>NZ_CP046557.1:0-4850895 GCF_009740165.1 Leclercia sp. Colony189
GCCAGGATCGTTTACACTTACCCCGTTTCGATCCTCCTGTGGATAAATCGGGAAGAAACTGTGAGAAACAGAAGATCTCTGGCTCAGTTTAGGCTATGATCCGCGGTCCTGATCGCGATCCCAGGATCCAGAGCAGGTAAAAAAAACCGCAGACAGCGGTTCGCACGTCCCCCTAAACGCCGGGTTCTTTCGACGTGTGTCTACAATCATGACTATTCAATAGCTTTCTTTTTTGTTCGAGTGGAGTCCGCCGTGTCACTTTCGCTTTGGCAGCAGTGTCTTGCCCGATTGCAGGATGAGTTACCAGCCACAGAATTCAGTATGTGGATCCGCCCGTTGCAGGCGGAACTGAGCGATAACACGCTGGCTTTGTATGCGCCAAACCGTTTTGTGCTCGATTGGGTCAGGGACAAATACCTCAATAACATCAACGGACTGCTAAACGAATTTTGCGGTGCCGATACCCCACAGCTGCGTTTTGAAGTGGGCACTAAACCGGTCACCCAAACCCTCAAAGAGACCGTTAACGTCGCCGCTGCGCCCGCGCAGACCGCGCAGGTTCAGATGCCGCGCGTCGCGCCTGCGCCGCGTGCGGGCTGGGATAACGTCCCGGCACCGGCAGAGCCAACCTACCGCTCTAACGTTAACGTCAAACACACCTTTGATAACTTCGTCGAAGGTAAATCGAACCAGCTGGCCCGCGCGGCGGCGCGCCAGGTGGCGGATAACCCGGGCGGCGCCTATAACCCGCTGTTCCTTTATGGCGGTACCGGTCTGGGTAAAACGCACCTGCTGCATGCGGTAGGCAATGGCATTATGGCGCGTAAGCCCAATGCCAAAGTGGTGTATATGCACTCCGAGCGCTTCGTTCAGGATATGGTAAAAGCCCTGCAAAACAATGCGATCGAAGAGTTTAAACGCTATTACCGTTCCGTTGATGCGCTGCTGATCGATGACATCCAGTTCTTTGCCAATAAAGAACGATCCCAGGAAGAGTTTTTCCACACCTTCAATGCGCTGCTGGAAGGCAATCAGCAGATCATTTTGACCTCGGATCGCTATCCAAAAGAGATCAACGGGGTTGAAGATCGTCTGAAATCGCGCTTCGGCTGGGGCCTGACCGTGGCGATCGAGCCACCGGAGCTGGAAACCCGCGTGGCGATCCTGATGAAAAAGGCCGACGAGAACGACATTCGTCTGCCGGGTGAGGTGGCGTTCTTTATCGCCAAGCGTCTGCGTTCCAACGTTCGTGAGCTTGAGGGCGCACTGAACCGCGTTATTGCTAACGCCAACTTTACCGGACGGGCGATCACCATCGATTTCGTGCGTGAGGCGCTGCGCGATCTGCTGGCGCTGCAGGAAAAACTGGTCACCATCGACAATATTCAGAAGACGGTGGCGGAGTACTACAAAATTAAAGTGGCAGATTTGCTGTCTAAACGTCGTTCCCGCTCGGTGGCGAGACCGCGTCAGATGGCGATGGCGCTGGCAAAGGAATTAACCAACCACAGTCTGCCGGAGATCGGCGATGCGTTTGGTGGCCGTGACCATACCACCGTGCTGCACGCCTGCCGTAAGATCGAGCAGCTGCGTGAAGAAAGCCACGACATAAAAGAAGACTTCTCCAATTTAATCAGAACATTATCATCGTGATGCTATGAAATTTACCGTTGAACGTGAACATTTATTAAAACCGCTGCAACAGGTGAGTGGCCCCTTAGGCGGCCGCCCGACGCTGCCTATTCTTGGTAACCTGCTGCTGCAGGTGGCAGACGGCACGCTGTCGCTGACCGGGACCGATCTCGAGATGGAAATGGTCGCACGTGTGACGCTTTCTCAGCCTCACGAAGCGGGCGCAACCACCGTTCCGGCGCGTAAGTTCTTTGATATCTGCCGCGGACTGCCTGAAGGGGCAGAGATTGCCGTGCAGCTGGAAGGCGACCGTATGCTGGTGCGCTCTGGCCGCAGCCGTTTCTCGCTCTCTACGCTGCCTGCTGCTGACTTCCCGAACCTGGACGACTGGCAGAGTGAAGTCGAATTCACCCTGCCACAGGCCACCATGAAACGCCTGATTGAAGCCACCCAGTTCTCTATGGCGCATCAGGACGTTCGCTACTACTTAAACGGTATGCTGTTCGAAACCGAAGGGGAAGAGCTGCGTACCGTTGCCACCGACGGTCACCGCCTGGCGGTCTGCTCCATGCCGGTTGGCGTGACGCTGCCGAACCATTCGGTGATCGTACCGCGTAAAGGCGTGATTGAACTGATGCGTATGCTCGACGGCGGTGAAACCCCGCTGCGCGTGCAGATTGGCAGCAACAATATCCGCGCTCACGTGGGCGACTTCATCTTTACCTCCAAGCTGGTAGATGGCCGTTTCCCGGACTATCGCCGCGTATTGCCGAAGAACCCGGACAAAACGCTGGAAGCGGGCTGCGATATCCTCAAGCAGGCCTTTGCCCGCGCGGCAATCCTCTCCAACGAGAAGTTCCGCGGCGTGCGTCTGTATGTGAGCGAAAACCAGCTGAAGATCACGGCCAACAACCCGGAACAGGAAGAGGCCGAAGAGATTCTGGATGTCACCTATGCCGCAGGCACCGAGATGGAAATCGGCTTTAACGTCAGTTACGTGCTGGATGTGCTGAACGCGCTGAAGTGCGAGAACGTGCGTATTCTGCTGACCGACTCCGTGTCGAGCGTACAAATTGAAGATGCTGCCAGCCAGAGTGCGGCTTATGTTGTCATGCCAATGAGACTGTAATGTCGCTCACCCGCCTGTTGATCCGCGACTTTCGCAATATCGAAAGCGCGGATCTTGCTTTATCCCCCGGCTTTAACTTCCTGGTTGGCGCCAACGGCAGCGGCAAAACCAGCGTGCTGGAAGCCATCTATACGCTCGGCCATGGCCGGGCGTTTCGCAGTTTGCAGATTGGCCGCGTCATTCGCCACGAGCAGGACGCGTTTGTGCTTCATGGCCGTTTACGGGGCGAAGAGCACGAGACCGCCATCGGCCTGACCAAAGACAAGCACGGTGACAGCAAGGTACGCATCGACGGCACCGACGGGCACAAAGTGGCCGAGCTGGCGCTGCTGATGCCCATGCAGCTAATCACCCCCGAGGGGTTTACTTTACTCAACGGCGGCCCCAAATACAGAAGAGCCTTCCTCGACTGGGGATGCTTCCATAACGAAGCGGGCTTTTTTACCGCCTGGAGTAACCTCAAGCGGCTGCTGAAACAGCGCAATGCCGCGCTGCGCCAGGTGACCCGCTACGCCCAACTGCGGGCGTGGGATAAAGAGCTGATCCCGCTGGCGGAGCAGATTAGCCGCTGGCGTGCGGAGTACAGCGCCGGGATCGCGGAAGACATGGCGGACACCTGCCAGCAGTTTTTACCCGAGTTCTCCCTGAGCTTCTCCTTCCAGCGCGGCTGGGAGAAAGAGACAGATTATGCCGAGGTGCTGGAGCGAAGCTTCGAGCGCGATCGCATGCTGACCTACACCGCGCATGGCCCGCACAAGGCGGATTTCCGCATTCGTGCCGATGGCGCGCCGGTGGAAGACACCTTATCACGCGGGCAGCTTAAACTTCTGATGTGCGCCCTGCGCCTGGCGCAGGGCGAGTACTTAACCCGTGAGAGCGGGCGACGCTGTCTGTATCTGATTGATGATTTTGCCTCGGAACTTGACGACGCGCGGCGCGGGCTGCTTGCCAGCCGCTTAAAAGCCACGCAGTCGCAGGTTTTCGTCAGTGCGATTAGCGCTGAACACGTAATAGACATGTCGGACGAAAATTCGAAGATGTTTAACGTGGAAAAGGGTAAAATAACGGATTAACCCAAGAATAAATGAGCGAGAAACGTTGATGTCGAATTCTTATGACTCCTCCAGTATCAAAGTCCTGAAAGGGCTGGATGCGGTGCGTAAGCGCCCGGGTATGTATATCGGCGACACGGATGACGGCACCGGTCTGCACCACATGGTATTCGAGGTGGTAGATAACGCTATCGACGAAGCGCTCGCGGGTCACTGTAAAGACATTATCGTCACCATCCACGCCGATAACTCTGTTTCCGTACAGGATGATGGCCGTGGCATTCCGACCGGCATCCACCCGGAAGAGGGCGTCTCTGCGGCGGAAGTGATCATGACCGTTCTGCACGCGGGCGGTAAGTTCGATGATAACTCCTATAAAGTGTCCGGCGGTCTGCACGGCGTGGGCGTCTCTGTCGTTAACGCCCTGTCGCAGAAGCTGGAGCTGGTGATCAACCGCGAAGGTAAAATTCACCGTCAGGTCTATACCCACGGCGTGCCGCAGGCACCGCTGGCGGTAACGGGCGAGACGGAGAAAACCGGTACCACGGTCCGTTTCTGGCCGAGCCTCGAAACCTTCTCCAACGTGACCGAGTTCGAATATGACATCCTGGCGAAGCGTCTGCGCGAGCTGTCATTCCTGAACTCCGGCGTCTCGATTCGCCTGCGCGACAAGCGCGACGGCAAAGAAGACCACTTCCATTACGAAGGTGGTATCAAGGCGTTCGTTGAGTATCTGAACAAGAACAAAACGCCAATTCACCCAAATATCTTCTATTTCTCCACCGAAAAAGATGGTATCGGCGTGGAAGTGGCGCTGCAGTGGAACGACGGTTTCCAGGAAAACATCTACTGCTTCACCAATAACATTCCGCAGCGCGACGGCGGTACGCACCTGGTCGGCTTCCGTACGGCGATGACCCGTACCCTGAACGCCTACATGGACAAAGAAGGCTACAGCAAAAAAGCGAAAGTCAGCGCCACCGGTGACGATGCCCGTGAAGGCCTGATCGCCGTTGTCTCCGTGAAGGTACCGGATCCGAAGTTCTCCTCCCAGACCAAAGACAAGCTGGTCTCCTCTGAGGTGAAATCGGCGGTTGAACAGCAGATGAACGAGCTGCTGAGCGACTACCTGCAGGAAAACCCGTCCGACGCCAAAATCGTCGTCGGTAAAATTATCGATGCGGCGCGTGCCCGTGAAGCGGCGCGTAAAGCCCGTGAAATGACCCGTCGTAAAGGCGCGCTGGACTTAGCAGGCCTGCCGGGCAAACTGGCGGACTGCCAGGAACGCGACCCGGCGCTGTCCGAACTGTACCTCGTGGAAGGGGACTCTGCGGGCGGTTCTGCGAAGCAGGGCCGTAACCGTAAGAACCAGGCGATCCTGCCGCTGAAGGGTAAAATCCTCAACGTTGAGAAAGCGCGCTTCGACAAGATGCTCTCCTCTCAGGAAGTAGCAACCCTGATCACCGCCCTGGGCTGCGGTATTGGCCGCGACGAGTACAACCCGGACAAGCTGCGCTATCACAGCATCATCATCATGACCGATGCGGACGTCGACGGCTCGCACATTCGTACCCTGCTGCTGACCTTCTTCTACCGTCAGATGCCGGAGATCGTTGAGCGTGGCCACGTCTACATTGCCCAGCCGCCGCTCTACAAGGTGAAAAAAGGCAAGCAGGAGCAGTACATCAAAGATGACGAGGCGATGGATCAGTACCAGATCGCTATTGCTCTTGATGGCGCCACCCTGCACGCCAACTCAAGCGCCCCGGCGCTGGCGGGCGAGCCGCTGGAGCGTCTGGTCTCCGAGTACAACGCCACCCAGAAGATGATTGGCCGCATGGAGCGCCGTTATCCAAAAGCGCTGCTGAAGGCGCTGGTTTACCAGCCGACCCTGAACGAAGCCGATCTCGATAACGAGCAGGCGGTGACCCGCTGGGTAAATACCCTGGTCAGCGAGCTGAACGAGAACGAGCAGCACGGCAGCCAGTGGAAGTTCGATATTCAGCAGAACGCCGCCCAGCAGTTCGAGCCGGTGATCCGCGTGCGTACCCACGGCGTGGATACTGACTATCCGCTGGAGCATGAGTTCGTGACCGGCGCGGAATACCGTCGTATCTGCACCCTCGGCGAGAAGCTGCGTGGCCTGATTGAAGACGATGCGTTCATCGAACGTGGCGAACGCCGTCAGCCGGTTGCCAGCTTCGAGCAGGCGCTGGAGTGGCTGGTGAAAGAGTCCCGTCGTGGCCTCTCCATTCAGCGCTATAAAGGTCTGGGCGAAATGAACCCGGATCAGCTGTGGGAAACGACCATGGATCCGGAAAGCCGCCGCATGCTGCGGGTTACCGTTAAGGACGCGATTGCTGCCGACCAGCTGTTCACTACCCTGATGGGCGATGCGGTTGAACCCCGTCGCGCCTTCATCGAAGAGAACGCCCTGAAAGCGGCGAATATTGACATCTAAGCCGTTTGTTCCCCGGTGGCGCTGCGCTTACCGGGGCTACAGGTTTCGTAGGCCCGGTACGCGTCAGCGTCACCGGGCTTTTCTTTAGATGCAAAAGAGGAATTTCCTCTCCAGACCCCATCCCCTTTCTTACCGTGTTTTTTGAGCGGAATCGCGCTAGCATGAGGAAAGACTCATTCCAACCGGGGATCTCATGGCTATCAAACTCATTGCAATCGATATGGACGGCACGCTGCTGCTGCCAGACCACACCATCTCTCCTGCCGTTAAAAATGCGATTGCCGCAGCCCGGGAGAAGGGCGTGAACGTGGTGCTTTGCACCGGTCGCCCATATGCGGGGGTGCATAACTACCTGAAAGAGCTGCACATGAACGAGCCAGGAGATTACTGCATTACCTACAACGGTGCGCTGGTGCAGAAAGCGGCCGATGGCAGCACGGTGGCGCAGACGGCGCTGAGCTATGAAGACTATCGCTATCTGGAACAACTCTCCCGCGAGGTAGGCTCGCACTTCCACGCCCTCGACCGCACCACGCTGTACACCGCGAACCGCGACATCAGCTACTACACGGTACATGAATCCTACGTCGCCACCATCCCGCTGGTGTTCTGCGAAGCGGAAAAAATGGATCCCGAAACCCAGTTCCTGAAGGTTATGATGATCGATGAGCCCGCCATTCTCGACCAGGCCATCGCCCGCATTCCGGATGAGGTAAAAGAGAAGTACACCGTGCTGAAAAGTGCGCCGTACTTCCTCGAAATCCTCGATAAACGCGTCAATAAAGGCACCGGCGTGAAGTCGCTGGCCGAAACGCTGGGGATCAAGCCGGAAGAGATCATGACGCTCGGCGATCAGGAAAACGACATTGCGATGCTGGAATATGCTGGCTTAGGCGTGGCGATGGAGAACGCGATCCCGTCGGTGAAAGAGGTGGCTAACTTCGTCACTAAATCTAACCTCGAAGATGGCGTGGCCTACGCGATTGAGAAGTTTGTGCTGAATTAAGACCTGTCAGGCAAGTACGCTCGACGTACTTGCCGCCTGCTCTCATCTTTCCTTCTGAGCAATATGTGCCATTACGTGTTGTTCGCATCGTTTAGGGCGGCGTTACCTACGCACTGAAAGTGATGTGCTTGTTGAGTATGATTAATAAAATTGTCGCGCATCAGGGTATCCTCATGAAACAAATCACTTTCGCTCCCCGCAACCATCAGCTCACCAATACCCGTACCTGGACCGCAGACAGCCAGTGGCTAGTCTTTGATGTCCGGCCTTCCGGGGCGTCGTTTACCGGCGAAACCATTGAACGAGTGAATGTTAAAACCGGCGACGTCGAGGTGATCTATCGCGCCAGCAACGGTGCGCATGTGGGGGTTGTCACCGTCCATCCGACGGCTGATAAATACGTTTTTATCCACGGCCCGCAACATCCCGACGCCCACTGGCAGTACGACTTCCATCACCGTCAGGGGGTGGTTGCAGAGCGCGGGCAGGTGAGCAATCTTGATGCGATGGATATCACCCCGCCTTTCACCTCCGGCGCGCTGCGCGGTGGCAGTCATGTTCATGTGTATAGCCCGGACGGGCAGTTCGTCAGCTTTACCTATAACGACCATGTGTTGCACATGCTCGATCCGACGCTGGATTTACGTAACGTGGGCGTGGCCGCGCCTTATGGCCCGGTGACCCCTGCGGGCCACCATCCGCGGGAGTATGCCGGTACGCACTGGAGCGTGCTAGTCAGCCGTACCACCCCCGCGCCACAGCCGGGCAGCGATGAGATCAACCGTGCCTACGAAGAGGGCTGGGTCGGTAATCATCAACTGGCTTTTATCGGCGATACCCTTACCGCCAGCGGCAAGAAGGTGCCGGAGCTGTTTATCGTTGACCTGCCGAAAGAGGAACAGGGCTGGAAACAGGCGGGCGATCTACCGCTTCAGGGCACGGCAGATCGCATGCCCGCCCCGCCTGCCGGGGTCATGCAGCGCCGTTTAACCTTTACTCACGGCAACCGCTATCCGGGGCTGGTGAACGTGCCGCGCCACTGGGTGCGCAGCAACCCCCAGGCGACACAAATCGCGTTCCTGATGCGGGATGATAACGGCGTGGTGCAGCTGTGGCTGATCGCCCCTGAAGGGGGTGAACCCCGTCAGCTTACCCATAACCCAAGCGATATTCAGTCGGCCTTTAACTGGCATCCGGCGGGCCATTCACTGGGATTTGTGCTGGAGGATCGCATTGCAACCTGTGATGCGGCGTCTGGTGCTGTGACGTTTTTGACGTCCGATCACGGCAATCCGCCGTCGGGTGATGCGGTGAATTACTCTCCGGATGGGCACACCATTGCCTGGATGGAGGAGATCGACGGATTCCGGCAGCTGTGGGTGACAGAGACCGGACGCTAATCAGCGAGAGGGCATCCCGGCGGGCGGGATCACGGCGTTGGTCGCCAGGGTCTCTTGCTCGCTTTGCTCCACGCGGGAGCGAACGGATTTATCGGTGCGGAAGAGGTCCCACGGCAGCAGCAGGGTATCGACCACCGCGGTAAATGGCATATCGAGCACCACCAGCGATTTCGTTCCCCAGTGGGTATCGTCGTCAGCCAGCATAGTCGCGCTGGCTCGCGTGCCGGGATAGGTTCCTTCTTTACCGCCGGTGTGAGACATCACGCTCGAACACCCGCAAAGCACAACCACTGCGCTGAACGTCGTCAGTTTTATCAGAACATTTTTCATCATCAGTTAGTCATCATCAATGGCACGGCATAAACCTGCTACCGGGTTTATAACGGGCCATTCTCAAAATGAATAGTTGAAAAGTACCGCTCTGTGGCACCTATCGCATTTTAACCTTACGTGCTGTAGACCCAGTCTATTCCAGTACCCGTAAAGTGCAAAAAATTCTCGCAACGGCATGCTTGAAAAGATCGCAAACGGACCCATTTTAAGGATGTATCGATGAACAAACGTGCCTGAGGGGCGTTTGGGATACTCCTGCCTGTCCATGGTGGAAGGCGACAATTCTTGCTGATTTCAGGAGTTTTAACTGTATGCGTAACTTTGATCTTTCTCCGCTTTATCGTTCAGCCATTGGCTTCGATCGTCTGTTCAACCATTTAGAAAACAACCAAAGCCAGAGCAATGGCTACCCTCCATACAATGTTGAACTGGTTGACGAAAACCATTATCGCATTGCGATTGCCGTGGCCGGTTTCGCTGAAAGCGAACTGGAGATCACCGCTCAGGATAACCTGCTGGTGGTGAAAGGCGCTCATGCGGGCGAGCAGAAAGAACGTACCTACCTCTATCAGGGCATCGCGGAACGTAACTTTGAACGTAAATTCCAGTTAGCTGAGAACATCCACGTTCATGGCGCGAACCTGGTTAACGGTCTGCTCTATATCGATCTGGAACGTGTTATCCCGGAAGCGAAAAAACCGCGCCGTATCGAAATTAATTAATTGTCCGGGTCGCTTTCGCGGCCCAAATATAAATGCTTGCCGATATCGGGAGCATATGTGAATCCATAAGGATTTGCAGGAACAAGTGTGTACAAAAATAAATTGTACCGAACTCGCTTCTCAGAAGGAGATTTAGTATGCGTAATTACGATTTATCCCCGCTGCTGCGTCAGTGGATCGGTTTTGACAAACTGGCCTCCGCGCTGCAAAGCACCACCGAAAGCCAGACCTTCCCGCCGTATAACATCGAAAAGAGCGACGATAACCACTATCGCATTACGCTCGCAGTGGCCGGCTTCAGCCAGCAGAACCTCGATATTCAGCTGGAAGGCACACGCCTGACGGTAAAAGGCACTCCGGAAAAACCAGCAACCGAAACCAAATGGCTGCACCAGGGGCTGGTGACCCAGCCGTTCAGCCTGAGCTTTACCCTGGCTGAACATATGGAGGTGACGGGCGCCACCTTCACCAACGGGCTGCTGCATATCGACATCACCCGCAACGTGCCGGAGGCGGTTGCTCCGCAGCGGATCGCCATCAGCGAACGTCCGGCGTTGAACAGTTAATAGACTGTGTCGGGGGGCGCTACGCTTACCCGACCTACAAGACCCGCAGGCTCGCGCAAGCGAAGCGTCGCCGGGCAAAATCAAAGCCCCGCCCCGGCGGGGCTTTTTTGTGCGCCATCGCCCATACAACCCGCCCGCGCTCTGCGAAAATCCCTGCTAATTATATTGTTATTCACAGGGATGCTGTCATGAGTGATATAGCGTTAACGGTCAGTATTCTGGCGTTGGTTGCGGTGGTCGGGCTGTGGATAGGCAATGTCAAAATCCGCGGCGTCGGGTTCGGCATTGGCGGCGTGCTCTTTGGCGGGATTTTTGTCGGCCATTTTGCCGACCAGCTTGGCATTACGCTCAGCGCGGAAATGCTGCACTTCATTCAGGAATTTGGCCTGATCCTCTTCGTTTACACTATCGGCATCCAGGTCGGGCCCGGCTTTTTCGCCTCGCTGCGCGTCTCTGGCCTGCGGCTTAATCTTTTTGCGATGGGGATTGTGGTGATGGGTGGGCTGGTCACCGCCCTGCTGCATAAACTCTTCGCCATTCCGCTGCCGGTGGTGTTGGGCATTTTCTCCGGGGCGGTAACCAATACTCCCGCGCTGGGTGCCGGGCAGCAAATCCTGCGCGATCTGGGCATCGCCCCCGACATCGTCGATCAGATGGGGATGAGCTACGCCATGGCCTACCCGTTCGGCATCTGCGGCATCCTGCTCACCATGTGGCTGATGCGTATCCTGTTTCGCGTTAACGTTGAACAGGAAGCCCGGGAGCATGAATCTACCCTTACGAACGGACAGGCGCTGATTAAAACCATCAACATCCGCGTCGACAACCCCAATCTGAACAATCTGCCAATTCAGGACGTGCCGATCCTTAACAGCGCCAATATTATCTGTTCCCGTCTGAAGCGCGAGCAGACCCTGATGGTGCCGCTACCCGGTACGGTGATCCAGATAGGCGACCTGCTGCATCTGGTGGGACAACCGGCGGACCTGCATAACGCCCAACTGGTGATTGGCCAGGAGGTAGATACCTCCCTTTCTACCCGCGGCACCGATATGCGCGTCGAGCGCGTGGTGGTGACCAACGAGAAGGTATTAGGCAAGAAAATCCGCGAACTGCAGGTAAAAGAGCGCTACGACGTGGTGATCTCCCGCCTGAACCGTGCCGGGATCGAGCTGGTGGCCAGCCCGGACGCCAGCCTGCAGTTTGGCGACATCCTTAACCTCGTCGGGCGCCCGGCCTCCATTGACGCCGTCGCCAATATGGTGGGCAACGCGCAACAAAAACTGCAGCAGGTGCAGATGCTGCCGGTGTTTATCGGTATCGGGCTCGGCGTCCTGCTCGGCTCTATTCCGCTGTATGTGCCGGGGTTCCCGGTGGCGCTCAAGCTGGGACTGGCAGGCGGGCCGTTGATTATGGCGCTGATCCTCGGTCGTATCGGCTGTGTCGGTAAGCTCTACTGGTTTATGCCTCCGAGCGCCAACCTTGCCCTGCGTGAGCTGGGGATCGTGCTGTTTCTGGCGGTGGTGGGGCTGAAATCTGGCGGGGATTTCGTCGAGACGCTCGCCCGCGGTGACGGCGTCAGCTGGATTGGTTACGGCATCCTCATTACCGCCGTCCCGCTGATCACGATGGGCATTCTGGCGCGGCTACTGGCGAAGATGAACTACCTCACCCTCTGCGGCATGCTGGCCGGTTCGATGACCGATCCCCCGGCGCTGGCCTTTGCCAACAACCTGCACGCCACCAGCGGGGCGGCGGCGCTCTCCTACGCCACGGTCTATCCGCTGGTGATGTTTATGCGCATTATCACACCGCAGCTACTGGCGGTGCTGTTCTGGGGGATAGGTTAAACCTCTAACCCCAGCCTGGCGAACTGCTCTGCCGGGGCGTCGCTCTCATGTAGCAGACGCACCAGCAGGGCAATCATCCGCGCTTCGATGGCTTTATCTTCTATCGGGCACTGCTGGTGCGGGTCGGTGTGTAAATCGAACAGTAGATTACCGACGCGGTTCACCCCGGGGTATTTTTCCTGAGCCGGAATACGCAGCGTTTTGACCCCTTTGGTAAAGCGGAAGGGGGGCGCCAGCGCGATCGCCTCCAGCTCATCCGGGGTAAAGCGGGTATTCATCTTGATGGGCATCAGGGTGTAGTTGGCGATGTCATTCTCACGGCCAGGCAGTGCGGCGCGCATATAGACATAGCGCCCGTCCGTGACGTTGACATGGCCGCTGAAGACCCCAAACAGCGCAGCGTCACGCACCGGGGTATCATCTTCAAGAATGCGGGCTAACGGACGGCCCTGAACGTCGGGCGGGATGGGCTGGTTGAAGAACTCCAGCAGCGTCGGCGCCCAGTCAATCATCTGCACCAGCGCATCTCGCTGCACCCCCTGATGACCGCTGCGCGGATCCCAGATAAATAGCGGGTTATTCGCCACTTCGTTGTAATAGGGCATCTGGTTTTTCGCCCACCAGCCATGCTCCCCGAGCAAAAAGCCGTGATCGGTGCCGACGATGAGCATCGTATCGCGCCACAGATCGTGGCGGTCCATCAGGTCCAGAATGCGCCCCAGGTTGCGATCGCACATGGAGACCAGGGCGCGATAGCGGCAGCGAATATGCTCTACCGCCTCCGGGCTCTCTTCCACTTTGCCGCGGGGCCAGTCGTAGTGCGGGCCGTTCCAGGCATCCTGGTATAACGAGAGGTACGCCTCGGTGGTATAAAACGGCTCGTGGGGGTCGAAGGTTTCCACCTGCAATAGCCAGCTATCCTGGTGATGGTTCTTGTCGATGAACTCGCATCCGGCGTTAAAGACCTGGGTTTGCGGGAAGTCCGCCTCCTGCTGAATGTAGTCGCGGTTGACCCAGTCGTGTCGCCAGAGCCCGGAGACCCCGCCCCCGGTTTGCTTCTGGGGCACCCGCAGCACCTCCGGGATGGCCGGGTCGGCGACGCTGGCCTTCCAGTGATCCCCCTCCTGGCCACGGATAATTTCCCATGAGCTGTAGCGGTTATGGTAGTTGCCGCCGCCATCCTCCCAGTAGTGCAGGTGGTCGCTGATCAGGTGGGTATAGATGCCCGCTTTTTTCAGTAGCTCCGGCATGGAGTCGTCGAACGGCTCCAGCGGCCCCCATTCCCGGTGCAAAAAATTATACCGGCCAGTATGTAACTCGCGACGTGCGGGCATGCAGGGCATACTGCCAACATAGCTGTTGTTGAAGGTGGCGCAGCGGGCCGCCAGACGCTGGAAATTTGGCGCCTGGGTGATCATATCCCCGTAAGGCGGCAGATAGTGCTTATTCAGGCTGTCGAAGAGCAGAATGATCGCTTTCATCGTCGCTCCTTAACGGGCCTTTACCAGATGCGGGAAATGCTCTTCAACCACGGCGTAGATCTGCTTCCCGATGGTCTCTCCGTCCATAATATTTTCGATGGGGATCAGATACTGCCCGTGCCGCGGATCGAGGCTTACCACATCAATCAGTTTTTTCGAAATGGCATAGATATCGGCCCATTCGGTGAACCCACCGACTTCGCCGGCGGCGGTGTGCTCCATGGCGAAATCAATGTCATATTTAGCTAACGCTTTTTTTACCACCGTCTGCAACATCACGCTGCTGCCGACACCGTAGCCGCAAACAAACAGAATATTAATTTTGTCTTTCATAACGATATCCTTTTCACAATGAGATGAGTTAGCCCGCATAAGGCCCAAGATGGAACGTTAAGGCAATAAACTTAAGTACTTCGCAAATCGCTGGCCATAAGGTCGCCCAGTCGAAAATACCGGTCCAGCCCACCCCTTCCGCAGCGAGGCCAGTTAAGGGAATTGCCCATACGGTGCCGAAGGTTTGAATAATTCCCAGCAGGAAAGTACAAATAATAACGGCGCGGTAACCGCCCAGCCGGTTGGCTAATACGCCGATCGGGCCGCCCGCAAAAAATAGCGGCACAAAACCGGGCAATACCATAATCGGACTATGGGTAAGCAGCAGGATCCCCATCGAAAAAATCGTGCCGAAGGTACAGAAAATAAAACCAAGGGTGGCGGCATTCGGGGAGAAGGGAAGTAATGCTGCAACATCGACAGCGGGAATCGCGTCGGGAATTAAACGATCCTGCCAGCCTTTAAACGAGGCGTTAATTTCCCCGACCATCATACGAACGCCCTGGAGCAGGATCACCATATACATGGAGAACTGCAGGCCGAGATTAATAATGTAGATATACCAGGGCTTACCTTTTGCCATGACCTGAACGTTATCGATGCCGGTCGTCAACAGGAACCCGCCGACGAACACGGTCATGACAATGGCGATGGAGGTAACGTTATGGTTAAAAATCGCCAGCCAGCCGGGTAGCTTCATATTCTCGGCATCCTGCTTCTCGGCGTCGCCAAAGAGGTGGGCGAATTTCGAGAAAAACCAGATCCCCAGCATCTGGTTATGGGCTATGGTAAAGCCGGCATTATTGGTGATTTTCGCCACCGGTTTGGCTATCAGGGTAGTCGCAAACGCCCAGAATACGCCGGTTAAAATCCCGGCGATAATAATCGACGGCACCCAGCCAAAGCCCAGCCAGAAGACGATCAACCACAGCACTGCCTGAGAGTGAGACACCCCGGTATTGCCGGTGAGGAAAATGCCTTTCACCTTTGTGTAGCGGCCAAGTAAGACCAGCACCAGGTTGGTAAAAAAGGCCAGCACAAACACATAACCTACAAAACCGAAATTATCGCCGAGTGCAATCTGGGTTGCTGCTTTCATGGCATAGGAATCCATTAAATAGCCATGAATGCCATAAGATTTACTGACCGCATCGGCAACGGGTTTAAATGTGGCTGAGAACTGAAATCCGCCAAAGAGCACCATCATTAATCCCACCATGGCGCTAACCATACCGGTAATAATTTTGATCGGCGATTTCCTGTCGAGGGCATAACCCAGCCCTACCAGCAACCCAATTAAAATAGCGGGTTCAGTTAAAAAAGATTGTATTACTGAAATGAAGTCTGAAAACATAATGCAGTCAACCTCCGTGATGTCTGTATTTAGAAAGACTTTTTAAATGTTTATCTAATAACGGAAAGGTGCTTTTTATCAGAAAGAAATTTATGATTGCGAAAGTAATTTAATAATCAAAATTGCTCATTAAAAGATCGTTTTTGATTTTTTGTGATTTGTTTTGCAAAAAAAAGCAAGGTATCTCTTCAAGATATTTAATGCGAGATTTTTATAAATTAATCGAATGTAAGGCTTTTCTTTCATCGAAAGATAATGGTCTTAGTTGTTGGTTTAAGACTATCTTGTAGTCGATTTATAGTTAATAAATAATAAGTGTACGCCTAAAGCAAACTGCTATTATTCGCCTCTGGCTGGGTCCTGAGAAGGTTGGGGTGTATGTTTCAATACCGTCGAAGGTGCATAGCCAAATTTATTCTTAAACGCTTTGCTGAAATGAAAAGAATCAAAGAAGTTGAGCATGTCTGCCACCTGCCCGACCGTATTCCCCTCCTGTTTTAACAGCGATAATGCCAGCTCCAGTCGGGCATCGAGATAGTATTCTTTAGGTGTTTTGCCGGTATATCGTAAAAACAGACGGCGCAGCCAGGCTTCGCTGCAGGGGATAGCGGCCGCCATATCCGCAACGCTCCAGCGCCGTTGCAGGCTGGCATGCAGAGCCGCAATCAGCTTTTCAATTTTGATTCGCTGCGGATCTTTTTTACCTTCGGCATAAATAAGGCAGATCCATTGATAAATTATTTTAGTCAGAAAGGCGACCGCCAGGTTATTTTTCATAGAGTCTGGAGAAGTTATTAATTGTGACACTTCTATTAACTCTTGGTTATAGACTTCGCCATGATAAATCACGCATTGTTGGCGAAGCGGAATATCCATAATGCTGGTTGGCGTAAATTCCATCCAGTATTGTTCCCAGATTAAACCTGCACAATGGTAGGATTTTATCTCCGTGGGTTTTAAAAAAATAATACAGTTACCGCTTAGGGTAATTTCATCCCCACTGTACAGCAGGATCTTTCCGCTGCCCTGTACGGTATAGATAGCAACCCATGAGTTGGCGATCAGCGGCTTTTTCTTATCCCTCGGCCATATAACCCGATAATTTTCATCGGCGCAGGTATGCCACAGCGAAATCAGGGATATTCCGCTTGAGATCACACTTTCATTAATCAACAGCGGAATATTGTATGTAGTTTCGTTTTTTACATGCGTGTTCTGCAAGTTTCCATTCATTTTGATTTCCCGCCGGAGAATGATGTCTTCAACCTGAACCTAACAGAAAACTATTCGTTCAGGGATATGACGTTTGTATTTTAAGAAATCTGACTGCCTGACCCGGCAAGCAATAACCTCAGTTAACCCTACAGCTGCCGGGACATAATCAACAACAAGGGCTATGAGATGAATACGCTACAAATTTTGAGCTTCGTCGGTTTTACGCTACTGGTGGCATGTATCACCTGGTGGAAAATCCGTAAAACAGATACCGAATCGCAGCAGGGCTATTTTCTTGCCGGACGGTCGCTAAAAGCGCCGGTGATTGCTGCCTCGCTGATGCTGACTAACCTCTCTACCGAACAACTGGTCGGCCTCTCCGGGCAAGCGTACAAAAGTGGCATGTCGGTAATGGGTTGGGAAGTCACCTCGGCGGTGACCTTGATCTTTCTGGCGCTGATCTTCCTGCCTCGCTATTTGCAGCGCGGTATCGCCACTATTCCCGATTTTCTGGAAGAACGGTACGACAAAACCACGCGCATCATTATCGACTTTTGTTTTCTTATCGCGACCGGCGTCTGCTTCCTGCCGATCGTGCTCTATTCCGGCGCGCTGGCGCTTAACAGCCTGTTTCATATTGGCGAGTCGTTGCAAATCTCACAGGGTGCGGCCATCTGGTTATTGGTAGTGTTGCTCGGCATAGCGGGAATTATTTACGCCGTAATAGGCGGCCTGAGGGCGATGGCCGTGGCTGACTCGATCAACGGCATTGGCCTGGTTATTGGCGGTCTGATGGTGCCCGTGTTTGGTCTGATCGCAATGGGTAAAGGCAGTTTAATGCAGGGAATTGAGCAATTGACCACCGTGCATGCCGAGAAATTAAATTCAATCGGCGGGGCGAACGATCCGCTGCCAATTGGCGCGGCCTTTACCGGTTTGATTCTGGTGAATACCTTTTACTGGTGTACCAATCAGGGCATTGTGCAACGCACGCTGGCGTCCAAAAGCCTTGCCGAAGGGCAAAAAGGGGCGCTGCTTACCGCCGTGTTAAAAATGCTCGATCCGCTGGTGCTGGTCTTGCCGGGGTTGATTGCTTTCCACCTGTATCAGGATCTACCGAAAGCAGATATGGCTTACCCCACGCTGGTTAATAACGTTCTTCCTGCCCCTCTGGTCGGCTTTTTTGGCGCGGTGTTATTTGGCGCGGTCATCAGCACGTTTAATGGCTTTTTAAACAGCGCCAGTACGTTATTCAGCATGGGCATCTACCGCCGCATCATTAACCAGCAGGCGCAACCTGATCAACTGGTGCATGTCGGGCGAAGATTTGGACTCTTTATCGCGGTAATTTCGGTACTGGTTGCGCCGTGGATCGCCAATGCGCCGGAAGGCCTATACAGCTGGATGAAGCAGCTCAATGGAATTTATAACGTGCCGCTGGTGACCATCATCATTATGGGCTTCTTTTTCCCGCGTATCCCGGCGCTGGCCGCTAAGGTGGCAATGGGGCTCGGTATTGTCAGTTACATCACCATCAATTACCTGGTGAAGTTCGATTTCCATTTTCTTTACGTACTGGCCTGCACCTTCTGCATCAATGTGGTGGTGATGTTACTGATTGGCGCGATTAAGCCACGTGCAACACCGTTCAAATTTCACGATGCCTTTGCCGTGAATATGCAGCCCTGGAAGGACGCAAAAATCGCCTCTGTTGGCATCCTCACCGCCATGATTGGCGTCTATGCCGGCCTGGCGCAGTTCGGTGGTTATCACACCCGATGGTTGACGGTTATCAGCTATACCATCACGGCGGTCGTGGTGATTTATATCATTTATAGCAGCTGGCAGAGACGCCGTTCCGCCACTGTGCAGCGTGTCTGTGACGCTAAGGATAAAGCATGAGTCGTCCTAACTTTCTCTTCATTATGACCGATACCCAGGCCACCAATATGGTGGGCTGCTATAGCGGCAAGCCGCTGAACACAAACAATATTGATGCTCTGGCGGCGGAAGGTATTCGTTTTAACTCCGCCTATACCTGTTCGCCGGTATGCACGCCTGCGCGAGCTGGCTTATTTACCGGCATCTATGCCAATCAGTCCGGCCCATGGACCAATAACGTCGCACCGGGGAAAAACATCGTCACCATGGGTCGCTATTTTAAGTATGCGGGCTACCACACCTGCTATATCGGCAAATGGCACCTCGACGGGCATGACTATTTTGGCACTGGTGAGTGCCCTCCGGAGTGGGATGCTGATTACTGGTATGACGGTGCCAACTACCTTGCGGAACTGACCGAGCAAGAGATCGGCCTGTGGCGTAATGGTCTGAATAGTATCGAAGATTTACAGGCCAACAATATCGATGAAACCTTTACCTGGGCGCACCGCATCAGCAACCGGGCGGTCGATTTTCTCCATCAGCCTGCGCGCGCCGATGAGCCATTTCTGATGGTGGTGTCGTATGACGAGCCGCATCATCCCTTTACCTGCCCGGTTGAGTATCTTGAGAAATATCAGGATTTTTATTACGACCTCGGGGCGAGAGCACATGATCCACTGAATAATAAGCCTGAGCATCATCGTCTGTGGTCGCAGGCGATGCCCTCGCCGGTAGGAGAGGACGGGCGCTACTACCATCCTCTCTATTTTGCCTGCAATGACTTTGTCGATGACCAGATTGGCCGGGTGATCGCGGCGTTAACGCCGGAGCAGCGGGAAAGTACCTGGGTGATCTACACCTCTGACCATGGGGAAATGATGGGTGCCCATAAGCTCATCAGCAAAGGTGCAGCGATGTACGATGATATCACCCGTATTCCGCTGATTATGCGTTCGCCGGAAGGAGAGCATCGTCAGGTGGATACGCCTGTCAGCCATATCGATCTGCTGCCAACCATGATGGCGCTGGCGGGCATTCCTAAGCCGGACATTCTGCCCGGGGAAAATATTCTGGCCGTTGCGCAGCCTCGTGGCGTGATGGTGGAGTTCAACCGCTATGAGATTGAGCATGACAGCTTTGGCGGTTTTATTCCGGTGCGCTGCTGGGTCACGGACGACTGGAAACTGGTGTTAAACCTGTTTACCAGCGACGAGCTGTATGACAGGCGAAGCGATCCTGATGAGCTCAAAAATCTGATCGATGCTCCTGAGTTGGAAGAGGTTCGCGTCAAAATGCACGATGCTCTGCTGGATTATATGGATCACATTCGCGATCCGTTCCGTACCTATCAGTGGAGCCTGCGCCCGTGGCGTAAAACTGCTACGCCACGCTGGATGGGGGCTTTCCGACCGCGTCCGGCAGACGGTTATTCCCCGGTCGTGCGCGACTACGACACCGGTTTACCAACGCAAGGTGTCAAAGTGGAGGAGAAAAAGCAGAAGTTCTGACTAAAATGCCGGATAAGGCGTTTTTATCGCCATCCGGCAACAACAGCAAAAGGAGTGCAGATGAAAATTTCCCGCCTCGGCGAAGCGCCGGATTATCGCTTCTCGCTGGCAAACGAGCGCACCTTTCTGGCCTGGATCCGTACCGCCCTGGGCTTTCTGGCAGCCGGTGTCGGCCTTGACCAGCTGGCACCCGACTTTGCCACGCCGGTGATCCGCCAGCTGCTGGCGCTGCTGCTGTGCCTTTTTTCCGGAGGGCTGGCGATCTACGGCTACCTGCGCTGGCTGCGCAATGAAAAGGCGATGCGCCTGAAAGAAGACCTGCCCTATACCCACAGCCTGCTGATTATCAGCCTGATCCTGATGGTGGTGGCGGTGATTGTCATGGGACTGGTGCTCTATGGCGGATAATCGCAAAGCCCGCCGCCTGGCCGATCCGGGACTGCAGCCGGAGCGGACCTCGCTCGCCTGGCTGCGCACCCTGCTGGGCTACGGCGCCCTGATGGTGCTGGCGGTTAAACACAACTGGCAGCAGGCAGGGCAGCTGTTCTGGGTGGCGCTGGGTGTACTGGCAATCGCGGCGCTGATCCTCTGGTATTACACCCGCAGCAGGGCGCAAATGGATGTTTCTCTGTATGATTTTTCATCATCCCGACCGGTGCATATTAAATTTTTGATCGCCCTCGCAGTGTTATCCCTCGCATTACTGTTTGCTGCTAGCCATGTCCACCATCTCATTACTTTTATCAGGGGTATTACATGACAGGATGTCAGGTTATGGCCAAGCCAGCCAGCTCACGATGCAACCTGAATTGCCGCTACTGTTTTTATATCGATAAGCCTCAACAGGCGATCATGGATGACGCCACCCTGGAAACCTTTATTCAACAGCATATCGCCGCCCAGCCCGGACCAGAGGTACAGTTCGCCTGGCAGGGCGGGGAACCGACCCTGTGCGGGCTGGATTTCTTTCGTCGTGTCGTGGAACTGCAACAGCGGCATGGCGCAGGAAAACGTATCCACAACGCTTTTCAGACCAACGGCATCCTGCTCAATGACGCCTGGTGTATCTTTTTTCGTGAACAGGGCTGGCTGGTGGGTATCTCTCTCGATGGGCCTGCGGCGCTGCATGATGCTTACCGCGTCAGCCGCAGCGGCAACCCTACTCATCATAAGGTGCTGGCGGCGATAGAGAAGCTGCGAGCGCATCAGGTGTCGTTTAATCTTCTGACGGTCATCAACCGGCAGAACAGCGGCCAGCCGGAGCGCATGTATCGCTATTTGCGCGCGCTGGGCACGCCGTATCTGCAGTTTCTTCCCCTGCTGGAGCACGACAACCCGGAATCAGTCAGCGATGCGCAGTGGGGAGCATTCCTGTCGTCGGTGTTTGATATCTGGGTGCGGGAGGATATTGGTCGCATCTTTGTGCAGCTTTTCGACTCGACGTTAGGGGTCTGGTGCGGCTATCCGTCGCAGATCTGTTCCCTCGCCGTCACCTGCGGCCACGCCTTCGCGCTGGAGGCGCAGGGCGATCTCTATCAATGCGATCACTATGTCTACCCCGAGTACCGGCTGGGTAACATCCACCAGACGCCGCTGGCAGAGCTTAATAACAGTGAGGCGGCCATCGCCTTTGGCCAGCGTAAAAAAACCACTTTACCCGGTGAGTGCCAGGCCTGCCCGGCGCTTTACCTGTGCAACGGCGACTGCCCGAAACACCGGGTGGAGGGCAAAAGCGCGCTGTGCGCGGGGTATCTGGCGTTCTTTCGCCATTGTGCCCCGCATATGCGGGTGATGCGCGATCTTATCCGCCATCACCGTTCGCCCATCGAGTTAATGACCCTGTTACGCCAGAGCCAGTAAGTTACCGCCCTTTTGCCAGATACTTCGCTATCTCCTCGTCCGGCACCATGCCGCCGCCGGTGGCCCACACCAGGTGGGTGGCGTTGTCCAGCGCATAGTGCCCGGCAGTGGCAAGACGTACCGGCCCGGCCATTCCCGCCAGCGCGGAGGGCTCAAGAAGAATCTGCTCCTCCTGCGCCAGCCAGCCCAGCATGTCATACATGCTCTGATCGGAGAGGGTATAGAACCCGTCGAGCAGGCGCTCCATGGCGCGGCCAACAAAACCGGACGCGCGGCCTACCGCCAGGCCATCGGCCGCAGTGAGGTTATCGATCCCCAGATCCTGCACGGCAATCTGGTCATGTAGCCCGGTATAAACCCCCAGCAGCATGCACGGCGAATGAGTAGGTTCGGCAAAGAAGCAGTGCACATGGTCGCCAAAGGCCAGCTTCAGCCCAAACGCCACGCCGCCAGGGCCGCCGCCGACGCCGCATGGCAGGTAGACAAACAGGGGATGCTCCCTGTCCACCACCTGGCCCTGGTCAGCAAACTGCGCTTTCAGTCGTGTGCCTGCCACGGCATAGCCTAAAAACAGGGTGCGGGAGTTTTCATCGTCGATAAAGAAGCAGTTCGGATCGCTTTCGGCCGCTTTGCGGCCTTGCTCCACCGCCACGCCGTAGTCCTGCTCATATTCCACCACCGTCACGCCGTGGCTGCGCAGTTTCGCTTTTTTCCATTCCCGGGCGTCGGCGGACATATGGACCGTCACCTTAAAGCCGATGCGGGCGCTCATGATGCCGATGGACATCCCCAGGTTGCCGGTCGACCCCACGGCGATGCTGTACTGGCTGAAGAAATCTTTGAAGCGCGGCTCCAGCAGGATGCTGTAATCCTCCTCCGGCGTTAACAGGCCCGCGGCGAGGGCCAGTTTTTCCGCGTGGGTCAGCACCTCATAGATGCCGCCGCGGGCTTTGATGGAGCCGGAGATCGGCAGATGACTGTCTTTTTTCAACAGCAACGTGCCGGGAAGGGTGATATCGAACGCCGTCTCCAGCCGCTTGTGCATCCCCGGTATGGCGACCAGCTCCGATTCGATAATCCCGTTTGTGGCCGCCGTTTCCGGGAACGCTTTCGCCAGGTACGGCGCAAACCGCGCCAGGCGCGCGTGGGCATCATCCACGTCGGCCTGGGTCAGGCCAACGTGCGGCAACCCTTCGGCCAGCGTGGTGGCTTTGGGGTTAAGCCAGGTGGTCTCTTTCAGGGCGATCAGCGCATTGAGCAGGGGATATTGCGCGATTAATGTCTGGGTCTGTGGCGTCATAGGTTCCTCGCAGGCGTTATCCCCTTAAGAAAACAGGAAACGGACGCGAGGGCAAGTGAACGCTACACCGCCTGCTGGTGATGTGAGGCGCGGGAGGCCAGCGGCAGCCAGCACAGCACAATCAGCAGCCCCATTAAGGTCATCAGCAGACCAAGGCTGGCCTGTCCGTTTTGCGGCATCATCGCCGAGAGCCAGGCCAGCGCGCCGGAGCCGATATTCTGCAATCCTCCCACCAGCGCCCCGGCGGTGCCCGCGAGGAACGGGAAGGGCTCCATCGCGCCGCTGGTCGCCAGCGGGAAGAGCATCCCCGCGCCAAAGAAGAAGAGCGCAGCCGGGATCAGCAGGGTCCAGACATTCATCACCCCGAACAGCCCCGGGATCCACATCATCAGCCCCGCCAGCAGGCAGCTTGCCACCGACTGCCACATCAGGGTGGTAAAGCGTTTATTGGCGCGTCCGGCAAACCAGGCGCCGAAGAACGCCGCCGGGATCGGCAGAATAAACAGAATACTTACCACCATACTGCTGAGACCCAGCCCGGCGCCCAACAGCACGCCCGAACTGGCTTCGAATACGGCGATACCCGCCAGGCCCCCAATCAGCATCAGCACGTAGCAGTTAAACGCCCCGTTGCCGAAAAGGATTTTGTAGCTGGTGAGCAGTCTGGTGCGAGGCGCCTCAGTAGGCCGGGTTTCCGGCATCCAGCGCGCCATGCTGAAGGTGACGATGGCGCACAGCACCAGCAGGAAGCCATAGCAGGCCCGCCAGGACCAGACGGTATCCAGCAGGCCGCCAATCAGCGGCGCCAGCAGCGGGCTCACCAGGATGCCCATGTTCAGCAGGCTATTGGCGTGGCGCAACTGGGTGCCCTGATACATATCCCGCGGCAGCGTGCGCGCCATCACCCCGCCGACGCCGGTGCCGACGCCCTGCAACGCGCTGGCGGCAATCAGCACGCTCAGGCTGTGGGTGGACATGGCGATGACCGTCGCGATCATAAAAATTGTCATGCCGACCAGGATCACCGGACGGCGACCCACGCGGTCCGAGAGCGGGCCGTAGAACAACTGCGATACGCCATAGGTCAGCAGATAGGCGCCCATCACGCTCTGGATCGCCCCTTCGCGGACCTGGAGTTCCTTCGCCATGTCCGCAATGGCCGGGATATAGATGGTTTGCGCCATCTGACCGACGGCGACCAGCAAGATCAACATCAAGAGTAAATTAACGTTCCGCTGTTTTTTCATGTCGCTGAATACTTTTGCCAAAAGTGAGAAATAAAGAATAAGTGACTACGCATTCCCATAAATGCGCGAGGAATCTACCACAGGAAAATGACAAGTTAAGTACCCGGCTGAATAACGGGAAGAGGCAAGAAGGCAGGATTTTTAAACGACAGCGGCAACGAATGTTGCCAGCGTTAATTCATTTGCTTAAACCGCGCAAAACAGCCGGTGCGTCACGCGCGGTTCATCGGCGACCAGCGTAAAGCCTGACCGCTGGTAGAAGGCCCAGGCGGTCTGGGGCGCATGGGTATTGAGAAAATCGAACCATATGCTGGCATCGGCCATCACCACATCGAGCAGCTGCCTGCCGATACCCTGCCCGCGACACTTTTCGCTGATATAGAGATGGCGGATGCGACCGGCCCGCGGCTGCTGGCTGAACGGATCGCGGTTTAGTCCGCAAATTCCTACCAGCTTGCCATTGAGAAACGCACCCAGCAGCTTTTCGCCGGGGGCATTGAAGCGGTTTTCGCCGCGCTGCCAGTTCTCTTCCAGCCTGCGCAGCATGTTGAAATTAAGCGCGACGCTCTCGGCCTTAAGCGCGATATACCCCGGTTCGTCCGGCGTAACGGGTTCAATTAGCAAACGCGACATAGCATTCCCTCGTTATTATCGTTGTTAAAGAGGGGCGGTTTCCCGCCCCTCTTCGGTGCGACTTGAACCTGAATTACTTCACGTATTTCAGGACAGCATCAAGCAGTTGCAGTGCTGCAACAATGAGTTTGAGGATAAGTACAACCATATCCACTACGCTCATACGCGTCTCCTCTGGTTAAGGAGCACGATGCTGGCGTACCTTTCCGCCGCCTGTGACCAGCACCTTTGTTGACGTAACACAGTGTGCTCAGTTGGGGAGTGGAGGCGCTGACGGCACCACCCGTTTCAGCCAGGACTTCGTTGCGCCGGTGTACTACGAGCGGCTCCCCTCACACCCTGTGAACACCACCAGTATAGATAAATACTGTATATATGAACAGTAATTTATGGACAAAACGTGAAGGGCGATCCATACTCAAATGCGTCAAAATCCGTGCCCCAAATTGCGCGTTCCTGTGCGATCGCGTATACTTCGGGCGTTGACGTAACACAGTGTGCTCTGCGGTCACCAGCCGCAAACGCTGTAAAAAAAACCTCGCTCCGGCGGGGTTTTTTGTTTTCATCACCTAATAAACGAAACGTGATCCCTGACGCATTTTTGCGCAGATGAAAATATTTCCATTGTCACGCCTGAAAACCTGTGTTTGTATAAATTCTATCAATGATTCCAGAGACAGGTTCCTAATGACCTCTTCCATGCTGACCTCGACCCTACTAAAAACTGCGCAACCAGCCGCAGTGGTCGTCGTGCGTGTGGTGGTCGTCGTCGGCAATGCGCCGTAGGGACTGGATCAACACACGATTCCAAACCCCGCCGGCGCAAACCGGCGGGGTTTTTCGTTTAAAGCCCCCCGGAAAGTCGGCTCAGATCACAATAAGAGGACTGGAGCATGGCAAGTTCGGGCACAACATCACACAAGACGCGTTTCACAGGCGCGCAGTTAATCGTTCATCTGCTGGAACGTCAGGGCATTACCACGGTTGCGGGTATCCCTGGCGGAACGGTACTCCCGCTGTATGACGCCTTAAGCCAGAGCACGCAGATCCGTCACGTGCTGGCGCGACACGAACAGGGCGCAGGCTTTATCGCCCAGGGCATGGCGCGTACCCAGGGCAAACCGGCGGTTTGCATGGCCTGTAGCGGGCCGGGGGCCACCAACCTGGTGACCGCCATCGCCGACGCGCGTCTCGACTCCATTCCGTTAGTCTGCATTACCGGCCAGGTGCCTGCCTCGATGATCGGCACCGATGCGTTTCAGGAAGTGGACACCTACGGCATCTCTATCCCCATCACCAAGCACAACTATTTAGTGCGCGATATCAGCGAATTACCGCAGGTTATCAGCGATGCGTTCCGTATCGCCCAGTCCGGTCGTCCGGGTCCGGTGTGGATAGACATTCCTAAGGATGTGCAGACCGCTGAAATTGAGATCGAGGTACTGCCAGAGCCAGGCACCCGTGCGCCATCGCCGGCATTCAGCGCGGAGAGCGTGCGCGAGGCGGCGGCGATGATTAACGCCGCCCAGCGTCCGGTGCTCTATCTGGGCGGCGGGGTGATCGACGCGCCTGATGCGGTGCGTACCCTGGCAGAAAAGGCCAACCTGCCAACCACCATGACCCTGATGGCGTTGGGTATGCTGCCCAAAGCGCACCCGCTGTCGCTGGGTATGCTCGGGATGCATGGCGCGCGCAGCACCAACTTTATTCTGCAGGAAGCTGACCTGCTGATTGTTCTCGGGGCGCGTTTTGATGACCGGGCGATCGGCAAAACCGAGCAGTTCTGCCCGAACGCCAAAATCATTCACGTGGATATCGACCGCGCGGAGCTGGGCAAAATCAAGCAGCCGCACGTGGCGATCCAGGGCGACGTTGACGAGGTGCTGGCGCAGCTGCTGCCGCACATCGACGCCACTCCGCGCACCGCGTGGCGTGAGCAGGTTACCGGTCTGCAGCAGGAGTTCCCGGGCGCTATCCCGACCGGCGGCGATCCGCTGAGCCACTACGGGTTGATTAACGCCGTGGCCGCCTGCGTGGACGACAGCGCCATTATCACCACCGATGTGGGACAGCATCAGATGTGGACCGCCCAGGCCTATCCACTGAACCGTCCGCGTCAGTGGCTGACCTCCGGCGGGCTGGGGACCATGGGCTTTGGCCTGCCTGCGGCAGTGGGCGCGGCGCTGGCGAATCCGGACCGCAAGGTGATCTGCTTCTCCGGCGACGGCAGCCTGATGATGAACATCCAGGAGATGGCCACCGCGGCGGAAAATCAGCTGGATGTGAAAATCATTCTGATGAACAACGAAGCGCTGGGCCTGGTGCATCAGCAGCAGAGCCTGTTCTACAAGCAGGGCGTCTTTGCCGCCACCTATCCGGGGATGATTAACTTTATGCAGATTGCCGCCGGATTTGGCCTGCACACCTGCGATCTGAATGCCGAAGAGGATGCGCAGGCCGCGCTTCAGGCGGCGATCTCGCGCCCGGGTCCGGCACTGATCCACGTGCGTATCGATCCACAACAAAAAGTTTATCCGATGGTACCGCCGGGTGCGGCCAATACAGAAATGGTGGGGGAATAAGCCATGCAGAAGCAAAATGATAACGTCATTCTGGAACTCACCGTCCGCAACCACCCAGGCGTCATGACCCACGTCTGCGGGCTGTTTGCCCGCCGGGCGTTCAACGTGGAAGGCATCCTCTGTTTACCAATCCAGGGCAGCGAGCACAGCCGTATCTGGCTACTGGTGAATGATGACCAGCGTCTGGAGCAGATGATGGCCCAGATCGACAAGCTGGAAGATGTGGTGAAAGTGGTGCGTAACCAGTCCGATCCGACCATGTTTAACAAAATTGCGGTGTTCTTCGAGTAACTTACTCCCCGGCGGCGTCCGGGGTGATGATTTTCACAAAGCCGTTCCGGCAGTGGGCCGGGTAGTCTGCCGGAAGCGGGCGGTCGCTGATCAGCACATCAAATGCCGACAGCGGCCCGATGCTGGCGGGGGCCACTTCATCAAACAGGGCGTAACGGGCCAGCAGGATCTTGCGGATGCCATGTTGCATGGCTTTGCGCTTGGTGGCGAGATCGTCAAGGTTAAACCAGGTAACCCCATAGTGCTCATGCACGCCGCTGGCGGAGATAAACACCTTGCGCGGGTTCAGGGAGTCCAGTATCGACGGGTTGCTGGTGTCATAAAACGCATCGCTTTTTGCCCGGTAGGTGCCGCCACACAAAATGGCGGTGGCGTTGGGCTTCTCATTAAGCGCCATAAATACGCGATGGGAATAGCAGATGCCGGTAAAGGTAATGTCGTCGGGGATCATGCTAATCACCAGCGGCATCTCCGGGCCATTATCAAAAAAGACCAGGTCGTTTTCCGCCACCATGCCCGCCGCCAGAATGGCGATAGGCAGATCGTCGGGGTGGTGAGTCTGGCTGCGTACCACCGGTGCGGCAGGCGCGGTGGCCGGTTTATTAACCATCACGATATAGCCGCCCAGCAGGGTCAGGGGCAGCACGGTCTCATGGTTATCCGGGCTGAGATCGCGACGGATAGTCATAACGGAGACTTCAAGCATCCGGGCGGCATCTTTCAGATGGATGCGGTCGGTTTTTTTTAACAGCTCCACCAGACGCCGGATTCGTTCTTTTTGCTTCGTCTCCATTCACCCTCTCCGCACAGTAGGATGTTCCTTTAAACACATGCATGATGCGTCAGGAACATTTTTGTTGCGTCATACTATACTGCCGCCCGGCCGGAAAGAAAAGCCGCTTCTGAAACTGTCATTATCATCCAATCTGTTGTAATTAATGAGTTAATTTTAAATTACCGACATTACTTTTCACTTTTAACTCCGCGCGAAGATTAAACATTAACCGACGTCAATGGATCCGCTAATCGCGATCGCAGTCACAAATGATACGGAAATAACATGATAATGTTACGATAATATCATTGTTGAGTGATTGTTTCAGAGAGGTAGTAAACATGGATATCGCGGTTATCGGCTCCAACATGGTGGATCTCATCACCTATATCAATCAGATGCCGAAAGAGGGCGAAACCCTTGAAGCCCCGGCGTTTAAAATTGGCTGTGGCGGCAAAGGCGCGAATCAGGCGGTGGCGGCGGCCAAGCTCAATTCGAAGGTGATGATGCTGACCAAAGTCGGTGACGATATTTTTGCCGATAACACCATCCGCAATCTGGAGTCCTGGGGCATCAACACCACCTATGTGGAAAAAGTGCCATGCACCAGCAGCGGCGTGGCGCCCATCTTTGTGAACGCCAACTCCAGCAACAGCATTCTGATTGTGAAAGGCGCCAATAAATTCCTCTCGCCGGAAGATATCGACCGCGCGGCAGAGGATCTGAAAAAGTGTCAGCTGATTGTTTTACAGCTTGAAGTGCAGCTGGAGACGGTTTATCACGCCATCGAGTTTGGTAAAAAACACGGTATTCAGGTGTTATTAAATCCGGCCCCGGCATTACGTGAATTAGATATGTCCTATGCCTGCAAATGTGATTTCTTTGTGCCGAATGAAACCGAACTGGAAATTCTGACCGGCATGCCGGTAAATACCTACGAAAATATCTGCCTCGCGGCGCGTTCGCTGGTAGATAAAGGGCTGAATAATATTATTGTCACCATGGGTGAAAAAGGGGCGCTATGGATGACGCGCGACCGGGAAGTTAAAGTCCCGGCCTTTAAAGTAAATGCCGTCGATACCAGCGGGGCCGGTGATGCCTTTATCGGCTGCTTCGCCCACTACTATGTCCAGAGCGGCGACGTTGAAGCCGCCATGAAAAAAGCCTCCCTCTTTGCCGCCTTCAGCGTCACCGGGAAAGGCACCCAGTCTTCTTACCCCAGCATCGAACAATTCAATGAGTTTCTGGCATTGAACGAATAATAAAACCCTGCGAAATAAAAGGTAGCACTATGAACGATAAAAACATCATTCAGATGCCTGACGGCTATCTGAATAAAACCCCTCTGTTCCAGTTTATTTTGTTATCCTGCTTATTCCCATTATGGGGATGCGCTGCTGCTTTAAATGATATTTTAATTACGCAGTTTAAAAGCGTCTTTGCACTCAGCAATTTTGCCTCGGCGCTGGTGCAAAGCGCATTTTATGGCGGTTATTTCCTGATAGCTATTCCGGCCTCGCTGGTAATTAAAAAGACCAGCTATAAAGTGGCGATCTTAATCGGATTAACGCTCTATATCGTAGGCTGTACGCTCTTTTTCCCGGCCTCGCACATGGCAACCTACACCATGTTCCTGGCGGCCATCTTTGCCATCGCGATTGGTCTGAGCTTCCTCGAAACGGCGGCTAATACCTACAGCTCAATGATCGGCTCGAAAGCCTATGCCACGCTGCGCCTGAACGTTAGCCAGACCTTCTACCCGATTGGCGCTGCCGCAGGCATCCTGCTGGGTAAATATCTGGTCTTCTCCGAAGGCGACAGCCTGGAAAAACAGATGGCAGGCATGAACGCCGAGCAGATCCACAACTTTAAGATCCTGATGCTGGAGAACACGCTGGAGCCTTACAAGTATATGATTATGGTTCTGGTGGTGGTGATGGTTCTGTTTCTGTTAACCCGCTTCCCCACCTGCAAAGTGGCGCAAACCACGGAGCGTAAGCGCCCGTCGGCGATGGATACCCTGCGCTACCTCGCCACCAATGCCCGCTTCCGTCGCGGTATTGTGGCGCAGTTCCTCTATGTGGGCATGCAGGTGGCGGTGTGGTCATTCACCATCCGTCTGGCGCTGGAGCTGGGCGATATCAACGAACGCGACGCCTCCAACTTTATGGTCTACAGCTTTGCCTGCTTCTTCATCGGCAAGTTCATCGCCAACGTTCTGATGACCCGCTTTAACCCGGCGAAGGTGCTCATTATGTACTCGGTGGTCGGCGCGCTGTTCCTGGCCTATGTGGCGCTGGCGCCAGGCTTTAGCGCGGTTTACGTTGCGGTGTTGGTCAGTATTCTCTTCGGGCCATGCTGGGCCACTATCTACGCCGGAACCCTGGATACCGTGGACAACGAACATACCGAAATGGCGGGCGCGGTGATCGTGATGGCGATTGTGGGTGCGGCAGTCGTGCCTGCGGTGCAGGGCTATGTCGCCGATCTGTTCCACTCGCTGCAGGCCTCTTTCCTGGTCTCGATGCTGTGCTTTGTCTACGTGGGCGTCTATTTCTGGCGTGAGAGCAAAGTGCGCCGTGAACTGACCGAAGCCACCGCTTCCTGAGGAGAAACACCATGACGCAACTTCCCCTGTGGCGCGCGCTCTTTACCGAACAGCCGCGCACCCTGCTGCAAAACGATGACTTCACGGTGACGGCGTTTCGCTACGCCAGCGGCGTGGAGGGGCTGCGGGTGCAAAACAGCCGCGGCCACCTGGTGATCCTCCCCTGGCTGGGGCAGATGATCTGGGATGCGGAGTTTGATGGCCGCGACCTGACGATGCGCAATATGTTCCGCCAGCCCAAAGCGGCAAAAGAGGTGGTGGAAACCTATGGCTGTTTTGCCTTCCACTCGGGCCTGCTGGCAAACGGCTGCCCGTCCCCGGAGGATACCCATCCGCTGCACGGCGAAATGCCCTGCGCGCCAATGGATGAAGCCTGGCTGGAGCTGAAGGGCGACAGCCTGACGGTGACCGGACGCTATGAATATGTGATGGGCTTCGGTCATCATTATCAGGCGCAGCCGGCGGTGACGTTACGTAAAGCCAGCGCCCTGTTTGAGATCACCATGGCGGTAACCAACCTGGCGACGGTGCCCATGCCGCTCCAGTACATGTGCCATATGAACTATGCGTATGTTGAGGGGGCCACCTTCAGCCAGAACGTCCCGGATGAAGCCATTCAGCTGCGCGAGTCGATCCCGGCGCACGTTAAACCTACCGAACAGTGGCTGGCGTTCAACCAGCGTGTACAGCAGGGCGAAGCGACCCTGAAGACCCTCTCTGAACCGCAATTTTACGATCCGGAGATTGTCTTCTTCACCGACCAGCTCGATCGTTATACGGATAGCCCGGAATTCCGCATGATCGCCCCGGATGGCGTCACCTTTGTTACGCGTTTTGCCAGCGCCGAACTGAACTACGCCACCCACTGGATACTCTACAACGGCGATCAGCAGGTGGCGGCGTTCGTGCTTCCGGCCACCTGCCGCCCGGAAGGGTTCCTGGCGGCACAGCACAGCGGCAGCCTGATTTCGCTGGCTCCGGCCGAAACCCGCCGCTTTACGGTGACCACAGGCATCCTCTGACGGCACGAATCGTTCATCGCTTGAACAGTAACGCGCTTATCGCTAAGGTAAGCGCGTTTTTTAATCCCGCCAGGAATGCACCATGACCACCATCGCCCTTATCGACGATCACCTTATCGTCCGCTCCGGATTTGCCCAGCTGCTGAGCCTGGAGCCCGATTTTCAGGTATTGGCCGAGTTCGGCTCCGGCCGCGAGGCGCTGGCCGGCCTGCCGGGACGCGGGGTACAGGTCTGTATCTGCGATATCTCAATGCCGGACCTCTCCGGGCTGGAGCTGCTGAGCCAGCTGCCGAAAGGAATAACGACCATCATGCTCTCGGTTCACGACAGTCCGGCGCTGGTAGAGCAGGCGCTGAACGCGGGCGCGCGCGGGTTTCTCTCCAAACGCTGCAGCCCGGACGAGCTGATTGCCGCCGTGCGTACCGTCGCCACCGGCGGTTGCTACCTGACGCCAGATATCGCCCTCAAGCTGGCGGCCGGACGCCAGGACCCGCTTACCCGACGCGAACGCCAGGTGGCGGAAAAGCTGGCTCAGGGAATGGCGGTGAAAGAGATCGCCCTTGAGCTTGGCCTGTCGCCAAAAACCGTACACGTTCACCGCGCCAACCTGATGGAAAAACTGGGCGTCAGCAATGACGTTGAGCTGGCGCGCCGCATGTTTGACGGCTGGTAATGCACGCCTTTTTCTCCCGGCTGGTGGCGGTGGTCGCCAGCTTCTTTATCTTCTCCGCCGCCTGGTTCTGCCTGTGGAGCATCAGCCTGCACCTGGTAGAACGCCCGGAGCTGGCGGTGTTGCTGTTCCCTTTCGGCCTGCGGCTGGGGCTGATGCTGCAATGCCCGCGCGGCTACTGGCCGGTTTTATTGGGTGCAGAGTGGCTGATGCTGATCTGGTTGTCGCAGGAAGTCGCCCTCGCGTATCTGCCCTTATTGATGACCGGAAGCCTGCTCACGCTCCTCCCGGTTGCGCTTATTTCCCGCTATCGTCACCAGCGCGACTGGCGCACCCTGCTGCGCCAGGGGGCGGCGCTGATCGCCGCCGCGCTGTTGCAGTCCCTGCCGTGGGTGGGCGAAAAGGAGATGCTGAACACCCTGCTGCTGACCCTGACCGGCGGCCTGACCCTGGCCCCGACCTGCCTCGTCATCTGGCATTACCTCACCAGCACCGTCTGGCAGCCCCTTGGCCCGGCGTTGGTTTCTCAGCCCGTCAACTGGCGCGCCCGGCATCTCATCTGGTATCTGCTGCTGTTTGTGGTGAGCCTGTGGTTGCAGCTTGGCCTGCCCGCAGAGCTGTCGCGCTTTACGCCGTTTTGTCTGGCGCTGCCGATCATCGCGCTCGCCTGGCATTACGGCTGGCAGGGGGCGTTGATCGCCACGCTGATGAACGCCATCGCGCTGATTGCCAGCCAGACCTGGCACGATCACCCGGTGGATCTGCTGCTCTCTCTGCTGGCCCAGAGCCTGACCGGGCTGCTGCTCGGCGCGGGCATTCAGCGTCTGCGTGAGCTGAACCAGTCCTTGCAAACCGAGCTGTCGCGCAATCGCCGCCTGGCAGAACGCCTGCTGGAGACCGAAGAGAGCGTGCGCCAGGAGGTGGCGCGTGAACTGCACGACGACATCGGCCAGACCATTACCGCCATTCGTACCCAGGCGGGTATCGTCCAGCGTCTGGCGGCGGACAACGCCGGGGTGAAGCAGGGCGGGGCGCATATCGAACAGCTCTCGCTGGGCGTGTATGACTCGGTGCGTCGCCTGCTGGGCAGGCTGCGTCCGCGCCAGCTGGACGATCTGACCCTGGAACAGGCGGTGCGCTCCCTGATGCGTGAGATGGAGCTGGAGAGCCGCGGCATCGTCAGCCATCTCGACTGGCGCATTGATGAATCATTGCTGAGTGAAGGCCAGCGCGTCACGCTGTTTCGCGTCTGTCAGGAAGGGCTGAACAATATCGTCAAACACGCCAGCGCCAGCGCGGTGACGCTGCAGGGCTGGCAGCAGGATGAAAGCCTCAGGCTGGTGATTGAAGACGATGGCTGCGGCCTGCCGCCGGGCTCGGGGCTGCAGGGCTTTGGCCTGGCGGGGATGCGCGAACGCGTGAAGGCGCTGGGCGGCACGCTGACTATCTCCTGCACACACGGGACGCGCGTCAGCGTCAGTTTACCGCTTCGGAGTCACCATGTTTAAACCCCCTGTCGATGCAGTCCCGATAAGCGATAAGGCGGAAATCGACGCCCGCTATCGTTACTGGCGACGCCATATTCTGATCACCCTCTGGCTCGGCTACGCGCTGTTCTACTTCACCCGCAAAAGCTTTAACGCCGCCGCGCCGGAGATCCTCGCCAGCGGGGTGATGACCCGCACCGATATCGGCCTGCTGGCGACGCTGTTTTACATCACCTATGGCCTGTCGAAGTTCTTCTCCGGCATCGTCAGCGACCGCTCCAACGCCCGCTACTTTATGGGTTTTGGCCTGATCGCCACCGGGGTGGTGAACATCCTGTTCGGCTTCTCCACCTCGCTGTGGGCCTTCGCCCTGCTGTGGGCGCTGAACGCCTTTTTCCAGGGCTGGGGCGCGCCGGTCTGTGCCCGCCTGCTCACCGCCTGGTATTCGCGCAACGAGCGCGGCGGCTGGTGGGCGATCTGGAACACCGCCCATAACGTCGGCGGGGCGCTGATCCCGATGGTGGTCGGTGCCGCAGCGCTGCACTACGGCTGGCGCGCGGGGATGATGATTGCCGGTTGTCTCGCGATCCTCGCCGGGCTGTTTCTCTGCTGGCGTCTGCGCGATCGGCCGCAAACCGTGGGTCTGCCGGCGGTGGGCGACTGGCGGCACGACGCGCTGGAGATTGCCCAGCAGCAGGAGGGGGCCGGGCTGTCCCGCCAGGCGATCCTCACCCGATATGTGCTGAAAAACCCCTATATCTGGCTGCTGTCGCTCTGCTACGTGCTGGTCTACGTGGTGCGCGCGGCGATCAATGACTGGGGCAATCTGTACATGTCCGAGACGCTGGGTGTGGATCTGGTCACCGCCAACTCGGCGGTGACGATGTTTGAGCTGGGCGGGTTTATCGGCGCGCTGGTGGCGGGCTGGGGCTCGGATAAGCTCTTCAACGGCAACCGTGGTCCAATGAACCTGATTTTTGCCGCCGGGATTTTGCTCTCGGTCGGTTCCCTGTGGCTGATGCCGTTTGCCAGCTACGTGATGCAGGCGGCGTGCTTCTTTACCATCGGCTTCTTTGTGTTTGGCCCGCAGATGCTGATCGGCATGGCGGCGGCGGAGTGCTCCCACAAGGACGCGGCAGGGGCGGCGACCGGTTTTGTCGGGCTGTTCGCCTATCTCGGGGCATCGCTTTCCGGCTGGCCGCTGGCCAGGGTGATCGACACCTGGCACTGGAGCGGGTTCTTCGCGGTGATCGCCATCGCGGCGGGGATTTCGGCCCTGCTGCTGCTGCCGTTCCTTAACGCCCAGGCCCCGCGTGAAGCCAGTGTGATGTGATGCGCCTCACCTTTTCACCGCGAGTGGCGCGAAACTAAGAAATTTTCCCGGTTCCGCCTGGACGCTGTCTCAGGCATCTCTCCTGGCTGATTTTTACAATGCCTGCCATTCGCAGGTAAAAATCAGCTCAGGAGCAAACCATGCTGGCCTTCCTCAATCAGGTGCGCAAGCCGACCCTGGATCTGCCGCTCGATGTGCGGCGCAAAATGTGGTTCAAACCCTTCATGCAGTCCTACCTGGTGGTCTTTATCGGCTACCTGACCATGTATCTGATCCGCAAAAACTTTAACATCGCGCAGAACGACATGATCTCGACCTACGGGCTGAGCATGACCCAGTTGGGGATGATTGGCCTCGGTTTCTCCATCACCTACGGGGTGGGGAAAACCGTTGTCTCGTACTATGCGGACGGCAAAAACACCAAGCAGTTCCTGCCGTTTATGCTGATCCTCTCCGCCATCTGTATGCTCGGCTTCAGCGCCAGCATGGGCGCGGGCTCCGTCAGCCTGTTCCTGATGATCGCCTTCTACGCCCTGAGCGGTTTCTTCCAGAGTACCGGCGGGTCGTGCAGCTACTCCACCATCACCAAATGGACCCCGCGCCGCAAGCGGGGCTCGTACCTCGGCATGTGGAACATCTCCCACAACCTCGGCGGGGCGGGTGCGGCAGGGGTGGCGCTGTTCGGCGCGAACTACCTCTTCGACGGCCACGTGATCGGCATGTTTATCTTCCCGTCGATTATCGCCCTGATCGTCGGCTTTATCGGCCTGCGCTTCGGCAGTGACTCCCCGGAATCATACGGTCTGGGTAAAGCCGAAGAGCTGTTTAATGAAGAGATCAGCGAAGAGGACAAAGAGACTGAAGAGAACGAGATGACCAAATGGCAGATCTTTGTTGAGTACGTGCTGAAAAACAAAGTGATCTGGCTGCTCTGCTTCTCCAATATCTTCCTCTACGTGGTGCGCATCGGTATCGACCAGTGGTCGACCGTGTATGCCTTCCAGGAGCTGAAGCTCTCCAAAGAGGTGGCGATCCAGGGCTTCACCCTGTTTGAAGTAGGCGCGCTGGTCGGCACCCTGCTGTGGGGCTGGCTCTCGGATCTCGCCAATGGCCGTCGTGCGCTGGTGGCCTGCGTCGCGCTGGCGCTGATTATCGCCACGCTGGGTATTTATCAGCATGCAAGCAACCAGTACGTCTATCTCGCCTCCCTGTTCGCGCTCGGCTTCCTGGTCTTTGGTCCGCAGCTGTTGATCGGCGTGGCGGCGGTAGGTTTTGTGCCGAAAAAAGCGATCGGCGCTGCCGATGGGATTAAAGGCACCTTCGCTTACCTGATCGGCGACAGCTTCGCCAAGCTCGGTTTGGGGATGATTGCCGACGGCACGCCGATCTTCGGCCTCACCGGCTGGGCAGGCACTTTTGCCGCGCTGGATGCGGCAGCCATCGGCTGTATCGTCCTGATGGCGATGGTTGCGGTGTTGGAAGAGCGCAAGATCCGCCGCGAAAAACGCGTACAACGTTTGAAAGCAGCCTGAGTATGCAGGTCACTTTTTGCCCGGCGTGATGCCGGGCTTTTTTACATTCTCACCCCGATTACCTTACCCCGCTTTACACATCCGCTCCGTCCTATGCTCTACAGTTTTAGTTTGCTGCCGCCTTTCGCGCAGCCTCAGCCCTTTTGCTAACGGAGAGCTTGCATGTTGACCCGAGGATTGTCCTGCCTTGCGCTGCTGGTGGCGCTGGCCTCACCCGCGATGGCGGCCGATACCCCCACCTACGGCGAAAAGCTGGAAGGTTTTGACTACGCCTGGCCGGTAAAACACTTCACCTTCACCTCGCAAGAACAGTCTCTGGATATGGCCTATCTGGACGTGAAGCCGGAAAACGCCAACGGCCGGACCGTGGTGCTGATGCACGGTAAAAACTTCTGCGCCGGCACCTGGGATGGCACCATCCGCGCCCTCACCGCCAGCGGCTATCGCGTGGTGGCACCCGATCAGGTGGGCTTCTGCAAATCCACCAAGCCGGAGCGCTATCAATACACCTTCCAGCAGCTGGCGGATAACACCCATGCCCTGCTGAAAGAGCTGGGGATCGATCGCGTTACCGTTATTGGTCACTCCACCGGCGGCATGCTGGCGACCCGCTACGCGCTGATGTGGCCCCAGGAGGTGGAACAGCTGGTGATGGTCAACCCGATTGGGCTGGAGGACTGGAAGGCGCGCGGCGTGCCGCACATTACGGTCGACCAGTGGTATCAGCGCGAGCTAAAAACCAGCGCCGACGGCATCCGCCAGTACGAAAAAAACACCTACTACGCCGGAGAGTGGAAGCCGGAGTACGAGCGTTGGGTCACCATGCTCGCCGGACTGAACAACGGGCCGGGAAAAGAACGTGTGGCCTGGAACTCGGCGCTGCTCTACGACATGATCTACACCCAGCCGGTGATCTACGAATTTAGTGAACTGAAGATGCCGGTATTATTGATGATCGGCACGAAGGACAACACCGCCATCGGCAAAGATCTCGCCCCGCAGGAGATCCGTAAAACGCTCGGCAACTATGCGGTACTGGGGAAGGAGACGGCGAAACGTATCCCACACGCCACGCTGGTGGAGTTTGACGATATGGGCCATGCCCCGCAGATGCAGGATCCGCAGCGTTTCCATGAGGCGCTGCTGAAAGGGCTTCAGGCGCGCTGACTGGTCTTAAGCATTAGCTCGCGCAACCAGGCCTGCGCGGGATTGCGGTGCGTTCTGCCGTGCCAGGCCATGCTTTTGGTAAAGCCTGGCACGGAAACGGGTGTCTCGCAGACGAACATCTCCGTCTGATTTTCGGCGATGCGTGATGGTACGGTGGCAATCATATCGCTGAGAGCCAGCACGTCCGGTAGTACTAAAAAATGGCTCACCGAAAGTCCCACACGCCGCATTCGACCAATTTTCTCCAGCACGCTATCGGTCACCCCGCGAAAACCGTCTCCCTCGTAAGAGACCAGCACATGCTCTAGGGCGCAAAAACGTGCCAGCGAAAGCGGTTTGCCCGCGTCCGGATGGTCGGCACGCATCATGCAAACGTACCGTTCATCATAAAGTGCGCGACTATGCAATTCGGCCGGCGTGGTGTGTGGAGTGATCAGCGCCACGTCAACGCTGCCCCGCTCAAGCTGGCTGACCAGACGGTCGGATTCCACCGGTACCACCCGCACGCGGATGGCGGGCGCTCGTATCTTAAGGGCTGCGATAAAGGGCACCATTACTGCCCGCAATGCGTAGTCGGTGGCGGCAACGGTAAAGGTCATGCTGGCGCTCAGGGGATCGAAGCCGGTGGGCTGCAGCAGCACGTCGATATCCGCCAGAATACGTTTTACCGGGGCGGCCAGCTCTTCGGCGCGCGTGGTTGGCACTATGCCGTGCGGGGCGCGGATAAACAGCGGATCGTCAAAGTAATCGCGCAGGCGGTTGAGCATGCCGCTGACCGCGGGCTGGGTCAGGGATAAGCGTGATGCCGCGCGGGTGACGCTGCGCTCATCCATCAGAGCATCCAGAGTTTTCAAAAGATTCAAATCCAGCGTGCGGATATCCGTTTTCATAGTCCTCTACTACCTGTTTTCAGTACATTAATACGACGTTGTCCGCTGTCGACGCGCTGCGTTTCCCGATATTATGCTCGACTAACCGTAAGGAGAATTCATGGTCTGGATAATGCTGGCTACGCTTGCCGTGGTATTTGTGGTGGGCTTTCGCGTCATGACGTCGGGCTCCCGGCGCGCCATTCGTCGTCTCAGCGAACGGCTGGGGATCGCCCCTGTGCCGCTGGAGTCGATGATCGATCAGTTTGGCAAAAGCGCCGGCAATGAGTTTATCCGCTACCTTGAACGTCCTGACGAGGCGCATCTGCTCAATGCCGCGCAGGTGCTGCTGATCTGGCAGGTGTGCATCGTCGACAGCAGTGAAAACAACCTGCAGAACTGGTATCGCCTGCTGCGCAAGGCGCGTCTTGCCGCGCCGATCACCGATGCGCAGGTTCGCCTGGCGCTTGGCTTTATGCGCGATATGGAGCCGGATCCGTACGAACTGAATGCCTTCCAGCTGCGTTATAACCAACTCTTCCTGCCGGAAGAGGGGGTCTTCTTCCTGCACTGATATCACGCCTCGTGATGAGGATTATAAATCATCGTCATTAGATTTATACCACTAACCGGCGCACCATCACCCCATTAACAAACGATGAGGTGAACCATGAATCAATCCGCCATTATCTGGCCGCAGGAGTACCTGCCGGGCACTACCGATAATTTTGCATCCAACGAAATCATCGTCGCTGGGCTGACCGCGCAGGCCGTCTGGGACCAGCTGAACGACACCCGTCTGTGGCCGGAGTATTACAGCAATGCCGAGGATATTCGCTTTCACGACGGCAGCGGCCCGCTGCTCAGCGACGGCGCGCGCTTCCGTTTCACAACCTTCGGCTTTCCGGTAGAAGCGCAGGTTACGGAATATGTGCCGCCGGTCGCAGGCCAGGCCGCGCGCATCGCCTGGCACGGCTGGGTAGAGGGCGATGCCAGCTCACGTCTGGATGTGATCCACGCCTGGCTGTTTGAAGATTTACCGGGAAATCGCGTGCGCATCCTGACCCAGGAGTCGCAGAAAGGCGTTCCTGCACAAGAGCTGGCGCGCACCGTGCCGAATCCAATGATTAACGGGCATCAGGAGTGGATCGTCGGGCTGGCGAAGGCGGCAATGCAAGAAAAGTTGTCGAAACGTTAAATATGTCACACTTTTGATGATAAACTGCGCGACTTTTCCGCACGTTTTTATCTCAGGTGATGCCATGACAGAACATATCCAGCCCACGATTCAACCGCAGGCCAAAACGGTTTCTCGCCCGAACTGGTCGGCGGTTTTTTCCGTGGCGTTTTGCGTCGCCTGCCTGATTACCGTGGAGTTTTTGCCGGTCAGCCTGCTGACGCCGATGGCGCAGGATTTGGGCATATCTGAAGGGCTGGCGGGCCAGTCGGTTACCGTTACTGCGTTTGTGGCGATGTTTGCCAGCCTGTTTATCACCCAGGCGATCGGCACCGTTGACCGTCGCAAAGTGGTGATCCTGTTCAGCGTGCTGCTGACCCTCTCCTGCCTGCTGGTCTCTTTTGCTGATAGTTTCACCCTGTTGCTGTTAGGGCGCGCCTGCCTCGGGCTGGGACTCGGCGGCTTCTGGGCGATGTCCGCCTCGCTCACCATGCGACTGGTGCCGGCGCGCACCGTGCCGAAAGCGCTGTCGGTGATCTTCGGTGCGGTCTCCATCGCGCTGGTGATTGCCGCGCCGCTCGGCAGCTTCCTCGGGGGGATCATCGGCTGGCGCAACGTCTTTAACGGTGCTGCGGTGATGGGCGTGCTCTGTATTCTGTGGGTCTGGAAAGCGCTGCCGTCGCTGCCGGGCGAAGCCGCGCACCACAAGCAGAACATGTTCAGCCTGCTGAAACGCCCGGGTGTGCTGGCGGGGATGACCGCCATCTTTATGGCCTTCGCCGGACAGTTCGCCTTCTTCACCTATATCCGCCCGGTGTTTATGACCATGGCCGGGTTTGACGTCGATGGCCTGACGCTGGTGCTGTTAAGCTTCGGTATCGCCAGCTTTGTCGGCACCTCGCTGTCGGCGCAGTTCCTGAAACGCTCCCTGAAGGTGGCGCTGGCGGGGGCGCCGCTGGTGCTGGCGGTCAGCGCGCTTGTACTGATTCTGTGGGGCAGCGACAAATGGGTTGCCTCGGCGATCGCGATTATCTGGGGCTTTGCCTTTGCGCTGATTCCGGTGGGCTGGTCGACCTGGATCACCCGCTCGCTGGCCGATCAGGCGGAAAAAGCCGGGTCCATTCAGGTGGCGGTGATCCAGCTGGCGAATACCTGCGGTGCGGCGTTGGGCGGCCTGGCGCTGGATAATTTAGGGCTCACCTCACCGGTGGTGATTTCCGGCACCCTGATGCTGCTGACGGCGCTGCTGGTGGCCGGGAAGGTGAAGGCGCAGTAAGTTTTTGGCCCTCTCCCCGCCGGGAGAGGGCATCAGGCTACGACGATGTCTGAGCCCTTCTTCTCGAATCCATCGAAATCAGCACCACCGACGACACAATCAGCAGCGTGCCCAGCCAGTCTGGCAGGGTAAACGCCACCCCCAGTAAAATCACCGACAGCAGGGCGCTGCTCAGCGGCTCGGCGCAGCTCAGAATGCTCGCCTTTGGCCCGCCAATCATCTGCGCGCCTTTCAGATAGAGGCTGAAGGTCACCGACGTGCCGATCACCACCAGATAGAAGAAGGCCAGCAGCAGGCTGCCGTCGACCACGAAGGTGGTGTCGCGCCCGGCATAGAACGGCGTCAGCATTAACCCGGCCAGCAGCATACTCCAGCCGACAATCGGCAGGGTGCCGTAGCGGGCAATCAGCGCCGAGGGGTAAGTGGTATAGAACGCCGCGGAGAAGGCGGAGGCGATGCCCCAGCAGAGCGCGGCAGGGGAGATGGTCAGCGAAGTCGGATCGCCGTGAGTGACCAGTAAAAAGGTGCCGATGAGCGAGGTCATGATCGCCGCCAGCACGAAAATCCCCGGACGCTTTTTACGCGCCAGCGCAAACCACGCCACGATAATGGTCGGGGAGAGGAACTGCAGCACGGTGGCGGTGGCGGCGTTGGATTTTTCAATCGTCACCAGGAAGGTGAGCTGGACGATCAGCGCCCCGAAGAGCGAGAAAATCAGCAGGCTGAGGGCATCTTTGCGATTTTTGATGACCGAGAAAATCTTGTCGCCGTGAACGAATGAGAGTGTCAGCAGGATCACGCCGGCAAACAGCAGGCGAACCATGGTGAGGTAAGGCGAGGAAATATGACTTTTCTCCATGATGTACTGCGCGCAAACCCCTGAGCTGCCCCATAAAATGGCGGCGATCAGGACGTTCAGCATCCCTTTACGTGTGGAACCCATGTTCTCCCCTGCGATATTGGCTTTTCAAAGGCCAGCAGCATAACACGGGGCCTGCCGGGTGGCGCTACGCTTACCCTGCCTACAAAACTTTGTAGGCCCGTGCAAGCGCAGCGCCGCCGGGCGCAGCAGGGGTTAGAACCAGGCTTCCCACATTGCGCCGACGTTGAAGTCGTCGAGCGTTTCGTCTTTGGTGTTGTTCACGCGGGCGGTGCGTTCGTTATCCACCTTGCCGCCGGTGACGTAGAAGCGCAGCATCGGACGGAATTCCGGGCCCATAGCGATAGACATGTTCTGCGACAGGGTCAGCTTCCAGCCTTTGTTATCGCCGCCGTTGTCGTAATCAACGTGCTGCCAGCCCGCTTCCAGCCAGGTGGAGTGAACGTCGTTCCACCAGTGCATTGGACGCACGATGGCGTTGTAGTTCTTACGGTTGTCGGTGTTGTCACGGCTGTTGTCATAGTCGTGGAAGGCCAGAATGTACTCCACCTGGGTCGCCGGGGTGAACTTGTGCAGCCCTTCGAAGCTGGCGTACACCGTGGTCAGATCCTCGGTTTTGTTGAACACGCTGTTGTCAGAGTTATCAGAGTAACGGGCGATCACTTTGTTCACGCCGCTGTCGTTGGTGTGGCTCAGCACCACGCCACCCTGCCAGGCGTTAGTACGCTCTTCGGTGTCGATGGCTTTGGAGTCAAAGCCGTAGTTGGCGTACAGCTCCAGATCGATCGGGCCGAACTTCATGCCGTGAATTTTGGAGGTGGCCGCGTAGTTGCCCTTGTCGCCGGTGCCGGAGCCGCCGGTACAGGTGATGCGCGACGGGTTCGCTTCATCGTCCATCACTTCCGGACTACAGGATTCCACTGCCGCCACGGTGGCCACGTCAAACTGCACGCCACCGATGTCGAAGTTCTTCACCCCGGCGCCCTGGCCGTCGTGGTTCATCCAGAAGTAATCGTTGATGCCCTGCTGCGGACGCTGGTGGAAGTCACGACCCGCCCAGATATAGGCGTTCGGGTTGGATTCCAGAATATTGGTCACGCCGGCGTAGGCTTTTTTCAGGTTAACTTCGTCGCCCCAGTGGTCAATCATCACGTTGACGTCCCAGATGGCGCCATTTTCGCCTTTGAAGGCTTTGGAAAGCTGGAACTCGCCGCCGTTACTTTCGTTACCCAGACGACCAATCGCCGAGGCGCCGTTATAGGAGCCATCTACGGCAACGTATTTCTGATCGGCGGCCTGGAAGTGGGCGCCGTAACGGGCATAACCGGTAAATTTAATGCCGAACGGGATCGCCATATCCGGAGACTGCGCGGCGCTTTGCGGTTCGTTGATGACGTCGGCTTTTTTCGCTACCGCGGCATCCATTTTTGCCTGGCGTTCTGCCAGGGCTTTATCCACCGCTTTGGCGACAATGGCGTCGATTTGCTCCTGCGTAAATTCTTGTGCGAGTACCGTCATTGGGCAAAGCGCGGCGATAACCGCCATTGTTAATGGAAGTTTTTTAATCATATTCATGGTTATCTCAATATATATTTAAATTTTATTCAGACAATAACCATCCCGTTCCGTATTGACAAAATATGTCGCTATCATCAGAACAAGTTGATTTTATTTTTTTGGGCACAGAGGGTTTACACTATTATCGTAAAGCTATCTCCATTACTGATATTTAAATATTAGCGCTGGTATAAATGAATAATCTCTTCGGATAATTCACGGGCCAGCAGCGAGTTCATTAAATGATCCTGAGCATGCACCATAATTAAGGTCATCGGCTGACGGGCTTCGCCTGCGTCCTGTTCGATGAGTTTGGTCTGCATATGGTGCGCCTGGCGCGCGTAGCCATCGGCTTCGCGCAGCAGGCTTTTTGCTTCGTCAAAGTTGCCCTGCCGCGCAGCATGCAGTGCTTCAAAGCACAGGCTGCGCGACTGACCAGCATTGACGATGATTTCCATTACTGCTTCTTCTAAGGCAATCATCATCTTCCACTCTATTTATCGAAACTATTATTCAGAGAGGTTTCGGCAAACCATTCTCCGCTCTTTTTAATGGTGCGTTGCTGCGTTTCTAAATCGAGCTGGACAAAGCCATATCGGTTTTTATACGCATTGCACCACGACCAGTTATCAATAAATGTCCACATATGGTAGCCAAGACAATTACAGCCTTCGCTAATGCCTTTATGCAACCATTTAAGATGTTCAGAAATAAACTCGATACGATATTGGTCGTTAATCTGACCGTTCTCAATAAAACGCTGCTCGTTTTCAACTCCCATACCATTTTCAGAAATAAAACAGCGTGGGTTGCCGTAATTATCGCGCAGGTTAATAAGAATATCGTAAATACCTGGCTCGTAGATTTCCCAGCCGCGATGCGGGTTCATTTTGCGGCCCGGCATCTCGTAGCTGTCGAAGAACCACTCCGGCATAAACGGCGCGTTGGGATTAATGGCCGTATCACGGCACTTCACCCGACGCGGCTGGTAGTAGTTAATGCCCAGCAGGTCGATTTTACCGTCGGCAATCAGCGCGCTGTCCTCTGGCAGACAGGCAGGCAACTGATCGTGCGCTTTCAGCATCGCTACCAGATCTGCCGGGTATTCACCGCACAGCACCGGGTCGAGGAAGCTGCGGTTAAACAGCAGATCGCAATGGTGCGCAGCTTTCACGTCCGCCGGGTTCTGCGAACGCGGATAGGACGGCGTCAGGTTCAGTACGATGCCGATCTCACCGGCATAATGCCCGGCGCGGAAGGCGCGAACCGCCTGCGCATGAGCCAGCACGGTGTGATAAGCCACGGTGGCGGCGCGATGGAAATCGACCACGTTCGGGTAGTGGAAGTCATACAGATACCCGCCCTCTACCGGCACAATCGGCTCGTTAAAGGTAAACCAGTGCATTACCCGATCACCAAAAAGCTCAAAGCAGGTTTCTGCGTAGCGGGCATAGGCCGCGACCACATCGCGGTTTTCCCAGCCGCCAATCTCCTGCATCGCCATCGGCATGTCGAAGTGGAACAGGGTGATGAATGGCGTAATGCCCTGGGCGATCAGTTCGTCGATCACCTGGTTGTAAAACGCCACCGCTTCCTGGTTCACTTCACCGGTACCTTCCGGGATCAGGCGCGCCCAGCTTATCGAGGTGCGAAAGCTATTGTGGTTCAGCTGCTTTAACAGCTGAATGTCGGCTTTCCAGTGCTGATAAAACGTGGAGGTATTCTGCGGCCCCACCCCGTTGTGAAAGCGATTTGGCTGTGTGGCGAACCAGTGATCCCAGGTGGTTAATCCTTTGCCGCCGCCCTGGCTTTCCCCTTCGGTTTGCAGTGCAGAACAGGCGCTACCCCACCAGAAGTTTTCGGGAAATGCATATTTCATAAAACGTCCTCTTTGACTTAATTGCCGACGGTCTCTGCTGCACCTACGGACGCCTGCGCTTTCTGCTCTTCGGTTTTCACCAGGGAGCGCTCATAAGCACGCAGGAACGGTAAATACATCAGCGCCGACATCACCATACAAATGACGCACATCACCACCGGACTCAGGGCCCAGTTTGCCGCCCAGGAGGCGCCAATCGGAGCCGGCGTCGTCCACGGCGTCAGCGACACAACCTGTGCCAGCCAGCCGAGTTTGGTGGCGGTATACGCCAGACAAGCGTTGATCATCGGAACGAACACGAACGGAATAAACAGCATCGGGTTCATGATGATCGGCGCACCGAACAGAATCGGTTCGTTGATATTAAAGAAGCTTGGCACGATGCCCATTTTGCCGATGGTGCGCAGGTGCGTTGCACGGCTACGCAGCAGCAGGAAGGCCAGCGGCAGGGTAGAGCCCACGCCGCCAATCAGCAGGTAGTGATCCCAGAAGCCCTGCAGATAGACGTGCGGCAGTGCTGCGCCGGCAGCCAGTGCGGCCTGGTTGGCAGAAAGGTTAGCCATCCAGAACGGGTTCATGATGCCGGTGACAATCAGCGCGCCGTGGATGCCGGCAAACCAGAAGATCTGGCACAGCAGCACAGAGAGCAGAATGGCAGGCAGGGAGTCAGAGGCGGAAACCAGCGGCTCCAGCAGGTGCATAATCGCCTGCGGAATGATCATCCCGGTTTGCGCTTCGATAAACAGGTTCAGCGGGTGCAACGTACCGATTATCACCACCACCGGGATCAGGATCTCAAACGAGCGCGCCACGCCGGTCGGCACTTCCTTCGGCAGGCGAATAGTGACGTTATGATCCTTCAGCCAGGCGTAGACGCGGGTGGCATAGATAGAGGTGATCAGCGCGGTGAAGATCCCCTGGCCCGACAGATACTGGGTGGAGATTTTACCGTCGGCATACGGCGCGGCGACCAGCAGGAATGCCATAAAGGCCAGCAGGCCGGACATTACCGGGTCGAGATTAAACTGGCGGCCCAGGCTGGCGCCAATCCCTACCGAGATAAAGAAGGTCATCACGCCCATGCTGAGGTTAAACGGCAACATCAGCTGGTCGCGGTAGGTTTCAGAGAAGTCCAGCCAGCCGCGGGCAAAGCTGTTGGTGGTATCCGCGGAGAATGGCGGGAAGATGAACACCAGCATAAACGAGCCGATGATCATAAACGGCAGCGCGGCGGTAAAGCCGTCGCGGATGGCAATCACGTACTTCTGCTGGCCCAGCTTGCCTGCCAGCGGCGCGATGGACTGCTCAATGACGGCAACCATAGATTGATATAACGAACTCATGAGAACACCTTCTTAGTGTGCCGCTTCGATGAGCGACAGAGCATAGTCCAGCACTTTATCGCCACGTTGCATACCGTAATCCATTGTATCGATGGACTGAACGGGTATGCCCTGAGTGGCAGCCTTATCTGAGAGCGTTTTTAACATGTATTTGACTTGCGGTCCGAGAAGCACGACCTGATATTGCGGAAACTGTGTATCAAATTCTGAAACACCGTACGCATCGATTTTGACGGGGAGTCCGCGTTCTTCCGCGGCTTCGACCATTTTCCGTACCAGCAGACTGGTGGACATCCCGGCAGAACAGCACAGCATAATCTTGAACATCGACAACCATCCTCAAAATGTAAATAGTTATTGCGGAGATGATTGGATAACATATGGAAACCGGTTTCCATGCATATAAGACAGAAGTGTGACAGCCATCAAGATCCATTACTTATAGGGGCTGTTTATCGGATTTGGGTCACATATTTTGGCTGCTTTTACATCACTAAGAGTGGAAACGGAAAATCGGTTTCCATAGAAAACGGAAACAGATATACTCCTGAGTGGCTATAATATGAGCCGAAGTGGAATCAGGAATTACAGGGGCCTGGAGAGACCTGTCAGGGGATAAAGATGTCTACAATCAACGATGTATCACGTCTGGCCGGGGTGTCCAAAGCCACGGTATCACGGGTGTTGAGCGGGTCGCGCGGCGTGAAGGAAGCCAGCCGTCAGGCCGTACTGAAAGCAGTTGAAGAGCTGAACTACCGGCCAAACGTGATTGCCCAGTCGCTGCTGAGCCAGACAACCGGTTGTATCGGCGTGATTTGCGCCCACGACAACATTAACCAGACTACGGGTTACCTTTACGCGCTGGAAAAACACCTTAGCCAGCACCAGAAGCACCTGCTGCTTCGCTTCGCCAACACCAAAGCCGAAGTCATGGGCGCGCTGGATGAACTCTCCTGCGGGCTATGCGATGACATTCTGATTATCGGTGCCCGTTTTCCACTGCATATCGATCAGGAGAATGTCATCCTGGTGGACTGCATGGAAACCGGTAACGTCAACAGTATCCAGTATGACCACGCTTTCGCCGCGGAAACCGCCTGTAATTTCCTCGCCAGCCAGGGGCGACGCCAGATTGCCCTGATCCATCCGTACGGCAGTGGTTTTGCCGATCAGGTGCTGCTGGGCTACAAGCATGGGCTGGAAAAGAACTTCCTGCCGTTTAATCGCAACCTGGTCTTTATGGAAGCCACCTCATCCTCCGTGGCCCTGCAGGAGCTGCTCAATAACGCCTCTACGCTCAATTTCAACGCCTTACTGGTGGCCGACGAGCAGGAAGCGCAGCGGGTGATCCCCCAGCTCCAGGCGTTTAACCGATCGGTACCGGGCGACATCATGGTCTTCAGTCTGGCGGGTTCACTGCATCTGCCGGGTATTCCAACCATTCCGGCGATTGAGTACTCAATGGATGCTATGGCGGCACGGATCGTCAGCTGGCTGAATGAGAAGACCCAGATGCTGGGTTCGTATGTGCTGCGCGGGGATTTAATTATTCCGGATGTGCGTCGCTAAAAAATTAAGGGGGCTGCATGGCCCCTTTATGCGTAATCAGTAATCCTCCATGCAGTCCACCTGACTGACGGCATCCCAGTAACCTTCCTGATTGTTCCGCTCCATCGCCACCACCGCGTTTTTGACCAGCATCTGATTCGCCTCAGACGCCATAATCATCGCCTGCCACTCTTTATCGGTTTGCTTGCGTTGCGGGGCACAGGCTTTTTTCACATCCTTTAAAACCGCCTGTTTCATCTGCTCTAGCTTTGCCGGATCGTTCATCTCCTGAGCATGAACGAAGGCGGCGAAAAGCAGGCAGACGATGAGGCAAAACAGGTGCGCTGACTTCATGGAAACCTCCGGAAAAAAACACACACGTTTATGAAATATATCGTTACATCCGCCGTTGCGACCCAAGCCGAAAGTATTAATTTTGCCAATAGTTGCGCAGGGGTACGACTAAGCGTAGCCGCAGAATTTGCCGGAGAGGGAAGCGCAGAAGAAAAATGTGTGACGGCTGGCGGGTGACAGGTAACAAGGGGTGATAGTGCTCGCAAAGGCAATTTTTCGTTGATTTCAGTTACATTTTTTAACCCATACAGGACCAGAATTTGGCGTTTGTATCCCGGGCGTAGTATGCGATAGTCGATCTGCAACGTAACGGGGGATTGATATGCAACTGAGTATTACCGACACCATTACCGAACACGAGCAGGAAGAGTTACTCCAGCTACTGCGGATCTATAACAGCCAGTTTATTGATTTTTCCCGCGTGGGAAGCGATCTCGCCGTCTATGCCCGCGATGACAGCGGCAACATGCGCGGCGGACTCATCGGCAATCGCCAGGGCGAGTGGTTGAATATCAAATACCTGTGGGTATCCGATGAATTGCGTGGAAGCGGGCTTGGCAGCCAGTTGATGCATGCCGCTGAAGAGGAGGCCCGGAAGCTGGGGTGCCGACATGCACTGGTGGACACTTTCAGTTTCCAGGCGCGTCCGTTTTATGAAAAGCAGGGCTATAAACTGGAAATGACGCTCAACGATTTTCCCTACCCGGGAATACAACGACATTACCTGTCGAAGGCGCTTTAACCGCCAATACCACTGCCCATCACCGCCAGAGCATGGCGCACAATACGTTCCGGCGAGAGGGCGCTTAACCTCTCGTCATTGCGCATGCGCGAAAAGGGCACCAGCACCAGACTCAACAGCGTGGTGAATAAAAGCTCAGGCGCCAGATCGCGGTTCAGTTTACCCTCCTGCTGCCAGCGGGCAACGGTATCCAGCGTCCCCTGATATTTCTCATCGCCAAAGCGGGCCTGCAGATGCGCGCGCAGTACCGGCATTTCACCGATCACCTCCTGCATCCACAGCGGCGCGAACCAGTGATGCTTTACGGCCAGTTCGGCCAGCTTTTCCACCATCAACCTCAGGGCGGTAACCGGATCGTCCGGGTGAGCGTTGAAAAGCGTCGCGATGGCGCTGCGAAGCGGCAGAAAACGCTCCTCGATCATCGCATCAAGCAGTTGTTCCCGGGAGTTGAAGTAGTAGTGCAGCATCGCTGGCGTCACGCCCGCTTCTTTGGCAATGGCATTAAGCGAGGTGCGGGCAATACCCTGGCGCGCAAAGAGATCGAGGGCGATATCCAGCAGCTGTTCCCGGCTGGTGGCGGTGGGTTTACTTCCGCGTGGGCGTCCGGGACGGCGAGCCTGTGGCGTAGGGTCGGAATTATCTTTATGTGCTGACATGCGCGGAGGATCCCTTGACCTGATTCATAACTTCATTAAATATTAATTATCCAATTAATTAATTTCAAGCGGTGTTTTATGGTCTCCGATTCAACAACGCAAACCAAAAACGCGCCCCCGGTGCGGCTGCTCTTCAGCGCGCTCCTGCTGGTGATGCTGCTCTCGGCTCTCGATCAGACCATCGTCTCCACGGCGCTGCCCACCATTGTGGGCGAGCTGGGCGGCCTGGATAAACTCTCCTGGGTCGTGACGGCCTATATTCTGAGCTCCACGATTGTGGTGCCGCTGTACGGTAAGTTTGGCGATCTCTTTGGCCGCAAAATCGTGCTGCAAATCGCGATTGTCCTGTTTCTGGTGGGCTCCGCCCTGTGCGGGCTGGCGCAGAATATGACCCAACTGGTACTGATGCGCGCCCTGCAAGGGCTGGGCGGCGGGGGGCTGATGGTGATCAGCATGGCGGCGGTGGCCGACGTTATTCCCCCCGCGGAGCGTGGCCGCTATCAGGGCTTATTCGGCGGGGTCTTTGGGCTCGCGACGGTGATTGGTCCGCTGGTCGGTGGTTTTCTGGTGCAGCACGCCTCCTGGCGCTGGATTTTCTACATCAATCTGCCGCTGGGCCTGTTTGCCCTGCTGGTGATTGGCGCGGTCTTCCGCGGCAGCGCGAAGCGCAACAAACATGAGATCGACTATCTGGGGGCGATTTACCTTAGCATGGCCCTGCTGTGCATCATTCTGTTTACCAGCGAAGGGGGCACGGTACGCGAGTGGAGTGACCCGCAGCTGTGGTGCATTCTGGCCTTTGGCCTGACGGGTATCGCCGGGTTTATCTACGAAGAGCGTCTGGCGTGGGAGCCGATTATTCCCCTGTCGCTTTTCCGGGATCGCAGCTTCCTGCTGTGCAGCCTGATTGGCTTTATTATCGGTATGTCGCTGTTTGGCTCGGTCACCTTCCTGCCGCTCTATCTGCAGATTGTCAAAGAGGCGACCCCGACTGAAGCCGGTTTACAGCTGATCCCGCTGATGGGCGGACTGCTGCTGACCTCAATTATCAGCGGGCGCATTATCAGCCGCACCGGGAAATACCGCCTGTTCCCCATCCTCGGTACCCTGCTGGGTGTGGTCGGTATGGCCCTGCTCACACGGATCACCATCGAATCACCGATCTGGCAGCTTTACCTGTTTACCGGCGTGCTGGGGGCGGGGCTGGGGCTGGTGATGCAGGTGCTGGTGCTGGCGGTTCAGAACAGCGTCTCATCCAGCCAGTATGGTGTGGCCACTTCAGGCGTAACGTTGTTCCGCTCCATCGGCGGGGCGATTGGCGTGGCGCTGTTTGGCGCGGTCTTCACCCACGTATTGCAGTCGGGCCTGATGGCGCGGATCCCCGAGGGGACCGAACTGCCGCGGGAGATGAACCCCACCGCCATTCATCACCTGCCGGATGCCCTGCGCCTGGACTACCTGGACGCCTTTGGCTCCGCCATTCATGCGGTGTTTTTGATGGCTGCCGCGATCATGGTGCTGGCCTTTGTCCTGTCGTGGTTCCTGCGTGAGGCGCCGCTGCGCAAGCGGGAGGCGTAAAGTTAGCGGGTCAGCTATTTGTTGCGAGTCGCTTTCCGAATTTTGACGCTCTGGCTTGTCATTCCCGACGCTGCTGGCGCATGCTTTGTCCTGGTTAATAAATCAGCAGAGGTTGCGATGGAACGTAAAGCAAAACTGTTCAAAAAAGGGCGAAACCAGGCGGTTTTACTGCCTGCTGAGTTCGCGTTTGATGCGGAGAGTGTCTGGATCCGGCGGGATGAAGAGGGGAATGTTGTGTTGAGGGCTATGTCAGAGAAGGAACGGCACAGGGAAAATTTTTTGCGTTTACTGAAGCAGACTCATGTCCCTGATTCTTTCCTGAGTAAAGAGGAACGCAATCAGAGCTATACGACAAGAGATCCTTTTGAAGGATTATAGAAAATGCTGCATATGCTGGACACTAACATAGTAAGCCATCTCGTGAGGCAGCATCCAGGAGTGGTAAATCACTATTCCCGGTTGGCGCCAGAAGATATGTGTATTTCAAGCGTAACGGAGGCTGAGCTGCTTTACGGCGTTGCCAAAAAGCAAAGTCTTAGATTGCACGAAACCATCTCGGAATTTCTTAAAACTATCACCGTTTGCGACTGGGACAGTGACGCCGCGGCAATATACGGCAAGCTGCGCGCCGAAATGGAAAAGCACGGGAAAGTCATGGGCGATCTCGATCAGTTGATCGCAGCGCACGCAATCAGCCGGGGCACAACGATTGTGACTAACGATCAGGCTTTCGCCATGGTGCAGGAACTGACAGTCGAAGACTGGACTACCGCAGCCTGACTCCCCCCACCCGGTGGCGCGACGCTTACCGGGCCTGCGACAGTTCTCCGTCTCTGCACGTAGGCCGGGCAAGCGCAGCGCCGCCCGGCAAAACCCGCATATAACTTATCCTTCTTATTGATTCCTTTTCGTTTTTTAACCTGCCGCTGGGTTGCCGATATAGTCGATAAAACATTTCTCAAAAGGACTGACCGGTGAAACTTCGATTGGGTGCTCTTCTTCTTGCTGGCCTGCTGCTGGCGGGCTGCGACCAAAGCGGCAGCGATGCTAAACACATTAAGGTCGGCGTGATCAACGGCGCCGAGCAGGACGTGGCGGAAGTCGCCAAAAAAGTGGCGAAAGAGAAGTTCGGCCTCGACGTTGAGCTGGTGGGTTTTAGCGGCTCGCTGCTGCCAAACGACGCCACTGACCACGGTGAGCTGGACGCCAATGTCTTCCAGCATCGCCCATTCCTGGCGGAAGACAACAAAGCACACGGCTACAAGCTAGTGGCAGTGGGCAACACCTTTGTCTTCCCGATGGCGGGTTATTCCCGCAAGATCAAATCGGTCTCTGAACTCAAAGATGGCGCAACCATCGCCATTCCGAACGACCCCACCAACCTGGGCCGTGCGCTGTTGCTGCTGCAAAACGAAAAGCTGATCGCCCTGAAACCGGACGTTGGTTTACTGCCGACGGCGCTGGATATCACCGCCAACCCAAAAAACCTGAAAATCATGGAGCTGGAGGGGGCGCAACTGCCGCGCGTGCTGGACGATCCGAAAGTGGATGTGGCGATTATCAGCACCACCTATCTCCAGCAAACCGGGCTGTCGCCGGTGCATGACAGCGTCTTTATCGAAGATAAAAACTCGCCTTACGTGAACATTGTGGTGACGCGGGAAGATAATAAAGATGCCCAGAAGGTGAAGGAGTTTATCCAGGCGTACCAGTCGCCAGAGGTCGCGAAGGCGGCAGAGTCCATCTTTAACGGCGGGGCAGTGCCGGGCTGGGAATAAATCATCATGCCGCTCACTGCGGCATGAAGATAAGTTGGCCCAATCCCATCGTTGAATGCCCTTTAGCCCACATTCTGCCGTTCCTCCTCCGGCTATTCTTTCTGCAATACAGACCGGAGGAGAGCTCATGAACATCACCCACATTCGTAACGCGACACAGCTTATCACCTATGCCGGAAAGCGCTTTCTGGTTGACCCGATGCTGGCACCTAAAGGGACTTACCCCGGCTTTCCGGGCACTGCCCGGGAGGCGATCCGCAACCCGATGGTGGAACTGCCCTGTGCGATTGAAACCCTGCTGGATGTCGATGCCGTTATCGTAACCCATACCCACCCCGATCACTGGGATCAGTACGCCATCGAGCGGATCGCCAAAGACAAACCGATCTTCGTGCAGAACGAAGATGACGCGCAGCTGCTGCGCAGCCAGGGCTTCACCCAACTTAGCGTGCTGACGGACAACAGCCCGTTTGGCGATATCCAGCTAAGTAAAACCGACGGCGGCCAGCACGGTACCGATCGCGCCTATGCGGTGCCGGAGCTGGCGGAGCGGCTGGGCGAAGCCTGCGGCGTGGTGTTTCGTCATCCTGACGAAAAGACGCTCTGCATTGTTGGGGATACGATCTGGCGCGAGGCGGTGGCAACCGACCTGCAAAAACATCAGCCGGATGTGGTGGTCATCAACGCCGGTTATGCCCACGTGCTCGGTTTTGGGCCGATCATCATGGGCCAGGAGGATGTGCTGAATATCCACTTCCTGCTACCGCAGGCGAAAATTGTGGCGGTCCATATGGAGGCCATCAACCACTGCCTGCTGACCCGCAGAGCGTTGCGCCAGTATGCAGAGGATAATCAGGTCAGCGACGTGCTGAGCATTCCTCAGGACGGTGAATCCGTTATATTCTGAGGCAATCAGGGGAAAGGAGAGATCAATGCCGCTTACTCACGTTGCCATTGTCGCCGTGGACGGGTTCAGCCCGTTCCACTACTCCGTCCCCTGCATTCTGTTTGGCGATACCGTTTCCGGTAAAAAGCGTTTTAATGTGACGATCTGCGCCGAAAAGCCCGGACTCCTGACCTCGCCTGACGGCTTCGCGCTCAACGCAACGCAGGATTATTCTGCTATCGGGCAGGCCGATATCGTGGTGGTGCCTTACTGGCAACACGTACTGGCGCGTCCCCCGCAGGCGCTGCTCGACAGCCTGGTGCAGGCCAAAGACCGCGGGGCGGAGATCGTCGGGCTCTGTCTGGGGTCATTTGTTCTTGGATACGCTGGCATTCTCGACGGCAAACGCGCGGCAACCCACTGGGAGTTCGAACGCCAGTTTCAGACGCTTTTCCCGAACGTGCAGCTCGATATCAACGCGTTGTACGTTGATGACGACCGCATCATCACCTCTGCCGGTACCGCCGCCGCGCTGGACTGCTGCCTGTACATTATCCGTCAGCGCTTTGGCGGCGTGGTGGCCAACCAGATTGCCCGGCGGATGATCGTGCCGCCCCATCGCGAGGGCGGGCAGGCGCAGTTTATCGCCCAGCCGGTGCCGGAAACCACCCGCGATGCGCGGATCAACAACCTGATCGACTATCTCCAGCGTAACATCAGCCAGCCGCTCAGCCTGGATGCGCTGGCAGAGAGCGTGGCGATGAGTCGCCGCACCCTGACCCGCCATTTTATGAAAGCCACCGGGATGAGTGTGGCCTCGTGGATCACCGCCGAACGCCTGCGGCGTAGCCAGCTGTTGCTGGAGAGCAGCAATCTGCCGATAGAGGCGGTGGCAGAGCAGGTGGGCTATCTCTCAGCCGTAACCTGGCGTCAGCAGTTTAAGGCCCGCTTTGGCGTCAGCCCGGCGGAGTGGCGCAAAACCTTCCGCACGCAGGCCCAGGCCGGATAAGCGTAGCGCCATCCGGCATTTACCCCAGCCGCGCCATTCTCGTCTCGCCTTCCACCATCGACAGCTGATACAGCGAAAACGATCGATGCTTCTCAATGAGGTTCGCCAGCTCCGGCGAGTGGCTGGTGAGCCAGATCTGCGAATAGCGGCTGGCCTCAGCAATCAGGCTAGCCAGAGCAGGCAGCATCTGCGGATGCAGGCTGTTTTCCGGTTCGTTGAGGGCGATAAAAGCGGGCGGGCGCGGGCTGAGCAGGGCCACCGCCAGACAGAGAAAACGCAGCGTGCCGTCGGAAAACTCTGCGGGCTCCAGCGGCCGGCTTAAGCCTTCGCGCTGCATCATCATCCGGAAACGTCCGCCCGTATTGTCGCTGTAAAAGACGCAGCCGGGGAAAGCCTGGTCGAGAATACGCATCAGCAGCATCTCGTCACCAATCTCGACGATAGTCTGAAACGCGGCCGCCAGGTTTGCGCCGTCGCTGGCCAGCACTGGCGAACGGAACCCCACCTGCGGGGCGCGCATCGCCGAACCGGATGAAACAGAAAACTCATGATAAAAACGCCAGTTACGCAGGGATTCGCGCATCTGCGACACCTCGGGGTAGAGGTGCGGCTCGCCGAGCTGGCCGAAGACCGATTCGTTCTCATACAGGGTGCCGCTGTGGGTCACCTTCTCGTGATGAACATTATTCAGAAACACGGTCTGGTTTTTGCGCTGCATCAGGCGTGCGGAGGGACGCCGCTGATGGCCGCTCAGCCAGATGGACTCCTCTTTGATGACCGGATCGAGCTGAAACTGCGAGGGATAAGGCAGCTTTTCGACAAAACCCACCTGCAGTTCATACTCGTAAGTTTCGGTTTCCACCGCCAGATTCATCCCCCGCAGCTGGTCGCTGCGGGTTTTGCCTGCCCAGAACACCTTCAGAATGCCGCCTTCATTCGCCAGCGCCTGGGAAAACTGCCCCTGCGCCGCGCTGTGCATCAGGTGGATGGCTTTATAGATATTCGATTTTCCGCTGCCGTTCGGGCCGAAAACGATATTGAGCTGCTCCAGATCCAGCGACATGTCGCGAATCGAACGGTAGTTTTGAATGTGCAGGGTGTTGATCATGGGCGGACCCTTTTGCGGCTTAAACCTGTATAAAGTTACAGTATTTTAAGCAAACTGCAAAAAAAAGACGACAGTGAGGGTGTCGTCTAAACGGGGTACTGCTTTGGGCCTCTCGGGGTCAATGGGGCCTTCGCATTGTGAATTTCAGGCTACAGCGAGACGCAGACCTAAATCATCCGGGTAGGGATCAAAGTAGTTTTGCGTCATCAGGTACTGGTCAGGGTATTCCGCCAGATAGTGCTTCAGCAGCGTGAGCGGGGCGAGAATAGGCAGTAACCCGTCACGGTAATGCAGGATCACGTCGCGCAGTTCGCCGCGCTGGCGGCTGTTTAGCTGGTTACGGAAATAGCCCTGAATATGCATCAGGACGTTAGTGTGGTTTTTGCGCGAGGCGGGTTGCTTCAGGATCGCCATCAGCTTTTCGCGGTACGCCTCGAAGAAAGCGTTCAGATCTTCCCACTCGTGCAGCGAAGCGACGAACGGGCCAATCTCCCGGTAGCCTGCCTGATGATGGGCCAGCAGCTGGAGTTTGTAACGACTGTGGAAGTCCAGCAGCGCGCGGCGCGTCAGGCCATTGGCGCGCAGGGTGTTCAGTTCGTGAAGGGCAAAGACGCGCTCAACAAAATTCTCCCGCAGTACCGGATCGTGCAGGCGTCCATCCTCCTCCACCGGTAGCCATGGCCAGGTTTCAAGGAGCGCAGCGGTGAACAGCCCGACACCCTCCTTGCGGCCCCGGTTGCCGTTTTCATCATAAAGCCGCACGCGTTCCATGCCGCAGCTGGGGGATTTGGCACAGACGATAAAGCCAGCAAGATCGCCGATTTTTGGCAGATAACCCGCCGCAAAATCGGCCATCTTCTGCGTAACGTCTTCATGAGGCGCTTTGCTGAACCGCATCTGCGTCTCACCGCTGTCGGTCAGGACCAGGCGCAGCGCCGGACGAGGCGTCGGCAGACCAATAGCCATTTCCGGACAGACGGGCCTGAAGTTGACCCACTGGGCCAGCTCATCCATGACAAAGCCCATACGCTTATGACCGCCGTCGAAGCGAACGGCGGAACCGGTTAAACATCCGCTAATACCCAGTACAGGTTTCGTTGTCATGGTGTGTACCTCCAGAGCCTATATCTAAAAGTTACACAACTTGACTATTTTGTCCAAGTATTGGCGAAAATATTTTTTAATGTGTATAAATATCAACGATTTTTAGCTGCCCTTATAGGTCGAGTAACCGTACTGGCTGAGCAGCAGAGGGATGTGCAGCTTCTCGTTGGTGCGGGTCACGGTAAACAGCACCGGGATCTCGGGGAAGAATGACTGCAGCTTATTCGCCTGGAAGTACTCTGCGGTTTTAAACGTCACTTTATAGACGCCAGGTTGCATGTCCTGATCGTCTGGATAGAGCGACTTGATGCGGCCATCCTGGTCGGTTTTGCCGCTGGCAACAGGGGTCCATTTGTCCTGCTGCTGTTTTTCCAGCGTGACGCTGACGCCCGGCGGCGGCGTACCGGTTTGCTGGTCAAGAATATGCACGCTCAGCGTACCGACAGGGGCGCTAAAGGCGACAGGAGCAAAGGCCATAGAGGCCAGGATCAGCAGAGGGGCACTTTTTTTCATTGGGTTTTCCTGTGGAGTAGTAAGTCACAGGAAAACGTTAGCATTTGCCGCGCGGGAAAATATTCAACTTTTCGTGACAATTCCCGCAGGAGAAAATCATCGGAGGATAATCACCTCAAGGGAAACCTGCTGCTGCCACTGCTCAACCTGCCTTTTGCGCGCGGCATTGAGCTTACCGCTGGTGACCAACAGCCACTTGCGGTCCGGGAAGATCTCCGGTGCCAGTGCGGCAGGCGGAATGGGCAGGAGGGTGATTCGATGGCCCTGGCCGGTGCGCGCCAGAGCTTCAAGCCAGATTTCACACGGGTCGTTCAGGTGCCAGCCGCTGAGCAGAAGGTTGTCGCCCGGCGCTTTCTTATCGCCCTCAAGGCAAAACGAGGTATAGGCGATGATGATGCCGTCGAGGATCTCGCGCAGGGTCATGGCGGCGGGAACGTTCGCCGAGACCTGGCTACGCAGGGGGCGTAACACCTTCGCGACCAGCTCTGGCCGGGGGTACTCGCGGCCGGCATCGTAAATCATCTGGCGCAGGGATTCGATTTTGCCCGCCTGCAGACGGTCCAGCATGTTCTGTTGCAGCGTTTGCCAGTTATTGGTACGGCTCGGAGCAGGACGTTCCAGCAGCGGCTTCACCTGGCCAATCGGGACGCCTTTTTTCACCCAGTCGAGGATTTTCAGCGCCTGTTGGACATCCTCCTCGCTGTACTGGCGATGGCCGCCCTCCGTGCGCTGCGGCTTGAGTAAACCGTAGCGGCGCTGCCACGCCCGCAGGGTGGTGGCGGTGATCCCGCTGAGTCTGGCGAATTCGCCGATGGAGTAGGCCATGTCTGCGTCCGAAGGAAAGGATTAATCTCAATATACTACGAATATTTGCCTGCGGGATGAAGCACCACAGCGGTGCACTACACTTTACATCCAGACGCGCAAATGAAAGGAGCTCTCATGAAACTATGGCCTGTTGTGACCGGTGTCGCCATTGCGCTGACCCTGGTTGCCTGTAAATCCCCTACGCCGCCGAAAGGCGTGCAGCCGATAACCAACTTTGACGCCAGCCGCTATCTCGGCAAATGGTACGAAGTCGCCCGCCTGGAAAACCGCTTCGAACGTGGTCTGGAGCAGGTTACCGCCACCTACGGCAAGCGCAGCGACGGGCAGATCAGCGTTATCAACCGCGGATACGATCCGGTGAAACGCAAGTGGAACGAGAGCGAGGGGAGAGCCTCTTTCACCGGCGCGCCGACCACCGCCGCGCTGAAGGTCTCTTTCTTCGGCCCGTTCTACGGCGGGTATAACGTCATCAAGCTGGACGATAATTACCAGTACGCGCTGGTCAGCGGCCCGAACCGCGACTACCTGTGGCTTCTGTCGCGCACCCCGACCATTCCGGATGCGGTGAAAGAGGATTACCTCAATACCGCACGCAGCCTGGGCTTCCGGGTCGATCAGCTGGTATGGGTGAAGCAGTAAATATCGTGCTTACCGGGGCGGTAAAAGCGGACCCGCAGATGCCTCCCTCTCCTGTGGGGAGAGGGATAAAAAGGGCTGGCTCGCCAGGAATTGACTAAATGTGAAACGCCACGCGCTTTCCGGTCGGGAGTTCAACATCCAGGCTTAGTTTACCGCCCATCGCCTCGATATAGCGTTTTAGCGTGGTGATTTTTAGTTCATTGCCACGCTGCTCAAGTTGGGTGATAGCGGGCTGGCTGATGCCCATCACTTCCGCAACGTGTTTTTGCGATAGTTTCAGTTCCTCGCGCATCATTTGCAGGCCCGTTTCCAGAATCATTTCGTCGGCCATTTCTTTGATGCGTTTTTGGCTTTCAGGGGAACGCGAAGCGATCGCTTCATTCAAGGTTTTCAATTTCTTGTCTCCATTGCTGCCAGGTGAGCCGAAAATTCATCATCTGCAATACGAATGAGTCGTTCATAGAATTTTTTGTCATGACTTTTATCGCCTGCGCAAAGCACAATAGCCTGACGCACGGGATCGAAAGCAAAAAATGCACGAATCGGACGGCCATAATATTGAATACGTAATTCTTTCATATTGTTATGTCGCGAGCCTCTGACTGTATCGGCATAGGGACGTGGAAGGCGGGGTCCATAGGTTTGCAGGTTTATGAGAGCTGCAAATACCTTTTCCTGAACGCCTTGTTCTTGATCTTCCAGCCACGCTTCAAACACTTCTCCTAAGATTACCGTCCACATGTTGTCATCCTTGATAAGTTGTAGCTTATACTAGGGAATGTATAAGCTACAACTTATAAATGCACGTGCTGTTGCTTGATGTAGATTCGTTTTTCGACCATGCTCGCATCATGAAAATCGAATCCGCATTCCCCTCACAATTTGACCGTCTTGTCGCGATCTGGGAGTCTTCCGTTCGCGCCACTCACCACTTTTTGCAGGAGAGCGATATTGCGGCATTACGCCCGTTATTGCTCAACGCCTATTTACCGAATTTAAACGTCGTCATTGCCCGGGATGAAAACGGCGTTATTCATGGCTTTTTGGGCGTGGATGAGAACCGCATTGAAATGCTGTTTGTGGATGATGGGGGCCGGGGAAAAGGCGTCGGCACGCTGCTGCTGAGGCACGCCATTGAACACTTTGGCGCCAATGAAGTGGATGTGAATGAGCAGAACCCGCAGGGCGTAGGGTTTTATCGCCACAGAGGGTTTGAGCAGGTTGGCCGATCGGAGCGGGACGGGCAAGGGAATCCGTTTCCGCTGCTGCATATGCGCTATAAGGGTTAATTAAAGCGCGTACTACCCCTTCGCCCCTATGGGGGGAGGGGAAATAACCCCTTAACCCTTTCCTGAAGCCGATCAGTTACTCGTAATTTGCCCCACGATCACGCCACGCACTTTCTCACCGTCGAAGGAATAAGAGACGGTATTGCTTTGGGTAAATCCCTCCTGAACGGGGGTATCCTGATAGAAAAGAACAGCCTCCTTTTTTATAACCTCATTATTTCCAAATGACTGAGCGATATCCTGACGAGTGGTATCAAGCAAAGATATCTTCCCTATGGAAACGCGAATGGATTCTGGCGATGCCACACACTCTTTATGATTGCCGTCTTTAGCTATCGCAATAGCAGTGAGTAACCCCCTCCCCATTTCATTATCGGAAATAAACCAATAATTTATACCCTCTTTTGAATGCAGGCAGAGCCAGCGAGCAGAGCTGTCTGTCTGAATAGGTATGTCAGCAATATCCGTCAGGGAAGTCGTCTCCATCTGAATAGCTTTGGTGCCGATAGTAATGGTGGGAGAGATAGGCTGTTGTGATACAACTTCTTGGGAAGAGAGGTCATCCCGGTAATATTGCTCCGCAAAGCCTGTCATTTTGGCCGCGAAAGCGTGATGGCAGGCTGAAAGTAATATAAGAGTCAGGAACGATAAGCATTTAATTTTGACATTAGCTATTGTTTTCATGTCTGGCACTCATTCTGATTTGTATCGTCGTGAGTATACCGGGCTACTTACTAGCCGCTTGCCAGTCTTTGTTTATAAAATTCTGATTTTTGCCTGGTGATGGGTTTGAGATGAAGGTTACGGGCTGCGGCAGTTGTTCGGTTTTGCTGAACAACTGCATATCTGCTTTGGTTTCGCGTCTGCCGAACCTGTAAGCCTGACTTACAGGTTAAGTAACAATCAGGTGATCAGCCTGTGATTACACCATGGACAGCGCCCCTTCAATCCCTTTCAGCTTCTGCTGCGCCTGCTTTAATTCGGTGAGAAGTGCCTTCTCATGCGGGTTGTGCGACATCACAACGATGCAGCCATCCATGACTTTCACTGTGACTTTATCTCCGGTATCAAATCCCGCCGCACGCAGCCATTTGCCGGAAAGGATCAGATTTGGCGTACTGCGATCGAGACCTTGCGGGCGATATCCCACAATTAATGTACGCTCAGTTCCGGTTGCGGTAGTGTCTGGGGTAGAATGCGAATCAGCCATAATCAACTCCTTGATAGTTGGTGAGGTTAGACGCCCTTTAGTGCTCGAACACTACCGGGCGTTGCTTGAAATCTGAATCCATGTGGTAGGTACCACGTGGTGATAAACTAACCGAAATGGTACCTACCATGCAAGAGAAAAAGAAGCCAAATTTTGACCGCAAGAAAAGCACGATGAAGAACATCCGGTTCGAGGACGAGCTTTTGGAACAGATTGAGAAAGCTGCGGGGAAAGGGAATTTTAGTAAGTGGGTTAAAGAGGCTTGTACGAAAAGATTAGATGCCGAATTTTTCGACAAAAAATAATATCATCATAGACATTTAAAAAATGATGATATTAATTGCTGTATTTAATGGTAAAAAACAGGCGATGTGTTAATTATTGAAAATAGTGTTGAAGATACTATTCCTTTAGAATACAAAATCCCTTTCGATATTTGCCCTTTTAGTTCTTGATGTTCAATCAAAAAATCTTGAAGCATAAGCAATATTTTATCGTCCTTTTTATATCTTGATTTTGCGTCAATAAGAGAAATGGATTCTTTAGGCGAATAATTTCTTTTGAACGCAACATTCGCTAATTCATACTTTGAAAAAATAGGGTTCTTTTCATTGGCTGATAATGCGATTAATATGGTTCTTACACACCATGATATTCTTTTATTAGCAATTACCCAATTAGTTATGATATCCTTATGCCCAAGGATTTTCTCCGCTAGAAAATAAGCGACAACTGCATCCTCTAAATAAGATTCTTTATAAATAAAAGATTCTTTAAGTTGAGAAAAAAAAGCGTCGTTGAACAAGCATTTCCCTTCTTTTATGATATGAAGGAAAAACAAATTACCTTCACTTGCTAACTTCAATGATTCAGATGTTGAATACAAGGAGAAATTTACTTTCCCGACATCTTTGACAGTGTAATCTTTAGAGTCATTAATACCCAAAAGATCAAAATCTGAATGTATGTCAATATCTCCTCGGGCATGGCTTCCAAAGAGAATAAGGCACTTCAACGCATTTTGATTTTCTATTTCGATCATATTCTGGCCATGCTTATTTTATTAATTAATGTTGGGAGGCTTACGCCATACCAAGCTAAACCTAATAGCATATTAGATTGTACCAAAAATTGAGATAACAGGCTATCGCTAGGTGTTGAGTATTTTGTGTAACCCACTAAAAGAGTTACATCTAAACTTTTCATATAACTTTCAAATAGTAAGATAAAAAATCCTCTAAGATTAACTTGTGCATCCCACGATTGATAAGTGTATAAGATTGTATATGAAACTAAAATTAAGAAACCAAAACCTATACATCTTATAAAGCTGTTCCCCCAGCCATTAATAAAACCAAATGAGCTGAGAATAATTTTTTCAATGGGGAATAAAATGCAATGTAATTTGTTCCATGAAAGTTTAAAGTAACCTTTAGCTTTCTTCGTTAGCTTTTTTTTAGTTTTCATGGCAGTTCCGATTTGTTCGGAATCTAGCTTTATCTTCGACTCTTTTTCTTTTATTCTTAGTTTGAATAGTGTTTTAATTGCATCATAGTAAATATCATCGTCCCCTATGTTGGTGACTGATGTAATAATATTCCTACTTAGTTTTACAAGAGAGGAATACATGCGATATTCTTGATCGTAAATGTTTAGGTTTCTTTTGTCACAGTATTTTTGTGTTGCGTATATATATGCATTTTGAATAAAAGTAGAAGAAAGTATAGTGGTATCTTCGAAAACGGTTTTCCCACCAGATATAGAAACTTTCTTAAACTTACATTTTTCATTGAATGAACAACGGCTAAATTTAGCCAAAGCGAATGAAGTCTTCTTAAAAGTGCAATTTTCAAAGTTGACATCATTAAATACAGAATGGCCAAAGTATACCTTTCTAAACTCGCAGTTTTTGAAAGTTATTTTCTGATTGGTGTTATCTCCTAAAAAATCACACACATCAAAAACAGCATCTTCTATAATTAATCTTTTAGTATTTGGTATAGCTTGATTTTGTGCGCTCTCAGGAGAAGAAATGTGTATAACATAATGCTTTAGATGATCTCCATTATTGCGCATTTCATTAACAGCATCTAAATGCATTTTTTTAAATTTATCGAGGTTAATATTTTTATCATATATAACGTCCCAATAACATCTTTTCCTATGATCATCGGCTATTGGTGCATTTATAATTTCTTCAGAATCTTTTTTATCAATAGGGATTGGCTGCGCGTTATTCATTTTAATTATCTATAATCATTATGGGGAAAATAAAAGCATTAAATTATTTTATAGATGAGTACTACATTTAGAAAGAAAAAAATAGAGCTTTCTATAAAGATTATGTGTGGTTTTGACTGAAAGAGGTATGCGTCCAGTGAGATGGGGGCATTACAATTTTGGCGGAAGATCACAGGAGTCGAACCTGCCCAGGACCGCTGGCGGCCCCAACTGGATTTGAAGTCCAGCCACCTCACCGGAGATGACGATCTTCCGCGCCTCGATTGCTACATGGAGGCGGGGCGCATTATAGCTACTTTCAATCATTTACCCCATCTTTTCCCTCACTTATTTCACCCCTTTTTTGACCTGCGTTATCCCTCCAGCGTAAACCTTAAGAAAATCCTCAGCTTACATTTTCCGCCCCCGCACTTTTACCGCGATCACAAAAAACAAGAAACGTAAAAAAGTAACCAGAAAACGCAATACCTGCCCGTGGGTGAATGGTTTACAAAAAATGTAACCGGTCTCAGCGCCCTACGCGTGAAGGAAAAACAATGAAAAGCGAAGTCTTATCCGTCAAAGAGAAAATTGGTTACGGCATGGGTGACGCCGCAAGTCACATCATTTTCGACAACGTTATGCTCTACATGATGTTTTTCTATACCGATATCTTCGGTATCCCCGCCGGGTTTGTCGGCACCATGTTCCTGCTGGCGCGTGCGCTGGATGCTGTCTCCGACCCCTGCATGGGGCTGATAGCCGACCGCACCCGCAGCCGTTGGGGTAAGTTCCGCCCGTGGATACTGTTCGGGGCGATCCCGTTTGGTCTGGTCTGCGTGCTGGCCTATACCACGCCGGACCTCAGCCTGAACGGGAAAATGATCTACGCTGCTGTCACTTACACCCTGCTGACCGTGCTCTATACCGTGGTCAACATCCCGTACTGCGCCCTGGGTGGGGTGATCACCAACGACCCGACGCAGCGTATCTCCTTCCAGTCCTGGCGCTTTGTGCTGGCGACGGCGGGCGGCATGCTCTCCACGGTACTGATGATGCCGCTGGTGAATATGATTGGTGGCGAGAATAAAGCGCTCGGCTTCCAGGGCGGTATCGCGGTGCTGTCGGTGGTAGCGTTCCTGATGCTGGCGTTCTGCTTCTTCACCACCAAAGAGCGCATCCAGGTGCCACCGAGCACCACCTCCATGCGCGAAGATCTGCGCGACATCTGGAAGAACGACCAGTGGCGCATCGTCGGGCTGCTTACCATCCTCAACATTCTGGCGGTCTGCGTGCGCGGCGGGGCGATGATGTATTACGTCACCTGGATCATGGGCTCGCCAGAACTGTTCGTCGCCTTCCTTACCACCTACTGCGTCGGCAATCTCATTGGCTCCGCGCTGGCGAAACCGCTCACCGACTGGAAATGCAAAGTCAGCGTCTTCTGGTGGACCAATGCCCTGCTGGCGGTGGCGAGCGTGGCGATGTTCTTCGTGCCGATGCAGGCCAGCATCACCATGTTCGGCTTTATCTTCGTGATTGGCGTCCTGCACCAGTTGGTGACGCCGATCCAGTGGGTAATGATGTCCGACACCGTCGATTACGGCGAGTGGACCAACGGCAAACGCCTCACCGGCATCAGCTTTGCGGGCACGCTGTTCGTGCTCAAGCTGGGTCTGGCGCTGGGCGGGGCGTTAATCGGCTGGATGCTGGCTGGCGGCGGCTACGATGCCGCAGCCAAAAACCAGAACAGCGCCACCATCAGCATTATCATCGCCCTGTTTACCCTGGTACCCGCCGCTTGCTACCTGCTGAGCGCGGTGATTGCCAAACGCTACTACAGCCTGAAGACGCCATTCCTGGTCAAAATCATGAACGATCTGGCGCAGGGCGCGCGACGTAACGAGCAGGAATTTAACACCCTGCCGGTCAGCAAAGAATTGCAGAACTAAGAGGACGAAAGCATGAAAATCAGTGATGGAAACTGGCTAATTCAACCGGGTCTGAACGTGACCTATCCGGTTCAGGTATTCGATGTGGAGCAGCAGGGCAACGACCTGGTGGTCTATGTGGCGCCACGCGACGTGCGCGAGCGCACCTGGCAGCTCGACACCCTGATGTTCACCGTGCGCCTGTTTGCGCCGCAGGAGGGGATTGTCGGGGTGCGTATCGAGCACTTCCAGGGGGCGCTGAATAACGGCCCGCACTACCCGCTCAACGTCCTGAAAGACGTTAACGTGCAGATTGAAAACAACGCGGAGTTTGCTGAGCTGAAAAGCGGCAACATCAGCGTGCGCGTCACCAAAGGCGAGTTCTGGTCGCTGGATTTCTTCCGCAACGGACAACGCATCACCGGCAGCCAGTTGAAAAATAACGGCTACGTGCAGGACGGCAATACCGATCGCAACTACATGTTTGAGCGTCTGGATCTGGGCGTGGGTGAAACCGTCTATGGCCTGGGCGAGCGCTTTACCGCCCTGGTGCGCAACGGCCAGACGGTCGAAACCTGGAACCGCGACGGCGGCACCAGCACCGAGCAGTCGTACAAAAATATCCCGTTCTACCTCACCAACCGCGGCTACGGCGTGCTGGTGAATCACCCGGAAAACGTCTCCTTTGAAATCGGCTCCGAGAAGGTGTCGAAAGTGCAGTTTAGCGTCGAGGGTGAATATCTGGAGTACTTCGTCATCGACGGCCCGACGCCGAAAGAGGTGCTCAATCGCTATACGCAGTTCACCGGGCGTCCGGCGCTGCCGCCAGCGTGGTCGTTCGGGCTGTGGCTCACCACCTCGTTCACCACCAACTACGACGAAGCGACGGTGAACAGCTTTATCGACGGCATGGCGGAGCGCGACCTGCCCCTGCACGTCTTCCACTTCGACTGCTTCTGGATGAAGGCCTTCCAGTGGTGCGACTTTGAGTGGGACCCGGTTACCTTCCCGGACCCGGAAGGGATGATCCGCCGCCTGAAGGAGAAAGGGCTCAAGGTCTGCGTGTGGATCAACCCCTACATCGGGCAGAAATCCCCGGTATTTAAAGAACTGAAAGAGAAGGGCTATCTGCTGAAACGTCCGGATGGCTCCCTGTGGCAGTGGGATAAATGGCAGCCGGGGTTGGCGATCTACGACTTCACCAATCCGGAGGCTTGTGCCTGGTACGCCGACAAGCTGAAAGGCCTGGTGGATATCGGCGTCGACTGCTTTAAAACCGACTTTGGCGAGCGCATTCCGACCGACGTGCAGTGGTTCGACGGTTCCGATCCGCAGAAAATGCACAACCATTACGCCTACATCTATAACGAACTGGTGTGGAACGTGCTGAAAGAGACGGTGGGCGAGGAAGAGGCGGTGCTGTTTGCTCGCTCGGCCTCGGTGGGGGCGCAACAGTTCCCGGTTCACTGGGGCGGCGACTGCTACGCCAACTATGAATCGATGGCCGAAAGCCTGCGCGGCGGGCTGTCGATCGGGCTCTCCGGATTCGGGTTCTGGAGCCACGATATCGGCGGGTTCGAAAACACCGCCCCGGCGCACGTCTACAAACGCTGGTGCGCGTTCGGGCTGCTCTCCAGCCACAGCCGCCTGCATGGCAGCAAATCCTACCGGGTGCCGTGGGCGTATGATGACGAGTCCTGTGATGTGGTGCGCCACTTTACCCAGCTGAAATGCCGGATGATGCCGTACCTTTATCGTCAGGCGGCGCTGGCCCGCGAGTTCGGCACGCCGATGCTGCGGGCGATGATGCTCGAGTTCCCGGACGATCCGGCCTGCGACTTTCTCGACCGCCAGTATATGCTGGGCGATGCGGTGATGGTGGCGCCGGTATTCAGCGAGGCGGGCGACGTGCAGTTTTACCTGCCGGAAGGGCGCTGGACGCACCTGTGGCATAACGACGAATTGCAGGGCAGCCGCTGGCACAAACAGCAGCACGATTTCAAGAGCCTGCCGGTCTACGTGCGCGACAACACCCTGCTGGCGCTGGGTAACAACGACCAGAAACCGGACTACGCCTGGAACGAAGGCACCGCCTTCCAGCTGTTTAACCTGGCCGATGGCGCCACGGCGGTAAGCGAAGTTCCTGCGGCGAACGGTGCCGTGGCCTTTACCCTGACCGCGACGCGCAGCGGCGATACCGTCACCCTGAAAGGGAGCGGCGAAGCGCGGAACTGGACGGTCTGCCTGCGCAATGTGCCGCAGATTAGCGGCGTGAAAGGCGCATCTCACATCGGTAGCGAGTGGGGCGTGGTGGTGAAAGCCGAAGGGGATGAGGTGGTGGTTCACCTCTGAGTTGTCTGGAAAAGCCCGGCGGCGCGTTGCTTGCCGGGCCTACGGATCGCGCAGGCTGTGGGTTGTGTAGGCCGGGTAAGGCGAAGCCGCCACCCGGCAATGCAGCGCGCTCTGATGCCCGGCGGCGCTGCGCTTGCCGGGCCTACGGGTCGTGCATGCTGTGGGTTTTGTAGGCCGGGTAAGGCGAAGCCGCCACCCGGCAATGCAGTGCGGTCTGATGCCCGGCGGCGCGTTGCTTGCCGGGCCTACGGATCGCGCAGGCTGTAGGTTGTGTAGGCCGGGTAAGGCGAAGCCGTCACCCGGCAATGCAGTGCGGTCTGATGCCCGGTGGCGCTGCGCTTACCAAGCCTACGGATCGTGCAGGCTGTGGGTTTTGTAGGCCGGGTAAGGCGAAGCCGTCACCCGGCAATGCAGTGCGGTCTGATGCCCGGCGGCGCTACGCTTACCGGGCCCACATTATGGTGCGGGTGGTGGTGCCACCGTATTTACCGCCCCGCCCGTCATCGTCTGGGTCACCTGTTGCTTATCCATATTTACCGCATTCAGCCTGCCGTTGACCGTCGGTTTCAGCGGGGAATCTTTCTGCACATTGCCGCTGGCGGTGAGCTGAAGATTGCCGTCGCCGGACACCGGCTGCGCTGGCCAGCCCCACTGCTGGATAATGTTCAACGGCACGCCGCGCCCGGTCAGATTAACGGTAGTCTGGCGCACCGGGGTCTGCGACACGCTGGCCTTCGCTTCCAGAATGCCTTTCTCCGTGAAGGCGCTCAGGTCGCTGATGGAGATGGTCGAGGCGTTAGCCGAGAGCGACAGCGATGGACGGCGCACGTCCACGCGGTTAAAGGTGGCGGCCGCGCCGTTCAGGGTGGCGGTGCCTGACCAGACCCCCCACTCGCGATCTTTCGCCAGTTGCAGGTTGGTGCCATAGCCGTCGAGCGCGGTGATCTGCCACGGAAAGGCGGCGTCGACATCGATCACCAGGTTACGGCTCAGGCCAAATTTGCGCAGCGTGACGCTGTGCAGCCACTCCGGCAGGGTCGTCATCCACTGTGTTTTCCAGTTTTCCGGCAGGGTGTATTCCAGCCCGGCGACGGCGACATCATCCAGCACCAGGGCTTTACCGCTGCGCAACCAGTTGCCGGAGGTGCGTACCATCCCGCCTTCCCAGCGTGAGGTGAACTGGCGCAGGGCGATCCCCTGCGGGGAGAATTCAGCGTTCAGGATGGGATCGAACAGATGCAGTGAACCGTAGATAAACTCACTGGCGTTCATCGACAGGCGGCCATCCTCGCTCTGCCAGTCGCCCTGGCTGAGGGTCAGGTTGCGCAGGCTTAAATCAAGATCGGTCACCGCCCAGTCCAGCCCCTGCAGGCGGGCGTCGGTCACGTCGAGGCGGCCAATCTGCAACGACGGCAGGGTAGTGATGGGGGCAAAAAAGTCGGACAGGGATTTATCGCTCTGCAGGCGGATATCGTTCAGGCGCATATTGTCCACCTTCCAGCCGCCGTTAGCGTCGCGACGCGCGGTGCCGGTGAGCGAGCCCAGCGCCATATCCGCGCCGATGGTGGTCAGCACCACCTCTTTACCGTTCAGTTCACCTTCAATCAGCACGTTGCTGGCCGGGACGCCGTTCAGCGTCAGCGACCCGGCGCTGATCTGGATCTGCGCTTTTTTCCCCAGCACGTTGCCCGCTTCGGGGTCCCAGGGGCGCACGCCGCCGGTCACCTTCTGGGCGCTGAGATCCCATTCGGTATTCGGGCTGTTAAACGCCATGTTGTTCAGCAGCAGGCGATCGGCCTGGAAGGGGAGCGGAGCGGTCTGGGGCGAGAGGTTAAGCGTGCCGTCAAACAGGGTGATGGTATCCATGTGCAGCGGATCGGTGAGCTGGCGGCTGCTCACGCCGATATCCACCATCTTCGCGACCAGGGTCGCAGGTTGACCGTCGCGCCCGAAGGTGACGTTTTTCAGCACCAGGTGCGTGGGCGAAGAAAAGCGGTGATCCATCAGGTCGAAATTGAGTTCGTAGTCGGTGTTTACCGTGATCCAGCTGCTGACCTGCGCCGCGCCCCAGCGCGTTTGTACAAGGATATAGAGCGCGAGGATCACAATAAGCAGAACGGCCAGAATACCGACGAGAAGCTTTCCAATAAATTTCATGGTCTTCCATCACGTAAAACGAACATAAAGGAGTTATGCACGATTTATGCGCAATGCTCAAGGCGGGAATGGTGTAATTACGTGTCACGGCAGCAGTTGCCTGCTGCCGTAAAGGGAGATCAGTTCTTTTCTGGCGGGAAAATCAGGTTCAGGACGATAGCGGTGATCCCACCGGCGGCGATGCCGGAAGAGAGCAGGTTCTTCACCCAGTCCGGGGCAAACTGCAGGATCAGCGGCTGCTGAGAGACACCCAGACCCACCGCCAGCGACAGGGCGATGATCATGATAGCGCGGCGGTTCAGCGGCTCGCGGGAGACGATACGCACCCCCGATGCCGCGATGGTGCCAAACATCACCAGCGTTGCGCCGCCCAGGACCGGCTCAGGAATGTGCTGCACAAAGCCGCTCACCGCCGGGAACAGGCCCAGTAAAACCAGCATCAGCGCCACGACAAAGCCCACATAGCGGCTGGCAACGCCGGTCAGCTGGATCACGCCGTTGTTCTGGCCAAAGCAGGAGTTCGGGAAGGTGTTGAACACGGCAGAGACAAACGAGTTCAGACCGTTTGCCAGGACGCCGCCTTTCAGGCGCTTCATGTACAGCGGGCCAGAGACCGGCTGTTCAGAGACGTCAGAAGTCGCGGTAATGTCGCCGATGGTTTCCAGCGAGGTGATCATAAACACCAGCATCAGCGGCAGCAGCAGGCTCCAGTCAATGCCCAGGCCGTAGTAGAGCGGCGTCGGCACCATGATCAGCGGGCTGTCGGTTGGCGCGGCAGACTGCGGCAGCATGCCCATCGCCCAGGCGGCCAGGTAGCCAGCCGCCATGGCGATCACCAGCGAGGCGACGCGCAGGTACGGGTTACGCTGACGGTTAAGCAGAATAATGATTGCCAGCACAATGCCCGCCAGCAGCAGGTTTTTAGGTGCGCCGAAGGTGTGGTCGTTCATCGCCGCGTAGCCGCCGCCGATGGAGGTCAGACCCACCTGAATCAGCGACAGGCCGATAATCATCACCACTACGCCGGAGACCAGCGGGGTAATAATGCGGCGCGCCAGGTGCAGAACGCGGGAGATCACCATCTCGGTGCAGCTTGCCAGCATCAGGGTGCCGAACAGCGCCGCCATCATGGTAGGTACATCCGCGCCGCCGGTTTTCAGTGCCGTACCGCCCATGATCAGCGGGGCAACAAAGTTAAAGCTGGTACCCTGAATCGACAGCAGACCGGAGCCCACCGGCCCCCAGGCTTTAATCTGAATGATGGAGGCCACGCCCGAGGCAAACAGTGACATGCTGATAATGTGCTGGGTGTCCTGCGCCGGTAAACCGAGAGCCTGGCAGATCAGCAGAGCGGGGGTAATAACGGCCACAAACATCGCCAGCAGATGCTGACAGGCGGCAAACAAGGTCTGCGCCAGCGGCGGACGGTCTTCAAGACGGTAAATCAGTTCACTGTTTTGCGGCTGCGCAATCGGTTGCGCATCCTGCTGTTCAATGGCGTTAACGGACATCTGCTGCAAACCCCTGGAGGAAAAGCGGGCATTTTAGCCGAGTGGATGAGAAAAGCAAACGATTGCTAACAAAAAACGTTGATAAATTCACCCGTCCAGGACGGCTTTTTCTGTCCTGATGCGGCAAAGTTCATTACACTCCTGCTCCCGATTGCGCTTATAACACGCAAACGTTACAGGAAAACGCGCATGTTGATGGAGCACGTGCCTTAAAAGGAGCCCACTATGATTCATCTCGATACGTTGTCGACCCTCGTTGCGGCAACTCTCGTTTTACTGCTTGGCCGTAAACTGGTTCACAGCGTTCCCTTCCTCAGAAAATACACCATCCCGGAGCCCGTTGCGGGCGGATTGCTGGCCGCCATCGCGCTGCTGGTGCTGAAAAAAAGCATGGGCTGGGAAATCAACTTTGATATGACCTTAAAAGACCCGCTGATGCTGGCCTTTTTCGCCACTATCGGCCTGAACGCCAACCTCTCCAGCCTGCGGGCAGGCGGGAAGGTGCTTGGGGTGTTCTTAATTGTGGTGGTCGGTCTGCTGGTGATGCAGAACGCCATCGGCATCGGCATGGCGTCGCTGCTGGGGCTGGACCCACTGATGGGCCTGCTGGCCGGTTCGATTACCCTGTCGGGCGGTCACGGTACCGGCGCGGCCTGGAGCAAGCTGTTTGTTGAACGCTATGGCTTCCAGAATGCCACCGAAGTGGCAATGGCCTGCGCCACCTTCGGGCTGGTGTTGGGCGGCCTGATCGGCGGACCGGTCGCGCGCTTTCTGGTGAAGCGCTCCACCAACCCGAATGGCTGCCCGGACGATGAGTTGACGCCATCGGCATTTGAAAAGCCGGACGTCGGACGCATGATCACCTCCCTGGTGCTGATTGAAACCATCGCCCTGATCGCCATCTGCCTGACGGTGGGCAAGGTGATTGCGCAATTGCTGGCTGGCACCGTGCTGGAGCTGCCGGTCTTTGTCTGCGTATTGTTTGTGGGGGTGATCCTCAGCAACGGCCTGGCCCTGATGGGCTTTTATCGCGTCTTTGAGCGGGCGGTGTCGGTGTTGGGCAACGTCTGCCTGTCGCTGTTCCTGGCGATGGCGCTGATGAGCCTGAAGCTGTGGGAGCTGGCCTCGCTTGCGCTGCCAATGCTGGCGATCCTGATCGTGCAGGCCCTGTTTATGGCGCTGTACGCCATGTTCGTTACCTGGCGGATGATGGGTAAAAACTACGATGCGGCGGTGCTGGCGGCCGGCCATTGCGGCTTTGGTCTGGGGGCCACGCCGACGGCGATCGCCAACATGCAGGCCATTACCGAGCGTTTCGGTCCGTCGCATATGGCGTTTCTGGTGGTGCCGATGGTGGGGGCGTTCTTTATTGATATCGTCAACGCGATCGTGATTAAGCTCTATCTGATGCTGCCCATCTTCGGCTGATCAGGCGTTCGAGTAACGCCCGGTCTCTGGCATCCAGCGATCGATTAACGCTGCCGCCTGTTCGGGGTAGCGTTCATGAATATGGCGTGCCAGACGCTGAACTTCGGGGATCATGCCCTGATCGCGCATCAAATCTGCCACTTTAAACTCGGCGTTACCGGTCTGACGGGTGCCGAGCAACTCTCCCGGCCCACGGATCTCCAGATCCTGTTGCGCAATCACAAAGCCGTCATTGCTGTCGCGTAACACCTGCAAACGTTTTTGCGCTGTTTTCGACAGCGGGGCTTTATAGAGCAATACGCAGTGCGAGGCCACCGCGCCACGTCCGACGCGGCCACGCAGCTGGTGCAGCTGCGCCAGACCCAGACGTTCCGGGTTTTCGATGATCATCAGGCTGGCGTTAGGCACGTCCACCCCCACTTCAATCACCGTGGTGGCAATCAGCAGATGCAGTTCGCCCTGCTTGAAGGCCTGCATCACCGCCTGTTTTTCCGCAGGTTTCATCCGGCCATGCACCAGCCCGACGTTCAGCTCCGGCAGGGCCAGCTTTAACTCTTCCCACGTGGCTTCTGCCGCCTGCGCTTCCAGCAGATCGGACTCTTCAATCAGGGTACAGACCCAGTAGGCCTGACGCCCTTCCTGCAGGCAGGCGTTGCGCACGCGATCGATGATGTCGCTGCGGCGCGTATCCGGGATGGCGACAGTGGTTACCGGCGTACGGCCCGGGGGCAGCTCGTCGATAACGGAGGTGTCTAGATCGGCATAGGCGGTCATCGCCAGGGTACGGGGAATGGGCGTGGCGGTCATGATCAGCTGGTGCGGATGATAACCCTGCTGGAGACCTTTCTCCCACAGCGCCAGACGCTGATGCACACCAAAACGGTGCTGCTCATCAATGATCACCAGTGCCAGACCGTGGAACTGCACTTGCTCCTGGAAGATGGCATGGGTGCCGACAATCATCTGCACCTGACCGCTGGCAATGGCTTCCTGCTGCGCCTGTCGCGCTTTGCCTTTTTGCTTACCGGCAAGCCAGCCCACCTCCACGCCCAGCGGCGCAAACCAGGCGCGGAAATTGTTGGCGTGCTGCTCGGCCAGCAGTTCGGTAGGCGCCATCAGGGCGACCTGTCTGCCGTGGGCAATGGCGCGTAATGCGGCCAGGGCGGCCACCAGCGTTTTGCCCGAGCCTACGTCGCCCTGCACCAGGCGCATCATCGGCACGTCCAGCGCCATATCATGCTCGATCTCGGCGGTGACGCGGGCCTGCGCCCCGGTGGGTTTAAACGGCAGCGAGGCCAGAAGCCTCTCTTTTAATTCATTACGGGCCGGGAGCGGCAGGGCGTGAAAACGCTGTGCCCCGGCGCGCAGCGCCAGCATGCTCAGGTTGTGCGCCAGTAGCTCTTCGAGAATAAGACGTCGCTGCGCCGGGTGTTGCCCGCTCTCTAAATCGCTCAACAGCAGTGAGGGCGGCGGGCGATGGAGAGTACGCAACGCATCCGGCAGGCTCATCATCCCCTGCGCCAGCTCCGGCGGCAGAAGTTCGGCAATGGCACAGGTGTCCAGCAGCTCCAGCGCCTGATCGGTCAGCTTGCGCAGCGTCGCCTGCTTAACGCCTTCGGTGGTCGGGTAGACCGGCGTCAGCGTCTCCTGCATCTCCGGCGTGCTGAGATCGCCCTGCACGCGGTACTCCGGGTGGATCATCTCCGCGCCATATTTCCCGCGTTTGGCTTCGCCATAGGCCAGCACCCGTCGTCCAGTGGCGAGGCTGTTTTTCATTGCCGCATTGAAGTTAAAAAAGCGCATCGTCAGGATGCCGGAGCCGTCGCTGATCTGGCAGGTCATCATCCGGCGACCGCCGAAGGTGATGTTGCAGTTCAGGACTTCGCCTTCAACGGTGGCGTAAATGCCAGGCAGGAGTTCACCAATCTGATAAAGCTGAGTGCGGTCTTCGTAACGCAGGGGGAGGTGCAGGAGGAGATCCTGCACGGTATGCAGGCCAATTTTCGCCAGTTTGCTGCTCTGGGCTGCGCCAACACCCGTCAGGGAATTGAGCGGCACAGCATCCAGCAGACGGCCCTGCATAATTTACTTCGCCGCCTGCATCGTCGCCCACCACGTCGCATCGGCTTCAATCTCGCCCTGCAGATTCACGTGGGGGTACGGTAATTTTTTCTGCTTCGCCACTCTGGCCAGCACCGGATAACCGCCTTCAAACAGCAGGCGCTGCTGCTCATCGTCCGGCAGCATGCTGTTCTCGCGTTTGTACATCCCGGCATTTTGCCGCTGACGCTGGGCTTCATACAGAATGAGGGCGGAGGCCACGGAGACGTTCAGCGACTGCACCATGCCGATCATCGGAATGATGATGTCCTGATCCGCCAGATCTAAGGCTTCCTGAGTGATCCCCGTCTTCTCCTGACCCATCAGAATGCAGGTCGGGCGGGTGTAATCAATTTCACGGAAATCGACGGCTTTGTCGGAAAGGTGGGTCGCCAGAATCTGCATGCCTCGCCCTTTCAGATGCGAAATGGCTTCGCCAATAGTGTTGTGGGCTTTGACCTGTACCCAGCTGTTGCTGCCTGCGGCAGCCGAGGCCATAGGACGCATCCGCGTCCCCTTCCAGACGGCGTGCACTTCATGCACGCCGACGGCATCAGCGGTACGGACGATAGCAGCAACGTTATGAGGTTTATGCACCTGCTCCATGCACACCGTCAGATCGGGCTGACGCCTGGCGAGCATTTCGCAGATCCGGGCATAACGCGTTGAATTCATAAAACTAGTTTCGGTTACGGGTGACTTTAATGACGTCAGCCATCACGCGGATTTTACGCATGATATTCGCCAGATGCACACGGTCCCGCGCGGTCAGACGAATAAAGGCGCTGTAGACCCGGCCATCCTTCTCTTCGGTATTCAGGCTATGAATATTGGAAGAGGCGGTATTGATCGCCGCGGTCAGGTTCGCCAGCGCGCCCTGGTGGTTGAACATATCTACCTTGATCTCGGTGATAAATTCCTGCTCGGTCTCTTTATCCCACTCGACCGCCATAAACTTCTCTGGCTCTTTCTGATAGCCGCGGATGTTACGACAGGATTCGTGATGGATAACCAGACCTTTACCCGGGCTGACGTGGGCGATAATTGGATCGCCAGGGATAGGGCGGCAGCACTTGGCAAAGGTGATCAGTACGCCGTCGGCGCCCTTGATCGGCAGGTGCCCATGGCTGGTTGATGACGGCTGCGGCACAGAGGTTTCGCCCTGCTGCAGGTTCTTCGCCACCACCACGCTCATCGCGTTGCCAAGACCGATCTCTGCCAGCAGGTCATCAAGCGAGGCGAGCTTCATACGCTCCAGCTCGTGCTGAATGCTCTCTTTCGGGATTTCAGCCAGCTTGCGGCTGCCACCCAACGCGTGGTTGAGCAGACGGCGACCCAGGCTGACGGAGTCATCGCGTTTGAGGTTCTTCAGCAGCTGACGGATCTTGGCGCGCGCTTTCGAGCTTACGACGAAGTTGAGCCACGCCGCGTTCGGACGCGCGCCTGGGGCAGTAATGATTTCCACCGTCTGGCCGCTGGTCAATGGCTGTGACAGCGGGTAAGGCTGCCTGTCGACACGTGCCCCCACGCAGGCATGACCGATATCGGTATGCACGGCGTAGGCGAAGTCGACCGGCGTGGCACCAGCAGGCAGCTCGACAATGCGCCCTTCTGGTGTGAAAACGTAAATCTCATCCGGGAAGAGATCGGATTTAACGCTCTCGATAAATTCAAACGAGCTACCGGCGCTCTGCTGCAGCTCCAGCAGGCTCTGCATCCAGCGCTGGGCGCGGATTTGCGCGGTAGTGCTGGTTTCGCCGTGCTCTTTGTAGGCCCAGTGCGCGGCAACACCCATCTCCGCCATCTGATCCATATCTTCGGTACGAATTTGCACCTCAACCGGCACGCCGTGCGGGCCAATCATCGAGGTGTGCAGAGACTGATATCCGTTCGCTTTTGGAATGGCGATATAGTCTTTCATTCGGCCCGGACGCGGCTTGTAGAGGCTGTGCATCTGACCGAGCACGCGATAACAGGTGTCGGCGTCATGAACGATCACGCGGAAGGCGTAGATATCCATGATCGAGTGAAAACGCTGCTCTTTAAGCACCATTTTGCAGTAGATGGAGTACAAATGCTTTTCGCGACCGCTGACGCGACAGGGAATACCGGCTTCCTGCAAACGCCCTTCGATTTCCGAGAGGATCTTCTGAATCATCTCCTTACGGTTGCCACGCGCGGCTTTCACCACCTCTTTGATCACACGGAAGCGGTTCGGGTACAACGCTTCAAAACCCAGCTCTTCCAGCTCGGTTTTAATGTGATGAATACCTAAACGGTGCGCCAGTGGGCTGTAGATTTCGAGGGTTTCACGGGCAATACGGCGACGTTTGTCCGGGCGAAGCGAGCCCAGCGTGCGCATATTGTGGGTACGGTCGGCAAGTTTGATCAGAATGACGCGGATATCCTGCACCATCGCCATGATCATCTTGCGAAAGTTTTCGGCCTGCGCCTCTTTCTTGTCGCGGAAATTCAGCTTGTCAAGCTTAGAGACCCCTTCCACCAGTTCGGCAACGCTTTTGCCAAACAGCTGTTCCATATCCTGGTAGGTGGCAGGGGTGTCTTCGATCACGTCATGCAGCAGGGCGGCCATCAGTGTTTCATAGTCGAGTTTCATCTCGGCCAGAATACAGGCCACCGCTACCGGGTGCGTGATATAGGGTTCACCGCTTGAACGTGTCTGACCCTCGTGAGCGTCACGTGCAACGAGATACGCCTGCTGGAGACGTTTAATCTGATCTACCGGCAGGTAGGTTTGAATCAGTTGATTCAGGCTTTCAAACAGATACAAGGGCGACCCGCAGGTTTAATTAACGACGACCTTCAGCAATGGCGGTAACGGCCTGCAGTTCTGCGGCTTCCTGCTCTTGCTGCTCCTGGCGCTCACGAACATCGAGGATCTGGCTGTTGATCAGGCCTTCTTCGATTTCGCGCAGTGCGATAACGGTAGTTTTATCGTTTTCTTCCGGTACCAGTGGATCTTTACCGCCTGACTGCATCTGACGAGCGCGACGCGCGGCGACCAGCACCAGGTCAAAACGGTTACCAATTTTCTCTACAGCGTCCTGAACAGTTACGCGTGCCATACTTAAAATGCTCCACAGATGAAGAAATGACTGGGCATGATACTGAATGTGGGTTCAGTCTGCCAACAGTTTGGTGATTAATGCGTCATGTCGCTGCTTCTGGCGGCTCATACGCAGACGTTCGGCGCGAAGGATAGTTTTGAGATCGCTCAGGGCGGCGTCAAAATCATCATTCACAATCAGGTAATCATATTCGGCGTAATGGCTCATTTCCGCAACTGCCTGGGCCATACGTTTTGCGATAACCTCTTCGCTATCCTGGCCGCGGCCACGGAGACGGCGATCCAGCTCATCTTTCGATGGCGGCAAAATAAAAATGCTGCGTGAATCGGGCATTTTCTGGCGAATCTGCTGCGCGCCCTGCCAGTCGATATCCAGGAATACGTTTACGCCGGTCGACAGCACTTGCTCGATGGTTTCACGCGAGGTGCCGTAATAGTTACCGAAGACCTCAGCGTGTTCAAGAAACGCATCTCTGCCAATCATCGTTCTGAATTCATCGTGATCGACAAAGAAATAGTGTTCACCGTGTACTTCACCCGGACGCGGCGCGCGCGTGGTGTGAGAAACAGAAACCTGCGTATCGTACAACGGTTGGGTTTTTAACAGCGCCTGAATCAGGCTGGATTTACCCGCGCCACTTGGGGCAGAAACAATATAAAGCGTGCCTTGAGCCATGAGAGTCTTTGTATGTTGATAGCGTTGAAGTCCTACATACGGGCTTATTATACACGTCGCCGCTTCGTGACGTAGCCTTTGTCACACTTTTTCCGCATTCCGGTTGATTTTTGCGTACCTTTTTCCGGTTTTATGGGGCGTTTGCTGCAACAAAGATTTAATTCTGAGATTGCCTCGTAAAGTCGTTTTTTGCCTCTCGCCTGCGGCTGTGCTTCGCGTTATACCCCCTGCAAAACAGGGAGGAGTGACGATGTGGCGATATTTTAGCGTGCTGTTAGCAATCTGGAGCAGTGCCGGTCAGGCGATATGCCCGGTCTGGTCGCCTACCCAGGCAGAGCAGGAGATAGCCAGGCTCAGCGCGCAAATAGCACGCTGGGATAAGGTGTACTGGCAACAGGGCACCAGCGACGTCAACGACGAAGTCTATGACCAGCTGGCGGCAAGGCTTAAACAGTGGCGGCACTGCTTTGGCGACGAACAGGCGGCAGACGTACCGGTGGCTGCGGGTGGTTCGGTCAGGCACCCGGTCGGCCACACTGGAGTCGCGAAGATAGCCGATAAAACAGCGCTCCGCCAGTGGATGCAGTCGCGTCGCGATCTCTGGATCCAGCCAAAAGTGGATGGTGTGGCGGTCACGCTGGTCTACCGCCAGGGTCAACTGGTGCAGGCCACCAGCCGTGGCGACGGACTTAAAGGCGAAGACTGGACGGAGAAAGTAAAACGCATCGCCTCGGTTCCCGGGCAGGTAAAAGGCCCGCTTGCCAACAGCGTGTTGCAGGGGGAGCTCTTTTTACTGCGCGATAACCATATCCAGAAGCAGATGGGTGGGATGAATGCGCGGGCAAAAGTCGCCGGGACGATGATGCGACACGATACCGGCGCAGGGCTGGATAAGATCGGTATTTTCATCTGGGCATGGCCGGACGGCCCCGCCTCGATGCCTGAACGGCTACAGGCATTAACCCAGGCAGGGTTCACCCTTACCGGGTTATGGACGCATAAAGTCAGTTCGCTGGAGTCAGCAGAAAAAATACGCGAACGCTGGTTTACATCGCCCCTGCCGTTTGTGACCGATGGGGTCATCATCCGCTCGGCGCAGGAGCCTCCGGGTCACCGCTGGCTTCCCGGCGAGGGCAGTTGGGTCGTGGCGTGGAAATATGCGCCGGTCGCCCGGGTTGCCGAAGTTCGGGCCATCAATTTCACCGTGGGACGTACCGGCAGGATCGCGGTGGTTGCCATCCTGGAGCCCGTACAGCTTGATGATAAGCAGGTGCAGCGCGTAAACCTCGGGTCAGTGGGACGCTGGCAGGCGCTGGATATTGCGCCGGGGGATCAGATCCAAATTAGTCTGGCCGGGCAGGGGATCCCGCGCGTGGATAACGTCGTCTGGCGGGGGAGCGATCGCCGCAAACCCGTGCCGCCAGAAAGGCGTTTTACCCCGCTCACCTGTTTTTATGCCGCGCCGGAGTGCCACGGGCAGTTTATGGCCCGGCTGAAGTGGCTGAGTTCGTCGTCGGTGTTAAATATCGCCGGGCTGGGTGAGGCTGGCTGGCAGTCGCTGCATCAGGCGCACCACTTTGAACATCTCTTTTCCTGGCTGGCGCTCAGTCAGGAGCAGTTGCAACACACACCCGGCATAACGTCAGAGCGGGGCCTGCGGCTCTGGCATCAATTCAATCTGGTTCGCCGTCAGCCTTTTACCCGCTGGCTGGATGCGCTTGGCGTTCCCCTGCCGCGAAGGGCCCTGCGCGCGCTTAGCGATCGGCAGTGGCAGCAGTTACTGGAGAGAGATGCGTTACGCTGGCATCAGGTGCCGGGCATCGGCCCGGAAAAGGCGCACAGGCTGGTGGATTTTGTTCATCATCCCACCGTTAACGCCCTGGCTTCCTGGCTGGGTGAACAGGGCGTAGAGGGCTTTTAGTGACTATCGTGGGTGTAATAAAAAACGGGTAATCCCAGTTTCAGACGCAGCGCCAGCATGCGGGCGGTAAAGCCAAATAAGAGCGTGGAGATGATCACCACATCCTGATTGCTCACGTAATGCTGCAAAGCGACATAGAGCACGGCGGAGGCGAAAGAGACGCTAGCGTAGAGTTCTTTCTGAAAGACCAGCGGGATGCGTTTACAGAACATATCGCGCAGCACGCCGCCAAAGACGCCGGTGATCACCGCCGCGATAGTGGCGATCACCGGGCCCTGGCCCATATCCAGCGCGACCTGGGCGCCAATAATGGAGAAGACGATCAGGCCGAGGGCATCCAGCACCAGAAACAGACGGCGCAGATGGGGCATAACCGGGGCGGCAATGGTGGTCAACACGGCGGCGACGGCCACAATAATCACATACTCAGGATGTTGGACCCAGCCGAGCGGATAGTGGCCCAGCAGGATATCCCGAACGGAGCCGCCACCCAGCGCCGTGGCAGTGGCAATAATAATGACGCCGAAGGTGTCCATACGACGACGTCCGGCGGCGAGGGCGCCGGTCATGGCTTCAGCGGTGATACCGATCAGATACAGGATATGCAGCAGCATGTTACCCCCAGAAATAAGAGCGTCAGGGTAACGTTTTGTGCTCTGGCTCACGATTTAGATTTTCTTGTGCGATCGAATATGCATTAGATTATCTAATGCCACTTTGGCTTAAAGAGGGCTATTACCTGTTTTTAACATAGATATTGCATTAGATTAATTTGGCCTTTAACGCTGCTGGGGGCTAAAAATCTGCCGGAACATCGGCACCAGCATCTTATTCCCGGTTTCGCTGAGGTGGTTATCGTCGAAATACCATGGTTGTAAATTCTTACTGCCCATGCAGCGGCCCGCCGTACAGAGCCAGGCGGTGGGATCGAGCACCTGAACGCCACACTGTTTTGCCGCCCGCGCCTGCGCCTGCAAAATAACGGCGTTTTGTTTGGCGTAAGTCGCGACGGGTATGGATAAGTCGTGCGTGGTTTTCCCGGTCATCAGGCGATGAGATAACGTGCGGGGAACGTTTTGCGCCATCTCGGGGATCGGATTCACCAGATAAACAGGACGCGTACTGTTGAGCGAGCATGCCATATCAACGATGGCATCAGAGTACTGACGCAGGTAGTCCTGCTTGTTTTGCTGCCCGGCCCCGAAGGTGACAAGCTGCTTTTCGGCATAGTGCGTCAGGCGGTTCACAATCACCACCGGTACGTCCGGCGCGTAATCCTTCAGCCTTGAAGGGAGAGAGCGGTTAAATTCCCCGCATCGATTGCGCGCCCCCAGTTCGCCCCTTGCCAGCGTCGGACAGCCAGAGTAGGTGATCCCGATAACAGAGCCCCTACCTTGCGCCGCTTCTGCCAGCGCGGTTGCGGTGGCTTCCGCATGGCTGTCGCCAATGATGATGGCGACGGGCTTCCCTGTGCCATAGGCGCTCAGGTGCGTTTTAGGATTGGCAGCGTAGTTTTTGTTGGTGGCTTCCAGCGCGATTTTATTGACGAGCGGGTCGGGCTGGCTGACCACGATCTGGTTTTTCACCAGATAGCTGAACAGCCAGGCGACACCTACGCAGGCAAAGAGGATCAACCAGAAAGCGCGGCTTGAACGCTGGCTAAGGTAATTTTTGCCGAGTTGCTCAATCAGCACCCACGACAGCCAGCCGATGGCGAAGGAGAGCGCAATCGCGCTCATGACCCACAGCCCGTTGTGCTGCTTTCCGCTGTAGAGCAGAACCACCGCCACAGGCCAGTGCCATAAATAGACGGAGTACGAGCTCAGCCCCGCCCAGCGAAAATTACGGTCGAACAGGCTCACCAGCGGCTGGTAGTCGCTGTAGATCACCATCATCGCGCCCGCGATGGGCAGTAAGGTCAGCGGTCCTGGCCAGGCATGCTCAGCGGTGATGAAAAAGAGTGACAGCAGGATCAGCGCGTAACCCGCGATTGCCGCAACCGGGCGAAGCATCAACGGCATCACAAAGCGCTGTGAGGCATACCACACCAGCCCACCGCATAACATCTCCCAGGCGCGATAAGGCATCAGGTAGAAGCTGGTGGCCGCAGCGTTGGGCGTGTGGGTGACACTCACGATAAACGACGCAACGGTGAGTATGGCCAGGCATAAACCGGTGTTCAGTTTTTTTCTGAGGGGATAGAGCCCCATCATAATGAAGGGTAACACCAGATAAAATTGCCATTCGACGGACAATGACCAGGTATGTAAAAACCAGTTCTCATGGGAGTCGGGAGCAAAATAGTCCCCGGACTCTTTGTTAAGTTTCAGATTGGATATAAATAAGGCAGCATAGCCAATATAATTTCCGAGTTTCTGGTACTCATTTGTTGGCAACCAGAAAAAGGTCGTCGCGGCGACGATCAGACACATCGCCAGCAGCGCGGGAATTATTCTTTTACAGCGCGCGGCATAAAACTGAATAAGGTTGAAGCTATTTCGCTCAAGGCCTGTGGCGATGATTTTGGTCATCAAGAAGCCGGAGATAACGAAAAACACATCCACACCAGCGAAACCGCCGGGCAGCAGGGTGGCGATAAAGTGATAAAACACTACAGAAAGAATGGCTATTCCGCGCAGCAGGTTAATGTCCTGCCGGAAATCGCGGTCAACTGAGAGGCTGGAGGCTTCCTCTAAGGATAAGTTGATGTTTGCCATTATGTTTCCTGAGAGGAAAGATAAGAATATTGAGTGCGGCGTGCATTCTAACAAAAATAGAAAAGGAGTTCTTATATTCTGATGCGCAGGTGGGATTCAGGACATACTTAAAGTCATTAATTGACAATGGTCCCTTAGCGGGACCATTAATAGCGAAAAACGCGCGCTAATGTTTATTCGATATTCTGAATCTGTTCGCGCATCTGCTCAATAAGCACCTTCAGTTCAATCGCAGAGTTAGTGACTTCGGCGTTGATAGACTTGGACGCCAGCGTGTTCGACTCGCGGTTGAATTCCTGCATCATAAAGTCGAGACGACGGCCCACGGCCTCTTTCTTCTTCAGGATGTTGTAGGTCTCTTTGACGTGCGCTTCCAGACGATCCAGCTCTTCCGCCACATCGATACGCTGGGCCATCAGCACCAGCTCCTGTTCGAGACGGTTGTTTTCCAGCTGGACTTCGGCATCTTCCAGTTTGGCGACCAGACGCTCACGCTGCCACTGCAGAATCTCCGGCATATGGGCGCGGACTTTCGCCACTTCACCGCTAACGCCTTCCAGGCGTTGCTCGATCAGCGCTTTCAACGCCTGACCTTCGGTTTCACGGGCTAAAATGAAATCGTCCAGCGTGCCGTCCAGCGCGGTAAGGATCTCAGCGGTAATGGCGTCCAGATCCTGTTCGCCTGCCGCCATCACGCCAGGCCAGCGCAGAATATCCACCGGGTTAATTTCGCCTTCGTCGCTCTGCATTTTGACCCAATTAGCGGCGTTCACCAGCTGTTTAGCCAGTTTCTCGTTCAGGATCAGCTCACCTTGCGCGCTCGCATCGGGCTCAAAACGCAGGTTGCATTCAATCTTTCCGCGGGTCAGGCGAGCGCGGATACGCTCACGCACGACAGGCTCAAGGCTGCGGAACTGTTCTGGCATACGGAAATAGGTTTCAAGATAGCGTTGGTTTACCGAGCGCATTTCCCAGGTAGCGCTGCCCCAGCTACCCTTGATTTCACGGCGGGCGTAGGCGGTCATACTGCGGATCATAGACTTTTCCGTTTTCAGAGGAGAGATGGGGGGATTATAGCTTTCGGGGCTTTCTCAGGATAGGAATAAGCGCGTTTAATCCGTATAATGCGCAGCCACATTCGTTTCAAGCCGGAGATATCATCATGCGTCCATCAGGTCGTAGCGCCAACCAGGTGCGCCCCGTCACCCTGACCCGTAACTATACAAAACACGCTGAAGGTTCCGTGCTTGTTGAATTTGGTGACACCAAAGTCCTGTGCACCGCCTCCATTGAAGAAGGCGTACCGCGCTTTCTGAAAGGCCAGGGGCAGGGCTGGATCACTGCCGAATATGGCATGCTGCCACGCTCCACCCACACCCGTAACGCCCGCGAAGCGGCGAAGGGCAAGCAGGGCGGTCGCACCATGGAGATCCAGCGTCTGATCGCGCGTGCGCTGCGCGCCGCTGTTGATCTGAAAACCCTGGGCGAGTTCACCATCACCCTGGACTGCGACGTGATCCAGGCGGACGGCGGCACCCGTACTGCCTCTATTACCGGAGCCTGTGTGGCGCTGGCCGATGCCCTGAACAAACTGGTTGCGGCCGGTAAACTGAAAGCGAACCCGCTGAAAGGCATGGTGGCGGCGGTATCAGTAGGTATCGTCAATGGCGAAGCGCTGTGCGATCTGGAGTACGTTGAAGACTCCGCGGCAGAGACCGACATGAACGTGGTGATGACCGAAGATGGTCGCATCATCGAGGTACAGGGCACGGCAGAAGGTGAGCCGTTTACCCACGAAGAGCTGCTCTCTCTGCTGGCGTTGGCCCGAGAGGGGATCGAATCTATCGTAACGACGCAGAAGGCGGCGTTAGAAAATTGATTTTAAAGGCGACTGATGAGTCGCCTTTTTTTTGCCTGTAAGAGAGAAAAGAGAAAGGAGCGAATCCATGAAACCGTATCAGCGCCAGTTTATTGAGTTTGCGCTTAGCAAGCAGGTACTTAAGTTTGGCGAATTTACGCTGAAATCCGGGCGCAAGAGCCCCTATTTCTTTAACGCCGGGCTGTTTAATACCGGGCGCGATCTGGCACTGTTAGGCCGCTTCTATGCCGAAGCGCTGGTGGATTCCGGGATCGAATTCGACCTGCTGTTTGGCCCGGCGTACAAAGGTATTCCGATTGCGACCACCACCGCCGTGGCACTGGCGGAGCATCACGATCGCGATGTGCCGTACTGCTTTAACCGCAAAGAGGCTAAAACTCACGGTGAAGGCGGTAACCTGGTCGGTAGCGCGTTGCAAGGTCGGGTGATGCTGGTAGACGATGTGATCACCGCAGGCACCGCCATCCGTGAATCGATGGAGATTATCCAGGCGAATAACGCCACGCTGGCGGGCGTGCTGATCTCGCTGGACCGCCAGGAGCGCGGACGTGGCGATATCTCCGCCATTCAGGAAGTGGAGCGTGACTACAACTGCAAAGTGACCTCAATCATCACCCTGAAAGATCTGATTGCCTGGATGGAAGAGAAGCCGGAGATGGCAGAGAGCCTGGCGGCAGTGCGCGCCTATCGCGAAGCGTACGGCGTATAAGTCAATGGCCCGGTGGCGCGACGCTTACCGGGCCTACGAAAACCGTAGGCCGGATAAGGCGGATACAGGGTTACTGCAACTGCGCGGCCACGAGCGGCCAGCGGGCATCAAAATCGTCCGTCGGACGATATTTGAATTCACTGCGCACAAAGCGGGAGAGCATCCCTTCACAGAAGGCCAGAACTTGCCCGGCAAGCAGTGATTCATCCGTGGTGAAGCCTTCCCCTTCGCGCATTTTCTTTTCGCGTAATACCTGGCGCAGCTGCGCCTCAATACGTTCGAAAAGCTGGTTAATACGCCCCTGCAATCTGTCCTGTTCAAACATCAGCGCGTGGCCGGTCAGGATACGGGTTAACCCCGGATTGCGCTCGCCGAAACCGAGGATCAGCAGGACAATCAGACGCAGCCGTGCGGTGGTGTCTTTTTCATCCTTCAGAATCAGGTTGATACGCGTGATCAGGCTATCTTCGATAAACTCGATCAGGCTGTCGAACATCCGCGTTTTGCTGGGAAAATGACGGTACAGCGCCGCTTCCGACACGCCCACAGAGGCGGCCAGTTTTGCGGTGGTGATGCGTTGACTGCCATCGCTGGATTCAAGCATCAGAGCCAGAGATTGAAGTATTTCTTCGCGACGATTCCTTTTCGCTGTTTGTTTTTCTGCCATGTTACAAAATACCCCTGAAAATAATCACTAGTCAGGCTGACGTCCACACAACGACCGCAAACGGCTGTTTGCGGTTTGTTATTACGTTATACGTTGTGGGATGCGTATAGCCGGGTTTATTTACGCCCGGAATGGCCGAAGCCGCCTTCGCCGCGATCGGTCGCGTCGAAATCTTCTACCAGATTAAATTCAGCCTGTACCACCGGGACGAACACCATCTGGGCGACACGCTCGCCGGGTTGAATGGTGAAGCTCTCCTGGCCACGGTTCCAGACAGAAACCATCAGTTGACCCTGATAGTCAGAATCGATAAGACCCACCAGGTTGCCCAGCACGATACCATGCTTATGACCCAGGCCGGAACGCGGCAGGATCACCGCCGCCAGAGAGGCGTCGGCAATGTGGATCGCAAGGCCGGTCGGCAGCAGCGTGGTAGCGCCGGGTGCCAGTTCTACGGCGTCGTCGAGGCAGGCACGCAGGTCAAGACCGGCAGAGCCGGAAGTGGCATAGGTCGGCAGTGGAAATTGCTGACCAACACGCGGGTCCAGAATCTTAACGTCGATTTTTTTCATCATAACGGGTAACGATCTCGTCCAGTAATTGTTGGCCCAGGAGTTCCTTGCGCTCAAGCGGTAAGACTTTATCTCCATCCTGCCAGAAAAGGTGCAATGCGTTGCTGTCGCTGTTGAATCCTTGTGAGGCCAGCGATACGTCGTTCGCGCAAATCAAATCGAGGTTTTTGCGGGTACGTTTTTGCCGGGCATATTCTTCCACATTATTCGTTTCAGCGGCAAACCCAACGACGTAAGGGCGGCGATCTTTTAATGCCGCGACCCCGGCTACGATATCGGGGTTTTTCACCATTTTTATCGTGATTTCATCGCCTTGCTTTTTGATTTTCTCATCGGCTATGGCGGCAGCACGATAGTCCGCCACGGCAGCACAGCCGATAAAAATCTGCTGCTGCTGCGCATGGGCCTGAACCGCGGCGTCCATTTCCAGCGCGGTAGTGACGTCGATGCGCTGCACCCCTGGAGGCGTTGGCAGCGAAACCGGGCCGCTCACCAGCGTCACCTTTGCCCCGCGCGACGCGGCGGCGGCGGCAATCGCAAAGCCCATCTTGCCGGAGCTTTGGTTGGTGATATAGCGCACCGGATCCAGCGGTTCACGCGTCGGACCCGCGGTAATCATGATGTTGAGATGTTGCAGATCGTTGACAGGTGAAAAATGACTCGCGGCCAGATCCACAATCGCCAGCGGATCCAGCATGCGGCCCGGACCCACATCGCCACAGGCCTGGCTACCGCTATCCGGCCCCCAGATTAACAGCCCGCGAGAGGCGAGGGTCGCCAGGTTATGCTGCGTTGCCGCGTTGCGGTACATCTGCTGGTTCATGGCCGGGACCACGGCAACGGGCGCCGGAGTGGCCAGGCAAATAGTGGTAACCAGGTCGTTAGCCATGCCGGCGGCAACGCGGGCGATGAGATCGGCGGTGGCGGGGGCGAGGATGACTAAATCGGCCCATTTACCCAGCTCAATATGGCCCATTGCGGCTTCTGCCGCCGGATCGAGCAGGCTGTCCGACACCGGGTAGCCTGAAACGGCCTGCAGGCTCAGCGGCGTAATGAACGCTTTGCCCCCTTCGGTTATTGCCACCCGCACGTCCGCCCCGCGCTCGCGTAAACGGCGCACCAGTTCCGGCGTTTTATAGGCTGCAATGCCGCCGCTCACGCCAAGAACGATTTTTTTACCGGCCAGGCTCATCATGATTCTTTCCTGTTGGGTTCAGCTGAGAGGCGGGCATTTTATCACAATCCGAAAAGCATCGTGCTGTTGTCCATCCGCCACTTTGCGAGGCGCTACGCAATACGAAAAACAGAGCCTCGTGAGGCGACAGGTGCTGTGGCAGCATAGCGTGGTGATGGAGAAGGAGAGGGTATGGAGACACTATCCCCGCTGCTGCCGCGGGAGAAAATGCTACGGGATGGCGCGACACGGCTGACGGACGAAGAGCTGCTGGCGCTCTTCCTGCGTACCGGGACGCGGAGTAAAAACGTGTTTGCGCTTGCCAGAGATCTGTTGCAGCATTTCGGCTCGCTGCACGGTTTGTTATCCGCAGAGCTGAAGGATTTCAGGCGGGTCGAGGGAATTGGCCTGGCGACATTCGCCCAGCTGAAAGGGATTGCGGAGCTTGCCCGCCGTTATTACTGCTCGGGGATTCGGAGCATCAATCCGCTAAAAGACCCGCAGATGACCCGGGAGTTTGTGCGCAGCCAACTGGCGGAAGAGGAGCGCGAGATCTTTATGGTTATCTTCCTCGATAACCAAAACCGGGTGCTGAGCCACAGCCGGTTATTTTCGGGAACCCTGCGCCACGTTGAGGTGCATCCCCGGGAAATTGTGCGCGAAGCGATAAAAGTGAATGCCGCGGGCGTGATCCTCGCGCATAATCACCCCTCAGGGCGCGCCGAACCGAGCAAAGCCGACAGAGACGTGACCGCACGCATCATTAAATGCTGTCAATTCATGGACATTTGTGTTCTTGATCATCTGGTCATTGGCCGCGGAGAGTACGTTTCGTTTGCCGAACGTGGGTGGATTTAAGCCATTTCTCGCGATCCATCGGGATCTTTGTCTGTTCGGGACTTGAGCACATCCGCGAGTCAGCGTATACTACGCCACCTTTGAGAATCTCGGGTTTGGCAATTGGGCCTGGCAATCGATGGTTCACTAAGAACTACGCGATGACCGGGCTGTAAAGCCTGACGAGGCGCCGATACCCCATACGAAGCTCGAGCTAATTTGATTTTTGGAGAATAGACATGTCCCGAGTCTGCCAAGTTACTGGCAAGCGTCCGGTGACCGGTAACAACCGTTCCCACGCACTGAACGCGACTAAACGCCGTTTCCTGCCGAACCTGCACTCTCACCGTTTCTGGGTTGAGAGCGAGAAGCGTTTTGTCACCCTGCGCGTATCTGCTAAAGGTATGCGTGTAATTGATAAGAAAGGCATCGATACAGTTCTGTCTGAACTGCGTGCCCGTGGCGAAAAGTACTAAGTACTTAAAGAGGAAATAAATCATGGCTAAAGGTATTCGCGAGAAAATCAAGCTGGTTTCTTCTGCTGGTACAGGTCACTTCTACACCACCACGAAGAACAAACGTACTAAGCCGGAAAAACTGGAACTGAAAAAGTTCGATCCAGTTGTACGCCAGCACGTTATGTACAAAGAAGCTAAAATCAAATAATTTTAGATTCCTTGTATTGAAAAACCCCGCATCTGCGGGGTTTTTTGCATTCTGCATCTCAACGGAGGAACCATGCCTGAATTACCTGAGGTAGAGACCAGCCGCCGTGGCATTGAGCCTCATCTGGTCGGTGCGACCATTCTTCACGCTGTTGTCCGTAACGGTCGTCTTCGCTGGCCGGTCTCTGACGAGATCCATGCGCTAAGCGATAAACCGGTTCTCAGCGTACAGCGCCGCGCAAAGTACCTGCTGCTTGAGTTGCCTGACGGTTGGATCATCATCCATCTGGGCATGTCCGGGAGCCTGCGCATCCTCAGCAAAGAGTTGCCCGCAGAAAAACATGACCATGTCGATCTGGTGATGAGCAACGGCAAAGTGCTGCGCTATACCGATCCGCGTCGTTTTGGCGCCTGGCTGTGGACCAAAGAGCTGGAAGGGCATAATGTGCTGGCGCACCTCGGGCCGGAGCCGCTCTCTGACGCGTTTAACGCGGAGTACCTGAAGGCGAAGTGCGCGAAGAAGAAAACCGCCATTAAACCCTGGCTGATGGATAACAAGCTGGTGGTCGGCGTGGGCAATATCTACGCCAGCGAATCGCTGTTTGCCGCCGGGATCCATCCCGATCGGTTAGCCTCATCGCTGTCGGCGCAGGAGTGCGAGCTGCTGGTGCGGGTGATCAAAGCCGTACTGCTGCGTTCGATTGAGCAGGGCGGAACTACCCTGAAAGACTTCCTGCAAAGCGACGGCAAGCCGGGCTACTTTGCTCAGGAGCTACAGGTCTATGGCCGTAAAGATGAGCCGTGTCGGGTCTGTGGCACACCGATTGTGGCAACGAAGCATGCCCAGCGGGCAACGTTCTATTGCCGTCAGTGCCAGAAATGATGCGGAGGCCCGGTAAGCGCAGCGCCACCGGGCAAAACATTTATTTCAGCTTGTCCATCAGCGCCTGATGCACGCTGGCGGGTAAGAAATGGGTGACGTCACCTGCGTGGCGCGCCACCTCTTTCACCAGCGAAGAGGAGATAAACGACCACTCTTTGGACGGCATCAGAAAGACACTTTCCAGTTCAGGCATCAGATGGCGGTTCATATGCGCCAGCTGCATCTCATATTCAAAATCGGCCACCGCGCGCAGTCCGCGAATCAGGATATTGGCCTGTTGAGCGCGGGCAAAGTTCGCCATCAGATCGCTAAAGCCCACGACCTCCACATTGGATAAGTGCGCGGTCGCGGCTTTCGCCAGCGCAACCCGCTCATCGAGATCGAACAGGGGCTTTTTGCTGGGGCTGGCGGCAATCGCCAGAATCACCGTATCAAACATGCTTGCGGCACGCGTGACGATATCGATATGGCCGTTGGTGACAGGATCAAAGGTACCCGGATAAATCGCTTTTGTGCTCATGGCTCACGCTTTCTCAGAGTAGCCGCGGCTCAGCGCCCACAGCTCGGTGTATTTATTAAAAGTATACTGGGCATTAACCACCGCCAGTAACCAGCCCTGTTTACCGTCCAGCACGCCGCCACGTAGCACCAGCGTCTTCAGAAACGCGCCGACGGTGTGGCTGAAAATCCCAGCCAGCGAGGTTTTCTTGCCGCGCTGATGGCGCTCCTGGGCCCACGCCGTGGCGTAATTAAGCTGTTTACGCTGAAAGCTGGCGAAATCACGGCAGGTCAGATGCAGGAGGTCGCCATCGAGGGCAGTCACTGGCGCACCGTCGCAGGCCAGCGACTCATGAACCAGGTTATCGTTGTACTGATAGCGCGTCCGCGGATAAAGACGCATAACGCGATCGGGATACCAGCCGCTGTGACGCATAAAGCGGCCAAGGAAATAGTTTCGCCGGGCGATGCTGTAGACAACATCAGGCTGAGGGGCCGCCAGTACGCGCTGGATGGCCTGTTTAAGCTCTGGGGTTACACGCTCGTCGGTGTCGATCATCAGGACATAATCGCCGGTGGCGTACTGCTGCGCCCGCTGGCGCTGAATACCATAACCCTGCCAGTCGGCATCGATATGGACCTGTACGCCGGCTGCGCGGGCGATGTTAACCGTGTCGTCGCTACTGCCGGAGTCGAGCAGGATCAGCTCATCGGCCCATGCCACAGAGGCGAGGCAATCCGGCAGCAGGTCGGCGGCGTTTTTGGCGATCATCACCACCGACAGACGCGCAGACATCAGTGGCTCCGCAGGGGCAGGTAAGGTTGCAGCAGCTGCAGCAGGCGGGTCAGCGCCCCCTGGTTCTGATGCAGCACTTCGACAGCGTGACGGCCATACCACAGACGATAATCTTCGTCGGTCAGCAGGTTTGAAACCTCTTTTTCGATGGCGTTCGCATCGGTGACGGTAATCAGCCCGTCCGCCTGCTGCAGTTTGGCGCAGATATCTTTGAAGTTGAAGGTATGCGGCCCCATCAGCACCGGGATGGCGTGCGCTGCGGGCTCCAGCGGGTTATGCCCGCCACGCTCCACGAGGCTGCCACCCACAAAGGCCAGATCGGCAATACCGTAAAGCAGCATCAGCTCACCCATGGTATCGCCAATCACTACCTGGGTGCTGGCGGACGGGATCTCACCGCTGCTGCGCATCGTGAAGCTGAATCCGCCCTTTTGCACCATCTCGCGGGCATCTTTAAACCGTTCAGGATGACGAGGCACGAGGATCAGCAGCAGGTCCGGGAAGCGTTCAAGAAGCTGGCGGTGCGCCTGCAGGATAATTTCTTCTTCACCGTCGTGGGTACTGGTGGCGATCCACACTTTGCGGCGCGGCGCCCACTGGCGACGCAATGTGACTGCCCGGGCAGCCAGCTCCGGGGTAACAGAAATATCAAACTTCAGGCTGCCGGTGACCGCCAGCTGGTTGCGCTTCAGGCCCAGCGACAGGAATCGCGCGCCATCTTCTTCGTTTTGTGCCGCAATCAGGGTGATCTTGCTCAGCAGGCGGCGCATAAAGTTGCCCAGCTTGCCGTAGCCCTTCGCGGAGCGTTCTGACAGGCGAGCGTTAGCCACCACCAGGGGAATTTTGCGGGCGTGCAGGGCAGAAATCATGTTCGGCCACAGTTCGGTTTCCATTACGATCACCAGCTTAGGGCGAACGGTGTTAAGGAAACGGTTCATGGCACAGGGTAAATCATACGGCAGATAGACGTGATGCACATCTTTGCCAAAAGCGGACATGGCGCGTTCGGAACCGGTAGGCGTCATGGTGGTGACGGTGATCGGCAGCGACGGATAGCGGTGGCGCAGGGCGCGGACCAGCGGAATGGCGGCCAGCGTTTCACCCACCGAAACGGAATGGAGCAGGATACCGTCCGGCGCAACTTTGTTGCGGCAATAACCATAGCGTTCAGCCCAGCGTTTACGGTAGGCAGGCGCTTTACGGCTACGCAGCAGCAGTCGTAGCCACACCAGTGGCTGAATAATATAGAGCAGAGCGGTATACAACAATTCCAAGCGATTATCCGTTTTTTCAGTTTCGGCGGGCAAATTCTAAGCATTTAGGCCGTTTAAAGCTATCCCTTTGGCGCGTTTGCTCAGCCATTTGCCTGCGTTACGTGCGTTCACAGATAAAAAAACGGGCATTCGCTGCCCGTTTTTTTGTTTCTGCTTAACGTTCCGCTTCCGGCAACGCGTTCAGGTGATAGGTGACACGCTCCGACAGTCCCCGAATATCACCCCCGGTGATAAAGTAGCTGTCGTCTTTCTGGTTCGGATTACTGACCGTATACCCCAGCATTTTGTTGATCAGCGTCGCCATCTGGTAATGGTTGAGCGGCATCTGCGGGCTGATGGCGCTCATCGCATACGCCGGATCGTTACTGAAGTAGAGGAACGGCACCTGGGCAATCGGCATCTCGACGATAGAGTGACCAAACAGACCGCCATCACCCACGCGCTCCCCGTGATCCGAGGTGATAAAGACCAGCACCGGCAGCTTTGATTTCGCCATGGCGGTACGGATCGCCGAAGCCAGCTCTCTGTCGTACAGGCGAACGGCATCATCGTACTCGTTTTTCTTCTGCGCCACGTCGTCATCGAGACGTGGGGTAGAGAATTTGGCGAAGCCTTGCGGGATGTTGCGCTCGTAAGGGATGTGCGGCGCACGGCTGTTCAGCACCATCAGGAACGGTTTGTTCCAGTCCAGCTTAGCCTGCTCAACCGAAGGGGTCAGCACCACATCGGCACCCACGTCCGGCGCCGGGCGGATCTGCGTATCTTCCCACAGGTCAATGTCGTGAATACCGATCCAGTTGCTCAATCCTTCCAGGCCCTGGGCGGAGATAAACGCCGTCTGGTAGCCCTGTTTTTTGGCATTAGTGAAGATATTGGTCGACTTCGACTTATAGGCGCCGTAGTTATCCGGCTCACGCAGGTTGTTCACCAGCATCGGGATTGCCACGCGGGTCGAGACCGCGTTAGAGACGATCAGACGCCCGGTCCCCTGATACTGCTGCATCAGCGCTTTCAGCTCCGGGGTGGTGTCACGTTCATAGCCCAGGGCGCTGATGTGGTGCGGGTTCAGGCTCTCACCAATCGCCAGGATGATGGAGTATTTCCCGGCCTGACTACCCTCAACCGGCGTGACCTTATAGGGCGCATAATGCGTGAGGCTCTGGTTTTCGCCGGAAATGGCTTCCGGGATCAGGCGAATGGCACTGAAGCTCATGGCGGACAGACCGTTACGCAGTAAGGAGTGGCGCAGATCCGGGTTGAATTTATACATCTGCCCGTCGATGGCTTTATAGAACTGGCCGACAAACATCACCATGATAGCCAGCAGGCAAGGCATGGCGACCCACTTATGCCACTGCGGCGCGAGGCGGCGGGTAAAGACCAGCGCAAAGAGCACCGCGACGGCCATGATGACAAAGTAAATCCCAAGCGATCCGAGGCTGTCCGTAATGCCGCTGGCGATATCTTTGGTTTCGACAAAGGCCAGCCATACTTCGCTCGGGCCGTAAAACTGACCGTAGAACTGGTAATAGACCGCTTCCGATATCTGGACGATAAAGGTGACGGCCAGCAGTAGCCGGGTCAGGAAGAAGCGGGCGCTAATGGCCGCCAGCAGGGAGATAATCAGGTACAGCGACATGTCGCTGGATTTCGGCTGATAAACATGGTCTTTCAGCAGGATGATGATTTCACAGAGTGAAAACAGCACCAGGAAAACCAGGGTTAACACCACGGTGCGCAGGATATTGCGGCGCGGCGTGAGGGGCGAGAGTAAGGATGCTTTAAACATGAACGGACTCAATGTAACTCAAAACTTTTTAGTGAGCGGGCGAATGGCTTTACCAAAACCAAAACGCAGGGCGCGGATCAGAGTAGGGCGTTTATGCAGTCCTTTACGCCAGATATCCTCAAACAGATTGAACCAACGCGCGGCGACCGCTTCGCGGGAATAAACCTGCAGACGTTTATCGCCCTGTTCACGCATCTGACGATAGAGTTCAGGGGTATTCTTCAGGCGCATAATGGCTTCGAAGGCTTCATCAGGCGTTTTGGCGATCAGATAATCAAGCTCGCTTTCGCGGATAGCACGGTACGAGGGTTCGTCATCGCAGATCATTACCGTTTTGCCGAGCCAGTTGTTAATCAGCTTGCTGGCAGGTTTGCGCGTCAGCTTATGGTCATGGGATTTACGGAAGCTGATACAGACGTCGACGTCCTGATAGTTGGTCCAGTTATCGAAGGAGATGCGCAGGTCGATGCCCTGTTCAGCAAGGCGCTGCTTAAATTCGTCGCTACGGAAGGCCTCCGGGAAGCTATCCACGCGGCCAAAAAAGGCCACGGTTTTGACAGTTTCATCGGTACGTTCGCGCGGTTTCACGCCGGGTTGCGGCCAGTAGGGTACAAAGACGCCATTGCTGCGGTTGCCCGCTTCCGGGTTCTGATCCACCACCACGTCGGCGCCAATCACCGGTGGACGATCGGCACGGGCGACGACGGTGACGCCACGCCAGGGTTTAACGCGCGATCCAAAATCATCGTTATGCATCAGGTTGATGGCATCCGGGCGACACTCTGAGCCAAAAGAACACTCAATATCGTCGCCGTAATAGTGCTTCAGCGCCAGGGTTGTCTGGAACGTCCAGCCGCCGCGCCCGCCGCAGTAAAAGCGCTCCGGGATGGTGTCCGGGTTCACGCGGTTATCCAGCAGCGTCTGGAAATCTGCGTAGTTTTTAGCGATGAAATCAGCGCGGGAGACTGCGTGTAATTTAAGTTTGCTCATAATATCCGTTAGCCGATGATTTTCTTAAGGCGGAAGTAACGACGTCCCAGACGCCAGCGCTGGCGTAAGCCGCGCGCGTTTTGCCAGATCATCGACCAGATGCCGCGATCGAACAGTTCCTGAGTAATTTCGCGTTTCTTCGCGCTGTCTTCGATATTGTTAATGCTGTGCAAAATACCCAAACCCTCTTTGGCGATTTGCCACTGACAGGCCGGGACACGCTTTACCTGCTCCGGGTAGCGCTTATTGATGGCGTCCAGCATTTCGAGGATCTTCATATAGTGACGTGACGAACGCATGCGGGTGTCGTCGGTACCTGGCGTATGGGAGACCGATGCAGAGTGGATCAGATAGTCGTAATAGACTTCGTCAATGTATTGCACCCGTTTCGCGGTCAGCAGTACTTCCGTGGTCCAGGGGATATCCTGATGGCGCAGGCCATGTTCGAAGGTAAAACCCTGTGCCTTGATAAAGGCGTGGCGATAAATATTCAGCCAGGTGACATGCAGGAATTTGCGCGAGGCCAGCGCTATCTGCAACCATTCGGGGCCATCCATTACGCCAGTGGAGGCCAGCTTATCGGACGGGAAAATTTTTTTCGACGGACGGCCATCGTCATAAATATAGGTGCCGTTGCAGGTCGCGACATCCAGCTGGCCCGCAAAGGCGATCTCCAGCAGGCGCGGGTACATGCCAGGGTAAATAACGTCATCAATATCCGGGAAGGCAACGTATTCGCCGGTCGCCGCGGCCAGACCGGTGTTGCGCGCGGCTGATACGCCGCCATTAGCCTGGTCGATAACCTTAAAATGGGTAAATTCGTTGGCGTAGCGGGAAATAATTTCAGCTGAGCGATCCGTCGATCCGTCATTAACAATAATCAATTCCAGACTGGATAAATTCTGCTGTTTAATGCTGTCAAAAAAAGCGCTCAGGAATTTTTCGCCGTTATAAACGGCAACGATGAGGCTTAATTGAGGCGTTTCAGACATGCTTTCTCCGTAAAAATACGCAGCAATAAAAGGGTATAACCATCACATGCAACGGCATTTCGACAGCCGGCAGGCTAAAGCGTTCCACGCCAGGGTGTTAAACACCGCTGGCGTGACGTCTTCATCAGGATGTTAACTTCTCGGTCGGTGCAGGGCGTAGGGCGCACATACCAACCAGCAGGCCGGTCAGCAGCATATACTGCTCAAGGTAGTGATCTTTAAGGTTGTGATCGACCATGGTCCGGCAGAAGAAGCCGACGGTAAAGAGCAGCAGGAACATCCCCACCATCATGTTGCCGCGACGAAACTCCCGCCAGCCGATATACCAGCAGCCCACCAGCAGGATCAGCCAGCCGGCGATACCTATCACACCATTCTGAATACCAAATTCGATCAGGCCGTAGTGGCTATGGGGGATATTAATACGGTTATCCTGGGTATCCCGGCGTAATACATAACGGAAGGCCTCTTTTCTGGCCCCCATGCCTGCCGGGTGTTCGGCAATCAGTTTCCAGTCCTGATGGAAGAAGCTGGCCCGACAACCATTGGAATGGTTCATAGGTACACCGAGACTGTTAACCGGTACCGTTCCGTCTGTTTTATTGTAACAAAAGCTAGTAAAGGGAGCGTTCCAGCCCGCTATGGCATCACTTTCCAGATTTTGCCAGCGTGGGTCTGTTTTCCAGGAAGCGTAACCGAGTAACACCGAGGCAATAGTAATGCCCACAAGAATACCACCTGTAACGATAACCCGGCTGCGCCGCATGTTGTGCATGCTCAGCAGGATAAAGGTAGAGAAAATGCTGCCGACCAGACCGATGGTGCCCCAGCGGGTGTCCACCAGTGCGGTACACACCAGATTACTTAACAGCATTAACGCCAGTACTGAGGTTTTCAGGCGCAGGAAGCGTTGATGCAACAGACCACGCGCCAGCAACTCGGCCATCAAAAAGCCGGTGATCATATTGACCTGGAAGCTCATGCGGGTGCGGTTATAAACAATCCGTGTTTCACCCCAGTGTATATAGCCGTCGCGCCAGTAGAGCCAGAGTGAATCCAGCAAATGAACGCAGACCACGCCCCAGAAAAAGAGGATCACCAGCGTAAAGAAGCGGGCGGCGGTCATGGAGGGATAGGTTCTTTGGATCGCTGGTAATAATACCAGCCCTGCACAGAACAGTAATACCGGGCGTAGCCACTGACCGCTCCAGGCAGAAACCATCTCTTTAATATCTGGTGCGACAAAAAAACCATTAATCACAATAAAGAAAGTTAACGCCCATACCACGATAAGAACGAACTTAATTTTGCTTAAATTCAGCCGTTGTCTGGTTGCGTTATTGCTAAAAAAGAGACCAAGAGCGACCGCGACAATGGGATAAATCAAACCATTACGATGAAACGGCAGCTGATCGTTAGGAATAGGCCAGACAAAACATAAGGCCAGTACAGCAAGGACTAACAGGCCTGTCAGAATGTTACGAGTATTTGTCATATTTTTTGGGCTGGTTAAGGATTTTTCGGTTCTTGACCGGCTGGTTAACAAGGCAGTGAGTGATTTCCACGGTTTTTCAGTGGGAAATAAAAAGCCAGAGAAAATTATCACAAATACCTGACCTACAGAAGGACAATGTTTGTAAGCAAGAATAATCCATATCACGCTTTCCAGTGCCTGGGCTTTATGTATTACCGGGGCTGTAACGTATATAATTTGTTGTTATGCCAGCTAATGCACAATAACCAGGAAAAGTATGCATATTGTTCACACTGAAGCAGACGGGGGTAAGGGCGGCCAGCCGTTACGCATTATTAATGAGTCCCTTGGGATGATTCAGCGTGGCCATCAGGTGACCATACTTTGCCCGGAGAGTGCGCCGCTGCATGGCCTGGCGCGCGATGCCGGGTTAACGGTGGTCACCATGCCGCTTCGGCGCAAGAACCTTCAGAACCTGCAGCAGCTGCGCGGCTGGCTGAAAGAAAACCGTTCATCCATTGATGTCATAAATAGTCATAATTCCGCCGATACCTGGCTGGTGGCGCTGGCCAATCTTACCCTCTCAAACCCGGTGCCGCTGGTGCGTACCCGCCATGCTTCCGGCGTGCCGCGCAACAACTGGACTACCCGCTGGCTGTTTCGTAAAGCCTGTTCGCATATCGTCACTACCGGGGAGGCGCTACGCCAGCAGATGGCCGATATCGGCGTGCCGATGAACCAAAGTACATCTGTACCGAGTGGCGTGGATACGCAGCGTTTTCATCCGGCGGATAAGCAACAGGCCCGCGCATACTGCGGCCTGTCGCAGGGGGATTTCTGGCTGGGGGTGGTGTCACATCTGCGGCCTAATAAAGGCCATAGCGTACTGCTACGCGCCCTGGCCGCCATTGATCATCCGCAGATCAAACTGGCGATAGTGGGAGAGGGGCCGCATAAAGCGACGCTGGAGCAGGAGATTATCGACCTGGGATTACAGGCGCGCGTAGTGATGGCGGGGCACCGGAGCGATCCTGAGCGCTGGTTCCCGGCGTTTGATGTTGCGCTTAGCCCGTCGCACGATATGGAAGGCGTCCCGCAGGGGGTGCTGCAGTCGCTGGCCTCGCGGATCGCCACCATCGCCACCGATGCGGGCGGCACGGCAGATGCCGTGATCGACGGCAAAACCGGTATTTTGATCGCCCAGCGCGATGAAACGGCGCTGCGCGAGGCGATTGTGAAACTGTATGAGGATGCTTTGCTGCGCCAAACGCTGGCGCAGCAGGGCTATGATTACCTGTGCCGCCATTTCACTCGTGAATGTATGCTTGCCTCAATGGAAAAGGTCTTTTCCAACGCGGCTCAACGCAGCAGTTCGCGATAGAGCGCCTGCAGCGCTTTCGCCATCCGCTCCAGGGTATAAGGCTCAGCAGTAGCGCGTGCTGCTGCTGAATAATCCACACCCTGGTCACGGCCCTGAAGCCAGAGGCTTATCGCCTGCTGATATCCGTCACTGTCGAGCGCGTCGCGCACCCAGCCGTTCACCCCTTCTTCAATCCACTCTGCCGCGCCGCAGCCATGGCTGGTGAGCAGCGGCAGGCCGCAGGCCAGCGCTTCGACACAGACATTCGGGAAGGGATCGTAGAGCGTCGGCAGGATCAGCGCGTCGGCGGTGCCGTAGACCTGGCGCACATCGGCGACCGGCCCCAGAAAACGCACCCGGGAAGCGACGCCGAGCGTCTGCGCCAGCTTTTCGAATTTGCGGGCGTGCTTGTCCCGCCCGGCAACCAGCAGCCAGACCTCAGGGTGAGGCACAATGGCGCGCAGCGCCGTCGCCACCCCTTTACGGCTGAAGCCGGAGCCGACATAGGCCAGAACCGGCGCATGCTGCGGAATACCCAGGACGTCCCGCTGGGAGAGCGTGCGCACATCCGGGCTGAAGTGGGTCGTATCCACACCGTTGTAGATCACCGTCAGCTTGTCATCGGCCAGGCCAAAACGGCGGGCGATATCGTCCCGCACCATTTTCGAGTTGCAGATCACTTTGCGCAGCGCAGGATGGGTAAACATCTGCGCTTCCGCCCGCAAAATATAGCGATGGTAGCGGCTCAGGGACTGCGCCCAGCGCGCCAGCGGCGACTGGATGCGGTTGTACTGCTCAAGCCAGGTCGCGTGTACGCCATCCCCGGCGCGGAAGATGGTCGCCCCGGGAATACGTTCGTGGCTCTGCACGATATCGAACTGCGTAAACTTCGCCGCCGCGGCGTCGGCAAAACCCGACTCGCGATCGAGACGGTTACGGAATGATGGATTAACCGTCAGCGTTTTCCAGCCGGCGGCATCCTCCCACTGGCGGGCGATCAGCGTGACGTCGAGAGCCGTATCCTGCGCCAGCACGTTCAGCGCGCGGGAGACGAAGCGCTCCGCGCCGCCGTTGGGGTTATAGGTCTGTCGGACGATAGCGAGCTTCATGCCGGGTTTTCCAGCAGCAGCGTATCGATGGCGCTCAGCACCATTTGCGGGGTGATCGCCGTAATGCAGTCGGAGACGCCGCTGTCGCCGCAGCCCGCTTTACCGCACGGCTGGCAGGTAAACCCAGCCACAATCACGCGGTAGTTCACTCCCCACGGCGCCCACTTAATCGCTCCGGTCGGGCCGAAGATGGCGACGGTCGGTGTGCCCACCGCGCTGGCGAGGTGCATCGGCATGGAGTCAACGCCGAAGTAGATCCGCGCGTGCTTCATCAGCGCGCCCAGCTCTTTCAGGTTTAACTGACCGCTTAAATCAAACACCGGCTGGGTGAGCGCAGCCCGCAGCGCATCCATATAGTCGGTCTCTTCTTTTGACGGCGCGGCGGAGAGGATAACTGGCAGGCCGCGGGCCGCCAGGTTATCAATGGTCGCCGCCAGCTTTTGGATATCCCAGGCCTTAAACATCCAGCGCGACGTGGGGTGCACCAGAATGTAAGAGCCGCTGCTCAGCCCAAAGCCGGCCAGTTTTTCGGCAATCGACGCTTCCGCCGCATCGCCCGGTACAAACAGGGTGTGCTTGTCTGCATCGGTCTGGGGATGGATGCCGATCCGCCGCAGCGCATCGAGATTCACCTCCACCATATGGCGGCTGTTATCCTGGATCGCCGGGTAGAGGGTGGTGAAGGATTTCACCCAGCGGCGACGCGCCAGTCCGCCGCGTTTATCGGGCTTAAAGCCGACGGAGACGCGCGGCTTCAGACGGCGCGCCAGACGCGCGCCGTGCCAGTGTTCGGTGAGGTTGATCAGCACGTCATACTGACGCGCTTTCAGGGTGTTCAGCAACGCACGATACAGACGGAACTGCGCGAACCAGCCCTTTTTACGCCAGTTACGCCCGATGGTATGCACCTGGTCGATAAACGGATGGCTGGTGAGCATCGCCTGGGTGTCGTCATACACCAGGGCATCCACTTCCACATCGGGATAGTTCGTTTTCAGTACCGTAAAGACCGGCGAGGTCAGCAGAACGTCGCCGTGGTGACGTAGCTTAACGATCAGCACGCGCTTCGGTGGGCGCTCCGCTGAGAAAAAATCAGACATAGGCTCTCTCTGCTGCCAGCAACGGCTCTAATTGCGCAAAAACCGCAGCGGCGGAAAGGTCGCTCAGCTGCGATGAATGTTCCGGGCGGCAGATATATTGATTTTTGCCATAGCCGCCAATCAGACCCGGGTCCGTCGGGCCGTAAAGCGTAATATTAGGACGATCCAGCGCCGCCGTCAGGTGGCTGAGACCGGTATCCACCGACACCACCGCCGTCGCGCCCGCCAGCTGCTGCGCAACTCCATCCAGCTTCATCCGGGGCAGCACGTCCACGTAATCAAAGCCTTCCGCCAGACGCTTCGCTCGCGCCTCTTCGTGCGGGGCGCCCCACGGCAGCCTGATGCGCAGGCCCGCACTGCTCAGCAGGCCGATAAGATCGCGCCAGTGGGCTTCCGGCCAGTGTTTGTCATCCCGGGTGGTGGCGTGCAGGAAGATAAGATAAGGCGCGTGTGGCTTTGCATCGTGCAGGAAATGCTGCGAAATGGCGTAATCCCCCTGCCGTTGCGGTTTTGCATAGCCAAGGCTCTTTGCGAACAGCTCCCGGGTGCGCTCCACGGCATGCTGCTGCTTCGCGATCGCGTGGCGACGATTGTAGAACAGGCTCGCCAGCGGTTCACGGGCGCTCTGCCAGTCCATACCGTGCTTTATGCCGTGGGCCAACCGGGTGACCAGCGCCGCGCTTTTTACCAGCCCCTGGGCGTCGATGATCGCATCGTAATGGTGGGCCTGCAGCGCATCGCGAAAGGCCTTACGCTCGGCCTTAATCGGTGCGGAAAACCACGCTTTGCGCCAGCGGCGGATCGCCACCGGTATAACCCGATCTACGGCAGCATGCCAGGTGGGGATCTGGGCGAAACCCTCTTCCACCACCCAGTCGAAACGGATACCCGGAATAGCCTGCATGGCGTCAGTGAGCGAGGGCAGGGTATGCAGCACATCGCCCATTGAGGAGGTTTTAACGATCAATACCCGCATCCGTTATCCTTCTTCGCTCAACAGCAGTTCGTTAAGCTCGTCGAGGACACGCTGCGGAGTGATGTCGATCAGGCTCTGGTGATAGCCTTCAGCGGCGTCACCTTTACGGACTTTGTGGTAGCCGGTGATCAGGCGGATCACGCGCGCTTTATGCGACAGCGGCGGCGTGAAGTCCGGGCTGCTCGGGCCGTACAGCGCCACCAGCGGGCGGTTCAGCGCTGCGGCAACGTGCATCAGGCCGGAGTCGTTCGTGACCACTGCCTTACAGGCTGCCAGCAGGATCACCGCCTGCTCCAGCTGGGTCTCCCCGGCCAGATTGCGGCACCAGGCCTGCTGCTCGATGCTCAGCGCGGCGAGGATTTCATTGCCCGCCTCGTGATCTTTCGCCGAGCCGAACAGCACAATCTGATAGCCTTCGTCGATCAGCTGCTTCGCAAGCTCAGCGTAGTGATAGTGCGGCCAGCGCTTCGCCGGGCCGAACTCCGCGCCCGGGCAGAAGCCAATGATCGGGCGATCGGCCTGCAGGCCAAAAGTATTGCAGATCTGGGATTTCTCACCCTCGTTAACCTGAAGCTGCGGCCACAGCAGCGGCTGCGGCAGGTCTTTCGCGCTGCGCATCACCCCTTTGTCGTAGGCCAGCGCCACGTAGCGCTCTACCATCAGCGGCCAGGCCTCTTTATCCAGTACCCGCGCGTCATTCAGCAGGCCGTAGCGCATCTCGCCGCGCCAGCCGGTGCGGTGCGGAACGCCCGCAAAGAAGGGAACCAGGGCAGATTTAAAGGAATTCGGCAGTACATAAGCGCGATCGTAGCGCTTGTCGCGAAGGCTATGGCCGAGCTTGCGGCGTTCGCCAATTTCCAGCGCCCCGTGGCCGAGCGGCATCGGGATCGCTTCGTTCACTTCCGGCATCCGCGATAACAGCGGACGACACCACGCGGGTGCCATCACGTCAATTATCGCCTGGGGATAGCGCGCCTTGAGCGTGCGATAGAGACTTTGCGACATCATCATGTCGCCCACCCATGACGGGCCTACCACCAAAATTTTCATACTTACGCGTCGCGGTTCAGCCAGGCCATATATTCCGTTACCCCTTCGGCAACGGTCTTGAACGGCTTGTCATAGCCAGCGGCACGCAGGTTGGTCAGATCCGCCTGGGTGAATGCCTGATAGCGGCCTTTCAGCTTGTCCGGGAACGGGATGTACTCAATGGTGCCTTTCTGGTGATATGCCAGCGCGGCGTCAGCCACCGCCTGGAAGGATTCCGCCCGGCCAGTGCCCAGGTTGAAGATCCCGGAGACACCGTTTTCCCAGAACCACAGGTTCACTGCCGCCACATCGCCCACATAGACGAAGTCACGCTTGAAGCCATCGCTGCCTTCGAACAGTTTCGGACTTTCGCCATTATTCAGCTGGGTGTTGAGGTGGAATGCCACGCTCGCCATGCTGCCTTTGTGACCTTCGCGCGGTCCGTAAACGTTGAAGTAGCGGAAACCGACGATCTGGGAGTTCGCTTCTGGCAGCACCTGGCGTACATATTCGTCGAACAGGAACTTGGAGTAGCCATAGACATTCAGCGGCTGCTCATACTCGCGGGATTCAATAAAGTCGGAGGTGCGCCCGCCGTAGGTCGCCGCGGAAGAGGCGTACAGGAACGGAATTTCGCGCTCCAGGCAGTAGTGCAGGATCTCTTTGGAGTACTGATAGTTGTTGTCCATCATGTACTTGCCGTCCCACTCGGTGGTGGAGGAGCAAGCACCTTCATGGAAGATTGCGTCGATATCGCCGAACTCTTCGCCCGCCATAATCTGGATCAGAAAATCTTCTTTATCCATGTAGTCGGCAATGTTCAGATCCACCAGGTTAACGAACTTGGTGCCGTCTTTCAGGTTATCCACCACCAGGATGTCGGTGATGCCTTTGTCATTGAGAGCTTTAACAATATTGCTGCCGATAAAGCCCGCGCCGCCGGTAACGATGATCATAACTGTAACCTTTGAAGTGTGGAGCCCGGGGACAATCCCGGGCACTGATATTCATATCATATCATTAGTATGACCACCCTTCAGCCATTCACCGACTTAGCGCAGGGGTACACGTGATTTATGCTGCAAAAACGATAACTGTTAAAGCGTCATCTCGTATCGGGGTATAGCTTTGGGTAATATGTGCCGAAATTTGCCGAGTCTGGAGAATTGCAATGCGTGGTGATTTTTATAAACAGTTAAACAGTGACCTGGAAACCGCGCGGGCGGAAGGGTTGTTCAAAGAAGAGCGAATCATTACCTCCGCTCAGCAGGCAGATATCACCGTTGCCGACGGCAGCCAGGTGATTAACTTCTGCGCCAACAACTACCTGGGTCTTGCGAATCACCCTGAGCTGATTGCCGCGGCGAAGGCGGGCATGGACACCCACGGTTTTGGCATGGCCTCCGTGCGTTTCATCTGCGGTACCCAGGACAGCCATAAGGCGCTGGAGAGCAAGCTGGCCGCCTTCCTCGGAATGGAAGATGCGATTCTGTACTCCTCCTGCTTCGACGCCAACGGCGGTCTGTTTGAGACCCTGCTCGGCGCGGAAGATGCCATTATCTCCGACGCCCTGAACCACGCTTCCATCATCGACGGCGTGCGTCTGTGCAAAGCGAAGCGTTTCCGCTACGCCAACAACGACATGGTTGAGCTGGAAGCCCGTCTGAAAGAGGCCCGCGAGGCTGGCGCGCGTCATGTGCTGATCGCCACCGACGGCGTCTTCTCGATGGACGGCGTGATCGCTAACCTGAAAGGCGTCTGCGACCTGGCGGACAAATACGATGCGCTGGTGATGGTCGATGACTCCCACGCCGTCGGCTTTGTCGGCGAAAACGGTCGCGGCTCCCACGAATACTGCGACGTCATGGGCCGCGTGGATATCATCACAGGTACGCTGGGTAAAGCGCTGGGTGGTGCCTCCGGCGGCTACACCGCCGCGCGTAAAGAGGTGGTGGAGTGGCTGCGTCAGCGTTCCCGTCCGTACCTGTTCTCCAACTCCCTGGCGCCAGCCATCGTTTCCGCCTCCATTAAAGTGCTGGAGATGGTGGAGTCCGGTGCCGATCTGCGCGACAAACTGTGGGCTAACGCCCGTCTGTTCCGTGAAAAAATGACCGCCGCAGGCTTTACCCTGGCCGGTGCCGATCACGCCATTATCCCGGTGATGTTGGGCGATGCCGTCGTGGCGCAGAACTTTGCCCGTGAGCTGCAGAAAGAGGGGATTTACGTCACCGGTTTCTTCTTCCCGGTGGTGCCAAAAGGTCAGGCGCGTATCCGCACCCAGATGTCTGCGGCGCATTCTCCTGAACAAATTGAGCGTGCGGTGGAAGCCTTTACCCGCATCGGCAAACAACTGGGCGTGATTGCCTGAGGACGCATAATGAAAGCACTATCCAAACTGAAAGCGGAAGAAGGCATCTGGATGACCGACGTTCCAGAGCCGGAAGTCGGTCATAACGATCTGCTGATTAAAATCCGTAAAACCGCCATCTGCGGCACTGACGTGCATATCTACAACTGGGACCAGTGGTCGCAGAAAACTATCCCCGTGCCGATGGTAGTGGGCCACGAATATGTTGGCGAAGTGGTAGGCATTGGCCAGGAAGTAAAAGGCTTCAAAATTGGCGATCGCGTCTCTGGCGAAGGCCATATCACCTGCGGCCACTGCCGTAACTGCCGCGGTGGCCGTACCCACCTGTGCCGCAACACCGTAGGTGTGGGCGTCAACCGTCCGGGCTGCTTCGCAGAATACCTGGTGATCCCGGCGTTCAACGCCTTCAAAATCCCGGACAATATCTCTGACGATCTCGCCTCCATCTTCGACCCGTTCGGTAATGCGGTACACACCGCGCTCTCCTTTGACCTGGTAGGCGAAGATGTGCTGGTGTCTGGTGCAGGCCCAATCGGCATCATGGCAGCAGCCGTGGCGAAGCACGTCGGTGCGCGTAACGTGGTGATCACCGACGTGAACGAATACCGTCTGTCGCTGGCGCGTAAAATGGGCGTTACCCGTGCGGTGGATGTCTCTAAAGAGAGCCTGAACGACGTGATGGAAGAGCTGGGCATGACCGAAGGCTTTGACGTCGGTCTGGAGATGTCCGGTGCGCCACCGGCGTTCCGCACTATGCTCGACACCATGAACCACGGTGGCCGTATCGCGATGCTGGGTATTCCGCCGTCGGATATGTCCATCGACTGGAATAAAGTGATCTTCAAGGGGCTGTTCATCAAAGGTATTTACGGCCGTGAGATGTTCGAAACCTGGTACAAGATGGCAGCGCTGATCCAGTCGGGTCTGGATCTCTCTCCGATTATCACCCATCGTTTCTCCATCGATGAGTTCCAGCAGGGCTTTGACGCGATGCGTTCCGGCCAGTCAGGAAAAGTTATTCTGAGCTGGGATTAAGTTAGAAAGCGCCTGCGGGCGCTTTTTTTCGCTGGTCTCACGTTTTTACGTCCACAAACGGATTGATACTAACTTTTCTTCGCTTTTTTCGCCCTGCGCTTATAGAGTTGGCTAAGGTTTACTTAACTTTACAGCGCATATGTTCAAGCTCACCGTTTGTTTGTTGACCTGTAATTCCGCCCGGCTGCTCCGTGAAGTGCTGCCTCCGTTGATCGTCGTCGCCGATGAAATCATTGTTCTCGACTCAGGCAGTCACGACGGCACATTAGCGATTTGCCAGGAGTATGGCATCACCCCTCATCACCACCCCTATGCCATGCATGGCGTACAGATGAATCACGCCATCGATCTGGCGAGCAATGACTGGGTGTTATGCATGGATAGCGATGAAATTCTGGATGCGGAGACCGTGGATTTTATCCTGCGTCTGAAAGCAGGTGATGAACCCCACCCACAGCTGGCATGGCGTATCGCCCGCTACTGGCATGTGCTGGGGGAAGAGGTGCGCACCATTTATCCCATCTCCTCGCCTGATTTCCCGGTGCGGCTGTTTAACCGGACTCAGGCGCGTTTTAATCAGCGTCCGGTGGATGACAAAGTGGAAGGGGTGATCCAGTCGGCGAAAATACCGGGCCGCGTTCGGCATGACACCTTCTATTCCCTGCATGAGGTGTTCAACAAGCTCAACAGCTACACCAGCCGTCTGGTGAAGTACCAGACCATAAGGCCATCGATTGCCCGTGGCGTCATCAGCGCCATCGGCGCGTTCTTTAAGTGGTATCTGTTTAGCGGCGCGTGGCGTCAGGGAAGAGTGGGGGTGGTGACCGGTCTCTACGCTACCTTTTATAGCTTCCTGAAATATTTCAAAGCCTGGTATCAACACCAGGAGCAAAAAGCGTCCGCGGACAAAAAAAAGCCCGCGGACTCTCGTGTCATTGAGTAGGCCATCCCGCCTGAGGCGGGATTAGCTTTTCTTACCCCAGCCCTGCCACTGCAACTGAACATATTTCACCAGCGTGCTCTGGCTGATGCTTTCGCTAATCACCGAGAAGTAGCGGGTGACGTAAACCGGCTCTGGCGGCTGTTTAGGCGCACAGAGCGTCACGCCACGGAAAGGGTTACGCGGTTTTGTGCCAGGCGCAGCGCCAGCGGGCGGCGTGCTGACCGGTCGGGAGGTATCCACCTGCGGCTCATTGAGCAGGCTGCTCGCCGGTACCAGGGTAATATCCGCAGGCAGGTTGGGCAGCATCTGCTGCAACACGCGAACGGTGGACGGGTGAGGATGTCCGATGGCGATCGCCGAACCCGATCGGCGGGCCACCTGTACGGCACGGTTAAACTGGAAGCGGATATCGGCTTCGTTTTGCGTGTCATCGAGGAACACTTTGCGCTTAATCACCTTCACGCCGGTGCCCTGCGCGGCGCGCATCGCCTGGCTGTTGCCAATGGTCATGCTGTCCAGGAAATAGAGGTTATAGCGCGCCAGCGACTGCATCACTTTCTGCATGCCAAACAGGCTGGAGGTCATGGCGCTGCCCATATGGTTATTCAGTCCTACGGCGTAGGGGACTTTGCCATAGGCTTCGCGGATGATGCGTTCGATCTCGTCGCTGGTCATCTCCGGGCGCAGCGTATCTTTTTCCAGCGGCTGTTTACTGAGCGGCGCCATGGGCAGGTGGATCAGCACTTCATGCCCGCTGTTATGGGCTTTGGTGGCCATTTCATGCGCGTGAGGCGCGTTCGGCAGGACGGCGACAGAGATGGCTGAGGGCATCGCCAGGACCTGATTTTCTGTGTGTGGACGATAACCGAAGTCATCGATAACGATAGCGAGTTTACCTGCGTAAACCGGCATCGCCAGCGCCAGTGCGCTGACGAGGGGAAAAACCATACGACGAAATTGAAGCAAAACTTATCTTCCCAACCACGGCTGTGGATTGACCGCCTGACCCTGGCGACGAATCTCGAAATAGAGTGACGGGCGGCCCTGACCGCCACTGCTGCCCACAAGGGCGATAGCCTGACCGGCCCGCACCTGGGTACCAACGCTGACCAGCGCGCTCTGGTTGTAGCCGTAAAGACTCATGTCGCCTTTACCGTGCTCTACCACCACCACCAGGCCGTAGCCCTGTAGCCAGTCGGCGAGGATCACCCGGCCATCGGCGATAGCTTTGACTTCGCTGCCTTCCGATGCACCGATCACAATCCCCTTCCAACGTAGCTCACCCTGCAGCTGTTCGCCATAGCGATGCAGAATAGAACCGCGTACCGGCCAGTAGGCCTGGCCGCGCGGTGAGCCTAAGCCGCCGGTGCGGGACATCAGCGAACGTTCGTTTTCGGTCGGTTTATAGGTGGTACCTTTGCGGGAGGCTTCCTGCTGCTTGTCACGCACGGCCTGCGCTTCGCGGGCCTCTCTTTCGGCGCGCGCTTTCGCTGCCGCCTCTGCACGGGCGATGCTGTTGCGCAATTTCGATTCGTTAGCGCGCATTTCGCTCAGCTGGCTCTGACCTTCCTGAATGGAGGATTCGAGACCGGCAAGGGTTTTCTTACGTTCGTTGCGCGCCTGCTCCAGCTTGGCTTGCTGCGCCTGCTGATCGTAGAGCAGGGTCTGCTGCTGGCTCTGTTTCTCTTCCAGCTCCGCTTTCTGCGTGGTGACCTCTTCGCGCGTCTGCTTCAACTGGGCGATGGTCTCCTGGCGGGACTGGTTGAGGTAACCGAAATAGGCCTGCAGGCGCTGGCCGCGCTGGCTCTCTTCGCCGCTGAGGATCAGCTGAACGCCGGTGTGTTCGCCCTGGCGAAAGGCTGCGTCTAACTGCGCCGCAAGGTTGCGCTCCTGAGCCGCGCGCTGGCGCTCAAGTTTGGCGATAGACGCATTCATCTCGTCTATTTGTTTATTGAGCTGGGCGAGGGTGTTCTGGGTTTCACGTAGCTGACGTGCGGCCGCGGAGATGGCCTCTTCCTGCTTTTTGAGTTGCGCAAGCAGCGACGAGCGTTGCTGCTGCTGTTGGCGTACCGCCCGCTCTTTAGCAGCGATATCCGCCTGAATGCTTTTGAGCTGATCGCGCTCGTCCGCCTGGGCGGATGCCGCGCACAACAATACGCCAGCGCTGAGTGCGCTGGCGTACAGTAAAGGCCTGACTGATAACCGTAACGGCTTCACGACCCATGTGAATGAAACAATCGCCTTTCCCCTCATGGGGAGGGATTATTCCACGATGAACAGCGGCTTGCCAGTCATCTCTTGCGGGATTTCCATGCCCATCAGGGTCAGCATGGTCGGGGCGATGTCCGAAAGCTTACCGCCATCAACGGATTTCACGGATTTATCACCGACATAAATCAGTGGTACCGGCAGGTTAGTATGCGCGGTATGCGCCTGGCCGGTGGCCGGATCGCGCATCTGCTCGGCGTTACCGTGGTCAGCAGTGATCAGCATCTGGCCGCCTGCGGCTTCCACCGCTTTGGTAACCTGTTCAATGCACAGATCCAGCGCTTCAATGGCTTTGATTGCCGCTTCCATTACGCCGGTATGGCCCACCATGTCGCCGTTCGGGTAGTTACAGATGATGGCGTCGTATTTGCCGCTTTCGATAGCAGCAACCAGCTTCTCGGTCAGCTCGGCGGAGCTCATCTCTGGCTGCAGATCGTAGGTTGCCACTTTCGGGGAGTTGATCAGGATGCGATCTTCGCCTTTGAAGGACTCTTCTACGCCGCCGTTAAAGAAGAAGGTAACGTGGGCATATTTCTCGGTCTCGGAGATGCGCAGCTGGGTCTTGTCGTGCTTCGCCATCCACTCGCCGAAGGTGTTCGCCAGGGAAGAGGGCGGATAAGCGCATGGCGCTTTAATGTCGGCGGCATATTCGGTCAGCATCACGAAATCGCCGAGCTTAACCTCTTTTTTACGGGCGAAGCCGTCGAAATCGGCATTCACGAAGGCGCGAGTGATTTCGCGGGCGCGGTCAGCACGGAAGTTCATGAAAATCAGCGCATCGCCATCTTCCATCGCGGCATCAGCCTGGCCTTCAGCACGGATCACGGTCGCTTTCACGAATTCGTCGTTTTCATCGCGGGCATATGCGGCTGCCAGCGCGGCAACGGCGGTATCTGCCTGGAACTCGCCTTTGGCTTCTACCAGCAGATTGTAGGCCTGCTCTACGCGATCCCAACGGTTGTCGCGGTCCATGGCGTAGTAGCGGCCAATGATAGAGGCTACGCGGCCTTTGCCCAGTGCGGCAAACTTCTCTTCAAAGGCTTTCAGGGAGGATTCAGCGCTGCGTGGTGGGGTATCGCGGCCATCCAGGAAGGCGTGCAGATAGATTTTGTCTGCTCCTTTCTCTGCTGCCAGCTCCACCATCGCCATGATGTGATCTTCATGGCTGTGAACGCCGCCCGCGGAGAGCAGACCCATAATATGCACCGCTTTGCCCGCGGCCGCCGCTTTCTCAACCGCGCCAGTCAGCACCGGGTTAGCAAAGAAGGTGCGTTCTTTAATTTCAACATCCAGACGGGTCAGGTCCTGATAAACAATGCGGCCTGCGCCCAGGTTGACGTGTCCAACTTCGGAGTTGCCCATCTGGCGATCGGGCAGACCCACTTCCAGGCCGGAAGCATCAATCAGGGTGTGCGGACGTTTTGCCCACAGCGCATCCATGACCGGGGTTTTAGCGTTGAAAATGGCGTTATCCTGCTGATCTTCGCGATAGCCATAGCCGTCAAGAATCACCAGTACCATAGGTTTTTTAGAAACCGACATTGCGACAACCTCTTTGCTCAAAAGACAAAAAATTTGCGTAATTTTACTACAGCTGAATCGATCAAATAGCCGCAGAAGATCAAAGAAACCGCGGGGGCAGGGCTAAGGTTAGGCCATTTTTGCTCTTTTTTTTCGTGGCAGTACGCAGAAAATGGATTAGCTTATTGTCGCTGGCTGTATTTGCCACAACGCACAGGTATACTCCTGTCCTGGTTTTTTATTCACTCAGTCGGGAGTCGTTACCCCCCATGCAAGAAATTATGCAATTTGTCAGCCGCCACCCCATACTTTGTATCGCGTGGATTGGTCTACTGGCGGCAGTACTTTTCACCACGTTCAAAGGCCTCACCTCGAAAGTGAAGGTGATCAACCGCGGCGAAGCAACGCGTCTTATCAACAAAGAAGATGCAGTGGTTGTCGATCTGCGTCAGCGCGATGATTTCCGCAAAGGCCATATTGCAGGGGCGATTAACCTGCTGCCGACCGACATCAAAGCTAATAACCTTGGCGAACTGGAAAAGCATAAAGATAAACCGATTATTGTCGTTGACGGCACCGGTATGCAGGCTCAGGAGCCCGCAAACACGCTCGTCAAAGCTGGCTTTGAGAAAGTCACTGTCCTGAAGGACGGTATCTCTGGCTGGAGCGGCGAAAATCTGCCTCTGGTTCGCGGTAAGTAAACAGGAGTCTGAACATGGCCAATATCGAGATCTACACCAAAGCGACCTGTCCGTTCTGCCATCGTGCAAAAGCGCTGCTGGACAGCAAAGGCGTTACCTTCCAGGAACTGCCGATTGATGGCGACGCTGCAAAGCGTGAAGAGATGATTAAACGTAGTGGCCGTACGACGGTTCCGCAGATTTTTATCGATGCGCAGCACATTGGTGGCTGTGATGACTTGTATGCGCTTGACGCGCGTGGTGGACTCGATCCGCTGCTGCGCTAAGGCGTTTTAGGACAATTAAAAAGGGCTTTTCCATGTCAGAACAAAATAATACCGAGATGACTTTCCAGATCCAGCGCATCTACACCAAAGATGTCTCCTACGAAGCACCTAATGCGCCGCACGTTTTCCAGAAAGACTGGCAGCCAGAGGTTAAACTTGATCTGGATACCGCTTCCACCCAGCTGGCGGAAGATGTGTATGAAGTCGTGCTGCGTGTTACCGTAACCGCCTCTCTGGGCGAAGAGACTGCATTCCTGTGTGAAGTACAGCAGGGCGGCATCTTCTCTATCGGCGGCATCGAAGGTAATCAGATGGCGCATTGCCTGGGCGCATACTGCCCGAACATTCTGTTCCCGTATGCCCGCGAATGCATCACCAGCCTGGTTTCCCGTGGTACGTTCCCGCAACTGAACCTTGCGCCAGTGAACTTCGATGCGCTGTTCATGAACTATCTGCAGCAGCAAGCTGGCGAAGGTACTGAACAACATCAGGATGCCTGATGAGTACTGTCAATGCGTCAATGACTGTGATCGGTGCCGGCTCTTACGGCACCGCTCTTGCCATCACCCTGGCAAGAAATGGACACGAAGTGGTTCTCTGGGGCCACGATCCCAAACATATCGCGACGTTACAAGCCGATCGCTGCAACGTCGCGTTCCTCCCCGATGTGCCTTTCCCTGACTCACTGCATCTTGAAAGCGATCTTGCGACGGCGCTTGCCGCCAGCCGCAATATTCTGATCGTGGTGCCAAGCCACGTGTTTGGCCAGGTGCTGCGACAGATTAAACCGCTGATGCGTGACGATGCGCGTGTGGTATGGGCGACTAAAGGGCTGGAAGCCGAAACCGGACGCCTGTTACAGGATGTCGCCCGCGAAGCGCTGGGCGATGCCATTCCGCTGGCGGTGATCTCCGGCCCGACCTTTGCGAAAGAGCTGGCGGCAGGGCTGCCGACGGCCATTTCACTTGCCTCGACCGATGAGACCTTCGCTGACGATCTGCAGCAGCTGCTGCACTGCGGTAAGAGCTTTCGCGTTTACAGCAACCCCGATTTTATCGGCGTACAGCTGGGCGGCGCGGTGAAGAACGTTATCGCTATCGGCGCGGGCATGTCCGACGGCATCGGCTTTGGCGCCAACGCACGTACCGCTCTGATCACCCGTGGTTTAACTGAAATGTCCCGTCTTGGCGCGGCGCTCGGTGCCGATCCGGCCACCTTTATGGGGATGGCAGGGTTAGGCGATCTGGTGCTGACCTGTACCGACAACCAGTCCCGTAACCGTCGTTTTGGCATGATGCTCGGCCAGGGCATGGATGTGATCGGCGCGCAGGAGAAGATCGGCCAGGTGGTGGAAGGCTACCGCAATACCAAAGAAGTCCGCGAGCTGGCACACCGCTTTGGTGTCGAAATGCCAATAACCGAGGAAATTTATCAGGTATTGTATTGCGGAAAAAATGCGCGCGAGGCAGCATTGACCTTATTAGGTCGTGCACGCAAGGACGAGCGTAGCAGCCGTTAACCGCAGGAAAGCGTTGTCCCCTGAATGACCCGGCCGGCAAAGAACTGGCCGGTCATTATTATTACGTCTGGAGTAAGCAATGCCGTGTGAAGAACTGGATATCGTCTGGAACAATATTAAAGCCGAAGCCCGGGCTCTGGCTGACTGTGAGCCCATGCTGGCCAGCTTCTACCACGCGACGCTACTCAAGCACGAAAATCTCGGCAGCGCCCTGAGCTATATGCTCGCCAATAAACTGGCTTCACCGATCATGCCGGCAATCGCCATCCGTGAAGTGGTGGAAGAGGCCTATGCGGCTGACCCGGAGATGATCGCCTCCGCCGCCTGCGATATTCAGGCGGTACGCAACCGCGACCCGGCGGTGGACAAATACTCCACGCCATTACTCTATCTGAAAGGTTTCCACGCCCTGCAGTCCTACCGTATCGGCCACTGGCTGTGGAACGAAGGTCGCCGCGCGCTGGCCATCTTCTTGCAGAATCAGGTCTCGGTGAGCTTCCAGGTGGATATTCACCCGGCGGCGAAGATTGGCCGCGGCATCATGCTCGACCACGCAACGGGTATTGTGGTGGGTGAAACGGCGGTGATTGAAAACGACGTCTCAATCCTGCAGTCCGTTACCCTGGGCGGGACCGGGAAAACCAGCGGTGACCGTCACCCGAAAATCCGTGAAGGGGTGATGATTGGCGCAGGCGCGAAGATCCTCGGCAACATCGAAGTCGGGCGCGGCGCGAAGATTGGCGCCGGTTCGGTGGTGCTGCAACCTGTCCCGCCGCATACCACCGCCGCAGGCGTCCCGGCACGTATCGTCGGCAAGCCAGACAGCGACAAGCCAGCGATGGATATGGATCAGTTCTTCAACGGCATCCACCATACCTTTGAGTATGGCGACGGGATTTAACCTGTAGGCCGGGTAAGCGAAGCGCCACCCGGCAAGAAATCAGCTACGTAATATCGCGCCAGGGTATCCCAGCTGGCGCCAGGCCTCATACACCACCACCGACACCGCGTTCGACAGGTTCATACTGCGGCTGTCCGGCATCATCGGAATACGAATTTTTTGTTCAGCAGGCAGGGCATCAAGAATGGTGGCTGGCAGGCCGCGCGTTTCCGGGCCAAACAGCAGATAGTCCCCCGGCTGATAGTTTACCGCGCTGTGAGCAGGTGTGCCTTTCGTCGTCAGGGCAAAGATCCGCTCCGGCTTTTCCGCGTCCATAAAGGCAGCCAGATCCTGATGGCGCACCACGGCGGTGAATTCGTGGTAATCCAGCCCGGCGCGGCGCAGGCGCTTGTCGTCCCACGTAAAGCCCATTGGCTCGATGATATGCAGACGGAACCCGGTATTGGCGCACAGGCGGATGATGTTGCCGGTATTAGGTGGAATTTCTGGTTCGAATAGAACGATGTTAAGCATGCTGCCCCCTTAAATAGCGCGGGCAGAATATCATCCCCTCTCCCCTTTGGGGAGAGGGTCAGGGTGAGGGATCAGACCGCACTCATCTACGCCGCGTTCCCCTGCGCCAGCGGCGCCAGCCCGGCAGGGAGTTTACTCAACTCCTGCACCAGCATCTCCTTGCTGATTTCCGGGATGGTTTTCGCTCCGGTGAGCGTCATCGCCACCTTCATCTCTTTCTCGATCAGGTTGAGCAGATTGGCAACGCCTGCCTGGCCGTGGGTCGCCAGCGCATACAGATAGGCTCGGCCCAGCAGGACGGTATCGGCCCCGAGGGCAATCATACGCACCACGTCCAGGCCGTTGCGGATGCCGGAGTCCGCCAGAATCGCGATATCGCCCTTAACCGCATCGGCAATGGCGGGCAGGGCGCGGGCCGAGGAGAGCACGCCGTCGAGCTGGCGGCCGCCGTGGTTCGACACCACAATCCCGTCGGCGCCGAAACGGACCGCATCGCGGGCATCTTCCGGATCGAGGATCCCTTTGATCACCATCGGACCATCCCAGAACTCGCGGATCCACTCCAGGTCTTTCCACGAGATGGACGGATCGAAGTTATTCGCCAGCCAGCCAATGTAATCTTCCAGCCCCGTCGGCTTACCCAGATAGGTGGAGATATTCCCCAGATCGTGCGGGCGGCCGTTGAGCCCCACATCCCACGCCCATTGCGGATGCGTTACCGCCTGCCAGTAGCGGCGCATCGCCGCATTCGCGCCGCTCATTCCGGAGTGAGCATCGCGATAGCGTGCGCCGGGGGTCGGCATGTCCACGGTAAAGACCAGGGTGGAACAGCCTGCCGCCTTCGCCCGCTCCAGCGCATTGCGCATAAAGCCGCGGTCGCGCAGGACGTACAGCTGGAACCACATCGGGCGCTTAATGGTGGGAGCCACCTCTTCAATCGGGCAGACGGAAACGGTTGAAAGCGTAAACGGAATGCCTTTCGCATCCGCGGCGGCGGCGGCCTGCACTTCACCCCGGCGGGCATACATGCCGCACAGCCCGACCGGGGCGAGGGCGACCGGCATGGAGAGCGTTTCATTGAACAGCTTCGTCTCAAGACTCAGGTCGGACATATTCTTCAGCACGCGCTGGCGCAGGGCCACTTCCGACAGGTCTTCCACGTTGCGACGCAGGGTGTACTCGGAATAGGCCCCTCCATCGATATAGTGAAACAGGAACGGTGGCAGGATGCGCTGGGCGGCGGCGCGATAGTCACTGGCTGCGGAAATGATCATCAGTTCTTCTCCCTGGAAATAACAGTATCGCCCGGTAGGCGGGTAATACGCGCCTGCCGGGCCTGATCTTCATCAAATTGTTTAATGGTGGTGTGGACGAAGCCCAGATGCGCCATCATCGCGGCGCGTGCGGCTTCGGCATCACCTGCCAGAATGGCGTTGAGGACCGCTTCGTGCTGCTCGGTCAGCCGGGCAAAAACCGGCGGCACCAGATACATGCGCTGGCGACTCTGCTTTACGGACGATTGCAGCAGGTCGAAGAAGCCGCGCATGGTCTGGAGCAACACGACATTGTGTGAGGCCTCGGCAATGGCCAGATGAAACCGGACGTCCGCCTGCGAGGCGATATCCGGATCGCTGCTTTGGGTGGCCTCGAAGCAGGCTTTGAGCTTCTCTTTATCCGCTTCGGTTGCCCGCATAGCCGCATGCCAGGCGGTGCTGGTTTCTATGGCGTGACGGGCTTCGAGGATGTCAAAGCTGTAGTCCGGGTCGTTCTCCATCAGAGTTTTCAATGGCTGAACAATGTTCTGCCCGGACCAGTCATCGTCCTGCCAGCGCACAAAGGTGCCGCCACCGCGACGGCTCACCAGCACCCCTTCGCTGACCAGGGTCGCCAGGGCTTCGCGCAGCGAGTTACGCGATACGCCAAGCCGGGCGGCAAGCTGGCGTTCGGCGGGCAACTTCATGCCCGCTTCCAGCTGCATCTCTTCAATCAGCGCCCGCACGCGAGTAGCAATCTCGTCGGACAGGCGTCTGGGCATCACTATCATGGGATCATCCAGGTTAAGACATAGGCCTGCAGGGTGGTGATGACCCCGACCATGCAGGTAAATATCAGGCTGTGTTTAACGGTAAAGCGGAACAGGTCGGACTCTTTCCCCACCAGGCCTACCGCCGCACAGGCAATGGCGATGGACTGCGGGGAGATCATCTTGCCGGTGACGCCCCCGGTGGTGTTGGCCGCCACCAGCAGAACATCCGACACGCCAATCTGCTGCGCGGCTGTCGCCTGCAGGGCCGCGAACAGGGCGTTCGATGAAGTATCTGACCCGGTCAGGAAGACCCCCAGCCAGCCGAGGAACGGCGAGAAGAAGGTGAAGGCTGAACCGGTATGGGCCAGCGCCAGGGCCAGCGTTGACGACAGGCCGGAGTAGTTCGAGATAAACGCGAACGCCAGCACCATGCCGATGGAGTAGATCGGCAGCATCAGCTCTTTAAGGGTCGCGGCAAAGGTCTGCACCGCGGCAACAGGCTTCATGCGCAGCCACACCACGGAAAGGAGGGCGGCAAACAGAATGGCGGTACCGGTGGCCGAGAACCAGTCGAACTTGAACACCGCCGCGTACGGCGTGGCGTCATGTACCACCGGCGGCATACGGGCAACCATCTTGTCGAGGAACGGCACGGAGATATTGACCACCATGTCATACAGCGCGCCGTTCGGAGCGAACAGGGCTTTAAACGGCGGGATACTCCACAGCGTCACGGTCGCGGTCAGGAACAGGAACGGCGACCAGGCGCGGACGATTTGTCCTGCGGTATAACCCGTGCGGGCCAGAGTCTGATCCACGTGCGAGGCGCCCATATCGGCAAAGCGGAAGATACGCACCGGCTGCCAGCGTTTCAGGAACAGCGTCAGGCAGACCAGCGAGACCAGGGAAGAGATAATGTCCGGCAGTTCCGGGCCAAGGAAGTTAGAGCTCAGGTACTGGGCGATGGCGAACGAGCCACCCGCGACCATTACCGCAGGCCAGGTCTCTTTAATGCCGCGCCAGCCGTCCATAATCGCCATGATCCAGAACAGCACGATAATGGTCAGGAACGGCAGCTGGCGGCCCACCATCTGGCCGATCTCGAAACTGTCCAGGCCGGTTACCTGCCCGGCCACCAGAATCGGAATGCCCATCGCACCAAACGCCACCGGCGCGGTGTTGACGATCAGGCACAGACCCGCGGCATAGAGCGGATTGAAGCCAAGACCGACCAGCAGGGCGGCGGTGATCGCCACCGGGGCACCAAATCCGGCAGCCCCTTCCAGGAACGCGCCGAAGGAGAAGCCGACAATCAGCATCTGCAGGCGCTGGTCCGGGGTGATGGAGAGGATCGACGAGCGGATAATGTCGAACTGCCCGGTCTTCACCGAGATTTTATAGACAAAGACCGCCGCAATGATGATCCAGGCGATGGGCCACAGGCCGTAGAAGAAGCCATACACCACCGAGGCCAGGGCGCGATCCACCGGCATTTTGTAGAAGAACAGCGCTACCAGCAGGGCGATGGCAACGGTGTACGTCGCCGCAAGGTAGCCCTTCAGCTTGAGCTTAATCAGCGCGAAGAAGAAGAACAGAATAGGTAGCGAGGCGATCAGGCTCGATAGCCAGATATTTCCTGCCGGATCGTAGTTTTGTTGCCAGAGGCTCATTGCAGGTCTCCCGAGGACCACACCTTCTGCGAGGCGGTGAGTCTGTGCTCATCTCTGCGTCACATTATGTGTAAAAGTGGTCCTGCCAATAGTGTGATGTAGGGTTAATGACAACAAATGGTTAACCAAATGTTATTGGTCGGCAATGTGTTTGTGAGCAAAGATTATAGAAATGTGAACCAGGGAAGGGTTGTTCAGTGAATTGGTAGGGCCAATGTGGAGAGGGAAGAAAGCGGTAGGCCGGGTCAGCATCGTGCCACCCGGCAAAAAATCAGAACTCGGTCTTGCTGAAACCCGTCATCTCTTTCAGACCCATTTCACGACCCAGTTCGGTCATCGGATGGACAACCACCAGGCCGCGCACGCTTTTCTTCAGCTTGCCCATATCTGCCTGTTCTTTCTTGGTGATCGCACGGCGGAACGGCAGCTTAGTGAGCTTTTGCGCCTCTTTGCTCAGCTTCTGGCTGTGCACGCTGCGCAGACGTTCGATCTCGGTTTCCAGCGTCGCTTTCTCTTTTTCCAGTTCGGCGTACTTCTCTGCGGCATCAACCAGAGAGAGGCTGGCCTGCTGGTGGCGGATCAGATCCAGACGATCGCTCAGACGTTTAATTTCACTCTTTTCGACTTCTTTCATAACAAATGGCTCTAAAAACAGGGGGAATTACCACAAAGGATACACGAATGTGCGCAGGCTTACTTCTGAAACGCTTTTTTTAAGCTGATTCGGGAAATCAGCTCGGTCAGGGAGAGTACCATGGTGGAGCGAACAATCTGCTGATAACGCTGTTTCTGCATGGCGTAAAGCTCAGGATCGCTGGTATCAAAATGCGGCGCCGGGGGCAGGGCGGTAACGCAATGCAGCTCGCCCAGCGGACCGAGGATCTCGTCGTCGGTAAACGAATAGTCGTTGCCGTCGTGATTGAGCTCCTCGCGCAACGCCATCAGCAGTTCCGCATCTTCATACTCGTGACGGCTGATGACGCCCAGGCCATAGATCAGTTTCAGACGTACAGATAAATCGCCCAAGGGGCCGTCACCGTCGAGCAACGGTTCAACTGCGTATTTCACTGCGTAGTCGTCTTTGCGAAACACCTGAAGCACCAGGATATTCACCGCCTCGGTTAATAACTCGACGGCGGATATCAGGAAACTTCGAACGGTTTTGCCAGCATTCAGACGCTCCAGCACACGGTTTTCAAAGGCCTGGGTTTGTTCCATTATTGCCTGCATATCTGACAATCTATCTTCCGGGCGCAGGATGACCTGCGCCAGTTCCTGCATCATTTGGTTGCGTTATAGTCGTTCACCGCCTCCACGACCACGTCGCTGTTGGCATCCAGACCGGATACCTGCGCCAGCGCGGCCTGTGGACCTTTCTCAGCAATTAACTGCGCCAGCTCCTGCGCCTGCGGATCTTCTTCGCTGCGGTAGTGCATCGCGGCGGCAATGCCTTTGACCAGGTTGGCGTGCGGCAGACCATATTCCAGGGTGCCGAGCAGCGGCTTAATCAGGCGATCGCCCGCACTCAGTTTGCGCAGCGGCTGACGGCCAACGCGCTCAACGTCATCTTTCAGATACGGGTTTTCAAAACGACCGAGGATTTTCTGAATGTATGCCGCGTGCTTATCGGCATCAAAACCGTAGCGTTTAATCAATACCGCGCCGCTCTCATCCATTGCACCTTTTACCACGGCGCGGACCTTCTCATCGAGAATGGCGTCACGAATGGTCTGATGACCGGCTAATTTACCGAGGTAGGCGGTTATAGCATGCCCGGTGTTCAGCGTGAAGAGCTTACGTTCGACAAATGCCATCAGGTTATCAGTTAATTCCATGCCAGCAATGTCAGGCAGTGGGCCTTTAAACTGGGTTTTGTCGACAATCCATTCGCTGAAGGTCTCGACGGTCACTTCCAGCGGATCGTGCGTGGCAGAGGCGGACGGTGGCACAATACGGTCTACGGCGGAATCAACAAAGCCAACGTGCTCTTCAACCCAGGCTTTATCTTCATCGGCTACCGCGGCCATCACGTGGCCTTTCAGCTGGCTGGTTCCACGCACCATGTTTTCACAGGCGATGATATTCAGCGGGGCGTCGTTACCCTGGGCCTTACGTTTGGCCAGACCTTTCGCCACCGCTGGCGCGATGCGCTCCAGCACCACCGGACCGACGGCGGTCGTCACCAGGTCAACCCCGGCAATCAGATCGATAACGTCGTCGCCAATGCTGCTGACCGCGTTGACGCCGGTCACGGTTTCAACCTGCTCGTTTTCGCCAACCACATGCACCTGATAGCTATGACGTGCATTCAGGGCATCAAGTACCGTCTGGTTGACATCGGCGAATGTCAGCGTAATGCCCGCGTCTGCCAGCAGTTTACCGATAAAGCCACGACCGATGTTACCTGCGCCAAAATGTAATGCTTTCATAGTATTAACCTTCATCAATGTTTTTACCCGAGAGGGCTGGGGTGAGGAACCACGCGAATTTCCCCTCACCCTAGCCCTCTCCCCAACGGGGAGAGGGAGGTTTGCTTAACTTACTTGTTCAGCAGCGCCAGAACTTCTTCTACGCTGGTGGTGTTAGCCAGACGTTCGATAACACTCTCATCGTCCAGGGCATTGGTCAGGCTGGTAATCACCTGAATGTGCTCGTTGTTACGGGCCGCGATACCAATTACCAGACGGGCGATGTCATCTTCTTCTTCACCGAAGCGCACGCCTGCCGGGTACTGACAGAACACCACGCCGGTTTTCAGAACGCGATCTTTCGCTTCAACCGTACCGTGCGGTACCGCAATGGATTCGCCCAGGTAGGTCGGGGTCAGTTTTTCACGTTCCAGCATCGCTTCAACATATTCTGGCTGAACGTAGCCGCCTTTCACCAGCTGCTCACCGGCAAAGCGAATCGCTTCTTCTTTATTGCTCGCGGTACGGCCAAGGAAGATGTTCTCTGCACCCAGACGGAACAGGTGGCTGTTGCTCTCGTCAAAGCTGTCCTGCAGGCTGGTACGCACTTTCACTTCGTTTTCTTCGTGACGCTGTGCCGCCACCAGGCGTTCGGTCAGGCTGGTATACAGGCCGCTGTCGAGGAAGTTGGTCAGCGAAATGTGCTGCGCCTGCGGTACCTGGCGCATCGCACGCTCGGTCAGGTCGCGGTGGGTGATGACCAGGTCAACATCCGGCGGCAGGCTGTTAATGGCGCTGTTGGTAACGGAGATCTGAGACAGACCGGCATCCGCCACTTTCTTACGCAGTACGCCTGCACCCATGGCGCTGGAGCCCATACCGGCGTCGCAGGCAACGATGATTTTACGAACATGGCTCAGGTCGTTAGAGACATCGCCCGCAGCCAGCGGCGTTGCGCCTTTAGACTGGGCTTTCATGTCCTGCATACGACGGGTTGCCGCTTCGATATCGTCTTCTTCTTTCACCTTGCTGGTTTTCAGCAGGATAGATGCCACGATGAAGGAGACTGCCATAGCTGCAAAGATTGCCGCGAGGTTAGCGAAGTAAGCACCTTTCGGGGTCATCGCCAGTACTGCCAGGATAGAACCCGGAGAAGCCGGAGAAACCAGACCGCCACCCAGCACGCTCAGGGTGAACACACCGGTCATACCGCCGAGGATAACGGCGAGGATCAGACGTGGGTTCATCAGCACGTACGGGAAGTAAATTTCGTGGATACCACCCAGGAAGTGGATGATTGCCGCACCGCCCGCAGACTGTTTCGCACTGCCACGACCGAAGAAGATGTACGCCAGCAGGATGCCCATACCTGGACCCGGGTTCGCTTCAATCAGGAAGAAGATAGACTTGCCGAGATCGTGAGACTGCTGAATACCCAGCGGTGAGAAGATACCGTGGTTGATGGCGTTGTTAAGGAACAGGATTTTCGCCGGTTCAACAAAGATGGACGCCAGCGGCAGCATGTCGTGGGCAACCATGAAGTTAACGCCCGCCGCCAGCAGTTTGGAAAGTACTTCAACTGCAGGGCCAATGCCGAGGAACGCCAGAATCGCCAGGATCATACCGATGATGCCGGCAGAGAAGTTGTTCACCAGCATTTCGAAGCCGGATTTGATCTTGCCATCAACCCAGACGTCAAATTTCTTAATTGCCCAGCCGCCCAGTGGACCGGCAATCATTGCGCCGAGGAACATCGGCATATCCGCACCGACAATAACACCCATGGTGGTGATAGCACCGACCACGCCGCCACGGTCACCGCCAACCAGACGACCACCGGTATAACCGATGAGCAGCGGCAGTAGATAGGTGATCATTGGGCCTACAAGTTTTGCCAGCGTTTCGTTAGGCAACCACCCTGTCGGAATAAATAACGCGGTGATGATACCCCACGCGATAAACGCGCCGATATTTGGCATCACCATGTTGCTGAGGAAACGACCAAAGCTTTGAACTTTGATCTTGAAATCGGATGACATAAAACACCCCTTCTTTTTGTTTACGCAGGCCTTCGGCCCGAGGTTTGTTGTGAATGCGGTGGCAGAGGTAGCCTGCACTGTTCTGATGTCGTGAAATCTGGCACTTAATTGTTTCACTGTCCAGATGGGCAAAATTTATGTGATCTGAGTCACGTAAATGTGGGGGGTGTGGTGAGGAATGGCGTGATGAATATCACAAAATTGATGTGTAAAAAAAATACAATGGACGTGAAAGCGGCAATATAGCCCCTTAAATGTGAAGTAAATCACATTTAGAAGTCGCGAGTTTGTTTCTGGAGTGTGATCAAAACCACAAAAAATTTTTATGCGGATTTCTCTGGATGTGATCGAAGACAACTTCTGCTTTGGCGAACAGCGCCAGGATGTAAGTCAACAACACTTATCGCCAAAATTAAATGTCTGTGATGTGGTGTGGCAAAAAGTTATAAGCTAAAGTAATCCATATTGTAAATTTAAGTCTATTATTATTCAGGATATATTTTGTCACGCTTATAAACTTGCATGGAGATATAACGAAAAACCATACTCCCCGGCTCTGAAATATTAATATCACGATCGTGTACTTACCAGTGAATTAATATGCTTGCTTACCATTTAATTACTTAAATGAGTTGTTGATTTATTTAGCGAGGCAAATATGTTTCTCAACTATTTTGCGCTGGGTGTGTTGATTTTTGTTTTCCTGGTTCTTTTCTATGGAATCATCGCTATCCATGACATTCCTTATAATATGGCCAAAAAGCGCAACCATCCTCATGCCGATGCGATCCATACGGCGGGATGGATAAGCCTGTTTACGCTCCATGCCATCTGGCCATTTTTGTGGATTTGGGCCACGCTCTACCAGCCAGAGCGCGGCTGGGGAATGCAGAACCACATTCAGCCCCCGGACCGTAGCCCCGACGTAGATGCGCTGGCGAAGCGCGTAGCCGAGCTGGAACAAAAACTGGCCGCCGTGCCGCCCGTTGCTGACAATAATACGCCGGAGCGATAATCATGGATCTGTTGATCATATTGACCTATGTCGCGTTTGCATGGGCCATCTTTAAAATATTCCGTATCCCGGTAAACCAGTGGACGCTGGCGACCGCAACGTTAGGCGGCGTATTTATCGTGGCCGGCCTTATTTTATTAATGAACTATAACCACCCCTATACGTTTACAGCGCAGAAAGCGGTTATCTCAATTCCGATTACGCCGCAGGTTACAGGGGTAGTAACCGAAGTGACCGATAAAAATAACCAGCTCATTAAAAAGGGCGAAGTGTTATTTAAAATCGACCCGGGCAGGTATAAAGCGCGCGTCGATCGGCTCCAGGCCGACCTGGTGACGGCGACACACAATATTGATGTTCTGAAAGCCCAGCTTACGGAAGCACAATCGAATACCACCCGCGTCTCCGCCGAGCGTGACCGTCTGTTCAAAGACTATCAGCGTTATGTGAAAGGCAGCCGGGCGAAGGTGAATCCGTTCTCTGAAAGCGACATCGATAACGCGCGGCAAAACTACCTGGCGCAGGACGCCATGGTGAAGGCGTCGGTGGCGGAACAGGTGCAGATCCAGAGCCAGTTAGAAAGCATGTCTAACGGCGAACAGTCGCAAATCGCCTCTCTGCGCGCCCAGCTGGCCGAAGCCACCTACAACCTGGACCAGACCATCATCCGGGCGCCGAGCAACGGCTACATCACCCAGGTGCTGATTCGTCCGGGGACCTATGCGGCTTCACTGCCGCTGCGTCCGGTGATGGTGTTCATTCCTGAGCAGAAACGGCAGATTGTGGCGCAGTTCCGCCAGAACTCGTTGCTGCGTCTGAAACCGGGCGATGAAGCTGAAGTGGTATTCAACGCCCTGCCGGGCCAGGTGTTCTCTGGCAAGCTCACCAGCATTCTGCCGGTGGTGCCGGGCGGTTCTTACCAGGCGCAGGGCTCGCTGCAGTCCCTGACGGTAGTGCCGGGTACCGACGGCGTGCTGGGCACCATTGAACTGGAGCCGAACGCCGACGTGGACGCTCTGCCTGACGGTATCTATGCCCAGGTGGCGGTTTACTCCGATCACTTCTCGCATGTTTCCGTGATGCGTAAGGTCCTGTTGCGTATGACCAGCTGGATGCACTACCTCTATCTCGACCATTAATCCTCTGAAAGGCAGGCATGCGCGATGCATCGCCTGCCTTTTTTCTTTGCCTGAGCCATACTTATGCTTTTGTTGGCGGATAAGGAGCAGGCAATGAAACTCATCGGCAGTTATACCAGTCCCTTTGTACGTAAAATCTCCATTCTCCTGCTGGAGAAAGGCATCACTTTTGAATTTGTTAATGAACAGCCCTATCAGGCTGAAAGCGGTGTCGCGCAGTACAATCCCCTGGGCAAAGTCCCGGCGCTGGTAACCGATGACGGTGAACACTGGTTCGATTCCCCCATCATTGCCAGCTATATCGAACTGCTGGATATCGCCCCGGCGATGATCCCCCGTGAACCGAAAGCGGCGCTGGCTATCCGGCAAATCGAGGCGCTGGCGGATGGGATCATGGATGCGGCGTTAGCCTCCGTGCGTGAACAGGCCCGCCCGGCGGCGCAGCAATCCGAGACCGAGCTGCTGCGCCAGCGCGAGAAAATCGCTCGCAGTCTCGATCATTGTGAGCAGCTGATCCGCGACGGGAAAATTGCCACCGACAGCGTCAATCTGGCGACCATCGCCATCGCCTGCGCCATCGGCTACCTCAATTTCCGCCGGGTTTCACCGGGCTGGTGCGTCGATCGTCCGCAGCTGGTTAAGCTGGCGGAAACCCTCTTCCAGCGCGAAAGTTTCGCCCGTACCGAACCGCCAAAGGCTTGATGTCGTCGATAACACTTCCTTGCCGGACGCGTTACAATCGCTCCTGACATTGACTCCCTCTCCCGTCGGGAGGGGGGAAAATACCTAACCGTCAGGCATATTCATGACTACTCAGCACGCTCTCTACAGCCAACTCCCCGCGACCGATCGTCTGCTTCGCGATGCCCGTCTTACTGCCATTATTGCCCGGTTTGGTCACAGCCGAACGGTGGAGACCTTGCGTCTGTTACAGGACGAAGCCCGCGCCGGGATCCGCGCCGACAACCGCCTGCCTGCCTGGTGCGACGACTGGCCCCAGGAGACCGAAAAGCGGCTGGCGCAGGATGACGCCACGGGCCTGCGCCCGGTCATCAACCTGACGGGCACCGTGCTGCATACCAATCTGGGGCGCGCGCTGCTGGCAGAGGAGGCGGTTGCCGCGGTCACCCAGGCGATGCAGGTGCCAGTGACCCTGGAGTACGATCTCGACGGTGCCGGACGCGGCCACCGCGACCGCGCGCTGGCGGCGCTGCTGTGCCAGCTCACCGGGGCGGAAGATGCCTGCATTGTGAATAACAACGCTGCGGCGGTGCTGCTGATGCTGGCCGCGACGGCAAGCGGTAAAGAGGTGGTGGTCTCCCGCGGTGAGCTGGTGGAGATTGGCGGCGCGTTTCGCATCCCGGATGTGATGACCCAGGCCGGGTGCCAGCTTCGCGAGGTGGGCACCACCAACCGTACCCACGACCGGGATTACGCCGCAGCCATCAATGAAAACACCGCTCTGCTGATGAAGGTGCATACCAGTAACTACCACATCGAAGGCTTTACTCATGCCGTCGACGAAGCCGAGCTGGTGCGCATCGGACAGGAGAAAGAGGTGCCGGTGGTCGTCGATCTGGGCAGCGGTTCGCTGGTGGATCTCAGCCGCTATGGCCTGCCGAAAGAGCCGATGCCCCAGGCGCTGATTGCCGCCGGTGTCAGCCTGGTGAGCTTCTCGGGGGATAAGCTGTTAGGCGGTCCGCAGGCGGGGATTATTGTCGGTAAGCGCGAGCTGATTGCCAGATTGCAACAGCATCCACTGAAACGCGCCCTGCGGGCGGATAAAATGACCCTCGCCGCGCTGGAGGCGACCTTGCGCCTCTATCTTCATCCGGAGACGCTGGCCGAACGGCTGCCGACGCTGCGCCTGTTGAGCCGCGATGCCGCCTCCATTCACCGTCAGGGGGAGCGGCTGCTGACAGACATTGCTGCACACTACCCTGACTTCGAGGTGCGGGTGGAAGATTGCCTGTCGCAGCCGGGCAGCGGGTCGCTGCCGGTGGATCGTCTGCCCGGCGCGGCACTGACCTTTACCCCGCGTGACGGGCGCGGCGGCCAGCTGGACGCGCTGGCATTGCGCTGGCGCTCGCTGCCCGTGCCGGTGCTCGGACGGATCAAGGACGGGCGCCTGTGGCTGGATTTACGTTGCCTGGAAGATGAAGCACTGTTTCTGGAGATGTTGTTGAAATGATTATTGCCACTGCCGGTCATGTTGACCATGGCAAAACGACGTTGTTGCAGGCGATCACCGGCGTCAACGCCGACCGACTGCCGGAAGAGAAAAAGCGCGGTATGACCATCGATCTGGGTTATGCCTACTGGCCGCAGCCGGATGGCCGGGTGCTGGGGTTTATTGACGTGCCGGGGCACGAAAAGTTTTTATCCAACATGCTGGCGGGGGTGGGCGGTATCGATCACGCCCTGCTGGTGGTGGCCTGTGATGACGGGGTGATGGCGCAGACGCGCGAGCATCTGCAGATCCTCAGTCTGACCGGCAACCCGCAGCTGACGGTGGCGCTGACCAAAGCCGATCGCGTCGATGAGGAGCGGGTGGAGGCGGTGCGCGAGGAGGTGCTGGCGACCCTGCGCGATTATGGCTTCGCGGATGCCACGCTGTTTGTCACCGTCGCCACCGAAGGGCGGGGAATCGATGCCCTGCGCGATCATCTGCAACAGCTCCCTGAGCGCGCCCATGCTGACCATCACCGTTTTCGGCTGGCTATCGACCGCGCCTTTACCGTGAAAGGGGCGGGGCTGGTGGTGACCGGCACGGCGCTGTCTGGCGAGGTGCGGGTGGGTGACAGCCTGTGGCTGACCGGGGTTAACAAGCCGGTACGTATTCGCGGGTTGCACGCGCAGAATCAGCCTGTCGAACAGGCGCACGCCGGACAGCGTATTGCCCTGAACCTGGTGGGTGATACGGAAAAAGCTGAGCTGAACCGCGGCGACTGGCTGCTGGCCGGGACGCCGCCGGAGCCGGCCACGCGGGTGATTGTCTCCCTGCAGAGCGATGTACCGCTCGCGCAGTGGCAGCCGCTGCATATTCACCATGCCGCCAGCCACGTGACGGGACGTGTCTCGCTGCTGGAGGGGGCGCTGGCGGAGCTGGTCTTTGACACCCCTCTGTGGCTGGCCGACAACGATCGGCTGGTGCTGCGCGATATTTCTGCCCGCGTCACCCTGGCCGGGGCGCGGGTCGTGACGCTTAATCCCCCGCGTCGCGGAAAGCGTAAGCCGGAGTACCTGAACTGGCTGGCGACGCTTGAGACGGCGACGGATGACCGCAGCGCCCTGCTGGCGCACCTGGAGCGTGGGGCGGTGAATCTGGATGACTTTGGCTGGGCACGCCAGCTCAGCGGAGAAGGACTGCGTCAGCTGACGCAGCAGCCGACGTTCATCCAGGCCGGAAACAGTCTGTTAAACACCCCGGTTGCCGCACGCTGGCAGCGTAAAATTCTCGATGTGCTGGCAATCTATCATCAGCAGCATCAGGATGAACCTGGCCCCGGGCGCGAGCGCCTGCGTCGCATGGCGCTGCCGATGGAGGATGAAGCCCTGGTGCTGCTGCTGATCGAGCGGATGCGCGAGAGCGGGGAGCTACACAGCTACCACGGCTGGCTGCATCTGCCGGATCATAAAGCGGGCTTTACCCCGGAGCAGCAGGCCGTCTGGCAAAAAGCGCAGGCGCTGTTCCGCGACGACCCCTGGTGGGTACGCGACCTGGCGCGTGAAACCGCCACTGACGAACAGACCATGCGTCAGGTGCTGAAGCATGCGGCGCAGCAGGGGCTGATCACCGCGATCGTCAAAGACCGTTACTATCGCCACGATCGCATCGTCACCTTTGCGAATCTGATCCGGGCGCTGGATAGCGAGCGCGGCTCCACCTGCGCGGCGGATTTCCGCGATCGGCTGAACGTCGGGCGTAAACTGGCGATCCAGATCCTGGAGTATTTCAACCGCATTGGCTTTACCCGCCGTCGCGGTAACGATCATCTCCTGCGTGACGCGCAGCTCTTTACCGGCGAGTCGCCGCAGCCTTAAGTCTCGCTTCTGGCAAGTTTCTGTTTTGCCAGCCATACGGCTCCCAGCCTGCCCGCCTGGTTACCCAACTGGCAGGGCAGGATGGGCACCTGCAGCGCCTCCCACTCTTCAAAGGTCTGCAGGTGTCTGTCGAGCAGCTTATAAATTTTCTCCTGCTCGCTGATGCCGCCGCCAATCAGCACCACCTGCGGATCAAACATGGAGATGACGCTGTAGACTCCGCGGGCCAGAAACAGGGCCCACTCTTCGACGGCTTCGCGCAGATGCAGGTCGTTCTCCATACGCTCGAACAGCTCTTCGCCTTTCGGCATCTCCTCTTCGGAGACGGCCAGCGCCCGGCGGCAGGTCTCCATCAGCCCTTTGGCCGAGGCGACGATATGCATCCCTTCGCCGTTCTTGCCGACCGGGATCACCCCGAATTCCCCGGCGCGGTGGTGCGAGCCGCGCCAGAGATCGCCCTCCACCACAATGCCGCCGCCGATCCCGGTACCGAGCGTAATGCAGACAAAGTTTTCATATTCACGCCCCGCGCCGCGCCAGCGTTCGCCCAGCGCAGCGCAGTTGGCGTCATTCTCGGCGATAACCGGCAGGTCCGTCAGCTCTGAGAAAAGCGCATACAGGTTGACGTTGTCCAGATAGTCGAGCGCGCCCGCCTTTGCGGCTTCGCCGGTATGGGTATTGATGTGGCCAGGAAAACTCACGCCGATAGCCGCGATCTCGTGTTCATTCTGGTAAGCCTCGACCACCTCGCGCCACTGTTGCTTAAAGCTCTCCTCATCCTCTGGGGTATCAAACTGATCGGTAGCGATTTCGTTGCCGTTCTCGTCGATCACGCCGTGTTTAATGTGGGTTCCGCCCACGTCAAAGCCGATAAAAAGCCGCATTTATCCTTACCTCCGCCCGGGTTGTGCGCTTTAAGTATGGCTCAGCGCCGAAAACCAAACGTAAAGTAAGGTAATGCGTGAAGGGGCTCGCAAAGCAGGCGACGACTGGCGATGTTTTCACCGCCGCGGTCTACCTTTGAAAGACACTACACACAAGGAGACAGTCATGACGAATAACCCTCCATCAGCACGTATCCTGCCTGGCGAATATGGTTTTCCTCTCAAACTTAAAGCCCGTTATGACAACTTTATCGGCGGCGACTGGGTTCCTCCGGCCGACGGCGACTATTATCAGAACCTCACCCCGGTGACCGGCCAGCCGCTGTGCGAGATCGCCAGCTCCGGGAAACGCGATATCGACCTGGCGCTGGATGCCGCCCATAAAGCGAAAGAGAAGTGGGCGCACACCTCGGTACAGGATCGCGCGGCGATCCTGTTCAAAATCGCCGATCGTATGGAGCAGAATCTGGAGCTTTTAGCCACGGCGGAAACCTGGGACAACGGTAAACCGATCCGCGAAACCATGGCCGCCGACGTGCCGCTGGCTATCGACCATTTCCGCTACTTCGCCTCCTGTATTCGTGCGCAGGAAGGGGGGATCAGCGAGGTGGACAAAGATACCGTGGCCTATCACTTCCATGAGCCGCTGGGTGTGGTCGGACAGATCATTCCGTGGAACTTCCCGCTGTTGATGGCCGCCTGGAAAATGGCGCCCGCGCTGGCGGCAGGCAACTGTGTGGTACTGAAACCGGCGCGCTTAACCCCGCTGTCGATCCTGCTGCTGATGGAAGTGGTGGGCGACCTGCTCCCGCCGGGTGTCGTGAACGTGGTCAACGGTGCGGGCGGGGAGATTGGTGAATATCTGGCGACCTCCAAACGGATCGCCAAGGTGGCCTTTACCGGCTCCACCGAAGTGGGCCAGCAGATCATGCAGTACGCCACCCAGAACATCATCCCGGTCACGCTGGAGCTGGGCGGAAAATCCCCGAACATCTTCTTCGCCGATGTGATGGATGAAGAGGATGCCTTCTTTGACAAGGCGCTGGAAGGATTTGCGCTTTTTGCCTTCAACCAGGGTGAAGTCTGTACCTGTCCAAGCCGGGCGTTGGTGCAGGAGTCCATTTACGAACGCTTTATGGAGCGCGCCATCCGCCGCGTGGAGTCGATCCGCAGCGGTAACCCGCTGGACAACGGTACCCAGATGGGGGCCCAGGTTTCCCACGGGCAGCTGGAGACGATCCTCAACTACATTGATATCGGTAAGAAAGAGGGGGCGGATATCTTAACCGGCGGGCGGCGCAAGATGCTGGACGGGGAGCTGAAAGAGGGTTACTACCTTGAGCCGACCATCCTGTCCGGTAAAAACAACATGCGCGTCTTCCAGGAGGAGATCTTTGGCCCGGTGCTGGCGGTGACTACCTTCAAAACCATGGAGGAGGCGCTGGAGCTGGCCAACGATACCCAGTATGGCCTGGGCGCAGGCGTCTGGAGCCGCAACGGCAATCTGGCCTATCAGATGGGACGCGGGATCCAGGCAGGACGCGTATGGACCAACTGCTATCACGCTTATCCGGCCCATGCCGCGTTTGGCGGATATAAACAGTCGGGTATTGGCCGCGAAACGCACAAGATGATGCTGGAACATTACCAGCAGACCAAGTGCCTGCTGGTGAGCTACTCCGACAAGCCGCTCGGGCTGTTCTGACCCTTCAGCGCAGGTCGCCGCTGGGTGGCCTGCGCTATCTGCTTACGCAGGGTATTCAGCACGCCGTCGAGTACATACTGCACCCGCCACGGTTGATAGTCACGTTTACGGAAGATAGCCACCAGATCCAGCCACCACTCCTCCTGATGCGCGAAGCAGGGCACCAGAACACCCTGTTCGATCTCTTTCTGCAGGCTCTGTTTAGGCGCAAAAACGATCCCCAGATGATTGCGCGCCAGCTCCAGTGCCGTCTGGGTGTTGTCGCAAATATAGTTCCCGGTGACTTTATAGTCATGTATCTGATTGCTGTGATTCGCGCGGAAACGCCAGATGTTGGCATCGTCGATAACCATTGAATCAATAAGAATGCAGGAGTGATTAATTAAATCTTCAGGAGAACTAATAGGGTGCTTTTTAATATATTCCGGGGTGGCGAAAGCGGTAACCGAATATTTGGTTAAGGTCGTGGCGACCAGAGTTTCATCTTTGGGTTGGGCATAGGTAATTAAAATATCACAATCGTCGGGGAACACGACGCCTTCGAGAAACTCGCTGCCATTCAGGTTATAGGTTTTCAGGCTAATGCGAATATCGCCAATATTGTCGATCTCATGAATCACATGGCGGGCCAGCCAGGTAATGATACCCGTTGGCCCGTAAATAGTCACTTTACCGCGTTTTTCATGCTTATAATCTGCAATAAAATTAACCAGTTGCTCGTTCTTTTCCAGCGAAGCGTTGATAAAGGGCAGCAGTGACTGGCCAAACTGGGTCAGCGCCAGATGACGGGTGGTGCGCTCGAAAATCTTCAGCCCGACGCGAGTTTCGAAATCCGAGAGATATTTACTGACGTTGGCCTGGGCCATACCCAACAACGCGGCAGCATCTCCAATGCTGTGAGTGGCGGCAATGACGGAAATAATTTTTAATTCGCGCGGTTTGATTTGCAGCTTGTGCATTGCCTGATGCTCATCTATATGAATTTATATATAATATTATACAAATATCAAAATTGCATTGCGATTTTTGTAACCATTATTATGCGCCGGGTCGCAGGAAATTTAATGGATTACAAACAATGACGTTTAAAAAGAGTTTACTCATCGCCACGGTTTTATTTGCGGCTGCTCCCGCAATGGCGGATGAATTTTCAGTTGGCGCGGGCGCCGTTTTTAATGAGTCACCGTATAAAGGTTATAACGAGAATGTTTTCGCTGTTCCATTAATGCACTACGAAGGGGAACATTTTTACGTGCGTCAGGCTACCGGCGGCTGGATTGTCTGGAAAGATGCCAAAAACGAACTCAGCCTGACCGCCTCCTGGATGCCGCTGCACTTTGATCCGGACGATAACGACGACTCTGCGATGAAGCAGCTGGACGAGCGCAAAGCCTCCGCGATGCTGGGCGGCGCCTATTATCACCATGAAAGCTGGGGTAGCCTGAAGTTGGCGATTGCCGCCGATGCGATGGATGAGAGCGGCGGCGTGATGGGCGAAATCTCTTATTTCCGCCCGTTCCGCATGGCGCGCCTGACCCTGACGCCATCGGTGGGGGTCTTTTACTACGATGAAAGCTTCAACGATTACTACTACGGCGTCTCGCAGAAAGAGTCCCGTCGCAGCGGTTTAAAGCAGTACAACGCAGGCGAAACCGTGACCCCTTATGTGGGTGTGGCAGCTAAATACCCGCTGACACAGAATCTCTCTCTGAATGCCAGCGCCGTCTATACCGTGCTGCCTGACGATGTGAAAAACAGCCCGATGATCGACCGTGACGACAGCTTCGCGCTGATGACCGGTCTCTCCTGGACGTTTTAATGTAGTAAAAATCAGCCCTCTGAGATGAGGGCTGATTCTGTTTTCCGGCTTTAGCGTGCGGCGTTCGCCTCATCCACCCAGATCCGCATCTCCCCTTCGCCCCGGTTAGCCCAGCTAAACCACGGAATAAAGGTCAGCGTCTGCGCCTGTTGCGTGGCGGGGGCACGATCGTACTGCCACAGCGGTTGGTGTTCAGCGTCCGCGGCGTGGCGGGCATACCCTTGCGTCTGGATCAGCATCTTATGGGCAAAAATCCCTTTGCCTTCAACGAGTCTGAATTCGCTGTCGGCTGGCAGGGTAAGGTTGTGCAGCCCCGCGCCGTTATCCGCCTCTTCAAGACAGTAGACCAGTGGCCCGCGCTGCAAAGCCACTTTTCCGGCCTGCTGGCGCACCTGCGGATTACCGTAAACCCGGCGGACCGGCATCGGCAGGGTTAACACCAGCTTATCGCCTTCCTGCCAGCGGCGGGTCAGGTAGATATAGCCCTGACGCATCTCACCCGTGATGGGTTTGCCATTCAGCGTGAGCTGTGGATTGTCGCACCAGTCCGGCGCACGTAAGGCCAGGGTATAGTCGACGTCCACCGAGGAGGCGATTTCGATGACGACCTGCTCCTGCCACGGGTAGTTGCCGCTGATCCGCAGCTGCAACTCCTGCTCACCCACCGGGAAAGCCATGCTGTTGCCGATGTAGAGGTTGATAAACAGGGCATCGTCGCGAACGGTATAGATGTAGTGACCAATCGAGGCCAGAACGCGGGCGATGTTTGGCGGGCAGCAGGCGCAGCCGAACCAGCGCTGGCGAACCGGCTTCACGTGATCGTAGACATGGTTAAATTTCAGCGTCTTCGGATGCACTTCCAGCGGGTTGACGTAGAAGAAGTGTTTCCCGTCCAGCGCCATGCCGCCAAGCACGGTGTTGTACAGCGCCCGCTCCATAACGTCGGCGTACTGGCTGTTGGCTTCCATTTCCAGCATGCGACGGGCAAACATCATCAGGCCGATGGAGGCGCAGCTTTCAGCATAGACGGTGTCGTTCGGCAGATCGTAATCGCTGCTGAAGGCTTCGCCGCTGCTCTGGGAACCAATCCCGCCGGTGATATAGAGCTGGCGCTGGGCCATGTTATTCCACAGGCGCAGGCAGTCCTGGCGTTTACTCTCATCCTGACTTAAACGGGCCAGGTGCGCGACGCCGGTCATCAGATAGACGAAACGCACCGCATGACCAATCGCCGTTTGCTGTTCCGCCAGCGGCTGATGCGCCTGGCTGTAGGCTTTATCCTGTACCATCCACGCCGGGCCGTAGGTGTTCCAGTACGAGGTTTTGCCCCGCTTTTCATATTCGATGTCGTAGAAGTGCGGCTGGGTGCCACGCGCTTCAACGAAATATTTCGCCAGCGCCAGGTAGCGCGGCTCCTGGGTGACATCAAACAGGCGCATCAGCGCCAGCTCGATCTCCGGGTGGCCGGGATAGCCGTGTAGCTGCTGCTCGCCCGGACCAAAAACGCTGTCGATATGGTCGGCCAGCTTACAGACCACCTCCAGCAGACGGCGTTTGCCGGTGCCCTGGAACCAGGCTACGCCCGCTTCAATCATATGCCCGGCGCAGTAAAGCTCGTGGCACTCCGCCAGGTTTGTCCAGCGCTCCTCCGGCGCTTTTACCGTAAACCAGGTATTGAGATAGCCATCGTCGCACTGCGCGGCGGCTACCAGTTCAATCACCTCATCGGCGGTTTTTTCCAGCTCCGCGTCGGGTTTCTGGCATAGCGACCAGGCGACCGCCTCCAGCCATTTCGCCACGTCGCTGTCCTGAAAGACCATCCCGTAAAATTCACCATTTTGCTGACCCGCCGCGATGCGAAAGTTGCTGATGGCATGGCTCGGTTCCGCCTCCTCAATGCGATCGTTCAGGGCATCCCACTGGTAGGGGATGACCACATCGCGCACCAGCTGTTGATACTGACCCAGAAACGGGTCGCTGATTTTCAGTTTATGCAGGTCGGGTTCCATTATGGACATCATGTTCTCCTCAGGCGTGAGCGTGACGCTGGCGCAGGTCGGTGGCAATGCGCGTCATCATCGGGTTATTGAGTCGGCACTTGCGGATCGCCAGCGCCAGCAGCAGATGGAAAAGGGCGGGCAGCAGAGTCTCCATGGCGGTAATGCCCTGTAATGAGGCGGGCGTCTGGTTGCCTGCGCCCGGCTGGTAGGCGACGAAAATAAACACCAGGCTGATGATCCCGGCGCTGGAAGCCCAGGCCAGCTTGATGAAAAAGAGGTTAAAGGCGAAGTTCATGCCGGAGGAGCGTACGCGGGTTTTCCACTCGCCGTAGTCGTCAGCAAAGGCCATCAGCGCGAAGTGCAGCGGCAGGGTAAAGCCGAGGATCACGCCGTTCGCCAGAATGACCACCAGCCACAGAGTCTGGTAAGCCGGGCCGCCGGGCAGGAACCACATCCCCACCGCCAGGGCTGCCAGCACCAGGTTGGTGTAGTAGTAGAGTTTGACGGTGTCGCTGCGACGTGACAGCAGGTTAACGATCACCGCGCCCAGAATAGAGGCAAAGGTCACCATCGTGAAGAAGAGCGAGGTGTAGGCGGTGCTCCCTTCCAGCACGTAAGTGATGAAATACATGTAGCCGCCGCCACGAATGTTGAAGACGTTAATCAGCAGGAAAGACATCACCAGCATCAGCAGCAGCTGGTCGTTGTTACGCAGACCGGCGAGGTGCTCCTTAAGGGTAAATTTTCCCATCATCGCCAGCGGTACGCGCTCGCGAACCCAGAAGAAGCAGCACAGGAACATCACCACCGCAATGGCGCACAGCACACCCACGCCGAACTGATATCCCTGCGCCACGTTGCCCTGACCGAGAAGTTCAACCAGCCACGGCAGGCCAACGGAGACCAGAAAACCGGCCACGCCGCACAATACAAAACGCCATGACTGGCAGGAGATCACTTCGCTGTGGCGGGTGGTCATGGTGTTGATCAGCGCGCAATAGGGCACGTTGATGGCGGTATAGCCCACCGAGAGCAGCAGATAGGTGCCGAAGGCCCAGGCGATTTTGACTCCCATGCCCGCCTCCGGCACGGTGAAGGTCAGCACGCCGATAATGCCAATCGGCAGGGCGACCCACAGCTGCCAGGGGCGAAAGCGTCCCCAGCGGCTCTGGGTACGGTCGGCGATGATCCCCATCACCGGGTCGGATATGGCGTCGAAGATGCGCAGGGCGATAAACAGCGTGCCGACCAGCGCCGGGGTTAAGCCAAAGACATCGGTATAGAAAAAAGTGAGAAAGTTCATGATCAAACAGGTGATCACCGTGCCGCCGGCATCACCCAGGCCGTAGCCTATTTTTTCTCGCACCGTCAGGCGATCGTTGATGGCCTGCTGGGCGATCTCTGTCTGTGTAATCGGGGTGGAAGTCATGAGGTAACTCCTCGGGTTATTGGATTTTTTATGTTGTTTTGCAGAGTACCTGACTAATTTTGCACTGTTCCCTGGGGGCAACAAGGGAAGGGAAAAGTATAAAAAGGTGAGGATTCCGACCTTGTTCGTAAAATGTGATTTTGATCGGGACGAATAAAAAATAGCTGTTAATAATCAGTGATAAAGAGAAAGAATCTGCTCATAAATAGCGAGAAATTGAATAACCATGCTCGAATTATCCATAGCGCTTCCGATCAGGGTGCAGAATGGCGGCTATTTTATCTCCCGGGGCGTCGGGCGACATCCGGCGCGCAGGCTCCACTCCTGAGAGGTCATCTTTGTGGAAAAGGGGACATTAACGATCCAGGAGGATACGACGCTATTTGAGGTCCATGCTGGAGAAAGTCTGCTCCTGTGGCCCCACCGCCGACACAAGGGGATTGAAGATTTTCCTGCCGATTTACGCTTTTACTGGCTGCATTTTGAAGTTGACGAGCAGGCCGCGCCGTCATCCCTGAGTACGCTGCTGTCGGTGCAGCAGCACGGCAAAACCGGCGATCCGCAGGCGATGATTGCCCTGTTCCGGCAATTTCTGACCGAACAGGAGAAGCTCCAGCGCAGCCCGGCGCTGGAATTTATTCTGCTGCTGATCCTGCAACAGCTCTCAGTCATGCCCGGGCAGGAGCTCGCCCCGGACGAAGCGGGCGTCAGCCTGGCGTGGAAGGCGCGGCAGCTGATCAGCACGCAGTTTCACCGGCCGCTCTCCACGTCGCAGCTTGCCCGGGAGCTGCACTGCAACGCCGATTATCTGGGGCGGGTGTTTCGTCGGGTCTTTCATCTGACGCTCACCGAGGCTATCCACCGTCAGCGCGTCAGGGCCGCGGAGAAGCTACTCCTCAACGATGCCGTGTCGCTCAAGGAGGTGGCGGTGCGCTGCGGGTTTAACGACACCGGATATTTCCGGCAAATTTTTCGTAAGCATACCGGGTTAACGCCCGGCGTCTGGAAGCGCCGCTACTGCAAGGAGCACATCAATTCCGCCTGAGCGCTGTGGCAAATGGCCAGTATTCGCGGCAGGACGCACAAAAGTGACTTTTTGCCCCGTCTGATCAAAGCGCGTGCCCTGAACACTCTGGCAACCTGACTTTTTCAACAAGGATGGAGCAGGCGATGAACTCGTTTATTGTTGCGGACCCGGCGAAATGTATTGGCTGTCGCACCTGCGAAGTGGCCTGCGTGGTATCGCACCAGGAGAACCAGAATTGTGCCGCTGTGACGGCAAAGACCTTTACCTCCCGCATCCGGGTGGTGAAAGGCGGGACGTTCACTACGGCGGTCACCTGCCACCAGTGTGAAGATGCCCCCTGCGCCAACGTCTGCCCGACGCAGGCGATCCAGCGTGAGCAGGGGGTATGGCGGGTAGAGCAACAGCGCTGTATCGGCTGTAAAAGCTGCATGATTGCCTGCCCGTTCGGGGCGATGCAGGTGACGGGAGAGGCAGAAGCGGTGCAGGCGCTGAAGTGCGACCGTTGCGCGCACCGCGAAGGTGGACCCGCCTGCGTGGAGGCCTGTCCAACCCGCGCGTTAAGTTGCGTCGATCCTGCCAGATTACGTGCCGAACGGCTGCGTTATCTGGCATAAATCATTACTGACCGTTTTCCCGCCAGGCGAGGTCGATCTCCTCGGCGAGGATCTTCACACCCGCTTCGATTTTTTCTGGGTCCGGGACATAGTTCATGCGCATGCACTGGTGGGTGTGCGGCCATGGCTTGTCCAGCCCCGGGAAGAAATAATCCCCCGGCACCATCAATACACCGCGCTTTTTCAGACGCTGATAGAGCAGTTCGGTGGTGATCGGCAGATCCTTAAACCACAGCCAGAGGAAAATTGCCCCTTCGGGTTTGTGGATCAGACAGCGCTCTTCCGGGAGATAGCGGCGGATAGTCGCAATGGTCTCCTGGACGCGCTGATAGTAGAAGGGCTTAATCACCTCGTTGGACAGGCGCAGCAGATCGTTGCGCTTAATCATCTCGCACATCATTGCCGGGCCGATCCCGCCAGGGGAGAGGCTGATGATGCCGTTCATGTTGGTAATGGCGGTGATAATTTTCTCATTGGCGATGATAATCCCGCAGCGGCTGCCCGGCAGACCCAGCTTGGAGAGGCTCATGCACAGCACAATGTTCGGGTTCCACAGCGGACGCGCTTCGCTGAAGATAATGCCCGGGAAGGGGACCCCGTAGGCGTTATCGATCACCAGCGGAATATCATGCTGGTTCGCCAGCGCATCCAGCTTAATCAGCTCTTCATCGGTGATAACGTTGCCGGTCGGGTTGGTGGGGCGCGAGACGCAGATCATCCCGGTCTCTTCGCCAATATGCAGATGCTCAAAATCGACGTGATATTTGAACTGGCCTTCCGGCAGTAGCTCGATGTTCGGGCGCGCGGCGACGAAAAGATCGTCCTCAAGGCCGGAGTCGGCATAACCGATGTACTCCGGCGTCAGCGGGAAGAGCACTTTTTTGGTGGTGCCGTCGGCACGTCGTCCCGCGAAGAGGTTAAATAAGTAGAAAAACGCGCTCTGGCTGCCATTTGTCAGAGCAATGTTCTGTGGATCAATCTCCCAGCCGAGGGTGTCGCGCAGCATCTCAGCCAGGGCAGCAAGCAGCTCGGTTTTGCCCTGTGGGCCGTCGTAATTGCACAGCGCATCTCTGGCTTTGCCATTTTCCAGCATGTCCGCGAGGAGCGTCTGAAAATAGGCGTTCATCTCAGGGATTTGTGCCGGGTTACCGCCGCCGAGCATGATGGCGCCCGGTGTGCGCAGCCCGTCGTTGAGATCCTCCATCAGGCGGGTAATGCCTGAATGGCGGGTGAATTTGTCGCCGAAAAGTGAAAAAGTCATAGCAGGTGATCTGTCGAGCGTGTTCTAAGTGTGGCTCACCATAACGCTACAACTGCGTAGGTGCAAATCAGCGTCGAAACGAAGATGTGTGACTTTATGTTGTTAGTTTGCTATCAGGTAGCAATTTATCCTGCACCCCTCTCCCGTAGGAGAGGGATTTTGCCCCAGCCGATCAGCGATTACCCGCCCACACCACCATCACCTTGTCGCCCTGATGCTCGCGGACAAAGCCGTAGCCCTGAGGCATCGTCAGCGTGGTTTGTCTGCCTTCACCGATGGCCGGATGGCGGGCGCGGAACTGCCCGAGCCGCTGCCAGTGGGCGACGGTTGCAGCCTGCGAGCCGTTGATATCCTGCCAGTTCATGTCCGAGCGCGTGCCCTGTAAGGGATCGGAGCCCGTTGGGCCGAACGGTCTTGCAGATTCATCGCCATAAAAGATCTGTACGCTGCCCGGCGCCAGCAACAGCAGCTCTGCCGCACGCTGGTCACCCTCGCGGAACAGACGGGTATCGTGAGAGGAGAGATAGCTCAGGACGTTAAAGCTCTGCAGCTTTTCCGCCATCTGCTGCCAGGTCAGGTCAATGTCCGCCAGACAATCTACCGCTTTGGCCGCCTGCTCCTGGTAATCAAAATTGATCATCGCATCGAAGCCGTGACGGTAGTAATCGCTCTGCATTACCCCGTGCCCCCAGGATTCACCGGTCATCCAGAACGGGGCATCGTCGAGTTTTTTCTCCGGGTTGGCCGCTTTCCATGCTTTAAGGGCATCGCTGGCCTGGTCTTTCAGCTGCTGCCAGCCCGCCAGCTCAACATGCTTGGCGGTATCAACGCGGAAACCGTCGATGCCGTATTCACGCACCCACTGACTCAGCCAGTGGGTGAGGTAATCCCGGGGCGTGTAACCGTCAATGGCCTTCGCCCGGGTGTCGGGCTTGTGGCGATAAAAATTCGGTAAGCCTGATGGGGTGGTCGATTCCGTCTTCAGGTCCGGCAGGAAGGCCAGCGACATGGTCAGATCGTCGAAGCCGGGGTTGTCATAATCGCCGATATCGGTGCGTACCCACTTCTTGCCCCACCAGTTTTCCCAGCCCGCTTTATCGCTGAAGTTGATGTAGTCATTAAAGCTGTGCCAGCTCTGGCCGGCCCCCGGTTTCCAGTCAGTCCAGCGTTCGCCCAGGGTTTTCTTCAGCTCTTCGCCCTGCAGATAGAGCGATCCGAACTGGTACGCCTGCATGTCCGCCAGCGTCGCGTAACCGGTGTGGTTCATCACCACGTCAAACAGGATGCGGATCCCCCGGCGGTGAGCTTCATCCACCAGCTGACGTAAATCATCCTCCGTACCCATGTTGGCATCGAGCCGGGTCCAGTCCTGGGTGTAATAGCCGTGATAGGCGTAATGCGGGAAATCGCCTTTCGTTCCGCCCCCGACCCAGCCGTGGATCTGCTCCAGCGGGGAGCTGATCCACAGGGCGTTAACGCCAAGCTGTTGCAGATAATCCAGCTTGCTGGTGAGCCCTTTCAGGTCGCCGCCGTGGAAGGTGCCGATCTCCTGCATACCATCTTTATGGCGCCCGTAGCTGTTGTCGTTGCCCGGATCGCCATTTTCAAACCGGTCGGTGAGAACAAAATAGACGGTGGCGTTTTGCCAGCTGAACGGGGCGGGCTTGTCCGTTTCTGCCCGCTCCAGTAACAGCAGGCCGTTACTCCCCGGTGCGGGTTGCAGGGTAATTTTACCCTGCTGCACCGTCGCGGTCTGTTTGCTGTAAAAATCACGCACCACGCTCCCTTCCGGGAAGGTATTGCTGACATCGAGCGTCAACGGTTTGCCGTCCCATTTGGGGCACTGGCGCACTACCGATGCCACCGCCTGTTCGCTGGCGCTGGCAACGGTCAACATCAGCGTTGGCGTGCCGGAGCGGGTATCAATTCGTGCCTGATAATCCCCGTCGCGGAAGATGCGCCACTGCGCCGGATCGCCCTCGCACGGCTTCAGTGACATCATCTCGTTGAGTTTTATGGCGTTAGTGGGTTGCCAGCACGCCTTGTCAAAACTCAACGTTAGCGGGCGGGTACCCTTCGTCAGCTTTGCCTGTGCCGTGAAGACCCCCGATCCTTCAGCGGTAAAGGCTGGAAAGCCGGGGGCGGACCAGTCGGCGCTGGCCAGTGCAGGCAAGAACAGAAGAGCGAGAGCAGAACGTTTCATACCATTTTCCTGTCACAGCATTTTGCTCAGTTTGCCATCTATTCTAGTGGGCAAACTCATCCCCTGGCGCTATCGCGCAGGGAGGAGCAACGAGGGTGAGTGATCTCACGCTAAGTACGCTATTTAACTGCGATATTGAGCACGTTTTCGCGAGAATGATGCTGAAACGCGCAGATTCCAGGTGACAGGGTTTCAGATTTGGACTATTTCTAATGGTGCTCTTCTCGTCTATTTTTGCTAGGATTTGAGATTCGCCTCTCAATTTTCGAAAAAAATAAGGTGTTGGAATGTTTCTATCCGACCAGGAGACCTAATGATATCGACTCCCATTCGACGATATGGGGCTGCGATACTCATGTTACTCACCACGGCATTTTCTGGTGGGGTGCTTGCAAAGACGCACACGGATACAACGAGTAAGAAAGCCCACGTCATAAAGACGACAGCAAGTAGTAAGGTTAGCAGTAAACAAGAGTATTCTCGCAATAGTGCAAAGAGTAGTTCACTTCCTGATTTGCGAAAATACCCTTCCGGAACACCAAGGAAAAAAGCGTTTCTCCGGACGGTAATGCCTTACATTACAAGTCAAAATGCCGCGATTACGGCGGATCGTAACTGGCTTATTTCCAAGCAGTACGACAGCCGTTGGTCGCCATCCGAGCGTGCGCGCCTGAAAGAGATAGCCAAAAACTATAAAGTGAGCTGGAACGGGAACACACGTCGTGTACCGTGGAACACCTTGCTTGAGCGTGTGGATATCATCCCAGGCAGCATGGTCGCAACGATGGCAGCAGCCGAAAGTGGCTGGGGTACCTCTAAGCTGGCTCGTAGCAATAACAACCTGTTTGGCATGAAATGTGCGAAAGGTCGTTGTAACAATGCGCCGGGCAAAGTGAAAGGTTACTCGCAGTTTGAATCGGTAAAAGATTCCGTGAATGCGTATGTTGTGAACCTGAACACGCATCCGGCCTATAAATCCTTCCGTAAGTCGCGTGCGCAGCTGCGTAAAGCAGATCAGGAAGTGACGGCGAGCACGATGATCCACAAGCTGAAAGGTTACTCAACCCAGGGCCAACGCTATAACAACTATCTGTTTGCGATGTACCAGGATAACCAGCGCTTAATTGCCGCTCATATGTAGTCTTAAAAAAAGGCCTTCCATCCGGAAGGCCTTTTTTATTTATATCAGTACTTCACTGTAGCGATCGCGATACTCTTTCGGCGTGGTGTCATACTCTTTTTTAAAGACCGAATAGAAATACTGCAACGACGGATAACCGCACATCTGGGAAATCTCATTAATGGAGAGCGAGGTCGAAATCAGCAGGCTGCGGGCTTTCTCCAGTTTCTCTGCATGGATAACCGCATGGATCGTCTCGCCCACCTCTTCTTTAAAGCGCTTCTCCAGATTTGAACGCGAAATCCCTACCGCATCCAGCACCTGATCCACTTTGATGCCTTTGCAGGCGTGGTTACGAATGTAGTGCATGGCCTGAATGACGGCAGGGTCGTTCAGCGAGCGGTAATCCGTTGAGCGTCGCTCCACCACACGAACCGGTGGCACCAGCAGACGTTGCAGGGGAAGATTTTCGTTATCCAGCAGCCGGTGCAGCAGCTTGGCCGCCTGATAGCCCATCTGACGTGTTCCCTGCGCCACGGACGACAGCGCCACGCGTGACAGGTAGCGGGTGAGCTCTTCATTATCGATCCCGATGACGCACAGCTTCTCCGGCACCGGAATATGCAGATGTTCGCACACCTGCAGCACGTGCCGGGCGCGGGCATCGGTCACGGCGATAATGCCGGTCTGCGGCGGCAGGGTTTGCAGCCAGTCGGCGAGACGGTTCTGCGCGTGCTGCCAGTTTTCCGGGGCCGTTTCCAGCCCCTGATAAACCACGCCGCGATACTTCTCCTTTGCGACCAGCTGACAGAAAGCATATTCCCGTTCCGCCGCCCAGCGTTTTCCGCTGGAGGTGGGCAAACCATAAAAGGCGAAGCGGTGAACCCCTTTTTCTTTGAGATGTAGAAACGCGCTCTCTACCAGGGCGTGGTTGTCGGTGGCGATATAGTGAACGGCAGGGTAGTGTTCCGGCTGGTGGTAAGAGCCGCCGACGCCGACGATGGGGACGTCGACATCGACCAGCAGTTGCTGGATAACGGCGTCGTCAAAATCCGCGATGACGCCGTCGCCCAGCCAGTCTTTGATATTTTCGATTCGCGTGCGGAAATCTTCTTCGATGAAAATATCCCACTCGGATTGCGACGCCTGCAAATATTCCCCAACGCCCTCGACGACCTGACGGTCATAAGCTTTGTTGGCATTGAATAACAACGTAATGCGGTGACGCTTCTCAAACATGGCGCTATTTTTCCAGTATCAGTGACAGATGAAAAGGCATCCTCAGGCGCGCCGTTTGGTAGCGGAATCCATCCATACCGCCAGCAACAAAATGGCACCCTTGACGATATACTGCCAGAATGTCGGGACGTCCATCATACTCATTCCGTTATCCAGCGACGCCATAATAAATGCCCCCATAACTGCCCCTGCGACGCTACCGACACCTCCGGCAAGACTGGTTCCGCCGATGACACAGGCGGCGATGGCATCGAGTTCGGCAATATTCCCGGCAGACGGCGAGCCCGCACCCAGACGCGAGCTTAAGATCAGGCCCGCTACGGCAACCATCAGGCCATTAATGGCAAAGACGGCAAGTTTGGTGCGTTCAACATTAATACCTGACAGACGTGCGGCTTCAAGGTTGCCGCCGATGGCATAAATACGCCGGCCAAAGGCGGTGCGGGTCGCCATAAACATGCCTGCCAGTAATAACAGAACCAGTATCAGCACCGGCGTTGGCACGCCACGATAGTCGTTCAGCAGCCAGATTGCCCCCAGCACGATCACCGCCGTCAGCGCCTGACGCCCAACGACAGAGGTGGAAGGCGTTGTGGCTAACCCTAACGCCTGCCGGCGCATTCTGCCGCGCCATTGCCAGGCGACAAACGCCATCAGGCCAATCGCGCCGAGGGTAAAACCGACTCCGCCGGAGAGATAGCTCTGCCCAATCTGCGACATGGAGGCGCTGGTGGGGGAGACGGTGGTGCCGTTGGTGATACCAATCAGAATGCCGCGGAAGGCCAGCATTCCCGCCAGCGTGACGATAAACGACGGTACTTTGCGGTAGGCCACCCACCAGCCGTTCCAGGTGCCGAGCAGTAGACCGAGTAACAAGGTGACGACCACGGTGAGCGGCAGCGGCCAGCCCAGCCAGACGTCGAAAATCGCCGCCACGCCCCCCAGCAGGCCCATCATTGAGCCCACGGAGAGGTCGATTTCCGCGGAGATAATCACAAACACCATCCCCACCGCCAGAATGCCGGTAATGGCGGTCTGGCGCAGCAGGTTGGAGACGTTACGCGCGCTGAGATAGGAGCCGTCGGTCATCCAGGTGAAGAACAGCATGATCGCCACGATAGCGGCAATCATGACAAACACCTGCAGATTGAGCGCTTTTAGCCCGGAAAACAGACCCGGTGCGGGTGCCGTGACTTTTAACTCAGAGGGGTTGCTTTTCGACATGGCGTTCGCTCCTTAGTGCGGCTTCCATCACCTGTTCCTGCGTCAGGTTCTGGTTTATCAGGTTGGCTTTCAGTTTTCCTTCGTGCATCACCAGTACCCGGTCACTCAGACCCAGCACTTCCGGAAGCTCCGAGGAGATCACAATCACGGCGATACCCTGCTGGACCAGCTGGTTGATCAGCTTGTAGATTTCGTATTTCGCACCGATATCAATCCCGCGGGTCGGTTCATCGAGGATCAGAATGCGCGGGTTGAGCAACAGGCAGCGGGCGAGGATCGCCTTCTGCTGATTGCCCCCGCTCAGGCGGCCAATCGCCAGCTCCGGGGAGGAAGTTTTGACTTTCAGCTGCTGTAAAGAGTGAAGAATGCAGTGCTGTTCCGCGGCATCATCCAGACTGCTCAGCGTGCCGCTGAACTGATCTAATGCGGCAAGGGTGATGTTTTTGCCCACCGCCATCACCGGTACGATGCCATCTTTTTTGCGATCTTCCGGCACCATCGCGATACCCTGGGCGATGGCCTGCTGACAGTTTTTGATCTCTACCTGCTGCCCATCAATAAAGATGCTGCCCTCCCAGCGGCCAGGCCAGACGCCGAACAGACACTGCACAGCCTCGGTGCGCCCGGCGCCAACCAGCCCGGCCACCCCCAGGATCTCACCGCGATGCAGCGAGAAAGAGACATCATTGACCCGTTTAATATGGCGATTCACCGGATGCCAGGCGGTAAGATGCTCCACGCGCAGCACCTCTTCCCCCAGGGTGTGGGGTTCGTTCGGGTAGAGCGCGGTCAGCTCACGGCCCACCATCATGGTAATAATGTCGTCCTCGCTCATCCCCTGCGCTTCACGGGTGCCGATATGCTGCCCGTCGCGAATTACGCATACCGTGTCCGAAATCGCTTTCACTTCGTTGAGCTTGTGGGAGATATAAATGCAGGCAATCCCGTGGTTTTGCAGGTCACGAATGATGTCCAGCAATACCGCGGTTTCCTGTTCCGTCAGCGATGCTGTTGGTTCATCGAGGATCAGCAGACGCACCTGTTTGTTCAGGGCCTTGGCGATCTCCACGAGTTGCTGCTGTCCCAGACCTAAATCGCCCACCCGGGTGTCGGGGGAGATCGTCAGACTGACCTGCGCCAGCAGCTTCTCGCAGCGCAAGGTCATGGTGTCGTAATCCAGGACGCCGTGGCGGGTTACCTCGGCACCGAGGAAGATATTTTCCAGCACGGTCAGATGCTTCACCAGCGCCAGCTCCTGGTGAATGATGGCGATCCCTTTGCGCTCGGTGTCGCGGATATGCGTGGCCTGCAGCGTTTCGCCGGAAAAGACAATTTCACCCTCGTAGCTGCCGTGAGGATAGATGCCACACAAAACCTTCATTAAGGTGGATTTGCCCGAGCCATTTTCGCTGCATAACGACATGATCTCGCCGGGGTTTAAGCGCAGGCTGACGTTGTCGACGGCCTTCACCGCGCCAAACGCTTTGGTGATACTTTTCATTTCAAGTAAATAAGACATAACTGCTCCACATGACCCGAAGGAAAACAGTACAAGTCGATGTGCCCCCGCAAGCCGGGGGCGATGATGGATTACAGTTCGCTCTTTTTATGGAAACCGTCTTTCACAACGGTAGCGTCAATGTTCTCTTTATTGACTTCGATAGGGGTAAGCAGTCGGGAAGGCACATCTTTCAGGCCGTTGTTTAAGCTGGCGTCCGCTTTAGGCTGTTGGCCATTGCCAAGCTCAACGGCAATTTCTGCGGCGGTAGTGGCAAGCTCGGTGATCGGCTTATACACCGTCATGGTCTGGGTACCTGCCACAATACGTTTCACCCCGGCGAGGTCCGCATCCTGTCCGGAGATCGCCACTTTTCCGGCCAGCCCCTGGGCGCTGAGTGCCTGAATAGCGCCGCCTGCGGTCGCATCGTTAGAGGCCACCACGGCATCGATTTTGTTATTATTGGCGGTGAGGGCGTTTTCCATAATTTTTAACGCGTTTTCAGGTAACCAGCCGTCCGCCCACTGATCGCCAACGATCTTGATTTTGCCTTCATCAATATAGGGCTTCAGCACCTTCATCTGTCCGGCGCGGAAGAGTTTGGCATTGTTGTCCACCGGGGAGCCGCCCATCAGGAAGTAATTGCCCTGTGGAACTTTGGCGACCAGGCTTTGCGCCTGTAATTCGCCGACCTTTTCATTGTCGAAGGAAATATAATAATCAATGTCCGCATTATTAATCATGCGGTCGTAGGCCAGCACTTTAATCCCTTCGCGCTTGGCTTCTTTTACCACGTTACTTAAAACCTGACCGTTATAAGGAATAATAACCAGCACATCGACGCCGCGGTTTATCATATTTTCGATTTGCGACATTTGCGTTTCTTCATTGCCATTGGCAGACTGGACGAAAACTTTCGCGCCTAATGCTTCTGCCTTATTGACAAAAATATCGCGATCTTTTTGCCAGCGCTCCAGACGGAGGTCATCTATCGCCATGCCGATTTTAACTTCTTTTGCATGACTCGCCGTACTCGCCAGCAGCAGCGATGCACAAAGAGTGAGGCACAGGTTCTTTATCTTCATAATTGTATTGCCTTTTGTAGGGTTAGGTTGCTGAGATAAAAGAAACAATCATTGCAAGAGACGTAGCAAATTCTTAACGGGGAATGGCAGGCTGGCAATTACAGATTTTTATCTTCTCGTTATGATATTTGGTTTATTTTCGAATTTATGACCGCGATCGAATTTTAAATTACATAAGCTCTTAATTACACGTGATTATGGAATTTGTGCAGTGAAATTTGTTTGTCTGCAAATTGATTTTGCGAGCCAGCGCACGTTTGTGCATTCTCTCAATAGCAGTGTGAAATAACGTAATTGAGCAACCTGCGATCCCTATTCAGTATTACTCCAGTATCAACTCTTTGCTGTATCCCTGATTATGGAGCTCACTATGCAAGCTTATTTCGATCAACTCGATCGCGTTCGTTATGAAGGTCCGAAATCCTCAAATCCTTTAGCGTTTCGTCATTACAACCCGGACGAGCTGGTGCTGGGTAAGCGCATGGAAGATCACCTGCGTTTCGCTGCCTGCTACTGGCACACCTTCTGCTGGAACGGTGCCGATATGTTTGGCGTGGGCTCATTCGATCGTCCGTGGCAGCAGCCAGGTGAAGCGCTGGAGCTGGCAAAACGCAAAGCGGATGTCGCCTTTGAGTTCTTCCACAAGCTGAATGTCCCTTATTACTGCTTCCACGATGTGGACGTTTCACCGGAAGGCGCTTCGCTGAAAGAGTATCTGAATAACTTTGCGCAGATGGTCGATGTGCTGGCCGAAAAACAGCAGCAGAGCGGCGTGAAGCTGCTGTGGGGCACCGCCAACTGCTTTACCCATCCACGCTATGGCGCAGGCGCTGCCACCAACCCGGACCCGGAAGTCTTCAGCTGGGCGGCCACGCAGGTGGTGACGGCGATGAATGCCACCCATAAGCTGGGCGGGGAAAACTATGTGCTGTGGGGCGGACGTGAAGGCTACGAAACGCTGCTCAATACTGACTTACGTCAGGAGCGCGAGCAAATTGGCCGCTTCATGCAGATGGTGGTCGAGCATAAACACAAAATCGGCTTCCAGGGTACGCTGCTGATTGAGCCAAAACCGCAGGAGCCGACCAAGCACCAGTATGACTACGACGTGGCGACGGTGTATGGCTTCCTGAAGCAGTTCGGGCTGGAAAAAGAGATCAAGGTGAATATCGAAGCCAACCACGCGACGCTGGCGGGTCACTCGTTCCATCACGAGATCGCCTCCGCTATCGCGCTGGGCATTTTCGGCTCCGTAGATGCCAACCGCGGCGATCCGCAGCTCGGCTGGGATACCGACCAGTTCCCGGTCAGCGTGGAAGAAAACGCGCTGGTGATGTACGAAATTATCAAAGCGGGTGGCTTCACCACCGGCGGCCTGAACTTTGACGCCAAAGTGCGCCGTCAGAGCACCGATAAATACGATCTCTTCTATGGTCATATCGGGGCGATGGATACCATGGCGCTGTCGTTGAAAGTGGCTGCCCGCATGATTGAAGATGGCGAGCTGGATAAGCGCGTGGCGAAACGCTACGGCGGCTGGAACAGTGAGCTGGGTCAGCAAATTTTGAAAGGCCAGTTATCACTGACCGAACTGGCGAAGTACGCTGAACAGCATAACCTTGCGCCGCAGCACCAGAGCGGTCATCAGGAACTGCTGGAAAATCTGGTGAATCATTATCTGTTTGATAAGTAACCGGGTATTGCCGGGCAGCGCGACGCTTGTCCGGCTTACGGTTAGCCCAGGCCCGGAACCGCTGCAAGCGTCCGGGCATTTCTGTTAAAGGAGTCACCGCAATGTATATCGGGATCGATCTTGGCACATCGGGTGTGAAAGCCATTCTGTTAAATGAACAGGGCGACGTGCTGGCAACGCAAACAGAAAAACTGCACGTTTCACGGCCACACCCGCTCTGGTCTGAACAGGATCCTGAAGCCTGGTGGCTGGCCACGGATCGCGCCCTGAAAGCGCTTGGCGAGCAACACTCTCTGCGCGAGGTAAAAGCGCTGGGCATTGCCGGACAGATGCATGGCGCCACGCTGCTGGATAAGGATAACCGCGTTTTGCGCCCGGCGATTTTATGGAACGATGGCCGCTGCGGTGAAGAGTGCGCCCTGCTGGAAGAACGTGTCCCGGCCTCGCGGGAGATCACCGGCAACCTGATGATGCCGGGCTTTACCGCCCCGAAACTGCTGTGGGTGCAGCGCCATGAACCCGAAATTTTTAGCCAGGTAGCGAAGGTACTGCTGCCGAAAGATTATCTGCGGTTGCGCATGACCGGAGAGTACGCCAGCGATATGTCCGATGCCGCTGGCACCATGTGGCTCGACGTGGCAAAGCGTGACTGGAGCGAGACGATGCTCGACGCCTGCCATCTCACCCGCGACCATATGCCAGCGCTGTTTGAAGGCTGTGAGCAGACGGGCACGCTGCTGCCGTCGGTGGCGCAGCAGTGGAATATGCCGGCCGTTCCGGTCGTGGCGGGGGGCGGGGATAACGCCGCCGGCGCGGTTGGCGTGGGCATGGCCGATGCCGGGCAGGCGATGCTGTCGCTGGGCACCTCCGGCGTTTATTTCGCCGTGAGCGACGGCTACCGCAGTAACCCTGACAGCGCGGTGCACAGTTTCTGCCATGCGCTGCCGGGCAAATGGCATCTGATGTCGGTGATGCTCAGTGCGGCGTCCTGCCTGGACTGGGCGGCGAAACTGACCGGATTAGAGAGCGTGCCGGCCCTGCTCGATGCCGCGCAGCAGGCGGATGAAAACGCCGATACCGTCTGGTTCCTGCCCTATCTGTCCGGCGAGCGCACGCCGCATAACAACCCCCAGGCGAAAGGGGTATTCTTTGGTTTAACCCATCAACACGGCCCGGCTGAGCTGGCGCGTGCGGTGCTGGAAGGGGTGGGCTATGCGCTGGCCGATGGGATGGATGTGGTGCATGAGTGCGGGTTACAACCATCCAGCATTACGCTGATTGGCGGGGGAGCGCGTAGCCCTTACTGGCGCCAGATGCTGGCGGATATCAGCGGGCAACAGCTCGATTACCGTACCGGTGGGGATGTCGGGCCTGCGCTGGGTGCGGCGCGGCTGGCGCAAATTGCAATGAATCCGGGCAAGCCGCTGGCGTCGCTGTTGCCACAGCTGGCGCTTGAACAGCAGCACACCCCGGACCCCGATCGTCATGCCCGCTATGCCGGGCGTCGCGACGTGTTCCGCAAAATCTATCAGCAGCTTCTGCCACTGATGTCGTGATACAGCGCCGGGTAGCGGCTTCGCCTAACCCGGCCTATCCATCTCTATATTTTAAATAATTGATTCTAAATAATTATTTATTTGTATGGTTTTTTTCCGAATTCATACTTCTCCGTGTCCTTCATTGCAGTGGATCGCAAGACTTCATCCATAATGCCTTGTTCAGTTCCCTGGTGAGGTTTACGTGAAAATGGAAAGAGACGTGACAAATAGCTCCCCTGCTTTTAATGCCGTATCCTGGCTTGCGCTTCTTGGTGGGATCATTAGTTATCTGGTTGGTTTATGGAATGCAGATATGCAGCTCAATGAGAAAGGATATTACTTTGCGGTCATTATCCTTGGCTTGTTTTCTGCAGCCTCTTATCAGAAAACCGTTCGTGACAAATATGAAGGGATCCCGACGACGTCGCTCTACTATATGACGTGCCTTACGGCATTCATTATCGCCGTCGCGCTTTTAGTGGTGGGTTTGTGGAATGCCACTCTGTTGCTAAGCGAGAAGGGCTTTTATGGTCTTGCGTTCTTCTTAAGCTTATTTGGTGCGGTGGCCGTGCAAAAAAACGTGCGGGACAGTGCGGTGCAGACTTCGTCTGATACGATCGCAGAAGAGAAAGAGATCGCCTGATACAGCGCCCGGTGGCGCTTCGTTTGCACAGCCTTGCTTGCCCGGCAAGCGAAGCGCCGCCGGGCAAACAAGCCGCACACTCAGCTCACAAACCTGCGCGTATCAATGCGCTGTAGCAGCATCGACAGCAACAGGCTGACCGCCACCGTTATGGAGAAGATCCAGACGATATCCAGAAGCGGCCAGCTTTTTAACTCCACGCCACGGGTGCGCAGAGCGTGGATCACCAGCGCGTGAAAACCGTAGATCCCAAGCGAGTTCCGTGAAATTAACCCCAGCAGCGGCAGGGGGCGCGCATTGAGCGTGTTTTTCACCAGGGTAAATAACGAAACCGCGCAGATAAAGACCATCGGGCCGCAGTAGAGATACCAGGTATCGGCGAAGGTGCCACGCCACTGCAGTTCATGCAGCGTACCGCGGGAGATTATCGCCACCGCGGCAATAAACAGGGCGGCGCACAGGGCATTCAGCCAGCGTTTGCGGGTATCCATCATACCCAGGGCGCGGCCCAGCATGCCGTACAGCACGTAATAGAAGGTGTCGCCGTTGATATAGAGATTGATGGGCAGCCATTCAAACCCGCCCATTTTTTGCGAGACCGTATTGGGGTTCGCCAAGATGCCAATCACGACCATCAGCGCCAGCAGCATTTTGCCGCTCGTGCTTTTCACCTGCACCAGCGGGGAGAGCAGATAAATCACGATAATGGCAAAGAAAAACCACAGGTGATAGAAGACCGGCTTTTGCAGCAGGTATTTCAGCGACAGCTCGCTGTTGATCGAGGTAAAGAGCACGATATAAAGGAACGCCACGGTGCTGTAAAACAGCAGGCACAGACCGATGCGTAAAAAGTGGCGCGGTTGCGCGCTGCGTTCGCCAAAAAAGAGATAGCCGGAGATCATAAAAAAGAGCGGCACGCTCACCCGCGAGGCGGAGTTGAGCACGTTGGCGATATCCCAGTTTATAAGACTGACGGCGGGGGCGTTGGTGATATACCAGGTGGTGGTATGGATCATCACCACCATCAAACAGGCGATTCCCCGCAAATTATCAATCCAGTTAATTTTTTCCTGCATCCATCCCTCTGTTTACACATTAAAAAGAGTCTGACTGTGATAATGATTCAGACGCTCGTTGGAAAATTCTGAGTTTGCATCGTCCTGCTTGTGCCGGGGCGGTGAGATTCGCAGAATGCCGGGCCATAATCTATAAAGTTTAGAGTTTAAAAATAACAGCCACAGCAGAGGGCGGTAATATAAATGATGATGCGTGCGATATGGCTTTTGCTACCCGCGCTACTGGCCAGCTGTGCGGCTCAGGAGACCACCCCGGCGCAAAAAGCGCAAACCCAAAAAGTCAGCCCGGAGCGTTCCCTGGATATGGAACAGCTGTGTAAGGATCGGGCGGCCCAGCGCTACAATACCGGCGCGCAAAAAATCGACGTCACCGCCTTTGAGCAGTTTCAGGGCAGCTATGAGATGCAGGGCTTCACTGCTCGCAATGAGAGTTTCATCTGTTCTTTTGACGCAGATGGCCATTTTTTACACCTTTCGATGCGTTGAGATAGTCGCTTAATGTGGTGGCTGCGTCAGCAGGGCGCTGTCAGCTATGCTTATTTCCCAATTTTCCCTAAACAACCCCGTTTCGTACTGTATATCTTGCACTCAGCGGGTATACTGAACCCTTCCATTTAAAACCACACGTATCCAGCACGAAATACTATGCAAAAGTTTGATACTAAGACCTTCCAGGGCCTGATCCTGACCTTACAGGATTACTGGGCTCGCCAGGGCTGCACCATTGTTCAACCTTTGGACATGGAAGTGGGCGCCGGCACTTCACACCCGATGACCAGCCTGCGTGCACTGGGGCCAGAGCCGATGGCTACCGCCTATGTACAGCCATCCCGCCGTCCGACCGATGGTCGCTACGGTGAAAACCCGAACCGTTTACAGCATTACTATCAGTTCCAGGTGGTGATTAAGCCATCGCCAGACAACATTCAGGAACTGTATCTCGGGTCGCTGAAAGAGCTGGGTATGGATCCGACCATTCATGACATTCGTTTCGTGGAAGATAACTGGGAAAACCCGACGCTGGGTGCCTGGGGTCTGGGTTGGGAAGTGTGGCTGAACGGAATGGAAGTGACGCAGTTCACCTACTTCCAGCAGGTTGGCGGTCTGGAATGTAAACCGATTACGGGTGAAATCACCTACGGTCTGGAACGTCTGGCCATGTATATTCAGGGCGTAGACAGCGTTTACGACCTGGTCTGGAGCGACGGCCCGCTGGGTAAAACCACCTACGGCGACGTGTTCCATCAGAACGAAGTGGAACAATCCACCTATAACTTTGAATACGCGGACGTGGACTTCCTGTTCACCTGCTTCGAGCAGTATGAGAAAGAAGCCCAGCAGCTGCTGGCGCTGGAGACTCCGCTGCCGCTGCCTGCCTACGAGCGTATTCTGAAGGCCGCCCACAGCTTCAACCTGCTGGACGCCCGTAAAGCGATCTCCGTGACTGAACGTCAGCGCTACATTCTGCGCATTCGTACCCTGACCAAAGCCGTTGCAGAAGCTTACTATGCGTCCCGTGAAGCCCTTGGCTTCCCGATGTGCAACCGAAACAAATAAGAGGCGGCCATGTCTGAGAAAACTTTCCTGGTGGAAATCGGCACCGAAGAGCTGCCACCAAAAGCCCTGCGCAGCCTGGCTGAATCTTTCGCTGCGAACGTGACTGCCGAGCTGGATAACGCTGGCCTGGCACACGGTAAAATTGAGTGGTTTGCTGCCCCGCGTCGTCTGGCGCTGAAAGTGGCTAACCTGGCGGCGTCTCAGCCCGATCGCGAAGTTGAAAAGCGCGGCCCGGCGATTGCCCAGGCGTTCGACGCTGAAGGTAAACCAAGCAAAGCGGCAGAAGGCTGGGCGCGTGGTTGCGGGATTACCGTTGACCAGGCCGAGCGTCTGACCACCGACAAAGGCGAATGGCTGCTCTATCGCGCCCATGTGAAAGGCGAGAGCGCAGAAGCGCTGCTGCCGAACATGATTGCCACCTCGCTGGCGAAGCTGCCGATTCCAAAACTGATGCGCTGGGGAGCAAGTGACGTGCACTTCGTGCGTCCGGTTCACACCGTGACTCTGCTGCTGGGCGATACCGTTATTCCTGCCACCATTCTGGGCGTCGCGTCCGATCGCGTGATCCGCGGCCACCGCTTTATGGGCGAGCCGGAGTTCACCATCGACAACGCCGATCAGTACCCGGAAATCCTGCTGGAACGCGGTAAAGTCATTGCTGACTACGAACAGCGTAAAGCCAAAATTAAAGCCGATGCGGAAGAAGCGGCCCGCCAGATTGGCGGTAAAGCCGATCTGAGCGACAGCCTGCTGGAAGAAGTGACCTCCCTGGTGGAATGGCCGGTTGTGCTGACCGCGAAGTTCGAAGAGAAGTTCCTCGCGGTTCCGGCGGAAGCGCTGGTTCACACCATGAAAGGTGACCAGAAGTACTTCCCGGTCTATGCCAACGACGGCAAGCTGCTGCCGAACTTCATCTTCGTGGCGAACATCGAATCGAAAGATCCGGTGCAGATCATCTCCGGTAACGAGAAAGTGGTTCGTCCACGTCTGGCGGATGCGGAGTTTTTCTTCAATACCGACCGTAAAAAGCGTCTGGAAGATCACCTCCCACGCCTGCAAACCGTGCTGTTCCAGCAGCAGCTGGGTACGCTACGCGACAAGACCGACCGTATTGCAGAGCTGGCCGGCTGGATCGCCCGTGAAATCGGTGCCGACGTTAACCACGCTACCCGCGCCGGTCTGCTCTCCAAGTGCGACCTGATGACCAACATGGTGTTTGAATTTACTGACACCCAGGGCGTGATGGGCATGCACTACGCGCGTCACGATGGCGAAGCGGAAGATGTGGCCGTGGCCCTGAACGAGCAGTATCAGCCGCGCTTTGCCGGTGACGATCTGCCGTCCAACCCGGTTGCCTGTGCTGTGGCGATCGCCGACAAGATGGACACCCTGGCGGGTATCTTCGGTATCGGGCAGCATCCGAAAGGGGATAAAGACCCGTTTGCGCTGCGTCGTGCTGCGCTGGGCGTGCTGCGTATCATCGTTGAGAAGAACCTGAACCTCGATCTGCAGACCCTGACGGAAGAAGCGGTGCGTCTGTACGGCGACAAGCTGACCAACACCAACGTAGTGGATGAGGTTATCGACTTTATGCTCGGTCGCTTCCGCGCCTGGTATCAGGACGAAGGCTATAGCGTGGACACCATTCAGGCGGTGCTGGCGCGTCGTCCGACCCGTCCGGCCGATTTCGATGCCCGTATGAAGGCGGTCTCCCACTTCCGTACCCTGGAAGCGGCATCTGCCCTGGCTGCGGCCAACAAGCGTGTCTCCAATATCCTGGCGAAGTCCGATGAAAAGCTGAACGAGCGAGTGAACGCCGCGACGCTGAAAGAGCCGGAAGAGATCGCTCTGGCGATGCAGGTTGTGGTGCTGCGCGACAAGCTGGAGCCAGTCTTCGCAGAAGGTCGCTACCAGGAAGCGCTGGTGGAACTGGCCGAACTGCGTGATGTTATCGACGCCTTCTTCGAGAAAGTGATGGTCAACGTAGAGGATAAAGATCTGCGTATTAACCGTCTCTCTATGCTCGAAAAACTGCGCGAGCTGTTCCTGCGCGTGGCGGATATCTCGCTGCTGCAGTAACGGGCTTTTGCCCGGCGGCGCTACGCTTGCTAAAAAACCCGCTTCGGCGGGTTTTTTTATGGCGTGCCGTTGAAAATTTAACCTTGAAACCCTGAACAAAAACCCGCTATCCTGTCCCCGGTTACTTTTTTCCCTCTGGAGCGCCCCCCAAAAATGAACAAACACGACTGATGAATTTCGATCCTTGCTAAACGCGACCGCGTCGGCAGGGGATGTTTTGATTTCATTCAGGAGTGCTTATGGCTCATTTTGCGCAATCCCCTTCTTTTATTTTGCATCAGGTCACCTGCCAGTTTTCGACAGGCGATACCCTTTTTGGTCCGCTGAATCTCTCGTTGGAGCCGTCACTGCGCGCGCTGGTTGGCCGTAACGGCAGCGGCAAGACCCGTCTTCTGCGCCTGCTGGCCGGGCTGGACGTGCCTGCCAGTGGCCATATCGAACGTTTCGGCACGCACCGCTATGTGGCGCAACAGCACGATATTTCCCCCCACACCACGCTGGCTCAGCTGCTTGGCTATGAAGGCCTTTTCGCGGCCCGCAGGCGTATCGACAGTGGTGCTTATCTGCCTGAGGATCTGGAGCGCCTCGACGGTTATTGGGATTTAACGGAACGACTGAGCGAGGCGTTTATCGGCGCCGGGCTTGCGCCGTTTGATCCCGACAGGCTGGCCGCTGAACTGAGCGGCGGCGAGCGGGTTCGCGCTCTGCTGTGCGGCGCGTTTACGGCGAATGCGGACTCTCTGCTACTGGACGAACCCACCAACCACCTCGACAGGCAGGGGCGGGCGTGGTTTTACGAGCAACTTGCCCGGCATGCCGGTTGCGTGCTGGTCGCTTCACACGATCGTGAGCTGCTGGCACAGGTGCCGCGCATACTGGAACTCAGCGCGTCGGGGTTACACAGCTACGGTGGCAATTACGCGGACTATCAGCGCCAGCGGAATGCGGAGCAGCAGGCCGCCCGCGCGGCACTTGAGCATGCAACCACCGAGCGCAAACGCACCCGCGCCCGTCTGCAAAAGGAGCATGATGACAGCCTGCGCCGGTCGGCGAAAACCCTGCGCACGGTGGATAGTCTTAATATCGCCTCGTTTGAGCGCGTTAAGTATAAAGGGGCAGCAAAGGAGCGTCCGGGCGCGTGGCGCAAACAGCACCAGGAGCAACAGGGTGCGATGAACGCGGCGGTCACTCAGGCGCGGGAGCGGGTGGAAGAGGAAAATCCGGTGATGTTTACCCTGCCAGGCAGCCAGATTGCGGAGGGGAAACAGGTGCTGGTGCTGGAGGATCTGGTGCTGCCGCACATCACGATGGCGCCGCTTAACTGGCGCATGGATGGGCCGATGCGGGTGGCGTTGCGGGGGCCGAATGGCTGCGGGAAATCCACCTTGCTGAAAGCCATCCTCGGCCAGTGCCAGCCTGTTTCGGGACATTGCCGGACGTCGGTCACGGTGGCATATCTCGACCAGCACTTATCGCAGCTGGATCTGACGCAATCCGTTATCTCCCACCTCAATTTGCATAACACGCCGCTGGAGGAGGGGATACTCCGCAGCCGTCTGGCCCAGCTGCAGCTGGGCGCCGATCGGGTGACGCTCCCGCTTTCAGCGCTCAGCGGCGGCGAACGCTTAAAAGCGGCGCTGGCCTGCGTGCTGTGGCGGGAAGAGGCGACGCAGCTCTTGCTGCTCGATGAACCGACTAACCATCTGGATCTGGCCTCGACACGTGCTATCGAGGCGGCGCTGGCAGGCTTTACAGGCGCACTGCTGGTGGTATCGCATGACGACGTTTTTCTGGATGGGCTGAAGCTGACCCATGAACTGGCGTGGCTGAACGGAGAGTGGCGTGGTAAAAGGCGGTGATAGAAACAGAAACCCCCGCAAATGCGGGGGCTAAAATATAACTATTCAGTCAACTGCTTGCGGAGTGCCGGGTTAGCCTGAATCAGGCTCATCAGCTTCAGCTCGGTCATGGAGGGCTTCACTCTTTTTGATTCCCACTCTTGAACCATCGCTACGCTGACACCCATTGCTCGTGCGAAATCATCGGTTTTCATCCCTGTCCCTTTGCGTAAGCGCTCAAATTCCGTAAAGGGGTTGGACTTTTGCGAACGGGTAACCGTCTGCGGTGCATCCTTAAAAACAATCTGTTCCAGACTGCTTAGCAGATCAAACATAGGATCTTTTAATTCCATTGAGAACTCCTCATAAATCACACTGCGGGATCGTGAACATTAGAGAGCAATTTAAGAATAGTCGCTAAAACTGAGAACAGATCGTAACGTGCGTGATTAATTGTTAGAGATACGTTTCGCTGGCTCGCTTTGCGAACCGACTGAGTATGCTAATGACTTGATTATTCTGTAGCGCCATAGCATCAGGTATTTTTTTGTAAATGGTAAGAATTTATATGGCAATAGTCGTTTTACATGAAAAGGGTATCTTGCGGGCCTGACCTGGACTATTCTGTCACCGTTGGGCACGCGTGTGCCGGTGTGCGCTTTTTTGGGTGAAAGGAGTAATAACAATGGCGACAGGAAAGCCCTGCTCTCGCTGGTTTGCGCCGCTTGCGGCGTTGTTAATGATAGTTAGCCTGAGTGGGTGTTTCGATAAGGAAGGGGATCAGCGCAAAGCGTTTATCGACTTCCTGCAAAATACTGCGATGCGTAGTGGCGAGCGTTTGCCAACGCTGACTGCGGATCAGAAAAAACAGTTTGGTCCCTTCGTTTCTGACTATGCCATTTTGTATGGTTATTCACAGCAGGTGAACCAGGCGATGGACGCCGGACTGCGTCCGGTGGTGGATAGCGTGAATGCAATTCGCGTACCGCAGGATTACGTGACCCAGCGCGAACCGCTGAGCCAGTCAAACGGCGCACTGGGTGTGCTGGGCCAGCAGCTGCAGAACGCCAAAATGCAGGCCGATGGCGCGCGCTCTGCGCTGAAGCAGGGCGAAGATCTCAAGCCTGTGTTCGACAAAGTGTATGAAAAAGTGGTGACCAAACCTGCCGAAGCTCTGCAGCCGCTTATTCCAGCAGCCCAGATCTTTACACAGCAGCTGGTGCAGGTAGCAGATTATATTTCCCAGCAGGGCACCCAGGTGAGCTTTGTCTCCAACGGCATTCAGTTCCCGACCTCGCAGCAGGCCAGCCAGTACAATGCGCTGATTGGGCCGCTGGCCGCGCAGCATCAGGCGTTCAGCCAGGCGTGGAGCGCGGCGATGGCCGCAACGGAATAACGTCTGAAAGCGTACTCGCATTTTGCCAGGCCATGCTGCGTTTAGCTGGCCTACAAATCTGTAGGCCCGTGCAAGCGAAGCGCCGCCGGGCGCATTCCAGAATAAAAAACCCCGCTGCAAAGCGGGGTTTTTTATCTTCTCTGAAAATAAAGCTTGTCTTTGATCCGCGAACTATGTCTTAATACACCTCGTCGGTTTGTTACACAGACCTAGAGCAGTTTAGTTAAGCAGTCCAGATGCGTTATCTTAGATACCCTTCGTAGTGACCCTTCCTTCATCGCTTAAAAATCTGTAACACATTCCATCATCGCGCCGGAAGGCAAAACAAATTTTTAAAAGGTAATATCTATGTCTGGTAAAATGACTGGTCTGGTAAAATGGTTCAACGCTGATAAAGGTTTCGGCTTCATCACTCCTGACGATGGCTCTAAAGACGTGTTCGTACACTTCTCTGCTATCCAGAACGATGGCTACAAATCTCTGGACGAAGGTCAGAAAGTTTCCTTCACCATCGAAAGCGGCGCTAAAGGCCCAGCAGCTGGTAACGTTGTAAGCCTGTAAGCTTCCAACTCAGCGCAAGAATTTAAAAACCCGCCTCTGGCGGGTTTTTTTTCGTTTAAGGCTTAACTTGTGGATTGACGCAGTTTTTATCCACCTTGCCCTGCAGGGCGTCGATCAGGTTTTCCACCGCACAGGCCGCCATGTTATAGCGCGTTTCGTGGGTGGCGGAGCCAATATGCGGCAGCGCGACCACGTTTGGCATTTTCAGCAGTTCCGAGTTGACCGGTAGCGGCTCCTGCTCAAATACGTCCAGCCCCGCGGCGTGGATCTCACCGTTTTTCAACGCTGCAATCAGCGCCTGTTCATCCACCACCGGTCCGCGTCCTGCATTAATAAAGATGGCGGATTTCTTCATCTTCTCAAACTGCGCTTTGCCGAACATATGGTGAGTTTCATCGGTCAGCGGCAGGATCAGGCAGACAAAGTCCGCTTCCTGCAACAGGGTATCCAGGTCACAGGGGCGGGCGTTAAAGCGTTCTTCAGCCTCTTTATGCTGGCGGCGCGCGTTATACAGAATCGGCATGTTGAAACCGAAGTGGGCGCGCTGGGCCAGCGCCATGCCGATGCGGCCCATCCCGACAATACCCAGCGTTTTGCCATGCACATCGACACCAAACCAGTCCGGACCGATGCTTTTGGTCCACTCGCCGGCTTTAACGCGCTCGGCCACTTCCACCACGCGACGCGCGCTGCTGAGCACCAGCGCCATCAGCGTATCCGCCACGGTTTCGGTGAGTACGGTTGGCGTGTGCATCAGCAGGATGTTGCGGGCATTCAGCGCATCGACGTCAAAGTTGTCATAGCCTACCGAGATGGTCGAGGTTGCACGCAGCGCAGGCATTTTTTCCAGCAGCGCGGCATCCACCTTTTCGCTGGAGCCCAGCAGCCCGACGGCACCCGCGAACGCCTCAGCATGCTGCTGTACCGTCTCCGGGCTCAGGTTGTTAACCCGGGTAACGGTGAAATGCTCTTCAAGGCGCTGCTGCAGGGCATCAGGCAGGGCTTTATACAAAATGATGGACGGCTTCATGCTAATCTCCGTTGATTTTAAAAGGATTCAGGCGTGGCGTGCGCCGACGGGAATATTTTGATTATTAGCAGGCTTAACAATTAAAGTAAGCCACACCGAGGCAAAAAGCGCCACCCCCATAAAGATGTACGAGGCTGACGGGCCGCCGGTCACACCGTTCAGATAGCCCACGAACCATGAACCAAAGAACGAGCCCAGCGCACCCATGCTGTTGATGAGCGCCATCGCGCCGCCCGCCACGTTACGCGGCAGCATTTCCGGGATGATGGCAAAGAATGGACCATACGGGGCATACATCGCCGCACCGGCGATCACCAGCAGCGTATAGGAAACCCAGAAGTGGTTCGCGCCCACCGCCCACGAACCGATAAAGGCACAAGCGGCAATCAACAGCAGCGGCCAGACGAACAGCTTGCGATTTTGCAGTTTGTCCGACGCCCAGGAGACCACAATCATGGCGATGGTTGCTGCCAGATAAGGTACGGAGGAGAGCCAGCCCACTTCAACCATGCCGAGGTTATCGCCCGCGCTGCGGATGATAGACGGCAGCCACAGAACAAAACCGTAAACGCCGATACTCCAGGTGAAATATTGCATGCACAGCAGTACCACGTTGCGGGAGCGGAAGGCTTCGCCGTAGTTACGCACCGCTTTCAGTCCCTGCTGCTCTTTATCCAGCTGCGCCTGCAGGGCCGCTTTTTCATCTTCAGAGAGCCATTTGGCCTGGGCCGGTTTGTCTTTCACCAGCACCCACCAGCAGAAGGCCCAGATAATGGCCGGCACACCTTCAATAATGAACATCTCACGCCAGCCGAAGGACTGGATCAGATATCCGGAGACCACCGACATCCACAGTACCGTGACCGGGTTGCCGAGAATAAGGAAGGTATTGGCGCGCGAGCGTTCGGATTTGGTAAACCAGTTGCTGATGTAGATCAGCATCGCGGGCATGACCGCCGCCTCCACTACGCCAAGAATAAAACGAATGGCCGCCAGCGCCGGGATGTTATTCACCACCCCGGTGAGGGAGGCGCAGGCACCCCAGAGGATCAGGCAGATGAAGATCAATTTGCGGACGCTGCGGCGTTCGGCATAGATGGCGCCAGGGATCTGGAAAAAGAAGTAACCGAGGAAGAAGAGGGCCCCCAGCAGCGAGGAGACGCCTTTGGTGATCCCCAGGTCTTCCGTAATGCCTGCGGCAGACGCGAAGCTAAAGTTCGCACGATCAAGGTACGCCAGGCTGTACGTGATAAACACGACAGGCATGATGTACCACCAGCGTTTTACTGCGTTTGTTGCATTGTTCATAGGCTTGCCTCTGTCGTTGAGGGGGTTACCGCCGTTGTCTGTAGGGTACACGGTGGTTTAATCGTTAGCCCACTCTCCCCTGTAGGGAGAGGGAAGTTATGCGTCCAGTTGCGCCCGGGTGGGTAATCCTTCGCTGTCGCCCTGAACCTGGATCGCCAGCGAGCCGATAACATTGCCGCGCGTGACGGCCTGATGCAGCGTTTTGCCTTCCAGCAGGGCGCTGACCACACCAACAGCAAAGCCGTCTCCCGCGCCGACGGTATCGACGACGTTCTCGACCTTCACTGCCGCCACGGCACCCTGCTCGCCATCGGCGGTTTTATACCAGGCGCCGTCGGCACCGGTTTTCAGGATCACGGCCTTCACGCCCCGGTTCAGGTAAAAATCGGCGATCCCTTCCGGGGTGTTTTCCCCGGTCAGGATGAGGCCCTCTTTCAGGCCGGGTAGCACCCAGTCGGCCTGGAAGGCGAGGTGGTTCAGCTTCTCCACCATCTCCGCTTCGCTTTTCCACAGCACCGGGCGCAGATTGGGATCGAACGAAAGGGTTTTCCCCGCGGCTTTCATGGCGCCCGCCGCGTGATCGAGCAGGGCGTAAGAGCTGGCGGACAATGCGGCCGCCACGCCGCTCAGGTGCAGATGTCTTGCGGCGGTAAACCAGATCGGATTGAAATCTTCAACGGAGAGATGGCTGGCTGCCGAGCCTTTGCGGAAATACTCCACAATGGGATCGGTTCCATCGGTGACTTTCGATTTGAGCTGGAAGCCCGTCGGATAACGGTCGTCTATGGTCACGCCTGCGGTCTCGATCCCCTCTTTCTTCAGGGTGTCGAGCACAAACTGGCCGAAGCTGTCATTGCCGACGCGGCTCACCCAGCTCACCTTCAGGCCCAGGCGCGCCAGGCCGGTGGCGACGTTCAGCTCGGCACCCGCGACGCGCTTCATAAAGCGATCGACTTCGCTTAAGTCGCCGGTGTGGGTAGCCACAAACATGGCCATCGCTTCACCAATGGTGATGACATCCAGACTATTCGGCATCGCTTACGCCTCCCGCAGTAAATTGACGTAATGACGGGTGACCGCCGTCAGATCGGGCCCTTCAAGCGGAAACTCGATCCCGCGTGGGACATCGCCGGGCAGTTGCTCCAGCAGGGCCTGCCAGCGGGTGCTGTCCTGGTCGGGCGGCACGGCGCGATACTGCTGCTGATGAGGAACGGCGGCCTTAACGTGGATATAACTCACCGCGGGCGCCAGATGCTTCGCGGCTTCTTCCGGTGATTCACCCACCCACAGCCAGTTGCCCATATCAAATGTCAGCGTGACCGGCAGGCTCATTACCCGGCAGGCCGCCTTGAAGCGCTGCATCGGCGCCAGCTGGCCGCAACGCGTCTGGTCGTTTTCCACCACCAGCGTCATGCCGGTGTCATCGAGCAGGGCGCGCAGCGCATCGAGCTGCTGCTTATCGCTGAAGTTGCCGAGGGAAACTTTCAGCCACAGGGCGTTGAGCGTCGCGGCCTCGGCAAGGTAGCGGGGCAGCAGTGGGTTGAGGGTGCCATCCGAGCTAAACAGTGCATCGGGGGCGGAGTAGCAGGCCAACAGGCCGAGCAGTTCAATGGACTCGGCAAGGGTGGGTAAGGTTGCCAGTTCGGCATCGCTGAATAACTCCCGGCGGATCTCGACGCCATCCGCGCCTGCCCCGGCGATAACCGGCAGCATGGCGCGCTGCCCACCCGCTTGCCGTACCTGGTCAGCGCCATACGCGGCGGTGACAACAATAATTTTTCTGCCCATCGGCGGACTCCATCACGTAGCTGATACTCTTTACGCTAGATGGAACCGGTTCCAAAGAAAAGTTCAGGATGCCGGATTTATGATCGCCATCACGAAGGGGAATTAACGCGCCGTGGAACCGCGCACGATCAGCTCCCCGGAGAAGACCTGCTCCCGGACCGCTTCATCGGCGCCGTTGATCCGGCGAATCACCTGCTCGACGGCGGCGAAGCCAATCTGCCAGGTGGGCTGTTTGAGGGTGGTGATGCCGACACCGGCCAGCTCGGCCCACTCCAGCTCGTCAAAGCCCAGCAGACCGATATCGCTGCCCCAGTGCAGGCCGATGCGCTTAAGCGATCGGGCGACCTGTAGCGTTAAGGCGCCGTTAGCGGAGATGACCGCCTTGCGCATGCCGCGATGACGGGTATGGAACTGGCGCAGGGCACTGTCCATCTGTCCGGCTTCATGGAGGGGGATTTCGACGTTCTCAGCGATCACGCCAGTATAACGGGCGAGGGTCGCGCGAAACGCGCTGAGGCGCTCGCGACGGGTGTTGACCATCCCCAGCGGTTCGCTCAGGAACAGAATCGCTTCAAAGCCTTGTTCTATCAGGTGTTCCGTGGCGGTGGTGGCGGCCTGGGTGTTGTCCAGCCCTACCACATCACAGGCGAAATCCGGGATTTTGCGGTCAATCAGCACCATCGGCAGGGCGGACTGTTGCAGGCGGTTCAGTCCCTCTTCACGCATTCCCACGGCGTTAACCACAATGCCCTCTACCTGATAGCTGCGCAGAAGATCGAGGTAGTGCAGCTCCTGGTCAAGTTCGTTGTTAGTGTTACACACCAGCGGGGTGAAGCCTTTTTCCCGGCAGGCGGCTTCGATGCCGCTGAGGACGTTAACAGAGTAGGGGTTGGTAATATCGGCGAGGATAAGCCCGATCAGGCGGGTTCGCCCGCGCTTCAGTCCCCGGGCCATCAGGCTGGGACGATAGTCGAGATCGGCAATGGCCTGTTCAATGCGGGCTAACAGCGCGTCGGACAGCAGGTGTTTTTCGCCGTTGAGGTAACGGGAGATGCTGGTCTTACCGGTTTTTGCGGCTTTCGCCACATCGCTGATGGTGGGCCGTGTTGATTTGCTCATCGCTGGTTTCCTTGCCTTGGGTGAGCATACCTTAGCGCGAAAATGCCCGGTGGCGCTACGCTTACCGGGACGACTGGCCGGGCAGGCGATGCCGCCACCCGGCACAACACTTACTGAATCGGGCTTAAGGTGATCTCAACGCGACGGTTCTGCGCTTTGCCTTCCGCCGTGCTGTTGCTGGCGATCGGATTCGCCGGGCCCATACCGCTGGTGCGAATACGGGTCGCCGCTACGCCCTGGGTGATCAGCGAGCTGGCCACCGCGTCAGCACGTTGCTGGGAGAGACGCATGTTCAGATCCTGGCTGCCGGTGCTGTCGGTATAGCCCAGCACGTTCACCGCGGTTTTTTCGTACTCCTTGAGCACCATCGCCACGCCGGTCAGGGTATTGGCCCCCGCCGGTTTCAGCGTTGAGCTGTTGCTGTCGAAGGTGACGTTGTTTGGCATGTTCAGAATGATGTTATCGCCGCTGCGGGTTACGCTCACGCCGGTGCCCTGCATTTTGTCGCGCAGCTTCGCTTCCTGCACGTCCATGTAATAACCGACACCGCCACCCAGGGCTGCGCCTGCTGCGGCGCCAATCAGCGCCCCTTTGCCGCGATCTTTTTTCGAGGAGGAGAGTGCGCCAACACCTGCGCCGACCAGGGAGCCGAGGCCTGCGCCAATGCCTGATTTACCCGCTTCGCGTTCGCCGGTGTAAGGGTTCGTTGTGCAGCCTGAAACAACCAGTGCGCCGCTCACCACGGCGGCAATCATAAGTGCGCTTTTTTTCATCTTCTTTCCTTAAGCTTTTTTATTCTTTGCCACGATGGGCGTGGCGGTTGATTATGACGTCCAGTTACGGAGAAAATTCCGGGGATAACTCTTAAATTTGTGTCTAATCATAAACAGCCTCAATGAAGGCTGAGAAAACCTGCAACCGGCAATCCAGGAGCACACGCTGTGACCACTTCAACGAAAACCATTCTGACTGCAGCCCACTGGGGGCCCATGCTGGTCGAGACCGACGGCGAGACGGTGCTGTCATCCCGCGGCGCGTTGCCGACAACCTATCCCAACTCCCTGCAGACCGCGGTGCGCGACCAGGTGCACAGCAAAACCCGCGTGCGCTGGCCGATGGTGCGTAAGGGGTTTCTCGCCTCGCCGGATAATCCGCAGGGGGTGCGTGGGCAGGATGAGTTTGTGCGCGTCAGCTGGGATGAGGCGCTGACGCTTATCGATGCGCAGCATAAACGCATTCGCCAGAGCTATGGCCCATCGTCCATTTTCGCCGGTTCGTACGGCTGGCGTTCCAATGGCGTGCTGCACAAAGCCGCAACCCTGCTTCAGCGCTATATGAGCCTGGCGGGCGGCTATACCGGCCATCTGGGGGACTACTCCACCGGTGCGGCGCAGGCCATCATGCCGTATGTGGTGGGCGGCAACGAAGTGTATCAGCAGCAGACCAGCTGGCCGCTGGTGCTGGAGCACAGCGAGGTGGTGGTGCTCTGGAGCGCCAACCCGCTCAACACCCTTAAGATCGCCTGGAACGCCAGCGACGAGCAGGGCATCCCCTATTTCGACGCGCTGCGTAAAAGCGGCAAGCGCCTGATCTGCATCGATCCGATGCGCTCCGAAACCATGGATTTCTTTGGCGAGCGCGCCGAGTGGATCGCCCCGCATATGGGCACCGATGTGGCGATGATGCTCGGCATCGCCCATACGCTGGTTGAGAATGGCTGGCAGGATGAGGCGTTTCTTGCCCGCTGTACCTCCGGGTATGAAAAATTTGCTGACTACCTGCTTGGAACGACGGACGGTATCGCCAAAACCGCCGAGTGGGCCGCCGACATTTGTGGCGTTCCGGCAGATAAAATTCGTGAATTGGCGGCGTTATTCCACAATAACACCACCATGCTGATGGCGGGGTGGGGGATGCAGCGCCAGCAGTTTGGTGAGCAAAAACACTGGATGCTGGTCACCCTCGCGGCGATGCTCGGCCAGATTGGTACGCCGGGTGGCGGCTTTGGCCTGTCGTATCACTTTGCTAATGGCGGTAACCCGACGCGTCGGGCGGCGGTGCTGGCCTCGATGCAGGGTTCGGTCAAGGGCGGTACCGACGCGGTGGATAAGATCCCGGTCGCCCGCATTGTGGAAGCCCTGGAAAATCCCGGCGGTTTTTATCAGCACAACTGCCTGGATCGCCACTTCCCGGATATCCGCTTTGTCTGGTGGGCAGGCGGGGCTAACTTTACCCATCATCAGGATACCAACCGCCTGATCCGCGCCTGGCAAAAACCGGAGCTGGTGGTAATCTCCGAATGTTTCTGGACGGCGGCGGCGAAGCATGCCGATATCGTGCTGCCGGCGACCACCTCGTTTGAACGCAACGACATGACCATGACCGGCGACTACAGCAACCAGCATATGGTGCCGATGAAGCGGGTTGTGGCGCCGCGCGATGAAGCGCGTGACGATCTTGATGTGTTTGCCGAGCTGAGCGAGCGCTGGGAGCCGGGCGGCGGCGAGCGTTTCACCGAAGGTAAAACCGATCTGGAGTGGCTGGAGACGTTCTATGAGATTGCCGGGCAGCGCGGCGCGGCACAGGGAGTGACCTTAGCACCCTTCGCCGAGTTCTGGGAAGCCAATGATATCGTCGAAATGCCGGAATCTGAGGTGAACGCCAGATTCGTGCGCTTCGCGGATTTCCGTCGCGATCCCGAGGGCCATCCGCTTAAAACCGAGAGCGGCAAAATCGTGATTTACTCCGAGCGGATCGCCAGCTTCCAGTATGCCGACTGTCCGCCGCACCCGATGTGGCTGGCGCCGGACGAGTGGCATGGCAATGCTGAGCCGGGGCAGTTACAAATTCTCTCTGCCCATCCGGCGCATCGTCTGCACAGCCAGTTGAACTACTCCTCACTGCGCGAGCAGTATGCGGTGGCCGGACGCGAGCCGGTGACGCTCCACCCGGATGACGCCAGCGCGCGCGGTATTGCCGATGGCGACGTGGTCCGCGTCTGGAACCATCGCGGGCAGGTCCTGGCAGGCGCGGTGGTCAGCGAGGGCATCAAGCCGGGGGTGATCTGCATTCATCAGGGGGCATGGCCGGATCTGGATCCTGATAACGACGGGATTTGTAAGAACGGGGCGGTCAACGTGCTGACCAAAGATCTCCCCAGCTCGAAGCTGGGGAATGGCTGCGCGGGAAATACTGCGCTGGCGTGGCTGGAAAAATATCAGGGGCCGGCGCTTACGCTGACGGCGTTTGATCCGCCTGCCAGCTCATAAGCCAGGTCGGGTGTTGGGTATCTTCCTGCCAGGCGCTGTCTTCAATGCGAAAGCCCTGAGCGTGGTAGAAATTCACCGCCCGATTGTTCTTCTGGTAGACCTCGAGACTTAAAGAGGGGTAGCGCTGCTGAACATGTTTTATCAGCGCATGCCCGATCCCTTTGCCCGCAAAGGCCGGATCGACAAACAGCGCGCCGATAAACCGGGATTCCATCACGCTGATAAACCCGCGAAGCTGGCCTTTCTCTTCCCATACCCATGTCTCGGCCGACGGCAGGTAAACCTCTCGCACCACCGCTTTGCTCTCCAGCCAGTATTGCGCATCGATAAAGGGATGGGCGACGGTGGTGCTCTCCAGCCAGAGTGTCAGCAGGGGCTCGACATCGTCATTGAGCCATTTGCGGATCATGTTGACCTCCGGGGTGACAGTGGCAGGCGGTGACGTGATCGTTGACCAGCCCGCAGGCCTGCATAAAGGAGTAACAGATGGTGGTGCCCACGAATTTAAAGCCGCGCTTTTTCAGCGCCTTCGACAGGGCATCTGAGGCTGGCGTAGAGGTGGGGATCTCTGCAAGCGTCGCCGCCTGGGTCACCTGCGGGATGTTATCGACAAAAGACCAGACGAAATCGGAAAAGCGCTCGCCGTTCTCTTCCATCGCCAGATAGGCCCGGGCGTTGCCGATAATGGCTTCGATTTTGCCGCGATGGCGGATAATCCCCGCGTCCAGCACTAACCTGTCGACATCGGCAGAGGTCATCCCGGCGACAAGGACCGGATCAAACTGGTGAAAGGCCTGACGATAGTTTTCCCGTTTTTTAAGCACGGTGATCCAGGATAAACCGGCCTGCTGACCTTCGAGACAGATCATCTCGAATAAATGCTTTCCGTCAGTTTCCGGTACGCCCCACTCTTGATCGTGATAGGCGATATAAAGCGGATCCTGGCTAACCCAGCCACAACGTTGCATCGTTTCTCTCCCTATTTGCTCCTGAAATTACAAAAATTTCAATCGACCCGGCTTGACGTGTCACCTAAAGAGACAATAGTTAATACAGGTTGATACGCAACATCCCTCATGTTGCAACCTGGCCTCAATTAAACAAACACAAATATCGCCGAACTCGGCTCTTCTCTGGAGTCGCTTTGATGATGATAAAAAATATCAGTGGCCGCCATGCCGTGACAGGTATGGCGAGCTTGTTGGCCTGTCTGATTTCAGGCAACACAGCAAACGCCTGGCAACAGGAATATATCGTTTCGGATACAAAAAGTAATACCACCGAGCGTTATACATGGGACGACGATCACCAACCGCGGTATGAGGACATTCTCAAAGAGCGGATCCTCTCCTCGCAGAATACGCCCGGTTTAGCGCTGAATTTACCTGATTCCTCTCCTGTGGAGGCTACCAGCTCAATGAGTGTGGGCTGGAGTATTCCCGTGGCCCGCCGTTTCACGACCGGACCGGTTGCCGCCTGGCACTATGACGGCTCCACGCCCAATATGTACAACGAGTTTGGCGATAGCGTGAACACGCAGTCGCTGATCGACCCGCTGTGGCACGCCAGCGTAAGTACGCTCGGCTGGCGCGTGGATACGCGCGTGGGCGATGTGCGACCGTGGGCGCAAATCAGTTATAACCAGCAGTTCGGTGATAATCAGTGGAAAATGCAGTCCGGCCTGGGACGCCTGGTGCCGTCCACCCAATACGGTAACTGGATGGATGTCACCGTCGGGGCCGATATGCTGATCAATCCTCATATGGCGGCCTATGCCTCGATGTCGCAGGCTGAAAATATGACCACCGGCGAGGATTACCTTTATACCCTCGGCGTCAGCGCCAGGTTCTGAATTAGGCACGTAAATCGCCTGTGCAGCGCCGGAAGCGAGCCTTCTCCGGTGCGGTTCAGACGGTTGTCCAGGCCATTCATTCCTGATTTTCGGCATTTCATTCCACGCCCTCTGCATTTCATGCCGTTTTACCCCTGGTAAGGTAAGGTTTTGGATAACGTTGTCAGCAGTGAATTTCCCTTTTTTCTGCTGCAGGACAACTGCCATGAACACTTCAACTTACAACCGCACCCGCTGGCTGACCCTCTTCGGTACTATCGTGACCCAGTTCGCTCTGGGGTCGGTCTATACCTGGAGCCTGTTTAACAGCGCCCTTTCCGACAAACTCAATGCCCCGATAAGCCAGGTGGCTTTCTCCTTTGGTTTGCTGAGCCTGGGCCTGGCGCTCTCTTCGTCCATCGCCGGTAAATTACAGGAACGCTTCGGCGTGAAGCGCGTCACGATGGCTTCCGGTGTGTTGCTGGGGCTGGGCTTCTTCCTGACCGCCTATTCCAACAATCTGATGATGCTGTGGCTGAGCGCCGGGGTGCTGGTCGGGCTGGCGGATGGTGCAGGCTATCTCTTAACCCTGTCGAACTGTGTGAAATGGTTCCCGGAGCGTAAAGGGCTGATCTCCGCCTTTGCCATCGGTTCTTATGGCCTTGGCAGCCTGGGCTTCAAATTTATCGACAGCCAGTTACTCGCCACCGTCGGCCTTGAAAAGACCTTTATGATCTGGGGCGCAATCGTGCTGGTGATGATCCTGTTTGGCGCTACCCTGATGAAAGATGCGCCGCAGCAGGAGGTGCAGACGGTCAATGGCGTTGTCGAGAATGACTTTACGCTGGCCCAGTCGATGCGTAAGCCGCAGTACTGGATGCTGGCTGTGATGTTCCTGACGGCCTGCATGAGCGGTCTGTATGTGATTGGCGTAGCGAAAGATATCGCCCAGGGGATGGTAAAACTGGATGCGGCAACAGCGGCCAACGCGGTAACCATTATCTCTATCGCCAACCTCTCTGGTCGCCTGGTGCTGGGGATCCTCTCCGATAAAATTGCCCGTATCCGTGTCATTACCCTCGGCCAGGTGGTTTCCCTGGTGGGAATGGCGGCTCTGCTTTTCGCCCCGCTCAACGAAGTGACCTTCTTTGCGGCTATCGCCTGCGTCGCGTTTAACTTCGGCGGCACCATCACCGTCTTCCCGTCGCTGGTCAGTGAGTTCTTCGGCCTGAATAATCTGGCGAAAAACTATGGCGTTATTTATTTAGGTTTTGGTATCGGCAGTATTTGCGGTTCGCTTATTGCTTCGCTGTTCGGCGGTTTTTATGTGACTTTCTGCGTAATATTCGCCTTACTTATCCTGTCTCTGGCCCTGTCCACCACTATTCGCCAGCCGCAGCGTGAAGTGTTGCAACAAGCGCATGCTTGATTAAAACTACCTCTAAGGGCCGGATATTCCGGCCCTTTTTGTTTTTATAAACTGTAAAGAACAGGCCGGTTGTAGGCCATCGGACTTGTTTTTTTGTAAATATTTGCAGGGATCACATTCTCTGCTGCCACTTTTTCTTTTCCCTGTGGTCTACTTACCGCGCTTAAAGACGTTTCTTATAACGTACTCCCAGGCAATGAAATAACCTGTTCACTTTTTGACCAAGAGTGAAGCGGCTCTACTTTACCTTTTTCCAGGTTGCATTAATGAAATATATCAAAGCGATGACGCAACAAAAGCTCAGCTTTTTACTTGCGTTGTACATCGGTCTGTTTATGAATGGCGCGGTTTTTTTCCGTCGGTTTGACGGTTATGCGCAAGACTTTACCGCCTGGAAAGGAATCGCTGCGGTCGTTGAACTGGTTGCTACTGTACTGGTTACCTTCTTTTTACTGCGTTTGCTGTCGCTGTTTGGCCGCCGTGTCTGGCGGGTACTCGCCACGCTGGTGGTGCTGTGCTCGGCAGGTGCCAGCTATTACATGACCTTTATGAACGTGGTGATCGGCTACGGCATTATTGCTTCGGTGATGACCACAGATATCGACCTCTCGAAAGAGGTGGTCGGTTTACACTTTATTCTCTGGCTGGTTTGCGTCAGCATCCTGCCGCTACTGCTTATCTGGAACAACCGCTGCCGCTATACGTTGTTGCGCCAGCTGCGTACCCCCGGACAGCGCACCAGAAGCGCTGCGGTGGTGGTGCTGGCAGGCTTAATGGTCTGGGGACCTATCCGCCTGCTGGATTTACAGCAGAAGAATGTCGAGCGTACCTCCGGCGTGGATATGCCGAGCTATGGCGGCGTGGTGGCGAACTCCTATCTGCCTTCAAACTGGATCTCCGCGCTGGGGTTATACGCCTGGGCGCAGGTGGATGAATCTTCCGACAATAAATCGCTGTTGAATCCGGCGAAGAAATTCACCTATCAGGCGCCTTCGGATCTGGATGACACCTACGTTGTCTTCATTATCGGTGAAACCACGCGCTGGGATCACATGGGCATTCTGGGCTATGAGCGGGATACCACACCGAAACTGGCGCAGGAGAAAAACCTTGTCGCCTTCCGCGGTTACTCCTGCGATACCGCGACCAAACTCTCGTTGCGCTGCATGTTCGTGCGTGAGGGCGGGGCGAGCGATAACCCACAGCGAACGCTGAAAGAGCAGAACGTCTTCTCAGTGCTGCGTCAGTTGGGCTTTACCTCCGACCTCTATGCGATGCAGAGCGAGATGTGGTTCTACAGCAATACCATGGCCAACAACATTGCCTACCGTGAACAGATTGGCGCTGAGCCGCGTAACCGCGGTAAAAGCGTGGACGACATGCTGCTGATCGACGAGATGCAACGCTCGCTGGAGAGCAACCCGAACGGTAAACATCTGATTATCCTGCATACCAAAGGGTCGCACTTTAACTATACCCAGCGTTATCCGCGTAGCTTTGCGAAATGGACGCCGGAGTGTAAAGGCGTGGATAAAGACTGCAGTAAACAGCAGCTGATCAACTCTTACGACAACTCGGTGACCTATGTGGATCACTTTATCGACAGCGTGATTGACCAGCTGCGCGATAAGAAAGCCATTGTTTTCTATGCCGCCGACCACGGTGAGTCGATTAACGAGAAAGAGCACCTGCATGGTACGCCGCGCAAGATGGCCCCGCCGGAGCAGTTCCGCGTACCGATGATGGTGTGGATGTCTGATAAGTATCTGGAGAACCCGGAGAAAGCCAAAATGTTTGCGCATCTTAAAGCGCAGGCGGATATGAAGGTGGCTCGTCGTCATGTGGAACTGTACGACACCATTCTCGGTTGCCTCGGTTACACCTCGCCGGACGGCGGGATTAACGAGAATAACAACTGGTGTAAAGTGCCGGACAGCGCCGCGAAAGCCGCAAAGTAACGGGCCTGGCGACTTTATAGCCGATCGAAAGGCTTTTGCAAAATAAGGGATTGACGGAGGCAGAGCGTAGCAGTAAGATGCGCTCCGCATTCGGCGAGTAGCGCAGCTTGGTAGCGCAACTGGTTTGGGACCAGTGGGTCGGAGGTTCGAATCCTCTCTCGCCGACCACATTCGAAACCCCGCTCTTTGAGCGGGGTTTTTTGCATCTGAAGGTTATGAGGATGAGAACCTCCGGGGCAGGAGGTTCGACTCGAGCGAAGCGAGAGAACGTTGCTTCAGCAACGGCCCGCAGGGCGAGTCACGGAGTGACGAGTTATCCTCTCTCGCCGACCACATTCGAAACCCCGCTCTTTGAGCGGGGTTTTTTGCTTTTATGGGTTACAGTAATACACCCCATCAGAACGTTATTATTCAAAAGTAATTAAAATAGCGGTTACCGCGCTTTCCCCCTGCCTGTTAACGATTATGTGACATATTCCATTGTATTTTTTTATATATGGAATGATCTTTTTTCGCGTTGCTTATACATAACCTCAGCATTTTCCCCTGTGCGTTTTAACGTTCACGGCATTTAGTGCGCAGATAATCGCCATTTTGTAAGAAAATTTACCCCGGTTGAATAAATGTTAATCACTGGTTGTAGCAGAATGCATAGAGAGTTGTGCTGCATCATGGCGGGTAGCATAAATTTCCCTGCTGAAAATAGGCCCCGGTGGTTTTTTTAATCTTTGTTTGCCAATTCTCACACTTAGCGTAAATCCCCGTCACCTGTATTGACGTTTTCACATTCTGTTGACAGATTGTAGGGCACGAGGGGCATTTCAGGGAGGATCTGCGCTGCAACTCAGTCGCTCTTCTGAAAGGAATCTCCATCCCTTATCACGCCTTAGGGCAACACCGACCAGACCGGGTAAAAAAAAATTAAAGGTCAGGCGGAGTAACACAACAAAAACATCACATTGGAGCAGAATAACAATGAGTATTTCCTTGAAGAAGTCAGGGATGCTGAAGCTTGGTCTGAGCCTGGTAGCCATGACTGTCGCAGCAAGCGTACAGGCAAAAACCCTGGTCTACTGTTCTGAAGGCTCGCCGGAAGGCTTTAACCCACAGCTCTTTACCTCTGGTACAACGTACGACGCAAGCTCTGTACCTATCTATAACCGTCTGGTTGAATTCAAAACCGGTACTACGGAAGTTATTCCGGGTCTGGCAGAGAAGTGGGACATCAGCGAAGACGGCAAGACCTACACCTTCCACCTGCGCCCGGGCGTGAAGTGGCAGGACAGCAAAGAATTTAAACCTACGCGCGACTTTAACGCCGACGACGTGGTGTTCTCCTTTGACCGTCAGAAAAATGCCCAGAACCCGTACCACAAAGTATCCGGCGGCAGCTATGAATACTTTGAAGGGATGGGTCTGCCGGATCTGATCAGCGAAATCAAAAAAGTGGACGACAACACCGTTCAGTTCGTGCTGACCCGTCCGGAAGCGCCATTCCTGGCTGACCTGGCTATGGACTTCGCCTCTATTCTCTCTAAAGAGTATGCGGACAACATGCTGAAAGCTGGCACCCCGGAGAAAGTTGACCTGAACCCAATCGGTACCGGTCCGTTCCAGCTGCTGCAGTATCAGAAAGACTCCCGCATTCTTTACAAAGCGTTTGAAGGTTACTGGGGCACCAAGCCGCAGATCGACCGTCTGGTCTTCTCCATCACGCCTGACGCCTCCGTGCGTTACGCCAAGCTGCAGAAGAACGAGTGCCAGGTTATGCCGTACCCGAACCCGGCTGACATCGCGCGCATGAAGCAGGATAAAAACATCAACCTGATGGAGCAGGCGGGTCTGAACGTCGGCTATCTCTCCTTCAACACCGAGAAGAAACCGTTTGATGACGTGAAAGTACGTCAGGCGCTGACCTACGCGGTGAACAAAGAAGCGATCATCAAGGCCGTTTATCAGGGCGCTGGCGTTGCCGCGAAGAACCTGATCCCACCAACCATGTGGGGCTACAACGACGACGTTAAGGATTACACCTATGACGTTGAGAAAGCGAAAGCGCTGCTGAAAGAAGCGGGCCAGGATAAAGGCTTTACCGTTGAGCTGTGGGCGATGCCAGTACAGCGTCCTTACAACCCGAACGCGCGCCGTATGGCAGAAATGGTTCAGGCTGACTGGGCGAAAATCGGCGTTCAGGCCAAGATCGTGACCTACGAGTGGGGCGAGTACCTCAAGCGTGCTAAAGCGGGTGAGCACCAGGCTGTGATGATGGGCTGGACCGGTGACAACGGGGATCCGGATAACTTCTTCGCGACCCTGTTCAGCTGCGCCGCGGCGAAGGATGGTTCTAACTACTCTCGCTGGTGCTACAAGCCGTTTGAAGATCTGATTCAGCCGGCGCGTGCCGCAGAAGATCACAACAAGCGTATCGAACTGTACAAACAGGCTCAGGTTGTCATGCATGAGCAGGCGCCAGCGCTGATCGTGGCTCACTCAACCGTGTACGAACCAGTGCGTAAAGAAGTTAAAGGCTATGTGGTTGATCCACTGGGCAAACACCACTTCGAAAACGTCTCTGTTGAATAATTAAAAGCGTAAGGGGTGCGACAGCACCCCATGCCCGGCGGCGCTGCGCTTGCGCGGGCCTACAAATGTAGGCCGGGTAAGCGCAGCGCCACCCGGCAGTAGTTTTGTGAGCAATACAGACGTCGCGCCTCCAGGCGTACGTCATTAGAGAGAATCCGGGTTATGTTGCAGTTCATCCTCCGACGTCTGGGACTTGTTATCCCTACGTTTATCGGTATCACCCTTCTCACCTTCGCTTTCGTCCATATGATCCCCGGTGACCCGGTAATGATTATGGCGGGCGAGCGTGGCATTTCTCCTGAACGTCATGCACAGCTGTTGGCCGAACTGGGGCTGGATAAGCCGATGTGGCAGCAGTACCTCCACTATATCTGGGGTGTGATGCATGGTGATTTGGGCATTTCGCTGAAAAGCCGTCTTCCGGTGTGGGAAGAGTTCGTACCACGTTTTAAAGCGACGCTGGAGCTCGGTGTCTGCGCCATGATTTTTGCCGTCGCCGTTGGTATTCCGGTGGGCGTGCTGGCTGCGGTAAAACGTGGCTCCATCTTTGATCATACTGCCGTTGGCCTGGCGCTGACCGGCTACTCCATGCCTATCTTCTGGTGGGGCATGATGCTGATTATGCTGGTTTCGGTGCAGCTGAACCTGACGCCTGTCTCAGGACGCGTCAGCGATATGGTCTTCCTCGATGACACCAATCCGCTGACCGGCTTTATGCTGATCGACACGGCTATCTGGGGTGAAGAGGGCAACTTTATTGATGCGCTGGCACACATGATCCTGCCTGCGATGGTGCTCGGGACAATCCCGCTGGCGGTCATCGTGCGTATGACCCGTTCGTCGATGCTGGAAGTGCTGGGCGAGGACTACATCCGTACTGCCCGCGCCAAAGGGCTGACCCGTATGCGGGTGATCATCATTCATGCACTGCGCAACGCCATGCTGCCGGTGGTCACGGTTATCGGTCTGCAGGTGGGGACGCTGCTGGCAGGGGCGATTCTGACCGAAACCATCTTCTCCTGGCCGGGCCTGGGCCGCTGGTTGATTGACGCGCTGCAGCGCCGTGACTATCCGGTGGTTCAGGGCGGTGTGTTGCTGGTGGCGACGATGATTATCCTCGTCAACCTGCTGGTCGATTTGCTGTACGGCGTGGTGAACCCGCGTATTCGTCATAAGAAGTAAGGGGCCATCATGTCACAAGTTACTGTAAATAAAGCTGCACCGGTGCCAATGACGCCGATGCAGGAGTTCTGGCACTACTTCAAACGCAACAAAGGCGCGGTGGTAGGGCTGGTATACGTTTCCATCATGATCCTGATCGCCGTGTTTGCGAACGTGCTCGCGCCGCATAACCCGGCGGAGCAGTTCCGTGATGCGCTGCTTGCACCCCCGGTATGGCAGGACGGCGGCACCCTGACGCATCTGCTGGGTACCGATGACGTGGGCCGTGATGTGCTTTCCCGTCTGATGTACGGCGCACGTCTGTCGCTGCTGGTTGGCTGTCTGGTGGTGGTGCTGTCGCTGATCCTCGGCGTGGTGCTGGGCCTGATCGCTGGTTACTTTGGCGGCCTGATTGATAACACCATCATGCGTATCGTCGACATCATGCTGGCTCTGCCAAGCCTGCTGCTGGCGCTGGTGCTGGTGGCGATCTTCGGCCCGTCAATCGGCAACGCCGCGCTGGCCCTGACCTTTGTTGCCCTTCCTCACTACGTGCGATTAACCCGTGCGGCGGTGCTGGTGGAAGTGAACCGTGACTACGTTACCGCCTCTCGCGTGGCGGGCGCTGGCGCGATGCGTCAGATGTTCATCAACATTCTTCCAAACTGCCTTGCGCCGCTGATTGTTCAGGCGTCGCTCGGCTTCTCTAACGCCATTCTCGATATGGCCGCCCTTGGCTTCCTTGGCATGGGTGCGCAGCCGCCAACACCGGAGTGGGGCACCATGCTCTCCGACGTGTTGCAGTTCGCGCAAAGCGCCTGGTGGGTCGTGACCTTCCCGGGTCTGGCGATCCTGCTGACGGTGCTGGCATTTAACCTGATGGGTGATGGTCTGCGTGATGCACTTGATCCCAAACTGAAGCAGTAAGAGGCACGAGATGGCGTTATTAAATGTAGATAAATTATCGGTGCACTTCGGTGACGTAGGCTCCGAGTTTCGCGCCGTAGATCGGGTCAGCTACAGCGTAAATCAGGGTGAAGTGGTCGGCATTGTGGGCGAGTCCGGTTCCGGTAAATCGGTAAGCTCCCTGGCAATCATGGGACTGATTGATTTTCCAGGCCGCGTGATGGCGGAAAACCTGGAATTTAACGGGCAGGATCTGAAGCGCATTTCCGAAAAAGAGCGCCGCAACCTGGTCGGTGCCGAAGTGGCGATGATCTTCCAGGATCCGATGACCAGCCTTAACCCGTGCTACACCGTGGGCTTCCAGATTATGGAAGCCATTAAGGTGCACCAGGGCGGAAACAAGAAAACCCGCCGCCAGCGGGCAATCGATCTGTTGACCCAGGTGGGTATTCCGGACCCGGCCTCGCGTCTGGATGTCTATCCGCACCAGCTCTCCGGCGGGATGAGCCAGCGCGTGATGATCGCCATGGCGATCGCCTGTCGGCCAAAACTGCTGATTGCCGATGAACCGACAACCGCCCTGGACGTGACCATTCAGGCACAGATCATCGAGCTGCTGCTGGAGTTACAGCAGAAAGAGAACATGGCGCTGATCCTGATCACCCATGACCTGGCGTTAGTGGCCGAAGCGGCGCATAAAATCATCGTGATGTATGCCGGGCAGGTTGTGGAAACCGGCAGCTCGCACGATATCTTCCGCGCGCCGCGTCACCCCTATACCCAGGCGCTGCTGCGCGCACTGCCGGAGTTTGCCCAGGATAAGGCGCGCCTGGCGTCACTGCCGGGCGTGGTACCGGGTAAATATGACCGCCCGACCGGCTGTCTGCTGAACCCGCGCTGCCCGTATGCTACGGACAAATGTCGCGTTGACGAGCCGGCGCTGAACACCGTGGACGGCGGTCGCCAGTCTAAATGTCACTACCCACTTGATGACGCCGGGAGGCCGAACTATGAGTACGCATGAGGCCACCGTGCAACAGCCCCTGTTGCAGGCTATCGATCTGAAAAAACACTACCCGGTGAAGAAGGGGCTGTTTGCCCCTGAGCGCCTGGTGAAAGCGCTGGACGGCGTCTCCTTTACCCTCGAGCGCGGCAAAACGCTGGCGGTGGTAGGCGAGTCTGGCTGCGGGAAATCCACGCTGGGTCGCCTGCTGACCATGATTGAAACCCCGACCGGGGGCGAGCTGTACTATCAAGGGCAGGATCTGCTGAAGCACGATCCCGACGCGCAGAAGCTGCGTCGCCAGAAAATCCAGATTGTCTTCCAGAACCCCTATGGTTCGCTGAACCCGCGTAAAAAAGTGGGGCAGATTCTGGAGGAGCCGCTGCAGATCAACTCCACGCTGAGTAAAGAGCAGCGTCGCGAAAAGGCGCTGGCGATGATGGCGAAAGTGGGGCTTAAGACCGAGCACTACGATCGCTATCCACATATGTTCTCTGGCGGTCAGCGTCAGCGTATCGCTATTGCCCGTGGTCTGATGCTCGATCCGGATGTGGTGATCGCCGATGAACCGGTCTCCGCGCTGGACGTTTCCGTCCGTGCGCAGGTGCTGAACCTGATGATGGATCTGCAGCAGGATTTAGGCCTGTCGTATGTCTTCATCTCGCACGACCTCTCAGTGGTAGAGCATATCGCGGATGAAGTGATGGTGATGTATCTGGGCCGTTGCGTCGAGAAGGGCACCAAGGATCAGATCTTTAATAACCCGCGCCATCCATATACCCAGGCGTTGCTCTCTGCGACCCCGCGTCTGAACCCGGATGACCGCCGGGAGCGTATTAAGCTGACCGGTGAGCTGCCAAGCCCACTCAATCCGCCGCCGGGGTGTGCATTCAACGCCCGCTGCCGCCGTCGTTTTGGACCATGTACCCAACTGCAACCGCAGTTGAAAGACTACGGCGGACAACTGGTGGCCTGCTTTGCGGTGGACCAGGACGAAAATGGCGAGAAGCCCCACGCGTAAGTGAAAAAAAACCGGCGAATTCGCCGGTTTTTTTTATTGGTTTGCGGGACGCTATTTTCGTAAACGGATTTGATCGACAGCGTGTTTTTCGCTCTTGGTGAGGATCAGGCTGGCCCGCTCGCGCGTTGGCAGAATGTTCTCTTTCAGGTTCACATAGTTGATCTCATTCCACAGTGCGGTCGCCACATTCACCGCCTCCTCTTTCGAGAGCTGGGCGTAGTTGTGGAAGTAGGAGTCAGGATCGGTGAATGCCCCTTCGCGGAACTTCAGGAAGCGGTTGATGTACCAGCTTTGCAGTAAATCTTCCGGGGCATCGACATAAATAGAGAAGTCGACAAAGTCGGAGACAAAGACATGATGCGGGTCATGAGGATAGTCCATCCCGCTTTGCAGAACGTTTAACCCTTCCAGAATCAAAATGTCCGGCTGGACCACGGTTTTGTCCCCGTCAGGGATACGGTCATAAATCAGGTGCGAATAGACCGGGGCCGTAACGTTCGGCACGCCGGATTTCAGATCCGACACGAATTTCACCAGACGGTGCATATCATAAGAGAGCGGGAAGCCTTTCTTCTTCATCAGACCGCGCTCCTTTAACACCTCGTTAGGGTGCAGGAAGCCGTCGGTGGTGATCAGCTCAACGCTGCGATGCTCTGGCCAGCGGCTCAGCAGCGCCTGCAGTACGCGCGCAGTGGTACTTTTACCCACGGCCACGCTGCCGGCAATACTGATGATATAAGGGATGCGCTGTCCGTTAGTCCCGAGGAACTGTTCCAGCACGGCCTGTCGACGAAGGTTGGAACTGATATAGAAATTCAGCAAACGTGACAGAGGCAAATAAATTTCAGCCACTTCTTCAAGCGACAGGTCTTCGTTTATCCCTTTTAACCGTGCGATTTCGCCTTCCGTTAAGGTCATCGGGACGGAGTCACGCAGAGCAGCCCACTGGCTGCGGCTAAACTGGAGATAAGGCGTCATTAACGTTTGCTCTTTTTTGCTCATAAGCATGCTTGAATGAGCCATCGCATCCCACAACAGAGGCTGGGTAGGGGGGAGTGGCACATCATTGATTAGTTAATTTTGGACAATGGGCAGGAGGTTAACACCAGATGAGCCGAATAATAAGAAAAAAAGTGGCCCCGTGTTGCGTTAAGCGGGAATCGTCACAGACCGGGTTTGAGCCTATTACGGGACCGCATATGGTGAATATTTGCGCGCGTCTGCCTGAAAATACAGCGTTATTCACTCTTCCAGCACAAAATGTGAGCGAAAGAACAATTTATGCAAATTTTTAGTTGCATGACTGCCCATGTCTCCATAGAATGCGCGCTACTTGATGCCGACTTAGCTCAGTAGGTAGAGCAACTGACTTGTAATCAGTAGGTCACCAGTTCGATTCCGGTAGTCGGCACCATCAAGTCCGGTGGGGTTCCCGAGCGGCCAAAGGGAGCAGACTGTAAATCTGCCGTCACAGACTTCGAAGGTTCGAATCCTTCCCCCACCACCACTTTCTGGCAGCGTTAACGCCGCCGGAGTTGGTTGAAAAAATTAACCAGCTCGAACTTAAAAAGAGAGAAATCTCTTTTTTTGTTACAGAAAGAACTGGGTAGCCGAGTTTCAGGATGCGGGCATCGTATAATGGCTATTACCTCAGCCTTCCAAGCTGATGATGCGGGTTCGATTCCCGCTGCCCGCTCCAATACGTGCTGATATGGCTCAGTTGGTAGAGCGCACCCTTGGTAAGGGTGAGGTCCCCAGTTCGACTCTGGGTATCAGCACCACTTCACTTCTCCCTCCCATTTCTCTCTGTTTCAATTTAAATGTATTCAACAGTTCAGGCATTTCGCCTGGTTGATGTGGTGATATCACCGATTTATCCGTGTCTTAGAGGGACAATCGATGTCTAAAGAAAAGTTTGAACGTACAAAACCGCACGTTAACGTCGGTACTATCGGCCACGTTGACCATGGTAAAACAACGCTGACCGCTGCAATCACTACCGTTCTGGCAAAAACCTACGGTGGTTCTGCTCGTGCATTCGACCAGATCGATAACGCACCAGAAGAAAAAGCTCGTGGTATCACCATCAACACTTCTCACGTTGAATACGACACCCCGACTCGTCACTACGCACACGTAGACTGCCCAGGCCACGCCGACTATGTTAAAAACATGATCACCGGTGCTGCGCAGATGGACGGCGCGATCCTGGTTGTTGCTGCGACTGACGGCCCAATGCCTCAGACCCGTGAGCACATCCTGCTGGGTCGTCAGGTAGGCGTTCCTTTCATCATCGTGTTCCTGAACAAATGCGACATGGTTGATGACGAAGAACTGCTGGAACTGGTAGAGATGGAAGTTCGTGAACTGCTGTCTCAGTACGATTTCCCAGGCGACGATACCCCAATCGTTCGTGGTTCTGCTCTGAAAGCGCTGGAAGGCGAAGCTGAGTGGGAAGAGAAAATCATCGAACTGGCTGGCTACCTGGATTCTTACATCCCAGAACCAGAGCGTGCTATCGACAAGCCGTTCCTGCTGCCAATCGAAGACGTATTCTCCATCTCCGGTCGTGGTACCGTTGTTACCGGTCGTGTAGAGCGCGGTATCATCAAAGTTGGTGAAGAAGTTGAAATCGTTGGTATCAAAGATACTGCGAAATCTACCTGTACTGGCGTTGAAATGTTCCGCAAACTGCTGGACGAAGGCCGTGCTGGTGAGAACGTTGGTGTTCTGCTGCGTGGTATCAAGCGTGAAGAAATCGAACGTGGTCAGGTTCTGGCGAAGCCAGGCTCAATCAAGCCACACACCAAGTTCGAATCTGAAGTGTACATCCTGTCCAAAGACGAAGGCGGCCGTCATACTCCGTTCTTCAAAGGCTACCGTCCACAGTTCTACTTCCGTACTACTGACGTGACCGGTACCATCGAACTGCCAGAAGGCGTTGAGATGGTAATGCCAGGCGACAACATCAAAATGGTTGTTACCCTGATCCACCCAATCGCAATGGACGATGGTCTGCGTTTCGCAATCCGCGAAGGCGGCCGTACCGTTGGCGCGGGCGTGGTTGCTAAAGTTCTCGGCTAATTGCTGATAACATTTGACGCAATGCGCATGAAAAGGGCATCATTTGATGCCCTTTTTGCACGCTTTCACATCAGAACCTGGCTCATCAGTGATTATTTTTGTCATAATCATTGCTGAGACAGGCTCTGCAGAGAGCGTATAATCCGAAAAGCGAATTAGCATTTCGATTTGGTTTGCCTCGCGCTCGCGGGGTGAAAATGTTTGTAGAATACTTCTGACAGGTTGGTTTATGAGTGCGAATACCGAAGCTCAAGGGAGCGGGCGCGGCCTGGAAGCGATGAAATGGGTAGTAGTAGCCGTATTGTTGATCGTAGCAATCGTGGGCAACTACCTTTATCGTGACATGATGCTGCCGCTACGCGCGCTGGCAGTGGTAATTCTGATTGCTGCAGCGGGTGGTGTCGCGCTGTTGACGACCAAAGGTAAAGCGACCGTCGCTTTTGCCCGCGAAGCGAGAACGGAAGTCCGTAAGGTCATTTGGCCGACTCGCCAGGAAACATTGCACACCACGCTGATTGTAGCTGCGGTTACCGCTGTAATGTCACTGATCCTGTGGGGACTGGATGGTATTCTGGTTCGCCTGGTATCCTTTATCACTGGCCTGAGGTTCTGAGATGTCTGAAGCCCCTAAAAAGCGCTGGTACGTCGTTCAGGCGTTTTCCGGTTTTGAAGGCCGCGTAGCAACGTCGCTGCGTGAGCATATCAAATTACACAACATGGAAGAGTTGTTTGGTGAAGTTATGGTTCCGACCGAAGAAGTGGTCGAGATCCGTGGCGGCCAGCGTCGCAAAAGCGAGCGCAAATTCTTCCCGGGTTACGTGCTTGTTCAGATGGTGATGAACGACGCAAGCTGGCACTTAGTGCGCAGCGTACCGCGCGTAATGGGCTTTATCGGCGGCACGTCTGACCGTCCGGCGCCAATCAGCGATAAAGAAGTTGATGCGATTATGAACCGCCTGCAGCAGGTGGGTGATAAGCCGCGTCCGAAAACGCTGTTTGAACCGGGTGAAATGGTACGTGTTAATGACGGTCCGTTTGCTGACTTTAACGGTGTGGTTGAAGAAGTGGACTACGAGAAGTCCCGCCTGAAAGTTTCTGTTTCTATCTTCGGTCGTGCGACCCCGGTAGAGCTGGACTTCGCCCAGGTAGAAAAAGCCTAAGCAGCGATCAAAAAAGCGACGATTTAAACGTTGCACAGGGCGCGAGATTGGAATACAATTTCGCGCCTTTTGTTTTTATGGATGCAATCCGTAAAACGAATTTTATCACGGGGAGCCTCCTTGAGGCGCTATAACCCAATCAGAGGATTTTAGAATGGCTAAGAAAGTACAAGCCTACGTCAAGCTGCAGGTTGCAGCTGGTATGGCGAACCCAAGTCCACCAGTTGGTCCAGCTCTGGGTCAGCAGGGTGTGAACATCATGGAATTCTGTAAAGCGTTCAACGCCAAAACCGAATCCCTGGAAAAAGGTCTGCCAATCCCAGTCGTAATCACTGTTTACGCTGACCGTTCTTTCACTTTCGTTACCAAGACCCCGCCGGCAGCAGTTCTGCTGAAAAAAGCGGCTGGTATCAAGTCTGGTTCCGGCAAGCCGAACAAAGACAAAGTAGGTAAAATTTCCCGCGCTCAGCTGCAGGAAATTGCGCAGACCAAAGCTGCCGACATGACTGGTTCCGACATTGAAGCGATGACTCGCTCCATCGAAGGTACTGCACGTTCCATGGGCCTGGTAGTGGAGGACTAAGAAATGGCTAAACTGACCAAGCGCATGTCCGTGATCCGTGACAAAGTTGATGCGACCAAACAGTACGAAATCAACGAAGCTATCGCTCTGCTGAAAGAACTGGCTACCGCTAAGTTCGTTGAAAGCGTTGACGTTGCTGTAAACCTCGGTATCGACGCTCGTAAATCTGATCAGAACGTACGTGGTGCAACTGTACTGCCACACGGTACTGGCCGTTCCGTTCGCGTAGCCGTATTTGCCCAGGGCGCAAACGCTGAAGCTGCTAAAGCTGCAGGCGCTGAGCTGGTAGGTATGGAAGATCTGGCTGACCAGATCAAGAAAGGCGAAATGAACTTTGACGTTGTTATCGCATCTCCAGATGCAATGCGCGTTGTTGGCCAGCTGGGCCAGGTTCTGGGTCCACGCGGCCTGATGCCAAACCCGAAAGTGGGTACTGTAACTCCTAACGTTGCTGAAGCGGTTAAGAACGCTAAAGCAGGTCAGGTTCGTTATCGTAACGACAAAAACGGCATCATCCACACCACCATCGGTAAAGTGGACTTCGACGCTGACAAACTGAAAGAAAACCTGGAAGCTCTGCTGGTTGCGCTGAAAAAAGCAAAACCAACTCAGGCGAAAGGCGTGTACATCAAGAAAGTTAGCATCTCCACCACCATGGGTGCAGGTGTTGCAGTTGACCAGGCTGGCCTGAGCGCTGCTGCAAACTAATACCTTTACGTGGGCGGCGAATTTGTCTACAATCTTCGCCCACGTTTGCTAACTCAGGTTAGCGGGTAACCGAATTGTTCGTTGGAGCCTGGCCTATCCAGGCCTCCGTCGAAGACCGCAGGTGTCTCGCAAGAGGCTTAATCCCCTGCGTAGACGGTGACAGAACGCTAAGATTATTTTTTGATACTCTGGCTTGTTTCTGCTCACCGTATTTAGACGCTCTTCCCGTTGGGAAGAGTGAAGTGAGTTCCAGGGCATGAGCCCTGGCAAACATCCAGGAGCAAAGCTAATGGCTTTAAATCTTCAAGACAAACAAGCGATTGTTGCTGAAGTCAGCGAAGTAGCCAAAGGCGCGCTGTCTGCAGTAGTTGCGGATTCCCGTGGCGTTACTGTAGATAAAATGACTGAACTGCGTAAAGCAGGTCGTGAAGCTGGCGTTTACATGCGTGTTGTTCGTAACACCCTGCTGCGCCGCGTAGTTGAAGGTACTCCTTTCGAGTGCCTGAAAGACACGTTTGTTGGTCCAACCTTGATTGCATACTCTATGGAACACCCGGGCGCTGCTGCTCGTCTGTTCAAAGAGTTCGCGAAAGCGAATGCAAAATTCGAGGTTAAAGCTGCAGCCTTTGAAGGTGAGTTGATCCCGGCATCGCAAATCGATCGCCTGGCAACCCTGCCGACCTACGAAGAAGCAATTGCACGCCTGATGGCAACCATGAAAGAAGCTTCGGCTGGCAAACTGGTTCGCACTCTGGCTGCTGTTCGCGATGCGAAAGAAGCTGCTTAATAGCAGTCCTCTTTATCAAGTATTCGCTTACGTATAAACTTATTCTGATTTTCAGGAACAATTTAAATGTCTATCACTAAAGATCAAATCATTGAAGCAGTATCCGCTATGTCCGTAATGGACGTTGTAGAACTGATCTCTGCAATGGAAGAAAAATTCGGTGTTTCCGCTGCTGCTGCTGTAGCTGTAGCTGCTGGCCCGGTTGAAGCTGCTGAAGAAAAAACTGAATTCGACGTAGTTCTGAAAGCTGCTGGCGCGAACAAAGTTGCTGTAATCAAAGCAGTACGTGCTGCAACTGGCCTGGGTCTGAAAGAAGCTAAAGACCTGGTAGAATCTGCTCCAGCTGCGCTGAAAGAAGGCGTGAGCAAAGACGACGCAGAAGCACTGAAAAAATCTCTGGAAGAAGCTGGCGCTGAAGTTGAAGTTAAATAAGCCAACCCTTCCGGTTGCAGCCTGAGAAATTAGGCTGATGGCTGGTGACTTTTTGGTCACCAGCCTTTTTGCGCTGTAAGGCGCCAGTAGCGTTTCACACTGTTTGACTGCTGGTTGTCCTGACAATGCTTGTTTCTATCGACGACTTAATATACTGCGACAGGGTGCTCGCTCTGGGTAAATCGCAATGAAATGGTTTAAGCGTGATAGCAACAGGCATTGCGGAAAGTGTTCGATTTTCCGATCAACAAAATGGTGTTGCACAAACTGTCCGCCAATGGACAGATGGGTCGACTTGTCAGCGAGCTGAGGAACCCTATGGTTTACTCCTATACCGAGAAAAAACGTATTCGTAAGGATTTTGGTAAACGTCCACAAGTTCTGGACATTCCATATCTCCTTTCTATCCAGCTTGACTCGTTCCAGAAGTTTATCGAGCAAGATCCTGAAGGGCAGTACGGCCTGGAAGCAGCCTTCCGTTCCGTATTCCCGATTAAGAGCTACAGCGGTAACTCCGAGCTGCAATACGTCAGCTACCGCCTTGGCGAACCGGTATTTGACGTTCAGGAATGTCAAATCCGTGGCGTGACCTACTCGGCACCGCTGCGCGTTAAACTGCGTCTGGTGATCTACGAGCGCGAAGCGCCGGAAGGCACCGTTAAAGACATCAAAGAACAAGAAGTCTACATGGGCGAAATTCCGCTCATGACCGACAACGGTACTTTCGTTATCAACGGTACTGAGCGTGTTATCGTTTCCCAGCTGCACCGTAGCCCGGGCGTCTTCTTCGACAGCGATAAAGGTAAAACGCACTCTTCCGGTAAAGTACTGTATAACGCGCGTATCATTCCTTACCGTGGTTCCTGGCTGGACTTCGAGTTCGATCCGAAAGACAACCTGTTTGTCCGTATCGACCGTCGTCGTAAACTGCCTGCGACCATCATTCTGCGTGCGCTGAACTACACCACTGAGCAGATTCTTGATCTGTTCTTTGAGAAAGTTGTCTTTGAAATTCGCGACAACAAGCTGCAAATGGAACTGGTGCCAGAGCGTCTGCGTGGTGATACCGCGTCGTTCGACATCGAAGCCAACGGCAAAGTGTATGTGGAAAAAGGCCGCCGTATTACTGCGCGCCACATCCGTCAGCTGGAAAAAGATGAAATCAAACACATCGAAGTTCCGGTTGAGTACATTGCTGGCAAAGTTGCAGCAAAAGACTACGTTGATGCATCTACTGGCGAGCTGATCTGCCCAGCGAACATGGAGCTGAGCCTGGATCTGCTGGCTAAGCTGAGCCAGTCTGGCCACAAGCGTATCGAAACGCTGTTCACCAACGATCTGGACCACGGTCCGTACATGTCCGAAACCGTACGTGTCGACCCAACCACCGATCGTCTGAGCGCGCTGGTAGAAATCTACCGCATGATGCGCCCTGGTGAGCCACCAACTCGCGAAGCGGCTGAAAGCCTGTTCGAGAACCTGTTCTTCTCCGAAGACCGCTACGATCTCTCCGCGGTTGGTCGTATGAAGTTCAACCGTTCTCTGCTGCGTGACACGATCGAAGGTTCCGGTATCCTGAGCAAAGAAGACATCATCGAAGTGATGAAGAAGCTCATCGATATCCGTAACGGTAAAGGCGAAGTGGACGATATCGACCACCTCGGCAACCGTCGTATCCGTTCCGTAGGCGAAATGGCGGAAAACCAGTTCCGCGTTGGCCTGGTACGTGTAGAGCGTGCGGTGAAAGAGCGTCTGTCTCTGGGCGATCTGGATACCCTGATGCCTCAGGATATGATCAACGCCAAGCCGATCTCCGCAGCAGTGAAAGAGTTCTTTGGTTCCAGCCAGCTGTCTCAGTTTATGGACCAGAACAACCCGCTGTCTGAGATCACGCACAAGCGTCGTATCTCTGCACTCGGCCCAGGCGGTCTGACCCGTGAGCGCGCAGGCTTCGAAGTTCGAGACGTACACCCGACCCACTACGGTCGCGTATGTCCAATCGAAACGCCTGAAGGTCCAAACATCGGTCTGATCAACTCCCTGTCCGTGTACGCACAGACGAACGAATACGGCTTCCTCGAGACCCCGTACCGTAAAGTGACTGACGGTGTTGTAACCGACGAAATTCACTACCTGTCTGCTATCGAAGAAGGTAACTACGTTATCGCCCAGGCGAACACCAACCTGGACGAAGAAGGTCGCTTTGTTGATGACCTCGTTACCTGCCGTAGCAAAGGTGAATCCAGCTTGTTCAGCAACGACCAGGTTGACTACATGGACGTTTCCACCCAGCAGGTGGTTTCCGTCGGTGCGTCCCTGATCCCGTTCCTGGAACACGATGACGCCAACCGTGCATTGATGGGTGCGAACATGCAACGTCAGGCGGTTCCGACTCTGCGCGCTGATAAGCCGCTGGTTGGTACCGGTATGGAACGTGCTGTTGCCGTTGACTCCGGTGTAACTGCAGTTGCTAAACGTGGCGGTACCGTTCAGTACGTGGATGCATCCCGTATCGTTATCAAAGTTAACGAAGACGAGATGTACCCAGGCGAAGCGGGTATCGACATCTACAACCTGACCAAATACACCCGTTCTAACCAGAACACCTGTATCAACCAGATGCCTTGCGTATCTCTGGGTGAGCCAGTTGAGCGCGGCGACGTGCTGGCAGACGGTCCGTCCACCGACCTCGGTGAACTGGCGCTCGGTCAGAACATGCGCGTAGCGTTCATGCCGTGGAACGGTTACAACTTCGAAGACTCCATCCTCGTCTCCGAGCGTGTGGTTCAGGAAGATCGTTTCACCACTATTCACATCCAGGAACTGGCCTGTGTCTCCCGTGACACCAAGCTGGGGCCAGAAGAGATCACCGCTGACATCCCTAACGTGGGTGAAGCTGCGCTCTCCAAACTGGATGAATCCGGTATCGTTTACATCGGTGCGGAAGTGACCGGCGGCGACATTCTGGTTGGTAAGGTAACGCCGAAAGGTGAAACCCAGCTGACGCCAGAAGAGAAACTGCTGCGCGCGATCTTCGGTGAGAAAGCGTCTGACGTTAAAGACTCTTCTCTGCGCGTACCGAACGGTGTTTCCGGTACGGTTATCGACGTACAGGTCTTTACTCGCGATGGCGTAGAAAAAGACAAACGTGCGCTGGAAATCGAAGAGATGCAGCTGAAGCAGGCTAAGAAAGACCTGTCTGAAGAGCTGCAGATCCTTGAAGCTGGCCTGTTTGGTCGTATCTACGCGGTGCTGGTTTCCGGTGGTGTTGAAGCTGAGAAGCTCGACAAGCTGCCGCGTGACCGCTGGCTGGAACTGGGCCTGGCCGACGAAGAGAAACAAAATCAGCTGGAACAGCTGGCTGAGCAGTATGACGAACTGAAACACGAGTTCGAGAAGAAACTCGAAGCGAAACGCCGCAAAATCACTCAGGGCGACGATCTGGCACCGGGCGTGCTGAAGATTGTTAAGGTTTATCTGGCCGTTAAACGTCAGATCCAGCCTGGTGATAAGATGGCGGGTCGTCACGGTAACAAGGGTGTTATCTCTAAGATCAACCCGATCGAAGATATGCCTTACGATGAAAACGGCACGCCGGTAGACATCGTACTGAACCCACTGGGCGTACCGTCTCGTATGAACATCGGTCAGATCCTTGAAACCCACCTGGGTATGGCTGCGAAAGGTATCGGCGACAAGATTAACGCCATGCTGAAACAGCAGCAGGAAGTCGCGAAACTGCGCGAATTCATCCAGCGTGCGTACGATCTGGGTACCGACGTTTGCCAGAAAGTCGACCTGAACACCTTCAGCGATGAAGAAGTGATGCGTCTGGCTGAAAACCTGCGTAAGGGTATGCCAATCGCAACGCCTGTCTTCGATGGTGCGAAAGAGTCTGAAATCAAGGAACTGTTACAGCTGGGTGGCCTGCCAAGTTCTGGCCAGATCACTCTGTTCGACGGTCGTACCGGTGAGCAGTTCGAGCGCCAGGTAACCGTTGGCTACATGTACATGCTGAAACTGAACCACCTGGTTGATGACAAGATGCACGCGCGTTCTACCGGTTCTTACAGCCTGGTTACTCAGCAGCCGCTGGGTGGTAAGGCGCAGTTCGGTGGTCAGCGCTTCGGGGAGATGGAAGTGTGGGCGCTTGAAGCATATGGCGCAGCATACACCCTGCAGGAAATGCTCACCGTTAAGTCTGATGACGTGAACGGTCGTACCAAGATGTATAAAAACATCGTGGACGGCAACCATCAGATGGAGCCGGGCATGCCAGAGTCCTTCAACGTACTGTTGAAAGAAATTCGTTCGCTGGGTATCAACATCGAACTGGAAGACGAGTAACTCTCGCTCAAACAGGTCACTGGTGTCGGGGTAACTCCCGACACCAGATTGTGCTAACTCCGACGGGAGCAAATCCGTGAAAGACTTATTAAAGTTTCTGAAAGCGCAAACTAAAACCGAAGAGTTTGATGCGATCAAAATTGCTCTGGCCTCGCCAGACATGATCCGTTCATGGTCTTTCGGTGAAGTTAAAAAGCCGGAAACCATCAACTACCGTACGTTCAAACCTGAGCGTGACGGCCTTTTCTGTGCGCGTATTTTCGGGCCAGTAAAAGATTACGAGTGCCTGTGCGGTAAGTACAAGCGCCTGAAACACCGTGGTGTGATCTGTGAGAAGTGCGGCGTTGAAGTGACCCAGACTAAAGTGCGTCGTGAGCGCATGGGCCACATCGAGCTGGCGTCTCCGACTGCCCACATCTGGTTCCTGAAATCTCTGCCGTCCCGTATCGGCCTGCTGCTCGATATGCCACTGCGCGATATCGAGCGTGTTCTTTACTTCGAATCCTATGTGGTTATCGAAGGCGGCATGACCAATCTGGAACGTAACCAGATCCTGACCGAAGAGCAGTATCTGGACGCGCTGGAAGAGTTCGGTGACGAATTCGACGCGAAGATGGGTGCGGAAGCGATCCAGGCCCTGCTGAAGAGCATGGATCTGGAGCAAGAGTGCGAGCAGCTGCGTGAAGAGCTGAACGAAACCAACTCCGAAACCAAGCGTAAAAAGCTGACCAAGCGTATCAAACTGCTGGAAGCGTTCGTTCAGTCTGGTAACAAACCAGAGTGGATGATCCTGACCGTTCTGCCGGTTCTGCCGCCAGATCTGCGTCCGCTGGTTCCGCTGGATGGTGGTCGTTTCGCGACGTCTGACCTGAACGATCTCTATCGTCGCGTCATTAACCGTAACAACCGTCTGAAACGTCTGCTGGATCTGGCTGCGCCAGATATCATCGTACGCAACGAAAAACGTATGCTGCAGGAAGCGGTAGATGCCCTGCTGGATAACGGTCGTCGCGGTCGTGCGATCACCGGTTCTAACAAACGTCCTCTGAAATCTTTGGCCGACATGATCAAAGGTAAGCAGGGTCGTTTCCGTCAGAACCTGCTCGGTAAGCGTGTTGACTACTCCGGTCGTTCTGTAATCACCGTAGGTCCATACCTGCGTCTGCATCAGTGCGGTCTGCCGAAGAAAATGGCGCTGGAGCTGTTCAAACCGTTCATCTACGGCAAGCTGGAACTGCGTGGCCTCGCCACCACCATCAAAGCCGCTAAGAAAATGGTTGAGCGTGAAGAAGCTGTCGTTTGGGATATCCTGGACGAAGTGATCCGCGAACACCCGGTACTGCTGAACCGTGCACCAACCCTGCACCGTCTGGGTATCCAGGCATTTGAGCCAGTACTGATCGAAGGTAAAGCTATCCAGCTGCACCCGCTGGTTTGTGCGGCCTATAACGCCGACTTCGATGGTGACCAGATGGCTGTTCACGTACCGCTGACGCTGGAAGCCCAGCTCGAAGCGCGTGCGCTGATGATGTCTACTAACAACATCCTGTCTCCAGCGAACGGTGAACCAATCATCGTTCCTTCTCAGGACGTTGTACTGGGTCTGTACTACATGACCCGTGACTGTGTTAACGCCAAAGGCGAAGGCATGGTGCTGACTGGCCCGAAAGAAGCTGAGCGTATCTATCGCGCTGGCCTGGCCTCTCTGCATGCGCGCGTTAAAGTGCGTATCACCGAATATGAAAAAGATGAAAACGGCGAATTCGTTGCGAAAACCAGTCTGAAAGACACGACCATTGGCCGTGCCATTCTGTGGATGATCGTACCGAAAGGTCTGCCTTTCTCCATCGTCAACCAGGCGCTGGGTAAGAAAGCGATCTCCAAAATGCTGAACACCTGTTACCGCATTCTGGGTCTGAAGCCGACCGTTATCTTCGCTGACCAGACAATGTACACCGGCTTTGCTTATGCAGCGCGTTCAGGTGCATCTGTTGGTATTGATGACATGGTCATCCCAGAGAAGAAACACGAGATCATCTCTGAAGCGGAAGCTGAAGTTGCTGAGATCCAGGAGCAGTTCCAGTCTGGTCTGGTAACCGCAGGCGAACGCTATAACAAAGTTATCGATATCTGGGCAGCGGCGAACGATCGTGTATCCAAAGCGATGATGGACAACCTGCAGACTGAAACGGTAATCAACCGTGAAGGTAAAGAAGAGCAGCAGGTCTCCTTCAACAGCATCTACATGATGGCCGACTCCGGTGCGCGTGGTTCTGCAGCACAGATTCGTCAGCTGGCAGGTATGCGTGGTCTGATGGCGAAGCCAGATGGCTCCATCATCGAAACGCCAATCACCGCGAACTTCCGTGAAGGTCTGAACGTACTCCAGTACTTCATCTCCACGCACGGTGCGCGTAAAGGTCTGGCGGATACCGCACTGAAAACAGCTAACTCCGGTTATCTGACGCGTCGTCTGGTAGACGTTGCGCAGGACCTGGTTGTTACCGAAGACGATTGTGGCACCCTCGAAGGTATCACCATGACCCCGGTTATCGAGGGTGGTGATGTTAAAGAGCCGCTGCGCGATCGCGTACTGGGTCGTGTGACCGCGGAAGACGTTCTGAAGCCGGGCACTGCAGACATTCTGGTTCCACGTAACACCCTGCTGAACGAGCAGTGGTGTGATCTGCTGGAAGTGAACTCTGTTGACTCCGTGAAAGTACGTTCCGTTGTATCCTGTGACACCGACTTTGGTGTATGTGCGCACTGCTATGGTCGTGACCTGGCGCGTGGCCACATCATCAACAAAGGTGAAGCAATCGGTGTTATCGCGGCACAGTCCATCGGTGAACCGGGTACACAGCTGACGATGCGTACGTTCCACATCGGTGGTGCGGCATCTCGTGCGGCTGCTGAATCCAGCATCCAGGTGAAAAACAAAGGTAGCATCAAGCTCAGCAACGCGAAGTCGGTTGTGAACTCCAGCGGTAAACTGGTTATCACGTCCCGTAACACCGAGCTGAAACTGATCGACGAATTCGGTCGTACCAAAGAGAGCTATAAAGTGCCTTACGGTGCGGTAATGGCGAAAGGCGACGGCGAGCAGGTTGCAGGCGGCGAAACCGTAGCAAACTGGGATCCGCACACCATGCCGGTTATCACCGAAGTGGCGGGCTTCATTCGCTTTACCGATATGATCGACGGCCAGACGATTACTCGTCAGACCGACGAACTGACCGGTCTCTCTTCCCTGGTGGTTCTGGACTCTGCAGAACGTACCGCGGGTGGTAAAGATCTGCGTCCAGCACTGAAAATCGTTGATGCTAACGGCAACGACGTTCTGATCCCAGGCACCGATATGCCGGCTCAGTACTTCCTGCCAGGTAAAGCGATTGTCCAGTTGGAAGACGGTATTCAGATCGGCGCGGGTGATGCTCTGGCGCGTATTCCTCAGGAATCCAGCGGTACCAAAGATATCACCGGTGGTCTGCCGCGCGTTGCGGACCTGTTCGAAGCACGTCGTCCGAAAGAGCCGGCAATCCTGGCTGAAATCAGCGGTATTATTTCCTTCGGTAAAGAGACCAAAGGGAAGCGCCGTCTGGTGATCACGCCGCTGGATGGCAGCGATCCGTACGAAGAGATGATTCCAAAATGGCGTCAGCTCAACGTGTTTGAAGGTGAACGTGTAGAACGTGGTGACGTGGTTTCCGACGGTCCGGAAGCACCGCACGACATTCTGCGTCTTCGTGGCGTACACGCGGTAACGCGTTACATCACCAACGAAGTACAGGACGTTTACCGTCTGCAAGGCGTTAAGATCAACGATAAGCACATCGAAGTTATCGTTCGTCAGATGCTGCGTAAAGCCACCATCGTGAATGCCGGTAGCTCCGACTTCCTCGAAGGTGAGCAGGTTGAATACTCTCGCGTTAAGATTGCTAACCGCGATCTGGAAGCGAACGGCAAACTCAGTGCGACCTACGCACGCGATCTGCTGGGTATCACCAAAGCGTCTCTGGCAACCGAGTCCTTCATCTCCGCGGCATCGTTCCAGGAGACCACTCGTGTGCTTACCGAAGCAGCCGTTGCGGGCAAACGCGACGAACTGCGCGGTCTGAAAGAGAACGTTATCGTGGGTCGTCTGATCCCGGCGGGTACCGGTTATGCCTACCACCAGGATCGTATGCGCCGTCGCGCAGCGGGCGAAATCCCTGCTGCACCGCAGGTAACTGCTGAAGATGCCTCTGCCAGCCTGGCAGAGCTGCTGAACGCAGGCCTGGGCGGTTCTGACAACGAGTAATCGTTAAGTCAGCCCATTAAAAAACCCGCTTCGGCGGGTTTTTTTTTGTCTGATGTACGGCAGTCTGGTGCGGTTGTTGCCGGGTGGCGCTACGCTTACCCGGCCTACGGTTCGGTGTTAGTTCACCAGCGGCAAACGGCGATACAGCTCGATCATATCCCCGGCCAGATCCTGAATTACCATCGCGTTCATCAGGTGATCCTGCGAGTGAACGGTGATCAGATTTACCGGCAGCTTGCCGGTGCCTTCATCAAGACCAATCAATTTAGTCTGGATGGAATGCGCCTGTTTGACGAACTCCCGTGACTCTTCCATCGCTTTTTCAGCCTCGGCAAAATCACCTTTTCGCGCCATCTGCAGCGCGGTTAATGCTGAGCTACGGGCTGCACCGGCATTCACCAGCAGTTCCATAATAATCGTTTCTAAATCTTCCATGGCTCACTCCAGCAGTTTAAGGGCTTTTTCCAGTACGGCATCACCTTTCATCATGCCGTAATCCATCATGTCGATAACCGCGACCTTCTTACCCAGCGGTTCCGCCTGGGCCTGAAGATTATTCAGTTCATATTTGACCTGCGGGCCAAGCAACACAATGTCGGCTGCGGCGATTTCATCTTTAAACTCAGCAACCGGTACGGCTTTAATGGTTACGTCGACCCCTTTTTTCTGTGCGGCGTCTTTCATGCGTTGAACCAGCATGCTGGTGGACATTCCCGCTGCACAGCATAAAACGATGTTCTTCATAGTCAGCCCCAATGTACATGTGTTTATTGATAATTATCCCGCACTGTCCGTTACGACAACCGCATTACCGCGATTGTGTGTGAAGCATCACAAAGAAACCTGCATTTTCTGAAACCGGTTACAACTGTTACAGAATGGGGAAGGCAGGGCGAAACGAGGAAGAAGCTTTCCGCCCTGGTCAGCATCCTCTGCTGACGAAACAAGCGTAAAAATCCGGGCGCGTTACAGCAACGGCCCGTTGATGAGGTTACGTGACGCCTCGTAATAACTTCACCGGATTACCGTTTTTTTCAGCCTGATTGCGAGGCGCGTCCCAGCCAGCTGTCCCAGTCTTTCCAGACCGGCTGCAATCCCTGCAGACTGAGCGCCTCGGCGACAGCCTCCGGGCGACGGTTGTCGTGCGGCGCAAACTGCTCCAGCTCGGGATGATCATCGGCATAGCCGCCGGGCTGGGTTTTTGAAAAGGCGCTGACGTTATTAATCGCCAGAGGAATGACGCGATCGCGAAACGCGGGGGATTCCCGGGTGGAGAGCGACAGCTCCACCTCCGGTGCCAGCAGACGAAACGCGCAGATAGTCTGCACCAGCTGGCGTTCATCCATGATCGACGCGGGCTGGATCCCGCCGGCGCAGGGGCGCAGCCGGGGAAAAGAGATTGAATACCGGCTCTGCCAGTAGTGCTGCTGCAGCCACAGCAGATGTTCCGCCACCATAAAGTTATCGACGCGCCAGCTGTCGGAAAGCCCGGTTAGCGCCCCGAGGCCGATCTTATCGATCCCGGCGCGTCCCAGCCGATCCGGGGTCTCCAGCCGCCAGAAGAAATCCTGCTTTTTACCTTTCAGATGGTGCTGGGCGTATACCGTTTCATGGTAGGTCTCCTGATAGACCAGTACGCCGTCCAGCCCCAGCGTTTTCAGTTCGCCATATTCTGCTTCTGACAGCGGTTGTACTTCCATCTGCAACGAGGCGAACTGGCGGCGAATCGCCGGGATATGGCGGCGAAAATAGTCCATTCCGACCTTGGTCTGGTGCTCACCGGTGACCAGCAGCAGGTGCTCAAACCCCATCTCGCGGATCGCAGCGCACTCCCGGGCAATTTCGTTTTCATCCAGCGTTTTGCGCTTGATGTGGTTGCTCATGGAGAAGCCGCAGTAGGTGCAGTCGTTCGCGCAGAGGTTGGAGAGATAGAGCGGAACATAAAAGCTCACCGTGTTACCAAAGCGCTGGCGGGTCAGCCGCTGGGCTCGCTGCGCCATCGGCTCCAGATAGCCACTGGCGGCGGGGGAGAGCAGGGCCATCATATCTTCGCGGGTAAGCTGGCGGGCGTTTAACGCGCGCTCCACATCCGCAGGAGTTTTACTGTTGATGCGCAGGCGAATATCGTCCCAGTCGAGCTGGCGCCAGCGATCGGTAAAGGTTTTCATGATAACGCCTCCAGAAAGCCGGTTAACGGGCTGGTGGCATGGGCTTCAACGCTCCGGGCGCCGGGGCCAGACTGCCGTGCCAGCACGCCAGCCTCCACCGCCAGACGAAACGCCCGCGCCATCATCACCGGATCGTCCGCGACCGCAATGGCAGTGTTGACCAGTACGGCGTCGGCACCCATCTCCAGCGCCTGCGCGGCGTGGCTGGGTACGCCGATCCCGGCATCGACGATCACCGGCACGGTCGCCTGCTGAATAATGATCTCCAGCATCGCGCGGGTTTCCAGCCCCTGATTGGAGCCTATCGGTGCCCCGAGCGGCATCACTGCCGCACAGCCTGCCTCTTCGAGCCGTTTGCACAGCACCGGATCGGCGCCGCAGTAGGGCAGCACGGTGAATCCCTCTTTCACCAGCATCTCTGCCCCCTTTAGCGTCTCGATGGGATCGGGCAGCAGCCAGCGGGCGTCGGGATGAATCTCCAGTTTGAGCCAGTGCGTTCCCAGCGCCTCGCGCGCCAGTCGGGCCGCGAATAGCGCCTCTTCCGCGGTTTTGGCGCCGGAGGTATTGGGCAGCAGGCTGACGCCCGCCTCCAGCAGCGGCGCCAGAATGGCGTCGTTGTGATTACGCAGATCGACCCGCTTCATGGCCAGCGTCACCAGCTGGCTGCCGCTCTCCCGGATCGCGTCCACCATCAGCTGCGGCGAGGCGAATTTTCCCGTGCCGGTAAACAGATGTGAATCAAAGGTTTTATCAGCAATACGTAACATCTTAGCCTCCGGCAATCACCTGAAAGAGCAGGATCTGATCGCCTTCGCGCACCTGCTGTTTTTCCCACTGCTCGCGCGGCAGGATCTGTTGATTCAGGGCCAGCGCGACCCCGGGTTTTAACTGGCATAGCTGGGAGAGCAGGGTGGCGATGGTCAATCCCTCCACGCACTGCATCGGTTCGTCGTTAAACAGGATCCGCATGCCGCCCTCCACACACCTGGCATCCGCTGGCGCGCTGCAAAGCCAGCTGCCGCCAGCTTCCCGCCCGGGCGTCGAACAGGCGTAGCGTATTGCGCGTGGCCTCGATGCCGCTGAGCAGCTTGATCGCCTCCAGCGCCTGCAGGGTGCCCATCACGCCAACCACCGGCCCGACAATACCCGCGGTGCGGCAGTTACGCTGCGGCTCTTCATCATCCGGCCACAGGCAGCGGTAGCAGCCCTGGGTCCAGGGGGGCGTGAGCACCATCATCTGTCCGCCAAAGCCCACGGCGCTGGCGGTGATAAGTGGCGTATTGAGCATCACACAGGCGGCATTGATCGCCTGACGGGTAGCCATGTTATCGGTGCAGTCCAGCACCACGTCGGCGCGAGCAATCTCCTCCTGCAGCGCGCTGCCTGCCAGGCGGGTCTGCAGGGCGATCAGCCGGATGTCGGGATTAAGCTGCTGCAGGCGACGCTCTGTCACCTGCGCTTTTGGCTGGGCGATATCGTCGGTGGTAAAGAGGATCTGGCGCTGCAAATTACTCAGATGCACCTCATCATTGTCGGCCAGCACCAGGGTGCCGATCCCGGCGCCGGCCAGGTAGAGCGCCGCCGGGGCGCCTAACCCGCCCAGGCCGACCACCAGCACCCGGCTGGCGAGCAGCTTTTGCTGCCCGTCGATGGCGATATCTTCCAGCAGGATCTGGCGGCTGTAGCGCATAAAGTCACGGTCATTCATCGCCCGCCCCCGCCAGTTGCAATAGCTGTGTTGTCGCCGCCTGCCAGTCGTCGGCCTGAGTAATGGCGCTCACCACCGCGATGCTCCCTACACCGGTCGCCAGAACCGCGGGCGCGCGTTCGAGACTGATACCGCCGATGGCGACGGTGGGGTAATCCCCGAGCCGGTCGATATGGCGGGCCAGCTGTTCCAGCCCCTGCGGGGCCGATGGCATCTGCTTGGTTTGGGTCGGGAAAACGTGCCCCAGCGCGATGTAGGAGGGACGCGCCGCCAGCGCCACGTCGATCTCCATATCGTCGTGGGTCGACACGCCGAGACGCAACCCGGCAGCCCGAATGGCCTCAAGCTCGGTGGTCTCCAGATCCTCCTGGCCCAGATGGACACCGTAAGCCTGGTGCTTGATCGCCAGGCGCCAGTAGTCATTGATAAACAGGCGGGCGTCGTAGCGACGCCCCAGAGCAATGGCCGTGATGACGTCGGCTTCTACCTCATCGTCCTGTTTATCTTTAATGCGCAGCTGGATCGTCTTTACGCCCGCAGCGAGCAGGCGTTCGATCCACGCCACGCTGTCGACCACCGGATAGAGCCCCAGATGAAAGGGCACCGGCGGAAAGTTGGGTTGATACATTACGCCTCCTCTTTTTTGAGGTAGATTTCGCCGCCCCGGGCGCGGAAGGTTTCCGACATATCGGCCATGCCCACTTCGATGGTCTGCGCGGCGGCGTAGTCACGTACCTCCTGGCTGATTTTCATCGAGCAGAATTTTGGCCCGCACATGGAGCAGAAGTGCGCCACTTTGCCGGACTCCTGCGGCAGGGTTTCGTCGTGGTAGGCGCGGGCGGTGAACGGGTCGAGGGCGAGGTTGAACTGATCTTCCCAGCGGAACTCGAAGCGCGCTTTTGACATGGCGTTATCGCGGATCTGCGCCCCCGGATGGCCCTTCGCCAGATCGGCAGCGTGGGCGGCAATTTTGTAGGTGATCAGCCCCTGCTTTACATCCTCTTTGTTTGGCAGGCCGAGGTGCTCTTTCGGCGTGACGTAGCAGAGCATGGCGCAGCCGAACCAGCCGATCATCGCCGCGCCAATCCCCGAGGTGAAGTGGTCATAACCCGGTGCGATATCGGTGGTCAACGGCCCCAGGGTATAGAACGGCGCTTCGTGGCAGTGCTCCAGCTCTTCGGTCATGTTGCGGCGGATCATCTGCATCGGCACGTGGCCCGGGCCTTCGATCATCACCTGCACGTCATACTCCCAGGCGATTTTGGTCAGCTCGCCCAGGGTGTGCAGCTCGGCAAACTGCGCCTCGTCGTTGGCATCGCGAATGGAGCCCGGACGCAGGCCATCGCCCAGCGACAGCGACACGTCGTACGCGGCGCAGATCTCGCAGATTTCGCGGAAGTGTTCATAGAGGAAGTTTTCCCGATGGTGGGAGAGGCACCATTTCGCCATGATTGAACCGCCGCGGGAGACGATACCGGTCAGGCGCTTAGCCGTCATCGGCACGTAGCGCAGCAGCACGCCGGCGTGGATGGTGAAGTAGTCGACGCCTTGCTCGGCCTGCTCCAGCAGGGTATCCCGGAAGGCCTCCCAGGTGAGATCTTCGGCGATGCCGTTCACTTTCTCCAGCGCCTGGTAGATGGGCACCGTACCAATGGGCACCGGGCTGTTACGCAGGATCCACTCGCGGGTTTCGTGAATATAGCGCCCGGTAGAGAGGTCCATCACCGTGTCCGCGCCCCAGCGGGTCGACCAGACCAGTTTCTCCACCTCCTCTTCGATAGACGAGGTGACCGCTGAGTTACCGATGTTGGCATTCACTTTCACCAGGAAGTTACGGCCGATAATCATCGGCTCCGACTCCGGGTGGTTAATGTTGGCCGGGATAATGGCGCGCCCGGCAGCGACTTCGTCACGGACAAACTCCGGGGTGATGTTCTCCGGCAGGCGGGCACCAAACCCTTCGCCCGGATGCTGGTGGCGCAGCACGTCGGTACGGATGCGCTCGCGGCCCATGTTTTCGCGAATGGCGATAAACTCCATCTCCGGGGTTACGATCCCCTGACGGGCGTAGTGCAGCTGGGTGACGCATTTGCCCGCTCTGGCACGTTTCGGCGTAAGAAGGCCGGTGAAGCGCAGCTCGTCCAGACCATCATCGGCCAGGCGCTCCCGGGTGTAAGCTGAGCTTTGTTCGGTTAGCGCTTCGCAATCGTTACGTGCGTCAATCCAGGGTTGGCGCAGTTTCGCCAGCCCCTGCTGCACGTTGATGGTTATCGCCGGATCGCCGTACGGGCCGGACGTGTCGTAGACCGGCACTGCTTCGTTCTCTTCAAACTGGGGAGCCTCTTTGCTGCCGCCGACGAGCGTCGGACTGAGCTGGATCTCGCGCATGGGCACGCGAATATCCTCCCGGGAACCGGTCAGATAGATGCGTTTTGAGTTAGGGAAAGCGGTGCCTTCCAGGGTGTCGATAAAGTGTTGGGCTTGTGCGCGCTGTTCGCGGCGGGTCAATTTTGTGGCAGACATAGCTCGTTCCAGAAAGTGAGGAAGTGGCTTGTCAGACGACGGATGAAGCAAGAGAGGATCGCCCGGCGGCGATACATGAACAGATTGACTCTTGTTCCCTTCGCAGGTTTTAACCTGATCAGGTTCCGCGGATCCCGAATTAACGGTCTCAGCCCGGCTTTCGCACTGGGCACTCCGACAAGAATGTGCTCCCCTACAGCGGGAGCAGTAAATGTAAATTACGCGTTAACGATAAATAACTCAAGCCGGTCGGGTGACGTTATCTTCGTTACTCGCTTTCAAATTGTGATCCAGCGCAAGGGCGATCAGGTTGTCTTCCAGCGTAAACCGCTGCTCCAGCGCCTCGCCGATATCAGAGAGGGCCTGCTGAAATTCCAGATAATTATCCTGATCGATGGCATTCTCGAGCGTGGAGTCGTAATAATCCATGATTTGCTGGGTATTGGCTTCCAGCAGAGGATAGAGTTTGGTGGCCGCTAAAAACGGGCTGTTACCTTCCATTTCACCGATAATACGCTCATAAATATTGAAATGGCCGTTAGAAAGGTAATCGACCAGGCTCTGACAGAAATCGTCCAGCGCTTTTTCGTTCAGGCGCATATAGGACTCTTTGCCCGGTTTAATGCCAACAAGGTTGTAGTAGGCAACAAGCAGATGTTTCCGCACGTGCAGCCAGCGATCGACCAGGTTGTTACATCCGCCAACGCGTTCTGTCAGGTTTTCTAGCTGGTTTAGCATGTTTGACTCCGCAAGGTTAAGATTAAATTCTGCCCGCCCAAAATGTAATAGTATTGTTACCAACATGCCTGTGAAGCAAAGGTAGTGCAATAGATATGGATCGTATAATTGAAAAATCGGATCGCGGCTGGTGGTTAGTCAGCCATGAACAAAAATTATGGTTGCCCGGTGGTGAATTACCACATGGCGAGGCCGGAAATTTCGATCTTGCGGGTCAACCCGCACTTAATATCGGGGAGTGGCAGGGCGATCCTGTGTGGTTGATCCAACAAAATCGCCGTCACGATATGGGATCGGTACGCCAGGTGCTCGATCTTGATGTGGGTCTGTTCCAGCTGGCCGGACGTGCTGTGCAGTTGGCCGAGTTTTATCGCTCGCATAAATACTGCGGCTACTGTGGTCACACCATGCACCCAAGCAAAACCGAGTGGGCCATGCTCTGCGGCCACTGCCGCGAACGTTACTACCCGCAAATCGCGCCGTGCATCATCGTCGCCATTCGTCGTGAAGAGACTATCCTGCTGGCGCAACACACGCGTCATCGTAACGGGGTGCATACCGTGCTGGCCGGGTTTGTCGAAGTGGGCGAAACGCTGGAGCAGGCTGTCGCCCGGGAAGTGATGGAAGAGAGCGGCATCAAGGTGAAGAACCTGCGCTATGTCACCTCCCAGCCGTGGCCGTTCCCGCAGTCGTTGATGACCGCTTTTATGGCCGAATATGACAGCGGCGAGATCGTCATCGACCCGAAAGAGCTGCTGTCAGCCGACTGGTATCGCTACGACGATTTACCGCTGCTCCCGCCGCCAGGCACCGTGGCGCGTCGCCTGATAGAAGATACCGTGGCAATGTGTCGGGCCGACTATGAATGACGTGATACACTGGGGACAAGACGCTTAAGGAACTGCAAAAATGACCGAACTGAAGAACGATCGTTATCTGCGTGCGCTGCTGCGCCAACCCGTTGATGTCACCCCGGTATGGATGATGCGCCAGGCGGGTCGCTATCTACCGGAATATAAAGCCACCCGGGCGCAGGCAGGCGATTTCATGTCCCTGTGCAAAAACGCGGAGCTGGCCTGTGAGGTAACGCTTCAGCCGCTGCGCCGCTACCCGCTGGACGCGGCGATCCTCTTCTCCGACATCCTGACCATCCCGGACGCGATGGGGCTTGGCCTGTACTTCGAAACCGGCGAAGGCCCGCGCTTTAGCTCGCCGATTAAGAGCAAAGCGGAGATCGACAACCTGCCTGTCCCGGACCCGGAGCAGGAACTCGGTTATGTGATGAACGCGGTGCGCACCATTCGCCGCGAGCTGAAAGGCGACGTGCCGCTGATTGGGTTCTCCGGCAGCCCGTGGACCCTGGCGACCTACATGGTCGAAGGGGGCAGCAGCAAAGCCTTTACCGTGATCAAGAAGATGATGTACGCCGATCCGCTGGCGCTCCATGCTCTGCTCGACAAGCTGGCGAAAAGCGTCACCCTCTATCTGAATGCCCAGATCAAAGCGGGCGCTCAGTCGGTGATGATCTTCGACACTTGGGGTGGGGTACTGACGGGTCGCGACTATCAGCAGTTCTCGCTCTACTACATGCATAAAATCGTTGATGGCCTGCTGCGTGAAAACGAAGGCCGTCGCGTGCCGGTAACGCTGTTCACCAAAGGCGGCGGCCAGTGGCTGGAGGCGATGGCAGAAACCGGCTGTGATGCGCTGGGCCTCGACTGGACCACCGATATTGCCGATGCCCGCCGCCGCGTGGGTGACAAAGTCGCCCTGCAAGGCAACATGGATCCGTCTATGCTGTATGCTCCGGCCGCCCGAATTGAAGAAGAAGTCGCGACCATTTTGGCGGGCTTCGGTCAGGGCGAGGGCCATGTCTTTAACCTGGGGCACGGTATTCATCAGGATGTACCGCCAGAGCATGCAGGCGTGTTTGTGGAGGCGGTGCACCGACTTTCTGCCCAGTACCACCCGTAAGGAGTCGTTATGGATCTTGCGTCACTTCGCGCTCAACAACTTAAACTCGCTGCGTCTGTATCCCGTGAGGATCGTCTGGATAAAGACCCACCCTCGCTGATTGCGGGGGCCGATGTGGGGTTTGAGCAGGGGGGAGAGGTGACGCGGGCGGCGATAGTGCTGCTGACGTACCCCGACCTGGAACTGGTTGAGTATCAGGTAGCGCGGATCGCCACTACCATGCCGTATATCCCCGGCTTCCTCTCTTTTCGTGAATATCCCGCGCTGCTGGCGGCGTGGGATCAGCTCTCGCAAAGACCCGATCTGCTGTTCGTTGACGGGCATGGCATCTCCCACCCGCGCCGTCTCGGCGTCGCCAGCCATTTTGGGCTGCTGGTGGATGTCCCGACCATCGGCGTGGCGAAAAAACGCCTCTGCGGTAAGTTTGATCCCCTGTCGCCCGAACCCGGCGCGCTGGCACCGTTAATGGATAAAGGCGAACAGCTGGCGTGGGTCTGGCGCAGCAAAGCCCGGTGTAATCCACTGTTCGTCGCCACCGGCCATCGCGTCAGTACCGACACCGCGCTGGCGTGGGTGCAGCGCTGTATGCGGGGCTACCGGCTACCGGAGCCGACCCGCTGGGCCGATGCGGTAGCGTCCGGGCGTCCGGCGTTTGTTCGTTGGCAGGAAATTCAGCGCTGAATCAGGTAAACTGCGGCCAATTTTCGATTCGAGACATCATCATGTTACAAAACCCGATTCACCTGCGCCTTGAGAAGCTGGAAAGCTGGCAGCACGTCACATTTATGGCCTGTCTGTGCGAACGTATGTATCCGAACTATGCCATGTTCTGCAAGCAGACCGAATTTGGTGATGGTCAACTCTATCGTCGTATTCTCGATCTGGTGTGGGAAACGCTGACGGTTAAAGATGCGAAGGTAAACTTCGACTCCCAGCTCGATAAGCTGGAAGAGGCGATCCCGGTTGCCGATGACTATGATGTCTATGGCGTCTATCCGGCAATTGATGCCTGTGTAGCGCTAAGTGAACTGATTCACTCGCGTCTGAGTGGTGAAACGCTGGAACATGCCATCGAAGTCAGTAAGGCCTCTATTACTACCGTAGCGATGCTGGAGATGACCCAGGAAGGGCGTGAAATGACCGATGAAGAGCTCCGTCTGAACCCGGCCATTGAGCAGGAATGGGACATCCAGTGGGAAATTTTCCGTTTGCTGGCGGAGTGCGAAGAACGCGATATCGAACTGATTAAAGGTCTACGCGCAGACTTGCGTGAGGCAGGCGAGAGTAACATTGGTATAAATCTTAACCAGTGAGACAACAAAACGTGATTTAACGCCTGTTTTGTCATGCCTCTACTCTTCCCTTCTGCCCCCCGTCTGGTCTACATTTGGGGGGCGAAAAAAAGTGGCTATCGGTGCGTGTATGCAGGAGAGTGCTTTTTTGGCATTTTCGTCGCACTCGATGCTTAGCAAGCGATAAACACATTGAAAGGATAACTTATGAACAAGACTCAACTGATTGATGTAATTGCGGACAAAGCTGACCTGTCTAAAGTACAGGCTAAAGCTGCTCTGGAATCCACCCTGGCTGCAATTACTGAGTCTCTGAAAGAAGGCGATGCTGTACAACTGGTAGGTTTCGGTACCTTCAAAGTGAACCACCGCGCTGAGCGTACTGGCCGCAACCCGCAGACCGGTAACGAAATCAAAATCGCTGCAGCTAACGTGCCAGCATTTGTTTCTGGCAAAGCACTGAAAGACGCAGTTAAGTAAGCCGCGTAGCAGTGAACAGTTTTATCGAGGGGGCGGTTTCGCCCCTTTTGTCTGTCTGGCGCCAGGTGACGGTGCTGGCAGGCATATTTGTATTAACCGCCTGTAGCCATGACTCCTCCCTGCCGCCTTTTACCGCCAGCGGCTACGCTGACGATCAGGGCGCGGTACGCGTCTGGCGTAAAGATTCAGATGACGAAGTGCATCTCCTCTCCGCGTTTAGCCCCTGGCACAGCGGCAGTACCACCACCAGTGAATATCGCTGGCAGGGCGATACGCTCGTCTGGATCGACGTAAACATCTACAGCAAAGTCCCCGAGCATGTGCGGGTACGCTTTGACGACCACGGTGAGCTGAGCTTTATGCAGCACGAAACCGGTGGCCTTAAACAGCAACTCTCTACCGATCAAATCGAGCTTTACCGCTACCGCGCCGCGCAGATTCGCCAGACCAGCGACGCGCTGCGACAGGGAAGGGTCGTGCTACATCAGGGGCGCTGGCATGTTGACGGCTCCGTGACAACGTGTGAAGGCCAGACCCTGAAGCCGGATCTCGATAGCTGGGCAACGGAACATATTGCACGCCGGCAGAGTCACTCCTCCATGGCAGTGAGCGTGGCGTGGCTGGAAGCGCCTGAAGGATCACAGCTGCTGCTGGTGGCGAACGAAGATTTTTGTACCTGGCAGCCGACAGAGAAGAGTTTCTGAAAATCCCCCTCCCTTGCGGGAGAGGGACTGGTGAAGGGGGGAGTTACTTCCCTTGCTCGCGCGCAATGGCGCGGTAACCAATATCGTTACGGCTGAAGCTACCGTTCCAGTGAATATCCGCCATCAGGGCATAGGCGCGTTGCTGCGCTTCTGCGACGGTGTTGCCCAGCGCCGTGGCGCACAGGACGCGGCCACCGTTAGTCAGCACGCGTTCGTCATCGGAGAGCTTAGTCCCCGCATGGAATACCTTCGCGCCTTCGATGGCTTCCAGCGGCAGGCCGTGGATCTCATCGCCGGTGTTGTAGTTGCCCGGATAACCGCCCGCCGCAATTACCACGCCCAGAGAAGCACGCTCATCCCACTCCGAGCGCTTTTCGTCCAGCTTGCCTTCGCAGGCCGCCAGGCACAGCTCCACCAGATCGGATTTCATGCGCAGCATGATTGGCTGCGTTTCTGGGTCGCCAAAGCGGCAGTTGAACTCGATAACCTTCGGGTTGCCCTGTTTGTCGATCATCAGGCCAGCATAGAGGAAACCAGTGTAGGTATTGCCTTCCGCCGCCATTCCTTTAACGGTAGGCCAGATGATGCGGTCCATGGTGCGCTGGTGAACTTCATCCGTCACCACAGGAGCAGGGGAGTAAGCCCCCATCCCGCCGGTATTCGGGCCGGTATCGGCATCGCCAACGCGCTTATGATCCTGGCTGGTGGCCATCGGCAGCACATGCTCGCCGTCGACCATGACGATAAAGCTCGCCTCTTCGCCATCAAGAAACTCTTCGATAACGATACGGTGGCCTGCATCACCAAAAGCGTTACCTGCCAGCATATCCTGAACGGCAGCTTCTGCTTCTTCGAGCGTCATCGCCACGATAACGCCTTTACCCGCTGCCAGACCGTCGGCTTTGATCACAATCGGCGCGCCTTTTTCACGTAAGTAGGCCAGCGCGGGCTCCACTTCGGTGAAGTTCTGATATTCCGCGGTCGGAATGTTGTGACGCGCGAGGAAATCTTTGGTGAAGGCTTTGGAGCCTTCGAGCTGCGCGGCGCCTTCGGTCGGGCCGAAGATGGTCAGGCCCGCGGCACGGAATGCGTCTACCACGCCAATGACCAGCGGCGCTTCCGGACCCACAATGGTCAGATCGATTTTTTCACTCTGGGCAAAGCTCAGCAGCGCCGGGATATCGGTTACGCCGATAGCGACGTTCTGCAGGGTAGGCTCCAGGGCGGTACCGGCGTTACCCGGTGCCACAAAGACGGTTTCAACCTGCGCAGACTGCGCCGCTTTCCACGCCAGGGCGTGCTCGCGCCCGCCGTTACCAATCACTAATACTTTCATTCTCTGCTCCGGGAATTAATGGCGGAAATGACGCATGTCGGTGAAGATCATCGCGATGCCATGTTCATCGGCGGCGGCAATGACTTCGTCGTCGCGGATTGAGCCGCCAGGCTGGATCACGCAGGTGATGCCCACTGCCGCAGCTGCATCGATACCGTCACGGAACGGGAAGAACGCGTCGGACGCCATGGCGGAGCCTTTAACTTCCAGACCTTCGTCGCCCGCTTTAATCCCGGCGATTTTCGCAGAGTAAACGCGGCTCATCTGGCCCGCGCCTATACCGATGGTCATGTTCTCTTTCGCATAGACGATGGCGTTGGATTTCACGAACTTCGCCACTTTCCAGCAGAACAGCGCGTCACGCAGCTCCTGCTCCGTAGGCTGACGTTTGGTGACGACACGCAGATCTTTCTCGCTGACCATGCCCAGGTCACGATCCTGAACCAGCAGGCCACCGTTCACACGCTTGAAGTCGAGACCCGGAACGCGTTCCGCCCACTGACCGCAGACCAGCACGCGCACGTTCTGTTTTGTCGCGGTGATTTTCAGGGCGTCTTCGGTGGCCGAAGGGGCAATAATCACTTCAACAAACTGACGGGAGATGATCGCCTGAGCGGTTTCGGCATCCAGCTCGCGGTTAAACGCGATAATGCCGCCAAACGCTGAGGTCGGGTCAGTTTTGTACGCACGATCGTAAGCATCCAGAATAGAGGTGCTTACCGCGACGCCGCATGGGTTCGCATGCTTCACGATAACGCAGGCGGGCTCGCTGAACTCTTTCACGCACTCCAGTGCCGCGTCGGTATCCGCAATGTTGTTATAGGAGAGTGCTTTACCCTGCACCTGCTGCGCAGTGGCAAGGGAGGCTTCTTTTACCTCTTCTTCTATATAGAAGGCAGCCTGCTGGTGGCTGTTCTCGCCGTAGCGCATATCCTGCTTCTTAATGAAGTTGAGGTTTAAGGTGCGGGAGAAGCGACCAGAGGGATCTTTGCTTTCGCCATGGTAGGCAGGGACCAGACTACCGAAGTAGTTGGCGATCATGCTGTCGTAAGCGGCGGTATGTTCAAAGGCCTTAATGGCGAGGTCGAAACGGGTCTCGAGATTCAGTGAGCCTTCGTTGGCATCCATCTCTTTAATAATGGCGTCGTAGTCGCTGCTCTTTACGACGATGGCCACATCCTTATGGTTCTTGGCGGCGGAGCGCACCATGGTCGGCCCACCGATATCGATATTCTCTACCGCATCCTCCAGAGAGCAGCCTTCACGGGCAACGGTCTGGGCGAATGGATAAAGGTTAACAACCACCATGTCGATTGGCGCAATCCCGTGCTGATCCATAATGCCGTCATCCTGACCGCGACGTCCCAGAATGCCGCCGTGGACTTTCGGGTGCAGGGTTTTGACGCGTCCATCCATCATTTCCGGGAAGCCGGTGTAATCAGACACTTCGGTTACCGGCAGGCCTTTATCTGCTAACAGGCGAGCAGTACCGCCTGTGGACAGCAGCTCTACGCCACGTGCAGAAAGTGCCTGAGCGAATTCAACGATACCGGCTTTATCAGAAACACTGAGCAGAGCGCGGCGGATTGGACGACGTTGTTGCATGGTAAATCCCCTGGATTTGACGATTACAGAGAGCGTTAGGTGAATTTTCCCGATAAAAACTCAACTAACACACCTGGCGGGGCGCTTTATTTAGCGCGAGCATTTTAACGAAAACGTTTGCGCAACGCTCGCACATTTTCACTTTTTCGTCACGTTGTGGATAAGTCTGTGTGTAATCAGGTATAAGGCGGGCTTTTGCTGGGGAATGCAGCAGTCAGTCATTTTTATGACATTTAAGGGTTGCGGGCGCCGGAGAACTCCCTATAATGCGCCTCCATCGACACGGCAGATGTGAATCACTTCACACTAACAGCCGGGCCGGTTGAGGAGAAAAGCGAAAATAATCGCTTGACTCTGAAAGAGGAAAGCGTAATATACGCCACCTCGCAACGGTGAGCGAAAGCCACGTTGCACTGCTCTTTAACAATTTATCAGACAATCTGTGTGGGCACTCAAAGTGACATGGATTCTTAACGTCCTCGGACGAAAAATGAATACCAAGTCTCTGAGTGAACACGTAATTCATTACGAAGTTTAATTCACGAGCATCAAACTTAAATTGAAGAGTTTGATCATGGCTCAGATTGAACGCTGGCGGCAGGCCTAACACATGCAAGTCGAACGGTAGCACAGAGAGCTTGCTCTCGGGTGACGAGTGGCGGACGGGTGAGTAATGTCTGGGAAACTGCCTGATGGAGGGGGATAACTACTGGAAACGGTAGCTAATACCGCATAACGTCGCAAGACCAAAGAGGGGGACCTTCGGGCCTCTTGCCATCGGATGTGCCCAGATGGGATTAGCTAGTAGGTGGGGTAATGGCTCACCTAGGCGACGATCCCTAGCTGGTCTGAGAGGATGACCAGCCACACTGGAACTGAGACACGGTCCAGACTCCTACGGGAGGCAGCAGTGGGGAATATTGCACAATGGGCGCAAGCCTGATGCAGCCATGCCGCGTGTATGAAGAAGGCCTTCGGGTTGTAAAGTACTTTCAGCGAGGAGGAAGGCATTGTGGTTAATAACCGCAGTGATTGACGTTACTCGCAGAAGAAGCACCGGCTAACTCCGTGCCAGCAGCCGCGGTAATACGGAGGGTGCAAGCGTTAATCGGAATTACTGGGCGTAAAGCGCACGCAGGCGGTCTGTTAAGTCAGATGTGAAATCCCCGGGCTCAACCTGGGAACTGCATTTGAAACTGGCAGGCTTGAGTCTTGTAGAGGGGGGTAGAATTCCAGGTGTAGCGGTGAAATGCGTAGAGATCTGGAGGAATACCGGTGGCGAAGGCGGCCCCCTGGACAAAGACTGACGCTCAGGTGCGAAAGCGTGGGGAGCAAACAGGATTAGATACCCTGGTAGTCCACGCCGTAAACGATGTCGACTTGGAGGTTGTGCCCTTGAGGCGTGGCTTCCGGAGCTAACGCGTTAAGTCGACCGCCTGGGGAGTACGGCCGCAAGGTTAAAACTCAAATGAATTGACGGGGGCCCGCACAAGCGGTGGAGCATGTGGTTTAATTCGATGCAACGCGAAGAACCTTACCTACTCTTGACATCCAGAGAACTTGCCAGAGATGGCTTGGTGCCTTCGGGAACTCTGAGACAGGTGCTGCATGGCTGTCGTCAGCTCGTGTTGTGAAATGTTGGGTTAAGTCCCGCAACGAGCGCAACCCTTATCCTTTGTTGCCAGCGGTCCGGCCGGGAACTCAAAGGAGACTGCCAGTGATAAACTGGAGGAAGGTGGGGATGACGTCAAGTCATCATGGCCCTTACGAGTAGGGCTACACACGTGCTACAATGGCGCATACAAAGAGAAGCGACCTCGCGAGAGCAAGCGGACCTCATAAAGTGCGTCGTAGTCCGGATTGGAGTCTGCAACTCGACTCCATGAAGTCGGAATCGCTAGTAATCGTAGATCAGAATGCTACGGTGAATACGTTCCCGGGCCTTGTACACACCGCCCGTCACACCATGGGAGTGGGTTGCAAAAGAAGTAGGTAGCTTAACCTTCGGGAGGGCGCTTACCACTTTGTGATTCATGACTGGGGTGAAGTCGTAACAAGGTAACCGTAGGGGAACCTGCGGTTGGATCACCTCCTTACCTTAAAGAACCTGCCTTTGCAGTGCTCACACAGATTGTCTGATGAATGATGAACTTCTGAATGTACTTTTGAGTGCATTAAGAAGTTTTGCTCTTTAAAAATCTGGATCAAGCTGAAAATTGAAACGACACACTGTGTCTGTTCTCCGTAATAAGAACAGATGAAGGTGTGTTCGAGTCTCTCAAATTTTCACAACACGAAGTGAAACAGCTTCGGGTTGTGAGGTTAAGCGACTAAGCGTACACGGTGGATGCCCTGGCAGTCAGAGGCGATGAAGGACGTGCTAATCTGCGAAAAGCGCCGGCGAGGTGATATGAACCCTTGACCCGGCGATGTCCGAATGGGGAAACCCAGTGCAATCCGTTGCACTATCGTTAGCTGAATACATAGGCTAACGAGGCGAACCGGGGGAACTGAAACATCTAAGTACCCCGAGGAAAAGAAATCAACCGAGATTCCCCCAGTAGCGGCGAGCGAACGGGGAGCAGCCCGGAGTCTGAATCAGCTTGTGTGTTAGTGGAAGCGTCTGGAAAGTCGCAGGGTACAGGGTGATACTCCCGTACACGAAAGCACACATGCTGTGAACTCGAAGAGTAGGGCGGGACACGTGGTATCCTGTCTGAATATGGGGGGACCATCCTCCAAGGCTAAATACTCCTGACTGACCGATAGTGAACCAGTACCGTGAGGGAAAGGCGAAAAGAACCCCGGCGAGGGGAGTGAAAAAGAACCTGAAACCGTGTACGTACAAGCAGTGGGAGCATCCTTCGGGGTGTGACTGCGTACCTTTTGTATAATGGGTCAGCGACTTATATTCTGTAGCAAGGTTAACCGTATAGGGGAGCCGAAGGGAAACCGAGTCTTAACTGGGCGTTAAGTTGCAGGGTATAGACCCGAAACCCGGTGATCTAGCCATGGGCAGGTTGAAGGTTGGGTAACACTAACTGGAGGACCGAACCGACTAATGTTGAAAAATTAGCGGATGACCTGTGGCTGGGGGTGAAAGGCCAATCAAACCGGGAGATAGCTGGTTCTCCCCGAAAGCTATTTAGGTAGCGCCTCGTGAATTCATCTCCGGGGGTAGAGCACTGTTTCGGCTAGGGGGCCATCCCGGCTTACCAACCCGATGCAAACTGCGAATACCGGAGAATGTTATCACGGGAGACACACGGCGGGTGCTAACGTCCGTCGTGAAGAGGGAAACAACCCAGACCGCCAGCTAAGGTCCCAAAGTCATGGTTAAGTGGGAAACGATGTGGGAAGGCACAGACAGCCAGGATGTTGGCTTAGAAGCAGCCATCATTTAAAGAAAGCGTAATAGCTCACTGGTCGAGTCGGCCTGCGCGGAAGATGTAACGGGGCTAAACCATGCACCGAAGCTGCGGCAGCGACACTATGTGTTGTTGGGTAGGGGGAGCGTTCTGTAAGCCTGCGAAGGTGTGCTGTGAGGCATGCTGGAGGTATCAGAAGTGCGAATGCTGACATAAGTAACGATAAAGCGGGTGAAAAGCCCGCTCGCCGGAAGACCAAGGGTTCCTGTCCAACGTTAATCGGGGCAGGGTGAGTCGACCCCTAAGGCGAGGCCGAAAGGCGTAGTCGATGGGAAACAGGTTAATATTCCTGTACTCGGTGTTACTGCGAAGGGGGGACGGAGAAGGCTATGTTGGCCGGGCGACGGTTGTCCCGGTTTAAGCATGTAGGCGGAGGTTCCAGGTAAATCGGTACCTTGTTAACGCTGAGGTGTGATGACGAGGCACTACGGTGCTGAAGCAACAAATGCCCTGCTTCCAGGAAAAGCCTCTAAGCATCAGGTAACATCAATCGTACCCCAAAACCGACACAGGTGGTCAGGTAGAGAATACCAAGGCGCTTGAGAGAACTCGGGTGAAGGAACTAGGCAAAATGGTGCCGTAACTTCGGGAGAAGGCACGCTGATATGTAGGTGAAGCCCCTGCGGGTGGAGCTGAAATCAGTCGAAGATACCAGCTGGCTGCAACTGTTTATTAAAAACACAGCACTGTGCAAACACGAAAGTGGACGTATACGGTGTGACGCCTGCCCGGTGCCGGAAGGTTAATTGATGGGGTCAGCGGCAACGCGAAGCTCTTGATCGAAGCCCGGTAAACGGCGGCCGTAACTATAACGGTCCTAAGGTAGCGAAATTCCTTGTCGGGTAAGTTCCGACCTGCACGAATGGCGTAATGATGGCCAGGCTGTCTCCACCCGAGACTCAGTGAAATTGAAATCGCTGTGAAGATGCAGTGTACCCGCGGCAAGACGGAAAGACCCCGTGAACCTTTACTATAGCTTGACACTGAACACTGGTCCTTGATGTGTAGGATAGGTGGGAGGCTTTGAAGCGTGGACGCCAGTCTGCGTGGAGCCGTCCTTGAAATACCACCCTTTAATGGCTGGTGTTCTAACGTAGACCCGTTACCCGGGTTGCGGACAGTGTCTGGTGGGTAGTTTGACTGGGGCGGTCTCCTCCTAAAGAGTAACGGAGGAGCACGAAGGTCAGCTAATCCTGGTCGGACATCAGGAGGTTAGTGCAATGGCATAAGCTGGCTTGACTGCGAGAGTGACGGCTCGAGCAGGTGCGAAAGCAGGTCATAGTGATCGGTGGTTCTGTATGGAAGGGCCATCGCTCAACGGATAAAAGGTACTCCGGGGATAACAGGCTGATACCGCCCAAGAGTTCATATCGACGGCGGTGTTTGGCACCTCGATGTCGGCTCATCACATCCTGGGGCTGAAGTAGGTCCCAAGGGTATGGCTGTTCGCCATTTAAAGTGGTACGCGAGCTGGGTTTAGAACGTCGTGAGACATTCGGTCCCTATCTGCCGTGGGCGCTGGAGAATTGAGGGGGGCTGCTCCTAGTACGAGAGGACCGGAGTGGACGCATCACTGGTGTTCGGGTTGTCATGCCAATGGCACTGCCCGGTAGCTAAATGCGGAAGAGATAAGTGCTGAAAGCATCTAAGCACGAAACTTGCCCCGAGATGAGTTCTCCCTGACCCTTTGAGGGTCCTGAAGGAACGTTGAAGACGACGACGTTGATAGGCCGGGTGTGTAAGCGCAGCGATGCGTTGAGCTAACCGGTACTAATGAACCGTGAGGCTTAACCTTACAACGCCGAAGCTGTTTCGGTGGATTTGAGAGATTTTCAGCATTGATTCAGAGTTAAGTACACAATAGTTTGCGCAGCAGCAAGGCGGCAAGCGAAGGAAAGGAAGGAGCATACTGAAGTATGTGACTGACTTTACGAGCGCGGCCAACGCGGCTGATGCGATAAAGTATTGCGTACAGAGCACCAAGAATTTGCCTGGCGGCTGTAGCGCGGTGGTCCCACCTGACCCCATGCCGAACTCAGAAGTGAAACGCCGTAGCGCCGATGGTAGTGTGGGGTCTCCCCATGCGAGAGTAGGGAACTGCCAGGCATCAATTAAAGCCGAAAGCCCATCCTCACGGATGGGCTTTTTGCGTTGGGCGTTAAAAAAGCCGGGTGGCGGCTTCGCCTTACCCGGCCTACGGCTATCCCTTTCTTGAAACTTTCTCACCTTTCACATGCAGACTCGACATTTGCCCGATTCCTGGTTATTGTCAGCTATCTGGATGTCTAAACGTTTATACGTATGCTGTGAGGATGTAAGGTTATGCCGATTCGGGTGCAGGACGAGCTACCAGCCGTCAATTTCTTGCGTGAAGAAAATGTCTTTGTCATGACGGCTTCGCGCGCTACAGGTCAGGAAATTCGCCCTTTGAAGGTGCTTATCCTGAACCTGATGCCAAAGAAGATTGAGACGGAAAATCAGTTCCTCCGCTTGCTCTCAAACTCCCCGCTGCAGGTCGATATTCAGCTGCTGCGTATTGATGCGCGCGAGTCCCGTAATACGCCTTCTGAGCATCTCAATAACTTCTACTGCAACTTTGAAGATATCCGTAACGAGAACTTTGATGGCTTGATCGTTACCGGTGCGCCGCTTGGCCTGGTTGAATTCAACGACGTGGCCTACTGGCCGCAAATCAAGCAGGTGCTGGAGTGGGCCAAAGATCATGTCACTTCAACCCTGTTCGTCTGCTGGGCGGTCCAGGCGGCGCTCAACATTCTGTACGGCATCCCTAAACAAACCCGTACCGAAAAGCTCTCTGGTGTCTATGAGCATCATATTCTGCATCCTCATGCGCTGCTGACTCGCGGGTTTGATGACTCCTTCCTGGCGCCGCATTCGCGCTATGCCGATTTCCCGGCTGCATTGATTCGTGACTACACCGATCTTGAGATCCTCGCGGAAACCGAAGAGGGCGATGCCTATCTGTTTGCCAGCAAAGACAAGCGTATTGCCTTTGTCACCGGTCATCCGGAATACGATCCCGATACCCTGGCGAGCGAATATTTCCGCGATGTGGAAGCGGGTTTAAATCCGGACGTACCGTACAACTATTTCCCGCAAAACGATCCGCAAAACAAACCGCGTGCCACCTGGCGCAGCCACGGCAATCTGCTGTTTACCAACTGGCTTAACTACTACGTCTATCAGATCACGCCGTACGATCTGCGCCACATGAATCCGACCCTGGATTAATCTTCTGACGATCCTCATCCTGTAGCGTTTCAGCTCTCCAGTTAAGGCACCTTTGGGTGCCTTTTTTATTTCCGAAATTAACTCCGTCTGTAGATATATTTTTAAACCCATCTTTATCAGTAAGTTACATAGCATTTTAATTAAAAATGGAAATTGTTTTTGATTTTATCGTAGAGCGAGATAGTCTTAACTCTGCTGAACGAAAACTACACAAGGATCTTTCGTTCGCGTGGGGGAAATAAATTCGGATCAATGACGAGGAGCAGCGCAATGAATCAACAGGCAACCATTATCGATGAACTGTCCTTTACTCAACCGCATGGTGAGCAGGAGAAGCAGATCCTGACCGCCGATGCCGTAGAGTTCCTCACCGAGCTGGTGACCCGCTTCACGCCAAAACGCAATAAATTACTGGCGGCACGCATTCAGCAGCAGCAAGACATTGATAACGGCAAGGTGCCTGACTTTATTTCGGAAACCGATTCCATTCGAGAAGGAAACTGGACGATCCGCGGTATCCCGCAGGATCTACAGGACCGACGCGTTGAAATCACCGGCCCGGTAGAACGCAAGATGGTGATCAACGCGCTGAACGCCAATGTGAAGGTCTTTATGGCCGATTTTGAAGATTCACTGGCACCCGACTGGAATAAAGTGATTGATGGGCAGATCAACCTGCGTGATGCGGTTGATGGCACCATCAGCCACACCAACGAAGCGGGCAAAATCTACCAGCTTAAGCCCAACCCGGCGGTACTGGTTTGCCGCGTACGTGGCCTGCATTTACCGGAAAAGCATGTCACCTGGAACAATGAGGCGATCCCCGGCAGCCTGTTCGATTTTGCGCTCTACTTCTTCCATAACCATAAAAACCTGCTGGCAAAAGGCAGCGGACCTTACTTCTATCTGCCAAAAACCCAGTCATGGCAGGAAGCGGCCTGGTGGAGTGAGGTCTTTAGTTACACTGAGGACCGTTTTGAACTGCCGCGCGGCACCATCAAGGCCACGCTGCTGATTGAAACGTTGCCTGCGGTCTTCCAGATGGATGAGATTCTGCATGCCCTGCGTGACCACATTGTTGGCCTGAACTGTGGCCGCTGGGATTACATCTTCAGCTACATCAAGACCCTGAAGAACCACCCGGATCGCGTTCTGCCCGATCGTCAGGTGGTGACGATGGATAAATCTTTCCTCAATGCCTATTCGCGTCTGCTGATCAAAACCTGCCACAAACGCGGCGCCTTCGCGATGGGCGGAATGGCAGCGTTTATTCCCAGCAAAGACAGCGAACGTAACACCCAGGTGCTGAATAAAGTGAAGGCCGATAAAGAGCTGGAAGCCAGCAACGGCCATGACGGCACGTGGGTGGCGCACCCCGGCCTGGCAGATACCGCCATGGAGGTGTTCAACCGCATCCTGGGCGATAACAAAAACCAGCTGCACGTAACCCGCGAAGATGATGCGCCCGTTACCGCTGCACAGCTCCTCGAGCCGTGCGAGGGCGAGCGCACCGAAGAGGGGATGCGCGCCAACATCCGCGTGGCCGTCCAGTACATCGAAGCGTGGATCTCCGGTAACGGCTGTGTACCGATTTACGGTCTGATGGAGGATGCCGCCACCGCCGAGATCTCCCGCACCTCTATCTGGCAGTGGATCCATCATCAGAAAACGCTCAGCAACGGCAAGCCCGTCACCAAAGCCCTGTTCCGCCAGATGCTGTCGGAAGAGATGCTGAACATTCAGGAAGAGCTGGGCGAGCACCGCTTCAGCAGCGGCCGCTTCGACGCCGCCGCGCGCCTGATGGAACAGATCACCACCTCAGATGACTTAATCGACTTCCTGACGCTGCCGGGCTACCGCCTGCTGGCCTGATTTCACCACATAACAATATGGAGCATCTGCACATGAAAACCCGTACCCAACAGATCGAAGCATTACAGAACGAGTGGACTCAGCCGCGCTGGGAAGGCATTGAACGCCCTTATAGCGCTGAGGATGTGGTGAAGTTGCGCGGCTCGGTAAACCCGGAATGCACCCTGGCGCAGCTGGGTGCCGCCAAAATGTGGCGTCTGCTGCACGGCGAGTCGAAGAAAGGCTACATCAACAGCCTCGGCGCGCTGACCGGTGGCCAGGCGTTGCAGCAGGCGAAAGCGGGCATTGAAGCGGTCTATCTGTCAGGCTGGCAGGTGGCGGCAGATGCCAACCTCGCGTCCAGCATGTACCCGGATCAGTCCCTCTATCCGGCGAATTCCGTCCCGGCCGTGGTGGAGCGAATCAACAATACCTTCCGTCGTGCGGATCAGATCCAGTGGGCATCCGGTATTGAGCCAAACGATCCGCGCTTCGTAGATTACTTCCTGCCGATTGTGGCCGACGCCGAGGCGGGCTTTGGTGGGGTTCTGAATGCCTTTGAGCTGATGAAATCGATGATTGAAGCCGGTGCAGCGGCTGTCCATTTCGAAGATCAGCTGGCGTCCGTGAAGAAGTGTGGACACATGGGCGGCAAAGTGCTGGTTCCGACTCAGGAGGCGATCCAGAAACTGGTAGCTGCCCGTCTGGCCGCTGACGTCATGGGCGTCCCGACGCTGGTGATTGCCCGTACCGATGCCGATGCCGCAGATCTGATCACCTCCGACTGCGACCCTTACGACAGTCAGTTTATTACCGGCGAACGCACCAGCGAAGGGTTCTACCGTACCCATGCCGGCATTGAGCAGGCGATCAGCCGCGGTCTGGCGTATGCTCCCTATGCTGACCTGGTGTGGTGCGAAACCTCCACCCCGGATCTGGCGCTGGCGAAACGCTTTGCCGATGCCATCCATGCGAAATACCCGGGCAAGCTGCTGGCCTACAACTGCTCGCCCTCCTTTAACTGGCAGAAAAACCTGGACGATAAAACGATCGCCAGCTTCCAGCAGGAACTGTCGGAGATGGGCTACAAATACCAGTTCATCACCCTGGCCGGCATTCACAGCATGTGGTTCAACATGTTCGACCTGGCGCACGCCTACGCGCAGGGCGAGGGCATGAAGCACTACGTCGAGAAGGTCCAGCAGCCGGAGTTCGCGGCAAGCCAAAAGGGCTATACCTTCGTCTCGCACCAGCAGGAGGTGGGAACAGGCTACTTCGACAGAGTGACCACCATCATTCAGGGCGGTGCCTCCTCCGTCACCGCCCTGACCGGGTCGACCGAAGAAGCGCAGTTCTGATAACGGAAACGCCCGGTGGCGCTGCGCTTACCGGGCCTACGGTTCTGTTTCCTGGGGTGAGGGACATCTATGTCGCGTGGCCTGGAATTGCTGATTGCGCAGACCATTTTGCAGGGCTTTGATGCTCAGTATGGCCGTTTTCTGGAAGTGACGGGCGGGGCGCAGCAGCGCTTCGAGCAGGCAGACTGGCACGCCGTGCAGCAGGCCATGAAACAGCGTATTCATCTCTACGATCATCATGTGGGTCTGGTGGTAGAGCAGCTGCGCTGCATCACCGGCAGCATCGATATCAATGCCGCTTTTTTGCTGCGGGTGAAAAGCCATTACACCCAGCTTATGCCGGACTATCCGCGCTATGAGATTGCAGAAAGCTTTTTTAACTCCGTCTACTGTCGGCTGTTTGATCACCGCTCGCTGTCACCGGAGCGGCTTTTTATTTTCAGCTCTCAGCCGGGGCAACGTTTCCGCACCCTGCCGCGTCCGCTGGCGAAAGATTTCTATCCTGAACAGGGATGGGAGGCGTTGTTAACCAAAGTGTTAGCCGACCTTCCCCTGCGCCTGCCGTGGCAAAATCGCCCTCGAGATGTCGGGTATATCATCGCCCATCTTTGCGAAACGCTCGGTGCAGACAACCTGCGCAACTGCCATCTGCAGGTGGCTAACGAACTTTTCTACCGCAACAAAGCCGCCTGGCTGGTGGGGAAACTGATTACCCCGGGCGCCACGCTGCCGTTTTTACTGCCCATTCACCGCAGCGATGAAGGTGAACTGGTGGTGGATACCTGCCTGACTACCAGCGCCGAAGCGAGCATTGTTTTCGGCTTCGCCCGTTCCTACTTTATGGTTTACGCCCCCCTGCCAGGCGCGCTGGTGGAGTGGCTGCGTGAGATCCTGCCCGGTAAAACCACCGCTGAGTTGTATATGGCGATAGGGTGCCAGAAACATGCGAAAACCGAGAGCTACCGGGAATATCTGCACTATATCACCCATGCGGATGAGCAGTTTATCGAGGCGCCAGGCATTCGCGGCATGGTGATGCTGGTCTTTACCCTGCCGGGTTTTGACCGGGTGTTTAAGGTGATAAAGGATAAATTCGCCCCGCAGAAAGAGATGTCTGCCGCCCATGTGCGCGCCTGCTACCAGCTGGTTAAGGAGCACGATCGCGTCGGGCGCATGGCGGATACCCAGGAGTTTGAGAATTTTGTTCTCGATAAGCGACAGATTGCGCCGCAGCTGATGGCGCTGTTGCTCCAGGAAGCGCCAGAAAAAATCAGCGATCTGGGGGATAAAATCGTCATCAGCCATCTCTACATTGAACGGCGCATGGTGCCGCTCAATATCTGGCTGGAGCAGTCAGAGGGGCAGGCGCTGCACGATGCGATTGAAGAGTACGGCAATGCCATCCGGCAGCTGGCGGCAGCCAATATCTTCCCGGGCGACATGCTGTTTAAAAACTTTGGCGTCACCCGTCACGGGCGGGTCGTATTCTATGACTACGACGAAATCTGCTACATGACGGAAGTGAATTTTCGTGAAATCCCGCCGCCGCGCTACCCGGAAGATGAGCTCGCCAGCGAGCCGTGGTACAGCGTCTCGCCGGGGGATGTCTTCCCGGAGGAGTTTCGCCACTGGTTATGCGCTGACCCGCGTATCGGAGCTCTGTTTGAAGAGATGCATGCCGATCTGTTTCGCGCCGATTACTGGCGTGGCCTGCAGACCCGCATTAAGAACGGGCATGTGGAAGATGTTTATGCTTACCGGCGTAAGCAGCGGTTTAGCGTGAAGTATGCGGCTTAACGCCGGGTGGCGGCTGCGCCTTATCCGGCCTACAGAGTTTTGTAGGCCCGTGCAAGCGTAGCGCCGCCGGGCATTGAAGACTTAACGAATCCCACCATACGCCAGCGTCACCTCTTTCGCCGCCTTAATCACCAGCGCTCCCAGCTCTGTCACCCGGTCGTCGGTCATGCGTGAGATCGGCCCGGAGATGGAGATAGCGGCAAACGGCTCGCGGTGCTCATCATAAATGCAGGCGGCAATACAGCGCAGGCCGAGAGCATGCTCTTCATCATCGAAGGAATAGCCGCGCTTGCGCGTCAGGGCTAAATCTTCTTTCAGATGGACCGGTGATACCAGCGTGGCATGGGTATAGGCGTGTAAGCCTTTGCGGTGCAGCAGACCCGTTACCTGCTCTTCGCTGAGCTGGGATAAAAACGCTTTTCCCGCCCCGGAGGCGTGCATCGGCAGCTTGCCGCCAATCGGGGCTGACATGCGCATCAGTTGGGTACACTGCACCTGGTCGATAATAATCGCCTGGTGATCGCTCTGATCGAGCACCGCCAGGTTGACCGTCTCGCCGGAGTCTTCCATCAGCTTGCGCAGGATCGGATGGACAATGGCGAGCAGGTTACGGCTCTGCAAAAAGCTGCTGCCGACAATAAACGCGTGGGCACCCACGGACCAGTGCCCGAGCTCGCCCACCTGACGAACAAAGCCCAACTGCTGCATAGTGGTCAGCAGGCGATGGGTGGTGGAGTTTGGCAGACCTGCCTGCTGGGCCAGCTCCGTTAGCGCCACGCTGCTGTGCGACTCGGCTATCCATTCAAGGAGCTTTAACCCCCGTGTCAGGGACTGGACTTGACCGCCCGCCTGGGCGGTCGCGGCGGCGGGTTTTCTGCCGCGTTTAGCGGGAACGGTGGCGACCATGGCAGGCTCCTTTTTTCTGTATCGTGGAAATCATTTTCGTTTTATTTGGATGTTTTGCAACCGTTATCCTGACTGATCGGATGAGTCATGCTGAACATGTCTCATGTTACCGCGGTGTGACTTTTCCCCTTAGCAAGATTATGCCAGTATGGACTGCTGGCCTTTTGGCCTGGTTGAGCGTTGTCGGGAGCAAGTGTGAGCAGCAAAGTAGATCAACTGCGTGCGCAGTTAAATGAACGCATTCTGGTACTGGATGGCGGTATGGGCACCATGATCCAGAGCTATCGTCTGAGTGAAGACGACTTTCGCGGCGACCGTTTCGCCGACTGGCCCTGCGATCTGAAAGGTAACAATGACCTGCTGGTACTCAGCAAGCCAGAGATTATCGCCGCCATTCACTACGCCTATTTCGAGGCGGGTGCGGATATCGTTGAAACCAACACCTTTAACTCGACAACCATCGCCATGGCGGATTACGAGATGGAATCCCTGTCGGCGGAGATCAACTACGAGGCAGCGAAGCTGGCCCGCGCCTGCGCCGATGAGTGGACGGCCCGCACGCCAGAGAAACCGCGCTATGTGGCGGGCGTACTTGGCCCGACCAACCGCACCGCCTCTATCTCGCCGGATGTGAACGATCCGGCTTTTCGTAATATCACCTTTGACCAGCTGGTGACCGCGTACCGCGAGTCCACCAAAGCGCTGGTGGAAGGCGGTGTCGATCTGATCATGATTGAAACGGTCTTCGATACGCTCAACGCCAAAGCCGCCATCTACGCGGTGAAAGAGGAGTTCGAAGCCCTGGGTGTCGACCTGCCGATTATGATCTCCGGCACCATCACCGATGCCTCTGGCCGTACCCTTTCCGGGCAGACGACCGAAGCCTTTTATAACTCCCTGCGCCACGCCGATGCGCTGACCTTTGGTCTGAACTGTGCGCTGGGGCCGGACGAACTGCGCCAGTATGTGCAGGAGCTGTCGCGCATCGCGGAGTGCTACGTCACTGCCCACCCGAATGCCGGTCTGCCAAACGCATTTGGTGAGTACGATCTCGATGCCGCCACCATGGCGGCGCAGATCCGCGAGTGGGCTGAATCCGGGTTCCTGAATATCGTCGGCGGCTGCTGCGGCACCACGCCAGAGCACATTGCTGCCATGAGCAACGCGGTGGCGGGCCTGGCACCACGTAAGCTCCCCGACCTGCCGGTGGCCTGTCGACTGTCTGGTCTTGAGCCGCTGAACATTGGCGATGAGAGCCTGTTTGTGAACGTTGGCGAACGTACCAACGTGACCGGCTCCGCGAAGTTCAAACGCCTGATCAAAGAAGAGAAGTACAGCGAAGCGCTGGACGTTGCCCGCCAGCAGGTTGAGAGCGGGGCGCAGATTATTGATATCAACATGGATGAGGGGATGCTCGACGCCGAAGCGGCGATGGTGCGTTTCCTCAACCTGATCGCCGGTGAGCCGGACATTGCCCGCGTGCCGATTATGATCGACTCCTCGAAGTGGGAAGTGATCGAAAAAGGGCTGAAGTGCATTCAGGGTAAGGGGATTGTTAACTCCATCTCCATGAAAGAGGGGGTTGAGCCCTTTATCCATCACGCGAAGATGGTGCGCCGCTACGGTGCCGCCGTGGTGGTGATGGCCTTTGACGAAGTGGGCCAGGCGGATACCCGCGAGCGCAAAATTGAGATTTGCCGCCGTGCGTACAAGATCCTGACCGAAGAAGTGGGCTTCCCGCCGGAAGACATCATCTTTGACCCGAACATCTTTGCCGTCGCCACCGGGATTGAAGAGCACAATAACTACGCCCAGGACTTTATCGGCGCGTGTGAAGACATCAAACGTGAGCTGCCGCATGCGCTGATCTCCGGCGGCGTCTCGAACGTGTCGTTCTCGTTCCGCGGCAACGACCCGGTACGTGAAGCGATCCACGCCGTATTCCTCTACTACGCCATCCGCAACGGGATGGACATGGGGATCGTCAACGCTGGCCAGCTGGCGATTTATGACGACCTGCCACTGGAGCTGCGCGACGCGGTTGAGGATGTGATCCTGAATCGCCGCGACGACGCCACCGAGCGCATGCTGGAGCTGGCCGAAAAGTATCGCGGCAGCAAAGCTGATGACAGCGCCAACGTTCAGCAGGCGGAGTGGCGTACCTGGGATGTGAAAAAACGCCTCGAATATTCGCTGGTAAAAGGGATCACCGAGTTTATCGAGCAGGATACCGAAGAGGCCCGCCAGCAGGCCACGCGCCCGATTGAAGTGATCGAAGGGCCGCTGATGGACGGCATGAACGTGGTTGGCGATCTGTTCGGCGAGGGCAAAATGTTCCTGCCGCAGGTGGTGAAGTCCGCCCGCGTAATGAAGCAGGCTGTAGCGTATCTGGAGCCGTTTATCGAAGCCAGCAAAGAGAAGGGCTCCAGTAACGGCAAGATGGTCATCGCCACCGTAAAAGGCGACGTGCATGATATCGGCAAAAACATCGTCGGCGTGGTGCTGCAGTGTAATAACTACGAGATTATCGATCTGGGCGTGATGGTGCCGGCGGAGAAAATCCTCAAAACCGCACGCGAAGTGAATGCCGATCTGATTGGCCTTTCCGGACTGATCACCCCGTCGCTGGATGAGATGGTCAACGTGGCAAAAGAGATGGAGCGCCAGGGCTTTACCCTTCCGCTGCTCATTGGCGGGGCGACCACCTCAAAAGCGCATACCGCGGTGAAGATTGAGCAGAACTACAGCGGGCCGACGGTATACGTGCAGAACGCCTCGCGCACGGTTGGCGTGGTTTCGGCGCTGCTGTCCGAAACCCAGCGCGACGACTTTGTTGCCAGAACCCGCAAAGAGTATGAAACGGTGCGCATTCAGCACGGGCGTAAAAAGCCGCGTACCCCGCCGGTAACGCTGGCTGCGGCGCGGGATAACGACCTGGCCTTTGACTGGTCGAGCTATACGCCGCCGGTCGCCCATCGCCTGGGCGTGCAGGAGGTGACGGCCAGCATCGAGACCCTGCGTAACTATATCGACTGGACGCCGTTCTTTATGACCTGGTCGCTGGCCGGGAAGTACCCGCGTATTCTGGAAGATGAGGTGGTAGGCGAGGAGGCGAAGCGCCTGTTTAAAGACGCCAACGACCTGCTCGACAAGCTCAGCGCCGAGAAAACCCTCAACCCGCGCGGCGTGGTGGGGCTGTTCCCGGCGAACCGCGTGGGCGACGACATCGAAATTTATCGCGATGAGACGCGTACTCATGTGCTGACCGTAAGCCATCATCTGCGTCAGCAGACCGAGAAGGTCGGGTTTGCCAACTACTGCCTGGCCGATTTCGTCGCGCCGAAGCTGAGCGGTAAAGCGGACTACATCGGTGCCTTCGCCGTGACCGGCGGGCTGGAGGAGGACGCGCTGGCGGATGCCTACGAAGCGCAGCATGATGATTACAACAAAATCATGATCAAAGCGATTGCCGACCGTCTGGCAGAGGCTTTTGCGGAATACCTGCACGAGCGGGTGCGTAAGGTGCACTGGGGTTACGCGCCTACTGAGAATCTCAGCAATGAGGATCTGATCCGCGAGAACTACCAGGGGATCCGTCCGGCGCCAGGCTACCCGGCCTGCCCGGAGCATACCGAGAAAGGCACTATCTGGCAGCTTCTGGATGTCGAAACCCATACCGGCATGAAGCTCACCGAGTCCTTCGCCATGTGGCCGGGTGCATCGGTTTCCGGCTGGTACTTCAGTCACCCTGACAGCAAATACTTCGCCGTGGCGCAGATCCAGCGTGACCAGGTGGAAGATTATGCCCTGCGTAAAGGGATGAGCGTGGCGGAGGTGGAGCGCTGGTTAGCGCCAAACCTCGGCTACGACGCCGACTGACCTGACTGCGCCGCCGACGGTCAGGGCCCGGCTCACGTCACGTTTCCTTACAACAAACAGGGCACCCAATGGGTGCCCTGTCTCTTTCTTACATTTAAGCCCTTATACTGGAAGAAGGCTCAGCGATCCGCGCCACAACGTAGGCCGGATAAGGCGTAGCCGCCATCCGGCAATACCGCGCGCAATGAGCCTCAGGACAACGCATAACGAAAAGGAGAATCTGTATCCGTGCTGACTCTGCTACATCTGCTTTCTGCCGTGGCGTTGCTGGTCTGGGGCACCCATATTGTCCGTACCGGCGTAATGCGCGTTTTTGGCGCCCGCTTACGTACCGTTCTCAGCCGCAGCGTTGAGAAAAAGCCGCTCGCGTTCTGCGCAGGCATTGGCGTCACCGCGCTGGTGCAAAGCAGTAATGCCACCACCATGCTGGTCACCTCGTTTGTGGCCCAGGATCTGGTGGCGCTGACGCCTGCGCTGGTGATTGTTCTCGGTGCCGATGTAGGGACCGCGCTGATGGCGCGGGTATTGACCTTTGATCTCTCCTGGCTGTCGCCGCTGCTGATCTTTATCGGCGTGATATTTTTCCTTGGCCGTAAGCAGACCCGGGCCGGACAGCTGGGGCGCGTGGGGATCGGCCTTGGGCTGATTCTGCTGGCCCTGGAGCTGATCGTTCAGGCCGTCACCCCCATTACGCAGGCGAGCGGCGTCCAGGTTATCTTCGCTTCGCTGACCGGCGACATCATGCTGGATGCGTTGATTGGTGCGGTGTTTGCGCTTATCAGCTACTCCAGCCTGGCGGCGGTACTGTTAACCGCGACCCTGACCGCGGCGGGGATCATCTCCTTCCCGGTCGCCCTCTGTCTGGTGATTGGTGCGAACCTTGGCTCCGGCCTGCTGGCGGTACTAAACAACAGCGCCGCCAATGCCGCAGCGCGCCGCGTAGCGCTTGGCAGCCTGCTGTTTAAGCTGGTGGGAAGCCTGATTATTCTGCCGTTCGTTAAGCCGCTGGCGGACCTGATGGATAACCTGTCGCTGCCGGAATCGGAGATGGTCATCTACTTCCACGTCTTCTATAACCTGGTGCGCTGCGTGGCGATGGTGCCCTTTGCTGGGCCAATGGCGCGCTTCTGTGAACGTATCATCCGTGATGAACCGGAGCTTGATACCCGTCTGAAACCGAAACATCTTGATACCAGCGCGTTGGATACCCCGGCGCTGGCACTGGCCAATGCCGCCCGCGAAACGCTGCGCATGGGCGATGCAATGGAGTTAATGCTGGAGGGGCTGAAAAAGGTGGTGCATGGCGAGCCGCGGGAAGAGAAAGCGCTGCGTAAACTCGCCGACGATATCAACGTGCTCTATACCGCCATCAAACTCTATCTGGCGCGGATGCCAAAAGATGAGCTGGCGGAAGAGGAGTCCCGCCGCTGGGCGGAGATCATCGAAATGTCGCTCAACCTGGAGCAGGCCTCCGATATCGTCGAGCGCATGGGGAGCGAAATCGCCGACAAATCGCTGGCGGCCCGCCGGGCATTCTCCCTGGAAGGGGTTAAAGAGCTGGACGCACTGCACGATCAGCTGCTCGCCAACCTGAAGCTGGCGATGTCGGTCTTTTTCTCCGGCGACGTACCCAGCGCCCGCCGTCTGCGCCGTAATAAACACCGGTTCCGTATTCTCAACCGTCGCTATTCCCACGCGCACGTTGACCGTCTGCACCAGCAGAACGTGCAAAGCATTGAGACCAGCTCCCTGCACCTGGGGCTGCTTGGCGACATGAAGCGCCTTAACTCCCTGTTCTGCGCGGTGGCTTACAGCGTCATGGAGCAGCCGGATGAGGACGATGATCGGGATGAGTATTGATCTGGAAAGCGCCTCGCAGAACGGAGCGGCGAGGCGTGAGTAAACACATCGCCTGGTTTAATGTTATGCCATGGATGATATGTATAAAATTTTATACAGGGATGTGTTATGCTGCCAGAAAGACCGACCCTGCGCCCGATAGCCTGGGTAGGGAGTGCGTTCGATGATTTGCTCTGTTTTCCCGAAGAGGTCCGCCGGGAGGCTGGCTATCAGTTGCACCGCCTGCAGGCAGGGTTAGAGGCGGCAGACTGGAAGCCAATGACAGAGATTGGCAGAGGCGTGGAAGAAGTCAGATTGCGCAGTAGTTCAGGGGCTTACCGTATCCTCTACCTGGCCCGTTTTGAAGAGGCTGTTTATATCCTGCACTGTTTTATAAAAAAAAGCCGACGTACATCCGAGCACGATAAGCGTATCGCGAAAGCGCGTTTTCAGAGCGTAATGGAGGAGCTAAGGAGTGGAAAATGAGTCAGGCCATTGATTGTAAAATTCGCCATATCACCCCTACAGAGGCAAATATTTTTGCCGAACTCGGCTTTAACGAGCATGAATCTAAACATCTGCAGGAGGATGCCCAGAAAGAAGTCGAACAACTGTTGCTGCTTAAACGACAGCTGATGCAAGAAATTTCAGCATGGATTGCTGAGCATAACCTTCGTCAGGCGGACGCCGCGGAGAAGCTCAATGTCTCACGACCGCGTGTGTCAGATGTCGTGAATCTTAAAACCAGCAAGTTTACTCTTGATACCCTGGTGATGATGCTCAGCAAACTTGGGAAACCTGTCTCAGTGACGGTAGGCTGATCTTTTTACCAGCCGAAACCTAAGGTATATTTCGCCTCTACAGGAGAAATTATGCTGCCAACTCAATCCACCCGATTAAACAAATACATTAGCGAGAGCGGGATCTGCTCGCGCCGCGAGGCTGATCGTTACATCGAACAGGGCAACGTGTTTATCAACGGTAAACGCGCCACCATTGGCGATCAGGTCGTTCCTGGCGATGTGGTCAAAGTGAATGGTCAAACGATCGAGCCCCGTAACGCAGAAGACCTGGTGTTTATCGCGCTGAATAAACCGGTTGGCATTGTCAGTACCACGGAAGATGGCGAGCGTGACAACATCGTGGATTTCGTCAACCACAGCAGCCGTATCTTCCCGATTGGCCGCCTGGACAAAGACTCCCAGGGGTTGATTTTCCTCACCAACCACGGCGATCTGGTGAACAAGATCCTGCGTGCCGGTAACGACCACGAAAAAGAGTACATCGTCACGGTTAACAAACCGGTGACGGACGACTTTATCCGCGGCATGGGGGCAGGCGTTCCGATCCTCGGCACGGTGACGAAAAAGTGCAAGGTGAAGAAAGAGGCGCCGTTCGCGTTCCGCATTACCCTGGTTCAGGGGTTAAACCGGCAGATCCGCCGCATGTGCGAATATTTCGGTTACGAAGTGACGAAGCTGGAACGTACGCGCATCATGAACGTCAGCCTCTCCGGCATCCCGCTGGGCGAGTGGCGCGATCTGACCGATGATGAACTGATTGAGCTCTTTAAGCTGATTGAGAATTCATCCTCGGAAGCAAAACCCAAAGCCAAAGCCAAACCGAAAACCCAGGGCATCAAACGCCCGGTGGTTAAGGCTCCGCAATCGGAAGAGAAAAGCCGGGCGAAGCCTGCCGGAAACGGAAAGCGCTTTACGTCGCCAGGCCGTAAAAAGAAAGGGCGCTAATCAGCGCCTTCCACGGGTTGGGGTATTCGCCGACCAGGAAAACGTCGCCTCTTTATCTACTTTATAAGCCTGCTCTTTTCGAAGTTTGCGGGCTTTTTTGGCATCCAGCTCACGCTGCGCCATCAGTTTGTCGATGTACTCTTTTTTGAGGTGATTGGTTTCGGCGTTGGTCAGCAGACGGCCATGGGCGATACGCGCGCGGTCGAGCAGAGTTTTCAGTTCGCGCTGCTCGCTTTCCGTCATCTCTTTCTGGGTCAATCTTGGTGTGGACATACCTGAAGCCTCCTGTGAAAGAGGCTTCAGTGTAAAGCATGCCTTCGCTGCGGCGAAGTGAATTAACCTTCCTTCACCACATCGCTTTTCTTTTGTCCGTCGAGCGGCTTACCCGACCAGTAACCCGCCAGCAGCGAGCCGGAAAGGTTATGCCATACCGAGAAGAGCGCGCCCGGCAGCGCTGCCAGCGGCGAGAAGTAAATTTTGCCGAGGGCCGCGGCGAGCCCGGAGTTCTGCATCCCCACTTCAATCGCCAGCGTGCGGCAGGTGGATTCGTCAAAGCCGAACAGCTTCCCGCCCCAGTAGCCGCCCATCAGGCCAATAATGTTGTGCAGCACCACGGCGATAATCACCACAAAACCGACAGAGGCAATATGCGCCGCAGAACCGGCGACCACGGCGCTGATGATCGCCAGAATGCAGACCATGGAAAACGCCGGCAGGTACGGCTCAACGGCTTTCACCAGCCGTGGGAACAGGTGATGAATCACCAGCCCCAGCGCAATCGGGATCACCACGATTTGCAGAATGCTCAGCAGCATTCCCATCACATCCACCTGAATGTGGGCATCCACATACAGACGCGTCAGCAGCGGAGTGGCGACCACGCCAACCAGGGTGGAGACAGAGGAGATAGTCACCGACAGCGCCACATCTCCTTTCGCCAGATAGATCATCACGTTGGAGGCGGTACCGCTGGCCACGCTGCCCACCAGCACCATCCCGGCGGAGAGGTCTGGCGGCATCTTAAAGGCGATAGCGAGCGCCCATGCTGCCAGGGGCATCACCAGATAGTGCAGAAAGATCCCCGCCGCGACCGGGGCGGGACGTGACAGGACGCGTTTAAAATCGTCGATTTTCAGGTGCACGCCCATGCCGAACATAATCAGCATCAGCAACGTAGTGACCCACGGGCCGACAGGGGTAAACGTGGTGGGCGTATAATAGGCTATAACAGAGAGCAGCAGCGCCCATAGCGGGAACAGCCGGGTGATGGCGGATAACATACAGATTCCTTGCGATTTGTTGTGTTGTGTCGTTATTAAAAAAGCCGGGATCGAGCCCGGCTTAGAGGTATTGTTTATCGTGCTAAGTAATTTTGTTCAATCAAATAATATTCATGATCGCTGACGTACGCTCTCCCAGCTCAGGCCAAAGCGGGCCAGATATTTGCGGAGCCTGTCGGCATCGTTAGGATTCGCTTTTTTCAAACGCGAGACGGCAAAAAGTTCGCGTCCGGCCTCAGACAAGGAGGCACTGCGGCGACATACCTCCAGCACGGTTTCCAGTTGACGCAAATCGAAAAGGTCGATCGCCATTTCTGCCGTAGCCGGTAGCGAAACAGCCTGCCAGTCACTAAGCAGACGGGCAATTTCCTCCTCAACCAATGCCAGCGTGATGCGACCCTGCTCGGCAAGCGTGGCCATTCGCGCCACAGAAGAGCCCAGTTCACGAAAGTTACCGCGCCATAACGCCTGCGGAGAGTCAGCAAAACGCAGATAGCGCTCGCGCGCCTCTTTGTCGAAGCGAACCTGAGATTGTGCTTCGGTCGCAAAGCGTTGCAGTTCGTACTCCACGTTGGGGGCGATATCTTCCCGGCGCTGCGCCAGGCCGGGCAGGGCAAAACTCCACATATTGATACGGGCGTAGAGATCTTCGCGAAAACGACCTTCCGCCACCCACTGGCGCATATCCCGGTGCGTGCCGGCAATCAGCTGAAAATCGCTCCTGACCTCTTTATCGGAGCCAAACGGGAAGAAGGTTTTTTCTTCGATAGCTTTTAACAGCATGGCCTGTTCATCGAGACCCAGTTCGGCAATCTCATCTAAGAACAGCACGCCGCCGTCGGCCTCACGCAGCAGCCCGGCGCGGGCGGCGACTGCCCCGGTAAATGCCCCTTTAACATGGCCAAAAAGAGTCGACATGGCGTTGTCGCCCCGCAGCGTAGCGCAGTTTACCGCCACCAGCCTGCCGGAAAGCTGATGACGGGATTGCTTAAGCTGGTAAATGCGATTGGCGAGAAACGATTTTCCGGCCCCCGTTGGGCCAGTCAGCAGGAGAGGAGCGGTTGAGCGCAGCGCCACACGCTCAATCTGATCGATCAGGGCGTTGAAGGTGGCATTGCGGGTATCAATCCCGGCTTTCAGGAACGAAACGGATTCCTGCTGTTCACGCTGAAAGCGGCTGGTCAATGTGGCATAACGGCTTAAATCCAGGTCGATGATCGAATAACGTCCGACGGGGACGGCCTCTTCTGGCGCCTCCCTGCTGGCAGGGCCGGTCTGGATCAGGCTGGCGGGGAGATACCGCGCTTCGGTCAGCAAAAACCAGCAAATCTGCGCCACGTGCGTGCCGGTGGTGATATGGACCAGGTACTCTTCATGTTCGGTGTCAAACTGATAGTGTGTGGCGAAGTCGAGGAAGGCGGCGTAGACCTCTTCAAAATCCCAGGGATCGGCTATGGTGACGGGACATGCGCGCACGGTGGTATGGGGGGAAAGCTGGCTGATATCTTCCGTTATCTGTTCCGCCATCCCCCGGTCCTGCGGCTGGTGGAGTAGTTCAAGCCTGTCGACGGGGAGATCGGGCTGCAGACAAAGTGCGACCGTTGGGCGCCATTTACGTAAGCGGTTAGCCCGCTTGCCGCGCTTATCCATCACCGTACCCAGTACCCCAATAACCACTCGCCGCTTTTTCATGTTTATCCTGAAAGATAAAAAGTGATATTGAAAGATAAAAATATTCTGTGGATTAAGCAATGCCCGTGAAGGCCTTCTAAATTAATTTCAGTTTAATCAATGAGATATATTTAATCGGTGCTGGCTGTACCTTTTGGCACACTTCTGGCAATACCTGTTACTAACAGACAAAGTAAATGGGTTGGCCGTGAAAGTTTCAGGCGACCCTGAGGGTGAGTACCATGAAACAGACTGATTTTGATGTTTTAAGCGCGCAGCACAGCGCACCGGTAAAAATGTGGACGCACGGGGTGCCCGTTGAGCCAGAGGCGCGCGAACAGTTGCTCAATACCGCAAAGATGCCGTTTATTTTTAAGCATCTGGCGGTGATGCCGGATGTGCATCTCGGAAAAGGCTCCACCATTGGCAGCGTAATCCCCACTAAAGGGGCGATCATTCCCGCGGCGGTGGGGGTGGATATTGGTTGCGGAATGATTGCCGTGCGGACATCTCTGCTGGCAGGCGATCTGCCGGATAACCTTCACGGGCTGCGCAGCGCCATTGAACAGGCGGTGCCGCACGGGCGGACCAACACCCGCTCCCGTCGCGACAAGGGAGCATGGGCAAAGACGCCGGATGAGGTGGATAACCACTGGGCCCGGCTGGCGCCGCGCTTCAAACGGCTGACGGATAAATATCCGCAACTGCTGAAAACCAATAACCATCAGCATCTGGGGACGCTGGGCACCGGGAACCACTTTATCGAGATCTGCCTGGATGAGCAGCAACGCGTCTGGGTCATGCTCCACAGCGGTTCGCGTGGCGTGGGCAATGCCATCGGCAATGTGTTTATCACGCTGGCGCAGAAGGATATGCAGCAGCATATTGCCAACCTGCCTGACAGAAACCTGGCCTATTTCCAGGAGGGGAGCCGGCACTATAACGACTACATCGAAGCCGTGGAATGGGCACAGGATTTTGCGCGCCATAACCGCGAGGTGATGATGTCCCGCGTGCTGGCCGCGCTCTCGCGCATTGTGCCAAAGCCTTTCCTCACGCAGCAGGAGGCGGTGAATTGCCATCACAACTATGTCCAGAAGGAGCGTCATTTTGGTGAAGAGGTCCTGGTGACGCGCAAAGGGGCAGTGTCGGCGCAGAAGGGCGAGATGGGGATCATCCCCGGGTCGATGGGGGCGAAAAGCTTTATCGTGCGCGGCCTGGGCAATGAAGAGAGCTTCTGCTCCTGCAGCCATGGGGCAGGGCGGGTGATGAGCCGCACGGCGGCCAAAAAACGCTTCACCGTTGCCGATCAGGTTCGTGCCACGGCCCACGTCGAGTGCAGAAAAGACAGCGAGGTCATCGATGAGATCCCGATGGCCTATAAAGATATCGATGCCGTCATGGCGGCGCAGGCGTCGCTGGTCGAAATCGTCCATACCTTGCGCCAGGTGGTCTGTGTAAAAGGATAAAAGAGATGGCTGATAACGGTGTAGATGCCGCCATGCGCGAGCGCGTGCGGCAGCAACTTAACGAGATAGAGCAACGGTTCAATGTGTCCGTGCTGTACGCCTGTGAGTCGGGCAGCCGGGGCTGGGGCTTTGCGTCGCCGGACAGCGATTATGACGTGCGCTTCCTGTATGTGCATAAACCTGACTGGTATTTGCGCGTCGAACCGCAGCGGGATGTGATCGAGCTGCCCATAGACGACGAACTGGACATAAGCGGCTGGGAGTGGCGCAAGGCGCTGGGTTTGCTGAAAGCGGCCAACCCCACGCTTATCGAGTGGCTGGATTCGCCGGTGGTCTATCAGCAGAGCGATACGGTAATCACGGAGCTGCGCGCGCAGGTACCCGCCTGGTTTTCACCCGTGCGTGCGCGCTGGCACTACTACTCTATGGCGCGTAAAAACTTCCGCGGTTATTTACAGGGCGAAGAGGTGCGGCTGAAGAAGTACTTTTACGTCCTGCGTCCGCTGCTGGCAGTGCGGTGGGTGGAGGCCGGAAAAGGGATGCCGCCGATGCGTTTTGCTGAACTGCTGGCGGGAAGCGAGCTTGATGCGCCATTACGTCAGGAAATCGATGCCCTGCTGGCAATAAAACAGCGTGCCGGGGAAGCGCAATATGGTCCCAGACGCCCTTTGCTGCACGCTTTCATCACCCAGGAGCTGGCGCGGGGCGAAAACCCGCCCACGCTGCCGGACAGCCGTCATGGCAAGGTAGCCTCGCTGGATGCGCTGCTGATGAGAACGGTGCTGGCAGGATAAAAAAAGGGCCCGGTTGTCCGGGCCCTTTTTTGTTATTCAAACAAGTTATGATGCAGTTTCTGCACGACCTGCTCGGCTTCATGGCCTGGTACCAGGAAGCAGAGGTTGTAGCTGGATGCGCCATAGCAAATCATGCGGATGTTAAACGGATCCAGCACGCCAAACACCTCTTTGCCCACGCCGCTGGCGCGGGACAGCTCGTTACCGATGATCGCCACCAGGGCGAGATCTTCTTCCACCTCGACGCGGCACAGCTCAGAGAGCTCCATCAGCAGAGATTGCGTCAGTAGGGTATCGCCGGTGGAGGTTGAGCCGGTGGTGTCCAGCGTCAGGGCGATGTTCACCTCTGAGGTGGTGACCAGATCAACCGAGATGCTGTGGCGCGCCAGAATGCTGAATACCTCGGCCAGGAAGCCGCGGGAGTGCAGCATGCTCAGGCTGTGCAGGGTCAGCAGGGTCTGCTTGCGACGCAGGGCGATGGCGCGGAACAGCGGTGGGTTTTCGGTGGTGTTGCACACCATGGTGCCGCCCGCTTTTGGATCCTTGCTGGAGCCGACGAACACAGGAATGTCGCTGCGCACTGCCGGCAGTAATGTCGCCGGGTGCAGCACTTTCGCGCCGAAGGTCGCCATCTCGGCGGCCTCTTCAAAGGCGATCTCGTCAATACGTTTTGCCGCCGGCACCACGCGCGGGTCGGTGGTGTAAATACCCGGCACGTCCGTCCAGATATCCACGCGGGAGGCGCGCAGCGCCTCGCCCAGCAGGGCTGCGGTGTAGTCGCTGCCGCCACGGCCCAGCGTGGTGGTGCGGCCTTTGGCTTCGCTACCGATAAAGCCCTGGGTGATGACAATCCCTTCCGCCAGACGCGGCGCCAGCTGTTGGGTGGTCAGCTCGGCAATGGCCTCAATATCCGGCTCGGCACGACCGAAACGGTCGCTGGTGCGCAGCACTTTACGCACGTCAAACCACTGCGACTGAACGTTACGCTCGCGCAGCACTTCGACAAACAGCAGGGTCGACATCAGCTCACCGTGGCTGACCAGCTCGTCGGTCAGGGCGGTGGAGGTGGCCAGAGAGGCGGCTTCGGCCAGGGTGATGATATTTTCCAGCAGGCGCTCAATCTCTTCGCTGATGACGCTCGGATCGCGCAGACGGCTAAGGATATCGAACTGAATTTTGTGCAGCGCTTCCAGCTTCGCCTGGCGCTCGCTCGCTTCCAGCCCTTCTGCCAGGGCTACCAGCAGATTAGTGACGCCCGCCGAAGCGGACAACACCACCAGCCGGGTATTCGGATCGGCCAGCACCACATCGGCGCTGCGGTTCATGGCATCAAAATCGGCCACGCTGGTACCGCCAAACTTGGCGACAACAAAACTCGTCATAACAACCTCGTGTCAGGGAAGGAAAAAAGCGACCATGGCACAAGGACAAAATAGTTTTATCGGTGCAGGCGCAAATACCGTGTGTATAAATAAAATGTGCAGGGGATCCTGTCAACGCTGGGATTATGCGGATTTTTCATGCTGCATTCCATATGAGAAACAGGACTTATAACAGCTATACTTTTGGAGCTTTTGCACTGCACTTGATGCAAGCCAGGCCAATGGCATAAAAACCATCACAATTTTTAGCGGCAGAGGCTACAATCGACCGAGGTCACAATTCTCAATTCAGAAGAGTATTGCTATGAAAAATATCAACCCAACGCAGACTGCAGCCTGGCAGGCATTACAGAAACACTTTGATGAGATGAAAGACGTTACTATCGCGGAGCTGTTCGCGAAAGACGGCGATCGTTTCAATAAGTTCTCCGCGACGTTTGACGATCAGATGCTGGTCGATTTTTCCAAAAACCGCATCACTGAAGAGACGCTGGCAAAACTGCAGGATCTGGCGAAAGAGACCGATCTGAGCGGTGCCATCAAGTCCATGTTCTCTGGCGAGAAGATCAACCGTACTGAAGATCGCGCCGTACTGCATGTTGCACTGCGTAACCGTAGCAATACTCCAATCATCGTTGACGGCAAAGATGTGATGCCTGAAGTGAACGCCGTGCTGGAAAAGATGAAAACCTTCTCGGAAGCAATCATCTCAGGTCAGTGGAAAGGCTACACCGGCAAACCGATCACCGATGTGGTGAACATCGGTATCGGCGGCTCCGACCTTGGCCCATTTATGGTGACCGAAGCGCTGCGCCCGTACAAAAACCACCTCAACATGCACTTTGTCTCTAACGTCGATGGCACTCACATCGCCGAAGTGCTGAAAAAAGTGAACCCGGAAAGCACCCTGTTCCTGGTGGCGTCCAAAACCTTCACCACCCAGGAAACCATGACCAACGCCCACAGCGCGCGCGACTGGTTCCTGCAGAGTGCCGGTGACGAGCAGCACGTGGCGAAACACTTCGCGGCGCTCTCCACCAATGCTAAAGCGGTCGGCGAGTTCGGCATCGACACTGCCAACATGTTCGAGTTCTGGGACTGGGTTGGCGGTCGTTACTCCCTGTGGTCCGCGATCGGTCTGTCTATCATACTCTCCGTGGGCTACGACAACTTTGTTGAGCTGCTCTCCGGCGCGCATGCGATGGATAAACATTTCTCTACCACGCCGGCAGAGAAAAACCTGCCGGTGCTGCTGGCGCTGATCGGCATCTGGTACAACAACTTCTTTGGTGCAGAAACCGAAGCGATCCTGCCGTACGACCAGTACATGCACCGTTTCGCAGCCTACTTCCAGCAGGGCAACATGGAATCCAACGGTAAATACGTTGACCGTAACGGCAACGCCGTGGATTACCAGACCGGCCCAATCATCTGGGGTGAGCCAGGCACCAACGGCCAGCACGCGTTCTACCAGCTGATCCACCAGGGCACCAAAATGGTACCGTGCGATTTCATCGCCCCGGCTATCACTCATAACCCGCTGTCTGACCACCATCCGAAGCTGCTGTCGAACTTCTTCGCGCAGACCGAAGCGCTGGCGTTCGGTAAAGCGCGTGACGTGGTTGAGCAGGAGTATCGCGATCAGGGTAAAGATCCGGCGACCCTGGATCACGTGGTGCCGTTCAAAGTGTTCGAAGGCAACCGTCCAACTAACTCCATCCTGCTGCGTGAGATCACCCCGTTCAGCCTGGGTGCGCTGATTGCCCTGTATGAGCACAAAATCTTCACCCAGGGCGCGATCCTGAACATCTTCACCTTTGACCAGTGGGGCGTTGAGCTGGGCAAACAGCTGGCTAACCGCATCCTGCCTGAGCTGGGGGATAACCAGGACATTAGCAGCCACGACAGCTCCACCAACGGCCTGATTAACCGTTATAAAGCCTGGCGCGCATAATTCTGCTGCGGTCTGTCTGCCCGGTGGCGCTACGCTTACCGGGCCTACAAAACCCCGTAGGCCGGGCAAACTGAGTGCCGCCCGGCAGATCTGCACAAAATATAAACAAAAAATATAGATCCCCGTCACATTTTTGCGTTATACAGGAATCTCGTCCCGGAGAATGAGGTGCTGTATGACATCCCTGACTCGCCCGCGTGTTGAGTTTATCTCAACCATTCTGCAGACCGTGTTGAACCTGGGTCTGCTGAGCCTTGGCCTGATCCTGGTCGTCTTCCTCGGTAAAGAGACGGTGCATCTGGCTGATGTGCTTTTCGCCCCTGAGCAAACCAGCAAATACGAGCTGGTTGAAGGGCTGGTGGTTTACTTTCTCTACTTCGAATTTATCGCCCTGATCGTCAAGTACTTTCAGTCTGGCTTTCACTTCCCGCTGCGCTACTTTGTCTACATTGGTATCACCGCGATTGTGCGACTGATCATCGTCGATCATAAATCGCCCCTCGACGTGCTGCTCTACTCGGCGGCTATCCTGCTGCTGGTGGTCACCCTCTGGCTGTGCAACTCGAAGCGACTGAAACGGGAATAAAAAAAGGGCGGCCCGAGGGCCGCCGAAAACAGTCACAAGTTTGGATCAAGACATCAAGGCAAAGTTGAGGGTTGCAGTGGAATAACAATGAAAATTAACCTTTCACGCCCCCCGCGGTCAGGCCGTTCACCAGCCAGCGCTGGGCCAGCAGGAAGACGACGGTGATCGGGATAGCGGAGAGGACAGCGGCTGCGGCAAAGTCGCCCCACAGATAGTTTTGCGGGTTGAGGTATTGCTGCATCCCTACCGCCAGGGTGTAGCTGTTCACATCACGCAGCAGCAGTGAGGCGACCGGCACTTCGGTAATGGCGGCGATAAACGACAGAATAAAGACCACCGCCAGAATCGGTACGGAGAGCGGCAGCAGCACCAGACGGAACGCCTGCCACGGGGTGGCGCCATCCAGCGACGCGGCCTCTTCCAGCGAGTTGTCGATGGTTTCGAAATAGCCTTTGATGGTCCAGACGTGCAGCGCGATCCCGCCGAGGTAGGCGAAAATCACCCCACCGTGGGTGTTCAGACCGATAAACGGCACATACTGGCCGAGGCGGTCAAACAAGGCGTACAGCGCCACCAGGGACAGGACCGCCGGGAACATCTGGAAAATCAGCATCCCTTTCAGCAGCGTCGCTTTCCCTTTGAAGCGCATACGGGCAAAGGCGTAGGCGCAGGTGGTGGAGAGCGTCACGATACCGATCGCGGTGATGGTGGCGACTTTCACCGAGTTCCACAGCCACAGCAACACCGGGAACGGCGGCGGGGTGACGCGGCCATCAGCATGTTCCACGCTGAAGCCCAGCGCTAACTTCCAGTGCTCCCAGGAGATTTGCTCCGGGATCAGGCTACCGGTGGCGAAGTTACCCGAACGCAGGGAGATGGCGATAACCATCAGCAGCGGGAACATGATTGCCGCGATAAAAATCAGCAGACCCAGGTGGGTGATCAGTAAACGTAATTTCTGCGATTTGGGTTGGACCATAGCCATTTTCAGTACCCTCCTTAGTCAAACTTCATGCGGGTTGCTTTCAGGTTCACGATTGCCAGCGCGCCCACCAGCAGGAAGATCAGGGTGGCAATCGCTGCCGCCAGACCGAAGTCCTGACCACCGCCGCCTTCGAAGGCGATGCGGTAGGTGTAGCTCACGAGCAGGTCGGTATAACCGGCTGGCGTAGTGGTGCCGAGACGGTCCGGGCCACCGTTGGTCAACAGCTGAATCAACACGAAGTTGTTAAAGTTAAAGGCGAAGCTGGCAATCATCAGCGGCGTCAGCGGCTTGATCAGCAGCGGGAGCGTAATCTTAAAGAAGTTCTGGAACGGGGTGGCTCCGTCCATGGCCGACGCTTCATACAGGTCATCCGGGATCGCCTTCAGCAGCCCCATGCACAGGATCATCATGTACGGATAGCCGAGCCAGGTGTTGACGATGATGATCATGCTGCGGGCGGTAGTCGGGTCGCTGAACCACGCCGGTTTGATACCAAACAGGCTGCTCAGCATCATGTTGATTTCACCAAAGCTCTGGTTGAACAGCCCTTTGAAAATCAGAATCGAAATGAACGACGGTACGGCGTATGGCAGGATCAGCAGGACGCGGTAAATCGCTTTGCCTTTCAGGGCTTCCCACTGCACCAGGCAGGCCAGCACCATGCCAACGGCCACGGTCAGGATCACGGTCAGTATCGAGAAGACCACGGTCCAGACAAAGATGGCGAAGAACGGTTTCTGAATGCCTTCGTCGGTAAAGACGCGGGTAAAGTTATCCCAGCCGATGGTGACGGTATAGCCCGGGCTGAGCTTATCGTCGCCCCAGGTGCCGTCAGCATTCACGGACTGGTAGAAGCCGACGTCGTTATTCGGGCGGTACTTCACGCCGGTCTGGTTGTTGGTGAGCGTGCTGTCATCGCCCAGCGTGTACAGCGGACGGGTGCCGGAGAACTGGCGCAGCGAGCTCATAATGACTTTGCTTTCGTCCGGCAGCTCAGCGGTAATCTGGGTCAGCGCCTGACGGTTCTGGGTGATGACGCGCAGGTTGGCGCGTTCCCCTTCCGGCAGGGCATCAGCTTCTTTCAGGGCCAGTTTCTGCTCGCCGCCAAATTTAAAGGCGTCGGAGACGTAATATTTGCCTGCGGCATCGTCGGTCAGCGCCAGCTTCCATTCGTCACCTGCGGGATAGAGACCAAAGTTAAAGGTCTTACCGGCCTGATAGGAACGATCCATCAGTACCTGCTGGGCGCGCTCCTGGGCGAGCTGGTTGGTGCTGCTGTAGTTGGTGAAAGCGATGGCGATGGTGCAAATAAGCGGGAACAGGACAAACAGCCCCATCCCGGCAACGCCTGGATAGACATAGCGCCAGGCGTAGGCTTTGCGGTTAGCAAAAATATAGAGGCCGACCGAGCTTAAAATCAGCGTCATGGCGGCAAACAGGTACTCCCCCTGGGCGTACATCAAAACAATAAGGTAACCCACCAGCAAACCCAGCAGACCAATCACTGACCATTTCAGCGTGTCGCTTTGCCACCAGTGTTTCTTTTTAACGACATCCATGGGGTTCTTCCTCTACAACTGTGAAAACTTATTGTCAGGTGGCGCTCCGCTTACCTGACCTACGGCTCGAACCGTAGTTGTAGGGCGGGTAAGCGAAGCGCCACCCGCCGCTTTTACTTACTTAGTGATACGACCCTGAGCATCTTTCAGCGCAGCATCCACAGTCTGACGACCGCTGGCGGCGTTGATCACCGCGGTACGGGTGGCGTACCAGAAGGCAGCCATCTGCGGGATGTTAGGCATGATTTCGCCCTTCTCGGCGTTGCTCATGGTGGCGGCGATACGTGGATCTTTCGCCAACTGCTCCTGGAAGGATTTCAGCGCGACGGCGCCCAGCGGTTTGTCCTTGTTCACTTCGTCCAGACCCTGATCGGTCAGCAGGTAGTTTTCGAGGAACTCTTTCGCCAGCTCTTTGTTCGGGCTGGCGGCGTTGATACCGGCACTCAGCACGCCAACGAACGGTTTAGACGGCTTGCCTTTGAAGGTTGGCAGCACCGCGACGCCGTAGTTGATTTTGCTCTTGTCGATGTTGGACCACGCCCACGGACCGTTGATGGTCATCGCGGTTTCGCCCTTGTTGAAGGCCGCTTCTGCGATGGAGTAGTCGGTATCCGCGTTCATCTGTTTGTTCTTGATCAGGTCAACCAGGAAGGTCAGACCCGCTTTCGCGCCTGCGTTGTCCACGCCGACGTCTTTCACATCATATTTGCCGTTTTCAAACTTGAACGCATAACCGCCGTCGGCTGCAATCAGCGGCCAGGTGAAGTACGGCTCTTGCAGGTTGAACATCAGCGCGCTCTTACCTTTCGCCTTCAGCTCTTTATCCAGCGCCGGGATCTCTTCCCAGGTTTTTGGCGGGTTCGGTACGAGGTCTTTGTTGTAGATCAGGGAGAGCGATTCAACCGCAACCGGGTAAGCGATCAGCTTGCCGTTGTAGCGCACGGCGTCCCAGGTGAACGGGAACAGCTTGTCCTGGAAGGCTTTATCCGGGGAGATCTCGGCCAGCAGGCCAGACTGAGCATAGCCGCCGAAACGGTCATGGGCCCAGAAGATAATGTCAGGGCCGTCGCCGGTTGCAGCAACCTGTGGGAATTTCTCTTCCAGCTTGTCCGGGTGTTCAACGGTGACTTTAATGCCGGTATCTTTCTCGAATTTTTTACCCACTTCAGCCAGGCCGTTATAGCCTTTGTCGCCGTTAATCCAGATTACCAGCTTACCTTCTTCAATTTTGGCGAGCGCAGGTGCGGAAATCATCATTGCTGCAAGGGCGGACAATGCGAAAACGCGTGCGCCAGTCTTGATATTCATATCTGCCATCCTTTTTGGTGATGTGCTGTGGATACATTGAGGTGGTTCAACGTCGCTCAGTCTCCTTATTTGACATCCTCTTTCCATCCTCCTGGCCCCTACGCCCCACCCCCTCTTTATGTGATCTGCGTTGCATAAATTTCAGTTATGTGTCCTGGCGCACACAAAAGAGCGATGAATTTTGCCGGTGACATCACGAATTTTGCCTCCGCCCCCGGGGGGCGCTGGCGGAGTCCACTCTCTCATCCTCCCGCCTCCTCCCCCATAAAAAAGGCTGGGGGTGGAGGATTCGCGAAACGCCCCGATACCGCATAGTCAGCCCATATTGAATGTTTCTGTTGATGACAGGCTGTAACGAAGGGAGTAGGGCATGGCGAGCGTAGAACTGCGTAACGTAACGAAAGCCTGGGGTGACGTGGTGGTATCGAAAGATATCAATCTCGATATCCAGGAAGGTGAATTCGTGGTTTTTGTTGGCCCGTCAGGCTGCGGTAAATCCACGCTGCTGCGTATGATTGCCGGTCTGGAAACCATCACCAGCGGCGATCTGATGATTGGCGATACCCGCATGAACGATATTCCGCCTGCGGAGCGTGGCGTCGGGATGGTCTTCCAGTCCTATGCGCTTTATCCCCACCTCTCCGTTGCCGAGAACATGTCGTTCGGCCTCAAGCTGGCGGGCGCCAAAAAAGAGACCATCAACCAGCGCGTGACCCAGGTTGCTGAAGTGTTGCAGCTGGCGCATCTGCTGGAGCGTAAGCCGAAGGCCCTGTCCGGTGGGCAGCGCCAGCGCGTGGCGATTGGCCGTACGCTGGTGGCAGAGCCGCGCGTGTTCCTGCTCGATGAGCCGCTGTCGAACCTCGACGCCGCGCTGCGCGTGCAGATGCGTATTGAGATTTCCCGTCTGCACAAGCGTCTTGGCCGCACCATGATTTACGTCACCCACGATCAGGTCGAAGCGATGACTCTCGCCGACAAGATTGTGGTGCTGGATGCCGGTCGCGTGGCGCAGGTGGGTAAACCGCTGGAGCTCTATCACTACCCGGCAGACCGCTTTGTTGCGGGCTTTATTGGCTCGCCAAAGATGAACTTCTTGCCGGTAAAAGTCACCGCCACTGCCATCGATCAGGTTCAGGTTGAGCTGCCGAACCGCCAGCAGGTGTGGCTGCCGGTAGACAGCGTAAACGTCAACGTGGGGGCCAACATGTCCCTCGGGATCCGTCCTGAACATCTGCTGCCAAGCCACATCGCTGATGTGACCCTGGAGGGCGAGGTTCAGGTGGTTGAGCAGTTAGGTCACGAAACACAGATTCATATCCAGATCCCAGCCATTCGTCAGAACCTGGTCTACCGCCAGAACGACGTGGTGTTGGTAAAAGAGGGTGCCACATTCGCTATCGGCTTGCCGCCAGAGCGCTGCCATCTGTTCCGTGAGGATGGCACCGCATGTCGTCGGCTGCATCAAGAGCCCGGCGTTTAAGCAATCCCAATAATAAGCACGAAACCATCAGGTGAAGTGTTCAAAGAAAAGCAATGATCTCAGGAGATAGAATAATGATTACTCTGCGCAAAGTCCCTCTGGCACTCGCCATTGCGGCAGGCATCCTGTCTGCCCAGGCCGGCGCTGTAGACTTCAAAGGTTATGCTCGTTCTGGCATTGGCTGGACCGGGAGTGGTGGCGAACAACAGTGTTTCCAGGCAACAGGTGCACAGAGCAAATACCGTCTTGGTAACGAATGTGAAACCTATGCCGAACTGAAACTGGGTCAGGAAGTGTGGAAAGAGGGCGACAAGAGCTTCTACTTCGACACCAACGTAGCCTACTCTGTTTCTCAGCAGAACGACTGGGAATCAACCAGCCCGGCCTTCCGCGAAGCTAACGTGCAGGGTAAAAACCTGATTGAATGGCTGCCAGGTTCCACTATCTGGGCCGGTAAGCGCTTCTATCAGCGTCATGACGTTCACATGATCGACTTCTACTACTGGGATATCTCCGGTCCTGGTGCAGGTATCGAAAACATCGATCTGGGCTTCGGTAAACTCTCTCTGGCAGCGACCCGTTCTTCTGAGTCCGGCGGCTCTTCTGCATTTGCCGACTTCGATGCAAATGGCGACCGTATTTACGACAATATCGTACCAAACGATGTCTTTGACGTTCGTTTAGCCGGTATGGAAATCAACCCAGGCGGTACGCTGGAGCTGGGCGTTGACTACGGTCACACCAACATTCCTGACGACTACTACCTGCAGCCTGGCGCCTCTAAAGATGGCTGGATGTTCACCGCTGAACATACTCAGAGCATGCTGAAAGGCTTTAACAAGTTTGTTGTTCAGTACGCAACAGACTCCATGACTTCTAACGGTAAAGGTATTCCGCAGGGTGCGAGCCTGAACAACGACGGCTCCATGATCCGCGTTCTTGACCACGGTGCTGTCACCCTGGCTGACCAGTGGGATCTGATGTACGTCGGTATGTACCAGAACATCGACCTGGACAACAACAACGGTACCGAGTGGTGGACCGTCGGTGTTCGTCCGATGTTCAAATGGACGCCAATCATGTCCACCTTGCTGGAAGTGGGCTACGACAACGTCAAATCTCAGAAAACTGACGACACCAACAGCCAGTACAAAATCACCCTGGCCCAACAGTGGCAGGCTGGCGACAGCATCTGGTCCCGTCCGGCTATCCGCGTCTTCGCAACCTACGCCAAGTGGGATGAGAAATGGGGTTACGCGAACAATGGCGATGCAGGCTACACCTCTGGCGTAGCGTACAACGACACCTCCGCGAAAACCTTCAGCCGTGGCGACAACGATGAGTGGACCTTCGGTGCCCAGATGGAGATCTGGTGGTAAGTCGTAACACCTGATGTATTGACCTAAAAGAGGGGCGCAAGCCCCTCTCTTCATAGGGTGCTGCGCGCTATTGCCTGGCCACCGCAGTGCTAACGCAATCTGAGGTAAACATAATGAAAATGAAAAAAAGTCTCGTCGCGCTGTGCCTCTCCGCAGGTCTGCTGGCAGGAGCTCCTGCCATCACGCTTGCGAACGTCAATTTCGTCCCACAAAACACCAGCGCTGCGCCTGCGGTTCCGGCAGCCGCGCTGCAACAGCTGGTCTGGACGCCTGTCGATCAGTCCAAAACCCAGACCACCCAACTTTCTACCGGCGGCCAGACCTTAAACGTGGCGGGGATCGCCGGCCCGGTGGCGGCGTACAGTGTGCCGGCTAATATCGGCGAAATCACCCTGACGCTGACAAGCGTGGTGGAGAAACAGACCAGCGTATTTGCACCGAACGTGCTGATTCTGGATCAGAACCTGACGCCGTCTGCCTACTTCCCAAGCGAATACTTCACCTACCAGGAGCCGGGCGTAATGAGCGCCGATCGTCTGGAAGGGGTCATGCGCCTGACGCCAGCCCTGGGTCAGCAGAAACTGTACGTCCTGGTCTTTACCACCGACAAAGATCTGCAGCAAACCACCAAACTGATCGATCCGGCGAAAGCCTATGCCAAAGGCACCGGCAACGCCGTACCGGATATTCCGGACCCGATTGCCCGTCATGTGACGGATGGCCAGCTGAAGCTGAAAGTCTCCACTAACAGCACCTCCAGCGTGCTGGTCGGTCCGCTGTTTGGCTCCTCCGGTCCTGGCCCGGTCACCGTAGGCAATACCGCGGCACCGGTCTATGCTGCGCCAGCGGTTGCACCTGCTGCGGCTCCGGCTGCCGCGCCAGTCGTTGCCCCGGCCCCGGCGAAGAAGAGCGAGCCGGTACTGACCGATACCGAAGCCTACTTTAATCAGGCCATTAAGCAGGCAGTCGCAAAAGGTGATGTCGATAAAGCGCTGAAACTGCTGGATGAAGCAGAGCGTTTAGGCTCGACCACTGCCCGTTCCACCTTTATCAGCAGTGTAAAAGGCAAGGGGTGACCGTCTCCCCACAATGCTGATTTTGTCAGTAGTTTGGTGCGCCCCTATGGGCGCACTTTTTTTTGTGATTTACACCGCTGTTGCATCTCTGTTGCGATAATGTTCGCTAACTCACGTTTGCCCGCCCCCATTAGGCGTTTCTGCGATACAATAGCTTTACGTTATGTATTGGAGAGACTGGCATGTCACACCCCGCGCTTTTGCTCCTGCGTGCGCTGCGTTATTTTGACGAAATCCCTGCGCTGGAACCGGAGCAGCTCGACTGGCTGCTGCTGGAAGATTCCATGACTAAACGTTTTGAGCAGCAGGGCAAGAACGTCACCGTTACCCTCATTCAGGAGGGATTCGTCACGCCTGACGCGGTGGCGGATGAGCTGCCATTATTGCCGAAAGAGGCGCGCTACTGGCTGCGGGAGATCCTGCTCTGTGCCGACGGCGAGCCGTGGCTGGCCGGGCGCACGGTGGTGCCAGAATCCACTCTTACCGGGCCGGAGATGGCGCTGCAGCAGATGGGCAAAACCCCGCTGGGACGCTATCTGTTCACCTCCTCCGAGCTGACCCGCGATTTTATTGAAATTGGACGCGATGCCGGATTATGGGGACGCCGTTCCCGCTTGCGCTTAAGTGGTAAACCCTTAATGCTGACCGAGCTGTTTTTACCGGCGTCACCGTTGTACTAAGAGGAAGAGAAAATGGAGTGGAGTCTGACGCAGAACAAGCTGCTGGCGTACCACCGCCTGATGCGAACGGATAAGCCGATCGGTGCGCTACTGCTGCTGTGGCCGACCCTGTGGGCGCTGTGGGTAGCAACCCCCGGGCTGCCGCCGCTGTGGATCCTGGCGGTATTTGTGGCGGGTGTCTGGTTGATGCGAGCCGCGGGCTGTGTGGTTAACGATTATGCCGATCGCAAATTTGACGGCCACGTGAAACGCACCGCGAATCGTCCGCTGCCGAGCGGTGATGTCACGGAGAAAGAGGCGCGGACGCTGTTTGTGGTGCTGGTCCTGCTCTCCTTCCTGCTGGTGCTGACCCTCAACACCATGACCATCCTGCTCTCCGTGGCAGCGCTGGCCCTGGCCTGGGTCTACCCGTTTATGAAGCGCTATACCCATCTGCCCCAGGTGGTGCTGGGCGCCGCCTTTGGCTGGTCGATCCCCATGGCCTTTGCCGCCGTCAGCGAAAGTGTGCCGCTGAGCTGCTGGCTGATGTTCCTGGCCAATATCCTCTGGGCGGTGGCCTACGATACCCAGTACGCGATGGTTGACCGCGACGATGATCTGAAGATTGGCATTAAATCGACGGCCATTCTGTTTGGTCGTCAGGACAAGCTGATCATTGGGATTTTGCAGGTCGCGGTGTTGGCACTGATGATGGCAATTGGTTACCTGAACCAGCTGAACGGGGCATTTTACGGGGCGGTTGCGGCGGCGGGTGTGCTCTTTATCTACCAGCAAAAGCTCATTGCCAACCGCGAACGCGAGGCCTGTTTTAAAGCCTTTCTCAATAACAACTATGTCGGGCTGGTATTGTTCCTCGGCCTGGCGGTGAGTTACTGGGCATAAAAAAGCCGGGTGGCGGCTTCGCCTTATCCGGCCTACAATCTGGCAAACCCTGTAGGCCCGGTAAGCGTTAGCGCCACCGGGCGTTTTTTATTCGCCCTGCGTCGCGCTCTCAATCGTTAAGCGCACGTCAGAGGTGATCAGCTCTGCCAGCATCTGGTAAACCTTCATCGTCTCTTCCGGCTCGGCATCACCGCTGTCACTGATATAACCCTCATCACGTAGCGTCAATACCAGCGAACTGAAGACCGCTTTGTCGAAGAACTCCGGCGCGTTGATACCGTGCAGCATCGACAGACGCTGGGCCAGAGTACGGCTCTCTTTCTCCAGCGTACCGCGGTTGATCGACGGGTTGGCGCTCAGCAGCCAGAAGGTGATGGCGTAGCGCTGCACAGTCTCGCGCGCACCCGCCGCCAGCAGCTGTAGCGTGCGTGAGCGGGACGGGTTGATCACCAGAACGTCCTCTTTCTGCGTCATCAGCCCCTGGCGGACCAGCTCTTCAGTATGCTTATCCAGCACCTCTGCCAGCTCGTCGCTGTTCCAGCGCAGGAACAACTCGGCTTTCAGCATCGGGTAGAGAGCGGTGACATGCTCCAGCAGCGCCTGACGGCTGATCTGGCGATGCTGGGTCACGATGGCGGCCATCAGCGAAGGCAGCATCAGCATATGCGCGATGTTATTGCGGTAGTAGGTCATCAGCACCGCCTGCTCGCGCGGCAGAATGATGATATCGCCGATCGTGTCTTTCTCGACCTCGAACTTGTTCATCTGCAATGCGTGATCGATGAGCTCGCTGGCGCTGGCCGTCGGCACCGTGGCATCGGCGGCGTAGGGCACGTTGCGCATCAGGTTCAGGTAGCAGTCGATCTGCTCGGTCAACTGCTCGCGGGTAAGCGAGCGCTGGCGTGAGGCAAGCAGGGCGGTACAGCACAGGTTCATAGCGTTCGCCGCCCCGGCGTTGTTAATGCGTACCATCAGATCGGCAGCAATGGCGTTCACCGTCGGCGTCAGCCAGGCCGGACGCACCGCTTCGATCGGATCGATGGACTCACGCCACTCCGGTACACGGTGGTTGAGGTAGGTCATCAGCGGCATCGGCTCGCCGAAGTTAACATACCCCTGGCCGAGGTTACGCAGCTTGCTCAAACCACGCAGCATCTGCAGCAGGCTCTCTTTCTCTTTGGTGGCGCCGCGCAGCTCTTTGGCGTAGGTGCCCACTTCCATCACGTGCTCGTAACCGATGTAGATTGGCACCAGGGTGATAGGACGCGTACCGCCGCGCAGCATCGCCTGGATAGTCATCGACAGGGTGCCGGTCTTCGGATCGAGCAAACGCCCGGTACGGGAACGGCCACCCTCCACAAAGTACTCGACGGAATAGCCGCGGCTGAACAGCTCGCCGAGATACTCGCGGAAGACGGTGGAGTAGAGCTTGTTACCTTTAAAGGTACGGCGAATAAAGAACGCACCCAGACGGCGGAAGATCGGCCCTGCCGGCCAGAAGTTGAGGTTAATGCCCGCCGCAATGTGCGGTGGCACCAGCCCCTGGTGATAGAGCACGTACGAGAGCAGCAGGTAGTCCATGTGGCTGCGGTGGCAGGGGACGTAGACAATTTCATGGCCGTCATGGGCCAGCTGGCGCACACGCTCGGCGTTGTGCACGTTAATCCCCTGATAGAGACGGTTCCAGGTAAAGCTCAGGATACGGTCGCTGAGGCGGATCATCTCGTAGGAGAAGTTGGCGGCAATCTCTTCCATCAGGGCGATGGCGTTTTGCTGCGCCTTCTCATGGGAGATCTTTTTGCTGCGCGCTTCGTCTTCGACGGCACGGGCAATGGCTTTCGACGCCAGCAGCTTATTGAACAGATCCTGGCGAGCAGGCAGGCGCGGGCCTACCGCGGCAAGACGCTGGCGGGCAAAGTGCATACGCGCCACGCGGGCCAGCTTCTGGGCGATGGTTTTATCCGTGCCGTGCTCATCGGCCATGCGGCGCAGGGAGACGGAAGGTGAAAAACGGACAAAGCTGTCGCGGCCCAGCCAGTTGACGGCGAAAAACTTCTGCACCCCGTTGAGCATGCGCAACGGCGGATTCTCTTCGCCTTTATCGCGCCCCGGACGACGGCCAAACATCACCGATACCGGCACCATCTGCACATCCAGCAGCGGGTTGCTGCGGTGCAGGTCGAGGTAATCATGGAACAGCTTAATGGACTCTTCTTTCGGCGTGTACCAGGTGAATACGCGAGGTCCGCCGTGGATAAAGATGTAGCGTGGCAGTTGGGTGCCGTCGATCTCCAGCGGCTCCAGCGGATCCGGGAGATCGTGCGCCAGGCATTGGGCGCGGAGCGTCAGCAAGTCGGCCTTCGAGTTGTAAGGCAAAACGTACATAATAGGACGCGAGGTATCGAGTCCCAATTCCAGCGTGGGAACCGCCGGAATAGACTTGCTTTTTACCAGGACGCTTAATGGTAAATTAAGTAATTTGTAGTAAATTCGTGGCCAGCCAGACATAAACGATGTAAAGCCTCTGGTTAAAAATGCAATTGCGGCGCAAGGATAACAGAAAGCGCGCAAAATTTCTGTTGTTACCCGTCATACTTCCGGCGGCAGCGCAGCGCGCTTAAGCCACCGTTTCTGACGCTATTTTCGAAGAAAGGTTTCTTTTAATGGCCAACAATACCACTGGGTTAACCCGAATCATTAAAGCTGCCGGCTATTCCTGGAAAGGCATTCGTGCTGCCTGGATCAATGAAGCCGCTTTTCGCCAGGAGGGGGTAGCAGTCATCGCGGCGATTATTATTGCCTGCTGGCTGGACGTTGATCCCATCACCCGCGTACTCCTGATTGGATCGGTAATGTTGGTGATGATAGTCGAAATTCTGAACAGTGCGATCGAGGCGGTGGTCGACCGCATTGGCAGCGACTTCCATGAGCTTTCGGGCCGGGCGAAAGATATGGGCTCTGCCGCTGTGCTGATGGCGATTATCGTTGCCCTGTTTACCTGGGTCACGCTGCTTTGGGGACATTTGCGATAAGCCTTCAGAAACCGAACAAGTCTCTGGTTTTTTATGCGGTTTGTGGTTCCAAAATCGCCTTTAGCTGTATATACTCACAGCATAACTGTATATACACCCAGGGGGCGGAATGAAAGCGTTAACGACCAGGCAGCAAGAGGTGTTTGATCTCATTCGGGATCATATCGGCCAGACGGGTATGCCGCCGACGCGTGCAGAAATCGCGCAGCGTCTGGGCTTCCGTTCTCCAAATGCCGCTGAAGAGCACCTTAAAGCCCTGGCGCGTAAGGGTGTGCTTGAGATTGTCTCCGGCGCGTCTCGTGGTATTCGTCTGCTCGTTGAAGCAGAAGAGGGCCTTCCGCTTGTCGGTCGTGTCGCCGCCGGGGAACCGCTGCTGGCGCAACAGCATATTGAAGGCCACTATCAGGTCGATCCGGGCATGTTCAAACCGAGCGCGGACTTCTTGCTGCGCGTCAGCGGGATGTCCATGAAGGATATCGGCATTCTCGACGGCGATCTGCTGGCGGTACATAAAACGCAGGATGTGCGCAACGGCCAGGTCGTTGTGGCGCGCATAGATGATGAAGTGACCGTTAAGCGTCTGAAAAAACAGGGCAACACGGTACAGCTGCTGCCGGAAAACAGCGAGTTTTCCCCGATTGTTGTCGATCTGCGTGAACATAACTTTTCCATCGAAGGGCTGGCGGTAGGCGTCATCCGCAACGGTGAATGGTTATAACCTCTTTCTGACAGACTGCGGCAACCCCGCAGTCTGCTTTTCTTTTTTCTCCCGGTCATACACATGTCTCTGCTGACTGCTTCAGACAAGGCGTTGTGGCGTCTTGCCCTCCCGATGATCGTCTCCAATATCAGCGTCCCGCTGCTGGGGCTGGTGGATACCGCCGTTATCGGCCATCTCGACTCTCCGGTCTATCTGGGCGGTGTCGCCATCGGCGCCACGGCAACCAGTTTCCTGTTTATGCTGCTGCTCTTTTTGCGTATGAGCACCACCGGTCTCACCGCTCAGGCCTATGGCGCGAAAGATCCGCTGCGTCTGGCCCGGGCGCTGGTGCAGCCGCTGATCCTCGCGCTCGGCGCCGGTCTGCTGATTGTGCTGCTGCGCACACCGCTTATCGATCTGGCGCTACATATCGTGGGTGGCAGCGAGGATGTCCTGCATCAGGCGCGGCGCTTCCTTGAGATCCGCTGGCTCAGCGCCCCGGCATCGCTGGCTAATCTGGTGCTGCTCGGCTGGCTGCTGGGGGTGCAGTATGCCCGGGCACCGGTGATCCTGCTGGTGGTGGGTAATCTGCTCAATATCGTGCTGGATCTATGGCTGGTGATCGGGCTGAAAATGAACGTGCAGGGGGCCGCCCTGGCGACCGCTGTCGCCGAATACGCCACCCTGTTGCTTGGCTTGTGGATGGTCTGGCGGGTGCTGGCTCTGCGCGGCATTTCCCTGGCGCTGCTGAAAGCGAGCTGGCGCGGCAATATCCGCAAGCTGCTGGCCCTGAACCGGGACATTATGCTGCGCTCGCTGCTGCTGCAACTCTGTTTCGGCGCGCTGACGGTGCTGGGCGCGCGTTTGGGGCCGGAGATTATCGCCGTTAACGCCGTGCTGATGACGCTACTCACCTTTACCGCCTACGCGCTGGATGGTTTTGCCTATGCGGTTGAAGCGCACTCCGGGCAGGCCTATGGCGCCCGGGAAAGCGGCCAGCTGCGCGAAGTATGGCGGGCAGCCTGCCGTCAGTCTGGCATGGTGGCGCTGGCCTTCGCGCTTGTCTATGCCCTGGCGGGTAACCCGATCGTGGCGCTGCTGACTTCGCTGCCAGAGCTGCGCGCGCTGGCGAGCCATTATCTTGTCTGGCAGGTGATTTTGCCGGTGGTGGGGGTCTGGTGCTATTTGCTCGACGGCATGTTTATCGGCGCAACCCGTGGCGCAGAGATGCGCAACAGTATGGCCGTCGCGGCCGCCGGGTTTGGTCTGACGCTGTTCACCTTGCCCTGGCTGGGTAATCACGGCCTGTGGCTGGCCCTGAGCGTTTTCCTGGCGCTGCGGGGGCTCTCTCTGGGCTGGATCTGGCGCCGGCACTGGCGCAACGGCACCTGGTTTCAATAACGGCTTCACCTTACTGAATGGTAAAAGATTCCGAATAACAAACCCAACGCCGCACGCTTATCTATAATTATTATCACGTCCAGCACGAAATCTATTTCAGGACGAACTTATCCTTAACGACCGAGCGAAGAGGAATCGATGATGAATAAAGACCAAGTCGGCGGTAACTGGAAGCAGATCAAAGGTAAAGTAAAAGAACAGTGGGGCGACCTGACTGACGATGACATGACCGTTATCGAAGGTAAACGTGACCAGCTGGTGGGGAAAATTCAGGAACGCTATGGTTATGAGAAAGACCAGGCGGAGAAAGAAGTTGGTGACTGGGAAACCCGTAACAACTATCGCTGGTAATTCAGCTCTACCCGCAGGTACACGGATGTACGCCCAGGGCGACCTTCAGGTCGCCCCTTTTTTTGTGCTCAACGCGGCTTCTTTTTCAGCTGGATAGAGTGGTCATGCTGGCAATTTTCCTGATGGCGGCAGGCCTCGACTTCTACGCAGTTGCGGCACAGACCGTGCGCTTCAATCACGTTGTGACGCAGGGCAAATCCCATCTTCGCCGCCAGAGTATGCATGATGTCTTCCACCCCTTCCGCGCCTTCTTCCTTCACGCTGCCGCAGCGATCGCAAATAAACATCGCTGAGGTGTGGGTAGGCTGATCGAAAAGGTGGCACAGCACATAGCTGTTGGTCGATTCCACTTTATGCACAAAACCCTGCTCAAGCAGAAAATCGAGCGCCCGGTATACGGTAGGGGGCTTCGCCTGCGGCTCGCTTTCGCGCAGCAGATCGAGCAGGTCGTAAGCGCTGATGGCCCCGTTTTGCAGGCTCAGCAGGCGCAACACTTCAAGGCGCTGCGGAGTCAGGCGCACATTGCGTTGCGCACAGAGCTTTTCGGCTTGCGCTAACAGTGCCTGCATTGTGGTCGTTTCCATTTTGCACCTCGAATAACGTGGAATAACAAACCGCCAGTTTACCATGTTCTGGCCTAAACGCCGAGATCCAGCAGGTGTGCTACCCTGACGAAAAACCACGGGGGACCAAAAGATGAAAAGACCGGACTGTATTCGACACTGGCGTGAGGTAGAAGGGGCCGACAATTCAACCTATCCCGATAGCACAGAGCGTTTCTCCATTGGCGCGCCCCTGGCTCGAGCGCTTGGCTTAGGCCGCCTCGGTATTCACCATGAACGCCTGCCGCCTGGGCGTCGTACCTCCTATCCACATGCCGAAAGCGATGAAGAGGAGTTTGTCTTTGTGCTGGAGGGTTATCCCGAAGCCTGGATCAACGGGTATTTATGGAAGCTGGAGCCGGGGGACAGCGTAGGATTTCCGGCCGGGACGGGGGTTTGCCACACCTTTATTAATAACACCACTGAAGAAGTGCGGTTATTAGTGGTGGGCGAAGCCAATAAAAAATATAACCGAATTTATTATCCGCTAAATGCAGTATATGCCGCCACCCGTGAAGATCGCTGGATCGATCACCCGCCACAATTTTTCGGTCCGCATGATGGAAAACCCGGGCGAAAATAAATTCTTGTTCTATACCTATTTAAAGCCATAAGGAAATCAATAGCTTATCTAATACTAAAGTTTAAGACATATTTAGCTTCTAATACTTTTTTCACAGAGGACGTATTTCCCTGCGCGGCGTATAGCCGCCGGGGTTAATTTACCCAAAATAAGTCAGGTGTCCTGTGAAAATAAAACTCAAACTTTCTGTGGCGGGAATTGCCATCGGTATTCTTTTGTCTCATCAGGCTGGAGCCACAAATACCTGGACGGAAGCACGCGGCGATGCAATGGGCGGAACAGGCGTTGCATCGGCCCATTATGGCAGCGGGGTGTTAATTAACCCGGCGCTGTTGGCAAAATCAAAAGAGGAAGATGATGTCACCGTCATTTTCCCCTCCGTGGGAGCGCAAATTAGCGATAAAGACAATTTGCAGGATAAGATCGATGAAATCAGCGATGAGATCACCGACGATCGGCAGATGATCGACGATCTGACCGTGGCGCAGATCGCCGCCGATCCGCAAGGCACGCTTAGTGAGCTGCAGAGAGCCGCCGGCAGCCTTACCGATCAGCTGGAATTTCTTGATGGCAAAACGGCGCATGCCAACGCCGGCGGTGGGATAGCCGTGAGCATCCCGGGTTCCGGCCTGTCGCTGGCGTTTGTCGCCAAAGCTAATGCCCATGCCCGCGTCAGCTCAGAAATCGATCCTCAGGACATCGATTTTTTACGCCGATTGCAGGGTAGCCCGGGAATGACCAACCAGATGGCGCTGAGCGCGGCGCGCAACGGCAGCGACGTGATTACCCGCAATCTTAACTCTGTTGCCATGGGCAGAGGGGCCATCGTCTCCGATTATGGCGTGGCGATTGCCCGTCAGTTTACGGTAAGCGACCTGCCGGTTTCGGTGGGCGTCACGCCGAAACTGCAGCAAACCTGGCTCTATAACTACACCACCTCCATTTATACCTACGACAGCGGCGACTTTAACAGCAGCCGCTACCGTAACGACGATACCAGTTTTAACGTCGATGTCGGCGTGGCGGTGGACTTTGGTGAGAACTGGACGGTGGGCCTGAGCGGGCAGAACCTCTTATCACGTGATATTGATACCAATGACATCCGCATTCTCAACGGGCGTACCGGGCAGGTGGTGAGCTATCAGGACACATACCAGATCCGCCCCCTGGTAACGGCGGGTGTCGCCTGGCATACCGGCCTGCTTACCCTCAGCGCCGATGGCGATCTGACCGAAACCCGCGGCTTTAAGAGTGAAGAAAACGCGCAGTATGTCGGCGTGGGGGCAGAAGTGACCCCGCTGAGCTGGCTGGCGGTACGCGCAGGCTTTCGCGGTGACGTGAGGGGCACCGACAGCAACGTCTTCACGGGCGGGTTAGGCTTTGCGCCGTTTAATACCGTGCATATCGATTTGACCGGTATTTACGGGGAAGATGAAACCTGGGGGGCCGGGGCCCAGTTGAGCCTGACCTTCTGAAGGCATCCGGAGGCGCTCGGCCTCCGGCGAATATGTGCTATAGTAGCGCCCCATTTTCACCAGATGCTTAAAACTTCGCCATGTCGTCAGAAAACTCGTCCCGCTATCCTGCCCACCGTTTTTCCATCGCGCCGATGCTCGACTGGACAGACAGACATTGCCGCTACTTCCTGCGTCTGCTGTCGCGCCACACCCTGCTCTATACCGAGATGGTGACCACCGGGGCGATCATTCACGGCAAGGGTGACTATCTCGCCTACAGCGAAGAGGAGCATCCGGTGGCGTTGCAGCTGGGCGGCAGCGATCCGGCGGCGCTGGCGCACTGCGCGAAGCTGGCTGAGGCGCGTGGCTACGACGAGATTAACCTCAACGTCGGCTGCCCTTCCGATCGCGTGCAGAACGGCATGTTTGGCGCCTGCCTGATGGGTAATGCGCAGCTGGTGGCCGACTGCGTGAAAGCGATGCGTGACGTGGTCTCCATTCCGGTGACGGTAAAAACCCGCATCGGCATCGACGATCAGGACAGCTACGAATTTCTCTGTGATTTCATCGGTACGGTGGCTGGCAAGGGGGAGTGCGAGATGTTTATCATCCATGCCCGCAAAGCCTGGCTCTCTGGCCTGAGCCCGAAAGAGAACCGTGAGATCCCGCCGCTGGATTACCCGCGCGTGTATCAGCTAAAGCGCGATTTCCCTCAGCTGACCATGTCCATTAACGGCGGCATCAAGTCCCTTGAAGAGGCGAAAGGGCATCTGCAGCATATGGACGGCGTTATGGTGGGCCGTGAGGCGTACCAGAACCCGGGCGTGCTGGCGGCGGTAGATCGCGAAATCTTTGGTGTGGACGTTGCCGATCGTGACCCGGTGGCGGTGGTGCGGGCGATGTACCCTTACATTGAGCGCGAGCTGAGCAACGGCACCTATCTGGGCCACATCACCCGTCATATGCTGGGGCTGTTCCAGGGTATTCCGGGGGCGCGCCAGTGGCGCCGTTACCTGAGTGAAAACGCCCATAAAGCGGGTGCCGATATCGAGGTGCTGGAGCAGGCGCTGCGTCTGGTGGCAGACAAACGATAATTTTCACCAATACTTCGTCAAATTCACCACGCCCGGCACCGCATTGCCGGGCGTTTTTTTTCAATATCAATAGGTTATTTTTGGCACGGATCTTGTAAATATCACATCAGCGTATCGTTGTGATGCATTTGGGAGAGAGCCATGCTGGAACTACTTTTTGTGATTGGATTTTTTGTCATGCTGTTGGCAACCGGCGTCTCGTTGCTGGGGATCATCGCCGCACTGGTGGTTGCGACAGTGGTGATGTTTATTGGGGGACTGTTTGCCCTGATGTTGAAACTGTTGCCGTGGTTGCTGTTAGCCGTGGCGGTGGTGTGGGCAATACGGGCGATTAAATCGCCAAAACTTCCACGCTATCAGCGCAATAACCGTTTTCGTTACTAAGGTATTGAGCGGTTCGTCACATCCTTGCAACTTTTACGGCATCATCACTTAGAACAGAATAGGATTTAGTTATCGAATCTGTCACTATGACCGCCGTTAAAGAATTCATCGCGCTGTACCCTACATACAGCCGAACTAAAAAAAAGCAAAGCAAGAAAGGGCTTCCCAAGGGAAGCCCAATTTTTTATCAAGGGATAAGCAAACTCGATCCCTGCGTCGCCCGACTCTCCAGCGCTTCATGCGCGCGTTGCGCATCACTCAGCGGATACTTCTGCGCCTCGGCCACATCCACCTTAATGACCCCGCTGGCAATCAACGAGAACAGCTCGTTGCTGGCCTCGACCAGTTCGTCATGGTTGGTGATATAGCCCTGCAGCGAAGGACGGGTGGCAAACAGCGACCCCTTCTGGTTAAGAATGCCGAGGTTAACGCCGGTCACCGGGCCGGAAGCATTGCCGAAGCTAACCATCAGACCGCGACGTTGCAGGCAGTCCAGCGAAGCTTCCCAGGTATCTTTCCCCACCGAGTCATACACCACACGCACCTTCTTGCCGCCGGTGATCTCTTTCACCCGCTCAACAATGCTCTCTTCACGGTAGTTAATCACCTGCCAGGCACCCGCCTGGAGCGCGCGCTGCGCCTTTTGCGCATTACCCACCGTGCCGATGAGTTTAGCCCCCAGCGCTTTTGCCCACTGGCAGGCGATCAGGCCCACACCGCCGGCGGCAGCGTGGAACAGAAACTGTTCGTCAGGTTTGATTTCGTAGGTTTTACGCAACAGGTAGAAGACCGTCAGCCCCTTCAGGAAGGAGGCGGCTGCCTGCTCATAGGAGATGGCGCCGGGCAGAATCGCTGCTTTATCTGCCGGGACGTTATGGACCGAGCTGTAGGCACCGAGAGCCGATTGCGCATACACCACGCGATCGCCCTCTTTAATATGTTTTACCGCACTACCGACTTTCACCACCACGCCCGCCGCCTCGGTACCCAGACCGCTCGGCAGAGCAGGGGGCGGATAGAGCCCGCTGCGGATGTAGGTGTCGATGTAGTTAATACCAATGGCTTTGTTTTCGACCTGGACTTCGTTCTCCCCAGGCGCGGTGGGAGTGAACTCTACCGCCCTGAGAACGTCCGGGCCGCCGTGTTTATGAAATTCAATACGCGTTGCCATGCTCCCTCCATTAGAATTAGAAAATATGGTAATCTTTCGACCCACTCTCTATCTCGGTAACTCCATTCACTATGGCAGGAAACAAACCCTTCAACAAACAGACTGAACCCCGGGAACGCGATCCCCAGTTAGCCGGATTAAAGGTCCCGCCTCACTCGATCGAAGCGGAACAGTCGGTGTTGGGCGGTTTAATGCTGGATAACGAACGCTGGGACGATGTCGCCGAGCGCGTGGTCACTGACGATTTCTACACCCGCCCGCACCGCCATATCTTTACCGAAATGGCGCGTTTGCAGGAGTCAGGCAGCCCTATCGACCTGATCACGCTCGCGGAATCGCTGGAGCGTCAGGGGCAGCTGGAGTCGGTAGGCGGCTTCGCTTATCTAGCTGAACTGTCAAAAAACACCCCAAGCGCGGCGAACATCAGCGCCTATGCGGACATCGTGCGTGAACGTGCGGTGGTACGTGACATGATTTCCGTTGCCAACGAAATCGCCGAAGCTGGTTTCGATCCGCAGGGGCGTAACAGTGATGAACTGCTCGACCTGGCCGAATCCCGGGTCTTTAAAATTGCCGAAAGCCGGGCCAATAAAGACGAAGGGCCGAAGAACATCGCCGACGTGCTTGATGCCACCGTGTCGCGTATTGAGCAGCTGTTCCAGCAGCCGCACGATGGGGTGACGGGCGTTAACACGGGTTATGACGATCTGAATAAAAAGACCGCCGGTTTGCAGCCGTCGGATCTGATTATCGTCGCCGCCCGTCCGTCGATGGGTAAGACGACCTTTGCGATGAACCTCGTCGAAAACGCGGCGATGTTGCAGGATAAACCGGTTTTAATCTTCAGTCTGGAGATGCCCTCCGAGCAGATCATGATGCGTTCTCTGGCCTCGCTGTCCCGCGTGGACCAGACCCGGATTCGTACCGGGCAGCTGGACGATGAGGACTGGGCGCGGATCTCCGGCACCATGGGTATTCTGCTGGAAAAACGTAATATCTATATTGATGACTCCTCCGGCCTGACGCCAACGGAAGTGCGCTCCCGTGCGCGCCGTATCGCCCGCGAGCACGGCGGCATTGGCCTGATCATGATCGACTACCTCCAGCTGATGCGCGTCCCGTCGCTCTCTGATAACCGAACGCTTGAGATCGCCGAAATCTCCCGCTCGCTGAAAGCGCTGGCGAAAGAGTTGCAGGTGCCAGTGGTTGCGCTGTCGCAGCTTAACCGCTCCCTGGAGCAGCGTGCCGACAAACGTCCTGTTAACTCCGACCTGCGTGAATCCGGCTCTATCGAGCAGGATGCCGACTTAATCATGTTCATCTATCGTGACGAGGTTTATCACGAGAACAGCGACCTGAAAGGGATCGCGGAAATTATTATCGGTAAGCAGCGTAACGGCCCCATCGGTACGGTGCGGCTTACCTTTAACGGCCAGTGGTCGCGTTTCGACAACTATGCTGGCCCGCAATACGATGACGAATAACTCTCCGACCTTCTTTTAACAAGGATTTGCAATGCAAGCGGCAACAGTTGTCATTAACCGCCGCGCTCTGCGACACAACCTGCAACGCCTGCGTGAACTGGCGCCCGCCAGCAAGCTCGTTGCAGTCGTGAAAGCGAACGCTTACGGACACGGTCTTATTGAGACCGCGCGAACGCTCCCTGATGCCGACGCCTTTGGCGTCGCCCGTCTCGAAGAAGCCCTGCGTCTGCGCGAAGGGGGGATCACCCAGCCGATTCTGCTGCTCGAAGGCTTCTTTAACGCCGCCGATCTCCCGACTATCGCCACGCAACGGCTGCATACCGCCGTACACAATCTTGAGCAGCTCGAAGCGCTGGAAAACACGGTGCTCAGCGAGCCCGTCACCGTTTGGATGAAGCTCGACACCGGCATGCACCGTCTGGGCGTGCGCCCGGAGCAGGCGGAGGCGTTTTACCAGCGCTTAAGCCAGTGCAGGAATGTACGTCAGCCGGTCAATATCGTCAGCCATTTTGCCCGCGCCGATGAGCCTGACTGTGGTGCCACCGAGCAGCAGCTCGATATCTTCAACACCTTCTGCGAAGGCAAGCCGGGCATGCGCTCGATTGCGGCATCCGGCGGTATTTTGCTCTGGCCGCAGTCTCATTTCGACTGGGCACGTCCAGGCATAATCCTGTACGGCGTCTCGCCGCTGGAGGGTAAGCCCTGGGGGCCGGACCTCGGTTTTCAGCCAGTAATGTCGCTCACCTCCAGCCTGATTGCGGTGCGCGAGCACAAAGCCGGGGAGCCGGTGGGCTACGGCGGGACCTGGATCAGCGAGCGCGACACCCGTTTAGGCGTGGTGGCGATGGGCTACGGCGACGGCTATCCGCGCGCGGCGCCATCCGGGACGCCAGTGCTGGTGAATGGCCGGGAAGTGACCATCGCTGGCCGCGTGGCGATGGATATGATCTGCGTCGACCTCGGGCCAGAGGCCCTGGAGAAAGCGGGCGATCCGGTGACGCTGTGGGGTGAAGGTTTGCCCGTGGAACGGATCGCGGAAATCACGAAAGTAAGTGCTTACGAACTTATCACGCGACTGACGTCGCGCCTGGCGATGCGGTACCTGGATTGAGCGTGACTTTGCTTGTAGGGATGAGAGAGCGCCAGTAATTTTCTTGCCGGTAGCCCAGGTCGCCAGGGTGGTGGCGATTGAGCCACCCTGGCACGTTCACCGGTTCAGATGTATCAGAGAAGCAAGGAACGTAAGGTGAACGGAACCACCACCTGAGTCGCAGGTTCCCCCTCATCCTCAGGTTGAAGAAGCCGACTGTGCCTGTTTTTTATGAAGTGCCACGCAACGTGTCGACCATACCCCATCTTCATTAACATCCTCTCGATCTTCTTCCACTTCCGGTTTATTGTTGAATTCCCTGCCTCATTATTATCCGGAGAACCATCGCGTGTTCCAGAAAGTCGACGCCTATGCTGGCGACCCTATCCTCTCCTTAATGGAGCGTTTCAAAGACGATCCGCGTGGCGATAAAGTTAACCTCAGTATCGGTCTTTACTACAACGAAGCGGGCATCATCCCGCAGCTGCAGGCCGTTGCCAAAGCCGAAGCGCGTCTGAACGCCACGCCACACGGTGCGTCGCTCTATCTGCCGATGGAAGGACTCAACAGCTACCGTCACACCATCGCCCCACTGCTGTTTGGCGCAGACCATCCGGTGCTGGCACAGAAGCGTGTTGCAACCATCCAGACGCTGGGCGGGTCAGGCGCGCTGAAGGTCGGCGCCGACTTCCTGCACAAATATTTTCCGGAGTCGGGTGTCTGGGTGAGCGATCCGACCTGGGAAAATCATGTCGCCATCTTTGAAGGCGCGGGCTTCACGGTGAATACCTATCCGTGGTTCGACGACCAGACTAACGGCGTACGCGTTGGCGCCTTGCTGGAAAAACTGAGCACCCTGCCGGAACGCAGCATCGTGCTGCTGCATCCGTGCTGCCATAACCCGACCGGTGCCGATCTGACGAATGCGCAGTGGGATGCGGTTATCGAGGTGCTGAAAGCCCGCAACCTGATCCCGTTCCTCGACATCGCCTACCAGGGCTTTGGCGCCGGGATGGAAGAGGATGCTTACGCCATCCGCGCCATTGCCAGCGCAGGTCTGCCGGCGCTGGTCAGCAACTCCTTCTCCAAAATCTTCTCGCTGTATGGCGAACGTGTCGGCGGTCTGTCTGTGGTCTGCGAAGATCAGGACGCCGCCGGGCGCGTGCTGGGCCAGCTGAAGGCGACCGTGCGTCGTATCTACTCCAGCCCACCAAACTTCGGGGCGCAGGTGGTGGCGACCGTGCTCGGCGATGACGAACTCAAAGCCGAGTGGCTGGCAGAGGTGGAAGCGATGCGTACCCGCATTCTCGCCATGCGTCAGACGCTGGTGGATGTGCTGAAGGATGCCGTTCCGGGGCACAACTTCGACTACCTGCTACAGCAGCGCGGCATGTTCAGCTATACCGGCTTCAGCGCACAGCAGGTGGACCGCCTGCGCGACGAGTTCGGCGTCTATCTGATTGCCAGTGGACGCATGTGCGTTGCAGGCCTGAATAGCGGCAACGTTCAGCGTGTGGCGAAGGCCTTTGCCGCTGTAATGTAAGCACTTACTCACGACCTCCTTCTTTAGCGAAGGGGGTCGTTAAGAAGTACAGCCGCGCTTTGTGATATCCCTCTTTCTATTGCGACAGAGAGAGAAATTCTCCTTTCCTTCCCCTCCCGCTGCGGTTATTTTCGATGGGGCTTTTGACCATCCGCTCAAAAATAAAACAACAATCTGAATATTCTGGGTAAAAAATGCGCAAGATCATACTGGCGCTCAGCGCTTCCTGCTTATTGCTCTCGCTCAGCAACCCAGCCGTGGCTCGCCCCTCTTCACCTCCACCGTTATATCCGGGCACAACCGCCGCCAGATTGGCTGAGCAGGCGCCCGTCCACTGGGTTTCCGTCGCACAAATTGAAAAAAGTCTGCTCGGGCGTCCACCCATGTCGGTGGGGTTTGATATTGATGACACCGTCCTGTTTTCCAGCCCTGGCTTCTGGCGGGGTAAAAAAACCTGGTCTCCGGAGAGCGATGAGTACCTGAAAAATCCGGCATTCTGGGAGCAGATGAATAACGGCTGGGATGCGTTCAGCATTCCCAAAGAGGTGGCGCGGGCGCTGATCGCCATGCACCTGAAGCGCGGCGACAACATCTGGTTTATTACCGGGCGTCATTTCACTAAAACCGAAACGGTCACGAAAACCTTGCAGGACGCCTTTCTGATACCCGCCGTATCTATGAATCCGGTGATTTTTATTGGCGGAAAGGGGGAGAGGACCAAAACGCCGTGGATTGCCCAGAAACAGATTAAGATTTACTACGGCGACGCGGATAGCGACATCAACGCGGCGCGTGAAGCGGGTGCCAGGGGGATTCGGGTTTTGCGGGCGTCGAACTCCACCCAAAAACCGCTGCCTCAGGCGGGAGACTTTGGGGAAGAGGTGATCGTTAACTCAGAATATTGAGTCTCTTTTGGCGCAGGAAAGAACACTTTTTAAGCAGATTTACCTGCTGCGGGTTTTACCTTTCGTCGTATTGCTGCACACTTAGAGGGATCAACCTGTAAAACGGAGCAGCACATGTGGTATCAGCAAACCCTGACCCTGCGCGCCAGGTCTCGCGGTTTTCACCTGGTGACGGATGAGGTCATCGGTCAGATTCGCGATCTTCCCCGCATCAACGTGGGTTTACTTCATCTGTTGCTGCAACACACGTCAGCCTCTCTCACTCTTAACGAGAACTGCGATCCCACCGTCCGTTCCGATATGGAGCAGCATTTTCTCAAATCCATTCCTGACAGTGCCCGCTGGGAACACGATGACGAGGGGCCAGACGACATGCCTTCCCATATTAAATCCTCCACGCTAGGCGTCTCTTTGCTGCTGCCGGTCAATCATGGCCGTCTGCAGCTGGGCACCTGGCAGGGGATCTGGCTGGGAGAACATCGTATCCACGGCGGTTCGCGCAAAATCATCGCCACGCTACAAGGGGAATAAAGATGACAATTTCGGAGATACTTCAGTACTGCATGAATAAGCCGGGTGCGGAGCAAAGCGTGCACAGCGACTGGAAGGCAACCCAGATCAAAGTCGCCGACGTGCTGTTTGCGATGGTGAAAGATGTGGAGGGGCGTCCGGCGGCCTCGTTAAAAACCAGCCCTGAACTGGCAGAACTGTTGCGCCAGCAGCACAGCGACGTGCGTCCCAGCAAGCACCTGAATAAAGCGCACTGGAGCACGGTCTATCTGGACGGGTCGATTCCCGATTCGCAGATTTATTACCTGGTGGATGCCTCTTACACGCAGGCGGTGGAACTGCTGCCGGAGATGACCCGGCAGCAGCTGTCAGTGTAACTACTTCAGAAGCGGTTTAAGGAAGCGGGCGGTGTGCGAGGCTTCGCACTCCGCGACGGTTTCCGGGGTGCCGGAAACCAAAATTTCACCGCCGCCGCTGCCGCCTTCCGGACCGAGATCGACAATCCAGTCCGCGGTTTTAATCACGTCCAGGTTGTGCTCAATCACCACGATGGTGTTGCCCTGATCGCGAAGCTGGTGCAGCACGTCGAGAAGCTGCTGGATATCGGCAAAGTGCAGACCGGTGGTCGGCTCATCCAGAATGTACAGCGTCTGCCCGGTGCCGCGTTTGGAGAGTTCACGCGCCAGCTTCACGCGCTGCGCCTCCCCGCCCGAGAGGGTAGTTGCTGACTGGCCCAGACGAATGTAGGTCAGACCAACATCCATCAGGGTCTGGAGCTTACGCGCCAGCGCCGGAACGGCATCAAAGAACTCGCGCGCCTCTTCGATGGTCATATCCAGCACTTCGTGGATGGTCTTGCCTTTATATTTGATCTCCAGCGTTTCGCGGTTATAGCGTTTGCCTTTGCACTGGTCGCACGGCACGTAGATATCCGGCAGGAAGTGCATTTCAACTTTGATCACCCCATCGCCCTGACAGGCTTCGCAGCGCCCGCCGCGCACGTTAAAGCTGAAGCGGCCCGGCGTGTAGCCGCGTGAGCGCGATTCCGGCACGCCGGCAAAGAGTTCACGTACCGGCGTGAAGACACCGGTATAGGTCGCCGGGTTAGAGCGCGGGGTACGACCAATCGGGCTCTGGTCGATATCGATCACCTTGTCGAAGTGCTCAAGCCCGGTGATGTCACGGTACGGCGCAGGCTCTGCCAGCGTTGCACCGTTCAGCTGAGTCTGCGCAATCGGGAACAGGGTGTCGTTAATCAGCGTCGATTTACCGGAACCCGACACCCCGGTAATGCAGGTGAACAGGCCGACCGGCAGGGTGAGCGTCACATCTTTCAGGTTGTTGCCGCGGGCGCCGGTGAGTTTCAGCACTTTTTCCGGGTTGGCAGGCACGCGCTGTTTTGGCACCTCAATCTTGCGTTGACCGCTCATGTACTGGCCGGTCAGGGACTCCGGCACCGCCATGATGGCGTCCAGCGGCCCTTCCGCCACTACCTGGCCGCCGTGGACACCCGCGCCCGGCCCGATGTCGATCACGTGGTCGGCGGCGCGGATGGCATCTTCATCATGCTCGACCACAATCACCGTGTTGCCGAGGTTACGCAGGTGGATCAGGGTGCCAAGCAGACGTTCGTTGTCACGCTGGTGCAGGCCGATAGAGGGCTCATCCAGCACGTACATGACGCCCACTAAGCCCGCACCAATCTGGCTCGCCAGACGGATACGCTGGGCCTCGCCGCCGGAGAGCGTCTCTGCGGAGCGGGAAAGCGTCAGGTAGTTGAGGCCAACGTTCACCAGGAATTTCAGACGATCGCCAATCTCTTTCAGCACTTTCTCGGCGATTTTCGCCCGCTGGCCGGAGAGCTTCAGGTTGGTGAAGAAGTCCATCGCATGACCGATGCTCATGTCTGAGATGGCTGGCAGCGGCGTGTTTTCCACATACACATGGCGCGCTTCACGACGCAGACGGGTGCCGTCACAGGTGGCGCAGGAGCGGTTGCTGATGAACTTCGCCAGCTCTTCACGCACGGCGCTGGATTCGGTCTCTTTGTAGCGGCGCTCCATATTGTGCAGCACGCCTTCAAACGGATGGCGACGCACCGAGGTATCGCCGCGATCGTTCATATATTTGAACTCGATGTTCTCTTTGCCGGAACCGAACAGGATCACTTTGTGCACGGTTGGGCTCAGGCTGCCCCACGGCGCTTCAACGTCAAATTTATAGTGCTCTGCCAGCGACTTCAGCATCTGGAAATAGTAGAAGTTACGCTTATCCCAGCCGCGGATGGCGCCGCCAGCCAGCGACAGTTCGGGATTCTGGATCACCCGATCGGGATCGAAGTACTGCTGTACGCCCAGGCCATCACAGGTCGGGCAGGCGCCCGCCGGGTTGTTGAACGAGAACAGACGCGGTTCCAGCTCGCGCATGCTATAGCCGCACACCGGGCAGGCGAAATTGGCGGAGAAGAGCAGCTCCTCCGCTTTCGGGTCGTCCATATCGGCAACTACCGCCGTACCGCCGGAGAGATCCAGTGCGGTCTCGAACGACTCCGCCAGGCGCTGGGTCATGTCGTCACGCACCTTAAAGCGGTCGATCACCACCTCTATAGTGTGTTTCTTTTGCAGTTCCAGCTTCGGTGGATCGGAGAGATCGCACACTTCCCCGTCGATACGGGCGCGGATATAGCCCTGGCTTGCCAGGTTTTCCAGCGTTTTGGTGTGTTCGCCCTTACGCTCTTTAATGATTGGCGCAAGCAGCATCAGGCGTCTGCCTTCCGGCTGCGCCAGCACGTTGTCCACCATCTGGCTGACGGTCTGCGCCGCCAGCGGGACATCGTGATCCGGACAACGCGGCTCGCCTACGCGGGCATAGAGCAGACGCAGGTAGTCATGGATTTCGGTGATGGTCCCGACGGTGGAACGCGGGTTGTGGGAGGTCGACTTCTGCTCAATGGAGATGGCAGGCGACAACCCTTCAATATGGTCGACGTCCGGTTTTTCCATCAGCGACAGGAACTGGCGCGCATAGGCAGAGAGCGACTCAACGTAACGACGCTGACCTTCGGCATACAGGGTGTCGAAAGCCAGAGAGGATTTGCCTGAGCCTGAAAGCCCGGTGACGACAATCAGCTTGTCGCGAGGGATGACGAGGTTGATATTCTTGAGATTGTGGGTGCGGGCGCCCCGAACTTCGATCTTATCCATTCACCTTTCCCGGTAGGTAGATACACGGAATGCCTGGTTTGTTTGAAGGACAACCGGCATAAACGATTAATTATGACACAAATTGACCTGGCTGGATATACAGTATTGAGATGCAAATTCAGATTCGTTGTGCAAAAATAGACCACGAAAAGAGTTGGGTGGAATCCGCCTCGCAGCTATGAACATGCGGCATGGAAATGGTACACTCGCGCGTTTACACTATTTAGAAATTGTTTTCAGGAGACACGATCATGGCCAGCAGAGGCGTAAACAAGGTGATTCTCGTCGGTAATCTGGGCCAGGACCCGGAAGTACGCTATATGCCGAGTGGTGGTGCAGTGGCCAACATTACGCTGGCTACCTCCGAATCCTGGCGTGATAAAGCGACCGGTGAGATGAAAGAGCAGACCGAATGGCACCGCGTCGTGCTGTTCGGCAAACTGGCCGAGGTGGCCGGTGAGTATCTGCGTAAAGGTTCTCAGGTCTATATCGAAGGCCAGCTGCGTACCCGCAAATGGACCGATCAGTCTGGCCAGGAAAAATACACCACTGAAGTGGTGGTGAACGTTGGCGGTACCATGCAGATGCTGGGTGGCCGTCAGGGCGGTGGCGCGCCAGCAGGCGGCCAGCAGCAGCAGGGCGGTTGGGGTCAGCCTCAGCAGCCGCAGGGCGGCAACCAGTTCAGCGGCGGCGCGCAGTCCCGTCCGCAGCAGCCATCTGCGCCAGCGCAGTCCAACGAACCGCCAATGGACTTCGACGACGACATCCCGTTCTGATCTCTTGCAGAACGAAATAAAAACCCTGCCTGGCAGGGTTTTTTTATACCTGTAGGTCAGGAAAGGGTGAGTTACGGCTGTCGCCACTGCCTTATATGCTCGATCAAGGCACGCAATTTTGGCGCCATGTTGCGGCGTTGCGGGAAATAAAGATAAAAACCCGGAAAATGAGGGAGATATTCATCCAGTATGGATACAAGCTGCCCACTTTCAATATAGGGCCTGAAGGTCTCCTGAGGAGCAAAAGTGATGCCGCCGCCGGCAAGGGCGATGTTCAGCATAAGACGCAGATCGTTAGTGGTGATCTGCGGATCGATGGCCACATCGAAAGGTACGCCTGCCTCCTCAAATTCCCAGCGATAGGGTGCTACATCCGGGGAAGGGCGCCAGCCGATACAGCGATGGCGAACCAGCTCCCGGGGATGCCGGGGGGCGCTGTTGGCTGCCAGCCAGGAGGGTGATGCAACCACCATTTCCCGCTGCGGCCCCGTCAGAGGCACGGCGATCATATCTTTTTCGATAACCTCTCCCAGCCTCACGCCGGCATCATAACCTGCCGCCACGATATCGAACTCCTCATCCGACACCAGAACATCAATCGTCACGCCAGGGTTCGCAGCCGCAAAAGAGGCGAGCAGGGGGCCTGAAAGAAATTCTTCGGCTATAGAGGTCACCGCGATCCGCAGAAGCCCGCGCGGCACGCTGTCCGAGGCGATCTCTTCGAAGGCCGCTTCAATATTTGATAAAGGCAAAGATAAGGCGTTACGCAGCCGCTCGCCTGCTTCGGTCAGGTTTACCGAACGCGTTGTGCGCATGACAAGCAGGGTTTCGAAAGTGTCCTCAAGACGCCTTATACCCTGGCTGACTGCCGACCGGGTGACGCCAAGGCGTGCGGCGGCCGCGCTGAAGCTGTGTTCCTCGGCGACCGCGAGAAAAAGAGGCAGGAGATTAAGATCGACCTTCATTGTTTACCGTTGCTAACCAGTGAGTCAAGTAAGTGCAGGATACAAGAAACAATCTCAAGGTTCTATTATCTTCCTGAACTCAACTGAAGGAGCACATCATGAATAAAGTTATCTTAATCACGGGCGCATCCAGCGGTATTGGTGAAGGTATTGCCAGAGAGCTTGGACATGCCGGCGCGAAAGTATTGCTGGGGGCGCGCAGGCTGGATCGCATAGAAGCCATTGCGACAGAAATCCGCAATACGGGCGGCCATGCTGAAGCCCATGAGCTGGATGTCACCAGCCGTCAGTCGATGGCTGACTTCGTCCAGGCGGCGGTTGAAAAGTGGGGGCGCGTTGACGTTTTAATCAACAACGCAGGCATTATGCCGCTTTCACCCCTTGCGGCAGGGAAACAGGATGAATGGGAACGCATGGTTGACGTTAATATCAAAGGCGTTCTCTGGGGAATTGGGGCGGTACTTCCCGTTATGGAGGCACAGGGCAGCGGTCAGATTATCAACATTGGCTCTATTGGTGCCCTTTCCGTTGTGCCAACGGCCGCCGTCTATTGCGCAACAAAATTTGCAGTACGGGCTATTTCGGATGGTTTACGCCAGGAAAGTTCGAATATCCGCGTCACCTGCGTCAATCCAGGCGTGGTGGAAAGCGAACTGGCTTCGACCATCACCCACAAAGAAACCATGGCGGCGATGGATGCTTATCGCGCCATTTCGCTTAAACCTGCTGATATTGCCCGCGCTGTGCGGCAGGTTATTGAGGCACCCGAAAATGTGGATACAACCGAAATAACCATCAGACCTACTGCGTCAGCAAATTAAAGCTGAATATTGTACGCGTTTCGCTATTAACAGGGCCTGATAAATAAGCGTGATGAAAAAATAACGCTGGTCTTGAGTAAATTCGTCCCATTTGTTTACGGCAGATTTAATTCTGTTAAAAAACGTTCGCTGAAATCAGGTGGGGATAGTATTTCCGTTTCGCTGGAAAGCTATCCAGCCGTATACCGATCCGATTAAAGGAGATCAGACATGAAAAATATGACTGGCTTAATGGCAGGTATTGCTTTATCTGTGATGTCATTCTGTAGTGTGGCACAGACAGTAAGCGCAGTTGATTCCACTCTGGATGGCGCGGAAGCAAAAATAGCGGCCCAGGCGCAAAAGGCCGGTGCGTCATATAAAATCATCAGTGCGCGCTTTAATAATAAGGCTTACGTAACGGCTGAATTGACCAAATAAATAAGTGCACATGGTTACTGCAAAAAAAGCTGCCCGGCGGGCAGCTTTTTTCGTTTTACCACGGTTGTTCGGTAGGCATAATAAATAGCTCTGCCACGTCCACATGGTCCGGCGCCTGTAACGCGTAGAGAATAGCGTCAGCGATATCGGCAGACTTCAGAAATGTCATCTGCTCTTTTAACTGCTCCATCCGGGCGCGGTAATTCTCGTCACTGATATGCTCAAATAACTCGCTTTCAACCGCGCCAGGCTGTAGCGAGGTAACACGGATATTGAATTCAGGCGATATCTCCATGCGCAAAATATCGCTGAAGGCCGCTACCGCGTGTTTGGTCGCACAGTAGACACCCAGTCCCGGAAAAGTTTTACGCCCGGCGATCGAGGAGGTATTGATAATATGTCCTGATTTCTGGGCCTGCATAACAGGGAGTACCGCTGCGACGGTATTAAACAGGCCCTTAATGTTGACGTCTACCATTCGATGCCATTCTTCAAGTTTAAGGCTGGCGATGTCCGAAATGGGCATCAGCCCGGCATTGTTAAAGGCGATATCAATGCGGCCATAGGTTTTGTGCAACGTCGCCACGCCAGCAGATACGGAGGCCTGGTCTGTCACATCCATTTCCAGCGCGATGGCTTTACCGCCAGCAGCCTCAATTTCGCTGACCAGAGCCTGCAGGCGATCCAGGCGGCGCGCGGCGAGGCCAACTTTAACGCCATGTGCGGCTAATTTTTTGGCGGTAGCAGCACCGATGCCGCTTGATGCCCCGGTCACGATGGCGGTTTTACCGTTGAGTTCCATAATTGATCCTCTTGTGAATGGATTTCAGCGCTTCAGAAAGAACCTCTGAAGTACGGAACAATCATGTCTCTTTCACCCGGTCTCTTCGCGCGGCGGATTGCTCAAACTGTCGTGATTTTGCTACGACGATAATCGCTGCGATATTTTGAAGGCGATATGCCGGTTACCCGGCGAAATGCTGAGGCAAAATGGCTGGGGCTGTTGTAACCCACGGTCAGGGAGATACTGATAATGGAATCATCTGTTTCGGAAAGCAGGCGACGCGCCTCTTCCATCCGCAGCCGGATAAAATAGTGGGAAGGCGAAAGCCCGGTAGACTGCTTAAAGACGCGGCTGAAGTGGAATTCGCTCAGTCCGGTCAGACAGGCCAACCGCGCCAGGTCAAAGGGCTGAGCCAGATCTTCACGCATCGCCTTAAAGACCCGGTGTAATTTAAACGCCTGCAGGCCGCCGCGATGCCGCTTCGCATCGGTCCGGTAAGTACGTGCCAGATGGACCGCCAGCGCCTGGGCGATACCCTGAATAAACGGGCCGCTGGGTTGATTTTGCTGGTAAAGCTCCGCGCGTATATGTTCCAGCAAAGCGGACAGCGTTTCGTCCCGCTCTCCGGAGACTTCGCGCAATTCAACGCCCTGCATCATGGCTACGCCAATATAGACGTGCATTACGATGAACGGCGCGCCTGGCTCGGCTCGCCATCTCATTTCGGTGGGCGAATCTGCCGTAGTGAGAAAAAAATCCCCTGCGACAACGGGGTTTGCTATCCACCCTTCTCCCGGGGAGCGTTCTTCAACCAGGGCACAGCCTGAAAGTATCCACACAATGAAGGGCTCCGGCACGGCGGGAATAATAATCTTTTCCTGGACCTGGCGACGCGTCAGGATTTGGACAAATACATCCCGGGAGGAGAGCGCCCGGTGTTCCTTCTGCAACTCCCCGGGAATGTATTCTTCGAATGTCTCTGCGGAAGTACGCTGGGTCATGTTAATCGACTATGCCAGTTTTACCAGGTTCAGGGCTGGCAGAGGACCGCCAGGGAACTGTTGCAGATGACCACCCGTTTCAAGGCTGCCTAAATCTATAGTGGCGAAGCCCATTCGCGCGGCCAATGCTTCCACTTCGGATTTCGCCCCGGCATCGTCTCCAGAGATAAACACGACGCGGCGTCCGCCCGCCTGGGCCGGATCCTGCGCCAGCACGCTGGCCAGAAGCGTGTTGAAGGCTTTGACGACGCGGGCGCCGGGTGCCCACTGCGTCATCACCTGGCTGGAATTTTTTCCACCCAGTTCGGCCAGGGTAAAGCCGGGTAAAATCACCGGATTGGTGGCATCAATCAGGATACGTCCACTCCAGTTTAGACCGCTTAGCGCGGCTTCGGTGCTGCTCCAGTTGGTGCTTACAAAAACTATCCCGGCTTCAGCCGCTTGCTGCACGGTACCCGCGCGAGCCCTGTCGCCTAACGCGTTCACCACTTCCGCCAGGCTGTCGGGGCCACGGCTATTGCTCAGAATAACGTTCAGCCCGGAATTGACAAGCTGTCTGGCAAAAGCCTGCCCGATGGCGCCAGCGCCAATAATACCCACGGTTTCTGTTTTCATCGCTTGTTTCCTTAAATGTATGGTTGAGAAGCTGACCAAATAGTAATCATCGCCATTCCATCTGTGTAGCCTATATAATTAGATGGATCCCATCTAACGGAGCGATACATGCTTGACGGTATGTCTATTGATCAACTGCGTACGTTTATTGCCGCAGTTGATGAGGGCAGTTTCTCGGCCGCTGGGCGCAAATTACGGCGGGCGCAGTCGGTCGTCAGCGCGACGCTGGCGAACCTTGAGTCTCAGGTTGGCTTTCCGTTGTTTGAGCGAACGGGGCGCTATCCCAGACTGACGGAGGCGGGGCTTGCCCTGCTGGAGTCAGCGCGTATTGCAACGGCGGGAATGGACGCGTTCAAGGCTAAGGCACGCACCCTGGCTGAAGGGCTGGAGCCTGAACTTGTGGTATCCGTGGATGTGATGTTTCCTGTTGAAAAATTGACTGCCGCGGTGCAAGCCTTTCAGCAGGCCTTTCCTGCTACGCCCTTGCGTCTGTACGTGGAGGCGTTGGGTGGGGTACTTCAGCCTTTACTGGCCGGTAGCTGCCGGGTGGCGGTAATCGGCTCGCTACCCGATTTACCTGCGGGTTGTGCAGCTGAGTATCTTCTCAGCGTAGGCGCCGTAGCCGTGGTATCGCCAGATCATCCGCTGGCTAAAATAGCCGGCCCTCTCCTTCGTTCGGTTGTGCAGGAGCAGGTGCAACTGGTGTTGGCCGATCGTTCCACGCTCACTGCGGGGCGCAACTTCGGCGTTATGTCGGGCAAGACATGGCGTATAGGGGACATGGGAGCGAAGCATGCATTCTTACGCGCGGGGCTGGGTTGGGGCTATATGCCTTTGCCAATGGTTGAGGAAGATCTTGCCAGCGGTCGGCTGGTCGCTTTGAATTTACAGATGCAGCCTGACGTTGGCGCGGGATTTTCAATGTACGCCGTACATTTGAGGGAATACCCTCCAGGCCCGGCCGGACGCTGGTTTATCAATAAGCTCAAAGCGCATGCAAATGAATAAGGTGAATTAGCGATCTGACAATCAGGCCGGCGATGGTCATAAAAAAACCAGACCCTGGTCTGGTTTTTATCGCTGGAACTAGGTGTACATCATTGGCCAGTCCGGCGGCGTATGGCTCATTGCCTCAACCATGATCGTTTTAACGTTATTCCAGACCGCGGCCATATCCAGCAGGGTGATGCCCAGCAGGCCGGTGGCAAACCAGCATGCCGCCGCCAGACCCAGACAGGTGCTGATCACCGCCAGTACTGCGTAATCCGACTTTTTAAACTGAACGTTCAGGGTGCTGGCCAGAAACATCAGCACCGCGCTCAACAATTCCCAGCGTGCAAAGACAACACCGGTGGTAATAGCTGCCATAAGACCGATCCTCAAAGATATCCGCCGCCGGGTATAGCGCGACGTTGCCCGGACGTGGCAAACTGGCTATCGGCAAGCTCAGACTGACAAAATGAAACGATGTTTTGCGTTACATCATATGTGTGAACTATATCACATTTGTTCTTTTATTCGCCAGTGGGCAAATGCATGAAAATGGCCTTTTTTAACCCTTTATTTAATATGGTTATAGGGCCGCAGGAATATATCTTTAATCAGCTAATTGCTCGGGTTGCGGTAACTTTATCGATAATTCATTGAGATAAGAAAACGTGTACAGGTAACCTGTGGTTGTACAATATTTACAGCCTCAGACCTATGGATTATGCTTCATCCGGTTACGTAATTAGCCCGTAATAAATAAATCAGGCTTTTACTGGTTATTATTTGCTGTACTTTTAATTTTACACACACATCTTTTTTCGACAGGGTCAGACAGCCGTAATAATAGATGCTGGCTGCGTATCCTTTCACTCCTGATTTATTCGTTGCGACATTTTTTATCTCGTTAAATGAGCGACGAATAAAACGATGAAGCAAGCAAATCGAGAGAATATAAATGACAGTACGCGGGCTCTGCACGCATTAGCTAAATTAATGCCAAAATTATCGTCGCAGCAAACCTTAACGGATCTTCTGCAGACGATTAATCATACCTTTGGCGCCCAGACCAGCTGGGTAATGGTGGAGGACGATGCGGGTCAGCAGCAGGTAGTCAGCGTCGGTGAATTAACCTGCCATTCCTCAGAAATTAAAGCCTTTCTTTCCAGCACGTTATTGCAGCGTCACCACCGCGCATGGCGGGTCATCTGTTGGAAAGAGAAGACCGGTACGCTTTTATTTCCTGCCATGCATCCGGGACACAGGCAACTACAGTGTGGCGTGCTGTATAAATTGTCGCTGCAACAGGATCGCTGCAACGGCTACTTCTTCCTCGGCTTTGCGCAACCGCAAAGCAGCATCACCGTGCTGAAACAGGTGGTGGTGATCCTGGTCGAAAAACTGAAGGACTATTTGACCGGCCTCGTTGCCCGTGAGCGCACGGCAAAAGAGATGCAGCGGGTGATCACCCAGTATAAAACCCTGTTTGAGCGGGCGCCGGTACTGATGAACTCCTTTGACCGCCATAGCCGCTGCGTATTGTGGAATGCCGAGTGCGAAAAGGTGTTTGGCTGGACGATGGTGGAGATCAACGCCCATGCCGATCCGCTGGCGCTCTTTTATCAAGACCCGGAGGAGCGCCGCCGGGTGCACGAGTCGGTGAATACCACCCCGCTGAACGATATGTACGAATGGCATCCGCTACGTCGGGACGGGGTTCAGCTGACCATCCTGTGGTCGAATATCTCTCTGCCGGACGGCTCAATCCTCAATATCGGGCTCGATATTACCGCGCGTAAAAAAGCGGAGCAGCAGCTGGAGATGAAGGCGACCACCGACGATCTGACACGCTGTCTGAATCGCTCTGCCATCCTGCAGCAGATTGGCGCTGCGCTGGAGGCCTGCCAGCGCGAAGAGGCGGATAGCCACTTCTCTGTCATGATGCTCGACCTGGATTTCTTTAAACAGATTAATGATAAGTGGGGGCATCTGGTGGGTGATGCTGCGCTGATGCATTTTTGCGACTGCCTGCGGAGGGTGATCCCCTCGGGGGCAGCGCTGGGCCGGGTAGGGGGAGAGGAGTTTTTACTGCTGCTGCCAAAAACCCGCAGTGACGCGGCGGTGCAGCTCTCCATGGTGCTCCGTCAGGCGCTCTCTCTCACGCCGCTCAAGGTCGGCAGCCGCACCTTAACACTCTCTTTCAGTGCGGGCGTGGTGGAGGTGAATGGAAAACCACGCGATACCTCATCGCTACTCATTAGCGCAGATAAGGCACTTTACGATGCCAAGCGCGGCGGAAGAGGTAAAACAATCGTCGCGGTTGATTATTTATAAATCACTTCAATCATCCTGACGGGTTAAATAGCACAAAATTTCATGATGAAGTTGCGCTTTTTTCATTCTGTAGGTAGTTTGGCTTAATCGACGATTTTCTGTTGAGTTATCCGGGAGCCTGGCTTCCTGGAACGGTAATTATTTAACTTAATAAACACGAAACGAATACTTTCAGTTTGGCTTACGGACAAATATTATCGGCATAACTCAATATTAGGTTATTGACGTTAAAAGTCAGTTGCTAACTTCGCATGATTCATGCAACGTAATCACCTGTTTAGCAAAGCATCCGGCCTTCATGACTACAGGCACATAAAAAGCAGGGATAATAGGGCGGAAATGAATCGTAACGCACGGGACAAGGTGCTGAGGATAGTCGGGGTTATCATGGTAGTTTTGCTACCTGTGATGCTTGCGCTATGGTTTGCTCAGCAACGCGCGGTCAACGAAACAAGCAGTCAACTTCGCTCATTTGCCGCACTCGCTTTAGACAAAACCGAACTGGTTATTCAGCAGGTTGAACTGGCACGTCAGGCGGCTGAAAAATACTCGGGTGATATTTGTACACCGGAACACCGACAATATATGTTAAATATTGTCCGGGGCCGACTCTACATTGCCGACCTGCTGTACGCCGAAGGTAAAGAGTTTCTCTGCTCAACAACCAGCACGCCTGAAAACCCCTATTTAATTTCTGCTGCCAATTACCAACGCGCGCCTGACGTCTCTATCTATTATTACCGCGATACGCCATTTTATGCGGGATATAAAATGACCTATATGCAGGTCGGTAATTATGTGGTGGTGGTTAATCCTCTGACCTATAGCGAAGTCATGTCATCCGACCGCTCCCTGGCGTGGGGGGTATTTGATACGGTGAACAACGACTTTTTCTCCATTAGCGAACAGGCAAAAGAAAATGCCTTAAAAAAGCTGATTGGCGATAACGAAGCTATATTCCAGAAAGAAGGTCGTTTTTACACTATTGTTCGCTCCGAGAAACGCCCGATTGCCGCGATTGTTTCGACCACCAATCAGCGTTTTTATGAAGTTCTCTATTATCAGGCAACGTTAACCCTGCCGCTGGGCATGATCAGCAGTATTATCATTTTACTGATGTGGTCGCGGACGCGACGCGAATTTAATTCACCAGGCCGCTTATTGCACCGGGCATTAAATAAAAGACAACTATGCCTGCATTACCAGCCGATTATCGACATAAAAACAAATGCGTGTGTCGGCGCAGAAGCGCTGTTGCGTTGGCCTGGTTTTAACGGTCCGGTAATGAGCCCGGTAGAGTTTATCCCGCTGGCAGAAAAAGAGGGGATGAGCGAACGCATCACCGATTATGTGGTAGAAGAAGTCTTCAGCGATCTGGGCCATTTCCTGGCCTGTAACCCGCATCTCTATATCTCCATTAACCTCTCGGCAACGGACTTCCACTCTTCACGCCTGATTGCGATGATCACCGATAAAGCCCGACACTATAATGTGCGGGCCCAGCAGATCAAAATTGAAGTGACGGAGCGCGGTTTCATTGATGTCCCCAGGACCACGCCGGTGATCCAGGCATTCCGCCAGGCGGGATATGAAGTGGCGATTGACGATTTTGGTACCGGCTATTCCAACCTGCACAACCTCTACTCGCTGAACGTGGATATCCTGAAAATCGACAAGACCTTCATCGATACGTTGACCACCAACAGCACCAGCCATCTTATCGTCGAGCACATTATCGAAATGGCCCAAAGCCTGCGCCTGAAAACCATTGCGGAAGGGGTAGAAACCGTGGAGCAGGTGATGTGGTTGAACAAGCGCGGCGTTCAGTATTGCCAGGGCTGGCACTTTGCCAAGGCGATGTCACCGCAGGATTTCATGACCTGGCAACATCAGCCCGTCGCGGCAGCCCTTGCTCATAGCCACTAGTTAAGCTGATGGCGATAGTCGCTGGGGGTGCGATCAAATTCGCGGCGGAAGACGCGGGAGAACGTCTGCTGGGAGACATATCCCAGATCCATGGCGATATCAAAAATGGGCCGCTGGGTGGTGCGTAACGCCTGGGCAGCCAGCAATAATCTGCGTTGACGAATGTATTCGCCCAGCGTCTGGTGCGTGACGGCGCGGAACATTCTCTGTAAGTACCACTTCGAGTAACCCGACTTCTTCGCCACCACATCAATACTCAAAGGTTGATCGATATGGTCATCCATCCATTCAATAAGTGTCTGAATAATTTGTTGATGTGACATAGAGCAGCCTCTCTCTGGATACACCTGTATCGGTTGATTCGTCGTTTTGTCTGCGGGCGAGTATAATTCCTCAAGTTAACTTGAGGTAAAGAGGTTTTATGGAAAAGAAATTACCGCGGATTAAACCGCTGCTGTCGCCGGGCGAGGTGGCAAGGCGTAGCGGTGTGGCGGTCTCTGCACTGCACTTCTATGAAAGCAAAGGGTTAATTAAAAGCATCCGCAACGCCGGCAACCAGCGCCGCTATACCCGTGACGTGCTGCGCTATGTGGCGATCATTAAGATTGCCCAGCGTATTGGCATCCCGCTGGCCACCATTGGCGAGGCGTTTGGCATCCTGCCGGAAGGGCATACCCTGAGCGCAAAGGAGTGGAAGGCTCTCTCTTCCCAGTGGCGCGATGAGCTGGACCGGCGCATTCACACTCTGGTGGCCCTGCGCGATGAGCTGGATGGATGTATTGGTTGCGGATGCCTGTCGCGCAGCGACTGCCCGCTGCGTAACCCTGGCGATAAGCTGGGCGAACAGGGTACCGGCGCGCGGCTGCTGGAAGAGGATTAGCCGGACATATAAAAAACTAAAGCGCCACAACAGGGCGCTTTAGTTATTCCCGGTCTTTGTCTTTCTCTCTATCCCGCTGGTTCACAGGAGGGTTTCCCCCGACATCAACACCCCTCAGTCGAGCATCTGGTGGAGGTTCCGGCTTGTGCTGACACTTTAAGTCTAGGCCGCAGCCTTAGCTTTGCCAGCCTCATCGCGCAAAAACTCGGCAAAATTTTTTCGCCAGGTTGTGCAATTTTCTATAGTTAGTGGATACGCCTGACTGGAGATAACAATGATAACGGTCCACCACCTCAATCAGTCCCGATCGCAGCGCGTGCTCTGGGCGCTGGAAGAGCTCTCGCTGCCTTACCAGATCGTTCGTTATCAGCGGGATAAGACCATGATGGCCCCCGCCACGCTGCGTAAAATCCACCCGCTGGGAAAATCTCCGGTGCTGGAAGACAACGGCCTGATCCTGGCGGAATCGGGCGCTATCCTCGAATATTTGCAGGAAACTTACGATCCCGGGGGACAGATGAAGCCGCAGGAGCGTGAGCTAAAACTGCAATACCGTTTCTGGCTCCATTACGCAGAAGGCTCGTTAATGCCGCTGCTGCTGATGAAGCTGGTCTTCGCCAGCCTCGGTAAACCGCCCGTCCCGTTTGGCCTGCGAACGCTCGGCAAGGTGCTGGGGCAGGGGGTAGAGAAGGCCTATCTTAACCGCCAGCTGGAAACGCATGCCCGCTTTCTGGAGTCCTCGCTGCAGAAGCATCGTTGGTTCGCCGGGGATCATCTCAGCATGGCGGACGTGCAGATGAGCTTTCCGGTCTTCGCCCTGCTGGAACGCGGCGGCATAGATAATCTTCCCCGCCTGCAAAACTGGAAGAAAAATGTCGAAATGCGTCCGGCCTGGCAGCGGGCGATCCAGCAGGGCGGGCCGTTCGAGATCCCTGGCGGGTCCTGAAATTGTTATCAAATTGCGCATTCACGATAACGTTTGCGCATACTCTGTTCACTTCTTCACCGCCTCGCACGAATTTTAGCGAAAAACGTCAAAGTTAAGTTGAAAATGCCCGCATTGAGGACGGATAATCGTTTGCCTTCATTTCAACACCCGTTTTGTCAGCGCAAAGCTAAACGTTTGCTTTTTTTATGACTCCCCTTTTTGTCATAAACGCAGCACAAGGATATGACGTTTAGCGGGTCGTGGAGTGTCCGTCACGCTGACAGACGACAATTATAATTTTCAGGGGATGTTTTCTATGTCTACGCCATCTGCGCGTACCGGCGGTTCACTCGACGCCTTTTTTAAAATTTCTGCCCGCGGCAGCACCGCGCGTCAGGAGATCGTTGCCGGTCTGACGACTTTCCTGGCGATGGTCTACTCGGTGATCGTGGTGCCGGGCATGCTGGGTAAAGCTGGTTTCCCACCGGCGGCGGTCTTTGTCGCCACCTGTCTGGTTGCCGGTGTCGGCTCCATCGTGATGGGCCTGTGGGCTAACCTGCCGCTGGCGATCGGCTGTGCCATCTCGCTGACCGCTTTTACCGCGTTCAGCCTGGTGCTGGGTCAGCAGATCAGCGTGCCGGTTGCGCTGGGCGCCGTGTTCCTGATGGGTGTGCTGTTTACCATTATCTCTGCCACCGGTATCCGTAGCTGGATCCTGCGCAACCTGCCGCAGGGCATTGCCCACGGGACGGGGATTGGTATCGGTCTGTTCCTGCTGCTGATTGCCGCCAACGGCGTGGGTCTGGTTATCAAAAACCCGCTGGACGGTCTGCCGGTTGCGCTGGGTAATTTCGCCAGCTTCCCGGTGATCATGTCGCTGATTGGCCTGGCGGTGATCATTGGTCTGGAAAAACTGAAAGTGCCGGGCGGCATCCTGCTGACCATCATCGGCGTCTCCATTGTCGGCTTGATTTTCGATCCTGCCGTACACTTCTCCGGCGTATTCGCCATGCCATCCCTGAGTGACGAAAACGGCAACTCGTTGATTGGCAGCCTGGATATCGTAGGGGCGCTCAACCCGGTGGTGCTGCCAAGCGTACTGGCGCTGGTGATGACCGCGGTCTTCGATGCCACCGGTACCATCCGCGCGGTAGCCGGTCAGGCTAACCTGCTGGATAAAGATGGCCAGATTATCGACGGCGGCAAAGCGCTGACCACCGACTCCCTGAGCAGCGTCTTCTCGGGTCTGGTCGGGGCGGCACCTGCTGCGGTGTATATCGAATCGGCGGCGGGTACGGCGGCAGGCGGTAAAACCGGTCTGACGGCGATCACCATCGGCGTGCTGTTCCTGCTGATCCTGTTCCTCGCGCCGCTCTCGTATCTGGTGCCGGCTTACGCCACCGCCCCTGCGCTGATGTATGTGGGTCTGCTGATGCTGAGCAACGTGGCGAAGATTGATTTTGCCGATTTCGTCGACGCAATGTCCGGCCTTATCACCGCGGTATTTATCGTGCTGACCTGTAACATTGTTACCGGCATCATGATTGGTTTTGCCTCGCTGGTGATTGGCCGTATCGTCTCAGGCGAATGGCGTAAACTGAACATCGGTACGGTGGTGATTGCCGTCGCGCTGGTGGTCTTCTACGCGGGCGGCTGGGCTATCTAAGCCATATGCGGCGTAAAAAGACGGGTGGCTCAGGCCGCCCGTTTTTATTTTCAGGACACATCTCGTTGTCTTATGCGTTACTCTGGGAAAGGTACATTAAGGCACGATGCCAGTGGCCTAAACGAACAGAATTATCGCAAACAGGGAACGCATGGAAATTTTCTTCACAATACTCATCATGACCCTTGTGGTCTCACTTTCCGGGGTAGTTACCCGCGTACTGCCCTTTCAGCTACCGCTGCCGCTCATGCAGATTGCCATCGGTGCTCTGCTGGCCTGGCCGACGTTCGGATTGCATGTCGAGTTTGATCCGGAACTGTTTCTGGTGCTGTTTATTCCTCCTTTGCTTTTTGCCGACGGCTGGAAAACGCCCACGCGCGAGTTTCTTGAGCACGGGCGCGAGATCCTGGGTCTGGCGCTGGCGCTGGTGGTTATCACCGTCATGGGGATCGGTTTTCTCATCTACTGGGTGGTGCCGGGGATCCCGCTGATACCAGCCTTTGCACTGGCGGCGGTGCTGTCGCCAACGGATGCCGTGGCGCTCTCCGGCATCGTCGGTGAAGGGCGCATGCCGAAAAAAATCATGGGCATCCTGCAGGGTGAGGCGCTAATGAACGACGCCTCCGGTCTGGTGGCCCTGAAGTTTGCCGTTGCCGTGGCGATGGGCACCATGATTTTTACCGTCGGCGGCGCCACCGTAGAGTTCTTGAAAGTGGCGATTGGCGGTATCCTCGCCGGGTTTGTGGTGAGCTGGCTGTATGGCCGTTCGCTGCGCTTCCTCAGCCGCTGGGGCGGTGATGAACCCGCCACGCAGATCGTACTGCTGTTCCTGCTGCCATTCGCCTCTTATCTGATTGCCGAGCACATTGGCGTGTCGGGCATTCTGGCGGCGGTGGCCGCGGGGATGACCATCACCCGTTCCGGCGTGATGCGTACCGCGCCGCTGGCGATGCGCCTGCGTGCCAACAGCACCTGGTCGATGCTGGAGTTTGTCTTTAACGGCATGGTCTTCCTGCTGTTGGGCCTGCAGCTGCCGGGCATTCTTGAGTCTTCGCTGGTGGCGGCAGAGGCCGACCCGAACGTCGACACCTGGATGCTCTTTACCGATATCGTGCTGATTTATGCCGCGCTGATGCTGGTGCGTTTCGGCTGGCTGTGGACGATGAAAAAATTCAGCGTCCGCTTCCTGAAAAATAAACCGATGGAGTTTGGCTCCTGGACGACCCGTGAGCTGCTGATTTCCACCTTTGCGGGCGTGCGCGGGGCGATCACCCTGGCCGGTGTGCTCTCCATTCCGCTGCTGTTGCCGACCGGCGATGTCTTCCCGGCGCGCTATGAGCTGGTGTTCCTGGCCGCCGGGGTGATCTTGTTCTCGCTGTTTGTCGGCGTGGTGATGCTGCCCATCCTGCTGCAACATATGGAGGTGGGCGATCACGTCCAGCAGCATAAAGAGGCGCGTATCGCCCGGGCGGCCACCGCGGAAGTGGCGATTGTCACCATCCAGAAGATGGAAGAGCGCCTGGCGGCCGATACCGAAGAGAACCTCGATACGCAGCTGCTGAAAGAGGTGAGCTCGCGGGTCATTGGTAACCTGCGCCGCCGCGCGGATGGCCGAAATGACGTAGAGAGCTCGCTGCAGGAAGAGAACCTGGAGCGTCGCTTCCGCCTGGCCGCGCTGCGCGCCGAACGTGCGGAGCTTTATCATCTGCGCGCCACCCGGGAGATCAGCAACGAGACGCTGCAAAAACTGCTGCACGATCTCGATCTGATGGAAGCGCTGTTGGTTGAGAAGCCGTAATGGTTGATTGCCCGGTGGCGCTGCGCTTACCGGGCCTGGTAAACCGTAGGCCGGGTAAGGCGACGCCGCCACCCGGCGCTATTCTCCCACCCAAAACCCTTCACAACATTTCAACCACGCCTGAGCGCTGTGCGACAGATAGACCCCTTCCCGCCAGATCATCCCCAGCTGCCAGTGCAGATCGCTCTGGAGCGGGATCCAGCGCAGGGTCTTTTTATCCAGCCGTTCGCAGATGGGCTGCGGCAGGATGGCAATTCCCACCCCCGCCTGCACCATGGCGGCCAGAAAGTCCCACTGCCCGCTGCGCACCGCGATACGCGGCTTAACGCCGTGCTGGTTGAACAGCTGCATCAGCTGGCGGCTGAGGGCAAAATCTTCGTTGTAGATCAGCAGCGGATGCTCGGCGAGGAGTTCAGGGTTGATGGCGTCGAGCGACAGCCAGCTGCCGGAGCGCGGCACCAGCACACAGAGCGGATGGCTGAACAGCGGCAGCGCTGTCAGACCGCTATCCTCTTCCACCGGCAGGGCGGTCATGGCCAGATCCAGCTCGCCGTTGATCACCGCCTGCTGGACGGTTAAGCCGCCAAATTCAGAAATTTTTAGCTCCACGCCGGGATAACGCTGGCGAAACAGGCCGATGGGTCCCGCCATCATCATTCCCACCATTGGCGGGATGCCGAGGCGCAGTATGCCCTTGTTCAGGTGGTTGATGTCGCCAAGCTCGGCCTCCAGCTGGCGAAACTCCGCCAGGATCGCCAGCCCGCGCTCAAACACCACGCGGCCTGTGTCGGTCAGCAGCAGCTTGCGCCCGTCGCGGATCAGCAGGGTACAGTTGAGTTCATCTTCGAGGTTTTTCAGCATTTTGCTGATGGTGGGCTGGGTAACAAAGAGCTTCTCCGCGGCGCGGGTAAAACTCTGCTGGCGGACCACTTCGACAAAGTAACGCAGCGTGCGTATGTCCATGACTATTCCTCGAAACTATACCTTTGATGATTTTAATTCATTTCAGTCAATTACGGGCGCTGACTATACTGGCGCTCCGTCTCATTTTGAGGAAATCCCCCATGACCGTGGCGTTAGGTCGCGTTACGCCTGCCGTCGTGCAACGACTCCAGGTACCGGTTCAGGTCCTGCTCTATGCCGCTCTTTTTGTCTTCGCTGAATACCTTGTTCGCTGGCTCCATCTGCCGCTGCCGGCCAATCTGGTCGGCATGGTGCTGATGTTCAGCCTGATCCTCTGTCGCGTTATTCCTCTCAGCTGGGTGCGGGCGGGGTCGCGCTGGCTGCTGGCGGAGATGCTGCTCTTTTTCGTTCCGGCAGTGGTGGCGGTAGTCAATTACGTCCAACTGCTGATGGTGGACGGCTGGCGTATCTTTGCGGTGATCGCCCTGAGCACGCTGATGGTGCTGGGCGCGACCGCGTGGGTGGTGGATAAAGTCTACCGCTTTGAAATCAGCAGGCAGAAACATGACTAACTTTCAGGTCAGCGTCCTCTGCCTGGTGGTGACGCTGATTATCTATTTTGCCAACAAGCGCCTCTACCGCCGCTTCCGTAAACTGCCCCTGATGCCGCTGGTTTTCACCCCGATCCTGCTGGTGATGATGCTGGTGTGGGGGCATATCTCGTGGCAGAACTATATTGGCGAAGCGCACTGGCTGCTGTGGCTGCTGGGTCCGGCGACCATCGCCTTTGCGGTGCCGGTCTACGACAACCTCGCGGTGATAAAACGCCACTGGATGTCGCTCTCCGCCGGGGTGATCACCGCCACGGTGGTGGCCGTCACCAGCTCGGTCTGGCTGGCGCGGTTGTTTACCCTGTCGGACGAGATCCAGCGCAGCCTGGCGGTACGCTCCGTCACCACGCCCTTTGCCCTGGCGGCGGCAAAACCGCTCGGCGGACAGCCGGATCTGGTGGCGCTGTTCGTGGTGGTCACCGGGGTGTTTGGTATGGCGGTAGGGGACATGCTTTTTCTGCGCCTCTCCATTCGCGAAGGGATGGCGAAAGGGGCCGGGTTTGGCGCGGCCTCCCACGGGGCGGGCACCGCGCGCTCCTACGAGCTGGGCCAGCAGGAGGGCGTGGTGGCAAGCCTGGTGATGATGCTCTCCGGCGTGTTGATGGTGCTGGTGGCCCCGCTGGTGGGCTGGCTGATGTTCTGATAAATGCCGGGTGGCGCTGCGCTTACCCGGCCTACCGATTCTGAATGCGGCGCTAACGGTTCAACCGCCGCACAATCCGCTCCACCTTCTGGCGGAAATCCGCCGCGACCTGAGCGGATGCCTGGCCCTGCTCCAGTTTTTCCCGCGCCGAGGTAAACTGGTCGATCACCTGTAAATCCTCAATATAGGGCGTGGCGACAACTGTGGTGTGCAGCGACTGCGCCTGGCGTAGCCCGGCAATCACCGGATCCTGCGGGTCAATCACCCCTTTCTCCGTCAGCTGCGCCTCCGCCGCCTTGTTGAGCGGAATGCCGCGCTCCAGCCCAAGAGCCTCCACCGACTGCGGATCGTTAAGCAGGTAATTCACCAGAATCGCCGCCTCTTTCGGATGCTTCGTCGATTTTGCCACCGACAGCATCTGTGCCGTTTTGAAGTAGACCCCGGACTCCTCTGTGCCGGGCTGCATCACGTAATCGCCCAGCACCAGTTTCGCCGGTGGCGTCATGTTGTTGGCAAACATGCGAATGGTGATGTTCCAGGTGAAGAGCCCGCCCCACTCACCGTTAATCCACGGCTTCATCTCATAGAGGTTGCCCTTGCCGTAGGAAGAGAGGGTTTTGGGCGACGGCAGAACGTGGTCGTCGCTCAGACGTTTCACAAAATCGAAGGCCTCGACCCACTGCGCGTCGTTCCAGGCGAAGGTGCCATCACTGTTGAACATCGACTTCTGGTGGGTCTGCATCATGTACGCATTGAGCAGCAAAATGACATCCTGATCGACCATGGCGTAGGGGTAGTAGTTGTTGCCCAGCGTCTGCTGGAACACTTTCCCGGCGGCAAAAAAGTCGTCCCAGGTTTTCGGATACGCCAGCCCGGCTTTCTGCCAGGTGACGTCGTTGTAGTAAAAGACCGGGGCGTTGACCGAAATCGGCAGGCCATTGAGCTTGCCTTTCACCGTGGTCGATTGCAGATCCTGCGCCTGGTACTGGCTTAAATCGAGCTCCGCTTTCAGCTTATTCAGGTCGTAATACCCTTCGCCGTTTTTGGAAAAGAGGATCAGCTAGGGCCAGTTGGTCTGCATTACGTCCGGCTCGGTGCCGCTCGCCATCTGGGTGGTCAGGCGCGAAAGATGCCCGTCCCAGCCGGTGTATTCGGGCTTCACCTTAATCTCCGGATGCGCTTTTTCGAAGGCTTCCAGCGCCTTCAGCGTCGCCTGGTGGCGGCTGTTGCCACCCCACCACGACATGCGTAGTTCAACGGGCGATTGTGCCCAGACAGAGGTACAGGAAAATAACAGCGATGCGATAACACCTGAAACGAGTTTTTTCATTATTGTCTCCGGAACAGAGGCATAAATATTGTTATTAAACAGGTGAGTAACTGCACAATACTACCGGCGGTTCCGGCGCGGCAGCGGGCCGCGCCGGCGTGAGACGCTTAGCGTTTCGTCAGACGGGATACCAGCTCAAACTCCTTAAAGTTGACCGGACGCTGCTGCTGCATGGAGATATTGCCCGCAATGCCGGTGAGGATAGACATGGCCCCGGCACGGTGGTCCGCCGCGCGCTGCAGCGGATCGTGGCGTGGCGCGCCGAACAGGTCGGCCAGCATCGCGTTGTCGCCGCCGCCGTGCCCCCCTTCACCGAGGCTGAATTCCGCTTTCCAGGGTTCGGCAAACATCGGGAAGACGGTGAGGTCGCACTGCTCCAGGTTGCCCTCATTTTCCCGCTCTCCCCCGGCATTGACGTAGGACTTCTCGACGATCTTCATCTCCAGACGCCCTTCGGTGCCGTTAAAGACCACATTCAGCCCTTCCCACGGCAGGTAGGCATTGAGGGAGTAGGTGAGCTGGACCTGGTTCTGGTATTTCACCAGCACCGACATCGTATCTTCGATGGTGATCCCGTCGCTGAAGACGCTCTGGTCGCGGAAGTAGCGATCTTCGTGTTCGGCGTCCAGATAGAGCGCCTTAAGTTGCGCATTCTCTTCCATATGCAGCGCAAACGGGTCGTCTTTCGCGTCAGCAAAGCCGTGGGCGCGCGGGTAGAACCGGGTCACGCCGCGTTTCTCCGCATTCTCCCTGCCGTAGAACTGCAGGCTGCCTTCGGCGTAAACCCGTTCCGGGTAGCTGCTCAGCCAGAAATTCATCAGATCGAAGTGGTGGGTGGATTTATGCACCAGCAGGCCGCCGCTATTGCGCTTTTCCCGATGCCAGCGGCGGAAGTAGTCCGCGCCGTGTTCGGTGTTAAGCAGCCACTCGAAATGGACCGAGGTGACCTTGCCGATCGTCCCCTGCATCAGCAGTTCGCGCACTTTACTGTGGTGCGGCGCGTAGCGGTAGTTGAAGGTCACGCGCACGCTACGGCCCGTCTCTTCAATGGCATCAAGTATGCGCAGGGCGCGCTGTTCGTCGATGGTCATCGGCTTTTCGGTGATCACATCGCAGCCGGCGTGCAGGGCGCGAACGATGTAGTCGTCATGGGTGCGGTCCATGGTGGTGACAATGACGACATCGGGCTGCGTCTCGCGGATCATCTCTTCAAACTGCGCCGCCTGCCAGGTGGAAACCGGATCCGCCCCTTCGTTTTTTAATAACTGATTGGCGTACTGCATGCGCGTCTTGTTAGTATCACAGAACGCGACCAGTCTGGCATTTTCCCGCCAGGCGCCACCGATGGCGGAAATATATAAACCCGCGCGACCGCCAGTCCCGACCAGAGCATATTTTTTCATGGCATCCTCGATTAAATAACAGAATTAATATCAGCAGGTGACGCAATGAAACGTATTCCCCATCAACTGATGGAGCTGAACAGCACGTTTATCTGGCACTGGCCCTGGTTTATTCAGGGGGTGAAAAGCGCGAAACAGCACGGTTTCACTGGCATCATCCTGCACCAACAGGAACTGCTTTCAATACTTGCGACGCCCTCGCCGTTAAGCCAGAAACTCAACGTCGAGAACCTTATTCATCAGCAAAATTACGCCCTGCACTATTTAAAACGCGTCGACCGTTACCTGGCGGAAAATAATTTATCGTTCTGGCTTCAGGGTGAAGCCGCGCCCAATGACGACATTATTAAGCGTAAATTTCCGGAACTGACGTTCGACGAAAAGCACGCGCCCGATTTCTGGCACCCTTTTTATGCCGCGATACTGCATCCGCTTTTACAGGCGCTGCCCCATCTCGGCGGGCTTATTCTCAGCCTGACGACGCCAGACTTTCAGACCAGTCGCTGGCAGCAAAGCCTGCATGATGTCTGGAGCCTGCTGCGCGCCCAGGGAAAAAAGCTCATCCTGCGCGACTTCATTGACAACAGCTGGCCGCGGCAGCAGCTCTCCGGCATTCTGGCGACGCTCCCGGACGACGTGCGCGCCTCGGTAAAAGCCACCGAGCTGGATTACCACCCCGGTTTTGCCAACCATCCCAACATCGCCACCCTGCCGGGGCATAAAAAGTGGATCGAGTACGATCTCTTCGGTATCGGCTACGGCTGGAGCGCACTGCCGTGCTATCTGGCCGATGAGATTGGTGGCCGCTTAAGCTGGGCGCTCAGCGCCACAGAAAACGAAATCGAAGCGATTACCTCCCGCGTGAGCTGGCAGTGGTTGCCCGACAGCCGGGTGATGGACTCCGTCAATGCCATCAACCTGTTTGGCCTCTCTGCCGCCAACCATGCCGCCGATGCCGCGCTGCCCGCTACCTTCGAGCGTTGGGCGGAACACCATCAGTTCGGCTTTCGCGCTTTGGCGGACAAACATCAGCTTTCGGCCATCCTCCACGCCAGCTACGACTGGCTGTGCAAAACGCCAAACTTCCTCGGACGGCGGTTGCACTACCAGAGCCAGATCCCGGAGAGCATCGCCCAGGCGCAGCAATTGCTCCATACGGACACCCGTAGCGCTAACTGGCTGCACGCCTGGCAGCCGCTGATGCCCGCCGACGATCCCGCCCTTGGCAAAGAGCAGCGTGAGCGGGTAGCGCTGGAAAAAGAGGCCGCCTGCTTCCTGGCGTCACGTACGCTGCACAACCTGCGTGAGCTGATGCCGCGTATGACCTGCCCGGACGACACCCTTGCGATCCTGCTGGCCGCCTGGCGCAGCGCGGAGATCTACAGCCAGATGTTCTCTCACGTCGCCGCCGCCGTGACCGACGTCGTGTGGCTGGATCACTACGGTCCGCAAAGTCTGCCTGCCGACATCCTGAAGCAGCATCAGCAGCGGCTGCTGCACTTCAGCGACACCCTGGATCGCTGGCTGACAGATCCGCCCGCCAGCAGCCCGCTCTTCCTGCCGCTGTTGCTGAGCCCGGCGCGGCTGGAGCGCTTTGCCAGAAGCCTCGGCGAGTCGCTGTAACTAAAGAATAAAAACTGCGGTCGGGGTTGTCTGTATACCGCGGGTAGGGAAAGCGGGGGATCGGCGTGGAATAGGGAAAAGTGTGATGGACGTTGCGGATTGCAGATAAAGCCTGTGATCCGCATCGGCTTTTTCTGTTCTGGCGACGTGATAAACGTCACCAGAAGGGGAAAAAAATGTGATCCCCGACCAGTGGCCGGGGAGGGGGTTTTAGTGCGCGCGGCCCTGTTCGACACCCAGGCCGGTTTGGGAGCGGATAAACTGGGCGCGGAACTTCTCGCGCTCCAGGTTGCCTTCCGGCGAGTTATCAGTTGCCGAGAAGACCCAGATGCCGATAAAGGCCACGGCGATGGAGAAGAGCGCCGGGTACTCATACGGGAAGATGGCGCTTTCGTGGCCGAGGATCTGCACCCAGATGGTCGGACCGAGGATCATCAGGATCACCGCCGTCAGCAGGCCGAGCCAGCCGCCAATCATCGCTCCGCGGGTGGTCAGCTTCGACCAGTACATAGAGAGCAGAATGATCGGGAAGTTGCAGCTTGCCGCAATGGAGAAGGCCAGCCCCACCATAAAGGCGATGTTCTGATTTTCGAACAGGATCCCCAACAGAATGGCGACGACCCCCAGGACCAGAACGGTGATTTTGGAGACCTTCAGTTCGTCGCGTTCAGAGGCGCCTTTACGCCAGACGTTGGCATAGAGGTCGTGGGAGACCGCAGAAGCACCCGCCAGGGTCAGGCCAGCCACCACCGCCAGAATTGTGGCGAAGGCCACGGCGGAGATAAAGCCGAGGAACAGGTTGCCGCCCACCGCGTCAGCCAGATGGACTGCCGCCATGTTGTTGCCGCCAATCAGCGCGCCCGCCGCATCCTTGAAGGCCGGGTTTGCACCCACCAGCATGATGGCGCCGAAGCCGATGATAAAGGTCAGGATGTAGAAGTAACCCATAAAGCCGGTGGCGTAGAAGACGCTTTTCCGCGCTTCGCGCGCATCTGACACCGTGAAGAAACGCATCAGAATGTGCGGCAGGCCCGCGGTACCAAACATCAGGCCCAGCCCTAACGACAGCGCCGAGATCGGATCTTTCACCAGCCCGCCGGGGCTCATGATCGCTTCCCCTTTCGGGTGTACCGCCATCGCTTCGGTAAAGAGGTTATTAAAGCTGAAGCCGACATGCTTCATCACCATAAAGGCCATAAAGCTGGCGCCGAACAGCAGCAGTACCGCTTTGATGATCTGCACCCAGGTGGTGGCGAGCATGCCGCCAAACAGGACATACATCACCATCAGCACCCCCACCAGCACCACCGCGACATGGTAGTTCAGGCCGAACAGCAGCTGGATCAGCTTGCCGGCCCCCACCATCTGGGCAATCAGGTAGAGGGCTACCACCACCAGCGAGCCGCAGGCGGAAAGGGTACGAATCGGCCCCTGTTTCAGGCGATAGGATGCCACGTCGGCAAAGGTATAACGCCCCAGGTTACGCAGGCGTTCGGCGATCAGGAACAGGATGATCGGCCAGCCGACGAGGAAGCCCAGAGAGTAGATCAGCCCGTCGTAGCCGGAGGTATAGACCAGCGCGGAGATGCCGAGGAAAGAGGCCGCCGACATAAAGTCACCGGCGATGGCCAGCCCGTTCTGGAAACCGGTAATGTTGCCGCCCGCGGTGTAGTAATCGTTACGGGAACGCACGCGTTTCGACGCCCAGTAGGTGATGTACAGCGTCAGCACCACGAAGATCAGGAACATCACAATCGCCTGCCAGTTGGTCGGCTGGCGTTCAACCGCGCCGCCAATGGCATCGGCGGCATTTGCCGCGAGGGGGAGGGCGGCGGCAAGCGCCGTCAGGACTCTCTTCATGATGCTTTCACCTCGCGCAGTACCGCTTTGTTCAGACGGTCGAACTCACCGTTAGCGCGCCAGACGTAGACGCCGGTCAGCACAAACGAAACGACGATCACACCGATACCGATAGGGATGCCGCGCGTGACGTTGGTGCCCGCATGCAGCGGCGTGCCCAGCCAGTGCGGCGCAAAAGCGATCAGCAGGATAAAGCCCACGTAGATGATCAGCATGATAATAGAGAGAATGAAGGCAAACCGTTGCCGTTTATCCACCAGCTCCCTGTAGTGCGCACTGTTCTCTATCTGCTGACAAATATTGTCATTCATCACAGAATCTCCAGAGGTATCCCCCTTCGGTTTTCACGCAGCCTGAGCAGTCACGTGCCTGCAACGCGAAATCCTATGGGGTGGTTTTTATATTCCCCTCTCCCTTGAAGGGAGAGGGCTAAGGTGAGGGTGTTACGATGGCATTGCGATGGCCTGCTTCTCTTCGAGCAGTTTGTCCACCACGCCAGGATCGGCGAGCGTAGAGGTGTCGCCTAAATTGCTGGTATCCCCCGCCGCAATCTTGCGCAGAATACGGCGCATGATTTTGCCGGAGCGGGTTTTCGGCAGCGAGTCGGTCCAGTGCAGCACGTCCGGGGTGGCAAGCGGGCCAATCTCTTTCCGCACCCAGTTACGCACTTCGGTATAGAGCTCGGGTGACGGCTCTTCGCCATGGTTTAAGGTGACGTAGGCATAGATCGCCTGGCCTTTGATGTTGTGTGGAATACCGACCACCGCCGCTTCGGCGATTTTCGGATGCGACACGAGGGCTGATTCGATCTCGGCGGTCCCCAGACGGTGGCCGGAGACGTTCAGCACGTCGTCCACGCGGCCGGTGATCCAGTAGTAGCCATCTTCATCACGACGCGCGCCGTCGCCGCTGAAGTACATATTTTTGAAGGTGGAGAAGTAGGTCTGCTCAAAGCGATCGTGATCGCCAAACAGGGTGCGCGCCTGACCCGGCCAGGAGTCGGTGATGACCAGGTTGCCTTCGGTGGCCCCTTCCAGCGGCGTGCCTTCGTTATCCACCAGCGCAGGCTGAACGCCAAAGAACGGACGGGTCGCGGAACCGGCTTTCAGCTGAGTGGCGCCCGGCAGCGGGGTGATCATGAACCCGCCGGTTTCGGTCTGCCACCAGGTATCGACCACCGGACATTTCTCGTTGCCGATCTTCTTCCAGTACCACTCCCAGGCTTCCGGGTTGATCGGCTCACCCACGGAACCGAGGATACGCAGGGAGGAGCGGTCGGTGCCTTCAATCGCCTTATCGCCTTCCGCCATCAGGGCGCGGATCGCGGTCGGGGCGGTGTAGAGAATATTGACCTGGTGTTTGTCCACCACCTGGCTCATGCGCGCCGGCGTCGGCCAGTTTGGCACCCCTTCAAACATCAGGGTGGTGGCGCCGCAGGCCAGCGGGCCGTACAGCAGGTAGCTGTGGCCGGTGACCCAGCCCACATCGGCGGTGCACCAGTAGATATCACCCTGATGATAATCAAAGACATACTTAAAGGTGGTGGCCGCATAGACCAGATAGCCGCCGGTGGTGTGCAGGACGCCCTTCGGCTTACCGGTTGAACCCGAGGTATAGAGGATAAACAGCGGATCTTCCGCATTCATCGCTTCCGGCTGGTGCTGGTCGCTGGCCTGCTCAATCAGGTCGCTCCACCAGAGGTCGCGCCCCTCATGCCATTCAATGGCGTTGCCGGTGCGCTTGAGCACAATCACACTGTTGACGCTGTTTACATTGGGGTTTTTCAGCGCGTCATCGACGTTCTTTTTCAGCGGAACGGCACGGCCAGCACGCACGCCTTCGTCGGCTGTGATCACCAGTTTGGAGCTGGAGTCGATAATGCGCCCGGCCACCGCTTCCGGCGAGAAGCCGCCAAAGATCACGGAGTGCACGGCGCCGATGCGGGCGCAGGCCAGCATCGCCACGGCCGCTTCCGGTACCATCGGCATATAGATGGCAACCACGTCGCCTTTCTTGATGCCCTGCGCCAACAGCACGTTAGCAAAGCGGCAGACATCGCGGTGCAGTTCACGGTAGGTAATATTTTTGCTCTGGGTGGCGTCGTCGCCCTCCCAGATGATCGCCGTCTGGTCACCGCGCTCGGCGAGGTGACGATCCAGACAGTTGGCGGCCAGGTTCAGCGTACCGTCTTCATACCATTTAATAGAGACGTTACCTGGGGCAAAAGAGGTGTTCTTGACCGTCTGATAGGGCGTGATCCAGTCAAGGATTTTGCCCTGCTCGCCCCAGAAGGCGTCAGGGTTGGTGATGGAGTGTTGATACTTCTCCTGGTACTGCTCAGGGTTAATCAGGCAGCGGTCCGCAATATTTGCGGGAATGCCGTGTTTATGGACTTGGCTCATGGTTTTTGTTCTCCTTGTAGGATGTTAATAATATGTCGCAAAAACGTTAATTGTAGGGGCTTTGGCAGCTTTGTTTACTATTTGGGCGACAGATCACGCAAATGTTAAAGAGAACAAAAAACGCGCAAATGACACTTTGAAGGAAAATAATTGCTCTTGTAGATTATTTGCTTTTATGGATAAAAAAGCGTTTTCATTACAAAAGGTTATTTATCATCACCAATATAAATTAGCGTAATGACCTTTTTTGTCAGTCAAATGCCTCGTTCTTAAAGGCTTGCGCAGCATGCCGTGCAAATGGTACTGATACCGCGCGTTAAAAAACCCCATAAATGAACGCAACACAATTCATACCCTTTCAGTATGTGTCGTCCCCTTCGTTTTACGAGTACGAACACTTCGTTGAGGAAGTCTCTTGTTATGAAAAATTTGAAAGTCAGCCTGGCCTGGCAAATTTTGCTGGCCCTTGTGCTGGGTATCTTGCTGGGTAGTTATCTGCATTATCACAGTGACAGCCGCGAATGGCTGATCGCCAACTTACTGTCACCGGCCGGCGATATCTTTATTCATCTGATCAAGATGATTGTGGTGCCGATTGTCATCTCGACGCTGGTGGTGGGGATTGCCGGGGTGGGTGACGCGAAGCAACTGGGCCGCATCGGCGCGAAAACTATCCTTTATTTCGAAGTGATCACTACGGTGGCCATTGTTCTCGGCATCACGCTGGCGAATCTGTTCCAGCCGGGGGCGGGCATTGATATGTCGCAGCTGGCGACGGTGGATATTTCGAAATACCAGAGCACAACCGCCGATGTGCAGAGCCACTCTCATGGCCTGATGGGGACGATCCTGTCGCTGGTGCCAACGAATATCGTGGCGTCGATGGCGAAGGGCGAAATGCTGCCGATTATCTTCTTCTCGGTGCTGTTTGGTCTGGGGCTGGCGTCGCTGCCCTCCGCCCACCGCGAGCCGCTGGTGACCGTGTTCCGCTCCATCTCTGAAACCATGTTTAAAGTGACCCACATGGTGATGCGCTATGCGCCGGTAGGGGTGTTTGCGCTGATCTCGGTGACGGTGGCGAACTTCGGTTTTGCCTCCCTGTGGCCGCTGGCGAAGCTGGTGCTGCTGGTGCATTTCGCCATCATCTTCTTCGCGCTGGTGGTGCTGGGCTTAGTGGCGCGCATGTGCGGGCTGAGCATCTGGATCCTGATCCGCATCCTGAAGGACGAGCTGATTCTGGCGTACTCCACCGCCAGCTCTGAAAGCGTGCTGCCGCGCATCATCCAGAAGATGGAGGCTTACGGCGCGCCGGCGTCGATCACCAGCTTCGTGGTGCCGACCGGCTACTCCTTTAACCTTGATGGCTCCACGCTGTACCAGAGTATCGCCGCGATCTTTATTGCCCAGCTGTACGGCATTGACCTCTCCCTGTGGCAGGAGATCGTTCTGGTGCTGACGCTGATGGTGACCTCGAAAGGCATTGCCGGCGTGCCGGGCGTGTCGTTTGTGGTGCTGCTGGCGACCCTGGGCAGTGTGGGTATTCCGCTGGAAGGACTGGCGTTTATCGCCGGTGTTGACCGTATCCTCGACATGGCGCGTACCGCGCTGAACGTGGTGGGTAACGCGCTGGCGGTGCTGGTGATTGCCAAGTGGGAACATAAGTTCGACCGTAAAAAAGCGCTGGCCTATGAGCGCGAGGTGCTGGGGCGGTTTGATAAGACGGCTGACCAGTAAAGTGAAAAGCCGGGTGACGCTTCGCTTACCCGGCCTACATGACCGTAGGCCCGGCAAACATAGTGCCGCCGGGCATTTACTCCCCGCTTAACGCATCAAACTCCTCACATCCGGTATCAAACCCTTCGCTACAGCTCAGATTCAACCAGTAGAGCGCCTTCTGTTTATTGGGGGTGATAAATCCCTCCTCGCCCTGCTTAAAGATCTGGCCCGCCCAGTACTCCGCATAGCCTGTGCGTGACAGCGTGGAGCTTTGCTTAAACCACCGCGCGGCCTGCACATCATCCTGCGCCACTTCCACGCCGTTGGCGTAGATCAGCCCCAGCAACTGCTGGGCATCAACGGCGGCGTCGTCTTCGGTATTCTCAGCGACCTTGTGCAGTAAGCTCAGCGCCTGCGGATAGTCGGTCTTCCCGGCCCGGGTGTTTACCAGCAAACGCGCCAGCATCACCGCGCCCGGCGAGCTGCCCGCCACCGTGGCCTGCTGCGCCAGCCCTTTGGCCTGAGCGAAATCGCCGTGCTTTAACTTGATTTGGGACAGCAGGGCCATGGCATCGATATCGCCGTTTTTCGCTGCTTTTTCGGCCCAGGTTTCGGCCTGCTTATCATCACCCGAGCTGTAATATGTTTCGGCAAGGTAATACTGGGCACGGCTGTCGCCCGCCTCAGCCTGCTTCAGGTACTGGCCGCCAATCTCCTCGGCGCTCGCCAGAGAAGTAAAAAGGATCAACAACAGATAAAGAGGTTTCATGCGTTATTTTCGTAGGAGTAGATACCGGGCAGTATAAGCGGGCGATGTGAAGAAAAAAATGGGTGCGTTAAGACCTCCACTACCTACAAGCCGGGCGGGTCTCCCCGCCCGCTGAAGTTAGCCTGCTGCGCAGGCTAATTTAGCCGCCACTTCGTGTTGTTCACTCTTTATTGTGAGTTCGCATAACTTACCGCGATTAATAAAGGCGAATATCACGATAGTCAGACAAATAATAACTATTATGCCTGCGACATATTTTAATGGCGTCATGCCCTTTACTCCTTGCTAACAAAAGAAGAAGGGGCTATCCTCAACTTGTTGGGTAGTTGAGGGATAGCCCCGGTTAATGGAAACATTTCCGGGGTTTTTCACTTTCTGTCCCTCAATACGGCTTAAGACAGAAAGCCTTAAGCACCCGCCGATAATCTTATCCCTCTGAAGTAAAAAGAAAAGATGTAATTTTTTTGTGCGAAATTACATTTCTCTGGAATACTGCTCGCAAAATAATATTCGGTTTTTAAATTTATATTTCATAAATAAAAGAGGGGGTGAATAATTCATCCCTCTTTATTCGCTGTTCCGTTAATTACAGGTTATCCCATCGCGGTTTCCCGTAAACGCTTTTTCAACGCATTATATTCATCGATAACATAGCGCTCGGCGGCAGCCTGATCCGCTATCGGTTCGAGGCGCACGGCACAATATTTATATTCCGGCGTTTTGGTTATCGGGCTCAGGTTTTCCGTTACCAGCTCGTTGCAGGCGCCAATCCACCACTGGTAGGTCATGTATACCGCACCTTTGTTTGGCCGATCGCTCACCTGGGCCCGGGTGATGACCCGGCCTTTACGTGAGGTGATCCACACCAGGGCGTCATCCTCAATGCCCAGCTGTTTGGCATCCCCGGTGTTGATTTGTACATAGCCGGGCTCATCCGCCAGCGCCGACAGCGCCGCACAGTTGCCGGTCATGGAGCGGCAGGAGTAGTGACCCACTTCGCGCACGGTGGAGAGCACCATCGGATACTCTGGCGACAGCGTATCCATCGGCGCCATCCAGTCGCAGGTGAAGAACTGCGCCAGCCCGTTCGGGGTATCGAATTTCTCGGCGAACAGGTACGAGGTGCCCCGATCTTCCGGCGACTCGTCCCGGCAGGGCCACTGGATATAGCCCAGCTCGCCCATCTTCTCGTAGGTTGCCCCCTTAAAGGCCGGGCAGAGCTGGCGCAGCTCGTCCCAGATTTGCTGGGTGTTGTCGTAGTGCATCGGATAACCCATCCGGGTGGCAATCTCGCTGATAATCTGCCAGTCGGTTTTCAGCTCCCACTTTGGCTCCACGGCTTTGAAGAAGCGCTGGAAGCCGCGATCGGCTGCGGTGTAGACCCCTTCATGCTCGCCCCAGGAGGTGGAGGGCAGGATCACGTCCGCCGCCGCCGCGGTTTTGGTCATAAAGATATCCTGGACAATCACCAGCTCCAGATCGTCAAAAGCTTTGCGCACCGCCGAGAGCTCAGCATCGGTTTGCAGCGGGTCTTCGCCCATGATGTACGCCGCCCGCACCTCGCCGTGGGCCGCGCGGTGCGGCAGCTCGCTGATACGGTAGCCGGGGTTCGCCGGCAGGCTCTCCACGCCCCAGGCTTTGGCAAATTTCTCGCGGTTTTCCGGAAACTTAACGTACTGGTAGCCCGGATAGGTATCCGGTAGTGCCCCCATGTCGCATGCCCCCTGCACGTTATTCTGGCCACGCACCGGGTTGACCCCCGCATGGGCTTTGCCGAGATTGCCGGTCAGCATGGCAAGGCTGGTGAGCGCGCGCACGGTTTCCACCCCCTGCCAGAACTGGGTCACCCCCATGCCCCACAGCAGGGTAGCGGTGTTGGCCCTGGCATACAGACGTGCCGCCTGACGGATCTCTCCCGCACTTACGCCGGTAATGCTCTCCACCGACTCCGGCGTATAGCGTTCAACGATCTCACGGTACTCATCAAAGCCCTCCGTGCGGCGGGCAACGAAGGCCCGATCGTAGAGCTGCTCGGCAATAATCACGTGGCCGATGGCGTTGAGCAGGGCGATGTTCGAGCCGTTTCGCAATGCGATATGCATATCGGCAATGCGGGCGGTTTCGATGCGCCGCGGATCGCAGACGATGATTTTTGCCCCGTTCTGTTTCGCGCGCAGAATATGGTTGGCGACAATCGGGTGCGAATCCGCCGGGTTATAGCCAAAAATAAAGACTAACGCAGTGTTATCAATCTCGTTGATGGCATTGCTCATGGCGCCATTGCCGACCGACTGGTGCAGACCTGCAACCGAGGGGCCGTGTCAGACGCGGGCGCAGCAGTCGACGTTATTGGTGCCGATAACGGCGCGCGCAAACTTCTGCATCAGATAGTTGGTTTCATTCCCGGTGCCGCGTGACGAGCCGGTGGTCTGGATCGCGTCCGGGCCGTGCTTTTCCTTGATGGCGGTGAGGCGACTGGCGACATAATCCAGCGCCTCTTCCCACGAAACGGGCGTCAGCTTGCCGCCGCGCGTTCTGCGGATCATCGGGCTTTTCAGCCGCGGGGTGAGGATTTGGGTATCGTTAATAAAATCCCAGCCGAAGTAGCCCTTCAGGCACAGCGTGCCCTGGTTGGTTTTGCCGTTGGCCGCCTCCGCCCGGACGATTGTGCCGTTATCGACCACCAGGTTGATCTTGCAACCTGATGCGCAATAGGGGCAAACCGTGATGACGTTTTTCATCGATCTCGCTCCAGTTTCATATGATGCTGATATGTCGGTTGAGTATGCCGCCTCTAAGCCGCATTCTTGTTGTGGTTTTCCCCTGACTTTACGGGTGAATCCTGGGCAATACCCTGACGAAAAACAGGCCTGCGGCAAAAATTGCGGCGGCGGAAGTGACGGGGGATGTGACGGCGGTTGAAGATTCGTGATGGAAAAGGCGTTTGGGCTGGAGCCTTGCACAGAATGGGCCAGACTGATCTTTATCTTCTCTATGGGGTCCCGTAATGAAACCAGCAATTCTGGTGGTCGATGACGACACCGCGGTCTGCGAACTGTTGCAGGACGTTCTCAACGAGCACGTCTTTACCGTCCATGTCTGCCACAACGGGCAGGATGCGCTGCGTCTGGCCAGCCAGATGCCGGATATTGCACTGGTTTTGCTCGATATGATGCTGCCGGATATCAACGGCCTGCAGGTGTTACAGCAGCTGCAAAAACAGCGTCCTGAGCTGCCGGTCATTATGCTCACGGGTCTTGGCAGCGAGTCGGATGTGGTGGTGGGGCTGGAGATGGGGGCGGACGATTATATCGGCAAACCCTTTAACCCCCGGGTGGTGGTGGCGCGCGTTAAAGCTGTGCTCCGCCGCACCGGCGCGCTGGCGGCAGAGCCTGCGGCGGTCCCGCGGGCGGGCGGGATCGGCTTTAACGGCTGGACGCTGGACACCGCACGCTGTGAGCTCATTGACGCAGCGCGCAACGTGGTCTCCCTGACCCAGGGCGAATACGGTCTGCTGCTGGCGCTTACCCAGAATGCCCGGCGGGTGTTGAGCCGGGAACAGCTGCTGGAGCTGACCCACAGCGAAAGTGCCGAGGTGTTCGATCGCACCATCGACGTGCTAATCATGCGCCTGCGCCGCAAAATCGAAATCAATCCGCACCAGCCGCTGCTGATTAAAACTATCCGCGGGCTGGGCTATGTCTTTGCCGCCGACGTACTGCATGGCGACAGGGCGGCCTAGACCAGGGGGTTCTCCTCAATAAACCGCTGTAGCTCTGACAGGGTTTTCGCCCCGTCGATGGCGTTGGCCGCCAGCAGGCTGGTCCGGGCGCAGGCGTGCGCCATCTGAATACTCTCCGTCAGCGACAGCGATTCGTGGCAGCCATACAAAAATCCGGCGCAGAAGGCATCCCCTGCGCCGACGCTGCCGACAATCTCCTCCTGCGTAAGCTGCCACGAGGGGAGCCAGCTTCCCGCCTGGCCCGGCTCCTGACCCCACGCCCCCTCCGGGCAGTGGATCACTACCCGTGACGTCACCCCCGCCGCCAGCAGATCTGCCGCCGCCGCGGCAATATTAGCGATCACCGGCGCGTCCTGGTCATCGCGCATCGGCAGGCCGCTGAACTCGCCCGCCTCCAGCTCGTTGATCACCAGATAGTCGAGATGGCGCAGGGCAGGGAGCACCAGCGGCTGATAGCGCGGATCGCCCTTACGCGACACCAGATCGAGGGACGTTTTAAACCCCAGATCGCGCATCTGCGCCAGCAGCCGCGCGCTGCGGGTGCCATATTCTTCGTCCGGCATATCCAGGCTGTCGAGCAGCAGCAGATAGCCCAGATGGAAGATCTTCATGCTGTAATCGAGCCGGTCAAAGGCGGGCAGATCCAGCAGGCGGTTCGCCCCCGGTGAGTGGAAAAAGGTGCGCTGGCCGCTGGGGTCGGTCATTACCTGCGACATGGAGGTGGGGGCAAAGGTGGTGCGCTGTACCCGCTGGCGGTTGACGTGATACTGGTCGAGCATGGCGAGAATGTAATCCCCGTCGTTATCCTCCCCCACCAGCCCGACCGCCTGTAGCGGGATCCCGGTATGCATTTTTGCCACGGTTAACAGCACGTTGAGCGGTGCGCCGCCGGTGGCGCGCTCGCTGTGGGTGATCTCCGCCAGCCAGCCGCGCTCCGGCCACTGCACAATCTGGTGGACATGGTCCACCAGCATATTACCCGCCGCGATAATGCCCCGGCGTTCCATTATGCTTGCCCCGCGCTGCCGAAGATGCGCATCTGCGCGGCGACGGTGTCGGTAATCGCCTCTTCGATGCCCAGCAGCAGCTCAGCAAACTCGTCATACAGCGGCTGCCGGTTGGCCATGCGCTGCTCCACGGCCCCCAGCGCCGCCTGAGACATGCCGGTATAGAAGTTAATTTTGTGGATCCCAAGCTCAATGGCGCGGCGAAAATCGGCGTCACTGATCCCGGAGCCGCCGTGCAGCACCAGCGGCAGGCCGGTTTGCTGGCGGATGGCGTCAAGACGGGCAAAATCGAGCTTCGGCTCCCCCTTGTACTTGCCGTGGGCATTGCCGATGGCCACCGCCAGGGCATCAATGCCGGTCTGGTCGACAAATTCCCGCGCCAGGGCTGGATCGGTGAAAAAGGCTTCGTCGGCGTGACCGTACAGGGCGCCGCCCTCATCGCCCCCCACCGCGCCCAGCTCCGCCTCCACCGACACGCCCACCGCGTGGCACATCTTCACCACTTCCCGCGTCTGGCGGATGTTCTCCTCGTAGCTCAGCGTGGAACCATCGAACATCACCGAGCTGAACCCCAGACGCAGCGCCCGCACCACCGCCTCGAAATGCAGACCGTGATCGAGGTTCAGCACCACCGGGATGTCATGCCGGGCGGCTTCAAACTTCACCGCCTCCACCAGGGAATCGAGCGACACGTACTTAAAGTGCATTTCGGCAATGTTGATGATAAAGGGCGAGCTCTCCTGGCGGGCCGCGGCAAAGAGCGCCCGCAGGAAGTGAGAGTCGAGGACGTTAAACGCCCCCAGCGCGTAACGCTGTTCCCGGGCGTGCGCCAGCCCGTCGGCGAGAGAGATAAGCGGCATGTTCACTCCTTACAGACGAAACAGGCTGTACTCGTTACACAGCACCAGCACGGCCGGTTCGTCTTCATCAATGTTGTTATAGCGGGCGGTGGGGTGCAGGAAGTGGTTGTCGGTGTCGTCATCATTCACCGAGGAGACCTCGCCCACCAGCACATCCCCAAAACCCGCCTCACTCCAGAAGCTGTGGTACAAACCGGGCGGCAGACAGATGCTCTCTCCCGGCGCGAGACGGATATGGCTGCCTGCCGCGTGGGTCTGCTGGCACCCGTCGATGGAGACCGTAATATCGCCATCCTCTTTCTGCTCATTTTCATCGGCGTTCCACAGCTCCAGAATCAGATTGCCGCCGCCGCGGTTAATGATGTCCTCGCGTTTGCGCCAGTGGAAATGCAGCGGCGTGACCTGCCCGTCGCGCACGTGCATGATCTTTTCCGCATAGCATCTGGCCCACGGCTTGCCGCCGGGCGAGCCGTTGCGCAGGGTAAAAAGGGTCAGCCCCTGGGCGGCAAAGTTATCGCCGCCGAAGGCGGTCACGTCCCAGCCGAGGCGAAGATCGAACACCTCGCGCCAGGCCTGTGCGTCGAGCTGCTGCCAGCGGGCAGGGGGAAAGCTGGCAAAGGGGGGCAAATGCACATCGTGCATGGAGAAAAACTGCCGCGTGTGGCCGAGGATTTCGTTAATTTCGGAGCGTTTCATGGTAACTCCTTACGTGATATGCAGAGCCCCTGATAAAGAGGCTCTGCACCGATCTCACTTAACCGTCCAGCCCTTATAGGTGCCGACGTTGTTCTTATCGATCATCGTCACCGGGATCAGCACCGGCTCTTTCGGCGCCGGTTTACCCTGCAGAATGCCATAGCCAATCTCCACCGCTTTCGCCGCCATCACCTGCGGGTCCTGCGCCGGGGTGGCGATAAAGAGGGAGTTTTCGCGCTTCAGCGCCTCTTCCGCATCCGGGGAACCATCCACGCCAACGATAAAGAACTCGTTACGTTGCGCCTGTTTCGCCGCCAGATCGGCCCCGATCGCCGTCGGATCGTTGATGGCGAACACGCCGTCGATCTTCGGATTGGCGGCCAGCAGCGAGGTCATCACCTCCAGCCCGCCTTCACGGCTGCCCTTGGCGTTCTGGTTATCCGAGAGCACCTTGATATCCGGATGTTTTTTAAATTCGGTCTGGCACCCTTCCACGCGGTTCTGTACCGCAGAGACCGGCGGTCCGTTGATGATGACCACGTTGCCTTTGCCTTTCAGACGGTCGGTAATCAACTTACAGGCCATCTCGCCCGCCTGGGTGTTGTTGGAGGTGATGGTCGCATCGGCACCCTCTGCCGCCACGTCAACCGCCACCACCACGATCCCGGCATCTTTCGCGCGCTTCACCGCCGGGCCGATCCCCTTCGAGTCTGCGGCGTTAAGAATGATCATATCGACCTTAGCGGCGATGAAGTTATCAATCTGCGACACCTGCTGGCCGAGATCGTAACCGCTGGAGACCAGCGTCACTTTCACGTTATCTCCCGCCAGTTTGCGTGCTTCCAGCTCCGCCCCTTTGGTGATCTGCACAAAGAACGGGTTGGCCAGATCACCCACCGTCACGCCGATGGACTTCAGCTCTTTGGCCTGGACAAATGGGGTTGCTGCAAGCAGTGCGCCAGCACAGAGCGCGGTAACAAGAGGTTTTAAACGCATATTTTTCGTCCTCGTTATGTAGGGTATTGTTGTTATGCACTTTGATGGTGTCGGGTACGGTATTTGTCGATCAGTACCGCAATGATGATCACCGCCCCTTTGATCACCAGTTGCCAGAAGTAGGAAACGCCCATCAGCGTCATGCCGTTGTTAAGGGTGGCAATAATCAGCGCCCCCACCAGCGTGCCGGTGATGGTGCCGATGCCGCCGACAAAGCTGGTGCCGCCGAGGATCACCGCCGCAATCGCATCCAGCTCATAGCCGGTGCCGAGGTTGCCGTTGGCGCTGTAGAGTCGCGAGGCGCTCATCACTCCGCCCAGACCCGAGAGCAGGCCGCTCATGCCGTAGACAAACAGCAGTACCATCCAGACCTTGATGCCCGTTAAGCGCGCCGCCTGCATGTTGCCGCCCACCGCATAAATGTGTACCCCGAGGGTGGTGCGGCGCAGGATGAACCAGCAGATGACGATGACCGCGAGGGCGATCACCACCAGCCATGGCACCGGCCCGAGGTAGTTATTGCCGATCCACTCAAAGCTGATGCTGGAGTTAATCACCGTGGTGCCGTCCGCCAGCAGATAGGCCGCCCCGCGCAGCGCCGTGTAGGTGCCGAGCGTGACGATAAAGGGGGGCAATCCGGCAAAGGCCACCAGCGCCCCGTTGATGGTGCCCAGCACCAGCCCGAGCATCAGGGCCGCCGGGACCGAGAGCATGGAGAGCTCCGGCATCAGCGAGACCACCATCGCCGCCACTGCGGTGGTGCCCAGAATCGAGCCTACCGAGAGGTCGATGCCGCCGGTCAGAATGATGAAGGTCATCCCCGCCGCCAGCACGATATTGATGGAGGCCTGACGGGTGATGTTCAGCAGGTTGCTTTCGGTAAAGAAGTTCGGGGCGATAAAGCCAAAGACGGCGACAATCAGGATCAATATCGGCAGGATCCCGATGGTTTGCATCAGATCGCCCATCAGCATTTTTTTGGCGGAGGCCGCTTTGGCCACCTGTTGCGGACTATTTTGTTGGCTCATGATTTTACCGCCTGGTGATGAGAGTCGTTAACGCCGGTTGCCAGCGTCATAATGTTTTCTTGTGTGATATCGGCCCGATGCAGCTCGCCGGCGATGCTCCCTTCGCGCATCACATAGACGCGATCGCTCATGCCTACCACTTCCGGCAGTTCGCTGGAGATCATCAGGATCGCCACCCCTTTGCGCGCCATCTGGTTCATGATCCGGTAGATCTCGCTTTTGGCCCCGACATCCACGCCGCGGGTCGGCTCGTCGAGGATCAGAATGCGCGGGCCAATCGCCACCCAGCGGGAGATGAGTAGCTTCTGCTGATTGCCACCGGAGAGGCCGCCCGCCCGCACCTGGGAATGCGGCACGCGAATGTTAAGCAGGGCGATGGCATCATCGGAGATCGACTGCGCTTTTTTGCGGTTAAGCATGCCGAAGGTGGCGTCGCGCTCCAGCGTCGCCATGGTGATGTTCTCCTGCGCCGCCAGCTCAAGGAACAGCCCCTGCTCCTTGCGGTTCTCGGTTAAAAAACCGATGCCGTGCTCAATGGCGGCACGCGGGGAGTGGATCACCACCGGCTCGCCATCCACCTCAATCATGCCGCCGGTGGCCTTGCGCACGCCAAAAATCAGCTGGGCCAGCTCTGAGCGTCCGGCCCCCACCAGCCCGGCGAGCCCGACGATTTCACCGGAGCGCACCAGCAGGCTACAGGGCTGCACTTTGCCACCGTCGGTCAGATGGTGGACATTCAGGCGCGGGCTGCCGAGAGGGATATCGCGCTCTTTATTGAACAGATCGCTCAACGGACGCCCGACCATCATCCGCACCAGTTCAGCGGCGTTGAGCTTGTCGCGGGTCAGGCTGCCGACGTACTGGCCGTCACGCAGTACGCTGACGCGATCCGACAGCTCATATACCTCCGCCATGCGGTGGCTGATGTAGATGATCGCCATCCCTTCATCGCGCAGGCGCAAAATCAGTTCAAACAGACGATGGGTCTCGCGAGAGGAGAGGGCGGCGGTGGGTTCATCCATCACCAGAATGCGACTGTTGCGGTGCAGCGCGCGGGCAATCTCCACCTGCTGCTGCTCGGCGATGGTCAGCTTCATCACCAGATCGGTGGCCTTAAACTGGGCGCCAAGCCGGTCAATTACCGCCTGGGCCTGGGCCGCCATCTCTTTACGCTGCACCAGCCCGCCGCGCGACAGCTCGCTGCCGAGGAAGATGTTTTCGGCCACGGTAAGGTTTGGTGCCAGCTGCATCTCCTGATAAATCAGGGTGATGCCTGCCGCCAGGGCATCTTTTGGGCCTTTGATGTGAAACGGCTTGCCGTCGATCAGGATCTCGCCGCTGGTGGCGATGTAAGCCCCGGCGAGAATTTTCATCAGCGTACTTTTTCCGGCGCCGTTTTCACCCATTAGCGCGTGGATCTCACCGGGGAAGACCGTCAGATCCACACCCTTCAGCGCGTGAAAGCTGCCAAAGGTTTTGGCAATGCTGCGCATCTCTAAAACCGGGGTCCTGCTCATGGCGGATCTCCTGTGACGTTCGATATCCGCACTTCATCACAGCCCGGTAAATGCAAAATGTCAGAAGTCGTTCATATTTGTCATAGTTATGAATAGTTAATGTGGATCACAGTTACGCCACGGAGCCAACATGCCTTCACGCCGTCCTCCCTTTTTCGCCAGCGCCCGTGGCCGCCTGCTGATCTTCAATCTGCTGGTGGTGGCGGTGACGTTAATGGTCAGCGGCGTGGCGGTGCTGGGCTTTCGCCACGCCAGCCATATCCAGGAGCAGGTGCAGCGCCAGACGCTGGACGACATGACCGGCAGCATGAATTTGTCGCGGGAAACCGCCAACGTGGCGACGGCGGCGGTACGTTTGTCGCAGGTGGTGGGGGCGCTGGAATATAAAGACGAAGCCAACCGGCTGAAACAGACCCAGACGGCGCTGGGCCATTCACTGGCGCAGCTTGCCGATGCGCCGCTGGCGCAGCAGGAGCCCGCACTGGTGGCGCGGATCATCCGGCGCAGCAACGAGCTGCAACAAAGCGTGACCGGGATGCTGGAGCGCGGACAGCGACGCCACCTGGAGCGTAATGCCCTGCTCAGCGCGCTCTACCAGAGCCAGAGCTATCTCCGCCATCTCCAGGAGATCAACCGCCGCTACGCCAGTAACGTGCCCGATGCCCGCCTGCTCAGCGAGATGGACCGGCTGATCGTCGCCGCCATCGAAACTCCTTCGCCGCGGGCGACCATCCAGCAGCTTGATACGGTGACGGCGATGCTGCCCCCTGGGGCCACTCAGCCGGTGGTGGGCTTTGTGCTGCCCGATTTTAACGCCGAGCTGAACAAGCTCGGCCCGCTCTCCCGGCAGCTGGAAGAGAGCGATCTGTCGATCAGCTGGTATATGTTTCACATCAAAGCGCTGGTGGCGATCCTCAACAGCGATATCAATCAGTATGTGGAGCAGGTGGCGCAGGCATCCCAGCTGCGTACCGCCCAGAGCCATCAGGAGCTGCGCTCCATCAGCGTCTTTATTACCCTTTCCGCCGTGCTGGCGCTGATCATTACCGCCTTTGCCTGCTGGTACATCTACCGCAACCTGGGCACCAACCTGACCGCCATCTCCCGGGCGATGTCGCGGCTGGCCCACGGGGAACAGGATGTCTCGGTGCCTGCGCTGCAACGGCGGGATGAGCTGGGCGAGCTGGCGCGGGCATTTAACGTCTTTGCCCGCAATACCGCTTCGCTGGAGCACACCACCCGGCTGCTGAAAGAGAAAACCTCCCAGATGGAGGTGGATCGCATTGAACGTCAGGGGCTGGAGGAGGCGCTGCTCCACAGCCAGAAGATGAAGGCGGTGGGTCAGCTGACGGGCGGGCTGGCGCATGATTTCAATAACCTGCTGGCGGTGATCATCGGCAGCCTGGAGCTGGCCGACCCCCATTCACCGGATGCGCCGCGCATCAGCCGCGCGCTGAAGGCCGCCGAGCGCGGGGCGCTGTTGACCCAGCGCCTGCTGGCCTTCTCCCGCAAACAGTCCCTGAACCCGCACGCGGTGGAGATGAAACCCCTGCTGGAAAACCTGGCCGAGCTGATGCGCCACTCCCTGCCCGCCACCCTTTCACTGGAGATCGAAGCGCAGACCCCGGCCTGGCCGGCGTGGATTGATATCAGCCAGCTGGAAAACGCCATTATTAACCTGGTGATGAACGCCCGGGATGCGATGGAAGGGCAAAGTGGAGTGATAAAAATCCGCACCTGGAACCAGCGCGTCACCCGCAGCGACGGACGCAGGCAGGATATGGTGGCGCTGGAGGTGATCGACCACGGCTGCGGGATGTCGCAGGCCATTAAATCCCGGGTCTTCGAACCCTTCTTCACCACCAAGCAGACCGGCAGCGGCAGCGGGCTGGGGCTGTCGATGGTGTATGGCTTTGTGCGCCAGTCCGGCGGGCGGGTGGAGATCGAAAGCGCGCCCGGGCAAGGCACCACCGTGCGGCTGCATCTGCCCCGCGCCACCCAGCCAGCACTTCCCCAGCCAGAGACGCTGGCGGCCGCCGCAGCGGTACAAAGCGACCGGCTGGTACTGGTGCTGGACGACCAGAGCGATGTTCGCCAGACCCTGTGCGAACAGCTGCACCAGCTGGGCTACCTGACGCTGGAGGCGGAAACCGGCGAGCAGGCGCTGCAGATGCTGAACGCATCGTCGGATATCGAGATGTTTATCAGCGACTTAATGCTTCCCGGTACCCTGAGCGGCGCGGAGGTGATCCAGCAGGTTCGCCAGCAGTTCCCGCATCTCCCCGTGCTATTGATGAGCGGCCAGGATCTGCGCCCGGCACATAACCCACAGCTGCCGGATGTGGAGCTGCTACGTAAGCCTTTTACCCGTGCGCAGCTGGCGCAGGCGCTGCAAAAAATCGGTGCCATGTTTAAGAATTAATCAATCGTATCCGCTGCATGGGTGATGTTAATCTGCGCAAAAATGAGCGGATTAGGATATAAAAGGACTTATGCCGGTACTGACGAGAGGGGACTCACATATGATCGTGATGCCTACAACCTATAGCCCGATGACAGTCGCACGCGCCTTTACGCGGGTGGAAGAGATTGAACTCTCAGGGCGATTGCTGCATGTCATCTATGATCCCCAGACGCCTCGCGCGGCAATCATTGAAGCGGATATTGAAATCTTTGAAGGCATACCGCGACATCGGGTTGTGGCAGCGCTGGATTTACAGCGCAAACCTGCACTCGGTAAAGATATCGTTGCTGTTGAACGCTGCTGGGAAGATGCCCACATCCTTCAGGTTGAAGGCGTCTGTGTTGATCCTGGCGAGCGGGATAAAGGGCTGGCAACCCGACTTTATGAGGCATTAATCCTCCAGTGCGGTATTACGCTAATAAGCGATTTTGATCAGTACGAAGGCGGTAAAATGCTTTGGCAAAAGATTGCCCGTGAATCGGATCAAATCGCTGTGTTCGTACTGGATACCGAGCAAGGCGCATTTTGGCCTTATGATGGCAGTAAAGTGATTTACGATGGCGGCTGTATTCCTGAGGAGCGTATCTGGAGTGTTTCGCCTGACCAAAAATGCCATCGCGTTGTTTTAGTGGCCGAGAACAGGCAACGTGCGAATCACCTTATGGAAGAAACTTCCCCTTACAGAATTTGAGATTCCTCCGCTACTCGCTCCACCCGCTGTTTATTACCGTAAAGCCAGCTCACCTGCGAGACTGGCTTTATGAAACATTACTCTACCGCCCTGTTATTGGGTCTGCTCTCTTTAACCAGCCATCTGGCTCACGCTGATATTGTTGACGACACCATCGGCAATATTCAGCAGGCGATTAACGACGCCTACAACCCCAACAGCGACCGCAGTAACGATGACGATGACCGTTACGATCGGCGTCGCAGCAGCGATAACCGACAGTATGAAGAGCGCCAGCGCCAGCTGGACGATCGCCGTCGTCGCCTGGATGAACGTCAGCGCCAGCTGGATGAAGACCGGCGTCGTTTAGAAGATGACGAGCGCAGGCTGGAAGAGGATTACGATCGGCGGTAATGCCAATGCCCGGCGGCGCGCCGCTTGCACGGGCCTACGGTTTTGTAGGCCGGGTAAGGCGAAGCCGCCACCCGGCATTGCGATACCTCAGTCCAGCGCCAGCACCATTCCGTCATACCCCGCCTCAAACCCCACAGGGAGCGGGTTGTCCATCATCCACACGTCAAACTCATGGCTGATATGGGTCAGAATGACCTGCGGGCAGCCAATTACCTGATTGAGCGCAATAACCGTATTCAGATCGCAATGGTTGCGCGGCGTCTCATCCTGCGGCGCATGGCTACAGTCAATCACGATCGCCTGTGGCTGGTTGTTGAGCAGAAACTTCACCGTTTTCTCCGGCAGCCCGGCGGTATCGGAGAGCCAGGCCACGCGGCTGTAGGCGCTCTCCAGCAGATAGCCAAAAGTCAGCTTCGAATGGTTGAGCGGCAGCGGCGTCACCCGCAGGCCCTGGAGTTCAAAGACCACAAACGGCTCGAGAGTATGGCTTAAGTCGAGAAGGCCGGGATGTTTAAAGAGATCGTCGCACCCGGCTTCATCTGGCGGGCCGTAAACCGGAATGGTCGCCCCCACGCCCCAGCGCAGCGGAAACAGCCCCTGGACATGATCCATATGGTAATGGGTGAGTAAAATCTGCTGAAAACTGCCCGCAGGCCAGTCGTCCATCAGGTGCGGGATCCCGGCATCCAGCAGCGTCACCGCATCATTGAATTTGACCACCGCGCTACAGGGGCGACGGCGATAATCTTCCTGCAAACGCGCCCGGCGGCAGGCCGGACAGTCGCAGCCAAAAGCGGGCACCAGCTGGGCGCCACCGGTTCCCGTTAACGTAATGGTCAGACTCATGGCGCCTCCTTACAGAGGTTTAGTGAAGCGGAAGTGGCTCTGGGTATACCCTTCACGAAGATAAAAGCGGTGCGCATCGAGACGCTTTACGCTGGTGGAGAGCTCGGTCATCTCCGCCCCGGCGTGGCGGGCCTCTTCTTCCGCCCAGGCCAGCAGCCGGCTGCCGACCTTCAGACCGCGCGCCTGTGGCATCACCACCAGCTCCTGGATCTCGCCGATCCAGTTGGCGTGATGCAGGTGAAACTGCATGTGCAGGCCGATCATCCCGATGATATGTCCATCCTGTTCCGCCAGCTGGTAACGCATATTGTGATCCTGCAGATTGGCCGCGAACCCCGCATGGAACGCCGAACGGTCAAGCTCCGCCTGTTTTAACTCACAGATCAGGCCATAGACCGCGTCAACGTCCTCCGCGGTGGCGGGGCGCAACTCACACTCGGGCATGGTTTTTCTCCTTCTGGCTAATGAGTGAAAGGAAGTTGTCGACAGACTGATGCAAACTGCCGTCATTGTTAAGGATCGGGCAGTCGGACGGCGTATAACGGGCGGCGCGCGCCAGCCGCTGGTCGATCTCTTTAGCGCTCTCCCGCCCACGCGCCTGCAGCCGGCTACGCAGGATCTCCGGCGACACCTGCAGGCAGATCGGCAGCAATGCCCCGGCGTAACGCGCCTGCGCCTGGGGCAGATGGGCGCGCGAGCCGTTTACCACCACGTCGAACCCGGCGTGCAGCCAGAGATCGATCTCCAGACCCACCCCATAATAATAGCCATTAGCGTGCCAGCTCAGGGCAAACAGATGCTGCCCGGCGCGGGTAAAAAACTCCGGCTCGCTGAGGGCGATGTGGTTTTCGCTCCCGGCAGTAGCGGCGCGCGTGATATAGCGGTGCGCCACCAGCAGTTGTGGATGAGGCTGCTCGCGCAACGCCGCCAGCAGGCTATCTTTTCCGGAGCCGGAAGGCCCCATTAACCAGATTAGTCTTCCCATCAGAACACCCGTTTTCCCTGACGCCAGACGTGGTCGATATGAATGTGCTCGCCTTTACGGTGCGCCAGCACCAGGTCCGCCCGCTTGCCTTCGCCAATCACCCCGCGATCGTGCAGGTTGAGCGCCTGCGCCGGGTTGCGGGTCACCAGGCGGATCGCCTCCGGCAGGGTAAAACGATTCTCCTCGTCGTCCGCCACCCGGAACGCCGCATCCAGCAGGCTGGCGGGGTAGTAATCGGAGGAGAGGATATCCAGCAGGCCGAGGGAAGCGAGCTGGCTTGCCGCTACGTTGCCGGAGTGCGAGCCGCCGCGCACGATATTCGGGGCGCCCATCAGCACGTTCATTCCGTGCTGGCGGGAGGCCTCTGCGGCTTCGAACGTGGTAGGAAATTCGGCGATCACACTGCCAAGCTGCCGGGATTCAAGCACATGATTCGCGGTGGCGTCGTCATGGCTGGCGAGGGCGATATTGCGCGCCCGGCACAGCGCAGCAATGGCCTGGCGGTTGGGCTGCGACCAGCGGGCAGCAAGCGCCAGCTGCTCCTCTTCGTAGCGCGCCATCTGCGCGTCATTAAGGGCGTATTTGCCCTGATAATATTCACGATACTTTTCGATTTTAGCGAACTGGCGCTGGCCCGGCGAGTGGTCCATCAGCGACACCAGAGTGACCGGCTCACGGTCCACCAGCTTCTCGAACAGCGGCAGGGTGGTGTGATGGGGCAGCTCGCAGCGCAGGTGCAGGCGGTGCTCGGCGCGGTTGAGGCCACGTTTTTGCGTCTCCTCCACCGCGTTGATCATCTTCTCCAGATTTTCAAGACGATCGCCGCCGTCGCGCACGTCGCCAATCGCCACCGCATCCAGCACGGTGGTAATACCGCTGGCAACCATCATCCCGTCGTGGCTGCTCATTGCCGAATGGGCGGGCCAGTCCACTTTGGGCCGCGGGGTGAAGAACTTATCCATGTTGTCGGTGTGCAGCTCAATCAGCCCTGGCAGCAGCCAGCCGCCTTCACCGTCCATCGCTTCCGGCAGGCGGCTTTGGGTTTCGGCAAAGGCGCGAATGATGCCGTCCTGAATGTCGATGGAGCCGTCAACGACCTCGTTTTCCAGCACCAGTTTTACGTTATTGACGATCATGCGGTGATCCCCATCGGGTGCAGACGATCCGCCACGCGATCCCGCACCGCGTCGTCGTGGAAGATCCCGACGATCGCTGCGCCGCGCGCTTTGGCCTCTTCGATCAGTTCAATAACCGCTGCGCTGTTTTTGGCATCCAGCGAGGCGGTCGGTTCATCGAGCAGTAAAATCGGGTAATCGACGATAAAGCCGCGGGCTATATTCACCCGCTGCTGCTCGCCGCCGGAGAAGGTGGAGGAGGCGAGATGCCACAGGCGCTCCGGCACGTTAAGGCGCGTCAGCAGGCTGGCGGCTTTGGCGGCGCAGATGTCGCGTGGTACGCCCAGATCCAGCAGCGGCTGCATCACCACCTCCAGCGCCGGAACGCGCGGGATCACCCGTAAAAACTGGCTGACCCAGCCAATGGTAGTGCGCCTGACGTCCCGCACCTTACGCGCCGGGGCCTGCACCAGATCGACCCATTCGTCGCCGTGGCGCACATGGATATGGCCTTCGTCCGGCAGGTAGTTGGCATACAGCGAGCGCAGCAGGGTCGATTTGCCGCTGCCGGAGTGGCCGTGCAGCACCACGCATTCGCCATTTTTTACCTCAAGGGAGGCGTTTTGCAGCACCGGCAGGCGCACGCCGTTTTGCTGGTGGAGTACAAAGGTCTTACTTACGTTTTGTACGTGGATCATTTTGGCCTCGTGGCGTTTTCTTGCCGGGTGGCGCTTCGCTTACCCGGCCTACAAGGTGCTGGATTCATTGCCGGGTGGCGCTTCGCTTACCCGGCCTACAAAGAGCGCGGTCCGTAGGCCGGGTCAGGCGAAGCCGCCACCCGGCAACAGCAACCTCAATTCTGCAATACGGACGACACCAGCAACTGGGTGTAAGGATGGTGGGGATCGTCGAGTACCCGGTCGGTCAGCCCACTTTCCACCACTTCGCCGCTCTTCATCACCAGCAGACGGTCCGCCAGCAGGCGGGCAACGCCCAGGTCGTGGGTGACAATCACCACCGCCAGGTTCAGCTCCACCACCAGACCGCGGAGCAGATCCAGCAGGCGGGCCTGCACCGACACGTCCAGCCCACCGGTAGGTTCATCCATAAAGACCAGTTTCGGATGGGTAACCAGGTTGCGGGCGATCTGCAGGCGCTGCTGCATCCCGCCGGAGAAGGTGGTGGGCAGGTCGTCGATGCGCGACGCCGGGATCTCCACCTCCTCCAGCCACTGTTTCGCCGTCGCGCGGATGTCGCCGTAGTGGCGCGCGCCGGTGGCCATCAGCCGTTCGCCGATGTTGCCCCCCGCCGAGACCTGGCGGCGCAGGCCATCCATCGGATGCTGATGCACCACGCCCCACTCGGTGCGCAGCAGGCGACGTCGCTCGGCCTCGCTCATGCCATACAGCGAGTGGCCGTCATAGAGAATGTCGCCGTTCTGCGGCGTCAGGCGCGCCGAGAGGGATTTCAGCAGGGTGGTTTTGCCGGAGCCGGACTCGCCGACAATCCCCAGCACTTCCCCCGGCCACAGGTCAAACGACACGTCGCTGAAGCCTTTGCCCGGCGCATAAAGATGGGTCAGGTTAGTGACCGAAAGCAGCGGTTTCATTGGCTGTTGGCCTCGCTCTGTTGGCGGCAAAAATCGGTATCGGAGCAGACAAACATCCGTTTGCCGGTGTCATCCAGAACCACTTCGTCGAGATAGCTGTGCTTCGACCCACAGATGGCGCACGGCTCATCCCACTCCTGCACCGTAAACGGGTGATCGTCAAAGTCGAGGCTCTCAACCCGCGTGTAGGGCGGCACGGCGTAGATGCGTTTTTCGCGCCCGGCGCCAAAGAGTTGCAGGGCGGGCATCATGTCCATCTTCGGGTTATCGAACTTCGGGATTGGTGACGGGTCCATCACGTAGCGCCCGTTCACCTTCACCGGGTAGGCGTAGGTGGTGGCGATGTGGCCGAAGCGGGCGATATCCTCATACAGCTTCACCTGCATTACGCCGTACTCTTCCAGGGCGTGCATGGTGCGGGTTTCGGTTTCGCGCGGCTCGATAAAGCGCAGCGGTTCGGGGATCGGCACCTGGAAAATCAAAATCTGATCTTCAACGAGCGGGGTCTCCGGGATGCGGTGGCGGGTCTGGATCAGCGTGGCGTCTTCGGTGCGCTCGGTGGTGTTCACCCCCGTCACGCGCGTAAAGAACTGGCGGATCGAGACGGCGTTGGTAGTGTCGTCCGCCCCCTGGTCAATCACCTTCAGCACATCCGCTTCGCCAATCACGCTGGCGGTGATCTGAATCCCGCCGGTGCCCCAGCCGTAGGGCATGGGCATTTCACGGCCACCGAACGGCACCTGATAGCCGGGGATGGCGACCGCTTTTAAAATGGCGCGGCGGATCATGCGTTTGGTTTGCTCATCCAGATAAGCAAAGTTGTAGCCGCTGAGGTTAGCCATTGTCGCGCTCCTGTTGCAGACGTTTAAGCAGCTCCAGTTCAGCCTGGAAATCGACGTAGTGCGGCAGCTTGAGGTGCGAGACAAAGCCTGCGGCCTCGACGTTATCCGCGTGGGCCAGCACAAACTCCTCGTCCTGCGCCGGGCCTGTAATGTTCTCGTTGTAGTCGGGAGCCTGAAGGGCGCGGTCAACCAGCGCCATCGCCATCGCCTTGCGCTCGCCCATGCCGAACACCAGGCCGTAGCCGCGGGTGAAGTGCGGCGCGTCGTTATCCGGGGTGACGAAGCCGTTTACCATTTCGCATTCGGTCATCAGCATTTCACCGACGTTCACCGCAAATCCCAGCTCTTCCGGCACAATATTGATGTCGATATAGCCGCTGCGGATCTCCCCCGCGAAAGGGTGGTTACGACCGTAGCCACGCTGGGTAGAGTAGGCCAGCGCCAGCAGGTAGCCTTCGTCGCCGCGCATCAGCTGCTGCAGGCGCGATGAGCGTGAACAGGGGTAAACCGGCGGCGTGCGGGTGATATCGTCTGGCTCATCGCCGCAATCCTCTTCCGCTTTCGCCAGCCCCTGGTTGGCCAGCAGGCTAAAGACGTGCGGCGCGGCGTCCTGCTCGGTGTGTGAGGGGGTAAGGCGAGGGGCTTCGCCGTTTGCCAGCAGGGTAAAATCGAGCAGGCGATGGGTGTAATCGTAGGTCGGGCCAAGCAGCTGGCCGCCGGGAATGTCTTTATAGACCGCCGAAATACGGCGCTCCAGGCGCATCTCTGCGGTGTTGATGGGCTCGCTCACCGCCAGCTTCGCCAGCGTAGTGCGGTAGGCGCGTAGCAGGAAGATGGCCTCGACGTTATCACCGCTGGCCTGTTTCAGTGCCAGGGCCGCCAGCTCGCGATCGGCGATGCCGCCTTCGGTCATCACCCGGTCAACGGCCAGGTTCAACTGCTGTTCAATCTGGGCGACGCTCAGCTCGGGGATCTGCTCATCGCCCCGGCGTCTGTGCTCCTGCAACGCGTGGGCGGCGGCGATCGCCTTCTCGCCCCCTTTGACGGCAACGTACATCAGCACACCTCCACGTGGGTGGTTCGCGGGATCGCCAGCAGGCGCTCGCCGCAGGTCAGCAGCAGGTCGATGCCCAGCGGAAACGGGTGCGGGCGCTCGGTCAGCTCGTGAATGATGCACTCCGGCAGCTGCGGGGCGACCATCCGCTCCTCGGCGATGCCGGCCCCGGTCAGGCGCAGCATGCGTCCGCCACTCAGGCTGGAGACCTGCAAAATCAGGGTGGCGCTGGTCTCCGGCGCCACAGCGGTGCCCTCGCTCAGGGCGTTGAGCTGCTCGTGGCCGATCTGCTCGTCGGCGACGGCGAACACCGCCTGCTGCGGCTGCTCCACCAGCGGGGCGCTGGTATGAAAACGCAGGTTGCTGCTGACGATATCGTTGCTGACGGAGCCCGACAGCCAGACCGGGGTGTCGTTATCGGCCAGGGTCAGCAGCACGCTGGTGGTGGCGAGGTTCAGCGGCTGCCAGCCATGCTTAAGCTGATGCAGCGAGACGATGACGCCCGGCTCGCTCATCGCTTTCAGCAGACGACGAAAGCTGTGCTGGGCATCCTGCACGGCAAGGGTAAAAGCGGGGTGAAGTGTCATGCGTTGTCTCCGCGAACGAGCGTAAAGAAGTCGACCCGGCTGGTGTTCACTTCGGCCTGACGGGCGGCAAGGCGTGCGGCGCGGTCGGCTTCCAGCGGGGCAATAACGGTTTCCATCAGGGCCTGGAAATGGGGGGCTTCCTGCAGCAGGGCGTCCACAACGGCGCACTGCTCGGCGTGGGGTTTGTTACGCCCGAGCAGGTAGCTGTAGCCGAGGGTGCCGCTGGCAAGCCGCACCACGGCGCGGGTCAGGGTGGCATCGCCAGCGAAGTAACGTGCCCCGGTGCCGCCCATCCGCGCCTGGATCTGCACCAGTCCGGTTTCAGGCGCGCGGATCAGTTCATAAGCGGGCGACAGGCTCAGCGCCGACATCCGCGCGGCAAGCGCCGCAGGCTGGCTGTGGGCGAGCACCGCCATCCAGTGCTGGCGGGTGGAGGTATCGAAATGCATTCAGTGCTCCATGGTGAATTCAATCATGTCGGCGCGGGTCAGGCTGACGGAGTACTCCGTCGCGTTCACCTCGCCGTCACGGTGGTTAAGGGTGCGCACGCAGAGCAGGGGCGCCATGTTGGGGATCTCCAGCACCTTGCTCTCTTTGGCCTGGGCGCGGCGGGCGCTGATGCGCGTCTGGGTGCGTTTGAGCGCAACCCCCGTAGCATCCTGCAGAAAGTCATGCAGCGAGCCGCTGGTGAAATGTTGCAGCACCGGCCAGAGGGCCAGGTCCGCGAAGTAGTGATCGATCTGGCACACCGCCACGCCATTGACCCGGCGCAGGGTACGCAGGTGGATGACGTTGTCCCCCTCCTGGATCCCCAGCGCATCCGCCACGTGGCTGGAGGCCGGACGCAGCACCGAGAGCAGCTTTTCGCTGGTGGGGTGGCTGCCCTGATCCAGCAGGTTCTGGCTGAAGCGCGCCTGGGCGTTGAGCGGGTAGTCGAACGGGCGCATCAGCACCAGCACACCGACGCCCTGGCGGCGCTGCACCCAGCCACGCTCCACCAGCTGGTCAATGGCCCGCCGCAGGGTGTGACGGTTGACTTCATAGCGATCGGCAAGCTGCTGTTCCGCAGGTAGATAGTCCCCGCAGCGGTAGTGCGTGCGCAGCTCCACTTCGAGCTTCGCCGCAATCTCTTGCCAGCGGGTGGGGTAACTGGTCGGATGTCTGGATAAGTGCATAGAAATCAAAGGCTCGCTTCTCAGATGAAGTGCTTACGCAAACGTTGAGAGAGGAAGTCCAGCAGGCTGACGGTGATGATGATGAGCACCATCAGGGCGCAGGTTTGCTGGAACTGGAAACCGCGAATCGCTTCCCACAGGGTGACGCCAATTCCGCCTGCGCCCACCATGCCAACAACGGTGGCGGAGCGGACGTTAGACTCAAAGCGGTAGAGGGAGTAGGAGATGAGCAGCGGCATCACCTGGGGCAGCACGCCGTAAAGGATCTCTTCAATTTTGTTGGCACCGGTGGCGCGAATGCCTTCGACCGGGCCGGGCTCAATGGCTTCTACCGCTTCCGAAAGCAGCTTGGAGAGTACGCCGGTGGTGTGAATAAAAAGCGCCAGCACCCCGGCGAAGGGACCGAGACCGACGGCGACCACGAACAACATCGCAAAGACCATTTCGTTGATGGCGCGGCAGGCGTCCATCAGGCGGCGCACCGGCTGGTAAATCCACCACGGCACAATGTTGTCGGCGCTCATCAGGCCAAACGGAATGGAGAGCACCACGGCCAGGGCGGTGCCCCAGACGGCGATTTGCAGCGTGACGGCCATCTCGCCGAGGTAATCCTGCCACTGGCTGAAGTCCGGTGGGAAGAAGTCGGCGGCGAAGGTCGCCATGTTGCCGGAGTCCTGGATCAGCGTCAGCGGGGCCATTTCCGCCCCTTTCCAGGAGACGACGAGCACTGCCAGCAGTACGGCCCAGCTGATCAGCGAGAACCAGCTGCGCTTTGGCGGTGGGAGAGTGATGGTTTGCATGTGTGCTCCTTAATCTGTTCTCCCTCTCCCTCAAGGGAGAGGGAACGTAATCACTGCACCGCTTTGGTCACGCTGGTCATCGCGCCCAGCGCGGCGGTCAGGCGGTCGAGATCGTCCAGCTGCGCCTGAATTTCAGACAGCTTGCTGTTCTTCTCTTCCTCTTTCAGCGTCTTGTTGTCCTTCACGCCCTGGATCTGTTTGAACAGCGCCAGCTGGCGAATCGGCACCAGCTGCAGGTCGCTGGAGGCGCGGAACGGCGCCCAGCCCAGGCGCTCCAGCACGGTTTTCTCTTCCGCGGTTTTGCCGTAGTTCATAAAGAAGTCGTACACCTTCTCCTTGGTGCTTTCGGAGAGGTTCTTACGCCACACAATCGGGTCGCCCGGGATCAGCGGGGATTTCCAGATCACCTTCAGTTGTTTCAGCTTGTCTGGCGCGGAGGTCTTCAGCTTGTCGAGGTTTTCGGTGTTGTTGGTGGCAACATCCACCTGTTTGTTGGCGACGGCCAGGGCGTTGGTTTCATGCCCGGCGTTGACCGTGCGTTTGAATTCGCTGGTGGAGACATTGTTTTTGGCAAAGACGTAATAGCCCGGCACCAGGAAGCCTGATGTGGAGTTGGGATCGCCGTTGCCAAAGGTGAGCTCTTTACGCCGGGAGAGCATGTCGTTGAGGTTGTTGATCGGGCTCTCTTTGTTGACGATCAGCACGCTCCAGTAACCCGGGGAGCCGTCGGCGGCCACGGTTTGCGCAAAGACCTGACCGTTGGCACGATCCACCGCTTCCATCGCCGAGAGGTTGCCGTACCAGGCGATATCCACTTTATTGAAGCGCATCCCCTGGATGATGCCCGCGTAGTCCGGGGCGAAGAAGGCGTTCACTTTGATCCCCAGTTTGGTTTCCATATCTTTCAGGAACGGTTCCCACTGTGGCTTCAGGTTCTGCTGTGATTCCGTCGAAATAATGCCGAAATTCAGCGCTTTTTCCTGCTCCTCTGCAAACGCAGGGCTGAATAGGGTGCTGATGCTGAACATGCTGGTGAAGGCCAGCGCGGCAACCGTCTTATAGCTCATTTCCATTCCTCATTGTGGGGACGTTAAGCAGCCTGCGCGCGCTCTTCGACGCGGTTAATGCTGCGGTAGAGATGATCAAAGCGTTCGTTATCAAACTGATGGCTGGCGCCATCGAAGAAGACGTGCCCCTGACGCAGGGCGACGATGCGCTCGCAGTAGCGCAGGGCGTAATCCACCTGGTGCAGCGTGACCACCACGGTGATGCCGTCCTTGCGGTTAATGTCGCGCAGGGTTTCCATGACGATGCGGGCCGACTCCGGGTCCAGCGAGGCGATCGGCTCATCGGCGAGAATGATTTTGGCTTTCTGCATCAGCGCCCGGGCAATGGCCACGCGCTGCTGCTGACCGCCAGAAAGGGTGGAGACGCGCTGGTGGGCGAAGTGGGCCATGCCGACGCGGGTGAGCGCCTGCAGCGCCTCCTGCTTCTGAGCTGGCGAGAACCAGCGCAGACAGGTGCGCCAGAACGGGGTGCTGCCGAGCGCGCCAATCAGCACGTTCTCCAGCACCGTCAGGCGGTTCACCAGGTTGAACTGCTGGAAGATGTAGCCGGTCTGGGCGCGGCTTTTGCGGATATCACTCGCCAGACGGCCCGCGCGCTGCACGGTATTGCCCAGCAGCTCAACGTGGCTTTCTGAGGTTTTGTCGCAGGTGATGAGGCCGCTTAAGTGGCGCAGAAGAGTGGATTTACCTGAACCGGATGGCCCGAGCAGCGCTACCATTTCGCCCTGCTGGACGGTCAGATCAACGGCATGCAGAGCCTTGTTGTGATGGAAGGTCTTGCTGAGTTTCTCGACACGGATGACAGTGTGCATGGGTAAGGCCTCAATTCAAATGTGGCCTCATGCTGGCGGATCAATGTGACATTTAGGTTAAGTGTTGGTTGCGAGAGTTTGAAGAGTTGAGGTGAAAGCGATGACAGGCGATCAACGAGAAGGGGGAGGTATTTGTAGGCCTGATAAGCGAAGCGCATCCGGCAAAAGTGCCCGGCGGCGCTGCGCTTGCCGGGCCTCAAAAGACAACGACAAATCAGTTCTTCTTCACGAACTCGGATTTGAGCTTCATCGGGCCGAAGCCGTCAATTTTACAGTCGATATTGTGGTCGCCCTCGACCAGACGGATGCCCTTCACTTTGGTGCCGATCTTCAGCATTGAAGAGCTGCCTTTGACCTTCAGATCTTTAATGACGGTGACGTTGTCGCCATCCGCCAGCAGGTTGCCGTTGGCATCTTTAACGATCAGCTCATCGCTCTCGGCTACGGGTTCTGCGTTGTTCCATTCGTAAGCGCATTCCGGGCAGATGAACATACCGTTATCTTCATAGGTGTATTCAGAGTTGCATTTAGGACAGTGTGGAAGCTGCATGGTGTTCTCCTCAAAATAGTGCGAACCGGCGGCAATGAGGCCCGCCAAAAATCGACAGGTTGTCGAAAAAGGCGGCAAGTATAGCGCATGTCCTTACTTTTGTCGGTGATATTATTTTTCGCTTTTGGCTAAAAAAAGCGTTTCTGATGACAGGGTCTGTCAGTGACTCAGGTAATGATAAGTACCCGGCGCGAGAATGAAACGCTTGCGAATGAAAGCAATAATATTTTATTGCGGCAAATTGATACGCCGTGTCATTTCGGATAAGGTTAAGGTGCTAATGATATTCACCGTAAATGTTTTTATAGCCATCCCCGGGCTTGCAGGGATGATTACCCCCTCATTTTTGGTGGGCGATTAAAGATGGTTTATCCTGAAATTTATTAAATTTGAGCTACGCTCTTAGTCTTTCGGTTTCCCTGACCGAAGGAGCGCGCTCCGCTGCTTTCAGCGCTTAAAGAATATATTTGATTGTCATCAGGCAATTATTTTGCGTCGAACATATTTGCTACACGGAATCATATAAGCCGATCCTTCATTCTTAAAATAATTCGGTTATATAAAATTTGTGTTAAGGGAAGGCTTTTTACTATGCATACACAAACAATATTTGAGTTAAGCCAGGAAGCTGAAAGACTGCTGCAACTCTCATTGCAGAATCTCGAGTCACTTAGCGCCATGCCTGTTGCGATGCTGGACAATGCAACATCGGCCATTACCGGCGAAACCAGCAACGTTTTACCTCTACATTTTAGTACCCGTGGTTTAGAAGCGCAGCAGTCCATGCTGAATAATGAACTGCGCAAAATTACCCGTCTGGAGATGGTGCTGGCGATTGTGGGCACCATGAAAGCCGGTAAATCGACGACGATTAACGCCATTGTGGGAACGGAGGTGTTGCCCAATCGCAACCGTCCCATGACCGCCTTGCCGACGCTGATCCGTCATACGCCTGGTCAGAAGGAGCCGGTGCTGCATTTTTCTCACGTGGCGCCGATCGATACATTAATAAAACAAATGCAAAAGAAGCTGGCCAATTACGATCGCGGCAAGCTGGCCCAGCAACTTGAAATTGATAAAGATATGAATGCGTTGCTGGGGCGCATTGAAACCGGCGAAGCGTTTGAAAAACATTATTTAGGCGCGCAGCCGATATTTAATTGTTTAAAAAACCTGAATGATTTAGTGCGACTTTCTCAGGCGCTTGGAACAGATTTTCCCTTCTCCGCCTATGCAGCGATTGAGAATATCCCGGTTATTGAGGTGGAGTTTGTCCATCTGGCCGGGCTGGATGGTCATTTGGGGCAATTAACCCTGCTGGATACCCCCGGGCCGAATGAGGCCGGGCAACCGCATCTGCAAAAAATGCTTACTGAGCAGCTCGCCCGCGCTTCGGCGGTGCTGGCGGTAATGGACTATACGCAACTGAAGTCGATTTCGGACGCCGAAGTGCGGCTGGCTATTTCTGCCGTCAGCAAATCGGTACCGCTCTACGCGCTGGTCAACAAATTCGATCAGAAAGACCGCAACAGCGATGATGAAGAGCAGGTGCGGGCGATGATCTCCGGCACCCTGATGAAAGGCCATATCTCTCCGGGGCAGATCTTCCCGGTCTCCTCGATGTGGGGATACCTGGCGAATCGGGCGCGTCATGAACTGAATCAGCACGGCAAGCTGCCGGATCACCAGGAGCAGCGCTGGGTGCAGGATTTTGCCGAAGCTGCGCTGGGCCGCCGCTGGCGGACTGCCGATCTGGACGATATTGAGCACGTTCGCCACTCCGCCGATCTGCTGTGGGAGGATTCCCTCTTTGAGCAGCCGATCCGTAAGCTGATTTATGCTGCCTACGCCAATGCCTCGCTGTATGCGTTACGCTCGGCGTCGCATAAGCTGTTGAACTATGCCCAGAACGCCCGGGAGTATCTCGATTTCCGCTATCAGGGGCTGACGGTCGCCTTCGACGAGCTGGAGCTGAATATCGCCCGCCTGGAAGAGGATATGGCGCTGTTGCAGTCCCGCCAGGCGTCGGTAAGCAATGAGGTGCGGCATGAAGTCGGACAGGCGCTGGCGGCGACCGACCTGTTTATCAGCACGCAGCAGAACGATATCAAACATGCGGTCGCGCACATCTTCAACCCGGATAATTTGCTCGATCTGGCCGGGTTTAAGCCGCACACGCTCCATGCCGAGGCGTTAGCTACCCCGGGACAACTGGTGCTGGACGATGAAGGTCAGGCGCAAATCCTGCTGAGCAAAATCCGCTCCTCCTGTGAAATGATCCTGCTGGATGCACAGGCAAAAATCGGTCGCGAGCTGTCGCTGCGGTTTGACCAGCTGGAAACCACGCTGGCCCGCTCCCTGAACGACGCCATGCGGCCCATTGAAACGCGGATTAAAGAGGAGCTAAGCCATGCCGGATTCCGCGCGCGGATCAGCTTCCCGGCGTTTCAGGCAAACCAGCTTAACTTCAATACCCGGGGGCTGTTCAGCGATGCTATCGCTCAGGAGAGCCTGCCGGCTGGCCAGGGGCAGGGAACCAGCAGTGCGCTGCGCGACACGGTCTCCCGCTGGTTGAATAATCCGGGCTGGGGCTGGGAAGATTATGTAATGACGCGGACGCGCTATGTTATTAACGTGTCAGAGCTTCATGAAAAATTTAAACAGCATATAGATCACTTTTGTGAACAAATTCGTAAAGCTTTGGCTGCGCAGGTCGATGTCTCTGTTACAGCGGGTATGGCGACATTCTTTGCGGAATTCTCGTTATGCCTTGCAGGGTTACAGGAAAGCTTGCGTGATAGCCTCGCAGTGCGTCAGCAAAATGAGCATGCCACACGGGCGCTCAGCCAGCTGTTGCAGCAATGCATTACGACTGCGACGTGGATTCAGGAAGATACCCGACTGTTACGCGATGATATTCAAACGTTATTCGCGGCAGAGCAACCATGACAAAACAACTACTGGACGGTCCCGGACGGACGCTGGAATGTATCCATCCTAAATTTATGGTCGACCTGGTGCAGGGGGCTGACGCGCAGCGTCACACCTCTGTGGTGTCGCAACAGCAGCACTTTCGTGAACGTTTAACCCAGGAGATCATGGCGCAGTCTCATCTTCGTCAGTGGGCCATGGGGGGAATGTTCAGCGAAAATGCTGTGCTGCGACTCGGGCTGGCAGAGAAGCTGGCGGGCATGTTCGACCCCGGCCATCTGGCGCTGACCCGGATGACGCACATTCTCTCCACGCTGCGCCAGCAGGCCAGCCTGCGTAATCAGCCGCCGATTGGCGTGGTGCATCAATACGAAACCCTCTCCGCCCATTTTCAGCAACGTGCGCAGTTCAAAGAGAAGGCGTTAACCCAGCGCGGATTAACGGTGCAGGCAGGCGTTCACAGCGAGCAGATTTTTACCCGCTGGCGCGCCGGGCACTACGACGGCTGGTCGCTGGCCGGTCGCGGTTATGTGGCGCTGGAGGAGCTGCGCTGGGGGGCGTTCGGTGATGCCTGTCGGCTGGCGAATGCGGACGTCAGCGCCATGTTGAAAGATAACCTGTGCAGCATGGTGGCTAACTATCTGGCGCAGGGGATCAACGCTGCACCTAATACCCGCCATTTTTATCACCAGTGGCTCACCACGCCCAGTACGCCGGGGATTATCGACCATAAAGATATGCTGGGCTGGCTGGGTGACTGGTGTGATGTGGAGAGGCATCCGGTGTGCTGGTCGGTGACGCAAAGCTGGCAGAATGTGGCGCTGGGGATGCCGAGATTGTGTTCGGCGGCGAGGCTGGCGAAAGCGATGGTGGAGGAGGTTTTTGGGGAGTAGGGGATTCCCTCTCCCGTGAGGGGCTGAGGAACCCTCAGTCATTTTCTTATGCTTAACGCAATGAAATAATTAGAGAGTAATAAAAGACTTACAGCGACTCCCTGGTCCGGCTGAAAATCGCTGAGGCGTTGACCGTAGGCCGGGGCGAGGCGCAGGGATGCGCCGAGAGGGCGTGACCTACATGGATGTAGGATCACGCCCGACCCGATAGCCGAAGGGAATAAGCCGAAGGAACCGCGAAGCGGCGATTTTCTTTGCCGGGAGCCGGGGTAGCCAGGGGGGAGGCGGCGAGCCCCCCTGGCACGTTCACCGGTTCAGGTGTGACAGAGAGGCAAAGAACGTAAGGTGAACGGAACCAACAACGGAGTTGCATGTTCCCCCTCACCCTAACCCTCTCTCAAGGGAGAGAATAGTCCGGGCGAGGGCTTGTATCTCAGTGGTGCAGTGATTCAACCGGGCGCTGTTCTTCGGTCGTGGTTGGGACGTTGCCAAAGCGTTTGGCGTACAGCGCGGTAATAATCGGCACCAGAATCGCGGTGACGATGACGCTTGCAGCAACCAGCGCGGTAGCGGAGGCGGCAACCGGTTCGAACGCCGGGTTAATCTGGGCGATAATCACCGGGTTTGCCACCGCAGCGCCTGCTGCGGAAGAGGCGGCGACACCCGCAGTACCATTCCCGCCGCCGATAACGCGGTCGGCAATAATCAGTGGGATACCGGTGATAATAATAACCGCCACACCCAGCACGATACCCAGCAGACCCGTATCGAGGATAACGTTCAGGTTGATGGTGTTACCCAGCGCGAAGCCGAAGAACGGGATCAGAACCGGAGTCGCTTTGCTGAAGAAGTCGCGCAGATCGTGGTCCAGGTTGCCGAGGGCAAAACCGATCAGGAACGGCAGGACGGCGCCGACAAAGTGGTGCGGTTCAAAGGAGGCCAGACCGGCGGAGCCGAGGATCAGCATGGTCATCAGCGGGCCAGATTCCAGAGACATCAGCACGAACGCGCCGGACTCCTCTTTGGTGCCGTACTGGTTCATCAGGCTGGCATACAGGCCACCGTTGGTCATGTCCATTGCAGAAACAATGGCCAGCACCGAGAGGCCTGCGAAGAAGCCGGTCTGAATACCGTTTTCCGGAATAAACATGGCACAAACCATCGCCACAATCCACGCCACGGCAATTTTGGTTATTACCAGCGTACCGGATTTACGTAATACCGTACCCGTTGCACGTAAATTTATGGAAGCGCCAATACAGAAGAACCAGACCGCAAGGATCGGTACTGTGCCGGTAATCATGCCTTTGGTGAATCCACCAAAATAGGCTCCAGTATTAGGCGCTAAGGTATTTAAAATTGCACCCAGAACCAGCGGAACCAGCATCATCCCTCCGGGGATGCGTTCTATCGCGGCTTTAATCTTCATCATCAACCCTCACATCTCATCGCGCATCGCCAGCGGACAAGTGATATTTAATAATCTAATGAATTCAACGAATTGTGACCTAGTGGCGTCAGCGGATTCGTCATTCATACAGCAGATATAACCAGTTTGGTTTTTTTAAGCCTTCACTCAAAGGCCACCAGACTCGTTGTAACGGGCTTATGATGCGATCGTTGGAATTGTGATTCAATCAAAATAAAACACTGTTTTAGTTATCTTCGTCACATATTTTAAGGAAACACGATACTTGCCTCTTGATTATTAAAACCGCTGTAAATGCATTGTAAAATAATGTCGTTCTTTTTTAATTTCACAGCAAATAATAACGTTCGAAAGGGTATTTACAGAACCAGACATAAGAAACAACTGATGGGCATGTATTTACAGTTTTGACACTTCTGGTGATAACCATAAAAAAATATGTGAAGTTGATCACACATATAAACGCTGGTAGGGTAAAGGCTGTCATTCACAGCCCAGACAGGCGTCAACAGGTTCGGTTGTACCGGTCCGAAAGGTCAGTGTAAGTAAACCTGCTACGCTTGAGAGACGAGAATGCGCATGAAGCGCTTCCCGGGTTCCATAAAGCGCATTTTTCAGCGCTGTGGTGAGGACTGGGCTTAGTCTATGAGGATAGCAATGCTTAAAAGGAAAAAAGTTAAACCGATCACCCTGCGCGACGTCACCATTATTGACGACGGCAAACTGCGTAAAGCGATCACCGCCGCCTCGCTCGGTAATGCGATGGAATGGTTCGATTTTGGTGTGTATGGCTTCGTGGCCTATGCGCTAGGTAAAGTCTTCTTCCCCGATGCCGATCCCAGCGTGCAGATGATTGCCGCCCTCGGGACCTTCTCTGTTCCTTTCCTTATCCGACCGCTGGGTGGCCTGTTCTTCGGGATGCTGGGGGACAAGTATGGCCGTCAGAAAATCCTCGCCATCACGATTGTGATTATGTCGGTCAGCACCTTCTGTATTGGTCTGATCCCGTCGTACGCCAGTATTGGCATCTGGGCGCCGATCCTGCTGCTGCTCTGTAAGATGGCACAGGGCTTCTCGGTCGGGGGTGAATATACCGGGGCGTCGATCTTCGTCGCCGAATACTCCCCGGACCGTAAGCGCGGCTTCATGGGCAGTTGGCTCGACTTTGGCTCCATTGCCGGGTTCGTGCTGGGCGCGGGCGTAGTGGTGCTGCTCTCCACCGTGGTGGGCGAAGAGAACTTCCTCTCCTGGGGCTGGCGTATTCCGTTCTTCCTGGCGTTGCCGTTGGGCATTATCGGCCTCTACTTGCGTCACGCCTTAGAAGAGACCCCGGCGTTCCAGCAGCATGTTGATAAGCTGGAGCAGGGCGATCGCGAAGGGCTGCAGGATGGACCGAAAGTCTCGTTCAGAGAAATTGCCACCAAACACTGGCGCAGCCTGCTGACCTGTATCGGTATGGTGATCTCCACCAACGTGACCTATTACATGCTGCTGACCTATATGCCGAGCTATCTGTCGCATAACCTGCACTACTCGGAAGATCACGGCGTGTTGATTATCATCGCCATTATGGTGGGCATGCTGTTTGTCCAGCCTATCATGGGTCTGCTGAGCGACCGCTTTGGCCGTCGCCCCTTCATTATTTTTGGCAGTGTCGCGCTGTTCGCGCTGGCTATCCCTGCCTTCATTATGATTAACAGCAATGTGATCGGGCTGATTTTTGCCGGCCTGCTGATGCTGGCGGTAATCCTTAACTGCTTTATCGGCGTGATGGCCTCCACCCTGCCGGCGATGTTCCCGACGCACATTCGTTACAGCGCACTGGCGGCGGCGTTTAATATCTCGGTGCTGATCGCCGGTCTGACCCCTACGCTGGCGGCGTCGCTGGTGGAGAGTACCCAGAACCTGATGATGCCAGCGTACTACCTGATGGTGATTGCGGTCATCGGTCTGGTAACCGGCATTTATATGAAAGAGACGGCGAACCTGCCGCTGAAAGGGGCGACGCCTGCTGCGTCTGACCTTCAGGAAGCGAAAGAGATCCTGCGTGAGCACCACGACAACATTGAGCAGAAGATAGAAGATATCGATGCTGAAATTGCGCAACTGCAGGCGAAGCGTTCCCGACTGGTCGATCAACATCCCCGCATCAATGAGTAAATAACAAAACCCGGCTTCGGCCGGGTTTTGCGTCTTTTGTCACCATAACGTCACAGCATATAAGGTAGATCATATTTTCTATGGTTTTCCTGATTTTGCCTGCGTAATCGTTTTTTTTCATACCGAAAAGGAATACGACTAAAGTTTATTGGCGCTTTGATTGAATAGTGCTTACGCTGTATACAAGCAGATGCCTCTAAAAAATCGACGCTTTGAGCGCTATGAGAGAAGTGTATGCCGGGTTCAACACCAATGTAGTTGTGAATGCAGACAGACCCTGAGATGCTGAATCTTTTCGGTAACGTATCCTTGCGCGAAACAGCATTTTATTATTTTTATTACGCTTACTAGTGCAATTAGCACAAAAAAATAATACCGATGCTTAATTATAAGTAGGTCAGGACATGCTGAGAAATTCGCAGAAGATCATCCATGGAGGTTACTCAGTATTCATTAAATTAATTGATTTCTTCTCAATTAATTTAATTTTGATGCTGAGTGGTTGGTGGTTGAAAATGGAGTCTTTCGACACTGTGATTTTGATCAGCTTGTTGTACTCCATCTCGTTTTTACTGTTTGGTGAGTACACAGAGTGTTATCTGTATCGGCCTAAAAACAACAAATTACGCAACCAGCGGCGTCTTCTTCTGACGGCGTTTCTGGCCATCCTGTTTATCGGCATGGTGCGCCTTTTAGTCGCGAAATTATATTCTTTAGGTTATCTGAGCTTTATTGATGTGCGCAATATCCCGGCAATGCCGCTCTGGTATGCCTCGCCGATCCCTTTTCTTTACGTGAGCCGGCTGATTATCTTTAAGCTCTCGACTAAAAAACGTATCAGAGTGGCGATTATCGGTATCACCGATAACGGCCTGGCGGCGGAAAAGGCCCTGCGGCTGGAATATGCGGACGTGCAGCTGGAGCTGGCCTTCTATGATGAACGTGGCCCGGAGCGGCTGGGTGAACTGGCGAAAAGAATTACCAGTCCTTATAACGGGCCGGTGATCAAGCTGGTAGAGGAGGCGAAAGCGGGCAGAGTGGATGAAATCTACATCGCCCTGCCGATGGTGGCGCTGCAGCGTATACGCCATTTTTTAGCCATGATGTCTGATACCACTGTCAATACCTACATCGTGCCAGACTTTTACGCTTACAGTACCAATACATCGCAGATACGCTCTATCCATAACTTACAAACGATCGGTATTTTCACTTCGCCGCTGGATGGCGGAGGTTCGTTTATTAAACGCGCAGAAGATCTGGTGCTGGGCAGCGCGATTATGGTAATGATTATCTCGTTAATGATCGTCATTGCCATCGGCATCAAGCTCACCTCGCGCGGCCCGGTTTTCTTTAAACAGGATCGTTATGGTCTGAGCGGGCAGAAGATCAAAGTCTGGAAGTTTCGGACCATGAAAGTCATGGAAAATACCGACACGGTGATACAGGCGACACGAGATGACCCCCGGGTCACGCGCTTTGGAGCATTCTTACGTCGGACGTCTCTGGATGAACTGCCGCAGTTCATCAATGTTATTCAAGGAAATATGTCGATTGTCGGCCCGCGGCCTCATGCTGTGGCGCACAACGAGCTTTACCGTAAGCAGGTCGAAAACTACATGATTCGCCATAAAGTAAAGCCTGGGATCACAGGTTTAGCGCAAATTAATGGCTATCGTGGCGAAATTGATGCGCTATATAAAATGGAAAAGCGAGTCCAGTACGACATTGAATATATTCAGAACTGGTCCTTTTGGTTAGATATAAAAATCATCATTAAAACCATTTTTAAGGGATTTGTCGGTAAGAATGCATACTAAAATTATTATTATCGCTGGGATGATAGCGTCTCCGGTCGCGTTAGCAGAATTAACGCCAAAATCACATATCGGCTGGGCGGGCATCGACTTTCAGAGCAACGTTGGGGTGGAGTATGGACACAACGATAACGTGACTTTCCAGCCTCACGACAGCGATGAAAAAGGCTCTGACTTCCAGGGGCTCAAGCCGGTCCTGAGCATGAACGGGGAGCGAGGTCAGGATAAGTATCTGCTGATGTACTCCGGGGATTATCGCCACTACTCGAGCGATTCTGCGGATGATTATGACGATCACTTTTTCCGCTTTAAAGGCGACTGGCGTTTTGGGCTAATGCATGGCCTGACCCTGAATCTGGAAGATTCTCTTGGCCATGAGGAGCGCGGGCGCGGCGTGACGGAAGGCTTCCTGCCCGAACAGTTCCGGCAATTTGGCGTGAGGTCACCGTTAACCACCAATTTGTTCAACGGTGAGCTGCGCTATAGTTACGGTGCGCCAGATGGCCGTGGAAGAGCAGACCTGGCGTTGATACACCGCAAGTGGACCTTCGGCAATACCGGCCAGGTTGAAAGCAAGGATGAGGACTTTGCACAATATATTCGCGAACAGGAGTGGGACGAAAATACGCTGATCGCAGAAATTTTCGATCAATACACATCTAAGACGCGTTTTCGCTATAGTTTTATTACCAACCAGTTTCGCTATGGCCATGCGTCAGAAAAAGACAGTAATGAATACTATTTGCGTTATGGCATTCAGTCGCAGCTGACGGGCAAAACGAACGTTGATATGAACGTGTCGTGGCTTTATAAAACCTTTGAAAATAACCCTGGATCGAAGGATTTTAACGGGATCAACTGGGATATTCTGGGTGAATGGCGACCTCTCCAACAGTCACTTTTTACGTTAAGAACATCCCAAAGTATTAAAGACCCTTCCGAAGCGGGAGGATATAATTTAGTCACGGCGTACGGCGTTTCATACAAACATTTTTGGATGAATAACCGGTTAACGACGTTGCTTGATTACGCATACATTACAGAAGACTACAAAGATCAGGACAAGGACCGTCACGATAAGAATGGCGTGTTTTCATTTATTGTAGGTTATGACCTCACACCATCGATTAACTTTGGTGTGGAATATCATCTAGATACGCTTAAGTCTAATAAAGATACCGATACCTTTACCATCGGCCCTAACGACGATCGCGTGGTGACTGAAACGTTGGGCTACGATCAATCTTTGATTATGCTTACAGCTAAGGTTCAGATTTAAAATGAAAATAATGAAACTGTGCGCGTTTTTACTTCTCAGTGTCCTTTTTGCTGGCTGCAAATCACCGCAGCCGACGTTAAAGGACAATAGTGTGGTCGATACAGCAAATTATTTACTGGGCTCCGGGGATATCGTCAACATTAACGTTGCCGGTCAACCTGACCTGACCATGAAAGTAGTACTTGATAATAGTGGGGCTATTAATTACCCCTATATTGGCAAGCTGGAATTAAAGGGCAAAACCGCAAGCCAGGTCGATGCAGAGATTACGCAACGCCTGCGTAATGGCTTTGTGCTTAATCCCATGGTGACCGTAAATATCGCCGAATTCCGTAAGTTCTATATCTCTGGTGAAGTTGAGAACCCCAATGGCTATTCCTATGAGCCGGGTATGACCGTGGAAAAAGCCATCGCGCTGGCGGGGGGTTATACCGACCGGGCAGACCGTACGGATCTCAGCATTCGTCAATCATCCTCCGGTGAGTTACTCGAAAATGTTGATGTTACCCACTCCGTTCTCCCGGGCGATCTCGTAATTATTGGCATAGGGTTCTTCTGACCATGAAACTATCAATAGTGGAAAATGGCAAAAAGCGAGAAAGCGCTATCGATATCGCCAGATTTGCCAGAGAAATTAAAAAGAACTCCTGGAAAATCGTTCTCTCCGGCGTGATTGCCGGGGCGATTGCCTGGCCATTAATGAGTTTGATGTCATCGAAGTATGTTTCCACTGCCACGGTACTGATTAAAGCTCAGCCGGACAATGTTTCACCTTTCCAGAAAGTGGAAGGCTATGACTCCACCCGTAACGGGTACTACGAAACGCAAAACGCGCTGATGCAATCGCGCGTGGTGCTTGAGCAAGCCATCCGCACGCTAAAACTCGATCAAAACCCGGCGTTTAACGGTGAGGGGTCTGGCAGTAGCGCAACGCCTGCAAATGAACAGCAGCGGGTTGATCATGCCCTGAAAACGCTGCAGAAGGATCTGACGATCAGCAACGTGCGTACGACCCATTTGTCTACCGTCTCCTATGAATCCACCTCGCCACAGCTGGCGGCGGATATCGCCAATGGCGTGGCGGAGTCGTTTATTAATTACACTCTTGCGCTCAAGCAGCAAAAAACAGCGAAGGCGAGAGAAGATAACCAGCAGAAGCTGCAGGAACTCCAGCAGCAAATGGTGCAGCAAAAGAGTGCGCTGGATAGCTATCTGGCAAAAGAGGGGCTGCTAACCTTCCGTGGCGTTGATGGCTTTGAAACGGAGCAGATGGGCATTATCACCAACCGCCTGGCAAACGCGACCGAGCGCCGGGTAGCGGCGGAGTCTGTTTATAACGAAATCCGCTCCGGTGGCTCGCGGGGGCAGGTCATTTCGCTGCCATCTATCTCAAATCACGCCCAGATCCAGGATCTACGCATTGCCCTGATCCAGGCCAACAGCGAGCTTTCCCAACTGGAGAAATCCTACGGTCCCCAGCATGACAAAGTGATCCAGGCCCGGGCGCGTATCAGTGCCATTCAGGCGCAAACGGCGATGACGCTCAGGGAGCAGGAGGCAGGAATACGCCAGACCTACGAGGCGGCGCTGGCGGACGAAAAAAATTACCAGAAGCAGCTGGAAGAGCAGAAAGCGAACTTCCAGAAGCTCTCCCTGAAGCGTGACGGCTACAACGATCTCAAGCTGGCGCTGGATAAAACCGAAGAGATGTACAAGATGGCCTATCAGCGCACGCAGGAGCTGGCACTACCCGGCTCTTATTCCGATGCGGATGCGGAGATCTACGATCCTGCCGTGCCCGCAGCGCAGCCGGCTAAACCGAACAAGCCGCTGCTGATGCTGATGATTGTGCTGCTGGTGATGCTCTTCTACGTGATGTACATCATGGTGAAAACGGCCACGGACAAGTCGGTGAACAGCCTGAGCCAGATGCAAAAACGGCTGAATCTGATGCCGCTGGGTGAGATCCGTCGCTTTAAGGGGGTGGGTGGGCGCAGCAAAATCCGCGATCTGATGATGAGCGATCCGTTGAACGCGGACGTTATTCACAGCATGCGCACCCAGATCATGCTCAGCAGCCATCCGCTGCAGGTGATTACCGTGACGTCGGCGGAGGGTGGAGAGGGACGGACGCTGCTGGCGAATCTGCTGGCGAGCTCCTTCAGCTTCGACCAGAAAACGCTGCTTATCGATATGGACTTCTTTAACAGCGACGGGCTGTCGGGCGAGCTGGGCTCACCGAAGGCGCCTGGCGTGGCAGAAGTGCTGCGCGGCGACAACGCGACCGACAACGTGCTGGTGAAGATCAACGATAATCTCGATTTCCTGCCGCGCGGCAATACCCCGGTCTCGGCGCTGCTGCTGCTGTCGCCTGAACGGTTAAAACCGCTGATTGATTCGCTGCGTAGCCGCTACCAGCGCATCATTGTCGATGTCGCCGCCGTAAATCAGAGCCAGGAAGTGCAGCTGGTTAACCAGGTAACGGACGGTCTGATCTTTGTCCTCAAAGCGGGTCTGAACACTGTCGACACCACTGGACCGGCGATTGAGAAAGCGACCCACCACCACAATGTGATTATCGGCGGCGTGCTGAACCAGGTCGTGGATAAAAATCTGGAGAGTAAAGAGGGACTACGTTCACTTAACTACCATACGCATGAACTGATGAATAACACAGGCCGGGCATGAGTCTTCTCAAGAGCGCCTCCACGATCGCAGGGTCATCAGTTATTTCACAGCTGATTGGTGCCCTGTCGATCTGGCTCATTTCGCATAAGTACGATCTTGGCGAAGTGGGGCTCTACGCGCTCAACTACAGTATTGCCCTGATTGGGGCGCAGGTCTGCACCTTTGCCTCGCAGCTGTTGATCCCCAGACAACAGGATGACGAGCTGGCTCAGAATGTGGTGTTTTGTCTCCTGCAAAGCCTGACCATCGCCATTCCTTATGCGGTGCTGACGGGCTGGCTGTTTCATCAGAATATGCTCTTTCTTTACCTGCTCACGCTCTCGAATACCTGGGTGCTGGTCGCCGAGAACCTGTCGCTGCGTACGGCAAACTTTCGCTTTCTGGTGGTGCAACGCATCTCCGTCTCGGTGGTGGTGGTGGTCTCCGTGCTGCTCACCCACCAGGTGATGGCGTTTTACTGGATGTGGGCGATCCTGATGATGGCGCTGACCAGCGCCTGCATTCTGCGGGCGTTTGATATTCGCACCGTCACCCTGCATCACCTGTGGCCCTCCAGTAACCTGGCGTTCCTGAAAAAAAATATCCACCACATTACCAAAGTGGGCAGTGCCGAAGTGCTGGCGATGGCCAACAACAACCTGCCGATTATGCTCATCAACTTCTGGTTCTCGGCCTTAACGGCGGGCTATTTCTCGGTGGTGAGCCGCTTCTGTCTGGCCCCGGTGGTGATTGTCGGCAATGCGGTGCGGAACACCATTTTCTCGAAATGGTCGATAGATTTCAGAAACAACGTCTTCAACTACGAAGAGTACACGAAGGTCCGTCTGCTGCTGTTGGTGCTGGGGGTGATCTGCACGCTGGGGGTCTTCATCTTCTACCCGATTGTGATGAATCTGGGCTTCAGCGAGGAGTGGATCGCCTCCGTGCCGACCTCGCGCTATATGCTGCCCTACCTCTTCCCGGCGCTGGCGGTCTGTCCGCTGACGGTGATTGAACTGATTTTCGGCTCGCACCGCTACTTCCTGCGGATCCAGCTTGAACAACTGGCGATTGTGGTTATCGCGTTCCTCGTTGTGCCCTATTTTTACAATGACTATGCGACCTCCATCATCTTATTTTCGATTCTGACGTTCATTCGCTACGCCTTCATCTACCTGAAGGTGAATAAGCGCGCCGACATTCTGAAAAACGGGTCAGTGGCATCATGAATCTTAATACCGGACATTACTTACAAACCTTCACCCTGCTGACCCTCATCTTCATCGGGCTGGTGCAGTACTTCACCGGTGAGTTGGCGGTGCTGTGGCTCCCCTTCTTCATGACGATGCTGATGGCCGGTTTCCTCGTGCTGCAAACCCGCCATGAACCCGTGCGGCTGGATGCGCAGGAAGCGATTGTTCTGACGCTTTATCTCTCGTTTATCGTGCTGGCGGGGATTTCGACCCTGTTCCAGGGCGGGGCGCTGATTACCCTTATCGGGTTTAAGAATGAGATTGCGCTCTCGCTGGTGATGCTCTGCCTTCTGCTGGGCTTCTGCCGGGAATCGCAGATCTATCAGGTGACGCGCGGCCTGTACTGGATTTTTTATATCCAGTTCCCGGTTGCGTTCTACCAGCTCCTCTTTGTGGTGCCGCAGCGCGTGGCGTTACACGGCGAAGAGGAAAAATGGGACTCCGTGGTGGGGACGTTCGGTGGTGACCCGATGGGTGGCGGCAACACCGCGGCGATGGGGCTGTTCTGTCTGCTGATCATGCTGCTGAAGGTCTCGGAGTATAAGCATGGGCTGACCAGCTTTAAAAACATGGCGTTGCATATCGCGCTGGGGTTTGTGATGTGCATTATTGGTGAAGTGAAATTCGTGATCCTGCTGTCGCCGTTGCTGCTGGGCTGGGTGTGGCTTATGCCCTCCTGGGTCAAAGAGGCGAGTCGGGTGAATTTAGCCGTGCTGCTCTCCATTCTGGTGGCGATGGTGTTGTTAATCGGGCTGGCCATTGTCATTCTCGCCTACAGCTATACCGCCGCTTATGGCATCGATATGTCGGAGAACCCGTTCACGGTTTTCTTTGGTTCACTCAGCTATATTTTCGACCCGAATTTCATCTTGCCAGGCGGGGAGATCGGGCGTTTTACTACCCTGACGTTCTGGCTCCAGCATAACGACCTGTCGGGGTTGCCGGGCACGCTGTTCGGCTACGGGCTGAATGCCACCAACAGCGGTAGCTTCCTCTCGCCAGGTTTCCTGAATCAGGTCTATAACCTGATCCTCGACAGTACCGCCATGAGTATGCTGCTCTGGGAAGTGGGCGTGGTGGGCACGCTTATATTTATTGGGCTATTTGTTTATATACTGAAAGTGGTTCAGCCTGAACCTCTGTTATCCGTTGACCAAATTGATAAACAAGATCTCCAGCTTCTGAGCTTTGCACCGGCATTTAATGTTTTTGCCATCGCCTGTCTGCTTAGTCTGCCCTACAGTCAGATACTGATGATCGTGCCAATGCTGCAATTCTTATTCTATTTATCTTTAGGTTCCAGCTTGATTATCCGCCGGACCGTACGCCGTTATACGGGGCTCTATTGATGTACAAACCGTTTATTACCGTAAGTATTAAAACGTTTAACGAAGCCGAGTGTATTGAGAAAACCATCGACAGTATTCGCAGCCAGATCGTTGAGTATCCGCATAAAATTATCGTTGCCGACAGTCTTTCTACGGATAACACCCAGCAGCTGGCCAGCGATAAAGGGGTGATGGTGGTGTCGTTAACCGAACCGGCAGACCGCTGTTGCGGTGTCGGGCATCAGCTGGGCTACCTTCACAGCGAAGGGGAGTTCATTCTGCTGATGGATGGCGATATGGAGCTGGAGCCGGGCTTTATCGATCGGGCGGTGGCGTTTCTGCAGGAAAATCCTGGCTATGCTGGCGTGGCCGGCACGGTGGAGATGGACGACGCCTCAAACTATGAGTTTACCTCCCGCAAACAGCGCATCAATAAGATCTATCCGCTGGGCGACTGCGACCATTTAGGTGGTGGCGGCCTGTATCGCCTGTCGGCGATTGCCGACATCGGTTATCTGACCAACCGCAGCCTGCACGCCTATGAAGAGGCGGAGCTGGGCATTCGCCTGCTGACCGCGGGCTACAAACTGCATCGCCTGAACGTGCCCTATTTCCGCCATACCTCCTACACCATGCCGACCTTTAAAATGCTGCGCTATCGCTGGAAAAGCGGGTTTCATCAGGCGCCGGGAGAACTGCTGCGCAGCGCATGGGGCAAGCCCTGGTTTCGCGATGCGCTGATGCTGGTGAAAAACGAAGTGATTTTCGCAAGTTACATCTTTATCGTTCTGATTGTGTTCTTCACTTTCGACGTCAGCCTGATCGACATTGCGCTGCTGCCGTTGCTGGCCTTCATCCTGCTGAAAACCATTCGCAACCGCTCATTAAAAAACGGCCTCAACAGCGTGATTAATCTGGCGGTGCTCTCTGCCGGGCTGGTTAAAGGCCTTTTCCACCCCCTTCGCGATCCCAGGGTGCCACCGGGCAATAAAGTTATTCATGAGCAGGTAGAGTAATGAAAGTCTTACTGGTGAATAAGTTCTTCTTTATTAAAGGAGGAGCTGAAACGGTCTATTTTCAGGAACGTAACATGCTGAAAGAGGCCGGGGTGGAGGTAATTGATTTCTCAATGCAGCACGAGAAAAATTTTCCCTCTGACTATGCGGACTACTTCGTCACTAATGTGGATTACCACAAAGAGGGCGGCCTGCTGGCGGGAGCAAAAACCGCCATCAGCTTTATTCACAACCGGGAGGCGTGCAAAAAAATGCTAGCGCTGCTGCAACAGACGCGCCCGGAGATCGTCCATTTCCACAATATTTATCATCAGTTGACGCCTGCGCTGATTAAAGTCGCCCGGGATTTCGGCTGTAAGACGGTGCTAACCGCTCACGACTATAAAATTATGTGTCCCTCCTACTCTATGCTGCGTGACGGCAAGGTGTGTGATGCCTGCGTGACGGGCAGCGTGTTTAATGCGTTTCGCTATCGCTGCCAGGAGGGCTCGGCGGCGAAGAGTTTGCTGCTGTCCTTAGAAGCGACCTGGCAGTACATCGCGCAAAATTATCAGGCGCTGGACGTGATTGTCTCCCCGAGCGAATTTCTGCGTAACGAGCTGAGGCGCTCGCTGCCGGACTCCCGTATCGATGTCATCGTGAACGGTATTGACGATAGTCAGCAGCCGGAAGAGGGCCCGGACGAAGGCTATCTGCTCTACGTTGGCCGCCTGAGCCGTGAAAAAGGGGTGCCGACGCTGACCCAGGCGCATCAGCTTATGCGGAATAAAATGCCGTTAAAGGTGGTCGGCCACGGGCCGCTGTATGACGACATGGTAAAAACCTTCCCCCATGCGGAGTTCCTCGGCTATGTGCAGCAAGGGCCGGAGCTGGATGCGCTGATTAAACATGCCCGGGCGGTGGTGCTGCCTTCTGAATGTTATGAGAACTGCTCCATGGCGGTACTGGAGGCGATGTCGTTCGCCCGCCCGGTGGTGGGGGCCCGAATTGGCGGCATCCCGGAGCAGATACGACACGGTATTGAAGGATTGCTGTTTGAACCTGGCAACGCTCAGGATCTGGCCGATGCGCTGGACGAGATCGCGGAAAACCCGCAGCAGGCCCGGGAGATGGGGCAGAAAGGCCGCGAAAGACTTTGCCAGAAATACTCACTGCGTAAGCACATGGAGACGTTGCAGGCGCTCTACCGCGAGCTGCTCGACGGGCGATAACATGGCAAAAAAAATCACGGTGTTGGGTACCCGCGGCATCCCGGATGTCTTAGGCGGCGTCGAAACCCATTGTCAGAATCTCTACCCGGCTATCCGCCAGCAGTATGAGGTGGAGATTTGCGTCATTGCCCGGTCACCCTACGTACCCTACCGGCGCTCACGCTACAAAAACGTGGAGACCCTGGCGCTGTGGGCGCCCAAAAAACGCAGTTTTGAGGCCATTGTGCACTCTGTTATTGCTGCGTTGAGGACATTCGTCGATCGATCCGATATTGTTCATGTTCACGCCATCGGGCCGGGTCTCGTGGTGCCGCTGTTACGCCTGCTGGGTAAACGCGTGGTCTTTACCCATCACGGGCCGGATTACGATCGCCAGAAGTGGGGCAAGATGGCGAAAAAAATCCTGATGCTCGGCGAGAAAGTGGCGGTGAAGTATGCCCACGAAGTGATTGTGATCTCCGAGGTGATCAACCAGCTGATCCAGCAGAAATACCACCGTTATGATGCACATCTGATCTACAACGGGGTTAACGTGCCGGGCCCGCTGGATAAAGAGACGATCGATAAGATCCTCGGGCGCTACGAGCTGCAGCCCGAGCGCTATATCGTGATGGTCGGGCGCTTTGTGGAAGAGAAGGGGATGCATGATGCCATCGCCGCATACCAACAGTCAGGCCTGACGCTGCCGCTGGTGCTGGTGGGAGATGCGGATCATCCCTCGGAATACAGTTTGCGTTTGAAACAGCTCGCGTTTGACACGCCTGGCGTGGTGATGACGGGGTTTTTAAAGGGCGAGGCGTTGCAGGTTGTCTTCTCTCAGGCGTCGCTCTTTGTGATGCCATCGTACCATGAGGGTTTACCCATTGCGCTACTTGAGGCGATGTCCTATTCCCTGCCAGTGGTGGTGAGCGATATCCTGCCGAACCTTGAGGTCGGTTTGCCGGATGAAACCAGTTTTAAGCTGGGAAACGTTGCTGATTTAGCAGCAAAAATGGCAAGCCAGGCGCATTTGCCCCGCGTTGATTACGGCGATTTTCTGAAGCGTTACAACTGGGATGAAATCGCCAGGAAAACCGTCTCCATTTACCACAAATTAGACAAATCAATAGGTTAAAATTGACCAGTAAGCCCAGAAACCCGATCGTTATCGATCGTTTTTACGAAGTGCTTGATAAGAACGTGACCGCTCAGCTGACGCCTGAGCAAAAAGAGGAGATCGAGAGCGCGATCGTCTCGATCACCCTGGCGTCGCGGCACCGGATCGATATCCGTAAAAGTTTCCCTTTCTTCGGCAAACGCCTCTATATGGTGTTTTTACTGGGGCGGGATCTCCGCACGCGGTCGCGCCCGGAGTCAAAGCTGTCGCGTATCGTGGTCACTTTTCTCATTCTGTTTGCCACGCTGTTCCTGCTGTGTTGCGTGCTGCTGACGCTCTATATGATCAAATCAGCCCTGGGGATAGACCTGTTCCAGCACTTTCACGTCGGGATCTGGGACTGGTGGCTCAACCTGAAATATCAGTAATTAACAGGAGCCATATGGCCCCTGTTTACCCTGCCGGTAGTCAGGCGTTGTAGCCGTCGGGGTTGTTCTTCTGCCAGTTCCAGGCGTCGCGCATCATTTCATCTAAATTGCGCGTCGCCTGCCATCCGAGAAGCTGGCGCGCCAGCGATGAATCTGACCAGCACTCTGCCACATCGCCGGATCGCCTGCCAACGATGCGGTAATTGATTCTGGTCTGCGCCGCTTTTTCGAATGCTTTGATCAGGTCAATCACCGAATAACCGACGCCGGTACCGAGGTTGATGACCTTGAAAGCGTCCCCTTCGTCTTTATGATCCAACGCCGCCAGGTGGCCGTGGGCCAGGTCCATCACATGAATATAATCACGGATGCCCGTTCCATCAGGCGTGGGATAGTCATCGCCAAAGACGGTCAGACACGGCAGCTTGCCGATAGCGACCTGAGAAATATAGGGTACAAGATTATTGGGGATCCCGTTTGGATCTTCTCCCAGGCGTCCGGAAGGATGCGCCCCCACCGGATTAAAATAGCGCAGGCAAGTGATCCTGAATTGCGGTTGCGCCGCCGCGAAATCTCGCAAAATCTGCTCCACCATCAGCTTGGAAGTGCCGTATGGGTTAGTTGTACCGCCGGTAGGGGACTTTTCGCTTAAGGGAACGGTATCGGGATTGCCATAAACCGTGGCCGAGGAGCTGAAAATAAGGCTGGCGACACCCGCCTGCTGCATTTCCTGTAGAAGCACCATCGTCCCGGCCACATTATTTTCATAATAGGCGAGAGGATGTGCAATAGATTCAGATACCGATTTAAGGCCAGCGAAGTGAATGACGTCGGTGATGCTGTGTTGAGTGAAAAGGCTTTTTAAAGAGTCGCGATCCAGAATGTCAGCAATACAGACTATTGGCCGTTTGCCCGTTAATTCTGCGACCCGGATTAATGACTCCTGCGAGGCATTTGAAAGGTTATCAATGACAACGACCTCTTCTCCCCGCTCGAGTAATGCCAGTACCGTATGTGAACCAATATAGCCTGCACCGCCCGTAACCAGAATCGCCATATTAACGCCCTCAAAAAGCCAGCAGTGGCCCGCGCACTGACGTGGCGGAGCAGGGGAGCTCTTTTACAGTGTTTATCCTGTCACTCTGGTTAGATTAGTTCTGAATACCGCTATTGTCACTTAGCTAAAAAGACGCTTGCGGTGATTCACCATCACTTTATAGGCCAGCTTTTTAAGGGTGGAAAGTAGGCTGAAAGTCAGGTGTTTTGTATCGTAGACAATATAGTTATCGGTAAAGTTTAACGTGTGGATACCGTCACTGTTATTAATCGACGGGCTTATTTTACCGACCAATTTTTCTTCATATTTATGCGGCGTCAGATTGGTCAATTCCTTGATGAATATGGATTTTCCATAAAACCCAGCACTGCACTCCTGGGTAAAGAGGTAGGTTTTATCGTTGATCGAGTAGGGCTTTCCGGCGCCTCTGGCATGCATATTACAGATATCCAGGTCAGGAGAAATTTGCTGCCAGTCACCGAGAATAGCGTCTGAGGTGTGGATCACCAGCTCATTGTCCATGGTGGTGGAGGCCATGAAATTCACGCCATTCAGCTCAAAGATTACGTTATCCGTCACGGCCATATCGGAAACCAGGACTTTCACCTTTTCCCAGCGCGCGGGAAAATCAACCGACTGGAACAAAATGACCTCTTTCCGCTCTGCCGATTCCGGGATCATAAACAGTTTGCCGTCGAGTTCGAACAGGAAGGGAAAGGAGAGATGACATTTTAAGTCGTCAAACCCCTCGAGCTTAACGTCTTCTATCTCCTCCAGGTCTTTATTAAGGACACGGCAGCGCAGTACCCCCTTTGAGGTGAGGAAGGAGAAAGCTTCATAAAAAACATACAGCCGTTCACCTTTATCGATAATAAAAGGATCGGCCTGGAAAATATATTTTTTATCAAGCTGCCGTGCTTTCGCATTACAGAGAATATCCAGCGTGTTTTCCGGGAAAACATGCTGGCCGTGGCTGTTGATGACCATAATGTCCCAGGACTCATGGAAGAACAGCTTCTTGATTATTCTGTTATTTTTATTGAACATTTTACCATGGTACTCATGAGTAAATATGAATAAACTCAGAAATAAGCGGTGTCTTTAGTCCCAGAAGTATGAAAGGTGAATCATAACACTCGCTCTTCCCGCGCAGTAACATATCAACATTAGCCCAGCGTTTACGCATGGAAATAGTAATATTGGGTGAGTCCGGGAATATATCGTGTGAAATAAAATCTTCTCTGTTGGATGTAACACTCTGGGGAAAGGAGTATTTAATGTGCATTTACAAACTGCCACGCCGTAAAAATCGGTTGTTACTTCTGGTCGCCGGAGCACTGCTATTCCTTTCAGATGGCGCCTGGGCGGAGAGCGCAGACAGGTTACAAACGGTGAATCCGGCCGCCCTTAGCGGTCCTCTGGCAAACCCGGGAAACGGTGTTGCCCGTTTTCACGATCAGGACTTAAGCATTGCCGACTATCCGGCGACGGGTCTTGAGTATCGACGCTACTACTGGCGCGAAGTGGAACCGCGAGAAGGAGAGTACAATTTTGCGCTGGTGGATGAGGGGTTTGCTGCTGCGGCCGCGCATCAGCCGGCCATGAATGTCGGTCTGCGGTTTATGATCCTCGATGGGCCGGAGTCTGGCTCAGAGATCCCCCAGTGGCTTATCGATAAAGGGATCAAAGGCACCTGGACGCCGGATCACAAAACCTTTGCCCCCGATCTGGACGACCCCACCTATATGGCTTATGCCCGGCGCCTGCTGCAGGCGTTTGGCGCGCGCTATAACAATAACCCGGAACTGGCGTTCATTGATATCGGGATGGTCGGCGCATGGGGAGAGTGGCACAACAGCAATTTCCCGAACCTGCCGCCGTTACAGGAGCGCTATCCGCCCGCGCTGCTCAACCAATACGTTGATATGCATTTCAGCGCCTTTCCTGACACACCCAAAATCATGTTGATTAACGGCTATGATTCCGTGGCCTATGCGGCAAAAAAAGGGGCTGGCTGGCGGGCGGACTGCTGGGGAGACTGGCGTAACTTCAGCCCCACATGGAGCCACATGGCCAAAGATTACCCGGAACGTATCGCGGCGACGCAGTCAGCCTGGCCGGGGTTCAACGAGGCATGGAAAAAAGCGCCGGTCAGTCTGGAGATTTGCGGTCATATGGCGGAATGGCTGACCGAGCAGAAGTATACGCGCGAAGAGGTACAGGCCACCTTTGACTGGGCGCTGGCGCAGCATGCCAGCACCCTGAACATTAAATCTACCGAAATACCGAAGGTCTATCGCGATATCGTCGACAAGGCGCTGGCCAAAATAGGCTATCGCTTCCGGGTGGTATCGCTGACCCATCCGGCGAGCGTGCATGCAGGAGAGGCCCTGTCGCTCAATAGCCAATGGTCAAATGAGGGTGTGGCGCCCGTTTATCTGCGTTATACGCTGGCCTGGCGGCTGCAGGACAATCAGGGGAGCACGGTTGCCCAGGGCAGCGCCGGGGATGATATCCGTCAGTGGCTGCCGGGCAGGCACAGTTCGGCTTATCAGCTGGCTACCCCGCGTAACCTTGCGGCAGGACGCTATCAGTTGGATGTGGCATTGGTGGATAAACACAACAAAGCGCGTATTCAGCTGGCTAACGAGGGGAAACGCAATGATGGCTGGTACCGGCTGTCGACGGTGATGATTGAGTGAGGGGCGGTTTGGGTTAGCCAGAACACAGGAAAGCAAAAACCCGCCTTTTGGGCGGTTTCTTTAAAGAGTGGTGCCCGGACCCGGACTAACGCCGGAGGCGTTGAACAGCGCGCTTGTCGCGCTGGCCCCGAAGGGGTGAGCCGCTTGCGGCGAATAATCGAACGTAGTTCGATGAAGAGTCCAGCTCTCCAGAAAGCAAAAACCCGCCTTTTGGGCGGGTTCTTTAAATAGTGGTGCCCGGACCCGGACTAACGCCGGAGGCGTTGAACAGCGCGCTTGTCGCGCTGGCCCCGAAGGGGTGAGCCGCTTGCGGCGAATAATCGAACGTAGTTCGATGAAGAGTCCAGCTCTCCAGAAAGCAAAAACCCGCCTTTTGGGCGGGTTCTTTAAATAGTGGTGCCCGGACTCGGAATGGATTTTGTTTTGTAATTGCATTGATTAGAATGGTTTTTATCTTGTTCCATAAACGTTGAGGCCCCCATTAAGGCCCCCTTCTGCAAAGGGTCAAAATTTGATGGTTGAACAGGAACTTTTACATCCATCTGAATACTATTTGATGGCAAGGTATAGTGATCTACTACGGAATCGCAGTGAGCACCATCCATGTTTGAAAATGATACCATAATTTGGTTCCTTACTGTTTAGTGGGCAACGCCCCTGGATAGTGTTTCGCGATAATGTCGTTCAGCTTATCGACCAGCTCCGATCGCCTGAACGTGATATGGACAGTTCCCTTCTGAAAATACTTAATCACAGACATCTCATCCTCATAACGGGTGCTATGCCTGTTCTCATGGATATGGTCGCTTAACCGGCGCGTGACGTCGGCGCGATTGTCGGGGATGGCCTTCCCATCCAGCAGCATCAGCATGCGCTCAAGGTCCGTTAACCGGTCACGCTGCCAGCCCCAGTTCAGACCAAATCCCCACCGGTCATATTTGACAAGCCCCGTCACGATGATTTTCCCGCCAAACCTACAGGGGCTGTTTGTCTTAAAATTCCAGCTCAGACCTTTAAACACGTTAATCACACCTCGTTCAAACACCTCACCTTTATTCAGATGCAGTTGTTCGAATGTGTTGAGAATATTCTCTTCACTGATAGCCGGAATATCGTCTTTCTCCAGGCTGTTGTACCACTCGTCGCGGACCTGTGCGTCCATGAGCGCCAGCATTCCCGAGCGTTGCATCAGATCCCGCCATATACCACGATCGATATTGCGAGTAATGGCTTTCATGGCCGTATCAGTATCCTCCATCAGCCAGCAGTCGTAGCTGTATTGCCGCATTCCCTATTCATTCGCTTTACCACCGCCGATGCTGCGGGTCAGCGTCGAGATATCGTCAAGTTGTTGTATCAGCGTTTCAATCTGTGCAATCGCGAAATTACGTCCGGTGATGATGCGCTCAATACTGGTAGAACAAATCACATCGGTATGGCCGGTTAACACTTCAGGTTCGGTGAGGGTAAGATCTGACATTTTAATTTCCTTTATATAAAGCAAAGCGCCAGCCGGTAAGGGCTGGGGCTTATAGGTGTGTGGTGAGTATGGTTCGGTGGCTAACAGGTTCTGGTCTGTTGCAGAAGCTGAAGATGGCGGAGATTACGAACATCGTTTCGCGCCTGCTCAATCCAGGGCAACAGCACTGCTGAATCCGTCTTGTCTTCGTCGTTGTCGAAAATAATGCCGGTGTTGCAACTGATGTTGTCCTGCAGCCAGCCAATCAGAATGTTGAGAGCCACTTCGGTGGTTAATTCCGGCATGTAAAAACCTTGTGGTGATTGAGGTGGGGTTACCAGTCAAAGGTTGTAAAACTTGGTAGCACTTCGCCAAAGGCATCCAGATGAACAATGCCAGCGGCGTAGCGACGCATAAGCGTCACTAATAACCGACGGCAGGCTTTTGACAGACCGAGGCGTTTGAGGCGTAAGACCGGAAACGACCACGCGCCCAGGTGGAGCAGATAACCCGAGCCGGTATAACTAATCCATTCAGACTCGCCAAAGTCTTCATGCTGGTGTGAAAGGGTAAACAGCAGAGCATTGTCTTCCGCCGTGATATGTGCAGTGCTGCACTGAATGCCGTTCAGGCGGGCAACGGGCGGAATTGGATCTTCAACAATCAATTTCCCCGGTTCGTCAGCAACGAGAAGCGAATAACCGTTCTGGTTCACCACATTGATCAGGTCGGTCAGTTCAATACCGTCAATGTCTACGACGATCCGGCCCATGTTGAGGGCCAGTACGTTGATGGCATCGGCTTCCACCGTCAGGGACAGCTTCATGGTTGCACCTCACGGTATTTGCCGGTGGTGATGTCGGTAACGGCCCTGTAGCTATGACGGGTCATCAGCCCGGTGGCTTTGCGGGCGCGGAGAATATCGATACTGGTGAGAAGCGGCGACTGAGTTTCCGCGTTAAAACCGCGACGATCAGTGCGTACCAGGTCGTATTTCTCCACGATGAAATTCACCGCGTCGCACAGTGAGATACCGGCATCGATATGCTCTTGGATCACACCATCTTTGCCAAATGGCGTGTCGTTGAGCGTCAGACCGTAGTGACGGTCCAGCAGGTGACTCAGGAGGCGCTGCCAGATCGCCACGGGTGACGGGCGTGGCGAAACCTCCCGTTTCGGAGGAACAGGTTGTGTTTGCATAATGGAAACCTTTACTGGTGAGTTAAACGAAGGAAAACTGCCGGGAGGTTTATTCTGTTGTTGCAGGTGTCGGGTAAATTGCGAGATAGACGTACCCGTGCGAGCCGAGGCTGTCGGCCTCGCATATCAGCCCTTTTGCATACAGCGTGACGCAGTGCTGATGACGGGGATTCAGCTCACCGGAAAGCAGCATCAGCTCCAGTTGCTTCAGCAGTAGCGGGAATGCCTGGTCGAGATGGCGTAAATCCGCGTCGCTGAAGGTGCCGGTGATGCTGGCGCGGTCGTTCAGGTAATGCAGCCGGTTGCCCTCCTGCACCAGACGTGCGCCAAAACAGGGGGTGATATCGCGTTTAAGCCCCCACCAAGGGGCGGCGATATCGTGGTTTACAGGCGGTATTGTATTCGACAATTTTAGCCTTCCTTAAACGTGAATTAATTCAGCGTAACGCTGCGTAATACGACGTACGGGCCGTTGCGGTCCTGACGGTGTTCTGCGAAGACGGCGAGCACGCCGCTGATATCCTGCACTTCCCGACCTGCGTAGTGGCAGATGCTGCCGGACCATGTGTATTTGCCGGCACAGAAGCGAAACAACCGGGACTGCGGATGCTGGCGGTATATCGCCATCGCCTGGCGTTTGCTGATGATTTTCATCGTTATTCTCTCCTTAAAGCCACCCTCTCTCAGCAAACGAGACGATCTCCATGCCGCCCACCACCAGGTGATCAAGCAGTCGGATATCAACCAGCTCCAGCGCCTGCTGAATACGCGTAGTGACCTGACGATCTGCATTGCTGGGTTCGGCAAGGCCTGACGGGTGGCAATGCGCCACAATGACAGCGGCACAGTTATGCTTCAGACCGGCCTTAACCACCTCGCGGGGATGGACCTGCGTATGATTGATGGTGCCGGTGAAGAGCGTTTCGTGGGCTATCAGACGATGCTGGTTATCGAGGAAGAGTACAGTGAATACTTCACGCTCCAGTGAGGCGAGTTGCAGACGCAGCCAGTCACGAACGGCGGTGGTGGAGGTAAAGGAGGCGCCGGGCTCGCGTAACTGGCGTTCCAGCAGGGTCAGCGCACGTCGGATAGTGCGCTGTGCGGCGGGAGATATTCCCCCGCTGTCGGGGGGGCAAGGGGTTATATTCATTGGCTTTTCCTTTATGTTGACCCGTCCGGGATTGATGTGTTGTACAGTTTCACGGCAACGACGAACTCGTCGTGCTGGGATTCAAACCATGACCAGATAGGGAAGAGAGAGGTGCCCGTCAGAAAATGCAGGAAGAGTTCGTCGGTCACAACGTCTCCGTCCTCATCCCTGACCGTTATTTTCCCCAGCGCATCCCACAGGGTATTCAGGTGAGACAGTTCATACGACATGGCGGGATGCTCAGTCGATGATGTGCATGATGGCGCTGCATTCCGGGTGACTGAGCGCGTAATCCCGCAGGCGGTAGTAGTGCTCCGTCATGGCATCGCATTCGGTGCGCATGGCATGGTGGCTGTAAGTCATCAGACAGACGGCAATCCCCGCAGCGTCGGCACTGAGTTCACCGCCGTTGCCGTTCATAGTGTTGAACAGCGACCACGGTTCATTGTTCTCCGCTTCCGGGGCCATAAACGCACCACCGTTGCTGAGCGTATAAAAATTCCAGATACCGCCGTTGTAGTCGGCGCAGAAACGGTCCATCCACGCGAAGACCGTCGGCTCAAGGATTATCCACTGCGGTATGCTGCCGAAGTACTGCGGCCAAAAGCCGATGCGCTGCTCGTCCTGTACGAGGGTGGCGGTCAGCGCTGGCGCAGAACCGGCAGGTTGTGGCGGTAACGGAAGGGTATCGTGAAGGTTAATAATGTCGGTCATGTTAGTTTTTCCTTGTTTATTTATCGGGTTGGGGATGCTGGTTCAGCAGGAGTGACGGGCAGGACTGCGCATAGCCATCTTCATCGCACCGTGAGGGCCAGATGCTGTCAGATACAGACAGTCGGCACAGGCTGAGCTCGCCGGGACGGTAGCAAAGATGTCTGCACCAGGCGCAGAGGTCATCGTCGGAGATGGAACGGCAGCCGGACTGGTTTTGCAGGGAAACGGGCCAGACAGCCGTCAGACGGGTATTTGCAGGAATGTGCTGCATCAGCTCAGTGCCTGCTGCAGTTCTTCGGCCATCACCCAGAGCGCGCGGTTGAGTTTGATATCCCCGTCGATACCGTTAACCGCACGAGTGTGGGTACGTTTACCCTGTGCGGTGCGTCCGCTCAGCCCGCCTTTCAGCAACGATTCCTGAATGCGGTTATAAACGGTCCACAGGTCGTCCTGATGGTCCTCATACCGTCGCGGTGTCAGTATCTGCGCTGCGGTCACCGGCTGATATTCTTCACCAAAGCGGTATGTCAGTGCGGCGTTCGCCAGGGCATGTTGCGCGGGTGCTGGTAGTCGAAGTGACTGCATGGCCTCGCGCTTTTCTTCCACCCGATCAAAGACACCGAGCACTTCATAAGCCCCCTCAATCACTTTCCCGGCCACATCGCCACGATGCGGTACACGAATTTCACCGAACGACTGTCCGCAGACGAGCCCGTTGGTGCAGATGGCTCTGAACAGCCCCGGCAGCATCTGGTATGAGCTGCTACCATCGTGCGAGTTAAGCAAAATGATTTCGGGAACCTGCTGGCCGGTTATCTGACCGGTACGACGCAGGCGCAGCAGATGTTTGGTGTGCTCCCGGCGGTCAGGGTCGCGTACGCGTGACTGGCAGGCGAAGAAGGGTTCAAAGCCTTCGCGTTGAAGATTTTCGAGCAGAGTAATGGTGGGTATGTAAGCGTATTTTTCGCTCCTGGAACCGTGGCGATCTGCACTGAATACGCTGGGAACGACCTGCATCAGTTCTTCGCGGGTTAACGGACGATCGCGACGGATCTGGTTTGTCCGTCCAAAGCGGCTGGCTAGTCTCATGGTAAATTCCTTATTGTTGATTTAACGGCATAAACAAAACAGCCATGCTCCTGTGGGAGCATGGCTTTTTTGTGTGGTCGCTATTGGGTTAAGCTGTGGTGTGTCAGTGTTTGGGGATCCCGTGGCTGAGCAGATAGCGGTTAAGCCATTCCCCGGCACTGGCTTCAAAATTCCAGGCCCGCCAGATTAACGTCCCCTCGCTGTCGCGAATAACCAGCCGAAAGTGCGTACCCTGGTCATCTTCTATAGTGACGTTGTGGTAAAGCGTGACCACGGCTTCAGCCTGTCGGCGGGTGAATTGCCCTGGCGGTAACGACGTATCGTCAGTGACTTGCATATTCAGTTCCTGATGAATGGCATAAAACAAAATGCCCCGCTCAGTGAGCAGGGCATCAGTGGGTTAAGTGTGTGGCAATAAGCTGCAGTATCTGTTCCATGAGCGCTGTGATTAAGGCACCTGCGAGCAGGGTTGCCGCCTGTCTGGCGATGTAAATACTGTCTTCGTCATAGCCTTCTTCGCGGAAGTGGTCTTCCACAAACTGCTGCGCCCGGCTGCTGGCGCACCACGTCAGCACCTGACGCAGGGTGTTGAGCACGATTTTCAGTAATGTCATTGGGTCAAATCTCAGAGGGGGGATCCGGATGAATCTGGGGCACACAGGAATGCCCCGGCCGGATAATAAGAGGAGAGCTGCGTTACTGCGGTGACGGAGACTCCGGCGGCACAGGGGCCTGACCATGAATAATGCGGTGCTTCGCCAGTGCCTGCGGCATATCGTTGATGCAGTATGTAATGTAGAAGACGTTGAGCACCACGGTATAAAACGCATTCATCTTCAGGTCAAACCGGAAGGTGTTCAGCGCATAGTGTCGCAGTGCTGCTCTGGCCTTAAAGGCCCAGACGATGTACATCACGCCGCAGGTGAGCGACAGAATGCCGCTTAAGGCCAACAGTGTATCGCTGCCCGTGTAGTAGCCCGCCAGGTCCGGTGAGGCCATCACGCCGAACTGTCGTCCGAGCCCAAAACAGACGGCGAGCCAGATGATAAACAGATTGCCGCAAACCGGATATCCGGTGGTGTCGCTGATAATCTGCTGTTTTCGGTACAGCCACAGTAACGGCCAGATGCCGCAGGTGGCGACGGTGAGTAGAACAAAATGCAGGGTTGGCGTCGTCAGTCGCTGGCTGAGTGTCGAAATGTCGGTCATATCGTATTGTCCTTGATTGATTTTGCTGTAAACCGGGGATGCGCCGGGTTACCCGGCGGTCAGTGTCGTGCATTCGGGCATATCAGCCAGAACCTTGTGAACGTTTCCAGCCGAAGGGGTAAAGTGCCCCACCTGTTTGTCGTTGACGTAAATCTCAAACGACGTTGCTTTTCTGATGGCATCAATGAACGACAGCCAGGCGTTGTCGCCGTTACGCCAGCCCAGAGAGGACGGCAGGGGGAACGTCTGGTCATCCGTGACGACGGTGATGGCGGTTTTCTCATCCTGTGAATCGGCACCGCTGCCGTCAGGCAGGGTGAGCATGACGTGATGCTGCAGGATATTCTGGTCGTCAGGGTTGCCGGTGCAGTTCAGGTTCATCATCACGTTTTCCGGGCTGGTGATGATGTACTCGGTGACGCCCATACCGAAGCCACTGCTCCACATATTGGGGACCGCCTGTGCCGTGATGGCAAAGGTCAGTAATCCTGCTGACAGGATGGCGTGCATGAATCGCATGGTATTTTTCCTTCTCAGTCAAAAATGTTGTTGGGGGGCAGCCGTGTTACATGAGTTGTTTACCCACGACGATAAGTCCGGCCAGCCAGCCGATATACTGTGGGCCCACAAGCCAGAACAGACGGGCCTTGAGTAATCCGGTCATTCCTTCGCGGGTGTATACCGCATCCGGCATCAGCCATTGTCGAAGAGCAGCACCGACCGTCATACCGGCTCCGGGCCCAAGCGTCATCCAGAACAGATATTCCATTCCCTGACCAAAACTGCGTATCTCGCCGGTACTCCCGAACACGTTAAACAGCACGACCACAAGCGCGATGGCGAAGGCAATCGCGAAATATTTAATGACAAGCGCCATGTTCAGATTTCCTTATTTTCTGCACTGCTGAGCAGCGCTCAGCATGTTGTCCATGAAGCGCGGGGGGACATAACCGTATTGCTGGTTCATTTTCTCCAGCTCCCCGTGCGTATATTTCGTTTTGAGGTCATCCCGGATACATCCGCAGACGGCGGTAGTACCGCCGCCTGATTTGCATCCCCGGATAAACTCGCGTTCATTTTTGTCGCCACAGCCGCTCAGGGTTACGGCAGACAACATCAGGGTGAAGAGCAGCAGAGGGCCTTCGACAGGTTTCACGATTTGACTCCTTTGGGTCTGGATGGATGTTCAGGGTGTTGTTCCCTGAAGGTGTGAATGACATCACTGATAAAGCGAAAGTGGGGCAGTGCGCTGATAAATCCCTCTTCAGTAATGAGCGAACTGATTTCGCTCCGGCGACGGAAGGTTTGCTCTGAGAGTGAGGCCGAGATAATGTCTTCCAGCCGGAACACCCGAAGGCTCCCCCGGCAACAGACGACCAGATACCAGTGCTGATGCCGGTAAATCAGGCGGTAAGGCTCCTGCTCATCGTGACGGACACCGCCGACCAGCAGACTGACCACCCGGTGATGACAAATGGCTTCGGCCAGACGATGAAAACTGTCAGCCTGTGTCCATGCTGGCGGTAAGTCGTGCCAGATAAAGCAGGGTGAGGTGCCCGTTTCATTCATCAGCAGGTGCATCAGTTGCCGGTTCTGCGACGGGATAATGCGTGCGATACCGGTACTGCGGGCAAAGGAAACGGCCCCCGGAGAGTGATCACGCGTGGCGCTCTCACTGAGCCGATACGTGCCGTTCTCCCCGATAATGTCGAGGTGGACCAGCCGTTGATGTAAGTCACGACGCAGGGTGCGTATCGATACACCAAACTCACCGGACAGTGTCTGAAGGGTCAGCGTTTCTCCGGCCATTAACCGGCTGATAATGACCGACAATCTGACGGCCAGCCGGTCGTAGCGGGCCTCTTCATCGGGTCGTTGCATGGACGCTCCGTGTGCGATAAATAGGTTGATATTTCATGCGGTTATTATGCGGGCGGGGAGGGACACGTTATGTCCATCCCCCGTAATGGCGGAAAAGAAAAAGTAAAATTCATCTTTCAGTAAACAGGAGAATTAACAAAGGGTTAGTGCCAGGTAGCTGAAATGACGACAGCATGCTGACACGCCCTGTCATCAGTCGTGCCGTAGCGAGTACGGTCAGCGGCTCAGGCTTTGTGCAGGATGGGCTGACCCTTATTAACGTTACGGTGCACTGAAGATATGCTCGCACTGCGTGCAGCCGTATTCATCAAAGACGGTACCGTCCAGTTGTTCTCCGGCCAGAGAGCCTGCCACCGCACCAGCACAGGCGCCGGACAGAAAACCAATGAGGCCTCCGGCTATCGTACCGACAACCGGAATGACTGAACCTATCAGCGCACCGGTGGAGGCTCCTTCAAGCCCGGCAATGCCTCCGGCTGTTGCGCCAATGACCCCACCCGTCTTTTTACCCACATGGCGCAGTCGTATGTTTTGCGAACCGCAATTCGGACAATGCATTTCTTTCTCCCTTATTACTGGCAATAAATAGCCGCCTTCATGAGCTGGCGGACCGTGTATCAGAGAGACCTGGGTACCGGAACAGAAAGCATAGCTGTGACTTAGCGCGAGAAGCATACGCACGGGTATTTTGTGGGACAGTTGACCCGGGAGAAGGAATAACGACGGTAACAGGGTATCGGGACCCCGTTTGTTCTTACTGGACACATTAACCTCCGTGAGTGAAATAACAAAACGGCAGCACTTCTGCTGCCGTTCTCACACCGGTAATATAGGTCTGAAATTATTTTGAATGTCATTTCTGGTCTGTATTACTGCCTCCGCTCACCTTGTTTTTAGCGCAAAGCCCTCACTCACCACCACAGGTTTTTCGGTAATGGTCATTAATCAGCATTTCCAGCATATCACTGATGCGAACTCCGCTACGTTCTGCCATAAAGTCCAGTCGAGTTTTTGTTTCGTTCTTCAGGTACGTATTGAGTGCTTTTTTATCGGTACGGGACTGACGTAATTTTTGCTGGTTCCAGGCTTTATTCAGGTTCAGAAGGAATAAACGCTTTGTATCCGGTGCATCGTCCCATAAGTCGATCGCCGTGCGCAGGGCTAAATTGCGTTCAGAATGACTCAGGGGGGTAAACCAGGTACTCATTCCTGGCGTTGAAATATTTAATGAGAGCCCGATAGTGGGCGCATTTCTTTCTTCCTGAAGCGATTTGAGGCTGTTCCATGCCCACAGTACCGCGTCTTCTTCATTAGGTAACCATTTCAGCGGAGCTGGTTTGCTGTAAATATTTTTCCACTGGTCTTTCAGCCTGTCCATGACCTGGCGCTTGAGATGATTTACCGGTGGGGTCGGAATAATAATGTTGTCGAAAAAAGAGATGATAATATTAATTCTTTCCTGGTGGCTTGTCGGAGATACACTCAGATTCATTCGCTGATACCAGTTCTTTCCGAACTCTGCATTTGCTGGTTTGTCAATACCAAGTTCGTAGTCTCCGGCCTTGCAAATATACGCCCATAACCAGAATGTTGCCCGTTCATCCTGTTCTAGCCAGTCAAAACTTTCCAGCGGAAGGATGTTTTCATCACGGGCTGTTTCCATATCAGAAAAAAGTCTTGCCCGCTGTTCTGCATTCGGTATGAACTGATTAATCAGTTTGTTGAGTGCCTGTCGACAACTTTCTGCATCCTGGTGAGGAATGTCACGGGTGTTAATTATTTTATTAACACCCAGCCACCCGGCATAAAAAGCACAGACTCTCAGGTCACGGGTTTTTATAAGATGTTGTCTGCCATTGTCGTAATGTACAACCATTGTGGATACCTGTAATCGTAAACTACATAGTAGTGGTTATGGTGGTGATTGTTGTAGCTACACAGTATCACGATGATGGTTTTATCGTCACTTAAAAACACATCTGGTAGTCATCGTGAGGTTTTATTGTTGATTTATACTGGTTTTGACAAGGTTTTACCATGGTTTTAAAGTTGTCATTTTCTTTGTTTATCTCTCAGATGCTTCTCTGTTTACTGGATGAGTATCGTCTCAATAGGTTATCTTGTTCTCCTGCATGCTTTCGTTTTCATCCCCATCATGGTGCCTGGTTCGCTTCAGGGGGCATTTCTGGTATCAGGTCGGGCTGCCATGAGGTATTTCCATTTTGTTGCTCATAATCAGGATTGAGGGCTTCTGCGGGCAGTGATGATACGGGGTTAATTTGATTGAGGTTATTTGATATGACGTGGTGTCTATTTTCATGTTATTGAAAAAAGATAATTCCAGAGTAACTGATGCAGGCGTTTGTTGTAGGTAAGTGCTGTCTGGCGTGGTTATCTTCATAGCTATTGTTATGCCTGGCGTGTTGGATTGGTATTAATATATTAAAGAAGGGGTCTTATCATTTGTAACAGTAATCGATGATGTGTTATCAGTAAGTGGGTTATGCCTGGGAGGTATTATTATCTGAAGGTATTCACTAAGGGGATAGTACTATTGGATGGTATCCATTGAGCAATCATTGCCATCAGGTAAGAAATACACCATTCAATGTAGTCACAACCTGAATGTTTAGCACTCATTAAAAATCTATCATTAAGAAAACAGAATTGAATTGAGTCGATATTACCATTGACTAGTCCTCGTCAGGATAAAAGTGAAGATGATTAACATCAGTAATCTAATAATCATAACGACAGGGTGGTTACTGGTTAACAGTAACGTTTTGGGTGAATGGTCATGCCTGAAAATCAGCAGGTGAGTATCAATGGTTTATTACTGGTCTGCGTATTAGTGATGAGCGTTAAATGCTCAGTCAGTGAACTAACCTGTAGTAAGCCTGTCGGTATTGCTCTGTCTGCCTGATATTGACGCTTACAATACCTGTCAGTTACAGATACTACGGTGACCCGTTATCCCTGAAAGTTTTTTGATATGTGTAAACAAGGCCATTGGTAACGACTGTAAACGGGGCATTATCCGTGTTGGTGATAATAGTCATGATTGTATCGTAAACAGAATAACCCGATTGAGGTGACGTGGAATAGGGTGATTATCCTGGTAATCACCGCAAGCTATTTAATAAGTAATTGAGCGCTGTAGTGTCTTATACCGCCATAGCTTCCTGTGAGCCTGCATAAGCGCATTGAATAACACGATAGTGGAAATCTGTGGTTAGTATGAATATGGCGCTCCTGATGCGTTACAGGGCGTTTTAGCAGTAGTCCCGATAACGATTATTTATCGGGCTTATTGAACGGGGTAATAATATCATGACAGCAATGAGGGACTGGTACAGGGGCTCTTGCCCCGGGTATATACATCCCTCTGGGGTAATATTTGCTTTTCAGGGTAACCACAACCTATTTTGGGTCCAGGTCAATACAAGGGCATCGCAATCTTCAGCTGCTTCTGTAAGCCAGAATTGCAGCGACTTAACAGTTTCGATCTTCGCTACTGGCCTGACATTGCCGGGATCATTCGCTCACTGGGGATGGAAGAGGTGGAGGTAACATTCAGGGATGAAGCGACAGAGGCAATTATCAACGCCCGCAGACCTTCACAGACGGATTTCTTCAGAGCGTTATTCGATAACATCAGTAACCAAAAAACCGGGGATTACTACGCCTTGTCACGGAGTTTTAAACTCTCCGATACAGCACTGGCGACGATTTGTAATATCACCCGTGATTTGCCACCCGATGAACTCGTTGACGCCGCTTATGTCAAGCGTACCCGCCATCGTCTAACGGGAAGACTGTTTTTTCGCAGCCTTCGGGTCACCCGGCATTAGAACCGATTTCTGAGAGGCGATTACCCTTTACGCAATCATTCTGCCAGCCACGATATTTTACTGAAGCCAGCCGTCTCTGAGGGATCGACTGGCGGACTCGCTGAAGGCAATAAGTTTTTTTTAACAGCACCGGTAATGGTTATGAACGATAACCCACCGGAGTCCATTTTAATGAGTTACACATACGACCCTTACTGGCAGCAACGCATCGCTGATACCTTCAGTTGCGCTCTTAACGCTTACACCCGCTTACTGGCCCTGCGTGTTGACCTCCGTCTGCCGGATACGCCAGCGGCCACCGATGCTGCTGTTATCTCCCGCTTCACCGATTCCCTGAAAGCCCGGATTGATGCCCTTCAGACGCGTCAACGTCGCGAGGGCAAACGCGTCTGGCCGACCACGCTGCGTTTTATCTGGGCGCGGGAGTTTGGTGAAATCAAAGGGAAGAAGCATTACCACGCGGTGCTGTTGCTGAACCGCGATACGTGGTGCGGACCGGGAGATTACAAAGACCCGGATTCGCTTGCAGGTATGATTAAACAAGCGTGGTGCAGCGCCCTGAAGGTGGATGCACAGGCGCATGCCGTTCTGGCTCGTTTCCCGGCGAGTCCAGTCTCATGGTTGACACGTGGCGATGGTGCTCAACTGCAACAGGCCCTGTCGCAGGCGGCCTATTTAGCCAAGCTGGAGACCAAAATCACCGGTGACGGTGAGCGTAACTTCGGTTGCAGCCGTGGCTGAGCCAGACATATCTCGATTCATCAGGCCTGATTGTGCGGGCCGGGTAATTTTTTACAACGTTCCCCTATCCTCTGAGGAGAACCGGTAACCCCATGATTCAACCACCACCGGACGTCTCCCGATAGCCATATCCTCAGAGGGAGAAAAATACCATGACCACGTTGAATACGAATATTAATGCCAGCCCTGACACACTGCTTTCAGCTCAGGACCCGCTTATCGACATGACCTTTATCACCACGTTTACCGGGATGACCGACAAATGGTTTTACAAACTGATTGGCGACGGGTTGTTTCCGAAACCCATCAAGCTGGGGCGCAGCTCCCGCTGGCGCAGAAGCGAGGTGGAAGCCTGGATGCAGCAGCGTATTGCTGATTCCCGTGGCGTCTGAGCAGGGAGGATATCTGAATGGAAAAACGACGCCGCACTCAGCCACAGGCCATCCCGGTTCGCTGGACGTGTCCCCGTTGCCGGCGACAGTACTGTGGCGCCAGACCCTGTCCCGTTTGTTTCAGACCCACCGACGCACCTGCACAACCGTAACCTTTCTGTATTCCGGTGCCGACCACCAACCGTACCGACCCGCTAACGCATAACTGAACCGCCATTCACCCTGCCACGCTGCCCGTACCGGGACGGCTGACGCCTGCGTGTCGTCTGGCGGTAAGGAGAGTACCACTATGTATGCAAAATCGTTTATGGCTCTGGACGGCAACGGCCGTCTCACGGGAGCCATAACCGCGCAGACCGCGCCGTATGACCGCTACAGCTGCCATCTGTGTGCCAGTGCCCTGCAGTACCATCCTGAATACGACACCGAACGTCCGTGGTTTGAACATCATGCAGCAAAGCTTTCGGAGAACGGTCGACAGCACTGCCCGTATGTAAAGCCCGGGGTGAGGGAGACCCGCCATATCCGGCAACTGCAGTCTTATGTACCGGAAGCCCGTCCCCTGGTTTTCTACGCAGACTGGCACTGTCACGGCTGCGGCAGTGATTACCACGGTGAGCGCTACTGCCTCACCTGCCGGACGGGCGAGCACAGTGATGTGCGTGCTGATACCAACCGGATAGAGGAAGTGACGGCATGCGCATGCTGAAATGTTATCTGGCCAATGACCGCGAAGGCCACTTCGCGACAGCCGGGGAGGCCGTGAGTGCGCCGGGGCAGATATGGAGCTGCGCGTCCTGCGGCTGTCGACTGGTGCTCCATGCGGGGACATACGGGGAGCCGCCGTGGTTTGAACATGACCAGCAGAGCGTGGCCCGGCATGTGCTGATGGCCTGCGCCCACCTTGACCCGGAAGTGAAAACCGAAGCCCGGCACCGAAAGCTGCGCAGTCTCATCAACGGGCTGGAAGCGACGGTAATGGTGCTCTCCTGGTACTGCGTGTGGTGCGGCGACCATTACCAGGGCGTGAAGCACTGTCCCCGGTGTCTGACTGGTATCTACAGCATCGAAGAAGCGCACTGGCAGAGAAACTACTGCTGCAGTACCAGATAGTTCCCCGTCTTTATGAACCAGATACCGCCGTAGAGGCGGTGTCCTCCCTGATTTAACCTAAAGAGAGTCTGCATTATGAATCATTCTTACATACGGGCGTCTGATGCTGTCAGCGCGGATGCCGTCAGCACGCGTGCATTTCTGCAACAGGCCGTTGACCATTACCCGCGACTGGCGGCATTCAGCTTTACGCTGGCGCTACCGTATCGTGAAGCCATGAGCGAATACCGGTCATTGATTCTGCGTTTTCACTCTGAAGTCTGGCAGCGCACCGGCGAATATTCGCGCCAGCGTCAGCAGGCACGACATCGTTCACTCCCGACGCTGTTACGCTGGATATGGGAGACGGCCAGCGCACCGGAGTGCAAAATGGTGCTGCTGCTCAATCTCGATACGCTGGGTACAGGGCGAAACCTGCAACTGACCGACAGTGCGCCTCCGGGGCTTAACGCCATCATCGCCGACGCATGGCAAAAGGTGACCGGTACCGCCTGCACTGACGGTGTAACGAGTATGACGCAGATCATTATTAACCGCGTCGCTCAGGGAGTCTTCGCAACACCCTTTAACCAGCTTACCGTGCATGTTAAGGCCATGTCAGAGCCAATAGCAACGGCCAGAACGGGGATGATTTGTCCGTGAAAGTAATAGCTTCTCTAATTAATGGGGGAGTTATCCAGGTCTTCCCCGGTGTCTGCAGCGCCGATATAATCCCTGAATGAAAAAAGCTCACGATACCTTACCCCCGGAACAAACCGTCACAGCACTTGCGCATTTCGCCTGGTGCGCCCTTGTCGCCTTACGTACCGCTCAGCAGGATGGTCAGGCATTGTCGCCACTCAGCACGCATGCATTTATACTGCGCTGGTTAACGGTGGCGTATAAGCAAAAACGGTTTCCACGTGCAATCGCATCTGATATTGAGGGATTGCTGACGCTGGGGCGTAACAAAGGCCTTGCCGCCAGCTTATTCAGTCGTCTGGAATATCTGTGGTCTTCGTGCACCGGACCGGTGTCAGCGCAGTCGGATTTGTATCGGCTGACGTACGCAATTGAACAGCTTAAATCGCGGGGCTGGGTCAATGCAGCGGTGAGTGACAGGGACTGGGACAATGAAACGCTTCTGGCCCTGGAATACAGCGATGCGAATGCACTGCTGGTAAGGAAGTCGGCACTGACCTGCGGATTTTCGGATGGAGGGAAACTCGTTGCGCCGGTTGAGTTTCTTGTGAATGGCGACTTGTCAGCCTGTATGGCTGTTTTTGCGGCTCATACACTGTCGGCTGTCATGCTGGAGTCGAATCGGATCGTGTTACAACCTTGAGCAGTAAAACAACCGTTCTCAACCCGCAGCAAAGCTCATCACTGTCCACGTCTGTCTTTCTGTAAACCGAACGGGTGTTGTTCCTGGTCGCGCTAATGCACCGGCGGCTGAGATATTCATATCGCTGGTACAGGTATGAGATATGCGTAAAGTCCGGGCGTTGCAATTCCTTTAATCTGAAAAAAAATAAATAAGCCCGGTTTACGTGAATAATAAGAAATGATGGAAACCTGAAACTGTCGCCAGTTTTTCACATGCTCAGTCACGTCCAGCTTCTCAATTTCTGATAAAAGTACAAAATCAGATATTTCACGTGACTGGTGATATTTTGTACAAATATACACCCTAAGCCAAATTGATCATTTTCTGTACATCCTTATCCCGCGGGGCCTGAAGGGTTATGGTGTAAAATTTTTATAAATCAGAAAGATGATATTTTTTTTGTTAAAAGCCAGGAATGTAAATCTTTGTTACATTTTTTCATTTTCGATCTGGCAGGGAACGTTCCCAAACTCCAGCCATTGGGCCTTATCCGAAATTTTTCATTTCAGACAAATACCCAGAAAATACAGTGTCGACATGCTGGTGGATGGAATGCGCCCGCTTTTTTTGGTTCCGGGATTTTTATTTACGTCGGATGACGCGAACCGGAAAGTTGTTCTGGCTGGGTAATTTTTTCTTATTTATTTTTCACTGGCATTGACCGTTTCTATCACTCCATAGAACAGGGACAGCCATGTCTAATTCTTCCTTTCAGTCCGAAATCCCTAAAGCGCGTATTAATTTAAAACTTGATTTGCATACCGGTGGTGCGAGCAAGAAAACGGAGCTCCCCCTGAAATTGCTCGTGGCGGGCGACTTCAGTAATGGTCAGGAGTCTGCCCCTTGTCTGAGCGCAAAAAAGTTGATTTGAATAAAAATAATTGTGATTCTGTCATTTCTGAATATTCCCCAAAAGTCAATCTTACCGTTAAAAACACGCTTGCTGATGATGGCAGTGAAGACAACATCAGTCTGACCTTCCGGAGCATGAAGGACTACCAGCGTCGGTGAGACATCCGCGTCATACAACTCTTTGAACGCAGCCACTATCTCACGGGTGGTCATCCCTTTGGCGTACAGTGACAGGATTTGGTTATCCATCCCGGTGATCCGGGTCTGGTTTTTCTTCACCAGTTGGGGCTCGAAGGAGCCGTCACGATCGCACGGCGTACGCAGTTCCAGCGGGCCATCGCCGGTGGTAACGGTTTTTGTGAAATAGCCGTTGCGGGAGTTGGCACCCGGTTTAGACTGATGTTTACCGTAGCCGAGGTGATGGAGCATTTCGGCGTTGAGGCGGCGCTCAACGTTGATTTTTTTCAGCAGGCGATCGAACTGGTTGAGATCGTCAGGGGTTTTGAGATTTTTGGTCAGTTCGTTAGCCAGAGCCTACAACTGTTTTTCGTCCATAAAGTAACCTGCTTTTGATGTTGAATTGAACATATCAAAATCAGGCAATTACACAAACTTGTGTACAGGCTCCATACAGCTAACCCGGCCCGTCACATCGTAATGTCAACCCGTAATGCATAACATCATGCAGCGTTCCATTAATGAGTCGGGAATCATATTCAACCTTCTTGAATCGCCACGGGTAATCTAGACACTTCCGAGCCGTTGATGGACTGACCCCACCCCGGTAGACGATCCTGCCCTATAGTAACGAGCGCATGGCAGACATGTCCCCGTTCTGGATGCTAAATGTTCTGAACAGCGCCGAACTGGTACTGGGGCAGTATCAGCGCCTGCAGCACAGCCCGCCAAGTACTGTGGTTCCGACCTTAATGGGGGCCGCCAGCTGTCAGTAAAGGTCAGTGTCTGACCCCGGAGACACGCGGACAGCCAAGCACCTACCAATCATCTGCTGGTCCCGCGCTAGCAAATCAGCCAGTTGCGTAAAGAAATGCGGCATGTTGTGCCGCTGGTTCTGAATGGTCAGGTTGGCAGCGCGATGACGAATGACATGCTGCCGCAGGCGGCTATCCCGGGAGAAGGGAGAAGGGGGAAGGTCTGGCGTGAGTCTTCAGCGGTGAGCTCAATTGCTGCATGGGTCACTACCTTCGCCATATCTTGAGCATACTACCGGAGTAGTCCAGCAACAAAGTGGCCGAACTACTTCCATGGAACGTGGTTCTTCCCGATAAATAATCGTCAATACGGCGCTCGTTTAACGCTTACACATTAAATATTAATTAAGCCTGATTGGATGTTTTTCATTTTTTTTAATTGGTGTGCTTGACCTTCCAGTAACATCAACCTTTAGCCTTGTAAGAAATTGCTACAGCGCCGTTTTCGGATGGGCCGGGGCTGCCTGTGGCGTATGAAAGGATCACTGTTATGAAAATGAAAATTGGGGTTCTGATTGTGTCGGCCGCAATCATCGCCACTGCCGGGATTGCGTTTGCCCGGGATAGTGGCGGCAACGATGAGCCGGCCGCAGCGGCCGCACCTATGGCTCCCCAGGTTCCCGTAGCCGAAGTGCTCTCGCGTCAGATAGTCCCTTCGGCAGAGTTTACCGGTTCATTGGCGGCCCCAAAAACCGTAGAGCTACGCCCACGCGTTGGCGGTACCATCGACGCTGTCAGCGTACCTGAAGGCAGCATGGTGCGTCAGGGGCAGCTGCTGTTCCAAATTGATCCTCGTCCATTCCAGGTGGCTCTTGACAGCGCGCAAGCACGACTCAAGCAGGCAGAAGCGCTGGCTATCCAGGCCAATCGCGATTTTGAACGAGTTGGTCGGCTGGTGAACAATGGCGCGGTATCCCGGAAAGATTACGATGACGCCGCTTCTACACGTCATGCTCGTCAGGCTGAGGTGCAGGCTGCAAAGGCCGAGGTTGCGGCGGCGAAACTGGACTTGTCTTATTCGCGCGTGGTGGCACCGATTACCGGCCGCGTGGATCGCATGCTGGTGACTGAGGGAAATCTGGTCAGCGGCGGTGGTACGGGATCTGCGACGCTATTGACAACGATTGTTTCCGTCAATCCGCTATACGCTTACTTTGATATTGACGAAGCGACGTTCCTTAATTCAGTCAGCAAGGCACGTCCTGACGCAGTTAACAAGGTGGAAGAGCGTTTACCCGTGCATGTTGGGCTGGCGACAGAAAAAGGTTTCCCGCATCAGGGAACGCTCGATTTTGTCGGGAATCAGATCGATCGTAGTACCGGTACTGTCAGGGTACGTGCCGTAATCCCTAACGACGATGGGAAACTGACGCCAGGTGCCTTTGCCCGCGTGCAGCTGGCCACCGGTGCGGCACATCAGGCGATTCTGATTGACGATCAGGCGATAGGGAGCGATCAGGGACGCAACTATGTCCTGGTGGTGGGTGCGGATAATAAGGCGCAGTATCGCCCGATTGAGCTGGGCGCGGTGGTTGATGGTTTGCGCGTGGTCAAGAGTGGCCTGAAAGCCGGTGAGAACATTATTATCAAGGGGCTGGTGCGTCCCGGTATGGCGGTGACGCCGCGTTTGACCCCGATGCAGGCTTCTGGCGCGTCGGTTAGCGAGGGGGAAAAAGCCGGCTCCGTTGAAGGGGGAGGCCAATAATGAAATTCCCACACTTCTTCATCCAGCGGCCTATTTTCGCGATTGTGTTATCGGTGTTTATGCTGATAGCTGGCGCTCTGGCTTTCTTTCAGCTTCCGCTGAGTGAATACCCATCGGTAACACCGCCTACCGTGCAGGTTTCGGCAAGCTACCCTGGTGCTAACCCTAAGGTGATTGCTGACACCGTTGCTGCTCCACTGGAACAGGCAATCAACGGGGTGGAAGGCATGTTGTACATGAGTTCCCAGATGTCTGCCGACGGTCGAATGGTCTTGACGATTTCATTCCGGCAGGGAACCGACCCCGATATTGCGCAGATTCAGGTGCAGAACCGGGTTTCTCGGGCCTTGCCGCGCTTGCCGACTGAGGTGCAGCAGATCGGTGTCGTGACGGAGAAAACGTCACCGGATATCCTCATGGTTGTGCATATATTTGCACAGGGCGATCGCTACGATCCGCTTTATGTTTCCAACTATGCCATGTTGAACGTGCGTGATGAGCTATCACGCTTGCCAGGTATTGCCAGCGTCACGCTTGGGGGCGAGGGTGAATACGCGATGCGCGTCTGGCTGGATCCGACCAAAGTCGCTTCCCGCGGTTTGACGGCCAGTGATGTGACCGCAGCAATTCGTGAGCAGAATGTCCAGGTCGCGGCCGGTTCTGTCGGTCAACAGCCGAACAGCTCCTCAGCCTTCGAAGTCAGTATCAATGCCCAGGGGCGTCTGACCACCGTTGAGCAGTTTGGCGATATCGTGATCAAAGCTGGCGCTGACGGGCAGGTTACCCGCCTGCGCGATGTTGCGCGTCTGGAATTGGGATCGGACAACTATTCCCTGCGCAGCCTGCTGGACGATAAAAATGCCGTGGGTATGCACATCGTTATGACGCCAGGCGCCAATGCGCTGGACGTCTCTGCCTCGGTTCGGGCGACGATGGCGAGGCTGCAGGCCAACTTCCCGGAAGGTATCGAATACCGTATCGCTTATGACCCGACAGTGTTTGTCAGCGCCTCGTTGAAATCAGTGGCAATGACGTTGCTGGAGGCGACGGTGTTGGTGGTACTGGTGGTGATGCTGTTCCTGCAAACCTGGCGGGCTTCGATCATCCCTCTGGTCGCGGTACCTATTTCGTTGGTCGGTACTTTCGCCCTCATGTATTTGTTCGGCTTTTCGCTCAACACGCTGTCGTTGTTTGGTCTGGTGTTATCGATTGGTATCGTTGTCGATGATGCCATTGTGGTGGTTGAAAACGTCGAACGGCATATTGCACAGGGCCGTTCTCCGAAAGAAGCGGCAAGAAGGGCCATGGACGAGGTGACTGGCCCTATTTTAGCCATTACTTCCGTTTTGGCTGCTGTGTTTATTCCTTCTGCGTTCCTGTCAGGATTGCAGGGGGAGTTCTATCGCCAGTTCGCGCTGACCATCGCCATTTCGACGATCTTGTCTGCGATCAACTCGTTGACGTTGTCGCCGGCGCTGGCATCGGTTCTGCTTAGACCCCATCAGGATATGGCGCAGGCCGACAGGTTGACGCGCATCATGGATCGCGTATTCGGTGGTTTCTTCCGTCGCTTTAACGCTTTCTTCGATAGATTGTCGAACAACTACGTTGGCGCAGTCCGCCGGGCCGTACGCGGCAGTATCATCGTGCTGGTGCTGTATGCCGGTTTCCTGGGCCTGACACTGTTGGGGTTCCAGCAGGTTCCTAACGGTTTTGTGCCCGCTCAGGACAAATACTATCTGGTTGGGATTGCTCAATTGCCTTCCGGCGCCTCGTTGGATCGCACGGAAGCCGTAGTGAAAGAGATGTCCCGAATTGCGCTGGCGGAACCTGGAGTGGAAAGCGTCGTGGCGTTTCCTGGGTTGTCGGTAAACGGCCCTAACATGCCTAACTCCGCATTGATGTTTACCATGCTGAAACCCTTCAGTGAACGTAAGGATCCTTCGCTGTCTGCCGAGGCTATTGCCGGTAGCCTGATGGGGAAATTTAGCCAGATACCTGACGGTTTTGTCGGGATCTTCCCGCCACCACCGGTACCGGGGCTGGGCAGCATGGGAGGATTTAAACTCCAGATCGAAGACCGGGCAGGGCTTGGCTTTGAAGAGCTGACCCGTGTTCAAGGGATGGTTATGGCGAAGGCCATGCAGGCTCCTGAACTGGCAGGGATGATGGCCAGTTTCCAGACCAACGCACCTCAGTTGCAGGTTGATATCGACCGCGTCAAAGCCAAGTCTCAGGGCGTCGCACTGACCGATATCTTTGATACGTTGCAGGTGAATCTGGGGTCGCTGTATGTAAATGACTTTAACCGCTTCGGTCGTACGTATCGGGTGATCACTCAGGCGGATGCGCAATTCCGTATGCAGCCTGAAGATATCGGGTTGCTTAAAGTGCGTAATGCCGCGGGTGACATGATCCCACTGGGAACGCTGGTGAACATTACCCGTACCTCTGGACCAGACCGTGTTATGCGTTACAACGGTTATCCGTCGGCGGATATTACCGGTGGCGCAGCGCCTGGCTACTCCTCCGGACAGGCAACGGCAGCTATTGAGAAGATCGTTAGTGAAACGCTGCCTGAGGGAATGACATACGAATGGACCGATCTGACTTACCAGGAGAAGCAGACTGGCAACTCGGCGCTGTATATCTTCCCGTTGGCGGTGTTCCTGGCGTTCCTGATCCTGGCCGCACAATACAACAGCTGGTCGCTGCCGTTTGCGGTGCTGTTAATTGCCCCAATGGCATTACTTTCCGCGATCGCCGGGGTTTGGCTATCGAATGGAGATAACAACATCTTCACGCAGATTGGTTTTGTGGTGCTGGTGGGACTGGCGGCGAAAAACGCAATCCTGATCGTCGAGTTCGCTCGCGCCAGAGAGAGTGAAGGCGTCGATCCTCTGGCTGCTGTGCTGGAGGCCGCTCGCCTGCGTCTGCGCCCGATACTGATGACCTCGTTGGCATTTATTGCGGGGGTTGTGCCTTTGGTGATCGCGAGCGGTGCCGGTGCGGAAATGCGTCATGCCATGGGGATTGCCGTGTTTGCCGGGATGCTGGGGGTGACGCTGTTCGGACTCTTGTTGACGCCAGTGTTCTATGTCGTGGTCCGTAAGCTGGTTATTCGCCGGGAAATCAAGCAGGCACAGCGGGCAATCAGTGATTCACGGCCATGACGGGCGGAGAGAGAATAATGAAAGCAGAGTATGAAATGAACCATCGTATTAATAAACTCTCGGTGCTGGCGATGGCGCTGGTATTGGCCGGTTGTACTATGGCGCCGGACTACGAACGGCCTTCTGCACCAACGAGCTCAAGCTATCCTTCGGGAGCGGCTTATGCTCAGGGAACAGTTTCAGCGGCTCAGACTGCCGTGGCTGATATCGGTTGGCGCGATTTCTATCGTGATCCGTTGTTGCAACAATTACTTGAGGTCGCGTTGGCAAACAACCGCGATCTGCGCAAGTCGGTGCTGGATGTTGAGGCCGCGCGGGCTCAGTACCGGATCCGTCGTGCCGATATGTTGCCAACACTGAATGTGGATGCGGGCGCTACCGTGCAGCGTCTGCCCGCAGATGTCAGCCCGAGTGGTACAACGCAGATAACGCGGAGTTATGACGTTAATGGTGCGGTGTCAGCCTGGGAGCTGGATTTGTGGGGACGGGTTCGTAGCCTCAGCGATCGGGCGCTGGCAACGTACCTGGCGTTGGATGAAACACGGATTGCGGCAAGGCTGAGCCTGCTCGCTGAGGTGACAAACGCTTATCTGACGTTGCGTGCGGATCAGGAGTTGCTGCAACTGGCTCACGATACGCTGAGCACGCAAAAGAGGACTTACGCATTGACCCAGGCGCTGTTTGATGCGGGTAATGCAACGCAAATTGATTTGCGGCGCGCAGAGATTGCGTTGCGTACTGCGGAAGTCAGTCAGGCTGCTTATACGAGGGTGGCGGCGCAGGATCGCAATGCACTGGTTTTGCTTTTAGGGCAGCCATTGACGGCCGAACTCTCGGCCAGCCTGGATAAGGCGAATACCTTGCCCGATGACATCATCCCTTCCGCGTTGCCGGCGGGCTTGCCGGCAGAATTGCTGGTGCGTCGTCCGGATGTCCGTGCGGCAGAGCAGCAACTGCGTGCGGCCAATGCCAATATCGGGGCCGCTCGCGCGGCATTTTTCCCGGCAATCAGTTTGACAGGATCGGCTGGTACGGCCAGTTCGAGTCTGGACGGGTTGTTCGAGCCGGGGTCAGCGGCCTGGAGTTTTGTTCCGCAAATCTCGTTGCCTATTTTCCGGGGAGGCGCTCTGCGCGCCAATCTGGACCTAGCCCAGGTACAAAAGCGCATCGAAATTGCGAATTACGAGAAGGCGATTCAGGTTGCCTTCCGCGAAGTGGCTGATGGCCTGGCGGGCAGACAAACCCTGGACGATCAATTCCGTTCAGAACAATTGTTGGTGCAGGCCAGCCAGGCTAACTATGAATTGGCCTCACAGCGCTTCCGGGCCGGTATTGACGATAATCTGGCGGAGCTTGACGCGCAACGAGCGCTGTTCAGTGCACAGCAAACTCTGGTTCAGACCCGACTGGCGCGAATGAGCAATTTGGTCAATTTGTATAAAGCGCTGGGGGGCGGATGGACAGAAAGCTCTCCGGCTAAGCCATAACTCTCCGGGCAGGTTAACGCCACTGTCTGGCGATAAGGTCGGCAATACGTGGGTGGAGGGATAAAACCGCCCGCGTATTGCATTGTCGTAGGGATAAGGGGTTACGGCGCGGCAACCACTTCTTTTACTGCGAGGACTGCTACGTCTTCGTCTTGTTGCCCGACAGCCGGCAGAAAGCACAACTGAACGGTTTACTTGAAATACTTTGGGGCAGTATATATCCCCACCTCAGGTGAAACGCTTAGTCAGAGAATATAAGCACGAAAATTTTTGGCGATAGGGCTTGACCTTACAACGGTGGCAAGTTCTATCATTGAAGTTACTACAACTAAATAGGATATATATATGCAATTACATCTAGAAAATATGACATGCGGCGGATGTGCCCGGACAGTGACTAAAGTGATTCAAAATATTGATCCTGAGGCAAGTATCATAACTGATCCACCGACTCGTAAGATCGAAGTGAAAACTTCTTTATCTACTGAACAAGTTGCTAATGCTTTACGTGAGGCAGGTTTTCCTCCGAGAGAGTAGTTAACTAAAAATGGTTACCTCCCCGCTGTGGTAACCATTTTTTATCATGTATCCTTACGGTTAGAAGTATTTCTGTTATTATTATGCACCATGGTGGGGTGTTTAGATGTCTTGAGTTGTAGTTTTGATTTAATATGTCTATTACTTAACTCACTAATTTTTTCTCTATGTTAAATGTATTGTGTTCAATATTTATGTGTGATTTACTAAATCATCGGTTTTTTCTTTTAAGGCCTCATTAATGTATCATGTGACGTCAAGTATTTGTGGAGGGAGTATTTGGTTTTTTTTAAATATATTAAGAACAGGGTGGTATGCCAAATTTATCATCATAAAAAGTAAGAAGAGCGAAGTATACGTAAACCAAACGCTGTAAGTTTAAGCATGCCATTTTTGTTCCATGCACTTCTTGATAGCTCCGGGTTTTCAGTCATCAGCCGATACCTCTTCCTGTATCAGGTTATTCAGAGATTCATGAGGCCGCTCGTTATTGTATTACCTCAGCCAGCATAATGTAATTCTCCCGTACCTCATTCTGAGTTCTAAATAGATTAAAATCCAGTATTTATGTCCGATAGCGGCGGTTAAACAGTTCTGCTTTGCATTAGTAACCCGCGTCCCCGGTAGGCGTTGATACGATATGCTTCCCGCAGAGAATGCACCGACTGGTATTTCTGTGCCGGCCTTAGAACTTTTGCTTCAGCATCTCCTGAAGCATCTCCTTGTCCACACTCAGGCCAGCCACCTGTTTCTTCAGTAGCTGATTTTCATCCTCCTGCTACCGCATGTGATTCAGTTCTGAATGAGAAATATCGCCTTATTCCTTACGGTATGTAATGGGATTGTCAGGGCATCGTACAATAGCGTGTTCGACAGCGTGATGAACTACTATCCAGAAGAGCTTGACCGTACGTTCGAGATAATTCTCGATAGCGTGGAGGCTCATATAAAGGTCTATGTGTCGGTCAAGAATCTTGATGCCAGTATGGCGGTAGAAGTACTCAATGAAGTAATATCAGCAAATATTATTGCTATCTAAAAATCAAAGAGACTGATATGTTAGTCTTAAAATAATAGTCAGTTAGAGACTCAACGGACGGAACAAACTAGCTGGCAGTTCGTACTATGCCCATACTATTATGGAATGACGATATTCAATTTATGTCAAATTTTTCAAGTATTCATTCGTCAATTCTGGTTAAGCTGGGATTCGGCCCATCTGACATGTGATGTCGTAGTTTTCCTGATATTTTCGTGGTCATTGTTTATGGGGGGGAGAAGAACCTCGGCGCAAAAGACTGTCGGTGCGGTCTTATTTAAGGTGCTAGGGTTTTCTTTCGCTATACATGATTTTATACTAGCGAGAATATAGATAAAGGATTTGGGAATGTAATGAATTTTAATGCTGTCCTCATATGCTATTATCCTGCGCTTATAATCCACTCCACTGAAAGTGTAATAGTACATGCTCCTGCTCGTAATCTTCCGGTGATATATCACTCAGGGCTTGAAGCCATTTCCAAGCCAGTAGATGACTCGCAAAACATCATCTGATATCAACATTCAAATATATGTTTCTGATAGTCCACTTTTCGGAGACTCTGCCAGTTCCTGGCGTGTCAGAATGTCCAGTTGATACCAGCAAAACCGCTGATATTGTCTCGCGCTGACACAACAGGACTGTCACTGGTTTTATCCGCAAGCCAGGCATATGAAGCGCCCAGTAGGGTGCCCCAGTGTTCATTAAACTGATGCTGCCAGCTCAGGGTAGTCTGCGTAGCATAAAATCCTGCGCTACGGTTGTATTCCCGGAAACCGGTTGTGCGGCTCTGGGCAGCATTAACGCCGTACCAGGTGTTAATGTACCGGGCGTCACCAAAAAGTGCCGCGCCCTGCAGGGCAACCGTATCTGTGTCGTTCTGCCAGGGCACGAGCGTCAGCGAGGCCTGGTACTGTACCCCCTGTGAATCCGTCAGCGGCAGAGTTGCACGGATTTCCGGGGTAAACCAGCTGTTCACCTGCCAGCCAACAGCAACCTGCGTGTTCAGTGCACCACGGATGTTTCCCATTCCTTTCAGTTTGTCAGAACCATCGCGCCACGATGAATTTTGATCGGCACGGCCAAAACTGTATCCGAACGCATTTTCAAAATAGAGGCCATTATCCGTCTGCAGGTCATAACCGATACCTTTTGTTGAGTCGAAGAAAAACGCGCCTTTACGGACCTGCAGGGAAGGCATCACTGTCCAGTGCTGCTTATCCGCGCCACTGTAGCGGGGGGCGTTTTCTCCCATTATCCCCACCGTCACTCCATCCTGATTGCCGCTGTCGGCAATAGCGGACCCGCAGGTCGCTGCCAGCAGGATCACTGTACACCCTGTTACAGACGAATACGTTGCCATCATATATCCCTCGTTTTATGTTTATGCATTACGGTAAGCTGTGACCCGCCCGGCCACCCGCAGTGGATTATGACGATGCTTTATCAAGACTCAGCGTGGAAACCATCAAGAAACCATCAAGGCAGAATGAATGAACACAAAACGTATTCTGATTATCGAGGACGACCGGGATGCGGCGAATGTGCTCGAAGCCTATCTTCGCCGTGAAAACTTCGGGGTCATACTGGCCCATGATGGAAAAGCAGGACTTGAAGCCGCCCTTACCCAGCATCCTGCACTTATTCTGCTTGATATCATGCTGCCGGGTATGACCGGAACAGAAATACTCAGCCGGCTGCGCCGCGAATCCGATGTTCCCGTGATAATGGTCACCGCAATGGGCGAGGCCCCGGACCGTATCGGGGCCTTACGCTTCGGTGCGGATGATTATGTCGTCAAACCTTATGATCCGGGTGAGGTCGTGGCCCGGGTGCAGGCGGTGTTACGGCGTGGGGCGGCAGCGCATGCTAGCGCTGAAAATTATCGCCGGGTGGGGGCCGTTGAACTCAACCGGGACACCATGTCAGTCGCTGTTATTCACGATGAAAACCGGGTGCACCTTGAGCTGACCCCCACCGAGTTTTCACTGCTGGACATGATGATGACCCGCCCCCGGAGCGTCTGTTCCCGTCAGACGCTGCTTGAACACTGCCTGCCGGAAAGTGATGCGCTGGAGAGGGTGGTTGATACACACATCTATAACCTACGCCGCAAACTGGAAAAAGCGGGGGTCAGCGGTGTGCTGACCAGCGTGAGAGGGATCGGTTACCGGTATCTGCAGCCATGAAAAAAAGAGAGTCCCGTTCATTATGGCGCTGGATTTGCGTCAGGGTGTTGTCGCTGGCGGCCGGCAGTGTCGTGCTTATCGCCCTGTGCATGTGGCTGCGTTTTGCCCTGCTGGATGCCTGGGTACAGCATCGGATGCCGGAGGCGGTACGACAGGAATTTCTGCATCTGCGGGAAAATCCCGATCTTAATCGCATCCGTTACCATGAAATTATTGATGACTGGTACGGACTGCAGTTCTCAGATCCGTCCATTGCGTCAACAGACTGGCTGACGCTGGGAGGGCTGGTCCTGTTTGTGACACCGCTGATAATTATGCTCGGTTTGCTGGCCGCCCGGCCTCTCGCCCGGCAGTTCGGTCTGCTGACGCGAGCCTCCGCAGCGATAGCGCAGGGGCGTTTTACCACTCGCTCAAAAATGGATGCAAGTGCGCCCTCTGAATTGATGTTGTTTACGCAGAACTTCAATACCATGGCCGAAAGACTTGAACGTTATGACCGGGAATTACGGGCATCTCATGTTGCAGCCGCGCATGAACTGCGCTCTCCACTGACGGCCGCGGTGGGCCGTCTACAGGGAATGATGGACGGCGTATTCCCGGCTGATAAAGCGCAGATGAATATGGTGATGAACCAGCTCCTGAGCCTCAGCCGTCTGATTGATGATTTGCACCTGCTCTCACTGGCTGATGCAGGGCAGCTTACGCTGAATAAACAACGCTTCTCACCCGCCGGATTACTGCAGGAAAAGATTGCCTGGCTACGGCCACAGGCTACCGCCGGGCATTTCGGTTACGACACGGATATCCCTCCGGGAGAATGTTGTGCGGACCCGCTGCGAATCGGACAGGTCTTTACCATTTTAATGGAGAACGCACTGCGTTACGCGACGGAAGGCGGGAAGCAAACGATACAGGGTTCCGTTCAGTCAGGCTACTGGACGTTCTCCTTCCGGGATTACGGCGCGGGCGTCGAACCGGATTTTCTGCCGGTGATGTTTGACCGGTTTACCCGTTCTGATGTTTCCCGTTCCCGTCATTCAGGAGGCAGTGGACTGGGTCTGTCGATTGCCAGAGCCATTTGTGAGTCTCACGGCGGAACGCTGACCGCCAGTATCCCGCAAGAGGGGAACGGACTCCTGTTTCGGGTGAAACTGCCCGTATGAGTTTTCTTTTTCACTTTTCTTGACCAAATCTTGATGGTTCGTCGAACGTATCTGGACACACCTGCGGTTTACTCATGGCAGCATTTTTTCCGGAGGCTGCCATGCCATCATATTCATTCATCCCCCTGATAGCGTCTTTGCTTTTCTGGCGACGGGGCTCAGCCCTGGTTTTCGCCCTCGCCCTGCAACTGACCGGCTGTGATAATGAGCCGGTATCCCGCCATGTCCCACCAAGACCGGTGATGACCACGGAGGTATCTGCCGGCAATCATGGCGGACAGACGCTGATGACCGGTGAAATATTGCCCCATGAAGAGACGATTATCGGCTTCCGTACCGATGGCCGGATGGTGAAACGACTCACGGATGTGGGGCAGTCAGTGGTTGCCGGGCAGGTACTGGCTGAACTGGATGATACCGATTTGCGTAATCAGTACCGCAGTGCTCAGGCGGCAGTACAGGAAGCCGAGGCAAGCGCCAGGCTTGCTGAGATAAACCTGCGACGCATGACGCTGCTTGCCCCGCAGGGTGCGGTTGCCCGGGTTCAGCTTGACGAGGCCCGCACAAACCGCGACACGGCAACAGCAAAACTGCAGAGCGCTCAGGCCGACCTGAGCAGTGCAGCGGACCGTCTGGGGTATGCGCGACTGCTCTCACCGGTTACCGGGGTGGTCACCACCGTCAGCGCCGGTCCGGGACAGGTAGTGACCACCGGACAGGAAATCCTGCGGGTGGCGCAGTCAGGGGCCCGTGATGCGGTCTTCAGCGTACCGGGGGCTCTGGCTGACACCCTGAAACAGCAGCAGACACTCACCCTGCGTATGGCGGATAACCCGTCGGTGTCGGTAACCGGAACGCTGCGTGACATCAGCCCGCAGGCCGACACACAGACCCGGACCTGGCGGGTACGCTATGACCTTGAGAATGCACCCGCGGTAATGGCTATGGGGGCGACGGTCACCGGGTCATTACCCCTGGGCGGCAGTGAAGTGTTTCAGGTACCGGCATCTGCCCTGACGAGGAAAGAACAGAAACCGGCAGTGTTCGTGGTGGACACCGGCAAAAATCGCCTGCGCCTGACACCCGTTGACATTGCGGCCTATATGACCGATTCGGTGCTCATCCGCAAAGGGCTGACAGCCGGTGAACAGGTGGTCACTGCCGGGGTCAGTCAGTTACGTGACGGGGAAAACGTGCTGACGGAGAACCAAAAATGAAAAATGTTATGCACGCTTCCGGCGGTTTTAATCTTTCTGCCTGGGCACTGGCCCACCGACAACTGGTGGCTTTTCTGATGCTGATGGTCACGGTGACAGGCGTCATGAGCTTTCTAAATCTGCCGCGCAGCGAAGATCCGGCGTTTACCATTAAGACCGCCGTGGTGTCGGCACAGTGGCCGGGCGCAACGGTAAAAGATACCGTCAGTTTCGTCACCGACACGCTGGAGAAGAAGCTCCAGGAAATCCCACATCTGGATTATATCGAGAGTTACACGCGTCCGGGCTCGTCGGTGATTTTTGTGAACCTGCGTGATGACACACCGCCGTCAGAGGTTGCGGGTATCTGGTATAGCGTGCGGAAAAAGATGGACGACATCCGGGCATCCCTGCCGGACGGCACCACCACCCCGGCCGTGGATGATGAATTCGATGATACATACGGCACAATTTATGGCTTCACGTCGGACGGCTTCACTCCCCGGCAGTTACGCGATACCGTCGATGATATCCGGACATCTCTGCTGGCTGTTCCGGGAACAGGGAAAGTTACGCTGCTGGGTGACAGCGAACAACAGGTGGTGATTGCTTTTGATCCACTGAAACTGTCGGGAATGGGACTCGATCTTCAGCAGGTGACGGCGGCTCTGCAGGCACAGAATGCCGTCACGCCCGCCGGACGTATCCGGACATCACAGGAAAATATGTCGGTGGAAGTCAGTGGCGCCTTCACATCCGTGGACAGCCTGCGGCAAATTGTGCTGCATACCGGAAACCGTTTTATCCCACTCACCGATTTGGCCACGGTCACACTGCAGCAGGCAGATCCGCCCTCACCGGAGTTTAGGGTTAACGGTAAACCAGCACTCGGGCTGGCGATTTCGATGGCTCGCGGTGGAAATATTGTTGATTTTGGTCGGGCGCTGAACGCGACGATGGACAGGATCCGCACGCATCTTCCTTACGGGATCAGTGTGGAGAAGGTGGCAGACCAGTCGGCCGTAGTCAGTGACGCGGTGGGAGGATTCGTCCAGGTGCTGGTTGAGGCCGTTATTATTGTGCTGGCCGTTTCTTTTGTTTCGCTGGGCAGCCGGGCAGGTCTGGTGGTCGCCGTGGCCATTCCGCTGGTGCTGGCCATGACATTTACCGGGATGGAACTGGCCGGAATAGGGCTACAGCGAATCTCCCTCGGTGCCCTGATCATTGCACTGGGACTGCTGGTTGATGATGCCATGATCACCGTAGAAGCCATGGTGTCGCGGCTTGAGGCTGGCGATGCCCTGAGTGTGGCCGCCACGCAGGTATTTCGTACCACCGCGTTCCCGATGCTGACGGGGACACTGGTGATGATTGCCGGATTTATACCGGTGGGATTTGCGGCATCGAGCGCAGGAGAATACTGCTACTCCCTGTTTGTGGTGGTACTGACAGCGCTGCTGAGCTCATGGCTGGTTGCGGTTCTTTTCTCGCCGCTTACCGGCGTCTGGTTACTGCCGGAACAGCATTCACATCAGTCACATAAGCACAGTTTCTTTCACCGTCATTATACCCGCCTGCTCGACCGGGTGATGCAGCACCGGCGCAAGACACTCGGTTGTGCCCTGGCGATACTGATATTGTCCGGGGGCGGAGCCCTGCTGATGCAGGGTGAGTTTTTCCCAGCGTCCGATCGCCCGGAGCTGCTGGTGAGCCTGACTCTGCCGCAGAATGTCAGCCAGGCACAGACGCACCGCGACGTCCTGAAGTTTGAAGCGAAGTTGCGCGATAATCCTGATATTGACCATTACTCAAGCTACATCGGTTCCGGCGCTGTGCGTTTTTATCTGCCGATGGATGTTCTGCTGCAGAAAGAGAACATTGCCCAGCTGGTCGTAGTGGCGAAAAATGAAGCGGCGAGAAACCGGCTGCAGAAACAGCTTGAGCAGATCCTGTCGAAAGATTTCAGTACGCTCACAACCCGGGTATCCACACTGGAGCTGGGCCCTCCGGTGGGCTGGCCGGTCAGATACCGGGTATCCGGGCCGGATAATACCCGTGTACGTGAACTGGCCACGCAACTGGCAGGGATGATTGCCCGCAATCCCGATACCCGGGGTGTCAATCTGACGTCCGGTGAACCGGAGCGGGTCATCCGTCTGCGGGTGGATCAGACGCAGGCGCGTGCCACCGGCATGACGTCTCAGTCACTGGCAGGAACGCTTGCCACGCTGTTTTCCGGAACCACCGTGACCACCCTGCGCGACCGTAACCGCCAGATTGATGTGGTGCTGCGGGGAAATGAAGCCTCACGACAAAACCCGGCGTTACTGAATGCTCTGATGCTGACATCATCGACCGGGAATAAAGTTCCCCTGGGACAGGTCGCCACGCCAGAATGGACGCTGGATGATCCGGTTATCTGGCGTCGGCAGCGGTTGCCGTTTATCACGGTTCAGTCGGATACCGCGCCCGGCGTTCGTGCAGAGACCGTGTCATCGGCACTCTCTCCGGTGGTTGCCGGTTTCCGGGAGAGTCTCCCGCCGGGTTACAGTGTGGAGGAAGGTGGAGTGGTTGTGGAATCGGAGAAAGGAAACAGCTCAGTGTATGCGGTATTGCCTGTCACGCTGATGGTGATGCTGTTACTGCTGATGATTCAGTTACAACGCTTTTCGTCGATGCTGCTGGCCCTGCTGATGGCACCGTTTGGTTTGCCTGGGATAGTTGTGGCTATGCTGCCTTTTGGCATACCGATGGGGTTTGTGGCGCTGCTGGGGATCATTGCACTGGCCGGGATGATCATCCGTAATGCCGTCATTCTTATTAGCGAAGTGGATGTGGGGATGAAAAATGGTTTCACTGCGGATGAGGCGATCAAAGTCGCCGCGCTGCACCGTTCACGCCCCATCATGCTGACCGCTTCGGCGGCCATTCTCGGGATGCTGCCGATTGCCCGGGATGTTTTCTGGGGACCGATGGCATTTGCCATTATTGGTGGGCTGCTTTCAGCCACACTGGCAACGCTGACACTACTGCCGGCAGCAATAAGTCTAATCTTTCACTGGAAACCGTATCCCTGACGAGTCCTGCCGTATCATCGCCTAGTGCTTCGACTAATGATTGCAACCCGCGGATATGGGGATGACCGTCGCTGCCGGTTGCGACTGCTAGGATCATGGCGCCGGACGCCGCCATGACCTGCTGGATCGTGGTGAACTCAGGAGGGGATTCGGCGTGTGAGACAGCGACTATCTGTGACCTCCGAATGAGGTGAATGGATGGTTCGTCGTTGTCTGAGCGCGCACTGGTTCAGTCGTCTTTCCCAGAACCACTTCAAGTACCAGCGCAATTTCGAGCATCCAGGGGATGGGACCCAGCAGACGTTTGAGGATAGCACGCACCTGGTCCGGAGGCTGTTCACGCACTTCGTTATAGCCACATTGACCCAGCCGGGTCTGCACCTCGGCTTCGGAAAGTCCCTTCACGATATTCTCAGGGAGCATCTCCATACACCCTTCTCCGGAAATACCTGACCCGGCAGGTCAGGTATGTTGTTATGGCGATAAAATGAAAATCTGCCGGAGACATGGCGCGGTTAAGTGTATGGCGCATATGCTTTTACAGCAGTGTCATCACAAAGAAACCAGTGGCAGTCATCAGAAGCGAGCCAGTTACGTGCGTCAGTACGGAAATGACAGCCCATGCATAATTGCCATTCTGAAGTAACACCACCACCTCAGCAGAAAAGGTGGAAAAGGTTGTCATACCGCCACATATGCCGGTGGTAATAAAAAACTTCCAGGCGGGATCAAGGTGAGGCTGCCGGACAAAAAAGGCCAGTGCCATACCGATGATAAATCCGCCAACCAGATTAACCACCAGGGTACCAGGTGGAAGATTGGGGAAAAGTGCATTGAGACGCATGGACAGTATCCAGCGGATCACACAGCCGATCGATCCGCCTATCACCACCGCGAATAATGATTTGTACATACCACCTCGCTGAAATCAGGGCACCATCAGACCGTCATTCAAGGGAATAACGTGCGGTGATGGCCCGTTTTTCATTCATTTCATACAGTACGGGGATTCCCGTCAGGACATGCAGATCGGGAACCTTATTTTCATCAATCTGCTCAATAAACATGGTCAGCGCACGCAGTGTATTAGCATGACTGACCAGCAACATGGTTTCGCCACTGGCGACGCGCAGGACAATGACGTGGTGCCAGTAAGGCAACAACCTTCGTTGCGTCATTTCCAGACTTTCTCCCCCCGGCAAATCCGTCAGGGACACATGACGATAACGTGCCTCACGATGAAGTGAAGCAGGTGCATCCGGCAACGGAGGGGAGATACCACGATAGCTCCTCCGCCAGTGATAAACGATTTTCTGGCCAATCTGTTGAGTGGCTTCATCTTTGTTCATTCCCTGAAGCGCACCGTAATGACGTTCATTTAACCGCCATGATTTGTCCACCGGTAACCACAATTGATTCAGCGCTTCCATTATCAGCCAGAGCGAATGAATTGCCCGGTTCAGAACGGATGTGCAGGCTCCATCTATGATTGTAGTGGCACACTGATTCCGGACCGTTTTATCAGGTTTGCTGCGCGCCGGGTTTCCTCCACTCCTTTCAGCATCAGCGGGACATTTTCCCATCCGGTAAAACGATTTTGCGATTCAACTAACTTTCGCCATGGCGGAGTAAAATAATTTTCCCCATAACAACTACCTGTCTGTCACCCACAACTGAACCGGAAGGACCTGAACCCGTTGAGTTGTTTGTACTGATTACCCGGATTTACCTGGACTCCGGTCAAGGAGGTGACGCATCAGAAGATGGGCACCGCTCCCGATGAACAGCGCGATTACAACGGCACTGGTATCATCCGGCAGTATATTAAAAAAGGCATCAGCGATCAGGAAAACCAGACAGTTTGCCTGGATCCCCGTTGCTGTTACAGTATGAGTATTTTTCCGTTCACAGAACCACCCTACCCCTTCCCGTATCTGAGCATACGGGAAGGGTGACGGAATCAGCGTTTTTTGAAGGCGGCTTTACCGGCGAAGATGGCGGCATCACCTAATTCATCTTCAATACGCATCAGTTGATTGTATTTCTCAATGCGCTCCCCACGGCTGGGTGCACCGGTTTTCAGGTGACCAGCCCGCAGGCCGACGGTCATATCTGCAATGAAGCTGTCCACGGTTTCCCCGCTCCGGTGCGAAATAAAGGTTCCCCAGTTGTTATCCTGACACAACTGGACGGCTTCGATGGTTTCACTCAGGGTGCCTATCTGGTTCAGTTTGATCAATGCGGCATTGGCCAGGTTTTCATCGATACCTCGCTGGATATATTTCACATTGGTCACAAAGATATCATCGCCAACCAGCTCAACTTTATCGCCGAGCGCGCGGTGCAGGAGCTGCCAGCCGGCCCAGTCGTCTTCCGCAAGGCCATCTTCAATCAGGACTATCGGGAAATCCTTCACCAGTTGCTCATAGTAGCGGGTCATTTCGTCGGCGCTGAGCCGGGTATTTTCGGTACGCAGGGTATATTTCCCATCGACGTAGAATTCACTGGAGGCCGGATCCATGCAAATAACGATATCTTCGCCTGGGCGGTATCCCGCCTTGCTAATTGCCTCCACGATAAGCTCCAGCGGCTGACGGTTTGAGGAAACGGCCGGTGCAAAACCGCCTTCATCGCCCACGCCGGCGGATAAACCTTTTTCCAGCAGGACCTGACGCAGGGCCTGGTAGACCTCACTGCCCCAGCGAATAGCTTCGCGTACGGAAGAGGCTCCCCATGGTGCAATCATAAACTCCTGAAAATCAGCGCCCTGCCAGCGGGCATGAACTCCGCCGTTAATGATATTCATACAGGGAACCGGCAGCAGATTCGCGCCGACGCCACCCAGATAGCGGTAGAGCGGGGTAGAGGATAGTTGTGCCGCCAGGCGGGATACTGCCAGCGATACGCCAAGGATCGCATTAGCACCCAGCCGGCCTTTGTTTTCTGTGCCATCAAGGGCAATCAGACAGTTGTCGATTTCTTTCTGGCGGCGTACATCGTAGCCCTGCAGGGCATCGTTAATTTCGGTATTGACGCACTGGACCGCATCCTGAACACCTTTACCGCCAAAACGTGTCTTGTCATCATCGCGATGCTCGATGGCTTCACGGGAGCCGGTGCTGGCACCGGAAGGAACGGAGGCACGGGCCATACTGCCCCCTACAGAAGTCACTTCAACCTCTACGGTCGGGTTACCGCGGGAATCCAGAATTTCTCTTGCGATGATACATTCAATTTCAAAGCTCATAAGTTTGACCTTCTTTTAAGGGGCTGGAATATGTTTAATCAGAACATCAACAGAAAGGTGATTGATGAATTCGAAAGAAAAGGAGGAAAAAACCCCGAACAGGCGGTTTTCATGCCCCAGCATGACCAGATCGATATCTTCATGCTGAACAACGGCCTCAACGTCCCGGAAACGATGGATGCTGACGATGGACCTGACGTTGATATCAATACTGCTGGACTCCACCAGACGGCTAAGCATTGCCTTTGCATCAATAACTTCGCGGGACTGACGGTCTTTGGTTAATGAGTCACTGGTATAATCCAGTTCCCTATAGTCAGCACTGAGATGCCCGACAGTAATACGGGTGCCCATCTCTTTTGCCAGACGTTCTGCCTGCTCAAGCAACAGCAGACCATCGGTTTCATTCTGTACAAGTAACAAGGCATGCCGGTAAATTTGCATAAATCACCTCTTATAAGAAGCGAAGCGGTTGGTCAGCCAGGGGAGGATTTCTTTTTTCCGGCTTGTCATGCCGGGCAGCGATACCTGGCGGGAGCCTGTCAGGCTGCTGTCTGAAAAAAGCAAAACGGAGTTCCGGCTGGTAATGTCTGTCACCATCAGGATCACCATGTCCAGCACGCTGTCCTTGCAGGTTTTATCCATTTCCTGCAGTAGCTCAGGCAACAGGGGAGTAATATCAGCCATGTCGCGGACCTCAATTTGTGACAACAACAGCGGCACATCATGGATCCGGTAATTTTTGGCGTCACGATTGAGTAAAACCGACGCGGATTGCCCGGTTATATCTGTTTTGGCTCGCAGCAGCCCTGTCACAAACTGGTCATAATCGATACCGGCGATTTCCCGCAAAACAGCCACGGATTCCTGATCCTGAGTGGTGGTGGTGGGACCCGTCAGCGCAACGGTATCACTGAGGATCGCCCCCATCAGCAACACAGCCTGAGCGGCAGTCAGCGGCATCGGAATGTCATGCATGAGAATTGAGAGAATTACTGTTCCGCAGCATCCTACCGCCCGCACCCAGACATCCGGTGGATTGCGGGTAACAAGGGTACCAATACGATGATGGTCAATGATGCCGATGACGTTGCTGTCCATCAGCGAAGACGGTCCCTGCTCTGCATCCGTAAAATCAACCAGCCATACGGTTTTATCTGTCAGATCGACGGTGAGTAAATCGGGTTGTGAAACACCCGCAGCGTTGAGGATATAACGGGTTTCCGGGGTGATATCCCCCAGGCGCCAGGGCGTTGCGGGACGACCGGTGTAATTAAGCCAGTCAGCCACAACCAGCGCGCTGCAAATAGCATCGCTGTCAGGATTTCGATGACCGAAGACATAAATCGGATTATCTCTTTGAAAAGAGAGAGATTCTGCGGTAAGCGGTAATGTGGTTTTATTTTGCATAGCTATACCTGACATACATGCCTATAAGAGGACAACTTCATCTGTATATCAGGCGCCATCATCCGGTGTTGAAAAACCGGCGGTTGGGAAAGGTGGAGCACCATCACCTTGTAAATCAATCTTATATGGGCCTTTGCATTAAATCAATATTTATTGTTGGCCCTCGGTTTCGTACACACAAGTACATCCTGTCCCGCCAAAAACGTTTACAATAGTGCGCCGAATGAAGCAATTTATACCTTCTTAATTATATTTATGATGAGTATTATCGCCGACGTATCCTGACTCAGCTTAACCGGAGAGAAGGTCGTAATGCAGTGGCTAGGGCAATCTGTTATGGCCAGCGTGGTGAGATCAGAAAACGTTACAGTGAGGGATTGCGTGTGAGGTCGCCAGCGGAACCAGATGCATCCCACTGGGGGACAGCCAGTCCGGCTATTTGCTCTGCGACCATCTCTTGCGTTAACTGGTCAGGTTCAGGGTAGTACAGTCCCGGGTTACTTATCTAGGACTGCAGTCATGCGGGCAAAGTTGTTCTGGTCAGCACTGGTGATGCGGTAGGACGAAGCACCGGATTCCTTGGCGATAGCGGCAATTTTCGCTTCCGCGTTGCTGAGTGTGTCAGCAGTAACACTGACTGACTGGGCGAAGCCAGAGAAAGAGACTACGGAGAGCATACTGGCAGCAACAAGCAGTTTGATATTTTTCATGGTCATATTCCTTGGGTTATCTGGTCATCTGGTGATACCGGCATCATCGCCGTCTCACCTGTTGATGTGCATTAAAAACCCTGTAGTAAATACAGGGTCAATAAGTTATTTTGTAAATTATTGTTGGCTGTGTTTTTTCGTTTTCATACAACCCAGCTCTTGAAAGAGCCTCACCGTGGCTGACGAGGCATGAGAAAATACGGCCGTAACAGACACCGCGAAACCGGGATTGCGCTGGGGAGATAGGTCGGTGCAGGGCCGTTAACTTACAGGATTAGTGAGGGTTTATGATGTTATGGCTACTGATTAAGTACGCGATCACCGCCGGAATGGTTGTTTTTATCTCTGAAGTTGCCAAGCGTAGTGATCGGCTTGGTGGTCTTGTCGCCGCGCTTCCCCTGGTTACTGTGCTTGTGCTCGTGTGGATGAAGCTGGAAGGACAGAGTCAGCAAAAAATAGCCAATCATGCGTGGTATACATTCTGGTATGTAGTGCCGACACTACCTATGTTTTTACTATTCCCTGTTTTCTGTCAGCGATTTGGCTTTTGGATCACGCTGGGTAGCTGCTGCGTCGTAACCGTCCTTATTTTCTTTTTGTGGGCCAGTGCGTTACGCCGTTTTGGCATAAATCTGATGTGATAATGTACGCTGTTGTGAAGCCAACTGCACTATTGCCGGAGGAAACACCGACTAACTCCGAACCATATCAGGCTTTTTAACAGGATAAGAGAGTTTTCAAGGGGGCCGGCTTCCTGCCGGAAGCGCGGTTCTTTCTGTCAAAGACAAATTCAGATGTTCTGGGGAGGTGCGGATATTACAACTATTATACTCGCTGTCTTTCCTTATTGATAATGTCACCCTGATTTCCCGGTTTTAAATGTCACTTTCTGCTGATTTCTGATGAAGAAAAAAGGGCAGTGAGCTCATTTTTTCAGGCTTGATTTGAAAAGAGAGGGTTCAGCCAGAACCGGATTGATGGCTCTGAGCTGAGCCTGAATCTGTGCCCGCCTTTTAGGCATACTCTGGCTGCGCCTTTCTTTTTCCTGCGGCTTCAAGCTCATCCTGTTTTTCCTTCGCCAGCTTCAGCACCGCGTCAAGCCTTTTGTTATCAACGATGCGCCCCTGACTGATGCAGTCCAGCTTATCGAACATCTGATATTTCAGTGTTCTGTTTCCATGGCGGAATTTGAGCGTACCGTCCGTATAATCAAAAGCGAGGATTTCTTCTCCGACTATGCGTGAGTTTTCGTCAGTGGGATCAACCAGATAAAGGATTTTTTCATACTGAAAAGTCAGTGCTTTTGAGAGCGTCCGAAGCGTCTGCCAGGCGAAAATGTCGTCCAGTTCCAGGTGGCTCTCTAGACCGTGCGGTGAAGGTTTTTCGGGTATTTTGCCAGTCTGGCAAAGCGGTGGTTGAAGTCGCTGATGAACGTTTCGATCCAGGCGTTGGCGGCATCAATGCAGGTGATATTCTCCAGGCACATCTCCTTAACCAGCCGCTCCTGCAGCGTCAGGTTGGCGCGCTTAACGCGGCCCTTGGCCTGAGAGCTGTTGGCACAGATACCCGCCAATAGTGGACACGCGACTAAGTGAGTAAACTCTCAACCAGAGGTAGCTCACATGACTAAATCAGTAACCGTCAGTAAAAAGCCGCGTAAACAGCACACTCCCGAATTCCGCCAGGAAGCTCTGAAGCTTGCTGAACGCATTGGCGTCGCTGCCGCTGCCCGCGAACTCAGTTTGTATGAATCGCAACTCTATGGCTGGCGAAAAAAACAACAGCAACAACTGACATCATCTGCACGCGAAAGCGAACTGGATGCTGAAAATGCCCGGCTTAAACGCCAGCTTGCGGAGCTGGCAGAGGAGCTGGCTATTCTCCAAAAGGCCGCGACATACTTCGCGAAGCTCCTGAAATGAAGTATGTTTTTATCGAAAAATATCAGGCTGAGTTCACCATCAAAGCCATGTGCCGGGTGCTGCGCGTGGCCCGTAGCGGCTGGTATGCCTGGTGCTCCCGGCGTCATCAGATAAACACGCGACAGCAGTTCCGTCTGGCCTGTGATGCCGCGGTTCTCAGAGCATTCACTGATGCAAAACAACGGTATGGTGCGCCACGGCTTGCGGATGAGCTCCCGGCCTACAACATCAAAACGATAGCTGGCAGCCTGCGTCGCCAGGGGCTTCGGGCAAAGGCAGCCCGCAAGTTCAGCCCGGTCAGTTATCGTGAGCATGGCTTGCCTGTGTCTGAGAACCTGCTGAAGCAGGACTTTTACGCCAGCGGCCCGAATCAGAAGTGGTCGGGAGACATCACCTACTTACGCACCGATGAAGGCTGGCTGTATCTGGCAGTGGTGATTGACCTGTGGTCGCGAGCTGTCATCGGCTGGTCAATGGCACCGCGAATGACGGCACAACTGACCTGCGATGCGTTGCAGATGGCGCTGTGGCGGCGTAAACGCCCGAAAAATGTCATTGTTCATACTGACCGTGGCAGCCAGTACTGTTCAGCGGACTATCAGGCGTTGCTGAAGCGGCATAATCTGCGCGGGAGCATGAGCGCGAAAGGCTGCTGTTACGACAATGCGTGTGTGGAAAGCTTCTTCCACTCGCTGAAAGTGGAATGCATCCACGGTGAACGCTTTATCAGCCGGGAAATGATGAGAACAACTGTATTTAATTATATTGAGTGCGATTACAATCGCTGGCGTCGCCACAGTGCCTGTGGTGGGCTCAGTCCTGAACAATTTGAAAACCAGAACCTTGCTTAGGGCCGTGTCCACATTACGTGGGTAGGATCAGTTCACACCAGGAAAACGATTAATGACTGGCGGCAGGATTATAACGAGTGCCGTCCACATTCATCGCTGGATTACCAGACTCCAGCTGAATTTCCAGCAGGCTGGCGAAACGGGAAATATGAAGAAAAACCAACCGACATTACTAATTGAAGGTTATATCTAATCCTGGGGTCAGTCCAGTTTATTTAGACAGTTTTGGCATTTCATGTCACGTGATTTAATGTCTGGGTATTTATTCTTTTGATCAGAGTAAAGCTAGAGTTGTTTGAAGGGAAGGGGATAGGAATGCGTGAGTTCCAGCCTCCAATTACCTGCAAAGACATATTTTGAAACCTATATAAATGGGGTAAGAAAAAATATCTTCAGTGTAAAACGATATAAAAATTGCCATATCTTATTGATTATGAGTGAATTTTATTGTTTAAGAAAAATTTCTCGATAAGTGGATGTTCAAGACAGTCAGCGCTATATAAAAAATACAATAAAAAGTATTGACCCTATAGTAGTTGCAGGGTTTTTAATGCTCATCAACAGGAAACGAGCAGTATGCTCTTATGATGAACATTAACTTTACTAGGGTTATCACTATGAAAAATATCAAACTTCTCGCAGCAGCTGGTTTTCTCTCTGTTGTCTCATTCTCTGGTATGGCGCAGACGGTCAGCGTAACTGCTTCCACTCTTGACAGTGCAGAAGCAAAAATTGCTGCTAAAGCAAAAGAAGCACAAACGTCATACAAAATTCTCTCTGCGTATACTGGTAATCGAGTGCATATGACCGCTAAATTAGGGGATTAATAGATAATCATTTTAGGGTATCTATAGGAATATATACCTTGATAAAATCTGCCACTATATACTAATTTTTAATGCTTGATATGCCACATGTTTTTTCCTTGAATAGACTTTAGCGGACTGCTGATAAAGAGTCCGTATTTTTTTAATGTAATACTAATAGTTAAGTATGGTTTTTTATCCGTGCAAATATTTTAGCTCCACGTCCTCTTTGTGGAGTTGCCCCCGCTAAAACGGACACGGTTAATTTATAGCTAGCAGCGAACTTCTGTATTCCCTTGGTGACTGCATTTTCAGCCCTTTATGGGGATGCCAGTTATTATAGTCTTCCATCCATTCCGTCAGTTTTCACATCACTGTCATGGCATCCGGCAGGTCATTAACATACACGTAGTCACGCTTGAACGTTTTAACGAACGATTCAGCCATCCCATTGCTCTCCGGACTGCGCACTGGCGTCGTACACACGATGAACCTGAGTGAGGTGGCGAACGTTCTTATTGAGTCCGCTATGTAGCAACAGCCATTATCGGTCAGCCACTCAACGGCATGTGGCAGGTAAAGCGTATTGCCAAAGCGCTTTTCCACACTCTCTGTCAGCAGATCCTGCACCATAACGCTGTTTATTCCACCTGTTGTCGCCGACCAGCAGATGGCTTCGCGATCACAGCAGTCAAGGCTGAACACTACCCGCACGACTTCCCGATTCAAGCAGCGGATTTCAACACCAGTGCGTATCCGGCTTGAGTGTCACGACGTTGCCGGTATGACTGTGCTCTGGCTTTCTATGGCCAGATTTTGCCAGCAACAGGTTATTCGCCTGCATGATCCGGTAAATGCGTTTGTGGTTAACCCGCCAGTTTTGTTCCTTCAGCGCACGATTGAGGTGTGCCGTCACGCGACGGTAGCCGTTTGTCGCCCGCTCGCTGCATATCTGGCGGATAAGCGGTAACAGTCGGGCGTCATCATCTTTGCTATAGCGGGCTGGCCGCTGCTGGCGCTTCTTTAGCAGCCGTTCATAAAGATTCGAACGCGATACGCAGAGCACTTCTGCTATTCGGATGAGGAGGTATCGTCCGGTGGCAGCAATGGCATGCGCGATATCAACTTTTTTGCCTAGGCTATCTCAAGCGCGTTCCTATGGATTTCGGCTTCCATCGTCTTGCGGCCCAGCATTTGTTCAAGCTGTTTGACTTTTTTCTCCAGCGCTTGGACCTCGGAGACACTGACGACCTCGTCGCCAGCGACGATCGCAGACTTTCCACCCTCGTTCATGAGCCGTTTCCACTTAAAAAGAAGACTGGGTGTGATGTCATATTGCCGGGCAACGAGTGAGACGGTGTAGCCGGGCTGCATGGCGAGCGCAACAAAACGGGCTTTCTCTTCAGGAGTATAACGACGGCGTTTTTGCTCGCCAGTGATCACTTCGATTCTTTGCACAGGACACTCCTTAAACATAGCTCTATGACTATGTCTTACTGGTGAGGTGTCCGGTTCAAACGGAGGCTATTACCCTTTGATATTTTCACTTTTTTGATTCATTCTCAATGCCGATGCTTGGTTAAATCAGAGAAGCGTTCATCATCAGCTATCAACCGGTGCTTTTACGATTTAAGGGGTTAAGACACCGCTCACTATTCTATTCCGTTAGCCTGACTCTGTGATTTCCCGAACATAGTTCAGTGTTCTGAACAGATAAAACCAGCATATTTCTGTCCGGAGCGTCAGACAAGATTGTCTGATAAAGGGGGAGCTGCTCCTTGCAGATTAGAGCATCTCTATGTTAGCAACGTCCGCTCCTGGCACGCATGAGACATTCAGAGCCATAACTGCTGGGGACAGCCTGGCAGTCCAGTTCTTCTGTTCGGTTTCACGACTACACGTCGCCATAATTCGCTATGATGAGAAAAACAGAATAGGATATCGAAGATGAAAACTGTCGAATTTTTGCTGTACACCCTCAAACCCGGTACTGGAAAAGACTTTCATAGAATAATGAAAGAAGTGAGTGTTCCACTTCACCGTTCAGTGGGAATGGATGTTATTTCTTATGGTATATCAGCACATGACGACGATGCTTACTATCTGATCAGGGCTTATAACAGCCTCTCTCACCTGAAAACTGCCCAGGACACCTTTTATGATAGCGAAGCATGGCGTCATGGTCCCCGGCAGGCCATTATCGATAGAATAAGCATCAGCGTTAAATCGGTACTGACTCTCACTGAGAGTGCCGTTGAGCATTTACGAACCCACTGACCCTATCGCTATACGTCATGGTAAAGCCGGGATAGACACACCAGCAAGACGTTACTGTTATTCAGTACATCAGAGATGAGGCTACCGCCTCACATGCTGAATGCGGGATGTTTGACCGGCATCTATGAGCGAAGAGCGGAAGTTCGCTTTCGGAAAACCTAATCCATGTGCCAGAGGGTCTCTGAAAGAGAATGGGGCGTTTAAGTGGGGTACTTACAAAAAATCAGCCTTAACGTACAATAATTTTCGATATCCAAACTGACCCCATTAAGAGTTATCCAGCATGTATGTCTCTTCAATCAACGATTAGTACGGAGACTCATACTAAACTGGAAATAAATCTCATAATAGCGCTTAAGCCGGAATGACTAGCGCTGTCCGGCAAATAGTCGCGGATGATTCAAGATCCACTTATTAAGTGGATCTTGATAGCATCCTGTTAGTAAACCGCTTGTTTTATAAGTAAAATTCCTTTGGCGGGTGTGTAATATTCAGTAGGCTGGCCGGTTATTTCACGCAGCACCTCAGTGACAATACTATTGACCATTCCCGTCAGTTTAAGCAATTCGGCAAAAGTTTCATTCTTGTCAATTATCTTTCTGGTGCCATTTGGAACGTAGAGCAGCATTGCAGCATTAGGGTTCTGTGCAAGATAATTTAGCCATCTGTGAGTCTCTACAAGGACAGCCAGCTCGTAGTATTGGCTATGTCGGAGATTGTTACCATCTGCGTGGTACATCAGCGAGGCAATATCATAACTACTGAGTTCAATTTTAGTACCCTCAGCTTCACTATCCGCTTTTAGTGTCTTAAGAAAACGAATAGACTTACGCAATCCTCCATTACATTGATCGCATTTGTCTTTAATTCGTTTGATGTGGAGGAAAGGTAGGTTGTAGATACGTTGACGTGTGTTTTTATCTATAATAGTGACCCCACGTTGATCTACATCTTTAGTATGTTGGTACTCTTTGGTATCCCACCAGATGCTTGGCACCACATCCACTTCTCTCTGCAAAGACCCTCCCGTTATTCTCAAAGATTTGGCGTTGTTGTCATCAACATCTGCCGCAGGGAAAGTTGCTTTCAGGGCATCCCTAGCGGCATCCCTGAGTTCAAGGATGACATCCCCATCATTTTTGTTCGTAGGGGTGTAGCGGCCAATACCGTCGCTATCATAAATAAGCATCTGAGTGTCTATAATCAGCAGATCCACATCACTGAAACTTTTAATATGAATATCCAGTGGTACAGAGCCTTGGACACGAAACTCCAGATTAAGATCTAATTTCTTTACCAGTTGGTTCTCAATACGCTTGGCAGTTTCAAAAGAAATTTCGGTATAGCGGTTATCAACCGGTTGCATGGCACCTATAACATAGCGGGTTGCAGAATCTTGTTTTCCCCTGGTTTCCCAACTTTCATTTAAATCCAGGAAACCTTCTAGCAAAGCATAGTTTTCCAGTCCATTGACCTGCTCCCCGTTGATTAGTACACCCCGATGTTAGTAATGTCTTCATAAGCCACATGAGGACATCCCCATGAAGAAGCGTTTTTCCGACGAACAGATCATCAGTATTCTCCGCGAAGCCGAAGCTGGGGTACCCGCCCGTGAACTCTGCCGCAAGCATGCCATTTCCGATGCCACGTTTTACACCTGGCGTAAGAAGTATGGCGGTATGGAGGTGCCTGAAGTTAAGCGCCTGAAGTCGCTTGAGGAAGAGAACGCCAGACTCAAGAAGCTGCTTGCCGAAGCCATGCTGGATAAAGAGGCGCTTCAGGTGGCTCTTGGGCGAAAGTACTGACGACAGACCAGAAGCGGGAAGCCGTGATGTTGATGTGTGATGCGACCGGTCTGTCGCAACGTCGTGCCTGCAGGCTTACAGGTTTATCCCTGTCGACCTGCCGCTATGAGGCTCACCGTCCGGCTGCTGATGCGCATTTATCAGGGCGCATCACTGAGCTGGCACTGGAGCGCAGGCGTTTTGGCTACCGTCGTATTTGGCAGTTGCTGCGCCGTGAAGGGCTTCATGTTAATCATAAGCGCGTGTACCGGCTTTATCACCTCAGTGGCCTGGGCGTAAAACGCAGAAGACGTCGTAAAGGGCTGGCAACAGAACGTCTGCCGCTGCTCCGTCCGGCGGCGCCCAATCTGACCTGGTCGATGGATTTCGTCATGGACGCACTTTCCACCGGTCGCAGGATCAAGTGTCTTACCTGCGTCGATGATTTCACAAAGGAATGCCTGACGGTCACTGTTGCCTTTGGGATTTCAGGCGTTCAGGTCACGCGTATTCTGGACAGCATTGCACTGTTTCGAGGCTATCCGGCGACGATAAGAACTGACCAGGGGCCGGAGTTCACTTGCCGTGCACTGGATCAATGGGCCTTTGAGCATGGTGTTGAGTTGCGCTTAATCCAGCCGGGCAAGCCAACGCAGAACGGATATATTGAGAGCTTTAACGGACGATTTCGCGATGAATGTTTGAATGAGCACTGGTTCAGCGATATCGTTCATGCCAGGAAAATTATTAATGACTGGCGGCAGGATTATAACGAATGCCGCCCGCACTCCACGCTGAATTATCAGACACCGTCTGAATTTGCAGCGGGCTGGAGAAAGGGTCATTCTGAGAATGAAGATTCCGACGTTACTAACTGAGTGTTGTATCTAATCGTGGGGGCAGGTCAGACAAACTAGATTATCCGTGGCTATTCAATAAGCTTGCAAAGCAAGGTTTCTCCTTCATGAGGTGGCCTGCTCACTTCGCTTTATCTGGTGATAGTGAACCATCAGGTATTTATTACATACAAGGGAAGGGGGCAGGTTTCATTATTAAAAGGTTAATTATTAAGGTTTTAATAAATTAATGATGAAACAACTCACCAAAGTAATGAAAAACTAAGGTGAGTTGGAATTACACAAGCTCTACTTATCAAAATTCATTCGGGTTATTCTTCAGCTATGTGAAATACCATGTCCTGAAGAACATGACTTACATGGTGATCCATTATGCTATAAAATATGTACTTACCCTTTCTCTCTCCGCGAACAAGCCTTGCACTTCGTAACAACCTCAGATGATGACTGACCAGAGATTGTGATAACTGGAGCGACTCAGCAATGTCGCCTACAGAGACCGAACCACGCATACAGTAAAGCAGGATTCGTAGTCTTGACTGGTCCCCCAGTAGATGGAAAATCTCGGAAAGTTGCCCAATGTCGTTTTGCGAGAGCATTGATAGATCTGGCTCCGCGACATGATCTGTCGCGGAACAGTCTTGTATGTTGCCGCAATCTGATGTGCTGGACATTATGATTCTCCCTCCTAAATTGATAGTGCATCACCAGAGGCCTGATTAATGTTTGTGGCCTGGACTAGAATGGTTATGCTTTTTTCCGTGTTCGTGTTCGTGTTCGTGTTCGTGTTCGTTACGCAGTTTTGTCGGTGAAAGGCTGCATGTATTATCGTTTTGATCGTAATTCCAGTCGATTCCCACAGTTGCATGTTCTATTTTGAACTGCTCATAAAGTTCTTGTTTTACAAGCTTCACAACGTCTTTTACGTCCACATCTTCCTTGGCTCTTACTTCCAGTGTTGCCATCGTCCGACCTGAGGTTATTTGCCAGACATGAATATGACTTACGGCTGCTAAGCCCTTAACAGAACTGATTAGTCTCTGTTCCACCTTGTCTGGGGAGGCATCTTCAGGCGCTCCTTCTAACAGGATGTGCAGCGATTTTGCTAATAATTTCCAGGCACTACGTAAAACCAGTGCTGCGACAAGAACGGAAAGTATTGGGTCAATCGGTGTCCAGCCCGTGTAGTAAATGACAATAGCGGCGACAATAGCGCCAACAGAACCCAATAGATCACCCATCACATGTAAAATAGCACCTTTGACATTAACATGATCGGTCTCACCACGGGTCATGATCCATAATACCAATATGTTGACCAACAATCCTGCAATGGCAACGATCAGCATTGGGCCTGCCAGTATAATTGGTGGAGCTTGTAACCTTTCCCATGCCTCATATGCAATCCACGCCACAATAGCGAAGAGTGTCAGGGCATTAAAGAATCCCGCGATGACTTCAAATCGCAAATATCCAAAGGTTCGTTTGCTATCAGCAGCTCGACGGCCAAAACGGAATGCCGCATAAGCCAGCGCCAAAGCTACTGCATCTGTAAGCATGTGGCCTGCATCTGCCAGCAATGCTAATGAGCCAGAAAGTATCCCTCCAACAGCTTCGACCACCATAAATGTGAATATCATGAGGAAGGAGATAAGGACTTTACGCTCGTTTGCACTGGTTACTGCTGGAGTATGGTCATGCTCGTGATCATGTGATTGTGACATAGGGCCTCAAGCGGTTGGTTATACATGATGCCTTCAATATAACATATGAATATGTGTTCATGTAAAGGGTTTTTATATCCATTCCTTCCACGGCATCGGCATGTTCAAAATAATGCGCTTGACCTTCCCACGATGGTAAGCCTTAAGGTTGTTCTTTATCTGACCATAACGATGAGAAATACATCATGAGCATTCAAAAAAAACAGCATTCTAATGATGGTGAAACTCAAGTCAGCTTGCCCATTGAGGGAATGACTTGTGCAAGCTGCGTTGGACGAGTTGAAGCCGCTCTGGCTAAGGTTGAAGGCGTACAAAACGTAAGCGTTAACCTTGCAACAGAGCGTGCAGATATCCGCCTAAATGCATTCGTTAATCGTATGGCGTTGGTTGAAGCAGTTGAAAAGGTTGGTTATGAGGTTCCTCAAGCTTCTGTAGAGTTATCAGTTCAGGGCATGACATGTGCATCATGCGTAGGGCGTGTCGAAAAATCGCTCCGAGCGGTTAAAGGTGTAAAAGAAGCCACTGTTAATTTAGCGACTGAAAGAGCTACTGTACGTGGAACCGCAGGAGTTGATGACCTCATAACTGCTATCGAAAAAATCGGTTATGAAGCCAGCCTGGTTGATAACCAAAGCCAGAATAATGATAGTGCCGCAGAAAAAAAAGATGCTGAAAAGGTTGCGTTGAAGAAAGATTTAGTTCTGGCGACCGTACTTGCGTTACCAGTATTTATTCTGGAAATGGGGTCGCATGTGATACCGGGAATGCATCAATGGATAATGGATACCATTGGGCTCCAGGAAAGCTGGTATCTCCAGTTTGTATTAACATTGCTGGTGTTGGCTATTCCGGGGCGGCGCTTTTACCTGAAAGGTATTCCCGCGTTATTAAGACTTGGCCCAGACATGAACTCTCTCGTCTCCGTCGGGACTCTCGCTGCATTCGGTTATTCAATGATTGCGACCTTTGCTCCAGGTCTTTTGCCTCAAGGTACCGTCAATGTGTATTACGAAGCTGCTGCGGTAATCGTCGCTCTTATTCTTTTAGGACGATTTATGGAGGCGCGAGCTAAAGGTCGAACGTCTGAGGCTATCAAGCGTTTGGTTGGATTGCAGGCCAAAGAGGCGCATGTGCTGCGTAACGGCATTGTCATCGATATTCCCATTAGTGATGTAGCCCTTGATGACATTATCGAAGTTCGACCAGGTGAGCGGATACCTGTTGATGGTGAGGTGAGTGAAGGAACAAGTTTTGTCGATGAATCGATGATAACGGGGGAGCCTATCCCCGTCGAGAAAGTTCCCGGAAGCTTAATGGTTGGCGGGACTGTTAACCAGAAAGGAGCATTGAGGTTGCGTGCAACAGCCGTTGGTGGCCAGACGATGTTGTCACAAATAATCAGAATGGTAGAGCAAGCCCAGGGCTCTAAACTACCTATACAAGCCGTGGTCGATAAGGTGACATTATGGTTTGTTCCTGTGGTGATGCTGGCAGCGTTGTTAACTTTCCTTGCCTGGTTAACATTTGGGCCATCACCGGCCCTGTCTTTCGCACTGGTTAATGCCGTGGCTGTATTGATCATTGCCTGCCCATGTGCAATGGGATTGGCTACCCCAACCTCTATCATGGTAGGTACTGGGCGTGGTGCAGAAATGGGGATCTTGTTCCGTAAGGGAGAAGCTCTGCAGTTGCTTAAAGATGCCAGGGTTGTCGCTGTAGACAAAACAGGTACTTTGACTGAAGGGCGCCCAGTAATGACAGACCTGGAGTTGGCCGAAGGGTTTGAGCTTGACTTAGTATTAGCAAAAGTTGCCGCTGTTGAATCACGTTCGGAACATCCTATTGCCCGCGCTATCGTTGAAGCTGCTCTAGGAAAAGAGATATCGCTGCCAGCGTTGACTGAGTTTGATTCAATTACTGGGATGGGCGTCAGGGCTACCGTAGACGGAGAGCGCGTAGAGGTCGGGGCCGATCGATTTATGCGTGAGTTAGGCTTGGATATCGAGTATTTTTCAAAGACTGCGATACGCCTTGGAAACGAAGGAAAATCGCCACTCTATGTTGCTATTGATGGACGTCTGGCTGCCATTATCGCAGTCGCTGACCCTATTAAATCAAGTACGCCGATTGCCATAAATGCATTGCACCAACTGGGGCTCAAAGTCGCAATGATTACCGGTGACAATGCCAATACAGCAAATGCGATTGCGAGACAGCTTGGTATTGATGAAGTGGTTGCCGAAGTGTTGCCAGAAGGGAAAGTTGAAGCAGTTCGTCGGTTGAAGGAGTCTTACGGTAAGGTCGCTTATGTTGGTGATGGCATTAATGATGCCCCAGCTTTAGCCGTGGCAGATATTGGGCTTGCAATTGGTACAGGTACCGATATAGCGGTGGAATCTGCTGATGTTGTCTTAATGTCCGGCAACCTACAGGGTGTGCCTAATGCTATTGGATTGTCTAAGGCAACCATAGGTAACATCAGGCAAAATCTTTTTTGGGCGTTTGGTTATAATGCCGCATTGATCCCTGTAGCAGCAGGCCTGCTGTACCCTGCCTATGGATTGCTGCTTTCACCAATCTTTGCTGCAGGCGCGATGGCGCTATCCAGTGTATTTGTCCTGGGCAACGCACTTCGTTTGCGTCGGTTCCAGCCTCCGCTGGCAGAAGACTCTGAGCACTAAGAAAAGGGGAGCTATGAACATTGGTAAAGCATCGAACGAATCAGGAATCTCCGCAAAGATGATTCGCTATTACGAGCAAATTGGTCTGATTCCTGCTACTGGCCGTACCGAAGCGGGCTACCGTGATTATGCACCCAATGATGTCCATCGTCTGATTTTTATCCGCAGTGCGCGCGATCTTGGTTTTTCTCTTGAAGAGATAGCCGATTTGCTCAAGTTATGGAATGACAAATCTCGCCAGAGCGCCGATGTTAAACGTCTGGCACAAGAGCATATGGATGATTTAGAGCGACGTATGGAAAATATGCGACGAATGGCAGATACACTCAGAGCTCTGATCAAAAGCTGTGCTGGGGATGAGCGAGTTGAATGCCCAATACTCCAGACATTAATGACCGCTGATGCTAAAAGCCATCCCGGTAAGAGAGAAGGGGCAGTGCAACGTCGTTCTCGTGGTAACGAAATGGAAAAAGCCTGACCCCTTATTTTAAGGGCATGATGGCGTAGCACAAAGCTGTATGGGCTTGTGTTACGCCATCAGTCTAATCAACTTATAAGCGCACACCACTAATGCACACCCCCCAAGTGGTCAGTTGGTACGGTTAAAGGAAGATCACCATTCTCTTCATCAGCAGTCAATTTCTGTACTATCCCGCATTCGTCCACGCTCCGGTCTGAGCTGCAATAGTTATTAAGTTCTTTGAGTTGTATTTCCAGGGCTATTAATTCTTTAATACGATGCTGAACATGAGTGAGATGGGCACTGATTATTGCATCAATGGGGCCACAGTCTTTACCGTGATTATTCATTGCCAGTAGCAATGCACGTATTTCCTCATGGGTCATATCAAGAGAGCGGCAGCGTCGGATAAATAATAACTTTTCCAGATGAGTATTGTTGTAACGGCGATAGTTATTTTCAATATCTCTTAATGGAGCCTGAAGTAATCCTTCTTTCTCATAGTACCGAATAGTTTCCACCGGACAATCCGCCTTACGGGCCAATTCACCAATTTTCATGCCTCCCCCCTTATGCGCTTGACCCTCTAGTTAGATTAGGGTCTTTAATCGTCAGTATAGTTAACAGATGAGGCAATGAAAATGAGTGGTGGTGTAAAAAATAGCAAAAACCCTGCAGGAGACGAAGCGGCTAGTTGCTGTGAAACGTTCAATTTAGGGACAGGACTCCGGGTTAAGAATACTGGTGAATCACATAAAGCAAATGATCATGCACATGATCAGCAGGCTCATAATCACAAGAAATGCAGTGATGATCATTCCCATGAAGGTCATAACCATGAAGGCCATAACCATGAAGGCCATAATCATGATGCCCATAGCCATGGCGGCGAAGGGCATTCGCATGATGAGCATAATCATAAGGGATGTAACCATGCTCATGCCGCGCAAGAGCATTCTCATGAAGGCCACGATCACGGCCATGAGGGGGATTGTTGCTCCGCTGCTCCAGAACAATTGAGTAGCCTAGGGGGCTCGCAGGTTGTGGCTGGTGGATTACGGACAGAAATTCGCATTATGCAGATGGATTGTCCTGTTGAAGAAAATCTTATCAAAAAGAAACTGGGTGGAATGAGCGCTGTTAAAGAGCTTGATTTCAACCTGATGCAGCGTGTTTTGACTGTAACCCATACACCGGATTCGCTTGAAGCTATCATGGCTGCAATTCGCTCGTTGGGATTCGCGCCAGAAGTCTCTGATAATACTAGCGGCAAGAAAAATACCCAGGAGAAAAAAAAGCCCTGGTGGCCATTAGCTCTTGCTGGCGTAGCTGCTCTTGCAGCCGAAGTGATGCACTGGGCTGATATGCCTGACTGGCTAGAAGCTGGGTTGGCTTTGATAGCAGTGCTTTCTTGTGGTCTGACAACCTACAAAAAAGGTTGGATTTCGATTCGCAATGGCAACTTGAATATCAATGCACTAATGAGTATTGCCGTTACTGGGGCTTTGGTCCTTGGGCAGTGGCCAGAAGCGGCGATGGTTATGGTGTTATTCACCATTGCCGAGCTGATAGAAGCCAAATCACTTGATAGAGCCAGAAATGCAATAGGTTCCCTGATGAACCTGACTCCTGAAACTGCAATGGTCCAACAAGCTGATGGAACATGGCAGGAAGTTGACGCCAGTAGCGTACAACCGGGCAGTATTGTCAGGGTAAAACCAGGTGAACGAATTGGTCTCGACGGAGAAATCGTCAAAGGCCAAACCACCATTAACCAAGCTCCAATTACAGGTGAAAGTATGCCTGTCGATAAAATTGCGGGCGATGCTGTATTTGCTGGAACAATAAATCAGTCAGGCTCTTTTGAATATAAAGTCACTGCAGCTGCAAATAATACAACCCTTGCTCGCATCATTCATGCCGTTGAGCAGGCGCAAGGCGCCAAAGCAGCTACACAACGTTTTGTTGACCGCTTTTCCCAGATTTATACCCCCGTCGTTATGGGTATTGCTGTTGCGGTTGCTGTATTGCCACCATTGTTTGGGGCAGGAACATGGCAGGAGTGGATCTATAAAGCTTTAGTTATGCTTGTCATTGCGTGTCCATGTGCCCTGGTTATTTCTACGCCAGTAACGATTGTTAGTGGACTTACTGCAGCTGCTCGCAAAGGGATTCTCATTAAAGGCGGTGTTTATCTTGAGCAGGGACGTAAGCTAAAAGCCCTTGCGCTGGATAAAACAGGAACTATTACCTATGGGAAACCAGTACAAACCGACGTAATGGTATTCAATGGGTGGAGCGAGCGTGAAGTTCGTACTACTGCAGCTAGTCTCGCTAGTTACTCTGATCACCCTGTTTCACTGGCAATTGTGAATGCTTCTGCTGATTTGAAAAAGCAGGATGTTGACAGCTTTGAAGCGATTGTTGGGCGAGGTGTGCATGGCGCGATTACAGGTAAGGATTTTTACCTTGGTAACCTGCGTTTGACTGAAGAACACTTTAATTGTCCATCAGAGATTAAAGCAACAGTACAAAGGCTGGAAAGCCAGGGTAAAACAGTTATTTTACTCAATGATGGTAAGCAAGTGCTTGGGTTGTTCGCTGTTGCTGATACTGTTAAAAACAGCAGCCGTGAAGCGATTGAACAACTTCATGAACTTGGCGTTAAAACTATTATGCTGACTGGTGATAACCCACATACAGCTAAAGCAATCGCATCTCAGGTTGGAATCGATGAGGCTCGAGGGAATCAATTGCCAGAAGATAAACATCGTGCAGTTGAAGAGCATTCACGGATTGGAATCACTGGGATGGTTGGTGATGGTATCAATGATGCACCGGCTCTGGCTGCAGCTGATATCGGTTTTGCTATGGGCGCAATGGGTACTGATACGGCGATTGAAACTGCAGATGTAGCCTTAATGGATGATGACCTGCGTAAAATCCCAGCCTTTGTAAAATTATCCCGACAAACGTACAGCTTACTCGTGCAAAATATCAGCCTCGCTCTAGGTATTAAAGCCGTATTCCTTGTACTCACGCTCATGGGAATGGGAACTATGTGGATGGCTGTATTTGCTGATGTTGGTGCCAGTCTTCTGGTTGTGGCAAATGGCCTGAGGTTATTACGAAAATAAAGAGTTGGGTCCCTGAGTTCTTCATGGATGACAGACTCAGAGACCGTATTCTGGTTTGAATATATTCATAGAATATGGTTTGGGGGGAGAGAATGGACACCAGGAAATATTCTGAAAGTGTTGTCAAAGATATTTTGCAGTGGGTTGAAAGTTCATTGAATACAACCTTGCCAGTAGAATTTATTGCTGAGAAGTCTGGGTATTCACGATGGCATTTTCAACGTTTGTTTAAACAGACGACCGGTGTTGCGCTGGGTGAATATGTTCGTGCTCGTCGATTATCATGTGCTGCGATTGATCTGAAATTGACTTCCAGAACAGTCCTAGACATTGCACTTCAGTATGGTTTTAATTCGCAACAAACTTTCACGAGAGCTTTTAAAAACAAGTTTCATCTTCCTCCCGGTCGGTACCGCAAGCAAGGGAATTGGAATTTATCAGCGCTGTGTCCATCTTTACTTTCAGATTATGAGGAGAGATATGCCAATGTTAGTTAATGACCCCGTATTAATTTCTATGATAGAAGATCTGACTGATAAGTATAATAAAATGCAGGATTTTTTAATCGATGATGAACCTTGTATTGATATCGTACGGTCGGTGTATGAGTTGGAGTGTACAGTTAGTGAATTCAAAAAAAGAATTATACTTCAACATATTTCCTATTGCCATTCAGATGAATGTGATGACCCTGACCTGCATGTCGCCTTAATTGACAATATAAAAAACATACTTGACTATCTTGAATAATTTTACAAGAAGGGCATTAGGCTTTCTTAAAACCATTTGTGTTTTGGATGAATAAATATTTTTAATTCACTGATTTCCGTATGGTCTCAACCATAAAGAATATGATGGTAACTAACCCGGGTCAGTCAGTGCGACTCATGCAAGATGCTTGATGTGTATATCGTATAAAATCTTGACCCTATATCAACTTCATGGTTTTTAATGGAACCAAGTCGAGAGTAGCGAGGACGATGAACAGAGCAATAGGGGGAATCATCAATGGAACCTTGTTGCGGACGTTCTGCCTAGTCGCTAGAGCAAACAGAGGTCTCCATGATCAAGCAAAAAACTATCAAGAATATTGTTGAATTAAACGGTATTGGCTTGCATAGCGGTAAAACCGTTAACATGAAAATCATGCCTGCTGGTGCCGATAGTGGCATACGGTTCCGTAGAACAGATGTAACTCCTGTTGTTGATATTCAGCTCCGTGCCGATCAGATTCATGACACTATGCTGGCAACAAGCATTATCAACCCTCAGGGAGTTCGAGTTTCAACAATCGAGCATTTCCTTTCTGCGGTGTCTAGCATGGGGCTTGATAACCTCTTGGTGGAGCTCGATGCTCCAGAACTTCCCATTCTCGATGGGAGTGCCAGAGGATTCATAGACTCAATAATGCACGCTGGTTTGATAGAGCAGTGTGCGCTAAAAAAATATCTTCTGATAAAAAAAACGGTTTCCGTAAAAGATGGCGACAAATGGGCTCTTTTGCATCCAGACTCAAAGTTCTCGATCGATTTTATGATTGATTTTAAGCATCCCTTGATTTCTGCTGAGACTAATAGATTAAATATTGAAGTGTCGAAAGAAAACTATATTAGCGAGATTGCTGATGCCAGAACTTTCGGATTTGTTCGTGATGTAGAACTTCTACAACAAAAAGGTCTTGGGTTAGGGGCAAGTTTGAACAATGCGATAGGGCTTGATGAATATAGCGTTCTGAATCCGGAAGGTCTGCGATTTAATAACGAACTTGTGCGACATAAAACACTGGATGCGATTGGAGACCTCTTTGTATCAGGCCATAATATTATTGGCGCCTACCATGCTTATAAGTCAGGGCATGCATTAAATAATAAGTTGATGCTTGCACTGTTGAATGATGTCGAATCATGGGAATTAGTGAGTGTTGGTGAATATAAAAATGATGCCACTAGAGAAACCATCCTTTCTAAACCCAAAGAAGAGTGTTTTGAGTCATTAAGTATGTGGTCATAAGGGATATGAGTATGTTCGTCACATCTGGTTTTTTACACAGCTTATCTTGATGATTTTTTTCTTGACCTTACCACCACGGGAAGGTCTAGGCTGGATATCGACTAAGTCTTGATGAGCCAAACGGTAACCGTATCACTACGTATGCAAGGTAAGAGTGTCAGAAACGACGTCATTTGAAACTGGATCTGATATTAACAGAATACATTTTGGGAGGTAAGGATGAACATTGGTGATGCTGCCCGGTTATCCGGAGTTTCCGCCAAAATGATCCGCTATTACGAAGAGGCGGGATTAATACCGGAAGTTGCAAGAACTGCAGCCGGGTATCGGATGTACAGCGATATTGATGTGTACAAATTGCATTTTATACGTCGATGTCGGGAGTTAGGTTTCTCTCTGGCGCAAACAGGAGAACTTCTCTGTCTTTGGGGTAACCATTCGCGCCAAAGCGCTGATGTGAAAAAATTAGTCGAGTCACACATCCGCGAGTTGACTGTAAAAATTCAAGAATTTCAGCGTATGGCATCAATACTTACAACGCTTTCTGATTGCTGTGCAGGGGATGATAAGCCTGAATGCCCTATTTTGCGTGCACTGTATCTTGCAGATGTTAACGGTTTGCAGGAATCAGATTCTGGCCCTGAAATTACTTAGCCGCTACCCATATATGACAGTAATTTCAACTGAAATTACGCCCACAAAACAAGATGATATTAACATTAATTGGGTTAGTAATTCTTGGGTGAAAAGAAAGCAATGTGGTTTTTAAAATATATTAACTGTTTTTAGTAGTGAGGTTTACAATGTCAGATATTATTCCCGGATATTGCACACTTTGCCGTTCGCGTTGCGGGACGTTGAATGAAGTAGCAAATGACCACCTGATCAAGGTACGGGCCAACCCTGAACATCCTAATGGTAAGGCCATGTGTATGAAGGGCAAAGCGGCACCTGAGCTGGTGGACAGCGCAAATAGAATTCTGTACCCGATGAAGAGAACCCATCCTAAAGGTGCCGAGAACCCGGGCTGGAAACGTATAAGTTGGGAAGAGGCTATGTCAACGATAGCCGGACAACTGGAAAAATTTAAACGAGAGAACGGAGCTGAATCTGTCGCTTTCGGTTTTACGAGCCCAAGCGGTACCCCCCTCAGCGATGCAATTGAATGGTTAGAGCGATTTGTTCGTATCTATGGCAGCCCAAACACCAGCTATGGAACTGAAATATGTAACTGGCATAAAGACGTTGCACATCGATGGACCTTTGGCTGCGGCATCCCTGTTGCTGACTATTCCCATGCCGATCTTATCCTTCTTTGGGGGCATAACCCCGCGAATACTTGGCTTGCCCAGGCTAGTGCGATTGGTACTGGTCGAAATAACGGTGCAAAACTGATCGTCGTGGATCCTCGCCCGACACCTTTAGCGAAAGAAGCAAATGCCTGGCTTGATGTCAATCCTGGAACTGACGGTGCATTAGCTTTGGGGTTAAGCCATCTCCTGGTAGAAAGAAACCTGTTTAATCATGAGTTTGTTCGAAACTGGACTAATGGTCCTTTGTTGGTTCGAAATGATAATGGTTATTTTCTTCGGGAAAAAGATATTAACCCACTTGCCATCAGTAATCGCTATACAGTTTGGGACGAACACAACCAGCAAGTCACATTTATCGATTCCGAGACTCGAACTGAAGAAACGCTGACGCCTACAGCTGCACTTGAGGGTAATGTTGAAGTTGCAATAGCTGATGGTGCAAAAATTTCCTGCCAAACGGCGTTTTCATCTTTTAAAGATATGTTGGCTAATTATGACCCAGAAAACGTAAGCCGTATCACCGGGGTATCTGTTGCATCAATTGAAGCCGCTGCGAGTTTGATTGCCGGGGCCAAGAAAATCGCCTACCACAGTTGGTCTGGAGTGGCACAACACACTAATGCCACCCAAACAGAACGTGCGATTGCGACACTGTATGCTTTAACCGGTTGTTTCGATCAGGAAGGATGTAATCGAATCTATGCCAGCCACCCGGTGAATGTGGTTAATTCACCGACACTGATGCCAAAATCACAATGGGATAAAGCATTAGGTCTTGAAGAAAGGCCTATCGGGCCGCCTTCACAAGGTTGGGTTCATTCTCAGGATATCTGGCATTCAGTATTAGAAGGTACACCCTATAAAATTCGCGGGTTAATTGGCTTTGGTGCCAACATATTACTTTCACAAAGTGATACTTCTCTCGGACAACAGGCGCTTGAGGCACTTGAGTTTTATGCCCATGTAGATTTGTTTGAAACGCCTACATCAAAGTATGCTGATATCCTTCTGCCAGTAAACACTGCCTGGGAGCGCGAAGGCCTAAGAACCGGGTTTGAAAGTAGTGCTGCTGCTCAGGACCACATTCAGTTGAGAAAAAAAATGGTCTCTCCGCGCGGTGAAAGCCGTTCCGACCTTGAGATTGTTTTCGATCTTGCATGCCGGTTAGGAATGAATGAAGCGTTCTTCGACGGCAATATTGAGGCAGCCTGGAATTATCAACTAGAACCATTAGGTTTGACTGTTGAGATGCTCAGAAATAAGCCAGAAGGTTACGATATCCCGCTTGAGCATAAAGTCAGAAAATATGCTTTCAGAGACCCAAATAGTGGATATCTGGCAGGTTTCAATACAGAAACAAAACGTGCAGAGTTTTACTCTGAGATCCTTCATCGCTATGGTTACAATCCTTTACCTGAGTATGTACAGCCGCAAGAATACCAGCGCAACGATCCTGATTATCCACTAATGCTGACATCCGTTAAAAGCGGATTCTTCTGTCATAGCCAACATCGAAGCCTGACTAGCCTACGAAAAAAAGCACCTTATCCAACGGTAGACATTTCGGCAGCTCTGGCTGACGAAGAAGGTATCAAGACGGGGGATTGGGTAGAAATTGAAACGAGAGCAGGTCTTGCTCGATTTAGAGCAAAAGTGGAAGCCAAACTCTCTCATGAAACTGTAATTGCTGAGTTTGGGTGGTGGCAGGCTTGTCCTGATTTTGGCAAACCTTCATACCCGGTTAAAGGTGAGTACAGTAGCAATTACAATAGCTTAATCAGCGGTGATAGCTATGATCCAGTCAGCGGTGCTTTACCTTTGCGTTCATTCCGCTGCCGCATTCGCCGCTTGAATGATTTTGAGCTGATAAGACGCCCCTGGGAAGGTCGTAAAACATTCAAAGTCATTGAACTGAAAAAAGAAGCAGATAATGTTACGACAGTTACCTTCCAATCGAATAGTGAAGGCTACTTACCTGATTATGAACCGGGCCAGCATATCACTGTTAGCTGTTGTCCGATGAGCGATTCTGAAGAGATCGTTACCCGGGCGTATTCGCTGACAGGCCCTGCGTTTGTTCATGACCGTAAAACCTATTCCATTTCTGTCCGTCATCAGAAAGCGACTGATGAGAAAGGTGAATATGTAGAAGGAATAATGTCATCCTACATAAACACGCATTTGCAGATAGGCAAGGATGTTGAACTTACGCCTCCTGGGGGGAATTTCATTGTCCCGCTCAATGCCGTCCAGCCTGTCGTAATATTTGCTGGCGGTATTGGAATTACTCCATTCATTTCCTATCTGGAGTCTATTAACCCCCAAGCGGAAGGTCCGGAAATCTGGCTTTTCTATGCTAATCAAAATAGTAGGCTACATGCGTTTAAGAAAAGAATTGCGGAGCTAAATGCGTCTATTGACAGGCTTAAAGTAATTAATATCTACAACCAGCCCCTCGACTGTGATATTCCAGGATTGGATTATGATAGAGCTGGTTATGTTGGTGCGGGAGATGTCGAGGCATATCTTATTGAGAATAATGCTCGTTATTACATGTGTGGTCCGCAGCCTATGATGGATGCGATATCCCGAGGGCTTCAGGAGAGAGGTGTACCTGCATTTGCTATTTTCTACGAGATATTTCGTTCTCCGACAAAAATAAATAATGATCCCTCATTACGTCATAAAGTAATTTTTGCAAAATCAGGAAGAGAAGAGATCTGGACCACGGATAAAGGTACTCTGCTGAATTTTGGAGAAAAACTTGGGATTAAAATGCCTAGTGGTTGTCGTGTTGGACAATGTGAAAGCTGTTCAACTAAGGTGATTGCCGGGAACGTGCAGCATCTGAATGGTGTGGAACCCTCTGATGAGGGTGCATGTTTGACATGCCAGTGCATTCCTGCCGGTGATATCACTATTGATGCCTGAGATAGGTATTAGCATCCTTTACATCAGGCCATTTTAGTGGTCTGATGTTATTCAATGGATAACGCTATGTTTTAAAGACATTTTTAATTATTTTGCGCCAATCCAACTCAATAACCGATTTAATGAATTATTTCAGTGCGATCTTCATGAATTTTTATCATCCTCCCCCTTACCTTCAAGTTACTGCAAGTCTTAGCCTGTAAGAAATTACTACAGTCACCAGTTTCGGATTGGCCGAGGAGTTTTAGTGAATGAAAGGCTTGCAATGATAAAATTGAAACTTCATTGTTTTTCTGCATCGAGCCTAAAAAAATGACCGGGTATCCCTGAGCACAAAACCAGCCATCCACTCGATACATACAGGAAACGCGTTGATAACCGCGCTGCCATGGATGCCATATTCTTCTTCCTCAGGACTGGTTGTCTGAACGCCACCGGGATATGTTCATCGAGTTCTGCACACCGGCGCTTTAAGGAGTGGCACGATTCAGGCATTTTTGAGCGCTTCTGGCAGAACGGTTTGCTTGCCTGCGAGCATCTGGACAGCATTGACTGGTCCTGGTTGTCGATGGACGGTTGTATGACCAAATCGCCGCTGTCAGGAACAAAAAACAGGTCGCAATCCTAAGGACAAAGGGAAACAAGGTGTAAAGCGCAGCCTGCTGACGGACGCCAGGGGGCTTCCTCTGTCGCTGGTCGTCGCAGCAGCGAACACGCACGACATCAAATTGGTTGCGGATACGCTCGATGCCCTTCAGGCGGGGCATCCGGGGGGAAACTCAGGCTCTGTCTGGACAAAGGTTACGAAGCTGGATGGCTGAAAACGTATCTGCAGAGTCGCCGTTACGAGCCACATATTCAGTCCCGTAAAGAGGAGTCTGACGCCAGTAAAAACAGGGACTTCAAAGCCCCTCTCTGGGGCGTTGAGAGGACTCATAGCTGGATGAATCGCTTTCGCCGGGTTCTGACCCGATGGAAAAAGAAGGCCGAAAATTACGAGGCTATGTTGCATTTTGCCTGTGGTCTTATCGTCTGGAATAAAGTCCTATTGAGATAGGCTCTTAGTTAATAGAATCCCGTTCATATGGTCTATCATATGCTGTATACAGATCGAGAGAGTACCACTTGCACTAAAATTTATTGTATTCCCAAAAGCATCAAGAGCGGTGACATTTATTTTCTCTGCACGGTATACAAAACGACTGGTTCCTGGTATAGAAAGACATTTTTCCTCAGTGATATTTTTTTCTTCCTTACTCTCAGCAATTACCGGATTAATTAATACTATTGGTTGCACCAGCGATTCAGGGACATCAATTACAGCAATCCTTTGGTGAACACCAACCTGGGTTGCTGTTAAACCTACACTGGATGTACCGTACATAGTGGTAATCATATCCTTAATAAATTGCCGGGTTATCGGTGAAATATGTTCGACGGGCATTGCAATGATCTTCAATTTGGGATCCGGATACTTTAAAACTGATAATAATGACATGCAAGGCTACTCTTTATTTAAATGGCAGTAAAAACGATATGTTTTAAGTCGGACCTGAGTGGAGAACCGGGACAGAAATAACTACCGGACTGACAGCCAGATATAAATCTTCTGCTGCCTGCGAACGTCATTCCGGTCTGTCCTGCTCAACAGCACAACAGACCGGAAACACTATATCAGAGAAGAGGAAGGGTATAACTGACTGTAACCCGGGTTTCATCCTGGTCACGCTGTCCAGCAGAGCCTTTTCTACTTGTGTCAGGCAGAGCGCTGCGCATTGTGGCATTTTTTACGGAGATGCCAAGTCCGTTAAGTATTCCCTCGGGGATAGTATAACTCAGGGCAATATCCCGTTCCCATTCCCCCTTTCGCCCATTCCCGGTATCAATATTATCGGCGTTCAGATAGAGGATACTTAGATTCAGCCCTTTGAGCCCTGCATCAGCAAAATTATAGGCGTACCGTGCCAGCCAGGTTCGCTCCCCCGCCCTGCTGAATTTTAGCAATTGTGCATCAGTAATTAACCAGGTGCTTGTTCCTTCTCCATCACCACGATTCAGATATGGAAAGTCACTTTTCCCCGTCAGCCACTGATAACCACTGCTCACACTGTGACCTCCAGAAGACCATGTCAACTGACCGCTATAAACATTGTTGTCCACTTCTCCCTTTGTGCGATTATTTCCGTAATAACCAGTACTTACATATCCGGCACTCCGTCCTGCAGCACTTCCGTTCTTTCCGTCTGCATCGCTGATGAATATACGAATATCTGATTTCAGGTTCCCGGAAACGATTTTCAGGTTATGTGCCAGTCCGATATAGTTTTGTCTGTAAAAATTATCCAGCTCACCGTAATAGTATGAGAGAGTCATGTCTTTCATAAGAGTATAGTCACCACCGGCGAAATAAAAACGATTACTGCTCCGTGAAGTGGGACCACTTCCATTGGCTCCGGCAATGGACATTCCGCGCATATCTGTGGAGTTACGTCCTTTTGTATGTGTGAGAACGCCGCCGGTCAGACTCAGATCGTCGATATCTGTTGATGATATTTGTCCTCCCTGATATGTCATGGGCAAAAGGCGGGCATCGTTGTATATAACGACGGGATTTTTGGGCTGAAGCGTTCCATAACGGAGTTCCGTATCAGATATTTTTGCCCTGCCGGTAACCCCCAGGCTACCGAACTGATGAACCGCTCTGCCATCATTGTCTAGCGGAAATACTGTACCGGGTTGCCGACCTGACGCCGGTGAGCCTGCTTTACCTCCTCCGTCAAGTCTGATGCCCAGTAGCCCCAGAGTGCTCAGTCCGAATCCCACTGGCCCTTCAGTATAACCTGAATCGTAATTGAGGATGAACCCCTGTCCCCATTCTTCCTGTTTACTGAACCCGTCCCCACTGCGATTATCTGTATTAATATAGAAATTGCGGAGTGTGAGATTGGCCTTACTGTCTTCAATAAAACCGGCTATCGCATTAGGGACTGTAACTCCCGGCATCAAAGCTACAGCAGATATTACGAGTGTAACTATTCTCATTCAGGTAATTCCTTTAGCTTGCCTGATATCAATATACGCGGTAACACGAAGGGAAAATGGCAGAAAATAATGAGGTATTTGTTTACCGCTGCACTAAGTACGAATCCAGTTCATATCAAAAACCATGAAGTGGCTACAGGGTCAAGACTTTTTTTTTCAGACTGACTGCTTATACCATGGATTGGCCCTATGCACCGTGTTTCTGCTGGTTGTAAGACAGGAGACTTCCGTTTAGACCGGCACTGTTTTCAGGGAGGGAATCAATCTGATGTATCAAGCGAATTGGGTTAATTGTAAGCGTCCAGCGAGACTTGCAACTACCCACAATTATATTAAGGTAATCATTATGATAATCAGCTAAATTACTTTCAGGGATGGTTGAATGATTAATCAGGAACAGACTTCGCTTTCATGGCTCGATGAGGAAATTAATTCTTCTGTCTTTAGCGATCGCCGCCGTGCCAGTCGTTTTAAAAGTCTCATGCAAAAACTCTGGCGGGGGATGGGCAACAGCCTCCCTTTTGCCTGCCAGGATAATGCAGCAACAAAAGCCGCTTACCGGTTCCTTTCCAGTGACAGGATTGATGAGCAGCACCTGCTGCAGGGACATTCCGAGGCTACCAGTCAAAGGATATATGCGCTGCAAGGTGAGAAGATTCTACTGCTTCAGGACACCACAACATTTGGCTACCACCGGGATAACCCTGATGCAGTAGGATTTGCAGGCAATCACACCTAATCAAGATGGGGAATGATGCAGGTGTCAATTGTGGGATCCTGATGCATTCGAGCCTGGCAGTGACGACATCAGGGCTCCCGCTGGGTCTGACCGCGGTGAAGTTCTGGACCCGAAAAAAATTCAAAGGCACTAACGCACTTAAAAGGAAAATTAATCCGACCGTTTTTTTACATCAGATCACTGGCTGACAGTCAAAGACGTGGCTCACGTCTTCATGGTTGACATAGTCTGTCCGGACAGAGATGTCCATATCCGAGCAAGTTTCCGGCAGGAACGAGGTTGCCATAGCTCCGGATGAGAGCATGCCAGTCAGAATCAGTACTGCAGTCACGCTAAATTTTTTCATCTGTATATTCCTCTTCATCAGATATCGCCGTTTCACCTGTTAATGTGTATTAAAAACCCTGTGGTTCATACAGGGTCAACACCCTTACGCTGTTTTTTCTGGTGGGATAAGGACAAAAAAAAAGGCTACCTGGGGGTAACCTGACTAAAACAGTCATCAAGGAAAACGGACAACAGGGATAGGGTTGTCCTGGAGGGTGTGTCCGCATGTGAGGTCGCCGGCGGAACCGGAGGTGACCCCCACTATAGTGGCAGTCAGTCCGGCAGTTCCCTCTGCGACCATCTCACGCGTTTACTGCTCAGGTTCAGGGTAATACCGTCCCGGATTACTTATCAAGTACTGCAGTCACGCGGGCAACGTTTTTCTGGTCTGCACTGGTGATGCGGTAGGACGAAGCACCGGATTCCTGGGCGATAGCGGCAATTTTCGCTTCCGCGTTGTTCAGGGTGTCAGCAGTAACGCTGACGGACTGGGCGAAGCCGGAGAAAGAAACTACGGAGAGCATACCGGCAGCAGCAAGCAGTTTGATGTTTTTCATGGTCATATTCCTTGGGTTATCTGGTCATCTGGTCATCTGGTGATACCGGCGTCATCGCCGTCTCACCTGTTGATGTGTATTAAAAACCCTGTAGTAAATACAGGGTCAACAAGTTATTTTGTAAATTATTGTCGGCTGTGTTTTTGTCGTTTTCATACAACCCAGCTCTTGAAAGAGCCTCACTGTGGCTGACGAGAAATGAGAAAATACGGCCGTAACAGACACCGCGAAACCGGGATTGCGCTGGGGAGATAGGTCGGTGCAGGGCAAGTTAACTTACAGGATTAGTGAGGGTTTATGATGTTACGGCTACTGATTAAGTACGCGTGCGTATTCTGGCGAAGTTGAACGGTTATTCCGGAGGAACGTGAACGCGTTATTCCCTAACGCGCCCTAACTTCTTTTTATTACACCGACCGTTCACTTTCAGTCAACCTGTGCCAGTCGTTTTCTCATCGACTCACCCTTCATTTCCAGCCGGTGGGAGTTATGCATCAGACGATCAAGGATCGCGTCTGCCAGCGTGTTATCGCCAACGCAGCCATACCACTCATCCGTTGGCAGCTGGCTTATCATCACCGTGGCGTTCTTTCCGTATCTGTCATCCATCAGTTCCAGCAGATCGTTACGCTGCGCTGGCAGCAACGGCTCAAGGCCCCAGTCATCCAGGATAAGCAGCTGCGTTTTTGACAGCTGAGCCAGCTGCTTTCGGTAACTACCGTCTGCGCGGCTGTGCGTCAGTTCAACCAGCAACCGGTTCAGTCTCCAGTACTGTACGCTGTAACCCTGCTGGCAGGCGTTGTTGCCAAGGGCGCAGCCCACATAGGTTTTGCCGCAACCGCAGGGGCCGGTTATCAGCAGGTTCTGCCCCCTGACCACCCATTCGTTCTGGCTTAGCTGAGCGATCCGAGAACGTTCCAGGTTTCTCGCTGGCTGGTAGTCGATGTCCTGGACCGAGGCTTCAAGCCTCAGGCGGGCTTTTTGTAGCAGACGTTTCTGTTTACGCTGATCCCTTTCGAGTGATTCGCGCGTGACCAGCAACGCCAGTCTTTCCCTGAAGGAGAGCTCTTCGTAAGTGCCGGGTTGCTCCATCTGTGAGGACAGCGCGGCCGCCATTCCCGTCAGTTTCATTTCTGTCAGCTGTTTCATCAGCGTATGTGGCATTATCGGATCCCTTGTTTCAGTGGAAGTGGCGTGGGCCACGGATGTTTTCATGTTCCTGAGGAAGCTCCCGGGACGGGTGCAGATCTTTGTCCGCCGGAACCAGGTCGCGGTTATTCTTCAGGATCGACTTTATCTGCTTCAGCCGGGTTAACCCCTCTGCATTGGCCAGCCGACAGCTGTTATTGACGCGCTCAGAAGGATATTCACGCGTCAGGCTCAGCAGCCCCAGACACAGGCGATAGGCCTGTTCCGGATGCGCTTTTTCAGCCAGACGCTCGCTGACCCACGTGAAGGTGTCGGAGCCCACACCGGCCGCCCAGCTTTTCAGCCGCTCTGGCGTCCACTGCTGATGATGACGATGGCGCTCCGGCATATGTTCTGCTGCCGTACTGTTGCCCGGATGAAGACGCCGCGGGTGACTGGCGATCATCTGCCCGTCAGACCAGACTTCAAGCAGGTTGTCGAAGGCATGAAGCTCCACCGTTTTACCGACGTGCTGATGGGGGACTGAGTAGTGATGCTGTTCATATTCCACGTGATAATCGATATTCACCTTCGCTTTTTTGATGTGCCGGTAGCGCCACTGCTGCACCGGTAATGGCCTGAGCACAGTTTTGTCCAGCCTTTCGAAGGCCTCACGGCGATTGCCCGGCAGTTTTTTGAAGGGACGTTCGTTGAGCCCGGTTACCAGCGTACGGATACAGTGGTTCAGCTCAGCAAGCGAGAAGAAGACCTGGTGACGGAGCCGGGCCAGGATCCAGCGTTCGACGATCTGAACGCCAACTTCCGCCTTCGGCTTGTCTCTGGGTTTTCTGGGGCGGGCAGGTATCACCGCAACCTGATAATGCTCAGCCAGCTGCTGATAGGAGGGATTCAGTTCGGGATCGTAACGACTGGCTTTGCTAACCCCGCTTTTCAGGTTATCCGGAACCAGGATTTCGGGGACTCCACCGAAGAACTCCAGCATCCTGACGTGGCTGAGAAGCCAGTCTGACAGCGACTGCGTATAGGTAGCCTCCGCGAAGGTGTAGTTTGATGCGCCCAGCACCGCCACGAAGATCTGGGCCTGCCGGCATTCACCCGTCTCAGGTGAGATAACCGACACTGTGGGTCCACAATAGTCGATAAAGCATTTTTCACCGGCAAGATGCTGCTGGCGCATGGAGCGTTTCTGTGACTGGCACCAGGTCTGGTAGCGGCAGCAGAACTGCGAGTAGCTGTACGCCCGAACCGGCATCCTCTGGCAGTATTCCTCCCACAGCAGGTGGCGGGTGACGCCTTTTTACGCAGCTCCATATGGATTTCAGCCCAGTCGGGATCCTCCAGCGCGCCAGGACGACTGTCAGACTCAGGATAAAGCAGACTGGCAAGTAGGGGCTCTGACATTCCTTCCGGAAGTGGCCAGGAGATCCCAGCGGCTTCAAGTCGTTTGAGCATTTTCTGGATGGCACCCGTGCTGACATCTGCGCACTGGCTTATCTGGCGGAAGGACAGGCCGACTTCAAAACGCAGCCTTAAAATTTCATGGATTTTATGCATTGCGATTCTCTTGTTTGGCATATATCACACCCTGGAATAAAAGGGATAGATATAGCATCAAAAATCAATGCGTTAAGAATGATTCTGGCAACGTGAACGGCAATTCCGGTCGGGTGAACACCGATTCTGGCAAAATGAACAGTGATTCTGGTCATGGTGCAAAATCGGGGTATTTTCCGCCGGAATACGCGTTCACGCAAAACCAGAAATAGCGTTCACGTTCCGCCAGAATACGCAACGCGATCACCGCCGGAATGTGTAAGCGTTAAACGAGCGCCGTATTGACGGTTATTTATCGGTAAGAACCACGTTCCATGGCAGCAGTTCCGCCACTTTGTTGCTGGGCCATTCCGGCAGTACGCTCAGGATATGGCGAAGGTAGGCCTCCGGATCGATACCATTGAGCCTGCATGTTCCGATAAGACCATACAGCAGGGCTCCGCGCTCACCGCCGTGGTCGCTGCCGAAGAAGATAAAATTCTTTTTCCCAAGACAGACGGCACGAAGGGCTCGTTCGGCTGTGTTGTTATCAGGCTCTGCCAGGCCATCATCACAGTAGTAGCACAGCGCATCCCACTGGTTCAGGGCATAAGCGAACGCTTCGCCCAGACGGGATTTTTTCGACAGAGTGGCGCTTTTCTCCACTAACCAGTCATGCAGGGATATCAGCAGCGGCTTACTTCGGGACTGCCTGGCTGCCAGCCGCTCAGTTGCAGGGAGGCCCCGTATTGCTTCTTCGATTGAACCGCCCCGGGAATCCTGGAGACTAAACTCTCAGTAAAAGGAGATCCCTGATGAAATCAAAATCAGCTAATCGTTACCCGCCGGAATTACGTGAGCGCGCTGTCAGAATGCTCATTGAGCATCTTGATGAATATGACTCTGAACCGGATGCTATCCGTGCCATATCGTCAAAAATTGGTTGTCATTACGATACCCTGAAAGGCTGGCTACGCCAGCACAGAAATGACTTACGCGGTGGTATCAGCCCCGTCAGGACTGGTGATGGCGAGCTGACCAGTAACGAACGTCAACGTTTAAAAGAGCTGGAGAGGGAAAACCGGGAGTTGCGTCGCAGCAATGATATTCTGCGTCAGGCATCAGCCTATTTTGCTCAGGCGGAGCTCGACCGCCACTGGAAAAAATAATGCCACTGCTCGAACGTCTGAGTGGTGCCCACGGGGTCGGGCCGGTATGCCGCGAGCTGGATATTGCCCCGTCGACATATTACTGGCATCAGCAACGTCAGCAATCGCCGGAAAAACACAGCCTGCGCTCGCAGCGTGATGCGCTTCTGAAGGTGCAGATACAGCGGGTGTACGACGATAACTATGGCGTCTATGGAGCCCGCAAGGTCTGGCGTCAGTTACAGCGGGAGGGCATCGGCGTGGCCAGATGTACAGTGGTACGGTTGATGAAACTGATGGGGCTCGCAGGCGTGCTCCAGGGCAAAAAAGTCCGCACCACAACCAGTCGCAGAGATACCGCAGCACAGGACAGGGTAAACCGCCAGTTCGTAGCGGAATGTCCCAACCAGCTTTGGTGTGCAGATTTTACCTACGTCATCACCTGGCAGGGCTTCGCCTATGTGGCGTTCATTATCGACGTGTTCGCTGGCGTCATCGTGGGCTGGCGGGTCTCATCATCGATGGAAACGTCGTTCGTCCTGGATGCGCTGGAACAGGCACTGTGGTCACGGCGACCTTCGGGCACCATCCATCACAGCGACAAAGGCTCTCAGTATGTCTCGCTGGCCTACACGCAGCGGTTGCAGGATGCAGAGCTGCTGGCTTCCACGGGGAGTACCGGTGACTCGTATGATAACGCGATGGCGGAGAGTATCAACGGTCTGTACAAAGCGGAGGTCATCCACCGTCAGGCCTGGAAGAAGCGCTCAGAAGTGGAACTGGCTACGCTGGCATGGGGGGACTGGTACAACAATCGTCGGTTGCTGGAACGACTTGGTCACATCCCTCCGATAGAGGCAGAAAAAGCGTATTACGCTTCCATCGGGAACAAGGTTCTGGCAGCCTGAACTTCCGAACTTAACTCTCTCCAGGAAAACCGGGGCGGTTCAGTATGAAAACGCCCTCCGGGTGGTTGCGCTGGGGCGCCGTAACTACATGTTCTTCGGCTCTGATGGTGGTGGTGACAGTGCGGCAGTGATGTACAGCCTGATCGGTAGCTGCAAACTTAACGGCATCGAGCCGGAAGCCTGGCTGCGCCATGTGATCAGCGTCATCAACACCTGGCCCGCCAACCGCGTGAAAGAACTGCTGCCCTGGAACGTCACCCTCTCTGTAAACTAATTTTTACCCCACGTCCTTCACGGTGCGCTTACGGTCAGGCGGAGTTAAGGTATTGTAGAAGTGTTGATTTCGGCGGGCTTAGAATGCAAAAACGGACCACCATGGAGGTCCGTTGATATGAATTTGGTGCAAGACTCGCAATCGAACCAAAGATGCGGGGATTTTCAAAACTCGTGCTTAATTTGGTAATTCTGACGGTAAAGGCCAGTCTTCTGGTACCAGGGCAGGGGGCTTGGTCCAGGGAAGCTCGGTTAAAGCATCCTGGAACCACTGGTCGCGAAGATTTGCGTGCTCTGTCACGATAAGCTGGAAGCCTGGGACTTCTTCTTGTGTAAACTTCAGCAGTAACGCAAACAGTCTACGTACTGCTGCTAAGTCAGCATCAGCTTCCGTTTTCTGAACAGTACCATCAGCTTCCTGGTAAATTTTTTCAGAAGGGAAATAAACTTGGGTAGGCTGATCAATTAAAAGAAACTGAGGAATGGGGCAATTGTTCTTTGAAGCAAAGAGATGAAGGGCTAACAAGGCAGACAGGTGATAAGCGAGATGATTTTCGCCACCGCCAGTTCGACTCATTGGTACCGGACGATCTGTACGATCAAAGATAATAGTCATTTGGCTTAGATCAAACCGTGCAGGGAGCCCCTGAAATTCTGCATCAAAAGCCTGGATGTAGCGTGTAATCTGTGACGAAATGTTATTCAGAATAGATATGAGTCTTTCATGGCTGCTATCAGCTCCAAATTTCCTTTGTAGGTCTTCGACTTTGAGCTTTAGACGACGATTTTCTGCTTCATATGTGGCCAGTTCTGAGTTAGGTACAAGGTCTTCAAGGAACAAACTTATACGACCAATTACTCTTGCCGCAGCATTATTGCGTGTGCCTAATTGCTCAATAACTTCGTTTGCCGCGATTGCCGCAGCAAGCTCCACTTCTTTGGCTCTTATCGAACTTACAATGGTCTGAACCTCATCTTCTAGTTCAGTAAGATAAACATCCATTTTAGGGCGTTGGCCAGCCACAATGCTCATTTCAGCGTCGAGAGTTGTTAGTTCGCTCAGGAGTGCTTTAGCAATTGGAGATTCCAGTGCTAAATTTGCTTCACAGAATGGCCATTGCCATTCACCAGTTTCCGGATTTTTCGGTAGAGCCTTGATAGAAGATAATCGGTCTTGCTGCTCTAAAACTTCGTTTTCAAAATTACCTGATTGCTTGGCATACATCCGAGCAGAATCAATTCGGGACTGGGTCTGACGTCTGTCTTGTCGTAAACCAGCAATTTCATTTTCAAGAATGGATATTCTATGTCCATCGTCTTCAGGTAGGGGGGACGGAATCCATTGCATTGCAGAACGCAAAACATCAATTACTTCGTCAGTTCCGATTCTCTCTTTGTCTTGTGTGATGATACCCACGGCTCTGGCTTCAGATAAAAGCCCAGAACCTTTTAGCAGTGATGTATCGATTGTATCGCGAGCTTGTTCAAGACGTTTGGCGTTGATTTTCAGATCTCGTTGTGCTGTTCGGAGTTTGGCCTCAAGTTCATAGCGATCATTTGATGAAATACCTAAAAGAATCGGTAATGTGTCGCGAATAGCTTGTGGCTGAAATGCCTCATTTTGTCGATAAAAAAGTTGATCTTTATTTGCTACAAGGCCCTGCTTTTGGAAAAGGTAATAAAAAGTATGCTTGATGTTTGCTTCAAAGCTTTCTCTGCTGTGCCCAATTGCCACGTCTGTACGGTTCTCGCGGATGCCAAGTAATCGTGACAACAGTGCGACTACAGAATCATCATCGGTGTTAACCGAGAGGTCTTTGAAATTTGGTGCGGTCAGTTCATTTCCTCGTCGCAGCATAACGGTGCCACAGCTTGTGGCTCCTGCATTTGGTGTTGGTTTCGCGATTAGTACTTGTTCCTGTGAAAATTGATAAATGACTGCGAACCATGACACTTTATCGCGAATAATACCTTCTGGTACGTTAAAAGTAGATCGACCCATACAGTATTCAATGATCTCAGAAAGAGCTGATTTACCGGTTGAGGAACGGCCAGTAATGACATTTAAACCATTAACCTTAAATTGCAGGTCCCGACGTTGGCCATCATGGCTGTAGACATGAATCGACTTAATTTTCATGGGCGTATTCCAAAGGTCGTGTACACCGTAACGCGATCTGCAATACGGGCAAATTCTTTTCCTATATAGCGCGCGACACGCTGGCATGAGATTGATTCTTCAGTCCCTATGACCGATTTGCGAACTTTATTAGGTATTGTTTTCAATCGGCCGTCTTGCGTTACGACAAAACATCCTCGTTCCATGAGCACTCCAAAAGCTTCAAGCGTAAATGGCAGCATATTATTGACGCGGTTAGCAAAATTAATGAGTAATTTGGGATTGTTTTCTATAGTTTTCAAAAGGTAGCGGCGAGGATTTTCAGCAAACACTTGGCGAGAATCTTTTTGCAGACATAATGGTAAAACTAAAAGAGCGAGAGAAAATGGCATGCCCTGTGAGTTTTCCTCTTCGTAGCTCTGCATTGCTCTGAATAGTACAACACCACAAAATGCAGGATTGAAAAGATTCCTTATCTCGAATGGACGCTGATCCCATTGCTTCATGCTTGGGCTCCCAACAATTGCCCAATTCTATTTAGGAAGTGGGGATGCCAGAAAATTTTGGGTAGTGGTCTACTGTTCGCAAGGATGTGAAATCCTCCTCGAACTACATAAGGCTCAGTCACTCGTTCTCGGATTCGCAATGAGTGAATATTACCACTTTCAAGATCGGCCCATTGATACAATGCTTTTCCCGCAGTAATAAGTACTTCGTCAGCTGAATTTTCATCTAATTCTTCAAAAACTACGTCTTTATAGCGACTCCATTCATCAACAAGGCGGTCTTCATAATCTTCCATCTCTCCTGTTACCAAAAGGTTTTCACGCGCCCATGAAGAACGCTGCTCAAATGCTCGGTAGTAGTCGAGAATAGCGTTTCGGATACGATTAGAGGAAACCCCTATTTCACGGAGTTGCACAACAAAGAGCCTGGGATCATTCATCGCATCGATTTCTCCAACGGGAATTTTTCCTCTGAACGTAATCGGCAGATTGTCCGATTTGTACTCTTCAGAAAATGCTGCAAGTTTGTCGGAAATCTCATAACCAAAAATCGCCTCTTTACGTTTCCCTGTTAGCAGATCGACTATCGTGTTATTCCACCACCCTTCAAGTCGTTCAAAAATAGCGTCTCGGTTATCGCGTCTAATGATACGCATGTGTTGATTTTTGATAATTGTTGGGAGGTCTTCAATGCGAGGCCCGCCATCAAATATGATTATCCGTGATAAGAAGTCATCTTTTTGCTCATCAGTCAGTTTATTGAACTCATCGGCTATTGCCGTGATCAGTTTTGACTTGCTTCTAGCCAGAGCTGTGTTGGTGAGTTGAGTTATTGATACTGAATTATCGTCTTTTGTTGGCGGTTCGACTAAGAAGTGTTGCAGGAACGAGGAGTTTGAGATAGATCCGGTCGTAAACAAAAAGAAACGAAGATTTGCTTCGGTTTTACCATCACGATTATAGCGGTCAAGCCAGATGCGGACTGACTTCCAAAAATCGGTAGACAGGTCGGTTAGAGTATCCCCATCCCCTTTGTGTTTGAGCGATGCCAGTGTTTTGACACCATCAAAACTAACGAAGTCTAGGTCATCATCTTTTTCGATCAAAACAGATGTATCTTCTGGCCACTGAAGAAGCTTAAGTAGCGCAAAACGAGGCTGATAGATATACCCTAAGCCCTGTTCACCAGCAGCGTATTGATCGCTAGATACTCCGGTCATTTTAAGTCCCTGCGTCGATTGCGCTTTCAGCTGTACGGAAAATGGCTCATGAAAGCAACAAGTTACCATCCAATGTTTGGTGGTACGTATCACATCATCGATATTAGCTTAAAACAATACCACTGTGTTTCCTGCGTGAATAGAAAAAGTAAGTACTTGAGAATGCTAAATGTGAAGTGAATAGCCTTCCGTGCCGAGGTTTATCGTGCTGATGAGGCACTTTGTAACCTGAATGGAAAACGGCGTTCGGTCATGTGAAGGTTTTTGTTGTAAAAACGCTTCTTAATAGGGGGACCTATATGGTCTTCCCCCGTATTGCAAGAACGCAGTGACAATGAAAGTAACAGGTTTGCTTTCGTATATTCGGCCTGTTGATGAAGCTACTGCTTCTGGCCTTGATGAAACATTCGCGCATATCGTCCTTAACGCTTACACGGCCTTGATTAATTCTGGCCAAGCCCCGATCCCAGGTTTTCGATATGCAGGTTTGACCTGTTTTTCATCGTTTCTGCTTTCTACGCAATGCTGGAGTTAACGGTATAAATTACCCTGTTTCAACTTCTTATTTCATGCTACCGAAACCCGGTAAACTTCATTACGAGTGATAATAACCCAGACAATACGAATTAACTTATTTGCCAGGGCGACGACTGCCCTGTTAAATCCTCGTTTCTCCCGGACCAGGTTAACCCATGAGCTAAGTTGATCCGTTTTGCCTGCGGATCTGAACAAAACAGCTCGGGCACCATGTATCAGCTTTGATCTGACGTAGCTGTTTCCACATTTGGTGATCCCCAGAAGAACCTGTTGCCCCCCTGTGCTGAATTGTCGTGGAACCAACCCAAGAGCCGCTGAAGCATCCCGACCTCTTTTAAACTGTTTTCCATCACCCATCCAGCTTTTCACTGCCAGACTAACCAGTGGACCAAAACCCGGAATAGAAAGTAGGCGCTGGCATACTGAATCCCCGGCGGCATTTTTTCGCTGTCGGTTGTCATACCATATGAGTTCATCATCCAGAGCCGCCAGCCGCTGATATTGCCGTTGTAACAGTTCACGCATCTGGGGCGTAAATCCATTCTCTGCATCTTCAAGCAACTCGGGTAATTTACGTCGAAGCTCAGTTGCGCCTTTACGCAAAACAATACCATACTCTGCCATTAACCCTCTGATATGGTTGATTAACTGCGTTCTTTCTTCAGAAACAAGTCGTCGCATTTTTAAAAAGGTTTGTTCATCCTGCTGAGATAGCGTTTTTACCGGAACTGGGCGAATTGTTCCGTGCCAGCAGGCTTCGGCAATGGCCTGAGCATCGTTATAGTCGTTTTTCTGGCGACGCTGATAAGCCCTGACGTGCTGAGCGGGTAGCATCACAACATCATGCCCCGTCTTTTGAATTTCTCTGGCCCAGTGATGAGAAGCACCACATGCCTCCATGGCGACAATCATCCTGGACTGTGTCGTAAACCAGCCAATCAACTTTTCACGAGAGAGCTTAATCCTTCCACCAGGCTTCCCTTCCGGTGAAAGGCTGAAAAGATAAAAATTTGTTTTCGCAAGATCAATTCCAATAATGTTCAGCCTTGACATGGTTTCTCACCCTTTCAACGCTGATTGAATTACCACCATCATGACGGTATTGAGAGTCGCCGTGAAGGAGGGGGTAGACCATCTCATCGCTTACGTTGCTGATGAAGACATTACAAACATCGCGGTGTATTAATCAACGGGGATCAGGTCAACCCGCCTCAACAATGGCGAGTCACTGACCGTCAGGAGCCTTGCTGACGAATTTAGCATTTGCGAAAAAACAATACGGCGTGATCTGACCGAACGTCTTGCTTACCTGAACTTGCTCCGACAGGGAAAGCAGTACTGGATCGCTTCACGTTTAAGTCCATACAGCGCGGTAAATATGCCAGAAGGTTATAGAACAAACAAAAAATAAAAGAATTACGTTCCCCGCACCTTCAGGTGCGGGTGAACAACCACTAACTTTTTGTCGATGAACTGAGAAGATTGTCAATATAATCAGCGTACCACTGCATCATTTCTCGTCTTCCATCCAGATACTGTGCATGGTTATATGTGCCGCGAATGCTGTTTTTATCCACGTGAGCGAGCTGCATCTCGATCCAGACTGTATTAAACCCCTGCTCATGCAAAATGGTGCTCATAGTGTGGCGAAAGCCGTGTCCGGTAGCTTTACCATCGTAGCCGATACGTTTGATAACCATGTTGATACTGGCTTCACTCATCGGTTTGTTGATGTTGCAGCGCCCTGGAAACACGAGTTGATACTGACCGGTATAAGTGCGGAGTTCCAGCAGGATCGACAGAACCTGGTCTGACAAAGGCACCAGATGTTTGCGGCGCTTTTTCATCCGGCTTTCGGGGATTGTCCACAATGCATTCTCCAGATCAAACTCTTGCCATTCTGCAGCGCGAAGTTCAATCGTACGAACCCCCGTCAGTAGCAGCAGACTGGTTGCCATACGCGTAATGCAACTGCCATGGTAATTAGCCAGACTGGCAAGGAACGCGGGTAACTCGGATGCCTGTAGGTGAGGGAAGTGCTCGGTCTTTGGTGCGGTCAGAGTACCGGTCAGTTCCGCAGCTGGATTAATCGTCGCACGCCCTGTTGCTATGGCGTAACGGAAGATCTGATTGCAGTACTGCCGGACCTTACGTAATTTTTCCAGCGAACCGCGTTTTTCAATCAGCCGTAAAACTTCCAGCATCTCCAGAGGCAGGATCTCAGCGACAGGGCGTTTGCCCACATACGGGAAAATATCCTTCTCCAGCGCCTCCTGAACGCTTTCTGCGTAGCTTTCCGACCATGAGATACACTTATGCTTATGCCACTCCATGGCGAGTGCCCTGAAGGTATTTACGACGGATATTTTTTTGGCGAGTTTTTCGAGCTGCTTTTTCTCACTCGGATCGCCGCCATCAGCAATCACTTTTCTGGCTTCATCGCGTTTTACACGCGCGTCAGCCAGAGAGATTTCAGGATAAACACCGATAGATAACTTTTTCTCTTTACCGGCGATACGGTATTTCATACGCCAGTAGCGTTTTCCGGTGGTGGTTACCAGGAGAAAAAGGCCACGTTCGTCAGAGAGTTTATAGTCCTTCTCTTTAGGCTTGGCGGTCTCGACCTGCCGGGCTGTCAGTGCCATATGGGGGCCTCAATTTTCATTGAACACAAAGAGCCCCCTGAAAAGCCCCCGGATGCAACTTGATTTAGAGAGAATCGAGTTGAGGTCAGTGGAGTTCGTAATGTTGGAAAGTGGCGTATAGCAGTGATTATACTTGAGTTTTGTGATGTTTGGGAGACGTACATTGAAGTGAAAGTGGTGCCCGGACTCGGAATCGAACCAAGGACACGGGGATTTTCAATCCCCTGCTCTACCGACTGAGCTATCCGGGCAACGAGGCGCATTAAACCGTAATCACATACAATCGTCAACCTTATTTCGGGAATTGCTGTTCAACTGCTTAAGTTTGCGGCAATCTGTCGGTTTGCGCGTCGATTTTGCACAAATCTTCCAGACAGAAAAACTATCTCAGGCAATGCTGACAGCGAAAAAGGGGGCGCGACGGTGAAAGACTGGCTTGAGCTGCGACAGCATGCGGATACGGGAATAGAAACGATCAAGGCGCACTTTGAAGGGCATGCCTTTGATCCTCACTGGCACGACAGCTATCTGGTTGGTATCACCCTCAGCGGTACCCAGCAGTTCCATTGCCGTCGTGAACGTCATCGTAGCCATCCGGGTGATGCGTTTCTGCTTGAGCCGGGCGAGATCCACGACGGTGATGCCCCTGTTGCGGGTGGCTTCACCTATCTGACGTTCTATCTCGATGAGCGCTGGTTGACCCAGACCCTGCATGGCCTGTATGACTCGACACCCGGAAGCTATTCGCTGCATTTCACGCAGACCTTGACCCGCGAGCCGCAACTGGTCCGCGCCATTGGCGACACCTTTGCGACGCTGCACACTGACGAGATGAAGATCGTCCAGCAAAGCACGATGGATAATCTGCTCTCTCAACTGACCTCCCATTGCTACTGGCGCAGAAAATTGCCCTCACAGTTGCAGAGCGCGGCGGTGGCGCACCGGGCGCGGGACTATCTCTATGCCCACCTGGGCGACAATATTGGCCTCTCCGATCTGGCACGGGAGACCGGCACCGATCGCTTCACACTCACCCGTTGCTTTAAGCGCGAGTTTCACCTGGCACCCCATGCCTGGCTGATTCAGCTGCGGCTGGCGAAAGCGCGGCAGTTTCTGGCGCGTGGGGATCAGCCCGTCGATGTAGCGGCAGCGCTGGGGTTTGCCGATCAAAGCCATTTAGGGCGCTGGTTCCAGCGCGCCTATCGCATTACGCCTGCCCACTACCGTAGGTTGTGCACAAACCTTCCAGACGTTTCCAGAAAATAACGGCAATGTCAGGGCTCTTATAAAAAGGAGCCACCTGTGAATATGTTGCCGTTTCTGTTGTTTGCTTTTGTCGCCTCGATAACCCCAGGCCCCACCAATATCCTTATTCTGACCAACAGTCAGCACTACGGCGTGAAGGCGACCCTGCCTGCGCTGGTGAGCGCCTGCGCGGCAGCGAGCACCATTGTGCTGATTTCGGGGGCCGGAGCGGGCGAGATACTGAGGCAGTATCCACTGGTGCGCCAGGTGATGAGCTGGGCCGGGGTGTTGTGGTTAAGCTGGATGAGCTGGCAGCTTTTTTGCGCGCCTGCGGCAAATTTATCCGGGCATAATTATACCCGCTTCACCGCGCGTGCCGCGGCGCTATTGCAGGTTATCAATCCCAAAACCTGGATGATGGCGCTGGCGGTAGTCAGCCTGTTTGCGCCAGCGGGAGAGGGGACATTACGGGAGATCGCGCTGATGGCGCTCTGCTTTTTACTGATTTCGGTGGCCTGCCTGCTGTGCTGGGCATGGCTGGGGCAGGCGGTAAACAGGCTGTTTCGCACCCCTGCCGCCATGGTGCGTTTTCAGCGCCTGATGGCGCTCTGTCTCTTCATTTCCGCCTGGGCGGGGATGCTGGCTTAGGTCAGCGCCCCACCTTTGCGACATTGCGCGAAGTGCAGGATATCTTCCGCCAGTCGCTGGGCAGTATCGACATCGGCCTGGCTTCGATTCACCAGCATCCGGCTAAGACAGCCTTCTATGATCAGATCCATCTGCTTTGCCACCATTGCCGGGTCGTCCACTTCGAGGGTGGTCAGCAGCTCATGCGTAAAGTCATGTGAGGCGCGTTTTTGCTGATCGGCCAACTGGTGGATCGGGTGGCCGGGATCCGGGTAAAAGGTGCAGGCGGCAATAAACAGACAGCCCGGATAGCGGTGATTACGCACGCATTCGGTGAGCGCGGAATAGCGCGCCAGGAGCTTTTGCTCCGCCGAGAGCTCCGTGTTAAGCATCAGTTGCCTGCGCCAGGTGTCCACCTGCTGGCTAAGGTAGCGCAGGGCATCGTACAGGAGCGCTTCTTTATCGGGCCAGAAACGACGTAGTTCATCCAGAGGATAATTGACACGTTCAGCAACCATCTCTAGCGAGGTGCTGGCTATCCCTTGTATTTCAAGCAACTGTAGGGTTGCGCCCAGAACATCTTCACGTTGCACGGTTTATTCCTCCGTCTACTTTCGTACTTTCCCGCTTAAAGTGTCGTTTACGGTTGGCGATTGCGCAAATGCGCACTGAACGCGGCGGCATTCATAAAGCCCGTTACCCGTTGAGCAGGCTGCTCTTCACCCTGAGCGTTGAAAAACAGGATGGTGGGCAGACCGAGCACGTTGAGCGCCTTCAGCAGGGCCTTGTCCTCTGGACCGTTCGCCGTGACGTTGGCCTGCAAAAGGACGGTATCGTTCAGGGCGTTTTGCACCTGCGGGTCGCTGAAGGTGTATTTTTCAAACTCCTTGCAGGCGACGCACCAGTCGGCGTAGAGGTCGAGCATCACCGGCTTTCCTTGCGCCTGAGCCAGCGCGCGGTGTAAGTCGTCGACGTTCTTAACCGGCATAAAATTCAGGTGGGCCTGGCTTTGCGCGGCCGGCGCGCCAAATGCCCAGTCCTGTAGCGGACGCACGCTGACCAGCGCGGCGGCCAGCAGCAGAATTTGCACAATGCGGACCCAGGGCTTGCGGGCACTAAGGCTGCTGATAAAGGCCCAGCTAAAGAAGGCCACGCCCAGCATTGCCCACAGGCGCTGACCCCACACATCGCCAATGACGCGCTCGAGCAGGAAGACCGGCAGCGCCAGGATGACAAAGCCAAACGCGGTTTTGACCGTCTCCATCCAGGGGCCGCTTTTCGGCAGCAGACGGTTACCGAATACCGTCACCAGAATCAGCGGCAGACCCATTCCCAGGGCATAGAGATAGAGCGTGCCACCGCCGAGCCACATATTGCCGCTCTGGGCGATGTAGAGCAGGATCGCGCTGAGTGGCGCCGTGGTGCAGGGCGAGCAGATCAGCCCGGCGATGGCGCCCATGGCAAACACGCCCCCCACGGAGCCGCCCTGCTGACGGTTGCTCATCAGCGTTAAGCGGGTTTGTAGAGACGAGGGCAACTGCAGGCTGAAGAGACCAAACATCGACAGCGCCAGCAGGATAAAGACGATCGACAGCCCGATGAGCACCCAAGGATGCTGGAGCGCCGCCTGAAACTGCAGCCCAGCCGCCGCGACGATCAGGCCGAGAGCGGTATAGGTGAGCGCCATCCCCTGCACGTAGCTAAACGCCAGCAACAGCGCGCGGGCAGTAGAGAGGCGCTGCTTACCGCCGAGCACGATGCCGGAGATAAGCGGATACATAGGCAACACGCAGGGCGTGAAGGCGATGCCAATGCCGATCAGCAAGGCCCAGAAGGCGGAGAAGGGCAGTTCACTGCCGCTATTGTGTGGGGCCGTTTTCCCCTTCTCAGGAGAGACGGGAGCGGATACAGCAGCCGCTTTGACTTCGCTCAGCGGCACCACTTTCGTCTCTGGTGGATAGCATAGCCCGGCGTCGGCACAGCCCTGATAAGTGACCGTCAGGGTGGCGCCTTTGGCGGCCTGATCCACCGTCACGGGAACTGACAGCTGGCCCCGGTAGATTTCGCTTTTGCCGTAGAATTCGTCTTCGTGGGCGACGCCAGCAGGCAACTGGAGTTTGCCGACCTGCGCCTGAGCGGGGGTGATGCTGATCTGCTTGCGATAGAGGTAATATCCCTCCTTCACATTCCAGTTGAGAGTCAGTTCGTGCTGGTTTTGCTGAAAATCGAAGACGAAAGCCCGATCGGCAGGGGTGAAGTTCGAGCGGCCGGGTGCATCAAACAACCCGGCAAAGACTGATGTGCTGCACAGCAGCAGGATTAGCGTAAGGAAGCGTTGAGCCATGAGAGATAGTCGTTATCGCCGTGAAGCACTGGCAGCACCAGCAGCTCCGGAGTCTGGTAAGGGTGATGCGATTTGAGGCAGTCGAGGAGCGCTTGCTGTTTCGCCACGCTCGATTTGAGCAGCATCTGCACTTCATACTCCTGTTCCAGTTTGCCTTCCCAGTAGTAAAGGGAGGTGGCGCCGGGGAGGATGGTCACACAGGCGGCGAGCTTTTCTGCCAGGACTTTGGCCGCCAGATCCTGAGCGGTCGCTTCATCGGGGGCGGTACAGAGTACAACAACAGTGTCAGGCGTGTTCACAGGTCGACCTCGTTATCGCAAAAAAATCACTATACCACGACGGGACGCTGCTCATTAATGAATCGGGCCGCTAAGCGGCCCGACTTTAACTCTTTTTACAACCAAAAAGGATTTACAGCACAATCCCGCCGATGATGAAGCCGAGGATCACGCACAGGGTAATGGCGATCACGCCCGGGATCAGGAAGGCGTGGTTAAAGACATATTTACCGATGCGGGTTGAGCCGGTGTCATCCATCTCGACGGCTGCCAGCAGCGTCGGGTAGGTAGGCAGCACAAACAGCGCGGAGACGGCAGCAAAAGAGGCAATGGCGGTGAGCGGTGAAACGCCCAGCATCAGCGCCGCAGGCATCAGCGCCTTGGTGGTGGCCGCCTGAGAGTAGAGCAGGGTCGCGGCAAAGAAGAGCACCACCGCCAGCAACCACGGATAGTTATGCAGCAGGTCGCCCGCCACGGTCTGGATGTCGGTGATGTGCGCTTTCACGAAGGTATCGCCCAGCCAGGCCACGCCCAGTACACACACGCAGGCGCTCATACCGGATTTAAAGGTGCTGGCGTTGAGCACTTCGCTGGTGTCGATTTTACAGGTGATACTAATGAGCGTGGCGATGGTCAGCATGAACACCACGATCGCTTCGTTACGCGGCAGGACCGGGTTCTTGATCAGCCCAACGGTATCGCTGATGGCGGTGGCGTAGAACATCACCGCGACAATGCCGATCAGGAACAGCAGCACGGAGCGTTTCGCGTGTGGCTTCAGGATAAACGCCTGGCTGCCGCGCAGCTTCACTTCGCCTTTTGCCAGACGCTCCTGATAGACCGGGTCGTCTTTCAGCTCGGCGCCGAGGAAGTTACAGAACACCGCGGTGATCATCACAGCAATCAGGGTCACCGGAATACAGATCGCCAGCAGCGTCAGGTAGCTCACGCCCAGCGGCTCAAGGATACCGGCAAAGAACACCACTGCCGCCGAAATGGGCGAGGCGGTGATGGCAATCTGCGAGGCGACAACGGCAATAGAGAGCGGACGGGAGGGACGGATGCCCTGCTCTTTTGCCACTTCGGTTATCACCGGCAGGGTGGAGAATGCGGTATGGCCAGTACCGGCCAGAATGGTCATAAACCAGGTGACCAGCGGAGCAAGGAAGGTAATGTATTTTGGATGACGGCGCAGCATACGCTCCGCCAGGCTCACCAGGTAGTCCATACCGCCTGCAACCTGCATGGCTGCGATAGCGGCGATAACGGCCATGATGATTTCAATTACATCAAACGGAATAGCGCCGGGTTTAATCTGGAGAAAGAGAGTGAGGACAAGTACGCCGAGACCACCGGCGAAACCGATGCCGATCCCCCCGAGTCTTGCGCCTAAGTATATCGCCAACAGGACGATGACGAGTTCTGCTCCGAACATAAGTGCCTACCTTGCTCATTAACAAGTTGATATTAAATTGTTGTGTTTTGGTAACGCCTAAAAACAAAAAAGGCACGTCATCTGACGTGCCTTCATGAAGTTTAACCTGAACTGTTATTGTTCACTTTCATCCGTATATCTTTTTGCTTTATAGGCCGGGTGCATTAAGTTTTGCGCCGAGAAGATATCATCCAGCTCGGCTTCTGTCAGCAAGCCACGTTCAAGTACGACCTCTCGCACGCTCTTACCGGTTTCTGCACAGATCTTACCGACGATGTCGCCGTTGTGGTGACCGATGAACGGGTTGAGGTAAGTGACGATACCGATGGAGTTATAGACGTAGCTTTCACATACCGCTTTGTTGGCGGTGATGCCGTTGATGCATTTTTCCAGCAGGTTGTAGCAGGCGTTGGTCAGGATATGAATGGATTCAAACATCGCCTGGCCAATCACCGGTTCCATAACGTTCAGCTGCAGCTGACCCGCCTCGGAAGCCATGGTAACGGTAATGTCGTTGCCGATGACCTTGAAGCAGACCTGGTTAACCACTTCTGGCACTACCGGGTTCACTTTGGCTGGCATGATGGAGGAGCCCGCCTGCAGTTCCGGCAGGTTGATTTCATTCAGACCGGCACGCGGCCCGGAAGAGAGCAGGCGCAGGTCGTTACAGATCTTGGAGAGTTTCACCGCCAGGCGTTTCAGCGCACTGTGCACCATCACGTAGGCGCCGCAGTCTGATGTGGCTTCAATCAGGTCTTCTGCTGGCACCACCGCCAGGTTAGAGACTTCGGCCAGCTTCTGCACCGCCAGCTGCTGATAGCCGTCCGGGGTATTCAGGCGCGTACCGATGGCCGTTGCGCCCAGGTTCACCTCAAGCAGCAGCTCAGAGGAGCGCATCAGGTTTTTGGTCTCTTCATTGAGCAGCACGTTAAATGCGTGGAACTCCTGACCAAGGGTCATTGGTACCGCGTCCTGCAGCTGGGTACGGCCCATTTTCAGGATGTCCTGGAATTCGACGGCCTTGTTCTGGAAACCTTCGCCCAGCTGGTTAATGGCATCAACCAGCTTCACGATGGAAGCGTATACGGCGATACGGAAACCGGTCGGATAGGCGTCGTTGGTAGACTGGCATTTATTGACGTGATCGTTCGGGTTCAGGTACTGGTACTCACCTTTCTGGTGGCCCATCAGCTCAAGGCCGATGTTTGCCAGTACCTCGTTGGTATTCATATTCACTGACGTACCCGCGCCGCCCTGATAGACGTCCACCGGGAATTGATCCATGCACTTGCCGTTGTTCAGCACTTCATCGCAGGCGGCGATGATGGTATTGGCGATACTTTTCGGAATGGTTTGCAGCTCTTTGTTTGCCATTGCTGCCGCTTTCTTCACCATTACCATGCCACGCACAAACTCAGGGATATCACTGATTTTGCTGTTGCTGATGTAGAAGTTTTCAATCGCTCTCAGAGTGTGAATACCATAGTAGGCATCCGCTGGAACTTCCCTGGTACCCAACAAATCTTCTTCGATACGAATGTTGTTTAACATGTGAACCTTCTTTTCAAGCTGCCGATTGATGTACTAAACGCACAGTACATATGTGGTTATGTCTATTTTCTGACCGACGATTATCCCCTGAATCGACCAGATACCCGGAATGATATGCTGATGATAGCGAATTGCCGTAACCTGGATCACTTATTATGGACCCGGTGACATGATATTTATCAATCTGTGAAATGAATCACCGCTTTAATATTTCCAGAAAAAATATCCGTGCAAACCGATTGAATTTTGACTAAACGCCTCCATTTCTGACAGACGCGAATCGCAAATTGTTACCGACAGGGGCCATAACGGCGTCTGCCACACAGGAGAAGCCAGTGCGCTGGATACCGTTAGCTGCAATCTTTCTTTATGTTTATATAGAGATTTCTATTTTTATTCAGGTCGCCCACGTGTTTGGCGTCCTGCTGACCCTGGTTCTGGTCATTTTTACATCGGTGATTGGCATGTCACTGGTGCGCAACCAGGGTTTCAAAAATTTCCTGTTAATGCAGCAGAAGATGGCCGCCGGGGAGAGTCCGGCAGCGGAGATGGTCAAAAGCGTGTCGCTGATTATCGCCGGCCTGCTGCTGTTGCTTCCGGGTTTCTTTACCGATTTCCTGGGGCTGCTGTTGCTGTTACCGCCGGTGCAGAAACACCTGACCCTGAAGCTACTGCCGCATCTGCGTTTTAACCGGATGCCGGGCGGCGGGTTTAGCGCCGGAACGGGCGGTGGGGAGACCTTTGACGGGGAGTATCAGCGTAAGGATGAGCAGCGCGATCGCCTGGACCATAAAGACGACCGTTGATATCAGTAGCCCGGCGGCGCTGCGCTTGCACGGGCCTACGAAACCGTAGATTCTGTAGGCCCGGTAAGCGAAGCGCCACCGGGCGTTAATTAAACCGCACCACGCTTCGGCAAGAACCACCACAATCCCGCCAGCATCACAATGGCGTACAGACTCTTCCATCCCACCATCGCCAGCAGCAGTAAACAGAGTACCCCACCAATCATCGCCAGCACTTTATAGCGTCCTTTTAGCAGGCGACATCCCGCCAGCATGCACAGCAGATAGATCATAATGAAGATGCCGTTGGCATAGACGATAAGCGCGTCGAGGTTGATATCCAGCCAGTAGATTGCCAGGGTGCTTATCACACAGCAGCCCAGCACCGCGTTCAGGGCGTTAAGCGGGAGCTGGCGTCTGGACAGGCGGGCGAGAGGGCTTTTGGGTTTGTACAGCGCCTGGGACCACACTAGCCGGGCAAAGCTCTGAATGTAGATATTCAGGCTGGCGAAGCAGGCGAGGTAACCAATCACGCAGGCAACCCACAGCGCTTTCACGCCAAATAGCTGGACCACGATGGCGGGAAGCGAGGCTGCCGCAGCCATATCGGCACCATAGGCAGTGAAATGAAGCACCAGCACCGTACAGGCCCAGTAGACCGTACCTGCCAGCAGCAGCCCTATCATCAGCGCCCGCGGGAAATCACGTTCCGGCTGTTTAAACTCTGAGGCCAGATGCGCAAATGCTTCAAGACCGACGAAACACCAGAACATGACGGAAAGGGCTGCGAATAGCTGCAAATGATCGAGATCGGTTAAGGCAGGGAAGGGGATCTGTGTCACCTGAAGATCCCCTGCCCACCAGATAGCGGCAATCAGCGCCACAATCAGCACCGCCACCAGGGTTTGCAGGTTGGCGCTGGAACTGGCGCCGCGTGAGCCGACCCACCAGACGATGGCCAATGTACCCAGCTCAGCCAGTAAGAGCTGCGCGTCATGCCAGCCAAACAGCGCCTGGCCAAACCCCGTCGCAATATGCAGGGCGGCAGGTAAGCCCACGGGGATAACAGAAAGGAACAGCCAGCCGGTGACGCGCTCCAGACCCGGGCCAAATGCCATCCCGACAAAGTGAGCCACCCCACCGGCGCTCGGGAAGTGTCGCCCGAGAAGCGCAAAAACAATCGCCACCGGGAAGACCAGCACGATGAGCACCGGCCACGCCCAGAGACTGTTATCACCCGCCACCAGGGCCGCCAGCGCCGGTACGGCAAACACCCCCGTGCCTAATAAAGAGGTTGAAAGTAAGCCAACACCCTGCGCGAGTCCCAGCTCTTGTTTGAGTCCACTCATTCCATTGTCCTGCCGCCATCAAAAGAGAGGCGATGGTAACACTTTCACAAATTTTTTTTCGACTACCCCTTGAAGGGGTAAAACCCCATCCCCATCTCTCAGGGCACTAGCCGGAAAACCGCTTACGGCCCGGCGTCACCCATAACTGATAATGACTTTCTCAAAGGAGAGCTATCAATGAGTATTCGTCCGTTACATGATCGTGTGATCGTCAAACGTAAAGAAGTTGAAACCAAATCTGCGGGCGGTATCGTTCTGACCGGTTCTGCAGCAGCAAAATCAACGCGTGGCGAAATCATCGCTGTCGGTAAAGGTCGCATTCTGGAAAACGGAAATGTGCAGCCGCTGGACGTTAAAGTTGGTGACATCGTCATTTTCAACGATGGCTACGGTGTGAAATCCGAGAAGATCGACAATGAAGAAGTGCTGATCATGTCCGAAAGCGACATTCTGGCAATTGTTGAAGCGTAATCCGCGAACGACACTGAACATACGAATTTAAGGGAAAGATTAAAATGGCAGCTAAAGACGTAAAATTCGGTAACGACGCTCGTGTGAAAATGCTGCGCGGCGTAAACGTACTGGCAGACGCAGTTAAAGTGACCCTGGGCCCGAAAGGCCGTAACGTGGTTCTGGATAAATCCTTCGGCGCACCAACCATCACCAAAGATGGTGTTTCCGTAGCGCGTGAGATCGAGCTGGAAGACAAGTTCGAAAACATGGGTGCCCAGATGGTGAAAGAAGTTGCCTCTAAAGCGAACGACGCTGCAGGCGACGGCACCACCACCGCAACTGTACTGGCGCAGGCTATCATCACTGAAGGTCTGAAAGCCGTTGCTGCGGGTATGAACCCGATGGATCTGAAACGTGGTATCGACAAAGCTGTCGCTTCCGCTGTTGAAGAGCTGAAAGCGCTCTCCGTACCGTGCTCTGACTCTAAAGCTATTGCTCAGGTTGGTACCATCTCCGCTAACTCCGACGAAACCGTAGGTAAACTGATCGCTGAAGCGATGGATAAAGTCGGTAAAGAAGGCGTGATCACCGTTGAAGACGGTACCGGTCTGGAAGACGAACTGGACGTGGTTGAAGGTATGCAGTTTGACCGCGGTTACCTCTCCCCATACTTCATCAACAAGCCAGAAACTGGCGCTGTTGAGCTGGAAAGCCCGTTCATCCTGCTGGCTGATAAGAAAATCTCCAACATCCGTGAAATGCTGCCAGTTCTGGAAGCCGTTGCGAAAGCAGGCAAGCCGCTGGTTATCATCGCTGAAGACGTTGAAGGCGAAGCGCTGGCAACGCTGGTGGTTAACACCATGCGTGGCATCGTGAAAGTGGCTGCGGTTAAAGCACCTGGCTTCGGCGATCGCCGTAAAGCGATGCTGCAGGATATCGCTACCCTGACTGGCGGTACCGTTATCTCTGAAGAGATCGGTATGGAGCTGGAAAAAGCGACGCTGGAAGACCTGGGTCAGGCGAAACGCGTTGTTATCAACAAAGACACCACCACCATCATCGATGGCGTGGGTGAAGAAGATGCCATCCAGGGCCGTGTTACTCAGATCCGTAAGCAGATCGAAGAAGCGACCTCTGACTACGATCGTGAAAAACTGCAGGAGCGCGTTGCTAAACTGGCAGGCGGCGTAGCCGTTATCAAAGTGGGTGCCGCTACCGAAGTTGAGATGAAAGAGAAGAAAGCCCGCGTTGACGATGCCCTGCACGCGACCCGTGCTGCGGTAGAAGAAGGCGTGGTTGCCGGTGGTGGTGTTGCTCTGGTTCGCGTTGCAGCGAAACTGGCTGGCCTGACCGCTCAGAACGAAGATCAGAACGTGGGTATCAAAGTTGCGCTGCGCGCAATGGAAGCGCCACTGCGTCAGATCGTTTCCAACGCCGGTGAAGAGCCGTCTGTTGTGGCGAACATGGTGAAAGCGGGCGAAGGTAACTACGGTTACAACGCTGCTACCGAAGAGTACGGCAACATGATCGACTTCGGTATCCTGGACCCAACTAAAGTGACCCGTTCTGCGCTGCAGTACGCGGCCTCTGTTGCTGGCCTGATGATCACCACCGAGTGCATGGTCACTGACCTGCCAAAAGGCGATGCCCCTGATTTAGGTGCTGCTGGTGGTATGGGCGGCATGGGTGGTATGGGCGGCATGATGTAATCATGTTGTACTGCACCTCGCAGAAATGAACAAACCCCCGGTCAGAAATGATCGGGGGTTTTTCTTTTGGTCATCTTTTAGGTATAAGGTTTAGACGCGGGCAGCACGTGCCCAGCTTATTGAAAACGAGGAATAACATGCGCGTTAAAGTGGGTGCAGGGATCGTAGCGGCAGCGTTGCTGCTGGCGGGGTGTAGTTCCGGTAACGAACTCTCTACTGGTGGGCAGAGCGTTCGCTTTGTAGAAGATAAGCCGGGCAGTGAATGTCAGCTGGTCGGTACCGCAACCGGTAAACAAAGTAACTGGCTTTCAGGGCAGCATGGCGAAGAGGGCGGTTCAATGCGCGGTGCGGCAAACGCTCTGCGTAATCATGCAGCGGAGATGGGCGGGAACGTGATTTATGGCGTAAGCAGCCCAACCCAGGGTTTACTGTCGAGTTTTGTCCCGACCGCCAGCGAAATGCAGGGCCAGGTTTATAAGTGCCCGAACTGATTTGATTGGTGCCTTTTTCAGTGATGAGAGGCACCTTTTTTATAAAAGCTATCAGGCGCTAATTTGTGCATTTATTTCTGAATAAAAAGACTTTAGATACTGCATGCACTCCTCCAGCGTCATCATTTTACCCGGCTCAGAAGGGAAGTATTTGCTAAATATCTGGCTGGGCTGGCACTGGGTATGAACTTCTATAAGTTTTGGATTTCTTTCAGCCATGCGCATTATAACGCTGTTTTCATGTTCTGATGGATGTGGGGCGCTGGTTTTAATTAAAGCACCAGAAATAATTTTCTTACCCTCGTCCGTATCGCAACAAAAAAGTATGGCCAAAGAGTGCGTAAAAAGATTAAGTTTCCACTCATCTGGAGAATAATATTGGTAGTCGACACCATGAGCTTTTGTCAAATCTACAGCACAAAGCATCAGAAAATCCATCGTTGAACTCAAATAATGAGTTACATCACTATCATCACAATTTTTTAACGTCTGCTGAATTCCTACTAAAAGCGCCTCTACCTGCATATCATCAATACGCAACGAGACTATCTGTTCATTCTGAAGTACCAGGATCAGCGTTGACCAGCTCTCTCCTGGTTTTAATGTAATCGACATTACGCGTTTTTCCGGGTTTGGTTGCTGTATTTCCGAAAGGTCGATCATTGGGGTATTAGATATTAAGCGCTCATTAAAAGCAGTAAGTTCTGTTTTATAAGCCTCGCCTTCATTATTGAGACGCTGCAGTACTGCTACCATTCTGTTCTGAAGGACTAATAGTAAATCAGCCAGCATCTGAACCTGAAAATAATATGTATGGCAAATTTCATTTTGCAGTTTGGTTTTAAGCATGAGAGCCATAAAACGTCCTTCATATTTAATCCCTGCAGTATTGAAACCAATAAATGAACCTTGCATGCGACTCTCCTTGTGTGCTGTTACGCTGAAATTAGTGTATTGGGTTGCGATAAATCAATAATGCGATCGGCTGAAGCAATAGTGGACGGCCGATGAGCAACAATAATTCGGGTAATACTTAAACCAGATATAGACTGGTTAATAGCAGATTCGTTTTTAAGGTCGAGATGGCTGGTTGCTTCATCCATAAATAAAATGCTGGGCTTACGATAAAGTGCACGTGCTATCAAAATACGTTGCTTTTGGCCGCCAGAAATACCTAAGCCAAGCTCACCCACAATGGTTTCATATCCCATCGGCATTTTCATTATTTCGTCATGGATGTTACAGCGACGTGCGCATTCGATAACAAAATCCATATCTGCGTTATCTTCAAAACCGCTGATATTTTCAATAAGCGATCCTGAGAATAGTCTGTCTTCCTGGAGTACGCAGGCCGTTCCCTGGCGAAAATTATTAAGCCCAATTTTCTGAATATCGAGGTTGTCCGCCAGAACATCACCAGTTGTCGGAGACAGCAGGCCACACATAACTTTTAACAGCGTAGTTTTTCCCACGCCGGAAGGGCCAACCAGAGCCACTGATTCACCGGGTTCGACGATGATATTTAAATTTGAGAAAATTGGCTGTGAGAACGGATCGTACTGATAGCTAAGGTTTTTTACCTCTAACTTAACGCCGGAATTTTCTGTAAAGATACGCCGCGAAGGCAACTCTTTTTCTGGTTCACTAAAAACTATCTCAGAAAGACGCTCATTATGTAATGACAGCATACGCAACTGCATGACCAGATCGACCAAACTGGATGCTCGCTGGGAGAATTGCCCACGATAGGCATTAAATGCCATAAACATACCGAGCGTCATATTATTTTCAATCACCATAATAGCGCCAAGCCAAAGCACTGCAACCTGATCGATAGAGGTAATTAAAGTATTGATACCGCCAAACATCATGTCGAAACGAGTCTGTTTTATACCAGCATTACAAGCATCGATATTAATGTTCAACCAGTGCTGTGAACGACGGTCTTTTAAATTCAATGCCTTGATAGTCGAAATACCATATAGTGACTCCATGAAGTGTGAACTGGAGCGAGCACCCTTTATAACCTGCTCTTCAGAAACTCGACGATAGAAACTATAGGTAGCGAATCGCATAATGGCATAGCACAATGTGAAACCTACAACCACCCAAACCAGCCAGCCGCCATAAAGCGTTAACATCACCAACAGGCCAATGGTCATTATTGTGTCGATAATGCCTGTCACAATACTATTAGTAAAAGTTGCACGAATAGTATCCAGCGATGAGAAACGAGACTGAATGTCACCTAAATGCCGTTTTTCAAAAAAGGATAACGGTAAACTCGCCAGATGATCAAAGAGCGTTGTTTTCCACTGAATATTGGTGAGGGTATTCAGCGTCAATGAAGTCCATGCCCGAAGCATGCTGATAAACATGCGGAATAGAGTAAAGAACACCAGACCAATACAGATAACTGACAGTAAGCTCTGATCGTGCGCCATAATAACATGGTCAGTGACCAGCTGTGTTCCAATCGGTAATAATAAACTGATAGCTTCAACCACTACCGAAAAAGCGAAGATTTTTAGCAGGACGGATTTCAAGCCTACAATATTACGCATAAGATCCAGCAGGCGTAGACGAGACTTAGCATGCTCTTGCTGGAAATTTTTGTCCGGCCAAAGCTCCAACGCAACGCCAGTGAAGTTGTTGGACATCTCCTGAATGCCAATAATTCTTTTGCCCAAAGCAGGATCATGCACTATGAAGCTATTCTTACGCACTTTAGTCAGTACAACGTAATGGTTCATACCCCAGTGGATAATGCAGGGGAGCTTTAGTTGTTTTATTTCATCGAGATCGAGAGAAAGCGCCCGGCTTTTCAGTCCAGTATGCTCAGCTGTTTTACTCAGAGACATTAGTGTTACGCCCTGAGAAGGACTGCCGTAACGGTGGCGGAAATTAAATAGATCAATATTGAGTCCGTAGAAGCCGCAAATCATAGCCAGGCAGGCAATCCCGCATTCTGATGCCTCTGACTGTAAAATAACGGGTGTTTTATGACGGATTGAAAAGTTAAGTTTATTTATAATCGTTTTAAAAATCTCTTTATTCATCAATCGGCCCGCTCACGCTTTGCATAATTTTATAGAAAGGGGTAAACATCCACATATAAAGAGGACGTTCCTCCAGGAAAACCACAGCCTGCGCCTTCAAACCATTTGAAAGCGTAAGTACTTTCCCATTATAATTAAATTCTTTATTTTTAATTTTTATAATGGCTTTATAAAGCGCTAAATCTTGCTGGTTAGAACCATTACTTACGTTGGTATATTCAGCCATCTCCTGTCTCGAGGCAGGAACTGATGAAAGCGTAAGAACTTCACCAGGGAACTGACCAAACTTATCCGCCGGGAATGCATCGTAGCGTATATTAATAATATCCCCTTTCTTAATGTAGGGGATTGCGTTATTTGGCAACCAAATTATTAGGTAATATTCAATGTTTCCTGTCGGTTTAATTTGCGCAAGACTGCTGCCATTTTCAACCATCTGGCCTTTAGTAACGGCCAAAGATTCTATTTTACCATCGATTGTTGCTTTGATAATAATATTGCCATTTGCATTTGACTCTACTAATTGGTTTTTAAAATCATTTATTTGATTGTTCTGGCCAGAAATTTGATTGTCAAAGTCGGCCGCTTTAGTAACTTTATCACTGTTCGCTTGTGTAAGCTGAGTTTCAAGCTGCATTTTTTGACTAACAAGAGACTGATAAGCGCTTTGTTGCTGAAAGTATAACGAATGTTGATAGTTATATTGGTCTTTTGTAATCAATCCATCTTTAAGATACTTATCGTAGCTGGCCAGGTTAGTATGCATTTTATTTAACCCTGCCTGAGTGTTTATCAACATGCGGCTAGTTTCTTCCAGTGAATCTTTTATAGTTGCAATTTGTTTTTCGATGGCACGCAATGTTTCTGATTTGTTATGCGAAAGTTTGCTAATTATATTTTCCGCATTCGCTATTTTTTGATCAATAACTTCGATCTGCGCAGTATTTACGTTACCATTAATGGTGCTACGCGAAATGTCCAGTTTATAAAGCGGCTGTCCTTTATTTACAATTTCGCCCACTTTGACATACTGATTAACAACAAAACCTTGCTGAGGAGCAAAGACGTTAACAGAGTGAGGGAGAGTGATAACTTCACCTCGAACATCAATACGTTGGGTAAAGGAGCAAAAAATAAGTGACAAAACAAGTACAGCAATAAAAGTAAAAGCCAGTAGAGTGACTATCCAGGCTGGCATTCCTGCTAATAGTAATGCCTTTCCTTTCCAGTGATTTTTTTTATATTCAATCGCTTCCCTGCGATAAATTTTTCTCAGCATAACTACCACTTATTTCTGCTTTAGTAATAAAGGCCTGAATTATCAGGCCTTATTTAAGTATAAAAGGATTTATACTATTTTTTTATATAACCATTCGGTTATACATTAGCTCCATGGAGCGAAGGTTCCACTAAAGAAACCGTTAGCGCCCGCAGAAGATTGCTCTAAAGCAAAATCCCAACCGCCCATGGCGCCATAAATAGCGCCGCCAATGGCACCGACTACCAGACCCCAAATCATCCCAACACCCTGACCAGCTGCGCCAACGCCAAGCAGACCACCGCCGTTACCGCCCTGGGAGCCGCCAATGATTGAGCCATACATAGCAAATGCTGCTCCAGTAATTAAACCGGAGGCAACCGCTTCAAAACCGTTGCTCACAACACTGGTAATTGCTGAGCCGAGAGAAGAAAAATCCCAGGAATAGCCACCAGAGATAGCTTCCATTTCAAATGTAGTTAAATTTTGCATGTTTAATCCTTTAAGTGGTATGTCAAAATATATTTCTTTTAGGCCATTCACTAATAACTGACCTGCTGAAAATATAACTTTTACTATGAGGTTGAGCAACTAAATTAAATATTAAGATATAATTAAATGGTCGTTTGTTTTCTAAAAAAAAAGAGATTTTCACAATCTCTTTTTTTTAATTTTGGATCTGTTTACTCTTCTTGAATGACAACTTCTAGTATAGCTTTTACATTTCCTGTGGTGATTTCGTTGATATTGCTGCTCGATCTATAATAGTCTGCTGTAAAGGCAAAGGATTGAGATGTTGTTACATTATTAATATAGTATTTATCCATATCATAAAAAACGATTGGTTTGTTATCTTTTTTGAAAATAATGCCTACATTACTTGCTGCATTGGCACCAGTTAACATATTATCAATGATGCCATCACCATATGCGCTGGTTCCTGTTATGGGGTTGAACCAATAGGTTACTTTGTTACCCAGCGCGTTTGCTGGACAAAGTATATTCATAGTAATCGTTTTTTGAGCCGGAGTTATTCCTCCTCTTGATACTGATAGAAGTGTATTTTTTTCAATTCTATTTAGTGTTACCTGACTTGAGCCTGCAACTGATATATCACATGAGCTATCTTTAAAAGTGATATTACTGATTTTAACATTTGCGTTGACTAAAGTCCTCTCTGCAGGTTTTGGGTTAGTGACTAAATTGCCAACAGAGAAATTGATTGATGCATCAGCACTTGTTCCAGATATGTCAATAACAGATTTGGTTTTTATCAACCAAATCGTTATAAATTCATAATCATTATTAGACTTTTCGATCGGTACTATCGTTGATCCCACAACTGCAGGTTTTACCGAACCATTTTTGCTGGCTAAAATATCTGAAACCTGAAAACCGATGCCGTCAATACCGGTCGCATATACGGGCTTCCCTTGTAATCCAGTAACGCCCGGCACTTCAGGGGCGGTAGATGAAATTATATACTGATCACCCAAGACCTTACTACACGAGAAAGTTTTATAATGTCCAGTACCAAATTTCTTGCTGAATAATACCGAACCAACCGGAATAGATGGGTCGGTCGCTATTTTAGGCGATATGGAAAGGGTTAATAATTTGCTGCTGCCGTCATAAGTACACTTTGCCATAGCATCGCTATAACAAAATATAATTCCCAAAAAAATAATACTTTCTTCATAAATTCAACTCCCTTGAAAGTCATTAGCGGCATATGGCATCAATTTGATTAACTCCACTGACACCCTCTTCCCTTGCCGATAAATCAAATGATGCACGGCATTGCTGAGCGGTGCTTTCTCCCCACTTGACATCGAGAATACCGGTTTGCTTAAGGCCAGAAAAGTAAACCATGCCAGCATCACCCACTATGTTAGTTTGCTTGCTAATATCATTTAACAACAATGCAATGGCACCAAAAGGAACGTTTTTACCATCATTTGTTTTAAGATGGATAAAAGCACGCTGCCCAATTTTTCCTGAATAATTTGTGCGCACTATAGCTCCGCGGGTGGGTACCACCGTTTGAGTTGTTTCCGGTAATTCCATATTATCAGCCAACGTTGAGCTATCCAGCGTAATATCAGTCCGGCGGTAAGGCGTTACATATGGAACAATTGCATAGCCGCGATAATCTGTAGAAATGGTGGCATCGTTAGTCAGTTTTACATCATTTAACCCAGGTGCTTTTACCAGAACTGCAGCGTCGGTTATATCCTGACCAAAAGTGAGGCCATCAGCATGGGCAATAACGCTTCCGCTGGCACCATAATCAATACGCTGACTATTACGATTATAGCTATAACCCGCGTTAATACTACCTCGTGAGCCGTTATAGGTTGCGCGCATATCGCCGCTATAGTAATCCTCTCGGTTGCTGTACCCCTGCTGAATACTCCACTCCAGGCTATCATTTTCGAGCCCGATACCACCGATAGCGACAGATTGATCAGTTGAGCCGGGATTACTGTTGGTTAACTGATAGCTGGTATAGGTGCCAGGCAGCCAGTTACTCAGAGGAACAGTTACTGTCAGATTTACCCGCTGGTCGTCCTGAGCATCTTTGCCTGAACTGTTGCCATTCCAGGTATAGCGGTTATAACTGTAACCGAGATAATAAGTAATGCTGTTCCAGCCACCGTTATAGCCGATGCTTATCGATTTGTTGGTGCGCTTATTATCCCAATAATCTTCAATAAGTCCGCTGATTGATAAACTTCCCAGGCCTTTTCCTAAGTTTTGGTTTACTGTCAAATTTGTTCTGTTGCGCAGTGCGCGGCCAGCTGAGTAGCTACCGTCATTAGAATAGGTATCCAGCACATCAGTTAATGTATTGAAACCTTTTGTAGAGTACGATAACCCGCAATGGTAATGTTAGTCCCTGTTTCAATAATGTTTTTACCGTAGCGTACCCGCCAAGATTGCCCGGATGTTTTTTCCTGGTCGCGTTTTTTTGACCATGCCTGGATAACATCCACAGAGATGGCACCGAGATCGCCAAGATTATAACCAAGGCCTGCTGAAATGGACTGGTAATGTGAAGAGAACTGGGTTCCCCCATAAACTGTTGTACTACTGGTCGCCCCATAGCTGGCCGTGGCTTGGGTAAACGGTGTTTCATCAACACTGTTATCGTAGGGACGGTATTTACCTGAGGTAATTTCATACTCAACTTGTTTTTCACGAAGCATCAGCGGGAGCGTCGCAAATGGCACGACAAAGTTTTGTGTTGTACCATCGGATTCTTCGACAGTGACATAGAGATCGCCGCTACCACCGCTGGGGTACATGTCGGTAATCTCGAAAGCTCCAGGTGCGACGTAAGTCTGATACACCTGGTAGCCGTTCTGTTTAATCACCACACGGGCATTGGTTTTTGCGATACCGCGTACGATCGGCGCATAACCACGCATACTTTCTGGTAGCATGCTGGTATCTGTCGCTAATTGCAGGCCTGTAAAGGGAACGCTATCAAAAATGTTAGACAGTGAAGAGCTTTCCCCGATTACCAGATTACTGTTAAGTGAACGGATACTGCGTTGCATATAAAGATAGGCAGAATCCCAGGCTCCCTCATCACTACGGGTTTTATTCCAGGTACTGAGATTGCGGATACGCCATGCCCCTACATTCAGCCCGGACTGTAGGTTCAGGCTATAATATTCATCCTTGGACTCAAGATCCTCTGAACCGCTGAACTGATAATTCACCAGCAGCGCATTGATGCCGTCATCAAATTGCTCTGGAGGTATATATCCCTGAGCGGTTGTAGACATCGCAGCCTGGGGGATCGAAATATTAAGCCGCTGTGTTGCAAAGTCGAATACGGTTTCAGTATCAGGAATTACATTAAGGTTGGCGCACCCTTGCTTATTTTCCTGTAAAGCGGAAAATGAACTCACTTTGACGCCATACCTGGATAACATCTCCAGGCTTAAACAAGGGGCAAGTTTAAGTTGGTCGTCATTAGCGTTGGCATTGCTGTCAATAACAAAATTAATGCTTTTTGTCTCAAGGTAACGACCATTAAAGATGATATCTACACGGTACTCCCCTGGTGCCTGGGCATGTCTGTTCTGAAAAACTGATAAATCTGGAATATCTAAGGGACTGCCATTATTTGCAGAGTTAATAAATGCGGGATCAAAGAAATCGCGTGCATATGCCTTATTGTTTAATTCGTGGTACAACGCACAAAGCATTGCCAAACACAGAGTTGATAACTTTAATAGCCCTTTATTTTTATTTTTCATAGACACATGCCTTTTTATTGCTAACATCTATCACAAAGGTGAAGAGTATAAAGATCCTGCTCCGCCATAATCATTTACTATCTTCCAGCTAATACTGGATGCATTGATGTCTTTAATATCAATTTTCTTAGTCGAGAATGGCGATATTGTTCTCACATCAAGGTTTATATCTGTATTTCCAAGCTTAACCATATTAAAGTAGTAAAAAAATGGAGTAGGATTCTTAAGCGTTATGGTTTTACCGGACTTACGCCATTCCAGTTTTTTTGCTTCAGTGTTCGGCGATAAACTATTTATTGATTTCGGCCGATAAATGAGGCGCATACGATGACGAACTGCAAGCTGAATGGTGTTATTATTAGCATAGGTATTATCAGAAGGGGGAATCGCCATCACGTTGAAAAAGAATAAAGATTCGCGGTCATCTGGTGCATCAACTTTAGTTGTAGCAAAAAGACGTACCGTATTTTGCTGTTTAGCTTCCAGACGAAACAACGGAGGAGTGGCTAGAAATGAAGGTGATTTCCCTGCCGGAGTCTCAACCCATGATTTAATTAAATAAGGCATGTCATCTTTGTTTTCAATTTGTGCGGTGATTTCACGCGAACCTTCTTTGTAAAGATAGCGAGTTGACTCAATTACAATGCCAGCATGAGCGAGATTACTTACTAATAATGTGCACGCCAGGTTAACGATAAATAGAATAGTTCTGAGCATACGGATTTCTCAAACAGAGAGAGCCTGAGCGCATACGCCCAAGCTCTAAAAGGATATTACTTGGTGGTGTAATCGATAGTAAAGGTTGCTACACCTTTAACCGGACCTTCAGTGACAGAAGTTGTTGAGTTAACTTTTACATAACCGGTGGTATAGTTCAAATAGGTCACTTTACCAGCCGTGTAAGATTCATTCATAACATTACCATCGAAGGATACGCGGGAACCATCGCTAACCTTCTGAATACCAATGCCGATACCAGCAGCGCCGTTTTCTGCAATATTGTCCAGGATGTCAGCGCTTGAACTGGTAGTACCGGTTACGGCAACGGTCAGGCCATTTACGTTGGAAGCATTCGAGCTGCCCAGAGCACAGTCTTTAACTTCAAAACCGAACTTCTGTGCTTTAAACAGAGTATTTGCTGCCTGTCCATTTGCTTCACTTGTGGTGACAGTAGCCAGACGAACAATACCGTTGTTCAGGGTACCAGTCGGAGTCACGACGCAAGAAGTAGAGGAGTCAGAAACTTCACCAAGAACAGTCACTTCTGCATTGTTAATTGCCAGAGCCTGTGCGCTTACAACTGCAGAAGCAGCAACCATTACAGCTACGATTGTTTTTTTCATTTGTTTAATCCATTTAAAAGTACTAGGGTCCTAAATAGTTGCCAGCCTTACGGTTATCGTTATTAAGATAATAACTAATACTAATAACAATTTTTATTAATACTAACGTGGTTGACACTATAGTTACTTGCTTGCCATTCCATAAAGCACAAATCGTGTTCGAAACACGTATACTGTTGCCCGGTGGAAGCTACATAAATTAAAAATGTTCTCTCCAAAAAAAGCATGTGAATGTTTCATCATTTTACTTTCGCAATGGTGATTCATATTGTGTTTAGCCAAGGTGAAGAAGGAGATGGTTAATGTGAAATCAGAATTATCATTTTTATCTGGATGTGATAATCTTCATTCATATAAGCCAAAGCACATGCACCTGGTGTTTAAAGTATCCTTTTTCAAAGAGTTATGCATCTATCATGGTTCATGTTTATGGTTTTTGGTGATGTATTGTTATTTTGCATAAATAAAGGGTAGGGAGATTCTTTATGTTATTCAATTCTTACATGATAAATGATAAAGTTATATTTAATGTGAATAAGAGTGAACTTCAGTCATTAACGGATAATGGTGTTACGGTGACCTTAAATGCGCCTACAGCGCGATGTTTGCAGCTATTACTTGATAGTTCCGGAAAAGTGATTTCGCGTGAGAAATTTTTGGATGAGGTTTGGAATGCGAGAGGAGTGGTGGTTTCAGAAAATACGTTTTACCAAAACATTTCACTCCTCAGGAAATCTTTAATCAGAGCCGGGCTCAATAACGAAATAATTATAACGGTAAGAAGACGTGGTTTTGTTATTTCTGAAGGAACGGTAATCAAAATGCTTCCTCCAGACGAGAAGGCAAGTTCTGGGGATCAAATTCTTCATAAGAGAATTATTCAGGATGTAAATAAAAGTCAGTTGCTAGCAATACAAACGGGATTACCAAAGAAAAAAATGGAGGGTTATTCATATAATATATCAAAGCTTTCAGTAAAACTGTCATTTTTAACACTTGTATTAATGGGGTTTATGACAGTAGCTAATATAATAATATTTTTCATTTAAATGAAGGGGGAATGATTTTATAGAAGCTTGTGAGGATCTTTTTTATTATTTATCCCAAGTGTTAATGTGACTTTTTTAAAAACCCAAAGCATGAGATCCCGCTTTTTAACGGGGTGGAGCGTGCGTCGGATGGTGTTACGTTTGAGGCTGCAGGTTGTGGGAGTGCACTTTCTTACTATTGCCTATTAGTGCAAACCCCAATTCCGAACCTTTCATAAACTTTTTTGCTGAAGTGAAGATAGCATCAACGGATATTGCCCACTGTTTCATATGATGGGTCCTTTTTAATAATATTCAGCCAGCCCCCATACTTCTGAAAGGAGATAGGGGGCTACCGGTATTTGTTACGGCCGAAAGAAGGCTCAGGAACGCTGCTTCAGGCCCAAATCCAGCGGCGTCTTACTGGGCTCCCCCCCAATCTCACGCGCCAGCTTAGGCACCATATAACCGGACACCAGGGTTAACAATTCACGCATTATGGCGCGCGCTTCTTCATCATCGACCATAAAGTGCGCCGCACCCTGCACCTTATCCAGTACATGGATGTAATAGGGCATTACCCCGGCATCAAACAGGGCATTACTCAGGTCGGCCAGCGTTGCCGCACTGTTATTCACACCACGCAGGAGAACGCTTTGATTGAGTAATGTCACGCCAGCACGTCGCAGTTTTGCCATTGCAGCCCGAAACGTATCGTCAATCTCGTTGGCATGGTTGATATGGTTGACCAGCAAGATTTGCAGCGAAGAACGCGCCAGCCGGTGAGTCAGCTCATCGGTAATACGTGCCGGGATCACAATGGGTAAACGGCTGTGAATGCGTAGCCGCTTGATGTGCGGGATCGCTTCCAGCTGCGTAATTAACCACTCCAGCTCATGATCTTTCGCCATCAGTGGGTCACCGCCAGAAAAGATGATCTCATCCAGCTCCGGATGAGCGGCGATGTAATCAAGCGCCGTCTGCCAGTTACGCTTGTTCCCCTGGTTATCGGCATAGGGGAAGTGGCGACGGAAACAGTACCGGCAATTTACCGCGCAGCCGCCCTTAACCAGTAACAGTGCGCGATTACGGTACTTGTGCAGTAAACCGGGCACCACGCTGTTCTGCTCTTCAAGGGGATCGGTGCTGAAGCCGGGGGCGGCGATAAACTCATCCTGCGCGGTCAGCACCTGTTTTAAGAGAGGATCATCAGGATTGCCCTTTTCCATTCGCGCAACAAAAGCGCGGGGAACACGCAGCGCAAACAGACGTTTTGCGTCACGCCCGGCAAGGAGTTTTTCGTCAGCGTCTACATTCAAAAGACGGAGTAGTTCATCAGGACTGGTGATTACATCGGCAAGTTGCAATAACCAATCTTCTCTGGATGGGGTGTTTAGGGTTACAATATGCGCCATTTTGTGGCTTAGCTACCAGTTAACAATTTCAGAGGGCCTTATGGCGACTTACTATAGCAACGATTTTCGTGCCGGTCTTAAAATCATGATGGATGGCGAACCGTACGCGGTTGAAGCCAGCGAATTCGTTAAACCAGGTAAAGGTCAGGCATTCGCACGCGTTAAGCTGCGCCGCCTGCTGACCGGTACCCGTATCGAGAAAACCTTCAAGTCTACCGACTCTGCCGAAGGCGCAGACGTTGTCGATATGACCCTCACCTACCTGTACAACGACGGTGAATTCTATCACTTCATGAATAACTCTACTTTCGAACAGCTCTCTGCTGATGAGAAAGCCGTCGGTGACAGCGCTAAATGGCTGCTGGATCAGGCTGAGTGCATCGTGACGCTGTGGAACGGCCAGCCTATCGCTGTGACCCCACCAAACTTCGTTGAGCTGGAAATCGTTGAAACCGATCCAGGTCTGAAGGGTGACACCGCAGGTACTGGCGGCAAGCCAGCTAAACTCTCTACCGGTGCTGTGGTTAAAGTTCCACTGTTCGTCCAGACTGGCGAAGTGATCAAAGTTGACACTCGCTCTGGTGAATACGTTTCTCGCGTGAAGTAATTCATTTCGGGATGTTGGGCGCAGCACTCTGCTGCGCCTTACCATTCTAAAGAAGGGTCATGGAAGATGTCGCGTACACTCAAAATTATCCTGATGACAATGATTGCCAGCGCTCTGCTTTCCGGCTGCAACACCGCCCGTGGTGTTGGGGAAGATATCAAAAGCCTGGGTAACGCTATTTCGCACGCCGCCTCCTGATACTTTCTACTTTTCCTAAAAATTCTTCCTTTTCCGTCACTCGTCGGGATCCTGGCTATGCTTATGTTGCTGTACACAATAACTTTGCCTAAAAAAGGAAGACATTATGCTTAAGAAAACATGTGTAGCGATCTTTTCTGTCCTGGTGCTTTCATCAGTTTTAACCGCCTGTAACACCACTCGCGGTGTCGGTGAGGATATCTCCTCTGGCGGCAACGCGATTTCTGGCGCAGCAACTAAAGCACAGAACTAAAGCGCAGGCGTAATTTTGGGCGGTACGGTGCTGAATATCGAATCGCCGTACCCTCAGTTTACCGCTCAGGGCAGTGACAGAAACGGCGAGTACCGTGTATCCATGTGCAATTTCATGCGAATATTGCGCTTGTAGGTATAAACCGTTTTTCCATGAATCCTCAGTTTGCTGGCAATGATGTGGTTGCTGGCACCCTCCATCCATAGCATTAACACCTTCTCCTCCTGGCGCGTCAATAATGGCGTCGCAACGGGCCCAGGCTCACTGACTTCTTGGGCGGCCAACGCCTTATTAATCGTCTGTGCCAGTACGTCCAGCGGGGCCGTTTTAGGCAACGATGCCCACAAAGGAAAGGTATCCAAAAAGGCTGACATTTCAGGGTGTTCATCGGAATGAAGCGAAATGAAAGGTATCGTTTCACTGGCGTTCATCACCGAAGAGAGCTGTTGGATATGCTGAATGTCTGACGTAAAGCCTTGAAAATCGGCGATAACCAGCGCCGGTTTCCACTGCAGGATATGCTCTCTGGCAAGATAGAGATTGTTAAGGCCCGTCACCAACACGGGTGAAGGAAACAGCCCTGAATGATTGATCCACATTTCCAGGCCCTTACGGGTGTAATGACACCGGTCAATCAAGAGAATTTTGAACATTTTATATCGCAATCGGCAAAGTATGGTCGCTTCCTGCTATCAGGAAGTGCCCCATCATAAAGAAGTCGGATGAGTAATAAATGACTGAATTTCGCTGCGAATTGCGTCTATTTCCTGGCTTTAATGTCTCAACTATTGAATAAAACAAACGAGTTGAAAAAAGAATTCAAGCTCTTCACAATAGGAAATTCCTATCCCTTACAGGACGACCTGTAAGCGTTTCTTTCATCGGGGACGGCCCCAGACTGTTATTTAAGTTAAGGAGCCTAATATGTCCTGGATCATCCTTTTTATTGCCGGTTTACTCGAAGTCGTATGGGCCATCGGCCTGAAATATACCCACGGCTTTACGCGTCTCACCCCCAGCGTAATTACCGTCTCCGCCATGATTGTGAGTATCGTGCTGCTCTCCTGGGCCATGCGTTCGCTGCCTGTGGGAACGGCTTATGCCGTATGGACGGGGATCGGTGCGGTAGGGGCGGCCATTACCGGGATTTTACTGCTGGGCGAGTCTGCGAGCCTGGCGCGTATCGCCAGTCTCGCATTGATTGTTGCCGGTATTATCGGGCTGAAGCTCAGCACCCATTAATGGGTCTGCTCAACCCAGATAAACTTACTGACATCAAATCCCTGACGCGTTGCGGAATTCAGTAACGCTTGTTTCACCTCATCTGAAATCGTCGGTGTGCGGGAGAGGATCCACAGGTAGTCACGATCTGGCCCGCACACTAGCGCATGCCGGTAATCTTTATCCAGCGCAATCACGTTATAGCCGCCATAAAAGGGGCCTATGAAGGAGACTTTCAGCGCTGCGGTATCAGACGCGCCGGTAAAGTACGCCTTGCCCGTCACCTTCTGCCACATGCCGCGTGCAGGATTGTAGCCCCGGTTGATCACCTGAATTCCCCCGTCTTGCATCAGGCTGTAATTCGCCGTCACTTTTTCCAGTCCACGTTCAAAACGGTGGTCAAAGCGGGCAATTTCATACCAGGTACCAAGGAATCGCTGGACTTCAAAAGGACGAACGACCGTCACGCCCCGGGGTGGGGTAGGGGAGCTACAGGCAACAACCAGAAACGCAACGGTAACTGCGGCGATGACAGGCAGGATGCGCATAGGAATATCCTTACAGGATTTTTGTTAAGTGTAGAACCTGTCAGGAATTTTGCTCTCCCACCGGCAGGCGGGAGAGCGGGGGAGAGATCACATAAAGACGACGGCAACCAGCGTGACGACGCTCAGAATAGCCGCCAGACCGTAGAACACCCATTTACCGTTAGGCACGTGGATCTTCAGGTCATGCATGGCGTGATGGATACGGTGCAAACCGCACCACAGCGGCAGAACAATCATCAGGAAGATGAATACCCGACCAATAAAGCTGTGGGCAAAGGCCAGCACCCGCTCGTAGCTCAGCGCATCGCCAGGATAGAGCCCCAGCGGCAGCATAATGCCCACCAGCAGAACAATGACTGGCGCGATAATGGCGCACCACATGCCGCCTGCGCCAAAAAGCCCCCAGAAGAGGGGTTCATCAGAGCGTTTTGGATTTGGATTAATCACGGTGCTCTCCTTACCAGAACAGGGCTACGCCAAGAATCACCACGGTTACCACCGCAGTCACCACCCAGAGTCCTTTAATGACTGGCTCTGGCCCAAGTTTTTCGTTTTTCACGATAATATTTGCTGCTTTTGGCGCCAGTTCAAACCAGGTTTTGGTATGCAACAGCGCCGCCGCCAGTACGATGATATTGAGGATCACCACAATCGGATTCTGCAGGAATCCGACGAAACCGGCCCAGCTTTCCGGACCGTGTTTAAGGGCAAACAGGCCGTACATCAACTCAATACTGAACCACACCGCCGGTACTGCCGTGCCTTCACGCAGCATATAGAAGCGATAAAACGGCAGATTTTTCCACCAGGTGGACGGCATCGGCCGTACATAGGCTTTGCGTTTAGTCGTCATCATGCACTCCTTAGCGTGGTTTCAGGGTGGCAATAAGAAAGTCTTTCGAACTTTCCACCTTACCCTGTTGGATCGCGGCGGCCGGATCGACATGCTTCGGACAGACTTCCGAGCAGTAGCCGACAAAGGTACAGGTCCATACGCCGTTCTGGCCGTTCAGCTGCGTCATACGTTCTTTCTTGCCGTGATCGCGGCTGTCTTCGTTGTAGCGGTGCGCCAGGGTAATGGCTGCTGGCCCGATAAACTCCGGATTCAGGCCAAACTGCGGGCAGGCGGCATAACACAGACCGCAGTTGATACAGCCGGAGAACTGGTGGTACTTAGCCATCTGCGCCGGGGTCTGTTTGTTCGGCCCTTGATCCGGCGTGCGCGGGTTACCAATGATGTACGGCTTAATGGCTTCCAGGCTTTCGATAAAGTGGGTCATGTCGACCACCAGATCGCGCTCAATCGGGAAGTTCCCCAGAGCTTCGACTTTCATGCCCTTCGGGTATTCGCGCAGGAAGGTTTTACAGGCCAGCTTCGGCACCTTGTTGACCATCATGCCGCAGGAGCCGCAAATGGCCATACGGCAGGACCAGCGATAGCTCAGGTCCGGCGCCAGATTGTCTTTGATGTAGCCCAGCGCATCCAGCAGGGAGGTCTGTTCATCGTAAGGCACTTCATAGAAAGCACTGTGCGGGGCGCTATCCACTTCCGGGTTATAGCGCACCACTTCGACTTTCAGGGTTTGCATCTCAGCCATTCGCCGTCTCCTTCTTATCGGCTGCTTCCGCTTCTGCCCCGTAAACGCGTTTCGCCGGTGGCAGCGTGGTGATTTTCACGTCGCTGTAGTCCAGACGGGTCGTGCCGTCCGCATCGCGATAAGCGAGGGTGTGCTTGAGGAAGTTCACGTCGTCACGCTCGGTGCAGCCTTCGTCCAGACGCTGATGCGCGCCGCGCGACTCTTTACGCGCCATGGCGGAGTGCGCCATACATTCGGCCACATTCAGCCCGTGGCCCAGCTCAATGGTGTAGAGCAGATCGGTGTTGAAGACGCTGGAGGTATCCGTCACCCGCACGCGTTTGAAGCGCTCCTGCAACTCAGCCAGCTTATCGATGGTTTTCTGCATCAGCTCCGGCGTACGGTAAATCCCGCAGCCCTCTTCCATAGAGAGTCCCATCTCATCGCGGATCTTCGCCCAGTTTTCGCTGCCTTCCTGATTCACCAGTTTTTTCAGGCGCTGCTCGACATCGGCTGCCTGCGCATCAAGCGCGGCGCCGTTCGCCTCACCAGCGGCAGCGGCGCGCGCAACGGCCTGCTCCCCGGCCAGACGGCCAAACACCACCAGTTCCGCCAGCGAGTTTGAACCCAGGCGGTTAGCCCCGTGCAGGCCAACGGAGGAGCATTCGCCCACTGCAAACAGGCCCTGAATGCGGGTTTCACACTGCTGATCGGTTTCAATACCGCCCATGGTGTAGTGTGCGGTGGGACGCACAGGAATCGGATCTTTAACCGGGTCGACGCCGACATAGGCTTTGGACAGTTCGCAGATGAACGGCAGACGTTCCAGCAGTTTTTTCTCACCCAGGTGGCGCAGATCGAGGTAGACCACATCCCCGCGCGGGGTAGAGATGGTGTTGCCTTTGCGCCACTCATGCCAGAAGGCCTGAGAGACTTTATCGCGCGGGCCAAGCTCCATATATTTGTTCTTCGGCTCGCCAAGCGGGGTTTCCGGGCCCATGCCATAATCCTGCAGATAGCGATAGCCATTTTTATTGACCAGAATACCGCCTTCACCGCGGCAGCCCTCGGTCATCAGGATCCCGGAACCCGGCAGGCCGGTCGGGTGATACTGTACAAACTCCATGTCGCGCAGCGGAACGCCGTGCTGCAACGCCATGCCCATCCCGTCGCCGGTCACGATGCCACCGTTGGTGTTATAGCGGTAGACACGCCCGGCCCCGCCGGTCGCCATCACCACGGCATTGGCGCGGATCTGGACCAGCGTACCTTCCATCATGTTCATCGCCACCAGGCCGCGAGCCTGGCCGTCATCGACCAGAATATCGAGGACGAAATGTTCGTCGAAGCGCTGGATCTGGGGGTACTGGAGTGACGTCTGGAACAGGGTGTGGAGCATGTGGAAGCCGGTCTTATCGGCGGCAAACCAGGTACGCTCAATTTTCATACCGCCGAAGCGACGCACGTTGACGCTGCCGTCATCCCGGCGGCTCCACGGACAACCCCACTGCTCAAGCTGGGTCATTTCCGTCGGACAATGATGAACGAAATAATCAACGACATCCTGCTCGCATAGCCAGTCGCCGCCGGCCACCGTGTCGTGGAAGTGATAATCAAAGCTGTCATGATCCTGCGCGACGGCGGCGGATCCCCCCTCGGCGGCAACCGTATGGCTGCGCATAGGATATACTTTTGAAATCAGGGCGATTTTAGCGTTCGGATTAGCCTGGGCTGCAGCTATCGCTGCGCGTAATCCTGCTCCGCCAGCGCCTATAATGGCAAGATCGGCTTGAAAGGTATGCACGACATTCCTCCAGATTTTTGATATTCGCATCACGACTACCCTTGGGTAGTGCAGGGCCCAGGAGGGCAAATGCGAAGGCGATTCCACTGCTCCTTTATGGGTAACGCAGTATAGCCGCAGGGAAAGAAGGGAAATTTGACGTGTTCGATTTTTTTGCGGTTATTTCCCTTCATTTATCACTGCAATTGATGAATTGCGTCACGTAATTATTGGAGGTTATGAAAACCCTAAAATTCATTGGGCAAAATTTGTCTCCGCCCTGGGTTGCGAGTAGACTTCGTCCCCTTGTCTGAAATCGGAGAAATTCTCATGAGCGAAACGGCCACCTGGCAGCCGAGCGCATCCATCCCCAATCTGTTAAAACGCGCTGCAATTATGGCGGAGATCCGCCGCTTCTTTGCCGACCGCGGAGTGCTGGAGGTGGAAACGCCCTGCATGAGTCAGGCGACGGTCACGGATATTCATCTGGTGCCGTTTGAAACCCGTTTTGTTGGCCCTGGTCACTCTCAGGGGATGAATCTCTATCTGATGACCAGCCCGGAATACCATATGAAACGCCTGCTGGCAGCCGGGTGTGGCCCGGTGTACCAACTGTGCCGCAGTTTCCGCAACGAAGAGATGGGGCGTCATCACAATCCGGAATTCACCATGCTGGAGTGGTACCGTCCGCACTATGACATGTACCGCCTGATGAACGAGGTGGACGACCTACTGCAACAGGTGCTGGAGTGCCCGGAAGCCGAAACGCTCTCTTATCAGCAGGCTTTCCAGCGTCATCTGGAGATTGATCCGCTCTCGGCTGACAAAACGCAACTGCGTGAAGCGGCAGCGAAACTGGATCTCAGCAATATTGCCGATACCGAAGAAGATCGCGACACGCTGCTGCAGATGCTCTTTACCTTTGGTGTTGAGCCGCAGATTGGCAAAGATCGTCCGACCTTCGTCTATCACTTCCCGGCAAGCCAGGCGTCACTGGCGCAAATCAGCACGGAAGATCACCGCGTGGCGGAGCGCTTCGAGGTTTACTTTAAAGGTATTGAACTGGCGAATGGTTTCCATGAGCTGACCGATGCCCGGGAGCAGCAACAGCGTTTCGAACAGGATAACCGCAAGCGTGCCGCACGCGGCCTGCCGCAACAGCCTATCGACCACAACTTACTGGGTGCGTTAAAAGCGGGCCTGCCGGACTGCTCCGGTGTGGCGCTGGGTGTCGATCGTCTGGTGATGCTGGCGCTGGGCGCCGAGCAACTGGGTGATGTGATTGCGTTTACGGTAGATCGCGCCTGAGATGTTGTTTGCCCGGCGGCGCTGCGCTTGCACGGGCCTACGGATTTTGTAGGCCGGGTAAGCGTAGCGCCACCCGGCATTTGCACTACAAACTCCCCGCCGGGCGCTGCTTCGCCGCCGACGTCAAGGTTCTTCCCGTCTTACGTCCATCCAGCGTTTCCAGGCGCATCTGGAACGGTGGGAACGGCATATCGATGCCGTGTTCACGGAAGCCCGCCAGAATCAGCTGGTGGATCTCATGACGCAGCGGCATACGATGGCCCATCTCCGCCGCGTAAATACGCAGTTCGAAAATCTGGATCCCCTGCTGTAAATCCACCAGGAACACTTCCGGCTCCGGGGTGCTGATCACCAGCGAGCAGCGCTCGGCCGCCGTGTAGAGGATCTGCGTTACCTCTTCGCTGTTGGCATCCGACGGTGCCGGCACGGTCAGGACCACACGCGTGACAGAGTCAGACAGCGACCAGTTAATAAACTGCTCGGTGATAAACGCCTTGTTTGGCACGATGATCTCTTTGCGGTCCCAGTCGCTGATGGTGGTAGCGCGGGTGTTGATTTTGGTGATGCTCCCGGTCAAATCGCGGATCGTCACGGTATCGCCAATACGAATCGGCTTTTCAAACAGGATGATCAGGCCGGAGATAAAGTTGGCGAAGATCTCCTGCAAACCAAACCCGAGCCCCACCCCGAGCGCAGCCACCAGCCACTGCAACTTCGACCACTCAATGCCGATCATCGAGAAGCCCACCAGCCCGCCAAAGAGCATCAGCAGGTATTTGGTGATGGTGGTGATGGCGTATCCGGTTCCTGGGGTCAAATCCAGATGCTGCAACAGGGCCAGCTCCAGCAGCGCCGGGAAGTTCCGGATCAGCTGGGTGGTGATGATGAAGACCAGAATGGCAATCAGGACTGCGCCGAGCGTAATCGGCTCCAGACTCTCCACGCCCTGTACCGTCGAGGTTACATCCCAGAGGGTGATGTTCTCCAGGAAGCCAAACGCCGAATGAATTTCCGACCACAGGAAGATAACGGAGAGCAGGGCGATCAGCATCAGGATGGATCGTACCAGCCGCAGTGACTGGGTACTGATGGCATCCAGATCCAGCTCGGTTTCATCTACCTCTACTGCCCCCTCGGTACTGAGCATGTGAGGTGGCTCCTCTTCACCGCGCGCACGCTGGGCGAGGATTTCGGCCCGGCGGTTTTTCGCCCGATCGAAGGCCAGGCGACGGCGCTGGATCAGCATCCAGCGGCGGATCACGTGGTAGACCACCAGCAGCAGGAACCAGATCGCTACCGACGTCTCAAGACGCGCCAGCAGCGCCTGAGCGGTGGCCAGATAGCCGACGGCCGCCGCGAGGATCGCCGCCAGCGGGGCGCCGAGCAGCAGATTCCACAGCATATGGTTGACCATGTTATCGCCGCTACCCTCTTTGTCGAGATAGAGCGGGATCCCGGCCTTCTTCAGGCTCAGCGTTACCACCGCCAGCGCACCGCAAATCAGCATAAAGCAGAGGCGACCCAGCGAGCCGGAAAACTCCCGATCGTTGAGGTTATCAAACATGATCAGCGCCATAATCAGCGGCACGATAAGCCCAATGCTCATCAGATAGTAGCGCATGGCCCGCGCCACGCGATTACGCGGCCAGCCAAAGTGGGCGACAAACAGCCCATTCGGACGCGCGAAGGTGGCGCAGATCATCACCACCCACAGCAGCGGCACGGTAGCCGTTACCCCGAAACCTATCGCCACCGCCAGCGGGTAAGGCCAGGCTTCGCGCAGGCCATAACCCAGGGTCATCCACAGCACCGGCAGCGGTGAGGCAACCAGAATCGACCAGAAAACCGTGCGCAGCGTGAGCCAGAAATGATCCTGCGTCACCTTGCCTACACGGGCGCTGGAGCGGTCAAGGAAGCGGGTGAAGTGGCGACGCGAATAAATGCTGAATCCGACCAGGATCAGCGCCCCCAGCAGCGGGAAAATCGTCTCCTTGCTGGTGAGCATCATAATGCTGGCTTTGCCAAGCTGGCTGAAGGTATCCAGCGAAATTAAGCGGCGCAGGTCCTGAACAATATCAATCGGCCAGGAGAAGGAGACGGGGCGCACGTCCGAGGTCCAGAACAGATAGCGGTGGGTCGCCTCGTTGACCTCTTTTAACGCATCTTCCAGCTGGCTGTTCGACACTTTCAGTTTGGTCAGTTCAAGCAGCAGCGTATCGCCGCCCTGCAACAGAGAGTTCAGCAGCTCGCGCTGGGTTCTCAGCTGGGCTTCCAGAATCCGGTTTTGTTCGGCGGTCAACGGCTTGCCATCCGGCTGGTGGATCTGGCGCAACTGGGGCTGCTTATTCAGTTGATCCTCAAAGCGCAGTCGCTGTACGCGCAGCTGTGCCATTTCGGTATCCAGCTGCTGCGGTTTTGGCATCTCGGGCAGACGCGCAACCTGAGCGCGCAGCGCCTCGCCCAGCAGATTCGACGAACCCAGCCACTGGGACTGTTCGCGAAGGGTATTCAGCGCCTGGCGCACCTGCAGGGTCTGACTGGTTGCCTGGCGTTGCTGCGAGGCCACCAGATCCATACGCTGCGCCTGCTGGTTAAGCGCGGCCGAAAGCTCCCGGTTGACTTTGAATTGCTCCACGATGCCGGAGGGTAGGTTCTCGCTGTTCTCCGCCAGCATCTCGGTGCTTTCCAGCGCCCGCTCAGCTTCACGCTGGCGCTGGCTGTTCAGCTGATTGCGCAGCGCCTGAAGATAAGCGTCCAGCTGCTCACCCTGCTTTTTCGCCAGCTCAGAGCGCATACGCGCCAGCTCCTGACGGTTGTTAGCCGAGAGTTGCGCCAGCTCCAGTTCATCCACCAGGGCTTTTAATCTGGCAGACTCCGCCTGCATGCCGAGATTCTGTGCCTGGTTAAGGGGGGTATTGCCGGTTTGCGCCCCGGCCCGGCGTTCAACCTCATTGAGCTGGCGGCGGGCGTCGGTTTGCTGCTGTGGCAGCTGATTCAGCGAGTCGGCGATATCCCGGGCACGCTCCTGCTCCTGCTGCGCCTGGCGGGTTTTTTCCAGTAGCTGGCTGCTGACCTGCAGGATCTCCTGGTTGAGCGCGTCAGAGGTTAAGCCCGCGGGCACCTGACGTGGCTCTTCACGGATATCGCTCAGCTGTGCGCGGAGGGTTTGCGAAAGTTTGGGGAAATTATCGATAACCTGCTGATACTGCGTGGCACGCTCAAGGGAGCCTTTACGCTCCTCAAGGGCGTTCAGCGCAGCCTGGAGCACCTCTACGGTTTCTGGCTGGGCGGGTTTTGCCGCCTTTGCCTGCTCCAGTTCTTGCGTGATTTGTTTGGTATCGGGAGCTGTCGCTGCGTAGGCCCCCATACTGAGGCACCAGGCCATCAGAAAAGTGATAATCAGGCGCACGTCAGTTTACCTTTTGCTTAGCTTACGTCTTTTTTATCGTCGACCAGTGGGCTGGCTTCGTGTTCGGCGGCAATCTCTTCTGCTGGCAGCGGCGCAGGCTCTGCATCCGTGGTGACGAAGGGCTCTGTTGATACCGCCAGCGGCTGGCCGAGCTTGGTCACGGACAGGCTTTCAAGCTGCTCTACCAGCTTCACTTTACCCGGCGCAAACAGGTTGATAACGGTGGAGCCGAGCTTGAAGCGGCCCATCTCCTGGCCTTTAAGCAGCGCTACGGAACCTTCGCTTTCGCCCGCAGGCCACGTCCAGCGTTTGATGACCCCTTCACGCGGCGGCGTAATGGTGCCCGCCCAGACCGTTTCGATACTGCCGACAATGGTCGCACCCACCAGAATTTGCGCCATTGGGCCAAACTCGGTGTCGAACAGGCAGATAACGCGCTCGTTACGGGCAAAGAGGTTCGGTACGTTTTGCGCGGTGAGGTGGTTAACCGAGAAGAGATCGCCCGGTACGTAGATCATCTCGCGCAGGATACCGTTGCACGGCATATGCACGCGGTGGTAGTCGCGTGGCGACAGGTAGGTGGTAGCAAAGGTCCCGTTGCGGAACAGATCCGCCATCAGGTAGTTACCGGCCAGCAGGGCTTCCAGGCTGTAGTTGTGGCCTTTAGCCTGCAAAATTTTGTCGTTTTCGATAGCACCCAACTGGCTGATCACGCCGTCGGCAGGCATTACCAGCACGTTCGGGTCAGTGTTCAGGGGGCGTACTTCATCGCGCAGTGGGCGGACGAAGAAATCGTTGAAGGTGCGGTAGCTTGCCGTATCCGGCTTCTGCGCTTCCTGCATATCGACCTTGTAATATTTCACGAACAGATCGATTACCAGCTTAGTCAGCCAGCCCGCTCGTTTGCTTGCGCCCCAGCCCGCCAGGCGAGTGAGCCACAGTTTCGGCAGAATGTATTGAAGCGAAAGTTTAAATGAGTTTAACAAGGTAGCCTCCAGGCCATTGTTTTGTCGTTCCTGAGCCGGCTGTTAAACAGCCGGAACCTGAAAAAAGGGGACGATTTTAGCGACGCTTAGCTTAGTTGTCAGTCATCAGATTCAGAAAAGCTTTTACGTGTTTTTACCTGAGCCATGCTTTCGAGAATGCGGTGGTAGTTTTCAAAACGGGTTTCCGCAATTTCACCGTTTTCGACCGCTTCACGAATGGCGCAGCCCGGGTCGTTGTCATGCTTACAGTCGCGATATTTGCACGCGCCTAAGTAGTCGTGGAATTCGACAAAACCGTTAAAGATTTGTTCCGGTTCAAGATGCCAAAGACCAAATTCACGTACCCCAGGGGAGTCGATCACATCGCCGCCGTGCGGGAAGTGATAGAGGCGTGAAGCGGTAGTCGTGTGCTGGCCAAGACCCGAGGTGTCGGAGACATCGTTAGTCAGGATCTCCTGCGGCAAGCCAAGCAGATTATTCAGCAGGCTGGATTTGCCCACCCCGGACTGGCCCGCAAAAATGCTGATGCGGTCGGTCAACGCCTCTTCAAGCGGCTTCAGGCCATCCTGAGTGCGGCTTGAGACCATCAGTACGCGATAGCCAATCTTGCGATAGATATCCATCTGCTCGTTAACAAATGCGGTGCCTTCGGCGTCGAGCAGATCAATCTTATTCAGGACGATCAGCGGCTCAACCTGCAGGGTTTCACACGCGACGAGATAACGGTCGATAATGTTCAGCGACAGTTCGGGCAGAATGGCCGAGACAATGACAATCTGATCGATATTGGCGGCAATCGGTTTTACGCCGTCATAAAAGTCGGGGCGGGTTAATACCGACGAGCGCTCGTGCACGGCTTCGACGATACCTTTCACCGTCACGCCTTCAGCAGCGGCTTTACCGGGGCGCCATACCACGCGGTCACCGGTTACCAGCGAGCGGATGGTGCGACGAATATTGCAGCGGTGAACGTCGCCGTCGGCAGACTCTACATCAGCATGCATACCGAAGCGGCTAATCACGATGCCTTCCGCGGGCTCGCCAAACAGGTTGTCGTCGTAGTCGACCTTCTCTGAAGTGGTTTTAAGGCGGCGCTGATGGTTGGCTTTAACGCGGCGCTGCTGCCCTTTGGAGAGTTTATTTTTACTCAATCGTGCTGGCTCCTGGTCGCCCATATTGGGCAAAACCTCTATGATACACACTAATTAATAGTAGTTAACCTGCCACGGCCGGTTATGCGAGAAGGGTGGAAAATAACATGAGTGCAGATGAAAACAATCTGATTTGGATCGATCTGGAGATGACCGGGCTCGATCCTGAGCGCGATCGCATTATTGAGATCGCCACGCTGGTCACTGACGCGAACCTGAATATCCTGGCGGAAGGGCCGACCATTGCCGTGCACCAGTCCGACGAACAGCTGGCGCTGATGGATGACTGGAACGTGCGCACCCACACCGGCAGCGGGCTGGTGGATCGCGTGAAAGCCAGCACCCAGGGCGACCGCGAAGCCGAGCTGGCGACAATCGAATTTCTGAAGCAGTGGGTACCGCAGGGAAAATCACCGATTTGTGGCAACAGCATCGGCCAGGATCGCCGCTTCCTGTTTAAGTACATGCCGGAGCTCGAAGCGTATTTCCACTACCGTTACCTGGACGTCAGCACCCTGAAAGAGCTGGCGCGTCGCTGGAAGCCGGAAATTCTCGACGGCTTTAAGAAGCAGGGCACCCACCAGGCCATGGATGATATCCGTGAGTCGGTGGCGGAGCTGGCCTACTACCGCGAACATTTTATTAATTTATAAGCGATCTTTCCGGCAGGCGTGCGCCTGCCGGGGTATAACGCTTTAAATCTGCACAATGTGACGAATATTGCAGCACTTGAACTAAATTTATAAAAAAACGCTTTTGGGGGGTTGCAGCAGAAAGGATTTCTCGTATAATGCGCCTCCCGTAACGACAGAGAATTCATCGTTACGACAGCACAGATTTTGCGGGAATAGCTCAGTTGGTAGAGCACGACCTTGCCAAGGTCGGGGTCGCGAGTTCGAGTCTCGTTTCCCGCTCCAAATCTGTTTGCTGAGAAGTAAGACCACCAATCGCAGGATTTCAGGTTGCAACAAGGCGGCAACTGAACGAATCCTTAGAAGCTTACTAAAGTAAGTGACTAAGGTGAGTGAAGGCAGCCAACGCAGTGGCGGCTTGAAAGACGAAGATTAAGCGGGAATAGCTCAGTTGGTAGAGCACGACCTTGCCAAGGTCGGGGTCGCGAGTTCGAGTCTCGTTTCCCGCTCCAAAATTTGTTCGCAAAGAAGTAACACCACCCAAGCGGGAATAGCTCAGTTGGTAGAGCACGACCTTGCCAAGGTCGGGGTCGCGAGTTCGAGTCTCGTTTCCCGCTCCAAATTTTTTCTCCTCCTCCAGATATCCACCGCGGAAAGCCCCGCCGGGGACGACTTGTTTCATTTCTGACAAACTCTTCTTAACAGACTTATCCACAGGTTAATCTCTTTTTACCGAATATTCAGAAACTTCGCCTGATGAATAGTAACGCTTTAATGTATTGAAATTTATGAAGAAAATTTCATTTCAAAATGTTAGCTCGATCACTTGACCAATAGCCAGAACCAGACTCTCTCTTCCTTTTAATTTTTATTCACAGGCTGTGGAAACATCATGCATCTCTCGGAAGCCCTTTTTCGACGACCCTTACCAGCCTGAGTTTCTGCGGAGATTGCACCTCAACCACGCAGGCATTTCGTTTGGCGATTTGCTGCGCAACCGCCCACTCTATGTGTTCATCGAGAAGTGGGTGCTCACCTCGGCGACTTTCCAGCGCCCGGAGATTGGCTTCATCCCAGGGGGCATTTCCCAGCGCAACGGCGATATTACGCAACCAGCGCAGGTGACCAATACGGCGAATCGCCGATCCTTCCGTCACTTTCAAGAACCAGGCTTCGCTCCAGGCAAACAGCTCTGTCAGCGGCGGCGCGTGTAACGCCTTGCGCGGGCTGAAGTCGTCCTCTTCCGTTAGCTGTGAATAACGGTTCCACGGGCAGATCAGCTGACAATCATCGCAGCCGTAAATGCGATTGCCGATTAACGGCCGAAACTCTTCCGGGATCGCCCCTTCCAGTTCAATGGTCAGGTAGGAGATGCAGCGGCGGGCATCGACGGTATAAGGCTCGACAATGGCACCGGTAGGGCAGATGGTCATACAGGCCACACAGCGGCCACAGCCTTCTTCGACCGGCTTATCCACCGGCAGGGGAAGATCAATCAGCAGTTCTCCGAGGAAGAAGAACGACCCGGCGTCGCGGCTGAGGATAAGTGAGTGCTTACCTGTCCAGCCGAGCCCGGCTTTTTCCGCCAGCGGGCGCTCAAGAACAGGCGCAGAATCGACAAAAGGTCTAAAATTCAGCGTGGCGCACTGCTCCTGAATCATTTCCCCAAGCTTTTTGAGCCGGTTACGCAACAGTTTATGATAGTCACGCCCCAGGGCATAACGGCTGACATACCCCAGAGAGGGGTTCTTCAGCGTACTGGCAAAAGCGGCTCCGGTGGGAAGGTAGTTCATACGCACGCTGATCACGCGCAGGGTTCCCGGCAACAGTTCATGCGGGCGGGCGCGCATCATGCCGTGACGCGCCATCCACTCCATCTCGCCGTGGTATTGATTATCCAGCCATGCCTGCAGTTTGGGCTCGCTGGCAGAGAGATCGGTATCGGTGATACCCACGTGTTGAAAACCAAGCTCAGCGCCCCACTGTTTAATGTTTTGCGCTAACTGATTGAGATCGAGGGGCTGTGACATGACGGACCATACTGTGAAGAAAAACCCCGCAAGTATACCACACTCTGTCTGGCCCGCGGACGACCTGCGGCGCGCCGAAAAAGAGGCGGCAGACAGTCTGGGCATTACCCTTTATGAACTGATGCGGCGTGCGGGTGAGGCAGCGTTCACCGTTGCCCGTACCGCTTACCCGCAATCCCGCCACTGGCTCATCCTGTGCGGTCATGGCAATAACGGCGGTGATGGCTATGTTGTCGCCCGGCTGGCGATTGCCGCAGGCATTACCGTTACGCTGCTGGCGACAGAGAGCGACAAACCGCTTCCGGAAGAGGCCACAGACGCGCGGCAAGCCTGGCTGGATGCGGCAGGGATTATCCACGCTGCGGATACCCCCTGGCCGGAAGGCATCGACCTCATCGTTGACGGCCTTCTGGGAACAGGTTTGCGCAGCGCGCCTCGCGACGAGGTCGCCGGATTGATCGCCCACGCTAACCAGCATGCGGCCCCCATCGTTGCGCTGGATATTCCCTCCGGGCTGGTTGCTCAGACGGGCACCACGCCAGGCGCGGTCATAAATGCCGACCATACGGTGACGTTTATTGCCCTTAAACCGGGCCTGTTGACCGGTAAAGCGCGCGATGTGGTGGGCACGTTGCATCATCACGCGCTTGGGCTGGAGGGCTGGCTCGCCGGGCAGGAGACCGCCATCACCCGCTTTGATGCCTCGCATCTGGCGCAGTGGTTGCCGCCACGCCGTCCAACTTCCCATAAGGGCGATCATGGCCGGCTGGTGATTATCGGCGGCGACCATGGCACAGCGGGCGCTATTCGCATGACCGGCGAAGCGGCACTGCGCACGGGGGCTGGGCTGGTGCGCGTCCTGACCCGCCGCGAAAATATTGCCCCGATCGTTACCGCCCGGCCTGAACTGATGGTGCATGAACTGACGCCGAAGGCGCTGGATGACAGTCTGCAATGGGCCGATGTGGTGGTGATTGGCCCCGGTCTCGGTCAGGAGCCGTGGGGGAAGGAGGCACTACGCAAGGTCGAAAACTTTCGCCATGCGATGCTATGGGACGCTGACGCGCTGAACCTTCTGGCAATCAATCCGGATAAACGTCACAATCGCATCCTGACGCCGCACCCCGGCGAGGCCGCGCGGCTGCTTAACTGTAGCGTTGCAGAAATTGAAAGCGATCGCTTACATTCTGCCCAGCGTCTGGTAAAACGTTACGGTGGTGTTGTGGTGTTGAAAGGCGCCGGTACCGTCGTCGCCAGCGAGAGCGGAGAGACAGGCATCGTGGATGTCGGCAATGCCGGAATGGCGAGCGGCGGCATGGGCGACGTGCTTTCCGGTATTATTGGCGCGTTGCTTGGACAGAAACTGGCGCTTTATGATGCCGCCTGCGCAGGCTGCGTCGCGCATGGTGCAGCTGCCGATCGGCTGGCTGACCACTATGGCACGCGCGGCATGCTGGCAACCGATCTTTTTGACACGCTAAGGCGTGTCGTTAACCCGAAAATAACTGACGTAGAAAATGATTAATCGCGTGATCCCTTTACCCGACGAACAAGCAACTTTAGATCTCGGCCAGCGCGTGGCGCAGGCCTGCGAGGGCGCAACAGTCATCTATCTGTATGGCGACCTTGGCGCGGGTAAGACCACCTTTAGCCGGGGCTTCTTACAGGCGCTGGGACATCAGGGTAATGTGAAAAGCCCGACCTACACGCTGGTCGAGCCCTACACCCTGGAAAACCTGATGGTCTACCACTTCGATCTCTATCGCCTTGCCGATCCTGAAGAGCTGGAATTTATGGGGATCCGTGACTACTTTGCCAACGATGCCATTTGCCTGGTCGAGTGGCCGCAGCAGGGGACCGGTGTTTTACCTGAACCCGATGTTGAAATTCACCTGGAGTATCAGGCGCAAGGGCGTGAAGCCCGCGTGACTGCTCTCTCCGCATCAGGAAATTCGATACTGGCGCGTTTAGCCGGTTAAGTTAAGAGATAACGGGATGATTAATCGCGTTAAAAGTTGGCTGATAGCTGCAACGGTGCTGTTTTGCGCACAGGCCGGGGCGGCAACCTTGTCCGATATTCAGGTTTCCAACGGAGACACTCAGGCCCGGATCACCTTCAGCTTTATGGGCGATCCTGAGTATGCGTTTTCGCAGGACGATAGGCGCAGCGTCGCGCTGGATATTAAACAGACCGGCGTTATCAAGGGGCTGCCGTTACAGTTCAGCGGCAACAACCTGGTGCGCAGCATTCGTTCCGGTACGCCAAAAGATGCGCAATCCCTGCGTCTGGTGGTGGATTTAACGCAAAACGGCAAGACCCGGGCGGTGAAGCAACAAAACGGGGCGAACTATATGGTGGTCTTTACCATCAACGCCGATGCACCACCGCCGCCTCCGCCGCCACCGGTCGTGGTCAAGCGGGTGGAAGAGCCTGTCGTTGCACCGCGCCCTTCGGAGCCCGCACGAAATCCGTTTAAATCCGGCAGCGATCGTATTACCAGCGTCACCAGTAGCAACACGGTGACCCGTCCCGCGGTGCAGGCGCGCCCGGCAAGCGGCGATAAAGTTATTATCGCCATCGATGCTGGACACGGTGGCGATGATCCTGGCGCCATCGGGCCGGGGGGAACGCGTGAGAAAAACGTGACCATCGCCATTGCCCGTAAGCTGCGGACCTTGCTGAACGACGACCCGATGTTTAAAGGCGTGTTAACCCGTGACGGTGACTATTTTATCTCGGTCATGGGCCGTTCTGACGTGGCGCGTCAGCAGAATGCCAATTTCCTGGTCTCAGTGCATGCCGATGCAGCTCCCAACCGCAACGCGACGGGGGCGTCCGTATGGGTACTTTCCAACCGTCGCGCCAACAGCGAAATGGCAAACTGGCTTGAGGAACATGAAAAGCAATCCGAGCTGTTAGGCGGGGCGGGCGACGTGCTGGCGAACAGCCAGTCGGATCCCTACCTGAGCCAGGCGGTACTGGATTTACAGTTCGGCCATTCCCAGCGTGTCGGGTATGATGTAGCGACTAACGTCCTGAATCAGCTGCAAAGTGTCGGTTCCCTGCATAAGCGCCGCCCGGAACATGCCAGCCTCGGCGTGCTGCGTTCGCCGGATATTCCGTCCATTCTCGTGGAGACGGGCTTCATCAGTAATAACGGTGAAGAGCGCCTGCTGGCCAGTGACAGCTACCAGCAGCAGATTGCCGAAGCGATTTATAAAGGCCTGCGTAAGTACTTTGATGCGCATCCGCTCCAGTCTGCCCCACAGGGTGGCGCGGGGCAGACCGCCAGCGCCATGTTACCGGGCGAGTCAACCTCGACCAATTAAGGAGCTATCATGCCGATTCAGGTTCTGCCGCCGCAGCTTGCGAACCAAATCGCCGCCGGTGAGGTGGTAGAACGACCTGCGTCGGTAGTGAAAGAGCTGGTGGAAAACAGCCTTGATGCGGGCGCCACCCGCATTGATATCGATATCGAACGCGGCGGAGCGAAGCTCATCCGGATCCGTGATAACGGCTGCGGCATCAAAAAAGAGGAGCTGGCGCTGGCGCTGGCTCGTCACGCAACCAGCAAAATCGCCTCCCTCGACGATCTCGAAGCCATTATCAGCCTCGGTTTCCGCGGCGAAGCGCTGGCCAGTATCAGCTCCGTCTCCCGCTTAACGCTCACCTCCCGCACGGCGGAACAGCCGGAGGCCTGGCAGGCTTATGCCGAAGGCCGGGATATGGACGTGACGGTCAAACCTGCCGCGCATCCGGTGGGAACGACGCTGGAGGTGCTGGATCTCTTCTACAACACCCCCGCGCGGCGCAAGTTTATGCGCACCGAGAAAACCGAATTTGGCCATATCGACGAGATTATTCGCCGCATCGCCCTGGCGCGCTTCGATGTCACCATCAATCTGAGCCATAACGGCAAGATGATGCGCCAGTATCGCGCCGTGGCGCAGGGCGGGCAGAAAGAGCGCCGGTTGGGTGCCATCTGCGGTACGCCGTTTTTGGAAAAGGCGCTGGCCATTGAGTGGCAGCATGGCGATCTGACCCTGCGTGGTTGGGTGGCCGATCCGAAAGCGAGCAGCGCGGCTTTTGCAGAGATCCAGTATTGCTACGTGAACGGACGCATGATGCGTGACCGTCTTATCAACCATGCGATCCGCCAGGCGTGCGAGGATAAACTCGGTGCCGGTGAGCAGCCCGCTTTTGTGCTCTATCTGGAGATCGACCCGCACCAGGTGGATGTCAATGTCCATCCGGCGAAACATGAGGTGCGTTTTCACCAGTCCCGGCTGGTGCATGACTTCATCTACCAGGGGGTGCTGAGCGTATTGCAGCAGCAGGCCGAACCGAGCCTGCCGTTGAGCGAAGAGGTGCCTGCGCCGCGTCAAATCCCGGAGAACCGCATCGCGGCGGGTAGAAACCAGTTCGCTGAGCCCGCTGTGGCGCGGGAACCTGCCGCACCGCGTTTCTCGTCTGGCGGATCAGCTTCCCGGGCGTCCGGGGCGAATTATCCACATGCCCAGCCAGGCTACCAGAAGCAGGCAGGCGCGGTGTATCGCACCTTGCTGGACACCCCGGCTCCGGCACAAAAAACGGCTGAGGCTGCTCCCACAGCACCTGCCCTGATGGGCCATAACCAGAGTTTTGGTCGGGTGCTGACCATCATAGCACCCGATGCCGCGCTGCTTGAGCAGGACGGTCATCTGGCGCTGTTATCCCTGCCGGTCGCCGAACGCTGGCTGAAACAGGCGCAGCTGGCGCCCGGTCCCCATCAGGCCTGCGCCCAGCCGCTGTTGATCCCGGTGCGGATTAAAATCTCGCCGCAGGAGACGCAGGTGGTGCAGCGTCATCAGGCTGCCCTTGCTGAAATGGGTATCGAAATGGTGCTCGAATCGCATCATGTGACGCTTCGTGCCGTGCCTTTACCCTTACGCCAACAAAATTTACAAAACTTGATTCCTGAACTGATAGGCTACCTGGCGCAGCAGACAACGTTTGATGCCGCCAATACTGCACAGTGGATCGCCCGCCAGCTGGCCAGCGATCACCCAGCGTGGAGTATGGCGCAGGCTATCACCGTGCTGGCGGAGGTTGAACGCCTCTGCCCGCAGCTGGTGAAGGCTCCGCCGGGTGGTTTATTACAACCTGTTGATTTACAAACGGCTAAGGCCGCCCTGAAAAATGAGTGATGTAAGCAATACCCGCCTGCCTAAGGCGATATTTTTGATGGGGCCAACGGCCTCGGGTAAAACCGCGTTAGCCATTGAGTTACGTAAAGTTTTGCCAGTAGAGTTGATTAGCGTTGATTCCGCCCTTATTTATCAGGGGATGGATATTGGTACGGCAAAGCCTAACGCAGACGAGTTGCGCGCGGCGCCGCACCGATTGCTGGACATCCTTGACCCGGCGCAGGCTTATTCGGCGGCTGATTTTCGTCGCGATGCGCTGGCGCATATGGCTGAGATCACAGCAGCAGGGCGTATCCCGCTGCTGGTGGGCGGAACAATGCTCTATTTCAAAGCGTTACTGGAAGGGTTGTCGCCGTTACCTTCGGCAGACCCGGCCATTAGAGCAAAGATTGAGCATCAGGCAGCAGAGCAGGGATGGGGCGCACTGCATGCGCAGCTGGCAGAAATTGATCCGGTTGCGGCAGCACGTATTCATCCAAATGATCCGCAAAGGCTTTCCCGGGCACTGGAAGTTTTTTTCATTTCGGGTAAAACTTTAACGGAACTGACGCAAACGTCAGGAGAGGCTCTGCCGTATCAGGTGCATCAGTTCGCCATCGCCCCGGCGAGCCGTGAACTGCTCCATCAGCGAATTGAGCAGCGTTTTCATCAGATGTTGGCTTCAGATTTTGAAGCAGAAGTGCGGGCGCTATTTGCCCGTGGAGATTTGCATACGGATATGCCTTCCATTCGTTGTGTGGGTTATCGCCAGATGTGGTCATACATTGAAGGTGAGATTTCGCATGATGAAATGGTTTATCGAGGTATTTGCGCCACGAGACAGTTAGCGAAGCGCCAGATTACCTGGTTGCGCGGTTGGGAGGGAGTTCACTGGTTAGACAGTGAAAAACCGCAACAGGCGTTACACGATGTATTACAGGTTGTTGGTGATATCGCAGACTGAATGTGTACAATTAAGCCGTATCGTGCGCAATTTTTCAGAATCGCAAGGTTCTAAGTACAAAACAAGCATATAAGGAAAAGATAGAATGGCTAAGGGGCAATCTTTACAAGATCCGTTCTTGAACGCACTGCGTCGGGAACGTGTTCCAGTTTCTATTTATTTGGTGAATGGTATTAAGCTGCAAGGTCAGATTGAATCTTTCGATCAGTTCGTGATCCTGTTGAAAAACACGGTCAGCCAGATGGTTTATAAGCACGCGATTTCTACTGTTGTTCCGTCTCGCCCGGTATCTCATCACAGCAATAACGCTGGCGGCGGTTCCAGTAACTACCATCATGGCAGCAACGCGCAGGGTTCTTCTGCGCCTGCGCAGGACAGCGAAGAGACCGAATAAGGTTACTGGCTGTTATTTCCATATCGGGGAGCCAGGTTTTCTGCGTTCCCCGCTGATCTTTTTTGAGAGGTTTACGCTTGTTTGACCGTTACGATGCCGGTGAGCAGGCGGTGCTGGTACACATCTATTTTTCGCAAGACAAAGATATGGAAGATCTCCAGGAGTTTGAATCTCTGGTCTCTTCCGCCGGTGTCGAAGCAATGCAGGTGATTACCGGTAGCCGTAAAGCGCCGCACCCAAAGTTTTTTGTTGGTGAAGGTAAAGCAGTAGAGATTGCGGATGCCGTAAAAGCGACTGGCGCATCGGTCGTGCTGTTTGATCACGCCCTGACACCGGCCCAGGAACGCAACCTGGAACGTCTGTGCGAATGTCGTGTTATCGATCGGACGGGTTTGATTTTAGACATTTTTGCCCAACGTGCACGTACCCATGAAGGGAAATTGCAGGTTGAGCTGGCGCAGTTGCGCCATCTGGCGACGCGCCTGGTGCGTGGCTGGACACACCTTGAACGACAAAAGGGCGGGATTGGTTTGCGCGGCCCGGGTGAAACCCAGCTCGAAACCGACCGTCGCTTGCTGCGTGGCCGTATTACCCAGATCCTCTCTCGGCTGGAAAAAGTTGAGAAGCAACGTGAGCAGGGGCGCCGCTCCCGACAGAAAGCAGACATCCCGACGGTGTCGCTGGTCGGTTATACCAACGCCGGTAAATCCACCCTGTTTAACCAGATTACTGAGGCCCAGGTTTACGCCGCAGACCAGCTGTTTGCGACCCTGGATCCGACGCTGCGCCGCATTGATGTGACGGATGTCGGAGAAACCGTGCTGGCGGATACCGTTGGGTTTATCCGTCATCTGCCGCACGATCTGGTGGCCGCGTTTAAAGCCACCCTGCAGGAGACCCGTCAGGCGACGTTGCTGTTGCACGTTATCGACGCTGCGGATGTACGCGTTCAGGAAAATATTGATGCAGTGAATATCGTGCTGGAAGAGATTGATGCCCACGAGATCCCGACGCTGCTGGTGATGAACAAGATCGATATGCTGGACAATTTCGAACCGCGTATCGACAGGGATGAAGAGAACATACCGATTCGGGTCTGGCTTTCTGCGCAGACCGGTGTCGGTGTACCACTGCTTTTCCAGGCTTTAACAGAACGTCTTTCCGGTGAAGTGGCTCAGCACACGCTGCGTCTGCCACCCGAGGAAGGCCGACTGCGCAGCCGTTTTTATCAGCTTCAGGCGATAGAAAAAGAGTGGATGGAGGATGACGGCAGCGTGGGGTTGCAGGTGCGTATGCCAATCGTCGACTGGCGTCGCCTCTGTAAACAAGAACCTGCGCTGGTCGACTACGTCGTCTGACCGGAAAGGAGATGCCTGAAGGATTTTGCCCTTTGGGATACCCGAACCGCTGCGAATGCTCCGGCATGCCAGGCGTTTGAGGGTATATCACCGCATAACAAATATGGAGCACATACATGGCGTGGAATCAGCCCGGTAATAACGGACAAGACCGCGACCCGTGGGGGAGCAGCAATAATCAAGGCGGCAACTCCGGGGGAAATGGCAACAAAGGTGGTCGCGAGCAGGGGCCACCCGATCTGGATGATATCTTCCGCAAGCTGAGCAAAAAGCTGGGCGGACTCGGCGGTGGTAAAGGCACTGGCGGCGGTACTGGCCAGGGGCCGCGTCCTCATATGGGCGGTCGTGTGGTGGGCATTGTTGCCGCAGCGGCGGTGATTATCTGGGCTGCCAGCGGGTTCTACACAATCAAAGAAGCCGAGCGCGGTGTTGTCACCCGTTTTGGCAAATTCAGCCATCTGGTTGAGCCAGGCCTGAACTGGAAGCCGACCTTTATCGATGACGTCACGGCGGTGAACGTTGAATCGGTACGCGAACTGGCGGCATCCGGCGTGATGCTGACGTCAGACGAAAACGTGGTGCGCGTTGAGATGAACGTGCAGTATCGCGTGACCGATCCTGAACGTTACCTCTTTAGCGTGACCAGCGCTGATGACAGCCTGCGTCAGGCGACCGACAGCGCCCTGCGTGGCGTGATCGGTAAATACACCATGGACCGCATTCTGACCGAAGGTCGTACCGTTATTCGTAGCGATACCCAGCGTGAGCTGGAAGAGACCATTCGTCCGTATAACATGGGTATCACCCTGCTGGACGTCAACTTCCAGGCTGCTCGTCCGCCGGAAGAGGTCAAAGCGGCGTTTGACGATGCGATTGCTGCCCGTGAAAACGAACAGCAGTACATCCGTGAGGCTGAAGCCTACACCAACGAAGTTCAGCCGCGTGCGAACGGTCAGGCACAGCGTATTCTGGAAGAGGCGCGAGCCTATAAGACCCAGACCGTGCTGGAAGCCCAGGGTGAGGTGGCTCGCTTTGCGAAAATCCTGCCGGAATATAAAGCCGCGCCGGAAATTACCCGTGAGCGTCTCTATATCGAAACCATGGAGAAAGTGCTGAGCCATACCCGTAAGGTGCTGGTCAATGACAGCAAAGGTGGCAACCTGATGGTTCTGCCGCTGGATCAGATGCTGAAAGGCGGTAACGCGCCGGCGACAAAAAATGACAACAGCGGTGCCAACAACCTGCTGCGTCTGCCACCTGCGTCTTCCGGAAACGCCAGCGCAAACACCCGCTCTTCTTCAAGCGATGGTGACATCATGGACCAACGCCGCGCCAACGCGCAGCGTAACGACTACCAGCGTCAGGGGGAATAACGATGCGTAAGTCAGTAATTGCGATCATTATTATCGTGCTGGTTGTGCTTTACACCTCAATTTTTGTGGTTAAAGAGGGCGAGCGTGGGATTAAATTCCAGTTCAGCAGCGTCGTGCGTGACGGCGACAAGCGTCCGGTCATTTATGAGCCAGGCCTGCACTTCAAAGTGCCGTTTATTCAGTCTGTGAAAACGCTTGATGCGCGTATCCAGACGATGGATAACCAGGCCGACCGTTTCGTGACTAAAGAGAAAAAAGACCTGATCGTTGACTCCTATATCAAGTGGCGTATCAGCGACTTCAGCCGTTACTTCCTGGCAACCGGCGGCGGCGACGTCTCTCAGGCCGAAGTGCTGCTGAAACGTAAGTTCTCTGACCGTCTGCGTTCTGAGATTGGTCGTCTGGATGTCCGGGACATCGTAACCGACTCCCGCGGTCGTCTGACCTCTGAAGTACGCGATGCGCTGAACTCCGGTTCTGCCGGCACGGAAGATGAAGTGACAACCCCAGCGGCTGACGATGCCATCGCCAAAGCGGCTGAACGCGTTCAGGCTGAAACCAACGGTAAAGTGGCGGTTATCAACCCGAACAGTATGGCGGCATTGGGTATCGAAGTGGTTGACGTGCGTATCAAGCAGATCAACCTGCCAACGGAAGTCTCTGAGGCGATCTACAACCGTATGCGTGCCGAGCGTGAAGCGGTAGCCCGTCGTCATCGTTCACAGGGTCAGGAAGAGGCTGAAAAGCTGCGTGCAACCGCAGACTATGAAGTGACCAAAACCCTGGCAGAAGCGGAGCGTCAGGGCCGTATCCTGCGCGGTGAAGGCGATGCCGAAGCGGCGAAGCTGTTTGCGGATGCCTTCAGCCAGGATCCAGACTTCTATGCCTTTATCCGTAGCCTGCGTGCCTACGAGAGCAGCTTCCAGAGCAATCAGGACGTTATGGTTCTCAGCCCGGATAGCGATTTCTTCCGCTATATGCGCTCGCCTACGACACCACGATAAGCAGCGTTAAAAATGGCGCCATAAGGCGCCATTTTTTTATCTTAATTACCCAGCAGCTTGCTAAACAGCCCGCCGATAACAGGCAGCGATCCCAGCGTAGACTCAATGGTATAGCCGACAGTCGAACCCACCGATTGACCTAATTTTTCGCCCAGAGTGGGAGCAATTTGCCCAAGGTTAATGTTACCGATCAGGGGAACATCCACGCTCAGCAGATCGCCTGCGGTGGTCCAGGCAAAGTTACCGATCTTGCCACCCAGCGAAGCGATGCCATCCTGCAACCAGCCCGCGCCGCTTACAGCTTCAATTTCTAAAAGAGTCAATTCTTTCATTTTCATCATCCTAATTAGTGTAATTACAACAACAACTCATATTTGAGATGCGGGCAAAGGGTGACAATTTTTAAAATAAGCGGCAAGGCCAGAATTTATGAATTTTTAACTTCACATACGGAATCATATAACCGCTCCGCCGGTAACCCGATAAAAGGCCTTTGTTAAAAAACTCACATCAATTTGCCAGGTGCTTCGCCATGATTAGTGATGTGATTCGTCTCGCTCCACAACATATTGAGGTAATCGTTTAACTGCGCATAAAGCAGTCCGTTTCGCCGAAATTTGTATACAAAAAAAGCTGAACATCATCAAAACCGATGGTAGAATCCATTTTTAAGCAATCGGTGATTTTGAAAAATGGGTAACAACGTCGTCGTACTGGGCACCCAATGGGGTGACGAAGGTAAAGGGAAGATCGTCGATCTTCTGACTGAACGTGCTAAGTTTGTTGTACGTTATCAGGGTGGTCACAACGCAGGCCATACTCTCGTAATCAACGGTGAAAAAACCGTCCTCCATCTTATTCCATCAGGCATTCTTCGTGACAATGTGACCAGCATCATCGGTAACGGTGTTGTGCTGTCTCCTGCTGCGCTGATGAAAGAGATGAAAGGTCTGGAAGACCGTGGCATCCCGGTTCGCGAGCGTCTGCTGCTCTCTGAAGCCTGTCCGCTGATCCTCGACTACCACGTTGCGCTGGATCTGGCGCGTGAAAAAGCACGCGGCGCGAAAGCGATCGGTACCACCGGCCGTGGTATCGGCCCGGCTTACGAAGATAAAGTCGCCCGTCGCGGTCTGCGTGTTGGCGATCTGTTCGATAAAGCCACCTTTGCTGAAAAACTGAAAGAGGTGATGGAATATCACAACTTCCAGCTGGTGAACTTCTACAAAGTTGACGCCGTTGACTACCAGAAAGTGCTGGATGACGTCATGGCGATCGCTGACATCCTGACCGGTATGGTTGTTGATGTATCCGATCTGCTGGACCAGGCGCGCAAGCGTGGCGATTTCGTCATGTTCGAAGGTGCGCAGGGTACGCTGCTGGATATCGACCACGGTACCTATCCATACGTAACCTCCTCCAACACCACCGCAGGTGGCGTGGCAACCGGCTCTGGCCTGGGTCCGCGTTATGTGGATTACGTTCTGGGCATCATCAAAGCTTACTCCACTCGCGTGGGTGCGGGTCCGTTCCCGACCGAACTGTTTGATGAAACCGGCGAGTTCCTGTGCAAGCAAGGTAACGAGTTTGGCGCGACCACCGGTCGTCGTCGTCGTACCGGCTGGCTGGATGCGGTTGCTGTGCGCCGTGCGGTGCAGATCAACTCCCTGTCTGGCTTCTGCCTGACCAAGCTGGACGTCCTGGATGGTCTGAAAGAGGTGAAAATCTGTGTTGCCTACCGTATGCCGGATGGCCGTGAAGTGACCACCACTCCACTGGCCGCTGACGACTGGCAGGGCATTGAGCCGATCTACGAAACCATGCCAGGCTGGTCTGAAACCACCTTTGGCGTGAAAGAGCGTAGCGGTCTGCCGCAGGCAGCGCTGGATTACATCCAGCGTATTGAAGAGCTGACCGGCGTGCCGATTGATATCATCTCTACCGGCCCGGATCGTTCTGAAACCATGATCCTGCGCGACCCGTTCGACGCATAATGAGGGTTTCGCCCGGCGGCGCTACGCTTGCCGGGCCTACAACACCCATCACAGGCCGGAAAGCGATGCGCATCCGGCTTTTTCGTTCTCCTTTCCCCCTTTCAGTTTAAATAAATTCGCCGTTGACTATCTGGCTGGTTTATCATCATTAATGAATATCTCTGCGGATATACCGCGTTTTACCCTTTTCCTGAGGTTGATGTGCAGTTAACAAGTTTCACCGATTACGGATTGCGTGCGCTGATTTACATGGCGTCGTTACCCGCTGGACAGATGACCAGTATCTCTGAGGTGACAGAGGTCTACGGTGTGTCCCGTAATCATATGGTCAAAATAATCAATCAACTTAGCCGAGCCGGATATGTTGCTGCCGTCCGCGGGAAAAATGGCGGCATCCGCCTCGGTAAACCGGCACAGAGTATTCGTGTTGGTGATGTGGTGCGCGAACTGGAGCCATTGTCTCTGGTGAACTGCAGCAGTGCGTTCTGCCACATTACCCCCGCCTGTCGGCTGAAACAGGCGCTTTCAAAGGCTGTGCAAAGTTTTCTCATGGAACTGGATAACTACACGCTGGCCGATTTGGTTGAAGAGAATCAACCGCTATATAAATTATTGCTGGTGGAATGAAGAAAACGTCCACCGGAGATGACAACGGAGGAACCGCTATGTCACAAGATCCTTTCCAGGAACGCGAAGCCGAAAAATACGCGAACCCTATCCCCAGCCGCGAGTTCATCATTGAACACCTCACAAAACGTGAAAAACCTGCCAACCGTGAAGAACTTGCCGCTGAACTGAACATTGAAGGCGAAGAGCAAATTGAAGCCCTTCGCCGCCGCCTTCGCGCAATGGAGCGCGACGGACAACTCGTCTTTACCCGCCGTCAATGCTATGCCCTGCCGGAGCGTCTCGATCTGCTGAAAGGCATGGTAATTGGCCACCGTGATGGTTACGGCTTCCTGCGCGTTGAAGGCCGCAAGGACGACCTCTACCTCTCATCTGAACAGATGAAAATGTGCATTCACGGCGACCAGATCCTGGCCCAGCCGCTGGGTGCAGACCGCAAAGGGCGTCGTGAAGCGCGCGTTGTGCGTGTGCTGGTGCCAAAAACCAGCCAGATCGTAGGCCGCTACTTCACGGATGCCGGCGTGGGTTTTGTGGTGCCGGATGATAGCCGCCTGAGCTTTGACATCCTCATTCCGCCTGAGGAGGTGATGGGCGCGCGGATGGGCTTTGTGGTGGTGGTTGAGCTGACTCAGCGTCCAACCCGTCGTACCAAAGCGGTCGGTAAGATTGTGGAAGTGCTGGGCGATAATATGGGCACCGGCATGGCCGTGGATATGGCACTGCGCACCCATGAAATCCCCCACGTCTGGCCAAAAGCCGTTGAAGAGCAGGTTGAAGGGCTGAAAGAGCAGGTACCGGAGTCGGCAAAAGCGGGCCGCGTGGATCTGCGCAGCCTGCCGCTGGTCACCATTGATGGCGAAGACGCCCGTGACTTTGATGACGCCGTCTACTGTGAGAAAAAACGCGGCGGCGGCTGGCGTCTGTGGGTAGCGATTGCCGATGTGAGCTATTACGTTCGTACTGGCACCCCACTGGATGGCGAAGCGCGTAACCGCGGCACCTCGGTCTACTTCCCGTCCCAGGTGGTACCGATGCTGCCGGAAGTGCTCTCCAACGGCCTGTGCTCGCTTAACCCGCAGGTTGACCGTCTCTGCATGGTTTGTGAAATGACCATCTCCAGCAAGGGGCGTTTAACCGGCTACAAATTCTATGAAGCGGTGATGAGTTCACATGCGCGCCTGACCTATACCAAAGTGTGGCATATGCTGCAGGGGGATCGGGATCTGCGTGAACAGTACGCTCCGCTGGTGAAGCACATCGAAGAGCTGCATAACCTCTATAAAGTGCTGGAGCAGGCGCGTGAAGAGCGCGGCGGGATCTCATTTGAGAGTGAAGAGGCGAAGTTCATCTTTAACGCTGAGCGTCGCATTGAGCGTATCGAACAGACCCAGCGTAACGATGCCCACAAGCTGATTGAAGAGTGCATGATCCTGGCGAACATCTCCGCGGCACGCTTCGTTGAGAAAGCCAAAGAGCCTGCGCTGTTCCGTATCCACGATAAACCGACCACCGAAGCTATTACCTCTTTCCGTACCGTACTGGCGGAGCTGGGTCTTGAGCTGCCGGGGGGCAACAAGCCGGAGCCGCGCGATTACGCCGAGCTGCTGGAATCGATTAGCGATCGCCCTGACGCGGAAATGCTGCAAACCATGCTGCTGCGTTCCATGAAGCAGGCAATTTACGATCCTGAGAACCGCGGCCACTTTGGTCTGGCGTTGCAGTCTTATGCGCACTTTACCTCGCCGATCCGCCGTTATCCGGATCTGTCACTGCACCGTGCCATTAAGTATCTGCTGGCACATGAGCAGGGCCACAAAGGCAACACGACCGAAACCGGGGGTTATCACTACTCCATGGAAGAGGTCCTGCAGCTGGGCCAACACTGTTCCATGACCGAACGCCGCGCTGATGAAGCGACGCGCGACGTGGCGGACTGGCTGAAGTGTGACTTTATGCTGGATCAGGTCGGGAACATCTTTAAGGGCGTGATTGCCAGCGTCACCGGTTTTGGCTTCTTTGTACGCCTTGATGAACTCTTTATCGATGGTCTGGTGCATGTCTCATCCCTGGATAACGACTACTACCGTTACGATCAGGTTGGGCAGCGCCTGACCGGCGAGTCCAGCGGCCAGACCTACCGTCTGGGCGATCGCGTGGAAGTGAAGGTCGAAGCCGTCAACATGGACGAGCGTAAGATTGATTTCAGCCTGATCTCCAGCGAACGCGCGCCACGTAACGTAGGTAAAACCGCGCGGGATAATGCGAAGAGAGGGGCCGCCGGAAAAACCAGCGGCAAACGCCGTCAGGCCGGTAAGCGGGTAAACTTCGAGCCGGACAGCGCCTTCCGTGGTGAGAAAAAACAAAAGCCGAAGGCCGCGAAGAAAGAAGCCAGAGCCGCCAAAAAACCGTCGGCCAAAACCCAAAAAATAGCTGCGGCGACCAAAGCGAAGCGCGCGGCAAAGAAAAAAGTGGCGGAGTAATTCTCCCCTGACCTTGATCCTCTCCCGGCAGGGAGAGGTGAACAGTAATTAATGAGAACCATCAATGAGTGAAATGATTTACGGCATCCACGCGGTGCAGGCCCTGCTGGAGCGCGCACCGGAGCGTTTTCAGGAAGTCTTTATTCTGAAAGGGCGTGAAGATAAACGCCTGATGCCGCTGATCCATGCCCTGGAAGCGCAGGGCGTGGTGATCCAGCTGGCGAACCGTCAGTACCTGGATGAGAAAAGCGAAGGGGCAGTACACCAGGGCATCATCGCCCGCGTGAAGCCGGGCCGCCAGTATCAGGAGAACGATCTGCCGGATCTGATCGCCGCGCTGGATAACCCGTTCTTCCTGATCCTCGACGGCGTGACCGATCCGCATAACCTCGGTGCCTGCCTGCGTAGCGCCGATGCGGCGGGCGTCCATGCGGTGATCGTGCCAAAAGATCGCTCCGCGCAGCTCAACGCGACGGCCAAAAAAGTGGCCTGCGGCGCGGCGGAGAACGTACCGTTGATCCGCGTGACCAACCTGGCGCGCACCATGCGTCAGTTGCAGGAAGAGAATATCTGGATCGTTGGTACTGCGGGTGAGGCAGACCATACCCTGTTCCAGAGCAAAATGACCGGTCGTCTGGCGCTGGTGATGGGGGCGGAAGGTGAAGGCATGCGCCGTCTGACGCGGGAGCATTGCGACGAACTGATCAGCATTCCGATGGCGGGCAGCGTCTCGTCCCTGAACGTTTCCGTAGCAACCGGCATCTGCCTGTTCGAAGCGGTACGCCAGCGCGGGTAGTCTGTTGTGCCCGGTTGCGTTGCGCTTACCGGGCCCACGATCCGTGCTGTTGTAGGCCGGGTAAGGCGAAGCCGCCACCCGGCACTATCACTCCTCCAGCGACCGCAAATGGTCATCCTTCTTAAGCGTCATCAGCGCCACAATACTCACCACCGCCGTGACCATCACGTAATAGGCCGGAATATCCAGGTTCCCCGTCTCTTTTATCAGCCCGGTAATGATTAGCCCCGCACAGCCCGAGAAGATGGCGTTCGACAGCGAATAGGCCAGCCCCAGTCCGGTATAGCGCACCCTTGTCGGGAACATCTCTGACAGCATGGCCGGACCTGGCCCTGCCAGCATCCCCACCAGGCCACCGGCAATCAGCACCACTATCGCTTTCACCGCCAGGGTGCTGGACTCCGCCTGCAAAATTTTCAGCAGCGGCAGGGCAAGGATCAGCAGCAGCGCGGCGGCGATAACCATCACTGTGCGGCGTCCGATGCGGTCGCTGAGGATCCCCGATGGGATAATGGTCAGCGCAAAACCGATATTGGAGATGACCGCAATCAGCAGCGCCTGGTTAAAGCCCGTATGCAGAGCCGATTGCAGGTAGGCGGGCATGATCACCAGATAGGTATAGCCGGCGGCAGACCACACCATCACCCGGCCAATTCCCATCCCGATGGCTTTCAGCGTGTCGCTGGTGCGCGCCTTCACGGCCACCGGTTTGGTTTGTTGCTTCACGAAGCTGGGCGTCTCTTCCATGCTCACCCGCAGCCACAGGGCCACCGCCCCCAGCGGCAGGGCGATAAAGAAGGGAATGCGCCAGCCCCAGTCGTGCAGGGCGTCTGGCGTCAGCAGCGCGGAGAGCAGCGCCACGATGCCCGCGCCGGCCAGCAGGCCCAGCGCTACGGTAAAGGACTGCCATGCGCCGTAGAGCCCGCGTTTACCGCGCGGGGCGAACTCGGTCATCAGCGACACCGCGCCGCCATACTCTCCCCCGGCGAAAAGCCCCTGCAGGATCCGCAGGCCGGTGATGATGAGCGGGGCGGCAATGCCGATGCTGGCATAGACCGGCACGATGCCGATTGCCGCGGTTGCCAGGGTCATCATCACCAGCACGATAATCAGTGTGGGTTTGCGGCCGATGCGATCGCCAATCCGGCCAAATATGATGGCCCCCAGCGGACGAAAGAAGAAGGCGATGGCGAAAGAGGCGTAGGTGAGGATCAGGCTGGTCAGTCCCGCCTCACCGCTGAGCTGAAAGAAGTTCTTCGCGATCACGGTGGCGAGAAAGCCGTACACCGCAAATTCGTACCATTCGATGAAATTACCAATTGAGCCAGCAATTAAAGCGCGTTTATGGGCATCCGGCGCCCGTTGAGTGGTTTGCATCGTCATCTCTCCATGAGGGTAAGAATAAATTATTCACCATAACAAACGATAAGAAATTTATTATTCGTTCATTGTGTGACCAGATTCACGCTTGAGCGTGGCGATATTGTGCGCCCGCTGCTGTGCAGCGCCTGCCCGGTTTGTCCATACTTATTCCATTGCCATAGAAGGAGGGATACGTTATGCACTGGCAGACGCACACTGTTTTTAATCAGCCTGCGCCACTCACCAACAGCAACCTGTTTCTTTCCGATCGCGCGCTGTGTGAAGCGGTCAATCGTGAAGGTGCCGACTGGGATGCCGGGCTGCTCGCCAGCATCGGTCAACAGCTGGGTACGGCAGAATCCCTGGAGCTTGGCCGCCTGGCCAACGCCAATCCCCCTGAACTGCTGCGCTATGATGCCAGCGGAACCCGGCTGGATGATGTGCGCTTCCATCCCGCCTGGCACCTGCTGATGCAGGGGCTTTGTGCCAACCGGGTACATAACCTGGCGTGGGAGGAGGAGGCGCGAAAAGGGGCCTTCGTGGCCCGGGCGGCACGTTTTATCCTCCATGCGCAGGTTGAGGCCGGCACGCTTTGCCCCATCACCATGACCCACGCCGCTACGCCGCTTTTGCAGCAGGCGCTACCGCGCGCGTTTCACGACTGGCTGGCGCCGTTACTGAGCGACCGGTATGACTCGCATCTGGCGCCGGGTAACCAGAAGCGCGGCCTGCTTATCGGGATGGGAATGACGGAAAAGCAGGGCGGATCGGATGTTCTCAGCAACACCACCCGGGCAGAACGCTGCGGCGACGGGAGTTATCGGCTGGTGGGGCATAAGTGGTTTTTCTCGGTGCCGCAAAGCGATGCCCACCTGGTGCTGGCGCAGGCCAAAGGCGGCCTGTCGTGCTTCTTCGTCCCCCGTTTTCTGCCCGACGGTCTGCGCAATGCCGTGCATCTGGAGCGCCTGAAAGAGAAGCTGGGTAACCGCTCGAACGCCAGCAGCGAAGCCGAGTTCCTCGATGCCACCGGCTGGCTGCTGGGCGAAGAGGGGGAAGGGGTGCGCCAGATCCTGAAGATGGGCGGCCTCACCCGTTTCGACTGCGCGCTCGGCAGCCACGGCCTGATGCGCCGGGCCTTCTCGGTGGCGTTGTACCATGCCCACCAGCGGCAGACTTTTGGCAAAAACCTGATCGACCAGCCGCTGATGCGCGATGTGTTAAGCCGCATGGCGCTCCAGCTGGAGGGGCAGACGGCGCTCTTGTTCCGCCTCGCGCGGGCCTGGGATCGCCGGGACAATGAACACGAAGCCCTGTGGGCGAGGCTGTTTACTCCGGCCGCGAAACTGGCGATCTGCAAAGCGGGGATACCCTTCGTCGCCGAAGCGATGGAGATTCTTGGCGGCATTGGCTATTGCGAAGAGAGCGAGCTGCCGCGCCTGTACCGTGAGATGCCGGTTAACAGCATCTGGGAAGGCTCGGGCAATATCATGGGGCTGGACGTGCTGCGGGTGCTGGCGAAGCAGCCTGGCGTAGTCGATCTGCTTGCGGCGGATTTTGCCGAGGTTAAAGGTCAGGATCGTCATTTCGATCGCAGCTGGCGCCAGCTCCAGCAAAAACTGCGTAAACCGCAGGAGGCGCAGGGCAGGGAGATCGCCCGGCAGATTTACCTGCTGGGCGCGGGGGCGCAGATGCTGCGCCACGCTTCTCCGCCGCTGGTGCAGGCCTGGTGCCGTGAGATGCTCGACGCCCGTGGCCGATCGTTGCTCAGCGAGCAGGTGCAGGACAACCTGCTGCTGCGCGCCACGGGCGGCGTGGCCTGATCCTTACAGGCGGAACAGGCTGACCAGCTCGGTCAGGTGCGAACCCTTCTCCCGCAGGGTTTGCGCCGTCTGTTCGCTGCGTGAGACGCGGTCGGCGTTGATATGCGACGCTTCGCCGATATGGGTCATCGCCAGATTCACCTGACCGATACCCGCCGACTGCTCGTGGGAGGCATGGTTAATCTCGGTTACCAGCGCCTTGATGTTATCGATGTGCGCGATGATGCTCTCCATCGCCTGGCGGGTCTGCTCCGACAGGGCGTGGCCTTCGCTCACCTTGCTGAGCGTATCGCCAATCAGCTGCTCAATCTCCTTCACCGCGTTGGCGCTGCGCGCTGCGAGAGCGCGGACCTCCTGGGCTACCACGGCGAAGCCTTTACCGTGCTCGCCCGCCCGGGCGGCTTCGACGGCGGCGTTGAGCGCCAGAATATTGGTCTGGAAGGCGATCCCCTCAATCACCCGGGTGATGGCTTCGATACGTTTCGATGCCTCGCGAATATCATCCATGGTGGAGACAGCATTGCTGACGGTCTCCCCGCCCTGGTGCACCGCCCGGGAGGTTTCGCCGACCAGCTGCTGGGTCTGCTCCATATTGGCGGCGTTCTGCTGCACGGTGGCCGCCAGCTGCTCCATACTGGCGGATGTCTCCTCCACGCTGCTGGCCTGCTTATTGATCTGCTCGGAGATCTCGCCGGTATCCGCCGCCAGGGCGTTGGTCCCCAGATGAATATCGCCCGCAGCTTCCCGCACCTGCAGCACGATTTTTTGCAGCCCGCCGCCAATGCCGTTGATGGCACCGATCAACTGACCCACCTCATCCTGACGGGTGGCAGGCAGGGTGGCACGCAGATCGCCTGCGGCATACTGTTCGGCCAGGCCAATCACATCGCGCAGCGGGCGCGTGAGCCAGCGGCGGATAATAAACACGAACAGCATGGCAAAGAGCGCGGAAAGCGCCACGCCCGCCAGCAGGAAGCGGTCGCGCATGCTGGTCACATCAGCCAGCAGTACGGTTTTATCCACCTCGCCCACTATCGTCCAGTTCCAGCCCGGTAGCGGTGTCCAGGCCATGATCAACGTGCGACCATCGGCGCTCTGGCGTTCCAGGGTGCCGGATTGATCCCCCAGCAGCTGTTGCTGAACGGTGTTATCCCACTTCGGCAGCTCTCCTTCTTCTGCGCTATGGAACAGGTACTGGCCGTGGTTCTTGCCGTTACTGCGGTTCAGCACAAAGAAGTGGCCGCTCTCACCCAGACGGCGACTAAGGATCTTCTCGCGCATGACGTTCCAGGAGTGGGTGATGTCGACGCCGACGAAGATAATGGCGATCACCTGACCGCCCGCATCTTTTACCGGCTGGTACTGGGTGATATAGCGTTTACCGAACAGCAGGGCGAGGCCGCGATAGACCTCACCTTTGTTGACCACTTCCCATGCCGGGCTGGCATGATCGAGTACCGTACCGATGGCCCGGTCGCCGTTCTCTTTACGCAGCGAGGTCGCCACGCGGACAAAATCGTCGCCGCTACGGACAAAGAGCGTAGAGATCGCGCTGGTGCGATTCAGAAAATCATCGGGGGTAGTGTTGTTCTCATGGAGTTCCGTATCGCCGCCTTTCTGCAGGGGAACGCTCTGGCCGTTGATGACGCGGGTCTGGCTGGTATCAATACTCAGCGGCTGCGGCAAAAAGGTGGTGAACAGGCGGGTGTAGCTCTCTACCTCTTCGGTGAGGCTGGTATTGAACATCTGCACCATATCCACCACGCCGGTGGACTGGTTATGAAGGTCTTCTACGGCCAGCGATTCAAGTTTTTGACTGGCGTTGTAGCTCAGGAGAAAAGTGAAAAGTAAAAAGAGAGTGGCGACACTCAAGCCGGTAAGCAGCGATAGCTTTGTGCCCAGACCTGCACGGCGGAAAAAGTTGATCATAAATTGCTCATTGTTAAAAAGGTATCGCTTTTCAACGGCAGAGCGGGGATAACATTTATTGGCTTTATGTAACAAAATGTTACAAAGATATCTCAGAGGAGTTATGGCAAGGATAATAGAATTGTAAAGATTAAAAAGCCACTCTTTTTTAGTGGCTTTTATTGACGATTTTCAGACGTAAAGGATGGCCTGCGCCCGCCAGCGATCGACATGGCTCTCTTCCTGCATTTTTATGATGCGATACCACGAGGCACCCTGCTCATCGGCTTTCAGCGCAATCATGCGCTCTACGTCCTGCGGGCTCCCTGAGATATCACTCACGGAGATCAATCCAATTTCATTTAAACCCGTCACACAATCAGCGCTGGCAAATTCAGCTGACTGTGCTGCCGTACTCACCAGACCGGCTGAGAGTAACAGTGTGGACAAAGCAAGAGATCGTTTCATCGTCAGCTCCATTTTACGTGTCCCCGGTATCCGCCGGGCAATCCTTCGCTAATAAACTCATTTCCATTGTCACTGGCTGGAGTTTATTGTGGACAGGAAAACGTCTATGGACGCAAAGCAGTGTAAATGTCGTTTAAATACCGCGCGTTATTTACGGTATAAAATGGCTTGCGAATACCATTGTCCCGTCACGATGGTTTCATCGATAAGGACGATGACGTAATAATCTGCTTTCGCGGCGACAGCTTTTGCTTTAATAGCCTCTGCCGCATCATCGGGAGAGCCTCGCTCGAGTGCGGTCACGGTACCCATTCGCTGTAATCCTTCCGTTTGATTACGACGTATCTCCTGGGGGTGATCGGCGACCGGTGGCGCAGGCTGCGGCGTACCTTGCAATACGCTACATCCGCCCAACAACATCATCAGCGTTAAAGCAGCAACCTTTCGCATAAACCTGTCTCGTTTCCTGATAGCCATAGTGTAGATCTCTGTTGATTTGACATTGGGGGAATGTTCCCAAATTGTTAGCTATAGCGTAAATTTCGAATGAAAATTGTGTGAAAGCGTAAGCCAGTTCTCAACATTATGATTCACCCATAAGTATGAGGCCCAATTATGATTGAACTTGAAGTACGGCAGCTTGGCGACCATGAGATTGTACATGCCGTTCCCGCAGGAAAGGGGGCTAAACCGTTGCCGGTTGTTATTTTTTATCATGGTTTTACCTCATCAAAACTGGTCTACAGCTATTTTGCGGTGGCGCTGGCACAGGCAGGTTTTCGGGTGGTGATGCCGGATGCGCCCGATCACGGGGCCCGTTTTAACGGTGATGAGCAGGCCCGCCTGGGACAGTTCTGGCCGATCCTGCATGGCAACCTCATCGAGTTTGGCGCGCTGCGGGATACTTTGTATCAGGCCGGGCTGGTGGCGGATGAACGCCTTGCGGTCGCCGGGGCCTCGATGGGCGGGATGACCGCGCTGGGCATCATGACGCGCTATCCGGAGGTGAAATGCGTGGCAAGCCTGATGGGATCGGGCTACTTTACCTCGCTGGCCCGTACGCTGTTTCCGCCGCAGCAACCCTGGTCATTCGCGTCGATGGTCGCACCGCTTGCTGACTGGGAGGTAACGACCGCGCTACCGCGTCTGGCTGACCGCCCGTTGCTGCTGTGGCATGGTGAAGAGGATGATGTGGTGCCCGCCGGGGAGACGTTCCGCCTGCAACAGGCGTTGCAGCAGGAAGGGCTGGATAAAAATCTGACCTGTCTGTGGGAGGCGGGAGTAAAACACCGTATTACGCCGGGCGCGCTCGACGCCACGGTCGCGTTTTTCCGCCAGCACCTTTAAACGCGCAGGATCTTCACGCCCTGATCTTCCAGTTTCTGGAGGATCTGTGGGTTAGCATTTTTACCGGTGATTACCATGTCTATCTGCTCGGCACGGCTGAAGAGCATGCCCGCACGTTCCCCGACCTTGCTGCTGTCGACCAGGACCACCAGCTTGCCGACCACGTTTAGCATCTTCTGCTCCGCCATCGCCGTCAGCATGTCGGTTTTATACAGCCCTTCGGTGGTGAGCCCTTTGCCGCTGGTAAACATCCAGTGGCCGGCATAGAGCGTGTTCTCGCTGTCCTGCGGACTTAGGGTGATGGACTGGCTTTTGTTGTACTGTCCGCCCATGATCACCACGCTTTCGTGCTCCTGGTCAATCAGGTAGTTGGCCAGCGGCAGGTAGTTGGTGATGATCTGCACCGGTTTGCCGCACATCTCGCGGCCCAACAGAAAGGCGGTGGAACCGCAGTTAATCACCACGCTTTCGCCAGGATTAACCAGTTGGGAGGCGGCTCTGGCAATACGCACTTTCTCGTCGTGGTTCTGCGCCTGATGAATATTCATTGGCGACCAGCGTGGGCGCTGCTGGCTGATCCCTTCCGCGCCGTTACGTACCTTTTTCAGCTTACCGCTCTCATCAAGTTTGTTGATGTCCCGGCGTGCCGTCGCCGGAGAAACGCCCAGCCGGGCAATCACCTGTTCAACGGTGACAAACCCCGTTTGCGCCAGGAGTTCCAGTAAGATTTGATGACGTTGTGCTTCTGTCATGAGCTATTCCGAAATAAATTGATTTTAAAAGATGATATTTGAAATAGCCTGAAATTACTAAGCAAAAGTTGGAATCGCCAGGCACAGCGCCTGGCGATGAGGGGCCAATTACAGGAAAGATTTGAACGGCAGATCCGGCTCAATGGTAAAGCAGTCGTCAAAGCCGCGCGGGTAGTGATATTCGAAATTATCCTTATCCAGCGGCCAGGTAAACTTGCCGCCCACCTGCCAGATAAAGGGCTTAAAGCCATATTTCAGCCGATCTTTTTTCATCTCCCACAGCACGCGGATCTCCTGCGGATCGGCCTGGAAGTTTGACCAGATATCATGGTGGAACGGAATCACCACCTGGGTATTCAACGCTTCAGCCATGCGCAGAATGTCAGCGCTGGTCATCTTATCGGTGATGCCGCGCGGGTTTTCGCCATAGGAGCCCAGCGCCACGTCGATATGGTGCTCGTTACCGTGTTTGGCATAGTAGTTAGAGTAGTGTGAGTCACCGCTGTGGTACAGCGTACCGCCCGGGGTTTTGAACAGGTAGTTCACCGCACGTTGGTCCATGCCGTCCGGTAACACACCCGCTGCCTTTTGATCGGCTGGCAGAGTAATCAGCGCTGTACGGTCAAACGCATCGAGGGCATGAATTTCAATATCTTTGATTTTCACCACATCGCCCGGTTTCACTACGATGCAGCGCTCTTTTGGCACGCCCCAACCGATCCACAAATCGACGCAGGTCTGCGGTCCAATGAAAGGCACGTCATCCGCACAGTTCTGCATGACTGCCGCCGCGACGTTAACGTCGATGTGATCGTTGTGATCGTGGGTCGAGAGGACGGCATCTATCTGACGAATCGCAAAAGGATCAAGGACAAATGGCGTGGTACGTAGGTTTGGCTGCAGCTTCTCGACGCCCGCCATACGCTGCATCTGATGACCTTTTTTCATCAGTGGGTTGCCGTGGCTCTGTTTGCCAGTGCCGCACCAGAAATCGACGCAAACATTAGCCCCGCCCTGAGATTTCAGCCAGATACCGGTACAACCCAGCCACCACATCGCAAATGTGCCCGGCGCGACCTGCTCTTGCTCGATCTCCTCATTCAGCCAACTTCCCCATTCCGGGAAGGTGCTGAGGATCCATGATTCGCGGGTAATAGTGTTCACTTTACTCATAGTCAGACTCCCTCTCTATCACAAGTAATCATTTGGTGACGTGTTTTGATTGATATTGGCACCAATTAATCAGCATTTCAATGGCGATTTGCGAGCGTTACGGCAATCTAAAGCTGCTCTCATTAAAAATCCTATACGTGATTTTTATGCTTTGTCTTTGTTAACTTATTGAAATAAATAATTTTTATTGATATCGCATAGGTGCGGATAAAGACATTGCACTTAGGGTGGAAATAATTTGCGTGATACGTCAAAAATAATCAAATTCAATCTTGTGGTGATTATTTGTGATTACTAGAGTGGAGGCCTGTTGTACGAACACTAGGCATCGTACCGCCTTTACCGGAGAGTGTTATGGAGATCCTCTACAGCGTCTTTACCGTCTTTTTTAATCAGGTCATGACCAACGCCCCGCTGCTGTTGGGTATCGTGACGTGTCTGGGTTATATCCTGCTGCGTAAAAGCGTGAGCGTGATAATCAAAGGCACCATTAAAACCATCATCGGTTTTATGCTGCTTCAGGCGGGTTCAGGCATTTTAACCAGCACCTTTAAACCCGTTGTCGCCAAAATGTCGGAAGTGTATGGCATCAACGGCGCTATATCAGACACCTACGCCTCAATGATGGCCACTATCGAACGGATGGGAGATGCCTATAGCTGGGTGGGATACGCCGTCCTGCTCGCGTTGGCGCTGAACATCATTTACGTTCTGCTGCGTCGGATTACCGGCATCCGCACCATCATGCTCACCGGCCACATCATGTTCCAGCAGGCCGGATTGATTGCTGTTTCCCTCTATATCTTCGGCTACCCGATGTGGACCACCATTATCTGCACGGCGATCCTGGTCTCGCTCTATTGGGGCATCACCTCCAATATGATGTACAAGCCGACGCAGGAAGTGACCGACGGCTGCGGTTTCTCTATCGGCCATCAACAGCAGTTTGCCTCATGGATTGCCTATAAGGTCGCCCCGTATCTGGGGAAAAAAGAGGAGAGCGTTGAAGATCTGAAGCTGCCCGGCTGGCTGAATATCTTCCACGACAATATCGTCTCTACCGCCATCGTGATGACCATTTTCTTCGGCGCGATCCTGCTCTCATTCGGTATTGATACGGTGCAGGCGATGGCCGGTAAAACGCACTGGTCTATCTATATCCTGCAAACCGGCTTCTCCTTCGCGGTAGCGATTTTCATCATCACCCAGGGCGTGCGTATGTTCGTGGCCGAACTGTCTGAGGCCTTCAACGGTATTTCTCAACGCCTGATCCCTGGCGCCGTACTGGCAATTGACTGCGCGGCTATCTATAGCTTTGCGCCGAACGCCGTCGTCTGGGGCTTTATGTGGGGCACCATCGGCCAGCTGATTGCGGTGGCCATCCTGGTGGGCTGCGGCTCCTCCATCCTGATCATTCCTGGCTTTATCCCGATGTTCTTCTCCAACGCCACTATCGGCGTGTTCGCTAACCACTTTGGCGGCTGGCGCGCGGCGCTCAAGATCTGCCTGGTGATGGGCATGGTTGAAATCTTCGGCTGCGTGTGGGCGGTCAAACTGACCGGTATGAGCGCCTGGATGGGCATGGCGGACTGGTCAATCCTGGCGCCGCCGATGATGCAGGGCTTCGCCTCTGTCGGCCTTATTTTTATGGGCGTCATCATTCTGATTGCACTGGCTTATATGTTCTTCGCTGGCCGTACGCTGCGGGCGGAAGAAGATGCGGAAAAACAAACAGCAGAAGTTTCTGCTCACTAAGGAGTTTTGATTATGACCGTACGTATCCTGGCTGTGTGTGGCAATGGGCAAGGGAGCTCCATGATCATGAAGATGAAAGTGGACCAGTTTTTAACCCAGTCAAACATTGACCACACGGTAAACAGCTGCGCGGTGGGTGAATACAAAAGTGAACTGAACGGCGCGGACATCATCATCGCCTCTACCCACATCGCCGGTGAGATTAGCGTCGCAGGCAATAAATATGTGGTGGGTGTACGCAACATGCTGTCGCCTGCGGACTTCGGCCCAAAACTGCTGGAAGTGATCAAAGCGCACTTTCCGCAAGATGTGAAGTAAGGAGAGGCATATGAAACTACGTGATTCGCTGGCGGAGAATAATTCCATCCTTCTCCAGGCCGAGGCCAATACCTGGCAGGAGGCGGTAAAGCTGGGCGTTGATTTGTTGGTTAAGGCGGATGTCGTTGAGCCGCGCTATTACCAGGCCATTCTTGATGGCGTTGAGCAGTTCGGGCCCTATTTTGTGATTGCGCCAGGGCTGGCGATGCCCCATGGCCGCCCGGAAGAGGGGGTCAAAAAAACCGGTTTCGCCCTGGTCACCCTGAAAACGCCGCTGGTGTTTAACCACGAAGATAACGATCCGGTGGACATCCTGATCACCATGGCGGCCGTTGATGCCAATACTCACCAGGAAGTGGGCATCATGCAGATCGTCAACCTGTTTGAAGATGAAGCCAATTTTGACCGTTTACGCGCCTGCCGTACTGCGCAGGACGTGCTGGATTTAATCGACAATGCCACTGCGGCGGCAGCTTAAGAGGGAGTTGAACATGTCATTACCAATGTTGCAGGTTGCGCTGGATAACCAGACTCTGGCCCACGCTTACGAAACCACGCGTCTGATTGCGGAAGAGGTGGACATTATCGAAGTGGGCACCATTCTGTGCGTCGGGGAGGGGGTCCGTGCCGTCCGCGATCTGAAAGCCCTCTATCCGCATAAGATTGTGCTGGCCGACGCCAAAATTGCCGATGCGGGCAAAATCCTGTCGCGGATGTGTTTCGAAGCCAATGCCGACTGGGTGACGGTCATCTGCTGCGCAGATATCAACACCGCGAAAGGCGCGCTGGAAGTCGCGAAAGAATTTAACGGTGACGTGCAGATCGAACTCACGGGCTTCTGGACCTGGGAGCAGGCAGAAGCGTGGCGCGCTGCGGGTATTCAGCAAGTGGTCTATCACCGCAGCCGCGATGCGCAGGCCGCGGGGGTCGCGTGGGGCGAGGCGGATATCAGCGCCGTTAAGCGTCTGGCGGATATGGGCTTTAAGGTTACGGTGACGGGCGGGCTGGCGCTCGAAGATTTGCCGCTGTTTGCCGGTATTCCAATCCACGTCTTTATCGCCGGTCGCAGCATTCGCGATGCCGCCTCGCCGGTGGAAGCGGCGCGTCAGTTTAAACGTTCCATCGCCCAGCTGTGGGGATAAGGAGCGGTTATGTTAAGCAAACAGGTTCCGCTTGGCATCTATGAAAAGGCGCTCCCCACCGGGGAGTGCTGGCTTGAGCGGCTGCGGCTGGCGAAACGGCTGGGATTCGATTTCGTTGAAATGTCGGTGGATGAGACGGATGCGCGTCTCTCCCGACTCGACTGGAGCCGCGAGCAGCGTCTGGCGCTGGTGGACGCCGTCGCCGAAACTGGCGTAAGAGTTCCCTCGATGTGCCTGAGCGCCCACCGTCGTTTTCCGCTCGGCAGTGAAGATGACGCGGTGCGGGCGCAGGGCCTTGAGATCATGCGTAAAGCAATTCGCTTTGCGCAGGATGTCGGGATCCGCGTAATCCAGCTTGCCGGTTACGACGTTTACTATCAGGAAGCCAATGATGAGACGCGCCGTCGTTTCCGTGATGGCCTGAAAGAGAGCGTTGAAATGGCCAGCCGCGCGCAGGTCACCCTGGCGATGGAGATCATGGATTACCCGCTGATGAACTCCATCAGCAAGGCATTGGGTTATGCCCATTACCTGAATAATCCGTGGTTCCAGCTCTATCCCGACATCGGCAATCTCTCTGCGTGGGATAACGACGTGCAGATGGAGCTGCAGGCTGGCATCGGACATATCGTGGCGGTACATGTGAAAGATACCCGTCCCGGCGTCTTCAAAAACGTACCGTTTGGCAGCGGAGTCGTCGATTTTGAACGCTGTTTCCAGACGTTAAAACAGAGTGGCTATTGTGGGCCTTACCTGATCGAGATGTGGAGTGAAACGTCGGACGATCCCGAGCGCGAAGTGGTGCAGGCGCGTGACTGGGTACTTGAGCGTATGGCGCGAGCCGGGCTTGGGGAGGAAGATCATGCAGCGGCTTAAACAGCAGGTATTTGAGGCAAACATGGATTTGCCGCGTTACGGTCTGGTGACCTTTACCTAGGGAAACGTCAGCGCCATTGACCGTCAGCGCGGGCTGGTGGCGATCAAACCCAGCGGGGTGGCCTACGGGACCATGCGCGTGGATGACATGGTGGTGGTGGATCTCAGCGGCAATGTGGTGGAGGGGCAATGGCGACCTTCGTCTGATACCGCGACCCACCTGGCGCTCTACCGGCGTTATCCCTCCCTTGGCGGGGTAGTGCATACCCACTCGACCCATGCGACCGCCTGGGCGCAGGCAGGGCTGGCGATCCCCGTGCTCGGTACCACCCATGCAGACTATTTCTTTGGCGATATCCCCTGCACGCGCGCACTCACCGAAGAGGAGGTGCTCGGCGAATACGAGCTCAATACCGGCAAGGTGATTATTGAAACGCTGGGTGACGGCGAACCGCTGCACACGCCGGGAATTGTGGTCTATCAACATGGCCCCTTCGCCTGGGGTAAAGATGCCCATGACGCCGTGCACAATGCCGTGGTAATGGAAGAGGTGGCGAAAATGGCGTGGATTGCGCGCGGTATTAATCCATGCCTGAAACCTATAGACAGCTATCTGATGGACAAGCACTTTATGCGTAAACATGGCCCGAATGCTTATTACGGGCAAAAATAAAAAAAAAGCCCCCGGGCAGGGGGCTAATAAGACTATGACAATTTTTTCGTTGTTGGCTTTCCTGGTGCTAGCGTCAAAGCGTTACCGATAGATATCTGCGCTGACGTGCATATTGCCGTTGCTGCCCGGTTCACGGGTGAGCATGACGTGATAGTAGCGGGCATCCCGCGCATCGGCTTCTGCATTAATGGCTTCAGTCGCTTCACTTTCCGTGGCGAAGTTATGGTTGATATAAATGACGCCCAGACTTTGCACATCATCCATATTTCTGGCCTGTCGGCCATCAACCTGAATGGCTGCTGTCGCGTTTGCACTCAGCAAAAGCGCAGCCAGAACGGCAAGGGTGAATTTTTTCATGATATGCGCTCCACGACTAACAACGGTGCGACGATATTCACGGCTGTCTTTTGTCCAGAGACAGGGTCTGATTAAAGTGTAAGCACGAATCTCGCAGGCTATGGCGACCATTTCTGATGCAGTTGTTCAAAAAATCGCCGCGATCGCCCGTGAGTAATGGTAAATCACCCACTTAGACCCGCTTTGCGCTTTGTGCGAATTATTTGCGCAATCAGCTTGAGTTTCGAAGGGTGCGCAAGTATTATGACGCGTCAATTTTTCAGCCGACCTTTAACACGTTCCTTGCCTCCCCGGGCCTCGGCTGACCCAGACAGGAGGCTGAATAATCCGTAAGGAGCAATTCGATGCGTCATTACGAAATCGTTTTTATGGTCCATCCTGACCAGAGCGAACAGGTTCCGGGTATGATCGAGCGCTACACTGGTGCAATCACTGCAGCAGAAGGCACGATCCACCGTCTGGAAGACTGGGGCCGTCGTCAGCTGGCTTATCCGATCAACAAACTGCACAAAGCTCACTACGTTCTGATGAACGTTGAAGCTCCGCAGGAAGCGATCGATGAGCTGGAAACTAACTTCCGCTTCAACGATGCCGTTATCCGCAGCATGGTTATGCGTACCAAAAACGCAGTGACCGAAGCATCTCCGATGGTTAAAGCGAAAGACGAGCGCCGTGAGCGTCGCGATGATTTCGCAAACGAAACCGCAGATGATTCTGATGCTGGGGATTCTGAAGAGTAATTTCTGATGACCAACCGTCTGGTGTTGTCCGGTACCGTGTGCAGGACCCCACTTCGCAAGGTCAGCCCATCAGGAATTCCTCACTGCCAGTTCGTGCTTGAGCATCGTTCAGTGCAGGAGGAAGCCGGGTTTAACCGGCAGGCGTGGTGCCAAATGCCCGTTATTATTAGCGGTCACGAAAACCAGGCCATTACTCACAGTATAACGGTCGGTAGCGCAGTAACGGTTCAGGGGTTCATCTCTTGCCACAAGGCAAAGAACGGCCTGAGCAAACTTGTTCTGCATGCCGAGCAGATTGATTTGATAGATTCTGGAGACTAGCCAAATGGCACGTTATTTCCGTCGTCGCAAGTTCTGCCGTTTCACCGCGGAAGGCGTTCAAGAGATCGACTATAAAGATATCGCAACGCTGAAAAACTACATCACCGAAAGCGGTAAGATTGTCCCAAGCCGTATCACCGGTACTCGTGCAAAATACCAGCGTCAGCTGGCTCGCGCTATCAAACGCGCTCGCTACCTGTCTCTGCTGCCGTACACTGATCGTCATCAGTAATCGGGCACGGTCCATTAATACGACTTTAAGAGGATAAGGTAATGCAAGTTATTCTGCTTGATAAAGTAGCAAACCTGGGCAGCCTGGGTGATCAGGTAAACGTTAAAGCGGGCTACGCTCGTAACTTCCTGGTTCCACAGGGTAAAGCTGTTCCTGCTACCAAGAAAAACGTAGAGTTTTTCGAAGCACGTCGTGCTGAACTGGAAGCCAAACTGGCTGACGTTCTGGCGGCTGCTAACGCTCGCGCTGAGAAAATCAACGCACTGGGCACCGTTACCATCGCGTCTAAATCTGGCGACGAAGGTAAACTGTTCGGTTCCATCGGTACTCGCGACATCGCTGACGCTGTAACTGCAGCTGGCGTTGACGTGGCTAAGAGCGAAGTTCGTCTGCCGAACGGCGTTCTGCGTACCACCGGTGAGCACGAAGTGGACTTCCAGGTTCACAGCGAAGTCTTCGCGAAACTGGTTGTTAACGTTGTTGCTGAGTAAGTAATTACTCTTCACCACGTCGAAGCGCCGGCCTTGTGCCGGCGTTTTGCTTTTTAACGCGTTCTGTTCCCTTCTTTGTGACTTGTATGGTGGCTATTCCTTGCGCATTCCCTGATAATAAAATGAAACACTATTTTATCTTTGGGATTTGTCATGGATACCGCTCTGCCTGCACCGCTTTTCTCCCGTAAAAACATTGTGTTCGCCAGCGCTACGCTGTGCTGTCTGCTATGGGGTAGCTCCTATCCCGCGATCAAGAGTGGCTACGAACTCTTTCATATCGCCACCAACGACATTCCATCAAAAGTGGTCTTTGCGGGTTATCGCTTTGTTTTTGCTGGCCTGCTATTGCTGCTGCTTGCTTTGGCCCAGCGCAAGCCGATTGGTCGGCTCAGCCCGCGCCAGTTCGGGCAACTGACGATACTGGGCCTGACGCAGACCACAATCCAGTACACGTTCTTTTATATCGGCCTGGCATACACAACGGGTGCCAAAGGGTCGATCATGAACGCGACCGCCACCTTCTTCAGCGTTATGCTGGCGCACTTTATCTATCAGAACGACAAGATCAGCTACAACAAAGCCCTCGGTTGTATCCTCGGGTTTGCCGGGGTGATGATCGTGAACTTTAACAGCGGCTTGCAGGACTTCCACTTCGTCTGGAACGGGGATGGTTTTGTGGTGCTGGCGGCGTTTATCCTCTCTGCCGCCACGCTGTACGGTAAACGCATCTCTCAGACGGTGGATCCGATGGTGATGACGGGCTGGCAGCTGGCGATAGGTGGGGTGATGCTGGTGGTGGGAGGCTATATCACCGGCGGAACGCTGGCCGTTCCCAGCGTCAAAGCGGCGGCCATCCTGGGCTACCTGACTCTGCTCTCCTCGGTGGCGTTTGCACTGTGGAGTTTGCTGCTGAAATATAACCGCGTCAGTATGATCGCCCCGTTCAACTTCTTAGTGCCGGTGGCCGGAACCGTCCTTTCGGCCATTTTCCTCGGCGAAAATATCCTGGAGATCAAATACGTTGTGGCGCTGGTGCTGGTCTGCTCGGGGATCTGGTGGGTGAATAAAGTCAGTGAAAAGCAGGCCCGGTAAGCGTTACGCCACCGGGCGAACCGCTATCTGGCGCGGATGAAGCTGCCGTCAGACTGACGGGTAAACAGCACCTGCTGGCCGTTGCCGCTGTCAATGGTCAGCCCTGTCACCACGCCGCTCGCATTCTGGCGGATCTGCACCATCTGGCCGTTTTGCAGGTTGCTCAGCGGCTTGCCTGGCCCCTCAACCTGCGCCATGGCATAGACGTCGGTTGGCGGCAGGTTGTGATCGCGGAACAGCTGCGCCATCGTTTTGCCCGACTCTACACGGTAGGAACGCCACTGCTGTTCAATACCGGGAGGGGATTGCTGGGATTGTACCGGCGCGGCGGCCTGCTCCTGGGGCTGCTCTTCCTGAATCGGTTCCGGCTCAACAGGCGCGACCTGGCCGGGATCGTTAGAGGGTGACACCAGCTGCGTTTGCATCGGCTGTGAATCTGGCTGCGGCTGCGTCTGCGAACGGAAATCCAGTTCGGCATCACGACGCACGGGCGCTGTGGCGTTGTCGTCCGCGCCGCCTGGCAGCAGAAAACCGACAATCACCATCAGCGCACCGATAATAATGCCTCTGCGGTGCAGCGGCGGCAGCGGGTCCATGATGCGAAAGTTATCTGGCGCATGCCAGATTTTCGTCAGGGTAGGTTTTAGTTCAAATGGCCCGGGCATGGCTCTCCTCCTGCTCCGCGTCTTTTTTCCTGTCCCAAGAAGTATAGTTTGCTAACTGCCTGATGAGCGTAACAAAGCCAGCTTCCGTGACACGCATTCGGGAAAAATCCAGATAGCCTCTATTGTTTCCGTTTCGTCGTAATTTGTCATCTTTCCATAAGACAAAGTTTTACCGGATGGAAGGTGGCTGTTATGCTGCCCGCTACTTTAAATGTGATGGAAGGAAATCCCATGACCACCCCGACTTTTGACACAATCGAAGCGCAGGCAAGCTACGGCATTGGTTTGCAGGTAGGACAGCAGCTGAGCGAATCAGGTCTGCAGGGTCTGTTACCTGAAGCGCTGGTGGCGGGTATCGCCGATGCGCTGGAAGGTAAACAGCCAGCGGTTCCGGTAGATGTGGTTCACCGCGCGCTGCGTGAAATCCACGAACGTGCAGACGCTGTGCGTCGTGCCCGTTTCGAAGAGATGGCTGCGGCAGGCGAGAAATTCCTTGAAGAGAACCGTGAGCGTGAAGGCGTGAACAGCACCGAAACCGGTCTGCAGTTCCGCGTTATCACCCAGGGCGAAGGTCCAATCCCGGCGCGTACCGACCACGTTCGCGTGCACTACACCGGTAAACTGATTGACGGCACCGTATTCGACAGCTCTGTTGCCCGCGGCGAACCGGCAGAATTCCCGGTAAACGGCGTGATCCCAGGCTGGATCGAAGCCCTGACCCTGATGCCGGTTGGTTCTAAATGGGAGCTGACTATCCCACAGAACCTGGCCTACGGCGAGCGTGGCGCTGGCGCCTCTATTCCGCCATTCAGCACCCTGGTCTTTGAAGTTGAGCTGCTGGAAATCCTGTAAGCGACCTCTCCTCTTCCTCTCCCCACCAGGGGAGAGGAAATTAGTTAAAAAACCTATAGTTATGCCCCAGGCAACAGATTATCTTGCAAAAGGTCACAGTAAGTGTATTTTTGTGAGCTGTTTTGCGTGGCTTAAGTGATACGTCACTCAGTTTCAACATATTGTTAACATAATATTTAAATCAAAGTATTCATCCCGCCGATTCTTACCTAATATCGATGAGTCCTTAACCGGGCCGTCGCTTTTCGACGTAATAAAGGGCCAGAAGAGCCTAAACAACACAGGCAGTAACAACAGGAAAACATCACATGGTAGATCAGGTAAAAGTCGTTGCCGACGAAGAGGCACCGTCTGAACAATCGCTACGGCGAAATCTCACAAACCGTCATATTCAGCTTATCGCCATCGGCGGCGCTATCGGTACCGGGCTGTTTATGGGGTCAGGCAAAACCATCAGTCTTGCCGGGCCATCGATCATTTTTGTCTATATGATCATCGGCTTTATGCTCTTTTTCGTGATGCGGGCAATGGGCGAGCTGCTGCTCTCGAATCTCGAATACAAATCCTTTAGCGACTTTGCCTCCGACCTTCTCGGGCCGTGGGCGGGCTACTTCACCGGCTGGACCTACTGGTTCTGCTGGGTGGTGACCGGGATGGCCGACGTCGTCGCCATTACGGCTTACGCGCAGTTCTGGTTCCCGGGACTGTCGGACTGGGTGGCCTCGCTGGCGGTGATTATCCTGCTGCTGAGCCTTAACCTCGCCACCGTAAAAATGTTCGGTGAGATGGAGTTCTGGTTCGCGATGATCAAAATCGTCGCCATTGTCGGCCTGATTGTGGTCGGCCTGGTGATGATCATGACCCACTTTACCTCTCCGAGCGGCGTGCAGGCCTCGTTCACCCATCTGTGGAATGACGGGGGCTGGTTCCCGAAAGGGCTGAGCGGATTCTTTGCCGGCTTCCAGATTGCGGTCTTCGCCTTTGTGGGGATTGAGCTGGTGGGCACCACCGCCGCCGAAACCAAAGACCCGGAGAAATCGCTGCCGCGCGCGATCAACTCTATTCCGATTCGTATCATCATGTTCTACGTCTTCGCGCTGATCGTCATTATGTCGGTGACGCCGTGGAGCTCCGTGGTACCCAGCAAGAGCCCGTTCGTTGAGCTGTTTGTGCTGGTCGGTTTACCGGCGGCGGCAAGCCTGATTAACTTCGTGGTGCTGACCTCCGCGGCCTCTTCGGCTAACAGCGGCGTGTTCTCCACCAGCCGTATGCTGTTTGGTCTGGCGCAGGAAGGGGTAGCGCCGAGCGCATTCGCGAAGCTCTCTAAACGTGCGGTACCGGCGAAAGGGCTGACCTTCTCCTGTATCTGTCTGCTGGGCGGCGTGGTGATGCTCTACGTGAACCCAAGCGTGATTGGCGCGTTCACCATGATCACCACGGTTTCGGCGATCCTGTTCATGTTCGTCTGGACCATCATCCTCTGCTCGTACCTGGTGTACCGCAAACAGCGTCCGCACCTGCATGAAAAATCCATCTATAAGATGCCGTGGGGCAAGCTGATGTGCTGGGTCTGCATGGCGTTCTTCGTGTTTGTGCTGGTACTGCTGACGCTGGAAGAGGATACCCGTCAGGCGCTGATGGTCACGCCGCTGTGGTTTATCGCGCTGGGGCTGGGCTGGCTGTTTATCGGTAAGAAACGTATGGCTGGCATGCGTTAATTGTGTTGTGCCGGGTGGCGGCTGCGCCTTACCCGGCCTACGGTTCTTTGCTCTTGTAAGTCCGGTAAGCGCTAACGCTACCGGGCTTTTTTATTCCCCGGCCAACGCCCGGGGGAACAGGACGTTATTCTCCAGACTGATGTGCTCCATCAGATCGTCGATCATCTCGTTAATGCCATTGTACATCGCGCGCCAGGTGGTGCAGGCATCCGCAGGTGGGGTCACGTTATGGGTGATGTGCTTGATCACCTCAACCAGTTCACCGGCGTCGTCGTGCTCGCTTTCCATCACGCTGATCGGCCCCATCGCCTGGCTGCCCATTCCCTGTTTGATCATCGGGAACAGGATCTGCTCCTCTTTCATCATGTGGCTGGAGAGCTCTTCGTGCAGCAGGGTCAGGTTCTTCGCCAGGCCGCGCGGTACAGAGGCTTTTTCGGCATGAACGCGCTCAACTTTGGTGGCCTGCAGGATCAGCTCCGGCAGCTGTTCGCGGTGGCGATCGTGAAAGCGCACGATGATGTGATCGATGATTTCGGCCAGCGCCACGCTGCGCCAGTCTTTTTCCAGCGGCTGCTCGGCCAGCTTCGCCAGTTCTGCTTCGATGAGGTCCAGATCCAGCTCTTTACGCGACGCGGCACGCGCCAGGGTTTGCTTACCGCCGCAGCAGTAATCCATATCGTATTTACGAAACAGCGCGGAAGCGCGTGGGATGGAGAGCGCCAGCTCGCCTAAAGGTTGGTCGCGGAAGGCCATGGTCGTTACCTCATCGTTATTTGATAAGATGTATTTTAAATGCATCTTTTAGGCGAAGCTATAACCCTTTATAGGCAGGGGTAAAAAAGCGATATAGATCACAAAAAAATGCCGATTTAACTCTATGAATGGATTTAAAAAACGGGTTTAGAAACTTTTTAAAGGCACAGAGACGGTAAACAACCCGCTGCGCCTGCCGATAGATACAGGTCAGACAATACCTGCATATAAAAAAGGCAACGCATGTTTAAACGTATAAAAGTGATAACCCTTCTGATTTCGGTGCTGCTGGCGCTCGGGATCATGCAACTGATCTCCGCCGGCATTTTCATCAACGCGCTTAATAACGACAAAGAGAACTTCACCGTTTCCCAGGTCTCCAGCCAGAATGTGGCCGAGTTCACCGACGCCTGGATCAGCCTTAACCAGGCGCGCGTCACCCTGAACCGCGGCATGCTGCGCCTGCAAAGCAGCATGGCTTCGCAGATCAACGGCGGGCAGCTGAACGAGCTGGTCAACACGGCAAAAAATCTGCTGGCAGACGCCCAGTCCCATTACGACAAATACTACGCGCTGCCGGAAACGCCGGGCCTGGATGAAAAACTCTCCAGCCAGCTGGAAGAGCAGTACCGCAACTACTCGGCCACCCTGACCCAGATGAACCTTCTGCTCTCCCAGGGCAACCTCGAAGATATGTTTAAGCAGAACGCCGAGCAGAAGCAGACCGCAATGCAGAAAGTCTATCGTGAATGGCGCCAGGCTCAGGCAGCCCTTACCGATAAAGGCATCGAAGATAACGAAAGCGACTACAAACGCATCCTGTGGATCCTTTCCGGGATGATGCTTCTGGTGATCGCCGTGATTGTCTCCAGTTGGATCGCCATGCGCCGTGTGCTGCTGCTGCCGCTGCAGGAGGTCATCGATCATATTCGCGCTATCGCCGCGGGTGACCTGACACAGCCTGTTGACGTTCAGGGCAAAAACGAAATGGCGATGCTGGCCTATAACGTTCACGAGATGCAGAAGGCGCTGGCGAACACCGTAGGTGTGGTGCGCGAGGGCTCTGACACCATTTATACCGGCGCGGGCGAAATCTCCGCAGGCAGCAACGACCTCTCTTCCCGTACCGAGCAGCAGGCGGCCTCGCTGGAGGAGACCGCGGCCAGCATGGAACAGCTGACCGCCACCGTGAAGCAGAACGCCGATAACGCCCGTCAGGCGTCACGCCTGGCGCTGGATGCCTCAAGCACCGCGAAAAAAGGCGGAAACGTGGTGGAAGGGGTGGTACGCACCATGGACGAGATCGCAAACAGTTCCAGCAAAATCGCCCAGATCACCAACGTGATTGACGGCATCGCCTTCCAGACCAACATCCTGGCGCTGAACGCGGCGGTAGAAGCGGCGCGTGCCGGGGAGCAGGGACGCGGATTTGCGGTGGTGGCAGGGGAAGTTCGCACCCTGGCCCAGCGTAGCGCCCAGGCGGCGAAAGAGATCAAAGGGCTGATTGACGACTCGGGTGCCCGAGTCAGCGCCGGTTCCGCGCTGGTGAATGAGGCCGGGGAGACGATGGCGGAGATCGTCAGCGCCGTAACCCGCGTCACCGACATTATGGGCGAAATTGCTTCCGCCTCAGATGAGCAAAGCCGGGGTATCGATCAGGTCGGCCAGGCGGTGGCCGAGATGGATCGCGTGACCCAACAGAACGCCTCGCTGGTGGAGGAGTCTGCGGCGGCAGCGGCAGCGCTGGAAGAGCAGGCGGCACGCCTGAACGAGGCGGTGGCGGTATTTAAGATTGCGAAGGGCCCGGTGGCTAAGGCTGCGCCGGTGAAAACCTATGCTGCAAAAGCCAAACCGGTACAGGCGACGACCGACGCCAACTGGGAAACCTTCTGACAGAGGCCGGGTGGCGCTAACGCTTACCCGGCCTACGAAACGTATGACTTTGTAGGCCCGGCAAGCGCAGCGCCGCCGGGCAATAATTACAGCTCTGAAGCCGGAACGACCGAAATTTTTTCCGGCTTTGCTTTTACCGCAATCACCACCCCCACCACCAGCAACACAATTCCCGTGCTGGTTAACAGCGGCGGCAGGCTCTGGCGCATCAGGAAGGTATAAAGCAGACCGGCCAGGGTTTCGAAGACAATCAGCGGCCCTAAGATCACCGTCGGTAATTTCTGGCTGGCGACGTTCCAGCACAGGGCGCCCACCCACGAGCAGCAGACGGCAATCGCCAGCATCAGACCGAGAAAGACCCACGGGCGTGGCCCCAGCGGCAGGGCAAAGTCCGGCTGTTGCACGTTCAGCCATGCGCAGGCGACAAGGTAGCCCAGTAACGAGACCGGCAGCGTCACCAGCGCCTGGGCGGTGGCCCACATCATCGGATGTTTGTCGGGGTTTTCCCGCAGCCAACGGGCGTTACGCAGGGCGTACCATGCCCAGCAGACCACCGACACCGACGCCAGCAGGATCCCCGAAACATAGCGCCAGCCACTACCTCCGGCCACGCCGTGACGCAGCTCGGCGATATTCACGCACACCAGCCCCAGCGCAATGGCAAACAGCCCCGGGAGCATCTTCGACCACGCCAGCTTGCCATCGCGCTGGCTGTAGAGCAGATTGGCGAACACCGGGATCACCACCGGCAGCGTACCGATGATCATGGTCGACACCGGGGCCCCGGTACGCTGGATCGCGCTTGCCAGGCAGACGTAATAGATCAGGTTGCCCATCATCGTCAGTGACAGGGCGGTGAGCCAGTCCCGGCCTTTCAGCTGGCGTAACCGCGCCCGGCCGAGCCAGGCGATCGGCAGAGCGATCAGCCCCAGCGCCAGATAGCGCCCCATCGACTGTAGCGCCGCCGGGTATTCCGGGACGATCAGCGGCCCGACAAAAATCAGTCCCCACATTAACCCTGCAAGCAGGGCATACAACACGCCGCTAATCATTTTTTCCTTCCTCTGCTCTGAACCTGCTGGCAGTGTAGAAAGGCAACAGAGGGCGGTATTGTATGAGATTGCGCATTAGCGCTGCGTTACCTGTTTCTGGTAGCGCACCGGCGTAATGCCATAGCGACGGGTAAAGGCCCGGGTCAGGTGCGACTGATCGGTCAGGCCCGTCGCGGCGGCCACCTCTGCCGCCGGGAGTCCCTGGGTGAGAAAGGCTTTGGCGCGCCACAGGCGGATCGCCATCAGCATCTGATGCGGTGTGACGTGAAAATGGGCTTTGAACTGGCGCTGGAAATGGTACGGGCTGAGCGACACCACCTGCGCGAGCTCATCGAGGGTCAGAGAGTACATGTAGTTGTCATGCAGATAGTCGCGCACGCGCTCGAAGCGATGCGCCCCTTCTTTTGCGACCGGCGCATGGCGCGCCAGCGGCTGGAAGGTCTCAATCAGATCCAGCAGCAGGCCCTTTTGCGCCAGCGGATCGTCGGTGTGCCACAGGCCGTAGATCAACTGACAGATCTGCTGCGAACGGCGGGGATCGTGGCGGGTGACGTCGCTGAACCACCAGTGGCGAATGCCTGTCACCTCCTCCAGCAGATCCGGTTCGAGATAGATCATCCGGTAGCGCCAGCCGTCAGCGGTTTCGGCCTCGCCGGTATGCAGCTCGTCGGGATTCATGGTGACGACGGAGTGAACGGGGGCGACGTACTGCGTGCCGCGATAGCGGAAGCGCTCGGCACCGGCCTCTATGGCACCGATGCCGAAGGCCTCGTGGGTGTGGGGTTCAAAGGCGTAGCGGGAGATATGGGCGTGATACAGCTCCACGCCCGGCACCTGCGCCAGATGGCGAAAGCGCGCGCTGTCTCTCTCATCGAAAAACTGTTCAGGTACGCCTTGCACGGTGAGCCTCCTCGCGGGTCAGAATGTCATTATCAGAGATGACCCGCAGGGATGCCACACTAATTAACCATGTTTTAACAATTACAGGATGTGCTTCACGCTCTCCGCAAGCGTGGTGGTCGGGCGGCCCAGCAGCGCGCTCAGGGTGCGGCTGTCATCAAACAGACCGCCTTTCGAGGCACCGACATCGGAGTCGGCCAGCATCTCCGCCAGACCTGACGGCAGACCCACTCCCTTCAGCGCGGCGGCAAAATCGGCTTCGCTCAGGTTCTGATAGACCACGTTTTTACCGCTCTGGCGGCTCAGCTCGGCAGCAAGCTCGCTTAACGTCCACGCCTGGTCGCCTGCCAGCTCATAAACTTTACCGGCATGACCCTCTTCGCTGATAACGCAGGCCGCAGCGGCGGCATAGTCGGCGCGGGTGGCGGAGGCGATTTTGCCTTCACCGGCAGCACCAATAAACACGCCGTGTTCCAGCGCAGGCGGGGCGCTGGCGAGGTAGTTTTCGGTGTACCAGCCGTTACGCAGCAGGGCGAAAGGAATACCGGATTCGGCCAGCGCTTTTTCGGTGGCGACGTGCTCCACATGCAGGCCCAGCGGGGAAGTGTCGGCATGCAGCAGGCTGGTGTAGGCGATAAATTTCACGCCCGCCGCCTTCGCCGCATTAATGACGTTCTGGTGCTGCGGTGCGCGCTGGCCCACTTCGCTGGAAGAGATCAGCAGCAGTTTATCCACGCCCGCGAGTGCAGCGGTGAAGGCAGCCTGGTCGGTATAATCGGCCTGACGCACGGTCACGCCCTGCTGGCTCAGCGCCTCAGCCTTTGCCGGGTGACGTACAATGGCGACCAGCTGGCTGGCCGGAACGGTTTTCAGCAGCTGTTCAATAACAAGTTGGCCAAGCTGGCCGGTAGCGCCGGTAATCGCGATCATGATGAATATCCTTCGTATCGGGTGAATGTTGTGGCACACTATCACTCAAACTAACTTTTAGTAAGTACGTACAAAAAGGTAAGTATCTCATGGCAAACCCAACCCTCAGCGAGCAAATGCGCGACGGCAATCTCTTTGCCGAGCAGTGTCCCTCCCGGGATGTACTCAAGCATGTGACCAGCCGCTGGGGCGTGCTGATCCTGGTGGCGTTACGTCAGGGAACACATCGCTTTAGCGATCTGCGGCGCAAGATGGGCGGGGTGAGCGAGAAGATGCTGGCCCAGTCGCTACAGGCGCTGGAGCAGGATGGCTTTGTCAATCGAGTGTCGTATCCGGTAGTACCCCCGCACGTGGAGTACAGCCTGACCCCATTGGGGGAAGAGGTGAGTGAGAAGGTGGCGGCGCTGGCCGACTGGATCGAGCTGAATTTGCCCCAAGTGATGAGTAACCGGGATGAACGGGTTTTGTAGGCCCGGCAAGCGCAGCGCCGCCGGGCAAAACAACGGCTACTTACTTAGATCGACCTGATAAATCGCGAACCCAATCTCATCGGTCGCGACCTGCTGCATCGGGTACTGCGCTTTCTCTTTGATAAACGCCGCCGCTTTTTCCGTTGGTGCGGTCTCAAAGCGGATATCCAGCTTCACATCGCTGTGAACAGGGGCCAGACGCCAGTTGTTATCCGCTGCCGGATGGATTTCGCCGCTCTTTTTCGACTGCTCGCCAATCCACGTTGCCAACACCGAACGGTTCTCATCCGGTGAGGCGAAGGCGATATGGCTGTCGCCGGTCCCGGCAAACTTACCGCCGTAAGCGCGGTAGTTATTGGTCGCCACCAGGAAGGTCGCTTTCGGATCAATTGGCTTACCGTTAAAGGTCAGGTTTTTAATGCGTTCGGCCTGGGCATTCACCACCTGGCACTCGCCGTCATATTTCGCCGGTTGGGAGACATCAATCTGGTACTCCACCCCGTCGATCACATCGAAGTTATAGGTGCGGAAACCGTCCCAGTTAATCAGCGACTGTGGTTTGGTGCTGGTCGGGTCGATCTGGTTGAACTGGCCCGCGGAACACTCCAGCCACTCCTTCACCTCCTGGCCCGTGGCTTTGACCACCACCAGGGTGTTCGGATAGAGATAGAGATCGGCGGCGTTACGGAAGGTCAGCTGGCCTTTTTCGACTTCAACATAGCTGGCCGGATCGTTCTTGCGTCCACCCACTTTAAACGGCGCCGCAGCGGAGAGGACCGGCAGTTTCGCCAGATCCGGATCGCCCTGAATATAGCGCTCCACGTAGGCTTTCTGCGCCATGTTCACCACCTGCACGGTAGGATCGTCCTGCACCAGCGCCAGATAGCTGTACATGTTGTCGGCAGATTTGCCGATGGGTTTGCTGACAAACTCACGGGTGGCGTCTTGATCGTGCTTCAGCACCTCGACGATATTTTTATCCTCGCCCACCAGCGCTTTTTTAGCGGCCAGATCGTAGATCGGGCGGGCTTCGGCTTTCGACTGGGTGACCTGCCATTTGCCGCCGTCATTATTGAGCACCAGATCGACCACTCCGAGGTGATCCCCCCACATGCCCGGCATCACCGCGGGCACGCCGTTCAGGGTGCCTTTGGCAATATCCGCCCCTTTAATGCTGGCAAAATCTTTGCCCGGGAAGACCGCATGGGCGTGGCCGAAGAGAATGGCGTCCACCCCTTTGACTTCGCTGAGGTAGTAGACCGAGTTTTCCGCCATCGCCTGGTATGGGTCGGCAGAGAGACCGGAGTGGGCTACCACCACCACCAGATCGGCGCCTTTCTCGCGCATCTCCGGCACATACTTGCGGGCGGTTTCGGTAATGTCATTGACCGTCACTTTGCCGCTCAGGTTGGCCTTATCCCAGGTCATGATCTGCGGCGGGACAAAGCCGATATAGCCGATCTTCAGGGTCTGCGGTTTCCCGTCCTGATCGACCACGGTGGTCTCTTTGATCAGATAAGGGGTAAACAGCAGCTTCTGGGTTTTAACGTCGATGATATTGGCGTTAACGTACGGGAATTTGGCCCCTGAAAGCGCCATATGCAGATAGTCCAGCCCGTAGTTAAACTCATGGTTACCCAGGTTACCCACCGCGTAATCCAGGGTGTTCAACGCTTTGTAGACCGGATGCACATCGCCCTTTTTCAGACCTTTCGCCGCCATGTAATCCCCAAGCGGGCTACCCTGAATTAAGTCGCCGTTATCGACCAGGACGCTGTTTTTCACTTCGCTACGGGCTGCGTTAATCAGGCTTGCGGTACGCACCAGACCAAATTTTTCCGTCGGGGCGTCTTTGTAGTAGTCGAAGTCCATCATATTGCTGTGCAGGTCGGTGGTTTCCAGAATGCGGAGATCAACCGTCGCTGCCTGTACGCTCGCCGCAATCAGCGTCGCCAGGAGCGTTGCGCTAAACTTAATCATCAGAGGAGTCCTTTTATTCGATCCAGGCCACAAAAGAATATGTATCTATATTTTTTTGCTTACAGAATTGTGAATCCTGCCAGAAAAAAGGGCCCTGAAACCGGAATTGCTTCACAGATAGCGGATTTATTCACAATACGATATAAATAAAACAAAGAGTTATACCCACTGTGATAACAAAGAGGTGGAGAATGTTAGATAAAATTTGTCAGCTCGCACGGGAAGCGGGCGAGGCCATTATGCAGGTCTACGATGGCAAGATCCCAATGGACACGATCCGTAAAATCGACGACTCCCCGGTGACCGCAGCCGATCTCGCGGCGCACGGGGTGATCCTGAAAGGCCTGCAGGCGTTAACGCCCGACATCCCTGTGCTTTCCGAAGAAGATCCCCAGCCCTGGGAGGAGCGCCAGCACTGGCAGCGTTACTGGCTGGTTGATCCCCTGGACGGCACCAAAGAGTTCCTCAAGCGTAACGGTGAATTCACGGTGAATATTGCCCTGATTGATAAAGGCAAAGCGGTGCTGGGAGTGGTCTACGCCCCGGTGCTGAAGGTAATGTACAGCGCCGCCGACGGCAAAGCGTGGAAAGAGGAGTGCGGGGTGCGCAACCCGATCCAGGTGCGTGACGCCCGACCACCGCTGGTGGTGATCAGCCGCTCCCACTCGGATAACGAACTTGAGGAGTATCTGCATCAGCTGGGTGAGCATCAGACAACGTCGATCGGGTCATCGCTGAAGTTCTGCCTGGTGGCAGAAGGGCAGGCGCAGCTCTATCCCCGCTTTGGGCCAACCAACGTCTGGGATACGGCGGCAGGCCATGCCGTTGCCGCCGCCGCGGGCGCCCATGTTCACGACTGGCAGGGCAAGCCGCTCGACTATACCCCGCGGGAATCCTTCCTTAATCCAGGCTTCCGGGTCTCGCTTTACTGACCGACCAACTTATGCAGCAGGGCGACCACCTGCTGCACCTCCTCCTGGGTCAGCGCGCCGTCTTTCGCCCACTGCACTTTACCTTGCTTGTCCAGCACGACGACGGCTGAGCTCTCTTCTTCCAGCTGCCAGGCGCCGCGGGCTGCGCCGTTGCTGTCGACGATGAACTGTGACCATGGGTAGAGCTTTTTATTACTCTCCAGGCTGCTGCGCACGAACATGCCGGAACCCGGTATCGCATCATCGGTATTCACTATGGTAGTGGTCTGATAAGTATCTTTTGGTAAATGTGCCGACTTGATCGCTTCAATCAGGGTTGCGTTTTTCTCTTTTGCCGAGGTGCGACCGGCAATATGTAGCACCACTCGCACTTTGCCAGGAAGCTGCGCGCTATTCCAGGTTTTGTAGCTAAACTCATTATTGTCGAGGATCAATTCTCCCCGGTCGGCAATGCCCACCGGTGGCACACGTTGTCCCTTCTCAAAATTATGTGCGGAAGCCATCAGTGGCAGCATCAGGCAGGCAGTTGCCAGGATGTTACGTATGGTCATGGTGTTTTCCTTTTTGTTTTATTAGCAGGTGATCCGACCACTTGGTCTGATGTTTTAATCATAAGTGCGATCGCGGCGCTTTACCCGCAATCCCGGTGCCAGAGTGAGGGGGAACGCACATATCTGCACAAAAACGATGGCTTATACTGCCCGAAAGTTACGATTGCAAAGAATATTCTGATTATTTGTCATCAAAAGGTAAATAAACTTATGCAGACTGGGTATCACCATTTTTCTCGTCTATAGTCATTGGGCAACAAAATTTGCGCTCCAGAGGGTCGGCCCGATTGTGGTGCCGCAAGAGCGTATGATTCGCAGGAGATAATAGAATGAAAATTTTTCAACGCTACAATCCGCTTCAGGTAGCTAAATACGTAAAAATCCTGTTCCGTGGACGGTTGTATATCAAGGACGTTGGCGCTTTTGAGTTTGATAAGGGCAAGATCCTTGTCCCAAAAGTGAAGGATAAACAGCACTTTTCTGTGATGTCCGAAGTCAACCGTCAGGTTATGCGTCTGCAAACTGAGATGGCTTAACCAACGTGCTATGCAGTAAAAGAAACGGCTCCCGATGGGAGCCGTTGATGTTTCTGGTTTAGGCCGAGGCGTTCTCTTCAGCATCCGGCATTTTTGGCACGAGCACCGTCGGTTTGTTGTCGATGCGCGTCACCAGCAGCTGGTCGATGCGGTAGTTGTCGATATCCACCACCTCGAACTTATACCCCGAGAACTTCACCGAGTCGGTGCGTTTCGGGATTTTACGCAGCATAAACATCATAAAGCCGCCAATGGTCTCGTAGTTGCCCGACTGCGGGAACTCGTCGATGTCCAGCACGCGCATCACGTCGTCGATAGGCGTACCGCCGTCCACCAGCCATGAGTTCTCATCGCGCGCCACAATCTGCTCTTCCAGACCCTGACCCACCAGATCGCCCATCAGGGTGGTCATAACATCATTGAGGGTGATGATCCCCACCACCAGCGCATATTCGTTCATGATCACCGCGAAGTCTTCGCCGGCGGTTTTGAAACTTTCCAGCGCTTCGGAGAGCGTCAGGGTGTCCGGGACAATCAGGGTATTGCGGATCTGCACGCCGCTGTTCAGCGTCAGGCTCTGGTTCGCCAGCACGCGGTTCAGCAGGTCTTTGGAGTCGACATAGCCGATGATGTGATCGATATCTTCATTACAGACCAGGAACTTGGAGTGCGGATGTTCCGCCACCTTTTTCTTCAGGCTCTGCTCATCTTCGTGCAGATCGAACCAGATCACGTTCTCACGTCCGGTCATGGATGACGGCACGGTACGGGATTCCAATTCAAACACGTTCTCGATCAGCTCATGCTCCTGCTTACGCAGTACCCCCGCCAGCGCGCCGGCTTCGAATACCGCGTAGACATCGTCAGAGGTGATGTCATCTTTACGCACCATCGGCAGCTTAAACAGACGGAAAATGGTATTGGCCAGTCCGTTAAAGAACCACACCAGCGGGCGGAACACGAAGAGACAGAAGCGCATCGGGTTGATGATGCGCAAAGCCACAGCTTCTGGCGCAATCATACCGATGCGTTTCGGGGTCAAATCGGCAAAGAGAATGAACAGGCCAGTCACCAGTGAGAAGGAGAGAATGAAGCTCAGCTGCTCGGAAAGCTCAGGGGAGAAGTATCGGGAGAAAACGCTATGGAATGCGGGCGAGAATGCAGCATCACCCACAATACCGCCAAGAATGGCGACCGCATTGAGGCCGATTTGCACCACGGTAAAGAACATCCCCGGGTTTTCCTGCATTTTCAGGACGCGTTGGGCATTGAGATCGCCATCATCGGCGAGCAGTTTAAGTTTAATTTTACGGGATGCGGCCAGAGAGATTTCTGAAATAGAGAAAAATGCACTGACAGCGATGAGACAAAGTATTACTAAAATACTGTTTAACATATCTTATCCGGCTTCTCGCCAGATCCTCGGAGGGAAGTTGGTCATACAGGTGTGTAGATATTTTGAACACCGGTCCGAAGCGGTAGGCCGGTTATTTCGAGGGGTAGTATAGCGTAAACGGCTGTAAAGTCGCCAGAGATCGCTTTTTGAGCCGGTTTTGCTCGTCAACAGGCAAAACCGGCTTACTGTTATGCCAGCTGAGGCGGCAGGCAGACACCAATGCCACCGATACCGCAGTAGCCGTACGGATTTTTATGCAGATACTGCTGGTGGTCATCTTCCGCATAATAGAACGGTAAGGCGTTGGTGATTTCGGTCGTCACCGGGCGATCGTCGCCGGCGGCGTGCATCGCCTGCTGGAAGCGCGCCAGACTGTCGCGGGCGGCGGCATCCTGTTCCGGCGTGAGCGGATAGATCGCCGAGCGGTACTGGGTACCGTGGTCATTGCCCTGACGCATACCCTGCGCAGGATCGTGGTTTTCCCAGAATACCTGCAGCAGCTGTTCGTAGCTGACGACGTTCGGATCATATACTACCCGTACCGCTTCGGCGTGACCGGTCTGCCCGGAGCAGACTTCGCGGTAGGTTGGGTTCGGGGTATAGCCCCCGGTATAGCCTGCCGCGGTGCTGTAGACGCCCGGCAGTTGCCAGAAGAGGCGCTCCACGCCCCAGAAACAGCCCATCGCGAACAGGGCAATTTCCATCCCCTCCGGGACGTTAGTCATGGAGTGGCCGTTAACGGCATGGAGAGTGGCGACAGGCATAGGGGTGTTACGTCCCGGTAATGCGTCCGCCTGAGCAACCAGGTGCTTTTTATCGAATAAACTCACGGTGTGGCCTCCGGGTGGGTGATGTTTGGGTTAAGGTTGTCACGACGCGTTTAATTGAACACAATAAATGCGGTGAATGAGTCTAGATTTAAACATAAGAAATATTAGGGTGTTTAACCATTTTTCAACCCGCGTATTGGGTTTTGGGCTTTTGCCGTGATTTGCTGCGGAGCGGCACTTCATATGCTTCCAGGGGTGGAAACAAGGATATTCAGGAGAAAACGTGCCAAAAATCCGCCAGTTATGTTTAGCCAGTCTCTTGCTGACAAGCGGAGTCGCCAGCGCGGCGAACGTTCGTTTACAGGTTGAGGGGCTATCCGGGGCGCTGGAAAAAAACGTACGCGCACAGCTCTCCACTATTGAGAGCGACGAAGTGACGCCCGATCGTCGCTTTCGCGCCCGCGTGGACGACGCCATCCGCGGCGGTTTAAAAGCGCTCGGCTACTATGAGCCGACCATCGACTTCGAGCTGCGTCCACCTCCGGCCAAAGGGCGGCAGGTGTTGATTGCCCGCGTCAAGCCAGGGGTTCCGGTGCTCATCGGCGGCACGGACGTGGTGCTGCGCGGCGGCGCGCGCACCGACCAGGACTATCTTGAACTGCTGAACACGCGGCCAAAGAATGGCACCGTGCTCAATCACAGCGACTATGACGGCTTCAAAAAAGATCTGACGAAGGTGGCGCTGCGCAAAGGCTACTTTGACAGCCAGTTCAATAAAAGTCAGCTCGGCATCGCCCTCGATCGGCATCAGGCGTTCTGGGACATCGACTATGACAGCGGGGAACGCTACCGCTTTGGCGATGTCACCTTCGAAGGGTCGCAAATCCGTGATGAGTATTTGCAGAATCTGATCCCCTTTAAAGAGGGCGACTATTATCAGTCGAAAGATCTGGCCGAGCTTAACCGCCGTCTGTCAGCTACCGGCTGGTTTAACTCCGTGGTGGTGGCACCTGAGTTTGATAAAGCGCGACAGACCAAAGTGCTGCCGCTGCACGGCGTGGTATCGCCACGCACCGAGAACACCATTGAGACCGGGGTGGGCTACTCCACCGACGTCGGCCCGCGCGTAAAAGCGACCTGGAAAAAGCCGTGGATGAACTCCTACGGCCACAGCCTGACCAGCAACGTCAGCCTCTCCGCTCCGGAGCAACAGCTCGATTTCAGCTATAAAATGCCGCTGCTGAAAAATCCGCTTGAGCAATATTACCTGGTGCAGGGCGGCTTTAAGCGCACCGATCTGAACGACACCGAAGCGGATTCTACGACCCTCGCCGTGTCGCGCTACTGGGATCTCTCCAGCGGCTGGCAGCGCGCCATCAACCTGCGCTGGAGCCTCGACCACTTTACCCAGGCCAATGTCACCAACACCACCATGCTGCTCTATCCGGGGGTGATGATCAGCCGGACCCGTTCCCGCGGCGGCCTGATGCCGGACTGGGGGGATTCCCAGCGCTATTCGATAGACTACTCCAATACCGCCTGGGGCTCGGATGTGGATTTCTCCGTGGTACAGGCGCAAAACGTCTGGATCCGCACCTTTTATGACCGCCATCGCTTTGTGGTGCGTGGCAACCTGGGCTGGATTGAAACCGGCGACTTTGAAAAAGTGCCGCCGGATCTGCGCTTCTTCGCCGGGGGCGATCGCAGCATTCGTGGCTACAAATACAAATCCATCGCGCCAAAAGATGACGACGGCAAGCTGATCGGGGCCTCGAAGCTGGCTACCGGCTCGCTGGAGTATCAGTACAACGTCACCGGAAAATGGTGGGGCGCGACCTTTATCGACAGCGGAGAAGCAGTAAGCGATATCCGCCGCAGCGACTTTAAAACCGGCGCAGGCGTCGGGGTGCGCTGGGAGTCACCGGTTGGGCCGATCAAGCTCGATTTCGCCGTGCCGGTGGGCGATAAAGATGAACACGGTTTACAGTTTTACATCGGTCTGGGGCCTGAATTATGAGTTTATGGAAGAAAATCAGCCTCGGCGTGTTGCTGTTTATCCTGCTGCTACTGGCTGCGGTGGCCTTTCTGGTGGGCACCACCAGCGGGCTGCATCTGCTGTTTAAGGCGGCAGACCGCTGGGTGCCGGGGCTGGAGATTGGTCAGGTCACCGGCGGCTGGCGCGACTTACACCTGAAAAACGTTCGCTACGACCAGCCGGGCGTGGCGGTCAACGCCGGGGATCTGCATCTGGCGGTGAAGCTCGGCTGCCTGCGTGACAGCAGCCTGTGCATTAACGATCTGTCGTTAAAAGATCTCTTCGTAACGATAGATTCCAAAAAAATGGAGCAAACGGAGCCCGTTGCCGAAGAGGAGAGCGGGCCGCTGGATCTCTCCACGCCATACCCGATATCGCTAAACCGGGTGGCGCTGAATAACATCAACGTCAAAATCGACGACACCACCGTGTCGGTGATGGATTTCACCTCCGGCCTGCGCTGGCAGGAGAAAAACCTGACCCTGACCCCGACTTCTCTGCAAGGGCTGCTGATTGCCCTGCCGAAAGTGGCGGAGGTGGCCCAGGAAGAGATTGTCGAGCCTAAAATTCAGAACCCGCAGCCGGAAGAGAAGCCGCTGGGCGAAACTCTGAAGGATCTCTTCTCGAAACCGGTCCTGCCGGAGATGACCGACGTTCACCTGCCGCTGAACCTTAATATTGAAGAGTTTAAGGGCGAGCAGCTGCGCCTCACCGGCGATACCGATCTGACGGTCTTCAACATGCTGCTGAAAGTGAGCAGCATCGACGGCAACATGAAGCTCGACGCGCTGGATATCGACACCAACCAGGGCAGCGTCAACGCCACCGGCAACGCCCTGTTACGGGATAACTGGCCGGTGGATATCACCCTCAACAGCACCCTGAACATCGATCCAATTAAAGGCGAGAAGGTGAAGCTGAAGGTGGGCGGCGCCATGCGCGAACAGCTGGAGTTTGGCGTGAACCTCTCCGGCCCGGTAGATATGGTGCTGCGCGGCCAGACCCGGCTTGCAGAGGCGGGCCTGCCGCTCAACCTTGAGGTGGTGAGTGAGCAGCTCTACTGGCCGTTTACCGGCGAGAAGCAGTACCAGGCCGATGACGTGAAGCTGAAGCTCACCGGCAAAATGACCGACTACACCCTGTCGTTCCGCACCGCGGTGAAAGGGGAGGGGCTGCCGCCTGCCGGCATCACTCTGGATGCGAAGGGCAACGAACAGCAGATCAACCTCGACAAGCTGACGGTGGCCGCGCTGGAGGGCAAAACCGAGCTGACGGCGCTGCTGGACTGGCAGAAGGCGATCAGCTGGCGCGGGGAGCTGAAGCTCACCGGGATCAACACCGCCAAAGAGGTGCCGGACTGGCCCTCGAAGCTCGACGGGCTGATTAAAACCCGAGGCAGTCTCTACGGCGGTAGCTGGCAGATGGAGGTGCCGGAGCTGAAAATCACCGGCAACGTGAAGCAGAACAAAGTGGATGTGAACGGCTCGCTGAAGGGCAACAGCTACCTGCAGTGGGTCATCCCGGGCCTGCACGTCGCGCTGGGGCGCAACACCGCCGATATTAAGGGCGAGCTGGGGGTGAAAGATCTGGATCTGGATGCCACTATCGACGCGCCGAACCTGGATAATGCCCTGCCAGGGCTGGGCGGAACCGCGAAAGGGCTGCTGAAGGTGCGCGGCACGGTAGAAGCCCCGCAGCTGCTGGCGGATATCACCGCCAACGGCCTGCGCTGGCAGGATCTCACCATCGCCCGGGTGCGGGTAGATGGCGACGTGAAATCCACCGATCAGATCGCCGGGCACCTGAACCTGCGCGTCGATCGTATCTCGCAGCCGGGCCTCAACCTCAACCAGGTCACCCTTGAAGCCAAAGGTAGCGAGAAACAGCATGACCTCCAGCTGCGCATTCAGGGTGAACCGGTCTCCGGCCAGCTGCACCTGGCGGGCAGCTTTGACCGCCAGGAGACCCGCTGGAAAGGCACCCTGGATAACACCCGCTTTGCCACCCCGGTGGGACCGTGGTCGTTATCGCGCGCTATTGCCCTGGATTACCGCAACGCAGAGCAGAAGATCAGTATCGGGCCGCACTGCTGGACCAACCCGAATGCCGAACTGTGCGTGCCGCAGACCATTGACGCAGGCGCAGAAGGGCGGGCGGTGGTCAACCTTAACCGCTTCGATCTGGCGATGCTCAAGCCGTTCATGCCGGACACTACGCAAGCAAGCGGCGTGTTCAGCGGCAAGGCGGATGTCTCCTGGGATACCACCAAACCGGGGCTGCCGGAGGGCAACGTCACGCTCGCCGGGCGTAACGTGAAGGTGACGCAGGTGGTGAACGATGCGCCGCTGCCGCTGGACTTCAGCACCCTCAATCTCACCGCCGATCTGCATAACAACCGCGCCGAGCTGGGCTGGCTGATCCGCCTCACCAACAACGGGCAGCTGGACGGCCAGATCCAGGTGACCGATCCGCAAGGACGGCGCAACCTGGGCGGCAACGTCAACATTCGCAATCTTAACCTGGCGATGGCGAATGCCATTTTCTCCCGCGGCGAGAAGGCGGCAGGTATGCTGAATGCCAACCTGCGGCTGGCGGGCAGCGCCCAGAGCCCGCAGCTGTTCGGCCAGATGCAGCTCAACGGGGTAGATATCGACGGCAACTTTATGCCGTTCGATATGCTGCCGAGCCAGCTGGCGATGAACTTTAACGGCATGAGTTCGACGCTTACGGGCACCGTACGTACCCAGCAGGGGCAGATCAACCTCAGCGGCGATGCCGACTGGAGCCAGCTCGATAACTGGCGCGCCCGGGTGGCGGCCAAAGGCAGCAAGGTGCGGATCACCGTGCCGCCGATGGTGCGTTTAGACGTCTCGCCGGATGTGGTCTTTGAGGCCACGCCGCAGCTCTTCACCCTTGATGGCCGCGTCGATGTACCGTGGGCCCGTATCGTGGTGCATGAACTGCCGGAAAGCGCGGTGGGCGTCTCCAGTGATGAGGTCATGCTCAACAACAATCTCCAGCCGGAGGAGCCACAGAGCGCCTCTATCCCGATCAACAGCAACCTGATCGTACACGTGGGTAACAACGTGCGCCTGGATGCGTTTGGGCTGAAGGCGAGACTGACCGGCGATCTGAAAGTCGCGCAGGATAAACAGGGGCTGGGCCTGAACGGGCAGATCAACATTCCGGAAGGGCGCTTCCACGCCTACGGCCAGGATTTGATGGTGCGTAAAGGCGAACTGCTCTTCTCCGGCCCGCCGGATCAGCCGCTGCTGAATATCGAAGCGATCCGTAATCCAGAGGCCACCGAAAATGATGTGATCGCCGGGGTGCGCGTAACGGGCACCGCGGACGAACCGAAAGCGGAAATTTTCTCTGACCCGGCCATGTCCCAGCAGGAAGCGCTCTCATACCTGCTGCGCGGGCAGGGGCTGGACAGCAATCAGAGCGACAGCGCGGCGATGACCTCAATGTTAGTCGGTCTGGGGGTTGCACAAAGTGGTCAGGTTGTGGGTAAAATCGGCGAGACGTTTGGCGTAAGCAATCTGGCGCTGGACACCCAGGGGGTCGGCGACTCCTCTCAGGTGGTGGTCAGCGGCTATGTACTGCCGGGTCTGCAGGTGAAATATGGTGTGGGGATCTTTGACTCATTAGCAACTCTCACGTTACGCTATCGCCTGATGCCTAAGCTATATCTGGAAGCGGTGTCTGGCGTAGACCAGGCACTCGATCTGCTCTATCAGTTTGAGTTTTAGCAATGCGAATATTTGTCTACGGCAGTTTAAGAACCAAGCAAGGCAACAGCCACTGGATGACTAACGCCCAGTTGCTGGGGGATTACAGTATCGAGAACTACCAGCTGTACAGCCTGGGCCACTATCCAGGCGCCGTTCCGGGAGAAGGAGCAGTACAGGGTGAGGTTTATCGTATTGATAATGCCACGCTGGCCGAACTTGATGCCTTGCGCACCAAAGGCGGGGAATACGCTCGCCGGTTAATCCAGACACCCTACGGCAGTGCATGGATGTACGTGTACCAACGTTCGGTGGAAGGTCTGACGCTGATTGAAAGCGGTAACTGGTTAGACCGTGACCAGTACTGATATGAATAACGCCACCTTCGGGTGGCGTTGTTTTTTCAGGCCGCACAGATTTTGTAGGCCGGGTAAGGCGTCGCCGCCACCCGGCAACAGACCGCACAGATAAAAAAAGCCCCGACAAGTCGGGGCTTTTTTTCACACGTTAAGCATTACTTCTTCGCGCGTTCGAAGGAGGCAACGATTTCCGCTTTCGCGGCTTCTGCGTTGTCCCAGCCTTCCACTTTCACCCATTTGCCTTTCTCGAGATCTTTGTAGTGCTCGAAGAAGTGGGCGATCTGCGCTTTCAGCAGCTCTGGCAGGTCGTTCACATCTTTAATGTGATCGTACTCTTTGCTCAGCTTGGTGTGCGGTACCGCAACCAGCTTCGCATCTTCACCCGCTTCGTCGGTCATTTTCAGCACGCCAACCGGACGGCAGCGGATCACGGAGCCCGGCTGCAGTGGGTATGGCGTTGGGACCAGCACGTCTACCGGATCACCGTCCAGAGAGAGGGTGTGGTTGATGTAACCGTAGTTGCACGGATAGAACATCGCGGTAGACATGAAACGGTCAACGAACAGTGCGCCGGTGTCTTTGTCGATTTCGTATTTGATAGGATCAGCGTTCGCCGGGATTTCGATAACTACGTAGATGTCTTCCGGCAGTTCTTTACCCGCTGGGACGTTGAGTAAGCTCATGTCTGTGTCCTTTAAATGATTGGTAATCAAGTGGCGAGTATTATAGCCAACTGGCGCGGAATGTCTCCGCCTGTTTTCGCCGTTCCCTGTTCCTGAAAACCATTATCAGCACTTTCTCATGACAAGATAATCCATAAACTCAGCCGCTTTTTTAATGGCTCAGTGAAAGCGATTACAAAGTTGTGATTAACGTTTTATTCACTTTTCTGAAGTGTGATGTAACACACTTCGTTACATCTCGCATTGTCTATAGTCTCTTCGCAGAACATTTTTTACCCAACAATAAACTCCCCTACGAGGACGCACTTATGTGGAAGCGCTTACTTCTTGTCACAGCAGTTTCGGCAGCCATGTCGTCTATGGCGATGGCCGCCCCCTTAACCGTAGGATTTGCCCAGGTCGGCTCAGAGTCCGGCTGGCGCGCCGCTGAGACCAACGTCGCGAAGAGTGAGGCCGAAAAACGCGGCATCACGCTGAAGATCGCCGATGGCCAGCAAAAACAGGAAAACCAGATCAAAGCGGTACGCTCTTTTATCGCTCAGGGCGTTGACGCCATCTTCATTGCGCCGGTCGTAGCGACGGGTTGGGAGCCGGTTCTGAAAGAAGCGAAAGATGCCGAAATTCCGGTCTTCCTGCTCGATCGTTCCATCGATGTAAAAGACAAATCTCTCTATATGACCACCGTTACTGCCGACAACGTGCTGGAAGGCAAATTGATTGGTGAATGGCTGGTGAAACAGGTGGATGGCAAGCCGTGTAATGTGGTTGAGCTGCAGGGCACCGTGGGCGCCAGCGTGGCCATCGACCGTAAGAAAGGCTTTGCTGATGCCATCTCCAAAGCGTCAAACATCAAGATTATCCGTTCTCAGTCCGGCGACTTCACCCGCAGTAAAGGGAAAGAGGTCATGGAGAGCTTTATCAAAGCCGAGAACAACGGCAAGAACATCTGCATGGTTTACGCCCATAACGATGACATGGTGATCGGCGCTATCCAGGCGATCAAAGAGGCGGGCCTGAAGCCGGGCACCGACATCCTGACCGGCTCTATCGACGGCGTACCGGATATCTATAAAGCGATGATCGACAAAGAGGCCAACGCCAGCGTGGAGCTGACGCCAAACATGGCAGGTCCGGCCTTTGACGCGCTGGAGAAATTCAAGAAAGACGGCACCATGCCGGAGAAAGTCACGATCACCAAGTCCACGCTCTATCTGCCTGATACCGCTGCAGAAGAGTTAGAGAAGAAGAAAAATATGGGCTACTAAGCTCGACTGAAAATGCCGGGCGACGCTGCGCTTGCCCGGCCTTCGGCTCGCTTTTTGTAGGCCGGGTAAGCGTAGCGCCATCCGACATGATGCAGGGGGAACCATGACCACAGACCAACACCAGGAAATCCTCCGCACAGAAGGATTGAGCAAATATTTTCCCGGCGTAAAAGCGCTGGATAACGTCGATTTCAGCCTGCGGCGTGGTGAGATCATGGCCCTGCTGGGCGAAAACGGCGCCGGAAAATCGACCCTGATTAAAGCCCTGACCGGTGTCTATCATGCCGATCGCGGCACCATCTGGCTGGAAGGCCACGCTATATCGCCTAAAAATACCGCCCATGCCCAGCAGCTGGGTATCGGGACGGTCTATCAGGAAGTGAACCTGCTGCCGAATATGTCGGTGGCGGATAATCTGTTTATCGGCCGCGAGCCACGGCGCTTTGGCCTGCTGCGCCGTAAAGAGATGGAAGACCGCGCCACCAAACTGATGGCGTCATACGGTTTCTCTCTCGACGTCCGCGAGCCGCTTAACCGCTTCTCGGTGGCGATGCAGCAGATCGTCGCCATCTGCCGGGCTATCGATCTCTCGGCAAAAGTGCTGATCCTCGACGAACCTACCGCCAGCCTGGATACCCAGGAGGTCGAGATGCTCTTCACCCTGATGCGCCAGCTGCGCGACCAGGGGGTGAGCCTGATTTTCGTCACCCACTTCCTCGATCAGGTGTATGAGGTGAGCGACCGCATTACCGTCCTGCGTAACGGCGGCTTCGTCGGCTGTCGCGAAACCCGCGAGCTGCCGCAAATCGAGCTGGTCAAAATGATGCTGGGCCGCGAGCTGGAGAGCAATGCCCTGCAGCGTGTGGGCCGGACGCTGCTCAGCGAGAAGCCAGTGGCGGCGTTTAAAGGGTACGGCAAGAAAGGCACCATTGCGCCCTTTGATCTCGAGGTGCGCCCGGGCGAAATCGTCGGACTGGCGGGGCTGTTAGGATCGGGACGTACCGAAACGGCAGAGGTGATCTTCGGGATTAAACCTGCCGACAGCGGCACTGCGCTGATCAAAGGTAAACCGCAGACGCTGCGCTCCCCGCATCAGGCTTCCAGCCTGGGGATCGGTTTCTGCCCGGAAGATCGCAAGACCGACGGCATTATCGCCGCCGCCTCGGTGCGCGAGAACATCATTCTGGCCCTGCAGGCCCAGCGCGGCTGGCTGCGTCCCATTCCCCGTAAAGAGCAAAATGTGATTGCCGAGCGCTTTATTCGCCAGCTCGGCATCCGCACCCCGAGCGCGGAGCAGCCAATCGAATTTCTCTCCGGCGGTAACCAGCAGAAGGTGCTGCTGTCACGCTGGCTGCTGACCAAACCGCAGTTCCTGATCCTCGACGAGCCGACCCGCGGTATCGACGTGGGGGCGCACGCGGAAATTATCCGCCTGATCGAAACCCTCTGCGCCGACGGTCTGGCGCTGCTGGTGATCTCCTCGGAGCTGGAGGAGCTGGTGGGGTATGCGGATCGGGTGATCATCATGCGCGACCGTCAGCAGGTGGCCGAGATCCCGCTGGACGCGCTCTCCGTTCCGGCAATCATGAACGCCATTGCGGCATAAGGAGTAGATCGTGATGTCACGTTCACTTTCTCAGACCGGCGAGACGAAGCGCCGCTTCAGCTGGCCCACCGGTACGCCGCAAATCATTGCGCTGATCCTGGTATTACTGGTGGATAGCCTCGTTTCGCCGCATTTTTATCAAATTATCCTTCAGGATGGCCGCCTGTTCGGCAGTCCGATTGATATCTTAAACCGCGCCGCGCCGGTCGCCCTGCTGGCGATCGGCATGACGCTGGTGATTGCCACCGGCGGTATCGACCTGTCGGTCGGGGCGGTGATGGCGATTGCGGGGGCGACGGCGGCTTCGATGACCGTGGCCGGACACAGCCTGCCGGTGGTGCTGCTGGCGACGCTGGGCACCGGCGTGCTCGCGGGATTGTGGAATGGCATCCTGGTGGCGATCCTCAAAATCCAGCCCTTTGTCGCCACCCTCATTTTAATGGTGGCCGGACGCGGGGTGGCGCAGCTGATCACCTCCGGGCAGATCGTCACCTTCAACGCCCCGAATCTGGCGTGGATTGGCAGCGGATCGCTGCTCTTCTTCCCGACGCCGGTGATTATTGTGGTGGTCACCCTGATCGCCTTCTGGCTGTTCACCCGCAAAACCGCCCTCGGGATGTTTATCGAAGCGGTGGGGATTAACATTCGCGCCGCGAAAAACGCCGGGGTCAGCACCCGTCTGATGGTGATGCTCACCTACGTATTGAGCGGAGTATGCGCCGCCATTGCCGGGATTATCGTCGCGGCCGATATTCGCGGGGCCGATGCCAATAACGCCGGGCTCTGGCTGGAGCTGGATGCGATCCTCGCGGTGGTGATTGGCGGCGGCTCGCTGATGGGCGGGCGCTTCAACCTGCTGCTGTCGGTGATTGGCGCGCTGATTATCCAGGGGATGAACACCGGGATCCTGCTGTCGGGTTTCCCGCCGGAACTCAACCAGGTGGTGAAAGCGGTGGTGGTGCTCTGCGTGCTCATCGTGCAGTCGCCGCGCTTTATCAGTCTCATTAAGGGGATGCGTGGTCATGATAAAACGTAATTTACCGCTCATGATTACCCTGGGCGTATTTGTGCTGGGGTATCTCTACTGCCTGACGCAGTTCCCCGGTTTTGCTTCGACGCGGGTGATCTGCAACATCCTGACCGACAACGCCTTCCTTGGGATCATCGCCGTCGGCATGACCTTCGTGATCCTCTCCGGCGGGATCGACCTCTCCGTCGGGTCGGTGATCGCCTTTACCGGCGTCTTTCTGGCTAAGGCGATTGGCTACTGGGGGATCTCCCCGCTGCTGGCCTTCCCGCTGGTGCTGGTGATGGGCTGCGCCTTTGGCGCCTTTATGGGGTTGCTGATCGACGCCCTGAAGATCCCGGCGTTTATTATCACCCTCGCCGGGATGTTCTTCCTGCGCGGCGTCAGCTATCTGGTGTCGGAGGAGTCGATCCCGATTAACCATCCGGTCTACGACACCCTCTCAAGCCTGGCGTGGAAAATCCCCGGCGGCGGCCGTCTGAGTATTCTCGGTCTGGTGATGCTGGGCGTGGTGGTGATCGGCATTTTCCTCGCCCACCGCACCCGTTTTGGCAACGAAGTGTATGCCATCGGCGGTAACGCCACCTCGGCGAACCTGATGGGGATCTCCACCCGTAGCACCACCATTCGTATCTATATGCTCTCCACCGGGCTGGCGACGCTGGCGGGGATCGTCTTCTCCATCTACACCCAGGCGGGCTATGCGCTGGCAGGGGTAGGGGTGGAGCTGGACGCGATTGCCTCGGTGGTGATTGGCGGCACGCTGCTCAGCGGCGGCGTCGGCACGGTGCTGGGCACGCTGTTTGGGGTGGCGATCCAGGGGCTGATCCAGACCTATATTAACTTCGACGGCACCCTCAGCTCGTGGTGGACCAAGATTGCGATTGGCATTCTGCTGTTCATCTTTATCGCCCTGCAGCGCGGCCTGACGGTGCTCTGGGAGAACCGCCAGAACTCGCCTGTCACACGGGTGAGCACCACCAGCAAGCTATAAGCGCCTGAATTTACGTCAAGTCTAAATCTTTTCCGGTAGCGGCCGATAACCCTTAATTCTGTCCAGATTTATCTCGCTACCGGAAATTACATCATGCTTAAAACGCTATCGATTCGTACCGGCTTGCTTTCGTTACTGGCCGTTATGACCCTTCTGCTGCTGCTTGTCAGCGGTATCGGCATTTATGCCCTCACCCAGAGCTCCTCCTCTTTACAGCGCATTAACCATCTTCAGGGCGAACAGCTGGTGCAGCTCAACTCGGGCTACACCCTGATCCTGCGCGCGCGCAACGAGGCGGGGCAGGCCGTCCGCATGATGGAGGTGGGGCTGCTGGATGACGCCACAAAATCGGTGAAAAACATCAATGACGAACTCAAACAGGCGCAAACCACGCTGAAAAGCGTGATCGATAGTGGGATAAACGATCCAGAAGGCGATCGGTTGCTGAAGCAGCTCGCCGGGAGCCTGGCGGCGTACAACGCCCAGGGGATCGTGCCGATGCAGAACGCCCTGAATGCGCAGAATGCGGATGACTATTACGATCTGCTGGAGAACCGTCTGGTGCCGGTAGCGCGTCAGTTTGATAACGATATGCAGGCCTTCCAGGCCTGGAGCGACAGCCGCGGCAAAGCTGAAGTCGCCGCGGTACAGGCGAGTAAAAGTCGGGTGATGCTGCTGATCATCGTCGCCGCGCTGCTGACCGCGGGCATTATCGTGCTGGCGTGGCTGGCGCTTCGTCATATGCTGCTGAAGCCGCTCTCCTCCTCTATTGCCCAGCTTGAGCACGTGGCTGCCGGGGATCTGACCCACGCCCTGACCACCCCCGCAAGCCAGGAATTTAACCGCCTCAACGCCGCCATTGAGGAGATGCGCCAGTCGCTGATGGGCTCGGTGCTGCGGGTGCGTGACGCCAGCTCGCAGATTGATACCGGCAGCCGGGAGCTGACCGCAGGCAATATGCACCTTGCCCAGCGTACAGAATCCACCGCCACCTCGCTGGAGCAGACCGCGGCCAGCATGGAAGAGATCACCGCCACGGTGAAGCAGAACGCCCACAACGCCGAGCAGGCGCATCAGGTGGCGAAGACGATGTCTGATACCGCTGACCGCGGCAGCGAGATGGTCTGTTATGTCATTGAGAAGATGCGCGATATCTCCGGCAGCGCCGACCGTATCGCCGATATCCTCAGCGTGATCGACGGTATCGCCTTCCAGACCAATATTCTGGCGCTGAATGCCTCGGTGGAAGCCGCCCGCGCGGGTGAGCAGGGGCGCGGCTTTGCGGTGGTGGCCGGCGAGGTGCGTAACCTCGCCAGCCGTAGCGCCGATGCGGCAAAAGAGATCCGCACGCTCATCAGCGATTCCCAGGCGCACGTCAGCGAAGGCAGCGAACTGGCGCAGCAGGCGGGGGAAACCATGGACGAGATCGCCAACGAGGTGATGCGCATGACCCGCCTGATGCGTGAGATCGCCAATGCGTCGCACGAGCAGAGCCGTGGTATTGAGCAGGTGAATATTGCGGTCAACCAGATGGACGAAACCGCGCAGCAAAATGCGGCGCTGGTCCAGCAATCTTCCGCCGCGACGCGCTCGCTGGAAGAGCAATCCCGCGAGCTCATCGAGGCGATGTCACTCTTCAGGCTGTCGTCGCAACAGGCGTAGCCTTATCGCCTTCCGGCGCCGCTGGCGTCGGGAGGCTTTCCGCGCCAGCCGGGGTGTGGGCGATATAGTCATGAATGGCGCCCAGCAGCTTTTCCATCTCGGCGGACAGCTTCAGCGCGTATGGCGTTGGCTCCAGGAACAACCCCTTACGGGTAAACAGCGGCTCATTAAACAGCATGCCAAAGCGTTTCAGGGCCAGGCTGACTGCTGGCCTGGACATCTCCAGACGTAAAGAGGCTTTGGCCATGCTCCCGCACCTGACGACTTCAATAAATATCGGGATCAGATTGAGGTCGATGCCAGTGGATGAGCGAGAGAGGTTTTTCATATCGGCTGATTCCCATTGAACACTATTTGAACGCCGTCATGATGACGCAAGGTTTCAATGGGTTACAGCAGGATTTTTATATAGTTTTATACCAACAAAGATATAAATATCTGGAAAAACAAAAGGGGCCAGTTGGCCCCTTTTGGTCAAACTCAACAATCAGGCATCCGGGAATTCACGGATAAAGCGTTCCACGTCGTCAACCATATGATCGTTGCCAACGAAGAACGAACGGCGCTGGTGCAGGCTTTCAGGAATGATATCCATAATCCGCTCTTTGCCGTCGCTGGCTTTACCGCCCGCCTGTTCGGCGAGGAAGGCCATCGGGTTGCACTCATACAGCAGGCGCAGCTTGCCTTCAGGGTGGCTGGCGGTGCTTGGGTAGAGGTAGATGCCGCCCTTCAGCAGGTTACGGTGGAAATCCGCCACCAGGGAGCCGATATAACGCGAGGTATAAGGGCGCTGGGTCGATTTATCCTCTTCCTGGCAGAATTTGATGTACTTCTTAACCCCGGCCGGGAATTTAATGTAGTTCCCTTCGTTGATGGAGTAAGTGCTGCCTTTCTGCGGGAAGCGCATACGCTCCTGGCACAGGCAGAATACGCCCAGCGACGGATCGTAGGTAAAGGCGTGCACGCCGCAGCCGGTGGTGTAGACCAGCATGGTGGAGGAGCCATATACCACATAACCCGCTGCAACCTGTTTATTGCCCGGCTGCAGGAAATCTTCTTCGGTGACCGGCGTGCCGACAGGGGTGACGCGACGGTAAATGGAGAAAATGGTGCCGACAGAGACGTTAACGTCGATGTTGGAGGAGCCATCCAGCGGATCCATCAGGACGACATACTTGGCGTGTTCACACCCTTCAAAGACGACGATTTCATCTTCTTCCTCGGAGGCGATCCCCGCAACGATGTCGCGCGCGCGCAGTGCAGCTTTCAGTTTTTCATTCGCGAACAGATCGAGTTTCTGTTGAACTTCGCCCTGCACGTTTTCAGCACCGCTGGCACCCAGGATATCGACCAGTCCGGCTTTGTTGATATCGCGATGGATGATCTTGGCGCCCAGCTTTATTGCCGACAACAAAGCAGTGAGCTCACCGGTAGCATGCGAGAACTCGTGCTGCTTTTCGACAATAAATTCACCTAACGTTTTCATAACACTTTCCCTGCATTGGATGTTGAGTAAAGTTGTTGATGCCCAACAATCTTAACAAACTTTCAAATTGTCGCGCAGAGGTGAATCGCGCCAGCTTGCTACAGATTTTCCTGAAATGCATTTCTCTGCTGCTGACATATGCGTAAAATGTGCGCCACATTGAAGAAGGATAGTGACGTATGCGCATTCATATATTGGGGATTTGTGGCACTTTCATGGGCGGCCTGGCTATGCTGGCGCGCGCTCTTGGCCATGAGGTGACAGGTTCGGACGCCAATGTGTATCCGCCGATGAGCACGCTGCTGGAAAACCAGGGCATCGATCTGATTCAGGGCTACGACGCCAGCCAGCTGGAGCCGCAGCCGGATCTGGTGATTATCGGAAACGCCATGACCCGGGGTAATCCCTGCGTAGAAGCCGTGCTGGAAAGGAATATTCCCTACATGTCAGGGCCGCAGTGGCTGCATGATTTCGTTCTGCGCGATCGCTGGGTGCTGGCGGTGGCGGGAACCCACGGCAAAACCACCACCGCCGGCATGGCGACGTGGATCCTCGAAGCCTGCGGCTACAAGCCGGGCTTTGTGATTGGTGGCGTGCCGGGGAACTTTGACGTTTCTGCCCGCCTGGGCGAGAGCCCGTTCTTTGTTATTGAGGCGGACGAATATGACTGCGCGTTCTTTGATAAACGCTCCAAGTTCGTTCATTACTGCCCGCGCACGCTGATCCTCAACAACCTTGAGTTTGACCACGCGGACATTTTCGACGACCTGAAAGCGATTCAGAAGCAGTTCCACCACCTGGTGCGCATCGTGCCGGGCCAGGGACGCATCATCCTGCCGGAGAACGACATTAACCTGAAGCAGACCCTGGCGATGGGGTGCTGGAGCGAGCAAGAGCTGGTGGGCGAGCAGGGCCACTGGCAGGCGAAAAAGCTCACCAACGATGCCTCCCGCTGGGAAGTGTTGCTGGATGGCGAAAAAGTCGGGGAAGTGCAGTGGGCGCTGGTGGGCGAGCACAACATGCATAACGGCCTGATGGCAATCGCCGCGGCCCGTCATGTGGGCGTCTTGCCTGCCGATGCGGCCAACGCGCTGGGCTCCTTTATCAATGCCCGTCGTCGTCTTGAGCTGCGCGGCGAAGCCAATGGCGTGACGGTGTATGACGATTTTGCCCATCACCCGACCGCGATCCTCGCGACGCTGGCTGCCCTGCGCGGCAAAGTGGGCGGCACGGCACGCATTCTGGCCGTACTGGAACCGCGCTCCAACACCATGAAGATGGGGATTTGCAAAGACGATTTAGCCCCCTCTTTAGGTCGCGCGGACGAGGTCTTCCTCCTGCAACCGCAGCACATTCCGTGGCAGGTGGCGGAAGTGGCCGAAGCCTGCGTCCAGCCTGCGCACTGGAGTGCCGACGTGGATACGCTGGCGGAGATGGTGGTGAAAACCGCGCAGCCGGGGGATCACATTCTGGTGATGAGCAACGGCGGGTTTGGTGGGATCCATCAGAAACTGCTGGACGGTCTGGCGAAAAAGGCTGAGGCCGCAGAGTAAAAAAAGCCCGGTGGCGCTAGCGCTTACCGGGCCTACTCGTTGCACGACCTTGTAGGCCGGATAAGGCGTTTACGCCGCCATCCGGCGCAAAACCGCACGGATTACTCTTCGTTCTCAGACAGCTCGCGCAGATACTGGAAAATCAGACGTGCAGACTTCGGCGGCTTGTTCGCCTCTTTCTCTTTCTTCGCGTTACGGATCAGAGAGCGCAGCTGCTGGCGATCGGCGTCCGGCCACAGGTTCAGCACTTCCGGTACGGCGTCATCGCCCTGTTCAATCAGACGATCGCGGATCTGCTCCAGCTTATGGAACAGCGCAACCTGCTGGTTGTGGCGGTTTTTCAGCTTATCCAGCGCCTGGCGAATCGGCTCTACGTCGCGCTGGCGCAATAATTTACCAATCAACTGAAGCTGGCGGCGACGGCCCTCTTTCTTGATGCGCTGTGCCAGTTCGATGGCGGCACGCAGATCCGGGTCGAGCGGGATTTTATCCAGCGCGTTTTTACCCAGCTCTACCATCTCCGCACCAAGCTGTTTTAACTCTTCGGCGTCGCGTTTAATTTCACTTTTACTGACCCAGATGATCTCATCATCTTCGTCTTCGATGTCATCACCGGGAACGTCGTCGAGCCAGTCTTCGGGCTGCTTAGTCATGTCAGGCTCCTTAAAAAAAGAGGCTAATGTTACCAGTTTAGACGCGTACTGAGAAACGGTTCTCTGTTAGACTTCAGCTAACTACACCTTACATTATGGCATTTACGATGAAAGTGATCTCACAAGTTGCAGCGCAGCGTAAAGCACTGGAAGAGGCCGTCTCCATGGCCCTGGAGCTGGCGTCAGCGAAATCGGACGGGGCAGAAGTCGCCGTCAGCAAAACCACTGGCCTGAGCGTCAGCACCCGCTATGGCGAAGTGGAAACCGTTGAATTTAATAGCGATGGCGCATTAGGGATTACTGTTTATCACCAGAACCGTAAAGGCAGCGCCTCCTCTACCGATTTAAGCCCTGACGCCATTGCGCGGACCGTGCAGGCGGCGCTGGATATCGCCTCCTATACCTCCCCGGACCCCTATGCCGGGGTGGCTGACAAAGAGCTGCTGGCCTTTGAGGCCCCGGATCTGGATCTCTTCCATCCGGCGGAAGTGACCCCGGACGAAGCCATTGAGTTTGCCGCTCGCGCGGAGCAGGCCTCCCTTAATGCCGATAAGCGCATCACCAATACCGAAGGCGGCAGCTTTAACAGCCACTACGGCATTAAAGTCTTTGGCAACAGCCACGGCATGTTGCAGGGCTATTGCTCCACCCGTCACTCTCTTTCCAGCTGCGTGATTGCCGAAGAGGACGGCGACATGGAGCGCGATTACGCCTATACCATTGGCCGCGCGATGGGCGATCTGCAGTCGCCAGAGTGGGTTGGGGCGGAGTGTGCAAAACGCACCTTATCCCGCCTGGCTCCGCGTAAACTCTCTACCATGAAAGCACCGGTTATCTTTGCCAATGAAGTGGCAACCGGTCTGTTTGGGCATCTGGTCGGCGCGATTGCCGGCGGCGCGGTCTACCGTAAATCCACCTTCCTGCTTGATGCGCTGGGTACGCAAATCCTGCCGGAGTGGCTGACCATTGAAGAGCACCCGCACCTGCTGAAAGGACTGGCCTCTACGCCGTTCGACAGCGAGGGCGTTCGCACCGAGCGTCGCGATATCGTCAAAGAGGGCATCCTGACCCAGTGGCTGCTGACCAACTACTCCGCACGCAAACTGGGGCTTAAGAGCACCGGCCATGCGGGCGGCATCCACAACTGGCGCATTGCGGGCCAGGGCCTGGGCTTTGAGCAGATGCTGAAAGAGATGGGCACCGGGCTGGTGGTCACCGAGCTGATGGGGCAGGGCGTAAGCGGCGTCACCGGCGACTACTCGCGCGGGGCGTCTGGCTTCTGGGTGGAAAACGGTGAGATTCAGTATCCGGTGAGCGAAATTACCATCGCCGGTAACCTGAAAGATATGTGGCGTAATATCGTGACGGTGGGGAACGATATTGAGACGCGCAGCAATATCCAGTGCGGATCTGTTCTGTTACCGGAAATGAAGATCGCCGGTCAGTAATACCCGTCATACTTCACGCCGCAGATGCGTTGGCTGCGCGCGCTCACCCCGGTCACTTACTTATGTAAGCTCCCGGGGATTCACGCGCTTGCCGCGTTACTCGGCCTATGGCCTCGCCCCTTTGGAGCCAGCGCAAGCGCTGTTCAAGGCACGTGTGCCTTGTTCTGCAACGCGAATTATTTAGGGTATTAGTCGGTTTTTTTAATAATAAAAAGGAAGTGAGCAATGCGTAAAACCCTGTTAGCTATCCTCGCAGCGTCATCGCTGGTCATGAGCACCTCGGTCCTGGCCGACCTGGAAGACAATATGGACACCCTCAGCGAAAACCTGAAGGTGGTGCAGAAAACGGACAATGCGGCAGAGATGAAAGAGGCGTTAACCAAAATGCGTACCGCGGCGGTAGACGCGCAAAAAGAGACCCCGCCAAAGCTGGAAGGCAAAGCGGAAAACAGCCCGGAGATGAAAGATTTCCGCCACGGTCTTGAGACGCTGGTGGGGCAGATTGACGGCGCGCTGAAGCTGGCGAACGAAGGTAAAGTGAAAGAGGCCCAGGCGGCAGCCGATGGCTTTGTTACCACGCGCAATACCTATCACAAAAAATACCGTTAATGGGTGCCTGAGCCTTACGTCCTCTCCCCGTGTGCGGAGGCGCACTAAACGCCTCCGCCGGTTTGCTCCTACAATCCGGAGCGACAATCCATTTGCGCTATCACTTCAAGGGAACCGTTTCGGAAACGGATCTCGCAAAGCGTTTTCCGCGTCACCAGCGTTAAGATGATTATTGTCAAAGAAATGATCATCAAAACCCTGATACTGGGATCTCTGCGTTTCATGGATGCCTCCTTGCTTTTAAAGCGGGCGAGGTAGCGAACTCCACGGTTGCGACGTGTCGTTTCGAGCCCCTGCCCTGATTTTTCGTCAGGCGGGGCTTTCCACTTCCCGTCCCATGCATGAGACGGTCAGTCTCAAGCACCCACGGCCACTCTAACGAATCCTCATAAGAAAACCTTATCCAGCTCACACTTCTACGAGTCTGCTCGTAAACTTTTTCACTTCTGCAATGCCCCTTTTCCCGCTCAGGAGCGTGATATTCATCACGTTAGGCCAGCGAAAAATCATTATTCAGAGCAATTATGTGGCACAGATCACTGGTGCCGCTCTCCTTTCCACTTCGAAGTGGAAAACAACTCGCTACAAACCCCTGACACCCGGCGTTAGTTTTATCCCAGAGCCAATAACGGGGTAAGACGAGTGATTAACGGAACGGTAATAAACGACACTGGAGACCAGGCGGCGCAAACTGAACAGCTGGCCGACACCATGCTCAGGCAGACTTTCGCCCTGCTTAGTCATCACCACATTATCCCCAATGCCGTTCAGGAGCAGATGCTGACCTCCCACGTTCGCGCCATGGCGCACCGGTCGGTAACCGGCGAGCCGTTGCCGGAGGTCGAGGCTGACCTGTTTGACGAAATTTCACCAGAATCCATGCGGCTTGCCCGTGAAGTGGTGGCGCAGTTTGGCAATCTTCCTGATGAAGAAGCCTGGCTGCTCTCCGTTCACTTCGAAGTCGCCAAAGACAACCTTTAAGGAGCACATCATGGAACAAATTACAGTGGTCATCGGCGATCGCCTGGGTAAAGGCCAGAAGGTTGCAGCAGGCGTTGAAAAAGCGGGTGGCCGCGCGGTCGTAGTACCGGGCATGGCGGCAGATATGAAGCTGGGCGACGTGATGAAGGCGGAGAACGCCACCTTCGGTATCTCCTTCTGCGGCAGCGGCGGCGCGGGTGCCATTACCGCCCAGACCAAATATGGCTACAAAGCGAAGTACGGCATGCGCTCGGTCGATGAGGGGGTGACCGCCATCAACGAAGGCTGCAACGTGCTCGGCTTTGGCTTTATGGATAAAGAAGAGCTGGGCGAGCGTCTGGTTCAGGCGTGGCAGAAGAAGCACGGCGCATAAGCATGAAAGAACAGTTCACCACCACGGTGAGAGTGAAGGGCAAGGGCGACGCCAAAGCGCGCGCCTTTGCCGACGCGCTGAACCATGTTCAGGCCGCGGTGATGAAAGCATCGCCGCATATCTTACTGCGTATTGAGCCACAGGATGTGCAGGTTGTTCAGGCGCAAGAAGCGGTGCGTAAAGAGGCGTTTCTGTTCTTCTTTTTGCGCCGGGAAAGACGCACCTACAGCGTGGAGCTGGACGTGACCGTCAACGTGACTGCCATCAATCTGGACCAGGTGGACTTTGTCACGCAACGCTGATTCTTACTAATAGGGCAGACGAATGTTCCTGATAATTTTAATAAAATCGCTCATCATCGGCGGCCTGGTTGGCGTCGGCGTTGGGGCCGGGGCTGCACGCATGTTTCATGCGCCTACCACACAGGGTATGGGCGCGTTTCGTACGTTGGGGGAGCTGAACTCCTGCGAGGGGGATCCAGCGTCCCACTTCTCCTTTGGGTTAGGCTTCTTCTTTAACGCCTGGGCCTCGTCGGTTGCGGCGGGTTCCTTCACCCAGGACGTTGACCACCGCATCATCCCGAACTGGGGTGCCGCAGCGCTGATGATCAAAAACCGCAACGTCGGCGAGACGCTGCACGATCCCCGCAAAATGGCGATCGCCTGCGGCGTGATCGGCATGATTGTCGTCACCTTCCTGAACCTCACCGCCTCCTCCGTTCCGGCTGCGCTGCAGGTCACCGCCGTTAAGGTGCTGGTTCCGGCGGCAAACCTGCTGGTCAACACCGTGATGCCGGTGATCTTCTGGCTGGCGGCCATCGACGCGGGTAAAAAATCGGGCTTCTGGGCCACCGTCTTTGGCGGCGCGGCGCAGCTGATTATGGGTAACGCCGTGCCGGGTCTGGTGCTGGGGATCCTGATCGGTAAAGGGGTGGAAGAGAGCGGCTGGAACCACGTCACCAAAGTGATGATGGCGGCCATCGTTCTGCTCTTCGTGCTGAGCGGCTTCTTCCGCGGTTTCGACATGAAGATGATCGAATCCTTCCATCTGACCGTGCCGAACTGGCTCGACATGATCCACAACTCGCTCAGCGGCAAGTAACAGGAGCCTCTAAATGGAACAGAATAAAGGTTTTTGGTATGCCGACTGGTCGTTCCCGATCTTTGTTGGCCTGCTCTCCTCCGGCGTCTTCGCCGGGACGCACATGTACTACCTCTACGGCATCGGCGCCTTTAACGAAGTGGCCTTCGTGGCGATGCTGAAAGCGGGCATCGATACCGGTGCCTACGGCGCGGTGGCGGCGTTCGGCGCCAGCTTCCTGTTCGCCCGTATTATCGAAGGCTCCCTGGTGGGGATCCTGGATATCGGCGGGGCGATCCAGACCGGCGTCGGCTTAGGCGTGCCGGCGCTGCTGCTGGGGGCGGGCATCATGTTCCCGGTGACCAACTTTATCGCCTCGCTGGCAACCGGCCTGGTGATTGGCCTGGCGATTGGCTACGTCATCATCCTGGCGCGTAAGTTCACCATCAATCAGAGCAACTCCACCTATGGGGCAGACGTGATGATGGGCGCCGGTAACGCCTCCGGCCGCTTCCTCGGGCCGTTGATTATCCTCAGCGCGATGACCGCCTCGATCCCGATCGGCATCGGTTCCCTGCTGGGCGCACTGCTGTTCTATATCTGGCAGAAGCCGATTACCGGTGGCGCCATCCTCGGCGCAATGCTTTTGGGCTGGCTGTTCCCGGTCGCCCTTTAATACCCGCGGGCGCTCCGGCGCCCGTCTTCTCAGGAGAACCCCATGTTTGATTTACTCCTGCGCCGTGCGCGCCTCACCGACGATACCCTGACCGATATCGCCATTCAGGACGGGAAGATCGCGGCGGTTGGCGACATCACCGATCCCGCACAGCACACCGTTGAGCTTAACGGTGACACCTGGGTCAGCGCAGGCTGGATTGACTCCCACGTTCACTGCTACCCGAACTCGCCGATTTATCACGACGAGCCGGACAGCGTCGGCATCGCCACCGGCGTCACCACCGTGGTGGACGCGGGCAGCACCGGGGCGGACGACGTGGACGATTTCTACGCCATCACCCGCAAGGCCACAACCGAGGTCTTTGCCCTGCTGAACATCTCCCGCGTGGGGCTGATTGCCCAGAACGAGCTGGCGAACATGGCCAATATCGACGCCGACGCGGTGAAGCAGGCGGTGAAGCGCCACCCTGATTTTATCGTCGGCCTGAAAGCGCGCATGAGCAGCAGCGTGGTGGGCGAGAATGGCATTACGCCGCTGGAACGTGCGAAGGCCATCCAGAGAGAGAACGGCGATCTGCCGCTGATGGTGCACATTGGCAACAACCCGCCAAACCTCGACGAAATCGCCGAACTGCTGAGTTCAGGCGACATCATCACCCACTGCTACAACGGCAAACCGAACCGCATTCTGACCCCCTCCGGGGAGCTGCGCGCCTCCATCACCTCCGCCCTGAAGCGCGGCGTGCGCCTCGACGTCGGCCACGGCACCGCGAGCTTCAGCTTTGAGGTGGCAAAACGCGCCATCGCGATGGGCATTCTGCCGCACACCATCAGCTCGGATATCTACTGCCGCAACCGCCTTAACGGCCCGGTCGGCTCGCTGGCGAGCGTAATGTCAAAATTCCTCGCCATCGGCATGTCGCTGCCGCAGGTGATTGAGTGCGTCACCGCCAACGCCGCCGACGGCCTGCGCCTGACGCGCAAAGGCCGCATTCAGCCGGGTCTCGACGCCGACCTGACGCTCTTCACCCTTAAGCGCCAGCCAACGCTGCTGGTGGATGCCGAAAACGACAGCCTGCAGGCTGAACACATTCTGGTGCCGCTTGCCGCGATCCGCGCGGGCAAGGGCTACATGACCGAACAAGGGAGCACGGAACATGCCTTCAATTTTTGAGAAATACAATTTAAAACAGGTGATTAACACCTCCGGGCGCATGACGGCGCTCGGCGTCTCCACCCCGCGCCCGGAAGTGGTGCAGGCGGCAATGGCGGGGATGAACCAGTACTTCGAGATGAAGGATCTGGTGAACAAAACCGGCGAATACATCGCGAAGCTGCTGGATGTGGAAGAGGCAACCGTCGTTTCCTGCGCCTCGGCGGGCATCGCCCAGTCCGTGGCGGCGGTGCTGGTGAAAGACAGCGACTGGCTGCTGGAAAACCTGCACGTCACTCCGATTGAGAACAACGAAATCGTGCTGCCGAAAGGCCACAACGTTAACTTTGGCGCGCCGGTGGGCACCATGGTGGCGCTGGGCGGCGGCCGACTGGTGGAAGCGGGCTACGCCAACGAATGCTCCGCCGATCAGCTGGCGGCGGCCATCACCCCGCGCACCGCGGCGATCCTTTACATCAAATCGCACCACTGCGTGCAGAAGAGCATGCTCAGCGTGGAGCAGGCGGCAGTAGTGGCGCGTAAACACGACCTGCCGCTGATCGTCGATGCCGCAGCGGAAGAGGATCTGCACACTTACTATCGAGCCGGGGCGTCTCTTGTTATCTACAGCGGCGCGAAGGCGATCGAAGGGCCAACCAGCGGGCTGGTGATTGGCAGAACCCAGTATGTGGAGTGGGTCAAACGCCAGACGGCGGGCATTGGCCGGGCGATGAAGGTGGGTAAAGAGGGCATTCTGGGCCTCACCTGCGCCATCGAACACTATCTGACGGCGACCAAAGAGAGCGGGGCGGAGATGGTGGCGAAGATGACGCCGTTTATCGACGCCCTCAACACCCTGAACGGCGTGACCGCCCGCGTGGTGTGGGACAGCGCGGGCCGCGATATCGCCCGCACCGAGATTAAGTTCGACGAAGCCACCACCGGCGTCGGCACCGGCGATCTGGTGCATGCGCTGAAGCAGGGCGAATACGCCATCTACTTCCGCGGCTATAAAGCGAACGAAGGGATTATCGAAGCGGACGTGCGCAGCGTCACCGCTGACCAGCTGAACATTGTCTACCGCCGCATCAGCGAAGTATTAGGCCAGGAGAAAACCGCATGAAACTGACCCCTAACTTTTACCGCGACCGCGTCTGCCTGAACGTGTTGGCCGGCTCGAAAGCCAACGCCAGCGCCATCTACGAAGCCGCAGAGGGCCATGTACTGGTGGGCGTACTCTCCAAAAACTACCCGGACGTGGCAAGCGCGGTGGCGGATATGCGCGAGTACGCTCAGCTTATCGATAACGCCCTCTCCGTAGGGCTGGGAGCAGGTGACCCGAACCAGTCGGCGATGGTGAGCGAGATCGCCCGTCAGGTGCAGCCGCAGCACGTCAACCAGGTCTTTACCGGCGTGGCGACCAGCCGCGCGCTGCTGGGGCAGAGCGAGTCCGTGGTCAACGGTCTGGTCTCCCCCACCGGCACCGTCGGGATGGTGAAGATCTCCACCGGCCCGCTGAGCAGCGCGGCACCAGATGGGATCGTCCCGGTGGAAACGGCCATTGCCCTGCTGAAAGATTTCGGCGGCAGCTCAATCAAATACTTCCCGATGGGCGGTCTGAAGTGCCGGGACGAATACCAGGCGGTGGCGGAAGCGTGCGCCCGGCACGACTTCTGGCTGGAGCCGACCGGGGGTATCGATCTGGACAACTTTGAGGCGATCCTGCAGATCGCCCTCGATGCAGGCGTGAGCAAGATCATCCCGCATATCTACAGCTCGATTATCGACAAAGCCAGCGGGGATACGCGTCCGGAAGATGTGCGTACGCTGCTGGAGATGACGAAAAAACAGGTTAAGTAGTCCCTCACCCTAACCCTCTCCCGCCGGGGGAGGGAAACACGTTCAGGAGCCACCATGCATACCCGTAACCTGCTTGTCGCTTCACTCTCAATACTTGCCACCGCCGCTGTCGCCCAGACGCAGTACGCCTGGGTGGGGACCTACAACCCCAACGGCGAAGGGCTCTACCGCTTTACCGTCGATCCGCAATCCGGCGCGCTCGCCAACAAAACGCTGGTGAGCAAACTGCCGAACGCCGCGCAGTTAACCGCCTCCCACGACGGCAAAACGCTCTATCTGGCAAGCGAAGTGGAGCAGGGGGTGGTGCAGGCGCTGCGGGTAAATGATAACGGCGAGCTGAGCGAACTGAATCAGGTGGCCTCCGGCGGTGCGGGACCGGTCTATCTCTCGCTGACGCCGAACGGCAAGCACCTGCTGGTGGCCAACTATGTCAGCGGATCTATTGCGGTGCTGCCGATCAACGCTGACGGCAGCCTGGGTAATGCCACGGATACCCACCAGGATCAAGGCGAACCGGGTGCCGCGAAACCCCAAGCCGCCGTAGAGGGCAGTTTTGCCATTAGCGATCACAATGGTCCCCATGCGCACATGATCGCCGCCCATCCGAGCGGGAAGTTTGTCTTTTCAACCGATCTGGGGCTGGATCGTATCTATCAGTACCGTTTTGACGATCGCACCGGGAAGCTCACCCCGAACGATCCGCCGTTTATCAGCGCCTCTTCGAAAGGGGCCGGACCGCGCCATTTCGTCTTTACGCCAAAAGGTGATGCCCTGTGGCTGATTAACGAAGAGGCGTCTACGCTGACCCATTATGCCGTAGAGGCCAACGGCACGCTGAAAGAGGGCAAGAGTGTCTCTGCGCTGCCAGCCGGCTACAAGGGCACCAGTTTTGCCGCCGGGCTGGCGTTAAGTGGTGATGGTAAACAGTTGTATGTTGCTAACCGTTTGCATAACAGCATCGGCCACTTTACCGTAACGGCGGAGGGTACGCTGACGCATCAGGACGATGTCTGGACGCGTGGCGATTACCCGCGCACCCTGACGCTCGATAAACAGGGGCGCTGGCTCTATGTCATGAACCAGCGCAGCGACAACATCACCCGGTTTCGCGTGGCGCAGGACGGCAAGCTGAGCGTCGAGCCAGACTATACCCCGGTCGGCAGCCCATCCCAGATGGTCATTTCACCCTAAGCTGTAAGAGGACAACCCCGTGCGATTTCCCAACCAACGTTTAGCGCAACTGTTCGAGATGTTGCAAAACGAGACGCTGCCGCAGGACGAACTGGCGCAACGGTTGTCGGTCTCCACGCGTACCGTCCGGGCTGATATCACCGCGCTGAACGCGCTGCTGGCGGGGAACGGGGCGCAGTTTATCCTCAGCCGCGGTAACGGCTATCAACTGAAAATTGACGATCCGGCGCGCTATCAGCTGTTGCAGGCTTCGCATCCGCGGACGTTGCGTATTCCGCGCACCAGCCAGGAGCGGGTGCACTACCTGGTGGTGCGCTTTCTCACCTCGGCATTCTCCCTCAAGCTGGAGGATCTGGCCGACGAGTGGTTTGTCAGCCGCGCCACGCTACAGAGCGATATGGCGGAGGTGCGCGAGTGGTTTCATCGCTATCGCCTGACCCTGGAGACCCGCCCGCGTCACGGCATGAAGCTGTTTGGCAGCGAGATGGCGATCCGCGCCTGCCTCACCGATCTGCTGTGGCAGCTGGCGCAGCAGGACAACCTTAATCCGCTGGTGACGGAAGTGGCACTCAATGCCGGCGTGCCGGAGCAGCTCGCCGCCGTCCTGCATGAGACCTTTACCCGTCACCATATCCGTCTGACCGACGAGGGGGAGCTGTTTTTACGGCTCTACGGCGCGGTAACGGTGCGACGCATCAGCGAAGGCTATCCGCTGCCGGAGTTTAACGCCGAAGAGGTGGCCGAGAACGTGCGCGACGCCGCGCGGGATATCGCCAGCGCCATCGCCCGGCTGGCCGATAAAACGCTGTCTCCCTCGGAGGTGACCTGGCTGGGGGTGCATATCGCCGCCCGCCAGGTACAGGAGATCTCCCCCAGCGCCATCAACGCCGATGATGAAGAGGCGCTGGTGAACTACATCCTGGGCTATATCAACACCCACTATAACTACAACCTCCTCGCGGACGCTCAGCTCCACGCGGATCTGCTGACCCACATAAAAACCATGATCACCCGGGTGCGCTACCAGATCATGATCCCCAATCCGCTGCTGGATAACATCAAGCAGCACTATCCGATGGAATGGGACATGACCCTGGCGGCGGTGTCGAGCTGGGGCAAGTACACCCCGTATGCGATCAGCGAAAACGAGATTGGCTTCCTGGTGCTGCATATCGGCGTCGGCCTGGAACGCCACTACAACATTGGCTATCAGCGCCAGCCGCGGGTGATGCTGGTGTGCGACGCGGGCAACGCGATGGTGCGGATGATCGAGGCCGTTTTGCAGCGCAAGTATCCGCAAATCGAGGTAACGCGTGTGCTGACGCTGCGGGAGTATGAGCAGTGCGAGAACATCAGCGAAGATTTCGTCATCTCCACCGCGCGGATCGGCGAAAAAGCCAAGCCGGTGGTGATGATTGCCCCGTTCCCGACCGACTATCAGCTCGAGCAGATCGGCAAGCTGGTGCTGGTGGACAGAACGCGCCCCTGGATGCTGGAAAAGTACTTTGATGCCAGCCACTTCCGCGTGATTAATCAACCCATCGACCAGCAGACGCTGTTCCGTGAGCTGTGCGGTCAGCTACAGGAGGAGGGGTTTGTGGATGCGGAGTTTCTCGACTCGGTGGTGGAGCGCGAGGCCATCGTCAGCACCCTGCTCGGCGACGGCATCGCCCTGCCGCACTCCCTCGGTTTGCTGGCGCAAAAAACCGTGGTCTACACCGTGCTGGCCCCGCAGGGGATCCAGTGGGGGGATGAAACCGCGCACGTGATCTTCCTGCTGGCGATCAGTAAAAGCGAGTATGAAGAGGCGATGGCCATCTACGATATCTTCGTCACCTTCCTGCGCGAACGGGCGATGACGCGGCTCTGTCAATGTCACGACTTCACGGAGTTTAAAACCGTGGCGATGGAGAGTTTGAGCCGGTTTTGAGAGGCGCTATCCAGAATTCGATGTAATGCGAATGTAATGCTAAACTGCATTACACATTCGTTTTTACCGGAGGCATAATGGCCACGCTTAACGTCCGTCTGGATGACAAACTCAAAAACGAGGCATATGCCGTGCTGGAAAAACTGAACATTACCCCGACGGAAGCCGTTCGGCTTCTGTTCCAGTATGTCGCGGAAAATGGCCGCATGCCGGTCAAAACCGTGACGGTAAGTGACAGCGAAGATGAACTGATCAGGACGGTCAGGGAACGGCTGGCGAATCCGCAAAAAGGGATCAAGGTTAGTCTGGATGACCTATGAGCTGGAATTCGATCCACGTGCGCTAAAGGAGTGGCAGAAACTGGGTGATACGGTTAAGAGTCAGTTTAAGAAGAAGCTGGCAGTCGTCCTGTCAAACCCGCGAAGAGAGTCTGCCAGGCTACATGGCTTACCGGGCTGCTACAAAATTAAACTCAGTTCGTCCGGTTATCGGCTGGTATATCAGGTCAGGGATAAGGTCATTACGGTATTTGTGGTCGCAGTGGGAAAACGCGAAAAATCAGCCGTCTATCACGACGCAAATCAACGGCTTTAAGACTCAACGCAGATGATGTACCACCTGGTTACTGCTGCCGCGCCAGATCAGCATCGGATCTTTCAGATCCTGCACAAATTTGCCGTCGATCAGCACGTTGATCAGATTCACCACCTGCATCTGCTCATCGTTCAGTTCGTCCAGCTTATAGCCCGTCCACACCCAGATATCTTTGCGTGGGCACTCGGCGCGAATGCGCTGCACCAGCTTCAGGATATCCGGCACGTTTTGCGGGTGCAGCGGATCGCCGCCGGATAACGAAATCCCCTGGCGTTTGATGCGCGTGTCGTTGAGATCGTCGATGATCCGCTGCTCCATCTCCGCGGTAAACGGCATGCCGGAATTCAGTCGCCAGGTGCTTTTGTTGTAGCAGCCGGGGCATTCGTGAACGCAGCCGGAGACAAACAGGGTGCAGCGGGTGCCAGGGCCGTTGACGATGTCGACAGGATAATATTGATGATACTTCATAGCGTATAACCACGCCGGGTGTCGCGTAGCGATCCCGGCCTACAGTGTGAATGCGAATTGTAGGCCCGGATCGCTGCGCGCCACCGGGCATAAATGTGGCAGAGGGTTACCCGATCTGCCCATTCCCTAAATGCTTCACCCGGCGCTTCACCTCTTCCTGCTTGCCGGCGTTGAACGGACGGGCGTCCGGGCTGCCGAGGTAGCCGCACACGCGGCGGGTCACGGAGACGCGGGCGGCGTCGTGGTTACCGCATTTCGGACAGGTGAAGCCTTTGCTGGTGCACTCGAACTCACCGGTAAAGCCGCACTCGTAGCACTCGTCGATAGGCGTGTTGGTGCCGTAGTAGGGTACGTGCTGATAGCTGTAATCCCATACGTCTTCCAGCGCCTTCAGGTTGTGCTGAATGTTCGGGTATTCGCCGTAGCAGATGAAGCCGCCGCTGGCGATCGGTGGGTAGGCCGCTTCAAAATCGATCTTGTCGTACGGGTTGACCTTCTTCTCCACGTCGAGGTGGAAGCTGTTGGTGTAGTAGCCCTTATCGGTAACACCTTCCACCACGCCAAACTCGGCGGTATCCAGGCGGCAGAAGCGATCGCACAGGTTTTCGCTCGGGGTGCTGTAGAGGCTGAAGCCGTAGCCGGTCTCCTCTTTCCACCGATCCACCGCGTCGCGCAGGCGTTGGACGATAGCGATACCTTTCTCACGCAGGGCTTCGCTGTCGTAGATGTGCTTATCGCCAAACAGCGCATTAATGGTTTCGTGGATGCCGATATAGCCCAGCGAAATGGAGGCCCGGCCATTCTTGAAGATCTCCGCCACGTCATCGTCGGCCTTCAGGCGTACCCCGCAGGCCCCTTCCATATAGAGGATCGGGGCGACGCGGGCTTTGACCCCTTCCAGACGGGCGATACGGGTCATCAGCGCCTTACGCGCCAGCACCAGGCGCTCGTCCAGCAGTTTCCAGAATGTTGCTTCGTTGCCTTTGGCTTCCAGCGCGATGCGCGGCAGGTTCAGGCTGATCACGCCCAGATTGTTACGCCCGTCGTGGATCTGCTCGCCGTTCTCATCTTCGTACACGCCGAGGAAGCTGCGGCAGCCCATGGGGGTTTTGAACGAGCCGGTGACCTTCACCACCTGGTCATAGTTCAGAATGTCCGGATACATGCGCTTGCTCGCGCACTCCAGCGCCAGCTGTTTGATGTCGTAGTTCGGATCGCCGAACTTGTGGTTCAGGCCGTCGCGGATGGCGAACACCAGCTTCGGGAAGACCGCGGTTTTGCGGTTTTTGCCGAGGCCGGAAATGCGGTTGCGCAGAATGGACTGCTGGATCAGGCGCGATTCCCAGCTGGTGCCCAGACCAAAGCCAAAGGTGACAAACGGCGTCTGACCGTTGGCGGTGTGCAGGGTGTTCACCTCATATTCCAGCGACTGGAAGGCGTCGTAGCACTCTTTCTCGGTGCGGGAGCGGGCATATTCATCCGCATCCGGGATCTGCCACTCTTCCGCCACCTGGCGATGCTTGTTGAAACTGGCGGTCACAAACGGGGCCAGTACTTCGTCGATCCGGTTGATGGTGGTGCCGCCATAAATGTGGCTGGCGACCTGGGCGATAATCTGCGCCGTCACTGCGGTGGCGGTGGAGATCGATTTTGGCGGTTCGATCTCGGCGTTGCCCATCTTGAAGCCGTGGGTCAGCATGCCCTTCAGGTCGATCAGCATGCAGTTGAACATCGGGAAGAACGGCGAATAGTCGAGATCGTGATAGTGAATATCCCCGCGCTCATGAGCCTGCACCACGTCGCGTGGCAGCAGGTGCTGACGGGCGTAGTGTTTAGCCACAATACCGGCCAGCAGGTCGCGCTGGGTGGGGATCACTTTGCTGTCTTTGTTGGCATTTTCGTTGAGCAGCGCGGAGTTGGTCTGTTCCACCAGGCCGCGGATCTCCTGGTTCAGGCGGCCGCGTTTTTCACGTTCAATATCCCGGTCGTGACGGTATTCAATGTAGGCGCGCGCCAGCTGCTTGTAGGGGCCGGACATCAGCTGGTTTTCCACCGCGGTCTGGATCTCGTTAATGTCGACCTTGCTGCGGCCCATCATCTGGTTGCTGACCACCTCTGCGACGGTGGCGCAGTAATCTGCGTCATCGACTCCCGCTGCTTTAGCTGCACGCAGAATCGCTTCCTGAATGCGCTCTGATTTGAAAGGCACGTTACAGCCATCTCGTTTCATCACATGCGGTGTCATGATCACTCCATTTAAGAACAGGTTATCCACAGAGGCAGGAAAAAGGCGCGGGAGCGTAACTCTCGACGCGTGCGCGATTTCTCCTGATTTCGACCCTTTTTATCCACAATTTTATGTTGTGTGGTTTTCGTGGTCTTGTGGCAATAATAGACCATGGATACAACATCTTGGGTCGGCGAGCATTCTAAGTTCTATATGTAGTGATTTGCATCAAACAAGTTTGCGATTTATTTGATTCAGGACAAGGTAAAAAACGAAGTGTACAGATGACGCGCGATAGAGGATTTGTAAATTTTTCAAGCCAAAACCGGGCTGATTTTCCAGCCATAAAGCGTGCGCCGGACAACCGTGCGGTGCCCGGCGCAGAAGGTTATGCCTGTAGCCACCAGACCGCTTCAAAGGGTCGCAGGGTCATGGCGCCTGGCTGCGGCGAGACCTCGGCATAGTTGCTCATCACCACCTGCCAGTTGCCGTCCACCGCCTGCGGTTGCCACGGCTGGCAGGCGCGGCTCAGGTTAGCCACCACCATCAGCGTCTGGCCCTGCCACTGACGGCGGTAGCACCACAGCGACGGGTGATCCGCAAGCAGATCCTGATAATCCCCCCAGGTCAGCACCGGCAGGGTTTTACGCAGCGTAATCAGCGCCTGGTAGGTGTAAAACACCGAGTCGGGATCGGCCAGCGCCGCGGCAACGTTGATCGTCTCTGCGTTATCGCCCAGGGCAATCCACGGCTCACCGGTGGTGAAGCCGGCGTTGGGGGAGGCGTCCCACTGCATCGGCGTGCGGCTGTTGTCGCGGGATTTACTCGCGAGGATCGCCAGCAGTTCATCGGCGTCCCGTCCCTGCGCGCGCAGCCCGGCGAACATGTTGTGGCTCTCCACGTCCCGGTAATCAGTGATGCGGCTGAAGTGCGGGTTGGTCATGCCAATCTCTTCACCCTGATAGATGTAAGGGGTACCCTGCATGCCGTGCAGCACCATCGCCAGCATCTTCGCCGCCGGGACGCGGTACTCTCCCTCATCGCCAAAGCGCGAGACGATGCGCGGCTGATCGTGGTTACACCAGAACAGCGCGTTCCATGCCCGGTTGTGCATCCCCTGCTGCCAGTGGCTGAACAAAGCCTTCAGCGCCACGAAATCGGGCTTCGCCAGCGTCCACTTTTCGCCGTTGGGATAATCCACCTTCAGGTGGTGAAAGTTAAAGGTCATCGACAGCTCACGCCCATCAAGCGCCGCGTACTGCTGGCAGTGCGCCAGGCTGGTGGAGGACATCTCGCCCACCGTCATCAGGTTGCGCGGGGTAAAGACCTCCCGGCTCATCTCCTGCAAAAACGCGTGTATGCGCGGCCCATCGGTGTAGAAGCGGCGGCCATCACCGATCGCATCGTCGGGGAAGTCCTGCTCTTTTGACACCAGGTTAATCACGTCGAGACGCAGGCCGTCCACGCCGCGATCGGCCCAGAACTCGCACACCTTTTTCAGCTCGGCGCGCACCTGCGGGTTCTCCCAGTTGAGATCGGCCTGCTCCGGGGCAAAGAGGTGCAGATAGTACTGCTCGCTTTCGGCGTGCCAGCGCCAGGCGTTGCCGCCAAACTTGGAGCGCCAGTTGTTGGGCGTCTGCTCCGGGGTGCCGTCGCGCCAGATATAGAACTCGCGGTACGGGCTAGCTTTATTGAGCGACTCGCGGAACCAGGGGTGCTGGGTGGAGGTATGGTTAAACACCATATCCAGCACGATGAGTATCCCACGCGCATGAGCCTGGGCCACCAGCGCGTCGAAATCATCCAGCGTGCCGTAGGCCGGATCGATGCTCAGGTAGTTTGCCACGTCGTAGCCGTTATCCACCTGGGGGGAGATGTAGAAGGGCGTCAGCCAGAGGGCGTCAACGCCGAGGGTTTTGAGGTAATCGAGACGCGACGTCACGCCGCGCAGATCGCCGGTGCCGCGCCCGGTGGTGTCCTGGAAGCTCTTCGGGTAGATCTGATAGATGACGCCGTTTTGCCACCAGTGAGGAAGGGTATTCATAATGCGTTCCTGCAAATGCGAAGGGGCGCAACTGCGCCCCGAAGAAGATTAAACCGCCTGCAACGTGCCCTGACGATACTTGCGCTGATAGACAACGGTCGTGAGCGCCATCGGCACGACGATCGCCACGGCCATCGCCAGCGCGAAGACCTGCCAGAAGGCGGTCTGGATGGAGAGGATGCCTGGCAGACCGCCGACGCCGATGCCGTTGGCCATCACGCCGTTCAGGCCGCACAGCAGGCCCGCCAGCCCGGAGCCGATCATCGCGCAGAGCATCGGGAAGCGGTATTTCAGGTTGATGCCGTACATCGCCGGTTCGGTGACGCCGAGATAGGCGGAGATGGCCGCCGGCACCGAGATCTCACGTTCGTTATGCTTACGGCTGACGATGATGATGCCGGTTACCGCCGAGGCCTGAGCAATGTTCGACAGGGCAATCAGCGGCCACACCGGGGTGCCGCCGAGGCTCTGGATCATCTGCATATCAATCGCCAGGGTGGTCTGATGCACGCCGGTGATCACCAGCGGGGCATAGAGGAAGCCGAACAGCGCGGCGCCAATCGGGGCGAAGCTGCCGGTCATCAGGTGACGCACCGCGAAGGCTACGCCGTCGCCAATCATGCGGCCAAACGGACCGATAAAGGCGTGGGCGAGGAACACCGCGAGGATCAGGGAGCAGACCGGCACCACCACCAGGTAGAGGTAGTCCGGCACCATGCGCTTAAGACGAGTTTCAATCATCCCCAGCGCCAGGCCGGCGAGCAGGGCCGGGATCACCTGCGCCTGGTAGCCCACTTTGGCGATGGTGAACAGGCCGAAGTTCCACACCTCCGGGACCTGCTGTCCAAGTAAGTAAGCGTTCATTAACTGCGGAGAGACCAGCGTTACGCCCAGTACGATGCCGAGGATTGGCGTACCACCCATTTTGCGCACCGCCGACCAGCAGATCCCCACCGGCAGGTAGAAGAAGATCGCCTCGCCAATCAGCCACAGGAAGTCATAGATGCTCTGCAACGCCGGGTAGATCTGCGCCAGGGTTTTGCCGCCGCTCATCGGCACATCGCCAATCACGTTACGGAAGCCGAGGATCAAGCCGCCGCTGATCAGCGCCGGCAGCAGCGGGAAGAAAATCTCCGCAAAATGTGAAATGAGCTGTTCATGCCACTTCATATTCTGGCGTGCCGCTTTCTTGGCCTGCTCTTTATCCGCCGATGAATGACCGGTGGTCGCCAGCAGCGCCTTGTAGTAGTCGCCCACCTCGGTGCCGATCACCACCTGGAACTGCCCGGCGTTGGTGAAGCAGCCCTTCACCATCGACAGCTCTTCGATCGCTTTCGGGTTGGCTTTGGCCGGGTCGTTCAGCACAAAACGCAGGCGGGTAATGCAGTGGCTGACTGTGGCGATGTTGTCACGTCCGCCAACCAGCACGATCAGCTGGTCGATATCCGTTTGTTTTACTTTGCTCATCATGAATCCTCATGATACGGGTTCAGGGGAAGGAGATAACTGGCGGCAAGCCTACTCTTTCGTATTCACAACGAAAATGGGAACGTTCCCGAAACCGGGCGAGGATCACAATAAAGCCTTTTTTGAGGCTCAGGAGAGGGTGGCGGGAATAACGATCTGACGCGGTTTGCTGCGGCCGTTGATCTGCTCAATCAGCTGCATGGCAGCCTGGCGACCAGAGTCGGCGTAGCCGGGATCGACAGTGATGATCTCCGGGTGGAGGAACTTCATCAGCGGCGTATTGCCCACGCTCGCCAGTTGCAGGCTATCGATTCGCTGTTCTTGTAAGTACTTACTTGCGCCAAGAGCCAGAGTATCCGTGGCACAGAGCAGGGCGGTAGTCTGTGGGGTCAGCACGTCGGCCACCTTTTCATAGCCCTGCTTCATGCCAAGGCCGGGGAGTGCGGCCACGGCGGGGAGCGCGTGCTGTTTACAAAACGCGAGGTAGGCAGCATGACGGCGCTGACCGGTGGTAACGTCGCTGTGCGGCACGCCAAGATAGCTGATATGGCGATGGCCGCTCTCATACAGGCGCTGCATCAGGGTAAGGATCGCCCCTTCGTCGTCATAGCATACGGAGGCAAACCCGCGGGCATCCCGCGCCATCAGCACCAGCGACGGCTTCCAGGGGATAAGCATCTCTTCGCTGATGCCGGTAAAGCCAAACAGCACTACCCCGTCAATGTTGCGGCGTTTCAGCATGCCGAGGTGCTCTTCCACCATTTGCGGCGAGAACTTGCTCTCCATCATGATCGGATCGTAGCCCTGCTCATAGAAGGCAGGCAGCATGGTCTGTACGGCCAGGTTCTCTGAAAGCGAATCGAGACGGGTGAGGATGATCGCCACCACTTTATCGCTCTGCCCACGCATGGCGCGCGCCGAGCGGGAAGGGGAAAAACCGTGCTGGTTCATAACCGCCTCGACCCGTTCGCGCGTGCGCTGGCTGACACCACTTTCGTTGTTCAGCACCCGTGAGACGGTGGACTTACCCACGCCGCTCAGACGCGCAATATCTTTAATGGTGAGGCGGTTCTGCATGCTTTATATCCTGTTATGCATCAATGAAATAATCACTAATCCTAAGCCGGGTCCCGGGTTGTGCAATGGGCAATGTCTGGTTTACGTTTGGTTTAATACCCGGGCGTTATCATACCGCCCGAATTGCCGTACGCGGTATGGCTAAAACGCTATAGTGCGCACCGACTTACCTTTTTTTCTTACCGGAGGCTGTATGGATCCCGATCCCACCCCTCTCCCGACAGGGAGAACCCTCTCTCTCCGGTAAGCCTCTTCACTGCCTTACCGGATGCGTAGGGCAGTGGCGTATTCCCGCGTCCCTGCATAACTGATATCGCCGCTCAGGCGTGGCTCTGTCACGTCTGAAGGCAAAACTGCGCCCGTTTTTTGCGGGTGCGGGGGACTTATTATGTTCAAAAATTTCACACAGCAGCTGTTTACCCGGCTGAGCCGTCACCTGCCGCGCCGTCTGGTACAGCGCACCCCTATGGCAACCGGCAAAAGCGATGCCGCTATTCCCGCCACCCTTGCCGCCCACTGCCTGCAGGTTGCCGCCATGGATGAGCCCGCCCTGTGGCGGACCTTTGGCAGCCACCCGGAAGGGCTCACTGCCGCCGAGGTTCAGGCTACCCGCGCCCTTCACGGCGAAAATACCCTCCCGGCACAACAGCAGGCCCGCTGGTGGATGCACCTGTGGGCCTGCTACCGCAACCCTTTTAACCTGCTGCTGACGGTGCTTGGTCTTATCTCTTATGCCACCGAAGACCTGTTTGCCGCCGGGGTGATCGCCCTGATGGTGGGCATCGCCACGCTGCTGAACTTTATTCAGGAGGCCCGCTCCACCCGCGCGGCGGATGCCCTGAAGGCGATGGTCAGCAATACCGCCACCGTCCTGCGCACCCTTAACGACAAAGGGGAAAGCGGCTGGCAGGAGATCCCCATTGACCAGCTGGTGCCGGGGGATCTGGTTAAGCTGGCGGCCGGGGATATGATCCCGGCAGATTTACGCATTATCCAGGCCCGTGACCTGTTCGTAGCCCAGGCATCGTTGACCGGCGAATCCCTGCCCGTGGAGAAGGAGGCCCACAGCCGCGACCCGCAGCAGAGCAACCCGCTGGAGTGCGACACCCTCTGTTTTATGGGCACCACGGTGGTGAGCGGCACGTCGCAGGCGATGGTGATCGCCACCGGGGGCAACACCTGGTTTGGGCAGCTGGCCGGGCGCGTCAGCGAGCAGGAGAGCGAACCCAACGCCTTCCAGCAGGGGATTGGCCGCGTCAGCATGCTGCTGATCCGCTTTATGCTGGCGATGACCCCCATCGTGCTGCTGATTAACGGCTACACCAAAGGCGACTGGTGGGAGGCGGCGCTGTTTGCCCTCTCGGTGGCGGTAGGCCTCACCCCGGAGATGCTGCCGATGATTGTCACCTCGACCTTGGCGCGCGGGGCGGTAAAACTCTCGAAGCAGAAGGTGATCGTCAAACACCTCGACGCCATCCAGAACTTTGGCGCCATGGATATCCTCTGCACCGACAAAACCGGCACCCTGACCCAGGACAAGATTGTGCTGGAGCACCACACCGACATCGCAGGCAAGATCTGCGAGCGGGTGCTGGAAACCGCCTGGCTGAACAGCCACTACCAGACCGGGCTGAAAAATCTGCTCGACGTCGCGGTGCTGGAAGGGGTGGATGAAGCCGCCGCCCGCGCCCTTTCATCCCGCTGGCAGAAGGTGGATGAGATCCCCTTCGATTTCGAGCGCCGCCGGATGTCGGTGGTGGTGAGTGAAGAGCAGGGCGTGCATCAGCTGATCTGCAAAGGGGCATTGCAGGAGATCCTCAACGTGACTACCCAGGTGCGGTATCACGGCGAGATTGTCCCGCTGGATGAGACCATGCTGCGACGCATCAAACGCGTCACCGACAACCTGAACCGCCAGGGGCTGCGCGTGGTGGCGGTCGCCAGCAAGCTACTGCCCGCGCGGGAGGGGGACTATCAGCGTATCGATGAATCTGATTTGATCCTCGAAGGGTACATCGCCTTCCTCGATCCGCCGAAAGAGACCACCGCACCGGCGTTAAAGGCGCTGAAAGAGAGCGGCATCACGGTGAAAATTCTCACCGGCGACAGCGAGCTGGTGGCGGCGAAAGTGTGCCGCGACGTGGGGCTGGATGCAGGTGAGGTGGTGACGGGCAGCGATATCGAACACCTTAGTGACGACGCGCTGGCGCTGCTGGCCCAACGCACTACGCTTTTTGCCCGCCTGACCCCGATGCACAAAGAGCGCATTGTCACCCTGCTGAAGCGCGAGGGGCATGTGGTGGGCTTTATGGGTGACGGCATTAACGACGCCCCCGCGCTGCGTGCCGCGGATATCGGCATCTCGGTCGACGGGGCGGTGGATATCGCCCGGGAAGCGGCGGATATCATTCTGCTGGAGAAGAGCCTGATGGTGCTGGAAGAGGGGGTGATCGAAGGCCGCCGCACCTTCGCCAATATGCTCAAGTACATTAAAATGACCGCCAGCTCCAACTTCGGCAACGTCTTTAGCGTCCTGGTGGCGAGCGCGTTTCTGCCGTTCCTGCCGATGCTGCCGCTGCATCTGCTGATCCAGAACCTGATGTACGACATCTCCCAGGTGGCGATCCCGTTTGATAACGTTGACGACGATCAGATCCAGAAGCCGCAGCGCTGGGAGCCGGCAGAACTGGGCCGTTTTATGCTCTTTTTCGGCCCGATCAGCTCCATCTTCGACATTCTGACCTTCTGCCTGATGTGGTTTGTGTTCCACGCTAACACCCCGGAACAGCAGACCCTGTTCCAGTCCGGCTGGTTCGTGGTGGGGCTGCTGTCGCAAACGCTGATTGTGCATATGATCCGCACCCGGCGTATCCCGTTCCTCCAGAGCCGCGCCGCCTGGCCGCTGATCGTGATGACGGGGATTGTGATGGTGCTCGGTATCGCGCTGCCGTTCTCGGGGCTTGGGGGCTATCTGCAACTGCAGGCGCTGCCGCTCAGCTACTTCCCATGGCTGGTGGCGATCCTCGCCGGGTATATGACGCTGACGCAGCTGGTGAAAGGGTTCTATAGCCGCCGGTACGGGTGGCAGTGATTTTTGCCGGGTAGGGCGAAGCCGCCGCCCGGCAAATGGCTTTCTTCCCAAATTCAACAACCTGTGATCGTCGTCATTCGCCGCGCTTGACGACAAATTGAGCGCATGTTAACAGAATGTTTTGCCTTTTTCGGCCCGTCAAATAAGGAACATTCATGTTACGGTACAGCCTCTTAACCGCCGGGCTTATGCTCGGCTTTTCTGCGTTTGCGGCCCCCGCAGGCGATCTCCCCCTGATGCCCTGGCCTGCAAAGGTCGAACGCCCCGCCACCCAGGGCGCGCTGGTCATTAACAATAACTTCCAGGTGAGTGTCTCCGGGGACGATCTCGGTGACGCGGTGGCACGTCTGCGCCAGCGGGTGGCGCTGCAAACCGGCTGGACGCTTCAGCCGCAGGCAGAAAAACCAGAGAAGCCTACGGTGACCATCGCCATCGCCCGCAAGGTGGCGCCACTGCCGAAACCGGACAGCGACGAAAGCTACAAACTCACCGTCGACGCCAGCGGCGTGAACATTACCGCCAACACCCGCTTCGGCGCGCTGCGTGCCATGGAGACCCTGCTTCAGCTGGTGCAGAACGGCCCGGAAAACACCTCTGTACCGTGGGTCATCATTGAAGATGCCCCGCGTTTCCCGTGGCGCGGCCTGCTGCTCGATTCGGCCCGCCACTTTATTCCGCTGGAGGATATCAAACGCCAGATCGACGGCATGGCAGCGGCAAAACTCAACGTGCTGCACTGGCACTTAACCGACGATCAGGGCTGGCGGTTTGCCTCGAAGCGCTACCCGAAACTGACCGAACTCGCCAGTGACGGACTCTTCTACACCCAGGATCAGATGCGCGATGTGGTGCGCTACGCCGCCGCGCGTGGTGTTCGCGTGGTGCCGGAGATTGACATGCCCGGCCACGCGTCGGCCATTGCGGTGGCCTATCCGGAGCTGATGAGCGCCCCGGGGCCCTATGAGATGGAGCGCCAGTGGGGTGTGCTCAAGCCGGTGATGGATCCGACCAAAGAGGCCACTTACGCCTTCGCCGGCGCGATGATCGCTGAACTGGCGGCGATCTTCCCGGATCCCTATCTGCATATCGGCGGCGATGAGGTAGATGACACCCAGTGGAAAAACAACCCCGCCATCCAGCAGTTTATGCGCGACAACAAGCTGGCGGACAGCCACGCATTGCAGGCCTATTTCAACCGCAAGCTGGAGACGATCCTCGAGAAAAACCAGCGCCAGATGGTGGGCTGGGATGAGATCTTCCACCCGGATCTGCCCAAAAGCATTCTGATCCAGTCCTGGCAGGGGCAGGACGCACTGGGGGAGGTGGCGAAGCAGGGCTACAGGGGAATTCTCTCCACCGGCTTCTATATCGATCAGCCCCAGTACACCGCCTATCACTACCGCAATGAGATCGTGCCCCAGGGGCTGAACAATGTGGATGTCATTACCGACAGCGACAGCGCCCAGAGCTGGTCCTTCACCCTGCCGCGCCTGAAGGGCAAGCCGCTGGAGGGCAGCTTTACCCTGATAAAAGGCGAGGCGGGCTGGCGCGGGTTTATCGATTTCAGCGGAAAATCCCGGCGTGCGGTGCAGGATATCGTCTGGCGCAGCGACAATCAGGTAACCTTCACCGTCGATACCTGGATGGGGGAGACCCGCCCGGTGGTGAACGTCTCTGACGACAAGATTGACGGCTATTTCCTGCTGGGCAACAGCCGTTATCCGGTGACAGGCCAGCGGCTGGATGCGGTGCCGGAGGGGATCGCCCCAGCGGTGCCGGATGCCAGCCAGCAGGCGAATCTGCTGGGCGGCGAGGCGGCGTTGTGGGCAGAAAACGTGGCGGCGCCGGTGCTGGATATCAAGCTGTGGCCGCGGGCGTTTGCGGTGGCGGAGCGCCTGTGGTCGGCGCAGGAGGTGAACGATGTGGAGAACATGTATACCCGCCTGCAGGCGATGGATAGCTGGTCGACGGTGTCGGTAGGGTTGCAGCAGCATGCCCGCCAGCAGGTGCAGTTCACGCGTCTTGGGAACACCACCGACACCCTGCCGCTGACGATCCTCGCCCAGGCGCTGGAGCCTGCGCACTATTACACCCGTAACCATCTTAAGTTCCAGGCCGGGAACTACGATCTGTTTGAGCCGTTAAACCGCCTGGCCGACGCGCTGGCGCCGGAGAGCAGCCAGGTGCGGCAGATGAACCGCTGGGTTGAGCGGCTGGTGAGCGATGCTGAGGATAGCGAAAGCGCGGAGTCGTTGCGCCATCTCTTTACCCGCTGGCAGACCAACACTCCGGATGCGCTGGCGCTGGCCGAGAACAGCTATCAGCTGAAGGCGCTGAAGCCGGTGATCCAGACGGTGGACAAGCTGGCGGCGATTGGGCTGCGCTTAACGGATCTGGTGGCGCGCCAGGGGACGCTGGATGATACGGAGATTGCGTCGATTCAGGGCGAGCTGGATAAGGCGGCGCAGATAGAGGATGAAGTGGTGATTGCGGCGGTCTATCCGCTGGAGAAACTGCTGCGCGCGACGCGCAATCAGTAGTCGGTGAAAATGCCCGGTGGCGCTACGCTTACCGGGCCTACAGAACCCGCACCATTCTGCGGTCACGCAGGCCGGGTAAGGCGAAGCCGCCACCCGGCAAACAGATCGCACAGACCTGTTCACCGGGCATCAGGAGAGCCTATTACTTCAGGGTCCACGCCATCTGCCAGTGGGAACCTACACCCGGTTCGAACTGGTTAGCCGTCGGAGCGTACTGCACGCAGTAGCCGCTGTAAGGCGCTTTCTTACACTGGTACGTTTTGCCATCTTTCGGCTGCAGTACCACGGTGCCCGCTTTGTAGGAGGCGATGTTCTGCGGGAAGGTGTAGTCATATTTACCCGTCGTACCGGATGACTCCTCGTTCTCCAGCATCATGTCGATCACATCCTGCGCGAACAGTACGCCATCTTTGTTGGTGGCGAAGTATTTCAGCATGTGGTGGCCAGGCGTCACGTCAGTCAGGTTCATGGTCACGTCCTGGTTGGCGTTATTCATATCCTGCTTCAGGTAACCTTTTTCCGCACCTGCGTGGTTCATCGCACGCGCTTCCAGGCTCACATCGCCCTGGGTATTCACGTGGAAGGTCACGGTTGCTGCGCCGTTCTTGATTTTGGAGAACCGCACGTTGGTGACGGCGATGTCTTCACTCACCTGAGCCTGCTGCTCTTCATAGGAGATCGCGACAGATTTCAGGGTGCTGCCATCTTTCGCATAGACGTTGTTCGCGCCGTGAACCGGGTTCACCACGCCGCTCTCATCTTTAACACCGACGCGAACATCGCTGTGCGCGGCGTTGATTGCCTGCGCCAGGTCATAAGACCACTGGCTTGCCTGACCCTGGGAAGCAGAAGAGATGGTCAGCTGGGTGCGCATGGAGACCACTTCGCCATTGGCATCGAAGAAGCGGGCAATCACTTTATCGCCTGCATTGACGTTATTACCGGCGATCTGGCCGCTCAGGGTTTTCGTCCACTCGGAGACCTGAGCCGGGGTTTCGTCAGGGGTCACATTGCCGCCGTTACCGAAATCAACGTCGATAGCCTGGTAGAAGCTGTTAGTGGTATCGGCAATTTCCCATACCGCGTAAATAACCTGGTAGCCGGTACGCTGTGGCACATTACAGGTCATTTCCTGACGCTGAGCCGGAGCCTGGCCATTACCATTTACGGTACAGAATGGGGTGGATTCAAATTGATCGCGGGTCAGCGGTTTATTTGGATTCCAGTCTTGTTTGGTAATATACCAACGCCAGTTGGTGGTTTTATGCGGAGCAGTATGATACCAGGTGAAGGTATTTTTGCCGGCGGTAATTGGGGTCTTAGTCCAGGCATTCAGGCTCTGGCGATCGAGCTGAGAATATTGAGCAATACCGGCGCTGGCCAGCTGTCCATCCGGTGGCAGAGCGCCAGTCGGGAAGCCGGAGGTGCGTTCAACACTCTGTGGTTCCCATTGTACGGAACCACAATCAATATTTTTACCAAGCTTACACATATAAGCGCGGCTGGCCGGAGATTCAACATATCCATGCGCTAAAGCCGATGAAGCAACCGTGAGTGTGGCAAGTGCCAACGCAATTTTAGACAGTTTCATTTTTTATTCCATTAAAAGGGATCAATAATTTCGGGGCAGGATTAGTTTCCCCAGGAATAAAAAATTAATCATTTCAATCGGCGATGAAAAATAATGGTGAAAATACTTGAAGTCTATTTCCGGCTGTGTATTAAGAAAATAAAAAAGGCAGCCCAGGCTGCCTTTTGCATATCAAAATCAACTATTAGCGGCGCACGGCAATCGCTTCGATTTCGATTTTCACATCTTTTGGCAGACGTGCCACTTCCACGCATGAGCGCGCCGGGAAGCTGGCGTTATGCTCGGTGAAGAAAGCTTCGTAGGTGGCGTTGACGGTGGCGAAGTCGTTGAGATCTTTTACGAATACCGTTGTCTTAACGATATCGCCCACTTTCAGGCCAGCGGATTCAACGATCGCTTTGACGTTTTCCAGCGACTGGCGCGCCTGAGCGGAGACATCTTCTGGCACATCACCGGTTTTTGGGTTCACCGGGATCTGGCCGGAGGTGATGATCATGCTGCCAAGATCAACGCCCTGAACGTAAGGGCCAATAGCTGCAGGTGCATTTTCCGTCGCGAGTTCTTTGGTCATGATTTCTCCTGAATAAATACAAATAGTCCCGGCCATTATAGAAAGCCAGACATGCATTGCCACCTCAATTAGTTGGCCAGCACCACATTATGCGAAAACTCTTTTTCACAATATTTGCATTTAAGTGCGATATCATCCGCGCGTTTTTTCACTGCAAAACTGGAGTTTACCGGCTCAGCATGGCTGATGCAGTTGCTGTTCGGGCAGACCAGCACGCTTTCAATGCGCTCCGGCAGGCTGGGGCGGGATTTGCCCACCACTTCGTAGTCGTCAATGCGGTTAACGGTCGCTTCCGGGGCATAGAGGGAGAGCTGGTTAACCTGCTCGTCGGTCAGGAAGGTGTTCTCGATTTTAATCAGATCTTTGCGGCCCATCTCGCCGGAGGGCAGGTTCAGGCCGATGGTGATGCGCTGGTCGGTTTCGGTCAGTTTGAACAGGGTCAGCAGCTTAAAGCCCACCTGCGCAGGGATGTGGTCAATTACGGTGCCGCGCTTGATGGCTTCGACCTGGAGTTTGTTATCGTGTGTCATTGTCATTTCCCCTTACAGAGCTAAATCGCGATTCAGAACCAGTGCCAGTAACGCCTGACGGGCGAAGATGCCGTTTCCGGCCTGCTGGAAGTACCAGGCGTGCGGCGTCTTATCCACATCGGTGGTGATCTCATCGATGCGCGGCAGCGGGTGCAGCACCTTCATGTTGCTGCGAGCGCCTTCGAGGTCGCTGGCGCGCAGGACGAACTGCGCCTTCACGTTGGCGTACTCCGACGGATCCAGGCGCTCTTTCTGCACGCGGGTCATATAGAGAATATCCACGTCGCCCATCACCTCTTCGATGCTGGCGTGCAGGCTCCACTGAATCTTTTTCTCATCGAGCATATCGAGGATGTACTGCGGCATCGCCAGCGCGTCCGGGGCGATAAAGTAGAAGCGGTTGCCGTTGAACTTCGCCAGCGCCTGGGTCAGGGAGTGGACGGTACGGCCATATTTCAGGTCGCCGACCATGGCGATGTTCAGCTTCTCCAGGCGGCCCTGGGTCTCCTGAATGGTAAACAGATCCAGCAGGGTCTGGGTGGGATGCTGGTTGGCGCCATCACCGGCGTTCAACACCGGAATGCCGCCGGAAAACTCGGTCGCCAGGCGGGCCGCACCCTCCTGAGGATGGCGCATGACGATGGCGTCAACGTAGGTGCTGATGACCGAGATCGTGTCCGCCAGGGTTTCGCCTTTTTTGCCGAGCGAGGTGTTGCTGCTGTCGGAGAAGCCCACCACGCTAGCGCCCAGGCGGTGGATAGAGGTCTCAAACGACAGGCGGGTACGGGTGGAGGCTTCGAAGAAGCAGCTGGCGATCACCTTGTGCTTCAGCAGCTCCGGTTGTGGATTGGCTTTCAGTTTTGCCGCGGTTGCCAGAACCAGCTCCAGCTCTTCACGGCTGAGGTCGTTGATGGAAATGATGTGTTTTTGATAAAGCGGATTCATTTTTATCTCCTGACGCCGGGCAAAAAAAAGCCCCTCAAATGAGGGGCTTCTGGAATAGGGATCGCAACGGGAAGAAAAACAGCAGGCCAGCGTCTGCTTTAAGACGCGCTGTGGCACTCTGTCGAACATGTTTGAGCATGCTTCCTCCTGGCAAATTGTGGGGCATTATACGCAGCCTGACCCGCGGATCAAGCGAATAATGCACACTTTACGCAGCGAAAACGGTTGGGCGTGCATGGTTATGCGCAAGTGCAAATCCCGGGCAAAAAGTGGTGGTATGGCAGCTAAAATTCTCGTATAAAAGTTTAAAATGAAACGTTGTTTTATATTGAGGATTACATCATGATCGTTGGCAACATCCATAACCTCCAGACCTGGCTGCCGCACGAGCTGCGCCAGGCAATCGAACACGTTAAAACCCATGTGTCCGATGCCACCCCGACCGGTAAACACGACATCGACGGTAACAACCTGTTCTATCTGGTTTCCGAAGATATGACCCAGCCCTTCGCCGAGCGTCGCGCCGAGTACCACGCCCGTTATCTGGACATCCAGATCGTCCTGAAAGGCCAGGAAGGGATGACCTTCAGCACCCTGCCAAACGGCACGCCTGAGACCGACTGGCTGGCGGATAAAGATATCGCTTTCCTGCCGGAAGGCGAGCAGGAGAAAACCGTGGTGCTGAGCGAAGGCGATTTCGTGGTCTTCTATCCCGGCGAAGTCCACAAGCCGCTGTGCGCAGTGGCCAACCCGGCGCAGGTGCGCAAAGTGGTTGTGAAGATGCTGGTGGCCTGACGCCTTTCCCCTCTCCCGTCGGGAGAGGGAGTTTCATCCTTTCATTCCGTTCTGTGATCAAGCTTAAAAAACAGACACACCCTCGTGTTACCTGATTGTCCTTCGCTTTCTTCGCGTTCTAGTATAAAAGTTAAATAAACGAACGCTATTCTATAATGTAGAACAAAATGAGTCAGCAAGGAGTTTTCATGCAGCAGACCGTGCAGTTCTCAGGCATTATTCCCCCTGTCTCCACTATCTTCACCGCCGACGGCAGGCTGGATGAGCAGGGCAGCGCCGCGCTTATCGACCATATGATCGATGCCGGGGTCGATGGCCTGTTCTTTTTAGGCAGCGGCGGGGAGTTTTCCCAGCTCAACACCGCAGAGCGCAAAGCAATCGCCGAATTCGCCATCGCCCACGTGAACGGTCGTGTGCCGGTGCTGATCGGTACCGGGGGCACCAACGTCCGGGAAACCATCGAGCTGAGCCAGCATGCCCAGCAGGCCGGGGCCGACGGCATCGTGGTGATCAATCCCTATTACTGGAAAGTGTCGGAAGCGAACCTGATCCGCTACTTTGAGCAGGTGGCCGACAGCGTTACGCTGCCGGTGATCCTCTATAACTTCCCGGCCCTGACCGGGCAGGATCTGACCCCGCAGTTGGTCAAAACCCTGGTGGACTCCCGGGCCAATATCGTGGGCATTAAAGACACCATCGACTCGGTGGCCCATCTGCGCAGCATGGTCCTCACCGTCAAAGCGGCGCACCCGCAGTTTGTGGTGCTGTGCGGTTACGACGATCACCTCTTCAACACCCTGCTGCTGGGGGGCGACGGGGCGATCTCCGCCAGCGGTAACTTTGCCCCGCAGGTGTCAGTCAACCTGTTGCAGGCCTTCCGCGACGGCGACCTGGCCCGGGCGGCGCAGTATCATCAGACCCTGCTGCAAATCCCGCAGATGTATCAGCTGGATACGCCGTTTGTGAACGTGATCAAAGAGGCGATCTCCCTGTGCGTGCGCCCGGTCTCCACCCACGTGCTGCCGCCTGCCGGGCCGCTGGATGAGGCGCGCAAGGCGCAACTGAAAACGCTGCTGCAACAGCTCAAGCTCTGCTGAACCGGAAGGTCACGATGTCGATAGAAACCATTTTTACCCCGCAGGATGACGCCTTCTATTCGGTGATCACCCATGCGGCGGGGCCGCAGGGGGCGCTGCCCCTGACCCCGCAGATGCTGATGGAATCCCCCAGCGGCAATCTGTTTGGCATGACGCAGAACGCCGGGATGGGCTGGGACGCCAATAAACTCACCGGCAAAGAGGTGCTGATTATCGGCACTCAGGGGGGGATCCGCGCCGGGGATGGCCGCCCGGTGGCGCTGGGTTACCACACCGGTCACTGGGAGATTGGCCTGCAGATGCAGGCGGCGGCGAAAGAGATCACCCGCAACGGCGGGATACCCTTTGCCGCCTTTGTCAGCGATCCCTGCGATGGCCGCTCCCAGGGCACGCACGGGATGTTTGACTCCCTGCCGTACCGCAACGATGCCGCCATCGTCTTTCGTCGTCTGATCCGCTCCCTGCCCACGCGCCGGGCGGTGATTGGCGTCGCCACCTGCGACAAAGGGCTGCCTGCCACCATGATCGCCCTGGCCGCGATGCATACTCTGCCGACGATTCTGGTGCCGGGCGGGGCCACGCTGCCGCCAACCTTCGGCGAGGATGCCGGCAAGGTGCAGACCATCGGGGCGCGTTACGCCAACCATGAACTCTCGTTGCAGGAGGCTGCCGAGCTGGGTTGCCGCGCCTGCGCCACACCGGGCGGCGGCTGTCAGTTTCTCGGCACCGCAGGCACCTCGCAGGTGGTGGCCGAAGCCTTAGGTCTTGCGCTGCCCCATTCGGCGCTGGCCCCGTCAGGGCAGGACGTGTGGCTGGAGATCTCCCGCCAGTCCGCGCGGGCGGTGATCGAACTGGATAATCGCGGCATCACCACCCGCGATATCCTCACCGATAAAGCGATTGAAAACGCGATGGTGATCCATGCCGCGTTCGGCGGCTCCACCAACCTGCTGCTGCACATCCCCGCCATTGCCCACGCGGCGGGCTGCATTATTCCTGACGTGGAGCACTGGACGCGCATCAACCGCAAGGTGCCGCGGCTGGTGAGCGTATTGCCGAACGGGCCGGATTACCACCCGACGGTGCGGGCCTTCCTCGCGGGCGGCGTGCCGGAAGTGATGCTCCATCTGCGCGATCTCGGTCTGCTGCATCTGGATGCCATGACCGTCACCGGCCAGACCGTCGGGGAAAACCTCGACTGGTGGCAGGGCTCTGAGCGGCGGGAACGCTTCCGCCAGTGCCTGCGCGAGCAGGACGGCGTCGATCCGGATGATGTGATCCTGCCGCCGGCGCGTGCGAAAGCCCGCGGACTGACCTCCACGGTGGCCTTCCCGGTGGGCAACATCGCGCCGGAGGGATCGGTGATCAAGGCCACGGCCATCGACCCGTCGGTGGTGGGTGAGGATGGCGTTTACCGTCATACCGGCCGGGCGCGGGTGTTCGTCTCGGAAGCCCGGGCGATCAAGGCAATCAAAAACGGCGAGATCGCCCAGGGCGACATCATGGTGGTGATCGGCGGCGGGCCGTCCGGCACCGGCATGGAGGAGACCTACCAGCTCACCTCGGCGCTAAAGCATGTTTCATGGGGTAAAACGGTCTCGCTGATCACCGATGCTCGCTTCTCGGGCGTCTCCACCGGGGCCTGTTTTGGCCATGTGGCCCCCGAGGCGCTGGCCGGTGGGCCGATTGGTAAGCTGCGGGATAACGACATCATCGAGATTGTGGTGGACCGCCTTACCCTGACCGGCAGCGTGAACTTTATCGGCACGCCACTGACGCCGCTCACCCCGGAAGAGGGCGCCATTGAACTGGCACGTCGCCAGCCGCATCCTGAACTGCATGCCCATGAATTTTTACCGGACGATACGCGTCTGTGGGCGGCATTACAGTCGGTGAGCGGCGGCACCTGGAAAGGGTGTATTTACGACACGGACAAAATTATCGAGGTTATTAACGCCGGTAAAAAAGCGCTCGGTCTTTAATTATATTTATTGCTCTTGTCGTCTACGGAAAATATTCCGTGGACGGCTTTTTCATGCCTGTAATTTATTTATTTTTAAGCTTTTAAAACAGCAATTTGATATATATCGAGCAGTGTCACAAAAGCAAAATAACGTAATTCAGAAATAAGATATGGCCATTGCTGATAAATTAATCAGCTTATTACACTCTATTAACACGTTATTGTGAATTCAGCACACTAAATAAGGGTGTATTTCTGATGATGCCATTAACCATGAAAGATAAAATTGGCTACGGGCTGGGTGACACCGCCTGCGGCTTTGTCTGGCAGGCGACCATGTTTCTGCTGGCCTATTTCTACACCGATGTGTTTGGTTTATCCGCCGGGATTATGGGCACGCTGTTTTTAGTCTCCCGCGTCCTGGATGCGGTAACCGACCCGCTGATGGGGCTGCTGGTGGACCGTACCCGCACCCGTTACGGCCAGTTCCGCCCGTTCCTGCTGTGGGGCGCCATCCCGTTTGGCCTCGTCTGCATGCTCACCTTCTACACGCCGGACTTCTCCGCCAACGGCAAAGTGATTTACGCCTGCGTCACCTACATCCTGTTGACCCTGGTCTATACCTTCGTGAACGTGCCCTATTGCGCCATGCCGGGGGTGATCACCGCCGATCCGAAGGAGCGTCATGCCATGCAGTCCTGGCGTTTCTTCCTCGCTGCGGCGGGATCGCTGGCGATCAGCGGCATTGCCCTGCCGCTGGTCGGGATCATCGGGAAAGGCAACGAGCAGCTGGGTTACTTCGGCGCGATGTGCGTGCTGGGGCTTTGCGGCGTGGTGCTGCTGTTCGTCTGCTTCTTCACCACCAAAGAGCGCTACACCTTTGAGGTGCAGCCGGGATCGTCGGTGGCGAAAGATCTGAAGCTGCTGCTGGGCAACAGCCAGTGGCGAATCATGTGCGCATTCAAAATGATGGCCACCTGTTCCAACGTGGTGCGCGGCGGGGCGACGCTCTACTTTGTGAAATATGTGATGGATCATCCGGAGCTGGCGACCCAGTTCCTGCTCTACGGCAGCATCGCCACCATGTTTGGCTCGCTCTGTTCTTCCCGTCTGCTGGGCCGTTTCGACCGGGTGAAGGCCTTCAAGTGGATCATCGTCGCTTACTCCCTGATCAGCCTGCTGATCTTCTTCACCCCGGCCGAGCATATCGCCCTGATCTTTGCCCTCAACATCGTGTTCCTGTTTGTCTTTAACACCACCACGCCGCTGCAATGGCTGATGGCTTCCGACGTGGTGGATTACGAGGAGAGCCGCAGCGGCCGTCGTCTGGACGGGCTGGTGTTCTCCACCTACCTGTTCAGCCTGAAGATCGGCCTGGCGATTGGCGGCGCGGTGGTGGGCTGGATCCTGGCGTACGTGAACTACTCCGCCAGCAGCAGCGTACAGCCGGTAGAGGTGCTCACCACCATCAAAATTCTGTTCTGCGTGGTGCCGGTGGCGCTCTACGTGGGCATGTTCACCATGCTGTCGTTTTACAAACTCACCGATGCGCGGGTGGAAGCCATCAGCCAGCAGTTACTCAAACATCGCGCAGCGCAGGGCGAAGCCATCCCCGCCGCGGCAACGGCAGCATCTCATTAAGCAGGAGGCACTATGTACACCATTACCAACCCGATTCTGACCGGCTTTAACCCCGACCCGTCGATGTGTCGCCAGGGCGAGGATTACTACATCGCCACCTCCACCTTCGAGTGGTTCCCGGGCGTGCGCATCTATCACTCCCGGGATCTGAAGAAGTGGCGGCTGGTAAGCACCCCGCTGGATCGCGTGTCGATGCTGGACATGAAGGGCAACCCGGACTCCGGCGGCATCTGGGCGCCGTGCCTGAGCTACGCCGACGGGCAGTTCTGGCTGCTCTATACCGATGTGAAGATTGTCGACTCCCCGTGGAAAAACGGGCGCAACTTACTGGTCACCGCCTCCTCCATCGAGGGGCCGTGGAGCGAGCCGATCCCGATGGGCAACGGCGGGTTCGATCCCTCCCTGTTCCATGATGACGATGGCCGCAAATACTACATCTACCGCCCGTGGGGGCCGCGCCACCACAGCAACCCGCATAACACCATCGTGATGCAGGAGTATGATCCGCAGACCTGCACGCTGTCGCCGGAGCGCAAAACCCTCTTCACCGGCACGCCGCTCTGCTACACCGAAGGGGCGCATATCTACCGTAAGGATGGCTGGTACTATCTGGTGGTCGCCGAAGGCGGCACCAGCTATGAGCACGCGGTGGTAGTGCTGCGCTCAAAAACCATCGACGGGCCCTACGAGCTACACCCGGAAGTGACGATGATGACCAGCTGGCACCTGCCGGAGAACCCGCTGCAAAAAAGCGGCCACGGCTCACTGCTCCAGACCCACACGGGAGAGTGGTACATGGCCTATCTCACCAGCCGCCCGCAGCGGCTGCCGGGTATTCCGCTGCTGGGCTCCGGCGGGCGGGGATACTGCTCCCTGGGGCGTGAGACGGGGATCGCGCGCATTGAATGGCGCGACGGCTGGCCGTACGTGGAAGGCGGTAAGCATGCCCGGTTGACGGTGCCCGGCCCGCAGATGACCGAGAGCCCCGCCGTGGCGCAGACCAACTGGCGTGACGACTTCGACGGCGAGCGCCTCGACCCGGAGCTGCAGACCCTGCGCATTCCGTTCGACGACTCCCTTGGTTCCCTGCGGGCCCGTAAAGGCTTTTTACGGCTGTACGGTAACGACTCGCTGAACTCAACCTTCACCCAGTCCACCGTGGCGCGCCGCTGGCAGCACTTCACCTTCCGGGCGGAAACGCGGATGGAGTTTGCCCCGCGTCACTTCCAGCAGAGTGCGGGGTTAACCTGCTACTACAACAGCAAAAACTGGAGCTACTGCTTTGTCGACTACGAGGAGGGGCAGGGCAGAACCCTCAAGGTGATCCAGCTCGACCACAACGTACCGTCGTGGCCGCTGCACGAGCAGCCCATCCCGGTGCCGGAGAGCGCGCAGAGCATATGGCTGCGGGTGGATGTCGATCGTCTGGTCTACCGCTACAGCTACTCCTTTGACGGCGAGACGTGGTGCACCGTGCCGGTCACGTACGAGGCGTGGAAGCTGTCGGATGACTATATCGGCGGGCGGGGCTTCTTTACCGGCGCGTTTGTGGGGCTGCACTGCGAGGATATCAGCGGTGACGGCTGTCACGCCGACTTCGACTACTTCACTTACGAGCCGGTATAACGGCTCAGGCCGGGTAGCCCAGCGCGCGTGAGAGCTGGCGCCCGGCCTCCTGCAACTGTTCGCGGAAGCGGGCCAGCTCCTCGTCGTCCACCCGGGAGGTTAAGGTGGAGAGGCTCAGGGCGGCAATGACCCGGGATTCGTGGTTACGCACCGGGACCGATACGCAGCGCACACCTTGCTCGTTCTCTTCGCTGTCGAGGGCATAACCCTGCTCGCGGGTTTGCGCCAGCGCGGCCAGCAGCGCCTCGCGGGAGGCCAGGGTCGCCGGGGTAAAGGTGGTGTACTGATAACCCTCAAGCAGCGTGTTCAGCTCGGCCTCGCCCAGCCAGGCGATCAGCACTTTGCCGATAGCGGTGGCATGCACCGGCAGGCGACGGCCAATGCGGGAGTAGGCGATGGCCGCCAGTTTGCCTTCAATTTTCTCGATATAGACCCCTTCACGCCCGTCCAGAATGCCCAGATGGGTGGTCTGCCCGGTACGTTCCGACAGCGCGGTCAGGAAATGCTTCGCTTTCTGGCGGATATCCATGGTACTCACTACGAAGTGACCGCGCTCGACCAGCTTCATGCCCGGGCGATATTTACCGTTCTCCGGGTTCTGATCGATATAGCCGTGCAGTTGCAGGGTTTTGAGGAGCGAGTGGAGCGTGCTTTTGCTCAGGCCCATCTGTTTACTGATGTCGGTGATTTTAAGTTCCGTCGCCTGTTCGTTAAAGAGATCGAGGATCTGTAAGGCACGTTCAACAGATTGAATAATAGGCATAAGATCGGGACATCCGCGCTGGAATCAGGGCCAAAACGTACCCTGTTTACGCTGAAAAATCAATCGATGCGGGAGGCAGGTTCTTTACGCCGGGTCATATTCATGCCGCTGTAATTTGACTTAAGTAAACTTTGAGGCTTATTACCCTTGATTGAAAGGATAGGCTGTACCTATTACCACATTTTGATTGTTCTTTTACACTTATTTACCGTATGGCTTTCCGCTTTCTGCACGCTCGTTTAAAAGGTATTTTGATGACCGCTTCTAAAACATGGATCACTTTAGGTACTATTGCCAGTCCGGCCACAGGAACATTATTTTCAAAAGTTCTTACTCAGCATAATCATAAATATATTCTGTGGTATAACAGCGAGCAGCTTTTTAAACCGGGCGATGAAATAAAGGTGATTTATAACCGTTTATTCGTGAACGACGAGCTACGCGATATCAATATCCTGCAAATTGATAAATACAGCCACACCCTGTGGCGCGTGATGCACAACATGTCCAGATGCCCCGGCCATCGCGATCCGGAGAGCAAACAGTGCGATGCCCCGGTAAAATGTATTTTTAAAAAGTGCCCTTACGGTAAGGTGCGGGTAACAGCAAATTAATTTCCTGAACGGATAATTTGAAAAGCAGGAGGGCCAAAACCCTCCCGTTATTTAAACGCAACCGTTATTCACCCAGGGTCGCGACCATCACCGCTTTAATGGTGTGCATCCGGTTCTCTGCCTGGTCAAATACAATACTTGCCGCCGATTCAAATACCTCGTCCGTCACTTCCATCCCGCCGTGCAGATCGAACTCTTTCGCCATCTGCTGACCCAGGGTGGTCTGGTCGTCGTGGAACGCCGGCAGACAGTGCAGGAACTTCACCTCCGGGTTACCCGTCAGCGCCATCATCTGCGCATTCACCTGATAGCCACGCAGCAGGGCGATACGCTCGGCCCACTTCTCTTTGGCTTCGCCCATCGACACCCACACGTCGGTGTAGATAAAGTCCGCGCCCTTCACGCCCGCCGCCACATCTTCGGTGAGGGTGATTTTGCCGCCGTTCTTTTCTGCCAGCGCGCTGCACTCCGCCACCAGGCGCTCTTCCGGCCAGCAGGCTTTGGGTGCCACCAGACGCAGGTCCAGCCCGGTGAGGGCGGCTGCTTCCAGCATCGAGTTACCCATGTTGTTACGCGCATCGCCGGTATAGACCAGCACCATCTCGTTGAACGCCTTGCCCGGCAGATGTTCCTGCATGGTGAGCAGGTCCGCCAGCAGCTGGGTGGGATGGAACTCGTTGGTCAGCCCGTTCCACACCGGCACCCCGGCAAATTCCGCCAGGGTTTCGACCACTTCCTGGCCGTGACCGCGATACTGAATGCCGTCGTACATCCGGCCCAGCACCCGCGCGGTATCTTTAATTGATTCTTTATGCCCAATCTGGCTGCCGCTCGGCCCGAGATAAGTAACGCGAGCGCCCTGGTCAAATGCGGCAACTTCGAAAGAGCATCGTGTGCGGGTTGAGTCTTTTTCGAAGATGAGCGCGATGTTTTTGCCAGTAAGTTTCTGTACTTCTGTCCCTTTTTTCTTATCGGACTTCAGCTTTGCTGACAGGGCAAGCAGAGAGGTGAGCTGTGCAGGGGTAAAATCGAGCAATTTCAGGAAATGTTTTTTATACAGTTCAGACATTTTATCCTCACATGGCAAAGGCCACTTATTGAATTAAAATTCACTTTATCTGTATCAATATGCACATGCAACCCCGTTGCACAAATCTTTCTTACAAAGGTGGAGGCAAACACATCCGTGTGTGAAAATAGAAGTATCTGCCGCACTTTAAAGAGGAACGAGCCATGGCAAACCCAGAACTGCTGGAAGAACAGCGCGAAGAGACGCGACTGATTATTGAAGAACTGCTGGAAGACGGCAGCGATCCGGATGCGCTCTACACCATCGAGCACCATTTCTCTGCGGATGATTTCGAAGCGCTGGAGAAACTGGCGGTGGAAGCGTTCCGTCTGGGTTATGAAGTGACCGAGCCGGAAGAGCTGGAAGTAGAAGAGGGCGACACCGTCATCTGCTGCGACATTCTGAGCGAAGGCGCGCTGAAGGCGGAGCTGATCGACGCCCAGGTAGAACAGCTGATGAACCTGGCCGAGAAGTTTGAAGTAGAATACGACGGCTGGGGCACCTACTTCGAAGATCCGAACGGCGAAGAGGGTGACGAAGACGACGAAGATTTCATCGACGAAGATGACGACGGCGTGCGTCACTAAGTGTTATTTGCGGCAGCTTCGGCTGCCGCTTCAGGAAAAATAATGGACTACCCGCAGATACTCGCTCCTGTTTTAAACTTCCTCCAGTGCCCGACCCCGCAAGCATGGATTGATCAAGCCCGCGACCCGGCGAACCTGCCGCTGCTGCTCACCGACCATATGGTGTGCGAGCTCAAAGCCGCCCAGACCGCGCTGTTACTAGTGCGTAAATACGTCGCCGACGAGAGCGGGGCCGACGCGCTGCTCGAGTGGCTCAAGCCCTACGAAGCCTTTACCTTCCGCGAAGGCCCGGAACCAGACTTTGTCGCCCTGCACAAGCAGATTGGCAAAAGCGTGATGCCGAAGACCGACGATCCCTGGGGCCAGGCGCTCATCGACAGCATGGTGCTGCTGATTAAAGAGGAGCTGCATCACTTCTGGCAGGTGCGCGAGGCGATGCTGACCCGCAAGATCCCCTACGTAAAAATCACCGCCAGCCGCTACGCCAAAGGGATGCTGAAAGCCGTGCGCACCCACGAGCCGCTGACGCTGATCGACAAGCTCATCTGCGGCGCCTATATCGAAGCCCGCTCCTGCGAACGCTTCGCCGCGCTGGCACCCTTCCTCGACGACGATCTGCAGAAGTTTTACCTGTCGCTGCTGCGCTCTGAGGCGCGGCATTATCAGGACTATCTGACGCTTGCCCAACAGGTCAGCGACGAGGATATCTCTTCCCGGATACAGCTTTTTGGTGAAATTGAAGCCACACTTATCTCAACACCGGATAACGAGTTTCGCTTCCATAGCGGCGTGCCGGTGTAAACCGGCATAGCTAAAGGATTAAGGATGCGTAACGATGAGAAGAGCGTGGACACCTATAGTCGCAGTGGCAGTTATCTCCGCAGCAGTAGCCTTCTGGGTTTATTACGATAAGCAACGCCTGCAAAACACGCCCGAACACCGGCTTGATACCACCCTTAACGCCATGCCCTCCTGGCAGGTGCTGAAAGAGCAGGACCCCAGATTTGTGACACGTATTCGCGAGCAGATCCTCACTATGCAAAAGGCGGGCGATTCTGAGCAGGACATTATCGACGTGGTCCAGCCGCAGATCCTTAGCCTGCAGATGTCGCGCCTGCAATATGCCCCCGACGCGAATGCGGTGGCGTATATGAAGATCAACATGGAGCAGACCGCCGCCATTCAGAAGGTGAGTGATGACGCCTGTTTTCGTTTCCTGTTTCCGGGCGTGAAGGGGGGCATCAACCCGATGCGGGTGCTGGATAAAGATATGATGCAGCGCCGCATGCAGGCCGACGCCGAGATGATGCGCGCGGGCTGGAGTAACGATCGCCACACCGTTACCCCGGAGGAACACGCCGCCGCGGTGGAGGATGTGCGGCCGATTATGCAGGAACTCACTGTTCAATACGGCAAGGATATCCAGCTGCTGGTGATGCCGGAGAATGCGGTGGGTAAAGAGAAGCTCACCTGCGAGATGGTACAGGCGATGTGGGGTAAGGTGCTGAAGCTGCCGGAGCAGAAGGCGGCGAGGGTGATTCGGATGGCGGTAACGGAACTGGATTGACGGAGGCGCTGGTTTTTTGGGCACTTAACGCGGTTTAGCGCGTCGCCGCTTGCATGGCGGCGTGCGACAGGTATAATCCACAACGTTTCCGCATCCCCTTCAGTGCCGAAGTGGCGAAATCGGTAGACGCAGTTGATTCAAAATCAACCGTAGAAATACGTGCCGGTTCGAGTCCGGCCTTCGGCACCAAGTCACTAAATTCCTTACAATACAGCTAGTTAGACAATACAATCTGTCTCTTTTGCCTGTAAGAAATGCTTTGTTATGTCCCTTGAAAAAGCCGCTGTGGTTGATAGTGGTAATTGGGATGTTAACTCATAGCGGCGTGTAGTTCCAAGCGTCAAACACGTACTGACTCAACTTGAAAGCTATGACGTAGCCACCGTCTCTAAACAATCCCAAAAACTTTTAGTGAAGCGCATTACAGCCCGATGCCCCCGTTCTGTCGCCGTCGCGAGACGCCGCAGGGGATAAACAGGTTTATGGTGGTCACAGTACTTGCAGACCATATGCAAGCTCTGCCAGCGGTTCGGCCTCGCTCCCTTTGGGTACATGGTCATCCTGATAAGCCTCACTAACTGACACAACCCTGATGAAGTCGCCAGAGGCTCCGCTTGCTGTCTTACCACCAACGGGGCTAATGGTTTGTAATGGTTGAATGTATGGAATCATGTATGTGGTAGCTTTGGTACAGTGCATGAAAACTGGTACTGCTGAGGGAATACGATGCGCACACAGGAAGGGCTTAAAGCCATTTACGAAGCCAGATGGTCAAGGTACGAGAAGCACCTGCATGCTGGTATGGATACCACCTCAATCATGCTAAAAGGGCATCTTTTCGTTGAGGAATTACTTTTTGAAATTTTAAAATTGCATTTGAATCGCCACGGGTTTAACAGACACCTCAGAGTCATTTAAGATGGCTTAAAGAGAGGTGCCCATGAGCGGTAAGCGTTATCCCGAAGAGTTTAAAACTGAAGCAGTCAAACAGGTTGTTGATCGCGGTTATTCTGTTTCCAGCGTTGCAACACGTCTCGATATCACCACCCACAGCCTTTATGCCTGGATAAAGAAGTACGGTCCGGATTCTTCCACTAATAAAGAACAGTCAGATGCTCAGGCCGAGATCCGCCGTCTCCAGAAAGAGCTGAAGCGGGTTACCGACGAACGGGACCTATTAAAAAAAGCCGCGGCGTACTTCGCAAAGCTGTCCGACTGAGGTACGCCTTTATCCGTGACAACACCTGTTGCTGGCCTGTTCGCCTGCTCTGTCGGGTGCTGGATGTTCATCCCAGTGGTTTTTACGCCTGGCTTCAGCAGCCGCATTCACAACGCCATCAGGCAGACCTGAGACTGACAGGACAGATTAAACAGTTCTGGCTGGAATCGGGATGCGTCTATGGTTATCGCAAAATCCATCTGGATCTGCGGGACAGCGGGCAACAGTGCGGAGTGAACAGAGTCTGGCGACTGATGAAACGTGTCGGGATAAAGGCTCAGGTCGGATACCGGAGCCCGCGGGCACGTAAAGGCGAGGCCAGTATCGTGTCGCCCAACAGGCTCCAGCGACAGTTCAATCCGGATGCTCCGGATAAGCGTTGGGTAACGGACATAACCTACATCAGGACCCACGAAGGCTGGCTGTATCTTGCCGTGGTTGTTGATCTGTTCTCACGCAAAATTATCGGCTGGTCCATGCAATCCCGGATGACAAAGGACATTGTCCTGAACGCACTGCTGATGGCTGTATGGCGCCGTAATCCCCAAAAACAGGTGCTGGTTCATTCGGATCAGGGCAGTCAGTACACAAGCCATGAGTGGCAGTCGTTCCTGAAATCACACGGCCTGGAGGGCAGCATGAGCCGTCGCGGTAACTGCCACGATAATGCGGTTGCAGAAAGCTTTTTCCAGTTGTTGAAACGCGAACGGATAAAGAAAAAGATCTATGGAACGCGGGAAGAAGCCCGCAGCGATATTTTTGATTACATCGAAATGTTTTATAACAGTAAGCGTCGGCATGGTTCTAGCGAACAGATGTCACCGACAGAATATGAAAACCAGTATTATCAACGGCTCGGAAGTGTCTAGATTATCCGTGGCGATTCAAAAAGCGTTTCTAAAAGACCATAATATTTGCACTATTCGCAGGCACATTATGGTCAAACTACAGATATTACCCGTTACGGAGAGATGATATGGAAAACGGATTTCGGACAGGATTATTGGCTCTGGCGATACTGAGCGCCCCGGTAATAGCGCAACAAAGCGGCGTATCCTTCAGCCATAAAGACTGGGAAGTGGCATGCGATAACACGCTGACCTGCCGGGCTGCGGGGTACACTTCTGAAGACGGAACCGGAGGGTCGGTATTGTTCACCCGTCAGGCTGGAGCGAATACTCCTATCTCAGGAGAGGTGACGTTGGCGGAATTGAGTGAAAGCGATGTTATGCCTGAAAAACTGACACTCTGGATCAATGACCAGCCAGCAGGGGAAGTGAAGTCTGAAAAAGAGGGCTGGACACTGTCGGCCAGACAGATCCAGGGCATTATTACGGCGGTCAAAGGCAGCGGGAAAGTGGAGTTTAAAGGTGGACCTGATCCGTTCGTGCTCTCGGGTGATGGCGCCTATGCCGTCCTGCTGAAAATGGACGACGTTCAGGGCCGTCTCGGAACGCCGGGTGCGCTGACCAAAAAAGGCGCGAAGCCTGAAAGCAGCGTCCGCGCTGCCATACCTGCACCTGTTATTCACCATGTTAAACCTGATAAAGCGGAGGAAAGAACACTCACAGCACCTGAGCTGGCAGTGTTGATGCCAAACTTCTGGCAACCCTGACTGAGGATGATTGGTGCGATTATATCCAGCCTTCTGAGGATGAAGAGGCCGGAACGATCAGCCTCATGCCGCTGGATAAGGCGCACTCCATGATTTCTGCGCTCTGTTGGCGGGCGGCGTATAACGGAGGTAAAGGTTACTGGGTGGTTGACAGCAAGCTTGATGGGAAACCTGAGCTGATCACGGTTTCCGGTTCTGATTATGGCGAGGGTGTGATTTCTATGAGCCAGAAAGGACGTGGCATCGGCGATTGCTGGGCGGTGGCAAGCTGGGTTTGGGATGGGGAGACATTCCGCAAAAGTAGACAGGCCACCACCGGGATGTGCCGTTATTTGCATCTGGGCGGTACCTGGGATTTATCCACCAAGGTGGCGGATGTTAAGCCCGCAGGTAAGCAAAAATAGTGTCCCTTAGTCATTACTCCCTACGTTCTGATACGGCCTTCCCGATATATCTTGTGGGAAGGTTGTGCTTAAAAGCATTCTGCTTTCACGAGCGGACCAGCCATAATGGATATTTACCACAATAAATATAAGGATAAATATCATGACTCATACTGAACCAAAGAAAACTGTTACCCTGATCGTGGACCCAGCCCTCTACGATGAAGTGAAGCAATCCGGGGCGAACATATCCGCCCTCCTTAATAAAGTATTGCTCGCCGAACAGAAACGGCTGCAGGCCGCTCGCTAGACTGAAGAGAACAGGGGAGGGCTGGAAGAGATGCGCCGCTTCTTTGGAACCCACGGTCGTTTTTCTGACGAACCAGGGAAGCCATGATGTAATTCTGCGTTTAACGCCATAAAGTAAGAACAAGACCTATCCGTACCAGATGGAAGTACGGACCCCTGGCGGATGAGTATCTGGGGGAGCGGCGCATCTGCATCCGCCTGTGCCGCATCGCTTCCGGGCCCACAAACATACATCCACTTCAAAGTGCTTGTTTTAAGATGCATTTAACTTTCAGGTCGCCAGACCCACCCCCATCGCCCCCCGAATAATCGGAATCGGCGTCAACAAATGCTGATACATCAGTTCCCCCGCCTTATCCGCATCCCGCGCCAGCACCGCGTCCATCAGCTTCTGATGCTCCACATGCTTCTCTTCTAACATCGCCACCGACAACACCGTCTTCCTCAACCACACATACCGATACCGCGCCGCCAGGTCGAACAGCCGCTCCCGCATCTGCATCAAATACCGCGACCCACAACCCGCCACAATCGCAGTATGAAACGCCTGATGGCGCTGGTCCCACTCGTCCAGCATCGTCTCGCTGGCGTCGCGGGATTCCAGCTTGTTCAGTAGATGTGCCCGGGCGAGCAGCTCCGCTTCCCACTCTTCGCCGCCGCGTTCGATGGCGAGGCGGACCAGCATCGCCTCCATGTTGGCGCGGGCATCAAAGATATCGATCAGCTCCTGTTCGGACATCGGGGCCACCCGGTAGCCTTTCTGGTTAATGACCGTCACCAGCCCCTCGGCAACCAGTTGCGACAGCGCTTCGCGCAGCGGGCCGACGCCCAGCTCATAGCGGGACGTCAGCAGGCTCATGCGCAGCTTCTCATCTGGCTGATAAACGCCGCGGATAATGTCGTTCTTCAGCCAGCGGTAGCCGTCGATGGCCGTCGCCTGGGAAATGATGGTCATGGTCCTGCTCCTTAAAGACTGCCCGGCTCGCACCGGGCATAAAAATTAACCCTGCTTCGCCTCGTCAAAACACTCGGCGATAATCGCCAGCCCCTGCTGGAGCTGCGCCTCTTCCACGGTCAGCGGCACCAGGATGCGCAGCACGTTATGGTAAGGGCCGCAGGAGAGCAGGATCAACCCCTTGTCCCGCGCCCGGGCCACAATCTGCGCCGTCAGGGCAGCGTCCGGTTTATGGTGGTCGCCCTCTTCAAACAGCTCGATAGCGATCATCGCTCCCAGGCCGCGAACGTCACCGATCTCCCGATGTTTTTCAGCGATAGCCAGCAGCCCTTCGCGCAGGGTGTCGCCCAGTTTGTTGGCTTTGCCCAGCAGATCTTCCTGTTCAAAGACCTTGATCACCGCCAGCGCTGCGGCGCAGGCAATCGGGCTCCCGGCGTAGGTGCCGCCCAGTCCGCCCGGGGCGATGGCATCCATCACGTCGGCGCGACCGGTGACGCCCGCCAGCGGGAAGCCACCGGCAATGGATTTGGCGAAGGTGGTGATATCCGCCGCCACGCCCATCTGCTCCATGGCGAAGAAGGTGCCGGTACGGCCCGCGCCGCTCTGCACTTCATCGGCAATCAGCATGATGCCGTGCTCGTCGCACAACGTGCGCAGGCGCTGCATAAAGGCCGGGGAGGAGGCATAGAAACCGCCTTCACCCTGGACGGGCTCGATCACGATGGCGGCGATATCTTCCGGCGCGGCATCGTTCTTGAAGATGCGATGGATGCTGGCGATGGCATCGTCATCGCTGATGCCGTGCAGGGCGCAGGGATAGAGGGCGCGGTAGACGTGGCCTGGCATCAGCCCCATGCCCGCCGAGTAAGGGTTCACTTTCCCGGTCAGCGACAGGGTGTAGTGGGTGCGGCCATGGTAGGCCCCGGTAAAGGCGATGGTGCCGTTGCGCTTGGTGGCAGCGCGGGCGATTTTCACCGCGTTCTCCACCGCTTCGGAGCCGGTGGTCACCAGCAGGGTCTTTTTCGGGAAATCGCCCGGCACTTTCTGGTTCAGGGTTTCACAAAGCTCCAGATAGGGTTCATAGGCCAGCACCTGGAAGCAGGTGTGCGACAGCTTTTTCAGCTGCGCTTCTACGGCGCTCACCACCTCCGGGTGCAGATGCCCGGTGTTCAGCACCGCAATCCCTCCGGCGAAATCAAGATACTCACGGCCTTCGACGTCCCACACCCGGCAGTTCTCGGCGCGGGCGGCAAAGATGGGATGGATCTGGCCCACGCCGCGGGGGATGGCATTGCTACGACGCTGCATTAACGCTTTATTGCTGCTCATTGAAATCTCCTGAAAGATTAAAGGCCGATGCACATATATTTGATTTCTAAGTAATCTTCGATGCCGTATTTAGAACCTTCCCGACCCAGGCCAGAGGCTTTAATGCCGCCGAACGGGGCCACTTCGTTAGAGATAATGCCGGTGTTGATCCCGACGATGCCGTACTCCAGCGCCTCGCCCACGCGGAACACGCGGCTTAAATCACGGGCGTAGAAGTAGGCGGCGAGGCCGAACTCGGTGTCGTTAGCCATATGGATAACGTCCGCTTCATCCTTAAAGCGGAACAGCGGGGCCAGCGGGCCAAAGGTCTCCTCTTTCGCCACTTTCGCATCACCGGGTACATCTACCAGAATAGTCGGCTGGAAGAAGTTACCGCCTAATTTATGCAGCGATCCGCCGGTAACCACGCGAGCGCCTTTCTCCACCGCGTCGGCAATGTGTTCTTCGACTTTGTCGACCGCCTTGCCGTCAATCAGGGGCCCGATGGTGACGCCCTGGGTCAGGCCGTCGCCAATCTGCATTTTTTCCACCGCCTGCTGGAGTTTTTCGGCAAAGCGGTCGTACACGCCCTCCTGCACGTACAGTCGATTGGCGCAGACGCAGGTCTGCCCGGCGTTGCGGAACTTGGAGGCCAGCGCTCCTTCCACGGCTTTATCGAGGTCGGCATCGTCAAAGACGATAAAGGGGGCGTTGCCGCCCAGCTCCAGCGAGACCTTTTTGATGTCCTTCGCGCACTGGGCCATCAGCTGGCGGCCAATATCGGTCGAGCCGGTAAAGGAGAGCTTGCGCACCAGCGGGTTGCCGGTCAGCTCGTTGCCGATATCGGATGCCGAACCGGTGACCACGTTAAACACGCCTGCCGGGATCCCGGCGCGGTGCGCCAGTTCGGCCAGCGCCAGGGCGGAGTAGGGGGTCTGGCTGGCGGGTTTGAGCACCATGGTGCAGCCTGCCGCCAGGGCCGGGCCCGCCTTGCGGGTGATCATCGCCGCCGGGAAGTTCCACGGGGTGATGGCCGCCGTCACGCCAATCGGCTGCTTAATCACAATCAACCGCTTGTCCGCCTGATGGCCCGGAATGGTGTCGCCATAAACGCGTTTCCCCTCTTCGGCGAACCACTCTATAAAGGAGGCGGCATAGCTGATCTCGCCTTTCGCTTCGGCCAGCGGTTTGCCCTGCTCGAGGGTCATCAGCTGGGCCAGATCGTCCTGGTTCGCCATCATCAAATCGAACCAGCGGCGCAGAATGTTGGCGCGCGCTTTGGCGGTGAGCGCGCGCCAGGCGGGCAGGGCGCGGTTCGCCGCCTCAATCGCCTCGCGGGTCTCACCGGCACCCATTTTCGGCACGCTGCCCAGGGTCTGGCCGTTCGCTGGGTTGGTCACGGCGAGGGTCTCGCCGCTGTGGGCGTCGCACCACTCTCCTTCTATATATGCCTGCTGGCGGAATAAGCTGGGATCGTTGAGTTGCATGATGGCTTCCTGTCTCAGAATGATTAACGGGTATACGCGGCGTGTAGTGGCTCTGCGCGACTGGCCGCCCGCAGTGAACGCCCGGGGTTGTGCTGGCTGGCGAGCAGGGTCTGGACCTTGCTGACAATATGCGCCCCGATGGGGATCGCCGAGGTCGCCGCCGGTGAGGGCGCATTACAGGTATGGATGGTGCGCGGCGTGGTGACAAATAAAAAGTCGTCGATCAGCTTCCCTTCTGGCGAAACTGCCTGCGCCCTCACACCCGCAGGCCAGGGGTGCAGATCCTTCAGGGTCAGGCTCGGGCAATATTTTTGCACCTGGTGCAGGTAGCCGCTTCTGCACAGGGAGTTTTTCATCTCGCTTAAACCCGAGAGAAGGTTGTTTTGCAGCACCCGGCGGATACCCGTTGAACCCAGAATTTCCAGCATATCGGTGAGGGAGAGATCGCTCTTGCGGTAGCCCTCGCGCTTAAAGGCGAGCACCGCGTTGGGCCCCACCGTCACGCTGCCGTCGATCATCCGGGTGAGGTGCACGCCCAGGAACGGCATGGCCGGATCGGGGATCGGGTAGATAAGGTGGTTCACGATCTGATTGTGCTCCGGCGCCAGGCGGAAATACTCCCCGCGGAACGGACAGATAATAAAGCCGGGGTCGATGCCGAGCATTTTCACCAGCCGGTCGGCCATCAGCCCGGCGCAGGCAATCAGGGTAAGGGCTTCAAACTCGCGCCCGTCGCGGGTATGAATGACAACGCCGCTGGCGTGCTCCTTCAGGGCGCTGACCTCAGCGTTGAAAATCACCTCCCCGCCTTGTTGCTGGAAGCGTTTTGCCATCGCCGCTGCCACCTCGCGATAGCTGACGATCCCGCTGGAGGGGACAAAAATCCCGCCCAGCCCGGTGATGTTGGGCTCGCGCTCGCGCAGCTCGGCAGCGCTCAGCCACTCGCGCTCGATCCCGTTGGCGGCGGTGCGATCCCACAGGGCCTGCATCCGTGCCATCTCCAGCGGGGAGGTAGCCACCAGCATCTTGCCGCAGGTGTCATAGCGAATAGCGTTCTCATCGCAGAAGGCTTTGGTGGCCCGGTTCCCCGCTAGGCAGAACTGCGCCTTCAGGCTGCCGGGGGTGTAATAGACCCCGGCGTGGATCACCCCGCTGTTGCGCCCGGTCTGGTGGCAGGCCGGGCCCGCCTCCTTCTCCAGCAGGGCGATGCCGGCATCCGGATAGAGCGCTATCAGCTGCATGGCGGTCGACATGCCGATGATGCCGCCGCCGGTAATCACGAAGTCATACATCCGCGCCATCCCTACTGATGAGTCTGATAGTGGGTGGTGGCATAGCTGATATACCCGCGCTGACGCATCAGCTCCCGACGCAGATCCGGATGCGGGGTGAAGCGATCCCGGCCATGTAGCCAGAACATATTGTTAATCAGCAGGAACTTACCCACCGGGACCGGAATGGAGATGATGTTTTTGCTGCTCTCCAGCGCGTCAGAAAGTTCGCTCAGCCAGACGCCCTCTTCAAAATCTTTCGGCTGTACGAACTGGTCGATATAGCGCATCACCGGGCGGCCCTGCTGGTCGACGTCAAACACCGGGTGGAACACATCCTGAGAGACGTTTTTGCTCGGCGGTGCCGTCCAGCGCAGCGGGCGACGGGCCAGCGGATGGCTGAAGAATTTATCCAGTGCTTCCCAGTCGTCGAGATGCAGCAGCAGGGAGTTGCCGCCCTGCATGTTCTGCTCGTCGATTTTCATCATCAGCACGTAGTCGGTCACTTCGTCGACGAAGGTGCCGTCGTTGTGCAGCTCCAGCACGCGGTGGGGCTGGCGCAGGTAGCTGTCTGAGTTATCGACGTTTTTCACCGTGAAGCGGGCGTAGTACTGGCCGCTCATGGCGTCGTAATTGGAGCGTCCGATCAGATGCGCCACCGCGGTGGCAATCTTCACCATCTCGTCCGCCTGGGCGACGTTATCCACCCCGTCGGCGGAGATCAGCAGGGCACCCTGGTCACGGCTGAGCAGGGTGTTTAGCAGCAGGGGCTGAAGCTGGTTGCCGCACAGGTCATCGAGGATCTTCGCCACCCGAAAGCGCAGGAAGGATTTGTATTCCAGCGCCTGGATGGGCCACTGCTCCACCTCCCGCAGGAACTGCTGCGTGACCTCCGCAGAGAACGTCAGCTCCAGCAGGCGCGGAGACTGCGCAGAGGGCGCAATGCTAAAACCGGTGATGGTTCGGGCTAACGCCTCGTCGGGCTGTTGTACGGCGGTCAGTGCATTCATCAGAATCAATCCTCTCAGAAAGTATTCAGGGAACGGGGTGTTTCGTAGCCATAAATTAAAAATATCTACGTTTTTGCAAAATGGATTTATTCAGGGGAGATTGTTTGAATTCTGTGATACAGACAGGAAAAAAGGCGAAGTGGTCGGGAAAAAGCGCGCTCAGGTCGCTATCTGATCACACTGACGTGATGCGTCTCACGGAAAATGCTGGTTAACCATAACAAAAGCGTGACATATCCATACAAATCTTAACAAATCGCACGGGCGACGCTGTACGGCCTTCAGGCGCTCTTCTATACCTTGATTCGTGTTACCTGCGGCCTAATCACTACACAGAGAAAAACGTATGGAACAGACTTCTGGCAAGAAAAGTGAAGCAATTCATAGCGATAATACACAGCAATTTCACCGCTCCATCGGCCTTATCTCTAACTTCTCGCTCGGGTTCACCTACCTCTCGCCGCTGACGGCGGTCTACTCCCTCTTTGCCCTGGCGGTGACGCTGGCGGGGCCACCGGCGATATGGTGGATCCCGATCGTGGCCTGCGGGCAGCTGCTGGTGGCGCTGGTGTTTGGCGAAGTGGCGTCGCAGTATCCGATTACCGGCGGGCTGTACCCGTGGGCCAGACGCCTGTGGGGCAAAAAATATGCGTGGATCGCCGCCTGGATCTACCTCTGGGCGCTGGTAGTGACCATCACCTCGGTGGCGGAATATACCGCCACCTTCGTCGGGTCACTGTTCGGTTTTGAAACCTCGGCAGGCAACATGCTCATCACCTCGGTGGTGCTGCTCCTGATGATGATGGCCATCAACATGTCGGGCACCAAAAACCTCGCCCGGGTGGCCCGAATTGGCTTCTGGTGCGAGATCGTCAGTGTGATTGCGCTCGGGATCTACCTGCTGATTTTCCATCGCGCGCAGCCCTTCTCGGTGGTCTTCGACTCGATGGGGGTGCTGGCGAAAGATGGCAGCTACCAGCCGGCGTTTATGGCGGCGGCGCTGATCGGCCTGTTTATGTTCTTCGGCTTTGAAGCCTGCGGCAACGTGGCGGAAGAGGTGAAAAACCCGAGCAAGAAGATCCCGGTGGCGATGATCCTGAGCATCGTCTTTGGCGCCATCTCGGCGCTGATCTCGATCCTCGGTTATCTGCTGGCCTCCCCGAATCTGATGAACATCGTCAACGGCCAGATCGCCGATCCGATCCCGGCGATCCTCAACGAAGCCCTGGGAGAAACCGGTGCCACGGTATTTATCATCATCGCGGTGATCGCCATGCTGTCGTGCATCCTCTCGCTACAGGCCGCGCTGAGCCGCCTGATCTTCTCCTTCTCCCGCGACCAGATGCTACCGGGTAGCGCCTGGATGGCAAAGCTGTCGAAAAACAGCGTCCCGGACAACGCGATGATCGTCAGCTGCCTGCTGCCGGTGCTGATCTGCGTGTGGGTTTACTTCCAGCCGGATAACCTGGCGCGCATCACCGCCTTTGCGGTTATCGGTATCTACATTTCGTTCCAGATGGTGGTGCTGGCGGCGCTGCGCCAGCGGCTCAAAGGCTGGAAACCCGCCGGGGAGTGGAGCGTCGGCGGCTGGGGGATGCTGGTCAATATCCTGGCCCTGGCCTACGGGCTGTGCGGCATCTGGCTGCTGGCCCAGCCCGCCGAGAGCGCAAGTTTTATCGACCGCTGGACGGTGCTGGTGGGGCTGTCGGTGGTGGTGATTTCGGGGCTGGTGTACATGGCGCTGGCCCGACCGTTTGGCCGCTCAAACGCGCCGGAAAACGACGCGATTGAGCATGCAAAACGCCTTAACGCGGGACAATCTCTGTAATTCACTCAGACCATAAAAACAATGGAGTCGGCTATGCAACACAACTTACTGATTAATGGCGAACTGGTTGCGGGTTCAGGTGAGATGCAACCCGTGTACAACCCGGCCACCGGCGAGGTCCTGCTGGAGATAGCCGAAGCCAGCGCGGAGCAGGTGGATGCCGCCGTGCAGGCGGCCGATCGCGCCTTCCGTACCTGGGGCCAGACCACGCCAAAAGCGCGCGCCGAGTGTTTGCTGAAGCTGGCGGAGGTGATTGAGCAGAACGCCGACACCTTTGCCCGCCTGGAATCGCAGAACTGCGGCAAGCCGCTGCACTGCGTGCTGAACGACGAGATCCCGGCCATTGTCGATGTGTTCCGCTTCTTTGCGGGTGCCACCCGCTGCCTGAACGGCCTCGCCGCCGGGGAGTATATGGAGGGGCACACCTCGATGATCCGCCGCGATCCGGTGGGCGTTGTCGCCTCTATTGCCCCCTGGAACTACCCCCTGATGATGGCGGCCTGGAAGCTGGGCCCGGCGCTGGCGGCGGGCAACTGCGTGGTGCTTAAGCCGTCGGAGATCACCCCGCTCACCGCCCTGAAGCTGGCCGAACTGGCGAAAGATATCTTCCCGGCAGGGGTGATTAACGTCCTGTTTGGCCGGGGAAAAACCGTGGGCGACCCGCTGACCGGCCACGACAAGGTGCGCATGGTGTCGCTCACCGGCTCCATCGCGACCGGGGAGCATATTATTTCCCATACCGCGCCGTCGATTAAGCGCACCCATATGGAGCTCGGCGGCAAAGCACCGGTGATCGTCTTTAACGACGCCGATATCGATGCGGTGGTGGAGGGCGTTCGCACCTTCGGGTTCTACAACGCCGGGCAGGACTGCACGGCTGCCTGCCGTATCTATGCGCAAAAAGAGGCTTATAACACGCTGGTGGAAAAATTGGGCGTCGCCGTCGCCAGCCTGAAAATGGGCGCCCCGGACGATGAAACTACCGAGCTGGGCCCGGTCAGCTCCGCCGCCCATCTGACCCGCGTCAGCGAGGCGGTAGAGCGCGCCAAATCCCTGCCGCACATTCACGTGGTCACCGGCGGCAATGTGGCGGGCGGCAGCGGGTATTACTACCAGCCCACCCTGCTGGCCGGGGCGAAACAGGAGGATGAGATCGTCCAGCGCGAGGTCTTCGGCCCGGTGGTAAGTGTGAGCATGTTTGACGATGAAGAGCAGGTGCTGGAGTGGGCCAATGATTCCCGATACGGGCTGGCCTCATCGGTCTGGACCCAGGATGTGGGCCGCGCGCACCGCATGAGCGCCCGCCTGCAATACGGCTGCACCTGGGTGAACACCCACTTTATGCTGGTGAGCGAGATGCCGCACGGTGGGCAGAAGCTCTCCGGCTACGGCAAAGATATGTCGATGTACGGGCTGGAAGACTACACCGTGGTACGGCACGTGATGGTGAAGCACTAACGGCATTGCCCGGCGGCGCTGCGCTTGCACGGGCCTACGGGTTTTGTCATTTCGTAGGCCGGGTAAGCGTAGCGCCACCCGGCGGAAATACGGTGTGGTGCCAGCCCAAAAAAGCGTGCAGAAACCGCATCTATTTATACGTCGATAAACATGCTAAAGAAGTGAGGTTAACCTCTATCCAGGAGTGAACCTCATGCTCAACGCCCTCAACCACCTGACCCTCGCCGTCAGCAATCTGCCCGTCAGCATCACCTTCTGGCGCGATCTCCTTGGCCTGCGCCTGCATGCCGAATGGCACACCGGGGCATATCTCACCTGCGGCGATCTCTGGCTCTGTCTGTCCTATGACGATACGCGCAAATTTATTCCGCCACAGGAGAGCGACTACACCCACTACGCGTTCTCTATCGCACCAGAACATTTCGACACCTTCACGCAAAAGCTTAAAGACGCAGGCGTTACCGTCTGGAAAGAGAACAAAAGCGAAGGGGAGTCGTTCTATTTTCTCGACCCGGACGGGCACAAGCTGGAACTGCACGTGGGGGATCTGGCTGCGCGGCTGGCGGCGTGTCGGGAGAAGCCTTACGCGGGGATGGTTTTTACCTCAGATGAAACGTAATTTGCCCGGCGGCGCTTCGCTTGCACGGGCCTGAGGTGTTGTAGGCCGGGTAAGCGTAGCGCCACCCGGCGCGGCATCTGGAAAGGAATTGCATATGGGAACCTAGAATATGTCGTGCTGAAATCCTCCTGACTCTGGGTGTTATAGATAATGATAGAGATGGTATTTAATTTTAATGCCCATTAACATTCCAACATTAATTCTCTGTTTACTGTTCATTTAGCTCATTTCAATATGGCTACGATGAGGTTTGCCGCTCCTAATATTACAGTTACTATTAATACTAAACGTAACTGCCCCAGTTTTTTACGTTGTAGTCGCACCTCGGTTTGCAGATTTTTTATAAGATTTGATGTTGTACTATCGGTTTCATTTTTAATATAGGGGGTGACATCTACGGTTTTAATGTTTTCTGCATAGTTAGCCAGAATCCCTCCTCCTGCGCCAGCACAAACGTAGAGCGCCATCTGTTCAAATAAATGAAGATTCTCTTTGAAATTATCACTGATAATGTTCGTATAATATTTTAGGATTAAGGCTGGAATGCCGAATCCCATAAAAAGCCCGAAAAAAATAAGGGTGATACCTTTCTCAATTCGTGACAGACGTTTGCTATCCAAAATTGATTTAAAACATAAAAAAAGCCCTCCTAGCAGAAATAACCAAGCGGTTTCAAGGCTGGTGTAAGGTGTAATGCCGCAGCCAATAATTATTAATGCAATAGAAATAAATAATGACTGAAGATTGCTTAAGTAAGGGGTGTTATTTTTTTTCATATGATTAACGTGTTCGCTTAAGGAAGATGGCTATCATTGTATGATAATTATTTGTTATTTTCTGCTGTCAATTATAGGAGGGTAATATTTCAAATTTGCAAAAGTGGAGTGAAACTTAATTCAAGCATTATTCAAGTGTTATTTGCAGGAGGACATAGACAATCAACCATCCGATTGCGGCAAGGGTGTGGAACTGTTATTACATCGGCATGAACAGTATGTAGGTAATTAAAGCGCCCGGCGGCACTGCGCTTGCACGGGCCTACAAACCATGTAGGCCGGGTAAGCGTAGCGCCACCCGGCGTTTAAACACTTACAGCGACTTCACAAACGTCAGCAGATCTTCGTTCAGCTGGTCCTGATGCGTCAGCGCAAAGCCGTGCGGCGCGTTGTCATACACCTTCAGCTGTGCGTTGCCGATCAGCTCCGCCGCCACTTTTCCGGTGGTTTCGAACGGTACGATCTGGTCATTGCTGCCGTGGATCACCAGCGTCGGGACGTCGACTTTCGCCATATCCGGGCGGAAGTCGGTCTCGGCAAAGGCGGTCACGCAGTCCAGGGTCCCTTTCAGCGAGGCCAGCAGGGCGATGTTCAGGGTCTGGGTCAGGGCGCCCTCAGAGACGGTCTGCCCGGCGTTGGTGCCGTAGAACGGGGTGGCGAAATCGCTGATGAACTGGGCACGATCTTTCAGCAGCCCGTCACGAATGTCGGCGAAGACTGACTGATCCACACCCTGCGGATAAGAGTCGGATTTACCGAAGATCGGCGTTACCGCACCCAGCAGCGCCAGGCCAGCCACGCGGTCGGTGCCGTAGGTGCCGATATAACGACTGACGTCGCCGCCGCCCATGGAGAAGCCCACCAGGGTCACGTCGCGCAGATCCAGCGCGATGATCAGGTCGTTGATGTCGGAGGCAAAGGTGTCGTAGTCGTAGCCGTTCCAGGGCTGATCCGAACGGCCAAAGCCACGACGGTCGAAGGCGATGGCGCGAAAGCCGCGCTCGGCCAGATAGTTAAGCTGGCTGTCCCACATGTCGGCATCCAGCGGCCAGCCGTGGCTGAACAGCACCGGCTTACCTGCACCCCAGTCTTTGTAGTAAATCTGCGTGCCGTCTTTCGCTTTGATCGTAGCCATAGTCTCTTCCTCAAAAGGTTGTTTTAGGTTTTAAACCGGCGCCACCAGATAGCGGGTCGCCGGGGGTGCATCGCCCTGATGAAAAGCCAGCACGCGGCTTTGCAGCAGGTGGTCATTCATGGTGTGGCGCTCCTGCAGGCGCAGGTGTTCCACCCACGATCCCAGCAGGAAGGTCTCGATATAAAGGCCCGGCTGGTCGATATCTTCATACACCGCCCAGCTGATGGCTCCCGCCCGGCGACGTACCCGGCGCAGCTCGTGGACGGCCTGCAGGAAATCGTTGACCGCTTCAGGATCGATCCGGTACTCACAGGAGACCAGCACCGGGCCGCGCTCGTTGGGGATGTTCTCCCGGGCGTCGTCGGCGATGAGCCCGCTGGTGTCGAGGTTCAGGTTAGGATCTTTCTCCAGCTTCCAGCGCAGCACCGTGGCGCTCGCCAGCAGCATCCCCACCGTTGCCACGCAGAGCGAAGTGGCGGTGTTCACGTGCGAGGCGATCTGCCCCCAGAGGGCGCTGCCCGCGGTCATCGAGCCAAAGAAGAACGTCAGATAGACCGCCAGCGCCCGGGCCTTCACCCAGCGTGCGGCGCTGCGTTGCGCCCCCAGGTTGAGGGTGGAGAGCACCGCGATCCACGCAAAGCCGGTGAAGAACTCAAACAGGTTCAGCAGCCAGAAGTGACGCACAAAGGCCAGGGCCAGCATGGTGATGGCGAAGACCAGGCTTGCCGCCACCATCAATTGATCGGCATTGAGGCGCTGGCGCAGGCGCGGCAGCAGCACCGCCCCGGCAATCGCCCCCAGCCCGATACAGGCCAGCATGATGCCGTACCCCGCCGGGCCGAGGCCCAGCTCCCGGCGCGCCACCAGCGGCAGCAGCGCCCAGCCCGCGCTGGCGAAGACAAAGAACGCCACGGTGCGAATCAACACGTTACGCAGCACCGGGGCGGCGTGCACATAGCGCACCCCGGCACGCACCGCCGAGAAAAAGTGTTCCGGCGGCAGGCGCTGTACCGATGCCGCAGGTTTCCAGCGCCACAGCACCCAGGCCACGCCCAGCACCGACAGGGCGTTGAGCAGGAATACCATCCACGGCCCCGCCAGCGAGAGCAAAAAGCCCCCCAGCGCCGGGCCGATGGCGCGGCTGATGTTCACCCCCAGCGAGTTCAGCGCAATCGCCGGGCCCAGCTCCGCCTTGCTCACCAGATCCGGCACCACCGCCTGGAACGGCGGCGAGCTCATGGCGCTGCCGACGCTCAGCAGAAAGGCCGCCACCAGCAGCACCGTCGGGGTCACCTGGCCGGTAAACGACAGCACCGTCAGTCCCGCCGCGGCGATAAACACCCACAGCTGGGAAAAGAGCAGGTACTTACGCCGGTCGACGATGTCCGCCATCACGCCGGAGGGCAGGGCGAAGAGGAACATCGGCAGGCTGCTTGCCGCCTGCACCAGGGCGATATCCAGCGGATCGGCGCTGAGGGTCAGCATGCTCCAGTTGACCCCCACGTCGCTCATCCAGGAGCCGACATTCGACACCACCGTGGCGATCCACAGCATGCGGAACACTCGCTGGTGCAGCGGCTGCCAGGTGGACATCGTCGGGGCAGGCGGATGCTCCACGTGCGCGTCGGTGATCTGGGTCATGCGAATCTCTCCGTGGCACGCGAGCGTATCCGCCACGCGCCGGGGCCGGTGATTGCCAGGGTGGTGAAGATGATCAGCAGCAGCCAGCCAAACTGACCTTCGGCGATCGACCAGCCCGGATGAACTACCAGCATCGCCACCAGCAGCACGGCGATGATTGGCACGCAGGCCAGCCGGGTCGCCACGCCGAACAGGATCAGGATCGGGCAGATCACCTCGGCGACGATCGCCGGGATCAGGCTGAAATACGGCCCGAAGCCAAAGGGATCTTCGATCCGCGTCAGTTCTTCGCTGAAGTGCAGCACTTTCGGCAGGCCATGCACATAGAGCAACAGCAGGCTGCCGGTGATGCGCAGGAAGAACAGCCCCAGGTCGATCCGGGGCAGGGTCTGTGTTTGTGAATTCATCATGATTAAAACGCGAAGCAGCTGCAGCCCAGCGCTCCCCAGAAGGCGTTATCGTCGGCCACCGGCATCTCTGCGGTGCGGGCAAAATCGTGCGAATGGTTGTGCACCCCGCACGGACCGCTGCAGTGGTGCGCAGGCTGCATCCCCACGCGGGCGGCCTGTGGTGGCGCACTGCGGTAGTGACCCGGCACCTTCACCACCGGCGACCACTCCGGCAGAACCGGGATGGCAGGCGGCGCCAGCGGACCGAAGCTGCCTGCGGCGTAAACGATATCGCCATCCACCACCGTCAGCACCGACTCGATGCCCTTGATCTCCTCTTCCGGCACGCGGAAGTAGTCTTTGCTCAGCACCGCCAGATCCGCGAGCTGGCCCTTTTTGATCTGGCCTTTCTGATTCTGCTCGTTGGAGAACCAGGCGCTGCCCTGGGTCCAGAGCATCAGGGCGGTGTCGCGATCCAGACGGGCGCTGTGATCGTACAGCTGCATCCCGCCGACGGTACGGCCAGAGACCAGCCAGTAGAGGGCAGTCCAGGGGTTGTAGCTCGCCACGCGGGTGGCGTCGGTGCCCAGCCCCACCGGCACGCCGGTCTCGAGCATACGGGTGACCGGCGGAGTGTGGCGAACCGCCTCCATCCCGTAGCGTTCGGCGAAGTACTCCCCCTGGAAGGCCATGCGGTGCTGCACGGCGATGCCGCCGCCCAGCGCCTTGATGCGGTCGATGTTGCGCTGGGTCACCGTCTCGGCGTGGTCGAAGAACCAGTGCAGGCCGTCGAACGGGATCTCGCGGTTCACCTTCTCGAAGACATCCAGCATCCGGCTGATGGACTCGTCGTAGGTAGCATGCAGGCGGAACGGCCAGCGGTGCTCCACCAGATGGCGCACCACGCGCTCCAGTTCGTCCTCCATGCCGGGGGCCAGATCCGGGCGCGGTTCGAGGAAATCTTCAAAGTCGGCGGCGGAGAAGACCAGCATCTCCCCCGCACCGTTATGGCGGAAGAAGTCGGTGCCCTGGCCCGGCTTGAGCATATCGGTCCACTTCTCGAAATCTTCCAGCTCGTGGCCGGGGCGCTGGGTGAAGAGGTTGTAGGCGATGCGGATGGTCATCTGCTTTTTCTCGTGCAGCTCGGCGATCACCTCGTAGTCTTCCGGGTAGTTCTGAAAACCGCCGCCGGCGTCGATGGCGCTGGTTAAGCCCAGACGGTTCAGCTCGCGCATAAACTGGCGGGTGGAGTTCACCTGCTGCTCCAGCGGCAGCTTCGGCCCTTTGGCGAGGGTGGCGTAGAGGATCATGGCGTTCGGACGGGCGATCAGCATCCCGGTCGGGTTACCGTTGGCATCGCGCTGGATCTCACCGCCCGGCGGGTTCGGCGTCTCTTTGGTGTAACCCACCACCTTCAGCGCCGCGCGGTTGAGCAGGGCGCGGTCGTACAGATGCAGGATAAAGACCGGGGTATCCGGCGCGGCCTCGTTGATCTCGTCCAGGGTCGGCATCCGGCGCTCGGCGAACTGGAACTCGCTCCAGCCGCCCACCACGCGCACCCACTGCGGTGACGGGGTGCGCAGGGCCTGCTCTTTGAGCATCCGCAGGGCGTCAGCCAGCGAGGGCACTCCTTCCCAGCGCAGCTCGAGGTTGTAGTTCAGCCCGCCGCGGATCAGGTGCAGGTGCGAGTCGTTGAGGCCCGGGATGGCGGTGTGGCCTTTCAGATCCACCACTTTGGTGGCGTCGTCGTGGTACTGCATCACCTCGGCAGCGGTGCCCACCGCAAGGAATTTACCGTCACGCACGGCCACCGCTTCGGCGAGGGGATTTTCACGATCGACGGTGTGAAACTGGCCATTCACCAGAATCAGATCTGCTTTGGCAGAGGAAGTCATAATTGCTCCTGACTGAGAGGGGGAATGGTCAGGATTATTGGAACCGGTTACTGAAAAAAACCAGTTATACAAAGGGATAGGTATACCAAAGTATAACTATACCTGCGTATAACTATACGAAAGGTTAATTATACAAAGAGATAATTACCGCCGGGACCAGAGAGGCATAGGATGCACTCAACGCATCGTCAACGCGTGGTGCGATTTCACCTGTTAACCTCACTGGATACCATTATGTCTAACTCAAAGCTCGAAGTGTTAACCCCGGATAACTGTCAGATTATCTTCATCGACCAACAGCCGCAGATGGCGTTTGGCGTGCAGTCTATCGACCGTCAGGTGCTGAAAAACAACGTGGTAGCGCTGGCGAAATCGGCCAAAGTGTTCAACATCCCGACCACCATCACCACCGTTGAAACCGAAAGCTTCTCCGGCAACACCTTCCCGGAACTGCTGGATGTCTTCCCGGGCAAAGAGATCCTTGAGCGTACCTCCATGAACTCCTGGGATGACCAGAAAGTGCGTGACGCGCTGGAAGCCAACGGCAAGAAGAAAGTGGTGGTCTCCGGTCTGTGGACCGAAGTGTGCAACAACACCTTCGCCCTGTGCGCGATGCTGGAAGGCGACTACGAGATCTACATGGTGGCGGACGCTTCCGGCGGCACCTCAAAAGAGGCCCACGACTTCGCCATGCAGCGCATGATCCAGGCGGGCGTGATCCCGGTAACCTGGCAGCAGGTGATGCTGGAGTGGCAGCGTGACTGGGCGCGCAAAGAGACCTACAACGCGGTAATGGATATCGTGCGTGAGCACTCCGGTGCCTACGGCATGGGCGTGGATTACGCCTACACCATGGTGCACAAAGCACCGTCTCGTCAGAAGAGCGAGCACGAAACCCTTGCGCCGGTACCGGCCCCGGTCCGCTAAGTTAACAGCGGCATGCTGGGCCCTCATCCGGCCTGCCGCTGACCTCTCTGGAGTGCATCATGAGTACTGGGTTAATTTCCCTCGCGGCAGGCGTGCTTATCGGCCTGCTCTACGCGCTGCTGAAAGTCCGTTCTCCGGCGCCGCCCGCGCTGGCGCTGATTGGTCTGCTGGGCATGCTGGCCGGTGAACAGGCCACCCGCCATTTTTTGCATGCTGACGACACCGCGCAAAAGGCGCCTGTCACCCTCTCCACAGGAGCCTCGTCATGAAAGCCTGGGTCGTTTCGCTGAGCTGCGGAATTCTGGCAGGGGTTATTTATGCCGCAATTGATGTACACTCGCCCGCGCCGCCCGTTGTTGCGCTGATGGGGCTGTTTGGCATGCTGGTGGGGGAGCAGTTGATCCCGATTGGCCGCCGCCTGTTCAGCCGTCAGCTGACGATGACCTGGTTTCGCCACGAATGCGTACCCAAAATCAGCGGCACTCCGCCTCCACCCCGTCCCGGCGACGGCAGCGAGGGTTAATCACGTCCATATTGAGGAAAGAGAGCATGCCGCAGCGCATAGCCATCATTGATGATGAACGGTCTGTTCGCAGCGGGTTAAGCAACCTGCTGCAGTCGGAGGGGTATGCCACAGAAGCCTTCGACTCGGCGGAGGGGTTTCTCAGCCACCCCACCGCGCTGACAGATGCGGCGCTGGTGATTGCCGACATCCGCCTGCGGGGGATGAACGGTCTGGAGATGCTCGACAGGCTGCACCTTATCGCCAGTTCACCGCCGCCGATCATTTTTATCTCAGGTCATGCGGATGACAACATAGAGCGCTACGCTGTTGATAATGGCGCCGTTGCTTTTTTGCGCAAGCCGATAAACGTCGATGTGCTGCTGGCGCACATTCAGCGCGCGCTCGCCACCTGATACCACCTGCACCGTTATCCCACGAGAACCATTAATGAAGAAAAATAAGGAAACGTGGATGAACACCCCATCGCTGCCTGCACTCTGGCCCGCCCCCGGAAATTTATCCGAAGGGCGGGCTTTTGTGCTTAAAGAAGATGTCATTTTTACCCCGCTGGGCCAGGAGGGAAGCCTCTGCTGGCTGAATGCCCGCCTGCCCAGTTCCGGCGGGTCGTTTATTATCGCCACCGCCGTGAGCGATGAAGAAGAGGCCAGCGCAACGCGCCTGCTGCGTAATGAGTTTGCCCTGCGGGAGTACCTGAGCGACGACTGGGCTATCCGTCCGGTCGCCACCACGCAGTACCACGGGCGCTTTGCACTGGTTTACGCCCCTTTTTCCTTTGTGCTGCTGACGCGCATCGTCGGTGCGCCGATGGCCTGTATCCAGAGCTTCCTGGAGCTGGCGATCCGCATCAGCCTCCCTCTGCGTCTGATGCATCTGCGCAACCTGGTACACGGGGATATCAAGCCCGGCAATATCTTTATTCATGACGACAACAGCTGTCGTCTTGGGGGTTTTGGCCTGTCGTCCGGCGCCTCGGAAGAGCTACAGCAGACGCGACTGGCCATCGTCGGCGGCACGCCCGCTTACATGTCGCCAGAGCACACCACCCGTACCCACCGCTCGGTAGACAGCCGCAGCGATCTCTACAGCCTCGGGGTGGTGCTCTACGAGCTGCTCACCGGCAGCCTGCCGTTTGAGCTGGGCGGCCAGGATCAGGGCAAGTGGGCGCACTACCACATCGCCTCGGAGCCGCGCTCCCCGGGAGCGGTCTGCCCCGGCGTGCCCGCCATGATCTCGGCCATCATCCTGAAGATGCTGGCGAAAAAACCGGAAAATCGTTACCAGACCATCGACGGCCTGATCGCCGACCTGCGCCGCTGCCAGGCTACCCTGAGCGACGAGGGCGATATTGCCGCCTTTACCCCCGGCTTGCAGGATCGCTCCCCGGCGTTTCATCTTACCGATACCCTCTACACCGCCCATCCCCAGGCGGCGGATCTGATCCACGCCTTTGACCGGGTATGCCGCGACAACCTCGCCGGGTTTGTGGCGATCAGCGGCCCGTCGGGGATCGGTAAATCGTCCCTTATCGCCTCGGCGCTAAAGGCGCTACAGCACCGCAACGTGCTGCTGGCGGTAGGCAAGGTGGATCAGTTTTCCCCCACGCTGCCCTATGCCGCCCTGAGCTCAGCCTTTCGCACCCTGGTGCTGCACCTGCTGGGGCTGTCGGCAACGGAGGTGGCGCAGTGGAAGATCCGCCTGTCGCGGGAGCTGGAGGGGTATGAAGAGCTGGCCGTCAGCCTGGTGCCGGAGCTGCGGCTGCTGCTGGAGAACAAGCCGCGCTTCTCCAGCGACAGCTTCTCCCTCGACGCCCGGGCGCGCTTCAGCCATATGGTACTGGCGCTGGTGAAAACCTTCGCCAGCGCGGGCTGCCCGCTGGTGTTGCTGCTGGATGATATCCACTGGATCGACGCCGCCAGCCTGCAAATTCTGGAGTACCTGCTGACCAACGCCAGTAACGTGCCGCTGCTGCTGGTGGTGGCGCACCGGGATGTCTGCCCGGTGCCGGACGCAACCCTGAATCAGCAGCTGGCGAACCTGCACCGGGCCTCGCGCAATACCACCGAGCTGCGCCCGGAGCCGCTGTCGGTGAAGGCGGTGTCGCGCTGGCTGGCGAGCATCTTCCATACCCGCTCCGCCAGCACCGCGGATCTGGCCGGGCTGATCCACGAGAAAACCGGCGGCAATCCGCTGTTTGTCCATGAGTTCTTCCGCCGTATCGTCGATGACGGGCTGGTAACGCACAACAAATATCAGGATAAGTGGCACTACGATCTGCACGCCATCCGCACCCGGCACTACACCGAAAACGTGGTCACGCTGGTGCTTCAGCAGCTGGAGGAGATGCCCGAAGAGACCCGTCGGCTGCTGGGCAGCATCGCCTGTCTGGGCGGCAGCGGCGAGCTGGAGATGGTCTGCCGGGTGGTGTCGATGTCGGTGGCGGAGATCCGCTACGCCCTGCATCCGGCGGTGACGGCGCAGCTGATCACCCTCAGCGACGAAGGCTATGCCTTTATCCACGACCGGGTTCAGGAGGCGGCCTTCGCCCTGCTGGATAATGCCGAGCGCAGCCGCCTGCACCTTACCACCGCCAGCCTGCTGGCGGAGTCGGCCCGCCAGGCGGCGGGCAATGAAATCCTGTTCCGCGCCGTCCACCACGTGACGGCGGCGCTGGACAGCATTCAGCCTGCGCCCCAGCGCCAGATGTTCCGCGAGCTGAGCCTGCTGGCCGCCCGCCGCGCCCGGCGCTCGGGGGATTATCTGTCGGCCCTGAGCTATATCCAGACCGCCCGGGCGCTGGGCAACGCCGGATCGGCGCCCGAGAGCACCAGCGACTTTATTCTCGACAGCGAAGAGGCGGGCTGCGAGTTTGCGCTGGGCAATCTCGAGGCCACCCGCAGGCTGTGCGACCGCATTCTCGGCTCCCCCGGTGGGCTGGCGGAGAAAGCCCTGGCGGCCAACCTGCTGGCCGAAGTCTACATGCGCCAGTCCGACAACCGGCTGGCGCTGGAGGCGGCTCTGTGCTGGCTGGCGGTGTTTGGCATTCACGTCAGCCGCTTCCCGGAGACCGCCGAGTGCGACGAGGCCTGGCAGAGCCTGTGCAACCGCGTTGGCGAGAACCCGCAGGATCATTTTAGCCGCTTGCCGCTGATGAAAGATGGCGACACCGAGGCGGTGATGAACCTGCTCAACAGCGCCAGCCTGTTCGCCAGCTTCACCAGCTCGCGCCTGCATTTCATACTGCTGTGCCGGATGATGCACCTGACGCTGGATCACGGCATCACCGGCGCCTCCACCACCGCGATGGCGTGGTTCGGGGTGCTGATTGGCCACCGCTACGCTGAGTATCGCCTCGGCTTCCAGTACGGCACCCTGGCCCGGGAGCTGGTCAACCGCCACGGTTACGACGCCTTTGAAGCCAAAACCCTGCTGGCGCTGGATCAGCTTAGCGTCTGGACCCAGCCGCTGGGCTACACCATTGAGTGCGCCAAGGCCTGCTTCACCTCCGCCGTGACGCACGGCGATATGACGGTGGCCTGCTTCGCCGCCTGTCACCAGGTGATCAACTTCCTCACCCGGGGCGATCACCTCGACGCGGTGCTGATGAGCATTGAGCGCGGACTGGCCTTCGTGCGTAAAACCCATTTTCAGGACATAGAGGCGATCCTGCTGATGCAGCGCCACTACGTGGAGCACCTGCGCACCCCGGTGAACGGGCAGTGGAGCGCCAGCGAGGTGCTGCCGCAATCCCTGCTGCCCGGAGCTACAGAGCAGGCTCCGGAGCAGACCTCCACCATGCTGTTCTGGTTCTGGCTCTACCGCGGCATGGCCCACTTCGCCTGCGGCGAGTTCCCCCTGGCGGCAGATAATCTGGCCCAGGCCGGGCGCTTTGCCTGGTCCGCGCCGGGCCATATCCACCTGCTGGACTACCACCTTTACAGCGCGCTCACCCTCTCGCAGCAGCTGACCCCGGAGACCTTTTCCGCCGATCTGCGCCGTCAGATCCATCTTCATTACGACAAGATCGCCCTCTGGGCGCGGGTTAACCCCGGCACCTTCGCCGATAAAGAGGCGTTGATCTACGCCGAGATCGTGCGCCTCGACGGCATGAACAGCATCGCCCTCGAACAGTACGAGAAGGCGGTGCGCCTGTCGCGCGAAGGGGGCTTCAACCCCTTCAACGCCCTGGCCCACGAGCTGGCGGGCCGCTTCGCCCACGCCTGCGGCTACACCACCGCCGCCGAGGCACATTTCCGCGGGGCGATGACCGCCTGGGGACGGGCCGGGGCGCAGTCCAAAATACGCCAGCTGGAGCGGGATTTCCCCTACCTGCTGGCCCCCGGCCAGGCCAACGCCTGGGACACGGTGGCCTTTGCCCGTAACGAGGAGATCCGCGATTTACAGAGCGTTATCAAGGCGTCGCGCGCCCTGTCGGAAGAGATCAACCTCGAACGGCTGATCGAAACCCTGATGACCATCCTGCTGGAGCGGGCCGGGGCGCAGCGCGGCTTTTTAATCCGGGTGAATGACAATAACATCCCGGAGATCGAGGCCAGCGCCAGCACCACCACCGACGGGGTGCAGGTGCAGATCCGCAAAGAGGTGCCGACGGCCACCGAGATGCCGCTGACGGTACTGGCGGCGGTGATCCGCACCGGGCAGGAGATCCACACCGGCAAACCGGAAGAGTTCCACCCCTTCAGCCAGGACCCGTATCTGGTCACCTCCGGCGCGGCGGTGATGTGCGTGCCGATGTTCAAGCAGGCGCGGCTGGTGGGGGTGCTCTACCTGGAGAACCGCCTGATGCCGGAGGTCTTTACCGTCGAGCACTCCCGGGTGGTCAGCCTGCTGGGGGCACACGCCGCCATCTCGCTGGAGACCGCCCGGCTCTATGCCGAGCTGCTGGAGGAGAACCAGCAGCGGCGTCGGGTGGAGAAAGAGCTGCGGGCCAGCCAGACCTCGCTGATGCTGGGGGAGCAGATCAGCCATACCGGCAGCTGGCGCTGGGAGCTGCAGCAGGATCTGATGTTTATGTCGGAGGAGTACGCCCGCATTCTGGGCCTGCCGGAGAAGCAGAAGATGATCTCGATGGCGGAGTTTCTCACCTTTGTGCATCAGGATGACTATCCGCGCATCAGCACCCTGGTGACCGAGAGCGTGCGCGATGGCCTGACCATGCGCGCCGAGTTCCGCATTATTCGTGGCGACGGCGCCGTGCGCACCATTCTGGGGATTGGCGATCCGGTCGGTGTGGGCAGCGAGGTGAATGAGTATTACGGCATTATCACCGACATCACCACCCAGCGGACGGCGGAAGATGCCATGCGGGTGGCGCAGGCCGAGCTGGCCCGCGTCTCCCGGGCGACCACCGTCGGGCAGTTAACCTCGTCCATCGCCCACGAGATCAACCAGCCGCTGATGTCGATTGTCGCGAATGCCGGGGCCAGCCTGCGCTGGCTGAACCGCGATCCGGCCCGGCTGGATAAGGCCAGGCTCGGGCTGGAAGAGATTGTCTCCGAGGGGGAGCGGGCAGGAGAGATCATTCGCAGCCTGCAGTCCCTCACCCGCAAACAGGATCCGGCCTTTGCCCGCATCGATCTGCACCATCTGGTGCGGCACATCATCACCCTGTCGCGCAGCGAGCTGGAGCGGCGGAGCATCAGCGTCAGCTATGCCCTGGCGGCGGCGAACAGTTTTGTTGTGGCTGACAGCGTGCAGATCCAGCAGGTGCTGTTGAATCTGGTGATGAACGCGGTGGAGGCGATGGCCGAGATCAAAACGCGGCCCGGTACGCTGCTGCTCTCTACCTCGAACCCGGAAGGGGGCGGGATCACATTTGAAATCGTCGACAGCGGTACCGGCATCGCGCCGGGGCAGACAGAGCGCATCTTTGACTCATTCTACTCCACCAAAGCCCAGGGGATGGGGGTGGGGCTGACCATCAGCTACAGCATTATCGAGCGCCATCGCGGCAAGCTGACGGCCCGCAACCGCGAGCCGTACGGCTCTGTCTTTGCTTTTACCCTGCCGCTGGCGGAGGGCGAGACGTCACTCTGAGGGCTGGCTTCAGGTCAGGCGCTCCGCGGCCCTGACCAGATCCGCCAGCGAGCGGGCCTGCATTTTGTCCATCACCCGTCGGCGGTGGACTTTGACGGTGATTTCACTCACCCCCAGCTCGGCGGCGATCTGCTTGTTCAGCATCCCGCTGATCGCCAGCTGCAACACCTCTTGTTCCCGCGGCGTTAGCGAGAGATGGCGCTGCTTCAGAGAGTACTGCTCCCGCAACTGCAGAGCGTTCTCTTCCGCCAGCTTCAGCGCGTCGCCAATGGAGTTCAGCAGATCGTTCGACGCCACCGGCTTGGTGAGAAACTCATACGCACCGCCCTTCATCGCCTTCACCGTCATCGGAATGGTGCCGTGACCGGTAAGATAGATTATCGGGATCTCGCGCCCGCTGGCCTTCAGGGAGTCCGCCACTTCAAACCCGCTGATGGTGGGCATCTGCATATCGAGGATCACGCAGGAGGGCACATCTTCAAAGGTGTGTTGCAGAAAAGATTCTGCCGAGGAGAAGTCGAGGGCGTTCAGCCCGGCAGACTCCAGCAGCCCGACCACGGACCGCCTGACAGCGTGATCATCATCAACGACATAGACAATGTGTTCCATTAATAGCCCCAATGTTTCAGCCTGACAGAGATGAGAGGATTTTCGCTCAGCGTGCAAGCTACCTCCCTGACGATCAAGCGAGTATGGCGGCAGCTTTCGAACGCAATTACTCTAACACATTAATTCTCATTATCATTTAACAATATGATAACTATATGAAAGCGAGGGGTGAGTATTCAAAACCGCTTTTCACATTGGGTAAGCGTAGGCCAGAAATGGTCAAATTGTCGCCAATAAAGAAGGGGAGGACGCTTGATAGTCGCAAGGACGATCCCCTCTCCTCTTTGGGGAGAGGGTTAGTTTTGTAGGCCGGGTAAGGCGTAGCCGCCACCCGGCGATGCCGCAGTGCTGCCTGATGCTCTCTCCCGAGGGGTAAAATATTGGCAGATTACTCCCCCACCAGCTCAATACGGTTCCCGTCCGGGTCCGCAATGACCGCTTCATAATAGCCATCACCCGTCATCCTTGGGGCGCTCAGCAGCGTGTTATTCAGCCGCGCCTGCTCCGCCATCCGATCCACATCCGCCTTGCTGCCTACGTTCAGCGCGATATGCGCCCAGCCGACAAACTCCGGGTGCGACGGGCGATCGGGCAGATCCGGCACCGTCATTAGCTCGATGGTCGGTCCGTCGGAAAGCGTTATAAAGTGCGATTCAAAACCGGGACGGTTTTTACTGAGGTAGCGTTCGTTACGCTGGCCGCCAAAAACCGTCTCCCAGAAGTGGACCTGCGCGTCCAGGTTACGGGTCCAGAGTGCCACGTGTGCAATATTCATCTTATCCCTCGCTGCGGGCGGGTTGAGAGGCGGTGACGGTCACGGAGAGCAGGGCGACGACCAGCATCAGCACCATAATGACCATAAACGCCTGGGTTAAAGAGGTGGAATGCGCCACGAAACCGATAATCGCGGGCCCGGCGAGCACGCCGAGATAGCCCAGGGTGGTGATGGCCGGGACGGCAACCGCCTGCGGCATGCGGGTCTGACGGCCAACGGCGGAGAACATCACCGGCACGATATTGGCGCAACCGGCGCCCACCAGCACGTAGCCCAGCAGTGACAACTGCCACTGCGGGACAAAGGTCACCAGCGCAAACCCTGCGGCGGCCACGATGGCACCCCCCACCACGGCGCGCAGCGCACCGGTGCGGGCGATCAATTTATCGCCGGTTAAGCGGAAAAAGGTCATCGCCACCGAGAAGCAGGTGAAGCCCAGCCCACCCAGGGATTCAGGCACGCCGCGCACCTCGGTCAGGAACACCGCGCTCCAGTCCAGCACCGTGCCTTCGGCGAGAAACACGGCAAAGCAGATGAGGCCGATCAGCAGCACCACGCCTCGCGGCACCGCAAAGGCCGGGCCAGAGGCGGGATTAGCCCAGGGCAGCAGCCCTTTCAGGCTGAAAGCGAGCATCAGGATAACGCTCAGGATGATGATCAGGCAGGCGACAAAAGCGCTGGCCCCGAGGGTCAACAGTAGGGTCATCGCCCCGGCGCCCGCGATGCCGCCCACGCTGTACATGCCGTGAAAACCGGACATCACCGGCCCGGGGGCGTCGCGCTCAACGATGATCGCCTGAATATTCATGGCGCAGTCCGTCACGCCGACCCCCACGCCAAACAACAGCAATGCGGCGGCGAGCAGGCGTGGATCCGGGATGATAGCAAGCAGTGGGGTAGTGAGCAGGACGATCGCCATCGCGGTGATAATCACCCGGCGGCAGCCGTAGCGGCTGGTCAGCATCCCGGTGAGCGGCATCGCAATTAACGCCCCCATCCCCAGACAGAGCAGGAGCGAGCCAAGCGTGGCCTCGTTAACGTCGGTGTTGGCTTTGGCGAAAGGCACCAGCACCGCCCAGGTGGCGGTCACGTAACCGGCAATAAAAAAGACGATCCGGGTGGCAAGCCGGTGGACGGCTCCGGTGGTCTGAGAGGTCATTTCACATCCTTATACGGTTTCAGTAACGGGGGGGCAGGCGTCTTGCGCTGCACCGTTTCCCCGGCGCGCGCATCTGCGTTTACAGGTTCAAACAGGAAGCCGTCATAGGGCTGAGTGGCGGGCACCTGCTGATGGTAATCATCATCGCGCTTCATTGTGACGCTCCGGTTGTGATGGCATGGATTGACAGAGCAGGCGTTCATGCAACATTATGCGCATTGTTGCTCGATTCAAATCCAGAGAAGATAATTTATGCTCGATTATGCAGCTTTCCCGGAACAACGACAAGATCGGATCCGCCAGATCCTGCAAGAAAATGGCCGGGTGGTCTGTGCCGACCTGGCGACCCGGATGCAGGTATCGGAACACACGATCCGCCGTGATTTACATGAGCTTAGCAAAGAAGGGTTCTGTAAGAAGGTCTATGGCGGCGCGGTGTTACAGCTGGCCGATGCCGGGAACTTCTACAGCCGTGAGCAACAAAACCATGCAAAAAAAGCCACGATCGCGCAGAAAGCGGCAACCCTGATCAAGCCGGGCAGCTGTATCTTTATCGATACCGGCACCACCAACCTTGCGCTGGCGAAGGCGCTACCACCGGATCTGGCCGTCACCGTGGTGACTAACTCCCCGGCCATCGCCGCAGAGCTGCTGCGTCACCCCCTGTGCGAGGTGATCATCACCGGCGGACAGATCCAGCGCAGCTCCGGCGGGGCCGTGGGGGCGACGGCGGCGAGCCAGATCCAGGGGATGATTTTCGATCAGGCGTTTATCGGCGGCTGCGCGATGGATCCCGGCATGGGGCTGACCGGGTTCGACTTTGCTGACTGCGAGTTCAAGAAAGCGGTAATTAGCCAGAGCAGCCAGACCATCGTGGCGCTCACCACCGACAAAATCCCCGGCGTGGCGCGCTTTGTAGTAGCGAAAAGCAGTGATATCGACGTGCTGGTGGTGGAGGCGAGCCTGGAGCAGGAGGCGATTGCGGCGTTTACGGCAGAGGATGTGCGGGTTATCAGCGCCTAACGCACCGCAAACACCACCGCCGTCCAGTTAACGCGCGTAGCTGGGGGAAATTCGGGACGGGGCTGGATCGGCGTGCAGGCGCCCGCCCAGATAAAGGTCTCTTCATCAATCCGGTACCAGTGCGGATTGCCCTGCACCGCATCACCCACCACCGCCGCCTGAATGCGAACCACGCTTCCTTCAGGCAGCTCACCGGCCACAGGTGCGAAAACGGACGGGTTCTCCTTACGGGTATATACCCCCATCAGGGTCTTTACGCTGGCGGAAACCGGCAGTTCAATAAACGGGCTCATGGCAGGCCTCATGACAATATGCTCTTAGTGATTAACGATATAAGTCGCTCTGTAACTCGCGCTCACGATAAAGCGTGAAACTGTCACCCTGTGTCATGCGAATGGCTGAATGCGGCAGGTTTTCATTCCCTCTTGACCCACGACAAGGCAGCGCGGCCCCACCTCTTCCTATAATCACACCCGTTTGTCTTTTTAACTGGTGCTAACCATGGCGTATCAACTCAACCTGAACTGGCCGGAATTTTTAGAAAAATACTGGCAAAAGAAACCCGTTGTTCTCAAAAACGCACTGCCCAATTTTGTCGATCCTATCAGCCCCGATGAGCTGGCAGGGCTGGCGATGGATCCGGAGGTGGACAGTCGCCTGGTGAGCCATAAAGAGGGCAAATGGCATGCCAGCAACGGTCCGTTTGAACACTTCGATGGCTTAGGCGAAACCGGCTGGTCGCTGCTGGCGCAGGCGGTAAACCACTGGCACGCCCCTTCTGCCGAACTGGTGCGCCCGTTCCGCGTGCTGCCGGACTGGCGTCTGGACGATCTGATGATCTCCTTCTCGGTGCCGGGCGGCGGCGTGGGTCCACATATCGATCAGTACGATGTGTTTATCATCCAGGGGATGGGCAGCCGTCGCTGGCGCGTAGGCGACAAGCTGCCGATGCGTCAGTTCTGTCCGCATCCGGCGCTGCTGCATGTCGATCCTTTTGAGCCGATCATCGATGAAGATCTGGCCCCGGGCGATATTCTCTATATTCCGCCTGGATTCCCGCACGACGGCTTCACCCACGAGACGGCGCTCAACTACTCCGTAGGCTTCCGCGGGCCGAATGGCCGGGATCTGATCAGCAGCTTTGCCGATTACGCGCTGGAAAACGATCTGGGCGGGGAGCACTACAGCGATCCGGATCTCACCTGCCGGGAGCATCCGGGCCGGGTTGAAGCCTATGAACTTGAGCGTCTGCGCAAGATGATGATCGACATGATCAGCAAGCCAGACGATTTTACACAGTGGTTTGGCAGCTTCATCTCGACGCCGCGCCACGAGCTGGATATTGCCCCGGCGGAACCGGAGTACACCCCGGAAGAGGTGCTGGACGCGCTGACGGGCGGCGAAACGCTGACTCGCCTGAGCGGGTTGCGGGTGCTGAATGTCGGGGGCAGCTTCTTTATCAACAGCGAGCGGCTGGAGGTGTCGGATGCAAACGCAGCGGATGCACTGTGTCGCTACACCGAGCTTAGCCGTGCTGAGCTGGGGGATGCCCTGCAAAATCCGGCGTTTGTGATAGAGCTGACCGGACTGATTAACCAGGGTTACTGGTACTTCGACGAATGATCACAAAGGCGGCGCGGGGCACAGGCCCCACGCCGCCAACTTTAAGCGGCGAGGATATGACAGGCTTTCCAGTAATCGAGTAGGCGCTCGTCATCAGGTTCTCGCTCCGCTTTACTTTTCATGGCCCGTGCCAGATTCTCTCTCGACACCTCCTGGCCTTTCTGGACGATATCTAAAACCGCTTCACCAAGAGCCAGGGATATTTCGGTACGATGCGTTTCTACCATATATGCCTCCGTGTTGAGTGCGTGAAGATAATTATGCGGCATAATCACGTGCCTGGAATATTTCTCAGTTGATTCTTATATATTTCGTGCGAACCTTAAACGCGGCGGGAAATAATGTTTCGAAATGCTAATGAGGCGGTAGAAACGTTATTTATGGACTACAGTTAGTTTCGTGTCACACCCGTAGAAACCAAATGAGGAGAATTAATTATGGTAAACCAGAGTGAAATCAAGGACCATGCTCAGGTAATGGCAAGCTGCGGTACCCACGTTGGCACCGTTGACCATCTTGACGGCAACCGCATTAAGCTGGCAAAAAATGACTCCGAGTCCGGCGGTAAACACCATTATATTCCGCTGGAGTGGGTCGATAAAATCGACGGGAATAATGTGGTTCTGACCAAAGACCATAAAGAAGTGTTTGCTGGCTGGCAAGAAGCGTAATAATCGTCAGCACCAGGCGGATATATTTGAGCTCCGGCATCTTGTCGGAGCTTAATATTTATTAAATTTGCCTGCATTGCCGCCGCGTTAAAGGAGTGATACTGTTTTATTTTTAATATGCTTTTCCAGGCGCAGGTATGTCCGACACAATGCTCCCTCACCCGGCCCCCACAGCGAAAAAAACCTTTTCCGTTGCTGACTTTAAGGTCTTTGGCGAGCGCTACGGCATTGACTACCGTTTTCCGCTGCTCACTGATACATGTGCCAGCAGCAGCCCGGTTCTGCACGGCGATGTCGAAGAGATGATCCTGCCGTCCGGCATCTCATTAACCCACTCCGATGTCCGCGTTCTGCAACCCTATGAAACCACCTCCCGCCACAGCAGCCCGCTCTATGTGCTGGTGGTGCTGGAAGGGTGCGTGACCCTGACCCTCAGCGGCAAGGTTTACTCGGTGCGCCCGGGTATGGCTTTCAGCGCCCGGCTCAGCGAACAGCAGGCGATGTCTGCCCGTCATGATGCGGATATCGCCCTGAAAACCCTCTCTTTTGGTGTTTACCCCGACGATGCCCGTCGGGAAAACCTGCTTGCCTCACTGCTGGCGCAGTGGGAGAGGCTGAATGCCCCCACCTTTGTCTGGCAGGTGCCAGATTTTGTGCTGGCCGGGATCCAGCATGCCCGCCAGCGCGAGCGCAGCAGCCTGTCGCGCCAGCTATTGCTGGAAGGGGTGATGTACCAGCTCCTCGGCCATGGCCTGCACCTGCGGGAGCAGCAGGGCACGGCGCTTGCTGGCGCATCAAGCGGTGAACAGGCCCGGCTGGAGCAGATCCGCCATCTGCTGGAACAGGCCCCGGAGCAGGAGTACACCCTCGCCCAGCTGGCGGCTCAGGCCGCAATGAGCCCCAGCAGCCTGCGCAGCAAATTCCGTCAGGCCTATGGCTGCACGGTATTCGACTATTTGCGCGACTGCCGCCTCGCGCTGGCGCGCCGCTATCTGCTGGAAGGGCACAGCGTACAGCAGGCGGCCTGGATGTCGGGCTACTAGCACGCCACCAACTTTGCCACCGCCTTTCGCCGTCGCTACGGTATCTGCCCCGGCGCGGTCCGTAACGGCTGCTAATCCCTTTTTTCCTCCATCGCCAACGCCATTCGTGCGGTTTGGCATTGCGCATACGTACTCTGGCAGCGCGCATAGCTATCTTCTAAATGAAAAAGGTAATAATTCTCATTAATAATTAGAAATGGCTCTGGAGATATTCATGTTCGCTAAATCGCGGCTGGCACTGCTGGTGGGATGGGTTACCGGGAGCGTCGCGCTCCCCCTGATGGCGCAGGAGACGCCAAAAACCGAAACGGTTGTTGTCACCTCGCAGATGCAGAGCGGCGCCACCAAGCTGGCGACGCCGGATATCGAGACCCCGCAGGCGGTGTCGATTGTTACCCGTGAGCAGTTTGAGGAGCAGGGCGCCACCAGCGTCCGCCAGGCGGTGAGCTACACCCCGGGCGTCTACAGCAACCAGATCGGCGCCTCAAACCGCTTTGACTACATCGTGCTGCGCGGCTTCTCCGACGGCAGCCTGGATAATGTCTACCTCGACGGCCTGAAGATGATGGGCGACACCAACTCTCACAGCTCGCTGGTGGTTGACCCCTGGTTCCTGGAAAATATCGAAGTGGTGCGCGGCCCGGCCTCGGTGCTGTATGGCCGCTCATCGCCGGGGGGGATCGTAGCGCTCACCTCGCGCAAACCGTCGTTCGATCCGGGCGGCGAGATCAAGCTGTTCGCCGGGAACAACGATCAGCGCGGGGCGATGTTTGACGTCACCGGCGCGCTGGACGATAACGACCGCGTGGCGGCCCGTCTGAGCGGTATGACCCGCTATGCCGACTCCCAGTTCGATCCGCTGAAAGAGGAGCGTTACGCCCTGATGCCGAGCCTGACCTGGCGCATCACCGATAACACCCGTCTGGATCTGATGGCCTACCTTCACCGCGATCCCGAAGGCGGGAGCCACTCCGGCCTGCCGTACGACGGCACCGTGGTGCCGCACAACGGGAAGATGATCTCTAACACCTTCTTCGAAGGCGAGGACGATTATGACAAGTACGACCGCCGCGAGGATATGGTCGGCTATAACATCGAGCACATGTTCGACAGCGGCTGGTCGGTGCGCCAGAAGCTGCGCTATCTGCACACCAAAGTGGAGCTGAACCAGGTCTATGCCGCGGGTTGGCTGAACGACACCGAACTCAACCGCGGTTACTCTGGCTCGGACGAGAAGATGAACGCCATCACCCTGGACAACCAGATCGACGGCAGCTTCGATACCTGGGCGGTGAACCACCGGGTGCTGATTGGCCTCGATTACCAGGATCGCAGCAACCACACCACCGGCTACTACGGCAGCTTCCCGCCGATCAACTCCTTCCACCCGGTCTACGGTGCCGGGCCGGACAGCATCACGATGTACAGCAAGGAGAAGCACAAGCTGCGCCAGACCGGCTACTACCTGCAGGATCAGCTCTCGCTGGACCGCTGGCGCCTGACCCTGGGCGGGCGCTATGACCAGGTGAGCGTCTCCAATGTCGACAAGCTCAACGATACCCGCAGCGATCTGGACAAGAATAACTTCAGCAGCCGCGCGGCGCTGCTCTACCTGTTCGATAACGGCATCGCGCCGTATATCAGCTACTCCACCGCCTTTACCCCAACCAGCTTTGCCGATGAGAACGGCGATCTGCTGGACCCGATGAAAGGCAAGCAGTGGGAAGCGGGGGTGAAGTTTGAGCCGGAGGGGATGAACAGCCAGTTCAGCGCCTCGGTGTTCCGCATCAACCAGAAAAACATCGCCACCAAAGAGGAGCCGACCGATCCATACCGCTCCATCGGCGAAATTGAATCGGAAGGGGTGGAGCTGGAAGCGGTAGGGCAGTTGACCGACAGCCTGCGCCTGCAGGCGGCCTACACCTATACCGACATTCGCTACAAGAAGAGCAGCCCGGAGGAAGAGGGCAAGCGTGCGGTCTATGCCCCACGCAATATGGCCAGCGGCTGGCTCAGCTATGACGTGAAAACCGGGCCGCTGGATGGCCTGACGATGAGCTCCGGTGTGCGTTACGTCAACGGCGTGACCAGCGACCGCATGAATACCCATACGCTGCCGTCGTACACGCTGGTGGATCTGGCGGTGGGGTATGATCTGTCGAAGGTGGGGCTGACCGGGGTAAGCGCGCAGCTCAACGTTAACAACCTGACGGACGAAAGCTACGTGGCGGCCTGTAACTCGCTCTCATACTGCTACTTTGGTGCCGAGCGCAGCATTGTCGGCAGCGTGTCATGGACGTTCTGATGTGAAAATGCCCGGTGGCGCTTACCGGGCCTACAAAAGAGTCGAACCGTAGGCCGGGTCAGGCGCAGCCGCCACCCGGCAAACAGACCGCACCGCGTTACTCCGCCATCGCAATATTCACCGCTTCCCCCATCTGCTCTACCGCCGCACGGTGCTTCTCGTTTGGCGGCAGGGCGCAGTTGATCCGCAAACAGTTCCGGTACTTGCCGGAAGCCGAGAAGAGCGATCCGGCGGCGATCTGGATGTTAAACCGCGTCAGCTCCCGCGACACGCAGACCATATCCACATGTTCCGGCAGCTCCACCCACAGCATGTAGCCGCCCATCGGGCGGGTCACACAGATGCCACAGGGGAAGAACTGCCTGACCCAGCAGGTGTAGGTCTCGATATTCTGCTGGTAGATCTGGCGCATCCGCCGCACGTGGCGGTGGTAATACCCTTCCCGGATAAAGGTAGCCAGTGCCAGCTGGCTGGCGGGCACGTTGGTGCCGCTGGCGGCATACTTCATGTGCATAATCCGGTCGTGATAGCGGCCCGGGGCAATCCACCCCACCCGCAGCCCGGGGGCGACAGTTTTGGTAAAGGAGTTGCACAGCAGCACCCGGCCATCGATGTCCAGCGAGTGAATGGTGGAGGGGCGGGGATATTCGAACGCCAGCTCGCCATAAATATCATCTTCAAAAATGACGATATCGTGCCGCTGGGCCAGCGCCAGCAGCTGACGTTTGCGGGACTCGGGCATGATAAACCCCAGCGGGTTATTGCAGTTGGGCACCACAATCACCCCTTTGATCGGCCACTGCTCCAGCGCCAGTTCCAGGGCTTCGACGCTGATCCCCGTCACCGGATCGGTGGGGATCTCGATCGCCTTGATCCCCAGACCGCGCAGCATCTGCATGGTGCCGTAGAAAGAGGGGGATTCCAGCGCCACGATGTCGCCGGGCTTACAGATGGTCAGCAGCGCCAGGGAGAGGGCGCTGTGGCAGCCGCTGGTGACGATCAGATCGTCGGCGGTGACCACCGATCCGGCGTCCAGCATCAGGCGGGCGATCTGCTCGCGCAGTTCACGTCGCCCGGCGAGTTCGTCATAGCTGAGCACCTCTTTAACGCTGTGCTGCACCACCCGGCTCAGCTCTTTCCACAGGGGCTTGAGGCTTGGCTGGGTCAGGTCGGGCTGGCCGCCGCCAAATGCCGTGATGTCGGTTTTATTGCGCCCCTCCATCAGGGTCAGCACCTCATCCCACTGGGTCACCTCCACCGGACGCTGCACCGGGCGCGACATCGCCGGCACCGGCGGCTGCGCCTTTCGCGGCGCGACAAAATAGCCCGAGCGCGGCTGGGGGGTGATCAGCTGTAAATTTTCGAGGATCTGATAGGCCTGCTGTATGGTGCTGATGCTGACGCCGTGCTCCTGGCTCAGGGCGCGCACCGAGGGTAAACGCTCCCCGCTGCGATAGAGCCCTTGTTCAATGCGTTCCGCCAGAAGATTGGCCAGATGTTGGTAGCGCGTCATGCTGTATCCCTTATTCTCACCATACAGAAAAGTAAACCGGTACAGATGGCGGTAAAAACTGCCATGCAGTTCCTGTTTTAGACGATCTGTATGTTAAAAAAAAGTAATTTTTGAATCTGTATTGGAAGGTGTGGGATCCGTGATGATAACCCCTCAGACACCCCGAGGAGAGCATCATGGAATTCCACGAAAATCGAGCCAAACGCCCCTTTGCGATCTTTATCTGGATGGGAAAAGCCCTTGTCCGCTGGTATCGCATCAACCGCACGCGCCGGATTTTGAGCGAGTTAAGTGATGAAGATTTAAAGGACATCGGGTTGTCACGGTATGATTTGTAGCTTGCGCAGTTATCGCCCGGTGGCGCTGCGCTTACCGGGCCTACAAGGGCACGAACCGTAGGCCGGGTAAGGCGTAGCCGCCACCCGGCGCTTGTCAGCGCAACAGTGCCAGCGTCTGCTGTTTCGGTTTTTCCAGCAGAGCCACCGCCTCCTGATACGAACGCACGTTGTTATACCCCATCACCAGCCCGTAGCGTTTGCCCGACCCGCTGTACCACGCCGACAGCGCGTTGACCTGTAACTGCTGCTGTTGCCAGCAGTGGGCGATCTCCTGGTCACAGCTGCCTTTGGTTAAGAACGCCACGATATGCATTCCGCCATCGTTCTGTTCGGTGAAGAAGCGGTCACCATAGACCGCGTGCAGGGCGGCAATCATCCAGTCGCGTCGCTGCTGGTAGAGCGCGCGCATCTTTTTCAGATGGCGGAAGAAGTGGCCGTCGTTGATAAAGGCGGTGAGGATCTTTTGCGTCAGCACCGGCTGGCCGCTGGCGAGCAGATCGGCGCAGTCGTTAAAAGCCGTTACCGTGCTGGCGGGCATCACCACATAGCCGAGGCGCAGGGACGGCATCACGGTTTTGCTGAAGGTGCCCATGTAGATCACCCGATCCTGGCGATCGAGGCTTTTCAGCGACGGCAGCACCTTGCGGGTGTAGTGAAACTCGCCGTCATAGTCATCTTCAATGATCCACGCCTCGTTGCGGGTGGCCCAGTCGAGCAGTTGCTGACGGCGCGGCAGCGAGAGGGTGACCGCCAGCGGGCTCTGGTGCGACGGGGTGACGATGGCAAACCGGGCGTCGGCGTGGTGGTGCAGCAGGTAGTCTGTGTCCATCCCGGCGCGATCTACCGGCACCGTATAGAGGCGGGGCACGATGCGCCGCAGCAGCTGCTGGCCCATAAAATAGCCCGGATCTTCAAACACCACCTTGTCGTTGCGGCTGGCGAGGGTATCGAGGATCAGGCGCAGGCTGCCGCTGTAGCCGCTGGTGATCAGCACCTGATCCGGCGTGCAGGTCAGCCCGCGAGAGATGTTCAGGTAGCGGGCAATCGCCTGGCGCAGGGGAGCCCAGCCCATCACCGGCGGGTTGAGCATCTCCTCCTGGCGCATGGCGCGCACCGCCTGGCCCGCCAGCAGCAGCCATTTTTTGTAGGGAAAGCTGTCCAGCGCCGGGATGCCGGGGCGTAAAAAGCCGGCCCGTTCGCGCTGGCTGACCAGGGACTCCGGTAACGTGCCGGTGACGGGATCGTCGGGCGGCGGTGGCGCGGCGGGGAGGTTTAAGTCCGGGTTCACCCGGGTGCCACGCGCCCCCTGGCTCACCAGATACCCCTCGCCGATGAGAATGGCGTAGGCGGTTTCCACCGTTTTGCGCGCGACCTTCAGCTCCTCCGCCAGCACGCGAATGGCGGGCACCTTGTCGCCGGGCTTCAGTATGCCGCGGGTGATATTGTCCCGGTAGCGGGTATAGATCTGGTGATAGCCCGGTTTCATGTCCTACCTCGTTTCGCGGTTTTTGTATCTTTTTACTATGTCATGAACGGCGTAAATTTGCCCCATCGCATGACCTGTACCGCACAAAAGAGGAAAGACCATGAGCACTCGCGTTAACCACCATAAAGCCACACCTGCCCTCGCTAAAGCGCTCTCCGACCTGAGCATGGCGGTGAGCCAGACCTCCATCGACCCGGCGCTGAAGCACCTGATCGACATTCGTGTCTCCCAGCTCAACGGCTGTACCTTCTGTCTGGATATGCACGCGAAAGAGGCGAAAATTGCGGGCGAGCGTGAGCTGCGCCTCTACCATCTGGCCGCATGGCGTGAATCCCCGCTGTTCAGCGCCCGGGAAAAAGCGGCGCTGGCCTTCGCCGAAGCGCTGACGCAGATTGGCCCGCACGGGATCAGCGATGTCCTCTACCGCAGCGTGGCGGAACACTACTCGGAAAAGGAGATTTCAGAGCTGAACTTTGCCATTGTGGCGATCAACGCCTGGAACCGCTTAGGCATCACCTCCCGTATGGAACCGGGCTCCCTCGACGGTGCCTACGGCCTCAACAAGGCTAACCTCGAGTAAGACCCCGCTCGCGGATCATCGCCACCAGCGCCTGCAACCCAGGCGGGACGTGACGATGGCCAGGGTAATAGAGACGCAGTCCGGCAAAGGGCTGCGTCCACTCCTCCAGCACGCTCACCAGTTCCCCGCTTTGCAGCTCCTGCTGAATATAGAGTTCCGGTAAAAATCCCACCCCCAGCCCGGCTTTTACCGCCCGGATCGAGGCAAACAGATCCGAGGTGGCAAAACGGGGCGCCACCGCCAGGGCAATCTGCTCTCCGCGCCGCTCCAGCTCCCAGCGGTAGATCCCGCCGTGCGCCATCCGCATGCCGATCCCCTGATGTTGCAGCAGATCGTCCGGCGTAAGCGGAATGCCGTGACGGGCAAAATAGTCCGGTGTGGCGGTGATGAGCTGGCGGATATCGGGGGTAAGCGGCACGGCGATCATATCCTGCGGGACCGATTCCGCGAGGCGGATCCCGGCGTCGTACCCTTCCGCCACGATATCGATCATCCGCGCTTCGCTTACCGCTTCGACGCGCATTTTCGGGTAGCGGATCATGTAGTCGATCAGCAGCGCGTCCAGGAACAGCGAGCCGACGTTGTTCGGCACGTTCAGGCGCAGGATGCCGGCAGGCTCGTCGGGATCACTGTGGATCTCCAGGCTGGCCTGGCGGATCTCCTGCAAGGCAGGCCCCACGCGCGCGACAAAGCGTTGCCCCGCCTCGGTGAGGGCCACGCTGCGGGTGGTGCGATTGAACAGGCGCGTTTGCAGGCGGCTTTCGAGCCCGGCAATGGCGTTACTCGCGGCGGTGGCCGACATCCCCAGCTCCTGGGCGGCGGCGCGAAAGCTGCCGCGACGCACTACGGCCATGACCACTTCCAGCTCTGTCAGTCCTGAACGGTGCATAGATTATCCTGAAAATCGAAACAACCTTTGCAGCATAGCGTGGATTATCGTCACAGAGAAGGCGTGTCAGACTCGCTTTATCCAGTCTGAGGAGGTCGCTATGCATCACATCGAACAGGTTTATATCAACGGGGAGTTTGTCACTCCACACGGCACCGAGCGCTTCGATTTGTATAACCCGGCGACGGCGCGCGTCATCGGTCAGGTGCGTCTGGCCGACGCGGTGGATGGCGAACGTGCCATTGCCGCGGCCAGAGCCGCGTTTCCGGCGTGGTCGAAAACCACAAAGCAGGTGCGCATTGCCGCCCTGCAACGGATGCACGCGGCGGTGGCCGCCCGCCACGACGATCTGCTGGAGGCGGTGGTTGAGGAGTACGGTGCCCCCGCATCACGCTCGGCCTGGATGGCGAGCTATCCGGCGGAGGTGATTGCCCAGGCCATTGAGGCGCTGGAGGCGTTCGAATTTACGACCGTCGCGGGTGCGGCGACAGTAGAGATGACCCCGCTCGGCGTCGCCGGGCTTATCACCCCGTGGAACAGCGATGCGGGCTTTATCTGCGGCAAACTGGCGGCGGCGCTGGCCGCAGGCTGCACCGCGGTGATCAAGCCCAGCGAGATGAGCGCCCTGCAGACGCAGATTGTGACCGAGGCGCTGCACGCCGCAGATCTGCCGCCGGGGGTGTTTAACATCGTTACCGGGCGCGGCGATACGGTGGGGGAGACGATTAGCCGTCACCCGCATGTGGCAAAAATTTCCTTTACCGGATCGACCCGCACCGGCAAAGCGATCCTGCGCAACGCGGCGGAGAACTTTACCCGCGTTACCCTGGAGCTGGGCGGTAAATCGCCGACGCTTATTCTTGACGATGCCGATATCAAACAGGCGATCCCGCTGGCGGTCCAGGCCGGGCTGATGAACAGCGGCCAGGCGTGCGTGGCCGGTACGCGTATTCTGGTGCCGCAGTCGCGAAAAGCTGAATTCGAGCAGGCGCTGGCCCAGGCCATCGCGGCGGTGGTGTCGGGCGATCCGCGCGATGCGAAGACCGTGGTCGGCCCGATGGTGAGCGAGAGACAGTGGCAGCGGGTGCAGGGGTATATTCAGAAAGGGCTGGCAGAGGGGGCGCGTTTGCTGGCGGGCGGGGTAGGGCGGCCGGAGGGTACCCGGGACGGCTGGTTTGTCCGGCCAACGCTGTTCACCGATGTGCATAACCAGATGGCTATCGCCCGGGAAGAGATTTTTGGTCCGGTGCTGTGCGTGATCGCCTACCGCGATGAGGCGGAGGCCATCGCCATTGCCAACGACACCGACTATGGCCTGAGCGCGCTGGTGCTCGGCGGCGACAGCGGGCGTGCCCGCCGCGTGGCGCAGCAGATCCAGGCGGGTCGCGTGCTGGTCAATACCCTCACACACGAGCCCAAAGCGCCGTTTGGCGGATTTAAGCACTCCGGCGTGGGGCGCGAGATGGGGGCCTGGGGCATCAGCGCGTTTATGGAGCCGAAGTCGATCCTCAGCTAAAAAACGCCCGGCGGGGCAAGCTTGCCGGGCCTACGGTTCGTGCCTGGGTAGGCCGGGTAAGCGCAGCGCCACCCGGCGGTTCCAGCGTATCGATGCCACAACCGCCATTCCGTAGGCCGGGTAAGCGCAGCGCCACCCGGCAACCCCCGGCGCACGAAAGCGACATTTCGCTCTTCACCGAAGCATCACGTTTTTGTTTCCTGCACTCTCTCCTTAACCTCACAACGGAGAGAGATCATGATTGCAGTCCTGTTTGAAGCCAAAGCCGCACCCGCGCACCAGGCGCGTTACCTGCAGCTGGCCGCCGAGCTAAAACCGCTGCTGGCGGATATCGACGGTTTTATCGATATTGAACGTTTTCAGAGCCTGACCACCGAGGGCAAAATCCTCTCCCTCTCCTGGTGGCGGGACGAGGAGGCGATTTGCCGCTGGAGACAAAATCTGTTTCACCAGGCCGCACAGGCCGAAGGGCGGGCGTCGATTTTTACCCACTACCGTATTCGCGTGGCGCAGGTGGTGCGGGAGTACAGTTCAGAAACCGGAGGGCATGCCGATGTATGACGTTCATGTGAGGTTCAACGACACCCCAGGCGAGCTGGCACGTTTTGGTCAACTGCTGGGGCGCAACGGCGTAGGGCTGGAGGGCGGCGGCGTGTTTGGCGTGGAGGCGCATTTCCTGATGGTGGAGGGCGAAAAAGCCCGGCGCCTCCTCCTTGCCGCGGGTTTTAATGTGAAAGCGGTGCGAAAACCACTGATCCGTAAGCTGAAACAGGCGCGCCCTGGTGAGCTGGGCGAGATTGCCGCCGCGCTGGCCGCGCAGGGGGTCTCCATCCTGACCCAGTACAGCGATCATGCGAATCACCTTATTCTGCTGACGGATAATGATAAGCTGGCCGCAGAGATCACCGGGCCGTGGGCTGCCAATGTTAAAGACGCGTTTACCTCCTGATAATAGCGCTGCGCTGGAGCTGGCCGTTGCGGCTGTTGCGGCGGCGATGGCCGATCCGTCACGGGTCAAAATGCTCTGTGCGCTGATGGACGGGCGGGCGTGGACCGCCACGGAGCTCAGCGCGGTGGCGGATGTGGCCCCTTCAACCGCCAGCGGCCATCTCGCCCGGCTGGTGGAGGGCAGGCTGATTACCTGCCTTTCTCAGGGGCGGCATCGCTACTATCGTCTGGCGGGGCACGACGTTGCGGAGCTGGTAGAGCAGATGATGGGGCTGTCGTGGAGCCGCATCACGCCGCCGGAAACCACCGCGCCAGCGTCGATGCGTTATGCCCGCACCTGTTACGACCATCTCGCGGGCACGGTCGCCGTGCAGATCTATAATTTTATGCAGGCCGAAGGCTGGCTGGTGGCAGACGGGTCTGCCCTCACCGGAAAAGGCCGCGAGGCGTTCCTGGCGCTGGGGATCGTGCTTAAGGCTAATACCCGGCGCAAAGCGTGTAGCGCCTGCCTGGACTGGAGCGAACGCCGTTTCCACCTGGGCGGTGAGGCGGGCGCAGCGCTGCTGGTTTTCCTGGAAACCAAAGGCTGGATCCAGCGGGTGGAAGGGTTTCGCGAGGTGACGGTGACGGCATCAGGGCTGCGGGCCATTCAGCAGCGTTTTAGCCGTTGAGGAAACGCCCGGCGGCGCCAGCTTGCCGGGCCTACAAAAAGTAGCCGCATACTCTGTATGCGGCTTGTTTGTTTTAGAAGTTGAGCGACCAGGTGGCGCTCATTGTCTGATCGGTGTCGTGATGAGAGGCATTCACGTTATAGCCTACGCCGAAGGTCATATTGCCTTTCTGCATTTTCACCCCCAGCTGGCCGTTAAAGGCGGTGTCATCCATGATCTCTGCGCGGAGAGTATCGCTGGCGCTGATGCCCACGGTGTGCAGGGTGTTTTGACTCTCCCGGTCGCCGGTGACAGCAACCACGCCGACATCGGCCTGGGTACTCATCTTCCAGCCGGAATCCAGCGCGAAGGTTTTCGCGACTTTCACCCCTACCGGGAACTGCCAGATGTTCTGCGTGCCTTTATCGGTATGGAAGACGCGTTCATCCTGATCGTTTTTGGTATCAAAGGCCTCGGTCTTGAGCTGGTTATAACGCACACCCGCATGAGGAATGATATCCAGCACATCGGTTTCGATCAGGTACTCGCCCCGCACGCCCGCGCTGAACAGCATCCCGTCGACGTTTGCCTTCAGCTTGTTGCCTGCTTCCAGCCAGCCCGGCTGTTTCTGGTAAACATCGTTGCTGGTCTGGGTCAGGCTGACGTCGCCCGTCAGGTTCCAGCGATCCTGGTTCCAGTTCTGGTACAGGGTAACGCCCCAGAAGCTGAAATCATTGTGGGTGGCGTTGGTATCGCCGCGTGAATCACTGTCGCCATTACCGGCATGGAACGCCGCGCCGCTGCGCAGGGTGCCGTGTTCGGTCTGCCAGGCTTTGTCTCCTCCCATCATCAGGCCGTAGAATTTGCTGTTCTGGCCGTAGCTCAGATTTCCGGCGCTCAGGTCGCTGCTGCGCGGGTTACCGTACAGGGCGTGAACCCAGACGCTGGCGTCAGTGTCAGCGGGTTGCAGGCCCGCGTTGGCAATGGAGTTACGCTCCAGAACGGCATCCACCGCCGCGTTGCCTGCCGCCCAGGTATTGTGCTGCACGCCGCCCGCCTGGCTGGCAGAGCGTGAGTTCTCTCCGCTGGCGATAAGCTGATCCAGCGCATGGGTAGTGACCACGCCCGGCAGGACGTCCTGTGCCGCACGAGCCTGGGTAGTGACCCGCACCTCGCCGTCACGCTCCTGGGTCGTGGCCGTCAGCAGTTTATTCAACAGCAGATTCTCGTTCTGCCAGCCGTTTCCAGCGATGTTGACATCGCTAAAGCCCCTGGCAACCGAGTAAGTCTGGTTGGCCTTCGCATCCGCGACGTAAAGTGCGGCGCTGTCCGCTACGTTCAGACTACCCTCGGTCGCATTCAGCGCGGCCTGGCCATTGGTCATCTCCTTCGTGCTGACCATCAGCAAAGAGTGGTCGGCAAAGTCAACGGTATTAAAGGCGGCGTCACGGTCGGCTGAGCTGCCGGTCAGTGAACCGTCGACCCGCAGCCCGCCCTGGGTGGCGTTAAGGTATTGCGGGGTATGGACAGAGACCGCCGCCGTGATGGCGTTTTCACCCCAGGTTAAGCCGCTGTTGGCGAAACGGGCTTCTGCCGCAGCGGTGGAGGTATCACCCAGCACCAGCAGGGCGTTCTGACCCACGGTGACGCGCCCGTTAATCTCACTGCCGCCGCTTGCCACATGGGAGGCGTTAGCCAGCGTCCCACCATCCGTCCAGGCCGGGTCGATAAACATCCGGGCGCCCTGTAGATCCAAACGTTCTGCGACCAGCGTGCCCGCGGCGGCGATATCGCCGACGGTGATTTGTGCCTCCTGGCTGGCCGAGAGCTGCCCTGCCAGCAGGGAACCGTTAACCGCCATCTGGGCGCTATCCTGAAGCGCGACATCGCTGTGCAGAGTGGCTTGTTGTTCAACCCTGACCAGGCCGCTGCTGACTACCCCGGCAGCAGATCCGCCGGAAACCAGCGTGTGATCGCCTGCCACAATGTTCAGCGCGCCTTCAGGGGCCACGGTGACGGTACCGGTGAGATGACCGGTCACATCCTGCATGGCTGCGATGCCTAAGTTCAGCGTCCCGTTATTGACCGCTACCGCAACAGGCGCATCGGGTGCGCCGGCCACGTCGATCAACGCGCCAGCGGCCCCGGTCAGAGTCAGCGTCTGGCCGCCGACAATATCCACCGCTGGCTGGCCTTCACCTTCAAACCGCAGCTGCGATGCGCCGAAGCCGTTCCGCACGAAAATGGTGTCATCGGTGATCGCATCTTTCTCGCCGATAATGAGCCGGTTTTTGTCAGAGGTAACCTGGGTGTTGGCCAGCACCGCCTGGGTCATGGCGGCTTCGATTACGCTGGCGGTGCCCGCCACGCTATCGGCATTCTGCAGCGTGCCGAGCATCACCAGGCTGTTGCCTTCTGTGGAGCCCAGCAGCTCATTGACCGCCTTCACATAGTCCAGATGGTAGGTGTCATCGGTCAGGATCAGCGTGCTGTCAGTAAAGCCTACGTTCGCCCCGGTCTCGTTATAGCCCTCTGGCAGCAGGGATGAGGCCGCCAGGTTGAACAGCTGGTCAGAACGGGTTTGCAGCTGGCTATGGTTGATCATATTCAACGATGCGCCGCTGCTCAGCGCCAGGGTATCGGCGATAAGTTTGGTGTTATCAAAGGTTAAATTGCCGCTGCTCAGCTGCTCAGCTGCTCAGCTGCTCAGCTGCACCGGCGCGGTCACGGTAGTGCCGTTCACTGTCAGGGCGCTGCCCACGTTGGTGTCGGTAAAGCCGTCGGTGAGGACCACATCGTCCGCGATAGCCAGCTTGCCGAAGTTGCTGAACTTCGTCCCGCTAAACTCAGGCATGTTCGCCAGGTGCAGGGTGCTCGCAGCGCCGCTGCCGTACAGATTACCCGCCACCTCAGCGTTATCCAGCCAGATGTCGGAGCGGAGCACTTTGGCACCGTTGAGGTTGATATCCCCGGAGAGGGTGCTGTCGGTCAGATGCAGATCCACGCTGCCCTGGCCGGCGCTGGCATCGACGTTGCCTGTCAGCACGGAGCGGGTGATATCCATGGCAATCTGCGCGGCTTTGTTGGCAATCAGGTTGCCGTTAAGGGAGGAGTCCGCCAGCGAGGCGGTAACGCTCTCCGAGCCGGAAAGCACCGTATGACCGACAATCTCGCTATTATCCAGGCTCAGCTGAGCGGCTTTGCCATTTGACAGGCTAATGGCGTTACCGTTTTTCTGGGTGGTTTTGGTGATGGTGGAATCGGTAACCGACAGCGCGCTGGTGCTGCCTGAGGTAGAGAGGGCCACCGAGCCCGTCAGCTGGCTGTGGTCAACTACAATCGTATGCGTTTTATCTGCAGCGGTGAGGTTTGTGATTTCTATCGCATTGGCTGTTTTGGAGACGGCGTTAGTGGTATCGATGAGGCTGTTCTGCACCGTAATGGCGTTATTATTTGTCGCGTTGTACAGCAAAATGCTGCCCGCCTGAATACGGCTGTCCTGCACGGTGACGTCGTGTGTCCCCGCGCCGCCCACGTAGATGCGGCCTGTAATCAAGCTATTGTTCTGGATATCAATATCGGCATCACCGCTGTCAGCGACGTCCAGATGAATGGCGTTTCCGTCAAGATAGTACTTCGAGTTTGGGGCGTTTTTTATATCATAATCTCCCCCCTTAGCGGCACCGTTCAGGGTAGAGTTATCGACAACGATATGGGTATTGGTGTTAGAACTCTTCGCGCCCGCCTCGATGAAGTCCACCGCGGCCTTATTGTTCAGGACAACGGTAGCTGAGCCCTCTTTACTGACGTTGATATAATGGCCACTCAGATTCGCGCCATCAACAAGAAGCTGTTGGATATCAGAAGAGGTTCGGGAAGAGGTGCCGCTGGCAAAATAGATATTCTGGGCCCTGGCCGTGCCGTCAATGGCCGCATCCTGGGTTTTCTGAGTGAAATACCACGCGGTAGGCTTTGGCGTTATCGGTGACGTCATGTCATATTGCGTTAATCCGCAGGTTCCGGTAAATGCAGTGCCCGCGCAGGTATTTGCCAGTGCTGGAGACAAAAGAAAACTGCTGCCCAGAATCATGCTCATGCTAATAGCCAGCTGATTCAGGCGAAATGATTTATTCATAAGGTGTCCCTCTCTTATTACGTAATGATTTTATTTCGCGATAGCGAATATAAAAATACATACACTGTTTAATCCTTCGTTACATTTTGCAGCATAACAAAAGAAAATAATATTGAGGGTGGGATTGTTCTTTCCTTGCCTGGAAAAGTCTTAAGTGGTCGGATATCTTGCTGTTATAACTGATTAAACTTTTCGTTAAATATCATTTTTTGTGCGCGATAGCACGAAATGCCGCTAATTACTTGAGAATATTCCTACAATCCCCCGGAAAACTGTTAATTGCAAATTAATACATTCTCACTGATTATTAATAAATCCACAGTGATGGTGAGGGTAAAGGGAATGGTAATAGTTTTAACATCCTGTAGATATTTCCAGCAGGGGTTTGCCATGCTGGTTGAACAGTTAATGTTCGACGCGCCGTCGTTTCAGCAGGTGCATTATCTTGATGACATCAAAAAAGCGACAAAAGAGGATCTTTCTCGCGCCAAAGCGATTGTAGTGGATTATGGTGAGTCTGATATCAAAGTTCTGCATGCCCTACTGGATCTAAAAAACCGGTACGAGCAGAGCTATTTTATTTTTATCACCCGGGATGTGTGCTACGAAAGCACGATTGAAAATATTCTCATTAATACTATTGCCGATTATACCATCGACTGTAAAAGTGCCGTGCGAAAGTTAAGCGCATGTCTTGCCCATCTTGCCCAGGAAGATCAGCCGGTCACTATTTTTAAAAATGCCCGCTGGCACCATCTTGAAAAAGAACAACGGTTAACCCGTATGGAAACCATGCTGCTGCCCTATATTGTGTCGGGGAAAAAGAATAAAGAAATTACCCGCTATCTGGACGTAACGGGAAAAACAGTAAGCCATCATCGACGCAATATTTATCGTAAATTCGCTGTGACCAATCTGACCGGGTTGTTTAAAAAATTTGATCAACGTGCTTGATTCTGCAAGCGACCTCTATTGAACGAAGGATGACGGCACAAAAAAGCCTGGAAAAAGCGCTGTTGATTTTGATACCTGCCAGGGGATGAACGCTCTGCCCGCTTTCGCAATTCCTGCGCTTAACATCCTCGTTTCTTGATACTTACCCTGATAACTATTATCTTCTCAGCGTGTGAAGTGAGGACCTCCCATGCGTGAAGAAGATCTGTTCTGCCGCAGGCCGATGGGCATGCGGATGGCAATGATTGTGCGTCAGTGGCGCGCAGTGATTGACGATGCCATTCTCGACACCGGGTTAACCCAGTCGAGCTGGACGGTGATGATGCAGTTAAAGCAGTTGGGGGATAACGTCTCGGTGAGCGAACTGGCGGAGGTGCAGGGCATTGAACTGCCGCCGCTGATGCGCACCCTTTCACAGCTGGAAAAGCAGGGCTACCTGCTGCGCACCACATCGCCTTATGACAAGCGTATCCGGCTGCTGACGCTCACACCCGAGGGTAACGCGGTGCTGAAAACCCTGACCCGGATTATCGAGACGTTCCAGGAGCGGGTATCGCAGAATATCGCCCCGGAACATCTGGAGATTTTCAGCGCCACACTCAATCAAATCGCCTGCAACTTGCGGACTATCCGCGAAGAAGATAACAAGACCGAATAATCATGACCCCTGAACAAAAGTTTGCCCGCTGGGTAAGGGTAAGTATTGCCTCTTTCCTGCTGATGTTTGTCTATTTCATTATCGCCGATATCTGGATCCCGCTGACGCCGGACTCCACGGTGATGCGCGTGGTGACGCCCGTTTCCGCGCGCGTTTCCGGCTATGTGGCGGCGGTGCACGTGCATAACAACAGCCAGGTGAAGCGGGGCGATCTGCTGTTTGAACTCGATCCGACGCCATTCCGTAATAAAGTGGAAGCGGCGCAGATTGCGCTGGAACAGGCGCGTCTCGCCAATCAGCAGCTGGACGCGCAAATTGTGGCGACCCAGGCGAGCCTGAAAACCGCCCAGCTCACCGCCCGTAACGACAAAGTCACCTTCGATCGCTATCAGAAACTCAGCACGTTGCAGAACGTCTCCCAGGCGGATCTGGATAAAGTCCGCACCACCTGGCAGGGCAGCGAGCAGGCGGTGGCGAATCTGGAAGCCACCATTCATCAGCTGCGTATTGAGCGCGGCGAGCGCGACGAAAAGCGTAACGTGACCCTGCAAAAATACCGTAATGCGCTGGACGAGGCGGAACTCAATCTCCGCTGGACGAAAATCTACGCCGAGGCGGACGGGACCGTCAGTAACGTGCAGCTGAGCCCCGGTTTTTATGCCACCTCCGGTTCGGCGGCGCTGGCGCTGGTGAATAACCAGAGCGATATCGTCGCCGATTTCCGGGAAAAGAGCCTGCGTCATACCCGTCAGGGGACCGATGCCGCCGTGGTGTTTGACGCCTTCCCGGGCCACGTTTTCCGCGCCCACGTCACCAGCAGCGACGCCGGTATTCTGGCCGGGCAGGAGGCCGTCAATGGCCAGCTCTCTGAGCCGGAAACCTCCAACCGCTGGGTGCGAGACGCGCAGCGCATGCGCATTCACGTGGCGCTGGACGAGCCGCTGCCAAAGCACCTGCCGACCGGGGCGCGCGCCACCGTGCAGCTCTATAACAGCGAAGGTCCGTTTGCCCGCTTCTTCTCCGGGATGCAGATTCACCTCGTCAGCCTGCTGCACTATGTGTACTGATCATGTCTATTAATACCCTGGCGCGGGTCTTTACCCCGCACGGCAATATCGTCTACACCGCCAACGACTTTCGCCAGACGCTGCGCATCGTCTTTGCCGGGATGATCGCCCTGAGCGTGTCGAGCTTCTACAACACCAGCTACGGCGTCTTTTTCGTGATCTACCCGATCATGCTGCTGTCGTTGGTGCCGGTGTTTAACCGTCACGTGGCAAAACAGTTTGTGTTCAGTTCGGCGCTGAACTGCATTGAAATGGTATTTATCATCGGTTATCTGGCGCAATGGCCAGTGATCATGACCCTGGTGGTGTTTGGCCTCTACGTGATGCGTTTTCGCTTTATGAGCCAGGGGCCGCTGTTCCTCTTTGGCTCGATGGGGGTGGTGTGCCAGAGCACCATGCTCAACTTTATGAGCTATCCCACCACCAACTGGCACACGCTGCTCTTTTCCAACCTCGAAGCCAGTGTGATGGCGGTTTGCCTGAGCGCGCTGATGCACTATCTGCTGCCGGATGTTGAGCCGCGCACGCCACCGCCGCGGCTGGAGAAAGATGCCGCCCGCGTGCGCCATGAATCGCTGCTCTCCGGGACCGTGGCGACGCTGATCTTTGTGGTGTTCCAGATAAGCGATCTCAGCGATTCGCTGTCGGCGCTGATGGCGGGCATCCTGATCCTCTTCCCGATGCACTATCGCGGCGCGGTAATGAGCTCCCTGTGGCGCGTGGTGGGGGTGGTGCTCGGCTGCCTCTATATTCTGCTGGTGCAGATGGTGCTCTACGATCACAGCAGCCACATGCTGCTAATGATGCCGCTGATTGGGCTCGGGCTGGCGTTTGGCGCCCGCCTGCACGTGATGGAGAAGGTGGGAGCCGGGGTCGGTTTTGCCAGCATCACCACCATCGGCATCATGTTCGGCCAGAACATGCACCCGGACGGCGACCTGGTGTTCAGCGATCTCTACCGTATCGTCTCGGTGACGGTGGCGCTGGTGGCGACCCTGACGATCGTGTTCCTTATGCATCTGTTTCTTAACTGTTTCGCGCCGACGCGCTATATCATCACGCCACCCGCCGGGGATAAATGATAATGTGCGGTAGTCTGCACATTACTTCGCCCTTCTGTGGTAGTAATGCCGGTTGGCTAACCGGATGACAAAGGGAAGGGATCTATGTGGCAGACGCGGGCGCTGGAGCTGAATAATCAGGCTTACTGGAACTGGGAAAAGGCTTGCGAACTGGTGGACTGGGCCGTCGCGCATGACTTTAACACCGTGGTTGTCGGGCAGGCGGATCTGTTCGACAAGCTGGTCTCCCCGAAAGGCTACACGCCGCATCTCGACAACGACCGCCTCTCCAGCCAGCAGCGTGCCCGCTGCGTCTACCTCAACCGGCTGGGCCAACTCTGCCAGCAAAAGGGGCTGCGTTTTTACCTGCAGGCCAAAGAGTTCAGCTTCCCTACCGAACTGCTGCTGGCGCACCCGCACCTGTTTGAGCCGGGCCACGGCGTGCGCCTCGACGTTGATTTCTGGTGCGGGTTCCTGACCCGTAAAATCGCCCTGATCTGCCAGCGGATTCCTGCCACTAGCGGCCTGTTGATCGCTATCTCCAGCACCGACGGCCTGCTGCCCGTGTCGCGCCCTAACTGGGAGTTACAGGCAGAGGGCGAGGTCAATCAGATCCAGCGCGACGCCCGAAGCCAGGCCATCTACAGCCGCTGCTTTAATGCCATGTCCCGCACCATGCAGGCCGAAAATAAACATCTGGTGCTGCGGGTATTTCCGGCGGGCAATCACGATCTGCACAACGTGCTGGAGGCGATCCGCCCGCTGCCCGAGAGCGTCAGCGTCTCCATTAAACTCACTCCGGAACGTTTCTGGCCGTCGTTTCCCAATAACCCGGCCCTGCTGGCGGTGGAGGAGCGCGAAGTGTGGGCGGATATCGATCTGGTGGGCGAAGAGGTGGGCTGGGGCGTCTTTCCCTGGCTGCGCATCGACGAACTGCAGGGGCGTCTGCTGTGGTGCCGCTCGAATCCGGCGATCCGCGGCGTGGTGTGCAAAGCCAGCTGGGAAGGGGTGGATAACCACTGGGTGATGGGCACCCTGAGCGAGTGCAATCTGGTGGCCTGTAGCCGGATGTTAGCCAGCGATGGCAGCCACCTTAGCGTGGCGCAACTGCTGCATAGCTGGCTGGATGAGCGCTATGGCTGGCAGCCAGATGCCGATACTTTTGCCACTTTCCACGCACTGCTGGAACAGGCCGGGCAGGTGCTCTATGGCGCCATCTACGTGCGCGATCACGTTTTTCATCGCCACAGTCAGGTGCCGGAAAGCTATGGCCAGGCAGTGTGGAGCCTCTACGGGCAGCTCAACCGCAACCACTGGCTGCCGGGTTCGGAGCGCGATATTTTCTTTAGCGCCAGCGACGTGGAAGCCTCTGCCGCGTCGCTGGCGCGCATTGCCCGCGAAAAAGACGAGGCCCGGGACGCCTCGCAGACGTTACAGGAAGCGGCCCTGCGCTTTACCGACACCGCCGCCTTCCCGTATGCGCTGAAACGCCGCTGGCTTGAGGAGTGGCAGGGCTTTGCCCTCTATTGCCATCTGTTTGTCCATGCCCAGAAGGCGTTCTTTACCCTGCGCTTTGCCCGCGAGGTGGAGAACAGCTGGAGCATGCGCGAAATCTGCCAGATCAACATCCAGGAGCTCTATCGCAGCGCCGCCGAACTGGACGACTTCTGCTTAAAGCATGCCGATGCTTCTCCCGGCATGCACGTGCTGTTCGATGCCTCCCGCGTACGCGCGCTGGCGGACAGCCTGAGCGAAGAGCTGAAAGCGCTGAAGTCTTAGTGTGATCAACATCACGTCAGGTGGAGAGGGCTAAAAACCTGACGTGATCGTCCTCATCATTCTTCTTCCTTGCCGGTTGCGTGGTGTGATCGGCATCACGCTGCATCGCTGCCTGTCGTCCGGTTTGTGAGTTGTCAGGCATATCCCGCCAATTCCCCTCCTGGGCTGCTCGCCCCGCAAGGCCAATCTGCTGATGATAGCGGCGTAATGGACGGGTTGATGAGGAAGATATGTCACAAGGTGACTGGCAGTTAGCACAGGGCGACGCACTCACGCGTTTTCTGGGGTCAGCGGCAAAAGCGGAGCGCTTCGCCGAGTTTTATACCGGTGAAACGACAGAGCCCACCTGTGAGGTGGGACCGGATGCGCCGTCGTTTTGCCGTCGGGTGTTCCTGAAAACCCACGCCCGGCGGCGGGTGGAGCCCGCCCAGGCCCTGCCGTGCCGGGAAGGGATTTTTAGCGACGACAACAACATTCTCTCCTTTTCGGGCTTTTATCCGCTGGCGTACCATCTGCAGCGCTGGCTGCGGGTGGATCTTTTTGCGCCCCATAGCGGCACCTTTACCTTTCGTCTGACGACCTGCGGCGGCGTGCGGCTCTGGCGTGACGACGAGCCGCTGGTCTGCTTTACGCCCTTCACCCGCAACAGCATGCAGCACACCGGGGTCGCGCTACCGTTGAGCGCCGGTAAGAACCGCCTGCTGATCCATCTGGATGAACTGTTTGAACGTGATACGACATTTGCCCTGCAAATGGTCTACCTCGACGCGATCCCGCTTGGCTATGGGCTGCCGGACGCGTGCCCGCAGCTCATCGCCCCACGGCAGTACACGCCGCCTGCGCACAGTACGACGGCCCACGACGATAGCGGCCAACGCCTGTTGACGCTGATGGCGCAGCGGGAATATGGCCCGGAACTCGACGCGCTGCTGTACAGCACCCTGACGCGCGTCAGCGCCCGGGAGGCGGGCTCGGTGTTTTCACTCCTGTCGCTGCTCGTTCTCTGGCATCGCCATCGGGGAGAGCACTTCCCGGCGGTGCTGTGGCGGCGGGTAAAATCCACGCTGCTGGGCTATCGCTACTGGCACGATGAGCGGGGCTGCGACGTGATGGCGTTCTGGGGCGAGGAGAATGTGATCGCCTTCCAGACGGCGCAGTATCTGGCGGGGAAATTGTTCCCGGATGCGCTGTTTATCGCCTCTGGCCGCCGGGGGCATCAACAGCAACGCCTGGCGCTCGCGCGTGCCGCCGATACCGGGGCATTACTGGCCCATGCAGAAACATTTGTAGAAGGGGCGACAGCATGAACAGCGCGCAGCAGAGGAAAATACTGGATCGCGTGGTGCGCGGTTTCTGCCGACTGAAAAATCTTGATGAAGTGGGGGCTGGAGACGGGTTCTCCATCAACTTTGAAGAGTGGGAGTGGGAGATTGGCGTCGGGCTGTATGGCTTCTGGCGCTTTGCGGAACACCAACAGGATGCGGCGCTGCAGCAGTCGATTCTGGCGTGGTACGAAACGCAGATTGCGAAAGGGCTGCCGGAGATGCAGATCAACACCACCGCGCCGATGATCGCCCTGGCGCTGGTGGCCGGGCATCATCAGCGCCAGGATCTACTGGAGACGGTCAACGACTGGGCCGATGCCCTGCTGCGCGACCTGCCAAAAACCGAAGAGGGCGGATTCCAGCACGTGGTGAAAGAGCAGGCGAACACCGGCCAGCTGTGGGATGACACGCTATTTATGACCTGTCTGTTCCTCGGCGTGGCGGGGATCGTGCTCAAACGCCGGGATCTGATCGACGAGGCGAGCTACCAGTTCCTGCTCCATACCCGCTATCTCAGCGATCCGGTAAGCGGGCTGTGGTATCACGGCTGGACCTTTGTCGATAAGCACCATTTCGCCGGGGCGTTCTGGGCGCGCGGCAACGCATGGATCACCGTCGCCATTCCGGAATTTATCGCGCTGATGGGCGAGCATCTGGACGCCAGCGTGCGGCGCTATCTGGCGCAGGTGGTGACGCGTCAGGTGCGCACGCTGTGCGAGCTACAGGCGGAGAACGGCATGTGGCACACGGTGCTGGACGATCCGTTCTCACCCCAGGAGTCCTCCGCCACGGCGGGTATCGCCTGGGGGATGCTGCGCGGCGTGCGGATGGGGATTCTGGATGCGTCGGTGAGCTGGCATGCCCTGCGGGCGTTCGACGCGGTGATGGCGCGCATTGACGAGGAGGGGATTGTGCGGGAAGCCTCCCGCGGCACCATGCTGGGCTGGGATATTCAGTACTACTGCGATATCGCGATGGCCCCGGTGCCCTACGCCCAGGCGTTAACCATCCTGCTGCTGCTGGAGATCGATCAGGGTGGCTGGCTGGCGTAATGCGCAGAAGGCCGGCGATCCGGCCTTTTTTTAGCGGCCCAGCAGCGGCAGGAGTTCCGGCAGTTGCGAAAGTAAAAACAGGATCAGCCCAATCGTGCCGCCCACCAGCGTGCCGTTGACGCGGATAAACTGTAAGTCCTTGCCGATGTTCAGCTCAATCTGGCGGGACATATCTTTGGCATCCCAGCCTTTTACCGTGTCGCTGATATGGCGGGTGAGGAAGCGGGCAAAATCGGGCGCCACGCGGTGCGCGGCCTGCTCCAGATGTTCGTTCAGCGAGGCGCGCAGGTTGCTGTCCGCCACCAGAGTTTCACCAAACCACAGCCCGGCGTTGGCAAGGCGCTGCTTCACGCGGGAGTCATCGCGCTGCATATCGGCCTTCAGCCACTGGCGCAGGTCGGCCCACATCTCGCCCAGATAGCGGTTAAACGCCTCGTCGTTCTTCAGATACGTTTTGATGTTCTCGGCTTTGGCCGCGGTTTCCGGGTCGTTTTTCAGGTTATCAACCAGCTTAAATACCGCGCGGTCGAAGGCCTGGCGGATCTGATGGGTGCGGTCGTGGCTGACATCATCCAGGATGGCGTTCACCGCGTTTGAAACCACCTCGGCGCTCTGATCCCCCAGCCACTCGGTGGGCAGCACCATCGATTTGCGCGGATGTTCGGTCTTCAGCCAGTGGACGATTTGCGCGGCGATAAAATCGCGCGTGCTGTCGCGCTGCAGCAGGGTAATCAGGCGATTAATGACCGCGTCCAGCAGCACCTGATGACGCCCGTTTTTCGTCATGCTCTCCAGCATGGCGGCGCTGGTTTCGCTGAAATCGACCTTATCCAGCGCCTTATGTACCGCCCGCTTCAGCATCCGTTGAATGCGCCCGTCGTCGGTCAGCTCCAGAAAACCGCTCATCACCTGCATGATATGCTGCCCGACGCGCTCGGCGTTGTCCGGCTTGCTGAACCAGTTGCCGATAAGCAGCGCCGGTTCATGCTTGCGGATGAGCGCCACCAGCGACTGGGTATCAAGAAACTTCTCCTGCACGAACTGGCCGAGATTGTCGCCAATCCGGTCCTTATTGCGCGGGATAATCGCCGTATGTTTTGAGATAAAGGGGATCGGCACCCGACGAAACAGGGCCACCACCGCAAACCAGTCCGCCAGCGCGCCAACCATCGCCGCTTCGGCAATGGCTTTTACGCCGCGCACCCAAAAGGTTTGTGGCAGAAAGAGGGTAGCGATAAAGGTCGCGGCGGCAATCAGCAGCAGCGACAGCGCCAGCAGCTTGGCGCGTTTGAGTTCAGCGAGTTTTTCCATAGGATTAAGGATAGAGGGAGAAAAGGCGAAGGGGCAAGGGAGCGGGCATTTTCCCCGGTGGCGCTGCGCTTACCGGGGCTACGAGGAGTGCGCGGGGGGGTTGTAGGCCTGATAAGCGTAGCGCCATCAGGCGTTTTCTCTGCATTCACAAGGGTAAGAAGAATCGCCATAAAATCCCTACGCCAAACGCAATTAGCACTACCCCCGCCACGCGCTCCATTTTCCAGATGTGGTCGCTCAGCCGACGTTGAACGGCGGGCAGGGCGATGAACGACACCACCGCCAGATCCCACACCAGCACCACCGTGACCATCCAGATGCCGCTCACCGACTGCTGGAGCAGCGTCACATTCGGCCCGAGCAGGGCGGTCATCAGCGCCAGATAAAAGAGGGCATTTTTCGGATTTAATACCGCCGACCCCAGGCCGAGCAGAAGCTGCCTGCGCCAGCCTGGGCGTTCCGGCTCCGCATTATCCAGCGTCAGAGTGCGGGCGCGGCTGTGGATCAGATGCCAGCCTATCCACAGCAGATACAGCCCGCCCAGGAGTTCAATGGCGTTAAACAGCAGCGTGTACTGACGCAACGCGCTGGCGCCAACGATCACCAGCAGGATATAAAGCCCGTTGCCCAGGGCTATCCCCACGCACAGCCCGGCGCTGCCGCGCAGGCGATGCCGGGCGGCAAACCCCATCAGCAAAAAGAAATCCGGGCCGGGGCTGAGCAGGGCGACGAAGTGCGCCAGCGCGAGCGCCAGAAAAGCGGGCGGGAAGAGAGCGGGAGTCAGTTCCATAGTGACCTCATCAATAAAACTGAGGTCAGGCTACGCCGGTGCGAGCGCTAATTATTGTCGGATATTGATCGCCCGGTGGCGTACTGGCGCGGCGTGGCGGCGGTGTAGCTGACGAAGGTTTTATGGAAGTGGCTCTGATCGGCAAAGCCGCTCTGGTAGCTGACGTCGGCGATGTTGTCCCCGGCGCGCAGGCGGGCTTTGGCGAACTCTACCCTGGAGATGGCCAGAAAGGTGCCGGGCGTCAGGCCGGTATCCTGCTTAAAGGTTCTGATTAACGTCTCTTTGCGCAGTGAAAAGCGTTGGGCTAAGACATCCAGCGAGGGCGGTTCCTGCAGGCTGTGGCGTAAGGTCTGTAACAGTGCAAGGCTGGAGGGGCGTAGCGTTTCAGGCGGAGAGGGGTTTTCTTTCAACGCTGCCAGTAGGGCATCGATAGCTTCGGGCGGCAGCGTGTCAACCACAGCCAGATACTGGCGGAAAAGCGCTTCGCTGCGGATCACCTGCATGGCGGGCTGAAGGTCAGTCTCCAGATAGAGCATGTGGTAGCTGCGGGGTTGTCCCGCAACGGGGTTACAGCTGTGCGGCAGATGCGCGGGGATGACAATCAGGTCGCCAGGATGGAGGGTGAATGGCTCGCCGTTGCAGGTGCAGCAGGTTTGCCCCTCGAGGATGGCGCCAATGGAGAGCTGAGCATGGCTGTGACGCTTATAGGCCTGGGTGCTCTGCCAGGTGCTGCGCAGCTCAATACCGGGCTGGCGTATGAAGGTCTGATTGACTTGGCGGGTATGGGGCATAGCGGTCACCGGTGTGAGGGATAAAGGGGTTTAGGTGCTTATAGCATGAGCGGACAAAGGTGTCGCCTGGAATAATTTGGGAGAGGTCGTTATGTGATTAGAATAGTGGTATAAAATTCAGGGTTAAATAAAATAGCGACGACGCATCATGGACTTATAGGTGAAATTATCAAAGGAATGAATATATGGCCGTTATACCATTATTACCCAAAGAGGGTTTGGATCTTATTCATAAGAATATGCGCGAGGCGCGTATAAATGGAATGTCGAGAAATATGGCCTTGCCGCAAACTTATTACTGGTTCTATCAAAAAGTCCGGAATCGAGGGCCCTGGGATTACAAACAGCAAGACAGAAAACTGGCAAATTTTGGCAATTTTAATTATGGTGCAACAGGATTTGCCGCGGGTATACCTGAGAAAACGCTCTATATGGGAGCGGGTTTTGCGCAGTCACATGCTAAGACGTCGCGTCCACAATGGGGTGCATGGCATGGCGAATTTCCCTATGGTGACGACCCGCGCGATCAGTTTTGGATTAAACAGGGAATAAACTATGCACGTCAGCACGGCTATTAAATGGTTACATCGGCTGATCACCATCCTGTTACTTATTATCGTTGCAGGCTATTTTTCTTATGAATACTTCATGGAGAGTCGAAGCGACGATCGTTTAGTGATGCAAAAGGATATTTCAGAAAACGTGACGCTTTACGTCACGCAGTATGGGGGTGGGGCAACCGTGCCTGATGTCTATCGTTACTACCTGGATAAAAAAAATCAGACGATAGAGCAGCTCAGGGAAAGTGAGCCTTTTCTTGTTTCAGATAATGGCAGTGCCATAATTAGCGGCTACGGAAATACTATCAATGTTAAGTTATCAGGGCGTATCTACTCTTTCAGTAATCTTACAATGTTCTACGCTCAGGAAAATCTGGTTATCCCTGTGATTAATCTTACTGCCACAGGAGTACGTTAATTCATATGGACATGAAAAAGCATGCAGTGGTGAGACTCAAACGCGATGATATGCCACTACATATTATCCTGCATACTAATGAACTGTTAGCATTGGCAGAAAAGTCTGATAAGGAAATGGATTATAGCGATATTCCAGAAACTACCGATGAACAGTGGGGTAATGCGGTTCGCGGGAAATTTTAGTGATCTAAAATAACAGATGCCACCTGAAGGTGGCGCGCTCGATATAATTGGCTTCACCCTCGTAAAACCCTTTGTGGAAGCGGTTTTTATAGCAAGCCAACGATGGTGGCTCTATTTAGAAAAATAGAAATCGTGACAGTAAATTAAATGAAAAATAGCAATTTTTTCTCCTGTATGTATAAGCATATTTTAAAGGCTTTGATATTCTTGACGGTTCAGATCTGGAGTTTGTTTGAAGCCGTATTATTTGTAGGCGGGTTTATAGTTTGCCTTATGTTGCCTGTCGTGTGGCCAATGAAGTTCGTTTATGCCGCGTTATGGCTTGTTGTATTCTACGTATGTTTAAACGTTATTGGTGTATTAGAAAAATCTCTTGCCAGAAAAAAAAGCGAATAGGAAAAGATTGTCTTCAAAGACAGCTGGAACGAACGCTGCGTCGCCTGAATGGAGCAATTATATCTCACGCCACCCGCCGGGTGGCACACCCTGTATACCTAACTTTACCTGCGAAACCAGCTATTTTGACTACTCTTAATACCCCAAGCGGTAAAAAAAGGAGGCAACAATGGCCTATCAGACAGTGAATCCTGCCAACAACAAACTCATCAAAGAATATCCTTCTCATACTGATGCTGACGTCGAAGCGGCGCTGAATACGGCTGATGCGCTCTACCATTCCGACTGGTCAAAGGGCAGTATCGACAAGCGCCTGGCGGTGCTGCATAAGCTGGCGGACCTTATTGATTCCCGCACTGAAGAGCTGGCAAAAATCGCCAGCGAGGAGATGGGGAAACTCATAGCCCAGAGCCGTGGCGAGGTAAAACTCTGCGCCCAGATCGCCCGCTACTACGCCGACAATGCGAAACAGTTCCTTGCGCCGGTGAAATACCCCTCGGAGCTCGGCGAGGCGTGGGTGGAGCATCACCCCATCGGCGTGGTGATGGCCGTAGAGCCGTGGAACTTCCCTTACTACCAGCTGATGCGCGTGCTGGCGCCGAACCTCGCGGCGGGTAACCCGGTTATCGCCAAACATGCCAGCATCGTGCCGCACTGTGCCGAGGCTTTCGCCCATCTGGTGCGTGAAGCCGGTGCCCCGGATGGGGCATGGACCAACCTGTTTATCTCTTCAGATCAGGTAGCCAATATCATCGCTGACGATCGCGTGCAGGGTGCGGCGCTGACCGGGTCTGAGAAAGCCGGTAGCATCGTGGCGGCCCAGGCGGCGAAGCACATCAAAAAATCGACCCTTGAGCTGGGCGGTAACGACGTCTTTGTGGTGCTGGACGATGCCGATCTGGAGAAGGCGGTAAAAATTGGCGTCAATGCGCGCCTGGCCAATGCCGGACAGGTCTGTACCGCAGCCAAACGCTTTATTATCCACGAGAAAGTGGCGGAGGAGTTCCTGGCGAAGTACACCGAAGCCTTTAAGCAGGTGAAGATTGGCGATCCGCTGGACGAGAGCACCACGCTTGGGCCGCTCTCCTCGAAAGACGCGCTGGAAACCCTGACAAAGCAGGTCGATGAGGCGGTGAAAAATGGCGCCACGCTGCATTACGGCGGCAAACCGGTGCAGCGCGAGGGCAGCTTCTTTGAGCCGACCATCCTGACCAATATCACCCGCGATAACCCTGCGTACTTCGAAGAGTTCTTCGGCCCGGTGGCGCAGATTTATGTGGTGAAAAATGACGAGGAGGCGGTGAAGCTCGCCAACGACTCGCACTACGGTCTGGGCGGCGCGATCTTCAGTAAAGATACCGATCGTGCCAGAAAGATGGCCTCGAAGATCGAAACCGGGATGGTGTGGATCAACTGGCTCACCGATACCGCGGCAGAGCTGCCGTTTGGCGGGGTGAAGCGTTCTGGTTACGGGCGTGAGCTGTCGGATCTGGGGATCAAAGAGTTTGTGAACCAGAAGCTGGTGGTGATCCGCCGGTAAATGTCTTTACCGGTACAAAGGCGGCAGCGGATGCCGCCTTTTTTATGCTTTGGCCTGGAGCAATATCCGCATGGCGGCGCTGCTACAGGCCTGGCTTTATCAGAAGGTGACGCCGCCGCCAACGTAGGCGCCGTCAATCAGGGTGTGGCCCGGACGGCCATCTTTGCCGTCAACGCTGACGTGACGGTAACCCACCTTCAGGGTTACGGGGGTAACCGGCGTCCAGCTCACGCCGCCGTTGGCTTCAACGTAGTTTTTCACGCTGTTGTTCAGTCCTTCCGGCGCGACATAGCCTTCACCGTAAACGTGGATGCTGTCGGTCAGGGCCAGGTTGACGCCACCACCGATAGGGAATGCCACGCCGTTATCGCCTTTCTTCGGTCCGAGGTAGATGGCTTTCGCACCGGCATTGAGCATCACCGGCCCCACTTCCAGGTTATAACCCGCGCCAACACCGCCGGTCTGGGTGCCGTCATCGGTGTTTTTCAGCCAGTTACCTTCGGCATACAGACCTGAGGAGGATTTACCCATCTCAAGGTTCAGATTGGTGAAGTTTTTGCTCTGCTCAATGCTGCCGCCCATGGCCATCGCGGAGCCGGAAATCGCGGTCAGTGCAGCAAGGATGAAGATATTAAGCTTTTTCATGTTTTATGCCTCGTCATCTAATTTGTCTGCGCACACCCTAACAGGCGAGGTTTATGGCTGCAAATGTGCTCATGAGCGCGGTTTTATGCTGATTTTGTGTGTATTTTGTTCAGATAATGTGAGCGAAAGGTGTAAATGGTGCCGGGTCAATCGTTAAATTTTTCATGTTGAGCGGAGGTTTAGATTAGCGCCTAAACAGAAACTGAACGGGGCGGGAAAAGTAATTAGTTAAGTATTAATTGAATTTCTTATAATTTCCGAAAATGTTTCTGATGTAACAGATAAATATGTGAATTTACATTTTTGCAGATAAGCTGAAATCCTGAACAGGCGATTTTGCCGGCGGGAAAAAGCGGCCGGGATAAATTGCCCCTTGTTCCTGGCCGGCAGGCGGCCGAAAATGTCGCAGGGGAGAAGGTAATCTCCTTAAAAGAGCCAGAACGGAAGTAGGAATATTTTGAGTGGTAATAAAAAAGGAAAAAAAATGAGCGCCCTGATTACGCGCGCACGATGTTTATTCGCAACGAAAAAGACGCGGATTATTGCCTTCTGCATCGTTACGGCCGGCGTCGTTGGCTTCGCAAACGATCTGTTTGGCCTCTGGGATATGATAGGCCCAAAGCCGCAGGAGAAGTTGGCTGTGATTCAGGCGCGACTGCAGCCGTTTCGTACCAGCCCGCTCGTAACCCACTCGGTGAACGATCTTTTTTTAATGATGGAGGTGAGGAATTATGGTGAAAAGACCATGATGTTGACGTCCGCTGAGATTGATATCAAAAAGAGCCGGGTGGCATCAAAGGGTAAGGCCGGTTCCTTTTCCCGCTGCGCATTAACCGACGATGCGAATCGCAACACGCCCATTTTGCTTCGGCCCGGAGAGACTTCATGGATAATGGTGTCACAGGCGGTAACGCTGCCCGGGCTGACCGACTGGTTAAATAACGATGAGCTGAAGAATATTTTTGTCGCCACGCCTGAAAATGCTTTTACCATCGCGCAGCACGATTATCTGCCCGTCTTTAATAAAAAAATGGCCGAGCATTATGGCGCTGATGCGGAAATTGAGGCAGTTGTGCATTTTGGGCAAGACAGCGGCTCTCAGGTTTTCCATTTTCCTCTGGCTAACGGGAAAGATATATATGATAAAAGCGGCGGTTTGCAGCACGACTGGTTTATCGCAAATTGGCTTTATCCCCAGTCGAGCAGGTTACGGGCAGAGGGCGACATCTGTCATTTCCGTAGCGGATAGCAGACCCTCTCCGCAGGAGAGGGCGCCATCAGGCGTTACTTCCGCAATCCCGCAAACCCTGCGCGAATCTCTTCTTCTGGCAGTTCAATGCCAATAAACACCATCACGCTGTGCGGCTGCTCGTCGCCCCAGGGGCGATCCCAGTCGGCGCTGTAGAGGCGCTGCACGCCCTGGAACAGCAGGCGGTTCGGTTCGCCGTCGATCCACAGCATCCCTTTGTAGCGCAGCAGTTTGTCGGCAAACGACAGCAGCAGGTTCTCCATTACCCGGGAGACTTCGCTGATATCCACCGGGTAATCCAGCTCCACCACAATCGACGCCACGTCGTTCTGCTTGTCCGCCATAAAGTGGAAGCGCGGTTTTGAGGTGACATTCTCTTCCAGCATAAAGCCGCTGGTGTTGAACAGCTGAGACAGGTCGATATCGCCATGGGTGACGGTATAGATAGGGGCCCGGGAGTTGATGCGCATCAGGCGCTCGCGCAGTTTTTCACTCTCGCCCGCCACATCGGTTTTGGTCAGCAGAATGCGGTCGGCGTAGCCCACCTGTGACTGGGCGATGGTGAACTGGTTCATCTGGTCGTCGGCGTGTACCGCGTCGACCAGGGCGATCACGCCGTCCAGCAGATAGCGCTGGCAGAGGATCTCATGGGAGAAAAAGGTCTGAATAATCGGGCCGGGGTCGGCCATGCCGGTGCACTCAATCACCAGGCGGTCGAAGTCGATCTCACCCCGATCGCGGCTGTCGAGCAGGTCGAGCAGGGCATCTTCGAGTTCGTTGGAGCGGGTGCAGCAGATGCAGCCATTGGTCAGGGTTTTGATCTGAGTGGCGCGATCGCCAATCAGCTGGTCGTCCACCGAGACTTCACCGAACTCGTTTTCGATAACGGCGATTTTAAAGCCGTGCTGTTCGTTGAGGATGTGACGCAGCAGGGTGGTTTTGCCCGCGCCGAGAAAGCCGGTGAGTAGGGTAACTGCAATCGGTGTCATGGTTTCTCCTTCAGCAGCAGCGTACGCCGCCTTCTCCTCCTCCGCCGTAGCGCGCTTCCTGACGCTCGCGGAAGAATTCGTTGTAGGTCATGTAGGGCTTATCCGGATGGTTGGTCTTCATATGCTCAACGTAGTTGTCATAGTCCGGAATGCCAATCAGCATCTTCGCCGCCTGACCGAGGTATTTTTTTGCTTCGCCTAAGTTACCAAACATTGTGCCATCCAGATAGAAAAAGCCCGGTGGCGCGCAGCGATCCGGGCCTACAGTACCGTTGTAGGGCGGGTCAGCGCAGCGCCACCCGCCATTGTTTTAGTGGTGTGAAGAGGTCTTCACGCCGCCTTCCGGCACCGGTACGTACGGCGTCTCTTTATCGGTACGACCCTCGGCGTTACGCACTTTCATCCAGGTTTTGATGCCGTAGAAGATGATGCTGTAGACCACCACCAGGAACAGAATGCTCAGACCCGCGTTGGTGTAGTTGTTCACCACGATATGGTTCATGTTGGCAATCTGCTGGGCAGTCAGCTCACCGCCGCCTGCGGCAATCTTCTCTTTGTACTGGTTAGCCATAAAGAAGAAGCCTTCCAGCTGCGGGTTGGAGCTGAACAGTTTCAGACCCAGCGCCCAGGTGGTGCAGAGCAGCAGCCACAGAGCAGGTACTACGGTCACCCAGATATATTTGGTGCGCTTCATCTTCACCAGTACCACGGTGCCGAGCACCAGAGCGACAGCCGCCAGCATCTGGTTAGAGATACCGAACAGCGGCCACAGGCTCTTCACGCCGCCCAGTGGGTCGACTACGCCCTGATACAGCAGATAGCCCCACAGACCTACGCAGCCCGCGGTTCCCAGTACGCCCGCCACCAGCGAGTCGGTCTTCTTCAGGAACGGCACGAAGTTACCCAGCAGATCCTGGAGCATAAAGCGGCCTGCACGGGTACCGGCATCCAGCGCGGTAAGGATGAACAGCGCTTCGAACAGAATACCGAAGTGGTACCAGAAGCCCATGTCCGCCCATGGCAGCACTTTGTGGAACACGTGGGCGATACCGACCGCCAGGGTTGGTGCGCCACCGGCACGGTTCAGAACAGACGGTTCACCGATGTCTTTGGCTGTCTGCATGATCTGCTCAGGGGAGATCACAAAGCCCCAGGAGCTGACGGTCGCCGCCGCGTGGGCGCTTACGTCTTTCAGCTGCGCCATGATCAGCGCCGCGTTGTCACCGCCCATCTCATGCAGGTTCGGCATGGTAATGCCCAGGCCCGCTGGTGGGGTGTTCATCGCGAAGTAGAGACCCGGCTCGATGATGGAGGCCGCCACCAGGGCCATGACCGCCACGAAGGATTCCATCAGCATTGCGCCGTAACCGATAAAGCGCGCGTCGGTTTCGTTCGCCAGCAGTTTCGGCGTGGTGCCGGAGGCGATCAGGGCGTGGAAGCCAGAGACCGCACCACAGGCAATGGTGATAAACAGGAACGGGAACAGCGCGCCTTTCCACAGTGGACCGGTACCGTCGATGTACTGGGTCACCGCAGGCATTTTCAGCTCAGGGTTGATGATCACGATGCCGATCGCCAGACCGACGATCACGCCGATTTTCAGGAAGGTCGCCAGGTAATCGCGCGGCGCCAGAATCAGCCATACCGGCAGCAGGGCGGAGATAAAGGCGTAACCAATCAGCGCAAAGGTGATGGTGGTGTCTTTAAAGGTCAGCGCCGGGCCCCAGTACGGGTCGTGGGCAATCACGCCGCCGAAGTAGATGGAGGCCACCAGCAGCACAATACCGATCACTGACACTTCACCCACGCGGCCCGGACGCAGGAATCGCATATAGATCCCCATGAACAGCGCAATCGGCACGGTAGAGCAGACGGTGAAGACGCCCCACGGACTTTCCGCCAGCGCTTTCACCACGATCAGCGCCAGCACCGCAAGGATGATGATCATGATCAGGAAGCAGCCGAACAGGGCGATGGTGCCTGGGACGCGGCCCATCTCTTCTTTGATCATCTCACCCAGAGAGGCGCCGTTACGGCGAGAAGAGATAAACAGCACCATAAAGTCCTGCACCGCACCCGCCAGCACCACGCCCGCCAGCAGCCACAGGGTACCCGGCAGGTAGCCCATCTGCGCCGCCAGGACTGGCCCAACCAGCGGACCCGCGCCTGCGATAGCCGCAAAGTGGTGACCAAACAGCACGTAGCGGTTGGTTGGCACGTAGTTCAGGCCGTCATTGTTAATGACCGCCGGGGTGGCGCGCGTCGGGTCGAGCTTCATGACCTTTTGCGCGATGTAGAGGCTGTAGTAGCGGTACGCCACCAGATAGACCGACACGGAGGCCACGACGATCCACAGGGCGCTGATGTGCTCGCCGCGACGCAGGGCGACGACAGCAAGGCAACATGCCCCGAGTATCCCAAGCAGCAGCCAGGGGACGTGCTTAAGTAGTTTTTTGATATCCATAATAAGACCTGGTTTTTAGATGAAAAAAGCGTCAGGGTTCGCTGTAGAGAGAGTGATTAATGCTACGGCGATCTTGCCAGAGCCTTGCGCGTGTAAAGGAAGGTAAATCGGTGAGTGGTTATATGGCGGGGTGAGCGGTCAAAGGAGAGGGCGAGTGGTTCAGGCTCGCCGTCAGAGGAGGGAATTGTGTGAAGGGGATCACGATGTCAGGGGCGGATCACTCCACGTCAGCCAGATAGTTCTCCAGGATGGCAACGAACTTCTGCTTCAGCCATACCGGTTCCAGCACCTCGATGTTAGGCAGCCAGTAGAAGAGCAGCGGCAGGATCTGGTTTTCATGTGCGGCATGGCAGCGCAGGGTGATGCCGTTTTTATCTTCCGCCAGAATTTCCTGGCCGGGCAGCAGATCGCGGCGTTTAAAATAGTGCGCAATGGTGGCGGGAATAAGCACATCCACTTCGAATGTCTCTTCGCTGACCCACGGGTCGGGATTTTTTTCCAGCAATTCGAGGGTGTCATTATCTGGCGAGAAGGTTTCGCTGCGAATATCCAGCCACTGAATAAGGCTTAAAGAAAACGATTTCAATCTGCCATTTTCGGTGGCTTGTAAATACCATATATTTTTTTTGTTAATTATTTTATAAGGGTTAACCTGGCGCGATTTTCCTTTATAGAGGATCTGGCAAATCTGCTGGCCCTTAATCGCCTTCTCAAAGGCCGCAAGCTGCGCGTGAATATCCCATTTTTCTTTCCGCTCGGCCTCGTTACCGAGGATCATAATATGGTTTTCCTCCACCCGTGACTCCAGTTTCTGCCAGAATTCACGCCCTTTATCAGGAAAATAGTCATCCACATTCAGGAGGTTAGCAATGACGTGATGCAGCCCCGGTCCGGTGTGTCCTTGCGGGGAATGAATAAGCCGGTACAGCCCGTTTCCGGCGTACTCCACAATTGGCGAGAGTGCATTCAGATCGCGATAGACGGTGCGCTCAGTAATATTAAATTTATGCATCAATGCCTGGCGGTTAACCACGCCGTGTAAATGAAGCTCCAGCAGAATATCTACCAACCTTTCAGCCGAGCGACTCCTGGTCGGAATTGTCATATAGCTTTCCCGTGATTTAAAACATTGCTGTGAATTACGCCGGTGCGTGCTGACAAAATATGTCAGTGCAAAAAGCGGCGTGAAAATTTGTCTTAGGTTATAACGGCCAGATTAGGGATAAACATTAGTTATTTTTACAACGAGGGGATAAAAGCGAGGGGCAGATCGGATCCGCCGGGGCAATCCCCCCGGCGTAGGGGTGAATTAGCGTTCGAGTTCGGAATCGGTAATGGAACCCGGCAAGGGGAGTTCGGTCGGAACGTTAAGCCAGTCGGACTTACCGTAAAACACGGCGTTGATCTGCGTGTTGTAGAGCAGGTGGGTACGAAAACGCTGGAACAGCTGCTTGTCAGGCGCGAAATCCGCTCGCCAGAACTGGTTCAACGGCCCCTGCCAGGTTAAGCCTTCGATGTCGTACAGCGCTTTGCCCATCACCTTGAGCGGCTTGTTGTGGATAAGCGCCGACAGCCCCGCGGTGCTGTTGACGGTGATCACGCCCCGGGTGTGGGTCAGCAGGGCGGGCAGGGAGAGATCGTGGATATAGATCACCCGGTCAGCCGTAATGCCGTACTTCTCGCACAGCGTATTAATCAGCACGCCATAATAGCGGTGACCCCGATCCATCGGGTGGTGCTTGAACACCAGATGGCGTTCTTTCGGCGCATGGCGGGCGAACGAGCGGATCACGGTTTCGATATAGTCACGCACGTCTTTATACGGGCTGTGATGAATGATCTGGCTGTCGTTGTAGACCTGCAAAATCGCCAGGTAGTACGCGTTGTCCAGCGTTTCGGTGATATGTCGCAGCATGTGGCGCTGCTTCCAGCGATACCACAGCTTACGGCGGCCGGCACGGAACCAGCAGCGCATCTCATACCACGGGGAGAACGACTTGTGGTGGCGGTAGCCGCGATAGCGATGGCGACCAAACCAGCCCGCCGCGTAGTAGAGCATGGCGTGGGCGGCACGGTTAAAGGCGCTGGGCTTCCACGGCGTCGGGGTTTTCAGCTCCGGCAGCGGCTGCTCGCGATAATATTTCGCATCGATGGGCATTGAGGAGAAGGCGTTCACGCCCCCTTTTTCCAGGGTGATATAAAACGGCCGGAAATACCCCTCCTCAAACGCGAGGAAGTCGATGGCTTTGCCGCGCGCCCACTTCTTCGCTTCGACATGCATCGGGCGGCAATCCCCGAAGCAGACGATGGTGTCGAAGGGGTAGGTTTTATGCAGATCGCGCAGCCAGAAGGCAAAATTTTTCACCGGGCCGGTGTAGTGCAGCGACGTCTCTTTCGCGGCATACCAGGCGTCTCCGGCGTTAAAGCAGACCTGCTTTACTTCGCGGTGGCTGTGCTGCAGCCAGATCGCCAGACGTGAAAAGCAGGGGCCCATCGGTCCTTGTAGTAAAAGATATCGACGGCCATTTAGCAGGTGGCGGATAGCTTGCTCTTCCATTATTTTTCCCAGATCGGTCCGTTGATGAAGAGTGAGTAACGGCTTGATGACCGCTTTTCTTTAGTAAATCAGGATAAATAGTTTGCTAGCGAAGTGTCTGAACGAGATAGCTCAGTTTGAGCTGCCAGCGCTGCCAGCGGCTGGCTTTTTGCGATGAGGAGTGCCCCTGCGCGGCCAGTTGGCGGATCAACTGCTCCGGGCTCATCCACAGCCCGCTCTGCCAGTCGATATAGCGCGGGTAGGCCACCAGCGTCAGATAGACCAGCGCCGCCAGCGAAAGAGGGCGCTGACGACGCGGGGCGGGATGTCTGTCTTCGGTGAGCCCCCAGCCGCTGTAGAACGGCTGGCCCCAGGTGGTGACCTTCACCCCCTGCACCAGTGCTTCAAAGCCGCTCAGCGACGTCATGGTGTGCAGCTCATCCACATGGGGATAGAGACTGGTGAGGCCCAGATCCAGCACCTGGCTGTCGACGCAGCTTGCCAGGCATTCGGCAGAGATAGCCCCGGCCCGGTTGCCCGCCACCACGTCCGGGTGCGGTTTAAACAGGATATGCGCCTCTGGTCTGGCGTCACGTACCGCCCACAGCAGCGCTTCGTTGCTGCGGATGACCGGGCTGCCGGTGAGGATCGAGGCATCGCCATCCACCTGGCCCACCACCAGCACCAGAGAACGGCCATCACCGGGTGGGGTGAAGGGCTGCACGGTGCCGACGTTATATTTGCTCACCCCGTGCTGGCGGAGCAGATCCACCAGCGTCTCGCCGCGAGCCAGCTCCTGGTCGGTAAGCTCATGCTGATTTAGCAACTGCTCCAGCCCGCTTGGACGGCGACTGTCGAAGTAGATCCCCACCGGGTCGATGGAGAGCGAGGAAGGGCGGCACAGGTTCGAGCCCAGCCCCCGGGAGCGGATAAAACCATCTTCCACCCGGATGGCGCTTTTAAGTTCAGGATGGCGGCTGCCCCAGACCAGCACCTGCTCGTCGGCGGCCAGCGTTTCAGGCAGCTTGCGCACAAAGCGCAGCTCTTCGGCCAGCGGCTGGCAGAAGGCGCGCATAAAGGCGCGCTTCCACAGCGAGAAGCCCACCATATAGAGACGGCGATAGCGCGGGGCAGGATGCTGCTGACCGGCAATAATGTCGAGCACCTGTTCCACTTCGCAGCGCTGGCCCAGGATCGGGTCCAGATAGCGCGGGTAGAGGATCAGCGCCGCCGCCACCAGCTGGGGCAGGGCGATCGGCCCCTGGCGGCGCGGGCAGGTTTTGCTGTCGTGGGTCAGCCCCCAGCCCGCGTAAAACGGCATGCCGAAGCAGTGGACCGCTTTGCCCAGCAGCAGGGCTTCAAACCCCATCTGGGAAGAGACGGTGTAGACTGCCTCTACGCTATTCAGCAGGGCATGGGGATGGCAGTGTTCGGCCACTACCTCCACGTCGTCCAGCGCCAGCCGCGCCAGCACGCCGCTTTTTTTACCCAGCCGGGTATCCGGGTGAGTGCGCAGCAGCAGGCGGGCATCGGGGTGGTTACGGCGGGCCGCCACCACCATTGCAACAAAATCGTCTTCGCTTGCCAGCGCACCAGGAATGGAGAGATCCCCCGCCACCTGGTCAATCAGCAGCACTTTCGGGCGCGGGTCGTTATGCAGACGGGCCGCCAGCGTATCCGGCAGGCCGCTGCCTGCGGCATAGCAGTTGTACTTGGTGATGCCAAGACGCAGCAGTTTAGCTGTGAGCGCTTCGGCACGCGCCAGCATCTTGTCATCGCAGGGGGTCGCGATCAGCTCTTCAAGGCGGCTCGGCTGGCGGGCATCGTAGTAAATTCCCACAGGATCGGCGATCAGGGAGACGGCTTTGCCCCCCCTGGCGGGATGGCCAATATACCCGATAAAGCCATCCTCAAGCTGCCAGTACGGCAGGCCTAGATCGTGGGCTTTTTGTCTGATTTGGCGGGTATTGGTTTTTTGGCCCCAGCCGACCAGGACATCGTCTTGCGCCAGTGCTGTGTTGGTTTTAAAGGCGTGTAACGGGTGGCCCAGCATCGGCTCAAGCTGCGCTTTTCGCGCCAGGATCCCGGCTGAACCTGTATAGAATGTCATGTGCGCTCTGTGCATCAGAAAACGCCCCGCGTCACTGCGGGGCGTGGGACTCAGAAGTACTCTGCGTCAGGGAAGGATTTGGCAACGCTGTCTTTGGCGGAGGTGAGGATCTCGCTGTCGATTTCTGGCCAGGTAATACCAATGGTCTCATCGTTCCAGCGGATGCCGCGGTCGCTCTCCGGCGCGTAGTAGTTGGTGGTTTTATACAGGAACTCTGCGGAGTCGCTCAGGGTCATAAAGCCGTGGGCGAAACCTTCCGGGATCCACAGCTGGCGCTTGTTCTCGCCAGACAGATGCACACCCACCCACTGACCGAAGGTCGGGGAGCTTTTACGGATATCCACCGCCACGTCGAAGACTTCACCCGCCACGCAACGCACCAGTTTGCCCTGCGCATGTGGCGCCAGCTGGTAGTGCAGGCCACGCAGAACGCCTTTTGAGGATTTAGAGTGGTTGTCCTGCACGAAGTTGACGCTGCGGCCAATGGCAGCTTCGAACTGCTGGTGGTTAAAGCTTTCGAAGAAAAAGCCACGGTCATCGCCAAACACTTTTGGCTCAAAGATAAACACGTCGGGGATTGCGGTCTGAATTACGTTCATGATTACGGCCTGATTGATAAATGGGGCATGACGCCCCTGGTGTTAATGGTGACTACTTGAGCATTTTCAGCAGATATTGCCCGTAAGCATTCTTCGCCAGCGGTGCAGCTAACTTGCGCACCTGGTCGGCATCGATAAACTTCAGACGGTAGGCAATCTCTTCAGGACAGGCCACTTTCAGCCCCTGACGGGTTTCAATGGTCTGAATGAAGTTGCTGGCCTCAATCAGGCTCTCGTGGGTGCCGGTATCAAGCCAGGCATAACCACGACCCATCATGGCGACCGACAGATCGCCCTGCTCAAGGTAGATACGGTTCACGTCAGTGATTTCCAGCTCGCCGCGCGGGGACGGTTTCAGGCTTTTGGCAATCTCAACCACGCGGTTGTCATAGAAGTAGAGACCGGTTACCGCATAGTTGCTCTTCGGTTCCAGCGGTTTCTCTTCCAGAGAGATGGCGGTGCCCTCATGGTCGAACTCCACCACGCCATAACGCTCAGGATCGTGTACATGATAGGCAAAGACGGTGGCGCCCGCAGGTTTGGCTGCGGCGGCTTCCAGTTGTTTCTGCAGATCGTGGCCGTAGAAGATGTTATCGCCCAGCACCAGCGCGCAATCGTCGCCGCCGATAAACTCTTCGCCGAGGATAAAGGCCTGGGCCAGGCCGTCCGGGCTTGGCTGCACTTTATACTGCAGATTCAGGCCCCACTGGCTGCCGTCGCCCAGCAGTTGCTCGAAGCGCGGCGTATCCTGCGGGGTGCTGATGATCAGGATATCGCGGATACCTGCCAGCATCAGGGTGCTCAGCGGGTAGTAGATCATCGGTTTGTCGTAGATGGGCAGCAGCTGTTTACTCACCGCCATGGTGACCGGATAGAGACGAGTCCCTGACCCACCGGCCAGAATAATACCTTTACGCTTGTTCATAATCCTTCAATTCTTCTGTTTTGCTGTAGAGGGGCGCAACGCCCTCACTACCATCTGTTTGATTGCTGTAAAGGGAAGCTAAAAAAGCCGCTCCCTGACAAAGGTCCGTGTCGCTAAAACAAGGCACGCATAGCATACCTTGATGCGTTTACTTTCCAAGAATTTCAGCCAGCATGCGATCAACGCCGATCGTCCAGTCCGGCAGCGTCATCCCGAAGGTGCGCTGGAACTTGCTGGTATCGAGGCGTGAGTTATGTGGACGCTTAGCCGGTGTCGGGAAGGCGCTGGTTGGAACTGCGTTCACCTGGGTGACAGCCAGCTCAACGCCCGCCGCACGAGCGGTCGCGAATACCCGCTGGGCATAGTCGAACCAGGTGGTGGTGCCTGAGGCGATCAGGTGATACAGCCCGGCAACCTCAGGTTTGTCCTGCGCGATACGGATCGCATGCGCCGTACAGTCGGCCAGCAGCTCTGCTCCGGTCGGCGCGCCAAACTGATCGTTGATCACCGACATTTCGCTGCGCTCTTTGCCAAAGCGCAGCATGGTTTTGGCGAAGTTAGCGCCACGGGCGGCATAGACCCAGCTGGTGCGGAAGATCAGGTGACGGGAGCAGAGCGCAGCAGCCTGCTCGCCCGCCAGCTTGGTTTCACCGTAGACGTTCAGCGGTGCAGTCTGGTCTGTCTCGACCCAGGGTTTTTCACCGCTGCCATCGAAGACGTAGTCGGTGGAGTAGTGCACCAGCCAGGCGCCCAGCGCCTCCGCTTCTTTGGCGATGGCGGCTACGCTTGTGGCGTTGAGCAGCTCGGCAAAGTCGCGCTCGCTCTCGGCTTTATCCACCGCGGTATGGGCGGCGGCATTGACGATCACGTCCGGCTTCAGCAGACGCACGGTCTCAGCCACGCCTTCCGGGTTGCTGAAATCACCGCAGTAATCGGTGGAGTCAAAATCCACCGCGGTGATGCGACCCAGCGGCAGCAGCGCGCGCTGCAGCTCCCAGCCCACCTGGCCATTTTTGCCGAACAGCAGAATATGCATCAGTTACGCTCCTGGTAGTTCTTCGCGATCCAGTCCTGATAACTGCCGCTTTTCACGTTGTTGACCCACTGCTGGTTATCCAGATACCACTGCACGGTTTTACGGATGCCGGACTCGAAGGTCTCCTGCGGCTGCCAGTTCAGCTCGCGGCTCATTTTGCTGGCATCGATGGCGTAGCGGCGGTCGTGGCCCGGGCGGTCAGTCACGTAGGTGATCTGGTCGCGGTAGGAACCGGTTTTTGGCACCATCTCGTCGAGCAGATCGCAGATGGTGTGCACCACGTCGAGGTTCTGCTTCTCGTTATGGCCGCCGATGTTGTAGGTCTCGCCCACCACGCCGGTGGTCACTACGGTGTAGAGCGCCCGGGCGTGATCTTCAACGTACAGCCAGTCGCGGATCTGATCGCCTTTGCCGTAGATCGGCAGCGCTTTGCCGTCCAGCGCATTGAGGATCACCAGTGGGATCAGCTTCTCAGGGAAGTGATACGGGCCGTAGTTGTTGGAGCAGTTGGTCACGATGGTTGGCAGGCCATAGGTACGACGCCATGCGCGTACCAGATGGTCGCTGGAGGCTTTTGACGCGGAGTACGGGCTGCTTGGCGCGTACGGCGTGGTCTCGGTAAAGAGCGGCAGCTCACTACCCGCACTCACTTCATCCGGGTGCGGCAGGTCGCCATACACTTCGTCGGTGGAGATGTGGTGGAAACGGAACGCCTGCTTGCGGGATTCATCCAGCTCGCTCCAGTAAGCGCGAGCCGCTTCCAGCAGCGTGTAAGTGCCAACGATATTGGTTTCGATAAAATCGGCCGGGCCGGTAATGGAGCGATCCACGTGGCTTTCGGCGGCCAGATGCATCACCGCATCCGGTTGATGGGTGGCAAAGACCCGATCCAGCTCGGCGCGGTTGCAGATGTCCACCTGCTCAAAGGCGTAGCGGTCACTTGTGGCCACGTCGGCCAGCGATTCGAGGTTGCCCGCATAGGTGAGCTTATCAAGGTTGATCACCGCATCCTGTGTGTCACGGATGATATGGCGAACAACAGCAGAACCGATAAAACCGGCTCCACCGGTTACAAGGATTTTCATAAGCGTTTTTTACTTTTTCTATTGAATGAAAGGGTCACCAGAACACAGTCTCTGCTCCGTCCTGTGTTAATGCATTAACGAATACGTATATTCCTTCGCATTCTTCGCCAGAGACTGGCGTTTTTGCCCGGAATTAACCAGCAGCGACAACGTGTCGATCCATTTTTGCGGATCGTTGTTCAGCAGCACGCCATTGATATTTTGTTCGATAAAGTCACTGTACGGGGCGCAATTGCTGTAAACCCCCACCGCGCCCATGCGCACGAAATCATAAAATTTTACAGGCCCGCGCGCCATATTAAATTCCGACTCCAGCAGCGGGGCCAGACCAATATCTACCCGGTGATGCTGAGTGTAATCCAGATAGTTCTGCCAGCTCATCGGGTGTAATACCGTCACGCGCGGTAAGTCGCGGTAAAGCTTATAGATTTCATGTTCGCCAAAGATTTCGAAGCTGGCCTGGGGGCACTGCTTCAGCACGCCTTCCACCACTTGCCGCAGCCAGTACTTTTCGGCCTGGTGCGAGCTGGAGCCGTGGTAGGCAATTTTTACCGGCCGGGTCACGGCCAGCAGCCGCGGCGTGGGCTGGGCGGGCACCACATCGGGATTCAGGTGCGCATATTTGTTGGCCAGATAAGGCGTTGAGACCCAGATGGTGTCGCAATGGGTGGTGATCCAGCGGTGCTGCGCCGCCGAGCGCCGGATGATTTTCGTCCGGTAGGCTTTGGGCAACGCCGTTAAGGCAGACGGATCGAACAGATCGTCGTCCATAAAGTAGACCACATGGGAGAGGTCATCGATATTGCGCACAATTTCGCGCTGCCACTCGGAGGAGATAAAGCGAATGACCACGATGGCGGTCCCTTTATCCACTTCGATAGAGGGTGTGGTTAAGGTATCCACCAGCTGACATTGGGCGCCGGGAAAACGACTTCTGATCGCCGCTTCAAAATAGGCCAGCGTCGGTGAATTTCCCTCATGCAGGATCAGCAGCGAGCGGCACTCGGGCCAGCTGTCCGACTGCGTCTCGCTGTTTTGCTTATTCAACTTCAGATACGGTTTAAACAGTGCCTTTCTGATCAGTTCGTCCATGGCAACACCACATTAGGAGTATGACTTAACGAGAAATCGGGTCGGTCGTAGCTCAGGTTGGGATTGTATGCGGGATCGTGCTTAAGCCGCTGGGCCCAGCGTTTTTTCATGTAGCGCAGTTCACCCTGGGAACGCGCCAGCTGTTCTGGCGTAACATCTTTGCCGCGGGAGACCGACTCATGGTGGTACAGCTCGGCAAAGGGGGTCCAGACGATCCGCCAGCCCGCCTCGCCGACCCGCAGACAGTAGTCCACGTCGTTGAAGGCCACCGGCAGATTCACTTCATCCAGCCCGTTCAGGGACAAAAAGAGCTGGCGATGGGTGAGCAGGCAGGCCGCCGTCACCGCCGACAGCTCCTGGGCGCTCACCGCCCGGCGCTGGTAGCCAGGTTCATCGGCGGCCAGCCCGCTGTGAAAGTGATCGGCACAGCCACCCGGCCCGACAGCGTCGCCCGCATGCTGCACCCGGCCATCGCCGTAAAAGAGCCTCGCCCCGACGATCCCAACGCCCGGGCGCAGCACATGAGAGACCATCTCATCCAGCCACAGCGGGTTGATCACTTCGGTGTCGTTATTGAGCAGGCAGATTAGCTCGCCCGTGGCCTCGCGCACCCCGGCATTGTTGATGGCGGAGTAGTTGAACGGACGATCCCAGGCGATTACCCGAACTCCGTACTCCCGGGTGATATGTTCAAAATAGGCCAGGGTTTCGGGGTCGTCGGTCTGGTTATCCATCACTATGATTTCGATATTCGGATAACGGGTGTGCTGCACCAGGCTTTCAATGCACGGCCTGAGATGCGCCAGACCATTACGGGTGGGAATGATTACCGAGACCCGCGGCAGCTCTGCCGGAAGCGGCCAGCGCCAGCGGCAGATGCCGTGCGGAGCCGACTCCAGCGTCACCCCGACGGGCAGGTCCTGCAACAGGCTGGCCAGCGTTTCATACCCGTCCTGCTGCGGCAGTGTGTCCGGGACGTGCATCAGCAGGGCAGGGATGTGCGCGATATCTTTCGGGGCAAGCTGGTGGGCCAGCTGCAACCACCCGCGATAGCACCCGGCCCCATCCTGCGGGAAGGCAGAGGTGCCCTGTTCCCGCCACAGGCCACACCAGCCGATATAGTTCTGACTGTGCAGCAGGGTTTCGTTCCAGTCCGGCTTAAAGTCCGGCGAGTGGCGTTTGCCTTTTTCATCCAGCAGATCGTGGTCGCCGTAGATCCATTGTGCGTCCGGGGTCTGGCGCAGCTGGTGCGCCAGCCACACTAACGCGGCCGGGGCCAGTTCGGCCCCTATGGGAATGGCCCATTGCCATTCGCCCTCAGGCCTGCCCGCGGCAGACGGGTGTTCCAGCACGGTGATATGCGTTGCCGGATAACAGAGCGCCGCGATACTGGCCAGCGTGCGCTGGCGTGCGGCTTCATCGCCGCCGTTCACCAGATGCAGACAGACGCGGGGCAGGTTGCCCCAGCGGGACAGCAGACGATCGATCAGCCGACGCTCACCGGGCTGCACGGTATCGAAATTCGCCAGCCAGTGTTCGTAGGCGTGCAGCGGCCTGTCGTCGCGGATCTTGCCTACCAGGTCGTAGGCCTGCTGTAAATCGGTAAACCACAGGTGCCAGGACAGCCCCAGACGCTTGCGCTTTTGCGCATTCAGGCGCTGATAAAAAGGCCATACCCGGCGCAACCGGCGCCAGAGGCTGTTGCCCGCGGACACCTGCGCAAAGCGGGTAATATTCAGTTCGCATTCCGCCCCTTCGCTACTGGCGAGCAGCCCCACCTGACAGGCACCCACCGGCAGCCAGACCAGCTCCTGCAGGGTGCCGCGACGGGTGATCGGGAGGATCTGTTCATGCCAGATGCCCTGACACTGCCAGCGCAGGCGGGTTTCACCCCGCGGCTGGCGGGCACGCAGGGTGCCCTGGATCAGGAACCAGCCCGCGCGGGATAAAGAGGTGTCTGGCAGCGCCAGAGGGTGCCAGTGGTAATCGCTATGCATTAGAGGATTCACTACCCGGAAGTGGGGAAGGCCACTTCTGACTCCTGTCGAATATGGGGAAAATGTCGATTAACCGATTAACTTTTTAACGCGGGAAGCCAGCCAGGAGTCGCTCTTCTGCGGACTCTCTTCTTCCGGCAAGGCATCCAGTTGCGCCTGCAGTGCTGCCATTTCTGCTTTGACTTTTGGAGCCAGGGCGGCCGCCAGCAGGCAGGTTTCGTCGTTGCGATCGTGGGCTTTGAAATAGGCTTTGTGTTTTACGCGCTTGGCTGTGGCGGCGCTGCCGCGCAGGTGTTTTCCGAGCAAGAACTCTTCCAGGGATTTGACCACATAGTGGTTCACCCGTACGCCGTTCCAGACTACTTCGGCGCTCACCCCTTTTCCATATTTCGGATGTAAAATCAGATCATTTCCTGATGCATCGATATACCGACCATGGACTAGTTCAGCATGATGAGGGTTACTAAATCTACTGGTGATGCTGGGTCTTACAATACTTTTAAAATTATGGTTTGCATGAAATTTTTGGGGGGCGCGTTGAGTAAAGCGCTCTATCACTAAACCTTCCTCAGTAAACAACTCGCCATTCGAACCGAAATTTGCCCAGTTCATAGCAACAGCGTTTATTGAAGGGTCGCTAAACCATTCGCTAAGACTGGTTGTTATACTTTGCTCAGGCTCAAGTGGCACTAAGAATTCGTCGGCATCAATAAATGCTAATAAATCGATATCTGGGCTGCAGCTGCGTAAAATACGTTCATAAGCAGGTAACTGCGGCTTTTGTTCTCCGACAGTTGGGAAGTCGACTACGGTTACGATACCCAGTTTCGCAAGTCCGTTGAGAAAAGCGCGCGAACCATCATTACTGCCGTTATCCGCAATAATAAACCCGTTTACTCCTACAACCCTATGATAAGCAATCCATTCCAGCAGGGCATCCATTTCGTTTTTAATGATTGCGGCAACAAATAATTTCAAAATGCATTCTCAGTCAAATAGCGAGTAATAGCATTACTCGTGTTCATTGTGAATTAAAAGGAATAAGCCCTTCTTTGTTAGTACATCTTAATCCGAACCAAATAGATCGCGGGTGTAGACCTTTTCGGGCACGTCAGCTAATTCACTGGCCATTCTATTGCAGAGGATAACATCGCTGATGGTCTTAAATTCTGCGAGGTCAGGAATGACGCGGGAATTAAAGAAAGTGTCTTCTTTGATGGTTGGTTCAAAGACCACTACCTCGATCCCCTTAGCTTTTATCCGCTTCATAATTCCCTGAATAGCGGAGGAACGGAAATTATCGGAACCCGCTTTCATGACCAGACGGTGGATCCCTACAACCTTAGGCTTGCGGGCGATCACACTGTCGGCAATAAAATCCTTCCGGGTGGTATTAGCATCGACAATTGCGCGGATCAGGTTGTTTGGAACCTTCTTATAGTTTGCAAGTAACTGTTTAGTATCTTTGGGCAGGCAGTAGCCGCCATAACCAAACGAAGGATTGTTGTAGTGCGTGCCAATACGCGGGTCCAGACCAATACCTTCGATAATCTGACGACTGTCCAAACCATGGGACTGAGCGTAGGTATCCAATTCGTTGAAATACGCAACGCGCATGGCGAGGTAGGTATTTGCAAACAACTTGATGGCCTCGGCTTCGGTACTGCCCGTTAACAGCACCTGCACATCTTTTTTAATCGCACCTTCTTTCAGCAGATCGGCAAAACGTTGCGCACGTTCGCTGCACTCTCCCACCACGATGCGCGATGGATGAAGGTTGTCATAAAGAGCACGCCCCTCTCGCAGAAACTCAGGAGAGAAAATCAGATTCTCAGTACCGAACTCCTGACGCATCCGCTCGGTAAAGCCCACCGGAATGGTGGACTTAATGACCATAACTGCCTTCGGGTTAATACTCATCACATCGCGAATGACGGCTTCTACGGTGTTGGTATTGAAGTAGTTAGTGTTTGGATCATAGTCTGTAGGAGTTGCAATAATGACAAACTTGGCGTCCTTATAGGCTTCAACTTTGTCTAATGTAGCCCGAAGATTAAGAGGCTTGTTGGCTAAGTATTCTTCAAGCTCTTTATCTGCTATTGGAGATTTACGCTGGTTAATTTGCTCAACTTTCGAAGAGATGACATCTAGAGCAATGACTTGATGATGTTGTGCCAAAAGTACTGCATTTGATAGACCAACATAACCGGTACCGGCAATAGTAATATTCATCTTTTGATCGCTTAAATAAAGTAATTATATATGACCTATTATTAACGCTAACGTAATAATAGGTCAGCAGAAGGAGTGACTTATAATTTATCATATTCGCATGAATCATGAATCATGATTCATGAACCATGAACCGAAATGTTCTATTCTTGATAGCGGGTTATTAGTGGATGGAAAATTTACTGTCTTATTCAAACTAGATTTGATAAAAGCGAAAATCTAGCTTTCCATATAATTTTATTAGCCGTGCTTTCAATAGAACGATAATGTTATAATGGTTAATTATATTGATAGCAACTATTTAACATTTATTCTGTTTAAGGAAATGATGGCTTAATGCATCACCGATAAACCAATTGCACGAGTTATCTATACTTTATTCATCAATGATTTCTTCTAATGTAATATCTGCAACATGAATTAAATGAAAAGATGTTTGAGCGTATATAGAGTAATTATTACTTAGTTCGATATTATAATGAAAATCGTATTTATTGTGAATTATTTGGTCAGTTTCATCGGGGGTGTTTTTTTTAACTATATCCTTTTCTTTATTATTCATAGCTAAAATATATGAAATCGTCTGTGTTTTAATTATTATATTGTTCACATCTGAGTATAACATCCATCCTTTTATACATAAACCATCGTGGCATGAGATATATGAATTAAAGGTCATGTCAAAATTATATTTAACTTCTGATTGCTTGTCTTCCAGCTTGAAAAGAGCTAGAGGATATTTTCGACGATCTTTTATCCTTTTTGCAGGGTTGCCTGCAATAATTGAATATGAAGGGAAAGATTTAGTAACTACTGATCCTGCTACCATAATACTATGGTCCCCAATTTTAACGCCGTCTAAAATGATGGCGCTAGCGCCGACCCAAACATCCTTCACTTGTTATAGGCTGATCTTTGATGTGTATATCTATTCTTTCATGCCCGTGATTAAAACCATAAATAGATGCCATTGAAGCAATACGGCAACCGTTACCTAAAAATATTTTTCCGGCCAGATGAGCATTGATGTTTACAGAACAATTATCATTTATATGAACATCTCCACGAATAACTGCGCCAGATGCGATCCAGGAGTTTCTTCCTAAATATAGTTTTGAAGTGAAAACATTAGCATCTGCAGCTACAAAAGCCGTATTGTCTATTACCGCATTTGCATTTTTTTTGAGGATATTTCTGATTAATTCCTGCTGGCTGTTATGCTCGCTGCCACGTAGCCACGGCTGACAATTTATTTTTCGTTGATTATACGATGTTTCATCTAAGTTATGCATGAATATGTGCACCGCTACTATTTATATTTAAACATCTAAACATGATCTGCAAAAAAATCATGCAATAGATATTTGTTATAAATGTTAATTTGTAATGTTGGAATTGTATGCACTTTTATTTCATTAAATCAATGCATTTCAATATGTTGCTAACAGTAATTACGAGAAAATTAAATATAAAGCGAGTTATCATTACAAAATAATTAAGGTTGCTATTACTAATGATTTAAAATTGTCCAGCTATGGTTTATTATTCGGTATCAAAGTGTTTGAAATACTCTTTTTATATATAACTGTTTTTGTTGAAGAATGTAATATATCCTTTGGATATGCTGTGCTATTAATAAAGCGATGCGTATCCGGTTCGTTTGTGATTATATTTACAATGCTGTTAATTGGTAAACGTCAAAAATAGCCAGCATGCTTAATTATTAATTCATACAAAAAACTATAAATTGTTAAGCAGTTAATTATTTGCTATTAGACCTGATATATCATTGTTATTACAATTCTGCGTCATACAATTTTAAATCATGTCTCGATAAATATTTAGGAGACGGTATTTTAAAATAGATTTATCAGTGCTGGCTTTGATGGTTTGTTATTTAATGATTCTTTAGTGTATTAAATGGTTACTTTTAGATCTAGCATAAGTTTGTCCATTTCAGTGTAATATGATTCTGGATACGTGAAAGTTTCTCTATTTATTAACTGGTTTCTATATTCGAAAAATTCCGTATTGTAGCGTTGCGCTCGATCTTGAGCATCTACAGCACAAACACCACCTCTTTTCATTTTGGTTTCAAAAAACTCCTGCCTTGATTTTAATATATAATGATTTACTTGAATTTCATCAGAAATTATTAATTTTGTTGCTCCATTATATCTCTCATCAAACTCGACTTCTGAAAAATCAGAGTATACATATTTACCTGATGATATTGATACTTTATGAGCTGAAACAAAAGAAGTAACCTTAGCCGGATTAACTATACTTTTAAACCATAATCTTTCACTGTAATCTAAACTGGAGCATTTATTAAATCTCCTTGTTACATAGTCATCAAAATAATGGTCATGATTTGCAGAACCAAATGTTAGTTGATTAACTGCAATAGCTGCTATATCCGTAGGCGCTTCATTAAGGTATGAAGTGATATTTAAATTCTTAGGATAAAGGAACTCATCAATATCAATGAAAGCAATAAAATCGAAATCGTTTTTAAATCTTTGCAAACAGTCATTATATGCTGAAAGCTGTGGAGATGCTCCATCAGTAGTGGGCCATGGTATATGCTTTATGTCAATTTTTTTAGAAATCTCAAAAATTATTTCACTCATTCCATCTATGCTACCATTATCATAAATGATAATTGTATCGAAACCTATCAATTTATTGTGCGCAATCCATTCTGTAATATAAATCGATTCATCCCTGGCAATCGCGCAAACGGCTTTTTTCATTTCATTATCCATAGTTATTTGTAAGGGTTAAAGTCGTTTTCGCATTCAAAGTAAAACGGAAGCATTCCCTTTTGCTTAAATAGCGTAGAAAAAAGTCTCTCAGTTGTATGAGCGAAAGTACCATCAATAGCACCTAAATCTTCTTCAAATAAATCCTCTGGAATAAGATCTTCTGCGATGATATTTTTCATTGTTGGGAAGTGGAACCAGAACATTGTCCCTCCAATAAAATCGGTGAAATGCTCCTCTCTAATTTGCTTCTCGGCAATCACTTTTTTGCAGGCTTCTAAAGTATGTAACATTGTATTGAATTCATTCGTATAATGTACACTATGAACTGGTGCGACAATACCAAATTTTGATGATGGAGAAAGTGACAATGTTTGGCTTACAATATTGTCAGATAATAATGATTGGAAAAGTTGCTCTCTCCACAACTTCCCATTATTCATATGAGGTGATTTTTTAGAATGTAGTTTACATATCCAATTATAATTTAAATTGTTTATTTCTTTTATCGTTTTTATAAAGGGAAGGATATCGCGACCTTTATTATTAAATACATAAATAAGGTTAGGCTTGATAACCTTTATCGCTTTTTTAACACTTCCCACACTCCAAATGTGTGGCACAGATATTATAATATCAAGGTTGTGTTTTTTTCTTATATCATGAACTGCGGAATTAATCTCGTCAAGCATATCTTCGTAGAAAATGTGAATATAAACAGCATTTAACCCTTGTTTATTCATGGATGAATTATGCTTGTCAGTAATTCGCTTTATTTCTCGAAAGTCTATGTTAGACTCTCTAACGTTTGATATTGCATTAAGGTAAGCGTAACCAAACTTTCTGTCTGGCTCGAGATATGTACCTTCCGCCCATTCATTCCATGCATTTATGAAAACAAAATTCTCATCGCTGGTGTGATTTTTTTTCGACCACTCATCGACTCCTTTCAACCAGCGATTGAATTCAAGTGGAGTTGCATTAAAGAAAACATTGCCATTACCAGGTTTTCTAGCCTCATTATCCCAACCGGTCATTACGCATGGGTAATAGTTATTTGATATGCTTTTAGATACTGAGGTGTTTAATCTATCAAGACAAAAATCGACAGTTTCTGAGTAGTCATAAACATTGCCTTTATAATTGTTATTAAGCAGTTTAAGGGTGTCTTTAATATTATTAACTACAACGCCATGTGGTGGGAATTCGACTATAGCATCAAAGTTAATAGATCTGAAATCATCAAATCCAAAGGCGTTAGTGGCTACAATATGCAAGCCAGACAATCCATTCTCAACAGCTAGTTCACGCCATGTGGCGACTAATTTCTCTACATTTGGAATAATTGCGGGGCGATATAAAACGATCATTGGCTTGCCATTCACCGTCACATACCGAGAGTCCTTAAAATATCGGAGCAAATCATAAAAGACAGCAATATTATCTTCGTCACTATGGTTTTGCCCGATCAGAACATCATGCTCTGCTCCATCCCAGCGTCTTGTCCAATTCTCATTAGCCCAACATAAGCAAAATGGGAAATCGATGCTAGAGTCGTTTAAATAATTATCTATAGGCTCATCCATCAATTTCTTGCCATCAAACCAGTAATAATGGAAGCAAAATGCACTTACACCATATTTTTTCGCTAATTCGACCTGCCTATGCATATTAGATGTTAGCCGTAAATCATAAAACCCTAATTCACCTGGCAGCCTTGGCTGATAATGCCCACTGAATTGCGGAGTGGCTTTAGATACATTTGTCCACTCTGTGAATCCTTTACCCCACCAATTATTATTCTCTTCAAATGGATGGAATTGTGGTAAATAAAAAGCAATAAATCGAGTATCACGTTCTGCAATATTTACATTTCGCTGCATTATTGGAGCATATAGTGGTGATCGTCCCCCGCTAGCAGTAGAGAATTGTTCAAAATAGCTATCTTCGTAGAGACCACTTGGAGTTTCTAGAGGCCGATTAACAGAATTACTGTATTTAATTTTTCTATTTTCATTTCTTCCCCATAAAGCATAGTGTTTCAATGGATTTATATTAGATTTACTTACATCCTCATGCTCGAGGAGATAAAATGATGTATTGAATACAGGTGATGGATCGCGCATTTCCTTCCACCCATAGTTCATATAATGCTCGAAAGCGTCAATTCCGGCTTCAGCAACATCTTTGTACGTTTCAAGATAAAAAGATTCGCTGAAATATAGCTTTATTAACTCCTCGTCATTAAATTTATGATATGAGTTCTGCAGTTCAGCAACTTTCTTTCGTGAAACTATTTTTTTGTAGAATTTATTTAACATACTTTATTATTTCTAGTAAAAGTAGGAATGGAAACCCTAATAAAGGGAGCTATGTGTCTCTGGAGATTTTATGAATTAAAATTTTATAGAATGATAGTGATGGATGCTAATTAAGTTAGATGCCCTCTCCAGTAAGTATAATCATCTTTCGACAAAGGTATTCGTTGATTTTTAGCTGAGTAATATGAGATATATTAATTGCTATAAAAATTAAAAGTAGCAAAGGTAGTGCGTTTTATTTGAATTAGTCCTGGTGCTCTCGTAACGTTGCAACACCCATCACTACCAGGCCATACAAAAGACAGAGAAGTACGCCAATGGTAGCCAAGTTATAGAGACGGCGTGGGTATTCAGCATCTTCAGCCATTGAAGGCTGACTAATGATCAGCAGATGTTTGAGTTTACGGTAAGCCTCTATTCTGGCTTGCTCCAGGCTTATAAGACCAGTTTTGTAAAGGTCTGCTGCAAGTGTTGCCTGAGTTTGAACATCCATATAACTTGCAGTCACTTCGTTCATCGAATTTTTATTCGCACCGGTCAATCGGCTTTGTTCTTGGGCTAACTGCTGGGTTAAAGCATCAATTCTTGCTTGTACAGAAACTACAGCAGGCGCGGTTTCCTTCATGTAACTTTGCAACTGTTTCAACTGGGCTTGTTGCTGTGCAAGTTGGCCTTCGATCTGGCTTACAACACCCATGCGGGCCGTACTGCTCGATTCTGGACTAATAAGGTGATGGGTGTTTTGAAATTCCAATACTTTGGCTTTTTCGGCCTGTAATCGTTGATAAGCTCGGTCAACCTCTTTCTCGACAAAAGCCAGTTGTTCAACTGCAACCTGATGACCTAGTTTATTTATAAAAGCTTCTGATTCTTTCAACATTAGGCCAACCACGCGCTGGCCATACGCAGGCTCGAACGCCTGTAATTCAATTGTTAAAACACCAGAGATATCATCTAGACGTAATGTCAGATGCTCGCGGTAATAATTAAGAAATTCCTCTTGGCTGGTATCAGATGAAAGGCGAGAAAAGTAGTCAACTTTATGACTCTGATAATGAGCCTTGAGACCAAGTTGTTTATCAAGTTTATTAAGTAGGTCAGCAGACTTAAGGTAATCTTGTATTAATAGCGCATCTTGATGATTGTTACCACCAAGGCCCAGCATCGATAGAGCATCTGGCAGCATTTTTATCTGGTCAGCCTGCTTTACTACTAATTCTGCTCGGCTCACATAGCGATCAGAGGCAATCAATCCAAAATAGATAACGGCGATGGCAAAACAAGCCAATACCCATTGAAAACTGCCAAGTTTAAGGCTTTGCTTCCAGGAACGATGGGCCAAACGGTAGCCGCTGGAGTCAACAATAAAATTTTTGGGCTTAGTTTTTAATTTTTGCAATTTGCGCATCAAGCCGGATGATTTGTTGGAGCGAATTGGTTGAGTCATGTTTTTAGGCTTATTATAGATTTTGATAAATGCGGATGGCATCTTCGATATTGTCAAACATCTCAAGTGTGCTGTTACGCAGCACAATCCCCATATCGCATTGTTGGCGTAAGTTCTTCATGTCGTGCGACACCATTATGAGACTAGCGGTCTCGCGTTTTTGCGTAAATACATCAATACATTTTTGTTTAAAGCGTGCATCACCTACCGAGGTAATTTCATCGGTAAGATAGATATCAAAATCAAAAGCCATACTGACCGCAAAAGAAAATTTAGATTTCATTCCGCTGGAATAAGCTTTAATGGGGAGTTCGAAATGTTGGCCGATTTCTGAGAACTCTTTCACCCACTCTTCAATAGCCAGCGTATCGCGAACGCCATGGATACGGCAGACAAAGCGAGTATTTTCGCGTCCAGTCATGCTACCTTGAAAACCACCGTTAAGAGCTAGAGGCCAAGATACTCGACAATGACGACTAAGCTTGCCCTTGCTAGGCGTATCCATACCGCCCAGCAGGCGCAGCAGGGTAGATTTACCCGCACCATTAGCACCCAAAATACCGATATTACGATCACGGGGTAACGTGATGCTCACGTCACGTAAAACATAGTTACGGCCAAATCTTGTAGGATAATACTTCGATACATTATCTAAAATGATCATTTTAATTTACTTAACTGGCGATAAGGCGGCGATGACTCAGACGATAACAGCTCATCGCAAACGTTAGTATCACTAAAGTTACACCGGTGAAATAAGTCCAACTGGCATTCGGACTCTCATAGCCTGCGATCCAACCTGAACGAATCAACTCAACAGAATGTACAAGTGGATTCCATAAAAACCAATGTTGATATTGTACAGGAATACTTGCAAGGGGGTACATTACGCAGGATACAAACATTATTGGCATCATCATTAGGTTGAGGAATTTATCGGCTTCTTTGAATAAATTACCTAAAACGCAAAACATAATCCCCAGCGAAAATGAAAATATCATTAGTACGAAATAGCCAAGAATAACCTGTAATGGATCGCTGGGGATGGCATCAAAGCCAAACCACAATAATCCTAATACTAAAACGCAACCTACCACCAAACCTATAATAGCCTCCAGAATAAAGCGCGCAATAAAGGTGGCAAATGGTGTGACCTGTCTGTAACAGAACAGTCCCATATTGGCACTAACAGCAGATTTAAGCTGGGTAACCACTTTATTAAAAAACATGAAGGGCAGATAGCCTGCAGTAATGAAAACCTGAGCTGGAACGTCACCAAAACCACTCTGGCTACGCATCCCAAAAACAACACTAAACAGGCTAATCATCAACATTGGGTCAATTAAAGCCCAGGCATACCCCAGCCGGTAACTCCCAAATCGTGTCTTCAGTTCACGGATAAGCAGGCCAAACGTTACATCGCGCAGCACCTGAAACGAGCTGCGGGGCGTTTGGTTGAGAACAGGTTTAAGCATAAGTAGGCCGATATAACAGAACGAGCCCGCCCTTAAGCGAGCCCGTCAGGAGGGTTAGTTCAGAACCACGTTGGCCGCCACGGCAACCTGATAGATGACCTGGGTAATGTCCTTGATGGACTGCATCATTTTGCTGTCGACTTTCGGCATGACCAGAATCTGATCGCCAGGCATCACATCACCGCCGTCTTTAAACTCCATCAGCCCGTTGGCATGTACCACGGCAATACGCTTGTCGTTCGCACGATCGGTAAAGCCGCCCGCCCAGGCCACGTAGTCTTCCAGGGTGGCGCTTTTGTTGAAGACCACCGCCTGCGGCATCATCACTTCGCCACCCACCTGAATCAGGTCGGTCTTGTTCGGGATCACAATCTGGTCGCCCTGTTCCAGCAGGATGTTGGCAATCACGCCTTTATCCGACACCACCACTTTTCCCAGCGGCTGGATCTTGCGGGCTTTTTCCACAAAGCGCATCACCAGCTCGGCTTCTTTGGTGCGAATGGAGGCTTCACCGTCGGAACTGGCTGGCGCGGTAAACACGCTGCGCTCCAGGCGGTTGAGGGAATCTTCCAGCATCTCTTTCTGCCGCGCGGCCACGCTCTTACGCATGATGTAGATCGAGCCGTAATCCGCCATGTTCGGGTCAATCGGAATATGGTTCAGCAGATCGTGCAGACGGGTCTCTTTACGCACGGTGAAGTAAGACGGCCCGCGGTAGCTGCCCATCACCTGCACGTCGTAAACCTGCGCATGCATATCGTCGTTAAACAGCACCTTGTCGCCGTCGCTCAGCTGAATGCGGTCAAAATCTTTGTACGGCATATAGACCGAGAACGGACCGTTAGAGCGATCGCCAATCACCCCCACGTGGCTCACCTTGGCGAGCGGCAGGGCGTAGTTGATCAGCTCAGAGCCCAGCGCGGTGCTGTTCTTTAACTCGAAGCGGAACGGGTTGCGCACTTTACCGGCCACGTTGATCATCGGGCCCTGGGGTTCAACCAGGATCACGTCCTGATCCTTCAGGGACAGCTTCGGCATTTTGCCCTGCTGCATAAACTCGTACAGGTCGATCTGCTGGATGACGTGGTTCTGACGTAACACCTTAATATGGCGGTAGCTGCCGCGATCGGAGTCAATACCGCCTGCGCGTTTCAGGAAATATAAAACGCTATCGGAAGACTGGCCGGCATATTGTCCCGGACGGATCACCGGGCCGGTCACAAATACGCTCACCGGGGTCGAGGTAAGTAAATTTACGTAAACGTTAACGTTATTGGTGAATACTTCGCTGATGTGGCTGGTGACTAAGTTATTGACTTTACTTGCCGCCACGTTTTTGACATTTATTGGGCCGACGTCAGGAATAAAAATATTGCCCTGATTATCCACGGTGACCACGTTGGAGAAATTGACGGCACCCCAGATCCAGATATTCAGCTTATCGCCGGGTGCGATCAGATAATTATCGTTTAACCCGTCGCTGCGCTCGGTTTCATAGCCGCCGGCAAACAGGTTGGCACCGTAAGGCGGGGGCAATCCGGACTCGGATTGCGGGAGGAGTTTACGCACGTCGGACTCGCCCGGCAGTAACATGCCCTGGCGGTTTTGCTGCGCAAAGGTTCCGGTCGTGGAGGAGGTGTTCGCCTGGCCGCTCATCGCCTGTTCGCCGCCGAGTTGCAGTCGGCCATCGCCGGTATCTGCCGGGGTGTTCATGCCAAAGGCCTGAGCATCTTCCTTAGTGGGTGCTGCAAAGGCCGCACAAGAGGCGCAGGCCAGCAGCAGAATGGCACTCAATTGCCGAAATTTCGTAATTTTCACAACATTTCTCTTCAAAATTATTGCACGGCAAGCAGGTTGCTGGCGGAGGCCTGTTCCAGTTGCGGTACCAGATACCAGGTATCACCGTTCTTGCAGGTCACGCCGCGCTGTGACTGGTTGTAGTTCCGGTTACGCAGCAGTTCAATGCATTGCAGACCCAGGGCGGAGATGTAGCGCTGGCCCAGGATATACGTGTAGCCATTGGCGCTAAGAGCAGCGCCCTGAGGCAGGGTGTTCAGAGGTTGTTGCAGGTTGGCGGACATGGTCTGGAGGTCGGTAGAAGCGGCCGGATTAACAAGCGGTCGGGAGGCTTCAACCTGCTTCGGTGAATATGCACAGCCACTCAGCATGAGGGCGAGCGAAATCACCAGAAGGCGAGTTGCGTTCTTCATAGATCAATATTTTCCAACAATCAGTAACTGGAATGCGAAATAAAATGTCGATGGTGATCAACCGCGATTAATAGCCAGGCAGTTGAAATGTCATGCAGGCGCAGGAAAAGCAAAAAACGCAGAAATGAAGCAAGGAAAGCCAGAAAAAAGGGTAGGCTACCGCACGGAAATGGACGATTCCGGTCAAAAGATGCGCAGGAGTTACTGTAATGTCGCAGGGGGACTATTCAGTAAACAACTAATATGGATTTTATTATTCACTAAAATGTTTGTGTGCCGAAGATTACATAATTACGTGGTATCTGTCATTTGAATTTCATTCAAATTTGTCATTAAGCATCATCCGAAAGCGCACAACTATTAAATCTGGTGGGGGTAAGAAAAGCACGGTTAGCTAAAGCAGTATTCCTGCTGGTGATTATTTCTAAGCGAAATTAAATTGGATAAAAAAACGCCAGCTGCGGGTGCGGCTGGCGTGAGGGGGCTTATTAAGCGGTCACTTCTTGTTCAATGAGCACCGGATGAAATCTGCGCTTAAAGTAAATCAGGCCGTGTCCCTCCTGGCTCAGAACGATATTTTTGATCGCCACCAGGTAGACCAGATGGGTGCCGATGGTCTGCACCTGGCTTATCTCACCTTCCAGGCTGGCCAGTGCTCCTTTCAGTAGCGGCTGGTCCAGCTGGCCTTTTTGCCAGCAGGAGAGGGTAAACCGCTCATCCATGGCCATACCGGTCATTCCGGTAAAATGACGCGCCATTAACTCCTGCTCATGGTTGAGCACATTAATGCACAGCTTGCCGTTGCCCTGAAATACCGGGTTCATGGCGCTGTTGGCGTTCAGGCAGACCATCACAGACGGCGGGGTATCCGTGACCGAGCAGACCGCGGTGGCGGTGATGCCGCAGCGTCCGGCGTCGCCATCGGTGGTAATCACATTGACCGCCGCAGAGAGGCTGGCCATCGCGTCGCGAAAACGCAGGCGTTGTTCATCATGTTGCATTTTGACCTCCCGCTGCGTTATTTCAGCAGCTTGTCCAGCAGGTTGATATCGGTGTTGTTGTGCAGGTGCGGAACCGTCCAGCCGTTCTGGTCGTACTCAGACAGGCAGCGGTCAACCATCGCCATCATCTTGTCCATGTTGCCGGAGGACTGCGCCTGACGCAGGCACTGCAGGCGGATTTCATCCTGGCTACCGGAGTAGTTGATCTCATACAGCTCGTGGCGGCCGCCGAACTCGCTGCCGATGGCATCCCACATCAGTTTTAAAATTTTGATGCGCTCCACGTGGTCCATGCCGTTGGAGCCGCGCACGTATTTCGCCAGGTATTTGTCGATCTGCGGGTTGTTCAAATCCCGGGCGCTGGACGGGAGGTAGATCAGGCCGCTGGTCACGTTGCGCTCGATGATGTTTTTGATTTTGGCGTAGGCCATCGGGGCCATCACGCGGTAGGTTTGCAGCGCCGCGTGGTCCGGCAGGTACGCGCCGTTCACCCAGGGAGTGGCTTCCGAGCACATGGAGTCGCTCAGCGCCCAGAACATGTTGCGCCAGGCCACCACTTCACCGAGATCGGCCTGCACGCCGCGGAACTCAGAGGTGCCGGTACACTCGAGCGATTTTTTCAGCAGGGCGGTGATGAAGTCGAGCTTCACCGCCAGGCGCACGCAGGCCTGCAGCGGATACATGCGGGCGAAACCACCCTCCATGGTCCAGCGACGACAGCGGTCGAAATCGCGGTAGATCAGTACGTTCTCCCACGGAATGAGCACGTTATCCATTACCAGAATCGCATCGTTCTCGTCGAAGCGGCTGGTGAGCGGGTAGTCGTAAGGGGAGCCGGTCGCGCCGGCCACCAGCTCGTAGGAGGCGCGGGAGATCAGCTTCACGCCCTCGGCATCCATCGGGGCGACAAACATCAGGGCGAAGTCCGGGTTATCGCCCATCACCTGCGCCGAGCCAAAGCCGATCATGTTGTAGTGGGTCAGCGCCGAGTTGGTGGCGACCACTTTCGCGCCGCTGACGATGATCCCGGCGTCGGTCTCTTTTTCCAGCTTGATGTAGACGTCTTTCACTTCGTCAGCCGGTTTGTGGCGATCGATCGGTGGGTTGACGATGGCGTGGTTAAAGTAGAGGCCGCTCTCCTGAATGCGGGTGTACCAGTTGCGGGCGTTCTGCTCGAACTGACCATAAAAGGCGGGGTTGGCGCCCAGGGCACAGCCGAAGGCTGCTTTGTAATCCGGGGTGCGTCCCATCCAGCCGTAGCTCAGACGTGACCACTCGGCGATGGCATCGCGCTGCTGACGCAGGTCGTTGGCACTTTTCGCGACGCGGAAGAACTTATGGGTGTAGCCGCCGCTGCCGGTATCGGTGTTCCAGCACAGGGCGTCCTGCATATCAGGTTTGTGCAGCGCATCGTACAGCTGTGCGACCGAGGCCGCCGCATTGCGAAACGCCGGATGGGTGGTCACATCTTTCACGCGCTCGCCGTAGATGTAGATCTCCCGGCCATCCTGCAGGCTCTTAAGGTACTCTTCGCCGGTTAACGGGCGGGTAGTGCTGGCGCGGAAATCTTCAGGTTTCATAGGGACCTCATATCGGAATATGGTTGTTAAATTTATGTGTTGTTTTTGTTGCTCAATTGAAGCGTTATGGGAGGGTTCGTGAAGGGACGATTAGGACAACGACGGGTACTTTTCAGGCGGGTTTGAGATTTGTGATCGGGGTGGTTTTTACCGGGGACTCCGGTCTGAACTTTTGTCATTTATTCCTTTGAGAGATAGTTAGCACGAAGAGAAATTCTCGGCTAAATAGCTGTTCCTAATACCGCTACACTTTGGCCTGCCCATGTTTTCCTCCCGGGAACGGGCTGACGGTTTCCATAAAATGGCGAACCTTTTTCAGCAGTTGCTACATGACGCGGCACTGGTGGTTCCGGGTTATCGTGTCGTGCAGCGCCTGCCACAGCCGTTCAACGTGATTCACCCACGGTGAGTACACGGGCTGGTAAATGACCCTGAACTTCGGGTTCTGTTTCAGCCATTTTAGGGTCTGCTGACTTTTATGGGTGATGTAGTTATCGACGATAAGCGTGATCGTTTTCGCCCGCCGGTATGTCGTTTTCAGGTGTTCCAGCAGCACTGATAAACAGTGCTGAGCTTTTGCTGCTACCCCCGACGTAGCTGACTTTGCCTGTTCCACTGTGTAAGGCCCCCGCCAGATAATATTTTTCGTTCTGGCCCGGTGTTACAACGCGCTTCTGCTGACCACGCACTTGCCAATCTGCACCGATTTTGGGGTTGAGGTGGATATCCACTTCGTCCTCGTAAAATACCGGATGGTCCACGCTGCATTTTTGTAGTGCTTCATGGATTGTCGCCATTTTTTCTTCCTTGTGTGGATCCCGTATACGAAAGGTAGGCGCTGCTCTGCGCCAGACAAGCCCGGCTGCTGGTAACCATCTTCTTACCGTAGAGGCATGAAGCTGACAGCCTGTTATCTCGCGGATTTTTATCGTCAGCTGTTCTGTGCTCCAGCGCGAGCGCTGGTAGCCAAAATCGCCAGGCGTGCGCTGGACCAGTTGGCGTAACAATGCACATATTTGTTCAAATGGCCATCGCCGTTGTCGTCCTGAAGGCAGTGATTTCAGGCCTTCCAGACCATATTGAGTCAGCCAGTTAATCCAGCGACCTATAGAAGAGCGGGCACAGCAAAGTGTTGTGGCGACATGGTTGACGCTGTTTCCATCGTGAAGCATCAACATGGCGTTAAGTCTGCGTGCATGATTTTTATCACGTGTTTTATGGATGGATTTCCGCATCAGGCGTCGTTCGTTACGGGGTATTGGTGCTATGATCGGCATCGCTCGGTCCGGTTGGTGATTTGTGATGTATGGCGATTGATCAGATCGCACAATCCGGAGTGAGTTCCCTCACGGTGATCTACTATTTGGAACAGCTATTTAGGGGGCCAAGGGGAAGGATTATGTCGCTGCGGTGGTAGTTACGTTTTAGTTAATCACTACAAAAAAACTGCCAGAAATGGCAGGCGAGATAGGCGAGGAATAAAGAGAGAAAGACGCTGGGGTAAAAACCAGAAAAAGGGCTTGAATCATTTAATTATTTATTAATCCGGTCGCTCGCTTGGCACTGAGGACATCGGTGAGAGTCATTAACAGAGCTTGTTCCTGCCTCGTGGACCCCTTGAGGTCAGTGCAAACCTGTTCTTAGCGTTCCATCGTGTAATGTACCGCATCAGTAAGAGTAATTTCTGCCTCAATAGCCTGAAACCTGAGGATAAATAGCGATATAAACGTAGCCGTAACTGGCTTGAGTATCCGCTATGCAGGTCAGTCTGGCAAAATGAACCGTTACCTGCTGCTGTTTGCGTGGATTTAACTCACCGGAATGCAGAATTGCTTCCAGTTTTCTATAAAGGCGAAAAAGTCTGGTCAATTTTCTGAAGTGGCTCCGGGTTAAAATTTCCTTTTAAACCGGCCCTATCAGCCAAGTAATGCAGCAGGTTCCCTTCCTGAACCAGCCTTGCCCCAAAGCGCAGGATGACATCACTTTGCAGACCCCATTCCTGAAAGATTGAAAACGACATAATCCCTCCTTCATTCATAAGCCGGTATGCTTATAACCAGCCTTGTTCGGCAAAAGAAATAACTTCACTCCCTACTACGATGTGATCCAGTACGCGTACATCTACCAGAGCCAGCGCCTTCACTAACCGCTGAGTAATATGACGGTCAGCCGGGCTGATGTCGGTCGTTCCCGAAGGATGATTGTGCGCGAGAATGACTGCCGCCGCATTGTGGCGCAGGGCAGCTTTCACGACTTCCCGGGGATGCACTTCGGTATGACTGAGTGTGCCTGCAAACAGCGTTTCTTGCTCCAGTAAGCAATGCTGGTTATCGAGATACATCACGATAAAAACCTCCCGCTCTTGGCTGACCATTTTTAATTGCAGCCAGACTTTAGCCATGCAGGCGGAAGTAAATGACTGCCCCGGTTGGCGCAGGTATTTCTCCAGCAGACGCAGCGCGCGATGGATAAGGCGTTGTTCACTGATCGGCAGGCTCGACACGAAAGTCAGTTGAGGCATAGCAGCTCCTTTAATTAAAAAAACCGCTGTTGGTTACAACAGCGGCCTGTATAAGGGAAGAAAGAATCATGAGGTATGTTCGTAGAACTGTTCCTCAACACGGCTCTGAAAAGCTGCATCCGAGCGTGCATACTGTCCAGACAGATCTATGTTCTGCTGTTTTAACAGGCTTTGGTAAGTGCAGGCGTGTAAGCCTTGGTTCACTGCATTACTGCAATGATTAATAAGACTGTATGTAATATAATCGCCGTAACTTCCAGCATGATCGGCAACTGGGATTAATAATGATCTTGTAACCAGAGTAACGCCCGATAATACACGCAATGAAGTGGTTTTATTTTTCATATTCTTAATTTCCGGATTAAATGTGTTAAGTAGCAGGATCGCGATAAATTGTCGTGTTTAAGTCACAACAATGCCAACAATGCCAACAATGCCAACAATGCCAACAATGCCAACAATGCCAACAATGCCAACAATGCCAACAATGCCAACAATGCCAGCAATGCCAACAATGCCAACAATGCCAACAATGCCAACAATGTGCAGAAGGTAGCCAAGGCGTTACTGTTGACCGGTTTTCAGTTATTGACTGGCGCAGTCAATCATTATTTGCACTTCAGGAAGCCAGTTGCAGCATATTCTCGGCCATTATCCACAGGGCGCGATTGAACTTCACGTCTCCATCGATGCCTTTAACTGCCCGGCTATGAGCGCAGCCACCTTTAGCTGTACGTCCCAACAATCCACCCTTAGCCAGGTTTTTCTGAATGTGCTGGAACGTCGTCCACAAATCGTTACTTTCATCCTTCCAGTGACGCGGGGAAAGGATTTGTGATTCGATCACTGACTGGTGTTCTTCTTCAAAACGCCAGGTTAATGCCGCTTTGCTAACGCTTGATGGGCGGGCGGTAATAAGAGCAAAGATTCCATGACATCGCTTTCCTCCTCCACACGGTCAAAGATACCCAGCACTTCATACGCCCCTAAATGACTTTCTGCACCACGTTGCCTTTGTGGGGCACACGTACCTCGCCAAAGTTCTCGTCGCAAATCAAACTATTCTGACAAAATGGCTTGAATAAACCCGACAACATCTGGTGGGGGGCTGACGCCATCATGGCTGTTCAGCAATATGATCTCTGGAACTTGTTTACTGGGAATATATCCTTCACGATGCAGGCGAAGCATATGTTTGTTATGCTCGCGTTTGTCCGGGTTCCGAACACGGGTCTGCCATGCGCAGAAGGACTGAAACCCTTCACTCTTCAGATTATCCAGCAATATAATGGTAGGAATATATGTGTAACGTTCATTAAAGTATTCATGTTTTTCTTCACAGAATACACTCGGCACACAATCATGAGTTCCTCATGGGTTAACGGACGGTCACGGCGAACGAGATTCACCGTCTCAAAGCGGGATGCTAATCGTGACATAATGGGCTCTCTGATAGCGGGTATAGCTTCTGCCAACTGGCAGAAGCTTTAAGAGAGTCAAAAGAAGAAATTCCAGATGCTACGGGCTGTGCTGACTACGGTATCAATGACTTTACGGACAATATGGGTGACCGCGCGGGGAAGCGGATACTCGTCAACGCAGGCACTCAGCGTTTCATCAAGTACATCACCGAAATCCTGACGGGCTTTTTTTAATACGGTTTCGTTACGGTAAAGAGGGTTAACCAGGGAACTGACCGCACTGCTGGAGCGGGCTGGAAGAGAGTTAAACATTGTTTCTACCAGTGTCTGCATTTGCCATCCTGTGTCCGCAGAGACTGCCACGACAGGGAGTGACGGGGCACGGAATAAGCGGCGAATAACGTCAGTTTTATCCTGCATGTTAACTAACTGAGCAGCTGAAGGCGTATTCAACGCACCATTCCATTCACGACAGGGTTCTGTTTTGTCTCCCTGCGAAACGATGACCAGAACCTTATCGTTATGCTGTGTTCCGGGTCGTAAGACGTTATGCCAGAACTCCCCATCGACCGACAGCGCCCGGTCATCTGCCTTAATCAGCCAGAGTATCAAATCCAGCTCAGGCAACACAGACTGATAAAGTGCGCGATATTCTTCATCATATTCCTGACTTTCTCCCACACCAGGCAGATCAATAAGCGTCACAATTCGGTTACCCGCCTTTAAGTGAAAACTCTGGGGTTCACGAGTACATGCCCGGGAATGACCGACTGCCGATACCGGTTTCTGAAACAAGGCATTACACAGGCTGGATTTGCCCGCACCTGTTTTACCCATAATACCAATAACAGGCTGGTAATTAATGACGCTGTCCAGACGCTGTATAATTCCTCGGGCTACAGCAGAGGGCAGGAGTTCAAGGGGGGAGTGTAATAATTTAAGTGCCGATTTTTCGTCCATAGATATCACCTTTGTGAATAGCTAAAAGAAGAGGAATACAGACGTATTCCTCAAAATTCACTTGAGTAATATATAACTGAAAATTATTTAATATTGTCCTTTTGTACTTTTACGCCGTTCATATTCCTCAGCAATAAGGCGATTGATAAAATCATCACGTTTGATACCAGCGTGCATAATCATCTCATCCAGTTTTTCGTTATTTTTCAGGGATAGCAAAAATTTCTTATTAATATTTCCCTTGCCTGCCTTTATTCGGTGTTTATAAGAAGATAGTGCGCTTTTTATCTTTCTCAGAAACAACTCTTTTTTCTCCGGCGTATCCAAGATACAGTCATAAAAACCGGTCAGGCATATCTTCCTGTCTCCATCACTAATCGGCGAAAAGTTCCGAGTGATATTAGCATGTAGTTTTATCGAGTAACGCCAAAGATAATTTATTACCTCTGTACTTTCACTAACAAAGGGGTCAGGTGTATTCCCTTTTCTTTGCCAGTCACCTCTGAATTTGTTCAGTAATTTTCTTTTTTGGTTGCCTGATTCATTCAGAGAATCAAAATGTTCTACCAGAGCTTCGAATCTCCCTCTGTGTTCTGGAAATGCATCACCACGTCTATAACTATAACGAATAATTTGATGCCATAACCACAAACAAATTCGGCTGTCATGTTTTACCCAGTCGAATTCCACCAATGGTAATATCTCATCATTGCAGGCCGCTGTCATTCTAGTTACGAACTCCTCTATATCCTTTTCATCCTTTCTGAAATAATAACCGAGTTCTTTATTAATCCAGTAACACATTTCCTCCACGTTACCTGATTTATCGAGCCATTCAAAGTCATGAAGAAGTCTTATTTCTGTACGAGCCTTTCTTTCCATATAACGAACATAAAACTGGCATTTTCTGACATCTCTTTCCGAGAAGTAATTATAACGGTTCATTAGTATTCATCCAATGTAAGCAATCACACCGTGACTTTACCGTAAATTTTTATGGCTTTATAGTTGTTTTGTCACAAAATTATCGCGATTATGCCGAATTTTTATCGTAACTAATCTGAATATTTGAGCAATACATCGCTATGAAGAACCGGTCTCAATGAGGATAAACAGTACCATTTAACCACACAGCCCTTCGCTTCTACAGTGCGAGCTGCTTTGCCATTGGTACCTAATAAACAAAGGATAAAAAACATATACCGGAATACCACAATACAAAGTGCGGGGCCGTTATGATTAAATAAGGTTATTACTTTTATTGTGATAATTGCTTGTCCCGCGATAAATTTTAATCCACATAAACAAACCCATTCAAACCGATAACAATATCGGTCAAATTAAAAATCACGCCCTCCTCACATGTTCATGAAACGACATTATGAGGAATACAGCATGAGTACACACAGTATCACAAACCCTAATCACCCGACTTATCCTGAACTGGAATGTCAATTACACCATCATGTCGATAATCTATTCAGGCGATATTCAAAGCTTATTCTCTTGAGAATTGACTTTGCTTATCTGAGTCATTTATCTGAATTCATTCATCAGGATATTCATGGGCTGTGCGCCGATATGGTTCAGCTGGAAAGTCGATTAGCCGATATTAACGGAATTGCCGGTTATACTTGGGTGGCAGAGTACGGAACGGACCATCGCTATCATGCTCACTGCGCAATATTTATCAATGGGCAGTTACGTAATAAAGCCTGGGTAGTGTTTGAAGAGGTACAGAAAGAATGGGAGAGAGTCACTGAAAATGAAGGATATGCCCATCGATGTATTCCTCACCGCCATTATAGAGTCAGAAGTGAAGAGATGACGAAGCATGATAATGAAATGGGTGTGAATGCTATGAAATATATTCTCAGCTATATGGCAAAGACTGAGCAAAAGCCTGATGGGATTCATAGCCGATTCAGTTCAATACCCGATAAACCCCGCAGAGGGAGGCCAAGAAAACACGATTGAAAGTCATTAATTCCGGTGAGATGATATCTGATGAGGAGTGACAGTGAGCATAATGGCATTCTGTGTACTGCTATTACTTAGTATAACTGGACAGGTCGTATCATGATATCCGATATTACCTTCCTGACTGCTGACCAACTGGCAATATGAGATTAAAGAATGCTTTGTCGGCCCGGTCGAAAAATATATCCACAAAATGATTCAAGGCGGTCTGTTTCCTAAAACACTCAACCTGAAGAGATGCTCTCTCTCATTTTTGGAAATAACTTCAATAGCAAATAGCTTAATTATACGGATAATTACAAATCACTCGACAGACCGTATAGGCTAAATAGCTGCGTGGAATAGTCGATCACTTTGAGGGAATTCAGCCCGGATTGCGCGATCTGAGCAATCGCTAAATCAAAACAAACCACCAACCGGACTGAGCGATGCCGATCATAGCACCCATATCCCGTACCGAACGACGTCTGATGCAGAAAACTATCCATAAAACGCGTGGCAAGAACCATGCCCGCAGGCTCACCGCCATGCCCGCAGGCTCACCGCCATGCCCGCAGGCTCACCGCCATGCTGATGTTGCACCGGGGTGACCGTGTCAGTGGTGTGGCCAGAACGCTCTTCTGTGCCCGTTCCTCCGTCGGTTGCTGGATTCACTGGCTTACGCTGTCGGGAGCCGACGGTCTCGTCTCTTTACCCGCAGGACGCGTCCCCCGCTGACCGTATTAGCATATCTGCACATTGTTCCGTGAACTGATAAAGCATTCTCCCACTGATTTTGGCTATCAGCGTTCACGCTACAGTAGCGAACTTCCGGCAATAAAAATCAATGAGATAATCGGGTGCCGGTTACATGCCGGAACCATCCGTCACTGGCTGCCATCAGCGGGGCTTGTATGGCGCATAGCGGCACCGACTCTGCGCATCCGTGACTCGCACAAAGATGAAAAGATGGTGACAATCCGCAAAGCGCTGGACGAATGCAGCACAGAGCATCCGGTATTTTATGAAGATGAAGTGGATATCCACCTTAATCCCAAAATCGGTGCCGACTGGCAGTGGCGTGGTCAACAAAAGCGTGTTGTTACACCGAGCAGAATGAAAAATACTACCTGGCCGGAGCGCTGCACAGTGGTACGGGTAAAGTCAGTTACGTCGGTGGCAATAGCAAGAGTTCGGCACTGTTCATCGGCCTGCTGAAGCACCTGAAATCCACTTATCGACGGGCAAAAACCATCACACTTATCGTGGATAACTACATCATTCACAAGAGCCGGGAAACACAGCGCTGGCTGAAAGGTAACCCAAAGTTCAGGGTGATTTATCAGCCGGTCTACTCGCCGTGGGTGAACCACGCAGAGTGTCTATGGCAGGCGCTTCACGACACGATAACCCGTAACCATCAGTGCCGTTCGATGTGGCAGTTACTGAGAAAGGTTCACCATTTTATGAAAACTGTCAGTCCATTCCCGGGAGGTAAACATGGTCTGGCAAAAGTGTAGCGGTATTAGGCGCAGCTATTTAGGCTGTTTCAGGAGAATGAAAATTGAGACACCGGCACCTTCTGCGCCCGGTACCTGCTCGGCGAACAGCCCACTAAGTGGTTAAAAAAGCGCGCAAAATAGGCCGGATCCTTAAAGCCCAGCTGCCAGGCGATCTCATTCACCGCGCTGTCGGAAAAGACCAGCAGCAGCCTGGCTTCCCGCAGCTGGCGGTCGAAGATAAGCCGCTTTGGCGGGCGGTTGGCGAAGCGGCGGCAGATGTCGTTCAGCCGGGATTCAGTGAGGTGCAGCTCGCTGGCGCACTCCGGCACCGTCCAGTGCTGGTGGAAGTGCGCGTCAACCAGCTGAGTAAAGCGCTGAAATAGTTTCAGTTCACCGCGCATGCCGAAGGCCTCGTGATCGTCCAGCGGGGCGTTGCGCAGCAGGGTAAACACCGCCTGCGCCAGCAGCACCAGGGTGTGCTCCCGTCCGGGAAGCTGGGCGGTGGACTCCCGCTCAATCAGCCGCCAGTAGTGGCTGAGCGCCGTCAGCTCCTCCGGTTTATCCGCCAGCGACAGGCAGATGCCCGGCAGCCCGAAGGTCTCCCGGGTGCCGGGGTAGAGCACTTCCAGCAGCGGCCAGATCAGATCTTCATGCTCCGTCAGTACGTGTCCGTCGCTGTCTGATTCGGTATAAAACGCGTGCGGCACCGATGGCGGGGTGCGGACAAACAGCGGGGCCTGCACCGAGTAGCGGTGATCGTCCAGCTGCAGCTCGATCTGCCCGGTATCAAGAAAGTGCATCTGAAAATAGCGGTCGTGGCGATGGGCCTGCATATCGCGGCCAAAAAAGGCCGCCATATGCGCAAAGGACTGGTAATGCACATCGTCCGTACCCAGGCTCTCGTCGTACTCTTTGCTGATGTCGATATTGGTAATCGGGCTCTGGCACATAACCGCTCCTCAGTGGATCTTCTGCGTCGCCATGTCTGGCACGCTTGCACGGCTCTCCTGCCGGGACATCGGAATACGCGTCAGCACCAGCGCACCCACGACCAGCAGCCCGGCGACGAACCACAGCCCGGAGCTGAAGCTGCCGGTGGCATCGCGCAGGATGCCAATCAGCAGCGGACTGACGGCGGAGCCGACGTTGCCGATGGCGTTGATCACCGCCAGCGCCACCGCCCGGGACTGCAGGCTAATAACCTGATCTGGCGTGGTCCAGAAGATCGCCATGGCGGTAAACGATCCGGTTGAGGCCATGATGATGCCAAGCAGCTGGATCAGGCTGTGATCGGTGGCCGAGGCCAGCATCCATCCCGCCGCTGCGAAGAGATACGGCAGGATGGTGTGCTTTTTTCGCTCTTTCAGCCTGTCGGAGCGACGGCTCCACCAGATCATGCCGAGGATGGTGCAAAACTGCGGGATCGCCGCCAGCAGGCCGATCACAATGTTGCTGCTGCCGGTGTTGAAGCTTTACAGGATCTGCGGCGTCCAGATGTTGATCGCGCTCAGCGTATTGGTCAGACAGAAATAGGACAGGGTGTAGAGCAGCACTGCCGGGGTCAGCACTTCACGCAGCGTCGAGCGCGGCGTGGCGGCATGGGCAATGGCGTTCTCCTGCTCGCGGGCGATCATCGCTTTCAGGGTCTGCTTCTCTTCGTCGTCCAGCCAGGTGGCCTGATCCGGCGTGTCGTTCAGGAAGAACCAGGTCACCACCCCAAGCACCACCGACGGCAGCCCTTCCAGCAGGAACAACCACTGCCAGCCCTTCAGGTTCCACAGGCCGTCCATCGCCAGGATGTAGCCGGAGAGGATCGAGCCCAGCATCATCGTCACCGGCATGGCGATCATAAACAGCGCGTTGGCGCGGGCGCGGTGATAGGCGGGGAACCACCAGGTGAGATAGACCAGGATCCCTGGCAGGAAACCGGCTTCGGCAATGCCCACCAGCATACGCAGCACGTAGAGGGTTTCGGGGCTGGTGGCGAACATGGTGCAGGTGGAGGCGATCCCCCACACCACCATGATCCCGGCGATCCAGCGGCGCGCGCCAATCTTCGCCAGCATGATATTGCTGGGGATCCCGCACAGCACGTAGGTGACGTAAAAGAGCGTTGCGGCCAGGCCAAACATGGTGGAGGTGAGGCCCAGATCTTTGCCCATCGTCAGCCCGGCAAAGCCGATATTGATGCGGTCAAGGAACGAGAAGACAAAGAGAATAAAGAGAAACACGATCAAACGACGGAACAGCTTATTAATAACGCGATGTTCAACAGCTTTTTTATTATCAGGGTGCAGGGTAGAGGTCGTCATGTTGCGCTCCACAGTGTCCGTTCAATAGACGGATTTATTGTTATTAACTGACGTAACCGGGTTATCGATAAAGCGTGCCGCCAGCGCCTCGGCGCTGCGGGCGAGCAGGGTGGTGTCGACGCCGACGGCGACAAACAGCGCCCCGAGTTCGAGATAGCGTTTCGCCAGCTGCTCGTTCGCCATCAGGATGCCGGGCGCTTTGCCCGCAGCACGGATCTGCGCGATCGCCTGTTCGATGGCGGCCTGCACCTCCGGATGCTGTGGATTACCAGCAAAGCCCATATCGGCGCTGAGGTCCGCCGGGCCGATAAACACTCCGTCGACGCCCTCCACATCCAGGATCTGCGGCAGGTTTTTCAGCGCTTCGCGGGTTTCAATCTGTACCAGCACGCACATGGCGTCGTTGGCCTGGTGCAGGTAATCCGGGATGCGGTTCCAGCGTGATGCGCGGGCCAGGGCACTGCCGACGCCGCGAATACCCGCCGGCGGGTAGCGGGTTGCGCGTACCGCCAGCCGCGCTTCGTCGGCGTTCTGCACCATCGGCACCAGCAGGGTTTGCGCCCCCACATCCAGCAGCTGTTTGATCTGCACCGGATCGTTCCACGACGGGCGCACCACCGGCTGGCTGGGGTAGGGGGCGATGGCCTGGAGCTGGGTGAGGACGGTCTGCACGCTGTTCGGGGCGTGCTCGCCGTCGATCAGCAGCCAGTTGAAGCCTGCCCCCGCCAGCAGTTCGGCGCTGTAGCTGCTGGTCAGCCCCAGCCATAAGCCGATCTGGGGTTTGCCTGCTTGCAGTGCCGCTTTGAATGCGTTTTCCATGGTCGTCTCCTTACACAAAGCGGCAGCTGATGGAGCCCATGTTGCCGTAGTCCACGTGGAAGGTATCGCCTCTGCTGGCGGGCACCGGGCGGGTAAAGGAGCCGCCGAGGATAATCTGCCCCGGCTCAAGCTGAACGTCGTAAGGGGCAAGTTTGTTAGCCAGCCACGCCACGCCGTTAGCCGGGTGGTTGAGCACGCCCGCGGCGACGCCGGTCTCTTCGATCACGCCGTTGCGATAGAGCAGGGCGGAGATCCAGCGCAGATCCAGCTCGTCCGGGCGGATCGGGCGGCCGCCGAGGATCACGCCGGCGTTGGCGGCGTTATCGGAGATGGTGTCGAACACCTTGCGCGGGCGCTGGGTTTCCGGGTCAACGTTGTGGCAGCGGGCGTCGATCAGCTCCAGCGCGGGGATGACGTAATCCGTGGCGTTGTAGACGTCGAACATCGTGCAGTTCGGGCCGCGCAGCGGTTTTGCCAGCACGAAGGCCAGCTCCACCTCAATGCGTGGGACGATAAAGCGGTCGGTAGGGATATCGCTGCCGTCGTGGAAGAACATGTCGTCCAGCAGGGCGCCGTAGTCCGGCTCGCTGATCTGCGAGCTGGCCTGCATCGCTTTCGAGGTGAGGCCGATCTTGTGGCCTTTCAGGGTGCGGCCTTCGGCGATTTTCAGGCTCACCCATTCGCGCTGGACGGCATAGGCGTCGTCGATGGTGATCTGGGGGTAATCCAGCGAGATCGCACGGATCTGCTCCCGGGTCTGTTCCGCCTGATGCAGGCGATGGGCAATCAGGGTATGGGTCTGTTTGTCGAGCATGGCGATATCCTGTGGCATTGCATTGCCGGGTGGCGCTACGCTTACCCGGCCTACGGTTGATGCTGCTGTTTGCCGGGTGGCGCTGCGCTTACCCGGCCTACGGTTCAGGGTCGTTGTAGGCCCGGTAAGCGAAGCGCCACCGGGCATGAGGGCGCGCTACTTAAACAAGGCGTGCACGTTGTTCTGTTTGAAGTTGAGCGTCGGGTGCAGCTCGTCGAGCTCAAACGACAGCGCCAGGTAGCGGGCGGCCATCAGCTCAGCGAAGTGGTCTTTAATCAACGTAAACAGCATCTCCCCCACCTGCTGACGGCTCTCAAGGCTGCGGCCCGCGCCGATCTTCAGCGTCATATGCACAAAGGCGTAGTCGTGCCTGCCGTCTGCCATCTGCCAGGTGTCCAGCCAGTGCGCGCGGCTGCGGATCCCGCCGAGGGGGAAGATCCCCGTGGCGGCCAGCGCCTCGTTGACTTTGGCGAACAGGCCCGGCAGGTCGGCCTGGTCGCGGATGTTGTCGGTGCATTCAGCAATAAAGTGCGGCATGGGACATCCTTATGCGGGCAGAGGGAAAACAGCGTTAACCTGGCCGGTGCCGGAGCTGGGGAACAGCTCGGTGAGAAACTCCACCTTGCCGTCGTATTTGTCCCAGCCGAGCATGCCCAGCAGCATCACCGTGTCGTGCATGTTGCCTTCGCCGTAGCAGTAGTCGGCGTACTCCGGCAGCATGCTGCAGAATTCTTTAAACTGGCCTTCGCGCCACAGCTTCACCACCCGCTCGTCCATCTGGCGATCAAACTCGCGGGTGTAGCTGTTCATCCCCTCTTCGGCGCGCTGGTCGTCAATAAAGCGGTGCGACAGCGAGCCGCTGGCGAGCACCGCCACGGTGCCGTCATATTTTTCGATGGCGCTGACGATCGCCTCGCCCAGTTTGCGGCTGTCGGCAAAGTCGTGAACCGTGCAGAATGCCGAGATGGAGACCACTTTGAAGTGCTTATCCGCGTTCATGTAGCGCATCGGCACCAGGGTGCCGTACTCCAGCTTCAGGCTCGGGATGTTGTGCGCTTTGGCGCGTACGCCGAGCTTCACCGCTTCGTCGGCAATCAGCTGGCCCAGCGCCGGGTTGCCGTTGTAGTCGTAGGTCATGTCGCGGATAAAGTGCGGCAGCTCATTGCTGGTGTAGACGCCTGAAAAATGGTCCGCACAGTTGATGTGATAGGCGCTGTTCACCAGCCAGTGGGTGTCGAAGACGATAATGGTATCGACGCCCATCTCGCGGCAGCGTCTGCCGATCTCTTTATGTCCGTCGATGGCGCCTTGTCGGCAGCCAAAGTTTTTACCCGGGATCTCAGAGAGATACATCGACGGCACGTGGGTGATTTTTGCGGCTAACGCTAACTTGCCCATTTCATACCCCCCACTTCGGGATCGGATGGTCGCCCATCGAGATACAGACGTTTTTCATCTCGGCGAAGACTTCAAAGCTGTACTCGCCCCCTTCGCGTCCGGTACCGGAGGCCTTCACGCCGCCAAACGGCTGGCGCAGATCGCGCACGTTCTGGGTGTTCACAAACACCATGCCCGCCTCGATATTGCGTGCCAGACGCAGCACCTTGCTGACATCCTGAGTCCAGATGTAGGACGCCAGACCGTACTCCACGTCGTTCGCCAGGCGCAGCCCTTCCGCTTCGTCCTTAAACGGCAGCAGGCAGGCCACCGGCCCAAAGATCTCCTCCTGCGCCACGCGCATGCGGTTATCAACATCCGCCAGCACGGTCGGGCGCAGGAAATTGCCGCCTTTCAGGTGGGCGGGCAGGTCGGTTGGTTTGTCCGGGCCGCCCGCCAGCAGGGTTGCACCCTCTTCAATGCCGAGGCGGATATAGCCGGAGACTTTCTCCCAGTGCTGCTGGCTGATGAGAGCCCCGATCTGGGTGTTCGGATCGGTCGGATCGCCCACCCGCAGGCGGTTGGCGCGCTCGGCGAAGCGTTTGACGAATTCCGGGTAGATGCTCTGCTGGATAAAGATGCGCGAGCCCGCGGTGCAGCGTTCGCCGTTGATGGAGAAGATGGTGAACAGGGCGGCATCCAGGGCGCGTTCGATGTCGGCATCTTCAAACACCAGCACCGGCGATTTGCCCCCCAGCTCCATGGAGTATTTTTTCAGCCCGGCGCTCTGCATGATGCGCCGTCCGGTGGCGGTGCCGCCGGTGAACGACACGGCCCGCACGTCCTGATGGCGTACCAGCGCATCGCCAGCCGTGGCACCGTAGCCCTGCACCACGTTCAGCACCCCCGCCGGAATACCCGCCTCCAGCGCCAGCTCGCCCAGACGGTCGGCGGTCAGCGGGGAGAGTTCAGACATCTTCAGTACCGCGGTATTGCCTAAGGCCAGGCAGGGGGCGACCTTCCAGGTGGCGGTCATAAAGGGCACGTTCCATGGCGAGACCAGGGCGCAGACGCCCACCGGTTGCACGAGGGTGTAATTGAGCATCTTGTCGTCGACCGGGTAGGTTTTGCCGTTCATCTGCTGGCACACCTCGGCGAAGAATTCGAAGTTGTGCGAGGCGCGCGGGATCAGCACGTTTTTAGTCTGGTGGATCGGCAGGCCGGTGTCGGCAGTCTCCATCGCGGCAATTTCCGGCACGTTCTGGTCGATCAGATCGCCCAGGCGACGCATCAGGCGCGCGCGCTCCTTCATCGGCAGGTTGGCCCATTTCGGGAAGGCTTCTTTGGCGGCGGCGACGGCCTGATGAATTTCCGCTTCTCCGCCGGAGGCGACTTCTGCCAGCACCTCGCCGGAGGCCGGGTTGGTGGTGTGGAAATAGTCGTTACCCGCGACGTTCTTACCGTTGATCCAGTGGTTAATCTTTTTCATTATTTGGCCTCCTCGCTGACAATCCGGTTGACCAGACGGCCAACGCCTTCCACTTCCACCACCACTTCATCCCCCGGGCGCACGTCGGCGAGCCCTTTCGGCGTGCCGGTAGCGATCATGTCCCCCGGCTGCAGGGTCATAAATTCACTTAAGTAAGCAATCAGGAACGGGATGCTGAAGATCAGATCCGCCGTGGTCCCTTCCTGACGTAATTCACCGTTGACGAAAGTGCGCAGGGTGAGGTTATGCGGATCGGGAATGGCTGCTTTTGGCACGATGTTGGGGCTGATGGGGGTTAACCCGTCGCGGCTTTTGACCCGCAGGTTGGGGCGATAGTAGTTTTCCAGGTAGTCGCGGATGGCGTAGTCGTTGCAGACCGTATAGCCCGCGACATAGTCCATCGCCTCGGCTTCGCTGACCTTACGCGCGGTTTTGCCGATCACCACCACCAGCTCCGCTTCGTAGTGCATGTACTCAACGTTGTCCGGACGCACCGAAGTCTGGTTGTCACCGTTAAAGGTGTTCGGCGCTTTGATAAACACCAGTGGCTCGGTGGGGGGCTTGAAGTCCAGCTCGCTGGCGTGATCGGCGTAGTTCAGGCCGAGGGCAAACAGCGTGGGGTGAGGGTTTGCACCCTGAGCGATGGCGACATCGCGTTCATTGACCACCGGGTTTTCCAGCGCCGGGAAGCCTTCTGCCAGAATGCGCACGCGGTCGCCTGGCTGGAGCGGCACGCGCGAGTGCGGAGTGCCGAGCAGAATCGCGTCGCCGGGGTTGAGCGTTGCAAACTCACTCAGGGCGCTCAGCAGTTCAGCGGCGTTACGCTGCAAATCGGCGGTGTTCCAGCGGTCTGCTTCGCGACCGTTGATCTCGGTGATGATGGTCAGGTTATCCACGTTGTCGACGGCGGCGAGTTCACCCAGCGGGCAAAATCCATCCCGGGATTTGGCTTTGATTGCCGGGCGGTAGAAGCTCTCTTCCGGCAGGCTCACCTCGTTTGCCAGCGCGTACCCGGCAATGTAGTCGGCGGCCTCTTCCGGGCTGACTTTGCTCGCGGTTTTGCCGACAATCAGCGCCACCGTGGCGCCGCTCAGCACCTGTTCCCCTTCAGGATGCGGAATAGCATCGCCGGCGCGGATCAGAGTGTTGCGCGGTTTGATAAACCAGACGGCGGTTTTCGGTGGCGTGTTGTACGGGGGCTGGTTAAACGCGTCGCGCCAGGCGTCGAGCTGGCTGCGGTGATTGAGTGCCACCGCAAAAACAGTACCTTTCATTACTTTCTCCTCGGGCCCGGGTCGCGGGTTTTGAGTTCATTAATATGTTAATGATTAGTTTTTAGTCCCTCGCTGTCTGTTTGGCAAACAAAAGTGAATATTTTGTGATAGTGATAACAATAAATTTACATTTACGTTTTATTTATTATATATATCAGTGAGTTAATATTTTAATGTGATATCTGTTAGACTTTTCAGTCGCGCCGCTGGTGCGCAGAGAGAGCGTTATGCATTGATTGTTTCGTTATTAATGATGTTGAGGTGGGAGCGCCATGCACGATTCGTTAACTATCGCACTACTCCAGGCGCGGGAAACCGCGATGACCTTTTTTCGCCCGATTATCAAGCAGCAGAATCTGACGGAGCAGCAGTGGCGGATCGTGCGCGTGCTGGCGGAGCATCCGTCGATGGATTTTCATGACCTGGCCTTCCGCACCTGTATTCTGCGCCCGAGCCTGACCGGGATCCTGACGCGTATGGAGCGCGACGGGCTGGTGCTGCGCTTAAAGCCGCTCAACGACCAGCGCAAGCTCTATGTCTCCCTCACCAAAGAGGGGAACGCCCTGTATGAACGCGCCCAGGCGCAGGTGGAAGAGGCCTATCAGCAGATTGAGGCGCGGTACACGCCGGAAAAAATGCAGCAGCTGACGGCGCTGCTACAGGAGTTTATTGCGCTGGGCGATGGGCAGGTTAACAGCCAGGAAGAGGAGTAGATCGCTTCGGTCATCAACACAATTTCCGTAAAGTTTTCCCATTCCAGGCCGAAAATTCTGTACCTGTCTGGTGGAATGAGAAATCATGTTAAATCGTATCAAGATTGTTACCAGCTTATTGCTGGTTTTGGTTATTTTTGGCCTATTACAGCTCACATCCGGTGGTCTTTTCTTTAATGCCCTGAAGCATGACAAAGAAAACTTCACCGTCCTGCAAACCATTCGTCAGCAACAATCCACGCTTAACAGCAGCTGGGTAGCGTTGCTGCAAACCCGTAACACCCTGAACCGCGCGGGCATCCGCTACATGATGGATCAGAACAACATCGGTAGCGGTGCCACCGTGAACGATCTGATGCAGATTGCTGCTGCTTCACTGAAGCAGGCGGAAAAAAGCTGGGCGGAGTACGAAGCCCTGCCGCGTGACCCGCGTCAGAGTGAAGGCGCCGCGCTGGAAATCAAACGTAACTACGATATCTATCATGGTGCGCTGGCCGAACTGATCCAGCTGCTGGGCGCAGGCAAGATCAATGAGTTCTTCGATCAGCCGACCCAGAGCTACCAGGATGGCTTTGAGAAGCAGTACGTTAACTATCTGCAGCAGAACGATCATCTGTATCAGACCGCCGTGGACGACAGCAACAGTTCTTACAGCCAGGCCCTCTGGATCCTGCTCAGCGTGCTGATCCTGGTGCTGGTGGTGATTGTCGGCGTGTGGCTGGGTATCCGTCACTCCCTGATCTCTCCGCTGAACCGTCTGACTGACAGCATTCGTCATATCGCCGGCGGCGATCTGGTGAAACGCATCGAAGTGGAAGGTTCTAACGAGATGGGGCAGCTGGCCGATACGCTGCGTCACATGCAGGCTGAACTGATGCGTACCGTCGGCGACGTGCGTAATGGCGCTAACGCCATCTACAGCGGCGCGAGCGAAATCTCCATGGGTAACAACGATCTCTCCTCCCGTACCGAGCAGCAGGCGGCCTCGCTGGAAGAGACCGCAGCCAGCATGGAAGAGCTGACCGCCACCGTGAAGCAGAACGCCGAGAACGCCCGTCAGGCGAGCCATCTGGCGCTGAGCGCATCCGAAACCGCGCAGAAAGGCGGCAAAGTGGTGGATAACGTGGTGCAAACCATGCGTGACATCGCCGGAAGTTCGCAGAAGATTGCTGACATCATCAGCGTCATCGACGGTATTGCCTTCCAGACCAACATCCTGGCGCTGAACGCGGCGGTAGAAGCGGCGCGTGCCGGTGAGCAGGGGCGTGGTTTTGCGGTGGTCGCGGGTGAAGTCCGTAACCTGGCCCAGCGCAGCGCCCAGGCCGCACGCGAGATCAAGAGCCTGATTGAGGACTCCGTGGGTCGCGTCGAAGTGGGTTCCACGCTGGTGGAAAGCGCCGGTGAGACCATGGGTGAAATCGTCAGCGCGGTGACCCGCGTAACCGACATTATGGGTGAGATCGCCTCTGCCTCTGATGAGCAGAGCCGCGGTATCGACCAGGTGGGTCTGGCGGTGGCCGAGATGGATCGCGTCACCCAGCAGAACGCCTCGCTGGTGCAGGAATCTGCGGCTGCGGCAGCGGCACTGGAAGAGCAGGCGAGCCGTCTGACTCAGGCAGTGGCGGTGTTCCGCATTCAGCAGGAGCAGCAGAAAGCCCATGCACACGCGGCGGTGAAAACCGTGACGTCGCCGGTAACGACGCGCAAAGCGGCGGTTACCGACAGCGGTGACAACTGGGAAACCTTCTGATGTGAATAGCGCCCTGTTCAGGCAGGGCGCTGTTTTTGTGCCCGGCGGCGCTGCGCTTGCACGGGCCTACGATTTTGTAGGCCGGGTAAGGCGAAGCCGCCACCCGGCACTATTACTGCTGACGCGGATCGCTGATCGGCTGACGCACCAGGAAGATATAGGCTAACGCCCCCAGCGCCGTGACGCAGCCGCAGATGATCAGCGCCAGGCGGAACGAGTGGGTGGTGTCGACGATAAACCCGGTGACAATCGGGGCAAACGAGGCGCAGATGAAACTGGCGAAGTTTTGAATGCTGCCCACCGAGGCGGTCATTCGTGATGCCACGGCCACATGGATCAATCCCCAGCACGACGTCCCCGCAAAGTGGATGCAGAACAGCGCCATCCCAATTAGCAGTACCGCACTCATCGCCGTGGTCGCTTCCGGTACCACGAAGGTGAAGGCCGCCGAACAGAGCATCCCGCTGATAATGCACAGCTTACGGCTGCGTACCGGCGCCATGCCGCGTTTCACCAGCGCATCGGTGGTGAAGCCATTGACTAACATCCCCGCCGCACCAAACAGAAACGGAATGGCCGCCATCAGGCCGGTGCTTTTCAGATCCAGGTTATAGGCCGTTTGCAGATAGCCCGGCAGCCAGGCCAGATAGAGCCAGGCGGTATAGTTGATGCCGCTAAAGCCCAGCATCATTCCCCACATGGTGCGGTTGCGGAACAGGCTGCGCCATTCAGCAAAGCTTAAGGGATCGCGACGGGTGTTAACGCTACCGGCGTTGAGGTACGCCTGCTCGACGCCGCTCAGCTCAAGCTCCTCGCGGTTGCGATAGAGCATGTACCAGCCAATGGCGAGGAAAATACCCAATACGCCGATGGTGATAAACATCCCGCGCCAGCCCATCACCAGCATCATTGCCGCCAGCAGCGGCGGGCTGATGGCCACGCCGATGGTCGAGGCGGCGTTGAAAAAGCCCATCGGACGGCCACGCTCTTTGATGTTGAACCAGTCGTTAATTACCTTTACGCCACAGGGGGTCATCGGCGCTTCGCCAATCCCCATCCCGATGCGCACCAGCACGAACTGGGTAAAGCTGTGAACCATTCCGGACATCGCCTGGAACAGCGACCAGAAGAACATTCCCAGCCCCAGCATCAGGCGCGGGCCTTTGCGGTCCAGCAGCGGGCCGCAGGGCAGCTGGGCGATACCATACGCCAGCGAGAACACCGATAGCAGGGCGCCGATCTCGGTGGCGCTGAGACCCAGCTCCTCGCGAATGGTAAGATTTGCCACCGACAGCGAGCTGCGATCGAGATAATTAATGACCGCGGCAAAAAACAATAACAGCATCGCTGTCGTCTGGATGCGCTTTATTCGCGCGCTACGCTGAATAGCACCTGTTGGCGGCAGAGAAATATCTGTTGTCTTTTCTTTGTCAAAGGTGGTCTGCGGGTCGAGAGTTATATTGCTTTTTTCCACGCCGGACTCCTGAATTATTGTAGGGGTATTCTCTGATCTTTTATTAGAGAAATATCTATAACGATAAGTGATGGAATATCCGCATTCCTCACCGCGCAATAAAAAATTAAGTCGACTCCCGGTGAGCATAGGCAGCCGTTATTTTCCCGCGTGTGTCCGATCGCGGAAGCGTGCTGTCCGTAAAGATTTGCTGTTTTTAATCGGTACTTAATAAAAGACCGTCGCGCTCTGGTTAATGGAGCGGATCATCGACTGTTTCGCGGTATGCAGGTGATTACGCATCGCCAGATTGGCATCCAGATCGTTGCGGCAGATAAGCGCGCTAAGGATGGTCATATGCTCATCGATGGCGATGATATTGCGCTGCTTCAGGTCGCTCTCATCCCACTGGTAGTGGAAATGGAAGATGAATGAGATGATCTCCAGCGACTGGTTGAAAAAGATGTTGTTGGCGGCGGAGAGCAGCAGGGAGTGGAAGTCGCGATCCAGCCGGGAGAACTGGCGGAAGCTGTCGCCGATGCTGTCGCGCAGGGCGCGGTGCTCCTCCAGCAGGGTGCGGGCCTGGAGCCAGCGCGGGTCGCTGTCGGGCAGATTGAGGAAATGCTGCAGAGCGTGGGTTTCGAGCATTTCGCGCAGCTCGAATAGCTGCTCAGCCCACGACTGGTCAAACTGCTTCATTCGCCACTGGCCGCGCTTTTCGCTCTCGATCAGGTTGTAGCGGCTAAATTTAAGTAAGTACTCCCTTACCACCACCGGGCTGACGCCTGCGCTACGCGCCAGCGCCAGCTCCGAAAAGGCCTCTCCGGCACGCAGAATGCGCTGGTTGATCATCGACAAAAAGCTCTGCTCAAAAAGCCGGGTCTGCTCGGCCAGCGGCGCGATCTCGCAGCTGAAGCCATCGCTGGCGTCGGGCTTGCGGGCAATCACGTAGTCATTGTTCACCCGCGTCAGTACGCCGCAGTCGCAGAGATGGGCCTGGATGTGGCGCACGGTGGTGCGACTGATGTTGTACATCTCCGCCAGCGCGCTTTGTGAGGGCAGCGGTGACGGAATGTGGCCCCTCGCCATGTCGTCGATCACCTGGTTAATCACGTTATGACGCAAATTTTGCGAACGGCTCATGAAAGATTCCTTCTGGCAGAAAAGGGGGCATTAAAACCCTATTTAAAACGGCTTTATGCGCGGCAATTCACAAATCCCTTTATTGCCCACCCGTTATTTTGCGTTTTCATCAATATCTGAAACCACGACAGAACGGGAGAAACAAAAAATGATGACGATGAATACGCTGGTATGTCAGGAACCGAAAAAATTACTCTGGACGCAGCGGGAAGTGCCCGTTCCCGGCGATGATGAGGCGCTGATAAAAATAAAAACGGTGGGCATTTGCGGGACCGATATACATGCCTGGGGCGGCAATCAACCCTTTTTTAATTATCCCCGCGTGCTTGGGCATGAAATATGTGGCGAGGTGGTAGGGATCGGCAAAAATATTCGCACGCTGCATCAAGGCCAGCAGGTAGCCGTCATTCCTTACGTCGCCTGCCAGCAGTGTCCGGCCTGCCTGAGCGGCAAAACCAACTGCTGCGAAGCTATCTCGGTGATCGGCGTACATCAGGACGGCGGTTTTAGCGAGTATCTGTCGGTGCCGGTGAGCAACCTGCTACCCGCAGACGGGATCGACCCCGAGGCGGCGGCCCTGATCGAGCCGTTTGCGATAAGCGCCCATGCGGTACGCCGCGCAGCCATTCAGCCGGGAGAGCACCTGCTGGTTGTGGGGGCCGGACCGATTGGCCTGGGGGCGGCGGCGATTGCGCATGCGGATGGCGCGCAGGTGGTGGTCGCCGATACCAGTCCCGCCCGGCGAGAACATGTGCAGCGCTCTCTGGGCGTAGCGGCGCTCGATCCCTCGGCAGCCGATTTTACCGATCGGCTGCGGGCGCAATACGACGGGGCCCTGGCGCAGAAGGTAATTGACGCTACCGGTAATCCGCAGGCGATGAACAATACCGTCAATCTGATCCGCCACGGCGGCACCATCGTCTTTGTCGGGCTGCACAAGGGCGATCTGCAATTCTCCGATCCGGAGTTTCATAAGAAAGAGACCACCATGATGGGGAGCCGCAACGCCACCGGGGAGGATTTCGCCAAAGTGGGACGGCTGATGGCTGAAGGCAAATTGACGGCAGAGATGATGCTGACCCACCGCTACGCGTTTCGTGAGCTGGCGGAGGTGTATGAGGCGGAGGTGATTAATAATCGCGGTCTGATTAAGGGCGTGATTGGCTTTTAACGGTTGCCATGCAGCGCCCGGGGAGGTGTTGGGCGCTGTTTTTTTCTTGCGAAGCGGGAGAGGCGAGCCTCTCCCGGGTTTACCCTTCCGCGTTAACCACTTTGATCTCCACCATCCCGATCCCCAGCTGGCGCGGAGAGTGGCCGAGAATATTCCCCTCGTTAGTGGACTCCGGTGCAGGCGGAACAATCACCAGCGTGCTGCTGTGCGACGGGTTGTCGAAATGCAGCGTCGTGGTGGTGACCTCGTTCCCCAGCGTCAGGGTCTGCTCTTTATCGCCAATACGTACCGGAATCGGTTTGTTAGCGTTTGGTCCCCAGGCTTTGGCGGTGATCACCAGGTCGAATTTCGCCGGCAGCGGCTGGTTATATTCGATCTTCACCTCATCACCCAGTTGGGCGTTAGACCAGCGTCCCCAGGATTCCGGACGCGAGATCCCGCTGAACTGCTTCACCTCTTCGGGCGCCCCGGCCACGTTAAAGACAAAGCTGTCAGCCTTGTAGCGGATGTCGTTGTCGGACACCTTGAGCATGTCGACGTTGCGCTGATAGCGATCGGTGCTGATCACTGTATCTTTAAACGCCGTCTTGCCCTTCCACTGTGCTTTATCGACATGCTGCACGGTCTGCTCGCCGCCTAACTGGCCCTGAGAAACACACCAGTCGGTAGAGAGCGCCAGCGGCTGCGACCAGAGCTGACCCATCTTGTAGCAGCGATCGACCCAGACAAAGTTATCCCGCGGGGCGAAATCCGCCAGCTGGTAGCGCAGCGGAGCCGAGTATTCGCTTTCCGGCAGCGGTTCCACCCGCTTATCGGAAACGCGCAGCAGCAGCGGCAGGCGGAAGTGGCTGTCGGAGAAGGCCATCATGTTTTTCTGGCTGTCGATGGTGAATTCTTTCAGCTCTTTCGGGAAGTTCCACAGGCGAATGACGTCCGGTTTCCACGCCAGCACTTTTTCCTTCATGTTGAGGAACACTTCAGACAGCGACTGCCCGGAGAGGCTACTGCGGCCCAGGCCGATAAAGTTATCCCCGCCGAGGATATCCAGCACCGTTGCGCCGTTATCCATGGTGTTGCGCTTCACGGCCATCACCTCCTGCTGCGGCTTATCGCCACGCAGGATAAAGAACAGGTTGCTGCGATCGTGCTTGTTCAGCGCATCCCAGGCGGTGTTTTTCATCGCCAGATGGTCGGAAGAGACCACAATCACCGTGTTTTTGAAATACGGCGAGGCTTTGATTTTTTCGATCAGCGCCGCAATGTGCTCCTGACTACAGCCCACCGCGCTAAAGGATTGATTGGGCTTGCCGTCAAGGGCATAGCGCTTGCGCTGGCAGGTGCGGGAGATAAAGCCGTCCGGGTGGTGCGTATCCACCGTCAGGGCAAACAGCGAGAAGCGTTTGCCGGACTGTGACAGCGCCTCGAATTTTTTCCAGGTTTCATCCAGCACCGTATCGTCATAGAAGCCCCAGTCGTTACGGTAGGTCGGATCCGCGACGGTGGTTTTTAACTCTTCTGCACCGTAGAGATGGTCAAAACCGTGGGACTTCAGGAACACATCTTTCCCGGCGAAACGGAGGTTGGCGCCCTGCATGAAGTAGTTCTCGTACCCGGAGTTTTTCAGGATATCGCCGAGACAGATATTCTGCGGGAAGAAGCTCGACACCGATGCGGAAGCGTTACCTTCAAACGGGGCGAACAGCGGAATGCCACACTGGGAGGCGACCATGCCGGCGATGGTGTAATCGGTGCCAGGCAGCTGCGCGGTGTGGCTGAAATCGATCCCCTCATTTTTGATAGCACCCAGCTCCGGCGCGAGATCCGGGAAGGCGTCATTATCAAAGTAGGTGCGCTCCAGGCTTTCGCCATAGATATAGACCAGGTTGAGTTTCGGGTTTGGAATGGTTTTACCCGGCTCTTTGTAATACGCCGCAAAGTCGGGATCGCCATCGCGGGACTGGGATTTCACCAGCTCGGTGATCTGGTGAAACGCCGGGCTGGCATCCACCGAGGCGAGGGCCAGTACCAGCGCCAGCAGGCTATAACCGAGATGATGCGGATGATGACGGCGGCGGCGCAGGATCCAGCCCAGCAGGCCGAATACCGCCACCAGGGCAACCACCACACCAATACCTGGAAGTATGTACTTACTAACCCCGGCACCGGTCAGACTGTTGGTCAGGGTATAGAGAACAGCATCGTTAATGCCGTCGCCGGTAAAGTAGTCACTGGCGTAGAGGGTAATGTTCAGTACGACAAAAAGCCCCAGCACCAGCAGGGTGACAGCAAACCACCAGGTGTTACGACCCGCTTTGCGGGAATAGATAACCACCGAGGCGATAAACAGGGCAACAGAAATAAACTCTGACAACAGCTTATCCTCAACAAAGGCATCCGCCGATTGGCGGATTAACTGTTTAATTTTTGGGTGATCCAATGTAATGGCGATGCCATCAAGCTGCAATTGTAGTGTCACGCAATTGTGCTGTTGTTAGGATTTGGTTTAGAAAATCGAATGTTTGACGGGCGTCGCTTTCTGCGGGGAAGGGGAGAAACGCCGCGGCAGCCGTCGCGGCGTGTCGGGGATCAGGAGATAAAGCTCATTCCCTGTTTCAGGACAAAATCACAGGCCTGGGCTTTGACCTTCTTCGCCAGCGGAGAGTTGCCGATGGTTTCCAGATTCAGCTGTTCGCCGTTATTGGCATTCAGCAGACCCTGGATCCCTTCCAGATAGTTGGTGTCCTGCTGCTGCTCTTCCTGGGTGTCGAGACCCAGCTTACCCAGCACCTGATTTTTAATGTTGGTGGCGTCGGTCATCGAGGCCAGCTTCTCTTTGGCGCAGTACTCGAGAATCCCGGCTGCGTTATTCATGTTGCTGGCAGAGAGCGACTGGGTGCCGTTGTTGAGCAGACCGGTGAGCGAGGAGAGGGAGAGGCCACCGCTCTGGGAGGTTGTGGTGGTGCTGTTGCTGCTGCCCGCGCTGAGCTGGCTGGCGGCGCTGTTGAGCGTATCCTGCCAGGAGGAGGCCGCCTGGGCTGTACCGGTCATCAGGAGGGCGCTGACTGCGGCGCTAAGAAGAAAATGTGTTTTCATAAGACCTACTCTGTCGATTGCCCGCCGGGGCGGAATGGCAGCCAGTATAAACCTCGCGACAGTGCAGGACTTGGGTAAATATCCTAATACTCTTTACCGGTAACGCGGCTGCGATAGCTTTCCCAGTCAAAAATCACATACAGACTGTTACCCAGTTTCATGCGATCCATCACCCGCTCGCCCAGCAGACGGGTCATCTCTTCAACGTTATGGTTGGTCAGCATGCCGGTCGGGCGTTTGGAGGAGGAGCGGCGATCGACAATCTGGTTAATGATCACCTTTTCATAGCGCGATTCGGTCTGCACGCCGATTTCATCAATCACCAGCAGATCCACGTTACTCAGATCGTTCAACAGCTGTTCTTCGCTGGTCTCCCGGTTGCTGAAGGTATCTTTCATGGCGGACATGATGTCAGCCACGGTGATGATCAGCACCGATTTACCGCGCAGCAGCAGCTCGTTGCAGATGGCCGCCGCGAGATGATTTTTGCCGGTGCCCGGCTTGCCGCTGAAGATAAAGCTGGCGATGTTGCCGTCAAACTCTTCTACGTACTGGCGCGCCTGTTGCAGAGCCTGGAGTTGTCCCTGGGTCTCCACCTTGTAGTTGTCGAAGGAGCAGTTCTGATGCAGAGGACGAATGCCGGAGCGGTTAAAGGTGCGCTGCATCTTCATGGCGCGGTTCTCCCGCGCCAGCGCCGCCGCGCGGATCTTACCCTGCTCTTTTTGCCACGCCAGCAGCTCTTCACCGGTGGTAAAGGCCGGTTTGACGTTAGCGGGCATGATCTTCTGCAGACGTTTCATCAGTTCGCCGAACTCTTTCATTTGGCACCTCGGAATCCGTGGGGGATCTGTTTATCCGGTTCTGAAAAGGTATTCACATCGCGTCTGGCCTGGTTGCCGCTGCTGGCCCGGTTGATCTGCACGCTGCGCGCCAGCTTCTGCTGCCACTGGATATGGTGAAAGACTTTCCCTTCCGCCTGCCAGTAGGCGGTAAAAGCGGCCAGCTCCTCAGGGGCGACGGGCTGGGTGAGGGCAATGCCCCACAGCGCCGCCTGACGCTGGAAATCGGGGTCCGGCTGCCAGCCATTGTACATGGCGAATTTGCCCATCGGCACCGCAACCGGCGCGCTGGTAGGCTCCTCGAAGAATTGAGTATCCAGAGTGACGTCACTGGCCGGGCGCGCCAGGCGCGCTTCCAGCTCCAGCAGCTCGGCCAGACGCTGCGGCGTGATGGCGTAAAAAGCCGGTGCGTTATCGGCGAAAACGGCGACAGTACCGCCTTGCGCCCTGGACAGCACGCCGCGGGGATCGTGCATAAAGGCATCAATGCCAGTGACGCTGGTGGTCAGGATTCTGGAGGACATAATACTTCTCTACTGAGTTACTGCGGACGAGATATGGGCTTATGGTAGCACAGAGAGGAGGGGGCAGGCAGGGGTCTGAAACCCGCTCCCTGACCCCCTGAAAAATCAGGAGATAATATTCAGCGTCACATCGATATTGTTGCGGGTGGCGTTAGAGTACGGGCAGACAATGTGCGCCGCATCCACCAGCTTTTTCGCCTCACTGGCGTCCATCCCTGGCAGGTGAATATTCAGTTTCGCTTCGATGCCAAACCCGGTTGGCAGCGGCCCGATCCCCACTTCGCCCTCAATAAAGGCATCCTGCGGCATGGTGATTTTGTCGCGGTTAGCCACAAATTTCATGGCGCCGAGAAAACAGGCTGAGTAGCCCGCCGCGAACAGTTGTTCCGGGTTGGTGACTTCACCGCCCGCGCCGCCCATCTCTTTGGGGACGCCCAGTTTGACATCCAGCACGCCGTCGGACGAGGTGGCGCGACCATCACGGCCGCCGGTAGCTTTGGCTTTGGCGGTATAGACAACTTTTTCTAAAGACATGGTAGGTTCCTTATCTCAGGGGTGAAAGCGCTAAGGACAGGTATAACGCAAGGCAACCTGAACCGCCATTTTTCGATAGTGTTGCCGCTGGGCCTGTTCATCAGCGCCATCCTCAAACAGCAGGGTGAAGGTGTAGCTGTTGGCCACATAGTGAAAGCTGAAGCTGCTGATGAGGCGATGCAAATCCCGGGCGTTCACCGTCTGGTTAAAGAGTTGCTTCTCTTTGCCGCGTTTGAGGATGGTTTCCAGCAGATCCAGCGCGCTGCGGTTCACCTGGCGCAGCAAGGCCGACTGCTGCATAAACCGGCCCCGCTGCATGTTCTCCATACAGATAATGCGGATGTAGTCCGGATGGTCGGCGTGATAGTCAAAGGTGGTTTCCACCAGCTCCACCAGCGCTTCTACCGGCGGCATTGCATCCAGGCTGAGCTGCATCTCACTGGCGCGGATCTGCGTGTAGACATATTCCAGCACCAGCAGGTAGAGGTTCTCTTTGGTCTTAAAGTGATACACCACCATCCGTTTGGTGGTGCCCGCTTTCTCGGCGATCTGCTCCATGCGAGCGCCGTTAAGCCCGTACTCGGCAAACAGCGAGAGGGCGCTGAGGAAGATTTTGTCTTTCAGGCGGGAGCCGTCGCCGTTTTCCGCGTTTTCGCTGCCGGGGTTAGACACATCTGCTCCTTACTTAGCCACATGAGAGCAGAGGATTATCACCACGGCAGCGGGAGAACACAACTCTCAAACCCGGGGGCGTTTGCGGTAGAGCCATAGCCCGGGGATCGACAGCCCGATTGAGAGGGCGCCGACGATTGACGAGGCTTTCAGGAAGTTAGTCAGCAGCATGATCATCTGCGCTTCGCTGTAGCCAAAGTGGCTAATTTTCACCGCCGAGATCATCGCGGTATAGGCAGAGATGCCCGGAAACATGGGGATCACCGCCGCGACGGTAAAGACTTTCGGATGCGCCAGATACCAGCGCGACCACTGGATCCCAATGCTGCCCACCAGCATCGAGGCCATAAAGGTCGACCATTCGATATTCATCCCGGCGGTCATCATCGTCATACGCGAGCCGTGGCCGATCGCCCCCAAAAGCGCACACCACGGCAGGGCGCGATGGGGTACGTTAAATACCATGGCAAAACCCACCGCCGGAATGGCCGACAACATCATGTCCTGGGCCAGCGCCCAGAGAAAATCGATTACGCCCATCCGCGAAGTCCCCATAACGTCATGGCCATCACCACCCCAATACAGGTGGCGAGGGTGAGTAAACTGGCTATCGCCCAGCGGGCAAGACCGGTATTGATGTGACCTTTGAACATATCGGCCACGGCATTAATCAGCGGAAAGCCCGGCACCAGCAGCAGCACGCTGGCGGCCATGGCGATGGTCGGGGTGGTGGCAAAACCCGGCAGCCGCAGCAGCAGGCCGGAAACCGTGGTGGCGACAAAGGCGGTGATGCAGAAGTTAATTTGCGGGTGCAGATGCCGGCCCGTCAGCACCTGACGCACGTACATGGCGAGGGTGCTGGCGATAAAGGTCACCATAGCGCCATCCCAGCCGCCGTTGTTAAGTTTACAGAAGCAGGCGCAGGAGAGGCCCACCATCAGCACTACCAGCCAGCGTGGATAGCGCAACGGCTTGATCTGGCTGAAGCGTTTTTCGACCCCCTGCGCATCCAGCAGCTTGTGTTCCGCCATGATCACGATGTGTTGCACCTCGGTGACGACGTGCATGTTGATCCCACGATCGTGGTTTTTACGCGTTGAGGTCAGACACTGGCCCGATTTAATGGTGGTCAGCACAATCGCGTTAGAGGAGATGGCGCTCTCTACGCTGTCCATACCCAGAGCCAGCCCCAGTCGGGTAGAGAGCTCCTCCACCAGGGCGCTTTCGGCACCGTGTTGCAATAAAAAAAGGCCGCACTGAATACACAGTCGCGTGACGGCGCGTTGTGAGGATTGATCTGCCTGCATCTTTTGCCCTGAGGAGAGAGTGACGGGTGGATAGCCGGAATGTCTACTTTTAGCACACAAGCCGGTAGCGTTTGCTCTGGGCCAGATCAAGGTTTGAGCAGATTGATGCGGTAAATATACTTTTCGTTGAGCGAATTAATTATTAATTTCTATGGTTTTTATATTTACATATTTATTAAATCTATATTTAGAATATCTAACTTTCTCTTTTTAAAAATATAATGCACTACAGGTTAACATTGAAGAGTTATTTTGCGATATTAATGCTGTTTTGGCGGTGTATATATTTGTGATGCTGGTTCTTATCGCACTCTCATTTCGCTCAGCTAATGAAAAAGGAAAGACATTACATTTTTACGTCGCCCTGTTAAACAAACAGGTAATTAAGTTAGATGAACGACGTGGAATGAACGTATGAATGGATTCGGAGCGCAAATGCCGTCATTGATCTGTAAAAATGTAATAATAATTGGAAAATCACCCATAATGCAGACCGGCCTCGGTAGCATTATGTTACGCTATTTCCCGGACTACGATCGTTCTTACTGTCGGACCCATGAAGAACTGACGCTTCTCCAATTGCGTCGCGCAGTTGTGGTCATCGTTGATATTTCAGATGAACAGCGTAATCCGCTTAATATATGCAATCAGTATCACGCATTACAAAATCAGTATCGGGATATTCACTGGATATTTTTGGTTTCTCGGGCAATTTATCCCCTCGCTGTTGAGCACTTGATGCGTCCAGAAAGTACGTTGCTATCCAACATGGAGCCCGTCGAAAGTGTGGTTAAGGCTATCCAGGCGGGTAGCGAAAACGCTGAACGTATTAGCCAGACGCTATTAATACCCGATCCAGATGATTTATATGACAACCAGGATGAAGTCATGTTGACCTTCTCGGAGCGCAAAGTATTACGCTTACTGGGAAAAGGATGGGGAATTAATCAAATCGCCGCATTGCTGAAAAAGAGTAATAAAACGGTAAGTGCGCAAAAAAACAGTGCCATGAGAAGACTTGCTTTAACGAGTAATGCCGAAATGTACGCGTGGATTAACAGCACTAAGGGAATGAAAGAGCTGAGTTTATTCTCTGCCTATGGAGAGCAAGACGAATGGAAAAGAACGCGAACAAAAGACATATCGCTATCGTCGAAAAGTGCATGATGAGTGGTATGGGGCTTAAGCATCTTTTTGCCAGCCCCGCACTTAAAAATTATGAAGTCCACCTGTTTAATAACATTAATAGTTTCCAGTCCTCACTTAGTTTTGTTCCATACACGTCGTTAATTTACTCCCTCTCGGATGAGCGGGAAGAGCGGCGTAATTGCCTGGTCTGTATTAAGGAAGTGGCTGCCACATACGGCATGATTCAGCGAATCGTACTGGCATCAGATGAGGCAGAAGCGAGCCTGATTAATCAGCTTTCGCCGTCACGCCTGCATGGGGTGATTCTCAAATCTGAGCCGCTCGCCGACCTGCAGGAGCACCTGAGCAAAATATTGAGCGAGAACCGACGGGTTAATGACGGGCATAATAACCACTGGAATATTCATCGTGGAAGACTGCTTAGCCCAACCGAGCGCGCCATTTTGCAGTTTATGTCGTGCGGCTTCTCCATCCCGGAAATTGCCACCCGGCTCGATCGCAACATCAAAACCATTCGTGCGCATAAATTCAATGCCATGATTAAGCTCGGGGTGCGTTCCGACGTGGGATTACTGCACGCAGCGGATATCCTGACCCATTTTCCCGTCCCGGATCCCCGCAACTCGCGCTTCATTTCCCAACACTTTTCATAACCCATGCAAAAGTCTGCGCCAGAACGGTTCTGGCGCGGGACTTACAGACAAACGTCTACCCATGTTGCCTGAGTGAGCTCGGCCATTCTTTCCGGAGAAATACGCACCGCGCTGTGGATCGCACCGGCAGCGGGCAGCACTTCCGCATACTGTCTGAGAGAGATGTCGCAATAGACCGCCAGCGGCGTTTCCAGTCCGAAAGGGCAGACGCCACCCACAGGATGCCCTGTGATTGTCACCACCTCGTCACTACTCAGCATTCGGGCCTTTGCGCCAAACGTCTGCTTCAGCTTTTTGTTATCAAGACGCGCATCGCCTTTGGCAACCACGAGGATCACCTCATCTTTAATTTTTAGCGACAGCGTTTTCGCTATCTGACCCGGCGCGACGTTGTGGGCCTCGGCAGCCAGCGCAACGGTAGCGGTACTTTGACCCAGTTCGATGACTTCAACATCCGGGGCGTGGTCAGCGAAAAACTGGCGCACAGACTGCAAACTCATTGTTTCCTCCAGAAAAATATTCTGCGTTGTCGTTCATAAGAGATGATGCCCTTTAAATATTTACCAGGTCACACGCTTCTGATATCAGCGATTTCTGGATCATCTTCACAATCACGGAAACCGGTTACAGTAACCGGTTGCAGACCATGATGCGGAGATTAATACTGATTACGTCACTTCCCCTGTATCCAATAATAAGAGTCGATTATGAAACCTATCCGTTTGAGCAGTCCCGCTGGTAAGCGAGCCAGCAAGGTGGTGAAAGTGGTATATGGAACACCGTGCGGCGTCACAACGCCCGAAACGATCGTCTGACAGGAGAGCCGTTATGTCTGCCAACCATGCTGCGTTTAACCTGATATTCCGATTTGTTGAAAACTATGTCAGCCCCATTGCCGGACGCATCTCCTCCCAGCGTCACGTGATGGCGATCCGCGACGGTTTTATCTCCGCGATGCCGTTTATGATTGTGGGCTCGTTCTTATTAGTGTTTGCTTACCCGCCGTTTTCGCCGGACACCACATGGGGCTTTGCCCGCGCCTGGCTGGATATGGCAAAACAGTTTGAAGGCCAGATCCTCACCCCCTTCGATATGACGATGGGCGTGATGTCCCTCTATATCTGTGCCGCTATCGCCTACAACCTGGGCAAGCATTATGTAAAAGCGTATCAGCTCGATCCCTTCATGTGCGCCATGCTGTCGCTGATGGCCTTCCTGCTGATCGCCGCGCCAAAAACCAAAGGCGCATTGCCGGTGGACAGCCTCGGCGGGACGGGGATCTTCACCGCCATTCTGGTGGCGATCTACTGCGTGGAGATGATGCGTTTTCTGAAGGCGCACAATATCGGTATTCGCCTGCCCGACCAGGTGCCGCCGATGATCAAGAACTCCTTCGACCTGCTGATCCCGGTGCTGGTGGTGGTGCTAACCCTCTATCCACTGAGCCTGCTTATTCAGTCGCAGTTTGGCATGCTGATCCCGCAGGCGATCATGGCCATCTTTAAACCGCTGGTGGCGGCGGCGGACTCGCTGCCGGCAATCCTGCTGGCGGTGCTGATTGGTCACCTGCTGTGGTTTGCGGGCATCCACGGGGCGGCGATTGTCTCCGGTATGCTGCAGATGTTCTGGCTCACCAACCTGGGGATGAACCAGACCGCGCTGGCGCAAAGCGCGCCGCTGCCACACATCTTTATGGAGGCGTTCTGGACTTTCTTCATTGTGATTGGCGGCTCCGGGGCCACGATGGGGCTGGTGTTCTGCTATCTGCGTAGCCGTTCGGCGCACCTGCGTTCCATTGGACGGCTGAGCGTGGTGCCGAGTATTTTCAACATCAACGAACCGGTGATCTTCGGTACGCCTATCGTGATGAACCCGGTGTTCTTTATCCCGTTCCTGCTGGCGCCAATGGTCAACGCGGTGCTGGCGTGGGCGGCGATGAAGCTGGATCTGATTGGCCGCGTGATTTCGGTGGTTCCCTGGACCGCTCCTGCGCCGGTGGGGGCTGCCTGGGCGCTGGGCTGGGACTTCAGGGCGGCGATCCTGGTCCTGCTGTTAGCGATGGTCTCCGCCATCATCTACTACCCGTTCTTTAAGGTGTATGAGAAGCAGCTGCTGGCGCAGGAGGCCGAAGAGGCCCAGCGTGCAGAAGAAGAGAGTCAGCAGGTCGCTTAATAAAAGCAAAACGGCAACCCTTGGGTTGCCGTTTTCATCTATTGGACCTGACAAACTATTTCAGCGTGCAATCGCCGCACTGCTGAACGTCCGGCAGGCGATAGCGCTGACAGCAGGTACGACGCACCAGCAGGCCGTCGCGCGGGACGACGGTGCGATAAAGCGGGTTGTCACGCCCATCGGAGAGCTGGCGGGCAAAGAAAATCGCCTGACGCAGCGCGTCCACTTTCTCTTCCCCCAGCAGGGGTTTCATTTCGGTCAGATACCAGTGAATTAAATAGCCGGTATTGCTCCAGATAAGTTTGCCGTTGATCTCACCCGTCGCTTCCAGGACGTCAACCACCGGGACCAGCGCGCGTGTCACCAGCATTTCCATACGCTGCCGGGCCGAAAGGGAGGTTGCCTGGCTGTCTTCCTGAACGTCGATCCAGAAGCAGGCTGCGCGCCCGGTTTCGTGAAACTCAACGTGGAAATGTTCCGGGGAAATATCCAGCGCCACATCCTGGGTCAGCAGGGCCAGCATCATCGGTGGGACCATCAGCCCGATATACCACTGTGCCCACAGCGACAGCAGCGGCTTGTTTTCCCGCGCCATCGTGGGCTGGTTGCGGTAGATATGATCGGAGTAGGTCGCCAGCAAAGACTGCAGTTCGGAAGGACGCTGCCACTGCGCCAGCGTCATGGCGTGATGAGGATGGGGTTCATCCAGCTTGATGACATCCAGCAGATAGGCACGCGTCTGACCGATAGCCTCACGCATCGCGTCCGCAAGCCCTGAAGGCCCGGCCGACAGTGGCGTTTGCCAGATAATATTCTCAACAGCGTGTGCGGAACGTGTGGCCATAAGTTAGCTGGATAAAAATCTAAATGATAATGATTGCCAATCCTAACTATAGATAAATCCGTGCGCAAGGCTTTTTACACATTCAGGTTTAACGCTGACAAATGAGAAAATCTATCATATGATATTGGTTATCATTATCGGTTTGAGAGATGAATCATGTTGAGCAGAGCGTTGGGAAGTGGCTGGGGCGTGATACTGCCGGGAATGGTCATGGCCGGGCTGGCGTGTACCGATCTGTCGTTAGCGGTCTGGAAAGTGATTATCGCGTCGGGCTTGCTGATTTCATCCGCCATGATCTGGCATAAACAACTGCGGCATTTCGTGCTGCTGCCATCATGTGTTGCGCTGATTGCGGGAATGTGGGTGCTGGTAATGAATCTGAACTAACGGGAGAAAAAGAGAGAAAATCAGGAGAGATAAGATAATTGGTGCGAGGGGGGGGACTCGAACCCCCACATCCTAAGGACACTAACACCTGAAGCTAGCGCGTCTACCAATTCCGCCACCTTCGCACAGTCATCTTATTTTTTGATATCGCCTCGTTGGTGCGAGGGGGGGGACTCGAACCCCCACATCCGTAAGGACACTAACACCTGAAGCTAGCGCGTCTACCAATTCCGCCACCTTCGCCCAGTGCGAGCAATATCAATCATGGTTATTGGTGCGAGGGGGGGGACTCGAACCCCCACATCCGTAAGGACACTAACACCTGAAGCTAGCGCGTCTACCAATTCCGCCACCTTCGCAGACCATCGATACAGTAAAAGTATCGTAACCACGGAGGCGCATTCTAGATGTTTTCAGCTTTTCGTCAACAGATAATTGTGCGGGAGATATTATTTGCTGCAAAAATGGCCTGAACGGGCGGCTCAGGCCAGCGGGAGACGTTACTTCTTCGCCTGGCGAGTCATGATGGCGCGGTAGATCTTAAAGCGGCCAGTTTGCGCCAGCACTTCGTGGAAGCCGAAGACTTCATCCAGCACTTTCGGGTACGGCAGGAAGGCGTTCGCCACGATTCGCAGCTCACCGCCGCTGTTCAGATGGCGTACCGCGGTACGAATCAAGGTCTGTGCTGCTTCGAGGCTGGTTTCCACACCGTCATGGAATGGCGGATTAGAGATAATCATATCGAAACGGCCGGTCACGTCGGAGAGGACGTTGGAGGCAAAAACTTCGCCTTCAATGTTGTTGGCCGCCAGGGTCGCGCGGCTGGCTTCGATGGCGGATGCACCCACATCGGTGAGGGTTAAACGCACTTTCGGCGAGTGGCTTGCCAGCACAGCGGAGAGCACGCCTGCGCCACAGCCGACATCCAGCACTTTGCCTTTGGTGTGCGGCGTAAAGGTGGAGAGCAGCAGCTGGCTGCCCACGTCCAGACCGTCACGGCTGAAGACGCCCGGCAGGGTTTTGATGGTCAGGCCATCCAGCTGATATTCGCCCCAGTATTTTTCCGCGTCGAAGGTCGGTTTTTTGTCCAGGCGGCCATGGTAGAGGCCGCAGCGGCGGGCGCTGTCGACTTTGTTCAGCGTGACGTACTCCGCCAGCATCTGCTCAGCGCTGCGCACGCCGCTGCGGTTTTCACCGATCACGAAGATATCGCAACCCACCGGCAGGAGGGAGAGCAGGTTCATCAGCTGGAACTGGGCTTCGGGTTTGTTCTTCGGCCAGTAGTAGATCAGCGTATCGCAGTCGGCCACGTCGGCCTGTTCCGCCACCAGGCTGAAACGGGCGCGCTCGCCCATCTGACGGCTCAGGACCTGCCAGTGGTGATACTGCTGGGTGTGCGCACGGCTGTCGGCGCACTCGAAACGGGCAGGCAGGTCATCCTGCATATCTCCGGCAAACAGAATACGGCTTTGTTCGAAATCATCACTGTGACGCAGCAAGACTTCACTTGCCGGGGTAAATGCAGACATGAATTGTTCCTCAATAAACACAGGCGGGGATTATAGTAGGTAGATGGCGCAGATTCGACACATTTGGTATATTTGCGCGCCTGACAAACAGGAGTTTTTGCAATGGCATCCCGACGAGACAGGCAACTACAGCAACTGGGCATCACCCAGTGGGCGCTGCGCCGCCCGGCGGCATTGCAGGGCGAAATCGCCATCTCGCTACCGGCGCATATTCGTCTGGTGATGGTGGCGCAAAGCCTGCCCGCCCTGAGCGAGCCGGTGATCGCCGACGTACTTCGGGCGCTGAGGCTGGGTGCCGATCAGGTGCTACAACTGACGCCCGATCGCGTGGCCATGCTGCCCGAGGGCAGCCGCTGCAACAGCTGGCAGCTTGGCGTAAGAGAAGAGATTGCTCTGGAGGGGGCGTGTATGGCCTCTCCGGCGCTGGACGAACTTAACGTAAACCCGGCGGCACGTCGCGCGCTGTGGCAACAAATCTGCGAACATGAACACAATTTCTTCCCTCACGACGACTGATTTAGCGCAAGCTTTTGAGATCGAAAAACGCGCCCACGCCTTTCCGTGGAGTGAAAAAACCTTTGCCAGCAACCAGGGTGAGCGTTACCTGAACTATCGGCTGGATGTCGATAATCAGCTGGCGGCATTTGCCATCACGCAGGTTGTTCTGGATGAAGCGACGCTGTTTAACATCGCTGTGGATCCTGCTTTCCAGCGCCGTGGGCTGGGCAGAGAACTGCTGGAACATTTAATTCGCGAGCTGGAAGCACGAGACGTGTTCACGCTGTGGCTGGAAGTACGGGCGTCGAACGTCGCCGCCATCGCACTCTATGAGAGCCTGGGCTTTAACGAGGCGACGATCCGCCGTAACTATTACCCCACCGCAGAAGGACGTGAAGACGCCATCATCATGGCTCTGCCGCTTGGATAACTAAAAAAGGTTGTAACAATGAACTGGGACTGGATTTTCTTTGACGCCGATGAAACGCTGTTTACCTTCGATTCGTACGGCGGCTTACAGCGGATGTTTCTCGACTACAGCGTGACCTTTACTGCTGAAGATTTCCAGGCTTACCAGACGGTGAATAAACCGTTGTGGGTGGATTACCAGAACGGCGCAATCACCGCGTTACAGCTGCAACACCAGCGTTTTCAGGGGTGGTCGGAGCGCCTGAACGTTCCGCCAGGCGATCTGAACGACGCCTTCCTTAATGCAATGGCTGAAATCTGCGCCCCGCTGCCGGGCGCCGCGTCGCTGCTCGCCTCCCTGAAAGGCAAGGCGAAGCTCGGGATCATCACCAACGGCTTTACCGCGCTCCAGCAGATCCGCCTTGAGCGGACCGGTTTCCGTGACTACTTTGATTTATTAGTAATTTCAGAACAGGTGGGCGTGGCGAAACCGGCCCCGCAAATCTTTGATTATGCGCTGGCCCAGGCCGGAAACCCTGACCGGGCGAAAGTGCTGATGGTGGGGGACACGGCGGAGTCGGATATCCTTGGTGGAATGAACGCCGGGCTCTCCACCTGCTGGCTGAACGCGCACAACCGCACCCTGCCGGAGGGGATCACACCGACCTGGACCGTGACCTCCCTGAGCGAACTGGAGCAACTCCTGTGTAAACATTGATTGCCTGCCCCCCATTGATGGGTAAAATAGCCGCATTTTCGTATTCATGATGCGCGGCCCGCTGCCGCGCTTTTTAAAGAAGATTGAATTATGACGTTGTCTCCTTATCTGCAAGAGGTGGCGAAACGCCGTACTTTTGCCATTATCTCTCACCCGGATGCCGGTAAAACCACCATCACCGAAAAGGTGCTGCTGTTCGGACAGGCGATCCAGACCGCCGGTACGGTAAAAGGCCGTGGCTCCAGCCAGCATGCAAAATCGGACTGGATGGAGATGGAAAAGCAGCGTGGGATCTCGATTACCACCTCCGTAATGCAGTTCCCGTATCACGACTGCCTGGTGAACCTGCTGGACACCCCGGGGCACGAAGACTTCTCCGAAGATACTTACCGTACCCTGACGGCGGTGGACTGCTGTCTGATGGTGATCGATGCCGCAAAAGGCGTTGAGGATCGTACCCGTAAGCTGATGGAAGTTACCCGTCTGCGTGACACGCCGATCCTGACCTTCATGAACAAACTCGACCGTGACATCCGCGATCCGATGGAGGTGATGGATGAGGTAGAGCGTGAGCTGAAGATCGCCTGTGCGCCAATCACCTGGCCAATTGGCTGCGGTAAGCTGTTTAAAGGCGTTTACCATCTCTACAAAGACGAAACCTACCTCTACCAGAGCGGTAAAGGTCACACCATTCAGGAAGTGCGCGTCGTTAAAGGGCTGGATAACCCTGATCTGGACGCGGCTGTCGGCGAAGAGCTGGCAGAACAGCTGCGTGAAGAGCTGGAGCTGGTCAAAGGCGCTTCCCACGAATTTGATAAAGAGCTGTTCCTGAGCGGTGAAATCACGCCGGTCTTCTTTGGTACCGCGCTGGGTAACTTTGGCGTGGACCATATGCTGGACGGTCTGGTGGAGTGGGCGCCGCAGCCGATGCCGCGTAATACCGACTCCCGTGAAGTAGTTGCCAGCGAAGAGAAGTTCACCGGCTTCGTCTTCAAGATTCAGGCCAACATGGACCCGAAACACCGCGACCGCGTGGCGTTTATGCGTGTGGTATCCGGCAAATATGAAAAGGGCATGAAGCTGCGCCAGGTGCGTACCGGTAAAGATGTGGTGATCTCCGACGCGCTGACCTTTATGGCCGGTGACCGTTCCCACGTGGAAGAGGCGTATCCGGGCGACATCATTGGCCTGCATAACCACGGCACCATCCAGATTGGCGACACCTTTACTCAGGGTGAGATGATGAAGTTCACCGGTATTCCGAACTTCGCACCGGAGCTGTTCCGCCGTATCCGCCTGAAAGATCCGCTGAAGCAGAAACAGCTGCTGAAAGGGCTTGTTCAGCTGTCGGAAGAGGGGGCGGTGCAGGTATTCCGTCCTATCGCCAATAACGATCTGATTGTCGGCGCCGTGGGCGTGCTGCAGTTTGACGTGGTGGTTGCCCGTCTGAAGAGCGAGTACAACGTTGAAGCGATTTACGAATCGGTCAACGTGGCGACGGCGCGCTGGGTAGAGTGTTCTGACGTGAAGAAATTCGAAGAGTTCAAGCGTAAAAACGAGGTTCAGCTGGCGCTCGATGGCGGTGATAATCTCACCTATATCGCCCCAACCATGGTTAACCTGAACCTGGCGCACGAGCGTTATCCCGATATTCAGTTCCGCAAAACCCGCGAGCATTAATCCCTTCCCGGAGCACGGCAGCTGCCGTGCTCTGCTTAAATCCCTGCCTTATTAATCCCTTGCGGAATGTTCTTAATTCAACGGCTTTTGCTGCTTATTGCTCATTTTTTGCCCAATTCTGAAAGCGGACCTGTGAGAGTGATCTATATTTAACTCAGTGTTTAACACCGGGCGCAGATGAAAGTTTCATTCAATGCGTGTTGATAAGGTTCTCATCTCGCCCGAGTGTTGATTGGTAGTACTAAAGACTACTTGCACGTGATGTTTGACGCTCGAATTCGGAGCAAACCACAGGAATACATCGATGAATACTAAAAAACTGAAGATTTCGAAAACTCTGCTGGCGGTAATGATGGGTAGCGCTCTGGTATGCGGTTCTGCAATGGCAGAAACCACTGCAACCGACAAAGCGCAATCCACCGCGAACACCGCAGGGGAAAAAATCGATAACTCTATGAATAAAGTCGGTAACTTCATGGATGACAGCTCTATCACAGCAAAAGTAAAAGCTGCGCTGGTAGACGCTGATGACATTAAAAGCACCGATATCTCTGTAGAAACCGATAAAAACGTCGTCACGCTGAGTGGCTTCGTTGAAAGCCAGGCGCAGGCTGAAAAAGCGGTCTCCGTGGCGAAAGGCATTGAGGGCGTAAAATCTGTCAGCGACAAACTGCATGTTCGCGACGGCAAGGAACAGTCTGCTAAAGGCTATGCCGGTGACGCTGCTACTACCAGCGAAATCAAAGCGAAACTGCTTGCCGATGACATCGTCCCTTCACGTAATGTGAAAGTGGAAACCACCGACGGCGTGGTACAGCTCAGCGGTGAAGTCGAGTCTAAGGCACAGAGCGACCGTGCTGAAAGTATCGCTAAAGCCATTGATGGCGTGAAAAGCGTTAAAAACGATCTGAAAGTGAAATAAAACTCCAAAATTCGTCCTTCTGGCTGAGGCCAGAAGGCGAGATAAGAATTACACATGTAGATATCGCCGTGAGCAACCTGAGCGCTCACCATGCGGTCGACATTAACTATGGTAAAGGAGAGTCATATGTTTCGTTGGGGCATCATTTTTCTGGTTATCGCGTTAATTGCCGCCGCTCTGGGTTTTGGTGGTCTGGCGGGTACCGCGGCGGGCGCGGCGAAAATTGTCTTCGTCGTCGGTATTATCCTGTTCCTGGTAAGCCTGTTCACCGGACGTCGTCGTCCATAGCTCAGGTAACCGTATGTTGATGAAAAGGCCCATGTTAAGCATGGGCCTTTTTCTTTGGCTGACCTTTTCGCATACATCCTGTTTGGGAAACCCGCCGGTGTAGGCTACTGTGTAGTGACATAACAAATAAAAAACAGGAAAGCAGAGGTGGGGCAGCGAATTCCGGTTACGCTCGGCAATATTGCGCCGTTAGCACTGAAACCCTTTCGGCCAGGCCAGATTGCGCTGGTTTGCGAAGGGGGTGGGCAGCGAGGGATCTTCACGGCTGGCGTGCTGGATGAGTTTATGCGTGCGCAATTTAACCCGTTCGATCTCTATTTTGGCACCTCCGCCGGGGCGCAGAACCTCTCGGCCTACGTCTGTAATCAGCCGGGCTACGCCCGCAAAGTGATCATGCGTTACACCACCTCCCGCGACTTCTTCAATCCGTTGCGCTTTGTGCGTGGCGGCAACCTTATCGATCTCGACTGGCTGCTGGATGCTACCGCAAGCAAAATGCCGCTGGCGATGGACAACGCCTCGCGCCTGTTCGATACCGGCAAAGCCTTCTGGATGTGCGCCTGCCGCGGCGACGACTACTCGGCGAGCTATTTTTCGCCGCAAAAAGAGACCTGGCTCGATATTCTTCGCGCCACCAGCGCCATCCCCGGCTTCTACCGGACGGGGGCGCTGCTGGATGGGATAAGCTATCTCGATGGTGGTGTCAGCGATGCGGTCCCGGTGCAGGAAGCGGCCCGGCGGGGGGCAAACACCATTGTGGTGATCCGCACCGTGCCCTCGCAGATGTACTATACGCCGCAGTGGTTTAAGCGGATGGAACGCTGGCTGGGTGAAAGCAGTCTGCAACCGATGCTCAATCTGGTGTCGCACCATGAGGCGAGCTATCACGCCATCCAGCAGTTTATTGAAAAACCACCGGGTAAACTGAGGATCTTTGAAATCTATCCGCCAAAGCCGCTCAACAGCATGGCGCTGGGCAGCCGCGTACCGGCCCTGCGGGACGATTACAAAACCGGGCGTCTGTGCGGACGCTATTTCCTGGCGACGGTGGGCAAAATGCTGGCCGAGCGTCCACCGCTGCGCCGCCATCAGCGGATCATCGCCCCTGCTACGGTGGTGGTTCCCCCGGCAAGCGTGGCCAACGATGTTGTTGCCACACCGTTAATCGATGCCCCGCAGGCGAACGACACTCTGTTTGATAATGAGGATCTGGCGTGACTTACCGCTTTATTGATACCCATTGCCACTTTGATTTTTCTCCCTTCACCGGCGATGAGCCCGCCAGCATCCAGCGTGCCGCCGGAGCGGGGGTTATGGCGATCGTGGTGCCGGCCATTGATGCGGCGAGCATCGATCGCGTGCTGGATCTCGGCGCGCGCTACCCGGCGCTCTATATGGCGCTGGGTCTGCATCCGATTGTGATCGAAAACCATCAGGATGCCGATCTGGAAAAGCTGGAGGCGGCGCTCGCGGCACGTCCGGAAAGGCTGGTGGCGGTGGGGGAGATCGGCCTCGATCTCTATCGCGAGGATCCTCACTTCGAGCGGCAGGAGACGATCCTCGATGCGCAGCTGAAGCTGGCCAAACGCTACGATCTGCCGGTGATCCTCCACTCCCGGCGCACCCATGACAAGCTGGCGATGCACCTTAAGCGCCACAATCTGCCGCGTACCGGGGTGGTACACGGCTTTGCCGGCAGCCTGCAACAGGCGCAGCGCTTTGTGGCGTTGGGCTATAACATTGGCGTCGGCGGCACCATTACCTATCCCCGCGCCAACAAAACCCGTGAGGTGATGGCGCAGCTCCCCCTCTCCGCGCTGGTGCTGGAAACCGATGCCCCGGATATGCCGCTCAACGGGTTTCAGGGGCAGCCGAACCGCCCGGAGCAGGCGGCAAGGGTCTTTACCACCCTGTGTGAACTGCGCCCGGAGCCCGCGGAGGAGATCGCCCAGGCGCTGCTGGACAATACCCGCGCGCTGTTCGGCCTGTCGCTATAGATAGAGCGCCGGGCGGATCACGCTGATCTGCTCGCGCTCCAGCAGCTGCGCCAGGGGCTCAACATCCTCAGCCGTTGCGCTGCGCCAGTGCCGGGCTTCGCCATAGACGCCGTGCGCGTGAAAGGCGTTGATCCTGACGGGAACATCCCCCAACTGGCGGATAAATTTGATCAGTTCGCGACGGTGCGTCAGGTAATCACAGCGATCCGGGATCACCAGCAGGCGCAGCTCGCTCAGCCGGCTGTGCGCTGCCAGCCAGCGGATGCTGTGCTTGATGAGGGGGTTTTCGCGTCCGGTCAGATAGCGGTGGTGTTCATTACCCCAGGCCTTGAGATCCACCATCGCGCCATCAAACACCGGGAGCAGTTTCTGCCAGCCGGTTTCGCTTAGCAGGCCGTTGCTGTCCACCAGGCAGGTCAGATGCTGTAGCTGCGGATCGGCTTTTAGCCTCGAAAACAGCGCCACCAGAAACGGCAGCTGAGTGGTGGCCTCCCCGCCGCTGACGGTAATGCCGGAGATAAACGGCGCGACCTTGCGGATCTGCGCCACCATCTCTTCCACACTATAGCGCTGCGCCATAGGCGTCGCCTGCTGCGGGCACATTTGCAGGCAGGTGTCGCACTGCTGGCAATGCGCCTCATCCCACCAGACGCGCCCGGCCTGAACGTTCAGCGCCTCATGCGGGCAGTGCGGCACGCAGGCGGCGCAGTCGTTGCAACGCCCTATTGTCCACGGGTTGTGGCAGGTTTTGCAGCGCAGGTTACATCCCTGCAGAAACAGGGCCAGGCGGCTGCCGGGCCCGTCGACGCAGGAGAACGGGATAACCTTACTGACTAAAGCGCATCTGTTGTTCATGGCTTATCACGCGCGGCTGGCGCTCCAGAATGCGGGTGTTGCGGGCGGCCTCTTCTCCCAGCCAGGTGGTGTTGGTGCGGGAACCTTCTGCGCGATATTTTTCCAGCTCGGACAGCCGCACCATATAGCCCGTCACGCGAACCAGATCGTTGCCCGACACGTTGGCACTGAATTCACGCATTCCGGCGCGGAAGGCACCCAGACAGAGTTCCACCACCGCCTGCGGATTGCGTTTCACGGTTTCATCCAGCGTCAGGATGTCGCTGATCCCGGCGTGATAGTGACGGTGATGCGGGGCCACCACCAGCAGGTGGTTGATGGGGTCGGGCTCGTCCCCATACGGCAGACGCGCCCCCGGCGTGGTGCCCACATCGGAACTGATCCCCGACTGGGCATGCAGCATGGCGCGTTTTTTCCAGCCATGTTTAACCGGGGTCGCTTCCACGAACGCTGCCAGCTGTTCGCTGATGCGATATCCCAGCGCATTAGCCTGGTCATCCTGGCCGTAGCGCCCGTTGATCCCGGCCTTTTCACACAGCACGTTCACCGCCTCAGCCAGGCCATACATACCGAACATCGGCACAAAGCTGTCGGGATCGATCAGCCCTTCTTTAACCAGGAAGCTATGCTCAAAGAAGCCGGAACGCTGGTACAGGAAGTCGCAGCGCGCATCGATAATGGCTATCTGCTGCTGGCAGTAGTGCGGCAGGGTGCAGGTAAAGAACGCCTCCACCGTCTCGCTCTGTTCGGCGATGGCTTTCAGGTTGAGGCGCACCAGGGTGCTGCCTCCGCCCGCCAGCGGCAGCGAGTTGTAACAGCTGACCACACCGTAGCCCTTTTTTGTGAAAATTTTATCATTCACCGGACCGTTGGCAATGTGCGGCTTGCTGCATTCGCAGATGTTTTTCGCCACCTCCAGCAGCAGGGAATCCGGGGTGATATCCGGATCATAAATAAAGGTAAGGTTGGGTGAAACCTGCTTAAGCTCTGCATCGGCACGTAAGATGGCGCGCGTGACTGGCCCCTCTGCCGGGCCGATATTGGCATGGACGAAGGCATCAGGCAGGGTGCGATCGAGGTAGCGCCAGAAACGTTTTATTCGAATATCGATTTCTTCTTGTGTTAGAATTTTAACATACGGCTGCAACAGCGTATCGAGATGGCCGAGAAAGACCGGCATGCCGGTGACGGAGGGAACATGGTGATAAAGGATTGTCAGCAGCGACAGCGCATCATCCAGATCCTGAGCGCCCTCCAGCTCCAGCCACGCCGAACCCTGTTTCAGGAACAGCGCATAGTCGGGCAACACGTAGCGCGGTTTGTAAGGCGCGTGGCCTTCAAACATATCGCAGATAAACCCCCCGGCCAGCGCCAGGCGCGCATCGTTATCCAGCGCGGGATAGGGCAGGTTGTTTTCCGCCTCCAGCGCCAGAAAATGGCGTTTTTGTTCGGGGCTTAACATCGGGCTTGTCACAATTTTCTGGCAACGTTGTTGCAGGGCGGCGGGTGTGGAGAGGGACATTGTCGCTTCCTTATTGTTCTGCATGGACAGAGGAAGAGTGTAAAAAGAGTCCCGCCTGCTGCCTTTGATCCTGCGCGGGTGCCTGACGCTTTAATCCGCAGTTGCAGCTTAATTATTTGAAGTTGATCGCATTACGGTAATGCAAATTTGTATGCATTTTTCATTAACTGTGATGAATGTCGAAGTGAGAATGCGGGTGAATGTTAGAATACTCACAGACCCGCAAGGTGAAATTTTACGGCTATACGCCCGGAGAATGTTATGACCGATTTAACCGCCAGCAGCCTGCGCGCACTGAAACTGATGGATCTGACCACCCTGAATGACGACGACACCAACGAAAAAGTGATCGCGCTGTGTCATCAGGCGAAAACCCCGGTGGGCACCACCGCGGCTGTCTGTATCTACCCGCGTTTCATTCCCATCGCGCGTAAGACCCTGAAAGAGCAGGGCACGCCGGAGGTGCGTATTGCCACGGTGACGAACTTCCCGCACGGCAACGACGACATCGAGATCGCGCTGGCCGAAACCCGCGCCGCCATTGCCTATGGCGCTGATGAAGTGGATGTGGTCTTCCCGTACCGCGCGCTGATTGCGGGTAACGAGCAGGTCGGTTTCGATCTGGTGAAAGCCTGTAAAGAGGCCTGCGCCGCGGCAAACGTACTGCTGAAAGTGATCATCGAAACCGGCGAACTGAAAGAGGAGGCGCTGATTCGCAAAGCGTCTGAAATCTCCATCAAAGCCGGGGCAGACTTCATTAAAACCTCCACCGGTAAAGTGCCGGTGAACGCCACTCCGGAAAGCGCACGCATCATGATGGAAGTGATCCGCGACATGGGCGTGGAAAAAACCGTGGGCTTCAAACCGGCGGGCGGCGTGCGTACCGCAGAAGATGCGCAGCAGTTCCTGGCGATTGCCGATGAGCTGTTCGGTGCCGACTGGGCCGATGCCCGTCACTACCGTTTTGGCGCATCCAGCCTGCTGGCGAGCCTGCTGAAAGCGCTGGGTCACGGCGACGGTAAGAGCGCAAGCAGCTACTAATAGCACTACTCGTTGTAAGCCGGATAAGGCGTAGCCGCCCTCCGGCGTTATTCCGCTTCGCCGGGTGGCGCTACGCTTACCCGGCCTACGGTTAGCCTTCGACTCACTTCCTCAGGGGGTTATTTTGTTTCTCGCACAAGAAATTATTCGTAAAAAACGTGATGGTCATGCTTTAAGCGACGAAGAGATCCGTTTCTTTATCAACGGCATTCGCGACAATACCATCTCTGAAGGGCAGATTGCCGCCCTGGCGATGACCATTTTCTTCCACGATATGGCGATGCCGGAGCGCGTGTCGCTGACCATGGCAATGCGGGATTCAGGAACCGTTCTGGACTGGAAAGGCCTTAACCTTAATGGCCCAATCGTGGACAAACACTCCACCGGCGGCGTGGGTGATGTCACCTCGCTGATGCTGGGGCCAATGGTCGCTGCCTGCGGCGGCTACATTCCTATGATTTCCGGGCGCGGCCTCGGTCATACCGGCGGCACGCTCGACAAACTGGAAGCCATTCCGGGCTTCGATATCTTCCCGGATGACAATCGCTTCCGCGACATCATTAAAGATGTGGGTGTGGCGATTATCGGCCAGACCAGCTCCCTTGCCCCGGCGGATAAGCGTTTTTACGCCACGCGTGACATTACCGCGACCGTCGATTCCATCCCGCTGATCACCGCCTCGATCCTCGCCAAGAAGCTGGCCGAAGGGCTGGATGCGCTGGTGATGGACGTCAAAGTGGGCAGCGGCGCCTTTATGCCGACTTACGAACTCTCAGCCCAGCTTGCCGAAGCGATTGTTGGCGTGGCTAACGGCGCTGGGGTGCGCACCACCGCGCTGCTTACCGATATGAACCAGGTGCTCGCCTCCAGCGCGGGTAACGCGGTCGAAGTCCGCGAAGCGGTGCAGTTCCTGACCGGTGAGTACCGTAACCCGCGTCTGTTTGACGTCACCATGGCGCTGTGCGTCGAGATGTTGATCTCCGGTAAGCTGGCGAAAGATGACGCCGACGCCCGCGCGAAGTTGCAGGCGGTGCTGGACAACGGCAAAGCGGCGGAGATCTTTGGCCGCATGGTGGCGGCGCAAAAAGGCCCGACCGACTTCGTGGAAAACTACGCCAAATACCTGCCTACCGCGATGCTCAGCAAAGCGGTCTATGCGGATACCGAAGGCTTTGTCTCGGCAATGGACACCCGCGCGCTGGGGATGGCGGTGGTGTCGATGGGCGGCGGTCGTCGTCAGGCTTCCGACAGCATTGATTACAGCGTCGGCTTCACCGATATGGCCCGTCTGGGCGACAGCGTTGACGGTCAACGTCCGCTGGCGGTGATCCATGCGAAGGATGAAAACAGCTGGCAGGAGGCGGCGAAAGCGGTGAAAGCGGCCATTACCCTGGCAGATAATGCCCCAGAAAGCTCGCCTTCGGTCTATCGTCGTATTACCGAATAGCGGTATACTGATCTGATCGCTTTTTTATGAAGCACTGAGTACGGAGAACATATGAAACGTGCATTTATTATGGTGCTGGACTCTTTCGGCATCGGCGCTACAGAAGATGCAGATCGCTTTGGTGACAACGGTGCAGACACCATGGGTCACATTGCTGAAGCCTGTGCAAAAGGCGAAGCGAACAACGGTCGTCAGGGCCCTCTGAATCTGCCAAACCTGACCCGCCTGGGTCTGGTTAAGGCCCACGAAGGTTCTACCGGCAACGTTGCCGCCGGTATGGACGCTAACGCGGAAGTGGTGGGCGCGTACGCCTGGGCGCACGAGCTCTCTTCCGGGAAAGACACCCCGTCAGGTCACTGGGAAATCGCCGGTGTGCCGGTTCTGTTTGACTGGGGCTATTTCTCCGATCACGAAAACAGCTTCCCGCAGGAGCTGCTCGATAAGCTGGTTGAGCGTGCGAACCTGCCGGGTTACCTCGGCAACTGCCACTCTTCCGGTACCGTCATTCTGGATCAGCTCGGCGAAGAGCACATGAAAACCGGGAAGCCGATTTTCTACACCTCCGCTGACTCTGTGTTCCAGATTGCCTGCCACGAAGAGACCTTTGGTCTGGATCGCCTGTACGAGCTGTGCGAAATCGCCCGTGAAGAGCTGACCGAAGGCGGCTACAACATTGGCCGCGTGATCGCGCGTCCGTTTGTGGGTGACAAGCCGGGCAACTTCCAGCGTACCGGTAACCGTCACGACCTGGCCGTTGAACCGCCAGCGCCGACCGTGCTGCAGAAACTGGTTGATGAGAAAGGGGGCCAGGTGGTCTCTGTCGGTAAGATCGCCGATATCTACGCCAACTGCGGCATCACCAAAAAAGTGAAAGCCACCGGTCTGGATGCGCTGTTCGACGCCACCGTCAAAGAGATGAAAGAGGCGGGTGATAACACCATCGTCTTTACCAACTTCGTGGACTTCGACTCCTCCTGGGGCCACCGTCGCGATGTTGCGGGTTATGCTGCCGGTCTGGAGCTGTTCGACCGCCGTCTGCCGGAGCTGATGGAGCTGGTGGGTGAAGATGACATTCTGATCCTGACCGCCGACCACGGCTGCGACCCAACCTGGACCGGTACCGACCACACCCGCGAGCACATTCCGGTGCTGGTCTACGGTCCGAAAGTGAAACCAGGCTCTCTGGGCCATCGTGAAACTTTCGCGGATATCGGCCAGACGATTGCAAAATACTTTGGTACGTCTGACATGGAATATGGCAAAGCCATGTTCTGATGACGCTGCCCGGCGGCGCGTGGCTTGCCGGGCCTACGTTTTTTGTAGGCCGGGTAAGGCGCAGCCGCCGCCCGGCAAAACAACATACTAATAAGGGAACTGAAGATGGCAACTCCTCACATTAATGCAGAGATGGGTGATTTCGCTGACGTCGTATTGATGCCGGGCGACCCGCTGCGCGCGAAGCACATCGCCGAAACCTTCCTCGAAGATGTGCGTGAAGTGAACAACGTTCGCGGCATGCTGGGCTTCACCGGTACCTACAAAGGCCGCAAAATTTCCGTTATGGGTCACGGCATGGGTATCCCATCCTGCTCCATCTACACCAAAGAGCTGATCACCGATTTCGGCGTGAAGAAAATCATCCGCGTCGGCTCCTGTGGTGCCGTGCGCATGGACGTTAAGCTGCGTGACATCGTGATCGGCATGGGCGCCTGCACCGACTCCAAAGTTAACCGCATGCGTTTCAAAGATCATGACTTCGCGGCGATTGCCGACTTTGATATGGTGCGTAACGCCGTTGACGCCGCCAAAGCGCTGGGCGTGGACGCGCGCGTGGGCAACATCTTCTCTGCGGACCTCTTCTACGCGCCAGACGGCGGCGAGATGTTCGACGTGATGGAGAAATATGGCATCCTGGGCGTGGAGATGGAAGCGGCGGGTATCTACGGTGTGGCGGCTGAGTTCGGTGCGAAAGCCCTGACCATCTGCACCGTGTCTGACCACATCCGTACTCACGAGCAGACCACTGCCGCTGAGCGTCAGACCACTTTCAACGACATGATCAAGATCGCGCTGGAATCCGTTCTGCTGGGCGATAAAGAGTAAGATTTACTGCGGGGGCGTTCTGCCCCCGTTTTTTATCTATTCACCTTTCACATCCAACCTCCGCATTTTTCTTTACATTTCATCTGAATATGCTATGAAATTTATTCAAGTATCTATTCATGAAACCATTCACTGATGACAGCGATTAATGATCTGCTGCTACAGGGCCCGCGTGGAGCGCCTGAGCTTCGCCAGCATCTGGGCATCAGCCAGGCGACATTTTCGCGTCTGGTGGCTACCCAGCAACAGGTGATCCAGTTTGGAAAAGCGCGCGCCACGCGCTACGCCCTGCTGCGCCCTGTGCGGGGCATCAGCGTATTTCCTTTCTGGCAAGTGAATGCTGAGGGTCGGGCCATCAAAGGCGGGGAGATTTACCCCACCTGGCCGCAGGGAAGCTGCCTTGTGCTACAGGCTGATGGGCAATGGCAATGGTTTGATAGTCTTCCCTGGTATCTGACCGACCTTCGCCCTCAGGGTTTTTTAGGACGGGCGTGGGGCCGCCGCCTGGCACAGCAATTCTCGCTGCCGGAAGATATTCGTCTCTGGCAGGAAAGCGATGTGCTTTATGCCCTTAGCCAGTTTCCTGGTGAGCATTCCGGTGGTTGGCTGGTGGGTGAGAAGAACTACCAACGTTGGCTCTGTGCAACCCCTCCGCAGCCCATTACCGACTTTCAAAAAAACCGGGTCTATGCGCAGCTATCCCGGGAGGCGCTGGCAGGGGAGATCGTAGGTTCTTCTGCGGGTGGGGAACAACCCAAGTTCTCCTGCTTTGTCCAAACGGCAACGGGTGACGCGCATATGCTGGTCAAGTTTACTGCGCCACAAAGTAGCGCAGTCTCTGTACGATGGGGCGATCTGCTGTTTGCCGAGGCTATCGCGCACAGCACGCTTACCCGGGCAGGGCTCGCGGCAAGCGATGCCATCGCGCTACAAGGGGAAAGCGGCCAGGTTTTTCTTGAGGCTAAACGCTTTGACTGCGAAGGCGTCACGGGCAGACGCGCCATCCTCTCCCTTGAGGCGGTACAAAGTGAATTTGTCACCGCGAGCGGAGCATGGCCGCACACGGTTGAGAAGCTCGTGCAGGCTGGCATCGTAGAGGCAACCGCTGCGGGACAGGTCGAAAAGATATGGGCGTTTGGGCGCCTTATCGCTAACAGCGATATGCACGCGGGGAACCTCTCTTTTTACTATTCCGCGTTCCCGTTATCCCTTGCCCCGGTTTATGACATGTTGCCCATGGCGTTTGCGCCTTCCAGCGCGGGTATGATGCGGGAAGAAGCGTGCGAGTTGCGTTTCGATAGCACAATATCGCGTCAGGCATGGGAATTTGCCCTGCCACTGGCGGCACAATTCTGGCAGCAGGTGATGGATGAAAAGCGGATAAGTGAAAATTTCCGCACGATCGCCGCGGGGATGAAAACGCGGTTAAGCGATATTGCGGTAATGGTCCAGAGAATGGCGTGAATGTTCTGCCGGGTGGCGGCTTCGCCTTACCCGGCCTACGGTTACAGGCCCGCGCAAGCGGGCTTTTTTATTACCGTACCGCCCGTGCAATCCAGGCTGACAGCTCCCGCAGCTCTTTTTCCTGTTCCGGGAAATCGCCGATCAGGGCATCGCACTCTTGTTGCAGCCTATCCGCACGGTACAAACAGCCCTGCAGACGCGCCGCCAGCGCCTCTAGCGGCGCCGGGTTCAGGCTGTCGGTAAAGACCTGGGTACGCGAGATATGGCCCTTCTCGACGTCGAAGTGCAGCTCCACGCCGCCCCACGTAAAGCGCTCATCCAGCAGGTGCGAGAAGGCAGGCGCCTGACCGAAGTTCCACTCCCAGCTGCTCTGGCGGGCAAAGGTTTCGGCAAAGTTCGGCAGATCCGGCGTCTTGTCAGGTGAAATGAGTTCGGCTTCAACCCGCTCGCCGTAATGGGCAAAAAACGCCTCGCGGATAGCATCGCAGATCCGCTCATGGGTGATGCCCGGCAGCAGATCCACCAGATTGGCAACCCGCCCGCGCACGGAGGTAATGCCCTTGGCCTGCAACTTTTTCTGGTCGGGATTGAGGTAGTTCGCCAGGCGGCTGAGATCGGCATTTAATAACAGGGTGCCGTGATGGAAACCCCGGTCCATCGTTTCGCGATAGGCCGAGCCGGAGACCTTCCGGTCACCTTCATCTGTTTTTACCACCAGGTCGTTGCGCCCGGAGGCTTCCGCCGTGGCCCCCAGCGCCTGCAGCGCGTTCAGTACGATGCTGGTGGAGATGGTTTTGTCGTACTCCGGCTTTCCGGCCATAAAGGTAAAGCAGGTGTTGCCGAGGTCGTGGAATACCGCGCCGCCGCCGCTGCTGCGACGGGCCAGGCGCACGTTGTCCTCTTCCATGCGCCGCGTGTTGCACTCTTTCCACGGGTTTTGCGCCCGGCCAATGACCACCGTGTCGGCGTTGCGCCACAGGAACAGCACCCGCTGCGTGGCGGGCATCTGGCGGAAGATGCACTCTTCTACCGCAAGGTTAAACCAGGGATCGTATGAATCTGAGATAAGCAGACGCAATGTAGACATGCAGATTTCCTTTCCTGAAACGGTTATCGACTCAATCACTCGCTTTTCTTTTCGCTCTCTTCCTCTTCAGGCACCGATTTACTGGCGGTGAGCAGGAATGGCGACTGCTGCCAGCGGGTGCGTTTGCCCTGCAGCAGCGTGCGGGTCAGCACCACGCCGATCGCCAGCGACAACAGCAGCATCAGGCGCAGAATATTGGTGGTGTTATCCACCTGCTTGGCCTCGGTGGCCAGGGTATGGGTGTCGAGCGTCAGACGCAGATAGCCGAGCGGGCCGTTTTTACCCTGAATCGGCTCCACCAGCTGCTGGTTAAAGTAGCCGCCCGCTTTTTTACCATCCAGCGCCAGCCTGTCGCGCACGTCGACATGCTCGCCGGAGCGGGCAATGAGGGCTCCTTCTTCATCGTAAACGCTGGCATCCAGGATGCGGCTCTCTTCCGTCAGAAGATGCAGCACCTGGGTGATGCGCTTTTCATCCGGCGTTTCGGTGCGCATCAGCGGGGCGATGTTGAGCGACACCTGACGCGCAAGGGTGTGCGCCAGCTCTTCAAGCTGCGGATTACGCTGCCGTTGATGATTCTGGCTGAACCACGATGCGCCCTGCATCAGCGCCACTAACAGGGCGAGACAGGAGAGGACAATCACGGCACGATGAAGCCGGAATTTCAGTTTTGCACGAGCCATATTCCACCTGCTGAAAATTTTCGGGGTTAATGTTGCCAGAAGTGATGGTTACAAGGTAGCCTCATGCGTTATTTTCCCTCCCCTGGATGATTCCCGGCGCGAACGATTTTACAGGAGCTTTAATGCCAAACATTACCTGGTGCGACCTGCCCAATGATCTCTCTCTCTGGCCAGGATTGCCGCTCTCATTAAGTGGTGATGAGGTAATGCCACTGGATTACCATGCTGGTCGTAGCGGCTGGCTGCTGTATGGACGCGGCCTGGATAAACAGCAGTTAACGACGTATCAGCGCAAGCTGGGCGCGGCAATGGTGATCGTGGCAGCCTGGTGTGTGGAAGATTATCAGGTGATCCGTCTGGCCGGTTCCCTGACCCAGCGAGCCACCCGTCTGGCGCATGATGCGGGTCTCGATGTCGCGCCGTTGGGTAAAATCCCGCATCTGAAAACGCCGGGCTTGCTGGTGATGGACATGGATTCAACCGCCATCCAGATCGAGTGCATCGACGAAATTGCTAAACTGGCGGGTACTGGCGAGATGGTGGCCGAAGTGACCGAACGGGCCATGCGCGGCGAACTGGACTTCACCGCCAGCCTGAAACAGCGCGTGGCGACCCTGAAAGATGCCGACGCGAATATCCTGATGCAGGTCCGGGAAAAGCTCCCCCTGATGCCGGGGCTGGTGCAGCTGGTGCTGAAGCTGGAAACCCTGGGCTGGAAAGTGGCCATCGCCTCCGGCGGGTTCACCTTCTTTGCCGAGTATCTGCGTGACAAGCTGCGCCTGGACGCGGTGGTCGCCAACGAGCTTGAGATCCGCGACGGCAAACTGACCGGAAACGTGGTTGGCGATATCGTTGATGCCCAGTTCAAGGCCAACACCCTGACGCGTCTGGCGGAAAAATATGAGATCCCGGTTGCCCAGACGGTGGCCATTGGCGACGGCGCGAACGATCTGCCGATGATTAAAGTGGCCGGGCTTGGTATCGCCTACCATGCCAAACCGACAGTGAATGAAAAGACGGAAGTCACTATCCGTCATGCTGACCTGATGGGGGTGTTCTGCATTCTCTCTGGCAGCGTAAACCAGAAATAAAGAGGTAAAACGTGGCGAAAGCTCCAAAACGCGCATTTGTCTGTAATGAATGCGGTGCGGATTATCCGCGCTGGCAGGGGCAGTGCAGCGCCTGTCATGCCTGGAACACCATCACCGAAGTGCGCGGAGTTGCCGCTTCACCCACCGTTGCCCGTAACGAGCGTCTGAGCGGTTATGCGGGCAACGCAGGTGTATCGAAAGTCCAGAAGCTCTCAGACATCAGCCTTGAAGCCCTGCCGCGCTTCTCAACCGGTTTTAAAGAGTTTGACCGGGTGCTGGGCGGCGGCGTGGTGCCGGGCAGCGCCATTCTGATTGGCGGAAACCCGGGCGCCGGGAAATCGACCCTGCTGCTGCAAACCCTCTGCAAGCTGGCGGCGCAGATGAAAACACTCTACGTCACCGGGGAGGAGTCGCTGCAGCAGGTGGCGATGCGTGCCCACCGGCTGGGGCTGCCCACCAGCGAGCTGAATATGCTCTCTGAAACCAGCATCGAGCAGATCTGCATGATTGCTGAAGAAGAGCAGCCGAAGCTGATGGTGATCGACTCCATTCAGGTGATGCACATGGCCGATATCCAGTCGTCGCCGGGGAGCGTCGCCCAGGTGCGCGAAACTGCCGCCTACCTGACGCGCTTTGCGAAAACGCGCGGCGTGGCGATCATCATGGTCGGCCACGTCACCAAAGATGGCGCCCTGGCGGGGCCGAAAGTGCTGGAGCACTGTATCGACTGCTCCGTGATGCTGGATGGCGATGCCGATACCCGTTTCCGTACCCTGCGCAGCCATAAGAACCGCTTTGGCGCGGTGAATGAGTTGGGCGTCTTTGCCATGACCGAGCAGGGGCTGCGTGAAGTGAGCAACCCGTCCGCCATCTTCCTGAGCCGCGGCGACGAAGTCACCTCCGGCAGCTCGGTAATGGTGGTCTGGGAAGGGACGCGCCCGCTGCTGGTGGAGATCCAGGCTCTGGTCGATCACTCGATGATGGGCAATCCCCGTCGCGTGGCGGTGGGGCTGGAGCAAAACCGTCTGGCAATTTTGCTGGCGGTGCTGCACCGTCACGGCGGCCTGCAGATGGCGGATCAGGATGTGTTTGTCAACGTGGTCGGCGGCGTGAAGGTCACCGAAACCAGTGCCGACCTGGCGCTGCTGCTGGCGATGGTCTCCAGCCTGCGCGACCGTCCGTTGCCGCAGGATCTGGTGGTCTTTGGCGAGGTCGGTCTGGCTGGCGAAATCCGCCCGGTACCGAGTGGTCAGGAGCGCATCTCCGAGGCGGCAAAACATGGCTTCCGCCGGGCGATTGTGCCTGCCGCCAACGTGCCGAAAAAAGTGCCGGAAGGGATGAAGGTCTTTGGCGTGAAAAAACTTGCTGATGCGTTAAATGTCTTTGACGACTTATAATTATCTATTCGATGTTGCAGGAGGCACCGTAATTTATGTCGTCGTTTGACTATATTAAGACCGCGATCCGCCAGAAAGGCTGCACCTTGCAGCAGGTGGCGGAAGCCAGCGGTATGACCAAGGGCTATTTAAGCCAGCTGCTGAATGCCAAAATCAAAAGCCCCAGCGCGCAAAAGCTGGAAGCGCTGCACCGCTTTCTGGGGCTTGAATTTCCACGTATGCAGAAGAACATCGGCGTGGTGTTCGGCAAGTTTTATCCGCTGCATACCGGGCATATCTACCTCATCCAGCGCGCCTGTAGCCAGGTGGACGAGCTGCACATCATCATGGGCTACGACGACAAGCGCGACCGCGAGCTGTTTGAAGCGAGCGCCATGTCCCAGCAGCCCACCGTCCCGGACCGCCTGCGCTGGCTGCTTCAGACCTTCAAGTACCAGAAAAACATCCGCATACATGCCTTTAATGAAGAGGGGATGGAGCCCTATCCCCACGGCTGGGATGTCTGGAGCAACGGTATAAAAGCCTTTATGGAAGAGAAAGGGATCCAGCCAAACTGGATCTACACCTCTGAAGAGTCTGACGCTTCGCAATATCCCGAACATCTGGGCACCGAAACGGTGCTGATCGACCCTAAACGCACCTTTATGAATATCAGTGGCGCCCAGATCCGCGAAAATCCGTTCCGCTACTGGGAGTACATCCCGACGGAAGTGAAGCCGTTCTTCGTGCGCACCGTGGCGATCCTCGGTGGTGAGTCCAGCGGTAAGTCCACGCTGGTCAACAAGCTGGCGAACATCTTCAACACCACCAGCGCCTGGGAGTATGGCCGGGATTACGTCTTCTCGCACCTCGGCGGCGACGAGATGGCGCTGCAATATTCCGACTACGACAAGATTGCACTGGGGCACGCCCAGTACATTGATTTTGCGGTGAAATACGCCAATAAAGTGGCGTTTGTCGATACCGATTTCGTCACTACCCAGGCGTTCTGTAAAAAATATGAAGGGCGCGAGCACCCGTTTGTGCAGGCGCTGATCGACGAGTACCGCTTCGACTTAGTGATCCTGCTGGAGAACAACACCCCCTGGGTGGCGGACGGGATGCGCAGCCTGGGCAGCTCGGTGGACAGGAGAGAGTTCCAGACCATGCTGGTGGAGATGCTTGAAGCGAATAATATCGACTTTGTGCATGTGGAAGAGGCGGACTATGACAACCGATTCCTGCGCTGCGTGGAGCTGGTGAAAGAGATGATGGGCGAGAAGGGGTAAGCCCTTTGCCGCTCTGTTTGCCGGGCCGACAAAACCGTAGGCCGGGTAAGGCGAAGCCGCCACCCGGCACACATAAAAACGGCAACCCGTGGGTTGCCGTTTTGCCTTTACTTGGCGATACGCTTGTACTTGATACGCTTTGGCTCCAGCGCGTCGGCGCCCAGCGTGCGTTTCTTGTACTCTTCGTATTCGGTGAAGTTACCTTCGAAGAACTCCACTTTACCCTCATCCTGATAATCCAGAATGTGGGTTGCGATACGGTCGAGGAACCAACGGTCGTGGGAGATCACCATGGCGCAGCCCGGGAACTCCAGCAGGGCGTTTTCCAGCGCGCGCAGGGTTTCGATGTCGAGGTCGTTGGTCGGTTCATCGAGCAGCAGCATGTTACCGCCAACCTGCAGCAGTTTTGCCAGATGCAGACGACCACGCTCACCGCCGGACAGCTCGCCCACGCGTTTACCCTGATCAACCCCTTTAAAGTTAAAGCGGCCCACATAGGCGCGGCTTGGCATTTCGGTGTTGCCGATACGCATGATATCCAGGCCGCCGGAAACTTCTTCCCAGACGGTTTTGCTGTTATCCATTGCGTCGCGGAACTGATCCACGGAGGCCAGCTTCACGGTTTCGCCGAGGGTGATGGTGCCGCTGTCAGGCTGTTCCTGACCGGACATCATGCGGAACAGGGTCGATTTACCCGCGCCGTTCGGACCGATGATGCCGACGATCGCGCCTTTCGGTACCGAGAAGCTCAGATCGTCGATCAGCACGCGATCGCCGTAGGATTTACGCAGGTTGCTGACTTCAACCACTTTGTCACCCAGACGGGCTCCAGGTGGAATAAACAGTTCGTTGGTTTCGTTACGTTTCTGGTATTCGGTGTTGTTCAGCTCTTCGAAGCGCGCCAGACGGGCTTTGCCCTTAGACTGACGGCCTTTAGTGCCCTGACGAACCCACTCCAGCTCTTTCTCAATGGATTTGCGACGGGCCGCTTCCTGAGAGGCTTCCTGCGCCAGACGCTGGTCTTTCTGCTCCAGCCAGGAGGAGTAGTTACCTTCCCACGGAATACCTTCCCCGCGGTCCAGCTCCAGGATCCAGCCGGCAACGTTATCAAGGAAGTAACGGTCGTGGGTGATCGCCACCACGGTGCCTTCGAAGTCGTGCAGGAAGCGTTCCAGCCACGCCACAGATTCCGCATCCAGGTGGTTGGTGGGTTCGTCGAGCAGCAGCATGTCTGGCTTTTCCAGCAGCAGACGGCACAGCGCCACGCGGCGGCGCTCACCACCGGAGAGGTTGGCGATTTTTGCATCCCAGTCTGGCAGGCGCAGGGCATCGGCCGCACGCTCCAGCTGCACGTTCAGGTTATGACCGTCGTGTGCCTGGATGATCTCTTCATATTTACCCTGCTGGGCCGCGAGCTTATCGAAGTCTGCATCCGGCTCTGCGTACTTCGCGTACACCTCGTCCAGACCTTTCAGCGCGTTAACCACTTCGGAAACGGCTTCTTCAACAGATTCACGAACGGTGTGCTCCGGGTTCAGCTGCGGTTCCTGGGGCAGGTAACCGATTTTAAGGCCAGGCTGCGGACGGGCTTCACCTTCGATCTCTGTATCGATGCCCGCCATGATGCGCAGCAAGGTGGACTTACCGGCACCGTTGAGACCCAGCACACCAATTTTTGCGCCCGGGAAGAAGCTCAGCGAGATATTTTTAAGAATATGACGTTTCGGCGGTACCACTTTGCCGACACGATGCATGGTATAAACGAATTGAGCCACGTTGGACTTCGCCTCTTTTATCGTGATGAGAATAGTGGCGAAGTGTAGCCTTTTTCCCCGCCTAATCCCAGCCATCGACGGCAGGAGTGTTAAAACGCGCAAGAAAGGTAAAAATGTGTCGGTAACGTGGCGCGTTGCGGGATGCCTGGTTAGCATAAGTTAATTACGTTTTTGCGCGGCACGATGCTGCATTTAATGACGATTAACAGAGGATGAGCGTGTGGTAAAAGCCAAACAAGTGGGCTGGCGACTGTTGGCTGCCAGCGTCTGCGTGCTGACCATCAGCAGCGCGGCGCGAGCCGATTCACTGGATGAACAACGTAACCGCTATGCCCAGATTAAACAGGCATGGGATCAGCGACAGATGGAGACGGTGCAGGCCTTGATGCCGACGTTGAAAGATTACCCGCTCTACCCCTATCTGGAATACCGCCAGCTCACCGACGATCTGATGAACCAGCCGACGATCACCGTCCAAAACTTTATCCAGGCCAACCCGACGCTGCCTCCGGCGCGTACCCTACAGTCGCGCTTTGTCAACGAGCTGGCCCGCCGTGAAGACTGGCGCGGCCTGCTGGCCTTTAGCCCTGAAAAACCCGGTACCACCGAAGCGCAGTGTAACTACTACTACGCGAAGTGGGCGACAGGCCAGCAGGAAGAGGCCTGGAACGGCGCCAAAGCGCTATGGCTCACCGGTAAAAGCCAGCCCAACGCCTGCGACTCGCTGTTCGGCGCCTGGCGCGCCTCCGGCAAGCAGGATCCTTTAGCGTATCTGGAGCGCATCCGTCTGGCGATGAAAGCGGGCAACACCCGTCTGGTGACCGCGCTCGCCGGACAGATGCCGCCGGAGTATCAGACCATCTCCAGCGCGCTGATCCAGCTGGCGAACGATCCGAAGACGGTGATGGACTTTGCCCGCACCACGGGCGCCACCGATTTTACCCGCCAGATGGCGGCAGTGGCGTTCACCAGCGTGGCGCGGGACGACGTGGAAAACGCCCGGTTGATGATCCCATCCCTTGCCCAGGCGCAGCAGCTCAATGAGGATCAGACCCAGGAGCTGCGCGATATCGTGGCGTGGCGACTGATGGGCAGCGATGTCACCGATGAACAGGCGCGCTGGCGCGATGACGCCATCATGCGTTCCCAGTCCACCTCGCTGGTGGAGCGCCGCGTGCGCATGGCGCTGGGCAACGGCGATCGCCGCGGCCTGAATACCTGGCTGGCGCGCTTGCCGATGGAGGCGAAAGAGAAGGATGAATGGCGCTACTGGCAGGCGGATCTTCTGCTGGAGCGGGGGCGTGAGGAGGAGGCGAAATCCATTCTGCACAGCCTGATGCAGCAGCGCGGTTTCTATCCGATGGTCGCGGCCCAGCGACTCGGCGAGGAGTACACCTTAAAGATTGATAAAGCGCCGTCCGGCGTCAACGCGGCTCTGGTAAATGGGCCGGAGATGGCGCGGGTGCGCGAGCTGATGTACTGGAATCTGGACAACACCGCCCGCAGCGAATGGGCGAACCTGGTCACCAGCCGCACCGTCGACGAAAAAGCGCAGCTGGCGCGCTATGCCTTTGATAATCACTGGTGGGATCTCAGCGTCCAGGCGACGATCGCCGGTAAGCTGTGGGATCATCTTGAGGAGCGTTTCCCGCTGGCCTATAAGGATCTGTTCGAACGCTATACCCGCGGCAAAACTATCCCGCAGAGCTATGCGATGGCGATTGCCCGTCAGGAGAGCGCCTGGAACCCGAAAGTGCGCTCGCCGGTGGGGGCCAGCGGTCTGATGCAGGTGATGCCCGCCACCGCCGCCCATACGGTGAAGAAGTTTAGTATCCCGGGTTACACCAGCCCGTCGCAGCTGCTGGATCCGGAGACCAATATCAATATTGGCACCACCTATCTGCAGAGCGTCTACGATCAGTTCGGCGATAACCGTATCTTCGCCTCGGCGGCCTATAACGCCGGTCCGGGCCGCGTGCGCACCTGGCTTGGCAACAGTGCCGGCCGCATTGACGCGGTGGCGTTTGTCGAGAGCATTCCGTTCTCAGAAACCCGCGGCTATGTGAAGAACGTCCTGGCGTATGATGCTTACTATCGCTACTTCATGGGAGAGAAAGATACCCTGATGAGCGACAGTGAGTGGCAGCGACGTTACTGATCGGTGGGGTTATGTTATGCTTGTACTCGTTTAAGAGTACGAAAGGCGGCATAACATGACCCAGCATTCCCCTTATTCATCGGCGATGGCCGAGCAACGTCATCAGGAGTGGCTTCGTTTTGTGGAGCTGCTTCGTCAGTCTTATGAACAGGATCTGCATCTGCCGCTGCTGCAGCTGATGCTGACCCCCGACGAGCGCGAGGCGCTGGGCACCCGGGTGCGGATCATCGAGGAGCTGCTGCGCGGTGAGATGAGCCAGCGCGAACTGAAAAGCGAGCTGGGGGCGGGGATCGCCACCATCACCCGCGGATCGAACAGCCTGAAATCGGCGCCGGTTGAATTGCGCCAGTGGCTGGAGCAGGTGCTGCTGAAAAACGCCTGATGGCGCTGCGCTTATCAGGCCTACACAAGACGTGTGTACCGTAGGCCGGATAAGGCGTAATTACCTGTATATCGCGTTATGAAACGGACTTAACGCCAGGATCACCGCCTGATGGTAAACGCTTGAGCGCGTCAGCGCCCCGGCGGTAAAGACCCCAATCGCCCCCTCTTTGCGCCCAATCTCATCAATGCCGGTGTATTTCGACATCACCGGCCCAAGGGCTTCCCCTTCGCGCACTTTATCCAGAATCACCTCCGGGAGCGGCAGGGTGGCGGAGCGGGCTTCGCCGCGCTGTTCAGCGCTCTCGATCACCACCCAACTGAAGGTGCTCCCTTCGTCGATCCCGGCTTCAATGGCGACCCAAAAGTCAGCCTGTGGACGTGCAAGCCGGGCATTCGCCACGCGGTTACGTGCGCCAGCGCGGGTTTCTTCGCTGCCGATTGGCTGTTCCGGGACGCCGCTCTCGACGTTGAGGGATTCAATATGGCAGGATCCTTCGCCGAAGATCTCGTCAAATGCCCTTAGAATTGCCTGAATTTTGGCAGGATTAGTGGTAGCAGAGACAACCTGGTGCATAATTAAGCCTAACTCTAAAAATATCATCGCAGTATAACGGAAAAAAAGCATGTTACAGGTATACCTTGTTCGCCACGGTGAAACGCAGTGGAACGCCGAGCGACGTATTCAAGGCCAGTCAGACAGTCCACTCACTGCCAAGGGCGAACATCAGGCCTGGCAGGTTGGCGAACGTGCCAAAACATTGGGCATCACCCACATCATCGCCAGCGATTTAGGTCGCACGCGACGCACAGCGGAGATTATCGCGCAGGCCTGCGGCTGCGATGTCACCGTGGATGCCCGCCTGCGTGAGCTGGATATGGGGGTGCTGGAACAGCGTCTTATCGATACCCTGACGGAAGAAGAAGAGTCCTGGCGTCGTACGCTGGTCAACGGCAGCGAAGATGGCCGAATTCCACAAGGCGAATCCATGCTGGAGCTGAGCGAGCGGATGCATGCGGCGCTGGCAGCCTGTCTGGATCTTCCCGAGGGCAGTCGGCCATTGCTGGTGAGTCACGGGATGGCGTTGGGTTGTCTGGTCAGCACCATCCTTGGGCTTCCGGCCTGGGCTGAACGCCGCCTGCGTCTGCGTAACTGCTCGCTTTCCCGCATCGACTATCAGCAAAGTCCGTGGCTGGCTTCAGGCTGGATTGTGGAGATGGCAGGGGATATCTCGCATCTCGATGCCCCTGCGTTAGATGAGCTACAGCGTTAACGGCGGATAGGAATCAGGTATTCGCAGCGCAGGTCGATTGGGCGTTCTTCCGGTCTCACATCCGTTGACGGATAGTAACGCTCAATATCCTGCCCCTTTCTGCGGTTCAGGTTCAGCATCGGCATACAGGTGCCGTACACCGTCATGATAAAGTCCTGCACGCCGGTACCCAGCCCTTCATAGGTGAACATCACATATTCGCCGCCTTCCAGCACGACCGGTTTCGACCCCTGAATATAGCCATTGGCCATTTCCGGCGTTAATGCGGTGGTATAGAACACTTCCTGCTCGTCATCTTTTTCCAGGCTTGGACGCGTCTCGTTCAGGCCATACAGCAGCGGCGGAATGGCCGGCGCATGGCTGAGGAAATCACGCCAGAACTGAACCCGCATCTGATGACGGAATTCGGAGATCTGTTCCAGCGAGCAGGAGTAGCTTTGCGTCGTGCCGACCAGATGCGTCTCTGGCAGAGTGACGAACTCATGCTGAGGCAGGGTGAACTCGCCAAGGCGCAGCGGCGGGCACATACCGAATGAACTCCAGTCCGGGGAGCGGCGGTAGAGCGCAGGGGTCAACGAGAACTGTTTTTTGAACGCGCGGGTAAAGGTCTGCTGTGAATCAAAGCGGTACTGTAAGGCGATATCCAGAATTGGACGCGCAGTCAGGCGAAGCGCCACGGCGGACTTGGAGAGGCGACGTGCGCGGATATAGGCGCCAATGGCATGACCGGTGACATCCTTAAACATCCGCTGTAAATGCCACTTAGAATATCCCGCTTTTGCCGACACATTATCGAGTGACAACGGCTGATCCAGATGGCCTTCCAGCCAGGTAAGAAGATCGCGAATAATTCCAGCCTGATCCATATACTATCCTCATCCTTTAAACAGCAGATACCCTGCTAACAGGTTAGCGGATAATAGCATTTTTTGATGTTTTAGCATTCAGTGTTTTTTTTGCGCTTAAATGCGATTTTCCTTGTTATCCAGGGAGATATTTTCTAATGCTGTGATCTTGCTGCTTTTTTTATATCATTGTTGAATAATTACGCGGTTCAATCTTCAAATATGGTAACAATATGAAATACAAGACATTGATCGTTATGACGCTGCTGTTATTAGTGGGGCGCGCCGTGCAGGCCGAGGAGATTGGCTCTGTCGATACCGTATTCAAAGTTTTCGGGCCGGACCATAAAATTGTTGTCGAAGCTTTTGACGATCCCGATGTAAAGAACGTGACCTGCTATATCAGCCGGGCAAAAACGGGCGGGATAAAAGGGGGCCTTGGGCTGGCGGAAGACACCTCCGACGCGGCGATCTCTTGTCAGCAGGTGGGGCCAGTTGAGCTGAGCGACAAGATCAAAAACGGTAAGGCACAGGGCGATGTAGTATTCCAGAAACGCACCTCGCTGGTGTTCAAAAAACTGCAGGTGGTGCGTTTCTATGATGCGAAACGTAACGCGCTGGCTTACCTGGCCTACTCGGATAAGGTCGTTGAAGGTTCACCTAAGAACGCGCTGAGCGCGGTGCCCATTATGCCGTGGCATTAATTCAGGGACACGCCATGCAGCAACCTGTGGTCTGGCTGGTTGAAGACGAAATCAGCATCGCCGATACGCTGATCTACATGCTCCAGCAGGAGGGATTTGCGGTAAAGGCCTTTGAACGTGGCCTTCCGGTGCTGGAGGAAGCGCGCCGACAAAGCCCGGCGCTCGCCATCCTGGACGTGGGGCTGCCGGATATCAGCGGTTTTGAGCTCTGCCGTCAGCTGCTGGCCCGGCATCCTTCGCTACCGGTGCTGTTCCTGACGGCCCGCAGCGATGAAGTGGACAAGCTGCTCGGTCTGGAGATTGGCGCAGATGATTACGTCGCCAAACCCTTCTCGCCCCGGGAGGTATGCGCCCGGGTGCGGACCATTTTACGGCGCATGCAAAAGTCCGCTGCGCCTTCAGAGATTGTCCGTATCGGCGAGTTTGAACTGAATGAACCTGCCGCCAGGATCAGCTGGTTTGGTGAGCCATTACCCCTGACACGCTACGAGTTCCTGCTGCTTAAAACGCTGCTGAACGCGCCGGGCCGCGTCTATTCCCGCCAGCAATTGATGGATAAAGTCTGGGGAGAGGAGGGCGACAGCTTCGATCGCACCGTGGATACCCATATTAAAACCCTGCGCGCCAAACTGCGGGCCGTGAATGACCAGCTTTCCCCTATCAGCACCCACCGCGGCATGGGTTATAGCCTGGGATTATATTAATGCGCATAGGCATGCGGCTGTTGCTGGGATACTTCCTGATTGTGGCCATCGCCGCGTGGTTTGTGCTGTCGATCTTTGTTCAGGAGATCAAGCCCGGCGTGCGCAGGGCAACCGAAGGCACGCTGATTGACACCGCGACGCTGCTGGCGGAAGTGGGGCGAGACGATCTGCTCGCAGGCAACCCGCAGGAGGGCAAGCTGGCGCAGGCCTTTTCCCGGCTCCACCAGCGCCCGTTTCGCGCCAATATTGGCGGCATTCATAAAGTGCGTAACGAATATCACGTCTACATGACCGATGCCCGCGGCCGGGTGGTATTTGATTCCACCGGCCTGGCCGTGGGGAAGGATTACGCGCGCTGGAATGACGTCTGGCTGACGCTGCGCGGGGAGTATGGCGCCCGCAGTACGCCGAGCGATCCGCAGGATCCGGAGAGTACGGTCATGTACGTTGCCGCGCCGGTGGTCGATCGGGGCAAGATTATCGGCGTATTGTCGGTAGGAAAGCCCAATAGCGCGATGGCGCCGGTGATCCAGCGCAGCGAGCGACGGATCCTGTGGGCCGGCGGCGCGCTGCTGGGGATTGCGTTGCTCATTGGTCTGGCGGTGGCCTGGTGGATCAACCGCTCGATTAACACCCTGTCGCGCTATGCCGACTCGGTGACCAATGATACCCCGCTGCCGTTGCCCGATCCGGGCAGCAGTGAACTGCGCAAACTGGCGCAGGCGCTGGAGAACATGCGTGTTCGTCTGGAGGGAAAAAATGATATCGAAAATTATGTGCATGCGCTCACCCACGAACTGAAAAGCCCGCTGGCCGCGATCCGCGGTGCGGCCGAGATCCTGGCAGAGCAGCCCCCGCCGCAGGTGGCGGCGCGGTTTATTGATAATATTCTGGCGCAAAACGCGCGCATGCAGTCGCTGGTTGAAAAACTTCTCGCTCAGGCCAGGCTGGAAAACAGGGTCGAGATCGTTCCGGTCAGTGTCAGCATTGATGAGCTGTTCACACGCCTTGCCGATGCGCGCGCGGCGACGCTCGCCTCCCGAAACATCACTCTGAACTGGCAAAGGAGCGGGTGCTGCGTGGAGGGCGATGCCGATCTGCTTGAGCAGGCGCTGGGCAATTTACTGGATAACGCTATCGACTTTACCCCGCCGGGTGGGGCGATCCAGCTTGCCGCTACGCAGGCGTTCAGGCAGGTCACCATCACCGTGACGGATAACGGAAGCGGCATCCCGGATTATGCGCAGGCGCGAATCTTTGAGCGCTTCTACTCCCTCCCGCGCGAGAACGGGTTGAAAAGTAGCGGGCTGGGGCTGGCCTTTGTGCTGGAGGTGGCGCGTCTGCATCAGGGGAGCATCGATCTGCGAAACCGGACTGACGGCGGCGTGACGGCCACCCTGATACTTCACCGTCCCTTCACATAACTTCAAACTGACCCCACATAGCCTGGTTAGGCTCTCCTCATCACAAAGGAGACCTGATATGAAATCCCCCCTGTTCTGGAAAGTCAGCACCCTGTTAGGGTGCATTCTGCTGTTACTCATCCCACTGATGCTGGTGGGCAATCTGATTTCGGAGCGTGAGAGCTATCGCAACGAGGTCGAAAACACCCTTCGCCAGAGTACCAGCGGCCCGCAGCAGCTGGTGGGCCCGCTGATCGCCATTCCGGTAACGGAGATCTATTACAAACAGGAAGAGGCGAAAAAGGTGGAGTATAAGAAGCGTTATATGCACTTCATTCTGCCGGAGACGCTACTGGTTGAGGGCAATCAGCACGTGCAAACGCGCAATATCGGCATCTATGACGGACAAATCTGGAATACCGATCTCAACATTAAGGCGCAGTTTACGACGGAAAAACTGGCGGAGTTGCAGGGTGAGACGATGACGCTCGGCAAGCCGTTTATCGTGGTCGGCGTCGGGGATGCGCGCGGGATAGGGGCAGTGAGCATCTCAAAAATCAATGGTGAGACGTTAAGCATCGAGCCTGGCGCCGGGGTGTACGGGGCGTTATCCGGCATTCACATCCCACTGACCGACAACGCGCTGGCGGCAAAAACCGTCTCGCTGGAGATGTCGCTCAATCTGGCCGGTACCGGCAGCTTTGCCGTGGTTCCAGTGGGACGTAACAGCGAAATGACCCTGAACAGTAACTGGCCGCACCCGAGCTTTATGGGCAATTACCTGCCGGTTAAGCACGAGATTAGCGCGTCTGGTTTCCAGGCAAACTGGAAAAGTAGCTGGTTTGCGAACAATCTTGCGGGCTGGTTCAACGACAACGAGATCCCTGAATGGAGTGCGATCCCGGCGTTTAGCGTCACGGTGGCGACCCCCGCGGATCAGTATCAGCTGACCGACCGCGCGATTAAGTACGCCATTTTACTGATTGCTTTGACGTTTATGGCCTTCTTCGTCTTTGAAACTTTAACCGGATTGCGGCTGCACCCGATGCAGTACCTGCTGGTGGGACTGGCGCTGGTGCTGTTCTATCTGGTGCTACTGGCGTTGTCTGAGCATGTGGGCTTTACACCCGCATGGATTATCGCCAGCCTGGTAGGGGCGCTAATGAACGGCGTCTATCTGCAGGCAGTGCTGAAAAGCTGGAAACGCAGTGGCCTGTTTGTGCTGGCGCTGCTGGGGCTGGACGTGGTGATGTGGTTCCTGCTGCGTTCAGAAGAGAGTGCGTTGCTGCTGGGCTCTGCGGTGCTGGTGCTGGCCCTGTTCGCGGTAATGTATCTCACGCGCCACTTTGACTGGTACTCGCTCTCCCAGCCGAAGCGCACGGCGCCATCCGGGTCATCGGATAAAGATACGATGCGGTTATGGAAATAAAAAAAACGGCGCCAGGGCGCCGTTTTTTATGACTTATGTGCAGAATTATTCCTGCAGGTCGCCGCAGAAACGATAGCCTTCACCATGAATGGTGGCGATAATTTCTGGTGTATCCGGCGTGGATTCGAAATGTTTACGAATACGGCGGATAGTCACGTCAACGGTACGGTCGTGTGGCTTCAGCTCACGGCCGGTCATTTTTTTCAGCAGTTCTGCACGGGACTGGATCTTGCCCGGGTTTTCGCAGAAGTGCAGCATGGCGCGGAATTCGCTGCGCGGCAGTTTGTACTGGTCGCCCTGCGGGCTCACCAGAGAACGGCTATTAATATCCAGTTCCCAGCCGTTGAATTTGTAGCTCTCTACGCTACGACGCTCTTCGCTGACCGTGCCCAGGTTCATGGTGCGGGACAGCAGATTGCGTGCACGAATGGTTAACTCGCGTGGGTTAAACGGTTTGGTGATATAGTCATCCGCGCCGATTTCCAGGCCAAGAATTTTATCAACTTCGTTGTCGCGGCCGGTCAGGAACATTAACGCAACGTTCGCCTGTTCACGCAGTTCACGTGCCAGCAGAAGGCCGTTTTTACCCGGCAGGTTGATGTCCATGATAACCAGGTTGATATCATTTTCAGAAAGGATCTGATGCATCTCTGCGCCATCGGTCGCTTCAAAGACATCGTAGCCTTCTGCTTCGAAAATGCTCTTTAACGTGTTGCGTGTTACCAACTCGTCTTCAACGATAAGAATGTGCGGGGTCTGCATGTTTGCTACCTAAATTGCCAACTAAATCGAAACAGGAAGTACAAAAGTCCCTGACCTGCCTGATACATGCCACAAATTAACATGACCGGCGTAACGTGACTAAAGTACGTAATTGCGTTCTTGATGCACTTTCCATCAACGTCAACAACATCATTAGCTTGGTCGTGGGTACTTTCCCTCTGGACCCGACAGTGTCAAAAACGGCTGTCATCCTAACCATTTTAACAGCAACATAACAGGCTAAGTGACACCAGACACCCAATAAAACTACGCTTCGTTGACATATATCAAGTTCAATTGTAGCACGTTAACAGTTTGATGAAATCATCGTAGCGGATCGCTAGCCTTTGTCACAAATTTTCAACAAACCAACTAGTTGCGACCGTTAATTAATAAACAAGGTGAATCCAATGTCAACATTGAACCTGAGAAATCATTATCATTATTAAACATAGGGATAAGTATTGTTCATTAACATTATCGCTTAAAGTTCATTCACGAAATAGTTTAGTATTTTTAATTTGTAGTGAAATGCTATTTCAGTGATTTCTGTTACGAATTTGTAAATTCGTGATGCGTAATATGATGATGTGTATCACATTTTTATCGGCTAACTGCCTAAAAAGAGAGCATAAATGCATTTGTCTATCGTACTGGTATCCCCAGCAAGAGCAGAAAATATCGGTGCCGCCGCACGGGCAATGAAGACCATGGGGTTTACCGATTTACGAATCGTTGCCAGCGACGCGCACAACGAACCTGCGGCGCGTTGGGTTGCCCATGGATCTGGAGATATCTTAGATAATTTAACGACTTACGAAACGCTGGCCGACGCGCTGCACGATATCTCTTATACCGTCGCTACCACCGCACGCAGCCGATCTAAGTTTCATTACTACGCCACGCCCGCTGAACTGGTGCCGTTACTGGCAGAAAAAAGCCAGTGGCTGCCCAACATGGCGCTGGTTTTTGGCCGGGAAGATTCCGGCCTGACGAACGAGGAACTGGCACTCGCAGACGTGCTGACCGGCGTGCCGATGGTGGCAGATTATCCGTCGCTAAATTTAGGTCAGGCCGTGATGGTGTACTGCTATCAATTAGCATCCTTGATGCAAAATCCTGCTCCACCTCCGGCTGAGGTGGATGAAAACCAGCTTTCTGCTCTGCGTGCGCGTACCGAACGCCTGCTGACCTCGCTGAATGTCGCCGACGATCAAAAAATGGCGGAGTGGCTACAACAGCGGTTAGGTCTGTTAGGTCAGCGAGACACGGCAATGTTGCACCGATTACTGCACGATATCGAAAAAAAACTGGCAGAGTAAAATGCTGTCATACTTTTTTGTTATGGTTGAATGCCCCAAAAAGCGTACTGCGCACGGTCCGATCCGGACGGAAATAAAAACTCAGGCAGAGATACGTGAAAGGGCCGGAAAATGTGATCAAATTAGAAATTCGTTGACTTACCGGCACGTATGCTTTAACCAATAGGGTCAGACAGCACAGACAGATAATAATGACAGAGTACACAACATCCATGAAACGCATCAGCATCACCACCATTACCACCACCATCATCATTACCACAGGTAACGGTGCGGGCTGACGCGTACAGGAAAGAAAAGAAAAAAGCCCGCACCTGAACAGTGCGGGCTTTTTTTTCGGCTAAAGATCACGAGGTAACAACCATGCGAGTGTTGAAGTTCGGCGGTACATCAGTGGCAAATGCAGAACGATTTCTGCGTGTTGCCGACATCCTGGAGAGCAATGCCAGGCAGGGGCAGGTGGCGACGGTTCTCTCTGCCCCGGCTAAAATTACCAATCACCTGGTGGCGATGATTGAAAAAACCATCGGGGGTCAGGATGCACTGGTGAACATCAGCGACGCTGAACAGATCTTTGCCAACCTGCTACAGGGCCTGGCGGATGCACAGCCTGGCTTTCCTCACGCCCAGCTGAAAGCCTTCGTTGAGCAAGAGTTCGCTCAGATTAAACACGTTCTGCATGGTATCAGCCTGTTGGGGCAGTGCCCGGACAGCATCAACGCGGCACTGATCTGCCGCGGCGAAAAACTCTCTATCGCCATTATGGCGGGTCTGCTGGAAGCCCGTGGTCATAACGTCACGGTGATCGATCCCGTCGAAAAACTGCTCGCTGTTGGCCATTACCTCGAATCAACTGTAGATATCGCCGAATCTACCCGACGCATTGCGGCAGGCAAGATTCCTGCCGACCATATGATCCTGATGGCGGGCTTCACCGCCGGGAATGAAAAAGGGGAGCTGGTGGTGCTGGGCCGTAACGGCTCCGACTATTCCGCTGCCGTGCTGGCCGCCTGCCTGCGGGCCGACTGTTGTGAGATCTGGACTGACGTCGACGGCGTCTATACCTGCGACCCGCGCCAGGTGCCCGATGCCCGCCTGCTGAAGTCGATGTCTTATCAGGAGGCGATGGAGCTCTCCTACTTCGGGGCCAAAGTGCTTCACCCGCGTACTATCGCCCCTATCGCCCAGTTCCAGATCCCCTGCCTGATTAAAAACACCGGTAATCCACAGGCGCCAGGCACGCTGATTGGCGCCAGCAGCAATGAAGATGGTCTGCCGGTAAAAGGTATCTCCAACCTCAATAATATGGCGATGTTCAGCGTCTCCGGGCCAGGCATGAAAGGGATGGTTGGCATGGCGGCGCGCGTGTTTGCGGCCATGTCGCGCAACGGCATCTCGGTGGTGTTAATCACCCAGTCCTCTTCTGAATACAGCATCAGCTTCTGCGTCCCGCAGGTGGACTGCCTGCGCGCCCGCCGTGCGCTGGAAGAGGAGTTCTATCTTGAGCTGAAAGAGGAGCTGCTGGAGCCGATGGCGATTCAGGAGCATCTGGCGATCATCTCCGTAGTCGGTGACGGTATGCGCACCCTGCGTGGTATCTCCGCGAAGTTCTTTGCGGCGCTGGCGCGGGCGAACATCAATATTGTCGCCATTGCCCAGGGCTCATCGGAGCGCTCCATCTCCGTGGTAGTGAATAATGATGATGCAACCACCGGCGTGCGCGTCACCCACCAGATGCTGTTTAACACTGACCAGGTGATCGAGGTGTTCCTGATTGGCGTCGGCGGCGTCGGCGGTGCGTTACTGGAGCAGCTGAAGCGCCAGCAGGAGTGGCTGAAGAAAAAGCATATCGATCTGCGCGTCTGCGGCATCGCTAACTCAAAAGCCCTGCTGACTAACGTCCACGGACTGAATCTGGAGAACTGGCAGGCAGAGCTGGCGGAAGCGAAAGAGCCGTTTAACCTTGGCCGCCTGATCCGCCTGGTCAAAGAGTACCATCTGCTGAACCCGGTGATCGTCGACTGTACCTCCCACCAGGCGGTGGCCGATCAGTATGCCGACTTCCTGCGTGAAGGCTTCCACGTGGTGACGCCAAATAAAAAGGCCAATACCTCGTCGATGGATTACTACCATCAGATGCGCCACGCGGCGGCAAAATCCCGCCGTAAGTTCCTGTACGACACCAACGTCGGCGCCGGGCTGCCGGTTATCGAAAACCTGCAAAACCTGCTCAATGCCGGGGATGAACTGCAGCGTTTCTCCGGCATCCTGTCGGGCTCGCTCTCCTTTATCTTTGGCAAGCTGGACGAAGGCATGAGCCTGTCGGAAGCGACCAAAATGGCGCGTGAGCTGGGCTACACCGAGCCCGATCCGCGTGACGATCTCTCCGGCATGGATGTGGCGCGCAAGCTGCTCATCCTCGCCCGCGAAACGGGGCGTGAGCTGGAGCTGTCGGATATCGTCATCGAACCGGTGCTGCCGGAGAGTTTTGACCACGCTGGCGATGTCGCCACCTTTATGGCGAATCTGCCGCAGCTGGATGACGCTTTCGCCTCCCGGGTGGCAAAAGCCCGTGATGAAGGCAAGGTATTGCGCTATGTTGGCAACATTGAAGAAGATGGCGTCTGCCGTGTCAAAGTGGCGGCGGTAGACGGTAACGATCCGCTCTTCAAAGTGAAAAACGGCGAAAACGCCCTCGCGTTTTACAGCCACTATTATCAGCCTCTGCCGTTGGTCCTGCGCGGCTATGGCGCGGGAAATGATGTGACGGCGGCGGGCGTGTTTGCCGACCTGCTGCGTACCCTGTCATGGAAGTTAGGAGTTTAATATGGTCAAAGTTTATGCCCCGGCTTCCAGCGCCAATATGAGCGTCGGGTTTGATGTGCTGGGTGCGGCGGTGACGCCAGTGAATGGCGCATTGCTGGGTGATACGGTTACGGTAGAAGCGGCGGATAGCTTCAGTCTGAACAACGTCGGGCGTTTCGCCAGCAAGCTGCCGAGCGAACCGCGCGAAAATATTGTCTATCAGTGCTGGGAGCGTTTTTGTCAGGAGATCGGTAAAAACGTCCCGGTCGCCATGACGCTGGAAAAAAGCATGCCGATTGGCTCCGGGCTGGGTTCCAGCGCCTGTTCCGTCGTCGCTGCGCTGGTGGCGATGAACGAACATTGCGGCAAGCCGCTGAATAACACCCGCCTGCTGGCCCTGATGGGCGAGCTGGAAGGACGCATCTCCGGCAGCATTCATTATGATAATGTCGCCCCCTGTTTCCTGGGCGGCATGCAGTTGATGATCGAAGAGAACGGCATTATCAGCCAGCAGGTGCCAGGCTTTGATGAGTGGCTATGGGTGCTGGCCTATCCGGGCATCAAAGTGTCGACCGCTGAAGCGCGCGCTATTCTGCCGGCGCAGTATCGCCGTCAGGACTGCATCGCCCATGGCCGTCATCTGGCAGGCTTTATTCACGCCTGCTATACCCGTCAGCCAGGGCTTGCAGCAAAACTGATGAAAGATGTTATTGCCGAGCCGTACCGCACTAAACTGCTGCCTGGCTTTGACGAGGCACGCAGTGCCGCACTGGATATTGGCGCACTGGCCTGCGGCATCTCCGGTTCCGGACCGACCCTGTTTGCGCTGTGCGACAAACCGGATACGGCTGAGCGGGTGGCAGGTTGGCTGGAGAAAAATTACCTGCAAAATCAGGAAGGCTTTGTTCATATTTGCCGTCTGGATACGGCGGGCGCACGAGTACTGGGATAAACGATGAAACTCTACAATCTTAAAGATCATAACGAGCAGGTAAGCTTTGCACAGGCAGTAACGCAGGGGCTGGGCAAAAACCAGGGGCTGTTCTTCCCGCACGATCTGCCGGAATTCGGTTTGACCGAAATTGACGAGATGCTGAAGCAGGATTTCGTCACCCGCAGCACCAAAATTCTCTCGGCGTTTATCGGCGACGAGATCCCACCAGAGCTGCTCGAAGAGCGCGTTCGTGCGGCCTTTGCCTTCCCGGCACCGGTAAGCCAGGTCGAGCCGGATGTCGGCTGCCTTGAGCTGTTCCACGGTCCGACGCTGGCGTTTAAAGATTTTGGCGGCCGCTTTATGGCGCAGATGCTGACTCACATCAGCGGCGATAAGCCAGTAACCATCCTGACGGCTACCTCTGGCGATACCGGGGCGGCGGTCGCGCATGCCTTCTACGGCCTGAAAAACGTCCGCGTCGTGATCCTCTACCCGCAGGGTAAAATCAGCCCGCTGCAGGAAAAACTCTTCTGTACGCTCGGCGGCAACATTGAAACCGTCGCTATCGACGGGGATTTCGATGCCTGTCAGGCGCTGGTTAAGCAGGCCTTCGATGATGAAGAGCTGAAAGTGGCGCTGGGTCTGAACTCTGCCAACTCCATCAACATTAGCCGCCTGCTGGCGCAGATCTGCTATTACTTCGAAGCGGTGGCGCAACTGCCGCAGGAAGCGCGTAATCAGCTGGTGATCTCGGTGCCGAGCGGCAACTTTGGCGATCTGACAGCCGGCCTGCTGGCGAAGTCTCTGGGCCTGCCGGTGAAACGCTTTATCGCGGCCACCAACGCCAACGACACCGTTCCCCGCTTCCTGAAAGAGGGCAAGTGGACGCCAAATGCGACGCAGGCCACCCTGTCTAACGCGATGGATGTGTCACAGCCTAATAACTGGCCGCGTGTGGAGGAGCTGTTCCGCCGTAAAATCTGGCGTCTGAATGAGCTGGGCTACGCTGCGGTGACTGACGAAACCACCAAAGAGACAATGCGTGAGCTGAAGCAGCTGGGCTACGTCTCTGAACCGCATGCCGCGGTGGCGTATCGCGCCCTGCGCGATCAGCTGAACCCGGGCGAGTACGGCCTGTTCCTCGGCACCGCGCACCCGGCGAAGTTCAAAGAGAGCGTGGACGCGATCCTGGGCGATTCCCTGCCGCTGCCGAAAGAGCTGGCCGAACGTGCCGATCTGCCGCTGCTGTCGCACAACCTGCCGGCCGATTTTGCGGCGCTGCGTAAGTTGATGATGACGCGCGGGTGATTGTTTGTTGCCGGGTGGCGCTTCGCTTACCCGGCCTACACGAGCTCGAATTGTAGGCCCGCCAGGCACAGCGCCGCCGGGCATCAGGCCGCACAATCCAGCCGGGGACGCCTCTGCGTTACCCGGCTTTTTTATGGAGAAATTAAGGAGAGAAATAGCAGGGAAAAAGTAGAAATTCCCAATAAATGCGGATACTTACAGAATAGGATTGCAGAGAATAACATCCTACCTATCCCTCACGTAATCTCCTTACATCGGCCCACAACGGGCAGGATGAATAAGGAGTAACCTATGTCGAAACTGAAACCTGTGCTGATCGCGCTTTCTCTGATGCTGGTGGCTCCGATGGCGGCTCAGGCCTCTGAAATCACTCTGGTACCGGCGGTCAAACTGCAAATTGGCGATCGGGATAATCGTGGACACTACTGGGATGGCGGTCACTGGCGCGACCATGACTGGTGGAAATCTCACTACGAGTGGCGGGATAACCGCTGGCATCCGCATGGCGAGCATCACGATAATCGCCATCACGATCGCCATGATGACCACCGTCCGGGACCGGGCTGGAAGCATCACTAAGATTTCCCCGCCGGGCGGCGGGGAAGGTGATTACTGCTCGTGACGCTTAAACACCAGCTCACCTTTCCCTGACGCTTCCTCATCAAAGAAATAGCCTTCGCTGTCGAATGCTTTCAGCTGCTCTGGCTGGGTCAGACGGTTTTCAATGATGTAGCGGCTCATCAACCCGCGGGCTTTTTTGGCGTAGAAGCTGATCACTTTGAATTTGCCATTCTTCTCGTCCAGGAAGACCGGCTTGACGATCTCCGCGTTCAGCTTTTTCGGTTTGACCGCTTTGTAGTACTCATCTGATGCCAGGTTAATGATAACGTTATCACCCTGGGCCGCCAGCGCCGCGTTCAGCGTATCGGTGATGGTCTCTCCCCAGAACTGATAGAGATCTTTCCCTCTCGCGTTTTCCAGGCGGATCCCCATCTCCAGGCGGTAAGGCTGCATCAGATCCAGCGGGCGCAACACCCCGTACAGGCCGGAGAGCATGCGCAAATGCTGCTGGGCAAAATCAAAATCCGCTTCGCTAAAGGTTTCTGCCTGCAGGCCGGTATAAACATCGCCTTTAAAGGCCAGAATCGCCTGACGCGCGTTGAATGGGGTGAAATCGGGCTGCCAGTCGTGAAAACGGGTGGCATTCAGATCCGCCAGCTTGTCGCTGATGCTCATTAGGGTCGCAATTTGCGGAGCCGAAAGCTTACGCGCCTCGCGGATCAGCTGTTGCGAGTGATCCAGCAGTTCCGGCTGGGTATAGCGCTCGGTGGCAAGCGGGCTCTGGTAGTCGAGCGTTTTGGCAGGTGAAATCAGAATCAGCATATCCAGTCCTTGCAGAAGAATGAGTGCGACTTTAGCAAAAAAAACGCCCTGGGTGATCGATGGCTGTTATTGACGCGGCAAATCATCCCAGGCGCCGGGGGCGAGCTGTGCTTCAATCTCGGGATAACGCGAGACATCAAAGACCGGCTGGACACCCAGCTTGCGCTGACGCAGATAGTCCCGGGCAATCAGGGTCACCACCGGGGAGAGCAGCAGGATAGCCGTCAGGTTGGCGATGGCCATCAGGGCCATGATGATATCCGCCAGCTGCCAGACCGTCGGCAGGCTTAACAGCGATCCGAGCAGCACCATCAGCACAACGCCGCCCCGTAATACCCAGCGCGATCGCCGGGCATCGGGATGCAGAAAGATCAGGTTATTTTCGGCATAGATGTAATTCACCACGATGGAGCTGAACGCGAACAGGATGAGGATAAACCCGACGAATCCCGCTCCCCAGCCCCCGGTCAGGTTTATCAGGGCCTGTTGCAGCAGCTGTATGCCTGCGGTATCTGCTGGCAGATCCATAGGCCCTGCCAGCAGCACAATCATGGCGCTGGCGGTACCGATAATGATGGTATCGACGAAGACGCCGATCATCTGCACCAGTCCCTGAGAGGCCGGGTGAGGGGGACAGGAGGCGGCGGCTGCGGCGGCATTCGGGGTTGAACCCATGCCCGCTTCGTTGGAAAACATGCCGCGCTGGAAACCTGCCGTCAGGGCCTGGCTCAGGGTGTAGCCCAGCGCCCCGGCGGCCGCTTCGCGCCAGCCAAAGGCGCTTTTGACGATCAGGCTGAAGACGGCGGGTAACTGTCCGGCATGCCAGACGCAAATGACCAGGCTGCTCATGACCCACAGCAGCGCCATCGTCGGCACCATCCACTGCATCAGCCGGGCGACGCCTTTGATGCCGGTGACGATCGCCAGCAGCGTGAACGCGGCCAGCATGCCGCCGGTGATGATTTCCGGGCAGTCGAAGGCGAAGCGCAGCGCATGGGCCACCGAGTGGGCCTCGACGGTGTTAAAAATAAGACCGTAGGCGACGAGCAAAAAGAGTGAAAAGAGCACGCCCATCCAGCGCATGCCGAGGCCCCGGGCCATGTACCAGGCCGGGCCACCGCGAAATTGCCCCTGTTTATCCGCTTCCTTATAAAGCTGCGCCAGCGAGCACTCTGCGAAGGAGGTCGCCATGCCGATAATGGCGGTCATCCACATCCAGAATATCGCCCCCGGGCCGCCAGCGGAGATGGCCAGCGCGACTCCGGCCAGGTTACCGCTGCCGAGCCGGGCCGCCAGGCTGGTGCAGAGCGCCTGGAATGAGGTTAAGCCTCCCGGCTGCGGGCTCAGGCTATTTTTCAGATTAATGCGCAGTTGAGGAAGGGAGCTAAATTGAATAAACCCGCTGCGAACAGTGAACCAAAGACCTGCCGCAAAAAGCAGGTATATCATCACCGAACCCCACAGAATTTCATTAATAAACGACAGATAATCAGGCACTAACGTCCCTCGTGTTGATGCCAAAGTGCATAGGTAATCGCTTCGAGCGATTGAACAAACAGTGAATGGGTAATCTGTTAATTTGCTGAGTTTATCACAGTATCTTTCAGCGCATTGTCTGCGGTTGCGCTGACCTTCCGTCGTGTTATCATCAGGGCAGACCGGTTACATCCCCCTAACAAGTAAACCTGTCATTTTTCCGTTTCTGGCATCTTGCTGGTAACGCGAATTATCCAGGGCAAGTTAAAGAGAAACACTATCATGACGGATAAATTAACCTCCCTTCGTCAGTTCACGACTGTTGTCGCTGACACCGGAGATATCGCGGCAATGAAGTTGTACCAGCCGCAGGATGCCACAACGAACCCTTCTCTGATCCTTAACGCTGCACAGATCCCTGAATACCGTAAACTGATCGACGATGCCGTTGCCTGGGCGAAAAGCCAGAGCAGCGATCGCGCACAGCAGGTAGTGGATGCTACCGACAAACTGGCAGTGAACATCGGTCTGGAGATCCTGAAACTGGTTCCGGGCCGCATCTCCACTGAAGTGGATGCGCGTCTCTCTTACGACACCGAAGCGTCCATCGCGAAAGCCAAACGCCTGATCAAGCTGTACAACGATGCGGGTATCAGCAACGACCGTATCCTGATCAAACTGGCTTCCACCTGGCAGGGCATTCGCGCTGCAGAGCAGCTGGAAAAAGAGGGCATCAACTGTAACCTGACCCTGCTGTTCTCCTTCGCGCAGGCGCGTGCGTGTGCAGAAGCGGGCGTCTACCTGATCTCGCCATTCGTGGGCCGTATTCTGGACTGGTACAAAGCCAACACCGATAAGAAAGAGTACGCGGCAGCGGAAGATCCGGGTGTGGTTTCCGTTACCGAGATCTACGAGTACTACAAACAGCACGGTTATGAAACCGTGGTGATGGGCGCAAGCTTCCGTAACGTGGGCGAGATCCTGGAACTGGCTGGCTGTGACCGTCTGACCATCGCCCCTGCGCTGCTGAAAGAGCTGGCAGAAAGCGAAGGCGCAATCGAGCGTAAGCTGAGCTTCAGCGGTGAAGTGAAAGCCCGTCCAGAGCGCATCACTGAATCTGAGTTCCTGTGGCAGCACAACCAGGATCCAATGGCGGTAGACAAACTGGCGGACGGTATCCGTAAGTTTGCCATCGACCAGGAAAAACTGGAAAAAATGATCGGCGACCTGCTGTAATCATTCCAGCGTGACCGGGCTCCCGGTCACGCTACCTTTCTCATACCCTGTCTGAATCGCCTTCCTGCGTGTATCATTCCCCTCAATCTGTATTGTTTGAATGGAATGGATATGAATACCTTACGCATTGGCTTAGTTTCCGTCTCAGATCGCGCCTCCAGCGGTGTCTATGAAGATAAAGGCATCCCCGCGCTGGAAGCCTGGCTGGCGTCTGCCCTGACTACGCCGTTTGAAGTACAAACCCGTCTGATCCCCGACGAGCAGGCCGTGATTGAGCAAACCCTGTGTGAACTGGTGGATGAAATGAGCTGTCACCTGGTGCTGACAACCGGCGGTACCGGTCCGGCACGACGCGATGTGACCCCGGACGCAACGCTTGCCGTCGCCGACCGTGAAATGCCGGGCTTTGGCGAACAGATGCGCCAGATTAGCCTACACTTTGTGCCAACGGCCATCCTGTCACGCCAGGTCGGTGTGATCCGCAAGCAGGCGCTGATTCTCAATCTCCCGGGCCAGCCAAAGTCGATTAAAGAGACGCTGGAAGGCGTTAAAGAGGCTGACGGCAAAGTGGTGGTGGCGGGAATCTTTGCAAGTGTACCGTATTGTGTACAGCTTCTGGAAGGACCTTACGTCGAAACCGATCCGCAGGTAGTAGCAGCTTTTCGCCCTAAAAGCGCGAGACGTGAAACAATATCCTGAAATTAACCAGAATGTGACATAAGCTGTAACGGCAGTAGCGTGCTGATTGATTTACGGTATAGTAATTTTTTCTTTACGATAGCTGTAAATATAACTCAACAATTCAGCCCAGAATGGTTCGCTATGTCACATTACAACCGGCCCCTCAATCGACAGGATTATAAGACCCTCACGCTTGCCGCACTCGGCGGCGCGCTGGAGTTTTATGACTTCATCATTTTCGTCTTCTTCGCCGCTGTCGTCGGGGAGCTATTCTTCCCGGCTGACATTCCCGAATGGCTGCGTCAGGTTCAGACCTTTGGCATTTTCGCCGCTGGTTATCTGGCGCGCCCGCTGGGCGGCATCGTGATGGCCCACTTCGGCGATCTGGTCGGGCGCAAGAAGATGTTCACCCTCAGCATCCTGCTGATGGCGGTACCTACCCTGGCGATTGGCCTGCTGCCTACCTATGCCTCCATGGGCATTCTCGCGCCGGTCCTGCTGCTGCTGATGCGTATTCTGCAGGGGGCGGCGATCGGCGGTGAAGTACCAGGGGCATGGGTATTTGTGGCGGAACATGTTCCGGCCCGGCGGATCGGCATTGCCTGCGGCACACTGACCGCAGGACTGACCGTCGGCATTCTGCTGGGCTCGGTGGTGGCGACGCTGGTGAATACCAGCATGACCCAACAGGCGGTACACGACTGGGGCTGGCGTATTCCATTCCTGCTGGGCGGCGCGTTTGGTCTGGTCGCCATGTATCTGCGCCGCTGGCTGCAGGAGACACCGGTATTCCTTGAGATGCAGCAGCGTAAGACGCTGGCGCAGGAGCTGCCGGTGAAAGCGGTGGTGGTGCGGCACAGAAAGGCGGTGGTGGTGTCAATGCTGCTCACCTGGCTGCTCTCGGCGGGTATCGTGGTGGTGATTTTGATGTCGCCGGTCTGGCTGCAAAAACAGTATGGCTTTGCGCCGGCGGTGACGCTGCAGGCTAACAGCATCGCCACCATCATGCTGTGCTTTGGTTGCCTGATTGCCGGGCTGGCGGTGGATCGTATCGGCTCCAGCCTGACCTTTATTATTGGCAGCCTGCTGCTGGCCGGGTCGAGCTGGGCGTTTTACCATCTTGCGGGTAGCCATCCTGAACAGCTGTTCCTGCTGTATGGCACCGTGGGGCTTTGCGTAGGTGTGGTTGGGGCGGTGCCGTATGTGATGGTCCGCGCCTTCCCGCCTGAGGTGCGCTTCACCGGTATTTCGTTCTCCTATAACGTCTCGTACGCCATCTTCGGCGGCCTGACGCCGGTTGCCGTAACCCTGCTGATGGGGATATCGCCGATGGCGCCCGCCTGGTATGTGCTGGCGCTCTCGTTGATGGGACTGGCGCTGGGGATCTGGCTGCGCCAGAAACCGGTAGAAGTACCGGTCCTCGCGGGATAGCAAAATGCCGGGCTGGGCCCGGCATTTTTATGAGTGCGAAGGGGTGTAGCTCAGGATGATGTTCTCATCCGGGATATGGGTGAAGTCAGCGATAATCGCGTGGTAATCCGCCTGTGGATCCATGTCGCTAAAGAGTGCTGGATAGAAAATTTTACTCAACGCCTCGATGGCGACGATGTTGTATGGGTTGTTATAGAAGTGGTGATACAGCGCCCCGGTATGACCCTGCGCCACCGCCGGAATAGCGGCAACCCCCTGACGCGCCACAAGCGCATTGAACGCTGCGGTGACCTTCTCTGCCGGGACGTTATAGCCAAACGGGATAATGGCCGAGCCTTTGCCCGGACGCTTAGAGCCGGTCATCAGGTAGTAGTCCGGGTTGAGGGAGATGATTTTTTCCACCGAAACATTCCCGCTCGCCCCAGGCAGCAGCTGTGAGCCTATGTTGGTGCCACCCGCCGCTTCAACCAGTCCCCCCCAGCCGTTACGCGCATGGGTAAAACAGCAGCCATTATCCAGCCCGCCAACACCGGCGATCGGTTCGATAAAGACCAGCGGTTTTTTGCTGACGGTCGCCAGACGCTGGTGGATTTTATCCAGACGCTGTTGATAGAAATCGATGTAGGCTTGCGCGCGTTCGGTCTGACCCAGCACCTGGCCCAACAGGGCGATACTCGGCAGGGTATTCTTTACCGGATGCAGCTCGTAATCCACGAAGAGGACCGGAATGTGCAGGGCCTCGAGCTTCGTCAGTACGCCAGATTGCACCAGCGACGGTTTAGCGCGAAGCTGGGCGATCATCAGGTCCGGCTGGCGGGAGAGCACCGTTTCGAGATCGACATTGCCCTGGTCGGAAAACTTCATGTCGAGGATCTTCTCCGCTTCTGGCCATTTCCGCTTCAGCACGTTCCAGGTTTCGGTATCCTGCTTTTTCGGCAGATTGTTCCACGCCACCACCCTGGCGAACGGGTTCTCGCGCACCAACAGCGCCAGCGCGAAGATGTCCCGCCCGTCCTGCAAAATGATGCGCTGCGGTTCGTGTTCCACCGTCACCGTGCGGTTATCCATATCCTTGACCGTCACGGGCCAGCTTTGCGCCTGGGCGATAAGCGGGGTAATGAAGAGGACCAGCCCCCCGGCGGCTGCGATGAGTTTTTTTAGCATCCTGTTTTCCATCTCTTTTAGGGTGTTAATCCGTCGACCACCACATGGGGCAGCCTGCGGGAACAGTATTCGACTCGTCCCTCCACGCCATATACCGTCGCCAGATTAGCAGGGGTAACAACCTCTCCCGGCAGGCCGCTGGCAATCAGTTCGCCGCCTTTCAGCATCAGGGCATAGTTAGCGTGGCGCAGGGCAATGTTGATGTCGTGGATCACCACGACAGTGACGATGTTGCGCAGCCGCGTTTCGCGGGCGACGATATCCATCACATGGAACTGATAGTTGAGGTCGAGGGCACTCAGGGGCTCGTCCAGCAACAGCAAATCGGGCTGGCGGATCAGGGACTGAGCGAGGCCAATCAACTGCTTTTGCCCGCCGGAGAGCCGGTCGAGAAAACGCATCGCCAGATGAGCAACACCCAGTTTTTCAAGGATGGCGTACGCCTCCTGTTCAACATTTTGCGTATCGACGCTGCCGCTGGCCCGACGGGCGACAATCACCGATTCCAGCGCATGCAGGTGCACACCCTGAGGCAGGGATTGCGGGAGATAAACCACCTTCTGCGCCCGCGTTGCCGAGGGCAGCATCATCAGATCCTCGCCATTCAGCCGTAACTCGCCCTGCGCAGGATTCAGGTCCGCCAGGGCGCGCAGCAGGGTCGATTTACCGGAGCCGTTCGGCCCCAGCAGGGCGGTGATCTCGCCGCGGGGGAGCAGGGGCGTGGTGAGCCCGCTGATGATCTTTGTCTTGCGATAGCCGGTGTGCAGTTCCCGGACGCGAAGGCCGTCGGTCATACGTTCCCCCGGTTGCGAATAATGATGCTCAGGAAGAACGGCACGCCCACCAGCGAGGTGACAATCCCTACAGGAATAATGACGCCGGGAACGATGTTCTTGGAAAAAACGGAGGCCAGCGAAAGCACCAGGGCGCCAACCAGCATGCTGCCGGGGAGATAAAAACGGTGATCCTCGCCAAACATCATGCGGGAGATATGCGGCGCCACCAGGCCTATAAAACCCACTGGCCCGACAAAGGCGACCGTCAGCGACGAGATAATACTGATGCGTAAGAGCGTCGCCAGACGCAGCTTTTTTACGTTAATGCCGAAGCTGACGGCACGATCTTCGCCCAGACGCAGCGCCGTGAGTTTCCATGCATTTTTCAGCGACAGCGGCACGATAATCAGCAGGGCTACGGCCAGGATCGCCAGCTTATCCCATGAGGCTCTTGCCAGGCTGCCCATCGTCCAGAATACCAGTCCCTGCAGCGTATCTTCGCTGGCGACAAACTGCAGGATGGAGATTAGCGCGTTAAAGGTAAAGACCAGCGCGATACCGAATAACACCACGCCGGAGGTGGCCACGCGGGTCCAGCGGCTGATGCCATCCAGAATAAAGCAGGCCAGCAGGGCAAAGATAAAGGCGTTTGCCGGAATAAACCACTTATCGTCAATGCCGGGAACGCCCAGCCCGAGCACTATCGCCAGCGCGGCACCGAAGGAGGCGGCAGACGACACGCCCAGCGTAAATGGACTGGCGAGCGGGTTATTCAGGATGGTTTGCATCTCTGCCCCGGCAAGCCCCAGGGCCATGCCAACGGCGACAGCCATCAGCGCGAACGGCAGCCGCAGTTCCCAGACGATAACGCGCGTGCCGGCATCGACAGAAGCGGCATCCATTAAGGTGTGCCAGAGCGTGGAAACGGAGATGCCCGACGGGCCGAGGATAAAATCGAGGATCAGGGAGCAGATAATGAAGAAGAGCAGTACGCCTGCCAGAGTAAAACGCCTGACCAGGACTTTACGGTAATGCGACGCGATAATGGCTTCGCCAGTTTGCTCGCGAGCGGCAAGGCTGGAGTTCATCAGATAACCCTATGCAACACAAAAGAATCATTTATCCCCTGCGCGTTCCATTTTGGCGGCCGTCTGATATCCATTATCCGGGATGCCCGGGCAACACTATTCGCAATGATAATGCTTATCAATTGAATATGAGGATTATTGCCGTTCTGTTTACGTATCGTTTCTGAAGCGGGCAAAAAACAAGCAGATTAGAAGGGGAAGGTGTAACCGGAGAGGGGAGTCGTGCCCGCGGAGCGGGCACGAAGGGGATCAGTGTTTTTCACCAATCGGCAGAACGGTGCGACCGAACTGCTCGTTCAGGACTTCACCCATTGCCAGGTAGATGGCGCTGGCACCGCAGACCAGGCCAACCCAGCCCGCCACGTGGATAATGGCTTCGCCGTTATCCACCAGGTGACCCACTGCCAGCAGGGCGAACAGCACGGTCAGGCTCAGGAAGACGAACTGCAGCGCGCGGTTACCCACCAGCGTGCCGAAGAACATGAACAGCGTGAAGACGCCCCACAGGCCCAGATAGACACCCAGGAACGGCGTATTAGCCGCATCGGTCAGGCCCATTTTCGGCATCAGCAGAATGGCGACCAGGGTCAGCCAGAATGAACCGTAAGAGGTAAATGCGGTTAAACCGAAGGTATTGCCTTTCTTATATTCCAGCAGGCCCGCGAAGATCTGTGCGATACCGCCATAAAAAATGCCCATCGCCAGGATAATGCCATCCATCGGGAACATCCCGATATTATGCAGGTTCAGCAGAATGGTGGTCATGCCAAAACCCATCAGGCCCAGCGGAGCCGGATTAGCCAACTTAGTGTTGCCCATAAGTCCTCAAAAAAATCATCATTAATATGGTGAAATAGTGGTTCCCACGCCAATACTCCCTGGCGGGGCGCGGCATCATAATGGGCGCCATCGATGCCGTCTATGATCTAATCAGGGTGAAATTAAAAAATTTTTTATCCGTCCCCCTTGATGGATGCCGTTGCGACCCCATCTTGTAGTCAACCGCAGTGTGTGGACCTGAAAAAATTCAAATCTGGGCAGTTGAAAAAGCACCTTTTGCCCTTATTACAGGTACACAACCACATGTTGACCGAATTTATAGTGGAGACGTTTAGATGGGTAAAATTATTGGTATCGACCTGGGTACTACCAACTCTTGTGTAGCGATTATGGACGGCACAACTGCACGTGTGCTGGAGAATGCCGAGGGCGATCGCACCACGCCTTCTATCATTGCCTATACCCAGGATGGTGAAACTCTGGTTGGTCAGCCGGCTAAACGTCAGGCAGTGACAAACCCGCAAAACACGCTGTTTGCGATTAAGCGCCTGATTGGCCGTCGCTTCCAGGACGAAGAAGTTCAGCGTGATGAAGCCATCATGCCTTACAAAATCATCGGCGCTGAAAACGGCGACGCCTGGATTGATGTTAAAGGCCAGAAAATGGCACCGCCGCAGATCTCTGCTGAAGTGCTGAAAAAAATGAAGAAAACGGCGGAAGATTACCTGGGTGAGCCGGTAACTGAAGCGGTTATCACCGTACCAGCCTACTTCAACGATGCACAGCGTCAGGCGACCAAAGACGCGGGCCGTATCGCGGGCCTGGAAGTCAAACGTATCATCAACGAACCAACCGCAGCGGCACTGGCTTACGGTCTGGATAAAGAAGTTGGCAACCGCACCATCGCGGTATACGACCTTGGTGGTGGTACTTTCGATATCTCTATTATCGAAATCGACGAAGTTGACGGCGAAAAAACCTTCGAAGTACTGGCAACCAACGGTGATACCCACCTGGGTGGTGAAGACTTCGACAGCCGTATGATCAACTACCTCGTTGACGAATTTAAGAAAGATCAGGGCATTGACCTGCGTAACGATCCGCTGGCGATGCAGCGCCTGAAAGAAGCCGCAGAAAAAGCGAAAATCGAGCTCTCTTCTGCGCAGCAGACCGACGTGAACCTGCCGTACATCACTGCAGACGCCACCGGTCCAAAACACATGAACATCAAAGTGACTCGCGCGAAACTGGAAAGCCTGGTAGAAGACCTGGTTAACCGTTCCATCGAGCCGCTGAAAGTTGCGCTGCAGGATGCGGGCCTGTCCGTATCTGAAATCCAGGACGTTATCCTGGTAGGTGGTCAGACTCGTATGCCAATGGTTCAGAAGAAAGTCGCTGAATTCTTTGGTAAAGAGCCGCGTAAAGACGTTAACCCGGACGAAGCCGTTGCTATCGGTGCTGCTGTTCAGGGCGGCGTACTGACCGGTGATGTTAAAGACGTACTGCTGCTGGACGTTACCCCGCTGTCTCTGGGTATCGAAACCATGGGCGGTGTGATGACTCCGCTGATCGCCAAAAACACCACCATCCCGACCAAGCACAGCCAGGTGTTCTCTACCGCTGAAGACAACCAGTCTGCGGTAACCATCCATGTGCTGCAGGGTGAGCGTAAACGTGCCGCAGATAACAAAGATCTGGGCCAGTTTAACCTCGACGGTATCAGCCCGGCGCCGCGCGGTATGCCTCAGATCGAAGTCACCTTCGACATCGATGCTGACGGTATCCTGCACGTTTCCGCGAAGGACAAAAACAGCGGTAAAGAGCAGAAGATCACCATCAAGGCCTCTTCTGGTCTGAACGAAGAAGAGATCCAGAAAATGGTTCGCGAAGCAGAAGCGAATGCCGAGTCTGACCGTAAGTTCGAAGAGCTGGTTCAGACCCGCAACCAGGGTGACCATCTGCTGCACAGCACCCGTAAGCAGGTTGAAGAAGCGGGCGATAAACTGCCTGCTGACGACAAAACGGCTATCGAGTCTGCACTGAGCGCGCTGGAAACTTCCCTGAAAGGTGAAGACAAAGCCGATATCGAAGCGAAAATGCAGGCACTGGCGCAGGTTTCCGAGAAGCTGATGGAGATCGCACAGCAGCAGCACGCACAGCAGCAGGCTGGCGCAGGCGCTGACGCTTCTGCGAACAACGCGAAAGATGACGATGTTGTCGACGCAGAGTTTGAAGAAGTGAAAGACAAAAAATAATCGCCCTTTGAACGGGTAATACACTGGCACGGGCGAAGAGGTTTCCTCTCCGCCCGTGCACGCATGTTAGGGGCAGATAAAACAAGATGGCAAAGCAAGACTATTACGAGATTTTAGGCGTTTCCAAAACAGCGGAAGAGCGTGAAATCAAAAAGGCGTACAAGCGCCTGGCCATGAAATATCACCCGGACCGCAACCAGGGTGACAAAGAGGCCGAAGCCAAATTTAAAGAGATCAAAGAAGCCTACGAAGTCCTGACCGATGCGCAGAAACGTGCGGCTTACGATCAGTACGGTCATGCCGCGTTTGAACAGGGCGGTATGGGTGGCGGCGGATTTGGCGGCGGCGGCGCAGATTTCAGCGATATCTTTGGTGACGTGTTCGGCGATATCTTCGGCGGCGGCCGCGGTCGCCAGCGTGCAGCCCGTGGTGCAGACCTGCGTTACAACATGGAGCTGACGCTGGAAGAGGCGGTCCGTGGCGTGACGAAAGAGATCCGCATCCCGACGCTGGAAGAGTGTGACGTTTGCCACGGCAGCGGCGCGAAGGTGGGCACCAAGCCGCAGACCTGTCCAACCTGTCATGGCTCCGGTCAGGTGCAGATGCGTCAGGGCTTCTTCGCGGTGCAGCAGAGCTGTCCGCACTGTCAGGGTCGCGGTACGCTGATCAAGGATCCGTGCAACAAATGTCACGGTCACGGTCGCGTCGAGAAGACCAAAACCCTCTCCGTTAAAATCCCAGCGGGCGTGGATACCGGCGATCGTATTCGTCTCTCTGGCGAAGGCGAAGCAGGCGAGCATGGCGCACCGGCAGGCGATCTGTACGTTCAGGTACAGGTGAAGCAGCACGCGATTTTTGAACGTGAAGGTAACAACCTGTACTGCGAAGTGCCGATCAACTTTGCGATGGCGGCGATGGGCGGTGAGATTGAAGTGCCAACACTGGACGGTCGTGTAAACCTGAAAGTGCCTGGCGAAACCCAGACCGGCAAGCTGTTCCGTATGCGCGGCAAAGGGGTGAAATCCGTCCGTGGCGGCGCGCAGGGCGACCTGCTTTGCCGCGTGGTGGTAGAAACCCCGGTTGGCCTGAACGAAAAACAGAAGCAACTGCTGAGAGAATTGCAGGATAGCTTTGGTGGCCCAACAGGTGAAAACAACAGCCCGCGCTCCAAAAGCTTCTTTGATGGCGTGAAAAAATTCTTTGACGATTTGACTCGCTAATGCTGAGCTAACGTTGTCCGCGAAGCCCGGAAGCGATTCCGGGCTTTTTTATCCCTGAAGTAATCAGATCGAAAAAACTGAGTCTATAGTTAACATTAACCTGCTTTTGCCGATGAATATCCGTGCGTATGATGGTTTTAACGAAGGATTGTCGTAAAAAGAGAGAGTAATAGTGAAACTTTTGAATCGTTTTTTCCGCAATGAGGCCTCTGGAGGCATCATACTCATGCTGGCTGCAGCCATCGCTATGCTGCTGGCAAACCTGGGCCCAACCCGCGGCCTGTATCACGCTTTTCTGGAAACACCCGTTGAGTTACGTGTCGGCGTGCTGGAAATCAACAAGAACATGCTGCTGTGGATCAACGATGCACTGATGGCGGTCTTTTTCCTGCTGGTGGGGCTGGAGGTCAAGCGTGAGCTGGTCCAGGGCTCCCTGGCAAGCCGTCAGCGCGCGGCGTTTCCGGTGATTGCCGCCATCGGCGGGATGGTGGTTCCGGCCCTCATCTTTCTGGCTTTTAACTATCAGGATCCCATTGCCCGGGATGGCTGGGCGATCCCGGCAGCAACGGACATCGCCTTTGCGTTGGGCGTTCTCGCGCTGTTAGGTAATCGCGTGCCGATGGAGTTAAAAATCTTCCTGATGGCCCTGGCGATCATCGATGACCTGGGCGCAATCGTCATTATTGCCCTGTTCTATACCAGCGAGCTGTCGGTGCTGTCGCTGGCGGTTGCGGCGGCGGCCATCGCGGTACTGGCGCTGCTCAATATCTGCAATGTCCGTCGTATTGGTATCTATCTCCTGGTGGGTATGGTGCTGTGGACGGCTGTACTGAAATCGGGCGTGCATGCCACTCTGGCCGGCGTGATTATCGGTTTCTTCGTGCCGCTGAAGGCGCAAGAGGGTAAATCGCCGGCGAAGCAGCTCGAGCACGTGCTGCATCCGTGGGTCGCCTTTATGATCCTGCCGCTCTTCGCCTTCGCAAACGCGGGTGTTTCCCTTGAGGGCGTCACGCTGGATGGATTGATGTCGATGCTGCCGCTGGGGATCATCGCCGGGCTGTTTATCGGTAAGCCGCTGGGGATTGGCCTCTTCTGCTGGATGGCGCTGAAACTGAAGCTTGCCACCCTGCCGCACGGAACCACCTGCCGGCAGATCATGGCCGTCGGCGTGCTGTGCGGGATCGGCTTTACTATGTCGATCTTTATCTCAACACTGGCGTTTGGCGCGAATGCCCCTGAGCTTATCATCTGGGCTAAGCTGGCTATCTTAACCGGATCGCTGTTGGCTGCGTTTGTAGGTTATATGTTGCTGAAGACGAAATTGCCCTCGCAGGCGCATCCGGCGTAACGGGACTCCGGGAGGGACAGGCAGCCCTCCCGTTAACACAATCAGGGAGCGAGGATCATATGTCTCATCTTAACTACAACCATCTTTACTACTTCTGGCATGTCTACAAAGAGGGGTCGGTTGTCGGCGCTGCAGAGGCGCTCTACCTGACGCCGCAGACGATTACCGGGCAGATAAAAGCGCTGGAGGAGCGCCTGCAGGGCAAGCTCTTCAAGCGTAAGGGGCGCGGTATTGAGCCAAGCGAACTGGGTGAACTGGTGTTTCGCTACGCCGACAAAATGTTCACCCTGAGCCAGGAGATGCTCGATATTGTGAATTACCGTAAGGAGTCGAACCTGCTTTTTGATGTGGGCATTGCAGATGCGCTGTCAAAGCGGCTGGTCAGCGGGGTGCTGGATGCGGCAGTCGTGAAGGATGAGCAGATCCACCTGCGCTGTTTTGAATCGACGCACGAGATGCTGCTGGAGCAGCTGAGCCAGCATAAGCTGGATATGATTATCTCTGACTGCCCCATCGACTCCACGCAGCAGGAAGGCCTTTTTTCGGTGAAGATTGGCGAATGCGGCGTCAGCTTCTGGTGCAGCAATCCGCCGCCAGAAAAACCGTTCCCCGCCTGTCTGGAAGAGCGCCGTTTACTGGTTCCCGGGCGTCGTTCGATGCTGGGACGCAAGCTGCTGAACTGGTTTAACTCCCAGGGGCTGAACGTTGAAATTCTGGGTGAGTTTGACGATGCCGCATTGATGAAAGCGTTCGGGGAAGCGCATAACGCCATTTTTGTCGCCCCGACGCTCTATGCGCAGGATCTCTATGCGGATGAGAAGATTACCGAGATAGGCCGGGTGGACAACGTGATGGAAGAGTATCACGCCATTTTTGCCGAAAGGATGATCCAGCATCCGGCGGTGCAGCGTATCTGTAATCAGGATTACGCTGCGCTGTTTACGCCACCGGTACTCTGAAGGCATAAAAAAACCCGCATTAAGCGGGTTCTTTTAAAACAAGCAACAACAAATAGCGATTAAGCCAGTTTGTTGATCTGCGCGGTCAGGTTAGCCTTATGACGCGCTGCTTTGTTTTTGTGGATCAGACCTTTAGCAGCCTGACGATCCACGATTGGTTGCATTTCGTTAAATGCGTTCTGCGCAGCAGCTTTGTCGCCAGCTTCGATAGCTGCGTATACTTTCTTGATGAAAGTACGCATCATAGAGCGACGGCTTGCATTGTGCTTACGAGCCTTTTCAGACTGGATAGCACGTTTCTTAGCTGATTTGATATTAGCCAAGGTCCAACTCCCAAATATGATCTATGTGGACAATTCAAAGGCCGAGGAATATGCCCTCTATACCTTCTTTTGTCAATGGATTTGTGCAAATAAGCGCCGTTAATGTGGCGACGCTACGTTACGTAGTGATGGCGCAGGATTCTACCAGCTTGTCGTGTCTGAATACAGCTTTTCGGCACAAAAAACGTTATCTGCCGACAGTTTTTTTCGCTCTGAAAGGTCAGCATGATGAAATCATTACAGCTTTCTGTTTTGCGGCAACAATCGCCGGTTAACCTTAACCGCTGTACAAGGTATACTCTGGCGATTTTCACTGTTTTGAGCCAGTCATGAAGCTGATACGCGGCATACATAATCTCAGTCAGGCCCCGCACGGGTGTGTGCTGACTATTGGTAATTTCGACGGCGTGCATCGTGGGCATCAGGTGCTGTTGCAGGGATTGCGTGAAGAGGGACGGGCACGGGGTCTGCCGGTCGTCGTAATGATTTTTGAACCGCAGCCGCTGGAGCTCTTCGCCAGCGAGAAGGCGCCTGCGCGACTGACCCGTCTGCGTGAAAAATTACGCTATCTGGCGCAGTGTGGCGTGGACTATGTCCTGTGCGTCCGGTTCGACCGACGCTTTGCCGCCCTGACGGCACAAAATTTTGTTGGCGACCTGCTGGTCGATCGCCTCGGGGTACAGTTTTTGGCGGTGGGTGATGATTTCCGCTTTGGCGCTGGTCGTCAGGGGGATTTCTTGCTATTACAGAAGGCTGGTCTGGAGTATGGCTTTGACGTCACCAGCACCCAGACCTTTTGCGAAGGCGGCGTGCGCATCAGCAGCACGGCGGTTCGCCAGGCTTTAGCCGATGACGATCTGGATACCGCCGCAAAACTGCTCGGACGCCCGTTCTCCATTTCCGGACGCGTCGTGCACGGCGATGAACTGGGTCGCACCATTGGTTTCCCTACGGCGAATGTACCGCTGCGCCGTCAGGTTTCCCCGGTTAAAGGGGTTTATGCGGTAGAAGTGACGGGGCTGGGTGATAAGCCTTTACCGGGTGTTGCCAATATTGGTACCCGTCCGACAGTTGCTGGCGTGCGCCAGCAGCTCGAAGTGCATTTGCTGGACGTTGTAATGGACCTCTACGGTCGCCATATAGATGTAATCCTGCGTAAAAAAATACGCAATGAGCAGCGATTCGCCTCGCTTGATGAGCTGAAAGCGCAAATCGTGAGAGATGAATTAACAGCCCGCGAAATATTTGGGCTATCGAACCCGGCTTAATGCCTGAGATATAAATACGGAACCGAGAATCTGATGAGTGACTATAAATCAACCCTGAATTTGCCGGAAACAGGGTTCCCGATGCGCGGCGATCTCGCCAAGCGCGAACCGGGAATGCTGGCGCGTTGGACCGATGATGACCTGTACGGCATCATCCGTGCAGCCAAAAAAGGTAAAAAAACTTTCATTCTGCATGATGGCCCTCCCTATGCGAATGGCAGCATTCATATTGGTCACTCTGTAAACAAGATTCTGAAAGACATTATCGTTAAGTCTAAAGGCTTAATGGGCTATGACTCGCCTTACGTTCCAGGCTGGGACTGCCACGGTCTGCCGATCGAGCTGAAAGTGGAGCAGGAGTTTGGCAAGCCGGGCGAGAAGTTCACCGCTGCTGAATTCCGTGCTAAATGCCGCGAATATGCCGCCACGCAGGTGGATGGTCAGCGTAAAGACTTTATCCGTCTGGGCGTACTGGGCGACTGGTCGCATCCGTACCTGACCATGGACTTCAAAACCGAAGCCAACATCATCCGTGCGCTGGGTAAAATCATCGGCAACGGCCACCTGCACAAAGGCGCTAAGCCGGTGCACTGGTGTGTGGACTGCCGCTCTGCGCTGGCAGAGGCAGAGGTTGAGTATTACGACAAAACCTCTCCGTCCATCGACGTAGCCTTTGAAGGCGTCGATCAGGATGCGCTGCAGGGCAAATTTGGTCTGCCGGGCGTCAACGGCCCAATCTCGCTGGTCATCTGGACCACCACGCCGTGGACCCTACCTGCCAACCGCGCGATCTCCCTCTCTGCGGAGTTCGAATATGCGCTGGTACAGGTTGAAGGCCGCGCGCTGATTCTGGCGAAAGATCTGGTTGAGAGCGTGCTGAAGCGCGCGAATATCACCGACTATAAGGTACTCGGCACCGTGAAGGGCGCTGAGCTGGAGCTGATGCGCTTTAAGCATCCGTTCCTCGATTTCGATGTTCCGGCGATCCTGGGCGAGCACGTTACCCTGGAAGCGGGTACCGGTGCGGTACATACCGCCGGTGGCCACGGCCCGGACGACTACAACATCAGCCTGCAGTACGGGCTGGAAATCGCTAACCCGGTTGGCCCGGATGGGGCGTACCTGCCTGGCACATACCCGACGCTGGACGGTGTTAACGTCTTTAAAGCCAACGATATCATCGTCAACATGCTGCGCGACAACGGCTCGCTGCTGCACGTTGAAAAAATGCAGCACAGCTATCCATGCTGCTGGCGCCACAAAACGCCGATCATCTTCCGTGCAACCCCGCAGTGGTTTGTGAGCATGGATCAGAAAGGGCTGCGCGCGCAGTCATTGAAAGAGATCAAAGGCGTGCAGTGGATCCCGGACTGGGGCCAGGCGCGTATCGAGTCCATGGTGGCGAACCGTCCTGACTGGTGTATCTCCCGTCAGCGTACCTGGGGCGTACCGATGTCTCTGTTCGTGCATAAAGAGACGCAGGAGCTGCACCCGCGCACGCTGGAGCTGATGGAAGAAGTGGCTAAGCGCGTTGAAGTGGACGGCATTCAGGCGTGGTGGGATCTCGATTCCCGCGACATCCTGGGCGCAGATGCGGATAGCTACGAGAAGGTGCCGGATACGCTGGACGTCTGGTTCGACTCCGGATCTACCCACGCCTCCGTGGTTGACGTGCGTCCTGAGTTTGCCGGTCACGCTGCCGACATGTATCTGGAAGGTTCTGACCAACACCGCGGCTGGTTCATGTCATCCCTGATGATCTCCACCGCCATGAAGGGCAAAGCGCCTTACCGTCAGGTACTGACCCACGGTTTCACCGTCGATGGTCAGGGCCGCAAGATGTCTAAATCTATCGGTAACACCGTTTCTCCGCAGGACGTGATGAACAAGCTGGGCGCGGATATTCTGCGTCTCTGGGTGGCATCTACCGACTACACCGGCGAAATGGCGGTTTCTGACGAGATCCTGAAGCGTGCTGCCGACAGCTATCGTCGTATCCGTAACACCGCGCGTTTCCTGCTGGCGAACCTGAATGGTTTCGATCCGGCAAAAGATATGGTGAAACCGGAAGAGATGGTGGTGCTGGATCGCTGGGCGGTAGGCTGTGCCCAGGCGGCGCAGGAAGATATCGTCAAGGCGTACGACTCCTACGACTTCCACGAAGTAGTGCAGCGCCTGATGCGCTTCTGCTCCATCGAGATGGGCTCGTTCTATCTCGACATCATCAAAGACCGTCAGTACACCGCCAAAGCGGACAGCGTGGCGCGTCGTAGCTGCCAGACTGCGCTGTACCACATCGCGGAAGCGCTGGTGCGCTGGATGGCGCCGATCATGTCCTTCACCGCAGATGAGATCTGGGGCTACCTGCCAGGCGACCGTGAGAAGTATGTCTTCACCGGCGAGTGGTATGAAGGTCTGTTTGGTCTGGGCGAAACCGAAGCCATGAACGATGCCTTCTGGGACGAGCTGCTGAAAGTGCGCGGCGAAGTGAACAAAGTCATCGAGCAGGCGCGTACCGACAAGAAAGTGGGCGGCTCTCTGGAAGCGGCAGTAACCCTGTTCGCTGAACCAGAGCTGGCGGCGAAGCTGACTGCGCTGGGTGATGAATTACGATTTGTCCTGTTGACCTCCGGTGCAAAAGTTGCGGATTATGCCGATGCGAGCGCTGATGCCCAGCAGAGCGAACTGCTCAAAGGGCTGAAAGTGGCGCTGGCAAAAGCCGACGGCGAGAAGTGCCCGCGCTGCTGGCACTACACGACCGATGTCGGTCAGGTGGCGGAACACGCAGAGATCTGCGGACGCTGTGTCAGCAACGTCGCCGGTGATGGCGAAAAACGTAAGTTTGCCTGATGAGTAAATCACTCTCTTCAACAGGGCTGCGCTGGCTGTGGCTGGTGGTGGTCGTGCTGATTATTGATTTGGGCAGCAAGTACCTGATCCTCCAGAACTTTGCTCTGGGGGATACGGTTCCGCTGTTCCCGTCGCTTAATCTGCACTATGCGCGTAACTATGGCGCAGCGTTTAGCTTCCTTGCGGACAGCGGCGGCTGGCAGCGCTGGTTCTTTGCCGGTATCGCCCTCGGTATCTGCGTGGTACTGGCCGTGCTGATGTACCGTTCGAAAGCCACGCAAAAGCTGAACAACATCGCCTACGCGCTGATCATTGGCGGCGCGCTGGGTAACCTGTTCGACCGTCTGTGGCACGGCTTTGTGGTCGACATGATCGACTTCTACGTCGGCAACTGGCACTTCGCCACCTTCAATCTGGCCGATACGGCGATTTGTATCGGTGCGGCGCTGATTGTGCTGGAAGGCTTCTTGCCGAAGCCCGCAGCGAAAGAGCAGGCGTAACAAACCCGCCGGGCGGCGCTGCGCTTGCACCGGCCTACAATGAGTAGGCCCGGTAAGCGCAGCGCCACCGGGCAAAATGAGTGAGCACTCTGCATGTCTAAATCCGTACAGTCCAACAGCGCGATGCTGGTTCATTTCACGCTGAAACTCGATGATGGCTCCACGGCGGAGTCCACCCGCAATAACGGCAAACCGGCGCTGTTCCGTCTGGGTGATACCTCTCTGTCTGAAGGTCTTGAGCAACAGCTGCTGGGGCTGAAAGAGGGGGATAAAAAAAGCTTTTCACTGGAGCCGGATGCTGCGTTTGGCGTGCCGTCCCCGGACCTGATCCAGTACTTCTCGCGTCGTGAATTTATGGATGCAGGAGAGCCTGAGATCGGGGCGATTATGCTCTTTACCGCTATGGATGGCAGCGAAATGCCAGGTGTGATCCGTGAAATCAACGGCGACTCGATTACCGTTGACTTCAACCATCCGCTTGCCGGGCGTACCGTTCATTTTGATGTAGAAGTGCTGGAAATCGATCCGGCACTGGAGGCCTGAAATGCAGATCCTGTTGGCTAACCCGCGCGGCTTCTGCGCCGGTGTAGACCGCGCTATCAGCATTGTTGAAAACGCGCTGGAGATCTACGGCGCGCCGATTTACGTGCGCCATGAAGTGGTACACAACCGCTACGTGGTCGACAGTCTGCGCGAGCGTGGGGCGATCTTTATCGAGCAAATCAGCGAAGTGCCGGACGGCGCTATTCTGATCTTCTCTGCTCATGGCGTTTCCCAGGCCGTGCGTAACGAAGCCAAAAGCCGCGATCTGACCGTATTCGACGCTACCTGTCCGCTGGTGACGAAAGTGCATATGGAAGTGGCCCGCGCCAGCCGTCGTGGTGAAGAGTCGATCCTGATTGGCCACGCCGGTCATCCGGAAGTCGAAGGTACCATGGGCCAGTACAGCAACCCGGAAGGAGGGATGTATCTGGTTGAGTCCCCGGAAGATGTCCTGACGCTGAACGTGAAAAACGAAGCCCGTCTGTCGTTTATGACGCAGACCACGCTTTCGGTTGATGATACGTCGGATGTGATTGACGCCCTGCGCCAGCGCTTCCCGAAAATCGTCGGGCCGCGTAAAGATGATATCTGCTATGCAACCACTAACCGTCAGGAAGCGGTGCGTGCCCTGGCTGAACAGGCGGATGTGGTGCTGGTAGTCGGCTCGAAAAACTCCTCTAACTCCAACCGTCTGGCCGAACTGGCGCAGCGAATGGGCAAGGCGGCGTTCCTGATCGACGACGCGACGGACATCCAGGAAGCGTGGGTTAAAAACGCGGCCTGTGTCGGTGTCACCGCCGGGGCTTCCGCGCCGGATATTCTGGTGCAGAATGTGATTGCTCGCCTTCAGGAGTTGGGTGGGGGTGAAGCCGTTCCGCTGGAAGGGCGCGAAGAGAACATCGTCTTCGAAGTCCCGAAAGAGCTGCGAATCGACGCCCGCGAAGTAGAATAAGGTTTAAAAATGCCAGTCATCAGGTGACTGGCATTTTTTCATTCAGATAGTTGATCATGGCTCGCATTCTGGCTGGCATATGCTTGTTACGCGTCCAGAGCAGCCATAAATCGCCCGAATAGCTGCTGATAAACGTCCACTCCGGCAGAACCTGTACAATTTCCCCTTTTTCAAGCGCCTCACGCGCCGTAAACAGCGGTAAACTCCCGATACCTACATGGTGTTTGACCGCATCCAGCCGCACGCCCGTGTGGTTAGCCGCGTAGCGGCCGTGTGTCTGTACCATCTCCGTTTTTCCCTGTGAGGTAAATTTCCAGCGTGAATCGGCCGGGGTTTCACCGAGCGAAATACAGCTATGCCCCCGGAGGTCGTGCGGATGCTGAGGCGTGCCTGCGCGACGAAGGTATTCTGGCGTCGCGCAAATAATATGGGTTACCGGCATCAGCGGTTTTCCGTACAGGCCTGGCGAAGGGGTATCGGTGATCCGTAATGCCAGATCGACACCGTCATCGATCAGATCCATGTAGCGATCTTCCAGGCGCAGGCAGACATCTATTTGCGGATAGCGCGCCAGGAATGCTGGCATCAGCGGATGGATCACGAACCGTCCCACGGCTTTCGGTACGCTTATCGTGAGCTTTCCCTGCGCAATGGTTTGCAGACTACTGCCGGAATCCATTGCCTGTTGGGCCGCGTCCAGCATATCTAGGGCATGTTCATAAACTGATTTTCCGGTTTCGGTAAGCGCCAGCTTGCGCGTGGTACGGTTCAGTAACTTACACCCCATCTCCTTCTCCAGGCGTGAAACACAGCGGCTGATCGCTGAGGGGGTCGCGCCCGTAATACGGGCTACGGTTGAAAAATTGCCATGTTCGACAATGGTAACGAAGGTCGCGAGATCGGGAAGCAGTGCAGGTTTCATTTGTGCATACCAGGCAAGAGTGCATTGTTTGAAAGCCAGATTATCGATGCTTAAGTGATGAATATACTGTCAGGGTACAGAGGAGAACAACCATGACAGAACGACTTTATTACATCAGTGAAGCGACGGAAGGCCGCGCGAAAGTCATCCGTTGCACTGAAGAGGCGGATGGCCGTTACGCCGTCGAGCTGGATCAAACCCTTTTCCATCCGCAGGGTGGCGGACAACCAGCAGATCGGGGCTTCATCGCCGGGATCGCGGTGGAGAGCGTGAACCTGCGTGGAGAGCAGGTCATTCACATTCTGGCCCGGCCGCTTATGCCTGGTGAGGTGGACATTCAGGTGGATAAAAGTGCGCGGGTGCGACATTCCCGCTGGCACAGCGCAGGCCATTTGATCGGTTATGCCGGCGAGCGATGTGGTTGGGAACCGGTAAAAGCCCACCACTGGCCCGGTGAAGGACGGATTATCTTTACGGCCCGGGACCTTAATAGCGCAATGCCTGATGCTAGCGCGCTGACAGTTCTTATTAACGGCTGGAAAGCGGACAATCTGCCCCGTCATACAGCAATGGAAGCGGGCAGACGCCAGGTTCGCTTTGGCGATCTTCCTGCTTATGCCTGTGGCGGAACGCATGTTAGCCAGCTGGCGGAAATAGGTGAGATGGAGATCCTGGGGATGAAAATAAAAAAAGGGCAGTTGGTCGTCACTTATGCCCTTCACGAGCAGGCGTAACTGGAGCGTGATTAACCCGACAGAGCGGAAGGCTTCGCGGGAGGGGGACAGGTTAATCTGGTAAGCTTGTTGTGTTGTTCTCCTCGGGCCGGAGATAAACATGAATCCTGATATTACCCCGCCACCCCAGGTGGCATCGGCCGGCGGTTATGCGCTTCGCGTATTTGCCGCTGAACTTCACCCACAGGGATGGGAGGTCAGCCATGCTTAACGTTGGGCTGGATATGACCATTACACACCGTCCATTGGGTTTTAGCTACGGAGGCGACGTCACTGGCCCGATGCCGGAGATCCGAACGCTGGATCAGATCCGTCCGTCGCTGCGCAATCCGGACTGCGAAGGGCCAGAGCAGGTGTATGCCATCGCGATGGACGTGGCGAGGCTTGCAGACAGAGAGGAGCTGGAAAAGCGGAAACTGCTGTTTGGCGTGGTCACCTATGCCGCGGGTACGCTCGGCGATGAGCCGGTGCGTAGCCAGGGGCATGTTCACCGTATCAGCCAACACAGTGGATGGTCACCGCCCGAACTGTATGAGATCTGGCAGGGGAAAGCGATCGTCTACATGCAAGAGTATGTTGATGACGATCCCGGCCGCTGCTTTGCGGTGCTGGCGGGGCCGGGTGAAAAGGTACTGGTGCCGCCGGGGTGGGGCCATGCCACTATTTCCGCCTCGCCGGAGGAGCCCTTAACCTTTGGCGCCTGGTGCGACAGAGAATATGGCTTTGAGTATGAGGCCATTCGCGCCCGCAGGGGGCTCGCCTGGTATCCGCTGGTGCAGGGGAGGCATATCGTCTGGCAACATAATAAGCATTATATGGCAGGCAGGCTGCAGATGATTACGCCGCGCTGCTACAGCGAGTTTGGCATCACCGATGCGCCTGTCTACCAGCAGTTTATTGACGATCCCGCCCGCTTTCAGTTTATCTCCCGCCCGGATAAAACGGCGGAGCTATGGCGCAACTTCCATCCGTAACGTAAGCCGGGGCATCGCCCCGGCTCGTTTAACCGGCAAACAGACCGGATGCCACGCCAAGCGCGGCCAGCACCAGCAGTAGCAGCATGGCTTTCACCGGCGAGACCCCTTTTTTTGCCATCAGATACCAGGTGCCGAGCACGACCGCCAGCGGCAGCAACTGCGGGAAGATCCCATCGAGCATCTGCTGAACGTGGATATTCACCCCATCTTTAGTGATGAACTCCAGCCCGGTGCCCAGCTTCACGTAGCTTGCCGCCACGCCGCCCATGACGAAAACCCCTAGCAGCGAGAGCGCCTCACGCAGGCGTGCGGATTTGCTGCTTACCAGCATCTCCACCGAGCCGGAACCCATCCGGTAGCCCTTAAGAAACAGGAACCAGGAGCCAGGGAGCACGATCGCCAGCCAGGCGATAGCATAAAAAAGCGGCCCGAGAATATTCCCCCCCGCCGCCAGCGCCATTCCGATACTCAGCAGAATGGGGATCAGCATGCCGGGGATCATTGAGTCGCCGATGCCGGCGATCGGCCCCATCAGGCCCACCTTCAGGGTATTGATGGTGTCGCCGTCAATGGGTTCACCGTTGGCTTTTTTCTCTTCCAGGCCCAGCACCATGCCGTTAACTATCGCGCCAATCTGCGGTTCTGTGTTGTAGAACGAGGCATGACGGCGCAGCATTTCGGTGCGCTGCGTTGCGTCCGGATAGAGCTTTTTTGCCACCGGCAGCATGCTCAGGCAAAAGCCGAAGGATTCCAGGCGTTCAAAGCTCATCGACGACAGGTTATGCATCATCCATGCCCGCCAGCAGCGGCGCAGATCCTTACGGGTGAGTTTACGTTCTTCCATCAGAATTCATCCTCGTCGTCGTGCGTCGGTCTTGCGGCAACGGGTTGCGGTGCCTCCGGCTTGTAGTTGTAATGGATCAGCGCCAGCAGCGCGCCGACAATCACCAGCGCCACCATGTTCAGCTTCAGAAAGACAATGCAGACGAAACCGACCAGGAAGTAGATGAGCATGGTATAGCTTTTGATGATCTGCTTTAACAGAATGGCGATGCCCACGGCAGGCAGGATGCCGCCCAGCACGTTCATCGTGGAGAGCACGATTTGTGGCAGGCTATCCATAAAGCTGCTGATGTACTGGGCACCAAAATAGACCGCGATGAAGGCCGGAACAAAGCGCAGTACAAAGTTCATCGCCTGCGGCCAGATCGCGCTGTTGAGAAAGAGTCCCCGTTCGTCGCCGCGTTCCAGCGCAACATCCGCCCGGTGGTTCCAGTACGAATTCAGGACCATCATGGCGTTAAAGAGGATGGTGCCGGCGATGCCAATGGTGGCCGCCAGGGCAACGGCGACTTCGGGACCTTTACCGGAGAGAATGCCAAGGGCTATCGCAGGCCAGGCGACGAAGTTTAAATCCGCTGGCATCGAGCCGCCCGGGGTGACCATGGCGATATAGACAGCCTGAACCGCCACGCCAATCATGATACCGGTTTTTACGTCGCCAAGGATAAGCCCTACCAGCATGCCCGAAATCAACGGCCTGGAGATGAGATACCAGCCGCCTGTCAGGCCGAACAGCCAGGGACTGCTGAGCGCCCCGAGATAGCAAAACAGGCCGATTAATGATGCTTCGACAATCATTTCTGGCTCCTTATTTTATTTTTTGTTTAGCGTCCTGCCAGCTAAAGAAGCTGGCATCCGGCACCAGGCGAAACTCAATCACATGGCCCCGTTCGGCAAGCCACTCAAAGGCTGCGGCCTCCTCAGCGCTGACGGACTGGTTAGGCCCGATGGTCGTGGTGTTGGCGCGGGCGCTCATTGGCCCGACATTAATTTTCCCGTTGCTGTTTTTCAGGCTAATGCCCGCCTGTTCAATGCGCTGCAGCGTGACCGGTGATTTGCCGATCACGAAATAGCGTTTCTCGCTGGCAATGACCTTCGGCAGCTTCTCAATGGCCGTAGCGGTATCAAATAGCCACACTTTGGTATCGGATACCGCCCCTTTCATGACCGACGAGAGCAGTGGGTCGGCCGCGACGGCATCGTCAATGGCGACGATGCCTTCGCAGGGCAGCTCTTTTGCCCAGCGTGTGACCAGCTGGCCGTGGATTACCCTGTCATCAATGCGTACGAAAGAAATCGTCATAGCTCTCTCCTTAAAAATCGTCTGTCTGTTCGGTCACCACGTGCCTGGCCTGGATGAGCGTGGGGAAAGTCAGTTCAAGAAGCTGTGCGGCGGCGTGTTGCACATCGTCCAGCTCAGTGACCTCATCGGTTTGCAGCAGCATCGGGAAATTCACCCCCGCTACCACGGCGATGGGCGGCTGGGTTAAGGGGTTAAACGCGGCTTCGCAGGCCACGTTCCAGGGCGTGCCGCTCTGCATATCGCACAGCACCAAAATGCCGCTGGCCCCCTCGCTGGCCTGCGCCAGAGCGGTAGTGAAATCATGGCGAAATCCTTCAATGCCTCTCTCTCCGGTGAGGCATACGGCGCGTAGATTTGGCAGTTCGCCATAGACCATCTCCCCGCTTTCCAGCAGCGCGGCGGCCAGGGGGCCGTGTGTGGCAACGATAAACTGAATCATGCTTACCCCCTTACCCAGGCTTTAACGGTGGCCAACTGCTGGCCGATGCCTTTACCCCAGGGAGAGATGCGGTATTCGCCCACGGCAGCAGGGACGATAAAGGTTTCGGCGTAATGCACCACGAAGGGTTCAAAGGCGTTGTCAGGACTGTCCACTCGCGCTTCTGCCCCCTCCACCAGGTTCAGCACGTTTACGCCGCCTTCCGTGTTGTGCAGGACTGGTTCGCTGAACCAGTGACGGCGGGTTTCAATAAATTCGCGTTCGTGCAGGCCGGTGCGCTCTTCGCGCCAGCCCTTTCCTTCGCTGACAGGCTCAAACTGGTTCACGAGATGCTTCTGTACCCAGCGGGTGTCACGCTGCCAGTCAATGACCTGCTCGCCATGCTCGAGGTGAACAGGGCGGGGCAGACCGTCCATGCCGAGACGGCCCCAGTCCCAGAGTTTGAAGGTGAAAATGTAAGGCGTGGCGCTGATCTCCAGCACCATCGTGCCGGAACCAGAGCAGTGAACCGTGCCGGCGGGGATCAGGAAGTGATCGTGTTTATGCGCCGGGATCTTGTTCACAAAGCGGGCGTCATCGAAGGCTTTTTCACCCTGAGCGGCGCGTTTGAGATCGTCCATCATTGCCTGTGGGTGGGTGCCGCTCACGGTGCCCAGGTAAACCACCGCGCCGGGCTCCGCCTCCAGAATGTAGTAACTCTCATCCTGGGTGTAGTGCATACCGAACTGCTGCTGGATGTACTCCGTTACCGGGTGCACCTGAAAGCTCAGGTTCTGCCCGCCGATGGTATCGAGAAAGTCGAAGCGGATTGGGAATTCTGCGCCAAACCGGGCGTGAACCTTTTCCCCCAGCAGCGAGCGGGGCTGAAGCAGAACCAGGTCCTGGGAGGGGATCTCGATCCGCACCGCGCCAAAACGCAGTAACAGGCTGTTTTCCTCGGGCACGCAATCAAAACACCACGCGTAGTTGGGCGCGGCGGGATCGAGATCGAACTGTTGTTTCATCCACTGGCCGCCCCAGACGCCGGGATCGAAGAAGGGCACCACGCGGAAAGGACGCCGGGTGGTGTGCGCCAGGCCCGCGCGCAGGGCGTCTCCGCAGACCATCGCCGGTGCGTTAGCGAGGGTGGTATCCAGCAGGAAATCAGCGCGTTTAAGGAGCGGTGTTTTGTGGCGATCGAACACCCGCCACTCAATAAAGAAGGCGCGCTTATAACGGCGGAGCATATCTTCAGTCTGGTTTTCGACGCCCCAGTTGCCCAGCTCGCCTTTGCGCATACGCTGCTGAATTTCCCAGCGCGGCAGATCGGCGTAGACCAGCACGTCGCCCGGATGGACCAGGGCAGCGCCGGAGCCATAAATCACCACCAGCCCCTCTTCACAAGCGGTGACCTGCTCTTGCAGAACCTTTAGCCTCTCCCTGTCCATAAATTCCACTAGCTGGTGGCATGAAAGCACGCCAAAAACGCGGTCATCGGTGAGGTTACGCGCCAGCATCGCATGCAGCGCATCCTCATCGCGGCGGGCCCGTTCGGCATTAATCGTCAGCGCCGGACGGAGCGATGAGAACAACATCTGCTCCAGTTCGTCGAGACGTACGCCGGGATAGCAGTCGATAACCAGCACGGTGCGTTTCGGGAGCTGTTGCTGTGCAAGCGAACGTCCAATCGCCTCCCAGCCCTGCCAGGCGCGGTGGTCGAAGCCGCTTATGTTGACTTCAGGGTGTTTATCGTAGGTGGTCATAGTCTCTCTCCTTCAATATTGATTAGGTTATTCGATTAACCGGCTTTGAAAAGAGTGGTTAACGCGATTAACCCGGCATTCCGCGGCATTTACGGGTAATCTGCGGCGGTTCTGTGAAGGAGGTCACAGGGAAAAATGCAAAAATTAGGTTATTCGATTAATCTAAAGAAAAAAGGAGTCACCATGACGGGAATAACGCTGGCGGACGTGGCAAAACGGGCAGGCGTATCAACTGCAACGGTATCAATGGTGCTGTGCAACAAAGGGCGGATCTCCCAGGCCACGCGGGAGAAAGTACTCAGGGCGCTGGACGAGACGGGCTACGTCTATAACCAGACGGCGGCTAATCTGCGCAACCGGCGAAGTAACCAGGTCGGGCTGCTGCTTCACGATATTACCAACCCCTTCTACGGCGAAATGACGGCGGGGCTGAGCCACGAGATGGAGCGCCACGACCTGCTGCTGTTCCTGGCCAACAGCGAAGAGTCTTCATCGCGCCAGCAGAAGTTTGTTGATTCACTGATGCGCAACAACGTCTGCGGCATGGTGCTGTGTGCCGCGCGCGAAACGCCGCAGGCCTTTTTTGATGGCCTGAAGCGCCGCACTATTCCGGCGATTATGGTGGTGCGCCCGCTGAACGATCCAGATTTTGATTTCGTTGGCACTGATAACTTCCTCGGCACCCAGTTAGCCACGGAGCATCTGTTGCGGATGGGCCATCGCCATATCGCCTTTATCGGAGGAAGCGCGCGCTCCGGCTCGCGGGCGCAGCGCCTCGGGGGATTTACCAGCAAGCTGCTGGAGTATGGCGTAACGCCGAATCCGGAGTGGATCGTCACCGCCCAGGCCAGCCAAAGTGACGGGGCGCGCGTTGCGCTGGCTCTGCTGTCGCGCCATCCGCAGATCACAGCGGCTATCTGTTACCAGGACATCGTGGCGCTGGGCGTTATGCAGAGTTTACGCAAGCTGGGGCGCGAGCCGGGCAGTGATTTTGCGCTGGTCGGGTTCGATGACATTACCGAAGCGGGACTGGTTCAGCCTGCGTTAACCACGGTCTCCGTGGCCGCCAAAGAGATCGGTCGTAAGGCGGGCGAGCTGCTCTTTAGCCGCATTCAGGGGAATGACGAGCCGCCAAAGCGGATCATCCTGCCCCCTACGCTGGTGGTGCGTGAATCGTGCGGTTTTCGCTGACACCTATGTTTTTTACTGATATCTGACCCGTTTTATCATTAAATTCTAATTATCGGCGTTTTCAGATGGCGGCAATCTTGCTGGCTGGTTACTCTGGAAACGATTTACATCATTTTAACGTAAGAGAATAACTATGCATGATGCACAGGTCCGTGTCGCAATTGCGGGCGCGGGTGGCCGTATGGGCCGTCAGTTAATTCAGGCTACGCTGCAGATGGATGGCGTTGCGCTTGGCGCCGCGCTGGAGCGCGAAGGCTCTTCTTTATTAGGCGCGGATGCCGGTGAGCTGGCAGGCGTGGCTAAGACGGGCGTTACCGTGCAGAGCAGCCTTGATGCAGTAAAAGATGACTTTGACGTGTTTATCGATTTTACGCGCCCGGAAGGCACGCTGCATCACCTGGCGTTTTGCCGCCAGCACGGCAAGGGCATGGTGATCGGCACCACCGGTTTTGACGATGCGGGCAAACAGGCGATTCAGGATGCGGCGAAAGTCATCCCTGTCGTATTTGCGGCCAACTTCAGCGTGGGCGTGAACGTGATGCTCAAGCTGCTGGAGAAAGCGGCGAAGGTGATGGGCGACTATACCGATATCGAGATCGTTGAAGCGCACCATCGCTACAAAGTGGATGCACCGTCAGGTACGGCCCTGGCGATGGGCGAGGCGATTGCCCAGGCGATGGATAAGGATCTGAAAACGTGTGCCGTCTACACCCGTGAAGGTCATACCGGCGAACGCGTTCCGGGCACCATTGGTTTTGCCACGGTGCGTGCCGGTGACATTGTAGGCGAACATACCGCGATGTTTGCCGATATTGGTGAGCGCGTTGAAATCACCCATAAGGCTTCCAGTCGTATGACTTTTGCAAATGGGGCTGTACGTTCTGCTATTTGGTTGAAAGGCAAAAAAGATGGTCTTTTTGACATGCGAGATGTGCTTGATCTTAACAACTTGTAATCATAGTTACCCTTCGTGATGTGGTTATTGCAGTCGTAATTAATTGATTGCACAGGGCAATATTTTATTGCCCTTTAATTTTTAAGTCTTTGGCATGATTTTTATATTAACTTCCCATAAATCTTCTTTTTCACCTCTATTTTTGTTTCAAACTTGTGAATTTTGACCAAATGGTCCACTTTTTTGGACCGCAACGGCAGTTCTAACAATAAAATGGGTTAGCAAGCGTTTTCCCAGGTGATTTAGTTGATCTTTTTGCCCGTTAACAACTCTCTTTCCCACCAGTGGCATAAAAATGACAGACAAAACCCACTTTTTGAGTTGACTTTCCCCTGCTTAATCTCCAGAATGCCGCCGTTTGCCGAAAATCCACTGGCAGCAGATTTGCATTGATTTGAACCCTGGTTATGAATTAATATGCAAATAAAGTGAGTGAATATTCTCTGGAGGGTGTTTTGATTAAGTCAGCGCTATTGGTTCTGGAAGACGGAACCCAGTTTATCGGTCGGGCCATTGGGGCAACAGGTTCGGCGGTTGGGGAAGTCGTTTTCAATACTTCAATGACCGGTTATCAAGAAATCCTCACTGATCCTTCCTATTCCCGCCAAATCGTCACTTTAACTTATCCCCATATTGGTAATGTCGGCTCTAACGCCGCTGATGAAGAGTCCTCCCAGGTCCACGCACAAGGTCTGATCATTCGTGACCTGCCGCTGATTGCCAGTAACTACCGCAGTACTGAAGACCTCTCTTCCTACCTGAAACGCCATAACATCGTGGCGATTGCCGATATCGATACCCGTAAGCTGACGCGTCTGCTGCGTGAAAAAGGTGCCCAGAACGGCTGCATCATCGCTGGCGACAACCTGGATGCGGCTCTGGCGCAGGAAAAAGCCAAAGCCTTCCCGGGTCTGAACGGTATGGATCTGGCAAAAGAAGTGACCACCGCTGAGTCCTACAGCTGGACGCAGGGTAGCTGGACGCTGGCTGGCGAACTGCCGGAAGCGAAAAAAGAGGAAGAGCTGCCGTTCCACGTGGTGGCCTACGACTACGGCGCCAAGCGCAACATCCTGCGTATGCTGGTGGATCGCGGCTGCCGCCTGACCGTTGTGCCGGCCAAAACCCCGGCAGACGAAGTACTGAAGATGAACCCGGACGGGATCTTCCTTTCTAACGGCCCGGGTGACCCGGCACCGTGCGATTACGCTATCGACGCGATTAAAACTTTCCTTGAAACCGACATTCCGGTATTCGGCATCTGCCTCGGCCATCAGCTGCTGGCGCTGGCGAGCGGTGCGAAAACCGTGAAGATGAAGTTCGGTCACCACGGTGGCAACCACCCGGTGAAAGATATCGACAACAACACGGTAATGATTACCGCACAGAACCACGGTTTTGCTGTCGATGAAGCCTCCATGCCTGCCAACCTCCGCGTCACGCACAAGTCGCTGTTCGATGGCACCTTGCAGGGCATTCATCGTACCGACAAACCGGCGTTCAGCTTCCAGGGACACCCGGAGGCAAGCCCAGGCCCGCACGATGCCGCGCCGCTGTTCGATCACTTCATCGAACTTATCGAGCAATACCGTAAGACCGCTAAATAATCAGGAGCCGAGAAGACCATGCCAAAACGTACAGACATAAAAAGCATCCTGATCCTTGGCGCTGGCCCGATCGTTATCGGCCAGGCCTGTGAATTTGACTACTCTGGCGCCCAGGCGTGTAAAGCCCTGCGTGAAGAGGGTTACCGCGTTATTCTGGTGAACTCCAACCCGGCCACCATCATGACCGACCCGGAGATGGCCGATGCGACCTACATCGAGCCGATTCACTGGGAAGTGGTACGCAAAATCATCGAAAAAGAGCGTCCGGATGCCGTACTGCCAACCATGGGCGGCCAGACGGCGCTGAACTGTGCGCTGGAGCTGGAGCGTCAGGGCGTGCTGGAAGAGTTCGGCGTGACCATGATTGGTGCCACCGCCGACGCGATTGATAAAGCGGAAGACCGCCGTCGCTTCGACGTGGCAATGAAAAAAATCGGCCTCGACACCGCGCGTTCCGGTATTGCACACAATATGGAAGAGGCGCTGGCGGTTGCCGCTGACGTGGGTTATCCGTGCATCATCCGTCCTTCCTTCACCATGGGCGGCACCGGCGGCGGTATCGCTTACAACCGTGAAGAGTTCGAAGAGATTTGTGCCCGCGGTCTGGATCTTTCTCCAACCAACGAGCTGCTGATTGATGAATCACTGATCGGCTGGAAAGAGTATGAGATGGAAGTGGTGCGTGATAAAAACGACAACTGCATCATCGTCTGCTCTATTGAAAACTTCGACGCCATGGGCATCCACACCGGTGACTCCATCACCGTGGCACCCGCCCAGACCCTGACCGACAAAGAGTACCAAATCATGCGTAACGCCTCGATGGCGGTACTGCGTGAGATTGGCGTCGAAACCGGCGGCTCTAACGTGCAGTTCTCGGTTAACCCGAAGAACGGTCGTCTGATTGTTATCGAGATGAACCCGCGTGTATCCCGCTCCTCTGCGCTGGCATCGAAAGCCACCGGCTTCCCGATTGCCAAAGTGGCGGCGAAACTGGCGGTAGGTTATACCCTCGACGAGCTGATGAACGACATCACCGGCGGTCGTACTCCGGCCTCGTTCGAGCCGTCTATCGACTACGTTGTGACCAAAATTCCTCGCTTCAACTTCGAGAAATTTGCCGGTGCGAACGACCGTCTGACCACCCAGATGAAATCTGTCGGCGAAGTGATGGCCATTGGCCGCACCCAGCAGGAGTCCCTGCAGAAAGCGCTGCGCGGTCTGGAAGTGGGCGCCACCGGTTTCGACCCGAAAGTAAGCCTGGATGATCCGGAAGCCCTGACCAAAATCCGTCGTGAGCTGAAAGACGCGGGCGCCGAGCGTATCTGGTATATCGCCGACGCCTTCCGTGCGGGCATGTCCGTCGATGGCGTCTTCAACCTGACCAACATTGACCGCTGGTTCCTGGTGCAGATTGAAGAGCTGGTGCGTCTGGAAGAGAAGGTGGCAGAGCTGGGCATCAACGGCCTCGACGCTGACTTCCTGCGCATGCTCAAGCGTAAAGGCTTTGCCGACGCGCGTCTGGCTAAACTGGCGGGCGTACGCGAAGCGGAGATCCGCAAGCTGCGTGACCAGTACGACCTGCACCCGGTCTACAAGCGTGTGGATACCTGTGCGGCAGAGTTTGCGACCGACACCGCCTACATGTACTCCACCTATGAAGACGAGTGCGAAGCGAACCCGTCCGTTGACCGCGACAAAATCATGGTGCTGGGCGGCGGTCCAAACCGTATCGGCCAGGGCATCGAGTTCGACTACTGCTGCGTACATGCCTCCCTGGCGCTGCGCGAAGACGGTTACGAGACCATTATGGTCAACTGTAACCCGGAAACCGTCTCGACCGACTACGACACCTCCGACCGCCTCTACTTCGAGCCGGTAACGCTGGAAGATGTGCTGGAAATCGTGCGTATCGAGAAGCCAAAAGGGGTTATCGTGCAGTACGGCGGCCAGACTCCGCTGAAGCTGGCCCGCGCGCTCGAAGCGGCAGGTGTACCGGTTATCGGTACCAGCCCGGACGCGATTGACCGTGCGGAAGACCGCGAACGTTTCCAGCACGCCGTTGACCGTCTGAAGCTGAAACAGCCGGCTAACGCCACCGTTACCACCATTGAGCAGGCGGTTGAGAAAGCCAAAGAGATCACCTACCCGCTGGTGGTGCGCCCCTCTTACGTGCTGGGTGGCCGCGCAATGGAGATCGTCTACGACGAAGCCGACCTGCGTCGTTACTTCCAGACGGCGGTCAGCGTCTCTAACGATGCGCCAGTCCTGCTGGACCGCTTCCTGGACGATGCGGTAGAAGTGGATGTGGATGCTATCTGCGACGGCGAAAGAGTGCTGATTGGCGGCATCATGGAGCACATCGAGCAGGCGGGCGTGCACTCCGGCGACTCCGCATGTTCTCTGCCAGCCTATACGCTGAGCAAAGAGATTCAGGACGTGATGCGCGAGCAGGTGCAGAAACTGGCCTTCGAGCTGCAGGTACGCGGTCTGATGAACGTGCAGTTTGCGGTGAAAGACAATGAAGTCTACCTGATTGAAGTGAACCCACGTGCGGCACGTACCGTCCCGTTCGTCTCCAAAGCCACCGGTATCCCGCTGGCGAAAGTGGCGGCGCGCGTGATGGCTGGCCAGACGCTGGCGCAGCAGGGCGTAACCAAAGAGATTATCCCGCCGTACTACTCGGTGAAAGAGGTGGTGCTGCCGTTCAACAAGTTCCCGGGTGTTGACCCGCTGTTAGGGCCAGAGATGCGCTCAACCGGTGAAGTCATGGGCGTGGGCCGTACCTTCGCGGAAGCGTTCGCCAAGGCGCAGTTGGGCAGTAACTCCACCATGAAGAAACGGGGCCGTGCGCTGCTCTCCGTGCGCGAAGGCGACAAAGAGCGCGTGGTGGACCTGGCGGCGAAGCTGCTGAAGTATGGCTTTGAGCTGGATGCGACCCACGGCACCGCGATTGTGCTGGGTGAAGCGGGTATCAACCCGCGTCTGGTGAACAAGGTGCATGAAGGTCGTCCGCACATTCAGGACCGTATCAAGAATGGCGAATATACCTACATCATCAACACCACCGAAGGGCGCCAGGCGATTGAAGACTCCAAGCTGATTCGCCGCAGCGCGCTGCAGTACAAAGTGCACTATGACACTACCCTGAACGGCGGTTTTGCGACAGCGATGGCGCTGAACGCGGATGCCACCGAGAAGGTGATTTCTGTGCAGGAGATGCACGCGCAGATTAGCAAGTAACAAGCCTGTTATCGTAGGGCGGGTAAGCGAAAGCGACGCCGGGCAAATGGCGGGTGGCGCTTCGCTTACCCGCCCTACGATGGCTGCCTCCCTCTTCAGAACCTTCTGCTTTCTCATCTCCCATCAGTCAGTTAGCCTAAAATTATCAGGTCGATAATTAAATCCAACTGAAAAGCAGGGAGAACACCATGCGTAAGAATCTTTTGCTGACTTCAATTTTTACTGCCGCAGCACTATTTACCGTTGCAGGTTGTTCCTCTAACCAGGCGGTGAAAACTACTGACGGTAAAACCATCGTCACCGACGGAAAACCGCAGGTAGATGACGATACTGGAATGATGTCTATTGATAATGCCGAAACCGGTCAGACGGAACAGATTAACCGCGATCAGGTGAAATCCATGGGTGAACTGGATAACTGATAAAAAAATGCAGTGGCCTGCGCCACTGCATCGGTTGTTGCGGTAACAGGATTACCAGCGGTGATTTAACAGGATATGACCGCCATAGGCGTCGTAGCTGTTTTCGCCCCATTCGCCGCTGGCGCGCAGCGAGATCAGGGTGGTCTCGTTCAGCTTGCCCGTTACGCCCAGCTCCAGCTGTGCGCGGTCGTCCGGGGTATCGTTGCTGAAGGTTTCGCCGTTGAAAGCGATGTCGTTCTGTCCTGCCCCTTTCAGCCAGTTAACTGCCACATAAGGCTGCCACGCCTGAACATCTTTCTGGTCAAAGTAGCTGGATTTCACCCCTACGCGGCCAAGTACGCTGTCGTTATCAAGGGTAGAGATCCGTACGCCGTCGGCATCCTTATGATTTTCCTGGTCCAGGTAGCTGTAAATCGCCTGAATTTGCGGCTCGATTTTCCAGGTTCTCTCGTTTTCTGAATCAACAATCCAGGCATGGCCCGCTTCCAGCGACACGGCAAAACCGTGGCTGTTGTAAGATTCATTGTCGCGCCCATCGCTTCTCAGGCCGTTGTGATACCAGCCGTAAGAGGCCCAGCTGTCGATATAGCTGCCTTTACGCAGCTTCTGATCTTCCTGCCAGGTGGCGTAGACGCCAACGTTCACACCATCGACCTTGCCGTGCGCGGAACGGTGGCTGCCGGTAGAGGTGGAGTCGGTTTTCGCCTGGCCTGCGCCAAACATCATCCCACTATGCAGAACACCAGTATCCATCTGCTTGCTGATGAAATCGCTGCCAACCTGCATGACGTACTGGGTCGTGTCATAGTTTACTTTTCCGCCTGCCACGTCATTGTCGTGATAGCGGCCTTTGACATACATCCAGGTATTGAGATCCTCACCATCGCGCAGCGTCAGCTGATCGCGATCGTCACGTTTGTGCAGGAACATCCCCTGGGCTGCCAGGTAGTTACCCATATAGGCGCCGACTTCAGGGGCCATGTTAGACGGTGCTGGTGGGGTATAGCCACCATCATCAGGGTTGGTATTGTTGCCGTTATCATCCGGCTCTGGTGCCGGCTGAGGGGCTGGCGTTGGGTCTGGCGTTGGATCGGGTGTTGGCTCGGGCGCAGGGGAAGGCGAAGTGTTCGCAGATTCCAGGTACCAGTTACCGTCGGTGTGCTTGTTCAGGCTGTATTCCCAGGCACCGGCAACAACAGGTCGGGAAAGGGAGAATGCGGCGTCGGAGTTACCACTAACTTTGACAACCTGCATACCGTTAACGGTTTGCGCACCCAGACCACCGATATTCGAGATGCGGATACCGGACTGGCCGGCGCTATCACCGGTAATGGTCAGGTGATCGGTAGCAGAATCATCCTCTCCCAACACGCTGTTCATCAGGATCTGGCTACCGCTCGTCCCGGTATAGTTGCCGTTAATGACGAATCTGTTGCCGACGTGGTCATTAAGACCATTGACCTGCAGCGTACCGCTGTTGGTCACATTACCGTTGATGGTATTCGCAGTTGAAGGCGTTACGCTATTGCCAGAGATGGCATTCCAGGAGGCGAGGGTACCGCCGTTAAGAATATTGATGTTGTTATTAACGGTTCCGGCGCTGGCAAAGGTTGCTCCATTGCCAACGGTGACGGTAGCGGTATTGCCGCTGGTGCCCAGGGTTGCGCCTTCTGCGATCAGGGTGGTACCGCTATTCAGTAGGGTATTGCCGGTATAGCTGTTATTGCCGGTCAGGGTTAACAGATTAGCATCGATTTTTTTAACGTTGCCGCTGCCGGTAATATCCCCTGCGAAAACAGAGTCGGAGCCCTGGTTGAACGTGAAGGTGCCGTTATTGGTCAGGGTGCCGGTCAGAAAGCCTGTTTGGTCACCATTACCCAGCTGAAGATGGCCTGCCTCTGAAATCAGGGTATTACCGGCGTCGTTTTTTACGATGCCCGCCAGAGTCAGTTTACCTGAGTTGATCTTAATTGAGTCACCCGCGCCGATAATATCGATGTTGCCGGTCAGTGACCAGTCAGTACCGTCCATAGACAGCGAAGCAAAGCCATCACCTGCGTTCAGGCCGCGGAAATTGCTGTCTTCTGAGCCGCTATCCAGTAACGCTAAGGTGTTTGTTGTGGAATTGGTGGAGATGACATCGCCATCAAGCACAGATCCTTGCCCCAAAGTCAGCGTATTAGCCTGGGTACTCTCAAAGGTAATTGCACTTTCTGAACCTTTTATCAGGCCATTATTTCCTATATTAAGTCTGTGATTACCCGTGACGACAACACCGTTAACATCAGCCTCGATCTGCCCCCGATTATTAAGATTACTTTTGCCTGAAGCATCAAGCAGGATACCGTTATCGGTGCCGCCTTTTAACATTCCATCATTATCAATGATGACACTGGCACCGGAGGTGAACGCGGTTTTACCCTGGATCGTACCGGTATTTGCGATGTTGACGTTACTTGAATCTTCATGAATTTTAATACCGTATTCTGCCCCCAGAATTTTACCGGCGTTGTTTATGTCCCCACCCATATTTTCGACATAAATTCCGGTGGCACCCGTGGATTCGATTAATCCACTTTGCTGGTTATTTATGATTACTTTTTGTGAGCCAGTAGCGATAAGCATTCCATCGCCTACGCCAGACACTTTCCCATAGTTCGTGACACCGTCAATTACCTGCCCTTTGACCGTAACAGTGGGCATGTCAGTGGAATTGGTAATGCTGACATCTTCAGGAATGATGTATGTATTATCTGATGAAAAAGTCTGTGGGGCATCCGTGTTGTCATTAATTATGATTTCTGCGGATACCATTAACGGGGTAAATACTATTAATGCTGATAAAGCTGGAAAAATATTTTTCAACGATGCCGTTGTCTTATTTAATTGAGGGGTTTTGCTTGTCATTGTCACATCCGTTTTGTGATTTAAGAAAGCGTATTTTAGTAATGAGGTGATTTTTTGTAAATCACTGCTTTTTAATGGTGTATTATTAATATTAAGTTAACCAATTGAGTTGTCAGAGGTTTTTTTATGAATGGTGTTTTTAAATTATGGATTAAATTCATTTTATTGATAATGTTTTTGCATTAATCCAAAGAGAATAATCTTAATGCTAAATATGATGTTTATTTTTTATGGAATTAATAAAAATAATAGATTTCCAAGCAAAGCCATTTACCAATCTTTGCGGTTAATGCCAGCAAGGCCAGAGACCCCTTCAAACGCCTCGCTTTCCTGACTACACTGACAGTCACAACAAGAAAGCCGTTTACCCAGGTTAATCATGATACTCATTATCTACGCCCATCCTTATCCGCACCATTCGCATGCGAATAAGCGAATGCTCGATCAGGTAAAGACGCTGGAGGGTGTAGAAATCCGCTCGCTCTATCAGCTCTATCCTGACTTTAATATTGATATCGCCGCAGAGCAGGAGGCGATTTCCAGAGCCGATCTCATCGTCTGGCAGCATCCGATGCAGTGGTACAGCACGCCTCCGTTGCTGAAACTGTGGATCGATAAAGTCTTCTCGCACGGCTGGGCGTACGGTCATAACGGGAGAGCGCTCAAGGGTAAAAGCCTGCTGTGGGCGGTGACCACCGGTGGCGGCGAAAGCCATTTCGATATCGGTTCCTTCCCCGGCTTTGAGGTGCTGGCGCAGCCGCTGCAGGCGACCGCGCTCTACTGCGGGCTCAACTGGCTCCCGCCATTTGCTATGCACTGCACCTTCGTTTGCGACGACGAAACCCTTCAGGCGCAGGCGCGCCACTACAAACAACGTTTACTCGACTGGCAGGAGGCGCACCATGGATAGCCATACGCTGATTCAGGCGCTGATCTATTTGGGGGCCGCGGCGCTGATTGTGCCGGTTGCGGTGCGTCTGGGGCTGGGGTCGGTGCTGGGCTATCTGATTGCCGGCTGCGTCATTGGTCCGTGGGGTTTCCGGCTGGTCACCGATGCCGAGTCGATTCTGCACTTTGCGGAAATTGGCGTGGTGCTGATGCTGTTCGTGATTGGTCTGGAGCTGGATCCGCGTCGCCTGTGGAAACTGCGCGCCTCGGTATTTGGCGGCGGGGCATTGCAGATGCTGGCCTGCGGTCTGCTGCTGGGCGGATTCTGCATCCTGCTGGGCATGGACTGGAAAGTGGCGGAGCTGATCGGTATGACGCTGGCGCTCTCATCCACGGCGATCGCCATGCAGGCCATGAATGAACGTAACCTGACGGTTTCGCAGATGGGGCGCAGCGCCTTCTCAGTGCTGCTGTTTCAGGACATCGCCGCCATTCCGCTGGTGGCGATGATCCCGCTGCTGGCCGCTTCCGGGGCGTCAACTACCCTGGGCGCCTTTGCCCTTTCGGCCTTGAAAGTTGTCGGGGCGCTGGCGCTGGTGGTCCTGCTCGGGCGGTACGTCAGCCGGCCGTTGCTGCGTTTTGTCGCCCGCTCCGGCCTGCGCGAAGTCTTCAGCGCCGTGGCCTTATTCCTGGTCTTCGGCTTTGGTCTGATGCTGGAAGAGGCCGGGCTCTCTATGGCGATGGGGGCGTTTCTGGCAGGCGTTCTGCTGGCGAGCTCCGAGTACCGCCACGCCCTGGAAAGCGATATCGAGCCCTTTAAGGGGCTGCTGCTGGGGCTGTTCTTTATTGGCGTGGGGATGTCGGTTGATTTCGGGACGTTAGTCACCCATCCGCTGCGCATCGCGATCCTGCTGGTGGGCTTCCTGGCCATTAAAATGCTCATGCTCTGGCTGGTAGCTCGCCCGCTGAAGGTTCCCGCGAAACAGCGGCGCTGGTTTGCGGTGCTGCTGGGGCAGGGGAGTGAGTTTGCCTTTGTGGTGTTTGGCGCGGCAAACATGGCAAACGTGCTCGATCCCGAATGGGCGAAGGCGCTGACGCTGGCGGTGGCGCTGTCAATGGCGGTAACCCCGCTGCTGCTGGTGGTGCTGACCCGTCTCGACGCTGCCAACAGTGGTCAACAGCACGAGGCTGATGAAATTGATGAAGAGCAACCGCGGGTCATCATCGCCGGGTTTGGTCGCTTCGGTCAGATTGCGGGCCGTTTGCTGCTCTCCAGTGGGGTAAAAATGGTCATCCTCGATCACGATCCCGATCATATTGAAACCTTGCGTAAGTTTGATATGAAGGTCTTTTATGGCGATGCCACCCGCGTGGACCTGCTGGAATCCGCCGGGGCGCACAAGGCCGAAGTGTTGATCAACGCGATAGACGATCCGAAGAACAGCCTGCAGCTGGTTGAGCTGGCGAAGACGCACTTCCCGCATCTGAAAATCATCTCCCGCGCGCGCGATATCGATCACTACATCAAACTGCGTCAGACAGGTGTCGATGCCCCGGAGCGTGAAACCTTTGAAGGCGCGCTCAAATCCGGACGGCTGGCGCTGGAGAGCCTTGGCCTCGGGGCATATGAAGCCCGGGAGCGGGCCGATCTGTTCCGTCGCTTTAATATTGAGATGCTGGAGGAGATGGCGGAAATGGCGGAGAACGATGCCAAATCCCGCGCGGCAGTGGTTAAACGCACCAGCGCCATGCTGACCGAGATCATCAATGAGGATCGTAATCACCTCTCACTGACCCAGCGTCATGGCTGGCAGGGAACGGAAGAGGGTAAGCATACCGGCGATCCGCACGATGAGCCGGAGAGCAAACCTGTAGCGTGAAGAGGGGTTGCCAGCAAATATAAAAAATTTCCTGTTCTTTACTCTGCCGCCAGTCGACGAAAGATTAAGCTTTCCGTATAGTGGCGGCAATTTTTTGCATCCGGGAAATAATCAATGATCAGTCTGATTGCGGCGCTTGCGGTAGATCGCGTGATTGGTATGGAAAACGCCATGCCGTGGAATCTGCCTGCCGATCTCGCGTGGTTTAAACGTACAACGTTGAACAAGCCGGTAGTAATGGGTCGCCTGACCTGGGAGTCAATCGGGCGCCCGTTGCCGGGCCGTAAAAACATCGTAATAAGCAGCCAACCCGGCACGGACGATCGTGTTGAGTGGGTTAAATCCATCGACGAAGCCATTGCTGCCTGCGGCGATGCTGAAGAGATCATGGTGATTGGCGGGGGGCGTATCTATGAGCAATTCCTGCCGAAAGCGCAGAAACTATATCTGACCCACATTGATGCTGAAGTGGAAGGGGATACCCATTTTCCGGACTACGATCCTGACGAGTGGGAATCGGTGTTCAGCGAATTCCACGACGCGGATGCGCAAAACTCGCATAGCTACTGCTTCGAGATCCTTGAACGCCGCTAATGTGGTTACTGCACCTTTCCCGCCGGGAGAGGTGCAGCGCTCTTCTACGACGCTACGGCTTCATTTTCATCCAAATCCAGATGCCGGTTCGAAGGCTGCATAAACCAGGCTTTATCTTCCCAGCGCAGACAGGTGAGTTCTCCCCCCCAGCAGCAACCCGTATCCAGCCCATAAATGCCTTCAGGCGTGCCTTTCCCTTCCAGCGATGCCCAGTGGCCGAAGACGACACTGTACTGCTCCGTTACCGGGCCAGGGATTGCAAACCACGGCTTGAGCGGCGTCGGCGCGTTTTCCGGCACATCCTTGCAATACATATCCAGCTGACCATTCGGGAAGCAGTAACGCATGCGGGTGAAGGCGTTCGTGATAAAACGCAGGCGCGCAACGCCGCTGAGCTCCATGCTCCAGTTGTTGGGCATGTCGCCATACATCGCATCGAGGAAGAACGGGTAAGAGTCGCTGGCGAGCACCGCTTCGACGTCCCGGGCACACTCTTTGGCGGTTTGCAGATCCCACTGCGGGGTAATGCCCGCGTGCGCCATCACCACTTTTTTCTCTTCGTCGATCTGCAGCAGCGGCTGGCGACGCAGCCAGTTAATCAGCTCATCGGCGTCGGGCGCTTCCAGCAACGGCGTGATCCTGTCTTTCGGTTTATTGCGGCTGATCCCGGCGTAGACCGCCAGGAGATGAAGGTCGTGGTTGCCGAGGACGATCCGCACGCTGTCGCCCAGCGATTTGACATAGCGCAGGACTTCCAGCGAGCCAGGGCCGCGGGCAACGAGATCGCCCGTAAGCCACAGCGTGTCTGTACCTGGGGTAAAATCCACCTGCTTTAGCAAGGCGATCAGTTCATCGTAGCAACCGTGAACGTCGCCAATGAGATATGTAGACATGTTTAGTGAATGAGTGTTGGTACAGCCAGACGGAAAACAGGAATGGCAACGCGGAATGCATTGCCCTCGGTATCGACCATTTCATAATGGCCCTGCATGGTTCCCAGCGGCGTCTCGATTACTGCACCGCTGGTATACTGATACTCTTCGCCGGGCGCAATGTGCGGCTGTTCACCCACCACACCTTCGCCCTGCACTTCAATTTCACGGCCATTGCCGTTAGTGATAAGCCAGTAACGCCCCAGCAGCTGGACAGGGGTTCGCCCGAGATTGCGAATGGTCACGGTGTAAGCAAAAACAAAACGTTCTTCATCCGGTGTGGATTGAGACTCGATGTAAAGGCTTTGCACCTGAACACATACGCGGGGCGAATTAATCATGGCTTAGCTCTCCTTCGGCGGCGCATTTTCGCTGATGTAGTTAGCCAGCTTGCAGTACTGCTCTACGGAAATGTTTTCCGCGCGCATCGCCGGGTCGATACCCAACTGAGCTAACACGTCAACAGTAAACAGATTGCCAAGGCTGTTACGAATCGTTTTACGACGCTGGTTAAAGGCTTCGGTGGTGATGCGGCTCAGCACGCGCAGATCCTTCACCGGATACGGCTTCGTTTTATGCGGCACCAGGCGCACAACCGCTGAGTCAACTTTTGGCGGCGGCGTAAATGCCGATGGCGGTACTTCGAGTACCGGGATCACGTTACAGTAGTACTGTGCCATCACGCTTAAACGACCATACGCTTTACTGTTCGGCCCTGCAACCAGTCGATTAACGACCTCTTTTTGCAACATGAAGTGCATGTCAGCAATGGCATCAGTATAGCTAAACAGGTGGAACATCAGCGGCGTGGAGATGTTATACGGCAGGTTGCCGAATACGCGCAGCGGCTGGCCCATTTTCTCCGACAGTTCGCCGAAGTTCATGGTCATGGCATCCTGCTGATAAATGGTCAGTTTCGGCCCGAGGAACGGGTGCGTCTGCAGGCGCGCTGCCAGATCGCGGTCCAGCTCGATGACGGTAAGTTCATCCAAACGCTCGCCAACCGGTTCGGTCAGAGCGGCGAGGCCCGGCCCGATTTCGACCATTGCCTGGCCTTTCTGTGGATTGATAGCCGAAACAATACTTTCGATCACGAACTGATCGTTGAGGAAGTTTTGCCCGAAACGTTTACGGGCTAAATGGCCCTGGTGGACGCGATTATTCATTGAGTATTAACAATCATTTTGATGGCGAGATTAAGCGCCGTAATAAAACTGCCGACATCTGCTTTTCCCTGGCCTGCTAAATCGAGCGCAGTACCATGGTCAACAGAAGTACGAATAAAGGGTAAACCGAGGGTAATATTCACCCCGCGGCCAAATCCCTGGTATTTTAGCACGGGAAGGCCCTGATCGTGGTACATCGCCAGCACGGCGTCTGCATGATCCAGGTATTTCGGTTGAAACAGGGTATCGGCAGGCAGCGGCCCGCTGAGATTCATGCCTTTCGCGCGCATCTCTTCCAGCACCGGAATGATGGTGTCGATCTCTTCCATACCCATATGCCCACCTTCACCCGCATGTGGGTTCAGGCCGCATACCAGCACGTGCGGATCGGCAATACCGAATTTGGTGCGTAAATCGTGGTGCAGGATGGTAATGACGTCGCGCAGCAGATCCGGCGTAATGGCGTCGGAAATGGCTTTGATGGGCAGGTGCGTCGTCGCCAGGGCGACCCGCAGCTCCTCGGTTGCCAGCATCATCACCACTTTTGCGCTGTGCGACCGCTCTTCAAAAAACTCGGTATGACCGGTAAAGGCCACGCCGGCATCGTTGATCACCCCTTTATGGACCGGGCCGGTGATCAGCGCGGCAAATTCCCCGCTCAGACAGCCATCGCAGGCGCGCGCCAGCGTCTCCACCACATAATGACCATTTTCAGTGCTCAACTGGCCGGGGATAACCGGCGCGCGTAGCGGGACAGGTAGCAGCGTTAAGGTGCCTGCTTGCTGGGGAAGGGGAGCGTTTTCTGCCTGATACGGCAGAAGCGTGAGCGGGAGATTAAGCTGTTTCGCTCGCGCTTCGAGCACGCTGGCATCGGCGCAGATCACCAGTTCGACCGGCCAGCTGCGCTGGGCAAGCTGGACGACCAGGTCGGGACCAATCCCGGCGGGTTCGCCGGGAGTGATGACAACACGATGTTGTTTCATTAGTTGCTCAGGACTTTGACGTAGGCGCTGGCGCGTTGTTCCTGCATCCAGGTCGCTGCTTCTTCAGAGAACTTACGGTTGAACAGCATACGGTATGCACGATCTTTTTGCGCCGCATCGGTTTTATCCACATTGCGGGTATCCAGCAGCTCGATGAGGTGCCAGCCGAAGGTGGAGTGAACCGGTTCGCTCATCTGACCTTTGTTCATTCTCATCAGCGCATCGCGGAAGGCCGGATCGTAAATATCCGCAGCCGCCCAGCCCAGATCGCCGCCCTGATTCGCGGAACCTGGATCCTGAGAGAACTCTTTCGCGGCGTTGGCGAAGGAGGTTTTACCGCTGCGAATATCGGCGGCAATTTGCTCCAGCTTGGTACGCGCCTGCGTATCAGACATGATCGGCGAGGTTTTCAGCAGAATGTGGCGGGCGTGCACTTCCGTCACGGAGATGCTCTGGCTCTGGCCGCGCAGATCGTTCACTTTCAGAATATGGAAGCCCACGCCGGAACGGATTGGACCCACGATGTCGCCTTTCTTCGCCGTGCTCAGCGCCTGGGCAAAGATAGAAGGCAGCTCCTGAATACGACCCCAGCCCATCTGGCCGCCTTTCAGCGCCTGCTGGTCAGCGGAATAGGTGATCGCCAGTTTGCCGAAATCACCGCCATTACGCGCCTGATCGACGATGGAACGTGCCTGGCTTTCCGCCTCGGCCACCTGGTCAGAAGATGGGTTTTCTGCCAGGGGGATCAGGATGTGGCTCAGGTTCAGTTCGGTGCTGGCATCGTTCTGGTTGCCCACCTGTTTCGCCAGGGCATCCACTTCCTGCGGCAGGATGGTAACGCGGCGACGCACTTCGTTATTGCGCACTTCTGAAATCAGCATCTCTTTGCGGATCTGATTACGGTAGGTCGAATAGCTGATGCCGTCATAGGCCAGACGGCTGCGCATCTGGTCCGGGGACATATTGTTCTGCTTCGCAATGTTGGCGATAGCCTGATCGAGCTGCTCATCAGAGATCTTCACACCCATCTTCTGACCCATCTGCAGAACGATTTGATCCATGATCAAACGTTCAAGGATCTGATGACGCAGCGTGGAATCGTCCGGAAGTTGCTGACCTGCCTGACCCGCGTTGAGCTTCACAGACTGCATTAAACCATCAACGTCGCTCTCAAGTACCACACCGTTGTTCACAACGGCAGCGACTTTGTCGACAACCTGTGGGGCCGCGAAGCTGGTATTCGCGACCATAGCGATACCGAGCAGCAGCGTTTTCCAGTTCTTCATACTTTTTCCATATCAATTAACCGCAAAGCGGATTACGTGTTAAATCAAGTACATCACAATGAACTACGGTACGGCAGAATCGGTGAGCGCAGCATCTGCTGAGTACCCAGACCATAGTTGGAACTCAGGCCACGGAGTTCGATGTTAAAGCCGATGACGTTATCGTACTCGCTCTGATTTTTGTCTGGATCCCAGCCGTTAAGCTTACGTTCGTATCCAACGCGAATCGCGTAGCAGCAGGAGTTGTACTGCACACCCAGCATCTGATCTGCAGACTTATTCTGGTTGGTATCGAAGTAGTAGGCTCCCACCACCGACCAACGATCGGCAATTGGCCAGCTTGCGATGCCTCCCACCTGCGAAATGCCCTCTTTCGTTTGTTCGGACGTGGCAAAGTTAGGTAACGTCGCCTGGATATATTCCGGGCTGGCGTAACGATAGCTGAGCTGTACCATTCGGTCTGCATCACGACGGTACTCGATTGAACCGCTACCGGTGGCAACATTGTTCAGCCGCGTGTCATATTGCACGCCGCTGCGCAGACCCCAACGATCGGTTATGCGCCAGTAAGTATCTCCGGCCCATACCAGCGATCCTTTTTTGTCGTCCTTCTCCCACTGGATATTGTCATCACCGGTACGTGCTTCGGTGAAGTAGTAGATTTGACCCACAGAAGCATTAAAACGTTCAACTGCAGCATCATCATAAATACGCGTTGTGACCCCGGTGGTCACCTGGTTGGCCGATGCAATACGGTCCAGACCACCGTAAGTACGGTCGCGGAACAGGCCGCTGTAATCAGATTGCAGGAATGAAGAGTCATAGTTCTGGATATTGCTCTGATCGCGGTACGGCACATAGAGATACTGGGCGCGCGGCTCCAGCGTCTGGGTATAGCCCTCGCTCCAGTTCATGTCGCGCTCGAAGACGAGCTTGCCGTCCACTTTAAACTGCGGCAGCACGCGGTTAACGGAATCTTCCAGACGCGTGCCATGATTGGCATTGTACGTTTCCAGATTATCCTGCTGATAGTGGGTCGCCATCAGCTTCACTTCGGTATCGAGGCTGGCCCAGTCGTTTGAAACAGGCAGGTTAATCGTTGGCTCAAGGTGCAGACGCGTTGCTTCAGGCATGTCAGAGTCGGTATTGACGAAATGCACCGCCTGGGCGTAGACCCGGGTGTCAAAAGGACCCACATTATTCTGGTACCAGTTAACATCAAGCTGTGGCTCTGCAGCATAGGTGCTCTGCGTTTGGTCGCTAAAGACCTGGAACTGTTTGGTGGAAACGGTCGCGTCAAAATTCTGTACTACATAGCCCGCGCTGAATTTCTGCGTGGCGTAGCCATCGGTACTTGAGCCGTATTTAGAGGTAAAGTCGTTAAAATAGCTCGAGTCGCTGACTTTGGTGTAGTCGACGTTAAAACGCCACACCTGATCCATTACGCCCGAGTGCTGCCAGTAGTACAACCAGCGATGGCGATTATCCCCGGAGGTATTTCTTGGATCATCCTCATACACTTTATCCGATGGCAGATAGTCCAGCTCCATCAGACCCGAACCCGCATGCGTCAGATAGCGGAACTCGTTCTCCCACATGATGTTGCCGCGCTTGTGGATATAGTGCGGCGTGATCGTCGCGTCCATGTTGGGCGCAATGTTCCAGTAGTACGGCAGGTAAAACTCAAAGTAGTTTGAGGTGCTGTACTGGGCGTTCGGGATCAGGAAGCCGGAGCGACGTTTATCGCCCACGGGCAGTTGCAGATAGGGGCTATAGAAGACCGGCACCGGGCCGAGCTTAAAGCGGGCGTTCCAGATCTCCGCAACCTGCTCTTCGCGGTCGTGGATCACTTCGCTACCTACCACGCTCCAGGTATCCGAGCCTGGCAGACAGGAGGTAAAGGTCCCGTTTTCCAGAATGGTGTAGCGGTTTTCACCGCGCTGTTTCATCAGGTCCGCTTTACCGCGACCCTGGCGGCCAACCATCTGGTAATCACCTTCCCAGACGTTAGTGTCTTTGGTATTCAGGTTCGACCAGGCTTTCGGACCTTTCAGGATGACCTGATTATCGTCATAGTGCACATTACCCAGCGCATCTACCGTACGTACCGGTTCGGCTGCGCCTTCTGGCTGTTTCTGGTGCAACTGCACTTCATCGGCCTGCAAGCGGCTGTTGCCCTGGTTAATATCCACGTTCCCGCTAAACAGGGCGTCGTCAGGATAGTTCCCTTTTGCGTTGTCAGCGGTGATGGTAACCGGTAGCGTGTTCGTATCACCCTGTACCAGCGGGCGATCATAGCTGGGGATACCCAGCATACATTGCGAGGCGAGATCGGCTGCCAGACCCTGTTGACTGTACAGAGCCGTAGCTATCATCGTGGCCAGAAGGGTGGGGATACGTTTTTTCATACGTTTTATTTATTGTTCCGTCATCAGTGGCTTATCGCTGGCAAACGGTCAGAGACTATCTTACTCATCATCACAGTGCCAGCGTTAATCCTGCCCGTAAACGAGCCATGGTGATAGGCTCGTTATTGAATGACGAGTATGATAATGCAAATTATAGGCGATGTCCTTCACTTGACCGTGGCCAGGCCACCGGAATGATGGCGTTGCGCTGGATCAAATCGATCACCATTTGGGGAGTATATGCAGTATTGGGGAAAAATTATCGGCGTAGCGTTCGCTTTACTGATGGGCGCGGGCTTCTGGGGTATCGTTCTGGGGCTGCTTATCGGCCATATGTTTGATAAAGCGCGCAGTCGCAAGATGGCCTGGTTCGCTAACCAGCGTGAACGCCAGGCGCTTTTTTTTGCGACAACCTTCGAGGTAATGGGCCATCTGACCAAATCGAAAGGGCGTGTCACCGAGGCCGACATCCATGTCGCCAGCCAGTTTATGGATCGCATGAACCTGCACGGTGACTCCCGGGCGGCCGCGCAAAACGCATTTCGTATCGGTAAGGCGGATAACTATCCCCTGCGCGAAAAAATGCGTCAGTTCCGCAGCATCTGCTTCGGGCGCTTCGACTTAATTCGGATGTTTCTGGAGATTCAGATCCAGGCGGCGTTTGCCGATGGGTCGCTCCACCCGAACGAACGTGAAGTGCTGTATGTTATCGCCGAAGAGTTGGGCATTTCCCGCACCCAGTTCGATCAGTTCCTGCGCATGATGCAGGGCGGCGCACAGTTTGGCGGCGGCTATCAGCAACAGCAGGCGGGCGGTGGCGGCTGGCAGCAGGCGCAGCGTGGTCCTACCCTGGAAGATGCCTGTAATGTGCTGGGCGTGAAGCCAACCGATGAACCGACAACCATCAAGCGGGCCTACCGTAAGCTGATGAGCGAGCATCACCCGGATAAGCTGGTGGCCAAAGGTTTACCGCCAGAGATGATGGAGATGGCGAAGCAAAAAGCGCAGGAAATTCAGAAAGCCTACGAGCTTATCAAAGAGCAGAAGGGCTTTAAGTAAGGAAGCGGTTGGCCCGGCGGCAAGGGGTGCTGCCGGGCAACGGATCAAAAGTCTGCCGGTGCCTTAAAGGTCATCGGCGTACCGTATTCCGGGTGGGTGATGGTGAGCATCTGTGCATGCAGTTGCAGACGCGGCGCCATCGCCCGGGCTTCCGGCGTGGCATAAAAGCGATCCCCCAGAATCGGGTGACCCAGCGCCAGCATATGCACACGCAGCTGGTGCGAGCGGCCGGTAATCGGTTTTAGCAGCACGCGGGCGCTGTTGTCCGCCGCGTACTCCAGCACTTCATACTCGGTTTGCGCCGCCTTGCCGGTCTCGTAGCAGACCTTCTGCTTCGGGCGGTTAGGCCAGTCGCAGATCAGCGGCAGATCAACCAGCCCTTCCGCCGGTTGTGGATGACCCCAGACGCGCGCCAGGTACTGCTTCTTCGGCTCACGCTCTCGAAACTGACGTTTCAGCTCGCGCTCTGCCGCCTTGGTCAGCGCCACTACAATCACTCCGCTGGTGGCCATGTCCAGACGGTGGACGGACTCCGCCTGCGGAAAATCACGCTGAACGCGCGTCATCACGCTGTCTTTGTGCTCATCCAGCCTGCCCGGCACGGACAACAAGCCGCTTGGCTTGTTGACCACCATAATATGCTCATCCTGATAGAGAATGACCAGCCACGGATCCTGCGGCGGATTGTAGGGTTCCATCAACATGTTTCGCTCCGCTTACTGATGCGTCACAACGATAAGGCGCAGCGCATCCAGACGCCATCCCGCCTGATTCAGGCTCTCAAGCACCTGCTGACGATTGGTTTCAATCGCCGCCAGTTCATCGTCACGAATATTGGGGTTCACCGCACGCAGGGCCTCGAGACGAGAGAGCTCCGCAGACAGTTTTTCATCCGCCTCGCTGCGCGCCGCGTCAATCAGGGCGCGCGCTGCTTTCTCAACCTGAGACTCACCCTGCTGGAGGATGGCGTAGACATCCTGCTGCACCGCATTCACCAGCTTGCTGCCGGTATGGCGATTCACCGCGCTCAGCTGGCGGTTAAAGCTCTCAAACTCGACCTGCGCCGCCAGGTTGGTACCGTTTTTGTCCAGCAGCAGACGCACCGGCGTGGCAGGCAGGAAACGGTTGAGCTGCAGCTGTTTCGGTGCCTGGGCCTCTACCACGTAGATCAGCTCCAGCAGCAGGGTACCCACCGGCAGCGCCTTGTTCTTCAGCAGCGAAATGGTGCTGCTGCCGGTGTCGCCGGAGAGGATCAGATCCAGACCGTTGCGGATCAGCGGGTGTTCCCAGGTGATGAACTGCGCATCCTCGCGGGACAGCGCCACATCACGTTCAAAGGTGATGGTGCAACCATCTTCCGGCAGGCCCGGGAAGTCCGGCACCAGCATGTGATCGGACGGGGTCAGCACAATCAAGTTCTCGCCGCGATCGTCCTGGTTGATACCGACGATATCAAACAGGTTCATGGCGAAGCTGATCAGGCTGGTATCGTCATCCTGCTCTTCAATGCTCTCTGCCAGCCGCTGGGCCTTTTCACCGCCGTTGGAGTGGATCTCCAGCAGACGGTCACGACCCTGCTCCAGCTGCGCTTTCAGGGCGTCATGCTGTTCACGGCAAGTTTTGATCAGCTCGTCAAAGCCCTCGGTATTTTCCGGCGCCGCCAGATAGCCCGTCAGCTCGTTATGCACGCTATCGTAAATGGTACGACCGGTCGGGCAGGTATGTTCAAACGCATCCAGCCCTTCGTGGAACCAGCGCACCAGCACCGACTGGGCGGTTTTTTCCAGATACGGAACGTGGATCTGAATGTCGTGCGCCTGACCGATACGGTCCAGACGACCGATACGCTGCTCCAGCAGATCCGGGTTGAACGGCAGATCGAACATCACCAGACGGCTGGCGAACTGGAAGTTACGCCCCTCGGAGCCGATTTCGGAGCAGAGCAGCACCTGTGCCCCGCTGTCCTCTTCGGAGAACCATGCCGCCGCGCGGTCGCGCTCGATAATGGACATACCTTCATGGAACACCGCCGCGCGAATACCTTCCCGCTCGCGCAGAACCTGCTCAAGCTGAAGCGCGGTGGTGGCTTTGGCGCAGATGACCAGCACTTTCTGGGAACGGTTGGCGGTCAGATAACCCATCAGCCATTCAACGCGCGGGTCGAAGTTCCACCAGGTGCCGGTATCGCCTTCAAACTCCTGATAAATCTGTTCCGGATAGAGCATGTCGCGGGCGCGCTCTTCCGCTGTTTTACGCGCGCCCATGATGCCGGAAACTTTGATCGCCGTCTGATACTGGGTGGGCAGCGGCAGGCGAACGGTATGCAGCTCGCGTTTCGGGAAGCCTTTCACCCCGTTACGGGTATTACGGAACAGCACGCGGCTGGTGCCGTGCCTGTCCATCAGCATGGAGACCAGCTCCTGGCGTGCGGCGTCGGCGCCTTCACGATCGCTGTTGGCCGCCTGGAGTAGCGGCTCGATATCCTGCTCGCCAATCAGATCGCTCAGGGTGTTGAGCTCGTCGTTGGAGAGGTGCTTGCCCGCCAGCAGCAGGGCAACGGCATCCGCCACCGGGCGATAATTTTTCTGCTCTTCGACAAAGAGGTCAAAGTCATGGAAACGGTTTGGATCCAGCAGGCGCAGACGCGCGAAGTGGCTCTCCAGACCCAGCTGTTCCGGCGTAGCGGTGAGCAGCAGTACGCCAGGTACGCGCTCGGCCAGCTGTTCAATCGCCATATATTCACGGCTCGGCGCGTCGACATTCCACACCAGATGGTGCGCTTCATCGACCACCATGATGTCCCACTCGGCATCACAGAGGTGCTCAAGACGCTGCTTGCTGCGGCGCACGAAGTCCAGGGAGCAGATCACCAGCTGTTCGGTTTCGAACGGGTTATCGGCGTCGTGCTGGGCTTCGGCGTAGCGCTCGTCGTCAAACAGGGAGAAACGAAGGTTGAAGCGGCGCAGCATCTCCACCAGCCACTGGTGCTGCAGGGTTTCTGGCACCACAATCAACACGCGCTCGGCCGCGCCGGAGAGCAGCTGCTGGTGCAGGATCATGCCCGCTTCGATGGTTTTACCTAAACCGACTTCATCCGCCAGCAGGACGCGCGGCGCATGGCGGCGGCCAACGTCATGGGCGATGTTGAGCTGATGGGGAATCAGGCTGGTGCGCTGGCCGCGCAGACCGCTCCACGGCATGCGGTACTGCTCGCTCTGGAACTTGCGCGCACGGTAGCGCAGCGAGAAGCGATCCATACGGTCGATCTGACCGGCGAACAGGCGATCCTGAGGTTTGCTGAAGACCAGTTTGCTGTCGAGCAGCACTTCGCGCAGCATGACACCCGTCTCTTCGGTATCCAGTCGGGTTCCGATATAGGCGAGCAGTCCATTCTCTTCTTTTACGTCTTCAATCTTCAGCTGCCAGCCTTCATGGCTGGTAACGGTGTCGCCCGGGTTAAACATCACGCGGGTGACAGGGGAATCATTGCGAGCATACAGACGGTTTTCACCGGTGGCGGGGAAAAGGAGAGTCACCATACGCGCATCCAGCGCCACTACAGTTCCTAACCCAAGTTCGCTTTCTGTGTCGCTGATCCAGCGTTGACCAAGTGTAAAAGGCATATTTGTTCGGCTCTAATCTTTAATTGCAGGCAATAGTTCAACCACCGTTCAGGAATGACGGTCGTCGAATAATGGGTCCGGGAATGGAAAGGGCGCTATGGTACTGGATGGCAGCGATTTCGTCACCTGTCAAAATAGCCCCAACTGACCTGTCATCAGTGTAGCAAAGTCGTCGTCCATGAACGGTAAAATTCCCTCTGCGACGGGCTGTAGCTGGCGCGTGAGGTAGTGCTCATAGTCAAGGGGCGAACGCTGATAATCCACCGGCTCCGGGCCGCTGGTGGTCCAGACATACTTGATGGTGCCTCGGTTCTGGTACTGCGGCGCGCGCCCAAGACGGACGTTCTCTTCATCGGCAAGCCGGGCGGCACGAACGTGGGGCGGCACGTTGCGCTGATACTCCGCCAGCGGGCGACGCAGGCGCTTGCGGTAGACCAGCTGGTCATCCAGTTCGCCCGCCATCAGGCTGGCGATGGTCTCGCGCACAAACTCCTGGTAGGGCTCGCGCCGAAAAATTTTCAGATAAAGCTCCTGCTGGAAACGCTGCGCCAGCGGGGTCCAGTCGGTACGGACGGTTTCCAGCCCTTTAAATACCATCCGCTGCTTTTCCCCCTCCTCGATAAGCCCGGCATAGCGCTTCTTGCTGCCCTGATCGGTTCCCCGAATGGTGGGCATTAGAAAACGGCAGAAGTGGGTCTCATACTCCAGCTCCAGAGCGCTGGTCAGGCCAGCCTGTTGCAGATGCGTTCGCCACCAGCTGTTAACAAATTCCACCAGCGACTGGCCAATGGCGGCAGCCTCCGCTTCGGCGTGGGCGCCCCTGAGCCAGACGAAGGTCGAATCGGTATCGCCATAAATCACATCATAGCCCTGGGATTCCACCAGCACTTTGGTCTGGCGCATGATCTCGTGGCCGCGCATGGTAATCGACGAGGCCAGGCGCGGGTCGAAGAAACGGCAGGCGCTGGTGCCGAGCACGCCATAAAAGGCATTCATGATGATCTTCAGCGCCTGGGAAAGCGGCTTATTGCCGTGGCGCTTGGCCTCTTCGCGCCCGTACCAGATCTGGCTGACGATCTCCGGCAGGCAGTGTTTTTCCCGGGAGAAACGCGCCCCGAGGAAGCCCTCAGTGCTGTGCTGCTCATCCGGCTGGGCGAGCCCTTCCACCAGGCCGACCGGATCGATAAGAAAGGTGCGAATGATCGACGGATAGAGGCTTTTGTAATCCAGCACCAGCACCGAGTCGTACAGGCCGGGGCGGGAGTCCATCACATAGCCGCCGGGGCTGGCCTGGGGCGGCACGTCACCGAGATTGGGGGCTACATAGCCCGCCCGGTGCATGCGCGGAAAGTAGAGATGGCTGAAGGCGGCCACGGAGCCGCCGTGGCGGTCGGCCGCCAGGCCATTGACCGTGGCGCGCTCCAGCAGAAACGGCATGATCTCGGTTTTGTGGAAAATCCGCGTCACCAGCTCGCAGTCTTTCAGGTTATAGGTCGCCAGGGCCGGTTTATCTTCGGCGAAGCGGCGGTCAATTTCGTCCATCCTGTCCCAGGGATTGTCGATGGATTTACCTTCCCCGAGCAGCTCCTGCGATACCGATTCCAGCGAGAATGACGAGAAGCTCCAGAAGGCAGATTTCAGCGCCTCGATGCCGTCGATAATTAAGCGCCCGTTCGCCTGGGCAAAGAAGACGCCGTTTTTAAAGCCGTGCTCGCGCCACTCCAGCTCGCTGTTGCCGCGTCCGAGCAGCAGAGGGATGCGGTAGCGCTCGGCATGTTTTTGCAGAATGCGCAAATCAAACTGCACTACGTTCCAGCCGATGATGACGTCCGGGTCGTGCCGGGCAAACCAGGCATTCAGTTTTTCGATCAGCTGCGGGCGGCTGTTGACGTACTCCAGCTGGAAATCGAGCCCCGAGGCATCGCCGTTGGCCGGGCCCAGCATATAGACAACCCGCTGGCCGCAGCCTTCGATGCCGATGCAGTACAGCTCCCCGTGCCGGGTGGTTTCAATGTCCAGCGACGCCCATTTCAGGGGCGGGCGATAGTGCGGATTGGGTTTGAGACGGGCGTTGATCAGCCGTGCGCCCTGGGGCGTACCGTCCACCCAGACCGGGGCGGTGATAAAGCGCTCCATCAGAAAGCGCTCCGGGGGACGAATATCGGCCTCAAAGAGGGTCACGCCCGCCTCGCGCAGCAGCTTTTCATAACGCATCAGCTGGCGGTGGGCACGGCAGTATAGGCCGTAAACCGGACGACGGTGGAAATCTTTCAGCTCAAGGGGCGTCAGCCGCCAGCCGTTTTCACCCTGCAGCAGCTGGCGGGCTTTTTCGACGTCAGGCTCGGGAATAAAGGCAACGGACTCCTGGACAGACAGGGTGACGTTTAGCGGGCCGGTATCTGTCGCCAGCCAGAATTCAACTTCGGTACCCTGGGGCGTATCCCGCCAGTGCCGGGTGAGTAAAAAGCCTTGTTGCGCCTGCGCCACGCCGTTCTCTCATAAAACAAAACCAGGCCTGATTATAGCCTGGTTAAGGGGGGGTTGCTGGGGTTTTATACAGGTATGCTTTGCCGGATGGCGCTGCGCTTATCCGGCCTGGGAGACCTGTAGGCCCGGTAAGCGTAGCGCCACCGGGCGGGTTTTACTGCCCGTAATAGGCCTTCGCGCCGTGCTTACGCAGATAGTGTTTATCCAGCAACGTCTGCTGCATATCCGGCAGCTGCGGCGCCAGCTGGCGGCAGAAGATGCCCATATAGGCCACCTCTTCCAGCACGATAGCGTTATGCACCGCATCCTCGGCATTTTTACCCCACGCAAACGGGCCGTGAGAGTGAACCAACACCCCCGGCATCTGCGCGGCGTCGATACCCTGTTTCTCGAAGGTTTCAACAATCACGTTGCCGGTTTCCCACTCATACTCGCCGTTGATCTCGGCATCGGTCATCTTGCGGGTGCAGGGGATGGTGCCATAGAAGTAGTCGGCGTGGGTGGTGCCGGTCGCCGGGATCGGCTGGCCTGCCTGCGCCCAGATAGTGGCGTGGCGGGAGTGAGTGTGGACGATGCCGCCGATGGACGGGAAGGCTTGATAGAGCAGGCGATGCGTTGGCGTATCGGAGGAGGGCTTTTTCTTCCCCTCAACCACTTCACCGGTGGCGATGCTCACCACCACCATATCGTCGGCAGTCATTACCCGGTAGTCGACGCCGGACGGTTTAATGACGAACACCCCTGCTTCGCGGTCCACGGCACTGACGTTGCCCCAGGTCAGGGTAACGAGATTATGTTCCGGCAGGGCGAGGTTGGCTTCAAGCACCTGACGTTTGAGATCTTCCAGCATGTATCCTCCAGGAAAAAAGGCCCGCCCTGCGGCAGGCCAAAGGTTCCCCTGTTAACGTTTTGAACCGTAGTAGACTTCGTTCCAGCGCAGCGCATCTTTAAAGGCTGGCAGACGGGTGTCGTTATCAATGACCGTCAGTTCGATATCGTGCAGTTCCGCGAACTGACGCATGTCGTTGAGATCCAGCGCATGGCTGAAGACGGTATGGTGCGCGCCACCTGCTACGATCCAGGCTTCGGAAGCGGTTGCCAGATCCGGCTGGGCTTTCCACAGGGCGTTCGCCACCGGCAGTTTCGGCAGGGAATGCGGCGTTTCAACGGCGTCGACGCAGTTCACCAGCAGGCGGAAGCGATCGCCCAGATCGATCAGGCTGGCGTTAATGGCCGGACCGGTACGGGTGTTGAAGATCAGACGCGCTGGATCGGCTTTGCCGCCGATGCCGAGATGCTGAACGTTGAGGATCGGTTTTTCATCCACGGCGATCGACGGGCAGACTTCCAGCATGTGCGAACCCAGCACCAGATCGTTGCCGTCCTCGAAGTGGTAGGTGTAATCCTCCATAAAGGAGGTGCCGCCCTGCAGACCGGTCGACATCACTTTCATGATGCGTAGCAGAGCGGCAGTTTTCCAGTCGCCTTCACCGGCAAAGCCGTAGCCCTGCTGCATCAGACGTTGTACCGCCAGGCCCGGAAGCTGCTTCAGGCCGTGAAGATCTTCAAAGGTGGTAGTAAAGGCATGGAAGCCGCCCTGTTCCAGGAAGCGTTTCATGCCCAGCTCAATACGGGCTGCATCCAGCACGTTCTGGCGCTTATCACCATTCACCTGTGCCGCCGCCGTCAGGCGATAGCTGCTTTCGTACTCATCCACCAGCGCATTGACGTCGCCATCGCTGATTTCATTGACGACCTGCACCAGATCGCCCACCGCCCAGGTGTTGACGGAAAAACCAAATTTGATCTGCGCGGCCACTTTATCGCCGTCCGTTACCGCCACTTCACGCATGTTGTCGCCGAAGCGCACCACTTTCAGCTGGCGGGTATCCTGCTTCGATACGGCCTGGCGCATCCAGGAACCAATCCGCTGGTGCGCCTGCTTGTCCTGCCAGTGGCCAGTGACGACAGCATGCTGCTGGCGCATACGCGCGCCGATGAAGCCGAACTCACGGCCGCCGTGCGCGGTCTGGTTCAGGTTCATAAAGTCCATATCAATGCTGTCCCACGGCAGCGCCGCGTTGAACTGGGTATGGAACTGCAGCAGCGGTTTGTTGAGGATGGAGAGGCCGTTGATCCACATCTTGGCCGGAGAGAAGGTGTGCAGCCACACCACCAGACCCGCGCATTTATCGTCGTAGTTAGCATCGCGACAGATATGGGTAATTTCATCCGGGGAGGTGCCCAGCGGCTTCAGCACCAGCTTGCACGGCAATTTTGCTTCCGCATTCAGGGCGTTTACGACATGTTCTGCGTGTTGAGTCACCTGGCGCAGGGCTTCCGGCCCATAAAGATGCTGGCTACCAATCACAAACCACACTTCATAATTATTAAAAATCGTCATTATCGTGTCCTTAATGTGTCAGGGTTGCCGTAGATTCCGGGATGTTCTTAACCGGGGCGGCGACAGGGAGATAGTGCTGCTCAGCGCTCTTCGCCCACTGCTGGTAGCGCTGATAAAGCTGTTCAAAACGTTGCGCCTGCTGCGCGCGCGGCTGCAGGGTACTTTCCACCTTGCTCGCCATATGCTGCTGCGCTGTCGGAATGTCGGTGTGTACGCCCGCCGCCACCGCCGCGAAGATCGCCGCGCCTAGGGCACAGCACTGATCCGAGGCGACAATCTGCAGCGGACGGTTCAGCACGTCGCAGCAGGCCTGCATGATCACCGGGTTCTTACGGGCGATACCGCCCAGCGCCATCACCTCATTGACGGCGATCCCCTGTTCGGTAAAGCACTCCATAATGGCGCGCGCGCCAAAGGCGGTAGCCGCTACCAGCCCGCCAAACAGCGCCGGGGCGTCGGTGGCGAGATTCAGATCGGTAATCACCCCTTTCAGGCGCTGGTTGGCATTCGGCGTACGGCGGCCGTTAAACCAGTCGAGAACGACCGGAAGATGATCGAGGGAAGGATTCTTCGCCCAGGCGTCGGTCAGCTGCGGCAGGAGCTGTTTTTTGCTCTCTGCGATCTGGGTTTTCAGTTCCGGATGGGCGGCGGCCAGTTGATCCAGCGGCCAGCCCAGCAAGCGGCCAAACCAGGCGTAGATGTCGCCAAAGGCGGACTGACCCGCTTCCAATCCGATAAAGTCCGGTACCACGCTGCCGTCAACCTGGCCGCAGATACCTTTTACGGCGCGATCCCCGACGCTGGCTTTATCCGCTGTCAGGATGTCGCAGGTGGAGGTGCCGATCACTTTCACCAGTGTGTTGGGCTGTGCGCCCGCGCCGACTGCGCCCATGTGGCAGTCAAAAGCGCCGCCGGAAATGGCCACCGTCTGGGGCAGGCCCAGGCGTTCCGCCCACTCGGCGCAGAGCGTGCCGACCGGGATATCAGCGGTCCAGGTATCGGTAAAGAGCGGGTAGTCGAGGTTCTGGTTGATGATCGGGTCGAGTTCGTCAAAGAAGGCGGCAGGCGGCAGGCCACCCCAGCTTTCATGCCAGAGGGATTTGTGCCCGGCGCTACAGCGACCGCGACGGATATCCTGCGGACGGGTAGTGCCGGAGAGCAGGGCCGGAACCCAGTCACACAGCTCAATCCAGGAGACTGCCGCTTTTGCCACCTGCGGATCCTGACGGGTAACGTGCAGGATCTTCGCCCAGAACCACTCGCTGGAGTAAATGCCGCCGATGTAGCGGGAGTAGTCGTTTTTGCCTGGCTGATGGCACAAACGGGTGATGGCTTCGGCTTCTTCCACCGCGGTATGGTCTTTCCACAGCACAAACATGGCGTTCGGGTTATCGGCGAATGCCGGATGCAGTGCCAGAACGTGACCATCGGCGTCAATCGGCGCCGGGGTAGAGCCGGTGCTGTCCACGCCAATCCCGACGATCTGAGCGCGCTGCGCCTCGCTTAACTCTGCCAGCACGGTTTTGATTGCCGCTTCCATCGACTCGATATAGTCACGTGGATGATGGCGGAACTGATTGTTTGGCGCATCGCAATAGCGCCCCTCTTGCCAGCGCGGATACCACTCGACGCTGGTTGCTATCTCCTGACCCGTAGTGCATTCCACTGCCAGGGCGCGTACTGAGTCACTGCCAAAATCGAGGCCAATCGCAATTGCCATGGTGTTGCTCCATCAAAAAACAGATATGAATGAACATTAGAGAGTGAGGGGGAAAATCGTCAGGCGGGATCCGCTAATCTTATGGATGATTTTGCTGTGACATGGGAAAGTGTGACGCCGAGCAAATAATCCATGTGGACATTTCTGCCGTGGTTATAGACACTTTTGTTACCGCCGACCCGCTCGATGTTACGGATAAATCGCAACGGAAGCGTTATGATGGCGGATCTGAAAGCGGGCTGATACCTTTTCGATCTTTGTGTAGCCCGTTTTTATGCCGCTTTTGATGATATGGACAAATGGTTTCCTTCAGGACTGCCAGGAGGACTGAAAATATGGCTGAAACGCAAAGCGATCCGCTGCTGCCGGGCTACTCGTTTAACGCGCATCTGGTGGCGGGACTGACGCCCATTGAGGCTGACGGCTATCTCGATTTTTACGTTGACCGACCGCTGGGGATGAAGGGCTATATCCTCAACCTGACCGTGCGCGGAGAGGGGGTGATCAAGAATGGCGATCAGACCTTCGTCTGCCGTCCGGGCGATATTCTGCTCTTCCCGCCGGGTGAAATTCATCACTATGGCCGTCATCCCGATGCCCGGGAGTGGTATCACCAGTGGGTCTACTTCCGCCCGCGCGCTTACTGGCAGGAGTGGCTGGCCTGGCCGTCGATGTTTGCCCATACCGGCTTTTATCGCCCGGATGAAGCGCATCAGCCGCAGTTTCGGGAGCTGTTTGCCCAGATCATCGAGGCCGGGAAGGGCGGGGGGCGCTATGCCGAGCTGCTGGCCATCAACCTGCTGGAACAGCTGCTGCTGCGCCGGATGGAGGCGATCAATGAATCGCTCAACCCGCCGCTGGATCACCGGGTGCGCGAAGCCTGCCAGTACATCAGCGACCACCTGGCGGACAGCCAGTTTGATATCGCCAGCGTCGCCCAGCATGTCTGCCTGTCGCCGTCGCGTCTGTCGCACCTGTTCCGCCAGCAGCTGGGGGTGAGCGTACTGAGCTGGCGCGAGGATCAGCGCATCAGCCAGGCCAAGCTGCTGCTCAGCACCACCCGCATGCCAATTGCCACCGTCGGGCGCAACGTGGGCTTTGAGGATCAGCTCTACTTTTCCCGGGTCTTTAAAAAATGCACCGGCGCCAGCCCCAGCGAATTTCGCGCAGGGTGTGAATAGAAAGTAAATAAAACTAAACAAGTTCGCTGGATCCTGTTCACACCCGGTAAACTATTCAGACAATTGTTGTCTTGACGCAGCAGGGCGCTCTTCGCAGAATCCCTGCTTCGTCACCTGACCGGAACTGTTATGCAGGCATTGCTGGAACATTTTATTACCCAGTCCGTTACCTATTCGCTCGTCGCCGTCGCGCTCGTGGCCTTCCTGGAATCTCTGGCGCTGGTTGGACTGATCCTGCCCGGCACGGTGATGATGGCCGGGCTCGGCGCGCTGATTGGCAGTGGCGAGGTTAACTTCTGGCAGGCGTGGCTGGCAGGGATCGTCGGCTGTCTGCTGGGCGACTGGATCTCATTCTGGCTGGGCTGGCGCTTTAAAAAGCCGCTGCACCGCTGGTCATTCATGAAAAAGAACAAAGCCCTGCTCGATAAAACCGAGCATGCCCTGCATCAACACAGCATGTTCACCATTCTGGTGGGGCGATTTGTTGGCCCGACGCGCCCCCTGGTGCCGATGGTGGCGGGGATGCTGGATCTGCCGGTGGCGAAATTTATCGTGCCGAACCTGATTGGCTGTCTGTTCTGGCCGCCAATTTACTTCCTGCCGGGCATCCTGGCCGGCGCGGCAATCGATATTCCTGCCGGTGTACAGAGCGGGGGCTTCCGCTGGCTGCTGCTGGCGACCGCGCTGCTGCTGTGGCTGGCGGCCTGGCTCTGCTGGCGGCTGTGGCGCAGCGGGAAAGCGTCCTCGGATCGCCTCAGCCGCTATCTGCCGCGTGGACGCTTATTCTGGCTGGCTCCCGTCACCCTGGGCGTGGCGCTGGTGGCACTGGTGATGCTGGTCCGTCACCCGATGATGCCGGTGTATGGCGAGATCCTGCTTAAGGTTGTCAGCCGCTGATGGGCATCAGTGGATCCCCAGCAGGCGCGACGCGCTCGCGTTTCCGCTTGCCAGCTGTTCCGTATCGCCATCCCAGGCGATACGGCCATCGGCAATCACCACCGATCGGGGGGCGATCCTGAGCGCATCTTCCACACTGTGCGATACCATCAGCATCGTCAGCTGCTGGCGCCCGCACACCTCTTTGACCAGCAGCAGCATCTCCTGGCGTAAGGCGGGATCGAGTGCCGAAAAGGGCTCGTCCAGCAGCAGGACAGGCTGCTCACGCACCAGACAGCGCGCCAGCGCGACGCGCTGACGCTGACCGCCCGAAAGCTCACCCGGCAGACGTTCCAGCAGATCGCCGATCCCCATCTGCAGCGCGATGTCGCTTAGCTTCTGCTGTTGCACTGCGTTGAGCCTGAGGCCGGGATGCATGCCCAGGCCAATGTTCTGGCGCACGTTCAGATGAGTAAAGAGATTGTTTTCCTGAAACAGCATCGACACCGGGCGCGCAGCAGGCGGCGTGCGGGTGTGATCGTGACCATTAAGGATGATGCTGCCGTTGGCCGGTTGCAGAAAACCGGCGATCAGATTGAGAAGGGTGCTTTTCCCGGCGCCGCTGGGGCCGAGCACGGCGATAAGTTCGCCCCGGCGCACGGACAAGTTGAAGCGCATCGGCAGGTGCTGATAAAGCCAGGTTACATCAGTCAGTTTTAACATCACGCCCCGGTAGTTTTTCGATAACGGTAAATAACGCAAAGCAGAGCAGCAGCAGCAGTAGCGCCGTGACGGCCCCGTCCTGGCTGCGATACGAGCCGATCTGCTGATAAAGCCAGAACGGCAGGGTGCGGAAATCATCATTGCCAAACAGCGCCACCACGCCGAAATCGCCGATCGACAGTACGCAGGCAAAGGCCAGCGCCTGGGCCAGCGGGCGCTTCAGGGCGCGCAGCTCTACCACCTTCAGCCGCTGCCAGCCGTGCATCCCCAGCGAGTCGCAAAGCAGGGTGTAGCGGGCGCTGAGGTCGCGCATCGGATTTTCCAGCACTTTCAGCGCGTAGGGAATGGCCATCAGGGCGTTGGTGAAGATGACAATGCCATCGGCCGATTCGGGCAGGCCAATGGTGCTGTTGAACAGCAGGAAAAAGCCGCTCGCCAACACGATGCCGGGCATCGCCAGGATCAGCATGCCGCTGAGATCCAGCGCCTGTCCGGCCACAATCGCCTGACGGGCATAGAGCTCCCGGCTGCTCCACAGCAGCATCATGGTCAGCAGGACGCAAAGCAGCCCGGCGCCCAGGGCAATGCGCAGCGAAGTGCCCAGCGCCTGCCATAGCACCGGCTGTTGCAGCACCGACACCAGGTTAAGATTCAGGCCATCCACCACCACCGCCAGCAGCGGCGGGAGCAACAACAGCAGGGCGAGGGTAATGAGCAGGCCATCGGTCAGGCGGCTGCGCAGGCTATCCTGCGGATCGCGCCAGCCGGCAAGCTGGCTGGCGCCGATGGGGATAGCTTTTCCCAACCGCTGGCTCAGCATCACCAGCCCCAGACAGCAGACCATCTGCACCATCGCCAGCAGGGCCGCGCGGCCCGGATCGTAGTCGTAACTCAGGGCCTGATAGATGGCGAGCTCGATGGTGGTGGCCTGCGGCCCGCCGCCGAGCGAGAGCACGGTGGCGAAGCTGGCAAAGCAGAGCATAAAGATCAGGGCGGCGACGGGGGGGATCTGGCGGCGCAGCCATGGCCATTCGACAAAACGGAAAAATGACCCGCCACGCATCCCAAGCTGGGCGGCAAGCTGGCGCTGTTCGCCGGGGATATTTTCCAGCGCCTGTAAGAGCAGGCGCGTTGCCATCGGCATGTTGAAAAAGAGGTGCGCCAGCAGGATCCCCTGCAGGCCATAGGGCGAGAAGCGCCACTCAAGCCCGAGTGCCTGGAATAGCGCGGCCAGCCAGCCCTGACGCCCGTAAACGCTGAGAATGCCAAATACCGCCACCAGTACCGGCAGGATCAGGGTCATGGCGCACAGGCGTAGCAGCGCCTGCCTGCCAGGGAAGCGACGCCGGTAGAGCGCGCGGGCAAGAAATATCGCGGGCACGACGGAGAGCAGGGCGGAGAGAAACGCCTGCCAGAACGAGAAGCGGATAACGTGCCACAGATAGCTGTCGTGCAGAAGCGCCGCGACGTCGGTGGCTGGCGCGTTAAACCACAGCGCCAGAAATGCGCCCAGGGCGACGGCCACCATCAGCGTGGCGGCCAGCAGCCCCGGCAGCAACCAGCCGGCGATTAACGGCTGACGGCGCGTTGCCATTCACTGACCCATGCTGCACGTTTCCCGGCCACTTCCTGCGGGGTAAATTCCAGCGTGGTTTGCGGTTTCACTAGGGTATCAAAACCTGCCGGTAACGTCACATTGGTCACCGGATACATCCAGTTGCCGGTCGGGATGGCGTTCTGGAACGACGGAGAAACCATAAATTTCAGGAACTTCTCAGCCAGCTCCGGCTGCTTGCTGGCTGCGGTCCGGGCGGCGACCTCAACCTGCAGATAGTGACCTTCAGCAAAGTCAGCGGCGGCATAGTTCTCTTTTTTCTCGGCGATGATGTGGTACGCCGGGGAGGTGGTATAGCTCAGCACCAGATCGCTTTCCCCTTTCAGGAACAGACCATAGGCTTCGCTCCAGCCTTTGGTCACGGTGACCGTTTTGGCGGCCAGTTTCTGCCAGGCTTCCGGGGTCTTGTCGCCGTAGACCTTTTGCATCCACAGCAGCAGACCCAGCCCCGGGGTGCTGGTGCGGGGATCTTCGTAGATCACCCGCCACTTCTGGTCGCTCTCAACCAGCTCTTTCAGGCTCTTTGGCGGATTTTTCAGCTTGTTTTTGTCGTAGACGAAGGCGAAATAGCCGTAATCGAAAGGCACAAAGGTGTCGTTCTTCCAGCCGCCAGGGACGTTAACCGCCTCGGCCGCCACACCGCTTTTGGCGAACAGCCCGGTCTGGGTGGCTGCTTCCAGCAGATTGTTATCCAGCCCCAGCACCACGTCGGCTTTGCTGTTTTTGCCTTCCATGCGCAGGCGGTTCAGCAGCGAGACGCCATCCTCCAGCGCCACGAACTTCAGCTCGCACTTGCAGTCGGCCTCAAAGGCTTTTTTGACCGCCGGGCCCGGGCCCCAGTCGGCAGCGAAAGAGTCATAGGTGTAGACCGTCAGGACAGGACTGGCAACGGCAGGCAGCGCAACCAGCGCCAACAGGGGAAGAACAGTTTTGAACACTTTGCACCTCATTGTTTGAGAGTGGCAAAGGATTTTGAGCAACAGCCTCAAATCCCTTCGCCGGCGTTATCCGGATCAGGTTCGACGGGTATTTTCTCAGCACACGCTTTCACGCAGCACCCCGTTGAGAACGGCAGTATTGTAATGATTTGGTGAATATTACGAAAGTGTTATGGTTCCGGCGGCGCAAACCACGCCGATTTAAAATCAAACCACCCCAGCGTATTCATACGCAAGCCGCGCATACTGCGCTGCCCCTGGATCATCAGCCAGTGGTGGATCAGCGGGACGATCGCCTGCTGGGCGAGCAGCTGCTGGCACCAGACCGCAAGATTCATCTCACCCGCGCGCCACTCGGCGGCGTCCTGTTGCCAGTCCCGCTCAATACAGTTTTGCAGAAGCGGCACCTCATAGAGATGTGAGAACAGCGAGAAATCCAGCGGCAGGGTGAAGTTGACGCTGTTGAGCCAGATGTCGCTCACGATCTCGCCGCGATGCCACTCCTCATAGCTGACCTCCTGAATGTTCAGCGTCACCTGCTCGGCGGCGAGCAGCTCGCTCATCATTCTGGCGATCACCCGATGTTCGATATGTTCGCGGTAGAAGGTCAGGGTGAGGCTCTCCAGCCCGGCTGGTTTGTCGCCACGTCCCGGACGGGCATGGTGCCAGCGCGGCAGCAGGCCATACGCCGGGAACCAGTAGGACTGATACACTTCCTCAGCCTGATAGATCAGGTTCGCCGGGGAGAGGATCCGGCTTACCCACTGGCGCACCTCGGCGCTGGCCCCGCGGTGGGAGCGGGCGTCAAACAGCAGATAGTAACAGCCCTCTTCAAGCCGACTTTCCACCGCCTTTTCCCCCTCGGTTGGCCCCTCCAGGGTCAGGCCGACGCTCAGCTCTTCGTTGATATCCGGCAACACCCAGACGTTCACCTCGTCAATCAGCGCCCGGTAGCCGAAGTAATCATCGAAGGCGCGGATCTTCAGCTGGTTATTGTTATTCCGGGAAACCGCATACGCCCCGGTGCCCACCGGCAGGCTGGCAAAGTTGTGCATGGTTTCCCACTCCCGCGGCAGGATCATAGATGGCACATACCCCAGCAGCCACGGCAGCCAGCGGTCGGGCTGCGTAAGCTGAATATCGAGCGTCCAGGCGGTGGGCGACTGGACCCGGCTGATGTGTGAATAGAGGGGCAATTCGCGGGCGCGCTGCAGCGAGGCGATAACATCAGCCATCTCCAGCTCGCGGCCATGGTGGAAATGGATGCCAGGCCGCAAGAAAAAGCGCCAATGCAGAGGAGAAAGCTGCTGCCAGTGGTGGGCAATGTCGGCTTCCAGTTCCCCATTTTCCTCATTTATGCGCGTCAGCCCGCTAAAGATTTGCCGCGCCATATGGGTTTCGGAGCGCCGTAATGCGCTACCCGGCAACAGGTTTTTCATCGGGCGATAATAGAGTACCCGCAGGATGTGCTTGCCCTGGCGGAAGCTGCGCCCGAGGTGGGAGACCAGCATCTGGCGCACCGCGGCTTTATCGCCGACCAGCTGCACCAGCTGCTCGATGCGATCCTGCTCCAGCAGATCCTCCGCCCGCTGCTGCTGAAGCGCCAGGCCGGTATACAAAAAGGTGAGACGCGAGCGCTTGCCGCGCCCGGCCTCCGCTTCCCAGCTCAGCCACCCCTGCTGCTGCATGGTGTTGAGCAGGGTGCGCATATGGCGGCGTGAACAGCTGAGCAGGTCGGCCAGTTCGCTGAGCGTGGTCTCCCGGGTCTGGCCGTCACAGCACTGCCACAGGCGAATGAATTGTTGTTGCAGACGACCAGAGGGCATAAAAGAGGAACTCCTGACAAAAAATCAGCAATTTATTAATCCCTATATTAAGCCAATAATTCACTTCGATGAAGCGAGGAGGTAAATATGAAGAGGTCTGCCACAAATCAGTTTTACCAACAGTACTTCTCAGCGACAAAGGGAGTGTCCTGGCTGGCCCGCCGGTGCGCAGAGCAGCGGCTGAAAATACTGGAAGAGCTGATGCAGTGGGAGGTGACAACGTCGACCTCGGAACGCTGAATTGCTTCGATCATGTGTGACTGAGTATTGGTGCTAATCACCACGCCAGCAGGTATCATCTGCTGGCTTTTTTCATTTTCTCGTGCGCTAAAGGAACAGTGATGCTCTGGTTAATGACGATGGGACGCCGTCTCAACGGTGTGTATGCCGCTTTTTTGATGGTGGCGTTTATGATGGGCGTAGCCGGGGCACTGCAGGCGCCGACCCTGAGTCTGTTCCTGAGCCGCGAGGTGGGCGCCCAACCGTTCTGGGTGGGGCTGTTCTATACCGTCAACGCCGTCGCCGGGATCCTGGTCAGCCTGTGGCTGGCGAAGCGTTCAGACAGCCAGGGCGATCGCCGCAAGCTGATCCTCTTTTGCTGCGCGATGGCGATTGGCAACGCGCTGCTGTTTGCTTTTAACCGCCACTATCTGACCTTATTAACCTGCGGTGTGCTGTTGGCCTCGATTGCCAACACCGCCATGCCGCAGCTGTTTGCTCTGGCGCGGGAATATGCCGACAGCTCTGCGCGTGAGGTGGTGATGTTCAGCTCGGTGATGCGTGCGCAGCTTTCGCTGGCGTGGGTCATCGGTCCGCCGCTGGCGTTTATGCTGGCGCTGAATTACGGCTTTACCACCATGTTCTCTATTGCGGCGGCCATTTTTGCCATCAGCCTGGCGCTGATCGCCTTCGCGCTGCCCTCTGTGGCCAGGGTGGATTCAGCGGCCGCCGTTCCGGTGACGGAGGTCAGCGGCTGGAAAGATAAAAATGTCCGCAGGCTGTTTATCGCGTCCACGCTAATGTGGACCTGCAACACCATGTATATCATCGATATGCCGTTATGGATCAGCAGCGATCTGGGGCTGCCGGACAAGCTGGCCGGGATCTTAATGGGGACTGCCGCCGGGCTGGAGATCCCGGCAATGATCCTTGCGGGATATTACGTCAAACACGTTGGTAAACGGCGGATGATGGTGATGGCGGTGGCGGCAGGGGTGCTCTTTTATCTGGGGCTGATCCTCTTCCATAGCCGCGAGGCCTTGCTTGGCCTGCAACTCTTTAACGCGATTTTTATTGGCATCATCGCCGGGATTGGGATGCTCTGGTTCCAGGATTTGATGCCGGGCAGGGCAGGATCGGCGACCACGCTCTTTACCAACAGTATCTCTACCGGCGTGATCCTGGCGGGGGTGATTCAGGGCGCGCTGGCACAAAGCTACGGCCACTCTGCGGTTTACATGGCTATTGCGGGGATTTCGCTGGTGACGCTGGTGCTCACCTGGCGAGTTAAAGATGTCTGAATAAAAAAAGAGTCCATTGACTGTGCAATGGACTCTTTAGCGTGATTAGCCCATAAAGGCTGGCTGCTTGCTCTCGTAGGCGGCAATGGCCTCTTCGTGCTGCAGGGTCAGTCCGATGCTGTCAAGGCCGTTAATCATGCAGTGGCGGCGGAACGCGTCGATGTTAAAGCTGTAGATTTTATCCCCGGCTTTTACGACCTGCGCTTCCAGATCCACTTCAAAGGTCATGCCCGGGTTGCCCTGCACCAGGGTAAACAGCTCGTCGACCTGTTCATCACTCAGCGTGACCGGCAGCAGCTGGTTGTTGAAGCTGTTGCCGTAGAAGATGTCGGCAAAGCTCGGGGCAATTACCACTTTGAAACCGTAATCGGTCAGCGCCCACGGCGCATGCTCGCGCGATGAGCCACAGCCGAAGTTTTCCCGCGCCAGCAGGATAGATGCGCCTTTGTACTCAGGAAAGTTCAGCACGAACTCCGGGTTCGGCTGCTGGCCTTTGTCATCCAGAAAACGCCAGTCGTTAAACAGGTGCGCGCCAAAACCGGTGCGGGTTACCTTCTGCAAAAACTGCTTTGGAATGATGGCGTCGGTGTCGACGTTAGCCGCGTCCAGAGGGACCACCAGGCCAGTATGTTGGGTAAATTTCTCTGCCATGATGGTCTCCTTATTTCAGGCTGCGAATATCGGCGAAGTGGCCGGTCACTGCGGCTGCCGCGGCCATCGCCGGGCTGACCAGATGCGTGCGTCCACCGCGCCCCTGACGACCTTCAAAGTTACGGTTGCTGGTGGAAGCGCAGCGCTCGCCCGGGTTCAGGCGGTCGTTGTTCATCGCCAGACACATGGAGCAGCCCGGCAGACGCCATTCAAAGCCTGCTTCAATGAAAATCTTATCCAGACCTTCAGCTTCCGCCTGCGCTTTGACCGGGCCGGAGCCTGGGACCACCAGCGCCTGCACACCCGGCGCCACTTTACGGCCTTTCGCCACTTCTGCCGCGGCGCGCAGATCTTCGATGCGCGAGTTGGTGCAGGAACCAATAAACACTTTATCAATGCTCACGTCGGTCAACGGTACGCCCGGCTTCAGTCCCATATAGGCCAGCGCTTTCTCTGCGCTGGCGCGCTCAACCGGATCGGCGAACGAGGCCGGATCGGGAACGCTGTCGTTAACGGAGATGACCTGCCCCGGATTCGTGCCCCAGGTGACCTGCGGCGCAATCGCTTCGGCCTGCAGGGTGACCACGGTGTCGAATACCGCACCCTCGTCGGTTTTCAGGGTTTTCCAGTACGCGACCGCGTCGTCAAAATCATGGCCTTTCGGGGCGTGCAAACGCCCCTTCACATAGTTGAAAGTCGTTTCGTCAGGCGCAACCAGACCAGCTTTCGCACCCATTTCAATCGCCATGTTGCACAGGGTCATACGGCCTTCCATGCTCAGGGCCTGGATTGCGCTGCCGCAGAACTCCACCACATGTCCGGTGCCGCCTGCGCTACCGGTTTTACCGATGATCGCCAGCACGATGTCTTTGGCAGTGATGCCCGGTGCGGCCTCGCCGGTCACCTCAATTTTCATGGTCTTCGCACGGCCCTGTTTCAGGGTCTGGGTCGCCAGCACATGTTCCACTTCGGAGGTGCCGATACCAAAGGCCAGGGCACCAAACGCGCCGTGGGTCGCGGTGTGGGAGTCGCCGCAAACGATGGTCATGCCCGGCAGGGTGATACCCTGTTCAGGGCCCATCACATGGACGATGCCCTGGTAAGGGTGGTTCAGATCGTACAGCTCAACGCCAAACTCGTTGCAGTTCTTGATCAGCTCCTGCATCTGAATGCGCGCCATCTCACCGGAGGCGTTGATGTCTTTAGTCTGGGTTGAGACGTTATGGTCCATCGTCGCGAAGGTTTTGCCCGGCTGGCGCACCGGACGCTTGTGCGCGCGCAGGCCATCGAACGCCTGCGGCGAGGTCACTTCGTGCACCAGATGGCGATCGATATAGAGCAGCGGGGTTTCGTTCTGCGCTTCATAGACCACGTGAGCATCATAAATTTTTTCGTACAACGTCTTCGCCATGATTACACCCCTTCAGCGACATAGCGGGCAATGATATCGCCCATTTCTTCAGTACTGACCGCCGCGTTGCCGCGGGCTAAATCGCCGGTGCGCACACCCTCTTCCAGGGCGCGGTTGATGGCGTTTTCGATCGCGGTAGCTGCCTCGTTAGCATCCAGGCTGTAGCGCAAAAGCAGCGCCAGAGAGAGGATCTGCGCGATCGGGTTGGCGATGTTTTTACCCGCGATATCCGGTGCGGATCCGCCAGCCGGTTCGTACAGGCCAAAACCTTCTTCGTTCAGGCTGGCGGACGGCAGCATCCCCATGGAGCCGGTGATCATCGCGCACTCGTCAGAGAGAATGTCCCCGAACAGGTTGGAACAGAGCAGGACGTCAAACTGGGACGGATCTTTAATCAGCTGCATGGTGGCATTGTCGATGTACATATGCGCCAGCTGAACGTCCGGATACGCCTGAGCAATCTCGTTAACGATTTCGCGCCACAGGATGGAGGATTGCAGCACGTTAGCTTTATCGATCGAGGTCACTTTATGGCCGCGTTTGCGGGCAGATTCGAACGCGATACGGGCGATACGTTCAATCTCAAAACGGTGATACACCTCGGTATCGAACGCTTTTTCGTGCTGACCGCTGCCTTCGCGGCCTTTCGGCTGACCAAAGTAGATACCGCCGGTCAACTCACGGACGCACAGAATGTCGAAGCCGTTGGCGGCGATATCGGCGCGCAGCGGACAGAACTCTTCCAGCCCCTGATAGAGTTTGGCCGGACGCAGGTTGCTGAACAGCTTGAAGTGTTTACGCAGTGGCAGCAGCGCCCCGCGCTCTGGCTGCTCGGCCGGTGGCAGATGTTCCCATTTCGGGCCGCCTACGGAGCCGAACAGGACCGCGTCGGCATTCTCACAGCCGGTCACGGTTGCCTGCGGCAAGGGCGTACCGTGGTTATCGATCGCGATACCGCCTACATCGTAGTGGCTGGTGGTAATTTTCATCGCAAAACGGGTGCGGACAGCGTCCAGCACCTTCAGCGCCTGTGCCATAACTTCGGGACCAATTCCGTCGCCCGGTAACACAGCAATATGGTAATTCTTCGACATTACACGGTTTCCTTATTGTTCTCTTTATTCTGAGCTTTGCGTTGCAACTCTTTTTCGACTTCCGCGGCGCGCCAGATATTGTTCAGGACGTGAACCATCGCTTTGGCGGAGGATTCGACGATATCGGTCGCCAGGCCCACGCCGTGGAAGCGGCGGCCGTTATAGTTGACCACGATGTCTACCTGGCCCAGCGCGTTTTTACCCTGGCCTTTCGCCGTCAGGTCATATTTCACCAGCTCAACGTCATATTCCGTGACGCGGTTAATGGCCTGGTAGATGGCATCTACCGGACCGTTGCCGTTGGCCGCTTCGGCTTTGATCTCGTCGCCGCAGGCCAGCTTGACGGAGGCGGTCGCGATGTCGCTTGAACCCGACTGCACGCTGAAGTAGTCCAGACGGAAATGCTCTGGCTCTTCCTGCTGCTTGTTGATAAACGCCAGCGCTTCCAGGTCGTAGTCAAATACCTGGCCTTTTTTATCGGCCAGCTTCAGGAAGGCGTCGTACAGATGATCCATGTTGTAGTCGGTCTCTTTATAGCCCATCTCTTCCATGCGGTGTTTAACCGCCGCGCGGCCAGAGCGGGAGGTCAGGTTCAGCTGCACCTGATTCAGACCGATCGATTCCGGGGTCATGATTTCGTAGTTTTCGCGGTTCTTCAGCACGCCGTCCTGGTGAATACCGGAGGAGTGAGCGAAGGCACCGGTGCCGACAATCGCTTTGTTCGCTGGAATCGGCATGTTGCAGATCTGGCTCACGGTCTGGCTGGTGCGCCAGATCTCCTGGTGATTGATGCGGGTATGCACATCCATGATGTCCTTGCGCACCTTGATCGCCATGATCACCTCTTCCAGTGAACAGTTGCCGGCGCGCTCACCGATACCGTTCATGGCACCTTCAACCTGACGCGCCCCGGCGTGGACCGCGGCAATGGCATTGCCGACAGCCAGGCCTAAATCGTCGTGGGTGTGAACGGAGATAATCGCTTTATCAATATTCGGCACACGCTCATACAGACCAGTAATGATCCTGGAGAACTCGAACGGCATGGTGTAGCCGACGGTGTCCGGGATGTTGATAGTGGTGGCACCAGCACGGATGGCCGCTTCAACCACACGGGCCAGATCCTCAATCGGCGTGCGGCCTGCATCTTCACAGGAGAACTCAACGTCGTCAGTATAATTGCGGGCGCGTTTCACCATATAGATGGCGCGCTCGATCACCTCATCCAGGGTGCTGCGCAGCTTGGTGGCGATATGCATCGGCGAGGTAGCAATAAAGGTGTGAATACGGAAGGCTTCGGCGACCTTCAGCGACTCGGCGGCCACATCGATATCTTTCTCAACGCAGCGAGCCAGGGCGCACACACGGCTGTTTTTTACGCTGCGGGCGATGGTCTGAACGGATTCAAAATCCCCCGGGGAAGAGACCGGGAAGCCCACTTCCATTACGTCTACGCCCATACGTTCAAGGGCCAGAGCAATCTGCAATTTCTCTTTAACGCTCAGGCTTGCCTGTAATGCTTGTTCACCGTCACGTAAGGTCGTATCGAAAATAATGACTTGCTGGCTCATAGGTTAGGTCCTTGTCTGAATTTGGGCGCCTTGCTACGAGCATAAAAAAACCCGCGCAGTGGCGCGGGTTTTTTGTCTTAACCAGAGAACGATTCAACGCTGAATTTCGCCCGCCAGTCTACCGCGCACAGTGGATGCGTTTAGTAGTAGTAGACCTGTGAAACGAATGCTGCGAATCATGAATCAAGCTCCAGATAAATAAGATATGCTTTTAGTGGTACTGGATACGCGGAATGATGTCAACCCCTGCCAGGCGAAAACACCTCTTCGCCTTCGCGACCCGGGCAGAAAGAATTAGCTTATTGTGCTGGTTTTTCCCTTTTTTGCCATTTTCTTATTCTGAGTTATGTGTGCGAATTTATCAGTTGAATCGTTTGCATATACTTTATTGCAATTGTTTAAAATCCAGGAATAATAAGCCAGCGTTTTGAATTCCTTAACTTTCATCACGTTACCATAATAATTTGGGTGTTGCAGGTTAGAAGGTGATTGGTCTGATAAGAGAATGTTAACTAATTTAATTAAGTCACTGTTAATATTTCATTAAAACTTAAATAGGCCTTAACGAAATGCCATATTGTTTATTTATGAAATCTATGGTTTCATTCGCAATATAAACTAATCGATATGCTTTCTCGCTTTTTTAAGCATGTTTTCTTATCTTATGCCTGAGCTCTGTCACGGCTGGCGGGTATTTATATATTCCTAATTTGTAACATTTCTCTTTAGCTTGTTTTATATGCGTGATAAATCATATTTTCTAAATTTATTGTTACACACGAGGAAAGGAGTTCAGCGTGACAGTGGAGCAGGGTATGTGTGAAGAAAGTAGCGAAAAATCGTCTGTGTCAGAGGGGGCAAAACCACAGCTCCGTACGGTGGACCTGAATCTTTTAACGGTTTTCGATGCGGTCATGCAGGAACAAAATATTACGCGTGCCGCCCAGTCGCTGGGAATGTCTCAGCCCGCTGTCAGTAATGCCGTTGCAAGACTCAAGGTTATGTTTAATGACGAGTTATTCGTTCGTTATGGCCGCGGTATCCAGCCTACTGCCCGTGCCTATCAGCTGTTTGCATCGGTACGTCAGGCGCTTCAGCTTGTGCAGAATGAACTTCCGGGCTCCGGGTTTGATTCAAGCAGCAGCGAGCGTGTTTTCCATCTGTGCGTTTGCAGCCCTCTGGATAATTATCTGACCTCACTTATTTATAATAAAGTCGAGGAAGTTGCGCCCAATATACATTTGGTTTTCAAGTCATCCCTTAACCAGAATACGGAACATCAGCTGCGATATCAGGAGACGGAGTTTGTTATTGGCTACGAAGAATTTCGTCGCCCCGAATTTTCTTGCGTACCATTATTTAAGGACGAAATGGTACTGGTTACCAGCAAAGCGCATCCGCGCCTTAATGGTATGTTGCAGGAGAGCGATATTTATCGCGAACAGCATGCGGTTGTTGCCCTCGATCGCTACGCCTCTTTTAGCCAGCCGTGGTACGACACGCCAGATAAGCAGGCCTGTGTAGCCTATCAGGGGATGGCAATGGTCAGCGTATTAAATGTTGTCTCGCAAACTCACCTGGTTGCCATCGCCCCGCGCTGGCTGGCTGAAGAGTTTGCCGATCCGTTGAACCTGCGAATTATGGTGTTGCCGCTGAACCTTAACTCACGCACCTGCTATCTCTCATGGCATGAAGCAGCCGGTCGCGATAAAGGCCATCAGTGGATGGAAGAGCTGCTGGTTAACGTCTGCCGGCGATAAATGCGGTCAGGATAAATTTCAGTGTTATTGCTATTTATCCTGACTTTCTTATCGTTTCTGAAATATTATTCTGCTGAAGATATTTTCATTGCCTTTTCCTGGCCGTAAAAATGGATGAATTACTGTGGCGCCGCCTTTTTAAATGATGAACGCTCACTCCCTCCCGTTCTCGCAGTAGATTTATCCATAACAATTATTAATACCTTATCTTTCTTCTTTTGGGATCCCGCGCCAGCCGAGGTTTGCTAATTGCCTGCCTCACGGCTAGCGGTTATGGTAACTGTCACTCTGCACAATAAAAATCGCCAGGGGTAACCCTGACAAAAAAGACGGCGCAGTGCATATTTCTCCTGTCCGTCTGAAACGATAAGCCTGGAGGCAAATCATGGAGATGTTGTCTGGCGCCGAAATGGTCGTCCGATCGTTAATCGATCAGGGCGTGAAGCAAGTGTTCGGTTACCCGGGAGGCGCGGTCCTCGATATTTATGACGCACTACATACCGTTGGCGGTATCGATCACGTCCTGGTGCGTCATGAGCAAGCTGCCGTGCATATGGCTGATGGACTGGCACGCGCGACAGGTGAGGTGGGGGTCGTGCTGGTAACATCCGGTCCTGGCGCGACGAACGCCATTACGGGTATCGCCACCGCCTATATGGACTCCATTCCAATGGTGGTGCTCTCCGGTCAGGTTGCAACCTCGCTGATTGGCTATGATGCCTTTCAGGAGTGTGACATGGTCGGCATCTCCCGTCCGGTAGTGAAACACAGTTTCCTGGTCAAGCAGACGGAAGATATTCCGGGCGTGCTCAAAAAGGCCTTCTGGCTGGCGGCCAGCGGGCGTCCCGGGCCGGTGGTAGTTGACCTTCCGAAAGATATTCTCAACCCGGCCAATAAATTGCCTTATGTCTGGCCGGAGTCGGTCAGCATGCGTTCGTATAACCCCACGACCCAGGGACATAAGGGACAGATTAAGCGCGCCCTGCAAACCCTGATGGCGGCTAAAAAGCCGGTGGTCTATGTTGGCGGCGGGGCGGTGAACGCCCAGTGTGAAGCACAGCTGCGCGCGCTTATCGAAAAGCTGAACCTGCCGGTGGCCTCTTCATTAATGGGGCTCGGGGCGTTTCCAGCCACCCATCGACAGGCGCTTGGCATGCTCGGTATGCACGGCACATATGAAGCCAATATGACGATGCATAACTCCGATGTCATTTTTGCCGTTGGGGTGCGCTTTGACGATCGCACCACCAATAACCTGGCGAAATATTGCCCTGATGCCACGGTGCTGCACATTGATATCGATCCCACCTCGATTTCCAAAACCGTGCCGGCGGATGTGCCCATTGTGGGCGATGCGCGTCATGTGCTGGATCAGATGCTGGAGCTGCTGGCGCAGGAAAATTATGCTCAGCCGCTGGATGAGATTCGTGACTGGTGGCTGCAGATTGAGCAGTGGCGTGCGCGTCAGTGCCTGAAATACGATACCCAAAGTGAGAACATTAAGCCGCAGGCGGTGATCGAAACGCTCTGGCAGCTGACCAAAGGCGACGCTTATGTGACCTCGGATGTCGGCCAGCACCAGATGTTTGCCGCCCTCTATTACCCGTTTGATAAGCCACGTCGTTGGATCAACTCCGGTGGTCTGGGCACTATGGGCTTTGGCCTGCCTGCCGCGCTGGGCGTGAAGCTGGCATTACCGGAAGAGACAGTGGTTTGCGTGACCGGCGATGGCAGTATCCAGATGAATATTCAGGAACTCTCCACCGCGCTGCAGTACGAACTGCCGGTGCTGGTGCTCAATCTGAATAACGGCTATCTGGGGATGGTGAAGCAGTGGCAGGATATGATCTATTCCGGTCGCCATTCGCAATCCTATATGAATTCATTGCCGGATTTTGTGCGTCTGGCAGAGGCTTACGGCCACATTGGTATGCGTATCAGTCATCCGGCAGAGCTGGAAGCGAAGCTCAGTGAAGCCCTTGAGCACGTTAAAAATAACCGCCTGGTCTTTGTCGATGTGGTTGTGGATGGCACCGAGCATGTTTATCCGATGCATATTCGCGGCGGCGGTATGGATGAAATGTGGTTAAGCAAAACGGAGAGAACCTGATGCGCCGGATATTATCTGTATTACTGGAAAACGAGTCCGGTGCGCTGTCGCGCGTGATTGGGCTCTTTGCACAGCGTGGCTACAATATTGAAAGCCTGACGGTAGCGCCGACGGACGATCCCACGCTTTCCCGCATGACCATCCAGACGGTGGGCGATGCCAAGGTGCTGGAGCAGATCGAAAAGCAGCTGCATAAACTGGTGGATGTCTTGCGCGTCAGCGAGCTGGGGCAGGGAGCCTATGTTGAACGTGAGATTATGCTGGTGAAAATTCAGGCCACCGGTTATGGGCGTGAAGAGGTGAAACGCAATGCGGATATCTTCCGCGGGCAGATCATTGATGTCACCCCCTCTATCTACACCGTTCAACTTGCTGGCACCAGCGATAAGCTGGATGCTTTCCTCGCCTCGGTGCGGGATGTGGCAAAAATTGTCGAAGTGGCGCGTTCAGGCGTTGTGGGACTTTCCCGCGGTGACAAAGTGATGCGTTAAAGATAAAAAGTTCGCCTCTCTATTGCCCGGTGCGATTTACCGGGCTTTTTTTTGCGCACCGATGCCGGAGTCGCGACAAAAGCGGTTGCCGCACAGACTATTCTGCGTTTAGATGTTACAAGATTAAGTCATAACCCTGACAAGGTCATGGACTCTTTTATATTTTTTAAGGGGCAATTGTGAAACTGGATGAAATCGCCAGGCTCGCCGGCGTGTCACGAACTACGGCAAGCTATGTGATTAACGGTAAAGCGAAGCAGTATCGGGTCAGCGACAAGACCGTTGAGAAAGTCATGGCAGTGGTTCGTGAACATAACTACCATCCGAATGCTGTCGCCGCGGGCCTGCGTGCCGGACGCACCCGTTCGATCGGCCTGGTGATCCCGGATCTGGAAAACACCAGTTACACCCGGATCGCAAACTATCTTGAGCGCCAGGCGCGTCAGCGCGGCTATCAACTGTTGATCGCCTGCTCAGAAGATCAGCCCGATAACGAAATGCGTTGCATTGAACATCTGCTCCAGCGTCAGGTCGATGCCATTATCGTTTCAACCTCGTTACCCCCGGAGCATCCTTTCTATCAGCGCTGGGCCAATGATTCATTCCCGATTGTCGCCCTCGACCGTGCGTTAGATCGCGAGCATTTCACTAGCGTAGTCGGTGCCGATCAGGACGATGCTGAAATGCTGGCGGCGGAGCTGCGCACCTTCCCGGCGGAAAATGTCCTTTACCTGGGGGCGTTGCCGGAACTCTCCGTGAGCTTCCTGCGCGAGCAGGGTTTCCGCACCGCCTGGAAAGACGATCCCCGTAAAGTGGATTTCCTCTATGCCAATAGCTACGAGCGCGAAGCCTCGGCGCAGCTGTTTGAGAAGTGGCTGGAAACTCATCCGATGCCGCAGGCGCTGTTCACCACCTCTTTTGCCCTGTTGCAGGGCGTGATGGACGTGACGCTGCGCCGCGAAGGTAAGCTGCCTTCCAATCTGGCAATTGCGACCTTTGGCGATCACGAACTGCTCGATTTCCTGCAGTGTCCGGTGCTGGCAGTCGCCCAGCGTCATCGTGACGTGGCAGAGCGGGTGCTGGAGATTGTGCTGGCGAGTCTCGATGAGCCGCGTAAGCCTAAACCGGGGCTGACGCGCATCCGTCGTAACCTCTATCGTCGCGGCATATTGAGCCGGTCATAAGGGACGCAGGGCAGTGGAAACTGCCCTGAATTTATTGCATTTATCCACTCAGCAATTCCCCTACTTTTTTTAAGATAATTCTTTAAAAAGTATCGCCTGAGCGCCTTTTTATTTCACTTTGCTATTTAAAATTTCTTTTCATGTTTATTTAATTGTCATTAATGAGATTATTTGTATTATTTTGTTACACAACCGATCATCATTGCTGAATTATCAGCCATTTTTACCCCGCAAATTTGTCGCCATCCGCTTGCCAGCGTTCGACGCGGCGTCAGCGTTGAATCTGGCGCTGTTCACCCCTGACGATATGGCTTAAAATGCCGCCCGCGTCGCAAACTGACACTTTATATTTGGTCGCGGCGAGATGAGTGATTTTTAACGCTGGTCTGCATATTCGAGTTTTTTCTCACAAATATTCATCACGTTAATTTTGCCTCGCCAGTTGTACGGTTAATAGCCTGATTAACTTCCGTTCGTAAATCAGTAACATTTAGACTGATGTCGCGGAAGTCCTGGCTTGACAAGCTTTTCCATCGCTCCGTAAACTCCCTTAAGTGGGAATTTGTGGGTAAAAGTGGTGAGGAGGGGTGAGACTGGCATGTTCCGTGGAGCGACGTTAGTCAATCTCGACAGCAAAGGGCGTTTGTCGGTACCAACCCGATATCGCGACCAGCTGAACGAGAGCGCTTCTGGTCAAATGGTCTGCACCATTGACATCAACCACGCCTGCCTGCTGCTTTACCCCTTGCCTGAATGGGAAATCATTGAGCAAAAGCTGTCTCGACTGTCGAGCATGAACCCGCAGGAGCGTCGCGTACAGCGGCTGTTATTGGGTCATGCCAGTGAATGTCAGATGGATAGCGCGGGGCGTTTATTGATTGCGCCAGTGCTGCGGCAGCATGCGGGTCTGACAAAAGAAGTGATGCTGGTCGGACAGTTCAATAAGTTTGAACTGTGGGATGAAACGGCCTGGTATCAACGGGTCAAGGAAGATATCGACGCTGAGCAGTCTGATTCCGCGACATTGTCGGAACGATTGCAGGATTTGTCTCTATAAATATGATGGAAAATTATAAACATACGACGGTGCTACTGGATGAGGCCGTCAATGGCCTGAATATTCGTCCTGATGGCATCTACATTGATGGCACTTTTGGCCGGGGTGGCCACTCACGTTTAATCCTCTCCCAACTGGGCGCGGAAGGCCGTTTGCTGGCGATCGATCGCGATCCGCAGGCGATTGCGGTGGCAAAAACTATTGATGACCCACGCTTTTCTATCGTTCATGGTCCTTTCTCCGCGCTGGCTGATTACGTCAGCGAGCGCGATTTAACCGGCAAGATCGACGGCATTCTTCTCGATCTTGGCGTCTCCTCACCGCAGCTTGATGATGCTGAACGTGGCTTCTCCTTTATGCGCGACGGTCCGCTGGATATGCGTATGGATCCGACGCGCGGCCAGTCCGCCGCCGAGTGGCTGCAAACGGCTGATGAAGCGGATATCGCCTGGGTGATCAAAACCTTCGGCGAAGAGCGTTTTGGCAAGCGTATCGCGCGCGCCATCGTTGAGCGCAACCGCATTGAGCCGATGACCCGTACCAAAGAGCTGGCTGAAGTGATCGCGGCGGCAACGCCGGTGAAGGATAAGTACAAACATCCCGCCACCCGTACTTTCCAGGCAATTCGCATCTGGGTGAACAGCGAGCTCGAGGAGATCGAGCAGGCGCTGAAAAGTTCGCTTGGCGTACTCGCGCCGGGTGGTCGCCTGTCGATTATCAGCTTCCACTCGCTGGAAGATCGCATCGTGAAGCGTTTTATGCGCGAGCAAAGCCGTGGTCCGCAGGTGCCGGCCGGGTTACCGATGACGGAAGAGCAGCTCAAAAAGCTGGGGGGCCGTCAGCTGCGCGCATTGGGCAAGTTAATGCCGGGCGAGGCAGAAGTGGAAGAGAATCCCCGCGCCCGTAGTTCAGTGCTGCGCATTGCAGAAAGGACGAGTGCATGATCGGCAAAGTGGCAGGCACCTTAAGCAAGGTCAAAGAGACGTTAGGCAGCAACGAGCGTCATGCGTTGCCGGGCGTGATCTGGGACGATCTGTTGCGTTTCGGCAAGCTGCCACTGTGCCTGTTTATTTGCATCATTGTGTCGGCGGTCACCGTTGTGACCACCGCTCACCATACCCGTTTGTTAACGGCGCAGCGCGAACAGCTGGTGCTGGAGCGTGATGCGCTGGATATCGAGTGGCGAAATCTGATCCTCGAAGAAAATGCGCTCGGCGATCACAGCCGGGTGGAACGGATCGCAACGGAAAAGCTGCAGATGCAGCATGTTGATCCCTCTCAGGAAAATATCGTAGTACAAAAATAAGGAAAAACGCGACGCATGAAATCCGCGGCGAAGGCGCTAAAACCAAAACGTCAGGAAGAACAGGCCAGCTTTATCAGCTGGCGTTTTGCGTTGCTGTGCGGCTGCATTTTACTGGCGCTGGGTTTCCTGCTGGGACGCGTGGCGTGGCTGCAGATCATTGCCCCCGACATGCTGGTGCGCCAGGGCGATATGCGCTCTCTGCGCGTTCAGGAAGTCTCGACATCGCGTGGCCTGATTACCGACCGTTCTGGTCGTCCGCTGGCGGTCAGCGTACCGGTAAAAGCGATCTGGGCGGATCCTAAAGAGCTGCATGACGCTGGCGGGATCTCACTGGATAACCGCTGGAAGGCGCTATCGGATGCGCTGAAAATGCCGCTCGATCAGCTGGCCGCTCGCGTCAATGCTAACCCGAAAGGGCGCTTTATCTATCTGGCGCGTCAGGTAAACCCTGACATGGCCGACTACATCAAAAAGCTAAAGCTGCCCGGCATTCACCTGCGTGAAGAGTCGCGTCGCTACTACCCGTCCGGGGAAGTGACCGCCCACCTGATTGGCTTTACCAACGTCGACAGCCAGGGGATTGAAGGCGTTGAGAAGAGTTTCGATAAATGGCTGACCGGTCAACCGGGCGAGCGCGTGGTGCGTAAAGACCGTTATGGTCGCGTGATTGAAGATATCTCTTCAACCGACAGCCAGGCGGCGCACAATCTGGCGTTGAGTATTGACGAGCGTTTACAGGCGCTGGTCTACCGTGAGCTGAATAACGCCGTCGCCTTTAACAAAGCGGAATCCGGCAGCGCCGTGCTGGTGGATGTCAGCACCGGTGAAGTGCTGGCGATGGCCAACAGCCCGTCTTACAACCCGAACAATTTTACCGGCACGGCCAAAGACGCCATGCGTAACCGTGCCATCACCGACGTCTTCGAGCCGGGTTCCACGGTGAAACCGATGGTGGTGATGACCGCCCTGCAGCGCGGTATCGTCAATGAAAACACCGTGCTGAATACCGTGCCTTACCGCATCAACGGTCACGAGATCAAAGACGTGGCGCGTTACAGCGAATTGACCCTCACCGGGGTTTTACAGAAGTCGAGTAACGTTGGTGTTTCTAAGCTGGCGTTAGCGATGCCGTCCTCAGCGTTAGTAGAAACTTACTCACGTTTTGGGCTGGGAAAGGCGACCAATTTGGGGTTGGTCGGAGAACGCAGTGGCTTATATCCTCAAAAACAACGGTGGTCTGACATAGAGAGGGCCACCTTCTCTTTCGGCTACGGGCTAATGGTAACGCCGTTACAGTTGGCGCGTGTCTATGCAACGATTGGCAGCTATGGCGTCTATCGCCCGCTCTCAATTACCAAAGTTGATCCCCCGGTTCCCGGTGAGCGTATCTTCCCGGAATCGATCGTCCGTACCGTCGTTCACATGATGGAAAGCGTGGCGCTGCCCGGCGGCGGCGGCGTGAAGGCGGCGATCAAAGGCTATCGCATCGCCATCAAAACCGGTACGGCGAAAAAAGTCGGGCCAGATGGCCGCTACATCAATAAATACATTGCATATACCGCAGGCGTTGCGCCTGCGAGTAATCCGCGTTTTGCGCTGGTGGTCGTCATCAACGATCCACAGGCGGGTAAATACTACGGTGGCGCCGTTTCCGCGCCGGTCTTCGGTGCCATCATGGGCGGCGTACTGCGCACCATGAACATCGAGCCGGATGCGCTGGCAACGGGCGAGAAAAGTGAATTTGTAATTAATCAAGGCGAGGGAACAGGTGGCAGATCGTAATTTGCGCGACCTTCTTGCTCCGTGGGTAACAGGCTTACCTGCGAGAGAACTGCGAGAGATGGTACTCGACAGCCGTGTGGCTGCCTCGGGCGATCTTTTTGTGGCAGTCGTAGGTCATCAGGCGGACGGGCGTCGCTATATCCCGCAGGCGATAGCGCAAGGTGTTGCTGCCATTATTGCTGAGGCAAAAGATGAGGCCACTGACGGTGAAATCCGTGAAATTCACGGCGTGCCGGTCATCTATCTCAGCCAGCTGAATGAACGTCTCTCTGCGCTGGCGGGACGTTTTTATAACGAACCTTCTGACCGGTTGCGTCTGGTTGGCGTGACCGGCACTAACGGTAAAACCACCACCACGCAGCTGATGGCGCAGTGGGCGCAACTGCTGGGTGAAACCAGCGCGGTAATGGGTACCGTGGGCAATGGTCTGCTGGGCAAAGTGAACCCAACGGAAAATACCACCGGCTCTGCCGTTGACGTACAGCACGTGCTGGCCGGTCTGGCGGGGCAGGGTGCGACCTTTGCGGCGATGGAAGTCTCTTCTCACGGGCTGGTACAGCACCGTGTCGCGGCGCTGAAATTTGCCGCCTCTGTGTTCACTAACCTGAGCCGGGATCACCTCGACTACCATGGCGACATGGAGAACTACGAAGCGGCGAAATGGCAGCTCTATGCCACGCATCACTGCGGTCAGGCGATTATCAACGCCGATGACGAAGTGGGTCGCCGCTGGCTGGCTAAACTGCCGGATGCCGTTGCGGTCTCCATGGCCGATCGTATCAACCCGAACTGCCACGGCCGCTGGCTGAAGGCCACCGACGTGACCTATCACGATAGCGGCGCGACCATTCGCTTTGCCTCGAGCTGGGGCGAGGGCGAAATCGAAAGCCGTCTGATGGGGGCGTTCAACGTCAGCAATCTTCTGCTGGCCCTCGCGACCCTGCTGGCGCTCGGCTATCCACTGGCGGAACTGCTCCGTACCTCCGCGCGCCTGCAGCCGGTTTGTGGCCGCATGGAAGTCTTCACCGCCCCAGGCAAACCGACGGTGGTGGTGGATTATGCCCACACGCCGGATGCGCTGGAGAAAGCGCTGGAAGCCGCGCGCCTGCACTGCGCCGGTAAACTGTGGTGCGTCTTTGGCTGCGGCGGCGATCGTGATAAAGGCAAACGTCCGCTGATGGGTGCCATTGCTGAACAGTTCGCGGATATCGCGGTCGTGACCGATGACAACCCGCGCACCGAAGAGCCGCGCGCCATCATCAACGACATTCTGGCCGGTATGCTGGATGCGGGCCGTGCCCGTGTGGTGGAAGGCCGCGCAGAAGCGGTGACCAACGCCATCATGCAGGCTAACGAGAACGATGTGGTGCTGCTGGCCGGTAAAGGCCACGAAGATTATCAGATTGTCGGCACCAACCGTCTGGATTACTCCGACCGTGTAACCGCGGCGCGTCTGCTGGGAGTGGTGGCATGATCAGCGTAACGCTAAGCCAGCTTGCGACGATCCTGCGCGCAGACGTCAGCGGCGATGAGATGAGTTTCGATGCGGTGACCACCGACACGCGTAAAATCACTCCCGGCTGCCTGTTTGTGGCGCTTAAGGGTGAGCGTTTCGATGCCCACGATTTCGCCGAACAGGCGAAAGCCGCCGGGGCAGGTGCGCTGCTGGTAAGCCGTAAACTGGATATCGACCTGCCGCAGGCGGTGGTAAAAGATACCCGTCTGGCGTTTGGTGAACTGGCGGCATGGGTTCGCCAGCAGGTTCCGACGCGCGTTGTGGCGCTGACCGGCTCCTCTGGTAAAACGTCCGTTAAAGAGATGACGGCCGCCATCCTCACCCAGTGTGGCAATACCCTCTATACCGCAGGCAATCTGAACAACGATATTGGCGTACCGATGACGCTGCTGCGTCTGACCCGCGAGCATGAGTTTGCGGTAATCGAACTCGGTGCCAATCACCAGGGTGAAATCGCCTGGACCGTTAGCCTGACGCAACCGGAAGCGGCGCTGGTGAATAACCTGGCGGCGGCGCACCTCGAAGGCTTCGGCTCGCTCGAAGGCGTGGCAAAAGCGAAGGGCGAGATCTACACCGGCCTGCCGGCCAACGGTATCGCCATTATGAATGCCGATAATAACGACTGGCTGAACTGGCAAAGTGTTATCGGGGATCGCAAAACCTGGCGCTTTTCGCCTAATGCCGCGAACAGCGACTTCACCGCCAACAACATTCACGTGACCTCTCACGGCACCGAATTTACGTTGCAGACCCCAACGGGGAATGTGGAGGTGCTGCTGCCTCTGCCGGGTCGCCACAACATCGCCAATGCCCTGGCGGCGAGTGCACTGGCGATGGCCGTCGGCGCGCCGCTGTCTGCTATCAAAAGCGGGCTGGCAAACCTGAAAGCCGTTCCCGGACGCCTGTTCCCGATCCCGCTGGCGGAAAACAAACTGCTGCTGGACGACTCCTACAACGCCAACGTCGGCTCCATGACTGCCGCCGTACAGGTGCTGTCTGAGATGCCTGGCTATCGCGTGATGGTGGTTGGCGATATGGCCGAGCTGGGCGATGAAAGCGAAGCCTGCCACCAGCAAGTGGGTGAGGCGGCAAAAGCCTCCGGTATCGATCGCGTGTTAAGCGCGGGACATCTCAGCAATTTTATCAGCCAGGCCAGCGGCGTCGGTGAGCATTTTGCCGATAAAGCGGCGTTGATCGCTCGCCTTAAGGCACTGGTTGCAGAACAACAAATTGTGACAGTTTTAGTGAAAGGTTCACGCAGTGCCGCCATGGAAGAGGTCGTGCACGCTTTACAGGAGAACGGGACATGTTAGTTTGGCTGGCCGAGCATTTGGTCAAATATTATTCCGGCTTTAACGTCTTTTCCTATCTGACGTTTCGCGCCATCGTCAGCCTGCTGACTGCGCTGTTCATCTCATTGTGGATGGGTCCGCGCATGATTGCCCGTCTGCAAAAACTCTCTTTCGGCCAGGTCGTGCGTAACGACGGTCCGGAATCACACTTCAGTAAACGCGGTACGCCGACCATGGGCGGCATTATGATCCTCACCGCGATTGTGGTGTCGGTGCTGCTGTGGGCTTACCCGTCAAACCCGTACGTCTGGTGCGTGCTGGTGGTACTGGTGGGGTACGGGATTATCGGTTTTGTTGATGACTACCGCAAAGTGGTGCGTAAAGACACCAAAGGTCTGATCGCCCGCTGGAAATATTTCTGGATGTCGGTGATTGCACTGGGCGTGGCCTTCGCGCTCTATCTGGCAGGAAAAGACACCCCGGCCACCGAGCTGGTGGTGCCGTTCTTTAAAGATGTCATGCCGCAGCTGGGCCTGTTCTACATCCTCTTGTCCTACTTTGTGATTGTCGGTACCGGCAATGCCGTCAACCTGACCGACGGCCTGGATGGCCTGGCCATTATGCCAACCGTCTTTGTCGCAGCGGGCTTTGCTCTGGTGGCGTGGGCGAGCGGCAACATGAACTTCGCCAGCTATCTGCATATTCCTTATCTGCGTCACGCCGGTGAGCTGGTGATCGTCTGCACGGCGATTGTCGGCGCAGGTTTAGGCTTCCTGTGGTTCAACACCTACCCGGCGCAGGTCTTTATGGGGGACGTCGGTTCTCTGGCACTGGGCGGCGCGCTGGGCATTATCGCCGTGCTGCTGCGCCAGGAGTTCCTGCTGGTGATCATGGGCGGTGTGTTCGTGGTTGAAACCCTGTCGGTGATCCTGCAGGTAGGCTCCTTCAAGCTGCGCGGTCAGCGCATCTTCCGGATGGCACCTATCCATCACCACTATGAACTGAAAGGCTGGCCGGAACCGCGCGTCATCGTGCGCTTCTGGATTATTTCGCTGATGCTGGTGCTGATTGGCCTGGCAACGCTGAAGGTACGTTAATCATGGCAGATTACCAGGGTAAAAAAGTCGTTATCATCGGGTTAGGCTTAACCGGCCTCTCCTGCGTGGACTTTTTCCTCGCGCGGGGCGTGACGCCGCGTGTGATGGACACGCGTGTCTCTCCGCCTGGTCTGGATAAACTGCCGGAACAGGTTGAACGCCACCTTGGTGGTCTGAATGATGACTGGCTGCTGGCAGCCGATCTGATTGTGGCCAGCCCCGGTATGGCGCTGGCGCACCCTTCACTGAGCGCCGCGGCCGATGCGGGCGTTGAGATTGTCGGTGATATCGAGCTGTTCTGCCGTGAAGCGCAGGCGCCTGTTATCGCCATTACCGGCTCTAACGGAAAAAGCACCGTCACCACCCTGGTGGGTGAGATGGCGAAAGCGGCGGGCAAAAATGTCGGCGTTGGCGGCAACATTGGTTTGCCGGCGCTGATGCTGCTGGACAAAGGCTGCGAGCTGTACGTACTGGAACTCTCCAGCTTCCAGCTGGAGACCACCTCCAGCCTGCATGCAGCCGCGGCCACGATCCTGAACGTGACCGAAGATCATATGGACAGGTATCCGTTTGGTCTGCAGCAGTATCGCGCAGCCAAACTGCGTATTTACGAAAATGCGAAAGTCTGCGTCGTTAACGCCGATGATGCCCTGACCATGCCAGTACGCGGCGCTGATGACCGCTGCATCAGTTTTGGTATCACCATGGGTGATTATCATCTGAACCGGCAGTTGGGTGAAACCTGGCTGCGGGTGAAAGGTGAGAAAGTGCTGAACGTGAAGGAGATGAAGCTTTCCGGTCAGCATAACTACACCAATGCGCTGGCGGCGCTGGCGCTGGCGGATGCCGTCGGTCTTCCACGTTCCTCCAGCCTGCAGGCGTTAACCACCTTTACCGGACTGGCGCACCGTTTCCAGCTGGCGCTGGAGAATAACGGGGTACGCTGGATCAATGATTCCAAAGCCACCAACGTCGGCAGCACCGAAGCGGCGCTGAACGGCCTGCACGTCGACGGCACTCTGCATCTGCTGCTGGGTGGCGACGGTAAATCTGCCGATTTCACCTCCCTGAAGCAGTATCTCTCCGGCGATAACATCCGTCTCTACTGCTTTGGTCGTGACGGCAGGGAACTGGCTGAACTGCGTCCTGAGATTGCCGAGCAGACCGAAACCATGGAACAGGCAATGCGCCTGATTGCCCCTCGCGTGAAGCCGGGCGATATGGTGCTGCTCTCTCCGGCCTGCGCCAGCCTCGATCAGTTTAAGAATTTCGAACAGCGGGGCGATCTCTTTACCCGCCTGGCGAAGGAGTTAGGCTGATGCGTTTCTCTCTCCCTCGCCCAAAAATGCCGCGCCTGCCAGGATTTGGCATCCTGGTCTGGATCTCGTCGGCATTAAAAGGCTGGGTCATGGGCTCCCGGGATAAAGACTCCGATAGCCTGGTGATGTACGACCGCATGCTGCTCTGGCTCACGCTGGGGCTGGCGGCGATTGGTTTTATTATGGTGACCTCGGCATCGATGCCTGTCGGGCAACGACTGGCGAACGATCCTTTCCTGTTTGCCAAGCGTGATGGGCTCTACATCATCCTGGCGTTCTGTCTGGCAATGGTGACGTTACGCCTGCCGATGGCGTTCTGGCAGCGCCACAGTACCGCCATGCTCATCGCCTCGATCGTGATGCTGCTGATCGTGCTGGTGGTCGGGAGCTCGGTGAACGGGGCATCGCGCTGGATTGCTTTTGGCCCGCTGCGTATTCAGCCGGCGGAATTTACCAAGCTGTCGCTCTTCTGCTATCTCGCCAACTACCTGGTGCGTAAGGTGGATGAGGTGCGTAACAACCTGCGCGGCTTCTTAAAACCGATGGGCGTAATTCTGGTGCTGGCGGTACTGCTGCTGGCCCAGCCGGACCTCGGTACCGTGGTGGTACTGTTCGTCACCACGCTGGCGATGCTGTTCCTGGCGGGGGCGAAACTGTGGCAGTTCATCGCCATCATCGGGATGGGGATCTCCGCGGTCGTGCTGCTGATCCTCGCCGAGCCGTATCGTATCCGCCGCGTGACCTCTTTCTGGAACCCCTGGGAAGATCCGTTCGGCAGCGGTTATCAGCTGACACAGTCGCTGATGGCGTTTGGCCGCGGTGAAATGTGGGGCCAGGGGCTGGGGAACTCGGTCCAGAAACTGGAATATTTACCCGAAGCGCATACCGACTTCATCTTCTCCATTATTGGGGAAGAACTGGGTTATATCGGTGTGGTATTAGCGCTATTAATGGTATTCTTCGTCGCTTTCCGTGCGATGTCGATTGGCCGAAAAGCGCTGGTTATCGATCACCGTTTTTCAGGCTTTTTAGCCTGCTCAATCGGGATCTGGTTTAGCTTCCAGGCGCTGGTTAACGTAGGTGCCGCAGCAGGTATGCTGCCAACCAAAGGTCTGACGTTGCCGTTAATCAGTTACGGTGGTTCGAGTCTGTTGATCATGTCGACCGCCATTATGTTCTTGTTACGCATAGATTATGAAACGCGTCTGGAAAATGCCCAGGCGTTTACACGAGGTTCACGATGAATCAACCGAAGCGGTTAATGGTGATGGCGGGCGGTACTGGCGGGCATGTGTTCCCCGGGCTCGCGGTTGCGCACCATTTAATGGATCAGGGCTGGCAGGTACGCTGGCTGGGAACCGCCGACCGCATGGAGGCCGATCTGGTGCCGAAGCACGGGATTGAGATCGACTTTATTCGTATTTCTGGCCTGCGCGGCAAGGGGATCAAAGCGTTGCTGCTGGCGCCGGTGCGTATTTTCAACGCCTGGCGTCAGGCGCGGGCGATCATGAAGCGTTTTAAGCCGGACGTGGTGCTGGGGATGGGCGGTTATGTCTCCGGCCCAGGCGGACTGGCGGCGTGGTCGCTCGGTATTCCGGTTGTGCTTCACGAGCAGAACGGTATCGCGGGCCTCACCAATAAATGGCTGGCGAAAATTGCCAGCAAAGTGATGCAGGCTTTTCCAGGGGCATTCCCGAAAGCCGACGTGGTAGGCAACCCGGTGCGTGTTGACGTGCTGGCCCTGCCGTTGCCGCAGGAGCGACTCGTTGGCCGTGAAGGGCCGGTGCGGGTGCTGGTCGTGGGCGGCTCACAGGGCGCGCGCGTGCTGAACCAGACCCTGCCGCAGGTGGCGGCGAAGCTCGGCAGCGCGGTGACCATCTGGCATCAAAGCGGAAAAGGCGCGCAGCAAACGGTAGAGCAAGCTTATGCCGAAGCCGGACAGCCGCAGCATAAAGTGACCGAATTTATCGACGACATGGCGGCGGCGTATGCCTGGGCCGATGTCGTGGTCTGCCGCTCCGGCGCGCTGACGGTGAGCGAGATCGCCGCCGCTGGCTTGCCGGCGCTGTTTGTGCCGTTCCAGCACAAAGACCGTCAGCAGTACTGGAATGCGCTGCCGCTTGAAAAAGCCGGTGCCGCGAAAATTTTTGAACAGCCGCAGTTTACCGCCGACGCGGTCGCCACCACCCTGGCGGGCTGGGACCGGGAGACATTGCTGGCGATGGCGCAGCACGCACGTGCCGCCGCGATCCCGGATGCAACGGAGCGGGTGGCGAAAGAAGTGAGCCTGGCAGCCCAGGCGTAACCCTCGCAGCGCGTGTTGCGCTGCACGATTTTTTTGAAGTAGTCGATGGCGTTTAGAGAATGAATACACAACAACTGGCGAAACTGCGTTCAATCGTGCCCGAGATGCGTCGCGTCCGGCACATTCACTTTGTTGGCATCGGCGGCGCCGGTATGGGCGGTATTGCCGAGGTGCTGGCGAATGAAGGCTACCAGATCAGCGGGTCCGATCTGGCGCCGAACCCTGTTACGCAACAGTTGGCGTCGCTGGGTGCGACCATCTATTTTAATCACCGTCCGGAAAATGTGCTGGATGCGAGCGTGGTCGTGGTCTCCAGCGCCATTCCCGCCGATAACCCGGAAATCGTTGCCGCACATGAAGCGCGTATCCCGGTGATCCGCCGCGCGGAGATGCTGGCCGAGCTGATGCGTTTTCGTCACGGTATTGCCATTGCCGGTACGCACGGTAAAACCACCACCACGGCGATGGTCTCCAGTATTTATGCCGAAGCGGGTCTCGATCCGACCTTCGTGAACGGCGGCCTGGTCAAAGCGGCGGGCGTGCATGCTCGCCTGGGGCACAGCCGTTATCTCATCGCGGAAGCGGATGAGAGTGACGCCTCGTTCCTGCATTTGCAGCCGATGGTGGCGATTGTGACCAACATCGAAGCCGACCATATGGATACCTACCAGGGCGACTTCGAAAATTTAAAGCAAACCTTTATAAACTTTTTGCACAACCTGCCGTTTTATGGACGTGCGGTCATGTGCGTTGACGATCCGGTGATCCGCGAGCTGCTGCCGCGTGTCGGACGTCAGATCACCACATACGGTTTCAGCGAAGATGCTGATGTCCGCATAGAGAGCTTCAAACAGATTGGTGCGCAGGGTCATTTCACCCTGGCACGTCAGGATAAAGAGCTGCTGCATGTGACGCTTAACGCGCCAGGACGTCATAACGCCCTTAACGCTGCGGCAGCCGTTGCGGTCGCCACAGAGGAAGGCATTGACGACGAGGCGATTCTGCGGGCCCTGGAAAGCTTCCAGGGAACCGGGCGCCGTTTTGATTTCCTCGGCGAGTTTCCGCTGGAGGGGGTTAACGGCAAAAGCGGCACCGCGATGCTGGTGGATGACTACGGACACCACCCGACAGAAGTGGATGCCACGATCAAAGCGGCGCGCGCGGGCTGGCCGGACAAAAATCTGGTTATGCTGTTCCAGCCACACCGTTACACCCGTACCCGTGACCTGTACGATGATTTCGCGAATGTGCTCTCGCAGGTTGATACGTTGCTGATGCTCGAAGTGTACTCAGCGGGTGAGGCGGCCATTCCGGGTGCCGACAGCCGTTCGCTGTGCCGTACCATTCGTGGGCGCGGCAAGGTCGACCCGATTCTGGTCTCCGATCATGCACAGGCGGCAGCCATGCTTGCCCCAGTGTTGACCGGCAATGATTTGATTCTGGTGCAGGGGGCAGGAAATATCGGCAAAATCGCCCGTACACTGGCCGAAATCAAACTTAAGCCGCAAATTTCGGAGGAAGAGCATCATGGCTGATAAGATTGCGGTCCTCGCTGGCGGCACCTCGGCTGAGCGCGAGGTCTCCCTGAACTCTGGCGCCGCGGTGTTGGCCGGGTTGCGGGAAGGCGACGTTGATGCGCACCTGGTCGATCCGAAAGAGATCGACGTGACGCGCCTGAAAGAGATGGGTTTTGACAAAGTGTTTATCGCGCTGCACGGTCGCGGCGGTGAAGACGGCACGTTGCAGGGCTTGCTGGATATCATTGGCCTGCCTTATACCGGCAGCGGCGTGATGGCGTCGGCCATCTCTATGGACAAACTGCGCAGCAAGCTGCTCTGGCAGGGCGCCGGGTTACCGGTTGCGCCTTGGGTGGCACTGACACGCCGTGAATTTGAGCAGGGCCTTGACGCCAGCGTCACTGAACGTATTGCAGCGCTGGGATTGCCAGTGATTGTGAAACCCAGCCGTGAAGGCTCAAGCGTAGGAATGTCTAAAGTAGACGAAGCAGGCGATATATCATCTGCATTAGCGCTGGCATTTCAACATGATGAAGAAGTTCTGGTTGAAAAATGGCTAAGCGGACCGGAATTTACCGTTGCGATGCTCGGGGAAGAAATTTTACCGTCAATTCGTATCCAACCTGCCGGAACCTTCTATGATTATGAGGCGAAGTATCTCTCTGATGAGACGCAATATTTCTGCCCAAGTGGTCTGGATGCCGGGCGTGAAGCATTATTAAGCGCTCTGGTGCTAAAAGCCTGGCATGTTCTTGGCTGCCGTGGTTGGGGAAGAATCGACGTCATGCAGGATAGCGACGGGCAATTTTATCTGCTGGAAGCCAATACCTCACCGGGTATGACCAGCCACAGTCTGGTGCCGATGGCGGCTCGCCAGGCGGGAATGAGCTTCTCGCAGCTGGTGGTCCGCATTCTGGATCAGGCGGGCTGATATGTCTCAGGCTGCGCTGAACACGCGAAACCGCGATGAGGAAGAAGAATATATTTCCCGGCGGAGTAATGGAACGCGTCTTGCAGGGATCACCTTCCTGCTCGCCGTGCTGTGTACTGTGTTTGTTAGCGGCTGGATGGTGCTCGGCTGGATGGAAGATGCACAACGTCTGCCTCTGTCGAAACTGGTGGTAACGGGTGACCGTCACTACACGCGTAATGATGATATTCGTCAGTCGATCCTGGCATTGGGATCGCCCGGCACCTTCATGACGCAGGATGTGAACATTATTCAGAGTCAGATTGAGCGCCTGCCGTGGATTAAACAGGCAAGCGTCAGAAAGCAATGGCCTGATGAATTGAAGATTCATCTGGTTGAATATGTACCCATTGCGCGTTGGAATGATCAGCATATGGTTGACGTAGAGGGAGTTTCTTTCAGCGTCCCGGCCGATCGTGTCAGCAAGCAAAATTTACCTATGTTATATGGGCCGGAAGGCAGCGAAAACGAAGTGCTGGAAGGTTTTCGTAGCATGGGGAAGGTGCTGGCTAAGGATCGTTTTACCCTGAAACAGGCTGCAATGACGGCGCGTCGTTCCTGGCAGTTGACGCTGACGAACGATATTAAGCTGAACCTGGGGCGGGGTGACACGATGAAGCGTCTGGAACGTTTTGTAGAACTCTATCCCGTTCTGCAGCAGCAGGCGCAGGCTGAAGGCAAAAGGATTAGCTACGTTGATTTGCGCTATGACTCAGGCGCATCGGTCGGGTGGACCCCGGCCCCGGTTGAGGAACCTAATCAGCAACAGAATCAGGCTCAGGTACAGGCAGAATAACAATGATCAAGGCGACGGACAGAAAACTGGTAGTAGGACTGGAGATTGGCACTGCGAAGGTTGCTGCTTTAGTAGGGGAAGTTCTGCCCGACGGTATGGTCAATATCATTGGTGTGGGTAGCTGCCCCTCCCGTGGTATGGATAAAGGTGGGGTAAACGACCTCGAGTCGGTGGTGAAATGCGTACAGCGCGCCATCGATCAGGCCGAACTGATGGCAGATTGCCAGATTTCCTCCGTGTATCTGGCACTCTCTGGCAAACATATCAGCTGCCAGAACGAGATCGGTATGGTGCCGATCTCAGAAGAAGAAGTCTCGCAGGAAGACGTCGAGAACGTAGTGCATACTGCGAAGTCGGTGCGTGTCCGCGATGAACATCGCGTACTGCATGTGATCCCGCAGGAATACGCCATCGATTATCAGGAAGGCATTAAAAATCCGGTGGGGCTTTCAGGCGTGCGTATGCAGGCAAAAGTGCACTTGATCACATGTCACAACGATATGGCGAAGAACATTGTTAAAGCCGTGGAACGTTGTGGCCTGAAAGTTGACCAACTTATTTTCGCCGGTCTGGCGGCAAGTTATTCGGTGCTGACTGAAGACGAACGTGAGCTGGGCGTCTGTGTCGTCGATATCGGCGGTGGTACTATGGACATGGCCGTCTACACCGGCGGAGCGCTGCGCCACACCAAAGTTATCCCTTATGCAGGGAATGTGGTCACCAGCGATATCGCGTATGCCTTTGGTACGCCACCGAGCGATGCTGAGGCGATTAAAGTGCGCCACGGGTGTGCGCTGGGCTCTATCGTTGGTAAAGATGAGAGCGTCGAAGTGCCGAGCGTCGGTGGTCGTCCGCCGCGCAGCCTGCAGCGCCAGACGTTGGCCGAGGTCATTGAGCCGCGTTATACCGAGCTGCTCAACCTCGTGAACGAAGAGATTTTGCAATTACAGGAACAGCTTCGCCAGCAGGGGGTTAAACATCATCTTGCGGCGGGGATTGTATTAACCGGCGGCGCGGCGCAAATTGAAGGTCTTGCGGCTTGCGCTCAGCGCGTGTTCCATACGCAGGTGCGCATTGGGGCACCGCTGAACATCACCGGTCTGACGGATTATGCTCAGGAGCCGTATTACTCAACGGCAGTGGGCTTGCTTCATTACGGGAAGGAAACCCATCTTAGTGGCGAAGCAGAAGTAGAAAAACGCACGTCGGTGGGTTCGTGGTTTAAACGAATCAACACCTGGCTGCGAAAAGAGTTTTAATTTTTGTAAGAGACCGGAGAGAATTAACGGTTTCAGGCGACAGGCACAAAACGGAGAGAAACTATGTTTGAACCTATGGAACTGACCAACGACGCGGTGATTAAAGTCATCGGCGTCGGTGGCGGCGGCGGTAATGCTGTAGAGCACATGGTGCGCGAGCGCATCGAAGGCGTTGAATTCTTCGCGGTGAACACCGATGCGCAGGCACTGCGTAAGACGGCTGTTGGCCAGACAATTCAGATCGGCGGCGGCATCACCAAAGGGCTGGGCGCTGGGGCAAACCCGGAAGTCGGCCGTAACGCTGCAGAAGAAGATCGTGAAGCACTGCGTGCGGCACTTGATGGTGCAGACATGGTGTTTATTGCCGCAGGCATGGGCGGTGGTACCGGAACCGGTGCTGCGCCAGTTGTTGCTGAAGTGGCTAAAGATTTAGGTATCCTGACTGTTGCCGTTGTGACCAAGCCTTTCAACTTTGAAGGCAAGAAGCGTATGGCGTTTGCAGAGCAGGGTATCACCGAGCTGTCCAAGCATGTGGACTCGCTGATCACTATTCCAAACGACAAACTGCTGAAAGTGCTGGGTCGTGGCATCTCTCTGCTGGACGCTTTTGGCGCGGCGAACGATGTTCTGAAAGGCGCAGTCCAGGGTATCGCCGAGCTGATCACCCGTCCAGGCCTGATGAACGTCGACTTTGCTGACGTGCGCACCGTGATGTCCGAAATGGGCTACGCGATGATGGGTTCCGGCGTGGCGAAAGGTGAAGACCGTGCAGAAGAAGCCGCTGAAATGGCGATCTCTTCTCCGCTGCTGGAAGATATCGATCTGTCTGGCGCGCGCGGCGTGCTGGTTAACATCACTGCGGGCTTCGACCTGCGTCTGGATGAGTTCGAAACCGTGGGTAACACCATTCGTGCGTTCGCCTCTGATAACGCAACCGTGGTAATCGGTACTTCCCTTGATCCGGAAATGAACGATGAGCTGCGCGTAACGGTTGTTGCGACCGGTATCGGTATGGACAAACGTCCTGAGATCACCCTGGTGACCAACAAAACTGCACAGCAGCCGGTGATGGATCGCTACCAGCCGCACGGCATGGCACCATTGACCCAGGAGCAGAAACCCGCAGCTAAGGTGGTGAATGACAATACGCCACAAACGCAGAAAGAGCCGGATTATCTGGACATTCCAGCATTCCTGCGTAAACAAGCTGATTAAGAATTAGCTGGAATTAGGGAATTTACGCTCTTTGTGCTAAACTGGCCGCCCGATAGTGATGTACACTCTCGGTTGGATAAGTAACTTGGCGAGATTATACGATGATCAAACAAAGGACATTAAAACGTATCGTTCAGGCGACAGGTGTCGGTTTACATACCGGCAAGAAAGTCACCCTGACGTTGCGCCCTGCGCCGGCCAATACCGGGGTCATCTATCGTCGCACCGACTTGAATCCACCGGTAGATTTCCCGGCTGATGCCAAATCTGTGCGTGATACCATGCTCTGTACTTGCCTGGTGAATGAGCATGACGTGCGGATCTCTACCGTAGAGCACCTGAATGCCGCCCTGGCGGGTCTGGGTATCGACAACATTATTGTTGAAGTCGATGCGCCGGAAATCCCGATTATGGATGGCAGTGCTGCACCGTTCGTCTACCTGTTGTTGGACGCCGGCATCGAAGAACTGAACAGTGCGAAGAAATTCGTACGTATCAAAGAGACCGTTCGTGTCCAGGATGGCGACAAATGGGCTGAATTCAAGCCGTTTAATGGTTTTTCGTTGGATTTCACCATCGACTTCAACCATCCGGCGATTGATTCCAGCACCCAGCGCTATGCGATGAACTTCTCTGCTGATGCGTTTATGCGTCAGATCAGTCGAGCGCGTACGTTTGGTTTCATGCGTGATATCGAATATCTGCAGTCCCGCGGCCTGTGCCTGGGCGGCAGCTTCGATTGTGCCATCGTTGTTGACGATTATCGCGTACTGAACGAAGACGGCCTGCGTTTTGAAGACGAATTCGTTCGTCACAAAATGCTGGATGCGATCGGCGACCTGTTCATGTGTGGTCACAACATCATTGGTGCGTTTACCGCGTATAAATCCGGTCACGCACTGAACAACAAATTGTTGCAGGCTGTTCTGGCAAAACAGGAAGCCTGGGAATATGTGACCTTCGAAGACGAAGCTGAACTGCCTCTGGCATTCAAAGCACCGAGCACGGTTCTGGCGTAACGGTAAATTCCGTTATGTAAATTCGACTGGTTGACCTGGCACTCTCTCCGGCCAGGAAGACCAGTCGTTTTTGTTTTTATCTTCCCCGTATTGCTGTAGTCAATGGCTCGTTTGCTGATTTCATCACCATTTTTAACCTCCTCTGTGGCGCATTACTGCTGCTGCAACCCGGCTTTAGTGTTACTATCTGGGCGCGAAAATATAAAAATCATACGGTGAGCCTGAAGGTTCACTTACTTGTGGTGGGGCAATTGAGCGGAATTCTGACGCGCTGGCGACAATTTGGCAGACGTTACTTCTGGCCGCATCTCCTTCTGGGGATGGTCGCGGCGAGTCTTGGCCTGCCCGCGCTCAGCAGTAACACCGAAACCGCAAATCCGGCAAAGACCACCACCACCCGCCACGATCTGAGCACGCGGGTCAATTTCACGAATCTCGCCCTGCTGGAAGCGAACCGCCGACCCAATTTCACGGTGGATTACTGGCATCAGCATGCGATTCGTACCGTCATCCGGCATCTCTCCTTTGCCATGGCGCCGCAGGCGTTACCTGTTGTCGAAGAGCCTTTACCGGTACAGGCGCACCATCTGGCGCTGCTCGATACACTCACCACGCTGCTTACGCAGCAAAGCAAGCCGCCGGTTATTGTCCGTCAGGTCGCGCTTGCCACACTTTATCCACAAACCGCTTTCTCTGTGTCCGCCTGGATTAGCCAGGTGCAGGGCATCCGCGCCGGACCTCAACGCCTCAGCTAAATTAACCGTTGTTCAATACCTTAATTTAACTGCCCATCATGGGGCGTTTGAGAATTTATTATGTTAATCAAATTACTAACAAAAGTTTTCGGTAGTCGTAACGATCGTACCCTGCGCCGCATGCGCAAAGCCGTCAGCGTCATCAACAGCCTTGAGCCGGCGATGGAAAAACTCTCTGATGAAGAGCTGAAAGCCAAAACCGCTGAATTCCGTGCCCGCCTTGAAAAAGGTGAAACCGTTGAAAGCCTGATCCCGGAAGCGTTCGCCGTGGTGCGTGAAGCGAGTAAGCGCGTGTTTGGCATGCGTCATTTCGACGTGCAGCTGCTGGGCGGGATGGTGCTGAACGACCGCTGCATCGCTGAGATGCGTACCGGTGAAGGTAAAACCCTGACCGCAACCCTGCCTGCCTACCTTAACGCCCTGTCGGGTAAAGGTGTGCACGTGGTTACCGTCAACGACTATCTGGCGCAGCGTGATGCCGAAAACAACCGTCCACTGTTCGAATTCCTCGGTATGACCGTCGGGATCAACATGTCTGGTTTGCCGGCCCCTGCGAAACGCGAAGCCTATAACGCCGACATCACCTACGGGACCAACAACGAATACGGCTTTGACTACCTGCGTGACAACATGGCCTTCAGCCCGGAAGAGCGCGTCCAGCGTAAGCTGCACTATGCGCTGGTGGATGAGGTGGACTCCATTCTGATCGACGAAGCGCGTACGCCGCTGATCATCTCTGGTCCGGCTGAAGACAGCTCCGAGATGTATCGCAAAGTCGATAAAATCATTCCGCACCTGATCCGTCAGGAAAAAGAGGACTCCGACACCTTCCAGGGTGAAGGTCACTTCTCCGTTGATGAAAAAGCCCGCCAGGTGAACCTGACCGAGCGCGGTCTGGTGCAGATCGAAGAGCTGCTGGTTGCCCAGGGCATTATGGAAGAGGGCGAGTCACTCTATTCCCCAGGCAATATCATGCTGATGCACCACGTCACTGCCGCCCTGCGCGCCCACGTGTTGTTTACCCGTGACGTGGACTACATCGTTAAGGATGGCGAAGTTATTATCGTCGACGAACATACCGGCCGTACCATGCAGGGTCGTCGCTGGTCCGACGGTCTGCATCAGGCCGTTGAAGCCAAAGAAAATGTCGATATCCAGAACGAGAACCAGACGCTGGCATCCATTACCTTCCAGAACTACTTCCGTCTGTACGAGAAGCTGGCAGGGATGACCGGTACGGCGGATACCGAAGCCTTCGAATTCAGCTCCATCTATAAGCTGGATACCGTAGTCGTTCCAACCAACCGTCCAATGATCCGTAAGGATATGCCGGACCTGGTCTACATGACCGAAGCGGAAAAAATTCAGGCCATCATCGAAGATATTCGCGACCGTACCGCCGCAGGCCAGCCGGTTCTGGTGGGGACTATCTCCATCGAAAAATCGGAAGTGGTCTCCAATGAGCTGACCAAAGCCGGGATCAAACACAACGTCCTGAACGCCAAGTTCCACGCTAAAGAGGCCGATATCGTTGCCCAGGCGGGCTATCCGGCAGCCGTGACCATCGCCACCAACATGGCGGGTCGTGGTACCGACATCATGCTGGGCGGTAGCTGGCAGGCTGAAGTGGCTGCGCTGGAAAACCCAACCCCGGAACAGATCGCGCAGATCAAAGCCGACTGGCAGGTTCGTCACGATGCGGTTCTGGCTGCGGGCGGTCTGCACATCATCGGTACGGAACGTCACGAATCCCGTCGTATTGACAACCAGCTGCGTGGCCGTGCGGGTCGTCAGGGTGATGCCGGTTCTTCACGCTTCTATCTGTCGATGGAAGATGCGTTGATGCGTATTTTCGCCTCTGACCGTGTGTCGGGCATGATGCGTAAACTGGGTATGAAACCGGGCGAAGCGATTGAACACCCGTGGGTGACCAAAGCCATCGCCAACGCCCAGCGTAAAGTGGAAAGCCGTAACTTCGATATTCGTAAGCAGCTGCTTGAGTATGATGATGTGGCCAACGACCAGCGTCGCGCTATCTACACCCAGCGTAACGAACTGCTGGACGTTTCCGACGTGAGCGAAACCATTAACAGCATTCGCGAAGATGTCTTCAAAGCGACTATCGATAACCATATTCCACCGCAATCTCTGGAAGAGATGTGGGATGTTGAAGGTCTGCAGGCGCGTCTGAAAAACGACTTCGACCTGGATCTGCCGATTCAGGAGTGGCTGGATAAAGAGCCGGAGCTGCATGAAGAGACCCTGCGCGAGCGTATTTTCGCTAACGCCCTTGAGGTCTATAAGCGTAAGGAAGAGGTGGTTGGCGCTGAGATGATGCGTCATTTCGAAAAAGGCGTGATGCTGCAAACCCTGGACTCCCTGTGGAAAGAGCACCTGGCAGCGATGGACTATCTGCGTCAGGGTATTCACCTGCGTGGCTATGCGCAAAAAGATCCGAAGCAGGAGTACAAGCGTGAATCCTTTGCGATGTTTGCCTCTATGCTTGAATCACTGAAGTACGAAGTGATCAGCACCCTGAGCAAAGTCCAGGTGCGCATGCCGGAAGAAGTGGAAGAGATGGAACAGCAGCGTCGTGAAGAAGCGGAGCGTCTGGCTCAGATGCAGCAGCTTAGCCATCAGGACGACGAAGAAGCCGCCGCCGCCGCAATTGCCGCGCAGTCCGGTGATCGTAAGGTCGGTCGTAACGATCCGTGCCCGTGCGGTTCCGGTAAAAAATACAAACAGTGCCATGGCCGTCTGAGCTAAGCCTGTAAAACACGTAAAAGGCGCAGATATCTGCGCCTTTTTTATGGATGCAAGACAATGAAAATACTGCAAATCGCTGTCGGGATCATTCGTAATTCCGATAACCAAATCTTTATTACCCAGCGCGCGGCCGATGCGCACATGGCGAATAAGTGGGAGTTTCCTGGCGGTAAGATTGAGTCCGGCGAGACGCCGGAACAGGCGCTTATCCGCGAGCTTCAGGAAGAGGTGGGCATCACGCCGCGCGGTGCGACCCTGTTCGATAAACTGGAATATACCTTTCCCGATCGCCATATCACGCTGTGGTTCTGGCTGGTGGAAAACTGGGAGGGGGAACCCTGGGGCAAAGAGGGACAGCCTGGAAACTGGGTGACGCTGAACGCGCTGGATGCCGATAAATTCCCACCGGCAAATGCGCCTGTCATTGCGCGTTTAGTGGCGGACTGACTGGCCTGCGAGCGAGGTGCCGGCAGGCCATGGGGACATTACTGCTGCTCTTCGCTCCAGTCATCGCTGTCGGACATATCGCCTGAGCTTGGAATGCGTTTCTCTTCCGCAGCCCACTCGCCCAGATCGATTAGCTGGCAGCGCTTGCTGCAAAAAGGGCGGAACGGGCTCTGTTCGCCCCAGACAACGGGCTTGCCACAGGTGGGGCAGTTCACGGTGATGACTTCAGACATCTTAACTCCTTAGCAGCACGCCAGTTCAAAGTCGAGGCGTTCCGGCACCAGACCATGTTCACTGTCGAGCGGCATGAAACGGATCGCAAAGCGGCTCTTATGGCCTGAAATTTGCGGGTAAAGCTGATCGGCAAGGGAGAGCTGCAGGCGCAGGAGATCCGCATCTTCACCGTTATCCTGATAAAAACCATTCAGGCTGGTTTGCTTGCGGAATGGCGCTGAATTGCGGATTAAATCCAGGATCAGCGACAGCGCCTGGTTCAGCGGCTCAAGGCTGTTCAGCCAGCTTTGCACCTGCATATCGCGCTGTTCCTGCGGCATATGCAGCCAGATATGCAAGGTCGGTAAATCGAAACTGCAGCAGCCGCCGGGAATGCTCAGACGCTGACGCACCAGGGCGACCAGGCGGTCTTCACGCAAAAACTGGCCGATACGCGGCGCCGCCATTAATACGCCGCTGCTGTTTTTCAGCTGCTGGCGCAGGCTGTCGATGCGGCTGTTATCCACCCCCGGCACTTCTGCCCAGGCCTGCAGTTTACGCTGCTGGCGCTCCAGCTCTTTCAGTAATTCTGTGCGGACTTCGCCACGCTCTAACACATCCAGCAGATCGCTCACGTTGCGGAAAAAGTGCAGCGCCGTGGTGTGGTCATGAACCGGAAGCAGGCCGGAAAGCTGCTGGATCAAAAATTCGATGCGCAGCCAGGTGCGCATTTTTTCATTGAGGGGATGCTCGAAAAGAACATGGGTGTGCATTAGGCTTTTTCCTGTAAAACGGCCTGCGCCAGATATTGCTGATGCAGGCGAGCCACATCCGATGCAATGGCATCCGGTGAGCCGTTATTATCAATCACATCATCCGCGACGGCCAGGCGCGCTTCACGCGTGGCCTGCGCGGCAAGAATTTGTTCCGCATGTTCACGCCCGACGTTATCACGGGCGATGGTGCGCTGAATTTGTGTTGCCGGAGAGACGTCAACAACCAGTACCCGGTCCGCTTTGTCATGGAGATTATTTTCCACAAGAAGCGGGACAACCCAGAGCACATAGGGTGAAGTCGCGTGTGCTATCTGTTTCTGCGTCTCCTGCTGGATAAGCGGGTGAAGCAGGGCGTTAAGCCAGGCTTTCTCTTCAGGATGCGTGAAAATGCGTTCGCGCAGCATTCGACGATTAAGGGTGCCGTCAGGCTCGATAATGTCGCTGCCGAAATGGTCTGCAATAGCGCGTAGTGCGGGTGTACCTGGCTCTACCACCTGGCGGGCAAGGATGTCGGCATCAATTATCGTGATACCCAGACGAGAGAAGGCGTCAGCCACAGTGCTTTTGCCACTGCCAATGCCTCCCGTTAATGCAACGATGTACCCCATTAAATAAAATCCTGGGAAATATTCATTATTGATATCAATTGCTTAAGATTTAATCTTTTATCAGCGAAGATTAAGCCCTGCTTACGTACTTTTTACCAGGTAAATTTATAGGATTGTAGCGTAAAAAAAGTGATTTTCGCAGTCTTGCGCAACAGGTATTAGTGCGTATGATAGCGTCACTGGAGTTGTGTGTTACGTTTTTCGACATTTACCCCAGTACCCCAGGAATCCGCAAATGCGTATCGAAGAAGATTTGAAGTTAGGTTTCAAAGACGTTCTTATCCGCCCTAAACGTTCTACTCTGAAAAGTCGCTCCGACGTTGAACTTGAACGTCAATTCACCTTTAAGCATTCCGGTCAGACCTGGTCTGGCGTACCTGTTATCGCCGCTAACATGGATACCGTCGGAACGTTTGCGATGGCAAAAGCGCTGGCTTCCTTCGACATTCTGACCGCTGTACACAAGCACTACAGCGTGGAAGAGTGGAATGCGTTTGCAGGCTCCGTATCTGAAAACGTGCTGAAGCACGTGATGGTCTCTACCGGCACCTCTGATGCCGATTTCGAAAAAACGAAACAGATCCTGATTGCTAACCCAAACCTTAACTTCATCTGTATTGATGTTGCGAATGGTTATTCTGAACACTTCGTTCAGTTCGTCAGCAAGGCGCGTCAGGCCTGGCCGACCAAAACCATTATTGCAGGTAACGTGGTTACCGGTGAAATGTGTGAAGAGCTGATCCTCTCCGGGGCAGATATCGTGAAAGTGGGGATTGGTCCGGGTTCTGTCTGCACCACGCGCGTTAAAACCGGCGTTGGTTATCCGCAGCTGTCAGCAGTGATCGAGTGTGCTGACGCAGCCCACGGTCTGGGTGGTCAGATCATCAGTGACGGTGGATGCACCATGCCGGGCGACGTGGCAAAAGCATTCGGCGGCGGCGCAGACTTCGTGATGCTGGGCGGTATGCTGGCTGGCCACGAAGAGAGCGGCGGTACCGTTGTTGAAGAAAACGGTGAAAAATTCATGCTGTTCTACGGCATGAGCTCTGAATCGGCCATGAACCGCCACGTGGGTGGTGTTGCGCAGTATCGTGCCGCTGAAGGTAAAACCGTTAAGCTGCCTCTGCGTGGCCCGGTTGAAAATACCGCGCGTGATATCCTGGGTGGCCTGCGTTCAGCATGTACCTATGTGGGGGCGTCCCGCCTGAAAGAGCTGACCAAGCGCACGACCTTTATCCGCGTTCAGGAGCAGGAAAACCGCGTTTTCAACAGCCTGTAATGCTTCTCGCTGGCGCGTTTTCGCGCCAGCGTTATCCCGCACTCATCGCATCCCCCAGATGGAAAATCGGTAGATACATCGCGACCACCAGCGTGCCGATAATCAATCCCGTCACAATCAGCAGTACTGGCTCCAGCAGTGAGGCTAAATTGTCGGCCTGCTGAAAGGTCTGCTCATTATGATGCTGCGCCAGGTTGCTCAGCATGGTGTCCAGCGCGCCCGATGCTTCGCCTGTGCGTACCAGCTGAATGCAGAGTGGCGTAAAAATTTCTGCCTCATTCAGGGCTGACCAGATGGGCAACCCCTGCATAATGCGATGCCGTATCGCCTGTAATTTCTCCTGCCAGAAGGGGCACTCCAGCGTCTCCTCCGTACTTTCCAGCCCTTGTATAAAGGCGATGCCCGCCTGTTGCGTGAGCGAGAGAACGGTGAATATCTGGCTGAGCTTTTGCCCCCGTACCAGCGGACCAATCACCGGGCTATTCAGCAGCAGACGCTGGGTGGCATATCGCCATCGTCGTTTGCGGCGAAGAAACAGCAGGCCGGATGTTATCGCTATAAGACTGAACAGTAGCGCCGCCCCCCGCTCCTGAAGCACGTTTGCCAGCCCCATCACTGCCCGCGTCAGGGCAGGTAACGGGGTGTTAAAGGTTTTATAGATAGCGGCAAACTCCGGCAGCACGAGCGTCACCATCGCCAGCACTACGGCGAAAGCCAGACCGAGAATGATTACCGGATAACGCAGCGCTTTTATTACCTTTGCGCTGAGTTGTTGCTGGGTTTTTTGCTGCTGCGCGAGCTGGCGACAACATTCGTCCAGCTTGCCGGTCAGCTCCCCGGTTTTGATCATCGAAACATAAAGCGGCGGAAAAACATGCGGCCATTTTTTCAGGGCGTCAGAGAAGGCACACCCGGCACTGAGATCGTCGGCGACGCTTTGCAACAACGCCTGCCATTGTCTGGCCGGGTGCTGCTGCGCCAGAAGCGCCAGCCCTGCCGACAGGGTTAACCCCGCCTGTAGCAATGTCGCCAGCTGATGGATAATGTCGTAGCGATGCTGCGCCTGCCACCGTGTCTGTTGCACGCATCGCCTGAGTTCCAGGGGAACGAGCGCTTTGCCATGCAGGATAGCCCATGCCGTTTGTTTGTCGGGTGCCCAAAGCGCGCCCGCCTGCCGCTCCCCCTGCGGGCTGAGTGCCCGCCAGCGCCAGAGTTGATTACCTGCCATCGGGCGCGCCCAGCATCTGCACCAGCTCTTCGAGGGTGGTGTGCCCCTGTTCTACCGCCATGCAGCCATGCTCAAACAGCGTGGTCATACCCGTCTGTCGGGCCAGCTTTTCGATCTCTTCCACCGACGCTCCGCTGGCAATGGCGGTGCGCAGCTCGCGGGTGATTACCATCACCTCGAAGATTGCCACCCGGCCATAAAAACCGTGGTAGCAGCGGTCGCAACCCACCGGCAGCCAGTGCGGCAAAGGGCGAGGCCACAACGCCTGGGGCAGGGGGGCATCCCGGCGGGCCTCCTGACGACAGTGCGGGCACAGCCGACGTACCAGCCGCTGGGCGATCACCAGAGACAATGCCGAAGAGATCATCCAGCGCGCCACGCCCATCTGCTGCAGGCGAACCAGCGTTTCGGCGGTAGAGTTGGTATGCAGCGTCGACAGCACAAGATGGCCAGTCTGGGCGGCATTGATCGCGATCCCGGCCGTTTCGCCATCACGTATTTCGCCCACCATGATGATGTCTGGATCCTGGCGTAGAAATGCACGCAATACGCTCTGGAAGGTTAACCCCGCCCGGGGGTTTATGGGGGTCTGGTTTAGCCCCTCGAGCGGGATTTCGACAGGATCTTCTACGCTGCAGATGTTCACAGCGGGCGTATTCCGGGCCTGTAACGCGCTGTAAAGGGTAACGGTTTTACCGCTGCCGGTGGGGCCCGTCACCAGAATCAGCCCCTGGGATTTATGCAGCGCTTCGGCGAATAATCGCTGCTGGATGGTGCTCATGCCCAGCTGATCCAGCAGGAGCGCCTGCTGCTCCTGCTGCAAAAGCCGCAGCACGATTTTTTCTCCATTGCGACAGGGAAGCGTGGCAATTCGAAACGAGACGGGGGCGCCGGAGAGCTCAACCGTAAATTGTCCATCCTGGGGTAAGCGCCGCTCGGCGATATCCAGATTGCCCAGCACCTTCAGCCTGGCGATCAGCGTAGTGCCCAGTTCGGACGAAAGAGGCTGTTGCGGATACAACACGCCGTCGATGCGTAACCGGATCTGCCAGCTCTCGTCGGCGGGCTCGATGTGAATATCCGATGCCCGCTGGCTCATCGCCTGCATCAGGGTGCGGTTGAGGATCTCAATGGCGGAGCGGGTTGAGATGGCGGCCACAGGCAGATGCGAGTCTGACGCGGTTTGCCGGTGCTTTTCCATTCTCTCGCTGGTCCAGCATTCGATATCTATCCTTTTCTGCGTCGCGAAACGTAACGCCTCCAGCAGCCCAACAGGCGGGTTACCCACCACGGCAATCGTGATGCTGTCCGGGGCGCTGGTCAGCAACAAAGCGTTGTGACGCTGACACAGCGCGGTGAGCTGGTCAGAATTCATTGCACGTTCTCCTCGCCAGCCGTAAAGCGGAACACCTCTTCACAGGCCTGCTTCAGCGCGCTGTCGTTGGCAATGGTGCAAACGCGCGTCCAGCCGGTGATGCCGTTGCCGTTATTCCATTGCGGCGTCATCACGACCTCCAGACCGTTCAGGCTCTCCTGACCCGTCAGGGTAACGGTACCCTTGACAATGCTCATGGCTGAGACATAGCGGGAGGTGGCAGGGGAGGGAACGCCGTTGACGCCCGCGTCGCAGCTTTCTGTCCCGCCATGATCGAGCGCGCAGAGTTCGACGGCGGTACGGTAGGGCAGGAAGGTTTGCAGCATGTCAGTGAGGGCGGCTTTTCGCAGGTAGTTCTGATAGGCCGGAATGCCGATGGCGCTAAGAATGGCGACGATGCCGATGACGACCATTAGCTCGATGAGGGTAAATCCTTTTTGTCTTTCCATGAGTCGCTCCTTGTGTGAACTGGCGCTACTGTGGCAGCACGGCAGAGCAGGGGCGAGCGGCAAAAATCATTTTGGGAAGCAGGATTCAGCGAGGAGTGTTGATGTTACAGCGTGATACAAGGGGGTTGCGAGAAGGGTCGGAAATCGGGGGAGCCCGGCCTCGGCAGACCGGGCTGAAGTCAGCTAGCGAAAGCGCATCGACAGATCGAGGGCGCGAATGTGTTTAGTCAGTGCGCCAACGGAGATGAAATCGACGCCGGTTTCGGCAAATTCACGTAAGGTTTCACGCGTCACGTTGCCAGAGACCTCGAGACGGGCCTGACCATTGGTACGCTTCACGGCTTCACGCATCTGCTCAGTTTCGAAGTTATCCAGCATGATGATGTCGGCACCCGCTTTCAGCGCGTCTTCCAGCTCCTGCAGGCTTTCTACTTCCACTTCGACCGGCACATCCGGATGCAGCCAGAAGGCTTTTTCTACCGCCTGGCGAACGGAGCCGGAGGCGATAATATGGTTCTCTTTAATCAGGAAGGCATCGGACAACCCCAGGCGATGGTTGGCGCCGCCGCCGCACAGCACGGCATATTTCAGCGCGGTACGCAGGCCGGGCAGGGTTTTGCGCGTATCCAGCAACTGGGTATTTGTGCCTTCCAGCAGGTTGACGTAGCTGCGCACTTCGCTTGCCACGCCCGAGAGCGTCTGGACAAAGTTCAGCGCGGTGCGTTCACCGGTGAGCAGGACGCGCGATGGCCCTTCCAGTTCAAAGAGCGGCTGGTTAGCCACAATGCTGTCGCCATCTTCGACATGCCACGTCACCTGAACGCCATCCCCGGCCAGTTGCGTAAAGACCTCTTCCACCCAACGTTTGCCACAGAAAACGCCATCCTCACGGGTGATGACAACTGCATGGGAACGGGCATCCTCCGCCAGCAGCTGGGCGGTAATGTCGTTGTCTGCGTTGACGTCTCCACCCAGATCTTCGCGCAGCGCATTGGCGACGCTTGCCGGAATATCCATATTTATACGTTCCAGCAGTACGTTACGTCTGTGGTCGGGGTTGTAGCGGCGTGGCGGCATGTTAAAACTCCAAATTGGTAACGAATCATAAGATTGAAACATGCTACTCTGAACCGGGAATCAGCACCATATATAAGGAGATCCTGCATGCACTCAGAACATGGCTGGCTGGTGGAGGCTCGGCGTGTTCCTTCGCCACACCATGATTGCCGTCCAGAGGATGAAATCCCGTCGCTGCTGGTTGTGCATAACATCAGCCTGCCGCCCGGCGAGTTCGGCGGCCCGTGGATTGACGCGTTATTCACCGGGACAATCGATCCCGATGCTCACCCCTTTTTCGCAGAAATTGCCCACCTGCGCGTTTCTGCCCATTGTCTGATTCGTCGTGACGGCGAGATCGTCCAGTATGTTCCTTTCGATAAACGCGCCTGGCATGCGGGCGTTTCTCAGTATCAGGGGCGTGAACGCTGCAACGATTTTTCCATCGGTATTGAGCTCGAAGGGACAGATACGCTGCCCTACACCGATGCCCAATATCAGCAACTGGCTGCGGTAACGCGCACGCTGATTTCACTCTACCCGGGTATCGCCCACAACGTGACTGGGCACAGCGATATTGCGCCGCAGCGCAAGACCGATCCCGGCCCGGCGTTTGACTGGGAACGATTCAAAACCCTGCTTACCGCCCTGTCAGAAAAGGAGATGACATGACGTTATTTACCATGCTGCTGGTGTTGATTGCCGAGCGTTTGTTTAAGCTGGGCGAGCACTGGCATCTGGATCATCGGATGGAAGTGCTGTTTCGTCGCATCCGCCACTTTTCCATGATTCGCACACTGCTGATGACGGCGGGCGTGATGGTGGTGGTATTCCTGCTGCTGCGGTCGCTGTATGGCCTCTTCTTCAACGTGCCGCTGCTGGTGGTGTGGATCCTGCTCGGTGTACTCTGTATTGGCGCAGGTAAGGTTCGTCTGCACTACCATGCCTACCTGAAGGCGGCCACTAACGGTGACCTGCATGCCCGTGGGGCGATGGCCAGCGAGCTGACCTTAATTCACGGTATTCCGCCGGAGTGCGATGAACGCGAGTTTTTACGCGAACTGCAGAATGCGCTGCTGTGGATTAACTACCGCTTCTATCTGGCGCCGTTGTTCTGGTTTGTGGTGGGCGGCGCGTGGGGCCCGGTTCTGCTGATGGGCTATGCGTTTTTACGCGCCTGGCAGAGCTGGCTGGCACGTTATCTGACCCCGCACGAGCGGTTGCAGTCTGGTATCGATGCGATCCTGCACGTGGTGGACTGGCTGCCGGTGCGGCTGTTCGGCGTGGTGTATGCCCTGATCGGCCACGGCGAGAAAGCCCTGCCGGCATGGTTCGCCTCGCTGGGCGATCGCCACACCTCGCAATATCTGGTGTTAACACGTCTGGCCCAGTTCTCCCTGGCCCGCGAGCCGCACACGGATAAGATCGCAACGCCGAAAGCGGCGGTCTCGATGGCTAAGAAAACCTCTTTTGTGGTGGTGGTGATTGTGGCGCTGCTGACCATCTACGGCACGCTGATCTAAACCAGCGCGCCGCAGGCTTCAGAGTGTATCAGCTGACGGGATGCCGAAATCGGGCATCCCGTTTTCGTTCCAGTTTACGGTTTTCAGGCGGGTGTGGCGGTTTGGATCGTACAGCGGATCGCCTTCGATTTCGGTGTAGTTGCGCGCATGGTAAACCAGCACGTCTTCCCCCTCCGGCGTTTGGGTAAAGCTGTTATGTCCCGGTCCGTACTGGCGATTCTCGTAGCTGGTGGTGAACACCGGCTGCGGGGATTTATGCCAGTTCGCCGGGTTACGTGGGTCAGCATTGAGGTCGATCCAGAGCAGTCCCATGCAGTAGTTTTCATCGGTGGCGCTGGCGGAGTAGCTGATAAATAGCCGATCGCCGTGGAACAGCACCGCCGGACCTTCGTTGACCCAGAAACCGCGGCACTCCCAGTCATATTCCGGTTTGCTGAGCATCACCGGATCGCCTTTGAGCGTCCATGGGTTTTCCATTTCGCACAGATAAAGGTTCGAGTTACCGGTGATATCCGGGGCTTTTTGCGCCCAGAGATACCAGCGTTTACCCTGATGGACAAAGGTGGTGGCATCCAGCGCAAAGGTATCAAAGTGCGTTTTGATCTGCCCCTTCTCTACCCATTTGCCGGTGAGCGGGTCGCTGTCGGCGCACTCCAGGGCATACATCCGGTGCTGGAACATGCCCAGCTCGTCCAGCGCCTGGGTGTGGGCCGCCGCGAAGTAGATGTACCATTTGCCGTCGATAGCATGCAGTTCCGGGGCCCAGATCAGATTACCCATCGGGCCGCTGTCGGGCTTATGCCAGACCACGACCTCTTGTGCGCTGCGCAGCCCTTCCAGCGAGTCGGCGCGGCGGATTGCCAGCCGGTCATACTCCGGAACCGAGGCAATAAAGTAGTACTGCCCTTCATGATGAAGAATGTACGGATCGGCGCGTTGTTCAATAAACGGGTTTGGCCAGGTTTGCATTCGGCTCTCCTTATTTCGTCTCAGCGGCGCTGAGTTCCTGATACTCGTTCAGCTCGCGGTAGTTATTGCGACGCTTCTCCAGGTCTTCCTGGATCCGCTTCATCGTTTCGCGGTCGACCTTCAGCAGACGCACCACGCCTGCGGTAATGAGGTATCCGATGCCAGGGATAACGGTGAAGAGCAGGACGATACCGTTGATGGCGTCAGCGCTTTGCGCTTTTGCGCCGGCATCATAACCGTACCAGGAGAGCAGGAAGCCCACCATGGCACCGGCAATGGCCAGACCCAGCTTGAGGAAGAAGATATTGCCGGAGAAGCTGATCCCGGTGATACGTTTCCCGGTTTTCCATTCGCCGTAGTCATCCACGTCGGCCATCAGGGACCAGTGCAGCGGGGATGGGATCTGGTGCAGGATGTTCAGCAGGAAGTAGAGCACCACAATGGTCACGGTGGCTTTTGGATCGAAGAAATAGAAGGCGCAGGAGAAGATCGCCAGCGCAATGTTGGTCCAGAAGAAGACCTTCAGTTTACACCAGCGGTCGGTCAGCACTTTTGCCATAACGCTGCCGAGCATCATGCCCACCACACCCAGGCTGATAAACAGGGTCGCAAAGTGGGTGCTTTGGCCCATCACCCAGGTGACGTAATACATGGTGGCCGCCATGCGGATAAAGCCAGGGCAGACGTTACACAGGGTCAGCAGCAGGATGCGCACCCACTGGTCGTTCTTCCAGACATCTTTCAGATCGTTTTTCAGTTCGTCATGGGTCTGTACCGCCGGGCGCACACGTTCGCGCACCGTGGCGAAGCAGAACAGGAACATGCAGGTGCCAATCAGCGCCAGCACGGTCATGGCCATCTGATAACCTTTGGCTTTGTCCTCGCCGCCGAACCAGTCGGCCATCGGCAGCAGCGTCAGCGACAGCAGCAGCGTGGCAATACCCACCAGCACAAAGCGGTAGGACTGGCAGGCAACACGCTCTTTAGGATCGTTGGTGATCACCCCGCCCAACGAGCAGTAGGGAATGTTAATCGCCGTATAGGTCAGAGAGAGCAGGAAGTAGGTGACGAAGGCATAGATAACTTTGCTGTTGTAGGTCCAGTCCGGGGTGGTGAACATCAGGATGCTGAAGAGCGCATAGGGGAAGGCGATCCACAGCAGCCATGGACGAAATCGCCCATACTTACTGCGGGTACGGTCGGCAATAGCCCCCATAATCGGGTCGGTAACGGCATCAATTACGCGTACCGAGAGCAGCAGTACGCCCACCAGGGCCGGTGCCAGGCCAAAAATATCCGTATAAAAATAATTCACAAACAACATGATGGCGCCAAAGATGATGTTGCACCCGGCATCACCCATCCCATAGCCGATCTTTTCTTTCACTGATAATTTATTGTTATCCATCGACGTTTCTCCGAGTAGCGGTATGGAGAGAATTATTCGCTGGCAAAGGAAAATATGCGTTGCAATATAACGTCGCTGATATGGATAAAATTGCTGTTGAAGGGAAAGTGTGAGGAAGGTAACAACCCTCTGCGTCCGGGAGGACGCAGAGGGGAGAGGATTAGTGCGCTTTTACCGTTTTAGCATTTTTCTGCTTACACATGTAGCCCACCCCGAGGATCACAATCCATACCGGGATCAGGTAGACCGAAATGGCCATGCCTGGGGTCATCAGCATAATAACCAGTACGGCGGCCATGAACAGCAGGCAAACCCAGTTACCCAGCGGGTAGAGCAGGGCAGGGAAACGTGTTTTCACGCCCTGCTGCTGCTTGGCACGACGGAACTTCATGTGCGCCAGGCTAATCATCGCCCAGTTGATCACCAGGGCAGAGACCACCAGCGCCATCAGCAGGCCGAAGGCCGATTCCGGCGCCAGGTAGTTGATGAGCACGCAGAGTGCGGTCACCACAGCCGACACCAGGATGGTGTTCACCGGTACGCCACGTTTATCCACAGAGAGCAGCGCTTTCGGGGCGTTACCCTGCTGGGCCAGGCCGAACAGCATACGGCTGTTGCAGTAGACGCAGCTGTTGTAAACCGACAGCGCCGCGGTCAGTACTACTACGTTCAGCGCGTTCGCTACTAAAGTGTCGCCCAGCTCGTGGAAGATGAGGACAAACGGGCTGGTATCTGCGGTGACGCGGGTCCATGGCAGCAGGGAGAGCAGCACGGCCAGCGAGCCCACATAGAAGATCAGGATACGGTAGATAACCTGGTTGGTCGCTTTCGGGATGCTCTGCTCCGGGTTGTCTGCTTCCGCGGCGGTGATACCCACCAGCTCCAGCCCCCCGAAGGAGAACATGATGATCGCCATCATCATCACCAGTCCGGTCATGCCGTGCGGCAGGAAGCCGCCCTGATCCCACAGGTTGCTGACGCTTGCCTGCGGGCCGCCATTGCCGCTGAAGAGCAGCCAGCCGCCGAACAGGATCATCGCCACAACGGCGATAACTTTAATAATGGCAAACCAGAACTCCATCTCGCCGAACACTTTCACGTTGGTCAGGTTAATGGCGTTGATGACCACAAAGAAGACTGCCGCTGAGGCCCAGGTTGGGATTTCAGGCCACCAGAACTGGATATATTTACCGACCGCGGTCAGTTCCGCCATCGCGACAAGAACATAGAGGACCCAGTAGTTCCAGCCGGACGCGAAGCCGGCAAAACTGCCCCAATATTTATAAGCAAAATGGCTGAAGGAACCGGCTACCGGTTCTTCAACCACCATCTCGCCCAACTGACGCATAATAAGGAATGCGATAAAACCGGCAATGGCATAGCCCAGAATAATACCCGGCCCGGCAGACTGAATAACCGATGCGCTACCCAGAAACAGGCCGGTACCGATCGCACCACCGAGGGCAATAAGCTGGATATGGCGGTTTTTAAGGCCGCGCTTTAGCTGATCGCCGTGCTGTTGACCTTCCATTATAAAACCTCGTGTGTGGTTGTTATGTTCACGCTCTGGCGTGTGTAATTATGAAATTCCATTTCATGTATTTATTAGTTTACGGTTCAATTGGCTGAAATAACCGGCTGTGTCTTCCGTATTCGGAAGAATAGTGGTAAGCGACGGCGAATGCACCTGCTTTATGCGAGGAGAAAGCGAGTTCGAATAAAAAGAAAGCATTTGTAAATCGTCCCGTTTAATTCCCTTTATCAACCTATAGAATAAAAATGCGCCATAAGTGGGCAGAATTTCATTTTTTACTCCGCTAAATCGGTTCAGATCGCACTTTTCACCGTTTCAATAAAGTTAAAACTGCCTCTTTCGGGGTAATCAATTCATTTGTGCAGAGTTACATTTTTGAAACGTTATTTCTGTAAGGTTGTTAAAATAAGCAGGGTTTAATGATTTCAATCAAAACCAATATGGACACAAGGTGAATACTTTGTTACTTTAGCGATACGAACATGAAATTGGTAAGACCAATTGACTCCGGGCAAAAAGGCGTAAGACAGGGAATATGGCCTACAGCAAAATTCGCCAACCAAAATTATCCGATGTGATTGAGCAGCAGCTGGAGTTTTTGATCCTTGAGGGGACCCTGCGCCCCGGTGAAAAACTACCACCTGAACGCGAACTGGCTAAACAGTTCGACGTTTCCCGTCCCTCGCTGCGTGAGGCGATCCAACGCCTTGAAGCCAAGGGCCTGCTGCTTCGTCGCCAGGGTGGCGGAACCTTTGTGCAAAACAGCCTGTGGCAGAGTTTCAGCGACCCGTTAGTGGAGCTGCTCTCCGACCACCCAGAATCCCAGTTTGATCTGCTTGAGACCCGTCACGCGCTTGAAGGCATCGCGGCTTATTACGCGGCGCTGCGCAGCAATGATGCCGATCGCGAGCGCATCCGCGAACTGCATCAGGCCATCGAACGGGCTCAGGAATCCGGCGATCTCGACGCCGAGTCCGACGCCGTCGTCCAGTATCAAATCGCCGTCACTGAAGCGGCCCACAACGTGGTGCTCCTCCATCTGCTACGCTGCATGGAGCCAATGCTTGCCCAGAACGTTCGTCAGAATTTTGAATTGTTGTATGCCCGCCGGGAGATGCTTCCGCTGGTCAGCAACCATCGCACCCGAATATTCGAGGCGATAATGGCCGGGGAGCCGGAGCAGGCGCGTGAAGCGTCGCACCGTCACCTGGCTTTCATTGAGGAAATCTTGCTGGACCGCAGCCGTGAACAGTCGCGTCGCGAACGTTCATTACGCCGCATACAGCAACGAAAGGATTAAGCGCCAGTTTTTTAGAGCGCGGCAACTAAACGCAGAACCTGTCTTATTGCGTTTTCTGGCGAAAATGCAATGGGACAGGTTCCAGACAAATCAACGTATTAGATAGATAAGGAATACCCCCATGTCAGAACGTCTCCAAAATGACGTGGATCCGATCGAAACTCGCGACTGGCAACAGGCGATCGAATCGGTCATCCGTGAAGAAGGTGTTGAGCGCGCTCAGTATCTGATTGAACAGATGCTTTCTGAAGCCCGCAAAGGCGGCGTGAAAGTAGCTGCAGGTGCAGGGGCTAACAACTACGTAAACACGATTGCCGTTGAAGACGAACCGGAATACCCGGGCAATCTGGATCTGGAACGCCGTATCCGTTCTGCAATCCGCTGGAACGCCATCATGACCGTTCTGCGCGCATCCAAAAAAGATCTGGAGCTGGGTGGCCACATGGCATCCTTCCAGTCCTCTGCAACCGTTTATGAAGTGTGCTTTAACCACTTCTTCCGCGCGCGCACCGAGAAAGACGGCGGCGACCTGGTCTACTTCCAGGGCCACATCTCTCCGGGCGTCTACGCACGTGCCTTCCTGGAAGGTCGTCTGACTGAAGAGCAGATGAACAACTTCCGTCAGGAAGTTCACGGTAAAGGTCTCTCCTCCTATCCGCACCCGAAACTGATGCCAGAATTCTGGCAGTTCCCGACCGTTTCTATGGGTCTGGGCCCAATCGGTGCGATCTACCAGGCTAAATTCCTGAAATATCTGGAACACCGTGGCCTGAAAGATACCTCTCAGCAGACCGTTTACGCCTTCCTGGGCGACGGCGAGATGGATGAGCCAGAATCCAAAGGCGCGATCACCATCGCGACCCGTGAGAAGCTGGACAACCTCTGCTTCATCATCAACTGTAACCTGCAGCGTCTGGATGGTCCGGTAACCGGTAACGGCAAGATCATCAACGAACTGGAAGGCATCTTCGCAGGTGCTGGCTGGAACGTTATTAAAGTGATGTGGGGCGGTCGTTGGGACGAGCTGCTGCGTAAAGATACCAGCGGTAAGCTGATCCAGCTGATGAACGAAACCGTTGACGGCGACTACCAGACCTTCAAATCCAAAGACGGTGCCTATGTTCGTGAGCACTTCTTCGGTAAATATCCTGAAACCGCAGCCCTGGTTGCAGACTGGACTGACGAGCAGATCTGGGCCCTGAACCGTGGTGGTCACGATCCGAAGAAAGTCTACGCTGCACTGAAAAAAGCGCAGGAAACCAAAGGTAAAGCAACCGTCATCCTGGCTCATACCGTTAAAGGTTATGGCATGGGTGACACTGCCGAAGGTAAAAACATCGCGCACCAGGTTAAGAAAATGAACATGGACGGCGTGCGTTATATCCGCGACCGTTTCAACGTTCCAGTGACCGACGAGCAGGTTGAAAACCTCTCTTACATCACCTTCCCGGAAGGTTCTGAAGAGCACACCTATCTGCACGCGCAGCGTCAGAAACTGAACGGCTACCTGCCGTCCCGTCAGGTGAACTTCACTGAGAAACTGGAACTCCCAGCGCTGGAAGACTTCTCTCAGCTGCTGGAAGAGCAGAACAAAGAGATCTCTACCACTATCGCCTTCGTGCGTGCCCTGAACGTGATGCTGAAGAACAAGTCGATCAAAGATCGTCTGGTGCCAATCATCGCGGACGAAGCGCGTACCTTCGGTATGGAAGGTCTGTTCCGTCAGATCGGTATCTACAGCCCGAACGGCCAGCAGTACACCCCGCAGGACCGTGAGCAGGTTGCATACTACAAAGAAGACGAGAAAGGCCAGATCCTGCAGGAAGGTATCAACGAGCTGGGCGCAGGCGCATCCTGGCTGGCTGCTGCGACCTCCTACAGCACCAACAACCTGCCGATGATCCCGTTCTACATCTACTACTCCATGTTCGGGTTCCAGCGTATCGGCGACCTGTGCTGGCAGGCAGGCGACCAGCAGGCTCGCGGCTTCCTGATCGGTGGTACTTCCGGTCGTACGACCCTGAACGGCGAAGGTCTGCAGCACGAAGATGGTCACAGCCACATTCAGTCTCTGACTATCCCGAACTGTATCTCTTACGATCCGTCTTACGCGTACGAAGTGGCAGTCATCATGCATGACGGTCTGCAGCGCATGTACGGTGAAGCGCAAGAGAACATTTACTACTACATCACCACCCTGAACGAAAACTACCACATGCCGGCCATGCCGGAAGGTGCCGAGGAAGGTATCCGTAAAGGTATCTACAAACTCGAAACCGTTGAAGGTAGCAAAGGTAAAGTTCAGCTGCTGGGCTCCGGTTCTATCCTGCGTCACGTCCGTGAAGCAGCGCAGATCCTGGCGAAAGACTACGGTGTGGGCTCCGACGTGTACAGCGTAACCTCCTTCACTGAACTGGCGCGTGATGGCCAGGATTGTGAGCGCTGGAACATGCTGCACCCGCTGGAAACTCCGCGCGTTCCGTACATCGCTCAGGTGATGAACGACGCTCCGGCCGTAGCATCTACTGACTACATGAAACTGTTCGCAGAGCAGGTTCGTACTTACGTTCCAGCTGATGATTATCGCGTACTGGGTACTGACGGCTTCGGTCGTTCTGACAGCCGCGAAAACCTGCGTCACCACTTCGAAGTTGATGCTTCTTACGTGGTTGTAGCAGCCCTGGGCGAACTGGCTAAACGTGGCGAAATCGATAAGAAAGTGGTTGCGGACGCAATTACCAAATTCAACATCGATGCAGAAAAAGTTAACCCGCGTCTGGCGTAAGAGGTAAAAGAATAATGGCTATCGAAATCAATGTACCGGACATCGGGGCTGATGAAGTTGAAATCACCGAGATCCTGGTCAAAGTAGGCGACAAAGTTGAAGCTGAACAGTCGCTGATCACCGTAGAAGGCGACAAAGCCTCTATGGAAGTCCCGTCTCCTCAGGCTGGCATCGTTAAAGAGATCAAAGTCTCTGTTGGCGATAAAACCGAGACTGGCAAACTGATCATGATTTTCGATTCCGCCGATGGTGCAGCCGCTGCTGCACCTGCGCAGGAAGAGAAGAAAGAAGCCGCTCCAGCCGCTGCTGCTCCAGCAGCTGCTGCGGCAGCGAAAGAAGTTAACGTGCCTGACATCGGTGGTGACGAAGTTGAAGTCACTGAGATCCTGGTGAAAGTGGGCGATACCGTTGCGGCTGAGCAGTCCCTGATCACCGTAGAAGGCGATAAAGCTTCTATGGAAGTGCCGGCACCGTTCGCGGGCACCGTTAAAGAGATCAAGATCAACACCGGTGACAAAGTCTCTACTGGCTCCCTGATCATGGTCTTCGAAGTGGCGGGTGCTGAAGGCGCTGCGGCTCCAGCGAAAGCGGAAGCTGCTCCGGCTCAGGCTGCTGCTCCAGCTGCGGCTGGCGGTGCGAAAGAGGTTAACGTTCCTGACATCGGTGGTGACGAAGTTGAAGTCACCGAAGTGATGGTGAAAGTGGGCGATAAAGTTGCCGCTGAACAGTCACTGATCACCGTTGAAGGCGACAAGGCTTCTATGGAAGTGCCTGCGCCGTTCGCCGGTACCGTTAAAGAGATCAAAATCAGCACCGGCGACAAAGTTTCTACCGGCTCCCTGATCATGGTCTTCGAAGTGGAAGGCGCTGCGCCTGCAGCCGCTCCGGCCGCTGCTGCTGCGCCAGCACCTGCTGCTGCACCGGCTCAGGCTGCTAAACCAGCTGCCGCTCCGGCTGCGAAAGCGGAAGGCAAATCTGAGTTCGCTGAAAACGACGCATACGTCCACGCGACCCCGCTGATTCGTCGCCTGGCGCGCGAATTCGGTGTGAACCTGGCGAAAGTGAAAGGGACTGGCCGTAAAGGTCGTATCCTGCGTGAAGACGTTCAGGCTTACGTGAAAGAGGCGGTTAAACGCGCTGAAGCGGCACCTGCTGCTGCCACCGGTGGCGGTATCCCGGGCATGCTGCCTTGGCCGAAAGTGGACTTCAGCAAGTTCGGCGAAATCGAAGAAGTGGAACTGGGCCGTATCCAGAAAATCTCTGGTGCTAACCTGAGCCGTAACTGGGTGATGATCCCGCACGTTACCCACTTCGACAAAACCGATATCACCGATCTGGAAGCGTTCCGTAAACAGCAGAACGCCGAAGCTGAGAAGCGTAAACTGGACGTGAAATTCACCCCAGTGGTCTTCATCATGAAGGCAGTTGCTGCGGCTCTGGAACAGATGCCACGCTTCAACAGCTCCCTGTCCGAAGATGGCCAGAAGCTGACGCTGAAGAAATACATCAACATCGGTGTTGCGGTTGATACGCCAAACGGTCTGGTTGTTCCGGTCTTTAAAGACGTGAACAAGAAGAGCGTTACCGAGCTGTCTCGTGAACTGACCACCATCTCCAAGAAAGCGCGTGATGGTAAGCTGACTGCCGGCGAAATGCAGGGCGGCTGCTTCACTATCTCCAGCATCGGCGGCCTGGGTACTACCCACTTCGCGCCGATTGTTAACGCGCCGGAAGTGGCGATCCTTGGTGTCTCCAAGTCTGCGATGGAGCCGGTGTGGAATGGTAAAGAGTTTGTGCCGCGTCTGATGATGCCAATCTCTCTCTCCTTCGACCACCGCGTGATCGACGGTGCTGATGGTGCGCGCTTTATCACCATCATCAACAACATGCTGAGCGACATTCGCCGCCTGGTGATGTAAGTAAAAAAGCCGGCCTGACGGCCGGCTTTTTTCTGTTAATCTCATGTAGTTCGTGGGGTTATTGGCGAAAGCGGAAATTCGTGAGCCGTTTGTTGTTTCAAAATTGTTAACAATTTTGTAAACTGCGGGCGGATAGAACGTCCCGGTGGATGAAGGGCGACAAAGTACCTGGACCGCCGGAAATCAATAAGAGGTCATGATGAGTACTGAAATCAAAACTCAGGTCGTGGTACTTGGGGCAGGCCCGGCAGGTTATTCTGCTGCCTTCCGTTGCGCTGATTTAGGTCTGGAAACCGTCATCGTAGAACGCTACAACACCCTGGGTGGTGTTTGTCTGAACGTCGGCTGTATCCCTTCTAAAGCGCTGCTGCACGTAGCGAAAGTTATCGAAGAAGCCAAAGCGCTGGCTGAACACGGTATCGTCTTCGGCGAGCCGAAAACCGATATCGATAAAATTCGTACCTGGAAAGAGAAAGTCATCAATCAGCTGACCGGCGGTCTGGCTGGTATGGCTAAAGGCCGTAAAGTAAAAGTAGTTAACGGTCTGGGTAAATTCACCGGGGCCAACACCCTGGAAGTGGAAGGCGAAAACGGCAAAACCGTAATCAACTTCGACAACGCGATCATCGCGGCGGGCTCCCGTCCGATCGAACTGCCATTCATTCCACATGAAGATCCGCGCGTATGGGACTCCACCGATGCGCTGGAGCTGAAAGAAGTACCAAAACGCCTGCTGGTTATGGGCGGTGGTATTATCGGTCTGGAAATGGGTACCGTTTACCATGCGCTGGGTTCAGACATTGACGTGGTTGAGATGTTCGACCAGGTTATCCCGGCTGCTGACAAAGACATCGTTAAAGTCTTCACCAAACGCATCAGCAAGAAATTCAACCTGATGCTGGAAACCAAAGTGACTGCCGTTGAAGCGAAAGAAGACGGTATTTACGTTTCCATGGAAGGTAAAAAAGCCCCTGCTGAAGCGCAGCGTTACGACGCCGTGCTGGTGGCGATCGGTCGTGTGCCGAACGGTAAAAACCTCAATGCAGGTGCAGCGGGCGTGGAAGTGGACGACCGTGGTTTCATCCGCGTTGACAAACAGCTGCGCACTAACGTGCCGCACATCTTTGCTATCGGCGATATCGTCGGTCAGCCAATGCTGGCGCACAAAGGTGTTCACGAAGGCCACGTTGCCGCAGAAGTTATCGCCGGGATGAAGCACTACTTCGACCCGAAAGTGATCCCATCTATCGCCTACACCGAGCCAGAAGTGGCATGGGTCGGTCTGACCGAGAAAGAAGCGAAAGAGAAAGGCATCAGCTACGAAACTGCCACCTTCCCGTGGGCTGCTTCTGGCCGTGCTATCGCTTCCGACTGCGCAGACGGTATGACCAAACTGATCTTCGACAAAGAGACTCACCGTGTGATCGGTGGTGCGATTGTCGGCACCAACGGCGGCGAGCTGCTGGGCGAGATCGGTCTGGCGATCGAAATGGGTTGCGACGCTGAAGACATCGCGCTGACCATCCACGCTCACCCGACTCTGCACGAGTCTGTTGGCCTGGCGGCAGAAGTGTTTGAAGGCAGCATCACCGACCTGCCAAACGCGAAAGCGAAGAAGAAGTAAGCTTACGCTGACCAGCCAGAAGGCGCTCTCTGCTTTCTGGCTCTTAATCAGGCGGCCTGTGGCCGCTTTTTTTGTGCCTGCCAACCTGCCGGTGTGTTAACAATTTTGACAATTGATTATCTAAACAACACCTTGTTTCACAAGAAATAATTCCCAGTAACTTGTCATTCCCTGACACTGGTAACGTAGTAAACTAGTAGCAAGGTAATTAAATTGAGGGAATGTAATGAAACGCTTTTTAAAGCCTGCTCTGTTAATGACTGTTCTGGTATCCGGTATGGCCTGCGCCAGCGATCCGGTGATTCCGTGGGCCGCTAACAGCGGGGTAACCGAAAGTACGCACATTGCTGCGATGGGGCAGGATCTGAATGCGCGGCACCAACAGATCACCCATACTCAGGAAGGCGTCTGGGCAGCGAACTCTGGCAGTATTCATGATGATGAGGCGGCCTTAACCAGCACGAAATCGGCTTTTAAAGGCTATCCTGAGCTGATGCCGCATCAGGGATAATGCTGATTCCCGGATGCGGAGCAAACACCTTATCCGGGCTTGTTTATAATCGCCCGGGTAAGGCGAAGCCGCATCCGGGCCCATTCCTTAGCGGGCCACCGGCTGCCAGCCTGGCGCCGTCGTAAAGGCGCTCATCGCCTGCGCCTGTTGCTGTGAATCCGCGCCGAGATTGCGCTGATACACCTTGTCATCTTGATCGATGATAAAGCTCATTATCCCTGTCTGACCGTAGCTTACGGGCCAGGCGACCATCGCAAATCCCTCCTGAGCGGGTAAGATGCGGAAATGATAGCCGTGGTAGCCTTCGCCCGGTTGCGGCGGGTTGAATGCCGGACCCAGCGGGCTTGGCGCTTCGCCTGGGACTGTGGGCCAGTAAAGACCCTCTTTTTTCCCCGGAGTGCTGACGATGCTTTGTGCATACCGATGATTCAGCGCGTAGTAACTCTGCTGGGCATCAACATACGCATGCAGCGCTTCCATGGCCGCCAGTTCATTTCGACCGATTTCCCGGGTCTGAATTTCCTCTGCGCCAGCCTTCATATCAAAGCGCCAGCCTTCGGCGGTTTTAACCAACGGGACAGGTAGCTGCCAGCCGCTGCTGCCAACGGCCAGATGGGCAACCTCTCCGTCGAGGACTATCTCATGCTTAACCTGCCAGTCGCGCAGAAAACGATCCACCGCGTCAGGATCGACCCCTTCCGGCGGTAGCGCATCGTGCCAGTTATCACCCAGCAGATCCTGCATGGCGCGTTGATCTTGCTCGCTAATGGCTTTGGTCAGCGCGCTGGCAGCCCCGTCGGGCGTAGGAAAATGCGCCTGGGCGACGGCAAATGATGAAACCATCAGCAATAAGACGCCCGCGATCGGTTTACTTTTCATGACGGCTTCCTTAACGATGGCGTAATTCACGGTGTTCAACATGGCGTTCGAACCGCTGATCTCGCAGGTCCGCACGCTGCTCGCCGTTAAGCGAAGCGCGTTGGCGGCTTTCCAGCCCGCGTTGCTGCTGGGCCCGCCAGTTAGCTGAGCGGCTGTCGTTACCGCTCAGCGCATTGGCGCGTAGTGGTCGGGAGTCATGCTCCACAGGGCGTGCAGCCTGTTTGTGCTCAGTATGCGGCTGGCTAAGGCGATGCTGCACCCGGGGCGGTGGGCTGTCGTAACCACGGAAATTGTTCCGCTGTGAGATCTGTTTAAGCTGCTGGCTGGAGGTCGGGTGCTGTCCATGCAGGGTTGCAGGTTGCCTGAGCTGGGTCAGCGATTTGCCCGTCGACTGCTGCACCTGCGCCATCGCCGCCTGACGCTGGCTGTCGCGGTTGACCGACTGATGCTCTGTCGCGCTCAGCCCCTGGGAAATATGGGTCTGGTGAAAGTGGCTGGCGAGCTGGCTATTGGTGTAGGGAACGCCGTTGCGATAAGCCGGGTTATGCTGCCAGGCCATGTGGTTATCTGTGCGGTGCTCTCCGGTTATCTTGTTGTAATTGTTAACGTTGATATTGATATTATCGCCATTATGCGAATAACCATCATGATGATGGTCGTCGTGATGATCGTCATCGTGATGATGGTGGTCATCGTCGTGATGATCCCAGTCGATACTGCTAAAGAGCGCGTAGGTGGTGGCGACACCCAGGCTATAGCCAAACCCTTTCACAAAGCTGCTGGTAAATTGCTGACCGGGAGAAGGGGGCAGATATACCGGCGGATAGCTGGCGTTGGGCCAGGTTCCATACACCACAGATGGGTTATAGGATGGCACATAGACCACCTGCGGGTCGGCAGGCTCTATTTTGATCACCGTCTGGCTGGGCGTGGAGGCTGTTTTCACCGTAGCGGTTGAGGTGGGTACTGTCGCTACCGTCACTTTTTGCTGCGGCGTCGATGTTAACGCCCCGGTTTGCTGCGCCAGCGCGCGCAGGCGTTGCACGGCGTCCATCACATCTTTTGGCTGCGCCAGGAAAGCGTCTCCCAGATTTTGTACCCATTCGGGGTTGCCGCCCAGCAACGACATAAGCTGCGGGAAGGCGACCAGGGATTTCACGCTGGCGTCCCAGGGCTGACCGGAGACGGCCTGAATGGCGGCATCACCCTCCATTTTGGGATTATCCTGCGACCACTGCGCCGCCTGGATAACGCTGGAAGGGTAGGTCGAGGCCATCAGAATCTGTGACAGGAGGGGGTCGGGATAGAGCGCGATGGGCGCAACCCACTGGTCAATTTGTGCGGCGCTATAGACTGGGGCGGCAACGGGCGCTGGTGGAGTGGCAGCCGTTGTAGCTGGCGCAGTTTCGCTTACGGACTCAGGTGCGCGGCTTTTAACATACATCACCCCGGAGGCGGCAAATAGCCCGACGCTACAGAGAAGGGCGAGCAACGTTGGGGAAAAGGGCAGCTTCATAAAGACTCCGAAGAGAAGAGTTATGCCGGGAGTATAATCTTCCCGTCCCTCGCTTTTTGACTTTACGGGTGGAACCCTGGGCCTTCATCGGGCAAAGAGTGTGACTATTTATTACACAGTAGCGTGCCGCTACACCATGCTTAACGATTCAGCAAACAATTTAATGTTGCTTTTTTGTAAACGGATTAACACTGTCTGAAAATCCTGCTATGCTGCCCGACGCGGTATCGGGCATATACCCTACAAACTGCTGTCTCACAGGAGCGTGAAGAGAACGCCCGCCGCATATGACAATGAGAGCGAGGAGAACCGTCGTGCTAGAAGAATACCGTAAGCACGTAGCAGAACGTGCCGCCGAGGGGATTGTACCCAAACCGTTAGATGCAACCCAAATGGCCGCGCTCGTCGAGCTGCTGAAGAATCCGCCAAAAGGCGAAGAAGAATTCCTGTTAGATCTGTTGATCAACCGCGTACCGCCAGGCGTAGATGAAGCTGCCTACGTAAAAGCCGGTTTCCTTGCTGCGATTGCCAAAGGCGACGCAACCTCCCCACTGGTTACCCCTGAAAAAGCGATTGAACTGCTCGGCACCATGCAGGGTGGTTATAACATTCATCCGCTGATCGATGCCCTGGACAGCGACACGCTGGCGCCTGGCGCCGCCAAAGCCCTGTCCCATACGCTGCTCATGTTCGATAACTTCTACGACGTAGAAGAGAAAGCCAAAGCGGGCAACAGCTACGCGAAGCAGGTGATGCAGTCCTGGGCGGATGCCGAGTGGTTCCTGAGCCGCCCTGCGCTGGCGGAAAAAATGACCGTTACCGTCTTCAAGGTGACGGGCGAAACTAACACCGATGACCTCTCTCCGGCGCCGGATGCGTGGTCACGCCCGGATATCCCACTGCACGCCCTGGCGATGCTGAAAAACGCCCGCGAAGGCATTGAGCCGGATCAGCCAGGCGCTGTCGGCCCGATCAAACAGATCGAAGCTCTGCAGAAAAAAGGCTTCCCGCTGGCGTATGTGGGTGACGTAGTCGGTACCGGCTCTTCCCGTAAATCCGCGACCAACTCCGTGCTGTGGTTCATGGGTGATGATATCCCACACGTGCCGAACAAACGTGGCGGTGGCCTGTGCCTCGGCGGCAAAATTGCGCCAATCTTCTTCAACACCATGGAAGATGCGGGTGCACTGCCAATTGAAGTGGATGTCTCTAACCTGAACATGGGCGACGTGATTGACGTTTACCCGTTCAAAGGCGAAGTGCGTAACCACGAAACCAACGAGCTGCTGGCGAGCTTTGAACTGAAAACCGACGTGCTGATTGACGAAGTGCGTGCCGGTGGCCGTATCCCGCTGATCATCGGTCGTGGCCTGACTACCAAAGCGCGTGAAGCGCTGGGTCTGCCGCACTCAGACGTATTCCGTCAGGCAAAAGACGTGGCGGAAAGCAACCGTGGTTACTCTCTGGCGCAGAAAATGGTTGGCCGTGCATGCGGCGTAGCCGGTATCCGTCCGGGTGCGTACTGCGAGCCGAAGATGACCTCCGTGGGCTCTCAGGATACCACCGGTCCGATGACCCGTGACGAACTGAAAGACCTGGCGTGCCTGGGCTTCTCCTCAGACCTGGTGATGCAGTCCTTCTGCCACACCGCGGCCTATCCGAAGCCGGTTGACGTCACCACGCACCACACGCTGCCAGACTTCATCATGAACCGCGGCGGTGTCTCCCTGCGTCCGGGCGACGGCGTGATCCACTCCTGGCTGAACCGCATGCTGCTGCCGGATACCGTCGGTACCGGTGGTGACTCCCACACCCGCTTCCCGATTGGCATCTCCTTCCCGGCGGGCTCCGGCCTGGTGGCCTTTGCTGCCGCGACCGGCGTCATGCCGCTGGACATGCCGGAATCGGTGCTGGTGCGTTTCAAAGGTAAAATGCAGCCGGGCATCACCCTGCGCGACCTGGTGCATGCGATCCCGCTGTACGCCATCAAACAGGGCCTGCTGACCGTTGAGAAGAAAGGTAAAAAGAACATCTTCTCTGGCCGTATCCTGGAGATCGAAGGTCTGCCGGAGCTGAAAGTGGAGCAGGCGTTCGAGCTGACCGATGCCTCCGCCGAGCGTTCCGCTGCGGGCTGTACCATCAAGCTCAACAAAGAGCCGATTATCGAGTACCTGACCTCCAACATCGTGCTGCTGAAGTGGATGATTGCTGAAGGCTACGGCGACCGCCGTACCCTGGAGCGTCGTATTCAGGGCATGGAGAAATGGCTGGCAGATCCACAGCTGCTGGAAGCCGACGCCGATGCAGAATATGCCGCGGTGATCGAGATCGACCTGGCTGACATCAAAGAGCCAATCCTCTGTGCGCCGAACGATCCGGATGACGCGCGTCTGCTCTCTGACGTTCAGGGCGACAAGATCGACGAAGTGTTCATCGGCTCCTGCATGACCAACATCGGTCACTTCCGCGCTGCCGGTAAACTGCTGGATACCCACAAAGGCCAGCTGCCAACCCGTCTGTGGGTGGCGCCGCCAACCCGTATGGATGCGGCTCAGCTGACGGAAGAGGGCTACTACAGCGTGTTTGGTAAGAGCGGGGCGCGTATCGAAATCCCTGGCTGTTCCCTCTGTATGGGTAACCAGGCGCGCGTGGCTGACGGTGCGACGGTGGTTTCCACCTCTACCCGTAACTTCCCGAACCGTTTAGGTACTGGTGCAAATGTCTACCTGGCCTCTGCGGAGCTGGCGGCGGTTGCAGCGCTGATTGGTAAACTGCCAACGCCGGAAGAGTACCAGACCTTCGTGTCGCAGGTAGATAAGACCGCGGTGGATACCTATCGCTATCTGAACTTCGACCAGCTCTCTCAGTACACCGAGAAAGCGGACGGGGTGATCTTCCAGACGGCGGTGTAATCAACGCCTCATTGCCCGGTGGCTCGACGCTTACCGGGCCTGTCAAACCCATCGCACACGCGGTGGGTTTTTTATTTTCATTCCTTCCACCCGTTCCGCTTTTTTTCTTCCCCGCTGCTGCGATAATTACTGCAAGAGCTTTGCAGAGGAAAATACTATGGATTACGAATTTCTGCGTGATATCACCGGTGTGGTGAAAGTGCGGATGTCGATGGGCCACGAGGTGGTCGGTCACTGGTTCAACGAGGAAGTAAAAGAGAACCTGGGCCTGCTCGATGAAGTGGAACAGGCTGCGCGCACGGTCAAAGGCAGTGAACGATCCTGGCAACGCGCCGGGCATGAATACACGCTGTGGATGGATGGCGAAGAGGTCATGGTTCGTGCCAATCAGCTGGAGTTTTCCGGCGACGAGATGGAAGAGGGGATGAGCTACTACGATGAAGAGAGTCTGTCGCTGTGTGGCGTAGAGGATTTCTTGCAGGTGGTGGCGGCCTACCGCGAGTTCGTGAAGCAGAAATAGTATCAGGAGCATCCCTGCTCCTGACGCATCTTATACGGTCGCGATATTGCGGCCGTAGTAAATTTCGCGCATCTCTTTCCACAGCAGGTCAGTAATGACCTTGCGCTCATCTTCGCTTAAATCTTCCGGCCGGGTATGGAACATGTAGTGCTTAAGATCGAACTCCTTAAGCAGCATCTTGGTATGGAAGATATTCTCCTGATAAACATTCACATCCATCATGTCATACAGCGCTTTCATGTCTTCGGACATGAAGTTCTGAATGGAGTTAATTTCATGGTCGATAAAGTGCTTCATGCCATTGATATCACGGGTAAAACCACGCACACGGTAGTCAATGGTCACGATATCGGATTCAAGCTGATGAATTAAGTAATTCAGCGCGTTAAGCGGGGAGATCACGCCGCAGGTCGACACTTCAATATCGGCGCGGAAAGTACACAGCCCGCCTTCAGGATGGCTTTCCGGGTAGGTATGTACGCAGATATGGCTTTTATCGAGATGGGCAACCACCGCTTCCGGCAGCGGACCGGGGTGCTCCGTATGGTCGATAAGGGTGGGATCGACGGGCTCCTCGCTGACCAGAATGGTGACGCTGGCGCCCTGGGGTTCATAATCCTGACGCGCAATGTTCAGGATATTGGCGCCAATGATAGAGCAGGTTTCTGACAGGATCTCAGTCAGTCGGTTGGCGTTATAGAGTTCATCGATATAGGCGATATAACCATCGCGCTCTTCCGCCGTTTTTACATAGCAGATATCGTAAATACAAAAACTCAGGCTTTTGGTCAGGTTGTTAAAGCCATGCAGTTTCAGCTTTTTCAATTCGTTCACCCCCTCAGAGCATCGTGCAAATATTGCGGTAAGGCAAAGGCTGCGGTATGGACGGCCGGATTGTAATAGCGGCAGGTCAGATTCGCCTGCTGGAAGCGCGCCTGAATGATGCCGGTGGAGAGATGGCGCAGGGCATCGTTGTCCGTGGCCCAGGCAAAGGTCATGACACCGCCGTAATAGGTCGGGATTGCCGCCTGGTAGAAGCTGACGTCGGTAAAGTAGTGGCTCAGCTTGCGGTGGCTGTCGATGGCCTCGTCCTGCTGCAGGAAGCAGACGCCGTTCTGGGCAACGAAGATACCGCCAGGGTTCAGGCAGCGTTTGCAGCCTTCATAGAAGGCCGAGGTAAAGAGACTCTCACCGGGACCAATCGGATCGGTGCAATCGGAGATGATCACATCGAAGGTCTGCGTCGTCTGGTTAACAAAATTGACGCCGTCGTCGATCACAAGCGTAAAGCGCGGATCGTCGTAGCTGCCAGCATTATGGTTCGGCAGGTACTGGCGGCAGAAAGAGACGACGCCCGCGTCAATCTCGACCATGGTGATGCTTTCAATAGATTTATGGCGGGAGACTTCGCGCAGCATAGCGCCGTCGCCGCCGCCGATGATCAGCACATGTTTCGCATTGCCGTGTGCCAGCAGCGGGACGTGGGTCATCATTTCATGATAAATGAACTCGTCACGCTCGGTGGTTTGCACTACGCCATCCAGCGCCATCACCCGGCCAAAGGCCGCGTTTTCGAAAATGATCAGTTCCTGATGATCGGTTTTCTCATGATAGAGCACGTTATCAATGGCAAAGTACTGTCCAAAATGGTCATGCAGCGTTTCATGCCACATATTTTTTTCGGCCATGGGATGATACCTCCTTTGTTAACACCCGCATAAAACGGGGGCAACATCATAGCTAACTATGACCGTGGTTGCACGGTCATAAATTCAGCAAAGGGGCATCGGATGAGGATTTACTTAACGTAGGCAAGAAGGCTCAGCGAGTCGCGAGCCAGGGCTTTACATTTTTTTGCCGTGGGAATGCCGATGCCGCTGAGATCGCGGTAGCTGTCTTCACCGAGGGTTTTCATGTCAAAACTGTCGTAGTTGCTCAGATCCCACTGGTTCTGTTGAGCAAAAAAGACCAGGGCGCGGCGAATCTGACCGTTGGGTAAATTCTGGTAGCCGCAGTCGTTTTTCAGGAACACGAACACCGCCGTTAAATCCGCCATATCTTCGGCTTCATTTTCACTCAGCGCATAGCTGTTTGCGCAACTAATCATCAGGGTGCTGAACAGAATTGTTCGGAAAAACGTCTTCATTGCTTCTACCAATACGTCACGGAAATTCAACGTTAGCACACTTCCCGCCGGTGCGACGATCTTTATTATTGCGGCTTTTCTTGACCTTCCGGCAAGGGGAGGGTTTATGCTCAGAACATTGACTGCTGCGAATAAGGAGATGAACATGCAACGCCGTGATTTTTTAAAATATTCTGCCGCACTGGGCGTCGCCAGTGCGCTGCCCCTCTGGAGCCGCGCGGCCTTTGCCGCCGAGCGGCCTGTTTTGCCGATCCCGAATTTACTCGCTCCCGATGCACGCAATCAGGTGAATCTGGTGGTGCAGGCGGGGAAAACCGCCTTTGGTGCGCATCACGCTACCACCTGGGGTTACAACGGCAACCTGCTGGGCCCGGCCATTCAGCTACGCAAGGGAAAAGCGCTGACCGTTAACATTCATAATACCCTGAACGAAGAGACCACCGTCCACTGGCACGGTCTGGAGGTGCCGGGTGAGGTAGACGGCGGACCGCACGGTATCATTAAGCCCGGCGGCCAGCGGACGGTGACCTTTACTCCGGAGCAGCGAGCGGCGACCTGCTGGTTTCATCCCCATCAGCACGGTAAAACCGGCCATCAGGTGGCGATGGGGTTAGCCGGGCTGGTACTGATTGAGGATGACGAAAGCCGTCTGCTGCGCCTGCCAAAGCAGTGGGGCATTGACGATGTACCGGTGATCGTGCAGGACAAGAAATTTACCGCCGACGGGCAAATTGACTATCAGCTGGATGTGATGAGCGCCGCGGTGGGCTGGTTTGGCGACACGCTGCTGACCAACGGGGCGATCTACCCGCAGCACAATGCGCCGAAAGGGTGGCTGCGCCTGCGTCTGCTCAACGGCTGTAATGCCCGCTCGCTCAATTTCGCCGCCAGCGATAAGCGTCCACTCTATGTCGTCGCCAGCGACGGCGGGCTGCTGGCTGAGCCGGTAAAAGTGACCGAACTGCCGATGCTGATGGGGGAGCGTTTCGAGGTGCTGGTGGACATCAGCGACGGCAAGCCCTTTGACCTGATAACCCTGCCGGTAAGCCAGATGGGGATGGCGGTGGCGCCGTTCGATAAACCGCAGCCGGTACTGCGCATTCAGCCGCTGCTGGTGACCGCGTCTGGTGCACTGCCGGACGCCCTGACCACGCTGCCCGCACTGCCGTCGCTGGAGGGGCTGACCCAGCGCAAGCTCCAGCTCTCCATGGACCCGATGCTCGACATGATGGGCATGCAGGCGTTAATGAAGAAGTATGGCGACCAGGCGATGGCGGGGATGCATCACGGCCAGATGCAGGGTCATATGAATCATGGCCAGATGGGGGGAATGGATCACAGCATGCATGGGTTCGATTTCCACAACGGCAACCGGATCAATGGCAAAGCCTTCGATATGCACACGCCGCAGTTTGCCGCCGCTAAAGGGCAGTATGAACGTTGGACGATCTCCGGGGAAGGGGACATGATGCTGCATCCGTTCCATATTCACGGCACCCAGTTCCGCATCCTGACGGAAAACGGCAAAGCGCCAGCGGTGCATCGCGCAGGCTGGAAGGATACGGTGCGCGTTGAAGGCGGAGTGAGCGAGGTGTTAGTGAAGTTCGATCATGACGCGCCGAAAGAGTATGCCTATATGGCGCACTGCCATCTGTTAGAGCATGAAGATACCGGGATGATGCTGGGGTTCACGGTATAAAAAAAGCCCGGTGGCGCTACGCTTACCGGGCCTACGTGAGCTCGAACTGTAGGCCGGGTAAGGCGAAGCCGCCACCCGGCTTTTTAGTCACTTATTTTTCATCAGGCAACGCATAGGCAACAATATAGTCGCCCATCTTCGTCCCAAACGAACCATGACCCCCCGCAGAGATGACAACGTACTGCTTGCCATTCACTTCATAGGTCATCGGTGTAGCCTGTCCACCCGCAGGCAGACGGCCCTGCCACAGTTTCTCACCGTTGGTCATGTTGTACGCGCGCAGGTAGTTATCTGCGGTTGCCGCGATGAACAGCACGTTACCAGCGGTGGAGATTGGACCACCCAGCATCGGCATACCCATATTGAACGGCACCGGGATCGGCATCGGGAACGGCATGCTGTCCTGTGGCGTACCAATACGTTTTTTCCAGACGACCTGGTTAGTTTTCAGATCCAGCGCAGAGATATATCCCCAGGCAGGCTGTTTACACGGCAGGCCAAACGGAGAGAGGAACGGGTTCAGCGTCACGCCATACGGCACGCCGTACTGCGGCTGAATACCGGATTCCGTACCGGTGCCCTGGGCATCTTTCGGCTGTTCCATCGGGTTGCCCGGGCCGCGTGGGATCAGTTTAGAGACAAACGGCAGCGCCATCGGGTTGGCAATCGCCACCTGACGGTTCGGGTCAACGGAGATACCGCCCCATTCGAACATCCCCAGGTTACCCGGGAACACCAGCGTGCCCTGCTCGGATGGTGGAGTGAAGATGCCTTCATAGCGCAACTGGTGGAACATCACGCGGCACACCAGCTGGTCGAACATGGTGGCGCCCCACATGTCCGCGCCGCTGAGATCTTTCTTCGGACGGAAGCTCAGATCGGAGAACGGCTGGGTTTTGGTGACATAGTCGCCTTTCGCCGCGCCCTGCGGAACCGGTTTTTCCGGTGCCGGCACGACCAGCTCGCCGTTACGACGGTCCAGCACGAAGATGTTGCCTGTTTTCGCCGGGGCGTAGATCACCGGTACGGTTTTACCGTTGACGGTAATGTCTGCCAGCGTCGGCTGGGACGGCATGTCCATATCCCACAGATCGTGGTGAACGGTCTGGTAGCTCCATGCCAGTTTACCGGTGGTCGCATTCAGCGCCAGAACAGAGCTGGCATAACGCTCCTGCTCTGGCGTGCGGTTGCCACCCCAGATATCCGGCGTGGTCACACCCATCGGCAGGTAGACCAGGTCCAGCTTCGCGTCATAGGCGGCTGGCGCCCAGGTGTTTGGCGAGTTGAAGGTAAAGGTGTGTTCATCCGACGGGATAGCGTTTGGATCTTTCGCACCCGGATCGAAGGCCCACAGCAGTTTACCGGTGTTAACGTCAAAACCGCGGATCACGCCAGAGGTTTCGCGAACGGAGAAGTTATCCGTTACCGAACCGGCAATCACGATAGTTTTATCAGTGATGATTGGCGGTGAAGTAGGTTCATACAGACCCGGGGTCTGATCCGGCATGTTGGTCTGCAGGTTCAGCACACCTTTGTTGGCAAAGGTTTCGCACAGCTTGCCGGTTTCGGCGTTGATGGCAAACAGACGACCGTCGTTCACCGGTAGCATAATGCGGCGCGGACAGTCGGCGATCACCTCCGGGCTGGCGTTATCGGCGCGTGCTTCGTGGTAAGAGACGCCACGGCAGGTCACGTGCTGGAACTGGTTATTGGTTTTCAGCTGCGGATCGAAGTGCCATTTCTCTTTACCGGTGGCCGCATCAAGCGCGAACAGACGCTGGTGCGCCGTACAGAGGTAAAGCATGTTGCCCACTTTAATCGGGGTCACTTCGTTGGTCAGTTCACCCGGATCGTTCGGCATCTTAAGATCGCCGGTACGGAATACCCAGGCTTCTTTCAGGTTTTTCACGTTGTCCGCGTTGATCTGCTTCAGCGGGGAGTAACGCTGACCTTCCTGGTTACGGCCATAGGCAGGCCAGTCACCATCTGCCACGTCGGAGATCGCCGCCGCAGGCGTAGATTCCGCATTCAGGGTGCCTTTCACCTCCTGCGGATCGTTAAAGCCAGCCCAGGTCAGGATGCCACCGCTAATCAGCAGCGCCACGACCAGGGCGGCAACCGCACCGCTGGAGCGCACAAGCAGACGACGCCAGACGAAAGGCAGGATCAGCCAGATACCGAAGAAGACCAGAATGTCGCTACGCGGGGTCAGGGCCCAGAAGTCGAAGCCGACCTCCCATACGCCCCAGACCATCGTAGCCAGCAGCAGGGCCGCGTAGAGCCACAGTGCCGATTGTTTACTACGCCAGAGAAGCAGGGTGACGCCGAGCATAACCACACCTGCTACCGGGTAGTACCAGGAGCCGCCAATGGCTACCAGCCAGACCCCGCCGATTAACAGATACAGTCCGCAAAATGCAGCGAACAGGGCTGTTAGCCTCACGAGTAAACGTGAATGTTGATTTTTTGTTTCCGCCATAAAAGACACTCGATAAGTTTGTTAATTATTTAGTAGCAATTAATTATAGGACTTAACAAGTGTGATCGGAATCACAAATATGGCTTTTGTGAACTCATGCGCCAGGAGGATCCATTTGCTGGTATACTTCAGGGCTTATGAAGCGATGCCGGACGCGAATCCATAGGCATTGAGAAATTCGTTATAAAATCATACGGTTAGTAAAATGAAACATACTGTTGAAGTGATGATCCCTGAAGCGGAGATCAAAACGCGTATCGCCGAACTTGGTCGTCAGATCACCGAACATTATAAAGACAGCGGCAGTGAGATGGTGCTGGTGGGTCTGTTACGCGGTTCCTTCATGTTTATGGCCGATCTCTGTCGCGAAGTGCAGGTCTCCCATGAAGTCGATTTTATGACCGCCTCCAGCTATGGCAGCGGCATGTCGACCACCCGTGATGTTAAAATTCTCAAAGATCTGGATGAAGACATTCGCGGCAAAGATGTTCTGATTGTGGAAGACATCATCGATTCCGGGAACACGCTGTCAAAAGTACGCGAAATTCTCAGCCTGCGCGGCCCAAAATCGCTGGCGATTTGTACCCTGCTGGATAAACCGACCCGCCGTGAAGTGGACGTTCCCGTGGAGTTTGTCGGTTTCTCGATCCCGGACGAATTTGTGGTGGGCTACGGGATTGACTACGCGCAGCGCTATCGCCATCTGCCGTATGTCGGCAAAGTGGTGCTGCTGGACGAGTAAGGCGGATATTACCCGTTGGCGCTACGCTTAACGGGCCTGCGGACTAAAAACGGCAACTTGCGTTGCCGTTTTGCGTTTACTTGTGGTTAACGTGCTTCTGAGTCAGGTTAGAGACACCCTGACGGTAGCGCTGCTCCAGCGTTTCCCGGTTGGTTGCGGTCACTTCCAGATCGCGCAGCAGGCCATCGTGAATGCCATACGCCCAGCCGTGGATCGTCACCTTCTGCCCACGTTTCCACGCCGACTGCATAATGGTGGAGTGGCCGAGGTTGTAGACCTGTTCCATCACGTTCAGCTCGCACAGGGTGTCCAGGCGGCGCTCCTGCGGCATTTGACCCAACAGTGAGCTATGTTTGAACCAGATATCACGAATGTGCAGTAGCCAGTTGTCGATAAGGCCCAGTTCCGGATTTTCAACCGCTGCCTGCACGCCGCCGCAGCCGTAGTGACCACAAATGATGATGTGTTCGACTTCCAGAACATCTACCGCATACTGCACCACAGAGAGACAGTTCAGGTCGGTGTGGATCACCAGGTTCGCAACGTTGCGGTGAACAAAAAGTTCGCCAGGTTCAAGGCCGGTAAGACGTTCAGCCGGAACGCGGCTGTCGGAGCATCCAATCCAGAGAAAGCGTGGTTTCTGAGACTGAGACAGTTTCTCAAAAAATCCGGAATCTTCTTCCAGCAGCATCTTTGACCATAGTGCGTTATTGCTGATGAGTGTATCTATGTCATTCATGGAGGCTAACGGCCTGTAACCGAGTGATTGCGTTGCGCTACTATAGGGTAACCCGACTTTTAATGAAACCACACAACGTGTGTCAGAACTATAGGTAAGTTTATTTCATGGCGATTGCACTTGAGCTTGAGCAACTTAAAAAAACCTATCCGGGCGGCGTCCAGGCGCTGCGCGGGATAGATCTCAAAGTAGAAGCCGGTGATTTCTATGCGCTTCTGGGGCCTAACGGGGCAGGTAAATCCACCACCATCGGTATCATCAGCTCGCTGGTGAACAAATCCTCCGGCCGGGTGAGCGTGTTTGGCTATGACCTGGAGAAAGATGTGGTCAACGCCAAACGCCAGCTGGGGCTGGTGCCGCAGGAGTTTAACTTCAATCCGTTTGAGACCGTACAACAGATTGTGGTGAACCAGGCGGGTTACTACGGCGTGGAGCGCAAAGAGGCGGTCGCGCGCAGCGAAAAGTATCTTAAGCAGCTCGATCTGTGGGAGAAACGCAACGAACGTGCGCGGATGTTGTCCGGCGGCATGAAGCGTCGTCTGATGATTGCCCGCGCCCTGATGCACGAGCCAAAGCTGCTGATCCTCGATGAGCCCACCGCCGGGGTGGATATCGAGCTTCGCCGCTCAATGTGGAGCTTTTTGAAGGATTTAAACGACAAAGGCACCACCATTATCCTCACCACCCACTATCTGGAAGAGGCTGAGATGCTCTGTCGCAATATCGGCATCATTCAGCACGGCGAGCTGGTGGAAAACACCTCAATGAAAGATCTGCTCTCCAAGCTGAAGTCAGAGACGTTCATTCTCGACCTGGCGGCAAAAAGTCCGCTGCCGAAGCTGGTCGGCTATCAGTATCGTCTGGTGGATACCTCCACGCTTGAAGTGGAAGTGCTGCGCGAGCAGGGGATCAACAGCGTCTTCAGCCAGCTGAGCGAGCAGGGGATTCAGGTATTAAGTATGCGTAACAAAGCAAACCGACTGGAAGAGCTGTTCGTCTCGCTGGTCCATGAGAAACAAGGAGATCGCGCATGATGCAGCTTTACTGGGTGGCGCTGAAAAGTATCTGGGCCAAAGAGATCAACCGTTTCATGCGTATCTGGATCCAGACCCTGGTTCCGCCGGTGATCACCATGACCCTCTACTTTATTATCTTCGGCAACCTGATTGGCTCGCGCATCGGCGAGATGCACGGCTTTACCTATATGCAGTTTATTGTGCCGGGCCTGATCATGATGGCGGTCATCACCAACGCCTACGCCAACGTGGCGTCGTCGTTCTTCAGCGCCAAGTTCCAGCGCAACATTGAAGAGCTGCTGGTGGCGCCGGTGCCTACCCACGTCATCATCGCCGGTTACGTCGGGGGCGGGGTCGCGCGCGGCCTGTGCGTCGGCATTCTGGTCACCGCCGTTTCGCTGTTCTTTGTGCCATTCCAGGTGCACTCCTGGCTGTTTGTCGGCCTGACGCTGCTGCTGACGGCGATACTGTTCTCTCTGGCGGGGCTGCTGAACGCGGTATTCGCCAAAACCTTTGACGATATCAGCCTGATCCCGACCTTCGTCCTGACGCCGCTCACCTACCTCGGTGGGGTCTTCTACTCCCTGACGCTGCTGCCGCCGTTCTGGCAGGGGCTGTCACACCTGAACCCTATCGTCTATATGATCAGCGGCTTCCGCTTTGGTTTCCTCGGCATTTCCGATGTGCCGCTGGTGACGACCGTTGGCGTGCTGGTGATCTTTATCGTTGCCTTCTATCTGCTGTGCTGGAATCTGATCCAGCGCGGACGCGGGCTGCGTAGCTAACCATCAGGCCCGGCGGCGTTCTGTTGCCGGGCCGCTTTATTGACCACCGTCACCCCCATACCTTATCTCTCCCGCTACACTACTCCTTTCTGATGAGAGGTGACGATGCTGGGTTGGGTAATAACGTGCCATGAAGAACACGCGCAGCTGATGGCGGATCGGCTTGCCGCTCGCTTTGGGCCGCTGGAGCAATGCCAGGTGGTCAATTTCTGGCGCGGCTTAAGCTGCAATATGCTCAGCCGTATGTTGTGTGATGCCCAGCATCATGCCGACAGCGGTGACGGGGTGATCTTTCTGACCGACATCTCCGGCGCTGCGCCGTATCGCGCAGCCGCCCTGCTCAGCCATAAGCATGAGAATTGCGAAGTGATCTCCGGGATAAGCTATCCGCTGCTGGAGATGATGTACCCCCTGCGTGAAACGACCGACAGCGTCAGCTTTCGTAACACCATCGTGGCCCACGGCGCGCCGGACGTCAGCAGCCTGTGGCACCAGCAGCAGAAAAACCCGCCCTTCGTTCTGCTGCATGGACCGGAGAAATATTAAACATTGGTATTACCGGTGCTTTTGCTACAATGTCGTCCGATTTTCGTACTGAATAACTCTCTATGTTCTCGCGTATTTTTCTTCTGCTTCTTCTGCTGGTTTCCGGCGGCGCTTCTGCCAGTCTGCTAAGCCCGCAAGGGGCTCCGGCCCGTTATATGCAAACCACCGAAGATGCCACCATCTGGGCGCAGGTAGGTAACCGCGTCGTGACCGTCGGCAATGTGCGCGCCGGGCAGATCATCGCCGTTTCTCCCACCCCGGCAGATTACTATGAGTTCCGGTTTGGCTTTGGCACCGGTTTTATCGACAAAGGGCATCTGGGCGAAGTGCAGGGCAAACAGCGGGTGGAGGATAGCCTGGGCGATCTGAATAAGCCTCTCAGCAACCAGAATTTAATTACGTGGAAGGATACGCCGATCTACAACGCGCCCAGCGCCGGTAGCGCCCCGTTCGGTACGCTGGCAGATAATCTGCGCTATCCGATCCTCAATAAACTCAAGGATCGCCTGAATCAGACCTGGTATCAGATCCGCATCGCTAACCGTCTGGCCTGGGTCAGCAGCCTGGATGCGCAGGAAGATAATGGCCTGCCGGTGCTCACTTATCACCATATCCTGCGCGATGAAGAGAACACCCGTTTCCGCCATACCTCAACCACCACCAGCGTACGTGCCTTCAATAACCAGATGACCTGGCTGCGCGACCAGGGCTATACCACGCTGACCCTGTATCAGCTCGAAGGTTATGTGCGTAACAAAATGAACCTGCCCGCCAGGGCAGTGGTGATCACCTTTGACGACGGCCTGAAATCGGTCAGCCGCTACGCCTGGCCAATCCTCAGGCAGTACGGCTTTCACGCCACGGCCTTTATTATCTCCTCGCGGATCAAAGCGCATCCGCAGAAGTGGGATCCAAAGACGTTGCAGTTTATGAGCATTTCCGAGCTGCGGGAGATCCAGGATGTTTTTGACGTGCAGTCGCACACCCATTTCCTGCACCGGGTGGACAATAACCGCCATCCGATCCTGCTCAGCCGCAGTTACCACAACATCGTGATGGATTTCAAACACTCCCGCCGCGCGCTGGCGCAGTTTAACCCGCACGTGCTCTATCTTTCGTACCCGTTTGGCGGTTACAACGATAATGCGGTAAAAGCGGCGAATGACGCCGGTTTTCATCTGGCGGTGACGACGGTAAAAGGCAAGGTAAAGCCGGGAGATAATCCGTTCTTGTTAAAGCGTTTGTACGTTCTCAGAACGGATTCTTTAGAGACCATGTCGCGGCTGATCAGCAATCAGCCGCAGGGGTAGCATCAGGCAACCTGAACGGGGATCGCTTTCGCGGTGCGTTTCATGTCGTTGTCGCCTTCGAAATAGGCCACTTTCGGCTGCCAGCGGCGGGCTTCCTCGTCGGACATCATAACGAAGCTGGCGATGATGACGATATCGCCCACGTTGGCACAGTGCGCGGCTGCACCGTTCACGGAGATGATTTTAGAACCCCGTTCAGCCGCGATAGCATAGGTTGAGAAACGATTGCCGTTACTCACGTTCCAGATATCAATGGCTTCGTTTTCAAGAATACCCGCCGCGTCGAGAAAATCCTGATCGATCGCGCAGGAGCCTTCATAGTGCAGATCGGCCTGAGTGACCTTCACACGGTGAAGCTTACCTTGCAACATTTTGCGAATCATGATGTTACCTTTACTCTTCTTCGTAACCCACTTGCCCGCAAGTGGGAAGGGAAACTAATCCATTAGCTATCTATCAGCTCAGTCATTACTGAGCCAGTTCAACGACACTGTTGTCGATCAGGCGCGCCTGACCGAGCCACGCAGCAACCAGGATCACCGCGCGTTTGCTGGTGGCAGAGAGCTCCAGCAGCGTATCGGCATCGCGGATCTGAATATCATCAGCCCGGAAGCCTTTGTCATTCAGCTCCTGTTCGGCAATGGCGATAATCTCTTCACTGCTCAGCGCCTTCTGTTGCAGCTTTTCAACCATCGCGCTCATCACCTTATACAGACCCGGCGCGATTTTACGCTGGTCAGCGGTGAGGTAGCCGTTGCGGGAGCTCAGCGCCAGGCCATCTTTGGCACGCACGATCGGTACGCCAACGATGTCGATGTCGTAGCCCATGTCGGCTACCATCTTGCGGATCAGCGCCAGTTGCTGGAAATCTTTCTCGCCGAAACAGGCGATATCCGGCTGCACAAGGTTAAACAGCTTGCTGACGATGGTAGAAACACCGCGGAAATGACCCGGACGGCTGGCGCCTTCCAGCATGGTGGAGATACCCGGTACGTCCACATAGGTCGTCTCTTCCGTACCCTTAGGATAGACATCATTCGGTGCCGGGGCGAAGACGAAATCGACCTGATGCTTTTTCAGCTTCTCGCAATCTTCCTGCAGCGTGCGCGGGTAGCGGGCCAGGTCGTCGGCACGGTCAAATTGCATCGGGTTAACGAAAATGCTCACCACTACCACATCGGCACGGGCTTTGGCTTCGTCCACCAGCTTCATGTGGCCGTCATGCAGGTTGCCCATGGTGGGAACCAGCGCGATACGTTTACCTTCCTGGCGCAGGCGACGAATATGCTGGCGCAGCAGCGGCAGGGTTTCAATGATTAGCACAACAAGACTCCTTACTGGAAACTGTGTTCTTCACCCGGGTAAACACCCGATTCAACGTCGGCAATATACTGCCTGACTGCGCCGCGCATGTCGCCTGCGTCGATAAGGAAATTCTTCGCAAATTTTGGGATATGCCCGCCGGTAATGCCAAACGCATCGTGCATCACCAGAATTTGTCCGTCGGTGACGTTACCGGCGCCAATGCCGATCACCGGAATAGAAAGCGCCTCGGTAATGCGTTTCGCCAGCGACACCGGCACGCACTCCAGCACCAGCAGCTGTGCCCCTGCGGCTTCTAACGCCTGCGCATCATCAAACAGGGTCTGGGCAGCGTCACCGCGGCCCTGCACCTTATAGCCACCGAAGATATTGACCGACTGCGGGGTTAACCCCAGATGGCCGCATACCGGCACCGCGCGCTCGGTGAGCATGCCTACGGTCTCAACCAGCCAGGCGCCGCCTTCCACTTTGACCATGTTGGCACCGGCGCGCATCACCGTGGCGGCATTTTCAAACGCCTGCTCCGGTGTGGCGTAGGCCATAAACGGGAGATCGGCGAGCAGCATAGAAGCTGGGGCTCCGCGGCGAACCGCCCGGGTATGATAAGCAATATCTTCTACCGTTACCGGCAGAGTGGAGTCATGTCCCTGGACCGTCATCCCTAACGAGTCGCCGACCAGCATGACGTTAATCCCCTCTTCGGCAAAGAGTTTGGCGAAGCTGTAGTCATAGGCGGTAATGGTGGCGAAGCGCTGCTTGTCCTGTTTGCATTTCTGCAGGGTGGCGATGGTGGTTGGTTTCATACTGTTTCCTGATAGCCCAAAGCGAATCTTTGCGCATTCTAACAGTAACATTCGGGGGAACAATGATTTTACGTAACCGATTAACCATAAATATTTCATGGTTAATCAACGGAAATTTACTGTTACCAGTGAGCTGGTTTTTCGGCGTTAAGCTGCGTCAGCAGGGCGCTCAGACTTTCGCCGTCGGGGAAGATCAGGTCGGGGGCAATTTCAAACAGCGGCCAGAGCATAAAGCCGCGGCGTTTCATGTCGTAATGCGGCACGGTCAGGCGTTCGGTGTTAATCACCGCATCACCAAACAGCATGATATCCAAATCGAGGGTGCGCGGTCCCCAGCGCTCTTCTTTACGCACGCGCCCCTGCTGCAGCTCAATGCGCTGGGTGTTGTCCAGCAGCGCGTCGGCGCTAAGGGCGGTTTCCAGCGCAATGGCGGCGTTGAGGTAGTCGGGCTGATCCTGCGGGCCCAGCGGGGGCGTGCGATAGAAAGAGGAGAGGGCGACAACGCGGCTCTGCGGAATGTCGCCCAGCGCCTGGACGGCAGCATTGACCTGCTCCAGCGGAGAGGCCAGATTACTGCCGATGGCGATATAGGCCAGCGTCATGCGGCCCCTTCGCGGCGTGGAGCACGCTTACGTGGACGACGATGGCGGCGACGCGGCGCCGGCTCTTCATCGAGACCGGTCAGCATGTCCTTCTGCGCCGGTGGCGCAGAAACCTGGAACTCACCCCACCACTGCACCAGCGCCTGCAGCTCGCGGTTGTTCTCCGCTTCGGCACGCAGGGCCATCAGATCGTAAGCCGCACGGAATTTTGGATGCTCCATTAACTTCCATGCGCGTTTACCCTGACGACGGGACATCCGCAGCTGAAGCTGCCAGATATCACGCACCAGCGTGGTGATGCGTTTCGGGATCGCCAGCGAACGGCAGGCTTCATCCAGCACATCGTTAGCGGCCAGGGCGAAGGCATCGTAGTAGGCCAGACCGCTCTCCTGAGCAATCTTCTGTGCCGTCTCCAGCAGCGGATACCAGAACATCGCCGCAAAGAGGAATGCCGGGTTAACGCGCATATCGTTCTGAATGCGGTTATCGGTATTCTTCAACACCTGGTCGATGATACGTTCCATCGCGCTGTCACCTTTTTCGGTGAAGTTGCGCGTAATGGTCGGGAACAGGGGCTGGAACAGGCTGTATTCGCGCAGCAGCTGATAGGTGGCAAAACCGTGACCAGCCTGCAGCAGCTTCAGCGCCTCTTCAAACAGACGCGCCGGGGGCACATCGTTGATCAGCGTCGCCAGGCGCGGGATCGGCTCGGCGGTTTCCGGGCTGATGTGCATACCCAGCTTGGCGGCAAAACGCACGGCACGCAGCATCCGCACCGGATCTTCGCGGTAGCGGGTTTCCGGGTTGCCGATCAGGCGAATCAGACCCGCTTTAAGATCCGGCACCCCACCCACGAAATCGCGGACGGTAAAGTCAGCCACGCTGTAATACAGGCTGTTGATAGTGAAATCGCGACGCTGGGCATCTTCTTCGATAGAACCGAAGATATTGTCACGCAGCAGCATACCGTTCTGGCCGCGCTGGGAAGTGGTGCGATCGGTTGGCGTGCCTTCGTGATGACCACGGAAGGTGGCCACTTCGATGATCTCCGGCCCAAACATGACGTGAGCAAGACGGAAGCGGCGGCCAACCAGACGGCAGTTGCGGAATAATTTCCGCACCTGCTCAGGCGTGGCGCTGGTGGTCACGTCAAAATCTTTCGGCTTTTTGCCCAGCAACAGGTCACGCACCCCGCCACCAACGAGATACGCCTCATAGCCAGCTTTATTCAGGCGATAAAGCACCTTAAGGGCGTTTTCACTGATATCTTTGCGGGAAATAGCATGCTGTTCGCGCGGAATAACCGACATCGTATTTTGAACAATGACGTCATCCGCCATGCTCTCATCGCGGCTCAGCACCTTACGGCAAAAATTAGCGACTCGGGTAAAAATAGTACACCTCGGTAGTGTGTGTTTCAGAATTCAGGACAAAAAATAGCGGCTAATCATAGCTCAGCGAGACGCATTTGAGAATGCTGGATTTTCGGCACGCGAATGAGCGACCAGTTGGCCACCGCTTTTTCCAGCAATTCTTCGGTGCGCAGATCCTGCCACTCATTTGTTACATCCTGGTTTAGAAATTGTAAAGCATTGATAAGAACAGGGCGAGGATCGCCGGTCGGTAATGCGGGGGCATGATTCTGTTTCGAGAGTTTCATCCCTTTTTCATTCACCACCAGCGGCAGGTGAATGTAGTCAGGAACCGGCCAGCCAAACAGCCGGTAGAGCGAAATCTGCCGGACGGTAGGTTCAATCAGGTCGGCCCCGCGCACAATTTCGTTTACGCCCTGGAAATGGTCATCCACCACCACCGCCAGGTTATAAGCAAACAGCCCGTCCCGCCGATGGATAATGAAATCCTCGCCCGCCAGACGCGCATCGGCGTGGAGTTCACCCTGTAACCGGTCGGTAAAGCAGGTGACGGGATGCTGTTGCACCACCCGCACCGCCGCATTTTCCGGGCCGTGATGCAGGGTGCGGCAGTGGCCGTCATAGACGCCGCCGACGCGCTGAATGCGGGCGCGGGTGCAGGTGCAGTAGTACGAAAGGCCCTCGGCATGCAGCCAGGCCAGGCGTTCGCGGTAGGCTTCGTGACGATGGGATTGCCAGAGAATGTCGCCATCCCAGTGCAGGCCGTAATGTTCCAGCTGTCGCAGAATGGTGTCTGCCGCACCGGGAACTTCACGCGGAGGGTCGATATCTTCAATCCGCACGCGCCAGATACCCTGTTGGGCACGGACTTGCAGATAGCTGCCAAGGGCAGCAATGAGCGAGCCGAAATGCAGTTCGCCAGAGGGGGATGGCGCGAAGCGCCCAATATAGTCAGCAGGCATAATTACACAGCGCAGAAAGTAATCAGGCGGGAGAGAACTCCCGCCTGTGGTAGCGTCATGACAGGGCTGGCATTAACCGGCCATCTGTTTTTCGCGGATTTCTGCCAGCGTTTTACAGTCGATGCACAGGTCGGCTGTCGGACGGGCTTCCAGACGACGAATGCCGATTTCGACACCGCAGGACTCGCAGAAGCCGAAATCTTCGTCTTCGACTTTTTTCAGCGTTTTCTCAATCTTTTTGATCAGCTTGCGCTCGCGGTCACGGTTACGCAGTTCGAGGCTGAACTCTTCTTCCTGGGCGGCACGGTCTACCGGATCCGGGAAGTTAGCCGCTTCGTCCTGCATATGTGTAACGGTGCGATCGACTTCATCCCGGAGTTGATTACGCCATGCTTCAAGGATTCGCTTGAAGTGTGATAGCTGGGCTTCGTTCATATACTCTTCGCCCGGCTTCTCTTGATACGGCTCCACCCCAGCGATGGCGAGAATACTCAGGGACGATGTTTTACGGTTTTGCCCTTCTTGCATGTTGCTTCTCCTTAACACGCACTATCGATCCCCGTGTTGGGGGAAAAATCAGGCCGCTATAAATAGCAGATGCTTTTCCGTAAGGCAATTATCTAAACGTAACACTTGACAAGCCTGTGAGGAAAAGCGTATTTGCGCACACGACCAGAATACTTATTAGCCAACGCTCAACCCCTTTCATAACGTGGCGGGGAGAGCGGATCTCAGAGTGATATTATCGGCAGAAAGTTCAGCTTTATACACCAAAACCTCTACCCCCTGCTTTTGTGCCTCATTCAACAGTTGCGCGTACTTAAGGTCAATATGGCGGGCGGGTGAAAATCGCCCAATTGCGCTGTGCAATACTGCAAATAACAGCACGGCGCGTTTGCCCGCCGCCGCTACACTCATAAGCTCCCGGAGGTGCTTCTGCCCTCGCAGCGTCACCGCATCCGGGAAATAACCGTTATCTTTCTCAGCTAACGTCACTGATTTCACTTCAATATAGCACTCGGGGCGATCGTCTGCCTGCAACATAAAGTCGATTCTGCTGCTTTCGCTGCCATATTTTACCTCGCTTTTTAGCGTGTTATAGCCGCGCAGTTCCGGAATAAAATCCAGACTAATCGCCTCTTTGACCAGCTGGTTCGCTCGCAGCGTATTGACGCAAATATATTCTCCGTCCGCGGTCTGGGTTATTTCCCAGGTGTGAGGATATTTACGTTTGATATTACTGGAGGTGGAGTACCAGACGGTATCCCCCGGCGTGGCGCAGCCGGTCATCGCCCCGGTATTGGGGCAGTGCAGCGTCAGGGTTTCACCGTTAGGCGTTACCACGTCGGCAAGAAAACGTTTATAGCGTTGTACCAGCGTGGCGGGTTGTAGGGCAGGGGTAAACTGCATGCGAATTCCTTGTTATTCGGTAAGCGTCCAGCGCTGGAGCGGCGTGTAGCGCGTGCGCCCGCCTGCGAAACGGCTCTCGTAGAGGACAAAATCTTTCACCGCAAACGACCACTGAAAACCCGGTGGCGGAATGGCGACGGCGTGGCTGGCATCGCGCAGCAGGGTGATATGCGGATGAAACGGCTGGGGACTTTGATAGCAGCCGCTGCGCGCCGCCTGGGCCCGCAACATGTTGGCAAGCTGTAATAACCCCCGCGGCGGCTGGCGGGTACCCAGCCAGACGACGCGGGAGCGCAGCCACTGTCCGGCATCGTCCAGCGTCAGGGTAAACTCCGGCTGACGGATGCGTCCGGCCATTGCTGCCAGCGCCTGCTGTTTCTCAGGGCTGACATCCCCTAAAAACGCCAGCGTCAGGTGCAGGTTGCCGCCTGCCACCGGACGGCCCGCTTCCGGCGCAAAGTGGTCGGCGCGCCAGCGGACGATCTGCCGCTGGAGCGGGGCAGGCATTTCAATGGCAAAAAACAACCTTTTTGACTCGGACATACGGCGCACTCGGTAATGAATTGTGGCGATGCTACAATGTACGCCGTCTAAAGTTAACCCTCTGGAGCCATTCGTGTCCTTGTTGCCGGTCGCCGCTGTCCTTCCCGATCTCCTTCACGCCTTACAACATGCCCCCCAGGTGCTGCTGAACGCGCCAACCGGTGCGGGCAAATCGACCTGGCTGCCGCTGCAGATCCTGGCGCAGGGGGCGATCAACGGCAAAATCATCCTGCTCGAACCGCGCAGGCTCGCGGCCCGCAACGTGGCGCAGCGCCTGGCGGAGCTGCTGGGGGAAAAGCCCGGCGAGACGGTCGGCTACCGGATGCGCGCCGAAACCTGCGTGGGGGCCAACACCCGGCTGGAGGTGGTCACCGAGGGGATCCTCACCCGGATGCTGCAGCAGGATCCCGAGCTGACCGGCACAGGACTGGTGATCCTCGATGAGTTCCACGAGCGCAGCCTGCAGGCGGATCTGGCGCTGGCGCTGCTGCTGGATGTCCAGCAGGGACTGCGGGACGATCTCAAACTGCTGATCATGTCCGCGACCCTGGATAACGCGCGGCTCCAGCGCCTGCTGCCGGAGGCACCCACCATTGTGTCTGAGGGCCGGACGTTTCCGGTGGAGCGGCGCTATCAGTCGCTCTCCACCCAGCTGCGTTTCGACGAAGCGGTGGCGGTCGCCACCACCGAGCTGCTGCGCCAGGAGCCGGGCTCGCTGCTGCTGTTTTTGCCGGGCGTGATTGAGATCCAGCGGGTACAGGAGCAGCTGTCACGTCGCCTAAGTGATGACGTGGTGCTCTGCCCGCTGTATGGCGCCCTGCCGCTGGCCGAGCAGCGTAAAGCGATCCTGCCAGCCCCGCCAGGGCAGCGCAAAGTGGTGCTGGCGACCAATATTGCCGAAACCAGCCTGACCATCGAGGGCATCCGGCTGGTGGTGGACTCCGCCCAGGAGCGGGTGGCGAATTTCGACCCGCGCACCGGCCTGACCCGCCTGCTGACCCAGCGCGTGAGCCAGGCTTCCATGACCCAGCGCGCCGGGCGCGCCGGGCGACTGGAGCCGGGTATCTGTCTGCATCTTACGCCGTTTGAGCAGGCAGAACGCGCCGCGGCGCAGGGCACGCCCGAAATTATGCAAAGCGATCTCAGCGGCCTGCTGATGGAACTGTTGCAGTGGGGCTGCCGGGAGCCCTCGCAATTAAACTGGCTGGATCTGCCGCCTGCGACTAACCTTGCGGCGGCCCGGCGCTTATTAACGCAGCTTGGGGCGCTGGCGGGAGAGCAGCTCACCGCCTTTGGTCAGAAGATGGCGACGCCTGGCAACGATCCGCGGCTGGCGGCCATGCTGGCCAGCGCGACGGATGACGATGATATTGCGACGGCGGCAAAGCTGGCCGCTATCCTTGAACAGCCGCCGCGTGGCGCCAGTAGCGATCTGGCTCAGGCCTTCTCCCGCAATCAGCCGGAGTGGCAGCAGCGTGCCCGGCAGTTGAGTGCGCGCCTGAACAGCCGGGGCGGGGCGCCGGAGAGCGACCGGGTGCCCGTGCTGCTGGCGAAGGCGTTTCCCGACCGGATCGCCCGCCGCCGTGGGCTTGATGGACGCTATCAACTGGCAAATGGCATGGGCGCGATGCTACAGAGCGACGACGCCATGACCCGCCACGAGTGGCTGATTGCGCCGCTACTGTTGCAGGGCAGCCAGTCGCCGGATGCCCGTATTCTGCAGGCCATAGCAGTGGATATTGATACTCTGATCGCCGCTTCTCCGGGCCTGGTGGAACAGTCTGACACCGTGGAGTGGGATGAAGCGCAGGGCACGCTGAAGGCGCTGCGGCGTTCGCAGATTGGCCGCCTGACGGTGAGCGTCAAGCCGCTGGCGAAGCCCTCGGAAGAGGAGCTGCATCAGGCGATGCTTAACGGCATCCGCGATAAAGGGCTCAGCGTGCTGAACTGGACCCCGGAGGCGGAGCAGTACCGGCTTCGCCTGCACTGCGCGGCGCAGTGGCTGCCGGAGTACGCGTGGCCCGCGGTAGACGAAGCCTCGCTGCTGGCAAATCTGGAAAACTGGTTACTGCCGCAAATGAGTGGCGTACACTCCCTGCGCGCGCTAAAAGCGCTGGATGTTAAGGCGGCATTACAGAACTTAACCGACTGGTCGTTACGCCAACGTCTGGATACCGAGCTTCCAGGGCATTACACTGTGCCCACCGGCAGCCGGATAGCCATTCGTTATCATGAAGATAATCCTCCGGCGCTGGCGGTACGCATGCAGGAGATGTTTGGCGAGGCGACCACGCCTGCCATTGCGCAGGGGCGGGTGCCGCTGGTGCTGGAGCTGTTGTCACCGGCCCAGCGTCCGCTGCAGATCACCCGGGATTTGGGTGCATTCTGGGCTGGCAGCTACCGCGAGGTGCAAAAAGAGATGAAAGGGCGTTATCCCAAACATGTCTGGCCGGACGACCCGGCAAATACCGCGCCGACCCGGCGCACGAAGAAGTATTCGTAGCGCCACCCGGCAATACCCTCTGAGAGGGTAAATTTGAGAGATTTCTTCTTCCTCCATCAGGGGGAAGACCAGAGAATCGGGCCTTTGCGCCTGATAGTTGCGGAGAGAAAGCATGGCGGGGAATGACCGCGAGCCAATTGGACGTAAAGGAAGACCTGCCCGTCCGGCAAAAGAAAAGGCAGGCCGTCGACGCCTCAGAGATGAAGAGTACGACGATGTTGATAATGAGTATGACGATGTCGCACCTGCGCCACGTAAAGGAAAAGGCAAAAAAGGTAAACCTCGTGGCAAGCGCGGCTGGTTCTGGCTGCTGCTGAAGCTGTTTATTGTTTTCCTCATCCTGCTGGCGATCTATGGCGTCTATCTGGATCAAAAGATCCGCAGCCGCATTGACGGCAAAGTCTGGCAGCTGCCGGCGGCGGTCTATGGCCGGATGGTTAACCTTGAGCCGGATATGTCCATCAGCAAGAACGAGATGGTCAAGCTGCTGGAGGCGACCCAGTACCGCCAGGTGACGAAGATGACCCGTCCCGGCGAGTTTACGGTGCAGGCGAAGAGCATTGAGATGATCCGCCGTCCGTTTGACTTCCCGGACAGTAAAGAGGGGCAGGTGCGCGCGCGTCTGACCTTCGATGGCGATCATCTGGAAACTATTGAGAACATGGAGAACAACCGTCAGTTCGGTTTCTTCCGTCTCGATCCGCGGCTGATCACCATGCTCTCCTCGCCAAACGGCGAGCAGCGCCTGTTTGTGGCGCGTAATGGCTTCCCGGATCTGCTGGTGGATACCCTGCTGGCGACCGAGGACCGTCACTTCTATGAGCACGATGGCGTCAGCCTCTACTCCATTGGTCGTGCGGTGCTGGCGAACCTGACCGCAGGACGCACGGTGCAGGGGGCAAGTACCCTGACCCAGCAGCTGGTGAAGAACCTGTTCCTCTCCAGCGAACGCTCCTACTGGCGTAAGGCCAACGAAGCCTACATGGCCGTGCTGATGGATGCGCGCTACAGCAAAGACCGCATTCTTGAGCTCTATATGAACGAGGTCTATCTCGGTCAGAGCGGCGACAATGAAATTCGCGGCTTCCCGCTGGCGAGCCTCTACTACTTTGGCCGTCCGGTGGAAGAGCTGAGCCTCGACCAGCAGGCGTTGCTGGTGGGCATGGTTAAGGGTGCCTCCATCTACAACCCGTGGCGTAACCCGAAACTGGCTCTGGAGCGGCGTAATCTGGTGCTGCGTCTGCTGCAACAGCAGCAGGTGATCGACCAGGAACTGTATGACATGCTCAGCGCACGTCCGTTAGGCGTACAGCCGCGCGGCGGCGTCATCTCCCCGCAGCCTGCATTTATGCAGATGGTGCGTCAGGAGCTGCAGGCCAAACTGGGCGATAAAGTTAAAGATCTCTCCGGCGTGAAGATCTTCACCACCTTTGACTCCGTGGCGCAGGATGCCGCAGAGAAGGCGGCGGTAGAAGGTATTCCGGCGCTGAAAAAACAGCGCAAGCTGAGCGATCTGGAGACCGCGATGGTGGTGGTCGATCGCACCACCGGCGAAGTGCGGGCGATGGTCGGCGGGGCAGAGCCGCAGTTTGCGGGCTATAACCGCGCCATGCAGGCACGCCGTTCGATCGGCTCTCTGGCTAAACCGGCGACCTATCTCACCGCTTTGAGCCAGCCGAACCAGTATCGTCTCAACACCTGGATCGCCGATGCCCCGATTGCCCTGCGCCAGCCGAATGGCCAGGTCTGGTCGCCGCAGAACGACGATAAGCAGTACAGCGGCCAGGTGATGCTGGTGGACGCCCTGACGCGTTCCATGAACGTGCCGACGGTTAACCTTGGGATGGCGCTTGGCCTGCCAGCAGTCACCGATACCTGGCTAAAACTGGGCGTGCCGAAAGATCAGCTGCATCCGGTTCCGGCCATGCTGCTGGGGGCCCTGAACCTGACGCCAATTGAAGTGGCGCAGGCGTTCCAGACCATCGCCAGCGGCGGGAACCGTGCTCCGCTCTCTGCGCTGCGTTCAGTGATTGCCGAAGACGGCACCCCGCTGTACCAGAGCTTTCCGCAGGCGGAGCGTGCCGTACCGGCGCAGGCTGCCTATATGACCCTCTGGACCATGCAGCAGGTTGTGCAGCGCGGTACCGGGCGTCAGCTGGGGGCGAAGTACCCTGGCCTGCATCTGGCGGGTAAAACCGGGACCACCAATAACAACGTCGACACCTGGTTTGCGGGTATCGACGGACGTGAAGTGGTGATCACCTGGGTAGGGCGCGATAACAACCAGCCAACCAAGCTGTATGGTGCCAGCGGGGCGATGTCTATCTACCAGCGCTATCTGGCTAACCAGTCGCCGGTGCCGTTAACCCTGACGCCACCGGAAGATATCGTCGATATGGGCGTGGATGAGTCGGGCAACTTTGTGTGTGGCGGCGGTATGCGCCGTGTGCCGGTCTGGACCAGCAACCCGGACTCCCTGTGTCAGCAGGCTGCCCCGGAACCATCGGGTAATCCGTTTGACCAGTCTTCTCAGCCGCAGTCGCAGCCGCAACAACAGCAGCCGCAGCAGCCCGAGAAGAAGGAGAGCGACGGTGTCGCGGGCTGGATCAAGGATATGTTCGGCGGTTAACTCACCACTATTCCCTCTCCTGCGGGAGAGGGAATTTTCACCTCAATTAAACATCCCTCCAACACTCAAACCTTCATTTATTAACCCTCTATTTTCCATTGTTTAATTCTTATACCCTCATTTCCTGTAGGGGCGCATATCACTTGCTATGCCGTGAATGTTTCGCATAATATGCTGCGGTCATAATAATAATTCTCGTTTACGTTATCATTCACGCTTTCATCAGAGATATACCAATGGCGCTTTCAAAAACTGCTCAGCCAATGCAATCTTCACTGCGTAAAATCGCAGTTGTTGTAGCCACAGCGGTTAGCGGCATGTCTGCTTACGCTCACGCTGCCGAAACCCCTAAAAAAGAAGAAACCATCACCGTCACCGCAGCGCCTGCTCCGCAGGAGAGCGCCTGGGGACCGGCGGCGACCATTGCGGCACGCCAGTCCGCTACCGGCACCAAGACGGATACCTCCATTGAGAAGGTGCCGCAGTCGATTTCCGTGGTGACCGCGGAAGAGATGGCGCTGCACCAGCCGCGCTCGGTGAAAGAAGCACTGAGCTATACGCCAGGGGTGGCAGTCGGTACGCGTGGCGCGTCCAATACTTACGATTACCTGATTATTCGTGGCTTTGCTGCCGATGGCCAAAGCCAGAACAACTACCTCGACGGCATGAAGATGCAGGGCAACTTCTATAACGACGCGGTAATTGACCCTTATATGATCGAGCGCGCGGAAGTGATGCGCGGCCCGACCTCCGTTCTCTACGGCAAAAGCAGCCCGGGTGGTTTGCTGAATATGGTCAGCAAGCGTCCACTGACCGAGCCGCTGAAAGAGGTGCAGTTTAAGGTCGGGACGGATAGTCTGTTCCAGACCGGGTTTGACTTCAGCGATGCGCTGGACGACGACGGGGTTTACTCTTATCGCCTGACCGGTCTGGCGCGTTCTAACAACGCCCAGCAGGAGCGTGCGGAAGAGCAGCGTTACACCATTGCGCCATCCTTCTCCTGGCGTCCGTCTGATAAAACCAACTTCACCTTCCTCTCCTATTTCCAGAACGAACCGGAGACCGGTTACTACGGTTGGTTGCCGAAAGAGGGCACGGTTGATCCATTGCCAAACGGCGATCGCCTGCCGACCGACTTCAACGAAGGGGCGAAAAACAATATCTACTCCCGTAACCAGAAGATGGTCGGGTATAGCTTCGATCACGAATTCAACGACACCTTCACCGTGCGTCAGAACCTGCGTTTTGCCGAGAATAAAACCTCGCAGAACAGCGTCTATGGTTACGGCGTCTGCTCCGATGCGGCGAACAGTGGCAACGCCCTCTGTAACGCGTTATCACCTGCGGACAAAGGCCATTACCTGGCGCGTAAATATGTGGTTGACGACGAGAAGCTGCAAAACTTCACCGTTGATACCCAGCTGCAGAGCAAATTCGCCACCGGCGACGTTGACCATATCCTCCTGACCGGCGTTGACTATATGCGTATGCGTAACGATATCAACGCCTGGTTTGGCTATGACGCTTCCGTTCCGCTGCTGGATCTCTACAACCCGGTGTACAGCGATTTCGATTTCGACTCAAAAAACCCGGCGAACTCCGGTCCGTATCAGATCCTGAACAAGCAGCAGCAGACCGGTCTCTACGTGCAGGATCAGGCGCAGTGGAACAAGGTGCTGGTCACCCTGGGTGGCCGTTACGACTGGGCAGAGCAGGATTCGTTTAACCGCGTCGCGGGCACCACCGCATCACGTGATGACAACCAGTTCACCTGGCGCGGCGGGGTGAACTACCTGTTCGATAACGGCGTGACGCCATACTTCAGCTACAGCGAATCTTTCGAGCCCTCTTCCCAGACCGACGCGCAGGGTAAGCCGTTTGCGCCGTCAAAAGGCAAGCAGTACGAAGTGGGCGTGAAGTACGTGCCGAGCGATCGTCCGATCGTTCTGACCGGGGCCCTGTATCAACTGACCAAAACCAACAACCTGATGGCCGATCCTGCGGGCTCGTTCTTCTCGGTTGAAGGCGGCGAGATCCGCGCCCGCGGCGTGGAGATCGAAGCCAAAGCAGCGCTGTCTGCCAGCGTGAACGTGGTGGGGTCTTACACCTACACCGACGTGGAGTACACCACCGACACCAACTACAAAGGCAACACCCCGGCGCAGGTGCCTGAGCATATGGCTTCCCTGTGGGGGGATTACACCTTCTATGATGGCGCACTCTCTGGCCTGACCCTGGGCACCGGCGGTCGCTTCTCCAGCTCCAGCTATGGCGATCCGGCGAACTCCTTCAAGGTGGGCAGCTACGCGGTGATGGATGCGCTGGTGCGCTACGATCTGGCGCGCTTTGGCATGGCGGGCTCGAACGTGGCGCTGCACGTGAACAACCTGCTGGATCGTGAATACGTCGCCAGCTGCTTCAACACCTATGGCTGCTTCTGGGGAGCAGAACGCCAGGTTGTTGCGACTGCGACCTTCCGCTTCTAACCTTTAAATTTGGGCACGTTTTTCGTGCCCTTTTCTTTACTTAAGTTGGCTGACATGCAGGAAAACAACCCGCAATCCGATACCACTTTTGCGCTCGATGGCGTCTCCTTTCGCGTTCCCGGACGCACGCTGCTGCATCCCCTTTCGCTGACCTTCCCCGCAGGCCAGGTGACCGGCCTTATCGGCCATAACGGCTCCGGCAAATCCACCTTACTGAAAATGCTCGGCCGCCATCAGCCGCCGTCTGAGGGCGATATCCTGCTGGATGGACAGCCGCTGGAGAGCTGGAACAGCAAGGCCTTTGCCCGCAAGGTGGCCTATCTGCCGCAGCAACTGCCGCAGGCGGAAGGGATGACCGTTCGCGAACTGGTGGCGATTGGCCGTTATCCCTGGCATGGCGCATTGGGTCGCTTTGGTGTGGCCGACCGCGAGAAAGTGGAAGAGGCGATTGCGCTGGTGGGGTTAAAACCGCTGGCCCATCGTCTGGTGGATAGCCTCTCCGGCGGCGAGCGCCAGCGGGCATGGATCGCCATGCTGGTGGCGCAGGATAGCCGTTGTTTACTGCTGGATGAGCCGACATCGGCCCTCGATATCGCCCATCAGGTGGATGTGCTGGCGCTGGTGCATCGCTTAAGCCAGCAGCGCGGGCTGACGGTGATTGCGGTGCTGCACGACATCAACATGGCGGCGCGTTACTGCGATTACCTGGTGGCGCTGCGCGGCGGGGAGATGATCGCCCAGGGCACGCCTGCCGAGCTGATGCGCAGCGAGACGCTGGAAAACATTTACGGCATTCCTATGGGTATTCTGCCGCATCCTGCGGGAGCGGCACCGGTGAGCTTTGTCTACTGATGCCTGATTTTATGATTAGCCGTCGCCGCCTGCTGACGGCCATGGCCCTCTCGCCGCTGCTGTGGAAAATGAACACGGCGCAGGCTGCCGCAATCGATCCGCAGCGCATTGTGGCCCTGGAGTGGCTCCCCGTTGAGCTCCTGCTGGCGCTCGGCGTGACCCCTTACGGCGTGGCCGATATTCCCAACTACACCTTATGGGTGAACGAGCCCCGGCTGCCAGAGTCGGTTATCGACATCGGCCTGCGTACCGAGCCCAACCTCGAACTGCTCACCCAGATGAAACCCTCGTACCTGGTCTGGTCGGCCGGGTATGGCCCGTCAGAAGAGAAGCTGGCGCGCATTGCGCCGGGGCGGGGTTTTGCCTTTAGCGACGGGAAAAAGCCGCTGGCTAACGCCCGCAAATCGTTAACCGAGATGGCGCAGCTTCTGAATCTGGAGAGTGCGGCCCGCCAGCATCTCGACCATTTCGACAGCGTGATTGACAGTTTCAAACCGCGCTTCGCCGGTCGTGGAGATCGCCCGCTACTGATGGTGACGCTGCTCGATGCCCGTCATATGCTGGTGTTTGGCAATAACTGCCTGTTCCAGGAAGTGCTGGATCGCTATGGGATTAAAAACGCCTGGGAAGGGGAGATGACCTTCTGGGGGAGTACCGCCGTCGGCATCGACCGTCTGGCGGCGTTTAAGGATGTGGATGTGCTCTGCTTCGATCACGGCAATGAACGGGAAATGCAGACCCTAATGGCGACGCCGCTGTGGCAGGCGATGCCGTTTGTCCGCCAGCAGCGCGTGAAGCGCGTTCCCGCGGTGTGGTTCTACGGCGCGACGCTGTCGGCAATGCACTTTGCCCGCGTGCTGGATAGCGCCCTGGGAGGCCAGGCATGAGGTCACGGATTGCCCTTTTCCCGTCGCTGTTTATGGCGCTGCTGCTGGCCGTTGCGCTGGGCTTAACCTGGTGGAACCTGAGCATTGCGCTGCCGCGGAGCGAGTGGGGCAGCGCGCTGGCCGCCCCGGATATCGACAATATTCAACAGATGCTGTTCCACTACAGCCTGCTGCCGCGGCTGGCGATCTCGCTGCTGGTGGGGGCAGGGCTCGGGCTGGTGGGCGTACTGTTCCAGCAGGTACTGCGTAACCCGCTCGCCGAGCCAACCACTCTGGGGGTGGCAACCGGTGCCCAGCTGGGGATGACCATCATCACCCTGTGGGCGCTACCGGGCGTACTGGCGGCGCAGTTCGCCGCGCTGGTGGGCGCTTGCGTCGTCGGGGCGATTGTCTTTGGCGTGGCCTGGGGTAAACGCCTCTCGCCGGTCACCCTGATCCTGGCAGGCCTGGTGGTGAGCCTTTACTGCGGCGCGGTTAACCAACTGCTGGTGATTTTCCATCACGACCAGCTGCAAAGCATGTTCCTCTGGAGCACCGGGACGCTGACGCAAACCGACTGGAGCATCGTCCAGCGCCTCTGGCCGCAGCTGCTCGGCGGCGTGCTGCTGACTCTGCTGCTGCTGCGCCCGCTTACCCTGATGGGGCTGGATGATGGCGTGGCGCGTAACCTCGGGCTGGCGCTCACCCTGGCGCGTCTGGCAGCGCTGACGCTGGCGATTGTTATCAGTGCTCTGCTGGTGAATGCTGTGGGCATCATCGGCTTTATCGGACTGTTCGCGCCGCTGCTGGCGAAAATGCTGGGGGCGCGGCGCTTGCTCTCCCGACTGATACTGGCCCCGCTGATTGGGGCGCTGATCCTCTGGCTCTCTGACCAGGTGATCCTCTGGCTGACGCGGGTGTGGATGGAGGTCTCCACCGGTTCTGTAACCGCCCTGATCGGCGCGCCGCTGCTGCTGTGGCTGCTGCCGCGTCTGCGCAGCATGAGCGCCCCGGCGATGAACGCGGGCGATAAAGTGCAGGCCGAGCGCCACCACGTGGTGTGGTTTGCCCTGGCAGGCGGCGCGGTACTGCTGCTGGCGGTGATAGCGGCGATGGCGTTTGGCCGGGATGCGCAGGGATGGCACTGGGCGAGCGGAGCGATGCTTGACGAACTGTTGCCGTGGCGCGCGCCGCGTATTTTTGCCGCCCTGATGGCCGGGGTGATGCTGGCGGTAGCGGGTTGCATTATTCAGCGCCTTACCGGTAACCCGATGGCGAGCCCGGAAGTGCTGGGGATCAGCTCCGGTGCGGCGTTCGGCGTGGTGCTGATGCTCTTCTTTGTACCGGGTAATGCCTTCGGCTGGCTGATGCCTGCGGGTAGCCTTGGTGCCGCAGCGACGCTGCTGATTATCCTGGTCTCTGCCGGGCGCGGCGGCTTCTCGCCGCACCGGATGCTGCTGGCGGGGATGGCGCTGAGTACCGCCTTCACCATGCTGCTGATGATGCTGCAGGCCAGCGGCGATCCGCGTATGGCGCAGATCCTGACCTGGATTTCCGGCTCAACCTATAATGCGACAACCGAACAGGTTATGAGCACCGGGATAGCAATGCTCCTCCTGCTGGCGCTGGTGCCGCTCTGCCGTCGCTGGCTGACGGTGCTGCCGCTGGGTGGCGACACGGCCCGTTCGGTGGGCATGGCGTTGAACCGCTCGCGAATCGGCCTGCTGCTGCTGGCGGCAGCGCTGACGGCGACGGCGACCCTGACGATTGGCCCGCTGAGTTTTATCGGGCTGATGGCGCCGCACATCGCGCGGATGATGGGCTTCCGTCGGACGATGCCGCACATTGTGATGTCGGCGTTAATCGGAGGGATACTGCTGGTGTTCGCCGACTGGTGCGGCCGGATGGTGCTGTTCCCGTATCAGATCCCGGCGGGGCTGCTCTCCACCTTTATCGGTGCGCCGTACTTTATCTATCTGCTGCGCAAGCAGAGCAGGTAAAAAATGCCGGGTGGCGGCTTCGCCTTACCCGGCCTACGGTTCGAGGGTTTTGTAGGCCGGGTAAGCGTTAGCGCCACCCGGCAAACAACATCATCAGAGCTTCGCAAACACCCTGCGCGCCGCCTCGATGGTTTTGTTGATGTCCTCTTCGCTGTGCGCAACCGACATAAAGCCCGCCTCAAACGCCGACGGCGCCAGGTAAACGCCCTCGTCCAGCATCAGATGGAAGAAGCGCTTGAAGCGCTCAACGTCGCACTGCACCACATCCTGATAGCAGGTGACGGTTTTAGCCGTGGTGAAGAAGAGGCCGAACATGCCGCCCACGTGGTTTACCACCAGCGGAATACCCGCATCTTCCGCCGCGTCCAGCAGACCGTTTGCCAGTTGGGTAGTGCGATCGGTCAGGGTGGTGTGGATCCCCGGCTGGGCCACTTCGGTCAGACAGGCGAAACCGGCGGCCATGGCAATTGGGTTCCCGGAGAGGGTGCCCGCCTGGTAGACCGGACCGGTTGGGGCCAGCGCATCCATCACCTCTTTGCGACCGCCGAAGGCGCCCACCGGCATGCCGCCGCCGATGATTTTGCCCAGACAGGTGAGATCCGGCACCACGTCGTAATAAGACTGGGCGCCCGCTAGCGCCACGCGGAAGCCGGTCATCACTTCGTCGATAATCAGCAGCGCGCCGAACTCGTCACACAGCGCACGCAGGCCCTGCAGGAAGCCCGGCTGCGGTGGAATGCAGTTCATGTTGCCCGCCACCGGCTCAACGATGATGCAGGCGATCTCCTGCGGATACTGCTCAAAGGCGGCACGCACCGAATCGAGATCGTTATAGGTACAGGTCAGGGTGTGCTTCGCGAAATCCGCCGGCACGCCCGGAGAGTTCGGCTGGCCGAGGGTCAGGGCGCCGGAACCGGCTTTCACCAGCAGACAGTCGGCATGACCGTGGTAGCAACCTTCAAATTTGATGATTTTGTCACGGCCGGTAAAGCCACGGGCCAGACGGATGGCGCTCATGGTCGCTTCGGTACCGGAGTTCACCATGCGCACCATATCCATAGTCGGGACCAGTTCAGTCACCAGCGCCGCCATTTTGACTTCCATCTCGGTTGGCGCGCCGAAACTCAAACCGCGCTCCGCCGCTTCGATGACCGCGTTACGGATAGCCGGGTGGTTATGTCCCAGTACCATCGGGCCCCATGAGCCGACATAGTCGATATAGGCTTTGCCATCCACATCATACAGATAGGCGCCATCGGCACGTTCAATAAACAGCGGTGTACCGCCCACGCCGGTAAAGGCACGGACCGGGGAGTTAACACCGCCAGGGATTAGCTCGCGGGCAGCGCTGTAAAGCGTTTCAGACTTACTCATGGCGTGATTCCTGGCTCGTATAAAATGGTTAAGCGCACTATTCTAAGTGATTCGTGGAAGGTTATGAAATTTTTACCCTGGTAATGCATTAACAATTGTTAAGCAATTTTCAGGAGACGGCTGGACGGTCTCTGGTAAAATCCCCGCGGCGATTTGTATGACGAAACTTAACAGGCAATGAAATCAGATTCCCCCTCATTTGAAGAACAACAATTTGCGCGCGCGCAATACCGTATCAGCATCCGTCGGCTGCTCAACCGCGACAAGACGCCACTGGCAATTTTGCTGGGCGCAGCCGTTGTCGGCACGCTGGCAGGGCTGGTGGGCGTCGCGTTTGAAAGGGCCGTTAATGGCGTGCTGAACTGGCGTATTGGCACCGTTGCGGGTTATGCCGATCGTGAAGGGGTAGTCTGGATCCTGGCGTTCGGCTTATCTGCCCTGCTTGCGATGGTCGGTTATTTTCTGGTGCGTAAATTCGCCCCGGAAGCGGGCGGCTCGGGGATCCCTGAGATAGAAGGGGCGCTCGAAGAGCTGCGTCCGGTCCGCTGGTGGCGTGTACTGCCCGTTAAGTTTATCGGCGGAATGGGGACGCTTGGAGCGGGGATGGTGCTCGGACGGGAAGGGCCGACCGTACAGCTGGGCGGTAATGTTGGCCGTATGGTCAGCGATCTGTTCAGAATGCGCAGCGCTGAAGCACGCCATACGTTGCTGGCAACCGGTGCCGCCGCGGGGCTTTCCGCTGCGTTTAATGCCCCGCTGGCGGGGATCCTCTTTATCATTGAAGAGATGCGCGCCCAGTTTCGCTATAACCTGATCTCGATTAAAGCGGTCTTTACCGGCGTGATTATGTCGAGCATTGTCTTTCGGCTTTTCAATGGCGAAGGGGCGGTCATTGAGGTCGGTAAGTTGACCAACGCCCCGGTCAATACGCTCTGGCTCTATCTGATCCTCGGCATGATTTTTGGCATTGTTGGCCCGCTGTTTAATGCCCTTATTATTCGCGCTCAGGATATGTTCCAGCGGATCCACGGCGGCAATACAACCCGATGGGTGCTGGTGGGTGGCCTGCTGGGGGGCGCGTGCGGAGTGCTGGGCTTTATCGAACCCAACGCGGCTGGGGGTGGCTTTGGGCTGATCCCCATTGCGGCTGCGGGTAACTTCAGCATTGGCCTGCTGCTGTTTATGTTTATCTCGCGGGTCATCACTACCGTACTCTGCTTCTCTTCCGGCGCCCCTGGCGGCATTTTTGCCCCGATGCTGGCGTTGGGTACGTTGCTGGGTACGGCCTTTGGCATGGCCGCAGCCGCAGGCTTCCCGGCGTATCATCTTGAGGCCGGTACCTTTGCCATCGCCGGAATGGGGGCGCTGCTGGCGGCATCGTTGCGCGCGCCGCTGACCGGCATTGTGCTGGTGCTGGAGATGACCGACAATTACCAGCTCATTTTGCCAATGATCATTACCTGCCTGGGGGCCACACTATTAGCCCAGTTCCTCGGCGGACAACCGCTATACTCCACCATTCTTGCCCGTACCCTGGCGAAGCAGAATACTTGAATGAATTACCAGGGTATTAGATAATGACAACAAGAATTGGGTGATTTTTACCCACTAGCAGTATTCATGGGAGCATAAGATGAGTGATGACGTAGCGCTGCCGTTGCAGTTTACCGAAGCAGCAGCCAAAAAAGTAAAAGACCTGATTTCCGATGAAGACAACCCGGAGCTGAAATTGCGGGTATACATTACTGGCGGCGGCTGCAGCGGCTTCCAGTATGGCTTCACCTTTGACGATCAGGTTAACGATGGCGACATGACCATTGAGAAGCAGGGCGTCGCGCTGGTCGTAGACCCGATGAGCCTGCAGTATCTGGTCGGTGGTTCTGTTGACTACACCGAAGGTCTGGAAGGTTCACGCTTTGTGGTAACCAACCCGAACGCAACCAGCACCTGCGGGTGTGGTTCTTCGTTCAGCATCTGACGGTAATGCCCGGTGGCGCTTCGCTTACCGGGCCTACTCGCTATCTTCCATTATCATCCAGCGCAAAGGTTGGCAGCTTCAGATGCCAGCGGATTGCCGCCAGTCTGATTGCCAGCGTTACCACCATCCCCAGCATCGCCGCCTGTTCCAGCGGAACATGAAAGGTATACCAGGCCGTGGCGTGAACGATCCCGCCCAGAATACAGGCCGTAGCGTAGATTTCCGTTCGCAGGATCATCGGCACTTCGCGCGCCAGAATATCGCGGATAATCCCGCCGCCCACGCCGGTCACCACCCCCATACAGATCGCCACCATCGGGCCGGTGCCAGCCATAAAGGCTTTGTTTACGCCAATGCCGACGAACACCGCGAGGCCCACCGCATCCAGCACCGGCAGCAGCCATTTCGGCAGGCGACGCGGCTGGCGGACGAGAATAATGGTTAACATACAGGTGACCATGGCCACCACCAGGTCGGTGGGATCCTTGACCCAGAATACCGGGCCATGATCCAGCGCCATGTCGCGGATCGTTCCCCCGCCGACGGCCGTGACCACGCCCAACACCAGCACGCCAAACGGATCCATGCGTAACTTACCGGCCAGCAGAACGCCGGAAATCGCAAAAACGGCTGTGCCAAGAATATCCAGCCAGTAAACGAGCATCGTAATCCTCGAGAAATTAGTGGCTCTGCGACAGCGCAGAGCAGAGTTGTTTTGCGGCGAGGATAATACGCGGGCTCGCGCGCTCAAACCAGTCACTGTTCAGCGGAATCACGGGTATTTTTAGCTGACCTTGCCAGTACTGTTCTATTTTAGGAATATCGCCCGCCGAACCGCCCACCACAATCGCCTGAGGCTGGCGCGCCAGTACCTGCTCACGGCTCACCTGGGGCCAGGGAACCCGGCTGGCCGCGAAGATATTTTCTCCGCCACACAGCTCAACAACCTGATGTTGCAGGGAGCCCTTGCTGGTGGTGAACAGCGGCTGTTGACCGAACTGAATGAATACCCGCTTTTTCGGCAGTGCGCCGTAGGTGGCCTTTAGGGCGGCAAAATCAGCCATCATCTGCTGTGCGGCCTGTTGCGCCTGCCCCGGTGTCGGGCTCCAGCGGGCAAGATCGCGCAGGGCCCGGGCAATCTGCTCTATGCGGGTGGCATCGATCCACTGCACTTTTATGCCGAGCGAGGTGAGCTGGTTTACCTGACGCTCGGCATTGCCGCCGCGCCAGGCCAGCACCAGATCGGGCTTCAGCGCGACGATGCGTTCAACATTTATGCCTTGCCAGGTGGCGACCTGTTCAATGTTAGCGGCTTCGGGAGGATAGTCGGAATAACTGCTGACCCCGACGGGGGTGATCCCGGCGGCAAACGCCAGTTCGGTATTGGCAGGGGAGAGGGTAATTACACGCGGCGCGGCCAGAAGCCACGCCGGTGTCAGCAGAAGCAGCGCAAGCAGCGCCCTTTTGAGCGGCTTAGCCACGCGCCAGTTTCTGCACCAGCGTCTCAACCATCAGGCTGGACTGTTTGGCAGCAACCACGAGGAACTCGTCGAAGCTCAGGTGGGACTGCTGATCGGCAACGTCGGAGATGGCGCGAACCACGACAAACGGCACGCTGAAGTTATGGCAAACGTGCGCGATGGCGGTCGCTTCCATTTCCACGGCGATCGCCTGCGGGAAGTTGTGACGGATTTTCGCCAGGTTCACGGAGCCGTTGATAAAGGCGTCGCCGCTGACAATCAGGCCGCGCACGGCGTTAAGGTTCAGCTCTGCGATGCAACTTTCCGCAGCGGCAACCAGTTTTTCATCGGCCTTAAAGCCTGCCGGGCAGCCCGGAAGCTGGCCATACTCGTAACCAAAGGCGGTCACATCGGCGTCGTGGTAGCGCGCTTCGTCAGAGACCACGATATCGCCCACTTTCAGGGTTGATGCAAGACCGCCCGCAGAGCCGGTGTTAATAATCACGTCTGGCTTGCAGCGCTCCAGCAGCAGGGTGGCGCCCAGCGCGGCGGAAACTTTACCGATACCCGATTTCAGCAGAGCTACTTCAGTTCCGTTCAGCGTGCCAGTGTAAATTTCGCAACCGCCCAGAGAGAGGGTCTGACGGTTCTCAATTCTGTCACGCAGCAGCGTAACTTCTTCTTCCATTGCTCCAATAATACCGATTTTCATAGATTTACTCGCGATGTGCCTTGTTAAGATGCATAGTCTATCATGCGGTTAAGGGGAAACGCATTCTCACGCGGGGGAGCACATGGCACCAATCGATTTTCGCACCAAAATTAACTGGCAGCGTCGCTACCGCTCTCCGCAGGGGAACAAGAGCGAACACGAGATCCTGCGGATCTTCGAAAGCGACCGCGGGCGCATCATTAACTCTCCGGCGATCCGTCGGTTACAGCAAAAAACGCAGGTCTTTCCGCTCGAACGCAACGCCGCCGTGCGTACCCGGCTCACCCACTCGCTGGAGGTTCAGCAGGTTGGACGCTACATCGCCAAAGAGATCCTCAGCCGCCTCAAAGAGCAGCGCCTGCTGGCAACCTACGGCCTGGACGAGCTGACGGGGCCGTTCGAAAGCATCGTTGAGATGGCGTGCCTGATGCACGATATCGGTAATCCCCCCTTTGGTCATTTTGGCGAAGCGGCGATCAATGACTGGTTCCGCCAGCGTCTGTACCCTGCCGATGCGGCAAGCCAGCCGCTGAGCGACGATCGCTGCGTGGTGCAGGATTTGCGGCTGCGTGAAGGCGAAGAGGCGCTGAACGCGCTTCGTCGCAAGGTGCGCCAGGATTTGTGTCACTTTGAGGGGAATGCACAGGGCATCCGGATGGTGCACTCCCTGATGCGCATGAACCTCACCTGGGCACAGGTGGGATGCATTCTGAAATATACCCGTCCCGCCTGGTGGCAGGGCGATCCCCCCGCGACGCACAATTATTTGATGAAAAAGCCGGGCTATTATTTCTCTGAAGAGGCGTATATAGAGCGGCTGCGTCAGGAGCTCTCTCTTCCGCAGTATGGTCGCTTTCCATTAACCTGGATTATGGAAGCGGCAGACGATATCTCCTATTGCGTTGCCGATCTGGAAGATGCCGTCGAAAAAAGAATATTCAGCGTCGAGGGGCTTTATCAGCATCTTTATGATGCCTGGGGTAACCATGAAAAAGGTTCATTGTTTTCGCAGGTTGTCGAAAACGCGTGGGAGAAATCACGTTCGAACACCCTCAGCCGCAGCACCGAAGATCAGTTCTTTATGTATTTACGCGTCAATACCCTTAATAAACTGGTGCCCTATGCGGCTGAGCGTTTTATAGACAATATTGAACAGATCTACCGCGGGGAATTTAACCATGCGCTGCTCGAGGATGATAGTGGATTCAGTCAACTCCTTGAGCTCTATAAGAATGTGGCGATGCGGCACGTGTTCAGCCATCCGGATGTCGAGCAGCTGGAATTACAGGGCTATCGCGTGATAACCGGCCTGCTGGAGATCTATCGCCCGCTGCTGCAATTATCGGTGGACGACTTTAGTGAGCTGGTTGAAAAGGAACGGGTACGCCGTTTTCCGATTGAAACGCGGCTATTTCATAAACTTTCGACGCGCCATCGGCTGGCATATGTGGAATCTATCGGTAAATTAAATCGCCAGCAGGCAGACTGGCCGGTGCTGGAGTTTTATTATCGCTGCCGGCTGATTCAGGACTATATCAGCGGAATGACGGACTTGTATGCATGGGATGAATACCGCAAGTTGATGGCGGTGGAATAAAGGAGAGTTTTGTAAAGACGGACAATAAATTTTTACTTTTTCCAGAAACTTAATACCGGAACTAAGCGCAGCAAAACGAATCTGATATACACAGCAATTGTGCGTGACCTGTAAATCGAGATTAAGAAACATGAAAAAAACCACTTTAGCAATGAGTGCACTGGCTCTGAGTTTAGGATTAGCGTTGTCTCCACTGTCTGCTAGCGCAGCGGAGACCGTATCGTCGGCCGCCACTGCACAGCAGATGCCAAGCCTGGCGCCGATGCTGGAAAAAGTGATGCCATCGGTGGTCAGTATCAATGTCGAGGGCAGCACCACCGTCAACACGCCACGCATGCCACGTAACTTCCAGCAGTTCTTCGGCGATAACTCGCCGTTCTGCCAGGACGGTTCACCGTTCCAGAGCTCTCCATTCTGCCAGGGCGATGGCGGCGGTAACGGCGGCGGCCAGCAGCAGAAGTTTATGGCGCTGGGCTCTGGTGTCATCATCGATGCCGCCAAAGGCTACGTCGTCACCAACAACCACGTGGTGGATAACGCCACCAGCATTAAGGTACAACTGAGCGACGGGCGTAAGCTCGACGCCAAAATCGTCGGGAAAGATCCTCGCTCTGATATCGCCCTGATTCAGATTCAGGATCCGAAAAACCTGACCGCGATTAAGCTCGCCGACTCTGACGCGCTGCGCGTGGGGGATTACACCGTGGCTATCGGTAACCCGTTCGGTCTGGGTGAGACGGTCACCTCTGGTATCGTTTCTGCCCTTGGCCGTAGCGGTCTGAACGCAGAAAACTACGAAAACTTTATCCAGACGGATGCGGCGATTAACCGCGGTAACTCCGGTGGTGCGCTGGTCAACCTGAACGGTGAGCTGATCGGGATTAACACCGCGATCCTCGCCCCGGACGGCGGCAACATCGGCATTGGCTTCGCTATCCCAAGTAATATGGTGAAAAACCTGACGGCGCAAATGGTTGAGTTTGGTCAGGTTAAGCGCGGTGAGCTGGGTATTCTGGGCACCGAGCTGAATTCCGAGCTGGCGAAAGCGATGAAGGTTGATGCCCAGCGCGGCGCCTTTGTCAGCCAGGTCATGCCAAACTCCTCCGCAGCGAAAGCGGGGATAAAGGCCGGTGACGTGATCACCACCCTGAACGGCAAACCGGTAAGCAGCTTTGCGGCACTGCGTGCGGAAGTGGGCTCCATGCCGGTAGGCAGCAAAGTGACCCTGGGTCTGCTGCGTGAAGGTAAACCGGTTAATGTGAACCTGGAACTGCAGCAGAGCAGCCAGAATCAGGTGGATGCCGGCACCATCTTCAGCGGCATCGAAGGTGCGGATATGAGCAACAAAGGCCAGGATAAAGGCGTGTCGGTGGACAACGTTAAAGCCAACAGCCCGGCTGCCCGTATCGGCCTGAAGAAAGGGGATGTGATTATCGGCGCCAACCAGCAGCCGGTTAAGAACATCGCTGAACTGCGCAAAATCCTCGACAGCAAACCGTCGGTACTGGCGCTGAATATCCAGCGTGGCGACACCTCTCTCTATCTGCTGATGCAGTAATCCGTTCAGCCCCTGCTTCCCTACGGAAACAGGGGCTTTTTTCTGCCTTTCTGTGAACCCTTCCACAAGTCCATACTTCTCCCTGTGAGTTTGTGCATTTGCACAATGCGGCACTGATTAATCTTCCTTATGCTTGAGCTCTGCTCAGAGGAGGGCGACATGGCTGGCTGGCATCTTGATACCAAAATGGCGCAGGATATTGTGGCGCGAACAATGCGCATCATCGACACCAATATCAACGTGATGGACGCACGTGGCCGGATCATCGGCAGTGGCGATCGCGAGCGTATTGGGGAATTGCACGAAGGTGCACTGCTGGTGCTCTCCCAGGGGCGCGTGGTGGATATTGATGACGCGGTGGCGCGACATCTGCACGGTGTGCGGCAGGGGATCAACCTGCCGCTGCGCCTTGAGGGCGAAATTGTCGGGGTTATCGGGCTGACCGGTGAGCCGGAATCTTTGCGCAAATATGGCGAGCTGGTCTGTATGACGGCGGAGATGATGCTGGAGCAATCCCGCCTGATGCACCTGCTGGCGCAGGACAGCCGCCTGCGTGAAGAGCTGGTCATGAACCTGATCCAGGCGGAAGAGCATACCCCGGCATTAACGGAGTGGGCTCAACGCCTGGGTATCGACCTTAACCAGCCCCGCGTTGTAGCGGTCATTGAGGTCGATAGCGGGCAGCTGGGCGTCGATAGCGCCATGGTCGAGCTGCAACAGCTGCAGAACGCGCTGGCCACGCCGGAGCGCAATAACCTGGTGGCGATCGTCTCGTTAACGGAAATGGTGGTGCTGAAACCGGCGTTAAACCAGTTTGGCCGCTGGGATGCAGAAGATCATCGTCGCCGCGTGGAGCAGCTGATTGCGCGGATGAAAGAGAACGGGCAGCTGCGTTTTCGTGTGGCATTAGGTAACTATTTTACCGGTCCGGGAAGCATCGCCCGCTCCTGGCGCACGGCCCGAACCACGATGATGGTCGGCAAGCAGCGTATGCCGGAAAGCCGCAGCTATTTTTACCAGGATTTGATGTTGCCGGTGCTCCTCGACAGCCTGCGCGGCGGCTGGCAGGCCAACGAACTGGCGCGTCCGCTGGTGCGTCTGAAAGCGATGGATAACAACGGCCTGCTGCGGCGCACCTTACAGGCATGGTTCCGTCATAACGTACAGCCACTGGCGACCTCAAAAGCGCTCTTTATTCATCGTAATACGCTGGAGTACCGCCTGAACCGGATATCGGAGTTAACGGGGCTGGATCTGGGGAATTTTGACGACCGTCTGTTGCTGTATGTGGCCTTGCAGTTGGACGAGCAGCGGTAATTTTTGCCCGGTGGCGTTGCGCTTACCGGGCCTACAAAACCCGGGAGTAGGCCGGGTAAGGCGAAGCCGCCACCCGGCACACAGGAACGGCTTATTTGTTACGGGTCAGCTTCTCAAGATCCGCTTCGATTTCCGTGATCTTGTGGGCAACCACGCTTTCCAGATGACGCAGGTCATCCAGGATCTTACGCTTCAGATCCACTTCAGTGCGATCGCGCTGGCAAATCTGATCCAGTTCATCGATCACATAGCGCAGATTTGGGCTGATCTCCTGCACCTCTTTGTAACCCTGGCCGATGCCATCGGCAACGACAGTTTTACGCTGGCGCGGGTACTTGAACTTTACACTTTTGGCGAAGAACTCGCCCTTATCCTTGTGAAAATAGATTTTCAGGATATCGTTATTGGCTTCCTGACGGAGGCTGTAACGGTCAATTTCATCAGGATTAGTAATGCCCAGACTTTTCAGATTATCGTACATAGCGGTACCCTTGATCTCAACATAACCCATGAATAATTCACGAAAAAATCTATTTTCGCCACCCTCAGATATAAAAAAAGCGGGGTCGCCCCCGCTTTTTGTTATACCCGATTAATCGATGGTGCGCAGTAGTTCGTTGATACCAACTTTGCCGCGAGTTTTCGCATCGACTTTTTTAACGATCACCGCACAGTACAGGCTGTATTTGCCATCTTTAGAAGGCAGGTTGCCGGATACCACCACGGAGCCCGCCGGAACGCGACCGTAATGCACTTCACCGGTTTCACGATCGTAAATACGGGTGCTCTGGCCGATGTAGACGCCCATGGAGATCACGGAACCTTCTTCTACGATCACGCCTTCAACCACTTCGGAGCGTGCGCCGATGAAGCAGTTGTCTTCGATAATGGTCGGATTAGCCTGCAGCGGCTCAAGAACCCCACCGATACCCACGCCGCCAGAGAGGTGGACGTTTTTACCGATCTGCGCACAGGAGCCAACGGTCGCCCAGGTATCTACCATGGTACCTTCGTCAACGTAAGCACCGATGTTAACGTAAGAAGGCATCAACACGGTGTTGCGGGCAATGAATGCACCCTGACGAACGGCTGCTGGTGGCACCACGCGGAAGCCTTCTTTCTGGAAACGCGCTTCGTCGTAATCGGCGAATTTCATCGGGACTTTATCGAAGTAGCGGCTTTCCGCACCGTCGATAACCTGGTTATCGTTAATACGGAAAGAGAGCAGTACCGCTTTCTTCAGCCACTGGTGAGTGACCCACTGACCGTCGATCTTTTCGGCTACACGCAGCGCGCCGGAATCAAGCAGAGAAATAACCTGATTAACCGCCTCGCGGGTCACGGTATCCACATTTGCCGGAGTAATTTCGGCGCGACGCTCAAAAGCGGACTCAATAACGTTCTGTAACTGCTGCATAGTTCAACTCTTTCCAGGTAAAAAAAAACATCACCCTTTATCGTTTGGATTGAGGGCTGCTGTCAACCGTTGTTGCACTTCCTGTTGCAGGGCATTATTAAGCCCACGACGGTCGGCGGTGGCGATTATAAATAAATCTTCTACTCGCTCGCCAATGGTTGTAATTCTGGCGCCATGCAGCGAAATTCCCAGATCCGCAAAAACCTGCCCGACCCGGGCCAGCAGCCCCGGCTGGTCGAGGGCGATCAGCTCGAGAAACGATTTCCGGTCGGTATGGGTGGGCAGGAAATTGACCTCGGTATCGACGGTAAAGTGGCGCAGTTTTGCCGGTTGCCGACGGGGCTGCGGCGGCTGCCAGCTGCGCTGGGTGATCGCCTGCTCCAGCCCGAAGCGGATCGGCTCGTGACGATCGGCAGACAGCGGGCTGCCGTCCGGCTCCAGCACAATAAAGGTATCCATCGCCATGCCGTCGCGGGTGGTGAAAATCTGCGCGTCATGCACGCTGAGGTTACGTCTGTCGAGTTCCGCACAGACGGCGGCGAACAGGTAAGGGCGGTCGGGGCTCCAGATGAAGATCTCTGTTCCCCCACGGGTCGCCTGCGGGCTCAGCAGGATCAACGGTTTCGTCAGATCGTGCTGCAACAGATGGCGCGCATGCCAGGCCAGCTGGTTTGGGCTGTGGCGCACAAAATAGTTGGCGCGACAGCGGGCCCAAATCTGATGCAGCGCCTCTTCATTAATATTCTCCATCCGCAGCAGCGCCAGAGCCTGCATCTGATGATGTCGCACGCGTTCGCGCATGTCCGGGGTGCTCTGCATGCCGCGACGCAGCTGTTTCTCGGTGGCGAAATAGAGCTCGCGCAGCAGGCTCTGCTTCCAGCTGTTCCACAGCGTCTCGTTGGTGGCGCAAATATCGGCTACCGTCAGGCAGACCAGGAAGCGCAGGCGGTTTTCCGTCTGCACCTCTTCGGCAAACTGTTTGATCACCTCAGGATCCTGAATATCGCGCCGCTGGGCGGTGACCGACATCAGCAGATGATGACGGACCAGCCAGGCGACCAGCTGGGTTTCGCGCGAATTGAGCCCGTGTAGTTCGGCGAATTTCAGCACGTCCTCCGCACCCAGGATCGAGTGGTCGCCGCCGCGCCCTTTGGCGATATCGTGGAACAGGGCGGCAATCAGGATCAGCTCCGGGTTGGTGAGACGAGGCCAGAGTTCAACGCAGAGTGGGTGACGGCTGCGCACCTCCTCCTGGGCGAAGCTCTCCAGCTTCAGCATCACGCGGATGGTGTGTTCATCAACGGTATAGGCATGGAACAGGTCAAACTGCATCTGGCCGACGATATGCGACCACTGCGGCATATAGGCCCAGAGCACGCTGTGACGGTGCATTGGCAACAGCCCGCGGCTTACCGCACCCGGATGACGCAACATGCTCAGAAAAAGCGACCGCGCTTCCGGAATGTAGCACAGCGGCTGAGTGAGATGGCGGCGGGCATGGCGCAGATGGCGCAGGGTGGTGGAGTAGATCCCGGTGATGGTGCTGTTACGCACCATGGCGTAAAACATCCGCAGGATCGCTTCCGGCTTGCGGATGAACAGCGTCTCGTCACGCAGGTCGATCAGCGTGCCCCGCAGCTGAAACTCATCGTCGATCGGACGCGGTTTTTCATCGGCGGTCAGGGCGAGGATCGCCTCATCAAACAGCTGCAATAGCATCTGATTAAGCTCCCCCACGCGACGGGTAACGCGGAAGAAATCTTTCATCATCTGCTCGACCGGCTCGTTGCCTTCGCCGCTGTAGTGCAGGCGCTGGGCGACGCTTAACTGACGATCGAACAGCAGGCGGTTGTCGTAGCGGGTCACTTCGAGATGCAGGGCAAAACGGATGCGCCACAGCAGGTGCAGGCACTCATTTAGCTCGTTACGCTCCGCTTCGGTGAGAAAACCAAAACCGACCATCTCATCGAGCGAAGTGGCGCCGAAATGGCGACGGGCCACCCACTGCAGGGTATGAATATCGCGCAGGCCGCCGGGGCTGCTTTTGATGTCCGGCTCCAGGTTGTAGCTGGTACCGTGGTAGCGCTGGTGGCGCACCTGCTGTTCATCGACTTTGGCGGCGAAGAACTTCTCCGATGGCCAGAACCCCTCGCTGAAAATATGTTTTTGCAGCTCAAGAAACAGCGCCACGTCGCCAATCAGCAGACGCGATTCAATCAGGTTGGTGGCGACGGTGAGATCGGATAACCCCTCCAGCAGACACTCTTCCAGGGTACGTACGCTGTGGCCGACTTCCAGCTTGACGTCCCACAGCAGGGTCAACAGTTCGCCCACTTTTTGCGCCTGCTCGTCAGGCAGCTTTTTGCGGCTCAGGATCAGCAGATCGATATCCGACAGCGGGTGCAGCTCGCCACGACCATAGCCGCCAACGGCCACCAGCGCGACGTCGGCCAACTGGCCAAAACCGTAAGCAATCCACAAACGCTGCAGAAGCTGATCGATAAATTCCGTGCGCGCCTCAATCAGCGCTTCGGCGGAGATCCCGCTGTCAAAGGCCTCGCCCAGCCAGCGCTGGAAAGTGTCGATATGCGCTTTAATACCCGCGCACGTCAGCTCGGCCGTGGGCCAGACGCCGGGGTTATCCGGCTGACCAGGAAGGGTGGGGAGTGCCGTATTGGCATACTGTTCGGGTAAAAGGTTACTCATTGCGCGCCACCCATAAGAAAAAACGATAGCCATTAAAAAAGCCGGCATTTGCCGGCTTCTTATCATGCGTCTTGCGAGAGTATCGCCGGGATGGTGTCATCCTTGCGTAACGTCAGAATTTCGCAGCCGTTGTCTGTCACCACAATAGTATGCTCGTACTGGGCAGACAAGCTCCGGTCTTTGGTTTTAACCGTCCAGCCATCCTTCATGGTACGGATGCGGTAATCGCCGGAGTTGACCATCGGCTCGATGGTGAAGGTCATGCCCGCCTGCAGCACCACGCCGCCGTCATCAGCATCATAGTGCAGAACCTGCGGCTCTTCGTGGAAGACCCGGCCAATACCGTGACCGCAGTATTCGCGCACCACAGAGAAACCCTGGGCTTCAACGAATTTCTGAATCGCCGCACCGAGAGTACGCAGGCGAATGCCCGGCTTAACCATCTTCAGCGCCAGATAAAGGCTCTCCTGGGTCACCTTGCACAGGCGCTCACCCAGAATGGTTGGTTTGCCGACGATGAACATCTTAGAGGTGTCACCGTGGTAGTCATCTTTAATGACGGTCACGTCGATGTTAACGATGTCGCCATCTTTCAGCAGTTTTTCGTCATCCGGAATGCCGTGGCACACCACTTCATTAATAGAGATGCAGACGGATTTCGGGAAGCCGTGATAGCCGAGGCAGGCGGAGACCGCATGCTGCTCGTTCACGATATAGTCGTTACAGATGCGATCCAGTTCGCCTGTGCTAACGCCCGGCTTAACGAACGGCTCGATCATTTCCAGCACTTCAGCGGCCAGACGACCGGCGACGCGCATCTTTTCAATTTCTTCAGGTGTCTTAATAGAGATAGCCATGTAATCTGTCCATCGGTGTCGTTTTTTTCGACAATACTAGTCTAAGTGTTGTCAATGGTAACAGTCAGGCGCACATGCTGCCAAACTGAGATTCCTTTACCGCACACACCGCCAACAATTGTTGGTTTCGGGTAGCGATTTGTGATATAAAGCGCGCCGGACTTCCGATCCATTTCAGATACACAGGATGGACGGGAGCGACAAATCTCACTTTGTGTAACAACACACACGTATCGGCACATATTCCGGGGTGCCCTTTGGGGTCGGTAATATGGGATACGTGGAGGCATAACCCCAACTTTTAAATAGAGGTTTTAAAACATGGCAACTGTTTCCATGCGCGACATGCTCAAGGCTGGTGTTCACTTCGGTCACCAGACCCGTTACTGGAACCCGAAAATGAAGCCTTTCATCTTCGGCGCACGTAACAAAGTTCACATCATCAACCTTGAGAAAACTGTACCAATGTTCAACGAAGCCCTGGCTGAGCTGAACAAGATCTCTTCCCGTAAAGGTAAGATTCTGTTCGTTGGTACTAAGCGCGCTGCAAGCGAAGCTGTGAAAGAAGCTGCTAACAGCTGCGACCAGTTCTTCGTGAACCATCGCTGGCTGGGCGGTATGCTGACTAACTGGAAAACCGTTCGTCAGTCCATCAAGCGCCTGAAAGATCTGGAAACCCAGTCTCAGGACGGTACTTTCGAAAAGCTGACCAAAAAAGAAGCGCTGATGCGCACTCGTGAGCTGGACAAGCTGGAAAACAGCCTGGGCGGTATCAAAGACATGGGCGGCCTGCCGGACGCACTGTTCGTTATCGATGCTGACCACGAGCACATCGCAATCAAAGAAGCTAACAACCTGGGTATCCCAGTATTCGCAATCGTTGATACCAACTCCGATCCGGACGGTGTTGACTTCGTTATCCCGGGTAACGACGATGCAATCCGTGCTGTTAGCCTGTACCTGAGCGCTGTAGCTACTACCGTTCGTGAAGGCCGTTCCCAGGATCTGGCTTCTCAGGCGGAAGAAAGCTTCGTAGAAGCTGAATAATAAGGTTCTACCCCTTATTAGTACCGTGTATGAATAGGGGCCCATTACCGGCCCCTTTTTTCAATTTATACTGTTTGGCCGCAGGCCGGGCAGTTCACATCTCCCGAGGATTTTAGAATGGCTGAAATTACCGCATCCCTGGTAAAAGAGCTGCGTGAACGTACTAGCGCAGGCATGATGGAGTGTAAGAAAGCGCTGGTTGAAGCTAACGGCGACATCGAGCTGGCTATCGAAAACATGCGTAAATCCGGTGCGATCAAAGCAGCTAAGAAAGCAGGCAACGTTGCTGCTGACGGCGTGATCAAAACCAAAATCGAAGGCAACTTCGGCGTGATTCTGGAAGTTAACTGCCAGACTGACTTCGTTGCTAAAGATGGTGGTTTCCAGGCATTCGCTGACAAAGTACTGGACGCAGCTGTTGCAGGTAAAGTGACTGATGTTGAAGTCCTGAAAGCACAGTTCGAAGAAGAGCGCGTTGCGCTGGTAGCGAAAATCGGTGAGAACATCAACATCCGCCGTGTTGCTATCCTCGAAGGTGACGTTCTGAACAGCTACCAGCACGGTGCACGTATCGGTGTTCTGGTTGCGGCTAAAGGCGCTGACGAAGAGCTGGTTAAACAGCTGGCAATGCACGTTGCTGCAAGCAAGCCAGAATTCGTTAAGCCAGAAGACGTCTCTGCTGAAGTGGTAGAAAAAGAGTACCAGGTTCAGCTGGACATCGCCATGCAGTCTGGCAAGCCAAAAGAGATCGCAGAGAAAATGGTTGAAGGCCGCATGAAGAAATTCACCGGCGAAGTTTCTCTGACTGGTCAGCCATTCGTTATGGATCCAAGCAAATCTGTTGCGCAGCTGCTGAAAGAGCACAACGCTGACGTAACTGGCTTCATCCGCTTCGAAGTGGGCGAAGGCATCGAGAAAGTTGAGACTGACTTCGCAGCAGAAGTTGCTGCAATGTCCAAGCAGTCTTAATCAGCGAAAAGAAGCCGCCTGAGGGCGGCTTCTTTTTGTGTACGGCAGTGTAATTCAGCCAGACGCCTATAGAGTCTGTGTTGAGATGCGATATATCATGTCGCCAGAATTAACCTCATCTTAATCGTTGACAGTCCCAGGAAAGAAATATGGCTACCAATGCAAAACCTGTTTACAAACGTATTCTGCTTAAGCTGAGTGGCGAAGCGCTTCAGGGGTCGGAAGGCTTCGGTATTGACGCAAGCATCCTTGACCGCATGGCGCAGGAGATCAAAGAACTGGTTGAACTGGGCATCCAGGTTGGCGTAGTCATTGGCGGTGGTAACCTTTTCCGTGGTGCAGGGCTGGCAAAAGCTGGCATGAACCGCGTTGTGGGCGATCACATGGGTATGCTGGCAACGGTCATGAATGGCCTGGCAATGCGTGATGCCCTGCATCGTGCCTATGTGAATGCGCGCCTGATGTCCGCTATTCCTTTGAATGGCGTCTGTGATAACTACAGCTGGGCCGAAGCGATCAGCCTGCTGCGCAATAACCGCGTGGTGATCCTCTCCGCCGGTACGGGTAACCCGTTCTTTACGACCGATTCCGCAGCCTGCCTGCGCGGTATCGAAATCGAAGCCGATGTGGTGCTGAAAGCCACTAAAGTGGATGGCGTGTTTACGGCCGATCCGGCAAAAGATCCTGCGGCGACCATGTACGATCAGCTGACCTATAGCGAAGTACTGGATAAAGAGCTGAAAGTGATGGATCTTGCCGCCTTCACGCTGGCTCGCGACCACAAATTGCCGATTCGTGTCTTCAACATGAATAAGCCTGGCGCGCTGCGTCGCGTTGTAATGGGCGAAAAAGAAGGCACTTTGATCACGGAATAATTTCCGTCGACGATAAATACAGGTAAGATTCCGCTCTACTTTCTATGGGTTTCTTACCTGGACACGCCCCGGGCGTTGTCATGAATTAAACGGGACTATACTTAGCACATCATTAACGGTGGTGCTGGCGGATAGTCTGCCTGAGACAAGTTTTCAAGGATTCGTAACGTGATTAACGACATCAGAAAAGATGCTGAAGTACGCATGGATAAATGCGTCGAAGCGTTCAAAAACCAAATCAGCAAAATTCGTACAGGCCGTGCTTCCCCAAGCCTGCTGGACGGCATCGTGGTGGAATACTACGGCACGCCGACTCCACTGCGTCAGCTGGCTAACGTGACGGTCGAAGATACCCGTACGCTGAAAATCAACGTCTTTGACCGCTCTATGGGCCCGGCCGTTGAGAAAGCGATCATGGCCTCCGATCTGGGTCTGAACCCAAGCTCAGCCGGTACAGACATTCGCGTTCCACTGCCACCGCTGACCGAAGAGCGTCGTAAAGACCTGATCAAAGTGGTACGTGGCGAAGCCGAGCAGGGCCGTGTTTCCGTACGTAACGTTCGCCGTGACGCGAACGATAAAGTGAAGGCGCTGCTGAAAGAGAAAGAGATCAGCGAAGACGACGATCGCCGTTCCCAGGACGACGTTCAGAAACTGACCGACGCCGCTATCAAGAAAATTGACGCGGCGCTGGCAGAAAAAGAAGCAGAACTGATGCAGTTCTGATTTCTGTCGTAATCTGATAAAACGCCGTACAGAAGGCCTTTGGGCTTTGCTGGCGGCGTTTTGCTTTTCTGGTTCACTTTTCCGGGCATCTCATGAAGCAATTAACACTCCTTGGCTCAACCGGTTCAATTGGTTGCAGCACTCTCGATGTTGTTCGCCATAATCCAGACCACTATGCGGTGGCCGCCCTTGTCGCAGGCAAAAACGTTCATCGTATGGTGGAACAGTGTCTGGAGTTCACCCCGCGCTACGCGGTGATGGATGATGAAGCGAGCGCCCGGCAGGTTAAGGCGTTGCTGGCGGAGAAGGGCAGCCGTACCGAGGTGCTGAGCGGGCCAGAGGCCGCCTGTGAAATGGCCGCGCTGGACGACGTCGACCAGGTCATGGCCGCTATCGTCGGCGCGGCGGGGTTACTGCCTACGCTTGCAGCGATCGATGCCGGAAAATCCGTTTTGCTGGCCAATAAAGAGTCGTTGGTAACCTGTGGCCGCCTGTTTATGGACGCCGTGAAGCGCAATGGCGCGCGCCTTTTGCCGGTAGATAGCGAACATAACGCGATTTTTCAGAGTTTACCGCAACCCTTTCAGGAGAACCTGGGGTACGCTGATCTCGAGCAGAATGGCGTCTCTTCTATCCTGCTTACCGGGTCTGGTGGCCCGTTCCGTGACACGCCGCTGTCTGAACTGGTCTCAATGACTCCGGATCAGGCATGCCGTCATCCGAACTGGTCGATGGGGCGTAAAATCTCCGTTGATTCGGCCACCATGATGAATAAAGGTCTGGAATATATTGAAGCCCGCTGGTTATTTAACGCCTCGGCAGCGCAGATGGAAGTGTTGATTCATCCCCAGTCGGTGATCCACTCCATGGTGCGTTATCGTGATGGCAGCGTGATGGCGCAGTTAGGTGAACCTGATATGCGCACGCCTATCGCCCATACGATGGCCTGGCCAAACCGCGTAAGCTCAGGCGTTAAGCCACTCGATTTTTGCAAGCTGAGTGCGCTGACGTTTAGCGCGCCTGATTATCAGCGTTATCCATGTCTGAAGCTGGCAATGGAGGCCTTCGAGCAGGGGCAAGCGGCGACGACCGCACTTAACGCGGCGAACGAAATCGCTGTCGCCGCCTTCCTCGAAAAGCAGATCCGCTTTACGGATATCGCTGCGCTGAACCTGTCTGTGCTTGAGGCGATGGATCTACGCGAACCGCAAAGTGTGGATGACGTATTGACCGTCGACGCGAAAGCGAGGCTCACGGCGCAAAAAGCGGTGACGCACCTCGCAAGCTGGTGATAATCCACCCGCAGGTGGTCTTGCTATTTGTTAGCGTTGGGCTTCAGTGATATAGTCTGCGCCACCTGATTGCGGGTAGTTGACGTTCTGTGGTCAGGTAAGCCGTGGTATAACACGGCTTTTTTACGTAAAGGCTTCAGTATTCCTGAGTACCGTTAAATCCTTTCAGGGACCAAAAACGCGTTATGTTGTCTGCGAACCAACCAATAAGCGAAAACTTGCCGGCTCATGGCTGTCGTCATGTAGCAATCATCATGGATGGCAATGGCCGCTGGGCGAAAAGACAAGGGAAGATCCGAGCCTTTGGGCATAAAGCTGGGGCGAAATCTGTGCGCCGCGCGGTTTCTTTTGCCGCCAATAACGGCATTGACGCGTTAACGCTCTATGCTTTCAGCAGTGAAAACTGGAATCGACCTGCGCAGGAAGTTAGCGCGTTGATGGAATTGTTCGTGTGGGCGCTAGACAGCGAAGTAAAAAGCCTGCACCGCCACAACGTTCGCCTGCGTATTATCGGCGATACCAGTCGTTTTAACTCACGTCTGCAGGAACGCATTCGTAAAGCGGAGGCGTTGACCGGGCAAAATACCGGCTTAACGCTCAATATCGCTGCGAATTATGGCGGACGTTGGGATATTGTCCAGGGTGTGCGGCATTTGGCTGAACAGGTTCAGGAAGGGCTCTTAAGGCCGGACCAGATTGATGAAGAGGCGCTGAGCAAGCAAATCTGCATGAGTGAACTGACACCCGTGGATTTAGTAATTAGGACAGGGGGAGAACATCGCATCAGTAACTTTTTGCTGTGGCAAATTGCCTATGCCGAACTTTACTTTACAGATGTTCTTTGGCCCGATTTTGATGAACAAGACTTTGAAGGTGCGCTGCATGCCTTTGCCAATCGAGAGCGTCGTTTCGGTGGTACCGAGCCTGGTGGCGAAAACGCCTGATGGGGGTAGCTTTTGCTGAAGTATCGCCTGATTTCTGCGTTTGTTTTAATACCTGTTGTCATCGCGGCGCTGTTTTTACTGCCTCCGGTGGGATTTGCGATTGTCACACTGGTCGTTTGCATGCTGGCGGCGTGGGAATGGGGACAGCTTAGCGGCTTTACCTCGCGTTCCCAGCGGGTATGGCTGGCGGTGCTGTGCGGCCTGATGCTGGCGCTGATGCTCTTCATGCTGCCAGAGTACCATCACAATATCCATCAACCGATCATTGCAGGTTCGCTCTGGCTTTCGCTGGGATGGTGGCTGGCAGCGTTGCTGCTGGTGCTCTTCTATCCGGGCTCGGCCTCGCTGTGGCGTAACTCGAAAGTGCTGCGTCTCTGCTTTGGGCTATTTACCATCGTTCCTTTCTTCTGGGGAATGCTTGCCCTGCGCACCTGGCACTATGACGATAACCCATACAGCGGCGCGTTATGGCTGCTTTATGTCATGATTCTCGTCTGGGGGGCTGACTCTGGCGCCTATATGTTTGGTAAACTGTTTGGCAAACATAAGCTGGCCCCGAAAGTCTCTCCGGGTAAAACCTGGCAGGGCTTTATCGGTGGTCTGTTTACGGCGGCGATTATCTCCTGGGGTTACGGCATATGGGCCAACCTCGAGGTCGCACCGGTAACATTATTGGTCTGTTCAATTGTCGCAGCGCTGGCTTCCGTGCTGGGTGATTTGACCGAGAGTATGTTTAAGCGTGAAGCAGGGATCAAAGACAGTGGCAATCTCATTCCAGGGCACGGTGGTATCCTGGATCGCATAGACAGCCTGACGGCGGCAGTACCCGTGTTTGCCTGCCTGTTTTTGCTGGTGTTTGGGACGATTTAACGGAAGGTTTTATGCTTAGCATTCTCTGGAATCTGGCGGCATTCATTGTTGCACTGGGTGTACTTATCACGGTGCATGAATTTGGCCATTTCTGGGTTGCTCGGCGCTGTGGCGTGCGTGTTGAGCGCTTTTCCATTGGCTTTGGTAAAGCGCTCTGGCGTCGTACCGATCGCCACGGCACAGAATTTGTTATTGCCCTCATCCCCTTAGGCGGCTACGTCAAGATGCTGGATGAACGCGTAGAGTCGGTTGCTCCTGAAATGCGCCACTACGCGTTCAACAACAAAACTGTTGGTCAGCGCGCCGCTATCATTGCTGCCGGTCCGGTTGCAAATTTCATCTTTGCCGTCTTTGCTTACTGGCTGGTGTTTATTATCGGTGTTCCTGGCGTTCGTCCGGTTGTTGGTGAAATTACACCCAACTCCATCGCGGCAAGCGCGCAAATTAATCCGGGGATGGAACTTAAAGCAATTGATGGCATCGAAACCCCTGACTGGGATGCCGTTCGGTTACAACTGGTCGCCAAAATTGGCGATGAGAGAACCACCGTCAGCGTGTCATCTTTCGGTTCAGAGCAGCGTCAGAATAAAATTCTGGATTTGCGCCACTGGACCTTTGAGCCGGACAAAGAAGATCCTGTTGCGGCATTAGGTATCCGGCCGCGCAGCGCGCAGATTGAACCGGTACTGGCTGAAGTCCAGGCTGATTCAGCAGCGCGTAAAGCAGGTTTGCAAGCTGGCGACAGGATCGTTAAAGTCGATGGTCAGCCTTTAACGCAATGGATGACCTTTGTTACTCTGGTGCGTGATAATCCAGGAACGCCGCTGGCGCTGGAGATAGAAAGGCAGGGGAGTCCGCTCTCCTTAACGTTGATTCCGGATACCAAGCCGGGCGGCGGAAAGGCTGAAGGGTTCGCAGGCGTGGTGCCTAAAGTGATCCCGCTGCCTGATGAGTACAAGACAATACGCCAGTATGGGCCGTTCAGCGCCATCCTTGAAGCCACGGATAAAACATGGCAATTGATGAAGCTGACCGTGCAGATGCTGGGGAAATTGATTACCGGTGATGTAAAACTGAACAACCTCAGTGGGCCGATCTCGATCGCTCAGGGGGCTGGGATGTCAGCAGAGTTCGGGGTGATTTACTATCTGATGTTTCTTGCGCTCATTAGCGTGAACCTCGGGATAATCAACCTGTTCCCACTTCCCGTTTTAGACGGGGGCCATCTGCTGTTTTTAGCGATAGAGAAGCTAAAAGGCGGGCCGGTATCCGAGCGAGTTCAAGACTTTAGTTATCGCATTGGTTCGATTTTACTGGTGCTGTTAATGGGGCTTGCACTTTTCAATGATTTCTCTCGGTTGTAAGAGAGTGTTAGGAAGAACGCATAATAACGATGGCGATGAAAAAGTTGCTCATAGCGTCGCTGCTGTTTAGCAGCGCGACCGTATACGGTGCTGACGGGTTCGTAGTGAGAGATATTCATTTCGAAGGCCTTCAGCGAGTCGCCGTTGGTGCGGCCCTCCTCAGTATGCCAGTGCGCCCAGGCGACACGGTTAATGATGAAGACATTAGTAATACCATTCGCGCCCTGTTTGCCACTGGCAACTTTGAGGACGTTCGCGTTTTGCGCGATGGTGATACGCTACTGGTTCAGGTGAAAGAGCGCCCGACAATTGCGAGCATCACCTTCTCCGGCAACAAGTCGGTGAAAGACGATATGCTCAAGCAGAACCTTGAGGCCTCTGGCGTTCGCGTTGGCGAATCCCTGGATCGCACCACCCTCTCTGATATTGAGAAAGGGCTGGAAGATTTCTACTACAGCGTCGGTAAATACAGCGCCAGCGTGAAAGCGGTTGTCACGCCGCTGCCGCGTAACCGTGTCGATCTGAAACTGGTCTTCCAGGAAGGTGTTTCCGCGAAGATTCAGCAGATCAACATCGTTGGTAACCATGCATTCAGCACCGATGAACTGATCTCAACGTTCCAGCTGCGTGATGAAGTGCCGTGGTGGAACGTTGTTGGCGACCGTAAGTATCAGAAACAGAAACTGGCGGGCGATCTCGAAACCCTGCGCAGTTACTACCTGGATCGCGGTTACGCCCGTTTCAACATTGACTCGACCCAGGTCAGTCTGACTCCGGACAAGAAAGGCATCTACATTACCGTTAACATCACTGAAGGCGATAAGTATACGCTTTCGGGCGTTGAAGTAAGCGGTAACCTCGCGGGCCATTCTGCAGAGATTGAGAGCCTGACCAAACTGCAGCCGGGTGAACTCTATAGCGGTTCCAAAGTCACCAAAATGGAAGATGGCATTAAAAAGCTGCTCGGCCGTTATGGTTACGCTTACCCGCGCGTTCAGACCCAGCCTGAAATCAACGATGCGGATAAAACCGTTAAGCTGCACGTCAACGTCGATGCGGGTAACCGTTTCTACGTGCGTAAGATCCGCTTTGAGGGTAACGATACCTCCAAAGATTCTGTCCTGCGCCGCGAAATGCGCCAGATGGAAGGGGCGTGGCTGGGCAGCGACCTGGTTGATCAGGGTAAAGAGCGTCTGAACCGTCTGGGTTACTTCGAAACGGTGGATACCGACACCCAGCGTGTGCCAGGTAAACCGGATCAGGTTGATGTCGTTTACAAGGTTAAAGAGCGTAACACCGGTAGCTTTAACTTTGGTGTCGGTTACGGCACAGAAAGTGGCGTTAGCTTCCAGGTGGGTGTACAGCAGGATAACTGGTTAGGTACGGGCTACTCCGTGGGTATCAACGGTACCAAGAACGACTACCAGACTTACTCTGAGCTCTCCGTGACTAACCCTTACTTCACCGTGGATGGTGTGAGTCTGGGCGGCCGTATCTTCTATAACGACTTTAAAGCGGATGATGCGGACCTGTCTTCGTATACCAACAAAAGCTACGGCGTTGATGGTACGCTCGGTTTCCCGGTTAACGAATATAACACCCTGCGTGCGGGCTTAGGTTACGTCCATAACGACCTGTCGAACATGCAACCGCAGGTAGCAATGTGGCGTTATCTGGACTCTATCGGACAGTCTGCCAGCACCTCGAATGATGATAACGGTTTTGCCGCAGATGACTTCACCTTCAACTATGGCTGGACGTACAACCGCCTCGACCGTGGTTTCTTCCCGACCGAAGGTTCGCGCGTCAACCTGAACGGTAAAGTGACCATTCCGGGCTCGGATAACGAGTTCTACAAGGTTACGCTGGATACCGCCTCCTACTTCCCGATCGATGAAGACCATAAATGGGTGGTTCTGGGTCGTACACGCTGGGGCTACGGCGATGGTTTAGGTGGCAAAGAGCTGCCATTCTATGAAAACTTCTATGCGGGTGGCTCAAGCACCGTACGTGGCTTCCAGTCCAATAACATTGGTCCGAAAGCAGCCTACTACGGCGGTAACGACGAAGATAACTGCGATAAGTCTTCATCAAGCGAAGTATGTAGCTCCGACGATGCAGTAGGCGGTAACGCCATGGGTGTTGCCAGCCTGGAGTTTATTACCCCTACGCCGTTTATCAGCGATAAGTATGCCAACTCCGTTCGTACCTCCTTCTTCGTGGATGCGGGTACCGTATGGGATACTAACTGGGAAAATACCAGTGCGACCAGGGCTGCAGGTATTCCGGACTACAGCGATCCGAGCAATATTCGTATGTCTGCGGGTCTCGCACTACAATGGATGTCACCGCTGGGGCCGTTGGTCTTCTCTTACGCCCAGCCGTTTAAGAAATATGATGGAGACAAGGCGGAGCAGTTCCAGTTTAACATTGGTAAAACCTGGTAATTGTCCGTCGCAAAGGAATGCGTTGGCAGTGTAGCGCTGACAACTGGCGATCGCAGGATCGCCTTGCCACGCAAAGAACGGTACCTTCGGGTGCCAATGGGATGGTAAGGAGTTAATTGTGAAAAAGTGGTTATTAGCTGCAGGTCTCGGTTTAGCGATGGCAACTTCTGCTCAGGCAGCGGACAAAATTGCAATCGTCAATATGGGTAACTTGTTCCAGCAGGTTGCGCAGAAAACAGGTGTTTCTGCCAAGCTGGAGAGCGAGTTCAAAGGCCGTGCAAGCGAACTGCAGGGTATGGAAAACGATCTGCAATCCAAAATGCAGCGTCTGCAGCGCGATGGTTCTACCATGAAAGCGAGCGAACGTAGCAAACTGGAAAAAGACGTAATGGCTCAGCGTCAGACTTTCTCTCAGAAAGCGCAAGCTTTTGAGCAGGATCGTCAACGTCGTTCTAACGAAGAGCGCGGCAAGCTGGTTACCCGTATCCAGTCCGCTGTGAAAGCTGTAGCTGCCGATCAGAGCATCGATCTGGTTGTTGATGCCAACGCCGTTGCATTCAACAGCAGCGATGTTAAAGACATCACCGCTGATGTCCTGAAACAGGTTAAATAAGTAATGCCTTCAATTCGACTCGCTGATTTAGCTCAGCAGTTGGATGCAGAATTACACGGTGATGGCGATATCGTCATCACCGCTGTTGCGTCCATGCAATCTGCTAAAGCAGGCAATATCACCTTCATGGTAAGCCCTAAGTACCGTGAACATCTGGCGCTTTGCCAGGCGTCTGCTGTCGTCATGACGCAGGACGATTTGCCGTTTGCCGCAGGTGCTGCGCTGGTAGTGAAGAACCCCTACCTGACGTATGCCCGTATGGCACAAATTCTGGATACCACGCCGCAGCCGGCGCAAAACATCGCACCCAGTGCGGTGATTGACCCAACGGCGCAGCTGGGTAACAACGTATCAATTGGTGCAAATGCGGTTATCGAATCAGACGTCGTGCTGGGCGATAACGTGGTCATCGGTGCCGGTTGCTTCGTCGGTAAAAAAACAAAAATTGGTGCAGGCTCTCGCCTGTGGGCCAATGTCTCTGTTTATCATGAGATCGAAATTGGCGAAAACTGCCTGATCCAGTCCAGTACTGTTATCGGTTCGGATGGTTTCGGTTACGCCAACGATCGTGGTAACTGGGTTAAGATCCCGCAGCTTGGCCGGGTGATCATCGGCGATCGCGTCGAAATCGGTGCATGCACGACTATTGACCGTGGTGCGCTTGATGACACGATCATCGGTAATGGTGTTATCATCGATAACCAGTGCCAGATTGCACATAACGTTGTGATTGGCGACAATACTGCCGTTGCCGGTGGCGTTATTATGGCGGGCAGCCTGAAGATTGGCCGTTACTGTATGATTGGCGGCGCCAGCGTCATTAACGGGCATATGGAAATATGCGATAAGGTTACGGTTACCGGTATGGGCATGGTTATGCGTCCAATCACCGAACCGGGCGTCTACTCTTCAGGCATTCCGTTGCAGCCTAACAAAGTGTGGCGTAAGACTGCAGCCCTGGTGATGAATATTGATGATATGAGCAAGCGCCTCAAGGCCATTGAGCGCAAAATCGATCAATAAGACTAAGCGTTCACCCGTTTAACGCACACTTCCCGGCCTGTCGGCTTTCTTATAAACCGGCAGGCCGTGTTATTATTGCCATTCAGATATTTTGACAGGAAGAGTATTTTGACTACTGACACTCATACTCTGCATATTGAAGAGATTTTAGAACTTCTGCCGCACCGCTATCCGTTTTTGCTGGTAGACCGTGTGCTGGATTTTGAAGAAGGTCGTTTTCTGCGCGCAGTGAAAAATGTTTCTGTAAACGAGCCATTCTTCCAGGGGCATTTCCCTGGGAAGCCTATCTTCCCGGGCGTATTGATCCTGGAAGCGATGGCTCAGGCTACCGGTATTCTGGCGTTTAAAAGCGTTGGGAAGCTGGAGCCAGGTGAGCTCTATTACTTCGCAGGTATCGACGAAGCGCGCTTCAAGCGCCCGGTCGTGCCTGGTGATCAGATGATCATGGAAGTGACTTTTGAAAAAACGCGTCGCGGCCTGACTCGCTTCAAAGGCGTAGCTCTGGTTGACGGCAAGGTTGTTTGCGAAGCTACCATGATGTGTGCGCGTAGCCGGGAGGCCTGATACGTGATTGATAAAACCGCCTTTATTCATCCAACCGCCATTGTGGAAGAGGGTGCCGTTATCGGTGCTAACGTCCACATTGGTCCATTCTGTATTGTTGGACCCCATGTCGAAATTGGTGAGGGTACCGTACTGAAATCTCATGTCGTGGTGAATGGTCATACGACTATTGGCCGCGACAACGTGATCTATCAGTTCGCCTCCATCGGTGAAGTTAACCAGGATCTGAAATATGCTGGCGAACCAACCCGTGTGGAAATTGGCGATCGTAACCGCATTCGCGAAAGCGTCACCATTCATCGTGGCACAGTACAGGGCGGTGAGTTGACGAAGGTGGGCAGCGATAACCTGTTTATGGTCAACGCGCATATCGCGCATGACTGTACCGTGGGTGACCGCTGCATTCTCGCCAACAACGCAACGCTGGCGGGACACGTATCAGTTGATGATTATGCAATCATTGGCGGCATGACCGCTGTCCATCAGTTCTGCATCATTGGTGCGCATGTGATGGTTGGCGGCTGCTCCGGCGTGGCGCAGGACGTTCCGCCATATGTGATTGCACAGGGTAACCATGCGACGCCGTTTGGCGTCAACATCGAAGGCCTTAAGCGTCGCGGTTTTAGCCGTGAAGCGATTATGGCTATCCGCAACGCTTACAAGCAGTTGTACCGTAACGGTAAAACGCTGGAAGAGGCTAAGCCGGAAATTGCCGAACTGGCGAAGCAGCATCCTGAGGTGAACGCGTTTGTGGAGTTCTTCGCACGCTCAACCCGTGGTCTGATTCGTTAATGGTCGATAGTCGTCCGCTTACGATCGCCCTCGTCGCCGGAGAAACCTCCGGCGATATTCTTGGTGCTGGTCTGATTCGAGCGCTCAAAGCGCGCGTTCCCAACGCGCGCTTTGTCGGCGTTGCTGGCCCATTGATGCAGGCTGAAGGCTGCGAAGCCTGGTACGAAATGGAAGAGCTGGCGGTGATGGGCATCGTCGAGGTACTGGGTCGCCTGCGCCGGTTGCTGCACATCCGCGCCGATCTGACGCGTCGTTTTACCGAACTTAAGCCCGATGTGTTCGTGGGCATTGATGCGCCTGACTTCAACATTACCCTTGAAGGTAATCTGAAAAAACAGGGGATCAAAACCATCCATTATGTCAGTCCGTCCGTCTGGGCGTGGCGACAGAAACGCGTTTTCAAAATAGGCAGATCGACGAATCTGGTATTGGCCTTCCTGCCTTTCGAAAAAGCGTTTTACGATAAATTCAACGTGCCGTGCCGCTTTATCGGCCATACCATGGCCGACGCCATGCCGCTGGATCCCGATAAAAATGGTGCACGTGACCTGCTGGGTATTTCACATGATGCCCACTGCCTGGCGCTGTTGCCAGGGAGCCGCGGCGCAGAAGTCGAAATGCTCAGCGCTGATTTTCTGAAAACCGCGCAAATCCTGCGTCAGACTTACCCTGACCTGGAAGTGGTCGTGCCGCTGGTGAATGCCAAACGCCGGGAGCAGTTCGAGCGTATTAAAGCGGAAGTCGCCCCCGATCTGCATGTCCATCTGTTAGATGGCAAAGGGCGTGAGGCGATGGTGGCCAGCGATGCCGCGTTGCTGGCATCGGGTACCGCTGCGCTGGAGTGCATGCTGGCAAAATGCCCGATGGTCGTGGGTTATCGTATGAAGCCGTTTACCTTCTGGCTGGCAAAACGGCTGGTGAAGACGGATTACGTCTCCCTGCCGAACCTGCTTGCCCGACGTGAGCTGGTGAAAGAGTTGCTGCAGGATGAGTGCCAGCCGCAGGCATTAGCCGCTGCGTTGCTGCCGCTGCTGGCTAACGGCAAAACCAGCCATGAAATGCATGACACATTCCGGGAACTGCATCAGCAAATCCGCTGTAATGCCGACGAGCAGGCAGCTGACGCGGTGCTGGAGTTAGCGAAATGATGGAATTTGTTTACCCTCACGCCCATCTGGTGGCGGGAGTGGATGAAGTAGGGCGTGGGCCGCTGGTGGGCGCAGTGGTGACTGCCGCAGTGATCCTCGATCCTGCTCGTCCGATTATCGGTCTGAATGACTCGAAGAAATTATCCGAGAAGCGCCGCCTGGCCTTATACGATGAAATTAAAGAGAAAGCGCTGGCCTGGAGTGTCGGGCGGGCGGAACCGCATGAGATCGACGAACTGAATATTCTGCATGCCACCATGCTGGCGATGCAGCGTGCCGTCGCCGGGCTGAGCGTGGTGCCGGAGTATGTGCTGATCGACGGTAATCGTTGCCCGGCGCTGCCCATGCCGTCGCTGGCGGTGGTAAAGGGCGACAGCCGGGTGGCGGAAATTAGTGCCGCCTCGATCGTGGCTAAAGTCACGCGCGATGCTGAAATGGCCGCGCTGGATCTCACATTTCCCCAGTATGGTTTTGCCCAGCATAAGGGGTATCCTACCGCTTTCCATCTGGAAAGACTGGCTGAACACGGCGCAACTGAGCACCACCGCCGCAGTTTTGGACCGGTAAAACGCGCACTGGGACTGATGTCCTGAATCAAGACGCCAATAAGTAACGCGGAATCTGAAGATGGCTGAACCACGTTTCGTACACCTGCGGGTGCACAGCGACTATTCCATGATTGATGGGCTGGCGAAGACCGGGCCGCTGGTGAAAAAGGCGGCCTCGCTTGGCATGCCTGCGCTGGCGATCACCGACTTCACTAACCTGTGCGGTCTGGTGAAGTTCTACGGAACGGCGCACGGTGCCGGAATGAAGCCGGTAATTGGGGCTGATTTTCATGTACAGAGCGAGCTTCTCGCCGATGAAATGACGCAAATTACCGTCCTGGCGCTGAACAATACCGGCTATCAGAACCTGACGCTGCTCATCTCCCGTGCCTATCAGCGCGGCTACGGCCCGCAGGGCCCGTGGATCGATCGCGCGTGGCTGGCGGAGCTGAATGAGGGGCTGCTGCTCATCTCCGGCGGGCGCATGGGCGACGTAGGCCGATGCCTGCTGCGCGGCAACACTGCCCTGGTGGAGCAGTGCGTCGATTTTTATAAAGAGTATTTCCCGGATCGCTTCTACCTGGAGCTGATCCGTACCGGTCGCCCTGATGAAGAGAGCTATCTGCATGCCGCGGTGGCGCTGGCGGAAGAGCAGGGCCTGCCGGTAGTTGCCACCAACGATGTGCGCTTCATCAACGCCGACGATTTTGACGCCCATGAAATTCGCGTCGCTATCCACGATGGTTTTACCCTCGACGATCCGAAACGCCCCCGCAACTATTCGCCGCAGCAATATATGCGCAGCGAAGAGGAGATGTGCGAGCTGTTTTCCGATATCCCGGAAGCGCTGGAGAACAGCGTAGAGATCGCCAAGCGCTGTAACGTCACCGTCCGTCTGGGTGAATACTTCCTGCCGCAGTTCCCGACCGGCGACATGACCACCGAAGACTTCCTGGTCATGAAATCAAAAGAAGGTCTGGAAGAGCGCCTTGAGTTTCTGTTCCCGGATCCGGCCGTTCGCGCCGAGAAGCGCCCGGAGTATGACGAGCGTCTGGACGTTGAGCTCCAGGTTATTAACCAGATGGGGTTCCCCGGCTACTTCCTGATCGTTATGGAGTTTATCCAGTGGTCGAAAGACAACGGCGTACCGGTAGGGCCGGGCCGTGGTTCGGGTGCCGGATCGCTGGTGGCCTATGCGCTGAAAATTACCGATCTCGATCCGCTGGAATTTGACCTGCTGTTCGAACGCTTCCTCAACCCGGAACGTGTCTCCATGCCCGACTTCGACGTTGACTTCTGTATGGAGAAACGCGACCAGGTCATTGAACACGTGGCAGACATGTACGGTCGTGACGCGGTATCGCAGATCATTACCTTCGGTACCATGGCGGCAAAAGCAGTTATCCGCGACGTGGGCCGCGTACTGGGGCATCCGTACGGCTTTGTTGACCGCATCTCGAAGCTGGTGCCGCCTGACCCGGGCATGACCCTGGCGAAAGCGTTCGAAGCGGAGCCGCAGCTGCCGGAAATCTACGAGGCGGATGAAGAGGTCAAAGCGCTGATCGACATGGCGCGCAAGCTGGAAGGTGTCACCCGAAACGCCGGTAAACACGCCGGTGGGGTGGTCATTGCACCGACCAAAATTACCGACTTTGCGCCGCTCTACTGCGATGAATCGGGCCTGCATCCGGTCACCCAGTTTGACAAGAACGACGTGGAATACGCCGGGCTGGTGAAGTTTGACTTCCTCGGCTTGCGTACGCTCACCATCATCGACTGGGCGTTGAAGATGATCAACCCGCGCCGGGCCAAGCAGGGCCTGGAGCCGATTGATATCGCCGCGATCCCGCTCGATGACAAGAAAAGTTTCGACATGCTGCAACGCTCGGAGACCACGGCGGTCTTCCAGCTTGAATCCCGCGGCATGAAAGATTTGATCAAGCGTCTGCAGCCTGACTGCTTCGAAGATATGATCGCGCTGGTGGCGCTGTTCCGTCCGGGGCCGCTGCAGTCCGGGATGGTAGATAACTTTATCGACCGTAAGCATGGCCGCGAGGAACTCTCCTATCCGGATGTTCAGTGGCAGCATGAAAGCCTGAAGCCGGTGCTGGAGCCAACCTACGGCATCATCCTGTATCAGGAACAGGTCATGCAGATCGCCCAGGTGCTCTCCGGCTACACCCTCGGCGGCGCGGATATGCTGCGTCGAGCAATGGGTAAGAAAAAGCCGGAAGAGATGGCCAAGCAGCGCTCTATATTTGAAGATGGGGCGAAGAAAAACGGCATCGACGGCGAACTGGCGATGAAAATCTTCGATCTGGTGGAGAAATTTGCCGGATACGGATTTAACAAATCGCACTCTGCTGCCTACGCGCTGGTCTCCTATCAGACGCTGTGGCTGAAGGCGCACTACCCGGCCGAGTTTATGGCCGCGGTAATGACCGCCGATATGGACAACACCGAGAAGGTGGTCGGTCTGGTGGATGAGTGCTGGCGCATGGGGCTGAAAATCCTGCCGCCTGACATCAACTCCGGTCAGTACCACTTCCACGTCAATGACGACGGGGAGATTGTCTACGGCATCGGCGCGATTAAAGGGGTGGGTGAAGGGCCGATCGAAGCGATCATCGAAGCCCGTAACCAGGGCGGCTACTTCCGCGAGCTGTTTGACCTCTGTGCGCGTACCGATATTAAAAAGCTCAACCGCCGGGTGCTGGAAAAGCTGATTATGTCCGGGGCGTTCGATCGTCTCGGGCCGCATCGCGCGGCGCTGATGAACTCGCTGGGGGACGCCCTGAAGGCCGCCGACCAGCACTCAAAAGCCGAGGCCATTGGGCAGGCGGATATGTTCGGCGTGCTGGCAGAAGAGCCGGAGCAGATTGAACAATCCTATGCCAGCTGTCAGCCGTGGCCGGAACAGACCGTGCTGGATGGTGAGCGCGAGACGTTAGGCCTGTATCTAACCGGGCATCCGATCAATCAGTATATTAAAGAAATTGAGCGCTATGTCGGAGGCTACCGGCTGAAAGACATGCATCCGACAGAACGTGGTAAGATTACTACGGCTGCGGGGCTCGTCATTGCTGCGAGGGTTATGGTCACCAAACGCGGCAATCGTATCGGCATCTGTACGCTGGATGACCGTTCCGGGCGGCTGGAGGTGATGTTATTCACCGACGCGCTGGATAAATACCAGCAGCTGCTGGAAAAAGACCGCATACTTATCGTCAGCGGACAGGTCAGCTTTGATGACTTCAGCGGGGGACTTAAAATGACCGCCCGCGAAGTGATGGACATTGACGAAGCCCGGGAAAAATATGCTCGCGGGCTTGCTATCTCGCTGACGGACAGGCAAATTGATGACCAGCTTTTAAACCGACTCCGTCAGTCTCTGGAACCCCACCGCTCGGGGACCATTCCAGTACATCTCTACTATCAGAGGGCGGATGCGCGTGCACGGTTGCGCTTTGGTGCGTCGTGGCGTGTCTCTCCGAGCGATCGTTTACTGAACGATCTACGTGGCCTCATTGGTTCGGAGCAGGTGGAACTGGAGTTTGACTAATACAGGAATACTATGAGTCTGAATTTCCTTGATTTCGAACAGCCGATTGCAGAGCTGGAAGCGAAAATCGATTCTCTGACTGCCGTGGGCCGTCAGGATGAAAAACTGGATATTAACATCGACGAAGAAGTGCATCGTCTGCGTGAAAAAAGCGTAGAACTGACGCGTAAAATCTTTGCCGATCTCGGCGCATGGCAGGTTGCTCAACTGGCTCGCCATCCTCAGCGTCCGTACACCCTGGATTATGTCCGCCTGGCGTTTGATGAATTCGACGAACTGGCTGGTGACCGCGCATACGCTGACGATAAAGCTATCGTTGGTGGGATTGCGCGTCTCGACGGCCGTCCGGTGATGATTATTGGCCACCAGAAGGGGCGCGAAACCAAAGAAAAAATTCGCCGCAATTTCGGGATGCCAGCACCAGAAGGTTATCGTAAAGCCCTGCGTCTGATGGAGATGGCCGAGCGTTTTAACATGCCGATCATCACCTTCATCGACACCCCGGGAGCCTATCCTGGTGTCGGCGCGGAAGAGCGCGGTCAGTCTGAAGCGATTGCCCGTAACCTGCGTGAAATGTCACGTTTAAGCGTGCCGGTTATCTGCACCGTTATCGGTGAAGGTGGTTCCGGTGGCGCGCTGGCCATTGGTGTGGGCGATAAAGTGAATATGCTGCAGTACAGCACCTATTCCGTTATCTCCCCGGAAGGGTGTGCCTCCATTCTGTGGAAAAGCGCCGATAAAGCCCCGATGGCTGCGGAAGCGATGGGCATTATCGCTCCTCGCCTGAAAGAGCTGAAGCTGATCGATACCGTTATCCCGGAACCGCTGGGTGGCGCGCATCGTAAGCCAGAAGTGATGGCCGCCTCCCTGAAGGCGCAGCTGCTGGCTGATCTCGCAGACCTCGACGTGCTGAGCAAAGAAGATCTGCTGAACCGCCGTTACCAGCGTCTGATGAGCTACGGCTACGCATAAGCTACGCAATAATCTTAAAAGCCGCACCCTGTTGCGGCTTTTTTTATGTCCATGGTTTACCTCAACTATGCTTAGCTAATGTTTTTTAAGGAGGTAAACCGTGAACATCATTGCCATTATGGGGCCGCACGGCGTCTTTTATAAAGACGAACCCATCAAGGAGCTGGAGCAGGCGCTGGCATCGCGCGGGTTTCAACTAATCTGGCCGCAGAACAGCGCCGATCTACTGAAGTTTATTGAACATAACCCCCGTATCTGCGGCGTCATCTTCGACTGGGACGAGTACGATATGGAGTTGTGCAGCGACATCAACCAACTCAATGAATACCTGCCGCTCTACGCCTTTATCAATACCCACTCCACGATGGATATCAGCGCCCAGGATATGCGCATGGCGCTGTGGTTCTTCGAGTACTCGCTGGGGGTGGCCGAGGATATCGCTACCCGCATTCAGCAATATACCGGCGAGTACCTCGATACCATAACCCCGCCGTTTACCCGCGCCCTTTTCACCTACGTAAAAGAGGGGAAGTACACCTTCTGTACCCCCGGTCATATGGCGGGAACCGCGTATCAGAAAAGCCCGGTGGGCTGTCTGTTCTATGACTTCTTTGGCGGGAACACCCTGAAGGCGGATGTGTCGATCTCGGTGACGGAGCTGGGATCGCTGCTGGATCATACCGGCCCGCATCTCGAAGCTGAAGAGTATATCGCCCGTACATTTGGTGCCGAGCAGAGCTATATGGTGACCAACGGTACCTCGACGTCGAACAAGATCGTTGGCATGTACGCTGCGCCGGGCGGCAGCACTTTACTGATCGACCGCAACTGCCATAAATCTCTGGCGCACCTGCTGATGATGAGTGACGTGGTGCCGCTCTGGCTGTCGCCGACCCGCAACGCGCTGGGCATTCTGGGCGGGATCCCGCGCCGGGAATTTTCTCATGCGGCAATAGAGCGCAAAGTGGCAGCCGTGCCGGGCGCAAGCTGGCCGGTTCACGCGGTGATCACCAACTCCACCTACGACGGCCTGCTGTACAACACCAACTGGGTGAAACAGACCCTCGATGTGCCCTCCATCCATTTTGATTCTGCCTGGGTCCCCTATACCAATTTCCATCCCATCTATGCCGGAAAAAGCGGGATGAGCGGTGAACGCCTGCCGGGTAAAGTGTTCTTCGAAACCCAGTCCACGCACAAAATGCTGGCTGCGTTTTCTCAGGCCTCGCTGATTCACATTAAGGGCGAGTACGATGAAGATACCTTCAACGAAGCCTTTATGATGCACACCACCACCTCGCCCAGCTATCCGCTGGTGGCCTCCATTGAAACGGCAGCGGCGATGCTGCGTGGTAATCCCGGTAAGCGCCTGATCAACCGCTCCGTTGAGCGCGCCCTGCACTTCCGCAAAGAGGTTCAGCGCCTTAAAGATGAAGCCGACGGCTGGTTCTTCGATATCTGGCAGCCGGACGACATTGACGAAGCTGAATGCTGGCCGGTGGCGCCGGGCGAGAGCTGGCATGGTTTCCGCGATGCCGATGAGGATCATATGTTCCTCGATCCGGTCAAAGTCACCATTCTGACGCCAGGTATGGACGAGCAGGGAGTGATGAGTGAAGAGGGGATCCCGGCGGCGCTGGTAGCGAAATTCCTCGACGAGCGCGGCGTGGTGGTCGAAAAAACCGGGCCGTACAATCTGCTTTTCCTGTTCAGTATCGGTATCGACAAAACCCGGGCGATGGGTTTGCTGCGCGGATTGATGGAGTTTAAGCGCGCCTACGATCTGAATTTGCGGGTCAAGAACATGCTGCCGGATCTCTATGCCGAAGATCCCGACTTCTACCGCAACATGCGTATTCAGGATCTGGCTAAAGGCATTCACAAGCTCATTCGTCAGCACGACTTGCCGCGACTGATGCTGCAGGCGTTTGATGTCCTGCCAGAAATGAAGCTCACCCCGCATCACGCCTGGCAGCGTCAGGTGAAGGGGGAGGTAGAGACGGTCGATCTGGAGGATCTGGTTGGCCGGGTGTCGGCCAATATGATCCTCCCTTATCCTCCTGGTGTGCCGCTGCTTATGCCCGGTGAGATGATCACCGAGAAGAGCAGGGCGGTTCTCGATTTCCTGTTAATGCTCTGCTCGATTGGCCGCCACTATCCCGGCTTTGAAACCGACATCCACGGTGCCAAACGGGATGAAAACGGCATCTACCGGGTACGGGTCTTAAAAGCGTCATGACCCCTTGCACGGCAAGGGGGTTCGGATATAACGTTCAGGCACACCAATAAGGAGAGGCTATGCTGGGTTTAAAGCAGGTTCATCACATTGCAATCATTGCCACCGACTATGCCGCCAGTAAGGCGTTTTACTGCGATACGCTGGGATTTACCCTGCAAAGTGAGTTTTACCGCGAAGAGCGTGATTCCTGGAAAGGCGACCTGGCGCTGAATGGTCAGTATGTCATTGAGCTCTTTTCGTTCCCCTTCCCGCCGGCGCGTCCGTCCCGGCCCGAAGCCTGCGGTTTACGTCATCTGGCGTTCAGTGTGGATGACATTGACCAGGCGGTAGAGCATCTTGAATCCCACGGTGTTAAGTGCGAAGCCATCCGTATCGATCCCTTCACCGGAAAGCGCTTCACCTTTTTCAACGATCCTGATGGCCTGCCGCTGGAGCTCTACCAGCAGTAACGCTTGCCTCGCCAGGGAATGCCCGGTAACGTGCCGGGCACCTTCCTGGATAAATGACGACGATGACCACAGCCGACCTTCAGCAAGCTCTTCACCCGTACCGCCGACTGCTGGTGGGCTTTAGCGGTGGCCTGGATTCCACGGTATTGCTGCATCAGCTAATGCTGTGGCGGGAACAGGAGCCGGACCTTGAGCTGCGCGCTATCCATATTCACCATGGCCTGAGCCCCCACGCCGACAGCTGGGTCGCCCATTGCCAGCACCTGTGCCAGCAGTGGAATATCCCGCTGATCGTGGCGCGGGTAACGCTGGCGGAGGAGGGGCTGGGGCTGGAGGCGCAGGCGCGTAAAGCGCGTTATGCCGCCTTTCGTGAGGCCCTGTTGCCGGATGAAGCGCTGGTCACGGCGCAACATCTGGACGATCAGTGTGAAACTTTTCTGCTGGCGCTAAAGCGCGGCAGTGGCCCGGCGGGGCTGTCGGCCATGCCCGCGCGGGCGCGTTTTGCCGGTACCGAACAAATTCGCCCCCTCATTGGTGAAACGCGAGACTCGCTGCTGGCCTGGGCGCAGCGTTGGGATCTGCGCTGGATTGAGGATGAAAGCAACCAGGACGACAGCTATGACCGCAATTTTTTGCGTCTGCGCGTCCTGCCGCTGCTGGCAGAGCGTTGGCCGCATTTTGCTCAGGCCACCTCCCGCAGCGCCACGCTGTGCGCGGAGCAGGAGCACCTGCTGGATGAACTGCTGGCAGACGAGCTTTCAACATTAGTCTCCCCAGACGGGGCGCTGGCTATCGCGCCGCTGCAGGCGATGAGTGCGGTACGCCGGGCCGCGTTGCTGCGCCGATGGCTGGCGCTGCACGGGGCGTTAATGCCGTCACGCGACATGCTTAATCGCATCTGGGATGAGGTGGTGCTGGCCCGGGAAGACGCGGCACCGCGGCTGCGTTCCGGCGAAGGTGAAATTCGTCGCTTTCGCGGTCAGCTGTGGTGGGTGAAAGTCCACGCCTCGCTGGCCGATCGGGTTATCGACTGGCCGTTGCTGGAGCGGCCCCTCTCTCTGCCGGAAGGGCTGGGTACGCTTCATCTCAAGACGGGGGGCGCTCTTCGACTGCCGCGGGCAGATGAGCCCGTGACGGTGCGCTTTCGCGCCAGCGGTACGCTGCACATTGTCGGGCGAAACGGCGGACGCAAGATCAAAAAAATCTGGCAGGAACTTAACGTTGCCCCCTGGCATCGGGACAGCACGCCGCTTCTATTTTACGGAGAAACGTTGGTGGCAGCGGCGGGGGTGTTTATAACGCATGAAGGGGCGGCTGAAGCGGAGCGGGGCGTAGAGCTGGAGTGGAAAACGTAACGGGCAGCAGGCTGCCCGTTACACGGGATCAGGACTCGCTCACCACAACGGTGCCGATTTCGGGATGACTGAAGCTGGCTATTTTATCGAGACGCAGTTCGCGCGTTGCGCCGCCTTCTTCCACAACCAGATACTCCACGTTCTTACGGGAAACCAGATCGTTCGCCCTGGCCTTCAGCACTTCGCCATCTTTTAACGCCAGCGTAAGAAGCAGGTGATGCTGGCAGGCGAGTTCGAGATTGTCGTAATCATCGCAGTTAATAGGTTGATAGGTATCATTCATTGACATAATCGCTCACCAGTAAATTCGCAGCAGCATATGCTGCTTTTTCTCTGACCGATTCTGAAAGCGTGCCATCCGACGCCATTTCATTCAGAACTTTCAATACACAGCCCAACGCATCGGGGATATACCCCAGATCGCCGCTGGCAATCTCCGCATACCGTTTGCGAATTAGCTCACAATAATTATCCACATCCCCTCCTGCCAGCGCACTGACTTTACTGTGAGATACCATTAAGCCTACGAAGATAAACTCGGTTTAGCAAGGTGACTATACCATACTCATTTAAGCAATATCAGCAGGTTGATGTCGCAGACATTCTCAAGCCTGTAACAGCCTTTTGGCGGAGATTTCGCTACAATGCGCACCTGATTCGAAAGGAGTTCTCTCATGGCGCTTAAAGCGACAATTTACAAAGCCGCGGTCAATGTGGCGGATTTAGACCGCAATCAGTTTCTGGATGCGACCTTGACGCTGGCGCGTCATCCCTCCGAAACGCAAGAGCGCATGATGCTGCGCCTGCTGGCGTGGATTAAGTACGCCAATGAGCGCCTGCAATTTACCCGCGGGTTAAGCGCGGAAGACGAGCCGGAAGCCTGGCTGCTCAACGATCATCTGGGTATCGATCTCTGGATTGAGCTGGGCCTGCCGGATGAGCGTCGCATCAAGAAAGCCTGCACGCAATCTGCTGAAGTGGCGCTCTTTACCTACAACAGCCGCGCAGCGGAGATCTGGTGGCAGCAGAACAAGAATAAGTGCGCCCAGTTTGCCAACCTGTCTGTCTGGTATCTGGATGATGATCAACTGGCTAAGCTGAGCGCATTTGCCGGTCGAACCATGATTCTGCAGGCAACCATTCAGGATGGCGCCATCTGGCTGTCGGATGCTGAGAATAATCTGGAAATTCATCCGGAAGCCTGGCAGTCCCGTTCATGATCGTAGTCTCCCGAACCGTCGCCCTGCCCGATCATGAAGTGGAGATCACCGCGATCCGCGCCCAGGGAGCAGGGGGCCAGCATGTGAACAAAACCTCAACGGCTATTCATCTGCGCTTTGACATTCGGGCATCCAGCCTGCCAGAGTATTATAAAGAGCGCCTGCTCGCCGCCAGCCATCATCTGATCACCTCTGACGGCATCATTATTATCAAGGCGCAGGAGTACCGCAGCCAGGAGATGAACCGGGAAGCCGCGCTTGCCCGGCTGGTGGCGGTAATACAAGAGTTAACGGCAGTGCAAAAAAGCCGGCGGGCAACCCGCCCGACACGCGCATCGAAAGAGCGCCGTCTGGCTTCTAAATCACAAAAATCGACCGTCAAAGCACTGCGTGGCAAAGTTCGAGGCCCCCAGGATTAACGGGGAGCAGGCGGGTTGAGAAAAGGAATCTGATGTGAAAACAGCAATATTTTCAGTGGTGGCTGCAGGCGCGCTGGCCATCCTGATGGGATGTCATAACCGGGCAGAGGTGCAGGCGCTGGAGCCAGCCCATGAAGAGGCGCTAAAACCGATGCAGCAGAGCTGGCGGGGCGTTTTACCCTGCGCCGACTGCGAAGGTATCGAAACCTCACTGTTTCTGGAAAAAGATGGCACCTGGGTAATGAACCAACATTATCAGGGGGCAAAGGCGCCTTCCTCTTTCGCCAGCTATGGCAGCTGGGCGCGAACAGCGGATAAGCTGGTGCTGACGGACACGCAGGGCGAAAAGCACTATTTCCGGGCGAAAGGCGAAGGGCTGGAGATGCTCGATCGGGAAGGAAATCCGATCGAGTCGCAGTTTAACTACACCCTGGCGCCCGTTAACGCTGCCCTGCCATCAACACCAATGGCGATGCGCGGCATGTATTTCTATATGGCTGATGCGGCGAGCTTCACCGACTGTGCCACCGGCAAAAAGGTGAGCGTAGCGAATAACGCGCAGCTGGAGCGGGATTACGCGGCGGCGCGCGGAAATGATACTAAACCGGTGCTGCTCACCGTGAACGGGCATTTTACTCTTGAGGCCAACCCGGACAGTGGTCAAAGCGTTAAAACGCTGATAGTCGATAAAGATGCAGCCTTCCAGGCTGGCAAAGATTGTCAGTCTCGTTGAGAAGCTGGGCCGGAGGGGGTTGCCGGCCCAATTATCAGGGCCTGAGTCCTACAAAGCGACGCGTTTTGATGTAAATTCCGGGTTTGAGATGGCCAATGTACCGTAGCTCTGTTTCAGGTTTATAGGTGGAGATATCGCCTTCACGCATATGCATCAAATCGGCAGGGCTTATCCAGCCCGATTCTGCCATCGTCAGCGGGTGACCCGCCTTCAGGAAGGCATCGCTAACAAATTCCGAACAAAACCACGCCTTTTTTTCATCTTCGCTTGTTCTGCTTAATTGCGCAGTGGCAAAGCCGCTAACGCACTGCTGGCGAAAAGTTTCTGAGAAGGGATTCAGCGAACATAACTGTTTTGTCACCATGAAGGGAACAAACTCAATTATTCCCCGATAGTTATAGCGGCTATGTTGCGCCTGCTCAGCAAATACTCTGATGGTTGCCGCTTGCTCGGGTGTCAGGTTGGGCACCCTTAAAGCGAATAATTTGTCGCTGTGCTGCATGGCATCTTCCAGGCTTATAATTTGCACCCCGTTGCCTGTCGCTTCTGCCACATCATGATTGCCGAGATAAACTGCAACGTGACTGACGGACGAGGTACTGAGCAGGCGAATGCCAAGGGACGTAATCCCGATGCTGGATGAGAAGAGAAGATCGCCAGCTTTAAGCTCTTTTTCGGTGATTTCGAGCAGCTTTTTTTCTGAAAGAGAACTCTGGCGCTGCAGTTTGATTGCCCATTTTTTCGACTGAGCCTCTACCGCATTTGCTGCGCTTTCCTGTCTGCTGACATCAAGCGTACAGCCGGAAAATAAAAAGAGAGAGGGAACGAGCAGGCGATGCAACGCCCTGTGCATTTTCATATCTTTTACAATCCTTGTAAAAAAAGAGGCCCTGAAAATCAGGGCCTCTTACGACATCAACCTTTGATGTTTTTGATTAAATACTCAAGCACGTCACCGGTTTTGATCATCTGCTTCTCACCGTTACGACGATACTTATACTCGATCTCGTCATTATCGAGGTTACGATCGCCGATCACGATGGTGTGCGGAATACCGATCAGTTCCATATCCGCAAACATCACGCCTGGGCGCTCTTTACGATCGTCCATCAGCACTTCGATACCCTGCGCACGCAGCTCGCTGTAGAGTTTTTCCGCCAGCTCCTGCACACGGTAGGACTTATGCATGTTCATCGGCAGGATCGCCACCTGGAACGGAGCGATGTTGTCCGGCCAGACGATGCCACGCTCGTCGTAGTTCTGCTCAATAGCGGCAGCAACCACACGGGTCACCCCAATACCGTAGCAGCCCATGGTCAGGATCTGGTTACGGCCATCTTCACCCTGAACGGCGGCGTTCAGCGCGCGGGAGTATTTATCACCCAGCTGGAAGATATGCCCGACTTCGATACCGCGTTTGATCATCAGGGTGCCGTTGCCGTCCGGGCTTGGATCGCCTGCCACCACGTTACGAATATCCGCCACTTCTGGCGTCGCGACGTCGCGATCCCAGTTAATACCGAAATAGTGTTTGCCGTCGATGTTCGCGCCAGCGGAGAAATCGCTCATCGCGGCGACCGTGCGGTCAACCACAACAGGAACAGGCATATTCACCGGACCCAGAGAACCTGGACCCGCGTTGACGACGGCGCGAATTTCCGCTTCCGTTGCGAAGGTTAACGGGCTTGCAACCTGTGGCAGCTTCTCGGCTTTCACTTCGTTCAACTCGTGATCGCCACGGACCAGCAGAGCAACCAGCGGGTAGGCGCTGCCTTCGGTGGATTTCACCAGCAGGGTTTTGACCGTTTTTTCGATCGGCAGATTGAACTGCTCAACCAGCTCGGCGATGGTTTTCGCGTTTGGTGTATCAACCAGCTTCATCTCTTCGGTTGCCGCAGCACGTGGCGCTTTTGGCGCCAGAGCTTCTGCAAACTCAATGTTCGCGGCGTAATCAGAGGAGTCAGAGAAGATCACATCGTCTTCACCGCTCTGTGCCAGTACCTGGAACTCATGGGATGCGCTACCGCCGATAGAACCGGTATCAGCCTGAACGGCGCGGAAATCCAGCCCCATGCGGGAGAAGATTTTGCTGTACGCTTCGTACATCTTGTCATAGGTCTCCTGCAGCGATTCCTGAGAAGTGTGGAAAGAGTAAGCATCTTTCATCAGGAATTCGCGAGAGCGCATGACGCCAAAACGTGGACGCACTTCATCACGGAATTTGGTCTGGATCTGGAAGAAGTTCAGCGGCAACTGCTTGTATGAGCTCAGCTCGTTGCGGATCAGATCGGTAATGACCTCTTCATGCGTTGGGCCGAGAACGAATGGACGATCGCCACGATCGGCAATACGCAGCAGTTCCGGACCATACTGCTCCCAGCGACCACTCTCCTGCCACAGTTCAGAGGGCTGAACTACCGGCATTAACACCTCGATAGCACCGGCGTTATTCATCTCTTCACGCACGATGTTTTCGACTTTTTTCAGGACGCGCACGCCGGTCGGCAACCAGGTGTATAACCCGGAGGCCAGCTTGCGGATCATCCCGGCGCGCAGCATCAGCTGGTGGCTGATCACCTCGGCGTCGGCAGGTGTCTCCTTCAGAGTGGAGAGCAGATATTGGCTAGTACGCATGTTGTTACGGTTCCATTTCGAAGAGTGGAACAGGCTGACCGGCAGCCTGACACAAAAAAAGTGGTTTAGTTTACCAGTGTGGCAAAGATGCCAAAAGAGAAGAGGATAAAATTACTGCGGCTCGAGGGCAAACACTTCAAAGCCCGCCGCGGTAACGCGCCAGCGAACGTTAAAATCCAGCAACAGGACGGCGTAGGTTTTCCCGGCCTCTTCCTCTTTACGGTAGGCCGGACGGGGATCCTGGGCCAGCACGTCGATGATAAATTCCCGCAGTCGAGGATAGCGCTTCTCCAGCTGGATCAACTGGGGGGTGAGCGCATCGGTAAACCAGACCGGCGTATCTGCCTGGGGGGCCTGCTGGGCGTAGCTGGCACGCGCATCCGGCAAGGCTTCTGCAAAGGGCAGGTAAGGTTTGATATCCACTACGGGCGTACCGTCCACCAGATCCAGGCTGCCAAGCTCCAGAATCACCTGATCCTTCTGGCAGCGAATGCCTTTCAGTTCGATGAGCGACATACCGACAGGGTTTGGACGAAAGGTCGAGCGCGTGGCAAACACTCCCATTCGGGCGTTACCGCCGAGACGAGGTGGGCGCACGGTAGGGCGCCAGCCGCCAGCCATGGTCTGATGAAAGATAAACAGCACCCACAGGTGGCTGAACGCTTCCAGTCCGCGCACGGCATCGGCCTGATTATAGGGCGCGAGCAAGTGAAGTTCGCCGCTACAGCTTTTCACCAGACCAGGCTGGCGTGGCACGGCAAACTTCTCTTTATAGGGTGAGCGAATAACGCCTATCTGCTCGAACTGGAATGCACTCATTTCGCCGAGACGTTAAGGGCAGAACCTACGCAAACGGCCTGACGATAGCAGCCAGGTGTGCCGCTGGTAACTTCGCAGCTGTGCAGCAGAACCGCATTGGCCTTCATTTTAGAGGCATTGATCTGCATGCGTTTACGCGCAGTAGGGATATTTGGAGGAGAATCCTGGTTGGTGGCCTGGCAAGATTCGCCCGAGACTTCACCCAGATCGCGGAACGGTTTACCCACTAAATCTTCAGCCTTGGTATAGATTCTGACCGGCGCAGGACGTGGTGCTTTTGGCTTTTCAGGCTCCACTTTCGGCGGGGTTGCTGTGCTTTTAACAGGTTCAACAGGAGATCTGCTTAGCATAGAACAACCGCTCAGCATCAGTGCTAAAAGACAGATCGGTAAAGCACGCATATTGTTTCCTCAATGAATAATCAAATCGTCAGATATTGAATCAGTTGCCTGCATAAATGACAAGACGGGCTTACGCCCGTCCTGAATGATATTACACAAAGGTAAGATTACCAGCCTTTAACTGCACCACCGTTAAAGACTTTGTTTGCTTCCTGGTAAACTTCATCAGACTGGTAAGCCTGTACGAACTTCTTCACGTTTTCCGCATCTTTGTTATCTTCGCGGGTAACGATCAGATTAACGTACGGAGAGTCTTTATCTTCCACGAAGATACCGTCTTTCGCTGGCGTCAGGTTAATCTGGCTGGCGTAAGTGGTGTTGATAACCGCCAGGGCGATCTGCGCATCATCCAGAGAACGTGGCAGCTGTGGCGCTTCCAGCTCAACAATTTTCAGGTTTTTTGGATTCTCGGTCACGTCCAGAACGGTCGGCAGCAGGCCAACACCATCTTTCAGTTTAATCAGACCCACTTTCTGCAGCAGCAGCAGGGAACGGCCAAGGTTGGTTGGATCGTTAGGTACTGCTACCTGAGAACCGTCCTGCAGTTCTTCTAATGATTTGATTTTTTTGGAGTAGCCCGCGATTGGGTAAACGAAAGTATTGCCCACCGCAACCAGCTTGTAGCCACGATCTTTGATCTGCTGATCCAGGTACGGTTTGTGCTGGAAGGCGTTAGCATCGATATCGCCTTTGCTCAGCGCTTCGTTAGGCAGTACATAATCGTTAAACGTCACCAGCTCCACGTCCAGGCCATACTTCTCTTTCGCCACTTTCGCTGCCGTCTCTGCAACCTGCTGCTCCGCACCGACGATAACACCCACTTTGATGTGGTTTGGATCTTTTTCGTCCTGGCCACAACCTACCAGTGCCAGAGAGCCGATCAGCGCGCCTACCGCAGCAAAGGTCTTAAATTTAAACGCCATGTTTTTATCCTTAACTCGTCGAGTTTGTGTTGTGTAACGTTATTTGTGCGTAACAGCCCGGACGATGCGATCGCCAGAGAATTGAATGAGATAAACCAGTACAACCAGCAGAACCAGCACGGTATTCATAACGGTAGCATTGTAGCCAATGTAACCATACTGATAGCCGATCTGTCCCAGACCGCCGGCGCCTACCGCACCACCCATCGCTGAGTAACCCACCAGAGTAATGAGCGTGATGGTGGCCGCGTTGACCAGACCTGGTAATGCTTCTGGCAGTAAGACCTTGCGAACGATCTGCATCGGCGTCGCACCCATGGCGCGGGACGCTTCAATCAGGCCCGATGGGATCTCTAACAGCGCGTTCTCAACCATACGGGCGATAAACGGTGCCGCGCCCACGGTCAGGGGGACGATGGCAGCCTGCAGGCCAATGGACGTGCCCACAATAACGCGAGTGAAGGGGATCATCCATACCAACAGAATGATGAAGGGAATGGAACGGAAGATGTTCACCAGCGCGGAGAGCGTGCGGTAAAGTTTTGCGTTCTCAATTATCTGGCCCGGACGGGTAACGTACAGCAGCACGCCCACCGGCAGACCAATGACAAAACCGAAGAAGCCCGATACGAAGGTCATCGCCAGCGTTTCCCATACGCCGCGTGCCAGCAACCACATCATTGCCTCAGACATAACCCAGTACCTCAACTTTTACATGATGCTCTTGCAGCCAGGCGATCGCCGCCTGCGTATCTTCTTGCGTACCGTGCATTTCAGTCAGCATGATGCCGAACTTCACGCCACCGGCGTAATCCATCTGCGCGCTAATAATGTTGTTGTTCACATTGAAGCGGCGGGCAGTTTCTGACAGCAGCGGGGCATCCACTGACTTGCCGGTAAACTCCATCCGCAGCATTGGAACGCTGTTTGCTTCTGGTTGTGCCTTTAAACGTGCCAGATAGTCTTCCGGAATATCCAGATGCAGCGTGGCCTGAATAAACTGCTGCGCCAGTGGGGTTTTCGGATGCGAGAACACTTCGCTGACGGTGTCTTGTTCAATCAGTTCACCCTGGCTTATCACCGCCACACAGTCGCAGATGCGCTTAACCACATCCATCTCGTGCGTAATAAGGAGGATGGTCAGCCCCAGGCGACGGTTAATGTCCTTTAAGAGCTCCAGAATCGAGCGGGTCGTTGCCGGATCCAGGGCGCTGGTGGCTTCGTCACAGAGCAATACTTTAGGATTACTGGCCAGCGCACGCGCAATCGCCACGCGCTGTTTTTGTCCGCCGGACAAGTTGGCCGGGAAGGTGTCGTGCTTCTCGCTCAGACCGACCAGATCCAGCAGTTCGCTAACGCGACGTTTGATTTCGTCTTTGGGCGTGTTATCCAGCTCCAGCGGCAGGGCAACGTTGCCAAACACGGTGCGCGAAGAGAGCAGGTTAAAGTGCTGGAAGATCATGCCAATCTGGCGGCGGGCTTTAGTCAGTTCTGCTTCTGAAAGCGTAGTCAGTTCCGTACCATCAACCTGAACGTGGCCTTCGGTCGGGCGTTCAAGCAGGTTAACGCAACGAATGAGCGTACTTTTACCTGCACCTGAGGCGCCAATGACGCCATAAATCTGTCCAGCCGGAACATGCAGGCTAACGTTGTTCAACGCCTGAATGGTACGGTTCCCTTGCTGGAACACTTTGGTGATATTCGAAAGTTTAATCATTAGATTATTTTTATCGTATGTAAGTTAGCCGTGGCATTTTCTGCTGCCTGATACGGGCGATGACCGTCAACAAAACGGATGTTAAGGCATCCAGACGTCTAAATCAATCCAACTCTGCGCGATGAGCACTTTCTTGCGCAGTGAAACATGAGATACTACGCAGACATCCCTATTCAGGAGCAAACCGGTGGCAAAATCAGTACCCGCAATTTTTCTCGATCGTGACGGCACAATTAATGTCGATCATGGTTATGTGCATGAGATAGACGAATTTGAATTCATCGATGGCGTTATTGAAGCCATGCGTGAATTAAAAGAGATGGGATTTGCGCTGGTGGTCGTCACCAACCAGTCAGGTATCGCGCGCGGTAAATTCACCGAAGCACAGTTTGAGACCTTAACGGAATGGATGGACTGGTCACTGGCGGATCGCGGCGTTGATCTGGACGGTATCTATTATTGTCCGCATCACCCACAGGGGACCGTAGACGAGTATCGCCAGACCTGTGATTGCCGAAAACCACACCCGGGTATGCTCACTTCCGCACAAGAGTTCCTTCATATAGATATGAGCGCTTCATATATGGTGGGCGATAAACTGGAAGATATGCAGGCAGCTGCCGCGGCAGGCGTGGGTCATAAAATTCTGGTGCGTACTGGCAAGCCTGTCACGCCTGAAGCGGAAAATGCAGCGGATTGCGTGATTAACAGCCTGGCAGTGCTGCCGGAAACCATCAAAAAGCAGCAAAAATAGGCGTTGTGGCGAAAAGGTGAGCGGTTGAAATAAAATTGTCTTTTTCCGCTTGTCAGCGCCGAAGAACTCCCTATAATGCGCCTCCATCGACACGGCAGATGTGAATCACTTCACACAAACAGCCGGGCCGGTTGAGGAGAAAAGCGAAAATAATCGCTTGACTCTGAAAGAGGAAAGCGTAATATACGCCACCTCGCAACGGTGAGCGAAAGCCGCGTTGCACTGCTCTTTAACAATTTATCAGACAATCTGTGTGGGCACTCAAAGTGACATGGATTCTTAACGTCCTCGGACGAAAAATGAATACCAAGTCTCTGAGTGAACACGTAATTCATTACGAAGTTTAATTCACGAGCATCAAACTTAAATTGAAGAGTTTGATCATGGCTCAGATTGAACGCTGGCGGCAGGCCTAACACATGCAAGTCGAACGGTAGCACAGAGAGCTTGCTCTCGGGTGACGAGTGGCGGACGGGTGAGTAATGTCTGGGAAACTGCCTGATGGAGGGGGATAACTACTGGAAACGGTAGCTAATACCGCATAACGTCGCAAGACCAAAGAGGGGGACCTTCGGGCCTCTTGCCATCGGATGTGCCCAGATGGGATTAGCTAGTAGGTGGGGTAATGGCTCACCTAGGCGACGATCCCTAGCTGGTCTGAGAGGATGACCAGCCACACTGGAACTGAGACACGGTCCAGACTCCTACGGGAGGCAGCAGTGGGGAATATTGCACAATGGGCGCAAGCCTGATGCAGCCATGCCGCGTGTATGAAGAAGGCCTTCGGGTTGTAAAGTACTTTCAGCGAGGAGGAAGGCATTGTGGTTAATAACCGCAGTGATTGACGTTACTCGCAGAAGAAGCACCGGCTAACTCCGTGCCAGCAGCCGCGGTAATACGGAGGGTGCAAGCGTTAATCGGAATTACTGGGCGTAAAGCGCACGCAGGCGGTCTGTTAAGTCAGATGTGAAATCCCCGGGCTCAACCTGGGAACTGCATTTGAAACTGGCAGGCTTGAGTCTTGTAGAGGGGGGTAGAATTCCAGGTGTAGCGGTGAAATGCGTAGAGATCTGGAGGAATACCGGTGGCGAAGGCGGCCCCCTGGACAAAGACTGACGCTCAGGTGCGAAAGCGTGGGGAGCAAACAGGATTAGATACCCTGGTAGTCCACGCCGTAAACGATGTCGACTTGGAGGTTGTGCCCTTGAGGCGTGGCTTCCGGAGCTAACGCGTTAAGTCGACCGCCTGGGGAGTACGGCCGCAAGGTTAAAACTCAAATGAATTGACGGGGGCCCGCACAAGCGGTGGAGCATGTGGTTTAATTCGATGCAACGCGAAGAACCTTACCTACTCTTGACATCCAGAGAACTTGCCAGAGATGGCTTGGTGCCTTCGGGAACTCTGAGACAGGTGCTGCATGGCTGTCGTCAGCTCGTGTTGTGAAATGTTGGGTTAAGTCCCGCAACGAGCGCAACCCTTATCCTTTGTTGCCAGCGGTTAGGCCGGGAACTCAAAGGAGACTGCCAGTGATAAACTGGAGGAAGGTGGGGATGACGTCAAGTCATCATGGCCCTTACGAGTAGGGCTACACACGTGCTACAATGGCGCATACAAAGAGAAGCGACCTCGCGAGAGCAAGCGGACCTCATAAAGTGCGTCGTAGTCCGGATTGGAGTCTGCAACTCGACTCCATGAAGTCGGAATCGCTAGTAATCGTAGATCAGAATGCTACGGTGAATACGTTCCCGGGCCTTGTACACACCGCCCGTCACACCATGGGAGTGGGTTGCAAAAGAAGTAGGTAGCTTAACCTTCGGGAGGGCGCTTACCACTTTGTGATTCATGACTGGGGTGAAGTCGTAACAAGGTAACCGTAGGGGAACCTGCGGTTGGATCACCTCCTTACCTTAAAGAACCTGCCTTTGTAGTGCTCACACAGATTGTCTGATGAAAATTAGCAGTAAAAAATCTCTGCAGGCTTGTAGCTCAGGTGGTTAGAGCGCACCCCTGATAAGGGTGAGGTCGGTGGTTCAAGTCCACTCAGGCCTACCAAATTTGCAACGCAAATTTGAAGAGATTGACCACGATGGGGCTATAGCTCAGCTGGGAGAGCGCCTGCCTTGCACGCAGGAGGTCTGCGGTTCGATCCCGCATAGCTCCACCATCTTTACTGCGAAAACCTGAAAACTTCAGAGTGTACCTGCGAAGGTGCGCTGCGAAGTTTTGCTCTTTAAAAATCTGGATCAAGCTGAAAATTGAAACGACACACTGTGTCTGTTCTCCGTAATAAGAACAGATAAAGGTGTGTTCGAGTCTCTCAAATTTTCACAACACGAAGTGAAACAGCTTCGGGTTGTGAGGTTAAGCGACTAAGCGTACACGGTGGATGCCCTGGCAGTCAGAGGCGATGAAGGACGTGCTAATCTGCGAAAAGCGCCGGCGAGGTGATATGAACCCTTGACCCGGCGATGTCCGAATGGGGAAACCCAGTGCAATTCGTTGCACTATCGTTAGCTGAATACATAGGCTAACGAGGCGAACCGGGGGAACTGAAACATCTAAGTACCCCGAGGAAAAGAAATCAACCGAGATTCCCCCAGTAGCGGCGAGCGAACGGGGAGCAGCCCGGAGTCTGAATCAGCTTGTGTGTTAGTGGAAGCGTCTGGAAAGTCGCAGGGTACAGGGTGATACTCCCGTACACGAAAGCACACTTGCTGTGAACTCGAAGAGTAGGGCGGGACACGTGGTATCCTGTCTGAATATGGGGGGACCATCCTCCAAGGCTAAATACTCCTGACTGACCGATAGTGAACCAGTACCGTGAGGGAAAGGCGAAAAGAACCCCGGCGAGGGGAGTGAAAAAGAACCTGAAACCGTGTACGTACAAGCAGTGGGAGCACCTTCGGGTGTGACTGCGTACCTTTTGTATAATGGGTCAGCGACTTATATTCTGTAGCAAGGTTAACCGTATAGGGGAGCCGAAGGGAAACCGAGTCTTAACTGGGCGTTAAGTTGCAGGGTATAGACCCGAAACCCGGTGATCTAGCCATGGGCAGGTTGAAGGTTGGGTAACACTAACTGGAGGACCGAACCGACTAATGTTGAAAAATTAGCGGATGACCTGTGGCTGGGGGTGAAAGACCAATCAAACCGGGAGATAGCTGGTTCTCCCCGAAAGCTATTTAGGTAGCGCCTCGTGAACTCATCCTCGGGGGTAGAGCACTGTTTCGGCTAGGGGGCCATCCCGGCTTACCAACCCGATGCAAACTGCGAATACCGGGGAATGTTATCACGGGAGACACACGGCGGGTGCTAACGTCCGTCGTGAAGAGGGAAACAACCCAGACCGCCAGCTAAGGTCCCAAAGTCATGGTTAAGTGGGAAACGATGTGGGAAGGCACAGACAGCCAGGATGTTGGCTTAGAAGCAGCCATCATTTAAAGAAAGCGTAATAGCTCACTGGTCGAGTCGGCCTGCGCGGAAGATGTAACGGGGCTAAACCATGCACCGAAGCTGCGGCAGCGACACTATGTGTTGTTGGGTAGGGGAGCGTTCTGTAAGCCTGCGAAGGTGTGCTGTGAGGCATGCTGGAGGTATCAGAAGTGCGAATGCTGACATAAGTAACGATAAAGCGGGTGAAAAGCCCGCTCGCCGGAAGACCAAGGGTTCCTGTCCAACGTTAATCGGGGCAGGGTGAGTCGACCCCTAAGGCGAGGCCGAAAGGCGTAGTCGATGGGAAACAGGTTAATATTCCTGTACTCGGTGTTACTGCGAAGGGGGGACGGAGAAGGCTATGTTGGCCGGGCGACGGTTGTCCCGGTTTAAGCATGTAGGCGGAGGTTCCAGGTAAATCCGGTACCTTGTTAACGCTGAGGTGTGATGACGAGGCACTACGGTGCTGAAGCAACAAATGCCCTGCTTCCAGGAAAAGCCTCTAAGCATCAGGTAACACCAAATCGTACCCCAAACCGACACAGGTGGTCAGGTAGAGAATACCAAGGCGCTTGAGAGAACTCGGGTGAAGGAACTAGGCAAAATGGTGCCGTAACTTCGGGAGAAGGCACGCTGATATGTAGGTGAAGCCCCTGCGGGTGGAGCTGAAATCAGTCGAAGATACCAGCTGGCTGCAACTGTTTATTAAAAACACAGCACTGTGCAAACACGAAAGTGGACGTATACGGTGTGACGCCTGCCCGGTGCCGGAAGGTTAATTGATGGGGTCAGCGGCAACGCGAAGCTCTTGATCGAAGCCCCGGTAAACGGCGGCCGTAACTATAACGGTCCTAAGGTAGCGAAATTCCTTGTCGGGTAAGTTCCGACCTGCACGAATGGCGTAATGATGGCCAGGCTGTCTCCACCCGAGACTCAGTGAAATTGAAATCGCTGTGAAGATGCAGTGTACCCGCGGCAAGACGGAAAGACCCCGTGAACCTTTACTATAGCTTGACACTGAACACTGGTCCTTGATGTGTAGGATAGGTGGGAGGCTTTGAAGCGTGGACGCCAGTCTGCGTGGAGCCGTCCTTGAAATACCACCCTTTAATGGCTGGTGTTCTAACGTAGACCCGTAATCCGGGTTGCGGACAGTGTCTGGTGGGTAGTTTGACTGGGGCGGTCTCCTCCTAAAGAGTAACGGAGGAGCACGAAGGTCAGCTAATCCTGGTCGGACATCAGGAGGTTAGTGCAATGGCATAAGCTGGCTTGACTGCGAGAGTGACGGCTCGAGCAGGTGCGAAAGCAGGTCATAGTGATCCGGTGGTTCTGTATGGAAGGGCCATCGCTCAACGGATAAAAGGTACTCCGGGGATAACAGGCTGATACCGCCCAAGAGTTCATATCGACGGCGGTGTTTGGCACCTCGATGTCGGCTCATCACATCCTGGGGCTGAAGTAGGTCCCAAGGGTATGGCTGTTCGCCATTTAAAGTGGTACGCGAGCTGGGTTTAGAACGTCGTGAGACAGTTCGGTCCCTATCTGCCGTGGGCGCTGGAGAATTGAGGGGGGCTGCTCCTAGTACGAGAGGACCGGAGTGGACGCATCACTGGTGTTCGGGTTGTCATGCCAATGGCACTGCCCGGTAGCTAAATGCGGAAGAGATAAGTGCTGAAAGCATCTAAGCACGAAACTTGCCCCGAGATGAGTTCTCCCTGACCCTTCAAGGGTCCTGAAGGAACGTTGAAGACGACGACGTTGATAGGCCGGGTGTGTAAGCGCAGCGATGCGTTGAGCTAACCGGTACTAATGAACCGTGAGGCTTAACCTTACAACGCCGAAGCTGTTTCGGTGGATTTGAGAAGATTTTCAGCATTGATTCAGAGTTAAGTACACAATAGTTTGCGCAGCAGCAAGGCGGCAAGCGAAGGAAAGGAAGGAGCATACTGAAGTATGTGACTGACTTTACGAGCGCGGCCAACGCGGCTGATGCGATAAAGTATTGCGTACAGAGCACCAAGAATTTGCCTGGCGGCTGTAGCGCGGTGGTCCCACCTGACCCCATGCCGAACTCAGAAGTGAAACGCCGTAGCGCCGATGGTAGTGTGGGGTCTCCCCATGCGAGAGTAGGGAACTGCCAGGCATCAAATTACGTAATAAACCAGAACCATATCTGGTAATTACAAAAAATACGGTGGAGCGGTAGTTCAGTCGGTTAGAATACCTGCCTGTCACGCAGGGGGTCGCGGGTTCGAGTCCCGTCCGTTCCGCCACTTATTAAGAAGCCCTGAGCTCACGCTCAGGGCTTTTTTCTTGCCTGCTGTTTGATTATTGCTGTAAACGCAAAAATCCTCTGCTTAATACGATCTTTTTTCACATATCCCCGCCAGAGATAATCCTCTTTATTAACAAACATGATGAATAAAAGAGGAATTTCATGTCTATCCCTGCATTCGGTCTTGGCACTTTCCGCCTGAAAGACGACGTTGTTATCGCATCCGTTAAAACTGCCCTCGAACTGGGTTATCGCACGATTGATACCGCCCAAATCTACGACAACGAAGCCGCTGTGGGTCAGGCGATCGCAGAGAGCGGCGTACCGCGTAACGAACTTTTTATTACCACCAAGATCTGGATTGAGAACCTCAGCAAAGAGAAATTAATCCCAAGCCTGAAAGAGAGCCTGAAAAAGCTGCGCACCGATTATGTGGATCTGACCCTGATTCACTGGCCATCGCCGAACGATGCGGTGTCCGTTGAAGAATTCATGCAGGCTTTGCTGGAAGCTAAAACGCAGGGACTGACGCGCGAAATTGGTATCTCCAACTTCACTATCCCGTTGATGGAAAGGGCAGTTGCCGCAGTTGGCGCAGAAAATATCGCCACCAATCAGATCGAACTATCCCCTTATCTGCAAAACCGGCAGGTGGTGGAGTGGGCGAAGCAGCATGGCATCCATATCACTTCTTACATGACGCTGGCTTACGGTAAGGCGCTGAAAGACGAAACCATTCTGCGCATTGCTACCAGGCATAATGCCACCGCAGCACAGGTTATCCTGGCATGGGCGATGGGCGAAGGTTATGCAGTGATCCCGTCTTCAACCAAGCGTGAAAACCTGGCGAGCAATCTGCTGGCACAGGATCTGAAGCTGGATCTGGATGATAAAAAAGCGATCGCGGCACTCGATTGCAACGATCGTCTGGTTAGCCCGGAAGGTCTGGCGCCGAAGTGGGACTAATCTAGCCCGCCCTCTGTACCCCGAACCCTCTCACAGCTCCTTCGGGAGCTGTTTTACATGCTCGCTCAGAAAATCAATAAAGGCCCGGATGCGGGTGCTTACCGCTCTGTCACTGTAATAAACCGCACTGAAGGGCATCTCTACCGGCAGGCGCTTGTCTGCCATCAGCTCGACTAACTCCCCCCGCGCAATCTCTTTATCAATCATATAATCCGACAGGCAGGCAATCCCATTTCCTTCAAGGCATAACTGTTTGAGCGTCTCGCCGCTGTTGGATGATAAACCGCAAACCACTTCATGCAGCTGGCCATCATGGCAGGCGAGAGGCCATGTATTAAGGGATACCGGCTCCGTAAAGCCCAGGCAGAGATGCTGCTTCAGTTCCTCTATCGTCTCAGGCTTGCCGAAGCGGGCAATATAGGCCGGGGAGGCGATGATTTTGCGATAACTGGTGAACAGAGGGCGTGCCCGCAGGCTGGAATCGGTCAGCGTCCCCGCGCGGATCGCCACATCCACCTTGCGCTCAATCAGGTTGATAAACGTTTCTGAAGAAACCAGAGAGAGCGTCATTTCCGGATAACGTTCGCGGAAAGGTTTAATTAAAGGCATCAGGAAATGCAGCACCACGGGCGTCGCCGCATCGATACGCAGAAGCCCGCGTGGCGTGCTGCGCGTCTCCATGATCTCTGTTTCTGCGGCGGCCATCTCCTGCAGAATAGACTGCACGCGGCGAAAATAGCGTTCGCCTTCTTCGGTCAGGCTCAGTTGCCGGGTCGTCCGGTTAAGCAGGCTGACGCCCAGCTTCATCTCCAGCTTTTTCACCGAGCGGCTGACGGCTGAATTAGCCTGTCCCAGCTGTTCTGCGGCACGGCTAAAACTGCCGCTCTCAACGACGGCGACAAATATCGCCAGCTCCTCAGACGTTGCTTTCATTGTTGCTTAATCCGCAAAATTGTATTGATACTTTGAGCATTTTTGTTATTTAAACACTGGCGCATACTCCGTGTCATCTTAATCCTGATGAGACGGAGTTATTTATGCCTCTGGCGCTACTTGCCCTGACGATCAGTGCCTTTGCAATCGGCACGACTGAATTTGTTATTGTAGGTCTGGTTCCTACCATTGCTGACCAACTTGCCATCTCGCTGCCTTCGGCGGGTTTACTGGTCTCTATCTATGCCCTCGGTGTGGCTATCGGCGCACCGGTACTGACCGCACTCACAGGCCGTCTGCCGCGTAAACAGCTGCTGATGGCGTTAATGGTACTGTTTACCGCAGGCAACATCCTTGCCTGGCAGGCACCTGATTATACAACTCTGGTCATTGCCCGCCTGCTGACGGGGCTGGCTCATGGTGTCTTCTTCTCCATCGGCTCGACAATTGCGACGAGCCTGGTGCCGAAAGAGAAAGCGGCCTCTGCTATTGCCATTATGTTTGGCGGTTTAACCGTAGCCCTGGTGACAGGTGTACCGCTGGGCACCTTTATTGGGCAACATTTTGGCTGGCGTGAAACCTTCCTCGCGGTCTCTCTGCTGGGCGTGATTGCGCTGATTAGCAGTCTGGTGCTGATCCCGTCCACTATTCCGGGACGCGCGGCAGCGACGCTGCGCGATCAGCTGAAAGTGCTGACTCATCCTCGTCTGCTGATGATCTATGCCATTACGGCGCTGGGCTATGGCGGTGTGTTTACCGCATTTACCTTCCTGGCGCCAATGATGCAGGATCTGGCAGGCTTCTCACCGAGCGCAGTAAGCTGGATCCTGCTGGGCTATGGCGTTTCGGTGGCGATCGGCAATATCTGGGGCGGAAAGCTGGCCGATAAGCATGGCGCAGTCCCGGCGCTGAAAATTATCTTTGCTGCCCTGGTAGTGCTTTTACTGGTCTTCCAGTTCACCGCTTCCATACAGTATGCCGCGCTGGGTACGGTACTGGTAATGGGGATCTTCGCCTTCGGTAACGTACCGGGTTTACAGGTCTATGTCGTGCAGAAAGCCGAACACTATACACCCAACGCCGTGGATGTTGCTTCCGGTCTTAATATCGCCGCGTTTAATGTCGGTATCGCCCTGGGTTCCATTATTGGTGGGCAGACGGTCGAGCATTTTGGTCTGTCGCAAACGCCGTGGATTGGGGCGGTCATTGTTCTCGTGGCGTTTCTGTTGATTGGCCTGAGTGGTCGTCTGGATAAGCCCGCGCGCGTTACTCTCGGATAACTTTATGTAAGTACTTACCGACAAAACAGCTCAGCGGAATCTGAGTAACTCAGTAGTTTCTTAGTAATAGCGTTGAAAGTGTGAGCTGAAAACCCTATAACATTAGAACCCGCTCCTGTTTCTGGACGGGTTCAAGTTGATAGGGGTCGTTTCACACCGTGCGAAAAAATACCTATGCCATGCGTTATGTTGCCGGACAGCCAGCGGAGCGAATTTTACCTCCGGGGTCGTTTGCGAGCATTGGCCAGGCATTGCCTGCGGGTGCGCCTTTAAGCAGCGACGAAAAAATTCGGGTGCTGGTATGGAATATCTTTAAACAGCAACGCGCCGAATGGTTATCCGTCCTGCAGAATTTTGGTAAAGATGCTCATCTGGTGCTGCTGCAGGAGGCGCAAACCACACCTGAACTGGTCAGGTTTGCGACCACTAACTATCTCGCTGCTGACCAGGTGCCGGCATTTGTCTTACCCCAGCATCCGTCAGGGGTGATGACGCTCTCTGCCGCTCATCCCGTCTATTGCTGCCCACTGCGCGAGCGCGAACCGCTTCTGCGCCTGGCGAAATCCGCCCTGGTCACCGTGTATCCGCTGCCGGATACCCGGCTGCTGATGGTGGTCAATATCCACGCGGTTAACTTCAGCCTTGGCGTGGATGTCTACAGCAAGCAGCTGCTGCCTATCGGCGATCAGATTGCCCATCACAGCGGCCCGGTGGTTATGGCTGGCGATTTCAATGCCTGGAGCCGTCCGCGAATGAATGCGCTTTATCGCTTTGCGCGTGAGATGTCGCTGCGCGAAGTACGTTTTACCGATGACCAGCGGCGCAAGGCCTTTGGTCGTCCGCTCGATTTTGTCTTCTATCGTGGTCTGAACGTGAGTGAAGCCTCTGTGCTGGTCACTCGCGCATCCGATCACAATCCGCTACTCGTTGAATTCAGTCCCGGCAAACCTGAGAGATAGAGGTGCGTCAGGTCTGCCGTGGGGCAGGCCTGTACGGGTGCTGCCCTTTATTTTTCATCAACCGAAGGACAGCAAAATGACAACACAGTCCCATCATGACAACGTAGAAAAACAGTTTGGCTCTCAGGCTAAGGCCTACCTCACCAGCGCGGTTCACGCATCCGGGCGCGATTTGCAGCGTCTGGCTGAACGTCTGGCTGATTTTCCGAAAGCCAGCGTCCTTGATTTAGGCTGCGGGGCAGGTCATGCCAGCTTTGTGGCAGCGCAGCAGGTGGCTCAGGTGACGGCATATGACTTATCCAGCCAGATGCTGGAGGTGGTTGCCGCCGCAGCCAGCGAGAAGGGGCTGAATAATATTGCCACCCGTCAGGGCTATGCAGAATCATTACCCTTTGACGATGAAATGTTTGATATTGTGATCAGCCGCTACTCGGCGCACCACTGGCATGACGTCGGCCAGGCGTTGCGCGAAGTTAAGCGGGTGCTGAAGCCGGGTGGGCTGGTTATCATCATGGATATCATGTCGCCGGGTCATCCGGTACGTGATATCTGGTTACAGACGGTGGAAGCGTTGCGGGATACCTCGCATGTCCGGAACTACTCCAGCGGCGAGTGGTTGTCCATGTTCACTGATGCCGGGCTGATTGCACAATCGCTGCAGACTGACAGATTAAGGCTGGAGTTTTCTTCGTGGATTGCGCGTATGCGCACACCAGAGACGTTGAGCCAGGCGATCCGGCTGTATCAGGATAGTGCCTCGGCCGAGGTCAAAGCCTACTTTGAGCTGCAGGAAGAGGGCTCCTTTACCAGCGATACCCTCCTGGCTGAAGCCCAAAAGGCGGGATAAACAAAAAAGGCACCGAGGGGAATCGGTGCCTTTTTACATCAGGTCTCTGAAATCAGGAATCCGGTGTGGCGTTGTTTTTTACAAACAACGTTATCCGGTCGCCAGGCTGCAGATTATCCGTATCGCTGTTCCAGCGCATCACATCTTTGATGTTTACGCCGTGACGCTTGGCAATACTGGAAAGCGAATCGCCTTTTTGTACGCGATAGGTAATGCTATCGCTATTATTGGCGAGACGCTGCGCGCTGTTACCCGCGCCAATCGTCAGGTTCTGACCCACTTTCAGGGTAGAGCCACGCAGCTTGTTCCACTGCTGTAGATCTTTCGTGCTCACGCCAAGACGTGAAGCAATGCCTGAAAGCGTATCGCCTGTACGTACCCGATAGCTACGGCTATTTAACGGTGTGTTATCCGCAATCAGCGTAGACTGAACCGCTGCAATCTCACCCGACGCTAACGATACCCGTAACTGTTCAGCGTGTTTCTGCGGCACCAGAACGTATTTTGGTCCGCTGGTACCTAACGTAGAGCCCTTCACACCTGCGTTGAAGGCTTTCAGTTTGGTCACCGAGATACCTGCCATATCCGCAACCTGTTTCAGTTCAACAGGGTTGTTGATACGCACTTTCGCCAGCGCACGACTTTCGTCGGAGGTTGGCAGCTGCACGCCGTACTGTTTGCTGTTTTTGAAGATTTCACTCAAAGCCAGCATTTTAGGTACGTATAATTTGGTTTCCCGTGGCAGTGGAAGCGACCAAAAGTCGGTAGGTTTACCCCGTGCTTTATTCGCTTTCATTGCCTTCAGTACACGACCCTCACCGCTGTTGTACGCAGCGACAGTCAGCAGCCAGTCACCGTCGAACATCTTGTTCAGACGTTGCATCATATCGAGAGCGGCAGTCGTCGAGGCGACCACATCACGACGCGCATCGTAGTTGCGGGTCTGTTTTAAACCATAATTGCGCCCTGTGCTCGGTATGATCTGCCAAAGACCTGCGGCCTTGGCGCCAGACGTTGCGTGTGGGTCAAAAGCGCTCTCCACTATGGGTAGTAGTACCAGTTCCATGGGCATGTTACGTTTCTTAACTTGCCCTGCTATCCAGTACATATACGGCTCTGCCCGTAAAGTTACATCGTGGAGATAGCTCTTATTGCTTAAATACTTCTGTTTCTGTTCGCGAATCCGGCTGTTTTCCGGAATTCCCATCTTTAGCTCGTCACCAATAGAGACCCACAAGTCTTGATCCTGTGCGAAGGACGTCCCATCGTCTGCCCATCGCGATTGACTTGTGAACTTCCCTGCTTCCCCTTGACCAGCTGCAGAAAGGCTCTGTGCGTGCTGTTGTACGTTGCCAGTGTTCTGTGACGACTGGCAACCCACAAGCAGGACAGAGGCGAGTAATATCGCTTTTGCCTTCATGTGTGTGTCAATAGTTGCTTAAAAGACGAGCGATGATAACGACGAATAGTTAAAAAGGCAACATGCAATTGTCAGAAGTCATCTTTCTTTGCCCTTAACCACGCGAAACAATCCTCAGGTTGTAACATATTTGTTTCTTCTTTAATTTTATTAACTAAATCAATGTCATTTGTTCTAAGAAATAAATTAATTTTACGTTCATTTTTCAGAATTACGGGCAGTGTTTTTTGGTTTTTTGCACGTAACTCATTCACTTTGCGGTAATAATCCTGAATCGCACTATCCTCAGGCAGAACGTGCATCGAAAACTTCATATTCGCTAAAGTGTATTCATGTGCGCAACAAATAAGGGTATCGTCGGGGAGAGCGTTAATTTTCTGGAAGGACTGGTACATCTGGGCTGGAGTGCCTTCGAAGAGTCGTCCGCAGCCACCAGAGAACATTGTGTCCCCACAGAAAAGATAAGGGAAGCTAAAGTACGAAATATGTCCAGAAGTGTGACCCGGTGTGGCAATTACAGAAAATTCCAACGTAAGAATGAGGATCTTTTCGCCATCTTTTACTACGCGCGTAGCCCCCTTATCTTGTGTCTCAGCAGGACCGTATACCACAAGATGCGGAAATTTTGCGCAGAGTGCCGCCACGCCGCCCACATGGTCATGGTGATGATGCGTGAGCAGAATGGCTTCCGGCTGCCACTGGTTTTGCTCGATGGCGTTTAACACCGGCTCCGCCTCGCCAGGATCGACAATCACGCAACGACCCTCATCATTGCTTAAAACCCAGATGTAATTGTCCTGAAAAGCAGAAATACTGTTAAGATTCATACATTACCTCTCATAGCGTGGCGGGTGTTTTGATGAAACCGGCAAGGATACCTCAGATTGTTACCGCACCGAAACACTGGGCGGAGTTGCCCTGGGGTGAATACTATCGTGAAGCGCTTGAGTTACAGCTTAAGCCCTGGTTTGCGAAAATGTATGGTTTTCACCTGCTTAAGATTGGAAATCTGAGCGCGGAAATCAACTCTGAAAGCTGCGCCATCTCGCATCAGGTCAATGTTTCGCTGGGCGGTGAACCCGTTCAGGTGAAGGCCAATCCGCTGCAGCTCCCTTTTGCCGAGAAGTCCGTTGATGCGTGCCTGGTGGCACATTCGCTGCCCTGGTGCGATGACCCGCACCGTCTGCTGCGGGAAGCCGATCGGGTTTTGATTGATGATGGCTGGCTGGTGATTAGCGGCTTTAACCCGATGAGTCTGATGGGGCTGAGAAAGCTGGTGCCGGTGCTGCGTCGCACGCCACCCTATAACAGCCGCATGTTCACGCTGATGCGCCAGCTGGACTGGCTCTCGCTGCTCAATTTTGAGGTGATGCACCATAGCGGTTTTCAGGTGATACCCTGGACGCGGCAGGGCGGGAAGTTACTCAGCACCCATTTTCCGGCGCTGGGCTGTATGCAGCTGATTGTGGCGCGTAAGAGAACCATCCCCCTGACGCTCAATCCCATGAAACCAGGTAAAGCCAAGACCCAATTGCGCCCCGCTGTAGGTGCCACGCGGCAGTACCGAAAGCCCTGATCAGGCTTCCGGTTTATACCCCACATCGTCATGCTGCGGATTGAGCGCAGCAGCGCGCGCCAGTTCGTCGCAGCGTTCGTTTTCGGGATGTCCGGCGTGGCCTTTCACCCATTCCCACTGGATTTTATGCTGGCTGAGCGCCGCATCCAGGCGTTGCCAGAGATCGACATTCTTCACCGGTTTTTTGTCCGCGGTTTTCCAGCCGCGTTTTTTCCAGTTGTGGATCCACTGGGTGATCCCCTGGCGTACATACTGGCTGTCGGTACTTAGCACAATATCGCAATGCTCTTTCAGTGCCTCAAGAGCCACAATCGCGGCCATCAACTCCATGCGGTTGTTGGTGGTCAGGCGAAAGCCTTCATTGAAAGTTTTTTCGTGCTGTCGATACCGCAAAATGGCGCCGTAACCCCCTGGGCCCGGATTGCCGAGGCACGAGCCATCGGTGTAAATCTCTACCTGTTTACGCATCCTGGCAGACATCCTGTAATAAAAACGGTAAGTCTGACATAAATGGTCTTCATCGGCACGGCAAAATAAAGTCCGCGTGAATTAGCCTTTGAACGCCAGGTCAGGTTGATTACAATGTCATCGTTAATAAGAACAGGCTGACAGAATGAGTATTGCAGACACACATAACGCCGACAGGATCATCGTTCTCGATACCGAAACGACGGGTATGAACCAGATCGGTGCTCACTATGAAGGGCATAAGATCATCGAGATCGGTGCGGTAGAGGTGGTTAACCGCCGTCTTACCGGCAATAACTTTCACGTTTACCTGAAGCCAGACCGGCTGGTGGACCCGGAAGCCTTTGGCGTTCACGGTATTGCAGATGAGTTTCTGCTCGATAAACCTACCTTTGCCGACGTTGCCGATGAATTCATCGACTACATTAAAGGCGCCGAGCTTGTCATTCATAACGCCTCGTTCGATATCGGCTTTATGGATTACGAATTCAGCAAGCTCAACCGCGGCCTGCCGAAAACAGACGCCTTCTGCAAGGTCACTGATAGCCTGGCGATGGCAAGGAAGATGTTCCCCGGCAAGCGGAACAGCCTTGACGCGTTGTGCTCGCGCTATGAAATAGATAACAGCAAACGAACGCTACACGGGGCACTGCTCGATGCCCAGATCCTGGCGGATGTTTATCTGATCATGACGGGCGGCCAGACCGCCCTGGCGTTTAATGCCGATAACGAGGCGCAGCAAGAGTCCGGCGAGAGCGAAATCCAGCGCATTATTCGTAAGTCCAGCGCGCTGCGCGTTATACTTGCGAGTGATGAAGAGTTAATGGCGCATGAATCCCGTCTGGATCTGGTGCAGAAGAAGGGCGGAAGCTGCCTCTGGCGAGGCTAAAAGCCGCTGAAATGCTGGTAAAATAACCGTTTGGATCGTTTTTGCAGCAAACGATTCAAAAGCAGAGAAAAAGCATTGACGGGATCGAGGGTAAACCGTAATATCTGCCTCGTTCCCAAGGGAACACAGCGGAGCGGTAGTTCAGTCGGTTAGAATACCTGCCTGTCACGCAGGGGGTCGCGGGTTCGAGTCCCGTCCGTTCCGCCACATTCAGGCCCATGTTAGCAATAACATGGGCCTTTTTTCGATCTCTGTTTTTGTGCAACTTCCCCCAGCAACATCTTCCGTCTGGCTTATGCCGTTGAGCCTGAAAATGCCCAGGTTCCGTTATCCTCATTCAGCGTATTCGCAACGATAGACTCCTCCTTATCTTTTTCCGGCCTGCATAAATAATAAATTCAACAACGCTCCAGTCGCCCAACCGGTTAACGGGAAAAAAGAAGAGGTTAAAAATGGTCTGCGTTCTTCTATTAAGGGGCAGGGCAATATCCTATTTTGCGGAGAAGAATTTCATTGTTAAACCCGGCGCAGGATCCAAGCAGGGCAGGGCGAATGATTTCTGGACGCATGGCTTCAAAGGACGCCAGGTTATTACGTTTTAGAGGACAAGGATATGCAAACTTCTTCCGTTATTCCCACACGTTACGATCGCTTTTCTCGCCTTTTACACTGGGTGGTTGCAGCCGTCATTATCTACGCCATGTGCATGGGCTACATTCTTCACGCGCTGGAAGGGACCCGTTGGTTTACCTTTTTTTCTGTGTTGAATATGTCGCTTGGCACCATTGCAACGCCAATCATGCTGGTGCGTTTTGTCTGGCGCTTCTTTCGTCCTTCAGTGCCTTATCCGGCAACGGTGGCGGGGCGGAAAAAGCAGATGGTGGTTTTTATCCATGAGCTGTTTTATCTGACCATTATGTTGGTGCTGGCCAGCGGCTTCCTGATGCTGCACAAAGATTACAGCCTGTTTGGGCTGCTGCCGATTACTCATCCGATTAACACGATTGAAGTTAATGAATTCTTCTTTAAAGTGCATCGCGTTAGCTGCATTTTACTGGGCCTGATTCTGCTTGGGCATGTCGCGGCGGTAATCAAATATACCTTCAAGGGACAGCGCGAAATCCTGCAACGCATGCTGTAAGAAAAAGACTGACGCCTTTCATTAGATGAAGTAACAAACAGCAGAGCCGCACCGCTCCTGTCCCTTTATGCCGATGAGGTGAGGGGACAGGGACAGTGCGGCTTTACCCTTCAGTCAATACTAAACGGATCCGCATCCTGCCAGGCAGGAAACTTCTCCCGGTACTCCCTCAGCGCGGTCAGCGACAGCTCGGCATCAATCCGGGTTGCATGATGCGGCTCAGCGGTGGCAATAATCTCACCCTGCGGGTTGATCACCCGGCTGTCGCCCCGGTAGTGATGCCCGTTGCCGTCAGTACCGACCCGGTTGCAGCCAGCGATATAGGCCTGGTTCTCAATCGCACGTGCCGTCAGCAGCGCCTGCCAGTGGAGAGAGCGGGGCGCCGGCCAATTGGCGACGTAGATCGCCAGGTCGTAATCATCGCGGTTACGGGACCACACCGGGAAACGCAGGTCGTAACAGACCAACGGCAGAATGCGCCAGCCGCGCCACTCAAAGACAACCCGCTCGTTACCCGCTTCATAGTGCTGGTGCTCGTCCGCCATGCGGAACAGATGGCGCTTATCGTAGAAGTGCACCTTGCCCTCGGGCTCCACCAGCAGAAAACGGTTCACCGGTCCGCGTTCGGTCTGCAACGCTGCGCTGCCAGCGATTAACGCCTGGGTTTGTTGCGCTCTGGCCTGCATCCAGGCAACCAGCTCGTCCTGCGGCAGGGACTGCTTAGCCGCCTCCATGGCGAAGCCAGTGGTGAACATCTCGGGCAGGATAATAATATCCCGTCCGGCGATCCCTTCCAGCTGACGATCAAAATGGCGCAGGTTGGCCGGACCATCCATCCACACCAGCGGTTGTTGCAAAAGCGTAATCTTCAGACCAGGCACAGTTAAGACTCCTCGAGTAACCCCATTTTGACACTGTAGCACGACAAACAGAGAAACGGGTGGCAATAAAAAACCCCGCACGAGGCGGGGTTTTGGCGGGCTGAAATGGCTTACGCAGCTTCAGGTTTACGCACGATCTCTTTCAGCTTTACCGGCTGTGTCGCCAGCTCTTCAGCGTCAAAATCATCAACGTTAATACTGCGCAGACGGCTCTCTTCGGCTTTAATCAGCAGGTCCGCTTCATCTTTGGTGATGATGCCGCCCGCCAGCGCCTCTTTAGCCAGCTCGTTCAGGCGGGTGAAGGGCAGGTTTTTACCCAGCTGCTTGCAGATTTTCTGGTGAATCGGGTCGGCAGCCATCACATCCAGCAGCGCCTCTTCCAGCAGACCGACCGGGTTATGCTCGCTTGGGGTCAGATACTGACCGCGGCCGATACGGGAGCGGGTTGCGCTCGGTACCTGCAGGATCTTCGCCACTTTATGATCCAGCTTATCGGACGGGGCCAGATAGTGGCGGCCGGTCGGGAAGATCACCACGCGCAGGGCGCCAGCCACAAAGCGGTTCGGGAAGTTGGCCAGCAGATCGTCGATGGCCTGTTCCGCCTGATACAGCGCATCCTGCACGCCCCAGTGGACCAGCGGCAGGTCCGCTTCATGACGGCCTTCATCGTCATAGCGTTTCAGTACCGCCGAGGCGAGGAAGATCTGGCTCAGCACATCACCCAGTCGGGCGGAGATGCGTTCCCGGCGTTTCAGGCTACCGCCCAGCACCGCCATTGACACGTCAGAGAGCAGCGCAAGGTTGGCACTCAGACGGTTCAGATGCTGGTAGTAACGACGGGTCGCGTCGCCGGTTGGCGTGGCGCTGGTCAGGCCGCGGGTCAGGCCCAGCCACAGGCTGCGCATTTTATTGCTACCGACATGGCCGATGTGTTTAAACAGCAGTTTATCGAAGGCATCCACGTCGTTGTTCTGCGCGGCGGCCATCTCTTCCAGCACGTATGGATGGCAGCGAATTGCCCCCTGACCGAAGATCATCATGCTGCGGGTCAGAATGTTCGCCCCTTCAACGGTGATGGCAATCGGTGCGCCCTGATAGCCACGCGCCAGGAAGTTACCTTCACCCAGCATAATGCCTTTACCGCCGGCAATATCCATCGCATCGATGATCGACTGTTGGGCACGGTGGGTACAGTGGTACTTCACGATGGCGGACAGCACGGCCGGTTTTTCACCCAGCATGATGCCATAGGTAATTAAGGAAGCGGCGGCATCCATCACGTAGGCGTTACCTGCGATACGGGCCAGCGGCTCCTCAATCCCTTCCATCTTACCGATAGAGATTTTGAACTGACGGCGGATGTGGGCGTAAGCGCCAATCCCCATTGCCACCGATTTCAGACCGCCGGTTGAGTTCGACGGCAGGGTAATACCACGGCCAACAGACAGACACTCAACCAGCATGCGCCAGCCCTGACCGGCCATTTTCGGGCCGCCGATGATGTAATCGATCGGCACAAAGATATCCTGACCGCGGGTCGGACCGTTCTGGAACGGTACGTTCAGCGGGAAGTGGCGACGACCAATCTCCACGCCAGGTGTGGTGGTCGGGATCAGCGCGCAGGTGATACCCAGATCCTCTTCGCCGCCTAACAGCTTGTCCGGGTCGGAGAGTTTAAAGGCCAGACCGAGCACGGTGGCGATAGGTGCCAGCGTAATGTAGCGTTTGTTCCAGGTCAGACGCATACCCAGAACTTGCTCACCCTGCCAATCGCCCATGCAGACCACACCCGTATCGGGGATAGCGCCCGCATCGGAACCCGCTTCCGGGCTGGTGAGTGCGAAGCAAGGGATTTCCAGACCACGGGCCAGGCGCGGCAGGTAGTGATTTTTTTGCTCTTCAGTACCGTAATGTTGCAGCAGTTCGCCTGGGCCTAATGAGTTAGGTACACCGACGGTGATCGCCAGGATCCCGGAGACGCCGGACAGTTTTTGCAGCACCCGAGCCTGGGCATACGCAGAGAACTCCAGCCCGCCGTACTCTTTCTTGATGATCATCGCGAAGAAGCGATGCTCTTTTAAAAATGCCCACAGCTCCGGCGGCAGATCGGCCATCTCATGGGTGATCTGGAAGTCGTTCGCCATCCGGCAGGCTTCTTCAACCGGACCGTCAATAAACGCCTGCTCTTCAGCAGTCAGGCGCGGCTGCGGATAGTTATGCAGCTTTTTCCAGTCAGGGTTGCCCTGGAACAGCTCGCCTTCCCACCAGGTGGTGCCCGCGTCGATCGCCTCTTTTTCGGTACGCGACATCGGCGGCATCACCTTACGGAAACCACGGAAGACCGGGGCAGAAATCAGGGATTTACGCATCGAGCGCACGTTGAACGGCACCAGGATAATTGCCAGCGGAACCAGCACCCAGATGTTCCAGATGCCGGTCACGCCAAGGGCAGCGGTCCAGGCCAGTAAGATAAGACTGCTCAGCATTAAGCTGACCCGGTGATAGAACAACACCCCGAGCAGAACAACGGTTAACAGAATACTTAAAATCATCATAAAGAATTGCTCCCTGTCTTGTAGGAGGTCTGACCACTTGTGATGATATGGTTGTAGTGGATGTTATTTCTTTTAGCAATGCATTCACAAAATAATTACAACCTGGTTCACATTGTTCAGGTTTTACCCGGCACAAAAACGCAAAACGCCCGACGATTCCCATGGCTTTAGCTTCTCGCTTTTACCGCTATCCGGTAAACTTGCTCTGTTATTTCATCAATACTGAAGGATTATCCTCATGTACCAGGATCTTATTCGTAACGAACTGAACGAAGCGGCGGAAACGCTGGCCAACTTTCTGAAAGATGAAGCCAATATCCACGCTATTCAGCGCGCGGCGGTCCTGCTGGCCGACAGCTTTAAAGCGGGCGGTAAAGTGCTCTCCTGCGGCAATGGTGGTTCACATTGTGATGCCATGCACTTTGCCGAAGAGCTGACGGGGCGTTATCGTGAAAACCGTCCGGGCTACCCGGCGATCGCGATCTCTGACGTCAGCCACATCTCCTGCGTGAGCAACGACTTTGGTTACGATTATGTCTTCTCCCGCTATGTTGAAGCGGTAGGGCGTGAAGGGGATGTCCTGCTGGGGATCTCCACCTCCGGCAACTCCGGCAACGTCATCAAAGCCATTGAAGCGGCTCGTGAGAAGGGAATGAAAGTTATCACCCTTACTGGCAAAGATGGCGGCAAAATGGCAGGCACCGCAGATATCGAAATTCGTGTGCCTCACTTCGGTTACGCTGACCGTATTCAGGAAATTCATATCAAAGTGATCCACATCCTGATCCAGCTGATTGAAAAAGAGATGGTTAAGTAAGACTTCGCTGGGGGGTGAGCGCCCCCCGCTGTTGTGGAGGTGAGATATGTGCGAACTGCTCGGGATGAGCGCCAATGTGCCAACCGATATCTGCTTTAGTTTCACCGGGCTGGTGCAGCGCGGTGGAGGAACCGGGCCGCATAAAGACGGCTGGGGTATCACCTTCTATGAAGGAAAAGGCTGTCGCACGTTCAAGGACCCACAACCCAGCTTCAACTCCCCTATTGCCAAACTGGTGCAGGACTATCCGATTAAATCCTGCTCGGTAGTGGCGCATATTCGCCAGGCCAACCGCGGTGAAGTGGCGCTGGAAAATACCCATCCGTTTACCCGCGAGCTATGGGGACGCAACTGGACTTACGCCCATAACGGCCAGCTGAGCGGCTATAAGTCGCTGGAGACCGGTAATTTTCGCCCGGTTGGTGAAACCGACAGCGAAAAGGCTTTTTGCTGGCTGCTGCATAAGCTGACCGAGCGCTATCCGCGCACGCCGGGCAACATGACCGCGGTCTTTAAATACGTGGCCTCGCTGGCGACGGAGCTGCGGGAGAAAGGGGTCTTTAATATGCTGCTGTCGGACGGGCGGTATGTGATGGCGTTCTGCTCGACGAACCTGTTCTGGATCACCCGGCGGGCGCCGTTCGGCGTGGCAAAACTGCTGGATCAGGATGTGGAAATCGATTTTCAGACCGAAACCACACCCAACGATGTGGTCACGGTGATCGCCACTCAGCCGCTGACGGGCAATGAAGCCTGGCAAAGAATCATGCCAGGCGAGTGGATCTTATTTTGTCTGGGGGAGCGCGTAGTTTGACGCCAGCTGTGGCTGGACGACTTCGTGGCTCAGCGGCTTGCTGACCACATAACGTCCATCCACCACCGAAACGGTCGGCGGCTTGTGCGTCTGCTGGAAGTAGTCATAACCCGGCTTCAGCTGTTTCCAGAAATCGGCGTAGTATGAGCTCTTGTGACGCTGCATATTGGCATCGGTCATGCGGAACGGATAGATGCTGACCTGCACCGCAGACTGGCCAAAGACCAACGCGCCGGTGACGAACTGGAAGATCTCATCAATACCGCTGTCGGTCATGGCGTAGCAACCCACTGACACACAGGCACCATGAATCATCAGATATTTACCGTCATAGCCGTGCGCACGGTCAAAGGCATTGGGGAAACCAATGTTGATCGCTTTATAGAAGCGACTGTCAGGTTTTAGCTGGTTACGCTGAACGCTGTAGAACCCCTCCGGGCTTTTGAAATCGCCCTGACGCTGTTTCGGGCCAAGGCCACCGGAGTAGTTGCAGATTTTATAGCTGTCGAGCAGCTGATACGTCTCACCCATCTTCACGAACAGGTCTAACGTGCGCTCTTCCTTATAGATCTGGATATAGACCGGAGAGCCCATCAACTGCTGTTTGTATTCTTTGCTAATCGGCGTTATTGAGCTGTTGCTGCTGAGCAGCCCGGCAAACGAAACGCACGGAATAAGAAGCATCGCAATGAACAATGCGATTTTACGCATACTACATGTTCCTTGATAAAACCTAACCAACTTGCCAGGACGGCAAAAGAGACCCGAAATCAGATTAATCTGCATTAGGAGCGCTCACATTAGCACCACTGCATTTTTTCGCAAGCGTCAGCGCGTCGGTTTACAAAATAGTTCTCCTTATAACCTGGATTGGCCGTGCTGGCATTGAGAACTTTGCGTAATCGGTCGCATTTTAGCACCCGCCGCTGCGTTATCGCTGCCGCCTGATTGGCAGAAATGGTACACTCCCCGCGTCTTACGACCGAAGGTGAAGAAAGGATGCTTTTCTCAGGGTCAGCCACGATCCTGCATGTAACATGAGTGAGCGTTCACCGCCTTTCTTCTCCTGTGAAACGACTTCTGACTCGTCCGGCTATCTGGCCGGAACGATTTTTCATGGATAACAACTAACACTATGATTAGAATCAGAAAAGGACTTGATTTGCCGATTTCTGGCATTCCCGATCAGCAGATTTCGCCCTGTCCGATGCCTCGCCATGTTGCGCTTCTGGGGGACGATTACGTGGGCATGCGCCCCACGATGCTGGTACAGGAAGGCGACAGCGTCATCAAGGGGCAGCCGCTATTCGAGGATAAAAAAAATCCTGGGGTCTTCTTTACCGCACCCGCCAGCGGGACGGTAGTCGCCATCAATCGTGGCGAACGCCGGGTACTACAGTCGGTGGTGATCCGCATCGAAGGTGAGGGTGAGCGCGAGTTTACCCGTCACGATGCGACGGCGCTCGCCACCCTTACCCGTGAGGCTGTGCAATCCCAACTGCTGGAGTCGGGACTGTGGACGGCATTTCGTACCCGCCCCTTCAGCAAAACCCCGGTGCCCGGCACCGTCCCGGCAGCCATTTTTGTCACCGCCATGGACACCAACCCGCTCTGCGCCGACCCGCAGCCGCTCATTCTGGCGCAGCGTCAGGCATTTGATGCCGGGCTAACCCTGCTCACGCGTCTGACGGAGGGCAAAGTGCATGTCTGCCAGGCAAGCGGCGGCAAACTGGGCGGACACCCGCAGGGGCAAGTCACCTTTAATACCTTCGCCGGGCCGCATCCGGCAGGGCTTGTGGGTACGCACATCCATTTCCTGGAGGCGGTGAGCCTGACCAAACAGGTCTGGCATCTGAACTATCAGGACGTTATCGCTATCGGCAAGCTGTTCACTACCGGCCAGCTTTGCACCGAGCGGGTTATCGCCCTGGGCGGCCCGCAGATGCGCCATCCGCGCCTGGTACGCACCTGCCTTGGCGCAGACATCAACGAGCTGCTGGTGGACGAAACCCTGGAAGGTGAAAACCGTCATATTTCGGGTTCTGTACTGAGCGGCAGACATGCCGTCGGGGTGCAGGCGTACCTCGGGCGCTTCCATTTGCAGGTCAGCGTGGTGAAGGAAGGGCGTGAGAAAGAGCTCTTTGGCTGGGTGATGCCGGGCAAAGAGAAGTTCTCCATCACCCGTACGACGCTGGGCCATTTCCTGCGCAACAAGCTGTTCAACTTCTCCACCGATACCAACGGCGGCGAGCGGGCGATGGTGCCTATCGGCAACTACGAACGGGTGATGCCGCTCGACATCCTGCCGACCGTGCTGCTGCGCGATCTGCTGGCGGGTGATACTGACGGTGCTCAGGCGCTGGGCTGTCTGGAGCTGGATGAAGAAGATCTGGCGCTCTGCACCTACGTTTGCCCCGGCAAATATGAATACGGACCGGTGTTGCGCGAGGTGTTAACCCGCATTGAGCAGGAAGGATAACTGATGGGCCTGAAACATCTCATTGAAAAACTGGAGCCGCATTTTACTCACGGCGGCAAGCTGGAAAAGTACTACCCGCTTTTTGAAGCGACCGCGACGCTCCTGTATACGCAAGGGCAGGTGACGAAAGGGGCCGCGCACGTGCGCGACGCCATCGATCTCAAACGTATGATGATCCTCGTCTGGTTCGCTGTGTTCCCGGCGATGTTCTGGGGCATGTACAACGTCGGTCTGCAAACCATCCCCGCGCTTAACCATCTGTACGATGCGCAGCAACTTCAGCAGGTTATCGCTGGCGACTGGCACTACCGGCTGGCGCAGACGCTGGGCGTGAGCTTTGCGCCTGATGCCGGCTGGATCAGCATGATGACGCTGGGGGCGGTCTACTTCCTGCCCATTTACATGACGGTCTTTCTGGTCGGCGGCTTCTGGGAAGTGCTGTTTGCCATCGTGCGTAAGCATGAAATCAACGAAGGCTTCTTTGTCACCTCCATTCTGTTTGCCCTGATTGTGCCACCGACGTTGCCACTGTGGCAGGCGGCGCTGGGGATCACCTTTGGTGTGGTGATGGCGAAGGAGATCTTCGGCGGTACCGGACGTAACTTCCTTAACCCGGCCCTCGCCGGGCGCGCGTTCCTGTTCTTTGCTTATCCGGCGCAAATCTCCGGCGATCTGGTCTGGACCGCCGCCGACGGGTTTTCCGGCGCAACGCCACTCTCCCAGTGGGCCGCTCGCGGCGGTGAGGCGCTGGTCAACAACGCCACCGGACAGCCGGTTAGCTGGTTCGATGCCTTTATCGGTACCATTCCTGGGTCAGTCGGCGAAGTTTCCACGCTGATGATCCTGATTGGCGGAGCCATCATTCTCTTTGGCCGTGTCGCCTCCTGGCGCATTGTGGCAGGCGTCATGCTTGGCATGATCCTCACCGCGACGCTGTTTAACCTGATCGGTTCGGCGACGAATCCGATGTTCGCCATGCCGTGGTACTGGCATCTGGTGCTGGGCGGGTTCGCCTTCGGCATGATGTTTATGGCGACAGATCCGGTTTCAGCATCCTTTACCAATAAAGGAAAATGGTATTACGGGGCGCTTATTGGTGCGATGTGCGTCCTTATCCGCGTGGTGAACCCGGCCTATCCGGAAGGGATGATGCTGGCGATCCTGTTCGCCAACCTGTTTGCGCCGCTGTTCGATTACCTGGTGGTGCGTGCCAACATCAAACGGAGGAAGGCGCGTGGCTGAGATTAGAAATAATGACACTATCGGCAAGACGCTGATGGTGGTGGTGGTGCTTTGCCTGGTCTGCTCCATTGTGGTAGCAGGATCTGCGGTGGGTCTTAAATCCCGTCAGCAGGAGCAACGCGCCCTGGATAAACAACGTAACATCCTGGCCGTCGCCGGGCTGATGAACGGCGAAATGAGGGCTGAGGATGTGGCGCAGACCTTTGCTTCACGCATCACGCCACGTCTGGTGGATCTCAATACTGGCGAGCTGCTGGAGACCGATCCATCCACTTACAATCAGGCCCAGGCGCTGAAAGATCCGCAGCGCAGCACGGTACTGGAGGCCAGTCAGGATCCGGCAGGCATCAAACGCCGCAGCAATACGGCGGAGATTTATCTGGTACGCGATGAACAAAACCGTGTCCAGGAGCTGGTTCTGCCGGTCTATGGCAATGGTCTGTGGTCGATGATGTATGCCTTCGTGGCGCTCAACACCGATGGACGCACCGTCAAGGGCATCACTTACTACGATCAGGGCGAAACCCCGGGGCTGGGCGGCGAAGTCGAAAACCCAGCCTGGCGGGCGCAGTTTGTCGGCAAAAAAGTGCTGGATGATAACGGCCAGCCGGCGCTTAAAGTGGTGAAAGGCGGGGCGCGTCCGGGTGATGAGTACGCCGTCGATGGCCTGTCGGGCGCCACGCTGACCTCAAACGGTGTGCAGCATAGCTTTGATTTCTGGATGGGCGAGATGGGTTTTGGTCCTTTTCTCAAAAAGGTACGTGAAGGAGAGCTGAACAATGGCTGATGTGGGCGAACTGAAAGAAGTTAAACGGGTGCTTATTGGGCCGCTCATCGCCAACAACCCGATTACCCTGCAGGTACTGGGCGTCTGTTCGGCGCTGGCGGTCACCACAAAACTGGAGACCGCCGTGGTGATGACCCTGGCGGTAACGCTGGTGACGGCGTTTTCCAGCTTGTTTATCTCAATGATCCGCCACCACATCCCGAACAGCGTGCGCATTATCGTGCAGATGGCGATCATCGCCTCGCTGGTCATTGTGGTGGATCAGCTGCTGCGGGCATTTGCCTACGAAATCTCAAAACAGCTGTCGGTCTTTGTTGGCCTGATCATCACCAACTGCATCGTGATGGGACGTGCAGAAGCCTATGCGATGAAAATGCCGCCGCTGGCCAGCTTTATGGACGGTATCGGCAACGGTCTTGGCTATGGCGTGATCCTGCTGACGGTCGGTTTCCTGCGCGAGCTTCTTGGCAGCGGCAAACTGTTTGGTATTCCTGTCCTTGAAACCGTACAAAACGGTGGCTGGTATCTGCCAAACGGCTTGTTCCTGCTGGCGCCCAGCGCGTTCTTCATTATCGGTTTGTTGATCTGGGCGGTGAGAACCTGGCGCCCTGAACAGCAGGAAAAGGAGTAACCGACAATGGCTCATTACATTAGCTTGTTTGTGCGCGCGGTGTTTGTCGAAAACATGGCGCTCGCGTTTTTCCTCGGGATGTGTACTTTCCTCGCGGTCTCCAAAAAGGTATCGACCGCCTTCGGGCTGGGCATTGCCGTCACGGTGGTGCTGGGGCTGTCAGTCCCGATCAACAACCTGGTATTTAACTTGGTGCTACGCGACAGCGCGCTGGTTGAGGGGATTGACCTGAGCTTCCTCAACTTTATCACCTTCATTGGGGTGATTGCGGCACTGGTTCAGATCCTCGAGATGATCCTCGATAAATACTTCCCGTCACTGTATACGGCGCTGGGCATCTTCCTGCCGCTGATTGCGGTGAACTGCGCCATCTTCGGTGGCGTATCGTTTATGGTTCAGCGTGATTACAACTTTACCGAGTCGATAGTGTACGGTTTCGGCTCTGGTATTGGCTGGATGCTGGCTATTGTGGCGTTGGCGGGTCTGCGTGAAAAAATGAAGTATGCCAACGTGCCGGCCGGTCTGCGCGGCTTAGGGATCACCTTTATCACCACTGGTCTGATGGCGCTGGGCTTTATGTCCTTCTCCGGTGTGCAGCTGTAAGGGCAAAATCTATGGAAATTATTCTTGGCGTAGTGATGTTCACGCTGATCGTGCTGGTGCTCTCGGGGCTGATTCTGGTGGCGCGCTCAAAGCTGGTCAATTCCGGCGATGTGATCATTGAGATAAACGATGAGGCAGATAAGCAGATCCTGACGCCTGCGGGCGACAAGCTGCTGAACACCCTCTCTGGCAATGGCATTTTTATCTCCTCTGCCTGCGGTGGCGGTGGCTCGTGCGGACAATGCCGCGTGACCGTCAAAGAGGGTGGCGGCGATATTCTGCCAACGGAGCTGTCGCACATCAGCAAGCGCGAGGCGAAAGAGGGCTGTCGTCTGGCTTGCCAAGTGGCGGTTCGCCAGAACATGAAGATCGAACTGCCGGAGGAGATCTTCGGCATTAAGAAGTGGCAGTGTGAAGTTATCTCCAATGATAACAAAGCCACCTTCATTAAAGAGCTTAAGCTGCGGGTTCCCGACGGGGAAGACGTGCCGTTCCGTGCGGGCGGCTACATTCAGATTGAATGCCCGGAACATACTGTCGCATATAAAGATTTTGATGTGCCTGAGAAGTACCGCGGTGACTGGGATAAATTCAACCTGTTCCGTTTTGTCTCTGAGGTAAAAGAGCCGACGCTGCGCGCCTATTCAATGGCTAACTACCCGGAAGAGAAGGGCATTATCATGCTCAACGTGCGTATTGCCACGCCGCCACCAAACGTGCCGGACGCACCGCCGGGGATCATGTCTTCTTATATCTGGTCGCTGAAAGCGGGAGATAAAGTTACTATCTCCGGTCCATTTGGTGAGTTCTTTGCTAAAGATACCGACGCCGAAATGGTCTTTATCGGCGGGGGCGCCGGCATGGCGCCGATGCGCTCGCACATTTTTGACCAGCTTAAGCGCCTCGGCAGTAAGCGTAAAATCAGCTTCTGGTATGGTGCCCGTTCGCTGCGCGAAATGTTCTATCAGGATGAGTTTGAACAGCTTGCGCGGGACAACCCGAACTTTACCTTCCACATTGCGCTTTCCGATCCGCAGCCGGAAGACAACTGGACCGGCTATACCGGCTTTATTCATAACGTCCTGTATGAAAACTATCTGAAGCACCATGCCGCGCCGGAAGACTGTGAGTTCTATATGTGTGGTCCGCCGATGATGAACGCCGCAGTCATTAAAATGCTGCAGGATCTGGGCGTGGAAGATGAGAACATCATGCTGGATGATTTTGGAGGCTGATGATGATGACCTTCGTGCTGACCTTTGCCGTTTTTGTGCTGGTGATCTTCGGCATGTCCCTCGGCTGGCTGATTAAGCGCAAAAGCATTCAGGGCAGCTGTGGTGGCATCTCTTCCCTGGGGATGGAGAAAGTTTGCGATTGCCCTGAGCCGTGCGATGCGCGTAAAAAGCGTATGGCGCGTGAGGCGCAGCGCCAGCAAAACCGGATCCTCTGAAATAAACAGGCCGCATCAAGCGGCCTGTTTTTTTACTTAAGCCACTCCCGCGCCTGGGCTGGGGAATCGACCATCACCCCATCGGCCCCCAGCGCTTTTGCTTTCTGGTAATCCTCCGCGGAATTTACCCCCAGCAGGATAATGTGACCATTACCCTGCGAGCGGAAACAGTCCATCGCCTCTTTGTCCCATGTCAGGGTTGCCGGAGAGATCCCCTCGCCCAGGGTAAACTTCTCCACCACCTCGACCTTGCGGTTCAACTCCAGCCCGTACCAGTATGCGTCCATTGTCTTTGCTGGTGCCTGGCACACGTGGTTCAGCGAGATATTTGCCAGCCGGGTACGCGTTTCACTGCGGGTGACAAAACGCGGTATTTCTGCGGGCAGCGCATCCAGATAGCGATCTTCGGTAGAGTACACGCGCACGCGGTTCAGGCTGTTGGTCTCTTTCAGCACGGTCAGCAGCTGCTTGCCCATCCCGACTGCATCAGCATCCGGGGATTTGATATCAATATAGAAGCGGGTCTCAGGCCAGCGTTCAAGCACGGCTTTCAGCATTGGAATAGTGGCGCCGGTAACGCTCTCTTTCCATTTCGCACCTGCGTTAAATGTCGCCAGCTCTGCCTGGGTGTACTGGGACACTTTTCCCTGAGCGGGGGTTAACGCACTCAAATCGCTGGGACGATACAGAACGGGAACGCCGTCACGGCTGAGCTGCACGGTTATCCAGATAGCCTGAGCATGATTTTCCAGCGCCAGGGCAATGGCAGGCAGCGTATTCTCCGGCGCATCGGCGGTTCCGCCCCGGTGAGCAATAATTTGCAGGTCAGCCCAGGCGTTTGAGGCGATCAGCAGTGAAGCGATAATCATCTTTTTCATGAATAAATTTCCATTTTAAATGCATTAACTTGATGAATTTAAAGCGTTTATTGGCTCCATCTTGTACCACGATTTAATGACAGAAGTGAGACAGTAAAACTGCTGACGCATTTTTTGTACTTTGTTATACTGGATGTAATTACAGGTGTGGTGAAGACGATGCGCAAAATCATCCATGTCGATATGGACTGTTTTTTTGCTGCGGTGGAGATGCGGGATAACCCGGCGCTGCGGGATATCCCCATTGCCATTGGCGGCAGTCGCGAGCGGCGTGGCGTGATCAGTACCGCTAACTATCCGGCGCGTAAGTTCGGGGTGCGCAGCGCCATGCCAACCGCCATGGCGTTAAAACTCTGCCCGCATCTCACCTTACTGCCGGGGCGTTTCGATGCCTACAAAGAAGCCTCCAGCCATATCCGCGACATCTTTTCCCGCTACACCTCCCTGATTGAACCGCTGTCGCTGGATGAAGCCTATCTGGATGTCACCGACAGCCTGCACTGTCACGGCTCCGCCACGCTGATGGCGCAGGAGATCCGCCAGACGATTTTCAATGAGCTGCAGCTCACCGCCTCGGCGGGCGTCGCCCCGGTAAAATTTCTCGCCAAAATTGCCTCGGATCTCAATAAGCCTAACGGTCAGTATGTGATCACCCCCGACGAGGTCCCGGCATTTATCAAAACGTTGCCGCTCAGCAAGATCCCCGGCGTGGGTAAAGTCTCTGCGGCAAAGCTGGAGAAGATGGGACTGCGCACCTGCGAGGATGTGCAGAACAGCGATCTGGGCATGTTACTTAAGCGCTTTGGTAAGTTTGGCCGGGTGCTCTGGGAGCGAAGCCAGGGCATTGACGAGCGCAACGTTAACAGCGAGCGGCTGCGTAAATCGGTCGGTGTGGAACGGACCCTGGCTGAGGATATCCACGAGTGGGCAGCCTGTGAAACCATTATTGTCGAACAGCTTTATCCGGAACTGGAACGGCGGCTGGCGAAGGTCAAACCGGATCTGCTGATTGCCCGGCAGGGGGTAAAACTGAAGTTCAACGACTTTCAGCAAACTACGCAGGAGCACGTCTGGCCTCGGCTCAACAAGGAAGATCTGATCGCCACCGCAAAGAAAACCTGGGAAGAGCGTCGGGCAGGGCGCGGGGTGCGGCTGGTGGGATTACATGTCACGCTGCTGGATCCGCAGCTTGAGCGGCAGCTGGTGCTGGGGCTGTAAAAAAGCCCGGTGGCGCTCACGCTTACCGGGCCTACAAACTACTGCCCGGTGGCGCTTTGCTTACCGGGCCTACAAATGACAAACGATGTTGACCTTGTAGGCCCGGCAAACGCAGTGCCGCGGGGCAACAGTCGGCTGATTACTTCGCCGGGATCGCTTTCAGCAGTTCCGTCAGCAGGGTCCAGTAATGGCCCACGCTTTCAATATGAACCTGCTCATCCGGCGAGTGCGGACCGGTAATGGTTGGCCCGATAGACACCATATCCATATCCGGGTACGGTTTTTTGAACAGACCGCACTCCAGACCAGCGTGGATCACCTGAATGTTCGGCGTGCTGTTGAACAGACGCTGATAGGTTTCACGCACCAGCGCCATCACCGGCGAGCTCGCATCTGGCTGCCAGCCCGGGTAGCTGCCCTTGGCGACGGTCTGCGCGCCAGAGAGTTTGCCCAGAGATTCCAGCATGCTCACCACGTAATCTTTCCCGCTGTCGATCAGGGAGCGGATCAGGCAGATGATCTCTGCGCTGTCGTCAGCCATGGTCACCACGCCGACGTTCAGAGAGGTTTCCACCACGCCTTTCGCCACGTCAGAGTTGCGGATCACGCCGTTTGGCGTGGCGTTCAGCAGCTGAACAAAGCGGTCGCGGGACTGTTCAGTCAGCGCCGCTTTATCGCTGGTGCTCGCTTCCAGAACCACGGTCAGGTTCTTCTCTTTGGCGTCCAGTTCGTTTTTCAGGATATCCAGATAAACGGAGGAGAGCTTTTTCAGCGCATCGGCTTTGTCTGCGGCAACCGCCACGGTCGCGAACGCTTCACGCGGGATAGCGTTACGCAGCGTACCGCCATTGAAATCCACCAGACGCAGATCCAGCTCGGCAGCATGACCGGCCAGGAAACGGGCCAGCAGTTTGTTGGCGTTGCCTAACCCTAAGTGGATGTCACCGCCGGAGTGGCCGCCTTTCAGACCTTTCAGCGTCAGCTTAAAGGTCTGGAACCCTGCCGGGATCGCTTCACGGGTCAGTGGCAGCGTGGAGATAAAATCGATACCGCCTGCGCAACCCATATAGATTTCGCCTTCCTCTTCGGAGTCGGTATTGATCAGAATATCCGCCTGCAGCCAGTTCGGTTGCAGACCAAACGCGCCATCCATACCGGCTTCTTCGGTCATGGTCAGCAGCACTTCCAGCGGACCATGCTCAACGCTATCGTCGGCCAGCACCGCCAGCGCAGAGGCCATACCGATGCCGTTATCCGCACCCAGGGTGGTGCCGCGGGCTTTAACCCACTCGCCGTCGATGTACGGCTGAATCGGATCTTTGGTGAAGTCGTGAACGGTGTCGTTGTTCTTCTGTGGCACCATGTCCAGGTGCGCCTGCAGCACAACCGGTTTACGGTTTTCCATGCCTGCGGTGGCGGGTTTACGGATCAGAATGTTGCCAACCTGGTCGCGTTCGGCGTGCAGCCCTTTTTCCTTCGCCCAGCCCATGATGTGTTCGGCAAGCTGTTCTTCGTGATAGGACGGGTGAGGAATGGAGCAAATTTTGGCAAAAATATCCCACAGCGGCTGTGGCGATAGTTGAGACAGTTCAGACACAGTAAGTCTCCTTGTCGATCTCCTGCAGACAATCTTGCAGGTCACGGGGTTAGCAGGTTTAGAGTTACCACAAGTCAGACTTGCGAGGTGGGTTTGAGAATACCACTTTCTCTGTCGGCTGGTAGGGGTAAGCAAGTAAAAACTCCCGCTGTAACCGCTTAGCACTGGTTTTTAGTGCTTCAGATCTCTATAATCTCGCGCAACCATTTTCCCCCTCGAACACTTTTTAAGCCGTATAAACACAGGCTGGGACAATTCACATGAGCGAAAAATACATCGTCACCTGGGACATGTTGCAGATTCATGCACGTAAACTGGCTGCGCGCCTGATGCCATCCGAACAGTGGAAAGGCATCATCGCTGTCAGCCGCGGCGGCCTGGTACCAGGGGCACTGCTGGCACGTGAGCTGGGTATTCGTCATGTCGATACCGTGTGCATCTCCAGCTACGACCATGACAACCAGCGTGAGTTGAAAGTGCTGAAACGCGCTGAAGGTGATGGTGAAGGTTTCATCGTGATTGACGATCTGGTTGATACCGGCGGTACGGCAGTGGCTATCCGCGAAATGTATCCAAAAGCGCATTTCGTCACTATCTTCGCGAAACCGGCCGGCAAGCCGCTGGTTGACGATTATGTCATTGATATCCCACAGGATACCTGGATCGAGCAGCCATGGGATATGGGTGTTGTATTCGTTCCACCTATTTCTGGTCGCTAATCCATATTTTTTAACGCCCGGTGATGCCGGGCGTTATTTTTTCGCCACTGGCGCGTTACAATGACCCTCTCTGACGTATCTATAGAGGCAGCGCGCAATGTCCCAGGCGAATCTCAGCGAAATTCTCTTCAAGCCCAAGTTCAAGCACCCGGAAACGTCGACGCTGGTTCGTCGTTTTAACGGCAGTACACAGCCGTCAGTGCAGTCCGCGCTCGATGGCAAAAATATCCCGCACTGGTATCGCATGGTTAACCGCCTGATGTGGATCTGGCGTGGTGTCGATCCCCGCGAAATTCTCGACGTGCAGGCGCGTATTGTCATGAGCCAGGCCGAGCGCACCGACGGTGAACTGTACGACACGGTGGTGGGCTATCGCGGCGGCAACTGGATCTATGAATGGGCAAAACAGGCGATGATCTGGCAGCAGAAGGCCAGTCAGGAGGAGGATCCTCTGTTAAGCGGCCAGCACTGGCTGCACGCCTCTAACCTCTACAGCATTGCGGCTTACCCGCACCTGAAAGGCGACGAGCTGGCAGAGCAGGCCCAGGCGCTGGCAAACCGCGCCTACCAGGAGGCGGCCCAGCACCTGCCTGGCCGGATGCGGGAAATCAGCTTTACCATCCCCGGCGGCCCGGCGGTCACCGGCTTCCTCCATATGCCCGCGGGCGACGGCCCCTTCCCGACGGTGATGATGTGCGGCGGCCTCGACTCCCTGCAGACCGATTACTACAGCCTGTATGAGCGCTACCTGGCGCCGAAAGGGCTGGCGATGCTGACCCTCGACATGCCCTCTATTGGCTTTTCGTCAAAATGGAAACTGACCCAGGATTCCAGCTTGCTCCACCAGCATGCGCTGAGAGCGCTGGAGCAAAACCCGTGGGTGGATCACACCCGCGTAGCGGCGTTTGGTTTCCGCTTTGGCGCCAATGTCGCTGTCCGTCTGGCTTATCTCGAATCTTCACGTCTGAAGGCGGTGGCCTGTCTGGGGCCGGTGGTTCACGCCCTGTTAAGCGAACCTGCCCGCCAGAGCAGCGTGCCGGAAATGTACCTTGATGTGCTGGCCAGCCGGCTGGGTATGCACGATGCCTCGGACGAGGCGCTGCGCGTAGAGCTCAACCGCTACTCTTTGAAAATGCAGGGGCTGCTGGGGCGTCGTTGCCCTACGCCAATGCTCTCTGGTTTCTGGAAAAACGATCCCTTCAGCCCGGAAGAGGAGTCCCGCTTAATCACCTCGTCATCTGTGGATGGCAAGCTGCTGGAGGTGCCGTTCAGCCCGGTGTATGAGAATTTTGACAAAGCACTGCAGCAGATCACGCGCTGGATCCATCAGAGATTGAGTTAAGAGATTGCTAATTTTTTTGGGTTTGGTAAAACAGTGGCTTCACAAAAGGAGATCGCAATGACGTTACCGAGTGGACATCCGAAAAGTAGGATGATCAAGAAGTTTATGGCTCTTGGCCCCTACATCCGCGAAGAGCAGTGCGAAGAGAATCGCTTCTTTTTCGATTGCCTGGCAGTTTGCGTTAACGTAAAGCCAGCGCCGGAGAAGCGCGAATTCTGGGGATGGTGGATGGAAATGGAAGCAGAAGCGTCACGCTTCACCTACAACTATCAGTTTGGCCTGTTCAATAAAGAGGGTCACTGGCAGGAGATGGCCATTAAGGATCCAGAAGTGATCCAGCGCCTTGAGCATACCTTGCGTGAATTCCACGAAAAAGCCCGTACGCTGCTGGCAACGTTCGATCTGAAACTCGAGCCTGCTGATGATTTCACCAATGAGCCGGTGAAGCTGACAGCATAAGCCCGGTATCAAAAAGACAATAAAAAAACCCGGCGCTTAGCCGGGTTTTTTATCGGCATAAATCAGAACTGGTAGGTCATACCCAGCGCAACGATGTCATCGCTGCTCACACCCAGTTTATTGTTGTCATCAATCTGGTTGATTTTATAATCAACAAACGCGGACATATTTTTGTTGAAATAGTAGGTCGCGCCGACGTCGATATATTTCACGATATCTTCATCACCGATGCCTTCAATATCCTTGCCTTTTGACTGGACATAACCCAGGGATGGACGCAGACCAAAGTCAAACTGATATTGCGCAACGGCTTCGAAGTTTTGCGCTTTATTGGCAAAGCCACCGGAGATTGGCGTCATATTACGCGTTTCGGTGTACATGGTTGCCAGATAAATGTTGTTGGCGTCATATTTCAGACCGGTACCCCAGGCTTCGGCTTTTTTACCTTCGCCGCGCGCCAGCAGGTTCTGGGCATTGGTTCGGTCAGAGTTGGTGTAGGCGCCGCTGATGGCGAAGTCGCTGCCGCCGAAATCATAGGTCAGAGCGGTACCAAAGCCGTCGCCGTTCTGTTTTTTAGCTTCGCGGCCTTCGTTTTTACCCTGATATTGCAGCGTCAGATCCAGGCCATCGATGGCGCCGAAGAAGTCACTATTACGGTAAGTTGCCAGGCCGCTGGAGCGCTTGGTCATGAAGTTGTCGGTCTGCGCAGAAGAGTCACCGCCGAATTCCGGGAACATATCGGTCCAGGCTTCAACGTCATACAGCGCACCGAGGTTACGACCGTAATCGAATGAGCCGAAATCCTTCAGCTTAATACCGGCAAAGGCCAGACGGGTTTTCTGTGAAGAGTCGCTTTCAGCTTTATTGCCGGAGAACTCAGCTTCCCAGCGGCCATAACCGGTGAGCTGATCGTTAATCTGGGTTTCGCCCTTAAAGCCGAAACGCACATAAGTCTGGTCACCATCTTTGGCATCATCATCGCTGATATAACGCATCGCTTTCACTTTTCCGTAAACGTCCAGTTTATTGCCGTTTTTATTAAACACTTCGGCTGCCTGTACAGATGCGGAAGCAACAACGCCCATTACCACTAATGCCAGAGTACTCTTTTTCATTTTCAATCCTGGTTTTATATACGCGCTAATATTCGCTGAACAGTAAGCTCATGCTTTTGTTCCGTGAAAAAACAGGAAGGGTTTTAACGTTCTGTAATGAACGTTTTATGACAATCTCAGAATAATTTTAAATAATTGTATTTTTCTGTTTCAGTAATAAAACCGTCAAATTCTGCCGCTACGCTTCCTGATCCCGCGCAACAAAGTGGTTGCCTCTGCGTTATGGCGGTTGGCAACGGACCCCAGTCCTGATAAAAAGTCTGATTAATATCATTTCCCTTATTGTTGAACGGCAGAGAACTATGAGTGACAGCCAGACGCTGGTGGTAAAACTCGGTACCAGTGTGTTAACAGGCGGATCGCGCCGCCTTAATCGCGCCCATATTGTTGAGCTGGTGCGCCAGTGCGCGCAGTTGCACGCCGCAGGGCACCGTATTGTGATTGTCACCTCCGGGGCGATTGCTGCCGGGCGTGAACACCTGGGCTACCCCGAACTTCCGGCCACTATTGCCTCCAAGCAGCTGCTGGCGGCGGTGGGGCAAAGCCGTCTGATTCAGCTCTGGGAACAGCTGTTCTCCATCTATGGCATCCATGTCGGGCAGATGCTGTTGACCCGCGCCGATATGGAAGACCGGGAGCGTTTCCTGAACGCCCGCGACACCCTGCGCGCGCTGCTGGATAACAACATCGTTCCGGTCATTAACGAAAACGACGCGGTCGCCACCGCAGAAATCAAAGTCGGCGATAACGATAACCTTTCGGCGCTGGCTGCCATTCTGGCGGGCGCAGACAAGCTGCTGCTGCTGACCGACCAGCAAGGTCTCTTCACCGCCGATCCGCGTACCAACCCGCAGGCTGAACTTATCACCGATGTAAAAGGTATCGACGATGCGTTGCGCGCCATCGCGGGCGATAGCGTCTCTGGCCTCGGCACCGGCGGCATGGGGACCAAACTGCAGGCCGCCGATGTGGCCTGCCGCGCCGGGATCGACACCATCATCGCCGCGGGCAGCCGTCCGGGGGTTATCGGCGATGTCATGGAAGGCATCTCGGTGGGCACTCGTTTCCATGCCGAAGCGACCCCGCTGGAAAATCGCAAACGCTGGATCTTCGGCGCGCCACCCGCTGGACAGCTCACCGTGGATGAGGGCGCCACCGCCGCTATTCTGGAAAGAGGCAGTTCATTGCTTCCAAAAGGAATTAAAAACGTGACAGGTAACTTCTCCCGTGGTGAAGTGATTCGTATCTGTAATCTGGAAGGGCGCGACATTGCCCACGGCGTCTCCCGCTACAACAGCGATGCGCTGCGCCGCATTGCAGGCCACCATTCACAGCAGATCGATGCCATTCTCGGCTATGAGTACGGCCCGGTTGCTGTCCATCGCGACGATATGATCACCCGTTAAGGAGCAGGACATGCTGGAACAAATGGGCGCCGCTGCCAAAGCCGCCTCGTACAAATTGGCGCTCCTTTCCAGCCGCGAGAAAAACCGCGTGCTGGAAAAAATCGCTGACTATCTGGAAGCCCAGTCCCACGAGATTTTGCTCGCTAACGAGCAGGATCTGCTGGAAGCCCGCCGCAACGGTCTGAGCGAGGCGATGCTCGATCGCCTGGCATTAAACCCCGCGCGTCTGAAAAGCATTGCTGACGATGTGCGTCAGGTATGCAGTCTGGCCGATCCGGTAGGGCAGGTGATTGACGGCGGACTGCTGGACAGCGGCCTGCGCATCGAACGTCGCCGCGTGCCGCTGGGGGTGATTGGCGTGATCTACGAAGCCCGCCCGAACGTCACCGTTGATGTCGCCTCGCTGTGCCTGAAAACCGGCAATGCCGCCATCCTGCGCGGTGGAAAAGAGACCTGGCGCACCAACGCCGCCACGGTAAAGGTGATCCAGCAGGCGCTGGAAGAGTGCGGCCTGCCAGCTGGTGCGGTACAGGCGATTGAAAGCCCGGATCGTGCCCTGGTCAACGAGATGCTGCGCATGGACAAATATATCGACATGCTGATCCCACGCGGTGGCGCAGGCTTACATAAGCTGTGCCGCGAGCAGTCGACGATCCCGGTGATCACCGGTGGTATCGGCGTGTGCCATATTTTTGTAGATGACACTGCCGAGCTCGAACCGGCCCTGAAGATCATCGTCAACGCCAAAACCCAGCGCCCAAGCACCTGTAACACGGTGGAGACGCTGCTGGTACACCAGGGCATCGCCGAGACCTTCCTGCCGGCACTGAGCAAGCAGATGGCGGAAAGCGGCGTGACTCTGCATGCCGATGCCAACGCGCTGACGCAGCTGCAGAACGGCCCGGCGAAGGTTGAGCCGGTGAAAGCGGAGCAGTACGACGACGAGTTTCTGTCGCTGGATCTGAACGTGAAGGTGGTGGCCGATCTCGACGATGCTATCGCGCACATTCGTGAACACGGCACCCAGCATTCAGATGCGATCCTCACCCGCACCCTGAGCAATGCCGGTCGCTTTATCAACGAGGTGGACTCATCTGCGGTTTACGTCAACGCCTCCACCCGCTTCACCGACGGCGGCCAGTTTGGTCTGGGCGCAGAAGTGGCGGTCAGCACCCAGAAGCTGCATGCCCGCGGCCCGATGGGTCTTGAAGCGCTCACCACCTACAAATGGATTGGCTTCGGCGACGATACCATTCGCGCCTGATTGCCTGCGTGGGCAGCCTCAGCGGTTGCCCGCGCTCGCTCTGGTGTTGAGACCTGCCCGATTCTGCGCCGCCAGGTCCAGCACGGCGATTTGCTGTTTTAGCGCTGTCAGGCTGAGTGGCCTGCTGATGTAATAGCCCTGGGTTTCATCGCACTCCATCATCATCAGTTTTTGCAGTTGTCCTTCGTTCTCTACGCCTTCAGCCGTAATACTCAGCGAGAATGCTTTACCCAGGCCGATAATATTTTCGACGATGGTATTGGCGCTGTCGCTCTCTGGCATACCGTCGATAAACGATTTATCCAGCTTGATGCCATCGAACGGGAAATTGCGCAGGTAGCTCAGGGAGGAGTAGCCGGTGCCGAAGTCGTCCATCAGCAGCTTCACGCCCAGTTTCTTGAGCGCCAGCATGATTTCGAGACTGTTTTCAGGATTCCACAGGGTGGCGTTTTCGGTGATTTCAATCTCCAGCCGGGATGGATCTAACTGCGATATCTCTAGCGCCTCTTTGATGCGCTCCACGACCTGCCAGGACTGGAACTCGACGGCAGAGATATTCACCGACACGGAGAGGCCGTGCAGCGACTGCTGCGCGTCCCGACAGGCGGTTTTCAGCACCCAGTCGCTCAGCGGAACGATCAGCCCGGTCTCTTCGGCCAGGGAGATAAACTGATCCGGCATGATCAGGCCGAGCTCAGGGTGATCCCAGCGAACCAGCGCCTCCACGGCGATAATGCGCGAGGAGTCATGACCATAGCGCGGCTGATAGACCAGATGGAACTGCTCTTTTTTAATCCCGTCGCGCAGGCTCTCTTCCATCTCGCGACGCTGCACCATCTGTTCAGCCATTTCAGGCGTATAAAATACCCACTTGTTACGGCCGGTGCTTTTGGCTTTGTACAAGGCGATGTCTGAGAAGCGCAGGAGCTCGCTCGCGTCGACCCCATCATGCGGTGCGATAGCCACGCCGATACTGGCACCGATTACGATCTCATTCCCGTTGATCAGGAAGGGGCGCGTAAGTTCGGCAATGATACGTTCGCACAGGGTATCAACGTACTTCCTGTCATGAATGTCGGAGATAATCAGGATAAATTCGTCCCCGCCCTGGCGCGCCACCAGATCGTAATCGCGGATACAGTCTCGTAGCCTGGTCGAAACTTCATGCAGTACGCTATCGCCGGCACTGTGACCAAACAGATCGTTGACCGGTTTGAACTTATCGAGATCGAGGCTGAGCATCGCCAGCGGATGCATCTGCGTAGGCTGCGCCCGCAGCTTGCCCTCAAGGAACTCGCGCATCCGCACCCGGTTGGGCAGCCCGGTGAGATCGTCGTGCCGGGAGAGATACTCCACGCGCGCCTGGGCCTCCACTTCAAGAGTGACATCCGTGGCGGTGCCACGGTAGCCGGTGATCCCCTCCGGCGCGATAACCGGTTTAATCGCAATATGGCAGTAGCGCTGGTGGCCCATCGCCGAAAGATAACGGCAGTGCAGCAAGCGGCGATGACCCGTCTGGCCGGGAAGGGTGACCCACTCCGCCAGCGACTGGTTTTCGGCCTCCATCAGCTCGCTGAGCGGACGGCCAATCCAGGCCGATATGCTGTGCCCGGTGATCCCGGGAAAACGCTCCGAAAGCCAGGTAAAACGCAGCTCGGTGTCCGTCTCCCAGATCCAGTCCGTGGTCGCCTCGGCAACGTCACGAAAACGCCGTTCGCTGGCGGTGAGCGCCAGACGGTTCTGCGCCAGCAGCCAGGTATTTTCATCATACATGCGCGCCTTTTTCAGCGCGTTACGCCCCAGCATCACGCCGGGAATAGCGGTGCACAGCGCCAGCAGGATCAGCAGCGGCAGGATATAGCGCAGCAGCTCCCGACCCGGATTTTCGCTTTTCCATTCGAACGTAACCTGCTGACCATCAACGGGAAGGGTGGCTACCCCGCGTCGTCCTGCCAGCGTTGAGGTGCCCGTATGCTGCACGCGAGTCTGGGCGATACCATACTCTTCACCCAGCGCGGCGAGTTTACGCTCATCCAGCACGTCCACAAACACCAGCACCGAGGCTGGGCCGGGGGCAGCTGTAATGCTTGAGTCATCGCCCGTAGTGATGTTGGCTGCTGCTACCAGTGCCGGATGACCTCCCTTCAGTACCACCGTGTTAGATACGGGGACGGCGTCCGGTTTGCTTATTTTCTGAATCAGGTCGGGCATGGGATCGTCGCCCAGCCAGGCTTGCAGAGAGCGTGTCACCAGCTTGCCGTTGATGACGCTATAACGGGTCTGCCCGTTGACATCCAGCACGAAGACCCCTTCGTACTCAAAATCGCGCCAGAGGGTCGCGCCCATATTCTGGCGGGTATAGGCCCAGTCGATATCCACCTTCGGATGCAGGTGCTGGTAGGCTTCTCCCCACCAGGCATAGTCTTTAATGTGGGTCGCGAGGGTATCGACACGGTTATGAATGGCCTTTTGCAGCAGCATGGCGCTGTGCTTATCGCTGTCTTCATTGATATTTCGCACAATCGTCAGCAGCGCGATGATGGCGATAATAAACAGCACCATTAGCAGAGAGACCATCAGCAGCAGGGCGCGTTTGATAAAGCTGGCGGTTCTTTTTGGCTCAAGGTCCGTGCCAGCTATGTCATCGGTGACAAAAAATTTATTCATTATGTACCCACTCTCTCAGGCATTTCTGTGTTCCGATTAGAATTGTTATCGACCTGTTCTGGCGGGGCTTGATGCCAAAATGAAAACTGAAGATAGCCGATCCTGTTGGGAAATGGGGTAAGATGGCATCGCCGATGCAGGCAAATAACCACAAAATGTGAAGAAAGGCGAAAATAGCCCTTTTTTCTGCATGGTTTTTGCGCGAGTTGGTGTAAAAATCAACGACTAAAAGAGGAGGGGTTGACGAGGTGGGCTCTTTTTCTTACCCTTTTACACCGCAGTACCTCTCCTGAAAGCCGATATAGCTCAGTTGGTAGAGCAGCGCATTCGTAATGCGAAGGTCGTAGGTTCGACTCCTATTATCGGCACCATCTAAGTCAACGCGTTACCTCTGATATTCACCAGTCAGGAATGTAAGTCCCAAGTATTATCAACAGAACATATTCTTTGCATAATTTTTAGCCTGCACCGTTTACATAAGCCTGAGAAGGTGTTCGGGCAGCACCAGTAGCCTGGATACCGCCCAGCGAGACATAGAATGTTGCCAATCTACCCTGTGTGTTGTTACGTCCAGGCTTAGCTTATTTTGATGTCATCCAGATTAATATCTTCCTCTTCATCATCGTGGTTTATAACCACGTCGCGAGGAACATCCTTTTTGATGACGGCATAGACAGTAGCCGTGACAACGATATTCACCAGTAACGCCATAATACCCGCCATGGGGTGTGACATGGTTGGAATCATCAACACGCCGCCGAAAGGTACGGTTGCGTCAGCACCATATACCATGGTAACGGCACCACCACAGGCGCCACCGATTGCCGCAGCGGTGATACCACGAATGATATCGTTCATCACGATAGGTATAGAGCCTTCGACGATATTCACCACTCCCATCGGCACCGCCGATTTCAACATCTCGATCTCTTCGTTGTTATAGATGTTTTTGCGCAGAAGTTTGGCGATAAAAAATGCCAGCCCCAGGCCGATAGGGGTTGCCGTATTCACTAGCTGAAGTGCAGTAATGGGTTCATTTATGCCCTGCGCCTGAAGCGTTAAGACGAATGCGAAGCAGGTTTTATTGATCGGCCCGCCGAAATCAACAATACACAACGCGCCAATCACAGCCCCTAAGACTAAATTGGAAGAGGTACCCATACTTCTCAGGAAAGAGGTAAGCGCATCGGTAAAAATACCGATAGGCGTACCGATGATGTAGACCATGATCAGGGCGCTGATGATAGAGGCAAAAAATGGCACAATCAGTGTAGGCATTAAGCCACGAGCCCAGCCAGGTACCTTCACATTTTTAATGATGGCAAGCGCAATATAGCCGGAAATGTAGCCGCCGATCATGCCGCCGATGAAACCTGCACCAATAGCATTAGCCGCCAGGCCCACAATAAAACCCGGCGCAATACCGGGTTTGCCAGCGATCGAGCCGGAAATCCCGATAGCGATAACGACGGGCAAAAGTCCAAGGGCCTTTGCGCCCATCGTTGCTAAGGCCTGCCACAGATCAAACTGGCCCGGCACTAACGCGTCCTGAACCGTACCCCCCAGGCCCATGCCGATGGCAATAATAAATCCAGCACCACAGACAATGGGAATTAAGAACGAGATAGCAGTAAGCAGATGACCTTTAGGGTTGGCTGCTTTCCATATTTCTTTTATATTCATAAATTACGCCCTTTAATTTATAGGATACGCACAGGTAAAAGTTATGAATTCACTAATTCACTGAGCTTTTCAATAAGCTTATTAGGAGATTTAACCGCCATTTCTGTTGGAACTTTAACTACTCGCTTTCCGGCGAACCGTTCTTCTCCAGATACCTTTACATCAGCGGCCAGCAGAACAATATCGGCCTGTGCAATTTCTTCAGCGGTTAAGGCGTTCTCGATACCAATAGTGCCTTGCGTTTCAATTTTGACATTGTGACCTGCTTTTTTTGCTGCTGTTTCAATTTTCTTCTGCGCAATGTATGTATGTGCAATACCTACAGTACAGGCTGTAATTCCAACGATATTCATGGGTATTCTCCATAATTTGCTTTGAGATGTTCAAACTTATCAGATAATGGCAGAGGTAATAATTTCCGGAATTAAACGGTCTGGTCTTCAGCTTCTGAATTTAATAGCTCAATGAGCTTCTGAGGATTAGTTTCTACCAGCAACTTAGCGATAATATCCTCGTCGGCTAATGAGCCTGAGACATGTGATAATAAACGGATGTGAGTTGTATTCTGATCTGCCAGACGAACAGCAAATAAAATAATACAGTGGACATCGCTCCCATCCATCGTTTCCCAGGGAATGTCGTGTTGGGTACGCCCAATAGCCAATGCCGTATGGGCGACAGCCGAGGATTTACCGTGCGGGATCGCAATATGATTTTCGAATCCCGTTGATCCCTGCTCCTCTCGCAGCCAGACATCCCGAATAAATTCATCTTTATTAATGACCGCGCCATCCTGCACCAGTAAATCCGTTAATTCTTCAATGGCATCTTCCTTACTTCTCGCACTCATGCTTAACTTGATATTTTTGACGTTAAGAACTTCCGAAATATCCATAATTCACCTTCGATAATAAAAAAGCATTGATATAAGTGGGGATACAAAATGCTTCTTGCTTTGGCAACTACGCGCTAAAAGGTACAGCGCCCTCAACCGTACTAATCAGGAGCGCGGATAAAGAGACAGACCGGTTAAATAGACCTTTACCCTGCGCGATGGCTTAATACGGCTGAGCGCACTGCAATTTTCAGGCAGCGACTTCGCGCTGGTAAATATCGACCATTTTATCCCAGGCATCACTCACATTATCCGCCAGGGAGAACAGGCCAGAGGTCCCGACAATAAAGACGTCAACACCGGACTGAGCAATTACATTAAAGGTTTTCTCGTTGCAGGAGCCGTCAATCTCGGTCAGATAGTGGTAACCATGCGCTTCACGCATCGCAATCAATTGTCTGATTTTGTTGAGTGATTCCGGAATAAATTTCTGCCCGGCGTAGCCTGGGTCAACCGACATGACGGTCACTTTGTCCAGCAGATGCGCGTACTCTTTAATGGCATCAGCCGGGGTAGCCGGGTTCAACACCACGCCACAGCGACGGCCCGCATCTTTAATCTGGTTCAGCAGACGGAATATTTTGTTATTCGCCGTCTCCGGATGGAAGCTGATAATATCGGCCCCTGCATCAATACACATCGGAATAATATCTTCCGGGTGGTTCACCATAAGGTGCACATCGATTGGCACATCGGTGATTTTCTTCAGGTTTTCGATAAAGAACGGTGATAGCGTAATATTTTTCACATAGCTGCCATCCATAATATCAACGTGATAAAAATCCGCCCGCCCGTTCATTGCCGTAATTTGTTCTCTGAATTGCGTTAAATCCATACACATTAACGAGGGCGAAAATTTAGCCGCCATACTTACCTCCAAAAGAATCAATTAGTTAAACAGTGATACGACATGCCCAAGAATGATGCCAACCACCCCGAAGTCCGCATCGCCAAAGGTGGTGGATGCAAAGCCAAGGTCGCCCATCAGAGGCAGCAAAATTGCCGGCAAAAATGAAATCAGCAGACCGTGAGCAAATGCACCCACCACCGCGCCGCGGCGACCTCCGCAGATGTTGCCGTAAACGCCCGCCGTCGCGCCGCAGAAGAAGTGCGGCACCAGGCCAGGAACGATGACGCTTAAACCAAAGAGTGGGCACAGGAACATACTCACCAGACCGGCGGCAAAGCTTGACAGGAATCCGACGATCACCGCGTTTGGAGCGAATGGAAAGACGGTAGGGCAGTCGAGAGCCGGTTTGGCGTCTTTCACCAGTTTGTCGGCGATGCCTTTAAAGGCCGGAACAATTTCGGCAATAATCATGCGCACGCCCGCCAGGATGATCCACACGCCTGCCGCGAAGGTCAGCGACTGGATAATGGCGAAGATGATAAAGTTCTGACCACCGCTGATACTGGTTTCGACAAACTCTTTGCCTGCTACCAGCACCAGAATCACGAACAGGATCATCATCGTCAGCGAGATGGCGACCGAGGAGTCACGCAGGAAGTTCAGTGATTTCGGTACCTTCAGCTCTTCAATCGACGGGCTGCCCTTACCGATCGCTTTTCCCACCAGCGCCGACAGCAGATAGCCAGTTGAACCAAAGTGGCCCAGTGCCAGGTCATCAGTACCAGTTATTTTGCGTGTGAACGGCTGCAGAATGGCCGGCGAGACCACCATCATGATGCCGAGGATCACCGCTCCCACCAGCACCACCCACAGGGGTGACAGACCGCCGACTGAGAGGATAACGGCCAGCATCGCCGACATATAGAGCGTGTGGTGTCCCGTCAGGAAGATGTACTTCAGCGGTGTAATACGGGCCAGGACAATGTTAAACAACATCCCCAGGACCATGATCATTGCCGTTGCGGTACCGTAGTTTTTCTGGGCCAGCGCCGCCATAGCATCCGTATTGGGCACTACTCCCTGAATATGGAATGAGTGCTCAAACAGCTGGCTAAAGGTCGTTAATGTCGTGGCGATAATCGCCGCTCCGGATGTTAATATCACAAAACCCATAATGGTTTTGAGGGTTCCGGAAATAACATCGGAAAAAGCTTTTTTCTGCAATAATAAGCCGATCAGGGAAAAGAGACCGACCAGGATTGCTGGTGTGCCCAACACATCATGAATAATAAACTGCAGCATAGAATAACTCCGTAAGGCCGCAAATAATTAATCAGAGATTTTCGGAAAGAATTTCTTTGATTTTATTGTTATCCAGCAGGTTAGATAAGCCAAAGACCTGGGCAGAATGGCTGGAAAGATGTTCGGCAATATCCTTAGCGCTAAGAATAATATCGGCATTTTCACTTTTTGCCGAAGTCAGATCGGTATGAGAAACCTCTGCTTCTTTATTCAGCTCTTTAATTATTTTTTTTACGTTCATTTCGACGATAAAACTGCTGCCTAAACCGTTACCGCAAACAATCAGAACCTTTTTCATCTTCACCTCTTTATCCGTTGATAACAGTTTGAATTGTTTCCAATGTTGATGCTTTCAGCAGTGCTGAGAGTCGTTCATCATTGCTAAAAATCTCCGCCAGGGCGGTAATCATATTGATATGCTCATCTCCTGAAAGTGCACACAACATAATCACAACGTAAATAGGGTCATTCTCGTCGGCGTTAAAAGAAACCCCTTGTTTAATATGTAAAAGCGACAGTCCGTTTTTAATCGCCCCTTGCTCCGGGCGAGCATGTGGCATCGCCAGGCCGGGAGCTAATACATAATAAGGACCCAGCTCCTGATGGCTCTTAAAAATGGCTTCAACATATTCTTCGGTAATCGTCTCTTTCGCTAATAAGGGCTGAGCCGATAACCTAATGGCCTGTTTCCAGTCGCTGACTGAATCCACGATCTGGATATTTTCTACAGGTAGCCAGGTTGTAATCATAAATACCCCGATAGCGTTGAAAGTGAACTTACTATAGTGGAATGACTTCGCGGCTTACCGTGATCTGTATCGCAAAGTTAGCGCTAACACGGCAATAATGTTAAAATCCTTGTTACCGCTAACTTTATTATCAATACTTGTAATTACTTTGCAGTTGGGCAATGCGAAAAACGCTAAACATCATTTACAATGGTTGCCCAGTCAGGCGAAAGGAGGAGATCAGTGCAGACGTTAGAAGCGGACGATAGCGCGAGAGAAAAACGCAGGAAAAACACCGGTAAAATTACGCTCGCTGAAGTTGCAAAACTGGTCGGCGTTAGCACGATGACCGTGTCGCGCGCGTTACGTATGCCTGAAAAAGTGAATCCTGAACTCCGTAACCGCATCGAAGCGGCAGTGAGTGAGCTGGGCTATGTGCCCAATCTCCAGGCCCGTAGCCTCGCCTCCGCTGACTCCAGCCTGGTGATGGGCGTGGTGCCCTCATTTTCTTCTCCGGGCTTTCTTGCCGTCTCCGAAACCCTGCAGACCGTGCTCGCGACTCAGGGCTATAGCATGATGTTTATTGAGTCCAGTCAGGGAGGGCAGAGCGAAGAGCGCGCTTTTGCGCAAATGCTCGCCTATAACCCGGCGGCGATTGTTCAGTTCAACATTGATAACATCAGCAGTTGTTCGCAAATGATCAGTAACACCGGCGTGCCGGTGGTTGAAATTGGTGCCATCAATCGCGATGCGAGCTGGGTCAGTATTGGCGTTGACTATGCTGCTGCCATCAAAAAGCTGGTCACATCGCTTGTGCAGGCCGGATATAAGAATATCGGCCTGCTTTGCACGGCGTCCAATAACATTATGTTTCGCCAGGTACTGAGCGGCTGGAACAGCGCCATGCTCTCCGTTAACCACTCGCCCCACCGTGTGGTGACTTCTCATCTGCCCGCAGGTATTACGACCGGTTTAAACCTGCTGGGCGATATTCGTATTACCTGGCCAGAGCTGGATGCGCTGATTTGCACCTCTGATGAAATTGCCTGCGGCTGCATTATGGCCTGCCACGGTGCAGGGCAAAAAGTGCCTGACGCCCTGGCTCTGGCAAGCCTGAGCGGGGGGACCCTTGCCGCAGTCTGTTCCCCGGCGCTGACGGCGGTTGAATTCCCATGGAGTGAGACGGGAACGGTCGCAGGGAAAACGTTGCTTGATCTACTGGCTGGCAAATCGACAGATAAAGCCATCGAATTACCCTCAACGTTACAAGTTCGCGCCAGCACCAGAAAGCAGTAAGGCCGGTACCCTGGTTATGCCGCCGCATACGACAGGATGACGGGTGGTCACTGGCATTCCCGCCATGCTTATTCGCCGCTCACGACCAGCAGCATTTGACGCCAGATCCTGGTGGATCACCGCGTGTGGGCCCTTACCGCCGCCACGTCCGCCACCACCGACAGCGCCAGCGTGTTAGCATCCCGCGCCTGGGGGAAGATGCCAATCGGGGCCTTAATCCGCGCGATATCCGCATCTTTCCAGCCCAGCTCACGCAGTTTGCCCACCCGCCGCTGGTGGGTGCGCTGGCTGCCAAGGGCACCGATATAAAACGGCGCCGCTCCCAGCGCGGCCTGTAACACCGGCAGCTCCTTGTGCTGATCGTGCCAGAGCAAAATCACCGCCGTGTCCGCATCCATCAGCTCAACCGTGGGGGGATTGCAATACACCTCGTATCCCGCCGCCTGCGCCACATTGGCTGTCGCCTGCGCCTCCACCGACCCGCCATAGATCAGTAGCCGCGGGCAGGGGCGATAGCCCTGCTCGAAGCGATCGTCCTTCCAGCCTGTCCTGGGTGTCCAGGGCGCCGACTGCAAGGATTGGGAAGAGGGGAGGTAATGCAGTCCCACCGGTTTACGCTGGGCGAGGCTGTTCAGCACCGCCAGCAGCGGCTGTACCGTGCGCACTTTATGGATGTTCAGCGTGATCCCGCCGCCGCAGGGGAGCACAATATCGAACCACGGCGATCCCTCGCCATACTTCACCTGACGGTCCGTGCCGCAGGCGAGGGTCTCCAGTGCCTCGTACGCGGCAGCGGCCTCCACGCAGCCGCCGGAGACATAGCCGCAATAGAGCCCGTCCTCGCGAACGGCCATCTGCGCCCCCAGCGGCCTTGCTGCGCCGCCGCGGATCTCCACCAGGGTCACCAGCGCCACCGCCATGCCTGCCGTAAACGCCTCCGCCGCGAAGCGCAGCAGCGCCACGCTGTCGTCGGTAGCAAAAGCCTGCTCGGGGATAATCTGTTCACTCAGCGCAGCGCCTTGCAGCATGCTCTCTCCTTACACCACATCGGGTAGCGCATCGATCAGTTTATCCAGGGTGATGGGATACTCCCGCACCCGCACCCCCGTGGCGTTATAGATCGCATTGGCGATGGCCGCCCCGACGCCACACAGCCCCAGTTCACCCACCCCTTTGGCCTTCATCGGCGAGGAGATGGGGTCGGTATCGTCGAGGAAAATCACCTTCTGTTCCGGGATATCGGCATGGACCGGGACTTCATACGCCGCCATATCGTGATTAACGAAGTAGCCAAGACGGGTATCCACCGCCAGCTCTTCCATCAGCGCCGCGCCGAGCCCCATGGTCATCGCGCCAATTACCTGGCTGCGGGCGGTTTTCGGGTTGAGGATCCGGCCTGCGGCACAGACCGCCAGCATGCGGCGGACCCGGACTTCACCTGTCGCCATATCGACCGCCACTTCGATAAAGTGACCGGCAAAGGTCGACTGCTGATACTGTTTATCCAGATCGCCAAACTCGATATTGTCTTCGGCGGTCAGCGTGCCGTTGGCTGCGGCCTCGCGAATGTCCGCGCTGCGGGTATCAAGAACGATCTTCCCGTCGCTGAACTGCGCCTGGTCCGGATCAAAACCGAGGTTCGTGGCAATGGTATGGCGTAACTTCACGCAGGCGGCGTAAACCCCCGAAGTGGAGGTGTTCGCCCCCCACTGGCCGCCTGAACCGGCCGATACCGGGAAGTTCGAATCACCGAGATGCACCGTCACCTTGTCCAGCGGCACGCCCAGCATCTCTGCCGCCGTCTGGGCAATGATGGTATAGCTCCCGGTGCCGATGTCCGTCATGTCGGTTTCCACCGTCACGTTTCCGTCCGCGTCCAGATGTACCCGGGCACCCGATTTTTCTAACAGGTTATTGCGAAAACCGGCCGCCATGCCGTAGCCCACCAGCCAGCGTCCGTCGCGGACCTGGCCGGGCTTTGCGTTGCGCTGCTTCCAGCCGAACTCTTCGGCGCCGGTACGCAGGCACTCGATAAGCTGACGGCGGGAGAAAGGGCGGTTGGGATCGGCCGGATCGACCTGAGTATCATTGAGAATGCGAAATTCGACAGGATCGATGCCCGCTTTCTCCGCCATCTCATCAATGGCGATCTCAAGCGCCATCATGCCCGGCGCTTCGCCGGGGGCGCGCATGGCGTTGCCCTCGGGCAGATCCAGTTTTGCCAGCCGCAGGCCGGTATGACGATTGGCGCCCGCATAAAGCAGTTCGGTCTGCTGCACCGCCGTCTCCGGCGTGCCGCCGGGCAGATTGCCGGACCAGCTGTCATGGGCGATGGCGGTAATCTTGCCCGCCTTGTCGGTCCCGATGCGAATATGCTGGATGGTCGCCGGGCGGTGAGTGGTGTTGTTGGGAATTGTCGGGCGCGACAGCATGACCTTTACAGGGCGCTTCAGGGTGCGGGCCGCCAGCGCGGCCAGCAGCGCATCGCTCCTAAGGAACAGCTTGCCGCCAAAGCCTCCGCCGATATAGGGGGAGATGATGCGCACGTTCTCCTCGGGGATCTTCAGCGTCGCCGCCAGATCGGTGCGGCACCAGGCGACCATCTGATTGGAGGTCCAGACGGTCACCTTGTCGCCGTCCCAGACCGCCATAGAGGCATGCGGCTCCATCGCCATATGGCTCTGATCGGGGGTGGTATAGGTCACATCTATCTTCACCTCGGCGGCGGCAAAGGCGGCGTCAACATCGCCGACGTTTTTGTCAGGTGTCTTCTCCGGGGGCTGGTTGACGGCGGGTTTTTCCTCTGCCAGCGACCAGGCGCCCTTTTCACGGCGGTACTGGACCTGCACCAGCGACGCCGCGGCCCGGGCCTGCTCGAACGTCTCTGCCACCACCAGCGCAACGGCCTGATGGTAGTGCTCTATTTTCGGGTCGCCCAGCAGAGTGGCCGTATTTCTCTCGCCTTTGCCGAGCTCGCCAGCACTGCTGGCCGTGACGACCGTCAGCACGCCTGGCGCGTTTTTCGCGGCCAGGGTGTCGATGGCGGCAATCTCGCCTTTGGCAATCGCCGATCCGACCACATAGCCATAGGCCGCATTGGGCGCGGTGTCGTGCCATTCGTAGGCATAGTGCGCCTTGCCGGTGGTTTTTAGCGGGCCGTCGATACGGTCATGGGGCTGTCCAACCACCTTTAACCGATCGATTGGGTTTTCCCCTGCCGGTTTCTCAAATTTCATACCTGAGCCCTCGCTTCTGTCAGCACGGAGGCAAGCGTTCGCTTCGCCAGGGTAAGTTTGAACCTGTTTTCAGCCGTCGGATGCGCGTCGGCAAACAGCGCGTCATACACCGCCTGTGCCCCCTGGGGGAGTTGCGCATCGGCCTGCGCCATCCGCCAGGGTTTATGGGCGACGCCGCCCAGCGCGACGCGGCCGGTGCCATCGGGCTGGACAATCGCAGCCACCGAGACCAGCGCAAAGGCGTAGGAGGCGCGATCGCGAACCTTACGGTAGATGTGTTGCCCGCCCACGGGCGGCGGCAGGGTGACGGCGGTAATCAGCTCGCCGGGCGTCAGCACGGTCTCAATATGGGGCGTCTTCCCCGGGGCACGATAGAAATCGGCGAGGGGGATGTTGCGCGTTTTTCCGTCTGCATTGATGGTTTCTACCACCGCGTCCAGCAGGCGCATCGCGACGGGCATATCGCCGGGATGGGTGGCAATGCAGGCTTCGCTCCCCCCGACGACCGCATGCTGACGACTAAAACCTTCCAGCGCCGCGCAACCGCTGCCGGGAAGGCGTTTATTGCAGGGTTGGTTCGTATCGTAAAAGTAGGGGCATCGCGTGCGCTGCAGAAGATTGCCCGCCGTGGTGGCCTGGTTGCGCAACTGACCAGATGCCCCGGCCAGCAGCGCTCTGGAGAGCACGGCATAGTCGCGGCGCACGCGCTCATCTGCAGCCAGATCGGTGTTACGCACCAGGGCGCCGATGCGCAGCCCCCCCTCGTCAGTGGCATCAATCTTATCCAGCCCCAGGCCGTTTACGTCGATCAGATGCCCAGGGGTCTCGATTTCCAGCTTCATCAGATCCAGCAGATTGGTGCCGCCCGCGATAAATTTGGCGCCAGGTGTGCGCTGGGCGCTGGCGGCGGCTTCAGCCGGGGTTTTTACCCGCTCATAGGTGAAGGCTTTCATGATTTTTCCCCTCCGGCGACATCCTCAATGGCAGCGAGTATGTTGGCGTATGCGCCGCAGCGGCAGATGTTGCCGCTCATGCGCTCGCGGATCTCCTGGGCATTCATTTCGGGAGGAGAGACCAGATCGAGGGTCACATGGCTGGGAATGCCCTCTTCAATCTCTTTCAGCACCGCCACCGAAGAGCAAATTTGCCCCGGCGTACAGTAGCCGCACTGATAGCTATCGTGTTTAACAAACGCCGCCTGCATAGGGTGCAGATTGTCAGGAGTGCCCAGCCCCTCGATGGTAGTGATATCGGCGTTCTGGTGCATCACGGCCAGGGTGAGGCAGGAGTTAATCCTGCGCCCGTCAACGATGACGGTGCAGGCGCCGCACTGTCCGTGATCGCAGCCTTTTTTGGTGCCGGTCAGGTGCAGGTTCTCGCGCAGGGCATCCAGCAGGGTGGTGCGGGTATCCACCTCCAGCTGCTGCGCCTCGCCATTGACGCGAAACGTTACCGGCATTTTCTCCGGTGCGGGTGTGACGGCGGATTCGCCCTCGGCCAGGGCGGAACAGGGATAGACCGCCGCGGTCGCCGCCGCGGCGGCGCTGGCTTTTAAAAGGTCCCGTCGGGACAGGCTAAAATCGTGTTGTTCGTGCTTCCCGAACTCACCATCTTCGGGGTATTCGCCTTGGTTGCTCATGCCAGGCCTCCGGTATGCAAAGGGGAAATAACGGTCAAAGAGGGCGCGACGTTGTCGTCTTTTTTTAAACGTTAAGCATAGACGGCGATGTTGGTGGGATTATTCTTAAATCCAGCAGGGGGTTAAACAGGGCAGGAAAGGGTCGGCAGCGGGCGGGGCAAAGCCTGCTGCCGACGGGGGTTAGCCGTTCAGCGCGGAACCGGGCGTCGCAGAGGTCACATACTCTGCGGACACGGGATTCCACAGCTCGTCATAGGAATAGCCCGTAAGGTCTTCCACGACATGGCGAGCCTCGGGCGTGACATCCTGTTTGCGGCCATGTGCCTTCAGGCGTTCAATTTCATCTACAAAGATCTTGTGCGTGCGCTTGTTCAGATGGAAGGTGAGCGCCTGCCACAGGGCAATAATCAGCAGACCGGCGGTACCCACAAACAGCAGCAGGGCGATGGTGTTGATGGCTTCCTGTGGCTGAACCTGGCTCCCTTTCACGAAGCCGCCGCTCTGCAGGAACAGACCCACCGCAAAGGTCGCAATGGCGACCGTAGTCTTACGGGAGAAGGTCATTACCGCCGCAAACAGCCCTTCACGACGCTGACGCGTGATCATTTCGTCGATATCCGGAATAAACGGGAAGACGTTCCACGGGGTAAATTCCAGCACGCAGCGGCCCACCTGATAAACCCCGGCGAGGATCACCAGCAGCATCACTTTGTGGTCTGTCGGGAACTGATAGACCAGGAAGAACCCGCCGAGACAGAGCAGCATGACAGAGTAAGCAAAGACATAAAGACGTGACGGGCCATATTTGATGATTGCCACGCCTGCCGCCAGCGTAACCGGCAACCCGACGATGCTCATAGAGAGCAGGGAGCCCGCCAGCGAGGAGGAAACGCTCAGACAGTAGACGCAGAAGAAGACGAAAACCGTGTTGTAAACATCCTTGGCGGTAAAGGAGAAAAGATAGATGGCGAGGTGTTTACGGAACGCGCGAACCTTCAGCGTTGAAGCGTACTCCTTAAACAGATTGCCTACGGCGGCGAGTTGCTCAGCGGCTGTTTTTGCCTGTGGCGCTTTTTTCATTTCTGCCAGCATTTCTGGGGTTAACTCTCGTTCCCATGTAACTTTCCAGGAGATAAACACGCAGACGGTGAACAGCACGGCAAACACCACGCCGTTGATCAGATAAGCATCGGCATTGTGATCGCCCAGCCAGCCAATCAGCATGCCTGGAATAAAGGTCGCGAGGAACGTTCCGGAGGCTGACAGGAACATACGGCAGGTGGAAAGTTTGGTACGGTCGTTAAAGTCTTTGGTCATTTCCGACGGCAGCGTTTCCCATGGGATCAGCACCATTGCAGCAATGATTTCAAAGGCCAGATAGACGGCGAGATAGAACCAGAAATTCATCCCGTTCAGCCAGAGCAGAATATAAACCAGCATCAGCGGCGCACCGATCAGCAGAAAGAACCGCCGGCGACCAAATTTTTTGCCCAGGTAATTTTTATAAAAATGATCCGTAAAACTGCCCATAAACAGGCTGACGATCGCGTCGACAATACGGGCGATAGCGACGATAGAGGCTGCTTCAATCGGCGACAGACCGACAAAGGTGGTATAGAAGAAAAGCAGCCAGGCACCAATAACGGTAAAAGCCCCGCCACCCATGATATCTGTCAGACCATAGCCGATACTGACAGGAATAGTGACTTTTCTCTTCTTAAGCGACATAGGTTATTCCTGCCTCAGGCTTGAGCAAAACAAAAATAGCGGCGTGCGTTTTCAACACAGATGCCGCGAATCATGGAAGCAAGGATCGCTTCATCTTTCGGGACTTCCCCTCTCTCTACCCAGCCGCCAATCAGATCGCAGAGGATCCGGCGGAAGTAATCGTGACGGGTATAGGAGACGAAGCTGCGGGAGTCGGTGAGCATGCCGATAAAATTGGCCAGTAAACCCTGATCGGCCAGGGTGTTAAGCTGGCTAACCATGCCGCGGCGCGTATCGTTAAACCACCAGCCGGAACCAAATTGCAGCGGGGACTTCACGCCCTCTTCACCGCTCTGGAAATTGGCGAGGGTGGAGGCGACCACGTCGTTGTAGCTGGCGTTAAGGTTATAGAGGATCGTTTTTGGCAGACCGTCGTTTTCAGCCATGGCATTGAGCAGGGCGTTCAGGCTCCCGGCGAGATGGGGCTGATCGCCAATTGAATCAAAACCGCTGTTAATGCCGACTTTGCGGAACATCGGCATGTTGTTGTTACGGATCGCACCGAAGTGAATCTGCATCGCCCAGCCGCGCTGTTTGTACATTCTGGCAAGCGCGACAAAAATGAGGCTATCCCACGCCTGGCGTTCATTTTCCGTCAGCGTTTCACCCGCCAGTCGGCGTTGGAACAGCGCTGCTTGCGCGGTTTCATCGAGACAGCAATAGTGCACTGCCAGCGGCCCGTGATCGGAAATTCGGCAGCCCACGGAGTGGAAGAAATCAATGCGTGACGCCAGTGCAGCCAGGAAGTGTTCGAGTGACGCGATCGATATGTCTGTTTTCTGCGCCAGCCGTTCGACAAAGGTCAGGAAGCGATCCGGGTCCGTATCGAACAGTTCATCCGGGCGGAAGGTGGGCAGGACGAGAGTGGCAAAATCGCTCTGCGCTGCCAGTTGCTGATGGTAGTGCAGATCGTCAAGCGGGCCATCGGTAGTGCACAGCGCTTCAACGTTAGAGCGGCGAATTAATGCCTGGGGTAAAAAATCACTGCCACGTAACTGTTCATTACAGCGGCGCATAATTTCACGCCAGTTTTTGCTGTTGAGGGTGTCGTCGATATTAAAATAGTGCTTCAGTTCGAGATGGGTCCAGTGGTAAAGCGGATTGCCAAAACTGGCTTCAACGGTTTGCGCCCAGGCTTCGAATTTTTCTTCCGCACTGGCATTACCGGTAATTTTCCGTTCAGGGATCCCATTCGCGCGCATGGCACGCCATTTGTAATGATCGCCCTCCAGCCATAGCTGATTCATATCGGTAAAGGGTTTATTTTCCCATATCGCTTTTGCATCAAGATGACAATGATAATCAATAATGGGTAGCGATTTTGCCAGTTCAGAATATAGCTTCTGCCCTGTGATGTTGTTGATCATAAAGCTATTATTAATCAGTGACATAAAGTCTCCGTGAGCGCAGTTTTTTATAACCTATACACCGCCCTTTTTGGCCGAAGCAGGCCAACGGCGCATGTTTTATGCCATAAACATTAAACCTCTCACGGATTACAAGTCTACTACCATACAAGTATAAATAAAAAAGTGTGACTCATATCATAGTCATCAAATGTTATTTATTTGTTCTTTTTGGAGAGGGTTGTGTTTATTTGTGCATTTCTGAATGTAAATAGCAGAATATATATTACATAATGCTTTTCTTATTAAAATCTTTCACAAAATAACAACCTTTCCTGAAAGGGTTATTTCTTCTAACGGGGGAGGCAGGCTTCCACCGCGTTGCAGGGTAAAAGAGACGTTATTTTTCCGGCGAGGCTTGATCTCATAAAAATTACTGAATATGCTTTTTAATACTAGTATGGCACTTATTCAGAACGCGAAAACGTAACGACAAAGGTGGAAGCAAAATGCAGATGACAATGCGCTGGTTTGGGCCTCAGGAGGATAAAATTCCCCTTGAGTATATTCGACAGGTGCCCGGGGTTGAGGGTGTCGCGGGGGCATTGTATGACGTTGCGCCCGGAGAGATCTGGCCGGTGGAAAAAATTAAGGCTCTGGTAGAGCAGGCTCATACCGCAGGGTTAACGATGGAGGTGATCGAAAGCGTCAACATCCACGATGACATCAAAATCGGCACCCCCGAGCGCGACCGTTACATTGAGAACTACAAACAAACCATCCGTAATCTGGCGGGTTTTGGCGTAAAGGTTATCTGTTATAACTTCATGCCGGTCTTTGACTGGATGAAAACAGACATGAACTACCGCCTTCCGGATGGCTCCCTGACCATGGCATTCGAAAAACAGGGGATAGATAAGACCCTGGAGGAGGTGGTGAAGGAGGTTCTGGATAATTCGAATGGTTTCGCGTTGCCAGGATGGGAACCGGAGCGTCTGGCCAAAGTGCAGGAATTATTTGCTCGCTATAACGGCGTGGATGACGACAAGCTGCGTGAAAACCTGTTTTACTTTCTGCGTGAAATTATTCCTGTTTGTGAAGAAGTTGGCGTGAAAATGGCGATCCATCCCGATGATCCTCCGTACTCTATTTTCGGACTGCCGCGAGTGGTGAAAAATTACACCGATCTGGCAATGATTTGCGATGCGGTTGACTCCCCCTCTAATGGGATAACGCTGTGTACCGGCTCTATTGCTGAAGATCCGGACAATGACGTGTACGAAATTCTGGCCGAATTCACCCGCCGTAAGCGTCTCCATTTTGCCCATGTGCGTAATATTAAGTTAATTAAGGATAAAGACTTCTACGAGTCTGCTCATCCTTCCCGGTATGGTTCACTGGATATGTATCGCGTTATGCAGGCTCTGCATGATAACGGTTTCGATGGCTATATCCGTCCGGATCATGGCCGCTTTATCTGGGGTGAAGAGGGCCGCCCGGGCTACGGTCTGTACGATCGTGCATTGGGTGTCACTTACCTGATGGGGCTGTGGGAAGCGCTGGAAAAGAAAAACAAAAATTAACTGAAAAGCGTGCTCACCTGGTGACGGCATTTCATGCTTGTCTGTTTTTGAACAGACAAGCATGATGACAGACTGTTATCCAGCGCGCTGGCGTACCACTTCCGCTCTCGCTATTTATCCTTCCGGCGATCGCTGATGGCCTGCGCCGCGCAGATCAGCGCCAGATGGCTTAACCCCTGGGGCATGTTGCCAACCCATTCGCCGGTGCGGGTATCGAACATCTCATTAAAGGTTTCGACATTGCCGCGATGGCACAGGGTATTGAGAATTTCATCCATGTTCGCTTCCGCCAGCGCCGGTTCACCCATGGAGGCCCAGGCTTCAGCCAGCCAGAAGGCGCAGGCGATAAAGGTGCTCTCCTCCTGTTCAACGCCACTGTAGCGGTAGATCATTGCGCTGTTATGGCCCAGTTCGCGATAGATCGCCTCATAGGTGAGCTTCATGCGCTTCGGGTTGACCTTCACACCGTAGCGTGACACCAGGGTGAGTGACGCATCAAGCAGTCCACCATCGCCGCTGTAAAAGCAGTAAGACTGATGGGTTTCGGACCAGCAGTGCTCTTCAATCCAGTCGCGGATCCTGTCCCGCTCCCGCGCCCAGCGCGCTTTCCATGTGGGTTCGATATGGCTGCCCTCCGCCAGTACCACGGCGCAGTCCAGCGCCAGCCAGCAGGACATTTTTGAGTGGGTATAGTGCCGCTCTTCCGGCAGTTCCCAGATCCCCGAATCCTTCATGCGCCAGCGATCGGCGCACTGATTGGCAAGATGCCCTAAAAAGCGCGACGTGCCCGTATCCAGAATATGGCCCGCCTCGACGAACAGTTTTGCCACCCCCAGCATATCGCCATACATGCTCAGCTGACGCTGGGTGCGGGCGTTATTGCCCAGGCGTACCGGCTGCGAATCCCGGTAGCCCTGGAGCTCCGCGTACTTCTCTTCCGGCACCAGCTCGCCGTCGAGGGTGTAGCAGGCCCGCATCTCCGGGCCGTGTTTGATGATGGTTTTCGACAGCCAGGAGAAGGCCGCCTTACACTCTTCAAGGGTGCCAAGATAGGTAAAGGCTTTGATGATCAGGCAGGCATCGCGCACCCAGGCAAAACGGTAATCATAGTTTTTACTGCCACCGGGCCCCTCCGGCAGAGAGGTGGTGGCCGCCGCCGCCAGCGCGCCGGTAGGAGAGTACCAGAGGAACTTCAGCGCCAGCGCGGAGCGGATAACGTGATCTTTGTACAGGCCATCATATTTCAGCCCCTTCACCCAGTCCTGCCACGCGGTGTGGCTGGTCTCAATGCGGTTATCAATCGCCTCGATATCGGGCACCGCCAGCGGCTCACTCTGCGTCACCAGCAGAGCAACCACCTCCCGGCTCCCCTTTTTCAGAACGATCTCCGCCTCGACCTCTTCATCATCGGCATGGGTAATGACTACGTTTTCGCTGGTGTGCAGCATCGCCATCAGGTCGCCAATATGATAAACGCTGCCCTTGAAGGTATCGGAGCGCCAGGGCGAGCGGGTTTCGATCATCGTTCCGAACCGCAGATGAAGCCTGAACGTCACGGTGCCGCGCAGGCCTTCCAGACGGCGCGCCAGCTCACTCCAGGGCAGGCGGCCTGCCAGAGTACTGTTAATGGATTCGGTTAACAGAACCGTGCCACCTTTCGTCTCATAGCGGGTTTCCAGAATGTTGCTGTCATCGCGATAGGCGCGCGAGACGGTGTATTCATCCGCAGGTGTCAGGCTGAAAAAACCACCGATGTTGGGATCCAGTAACCGGTCGAAGAGAGGCGGGGAATCGAGATTGGGCGCGCCCCACCAGTCGATCGAGCCATCCGGGGCGATGAGCGCTACCGAGCGTCCTTCGCCGATAGCAGCATAGTCCCCGAGGCCAACGAACCCGTTATCACGTTGGGGCATGTCGTATTTCGCATTTTTCAAATGAGCGATCCCTTTTCTTTGATGAACATAAAGCCTGGCATAATGCGATGAAAATCGCGCTTTCACCGATGCAGTATGTCCCTCTTCGCGTACACCTCTTTCACCAAGGCACTCCGCCATGATCTCAGGCCGTTAGCATTCATCGTCCTCTCAATAATAGTGGAGTCGCCATGCCGCCAGGACCAGCACCACGAGGTTGAGGATCACGCTTAACATAAACCAGGTTTTGAAAGGCTGCTTTTGGGTTTTATGGCGAAACAGCTGCTGGCCAAAGATCGCTCCCGGCCACCCTCCGACTACCCCGCAGATCAGCAAGGTCGACTCCGGAACCCGGCGCCAGGCTTTGCGGGCCGCGATTTTGTCGGCGCCGTAGATCATAAACGTCAGCGCGCTGGCGAGCAGAAACCACATCGCAAAAGGGTGAGGGGACAAGGCGCTGCCCGCAGCGACCAGGGCCAAAAGGAGATAACAGAGGACATTGAGGTTCATGGGAGGCAGTATCAGTCATCAATCCGAAGGGCGATGATACGCGATCCTGCCGGGAGTGTAACCGGGCTAGCCGGTTAACCGTTTGGCAAAACAGATGGCCTCGTCGCGCCCGATATAGGGGCCAAAGTGGCTTTTCCACTGCTGCCGGTATCGCTGCAAGCTCCGCGGAGAGCTGTTCAATAAGCGTCTGAGAGTCGGTAGAGGCGTACAGGATTTTTCTTTTGTTATCATTTTGCAGTAGCGGCAACAGGCTCGGCGAATAACCGTCAAACTATGTTTGAGCGCAGGTAAATTTAATTTGTGATGAGAATATCTTATTTGCAATAAATTCATTTTATTTATACATAACCTTGTTTTATATCAAACTCTTTGAAATATGCGTGAATTATTTTAGCTAAATACATAATCGCAACTTGAATAATATGAAAAATAAAAAATTACTAATAATGATGTTTACTGCATGTGCTTTTTTTATGGCGGGTAATGCAGTAGCAAAAGGTAATGCGATCTCTGATACTTCGGTTAAAAAAAAGATTATTGCTGAATCAATCGCTTCGTATCCTGGGGTATGTGCCTGTCCTTTTAATCAGGCGAGAAATGGAAGTGCATGCGGCAGACGCAGTGCGTGGAGCAAAGCAGGAGGGTATTCACCGATTTGCTACGAAAAAGAAGTCACTGCCGATATGGTTAAGCGTTGGCGTGAACAAAATCAGATCTAACGTTGCTTCCTGAATTTAAATCACTGTTCTTGATACGCTTAGACATTCGAATGCCTGTTTCCCCTTAAACTGAAATGGCGGCGGCATTATGCCACCGCCTTCCACACTGCTTACTCTTCGTCCTCCAGTAATCCCATTTCGGCGATACGTTCCTGGATCAACTGTTTGCGTTTCTCAATAAAGCGCCGGTAATTTTCCAGCTTCCATAAGGTCCTGGGGCTGCGGGGGATACAGTGCAGATCCAAAAATTCCGGGGATTGATCTTTTAGCCATGTATCGAGGGACTGGGCTCCTTTGTCGCCTGCGCCATTCTGATGGGCAGGTAACAGCATACAGTTCGCCAACTGGTCGATTTCCCAGTTTTCGTAGACACGTACCATACGGCCAGTTTCTTCATTTAAAATCTTCTCTTCTTTTAGCAGGCTACGGGCAAAAATGTGGTCAATCTGCGGTTCATGCTGAAAGCCTGAAGATTTGTATTCTCCGCCATACCACAAGTTAAACAGCAGGTGGATGTGCCCGCTACCGTAGCCGCACCAACCGAAGAGGCGCTCTTCGGTTAAATGCAGGCTACGATTGGCCGAAACGATCGCCGCACGGATCTTTTTCAGATCGAAGCTCTCCTGGTCGTCGATCACTTTTACCAGCTTATCTATAATGCCATCTGGCTGACCAGAAAAAACGCCATTCAGCAGAGCAGGCACCAGATACTGCTTTAATGCTTGCGATCTCGCTAATTTCCCCGGGAAGTGATATTGCAGATATACTAAGGGAATCAGTGCATTATAAGAGGTGAGTGCTTTGCCGGATCGAATATAGGTTTTACTGACAATCTCATCTTTCACAAACATAAGCGCTTTGGCGATAGCTGGCCAGTTTTCACTGATCTGGTTACGCACATTATCATCACGCAGTTTATCCACATCATATTTGGCACCAAAGCCCAGCAGCGTGGTGCTAAGTTTAATCAGAAAATCGCGGGAGAAGTTGAAGCGGCCGTTATCATTAATCTTCTCCAGAAAGTCTTCAAAGATAACGTCAGCGTCAGACCACTCGGTGGAGAGCAGCGTAAACATTAGATCTGATTTGCTTAACCTTGTACCGCCTGAGTTCGCCCGAATAAAGACCTCAACCACATCGTCAAAATCAAGTTCGCTGTCGTCTTCGCTGCTGTCAATCACGTGATAAAGCAACTTACCTTCATTACTAAACTCTTTACCTGCACGACTAATATTGATTGTCGCCTGTTCTCGCTCTTTCGCGCTTAGTTCCAGCTTTTCTTCTTCAATGCGCTGGCTGAGAATCTGTTCGGGTAATTTTTTGGTGTAGACAATGTCTGACATGACCATCCATGGCCAGGAGCTTGTGGCGGCATCCTGAAACTCAAACTGATAGCGAATTTCTTCATTGCTTGTCGATGTACCACTCAGCACATTGAAATGGAGTACTTTACCGTCAATGCTACCTTTCAACGCCAGATAAAAACTTTGTAAGCGCTGCTGGCCGTCCAGAACCAGCCATTTCGACTTCGTTTTGCCGTGATGATAGTGATCTTTTAAATCGACCTTGCCGTCGTTGAAATTCTCTATAAATTTACGGTGCTTAATTTCTTCGCGGGTTTTCCAGAACAGCAGGGAGGAGAGGGGATATTGCCGCATGACAGAGTCGAACAGGCGGGCTATTTGATCGGTATTCCAGACAAACTGTCGCTGAATATTTGGCAACCAAAGCCCGCCACCATCGGCTTCGTTATTATTAATTTCCTGAATCATCGCCTTGATTGATTTACTGGGCATTGCACTCTTCCTTGTCGTTGCGCACACGAATGCGGCATTGAATTTGGCTTAAGGGTATCAAGGGGCATTATCGGCAACGGGAAGATAATATTTAGCGTGAAGGCAGAAAAACGTTCTCAGTGTCAGAGGGCAAGCAATAATTTATCTGCATCTTTTACTTTGAGCAAACCGTTAACCCCCCTCCAGCATCCCAAAGCTGACGATCCTTGAACGCCCCAGCTCTTTCGCCCGGTAGAGCGCCACGTCGGCGGCACGCAGCAGGTTATCGCCCTGAGCGTGCTGCGGATAGCTGGCAATACCGATCGATACATCAACCGGGCCGATCTCCGAGAGCTCATAACGCAGCGTCAGGTTATGCACAGCGGTATGAATTTCACTGGCGCAGGTAAACGCCGTCTCTTCATCCGCGCCCGGCAGCAGGGCCAGAAACTCCTCGCCGCCATAGCGGAACGCCATGCCTTTGTCGCTTACTGCACGCTGGACAATGGTCGCCACGCTTTTAATCACCAGGTCTCCCGCGTCGTGGCCCAGTCTGTCGTTGATGGCTTTAAAGTAATCGATATCGATCATCAGGCAGCTTAATGGCGTACCGCTGTGCATCGCCTGGTTTATCTGGGTGCGCAGAGCATCTTCCAGATGGTGGCGGTTACGCAAGCCAGTCAGCGGGTCGAACAACGCTTTCTCCAGCAGGGCATCACGCAGGCGCTGGTTGGCCAGCGCCAGACCGAGCGCCTCGGCCATCAGCTCCAGATAGGCGCGGGATGGAGCCATCGCCGGGGTCACGTTCTGGAACGAGAGCAGGCCGATGGTCTCGCCCTGGGCAATCAGGGGAACGCAGAGCGCATGGCTGGCACAGGCGTCGGGGAGGTGGTAACAGGTAATATCCGGCTCGCCGGTTACTGGCGGATGACTCTGCCCGCGGCGCACGGCCCAGCACTGGTCCGGATGGAAGGGATCGGACTCACCCTGCGGGTCGAGCCATTCGGCGGCACAGTGCATCTGCCACGGCTCCCTTTCGAGAAGCCAGAGCTGTCCGGGAATGCCCGGCGCTATGCCGGGCGCGAACAGTTGCGCCACGTTCAGGACATCCTCGACGGACTCGCACCCTTGCAGCCGCTGCGTCATTCGCGCCAGCAGCTCGCGGATCGCCCAGTCGGCATCACGCTCTTTTTCCAGCCGCTGCCGTACCAGACCGTTTTCACGAAAGATACGGATCGCCTGGGCCATATCGCCAATCTCGTCGATCTGCCGGTAATCCGGGGCTTCGACCCCATAATCCTGAGACGCCAGTCGGTTGACCACATCACTCAGGCGCACCACCGGGCGCAGCACCCGGCGTTTGAGGATAAAACCGAGCACAAACAAAAACATTAGTGCGGTCAGGCCGACCATCACCTCGGAGAGGGTACGCAGCGCGCGGGATTTTGCCGTGGCATCCTCAATTGCCACATTGGTGCGGCGGTCCAGCATCTGACGAAAATGATCGAGCTGATTCTGGACCTGCTCCAGCTCGCTCTCGTAACGCTCGTTATAAAGCAGTTCAATGGCCTGAGGCTGCTGCCCGCGCCCGACGCTGGCGATAGCACTCTGTTGCTCATCCTGCAGCGCATCGGCCATCTGCAAACCTTCGTGCAGCAGCGCCAGCTCTTCATCACTGGCACCCGCATCTTTCAGCTTTTGCAGGCGATGCTCAATTCTGACCATCGTTTCCGCTTTCTGGCGGTACTCCTCTGCCACCGCGGGATCCTGTTTAATGACGTACAACCGCGCCAGGTCGGAGAGCGCCCAGGCGTCAACTTCCACCTCTTCGGTGAGCTGATCGAAGACGTAGCGCTGTTCAACGGCCTGCCGCTCAACGCTTTCGGCGCTGGAGGCCATCAACATAGCCACGCCGGAAGCGATAGTCAGACAAACCGTGGCACCGTATGCCCAGTTAGTGATAGTGGCGATACGCACGTCTTATTCCTTCTTCATAAATCAGGCGAATTTTTCCCTTCCTCGATAATCGCATCGTCAATCTCTTCGGCATTACCGGCATGATCGCGACCCGAAAGCAGGTTCCAGCAGGCGATAAACAGGGCGGCGATTAACGGACCAATCACAAAACCGTTGATGCCATAAATCTCCATCCCGCCGAGGGTAGTGATGAGGATAAGATAATCGGGCATTTTGGTGTCTTTTCCCACCAGCAGCGGGCGCAGCAGGTTATCCACCAGCCCCACCACCAGCACAAAGAAGCCGACGATAAACAGGCCCTGCCATAGCTGATGGGTGGCGAAGAGGAAAATAGCTGCCGGTACCCAGACGATGGCCGAGCCGACCGCCGGGATCAGCGACAGGAACGCAATCAGCGCGCCCCACAAGATGCTGCCATTAATACCGACTATCCAGAAGGCGATACCGCCCAGCACACCCTGGACCAGGGCCACCACGGCCGTGCCTTTTACCGTCGCTCGGGCAACCCCGGCAAATTTGGCAAACAGATGGTGTTTGGCGAAATTCGACAGCGGCAGGCTGTCGAGGATCTGGCGCACCAGCCACGGGCCATCTTTCAACAGGAAAAAGAGCAGATAGACCATTACGCCAAAGCTGATGGCGAAGCCAAAGGTGCCTTTACCAATCAGGAAGGCGCTGCCGGCAAGGTATTGCCCGCCGCGTAGCGCCGCTTCAGAGAGCTTTTGCTGGATCTGCGCGGCAGTGTCGAGATCATGCTCGATCATCAGCGCGCGCAGCCAGTCTGGCAGGTGAGAGAAGAGACCAGCGAACACCCCGGAAAATTGGGTGTCGTTCTGCTGCAGGCGCGTGTAAACAATATTGAGTTCAAAGGCTAATGAGGAAAAGATCACCATCAGCGGAATAAAGACGATGAGGCAGATAAGCAGCACGCTCAGCAGCGCCGCCAGCCCGTTGCGATCCCCCAGTTTGATACGCAGGGTGTTTTTGACCGGGTAGAAAATCACCGCCAGGATAGCAGCCCACAGAATGGCCGAGAAGTAGGGCGACAGCACATCAAAAAACGCCCATGAGACCATCAGCAGTATCAGTATGAAGAAACCTTTGGTCAGTCCGTTAAATCGCATCAGCTCATCCTTTTTTAATGAAACACTACGACTATAGAGTGTTTTACGTAATTTAACATATTGCGATCTTCTGCCGGGTGGCGGCTGCGCCTTACCCGGCCTACGTGAATGAGTAGGCCCGCGCAAGCGCAGCGCCGCCGGGCAAGGCCCGCACACCCGCCAGTCCGTAGGCCCGTGCAAGCGCAGCGCCGCCGGGCGACAGGCCGCACCACTCGCCAGTTTAGCGGCTAATAAACAGATACCACTTTCGCCTGACCGACGTGGGGCCCGGTGCGGTACATGCTGTAAGTAGCGATTTGCAGGAGGTGTCCTATGGCATGGCGACCCTATCTCTACGTGATTTATACGGTGCGGCCCCGTTTAAGCGCCCGTCGCGCGCGTCTTCGTCTGGTGCATGGCTAGCAATTTGTTAAGAATCGCGGTATAAACACACCTTCTTTTGGATGTTTAGATGTCCATACGTATAGAAGGTGATATGCAAACAGAACAAAACGGACAGCTACAGCGCACCATGAAGACTCGCCACCTGATCATGCTGTCGCTTGGCGGCGTGATTGGCACCGGGCTCTTTTTTAATACGGGTTACATTATTTCCACCACCGGAGCGGCGGGCACGCTGCTGGCCTATCTGATTGGCGCGCTGGTGGTCTGGCTGGTGATGCAGTGCCTCGGCGAACTCTCCGTGGCGATGCCGGAGACCGGCGCCTTTCACGTCTATGCCGCACGCTATCTCGGCCCGGCAACCGGCTACACCGTGGCGTGGCTCTACTGGCTCACCTGGACGGTAGCGCTGGGATCGAGCTTTACCGCCGCCGGATTCTGCATGCAGTACTGGTTCCCGCAGGTGCCGGTCTGGGTGTGGTGCGTACTCTTCTGCGCGGTCATTTTTGCCCTCAACGTCATCTCGACCCGCTTCTTTGCCGAAGGGGAGTTCTGGTTCTCGCTGGTCAAAGTGATCACCATCATCGCCTTTATTGTTCTGGGCGGCGCGGCCATCTTTGGCTTTATCCCGATGCAGGACGGTTCTCCCGCGCCGGGGCTCAGCAACCTTACCGCCGAAGGCTGGTTCCCGCACGGCGGCCTGCCGATCCTGATGACCATGGTGGCGGTTAACTTTGCCTTCTCCGGCACCGAGCTAATCGGCATTGCGGCGGGTGAAACCGAAAACCCGCACAAGGTGATTCCTGTCGCCATTCGCACCACCATTGCGCGGCTGATCATCTTCTTTATTGGCACCGTATTTGTGCTGGCGGCGCTGATCCCGATGCAGCAGGCCGGGGTGGAAAAAAGCCCGTTCGTGCTGGTGTTTGAGAAGGTGGGCATTCCGTATGCCGCGGATATCGTTAACTTTGTGATCCTGACGGCGATCCTCTCGGCGGCCAACTCCGGACTCTACGCTTCCGGGCGGATGCTGTGGTCCCTGTCGAATGAAAACACCCTGCCGCGCTGCTTTGCCCGGCTGAATAAAAACGGCGTGCCGCTAACGGCGCTGTCGGTGTCGATGCTCGGCGGCGTGCTGGCGCTCTTCTCAAGCGTAGTGGCCCCGGATACGGTGTTTGTCGCGCTGTCGGCGATTTCCGGTTTTGCGGTGGTGGCAGTGTGGATCAGCATCTGCGCCTCGCACTTTGTCTTCCGCCGTCGCCATCTGCAGGCGGGCAAACCGCTCGGCGATCTGCACTACCGCGCCCCGTGGTATCCGCTGGTGCCGGTACTGGGCTTTATCCTCTGCCTGGTGGCCTGCGTCGGCCTGGCCTTTGACCCGAGCCAGCGCATTGCCCTTTACTGTGGTTTGCCGTTTGTGGCGCTCTGCTATGGCGCGTACTACCTTACTCAAAATCTGAAAACCCAGGAGCCTGAACATGTCGCAGAATAATCCGCTTACCGCCCTCCTTGAAAGCCAGCCCTTTGTGGTCCTGGACGGTGCGATGGCAACGGAGCTGGAAGCGCGCGGCTGTAACCTGGCCGACAGCCTGTGGTCGGCGAAGGTATTAATGGAGGACCCGGAGCTGATCCGCGACGTACACCTCGACTACTTCCGTGCCGGGGCGCAGGTGGCGATCACCGCCAGCTATCAGGCCACGCCGGAGGGGTTTGCCGCCCGCGGGCTGGACGAGGCGCACTCCCGGGCGCTGATTAGCAAAAGCGTTGAGCTGGCGCGCAAGGCGCGGGAAGCGTATCTGGCGGAAAACCCGCAGGCCGGCACGCGGCTGGTGGCCGGTTCGGTCGGGCCCTATGGCGCATTCCTGGCGGACGGGTCGGAATACCGCGGCGATTATGTACGCAGCGCAGAGGTCTTTACCGCCTTTCATCGTCCGCGGGTAGAGGCGTTGCTGGATGCCGGGGCGGATCTGCTGGCCTGCGAAACCCTGCCATCGTTTGCTGAAATTAAGGCTCTGGCGGATCTGCTGACGGCCTACCCGCGCGCCCGGGCGTGGTTCTCGTTTACGCTGCGCGACAGCGAGCACCTGAGCGACGGCACGCCGCTGCGCGAGGTGGTGTCGGTGCTGGCGACTTATCCGCAGGTGATTGCGCTGGGGATTAACTGTATCGCGCTGGAGAAGACCACTAGCGCGCTGCAACACCTGCAAAGCCTGACCGCGTTACCGCTGGTGGTCTATCCGAACTCGGGCGAGCATTACGATGCGGTGAGCAAAACCTGGCATCATCACGGGGAAGCGTGCGAGACGCTGGCGGGGTATTTGCCGCAGTGGCTGGCGGCGGGGACGAAGCTGATTGGGGGGTGTTGCAGGACGACGCCGAAGGATATTGCTGAGATTACTGCCCGGCGCTGAGAATAGCGCTGCACTATCGGTTTCGGTTGAAGAACTTTCGTTAAAAATTCATTGCTCGGGCGGCTCTCTCTTCATTGATGGAGAGGGCTGGAGTGATGAGGGAACGTTCGACTGAAGAGGGGGCCTTTCACCATACGTTGCTTGCTTTAAGGACCTAAGAAATATTGTGGAGCCTTTGTCCCTATGGGAGAGGCAGCAAATACGAAAACGGCAACCAAATTTGTAATGCCAGTCATTTAAGCCACTGACTGGCTCTACGATTGCCCCATTTACTTTATTTTTGCGTCTCATTCGGTTTTGCTGGCTTCATCCATGCATCATCATATTTAATATTTCCTCTTACATAATTCCATTCAATACCTCGGAATCTAAGTCCCACTACTTCATGCATGTTCGGGGTAGTACTACCAGGATAATAAACATGAGTGAAATCTACAGAAGAAACGACAACACCCTCTAGCTTAATATTATAAATCTCCGTCTCTATTCCTGCTTCTACGATTTCATAATATTTAAGCACCGCTTTTTGAAATCTCTTTTGCTCACACACAGCGATAGCAAAGAAAGGGCTGGTTTTATCAAGTTGTTTATGAATTACTACAGGACTATGTTGTCTACATCCTGTCATGTTTCCTGTATTGCTGTCTACTGGCTGCCTTACGCCGTAACTACTATTCATAACTTCTATTGCACCCTCACGGCCTAAAGCCATGCAATCTCCTGGAATTTGCATTCCATTTTCATCATACAGAAATAAATAAGCTGGTAGTGACATAATTATCTGTTCCCATCGTTGTCGATAAAGAATGAATCAGAATAACTGACTCCATTTAAATTATATGCAATATTGTAGTTATATCCCTTTGGCAATTTAACGTTTACACATGTGTCAGGATAGGATAAAGATATATTATCTTTTGCTTCTATAACTGTGTATTTTTTATTTGGCCAATAGTAAATGCTATAACGTTTTAGAATATCACTCTTGTTTATAGTAAAGCAGATGGTGTTAACTTGCATATACACGCTACGATGTATTGATGCTGGTTTTCCTCCACCAGGGCAACCCGTAAGGATAACAATAAAAGGTAATGTGAGTAATCTCTTCATCCCGGAAATCCTTTCAGGACTGATTTGTATTTTCTAATGAGTTCATAAGTGGATACATTCGGATGATAATCTCTATATTCTGTTAAATATAACGTATCACTATTAAATCCATAGGTAAGAAGTAGCCAATAATCGCTGGCAATTGATGCTTGTTGTTCTAGCCCATAATGGAGGAAATCAGCTTTGTCTAAACTGTAACTATAATCAGCCAGGCGAGAGAATAACCCTCTGGTTCTCACAAACATTCCCTTTTGTGCTTGCCATGCATGAACCATTTCATGCATAAATCTGTGTTTCTTCTGCAGGTCTCTTTCTAAAGAAAAATCCGGTGAATAGGTTCCCTCTCTAAACCATAATTCGCCGTCAGGAGCCATTGCAACATCTACAGGTTGCAGGTTGAATGGTAAATACCCTTCACGATGTGCCCAAATGCGGCTATAGATCAGACTTCCACCAAATAAAGTCCTGGCTAATGCAATTTCACCTATCGTTAGTTGTCTGACGCCACCAGGTACAATCGGTGTTCCTGATGTGGGTTTTATACTTTCATCAACTGGCATTTAGTATCCCTCTAATTGCTGTTGGTTTTGTATGTTAATCGTACAGCATGCGGCAGGCGAGAGGAAGCGTGGTTTACAGAAAAGTGCTTAAAATTAAAAGGCTTTAAGTGAAACAGGTAATGGCAACCGTAGGCCCGGCAAGCGCAGCGCCGCCGGGCATTAATCATTACGCCAGGAGTTCAATTACCCCCTCATCGGTTCTGAGCCAGCGCGGCATCTTGAGCGTATCGGCGTAGAAACTGACCCGTTCTCCGGGCAGATTCTGGATGACTCTTTCCACGTCCGTGGTGAGCGAGCCACTGATCAACTGCTGGGTCAGTACCTGGCAGTAGCGCCCGAGGTGATCGGCCTCGGGCTCAAACACAGGGAGACGGGTCGGGAAATCCTTTACCGTCAGGCTTTCTTTTAACGCCTCCGGAACCACCACCGGAGCCGCACGCTCCCCCTCACCCCAGCCCTCTCCCACAGGAAGAGGGAACAAAACGGTGCCGTTTACGCCGCATCTGCCAGCACAAACATCCCATACGGATGGATCTCCAGGAAATACGCTTCCCCCACGTCCGGCTGCAGCCTTGTCGCGTTCACCTGCAACAAAATCTCCTGGCCGTGCCACTCCACAATCACCTCATACTGCGGCCCCATATAGGCGACGTGGCGGATCACGCAGCGCTGACTCGTCTCGCCGTGCTGGCTCAGGGTGATCGCCTCCGGGCGTACCCCAACGGTGCCAGCCCCCTGGGCGGCAAAGTGGAGCGGGCGCGGCAGGCGATAGCCGTGGATCGCCACGTAATCCTGGGTGAAGGTGGCCGGGAACAGGTTGGCATCGCCCATAAAGCTCGCCATAAAGCGCGACGCGGGCTGGCGATAGAGATCCTGCGGGGAGCCAATCTGCATGATGTTGCCCTTGTTCATCACCAGCACGGTGTCCGAGACCGCAAAGGCCTCGCTCTGGTCGTGGGTCACATACAGCGAGGTGATGTTGAACTGCTTTTGCAGCTCGCGGATCTTATCCCGCATGCTGCGCCGCAGGTTGGCGTCGAGGTTACTCAGCGGCTCATCAAACAGCAGCACTTTCGGTTTGAGGATCAGGGCGCGGGCGAGCGCCACGCGCTGCTGCTGGCCGCCGGAGATCTGATCCACATAGCGGTCTTCGAAGCCCTCCAGATCCACCATCGCCAGCGCCTCTTTGACGCGGGATTTGATCTCCGCGCGCGACACGCCGAGCATCTTCAGGCCGTAGCCGACGTTCTCCCCCAGCGACATGTGCGGGAAGAGGGCGTAAGACTGGAATACCATGCAGATATCACGCTGCTGAATGGAGCGGTGGGTCACGTCTTCGCCGTCGATGAGGATCTGCCCGTCGGTGGGTTTTTCCAGCCCCGCCACCAGACGCAGCACCGTGGTTTTGCCGCAGCCGGAGGGGCCGAGCAGGGTCACCATCTGCCCCTGGGGGATCGCCAGGTTGATGTTTTCAATCACCGTGTTGGCGCCAAAGCGCTTGGTCACGTTACGCAGTTCAACGAAATGTTTCTGAGTCATAGTGTTACGCCTGGTTTTTGGCTTTTGAACGGGAGATACGCGCCTCACCGATGAGCCAGTCAAAGAGGAAAATGATCGCCAGCATGACCACAATCAGGATCGAGCCGTAGGCAATCGCCACGCCGTATTCGCCGTCTTCCACGCGGTTCAGAATGTAGGCCGTTGCCACCCGGGTATCCGGCGTGACGAGGAACACAATGGCGCTGACGGTGGTAATGGCGCGCACAAAGCTGTAGATCAGCGCCGACAGAATGGCCGGGCGCAGCAGCGGCAGCAGAATGTGCGTAATGGTGCGCAGGCTCCCGGCGCGCAGGCTCAGCGAGGCTTCGTCCAGCGATTTATCGATCTGGCCCAAACCCGCGATCCCGGCGCGAATGCCCACCGGCACGTTACGCATCACCATGGAGATAATGACGATGGCGGCGGTGCCGGTCAGGTAGACCGGGGCGCTGTTAAAGGCGAGGATGTATGACACCCCCGCCACGGTACCCGGTACCGCAAAGCAGAGCATGGTAGTGAACTCGATGGTCTTTTTACCCCTGAACTGCTGGCGCACCACCACCCAGGCGATCAGCAGACCGAAGGCGGCGGTGATCGGTGCCGCAATCCCGGCGTAGAGCAGGGTATCGAGCAGTGAAGGCCATGCCCCGTCGCTCATCCCCTGGCCGAAGAGCTTGATAAAGTTATCCAGCGTCAGGGTGTAATCCACCCCCCAGTTGACGGTAAAGCTGCCGTAGAAAATGCTGCCGTAAAGCAGGGCGTTAAAGGCGATCCACACCGCCAGCAGGGCGACCACGCTCCACACCAGGGTGACCGGCAGGGGCTGGACGTCGCCGCGGTAGGACTTGCCGGAGACGGTGACGTAGGAGCGCTTGCCGATCCACATATACTGAATGCAGAACACCAGCAGGGAGAAGAGCAGCAGAAAGGCGCCGAGGGTGCTGGCGGCCTGATAGTCGAGCTGAGAGCCGGTGATGTAGAAGTAGATCTGCGTCGCCAGCACGTCGAAGTTACCCCCCAGCACCAGCGGGTTACTGAAGTCGGCCAGCGACTGGACGATGACAATCAAAAAGGCGTTGGCCAGCGCGGGCTTGAGCAGCGGGACAAAGACGCCGTTAAAGGTCTGCCAGCGGCTGGCGCGCAGGGTGTACGACGCCTCCTCCAGCGACGGATGAATGGTCTTGATCGCCCCGTCGAGGATCATAAAGGCCATCGGCGTAAAGGCCAGCACTTGCGCCAGCCAGATACCGGTGAAGCCATACAGCCAGTTGGTATTGGTCAGCCCAAACCAGTCCACCATCAGCTCCGTAATATAGCCGGAGCGACCCATCATCAGCGTCACGCCGAGACCTACCACGAACGGCGGGGTAACAATCGGCAGGATGGAGAAAATACGGCCAATAATGGCGCTGCGTCTGGCGATGCGGGTGGTGTAGATCGCCAGCACCAGGCCGAAGAAGGTGCAGCCGATGCCGACGGCGATCGAGAGCAGGATCGAGTTGATGATCACCTGGATGATATGCGCCTGGGAGAGCACATTCATAAACGCCAGCGGCGCGAACTCCCCGGCGTCGTTGGTGAACATCGGAATAAAGATGGCGATGCTCGGCCAGACGATAAAGATGCCGATCAGGGCGACGATGGTAATCAGCGAGCCGATGACAAAGCGGTCGCCGCCCAGCCACTCGAGGCGGGTCAGGGCCAGGGTCATGATCGCCCCCAGCGCTACAAACAGCACGATGGTGGCGTAGCCCAGGCCGCGTCCTTCGAGGGTGGCGCTGATGACCACAAAGGCCATGCACAGCAGCGCCCAGCCGGCGTCCAGGTAGTGGCGGCTACGCTGCTCGCGCTTCGCCTCGGTGAACGGGCGCACCAGCAGCAGGGTGGGGAGCAGATACCACAGCCAGCTGATGTTGAAGTGAGACCAACTGTAGGCGTCGAGGATCTCGTCGCCGGTGGACTCCAGCAGGCCGTAATCCAGGCTCCAGCTCGGCAGAAGGGCAAACGCCAGCCAGCTAACAAAAACCCAAAGGAAGACCGCATCCCGTTTTTTTACGGGATGGAGAGCGAGTGTCTGTGACATAGGTATTCCGGTGTTGTAGGCCGGGTAAGCGTAGCGCCACCCGGCAAAGGAGCAATAGCGGGCTTATTTACCCATCTTCACGTCGCTGACCCACTTGTTGATCAACGCTTTACGCACGTCCGTCGATCCGTACTTATCCATGTCGTAGCTGATGAGCTTCAGGTCATCGAGCTTCAGCGAGTTCGGCGAGGTCTCTGCGGTGGTGTTGGTCAGGATCTGATAGGACTTGCCCTGCTTCCACGCCAGCTCCTGGGCCTCTTTCGACAGCACCCAATCCACGAAGAGCTTCGCGTTCTCTTCGTTGCGCGCCCCTTTCAGGATGCTGACGCCGCCAATCTCATACCCGGTGCCTTCGCACGGGGAGATCAGCTCCAGCGGTGCGCCCTGCTCTTTTTCCAGCGAGTAGTCGTGCAGGAAGCCGATGCCGATGGCCGTTTCACCGCGGGCGGCGTTACGCGCCGGGGCGATGCCCGATTTGGTGTACTGGGAGACGTTGCCGTTCAGCTGTTTGAGGTAGTCGAAAGCCTGGTCTTCCCCCCACAGCTGGACGAAGGTCGCCAGCGCGGTGTAGGCGGTGCCGGAGCTTTGCGGATCGGCAATCTGGATCTCGCCCTTGTACTCCGGTTTGGTCAGATCTTTCCAGCACTGCGGTACCGGCAGGTTTTTCTCTTTCAGGCGCTGGGTGTTGACGCCAAAGCCCAGAATGCCCACGTACACCGCAGAGGAGAGGTTGCCTTTCACCTTGGCCGGATCGCGGAATTTCTCCATGATCTGCTCCAGGTTTTTCGATTTGTACGGCTGCAGCAGCCCCATCTCACCGGCCTGAGACTGCGGGTCCAGGGTGCCGCCGTACCAGACGTCAGCCTGCGGGTTTTTCTTCTCGGCATCCACTTTCGCCAGCGTACTGCCGGAGCCGTTGCGGATAAACGAGGTTTTGACGTCGTACTTGTCGCCAAACGCTTTGGTTTCGGCCTCGCACATTTCGTTGGTGGCGCTGCAGTAGACCACCAGGCGGCCTTTGGCCTGTGCGGCACCGGTTAAGGTTGCCAGCGCGATCCCGGAAGCAATGAGGGTAGAGAGAAGCGTTGTTTTCATTATTCAGCCCTTTTTATGACGTTATGTGACTGCGAGAAGCGGTGATGCCCGCCATCAGCAGCGGCATCAGGAGTAAACCCATCAGTACGGCGGCGATGGAGAGCAAACTGAACATTCCCGACCAGCCGTAGCGTTCGATAACCTGCGACAGCGGCCACCCGGCCAGCGCCGCCCCCAGATAGGCAAACACGCCAAGAAAACCGGTAATCGAGCCTGCTGCCTGCTTGTGCCCGCACTCCACGGCGGCAAGGCCGATGAGCATCTGCGGACCAAAGACAAAAAATCCCACCGTAAAAAAGCACATCGCCAGCAGGGCGTAGTGGTGAACCGGGGCCAGCCACAGGGCGGCGACCGACACCATCAGCCCCAGCGTAAACAGCAAAATCATCGGCGCCCGCTGGCCGCTGAACAGCAGATCCGACCCCCATCCGGCGAAGAGTGCCCCCAGCAGGCCGCCCACCTCGAACAGCATCACCGTGGCGTTGGCGCTCAGCAGGTTCACCCCGTGGCTCTCCGCCAGCCAGATGTTGCCCCAGTCGTTGAGGGCGATGCGGATCAGATAGACCAGCACATAGGAGGCCCCGAGCAGCCAGATCATCGGGTTTTGCAGCATGGTGGTGCGTAACATCTGCCACAGCCCCATCGGCGGGCTCTGCTGCTCCTGGCGCAACTCCAGCGGATCGTTGCGCCACTCCCCGACCGTCGGCAGACCCTCTTCCTGCGGTGTGCCCCGCAGTTGTGTGGTCAGCCACAGGCCGAGCACGATACTGATGATCCCCGGTGTCAGCATCGCCGCCTGCCAGCCCCAGCGATGGGCGGCGAAGGCGCAGATCAGCGGAATAATCGCCCCGCCGATGTTGATGGAGGTGTTCCAGCACCCCCACCAGAAGCCGCGCTCGTTGCGCGAATACCAGTGGGTGAGCAACCTGGCGCAGGGCGGCCATCCCCATCCCTGAAAGAAGCCGTTCAGCGTCCAGATAAACAGCAGCAGGGGCAGGGAGTCGCCGAAGGCGAACAGCACGTTCAGTACCCCGGTCGCCATCAGGCCGATGCCCATAAACGCCCGCTGGCCCTTGCTGTCGTGCCACAGTCCGGCGGCAAATTTCGACAGGCCGTAGCTGAGGTAGAACAGCGATCCGATCAGGCCGATATCGCTCTTGCTTAACCCCAGATCCAACTGCAATGCGGGCAGCACGTAGTTGAGGCTTTTACGCGTCAGGTAAAACGCGGCGTAGCCAGTGACCATGCAGAGCAGCAGTCGCGGGCGCAGCCGGCGGTAGCGTTGTGTAACCTGTTCAGCTGACAGTGCGGGCATGGCGTTCTCCATTTGCAATGACTGTATGAAAGCGCGACGAAAAAGGGATGAGAGAAAGTCTGGCGTGACTAAGACTTTTTCCTGGTTAGCGGTGTGTTTGTTGCAAAACTGTGGGCAGGTTAACAATTACGCGTGTGCCGCCCTGGGACTCCAGGGTGAACTCGCCGCCCAGGGCATGCACCCGCTCGCGCATCCCCTGGATGCCGAAGCCGGGGATCTGCTGCATGCTGATACCGTTGCCGTTATCCTTAACCTCCAGCCGCAGCTGGTTATCCTGCTCACAGAGCAGGACGCTGACCTCGCTGGCATCGGCATGTTTGCTGACGTTATTCAGCAGCTCCTGGAGTAAGCGATAGAGGGTGAAGACCAGGGTTTCACTCTGCGGCGGAGCGGTGAGCCGGTAGTCAAACCGACACTGAATGCCGCGCTCGGCAAAGGCGAACTCGTTCACCAGGTGGTGCAGCGCCTCGTTCAGGGAGAGCTCGTCCAGCACCGGGGGGCGAAGCTGGCGCAGCAGCTGGCGGGTGGAGTGGTGAATGCGGCGGGCCAGCTCGTTGATCTGCCCGGCGGCCTCTAACGCCTGCGGATTATCCCCCGCCCGTTTTACCAACTGGGACTGGATCTGAATGGCGGTGATGTTCTGCCCAATCTCGTCGTGCAGCTCCCGGGCCAGGTGCTTGCGGGTATCTTCTTCGGTATGGATCAGCTTTTCGGTCAGCTCGCGTCGGGCCTGCAATTCTGCCTCCAGCCGACGACGATAGTGATCGAGGTTCATCGCCAGATGTTGCTGGCGGCTGATAGCGATCCCCAGCCCAATCCCCAGCAGCGACTGGGTGGCGAGAAAAATTTCCAGCTCCAGCAGATCGCTGAACCCTACGCCGACCTGACGGGCAATAGTGATCATCATGCTGCCCAGCAGCCCGGAGAGCACGCCCCCCTGCCAGCCAAACTTCCACGCCATCACCACGTTGGGCAGAAACACCACAATCAGCAGCAGCCGCTCCAGGGAGGGGGAGAGCACCATCTGGGTGCCGATACCGATGATAAAAAAGAGGCTACACCAGATGATAAGCGAGGTGCGCAGCGGCGGGTTGCTGGTATCGAGCCCCAGCAGATGGTAGCGATGCTGCTGGCGCAAAAACTCAAACACGAGGTAGACGAACGGCGTCAGCAGCACCCCGCCGGTAAAGGAGGCCAGCACCAGCAGGGTGGCCGGGCTTTCAAGGAACGGCGCCAGGATCAGGGTCTGGAGCAGGGCATTGAGGGTCACTGCCGCGATCAGCAGCGACAGACGCTGCCAGTAGAGGGGATAGCGGTGCCAGTAGCGCTGCGCCAGCCACGCGCAGACGGTGCCTGCCAGGGGCACCACCAGAATCAGGTGATGAGTCAGCAGCTGTTCGCCGTGCAGCCAGAACATCGCCGACAGCGGAGGGAGGATCAGCGCCGGCCAGAAGCGGCGCGAAAGCACAATCAGCAGCGCCAGATAGACGCCCTGAGGCAAAAACAGGGCCGCCTGCTGCCCGTTGCGGGTGAGGTAAAAGCTCAGCGTCCACAGCATCAGCCAGCCGGTGCCCCAGGCCAGCATAATAAACAGCGAGAGGATGATGTGCCGCAGGGCGCGCCGCATTAGTGGCCCGTCAGCAGCTGGTGATCGAGGGCAAAGTGCACCAGCTCAATGGTGCTGCTGCACTGCAGTTTGCCCAGCACGTTGGCGCGATGAACATGGACAGTTTTGTGGCTGAGCTCAAGCTGGAAGGCAATCTCCTTCACGCTTTTGCCCTGGACCAGCAGCTCGAACACCTCTTTCTCGCGCGGGGTCAGTACCGCCAGCGCCTGTGATACCGGCTCACCGCCGCGCAGGGCTTTAACCGCATCGGCACACAGATAGTGTCCGCCCATGCCGACGGATCGGACCGCCTGGACCAGCTCCTCCGGGCCGCAGCGCTTGGTGAGATAGCCGCTGGCCCCGGCGTCCAGCGCGCTCTGCACAAAGGCGGGGGTGTCGTAGATGCTGAGGATAATGGCGCGAAATCCCGGGCGCTGCTGGCGCAGGCGTTTGAGCAGGCTCAGGCCGTTCTCATCGGGCATGGCGACGTCGAGCACCGCCACATCGATGGCCTCGCGGCTAAGGGCGGCCCAGGCCTCTGCGGCGCTGCTGTACTGGCCTTCCACCACCAGATCGTCTTCCAGATTTAACAGCTGGGCGAACCCGGAACGCACCACCACATGGTCGTCCACCAGCACCACTTTGATCATCTCAGATACCTTTACGAAGTCATTCGCCTATGATGCCTGTCAATGGTTGGCTGGCAATTGTGCAGCTGCGGTTATGTAACGGATGTAACAAAATTGCAATAAAGGTTTGGGTAGTAAAGTAGACCGGGTAAGGCGTAGCCGCCACCCCCCTGGCACGTTCACCGGTTCTGGTATACCAGAGCAGCACGGACCGTGAAGTGAACGGAACTACCTCTACCGTTACATATTTCTTTGCCCACACGAGTCAAATAGCCCTCACCCCAATCCCTAAAATCCAACTATCTATTGCCGCTTTTTTTCTAAAAACGATTCGGCATTAACGATGCTTTTTAATTCCTTTATCAAAATTCTCGCCGCGGAAATACTGCCTCCATAACAACAGAGGGGAGCAGACACCATGGCAATTTCATCGCGTATCACCTTACTCGGCGCCCTGGCGCTGTGGGTATTCCAGGCGCAGGCGGTAGATGTCACCGTTGCGTATCAAACTTCCGCTGAGCCCGCGAAAGTGGCCCAGGCGGATAAAACCTTTGAGAAAACGAGCGGCGCCAACGTGGACTGGCGTAAGTTCGACAGCGGCGCGGCCATCGTGCGGGCGCTGGCTTCCGGCGACGTGCAGATTGGCAATCTCGGCTCCAGCCCGCTGGCGGTGGCCGCCAGTCAGCAGGTGCCGATTGAAGTTTTCCTGCTGGCCTCGCAGCTCGGTAATTCCGAAGCGCTGGTGGGGAAGAAAAACATCACGAAGCCAGACGATCTGATCGGCAAACGCATCGCGGTGCCCTTTATCTCCACCACCCATTACAGCCTGCTCGCCGCCCTGAAACACTGGGGGATCAAACCGGGCCAGGTGGAGATCATCAACCTGCAACCTCCGGCGATCATCGCCGCCTGGCAGCGTGGCGATATCGACGGGGCTTATGTCTGGTCCCCGGCGGTAAACGAACTGCAAAAGGACGGCAGCGTGCTGACCGACTCCGCCCAGGTGGGCCAGTGGGGATCGCCAACCCTCGACGTGTGGGTGGTGCGTAAAGACTTTGCCGGGAAACACCCGGAGGTGGTGAAAGCCTTCGCCAGAAGCGCCATCGACGCTCAGCAGCCCTACATTGCCAACCCGGATGAATGGCTGAAACAGCCCGCCAATATCGAAAAACTGGCCCGCCTGAGCGGGGTGCCGGAAGCCGACGTGCCGGGTCTGGTAAAAGGCAATACCTACCTGACGCCTGCCCAGCAGTTGCAGCAGCTGTCAGGCCCGGTGAATAAAGCGATTGTTGATACCGCAGGGTTCCTGAAAGAGCAGGGCAAAGTGCCCGCGGTGGCGGCGGACTACAGCCAGTACGTCACCGATCGCTTTGTGAAGTAAGGAGGGCCGGATGCTGAATATTACAAATCTCTACGCCGATTACGCTGGCAAGCCTGCGCTGGAGGATATCAACCTGACGCTGGACAGCGGCGAGCTGCTGGTGGTGCTCGGTCCGTCCGGCTGCGGGAAGACCACGCTGCTGAATCTGATCGCCGGGTTTGTACCTTATCAGCATGGCGCTATCCAGCTGGCAGGGAAAAAGGTGGTCGGACCCGGTGCCGAGCGCGGTGTGGTCTTTCAGAACGAAGGGTTGCTGCCCTGGCGTAACGTGCAGGAGAACGTCGCCTTCGGGCTACAACTGGCGGGCACGTCGCGTGATGAGCGGCTGGCAACCGCACGGGAGATGCTGAAAAAAGTCGGGCTGGAAGGGGCGGAAAAACGCTTTATCTGGCAGCTCTCCGGCGGCCAGCGTCAGCGCGTCGGCATCGCCCGGGCGCTGGCGGCCAATCCGCAGCTGTTGCTGCTGGATGAACCTTTCGGTGCGCTGGACGCCTTTACCCGCGAGCAGATGCAAACTCTGCTGCTACGCCTGTGGCATGAGACCGGCAAGCAGGTGCTACTCATCACTCACGACATCGAAGAAGCGGTGTTTATGGCCACCGGGCTGGTGCTGCTCTCGCCGGGGCCTGGGCGGGTGCTGGAGCGTCTGCCGCTCAACTTTGCCCGCCGCTTCGTGGCGGGCGAGCCGGTGCGCAGCATCAAGTCCGACCCCGATTTTATTGCCCGGCGCGAATATGTGCTGAGCCGCGTGTTTGAACAGCGGGAGGCCTTCTCATGAGCATTGTGGTCAATGACAAAACGGCGCGCAAACGGCTGACCCTGCGCTGGCCCTTTTCCCGTTCGTTGACGCTCAGCGTCACCACCCTGTTGGTGCTGCTTGCGGTGTGGTGGGCAGTGGCGGCGGCGCAGTGGATAAGCCCGCTCTTCCTGCCGCCGCCGGGCCAGGTGCTGGGGAAACTCTTTACCATCGCCGGTCCGCAAGGGTTTATGGATGCCACTCTGTGGCAGCATCTGGCGGCCAGTCTGGAGCGCATTCTGGTGGCGCTGCTGGCGGCGACGATCGTCGGGATCCCGGTGGGCATTGCGATGGGCTTGAGCCCGACGGTGCGGGGCATTCTCGATCCGCTGATCGAACTTTATCGTCCGGTGCCGCCGCTGGCGTATCTGCCCCTGATGGTGATCTGGTTTGGCATCGGCGAGACCTCGAAGATCCTGCTGATCTACCTGGCGATTTTCGCCCCGGTGGCAATGTCTGCGCTGGCGGGGGTCAAAAGCGCCCAGCAGGTGCGGATCCGCGCGGCGCAGTCGCTGGGCGCCAGCCGTGCGCAGGTGCTGTGGTTTGTGATTTTGCCCGGCGCGCTGCCGGAGATCCTGACCGGGCTGCGCATCGGCCTCGGCGTCGGCTGGTCAACGCTGGTGGCGGCTGAGCTCATCGCCGCCACGCGCGGATTAGGCTTTATGGTCCAGTCGGCGGGGGAGTTCCTGGCGACGGACGTGGTACTGGCAGGGATCGCGGCGATCGCCGTGATCGCCTTCGGATTAGAACTGGGGCTGCGCGCGCTACAGCGCCGCCTGACGCCCTGGCATGGAGAGATACAATGAGTGAACGTCTGACCATTACCCCGCTGGGGCCGTATATCGGCGCGCAAATTTCCGGGCTGGATGTGACCCGCCCATTAAGCGATAACCAGTTTGAGCAGCTCTATCACGCGGTGTTGCGCCATCAGGTGGTATTCCTGCGCGAGCAGGCGGTGACGCCCCAGCAGCAGCGCGCCCTGGCGCTGCGGTTCGGCGATCTGCATATCCACCCGGTCTATCCCCATGCCGAGGGGGTGGAGGAGATCATCGTGCTGGATACCCATAACGATAATCCACCGGATAACGACAACTGGCATACCGATGTCACCTTTATCGAGACCCCGCCCGCCGGGGCGATCCTCGCGGCGAAACAGCTGCCGCAGAGCGGGGGAGATACGCTGTGGGCCAGTGGAATTGCCGCCTTTGAGGCGTTATCCACCCCGTTCCAGCAGCTGCTGAGCGGCCTGCGGGCGGAGCACGATTTCAAAAAATCGTTCCCGGAGTATAAGTACCGTAAAACGGAAGAGGAGCACCAGCGCTGGCGGGAGGCGGTGGCAAAGCATCCGCCGCTGCTGCACCCGGTGGTGCGCACCCATCCGGTGAGCGGCAAGCAGGCGCTGTTCGTCAACGAAGGCTTTACCACGCGAATTGTTGACCTGAGCGTGAAAGAGAGCGAGGCGCTGTTAGGTTTCCTCTTCGCCCATATCACCAAACCGGAGTTTCAGGTGCGCTGGCGCTGGCAGGAGAACGATCTGGCGATCTGGGATAACCGGGTGACGCAGCATTACGCCAATGCCGATTACCTGCCGCAGCGGCGGATAATGCAGCGGGCAACGATTTTAGGGGATAAGCCATTTTATCGTGCCCCATGACAGAGGCACCCGTAGGCCCGGTAAGGCGAAGCCGCCACCGGGCGCTACAAATGGGCTTCGATATACCGCTGATAACGGCTGGCTTTCAGATAACACAAATCCACCAGCACCAGCCCGTCCACGCAGTTGTTGAACGCCGGGTCGCTGCCAAAATCGATAAACTGCACGCCGCCGGGCTCGCACAGCTCGGAATACTGCTTGTACAGCGGCGGGATGCCGCATCCCAGATTGCCAAGCAGTGATTTCAGCCGGGTCAGATCCTCCACATAATCTTCGCCCCCAAACTGCGACAGCACGTCGGGCAATGAGGCGGGGTACGGGCGGCGCGAGGTCGCCAGCGGATGAGTGGCCGGGAACCAGAGCCGGTAAAAGGCCACCAGCAGATCCCGCGCCGCGGGCGGTAATCCCCCGGAGATGGAGACCGGTCCGAACAGGTAACGATAGTGCGGGTAACGCGCCAGATAAGCGCCAATGCCGGACCACAGGTAGTCGAGCCCGCGGCGTCCCCAGTAGCGCGGCTGAATAAAGCTGCGCCCCAGTTCAATCCCGTGCTCCAGGATCTCATCCATGTCGTCGCCGTAGTGAAACAGGCTGTGGCTGTAGAGGGCATCCCGTCCCTGGAAGGCGGTCGGCATAAAGCGGTAGGCGCCGACAATCTCCAGATCGTCGTCATCCCATAAAATCAGGTGCAGATAGTCATCATCATAGCGATCGGTATCGCGCCGTTTACCGCTGCCTTCGCCCACGGCGCGAAAAGCAATCTCCCGCAGGCGGCCCAGCTCGCGCAGGATCGGCACCTCTTCCTGGCCGTTGCGCTGCCACAGATAGATGCTTTTGCCATCGGCGGTAATGCCCAGACGCTCCGCCTGCGCCAGGGCGCGCTTCAGGGTGGCACGGTCTTCCGGGCGGGCAATGGCGGACTCGGTTTTGAACACACCCGGCAGTCCCTTGCCGAGGCGCAGCACGTGCTGGCGGCACTGCTCGGCCAGCTCCCGGGCGGAGAGCGTGGGGCTGTACCAGTGGTGCCAGCCGATCTGCTGGCCGATTTTCACCGGCAGGCGGCTGTGGCGACGGCGAAACATCTGCTGCATCAGCAGCAGCATCGACAGCTGCGGCGAGAGCAGGGTGGTGGCATAAAACAGCAGGCTGTTGCGGGCGGGGATATTAATCGGCAGCAGCGGGGCGCGGAATTTGCCCGCCAGTTTGATAAAGCCGGGGTGCCACTTTTTATCGCGGATCCCGGTGCGCGTGGGGCGGGAGACCTCCCCCGCCGGGAAGAAGATCAGCACCCCACCATTTTGCAGCTGCTGCTCCATCAGGGCGAACGACGATTTCCCTGTCCGTCCGCCCATGTTATCCACCGGAATAAACAGCGCACTCAACGGCGCCAGATGCGTCAGCATGCGGTTGGTCACCACTTTCACGTCCCGGCGCACGCGGGAGAGGGCATACAGCAGCGCCAGTCCGTCCAGCGTACCGGTGGGGTGATTCGCGATAACAATCAGCGGGCCGTGGGCGGGGATCTGTTCGAGGTCGTGAGCCGGAAGGGTACAGAGGATATCAAGATGCTCCAGAATCTGTTCCACCATATCGAGCCCTTTCAGGTGACGGTGGTCGGCGGCAAATTGCTGAAATTCCGCTTCGTATAAGAGCTTCTTTAACACGCTTTTTTGCCAGGGTGCAGGTTTTGCCTGCGGCCAAAGGTCATCGAGAACGCTGTCGAGACTAAACATGGTGGCTCCTTCTCCTGTTCTGCTGAGACAGTAGAAGCGCCAGATGTCGATTGTATTGCAGGGGGGTGAAGCTTGTGTTCCAGGTCCGTAGGCCGGGTAAGGCGAAGCCGCCACCCGGCAATAGGGATTAACGCAGAATTTTCTTCTCGGCCAGATCCAGCGCGAAGTAGCTGAAGATCAGATCCGCGCCGGCGCGCTTGATCGCCCCCAGGCTTTCGAGGATCACTTTCTCTTCGTCGATCGCCCCCGCCTGGGCGGCGAATTTGATCATCGCGTACTCGCCGCTCACCTGATAGGCGCCCAGCGGCAGTTCGGTGCGCTCGCGGATGTCGCGCAGGATATCCAGATAGGCGCCCGCCGGTTTCACCATCAGGCAGTCAGCGCCCTGCGCTTCGTCGAGCAGCGACTCACGGATCGCTTCGCGGCGGTTGAGCGGGTTCATCTGGTAGGTTTTGCGATCGCCCTTCAGGGCGGTACCGGCCGCTTCACGGAACGGACCGTAGAAGGAGGAGGCGAACTTGGTGGAGTAGGACATGATCGCAGTATCAGTGAAGCCAGCGGCATCCAGCGCCTGGCGAATGGCCTGCACCTGGCCATCCATAGCAGCAGACGGAGCGATAAAGTCCGCGCCTGCGGCGGCAGCCACCACCGCCTGTTTGCCCAGGTTCTCCAGAGTGGCATCGTTATCCACACCGTGATCGCACAGCACGCCGCAGTGGCCGTGGGAGGTATATTCGCAGAAGCAGGTGTCGGACATGACGACCATCTCTGGCACCGTCTGTTTGGCGATGCGCGACATACGCGCCACCAGACCATCCTCTTTCCAGGCATCGCTGCCGGTGGCGTCGGTATGGTGGGAGATGCCGAAGGTCATGATTGAGCGGATGCCTGCGTTGGCAATGCGTTCAATTTCGCGCGCCAGATGCTTCTCAGGAATGCGCATCACGCCCGGCATGGCGTCGATGGCTTTGTAGTCGTCGATCTCTTCTTCAACAAAAATCGGCAACACCAGATCGTTCAGGGACAGGGTTGTCTCTTCAAATAATGCGCGCAACGCCGGGGTTTTGCGCAGGCGACGGGGACGAGCAATTAAATCGGTCATGATATGCCTGAGGTAGTGAATCGAAGAGGGACAGTGTACCTGAAATGCAGCCGGACTGTTTTACTAAAGTTGTCGTTTAGGTTGAGAATGCAGGGCGGTAGGAGCGGTATTATTTATGGTTTTATATTTTACTTCCTGAAATAAGTTTACATTATAATATCGCGCGAAAATTATCTGAATCTGGATATAGCTAGCCCTGGTAATATCCTAATCCTTCTCATTGTTTTTTTAAAATTGCTATTATTATTTATATGTTATATTTCTCATTCGCTTTTATTTAATAATTTCTGATGATCTTTCGCCTTGCGTTTCTTTTGTTTCGATTGAATGCAACTCTTTGTTATTAGTGCTTTTTATTATTATTTTTTATATTTTAAAAAGTGCCTGTATTATATTGTCTGTTTTCGGACATAATTACTACATTCATTGAACTATTTTCTTTAGCGACTGCATAATTCTCCTCGCAATATATTTGCACTGTATTTACGGACAAACTTGCTTACGTCCCTGAGGAGGGATGACCCAATGCAAACATGGAAAAAGAAATTTGTTGTATCTCAACTTGCATTAGCCTGTACGCTGGCTATCGCTTCTCAGGCCAATGCAAAAGATATTTCTGGTAGCACTTATAACACTTTTGGATATGATAATACGTCTACCTCTGCCTGGTATAACGGCTACTCCGACTGGAATTACTCCAGCGCGACCCACGACAACGATATCTATCCTGTCATTAACAAGTCGACGGTAAACGGCGTTATCTCAACGTATTACCTTGATGATGGCGCGGGCGGGCATGCCAATTCGCTGTCAATCTCCAACAGCACCGTCAACGGTATGATCACCTCCGGTTGCATGACCACCGAATGTGCTGGCGGTTTGAATGCGGATGGTACAACGCATAACCAGTACGATCGTTTTAGCCTGAATGTCGACAATTCCACCATCAACGATACCTACGAGCACTACGCTTATGACGTCGTTGACGGCATCAGCACGACCACCCGTTACTGGGATACTTACGCGCTGGGCAATGCCATTACCCTCGACGTAGAATCGGACATCGTTATTCAAAACAACTCCCACGTGGCCGGTATCACTCTGACTCAGGGCTATCAGCAGCTGGATAACACGCCGTATGATGCTGTGACCGGCATTGAAGACAACAGCCATGTCTTTACCAATACCCTGCAGGTTAACGATTCGGTTGTCACCTCCGGCGCCTACAGCGATCTGGGCACCAACGGTTTTTACGGTCAGTCGGCGAAACCGAGCGATTACGGCGAGAGCAACGCCACGGCTGCGGATGATGCAGCGCTGATCGTCAGTGCCAGCAGCGCGGATAACGCCATGCAGACCACGGCTAACTTCGATCACTCCACGCTGAGCGGCGATGTACTGTTCACCAGCACCTTCGACAACAACTTCTATCCAAATGGCGATCCGGCTACCGATACCACCGCTGACGGCGTCTACAACCCGACCACCAACGGCTGGGATGGCACTGACAAACTGGATCTGACCCTTACCAACGGCAGTAAGTGGGTCGGCGCAGCCGTCTCCAGCGTCGAGGCGATTGGGCCTTCTCAGATGTATGGTCTGGGCTACAGCAGCGTCGACTGGCGTAGCCTGGAGCCAAACAGCATCTGGCCTGAATCCACCTTCAACAGCAATGGTCATCTGGTGGGCAACCAGGTTTATCAGAGCGGTCTGTTCAACGTCGCGCTGGATAACGGTTCCGAATGGGATACCCGTAAGCAATCCAACATTGACAAGCTGACCGTCAATAACCGTTCGCAGGTCAACGTAGAAAGCTCTGGCTTACTGGCGGACAGCATCACTCTGACCAACGCGTCGACCATAAACATTGGCGATTCCGGTGATGTGGCAACCGACAGCCTCTATCTCGACAGCGCAAGCCGGACCACCCTGACTCAGGAAACGGCGGCGCTGTATGCCAACACCATTACCGTGGATAACCATGCTGAACTGGCGCTGGGTCTGGGCCAGGTCGATACCCACAAAATGGTGCTGACCGATGGCGGCGTGCTGAATGTTGCCAGCCGTGATTATGTGTTCAATTCCGATCTGAACAATGCTCGCTATATCACCAATGATATCCACCAGGCTGATTACGATTACGGGGTGATCGCCCTGAACTCTGACGGTCATCTGGCGGTGAACGGTGAAGTGTCCGGTAACTATAAAGTGCGTCTGGATAACGCAACCGGCGCGGGTTCTGTCGCTGACTACAAGAATAAGGAAATTATTCGCGTCTACGATAATAACGCCGATACGCAGGCCAGCTTCACCGCAGCCAATAAAGCGGATCTTGGTGCTTACACCTATCAGGCACAGCAGCAGGGCGATACCGTGGTGCTGCGTCAGGAGCGTCTGACTGATTACGCCAACATGGCGCTGAGCATTCCATCTGCCAACACCAACATCTGGCATCTGCAGCAGGATGCGCTCGCTAACCGTCTGACCAACAGCCGTCATGGCCTGGCAGACAACGGTGGCGCATGGGTGAACGTATTCGGCGGTAATTTTGACGGCGATAACGGCACTATCCATTACGATCAGGACGTTAGCGGCATCATGGTGGGCCTCGATACCCATATTGATGGTAATAACGCTGACTGGATCGTCGGTGCGGCAGCAGGCTTTGCGAAAGGCGATATGAATGACCGCAGCGGCCAGGTGGATCAGGACAGCCAGACCGCAATGCTCTATTCCGCGGCGCGCTTTGCTAACGATCTCTTCATCGATAGCTCCCTGAGCTATTCGCGCTTCAATAACGATCTCTCAGCGAACATGAGCAATGGTGAATATGTCGATGGCAATACCACGACTGACGCCTGGGGCTTTGGGTTGAAACTGGGTTACGACTGGAAACCGAACACTGCCGGTTACCTGACCCCCTATGCAGCCATTTCCGGTCTGTTCCAGTCCGGGGACGACTACCGCCTGAGCAACGACCTGCGTGTGGGAAGCCAGTCTTACGACAGCATGCGTTATGAAGCCGGTATTGATGCAGGTTATACCTTCGGTTATGGCGACGACCAGGCGCTGACGCCGTTCTTCAAACTGGCCTACGTTTATGACGATGCCGGTGAAGATGCCAAAGTTAACGGCGACAACATCGATAACGGTGTGAAAGGCTCTGCGGTGCGCGTAGGCCTGGGGACCCAGTTCAGCTTCACCAAAAACTTCAGTGCGTACACTGATGCCACCTATTTGGGTGGGGGGGATGTCGATCAAAACTGGGGCGCTAATCTGGGTGTGAAATACACCTGGTAATATGTCTGATGCGGGGAGGCCTGCCTCCCCGTTGTTATAGCGTCAGTTAAGGATGACCTGAGATCTCATGAACCGTTATGCAAAACCCATTTCTGAGTTCTCCCGACTTGAACAGTGCCTGGCGGCGCACAGCACACCATTTACGCTTCCTGCAATGCATCCTGTCTTCGGGGATTGCGATAAAGAAAATGAAAACGCAGTAGTGCTGCAGTCGGGCACGCTCAGTATCCACCGTCAGCAGGACGATCTGCTGATAGAGATTGTCACCGCACCTTATATCTTCGGGCTGAATGCCGGCATGATGGGCTGCAGCACCGAATACCTGCTGGTGACGCAATCCCCCTGTACCGGTTTCTGGCTGCCTGCATCCGGGGCCCGCCAGCTGATCCAGCAGGCCGGTTTATGGTCCGATGCCTTCTGCTGGCTCTCCTGGCACCACCGGGTAATGGAGATCCGCGACAAACAGCTGGTGGGCAACAATTCGTACAGTCAAATCCGTTCCACGTTGCTGGATATGGCCCAGTGGGATGAGACGCTGCGTATGCGGGTGGGGGTCATGAACTACATTCAGCGCCGCACACGTATTTCGCGTTCCGTGGTGGCAGAAGTGCTGGCGGCGCTACGCCAGGGGAACTACATCACTATGGACAGGGGCAAGCTGGTCAGAATCAACCACTTGCCCGCTGAATATTAGCGTCAGGATGCCGGGATAACCCGCGGTTTGTTCTCGCTCAGCTCCACCACCAGCTGGTTAACGCCGTCGCTCATGTTGACGAAACGCGTGAGCGGCGAGCGCGTTACCACCACAAATACGCCCACGTTAGATTGCGGGATCATCGCCATATAGGTGATGAATCCGCCGCCACCGCCGGTTTTCTGAATAATGCCAGGCCGTCCATTTTTAGGTGCCATATAGACCCAGCCAAGGCCCAGCGCGTCCGCACGGCCTGGTACATCCATCCCGATCACCCGGCTTAACTGGCTGCGTTGATAGATCAGAGTCTGCATTCTGTCGGCCTGGTTGCTGCGCGCGTAGAAATCAGAGGAGAGGAACTGCTGCATCCAGCGCATCATGTCGCCAGGAGTGGAGTAAACCCCGCCGCTACCGACCGCCGCCAGGGTGTTATTACACGGGCTGGCCCCTTTCTCTGCCACCATCAGGCGTTTGCACTGATCGGGTGACGGAGTAAAGGTAGTATCTTTCATCCCCAGCGGACGGGTGATCTGCTCTTCGAACAGCTGGGCGTAGGGCTTGCCCGCGGCGTTGCCCAGCGCATCGGCCAGCAGATCGAACGCCAGGTTCGAATAGGCGGCCTGGGAGCCCGGGGATGATTTCAGGGTGGCTGTCGACAGCCAGTTCCAGCGCTGATCGCGGGTTGGCCAGACGAAGACCGGACGGTGGGCCGCGCCGCCTGGCTGTTCGCGCGGCAGGGCGCTGGTGTGGGTAGCCAGGTTGACGAGCGTAATCGGCGCGCCCTGATATGTCGGCACCCGGGCGCCCGGTGGCGCATATTTACTTAACGGATCGTTGAGCTTAACCACGCCCTGATCGAGCAGTTTCACCAGCATCTCACTGGTCATTAACTTGGTCAGGGAGGCGATGCGCACTACAGAATCAAGCTGCGGATGGATATTATTGCCCGGGCGCGTTTCGCCAAAGCTGCGGAATACGCGCTGGTTGCCGTCAATCGCCACCAGAGCCATCCCCGTTGCGCCACTGCCGTAAAAAATATGATTCGCGTAGCGATCAACCACATCGGAGGCAAAAGCCGGGTCGGTAATCGGCTCGACAGCCTGCGCGCTGGTGAGGCTGGCCGCATACAGCGCGGCGGAGAGGAACAGACAACGTTTCAACGAAAGTATCCATGAAGTGAATGAAAAAGTATGCGTATTTATACTACTAAACACCATAATGCAAAGGCCTGAACAGCATAACGATAGCGTGAAAAACGTAACCGCGGGTAAATACGAACAATTTCGTTATTACCGATCTCATGTTTTGTGACATTGCGCTTATGATACCTGCCAGGTTCATTGGCTTTTCCGCTCGGGTGGCGGTTGACGGCGAACTAATACAAGCCCAACAGGTCTGATAATCCGTCGTCCACAGCAGTAGCGATAACTACAAGAAGGAAGCGTTATGTTTAAGTCGTTTTTCCCAAAACCGGGACCCTTTTTTCTCTCGGCCTTTATTTGGGCTCTGATCGCGGTCATTTTCTGGCAGGCGGGTGGCGGGGCCTGGTTTGAGCGTCTGGTTGGCGCTACGGGTGATGTGCCGATCAGCGCGGCACGTTTCTGGTCACGCAGCTATCTGATCTTCTACGCCTATTATGCGTTCTGCGTCGGGGCGTTTGCCCTGTTCTGGTTTGTCTGGTCGCCGCACCGCTGGCAGTACTGGTCGATTCTCGGCACCGCGCTGATTATTTTCGTCACCTGGTTTCTGGTGGAGGTGGGCGTGGCGGTCAACGCCTGGTATGCCCCGTTCTATGACCTGATCCAGACCGCCCTCAGCGCGCCGCACAAAGTCTCTATCAATCAGTTTTATCATGAAGTAGGCGTGTTCCTCGGCATCGCGCTCATCGCCGTTGTTATTGGCGTAATGAATAACTTCTTCGTCAGCCACTACGTCTTCCGCTGGCGTACCGCGATGAACGAACACTATATGGCCCACTGGCAGCAGCTGCGCCATATTGAAGGTGCCGCCCAGCGTGTGCAGGAAGACACCATGCGCTTTGCCTCCACGCTTGAGGATATGGGGGTCAGCTTTATCAACGCTATTATGACTCTGATCGCCTTCCTGCCGGTGCTGGTCACACTGTCGGCGCACGTGCCGGACCTGCCGATTGTCGGTCATCTGCCCTATGGCCTGGTGATCGCCGCGATTGTCTGGTCGCTGATGGGCACCGGCCTGCTGGCGGTGGTAGGGATCAAACTGCCGGGGCTGGAGTTCAAAAACCAGCGCGTTGAGGCCGCCTACCGTAAAGAGCTGGTCTACGGCGAAGACGATGCCAGCCGCGCCTCGCCGCCAACGGTGCGTGAGCTGTTTGGCGCGGTGCGCCGGAACTACTTCCGCCTCTATTTCCACTACATGTATTTCAACATTGCCCGCATTCTCTATCTGCAGGTGGATAACGTTTTCGGTTTGTTCCTGCTGTTCCCGTCGATTGTAGCCGGTACGATTACGCTGGGTCTGATGACGCAAATTACCAACGTCTTCGGTCAGGTACGCGGGTCGTTCCAGTATCTGATCAGTTCATGGACCACGCTGGTGGAGCTGATGTCCATCTATAAACGTTTGCGCAGTTTTGAACGTGAGCTGGATGGTCAGGATCTTCAGGAAGTTACCCATACGTTGAGTTGATACAGGGAGCTGTTATGTCTTTTACCGTACCGCGCGCGTTACCCTTATCCCTGCTTGCCGCCCTGGTGTTGGCCGGGTGTGCTGAGCAAGGGGCTGCGCCGCTGAAAAAGGGCGAAAAGCCCGTCGACGTGGCAAGCGTGGTGCGGCAAAAAATGCCCGCCACGGTAAAAGACCGGGACCAGTGGGCCTCGGCGCTGGCGAAAACCTTTGAGAGCCAGAAGATTGCCCCTACCGAGGAGAATATCTGCTCGGTGCTGGCGGTGGCACAGCAGGAGTCGCTGTATCAGTCCGATCCGGCGGTGCCGGGGCTGAATAAAATCGCCTGGAAGGAGATTGACCGTCGCGCCGAAAAACTCCACATCCCGGTGTTTCTGGTCCACACGGCACTGAAAATCAAATCGCCAAACGGCAAGAGCTACAGCGAGCGGCTGGATACGGTGAAAACCGAGAAGCAGCTCAGCGCCATCTTCGATGACTTTATCAATATGGTGCCGATGGGACAGACGCTGTTTGGCTCTCTCAATCCGGTACATACCGGTGGTCCAATGCAGGTCAGTATCGCCTTTGCCGAAAAGCATACCGACGGCTATCCGTGGAAAATCGAGAACACGGTTCGCCAGGAGGTCTTCTCCCTGCGCGGCGGACTCTGGTTCGGCACTTACCATCTGCTGAACTACCCCGCCAGCTATACGGTGCCGCTCTACCGCTTTGCTGACTTTAACGCGGGCTGGTATGCGAGCCGCAATGCGGCGTTCCAGAATGCCGTCAGCCGCGCCAGTGGGGTGAAGCTGGCCCTGGATGGCGATCTGATCGCCTATGGCAGCAGTAACGCAGGGAAGACGGAGCTGGCGGTGCGCAAGCTTTCAGGCAAGCTGGACATGAGCGACAGTGAGATCCGTCGGCAGCTGGAGAAGGGTGACAGCTTTGCGTTTGAGAAAACCGAGCTCTATCAGCAGGTCTTTAAACTGGCGGAGCAGAAGAGTGGCAAGGCGTTACCGAGAGCGATGCTGCCGGGGATCCAGCTTGAGAGCCCGAAAATCACCCGCAATCTGACGACAGCCTGGTTTGCCCAGCGCGTTGACGATCGCCGGGCGAAGTGCATGGCGCTCAACTAGCGATAACGGCGCCAGCGCACGTAGAGGGCAACGGCGCCCAACACCACCAGCCCGACAAGGAAGGGGATCAACCCGAAGACGGTGCTGACACCGAGCCCAATCTCAACGCGCGGACGGCCGCTCTCTTCGACCTGCATCAGGTGCTCATAGACGCCGGGAGCATGCACCAGAATATTGAGCAGCTGTGAGCCAGCCCAGAAGCAGAAAAGCACAAACAGCGCGTATGCAATATTTCCTGCCGTGGAGGTTTTTGGTTGCCTGGTGTTGTAGATGGGCTTTGACATCGTAAAATCTGCCATACATACCTCCGAGTGTTCTGACTGGCTATGTGCCTGTTGTACACGTCAAGTTTGACAGCTCATGGCTGTTGTCAATATCGGAATGTTGGTAAATTGGCCTGGAGAATTCTCCTGGTTTGTCGAATTTTGCCGCACATCACAGATTTTTTACTTAAGTGAAATCCCCGCACATTTCAGATTTTCCGCACAGGCCGCAGACCTGAAGACAAATCTGTGCGAGGATAGATTTTTTCTTCTGGAGCGACCATGAAACTGCCTGCCAAAATTCGCCGTGACTGGCATTTCTACGCCTTTGCTATTGGGCTTATCTTTATTCTGAATGGGGTGGTGGGGCTGCTGGGCTTCGAAGCGAAAGGCTGGCAGACCTATGCGGTAGGGCTGGTGACCTGGGTTGTCAGCTTCTGGCTGGCGGGGTTTATTATTCGCCGTCGCCCGGAAGAGACGACGGCGAACGACGCGGATTAACCGTTTACTGAAATCTGCAGGGCGCTGTCAGCGGCATGTCGCTCCAGCGCCAGCTCAATCAGGCGGGTGATCAGATCCGGGTAGCTGAGACCGCTGGCCTGCCACAGTTTCGGGTACATGCTGATGTTGGTGAAGCCGGGCAGGGTGTTGATCTCATTGATCACCACGCGGTTGTCCGCCGTTAAGAAGACGTCGACGCGCGCCATACCGCGACAGCCCAGCGCCTGATAGGCTTCGATGGCAATTCCACGGATCGCGTCGTTAACGTCAGCCTCCAGCGCCGCGGGTACCACCACCTGCGCGCCCTTGTCATCAATGTATTTGGTGTCGTAGGAATAGAAGTCGCTGTTCAGCACCACTTCGCCACAGGTACTGGCCTGCGGGAAATCATTGCCTAGCACCGCGCACTCAATCTCACGCCCTTTAATTCCCTGCTCAACCACCACTTTATGATCGAAGGTGAACGCCAGACGTACCGCTTCGCTGAACTGCGCTTCGCTGTTCACTTTGCTGACGCCCACGGAGGAGCCCTGGTTAGCCGGTTTGACGAACAGCGGCAGGCCGAAGCGAGCGCTGAGATCGGCAAAGGTGTGCTGCTCGCGGTTGGCGCGGGTCAGGGTAACAAAGGGCGCCACGTTCAGGCCAGCGTCACGCAGCAGGCGTTTAGTGACATCTTTATCCATGCAGGCGGCAGAACCGAGGACATCGGAGCCGACGAACGGCAGGTTCGCCATGCGCAGCATCCCCTGCAGGGAGCCATCTTCACCCAGCGTGCCGTGGACAATCGGGAAAATGACGTCGAGCTGTGAAAGCGTCTGTCCGGTACCGGCATCGATAAGCTGGCCCTGCGTCACGCCCGGCACGGTAGCAACGCTGACCTCAGACGGATTCAGCGCAATATGCGCCGGATCGTCGGCGTTAAGCAGATAGCCCTGCTCGTCGTTAATGTGCCATTGACCCTGTTTATCAATGCCCAGCAGCACGACCTCAAAGCGGCTCTTATCAATCGCGTTAACGATATTTTTGGCCGATTGCAGCGACACTTCGTGCTCTGCTGATTTTCCCCCAAAGACAATACCTACCCGCAACTTCGCCATCACGTACACTCATCCACTCTGACTCAAAACCCCTACCATATCACGATGCCCGGCGGGATTCGCCGCCTTCTGCCATAATGTTTTGACACATTGCGAAGGGGGGTGAGTGAAAGGAAAAAGCCTGATTATCTGTCTAATCCTCATTGCTGCGGCTATTGCGGGCTACCGCTGGCTGCCGTCTTATTACAATCCGTTTGCACCGCTCACGCTTGACGATCCCCCCGGTACCCTGACTCAGTTTAAGCTCCGTCGCCTGACGCCTGAGCATTGTGATGTGCTGCTGGCGCAGGCTAATGCGCGTCAGCTGATCCGCACCCAGGCGGTGGCCGACAGCACGGGAGAGTGTCCGCTGAGTGATGTGGTGCGCGTGCGTAGTTTTGGCTCCGTCAGTCTTAGCAGCAGTTTTCTTGCCAGCTGCCCGCTGGCGCTCAGCTCGGCGTTGTTCGTCAACCAGCAGGCCCGGCCCATCACCGAAACCATGATGGGCAGCGGTCTGTCGCGCATTGACCATTTCGGCAGCTTTGCCTGCCGCAATATCTATCACCGCGCCAACGCCCGGCGCAGCGAGCATGCCACCGCCGAGGCGCTGGATATCAGCGGCTTTACCCTGGAAAACGGTCAGCGAATTTCGGTTCTGCGCGGCTGGAAGAGTGCCTCCACCGAACCCTGGCTGCGTGCGCTACTGAGTGCCAGCTGCGGCTATTTCGGTAACGCGCTGGGCCCGGACTATAACGCCGCCCACGCCAACCACTTTCACCTTGGGATGCGGGGGTTTGGCTACTGCCCGCAAAGCATAAATCACCAGCAAAAAGGGGAAAGTATGTGACATATTTCACAAATATGATGACTGGGAAGATAAAACCCCAAAGAGACGCGGGGCGCATCTCTGACAACGTCCGGTGAAAGGTAACTTGCTAATCTGATAACGAATTTACGTAATATGAAGACAGTGCTCGCCTATGGAATCGTGGAAGGTTAACCTTATTTCGGTCTGGTTTGGTTGTTTTTTCACCGGCCTTGCCATCAGCCAGATTTTGCCGTTTTTGCCGCTGTATGTCTCCCAGCTTGGCGTCTCGTCGCACGAAGCGTTGTCGATGTGGTCAGGGCTCACCTTCAGCGTCACGTTTCTGGTTTCGGCCATCGTCTCGCCCATGTGGGGCAGCCTTGCGGACCGTAAAGGGCGCAAGCTGATGCTGCTGCGCGCCTCGCTCGGCATGGCGATTGCGATCCTGCTCCAGGCCTTTGCCACCAACGTCTGGCAGCTTTTTCTGCTGCGCGCGCTGATGGGGCTGACCTCCGGTTATATTCCTAACGCGATGGCGCTGGTGGCGTCGCAGGTTCCCCGGGAGCGCAGCGGCTGGGCCATCAGTACTCTGTCGACGGCGCAAATCAGCGGCGTGATCGGCGGCCCGCTGATGGGCGGCTTTCTGGCAGACCATGTGGGTCTGCGCGCGGTATTTCTGATCACAGCGATCCTGCTGGTGGTAAGTTTTCTGGTAACGCTGTTTCTGATCAAAGAGGGGGTTCGCCCCACCGTCAGCAAGGCGGAGCGGCTGAGCGGCAGGGCGGTCTTTGCCTCGCTCCCTTATCCGGGCCTGATGATCAGCCTGTTCATCACCACCATGGTTATCCAGCTTTGCAACGGCTCGGTGGGGCCGATCCTCGCGCTGTTTATTCAGTCGATGGCACCCGAGAGCAATAATATCGCCTTCCTCAGCGGGATGATTGCCGCGGTGCCGGGGATCTCCGCGTTGATGTCCGCCCCACGTCTGGGCAAGCTCGGGGACCGCATAGGCACCGGGCGTATTTTGATGGCGACGCTTATTGTGGCGGTGGTGCTCTTTTTCGCCATGTCCTTTGTCACCACCCCTTTGCAGTTGGGCGTGCTGCGCTTTCTACTCGGCTTTGCGGATGGCGCCATGCTGCCCGCCGTACAGACCCTGCTGATTAAGTACTCCAGCGATCGGGTCACCGGACGGATCTTCGGTTATAACCAGTCGTTTATGTATCTGGGGAATGTTGCCGGTCCGTTGATGGGGGCCGCGGTCTCGGCGATGGCCGGTTTCCGCTGGGTATTTGCCGCCACCGCTGTGGTGGTGCTGGTAAACATTCTGCAACTGGCGTGGGCGATGCGCCAGCGCCGCCTGCAGGAAGTCCGCCGTTCTTAATGTAGCTATATAATATATTGATATCTGGCCGCCATTATCATTCCTGTGAAATGGCGGTTCTTGTATTTAATTCAGGTTACGCAGAAAAAAAGAAAAATTTAATTTAAGTCGCATTTTTACCGGCCGTACAGAAACGCATTTATGCGCCATGTGGGATTTCCTTAAAAATAGTACTTTTACCCACTTTGCAAGTCTCAATCATAATGATAACGTCGCAAAAAAACGTGATAAGGAAATAGCGCTGTGAAAAATCTAATTGCAGAGTTGTTAGTTAAGCTGGCAGAAAAGGAAGAAGAGTCAAAAGAGCTTGTGGTTCAGGTTGAAGCGCTGGAAATAGTGGTTACCGCCCTGCTACGACAGATGGCGCAAAGCGATCAACAGGCGCTGATCGAAAGCGTGGAAGGCGCGCTGGATGAGGCCAGGCCAGATGCACAGGTTCCGGCCCAGGACAGCGAAATGCTGCAGCAATACGTAAAAAAGCTGCTACGGCACCCGCGCAGCTGACCCATTATTTGACCTGAGTTGTTGTCAAAAACCGTCACCCCGGTTGCCTGTCGTCGCTCTGTTTTATTTTTATCTTTCCTCAATGGGAAAAATAAGTGAAACAGAGCGCACGTTATATTCCATAGCTTACCTCGCGACATTATCCCCACAATTTATGCTGTAAATGTTCTCTCTATCCTGGTACCGGGTATATGACGCTGCCGCCGGCCCAACATATTATTCTGCTTATTAGCGACGGCATGAGCCACGCCGAAATAACCACTGTGCGAAATTATCCCGATGGCGCGGGTGGTTTTTTTAGCAGTACGAACCAGACTTAAGGAGATCATTCACAGAAGGAAAGTGCTATGAAAATCACACTACTGGCGACCCTGCTCCTTGGCCTGTTCTCTCTTACTCCCGCGGGGGCGCAAGATCAGCCGCTCACACCGCAACAGCAACGTATGACCACCTGCAATCAGCAGGCGACCGCCCAGGACCTGAAGGGCGACTCCCGTAAGAGCTATATGAGCGATTGCCTGAAAAACGCCTCCTCTAAACCCAACGAAAAAAGCCTGACGCCGCAACAACAAAGGATGCGTGAATGTAACTCCCAGGCGACCCAACAATCCCTTAAAGGGGACGACCGGAGTAAGTTCATGAGCGCCTGCCTGAAGAAAACTGGCTAGTTCAAAAGGGTGAGCGTTCCGTTTGGCTCACCCGAAATATCATACTTAGCGCCAGATAACCCTTTCTATAATTTGGGAAAATGCTTTTGAGTGTTCCCAATGACCATGAATGATGAAAACATTTACAGCAAAGTCTATGCCCGGGAAGGGATAAATCTGGCGCTTTCGGCGGATGAGCATCATCGCTCAGGAATTCGTCTGGCCCGTCGTTTACGGCTCCCGCGTGCGGCGGGCCTGGCTTTTCTGTTTTTCCCTGTTGCCAGCGTGCTGACCGCGCAATCGGTTAACGGCGTCTGGTGGCTTTTGCTGGTTGGATGGGCCTTTGTCTGGCCCCATCTGGCCTGGCAACTGGCGATGCGCTCTGCCAATCCCCATCACAATGAGATGTTTAACCTCAAAGTCGATGCCATTATGGCCGGGGTATGGATTGGACTGATGGGCGTTAACGCCATGCCCACCGCGGCGCTGGTCATGATGATGAGCATGAACCTGATGGGCGTGGGGGGGATTAGGCTGTGTGGTACAGGATCATTGATGACCGCGCTGGCGGCGCTGGTTACCCAGCAGCTGATGCACATTCCGGCAGGCTTTATCAGTACCCCGCTTGAGGTCTGGCTCGCCCTGCCGGGGATTGTTGGTTATCCGATGCTATTTGCCTGGGTAAGCTTCCGTACAACCAGCCGTCTGGTGGAACATAAGCGCCGTCTTGAGTTGATGAGTACTCTGGATGGGATGACAGGGGTATACAACCGTCGTCACTGGGAAGTGTTGCTGCGTACAGAATTTGAAAACTGCCGTCGCTATCACCGGAGCGCCACGATCCTGCTGATCGATATCGATCACTTCAAAGGCATTAATGATACCTGGGGCCATGACGTAGGCGATCAGGCGATTCTCGCCGTGACCCGTCAGCTACAACTGACGTTACGCGCCAGCGATATGATTGGTCGCTTTGGCGGCGATGAGTTCGCGGTAATCATGAGCGGAACGCCAGCGGAAAACGCTATTGCGGCAATGTCGCGGGTCCATGAACGGCTGGCGGAACTGCGCCTGCCGGGCGCTCCGCAGGTAAAGCTCTGCATCAGCGTCGGTGTCGCGCCGCTCACGACGTCGATGGTGCATTATCAGGAATGGTTAAAAGCGGCGGATATTGCACTTTATAAGGCGAAAAATGCCGGACGTAACCGTACCGAAGTGGCCGCCTGACGTCCGGCTGTCGGTCAGGATTTGCTTAGCAGCTCTGACTTTTCCATGCACTTGTTCATGGCTTCAATGACCGCTGCCCGGAAACCGCGCTCCTCCAGCACCCGCACCGCTTCAATGGTTGTGCCGCCCGGAGAGCAGACCATATCTTTCAGTTCGCCCGGATGTTTGCCGGTTTCCAGCACCATTTTGGCGGAGCCCATTACCGCCTGCGCCGCAAATTTATAGGCCTGCGCGCGCGGCATCCCGCCCAGCACCGCGGCATCTGCCATCGCTTCGATAAACATAAACACGTAGGCGGGCGCTGAACCGCTGACGCCTACCACCGGGTGGATCATCGCCTCGGCAATCACTTCGGCCTCTCCGAAGCAGCGGAAAATATTGACGACATCGGCAACCTCTTCGGGGGTCACCAGCGCGTTAGGGGTGATAGAGGTCATGCCCGCTTTTACCAGCGACGGCGTGTTGGGCATGGCGCGGACGATTTTACGGTCGTGGCCCAGCGCGCGCGCCAGCTGATCGAGGGTGATGCCTGCCGCGATAGAGACCACCAGCGTCTCTTTATTGAGGCTGGAGGTGATATCGCTCAGGACTTTCACCATCATGTTCGGCTTCACCGCGCCGAAGACGATATCGGCCACCTGGGCCACTTCCTGGGCGCTTTGCGCGGCGTTAATCCCGTACCGATCGTGCAGGGCGGCGACCTTGTCCGGTGATGGGGTGTAGACCCAAATCTGGCCAGGCTGCACCTGACCGCTGGCAATCAGACCGCCGAGAATGGCTTTGCCCATATTACCGCAGCCGATAAAACCGATTTTCTTCTCCATCACGTCTCCCTCTTAAACTTTGTTATGATTGTGGCACTTTAGCCTATCAGGTTTTGTTACGCAGCATTATATGCCGGAGAGAGAAGATGGCGATTTGGGTGGATGCCGATGCGTGTCCCAATGTGATTAAAGAGATCCTGTTTCGTGCTGCCGAGCGCGTACAGATGCCGCTGACGCTGGTGGCGAACCAGAACCTGCGCGTGCCGCCGTCCCGATTTATCCGTTCCTTGCGCGTGCCGCCGTCCCGATTTATCCGTTCCTTGCGCGTACCGGCCGGCTTTGATGTGGCCGATAACGAAATTGTACGCCTGTGCAGCGCGGACGATCTGGTGATCACCGCCGATATTCCACTGGCGGCGGAGGTGCTGGAGAAAGGGGCCGCAGCGCTCAATCCGCGAGGCGAGCGTTATTCGCCAGCTACTATCCGTGAAAAGCTGACGATGCGTGATTTTATGGACACGATGCGCGCCAGCGGCGTGCAGACCGGCGGGCCGGACAGCCTCTCCCAGCGCGACAGGCAGCAGTTCGCCGCCGAGCTGGACAAATGGCTGCTGGAAGTGAAGCGCCGCCAGGGGTAATCATCGCTGCGTGAGCGGTTTTGGTCATTATTACCACAATCCGGGGTTGTCAACGGCGGGTGGGTTCAGGTAAGGTGAGCGCACCGTTCAGTGCAATTTTTTCTTTACAGGATAACCCTCGCTATCTCTTGGGTTGACTTAACTGTCAGTTTAACATCACGCCTGATGTAATAATTATTTTACGGTTAACGTGTGTACTAGCTTAATGGTATCATTGCACTCTTTTCGACTTCACGCACCGCATGCGCGCGGCATCAAAGGGAACACCTGGTCATGACCCAGCCTATTTTTTTAATTGGCCCCCGCGGCTGTGGCAAAACCACCGTCGGTCTTGAACTGGCTCGTCTGTGTCAGAGTGAATTTGTCGATACCGATCACTGGCTACAGACCCATGCCGGGCAAAGCATCGCTGAGATTGTTGAGCAGGAAGGGTGGGAGAGTTTTCGCGCCCGCGAAACGGCGACCCTCGAGGCGGTGACCGCAGGCTCCGGCATTATCGCCACCGGCGGCGGCATTATTTTGTCCGCTTACAACCGTCAGTTTATGCGTGAAAAGGGCCGGGTGATCTATCTTTGTGCCCCGGTGCCGGTGCTGGTCGGGCGTCTCGAAGCCTCGCCAGAAGAGGGACAGCGCCCAACCCTGACCGGCAAACCTATCAGCGAAGAGGTGAGCGCAGTGCTGGCGGAGCGTGATGCGCTCTATCGCGAAGCCGCTCACCACGTGGTGGACGCCTCCCTTCCTCCTGCGCAAGTGGTGCAAAATATCGTCGCTGCGCTTCATCTGGCATGCGCCAGCTAACTGATGTCTATACTGATAGTTCAGCCAACCTAATAAAATAAAGGATGAACTATGCCAACCAGACCTCCCTATCCGCGTGAAGCCCGTATTGTTGCCGTTGAGAAAGGCGCAACGGGCAAGACTGTCACCTGGTATCAGCTGCGTGCTGACCACCCGAAACCGGATTCACTGATCAGTGAACATGAAACGGAGCAGGAAGCGAAGGATGCGAAAGTGCGCTACGAAGATCCCGATAAAGCCTGAATTAAATCTGAATACGGTCAAAACCGTACCGTAATCACACTATTCAAAAAGCGTAAACATTAAACGGAGGGTAATGTTCAGGTTTAACAGACACATTCTGTCAGGCACGTGGATCTTTACATTCCAGCGGTTGAATCTGCTGCTACGCTTTTCAGCACTTTTTCCTGAACAGCGAAGTGTGCCTGTATCTGTGTCACGGTAGTGGTTGTATAGAAAGGCGAGAACGATGAAGGCAACATTGGCGATCCTCACGATTGGGGTAGTCCCGGTAAGCGAAGTACTACCGCTCTTAACGGAGCATATTTCTGCGCAACAAATTACGCATCACAGTTTGCTCGGTACGCTGAGCCGGGAAGAGGTCATGGAAGACTACGCCCCTGAACCGGGCGAGGCGCAGCTGCCTACCCTGCTCAGCGACGGCGAGCTGGGAAACGTCTCGTTGCCGAAGATCGCGTGCGCCCTGCAAGGCGTGATCGAAGTGCTCGATAACCAGGGCTATGAGGTGATCCTGCTGATGAGCACCGCGCCCATCACTGGCCTCGTCGCCCGCAATGCAATTTTGCTTGAGCCGACGCGGATCATCCCGCCGCTGGTCGGATCGATTGTCGATGGCCATCAGGTGGGGGTGATCGTGCCGATCCCTGAGCTGATGGAGAACCAGTCCCGCAAATGGCAGTGCCTGGTTAAGGCGCCGCTGCTTGCTGTAGCCAATCCTTTCTGGGACAGCGAAGAGAAACTGATCGACGCCGGGCGCGATCTGCTGGCCCGCGGCGCAGATGTCCTGATGCTCGATTGTCTTGGTTTTCATCAACATCACCGTGATTTACTGCAAAAACACCTGGACGTGCCGGTGCTGTTATCAAACGTGCTGGTGGCCCGGCTGGCCTCGGAATTGCTGGTCTGATGATTTTGCGTGACAGGTACGGAGTGTCACCCCTATATTGGGTTGACAACCAACGACAATAAGGACCAGTCCATGCTTCAGACTAATGAATACTTTTCCGGTAAAGTGAAGTCCATCGGTTTTACCAGCAGCATTACTGGCCGCGCCAGTGTTGGCGTAATGGAAGAGGGGGAGTACGCCTTCGGTACCGCGCAGCCAGAAGAGATGACCGTGGTGAGCGGCTCGCTCAAAGTGTTACTGCCGGGGGAAACGGAGTGGAAAGTCTATAACCCGGGCGATGTTTTCAACGTGCCAGGCCACAGCGAATTCCATCTGCAGGTTGCGGAACCTGCCTCTTATCTGTGTCGTTATCTGTAAAAAAAAGAGCCGGGTTAACCCGGCTCCGATCTCTGGTATGAAGCATTAACGCTGTGCTTCGCCGCCCAATCCTTCTACTACGCTCTTAATCAACGCCGCCAGTTCACCCGTCATCAGAATGAAGTCAGCATCAAAACGCTGGGCATAGTCGTCCCGGTCGATATCGTCGTTCTGATCGCGCAGCTCGTCGGAAAACTTCAGGCGTTTGATCGAGCCATCGTCACACATCATGAACTGAATGCGCTGCTGCCAGTCGAGGGCCAGCTTGGTCACCAGTTTGCCAGCTTCGATATGCACGGCGATCTCATCGCTGATCAGCTCCTGCTTCTTGGCGCGGATCACGCCCCCATCTTCCAGGATCGCTTTCAGCTCGGCTTCGTCCAGCAGTTGGAAGCCCTGCGGGACGTTGTTGCCCCGTACCCACTCGGTGAGGGTCAGCTCGATCGGGTTTTCCATCGTCAGCGGCACCACCGGCAGCGAACCGAGGCTTTTACGCAGTAACGCCAGAGTATCTTCTGCTTTTTTGGCGCTGGCGCAGTCGACCATAATCAGGCCGTTAACCGTGTCGATCCACATCATTGTCTGGCTGAAGCGGCTAAAGGCGCGCGGCAGCAGGGAGTGCAGCACTTCGTCTTTCAGCGAATCTTTCTCAGTTTTTTTCAGCTTACGGCCCTGTTCGGCTTCCAGCTTAAAAATTTTGGCTTCCAGCGCCTGCTTCACCACTGGCGTCGGCAGGATCTTCTCTTCCTTACGCGCGCAGATGATGATTTGACCATTGGTAGTGTGGGTCAGCGCATCGCTCTGTGATCCCATAGGCGGAACCCATCCGGTTTTGGCCATATCCTGGCTGCCACACGGGGTAAATGCGTAAAGGTCTAACTGTTTTTCCATCTCGTCTGCACGCAGTTCGATATCGCGGCTGAGACGGTAAACCATCAAATTTTTGAACCACAGCATGATAATTTCCACGGTCTTGTCGTTTAATTCAGCGGGCATGATAGCGAATTGTCGCATCGCTTGCATTGCTAATCGGGTAGCAGGCTTCTACTCTGTTGATAATCAAAATAATGAGGAACGTTCTGTGCGAATTGGTATTGATCTCGGCGGCACGAAAACAGAAGTCATTGCCCTTGGCGAGCAGGGGGAGCAGCTGTTCCGCCATCGCCTCCCTACCCCGCGTGACGACTACCGGCAGACCATTGAAACCATCGCTACTCTGGTGGAGATGGCCGAAAAGGCCACCGGCCAGACCGGCACGGTCGGTATGGGGATCCCGGGGTCGATTTCGCCCTATACCGGGGTGGTGAAAAACGCCAACTCGACCTGGCTTAACGGCCAGCCTTTTGACCGCGATTTAAGCCAGCGCCTGAACCGTGAAGTCCGGCTGGCCAACGACGCCAACTGCCTGGCGGTGTCAGAGGCCATCGACGGCGCCGCGGCGGGGGCACAGACCGTATTTGCGGTGATCATCGGTACCGGCTGCGGCGCAGGCGTGGCCTTTGGCGGGCGCGCCCATATTGGCGGCAACGGCACGGCTGGCGAGTGGGGACACAATCCGCTGCCGTGGATGGATGAAGACGAACTGAAGTACCGCGCTGAAGTGCCGTGCTACTGCGGCAAACAGGGCTGTATCGAGACCTTTATCTCCGGCACCGGCTTCGCCACCGATTACCTTCGTCTGAGCGGGCATCCGCTAAAAGGCAACGAGATCATGCGTCTGGTGGAAGAGCAGGACGCCGTCGCGGAGCTGGCGCTCAGCCGCTATGAAATGCGGCTGGCGAAGTCGCTGGCGCACGTGGTGAACATTCTCGACCCGGATGTGATCGTCCTGGGCGGCGGCATGAGCAACGTTGACCGTCTCTATAGCACCGTTCCCCAGCTGGTGAAGCAGTGGGTGTTTGGCGGCGAATGCGAAACCCCGATCCGTAAAGCGGTGCACGGCGACTCCAGCGGCGTACGCGGCGCAGCCTGGCTGTGGCCAAACTGACAGGGCAAAAGCCGGGTGACGCGTAGCGCTCCCGGCTTACAAAACAGCAAACTCCTTATCCAGCCTGCTGTACCCCAGCCCGTTAATCTTCTTCACTTTGATCTGCACCGGGATGCGCTCCTTCATCGCCTCGACGTGGCTGATCACCCCAATGGTTTTGCCGCTGGCATTCAGCGCATCCAGCGCGTCCAGGGCGGTATCCAGCGTTTCGCTGTCCAGGGTGCCGAAGCCCTCGTCGAGGAACAGCGAATCAATTTGCGTTTTGTGGCTCACCAGGTCGGAAAGCGCCAGCGCCAGCGCCAGGCTTACCAGAAAACTTTCGCCACCGGAGAGGGTGCGGGTATCGCGCACGGCATCCGCCTGCCAGGTATCCATCACCTCCAGCTCCAGCGCGTCGCTGGCCTTGCGTTGCAGCAGGTAGCGGCCATGCAGACGCATCAGCTGCTGGTTGGCGAGCCATACCAGGTTGTCGAGAGTTAAGCCCTGGGCAAACTTACGGAAGCGATCCCCCTCTTTGGAACCGATCAGCGCATTAAGATAACCCCAGTCATCCGCCAGGCGGGCCGCCTCCTCAATTTGTTGCATCAGTGCCTGCTGGTGCTGGCGATTGTCGCTGTCCTGTTTAAGCTGCTGGCGGATCTCCCCCTGGCGGGTGGTGTTTTCCCGCAGTTTCAGGCCGAGCTGCTGAAGCTGTTCCTGCAGGGCCGGCGCGTCCGTCGTCAGGCCCGCCGGACGTTGTTCCAGATGTTCGTTCAGTCGTTGACCGGCCTGCTGAAGCAGGGCCGTGGTCTGCTGGATCTGATTCTCCAGAGTCTGTTTCAACTGCTCCAGACGCCGAACCGTATCGCCATCCAGCAGGGCCGCCAGAAATGTCTCCCGATCGCTAAAGATGCTGGCAGCCAGCGCGGCGGCAAACTGCGCCTGCGATTGTTGTAAACGTTCGCTTTCCAGCGTGTACTGCTGCTGCAGCGTGGCGAGCTGGCTTTGCAGGGAGACGCACTCGGTATGGATTTCGCGCCAGTTATCCGGGATCGCACTTTCCACCTGCGTGGAATCCGTTGCCGGAAGGGTCTCCAGCAGCGGTGCCAGGGCGGTGATGCGCTCCCGCAGGGCGCTGTGCTGAGTCTGCCGCTCCTGCCAGGCCAGCGACTCTTTTTCCCGTTCCGCAAGCCAGGCCGACTCGGTACCGTCCTCCGGTGCCGCCAGCGACAGGGCATGAAGCGTTTGCGCCATAGCCGTGCGCGTCGCCAGAAGCTGCTGCTGGTAAAGCTGAAGCTGGGCTTCCTCTTCACTCAGCTGGCTTTGCAGGGTCAGGCGTTGGCTCAGCTGGTAAAGCTGCTGTTCGTACTGCTCCTGTTTAGCCAGCCATGGGGCGATGTCGTCCTGAATGTTCAACTGCACAGAGAGGGTTTCACACACCGCATTCCACTCTTTAGTGAGCGCTTGCTCATCCTGAAAGAGCGTCTGCGCTTCGCTTGTTTCGCGCTGAAGCTGGCTGTTTAGCGCATTTACCTGCCCCAGAACCAGCAGGCCTTCCTCTTTGAGTGCGGCGACCTCCTTTTCCATCGCATCCCGGCGGCGCTGGTTTCCGGTGAGCGCCAGGGCCTGGTATTGGGCAATGGCCGGATGTTCGGTAGAGCCGCAGAGCAGGCAGGGCTTTCCGGCCTCCAGTTCCGCCCGGTAGCTCTCCAGCTTCTTAATCTTCTCTTCCTGCTCACATAAGGTTTTGAGATCGAGATAGTGCTGGTTTTTCTCTTTGTACTGCTGGCGGCGTAGCGTCAGGGTTTCGTTCAGTTTTGCCAGCTCGGCCTGGGCCTTTTGCACGCTTTCGCGAGTCTGCCGCGATCGCTGTTGCAGAGGCTGATAGCGGGCATGCAGGGTAGTCAGGCGCTGGCGTGCCGCGCGGGACTGCGTCTGGAGTGCCATCTCGCTGGTGGTCTGTTCTGCGGTAAGCGTCAGAGCGCTCTCCGGTAATCCCGCCAGCTTCTGGCGTAACGCCGTGATACGCCCGGTCAGCGTCGCGATCTGGGTTTTATCGCGATTAAGCTGGGTGAAGTGGGCGCGCCAGCCTGCAATCTCCTGGCCCCACTGGCGGAAGCGGTCGTGGTTGGTAAGCCACTGGGTGAGTGCAGCCAGCTCGGTTTGCAGCCTGTCGTGCGTGCGCAGCGCCCCGTTACGAATGCCTGAACGCAGCGCCGTACTGGACTGTAAGCGAGTATTCACATCCAGCATCTGCTGTTCCGTCTGCGAAAGCTGGGCAAGCTGCTCCTGCTGCCGCTCCCAGTGCGGGCGCAGCAGGGCCGCAGGCTGGGCGAGATGCAGTTTTTCCAGCTCCGGCGTGGCGTCCGTCAGGGCCTGCTGCGCCTGTTGCTGCGCGGCCTTCGATCGCTGTTGCTCCCGCACCAGCTCATCGTGGCGGGTAAGCCACTGATAATCTTTCTGGAGTCCCTGCTGCTGCGCCAGCAGTTGCGCTTCTTCGTCAGTAAGTACCTGCAAACCTTGCTGAAGCTGCTGTAGCTGCTCTTCGCTGAGCAACACCACGCCGGCCGCCTGGGCCTGGCGCTTCTCCAGCTCGCTGCGTGCCGCCTTATGTTTTTCAAACACCATGGCGGAGATCTGGCCGTAGATTTCCGTGCCGGTCAGCTCCTCGAGCAGTTCGGCGCGCTCTTTCGGTTTGGCGTTCAGAAAGGCGGCGAATTGCCCCTGGGATAAGAGCATCGAGCGGGTAAAGCGGTCATAGTCCAGCCCGGTCAGAGAGGCAACCAGCTCCAGCTTGTCCTTCACTTTATCTGCGAGGATCTTCCCGTCCTTGCACTGGGCGAGCTCCACGCGGGGCACCTGCAGGTTGCCGTCCGGCTGGTTGCGCGCCCGGTTCTGGCTCCAGAACGCACGATAAGCTACCCCTTTGACTTCAAACTCGACCTCGGCGAGGCACTCAGCGGTGTCGCGGGTCATCAGATCGTTTTGCGATTGCGAGACCGTATTCAGGCGCGGCGTCTCGTGGTAAAGCGCCAGGCAGATGGCATCCAGCAGGGTGGTTTTCCCGGCGCCGGTTGGGCCGGTGATAGCAAACAGGCCATTGCTGAGGAAGGGTTCGGCGGTAAAGTCGATTTTCCATTCGCCCTTGAGCGAGTTAAGGTTTTTCAGGCGCAGGCTGAGAATTTTCATGCCTCATCCTCTTCATTGCTGAGGGCGTGGATCGTGTGGCTGAACAGCTCGTTTAGCCGGGCCCGCTGGGTATCATCCAGGGTTTCCTGGGCGAGTCGGCGCTCAAAAACCTCCTCAACCCGCAGCTCGCTGAGGGTTTCACGCAGGTTGCTGGCAAGGCTTCTCTCGCGCTGCTCGCGACTGCGCCGCACCAGCAGGACCTCTACCGGCAGATCGTCCGTCAGCTGCTGGATCTTACGCTGCATATCGTGCAGGTACTCCTCGGTGGTGAGTTCGATATCCAGCCAGACGGGAGGCGTCTGCTCCACGCCGCGCCACTGCTCAAGTTGGGCGGTGATCGCCGCCAGATCGCCCTTCAGCACCGCCAGCGGCTGGGTAATGGGCACCTCAAGCGATTCGACGCTGCTGAGCTTGCCCTGGTCGAAACTCACCAGATGAACGCATTTGCTTTTGCCGGTTTCATCAAAGCTGAGGGGAATAGGGGAGCCGCAGTAGCGGATATGTTCGCAACCGCCAATCATCTGCGCCCGGTGGATATGGCCCAGCGCTATATAGTCAGCGGCCGGGAAGTGCTGCGCGGGAAACGCATCCAGCGTACCGATATAGATGTCACGTACCGCGTCACTTTTACTGGCGCCGACGGTGGTGAGATGCCCGGTGGCGATAATCGGCAGTACGCTGTCGCCGCGAAGCGCGCAGGCCTGGGTATATTGCTCGGCATAATAGTGGGTAATGGCCTGCAACAGCTGCTGCTGTTTCTCAAGCCCGGAGAGGCCCGCCTGGCTTCGCACCACGTCCCGGGGGCGTAAAAACGGGATCGGGCAGAGTACCGCGCCGGGGGTGCCGTCGCGTCGGGTCAGAATTTGCGGCCCATGTCCGGCGCTGGCGACCACGGTGGTGTTGAGAAACGCCAGAATCTCACGGGATTCGTTCAGCGTGGCGACGGAATCATGGTTGCCGGCCACAATCACCAGATGGCAGCCGGTTTTTTGCAGATTGACCACGAAACGGTTATAGAGCTCGCGCGCGTAGCTGGGCGGCGAGCCGGTATCAAAAATATCCCCGGCCACGAGGATGGCATCCACGTCATGCGATTGCGCCATCTCAAGCAGCCAGTTGAGAAACGCTTCATGTTCGGCGGCGCGGCTTTTACTGTAAAAATTTTGTCCCAGGTGCCAGTCCGAGGTGTGAAGTATGCGCATAACAGATCCGTGGCAAAAAATGGTTAGCGGGATTATAAACTTTCAGGGGGAGGAAGATAACCGCTACAATCGGGGCTGCCATAAAACAACGGCTTGCCTTTATGAGCGGGCGCGTTTTTCATAAATCTGTCATAAATCTGACGCATAATGACGCCGTATTACAAACATGTAACCTTAATAAGACAGGGCTAAGTATGGCGAGACGTATTCTGGTCGTAGAAGATGAAGCACCCATTCGCGAAATGGTCTGTTTCGTGCTCGAACAAAATGGCTTTCAACCGATAGAGGCCGAAGATTACGACAGCGCGGTGAACCAGCTCAACGAACCCTGGCCCGATCTGATACTGCTCGACTGGATGCTGCCTGGCGGCTCTGGCCTGCAATTCATCAAACATATTAAACGTGAAGCGTTAACCCGCGATATTCCGGTGATGATGTTAACGGCCCGCGGCGAAGAGGAAGATCGCGTTCGCGGTCTGGAGACCGGCGCGGATGACTACATTACCAAACCGTTTTCCCCGAAAGAGCTGGTGGCGCGCATTAAAGCCGTAATGCGCCGTATTTCACCGATGGCGGTGGAAGAGGTGATTGAGATGCAGGGGCTGAGTCTGGACCCTACCTCGCACCGCGTGATGACCGGTGAAAATCCCCTCGATATGGGACCAACGGAATTCAAACTGTTGCACTTTTTCATGACCCACCCGGAACGCGTCTATAGCCGCGAGCAGTTGCTCAACAATGTCTGGGGCACTAACGTCTATGTTGAAGATCGCACGGTTGATGTTCATATCCGCCGTTTGCGCAAGGCACTTGAAACCAGCGGTCACGATCGCATGGTGCAGACCGTCCGCGGCACGGGTTATCGTTTCTCAACCCGTTTCTGAACAATGACAGGAGTGTGACGCGTGCTGGAACGGCTGTCATGGAAAAGGCTCTGTTTTGAACTGATACTCTGCTGTATTCCGGCCCTGATCCTCGGGGCCGTAATCGGTTATTTACCCTGGTTTTTGCTGGCGGCAGTCACGGGATTGCTGATCTGGCACTTCTGGAATCTGCTCCGCCTCTCATGGTGGCTATGGGTTGACAGAAGTATGACCCCGCCGCCAGGAAGCGGCAGCTGGGAACCCCTCCTGTATGGCCTGCACCAGATGCAGATGCGTAATAAAAAACGCCGACGCGAGCTGGGCAGCCTGATCAAACGCTTTCGCAGCGGCGCCGAATCGCTGCCGGATGCGGTGGTATTGACCACCGAAGAGGGCGCGATGTTCTGGTGTAACGGACTGGCGCAGCAGTTGCTGGGCCTGCGCTGGCCGGATGATAACGGGCAGAATATCCTCAACCTCCTGCGTTATCCGGAGTTCGCCCAGTATCTGAAAAAACGCGATTTTACCCGCCCGCACAATCTGGTCATGAACAACGGTCGCCATCTGGAGATCCGCGTGATGCCCTACAGCGACCAGCAGTGGCTGATGGTGGCGCGGGATGTGACGCAAATGCACCAGCTTGAAGGGGCGCGGCGCAATTTCTTCGCCAACGTCAGCCACGAGCTGCGCACCCCGCTGACGGTATTGCAGGGCTATCTGGAGATGATGCAGGAGCAGACGCTGGAAGGCGCGCCGCGGGAAAAAGCGCTGCATACCATGCGCGAGCAGACGCAGCGCATGGAAGGGCTGGTGAAGCAGCTGCTGACCCTCTCCCGCATTGAGGCGGCGCCAACCCTGGCGCTGAATGAAACCATCGATGTGCCGATGATGCTGCGGATGCTGGAGCGCGAAGCGCAGACCTTAAGCCAGCAGCAGCACCAGCTTACCTTCGAGGTGGATAACAGCCTCAAAGTACGCGGCAGTACCGACGAGCTGCGCAGCGCCATCTCTAACCTGGTCTATAACGCGGTGAATCATACCCCGCCCGGCACCCACATCACCGTGCGCTGGCAGCATGCGCCAACGGGAGCGGAGTTCAGCGTGGAAGACGATGGTCCCGGTATCGGCCCGGAGCATATTCCGCGTCTTACCGAGCGTTTTTACCGGGTGGATAAGGCGCGCTCCCGGCAGACGGGGGGCAGTGGCCTGGGGCTGGCGATTGTTAAACACGCCATTAATCACCACGACAGCCGCCTGGATATCGTCAGTACGCCGGGGAAAAGTACGCGTTTTAGCTTTGTGATCCCGGAACGTTTGATTGCCAGTAACAGCGCCTGACGGCGTCACTGTAATCAGAAATTGCCACAGGCCAGCCAATGCTGGCCTGTTTGCTTTGCAGTTCAGCGCAGCGCGAATAAATATTATACGCCTGTTGCTTTTTTGTTCGCATGATTAGCCATGAGTTTTTCTTATAAATGGTTTATTATCCCACTTCTAACTTTCGAGTTGGCATATTGTTCTGGTTTTGAGATCCCATATTGCCTTTAAACGTTATAAGCGTTTAAATTGCCACCCTGATATCGTCGGACAGACTGTATTTGCGTGGTAAATCGAAAAACTATTCTTCTCCACGCCGGTAGGGAAGCATTTCCCGCTGAGGTTGCACATTTTTTCCGCTGTTTTGTTCCGCAACGGATAGCGAAAAATTCAACGTTTTCAACACCACATCCACAGGCAGTAAGGTTTTATGACCCATCAATTGAAATCGCGCGACATCATCGCGCTGGGCTTTATGACATTTGCGCTGTTCGTTGGCGCGGGTAACATCATCTTTCCTCCCATGGTTGGCTTACAGGCGGGTGAACACGTCTGGACGGCGGCTATTGGTTTCCTGATTACTGCCGTGGGTCTACCGGTGTTGACCGTGGTTGCGCTGGCGAAAGTCGGCGGCGGTGTCGATAGCCTGAGCACCCCTATCGGGAAAGTCGCAGGTATTCTGCTGGCAACCGTCTGCTATCTGGCCGTCGGCCCGCTGTTTGCCACCCCGCGTACCGCGACCGTCTCCTTTGAAGTGGGTATCGCTCCGCTGACCGGCGACGGCGCTATGCCGCTGTTGATCTATAGCCTCATCTACTTTGCTCTGGTGATTCTGGTCTCCCTCTATCCGGGCAAGCTGCTGGATACCGTGGGTAACTTCCTCGCGCCGCTGAAAATCGTGGCCCTGATTGTGCTGGCCGTGGCTGCCGTTATCTGGCCTGCCGGCCCGATCAGCGATGCAATGGACGCCTACAAAAATGCCGCGTTCTCTAACGGCTTTGTGAACGGCTACCTGACCATGGATACCCTGGGCGCGATGGTGTTTGGTATCGTCATTGTGAACGCCGCCCGTTCCCGCGGCGTGACCGAAGCGCGTCTGCTGACCCGCTACACCATCTGGGCGGGTCTGATTGCGGGCGTAGGCCTGACATTGCTCTATCTGGCGTTGTTCCGTCTGGGTTCTGACAGCGCGGCCCTGGTAGACCAGAGCGCAAACGGCGCGGCTATCCTGCATGCCTATGTTCAGAACACCTTCGGCGGTTCGGGGAGCTTCCTGCTGGCGATCCTGATCTTCCTGGCCTGTCTGGTGACGGCGGTGGGCCTGACCTGCGCCTGCGCCGAGTTCTTTGCCCAGTATCTGCCGCTCTCTTATCGTACGCTGGTGTTCATCCTCGGTATCTTCTCCATGGCGGTCTCTAACCTCGGTCTGAGCCACCTGATCCAGGTCTCCATTCCGGTACTGACGGCCATCTACCCGCCGTGTATCGTGCTGGTGGTGCTGAGCTTCACCCGTGGTTGGTGGAATAATTCTTCCCGAATTATTGCCCCGGCCATGTTTATTAGCCTGCTTTTTGGTATCCTTGACGGCATCAAAGCATCGGCTATTGGCGATACGCTCCCTGCCTGGACACAGCGTCTGCCGCTGTCCGAACAGGGCCTGGCCTGGTTGATGCCTACCGTTGTTGCACTGGTTCTGGCCGTAATCTGGGATCGTGCTGCGGGGCGTCGGGTAACGTCGAACGCGCACTAATCAACGGATAAATGTTCAACCACGGGGCTTATGGCCCCGTGGTTTTTTGTTTTTTTTGTGTTGAATGGCAAGACGTAAATGGAAAGCTCTAACAAACTGAAGCGGGGCCTTACCGCCCGCCACATCCGCTTTATGGCGCTGGGTTCTGCGATCGGTACTGGTCTTTTTTATGGCTCGGCAGATGCCATCAAAATGGCCGGTCCCAGCGTTTTGCTGGCGTATCTTATCGGCGGTGTTGCCGCCTACATCATCATGCGCGCGCTGGGGGAGATGTCCGTTCATAACCCCTCAGCCAGCTCCTTCTCCCGCTATGCGCAAGACAACTTAGGCCCACTGGCGGGCTATATCACCGGCTGGACCTACTGTTTCGAAATCCTGATTGTCGCCATTGCCGACGTAACGGCCTTCGGCATCTATATGGGCGTCTGGTTCCCGGCGGTCCCGCACTGGATCTGGGTGCTCAGCGTGGTGCTGATCATCTGCGCCATCAACCTGATGAGCGTGAAGGTGTTTGGCGAACTGGAGTTCTGGTTCTCCTTCTTTAAAGTGGCCACCATCATCATCATGATTGCCGCCGGTATTGGCATCATTATCTGGGGTATCGGCAACGGCGGCGAACCAACCGGCATCCATAACCTGTGGAGTAACGGCGGCTTCTTCAGTAACGGCTGGATAGGCATGGTGATGTCGCTGCAGATGGTGATGTTTGCCTACGGCGGGATCGAAATTATCGGTATCACCGCCGGGGAAGCGAAAGATCCGGAGAAGTCTATTCCGCGCGCCATTAATTCGGTACCGATGCGTATCCTGGTCTTCTACGTGGGCACGCTGTTTGTGATCATGTCCATCTATCCGTGGAACCAGGTGGGCACGAACGGTAGCCCGTTTGTGCTGACCTTCCAGCATCTGGGGATCACCTTCGCCGCCAGTATTCTGAACTTCGTGGTGCTCACCGCATCGCTCTCCGCTATCAATGCCGACGTGTTCGGCGTGGGGCGTATGCTGCATGGTATGGCCGAGCAGGGCAGTGCGCCGAAGGCCTTCGCCAAAACCTCCAGCCGCGGTACGCCGTGGGTGACGGTGCTGGTGATGACCGTGGCGCTGCTGCTGTCGGTCTATCTCAACTACATCATGCCGGAGAATGTCTTCCTGGTGATCGCGTCGCTGGCGACCTTTGCCACCGTCTGGGTCTGGATGATGATTCTGATGTCGCAGATTGGCTTCCGTCGCCGTCTGTCGCCTGAAGAGGTAAAAGCGCTGAAGTTTAAAGTGCCGGGCGGCGTGGCAACTACCGTTGCTGGCCTGATCTTCCTGGTCTTTATTATCGGCCTGATTGGTTACCACCCGGAAACCCGCATCTCGTTGTATGTCGGCTTTGCGTGGATTGCGCTATTGCTGGTGGGGTGGGTCTTTAAACGCCGCCGCGAGCGCCAGTTAGCAGAAGCTCAGTAACCGAAATGCCCGGCAAACGCCGGGCATTTTTCTCCTCCCCCTTTCTCCTCCCCCAATAAATCTCTCCATGAGGAGGGAACATCAACTACCCTGTGGCAAGGTGGCCTCATTTCTGGGAAAGGGGATAAAAGATGTTGAATGCATGGCACCTGCCGGTTGCCCCATTTGTTAAACAAAACAACGACAAACTTGTCATTACCCTGTGGCTGACAGGGGAAAACCTGCCTGAGCGGGTGACGCTACGCGCTGAATTCGATAACGAAGAGACCTCGCTGCCGATGCATAAGCAGCGCAGCCAGCCGCAGCCCGGCGTGACGGCCTGGCGGGCGACCATTGACACGACGAAAGGGCAGCCGCGGCACCGCTACAGCTTCAAAATGCTCTGGCATAACCGCCAGCTGTGGTTCACCCCGCAGGGCTTCAGCCGCTTTCCTCCCGCCCGGCTGGAGCAGTTTGCCATTGATTACCCGGATGCCGGACCGCAGTGGGTAGTGGAGCAGGTCTTCTATCAGATCTTCCCGGACCGCTTTGCCCGCAGCCAGCGGCGCAACCCTGAGCTGGACAAAACGTATTATCACCATGCCGCAGGCCATGAGACGATTTTCCGCGCGTGGGACGAACCGGTCACCGCCCAGGCGGGGGGCTCCACCTTTTACGGCGGGGATCTCGACGGCATTAGCGAAAAGCTGCCCTGGCTGAAAAAACTCGGCGTCACGGCACTCTATCTCAATCCGGTGTTTGTCGCCCCCAGCGTGCATAAATACGACACCGAAGATTACCGCCACGTGGATGAGCGGTTTGGCGGCGACGAGGCGCTGTTACGCCTGCGGGAAAATACCCAACGGGAGGGGATGCGCCTGATTCTGGACGGGGTGTTTAACCACAGCGGGGACTCCCACGCCTGGTTTGATCGCCACAACCGCGGAACCGGCGGCGCCTGCCATAACCCGGACTCGCCCCACCGCGACTGGTACAGCTTTGACGACGAGGGCCGCGCCCTCGACTGGCTGGGCTATGCCAGCCTGCCGAAGCTCGATTATCAGTCGTCAGGGGTGGTGAACGAGATCTACGGCGGCGAGGAGAGTATTGTTCGTCACTGGCTGAAAGCGCCGTGGAGTATGGACGGCTGGCGGCTGGATGTGGTGCATATGCTCGGAGAAGAGGGTGGGGCGCGCCATAATCTACAGCATGTCACCGGGATCACCCGTTCGGCGAAGCTGGCCAATCCGGAGGCCTTCGTCTTTGGCGAGCATTTTGGCGACGCTCGCCAGTGGTTGCAGGCCGACGCGGAAGATTCGGCGATGAACTACCGCGGCTTCACCTTCCCGCTGTGGGGCTTCCTTGCCAACACCGACATCTCCTACGATCCGCAGCACATCGACGCTGAAACCTGCGTGAAATGGATGGATAACTACCGCGCCAGCCTGTCCCATCAGCAGCAGCTACGCATGTTTAACCAGCTCGACAGCCATGACACCGCCCGCTTTAAGTCGCTGCTCGGTAAGGATGTCGCCCGCCTGCCGCTGGCGGTCACCTGGCTGTTTACCTGGCCTGGGGTGCCCTGTATCTATTACGGCGATGAGGTGGGGCTCGACGGCAACAATGACCCCTTCTGCCGTAAGACCTTCCCATGGGAGGCTGAAAAGCAGGACCAGACGCTACTGGCGCTCTATCAGCGGCTGATTAAGCTGCGCAAGCAGAGCCAGGCCCTGCGCTACGGCGGCTGTCAGGTGGTCTACGCCCACGACAACGTGGTGGTGTTTATGCGCGTCTACAACCAGCAGCGGGTGCTGGTGGCGATTAACCGGGGCGATGCCTGCGAAGTGGTGATAGATGACTCGCCGCTGCTCAACGTCAAACAGTGGCAGCTGAAAGAGGGGAAAGGGGTGGCGCAGGAGGGCGTACTGTCGCTACCGGCGATCTCCGCCTCGGTCTGGTTCGGCAGTTAATGTCGGGCGGGACGGTTTCCACCTTTTAAGATGGCGTAAATGCAACGATTTGTGTCAATCTTAACGGATCGTTAACGGTGAAGGTGGAAACATGGACGAGCTTTACATCTTTGGCTGTATATTCCTGATTTTTGCGCTGGTGGTTGCGCCCGTGCTTGCGGTTATCGGCTTTAATCGAAGCACGGCGGCGAAACAGGAGATCGCCAGGCTTCGCCAGCGCATTGAGGCACTTGAGCAGCGCGGCGTGGCGGAGAAAGCGCCGGAGCCTGAACAGGCCGCTGCGCCGGTGGTCGTGGCTGAGCCGGTGGTTGATGACGCGCCCGCGCCTGTCGACCCCTGGCGCCCGGATATTCCCGCTGCCGCGGCAGAACCCGCAACCGCTCCGGCTCCTGCGCCCGCGGCAAAACAGCCTTCTGCCTTTGGCGGCATACTGACGTCGCTGGTGCGCTGGTTTATGCAGGGGAACCCGCTGGCGAAGCTTGGCATCCTGCTGCTCTTTCTCGGTCTTTCATTCCTCCTGCGCTATACCGTCGAGCACTCCCTGTTCCCGCTTGAGCTGCGCCTGGCCGCGACGGCGCTGTTTGCCATGGTTCTGCTGGCCCTCGGGTGGCGACTGCGGCACAGACAGCGCGTCTATTCGCTGATCCTCCAGGGAGGGGCGGCAGGCATCCTCTATCTGACCGTCTTTGGCGCCTTCCGGCTCTGGCAGATGTTACCGATGACGCTGGCCTTTGCGCTGCTGGTGGTCATTTGCGCGGCGAGCGTCGGGCTGGCGGTGCTGCAGAGGGCGCTGAGCCTCGCTATGCTGGCGAGTCTCGGTGGATATCTTGCGCCGCTGCTGTTGTCTACCGGAGGCGGCAGCTTTGTGGCGCTCTTCTCTTTCTACCTCCTGCTTTCCATCGGCATTCTCGCTATCAGCATCTGGCAGCACTGGCGCGAGCTGAATCTGCTCGGGCTGCTGTTTACATTCGGCGTGGGCGGCCTTTGGGGACTGAACGACTACCGGCCTGAAGAGTATGGGGTCTGCCAGCTGTTCCTGATTGCCAATACGCTGATATTCGGCGTGCTGAGCGTGGCGCTGTCGCTGCGGGCGCAGGAGAAAGGGAAGCAAATTATTGACGGCGTGCTGCTGTTTGCTCCGCCGCTGGTTGGTTTTGGAATGCAGTACGGCATGACTCAGCACTGGACCTACGGCCCGGCGCTCAGCGCGCTGGGGTACGGTGCCTTTTACCTCTCGCTGGCGTTCCTCGCCCTGCGGCGCTATCCCTCCCTCGGACGGCCGCTGGTCATGGCGGCGCTGGCGATCGGCGGCGGGTTTGCCACGCTCGCCATTCCGCTGGCGCTGTCGGCGCGCTGGACGGCGATGGCCTGGGCGCTGGAGGGTCTGGGCATCCTCTGGCTGGGCGTGCAACAGCAGCAGCGACGTATGAGCTATAGTGGGACGGCGCTGCTGGTGCTGGCGCTGGGTAGCACGCTGTGGGCGCAAACGAACGGTGTGACATCGCTGAGCCTGCTGCTTATCTTCGCCGTCCTCAGCCTTTGCTGGCTGGCTGCGGCCTGGCTGTGGCGGGAAATCGTTCTGCCCGTCAGTTGGGTACTGCTGGCAGGCGGGCTGCTGTTCTGGATAGTGGCGCTGCTGGGGGCGTCACAGCTGATGCTGAAGCAGGAATTATCTGTTCTGGCAGGCGTGCTGGCGCTCTCGGCCGTCTCGGTCTGGGGCTGGCGGCAGGCTGCCGCTCATCTGGCGTGGCGAGAGCTGGATGCCAGCAAATGGCTGCTGTGGCCGCTGATGCTGCTGATGGTGGGGTATCAGCTCTGGCATCAGCAGGTCTTTGCCGCCGGCTGGTCAAACCTGGCCTGGTGCGTTGCGCTTCCTGCCGCGCTGATGCTGCTGCGGCGTGACGGTGAAAGGCTCCTGCCGCGCATCGCGATGGGGCTGCATCTGTCGCTGTTCTGGATGATTTTACTGGCGCTGGCCGCCGAGCTTTACTGGTTTGCCCGGTCGCTGCCGTGGGGAATGGCGGCCTGGGGCAGTGGACTGGCGATGGCAGCAGGTGGCGGTTTGATTATGGCGCTCTCTGCGGCGGTACGGCGTCGCGGGTGGCCGTTCCGGGAATGGCCTGCGCTTTACACCTGCCTGGCGCCGATCCCTGTTGTCGTGGCGCTGCTGGTGTTGTTGGTCGTGACCAATTTCCAGGACGGCGTGGTCTATCGCCAGACCTGGCTACCGCTGGTGAACCCGCTTGAGGAAGGTGCCGCGTTCGCGTTGCTGGGGCTGGTGGTCTTTTATCGCGCGGTGGATCGCTACTACCCCGCGTTGCTTTCGCAGGCCCGCCCGTGGCCTGCCGTCGCGCTTATGGCGTTTGGCTTCTGGTGGCTTAACGGTGCGCTAATGCGCGCGCTGGCCTGGTATGGCGACGTGGCCTGGAATATGGCATCGCTGTGGGATTCCCGGCTTGTCCAGACCTGTTTTGCCCTGTTCTGGATGCTGAGCGCGCTGGTGGTCATGATCCATGCTACCCGTCGGGCTTCCCGGCAGGAGTGGCTCTGCGGCGCTGTGCTGCTGGGTGTCGTGATGGTTAAACTGATGCTGGTAGATAGCGCGGGCGGAGGCGGGCTGTCGCGCGCGGTGGCGTTTATCGGCGTGGCGATCCTGGTACTGATCGTAGGTTATTTCTCACCGCTGCCGCCCAAAACAGGAGATGAAAAATGAAATGGATGAAAGCGGTAGCGTGTAGCGCGCTGCTGGTGCTTTCCGGCCCGGCGTTTTGCGACGGGGTACAAACGGAATCGCCCCGGGACTATGCCTTTGGTCGTTCACTGGATACCTCCGTCCCTTCCCAGTGGTATCGGGTGATGCTGCCGCTTGCCGTCTATGAGCAGAGCACGTCACCCGATCTGCATGATGTCCGCGTCTTTAACCAGTCAGGCGAGCCGGTTCCCTTCAGCCTGGTCACCGCGACGCCTCCCAAGGCGTCAGTGCAATCCACACCACTTCGCTTCTTTCATCTGGACGCCTCGCCGCTTGCACCTGCGCGAGGGGATGAGGATAGCGATAAAATCCTGCTCCGCTCCCGAAACGGCGTAGAGATTGTGCTCGAGGGGCAAAAAGCCGCCGCAGCCGGGCAACATTATCTGCTGACCTTGCCGGAGCAGGCTACGGGCGAGATAAGCCTGTCCCAGTTGCAGCTGCTCTGGAATACCCCCCAGACGTCCTGGCAGGGAACGGCGTCGGTTTATTACAGCGAGGATCTTAAGCAGTGGTATACCCTGCGCGAAGAGATGCCCTTGCTGGACGTGGTCAGCGGCCAGGATCGCCTTAAGCTCGACCGGATCGATACCGATATGGTTTTATCTCCCGATGCGAATCGCTATCTCATGGTGGTGCTGAATACGCAGAGCCAGGAGATAACCCTGACCGGCGTAAACGCAATTCGCGCACCTGCGCAGGCGGCCCCGGAAGAGATCGGCCTGGAGGGGGAAGGGGAGCAGTTATCGACAAGTGAAGTCCAGTGGCACTGGTCGCGACCGCAGCCGCTGAGTGCTGTCACTATCTCACTGAATGGCGACGGCGTCCTACCCGTAGAGATAGCGTGGCGGAGTACGGAGAAGGACAAATGGCACCCGCTGAAAAAAGAGATCCTTTACCGTCTGGAAGGGAAAATGTCTCCACCGGTTTCGCTTAACGGGGGCCTGGTGCAGGCGGTAAAAATCACGACGCTGAATGCGCGTTTGCCAGAATACCTGCCGAGCGTCATGGGGCATCGCGACCGCTATGACCTGGTGTTCAACGCACAGGGGAAAGCGCCGTATGTGCTCGCCTGGGGCAATGGGGCGGCAAAGCCTGCCAGCGTGGAGCCCGACATGCTGATCCCTGCTGACCTGCGTAAAACCTATGATATGGCAAACCTGCCGCAGGCTGACATTCAGGATAATGTCGCGTTAGGCGGCGAGGAGCGTCTGACCGCTACCTCCGCGGCCGAGCGGGAGAGCAGGATGAACACGCTGCTGGTGTGGGGCGTGCTGATTGCGGGCGTGATTTTGCTGGCAGGTATGGCCTGGCGCATCTGGCGGGAGACACAGCGTAAGGCATAAAAAAAGGCCCGCATAAGCGGGCCTTTTTCGTAAACCGTGCCAATTACAGGCTGGATACGTTCTCAGACAGGTATTTAGCAACGCCGTCTGGAGACGCGTTCATACCTTCTTTACCTTTTTCCCACTGAGCCGGGCACACTTCACCGTGCTCTTCGTGGAACTGCAGCGCATCAACCATACGCAGCATTTCGTCGATGTTACGACCCAGCGGCAGATCGTTCACGACCTGGTGACGCACGATGCCGTTCGCGTCGATCAGGAAGGAGCCACGCAGGGCAACGCCCGCGTCCGGATGTTCGATACCGTAAGCCTGCTGAATCTCACGTTTGATGTCCGCAACCATCGCGTATTTCACTGGACCGATGCCGCCGTTGTCGACAGGGGTATTACGCCATGCGTTGTGTACAAACTCAGAGTCGAAGGAGACGCCAACCACTTCTACGCCACGCTTCTGGAACTCTTCGTAACGCTTGTCGAACGCGATCAGCTCAGACGGGCAAACGAAGGTGAAGTCCATTGGCCAGAAGAACAGAACGGTGGCTTTACCGTTGGTATGCTGTTTGAAGTTGAAGTTCTCAACGATTTCACCGTTGCCCAGAACTGCTGCAGCTGTAAAATCCGGAGCCGGACGAGTTACCAGAACCATATGATTCTCCTGTAGATACTAAGGTTATTTAGAACGCAACGCGGGCCAGTATAGAGAGTGTTTGTCCTAAAGACAAAGAGGCGTTGACAATCGTTAACCCAGCTTTTACCTATCAATCACATTTATATTAAAGCTGCTTATGTTTCGCCTGTTCCATCATGCGGGGATAAAACTGCCAGAAGCGCTGCTCCAGGGCCTCATAATGGGCATCCAGATCCTGCCAGGAGTCGCGCAGGGCATCGAGACGCGGACGTCGGCTGGCCATGCCGTTGAGCACCCGCTGGATGAAGTCCATTTCGCTATAGCGTTCGAGCCAGCGCTCTGACCACAGGTAATCATTCAGATTAACAAAGCGCGGCGGGGCGTCCGGCAGAATGATCGTCACCTGGGCGTGGGCATAGCGCACGAACGCTGGCAGCGGCATCTCGGGTGAGAGCTGTTCCCAGTGGCGGGAGACAAAGTGATCCCACATCACATCCAGCGTAATGGGCGCCACGCGGCGGGTCTCCGGGCGGAACCACTCCTTTGCCTCTTTGACCTCGGGCAGGTTGTCAGTGAGGACATCAATCCGGCGGTGCATGAAGATGCCTTCCACCACGTCGGCGGGATACGCCTCGGCGGGGTTACCGCGGACGAAGTCGGCCAGCAAGTTGCCGGAAAGGGAGCTGTCAGCGAGATGAGCGAGGTGCAGGTGAGCGAGAAAATTCATGCGATTCGTTATCCGAAGCGAGGCTAGTTGTTGCAGCAAAGAGGTGTGAGCACTAGACTAAGCCGCCTGTTTTTAAGTCACGAGTATATGCCATGCGCGTCGCCGATTTCTCTTTTGATTTACCCGAGTCCCTGATTGCCCACTATCCTGTGCCGGAGCGCAGTAGCTGCCGCTTATTGTCGCTGGATGGGCCGACGGGTGCGCTGACGCACGGAACCTTCACCGATCTGCTCGACAAGCTCAACCCGGGCGACCTGCTGGTGTTCAACAACACCCGCGTGATCCCGGCCCGTCTGTTTGGCCGTAAAGCCAGCGGCGGCAAAATTGAAGTGCTGGTCGAAAGAATGCTCGATGATAAACGTATTCTGGCACATATTCGCGCTTCCAAGGCACCGAAGCCGGGTACGGAGCTGCTGCTGGGGGATGACGAGAGCATCAATGCCACCATGGTGGCGCGCCACGATGCGCTCTTTGAAGTGCAGTTCAACGATGAGCGTCCGGTACTGGATATCCTCAACAGCATCGGCCACATGCCGCTGCCGCCGTACATTGAGCGGCCGGACGAAGAGGCCGACCGCGAGCTCTATCAGACCGTCTATAGCCAGAAGCCTGGCGCAGTCGCGGCACCGACCGCGGGCCTGCACTTTGATGAACCGCTGCTGGAAAAACTGCGCGCAAAAGGCATTGAGATGGCGTTTGTCACGCTGCACGTCGGCGCGGGTACTTTCCAGCCGGTGCGCGTGGACAGTATCGAAGATCACATCATGCACTCCGAATATGCCGAGGTGCCGCAGGAGGTTGTGGACGCGGTGATGGCGGCCAAAGCGCGCGGTAACCGCGTCGTAGCTGTGGGCACCACCTCGGTTCGCTCGCTGGAAAGCGCAGCCCAGGCCGCGAAAGATGCGCTGATCGCCCCTTTCTTCGACGATACCCAAATCTTCATCTATCCGGGTTATCAATATCAGGTGATCGACGCGCTGGTGACCAACTTCCATCTGCCGGAGTCGACCCTGATCATGCTGGTTTCGGCCTTTGCGGGTTATCAAAACACCATGAACGCCTACAAGGCTGCGGTAGAACAAAAATATCGCTTTTTTAGTTACGGTGACGCGATGTTTATCACGTACAATCCGCAGGCTTTGAATGAACGTGTCGGGGAATAAGTCCGCGGCACTGGTTTAACGCGCCGGACTGTTTTTCTGGTGCAGGAGAAAAAATGAAATTTGAACTCGATACTACCGACGGTCGCGCTCGCCGTGGCCGCCTGGTGTTTGATCGCGGCGTAGTAGAAACGCCCGCTTTTATGCCTGTGGGCACTTACGGCACCGTAAAAGGGATGACGCCGGAAGAAGTCGAAGCCACTGGTGCGCAAATTATCCTCGGTAACACCTTCCACCTGTGGCTGCGTCCTGGTCAGGAGATCATGAAGCTGCACGGGGATCTGCATGACTTTATGCAGTGGAAAGGACCGATCCTGACCGACTCCGGCGGTTTCCAGGTCTTCAGCCTGGGTGATATCCGCAAGATCACCGAAGAGGGTGTGCATTTCCGCAACCCGATTAACGGCGACCCGATTTTCCTCGATCCTGAAAAATCAATGGAGATTCAGTACGATCTCGGCTCCGATATCGTGATGATCTTCGACGAATGTACGCCATACCCGGCGGACTGGGACTACGCCAAGCGCTCGATGGAGATGTCGCTGCGTTGGGCGAAGCGCAGCCGCGACCGTTTTGATAGCCTGGGCAATAAAAATGCGCTGTTTGGCATTATTCAGGGCAGCGTTTACGAAGATTTACGCGATATCTCTGTTAAAGGTCTGGTAGAGATAGGTTTTGATGGCTACGCTGTCGGCGGTCTGGCTGTAGGGGAGCCGAAGGAAGATATGCACCGTATTCTGGAGCATGTTTGCCCGCAAATTCCAACAGATAAACCTCGATACCTGATGGGCGTCGGTAAACCAGAAGATCTGGTTGAAGGCGTACGTCGCGGCATTGATATGTTCGACTGCGTTATGCCGACCCGCAACGCCCGTAATGGTCACCTGTTTGTGACCGATGGCGTGGTAAAAATCCGTAATGCGAAGCATAAAAGCGACACCAGCCCACTCGATGCCGAGTGCGATTGCTATACCTGTCGCAATTATTCTCGTGCCTATTTGCATCATCTTGATCGTTGTAATGAAATATTAGGCGCGCGTCTCAACACGATTCATAACCTTCGCTATTACCAGCGCTTAATGGCTGGTTTACGCAAGGCTATTGAAGAGGGTAAATTAGAGAGCTTCGTGACCGATTTTTACCAACGACAGGGTCGGGATGTTCCACCTTTGAACGTTGATTAATTTATTTAATGAGGGAAATTTAATGAGCTTTTTTATTTCTGATGCGGTAGCGGCAACAGGTGCACCGGCGCAGGGCAGCCCGATGTCTCTGATTCTGATGCTGGTGGTGTTCGGTCTGATCTTCTATTTCATGATCCTGCGTCCACAGCAGAAGCGCACCAAAGAGCACAAAAAGCTGATGGACTCCATCGCGAAAGGCGATGAAGTTCTGACTAACGGTGGTCTGGTAGGTCGCGTAAGCAAAGTCGCTGATAACGGCTATATCGTTATCGCACTGAACGATACCACTGAAGTGGTTATCAAACGTGACTTCGTTGCTGCCGTTCTGCCGAAAGGCACCATGAAGGCGCTGTAATTAACTTTTCCCAAAGGGAACTGCCGTGTTAAACCGTTATCCTTTGTGGAAGTACGTCATGCTGGTCGTCGTCATTGTCGTCGGCCTGCTGTATGCGCTTCCCAACCTGTATGGTGAGGATCCGGCTGTTCAAATCACTGGCGCGCGCGGTGTCGCCGCCAGTGAGCAAACGCTGATCCAGGTCCAGAAAACTTTACAAGAAGAAAAAATTACCGCTAAGTCTGTGGCACTGGAAGAGGGCGCAATTCTTGCTCGCTTCGACTCCACCGACACGCAGCTCCGCGCTCGTGAAGCGCTGATGGGCGTGATGGGTGATAAATATGTCGTGGCGTTGAACCTTGCTCCTGCAACTCCGCGTTGGTTAGCTGCTATCAACGCTGAGCCGATGAAACTCGGTCTCGACCTGCGTGGCGGCGTTCACTTCCTGATGGAAGTGGATATGGAAACCGCACTCGGAAAACTTCAGGAACAAAACATTGATAGCCTGCGTAGCGATCTGCGTGATAAAGGCATCCCTTACACCACCGTGCGTAAGGAAGATAAATACGGGATGAGCATCACGTTTCGTGACAGCAACGCCCGCGACCAGGCGATGGATTATCTGACCCAGCGTCACCGCGATCTGGTGCTCTCTTCTCAGGGCAGCAACCAGTTGCGTGCGGTCATGACCGATGAACGTCTGAAAGAAGCGCGTGAATACGCGGTGCAGCAGAACATCAACATCCTGCGTAACCGTGTAAACCAGCTCGGCGTGGCTGAACCGCTGGTACAGCGTCAGGGTGCTGACCGTATCGTGGTTGAACTGCCGGGTATCCAGGATACCGCCCGTGCCAAAGAGATTCTCGGCGCAACCGCGACCCTGGAATTCCGTCTGGTGAACACCAACGTCGATCAGTCTGCTGTCGCATCTGGCCGCGTTCCGGGCGACTCTGAAGTGAAACAGACCCGTGAAGGTCAGCCGGTTGTGATGTACAAGCGTGTGATCCTGACCGGTGACCACATCACTGACTCCACCTCCAGCCAGGATGAGTACAACCAGCCGCAGGTTAACATCTCGCTTGATAGCGCAGGTGGTAACATCATGTCTAACTTCACTAAGGACAATATCGGTAAACCGATGGCGACCCTGTTCGTGGAGTACAAAGACAGCGGTAAAAAAGATGCCAACGGTCGTGCGGTTCTGGTGAAAGAGGAAGAGGTGATTAACATCGCCAATATCCAGTCTCGCCTGGGTAACAGCTTCCGTATCACCGGTATCAACAACCCGAACGAAGCCCGTCAGCTGTCGCTGCTGCTGCGTGCCGGTGCGCTGATTGCGCCAATTCAGATTGTTGAAGAGCGTACCATCGGTCCAACGCTGGGTATGCAGAACATCCAGCAGGGTCTGGAAGCGTGTCTGGCGGGTCTGGCGATCTCCATCATCTTCATGGTCTTCTTCTACAAGAAGTTTGGTCTGATTGCGACCTCTGCGCTGATTGCAAACCTGGTGCTGATTGTCGGCATTATGTCCCTGCTGCCGGGGGCAACGCTGACCATGCCAGGGATTGCAGGTATCGTCTTAACCCTTGCGGTGGCGGTTGACGCCAACGTACTGATAAATGAACGTATCAAAGAAGAGCTAAGCAACGGTCGCTCCATCCAACAGGCGATCGACGAAGGCTACCGGGGCGCGTTCAGCTCCATCTTCGATGCGAACGTAACAACACTGATTAAGGTTCTTATCCTGTATGCAGTGGGTACCGGCGCGATCAAGGGCTTTGCTATCACCACCGGTATTGGTGTGGCGACGTCAATGTTTACCGCTATTGTCGGCACCCGTGCCATCGTGAACCTGCTGTACGGCGGCAAGCGCGTTAAAAAGCTGTCTATCTGAGGAGTGCGTTGTGGCACAGGAATATACTGTTGAACAATTGAACTACGGCCGTAAAGTCTGGGACTTTATGCGCTGGGACTACTGGGCCTTTGGCATTTCGGGTCTGCTGTTGGTTCTGTCCATCGCCATCATGGGCGTAAAAGGCTTTAACTGGGGGCTCGATTTCACCGGCGGTACGGTGATTGAAATCACCCTGGAAAAACCGGTCGATATGGACCAGATGCGCGAGTCGCTGCAGAAGGCGGGCTTTGAAGAGCCGCTGCTGCAGAACTTCGGCAGCAGCCGTGACATCATGGTGCGCATGCCGCCAGTGAAGGATGCCAACGGCAGCCAGGAGCTGGGCAGCAAAGTCGTACAGGTGATTAACGAATCGACCAGCCAGAATGCGACGGTAAAACGTATTGAATTCGTTGGCCCAAGCGTAGGCGCGGATCTGGCTCAGACCGGTGCGATGGCGCTGCTGGTGGCGCTGCTCTGTATCCTGACGTATGTCGGTTTCCGCTTCGAATGGCGTCTGGCTGCCGGGGTGGTTATCGCCCTGGCGCACGACGTGGTGATCACCATGGGCGTTCTGTCGCTGTTCCATATCGAGATTGACCTGACCATTGTGGCCTCGTTGATGTCGGTTATTGGCTACTCGCTGAACGACAGTATCGTGGTATCGGACCGTATCCGTGAAAACTTCCGTAAGATCCGTCGCGGTACGCCGTACGAAATCTTTAACGTGTCGTTGACCCAGACGCTGCACCGTACCTTGATCACCTCCGGGACCACCCTGATGGTGATCCTGATGCTCTATCTCTTCGGCGGTCCGATTCTGGAAGGCTTCTCGCTGACCATGCTGATCGGTGTCTCCATTGGTACAGCATCTTCTATCTACGTGGCGTCCGCTCTGGCGCTGAAGCTGGGCATGAAGCGCGAGCACCTGCTCCAGCAGAAGGTTGAGAAAGAAGGGGCGGATCAGCCGTCTATTCTGCCGTAAGGCCACGTTTATCGTGTTATCAAAATCCCGGTCTGTTGACCGGGATTTTTTTTGCCTGTTCCTGACAAACACTCCTGACAGTATGCTGTCAGGAGGCCTGTCGTAGACTCCTTCTGAACCCAAACAAGAGTCAGGAGGATGTATGAAAAGTGTGATTAACTGGTTTGAAATTCCGGTCGCAGATATGGATCGCGCCATCAAATTTTATGAGCCGGTAATGCAGGTTTCACTGAGGCGCGAGAAAATGGACTGCGCCGAGCTGGCGGTATTCCCGCATGAGGATCCGGCTACCGGTGGCGCGCTGGCAAAATTTGAGGGGATTATTCCCTCGGTGCAGGGAGCCATTATCTATCTGCATACTGACAATCTGACGGCCACGCTTGACCGCGTTGCCTCTGCCGGTGGCGAGTGCGTATTTGGCCCGCTGACGTTGCCGCGCGGTATTGGTACTATCGCTTTATTTACCGACAGCGAAGGTAATCGCGTCGGCCTTCATCAACCTGCCTGAGAGCGTAAGAAAAAATGACCCGACGCGCTGACCGTTTGTTTCAGATTGTGCAGATCCTGCGGGGAAGACGTCTGACAACGGCAGCGCATCTGGCGGAAAGAGTGGGCGTCTCTGAACGCACGGTCTACCGCGATATCCGCGATCTGTCGCTCTCCGGCGTGCCGGTGGAAGGCGAAGCGGGGAGCGGTTACCGGCTGATGTCGGGTTTTGACCTGCCACCGCTGATGCTCACCAACAAGGAGTCGGAGGCGCTGATGGTGGCGATCCGCCTGCTCAAAACCTGGGGCGGGGAGTCGCTGTCGCGCGAACTGGAGTCGGCCCAGGAGAAAGTGCTGGCGATCCTGCCGGAAGAGAGCCGTCGCAAGGCAGAGCAGACGCGGATCTACGCCCCGGATATTGCCATGCAGCACCACTCCCGCAGCGGGTTTGATCTTATTCATCAGGCGATATCCAGCCAGCGGGTGCTGGCGCTGCATTATCGTGATGAAGCCGGGCAGCTCTCTTCTCGCGAAGTGCAGCCGCTGGGGTTGTTCTTCTGGGGAGAGCACTGGTTGCTGGCGGCGTGGTGCGAGCGACGTGATGACTATCGTTGCTTCCGGCTCGACAGGTGTCTGAATATCACCATGACGGAGAGACGCTTTAGCGAAAGCGCGAACAGGTCGCTGGCCGATTTTTTACGGAAGGTGAAGCAATAAAAAAGCCAGCTTTTAAGCTGGCTTTTTTGCCGGGTGGCGGCTGCGCCTTACCCGGCCTACGGTTTGTGCCGTTAACATGTTTTGTAGGCCGGGTAAGCGAAGCGCCACCCGGCACAAATCATCTTAGAAATTGTAACCCACAACCAGGTAACCACCCCAGCCGGTAGAACGAACGCTGAAGTCACCGTCGCCGAAGTTCAGGCTTGCGTCGTCGTTCCACTGACCACCGTTGTGCCAGTAACGGGCAACAACAGAGTAGTGCCAGTGATCGTAGTTCAGCGCCAGGATGTGGCTGGAGGCGATAGAGTCGTTGGTGCGCGCCTTCTTCCCGTTCAGGTCACGGAAATCGTTGTCGCCCAGATCAGAACCCCAGTCAAAGTTGGTGAAGCCGATATAGCTCAGGTTACCGCCCCACAGCTGGGTGATTGGCACGAAGTATTTCACTTTGAAACGGTAGCCATCCCACTCGTTTTCGTTCGCTGCGCCGTAGTTCTGCCACTGATATTTGGCATAGACGTTCATGGAGAGGCTCATCGGCAGACCGGTGTCGATGTCAGTACCCAGACCCATGTACCAGGTGCTCTGACGGCCAGACTTGTTGCGACCCATGTCGTAGATGTAGTTGTTCGCGAAGTACCACTCTTTGAACGGACCAAACGCCAGGCTGGTGCCGGTCAGCTTGTCGATGGAGAAGCGCGGTTCGATCTCCATGAACAGTGGGGAACCGTGGTTCCAGATACCTTTTGCATCCGTGTTACCACCGAAGAATACCGGCGCATCCATGTAACCATAGAAATCAAACCACTCTTTCTTGGCAAACGCTTCGTATTCCAGGTAAGTATCGTTGCGGATCTGCGGTCCAAAACGGGTGTGATAGCTGCCGACGACGTTAACGCTCTGGTGCCACCAGTCGGAGACGTACTCTGGTTTATCGTTTTCCGCTGCCTGCACAGAGAACGTAGAAGAGAGCGCCAGGAGTGCACCGGCTGCGAGTAATGTTTTTTTCATAATAATGCCACTGATTTGAAATCCCTTGCGGGCGTGAAAAAGGCGCGAATTGCGTTTCTAAATATTTCGTGTTTCTGGGGGCCTATTATAGGAATCCTTGCTCACAAAAATATGTGTTGTTTCACAGATCTCTCACATACGTAATCGATTGCGTTCACGTTTGCGTATTTTTAACGGAGCGGATTGTAATAGCAAACATTTCTGTTGCCAATGTTTGTAACCAAAGAAGGGAGCGGAACGTGAACACGTTCCGCAGGGGGATTATTGCGCGACGGGCTGAATATCGTGGATGCGGATAAAGCCGAGCTGATCGGGCGTCATGCCGTTTAGCTGCAGCGGGATGTCAACATCGCTGGGTGCCAGCACACTGGCCGGAGCATTAATGAGCTGGGTCTGAACGTTCAGCTCCTGGAAGCTGTCGGTCGTGCCCTGAATCTGGCCCCACTCTACGGTGGCGCTAAATGCCGGCAGCGGATCGTTGGATTCGCCCTGGATGCGCAGCGTGGCCCGGGTGCCATCGGCATTAGGCGCAACATTCATCAGCGACATACGCAGCGTGCCGATCTGGCTGTTCAGCCGGGCAGGGGTGTTTGACCCTGGCAGCAGATAGACGCCGCTGGTCGATTTGGCGTTCAGCGCATTCTGCTGGGTGATTTTGACGGTTTCCTGGTTCAGCTTGTTCATGGTTGTGTTCAGCGAACTGATGCTCTGGTTCATCTGACGAACTTCGCTTTGCTGCGCGCAGGCGCTAAGGCTAAAGAGGCTTCCCACCAGCAGGATCCTCAGGTAACGTCTTGTCATGGCACTTATTTCCCTGAAATATCGGATTCTGCTAAGGGTAGTCAACGACGCAGGCGTTCGTATAGATCCTTTATCTCAAAAACGCTCCTTCTTTGTTGTGGAGCCAGTTCGGGGTAAAATAGAGTTCAGTTAACCCGATAGTCAGGACACCGTATGCATTGCCCATTCTGTCTCGCCGTGGATACCAAAGTAATCGACTCCCGACTCGTGGGAGAGGGCTCGTCCGTGCGCCGCCGGCGGCAGTGCCTGGTGTGTAACGAACGTTTCACGACTTTTGAAGTGGCTGAGCTGGTGATGCCGCGTGTGGTGAAAAGTAACGACATCCGCGAACCGTTCAACGAAGAAAAACTGCGCAGCGGGATGCTCAAGGCACTGGAAAAACGGCCAGTGAGCGCAGACGACGTTGAAATGGCGCTTAATCACATCAAAACCCAGCTGCGCGCCACCGGCGAACGCGAAGTGCCAAGTAAAATGATCGGTAACCTGGTGATGGAGCAGCTCAAAAAGCTCGATAAAGTTGCCTATATCCGCTTTGCTTCCGTGTATCGCAGTTTCGAAGATATCAAAGAGTTCGGCGAAGAGATCGCCCGCCTACAGGATTAAGCCCATGCTGGATGAGATTTACATGGCGCGAGCGCTCAAGCTGGCGCAACGCGGGCGTTTTACCACCCATCCCAATCCAAATGTCGGCTGCGTCATTGTGAAGGATGGCGAGATCGTCGGGGAGGGTTTTCACTACCGTGCCGGGGAGCCCCATGCCGAAGTGCATGCCCTGCGCATGGCCGGCGAGAAGGCGCGGGGCGCAACCGCCTACGTCACGCTGGAGCCTTGTAGCCATCATGGCCGAACCCCGCCCTGCTGCGATGCCCTGATTGCCGCTGGCGTTTCACGGGTTGTGGCGGCGATGCAGGACCCTAATCCGCAGGTAGCCGGGCGCGGTCTGTACCGCCTTCAGGAGGCTGGGATTGAGGTCAGTCACGGCCTGATGATGAGTGAAGCCGAACGCCTGAATAAAGGTTTTCTCAAGCGGATGCGGACCGGTTTCCCTTACGTGCAGTTGAAACTTGGCGCGTCGCTGGATGGCCGCACGGCAATGGCCAGCGGTGAAAGCCAGTGGATCACCTCCCCACAGGCAAGGCGCGATGTGCAACGTCTGCGCGCGCAAAGCCATGCTATTCTCACCACGCATGCCACCGTGCTGGCCGACGATCCTGCGCTGACCGTGCGCTGGGATGAGCTAAACGCGGATACTCAGGCACTCTACCCGCAAGAGAATTTACGCCAGCCGCTGCGGATTGTGGTCGACCGGCAGAATCTTGTTACCCCTGAGCACCGCATTGTGCAGCAGCCAGGCGAGACCTGGTTTGCCCGCACCCAGGAAGATGACCGCAGCTGGCCGGAAGGCGTGCGCACCATTCTGGTGCCGGAGCATAAAGGACATCTCGATTTAGTGGTGCTGATGATGCTGTTGGGCAAACAGCAGATCAACAGCATCTGGGTCGAAGCTGGCCCGACGCTCGCCGGGGCGCTGTTGCAGGCGGGGCTGGTGGATGAGCTGATCGTCTATCTTGCGCCTAAACTGTTAGGCAACGACGCGCGCGGCCTGTGCGCCTTGCCAGGGCTGGAAAAACTGGCGGATGCACCGGCATTTAGCTTCAGCGAAATACGTCCGGTAGGGCCGGATGTCTGTCTTCACCTGACCACCGCGTAAGGCTTGCCTAAATAGGGAAGCAGTGCGCAAAATATTATGATAAAATCCGCCCCCCTGCGGGGCCACCAAATGAACCCGTTAAGGAAGAGTATGAACATTATTGAAGCAGCCGTTGCTACCCCGGACGCTCGCGTCGCCATCACCATTGCGCGTTTCAACAACTTCATCAATGACAGCCTGCTGGATGGCGCGATTGACGCCCTGAAACGTATCGGCCAGGTGAAAGACGAAAACATTACCGTTGTCTGGGTTCCGGGTGCTTACGAACTGCCACTGGCAGCGGGCGCACTGGCGAAAACCGGCAAATACGATGCGGTAATCGCACTGGGTACGGTGATTCGTGGCGGTACCGCGCACTTTGAATATGTTGCGGGTGGCGCAAGCAACGGTCTGGCGCACGTGGCGCAGGATGCAGAAATTCCTGTCGCGTTCGGCGTACTCACCACTGAAAGTATTGAACAAGCCATCGAACGTGCTGGCACCAAAGCCGGTAACAAAGGTGCAGAAGCTGCACTGACCGCGCTTGAAATGATCAATGTATTGAAAGCCATCAAGGCCTGATTTTTTTGTAAGGGGAATTCCGTGAAACCTGCTGCTCGTCGCCGCGCCCGTGAATGTGCCGTTCAGGCACTTTACTCCTGGCAGTTGTCCCAGAACGACATCGCTGATGTTGAATACCAGTTCCTGGCGGAACAAGACGTCAAAGACGTTGACGTCGTGTACTTCCGTGAACTGCTGTCGGGAGTGGCGACTAATAGCGCGTATCTCGACGGTCTGATGAAGCCGTACCTCTCCCGTCTGCTCGAAGAGCTGGGTCAGGTTGAAAAAGCGGTGCTGCGTATCGCACTGTTTGAGTTGTCTAAACGTGACGATGTGCCTTACAAAGTGGCCATCAACGAAGCGATCGAACTGGCGAAAACCTTCGGTGCTGAAGACAGCCACAAATTTGTGAATGGCGTGCTGGACAAAGCTGCACCTGCGATCCGTCCCCGTAAAAAGTGATCCGCAAGCCGGAGTGTCGTACTGCCTTTGGGTGGTGCGGGCTCCGGTTTTTTTATTTTCTTTGCTGAGGCATAACGTATGGCATGCGGCGAATTTTCCCTGATTGCCCGTTATTTTGACCGAGTCAGAAGCTCGCGTCGCGATGTGGAAACCGGCATCGGCGACGACTGTGCACTTCTCAATATTCCCGAAAAACAGACGCTGGCGATCAGCACCGACACCCTGGTGTGCGGTAACCATTTCCTGCCGGATATTGCTCCTGCCGATCTGGCGTACAAAGCGCTGGCGGTAAACGTGAGCGATCTGGCGGCAATGGGGGCCGATCCCGCGTGGTTAACCCTGGCGCTGACCCTGCCAGAGGTCGATGAAAGCTGGCTCGAGGCCTTCAGCGATGCGCTGTTTGAGCAGCTTAACTACTACGATATGCAGCTGATCGGCGGCGACACGACTGCCGGGCCGCTGTCGATGACTCTGGCGATCCACGGTTACGTACCAGCAGGCCGCGCGCTGAAACGCGCTGGCGCGAAGCCGGGCGACTGGATTTATGTCACCGGTACGCCGGGTGACAGCGCGGCCGGGCTGGCGATTTTGCAGAAGCGCCTGATGGTGGAAAACGCCGATGACGCGGCCTATTTCGTGCAGCGCCATCTGCGCCCGACGCCGCGTATTCTGCACGGTCAGGCGCTGCGCGATCGCGCCAGTTCAGCTATCGATCTCTCCGATGGCCTGATCTCCGATCTCGGCCACATTCTGAAAGCCAGCGGCGTGGGCGCGCGGATCGACCTCGATCACTTCCCGCTCTCTGAGGCGATGCGCAGGCATGTGGAGCCAGAGCAGGCGCTGCGTTGGGCGCTCTCCGGCGGGGAAGATTACGAGCTGTGCTTTACCGTACCCGAGCTGAACCGCGGCACGCTGGATGTGGCGTTAGCCAATCTGGGGGCAGGGTTTACCTGTATCGGCCAGATTATGCCGGAGAGCGAAGGGCTGCAATTTGTGCAGAACGGCGAGCCGGTGACGCTCGACTGGAAAGGTTACGACCACTTCGCATAGTTCTGTGCGGCTTGTATTGCCGGGTGGCGCTGCGCTTACCCGGCCTACAAATGCGTTCACATCTATTTAAACCCCACCACCGGATGCTCCTTGTACGGCGTCTCCAGCTCGGCAATCTGCTCCGGCGTCAGAGTGATGTCCACGGCGTTGATCAGCTCATCCAGCTGCTCTTCCCGCGAGGCACCGATAATCGGTGCGGCTACGCCCCGTTTGCTCAGCACCCATGCCAGCGCCACCTGAGCGCGCGTCACGCCAAGATCCTCGGCAACGCCCGTTAAGCGCTCGGCGATTTGCGCGTTGTTGGCCTCGGTTTCGTCATACAGCGTTTTGCCAAACTCGTCGGACACCGAGCGGGCAGTGGTTTCGCCCCACGGACGGGTTAAACGCCCGCGCGCCAGCGGACTCCACGGGATCACCGCCACGCCATGCTGGTAGCAGAGGGGCAGCATCTCCCGCTCCTCTTCGCGGTAGATAAGATTGTAGTGATCCTGCATGGTGACGAACGGTGCCCAGCCGTGCTGTTCCTGTAATGCCAGCGCGTCGGCAAACTGCGCGGCATGCATCGACGACGCGCCGATATAGCGCGCCTTACCTGCTCTGACCACGTCATTCAGCGCTTCCAGCGTCTCTTCAATCGGGGTGTTGTAATCCCAGCGGTGGATCTGCAGGAGATCGACATACTCCATATTCAGGCGGCGCAGGCTGTCATCAATGGAGCGCAGGATCTGCGCCCGGGAGAGGCCTTCCGGCAGATCGCCTACCTGATGGTAAACCTTGGTGGCGACCACTACCTCCTCGCGGCGGGCAAAATCGCGCAGCGCCCGGCCAACAATCTCTTCGCTGCTGCCGTCGGAGTAGCTGTTGGCGGTATCAAAGAAGTTAATGCCGCCTTCGAGGGCGTGTTTGATGATCGGACGGCTGCTCTCTTCCGGCAGCGTCCAGGCGTGTTTACCCCGGTCCGGTTCGCCAAAGGTCATGCAGCCCAGGCAAAGACGGGAAACCTTAAGATCCGTTTTTCCTAATGTATTGTATTGCATGGTTCCACTCCTGCTGTTTGCTTAAAACGTACCGTTAAGCATAGCAGGAGCGGAAAGGGGAGGGATTACGCCAGCCAGGCGGCGATGCGCGCTTCGATACCTGCGGCATCCAGGCCGATGTCGGCGCGCGCTTCGTCCTGGGTACCCTGCGGAATAAAGTGATCCGGCAGGCCGAGGTTCAGAACAGGCACAACTTTACGCTTCGCCATCAGCACTTCGTTCACGCCGCTGCCCGCGCCGCCCATAATCGCATTCTCTTCGAGCGTGATCAGCGCTTCGTGCTCAGATGCCATCTCCAGGATCAGCGCCTCATCGAGCGGCTTCACAAAGCGCATATCCACCAGCGTCGCGTTAAGAGATTCCGCCACTTTTGCCGCTTCCGGCATCAGCGTACCGAAATTGAGGATCGCCAGCTTTTCACCGCGACGCTTAACCACGCCTTTACCAATCGGCAGTTTTGCCAGCGGCTCAAGGGTAACGCCAACCGCGTTACCGCGCGGATAACGCACGGCCGTTGGGCCATCCTGATAGTGATAGCCGGTGAACAGCATCTGACGACATTCGTTCTCGTCGCTCGGGGTCATCACCACCATATCCGGGATACAACGCAGATAGGAGAGATCGAACGCCCCCTGGTGCGTCTGGCCGTCGGCACCGACAATACCCGCGCGGTCAATGGCAAACAGCACCGGCAGTTTCTGGATCGCGACGTCGTGGATCACCTGATCGTAGGCGCGCTGCAGGAAGGTAGAGTAGATCGCCACCACCGGTTTGTAGCCGCCAATCGCCAGGCCCGCGGCAAAGGTCACCGCATGCTGCTCAGCGATGGCGACATCAAAATACTGGGTCGGGTATTTGCGGGAGAACTCGACCATCCCGGAGCCTTCGCGCATCGCCGGGGTCACGGCCATCAGCTTGCCGTCTTTGGCGGCGGTTTCACACAGCCAGTCACCGAAGATTTTTGAGTAGCTCGGCATGCCGCCGCTGCTTTTTGGCAGGCAGCCGCTGGTCGGATCGAATTTAGGTACCGCGTGGAAGGTAATGGGATCTTTTTCCGCCGGTTCATAGCCACGACCTTTTTTGGTCATGATATGCAGGAATTGCGGGCCTTTCAGGTCACGCATATTTTTCAGGGTGCTGACCAGGCCCAGAACGTCGTGACCATCCACCGGGCCGATGTAGTTAAAGCCCAGCTCTTCAAACAGCGTGCCGGGAACCACCATCCCTTTGATGTGCTCTTCGGTGCGACGCAGCAGCTCTTTAATGGGCGGCACGCCGGAGAGCACTTTTTTGCCGCCTTCACGCAGGGTGGAGTAGAGCTTGCCGGAGAGTAGATTCGCCAGGTGGTTGTTCAGCGCCCCGACGTTTTCAGAAATCGACATCTCGTTGTCGTTGAGGACAACCAGCATGTCTGGCTTGATATCACCCGCGTGATTCATCGCTTCAAAGGCCATCCCGGCGGTGATCGCGCCATCGCCAATGACGCAGACGGTGCGGCGCTGTTTGTTCTCTTTAGCCGCTGCGACGGCTACCCCGATCCCGGCAGAAATAGAGGTGGAAGAGTGACCGACGCTCAGCACGTCGTACTCGCTTTCGCCCCGCCACGGGAACGGATGCAGGCCGCCTTTCTGGCGAATGGTGTCAATTTTATCGCGACGGCCGGTGAGAATTTTGTGCGGATAAGCCTGATGACCCACGTCCCAGATCAGCTGATCGAAGGGCGTGTTATAGACATAATGCAGCGCCACGGTGAGCTCCACCGTGCCAAGCCCAGAGGCGAAATGGCCGCTGGAGCGGCTTACGCTGTCGAGCAGATAGCGACGCAGCTCGTCGCACAGCTTCGGCAGGCTCTCTTTCGGCAACAGACGTAACTCCTGGGTGGAGTCAACCAACGCCAGTGTCGGGTATTTGGCAATATCAAAACTCATCAGAGACTCATCGTGGTGTTTTCGTTATTTATCACGCTGGATTATATAGTCCGCTAGCGCTTCCAGTGCCGAGGTGTCCAGTGACTGCGCAGCCAGTTGATTCAGCGACTGGCGGGCGTCATCAATCAGGTCCCGGGCTTTTTGTCGGGCTTGCTCAAGGCCCAGAAGGGCGGGATAGGTACTTTTGCCAAGCTGCTGATCGGCACCCTGACGTTTACCCAATGTTGCAGTATCGCCCACGACATCCAGAATGTCATCCTGAACCTGGAACGCTAAACCGATACTTTCTGCGTAGCGATCCAGAATCGGTAAGGCTTCGCGTCCTCGCTCACCCGCGCTCAGCGCCCCCAGACGAACGGCGGCGCGAATCAGTGCCCCGGTCTTGTGACGATGAATGCGCTCCAGCTGTTCCAGATTAACCTGACGGCCTTCCGCCTCCAGATCCAGCGCCTGGCCGCCGCACATGCCGGCAACCCCGCTGGCCCTCGCCAGCTCCGAAACCATCGCCAGACGGTCGCGATCCGCCACTTCCACCATCGGTGCATCGCTCAGGATCGAAAACGCCAGCGTTTGCAGGGCATCGCCTGCCAGAATGGCATTCGCTTCGCCAAACTTAATATGGCAGGTCGGTTGGCCGCGGCGCAGATCGTCGTCGTCCATTGCCGGGAGATCGTCATGGATCAGCGAATAGGCATGAACACATTCGACCGCAGCGGCCGGGGCATCCAGCGTATCCAGGCTGATACCGAACACTCTGCCAGTGGCATAGACCAGAAAAGGACGCAGGCGCTTACCGCCTAACAGTGCGCCATAATGCATGGCCTCAACCAGTGGAGTGTTCTGAAAAGGCTGCGGTTCTATAAAACGGCGCAGTGCGTCGTTAGCACGCTCGACACACGCCTGAAGCTGGTTCGAAAAATCCATCTACTCGGCATCCGGGGTGAAGGGGGTGGTGGCTGCGTCTTCGTTATCGGAGAGCAGGATCTGCACGCGCTGTTCCGCCTGTTGCAGCTTTACCTGGCCCTGGCGCGCCAGCTGCACACCGCGTTCGAATTCATTAAGCGCCTCTTCTAACGGCAGATCGCCGCTTTCCAGACGGGTAACGATTTGCTCCAGTTCACTCAGCGCAGTTTCGAAACTGGCAGGTGCATCGTTTTTCTTCGGCATAGTGAATGTCTGACTCTCAGTTTTTTATCCCTGATATGGTATCGGACTCAGGGTAATTATCAAATAACGCGCAATGTGCACAGGAGGCGCCTGATGGTGGTATACTTGCGCGCCTGGAAGCAGCCTTCGGTTATAGGGGCTGCTGTACTTTTCCATTACAAGCTTAAATGCTTGCCAAAGAAACATTGCCGCCATGAAGTTTATCATTAAATTGTTCCCGGAAATCACCATCAAAAGCCAATCTGTGCGTTTGCGCTTTATAAAAATTTTAACCGGGAACATTCGTAACGTTCTGAAGCACTACGACGAAACCCTTGCCGTCGTGCGTCACTGGGATCATGTTGAAGTCCGCGCTAAAGATGAAAATAAGCGCCTGGACATTCGTGATGCCTTAACCCGCATCCCGGGGATCCACCATATTCTGGAAGTGGAAGATGTTCCGTTCACTTCCCTGCACGACATCTTCGAAAAAGCGCTGGCGCAGTATCGCGATCAGATCGAAGGCAAAACTTTCTGCGTGCGCGCCAAGCGTCGCGGTAAACATGAGTTTAGCTCGATTGAAGTAGAACGTTACGTGGGCGGCGGTCTGAATCAGCACGTTGAATCTGCGCGCGTGCGCCTGACCAACCCGGAAGTGACCGTGCATCTGGAAATCGAAAACGACCGTCTGCTGCTGATTAAAGGCCGCTATGAAGGGATTGGCGGTTTCCCTATTGGTACTCAGGAAGATGTGCTGTCGCTGATCTCCGGCGGTTTCGACTCCGGTGTCTCCAGCTATATGCTGATGCGTCGCGGCTGCCGCGTACACTACTGCTTCTTTAACCTTGGCGGCGCTGCCCATGAAATTGGCGTGCGTCAGGTTGCGCACTATCTCTGGAACCGCTTCGGCAGCTCCCACCGCGTCCGTTTTGTTGCCATTAACTTTGAACCTGTGGTGGGTGAAATCCTCGAAAAAGTGGACGACGGCCAGATGGGCGTGGTGCTGAAGCGTATGATGGTGCGTGCGGCCTCAAAAGTCGCTGAACGCTATGGCGTACAGGCGCTGGTGACCGGCGAAGCGCTGGGCCAGGTCTCCAGCCAGACTCTGACCAACCTGCGTCTTATCGACAATGTCTCCGACACGCTGATCCTGCGTCCGCTGATCTCTCACGACAAAGAGCACATCATCGATCTGGCGCGTGAGATCGGCACCGAAGACTTTGCCCGCACCATGCCAGAATACTGCGGCGTGATCTCAAAGAGCCCGACGGTCAAAGCGGTGAAGGCGAAGATCGAAGCGGAAGAGGAGAACTTCGACTTCTCCATTCTTGATAAAGTGGTGGAGGAAGCCTCTAACATCGATATCCGCGAAATCGCCCAGCAGACCGAGCAGGACGTCGTCGAAGTGGAGACCGTTAACGGTTTCGGCCCGGATGACGTGCTGCTGGATATCCGCTCCGTCGATGAGCAGGATGCGAAGCCGTTTGAGCCGGATGGGGTAGAAGTGGCCTCACTGCCATTCTACAAGCTGAGCACCAAATTTGGCGATCTCGATAAGAGCAAAACCTATCTGCTGTGGTGCGAGCGCGGAGTGATGAGCCGCCTGCAAGCGCTCTATCTGCGCGAGCAGGGCTTTACCAATGTGAAGGTGTATCGCCCGTAGTGGTTGTGCCGGGTGGCGGCTATGCCTTACCCGGCCTGGTCGTGCTTTGTAGGCCCGGCAAGCGTAGCGCCGCCGGGCAATTTCTACGCTTCGTAATAGTTGTAGATCCCCGCCGCCATCACCAGCGATGAGGCCACTTCATACGCTTTTTCGCGCCCAACCAGCAGCTCAATAATCTTCAACGCAAAATCAATCGAGGTTCCAGGCCCCTGGCTGGTGAGCAGGTTGACGCGCGGATCCCAGACCATACGCTTATCCACCCATTGCTCTTCGGGGATCTTATCCTTCAGCGTCGGGAAACCGGTCATGTTGCCGATCGGGAAGATATTGTGCGGAACCAGCACCGTGGCCGCCGCCGCGCAAATAGCCGCGACGATCCGCCCGGAATGGTGGAACTGCCTGACCGTCTCGACCAGCAGCGGGCTGTCGCGGAAGCACTCGGCGCCTTTCAGGCCACCCGGCAGGACGATAACGTCGTAATCACCGTCGGCGACTTCCACCAGCGGTGCATCTGCCACGATTTTCACCCCACGGGAGCAGGTGATGACCAGGTTGCCATCGCTGGCGACACTTGCCGTTGTGACGCTAATCCCGGCGCGAACCAGCAGATCGATGGTGGTGACCGCTTCGGTCTCTTCGCTACCAGGGGCGAGGCATACCAGTGCCGACGCGCTCATACTCACTCTCCTTACGTTTAACCTGTTCATACAGCCGGACATTTTCTGGCACGCTGATACCGTGTGCCCGGGCGCGTTTTAGCAGGTAACCGGTAATATAGTCAATTTCAGTATGGCGCAGAGCGCGGATATCCTGCAGCATCGAGGAGATATTCTGCGCCGTACTCTCAATGACCTCTTCGACGTAATAGCGAATATCATCCACTGAGGTGTGAATGCCTTCCCGCTCCACCACGGCAGCCACCTCAGCGCACAGGGTTGCCACCTCCTCAGGGTGATGTTTAAGCTCGCCGTTCGGGCAATCCAGCAGGGCAGTCAGCGGATTGATCACGCAGTTTACCGCCAGCTTGTGCCACATCTGTGGACGAATGTTATCGTGCCAGGCGACATCCGGCAGCACCTGCTGAAAGCGATCCGCCAGATAGCTGTAGTCACCCTCCTGGTCACGTGCAGGGCCGATATGGGTCATGCCGCTGGCGACATGAACAATTACATTGCCATCCCGGCGGGCGGCATGGGTGGTGATTGCCATCAGCAGTGGCTGGTGAACGTGTCTGAGCTCTTCAATGGTGCCCATGCCGTTGTGTAGCAACATGATTGGGGAGGCGCGGGGGAGGGGGGTTGCCAGCGCCCGGACGGCATCGGAAACCTGCCAGGCTTTCAGGGTGACCAGTAGCAGATCGCTTTGCGCCAGAAAGTCAGGGTCGTTAGCGATCAGCGATTCGTTAAAGATACTTCCGTCTTCTTCAATTACGTTTACACTGCAATAGGGCTGTGGCACGCGCAGCCAGCCCTGTACTTCATGCCCATGTTTGCAAAGTGCGGTGAGCCAAAGTTGTCCCAATGCTCCGCATCCGAGCACGGTAATTTTCATCGTTCCTCCTCACCTGCAACTGCACCAGGTGTTTCAACATTTAGTATAGCGTCGACAACTAAGCTTCTGTTGAGTTATGCCCCGTAGCGGGTATTATGCAACGCAACAAAAGTGAAGGGAGAAGAAAAGATGCCATCTTTCGATATTGTTTCCGAAGTTGATATCCAGGAAGTACGTAACGGCGTAGACAACGCCAGCCGCGAGGTTGAGTCTCGCTTCGATTTTCGTGGCGTTGAGGCTTCATTTGAGCTGAATGACGCGAATAAGACAATTAAGGTGTTGAGCGAGTCTGACTTTCAGGTGAATCAGCTGCTCGATATTCTGCGCGCAAAACTGCTGAAGCGCGGCATCGAGGGGACATCCCTGGATGTGCCAGAAGATTTTGTTCACAGCGGTAAAACCTGGTTTGTTGAGGCCAAACTGAAGCAGGGCATTGAGAGCGCGGTTCAGAAGAAGATCGTTAAGCTCATCAAAGATAGCAAGCTGAAGGTACAGGCGCAGATTCAGGGCGAAGAGATTCGTGTAACCGGGAAATCCCGCGACGATCTGCAGAGCGTGATGGCGCTGGTACGCGGCGGCGATCTCGGCCAGCCGTTCCAGTTCAAGAACTTCCGCGATTAAGAAAATGCCCGGCTAAGCCGGGCATTTTTTCAGGCTTTCAGGGCCTGTTCAACTTCAAAGCGGTTTGTCACTTTACTGTCGATTTTGACATACAAACTGCGCTCCTCAGGTACCAGTAATACCTCACTGACTCCCTCTTTGGCTTCAAGGCGCTGTTTTAAGGCATCGCTGATATTCACATCAGACGGAATTTCCACCCGCAGGCTACTGACATACTTCGGTTCTTTCATGGTGCTGGCGACCAGTAGCCAGAGGGTTGCCAGCAGCGCACCCGCGAGGAAAACGGTTTGCGAATCAAACAGGCCATCAACCCAGCCGCCCAATGACCCGCCGATTGCCACGCCGATAAACTGGCTGGTGGAGTAGATCCCCATTGCCGTGCCTTTATAGCCTGCCGGCGACTCTTTACTGATCAAGGACGGCAGCAGGGCTTCCATCAGGTTGAACGCAAGGAAGAACAGCTGCACCCCGGCAACCAGCTCCCAGAAGTGCGGGCCTGAGCCCCACAACACAATTTCCGCAATCAACAACAGAGCGACGCAGGTGATGAAGACGCGCTTCATCCGGCGCTTCACTTCGGCATAAATAATAAATGGCACCACGGAGACAAACGAGATGAGCATGGTCACCAGGTAGATTTTCCAGTGCTCGGCCGCAGGAAAACCCGCTGCGGCAAGCTGGCCGGGCAGGGCGACGAAGGTAGACATCAACAAAATGTGCAGGCACATAATGCCAAAGTTGAGCTTCAGCAGGCGCGGCTCAACCAGTACTTTGCTGAAGCAGCCTTTCACCATTCCAGACTCGCGGTTCAGCACATGATTTTTGCTGTCCGGCACTACCCATATCGTCAGGGCGATACCCAGCGTCGCCAGCACGGCAATCATCCAGAACAAGGCGTGTAACCCAAGTGCATGCGTGATAATCGGACCCAGTACCATGGCGATGGCGAAGGTCACGCCGAAGCTGACGCCAATAAAGGCCATCGCTTTGGTGCGGTTCTGTTCACGGGTCAGATCGGAAAGCAGCGCCATCACGGCGGCGGCAATGGCACCGGAGCCCTGCAACGCGCGACCGAGAATAATGCCCCAGATAGAGTGGGAGAGGGCGGCAATCACGCTACCGGCGACAAACACCAGCAGCCCGCCGACGATTAACGGTTTACGGCCGACGCGATCGGAAAGCAGGCCAAAGGGGATCTGAAATATGGCCTGCGCCAGGCCATAAATGCCGATGGCAAGGCCAATCAGCGCCTCACTTGCGCCCTGTAACGCCATACCGTATGTCGTCAGGACCGGCAGGACCATGAACATGCCGAGCATGCGCAGTGAAAAAACTGTCCCCAACCCCCAGGTCGCGCGTAGCTCGCCTGGCGTCATTTTATAATCGTTCATTACCACCTCTGTCTAAAAAGCGCGTCCAGTGTAGTGCGAGCGAGCGTGCGGGTAAACAGAGCGATGGTGAGCAAATATAAATTACATGAATGATCTGTGCTATTAAGTAGAAAACAGGGTAAACGAAAGGGGAGGGGATAGGGTGTTTGCTGGATTCGGCGACTTACGTTAATTAATGATGAACCAGAAACAGGTTGAATAACCTGTTTCTGCAGCGTTACCTATTTTACGCGTTGGCTTTTGCGAGGAAATTATTCCAGTCGCTGGCCGCGTTATTAACGAAGGTTGACCAGCTATTTCCTGCTGTTGAGACAAAACCGTTCCAGTTATTTGAACCGGTATCAACAAAAGTTTGCCAGTTAGAATTTCCCAGTACGAATGAGCCAAAAGCGATAGCGCTGTCTACCACGAAGTCAGCAAAGGCGGCACCTGCGGTGCCAACGAAAGAGCCAAAGCCGACCCCGGAGTTACAGACAAACTGGGTGAAGCCGGTCGCAGCACCGAACAGATTAAAACCACCTGAGACATAGTGCATTTCATTCAGTGATAATTCTTTCACTTTTATTTCCTTATTAAATGAAAAAGAAGGTGAGCTAAATACTCACGGCGAGAGAGTACCATCAGATAATAACAATGCGACAGTCAAAATGTAGCGAAAGGAGTTATATGTTCTTTTTTTAGCTTGATTAATATATTAAGGTGATCTGTCGTGCTGAAATAATTAATTTTTGATATGACATTAAAAAAACAGCCCGCGACCATTACGGTGGCGGGCTGTTGAGTGACGCTGTCAGGCAAGCTTACCAGACGTAAGTCAGCAGGCTATGTGAGTCCGGGACCATAAAATCTACAGACATCATGACGCTCAGCGCGGTAATAGCGATGATCGAGAAGCCGAACAGCTTACGCGCCCAGACTTTATCATCTTCAACTTTATAACCGCGCAGCGCCATGCCGAGCCACCAGACGCTGACCGCTGCAGCCACCACCAGATATTTATATCCGGCGTAACCGCCCAGTGAAAGCATCAGCGTAGCCACCGCAAAAGCGATGATGTAGAGGGTGATATGGTTCTTGGCGACAGAGATGCCTTTCACCACCGGCAGGACCGGGATGTTCGCTGCCTGATAATCCTTAAAGCGGAAAATCGCAATGGCGTAGGAGTGCGGCATCTGCCACAGGCTAAAGATAGCCAGCAGGATGAGCGCACCGCTGTCGAACTCGTTGGTGACTGCGCAGTAGCCAATCACCGGCGGCGCAGCGCCGGAGAGAGAACCAATCAACGTACCGTAGACGGAGTGACGCTTCATATACAGGCTGTAGACGCCCACATAAACCACGAAACCCATTACCCCCAGCCAGCAGGCCAGAGGGTTGGCACCGAACCACAGCAGCATAAAGCCAGCAATACCCAGCAAGGTGGCGTACACCAGCGAGACGGCAGGAGACATCAGGCCTTTTACCAGCACCCGATTTTTCGTCCTTTCCATCTTCCTGTCGATATCCATGTCGATGTAGTTGTTAAATACACAACCGGACGCAACCACCAGTGACACCCCAATCAGCGTGGAGATAAAGAGGGCGTAATCGATGCTGCCTTTAGAAGCCAGCAGGAACCCTCCGATCACCGAGATCAGGTTGCCAAAGATGATGCCTGGTTTTGTTACTTGCAGGTATTGCTTAAACATACTCGCCGCTCTTAGTGAACCATCATGTTGTAGTTGAGGTTCCACATAATCCAGATGGATCCGACTACCAGGATTGCGATGATAATCACGGTAAAGATGAATGCTGTCATATTCCAGCCTTCATCAGACTTGGTGTTCATGTGCAGGAAGCAAACCAGATGCACCAGAATCTGCACTACCGCGGTAACCAGGATGGTACCCAGAATTGCCGCGTGAGAAGCAGTACCGCTCATCACCATCCAGAACGGAATGACCGTCAGGATGATCGACAGGATAAACCCTGTCATGTAGGTCTTTACGCTGCCGTGGGAAGCGCCATGATCGTTAGAATGACTCATTACATCGCCCCCATCAGATAGACTACAGAGAACACACAGATCCAAACCACATCCAGGAAGTGCCAGAACAGGCTCAGGCACATAATACGGGTGCGGTTAGTGCTGGTCAGGCCGCGACGGGAAATCTGGAACATCAGCACTGCCATCCAGATCAGACCGGAAGTCACGTGCAGACCGTGGGTACCGACCAGCGCGAAGAACGCTGACAGGAAGCCACTGCGATCCGGGCCGAAGCCTTCCATGATCAGGTGATGGAATTCATAGATTTCCATCCCGATAAATCCAGCACCAAACAACCAGGTCAACGCCAGCCAGGAGACAACCTGGCTCTTGTTGTTTTTGTACATGGCGATAGCCGCCATGCCGTAGGTGATGGAGCTGAACAGCAGCAGGGCAGTTTCAACCAGAACGAACGGCAGCTCAAAAATGTCCTTACCGGTCGGGCCGCCCGCTGTGCCGTTCACCAGAACGGCATAGGTCGCGAACAGACAGCAGAACAGAATGCAGTCGCTCATCAGGTAGATCCAGAAGCCGAAAACTTTCGTCGGCCCTGTATCGTGGTGCGCGTGGTCATGCGCGTGGGCAGTTGAGTGCGTCAAAGTATCAGTTGCCATTTTTCAGCCCCGCTTTAGAAATCTCATCGAAATGCTGGTTTTCCAGTTTTTCGACTTCACGGACTGGTACGTAGTAGTCCACGTCCTCGTCAAAGCTCTTCACAATCCAGCTAATTACGACGCCGGCAAAGCCAACAATCGCCAACCACCAGATGTGCCAGATCATTGCGAAACCAAATACCGTAGTGAATGCGGCGATGACAATGCCCGCACCGCTGTTTTTCGGCATGTGGATCTCTTCGTAATGCGTAGGTTGCTTGTACGCTTCGCCTTTTTCTTTCATTTCCCAGAATGCGTCACGCTCATGAATGTGCGGCACAACGGCAAAGTTATAGAACGGCGGTGGAGAAGAGGTCGCCCACTCCAGCGTACGGCCACCCCATGGGTCACCGGTCAGGTCGCGGTTCAGGTTACGGTCACGGATAGAGACGTAGTACTGAATCAGCTGACATGCGATACCGCAGGCAATCAGCGCCGCGCCGCCCGCTGCAATCAGCAGCATTGGGTGGAACTGCGGATCGATCTGCTGGCTCAGACGACGGGTCATACCCATGAAGCCCAGCACGTACAGCGGCATAAACGCCACGAAGAAGCCGATAATCCAGAACCAGAACGCGCGTTTACCCCAGGTTTCGTTCAGCGTGAAGCCGAACGCTTTTGGCCACCAGTAGGTTACGCCAGCGAAGCAGCCGAAGACGACGCCGCCGATGATAACGTTGTGGAAGTGCGCGATCAGGAACAGGCTGTTGTGCAGAACGAAGTCAGCACCTGGAACAGCCAGCAGTACACCGGTCATCCCACCGACGGAGAAGGTCACGATGAAGCCGATGGTCCACAGCATTGCTGAGTGGAACTGGATACGGCCCTGGTACATGGTGAACAGCCAGTTGAAGATCTTAACCCCGGTAGGGATTGCGATAATCATGGTCGTAATACCGAAGAAGGCGTTTACGTTCGCGCCCGCACCCATGGTGAAGAAGTGGTGCAGCCAGACGATGAACGACAGAACGGTAATACATACGGTTGCCCACACCAGCGAGGTGTAACCAAACAGACGTTTACGCGAGAAGGTCGCCGCGATTTCGGAGAAGACACCGAACACCGGCAGAACCAGGATGTACACTTCCGGGTGACCCCAGGCCCAAATCAGGTTGATGTACATCATCATGTTGCCACCCATATCGTTGGTAAAGAAATGGGTACCCAGATAGCGATCCAGGGTCAGCAGCGCGATGGTGACGGTCAGAATTGGGAAAGAGGCGATAATCAGGACGTTGGCGCACAGAGATGCCCAGGTAAATACCGGCATCTTGAACATCGTCATGCCTGGGGCACGCATCTTCAGGATGGTCACGAAGAAGTTAATACCGGTCAGGGTAGTACCGATACCGGAGAGCTGCAGCGCCCAAATCCAGTAGTCAACACCTACGCCAGGACTATATTCAATTCCCGATAGCGGCGGATAGGCCAGCCAACCGGTCTGCGCGAACTCACCGACGCCCAGAGAGAGGTTAACCAGAATCACACCGACAACCGTGAACCAGAAGCTCAGGTTGTTCAGGAACGGGAACGCAACGTCGCGCGCACCGATCTGCAGCGGCACAACTACGTTCATCAGACCGATAACCAGCGGCATCGCCACGAAGAAGATCATGATAACGCCGTGGGCGGTAAAGATCTGATCGTAGTGGTGCGGTGGCAGGAAGCCTGCTTCACCCGCCGAGGCGAGCGCCTGCTGGCTACGCATCATGATCGCATCCGCAAAGCCACGAATTAACATGACGATACCGACGATGCAGTACATGATGCCGAGTTTTTTGTGGTCAACCGAAGTCAGCCACTCATTCCACAGGTAGCTCCACTTACCGAAGTAAGTGATCAGGCCAACTAAGGCCGCGCCACCAATGATAATTGCAGCAATCGTAACCATGATAATGGGTTCATGGTACGGCACTGCATCCAGTGTCAATTTTCCGAACATTTTCTTCCTCGGCCCCTTAGTGAGCGGTTTCCGCGTGGCTCATGTCCATGCCTTCCATACCTTCGTGCGAGGTGTGCTCGCCTTCAGGCTGGGTCACGTCCATGCTCTTGCCATGTCCCATAAATTTGCCAATGACATCTTTGAACAAATTCGGTTTCACGTTAGAGAAGTACTCCACTTTGTTGTATTCGCTAGGCGTTGCCACTTTTTCGAACGCAGCCATGTCAGACATGGTGTTCGGGGACTGTTTCGCTTTAGCGACCCACTGGTCGAAAGCGGCACGGTCAGGTGTGGCAATGGCTTTGAACTTCATACCAGAGAAGCCCGGACCACTGTAGCTGGCGGAGATACCGTCATAGGTGCCTGCTTCGTTGGCAATCAGGTGCAGGTTAGTCTGCATACCGGCCATCGCGTAAATCTGGCTGCCCAGACGCGGAATAAAGAAGGAGTTCATCACGGAGTTAGAGGTCACTTTGAACTCTACCGGAGTGTTCGCCGGGAAGGCGATTTCATTCACGGTAGCAATGCCCTGTTCCGGGTAGATGAAGAACCATTTCCAGTCCATGGAGACCACTTCAATGGTGATAGGTTTCTCATCGTGAACCAGCGGTTTGCTCGGCTCGAGCGAGTGAGTGGTTTTCCAGGTCAGCACGGCAAGGAACAGGATGATCAGGATAGGCACCGTCCAGACCACAGCTTCCACTTTATTGGAGTGTGACCAGTTAGGGCTATACTTCGCATCTTTGTTGCTCGCACGATACTTCCAGGCAAAACCAATAGCCATCAAAATGGCAGGAATAACGACGATCATCATCAGGCCGAAAGCCGTCAGAATCAGGGAACGTTGTTCCAGTCCAATCTGTCCTTTGGGGTCCAGAAGCGCAGAATCACAGCCACTGAGTAATACAGTGCCTGCAATTAACGACAACCAGCCCAAACCTTTATTGTATTTCCTAAGTGTCATTTAACGACCTCAATTCCACGGGGACCTTGGTGGCGTTTAAAGTGTGGGGGCATTTTACGGGAAGGTTACATTACTGTAAACATGATTAGGACTGTGTCAGTAACGTGTTACCGGGTTCTGCCAGATAAGTCACACATGTTGCAAAGTATAGCCAATCCTGGACAGGAGTCCCGCCATTCGCGGCTTATAACGAATCCAGTCCTGTCGGGAGGGGAAAGGGGGTAATTGGTATAACCATTGCGGAAAAGACACAAATAATTAACAAATAATTTTCAATAAAAAGACAATTAAAAAACGGAAAATTAATCTTTCGGTTGCTGAATCGGTTAAAGGAAAATAGGGTTTATTACCGCTTCCAATAATTTCCGGAATTCTAAGAAGCACGAAACAACAAATATTATTTTGACCGGGACAGATTTATTCGCCGTTATAATTTCACAAGGTGATTACAACGGCAAATAACCGTTTTTTATCATTTTACGCCGTTTGGGTTTTACGCATGGCCAGATAATCGAGAAGCGCACCGGTTACGATCCCGACCATCGCCAGTAGCGCACCCACATCAAGCAGCAGCAGGGTAAACGGCAGATCGAGCGTGGTTGTGGCATTCACGATCGCCGCGACAAGCCACAGCGCCAGCATCAGAGATCCCGCAAGTAAGATTCTTAAGGCGAAGCGATAGGCGGACGAGTAGAGCGTTCTTTCCATAAAGTGTTCGGTTTGCTGGGTATATTCCAGCGAACGGCGGCATAGTAATAACAGGAGCAGCCCAGGAATGGCTGCAAACACAGAGAACAGATAGAACTCCGCCCAGCCGTGCGTTTCAACAAACCAGCCCGCGATAGGGCCAACATAGACCCGACCCACCGCAGAGAGGGCCGAGAGCAGGGCGAACTGCGTGGCGGAGAACGATTTATTGCACAAGGTCATCAGCAGCGCGACAAACGCGGCTGTCCCCATCCCACCACACAGATTCTCGAAGAACACCGCCGTCGCCATGCTGAGCATATGCTTATCGGTGATGGAGAGCAGCCAGTACCCGGCGTTTGAAACCCCCTGCAGAATGCCGAAAATCAGCAGGGCACGGAACAGGCTTAAGCGCTGCATCAGCACGCCGCCGTAGAGCGCGCCGATAATGGTGGCAATCAGCCCCAGCGTTTTGTTAACGACCCCCACTTCACCAGCATTGAAGCCCACACCACGTATCAGGAAGGTGGTGGTCAGGCTCATCGCAAACGCATCGCCAAGTTTGTACAACACAATCAACAGCAGAATGAGCCAGGCGTTGTTACGGCCAAAAAAGTCGCGCAACGGTTCAGCCACAGCCTGCTCAAGGGAGCGGGGGACCGGAATCACATCGCTCGGTTCCGGAGCAAGAATTGTGGCGATCATGCAGGGAATAAGCAGGATGGCCATCAGCCAGTACATTCCCTGCCAGCCGAGGTATCTGTCCGCCAGCCACAGGGCCAGCCCGCCTGAGACCAGCATGCCCAGACGGTAACCCAGCACGCTGATGGCGGCCCCGGCGCCGCGCTCTTCGGCTGAAAGCACGTCCGTTTTCCAGGCATCAAAAACGATATCCTGCGACGCAGAGCAAAACGCGATCACTACTGCCAGCGCAGCCATCCAGCGCAGCTGTGACGCAGGCTCAAGAAAGCCCATGGCGGCAATCGCCAGCAGCAGCATCGCCTGGGTCATCAGCAACCAGCCACGACGTCTGCCGAGGAAAGGCGGCGTGTAGCGGTCCATCATGGGTGACCATAAAAACTTAAAGACATAGGCCTGACCGACCAGCGAGAAGAAGCCGATGGTTTTAAGATCGATATTTTCGACAGTCATCCACGCCTGTAGCGTGCCGGATGTCAGGGCAAGGGGTAAACCGGAGGCAAAACCGAGGATCAGCAAGATAGCTGATTTAGGCTGCTGGAAAATGCGTAAGTAGTGACTGGACATGAGGTAAAACTGACCCGACCGGAGGCCGGGTCAGCAGGCAGACTTAACGTGCGTTCTGCTTGATGAATTCGTGAATGCTGGTGTCCTGCGCCATATCGGCGATGGTGTCGGTCAGCACGCTGTTAACCGCGTTAGCAATATTCTGGTTAGAGGCCTGGAACGCACCTTCAACAGAGTAGCTTGCACGGTAGTTTTTGTTCATCTTGTTGCCGTTCTTCGCGGTAGCGATGATGGCGATATCGGCTTTGGTGGCGATGTTATAGCGCACGTTGCCCTGAGAGACGTCGGCGTACAGGTTGTTCACGATGATCTGCAGATCCACCGCACCGCTTGGGCCGACCATATAACCGCGAGCGGTCATCTGCTTCTCAAGCACTTCCTGCAGCAGGAAACGCAGATCGCGGGAGGCGGTCAGGGTTACGACCTGGTTGTCACGGGTAACTTTCGCCAGCGCCTGGTCGCGACGCTGGTCTGCGCCGTTAATGCTTACGGTCACGCCCATCAGGCTTGGATCCTGTTGTGGCAGGGTGATCTTTGGCGAAACATCAATGGTGGTTGGCGGGGTCGCGCAGCCAGCCAGCATAAACAGGGCGACTAAAGGGAAAAAGAGTTTTTTTAACATGTTCAGGCTCTCAACGAATCGTAAGCATATAGAGATAAAAATTGCCGCCATCATAACATCGCCAACGGCAAGGGGAAGTGGTCAACGCATGTAAATTCATCGCCTTGTCTGAAAACTAACCACCTGAAACGCTTTTCCGTTATTCGAACGACAAAACGACGCTTCCCTTATAGGACTTCATACGGTTGAATGAGAAAATCAGACGAAAGCTAAATTTTTGTTGTCTTGTTGTTATGCAAGCGGTAAAAGCGGCTAACATTTAAAGGGATGGGTGACATCTCAGCGTTGTCGGAGGAGTAATTTCATGATGATACGTGAACAGATTGAAGATAAGTTAAGGGCGGCGTTTGAACCTGTGTTCCTTGAAGTCGTCGACGAAAGCTATCGTCATAACGTACCGGCAGGCTCTGAGAGCCACTTTAAGGTGGTGCTGGTCAGTGACCGTTTCGCTGGCGAGCGTTTTCTCAACCGTCACCGTATGATCTACGGAACCTTGACGGAAGAGCTCTCGACCACGGTCCATGCGCTGGCGCTCCACACTTATACAATCAAAGAGTGGAAAGGGTTACAGGATACGATTTTCGCATCGCCACCGTGCCGGGGAGCCGGGACGATCGCCTAATAAATCCTGTTTGCAACAGCAGGAGCTTTTCCAGTATGTTGCATAAAGATTACGTCAAAGCGGCCTGCGGGCCGTTTTGTTTTGTCCGGGTTTTGAGCCGGTGGCGCGATTTTAAGGCTAAAAATAGCCTTAATTTGTGAAAAAAGCCGCAGCAACATACGCCAACCGTTCTCGACTCACTAAAGTGATGCCGCTATAATGCCGCGTCTTAATGAATGTCTTCGGGATGATTCTGGCGACAGGGAATGTGAATCTGCTACAAGAGAGCATCCCGGTATTGCGAGGCAAATTCAGAGTTGACCGAGCACTGTGATTTTTTTGAGGTAACAAGATGCAAGTTTCAGTTGAAACCACTCAAGGCCTTGGCCGCCGTGTAACGATTACAATCGCTGCTGACAGCATCGAAAACGCTGTAAAAAGCGAGCTGGTCAACGTAGCGAAGAAAGTCCGTATTGACGGCTTCCGTAAGGGCAAAGTACCGATGAATGTCGTTGCTCAGCGTTATGGCGCTTCTGTTCGCCAGGACGTGCTGGGTGACCTGATGAGCCGCAACTTTGTTGACGCGATCATCAAAGAAAAAATCAACCCAGCCGGTTCCCCGACCTATGTTCCGGGTGAATACAAACTGGGCGAAGACTTCACCTACGCAGTAGAGTTCGAAGTCTATCCTGAAGTTGAGCTGAAAGGCCTGGAAACGATTGAAGTTGAAAAACCTGTCGTTGAAGTGACTGAAGCTGACGTTGACGGCATGCTGGACACCCTGCGTAAGCAGCAGGCGACCTGGAAAGACAAAGACGGCGCTGCTGATGCAGAAGACCGTGTCACCATCGACTTCACCGGCTCTGTAGACGGCGAAGAGTTCGAAGGCGGTAAAGCGTCTGACTTCGTACTGGCGATGGGCCAGGGTCGTATGATCCCAGGCTTCGAAGACGGTATCAAAGGCCACAGCGCTGGCGAAGAGTTCACCATCGACGTGACCTTCCCGGAAGAGTACCACGCTGAAAACCTGAAAGGTAAAGCGGCTAAGTTTGCCATTACCCTGAAGAAAGTCGAAGACCGCGAGCTGCCAGAACTGACTGAAGATTTCATCAAACGTTTCGGCGTTGAAGATGGTTCTGTTGAAGGTCTGCGTGCAGAAGTGCGTAAAAACATGGAGCGCGAGCTGAAAGGCGCCGTGCGTAACCGCGTGAAGTCTCAGGCTATCGAAGGTCTGGTTAAAGCTAACGAGATCGAGATCCCGTCTGCCCTGATCGACAGCGAAATCGACGTTCTGCGCCGTCAGGCTGCACAGCGTTTCGGTGGCAACGAGAAGCAAGCGCTGGAGCTGCCACGCGAGCTGTTCGAAGAGCAGGCTAAACGCCGCGTTGTCGTTGGTCTGCTGCTGGGCGAAGTGATTCGTACCCACGAGCTGAAAGCTGACGAAGAGCGTGTTAAAGGTCTGATCGAAGAGATGGCTTCTGCCTACGAAGATCCGTCAGAAGTTGTTGCTTTCTACGGCAGCAACAAAGAGCTGATGGAAAACATGCGCAATGTCGCCCTGGAAGAGCAGGCTGTTGAAGCGGTTCTGGCCAAAGCGAAAGTGTCCGAAAAAGCCACTTCTTTCAACGAACTGATGAACCAGCAGGCATAATTCTGCCCGCTTTGTTTAAAGTTTGAGCAAAAAACCCGTTGCCTTTCGGCGGCGGGTTTTTTTTATCACAGTTATAAATCACGAAGCGTGATAAAACGCCTTTTCAGTGTTAGCGTTACAACAAAAGATTGTTATGCTTGAAATAGGGCTGAGCCATCCCCATTAGTGGGGAAGCAGTATCAAAGAGACTGGCTGATAATCCGTCCGCAAGGTTACAATCAGTACAGCAGGTATTTTCATTTTTTATCCAGGAGACGGAAATGTCATACAGTGGCGAACGAGATAACTTTGCACCCCATATGGCGCTGGTGCCAATGGTTATTGAACAGACCTCTCGCGGTGAACGTTCTTTTGATATCTACTCCCGTCTGCTTAAAGAGCGCGTTATCTTCATGACCGGCCAGGTGGAAGACCACATGGCGAACCTGATCGTGGCGCAGATGCTGTTTCTGGAAGCGGAAAACCCGGAAAAAGACATTTACCTGTACATTAACTCCCCGGGTGGCGTTATCACCGCCGGGATGTCCATTTACGATACCATGCAGTTCATCAAGCCTGATGTGAGCACCATTTGTATGGGCCAGGCGGCATCGATGGGCGCATTCCTGCTGACCGCAGGGGCGAAAGGCAAGCGCTTCTGCCTGCCGAATTCGCGCGTTATGATCCACCAGCCGCTGGGCGGATACCAGGGCCAGGCGACAGACATTGAGATTCACGCCCGTGAAATTCTGAAAGTTAAAGGGCGTATGAATGAACTTATGGCTCACCACACGGGTCAATCACTTGAGCAGATCGAGCGTGATACCGAGCGCGATCGCTTCCTGTCCGCACCAGAGGCAGTTGAGTACGGCTTAGTCGACTCCATTTTGACCCATCGTAATTGATGCCCACGACGCGGGTGTGCCGCTATACTATGGTAGGGCGGCACTTTGCTTACGAGCAGCTTGCGTCTGAGAATGGCATTTGCGTCGTCATGTGCGGCACAAAGAACTTAAAAAGAGGTTTTGACTCATGACAGATAAACGCAAAGATGGATCGGGCAAACTGCTTTACTGCTCTTTTTGCGGCAAAAGCCAGCATGAAGTGCGCAAACTGATTGCCGGGCCATCCGTGTATATCTGCGACGAATGTGTCGACTTATGTAACGACATCATCCGCGAAGAGATTAAAGAAGTCGCACCACACCGCGAGCGCAGCGCGTTACCGACCCCGCATGAGATTCGTCATCATCTTGACGACTATGTCATCGGCCAGGAACAGGCGAAAAAAGTGCTGGCAGTGGCGGTGTACAACCACTACAAACGTCTGCGTAACGGGGATAACAGCAACGGCGTTGAGCTGGGCAAAAGTAACATTTTGCTGATCGGCCCAACCGGTTCCGGTAAAACCCTGCTGGCAGAAACGCTGGCACGTCTGCTGGATGTTCCATTCACCATGGCCGATGCCACCACCCTGACCGAAGCCGGTTATGTGGGTGAAGATGTGGAAAACATCATTCAGAAACTGCTGCAGAAATGTGATTACGATGTGCAGAAAGCACAGCGCGGTATCGTTTATATCGATGAGATCGATAAAATCTCGCGTAAATCCGATAACCCATCGATCACCCGTGACGTTTCCGGTGAAGGTGTGCAGCAGGCATTGCTGAAACTGATCGAAGGGACGGTTGCCGCGGTTCCACCGCAGGGCGGTCGTAAGCATCCTCAGCAGGAGTTCCTGCAGGTTGATACCTCCAAGATCCTCTTTATCTGTGGCGGTGCGTTTGCCGGTCTGGATAAAGTCATCGCTAACCGTGTTGAAACCGGCTCGGGTATTGGCTTTGGCGCCACCGTAAAAGCGAAGTCTGAAAAAGCGAAAGAGGGCGAACTGCTGATGCAGGTTGAGCCAGAAGATCTGATCAAGTTTGGTCTGATCCCTGAGTTCATCGGTCGTCTGCCGGTTGTCGCCACGCTGACAGAACTGAGCGAAGATGCGCTTATTCAAATTCTGAAAGAGCCGAAAAATGCCCTGACCAAGCAGTATCAGGCGTTGTTCAATCTGGAAGGTGTTGAGCTGGAATTCCGCGACGAAGCGCTTGATGCGATTGCTAAAAAAGCGATGGCACGTAAAACCGGTGCCCGTGGCCTGCGTTCCATCGTTGAAGCAGCCCTGCTTGATACCATGTACGACCTGCCTTCCCTGGAAGAGGTCGAGAAAGTGGTCATCGACGAGTCCGTGATTGCCGGTCAAAGCAAGCCGCTGCTGATTTACGGTACGCCGGAAGCGCAGCAGGCATCTGGCGAATAATTCACCAGAGCATACAAGCAGTTAATCAAAAAGGGGGGATTTAATCCCCCCTTTTATTTTTCCGTAAACATGACGTTGAATGTGTGGGAAACATCCCCATATACTGGATTACATGTTAATGGTTATGTGAAGCACAGTCTCATGACCAGCTTACCTGGCGGACACTAAACTAAGAGAGAGCTCTATGAATCCTGAGCGTTCTGAACGCATTGAAATCCCCGTATTGCCGTTGCGCGATGTGGTGGTTTATCCGCACATGGTCATACCCTTATTTGTAGGGCGGGAAAAATCTATCCGTTGCCTTGAAGCCGCCATGGATCATGATAAAAAAATCATGCTGGTTGCGCAGAAAGAAGCATCAACGGATGAGCCGGGTGTAAACGATCTTTTCACCGTCGGGACCGTGGCCTCTATTTTACAAATGCTGAAGCTGCCTGACGGCACCGTAAAGGTGCTGGTTGAGGGGCTACAGCGTGCGCGTATTACCACGCTATCTGACGATGGCGAACACTTTGCGGCAAAAGCGGAATACCTCGACTCGCCTCAGCTGGACGAGCGTGAGCAGGAGGTGCTGGTTCGCACCGCGATCAGTCAGTTTGAAGGCTACATCAAGCTGAACAAAAAAATCCCACCAGAAGTGCTGACGTCGCTCAACAGTATCGACGATCCTGCACGTCTGGCAGACACTATCGCTGCACACATGCCGCTGAAGCTGGCGGACAAACAGTCCGTGCTGGAGATGTCCGACGTTAACGAGCGTCTGGAATATCTGATGGCGATGATGGAGTCTGAAATCGATCTGCTGCAGGTTGAGAAACGCATTCGCAACCGCGTGAAGAAGCAGATGGAGAAATCTCAGCGCGAGTACTATCTGAACGAGCAGATGAAGGCTATTCAGAAAGAGCTCGGCGAGATGGATGACGCGCCGGATGAAAACGAAGCGCTGAAACGTAAGATCGACGCGGCGAAAATGCCGAAAGAGGCCAAAGAGAAAGCGGAAGCAGAACTGCAGAAGCTGAAAATGATGTCTCCGATGTCGGCTGAAGCGACCGTTGTACGCGGCTATATCGAGTGGATGGTTCAGGTTCCGTGGAACGCCCGCAGCAAGGTCAAAAAAGACCTGCGCCAGGCCCAGGAGATCCTGGATACCGACCACTACGGTCTTGAGCGTGTCAAAGACCGCATCCTTGAGTATCTTGCGGTTCAGAGCCGTGTGAATAAGCTCAAGGGGCCAATTCTCTGCCTGGTCGGGCCGCCGGGGGTGGGTAAAACCTCTCTGGGACAGTCCATCGCCAAAGCCACCGGTCGTAAATATATCCGTATGGCGCTGGGCGGGGTGCGTGACGAGGCGGAAATCCGCGGTCACCGCCGGACCTATATCGGCTCAATGCCGGGCAAACTGATCCAGAAGATGGCGAAAGTGGGCGTTAAAAACCCGCTGTTCCTGTTAGATGAGATCGACAAAATGTCGTCCGATATGCGCGGCGATCCAGCGTCTGCCCTGCTTGAAGTGCTGGATCCAGAGCAGAACGTGGCGTTTAGCGATCACTACCTGGAAGTGGACTACGATCTGAGCGATGTGATGTTCGTGGCGACCTCTAACTCCATGAACATCCCGGCACCGCTGCTGGATCGTATGGAAGTGATCCGTCTTTCTGGCTACACCGAAGACGAAAAGCTGAACATTGCCCGTCGTCACCTGCTGTCGAAGCAGATTGAACGTAACGCTCTGAAAGAGAGCGAACTGACCGTCGATGATAGCGCGATTATCGGCATCATTCGTTACTACACCCGTGAAGCGGGCGTGCGTAGCCTGGAGCGTGAAATTTCCAAGCTGTGTCGTAAAGCGGTTAAACAGTTGCTGCTCGATAAGTCGTTGAAGCACATTGAAATCACTGGCGACAACCTGCACGAATACCTCGGTGTTCAGCGCTACGACTATGGCCGCGCGGACAGCGAAAACCGCGTCGGACAGGTTACGGGTCTGGCATGGACTGAAGTAGGCGGCGATCTGCTGACCATTGAAACCGCCTGCGTACCGGGTAAAGGTAAGCTGACCTACACCGGATCGCTGGGTGAAGTGATGCAGGAGTCCATTCAGGCTGCGCTGACCGTGGTGCGCGCCCGCGCGGAAAAACTGGGTATTAATCCGGACTTCTACGAAAAACGCGACATTCACGTTCACGTGCCGGAAGGGGCAACGCCGAAAGATGGCCCAAGCGCCGGTATCGCCATGTGTACCGCGCTGGTCTCTTGCCTGACGGGTAACCCGGTTCGTGCCGATGTGGCAATGACCGGCGAAATCACCCTGCGTGGCCAGGTATTGCCGATTGGCGGTTTGAAAGAGAAACTGCTGGCGGCACACCGTGGTGGCATTAAAACGGTTCTCATTCCGTACGAGAACAAGCGCGATCTGGAAGAGATTCCGGATAACGTTATCGCCGATCTGGATATCCATCCGGTGAAACGTATTGAGGAAGTTCTGACACTTGCGCTGCAGAATGAGCCTTCAGGAATGCAGGTTGTGACCGCAAAATAGTGACCTCGCGCAAAGAGCGTCAATAAAAAAAAGGTTGGTAAGCTATTTCGGGCTTGCCAGCCTTTTTTTGTATAGCTAATTTAGATTGCTGATTGGGCCAGCCATCAACAACGGGTGTTGTAAGGTCATGGCAGGCCTGATATAACTGCTGCGCGGTCGCGTTGTGAAGGATTCAGACGCGATATAAATTATAAAGAGAGGAAGAGAAGAGTGAATAAATCTCAACTGATTGACAAAATTGCTGCGGGTGCTGACATCTCCAAAGCTGCGGCTGGACGTGCGTTAGATGCTTTGATTGCTTCTGTTACCGAATCTCTGCAGGCTGGGGACGACGTAGCGCTGGTAGGTTTTGGTACTTTTGCTGTTAAAGAGCGTGCTGCCCGTACTGGCCGCAACCCTCAGACCGGTAAAGAGATCACCATCGCTGCTGCTAAAGTTCCGGGCTTCCGTGCCGGCAAAGCGCTGAAAGACGCGGTAAACTGATCGCTTTCTTACTTCAGGGAAGTTGAAAAGTACAAGGGCGCATCATTTGATGTGCCTTTTTTGTTTGTCCAGGCCTGATTTATGTGAGTTTATGCGAGTTGTGGGCTGACAATAGCCCCGGTTTCTTGTCACAATACGTCTTTACGCGCTGCGGTCAGGATTCCGCCAGCGTCAGGTCACCAGTCACCTACAGCGGAGTGTGGTTACACCATGATGGACAGCTTACGCACGGCTGCTAACAGTCTCGTGCTCAAGATTATTTTCGGTATCATTATCGTGTCGTTCATATTGACCGGCGTGAGCGGATACCTGATTGGCGGTAGTGCAAACTACGCCGCAAAAGTGAACGACCAGGAAATCAGCCGTGGGCAGTTTGAGAATGCATTTGCCGGTGAACGTAACCGCATGCAGCAACAGTTAGGCGATCGGTTCTCTGAACTGGCGGCGAACGAAGGGTACATGAAGAACCTGCGTCAGCAGACGCTGAACCGTCTTATCGACGAAGCCCTGCTGGATCAGTATGCACGTGAGCTGGGTCTGAGCATCAGCGATGATCAGGTGAAGAATGCGATTTTCGCTACCCCTGCTTTCCAGAATAACGGCAAATTTGATAACACCCGTTATACCGCCATCGTTAATCAGATGGGGATGACGCCGGATCAATACGCTCAGGCACTGCGCAATCAGCTCACCACTCAGCAGCTTATTAACGCTGTTGTAGGCACCGACTTCATGCTTAAGGGCGAAGCGGACGAGCTGGCGACGCTGGTTGCTCAGCAGCGCGTCGTGCGCGAAGCCACTTTCGACGTTAACGCCCTGGCGGCTAAACAGCAGGCGAGCGACGAAGAGGTGAAAAGCTACTACGAGCAGAACAAAAACAACTTCACCGCCCCGGAACAGTTCCGCGTGAGCTACATCAAGCTGGATGCGGCTGCGATGCAGGAGAACGCCACCGATGCGGAGATCCAGTCTTACTACGATCAGCATCAGGATCAGTTCACTCAGCCACAGCGTAACCGTTACAGCGTGATTCAGACCAAAACGGAAGCCGACGCTAAAGCGGCGCTGGATGAGCTGAACAAAGGCACCGACTTCGCGACGGTCGCAAAAGAGAAGTCCACCGATATCATCTCTGCGAAAAACGGCGGTGACATGGGTTGGCTGGAAGAGGCCACCACCCCGGACGAGCTGAAAAATGCCGGCCTGAAAGAGAAAGGTCAACTTTCTGGCGTGATTAAATCTTCCGTCGGTTTCCTGGTGGCACGTCTGGATGATATTACCCCTGCGACAACCAAACCGCTGGCGGACGTCCATGATGAGATTGCGGCGAAAGTGAAGCAGGAGAAAGCGCTGGATGGCTTCTATGCGTTGCAGCAGAAAGTGAGCGATGCGGCCAGCAACGACAACGAATCCCTGGCGGGCGCTGAGCAGGCTGCGGGCGCGAAAGCTGTCACCACCGGTTGGTTTGATCGTGACAACCTGCCGGAGGAGCTGAACTTCAAGCCAGTGGCGGATGCTATCTTTAGCGGTGGTCTGGTGGGCGAAAACGGCACCCCGGGCAGCAACTCCGACATCATCACCGTGGACGGCGACCGCGCCTTTGTCCTGCGTGTGAGTGAACACAAGCCGGAGGCTGTTAAGCCGCTGGACGAGGTGAAAGATCAGATCGCTGCGCTGGTGAAACATAACAAAGCCGTGCAGCAGGCGAAGCTGGATGCTGAAAAGCTGCTGGCTGAGCTGAAAGCCGGTAAAGGTGATGAGGCGCTGAAAGCGGCTGGCCTGAGCTTTGGCGAGGCGAAGACCCTGAGCCGTACCGGTCAGGATCCGATCAGCCAGGCGGCATTTACCCTGAGCCAGCCTGCGAAAGACAAACCGAGCTTTGGTATCGCCAACGATATGCAGGGCAACGTAGTGATTGTGGCGCTGGATGAAGTCAAAGCGGGCACCATGCCGGAAGCGCAGAAGAAAGCGATGGTTCAGGGTATCACCCAGAACAACGCCCAAATCGCTTTCGAAGCGTTGATGAGTAATCTGCGTAAAGAAGCCAAAATTAAGCTGGGCGATATCATTACTCAGCAGTAATTACGGCGCTGGTCGCAAACTTAAGCAACATACTGCAATACCAAAAGGCCGCTTTCGCGGCCTTTTCCATTTCTGCAATCTGCTGTTTGTGCCTGAAAAGCGGCCCGAATAAGGTAAGGGGGCTGTCAACAAACAAGGAGAAAACAGCATGAAACATGGAATCAAAGCCCTTTTCATCACGCTTGCCATCGTAACGGCGGGGTTGAGCCACAGCGCGCTGGCGGCACCCTCGGTCGCGAAAACGCCGGTCACGCAAAGCAAATCTGAGCCGTCGGTCTCCGTCACATCATCACCGCAGTCGAAAGCCGCCGCGAGCAGCAAAAACGGCGAAGAGGAAGGGGTGCGGGTCAGCATTAATTCTGCATCGGCAGAGGAGCTGGCAAAGGTGATGAATGGCGTGGGGATAAAAAAAGCCCAGGCGATCGTCAGTTACCGCGAAGAGTACGGTCCGTTTAAAACTCTGGACGATCTCCGGCAGGTTCCGGGTATGGGTGGGGCGCTGGTGGAACGTAATCTTGCGCACCTGATGCTGTAATAACTTGCACAGTGGTAAAAATTTGCCAGGATAAAGAGGTCGTACCAGTTATGACCTCTGAATCTTATAATTAACTACCCTGAAGGCTATTGCGCTATGCAGACCCAAATCAAAGTTCGCGGTTACCACCTTGATGTTTACCAACACGTTAATAACGCCCGTTATCTGGAGTTCCTCGAAGAGGCGCGCTGGGATGGACTGGAAAACAGCGACAGTTTTCAATGGATGACCGCGCACCGTATCGCTTTTGTGGTGGTGAACATCAATATCAACTATCGCCGGCCCGCAGTGCTCAGCGATCTACTCACCGTGACCAGCCAGCTACAGCAGTTGAACGGGAAAAGTGGGGTATTGAGCCAGGTGATCACCCTGGAGCCGGAAGGACAGGTGGTGGCAGATGCATTGATTACCTTTGTCTGCATCGATCTGAAAACGCAGAAAGCGCTGCCGCTGGAGGGGGAGTTACGTGAGAAGCTGGAGCTGTTAATCAAATAACCCCGCTTCTGATGCCGGGCGAAGCATCTTTTCACCCGGCAGACCGCTCCGGTCAGTTAAGACCGGTTTTTTTCTTCAGAGCCGCCATCACCCCGGCTTTATCCGCCAGATAGTGATTCAGGCCATTAGCGCGCAGATTACACGCCGCACACTGGCCGCAGCCATCGCCTTTGATGCCGTTGTAGCAGGTGAGCGTTTCGTTACGCACCAGATCCAGCTTGCCCCAGTAGTCGGCCAGCGCCCAGGTTTCGGCTTTATCGAGCCACATTAGCGGCGTTTCGAAACGGATATCTTTGGCCATGCCGAGGTTCACAGCGTGGTTAAGGGCTTTAACAAACTCATCGCGGCAGTCCGGATAGCCCGAGAAGTCGGTTTCGCACACGCCGGTGATGATTGCCTCGGCTTTTACCTGGTAAGCATAGATGGCCGTCAGGGTCAGGAAGAGGATATTACGCCCCGGTACGAAGGTATTCGGGATCCCCTCGGCATCCGGTTCGTAGTCCGGTACCGGAATGCTGTCCCGAGTGAGGCTGCTCACCGCCAGTTCGTTGAGCAGAGTGACATCCAGCACCTTATGCGCCCGTGCGCCGAGTTTCACCGCCAGTTTTTGCGCGACCTCAATCTCTTCGCTATGGCGCTGGCCATAGTCAAAAGTCACACAATGGACTTCATCATATTGCTGCAGAGCCTGAACCAGACAGGTCGTGGAGTCCTGACCTCCACTGAAGACGACAACGGCACGTTTCATTAATCTTCCCAACTTTGACGGTTAAAGACCTATGGTAGCGTCTGCCCGTGGCGGCGACCAGCTTCTTCACGTTTTCGGCGCTGGCAGCCAGGCCTCGGTAAAGTCAAACCAGCCGCGCGGATTCAGCCGGATACCATTTACCCCCGGCGGGGCGCTGATTTGATATTGATAGTTGAACAGCGGCGTCAGCACGGCACGCTTCATCAGGCGGGAGTAAACCTCTTTCAGCGCCAGATGGCGGGCAGAACCGTCGGGTTGGGTCTGAACGGCATCCAGGGTCGCCATCAGGTGCGCGAACTCCGGTGCGCTGAGCAGATAAGGCCACAGGGCATCACAGCGCAGCCACTGCTCCAGGGTGTATTCTGGCGCCTCGCCAATTAACCTGTCCCCCATCATGATATCCGCCTCCGCCAGGGCGGTGCAGCCGTCCCAGGTTTTGGCGTCATGAAACATCACTCTGAGCTGACACCCTTCCTGCGCCAGATAGCGTTTCAACTGTTCCGCCATGGTATGCAACTCCACCGGCAGGTGATAAAGCAGAGTGAGCGTTTCCGGCAGAACGGTCTCCTGTTCCCGCGTCCACTGCGGGATTGACCAGCCCGGCAGCAACTCCTGGGTCGGCGTGATGAGATTCTCGTCCAGCGGCAGCGTATGCAGCAGCGACGAGTGATGGATGATCTCGATCATCCGTCGGGCCTGCGCTTCGCTTAGGCGATCGCTCTGTTTCAGCGTGAGGTAGCAAAAACCGAGGCTGATGCTGTTACTGACCAGCCGCAGGCTGGCAAGCTCCTCCGGCTCACCGATGGCAATCTGCACCGGATGACGACAGCTGGTACCTAAATCCTGGTCAAAAAGTTGAGGCGTGATCCAGTATTCGATCGCTTTCAGCAGCGGATGCCCGAGGTGGTACTGCTCGTGGCTTTCCAGCCGGACCAGGTCAGGATCGAAGATTGCCAGGCGAAACGGCCCGCTCCCGGTCAGGGGCTGTTCAGGATGGGCAAGGTGGCTGCAATAGCTTGCCAGCCGGTGCGCCAGCCAGTAGTCGGGATGGTGTAATACAAAAGTCAGGCACTGAGGATGGGTGACCTCAATTTGCCTCACGCTGTTAAACAGCTTGCGCAGCGCGGGCAGGGTAAGCAGCTTCGCCAGCTGGCTCTGGAGCTGGGTTGCCTCGACTTTATCCCCGTTGTGCCAGTGCAGCGTGGAGCGAATGTAGAAATGCCAGCGCAGCCCGTCGGTCGAGATATCCCAGTGATGCGCCAGATCGCCCACAGGTTCGCTGCGGGTATCGTCGAACCGGGTCAGTCCGGAAAAGATCTGTCCCACGAGATGCTGTTCAGCGCGGCCCGGCAGAAAACCAGGCTGGAGCGGATCGAGTGGACGGTAATAGGGAATGCGCAGCGTCGGCGTATCATTCTGCCACTGCCCGCCCAGAAAAGGATGCAGCAGCGCGCGCAGCGCCTGGGGGGCCAGCTGTGCCAGCGCCAGGGCGTTCTGCTGATGCCCGCTTTTCAGCGCCTCTTCCATCATCGCGTTACGTAACGATTCCGGCGTGACGTAAAAGCGTAGCTCACCGCGCTTTCCGCGTCCGGACTGCGCATGCCAGCTGAGCCAGCCCGCCTCCTGGGCCTGACGCAGCAGGGTGCGGACATGCCGTTCACTGCAAAAACAGCGGCTCGCCAGCTCTGCCACGCTGACCTGCTGTGGCGCACCGGCAGAGGGCTGCCACAGTCGCTGGTACTGATTAAGTCGATTAAGCTGGCGCATCGTAAACCCGGAACAATAATGTCCATCTATTCAGTATTACTTCCGTATATACCAGGCAATACTGTTGCACAAGTTACCTCTTCACATTTTTGGAGTTCTCATGGCGCGGCTGGCGGCATTTGATATGGACGGCACCTTGTTAATGCCGGATCACCGTTTAGGCGATAGGACGCTGAGCGTGCTTAAGCGGCTGCGTGAGCGTGATATCACGCTCACCTTCGCCACGGGTCGTCATGTGCTGGAGATGCACCACTTAATGGGGGTGCTCTCCCTCGACGCCTTTTTGATTACCGGCAACGGCACGCGCATTCACTCTCTGGAAGGGGATGTGCTTTATCGCCAGGATCTCGCCCCGGATGTGGCAGAACAGGTGCTGCACAGCACATGGGATACGCAGGCCAGCATCCACGTTTTTAACGATACCGGCTGGCTGACAGGCAAGGAAATCCCGGCGCTGCTCGAAGCGCACGTCTATAGCGGCTTCCAGTATCAGGTGACCGATCTGCGCCGTATTCCGGCCCATGCGGTGACGAAAATCTGTTTCTGCGGCGATCATGACGATCTGTGCCGCCTGCGCATTCAGCTCAACGAGGCGCTGGGCGGCCGCGCGCATCTCACCTTCTCGGCCATCGATTGTCTGGAGGTGCTGCCGGTAGGGTGCAACAAAGGCTCCGCGCTGGCGGTGCTGAGCGAACATCTGGGCCTGAACCTGCAGGAGTGTATGGCGTTTGGCGATGCGATGAACGATCGCGAGATGCTGGGCAGCGTGGGGCGCGGCCTGATTATGGGCAATGCGATGCCGCAGCTGATCGCCGAGCTGGCGCATTTACCGGTTATTGGACACTGCCGCAACGAGGCCGTGTCCCATTTCTTAACCCATTGGCTGGATACACCTGATCTTCCTTATTCCCCCGAATAGTGAGACCCTTCCAGCAAGCCAGACAAACGTCTGGCTTTTTTTATTTTACCAGCCGGGTGATTTCCGCAAGCCACGGCGCCACATCGCCAATATTCGCTTTTACCCATTCGGCGTTGTAATAGGTCTCCAGATAACGCTCACCGCTGTCGCACAGCAGCGTCACGACAGAGCCGGTTTGCCCTGCCTCACGCATCCGCGCGGCCAGCTGTAACGCGCCCCACATATTGGTGCCGGTTGAGGCCCCCACCTTGCGGCCCAGCTGCGTTTCCAGCCAGAGGGCGGTGGCGACGCTCGCGGCATCCGGCACGCGGAGCATCTCGTCCACCACATCCGGAATAAACGATGGTTCGACGCGCGGGCGGCCAATCCCTTCTATTTTGCTCCCGACCGGGCTGCGCAGGGCAGGATCGCGCTGCTGCCAGTAATCCAGGAATACGGAGTTCTGCGGATCCACCACCATAAGACGGGTATCGTATCCCTGGCAGCGAATATAGCGGCCAATGGTGGCCGAGGTGCCGCCGGTGCCAGCGCTCATCACGATATGGGCCGGTACCGGGTTAGGCTCATTCTGCATCTGGCGGAAGATACTGTCGGCAATGTTGTTATTGCCGCGCCAGTCGGTGGCCCGCTCCGCGAAGGTAAACTGGTCCATATAGTGGCCGTTCAGCTCCCGGGCCAGCATCTCTGAGGCGGCATAAATTTCACAGGCGCTTTCCACAAAGTGACAGCGACCACCGTAAAATTCGATCTGTTCGATTTTACGTTTCGCCGTACAGGATGGCATAACGGCGATAAACGGCAGGCCGAGCAGGCGGGCAAAATAGGCCTCAGAGACGGCGGTGGAACCGGAGGAGGATTCAATAATGGTGGTGCCTTCATTGATCCAGCCATTACACAGCCCATACAGGAACAGCGAGCGCGCCAGACGGTGCTTCAGGCTGCCGGTGGGGTGGGTACTTTCGTCTTTCAGATAGAGCTGGATACCCGGAAAACCGGGCAGGGCAAGGCGAATAAGGTGTGTATCCGCCGACCGCTGATAATCGGCGTTAATTTCACTGATGGCATTTTTAACCCAGGTGCTATTCATCGAAGTTATCCATTTGTCATTTTGTGCCCAGCATAGCGAAAAGCACAGAAAAAATTGTTGCTATCTGACCTTTAAAATAGAATGTGAAGAGAAAAATTTTCTCTGCGGGGTGGTTATGCTAGATAAAATTGACCGTAAGCTGCTCTCCTTACTGCAAAGTGACTGCACCCTCTCTTTGCAGGCGCTGGCGGATGCCGTTAATCTGACCACCACGCCCTGCTGGAAACGCCTGAAACGACTGGAAGACGAAGGCATATTGCTGGGGCGTGTGGCGCTGCTCGATCCCGAAAAACTGGGGCTTGGCCTGACCGCGTTTGTGCTGATAAAAACGCAGCACCACAGCAGCGAATGGTACTGCGGATTCGTTAGCGTGGTTTCACAGATGCCGGAAGTGCTGGGCTTCTGGCGCATGGCGGGCGAATATGACTACCTGATGCGCGTACAGGTAGCTGACATGAAGCGCTATGATGACTTCTATAAACGGCTGGTCAACAGCGTGCCGGGTCTGACGAATGTCACCTCCAGCTTTGCGATGGAACAGATAAAATACACCACCGCCTTACCCATTGAATAACCCGGAATACAATCCTCAGGAAAAGACCGCGTGCGATTATTTGCTCAGTTAAGCTGGTACTTTCGCCGGGAGTGGCAACGCTACCTCGGTGCAGTCGCCCTGCTTATTATTATTGCCATTCTGCAGCTCATCCCACCAAAAGTGGTGGGCTACGTTGTGGATGGCGTTACGGAACAGCATTACACCACCGCACGGGTGATGATGTGGATCGGCATGCTGGTCCTGACGGCGGTGGTGGTCTACCTGCTGCGCTATGTCTGGCGCGTGCTGTTGTTCGGTGCGTCATACCAGCTTGCCGTCGAGCTGCGGGAAGATTTTTACCGCCAGCTCAGCCGCCAGCATCCGGAATTTTATCTGCGCCATCGCACCGGCGACCTGATTGCCCGCGCCACCAATGACGTGGATCGCGTAGTCTTTGCCGCCGGGGAAGGGGTATTAACCCTGGTGGACTCGCTGGTGATGGGCTGCGCGGTGCTGATCGTCATGTCGACCCAAATCAGCTGGCAGTTAACCCTGCTGGCGCTCCTGCCAATGCCTCTGATGGCCCTGGCGATCAAACGCTACGGCGATCAGCTTCACCAGCGCTTCAAGCTGGCGCAGGCGGCGTTCTCCACTCTTAACGACCGTACCCAGGAGAGCCTGACCAGTATCAGGATGATCAAAGCCTTTGGCCTGGAGGATCGTCAGTCGGCGCTGTTTGCCGCCGACGCGGCGGATACCGGGGCCAAAAACCTGCGCGTCGCCCGGATTGACGCCCGTTTTGATCCCACGATTTATATCGCCATCGGCACCGCTAACCTGCTGGCCATTGGCGGCGGAAGCTGGATGGTGATTAACGGCTCGCTGACGCTCGGACAGCTGACCAGCTTTGCCATGTATCTGGGGCTGATGATCTGGCCGATGCTGGCCCTGGCCTGGATGTTTAACATTGTCGAGCGCGGCAGCGCGGCCTACAGCCGGATCCGCGCCATGCTCGCCGAAGCGCCGGTGGTCAACGACGGTAGCGAGACGGTACCGAACGGACGCGGCGAGCTGAATGTCGCCGTCCGCGCCTTTAGCTATCCGCAGACGGAACAGGTCACGCTTGAAAACGTCCACTTTACGCTGCAACCGGGGCAGATGCTGGGCATCTGCGGCCCAACAGGCGCCGGCAAGAGCACCATTCTGTCTCTAATCCAGCGCCACTTCGATATCCCTCAGGGTGAGATCCGCTTCCACGATATTCCACTGCCGCAGCTGCGGCTGGATAGCTGGCGCAGCCGCCTTGCGGTGGTGAGCCAGACGCCGTTCCTCTTCTCCGATACCGTCGCGAATAATATTGCGCTGGGTTGTCCGCACGCCACACGCGAGGAGATCGAGCACGTTGCGCGTCTCGCCAGCGTCCATGACGATATCCTGCGCCTGCCCCAGGGCTATGAAACCGAAGTGGGCGAGCGCGGCGTGATGCTGTCGGGCGGGCAGAAGCAACGTATTTCCATCGCCCGTGCGCTGCTGCTGAATGCCGAAATCCTGATCCTCGACGATGCCCTTTCCGCCGTCGATGGCCGTACTGAACATCAGATCCTGCATAACCTGCGACAGTGGGGGGAGGGGCGCACGGTGATCATCAGCGCCCATCGTCTCTCGGCCCTGACCGAGGCGAGCGAAATTCTGGTGATGCAGCACGGGCACATTGCCCAGCGCGGGCAGCATGAGCAGCTGGCGGAACAGCCGGGCTGGTATCGCGATATGTACCGTTATCAACAACTGGAAGCGGCGCTGGATGAGGTGCCGGAGACGGACGAGGAGGCCGCCGATGCGTAGTTTTTCCCAGCTGTGGCCTACCCTGAAGCGCCTGCTGGCCTATGGCTCGCCGTGGCGCAAACCGCTGTCGCTGGCGGTGGTATTGCTGTGGATTGCGGCGATAGCCGAAGTGACCGGCCCGCTGCTGATCAGCTATTTCATCGACAACATGGTGGCGAAAAACTATCTGCCGCTCGGTTTAGTCACCGGGCTGGCGGTGGCCTATGTCGGGCTACAGTTGCTGGCGGCGGGGCTGCACTACGCCCAGTCGCTGCTCTTTAACCAGGCCGCCGTGGGGGTGGTGCAGCAGTTGCGCACCGACGTGATGGACGCCGCGCTGCGCCAGCCGCTGAGCGCGTTCGATACCCAGCCTGTCGGGCAGATTATCTCCCGCGTGACTAACGATACGGAAGTGATCCGCGATCTCTATGTTACGGTGGTGGCGACGGTGCTGCGCAGCGCCGCGCTGGTCGGCGCTATGCTGGTGGCGATGTTCAGCCTGGAGTGGCGCATGGCGCTGGTGGCGATGGCGATTTTCCCGGCGGTGATGATTGTGATGATCATCTACCAGCGCTACAGCACACCGATTGTGCGCCGGGTGCGAACCTATCTGGCGGATATCAACGATGGCTTTAACGAGGTCATCAATGGCATGAGCGTGATTCAGCAGTTCCGTCAGCAGGCGCGCTTTGGCGAACGGATGGGCGAGGCCAGCCGCTCACACTACATGGCCCGCATGCAGACCCTGCGTCTGGACGGTTTCCTGCTGCGCCCGCTGTTAAGCCTCTTTTCGGCGCTGGTGCTGTGCGGGTTGCTGATGCAGTTTGGCTTTGCCGCCCGTGGCACCATCGAAGTGGGGGTGCTGTATGCCTTTATCAGCTATCTGGGCCGTCTTAATGAGCCGCTGATTGAACTCACCACCCAGCAGTCGATGTTGCAGCAGGCGGTGGTCGCCGGTGAGCGCGTTTTTGAGCTGATGGATCGCCCGCGCCAGGCCTATGGGGATGACGAGCGCGAACTGCAAAGCGGCGAGATTGAATTTGATCATGTCTCCTTTGCCTATCGCGACGATCGCCTGGTATTGCAGGATATCAACCTGACGGTACCGTCCCGAAGCTTTGTCGCGCTGGTGGGGCATACCGGCAGCGGTAAAAGTACCCTCGCCAGCCTGCTGATGGGCTACTACCCGCTCACCGAAGGTGAAATTCGTCTGGATGGGCGCCCGCTGTCGACCCTGAGCCACGCCGTGTTGCGTAAAGGGGTGGCGATGGTGCAGCAGGATCCGGTGGTTCTGGCCGACACCTTCTATGCCAACGTGACGCTGGGGCGGCCGTTTAGCGAAGAGCAGGTGTGGGACGTGCTGGAAAAGGTGCAGCTGGCGGATCTGGCCCGCGGCCTGCACGACGGTATCCATACCCGGCTGGGCGAGCAGGGTAACAATCTGTCAGTCGGGCAAAAGCAGCTATTAGCGCTGGCCCGGGTGTTGATCGATACGCCGCAGGTGCTCATCCTCGATGAAGCCACCGCCAGCATCGATTCCGGCACCGAGCAGGCGATCCAGCAGGCGCTGGCGGCGGTACGCGAACAGACCACCCTGGTCGTGATTGCTCACCGCCTGTCGACCATTGTTGAGGCAGATACCATTCTGGTGCTTCATCGCGGCCAGGCGGTTGAGCGCGGTACCCATAAGCAACTGCTTGAGGCGAAAGGGCGTTACTGGCAAATGTATCAACTGCAGCTCGCTGGCGAAGAGCTGGCCGCCAGCGCGCGGGAGGAGTCCCTCAGCGCCTGATGCACTAAAATTAAGCAACCTGCCAGCCGCTGAATCGGTTGGTGCAAAAATGAAACGCACCCTGCACTGTCATGGTGCGTTTTTTTTCGCCATCTTATCGCGATGCCTCGTATTCACGCCCTTTTCACTTTTGGCACACCCCTTGCAATACCACCTTCGTTAGCTCGCCAAAACCGAATTCTGACTGGAGGGGATATATGAAGCTGGTTACCGTGGTAATCAAACCATTCAAGCTCGAAGACGTGCGTGAAGCGCTCTCTTCAATGGGTATTCAGGGGCTGACCGTCACCGAGGTGAAAGGCTTTGGTCGACAGAAGGGGCATGCAGAGCTCTACCGTGGCGCGGAATATAGCGTCAACTTTCTGCCAAAGGTGAAGATTGACGTGGCGATCGCCGACGATCAGCTGGAAGAAGTCATCGACGTGATTAGCAAAGCAGCCTACACCGGCAAAATTGGCGACGGCAAAATTTTCGTTGCTGAGCTGCAACGCGTTATTCGCATTCGTACAGGCGAAGCCGACGAAGCGGCACTGTAAAACAGCAGGCACACAGTGATAGGGATCGAGAAAATGAACACAACAACACTTAAAGCAGGTCTGGGGTCTCTGGCGCTGTTGCCGGGGCTGGCAATGGCTGCACCCGCGGTAGCAGACAAAGCCGATAACGCCTTTATGATGATTTGCACCGCGCTGGTGCTGTTTATGACCATTCCGGGGATCGCGCTCTTCTACGGCGGCCTGATCCGCGGCAAAAACGTCCTCTCCATGCTCACCCAGGTGACGGTGACCTTCGCGCTGGTTTGTGTGCTGTGGGTGGTTTACGGCTACTCGCTGGCCTTCGGGGAGGGCAACGCCTTCTTCGGCAGCTTTAACTGGGCGATGCTGAAAAATATCGAGCTAACCGCGGTAATGGGCAGCTTCTATCAGTACATCCACGTGGCGTTCCAGGGCTCGTTCGCCTGTATCACCGTCGGGCTGATTGTTGGGGCGCTGGCGGAACGTATCCGCTTCTCCGCCGTGCTGATCTTCGTGGTGGTGTGGCTCACGCTCTCCTACGTGCCGGTGGCGCATATGGTGTGGGGCGGCGGCCTGCTGGCCTCTCATGGCGCGCTGGACTTTGCGGGCGGTACCGTTGTGCATATCAACGCCGCGGTAGCGGGGCTGGTGGGAGCATACCTGATCGGCAAACGCGTCGGTTTTGGCAAAGAGGCCTTCAAACCGCACAACCTGCCGATGGTCTTTACCGGCACGGCTATCCTCTACTTCGGCTGGTTTGGCTTTAACGCAGGCTCAGCAAGCGCAGCAAACGAAATCGCGGCGCTGGCCTTCGTGAATACCGTTGTGGCGACAGCGGGCGCAATCCTCTCCTGGATCTTTGGCGAGTGGGCGGTACGCGGCAAGCCTTCGCTGCTGGGTGCCTGTTCCGGTGCCATTGCCGGTCTGGTAGGCATCACCCCGGCCTGTGGCTTCGTCGGTGTCGGTGGCGCGCTGATCATTGGTATCGTGGCAGGTCTGGCCGGTCTGTGGGGCGTAACGGCGCTGAAACGTGTTCTGCGTGTGGACGACCCGTGTGATGTCTTTGGTGTGCACGGCGTGTGCGGCATCATCGGCTGTATCATGACCGGTTTCTTCGCCTCAACGTCCCTTGGCGGCGTGGGTTATGCGGAAGGCGTGACCATGGGTCACCAGGTTCTGGTTCAGCTGGAAAGTATCGCCATCACGGTGGTCTGGTCGGGTGTGGTGGCCTTTATCGGCTACAAGCTGGCAGACATGACGGTGGGGCTGCGCGTACCGGAAGAGCAGGAGCGCGAAGGTCTGGACGTCAACAGCCACGGCGAGAACGCATACAACGCGTAAAGTTAAAGTATTGCCCGGTGGCGCTACGCTTACCGGGCCTACGGATTGTGCTTTTGTAGGCCGGGTAAGGCAAAGACGCCGCCCGGCTTTTTCATATCATCCGCGGTTACGCATCACCCCTTCCTGCACGGTGGAGGCCACCAGCACGCCATCCTGGGTATAAAACTCACCACGAACAAAGCCGCGAGCGCTGGATGCCGAGGTACTCTCCACGCTGTACAGCAGCCACTCATTCATATTAAACGGACGGTGGAACCACATCGAATGGTCGATGGTGGCAACCTGCATCCCTTTCTCAAGGAAGCCCACACCATGTGGCTGCAGGGCAACCGGCAGGAAGTTGAAGTCGGAGGCATAACCCAGCAGATATTGATGCACGCGGAAATCTTCCGGCATCGCGCCGTTCGCGCGGATCCAGACCTGACGAGCCGGCTCCGCAATATGGCCCTTCATTGGGTTGTGGAACTCAACCGGGCGGATCTCCAGTGGTTTATCGCAAAGAAACTTCTCTTTAACCTGCGGAGGCAGCAGATGCGCCAGCGCACGGGCAATGTCCGTCTCGGAACGCAACGCGTCGGGTGCGGGGGCAGGGGGCATCGCTTTCTGATGCTCATAGCCCGGCTCCGGCGCCTGGAATGAGGCGGTCATGTAAAAGATTGGCTTGCCGTTTTGCACCGCCGCCACGCGGCGGGCGCTGAAACTGGTGCCGTCGCGCAGGACTTCAACGTCATACACGATGGGCTTCTGGCTGTCGCCAGGGCGCAGAAAATAGCTATGAAAGGAGTGCACAAAGCGCTCCTGGGGTACGGTCTCTTTTGCAGCGTAGAGGGCTTGTCCCACAACCTGGCCGCCGAAAACCTGGCGTAATCCCAGATCTTCGCTTTGTCCCCGAAAGAGTCCTTCTTCAATTTTTTCCAGGTTTAATAATGTCAGCAGATTGCTTAATGCCTGACTCATAGTCGTCCTCAATTAATACGCCGTGGCGAAAGATACGCAGAGTATAACGCAGAAATGCAAGTGGTCCGATGGGTGCAATAATCTGAATAACAGGGGGATTCCAGGCATAAATAATTGATCTGTGCCACACTTAGTCTCGTTATCTTTATGTTAACCACTCATCTGGCGGTATCGATCCCGCTGGTGCATTGATGATAAGGAGAACTCAATGAAACTCGTGCACATGTTAAGTGGTTTAGCGGTAGCGGTTGCTCTCTCTGCCTGCGCGGATAAAAGCGCAGACATTCAGACGCCGGCGCCGAACCCTAACACTGCTGGCGTAGCGACGCAGCCGACCATTCAGCAGCCAAATGTCTCAGGTACAATCTGGATCCGCCAGAAGGTGGCTTTACCGCCGGATGCAGTGTTAACCGTTACTCTGTCTGATGCCTCGCTGGCGGATTCGCCATCGAAGGTTCTGGCGCAGCGGGCGACGCGTACCGAGGGTAAACAGGCGCCATTTAAATTTGAACTGCCGTTTAACCCGGCGGATGTTCAGCCTAACGCCCGCATCCTGCTGAGCGCAGCCATTACCATTGACGATAAGGTTGTCCTGATGACCGATATCGTTAAACCGGTGATCAATCAGGGCGGTACCAAAGCCGATCTGGTGCTGGTGCCGGTACAGCAGACCTCGCTGCCGCTGCAGCCTGGCGGCGGTGCGCCGACAACTGTGCCGTCAACGTCACCAACCCAGGTTAGCCCATCTACGGCTACGCCGGCGCCAACCCAGCTTTAATGCTTCATGCCCCTCTCGTCTGAGAGGGGCTATTCAATACCGCCAGCGATAACGCTGCATATCAATTTGCCCACTTCCCGACACCTGCACACCTTCGCTGAGTAAGGCCTGACGCTGGCGCTGTAAATCTGGCCCGGTTAAGGAGATTGCTCCGTGGCGGTTGACCACCCGATGCCAGGGCAGGGTGCTACCTTCAGGCAGCCTTCTCAGCACACCGCCTACCTGTCGCGCTGCACGGGGAGAACCCGCCAGCTGCGCCACCTCGCCATAGGTGGTGACCGTGCCTTCGGGAATCGAGGCCACTATCTGCCATACCCGCTGGGGAAAAGAGTCGTGCTCGTCCATTTTATGCTCCTGTGTTAAGGGCATGATAAAGATTTACGGACAAGACAGGAAGAAAGTGCCCACTCTGTAAACGCTTTGCGCAATAAAACATCACCCGGACGCGGTTAACTTGCAATTGCTATCCCGTACAGTGATAATGCGCCAGCGCGTTGGTTAACAACGCTCTCAATGGGGGCTCTGTTGGTTCTCCCGCAACGCTACTCTGTTCACCAGGTCAGGTCCGGAAGGAAGCAGCCAGGGCAGACGACGTGTGTGCCGGGATGTAGCTGGCAGGGCCCCCACCCATTTCTGCTCTTCTCAGCATCGCTTCATATCCATTATCGCCATTATCCCCAACAATAGTGCGCGTATTATATATTTTTAAACCGACCTGTATATTTCGCAAATTGTCATCATACTGAAACATGGTTGTCATTATTCTGTCATAAATTTTCTGCAGGGTAAGTGTGACATTTTTATGATGTATAAGCAGAGAATATATATCTGGATAATAATGTTAACTTCGTGTATTAATTTAAGAAAAAATAGCCAGGGATGTAAAAACGATGACGACTGCAGTCCTGAATGTAAAAATTGACGAAGCGCTGAAAGAGAAACTTCGTCATTATGCCGAAGTGAATAATGAGAATCTCAGCGTTACCACTGAGAAGCTGCTGCAGATGGCATTTGCTGTAGCAGATGAGGCGGGAGTGACGGAGGAGGATATCGACAATCAGCATACGGAAGAAGAGAGTGTAGCTCCATTTACTCCTAAAGAAATCAAGGCACTAAGAAAAATTCTGAAGAAGAAAAAATGAAACAACATCAACAATCCACCGCCAGCAGCTACTCCGAAGCCTGCACGCTTCTGCGCTCTGGCTATGTCAAACATGTCCGCCTGGGCTGGGACGTTGGCAGTGATGAGTTCTTTCGAATTGCGTCTGACTGGTGTGATACCGGCGCAAAAATAAAGAAAGAAGGCGATAGTTTTGTTATTTCCCTGAAAGGTTTTCCTATTCCTGCTCAGCACTGACCTCCCATGCTGAAAATGTCTGACTGTAACAATTACAGTCAGACATTTTTAAATTGCCCGTTATGCGCGATTATTTGTGCGCCCGCTCACTTTTTTCCCGTAATTAATATCAACGTTGCAGTCGCCCACGGCGAAAAGGCGATTACACCAGGGTACGTTTTACGTTTTGCCCACCGTTAATCAGCGCCAGCCACAGCGGCTTGATCCGCACCAGGGCGTTTTCCAGCGCCATTGGCTCCAGAGAGAAGGGCATGCGCAGGTAGCGGTCAAACGCCCCGGAAAGCCCGAACCGCGTCCCGGTCCCCAGATGAATACCCGCCGCTTCGGCGCGGGTGGCGAGCTGAGTGGCCAACATATCCGGCAGTTCCACCCAGTAGGATAAGCCCCCTTCCGGCACCTGGAAACGCCAGTCGGGAAAATGTTCCCGCAGTAGCGCGGCGCAGCCATCTCGCCGCTCACGCAGCATCTGCCGTCGGGCAGGTAAAAAGGTTTCGCCCTGCTCAATCAACCACAGGGTCGCCAGCTGTTCCAGCAGCGGCGAGCCGAGATCGAGCGTATCGCGCGTTTGCGCCAGCGTGGCGATGGTGCGCGCCGGGGCGCGAACCCAGCCCAGACGCAGGCCGCCCCAGAAACTTTTTCCCGCCGAGCCGAGGGTAATGACATTGCCGTTCGGGCAGAAGGCAGCCAGCGGCGCTGGGGGAGGTGCATCGAACCAGAGATCCACCATGGTTTCATCGACGACCAGCAGAGTGCGGGCCCGGGCAGCCACGGCGGCGATAGCTTGCCGGCTCGTCGCATCCATGCAGCGGCCCGTGGGATTGTGGAAATCCGGCATCAGATAAGCCAGGCGCGGCGCGGTCTGGGCGAGGGTGGCGGCAAATCCGTCAATATCCCAGCCGGTCTGCGGCAGCGAGACACCTACCGGTCGGCAGGAGGCGCCCTGGATGGCGGCAATAGCCAGCGGGTAAGTGGGGTGATCCACCACTACCCGATCGCCTGGCCCGGTGAACATGCGCAGTACCAGCGCCAGCCCGCTGACGGCACCGTTAACCACCATCACCTCTTCTGCCCGGGTCGGCAGGCCGCGCGCCGTATAGCGTGCGGCAATGGCTTCGCGCAGGGCCAGCAGTCCCAGTTGGTCATAGCCGGTTTGCGTCAGATGCGGCGTCATGGCGGTCAGGGCATGGGTATAGGCCTGATGGATCTCCGGCCCGGCTCCCAGCGCGGCGGTAGAGAGATCCAGCGCCGCACTGGCGTTGGCGCGGGTAGGGGGCGTGCGGCTGTTGGGCAGGATCACCCGCGAGCCGCTACCGTGTCGGCTTTCGAGGTAGCCCTCATCCCGCAGATGGGCAAGGGCGCTGCTGACGGTGGTCCGGCTGACTTCCAGCGTTAAAGCCAGCTCCCGCTCTCCCGGCAGGCGTGTATCCAGCGCCAGCCTGCCGTCCAGGATCAGCAGGCGCAGGGCATCGGCCAGCTGTCGCCACAGCGGGGTACGGGAGGGGCTCTCCTGCCAGTGACCCAGCAGACGCACTAATGACTGACTTCCAAATCGACGTGATGACACAGGCAGTCCACTTTTTGAAAACTGGTCATTAATCATAGGGCCATTTCAGGCAATGATAAAAGCAGAAACCATCGGAGAGCGATCATGTTACGTCGATTACTTCAGCTTTACGTCGGATTAAGCCTCTATGGCCTGTCAACGGCGATGTTTGTGCGCGCGGATCTGGGGGCCGATCCGTGGAATGTCTTCCACCTGGGGGTGGCAAAACTGCTGGGAATGGATATTGGCACCGTTATCATTCTGACCGGTGTGCTGGTGCTGCTGCTGTGGATCCCACTGCGCCAGCGCCTGGGGCTCGGCACCATCAGCAACGTGATTGCCATCGGTCTGGCGGCCGATGTCGCGCTGGCGTTTATTCCGGCTATCGATTCGCTGATGGCCCGCTGCGTATTGCTGGTCAGCGCGGTTATCGTAAATGCGCTGGCGACCGGCATGTACATCGGGGCCGGATTTGGCGCCGGGCCGCGCGATGGCCTGATGACTGGTATCAACGCCCGCACCGGCTGGTCGGTTCGCAGCGTGCGCACGGCGATTGAGATTTCAGTTTTGCTGACTGGCTGCCTGCTGGGGGGCACTTTTGGTGTCGGTACCGTGCTCTATGCGTTAAGCATCGGCCCGCTGATCCAGATCTGTCTGCCATGGTTTCGTCAGAGACCGCGCCCGCTAGTCCCGCAGCCTGAGCGCGTTGTCTGATTTTGCGAAGCGCTCACATGCTTTACGCCAGGCGTTATGACAGAATAGGTACCTCTGTCACTGCAACGCGAAGCGCATGAAAGCCATAACGCTCTATGATGTTGCCCGCCTCGCGGGCGTCTCTTATCAAACCGTCTCACGGGTCATTAATGATGCGGCCCACGTCTCGGCCCGGACCCGGGAGAAAGTGCTGCAGGCGATGGCCGAGCTGCACTATGTTCCCAATCGCGGTGCCCAGCAGCTGGCCGGTAAACGCACCCGCACCCTGGGGTTGATTACTACAGATCTGGCCCTGCATGCCCCCTCGCAGATTGCCTCAGCGGTGAAGACCCGCGCAGGCGAGCGCGGGGCGAGCGTGCTGATCTCGATGGTGGAAAATCCCCAGCAATGCATGGCGGCGCTGCAGGAGCTGCTGGCCCAGCGCGTGGAAGGGCTGCTGGTTAACGTGCCGCTCGAAGAGGCCCAGGCAGAAAGCCTGCAGGCGCAGGCCCTTCCGGTGCCGGTACTGTTTCTTGATGTCTCCCCTGACGCCCGGGTACACAGCCTGGTGTTTGATGCCGGACAGGGGGCCACTCTGGGGGCGCAACATCTGCTGGCGCTGGGCCATCAGCGGATCGCCCTGCTTGGCGGGCCACAAAGTTCCGTCTCTGCCCGGGCGCGTCTTGCCGGCTGGTTGTCTGCCTTAGGCGAGGCGGGTCTGGAACCGTGTGCGGTTGCGGAGGGGGACTGGAGCGCGGCTTCAGGTTATGAAAAAGGCCATCAGCTGCTGGCGGGGGCGACCCTCCCGCAGGGGATCCTGGTGGCGAACGATCAGATGGCCCTTGGCGTGATGCGCGCCTGTGCCGAAAAAGGTATTGCTGTGCCGGGCCAGATCTCGGTGGTCGGGTTTGATGATACCACCGACAGCGCGTGGTTTACCCCGCCGCTGACCACGGTTCGTCAGGCGTTCCGTGAGGCGGGACTGCGCAGCGTGGAGTGGCTACTGGCGCAGCAGGGGACGAGTGAAGCAGCCCCGGCACAAACCCGGCTGCCGGTGACGCTTGTCGAGCGCCACTCCACCGCCCGGGAAGGGATCCCGCAGGGAAGTGAGGATCTGGCCCGCCAGCTTAAATCGCTGGCGCTGCTGGCCGAACAGCTGGCGCGTCGTTAACGCTTTTGTGATCGCCATCGCTTCATGATGCTCTCCCCCTTTACCCTGGCAACCTGACAGGGCATTGTAGCTATAAATTGTGAGCGCTTCGCAAAGAGGTAACTATGTCCCATCCTGCTTCGCTGACCCTCAGCACACTACTTGCCCGTCGTGACTGGGAGAATCCCGGCGTCACCCAATGGAACCGACTTCCTGCCCACGTCCCGCTAAGCGGCTGGCGTGATGAGCACGCCGCGCGGGATGAGGAGCCAACCCCGGCCATCCGCTCGCTGAACGGTGACTGGCAGTTCAGCTTCTTTCCTGCACCTGAGCAGGTTCCCGACAGCTGGACGCAGGAGGATTGTGCGGATGCGGTGGTGATGCCCGTTCCCTCCAACTGGCAGATGCAGGGCTTTGATACGCCGATCTACACCAACGTCACCTATCCTATTGCGGTGGATCCGCCCTTTGTCCCGGCTGAGAACCCGACCGGTTGTTACTCGCTCACATTCGATATGGACGCCAGCTGGCTGGAAAGCGGTCAGACGCGACTGGTCTTTGACGGCGTCAATTCCGCCTTTCACCTCTGGTGCAACGGGCAGTGGGTGGGCTACTCCCAGGATAGCCGTCTGCCTGCGGAGTTTGACGTGTCTGCGTTCCTGCGGGCAGGCAGCAACCGGCTGGCGGTAATGGTGCTGCGCTGGTGTGACGGCAGCTATCTTGAAGACCAGGATATGTGGCGGATGAGCGGTATCTTCCGCGACGTGACCCTGCTGCATAAGCCAGATACCCATATCGCCGACTATCACGTTGTGACGGAGCTGAACGCCGATTATGACCGCGCACAGCTTCAGCTGGGGCTGACCCTTGGCGGGAACGACTACGCAGGCTGTGAGGTGAGCGTAAACCTGTGGCGGGACGGAGAGCGTATCGCCAGCGCCATCGGCACACCGGGCTCTGCGGTTGTCGATGAGCGCGGAAGCTGGCAGCAGAGGGTAAATGTTGCACTGAAGGTGGAACACCCGGCGCTGTGGAGTGCGGAAATCCCCGCCCTTTACCGGCTGACTCTGGTGTTGCATGACGCGCAGGGCCAGATCCTGGACGTAGAAGCCTGCGATGTGGGATTCCGTCGTGTCGAGATCGCAAACGGGCTGTTGAAGCTCAACGGCAAGCCGCTGCTGATCCGTGGCGTAAACCGTCACGAGCATCACCCTGAGAGCGGACAGGTGATGGACGAAGCCACCATGCGCCGCGACATTGAGCTGATGAAGCAGCACAACTTTAACGCCGTGCGCTGCTCGCATTACCCTAACCACCCGCTCTGGTATCGCCTGTGCGATCGCTATGGGCTCTATGTGGTGGATGAGGCCAACATCGAAACTCACGGCATGGTGCCGATGAGCCGTCTGGCTGACGATCCGCGCTGGCTACCCGCCATGAGCGAACGCGTCACCCGCATGGTGCAGCGCGATCGTAACCACCCGTCGATCATCATCTGGTCTCTGGGCAACGAGTCTGGTCATGGCGCCAACCATGACGCCCTTTACCGCTGGGTGAAAACGACCGATCCTGGCCGTCCGGTGCAGTATGAGGGCGGTGGGGCGAATACGGCGGCGACCGACATCGTCTGTCCGATGTATGCCCGCGTCGATCAGGACCAACCCTTCCCGGCAGTACCAAAATGGTCCCTTAAAAAGTGGATCGGTATGCCGGATGAGACGCGTCCGCTGATCCTCTGCGAATACGCGCACGCGATGGGCAACAGCTTTGGCGGGTTCGCTAAATACTGGGAAGCCTTCCGCAAACATCCTCGTCTGCAGGGCGGTTTCGTCTGGGACTGGGTCGACCAGGCGCTGACGAAGCATGACGAACAGGGCAATCCTTTCTGGGCCTACGGTGGCGATTTTGGTGATAAACCGAATGACAGACAGTTTTGTCTGAACGGGCTGGTCTTCCCCGATCGCACGCCGCATCCGGCCCTCTATGAGGCCCAGCGCGCGCAGCAGTTCTTCACCTTTACCCTGCAAAGCCACTCCCCGCTGGTGGTGGAGGTGCAGAGCGATTATCTCTTCCGCACCACGGACAACGAGCAGTTACGCTGGTCGGTAATGCGGAGTGGCGAGGTGCTGGCCACCGACGTTGTGGCGCTGGACATTCCGCCACAAGGGACGCAACGGCTGGAGCTCGCTCTGCCGCAGTGGGCATCTGCACCGGGTGAACTGTGGCTGAACGTTGAGGTTATTCAGCCTGCCGCCACGCCGTGGTCCGCTGAAAACCACCTTTGCGCCTGGGAACAATGGCCCTTGCCAGCGCCGTTATGCATCGCGACGCCAAAGGCTGCCGGAACCATTCCACAGCTGATCCATGAGGATGACGCGCTGGTCATAACCCATCAGCAGCAGCGCTGGCAGTTTGATCGCACCAGCGGCAACCTGACGCAATGGTGGCGCGACGGCGTGCCGACATTGCTTTCGCCGCTGACCGATAACTTTACCCGCGCCCCGCTGGATAACGATATCGGCGTCAGCGAAGCGACCCGCATCGATCCGAATGCCTGGGTGGAACGCTGGAAGGCGGCAGGGATGTACAGCCTGACGCCGCGTTTGCTGCAGTGCGAGGGGGAGCAGCTGGCGCAGGGAGTAACGATCGCCACGCTCCAGGCCTGGGAGCACAACAATCAGGTGCTGTTCCTGAGCCGTAAATGCTGGCGCATCGATAGCCAGGGCGTGCTGCACGGCGACGTTGAGGTGCAGGTGGCGAGTGATATGCCAGAGCCCGCCCGAATCGGGCTGAGCTGTCAGCTGGCGCAGACGCCGCAGACCGTAAGCTGGCAGGGGCTCGGGCCGCATGAGAACTACCCGGATCGCAAGCTCGCTGCCCGTCAGGGACGCTGGGAACTGCCGCTTGCTGAGCTGCACACTCCCTACATTTTCCCGACCGACAACGGCCTGCGCTGCGATACGCGTCAACTGAATGTAGGGCAGCATCAGCTGGAGGGTGATTTTCACTTCTCGGTAAGCCGCTACAGCCAGACGCAGCTGCGCGAGACCTCGCATCACCATCTGTTACGTGAGGAGCCCGGCTGCTGGCTGAACCTTGACGCGTTCCATATGGGCGTTGGGGGCGATGATTCCTGGAGCCCAAGCGTCTCTCCGGAGTTTATCCTGCAGGTGAAAAAGGTGCGTTACGCCTTTAGCTGGCAACAGAACTAAACTTAATCGCTGATGCGGCCACACCGCGTGGCCGCACGTTCACTTCGGAGGTTTATCTGATGAAGTATGTCGACGGTTTTGTGGTTGCCGTGCCCGCAGATAATAAGGAGGCTTATCGCGAGCTGGCGGCGAAAGCCGCGCCGCTGTTTAAAGAGTTTGGCGCGCTGCGTATTGTTGAGTGTTGGGCAGATGACGTACCCGACGGCAAATTAACGGACTTTCGCATGGCGGTGAAGGCGGAAGAGAACGAAGAGGTGGTTTTCAGCTGGATCGAATATCCTTCAAAGGCGGTTCGCGACGAGGCGAATCAGAAGATGATGAACGATCCCAGAATGAAAGCGTTTGGCGAAGCCATGCCTTTTGATGGTAAGCGCATGATTTATGGCGGCTTCTCGCCGCTTCTGGACGAATAAGCGTGACGCCCGGCGGCGCTTCCCGCCGGGCGTTAAGCGTGGCTCTCGGGATCGAGATTCGTTTCCGCCCACTGGATAAACGCCTCTTTCGGCAGCGCCTTGCTGTAAAACCAGCCCTGGCCGTACTGCACACCGTGGCGACGAAGCCATGCCAGCTGGCCTTCGGTTTCAATACCTTCTGCTACCATGTCCAGATCGAGCGACCTGGCCATCTCTATGATGTGCGAGGTGACATTTTTATATTCCAGCGCATCCACAAACGATTTATCAATTTTCAGCGTATCGACATCCAGATCCTGAAGGTAGCTGAGGCTGGAGTAACCCGTTCCGAAATCATCAATATAGACAGAGTGCCCGGCACGTCGGAATGCGGCAATGGCCGGGGCGCTGACCGCAGGATCGGCGAACCCGCGCTCGGTGAGCTCCAGTGCAATCTGCGAAGGGTGCAGTTGCCACTGATTCAGCAGGCGGCTCAGCAGCGGAAGCACGGTGCCCGAGATCAAATCCGCCGGCGCCAGGTTTATCGAGATATGGTGGCCCGGATGCTGGCGTAACCATTCGCCCATCTCCTCAAACACTTTTTCGATGATAAGTGTCGTCAGCGGGTTGGTCAGGCCCGTCTGTTCCGCCAGGGAGACAAAAATATCGGGTGACAGATAGCTGCCGTCCGGCTGCGGCCAGCGTGCGAGGGCTTCCGCACCGGTGAGTCTGCCGCTGTTCAGATTCACAATCGGCTGGAAATGAACCTGGAATTCCCTGGCATTAATCGCATCCATTAAACGATACCGGGGCGATTGCAAACGGCGTAACACGCGCAATATAAACCAGGCTGTCAGCAGACTGATCAGGACACCAAAAGGCAGCCAGAAAATAAGCTGGTGGTGCCAGCTCTTTTGCAAAGGGGTCAGAGAGGACCACGCCACAATAGTGAAGCCCAGGTCAGATACATCGTGCCGGTTGTACATCACGCCGTTATGCTGAAAATTCGCGCGGCCATTGCGCTGCATTTCCTGAAAGACCTGCATATCCAGCTTGTTGCTGCTGGCAAAAACGATATTGCGGCGAAGCCCCACCAGGGCGACATCGATCGGCCATGAGCCAAAGGGGATCACATCGATCAGCGAGGCCGGATCGATCATGACAATGTAGTGCTCTGTACCAATCGCGGCCATATAGCGGTCGAGGCCCAGATCGTTATGCGAGGTGACCCAGGCCCGGTAGCCATCGGAGGTGATGCGCATTGCTGGCGGAAACGGGGCGGCATGGCTCACTTGTTCCAGCGAGGAGCAGCGCGGTTTCAGATCCTCAACGTAAAGAACTTCCTGAATGTAGCGCCAGGAAAAGGAGGCGCGGCGCATCGCCATCGCATGTTCGTAACTGCATGGGGTTCCATTAAAAGCGTGCATCTCCTTCAGGGCGGATTCCGCCTGGCTAATGACTCTGTCGGTACGTATCTGTACGCGCGAAGAGTAGCTGTTCAGATCATCGACAAACTTATCTTCTGCATTGCGGTGCGCCAGCCAGACACTCAGGCAGACAGGAACAAGGACAGCAATGATGAGTACACAGGTAACCACACTGACCAGGTGTCGGGTTGTCATGCTCCTGTTTCCTTTTATAACGCCGTTGTTGGGCGCCCAAGCCGATGACATTAAAACGAAAACGCCGTTGACATGTAGTGTTATAGCACGCAGTTGATAGTGAGTTCATTTAGCAATTGAGACACTGAATTAAATACCATTTTAAGTGACTTTTTCACAGAGCGAAAACCTGACGAACGCTACAGGCGCAGGTTGTTTTTGCCTCGCTACTCAGATATGCTAATTGTTATGTTATAACAAATCATAATGAGGTAGGTATGCAGGTTCTGAATTCATTGCGCAGCGCTAAACAACGCCATCCAGATTGTCAGATTGTGAAGCGTAAAGGGCGGTTATACGTGATTTGTAAATCCAATCCGCGCTTTAAGGCGGTGCAGGGGCGTAAGAAGAGACGTTAAGCGGGATAAAGATGCCTGCCGCCGATATTGGCGGCAGGCCAGGAGAGGTTCAGGCGGTCACGCGGGAGAGGGTGAAAACATCGTAGAAAGAGAGCTCGCCTTTCGTGGCGATCATCTTCTGCAGTTTCTCTTTTTGCTGGGACTCGACGTTAGGGGAATGCAGAATGTTTTCGATCAGCTGAGGAGGCACAAAGCGCGTGTTGTACCACTCACCGTTGTAGCAGACCCGGAAATCAAGCACATCAATATCTTCATAGCGATAACGCGGATTGACGTCAAAGAAGAAGAAGGCGTTAAAGACGATGAACAGGACAACCAGCAACCAGACGGAACCAATCAGCGTTTCGGATTGCAGCATCACTACCAGCGTAGCAAGCCACGCCGCATACATGGCGACAAACAGACCAGGATGTTTGCGAATAAAGCTGATGCTGAAGCGCGGCTTGTTGTCACGCTTTTCGCGAACATTGAGATCATCAATGGTTTCGGTAAGCAGGCGTTGTATCTCGGTCATCTTCTGCCCTTTCTGAATTCGACTCAATACGAAGGATCCGTATATTTTAAGTGACCACAATGTGTGTGGACAGTAACAGTTATGCTAAGAAACATCATAACAGTTACCAGAAAAGGGCGGGTGGGATGAGATGGCTGGCTGTTCAGTACAACGCAATCTTTCCCCTGGCGATAGCGCTAGCCCAGCAATGGAGAACTGCCTGTCACGCAAAGGATGAAACATCTGAACGTAGAATCTTTATCTCTGAGAGTAGTTAGACATAATCAGCGTACAAACTTCCATACAGCGGTCGGGATTTTATCGTACAGCTTATTCATCGTAAGTTCAGCCAGACGATGATCGGCTGCTGAATAGAATACCGCAAGCTCATTATCAGAAAGCTCGTATTTATTTTTTTCAATGACGCGTTCCAGGGTGTCAATGGACTGACAGCGTCGTAAACGCATCAAATAATCAGTCTTGGTTAATGGTTTATCAGACATAAATTCACCTAATTGTTTGTAATAATTTTAATCGGAGAAGCTAACGGGTTAGCTCTGCTTGCATTGACAAAACAACGAAAAAGCCGATTGCCCGATTTACGCCATTTTTGTAAATCCTGTGCGTTAATGCCGTAGCTGCTGAATAACATAAAAGTGTCATCCAGGTATTCGTCAATTTGCTCAATCAACTTATTATCTTCGTTATACTTAATTTTATAATTAAGCGCGAAGGTAGCAATATGTTCAATCAACTCGTTTAACTGCAAGTTAATGGCAGAAGTCGGGTCATTTACCCAGCCATGATTGCTTTCATCGAGATTGGTCAGGCAGTCATGGTACAGGGATTCACAAAGAAATTTCAACTGTGCAATATCTTGCCTTTTAGGCGAGTATTCGTCCATAGCGTATCCCCTTTTTGAGTGATTTTTTACTCACCGAACATCGTTGTCGGGAAGGGTACAACTGACTCAGCGTCAATGACTACTGTTATGCCTCTTGCTTTAACTATAATCTACTCTAATCAGGATTTCACCGCGCTATTACGAAAAATTACAATTACGCAGCATTTTACCGTCTCTGGCGGCCACTATGTTATATATTGTTTTATCCTGATACAGCTCTTTACTTATCACCCTGTGTGATTTCTTAACCAGTCTAAAAATCATTGGTAAGCGCGGGTGAAATCAAAAAACACCAGGAATACTCTTAATACCTAAGACGTGACGCAAAAATTTGGGAATTTCTGTAATAGAACCAGGTTAAATAGGATAAGCCGTTTAAGGGTGACATTAAATATATAAACCCTCAATAAGCTAATTTTATGATTTTTAATTGTTGAAAAAAAGGCCGCATATGCGGCCTTTTTAACGGTTAAACCCGAATGGGGGTCATCACACCGGATGATTGTGTTCGGTTTCGTCGTTCTTACGGCTGAAACGGCGACGTACGACCACGAAGAACACCGGCACGAAGAAGATTGCCAGGATGGTTGCGGTCACCATCCCGCCCATTACACCGGTACCTACGGCGTTCTGTGCACCGGAGCCTGCACCCGAGCTAATAACCAGCGGCATAACGCCGAGGATAAAGGCCAGCGAGGTCATCAGAATAGGACGCAGACGCATACGTACCGCCTCCAGCGTCGCTTCAATCAGGCCTTTCCCTTCTTTATCCATCAGATCCTTGGCGAATTCGACGATTAATATCGCGTTCTTCGCCGACAAGCCAATGGTTGTCAGCAGGCCCACCTGGAAGTAAACGTCGTTATTCAGGCTACGGAACGTGGCGGCCAGCAGGGCGCCGATAACGCCGAGCGGAACGACCAGCATAACCGAGAACGGAATCGACCAGCTCTCATACAGCGCCGCCAGACACAGGAAGACCACAATCAGCGAGATAGCATACAGGGCAGGGGCCTGGTTGCCGGAGAGCCGTTCCTGGTAGGACATCCCCGTCCAGTCGTAGCCGATGCCCGCTGGCAGTTTACCTGCCAGTTCTTCCATCAGGTTCATGGCCTCACCGGTACTTCTGCCCGGTGCCGCCTGACCCAGGATCTCCATGGATGGCAGACCGTTGTAACGTTCCAGACGCGGCGAGCCGTATTCCCAGCGTGAAGTGGAGAAGGCTGAGAATGGCACCATCTGTCCGTTGCTGCCGCGCACATACCAGTTATTGATATCGCTCGGCAACATACGGTACTGCGCTTCAGACATCACGTAGACCTTCTTCACGCGACCGCGGTCGATGAAGTCGTTGACGTAGCTACCGCCCCAGGCTGCGCCCAGCGTGGTATTGATGTCACTGATAGAGACGCCCAGCGCCTGTGCTTTTTCCTGATCGATATCCACTTTGAACTGCGGTGTATCTTCCAGGCCGTTCGGACGAACGCCAACCAGCAGGTCAGGGTGCTTCGCAACTTCGCCAAACAGCTGGTTACGCGCCTGAGTCAGTTTCTCATGGCCCAGACCACCCTGGTCGATAAGCTGGAAGTCAAAGCCGGTTGCCGTACCCAGTTCAACAATCGCTGGCAGGTTAAAGGCGAAGACCATCGCATCTTTAATCTGCGAGAAAGTGCCCATCGCACGACCCGTAATGGCCTCAACTTTGTTCTCGTCGCCTGGACGCTCAGCCCAGTCTTTCAGAGAGACGAAGGCGATACCGGTGTTCTGGCCACGACCCGCAAAGCCAAAGCCGTTAACCGCAAACACCGATTCAACGTTGGCTTTCTCTTTGTTCAGGTAGTAATCCGTGACCTCATCCAGCACTTTCTGGGTACGTTCCTGGGAAGCACCTGCAGGCAGCTGAGCCATGGTCAGGAATACGCCCTGGTCTTCATCCGGCAGGAACGAGCTTGGCAGACGAACGAACAGGTAAGCCATGCCGACCACGATGATGATATAGAGCAGCAGATAACGACCGGTGCTGCGCAGGATGTTGCCCACGCTGTCGGTGTAGTGGTGCGTGCTCTTATCGAACATACGGTTAAACCAGCCGAAGAAGCCTTTTTTGTTCTCGCCGTGATCGCCTTTTGCCACCGGTTTCAGCATGGTGGCGCACAGAGCCGGCGTCAGGATCAGTGCCACCAGAACCGACAGGGCCATCGCGGAAACGATAGTGATCGAGAACTGACGATAGATCGCACCGGTAGAACCACCAAAGAAGGCCATCGGGATAAATACCGCCGACAGCACCATGGCGATACCGACCAGGGCGCCCTGGATCTGGCCCATGGATTTACGGGTCGCCTCTTTCGGCGGGAGTCCCTCTTCGGACATCACACGCTCGACGTTTTCGACCACCACGATGGCGTCATCCACGAGCAGGCCGATCGCCAGCACCATCCCGAACATCGTCAGGGTGTTTATCGAGAAACCAAAGGCCGCCAGGATCGCAAAGGTCCCGAGCAGAACCACCGGTACGGCGATGGTTGGAATCAGCGTCGCACGGAAGTTTTGCAGGAACAGATACATCACCAGGAAGACCAGGATGATCGCTTCTACCAGCGTTTTCACCACTTCGTGGATGGAGATTTTCACGAACGGCGTTGTGTCATACGGGTAAACGATTTTCAGGCCTGACGGGAAGAACGGTTCCATTTTCTTCAGTTCGGCACGGATCGCCGTCGCGGTATCCAGGGCGTTGGCGCCAGTCGCCAGTTTAATCCCCAGACCGGATGCCGGCTGGCCGTTAAACTTCGCGATCACGTCATAGTTTTCACCACCCAGTTCCACCTTTGCCACGTCGCGCAGGCGAACCTGGGAACCGTCCGGATTCACCTTCAACAGGATCTTACTGAACTCATCCGCAGAGGTCAGACGGGTCTGGGCGATGATCGAGGCGTTCAGCTGCTGGCCTTTAACCGGCGGCGTACCGCCTAACTGACCGGCTGCAACCTGGGCGTTCTGCGCTTTAATGGCGTTAATCACGTCTACCGGCGTCAGCTGGAAGTTGTTCAGTTTGTTCGGATCCATCCAGATACGCATCGCGTACTGAGAACCGAAGAGCTGAACGTCACCGACACCAGAAGTACGGCTAATAGCGTCCTTCATGTTGGCGCCCACGTAGTCGGAAATATCCTCCTGCGTCATGGTGCCGTTGGTGTTGATAACGCCGACAACCATCAGGAAGCTACTGGAGGATTTCTCCACGCTCACACCCTGCTGTTGTACTTCCTGCGGCAGCAGCGGCATCGCCAGCTGCAGTTTGTTCTGTACCTGAACCTGGGCAATGTCCGCATCCGTACCCGACTCGAAGGTCAGGGTGATCTGAACAGTACCGGTTGAGTCACTGTTGGAGGACATGTACATCAGGTTATCGATACCGTTCATGTTCTGTTCGATAACCTGCGTGACGGTGTCCTGCACCGTTTTTGCATCAGCCCCTGGGTAGGTTGCGGCGATTGAAATTGCTGGCGGCGCAATGGTTGGATATTGCGCGACAGGCAGCTTCAGGATCGCAAGTCCCCCGGCTAGCATGATGATGATGGCGATCACCCACGCGAAAATGGGGCGATCGATAAAGAAATTAGGCATGTCTTAACGGCTCCTGTTTAAGTTAAGACTTAGGTTGTTCTGACTGACCGCCTGCTGAGGCTTGCTGTTGATTGTCAGACGTGACCTCTTGCGCTTTTACCTTGGCGCCTGGGCGAACTTTTTGTAATCCGGTAATGATGACGCGATCGCCATCTTTCAGACCGTCAGTCACCAACCATTTGTCACCAATCGCCTGGGTTGCCTTGATCTGACGAACTTCGACTTTGTCTTCAGCGCCAATCACCATCGCACTGGCATCGCCGCGCGGAGTACGGGTCACGCCCTGCTGTGGCACCAGCAGTGCGGTTGGGTTGGTCCCTTCTTCCAGGCTGGCGCGAACGAACATACCCGGTAACAGCGTATGGTTCGGGTTCGGGAAGATGGCGCGCAGGGTAATCGAACCGGTGGTCTGATCGACCGTTACGTCTGAGAACTCCAGGCTGCCGGTCTCCGGGAATTTGATGCCGTCGCTGGTGACCAGCTCAACTTTCGCTTTGCCGTTTTCCTGCTTCAGGGTGCCGTTTTCCAGCTCCTGTTTCAGACGCAGGAAATCGTTGCTCGACTGGGTGACATCGACATAGATCGGGTCCAGTTGCTGCACGGTTGCCAGCGCAGTGGTCTGGCCGTTCTGTACCAGCGCACCCTCGGTCACCGCGGATTTACCAATACGGCCGCTGATAGGGGAGGTCACTTTAGTATAGGCCAGGTTGATACGCGCGGTTTCAACGGCAGCCTTCGCAGCGACGACCGCAGCGTTAGCCTGCTGGGCATCCGCCTGCGCACTGTCATATTCCTGTTGGCTGATGTACTGCGTACCCAACAGTTTCTGATAACGGTTGACGGTCAGCTGGGCAATTTTTGCAGCAGCCTGCGCTTTGGCCAGATCGCCTTTCGCGCTTTCGTAGTTCGCCTGATAGGTTGCAGGATCAATCTGATACAGAGACTCGCCCGCTTTAACATCACCGCCTTCAGTAAAATTACGTTTCAGAATGATGCCACTCACCTGTGGACGCACTTCAGCAATACGGTAAGCGCTGGTTCGGCCGGGTAATTCTGTTGTCATCTGGAGAGGTTCGGTTTTGAGCGTCACGACACCAACTTCTGGCACCTGCTGCGCTCCTTGTTGAGCCTGTTTTTCGTCACATCCTGTAAGCGCTAAGCTGCCTGAGAGCATCAGAACGATCGCCAGAGGCGTTAACCCTCTGTTTTTGTTCATATGTAAACCTCGAGTTTCCGATTTCAAATTGATCAATGGATCAAGCGTCCACAAACCCATTGCTGCGTTTATATTATCGTCGTGCTATGGTACATACATTCATAAATGTATGTAAATCTGGCTCCTGTAAATTCACCTGCGCATGGCACGAAAAACCAAACAACAAGCACTTGCAACACGCCAACACATCCTTGATGTCGCTTTACGCTTGTTTTCGCAACAGGGGGTCTCCTCCACCTCTCTGGCTCAGATTGCTCAGGCGGCTGGGGTTACCCGGGGAGCGATTTACTGGCATTTCAAAAATAAGTCAGATTTATTTGGCGAAATTTGGGAGCTGTCAGAATCCAGTATTGGGGATCTTGAGACTGAGTATCGGGCAAAATTCCCTGGCGATCCACTCTCAGTTTTAAGAGAGATTCTGGTCTATATCCTTGAGGCGACGGTTATAGAAGAGCGACGCCGTCTGATGATGGAGATCATCTTCCATAAATGTGAATTTGTTGGGGAGATGGCGGTGGTGCAGCAGGCGCAGCGCAGCCTCTGTCTGGCCAGTTACGACCGAATCGAACAAACCCTGACGCACTGTATTAAAGCCAACATGCTCCCGGCTAATCTGCTGACCCGTCGCGCCGCCATTCTGATGCGCAGTTATATTTCCGGCATTATGGAAAACTGGCTGTTTGCTCCCCAGTCTTTTGATCTGCAACGTGAAGCCCGTGATTATGTCGCGATCCTGCTGGAGATGTACCAGCTCTGTCCCACGCTACGGGCGCAGCCTGAGCCGCTCCTGGCCTGACGCCCAGGAATTATCCGGGAGCCATCAGTTCACGCTATTTTGCTTTCGACGGCCGTGATATTCTTCACGCCGGTCATCCCGGTCATTCATCACACAAATTACACACTACTATGTCGCACTACACACGCCAATCGCATCCTGTTTTTGCCTTTATTTTGCTTCTCTTTTTTGCCTTACTGGCTTCCCCGGTTGCGTTTGCACGTGGTGATAACACCAGTGATACGCCAACCCGGGCAGATATTCAGAGCCAGCTTGATGTCCTGAACAAACAAAAAGAGCTCACTCCGCAGGACAAGCTGGTACAAAAAGACCTGACGGAAACCCTCGAGACTATTGATAAGCTTGAGCGGATCAAGGCCGAAACCACACAGTTACGCCAGAAAGTGGCCCAGGCGCCGGAAGCGATGCGTAAGGCGACCGAAAGCCTGAATGCGCTAAGTGATGTGGACAATGATGAAGAAACCCGCAAAACGCTGGCCACGCTCTCATTACGCCAGCTGGAACTGCGCGTATCGCAGTTGCTCGACGACCTACAAACCGCCCAGAGCGATCTCTCAACCTACAACAGCCAGCTGGTTTCCCTGCAAACTCAGCCGGAGCGCGTACAGAATGCAATGTATGCCGCCTCTCAGGAGCTGCAGCAGATCCGCAATCGCCTGAACGGCACCACGGTGGGCGAGGCGGCGTTACGCCCCACGCAGCAAACGTTGCTCATGACGCAGCAGCTTCTGCTGAATGCCCAGATCGAACAGCAGCGCAAGAGCCTGGAAGGCAATACCGTCCTGCAGGATACCCTGCAAAAACAGCGCGACTACGTCACCGCGAACATCAACCGTCTGGAGCACCAGCTGCAGCTGCTGCAGGAGGCGGTCAACAGCAAGCGACTGACCCTGACGGAGAAAACGGCTCAGGAAGCGGTAAACCCGGATGAAACCGCGCGTATCCAGGAAAATCCGCTGGTGAAGCAAGAGCTGGACGTTAACCACCAGCTCAGCCAGCGCCTGATTAAAGCTACTGAAAACGGCAACACCCTGGTTCAGCAGAACATTAAAGTGAAAAACTGGCTGGATCGCGCCCTACAGTCCGAACGCAATATTAAAGAGCAGATTGCCGTCCTGAAAGGCAGCCTGCTGCTGTCGCGTATCCTTTATCAGCAGCAGCAGACTTTACCTTCTGCCGATGAGCTGGAGGACATGACCAACCGCATTGCGGATCTGCGCCTGGAGCAGTTTGAGGTCAACCAACAGCGCGATGCCCTGTTCCAGAGCGATGCCTTCGTGGCGAAGCTGGAAGAGGGGCACAAGAGCGAGGTCAATGGAGAGGTTCACGATGCGCTGTTGCAGGTGGTGGATATGCGCCGCGAACTGCTTGACCAGATGAATAAACAGCTGGGTAATCAGCTCATGATGGCCATTAACCTGCAGATCAACCAGCAGCAACTGGTGAGCGTATCCAAAAGTCTGCAGGAGATCCTCACCCAGCAAATCTTCTGGGTGAACAGCAATAAACCGATGGACTGGGACTGGATCAAATCCTTCCCGGGCATGCTGAAAGATCAGATTAAGGGGATGAAAATCTCTGTTAACTGGGAAAAAGCAGGCCCTGCGGTGGCGTTTGCTTTCCTGGCGGGTCTGCCGCTGTTGTTGATTGCCGGCCTCATTCGCTGGCGTCTTGGCTGGCTGAAAAAGTATCAGGCGAAGCTGGCGCAGGAAGTGGGGCAGTTGCGTAATGACAGCCAGCTTCATACCCCAAAAGCGATTCTTATCGATCTGATCCGCGCCCTGCCGGTCTGTCTGCTGATCCTCGCCGCCGGCCTGATCCTGTTCACGATGCAGCTCAATATCAGCGATCTGCTGTGGGCCTTCAGCAAAAAGCTGGCGCTGTTCTGGCTGGTCTTTGGCCTGTGCTGGAAAGTGCTGGAGAAGGATGGCGTGGCGGTGAGCCACTTTAATATGCCTGCGCAACTGACCAGCCACTGGCGCCGCCAGATTGTGCGCATCAGCCTGGCGCTGTTGCCGCTGCACTTCTGGTCGGTGGTGGCGGAGCTCTCTCCGCTCCATCTGATGGATGATGTGCTGGGGCAGTTCGTTATCCTGCTTAATCTGCTGCTGATCAGCGTCCTGATGTGGCCGATATTCCGTGACAGCTGGCGTGACAAAGAGTCGCATACCATTCGTCTGGTGACGGTCACCGTACTCTCTATTATTCCTATCGCCCTGATGGTGCTGACGGCCACCGGCTATTTCTATACCACCCTGCGTCTGTCAGGTCGCTGGATTGAAACCGTCTATCTGGTGATCTTCTGGAACCTGCTCTATCAGACCGTGCTGCGCGGGCTGAGCGTTGCCGCCCGCCGTATTGCCTATCGCCGCGCGCTGGCGCGTCGGCAGAATATGGTGAAGGAGGGGGCCGAAGGCGCTGAACCGCAGGAAGAGCCGACCATTGCCCTGGAGCAGGTTAACCAGCAAACGCTGCGTATCACCATGCTGGTGATGATAGCCCTGTTCGGCGTGATGTTCTGGGCGATCTGGTCTGATTTAATCACCGTCTTTGCCTATCTCGACAGCATTACGCTGTGGCACTACAGCGGCACCGAAGCGGGTGCGGCGGTGATGAAAAATGTCACTATGGGCAGCCTGCTGTTTGCACTGGTCTCGTCGGTGGTGGCATGGGCCTTGATCCGCAACTTACCCGGCCTGCTGGAGGTACTGATCCTCTCGCGCCTGAATATGCGTCAGGGGGCCTCCTACGCCATTACCACCATCCTGAACTATGTGATTCTGGTGGTGGGCGCCATGACCGTCTTCGGTTCGCTCGGGGTGTCGTGGGACAAACTGCAGTGGCTGGCGGCGGCGTTGTCGGTGGGCCTTGGTTTCGGTTTGCAGGAGATCTTCGGTAACTTCGTCTCCGGCCTGATTATTCTGTTCGAACGTCCGGTGCGTATCGGCGATACCGTCACCATCGGTACCTTCTCGGGCACCGTCAGCAAGATCCGTATCCGCGCGACCACCATCACTGATTTCGATCGCAAAGAGGTGATCATCCCGAACAAAGCGTTCGTCACCGAGCGGTTGATCAACTGGTCGCTGTCGGACACCATCACCCGCGTGGTGATCCGCATTGGCGTGGCCTACGGTTCCGATCTGGAGATGGTGAAAAACGTCCTGCTGAAAGCGGCGATGGATCATCCAAAAGTGATGCACGATCCGGAGCCAGCCGTCTTCTTTACGACCTTCGGGCCGAGCACGTTAGATCATGAGCTGCGTCTGTACGTGCGTGAACTGCGCGATCGCAGCTATACGGTGGATGAACTGAACCGCACCATCGAACGTATGTGCCGCGAGAACAACATCAATATCGCCTTTAACCAGCTGGAAGTGCATCTGCGCAATGAAAAGGGCGACGAGCACACTGAAGTGAAACGTGACATTAAGGGTGACGATCCAACCCCGGCGTGATGTGCCCCCTCGCTCTCGCCTTCTCCCTTTCAGGGAGAGGGCAGGGGGGAGGGCAATTTCCCTTCAAAATCCCGCTTCACAATCTCCAGCGCTTTCAGCACTGTTTCAGTGGGGATGCCATGGTTCTCCAGCAACATGATCAGGTCGACGGCCAGCTTGACTTCGTCGGGGGCATTTTCCAGTGACACACACTACTCCTGTTAACGGGTCAGACGCGCGATAACGCGTTCAATATCATCCAGTGCCTTACGACAGCGTTCAAGCCGTCCTTCCAGGGCGGTGATTTCGCGCATCAGCATCTGCTGTTCTTCCAGCGTTTCGGCCTGATTCAGCCGCGCCGCGCGCGCCTTTTTCATTTCACATAGCCGACGTTCAAACTCCTGGTGTTCCAGACGCTTGCGCTGCCATTTTGTGGTGCCGGCAGAGGAACTGTCCCAGACGCGTAGCGGCCAGGCGGCAATCTCCCGATGCAGGGCGGCAATCTGTTCCGCCAGATGACCGGCGAGCCAGGCCACCTGCTCAGATTGCCCCTTTTCCACGGAGTGACGCAGCTCATCCAGGTTGTGCTGGGCTTCATCCAGATAGGCATTCATCACCGTGCTGCGGGTGCGAAACAGTTGCCGGTCAAAGCGCGGCTTCAGCGTGGCGTGCTGCATCAGCGGTGCGGCCTGCATGCGCAGGGCCGACAGCTGATTTTGCAACGTTTGTAAAAGCAAGGCTGTTTTCAATCCGCACTCCAGTGGTACAGTAGCCGTTCAGTTTGATACCGATTCGCATTATGCAGCGTACTATTCTAATCATCATTGGCTGGCTTGCGGTAGTGCTCGGCACGCTGGGTGTCGTTTTACCCCTGCTGCCGACTACCCCTTTTATATTGCTGGCGGCGTGGTGCTTCGCCCGCTCCTCGCCGCGTTTTCACCACTGGCTGCTCTACCGCTCATGGTTTGGCGGCTATCTGCGTCACTGGCAACAGTACCGTGCAATGCCGCCCGGGGCTAAGCCGCGGGCCATTGCGCTGATCCTGGTGACCTTCGCCATTTCATTATGGCTGGTCAAAATGATGTGGGTACGGATCCTGCTGCTGGCGATCCTCACCTGCCTGCTCATTTTCATGTGGCGGATCCCCGTTGTTGATGAAAAGCAATAATCATCAGACTGGCTGTTGCATTTCTTGTGCGCAGCCAGTAAATTCGACCGTTTTCGAGCACGGGCGGGCCTGGTTAAAGGTTAAACAATTGTTACTTTGACCAACCCTTTATCCGCTCCGTGAGTAACACCGTTTTCATCAGGCATCCATTTATGACCGCAACTGCGCAGCAGCTTGAATTTCTTAAAAACAGCATCAAAAGCATCCAGGATTATCCAAAGCCTGGCATTCTTTTCCGTGATGTCACCAGCTTGCTGGAAGACCCAAAAGCGTACGCGCTCAGCATTGAACTGCTGGTTGAGCGTTATAAGAACGCTGGGATCACCAAAGTTGTAGGCACCGAGGCCCGTGGTTTCCTCTTTGGCGCCCCGGTTGCGCTGGCAATGGGCGTGGGTTTTGTACCGGTGCGTAAACCGCGTAAACTGCCTCGCGAAACCATCGCCGAGAGCTACGAACTGGAGTACGGCACCGACCAGCTTGAGATCCACGTTGATGCGATAAAGCCAGGCGACAAAGTGCTGGTGGTTGACGATCTGCTGGCCACCGGCGGCACCATTGAAGCGACCGTGAAGCTGATCCGTCGCCTGGGTGGCGAAGTGACCGATGCGGCCTTTATCATCAACCTGTTCGATCTGGGCGGTGAACAGCGCCTCGAAAAACAGGGCATCACCAGCTACAGCCTCGTGCCATTCCCGGGACATTAATCCTCCCGCCCGCAACCTCGCCCAACGGGTGAGGTTGTGTTAGCATTACCCCCCTGAATATCCACCTTCCAGCGTTGCAGAGCCTGCCCATGAGTTATCAGGTGTTAGCCCGTAAATGGCGACCCCAAACCTTTGCTGACGTTGTCGGCCAGGAACATGTGCTGACCGCCCTGGCGAACAGCTTATCGCTAGGACGTATCCACCACGCCTGGCTTTTTTCCGGCACCCGTGGCGTCGGTAAAACCTCTATTGCCCGTTTGCTGGCGAAAGGCCTTAACTGCGAAACCGGGATCACCGCCACGCCGTGCGGCGTGTGTGATAACTGCCGTGAAATCGAGCAGGGGCGCTTTGTCGATCTGATTGAGATCGATGCCGCATCGCGCACCAAAGTCGAAGATACCCGCGATCTGCTGGATAACGTCCAGTACGCCCCGGCGCGTGGCCGCTTCAAGGTCTATCTGATCGATGAAGTGCACATGCTGTCGCGCCACAGCTTTAACGCCCTGCTGAAAACGCTGGAAGAACCGCCTGCACACGTTAAATTCCTGCTGGCGACCACCGATCCGCAAAAGCTGCCGGTCACTATCTTGTCCCGCTGTCTGCAGTTCCATCTGAAGGCGCTGGACGTCACGCAGATCCGCGATCGGCTCGAATACATCCTGAACGAAGAGCAGGTTGCCCATGAACCGCGGGCGCTGCAGCTGCTGGCGCGTGCCGCAGATGGCAGCCTGCGCGATGCGCTCAGCCTCACCGATCAGGCGATTGCCAGCGGCGAAGGCAAGCTGACGACCCAGGCGGTGAGCACCATGCTCGGCACGCTGGATGACGATCAGGCGCTGTCGCTGATTGAAGCGGTTGTCGAGGCCAACGGCGAGCGGGTGATGGAGCTGGTCAACGCCTCAGCCTCACGCGGCGTGGAGTGGGAAGCCCTGCTGGTAGAGATGCTCAGCCTGCTGCACCGGATCGCGATGGTGCAGCTCTCCCCGGCGGCGCTGGGCCCGGATATGGCGGCCATTGAACAGCGGATGCGCGAGCTGGCCCGCACCATTCCGCCAACGGATGTACAGCTTTACTACCAAACCCTGTTAATTGGTCGTAAGGAACTGCCGTTCGCGCCCGACAGACGTATGGGGGTTGAGATGACCCTGCTGCGCGCGCTGGCGTTCCATCCGCGCATGCCGTTGCCGGAACCCGAGGTGCAGCCACAGTCTTTCGCACCGGCCGCGCCGACGGCGGTTATGTCACCGCAGCAGGTGCCTGTACAGCCGGCAGCGCCATCGCCGCAAAATGTGCCGCTGTCGGACGCCACCAGTTCGGTGCTTGCTGCCCGCAGCCAGCTACAGCGCGCGCAGGGAGCACCCAGACCAAAAAAGAGTGAACCGGCAGCGCCTGCAAGAGCGCGGCCGGTAAATAACGCCGCGCTTGAACGTCTGGCTTCGGTCACGGATCGTGTCCAGTCGCGTTCGGCATCGGTCACTTCTGAGCCTAAGGCGCCGGTTAAGCAAGAAGCCTATCGCTGGAAAGCCACCACCGTCACCGAAGAGGTGAAGGTGGAGATTGCCACGCCGAAGGCGCTGAAAAAGGCGCTGGAGCATGAGAAAACGCCGGAGCTCTCCGCGAAGCTTGCGGAAGAGTCGCTTGTGCGCGATGCCTGGGCAGCAGAGGTCAGTAAACTGAAGCTGCCGAAGCTGGTGGAGCAGGTCGCGCTCAACGCCTGGCGTGAGCAGGAGGGCAACCGCATCTGCCTGCATCTGCGTCCGGGCCAGCGTCACCTGAACTCGGCGAGCGCGCAGCAGGTGCTGAGTGAGGCGCTCTCCACATTACAGGGCGCGCCGGTTGAATTGACTATCATTGAAGATGATAATCCGGCGGTCCGTACCCCGCTGGAGTGGCGTCAGGCCATTTATGAAGAGAAGCTCGCGCAGGCGCGTGAGGCGATTATCGCGGATAATAACATTCAGACCCTGCAGCGTTACTTCGATGCAGAACTGGATGAAGAGAGTATTCGACCCATTTGATCGTGAGTCTGACTTACGGTTGTTATCTTTAACGTGAAAGAAGAGAGAAGCCTATGTTTGGTGGTAAAGGCGGTCTGGGTGGTCTGATGAAGCAGGCCCAGCAGATGCAGGAAAAAATGCAGAAGATGCAGGAAGAGATCGCACAGATGGAAGTCACTGGCGAATCGGGCGCAGGTCTGGTCAAAGTGACCATCAACGGCGCACACAACTGCCGTCGCGTGGAGATCGACCCAAGCCTGCTCGAAGACGACAAAGAGATGCTGGAAGATCTGGTCGCCGCTGCGTTTAACGATGCTGCGCGCCGTATCGACGAAACTCAGAAAGAAAAAATGGCCTCTGTATCCTCCGGAATGCAGCTGCCACCGGGCTTTAAGATGCCATTCTGATGCAAACCAGTCCGCTGCTTACGCAGTTAATGGAAGCGCTACGCTGCCTGCCGGGCGTAGGCCCGAAGTCGGCGCAGCGCATGGCGTTTACCCTGCTGCAACGCGATCGTAGCGGCGGCATGCGTCTGGCGCAGGCCCTGACCCGCGCCATGTCAGAAATTGGCCACTGTGCCGACTGCCGCACCTTTACCGAGCAGGAGGTGTGTAACATCTGCGCCAATCCGCGTCGTCAGGAAAATGGTCAGATCTGCGTGGTGGAGAGTCCTGCGGACATCTATGCCATCGAGCAGACCGGGCAGTTTTCCGGCCGCTATTTTGTGCTGATGGGGCATCTCTCGCCGCTGGACGGCATTGGTCCGGATGATATCGGCCTGGACCGTCTTGAACAGCGCCTGAAATCGGAAACGATCAACGAGGTGATCCTCGCCACCAACCCAACGGTGGAAGGGGAGGCGACAGCCAACTATATCGCCGAGCTGTGTGCGGAGTCGGGCGTTGATGCCAGTCGAATTGCCCACGGCGTGCCGGTTGGCGGCGAGCTGGAAATGGTCGATGGCACCACGCTGTCCCACTCTCTGGCAGGTCGTCACAAGATTAATTTCTGACCAAACGGAGGCTGCAGTCGTGGCCTCCGCTTGAAAAAATTCTCCCCTGGCCCCATCTCTCCCTCAACGCTTTTAAACCCCATTAAATGGCATTGTTGAGGTCGACTTAGTATGAAAGGACAAGAAACCCGTGGTTTCCAGTCAGAGGTAAAACAGCTTCTGCACCTGATGATCCATTCTCTTTATTCCAATAAAGAAATTTTCCTGCGCGAGCTTATCTCTAACGCCTCTGATGCGGCAGACAAGCTGCGTTTTCGTGCGCTCTCGAAGCCAGAGCTGTATGAAGGTGACGGCGAACTGCGCGTGCGCGTCTCATTTGATAAAGAGAACCGCACCCTGACCATCGCCGACAACGGCATCGGTATGACCCGTGATGAAGCCATTGACCATCTCGGCACCATCGCCAAATCCGGCACCAAAGCGTTCCTGCAGTCGATGGGTTCCGATCAGGCCAAAGACAGCCAGCTGATCGGCCAGTTCGGTGTGGGCTTCTATTCCGCCTTCATCGTGGCGGATAAAGTTACCGTGCGCACGCGTGCGGCAGGCGAAAGCGCTGAAAGCGGCGTATTCTGGGAATCCCACGGCGAAGGTGAATACACCGTTGCCGACATCACCAAAGCCGATCGCGGCACCGAGATCACCCTGCACCTGCGCGAAGGGGAGGACGATTTCCTCAACGACTGGCGCGTACGCTCCATCATCAGCAAATATTCTGACCATATCGCCCTGCCGGTAGAGATCGAAAAACAGGAAGAGAAAGATGGCGAAACCGTCATCTCCTGGGAGAAGATCAACAAAGCGCAGGCGCTGTGGACGCGTAACAAGTCTGAAATCAAAGACGACGAATACAACGAATTCTACAAGCACATCGCCCACGACTTTACCGATCCGCTGACCTGGAGCCACAACCGCGTGGAAGGGAAGCAGGAGTACACCAGCCTGCTCTACATCCCGGCGCAGGCACCGTGGGATATGTGGAACCGCGATCACAAGCACGGCCTGAAGCTGTACGTGCAGCGCGTGTTCATCATGGATGAAGCTGAACAGTTCATGCCGAACTACCTGCGCTTTGTGCGCGGCCTGATTGACTCCAACGATCTGCCGCTGAACGTCTCCCGTGAGATCCTGCAGGACAGCACCGTCACCCGTAATCTGCGCACCGCGCTGAGCAAGCGTGCGCTGCAGATGCTGGATAAGCTGGCGAAAGACGACGCCGAAAAATACCAGACTTTCTGGAAACAGTTCGGCCTGGTGCTGAAAGAGGGCCCGGCGGAAGATCCGTCTAACGTTGAAGCCATTGCCAAACTGCTGCGCTTCGCCTCCACACACAACGACTCTTCCGAGCAGAATGTGTCGCTGGAAGAGTACATCTCCCGCATGAAAGAAGGGCAGGAGAAGATCTACTACATCACCGCCGACAGCTATGCCGCGGCGAAGAGCAGCCCGCACCTGGAGCTGCTGCGTAAGAAAGGCATCGAAGTGCTGCTGCTTTCCGATCGCATCGATGAGTGGATGATGAACTACCTGACCGAGTTCAGCGGCAAAGCGTTCCAGTCCGTTGCCAAAGCCGATGAGTCCATCGACAAGCTGGCAGATGAAGTGGACGATACCGCGAAAGAGGCGGAAAAAGCGCTGGAGCCGTTTGTTGAGCGCGTGAAAACCCATCTGGGCGATCGCGTGAAAGAGGTGCGTTTCACCCACCGTCTGACCGATACCCCTGCCATCGTCACCACTGATGCTGACGAGATGAGCACCCAGATGGCGAAGCTGTTCGCCGCTGCGGGTCAGGCAGTGCCGGAGGTGAAATACATCTTTGAACTGAACCCGGACCACGCGCTGGTGAAACGTGCAGCCGAGACCCAGGATGAAGCCCGCTTCGCCGAGTGGGTTGAACTGCTGCTGGATCAGTCCCTGCTGGCTGAACGCGGCACGCTGGAAGATCCAAACCAGTTCATCAAACGCGTGAATGCGTTGCTGCTGGCGTAAATCACTTCCCTCTCTTCGCTGAAGAGAGGATAAGGGTGCAGGTTATCTGCCTGCACCCACTAATAAATTCCCCTCATTAACCGTTTCAGCCTGCCCGCCTTTCTTGAGCGATACCCGTTCTGGTGGTATTGTTTAGCGCTTTTTGAAAAATTGAATCGACTTTTGAGGGGATTTTCGCAATGCGTATTATTCTGCTTGGCGCTCCGGGCGCGGGTAAAGGAACTCAGGCTCAGTTCATCATGGAGAAATACGGTATTCCGCAAATCTCTACGGGTGACATGCTGCGTGCCGCTGTTAAATCTGGCTCCGAGCTGGGTAAACAGGCGAAAGACATTATGGACGCCGGCAAACTGGTGACCGACGAGCTGGTTATCGCTCTGGTTAAAGAACGCATTTCTCAGGAAGATTGCCGTAACGGTTTCCTGCTGGACGGCTTCCCACGTACCATTCCGCAGGCGGATGCCATGAAAGACGCGGGCATCAACGTAGACTACGTGCTGGAGTTCGACGTACCGGACGAACTGATCGTTGACCGTATCATCGGTCGTCGCGTACACGCCGCTTCCGGCCGCGTTTACCACGTTAAGTTCAATCCGCCGCAGGTGGAAGGCAAAGACGACGTGACCGGCGAAGAGCTGACCACTCGTAAAGACGATCAGGAAGAGACCGTGCGTAAGCGCCTGGTGGAATACCATCAGATGACCGCGCCGCTGATCGGCTACTACTCTAAAGAAGCGCAGGCGGGTAACACCAAATACGCAAAAGTCGACGGTACTAAGCCTGTCGCTGACGTTCGTGCAGAGCTGGAAAAGATCCTCGGCTAATCGCACCACCACTTAACGTGGTTCTCACCCGGGACCCCGGGTGAGAAAAATTCTCATTTTACCTTTTGCTGCAATTGGTTCCGTTTACGCACTTTTCAGATACACTTATCAGCCTGTTAAAAGGTTATGAGGCGTGAATGAGTCAGGCGAAAACCGGCATCCTGCTTGCCAATCTGGGAACCCCCGAAGCACCTACTCCAGCGGCGGTAAAACGCTACCTGCGACAATTTTTAAGCGATACGCGCGTTGTGGATACCCCACGCCTGCTGTGGTGGCCTTTGCTGCGCGGCGTGATTCTGCCGATCCGTTCGCCGCGCGTGGCAAAGCTCTATCAGTCCGTCTGGATGGAAGAGGGCTCACCGCTGATGGTCTACAGCCGTCGTCAGGAGAAGGCGCTGGCCGCCCGTCTGCCGGATATGCCGGTGGCGCTGGGCATGAGCTACGGCAAACCTTCCTTGAAAAGCGCCGTCGATGAACTGCTGGCGCAGGGCGTTGAGCACATTGTGGTGCTGACGCTCTATCCGCAGTATTCCTGCTCCACTGTGGCAGCCGTCTGGGATGAGCTGGCGCGCATTCTGGCAACCCGTCGTCGCATACCCGGCGTGACCTTTATTCGCGACTACGCGGATAACGAGCTCTATATCAACGCCCTTGCCAGCAGCGCCCGCGCGTCGTTTGAGAAACACGGCGAGCCGGATCTGCTGCTGCTCTCCTATCACGGCATCCCGCAGCGATTCGCCAACGAAGGGGACGACTATCCGCAGCGCTGCCGCGATACCACCCGTGAGCTGGTATCCGCCCTCGGCCTGCCGCCCGAGAAGGTGATGATGACCTTCCAGTCGCGCTTTGGCCGCGAGCCGTGGCTGACCCCTTATACCGATGAGACCCTCAAAATGCTGGGTGAGAAGGGGGTGAAGCATATCCAGGTGATGTCGCCGGGCTTTGCGTCAGACTGTCTGGAAACCCTGGAAGAGATCGCGGTGCAAAACCGGGAGTTCTTCCTCGAAGCGGGCGGGACGAAGTACGAGTATATTCCGGCCCTTAACGACAATCCTGAGCACATCGAGATGATGGCATCACTGGTGACCCGCAGCCGCTGATCGCACTCTGCGCCGGGTTTGTGCTACCATTCCCGGCCCATCCGTCACTCATAGCTCAGAACATGAAATTTCCCGGTAAACGTAAATCCAAACACTACTTTCCCGTTAACGCCCGCGATCCGCTGCTGCAGCAAATTCAGCCGGAAAATGAGTCCAGTGCTGCCTGGGTGGTGGGTATCGACCAGACGCTGGTAGATATTGAAGCTAAAGTGGACGATGCGTTTGTCGAACGTTACGGCCTGAGCGCCGGGCACTCTCTGGTGATTGAAGACGACGTAGCGGAAGCGCTCTATCAGGAGCTGGTGCGGGATAACCTGATCACCCATCAGTTTGCCGGGGGGACCATCGGCAATACCATGCACAACTACTCCGTGCTGGCGGACGACCGCTCCGTACTGCTGGGCGTGATGTGCAGCAATGTCGAAATCGGCAGTTACGCCTACCGTTATCTCTGCAACACCTCCAGCCGGACCGATCTGAACTACCTGCAAGGGGTGGACGGGGCGATTGGCCGCTGTTTTACGCTGATCGGTGAATCCGGCGAGCGGACCTTCGCCATCAGCCCTGGCCATATGAACCAGCTGCGCGCCGACAGCATTCCTGAAGAGGTGATCGCCGGGGCATCGGCACTGGTGCTGACCTCCTATCTGGTGCGCTGCAAGCCCGGTGAGCCGATGCCGGAAGCGACCATGAAGGCCGTGGAATACGCGAAGAAATACAACGTGCCGGTGGTCCTTACCCTGGGCACCAAATTTGTCATCGCCGATAACCCGGAGTGGTGGCAGGCGTTCCTGAAGGAGCACGTCTCGATTCTGGCGATGAACGAAGAAGAGGCCGAAGCCCTGACCGGGGAGAGCGATCCGCTGCTGGCATCCGATAAAGCGCTGGACTGGGTCGATCTGGTGCTCTGCACCGCCGGGCCGGTAGGATTGTATATGGCTGGCTTCACCGAAGAAGAGGCAAAACGCAAGACCCAGCATCCGCTGTTGCCGGGGGCGATTGCCGAGTTCAACCAGTTTGAATTCAGCCGCGCCATGCGCCATAAGGACTGCGTAAATCCGCTGCGTATCTTCTCGCATATCGCCCCGTACATGGGTGGCCCGGAGAAGATCATGAACACCAACGGCGCAGGCGACGGCGCGCTGGCGGCGCTGCTGCACGATATCACTGCCAACGCGTTCCACCGTACCAACGTGCCGAACTCCAGCAAACACAAGTTTAACTGGCTGACCTATTCGTCGCTGGCGCAGGTATGTAAGTACGCAAACCGCGTGAGTTATCAGGTGTTGAACCAGCACTCACCGCGCTTAACGCGCGGCCTGCCGGAGCGGGAAGACAGTCTGGAAGAGTCCTACTGGGACAGATAAGTCCATTCCCCGGCAGCGCTGCGCTTGCCGGGGCGACGTCCAGGCCTGCTAAGCGAAGCGCCAGCAGGCTTTTTTTTTACCCCATCACCGGCGCCTTATCCAGCAGCGCCAGCATCGTATTGGCAATTTCACGCTCACCCATCACCACCTGATTCGCGCCACGCTCGGTGATGTAATCCACCTCGTCGTCGTAATGGGCGCGGGCAATAATTTCAATATCCGGACACTTTTCGCGCGCCGAGGCGACAATCTCACCCGCTTCATAGCCGTTGGGAATGGTCAGCAGCAGCCAGCGCGCGCAGTCCAGATGCGCCAGATTCATGATCTCTTCGTTCGCCGCATTCCCCAGCACCGCCCGGATCCCGCGTGCGCGCAACTCATCCACGCGGGTACGGGAGTTTTCAATCACCACCAGCGGAATGCCCTGGGCCATCAGCTTCTCACCCAGCAGGCTGCCGACGCGGCCAAAACCCACCAGCAGGGCGTGGTTACAGATATCCACCGGGATCTGCTTCTCATCCTCAATGGCCTCTTCCAGCGTCTGATCGTCCAGGATTTCGGTTTTATCGAGGTATTTTTCCAGCAGCGCGAACAGTATCGGGTTCAGCATAATTGAGAGGATCGCCCCCGCCAGCACCAGGTTTTGCCCGGCCTGCGGCAGCAGATCCAGCGCCATGCCCAGCCCGGCGAGAATAAAGGCAAATTCACCAATCTGGGCGAGACTGGCGGCAATAGTCAGCGCGGTACGCGGCGAGTGGCCGAACATGCGCACCAGGAAGAAAGCGGCGAGTGACTTACCGAAGATAATGATGGCCAGCGTGCCGAGCACCGCCAGCGGCTGTTCAATGAGGATCATCGGATTGAACAGCATCCCTACCGAGACGAAGAACAGCACCGCAAAGGCGTCGCGCAGGGGCAGGGTATCGTGGGCGGCACGGTGGCTCAGCTCCGATTCGTTCAGCACCATCCCGGCAAAGAAGGCCCCCAGCGCGAAGGAGACATCGAACAGCTCCACGGCGCCAAAGGCGATGCCCAGCGCCAGGGCCAGCACCGAGAGGGTGAACAGTTCACGCGAGCCGGTCGCTGCGCTACGGGCGAGGATCCACGGTACCAGGCGGCGGCCCACCAGCATCATAATGGCGATAAACGCCACTACCTTACCGATGGTAATACTCATATCCAGCGCCAGCGAGGCTAAACCGACGTTCTCTTTTTCCAGCATGCCGGCGACCGCAGGCAGCAGCACCAGGGTCAAGACCATCACCAGATCTTCAACAATCAGCCAGCCGATGGCGATCTGCCCCCGCTGGCTGTCAATCAGCTGTCTCTCTTCAAGCGCGCGCAGCAGTACCACGGTACTGGCGGTAGAAAGACAGAGCCCAAACACGATGCCGGTCATCAGCGGCCAGCCCAGCACCGCGGAAAGCGCCATACCCAACAACGTCGCCACGGCTATCTGGGCGATCGCGCCGGGAATGGCGATGGACTTTACCGCCATCAAATCCTTCAGGGAGAAATGCAAACCCACACCGAACATCAGCAGGATCACGCCAAGCTCTGCCAGCTCCGGGGCGAGTTTCGTATCAGCAACAAAACCTGGGGTAAAAGGTCCGGCTAACACGCCCGCCAATAAATAGCCCACCAGAGGGGAAATACGCAGTTTGTTGGCAATCATGCCGAGAATAAAAGCGAGTACAAGTCCACCAACAATGGTGGTGATAAGCGGTGTGGCGTGGTGCATTCCGTCTCCTTTCGTTGCTGTATGACGCCATTTTTGGTCGGGAAACCAAAAAGCTGTGTAATAGTTTATGACAAAATTAATGATTACGTTTATGAATAATCATTGGATTTTGGTAAAAACAGCAATAATGGAGAAACGGAAGCCTGGGCGGGGAATTTTCAGAAGGAAAGTAAAGAAAGGCTGATGGTATAAGGAGAGGGCGCGGCCAAACCGGAAGTTTGACCGCCAATAAATCAGGCGTTATGCCGGTTATCAGGCAGGAATATAGTCAACATCCCGAGAAGCGGCAGGAAAGCGCAGATTTTGTAGACCAGGAAGATGCTGGTATGGTCTGCAATCAGGCCTAATACCGCTGCACCAAGGCCACCCATGCCAAAAGCAAAACCAAAAAACAGCCCGGAAACCATGCCGATACGGCCCGGAAGCAGCTCCTGGGCATAGACCAGAATGGCAGAAAACGCAGAGGCAAGAATAAAACCAATGATCACGGTTAAAACACCCGTCCACCACAGGGTTGCGTAGGGCAAAATAAGCGTGAAGGGCGCAACGCCAAGGATAGAGCCCCAAATCACATATTTACGCCCGATTTTGTCACCCAGTGGCCCACCAATTACGGTCCCGGCGGCAACGGCGAACAGGAAGGCGAAGAGATGAAACTGAGCGTTTTGTACCGATAATCCGAATTTTTCCATCAGGTAAAAGGTGTAATAGCTGCTGATGCTCGCCATATAGAAATATTTGGAGAAAATCAGCATCAGCAGAATGCCGACCGCCAGAATAACCTTGTTACGGGGAAGGGGATTGATAACCGGCGCTTTTGGTTTGCCCTTATTAACCCGGTGCTGGGCGGCGTACCAGCGGCTGATTTGCGCCAGCACCACAATCGCCAGCAGCGCAGCCAGCACGAACCAGGCCACGTTTCCTTTGCCATAGGGGGCAATAATTACCGCGGCCAACAGCGGGCCGAGGGAGCTACCAAAGTTACCGCCCACCTGGAACAGCGACTGCGCCAGCCCGTGACGGCCACCGGAGGCCATACGCGCCACGCGGGACGACTCCGGGTGAAATACCGACGAGCCGGTGCCCACCAGCGCGGCGGCCACCAGTACCCCTTCAAAGCTCCCGGCCATCGCCAGCAGGATCAGGCCGCTCAGGGTAAAGCACATACCAATGGGCAGCGACCACGGCATCGGGTATTTGTCCGTCCAGTAGCCCACCACCGGTTGTAGCAGCGACGACGCCAGCTGGAAGGTGAGGGTGATCATGCCGATCTGCACGAAGGTAAGAGAGAACTCGGACTGCAATAAGGGATAGATCGCCAGAATAAGCGACTGGATCATATCGTTCAGCAGATGCGAAAGACTGATTGCGCCAAGAATACCAAATGAGGTGCGAGCTTTAGCAGCCGACACCGGTGGAGTAGATTCACTGATTGCCATAAATACCACGTCGATTGTTATAGGAAGTGCAGGATGTAATTATTATCCGCCTAACATACCTTTCCCCGACATTTGAGGAAAGTCGCAATTCTGAAAACATATTTGTCTATTCTGATTACTCATTGTAATTTTTGCGTTTGTCTATGCATCAGGGAGTGAAGAAATGAAGTTAATGAAGCGAGGCGTCGCGCTGGCAATCATTGCGGCGTGTGGGCTGATCAGCCTGCCGGCCCAAGCCTGGGAAAAAGATAAAACCTATAACATTACCATCCTGCATACCAACGATCACCACGGCCACTTCTGGCGCAGCGAATATGGCGAATATGGCCTTTCGGCACAGAAAACGCTGGTGGATGGGATCCGTAAAGAGGTGGCGGCAAAAGGCGGCAGCGTGCTGCTCCTCTCCGGCGGCGACATTAATACCGGCGTGCCGGAATCAGATTTACAGGACGCTGAACCCGATTTCCGCGGCATGAATTTGATTGGCTACGATGCGATGGCCGTGGGCAACCATGAGTTTGATAATCCCATCGAAGTATTACGCCAGCAGGAGAAGTGGGCCAAATTCCCGTTCCTCTCCGCCAATATTTATCAGAAAAGCACCGGCGAGCGCTTATTTAAACCCTGGGCCATTTTCAAACGCCAGGATATTAAAATTGCGGTGGTGGGGCTGACCACCGACGACACGGCGAAAATTGGCAACCCGGAATATTTTACTGATATCGAATTCCGTAAGCCGGCTGACGAAGCGAAGCTGGTGATCCAGGAGTTGCAGCAGAACGAAAAGCCGGACGTGATTATCGCCACTACCCATATGGGTCATTACGATAATGGCGAGCACGGCTCGAACGCGCCAGGGGATGTCGAGATGGCGCGTAGCCTGCCGGCGGGCTCCCTGGCGATGATCGTGGGGGGTCACTCCCAGGATCCGGTCTGCATGGCCTCGGAAAATAAAAAGCAGGTGGACTATGTGCCAGGCACGCCGTGCGCGCCCGATAAGCAGAACGGGATCTGGATTGTGCAGGCGCACGAGTGGGGCAAATATGTGGGCCGGGCCGATTTCGAATTCCGTAACGGCGAGATGAAGCTGGTTCACTACCAGCTCATCCCGGTCAACCTGAAGAAGAAGGTGACCTACGATAATGGCCAGAGCGAGCGCGTTCTCTATACGCCAGAAATTGCGGAAAACCCACAGATGCTCTCCCTGCTGACGCCGTTCCAGAATAAAGGTAAAGCGCAGCTGGATGTGAAGATCGGTACGCTCAATGGCAGACTGGAAGGCGATCGCAGCAAGGTGCGCTTCGTGCAGACCAATATGGGCCATCTGATCCTGGCCGCCCAGATGGCGCGCACCAATGCCGATTTTGCGGTGATGAGCGGCGGCGGCATCCGCGACTCCATTGAGGGCGGCGATATCACCTATAAAGATGTCCTCAAGGTGCAGCCGTTCGGCAACGTGCTGGTCTATGTCGATATGAGCGGTAAAGAGGTTACCGACTATCTCACCGCGGTGGCGCAGATGAAACCGGACTCCGGTGCCTATCCGCAGTTTGCCAACGTGAGCTTTGTGGCGAAAGGTGGGGTGCTCAACGACCTGAAGATCAAGGGTGAACCGGTTGATCCGGCGAAAACCTACCGTATGGCGACCCTGAGCTTTAACGCCACCGGCGGCGATGGTTATCCGCATATCGACGACAAACCAGGCTATGTGAATACCGGCTTTATTGATGCCGAGGTGCTGAAGCAGTATATCCAGCAGAACTCACCGCTGGATGTGAATGCGTATGAACCGCAGGGTGAAGTGAGCTGGCAGTAAGCGCCGTCAGTGCCGGGTGGCGGCTTCGCCTTACCCGGCCTACGGTTCGAACGGTTTTAACGGTTTTAACGGTTTTTTGGTTTTGTAGGCCGGGTAAGCGCAGCGCCACCCGGCGTTTTTTTAATCCCGACGCGCGATATCCGCAAACTGCGCATCCAGCATTTTCGCCAGATCGCTCGCCGCCAGTTCAATATCCATCCCGCGCTTGCCGCCGGAAATATAGATCGTCTCAAACGCCTGTGAAGGTGCATCAATCAGCGTCGGCAGGCGCTTCTTCTGCCCCAGCGGGCTAATTCCCCCCACCAGATACCCCGTGGTGCGTTGCGCCACCATCGGGTCGGCCATATCCACCTTTTTGGCGCCCAGCGCTTTGGCCACTTTCTTCAGATCCAGCTGACTGGCAACCGGCGTCACCGCCACGGCGAGGTGTTTCATATCGCCATTCACCGCGACCAGCAACGTTTTATAGACCTGATCCGCATTCAGACCCAGTTTACGCACCACTTCATCACCAAAATTGGTTTCAGCCGGATCGTGGTCATAGCTGTGGATCCGAAACGGAATCTTGTTTTTTTCGAGTAATTTAACGGCGGGAGTCATAGCAATCCTTCTTAGCCCGGACAATAAACGCCTTAAGAATACGCCTCAAAAGCGGCTAAAAAATAGCACCATCTTGCGCAATAGTGTTGGCAGTGATGGTCACTTTGAGCGACAATCTGCTGAACCGGAGGTCTCCTCCGGCATAATAACAATGATGAAATTCCTCTTTGACGGGCCAATAGAAATATTGGCCACTTTTTTATCTCAGCAGCGACGGCAAATTCCCCTCGCCGTACAGATGCAACGCCCCCACCGCCACCACATACCGCCCAGCCGGCAACGCGTGCAGCTTTTCGCACCACGCCTGATTACGCTCATGCATCAGCACATCATACAGCGACTCGCTGAAGGTCGCCGGAAGCGCCAGCTTGTCGACGACAGGGGGGGAATCCAGCCACCAGCTCACCATGGTTTGCAGCAGGCGGGCATTGGTGTGCCAGTGAGTCAGGGTATCTTCCAGCAGCAGCAAACCGTCGTCTGGCATCTGGCGCAGCAGGGCGATCTGGCTGGCCGCCCCTTCCAGCTCAATGACCGGTAGGTTCTGCGTGCGCGCGGCATTCAGCAATTGGTAATCGATGCCGTAATCTCCCCGCAGCCCTAACCGCTGCGCCTGGGTAGCCTGCAACACCATAGCGATCTGCCACAGCGGCTGGCTCTCAAGCTGATTAAGCGATAATCCAAGCTCCCCGGCGACCCGTTGCAGTTCCGTAAGCTGGGTCGGGCTGATACGCTCCGCCAGCGGAGGCGGGATCGCAAGTCCTGCGAAGGGCGACTCATCCCCGGAGATATCCGCTTCGACGATCAGCGCGTCGGCATGATGCAAGCGGGTAACCAGGCCATCGGGCAGGGGAGACATATCCCGCGTACCCATATGGATACTGCCGACCAGATGCAGATGCTGTCCGCCGGGAAGGGTGATATCAAGACCAGGCCAGCGATAGCGGCGGGGGAAGAGGGCGCGAAACGATGCTTTCAGACGTTGAAACAGACCCATACGCGCTCCCTGATGAAAAATTCATGCTAGCGCGTGGGGAGGAGTGGCGCAAGACGTCCTTGTCCTGCGACCACCTCAGGCTTTAGGTTTAAAGCGCAACAGGCGGTTGGCGTTGCTGACCACGGTAATAGAGGAGAGGGCCATGGCGGCACCCGCCACCACCGGATTGAGCAGCGTGCCGGTCAGCGGCCATAAGATCCCGGCGGCGACAGGAATACCGAAGGCGTTGTAGATAAAGGCCCCCAGCAAATTCTGCTTCATGTTGCGCAGCGTCGCTTTCGAGATGGCGAGCGCGTCGGCCACGCCGGTCAGACTGTGGCGCATCAGGGTTATCGCCGCCGTTTCGATAGCGACATCGCTGCCGCCGCCCATGGCAATTCCGACATCGGCCTGTGCCAGCGCCGGGGCATCGTTGATGCCGTCGCCAACCATCGCCACCCGGCGCCCCTGCTTCTGCAGTTTGATAATCGCCTCCGCCTTGCCATCCGGCAGGACGCCCGCAATCACCTCATCAATGCCAGCTTCCCTGGCGATAGCCTGTGCGGTAGTGGCGTTATCGCCGGTCAACATCACCAGACGATAACCCTCCCGGTGCAGGCGTTGCAGTGCGGTCACGCTGTCTGCGCGCAGCGGATCGCGGATGGCAAACAGCGCCGCGGCCCGCCCGTCAATCGCCAGCAACACCGGCGTTGCGCCCCTGGTGGCCCAGGTGTGCAGATGTTCATCCAGCGCGCTGGTATCAATGCCATTTTCCGCAAGCAGCGCCTGATTACCGAGCAGCAGGGTGCGGTTGTCCACCTCGCCGCTGACGCCAAGGCCACGCAGGGTGCGGAAGTTATCTACCTGGGCGAGCGCGCGCTCCGCTTTATCCAGAATCGCCCGCGCCAGCGGGTGGCTGGAGCCCTGCTCAAGTGCGCCTGCCAGATTGAGGGCGGCAGCTTCGTCGATCCCACCCAGGGTATGGACGGCAACCACCTGCGGTTTACCTTCGGTCAGGGTGCCGGTTTTATCAAAGACCAGCGTATCCAGAGTGCTGGCGCGTTGCAGGGCGTCGGCGTCGCGCACCAGCACGCCCGACTCCGCGGCACGTCCGACGCCGGAGATAATCGACATCGGCGTCGCCAGCCCCAGGGCGCAAGGGCAGGCGATAATCAGCACCGTGGTGGCGATCACCAGGGTGTAAACAATCTGCGGCGCGGGGCCAAAAAAGTACCAGATAGCGGCGCTGAACAGGGCGGTACCCACCACCACCGGCACGAAAATGGCAGAGATTTTATCCGCCAGCTTGCCGATCTCCGGTTTGCTGCTCTGGGCCTGGCGCACCATCCGAATAATGCGCGACAGCGTGGTGTGACTGCCGACGGCGCTGGCGCGGAACAGCACGCTGCCATCCTGCACGACAGTACCGGCATGAATGCTCTCCCCGTCGCTTTTCTGCTGCGGTACCGGCTCGCCGGTGAGCATCGCCTCGTCAAACCAGGCTTCGCCCTGGGTGATCTCCCCGTCCACCGGGACGCGATCCCCGGTGGTCAGGCGCAGGATCATGCCTGCTTCAACCTCTGCCAGCGGCACGCTTTGTTCGCCGCTCTCCGTTACCACCCGGGCGGTGGGCGGTGTTAAATCGAGTAATCTTTCCAGCGCTTTCGACGAACGCTGCCGGGCCCGCGCCTCCAGCATATGGCCTAAGTTGATCAGGCCGATGATCATGGCGCTGGCTTCATAGTAGAGATGGCGCGCTTCCATCGGGAACCACTGTGGCCAGAGGTTTACGCTCATCGAGTAGAGCCACGCCGCGCCGGTACCCAGCGCCACCAGCGTGTCCATGGTGGCGGTGCGGTTTTTCAGGCTCTTCCAGGCGCTGGTATAAAAGTGGCCGCCGGCGACGATCATCACCCCGAGGGTGAGCACGCCGATCGCCAGCCACAGCGTGCGGTTATCGTCGGTGACCATCATGTTGTCGCCGAGCATACCCCAGCCCATCACCGGGATACCTACCAGCAGGGCGACAATCGCCTGCCAGCGAAAACGTTTCATGGTGGCGATGGCCGTCTCCTGCTGGCGCGCCCGCCGTTCGATGTCATCCTCAATCGCTTCGGCGCCGTAGCCCGCTTTCTCAACGGCCTGCACTAAATCAGCGGCGGAAGCACTGCCCATCACCAGCGCAGTGCGTTCCGCCAGATTGACCCGTGCCTGTGCCACACCCGGAACCGCCTGCAGGGCATCCTGCACCCGGGTGACGCAGCTGGCGCAGCTCATGCCGTTGATCAACAGCTGTTGGCTGTCATCACTGTCGTGAGCTGCCGGAAGCTCAGAGGGGTCCGCTGTCAGTGCTTCCGACGGAGTTGTTGACGCTGTCAGCGGATCAGCCTTTGGGTGGCTTAACGCCGCACCGTACCCGGCCTGTTTGATGGTGTCGATCAGGGCATCGGCGCTGGCGCTGCCGGTAACGACCGCGTGCTCAATGGTCACTTCTGCATGCTCAACGTCCGGGCGTTGCTCCAGACTCTCTTTAACGCGTTTGACACAGTGGCCGCAGGAGAGGCCGTCCAGTGTCAGATCGATGGTTTGAGACATAATTAGCTCCTTATAAATCTCCAGCCAGATATTGACCGGAGAGACACTTTCATCTAACTGTTATCAAGGTTAAACCTTCCATCAAGGGGAAGGTCAAGGGGGAAACGTGAATATCAGTGATGTTGCCAAAAAAACTGGCTTAACCAGCAAAGCGATTCGTTTTTACGAAGAGAAAGGGCTGGTGACACCGCCGCTGCGCAGTGAGAACGGCTACCGGAGCTATACGCAAAAGCACCTTGATGAACTCACGCTGCTGCGCCAGGCGCGTCAGGTAGGGTTCAATCTGGATGAGTGCGGGGATCTGGTGACGCTGTTTAACGATCCTGCCCGCCACAGCGCCGATGTAAAAAGCCGGACGCTGGATAAGGTGGCTGAAATTGAGCGGCATATTGTAGAGCTACAGGCGATGCGCGATCGGCTGCTGGCCCTGGCCGAGAGCTGCCCGGGGGATGAGAGCGCCGACTGCCCGATCATCGATAATCTCTCCGGCTGCTGTCACCGTAAGGTGAAGGCTTAACGCCGGGCCGGGTTGAGCATAAACACCACCGTCCCGCGATACCAGGGAGATTTTTGCAGTTGCGCTTCGGCCTGCACATCCCGCTGGCCGTTTTGTACCAGCCCGAGCTTGAAGGGAATGCTTAACCGGGCAAGCGCGGGTAGATAGGCCTGATAATTGTCTACCGTGTGGCGGCCCTGATAGCTCTGGATCACCAGCTCATCCACTGCCAGGCTATTCAGCGTGGCGACATCGCCGGTTTTCGCCCAGTCCAGTAGCCCGGTCACCCCCAGCGCAAACTCCGGCGGCAGCTGCTGGCGAAGTGTACGCAAAAAGCGCGCGTAGTCTGCCAGCTGGTGGGTAGCGGCATCAAAATCGATCTGTAACCCCACGACCTGATTCCCTGCGGCCTGCCAGCGCTGCATCAGGCGGACAATTCTCGGCACGATGGTCGGCGGCACCTCCAGGGTGGTAAAGCGCACGGTCAGCCAGATGGAGGGAAAGGCCAGGCGACTGACCGGCAGGCCGAGGCGCTGAAACACCACCTCATCGGGCTGGGCCAGCACTTCGCCCTGATGGAGATAGACCGTTTGCGCCTCTTTCAGTGCGTCGCTGGCCTTCACCCCTGACCAGAGCCAGAAGGCCGGATGCTCGTGGGCGGTAACGATTTCTGCCGCCTGCGCCTCTCCGGCCAGCAGCGCGGCTACCAGTAGTATTTGAGTTTTTGCGCCCACGGACTGCCCGGATACTGCGTTTTTAACTGCGAGAACCAGCCTTTGCGCTGGGCTTTGTCCACATCGGTTCCGCCACATTCGTTATAGCCGGACGGGGCGTAGCACATGATGGCCCGATAGAGCGCATAGCTCTTATCTTCATGTTCTGCCTTTGGTGAGGTGATGACCTGCTGGTAGTAAGCCTGTCTGTCGAACTGCCCGTAGGGTTCTTTGCGGTGGATGGCCGCCTCCAGCAGACCGTTGCCCGCACTCTCTTTCCACAGATCGACATGGGTATTGGTTGTGCGGAAAAACTCGCCCAGACAGTTCAGGGCATGGGCATCTGCGGCGTTCTGGCTGAGCACCTGCACCGTTTGGTCCAGGCTTCGACAGACGTAACCGGCTTCGGCGGCATCGCCGTTCCAGTCAAATACGCTCAGGTTAACATCGTCAAACGCTTTGCCAATGACTGGCGAGGTTATCGCGCTGGCGAGCTTTCTGTCATTTAACCAGTCGCTAAAGCGGTTCTCCGTTAAATCGCGCACCAGCAGGGTATGCAGCGCAATGGTCCGCTCTTCATTGTTGGGTCCCTGACTGGCCTGCTGACGTAACCGCTCAGGCGAGGCTACCGCTTTCAGCACCCGGGAGCGATAACGCAGGCTGGTGATGGCGCTATCCGCGGCAAAGATCGCCTCTGGATTACCGCTATAGACCAGGGTGGCCGCCAGTCTGGACTGCACGTACTGCTGCTGTTCAGCATCCTGGCTGAGTTTCAGCAGCTTAAGCCAGAAATCACGCGCCTCAGGCCACTGCATTTGCGCCATCAGCGCGTCGCCGTACAGTACCTGCTCGCTGAAGGCGACAATGTCGTGCGCCGGGAGTCTTTCTGCCGGTTTAACGGCCTGAAGGATGGCGGCAGGGTTATTCGTCGCCTGCCACAGGTTCAACTGTAAATTGCGCCACAGCGCCAGCTTGCCGCTCTGTTCAAACGCCGGTTTGCTGCTGTTGAGATCGTCCTGCGTCAGGGTCGGTTTCTCGTCGCTGTTCAGGCGAAGGGCGCGCAGCAGTTCGATATAGCTGACCTGCGGCGCGTCGGGGAAGGCTTCCCGCACGGCACGACCGTAGAACTGCATGCCGTAGACATTATCGTATTCGGTCACCAGGCCGCGCAGCGCCTCAGCATTCTCAGCCTGCTGGAACCGCTGCTCGTATAGCCCTGCCAGCTGCGGCCACGCCTGCAGATACCAGTTGATGCGGCGCAGCATACCGCGCGCCGAATCGGCGTAACGCCCCTCCGGCCAGCGCTGGAGGTAAGCCTGGGCCGCTTTCTGCGCCTGTTCAGCGGCCGGACGGTCGATGCGGTCGATATCAAAATCGCCATACTCTCCGGTGCTGTTCTGGCTGCTTTTGTTCAGCGCCGTGCGCATCAGCATATAGCCCGCGGTCTCTGCCAGCCACGGACGATCGCTGTCGACAAGCGAGGTAAACGCCCGTTCCGCCTCCTCGTAATCTCCGGCATAAAAACGGGCTGCCCCGGTCAGATAAGTTTGATACAGCAGGGCAGAAGAGTGGGCAGGAAGGGTCGTCAGGGAGGCGGAGATCTGCTCATCGGTTGCGCCGGAGTAAAGCCCCAGACGCGCCTGCCCCAGGACATGGCGCTGTTCCGCCGTCAGCGCGTCGTCGGCCAGCAGCGCGGCAAAAAACTGGCTGAGGCTCTCGGCACTGTTCGAGACGAAGCGGTTTTCCTGCTCGCTGTCCTGCCGGGTGTCGACGGCCCCGAGCTGCAATGCGGCCAGCTGCTGATTGAGAAGGCTCTCTTCAGCGGGTTTGTCCGCGGCTGGGGTGACCGGATCTTCCGGGTCATCCCACTCCGGGTGGTAAGCAAAATAGAAATCCCGGGAGCGGGTGATATCCACAGGCATCGACTGCACGGGCAGGGCAAAGGATTTGGCTTCGCTCAGCAGGCGCAGCAGGTTATCGCGGGAGTCGTTACCGGGCGTCAGCACCGGGTCGCCTTTCAGCAGACAATGCTCATCGCTCCAGTTGCAGTCTTCCATATCAAATGAGGCAAATGCTGGAGCGGCGCTTGCCAGTAAGGCGCTAACGCTGAGTGCCAGCGTTGTCTTCCTGACCATCATGCTATTCCTGTTCTTATCGGGAAAGGGCCCGGACGCGAAGGGTAATACCCTCTACGGCCACCACCTCAACTTTGGTGCCGACGCTTAAATCCTCGTCGGCCACAACTGGCCACGAACTGTCGCCGACACGCATATGACCGCGCCCGTTAACCAGGGCGGTGTCCAGGGTAAACTGCATCCCCACCAGCTGTTTTCCTCGCTGGTTGAGCCGGGCATCGGCGGGCTTCTGGGCGCGCACCTGCCTTGAGAGCCAGCGCCACCAGAGCCAGGCGGCAATCAGGGTCAGCAGGGCAAACAGCACCCCCTGCCATGCCCAGTCGAACGGTAAGATCCACACCAGCAGCCCGGTGATAACGGCCGCCACGCCGCTCCACAGCAGATAGCCGTTGCCGCCGAGCATCTCTGCCGCCAGCAGCAGGCCGCCGAGGCTAAGCCAGAAAACGTGCGGATGTGCAGCAATCATCTCGATCATCATTTGCGCTCGTTGCCGCTGTTTTTAATCAGTTCCGCGATCCCGCCGATCGAACCCATCAGGCTGCTGGCATCCAGCGGCATCATCACCACCTTGCTGTTATCCGCCGAGCCTATAGCCTGCAGCGCCTCGGTGTACTTCTGCGCCACAAAGTAGTTAACCGCCTGGATATCCCCGGCTGCGATAGCTTCCGAAACCATTTTCGTGGCGCGGGCTTCAGCTTCCGCCGAACGTTCACGGGCTTCAGCCTGTAAGAAGGCCGACTGGCGTTCGCCTTCAGCTTTCAGGATCTGCGACTGTTTTTCCCCTTCAGCCTTCAGGATCTCCGCCTGACGTACCCCCTCGGCCTCCAGAATGTAGGCGCGCTTGGTTCGCTCGGCCTTCATCTGGGCGTTCATGGAGGTGATCAACTCTGCTGGCGGGCGCACGTCGCGGATCTCAATACGCGTAACTTTAATACCCCAGGGGTTGGTGGCTTCATCGACGATGTGCAGCAGGCGGGTATTGATGCTGTCGCGCTGGGAGAGCATTTCGTCCAGCTCCATTGAACCCAGCACGGTTCGAATATTCGTCATCGTGAGGTTTATGATGGCTAACTCAAGGTTGCTGACCTCGTAAGCCGCTTTCGGCGCGTCAATCACCTGAATAAAGCAGACCGCATCGATGGTGACATTGGCGTTATCCCGGGAGATAACCTCCTGAGACGGAATATCGAGGACCTGCTCCATCATATTGATTTTGCGGCCAATGCGGTCCATAAACGGCACGACCAGGCTTAAGCCCGGCTGCAGCGTCGTGGTATATCGACCAAAACGTTCCACCGTCCACTGGTAGCCCTGCGGAACGATTTTGACGCCGGCGGCGACGATCACCAGCGCCACGAAGATTAAAATAGGGATGACGATGAACATGTAAAACCTCCTGTTTTGTATTCCATGTTGCGATTAAAACTGTTCGTTTGTTGCGCATAAGTATACCGGCAAACAGGGGTAAATTCCCGCCAAATCAACGAGCCGGGCTGGATTCAGACAGAAAAAAGCCCCGCTAAAAATAGCAGGGCAACGCGTGTTTTCCGTTATCAGAGAAGATCAGGCGCTGGAGGGAGTGTAAAAGAAGTCAGCGATATACTGTTCGCCCGCGTCAACGATCGCCCGCGACAGTCCCGCATAATATTTTTCCAGGCCCATCGCTTCTATCTGCTGCAGCTGCTCGCGCACCGGGGCACAGAACAGACCGGCGTTACCCGCTTCGACGCGCTTATTATTCGGTGGCAGATCGCCGGTGATCGCTTTAAACCAGGTGCGGATACCCTGTTTAAGGTTATTTGGCGCTTTCGACAGATCGTCGATCCCCGTCAGCACCTGCAGGGTCGGGAAGCGATCTTCCGCCACGGCGCTTTTCAGGCGGTCAAAGAACTGGCTGAACAGTTCAAAGGAGCCCAGTTCGATAATTTTCGGTTTTGTGGTTTTACCGTTTTTATTGCCGATTTTGCTTGCCGCAGGCGTGCTGGACGGCACGATACCTGTCTTATGCAAGTCTAAACCAAACAGCAGATTGCAGTGGGCACGGCGCTCTTTCAGCGGGTAAGACATCAGCACATCGATAAACGTCGTCGCCATCACATCCGACAGCTTATGGTTGATCAGCCACTGCGAGCGAGAGAAATCGGCCGGGGAGACAAACCAGTGCGGAACCTCGTTGTAACGCTTCGACTTACCTTTGCCATCAAATTCAATGAAATGCGTGCCGTTGTCGAAAGCAAATTTGCAGTTTTTAAAGCTGACGATGGTGGTGTTGACGATCAGCGCTTTTTTGACGAAATCAACGACTTCCGGTCCAATAACGAAGCTGGTCTCTGCCGATGAGTGGATGACTTGCATTAATGTTTCTACATCAGGAACACCCGGCTTGAGAGAGGTGAACTCATAAAAGATATGTGCCATGCCGCATACTTCCTATAGTTATTAGCGTGCCCTTTTCATAACGAAAAAGTTTAACATCATCCTGATAAAGCTGGCTAATGGCAGCGTGTGTGGGCGTTTTGCCACGATCACAAATGGAAGATAAACGTTACTCCAGACGGGCTATTCGTTCAGAAACGTGGACATAGGGAAGGCTATATTTTACATCGTTAAAGTCTGGTTAACATTTTCTCAAAATTAAACATCAGGAAGACTAAACAAACGCTATCGGCAGAGATAAAAAAGCCGCCATAACGGCGGCTGACAGAGTGTTCGTGGCGGCACTGACCGGCCAGCTGGCAGAATCAGTACAGCAGAGCGTAAAGTTTACGGCGATAGGTCGAAGCCAGTGAATCACCCGTCCCGAGGGCGGCCAGAATTTCCTGGAACATTTTGCGCGCCTGGCCGTCTGCCGCAGCCAGATCCTTTTTAAGATGGCTGAACAGCAGTTCCAGCGCCTCTTCGTTACGACCTACCTGATGCAGCTGCAGCGCCAGCTGGCTCGCCAGTACCGCGTCGTCAGGGTTGTCGGCAACCTGCTGTTGCAGCTGCTGGATTTCCGGCGTATCCGCCGCCTGCTTCAGCAGTTCAATTTGCGCCACCAGCCCCTGGTAGCGGGTATCCTGATCCTGCAATGGGATCGTTTTGAGCACCACTTCGGCCTCTTCAGAACGCTTTAAGATAATTTGCGTTTCCGCCAGCAGCAGGCCGATTTCACTATTTTGACCGGAGAGCTGCCACGCCTCTTTCAACAGCGGCAGGGCTTCGTCATGTTTGCCTTCGGCCATCAACGCTGCCGCCTGCTGCGCTTTCAGCTCCTCTTCGCGCGGCAGCACTTTATCCAGCAGGGCGCGGATCGCCTCTTCCGGCTGCGGGCCCTGGAAGCCATCCACCGGCTGACCGTTCTGGAACAGATAAACCGTAGGAATGGCGCGCAGGCCAAACTGGGAGGCAATCATCTGCTCGGCGTCGCAGTCCAGCTTCGCCAGGATAAACTGACCGTTGTACTGGGCTGCCAGCTTCTCGAGCACCGGCGTCAGCTCCAGACAGTGCTGACTACGTTCAGACCAGAAGTAGAACAGCACCGGTTTGGTCATCGACTGTTCAAGGGTCTGGTGCAGGTTGGCTTCGGTAATGTTGACAATATTCTGTACGGACATGCGGCTATCCCAATTATGAGTTTCTGTTTACATGGGGGCGTGGCGCGAGGCTTCAACTCAACCCTGTAAAAATTTGTCCATCATCCGGCCAGGCAGCAGGCGCTTCAGCAGGCCGACGGCATGGGTCACCAGCGTGACCGGATAACGCAGCTTGGGGTTTTTGCTCTCAAAAGCATGGCGCACTTTGGCGACCACCGCCTCCGGCCCCAGGGTAAAACGGGCGGCGATACCGGGGTTTTCCACCGGCTTGTCGGCCTGGGTTTGATTGACATTGTCGGTAAAGCGGGTGCGGATAGGGCCCGGTTCAATCAGGCTCACCTTAATGCCGCTGTGGCGAAGCTCCATGCGCAGGGCATCAGACCAGGCTTCCAGCGCATATTTGCTGGCGGCGTAAGCCCCGCGGCCCGGAGTAGAGATAAGTCCCATCACCGAGGAGGTCATCACAATCCGGCCTTCGCCGTGTGGCAGCATGGCCGGCAGCAGGCGCATGGTCAGCTGATGAACGCCAAAAAAGTTGGCGGAGAATTGCGCTTCAAGCTGCTGGCGGGTAACGCTCTGCAGCGGGCCGTAAACGCCGAAACCGGCATTATTAAACAGGCCATACAGACGATTGCCGGTCAGGGCGATCACCTCATCGGCGGCGCGCTCAATGCTGTCGGTACAATCCAGATCCAGCTGTACGCCGGTTAAGCCCATGCCGTTCATCCGTTCAACATCTTCCGGTTTACGGCAGGCGGCCAGCACCCAGAACCCCTGACGCTTCAGCTCAAGGGCGCTTTCCAGGCCAATGCCACTGGAACATCCTGTAATTAAGACCGATTTTTGCATAACTTTACCTGTCAGGATCTCCGTTGAATTACGAGTCATGTTTAACTAATGGAGCCAACCGGGTTGCCATCCAGTCGGCGATAAACGGTTGGGCGTCCCGATTGGGGTGAATACCGTCGTCCTGCATCCACTGCGGTTTCAGGTAAACCTCTTCCATAAAAAAGGGCAGCAGCGGAATATCGAACTCTTTAGCAAGCTTCGGATATATCGCGCTAAAGGCTTCATTATACCGACGACCATAGTTGGCAGGCAGTCGAATTTGCATCAGCAACGGCTGGGCGTTCGCGGCGCGGATATCCTGCAGAATTTTGCGCAGGGTTTGCTCGGTCTGCTGTGGCTGGAAACCGCGCAGGCCGTCATTGCCGCCAAGCTCCACCAGCACCCAGCGCGGCTGGTGCTGTTTCAGCAGGGCCGGCAGACGGGAGAGACCTTGCTGGGAGGTGTCCCCGCTAATGCTGCCGTTAACAACCGACGTTTTGCTCTGCCATTTATCATTCAGCAGCGCAGGCCAGGCGGCACTGGCCGCCATCCGGTAGCCAGCGCTCAGACTGTCACCCAGAATTAATAGCGTGTCCGTAGCCGCGGCGCGAAATGAGAACAGCATCAAAAACAGGAAGGGCAAATGCCAGCGGAAAACATTGTTGAAGTTCATCATCTTAAGAAGTCCGTGGGTCAGGGTGAGCACGAGCTTTCCATCCTCACCGGAGTTGAACTCATTGTCAAACGCGGGCAGAGCATCGCCCTGATTGGAGAATCGGGCTCCGGCAAATCCACGCTGCTGGCGATCCTCGCCGGTCTGGATGACGGCAGCAGCGGTGAGGTCAACCTGGTCGGGCAACCCTTGCATAAGCTCGATGAAGAGGCGCGCGCCGCCCTGCGGGCAAAGCACATTGGCTTTGTGTTCCAGTCATTTATGTTGATTCCAACCCTTAACGCGCTGGAGAACGTCGAGCTGCCGGGGCTGCTGCGCGGTGAGAACACCACCCAGAGCCGGGAGAGCGCCAGCGCGCTGCTGCAACAGCTGGGGCTGGGGAAACGCCTCGATCACCTTCCGGCGCAGCTCTCCGGCGGCGAGCAGCAGCGCGTAGCGCTGGCCAGGGCGTTTAACGGTCGCCCGGATGTGCTGTTTGCCGACGAACCCACCGGTAACCTCGATCGCCAGACCGGAGACAAAATTGCCGATCTGCTCTTTTCGCTGAACCGTGAACACGGCACGACGCTGATCCTCGTCACCCACGATCCGCAGCTGGCCGCCCGCTGCGATCGCCGCCTGCGCCTGGTCAATGGCGAACTGCAGGAGGAAGCATGATTGCCCGCTGGTTCTGGCGCGAATGGCGCTCCCCTTCGCTGCTGATTGTCTGGCTGGCGCTAAGCCTGGCGGTGGCCTGCGTACTGGCGCTCGGCAGCGTCAGCGATCGGATGGAAAAGGGACTCAGCCAGCAAAGCCGTGAGTTTATGGCCGGCGACCGGACGCTGCGCAGCTCCCGCGAAGTGCCGCAGGCGTGGATTGAGGAGGCGAGAAAGCAGGGGCTGAAGGTCAGCGAGCAGATCGGTTTCCAGACCATGACCTTTGCCGCCGGGACGCCGCAGCTGGCGAGCGTGAAGGCGGTCGATGATATCTATCCGCTCTACGGCGAGCTTCAGACCAACCCGCCGGGGCTGAAGCCTGCGCCGGGCACGGTGCTGCTGGCGTCGCGTCTGATGGCGCTGCTGAATTTAAAAACCGGCGACAGCATTGATGTCGGCGATGCCACCCTGAAAATCGCCGGGGAGGTGATGCAGGAGCCGGACGCCGGATTCAATCCGTTTCAGATGGCGCCGCGTCTGCTGATGAACACCGCAGATGTCGCCAAAACCGCGGCGGTACAGCCCGGCAGCCGCGTCACCTGGCGCTTTAAGTTTGGCGGCACGCCCGCGCAACTGGAACGTTACGAAAAATGGCTCCTGCCGCAGCTGAAGCCGGAGCACCGCTGGTCCGGGATGGAGCAGGAGGAGGGCGCACTCGGCAAATCGCTGGAGCGTTCCCAGCAATTCCTGCTGCTCTCGGCGCTGCTCACGCTGCTGCTGGCGGTGGCGGCGGTGGCAGTCGCCATGGGCCACTACTGCCGCAGCCGCTACGATCTGGTGGCGATCCTCAAAACGTTGGGGGCGGGCAGGGCGCAGCTGCGCAAACTGATTATCGGTCAGTGGCTGATGGTGCTGACGCTCTCGGCTGTCACCGGCGGGATGATGGGGCTACTGTTTGAAAAAGTGCTGATGGTACTCCTCAAGCCGGTGCTGCCCGTCGCGCTGCCCCCTGCCAGCCTCTGGCCGTGGCTCTGGGCGATCGGGGCGATGACCGTCATTTCGCTGCTGGTGGGGCTGCGTCCTTACCGCCTGCTGCTCGCGACACAGCCCCTGCGCGTTCTGCGTCGCGACGTGGTGGCCAGCGTCTGGCCGCTGAAATATTACATTCCGGCTATCGTGGCGGTGGTGGTGATGCTCCTCGCCTGGCTGATGGGCGGGAGCATGCTGCTGTGGGCCGTGCTGGCTGGCGCCGTCGTGCTGGCGTTGCTCTGCGGTGTGCTGGGCTGGATGCTGCTCAGTGTGCTGAAAGGGCTCACGGTAAAATCGCTGCCGGTGCGTCTGGCGGTGAATCGCCTGCTGCGCCAGCCGTGGTCGACCCTCAGCCAGCTGTCGGCATTTTCGCTCTCGTTCATGCTGCTGGCATTGTTGCTGGTGCTGCGCGGCGATCTGCTGGATCGCTGGCAACAGCAGCTTCCACCAGAAAGCCCGAACTACTTTTTGATCAACATTGCCCCGGAGCAGGTAACGCCCCTGAAAGCGTTTCTCGCTGAACACCAGATTATCCCGGAGTCTTACTACCCCATTGTGCGGGCGCGCCTGACCCAGATTAACGGGCAGTCCACCGAGGGCAATAAAGATGAATCCCTCAACCGGGAGCTGAACCTCACCTGGCAGGATAAGCGCCCGGATCATAATCCGATCACCGCCGGCAGCTGGCCGCCGAAAGCGGGGGAGGTATCGATGGAGGAGGGGCTGGCGAAACGCCTCAACGTCGCGCTGGGCGATACGGTGACCTTTACCGGCGATACCCAGGATTTCAGCGCGAAAGTGACCAGCCTGCGCAAGGTCGACTGGGAGAGTCTGCGGCCTAACTTCTTCTTTATCTTCCCCCCCGGGGCGCTGGACGGGCAGCCCCAGAGCTGGCTGACCAGCTTCCGCTGGGAGAATGGCAACGGCATGCTCACCCAGCTTAACCGCGAGTTCCCCACCATCAGCCTGCTGGATATCGGCGCGATCCTCAAACAGGTCGGGCAGGTGCTGGAGCAGGTGAGCCGGGCGCTGGAGGTGATGGTGGTGCTGGTGACCATCTGCGGCGTGCTGCTGCTGCTGGCTCAGGTGCAGGTCGGGATGCGCCAGCGTCATCAGGAGCTGGTGGTCTACCGTACTCTGGGGGCAGGTAAAAAGCTGCTGCGCACCACGCTGTGGAGCGAGTTCGCCCTGCTGGGGCTGGTGGCTGGCCTGGTGGCGGCCATTGGTGCCGAAACTGCGCTGGCGGTGCTGCAAACCCGGGTATTTGACTTCCCGTGGGAGCCAGACTGGCGGCTGTGGGCGATCCTGCCCCTGAGCGGTGCGGTGCTGCTTTCGCTGTGCGGCGGCTGGCTGGGGGCGCGTTTACTGAAAGGCAAAGCCCTGTTCCGCCAGTTCTCCGGTTAATTCCTTTCCTGAACTATCACGTGCCAGTTTTTATACTGGCACGTGATGACTAAGTAGCATAAAAAGATAAATCATTGAATTTTAGCGGCACAAAACATTAAAAACCGGGCAACACGGACAGATAAATCCTGGTTAATATTCACCTGCTAAATAAATGGCAGTGTGTTTAACAAGGAAAAACAGTGACTATAAATAAAAAAGCGCTGGCAGTGGCTATTGGCGCAGCAGTGGCATTGACCTCTTTTGCATCCCAGGCTGAAATCACCGTTCTTAAACAAGATCCGCAGGCGGGCAACCCGCTGAGCCGTCTGAACTTCACCGTTGGCGGCAGTATTCGTCCTCAGTTCCAGAACATGACCGGCGACGACGGCAAAAACAGCTATAAGCGTAATGGCTTTGACGGCGGTACCCGCTTCCGTTTCGCGGCGGATTACTACCTGTTTGATGACATCAGCTGGGTCAGCTACTACGAGCTGGGGGTGAACATTCCGGCGCAGTTTAACTGGGACAACCACCACGCCGACGGCGCGCACGACACCTCCCGCCGCATGCTCTACACCGGCCTGAAGAGCGACACCTGGGGCACCCTGACCTTTGGTCAGCAGAACAGCGTCTATTACGATGTGGTCGGCGCGAAAACCGATATCTGGGACTACGACATGATCGGCCAGGCGCCGGGTAATGGCATCAACGGTGACTACGACGGCTCTTACCGTTCACGCCAGATGCTGAAATACAAGAAAACCCTCGGCGATGCCGATCTCTACGCCTCTTACCTGTTCGAAGATAGCGAATATCTGCCGGGCAACGGCCTCCGTTACAAGCGTAAAGGCGGCGGTTCACTGGGTCTGGATTATCGTCTGACCACCGATCTGACCTGGGGCGCGGCCTGGAACTACACCCGCGCCGACATGCGTAACCCGGATAATGGCGACAGTAAAACCTGGGATCAGAACATCCTCGGTACCGCGCTGAGCTGGACGCCGGACAACTGGACCTTCTCCGCAGGCGGCGGCTGGTATCAGAACTTTATGACCAGCAAAAAAGTGTCGGTAAATGACTACTTCGCGGGTGATGCGTGGGGTATTGAGTACTTCGCCGGCTATAAATTCCCGATTGGTCAGTATGCGGTGAAATCGATCCAGCCTTACTTCATGGGTGACCGTATTGAGACCATGAATGGCCGCAACTACCAGCGCATCGACAACGGCGTGGGTGTCAGCTTCCAGCTGGACTACGGCTTCCGCGTCGATTACGAGCACGTGTTCACCTCCAGCACCGACGATCTGGGCGATATGAACCTGGTACGTTTGCGTTACGACTTCTGAGTCGTCTGTTCCCCGGTAGCGCGCAGCGATCCGGGGCTACGTGCGGTGCGGTTTGTTCCCCGGTAGCGCTGCGCTTACCGGGGCTACGTGTGGTGCGGTTTGTTTCCGGTGGCGCTGCGCTTACCGGGGCTACGTGTGGTGCGGTTTGTTTCCGGTGGCACTGCGCGTACTGGAACGGTGTAGGCCGGGTAAGCGCAGCGCCACCCGGCGTTCTGTCAGCGGCTCAGCCACTCCGCCACGTCCCCATACGTCCCGCGATAGACAATCTTCTCCGCCTTCTTCTCCAGCTGATAGCGATACATCGGGTCGTAATAGTCATTGAGCAGCGGCGCCAGCCAGCTGAGATGCGCCTCGGTACTGCCGGTACGCTGCTGTTCATCCAGAGCGCTGTCCAGCAGGGCGGTCAATTCGGCATAACGCTGTAACCCCAGGCGGCGGCGAATGGCAAACAGGCCGTGGTACAGGTAATCGCGATACTCCAGCCAGCCCGCCTCTTCCCCCCGCGCTTCGTGAAAGGCCTGCCACATCTGCTCGAAATACTCTTCGCGCAGGCGCTCAAGGCGCACCTCAAACGGGTCCTCAACCACCACAATGGGCGACTGCGCCATGCGGTCGCGCAGGCACTCTGGCAGGTGGTTGGAGCCAATCATCCGCCCCTCATCTTCCAGCACCCAGCGCGCAGCGTTTTTTTTCAGCAACTCGACGGCGAGATGGTTTTCAAAACTGGCCTGGGAAAGCTGCGGGGCCAGCGTGCGGCCAAAGGAGGAGCCGCGGTGGTGCGCCAGTCCTTCGAGATCGACGCCCTCAGGATGCGCCTTCACCAGCAGCGTTTTGCCGCTCCCGGTGCAGCCGCCAATCAGCACGCTGGGTTTTTGCGCCTGCTCAACGGTCGCCTGGATAGCCGCCTGGCGTAGCGCCTTGTAGCCGCCGACGATCAGCGGGTAATCCACCCCGGCTTCTTTCAGCCACGCCTGCGCGATATGCGAGCGCTGTCCGCCCCGGGCGCAGCAGAGATAGCCCTGCGGGTGAGCAAGGCAGGCGGCGCGCCAGGCCTCCAGTCGCTCTTCACGCGTCTCACCGCTTACCAGACGGTGGCCGAGCGCCAGTGCCGCCTCCGGACCCTGGCGTTTATAGCAGGTGCCCACGGCGGCGCGTTCGTCGTCGTTCATTAGAGGCAGGTTGTGTGCCGCAGGCATGGCACCCTGAGCAAATTCCACGGGGGCACGCACGTCAATTAATGGCGTGTCGGTAGCAAGTATGGCGCGGTAGTCCGTCCCATCGTTCATAAGGATCCCTCAAAACAACAATGGGCAGGATTTTACGCCGGGGAAGGGGAAGGTCAACTCCCCGGCGGTGAGGCTTAGCTGAGCGTTGACTGCGCCCAGGCAATCCCGCTGGCGTACTCCGGCGGCAGCAGAGGGACAATTGCTTCAAGCGTTGCGCAAAGGCGAGGGATATCGCTGTCATTCAGGTTGAGATGGCCGACCTTACGACCCGGGCGCACCTCTTTGTCGTACCAGTGCAGATGCACCAGCGGCAGCTTCAGCCAGTCATCGTTCAGATCGGTACCGATCAGGTTGATCATCACCGACGGGCTATTGACCACCGGCTGCGGCATCGGCAACCGGGTAATGGCGCGCAGATGCAGCTCAAACTGGCTAATGGAGGCGCCGTTTTGCGTCCAGTGGCCGCTGTTGTGGACGCGGGGCGCCAGCTCGTTGATCAGCAGACCTTCTGGCGTGACGAAGCACTCCATCGCCATTACGCCCACGTAGCCCAGCGCCTGCATGATGGCAGAGAGCATGCTTTCTGCCTGCGCTTGTTGCGCTGCGTTGGCCTGCGGGAAGACCACGCTGGTGCGCAGGATCCCGTCCTGATGCAGGTTATGGGTCAGGGGATAAAAGACCGTGCTGCCGTCGTGGGCGCGGGCACCCACCAGCGACACTTCACCGCTGAAATTAATGCCCTGCTCAACGATGCATTCGCCGTAGCACTCGTCCGGCAGCTGGTCGGTTTCCCCGGCGCGCAGACGCCACTGGCCGCGGCCATCGTAGCCGCCCACGCGACGCTTGACGATCGCCAGTTCACCCAGCGCGTCAAACACACCCGGCCACTGGCTTTTTTCACTCAGCAGCTGCCACGGCGCGGTAGCGAGATGCAGATCGTCGAACAGCTGCTTTTGCGTAAGACGGTCAGCAATGATCGGGAAGACGTCGCGGTTAACGAAGGCGTTGTGACGAGCCAGCTCGCGGGTTAACGGCGTTTCCGGCCAGCGTTCGATTTCTGCGGTGATGACGCTCTGCTGAAACGGCACGGCTTCAGGCTCATCGTCCAGCCCGACCGGCCAGACGGCGATCCCCAGCGGTTCACCAGCCTGGCGCAGCATACGGCCTAACTGGCCGTTACCAAGGACGCAAACCTGCTTCATGCCGCACCTCGCGGGTCCGGGTTCTCCAGGACCTCGTCGGTCTGGGCGGTACGCCACGCGACCAGGCGCTGATGCAGTTCTTTATCATGAGTGGCCAGGATCTGAGCGGCCAGCAGCGCGGCGTTAGCTGCGCCTGCTTTGCCAATCGCCAGCGTCCCTACCGGAATGCCGCGCGGCATCTGCACGATGGAGTAGAGGCTGTCGACACCGCTCAGGGCTGCGCTCTGAACCGGGACGCCGAGCACCGGCACCAGGGTTTTGGCGGCAATCATACCGGGCAGATGCGCGGCGCCACCTGCACCGGCAATAATCACCTGATAGCCATTCTCTTCCGCGCCTTCGGCGAAGCTGAACAGCTTATCGGGAGTGCGGTGCGCGGAGACCACTTCAACGTGGTGAGGAACGTTCAGGATGTCAAAGATTTCGGCGGCGAACTGCATGGTAGCCCAGTCGCTTTTGGACCCCATCACGATGGCGACACGCGCCGGATTATTGCTGGAAGACATGCGTCTTAAAACTCCTGTGGTGCACAACTCTCGGCTTTTGAGGCCACAGAGAATAGCACGATACACAGGCAAGGAAAACGGTTGCGCGGCTAAAACTTCCGGCAAAATCCCGCGCTTTCTGCCACAAAAAAACCGCCGAAAGGCGGTCTTTTCACAGGTTGCTTTGACATTTTACAGGAGATTACCTGCGGTCAGGCTCTCTTTATCAAAGGCATGGCTCACATCAATATGATTTTGATGTACTGCTGTGTCGATATTCGAACCCGCCTCCGGGGTGGAGAAGGCGTTCTCGGCGGCCATCGCGCCAGAGGTGAGGGAAGCGGCCAGCAGCAGGGCGCTGACGATAGTGATATTTTTCATTCTTTTTTCCTTCTTCATCCTGTTGTCGCTGTCGCTTGTCTCTTATCTGGCGGCACGGCAATGCGTTAAATTATTTAGTCAGTTCAGCGGTCATATACACGCGGTTGTCGAACTGGGCGCTGGTGATTTTGTAGGCTGCACCCTCTTTAGCGGCCTGCGCGGCGATTTTGGCTTCGGCGCGGTCAATGGTAGAGGCGGTGGCGCTCACGCTCTGGGCAAAAGAACCGAAAGAGATCAGAGAAAGTGCGGCAACTGCAACGAAAGTTTTGATGGATTTCATGGTCGTATTCCTTAAGCTGATTTGTCTGGAGTAGGGCGTTGTTGCCCTGATGTGAGTAATCATAGGCCGACCAGAGTGTGATTAAAATCAAAACAATTTGCGGGAAGAATTCAAAAAAATTGAATGATTTTCAGTCGGGGGATTTCAGAAAGGGAAAGCGATCAGCTCCACGCCTTCGGGCGTGACCTTAATCATCGATCCTTCGCTATGCCAGGCGCCTAACACCACGCGGTGGGCTTGCTCTCCGTTGGCGGTCAGGTCATGCATGGCCGGGCGATGGGTATGGCCGTGGATCAGCCACTGGACCTGGTGTTTTTCCATCACGCTGACCACCGCCTGCGGGTTCACGTCCATGATGGTCATCGATTTGCTGCTGTTGGCGGCTTTACTGCCGGCGCGCATTTTCGCGGCGATACGGCTGCGAATAAACAGCGGCAGGGCGAGAAAGAGCGTCTGGATCCAGGGGGTATGCACTTTGGCACGAAACGCCAGATAGCCGGTATCGTCGGTGCAGAGCGTGTCGCCATGCATTATCAGCACGCGGCGGCCATACAGGTCGAGGACGGTCTCTTCCGCCAGCAGGATCATGCCGCTTTCACGGGCGAAGCGTTTGCCCAGCAGAAAGTCGCGGTTGCCGTGGATAAAGAAGCAGGGGACGCCAGAGTCGACCAGCGCTTTAAGCGCACTCGCTATCTCGCGGTGCAGCGGGTTCGGATCGTCGTCGCCAATCCAGGCTTCGAACAGATCCCCCAGGATGTAAAGCGCATCGGCGTGGCGGGCTTCACCCTGTAAAAAACGCAGAAAACCGGCGGTGATCGCCGGTTCTTCTGTTTGCAGATGCAGATCTGCAATAAAGAGTGTCGCCACGAATTATTCGCTGACGGTCACGCTTGTGATTACAACGTCTTCTTTTGGAACGTCCTGGTGCATGCCGCTGCGGCCAGTAGAAACGGCTTTGATCTTGTCAACCACGTCCATACCTTCAACCACTTCTGCAAACACGCAGTAGCCCCAACCCTGCAGGCTTTCGCCAGAGAAGTTCAGGAAGTCGTTGTCTGCTACGTTAATGAAGAACTGCGCGGTGGCAGAGTGTGGCGCCTGAGTACGGGCCATTGCCAGGGTACCGCGGGTGTTTTTCAGACCGTTATTAGCTTCGTTTTTGATAGCCTCTTTGGTCTCTTTCTGTTTCATGCCAGGTTCAAAACCGCCGCCCTGGATCATAAAGCCGTTAATGACACGGTGGAAAATGGTGTTGTTGTAGAAACCTTCGCGGCAGTAGTCCAGGAAGTTTTTAACTGTTTCAGGCGCTTTGTCATCAAAGGTTTTGATTACGATATCGCCATGATTAGTGTGGAAAGTAACCATTTTTGCATCCTGTTCCGTTATAGTGGTGCTTCGACCCCGCCAGGGGCCACAATAAGCGCTTGTTATAGCATAACCTCACGACGCGATCACCTTGCATTGCGTGCTGCTTCGGGTTTGAATTACCATTAGAATATGCTGTTTTCACCCACACACGTCTCACATGGAATCTTCGATGTTAAAAATCTTCAACACACTGACGCGCCAAAAAGAGGAATTCAAACCTATTCATGCCGGGGAAGTCGGCATGTACGTGTGTGGTATTACTGTTTACGATCTCTGTCATATCGGCCATGGCCGTACTTTTGTTGCCTTCGACGTGGTGTCGCGCTATCTGCGCTTCCTTGGGTACAACCTTAAGTATGTACGCAATATCACCGATATCGACGACAAAATTATCAAACGCGCGAACGAAAATGGGGAAAACTTTGTCGATTTAGTCGATCGTATGATTGGCGAAATGCACAAGGATTTCGACGCCCTGAATATTCTGCGCCCGGACATGGAGCCGCGTGCGACGCACCATATTCCTGAGATCATTGAGATCACCGAACAGCTGATTGCCAAAGGTCACGCCTACGTGGCGGACAATGGCGACGTGATGTTCGACGTGCCGACCGATCCGCATTACGGTCAGCTCTCCCGCCAGGATCTGGATCAGCTCCAGGCCGGGGCGCGTGTGGATGTGGTTGAGGTTAAACGCAACCCGATGGACTTCGTGCTGTGGAAGATGTCGAAAGAGGGTGAGCCAAGCTGGCCATCCCCGTGGGGCGCGGGCCGTCCGGGCTGGCACATTGAGTGTTCGGCCATGAACTGCAAACAGCTGGGTAACCATTTCGATATTCACGGCGGCGGTTCAGACCTGATGTTCCCGCACCATGAAAACGAAATTGCCCAGTCAACCTGCGCCCATGACGGCGAATATGTGAACTACTGGATGCACTCCGGGATGGTGATGATTGACCGGGAGAAGATGTCCAAATCGCTGGGCAACTTCTTTACCGTGCGTGACGTGCTGAAGTATTACGATGCTGAAACCATCCGTTACTTCCTGATGTCCGGCCACTATCGCAGCCAGCTTAACTACAGCGAAGAGAACCTCAAGCAGGCGCGTTCTGCTCTCGAGCGTCTCTACACCGCCCTGCGCGGGACCGACACCTCCGTGGCGGCTGCGGGCGGCGAGGCGTTTGAAGCCCGTTTTGTTGAGGCGATGAACGACGACTTCAACACCCCGGAAGCCTACTCTGTGCTGTTCGATATGGCCCGTGAAGTGAACCGTCTGAAAGGTGAAGATGTGCATGCGGCTAATGCGCTGGCCTCTCATATGCGTAAACTGTCTGGCGTACTGGGTCTGCTGGAGCAGGCGCCGGAAGCGTTCCTGCAGAGCGGTGCGCAGACGGATGACGGCGAAGTGGCGGAGATTGAAGCGTTAATCAAGGCGCGTCTGGAAGCGCGTCAGGCGAAAGACTGGGCCGCGGCCGATGCCGCGCGTAACCGTCTCACCGAGATGGGCATCATCCTGGAAGATGGTCCGCAGGGCACCACCTGGCGCCGTAAGTAAGTCCATCAGGCCCGGCGGCGCATCGCTTGCCGGGCATGGGATTATGTAGGCCGGGTAAGGCGCAGCCGCCACCCGGCTTTTTTAACGCCGCTTCCACCACAACAAACCCATCACGATAACCCCCGGCAGCCACACCCACAGCAGTTCCGAGATAATCACCTGATGCCCGTACGGCGTGGTGTAGCGAGAGAGCGCAAAAGGCGCGACCTTAATCACCTGCCACGGCGCAAAGAAACGTTCATCCGACCACGGCCACAGCCAGCCGACCCCTTTCCCGCCCGTCGTCACCGAATCCAGCAGGCTGTGCGACAGCAGCGACACGGTTAAAAACAGCCAGCAGCGCACCAGCCCCGCCCGGAACCCTCGTCGCCCGACCAGTAAGCAGAGTAATGGCACCACAAAGGCAAACAGCAGCGAGTGGGTAAACCCGCGATGACCAAAAATATTGCCGTAGGCGACGCCAAACTTAAACGCGAGTACGTCGGCATCCGGCAGCATGGCGAGAACGATCCCGGCGAACAGCAGGGGAGGGGGGATCACCCGGCTGCCCAGCCCTAAGCCGAGGCAAACCGGCACAGCAGCGTGGGTAATAATGGTTGGCATAAGGATTATCCATGGCAAATCATGGAAATATAGCAGAGCGCGGCTTAACGCAGAGCCGGGCGTAAATCTGAATTATGCCGATTCCCGGGCGACGAGTTGCCCGGAGAGAGTAATGCGCTGGGTTTGCAGCTCAGGCTCTTTTAGCTGGCGGATCATTAACCCCGCCGCCTGACGCCCCGTCTCTTCGCTGGCGGAGGAGACATAGGTAAACGACGGGGAGGTGAGGTTGACGTGCAGCATATCTTCAAACCCCACCAGCGCCACCTGCTGGGTGAGGAAGACATCTTTCCCCACGGTGCGGCCAACGTGATGGATCCCGGAGATAGAGCCGATCATCGCATCCGGGGAGTGGCAGAGCAGGGCGGTGATAGTGTTGTTCTTCTCCAGCAGCTGACGGGTGGCGAAGCTAACCGCCTGGGTATCGTCGCTGCAGGCGGGGGCGGATTCGTCGCGGAACACCAGCCCGTTTTGTGTCATCGCGCTGCGAAAACCGAGCAGCCGCTGCTCGCGGATGAGGTCGCCTTCCTGGCCGCCGATATAGGCGATATTGCGATGGCCCCGCTCAATCAGATAGCGGGTCGCCAGATGCGCCGCCTGGCGGTTATCGCGCATCACCAGATTACAGGTTTCGTTGAGCAGCGACTGGGAGACCGCCACCAGCGGCAGCGGACACTCACGGATCATGTCAGGTAAGGTAGCATGGCGCGTATCGGAAGCCAGATAGATCACCCCGGCCACGCCCTGCTGCTTAAAGGAGAGCAGGCAGCGCTCAAGATGCTCACCGTCGTTCAGCGGCTGGCCGAGAAAGACCATATATCCCTGCTTTTCCAGCTCCTGGACGATGCTTGCCATTACCTTAATGGAAAAGCTGTCGCTGAAATCACGCAGGATCAGGCCGATAAGGTTGGAGGTGTTGGCGCGAAGATTGGCGGCGGCTACGTTATGCACGTAGCCCAGGGCGGTGATGGCGGCGTGGACTTTTTCGATCGTCGCCTCTGAGATCTTTCCTTTCTGACGCAGAACCAGCGAGACGGTAGAGACCGAAACCCCTGCCTCTCTGGCGACATCAATGATGCTGACCTTCTTCACATCTTCTCCCTGAAATGCCTGATAAGACAACGCCTCCCGTAAGAGTACAGGAGACGTGTCGGACAGGCAGCTTATTATTTACCGATTAGGGTGGACATCGTCTGGGCGATAAACTGCGCCCGGGCGCCAAAGATAACCTGTATGCCGGAATCACCGACGAAGACCACGCCGCGTGCACCGAGGCCGTTCAGACCGTCTTTGTCCACCACATCGCTCTTCGCCACTTCCAGACGCAGGCGGGTGATGCAGGAGCCGACAGAGTTGATGTTCTGCGCGCCACCGAGCAGGCCGATGATTTCGTTGGCGATTTCGGTATCGGTTTTATCGTCCGCATTGGCTGTCACTTCAGTGCGGCCCGGCGTTTTCACGTCGAAACGACGGATCACGAAGCGGAAGGTGAAGTAGTAAATCAGCGCCATCGGGACACCGATGATAATGGCGTTGAGGAAGTTGGTCTGGTACCCGTTGAACGACGGCAGGATCCCGAACGACAGGTAGTCGATAAAGCCTGCGGAGAAGGACTTGGCGATATGCGCATGCAGCAGGTACATGGTCATGTAGGCCAGGCCCGCCATGATGGCGTTAAAGACGTAGAGGATCGGCGCCACAAAGATAAAGGTGAACTCCACCGGCTCGGTAATCCCGGTCAGGAAGCAGGTCAGTGCCGCAGAGAAGAGAATACCGGCGGCAATCTTTTTGTTTTTGGTGTGCGCTTCGTGGTACATCGCCAGACAGGCCGCAGGCAGCGCGAACAGCATCAGCGGGAACTCGCCCTGCATGAATTTACCGGCGTTCTGGTAGGTATCGCTGCTGAAGGATTTCACCCCTTCTTCCAGCATCTTGAACCAGATGGTCTGGTCGCCGTGGATCACCTGGCCCGCCTGGGTAGTGTAATCCCCGAACGAGTACCAGAACGACGGATACCAGATATGGTGCAGACCCAGCGGGATCAGCGCACGCTCCACCAGACCAAAGATAAAGGTCGAGGCCGCCTGGTTATCACCGTTAACGATCACCGACAGCGCGTCGATACCGGCCTGGATATGCTGCCAGACGTACGGCAGCAGCAGCCCCATCACGAATGAGAGGAACGCCGTGGCGATCGCCACAAAACGCTTTCCGGAGAAGAAGCCGAGGAACTCCGGCAGCTGCATGGTGTGGAAGCGGTTATAACACCACGCGGCGAGGATCCCGCACAGCAGGCCGCCAAAGACGCCCATCTGCAGGGTCGGGATGCCCACCACCATGGCGTATTTCCCGCCCTGGGAGGCCATCTCCGGCGTAATGCCGAGCACGGTGCCAATGGTGATGTTGGTGACAAATACCGCCACCGCTGCCGACAGCGCGGCGATACCCGATTCTGACGCCAGGCCGACGGCAGAGCCGATGGCAAACAGCATCGGCAGGTTATCAAAAATGACGCCGCCCGCGTTCATCATCAACGGCAGGTGGAATTTATCGCCGAAAGCCAGCAGCAGGCCCGCAGCGGGAAGCAGCGAGATCGGCAGCATTAATGCGCGACCAATCATCGACAATTTTGACAGCGATTTAACAAACCCTGATATCAGACTCATGCTGATTTCCCCCGAGTGCGCTCTGTGAGCGCTGTTATAGTGAGTAGAACGTTTTAGTAGAACGTTCTACTTATCGTGATGAAAGGCTGAAATCCGCGCAACTGAATTCTCACCTTTTAACAGATGAAATAGTGATTATTTGAAGTTGATCGATAATTAACCGTGATGGTCGTGGGGGAATCGTGAAGAGAATTGCCGGGTGGCGGCTGGCGCCTTACCCGGCCTACAGACAGAGCCCGTATGTAGGCCCGACAAGCGCAGCGCCGCCGGGCATCAGACGGCTCAGGCCGTTACGGTGACGCTCTGGCCTTCAAAACTCACAGTCTGTCCGGCTACGATCTTGCAGCGCTTGCGGGTTTCTACCACGCCATCAACTTTGACCAGACCGTCAGCAATAACGATCTTCGCCTGGGCGCCGCTCTCGCTCCAGCCTTCGAGCTTCAGCAGATCGCACAGCTCAACATGCGGGTGTTTACCTAATGAAAATGTCGCCATCTTACGCTTCCTCTACGTCGTGATACTCAACGCATGCTTGTAAAGTATTCTGAATCAGTGTTGCAACGGTCATCGGGCCTACGCCGCCCGGAACCGGGGTGATATAAGAGGCACGGGCGGCGGCATCGTCAAACACCACATCGCCGACCACTTTGCCGCTCTCCAGACGGTTAATCCCCACGTCCACCACAATGGCGCCTTCCTTGATCCACTCGCCCGGGATAAAGCCCGGCTTGCCGACCGCCACGATCAGCAGGTCAGCATTTTCGACGTGCTGGCGCAGATTTTTAGTAAAGCGGTGGGTGACGGTGGTGGTGCAGCCGGCCAGCAGCAGCTCCATGCTCATCGGGCGACCGACGATATTGGACGCACCAATCACCACGGCGTTCAGGCCGTAGGTGTCGATGTTATAGCGCTCCAGCAGGGTCACAATGCCGCGCGGCGTACAGGGACGCAGGCGAGGCGCGCGCTGGCACAGGCGGCCCACGTTGTACGGGTGGAAGCCGTCCACATCTTTGTCTGGCGCGATACGTTCCAGCACTTTCACATTGTCGATGCCCGCAGGCAGCGGCAGCTGAACCAGAATGCCGTCGATCGCTTTATCGGCGTTCAGGGTATCGATCAGCTCAAGCAGCTCTGCTTCCGTGGTGGTTTCCGGCAGATCATAAGAGCGGGAGAGAAAGCCAACCTCCTCGCACGCTTTACGTTTGCTGCCGACATAAATTTGTGAAGCCGGGTTGCTGCCGACCAGCACAACCGCCAGCCCGGGGGCGCGTTTTCCCGCGGCCAGACGTGCTGCCACTTTTTCCGCAACCTCAGAGCGCACCTGCTGCGCAATCGTTTTACCGTCAATAATCTTTGCTGCCATCAGAGAGAAGATTCCGTCTGTAAGGAGTGAAAGGGGGGATGAGCATATTTTGTCAGAAGCGCGCGCTGCTGTCAGTCACACTTTGCGGATTTTCCTGTTAAGCGGCGCTGAGGAGGGGCAGGGGTATGAACTGAAAGAGGATTGTACTAAAATCAATTGACTCAACCGGCGTTGACCGTATAATTCCACGCGCTTCACCACTGCGAAGTTTCTTCTCTGTGCGCCCTTAGCTCAGTTGGATAGAGCAACGGCCTTCTAAGCCGTAGGTCAAAGGTTCGAATCCTTTAGGGCGTGCCATTCAAGCACCTTTTAGTTCCCCAACGTCTCTTTTTATTGATCTCTCCGCGCACGCTTTTTCACGCAACTACGTTAAACTAGCTCAAATATGAGATATTTTGAGATAGTTTAAGTATGTCCATAAAACGTCCTCCCAGACTGATACCGTTAGAATCCCTGACGGGCGCAGATATTGTTGCCCACCAGCACTACGCGCGTACTACGGACGACAAAGGCCGCTATCTGCCCTTCGATGAATTCAGACACCGTTTATCCTATCGCGATAACGTCGCGCTTGCCTGGACATTGACCCGCCGCGCCAGGGATGCTGCGCTACAGCGGATCGCTTACCGTAACGAGGCTGGAGAGCAGGCCGGATTCATGCTGACTTCTGCCATCTCCGCCACCTGTGAACGGGTGGATAAACACGCCACCCGTCTGGCGCTGGATAACCTGATATACCGGTTACGTGGCGCGGGAGCGGCTCTGATCCAGCTTCAACTCGATGAACCGATCACCAGCTCGCAGCTGGAAGGGGCTAATACCACCACGCTGGTGGCCAGGAAGATGTTGGGTTCCGGTCGGGCACCGCGAACCGAAGGTGAGCATATGATCGCCGGAAATGCGCGGCTGATGGCAGAGATCCCCGACCTGCTGAATGAACCGCTGACACCCGATCTTATCCGCCGTTTTCATGCGACAGGTATGGAAGGGATTAATAACGCGAAATATCAGCCGGGCGAGTTCCGTACGACAAACGATATCGTGATCGCCGACTACGACGGCAATGTGATTCACCAGCCGCCCGCGGCAGATCGCCTTCCTGCCCGCCTGCAGGGAATTTGTGACTGGGTGAACAGTACCGCGGAATATGTTCATCCGCTGGTAAAGGCGTGCATTTTGCATTTTATGATTGCCCATGAGCATCCCTTCCGGGACGGGAACGGGCGCACCAGCCGGGCGCTGTTCTACTGGTTTATGCTGAAATCGGGGTACGAGGCCTTTAAATACATCTCTATCAGCAGCCTGCTTTATGCCGCTCCGGTGAAATATGCGCAAAGCTATCAGTACACGGAAACGGACGGCATGGACCTGACCTATTTTCTGGAATACCAGTCCGGCATCATCCGCCGCGCCCTGGACCAGCTATTGCGGCATGTTGACGATTTGGTCACCAGAGCGGCAAACATTGAGCGGGTCCTGTTCGAGTCGCGTGCATTATCGCGCCTCACCTCCCGCCAGGTCACGCTGCTGAATATCATGCTGGCAACGTCGACAACAGATTATACCGCCGCTGACGTGAGTGAGGCTCTCGGGATTTCCGATAACACTGCCCGTAAGGATCTACGTGCGCTGGTACGCGAGGGGCTGGCTGAAGAAACCGCGGCGAATGACCAGAAAACGGTTTACAAAATCGCGCGAAACCTCGTTTAACCTTCGGTTCCATTCTGCGATATAGTAGGGGCATTCTCGTCTCACCTTCTGACAGGTAACACCGGCAATGGCTCTGATCCCCAAAAACTACGCGCGGCTGGAAAGCGGCTACCGTGAGAAAGCCCTCAAAATCTATCCCTGGGTATGCGGACGCTGCTCGCGGGAGTTTGTCTATTCAAACCTGCGTGAACTGACGGTTCACCATATCGATCATGACCACACCAATAACCCGGAGGATGGCAGTAACTGGGAGCTGCTGTGCCTGTTCTGCCATGACCACGAGCATTCGAAGTACACCGAAGCCGACATGTACGGAACTACCGTGGTGGCGGGCGATGATGCGCAAAAGGATGTGGGGGCAGCCACCTACAACCCCTTTGCCGATCTGAAATCGATGCTCAACAAAAAATAATCATTGAGTTTTCCAGGCCGGGCAAGCGACGCGACCCCGGCAACGCCCGAACAGATAACGGGTGAGTCTTCAGAGGGAATGATGTCCGGTATTGCGCATTACTATGTCCAGCAGCAGAGCATGAACACGCAGCAAGTGGCGACGCTATCGGCTCAGACCGCCTCTTCAGGGGCGTCGCAGACCAGCGTCCCGGCCTCTTTTCAGCAGGTATCCCACGCATCGCAACCGATCGTTTCGCAGCCCGCTATCCCGACGCTCAATTCCGCTGATACCCGCCAGACCGCCGTTGCCGCGACGCCCGCCTCGTTTGGTCAGCTGGATCAGTACGCCCGTATCCAGGGCTGGAGTGAGAAGCAAATCGCGTTGATGAATCGCCTGTCAGCGTACAAAAACAGCCGCTCCGGTCCCGCCTGGCGGGCGCCAGGCGCAGGTGTTCGCGGGATTCGCAATAACAACCCCGGCAATCTGGAAGCCAGCTGGGCATTTAGCTGGCTGGGGCAGAATGGCACTGACGGGCGTTTCGCCACCTTTGCCACCCCCGAACACGGGATACGCGCGCTGGGGGTCAACCTGCTCTCCTACCAGCGACGCGGGCTGGATACCATCAGCAAAATTATCTCCCGCTGGGCGCCACCGCAGGATAATAACGATACCACCGCCTATATCCAGAATGTCAGCCAGGCGCTCGGCGTCTCGCCCACCACCCGGCTGGATGTAACCTCGCCTGAGATATTACGCGCCCTCAGTAAGGCGATTATTCGTCAGGAAAACGGCAATGTGCCGTTTTCGGATGAGGTCATCAACAGCGGCGTCTTTTCGGCGCTGGGGATGGCGGAGCTGTCTGGTGCCCAGCCTGCGGTGTTGAAAACAATGCCGGTTGACTCCCCCTTTGTGTTGCAAGCCCGCAAAGAGTAACCCGCGCTCATCTCCCTTTTTACTTTGTTGCTCCTGTTTACACTTGATCATATAAAGATAATGAGTATAGTTCTCATTCTCTTTAGTGTTTGTGGGCACGTATGGACCTTCCCGCAGCAACAGTGAGGCATCTCTCACACGGAACACTGAGCGTTAACGGGAGACGCTGCCCTGGCCTGACGGCCTGACACCAAAATCCAAATCGCAAACCGATGCGATGCAGGCGTCCTCTTCATACTTTTGCACGGTAAAGGATGTTCCTGATGAGCCAAAAATTGTCCGCCCCAACACCTGCTTTAGCCCCCACGCAGACCAGCGTCGTCAAACGCTGTCTGGCTAACGAGCCCGACAGCGTGGCCCGTATCGCTCTGAAATAGTCTTTTTATAACAACGAAGGCCCGGCGACGGGTCATTTTGCGCGCACGTTGAAAGAGTTAATCATGAACAACACCAGAAAAATGAACAAAACGCTGCTGGCTCTCGCCATCGGCGCCATCGCCCATTCCGCCGTCGCGGCGGAGAGCAAAAAAGAAGAGACCCTCGTGGTGCAGGCCGCACCCAGCGATTTTAAACCCGGCGGCGACCAGCTGGTGCCGGCCTTCCTTGACGGGCAGGTGGCAAACGGCGGGCGCATGGGGATGCTCGGGCAGCAAAATGCCATGGACGTACCGTTTAACATCATCAGCTACACCTCGAAGCTGGTGGAAGATCAGCAGGCGCGCACCATAGCCGACGTGGTGGCTAACGATGCGGGCGTCCAGTCCGTGCAGGGCTACGGCAACAGCGCGGAGAGCTACCGCATTCGCGGCCTGAAGTTCGACGGGGATGATATGACCTTCGGCGGACTCTCCGGCGTGCTGCCGCGTCAGGTGGTGGACGCGCAGATGGTAGAGCGGATAGAGATCTTTAAAGGGGCCAACTCCCTGATGAACGGTGCGGCCAGCTCCGGCGTGGGCGGGATGATCAACCTTGAGCCGAAACATGCAGGCGCCACGCCGCAGGCGAAAGTGGGCGTGGACTACACCTCCGATTCTCAGATTGGTACTACCCTGGATGCCGGACGTCGCTTCGGTGACAACGACCAGTTTGGTGCCCGCGTCAACGTGGTCCACCGGGAAGGGGAAGCCCCGGTCGCCAACGACCGCCGCCGCACCACGCTGCTCTCCACCGGCCTCGACTATGCGGGCGATAACTTCCGCAGTTCCGTGGATCTGGGTTATCAGAAAAAAACCTTCCACGGCTCGGAGACCGGGGTCAACGTCTCCGGCGTGGATTTCGTGCCGGAGCCGCCGAAAAACGATCGTAACTACTCCCAGAAGTGGGCCTACAGCAATATCGAAAACGAATTCGGCATGTGGCGCAGCGAGTATGACATCACCGATAACTGGACCGCCTATACCGGTCTGGGGGCACAGCACGCCCATGAAGAGGGGCTTTACAGCGGTGCGAAGCTGGTGGACAGGAGCGGCAAAGCCACCGCAACCCGCCTGGATACCAACCGCCTCAGCGACAGCGTGAGCGGCATGGCGGGCATTCGCGGTAACTTCGATACCGGCTTTGTGTCGCACAAGGTGAACGTCGGCTACTCGGCGATGACCAAAAATGAAAAAATCGCCTGGAAGATGTCCGCCGCGAAAGATAACCCGGTCACCAACATCTACCACAACACCGGCGTGGATGCGCCGCCGAGCACCAACTTCAACGGCTCAGGCGGCAAATACAGCGATCCGCTGACCAGCGGCCGCACCCGCACTCAGGGCTGGCTGCTGAGCGACACCCTCGGCGTGCTGGACGATAAACTGCTGTTTACCGTCGGGGCCCGTCATCAGAAGGTGGTGATCCGCGGCTATAACAAAATCACCGGGATGGAAAATGCGGCTGACAGCTTCGATGGCGACCGCTGGATGCCTACCTACGGCGTGGTCTATAAGCCGTGGGAGACGGTCTCGCTCTATGCCAACCACACCGAGGCGCTGCAGCCGGGTAAAACCGCGCCAAACACCGCCATCAACTACGGTCAGAGCACCGGTATCGTCCACTCGAAACAGAACGAAGTGGGTGTGAAGGCCGATTTCGGTCGCGTTGGCGGCTCGCTGGCGTTGTTTGAGATCAAAATGCCGTCCGCCATTCTCGACAGCCAGACCAAATACTACGGTCTGGATGCCGAACAGCGTAACCGCGGTGTGGAGCTGAACATCTTTGGCGAGCCGATGCTGGGCCTGCGTCTGAACGCCAGCGCCACCTGGCTGCAGGCGGAGCTGACCAAAACCAACAACGGCGTAAACCAGGGCAACGACGCGATTGGCGTGCCGAACTTCTACGGCGTGCTGGGGGCCGAGTATGACATCAAACCCGTCGATGGCCTGACCGCCACCGCCCGGGTGAACCACTCCGGTTCGCAGTATGCGGATCTCGCCAACAGCAAGAAGCTGGATAGCTACACCACGCTGGATCTGGGTGTGCGTTACCGCTTCGCGGTGAACAATGACCAGAACCAGATGACCGTTCGCGCCGGGATCGAAAACGTCACCGATGAGAACTACTGGGCAAGCGTGGATGACAGCGGCACCTACCTCTTCCAGGGTGAGCCGCGCACCTTTAAGGTCTCTGTCGGCTACGAATTCTGAGTTCGTTTTTTATTAGTGGGGCAGGGATGCCCCACTGTCCGACTGTTATAAAAATGTAATCAATTGTTCTTATAGTGTTCCCACTTTATCGTTTCTTAGCCAAAAGAAAGGAAGCCATCGTGGGTAAACCTCTTAAGTCCGTATTCAAAAAAGAACATCGTGACGATGTCAGCAATCCCAGCGCTAACCCGGTATTTTCCAGCGTGGCGGAGATGTTCCTCTCCCGCCGTCGCTTCTTGCAGATGGGCGCCGTAGCCGGTGCCGCCGCCTCTTTCCCGTTCCTGCTCAAGCCTGAAAGCGCCCTTGCGGCGGTTTCACAGCCTTCCGCTCTGAGCAAGGCGGTTTCGCTCGGCTTTACCAGCATTCCGGTCTCCACCGACGACACGGTGAGGGTGCCCGAGGGCTACATCGCCCGGCCTTTCTACCGCTGGGGCGACGCCACCGGCATCAAGGGCGCCATGCCGGCGTTCAAATTTGACGCCAGTAACACCACCGACGAGCAGGCGGCCCAGGCGGGCATGCACCATGACGGTATGGCGTGGTTTAGCCTGCCGCAGGGGGAGGAGAACCCCGGCCACGGCCTGCTGGCGATGAACCATGAGTATATCGACAACGGCATGCTCTTTACCGACGGCACCGCCAACTGGAGCCTGGACAAAGCGCGTAAAGGCCAGAACGCGATGGGCGTGTCGGTTATCGAAGTGAAAAAGAACGGCAATGACTGGGAAGTGGTGCGCCCTTCCAGCTTCGCCCGCCGCATCACGGTCAACACCCCGATGCAGATCACCGGCCCGGCGCGTCAGCAGGAGTTAATGAAAACCGCCGCCGATCCGCAGGGCGAGCGGGTACTCGGCACCATGCAGAACTGCGCCAACGGCCACACGCCGTGGGGAACTTATCTCACCTGCGAAGAGAACTGGTCAGATATTTTTGTTAAGAAAGGCGAGCGGAACGCGCTGGAGAAGCGCTACGGCATCAGCGACAGCGATGAGTCCTACCGCTGGAGCGAAGTGGACGACCGCTTCAACGTGGATAAAACCCCTAACGAGCCGAACCGCTTTGGCTGGGTAGTCGAGATCGACCCCTACAACCCGGACTCGACGCCGCGCAAGCACACCGCCCTGGGGCGCTTCAAACATGAAGGCGCCGCTGTCACCCTGGCCGCAGATAAGCGCGTGGTCACCTACATGGGCGACGACCAGAAGTTTGAGTACATCTACAAATTTGTCTCCGACAATAAATATAACCCGGCGGATCGCGACGCCAACATGCAACTGCTCACCACCGGCACGCTCTACGTCGCCCGCTTCAACGACGACGGCTCCGGCGAATGGCTGCCGCTGGTCTTCGGCCAGAACGGGCTGGATAAGAGCAAAGGCTTCGAAAGCCAGGGCGATCTGCTGATCAAAACCCGTCTGGCGGCCGACGCGGTGGGCGCGACCAAAATGGACAGGCCGGAGTGGATCGCAGTCGATCCCCACAGCAGCGGCAGCGTCTACTGCACCCTGACCAATAACAGCGATCGCGGTAAAGAGGGCAAAGCGCCGGTGGACGCGGCCAACCCGCGGGCCAATAACACCTTCGGTCACATCATGCACTGGCTCGAAGAGGGGAGCGATCCCGCGGCCCTGCGTTTCAAATGGGATATTCTGGTGCTGGCCGGACGCACGGAGACGACGGATGAAAAGGCGAAGGGCAGCATGAAGGGGGCCGAATTCGGCAGCCCGGACGGCCTGTCGTTTGACCATCAGGGCGTGCTCTGGATCCAGACCGACGTCTCCTCCAGCACCATTAACAAGAAAGCCTACGAGGGGATGGGCAATAACCAGATGGTGGCGACCATTCCGGGCACCAACGAGTATCGCCGCTTCCTGACGGGCCCGCGCGGCTGCGAAATTACCGGCATCGCCTTTACGCCGGATAACCGCACGCTGTTTATCAATATTCAGCATCCGGGTGAGGGCGGGGACGACATTACCGACCCGGCAAACCCGCGCGCCGTCTCCAACTGGCCGGACAACAACCCGAACGGACGTCCCCGGGCGTCAACGGTCGTCATCACCAAAGCGGACGGCGGCCTGATCGGTTCGTGATCCTCTCCCGCCGGGCAGCAACCGTTGCCCGGCGTTTAACTTGCTCCCGTCTGCCTGAAGTGTTAAAAGGTGCCCCTTCCTCAAAAAGAGACAGGGCCAGGCCGTGAGAAACGCCTCATCCGCTTCAGACAAAAGTGCTGCTGAAGCCGCGTCGGAACAGACACCGACGCTCCATCGTGGTTTACAAAATCGACATATTCAACTTATCGCTCTCGGTGGCGCTATCGGCACCGGACTGTTCCTCGGTATCGGGCCCGCGATTCAGATGGCCGGCCCCGCCGTGCTGCTGGGCTATGCCATTGCGGGCATGATCGCCTTTCTGATCATGCGCCAGCTCGGTGAGATGGTGGTTGAAGAGCCGGTCTCCGGCTCCTTTGCCCATTTCGCCTACAAATACTGGGGCCCTTTTGCGGGCTTCCTGTCGGGCTGGAACTACTGGGTGATGTTTGTGCTGGTGGGCATGGCGGAGCTGACCGCCGCGGGCATCTATATGCAGTACTGGCTCCCGGACATACCCACCTGGGTCTGGGCCGCGGCGTTCTTCATCATCATTAACGCCGTCAACCTCGTGAACGTGCGCCTGTACGGTGAGACGGAGTTCTGGTTTGCCCTGATCAAGGTGCTGGCGATTATCGGCATGATCGGCTTTGGTCTGTGGATGCTCTTCTCCGGGCACGGCGGCGAGCGGGCGACTATCGACAACCTGTGGCAGCACGGCGGCTTCCTCGCCACCGGCTGGAAAGGACTGATACTGTCCCTGGCGGTGATCATGTTCTCCTTTGGCGGACTGGAGCTTATCGGCATTACCGCCGCCGAAGCCCGCGATCCGCACAAGAGCATCCCGAAAGCGGTCAACCAGGTGGTCTACCGTATTCTGCTGTTCTATATTGGCTCGCTGGTCGTCCTGCTGGCGCTCTACCCGTGGGTGGAGGTGAAGTCGGACAGCAGCCCGTTCGTGATGATTTTCCACGATCTGAACAGCAACCTGGTGGCATCGGCACTTAACTTCGTGATTCTGGTGGCCTCGCTGTCGGTCTATAACAGCGGCGTTTACTCCAACAGCCGGATGCTGTTTGGCCTCTCCGTGCAGGGCAACGCCCCGAAATTTTTAACCCGCGTCAGCCGTCGCGGCGTGCCGGTTAACTCGCTGCTGCTCTCCGGGGGCATTACCTCCCTGGTGGTGCTGATCAACTATCTGCTGCCGCACGAAGCCTTTGGCCTGCTGATGGCGCTGGTGGTGGCAACGCTGCTGCTGAACTGGATTATGATCTGTCTTGCCCACCTGCGTTTTCGCGCGGCGATGCGCCGCAAAGGGCGCGAGACGCAGTTCAAAGCGCTGCTCTACCCGGCGGGTAACTACCTCTGTATCGCTTTCCTGGCGATGATCCTGGTGCTGATGTGCACTATGGACGGCATGCGCACCTCGGCGATCCTGCTCCCGGTGTGGATTGTCTTCCTGTTTGCGGCGTTTAAACTCTCCCGCAAAAAGTAGTGCGGTTTCTGCCCGGCGGCGCTGCGCTTGCCGGGCAGAAATAATCAAATGTGGAATGCGACCCGCTTGCCGGTAGGCAATATGACATCAATACTCACTTCGCCACCTAAAGCTGTAACGTAGCGTTTCAGGGTAGAAAGGCGTGGATCATTATCCGGCTGCTCTATTTTCGCAACAGTAGGTTGTTTAACGCCCATCGCGGCGGCAAGCTCTGTTTGCGACATATTGAGCTCTTCACGCAGTTGGTTGAGCGCAACAATAATGCGTAATTCTTCAACCTTAGCGGCTATCCGCTCCTGGCTTTCTTCACTCTGCTGGGCCATCAGTTCTTTTAACGTTGCCATTTGGCCTCCTTACTCGCCAGATATTTGCTGAACTCAGCGTCAGCTATGTTAATCATACGTTTATAGAAACGCTTATCACCCGCGACTGTCTTGTTGCCAGCGCATAAAGTAATGGCCTGACGCCCGGGATCAAAGGCAAAAAAAGCGCGAATCGGATCGCCTGCATGCTGAATGCGTAGCTCTTTCATATTGGTGTATTGCGATGCCTTAACGGTATCAACCCATGGTCGCCCCAGTTGAGGGCCATACTCAGAAAGAATATGCAACGCTGCCAGGACATCTTCTTTCAGGTCTTGTTTCTGATGGTGAAACCATTCGTCAAACATATCCGTTGTTTCGACTTCCCACATAGTGATTTCCTTATAGCCTTCTGGCTATAAAATAGTATAGCCAAAAGGCTATACCTGCAACTGCCCAGCCTCCATAAAAACCGTAGGCCGGGTAAGGCGAAGCCGCCACCCGGCACCCCCGCACGCCCCACTTCACCTTTATCGTGACCCCTCTCGCACTTCTTAACCGATCTCCAGGATCTTTGTTTTGTAATCGATTACTTTTCACTTGATTCGATTTGTAATCGATTACTTTTTACGGGTGGGGCTTATCATGGTGTCGACAACTGAAAGTAGTGGAAAGGTGACAGGGGAGTACCGGCTGCTGGTACCGCGCCTCTCCCTGATGATGTTCCTGCAATTTTTTATCTGGGGTAGTTGGTCGGTAACGCTCGGTCTGGTGATGACCCAGCACAACATGTCATTGCTGATTGGCGACGCTTTCTCCGCCGGGCCGATCGCCTCTATTTTATCGCCGTTTGTGCTCGGAATGCTGGTGGACCGCTTCTTCGCCTCGCAGAAGGTGATGGCGGTGATGCACCTGGCCGGGGCGGCTATCCTGTGGTTCGTGCCGGGGGCGCTGATCGCGGAGAACGGCGCGCTGCTGATCGGCTTGCTGTTTGGCTACACGCTTTGCTATATGCCGACCCTGGCGCTGACCAATAATATCGCTTTCCACAGCCTGGCGAACGTCGACAAAACCTTCCCGGTGGTCCGCGTATTTGGCACCATCGGCTGGATTGTCGCGGGGATCTTTATCGGCGTTACCGGCGTGGCCGCAAGCATCACCATCTTCCACGTGGCGGCGGCCAGCTCCGTCCTGCTGGCGCTCTACAGCCTGACGCTGCCGCACACGCCTGCCCCGGCCAAAGGGATGCCGGTGAAGGTGCGCGATCTCTTCTGCGCCGACGCCTTCGCCCTGCTGAAAACCCGTCACTTCTTTATCTTCTGCCTGTGCGCGATGCTGATCTCCGTCCCGCTCGGCACCTACTACGCTTATACCGCCTCTTACCTGGCGGATGCCGGGATCGCGGATGTCAGTACCGCCATGTCCTTCGGCCAGATGTCCGAAATCTTCTTTATGCTGGTGATCCCGCTGCTGTTCCGCCGTCTGGGCGTTAAATACATGCTGCTGATCGGCATGCTGGCGTGGTTTGTCCGCTACGCGATGTTTGCTCTGGGGGTAAGTGAAGAGGGGCGCATCCTGCTCTATCTCGGCATCCTGCTGCATGGCGTCTGCTATGACTTCTTCTTTGTGGTGGGCTTTATCTATACCGACCGCGTGGCGGGCGAAAAGGTCAAAGGCCAGGCGCAGAGCATGATCGTGATGTTCACTTATGGTATCGGGATGCTGCTGGGCTCGCAGATTTCCGGCGCGCTCTACAACCGCCTGGTGGCGGGGCAGGCCGTGCCACAGGCGTGGGTAACATTCTGGTGGATCCCGGCGGTGGCTGCTGCTGTGATTGCACTCGTTTTCCTTGTCTCGTTCAAATATGACGATGACAAGGCGTAATTTCTGGAGGTGGTATGAGGACGATTAAAGGCCCGGGTATTTTTCTGTCGCAGTTTATCGGGGCACAACCCCCGTTCAACACCCTCGACGGGCTGGCCGGTTGGGCGGCGGAAAAGGGCTACAAAGCGCTGCAAATGCCCTGCAACCATAAAGCGATTTTTGACGTCGAGCAGGCGGCAGAGAGCCAGACCTACTGCGACGAGATAGGCGGCAGGCTGGCGGAGAAGGGGCTGGTCATCAGCGAGCTCTCCACTCATCTGGAGGGGCAGCTTATTGCGGTCAATCCGGTCTACGACGAGGCGTTCGATAACTTCGCTCCTCCGGCGGTGCGCGGTAACGCCAGCGCCCGCCAGGCCTGGGCGACCGATATCGTGAAAAAGGCGGCGGTCGCCTCGGCACGGCTCGGTTTAACCGCCCACGCCACCTTCTCAGGATCGCTGGCCTGGCCGTTTATCTATCCCTGGCCGCCACATAACGAGACGCGTTTTGCGGAGGCGTTCAACGAGCTGGCCCGCCGCTGGCGACCCATTCTGGATGCGTTCGATGAGCAGGGGGTTAACGTCTGCTATGAAATTCATCCCGGAGAAGATCTGCACGACGGCGTCACCTTCGAGCGTTTTCTGGCGCTGGTAGACAACCATCCGCGCTGCAACATGCTTTACGACCCAAGCCACCTGCTGTTGCAGCAGATCGATTATCTGACCTGGATCGATCACTACCACACCCGCATCAAGGCGTTTCACGTTAAGGATGCCGAATTCCGTCCCAACGGGCGCAGCGGGGTGTATGGCGGCTATCAGAGCTGGATCAACCGCGCCGGACGCTTCCGGTCGCCGGGGGACGGGCAGATCGACTTTAAGGGCATCTTCAGCAAGCTGACCCAGTACGACTACGACGGCTGGGCGGTGCTGGAGTGGGAGTGCTGCCTGAAGGAGGGCGAAACCGGGGCGCGGGAAGGGCGCGAGTTTATCTCCCGCCACATTATCCCGGTATCCGATCGGGCGTTCGACGATTTCGCCGCAGGAGAACTTCATGATTAACGTCGGCATTATCGGCAGCGGCTTTATCGGCCCGGCGCATATCGAAGCCCTGCGCCGCCTGGGGTATGTGCAGGTGGTCGCCCTCTGCGATGGCTCGCTGGAACAGGCGCAAGAGAAAGCCCGGGCGCTGAACATTCCTCACGCCTACGGCAGCGTGGATGCACTGCTGGCGCACCCGGAGCTGCACGTGGTGCACAACTGCACCCCTAACCATCTGCATGCGGCGATCAACCGCCAGATCCTGCGTGCCGGTAAACATGTTTTCTCCGAAAAGCCGCTGTGCATGACCCCAGACGAGGCGCGGGAGCTGGTCACGCTGGCGGAACAGGCGGGGGTGATACACGGCGTGAGCTTTGTCTACCGTCAGTTTGCGATGGTGCGCCAGGCGGCGAGCATGGTGGCGCAGGGCTCCCTCGGACGGCTCTTTGCCGCCCACGGCAGCTATCTGCAGGACTGGATGCTGCTGGAAACCGATTACAACTGGCGAGTTGATGCGGCGCTCGGGGGCGCATCGCGGGCGGTGGCCGATATCGGTTCTCACTGGTGCGACACCATTCAGTTTCTGACCGGACGGCGCATCACCGACGTGATGGCCGACCTCTCCATCGTCTGGCCGACCCGCAAGGCGAATCTGGCCGGGAATCAGACCTTCAGCCAGGCGGGCGAGGCGGTATATGAAGACAAACCCGTCACCACCGAGGATTTCGGCTCGGTGCTGTTCCGCTTCGACGATGGCAGTAAGGGCAGCTTTACCGTCTCGCAGGTGAGTGCCGGACGTAAAAATCGCCTCAGCCTGGAGGTGAACGGCAGCGAGGGCTCCGTGGCCTGGGATCAGGAGGTGCCCCAGCAGCTATGGGTAGGGCATCGCGCCCGGGCCAATCAGGTACTGACGGACGATCCGGGTCTGATGAACCGCGACGTGGCCGACAGCGCCCACTTCCCGGGCGGCCATATCGAAGGCTGGCCGGACGCCTTTAAAAATATGATGGCGCACTTTTATCAGGCAGTACAGACGGGCAGGATGCCGGAGAAGCCGGTGTTCGCCACCTTCCATGACGGAGCGAGCGTCATGTATATCATTGATGCGATAGTCAAAAGCCATCAGCAGCAGCGCTGGGTCGCAGTCGCGCAGTAACACGTTGCCCGGTGCGCCGGGCAGCCCATTTATGGTAGCCTGCTGCAAACGCAAACCGCAGGATCACTCGTCGCTATGTCAATTCAGAAAATCGCCCAACTGGCGGGCGTCTCGGTGGCGACGGTATCGCGCGTGCTGAATAACAGCGATACCGTCAAAGCCAAAAACCGCGATCGCGTCTTGCAGGCGATTAAAGAGGCGAACTATCAGCCCAATCTTCTGGCCCGCCAGCTGCGCACGGCGCGCAGCTATATGGTGCTGGTGATGGTTTCCAACATTGCCAACCCGTTCTGCGCCGAGGTGGTGAAGGGCATTGAGGAGCAGGCGGAGAAAAACGGCTACCGCATTCTGCTGTGCAACTCCGGCTCCGATATTGAACGCTCCCGCTCGGGGCTCAGCCTGCTCTCCGGCAAAATGGTCGACGGCATTATCACGATGGATGCCTTCACCCGCCTCCCCGAACTGGCGGCACTCATCGGCGATGCCCCCTGGGTACAGTGCGCCGAATACGCCGATGCGGGTGCGGTCTCCTGTGTGGGGATCAACGATGTCGACGCCTCCCAGCATGTGGTCAGCCGTCTGGCCGACGGCGGGCGACAGCGGATTGCGCTTATCAACCACGATCTGAGCTACAAATATGCCCGCCTGCGCGAGCGGGGCTATAAAAGCGTGCTGCATCTGCGCGATCTGGCGTATCAGGCGGTAGAGTATGCGAGCGATCTGAGCGCGGCGGCCGGGATGACGGCGATGAGCAAACTGCTGGCAACAGAGCCGCGCCCGGATGCGGTATTTGCGGTCTCCGATACCCTGGCCGCGGGAGCGTTACGCGCTATCGAAAAGGCCGGGCTGCGCGTGCCGGAAGATATCGCGGTGGTGGGTTTCGATGGCACCGAGCTGTCGGAGATGGTCTCGCTGACCACCATTGAACAGCCATCGCGGGATATCGGGCGCAAGGCGGTCGATCTGCTGCTGAACAAAATCGACAACCCCGATGCGCCCACGGAGCGGGTGATGATGAACTGGCGCTTTATTTCCCGCGCCAGTACCTGATTATTTCGCCAGCACGCCGGCCAGGGAGCGAATATCGTTCCCGGTGGGCGACTGGTGAATACGCAGGCCAAATTCATCGATCACCGCAAAAATATGGTCGAAAATATCGGCCTGAATCGCCTCATATTCCGCCCAGATGACGGTGTTGGTGAAGGCATAGATTTCAATCGGCAGGCCGTTGGCGTCGGGGGCTAACTGGCGCACCATCAGGGTCATATCCTGGCGAATACGCGGATGGTTGCGCAGATATTCATTCAGATAGGCGCGGAAGGTACCAATATTGGTCATCTTACGCAGGTTCAGCACCGATTCGCCTTCCCCGTTTTGCTGATTCCACAGGGTGATTTCCTCATGGCGCGTGGCCATATAGGGCTTGAGCAGCTTCGCCTGAATCAGCCGCTGCTGTTCCTGTTCGTCGAGAAAATGAATGCTGGTGGTATCAATATTCAGGCTGCGCTTAATCCGTCGTCCGCCGGAGGCTGACATGCCGCTCCAGTTGATAAAAGCGTCGGAGACCAGCGCCCAGGTCGGGATGGTCGTAATCGTGTTATCAAAATTGCGCACCTTGACGGTGGTCAGGCCGATATCGGTCACCGTGCCGTTCGCGCCATATTTCGGCATCTCCAGCCAGTCGCCGAGCTTGAGCATATCGTTGGCCGAGAGCTGAATACCCGCCACCAGCCCGAGAATGGGATCTTTAAACACCAGCATTAATACGGCTGCCATCGCGCCCAGGCCGCTAATCAGAATGGCGGGAGACTGACCGATCAGCAGAGAGATAATCAGGATCCCCACCAGAATGGCGCTCACCAGCTTGATCCCCTGGAAGATGCCTTTCAGCGGCAGCTGGGAGGCGGTCGCCATTTTTTGCGACAGGTTGAATATCACGTCCAGCAGCGAGAAGAACGCCAGCAGGGCATATACCATCACCCACAGCTTCGCGCAGGTGGTTAATATCTCTGCCGCGTCGCTGCCTTTTTGCAGCCACAATACCGCCTGAACGTTGACGATGATCCCCTGCAGGGTAAAGGCCAGGCGGTGAAATAACTTATTCTCGGTAATGATTTGCAGCCATAAATGGCTGCTGGCCCGGGCCCGTTTCTCGAAGGCCCGCAATACCACTTTGTGCAGAATAAAGTGAATAATCAGCGAAGTAAGAAAAATAATTCCAAAGATAATCACGAGGGAAGTGGTGTGATTAATTTCAATTCCTGACTCTTCGACCAGGGAAATAAACTCCTGCATAACATCTCCTGTATTAAAGCAGCCGCCATAATGGCGGCTGCGGATCGATTATGCAAACCCAGGGGTTTATCGGGACGCGTGGCAGGCTTTCGTGACCGGCAGGCTAAGGCGATGGCGCAGCCGCAGGGTCGCCAGCGCCAGCACCACCATCATGCCCGTTTCTACCGCCAGGAAGAGGTTAATCGCCTCCGCGTAATCCCCGTGATGGTTTTGCAGGGCGTGGAGCAAAATCGCGCCAAATATTGCAGGCCCCAGGCCGAGCGCCGCCTGTTGCAGGGTGCTGAGAATGGCGCTGGCGGCCCCGGCGTCATCGGGCTGAATATCGCGCATGCCGATGCGGTAGAAACTGTTCACAATCAGTGCCTGGCCGTAGCCCACCAGCCCGGTGGCCGGGGCGAGGGTCAGGGCGGTGTTCTCCAGTCCCCAGATGCGGAAGGTGGCGATCAGCGCCAGCAGGCCGGTTATCTGGATTGCCAGGCCGGTAAGCAGAAGGGTGCTGGTGCTGTAGCGGGCAATCAGGCGCGGGGCAAACCACGCCGAGACAAAATAGGTCACGCCCAGGGCGATAAAGCTGTTGCCGGACTGCCACGGCGCCATCCCCAGACCGGTCTGCATGGTCAGCGCCATGCAGAACATAAACCCGGACCAGACGCTGAAAAAGAGCAGCGCAATCAGCACGCCAAAGCGGATGCTGCCGAGCTGCATTAAGCGTGGCGGGATCAGCGGGTGGGCCCCTTCGCGCTCTTTTTTACGCGCGTTCAGCGCCATCAGCCAGGCCAGAGGGACAATAACGACCAGCATCGCCTTCAGCGGCCAGGACCAGTGCCACTGCGGGCCGAGCGCCATCGGGAACAGCAGGCAACAGAGGATCGCCGCCAGCAGCGCGGTGCCCGGCCAGTCAATGCGCGACGGCGTGTCGCGGCGGGTTTCCGGCACGTAGTGACGGCTCAGGGCCAGCACCAGCAGGCAGATCGGCACGTTGATAAAGAAGGCGTTGCGCCAGCCCAGCCCGGCGATATCCGCCGACACCAGCCAGCCGCCGCCCATCTGCCCGACAATAAAGGCGATCCCGCCGATGCCGCCAAACAGGCTGATGGCTCTGGCGTGGGCGGTGCCTTTCAGGGTCACGTGAAGGGTGGCAAGAATTTGCGGCACGATCAGCGCTGCGCCCGCGCCCTGCACGATGCGCGCGGCCAGCAGTTGCTCGATATTGCCCGCCATCCCGCACAGCAATGAGGCCAGGCCGAAGCTCGCCACGCCCCACATAAACAGACGGCGGCGCCCGAGGTTATCCCCCAGCTTGCTCCCGAGCGCCAGACAGACGGCGAAGGCCACCCCGTAGAGCGCCACAATCAGCTCCAGCTCGGTGGCGGTGGCATGCAGCGAGTGGGTGATGGAATCCAGCGCCACGTTGGTGATCGAGGTATCGATCAGCGGCAGCATCTGGCCGGTTAACAGCAATATCAGGCCTGCCCGGCCCGGTGAAACAACTGACCTATTCATGGTGACTCCATTGCGTCAAACAGCGTAGCGTCGTAGCATCAACCATCTGATAAACGGGTACCAGTTCTTGCTTATACTGGTACTGGCACTACCACGCAGGGGGCACTATGGCGCTGATGTCTGAACCGGTCACCGCACTGCAGGATGACACCCGAAAACAGTTGGGGGCTTTTCTACGCGCCCGACGCGAAAGCCTCGATCCGCAGCGTCTTGGCCTGCCGCGCAGCGGTCGCCGCCGCACGCCGGGCCTGCGGCGTGAAGAGGTGGCCATGCTGGCGGATGTGGGCGTCACCTGGTACACCTGGCTCGAGCAGGGCAGGAATGTGAACCCGTCCAGCGCGGTGATGGCGGCGGTGGCGAAAGCGCTGCAATGTACCCCGACCGAAGCCCGCCACCTCTTTCTGCTGGCCGGCCTGCCGCCGGGCGAAGCGCCGCAGGCGGTCTGCTGTGAGGGGATCAGCGAAGGCACCCGCCGTCTGCTCGATACCCTGATGCCAAAACCCGCCAGCATCCAGAAACCGAATTTCGATATCGTGGCGTGGAATGACAGCTTCGGCCACCTGATGGGCGTCGACTTTAACGCCATTCCGCCGGAAGATCGCAACTGTATCTATCTCTTCCTCACCCATCCCGCGTGGCGCGCCCGGCTGGGCAAGCGTGATGACGTGTTGCCCATTTTTGTCTCCTATTTTCGCGCAGCGATGGCCGAGCACCGGGGCGACCCGCAGTGGGAGGCCAAACTGGCACGCTTCTTTGCAGTATCTGAAGAGTTTGAAACCCTGTGGCACCAGCGCAACGACGTGCGCGGCGTGGAAAACCAGCTCAAGCTCTTTACCCATCCCGCACTGGGCGATTTTCATCTCCAGCAGATGTACTGGTACTCTGCTCCGCGCAACGGCTCGCGGCTGCTGGTCTATCTGCCGGTGGATGAGGCGGGAGAGAGGGCAATGGCGTGGCTGGCTGCACAGAAATAATTTCTGCGAGGGGCTTTCAGGGAATAGAAGTCACTCCGGTCTGACCTGGATAAAGGGGGTAAGGTAAATCACGAAAGGCAAAATTAGCCTTTAATGCAAATTGCCTTACATGCTAATATCTTCAGGGATGAAAAATCGTGTTCAGACTTATCGTTCATCAGGCAGTCAGAGAAGAGATCCTCTCGTTGCCTGCAGGCGTACAGGCGAAGCTGATTCGTCAGCTTGATAAATTGCGTGCTAACCCAACGGCACTTCGGGAGCCCGACAGCAAGCCATTACCCCATGGTTTGTTTGAAATAAGAACCGTCGGTCTGATTCATAGTCGCGGGATCTATGTGTATCAGCGGGAAAAAACAATTTATCTGTTGCGTGTATTTATCAAGAAGACGAAGAAAACGCCTTCTGCTGAAATCCGTCTGGCACTGAAAAGACAACAGGAGATGTTGGATGAGCAAGAAGATCATTGACTGGGATACGTTAAGAGCGGAGCTGTTAAGCGATTCAGATGTGCAGGCTGCCTTTGACGCCGAAGAGCGTAAGGCGCGGCTGCAGGAGATGCTGGCACAGTGGCGCAAACAGGCGGGACTGACGCGTGCTCAGGTGGCGGAGCGCATGGGGGTCAGCGCGCCAACCGTCTCCCGAATGGAAGCCAATATTACCCGGGCGAGTCTGGATACCTTAACGCGTTATGCGTTGGTGTGCGGCGTTAAGCATCCGCAGATTACGCTCTATTGAAAACAGGCACGCCGGAACCCAGCGTGCCAGTAGTCATTAGCACTCAGTCACAATCGTGCTCAGCGGCAGACGCGATTTCGGCAGCGTGGCGTTGAAATCTTCCACGCTGTGATGCCCGACCGGCACGACCACCAGGCTGGTGAAGCCTTTCTCTTTCAGACCAAACTCTTCGTCGAGGATGGCGGCGTCGAAACCTTCAATTGGCACCGCGTCCAGACCCATTGCGGCCACGCCCAGCAGGAAGTTGCCGACGTTCAGGTAAACCTGTTTTGCCATCCACTGGTGGTCATCTTTCAGATCGACACGGTGCATATCGGCGAAGAAGGTGCGGCCCTTGTGGTTAGCGGCTTTCGCTTCCGGGGTGGCGAAACGGCCATCGGCCTCTTCCTGATCCACCACGCGGTTCAGCCAGGCATCGTCCATCGCGGTTTTGGCGCAGAACACCACCACGTGAGAGGCATCCAGCATTTTGCGTTCGTTGAAGACAAAGCCACCGGCTGCGGATTTCGCCACGCGCGCTTTGCCTTCTTCGGTGCTGGCGACGATAAAGTGCCACGGCTGCGAGTTGGTACTCGACGGGCTGTACTGCAGCAGGGTTTTCATTTTTTCTGCCTGGTCGGCAGTCAGTTTTTTACTCGGATCAAAGGCCTTCGTTGAGTGACGCTTTAAGGCAACAGAGATGATATCCATAACGACTCCTGGGGTTTAATGCAAAAGGGAAAATGATACAAAGGGAAAGGAACAAAGGTAAGGGCATTCCGAGCGCTTAAGGGCCCGGACGCAGACGTTTTTGCTCTTTTTTTGGCAGCTTATCCACCACCAGATGCCACGAATCATTGACCAGATCGGCGATCAGCTCAGGGGTGATATCCTCCGCCGCGTAAACCGAGATCCAGTGCTTTTTATTCAGATGGTAGCCAGGCTCAATGCCCCGGTAGATCTGCTGGTTGAGCAGCGATTTTTGCGGGTCAGACTTCAGGCTGACATGCAGGCGCCCGTGTGCGACGCCAATCAGCATAAAAATCTTGCCGCCGACCTTAAACACATCGTAGTCCGGGCCGAACGGCCAGCACTGTTCGGTAAAGGGCAGCTCCAGGGCCACCTGTTTTGCGCAGGCGGCGAGGGTTTTACTGTCCATCGCTATCCTCTTCGGCCAGCGCCCGCCACATCGCTTCAAAACCCAATGCCTTAAATTCGGCTGCGCGGGCCGGTTCGCGAGTAGCGAAGGACATGGTGGTCTCCGCCAGGGATAAAAAGAGCGCGTCGCCAAACAGCCGGAACTCTTCCGACATAAATACCGGGCGGATATGGCGACGGCACAGCTCGTGCAGCTCCGGGAACATCTCGTGTACCGCCTGCTCGGTTTCGGCGTTGATCTTCTCGCTCACCCCAAGCTGGCGGATGGCGCCGTGGGCCACCGGATTGCGGATCCCCCAGTCAACGTAGCTGTTCCAGATATTGCGGGTATGCTCTTTTGGCTGGGTCAGGGCGCGATCCATATTCGCCAGCATAGTCTGGCACAGATCCTGCTTCAGGTGCAGGTAGAGGGCGTTAAGCAGGTCGTCTTTGGTAGCGAAATAGCGAAACAGGGTGCCTTCTGCCACGCCCGCACTGCGGGCGATTAACGCGGTAGAAGCCGCAATGCCGGACTGGGCAAACGCGCTGGTTGCCGCGTCCAGCAACGCCAGTTTTTTATCTTCACTTTTCGGACGAGCCACTGCATTTCCTCCAGGTAATGTGCAAAAACCCCGATTGAATCATGCCCTTTGTGGGGCTGCAACGTGGAATGTCAAAGATCTTAAAACGTCTTGACGACTTTCACATCACTTCTATAATGAGTGCTTACTCACTCATAATCAAGTTTTGCCCGCGCAGGCCATCGGATGGGGCGCGAATTCGGGTCGGGATATGAAAAAGCGTTTTATTGTTAGCGTGGTGGTAGTGATGATGATTGCATCCGCGGCGAGTTTGCCGTTTGTACTCAATGCCGGGTTCGGCCAGCCGCCACAGGGCGCGCAGCTGAATGAGTTTGCCGCCTCGCCGCAATATCGCGACGGCCAGTTCCATAACACCTTGCCGACGCCCGGCTTTACCGGCAATAAGAACATGCTGGCGGCGTGGTGGGATTTTCTGGTGACGAAGCGTGAGAACGCGCGTCCGGCCCAGCCGCTGCCGCTGGTGAAAACCGATCTGGCGCAGCTGCCCCTGGATCAAGAGACGCTGGTCTGGCTCGGCCACTCCTCGTGGTATCTACAGCTGGCAGGCAAACGCATTCTGATCGATCCGGTATTCAGCAACTATGCCGCACCTTTCTCTTTTCTCAATAAAGCCTTTGCCGGGGAGTACCCGTGGCGTGCCGAAGAGATGCCCGATATCGATCTGCTGATTATCTCGCACGATCACTACGATCATCTCGACTACGCCACCATCAAAGCTTTGTTGCCCAAAGTGAAGCGCGTGGTCACGCCGCTCGGGGTGGGATCGCACCTGCGCTACTGGGGCATGGAGCCCTCGATCATTGAGGAGAGGGACTGGGAGCAGTCGGTGCGGATCAGCGACGATCTCACCGTACATGTCCTGCCGGCGCGCCACTTCTCCGGGCGCGGGCTCAAGCGCAACCAGACGCTGTGGGGCAGCTTTATGTTTGTCACCCCAGAGACGAAAGTGTTCTACAGCGGTGATTCTGGCTATGGCCCGCACTTTAGCGCCATTGGCGAGCGCTTCGGCGCCGTCGATCTGGCGATCATGGAGAACGGCCAGTATGACCAGGACTGGAAGTACATCCACATGCAGCCTGCCGAAACGGCGCAGGCGGCGGCGGATCTTAATGCCAACGCGGTCGTACCGGGCCACTCCGGGCGCTTTGTGCTGGCAAAACACACCTGGAACGACCCACTGATCCAGCTTACGCAGGCCAGCAAGGATAAAAAATATCGCCTGCTGACCCCGGAGCTCGGTGAGCCGGTCAGGGTAGATGATGCCACGCAACAATTTCGTGCGTGGTGGGAATAATGTTAAATCGAAAAGCAGAGGGGGAGAGCAGCATGACTATTTCCGCTCAGGTTATCGACACCATTGTCGAGTGGATCGACGACAACCTTCATCAGCCGTTGCGTATCGAGGATATCGCCCGACATGCGGGCTACTCCAAGTGGCACTTGCAGCGGCTGTTTATGCAGTACAAAGGCGAGAGTCTGGGGCGCTATATTCGGGAACGTAAGCTGCGGCTGGCGGCGCGGGATCTGCGTGAATCGGATGAAAAGGTCTACGATATCTGCCTGCGTTACGGCTTTGACTCCCAGCAGACCTTTACCCGCGTCTTTACCCGCACCTTTAACCAGCCGCCTGGGGCGTATCGCAAGGATAACCACAGTCGCGCGCATTAACGGCAGGCTTAATGCGCAAACCAGCGGCGCCAGATGAACCGCAGAATAAAGAATTCAATGGCGCCGAGCAGTAAAAACCACAGGCAAAAGATGATGGTGTAAAGCTGATTCAGATCCATCAGATGGAAGAGGGTCATCAGCTTTTGCGCCACCACCAGCCCCAGCGACGGCGCAGGCAGTAACAGAACGGAGAGAAAGGCCATCAACAAAATGCCGCCTGCCGTTAACAGCGATTCTAACGGGTGTCTCATGATTATGTTAATCGTCAGTTAAAAATAACATTGTCACGGATAGGGCTTCGTAAAGCAATATCAACCGTCAGACGCAGGCGCGATAAATAATTGTCCGCTAATTCGCTGTTATTTCCCCCGCCAGAAAGATCTCTATTCAATTAACCTGCATTAATGTCAATTATTGTCACCCTCCGGCAAAGACTTTTACAAAGGTATAGGTGCTCATTCCAATTAACGTCGCAATAACAATGGCAACGAAAATATATAACGCCAGACGTCGTCCTCGATAAATCCCAAACATGGTTCCCTCTCGTTTAGTTTCGGTTTAGAAATAATTTGTAAAAATCGCTCTGGTGAAATGAGACGTTACCGGTTTAATGCCGCCGACAACAATAATAGTGCGATAAATTAATTTTCCTGACAACTCAATATTGTCGACAGATTTATAAAAGCAGAGATGGAATTCAGGCTTTTGCTCACCGCAAACTGAAGGAGCTGAAATATGACCAAAATGCACCACACCCAGACGCCGCCTCCTACCACGCCAGACATGGCCTATCAGCAGACCGTAGAGCAGACGCTTGCCGCGCAGCAGAGCACCGCGGCGGGTCTGAGCCGCGCACAAGCACAGGCGCGGCTGGACAAACATGGTCCCAACGCGCTGCCGGAGAAAAAAGCCAGACCGGCCTGGCTGCGTTTTCTGGCCCATTTTAACGATGTGCTGATTTATGTATTGCTGGCCGCTGCACTATTAACGGCAATAATGGGCCACTGGATCGATACCCTGGTTATTCTGGGTGTGGCGGTCATTAACGCGTTGATTGGTCATATTCAGGAAAGTAACGCCGAAAAATCACTGAACAGCATCCGGAATATGCTCGCCAGCGATGCCCGTGTTATTCGTGACGGCGATCATGAAACAATACCCACAACTGAAATAGTTCCCGGGGATATTATTTTCCTGCGTGCCGGGGATCGTATTCCGGCCGATATGCGTTTAATTGAGGCACATAATTTACGCGTTGAAGAGGCTATTCTCACCGGCGAATCGACGGTGGTGGATAAACACACCCAGCCGCTGAACGGGGAATTACCGCTCGGCGACCGCACCAACCTGGTCTTCTCCGGTACCACGGTGAGCGCAGGCGGCGGCGTTGGGGTGGTCATTGCCACCGGCCAGGAGACCGAACTGGGCCACATTAACCAGATGATGGCCGGGATTGAAAAGCATCGCACCCCGCTGCTGGTGCAGATGGACAAACTCGGCAAGGCCATCTTCGGGATCATCATGGCGATGATGGCCGCGCTGTTCGTCTTTAGCCTGCTGCTGCGCGACATGCCGATCGGCGAGCTGCTGCTCTCTTTGATTAGCCTGGCCGTGGCGGCGGTGCCGGAAGGTCTGCCTGCCATTATCTCGATTATCCTGTCGCTGGGCGTGCAGGCGATGGCCCGCAAGCGCGCCATCATCCGTAAACTGCCCACAGTCGAAACGTTAGGAGCGATGACCGTGGTCTGCTCGGATAAAACCGGCACCCTGACCATGAACGAGATGACCGTTAAGGCGATCATCACTGCCGACAGCTGCTACCGCGTTGAGGGCGACAGCTATGCCCCGGAAGGCAACATCTCTCTGGAGGGCAGCGACGAGCCGGTGAAGATCCAGCCCGGTACGGTGCTGGAGCACTATCTGCGTACCATCGACCTGTGTAACGACAGCCAGATGATTCAGGACGAGCGCGACCTGTGGCGTATCACCGGCGGGCCGACCGAAGGCGCGCTGAAGGTGCTGGTGGCAAAAGCGCAGCTGGCGCCGGTCACCACCACGCTGATTAACAAGATCCCGTTCGACTCCCAGTATAAGTACATGAGCACCCACTATCGGATAGGGGATGAGGAGCAGATCCTCATCACCGGCGCGCCGGACGTTATTTTCGCTCTCTGCGCCCGGCAGCAGACCCGTAACGGTGCCGAAGCCTTTAACCGCAGCTACTGGGAAGCCGAGATGGAGCGTTATGCGCGCCAGGGGTTGCGTATGGTGGCGGCGGCGTACAAACCGGCGAACGGTGAGCAGACCTTAACCCACGACGACCTCAGCCACGGCCTGATCTTCCTTGGTATCGCCGGGATGATGGATCCGCCGCGTCCGGAAGCGATCGACGCCATTCATGCCTGCCAGCAGGCGGGGATCCGCGTCAAGATGATCACCGGGGATCACCCGCAGACGGCCATGAGCATCGGCCAGATGCTGGGGATCGCCAACAGCGGCCAGGCGGTGACCGGCTCCCGGCTGGAACAGATGGATGATAGCGAGCTGGCACAAGCGGCGGTGGAGTACGATATCTTCGCCCGCACCAGCCCGGAGCATAAGCTGCGTCTGGTGAAAGCCTTGCAGGAGAAAGGTGAAATCGTCGGCATGACCGGCGACGGCGTAAACGATGCCCCGGCGCTGCGCCAGGCGGACGTGGGCATCGCGATGGGCATTAAGGGCACGGAAGTGACCAAAGAGGCGGCGGATATGGTCCTGACGGACGACAACTTCGCCACCATCGCCAGCGCGGTGAAAGAGGGGCGTCGCGTCTACGACAACCTGAAGAAGACCATTCTGTTTATCATGCCGACCAACCTCGCGCAGGGGCTGCTGATTGTGATTGCCCTGCTGGCGGGGAACATCATTCCCCTGACGCCGGTGCTGATTTTGTGGATGAACATGGCGACCTCCGCCACGCTCTCCTTCGGGTTGGCATTTGAGGCCGCCGAGCGCAACATCATGCGTCGCCCGCCGCGTCAGACCGGGCAGCACGTGATGGATGGTTATGCCGTCTGGCGCGTGGCCTTCGTCGGCACCCTGATTGCCGTCGCCGCCTTTGCGCTGGAAGCCTGGCTGGCTCCGCGCGGCCACAGCGCGGAGTTCATCCGCACCGTGCTGCTGCAGATGCTGGTCTGTGCCCAGTGGGTCTACATGATTAACTGCCGCAACACCGAAGGCTTCTCCCTGAACCGCGGTTTGCTGGCGAACAAAGGCATCTGGCTGGTGACGGGCGTGCTGTTGCTGCTGCAGCTGGCGATTATCTACCTGCCGTTTATGCAGATGCTGTTCGGCACCGAAGCGCTGCCGCTGCGCTACTGGGGTGTAACCCTGGTGACCGCGGGCGCAATGTTCTTCATTGTCGAAATCGAGAAGCGACTCACCCGCAGGTTCCGTAAGGCGGCATAACGTTTGCCCCTCTCCTTTGGGAGAGGGGGAAAGAGAGCGATTACGGACTCGTCGCCCACAGCTCGGCATGTTTTTGCACCAGAGAAATGAGCGAGCCGCCGTCGGCGATAAAGTCCCGCATGCGCTGCGCCTCGCTCTTATCCTGTTTCAGGCTCTGGGCAATCTCTTCAATCGCACTCGACGCCCCGAGCTTTGCGGCAGAAGGCGCGACGCGCTCCAGCAGCCAGGCGAGATCTTCTGCAATGGTTTTCTGCTCCCCGGTATGGACGTCCGTCAGGATCCCCTCCAGCCCGTAGCGGCAGGCCTGAAAACGGTTAAAGCGGTAGAGCAGAAAATCCCGCTCCTGATGCTTGTAAGGCCGGGTGGTGAGCAGCCAGTGGGAGGTGGCCTGGATCAGCCCGGCGATATTGATGGCATGGGCGAGGGTCAGCGGCGTGTCCATCACCCGTACCTCTACGGTGCCAAAATGGGGGCTGGGGCGAATGTCCCAGTGCAGATCTTTAATGCTGTCGATCATGCTGGTATGGCTCAGGCGGCGGAACAGCCCTTCGAACTCCTGCCAGCTGTTGACCCACGGCATCAGGCCGTTATCCGGAAAGCCGGAGAAGATATTGAGGCGCGAAGAGGAGAATTTGGTGTCGGTGCCCTGCATATAGGGCGAGCTTGCCGCCAGGGCGATAAAGTGTGGCACGAAGCGCGACAGGCCGTGCAGCAGGTAGATGGCGTCATCGCCAGTGCGACAGCCCACATGAACGTGCTGGCCGAAGACCGTGGCCTGCAAAATCAGATAGCCAAAGCGCTCCAGGGTGGCGTTATAACGCTCGTCTTCGCATACCTCCTGACGCTGCCATTTCTGAAACGGATGCGTGCCGCCGCCGCAGATCTGGATATGGTGCTCCGCCGCCGCGCGCAGGATACTCTGCTGCATGGCGGAGAATTGCGCCGCCGCCTGGTCGATGTTCTGGCAGACGCCGGTGGCGATCTCCAGCATGCTTTCGGTGATATCGTGCTTCACTTCACCGCTTTTGATGTCATCTTTCACGGCGGCGATCAGAGCGGATGAGTCCTGGCTCAGATCGTAGCCCGGCGGGTTGACGACCTGGAGTTCAAGCTCAATGCCGAGGGTGTAGGGTTCAGAGGATTTAAAATCAGGTAAGGGCATGGCGCACTCCGTTGTCTGTGATGAGTTGAGTATAGACAATGGGTGAAGTTCTCCCTTTCCCTATGGAACAGGCCCAGTCTACCTTGACGCTCCAGAGTCGTTATCGCTATTAATATTGGCCTGATTATTAACATTAAGGAGCAAGCAATGGTCTCATTTCGACCCCTGACAGAGGATGAGTATCCTGCTTATCTGGACTATTTATTGATGATTATGCCGGGGAGATCGCCTCAAACTACGGACTCTCTCAACACGATTCTCTTGCCAGAGCGAGGCAGGAAATTGCTGAAATGCTTCCTGAAGGCGTGAATACGCATGGACACGTTTTACTCTCTCTTGTTGCGCCGATAGATCAGACCAACAGGCCTGTCGGTTATCTCTGGTACAAACCCGATACGATGATGCGTTCAGTGTTTATCTACGATTTTCATATTTTCACCTCTTGTCAGGGGGAGGGGCTGGGTAAACAGACTCTTCGCGTTTTTGAAGCGCATCTGCGCGAAAGGGGCTTTAAAGAGATCAGACTGCGTGTGGCAGGGGATAATGCCCGTGCCCGGCATCTTTACGAGACCAGCGGTTTTGGCATTACCGGAGTCAACATGAGCAAGTCTATTGTGGCGCCCGCGGAAAAAATATTGTGAGGATGCTAAAATCCTCGCAACAACTGACACCCTGAGGATAACGCATGAGCAACGACGTACCGATTAAATACTATGACATCGTGGATGAGTACACGACGGAAGCCGCCGAACCGGTCAACGAGTCAGAGCGTGATTCGCTGGCGCTCTATTTCCAGTTGCTGATCACTCGTTTAATGAATAACGAAGAGATCAGCGAAGCGGCGCAGACCGAGATGGCGGTGGAAGCCGGCATCAACACCCAGCGCATTGACGATATCGCCAATTTTCTGAACCAGTGGGGCAATGAGTAGTTCCTGCATGAAAGACATAGTCTGCGCAGGCGTTGTGCTTTACACTGCGCGCGGCAAAAACTGAGTTAGTAACGATTAATTAGGCGGTAACGGCAATGGCGATGAACGGAACAATCACAACCTGGTTTGCAGATAAGGGCTTTGGATTTATCAAAGATGAAAACGGCGATAACCGCTATTTTCATGTGATTAAGGTCGCCAATCCCGATCTGATTAAGAAAGATGCCGCGGTAACGTTTGAACCGACCACCAACAACAAGGGGTTGTCGGCGTATGCGGTGAAGGTGATCCCCGAGAGCAAATATATTTACCTCGATGGCGAGCGTCATAAGATCACCTCCATCAAATCTTACCTGGTCTACAGCGAAGAAGAGCCCGCCGAAACCCGGATTGATAAAGAGAACGGCGTGCTGTCGGTGAAGAGCCTGATGGGCAATATCGCGCCGAAATCAACGGCCAAAGCGGGCGAAATGCGCACGGTAAGAAAACTGGCTATCACCACCTTCCAGGGCAAAACCTTTATCTTCTCCGAAGATGAGATTGACCTGGACGCCACGGTGAAAATGCTCAAGAACCTGAAGTAATCTGCATCCTGCCGGGTAGCGGCTGCGCCTTACCCGGCCTGCAAACCAAAGCGGCGCGAAACGCAGGCACGTGCAAGCGCAGCGCCGTCCTCTCATCGACCTTCTCTCCTGATACATCGCCAGTATAAAGAATTATTTACGCGATTAACGCGCCCGGCAGTACTGTTATGCAGACAATCCTGTATTGTGAAATAACAAACCGTTAACAAAGAAGGGGGTAGCAGCGTGCCGGAGATGAATATCTGGGGACAGATGGTTAACGATCCTGTTCCCGGCTGGCAAGGGGCCAGTGTACTGGAGCGTGGGGTGCTGGAAGGGCGTTTTTGCCGCCTTGAGCCGCTGAATGCGCACCAGCATGCGAGCGATCTGTTCGAGGCCTACGCGCTGGGCGACGACAGCGACTGGACCTGGCTTGCCAGCAATCAACCTGCCAGCGTGGAAGAGACCGCCAGCTGGGTGCAGGGCAAAGTGCAGGATAAGGCGCTGGTGCCTTTTGCAGTGATCGATCGCCAGAGCGAGCGCGCCGTCGGGCTGGTCTGTTATATGGCCATTGAGCAACAGCTGGGTTCGGTGGAGATAGGGCATGTCACCTGGTCGCGCAAAATGAAAAACAGCCCGCTCGGCACAGAGGCGATCTGGCTGCTGCTGAAATATGGTTTTGAGCGAGGCTATCGCCGTCTGGAGTGGAAGTGCGATTCGATGAACATCCCCTCGCGCCGGGCCGCAGAGCGGCTGGGCTTTACCTGGGAAGGGCGGTTGCGCCAGAAGCTGGTGCGTAAAGGCCGTAACCGCGACAGCGATATGCTCTCCATCATCGATAGCGAATGGCCGGAGCGGGACGCGGCTCTGCGTGGCTGGCTGGCCGCAGATAATTTTGATAACGATGGACGGCAGATCAAACGCCTTGAGGCGTTTCACGCTCGCCCCGAAACGGCATAACAGTGAGTCTACCGCAGGCGCCCCTCTGAAAAGGGGCCCCTGCACCGTTTATTTTCTTTTGCCATTAACAATATTATTTATTCAGATTACTCCGCAATTAAAAGTATACATTTATTATCTTTAGCAGCCCGAATTAATACGCCTTATTATCACCCCGTTGGTATTAATTGCGCGGATGATAGCACTCAGCGGAAATAACCAACCTGTCTGTAAAACGTTCGTGGAGCGCAGCCTTTTCGGCTGGCGCAACCTTGTGCCGCGCGGTGAGGCCAGGCGTTTCTTTGTCGAAAGCCGTCATGATTCATGGTGATGTGAATTAATTATTAAATCCTTTACTTAATTGAAAAGAGAAATTTGAAATGGGCATAATTAAAAAAATTCTTCTGGCTATTGTCATCATTGCTGGCGTGCTGAATATCTCCAGACAGGCTCACGAATATGGCCTCGATATTGGCTTGCAGTTGCTGACAGTATTTATCCTGAGTACCACTTTCCTGTGGCGCTGGGCGTCCGGCCACCTGCCACATATCGGGAAACCAGTCGCGATTACGATCATGATGGTAACCATGCTGATCGCGCGGGTAATTGTTGAGTATGCCATCGCCGATCATCTGCACGTTGACCTGGTGGAGGTCATCCATACCAGCCTCAAATACAGCCCATGGCTCTGGCTGGCGATGTTCCTGGGTTCGGGTGTGAAGGTCTTTTTCTGGCGCTGGCTGTTTGCGGGCGTGCGCCAGGAGAACAGATCGGATGTTACCGCCTGAGGGCAGGGCAGAAACCGGTGCGGGAACGCGAGCACGATCGTAAGGCGCGCAACAACCATCATCACCACCGTTAAACAGGTCAGCCCACCTCTTTGGTGGGCATGATATCGTCCGGTTACCGCACTTTATGAGCCTTGACTCATTTGACTAAAGTCAAACTTTAGTGACTTATTTGATTGTCTTAATAATGTTATTTAGTGACGGTTTTTAAAAAGTTGTTACTAGATAAAATAGTCTTTAACTAGTCTTTTGCTCTGGTTGAGTTTGACGGGGTTATCTGAAGAGTACAGCTCAAACGCATAGGGTATCGGGTCATTCTCTCTGAGTATCACTCTCGTCAGGCACATAACGCTCTGGTGCGCCTGACATTTGCGCAATCCCGGTAAAGATGACCACTTTGACAATCATTGAAGTCTTCTTCATGAAGTCTAATCGCAAACATAATGTTATGCGCTGCCTGTCTATTGTAAGACATATCATTTTCTTTCATTTGAAAATAATCTATCGATAAGTCTTTCTGATTTAACACATCTTCAACAAGATATGTCTCAGATTTTGAATATTGACATGTTTTAAGCAGACTTTCATATTTCAGGACATGAAATAACTGCATGCTTAAGACGGAGGGAGTGTGGACAAAATCAGAAGTTATCCATCAAAGCGCAGACCGCGAGGTGAAAGTAAAAATGCCCGGTTAACCATGCTGAGCGCACGTATCGATGATGAGCTTTGTGAATACGTGCAGGCCACCGCTTACGAAACGCGTAAAAGCAAACAGGACATCATCGCAGAAGCCCTGATGCTTCATCGCCAGCACTATCAGCTTAACCCTGGTAACTGAAGCACGCCTCAGCGTACAGGTTCGTCAAACGAAAAAGGTTGTACAGAATGAGGTTTCTACGCTTCTGGCATGATTGCACTCTGCCCGGTGATGACGTCGATGTAACCCACTTCATGCCAGCATCTAAACGTTTTCTGAAAAAGTAATTTAACTGGCTAAATAACCAGTAGAAAGGCGGTTTTTTCACCGGTACGAGCGTAGTATTGCAGCGGGTGCCTGATGCTTTCTGAGCTCAGGCAGGTCTGGAGATGCAGAAAGCAAAAGCCCCGGAGATGTTTCCATCAACCGGGGCTACCACTCCAAACCCAGACAATTTGGATGGTAGCCTCTTCTTAGCAAGGAGGCAATGACATGCTTAACAAGTACGCCTTTTGGGCGATCCTGGTGCTGGGCGTCACGTTTCTGGTTCGCGAAACGTTATGCGAGCTGAGCTTTAAGGAGCGTGATGTGGAAGTGAAAGCTGTTCTCGCTTACGAAACGAAGAAGTAGCGGTATGCGGGGAGCAATCCCCGCTTATCCGGTTGTCGGTTTGGTACAGGCACCCGTTTTTTTGCCCCGTCTGGCGTATCGCCAGGCGGGGCATTTTTATTTGAACAGAGTTGTAGCATCCATCTTAAGGCAAGTCTCTATTTTCGGACGGTTTGTTGAGGTTTTGGGGGATAATTCATGAATGCCTTCAGTCCTTTAATGCGGCGCTTAATAAGGCGTTATGCCAAATAATCTGATGTCACGTCCGCTATGAGCGAACAGCTGACATTGCCAACAGTATTCTGTATGAATCAACGGGGAGTAGGTCAGTCCCTCAAAAGTTCATAGGTTGACGTAGGATAATGAAGCAGGGTCCTGCTCCCAACTGGTTGATGCAGATAGCACGTTAGTAATGTCCGCTCTTGACCCTGAATGTTAAAGGTCAGTCATGCAAGTGACTGGCCTTTTTGCGTCCTGGCACCGGTGAAAGTGAGAGCATGAACCGGGTTTCATGTAACGCAACAACATGTGAACTGGCTTACATTTTTGACCTCTATCACACTTTATAGTGACTCCACGGTTTAGAGGGTGCATTTCAATACATGGCTTCCATCAAAGATGTCGCAAAAAAAGCAGGTGTATCGACGGCTACGGTTTCGCGAGTGCTGAACAACCATCCGAGCGTGGTGCCTGAAACGCGTCAGGCAGTACGTGATGCGATGGATTTTCTGTGCTACGTGCCGAGCAAAAGTGCGTTTCAGTTGAGCGGCAAACGCTCCGGCCTGATAGCCGTTGTGCTACCGAACCTTGTCAATCCGCACTTTTGCGAACTGCTGGCCACCTTTGAGGAAGAAGCCCGCTACATCGGCAAGACGGTGATCGTCAAAACGCACCAGAACCAACCGCAGCAGGATAAACAGATCATTCACACGTTGATCGGGATGGGCATTGACAGTCTATTGTGGGTGCCCACGGAAGCGGAGGCGGAACTGGCGGAGTGGCTGGCGGCGACCCAGATCCCGGTAGCGGTGGTCACGCAGGTTTCCCGCTTTTTTAACTCGGTTTCCATTAATCAGAGTAAAGGTGCGGAAAGCATTGCCGAGCATTTTATCCAGACCGGGCACACCGCGTTGGGTTTTATTGCACAAGAGGGCGTGGACAATCGCAAAGTGTTCGCCTGGAGTAAAAAAATCTCCGGTCAGGGATTAAACATTGACCCGCAGAATCAATTCTGGATAGCGAAAGGTGAAGGTGAAAAAATATCGGGGCATATCAGTATTCTCGATGAGATTATCGAAAAATTAGCCAGCCGGGAAACGGTATGCACCGGCCTGATGGTCTATAACGACGTCGCCGCCAATTATATTATTGACGGGTTAAACAATAAGGGCCTCTCCGTTCCAAAGGATATTGCCATTGTGAGCTTCGATAATACGCTATTGGCGCAAACCAAGAAAATCACCAGCGTCGCACAACCGATCAGCGAAATTGCACATCTGGCGTTCCAAATGGTCAGTAATAAAAATAAGCAGGAGAGTATTGAAATGTATGAGATCGTTTCTCGCCTGATTATACGAGAGAGCAGTATCAATCTTAATATTACTGTGCTGTAAGCGTTGCATTTTTGAATGACATAAAATTTGAAAGAGAGTGAATACTCCCTTTTTTTACGACTGCATGGATTGTGATACACCCTGCTTTGTATTTATGACAGAACAATATTGAGGGATATTTATGTCTGCTATCGCCGCAGAAAAACACAGTGCTTATGAAAGATTAAGCCTGAAAGAAAAAGTCGGCTACGGTATGGGTGACGCCGGCTCCTGCATGATCTGGAGCGTACTGGCACTCTATCTGACCTGGTTTTATACCGATGTGTATGGTCTCGATGCCGGGATCGTGGGCACCCTGTTTCTGGTGATCCGCATTTTTGACGCCTTCAGCGATCCGGTGATGGGCGCAATTTGCGACCGCACCCGGACGCGCTGGGGTAAGTTCCGCCCCTGGCTGCTGTGGATGGCCGTGCCGTTTGGCCTCGGCGCGGTATTGATGTTCACCACGCCTGACCTGAGCATGAATGGAAAAATTATTTATGCCTGGGTTACTTATCTGGTGATGTCCCTGATTTATACCGCCATCAATATCCCTTATTGCTCAGTTGCAGGCGTCATTACGCTCAACCAGAAAGAACGTTTGGGCTGCCTGTCGTGGCGCTTCTTCCTCAATGGCCTCGCGACACTTATCGTCTCCTCCTCTATTCTGCCGTTAACCGACTGGCTGGGTCGAGGCAACCGGGCATTCGGTTTCCAGATGACGATGATGATCATGGGCGGTGCGGCGACCTTAATGTTCCTGTTCTGCTTCTCAAGTATTAAAGAGCGGGTGGTGTCGATTAAAGCCAATGACAGCTTGCGGAAGGATCTGAAAGATATTATTAAAAACGACCAATGGTTGTTGATGATTACAATTACCTTCCTGAACGTTTTTCCGGCCTTTATTCGCGGAGCTGTAACCATCTATTATGCCACCTACGTGATGCAAGCCTCGGTTGGATTTATCACCTTCTTTATGGCGCTCGGTGTGGGCTGTAATATGTTGGGCAGTGTTATTGCTAAACCACTGACCGACCGCTTTGATAAAATTAAGCTATTCCGCATTATTAATATCATTCTTGGTATTCTTTCTTTCGCCCTGTGGTTTGTCGATCCGCATTCGCTGACACCGCTGTTGGCTCTGTTTATCGTGATTAATATTCTGCATCTGATTCAGTCCGGCCCTATTTTATGGGCGATGATGTCGGACGTCGATGATTATGGCGACTGGAAATTAGGCAAACGCCTGACCGGTATTTCTTTTGCGGGAAACCTGTTCATGCTGAAAATGGGATTAGCGGTCGCCGGGGCGATCGTTGCCTGGATCCTGGCTTATACCGGCTATATCGCCAATAAGCCGCAACAAAATGAACAGACCCTGCAAGGCATTATCATCATGTTCTCATTATTACCGATGGTGAGCTATTTCATCAGCGCCTGGATAGTGCGCTACTTCAAACTGAACAATGCCTTGCTCGAAACCATCAAAGTCGACCTCGCCAAGCGCGAGCTGCAAACTGGCGCTGACCAGACTCAGGAGTATAAAGATGTCCCTGTCGTTTAACGTTAAGCAAGGCCAGCGGATTGATGTATGGCTAAGAGAAACGAAGCCAGTCAACCAACCGCTGTTTTCCGTCCGCATTAGAAATGAGTTGGCATTTAAAATCACCACCGCCCCACGCTACTACCACTATTTTAGCTGGACCGCGTGGCATGACGGTATCGCCTGTCTGGACTGGCTGGCGGAGCATAGCGACATCTCACTGTGCTACACCTGGCACCCGGATACGCTGCCCGAACACGGCGTCAGTTTTATCGCCACCGAAGGCAATACACTTCGATTATTGAGTGCGCAGGACGTTGCCAACGTCTATTTGCAGGATCCATTACGCCCGGCGCTGCATTTCTCTCCGCGCACCGGCTGGATGAACGATCCGAATGGCCTGCATCGCCAAGGCGACGAGTGGCATCTGTTTTACCAGTACCACCCGCACAGCACCGAATGGGGCCCGATGCACTGGAATCACGCGGTGAGCAAAGACCTTTATCACTGGCGACACTATCCGGTCTTTTTACAACCTGAGCAAAATCTGGTGGCACTGGGCGCAACGGGGGGGGCCTTTTCCGGCAGCGCGTTTACCGATGCGCAGGGGCAAACCCGCTTCTGGTATACCGAACGGCTGCCCGCTTACGATCTCTATCGCGGCTATCGTGAGATTCAGAAAATGGCGGTGCCACTGCCGGGTTACGATAAGCCCGAATCAGTGAAAACGGTCTTAACCGAGCTGCCGCCCGGCGTGGACTGTGATTTTCGCGATCCAAAAGTTTGGTATGAGGAGGCGGATGCGACCTTCTACATGATCCTCGGCGCCGCCGTCCACGGCGACCCGGCAATGCTGCTGTTTCACTCCGAAGACAGCGAGCGCTGGACATTCCATCATGTGTTGTACACGGCCCCCAAATACTTTCGTGAAAACGGCGGCCGCTGCGTCGAATGCCCAGACTTTTTCTGCCTCGACGGCGTGTGGGTATTGATCATTGGCGTTGTGGGTTATACCGAGCCCGTCACCGGCCGCCATAACCTGCTGTTCGCGCAAACCGGGGATTTCCGCAACGGTAACTTCACTCCGTCGGCACAGCCGCTGCAGATGCTCGATTTCGGTACCGATTTTTACGCCCTGCAAACCTGGGGTGAGGACGATTCGCGCACCGGTTTTGCCTGGCTATACAACTGGGGCACGCCAAAAAGCGTCGACTCCGCCTGGTGTGGTGAAATGTCTTTACCGCGCCGCTTCCACCTCAACGCCCAGCAACAGCTCTGCATGACCCCCATCTTACCGCCAGCGTCGCTGGTGAACAGCGAGGAGAACGTGGCTGAGAGTGTGCTTTGGTCGAGCGTGGAGGGCAGTAAGGCCTGCGTCATCGCGTTTCGCCCGTCAGCCGATTTTTGTCTGACGCTGAGTGGCGACAGTGGTCAGCAAATTGTTCTGGATTACGACGACAAGGTGCTGACGCTGCGGGAAAAAGGTCAGGATGACGGGCGTTACCATGTGCCATTGGCGAGCGTGCAAGATGTCACACTGAGCTTCGATACCGGGATCGTCGAAGTCTTTGCTAACGACGGTAGCGTCTGCGGTACGCGACGTTATTATTCATGCAGCGCACTGACCCAAATAAAGCTCACCGGCGCCCCGGCAATGATCACCCACTATCGTGCTGCTTATAAAAAGTAACACCTTTTTTAAATTTAATGCCACAGAAGGATTAAACACATGTCGAGTAATAATTATTACGATGTCACGGAGTGGGGCACAGGTAATCCATATAATGACATTGGTGATGTCATTAACAACATTATCGCTGATATTAAAAGCCGACAAACCAGTACCGATGTGAATGAAGGGGGTAAACCCGGAGCGGTTATTTATATTCCGCCTGGCGATTATCATCTTCTCACTCAAGTGGTCATTGATATTAGCTATCTGAAAATTACGGGCTCCGGCCACGGCTTTACGTCATCCAGTATTCGCTTTAATACGCCAGAGAGTGACTGGCCGAACTGGCACGAATTGTGGCCGGGAGGCAGTCGTATTCTGGTCGATATGTCACCAGAAGTAGGCGCGCCAGAATCCGCCGGAGCGGCATTCTATATCGCACGCAGCGGCGACCCGCGCATCAGTTCGGTCGAGTTTGCCGACTTCTGCATTGACGGTTTGCACTTTGTCGACGATGGTTCTGGCAGCGATGACCCGGAGAACACCTACCTCAACGGTAAGACGGGGATTTACATTGCCAGCGCGCAAGACTCATTCCGCATCAGCCGGATGGGGCTGGTCTACCTTGAGCACGGCGTAACGATTTATAATGCGGATGCCCTGGCTATCCATAACAACTTTATCGCTGAATGCGGTAACTGTATTGAGTTACGCGGGTCCGGCCAGGCGTCCAAAATAACCGATAACCTGATCGGCGCAGGCTACCGGGGTTATTCAATCTGCGCTGAAAACTTCGGTGGCCTGTTAATTACCGCCAATAATATTTTCCCACGCGGAAAAAGTATCGTTCATTTCTCGAATGTGGTACGTTCCTCGATCAGCAGCAATCGGTTCCATGCGTTTTACCCGGGCATGTTGATTCTGGATAACGGCAGCGCGGAGAACCTAGTGTCATCCAACCACTTATTCCGCGAGCGTGAGCCCTGGCCGCCAATGCAGGCCTACAATAATGATCTGGATGATTTATATGGTTTGATCTATATCAGCGGCGATAATAACACCCTCGTTGCCAACCATATTTCTGAGACCATTGACACAAAATATATTACGCCGCCTGGCGCAACCCCAGTGATTATCAGGATTGTTTCCGGCAAAGGGAATACGATTTCGAATAACCATATTGTGGCGACCACCGAACCGTCTGATGGACAGGTAACGGCTGACGCCAGCGCCTGTTTTTCCACCCAGGTCAGCGCGCTGTTGTCGACCCAGGATCTTGAAACGTTAATCGTAACCGCTGTGCAGGTGGAATCGGCCTCGCAGCAAAATACGGTGCTGGATTCCGGTACCGACGACCAGGTGATTCTCGATAAGTCCGTAAACGCTTTCAGAGCGACGCCCACGCCCGGCGGAGCGGTGGAGGGACAGCGCTAATGCGTGGTCATCACATCGCCTGCATTGGCGAACTGTTAATTGATTTTGTCTGCACCGACATTGGGCTGGGCCTGAAACAGGGGGCGCGCTTCCTGAAAAAAGCCGGAGGCGCTCCGGCCAACGTGGCGGCAGCCATCACTCGCAGCGGTGGCCGCGCCAGGCTTGCGGCGAAGGTCGGGCACGATCCTTTCGGCGAATTTCTGCTTCATACGCTGGAAGCCGAGGGCATCGAGTGCGCGGGCGTGACGCGCTGCGCGACGCCCACCACGCTGGCCTTTGTCGGTTTGCAGGACAACGGTGAGCGTGATTTCACCTTCTGCCGTGGCGCCGATGGCGAGCTTTGCTGGCAGGATATTCCCGCTGATTTTCTGGAGGATGTCGGCATCGTTCATTTTGGTGCCGCCACGGGACTGCTGGACGGCGAGCTGTACGTCACCTATCAGCGCCTGTTGCATGAAGCAAAACAGCGTGGGCTGTTGATCGCATTTGATCCCAACTATCGCGACGGCTTGTGGGGACAGGATCCACAAGAATTTATCGCCCGTTGCACATCGTGGTTCCTGCAGGCAGATATCGTCAAAGTCAGTGAAGAGGAACTGAGCTTCATTACCGGCGCGAAGACCAGCACCGAAGGATGCCGTCGGTTACACGACGCGGGAGTCAGCTACGTCGCCGTCACCTGCGGTCGGCGAGGAACGTGGGTCAGCCATCGCGACGGGATGCAGGAACTGATCCCCTCGGTGCCGGTGGATGCAATCGATTCGACCGGCGCAGGCGATGCGTTTATCGGCGCACTGTTAGCGCAAATTGTACAATCCGGCTGTACGTTAAACAATTGGCAGCAGTGCCTGGAGGCCGTGCGCTGGGCCAACATCTGCGGTGCGCTGACCTGCACCAAATTTGGCGCAATTGATGCCATCCCGCTTGCTCAGGACGTGGATGCCTGGCTGGAAAAGCACAAACGCTGAAACGCAAATGGAATTGCTAAGTAGTAAGCGGAAGGTGACAATAGCCCCCCTGAAACCACCTCCTGGGAGGTGGTGATTGATCCTGTATGGCTATAGCCTGAAGAATGTCCATGCCGGAATATTGAGTCGCCACGGCTTCGTCAGTCACTTTTTAAACTGGCTGACAAGCACCAACTTCCGCTATTGGCACAAAGCGGACCATTATAAATTTTCTGATGCAGGCGGTAATCGCGACTTTTTCAGGCTTTCCACCTGCAATGCAACCTATAGAACTCTTCAGTCTTAGGGCTATATCAGCACCGCTGAACGCATCGCCCTCTTTTGCATGGCCGTAACAGAGCAGACTGATTCCTCTGATATCGGGTTTAAAAGACGTTCAGGATTGTTCCATTAAAAAACGTAAAAACCTGAGTTGCATTATTTGTAATAGGCAGAAGAGAGGATGAATAAGGGCACATAATGAAGCGTGCGTGAAGAAACGCTAATTCATCCCCTTAAGTTAAATTAACGCCGATTAACAGAGCCCCAGGCGAGACATTGTGTAAGTGGTTGTTAAGATTAATCTTAGAATGAACGGCGATAAGGACTAATCATTAGAGATGCTAAATGTTTTGGCGTAAATTCATTCGCAAAAATTATGTTACAAATCCTGCGAATTTATTCACAACCAAGGACGTTTAGCGTATGGGGATTTTAAAACCTGGTTTATTACTGACCGCTTTTGTGTTGACTGCATGTGGTGGTGGTAGCGGCGGCGGGGGTGGTGGTGGCGACAGCACGCCTCCGGTAACCACTGCGCCTGTGCAAACGGATAACGGCAATACGGGTACCACCCCGGAAACCCCTGCCACGGCACCGGTCAGCCTGACCACCGGCGGTACCCTTTCTGGTTGGACCTACACCACCCCTGAGGGCCGTGAATATGTTATGCGCGGCACCGGGATCTCTGCGGGCCTGGTGCAAACCCAGCGGCTCACCCGTGACGACCGTTCCCCGGTCTCCTCAACGTCATGGTGCTGTGGCCGGATGAGTTACACCACATTCGGTACCTGGACACAGTATGAAAAAGGTCAGCATGAGGTCTTCTACACCGGAGATGCCACGCTCGCGGCTAACGTGCCAACCCAGGGCACTGCGACCTATGTAGGTCACGGTATGCGTGAAAATATCCTGAGCGATGCCAGCTTTAACATTGATTTCGCCGCGAAAACCATCAACGGCACTATTGCCGGCAATGATACCTTTGGTAGCGAAATTGCGATGCAGGGCAACATTGCCAACGGTGGATTCACCGGTAATGCGCAATCCGGCGGGCAGGCGGGGACCTTCACCGGACATTTCAATGGTCCAACAGCTGAAGAGTTAGGCGGTCTGGCGCAGTTTGCAGACACGACTAAAAACGCATCCTTTGGCGCGACACGTCAATAAAACGTTTTCCGGTCAGCCAGGCTGACCGGACCTTCAGATGGTAAGCCTTTCTATGAATATTTTGCGTACTGGCGCACTGAGTTTGCTCTGCCCGCTCAGCGTTGCGTTTGCTGCGCCGCCGGAAACCGACTCAATTCCTGCAGCTCCCCACTTTGAACGACTGACCACGCCGGACAAACGCACCGGGCCTGGCGATAAGACGCTGCATGTTACCAATGCGCAACTGGCGGAACAGCCAGAGCTGGCAATGGCGATGCTCGATCAGGCCATTCGTGAAGAGAAGTGGCCGATGGTTCGTGCCATTTTACCTGTCTATGCGGCCTCACCCAATCCGGATTCAACCCTGATTCATTTTGCAAAAGCCGGTCTGGCGCGCAGTCAGGGGCATTATGCAGAGGCGATCGAACACTATCGCGCTATTCTGAGCAGGCATCCTGACTTTGCTGCGGTGCGTCTGGATTTAGCGCGGGCCATGTTTGAAAATCGTCAGTTTGACGCGGCTGATTATCAGTTTCGTCGGGTATTACAAAGCAATCCGCCTGAGAATATTCAGCAGGTCATTGCGCAATATCTTGAGCGCATTCAGCAAGGCAGCGCATTAACGGGTTCCTTCAGCGTGAGCTATCTGAATGACAGCAATGTGAATAATGCGTCATCGGGTAAAACCATTCGGGTTGGCGATCGTCTTTTTATTCGTAATAAAGAGAGTTTCCCTCAGCGCGGGGAAGGTTTCTGGTTCAATGGCGCATTACAAAAAGATGTTCAACTCTACGATCAGCATGGCTTGCGATTTATTGGTACGGTAAACGGTAAGAGTTACTGGAATAACCATGATTTTGATGATATTACCACCCGCGCTTATGCTGGCTATCAATGGCGTAATTTCCGACAACAATTCGCCCTGTTACCTTTCTATGAAAAAAGATGGTATGGCACCGAGGCCTATTCTTCTGGCCCTGGCGTCCGCGCCGAATACAGTTATTTACTTACGCCCACCTGGCAGGTGAGTCAGGCGCTGGAATATCAGAAACTGGATTATGATAATGAAGATTATCGATTCCTGCACGGGCAAAATCGTTACTCCTCCACAACCCTGTCCCATGCCTTCAGTAACCGGGTGTCAGGGTTTGCCGGCTTCGATCTGCTCGATCAGCAGACCTTCACTCGCAGTGAATCTAACCATCGGGTAGGTTTACGCAGCGGGGTGCAGGTGGATATGCCCTGGCAACTCTCTTTTGCCGCCACCACGGCCATTGCCAGACGCAATTACCAGGCCGACAGTGATATCTTCTCGACGCGACGGAAAGATAACGAACAGATCTATAATCTCTCGCTCTGGCATCGCGACCTCTATTTCTTTGGGGTGATGCCGAAACTGAATTTCACCTGGAAGCAGGTCGACAGCAATATCGATTTCTATGATTATCGACAGAGGAATGTCCTGCTATCGCTGGATAAGAATTTTTAACAGACGTTTACCAGGCCATTTTACTGAGTGTGCAGAAGAAGTCTGATACGAAAGGGTGAAATTAAGATGAAAAGCACGCTTCGGCGTGTTTTTTATTTTATGGATTGGTAAAACTTCAGCGTGGCTGCTAACTTTTTTGAGCGGCGTTCAGGTCCTTTTTTTAAAGCAAATAGTCTTTTATTGAATAATGATAAATACGAAGAAAGTATGAGATTTTAAATTTTCCGGTGCTTTTTAGTTTCTTGTTTAGCTATTGCATTTTCGTCATCTTTTAGCCATGAAAAAATGAAAGGCTCATGTTAAAACAGAGATAAAGGGATAGCTATGCTCAGAGTTTCCTGCCCCTCTTGCGTTATTAATCCCTTGCGTTCGGGACGATATTTATTAATGGTGAGCATGTTATTCCCGACATGGGTATACGCTGAGATGTCGACCTACGACGAGCTTATTATTCAGGCGCGGGATGGTGACCGCCAGCCTTTATTGCAATACCTGGCCGTTCGGGAAAAGGAGACGCAGTTAACAGCGGGAGAGATTGCTGACTGGCTTCAGGTTTCCTCATGGGCTAATAATGATGCGGAGACGCTGGCGGTATGGGAGCGTTATCGCCAACACATGGCCATCCCTGCCAGAGGGCAGGTCGCTGCCGCCCGCGCGCTGCGTAACCAAAAGCAGTGGAATGCCTCGCTGGCCGTCTGGGAAAGCGTTCTGCAAGATGAACCCGGCAATAGCGACGCCCGCACCGGCTGGATAATGACGCTCGCAGATGCCCATCGCAACGAGCAGGCCGTCACCGAAGCCCGGCGCTGGGCAGACGAGGAGCCGGGGCCAGAGAGAGAGGCCCTGCTGGCTTATGTTTATCATGCTCAGGGGAAAAACTGGGATTCTGTACTGGCGGCCAGCCACCTCGATACCGATTCAGACCGCAACAAAAACGTGGTGCCCACGCTGTTGGCTGCGATGTCGGCCAGCCGCATTGCCGGCCCTGCGCTGACCCTTTCAGAGCGCTTTCCGCAGCCTGATGCCATTAAACGTCAACTTGAACTGGATGCGGCGGCGCAAACGGTCCGCGCTGCGTTCACGCCCACCCGCAATGAAGATGAACGATTTCTGGTGGCAGATAAAGCCCTGGCTCGCTATGACGCGCTGATTGCCGCATGGGAACACCTTCCCGAGGCGCAAGCGGATGTGCGCCGCGCCAGAATTGACCGGCTGGGGGCGCTGGTTATTCGTAAACGCATGGCGGAAGCGATCGCCGAATTTGAATCGCTTGAGGCGAACGGAGCGCCTGTTCCTGACTACGCCAGAAGATGGGTCGCTTCTGCCTATCTTGCGCAGAAGCAGCCGGACAAAGCCGAGTCGCTGCTTGAAAGCATCTATTTTCCGCGTGGCTCGACCCTGGCATCCACGCCGCTGACCATGGACGATCAGCAGGAACTGCTCTATGCCCGTCTCGATAACAACCATTTCGACGAAGCGAAGCAGCAGCTGGATGACTACAGCAAAGAGAGCCCTTACCTGCGAAAGATCTATGGCTCTCCTACGCCGCAGCCCAATGACAACTGGCTGCTGGCCAGAACCTTACAAACCGAATATCTGGTGGCCGTTAATGATTTGCCCGCAGCCGAGAAGCATGCGGAGCGGTTGGCGCGCACAGGATCGGGGAACCAGGCACTGCGTATTGCCTATGCCTCAGTGCTGCTGGCAAGAGGATTACCGCGTGCCGCAGAGCGCGAACTTAAGCTTGCCGAAGTCATTGAACCCAGCAACCTGGCGCTGGAAAGGCAACAGGCATGGACGGCCATGGAGCTACAGGAGTGGCAGCAGGCTGAGGAACTCACAAAAGATGTGGTCACCCGCAGCCCGGATGATGCCGCCACGTTGCAGCTCGAACGACTGATGGCGGTGCATAACAAAGCGGAACTGCGGATAGCCGGATCTCAGGGCATCTCATCCGACAACCCGGTCAGCGGCAAAGATGATTTTACCCTCAACGCTGCGCTGTATAGCCCGCCTGTTAACCAGAACTGGCGACTGTTTACCGGCTACAACTTTGCCCGCGGCGAGTTTGAGGAGGGGAAGGGAATAAGCCGGGACCTGCTGGCGGGCGCGGAATGGACGTCAAGGAATAGCTGGGCCGAAATGGAGATCTCCGGGCGCAACGATAACACCGATCAGAAAATCGGCGGACGCCTCTCCGGCTGGTACGATTTCAGCGACAGCTGGCGGGTCGGCGGCTCGGCGGAGCGGTTATCCCGTAACACGCCGCTGCGTGCCCTGCGCAATGGGGTAAACGCCAACGGTGGCGATCTGTGGTTACGCTGGTATCAGAACGAACGACGGGAATATCAACTTTCCCTTTTCGGTGCCCATTTCACCGACGGCAACGATCGCCTGGAGTATGGCATCAGCGGTAAAGAACGCCTCTGGACCTCGCCACGTTTTACGCTGGATTTTATTCCTGGCATCGGCGGCAGCCACAACAGCAAAGAAGATGTGCCTTATTACAACCCCAAACGCGATCTTTCGGCGGTGGCAGGGCTGCGCGCCGAACAGGTGCTGTACCGCCATTACGACACGGTCTGGAAGCAGCAGTTTGAAGCGGGGGCGGGCAGTTACTGGCAAAAAGGGTACAGCGCTGGGGCCATCAATCAGTTTGGTTACGGGCAACGTATTCAATGGAATAACGTAGTGGATGCCGGGGTGAAACTGACCTGGGATAAGCGTCCTTACGACGGGAAGCGGGAGCGCAATATTGCCCTCGCATTTGATCTGAATGTCAGGTTTTAAGGGCGCTTCATGATGAAACGATGGCTTCTCGCCGCGAGGGTAATCGTCGGGTGGATGATGATGAGCATGTGTGCACTGGCCGCGGCACCACGTTATCTTCCTCCCGCCGAACGGCCGGCGCTCTATGCGGACCAGCCCTGGCCCAAAAACAGCTTTCTTGTGCTGGCCTGGCACGACGTGGAGGACGGCGCCGCCGATCAGCGCTATCTCTCCGTGCGCACCAGCGCCCTGAACGATCAGTTTGCCTGGCTGCATGATAACGGCTACCACCCGATTAGCGTGCAGCAGGTGCTGGATGCCCATGCAGGAAAAAGCACCTTGCCGGAAAAGGCGGTGATGCTGACCTTTGATGATGGATACAGTAGCTTCTCGACACGCGTTCTGCCGCTGCTTCGGTTGTTCAGATGGCCTGCTTTGTGGGCGCCAGTCGGCAGTTGGGTGGATGCACCGGAACATTCGCTGGTGGATTTTGGCGGACTCAAGACGCCGCGGGAAAAATTTGCCACCTGGAAGATGGTACGCGAGGCGAGCGAGTCGGGGCTCGTGGAAGTGGGTGCGCACACCTGGGCATCCCATTACGGTCATCAGGCCAATCCGCAAGGCAGTCAGGAGCCCGCAGTCGCTAACCGTTTCTACGATAAAACCCGCGGGCAGTACGAAACGGATGCGCAGTTTGAAAAGCGTATAAATGCCGACCTGGCGCGTATTACGGGCAAAATCAAAGAGGTCACCGGGAAAGCGCCGCGCGCCTGGGTCTGGCCCTACGGTGCGGCGAGCGGAACAACGCTGAAGCTTGCGCATCAGCAGGGCTACCAGATGGCTTTCACCCTAAACCAGGGGCTGGCGAATGCCGCCAGGCTGGAAGACGTTCCCCGGGTGCTGATTTCCAACAACCCTTCGCTGCGTAGCTTCGCCAGCCAGATAGCTCAGGTCAGAGAACCTGAAAACATGCGGGTTATGCATGTCGATCTCGACTATGTCTACGACAAAAACCAGGCTCAACAGCGTAAAAATATCGATCTGCTCATCCAGCGTGTTTTCGATATGAAGATCACCCATGTCTTCTTACAGGCCTATGCCGATCCGAAAGGGGACGGCAACGTCAATGCGCTCTATTTTCGCAGTCGCTGGCTACCGATGCGGGCGGATCTGTTTAACTTCGTCTCCTGGCAGTTACAGACCCGTGCCGGGGTGAAGGTTTACGCATGGATGCCGGTACTGGCGTTTGGGTTAGACCCCTCGGTGCCTCGCGTGGCGGCATGGTCGCCAGACAACGGACGCATTGCGCCAGATAACCAGCATTATTTGCGCTTATCACCCTGGAATGCGGTTGCCCGGCAGAGAATCAACGACATCTACGAAGACCTGGCGCGCCATGCCAACTTCAACGGCATCCTGTTCCATGATGACGCTTTTTTAACCGACTTTGAGGATGCCTCCCCGGATGCGCTCAAAGCCTATCGTGCAGCAGGCTTCCCGGATAACCTCGCGGAGATACGCGCCAATCCGCAACTGCTGGCGCGCTGGACGCGCTTTAAAAGTCGCGCCCTGATTGATTTTACCCGACAGCTCACGCAAACCGTGCGTGCCGTGCGCGGCCCGCAGATCAAAACTGCCCGCAACATTTACGCCATGCCGGTACTGGATCCGCAGAGCGAAACCTGGTTTGCGCAGAATCTGAATGATTTTCTCAGCACCTACGACTGGACAGCGCCGATGGCGATGCCGCTGATGGAAAATGTCCCGGTCAACGAGGCCAATGCCTGGCTGGACAGACTCGTCGGGCAGGTCGCCCGTTTCCCTGGCGCGCTGGATAAAACGGTCTTTGAACTTCAGGCGCGGGACTGGCGTAAGGGGGCAGGGCAGGACGCTATTAGCGGTGAAATGCTTAACGGGTGGATGCGACAGCTCAAGATGAGCGGTGCCGGAAACTATGGCTACTACCCGGACGATTTCATTAACGATCAACCCCGGATGGCAGAGATCCGTTCTGCTTTTTCCTCTTACTGGTATCCGCAAAAATGACCGATCGCCTCATCGCCTTCCTGATCCTTTGCCTGATGTTCAGTTTTCCGCTCGGCGTGGCGGTGATTTTTACCGGTGAAGTGATCCTTAATTTCGTCTTTTTCTGGCCGCTGTTTATGTCGGCCCTCTGGATAAGCGGTGGGCTTTATTTCTGGCTTCACCGCGAGCGCCACTGGCCGTGGGGGCCGGGCACACCGCCCCCTACACTCGCAGGCAATCCGCTGATTTCCATTCTTGTGCCCTGCTTTAACGAAGGGCTGAATGCACGCGAGACTATTGAAGCGGCGCTGGCGCAGCGTTATGAAAATATAGAAGTGATTGCTATCAATGACGGTTCTATAGACAACACCGCGACCGTGCTGGACCAGTTAGCGAGTAAATATTCGCGGCTGCGGGTGATTCATCTGGCGGAAAATCAGGGCAAAGCGGTCGCCCTGCAGGCAGGTGCCGCGGCGGCGCGCAGTGACTTTCTGGTGTGTATTGATGGGGATGCGCTGCTGGACAGAGATGCGGCGGTGTATATGGTCGCACCGCTGCTCAATCACCCTCGCGTGGGGGCCGTGACCGGTAACCCGCGTATCCGTACCCGTTCAACGCTGATTGGGCGAGTCCAGGTGGGGGAATTTTCATCTATCATCGGCCTCATCAAGCGTACCCAACGCGTCTATGGTCAGGTCTTTACCGTTTCCGGCGTCATTGCCGCTTTTCGCCGTCGCGCCCTGGCAGAGGTGGGGTACTGGAGTCCGGATATGATCACGGAAGATATTGATATCAGCTGGAAGTTACAGCTGCGCCATTGGTCAATTTTCTTCGAACCTCGGGCGCTGTGTTGGATTTTGATGCCCGAGACGCTGAAGGGGCTCTGGAAGCAGCGTCTGCGTTGGGCGCAGGGGGGCGCGGAGGTGTTTATTGTCAATATGCGTCGCTTGTGGAGCTGGGAGTACCGGCGCATGTGGCCTCTGTTTCTTGAGTTTTGTATGTCAACCGCATGGGCCTTTGCCTATGCCGTCAGCATCCTGCTGTTTCTCATCGGGCTGCTTATTCCGATGCCCGATTCTTTATATGTTCAGCACCTTTTCCCACCGGCTTTTACTGGCCTGATGCTGGGCGTGGTCTGTCTGTTACAGTTCGCGGTCAGTCTGTTTATTGAACGACGCTACGAGAAAGGTATTGCGGCGTCACTGTTCTGGGTTATCTGGTTTCCGGTGGTGTACTGGATGTTGAGCCTGTTCACTACGCTTGTGGCTTTCCCGAAAGTGATGCTGCGCCGTAAACGCAGCAGAGCGCGTTGGGTGAGTCCCGATCGCGGTATTGGGAGATTAAAACCATGATCCAACCATTAATTTTTACTGAACAACGGCTGTTTCCACGCGCGCTGGATTTGCTGTTAACGATCGTTGCCTGGCTGGGGTTTAGCTGGCTGATTTACAGTGGTCTGATAAGCGCGATTGAACATGATCCGTTTATGGGGACCAGGCCGTTCTACACCACGCTCAGTACGTTGAGTATCTACCTGCTGGTGGCCTGTCTTATCGATCTGGCGCTAATCTGCTGGGCAAAATATAACCAGCTGCGCTTTCGTGTTGAACGTCGTAAGCGTCGGCCTGGACTTGAGCGCCATGAAGTGGCGGCAAGTTTCAATATCACCCCCGAACTGGCGCTAATGATGAACCAGGCCCAGGTTTTTACCCTCGCCCATTATGATACGGGGGCAATAGACCGCGTGTGGATGGCGAAAATTCTTGCTGACGTGCGAAGCGAGTAACGAAAAACCGTGCCCCGTCTGGCGTATCACCAGACGGGGCATTTTTACCGCCGCACCCGGGCAACCGTCTCCTGCCAGGCCTGCCAGCGGGTCTGTAGCCGGGCGTGACGCGCCATGTCTGGCGTAAAGGTGACATGCTCCGGCAGATACTGGCGCAGCTGGGCGGTGGTCAGGTTAAACAGCGCCTTACGCGCCAGCAGTGCCGCCCCCATCGCTGAAAGTTCCGCCACGTCGCTGCGCATCACCGGGCAGCCGAGCAGGTCCGCCTGGTACTGCATCAGCCAGTCGTTTTTTGTCGGCCCGCCGTCCACCATCAGCGCGTTCAGGGTGAAGCCCGGATGGGCGCGCATCGCCTGCACCACGTCGGCAATCTGATAGGCGATCGACTCCAGCGCCGCGCGGATCAGGTGCGCCCGCTTCACGCCGCGGCTCAGGCCGTGGATCATGCCGCGGGCATTCTCATCCCACCACGGGGCGCCAAGGCCGGTCAGCGCCGGCACAAAATAGACGCCGAGCGTGGAGTCCACCGAGCGGGGGAGGGTGTTGAGCTCATGGATAAGCTCCGCCTGCGACAGCTCGCTTAGCCCGGTGCTGTCCGCCATCCACGCCACCGCGTCGCCGGTGTGGGGGATATTCCCCTCCAGCCCGTAGACCAGCGTCTCGCCGTCGTGCCAGGCCACGGTGGTGGCCAGGGCGCTCACCTCGCTGCGGGCGGAGGCCACCGGCGCCATCACCGACGAGCCGGTGCCGTAGGTCGCCTTCACGCAGCCTTCCGCCCCCAGACCGTGGGCAAAGAGCGCGGCGTGGGAGTCGCCGATCATCGCCATCACCGGCAGGCCGTCCGGAATGGAGGGGCAGCCGCGGGTGTAACCAAACAGACCGCTGGAGGGTTTAATCTCCGGCAGGGCCGCGCGGGGGATGCCAAACAGCGCCAGCATCTGCGGGTCCCAGTCGGCGGTATGCAGGCTCATCAGCTGGGTGCGGGCAGCGTTGGCGTAATCGCAGCTAAACGCCTGCCCCTGGGTCAGGTTCCACAGCAGCCAGCTGTCAACGGTGCCGAGGCAGATCTCACCCCGGGCGGCACGCGCTGCGCCGTCGGGGATGTTATCCAGCAGCCAGCGCATTTTGGAGGCAGAAAACAGCGGCGCGATGGGCAGGCCCGTGACCGCTCTAATCTCCGGGCCGTGGCCCTGCTCGCGCAGCTGGTGGCAAAAGGCCGCGGTGCGGGAACATTGCCAGCTCAGCGCCGGGGCAATGGGTTTGCCCGTTGCCCGCTCCCAGCCCACCACAGTTTCACGCTGATTGCTGATCGCCAGCGCCGCCACTCTCTCTACCCCGACGGTGGCCAATGCGCGGGCCACCACCTCCAGAGAGGCCTCCACCAGCAGGTTGGCGGATTGTTCAACCCAGCCTTCGTGGGGGGTCTGGATCGCCAGCGCCCGGGAGAAGCTCGCCACCACATGCCCGCTGGCATCCAGCGCCACCGCTTTGGCATTGGTGGTGCCCTCGTCGAGGGCGATGATAATGTCCTTGTTCACCGACATAGCGGCCTCCAGCCTTAACGATGAAGGTAAGTTGAGACGCCAAGGTAGCGGGTAAAGGCTTCATGCAGGATCTCCGCGCTGGCGGAGTGGTTCATCGCCACATGATGCTCAAAACCGTTGCGGCAGATCCAGTTCAGCAGGTTCTCCAGATGCGGCACCTGGATCACCGCCCGGCAGCCCACCGTGTCGAGCGGATCGTCCACCGACTGGCCCTGGCCCACGTAGGCTTTAATTTCCCCGGTCAGATCGTCGGTGCTCAGGCGGAAGTAGGTCAGCGGCCCGCTTTTCAGACGACCATGCACCGCGCCGCAGGTGTTCTCTTTCCCGACCGTGGTGCCGATGATGTCGGCGGTGCCCATATGCGGGGATTCAAGGCTTTCGGCGGCGAAGTTACCGCAGTGGAACAGCACGCACTTGTCGCGCTCGTCGCCGAAGTTATTGTTCCAGTCGGCAATGGAGGCCGGGTTCATATTGCTGCTGGCCAGGGCGTACATGGAGAGGGCGCCCATCACGTCCACCTCGCAGGCGCTCGGCATCAATTGCCCGGACATCACGCTCATGATCGAGCAGACGTTGATGCCGAGGTTCTCCTGCAGCGAGGTCCAGCACTGGATGGCGGTAGTGTCGATGTCGTTGGCAACCACCCACTCGCTGATCACCACAAACAGCTTCGCCATGGTCACCAGCTTGTCGGCCGGAATACGGCTGGCGTCGGCGTTATCGATCAGGATCCGCCGTTTTTCATCCACGCGGATGTCATCGTCGCGCAGGGTTTTGATCCGGGTAAAGACTTCTGACAGGTCGAGCGTCTCCACGGCGATGCCGAGGCGTTCGAGCAATTTTTCGCTGTAGCGCACGGTGTTAAAGCCCGCCGGACGGGCACCGATTGCCCCCACGCGCACGCCGCGCATGCTGCTCACCACGCGGCAGACCTGTTCGAAACGCTGCAGATCCTGCGCAAACACCTCACCGTTGAGGGCGCAGACGTGCTGGGTGGTAAGGGTAAAAGGAATGCCGTACTGACGCAGGTTGTTGCACAGGGAGATTTTGCCGCAGAAGCTGTCGCGGCGGGTTGCCAGCCCCATTTTATCGAGGTTGTCCTCCTCGGCCTGGACCAGCACCGGCACGTTCAGGCCGGAAAGACGCAGGGTCTCGGCGATGGCTTTTTCATCGCCAAAGTTAGGCAGCAGCACCACCACGCCGTGAATGCTGTCGCGGTGGGCGCGAAACAGTTCGGCGCAGGCTTTCGCATCCTGACGGGTCTCCACGCCGCCGAGTTCGGTCTGGCTGGGATCGAGCATAATGGTGTTGATACCCAGACGGCCAAAGAGGGCGATCGCCTGCTCGCGCGCTTCCGCTACCAGATAGCTCGGGAAGAATCCCCGGTTGCCGATGACCACGCCCATTGTCAGTTGTTGAGGAATTCGGGACATTGCTTTTCTCTCCAGTAAGATGTTGTTGTTATTTTCAGCAAACCTGTCGCGTCAGCATTTCCCGGGCGTGCTTCACCACCCCAGCGACATCAATCTCGTGGCGTGCCCGCGTTGACGCTCTGTCGGCAGCAATCGCGTATTGTCCATCCGGGATCCCCAGCCGTTTCAGCGGCACGGCGCATCCCGCTTCGGCCAGCACTTCCGCCACCAGGCTGCCGACGCCGCCGTTGACGTTATGCTCCTCGACGCTTACCACCGCCCTGCACGGGGCGAGGGCGGTCAGTAGCTGTTGGGTATCACAGGGACGAATAGATGGAATGCTGATAACAGTGGCGTCAATACCTTCTTTCGCGAGTTGTGCAGCAGCTTCCACAATTTCATGTACCGTCGAGCCCATCGCCACCAGCGCCACGTCGTGGCCGCTGCGCAGGACGTCAATCTTGCCCGGCGTAAAACGGTAGCTGTCGTCATGCAGTTCCGGCAGGTTTTTCCCGTCGAGACGGATATAGACCGGGCCCACATGATCGAGGGCGTAATCGATGATCTGGCGGCACTCGTTCGGGCTCGACGGGGCGTAAATTTCGATATTGCCGAAGCCGCGCATGATGGCGATATCGTCGATGCTGTGGTGGGTGCTGGCGAGCGGGCCGTAGCTGGCCCCCGCGTTCAGGCCGAACAGCTTGACGTTGGTGTTGTTGTAGCAAATGTCGACTTTGATCTGCTCGTTAGCCCGCGAGATCAAAAATGGCGCGGCGTTGCAGGTGACGGCGATCTTGCCGCCGATTGCCAGACCGGCAGCGGCGCCCACCAGCGTCTGCTCAGCGATGCCGACGTTGACCAGGCGGCCCGGAAAACGTTGCATAAAGGGGGCAATTTTCGCCGTGGAGGTGGAGTCCGCCACCACCGGCACCAGGTCCACGCCGCGTTCAACGGCGTCAATAAAGGCATTCACCATCACCGTGGCGAGGTGTTCGCTATTACTCATCTTTCAGTTCCTCCAGCGCCAGTTCAATCTCTTCCCCTTTCGGCACCCGGTGGTGCCATTCAGGCCGTCCCTGAATAAATGAAATTCCCGCGCCCTTGGTGGTGTGGGCGATCACCACATGGGGTTTGCCGTTGGGTTTCAGCCCTTCCAGCGTGGCGACCACGTCCGCCATGTCGTTACCGTTGCAGGTGGTCACCTCCAGGCCGAACGCTTTCCATTTCTCATCCAGCGGATCGGTATTGAGGATCTCTTTTGTGGAGCCCGCCAGCTGGAGGTTGTTTTTGTCGTTGATAATAAACAGGTTATCCAGCTGATAATGGGCGGCGACCAGCGCGGCCTCCCAGTTGCTGCCTTCCGCCAGCTCTCCGTCGCCGGTCACCACAAACACCCGGCGCGCGCTGTTGTTGCGTTTTGCCGCCAGGGCGATCCCGACCGCCACTGGCAGACCATGCCCCAGCGCGCCGGTATTCAGCTCAATGCCTGGCGTTTTATGTTTCACCGGATGGCCCGGCAGGTGAGAGTCGGCATGCTGATAGGTGGCGAGCCACTCAACGGGGATAAACCCGGCCTCGGCCAGCACGCAGTAATAGCCGCCCACCGCGTGGCCCTTCGACTGGATATAGATATCGCGTTCATCGCTATCCTGAAGCGCAGGGGAGCAGTTCAGAATGCGGAAGTAGAGGGCGGTGAGCAGTTCGACCTGCGACAGATCGGCCCCGGTGTGGCCTCCCGCCGGGCTTTCGGCATTCAGCACGATGATCCGGCGACGAATCGAGCGCGCCCGGGTTTCGAGCTCCGCGATGGAGAGCGAAAACGGATTCATAACATACCTCCTGAATTTATAATCTGTTGTGAATAATTATTCCAGCCGGGTAAGTTATTCCCCTGTTCTCTCTGTCAGAGCAGGGATTTATAACCGCTTTGAATATATATTCAATGCTGATTTATTATTCATGTAATGTAAGATATGCCCAGTCAGGAGGTTTGTCTACGGTTTGAGCGGGCAAATTTCGAAGAAAGGAGAAAAGGATCACATTTGCCCGGCGGATCGGGCGGGCGCTTGCTTGTTAAATATTCAGTGATGAATAAAAATAACGACAGCCGATTAAGGGGAACGTTATGTCGAAACAGGATGAACAGCGATTGCTGGTGAAGATCGCCACACTTTACTACAGCGAGAATAAAAAGCAGTCCGAGATTGCCTCGCTGCTGCACCTCTCACAATCCTTCGTGTCGCGGGCGCTGACGCGTTGCCAGAAAGAGGGGCTGGTCAAAATTACCGTCGTTCAGCCTACCAATATTTTTGTCTCGCTGGAAAAGGCGCTGGAGGAGCAGTACGGCATCCGCCAGGCCATCGTGGTGGACGTGGGCGAGAGCCCGTCCAGTGCCCAGATCAAGCACGCCATCGGCAGCGCGGCGGCGCACTATGTCGAAACCCGCCTGCGTCCGGAAGACCTGGTGGGGATCTCCTCCTGGAGCAGCACCATCCGCTGCATGGTGGATGAGATGCACCCGCAGAATATCCGCGCCGCGGGGGTGATCCAGCTCCTGGGCGGCGTGGGTCCCAACGGCAACGTGCAGGCGACCATTCTTACCCAGCAGCTGGCGGCGCACCTTGGCTGCCCGGCGTGGCTGTTGCCGTCGCAAAGTATTGAGCACTCGGTAGAGGAGCGCGCCCGGCTGGTGAGCAGCCCGGACGTGGCGGCGGTGGTGAGCAAATTTGCCGAAGTGGATGTGGCGATTGTCGGCATCGGCGAGCTGGAGCCGTCGCAGCTGCTGAAGAACTCCGGCAACTACTACAACGAAGAGATGCTCAAACTGCTGGCCGAACGCGGGGCGGTAGGGGATATCTGCCTGCATTACTACGATGCGAAAGGCGAGCCGGTGCTGAGTGCCGAAGAAGATCCGGTGATTGGTATGGAGCTGGCGCAGATCCGCGCCTGCCCACAGGTAATCGCCCTGGCGGGTGGGGAAGAGAAACGTAACGCCATTCGCGGGGCGCTGGAAGGGAAGTATATCGACGTGTTAATCACCGATTACCCGACGGCGCGGAGTTTATTGAAGACATCGTAAGCAGTGCATTTTGCCCGGCGGCGGCTTCGCCTTGCACGGGCCTACATGTTGTGCCGTTGTAGGCCGGGTAAGCGTAGCGCCACCCGGCATAAACCCCGCACAATGTCGCTACTTTCCTTCCATCACCGCCTTCTGCGCCACCACCGCCGCTTTCTGCTGCATCCGGTTTTGCATCTGGTCGATAATCACCGCCACGATAATCACAATCCCTTTGATCACCATCTGCCAGAACTCGCTCACCCCCATCATCACCAGGCCGTCGGCCAAAAAGCCGATGACGAAGGCGCCGATCAGGGTGCCGAGAATGGTGCCGCGGCCGCCAGCAAGCGAGGTGCCGCCCAGCACCACCGCGGCGATGGCGTTCATCTCAAAGGCGGTGCCGTTGGCCGGATGGCTGGCTAACAGCTGGGCGGAAACCACAATCCCGGCGATGGCAGCGCAGAACCCCGACAGGGTATAGACCAGCACTTTCACCTGCTTGACCCGCACCCCGGAGAGTTCTGCCGCGCGTTCGTTATCGCCGATGGCGTAGACGTGGCGGCCAAAGGGCAGGCGGCGGGCGATGTAGGCGATGACCAGCGCCAGCACGATCATCATCCAGATGGCCCACGGAATGCCGAGGAACGTGCCTGCGCCAATCTCATCAAAGCCGGTATTCCCCAGCTGCGGGTTACCGGAGAGCCCCGGGAAGGTCTGGCCGTCGGAGGTCAGCATCGACGCGCCGCGCAGCACGTACATGGTACCCAGCGTGCAGATAAAGGGCGCGACGTTATAGCGGGTGATGATCCAGCCGTTCACCGCCCCTATCAGTGCGCCGATCAGCAGCACCACGGGCACAATCACCCACACGCTCGGGAAGATGGCGATGCCAAACATCGGCAGCACAATCCCTTTGGTGATCATCCACCCGGCGATCATCCCGCACAGCCCCAGGGTAGCGCCGATGGAGAGGTCGATCCCGGCGGTGATGATCACAAAGGTGATCCCCAGCGCCAGGAAGGCGTTGATGGCGATATGTTTAATCATGATCACCAGGCTGCCGGTGGAGAGAAAGCCCGGCACGGTCATGGTGAAGAAGCCGACAATCAAAAACAGCGCAATGAAGGTGCGCATTTTCAGCAACAGCAGCAGAACATTTTCCCGGGAAAGCGCGGCCCCTTTATGCGGCGCCAGCGCGACAGACTGTGTCGTTTTCATCTTAGAACCCCTGAGCACTTGCGGTTACCAGTGCCGACTCTTCGGCCCGATCGCGAACAATATCGGCGGTCAGTTTGCCGCCGGACATCACCAGAATGCGGTCAGATACCGCCATAATCTCTTTCAAATCCGAGGTGGAGAAGACCACCGCGATCCCCTCCTCAGAGAGCTGCACCATCATGCGGAATACGTCCGCTTTGGCCCCCACGTCGATGCCGCGGGTCGGCTCATCAAGGAAGAGCACCTTCGGGTTGGTCAGCAGCGAGCGGCCAATCACCACCTTTTGCTGGTTGCCGCCGCTGAGCGCCTGGATCTCTACTTCCGGGGTGGAGACCTTAATCGACAGGTTGCCGATGGTGCTGGCGACGACCTGCTGCTCCGCCTTTTGCGCGATGGCAAAGCCGCGCTGCAACCGACGCCAGAGGCTGGCGATGGTCAGGTTGCTGGCCACCGACGAGCCGGGGAAAATGCCGGTGCGTTTGCGGTCTTCCGGCACCAGGCTCATCCCCATGCGGATACGCTCGGCGGTGGTTAAGCGCTGGGGCACCGGTTTACTGTCGAGCCACAGCTTGCCCAGATAGTTGCGCTCGGTGCCGAGCATGCACTCAAAAAGCTCCGTGCGTCCGGCCCCCATCAGGCCGTAGATGCCGACGATCTCCCCGGCTTTGACCTGGAAGCTGACGTCGTTGACCACCGTATTCCCGGCTGCGTTGACGCAGGTGATGTGCTCCGCCTCCAGCACCGGCGCGCCGAAGGTGCGGCCCGGCTCAAGGAAGTTACTCACCGGGTCGCTGCCGAGCATCTCGCGCACAATCCACGGCACGTCGATATCCTGCACCTTCGCTTCGGCCTGGAATTTGCCGTCGCGCAGAATGGTGATCACATCGCCTATCGCCATCAGCTCTTCCAGGCGGTGGGAGATATAGATGATGGAGACCCCCTGACGGGTCAGCTCGCGGATCACCCGAAACAGGATCTCCACCTCGGTTTTACTCAGCGCCGAGGTGGGCTCGTCGAGGATCAGGATGTCGGCATCCTCGGCCAGCGCCTTGGCGATCTCGATCAGCTGCTGCTGTCCCACCTTCAGGTTGCCCACCAGTTCGCGCGGGGAGATAGGCTGATCGAGGCGTTTCAGCAGCTCCGCGGTGCGGGCCTCCTGTTCTGCCTCGTTGATCGGCGTTACCCCTTTTTGCAGCTCGCGGCCAAGGAAGACGTTCTCCGCCACGTTGAGGTTCTCAAACAGGTTCAGCTCCTGGTGTACCATGCCAATGCCGTGGGCGGCGGCATCCCGGGTACTGGCGAACGAGACCTGTTTGCCGTTGAGCCACATCTCGCCGAGGCTGGGCTGCTGGACGCCAGCGAGGATCTTCATCAGCGTCGATTTCCCGGCGCCGTTCTCGCCGATAATCACGTTCACTTTGCCGCGCCAGACGCGGTAATCGACCTTATCCAGCGCCACGGTGCCGGGAAAGAGCATCGAGATGCCGCGGGTGCTGAGGATAATGTCGTCTGCCGGGGTATCGCTCATCACGGCGTCTCCTGTTTCAGTTCCAGCGCTGCCGCCTCATTCGCCTTGCCGCCCGTCAGGGTGGTGGCGAACAGCACGGTGGCATTTTTGCCGCTCCAGCTGTCGTCGATTTTCGGCAGATGCTTCGCCGCCTCGCGGTTGAGGGCGCGGGAGAGCTGGGCATACTGAACCTGGTTGGTAAATTCATCGAAGCGGAATCCGGCGGCGTCGCGGATGGCGTTGCCGCGCATCACCGGCCCGCTCTGGATCTCCACCGGCTGGCCGTTCACCGACATCACCAGCTTCTGCTCACGCGCGTTGCTGGCATCCACGCGCTCCACCTTGCCGGTAAGGCGCACGAAGACGCTCTGCGGTGTGGCTGCGGGCGTGTTCAGCTGGGTGGAGAGGGCGCTGGCGTCCAGGGCATGATTTTTCGCGGCGTCGAGGATCCGCGGCTGCCAGGTTTGTTGCGCGATCTGCTGTGGGGTCTGGTTGTCAAAGCTCGCTTTGGCGTTGGGATCGGCAGGCATGATCGGCTTGCCGTTCTCATCCAGATCCACCACGGTGCAGGCCGTCAGCAACAGGGCGGCTGCGCCTGTCAGCGCGGCGCCCCATTGTGTTAATCGCATACTGCCTCCGCTTATTTGCTGAGGTTAAACAGGTTCAGCTTGCTGGCGTTGGATTCGTCGATGAGCACGCAGTCCATCAGCTGCTTCTCATCTTTTTGCGCTTTGCCGTTTTTCAGGTAGTAGTCGGCCTGCTCAACGGCCATCTGCGCCTGCTGCCAGCCTGGCTGCAGCACCGTGGCTTTGATGTTGCCGTTCTTCAGGATCGAGTCGCGGGTGTAGTCGCTGCCGTCAAAGCCGACCACAATCACGTTGTTCTTCCCGGCGGCCTTCAGGGCGGCTTCGGCGCCCAGCGCCATGGTGTCGTTACCGGAGATCACGCCCACGATATCGGGGTTGGTCTGCAGGATGGCTTCCATACGGGTGAAGGCTTCGGTCTGGCTCCAGTTGGCGGTCTGCTGCGCCACCATCTTCATCTCCGGGTAGTCGTCGATCACATCGTGATAGCCCTGGGAGCGCACGTGGGCGTTGGTGTCCGACGGACGGCCCAGCAGCTCAACGTATTTCCCTTTGCCGTCCAGCAGCTTGACGAATTTCTCCGCACCGAGCTGCGCCCCCTGATAGTTGTTCGAGACAATCTGCGCTACCGCCACGCCGGTTTTGTTGATTTCACGATCGATCAGGAAGGCAGGGACGCCTGCCGCTTTGGCCTTCTCCAGCGGACCAACGGTGGCATCCGCCCCGGCGTTATCCAGAATGATCGCTTTCGCCTTACGGGCGATGGCGGTCTCAATCAGCTGGTTTTGTTTGTTCACGTCATCGTCGTGCGAGGCGACAAGGGTGGTGTAGCCCAGCTCCTTTGCCTTCGCCGCCGCGCCGTCGGCTTCAGCCTTGAAAAACGGGTTGTCGTGTGAGGGGGTAATAATCGCAATGAGTCCGTTATCGGCGGCAAACAGGGAACCGGAAGCGGCGATCATTGAGGCCAGTAAAGCGGATTTTACAAAGGTCGTGTTCATTCTTTTTCTCCACATTGAATATTTATTCAATAATGATTTATTATTCAATGTAACGATAAGACTGCCTGATAAAACTGTCTACGGTTCAGGCAGCTAATTTGTTTAAAAGGAGAAAAGGATCACGATCCTGAGCAATTATTCATCACAGATCAGCGTCACGACCGTCGCGTCTTTATGGAGCCAGTGCGCGGTAAATACCTGATTTTGTGTGAAGGGAGAAAGCGGGCGGGTCAGCATTAAGGTCAGCGCGTCGGCGGTCAGGGAGGTGACGCGCGCGCACTCAAACCCCATCCACGCCTGTACCTGAGGGAAGAGCGCTTTGAACAGGCTCTCTTTGGCGCTAAAGGCCAGGGTGAAGGCGAGCGCGAAGGGAAGACCGCAGTCGGCCAGCACCTGGGCTTCCGCAGGATCAAGCACCCCATCCTGAATCTCACGCGCTTCGTTTTCCGCAATAATCGCTTCGCAATCGATTCCTACCAGGCCATTATCGCGACAAATCGCTACCGCTTGCGTGCCGCTGTGGGAGAGGCTACCCCGCACCCCGGCAGGCCACAGCGGTTCCCCGCTGCTGCCGATGCCGGGAATGACCTGCCGGTTGAGGGCATGAAAGGCGGCGATGCGCCCGGCCAGATGATCGGCTTTGCGTTTGCGTCCGGCGTCAGAGAGCTGGTGATGGTGCGGCAGCCAGAGCAGATCGGCCTCGGTGAAGGTGGCGGGATCGAAGGTGACGCGGTGAATGGTCTCTCCTGCGAGAAGAAATGTGGCGTGGGTGGTCTGCATGTTCTTCTCGCGGTGGACAAAAGGAGCGCTATCTTAACCTGTTTGCGGCCCGGTTGCTCAGAAGAGGGCGTTTTTGTCGATCCCCAGGCGCTTCATGCGCGACAGCAGGGTAGTGCGTTTCAGCCCCAGACGCTGGGCCGCGCCTCGCGGTCCGGCGATCACGCCGTTGGTCTCTTTCAGCACCCGCACAATGTGCTGATACTCCTCCTCGCCTTCGCGAATTTCGCTCACCACGGTCTCCGGCGCGGCACTGCTGGCGCGATGAAAATCGATATCCGGCATCGAAAGCTGCAGGACGTTGCCGCGGGTGAGCAAAACGGCACGCTCAATCACGTTTTCCAGCTCGCGCACGTTGCCCGGCCACTCCATCCTGCTGAGCTGGCGCAGGGTCTCCGCCGGAATGCTGTCGATATTGCGCCCCAGCCGGTGGGCAATCTTAAAGGTGAAGGATTTCACCAGCAGGGGAATATCTTCCGGGCGTTCACGCAGCGGCGGCAGGAAGATCGGGAAGACGTTAAGACGATAGTAGAGATCGCTGCGGAATTCGCGGTCGGCCACCATCTGCGTCAGATCGCGGTTGGTGGCGGCAATCAGCCGCACGTCGGTGTGGATGATGCGGTTGCTGCCGAGGCGCTCAAACTCCTGCTCCTGGAGCACGCGCAGCAGCTTGGGCTGGAGCTCAATGGGCATATCGCCCACTTCATCCAGGAACAGGGTGCTTTTGTCCGCCAGCTCAAAGCGGCCAATGCGCTGGGCGCTGGCGCCGGTAAAGGCCCCGCGTTCGTGGCCAAAGAGATCGCTCTCCAGTAGCCCGGCAGGCATCGCCGCGCAGTTCATCTTCACCATCCGCCGGTCGCTGCGCCCGCTCTGGTTGTGAATGGCGCGGGCAATCAGCTCCTTACCGGTGCCGGTCTCGCCGAGGATCAGCACGGTGCTGTTGCTCCGGGCGACCATCTCCACCTGCTTCATCACCGTCATCATGGCGCTGCTGCGGCCAATGATTTCGCCAAAATCGGTGGCAACGTTGTTGATCTGCTCGGTCAGGGCGAGGTTTTCGTCGATCAACCGCTCCTTGAGATGGCTGATTTCCCGGTAGGAGAGGGCGTTATCCACGGCGATGGCGACACGTTCGGCAATCTGGTTCAGCAGCTTCAGATTGGACGGGGTAAACACCTGGGCGTTGCACTGCGCCAGCTTCAGGGTGCCCAGCACCCGGTCGCGGAACATCAGCGGGAACAGGCAGAGGGTCTGATCCTGCTCGCCCCACATATCAAACAGCATGCGTTCATAGGGGGCGTGCTGATCCCGGTGATGCAGGTTAAGCATCAGCATCTGCCTGTTGCGCATCACTTTTTCGGACAGGGTGCCCTTTTCATCCACTTCGCTCTGGTCGTGCAGGGGCGCCTCTTTATCGAGATAGTGGGTGGAGTAGACGAGAAGCTTCCCTTTGCGATCGCTGCGCAGCACCATGCTGATGGAGTCGATGCCGAAGTTGCGCTGGATCTCCTGCGCCACCTCCGACACCAGCTCATCAAGGTCGAGCTTCGACAGCACGGCGTTGGTGATCGCCACCAGCAGGCGAAAATCGTTACGCTCCCGCCAGAGCAGGTCGTAGTTGTCGCTGTTGTGCAGCCGCGCCTGGATCTGCTCCACGGCCAGCCCGGCCGCCTGGGTGAGGGTTTGCAGGCGGGAAAAATCGCTGTCGCTCCAGGGTTTCTCCTGGGTGCGCAAAAACTCGCAGCCGCCGAAGATGCGGCCATCGGCGGCGATGGGCGTCAGGCAGTAGTGGGCAAATGAGGGATAACGATCGAGGGCGGCAAGCTGCGGCCAGGTCTCGTTAAAGGTCGCCGCCGTGCAGTGCAGCACGTCCGGGCGGGAAAGCATGCGGCGAAAAGGGCCGCTCGCCAGCAGGGGCTCATCTTCGTAGCGGATATCACAGCCCTGTTCGTCGGTGCTGTAGAGACAGACCCGGCGCGATTCCGACTGCCAGAGCAGAATATGAACGCTATCGGCGAGGTTTATCTGCCGGACATGCTGGGTCAGCGCCTGCGCCAGGGCGCAAAGATCGGTCTGTTGCAGCAGAGTACGGGTAATGTCGAACAATCCGTGATCGACAGGATCGTTGGTGGGTGTATACGACATGCGTTTTATCCAGAGTATCCAGAAAAATAAGAGACGAATGCGCCGCCCGGATCAGCAAATTCGCGGCAGTGGCTCGCTGTGGGGCAAATTCAGCGACCGTTTTACGCCGTATAGTCCGGTAAGTCGTACCCCTTTGTGCTCAACCACCTCACCAATAATAGCGGCGTTCACGCCCAAAGGATGCGCCCGCAGCCGGGCCAGCACCCGTTCGGCCGCCTGGCGTTCCACCACGATAGCCAGCTTGCCTTCGTTGGCGAAGTTGAGCGGGTCAAGCCCCAGCAGTTCGCACGCGCCGCGCACGGCAGGTTTCACCGGCAGGCTGGCTTCTTCTATTTCAATCCCGCAGCCACTGCTGGCGGCAAACTCATGGGCCACGGCGTTCACGCCGCCGCGGGTGGCGTCGCGCAGGGCTTTGATGCCGGGCTCGCCACGCAGGGCCTGGATCAGCGGCGTCAGTACCGCGCAGTCGCTCTGCAGATCGCCCTCCAGACCTAACCCTTCGCGCAGGTTAAGGATGGTGGCGCCGTGATCGCCGAGCGTGCCGCTCACCAGCAGCACATCCCCGGCCTCAATCTGGCGCATACCCCAGTTTACCCCCTCGGGCACCGAACCGATACCGGCGGTATTAATAAACACTTTATCTGCCGCGCCGCGCGGTACCACCTTGGTATCGCCGGTGACGATGGCAATGCCCGCCGCCGCCGCGGTGGCGGCCATGCTGGTGACGATGCGCTCAAGGGTCGCCATCTCCAGCCCCTCTTCGAGGATAAAGCCGCAGGAGAGCCAGCGCGGGATCGCCCCGCTCACGGCGACATCGTTGGCGGTGCCGCAGATGGCCAGCTTGCCGATATCGCCCCCGGGGAAGAAGAGCGGGTCAATCACGTAGCTGTCGGTGGAAAAGGCCAGCCGGTCGCCGTGGGCGGTCAGCTCGTGCAGCGGGATCCGGGCCTGGTCTTCCTGTTCGTCCAGCAGTGGGTTGGCGAAGGCGCGCATGAAAAGCTCGCCGATCAGCTGCTGCATCGCCTGTCCGCCGCTGCCGTGGGCGAGGGTTATCTGTTTCAACTTTCACACTCCTGAGAACGGTACTGATACCAGGCGCTGCACGCCCCTTCCGATGAGACCATCAGCGCGCCAAAGGCGCTTTGCGGCGTACATTTGCCGCCAAACAGCGGACACTGCGCCGGTTTACAGCGCCCGGTGAGTACCTCGCCGCAGCGCGCCTCGGGATCGTCGCAAATCTGTTGCGCCCGGGGGCGGAAGTGACGCTCGGCGTCAAACTGACGATAGGCTTCGGTGAGATGCACGCCGGAGTGCGAAATCACCCCCAGCCCGCGCCACTCACTGTCGCCTTCAATGCCGAACACCTCGGCGATGGCCGCCTGGGCCACGGCGTTGCCCGCTTCCGGAACGATACGGCGATACTGATTTTCGACCTGGCTTATGCCGGCAATCTTCTGCTCCACCAGCATCAGCACCCCCTGCAGCAGATCCACCGGTTCAAAACCGGCCACCGCCAGCGGGCGCTGATGGTCGGCGGCGATAAAGTCGTAGGCATGGATGCCAATCACCATGCTGACGTGCCCCGGCGCCAGGAAGGCGTCGATGCCATTTTCCGGCTGCGCCAGCAGGCTTTTCAGCACCGGGATCAGCGTGATGTGCTGGCAGAAAAAGAAGAAGTTCTGCACGTTAAGCGCTTTTGCCTGGCGCAGGGTCAGGGCGGTGGCGGGCATGGTGGTTTCAAACCCCAGCCCGAAGAAGACCACCTTGCGATCCGGGTTCTGCCGGGCCAGCTTGAGCGCGTCGGCGGGGGAGTAGATGATCCGCACATCCGCGCCGCGCATGCGGGCGTCGAGCAGCGAGCCATTTTGCCCCGGCACCCGCATCGCATCGCCGAAGGTGCAGAAGATCACCTCCGGATGGCTGGCGATTTCGATGCAGGTATCGATCCGCCCCATCGGCAGGACGCAGACCGGACAGCCGGGGCCGTGAATAAACTCGATGTTGTCGGGTAACAGCTGATCCAGTCCGAACTTAAAGATGGCGTGGGTGTGACCGCCGCACACCTCCATAATGCGCAGCGGACGGGCAGCGGTATAGGCCAGCAGCCCGGCCCGGGCCTTCAGGGCCTCGATCAGCTGCATCACCTTTTGCGGGTCGCGGTATTCATCAACAAAGCGCATCAGCGGGGCTCCTCGCCAAACAGCAGCGGGCCAACGTCCGGCTCCACCTCAAACATGTTCTGTAGGGCGGCGAGGGTATCCAGCGCCTCCTCTTCGTTAATCACGCTCATGGCAAAGCCGACATGCACCAGCACCCACTGCCCGAGACGGCTCTGGCCCTTTTCGTCGCAATCGCCAACAAGGGTCAGATCCACATCGCGCAGTACGCCGCACACCTCCACGCTGGCCTGCATGCCATCATGGATGGCGCTGATCTTTCCAGGAATGCCTATGCACATCGCTGCGCCCCCAGCCAGTCGAGCCAGGCGTCCATCCCGTCGCCGCGGGTGGCGGAGACCAGCAGAATCGCAATCTCCGGGTTCACTTCCCGGGCGGCGGCGAGGCATTTCTCCACGTCAAAATTCAGATAGGGCAGCAGGTCGACCTTGTTCAGCAGCATCAGCGAGGCGGCGGCGAACATGTGCGGGTACTTCAGCGGCTTATCCTCGCCTTCGGTAACGGAGAGCACCGCCACCTTATGGCGTTCGCCAAGATCGAAGCTCGCCGGGCAGACCAGGTTGCCGACATTCTCAATAAACATAATGCCGCCATCCTCCAGCGGCAGGCGCGTCATCGCATCCGCGATCATCTGCGCGTCGAGATGGCAGCCCTTGCCGGTGTTGACCTGGATGGCGGGGGTGCCGGTGGCGCGGATCCGCTCGGCGTCGTTCACCGTCTGCTGATCGCCCTCGATCACCGCGCAGGGTACGCGCTGCTGCAAACGTTTTAAGGTCTCGGTCAGCAGGGTGGTTTTACCGGAGCCGGGGCTGGAGACCAGGTTCAGCGCCAGCTGGTTGCGGGCGCTGAATAGCGCGCGGTTGCGCCGGGCGAGCGCATTATTTTTGCCCAGCACGTCCATCTCGATCTCCACCATTTTGCGCTGGCTGAGGCCGGGCGCATGGGTGCCCGCCTCGCCGTGGCCGTAATCCAGCTGGCCTGCCAGGGGCTCTGTCGGGGTAAAAGCCTGAGCGTCCACGCGGGTGATGCGCAGCGCCGGACGGTGTGCCGGCGCAAAGGGGGCGCTGCGAAAAGCGGAGTGCGGATTATGCTCATCGCCTTCAATATAGAGGTTGCCCTGATCGCAACCGCAGGTGGTACACATGGTTTACTCCTGTTCAATTTCCAGACGCGTGATATGCAGCCCGTCGTCAGCGACGATATTCAGGTTCGCCCCGCCGCACTGCGGGCAGCGGCGTACGCGGTGGGTCACCAGCTCGACGTAGGCTTTGCAATCCTGACACCAGCATTCCGCCTGCTGTTCTTCGAGATGCAGGGCGCAGCCTTCGGCGACCGTCTCGCGGCACACCAGCTCAAAGCAAAACTGCAGGGCGCTGCTCTCCACACAGGAGAAGGCGCCGACGCGCAGCCAGACGCCCGTCACGCGTTTCGCCTGATGCTGGTGAGCCTGTTTTTCGATCAATTCCAGCGCCTGCTGGCAGAGGGTGATTTCGTGCATTGTGCTGTTCCCGGTAAAGTCTGGCCGGATTAAGCAATATTGATGCCATCTTTTAGCAGCAGGGTGGCGAGAGCGGACACGCTGCCCGGTCAAAGATGACGAAATGACATGTCATTTTGTGTGATCTTTTCGGCTTTAAAAATAATTCACCTTCAAATTCAACAAATTAAAAAATGGCACGAAACGTGCTTAAGGGAGCGAACTCTTTACACATTACGCATCAGGTACGTCACATGACACTTTCCGAATTAAGTGAGAAGGCCACCATCATTGCTGGACAGCAGCGGGTGCTGCGATCCCACTGGAACCACTACGGCAATTCGTTGATTCAGGCCATCACCCTCTCTAAAGCCAGCCTGCACCTTACCGTGGGCTGCAACACCGACAGCGGGCTCGGCTTCTGGCTGTTCGACCACTTCCTTATCCGCGTCACGCCGGAGCAGGCGTTCAACGGCCATATCTTCAGTTACACCGTTGAAGAGCGCGATAACCCCGAAAGCGTGCTGATTGGCCACGCCCGTCTCGGGGACGATGGCATGCTGGATGGCGAGATCAACGTCGACCAGCGTGAGGCGGTGCTGAACCATTTCCTGAACAAAATCAGCGGGGTTTACGCCGCGATCTGGCAGGCAACGCAACGCGGCGAATCCCTGACCCTCGCCGTCCTCGCGCAGCACCACGCTGCGGTCTGAGCCGGGTGTCGACAGGTGTCGAAAACGACACTTCCGCCCGTTTTTCGTCAAAAATGACTATCACCAGAGGAAACCAGGTGAATCGTTTTGTAATTGCTGATCCCTCGCTCTGTATCGGCTGCCACACCTGTGAGGCGGCCTGTTCAGAAAACCATCGCCAGCATGGCCTGCAAAGCCAGCCGCGGCTGAAAGTGATGCGTAACAGTAAAGACTCCGCGCCGCAGCTCTGTCATCACTGCGAAGACGCCCCCTGCGCCCAGGTCTGCCCGGTCAACGCCATCACCCGCGTTGACGGCGCTATCCAGCTCAATGAAAGCCTGTGCGTCAGCTGCAAGCTGTGCGGCATCGCCTGTCCGTTCGGCGCCATCGAGTTTGCCGGCAGCCGCCCGCTGGCGATCCCCGCCAACAGCAACACCAGCAAAGCGCCGATGGCGCCCCCGGCCCCGGCCCGCGTCAGCCCGTTCCTCGACTGGGTGCCGGGCGTGCGCGCCATCGCGGTGAAGTGCGACCTGTGCCACTTCGACCCGGACGGCCCGGCGTGCGTACGCACCTGTCCGACCAAATCCCTGCGTCTGGTGAATAACCAGGATATCGCCCGCGCCAGCAAGCGCAAACGCGAGCTCACTATCAATACGGATCTGGGCGATCTGTCGTTGTTCCAGTCGCAACAAGGAGAGCGCTGATGAATGCCTTTTCGTTAATTAACCAGGCGCTGGGCTGGTACCTCGTCAGCGCCGTGCTGGCGCTGGTGTTCAGCGCCAACCGCACGCTCAGCGGCGCCATCACCGGCTTTGGCGGGGCGATTGCCAGCGCCCTGGCGGTAACCGCGGGGGGAATTGCGCTGCTGGCCGCGCCGCACATCTCCCTGCCGGGGGAGATCGCCTGGCTTCACGTCAACATCCAGATGAGCGGCATCCGGGCGGTGTGGCTTATCGCCATCGGTCTGCCGGCGCTGCTCATCAGCCTCTTTACCGTCGCCTGGCATCGCCACCCGCAGGCTAAAAGTAACGGCCTGCTGACCAACCTGCTGATGGCCGCCGCCGTCGCCGCGATCATGGTTGATAACCTCGGCTGGCTGGTGGTGATGGCGGAGATCATGGCCCTGTGCGGCGCGTTTCTTACCGGCTGCGCTCAGTCCGGCAAGCTCTGGTTTGTGCTGGGGCGTCTGGGGACGCTGCTGCTGGCCTTCGCCTGCTGGCAGGCGTGGCGCTACTACGGCACCCTGGACTTTGCGGTAATGGGGGCGATGGCCTCTGACCAGGCGCCGGGAGCCAGCATCTGGCTGCCGGGTCTGGCGGGCTTTGGCCTGCTGGCGGGGGTGATCCCGCTGCACGGCTGGGCACCCCAGGCGCATGCAAACGCCAGCGCGCCTGCCGCGGCGCTCTTCTCCACGGTGGTGATGAAGGTGGGCCTCTACGGCATGCTGACCGTCGCGCTTTGCGGGGCGCTGCCGCCGCTGTGGCTCGGGGTGCTGCTGCTGGTGATGGGCATGATCACCGCCTTTGTCGGCGGACTCTATGCCCTGATGGAGCACAACATCCAGCGCCTGCTGGCGTACCACACCCTGGAGAACATCGGCATTATCCTGCTCGGCCTGGGGGCAGGGGTGAGCGGCATCGCGCTGCAAAGCCCGCTGCTGGTGGCGCTGGGCTTTACCGGCGGGCTCTATCACCTGGTGAACCACGGCCTGTTTAAAACCACGCTCTTCCTCGGCGCGGGTGCGGTGTGGTATCGCACCGGCCATCGCGATATCGAGAAGCTGGGCGGCATCGGCAAAAAAATGCCGCTCATCTCCCTTGCGATGCTGGTGGGGCTGATGGCGATGGCGGCGCTGCCGCCGCTGAACGGGTTTGCCGGGGAGTGGGTGATCTACCAGTCCTTCTTTAACCTCGGCACCCACGATGCCTTTGTTGCCCGCCTGCTGGGGCCACTGCTGGCGACCGGCCTGGCGATCACCGGCGCGCTGGCGGTGATGTGTATGGCGAAAGTCTACGGCGTCACCTTCCTCGGCGCACCGCGTACCCCGGAGGCGGAAAACGCCTGCTGCGCCCCGTGGCTGATGACCGCCAGTACCGTGCTGGCGGCGCTCTGCTGCGTGGCGGGCGGCGTGGCCGCGCCGTGGCTTCTGCCGGTGATTGGCCGCCTGTTCCCGGTGAACGGCGGGGCGGTGAACACTGTCTCCCAGCCGATGATCACTCTCCTGCTGCTGGCGGGGCTGCTGCTGCCCTTTATCGTTCTGGTGCTCTTCAAAGGCAACCGCCTGGCGAACCGCGCCCGCGGCTTTGCCTGGGTGTGCGGCTACGACCACGAGCAGTCGATGGTCATCACCGCCCACGGCTTTGCCATGCCGGTTAAGGAGTCCTTCGCGCCGGTGCTGAAGCTGCGCAAATGGCTCAACCCGGTGCGCTTTATCCCCGGCTGGCAATGCGACTGCACCGCCGTGTTGTTCCACCGTATCGCCCTGATTGAGCTGGCGGTGCTGGTGGTTGTCGTTATCTCCCGAGGAGCCTGAACATGACTTTGATCTACGCACTGATTCAGGCGCTGGTGCTCTTTGCCGCAGCGCCGCTGCTGGCGGGCATCACCCGCGTGGCCCGCGCCCGCCTGCATACCCGTCGCGGGCCGGATATCTTCCAGGAGTACCGCGATCTCATCAAGCTGCTGGGCCGCCAGAGCGTGGCCCCGGCCGCCTCCGGCTGGGTCTTCCGCCTGATGCCGTTGGTGATGGTGGGGGTAATGTTCGCCATCGCCAGCGCGCTGCCGGTGATCACGCTCGCCTCGCCGCTGCCCACGCTGGGGGATCTCATCACCCTGATCTACCTCTTCGCCATCGCGCGCTTCTTCTTTGCCATTGCCGGGCTCGATACCGGCAGCCCGTTCACCGGGATTGGCGCCAGCCGCGAAGCGATGCTCGGCGTGCTGGTGGAGCCCATCCTGCTGCTCGGCCTGTGGGTTGCCGCTCAGGTGGCAGGCACCACCCACATCAGCGCGGTAACCGCCACCATCTACCACTGGCCGGCGGCGCACACCGTGACGCTATTCCTTGCTCTGTGCGCCTGCGCCTTCGCCACCTTTATCGAGATGGGCAAGCTGCCGTTTGACCTTGCCGAAGCGGAGCAGGAGCTGCAGGAAGGGCCATTGTCGGAGTACAGCGGCGCGGGCTTTGCCCTGCTCAAGTGGGGCATCAGCCTGAAACAGCTGGTGGTGTTGCAGATGTTCGTCGGGGTGTTTATCCCCTGGGGCCAGATGAGCCACTTCTCCGCAGGCGGCCTGGCGTTGGCCGTCGTCATCGCCGTGGTCAAGCTGGTCGTGGGCGTACTGGTGATCGCCCTGTTTGAGAACAGCATGGCGCGCCTGCGCTTTAACGCCACCTCACGAATTACCTGGGCCGGTTTTGGTCTGGCATTTTTAGCTTTCGTCTCCTTGATGGCGGCGTGACTGTAGAGAATACCCATGTCTGAAGAAAAAATTGGTCAACACTATCTCGCCGCACTGCATCAGGCCTTTCCTGGCGTGGTGCTGGATGAAGCCTGGCAGACCAAAGATCAAATCACCGTCACGGTGAAAATTAACTACCTGCCGGAAGTGGTCGAGTTCCTCTATTACAAACAGGGCGGCTGGCTGTCGGTGCTCTTTGGCAACGATGAGCGCCAGCTCTGCGGCAGCTATGCCGTCTACTACGTGCTGTCGATGGAGCAGGGCACCCGCTGCTGGCTCACCGTGCGCGTGGAGGTGGATGCCGATAAACCGGAATTTCCGTCCGTCACCCCGCGCGTACCTGCCGCCGTCTGGGGCGAGCGCGAAGTGCGCGACATGTACGGCCTGATCCCGGTCGGGCTGCCAGACGAGCGCCGCCTGGTGCTGCCGGACGACTGGCCGGACGAACTCTATCCGCTGCGTAAAGACAGCATGGATTACCGCCAGCGTCCGGCCCCGACCACCGACAAAGAGACCTACGCGTTCATTAACGAGCTCGGCGACAAGAAAAATAACGTGGTGCCGATTGGCCCGCTGCACGTCACCTCCGACGAGCCGGGCCACTTCCGCCTGTTCGTTGACGGCGAGAACATCATCGACGCCGACTACCGCCTGTTCTACGTCCACCGCGGCATGGAGAAGCTGGCCGAAACCCGGATGGGCTACAACGAAGTGACCTTCCTGTCAGATCGCGTCTGCGGTATCTGCGGCTTTGCCCACAGCACCGCCTACACCACCTCGGTGGAGAACGCGATGGGGATCGTGGTGCCGGAACGCGCCCAGATGATCCGCGCCATTCTGCTAGAGGTGGAGCGTCTGCACTCGCACCTGCTCAACCTCGGCCTGGCCTGCCACTTCGTCGGTTTTGACTCCAGCTTTATGCAGTTCTTCCGCGTGCGCGAGACCTCCATGAAGATGGCGGAGATCCTCACCGGGGCGCGTAAAACCTACGGCCTGAACCTGATCGGCGGTATCCGTCGCGATCTGCTGAAAGAGGACATGATCGCCACCCGCCAACTGGCCCAGCAGATGCGCCGTGAGGTGCAGGATCTGGTGGATATTCTGCTCAGCACGCCGAACATCGAACAGCGCACCGTGGGCATTGGCCGCCTCGACCCGCAGATCGCCCGCGACTTCAGCAACGTCGGCCCGATGGTGCGCGCCAGCGGCCACGCCCGCGACACCCGCGCCGATCACCCGTTTGTCGGTTACGGCCTGCTGCCGATGGAAGTGCACAGCGAGCAGGGCTGCGACGTCATCTCCCGCCTGAAGGTGCGTATAAACGAGGTCTTCACTGCCCTGAATATGATCGATTACGGCCTGGATAACCTGCCGGGCGGCGCGCTGATGGTGGAGGGCTTCACCTACATCCCGAACCGCTTTGCGCTGGGCTTCAGCGAAGCGCCGCGCGGGGATGATATCCACTGGAGCATGACCGGCGACAACCAGAAGCTCTGGCGCTGGCGCTGCCGGGCGGCCACCTACGCCAACTGGCCGACCCTGCGCTACATGCTGCGCGGCAACACCGTCTCCGACGCGCCGCTGATTATCGGCAGCCTCGATCCTTGCTACTCCTGCACCGACCGCATGACGGTGGTGGATGTGCGCAAGAAGAAAAGCCAGGTGGTGCCGTACAAAGAGCTGGAGCGCTACAGCATTGAACGCAAAAATTCGCCGCTGAAATAAGGACTTGCCATGTTTACCTTTATCAAAAAAGTGATCAAAACCGGCACGGTGACGGAGTCCTATCCCCTGGCGCCGATTGCGGTCGACAAAAATATGCGCGGCAAGCCGGAGCACGATCCTCAGCAGTGTATCGGCTGCGCGGCCTGCGTGAACGCCTGCCCGTCGAATGCCCTGACGGTGGAGACGGATCTGCAGTTCGGCCAGCTGGCCTGGCAGTTCAACCTGGGGCGCTGCATCTTCTGCGGCCGTTGCGAGGAGGTCTGCCCGACCACCGCCATTAAACTCTCCCAGGAGTATGAGCTGGCGGTGTGGAGCAAAGCGGATTTCCTGCAACAGTCGCGCTTTGACATCTGCCACTGCCGGGTCTGCAAGCGCCCCTATGCGGTGCAGAAAGAGATTGATTACGCGATCGCCCTGCTGCGCCACAACGGCGACCAGCGCGCCGAATCGCATCGCGAGAGTTTTGAGACCTGCCCGGACTGCAAGCGCCTGCAGGGGCTGACCCCGGCGGACAAGATCCAGCTGACCCGGGAAATGGAGGAAGCGACACGATGAGCGAACTGTTAGGGCCACGTAACGAGCAGGGGATCCCGGTCCCGGTCACGGTGGACGAGTCCATCGCCAGCATGAAGGCCTCGCTGCTGAAAAAAATCAAACGCTCCGCCTACGTCTACCGCGTGGACTGCGGCGGCTGCAACGGCTGCGAGATTGAGATCTTCGCCACCCTGTCGCCCATCTTCGACACCGAGCGCTTCGGCATCAAGGTGGTGCCGTCTCCGCGCCACGCCGACATTCTGCTGTTCACCGGGGCGGTGACCCGCGCCATGCGCTCCCCGGCGCTGCGGGCGTGGGAGTCTGCCCCCGATCCGAAGATCTGCATCTCCTACGGCGCCTGCGGCAACTCCGGCGGCATCTTCCACGACCTGTACTGCGTCTGGGGCGGCACCGACAAAATCGTGCCGGTGGATGTCTACATTCCCGGCTGCCCGCCGTCGCCTGCTGCCACGCTCTACGGCTTTGCCATGGCGCTGGGGCTGCTGGAGCAAAAAATCCACGCCCGCGAGCCAGGCAGCCAGGACAACCAGCCCGCCGAACTGCTGCATCCGGAGATGGTCCAGCCCCTGCGGGTACGCATCGACCGCGCCGCCCGCCGCCTGGCGGGCTACCGCTATGGCCGCCAGATCGCCGACGACTTTATGCGCCATCTGATCGAGGGCGACGAGAGCGTGGCCCGCTGGCTGGCAAACGAGAACGATCCGCGCCTGAACGAGATCGTGGGTAACCTCCTTGAGGTGGTCGGGCAGGAGCGTGTGTGATGAGTGAGACGGTGGTATTCAGCCAGCTCAGCCGCAAGTTCATTGACCAGAATGACAACACGCCTGCTGATGCCCAGCAGGTGATCTACTACGGGCTGGCCATCGGCCACCACCTGGGGGTGATCGACTGCCTGGAGGCGGCGCTCACCTGTCCGTGGGAGGACTACCTGGCGTGGATCGGCACCCTGGAGGCGGGGAGCGAGGCGCGGCGCAAAATGGAGGGCGTGCCGCGCTACGGGGAGATTGTCATCGACAGTAACCATATTGTGATGCTCGCCAGCGCCTTTGACGCCGCGATAGCGCGGCAGACGGCGCAGCAGCAGGAGTGGAGCGAGGCACTGCTCGTGATGCTCCACGCCATTCACCAGGAGAACGCCATCTACCTGATGGTGAGGAGGCAACGTGACTGATGTATTACTCTGCGTCGGCAACAGCATGATGGGCGACGACGGCGCCGGTCCGCTGCTGGCTGAGATGTGCCGGGAAGCCCCGCGCGGCGACTGGGTGGTGTTTGATGGCGGCAGCGCCCCGGAAAACGACGTGGTTGCGATCCGCGAGCTGCGCCCGGCGCGCCTGCTGATTGTCGATGCGACGGATATGGGGTTAAACCCCGGTGAGATCCGCCGTATCGATCCGGACGACATCGCCGAGATGTTTATGATGACCACCCACAATATGCCGCTCAACTACCTGGTGGATCAGCTGAAGGGGGATGTGGGGGAGGTGGTGTTTTTGGGGATTCAACCGGATATTGTGGGGTTTTATTATCCGATGACGGAGAAGGTGAAGGCGGCGGTTGAGAAGGTTTATGAAAGTCTTCTGGACCGGGATGGGGTGCTGGGGTTTGAGGAGTTGTAGCGCGTAATCACGAAGGTACCTCTCTGGAAATGCCCGGTGGCGGCTAGCGCCTTACCGGGCCTACGTTTATTGATAGCGTGGGTTTTGTAGGCCGTGCAAGGCGTCAGCCGCCGCCCGGCAAGTGCGAGCACAATATTAAAACCGGGTTGCTGACTGCGTGTACCTCTATGAAATATCCAGTGGCGGCTTACGCCTTACCGGACCTGTGCCTGTGTTTTTTATTAGTTCTGATTTTCGTAAAGTGGTAAACCGAAATTAATTTTAACGGATATATGAGCACAGGAGTTTAAGGCGTGAGATCGCATGAAAGAGTAGGGAAGATGTTTACGCTTGCCGTTGTGGTCAGCCTTGCGGCGGGTTGTGCGCCGTTACAGCCTTCTGGATGCCACAAAACCACCGCGATGGGGAGTTGCAGTTCTGGCCGCTGGGACGATCAGGATGCGTGGGGCGCGCAGGCGCGGGGGATTAGGGCGGCGATAGAAGATAAAATTGCTGAGCCACAACGCTGGAAGGGCAAAAAATGCCGACTGCATATGGAATTTGCGCAGGATGGTACGGCTTTAAAGGTATCAACCAGCAAGGGCAACAAAGAGTATTGTGAGGCGGTGAAACTGGCGGCCCAAAAAGCGAAGTTCCCGACGTTTAGTAATCCGGAGGTGTATAGGGATTTTCAAAAGGCTGGGTTTGATATGCAGGGGTAGGTGGCGGACTATTGTTGAAATGTCCGCTTTGTGCCAGAAGCGGACGTTGTTAAGCTCATGCAGTATGGATTCACGAAGAACAGACGTTATATTTTGTCCTGATTGACACGGGATGAAAGCTCCTGATGGCTCTCTTTTCGCTCGCTGTAACGATCCGCAAGATAACCGGTTTGTCCCTTAAGCAGCAGTGTGATTTTAAACAGCTCCTCGGCTACATCGACGATGCGGTCATACCATGACGAAGGTTTCATTCGGCCGTTTTCGTCGAACTCTTGCCATGCCTTGGCTACGGAGGACTGGTTGGGGATCGTAAACATCCGCATCCAGCGACCCAGAATGCGCATCTGATTCACGGCATTGAAGGACTGCGAACCGCCGCAAACCTGCATTACCGCAAGCGTTTTACCCTGTGAAGGACGCACTGCGCCTTCACTTAAGGGTATCCAGTCGACTTGTGCCTTCATAACTGCGCTCATTGCGCCATGCCGCTCCGGTGAACTCCACACCATCCCGTCACACCATCTGACAAGACCGCGCAGCTCGGTAACTTTAGGGTGCGTGTCCGGCGCATCATCCGGCAGGGGTAAATCGGAGGGGTTAAAGAGTTTCACATCCGCGCCCATCGCCGTCAGCAGGCGACCGGCTTCCTCCGCGGCAAAACGGCTGTAGGAGCGCTCCCTTACTGAGCCATACAGGATCAGAATCCGTGGCGGCTCCTGCAGGTGCAGGCGTTCGGCAATGTGTTGATCAAAGCATTCAGTATTCAGTATTCAGTATTCAGGGCAGGAAATTGTTCCATTTTTCTCCACCGGAGAGAACAGGTGATTTCAAAATAAATACATATGATTTAACATATGTGTATTCTAATGGGAACGGAGTGAAAAATGCTACAACCTGTTCAGCTTTTCAAAATCCTGTCGGATGAAACCCGGCTCGCCATCGTGATGCTTCTCCGGGAGTCCGGAGAACTGTGCGTCTGCGATATCTGTGCGGTCACCTCCGAATCGCAGCCCAAAATATCGCGACATATGGCTATTCTGCGCGAGGCCGGGCTGGTACTTGACCGTCGGGAAGGCAAATGGATCCACTATCGTCTGTCACCCCACATACCGGCATGGGCAGCAGAGACAATCACGACGACCTGGCAGTGTATGCGGGAGGATGTGCGTGAATGGCTGGATAAATCAGCCTGCACCACCTGCTGAGAAAGGAAAACACATTTACATAATCATATATAACGGAGTCTGAGATGCTTTTGGCAGGGAGTCTGTTTTTACTGACGCTGGTACTGGTGATCTGGCAACCCAGAGGCCTGAGTATTGGCTGGAGCGCGAGTATCGGGGCTGTGCTGGCGCTGGGAACCGGTGTCATCCATATCGCTGATATTCCCGTTGTCTGGAATATCGTCTGGAACGCGACAGCGGCATTTATTGCGGTCATCATCATCAGCCTGCTGCTCGATGAGTCCGGCTTCTTTGAATGGGCCGCACTGCACGTCTCCCGCTGGGGTAACGGACGTGGCCGCCTGCTTTTCACCTGGATAGTCTTGCTCGGTGCTGCTGTTGCTGCGTTGTTTGCCAATGACGGCGCCGCGCTGATCCTGACGCCGATTGTGATTGCGATGCTGCTCGCACTGGGGTTCAGCCAGGGCACGACACTGGCCTTTGTCATGGCCGCAGGATTTATTGCAGATACGGCCAGCCTGCCACTCATTGTGTCTAACCTGGTTAATATCGTCTCGGCGGACTTCTTCGGTCTGGGCTTTACGCAGTACGCCTCCGTTATGATCCCCGTGGATGCGGCAGCGATTGCGGCCACGCTGGTCATGCTGCATCTCTTCTTCCGCAGGGATATTCCGGCAACGTATGACGTTTCGCTGCTGAAGACGCCTGTCAGTGCGATCAAGGATCCGGCAACCTTCAGGGCGGGCTGGATTGTCCTGTTATTGCTGCTTGTCGGTTTCTTTGTTCTGGAGCCGCTGGGGATCCCGGTCAGTGCGATAGCGGCGGCTGGCGCAGCAGTGCTGTTTGTGGTGGCGAAAAGAGGTCATGCCATCAACACCGGGAAAGTCCTGCGCGGTGCGCCATGGCAGATCGTTATTTTCTCGCTGGGCATGTATCTCGTGGTCTATGGCCTGCGCAATGCAGGGCTCACGGAGTACCTGTCTGGCGTGCTGAATCTGCTGGCAGACAAGGGGTTATGGGCAGCGACGTTCGGCACCGGCTTCCTGACGGCATTTCTCTCATCAGTGATGAATAATATGCCGACGGTGCTGATTGGTGCGCTGTCGATTGACGGGAGTACGGCGACTGGCGTAGTGAAAGAGGCAATGATTTATGCCAATGTGATTGGCTGCGATTTAGGCCCGAAAATCACCCCGATTGGCAGTCTGGCAACCCTGCTGTGGCTGCATGTGCTTGCCCAGAAAAATATGACGATCACCTGGGGATATTATTTCCGTACCGGCATTGTCATGACTGTGCCGGTGCTGTTTGTCACTCTGGCCGCGCTGGCGTGGCGGCTCTCTGTCACTTTGTAATGAGATACTGATATGAGCAACATTACCATCTATCACAACCCGGCCTGTGGCACTTCACGCAACACGCTGGAGATGATCCGTAACAGCGGCAACGAACCGACGATAATTTATTATCTTGATACGCCCCCGACCCGCGATGAGCTTATTAAACTTATTTCAGATATGGGAATTACGGTGCGTGCATTGCTGCGTAAGAATGTTGAGCCTTATGAACACTTGGGTCTTGATGAAGAGAAATTTAGTGATGAGCAGTTGATTGATTTCATGCTTCAACATCCGATCCTGATTAATCGGCCGATTGTCGTTACGCCGCTTGGCACTCGTCTTTGCCGCCCTTCAGAAATAGTGCTGGATATTCTACCGGAAGGCCAGAAAGGAGCGTTTATCAAAGAGGATGGCGAGACGGTCATTGACAAAACGGGGAAGCGGGTTAATTAATCTACCCACTTCAAAATATCGGACGCCTGTTTACGCTATGCGGGCGTCCGCTTTTCGCTCTTAGCAGACATTCATTGTTTCTCATATGCAACCGCCTATGTTGCTAGCTTATAAAATCGACCATCACAAACCCCAACACCAACCTCACCCTCAAACACATTCAGGGGCCTGTCACAGCCCCTTATAAAACCTGAAATCAGATCTCATTCACCGACTATCACTTGAACTCAATGCACCGTTATATACGGCTCCTTCACAAACTCATTAAGCAGCCAGACCAGATCGTGCAGCAGCCCCGCCAGTTCTTTCTCGACACTTGCGGGCAACGTTCCACCCAGAATTGCCTGCACCAAAGCCAGCGCATAATCCACCTGGGGCGCGGTTTCCTGCCAGCAGTCCGGCATACAGGAGGTAAGTGTTTCCCCCTGGATCAGCTGCGCTATTAGGTGCGGTGGGAGTGCAGCATCACAGCGTTCACGCAGCTGTTGCAGGGCGCGCAGCAGACCTTCATAGAGCGCAGTGCGGGATGCACTGTCATCCGTTTCGATCAATACGCTCACCAGCGCGGCGCAGCGATCGGCGACCTCAAAGAGATCCGCAGCAGCAGAAAGCGGCATAGTCAGGGAAGGGGGAATAAGCTGTTCATCAGATTGCGGGTAAGTCAGGGTTGGGATAGTAGTCATAACGACATCCTCTACATGCTATTTAAATTAGCCACCCTATGAGTTCCTACGCTCGAGGGAGGCAGCGCTGACGGAGGTAGGAATACCGCGCACATAGAAAACGGCCAGCCTTTCGGCTGCTCCGCCAGCGCCACCGTGATTGTAACGGGATAAACGCTGCCACGACATAGTGAATGTCGATACATGCTAACGGGTTCCTACGCCCGGTTGCGGATGTGCCGCAACGCAACCACTTTACGAGCCCGATAACAGGAATAAAAGCGTTAACCATGAATTACATAAGGTTACTTCAGAGGTTGCGAGGCGCCTTCCAGAAAACCATGCCGGGGGCGCTACGCTTGCCCGGTCTACGATACGAATGCAGTTGCTTCTCATGAAAATGGTATTTCCCGCCCCTTCAACACCTACAGCGAAAACATCAAAACTGACGTCGTTACTTATGTCGATGACAGCTCCTATAAATGCCATAACTATTACCCAGAACGTTTAAAAGTTCTCATATGAACTTATTAGATGCAAAATGTAGTTTGCTTATTTACTCATTAAATTTTACCTCTTATACTCGCTGGGTTGACTTAAGCTAAATTGCCAGGGCGGCTATGAATTATAACAATGACGTTATTAGCTATTTACAAGCAAACAATATTCTTGCGTTAAAGCTCGATCGTGCACTAACAGGCGTTAGAGAAGTGGTTTCAAGGCAGATAGAAACTATAGGCGCCGGTGCTAAACGAGCCCTTTATTACACATCCTGTTTTACTGATGATTATCAGGATGTATGTAGAAACCAAAAGAGTGAAGATATTCGTTTTAAAAATGGCGTTGTTCACCTCTTTCAGAATAATAATATTGCTTATGAAATGCTTCGTATTTATTTTGAGCAGATATTTCAGTACAAAACGTCAGAACAGTTAGAGAACATCAAGAATAAGTTAATGGCGGCAAATGTTTATATAGCTGCAAGTTCTTTTACCAACGCAGGGTTCGCGTTAGCGGTCGCTTACTGCGTCGCTATTGGAATGAACCTGAGGCTTGAAATGAGTGCTTTGGTCGGCCGCAAGGCCGGAGGGGTTGTTGCCGTTGCGGGTATATATGGAGTTATTCAGAGAGCGGCTGACAGTGCGCAACGTCTGAAATATGTCTCTCCAGCCTATTACGCAGCGTTGTACTCACGGGAGCTTGAAATGATGTATTTCCTGGTAGAACCATTATTTGAACGAGCCGGAGCATTCTCTCATTCAACATCGGATAGCGACATAGCCGAGCTCATCACTAAGATGATTAGATAATGATGAATATTATATACAGGATATTCAGGCGGATGTTTAGGTCTTTACTTGCCGACTATGGCCCGTCCATTTTAACAATATTGTTCGCATTGGTGCTGATACATTTTTTTCCAAACGGTCCTTTATGGCCTATACCAGTGTTTTTTTTAGTTGTTCTGATTTTCATTAAGTGGTAAAGCTCAATTTAAATTTTTGAAATAATAAGGACGTTATATGTCTACACCCGCCCATTTATGGCTTGAAGATGAAAATGGCTCTCCAGTTGTAGGTGGCTGTATTATGCCGCTACGGTTAGGCTCAATTGAGCTTAAGTCGTTCTCCCACGGTGTCACCATTCCGGTGGATCCGAATCTGGGAAAGCTTACCGGGACGCGTGTCCATCGCCCCGTCACTATAGTAAAAGAGTTCGACCGGACCACGCCTCTTCTTTATCGGGCAGTATGTGAAGGAAGAACGATGAAGAAAGCCACAATTAAGATGTACAGAATCGTTGATTCAGGTATTGAGGCTGAATATTTTAATATCATTCTGGAGAATGTGAAATTTACAACTGTTGCACCCTATCTGGCTCCGAATGGAATGAGTAGTACTCATCTTGAAACGCTGGAGTTACGTTACGAGGCGATCACTTGGAAATATACAGATGGGAATATTATCTACCGTGACTCATGGAATGATCGATGCTGTGCATGAGCGAGTTCATCATTCTAAGTAAAAGTGCAATTCTGTCATCGTCACTTCTGACGATGACATCAACATCCCACACTAAACCCCTTTAAATTCAACATCATAATTTCTGGCGCGATTTATGCATACCCCATCCCGCTTATTACCTAGCCGGAGTTAAAGGATGAATCGCTTTATCATTGCCGATGCCAGCAAATGCATCGGCTGTCGTACCTGTGAAGTGGCCTGCGTGGTGTCGCACCACGACACCCAGGACTGCGCCTCGCTGACCCCGCAGAACTTCCTGCCACGCATTCACGTCATCAAAGGCGTCAACGTCTCCACCGCCACCATGTGCCGCCAGTGCGAGGACGCGCCCTGCGCCACCGTCTGTCCGAACAGGGCGATCGCTCGCGATAACGATTTTGTTCACGTCCACCAGGAGCGCTGCATCGGCTGCAAAACCTGCGTGGTCGCCTGCCCGTACGGCGCGATGGAAGTGGTCCTGCGTCCGGTTGTGCGCAGCATCGGTAGCGGGCTGAACGTGATGTCGGAGAAGGCCGAAGCCAACAAGTGCGACCTCTGCTACCTCCAGCCGGACGGTCCGGCCTGCGTGCAGGCCTGTCCGACCAACGCCATTGTCTGCATCGACAGGCAAAAACTTGAGCAGCTGAGCCAGGAGAAACGCCGTCGGGCGGCGCTGGACACTGTCTCTTCCATGATGCTGTAAGCATTTTCTCTTTTCACTTTTAGCAGGTCTGTTACTGATGAAAAAAATCACCAGCGTTTGCCCTTACTGCGGTGCGGGCTGCAAATTAAAACTCGTCGTTGAGAACAACAAAATCGTCCGTGCCGAAGCGGCAGAGGGGGTGACCAACCAGAACCAGTTGTGCCTGAAGGGGTACTACGGCTGGGACTTTCTCAACGACACCCGCATCCTGACGCCGCGCCTCACGCAGCCGATGATCCGCTACCAGAAGGGCGGCAAGTTTGTGCCGGTCTCCTGGGAGGAGGCCATTCGCTACACCGCGAAGCGGCTGGGAGAGATCAAGGCGAAGTATGGCCCGCGGGCCATCATGACCACCGGCTCGTCGCGCGGAACGGGGAACGAAACCAACTACGTGATGCAGAAGTTTGCCCGCGGGGTGCTCAACACCAACAACGTCGACTGCTGCGCCCGGGTGTGTCACGGCCCGAGCGTGGCCGGGCTGCAGGAGACGCTCGGCAACGGGGCGATGAGCAACTCCATCAGCGATATCGAGCACTCAAAATGTCTGCTGATCTTCGGCTACAACTGCGCTGACTCGCACCCGATCGTCGCCCGGCGGGTGATCAAGGCGAAACAGCACGGCGCGAAGGTGATCGTCTGCGATCCGCGCAAAATCGAGACCGCGCGCATCGCCGACCGCCATCTGCAGATCAACAACGGCTGCAATATGGCGCTGGTGAATGCCTTCATTTATACGCTGCTGGAGGAGAACCTCTACAACAGCGACTACGTGGCGCGCTACACCGACGGGCTGGAGAGGCTGCGCGAGACGGTGCGCGAGTACGCCCCGGAAAACGTCGAAGGCATTACCGGCGTCAGCGCCCGGCAGATCCGGGATGCGATGCGCATCTACGCCGCCGCGCCGTCCGCCACCGTGATGTGGGGGATGGGCGTCACCCAGTTCGGGCAGGCGGTGGACGTGGTGAAAGGGCTCTCGACGCTGGCGCTGCTCACCGGCAACCTCGGGCGCGAACACTGCGGCGTCGGCCCGGTGCGCGGTCAGAACAACGTCCAGGGGGCCTGCGACATGGGTGTCATACCCAACCAGTTCCCCGGCTATCAGGATGTGACCGACCCGCAGGTGCGGGAGAAGTTCGCCCGGGCGTGGGGCGTTGATCCTGCGCGGATGGATGACCAGGTGGGGGTGCGCATCACCGAGGTGCCGCACCTCGCCCTGGAGGGTAAGGTCAAAGCGTACTACATCATGGGGGAAGATCCGCTCCAGACCGAGGCGGACCTGGGCCTGGTGCGCAAAGGCTTTGCGGCCCTCGATTTTGTGGTGGTGCAGGACATCTTCATGACCAAAACCGCCGAGGCGGCGGACGTGCTGCTGCCCGCCACCTCCTGGGGCGAGCATGGCGGGGTCTTTACCTGCGCCGACCGCGGCTTCCAGCGCTTTGAAAAAGCCGTTGAGCCAAAAGGCAACGTCAAGCGTGACTGGGAGATCATCAGCCTCATCGCCACAGAGATGGGCTACCCGATGCACTATCGCGACAACCAGCAGATCTGGGACGAGATGCGCGAGCTCTGCCCGCTCTTCTACGGCGTTACCTGGGAAAAAATGGGTGAGATGGGGCACGTCCAGTGGCCTTGCCCGACCCTCGACCATCCCGGCACGCCGTGGCTCTATGCGGATAACCGCTTCGACACCCCGAACGGCAAAGGCCAGCTTTTTGCCGCTCCGTGGCGCAAGCCGGCGGAAGTGCCAGACGATGAATACCCGCTGGTGCTCTGCACCGTTCGCGAGGTGGGGCACTACTCCTGCCGCTCCATGACCGGCAACTGCGCCGCGCTGCAGGCCCTGGCGGATGAGCCGGGCTTCGTGCAGATGAACCCGCAGGATGCGGCAAAACTGGGCGTTCAGGATCGCCAGCTGGTGTGGGTCAGCTCCCGCCGCGGGAAGGTGATCAGCCGGGCGGACGTCAACGAGCGCATCAATCAGGGGGCGGTGTACATGACCTATCAGTGGTGGATCGGCGCCTGTAACGAGCTGACCCAGGACAACCTCGACCCGGTCTCGAAAACGCCGGAAACCAAATACTGCGCCGTCAAAATCGACGCCATCGCCGATCAGCCCTGGGCGGAACGCTACGCCCAGACCACCTATCGCGACATGAAAACACGCCTGCGTGAGGCGGTGGAGAGTTAAATGAGTACAAACGGCACGCGGGTGCGCATTCGCGGCAAAGTCCAGGGCGTCGGGTTCCGCCCCTGGGTCTGGCAGGTGGCCCAGCAGCTGGGGCTCAGGGGCGACGTCTGCAACGACGGGGCAGGGGTGGAGGTGCGTCTCGTCGGTGGGGCGCAGGCCTTTATCCGCCAGCTTGCCGTCGGCTGCCCGCCGCTGGCGCGTATCGACGATATCCAGGAGCAGCCCTGGCGCTGGGCGCAGACCCCGATGGATTTTACCATTCGTGCCAGCGCCCACAGCCAGATGACCACCCAGGTGGTGCCGGATGCCGCCACCTGTCCGGCCTGTCTGGCGGAGATGAACGACCCGCGCGAGCGCCGCTACCGCTACCCGTTTATCAACTGCACCCACTGCGGGCCGCGCTTCACCATTATCCGGGCGATGCCCTACGACCGCCCGGCCACCACCATGGCGGGGTTTGCGCTCTGTCCGGCCTGCGAGGCGGAGTACCGCAACCCGGCGGACCGGCGCTTTCACGCCCAGCCGGTGGCCTGTCCGGACTGCGGGCCGCAGGTCAGCTGGGTGTGCGGCGAGGCGCGAGAGGAGCGGGAAGCCGCCCTGAAGGCCGCCGTATTGATGCTGAAACAGGGCGGGATCGTGGCGGTAAAAGGGCTGGGGGGGTTCCATCTGGCCTGTGATGCGCAAAACGTTGCGGCGGTAAACCGGCTGCGGGAACGTAAACGCCGCCCGACCAAGCCGCTGGCGGTGATGATCCCCGCGCGTCTCGCCGCGTGGCTGCCTGACGACGTGCAGGCGCTGCTGCGCTCCCCGGCCGCGCCGGTGGTGCTGGTGGCAAAACACACTCTGTTCTGCGAGGCCATCGCCCCCGGGCTTAACGAGGTGGGGGTGATGCTGGCCGCCAATCCACTCCAGCACCTGCTGATGCAGGATCTCGATCGCCCCCTGGTGATGACCTCCGGCAACCTGAACGGCTGCCCGCCCGCGCTGACCAACCCGCAGGCGCTGCGCGATCTCGCCGGGATCGCCGACGGCTGGCTGCTGCATAACCGCGATATCGTCCAGCGTATGGACGACTCGGTGATGCGCGCCAGCGGGGAAATGCTGCGCCGCGCCAGAGGCTTTGTGCCGGATGCGCTGCCCCTGCCGCCCGGTTTTGAAAAGGCGCCGTCGCTGCTCTGCCTGGGGGCGGATCGTAAAAATACCTTCTGCCTGGTGCGCGGCGGCCAGGCGGTGCTGAGCCAGCATCTGGGGGATCTGCATGATGACGATGCCGAACGTCAGTGGCAGCAGGCCCTGACCACCATTCAGGACATCTGGCAGTTTATCCCTGAGCGGGTGGTGACCGACGCCCATCCCGGCTACCGCGCCACGCAGCTCGGCCAGCAGATGCCCTATCCGCAGCATCAGGTGCTGCATCATCACGCCCACGCCGCGGCGTGCATGGCGGAACACGGCTGGCCGCGGGACGGCGGGGATCTCATCGCCCTGGTGCTGGACGGTATCGGCCAGGGGGAAAACGGCGCGCTGTGGGGTGGGGAGTGCCTGCGGGTGAACTACCGCACCTGCGAAAAGTTGGGTGGGCTACCGGCGGTGGCGCTGCCCGGCGGCGATCTGGCGGCGCGCCAGCCCTGGCGCAACCTGCTGGCCCAGTGGCAGGCGTTTGTCCCCGAGTGGCGGACGCTGCCCCAGGCCGCCCGCCTTCTGAACAAACCCTGGCAGCCGCTGGCCCGGGCGATTGAACGCGGGGTGAATGCGCCGCTGGCCTCCTCCGCCGGGCGGCTGTTTGACGCCGTGGCTGCGGCGCTCAACTGCGCCCCGGAACAGATCAGCTACGAAGGGGAGGCCGCCTGTCGGCTGGAAGCCCTGGCCCTGAGCGCCGCGCCGCAGTGCCACCCGGTCACGATGCCGGTGCGCGACGGCGAGCTGGATATGGTCACCTTCTGGCGCCAGTGGCTGGGCTGGCAGGCGCCGGACAACGCCCGGGCGTGGGCCTTTCACGACGCGCTGGCCCAGGGGCTGGCGACCCTTGCGGGCGAACATGCCCGGCGGCGGGCGCTCTCCACCGTTGTCTGCAGCGGCGGGGTGCTGCACAACCGCCTGCTGCGAGAGCGTCTGCAGTTCTGGCTGAACGATTTTACCGTGCAGTTTCCCGGGCGGCTTCCCGCCGGTGACGGGGCGGTGGCTTTTGGGCAGGCAGTGATTGCCGCCGCGACTTTTCTTTGAATCTGGATCTGACTATGTACATGAAATATTTCAATAACCATCCTAAAGCCCTGGCGCTGATGCTGGCGTTAATCGCAACCAATATTCTCGCCTGGGGTCTGGCGTTCTACCTCTTTCACGCCACACCGTCGCTGCTGGCGGCCAGCCTGCTGGCCTGGTGCTATGGCCTGCGCCACGCGGTGGATGCCGACCACATTGCCGCCATCGATAACGTCACCCGCAAGATGATGCAGCAGGGCAAGCGTCCCTGCGGCGTGGGGGCCTGGTTCTCGCTGGGGCATTCGACGATTGTGGTGCTGGCCTCCATTGCCATCGCCGCCACCGCCACGGCGTTCAGCCGCAATATGGCATGGTTCCACGAAACCGGGGGCACCATCGGCACGGCGGTCTCCGCCTTTTTCCTGCTGGCGATGGCGCTGGTCAACCTGGTTATTCTGCGCGACGTCTGGGGCAGCTTTAACAAAATGAAGCGCGGCGAAAGCGTGCCGGAAACGGTGTCGTTTGCCCGCGGCGGGGTGATGAACTGGCTGTTCCGCTCGGCGTTTCGCCTGGTCACCCGCAGCTGGCACATGTATCTGGTGGGCTTCCTGTTTGGCCTCGGGTTTGATACCGCCACCGAGATCGGGGTGCTGGGGATCTCCGCGGCGGGTGCCTCCAGCGGCATGTCGGTGTGGGCGATCATGGTCTTCCCGCTGCTGTTCACCAGCGGCATGGCGCTGATCGACACCCTCGATAACCTGATTATGGTGGGCGCATACGGCTGGGCCTTTAACAAGCCGCAGCGCAAGCTCTACTACAACATGACCATCACCGGCACCTCGGTAGTGGTGGCGCTGTTTATCGGCGGGCTGGAAGCGCTGGGCCTGCTGGCAGATAAGCTGGGCCTGGAAGGTGGCCTGTGGAACGGCGTCGCGGCGCTGAACGATAACCTCGGTAACGCCGGGTTTATCGTGGTCGGGCTGTTTGTCGCCTGCTGGGTTATCTCGTTAATCAACTACCGCTTTAAAGGCTACGACGCCCTGGTTGTACGCTAACGTCATCGCTGTCCGTTCGTCACGACACTTTTGACGAACGGACCCCTTCCCGCCATTTATCCCTCTTATTTTCAATAAGTTAATTTTAGTTTTCAGGCTGGCATAGTTAATGCATGCCGCTGGGGACATATTACCAACGGAGTAACACCGATGAAGAAAGTCGTCACGGTTTGCCCCTATTGCGCATCGGGTTGCAAAATCAACCTGGTGGTCAATAACGGCAAAGTCGTCAAGGCTGAAGCAGCACAGGGTAAAACCAACCAGGGCGATCTCTGCCTGAAGGGGTATTACGGCTGGGATTTTATCAACGACACCAAAATTCTCACCCCGCGCCTGAAGTCGCCAATGATCCGTCGCCAGCGCGGCGGCAAGCTGGAAGCCGTCTCCTGGGACGAAGCGCTGGACTACGTTGCCAGCAAGCTCAGCGCCATTAAGGCTGCGCACGGCCCGGACGCGATCATGACTACCGGTTCATCCCGCGGTACCGGGAATGAAACCAACTACATTATGCAAAAATTTGCCCGCGCGGCAGTCGGCACCAACAACGTCGACTGCTGCGCGCGCGTCTGACACGGCCCATCGGTTGCAGGTCTGCACCAGTCGGTCGGTAACGGCGCAATGAGCAACTCCATTGTCGGCATTGAAAAAGCGGACATGGTCTTTATTTTTGGCTACAACCCGGCGGATTCGCACCCTATCGTGGCGAACCGCGTGATCAAGGCCAAACGCAACGGGGCGAAGATTATCGTCTGCGATCCGCGCAAAATCGAAACCGCGCGCATCGCCGATATGCACCTGGCCCTGAAAAACGGCTCCAACATCGCGCTGCTCAACGCGATGGGGCATGTGATTATTGAAGAAGAACTCTACGACCGCGCCTTTGTGGCGGCGCGTACCGAGGGCTTCGAAGAGTATCGCAAGATCGTCGAAGGCTATACGCCGGAATCGGTCGAGGCGATCACCGGGGTCAGCGCGGCGGAGATCCGCCAGGCGGCGCGGATGTACGCGGCGGCTGAAAATGCGGCGATCCTCTGGGGCATGGGCGTGACCCAGTTCTACCAGGGCGTGGAAACCGTGCGGTCGCTCACCAGCCTGGCGCTGCTGACCGGCAACCTCGGCAAACCGTATGCAGGGGTGAACCCGGTGCGCGGGCAGAACAACGTGCAGGGCGCGTGTGATATGGGTGCGCTGCCGGATACCTATCCGGGCTATCAGTACATCAATAACCCGGAAAACCGGGCCAAGTTTGCCAAAGCCTGGGGCGTGGATTCACTGCCGGCCCATACCGGGTATCGCATCAGCGAACTGCCTCACCGGGTGGCCCATGGGGAAGTGCGCGCGGCGTACATCATGGGGGAAGATCCGCTCCAGACCGACGCCGAGCTCTCTGCGGTGCGTAAGGCGTTTGAGGGGCTGGAACTGGTCATTGTGCAGGATATCTTTATGACCAAGACCGCCGCCGCCGCGGATGTGATCCTGCCGTCCACCTCCTGGGGGGAGCACGAAGGGGTCTACACCGCCGCCGACCGCGGTTTCCAGCGCTTCTTTAAAGCGGTTGAGCCGAAGTGGGACCTGAAAACGGACTGGCAGATCATCAGCGAAATTGCCACGCGGATGGGCTACCCGATGCACTACAACAACACCCAGGAGATCTGGGATGAGCTGCGTCATCTGTGTCCGGATTTCTATGGCGCCACCTACGAGAAGATGGGCGAGCTGGGCTATATCCAGTGGCCGTGCCGGGACGAGTCCGAGGCCGATCAGGGGACCGATTACCTGTTCGAGAAGGAATTCTCCACCCCGAACGGGCTGGGGCAGCTCTATACCTGCGACTGGGTCGCGCCGATCGACAAGCTGACGGAGGAGTATCCGCTGGTGCTCTCAACCGTGCGTGAAGTGGGGCACTACTCGTGCCGCTCGATGACCGGGAACTGTGCGGCGCTGGCGGCGCTGGCCGATGAACCGGGCTATGCGCAGATCAATACGGCGGACGCCGCGCGTCTGGGTATTGAGGATGAAGCGCTGGTGTGGGTGACGTCGCGTAAAGGCAAAGTCATCACCCGCGCGCAGGTGAGCGATCGTCCGAACAAAGGGGCGGTCTATATGACCTACCAGTGGTGGATTGGGGCTTGTAATGAGCTGGTGACGGAGAACCTGAGCCCGATTACCAAAACGCCGGAGTATAAGTATTGCGCCGTGCGCGTGGAGCCGATTGCTGACCAGCAGGCTGCGGAACAGTATGTGATTGATGAGTATCATAAGCTGAAGAAGCACTTGCGGGAACTGGCGGTAGGGTGAGGGGGCTGTTGTAGGCCCGTGCAAGCGTAGCGCCGCCGGGCGTGGGCAGGGGTGCCTGGGTGGTGGAACATGTGGCGGTGGAGGGGGTTCCGTTCACCTTGCGTTCGCTGCTTCTCTGTAAACCGCGTCACCCGTGAACGTGCCAGGGGGGCTCGCCGCCTCCCCCCTGGCAACCCCGGCTCCCGGCAACGAAAATCGCCGCTTCGCGGTGCCCTCAGCTTATTCCCTTCGGCTATCGGGTCGGGGGCGATCCTACATCCCTGTAGGTCGCCCCCTCTCGGCGCGTCCCTGCGTCTCACCCCGGCCTGCGGTCAACGCTTCGGCGATTTTCAGCCGGACACGGGCATCGCTGTGAGTCATTTATTCTTTTTACGATTCTTCAGTGCTGTGATTTTGCTGGTGCAGGTTTTGTGTTTTGTAGGCCCGTGCAAGCGTAGCGCCGCCGGGCGGGGCAGGGGTGCCTGGGTGGTGGAACATGTGGCGGTGGAGGGGGTTCCGTTCACCATACGTTCCTTGCTTCTCTGTAAACCGCGTCACCGGTGAACGTGCCAGGGGGGCTCGCCGCCTCCCCCCTGGCAACCCCGGCTCCCGGCAACGAAAATCGCCGCGTTGCGGTGCCCTCAGCTTATTCCCTCCGGCTTTCGGGTCGGGGGCGATCCTACATCCCTGTAGGTCGCCCCCTCTCGGCGCGTCCCTGCGCCTCGCCCCGGCCTGCGGGAAACGCTTCGGCGATTTTCAGCCGGACACGGGCGTCGCTGTGAGTCATTTATTCTTTTTACGATTCTTCAGTGCTGTGATTTTGCTGGTGCAGGTTTTGTGTTTTGTAGGCCCGTGCAAGCGTAGCGCCGCCGGGCGTGGGCAGGGGTGCCTGGGTGGTGGAACATGTGGCGGTGGAGGGGGTTCCGTTCACCATACGTTCCTTGCTTCTCTGTAAACCGCATCACCCGTGAACGTGCCAGGGGGGCTCGCCGCCTCCCCCCTGGCAACCCCGGCTCCCGGCAACGAAAATCGCCGCGTTGCGGTGCCCTCAGCTTATTCCCTTCGGCTTTCGGGTCGGGGGCGATCCTACATCCCTGTAGGTCGCCCCCTCTCGGCGCATCCCTGCGCCTCGCCCCGGCCTGCGGTCAACGCTTCAGCGATTTTCAGCCGGACACGGGCGTCGCTGTGAGTCATTTATTCTTTTTACGATTCTTCAGTGCTGTGATTTTGCTGGTGCAGGTTTTGTGTTTTGTAGGCCCGTGCAAGCGTAGCGCCGCCGGGCGTGGGCAGGGGTGCCTGGGTGGTGGAACATGTGGCGGTGGAGGGGGTTCCGTTCACCATACGTTCCTTGCTTCTCTGTAAACCGCGTCACCGGTGAACGTGCCAGGGGGGCTCGCCGCCTCCCCCCTGGCAACCCCGGCTCCCGGCAACGAAAATCGCCGCGTTGCGGTGCCCTCAGCTTATTCCCTCCGGCTTTCGGGTCGGGGGCGATCCTACATCCCTGTAGGTCGCCCCCTCTCGGCGCGTCCCTGCGCCTCGCCCCGGCCTGCGGGAAACGCTTCGGCGATTTTCAGCCGGACACGGGCGTCGCTGTGAGTCATTTATTCTTTTTACGATTCTTCAGTGCTGTGATTTTGCTGGTGCAGGTTTTGTGTTTTGTAGGCCCGTGCAAGCGTAGCGCCGCCGGGCGGGGCAGGGGTGCCTGGGTGGTGGAACATGTGGCGGTGGAGGGGGTTCCGTTCACCATACGTTCCTTGCTTCTCTGTAAACCGCGTCACCGGTGAACGTGCCAGGGGGGCTCGCCGCCTCCCCCCTGGCAACCCCGGCTCCCGGCAACGAAAATCGCCGCTTCGCGGTGCCCTCAGCTTATTCCCTTCGGCTATCGGGTCGGGGGCGATCCTACATCCCTGTAGGTCGCCCCCTCTCGGCGCATCCCTGGGCCTCGCCCCGGCCTGCGGTCAACGCTTCGGCGATTTTCAGCCGGACACGGGCATCGCTGTGAATCATTTATTATCAATGGGTTTCATTGTTGCTTTGATTTTTTGCGAGGCGGCTTCCGGGATGGGTTTTTGATGGTTGTCTCCTTAATACCCTCGCGATATCTTCCTGTTGCGCCTGCAAAATCAGGCGTCGGGATTGGAACCCTGACTGACTTTATCGATGACATAAGAGGCCTTATGTCGTACGCTCTGCTGCACTTCAATGGTGGGCTGGCGGGGGCATCGTAAGATGCGCCGGTATCCGATAAAGCCGGTAGTTCCAACCTCGCTCAGTCCACCGCCATGAGATTGGAACCTCTGACGGTGGGTTTAAAACACTTTATCGGAGGCTGCCACTATGGCTACTACCCCAACCCCTGCTCAGGCATTGTTTACCGTACCGTTCTCACATAACACGGATTTCACTGTACTGGCGAACCACTGCGAGCGTTTTGCCTGTACCCTGCTGGAAACCGACGAACCCGCCGAAAAACTGGCGCTGTGCGCCCGTCTTTGTGCCTGTCTCGCGCTGTTACAGCCCACGCTCAACGAGCCCATCCCGGCGCACCTGGTGGAACATTTCACCCTTAACGATCTGCCTTCCCGTCTGCCCGCATTCGAGCCGGAAAGCGATCAGCTGGGCATCTATTGCCAGACCGTCACGCAGCTTTTAATCAGCAATGTCCTGCCGCCGGAGATGGCGCGCGTGATGGAAGGACTGCTGTATGACCTGGTAAGTTTTTACGCCGACACGCTCAACGCCCCACGCTGGCTGCAAACGCCGGATGGGCGGGTGGCGTTTGATGTGTTGATCGACTGAGTTTGTAGGCCGGGCAAACGCAGTGCCGCCCGGCGCAACAATGCCGGGTGGCGGCTTCGCCTTACCCGGCCTACAAAACCAAAAAAATAAAAACCAGCGATGAAGAAATTAAAAAAAACAACGGGCTTACAGCGGCTCCCTGGTCCGGCTGAAAATCGCCGAAGCGTTGACCGCAGGCCGGGGCGAGGCGCAGGGATGCGCCGAGAGGGGGCGACCTACAGGGATGTAGGATCGCCCCCGACCCGATAGCCGGAGGGAATAAGCTGAGGGCACCGCGAAGCGGCGATTTTCTTGCCGGGAGCCGGGATTGTTAAGGGGGCGGCGATAGCCCCCTTGACACGTTCACGGGTGACGCTGTTAACAGAGAAGCAAGAAACGCAAAGTGAACGGAACCCCCACCGCCGCCGCATATTCCCCCCACGCGATCCCACCCAACCTAACCATCAGAACCGCGTATTCACACTCATAAACCAGGTCCGCCCCGGCTCATTATAGGTATACGCCCCCGCACCATACATATACGCCCCTGTCGTCGCATTCCCCGTCGTCTGGGCATTCCCCGCACGCCACTGGCGTTTATCAAAGACGTTATCCACGCCCCCGGTGAGGCTCACATATTTGGTCACATCCCAGGTCGCGCTCAGGCCGACGATGCTGTACGGGCTCACTTCGTCCAGCTCGGATCCGGTCGCCGGCTGGCCTTTGTAGTTGTACTTCTTCGGCTGCTGCTTGCCGTACCAGGTGAAGGTCGACTGCAACGACACATCCTGCTGCACCTGCCAGCTCAGGGTGGAGTTCAGCGTGTACTCCGGGATGATCGACAGACGATCGCCGGTCTCCTTGTTCTTGCTTTGCAGCATATAGGTAATGTTGTTGGTCCAGTTGATGGCGTCGCTGACCGGCACGTTCAGGGTGCCTTCCAGCCCTTCAACTACCGCCTTCGGCACGTTTTCCCACTGATAAATATCGGTGCGGGTTCTCCCGGCAGAGGTCTGGCCGATCGGCGCATAGCCCGCTTCAATCTTGTCGCGGTAGTCGTTGCGGAACCAGGTCACGCCCGCCAGCCAGCCGTCGCGTTTCCACTCCAGGCCAATCTCTTTGTTGATGCTGGTTTCCGCTTTCAGATCTTCGTTACCCAGCATGTAGCAGCCCACGCCGTCGGCACTGGCATAGCAGCCCTGGCCCTTGCTGTAGAGCAGGTAGTTCGGGTTGGTCTGGTAGAGGCTTGGCGCTTTATAGGCGCGGGCGATGCCCATCTTCAGGGTGAAATCATCCCCCAGCCCCTGGGAGAGGTTCAGGGACGGGCTCCAGTTGTTGCCGACAATGGAGTGATGGTCGAAGCGCAGCGCCGGGGTCAGCATGGTGGTGTCGGTCAGCTCCATGTTGTTTTCAGCGAACAGGGAGAAGATTTCCGCGTCGGAGTAGGGACTGCGATTATCGCTCATTCCCGCAATGGCGCCGCCCTGCAGGGCCTGGCCGTTGGAGGACATATCCTTCATCCGCTGCTGATCCCACTCGGCGCCCAGGGTCAGGTTCTGGTTGACGATAAAGTCGATCGGCAGGTTGATCTCACTGTGCAGCATCACGTCGGAGAGGTCGGTGTCGGTGAACTTATCGCTGTTGAACAGCCCCTCCAGACCGCCCGCCAGCCCCTCGCCGAGACGGGAGTTGCGGGTGTGCTCGTACTGCGCCCAGTTATTGGTGGTGATGCCATTATCCCAGCCGCCGGTCCAGGTCAGGGCGAAGTTCTGGCGATAGATCCGGTTGGTCTCTTTGCCATAATTTTTCTTCACCAGCCCGTTGCTGCTGTTGTCGTTGTTGGTGTTCTGGGTATCCCCGGCATAGAGGTTGTTCTGGCGGCTATAGCCCGCTTCGAACTGCAGGGCCTGCATCGGGGCAAACTCCCAGCGCAGCACGCCGTTCACGTCTTTATTCTCCACGCCTTCACGTCCGGCGGGCAGCGTGTCGGCATAGGCGCCGGTACGTTCAGACTGATGGCCCTGGTTGATATCCCAGGCGTCGGCCTGGGTTTTATCCAGGTTGCCATACAGACGGAAGCTGAACGCGTCGCTCAGCGGGCCGCTCAGGCTAAAGTTGGTGCGTTTGGTGGAGCCTTCTTCGTTGTGCTCAGGGGCATTCAGGTAGGTGTTCCAGGAGCCATGCCACTCGTTGCTGACCTTTTTGGTGATGATGTTCACCACGCCGCCCGCCGCGCCGTTACCGTAACGCGCCGCCGCCGGGCCTCGGATCACTTCGATACGCTCGATCATCTCTGGCGGCACCCAGCCGGTGTCGCCGCGGGTGTCACGCTCGCCGCGCCAGCCCAGACGGATGGAGTTGCGGCTGGTCACCGGCTTACCGTCAATCAGGATCAGGGTGTTTTCCGGGCCCATGCCGCGGATATCAATCTGGCGGTTGTTGCCGCGCTGGCCGCTGGTGGAGTTACCGGTCAGGTTAACGCCCGGCATGGTGCGGATGATCTCCGACACATCGCGCGCCGACGGGTTTTTACGGATCTCATCCGCGGTAATGGTGGAGACGCCCGGCGCCTGCAGGTTCTGCTCGGCGGCGGTAATCACCATGGTATCTTCGTGCCCGGCGGTTTCGGCTGCCATCGCAGGCAGTGCCACACCGTAAATTCCCAGATTGACCAGTAAGGTCAGCGAGTGAAGCTTATTATTCATTGTATGTCCTGCTTTTCGATGCCGCATGCCTCATGGCTCCGTCCCGAATGGGTGAGGCGGCGGAAGGAGATCGCCCGCAGTCTGCGAAAACCCCTCGATCTTGAGTCAGTACGCAGCGCAGAGCATGGTTATTAACTGTTCGCGCTTCCCACAGCGCGCCCATACGCTATTGCAAATGCAAATAGTTATCAATAATATTATCGATATTGTTTATCTTTAATCAACAATTCAGAACAAATCATGGGGTTAAATCGGTGACGACGCTGGAAACGGGAAGTGATGCCTGGTGGCAGTCGAAACAGGGACCCGACCGGGTGCGGGAGGGGGATCATTATCGGGTGACGTTCTGCTGGCGCGACCCGCAGGGCACGGAGCAGACCTCGCCGCTAAAAAAGGTGTGGCTCTATATCACCGGCGTGACCGATCATCACCATAACGCCCGCCCCCAGACGCTGGAGCGGATTAATGGCACCGACGTCTGGCAGTGGCAGGGCGAGTTCAGCCCCCACTGGCGCGGCAGCTACTGTTTTATCCCCTCTGAACGCGACGACGACTTTGCGGATGCGGTGTTTGCCTCCGACCCGCCGGACCGCATGGCCCTGCGCGAAGGCTGGCGCAGGCTGCTGCCAAAGGCTATCGCCGATCCGCGCAACCCGCAGCACTGGCGCGGCGGACGCGGCCATCCGGTCTCGGCTCTCGAAATGCCCGAGGCGCCGCTACAGCCTGGCTGGGATCGGCCGGATACCCCGTATCAACCTGCGCAGTGCATCACCTGGCAGAGCGCAAGGCTCGGCAACACCCGCCGGGTATGGATCTTTCCCACCGGCGAAGCATCCCCAAACGAACGTCCGCTGGCGGTGCTGCTCGACGGGCAGTTCTGGGCCGAGAGCATGCCGGTCTGGCCCGCGCTGACGGCGCTCACCCTCGATGGTCAGTTGCCGCCTGCGGTCTACGTGCTGATCGACGTCATCGACACCGACCATCGCAGCCGCGAGCTCCCCTGTAATCCCGATTTCTGGCTCGCCGTTCAGGAGGAGCTACTGCCGCAGGTGCAGGCGCTGGCGCCGTTCAGCGACCGCGCCGATCGCACCGTGGTCGCCGGGCAGAGCTTTGGCGGCCTCTCGGCGCTCTATGCCGGGCTGCACTGGCCCCAACGCTTTGGCTGCGTGCTCAGCCAGTCGGGGTCGTTCTGGTGGCCGCATCGCGGCGGCAAGCACGACGGCATCATTATCGAACAGCTTAAAAACCAACAGCTGTCGGCCCAGAGCCTGCGCATCGTCCTTGAGGCGGGGCGACGTGAGCCACTGATTTTTCGCGCCTGTCAGGCGCTGTATGCCGAGCTACAGCACACGCAGCAGCCGGTTATCTGGCGTCCGGTGGACGGCGGACATGATGCACTTTGCTGGCGGGGAGGGCTGACGCAGGGGCTGATGACTCTCTGGCAGCCGCTTATTTAATAATGGAGTCTGGTATGGAATTCAGTAACCCCTTCGACGATCCGCAGGGTCTGTTCACCATTGTGCAAAACGCCCAAAATCAGTACAGCCTCTGGCCGCAGCAGTGCGCCTTGCCCGACGGCTGGCACGTGGTGTGTGAGGCGCAGTCGCAGGAAGCCTGTCAGCAGTGGCTGGCGGCCCACTGGCAAACCCTGATCCCGGCCCATTTTGCACAGGTGACTCCATGAGCGTTAAACATCCTCTCGTGGCGGCCCAGCCGGGGATCTGGATGGCGGAACAGCTCTCCGACCTGCCCAACGCCTGGAGCGTGGCCCACTACGTCGAGCTGACCGGCCCGGTGGATGCGCCATTGCTGGCGAAAGCGGTGGTGGCGGGCATGATGCAGGCCGATACCCTGCGCATGCGGTTTACCGAGGATAACGGCGAGATCGGGCAGTGGGTGGATGAGAGTGCTACCCTGCCGGAACCGCAGATTATCGACCTGCGCCATCACGCCGACCCGCATGCCGCCGCGTTGGCAACCCTGCAGGCCGACCTCAATCAGAACCTTCGCGTCGACAGCGGCCAGCCGCTGGCCTTCCACCTCCTGCTCCAGGTGGCAGATAACCGCTGGTACTGGTATCAGCGCTATCACCATTTAGTGGTGGATGGCTTCAGTTTCCCCGCCATTACCCGGCAGATCGCCGCCATTTACCGCGCCTGGTCTAAGGGGGAAGCCACGCCGGAATCGCCGTTTACCCCCTTTGCGGAGGTGGTGGAGGAGTATCAGCGCTACCAGCAGAGCGACGCATACGCCCGCGACGGCGCCTTCTGGGCGGAGCAGCGTAAGCAGCTGCCGCCGCCGGTGTCCCTCTCCAGCGCGCCGCTGCCGGGGCGCGCCGCCACAACCGATATTTTGCGCCTGAAGCTGACCGCCGATCGCCAGGCCTTCAGCCAGCTGGCGAATAAGAGCCAGAGCCAGCGCACCGACCTTGCCCTGGCGCTGGTGGCCCTCTGGCTCGCCCGCCTGACCGGACGGATGAGCTACGCCGCCGGGTTTATCTTTATGCGCCGGATGGGCTCCGCGGCGCTGACCGCCACCGGCCCGGTGCTGAACGTGCTGCCCCTGGCGGTGAACATCAACCCGCAGGAGACGCTGCCCGAGCTGGCCCAGCGCCTGGCCGGGCAGATGAAAAAGATGCGCCGTCACCAGCGTTACGACGCCGAGCAGATTGTCCGCGACAGCGGGCGTGCCGCCAGCGACGAGGCGCTGTTTGGCCCGGTGTTTAACGTCAAGGTCTTTGATTACCAGCTGGATATCGATGGCGTGCAGGCGGTGACCCATACCCTCGCCACCGGCCCGGTCAACGATCTGGAGATGGCGCTCTTCCCGGACGAGCAGGGCGGGCTGAGCATTGAGATCCTCGCCAACAAACAGCGTTACGACGAGGCCACCCTGGTGCGCCACGTCGAGCGCCTGCATGAGCTGCTGGCGCAGTTTGCCGCCAACAGCGACCTGCGCTGCGGCGAGGCCGAAACGGTCTCTGACGCTGAATATCAGCAGCTGGAAAAGATAAACCAGACCGCGGTTCCGCTGCCGCGCACCACCCTGAGCGGGCTGGTGGCGGAGCAGGCGGCGAAAACCCCGGACGCCCCGGCGCTGGCCGATGCGCAATACGAGTTGACCTACCGCCAGATGCGCGAGCAGGTGGTGGCCCTGGCGAACCTGCTGCGCGAGCGCGGGGTGAAGCCCGGCGACAGCGTGGCGGTGGCGCTCCCGCGCTCGGTGTTCCTGACCCTGGCCCTGCATGCCATTGTCGAAGTGGGGGCCGCGTGGCTGCCGCTGGACACCGGCTATCCCGACGATCGCCTGCAGATGATGATCGAGGATGCGCAACCCTCGCTGCTGATCACTACCGACGACCAGCGCCCGCGCTTTGACCATCTGCCGGTGGCGACTTTTAGTTACAACATACTATTGTCTGCGGCCGATGCCAGACCTCTGCACCTGAGCAGGCCGGAACAGACCGCCTATATCATCTTTACCTCCGGCTCAACAGGACGACCGAAAGGGGTGATGGTCGGCCAGACCGCCATCGTCAACCGCCTGCTGTGGATGCAAAACCACTACCCGCTCACCGCCGCGGATGTGGTGGCGCAAAAAACGCCGTGCAGCTTTGACGTCTCGGTATGGGAGTTCTGGTGGCCGTTTATCGCCGGGGCGAAGCTGGTGATGGCCGAGCCGGAGGCGCACCGCGATCCGCTGGCGATGCAGGAATTCTTCGGGAAATATGGCGTCACCACCACCCACTTTGTGCCGTCGATGCTGGCGGCCTTTGTCGCGTCGCTGACCCCGGAAAATGTTGCCTGCTGCGCCAGCCTGAAGCAGGTGTTCTGTAGCGGCGAAGCTCTGCCCACCGCCCTGTGCCGGGAGTGGGAGCAGCTTACCCAGGTGCCGCTGCATAACCTTTATGGCCCCACCGAAGCGGCGGTGGATGTCAGCTGGTATCCGGCGTATGGCCCGGAGCTGGCGGCAGTAGAAGGTAACAGCGTGCCGATTGGCTTCCCGGTGTGGAATACCGGCCTGCGCATTCTGGATGGGATGATGCGCCCGGTGCCGTTCGGCGTGGCGGGGGATCTGTACCTCACCGGCATTCAGCTGGCGCAGGGCTACCTGGGCCGCCCGGATCTGACCGCCAGCCGCTTTATCGCCGCTCCCTTTGCCCCCGGCGAGCGCATGTACCGCACCGGGGACGTGGCCCGCTGGCTGGATAACGGCGCGGTGGAGTATCTGGGCCGCAGCGACGATCAGCTGAAAATTCGCGGCCAGCGCATCGAGCTGGGTGAAATCGACCGGGCGATGCTGACCCTGCCGGACGTGGCCCAGGCGGTGACCCACGCCTGCGTCATCAACCAGGCGGCAGATACCGGCGGCGATGCCCGGCAACTGGTGGGCTACGTGGTTTCGGAATCCGGCCTGCCGCTGGATCGCGATGCGCTTTTAACGGCGCTGAAAGCCCAACTGCCGCCGCACATGGTGCCGGTAGTGTTACTGCAACTCAGTGACCTGCCGCTGAGCGCCAACGGCAAGCTGGATCGTAAGGCGCTGCCGCTGCCGGAACTGACGGTTAAAGCCCAGGGGCGCCCGCCACAAACCGACGCCGAATGGACCATTGCCGCGGCGTTTTCCGCCCTGCTGGGGTGTGAGGTTAACGATATCGAGGCGGATTTCTTTGCCCTCGGCGGCCACTCGCTGCTGGCGATGCGCCTTGCCGCCAGCCTCAGCCGCCACTTTGCCCGTCAGGTAACCCCCGGCCAGGTGATGGTGGCCCCGACGGTGGGCAAGCTGAGTGCGCTACTGGCATCCGACATCAGCGACGAGCAGGCTCAGCGTCTGGGCTACGAGACGATATTGCCTCTGCGCGAAAGCCACGGCCCGACGCTGTTCTGCTTCCATCCGGCCTCCGGTTTTGCCTGGCAGTTCAGCGTCCTGGCCCGCTACCTGAGCCCGCGCTGGTCGATCATTTGCATTCAGTCGCCGCGCCCGGGGCCGATGCAAAACGGCGCGACCCTGGACGAGGTGATCGAGCACCATCTGGCGACGCTCCGCGCTCAACAGCCGCGCGGGCCTTATTACCTGTTTGGCTATTCGCTGGGTGGCACCCTGGCCCAGGGGATCGCCGCCCGCCTGCGCGCGCAGGGAGAAGAGGTGGCGTTCCTCGGCCTGCTCGACACCTGGCCGCCGGAGACGCAAAACTGGTCCGAAAAAGAGGCCAACGGCCTGGATCCTGAGGTCTTAGCGGAGATTGAACGTGAGCGACAGGCGTTCCTCGCCGCCCAGCAGGGGCAGGCATCCGGGGAGCTGTTTAGCGCCATCGAGGGTAACTACGCCGATGCGGTGCGCCTACTGACCACGGCGCACAGCTCAACCTTTGACGGCAAAGCGACGCTGTTTGTTGCGGAACGCACGCGAACGATGGATCCGCACAAGGCCTGGGCGCCGTGGGTAGGGGAGTTAGAGGTCTACCATCAGGATTGCGCCCACGTGGAGATCATCTCCCCGCAGGCGTTTGAGCACATCGGTCCGGTGTTGAAGGAAATATTGGGGTAGCCACAATGCCCGGCGGCGCTGCGCTTGCCGGGCCTACGGTTCGTGCCATAAGGGTTTTTTAGGCCGGGTAAGGCGTTGCCGCCACCCGGCATTGAGGCACAGTTTCAGACCGCAGTGGTTTTGTAGGCCGGGTAAGGCGTAGCCGCCACCCGGCGTTTTTTTACCGCCGTCCCAGCGGCACCACCAGCGGCGTGCCCGCCACCGGGTCGTCGATGATCATGCAGCGCATCCCGTAGATCCGCTCGATCAGATCCGGGGTGACGATCGCTTTCGGTGCCCCCTCCGCCACAATCTTGCCGTCGCGCAGGGCAATCAGATGGGTGGCATAGCGGCACGCCTGGTTCAGATCGTGCAGCACCGCCGCCAGGGTAAAGCCCTGGGTGCGGTTGAGGTCGCTCAGCAGCTCCAGCAGATCGATCTGATGGCTGATATCCAGCCAGGTGGTCGGCTCATCCAGCAGCATGATCGACGTCTCCTGGGCCAGCACCATCGCAATCCACGCCCGCTGGCGCTGCCCGCCGGAGAGGGTATCCACGCTCTGCGCCGCCAGGTCGGTAATACCGGTGGCCTGCATCGCTTTGGTTACCGCCGCCTCATCCTCTTTACGCCAGCGGGTAAACAGCGGCTGGTGCGGATAGCGCCCGCGCGCCACCAGCTCCTGGACGGTAATATCCCCCGGCGTAGTGGCGTTTTGCGCCAGCAACCCGACCCGGCGCGCCACCTCTTTGCTGGCGAAGCGCTGGATCTGCTCCCCATCGAGATAAACGCTGCCGTGCAGCGGCGTCATCAGACGGCTCAGGGTACGTAAGAGCGTCGATTTCCCGCAGCCGTTGGGGCCGATAATGGCGGTAAAGTGGCCGTCGGGGATCGCCACCTGCAGATCCTCGGCCACGATTTTCTTACCGTAGCCAAGGGTCAGATTGTCGCCGCGCAAGCGGGTCAGATTGGCACTCATTTCTTGCGGGACTCCTGAACAAGCAAGACGATGAGGTAGATGCCGCCCAGGCTGACGGTCACCACCCCCACCGGAAGTTGATAGGGCATAAACAGCCGTTGGGCGCAGAGATCTGCCGCCAGCAGCAAAAGCGATCCGCACAGCGCCGACTGGGTTAATCCCCAGCGGGCGGTGCCGCTCAGGCGGCAGGCAATGTGCGGCGCCACCAGCGCAATAAAGGAGATCGGCCCGGCGATGGCGGTGGCCGCGGCGGTTAACACCACCGCCACCAGCATCAGCATCAGGCGCGAACGCTCGACGCTCACCCCCAGCGCACAGGCGCTGTCATCGCCCATCTCCAGCAGCCGCATGCGCTTCACCAGCAACAGGGCGCAGACAAACATCAGCAGGATCAGCGGGGCGGCGGGCAGGGTTTTGGCCCACGTCAGGCCGTTAAGCGACCCGGCGAACCACAGCCCGGCAGAGAGCGAGGTCTCCAGCGACGCCTGTAGCAGCAGCCAGGTATTAAAGGCCATCAGCATGGCGCGCATGCCGATGCCGATGATGATCAGGCGGAAGGTCTCGATCCCGTCGCGCCAGGCAAGCGCCCAGACCACCAGCGAAGTGAGAATACCCCCCGCCATGGCCGCAAGCGTAATGGCCGTCAGGTGCTGGCCAAACAGCACCATCGCCACCAGCACGCCGCTCCAGGCGCCGGTGTTAAAGCCCATCACGTCCGGGCTGCCCAGCGGGTTGCGCATCAGCGACTGGAAAATAGCACCGCTGATCCCCAGCGCCGCGCCGACCAGCAGGGCCATCATCACCCTTGGCATTCGCCATTCCGTCACCACCATGGTGATATTGCGCGGCGCGCTGCCGGTGAGGGCGTTAAAGACCTGACTCATATCAAGCGTCACCGCGCCGCTTTGCAGGCTGACGATCGCCACGGCGAGACTCACCAGCACCAGCAGCAGGCAGCTGAACACTAAACGACGGGAAGGGGCCATCACACTCCACCTCCGCGCTTGCGACGCACCAGGAAGATCAGCACCGGCGCGCCGATAAAGGCGCTGACCACGGATACCCGCAGCTCGCCCGGTACCAGAAGGCGACCGAGGATATCGGCAAACAGCAGCAGGGCAGGGGTGGCAAGCAGGGTCACCGGCAAGGACCAGCGGTGATCGGCCCCCACCAGCCAGCGGGCCATGTGCGGCATCATCAGGCCGATAAAGGCGATGGGGCCCACTACCGCCGTGGCGCTCCCGCACAATACGGTGATGGTCAGTAATCCCAGCAGCTGGGTGCGCGCCACCCGGCTGCCGAGGGCGGTAGCGGTGTCGCTGCCAAGGCTCAGGCTGTTGAGCGCCCGGCTTAACAGCAGCGCCACGGCGGCGGCGATCAGCACCGGTACGCTCACCACCTGCAACGTTTGCAGGGTGCGGATATCCAGGGAGCCCGCCTGCCAGAAGCGCAGCTGGTCGTAAACGTCGGGGTTGAGGAGAGCGATGCCGTTGGAGAGCCCCTCCAGCACCGCGCCGAGCGCCACGCCCGCGAGCGTCAGGCGCACCGGGCTGAGCTGGCCGCCGCCCTGGCTGCCGGTAAAGGCCACCAGCAGGGAGGCGGCAAAGGCGCCGCACAGCGCCATCACCAGCTGTTCGCCGGGAGAGGAGAAGCCAAACAGCGCCGCGCCCAGCACGATGGCGAAGCTCGCCCCGGCGTTAACGCCGAGAATACCGGGGTCGGCCAGCGGGTTGCGGGTCAGAGTCTGCATCAACGCCCCGGCGAGGCCGAGGGCAGCACCGGCCAGCAGGCCGGCCAGGGTGCGCGGCAGGCGGGCATCCCGCACGATGGTGCAGTCGGCGGTTTGACAGGTGGCGGAGAGGGCATCCACCACCACCGAAAAGGGCAGCGGTTTGGCGCCCACCAACAGGCTGAGGGCAATCGCCAGCGTGAGCAGTAACAGTAAGCCGGGCACGGCAACGGCCCGTGACGCGGAAAGGGAGTACGACATAGCTACGTCCATGATTTGATAATGATAGTAATTATCGTTATCTATCTTATTTAGCTATGTTAGCATGTGCGGCCATGGAATTGGTACAAAAGAAACCATTAAGGCTTTGTAATGACCCGACAATCCTGGCTGCTCAATCTGAGTTTGCTGAAGACCCATCCGGCGTTTCGTGCTGTTTTTATTGCCCGTTTTATCTCTATTTTATCCCTTGGCCTGCTCGGTGTGGCCGTCCCGGTACAAATCCAGATGATGACCCACTCCAGCTGGCTGGTGGGGCTCTCCGTTACCCTCACCGGCGGGGCGATGTTTATCGGCCTGATGGTGGGCGGGGTGCTGGCGGATCGCTACGAGCGTAAGAAGCTGATTCTGCTGGCGCGGGGCACCTGCGGGGTGGGCTTTGTCGGTCTCTGTCTGAACGCGCTGCTGCCGGAGCCGTCGTTAATCGCCATCTATGCCCTCGGCCTGTGGGATGGCTTTTTTGCATCATTAGGGGTGACGGCGCTGCTGGCGGCGACACCTGCGCTGGTGGGGCGTGAGAACCTGATGCAGGCGGGGGCCATCACCATGCTCACCGTGCGTCTGGGATCGGTGATCTCGCCGATGGTCGGCGGCCTGCTGCTCGGCACCGGTAACGTGGCCTGGAACTACGGCCTGGCGGCGGCGGGCACCTTTATCACCACCTTAACCCTGCTGCGGCTGCCGCTGCTGCCGCCTCCGCCCCAGCCGCGCGAGCATCCGCTTAAGTCGCTGCTGGCGGCGATCCGCTTTCTGTTCAGCAATCCGCTGATCGGTGGCATCGCCCTGTTGGGCGGGCTGCTGACGATGGCGAGCGCGGTGCGGGTGCTCTATCCGGCGCTGGCGATTACGTGGCAGATGAGCGTGTCACAGATTGGTCTGCTCTATGCTGCCATCCCGCTGGGTGCAGCCTTTGGCGCCCTCACCAGCGGCAATCTGGCGCAGAGTGCCCGTCCGGGGCTGATTATGCTGCTGGCGACCCTGGCCTCGTTTATCGCCATCGGCTTCTTCAGCCTGATGCCGGTCTGGGCGCTGGGGGTGATCTGCCTGGCGCTGTTTGGCTGGCTGAGCGCGGTGAGTTCGCTGCTGCAGTACACCCTGATCCAGACCCAGACCCCGGAGGCGATGCTCGGGCGGATCAACGGCTTGTGGACGGCGCAAAACGTTACCGGCGATGCGATTGGTGCCGCCATTCTCGGCGGGCTGGGGGCGATCATGACCCCGGTAGCCGCGGCGAGCAGCAGCGGGTTTGTGCTGGCGATAGTGGGGGCGATATTGCTGGTGGTGCTGGCGGAGCTACGTCGGTTTCGGCAGGAGATTGCCACGGTTTAACGCGGTGGAATGTGCCGGGTGGCGGCTACGCCTTACCCGGCCTACAAAACCTACACCGGCACGAACCGTAGGCCCGGTAAGCGCAGCGCCACCGGGCATCAGGCCGCACGGTACAACACCCCCACCCCCCCGAACCGTAGGCCCGGTAAGCGCAGCGCCACCGGGCATCAACATGCACGACTATTTAAACAAGGCCTCTAACCGCTCCAGCACCCGGGTGGCGCTGAAATAATCCAGACGGAAGGTCTCCGTCCCCAGCGCCCAGACGCGTTTGTTTTGCACCGCCGGCAGATGGGCCAGCAGCGGGTTGGCGTAGATCGCATCCACATCCTTCCCATCCCCGGCAAACAGGAACAGCCCTTCGCCGTTCAGACCGGCGGCCAGGTTTTCACCCCCTAACTGCACAATGTCGTGGCGCTTGCCCTGGCTCTGGGACGGATTCAGCCCGGCGGGCAGGGGGGCAAGGGTGAAGCCGAGCTGTTGCAGCAGCTTGCCCTGCGCCGACTCGGTGGTCCAGAGGTTGGCGCTGTGGGCGGCAGCGGTGTAGACGATGGCATTCACCGGCTGCGGCGGCAGCTTCATCTGCTGCTTCACCCGGGCGAGCTGCTTATCAAACTCCGCAATCCGCGCTGCGGCCTGCTGCTCCTGGCCTGTAATCGTGCCCAGCTGGGTCAGCAGCGCCTGCCAGCTTTTATCGTCGTAATTGATGATAAGCGTCGGGGCGATGGCGGAGAGCTGATCGTAGAGCGCGACGGCGGAATCGCCCCCGGTGGCGCTAATGAGGATCAAATCCGGCATCTGGGCGGCCACCGCTTCTGCGCTCGGCTCGCCGATGTAGAGCCGCGCCAGCTTACGCTCTTTCGCGATATCACCCCACTGGCGCAAAAAGCCCTGATCGTCTGCCACCCGGTTATTCGGGGTGGTGGCGCCGCTGGCAACCACCGGGGCGTCAATGGCCAGCAGGGAGCCGGTGAGGGTCACGCTGGTGGAGACAATCCGCGTCGGTTTGCTCTCAAGGGTGTGCGTTCCGCGGCTGTCCGTCACCTGACGCGGCCAGTCCGCGGCGACGGCTGAGGTTAATCCTGAAAATAAAAGGCTGATAAAAAGCAGGGTGTTACGGCAAAAGGCGGGCAGTTTCACTAAGGGGCATCCTGTTTTTGTTGAAGTTAATGCTTCTCATTTTCATGAATTAGCCGAAGGGATGCAAGCGATAGTCGCATAAGTTACACGCTGGGCTGTTGACACCATTGCGCTCTGGGATTAGGTTAGCCAGCGAAAATATAAATGATAATAATTCTTACTGCTTTTATCATTTCAGGAGGATGATATGGATACGTCACTGGCTGAGGATGTTCAGCACACCGCGACCCGGCTGCAAAAAGAGAGCTTCTTCTTTATGTCGCCCTATCGCAGTTTTACCACCTCTGGCTGCTTTGCCCGTTTTTCCACTCCCGCCGTTGGCGGCGACGATCCGGCAAGCCCATTCCAGCAGCAGCTGAAACAGGCCTTTGCCAATGCTAAAGCCGCTGGCATCAGCAACCCGGTGATGGTAGGGGCTATCCCCTTTGATACCCGCCAGCCGTCATCGCTGTTTATCCCGGAGCTGTGGCAATCATTTGCCCGCCCGGCGCGTCAGCAGTCTGCCCGCTATGCCGCCCGAACCTCACCGCTGACGGTCAAATCCCGCACCGAGATCCCGGCCCAGTTAGCCTTTGAAGAGATGGTGGCCCGCGCCGCCGCTTTGACCGCCACTCCGCGGGTTAATAAAGTGGTGCTCTCCCGCCTGATCGACATTGCAACGGCAGAGAAGATTGACAGCAGCGCGCTGCTGGAAAAACTGATCGCCCAGAACCCGGCCAGCTTTAATTTCCACGTCCCACTGGAGGATGGCGGGGTGCTGCTCGGCGCCAGCCCGGAGCTGCTGCTGCGTAAAGAGGGGGCGCACTTCAGCTCCCTGCCGCTGGCAGGCTCGGCTCGTCGTCAGCCGGATGACATGCTCGATCGCGAGGCGGGCAACAAGCTGCTGGCCTCGGAAAAAGATCGCCACGAACATGAGCTGGTCACCCAGGCGATGAAGGCGGTGCTGGCCCCGCGCAGCCATCGGCTGACCATGCCCGCCTCGCCGCAGCTCATCACCACCCCGACCCTGTGGCATCTGGCGACCCCGGTGGAAGGCGAGGCGCGTGAAGATGAGAACGCCCTGACCCTGGCCTGCCTGCTGCACCCGACCCCGGCATTGAGCGGCTTCCCGCACCAGGCGGCGAAGGAGCTGATTGCCGAGCTGGAGCCGTTCGACCGCGAGCTGTTCGGCGGCATCGTCGGCTGGTGCGACAGCGAAGGCAACGGCGAGTGGGTGGTCACCATCCGCTGCGCGCGTATTCAGGCCAACAGCGTACGTCTGTTTGCCGGTGCCGGGATTGTTCCGGCCTCTTCCCCGGTGGCCGAATGGCGTGAAACCGGCGTGAAGCTGACCACCATGCTCAACGTTTTTGGTTTGCATTAAGGATTAATCATGACCCTTCCCTTTACCCGCTGGCCCGACGAATTTGCCCGCCGCTATCGTGAAAAAGGTTACTGGCAGGATCTGCCCCTGACGGACATTCTCACCCGCCACGGCGACAGCGACGCGTGGGCGTTAGTCGACGGCGAACGCCGCATCACGTACCGCCAGTTCCAGCAGTCCGTCAATAACCTGGCGTCGGCGTTGCAGGCGCAGGGCGTTCAGCGGGGTGAAACCGCCCTGGTGCAGCTGGGCAACGTCGCCGAGTTCTACATCACCTTTTTCGCCCTGTTGCAGGTGGGCGTGGCCCCGGTTAATGCGCTCTTCAGCCATCAGCGCAGCGAGCTGAACGCCTACGCCAGCCAGATTGAACCCGCGCTGCTGATTGCCGATCGTGCTCACGGTCTCTTTGCTGGCGACGACTTCCTCAACACCTTTATGGAACAGCACCGTTCCGTGCGCACGGTGCTGCTGCGTGGAGACGGGCTGGAGGCAGCGATTGCCCGCCCGGCGGAACATTTTATCGCCACTCCGACCCCGGCGGACGAAGTGGCGTTCTTCCAGCTTTCCGGCGGCAGCACCGGCACGCCGAAGCTGATCCCGCGCACCCACAACGACTATTACTACAGCATTCGTCGCAGCAACGAGATCTGCGGCATTACCGCGGATACCCGTTACCTGAACGCACTCCCGGCGGCGCATAACTTCGCGATGAGTTCCCCCGGCTCGCTGGGGGTCTTTATGGCCGGAGGCTGCGTGGTGCTGGCGAACGATCCGAGCGCCACGCTCTGCTTCCCGCTAATCGAACAACATCAGATCACCGTCACCTCGCTGGTGCCGCCTGCGGTCAGCCTGTGGTTACAGGCTATCAGCGAGGGGGCGGGCAATGCGCAGCTGGCATCCCTGCAACTGTTGCAGGTGGGCGGGGCGCGACTCTCCGCCACCCTGGCCGCCCGTATTCCGGCTGAGATCGGCTGTCAGCTCCAGCAGGTGTTTGGCATGGCCGAAGGGCTGGTGAACTACACCGCGCTGGATGATACGCCGGAGCGCATTATCAATACCCAGGGTCGCCCGATGTGCCCGGATGACGAAGTGTGGGTGGCCGATGAGCACGGTAATCCGCTGCCGCGCGGCGAGGTGGGGCGCCTGATGACCCGCGGGCCGTACACCTTCCGCGGCTACTACAAGAGCCCGGAGCACAACGCCAGCGCCTTCGATGAGAACGGCTTTTACTGCTCCGGGGATCTGATCGCCATTGACGAGCAGGGCTACATCACCGTGCAGGGGCGTGAGAAAGATCAGATTAACCGCGGCGGTGAAAAAATTGCCGCCGAAGAGGTGGAAAACCTGCTCCTGCGCCACGAGGCGGTGATCCACGCCGCGCTGGTCAGCATGGAAGACAGCCTGCTGGGCGAGAAGAGCTGCGCGTATCTGGTGGTGAAACAGCCCCTGCGAGCGGTGGAGGTGCGCCGCTTCCTGCGCGAGCAGGGCGTCGCCGAATTTAAGCTGCCGGATCGCGTCGAGTGCCTGGAGGCACTGCCGCTGACGCCGGTAGGGAAAGTCGATAAAAAACAATTACGCCTGTGGCTGGTCGAACGGGCCCGGGGCTGAGGAGCAAGACGATGGCAATTCCAAAATTAACCGGTTACGCGCTGCCGGGCGCGGCAGATCTGCCGACCAATAAAGTGAGCTGGACGATGGAGCCCGCGCGCGCCGCGCTGCTGATCCACGATATGCAGGAGTATTTCCTCAACTTCTGGGGCGAGAACTGCCCGATGATGGCGCAGGTGGTGGCGAACATCGCCCGGCTGCGTGACTACTGCAAACAGCAGGGGATCCCGGTCTACTACACCGCCCAGCCGAAAGAGCAGAGCGATGAGGACCGCGCCCTGCTGAACGACATGTGGGGGCCGGGCCTGACCCGCTCGCCGGAGCAGCAGCGCATCGTGGCTGAACTGACGCCGGACGAAGCCGACACCGTGCTGGTGAAGTGGCGCTACAGCGCGTTTCACCGCTCGCCGCTGGAGCAGATGCTTAAAGAGAGCGGCCGCGATCAGCTCATCATCACCGGCGTGTACGCCCATATCGGCTGCATGACCACCGCCACCGACGCCTTTATGCGCGACATTCAGCCGTTCTTCGTCGCCGATGCGCTGGCGGACTTCACCCGGGACGAGCACCTGATGTCGCTCAACTATGTGGCCGGTCGCTCCGGGCGCGTGGTGACTACCGACGAGCTGCTGCCCTCGCTGCCAGCCAGCAAAGCGGCGCTGCGCGAGCTCATCCTGCCTCTGCTGGATGAGTCCGACGAGCCGATGGATGATGAAAACCTGATCGACTACGGGCTGGATTCGGTGCGGATGATGGCCCTGGCGGCACGCTGGCGCAAAGTGCACGGCGATATCGACTTTGTGATGTTGGCGAAAAACCCTACCCTTGATGCCTGGTGGGCGCTGCTCTCCCGCGAGGTGAAATGATGCTGGATTTCACGGGTAAAACCGTCTGGGTGACCGGGGCCGGAAAAGGCATCGGTTACGCCACGGCCCGGGCGTTTGCGGCGGCGGGCGCGGAGGTGACGGGCTTTGATGTCGCCTTCCCGCAGGCGGAATATCCCTTTGCCACCGAAGTGCTGGACGTGGCGGATGCGCAGCAGGTCAACGCGGTTTGCGGGCGTCTGCTGGCGAGCCTCGAGCGGCTTGATGTGCTGGTGAATGCCGCCGGTATTTTACGCATGGGCGCCACCGACCAGCTCTCACAGGCGGACTGGCAGCAGACCTTTGCGGTCAACGTCGGTGGAGCGTTCAACCTGTTCCAGCAGACGATGGGCCAGTTCCGTCGTCAGCAGGGTGGGGCGATTGTCACCGTGGCCTCCGACGCGGCCCATACGCCACGCATCGGCATGAGCGCTTACGGCGCCTCGAAAGCGGCGCTGAAAAGTCTGGCGCTCACCGTCGGCCTGGAGCTGGCGGGGAGCGGCGTGCGCTCTAACCTGGTCTCGCCGGGCTCCACCGATACCGACATGCAGCGCACCCTGTGGAAAAGCGACGATGCCGAGCAGCAGCGTATTCGCGGGTTTGGCGAGCAGTTCAAGCTCGGCATTCCGCTGGGTAAAATCGCCCGCCCAGAGGAGATCGCCAGCACCGTGCTGTTCCTCGCCTCCGACCACGCCAGCCACATCACGTTGCAGGATATCGTGGTGGACGGCGGCTCCACGCTGGGGGCCTAGATGATCTGGAAACGTCATTTATCGCTGGAGGCGCTGAACGCTACCAGCCTGAATACGATGGTGGCGCATCTGGGGATCGTCTACACCCGGCTGGAGGATGACACCCTGGAGGCCGAGATGCCGGTGGATACGCGCACTCATCAGCCGTTTGGTTTACTGCACGGCGGCGCGTCGGCGGCGCTGGCGGAGACCCTGGGGTCGATGGCTGGCTTCCTGATGACCCGCGACGGGCAGAGCGTGGTGGGCACGGAACTGAACGCCACCCATCACCGGGCGGTGTCGCAGGGCAAGGTGCGCGGGGTGTGTCAGCCGCTGCACCTCGGGCGCACCAGCCAGAGCTGGGAGATTGTGGTGTTTGACGAGCAGGGACGGCGCTGCTGTACCTGCCGGTTGAGTACGATGGTGTTGGGGTAGAGCGTGCGGCTGTGTGCCGGGTGGCGCTGCGCTTACCCGGCCTACGGTTCGATGCGGCTGTTTGCCGGGTGGCATTTCAGCGCTGAGCCCTGTTTTAATTAAGGTCCTCCGCCGCGGGACGGGGTGAAAGTGATCGGCTTAACAATGTTATGTAAATGACTGGTTGGATGTCTGTTTTTACGTGTGGTTGAGTTGTTAAATCTTAAGCGAGTGTTATAGATACAAAATGTAACATCTCACTTCTGCGATGATGGAAACCATATCATGAATAACTCAGGGAAATACCTCATATGGGCAGGGCTCTCCGTGGTGGGTGCCTTTGCGCTGGGCTATATCGCCCTCAACCGCGGTGAACAGATCAATGCGCTGTGGATAGTCGTCGCAGCGGTCTGTATCTATCTGATTGCCTACCGTTTTTACGGCAAGTTTATTGCCCATAACGTCCTCTCGGTTGACCCGACGCGCATGACGCCAGCGGTGCGCCATAACGACGGGCTGGACTATGTGCCAACCGATAAAAAAGTGCTGTTCGGTCACCACTTTGCCGCTATCGCCGGGGCCGGGCCGCTGGTGGGGCCCGTGCTGGCCGCGCAGATGGGCTACCTGCCCGGGATGATCTGGATCCTCGCCGGGGTGGTGCTGGCAGGCGCAGTGCAGGACTTTATGGTGCTGTTCGTCTCCACCCGCCGCGACGGGCGTTCCCTCGGCGAGCTGGTAAAAGAGGAGATGGGCCCGACCGCCGGGGTGATTGCGCTGGTGGCCTGCTTTATGATCATGGTGATCATCCTTGCGGTGCTGGCGATGATCGTGGTGAAAGCCCTGACCCACAGCCCGTGGGGGACATATACCGTCGCCTTTACCATTCCGCTGGCAATTTTTATGGGGATCTACATCCGCTACCTGCGCCCGGGGCGCATCGGCGAAGTGTCGGTGATTGGCCTGGTCTTCCTGGTCTTCGCCATTATCTCCGGCGGCTGGGTGGCCGAGAGCCCAACCTGGGCGCCATACTTTGACTATACCGGCGTACAGCTGACCTGGATGCTGGTGGGCTATGGCTTTGTAGCGGCGGTGCTGCCGGTGTGGCTGCTGCTGGCTCCGCGCGATTACCTCTCCACCTTCCTGAAAATCGGCACCATTGTTGGCCTGGCGATTGGCATTCTGATCATGCGCCCGACCCTGACCATGCCGGCGGTGACGAAGTTTATTGATGGCACAGGTCCGGTCTGGTCCGGCAATATGTTCCCGTTCCTGTTTATCACCATCGCCTGTGGCGCGGTCTCTGGCTTCCATGCCCTGATCGCCTCCGGCACCACGCCGAAGATGCTGGCGAATGAAAACCAGGCCTGCTTTATCGGCTACGGCGGCATGCTGATGGAGTCCTTCGTTGCCATTATGGCGCTGGTCTCCGCCTGCATTATCGATCCGGGCGTCTACTTTGCGATGAACAGCCCGATTGCGGTGCTGGCGCCTGCCGGTACGGCGGACGTGGTGGCCTCTGCGGCCCAGGTGGTCAGCGGCTGGGGCTTTAGCATTACCCCGGATACTCTCTCTCAGATTGCCAACGAGGTGGGCGAGCAGTCGATTATCTCCCGCGCGGGCGGTGCGCCGACCCTGGCGGTGGGCATGGCCTACATTCTGCACGGCGCGCTGGGCGGTCTGATGGATGTGTCGTTCTGGTATCACTTCGCCATCCTCTTCGAAGCGCTCTTTATCCTGACGGCGGTGGATGCCGGGACACGTGCGGCGCGCTTTATGCTGCAGGATCTGCTGGGGGTGATCTCCCCCGGCCTCAAACGCACCGAATCGCTGCCTGCGAACCTGCTGGCGACGGCGCTCTGCGTCCTGGCGTGGGGTTATTTCCTGCATCAGGGGGTGGTCGATCCGCTGGGCGGCATCAACACCCTGTGGCCGCTGTTCGGTATCGCTAACCAGATGCTGGCCGGTATGGCGCTGATGCTCTGCGCGGTGGTGCTGTTCAAGATGAAACGTCAGCGTTACGCCTGGGTCGCCCTGGTGCCAACCGCCTGGCTGCTGATCTGTACCCTGACCGCAGGCTGGCAGAAAGCCTTCAGCAGCGATGCCAAAGTGGGCTTCCTGGCCATCGCCAACAAGTTCCAGGCGATGATCGACAGCGGCAAGATCCCGGCGCAGTATACCGAGTCCCAGCTCTCGCAGCTGGTCTTTAACAACCGTCTGGATGCCGGGCTGACCATCTTCTTTATGGTGGTGGTTGTGGTGCTGGCGCTCTATTCTCTGAAGACCGCGCTGGCCGCCCTGAAACAGGACAAACCTACCGCGAAAGAGACGCCGTATGAGCCGATGCCGGCCAACTATGAAGAGATTGTGACCCAGGCGAAAGGGGCGCATTAACCTGTGTGCCGGGTGGCGCTAGCGCTTACCCGGCCTACCTTTTTTGTGAGAGAAGAGCGATGTTCGATACCCTGTCAAAAGCCGGTAAATATTTAGGGCAGGCCGCAAAAATGATGATCGGCGTGCCGGACTACGACAACTATGTCGAGCATATGCGCGTCAACCATCCTGACCAGACGCCGATGACCTACGAGGCGTTTTTCCGCGATCGCCAGGATGCCCGCTACGGCGGTAAAGGCGGCGCGAAGTGCTGTTAACCCTCTTTCGGTAAGTAGAGGCTGATCTGCTCCTGCTTACAGCCATAAATGGCCGCCAGCTTTTCGCGGGTGCGTTTTTGCGGGCGGGAATCCACGGCTTCCAGCTGTGATACGGCGGACTGGCTGATGCCCAGCTTGTCGGCCACCTCCTGCTGGGACAGGCCGCGGTAGATGCGCCAGGCCGCCTGCAGGCTGACATTTTCGCTATGCATTATGTTGCAGACCTCTCCCGGCAAGCCAACACTATCGTAGATATCTGATTCGTAAGGAATGTCTTCCCATTCGCTTTCATCGTCGTCATCCTGCTCCAGCATGGCTAAGCGCATGCGAAGATAGTCCCTGTACGGAATGACGGCATATTGCGTTTTTCCCTCTTCATCCTTAATCAACTGCACAGTCATATTCCATCTGCTCCTCATGAAGATAGGTGGTTGTTGTTCGACGCTTAACGGATACCACATAACAGGTATCACTTTGCTGATTCTCAAGGGTGTAGATGACCCTGTAATCACCCACCCGCAATCGATGGTGGTTTTCGGGTGAGGACAATTTTTTAATATCCGCCACGGGAGCGGCGTGGTCATCCAGACTCGCCAGCCTGCGTGCAATGCGCCAGCGATAGCGGGGATCGATTTTCGCTAACTGTTTCTCCGCGGTTTTTGACCAGACAATCTTCATCCGTACCTCCACTATACGCCCACACGAAATATAAGGAAATAATAAGACTATTAGATAAATTCCGAATGTCTTATGGGGTACTGTAGGGCGAGGGGGAGAGCGGAAAAAGCGGCAAAAGTGAGTTTGTCGAGGCGGGTCGAAAACGCCTCTGCCGGACGACAGAGGCTAACATCCAAACTGCGAGCAGGCGTCAGGCGTTCAGCCCGCCGTCCACATCCAGCCCGGTGCCGGAGATCTGCCCGGCGGCGGGGCTGGCAAGGAAGGTCACCGCGGCGGCGACATCCTCTGGCTGACCATAGTGCCCGAGGGCAATAAGCTGACGCTGGGAGGCGGCCTGATCGCCATCTTCCGGGTTCATGTCACTGTTGGTTGGGCCAGGGTGAACCAGGTTGACGGTGATCCCGCGCGGGCCGAGATCGCGCGCCAGCCCGCGGGTCAGGGAGTTGAGCGCCGATTTGGTCATGGAGTAAACGGCGATGCCGGGCTGGGCAACGCGGTTCGCCAGACAACTGCCGATGTTGATGATGCGCCCGCCGTCGGACATGTGAACCAGCGCCTCCTGAATGGCGATCACCACCCCGCGAATATTGACGTTGATCAGGGCATCAATGTCCGCGAGGGTCATCGTCTCCAGCGGACCACCGCGCGCAATCCCGGCATTGTTCACCAGGATATCCAGCCCGCCGAGGCTGCGCGCCGCCTGGGTGACGGCATCCTGAATCGCCTGAGCGCTGGCGCTGTCCGCCTGGATCGCCTCGGCGCGCCGCCCCAGCGCGCGGATCTCATCCGCGACGGCCTGGGCTTTATCGGCGGATTTCTCATAGGTGATAACGACATCGGCGCCGGCGCGTGCCAGGGAGAGCGCAATGGCACGGCCTAACCCACGACTGGCACCGGTTACCAGCGCCTTTTTACCTGTTAAGTCGATCTGCATGATGACCTCGTTACGAGAGTGGTGATGATCATCATTAGGTATAGAGGGCCAGTTCCCGGCGTCAATGCGCCGGGTGGCTGAAGTTTTCCACTTTTTCAAATGCGGCGCGCAGCACCTCCGGCGTCAGGGCGATCGGCAGGGCGTGGATCGACTCTACCGGGCGCAGGGTGTGGGCGATCACCCGGTCCAGCGCCTCGCGATTATGGATGTCAACCTCCAGCTCACGCAAGGTGGTGGGCAGGTTAAAGCGCTGGTAGGCCGCGACCAGCTCGCGCAGCACCTCGTCCTGGCCGAGCAGGGCGCTCTGCACCAGGATCCCGTATGCCACCTTGGTGCCGTGGAGGAATGGCGCGGTCTGCGGCAGCACCGTTAAGCCGTTATGCACCGCATGCGCTGCCGCCACGCGGGTGTAGCGCTCCCCGAGCCCGCCGACCATGCCGCCACCGGCGATAATGGCATCCACCACGTCATGAAACTCACGCGTCACCTCGCGCCGCGTCTGGTCCGCTAACGCCTGCTCGCTGTGCGCCAGCAGCACGTCGCGGATCGCCAGCGCCCCGTTAATGCCGAGCCTCACCGTCAGCGGGAGGTGTTCGGGCTCTGGAGCCAGCACCACCGCTTCATACCATTTCGCCAGCGTGTCGCCGATCCCCGCCAGCAGGTACTCTGCCGGGGCGTTGAGGACGATCTCGGGCTCGACGAGCACCAGATAGTTGGCATCGTCAAAGATCTCAAAATGGAGCGCCTGCCCGGCGTCGTTGTACCACACCGACAGCGGGGTCCATGCCGCGCAGGTGGCCGCGATGGTGGGAATAGCCACCAGCGGCAGACCCAGACGGCGGGCCATTGCTTTAGCGGTATCCAGCAGCGCGCCGCCGCCGACGCCAATCACCACGCTGCGATCCGCGCCGGAGGCTTCTGCAAGCTGATTCACATCGCGCTTGCTGCAGTGGCCTTTAAAGAGCAGCCGTTTTGCTCCGGCAGCGTCAAAACTGTCCGGCAGGAACGGTCGGGCCCCGGCCAGGGCGCGTTCACCGTAGATCCATACCGCCCGGGAGAGTTGCTCCGGGGTAAAAAAATCGTCCAGGCGAGCCAGAGCGCCGCGGTGGGAGTAGTAGTTTGCCGGGCCGGGAACGACGCGGATGTCAGTGTTGCTCATGAGGGTTTCCTTTTTGCGAAGCGCTAACCTGATGTTATGTCTGGACATCCGGATGGCTAATACTATTTTGCTTTATCTTATGCTTTTTCCGTCGTTGCCAGCCAGCCAGTGCTGTGAAAAATTCTATAAATCAAAAGATTAATACAGGATTGCAGCGGATGATAACCAGTCGCCTCGAGATGCGCGGCATCAGCCTGGCTTTTTCTGGCTTTCAGGCGTTGTCGCAGGTGGATTTCACCCTGACGGGCGGATCGGTGCACGCGCTCACGGGCGCGAACGGCGCCGGGAAATCCACGCTGATGGCGGTGCTGTGCGGGACGCACGCCCACTATACGGGCGAAATCAGCATCAACAATCAGCCCGTCATCATTCGTGAGCCGGTGGAGGCCAAACAGCTGGGTATCCACCTGGTGCAGCAGGAGGTGGACGTGGCGCTGATCCCCGGCCTCAGCATCGCAGAAAACATCATGCTCGACCATCTGGCGCAGCCGGGACACCGCTTTCGCTGGGGCGCGATGCGGGAGCAGGCCCGGCAGGCGCTGGCGCAGCTCGACGTCTCCCTCGACGTGCGACGTTCCATCGACAGTTGCACCCTGGCAGAAAAGCAGCAGATCCTGCTGGCGCGGGCGCTCTCCCATCACTGCCGCTTTCTTATTCTCGACGAACCTACCGCGCCGCTGGATGCCCACGAAAGCGAGCGGCTGTTCACGGTTGTGCGCCGCCTGCAACAGCAGGGGATCGGGGTGGTCTTTATCTCCCACCGCATCCATGAGCTGAAGGCGATCTGCGACACCTTAACGGTGCTGCGCGACGGCAAGCTGATTGAGTCCGGCCCGATGGCGAATCTCAGTGGGGAGGCGATTGTCGAGAAGATGCTCGGCCATGCGCTGACCGATATCTACCCCCCTGCGCGACCAAAGCACAGCGCCGAAACGCTGCTGCGGGTGGAAGGGCTGCACGACGAAGGGCTGCTGAAGGATATCTCCCTGCATCTGCGTAAGGGGGAGATTCTCGGTATCGCCGGGCTGGCGGGGGCCGGAAAAACCGAGCTCTGCAAGGCGCTCTTTGGCGCGACCAAAAGCCAGGTGGCGAAGGGCGAGCTGAACCAGCAGCCGTGGACGCCGCGCGACCCGGCAGACTCCGTGCTGCGCGGGCTGGCGCTGGTGCCGGAGGAGCGGCGTAAAGAGGGCATTTTTATCGATGAGCCGGTGAGCATGAACCTGGCTGTGTCAGCGGATAACTCCTTTTCACGCTGGAGCCTGTTTGGTCATCGCCAGGCGTGGCGCTGGGCCGAAGAGGTGATCGCCCGGGTGGGTGTGCGCACCCGCGGGCCAGGGCAGGTACTGCGCCGTCTGTCGGGCGGCAACCAGCAAAAGGTGGCGATTGGCAAGTGGCTGCGCGGTAACGCCCAGGTGCTGATCTTCGACGAGCCCACCAAAGGGGTGGACGTGAAGGCCAAAACCGATCTGTTCCAGCTTATTGACGGCCTGGCGCGGGAAGGTAAAGGGGTGATTTACGCCTCGGGCGAGTTCGCCGAACTGGTGGGGCTGTGTGACCGCATCTGCGTGCTGTGGGACGGGCGCATTGTGGCGGAAGTGGACGGGGCAAGCGCCCGGGAAGAGACATTACTTTATTATTCAACCGGAGGAACGGCGTCGTGAGCAAGGCCCTTTCAGTCAACGAGGCGGTGTCTGGCCGTCAGCACATTTTCGATTTTCTCTATAAATGGGGCATGTTGCTGACGGTGGTCGCGCTGGTGGCCATTTTCGGCCTGGCGTCGGAGAACTTCCTCGACCCCAACAACATCATCAACATTCTGCGCTCCATTGCCATCGTGACGGTGATTGCCGTCGGGGTCTCCATCTCGCTGACCATCGGCGGGTTTGACCTCTCGGTGGGCTCGACGGCGTCACTGGCGAATGCGCTGGTGATCTCGCTCTTCGTCTGGCACGGCTTCGGCACCACCGAATCGATTCTCATCACTCTGGCGCTCTGCACCCTGGTGGGGCTGTTTAACGCCTTTTTAATCGTCATTCTGCGCATTCCCGACATGCTCGCTACTCTTGCCAGCCTGTTTGTGATCCAGGGGGTGGCGATGACCTACAGCTACGGCGGGTCGATCACCGAGAACATGGTCCTGCCGAGCGGCGACATGGCGGAGGGGACTATTCCGGCGACGTTTGGCGCGCTGGGGCAGGTGCCAACCATCGTCATTATCATGCTGGCGGTGACGCTGCTGGCGCAGCTGGGGCTGTCGCTCACCACCCACGGTCGCCGGATGTACGCCATTGGCGGTAACCCGGAGGCGGCGCGCTTATCCGGGATCCGCACCACCCGCTACAAGGTGGCGGCCTATGTGATCGCCTCGCTGCTGGCGGGGCTGGGCGGGATTCTGCTCGCCTCGCGCATTGGCTCCTCGCAGGTGAATGCCGGCGGCGGCTATCTGATGGATGCGGTGGCGGCGGCGTGGATCGGCTTTTCGCTGGCGGGCTCCGGTAAACCGAACGCGCTGGGCACCCTGGTGGGGGCGGTGATCCTCGGGGTGCTCTCCAACGGGCTGGTGATGCTCTCGGTACCCTATTACGCCATGGACATTATAAAAGGGCTGGTGCTTGCGGTGGCACTGGCGATGACGTACGTACAAAAACGCTAACAACACAACGGGATAACAGAATGAAAAAAGTTGCACTCTCTTTGCTGACGCTGGGATTACTGAGTTCACTGCCGGGCTATGCGGCGACCCCTGCGCCGGTGCCGGCGGCGATTGCCAACCATGACGGGCAGATCCGCATCGCGGTGATCCGCAACCTCGGCTCCGACGACAACACCACCCAGTTTGTGGCCGGGGCGATTCAGGAAGGGAAAAAGCTCGGCTTTAAGGTCAGCACCTTTTTAAGCAACGGCGACGATGCCAAATTCCAGGACTTCGTTAACCAGGCCATCAGCCAGAAGTATGACGGGATTATTCTCTCTCAGGGGCGTGACCCGTACTCCACCGCGCTGGTGAAAAAGGCGGTGGATGCCGGGATCAAGGTGGCGGTGTTTGATACTGCGGTGAACGGCGAGATCCCGGGCGTGACGGTGACCCAGCAGGATGACGCCTCCCTGACCAACCTCTCGTTCGGCCAACTGGTGAAGGATTTCAACGGCAAGGCTAACATCATCAAGCTATGGGTGGCGGGCTTCCCGCCGATGGAGCGCCGTCAGACCGCTTACCAGGCGTTGCTGAAGGCGAACCCGGGCATTAAAGAGCTGGAGTCCATCGGGGCGGTATCGTCCGATGTGCAGGGCGACACCGCCAACAAGGTGGGCGCGGTGCTGGCGAAATACCCGAAAGGCAAGATCGACGCCATCTGGGGCACCTGGGATGCCTTCAGCCAGGGCGCTTATAAAGCGCTGAAAGAGAATGGCCGCACCGAGATCAAACTCTACAGCATCGATATCTCCAACCAGGATCTGCAGCTGATGCGCGAAGCGGGCAGCCCGTGGGTGGTGAGCGTGGCGGTCGATCCGAAGCTGATTGGCGCGACGAACGTGCGTCTGATCGCCAATAAAATTGCCGGAGAAGCGACGCCTGCGACCTATGACTTTAAAGCCGCGGCTATTCCGCAGGCGCTGCTGTCGGCCCAGCCGGGTGCGGTGAACGTGGCCTCTTTAGGCAAAATCATTCCAGGCTGGGGCCAGACCGACGATTTTATCGCCCCGTGGTTCGCGACGCTGGAAGCGAAGGCTAAATAAACTTTGCCGGGTGGCGGCTGCGCCTTACCCGGCCTACGGACAGTAGGCCCGGTAAGCGCAGCGCCACCGGGCAACAGGAGGTTGTGTGACCGCATTACCCACCCCCGAATACAGCCGCAATATGCGCTTAATCGGCCACAGCGACCAGGGCGGACGCCCGGACGGCGTGCAGCTGATGGTGCATCGCGGCTTCGCCTATATTGGGCATATGGTGTCGCAGGGCTTTTCCATCGTCGACGTGCGCGATCCAAAGAACCCGAAGGCGGCGGGCTATGTGCCTGCGCCGCCGGGCACCTGGAACGTGCATCTGCAGGCCCATGACGATCTGCTGCTGGTGATCAACGCCCGGGATCTGTTTGCCGATGCCCGCTTTGCTGACGAAAAGGTCTACTACACCCGCCAGGTGGGGGAGACGGTCAGCGACGTGCAGGACAAAGGCTGGAGCGCCGGGCTGCGCATCTTTGATATCTCCACTCCGGATAAGCCGCGGGAAATCAGCTTCCTGTCGCTAAGCGGCATCGGCATTCACCGCATCTGGTACGTGGGCGGGCGCTGGGCCTACGTCTCGGCGCTGATCGACGGCTTTACCGATTACATTTTCCTGACCATCGATCTGGCGGACCCGCGCAAACCCGAAGTGGCGGGGCGCTGGTGGCTGCCGGGGATGAACCAGGCGGCAGGGGAGACCCCCAACTGGCCGGAAGGCAAACGCTACGCCCTGCATCACGCCATCATCGCCGGGGATACCGCCTACGGCAGCTGGCGCGACGGCGGCCTGACCCTGCTGGATGTAAAGGATCGCAGCCAGCCGAAATTGATCAGCCATCGCAACTGGAGCCCGCCGTTTGGTGGCGGCACCCACACCGCGCTGCCGCTGCCGGACCGGGATCTGCTGGTGGTGCTGGATGAAGCGGTGCTCGACAATCAGGAGGATGGGGAGAAGCTGATCTGGCTGTTTGATATTCGCGAGCCATCGAACCCGGTCAGCATCGCGACCTTCCCGCAGCCAAACGAGCGGGATTATGTGGCGAAAGGGGCGCATTTCGGGCCGCACAATTTACATGAGAACCGCCCCGGGAGCTTTGTCAGCTCAACGCTGATTTTTGCCACCTACCAGAACGCCGGGGTGCGCGCCTATGATATCTCCGATCCCTACCGTCCGGTGGAAACCGGCGCGCTGGTGCCTGCCGCACCGGAGAAAATGATGGATACGCGACCCAACCGCCCGCAGGTGATCCAGTCCTGCGATCTGTTTGTCGATGCCCAGGGGATTATCTACAGCACCGACTACAACGGCGGGCTGTCGGTAATTGAGTATTTAGGTTGAGTTTTTGCCGGGTGGCGGCATCGCCTTACCGGGCCTACATTCGAATCGTAGGCCCGGTAAGCGTTAGCGCCACCGGGCAAACAGACCGCACCTAACTGTACTGACGCACCCGCGCCACCAGCTCATCCACGCTGTCGATACGGTCGGCAATGACGATTAACGCTTTACCGAGCGTAATGGCGTGGCGCAGGCATTCGTGGCGCATCTCGTCATCACGGATGGTGTCGATATCCGCCACGTGTGACAGGCCCACGCTGCGGCGGATCAGCTCGGTGCCGCAGAAGCCAATCGCGTCGTGCCAGACCTTTTTCAGAAACGCGCTGGCATAACCCGGCACGCTGAGCGCCGCATCGCGGGATTTCTCCGTTGCCAGCGCCTGGAAACGTTCCGCGAAGGTATTCCAGAGTTCCTGGATATCGATCAGGCGCTGTTCACGCCCGGCCGCTGCATCCCGGATGCCAAGGTGGCCCGGCAGGCCGCAGAAGTTCAGCAGCAGGTTGCCGATGGCGGTGCCGATATCAAACCCAATCGGGCCGAAATAACCGAACTCGGCGTCAATGGCTTTCAGGCTGCCCTCGGCGACAAAAATCGAGCCGCTGTGAATGTCGCCGTGCAGCAGCGCTTCGGCCTGGGAGAAGAAGCGGTGTTTCAGGGCGGCGACGGCAATTTTCAGCTGGGCGTCGTCGCGCAGGGCGGCCACGTCGCTTTCCAGCGCCGCCGGGTAGTTGTTACGCGCGTGGATCTGGTACGGATCGTTGAAAAAGAGATCTTCGGTGATCTCGCACATCGCCGGGTTGAGGAACTTCGCCACCTGCGCTTTTTTGGTATGCGGGTGCAGGTAAAAATCGCTGGTGTGGAACAGGGCGTGAGCGAGGTACTCCCCCAGCTGACGTGCTGCCTGGGGGTAAAACACATTGTTAATCAGCTCCCCGCGCCAGATCTTATGGCTGGAGAGATCTTCCATCACCATCACCGCCAGATCCGGGTCGAAGTGGTGGATTTTGACCGTATGCTGCGGGCTGTGCTGATAGTGCTCCACCAGAGTTTGCGCTTCGAGGCGGGCGCGATCCAGCGTCAGCGGCCAGGATTCCCCCACGCAGCGCACGTAGGGCAGGGCCTGCTTTACGATGATGCGGCTGACGCCTGCGTTATCGAAAATTTTAAACACCAGATTGAGGTTACCGTCGCCTACCTCCTGCGCCTCTACCAGCGAGGCGGGATCGTCGAGGCCGCCAAACTGTTGGGCATACGCTACGGCGTCCTGAGCGGTAAAGGTATGGTATTGCGACATTGCCTGTTCCTCATCTGTTCCGGTAATAAAGACATTTAGACGTCTATACATCTGAATTTTATCCTGACACAATGTGCTACAACAACGCAACAGAGAATTAACGACATGCAGAGATTACAGACGACCAGCCTGCGGGTGACGGAAAATCAGCTATTTATTCTCGACCAACAGGCGCTTCCGCAGGAGAAACGCTGGCTGGATGCGACAACGGTAGAGGCGCTGGTGGGACATATTCACGCCCTGCGCGTGCGGGGCGCGCCGCTGATTGGGCTTTCTGCCAGCCTGCTGTTGGCGCTGCTGGCGGAAAACGGCCATAGCCGGGATGAACTGGCGGTGGCGCTGGAGACGCTGCGCGCCTCGCGTCCGACCGCGGTCAACCTGATGAACAATCTCGACCGTATGAAACAGGCGCTGTGGCAGGAGGATTTTGTCCCGGCGCTGGTGGCAGAGGCGCTGCGCCTGATCGACGAAGATAAGCAGCTCTGCGACGCGATTGCCCATGCAGGCAGCGCGCTGGTGAAGCCCGGCAGCCGCCTGCTCACCCATTGCAATACCGGTGGCCTGGCGACCGCCGGTGTGGGCACCGCGCTGGGGGTGATTGCCCTTGCCCATCAGCAGGGCAAGGTCAGCAACGTCTGGGTGGATGAGACCCGTCCGCTGTTGCAGGGCGGCAGGCTGACGGCCTGGGAGCTGGGTGAGCTGGGCGTGCCGTATAGTCTGATCACCGATTCAATGGCCGCCAGCCTGATGGCCAAAGGCCAGGTGGACGCGGTGTGGGTGGGGGCGGATCGCATTGCCGCTAACGGCGATGTGGCGAATAAAATCGGCACCTACTCCCTGGCGGTACTGGCGAAATTCCACGGTATTCCCTTCTATGTGGCCGCCCCGCAAACCACGCTCGATCCGAACTGCCCGAACGGTGAGGCGATCCCTATTGAACAGCGCGATGCCCGGGAAGTGACCGGCGTGGCGGGGAGCTTCGGTGCGGTGCAGTGGGCGCCCACTGACGCACAGGTCTATAACCCGGCGTTCGACGTCACGCCAGCGTCACTGATAAGTGGGTGGGTGCTGGATACGGGCGTGGTGCGGCCGGAAGAGGTGGCGAAGGGATTTTTTGGCAAGGGTGCGGTCTGAATAATGCCGGGTGGCGCTAACGCTTACCCGGCCTACAAACCATTTGTAGGTCCGTGCAAGCGCAGCGCCGCCGGGCAGGGCATGGTGCTACGGCAATCTCGGATAGCTATCTGCAATCGCATCCCCGGTAAACTGCGCCACCCAGCCTTCCGGGTTATCGAAAATCCGGATCGCGGTAAAGTTCGGCTCAGAGCCCATATCAAACCAGTGCGGCGTACCGGCGGGAACGGAGATCAGGTCGTTCTTCTCGCATAACACCTGACAGACCTGGTCGCCAATGTGCAGGCAGAACAGCCCGGCGCCTTCAACAAAGAAACGCACTTCATCTTCGCCGTGGGTGTGTTCATTGAGAAACTTCGCCCGCAGGGCCTCTTTTTGCGGGTTATCCGCGCGCAGGCTGATGACATCCCAGCTCTGGTAGCCCTTCTCCGCCACCAGCTTATCGATGGCGTGCTGGTAGGCATTAATCACCGTCTCCGGCGACGGATCGCGGCCCAGATCGCGGTCGGCTTCCCAGCGCTCAAAGCGGACGCCGCGGGCGTTCAGCTGCTGCTGGATCGCCTCAGCGTCGGTGCTGTGCCACTCCGGCTGGCTGGCTTCTTTATCTGAATAAATGGTCAATGCGCTCATGAAGGGATCTGCTCCGGATTGATGTCGTCAAACTGATGCACCTGATGGTGATGGCTGGCCCCGTCCTCATCGCCGCGAATCAGTTGCAGGGTGCGAAAACCGGCCTGTTCCGCGGCATCCAGCTCCTGATGAATATCCGACAGGAAGAGGATCTGCGAGGGGGCTGCGCCAATCTGGGCCGCAATATTCTGATAAGACGCTACCTCGCGCTTGGCACCTATGTGGGTATCAAAATAGCCGCTGAACAGATGAGTAATATCACCTTCGTCGCTGTAGCCAAATAACAGTTTCTGCGCCGCCACGGAGCCGGAGGAATAAACATAGAGATCAATGCCCTGCGCTTTCCATTTTTCGAGAGAGGGCAGAACGTCCGGATAGAGATGGCCGGTGAAGTCGCCGTTGACGTAACCCTCCCGCCAGATGATCCCCTGCAACGCTTTGAGCGCTGTCGATTTGCGATCGTCATCCATAAAGGTGAACAGGGTGTCAATCAGATCCCGGGTGCTGGCCTGCGGCTGGTCAATCTCTTCGCGCAGATTGTCCAGAATGGTGTTGACCGGTTCCGCATACTGCTGCGCATTAACAAACGCAGCCAGCCGCTCACGCGCATAAGGGAACAGGACATTATGGACAAAACGAATATCGCTGGTGGTGCCTTCAATATCCGTCACAATCGCGCGAATCATACTCTCTCCAGTTGTCGTAAACGCATCTCGCACTCGAACAGGAATTCGAGGCCTTCAAGGTGACGCCGGGCTTCGGCCACGTCGCGTCCCCAGCAGGTTAAGCCATGACCGCGCAGAAGAAAACCATAATTCAGCGGGCGCTCCCGGGCGTAATGGGCGATTCGCGAGGCCAGGGCGTCGATATCCTGGTCGTTATCAAACACGGCGATGGGCACCGTATCGAGGTGGCTGGTCTGGCCGCGGAGTGATTTCTGCATCTCAAAGCCGCTGAGGCGTAGCTCCGGCGTTTTCACCAGTCGGGAGAGCACCGTGGCGTTGACCGTATGCACATGCAGCACCGCGTTGGCCTCCGGGAAGAGGCGATAAATCAGAGTATGCAGGCCAGTTTCTGCGGAAGGCTTACGCCCGGAGGGGGCGCGGTTGGTGGCAATCTCAACCTGCAGGAAATCCGCGGGCGTCAGGCTGCCTTTGTCTTTACCGGATTCGCTGAGCCAGCACCAGGTCTCATCCTGCCGCACGGACATATTGCCCCCGGTGGCGGGTGCCCATCCCTTTGCGCCGATCCAGTGGCAGGCATCCACCAGGGCTGTGAGTCGCAGGTCGTCTGTCATCTTCCTTCTTACCTCTTCGGCAGGAATATCATTATGGTTTAGACGTCTAAGCGTCTTGATTGCCAAATACTAACATCGTGTTATAGTGGCAGCAACATATGTATTACATACAGGTCCGTCGACATGCGTAATAACCCCTTGATTCCAGACAGCAAACTTCCGGCTCTCGGCACCACGATCTTCACGCAAATGAGCGCTCTGGCGCAGCAATACAACGCCATAAATCTGTCGCAGGGTTTTCCCGATTTCGATGGCCCGGACTACCTTCAGCAACGTCTGGCCTGGCATGTGGCGAACGGTGCGAACCAGTATGCGCCGATGACGGGGGCGCAACCGCTGCGCGAAGCGATTGCCGATAAAACCGCGGAACTGTATGGCTATCAACCGGATGCTAATAGCGACATCACCGTCACCGCCGGGGCGACTGAGGCCCTCTACGCCGCAATCACCGCCCTGGTGCGTACCGGCGACGAGGTCATCTGCTTTGACCCAAGCTACGACAGCTATGCCCCGGCGATTGCGTTATCGGGTGGGGTGGTAAAGCGCGTGGCGCTCCAGCCGCCGCACTTTCGCCCGGACTGGCAGGCCTTCGCGGCGCTGCTCAGTGAGAAAACCCGGCTGGTTATTTTGAACACGCCGCACAATCCCTCTGCGACGGTATGGCGGCAGGCGGATTTTGCCGTGCTCTGGCAGGCCATTGCGGAACGCGAAATCTATGTGCTGAGCGATGAAGTGTACGAGCATATCTGCTTTGCAGAGGCGGGGCATGCCAGCGTGCTTGCGCATCCGCAGCTGCGCGAGCGGGCCGTTGCCGTCTCCTCTTTTGGCAAAACGTTCCATATGACCGGCTGGAAAGTGGGGTACTGCGTGGCGCCTGCGGCGATCAGCGCCGAACTGCGTAAGGTGCATCAGTTCCTGACGTTTGCGGTCAATACCCCGGCACAGCTGGCAATTGCTGATATGCTGCGCCACCAGCCGGAACACTACCGTGAGCTGCCGGACTTTTATCGCGCCCGCCGGGATCGCTTTATCGGGGCGTTGAGTGAAAGTCGTCTGGAAATTCTGCCCTGCGAAGGGACCTATTTCCTGCTGGCGGACTACAGTGCAATCTCCGATCTGGATGACGTCAGTTTTTGCCAATGGTTAACCAAAGAGGTAGGGGTGGCGGCGATCCCGCTGTCGGTATTCTGTGCTGACCCGTTCCCGCATAAACTTATTTGCCTCTGTTTTGCCAAGCAGGAGACGACATTACTGGCGGCGGCAGAACAGCTGAACAAATTATAATAAAATAAATATAAATCAGTGGGTTCTAATACGCAGAATTATAAAATAATTTCTGCGTATTTATTTTGTAATAGTATTAACAGTGTGATTCAATTCCCATCAGACCTTGTTACTCATACTGAAAACCCTCGGCACTCACTTGCTCGACAAAAGTAGAGAATACGCTGCTATTTAATGCCGTGCGGTTATACAGCATATAAACATTCAGGGTGGGTAAGGTAAAAGGGACCTCAATTTTTTTCAGATTAAATGCCTCACGATACTGTTCATATACCGCCTCAGGCATAAAGCCGAGTAAGTTTGATGAACCTACCATCATAATCAGTGAAAAAAAGGAGTCACAGCGGAAAGCGATTTTCCTGTCCGGAAACGAGTTTTCTGCCTGCATCTGAAAGACTTTAACGCCCGGTTCATCACTCATAAAGAAAGTGTATTTTTTCTTACTCAGTTCTTCCTGAGTGGCAACCGAGCCGATGCGCGGGTGATCCTGACGACACACCGTCACCACGGGTAAATCGAGGTAGCGAGTGCAGACAATCGACCGGTTGGCTATCGGGGCGAAAGAGAAGACCAGGTCAGCTTTACGGTAGGCTAACAGGTCTTCCGCCGAGTCGGCCGCCAGCAGCATGTCGTGGTATTCAATTTCATAATTATGCTCACGCATCAACAGTTTCATCGACGCGATCAATGGGCCTCTCGTCATGACCTGCGGGCAGTAGATAACAAAGTTCTTCTTCAGCGCCGAGCCATGCATGATATTGATCGTCTGCTCGATACTATTCAGATTTTGTTCGAGATGCATATGTAAATTGACCCCCACCGTCGTCGGGGAGATGCCTTTACCGGAGCGGATAAACAGCGGATCGTTCAGCTGATTACGTAATCGTTGCAGTGACTGGCTCACCGCAGAGGGGGTAATAAATAGCGTTTCTGCTGCTTTGCTGATACTGAGATGCTGGTAAATGCACTCAAAAATCACCAACAGATTAAGGTCAAATTTTTTCAAATCGTAAAGGTTAGCCATGATTCGTCCTGAGTAAGCTCTCTGAATGGCATTATCATATAAATAATAACTATAGAAGTAAGTTTGCCATTCATCATCCATTTGATCGGATAACTTAAGATAATTTAAATTTCAACTTAATATATCATGGCTGCAAATTAATTAAATAAAGGCCGAACAATTATTATAGTAATTTTCACCATAAAAAGGCGGGCAAAAGCGTTGCTATTACGCTGCCAGTCAGGTATTAAGGCTTACTCATCATCCTATTAAGCTGTTCCTTATTCGCCAGGCTGGCCACCTGCTGTAATTCATTCTGGCTATTCGTATAACAGCGCGCCAGCGTGGCCGCTGCGCCTGGCTTATCCATGATCCCCTATAAAATCACTCGCAAAGCGCGGGTTCGGTAAAACCTATCACAGCCATAGGTATTATTACCCTGTCAGCGAATTGCCCTTTCGTTGAGGGGGTGGTGTAATCCCCTTTGCTGTCACGGCCTGACTAAAGGTCATGTAGAGCGCAACACATCGCCAGCTTCGGCTGGCACTGATGTTACCCCCGGGTAGCTCAGGTATCAGGGCCGCCGTCAAGGCGGCCTTTTTACTTTTTTAGTTCACGCAGTTTCTTGTGAAAGGTTGTTAGGTATCGCTGATTGATTTGATAATGCAAACGCATTAGCCCGGATCGGCAAAGTTCGGTACCTTACACCTCAACGAAAACACGGAGGAAGTACAGATGTCTTTAATTAATACCAAAATCAAACCTTTCAAAAACCAGGCGTTCAAAAACGGTGAATTCATCGAAGTTACCGAGAAAGATACCGAAGGTCGCTGGAGCGTCTTCTTCTTCTATCCAGCTGACTTCACCTTCGTCTGCCCGACTGAACTGGGTGACGTTGCTGACCACTACAGCGAGTTCCAGAAGCTGGGCGTAGATATCTACTCTGTCTCTACTGACACCCACTTCACGCACAAAGCATGGCACAGCAGCTCTGAAACCATCGCGAAAATCAAATATGCGATGATCGGCGACCCAACTGGCGCCCTGACCCGTAACTTTGACAACATGCGTGAAGATCAGGGTCTGGCAGACCGTGGTACCTTCATCGTTGACCCGCAGGGCATCATCCAGGCGGTAGAAGTTACAGCTGAAGGCATCGGCCGTGACGCATCTGACCTGCTGCGTAAAGTGAAAGCGGCTCAGTACGTTGCTTCTCACCCAGGCGAAGTTTGCCCGGCGAAATGGAAAGAAGGCGACGCGACTCTGGCTCCGTCCCTGGACCTGGTTGGCAAAATCTAAATTTCCGTCGTATTTCGCGCCATAGCGGCGTTGGCGTCGCCTGCTCACCCCGGTCACTTACTTATGTAAGCTCCCGGGGACTCACAGGCTAGCCGCCTTGCTCTGACGCGAACCACTTTGGAGATTCGTTTGCAACGCCCGGCGGCGCTGCGCTTGCACAGGCCTACAAAACGCAGGCCGGGTAAACGAAGTGCCACCCGGCATTCAATGGGCGCATCCGCGCCCATTTCATTCCAGCACCATGATGCAAGTTGCACTCAGGCAGCCAGGATTAGGCCGCTTGCATGATGATGTTTTTTAAGCAGGAGATAAAGAATGCTCGACACAAATATGAAAACCCAGCTCAAAGCCTACCTTGAGAAGCTGACCAAACCTGTTGAGCTGATTGCCACGCTGGATGACAGCGCTAAATCGGCAGAAATCAAGGAACTGCTGGCGGAGATCGCCGACCTGTCCGAAAAGGTCACTTTTAAGGAAGACAACACCCTTGCGGTGCGTAAACCCTCTTTCCTGATCACCAACCCAGGTTCGACCCAGGGGCCGCGCTTTGCCGGTTCTCCGCTGGGACATGAATTTACCTCACTGGTACTGGCCCTGCTGTGGACCGGTGGTCATCCGTCGAAGGAAGCGCAGGCATTACTTGAGCAGATCCGCGACCTGGATGGTGATTTTGAATTCGAAACCTACTACTCGCTCTCCTGCCATAACTGCCCGGACGTGGTGCAGGCGCTGAACCTGATGGCGGTGCTGAACCCGCGCATCAAACACACCGCCATTGACGGCGGGGTGTTCCAGAACGAAATCACCGATCGTAACGTGATGGGTGTTCCGGCGGTGTTTGTGAACGGTAAAGAGTTCGGTCAGGGTCGTATGACGCTGGCTGAAATCGTCGCTAAAGTGGATACCGGCGCGGAAAAACGTGCAGCAGAAGAGCTGAACAAGCGTGATGCCTATGACGTGCTGATTGTCGGTTCCGGCCCGGCGGGTGCGGCGGCTGCGGTTTACTCTGCCCGTAAAGGTATTCGCACCGGTCTGATGGGCGAACGCTTTGGCGGCCAGGTACTGGATACGGTGGATATTGAAAACTATATCTCCGTGCCTAAAACCGAAGGTCAGAAACTGGCTGGCGCCCTGAAAGCGCACGTCAGCGAATATGAAGTGGATGTGATCGACAGCCAGAGCGCCAGCAAACTGGTGCCGGCAGCGCAGGAAGGCGGTTTCCACCAGATTGAAACGGCATCTGGTGCCGTGCTGAAAGCGCGCAGCGTGATCATTGCTACCGGTGCCAAATGGCGCAACATGAACGTGCCTGGCGAAGAACAGTATCGCACCAAAGGGGTAACCTACTGCCCGCACTGCGACGGCCCGCTCTTCAAAGGCAAACGCGTGGCGGTAATTGGTGGCGGTAACTCCGGTGTGGAAGCGGCCATCGACCTCGCCGGTATCGTGGAGCACGTTACGCTGCTGGAGTTCGCGCCAGAGATGAAAGCCGATCAGGTCCTGCAGGATAAAGTGCGCAGCCTGAACAACGTCGACATCATCCTGAACGCGCAGACCACCGAAGTGACAGGCGATGGCAGTAAAGTGACCGGCCTTGAGTACCGCGACCGCGTGAGCGGCGACGTACACAGCGTTCAGCTTTCGGGGATCTTTGTGCAGATTGGTCTGCTGCCGAACACCACCTGGCTGGAAGGCGCCATTGAGCGTAACCGCATGGGCGAGATCATCATCGACGCCAAGTGTGAGACCAGCGTGAAGGGCGTATTTGCGGCGGGCGACTGCACCACCGTACCGTACAAACAGATCATCATCGCCACCGGCGAAGGGGCGAAAGCGTCACTGAGCGCCTTTGATCATCTGATTCGTACCAAAACAGCATAAGAACGTAAGACAACACCTGCACTGTAAAGAGGCTACCCTGGGGTAGCCTCTTTTTTTATCTCACGACCAGCACTGGCACAAAGGCGTGGCGGATGACGCTGGAGGCGTTCGACCCCAGCAGATGGGTGGAGATTGACGGGTTACGCGACCCGATCACCACAATATCGGCCTTCAGCTCGCTGGCCATCTCATTCACGACGTCACGCACGTGACCAAAACAGACATGGGTTCTGAGACGTGAGGAGTCGATGCTGAAGTGGCCGATCATGGTCTGCAGCCGGGCTTGTGCTTCTTTTTCGATATGCTCTTCAAAGCGGCGCATATCGGCGGCAAAGCGATGCAATCCGAAGGTGGACGAGCCCGGTAAAACATGCAGTAAGTGAATAATACCATCCTGCTGCGCCAGGAATTCAGCGTGGCGAATCGCCTTGTCGCTCAATTCCATCTCAAAAACATCCACCGGCATAATAATCGTCTGGTACATACCCGTTTCTCCCTGTTTATTTACGCTTATTCCATTCAAACACAAAATATAAGCAAATTCTGATAGCTGGCAGGCATTTTTTAATATCGTCGCGCTTGTAGGCCAGGAATAATCCCAAAGCCGTGCAATTTCCCGGTATATCCCCGCTGATGGCTACCCTTTTAAGGTAAACCCGCATTTTTTCTCTGAATCCGGAGGTCGAATGAAAGCATTGACGTATCATGGCCCACATAACGTTAAGGTTGAAACGGTACCCGATCCGGCCATCGAGCAAGCTGACGATATTATCCTGCGCATCACCGCCACCGCGATCTGCGGTTCTGATCTGCATCTCTATCATGGGAAGATCCCGAAGGTGGAACATGGCGATATCTTCGGCCATGAGTTTATGGGGGAAGTGGTGGAGACCGGCCGAGAGGTGAAAAATCTCGCTAAGGGCGATCGGGTAGTGATCCCCTTTGTGATTGCCTGCGGCGACTGCTTTTTCTGCCGCCTGCAACATTATGCCGCCTGTGAAAATACCAACAGCGGGCGCGGCGCCTCCCTGAATAAAAAACAGATCCCACCTCCGGCTGCGCTTTTTGGCTATAGCCATCTTTACGGTGGTGTGCCCGGCGGCCAGGCGGAATATGTCCGCGTGCCAAAAGGCAACGTCGGCCCCTTTAAGGTGCCGCCGCTGCTGTCAGATGATAAGGCCCTGTTCATGTCGGACATCCTGCCCACTGCCTGGCAGGCCGCCAAAAATGCCCAGATCACTCAGGGCAGCAGCGTCGCGGTATTTGGCGCCGGGCCAGTAGGCCTCCTGACCGTTGCCTGCGCACGTTACCTCGGGGCCGAGCAGATTTTTATCGTCGATCATCACGACTACCGACTGCGCTTCGCCCAGGATCGTTACGGCGCGATCCCGATTAACTTTGATCGCGACGACGATGCCGCAGAAAAAATCATTGATCAGACCCGGGGTCAGCGTGGGGTGGATGCTGTTATCGATGCGGTAGGTTTTGAGGCGAAAGGGAGCACCACGGAAACGGTGCTGACCAACCTCAAGCTCGAGGGCAGCAGCGGTAAAGCCCTGCGGCAGTGTATTGCTGCTGTACGGCGCGGTGGGATCGTCAGCGTGCCGGGCGTCTATGCCGGCTTTATTCATGGTTTCCTGTTTGGCGATGCCTTTGACAAAGGGCTCACCTTTAAAATGGGGCAGACTGACGTTCATGCCTGGCTGGGTGAACTGTTGCCGCTGATCGAGCAGGGGCTGCTCACGCCTGAAGAGATCGTCACCCATTATATGCCGTTTGAAGAGGCGGCTCGCGGATATGAGATCTTTGATAAGCGTCAGGAAGAGTGCCGGAAAATTATTCTGGTGCCTGGTGCACAAAGCGCGGAAGTGGCAAAAGAGCGGGTCACGGGGCTGGTCAACCCTATGCCTGGCGGCGTGATCTGATAGCGGAAGGCCGGAAAGAGGATGCCCGGGCATCCTCTGGGTTAAGCGCGTAAACGCTTATTCAGATGGGCTTAGCGCAGGTATTCGCCTGCTGCTTCAGGCTGCCAGAGCAGTTCCAGCACCTCCAGATGCGTGGCGGTACCGCCTGGCAGTTCCCAATGGATAGTGTCGCCGGTACGCAGGCCAATCAACGCGGCCCCCACCGGTGCCAGGACCGACAGTTGCGTGCTGCTGTCGGTCATCTGCGCCGGGTAGACCAGCGTGCGGGTACGCACTTCGCCAGTGGTCAAATCGCGGAATTTCACCTGGCTGTTCATAGTGACCACGTCAGACGGCATGTCCTGCGGGGCACACATCTGGGCACGATCCAGTTCAGCGTTCAGGGCATCTGCGACGGGTAGCGATGCAAAGGCCGGTTGCTCCAGCAGGCGGTCGATACGTTCAGCATCGAGTTCGTTAATGATAATGGTGGGTCTGGACATTATTTACTCCATGTCGTTAATGCTGCGACAACCGCAGAAGATGCCAAAAGAAAACCCTCGCCATCCGGTAGCGAGGGTTTAACGATGACTGATAATACTGAGTCTGCGCCCGGGTTTGAAGTGATGGCTGTCACATTCATGGCGTGGATTGAGTTCCGGACTGTCATCTGCCTCGATAGTATGAATTTTGTACGAAAAACGTGATCGTTTGTCGATTTGGATTATCCTTTTTATGCGCCCTTACAAAGTAAGCGCCGCTGATAAGCATCGATAAACGACACATATTCATTCTTCATTTCATACGGATTGCGTTACGCTGATCCTCTTGGGGCAGGGGGATGAGCGAAGCGTAATCCGTGCCTGCCGGTTTACATTCCAAACCTGTTCAGAGAGCGCTATGTACTTTTATCAACCTTCCCAGGGACACGGCCTGCCGCACGATCCACTTAACGCCATTGTTGGCCCACGTCCGATTGGCTGGATTGCCTCGTGCGATCCTGAAGGACGCCCCAATCTGGCGCCCTACAGCTTCTTCAACTGTTTTAATTACCATCCGCCCATCATCGGTTTTGCCAGCACTGGCTGGAAGGACAGCGTTCGCAATATTGTCGAGACCGGGGAGTTTGTCTGGAATCTCACCACCCGTGAGCTGGCCAGCGCCATGAATGAGACCTCTGCCAGCCTCGCGCACGGGGAGGATGAATTTTTACGTGCCGGGCTGACTAAAGCGGAGAGCCAGCTGGTGAAGGTGCCGCGCGTCGCCGAAAGCCCGGTCAATTTCGAGTGCCGCCTGTCCCAGTGTATCCAGCTGACCGCTGCCAGCGGCGCTCCGGTCGATACCTGGCTGGTGCTGGGGGAAGTGGTGGGAGTCCACATTGACGAAAACCTGCTGCAGGACGGAATCTATCAGACGGCGAAAGCCCAGCCGGTGCTGCGCGCCGGTGGCCCGACGGCGTACTTCGCCATTAGCGAGGATCAACGCTTTGACCTGGTCCGCCCGGACGCGCGAAAAGGGTAAGATCTCAGTAACCGATTTTGTCGATCACAAACTGTTTGCCACAGTTGCCCGGATGCGGCTGTGGCACAAATGAGGAGGTTGCCAGCGGGGCGTTGATGCTGGCCGCGGTGAGGGAAAGCTGTACTTCCGTGAGATAGGCCGGATTACCGCTGCAGCTGAGCTTGACGGCTTTCACCGTTGTCGGCCCCCAGCTTCTGGCGACGGCGGCGTCAAAGGCGCTGCGGGTGACGGTTTTGCCGTAGTTGGCCGCGAGGAACTGCCCCAGCGGGCTGGCTTTGACTTCCTGGTTCATGCGCACCATGGTGCCGAAATAGGCGTCGGGATCGAACCCAAAGCAGACGCCGTGTTTGGCATATTCGTAACGTTCGAGGCAGGAGTTGCCGCCTGCGCCGGGCATCACCTCATTTAGCTTCGCGGCACCGGTCAGCGACAGGCCGGTCTCGGCGGCGTCGCATTTACGGCTGGCTTTTGCCTCCGGCATATTGGGAATGGGGCGGGTGGCGCAGCCATAGCGCATCCAGCGGCGATCGTCGACGCCGCGAGCGGCGATAGATTTCGGCAAGCCCGGCCACAGGCCGTGAACGGTGAGGATCGTCGTTTTGTCGTTACGCTCTTTTTGCAGGCGGCACTCATCTGGCGCTGCGCGGTTGCGGTCATGCAGGCTCTGGCAAAAACCAGATTGCCATGAGAGCGCCAGCACGTAGCGATCGAAATCCGCATATTGCGTCGCCTGAAGCGGGGCGGCCTGCGCCGGGAAAGCGCACAGCGCAACTGCGGTTACGCTGACAGGCAAAACGAAATCCTTTCTGAACATATCAATTCCTGATGGTTGAAGGCAAAATATTGCTGGAGATTATTAAAGCACAAAAAGCGCCCGCAGGCGCTTTATGCTATGGCGTGGCTTAGCCCACGGCGGTGCCAGGCACGAGTACTTCCGTGGCAATAATCACAATCACCAGCCCCACCAGCACCGGAACAGAGGTGCGTTTTACCACTTCGAACGGCGAAATCTTCGCCATCCCGGCAACGGCGACCACCACACCGGAAACCGGGGAGATGGTGCGGCCCAGGTTGGAGGCCTGCAGCATCGGAATGGTGAGATAGGCCGGGTTAATACCGGACGAGTGCGCCAGTTTCGGGATCATCTCCACGAAGGCGTAAAAGGGCGCATTACCGGAGCCGGTGGTCATCGCCGCCAGCATGGTCAGGACAACCAGCACCATCATCAGGATGATACTCGCCGAACCAAACGAGGTGGCGATGGAGATCAGGCTCTGGATAAAGCCGATAGTGCTCAGCCCCTGGGCAAAGACCCCGGCCGCCACCAGTAGCATCACTACCCCGGCGAAAGCATCCGCCATGCCGCGATAGGCCACTTCCAGGCCGCTAAAGACCTTCTGAGTATTGAAGCCGCGAACAAATTCCAGCAGCGCGGCAATCAGCATGCAGAGCACCAGAATGGTGATGATATGCAGTTCCGGACCCCATTTGCCGTCGAAAATCAGCACGCCGACGATGGGCGTAAACGGCAGAATCGCATAGAAGGAGGGGGCGGTGGTGGTGATTTCGCTGACGTCGAGGCGTTCGTGCGAGATGTTCTCTTTATTATCGAGGTAGCGCTGCCAGAAGAAGTGCGCAATTGCCATGCCGATAATGGCGGCAATAGAGATCGGCAGGGTGGTTTTAAAGGCGAAATCGATCAGCGGCATCTCGGCGGCTTTAGCGGCCAGTACCACGTCACCGGAGGTGGGGGAGAGAATAATCGCTGCCGGGGAGGCACAGATGGCTGCCGCCGCACCGCGACTGATCCCCACGTTGACCATTACCGGGAACAGGGTCGCCATCAACAGTACCCCGAGGCCCGTCGCTGACGACACGGCCAGTGACATCAGGCAGGCGACAAAATAGGCGGCAATCATCAGCAGGTAAGGGGAGTTGATATAGCTCAGCGGCTTTGAGGCCAGCTTTACGACCATATCATTGGCGCCGATGTGGGTCATATAGGCGGCAAAGCCGCAGAGCATCATGATCATCATCCCCAGATCGCCACCGCGGCTCATCAGCAGGATTTTGAAATATTCAATGATGTCGGTTGCGGTGTAACCGGTGCTGGTGGCACTGGACGGCAGCACCTGGTGACCCATCAGGGCACTGACAATCAACAGAGCCAGACCGCCGACAAAGAGCACCCCGGTAGCGGAGTAACCTTTAATGATGTAGCGTGCGACGCCGACAATGACAACCACCCCGATCAGGAGCTCGATAAACGTTAGCATGGTTTCCTCTGTTTCCCGACGCCCCCAGAGCGAAGGATAAAGTAGCAATGAAAATAAGGTGACAAAATGTGCCGAAATAATGGCCCGGTCTCGCTGACTAAAATCAATAAATCGGCGACTAAAGCGTCGTTGTTGCCGATTTTCTGCTGCAGCGCTATGTATCTTCGCTGGTTGGTCCTGGTTCGCGTGTCGACGCGCGATCACCACACTCCTTAAACCCGCCTCTGGCGTCTCTCTGCTGTAGAAAGAAACCCGATACATTCAGATAATCAAATTTCAATACGCTTTAACCGTCACTTCGCGGATAATATTTTACCGCTCGGATCGCTCTTAAAATATATTTAAGATGGGCTTATGCGGATAAAAATATTACCTTTTTAGCCGTTATTTCAATGCGGATAAATATCCGGCAAAGGCGTCCTGGCGCGATGCGTGTTGCCAGCCTGAGGAGTGGGTGGTTGGCGGGTTTCTCGACGGTATAGGAGCCCCGCAACACCGCTGCGATAGGGGGTAAGCTATTCGTGTGCTATATAAGCTATTGCATCATCATTAATTTTTCTTAAAAGCATCTTAATATTTTGCGGTAAGCCATTTTTTATCAGGACAATTCTTATCTGCTGCGCTGAATAATTAAGATAAACGCCAATGTCGTCATGTTTCCATTCCGCTATTCTGTGCGAGAAGACGCGGTGAATATGAAAATGGTAATTTGATTGTGACGTTTTTTAATAAATCTTTCCTTATTTTTTCTTTTATTTTTGCTCAGTTACCTTTTTCAACTGCGGCAATGGCTAAAGATGTGCCTACTCTCAGGGACTGGGTCAAAACGATCCACAACGATATGGTTGAAACCTGGGAGGCGTCCCAGCATTACGATCTCTATGTCCCCGCCATCACCTGGCATGCCCGCTTTGCCTACGATAAAGAGAAGACCGATCGCTATAACGAACGTCCGTGGGGCGCGGGAGCGGGCCAGTCGCGCTGGGATGAAAAAGGTAACTGGCATGGACTTTATGCCATGGCGTTTAAAGACTCTTACAATAAATGGGAGCCGATTGCGGGCTACGGCTGGGAGAAAACCTGGCGGCCGCTGGCCGATGACAACCTCCATCTGGGGCTCGGGTTTACTGCTGCAGTGACGGCGCGCGATAACTGGAATTACATCCCCGTTCCGGTGCTCTTACCGCTGGCTTCTGTGGGATATGGTCCGGCAACCTTCCAGATGACCTACATCCCCGGTACCTATAACAACGGCAACGTTTACTTCGCCTGGATGCGGTTTCAGTTTTAACTGAAAAAACTTTACACGCTGGTGATTTAATAGCCAGTTATTGAATAGTAAAGGATAAAAATTGGGCAGGAAAAATTAACGCGACTTTTGTCACTTTTCTTCAAAAAGCCACTGGACAAAACCGCTAACAATTGTTGTACTGATACCCGACACAGCATTTGTGTCCAATTTTCATGTAAAGGTAATTTTGATGTCTAAGATTAAAGGTAACGTTAAGTGGTTTAATGAGTCCAAAGGATTCGGTTTCATTACTCCGGAAGATGGCAGCAAAGACGTGTTCGTACACTTCTCTGCAATCCAGAGCAATGGTTTCAAAACTCTGGCTGAAGGTCAGCGCGTTGAGTTTGAAATCACTAACGGTGCCAAAGGCCCTTCTGCTGCTAACGTAATCGCTCTGTAATTCAGACGAGACAGCAAGAATTTCAAAACCCGCTCACCGAGCGGGTTTTTTTCGTTTTCAGCTCAGCTAAACATGTACAGTTTCAGAAAGCTGGCGATAATCAGTATGCCCAGCATCACCGCCCCTGCGCTTGCCATTTTCTCTTTCATTCCCACGCCCTCTCAGTCAACTGCCTCAAGGGTGCCTGAGAAAAATTAAGCCAACATTAAGGGCCGTGGTTTTAGTGCGCGTTAATTGCAGAAACTAACCAAAATGCGAGCGCGGTCATCATTAGCGAGCCCAGCAGATTGACCGCGACGTTCAGCAGCGCCCAGGCGGCGCGGCCATCCTGTAACAGGAACACCACTTCCGCCGAGAAGGTTGAGAACGTGGTCAGCCCGCCGCAGAAGCCGGTGGTGATCAATAATTTCCACACCGGATCGATGTGGGTCATCCTGTTGAACCACGCCAGCCCCAGGCCAATAATAAAGGCACCCGTGAGATTCGCTGCCAGCGTGCCGAACGGGATTTGCTGATGCAGCGGATTAAATCGCATGCTCAACAGCCAGCGCGCCACGCTTCCTGTGCCCCCACCGATAAAAACGGCTAAAAGTAGTTGAAACACGAACAATACCTGCTGTTTGATGTGTAAGGGCTATGAGTGTAACGCCGTTTGGGGCAGGGGGAAAATATGTACGTGGCGGTTGGACAATTTGCAGTAACAGCGGAGTGGCAAAAAAATGCCGAAACCTGCGTGTCGCTGATGGCGCAGGCGGCAGAGCAGGGGGCATCGCTGCTGGTCCTACCCGAAGCGCTGCTGGCACGTGATGATAACGATCCCGACCTCTCTGTAAAGTCTGCCCAGCAGCTCGACGGAGGCTTTCTGACGCGGTTGCTGGAGGAGAGCGCACGTAATCACCTGACTACGGTACTGACCGTACATGTTCCTTCAAGCAGAGGCAGAGCCATTAACACCCTTGTCGCCCTACGCGACGGCAGGATCGTTGCGCAGTACGCCAAACTCCATCTTTATGATGCGTTCAGTATTCAGGAGTCCCGTCTGGTTGATGCGGGCTCGGTTGTACCGCCGCTGATTGAGATCGACGGCATCCATCTGGGGCTAATGACCTGCTACGATTTGCGCTTCCCGGAGATGGCATTGAATCTGGCGCTGGCGGGAGCAGAGGTATTGGTTTTACCTGCGGCATGGGTCAGAGGGCCGCTCAAGGAGCACCACTGGTCAATGCTTCTGGCGGCCCGGGCGCTGGACACAACCTGCTATGTGATCGCAGCAGGCGAGTGCGGCAATAAGAATATCGGTCAGAGCCGCATTATCGATCCCCTGGGCGTGACCATTGCAGCCGCGGCTGAAGGCCCGGCACTGTTGCTGGCTGAGATCGACCGGGAGCGCATCATCAAGGCGCGCCAGCAGTTGCCGGTCCTGCGCAACCGACGTTTCGCGCCACCGCAATTATTGTGAGTTTTTTAAACAACGCTTGATTCACCTTGTTACAGATTGCTATTGTGTGCGGGCGCCAAATGACCGTTAATAAGGTCGGGTTTTTAAGGCGCGAAATGCAGCCTGTTTACGTCAAGAAGGTATCTATGGGTGAGATTAGTATTACCAAACTGCTGGTGGTAGCCGCACTGGTTGTCCTGCTGTTTGGTACCAAAAAATTACGTACGCTGGGCGGAGACCTGGGTGCTGCCATCAAAGGCTTTAAAAAGGCGATGAACGAGGATGACGCAACGGCGAAAAGAAGTGCCGACGCGGATATCACTGCCGAGAAGCTCTCTCACAAAGAGTAACGGCAACGCGTTAAAGCGTTTGATAAAAAAAACCGGCCTGTAAGCCGGTTTTTTTATGGGTGAACTGTAAACTTTTGTGACGGGTTTACTTCACCTCTTCGCCTTTCGCCTGCATATCGGCGTGATAAGACGAACGCACAAACGGACCACAGGCAGCGTGGGTGAAGCCCATTGCCATCGCTTCGGCTTTCATCTCGTCAAACTCTTCCGGGCTCACGTAGCGCTGCACTGGCAGGTGGTGACGGCTTGGCTGCAAATACTGGCCCAGCGTCAGCATGGTGACGCCATGACGACGCAGATCGCGCATCACTTCAACGATCTCTTCGTTGGTTTCACCCAGCCCGACCATCAGACCCGATTTCGTCGGGATATCCGGATGGGCTTCTTTAAAGCGCTCCAGCAGCTTCAGTGACCAGTTGTAATCTGCACCCGGGCGCACCTGACGATAGAGGCGCGGTACGTTTTCCAGGTTGTGGTTAAAGACATCTGGCGGGTTGGCATTGAGAATCTCCAGCGCGCGATCCATACGGCCACGGAAGTCCGGAACCAGCGTCTCGATCTTAATGGACGGGCTTTTCTCACGGATGGCAGTGATGCAGTCAGCAAAGTGCTGAGCGCCGCCGTCGCGCAGATCGTCACGGTCGACGGAGGTGATAACCACATAGCGCAACGCCATATCAGCAATGGTCTGCGCCAGTTTCTGGGGTTCATTGGCGTCCGGGGCGACAGGACGTCCGTGGGCAACGTCACAGAATGGGCAACGGCGGGTACAGATTGCGCCGAGGATCATGAAGGTCGCGGTGCCGTGGTTGAAACATTCAGCGAGGTTCGGGCAGGAGGCTTCTTCACAAACGGAGTGAAGGCCGTTTTTGCGCATCGCCGCTTTAATTCCCTGAATACGCGAAGAGTCCGCCGGAAGTTTAATTTTCATCCATGCCGGTTTTCTTAACAGCGCTTCGCGCTCCGTAGCCACGTTTTTAACCGGGATTAGGGCCATTTTATCGGCATCGCGGTATTTAACACCGCGTTCCATCACAATGGGTTTACTCATAGCGTGCGTCTTCCAGTTGCGAATATCGAAGGAAAGCGTTTCAATTCAAGGGAATGTTGTATTTATCAACTATTTTTGAACGAACGACAGGCAGTATATCATTGATACGGACGATAAAGCAGCCTGCCCGGTCGCCAAATTGTAAAATAGTTGTTGTTTTGAGCCTTTTATGCGGAATAACCCGCTTTTATGGATGAGGATAAGGCTTAAAAGGCCTGGCGGATGACGTTGATGAGATTTTCCAGCACCGGGTCGCGCAGGCTCAGCTTGTTGTAATACAGCGAGATTTCTACGCATTCAGCATTGAGCGGGGCGAAGGGGATCTGCTCCAGCGGCCAGCAATGGCGTACCAGGTTAAACAGGCGCTCCGGGATGATACCAATCAGATCGCTGTTGCCGATCAGGGCGGCAATCGTAAAAAGATTGTAACTGCTGAAGTTGACCTGCTTTTCCGGGAAAATGTCGTTAATGCGTTGTCGCAGCCCATTCAGGTTTTGGCCTTCCAGCGTGAGCAGCGTTTGCTCATAGTGCTGCAAATTGTCTACCGTTGCGGCCTGGCTCAGCGCCGGATGGTCTTTACGGCAGATTAGCAGCAGTCTGTCGGCGAAAAGTACGTGGTGGCTCAGGGCGCGGGCATTCAGGGAATTGCTGTCCACAATCAGATCGGACTGGAACTGCCCTAACTGCGTCTCGGCGTCAACGATCGAAATATTACGCAGCATCAGGTGTGGCGCATGGATCTTCACGGCCTGGTAGATTGGCGGCAGAACCAGAGCGCCTACGGTCGGGGTCGTGCCAATGGTGATAGTGCGCTGCTTATCGTAGCTGCCGGTGAGATCCAGCGCCCCGAGAATCGATTCCAGCCCCTGGCTGATATATTCGTGCAGATGTGTGGCGTAGGCGGTGGGGGTCACCCCCTGGCCTTTACGAATAAAGAGCGGATCGGGAAAAATTGTCCGTAATTTTTGAATGGACTGACTAATTGCCGAGGGAGTGAGATTCAGAATTTTCGCAGCATTAACGATCCCTTTATGAACATATACCGCCTCAAAAATCGTCAATAAGTTGAGATCGATATTACGTAAAGTCCGAAAAATTTGCGGTTTTGCATCACTGCCGATTTCACTCAAGCGCTTTTCTGGAAGTTTATTATTATCCACGCTATCCCTCCATATATATTCACGATATAAATAATAGTTGAATTTAAATAATGTGCTTATTGAGATGGGTAAACAGGTTCTGTTAATTGAGGTTCTTTACATTAACTCTTTGAATTACATTGTTTTCGATCAGGCGTGACTGCGCCAGTCGGCATGCCATGCCGACGCGGAAAAACAGGTGAAACGCGAATGTGCAGACGTGTTGCAGGCGTTTTGAAAATATAGAAATCAGGGGGTGTTGTAAAGGATAAATGGTTCAAATAAGACTGGCTCATCAAATAAATGAGCCAGTCGGGAAAGAGAATTAAGCAGCAATATATTTATGAGGTGGATTATTTAGCAGTGCTAAAATAGAGTTAACCAAATGTGGGCGCGCCACCTCGGGCGTAATGTCCTTGACCCACTCACACATTTGCGCCATCTCCATCCCGGCATAACCGCAAGGGTTAATGCGCTGAAAAGGCGAAAGATCCATATTGATGTTTAATGCCAGACCGTGAAAAGAGCACCCTTTACGAATTCGCAGACCAAGGGAGCATATCTTTCTTTCACCGACATAGACGCCGGGAGCGTCCGCCCGCGGGTGCGCATCAATATCAAATTCAGCCAGCGTGTTAACCACTGTCTGTTCCAGCAGCGTCACCAGCTCGCGCACGCCGAGCTTTCTGCGTTTCAGGTTAAGCAGAACATACATCACCTGCTGGCCCGGCCCGTGATAGGTAATCTGTCCGCCACGATCGCTCTGGATAACCGGTATATCGCCAGGCATCAACAGATGCTCAGCTTTGCCTGCCTGGCCCTGGGTAAAGACGGGGGGATGCTCTACCAGCCAGATCTCATCCGGCGTGTTCTCGTCGCGTGTGTCAGTAAATTCATGCATAGCCTGGGAGACAGGCTCATAGGGCTGCAGCCCAAGCTGGCGAACGAGAAGGGTGTCCTGATACAAAACGATCTCTCCGAACGAAGGAACAAACTGTAGCGGGGAGTATATCACAGAGGGGAAGCAGGTTACCCGGCGATGCGGGTAACCGAAAGGCGTTAAAGCACCATACGAACGATATCGATATTGCCGAGCTCTTCGTACAGGGTCTCGACTTGTTCAATATGCGTGGCCGTGATGGTGATCGACACAGAGTGGTAGTTACCTTTGCTGCTTGGTTTCACCGTCGGAGAGTAGTCTCCTGGTGCATGGCGCTGTACCACCTCAACCACCTGATCAACCAGCTCAGGCAACGCCTGTCCCATTACTTTGTAAGTAAAAGGAGTAGGGAATTCAAGCAGTTCATTAAGTTTGGTTTTCATGGGAGCTCCGGCAGTACGTCAAAAAAATAATAACTCCCACATCAGGTGGGAGTTATCAGGTTACATAGTATATGGGGACAGAAATCACACTTTCAAGTGTTCAATTCTTAACCAAACCAGTGATGGAACATCAATTTAATGTAATCAATGATTTTGCCGAAGAAATTGCCTTCAGGGATTTCATCCAGCACCACCAGTGGGCGCTGATCGATGGTTTTACCATCGAGCTGGAAGTTGATGGTGCCGACAACCTGGTTTTTCTTCAGCGGGGCGTGCAGCTCGCTGGCGTTCAGCACATAGCTGGCCTTCAGATCTTTCATGCGTCCACGAGGAATGGTCAGGTAGAGATCTTTATCTACACCCAGGGAGGCACGATCGTTATTACCGAACCAGACCGGCTCAGAAGCAAACTCTTTCCCTGCTTTAAGCGGGTTAACGGTTTCGAAGAAGCGGAAGCCCCAGGTCAGCAGCTTCTTGCTCTCAGTCTCGCGTCCTTTAAAGGTACGACCGCCCATCACGGCAGAGATAAGACGCATCTGGCCTTCCGTCGCCGAGGCGACCAGGTTGTAACCCGCTTTTTCAGTGTGGCCGGTTTTGATGCCGTCAACGTTCAGGCTGTTGTCCCACAGCAGGCCGTTACGGTTGGTCTGACGAATACCGTTAAAGGTGAACTCTTTCTCTTTGTAGATGGTGTATTCGTTCGGTACGTCACGGATCAGCGCCTGACCAATCAGCGCCATATCGCGCGCAGAGCTGTACTGACCTTCAGCATCCAGGCCGTGAACCGTCTGGAAGTGGCTGTTTTTCAGACCCAGCGCGCTCACGTAGCTGTTCATCAGGCCGACAAAGGCATCCTGGCTGCCAGCCGCAAAGTCTGCCATCGCCACGCAGGCATCGTTACCGGACTGCAGGTTGATGCCGCGGATCAGCTGAGAGACAGGCACCTGCATACCCGGTTTCAGGAACATCAAAGATGAGCCCTTAAATACCGGGTTGCCGGTAGCCCATGCATCGTTACCGATGGTGACCAGGTCGGTCTCTTTGAATTTACCTGCTTTCATGGCCTGACCGATGACATAGCTGGTCATCATTTTGGTCAGACTGGCCGGATCGCGTCGTGCATCAGCGTTCTGTTCAGCCAACACTTTGCCGGAGTTGTAGTCGATCAGGATGTAGGATTCCGCGTCGATCTGCGGAACGCCAGGGATCATGGTCTTGATATTCAGGTCATCGGCGTGAGCAACAGAGAGCGTGGCAGCGCAAAGCGCCGTAGTGAGCGCCATGCGCTGCATAAAACGAGCGGAGAAAGTGGTCTTCATGGTCAGAACAACGACATCCGTGATGGAATTAAAAAAAGTGCCTTACTATAGCAAATGCTATACAGGCAGGCATCCGACTTTCAGCATGAGAATGTGAATCATCATGACAAAAACTGACAATTCGGATACCGCCGATTATCATTTTGCAACAGCGATAAATGACTGTAACTGCGCTTCATTCTGCAGGCGCTGCTGCAACGCGGCGGCCTCAGATTTGCTGGCAAACGGGCCTAACTGGATACGCCAGACTGCACCATTTTGCTCAACACGACCCGGAACACCAAACTGCTGGCCGAGGCGCTGCTGATACTGCTGCGCACGTGCCCGATCGCTGACTGCGCCAACCTGCACGACATAGCCACCGGCCTGGGCAGGGGCGGAAACGGGGGCCGTAACCGGCGCCTGAGTCGGAGCGGAAACTGGCGCAGTGACCGGAGCTGTCTGGTTCACCGGCGCGGTGACGACCGGCTGCGGCGCTGGCGGTTCGCTGCCTTCCAGTACACCTGGCGCAAGCGTGGTGGGTGCGCCGAGGAAACCGCTGCTGCTGACCGGTGCGCCCATGCTGTCTTCGCTTTTCAGCGTGTCGTTACTGATGGGGCGCACGTCACCCTGCGGCGCAGGTTCGGAAACGGACGACGCGCTACCCATACCGCCGCTCAGATCGGGACGCGCGGGCAGGGCATAAGTCTGTTTTGCCACGGTAGTACAGGCCATACCCGGGCCGGAGAGCGAGCCGTCCTGGGCGACAATAATCGGGTCGATCCGCACTTTGGTATTGTTTGACGTGTTCAGGCGGTCTGCCGCGGCGCGCGAAAGCGAGATGACGCGATCGTTGCCGTAAGGGCCCCGGTCATTAATACGTACCACGATCATCCGGCCATTCGCCAGGTTGGTGATACGCGCATAGCTCGGGATCGGCAGGGTCGGATGCGCAGCCGTAAGCTGCATTGGATCAAACACTTCACCGGATGCGGTCAGGTTGCTTCCCGGCTCGGCATCATAAATAGCCGCCAGGCCTGCCTGACTGAAGCGGGAAAGATCCTGGACGATTTTGTAGCTCTTACCGTCTCGCTCGTAATCCTGGTTCGCGGTAGCGCTGAGCGGTTCAAAGCGCGGATCGGCTCCGCTGATCTCAACCACCGGACCATTACATACTGCCGGCTGCGGCGGTGCGACGGTCGCTTGCTGCTGACCATCGTCACTTGTACAGGCTGCCAGTAAACTCACTGCGATGCAGATCCCAGACCACTGCTTACGCATTGCGTGCCCCTTATACGCTTTTTGACAACATTTTTCTGTGTGTGTGGATCGACATGACGATCCCGAACCCGGCCATCAGAACAATCAGGGCCGAGCCTCCGTAACTCACCAGGGGAAGCGGTACGCCTACCACCGGCAGAATACCGCTCACCATACCAATATTTACGAAAACATAAACGAATAAAATCAACATCAAGCCACCGGCCATCACGCGGCCAAAGGTGGTTTGCGCCCGGGCGGCTATCCACAATCCACGCATGATCAACAGCAGGTAGAGCGCCAGCAGGATCAAAATCCCCACCAGACCTAACTCTTCGGCCAGTACCGCGAAGATAAAGTCGGTGTGGCGTTCGGGCAGGAACTCAAGCTGCGACTGTGTTCCGTGCAGCCAGCCTTTACCGCGCAGGCCGCCAGAGCCGATTGCAATCTTCGACTGTATAATATGATAGCCTGCTCCCAGCGGGTCGCTCTCCGGATCCAGCAGCATCATCACACGCTGACGCTGGTAATCATGCATCAGGAAGAACCACAGAATCGGTACAAAGGCTGCGACCAGCACCACCGCAATGCCGATAAGCCGCCAGCTCAGGCCAGAGAGGAACAGTACGAACAGGCCGGAGAGGGCGATCAGGATTGAGGTGCCGAGGTCTGGCTGCGCCGCCACCAGCAGCGTCGGCAGGAAGATCAGCACCAGCGCGATAGCCGTATTTTTCAGCGACGGCGGACACACATCACGGTTGATAAAGCGCGCCACCATGAGGGGGACGGCGATTTTCGCAATCTCTGAAGGCTGAAAACGCACGATACCCAGGTCGAGCCAGCGCTGCGCGCCTTTCGAAATCGCCCCGAACGCATCGACCGCCACCAGCAGAATAATACAGAAGATGTAGAGATAGGGGGCCCAGCCTTCGTAGACGCGCGGCGGGATCTGCGCCATCACCACCATGATGATCAGACCCATGGTGATCTGGCCGATCTTGCGTTCGGTCATCCCGAGGTCCTGGCCGCTGGCGCTCCAGATGACCAGGGCGCTATAAACCAGCAGCGCCAGCAGGATCAGCAGCATGGCCGGGTCGATGTGGATCTTGTCCCACAGCGATTTTTTATTCGGATTATCCGTCACGATTATTGGTCCTCCGCGCCGGCGGCAGCCGGGCTCTCGCTCGGCAGGTCAGTGTTGTTGTCACCCAGCATAATGTGGTCAAGGATCTGGCGCATAATGGTGCCGACCGCCGGGCCGGCACCGCCGTTTTCCAGAATGATCGACACAGCAACCTGCGGGTTCTCATAAGGGGCAAACGCAATCATCAGCTTATGGTCACGCAGACGTTCAGCAATTTTGTGTGCGTTATAGGTTTCGTTCGCCTTCAGGCCGAAGACCTGCGCAGTACCGGATTTGGCAGCAATTTTGTACGGTGCGCCGGCAAAGTACTTATGGGCCGTACCGTTCGCGCGGTTAGCAACGCCGTACATCCCGTCTTTGGCAATTTCCCAGTAACCGGAGTGGATGTCTCCCACCGGCGGTTCATGGGGCTGCGCCCACGGCACTTTTTTGCCATCTTCGACGGTGCTCATTAGCAGGTGCGGCACTTTCACCACCCCGTCGTTGATAAGGATCATCAGCGCTTTGTTCATCTGGATCGGGGTCGCGGTCCAGTAGCCCTGGCCGATGCCTACCGGAATGGTGTCACCCTGATACCACGGCTTTTTAAAGCGTTTCAGCTTCCATTCGCGGGTTGGCATGTTACCGGAACGCTCTTCGGCCAGGTCGATACCGGTGTAATGGCCATAGCCAAATTTGCCCATCCATTCCGAGAGTCGGTCGATGCCCATATCGTAGGCCACCTGGTAGAAGAAGGTATCCGCCGACTCCTCCAGCGATTTGGTGACGTTCAGATGACCGTGCCCCCACTTTTTCCAGTCGCGGTAGCGTTTTTCAGATCCCGGCAGCTGCCACCAGCCCGGGTCGAAGAGACCGGTGTTGCGGGTGATGACCCCGGCGCTCAGGGCAGAGACCGCCACGTACGGTTTCACCGTTGACGCAGGCGGATAGACCCCCTGGGTCGCGCGGTTGACCAGCGGCGTATTCGGGTCGTTGAGCAGGCCAGAATAGTCTTTGCTGGAGATGCCATCCACAAACAGGTTCGGGTCATAGCTCGGGGTTGAAACCAGCGACAGAATGCTGCCGGTGCGCGGATCGGTGACAATCACCGCCGCACGACTGCCTGCCAGCAGGGTTTCGATATACTGCTGGAGCTTAAGATCCAGGGTCAGATAGATGTCATGTCCGGCCTGCGGCGGCACCTCTTTTAACTGACGGATCACCCTTCCCCGGTTGTTAACCTCAACTTCTTCATAACCGGTCTGGCCGTGGAGAACGTCTTCGTAATAACGCTCAATACCCAGCTTGCCGATATCGTGCGTTGCCGCGTAGTTGGCGAGCTTGCCATCTTTATCCAGCCTGTCGACATCTTTATCGTTGATTTTCGAGACATAGCCGATAACGTGGGTTAGCGCAGAGCCGTACGGATAGAAGCGACGTTTGTAGCCTTTAACTTCCACGCCGGGGAAGCGGTACTGGTTCACGGCGAAGCGGGCAACCTGCACTTCGGTGAGGTTGGTTTTTACCGGGATCGAGGTAAAGCGGTGCGAGCGTGAGCGCTCTTTTTTGAAGGCGGCGATATCGTCATCAGTAAGATCGACCACATTGCGCAGCGCATCAAGCGTCTGCTGCACGTTATCGACCTTCTCCGGCATCATTTCAATCTGGTAGATGGTGCGGTTCAGCGCCAGCGGCGTACCGTTGCGGTCATAGATGATGCCGCGACTGGGGGCGATGGGAACAAGTTTGATGCGGTTTTCGTTGGAGCGGGTCTGGTAATCGGTAAAACGGACAATCTGCAGATTATAGAGGTTGGCGATCAGCACGCCAGTCAGCAGCAAAATCCCCAAAAAGGCGACCAGCGCCCGGCGCACAAACAGCGCGGACTCAGCCGTATAGTCGCGAAAAGAATTCTGTAGTTTCATCCGCTGCTTAATTTATCCAGGACTTAATCATTACTCACGGTGATAAGGGTGGTTGGTCGTGATGCTCCACGCGCGGTAGAGGCTTTCAGCAACCAGAACCCGAACCAGCGGGTGGGGGAGCGTCAGCGCGGAGAGAGACCAACTCTGTTCTGCTGCCGCTTTGCAGGCGGGGGATAACCCCTCCGGTCCGCCAATTAACAGGCTGACGTCGCGACCGTCCTGCTTCCAGCGTTCCAGCTCAACCGCCAGTTGCGGCGTATCCCAGGGTTTGCCCGGAATATCGAGAGTGACGATGCGGTTTTTACCGGCAGCAGCCAGCATCAGTTCACCCTCTTTATCGAGAATACGTTTGATATCCGCGTTTTTACCGCGCTTGCCAGCGGGGATCTCCACCAGCTCGAACGGCATGTCTTTTGGAAAACGACGCAGATATTCAGTAAACCCCGTTTGTACCCAGTCGGGCATTTTTGTACCGACGGCTACCAGTTGCAGCTTCACGCATTAACCCCAGAGTTTTTCCAGTTCATACAGGCGACGGCTCTCTTCCTGCATGACGTGGACAATCACATCGCCAAGGTCAACGACGACCCAGTCAGCGGTCGCTTCGCCTTCAACGCCGAGCGGCATCATGCCGGCAGCGCGAGACTCCTGAACCACATGATCGGCGATGGAGGCAACATGGCGCGTAGAAGTGCCGGTGCAGATAATCATGCAATCGGTGATGCTTGATTTGCCCTGAACGTCGATAGCAATGATGTCCTGACCTTTCAGATCATCAATTTTGTCGATAACAAAATCCTGGAGTGCTTTACCCTGCAAGTTTTCCCCCTGGGAGAGTGAGATTGAACAACTATAAATTCGTAGCCAGACAGTATACCTGAACTGGCTGCAGTGTCGGGACAAATGTCACCGGACGGGCATGAGAAGGCGGGTATCATCCCACCCTCAGCCGAAGATTGCATCGCCATTTTTGTAAAACAGTTTTTGTAAAACAGTGCTGGCGGGAAGTCTGGCAGCGGAGGATATCAGCCTGGTCGGGGGTGTCAATGGCGAGAGCGCGAATGGCGCGCTTTTTCTCCCGGGCGCCAGTCAGTTGCTGCTTTTCTGATACAACCCCTGCTGTTGAATATAACGCAACACCGGCATCGGTAACATCTCATCACAGGGGAGCCCCTGCTGCAGGCGCTGGCGGATAAGTGTGGCTGAGATATCAAACCAGGGCGTCTCCGCGAGGTAAATTTTGCCGGCAGGCTGGTTGTGCAGATCTTCAGATTGATAAGTCAGGTGCTGCTCCAGCCACAGCTGATGCCGCTCCTCTTTCATCGCCAGGGGATAGCCTGGCCGACGGCAGACGATTAAATGGCTGTTATCGAGGATTGTTTCGTACTGATACCAGCTCGGGAAATTGAGCAGCGAGTCCTGGCCGATAATAAAGGCCAGCGGCTTCTCCGGCCCTTGTTCGCGTCGCCACTCCTCTAGCGTCTGCGCCGTATAGGAGGGGCTGTTCCGGCGCAGCTCGCGCTCATCAAGAACAAACAGCGGTTTATCGGCGATCGCCAGCTCCAGCATCTGTTTGCGCTGGGCGGGGGTAGCCTCGGGCTGCGGGCGATGCGGCGGCACGTTGTTCGGCATAATAGTGACGCATTGCAGGCCAATCTGGTTGGCCAGGATCTCGACCGGTTTCAGATGCCCGTAATGTACCGGGTCAAAGGTGCCGCCATAGAGTGCCTGTAGAGAGTGCATCTCTTACCCTTCTATAAAAATGTCTGCCAGCGCCTTGTGGCACAGCAGCAGCGAGAGACTCTCCAGCTCAGACCAGATCGACTGACCGTAATCCTGCTTCAGAGTCAGTTCGGTGCGTGTCAGAAGCTGAACGGCCTGGCGCAGCTGTTCCGGGCTCAGCCGGTTCAGGGCTTCGGTGGTCATGACGCGGCGGTTCTGCCAGACCCGGTGTTTATCAAACAGCGCGCGCAAAGGCGTATGCGCTGACTGGCGTTTAAGCGTCACCAGCAGCAGCAGTTCCCGCTGTAAGGTTCGCAGCAGAATCACCGGCTCGCTGCCTTCGAGACGCAGCTGCTGCAGGATATGCAGAGCGCGTTTGCTCTTAGCGGACAGCAGGGCATCGACCCAGTGGAAAGGGGTAAAGTGCGCCGCGTCGTTAACTGCCTGCTCAACGCGCGGTAAGGTCAGTTTGCCATCGGGCCAGAGCAGCGCCAGCCGCTCCAGAGCCTGGGCCAGCGCCAGCAGATTACCTTCGTAACAGTAACAAAGGAGCTGATTGGCCGCGTCATCCAGCTGCAGATTGCGCTGCTTTGCCCGGGCTGCCACCCATTTTGGCAGATGCGCCTGCTCCGGTGTCTGGCAGGTCACCAGCACCGAATGGTTTGCCAGCGCCGTAAACCAGGCGGCATTTTCCTGGGCTTTGGTCAGTTTATTACCGCGAACGATCAGCAGCAGATCGCTGTGCAGCAGGCTAACCAGCGTGGCAAGCTGTTCGTTGATCGCCGCGTTAGGGCCATTTTCCGGGAGCTGGATAAGCAGCGTTTGCCGGGCAGCAAACAGGCTCATGGCCTGGCAAAGGGAGAAAATCTCCTGCCAGTCGGTGCTGTTATCCAGGGTGAAACTGTGGTGCTCCTCAAAGCCCTGAGTGGCCGCAAACTGACGCACGGCGTCCTGGCTTTCCTGGAGCAGCAGCGGATCGTTTCCGAGAAGCAGATACGCCGCGCGCAGCCCTTCATTGAGCTGCGCGCGGAGTTGTTCAGGGTACAATCTGAGCATTACTGACCCAGCGTCGTGGAGACGCGCGAGGAGGATGCCGTTGGCTGAGCAGCAGGCTGAGCTTTCAGGTCATTCTCTTTTTCAGCAGTCTGGACGCTCGGCAGCTTACGGATCAGCTGTTCCGCCGCCTTGTCGTACATTTCGTTGATGATAATGGTCTGCTCTGCGTCTTTCGCCAGTGCCGTCTGCGGGTTATCGAAGAACGAACGGTAGACCTTGGTGCTGATAGGGTAAATGTCGCTACCCGGGATCAGTACCGCAGCGTGCACTTCCATCACCATCTGGTATTCCGCAGTACGACCATCCTGGAAGATGGAGGCGGTATCCTGGCTCAGGGTAGAGTTCAGGATGCGGAACGATGGGATGTCCTGGCGCAGCGTACCTTTTTCGATCAGTTCAACGCCGTTAAGACGCAGCTGGTTACGAATGGCACGGCTAAGCGGACCATTTGGATCGCCCGAATCGAAAATCATCGTTTTCATCTGCTCCGGCACCTGTGTGGTGTTACGCAGATGCCAGCCACATCCGGCGGTGACCAGCACCGCCAGCGATAACAGTAATGTTGCCAGTTGTCGCACGCTTCCTCCCGCGCTTAGCCAACGACCAGGTTCAGCAGTTTACCAGGCACGTAGATCACTTTACGTACGGTAACGCCATCAAGATACTTCGCCACCAGAGTTTCCTGGCCAGCACGCTCGCGGACCTGCTCTTCGGTTGCATCAACCGGAACAGTAATCTTACCGCGAACTTTACCGTTGACCTGCACGACGACCAGCGTGGTGTTTTCCACCATTGCGGATTCATCAGCCATCGGCCACGGCGCATTGTCGATATCGCCTTCGCCGTTCAGCTCCTGCCACAGGGTGAAGCTGACGTGCGGGGTGAACGGGTTCAACATACGTACCACTGCCAGCAGCGCTTCACGCATGATGGCGCGATCCTGCTCGCCCTCCTGCGGGGCTTTCGCCAGCTTGTTCATCAATTCCATAATAGCCGCAATTGCGGTATTGAAGGTCTGACGGCGACCAATATCATCGGTCACTTTGGCAATCGTTTTATGCACATCGCGACGCAGCGCCTGCTGATCTTCCGTCAGCGCCGCGGTATTCAGTGCCGGTGCGTCACCCTGAGCGGTGTGCTCGTAAACCAGTTTCCAGACACGTTTCAGGAAGCGGTTAGCCCCTTCCACGCCGGACTCCTGCCATTCCAGAGTCATATCCGCCGGCGAGGCGAACATCATGAACAGGCGCACGGTATCGGCACCGTAGCGCTCAACCATCACCTGCGGGTCAATGCCGTTGTTTTTGGACTTCGACATTTTGCTCATGCCGGTATAAACCAGCTCGTGGCCCGCGGCATCTTTCGCCTTCACGATACGGCCTTTTTCGTCGCGCTCAACGATGGCATCTACCGGGGAGACCCAGTTACGCTCGCCGTTTGCGCCCACGTAGTAGAAGGCGTCGGCCAGCACCATGCCCTGACACAGCAGCTGTTTGGCTGGCTCGTCAGAGTTCACCAGGCCCGCGTCGCGCATCAGCTTGTGGAAGAAGCGGAAGTAGAGCAGGTGCATGATGGCGTGTTCGATACCGCCAATGTAGATATCTACCGGCAGCCAGTAGTTTGCGGCTTTGGAATCCAGCATGCCTTCCTGATGCTGCGGGCAGGTATAACGCGCATAGTACCAGGAGGACTCCATGAAGGTGTCGAAGGTGTCGGTTTCACGCAGCGCAGGCATACCGTTTACGGTAGTCTTCGCCCACTCAGGGTCGGCTTTGATTGGGCTGGTGATGCCGTCCATGACCACATCTTCCGGCAGGATCACCGGGAGTTGATCTTCTGGCGTTGGCATAACGGTGCCATCTTCCAGGGTGACCATTGGAATTGGCGCGCCCCAGTAACGCTGACGGGAAACGCCCCAGTCGCGCAGACGGTAGTTAACTTTACGCTCGCCGACGCCCAGCGCGGCCAGTTTGTCAGCAATGGCGTTAAAGCCCTCTTCAAAGCTCAGGCCGCTAAATTCACCGGAGTTAAACAGGGTGCCTTTTTCGGTCAATGCCTGTTCAGACAGGTCAGGCTCGCTGCCATCTGCTGCCAGGATAACCGGCTTGATCGCCAGGTTGTATTTGGTGGCAAACTCATAGTCGCGCTGATCGTGACCCGGAACCGCCATGACAGCGCCCGTACCGTATTCCATCAGCACGAAGTTGGCGACCCAGACCGGGATTGCTTCGCCGGTCAGCGGGTGTTTGGCGTAGAAACCGGTGGCAACGCCTTTTTTCTCCATCGTCGCCATGTCAGCTTCGGCCACTTTAGTGTTGCGGCATTCGTCGATGAAGGTCGCCAGTTCCGGATTGTTCTCTGCCGCTTTCTGCGCCAGCGGGTGACCTGCGGCCACGGCCAGGTAGGTCGCGCCCATGAAGGTGTCCGGACGGGTGGTGTAAACGGTCAGTTTCCGATCGTAGTTTTCAACGTTAAAGGTGATTTCCACCCCTTCAGAACGCCCGATCCAGTTACGCTGCATGGTTTTCACGGTATCTGGCCAGTGGTCCAGATTATCCAGATCGTTCAGCAGTTCGTCGGCATAAGCGGTGATTTTGATGAACCACTGTGGGATCTCTTTACGCTCAACCTTGGTGTCGCAGCGCCAGCAGCAGCCGTCAATAACCTGTTCGTTCGCCAGAACGGTCTGATCGTTCGGGCACCAGTTAACGGCGGACGTTTTCTTGTAGACCAGCCCTTTTTTGTAGAGCTCGGTGAAGAACTTCTGCTCCCAGCGGTAGTATTCCGGGGTGCAGGTCGCCAGCTCGCGGCTCCAGTCATAGCCAAAGCCCAGCATTTTGAGCTGGTTTTTCATATAGGCGATATTGTCGTAGGTCCATGGCGCCGGCGCGGTGTTGTTTTTTACCGCAGCCCCTTCAGCAGGCAGACCAAACGCATCCCAGCCGATAGGCTGCAGCACGTTTTTACCCAGCATACGCTGATAGCGGGCGATCACATCACCGATGGTGTAGTTACGCACGTGGCCCATGTGTAGTCGGCCAGAAGGATAGGGAAGCATCGACAGGCAGTAATACTTCTCTTTGCTCTCGTCTTCGGTGACTTCAAAAGTGCGCTTCTCGTCCCAGTGTTGCTGGACTTTCGATTCTATCTCTTCCGGGCGGTATTGCTCTTGCATGGCAGCCAGTGGTCCTGTGTTCAATACAGCTACAAACGTAGCCAATGGATGTGGTAATTCAGATCCGCATAGCATAGCCCAAACGCCCGCGTCAAAACAGCCTTTACCACTAAAAGCGCCTTGCAGGAATTTACGTAGAGTGTGGATGACCTGACAAAGCGGGGCGCAAATAAGGTCTATCATTAGAGAGGTTTACTTACCCGGGAGGCAAAATGATGAACAAGGTTGCTCAATTTTACCGTGAACTGGTCGCCACATTGACAGAACGTCTGCGGAATGGTGAGCGTGATATTGATGCGCTCGTCGAGCATGCACGCGTTAAGGTGATGCAGACGGGTGAGTTAACGCGCACCGAAGTGGAAGAGGTGACCCGCGCGGTTCGCCGCGATCTGGAAGAGTTCGCCCGTAGCTATGGCGAGAGTCAGGACGAGGCCACCGACAGCGTATTTATGCGGGTGATCAAAGAGAGCCTCTGGCAGGAGCTGGCGGACATTACCGATAAAACCCAGCTGGAGTGGCGTGAGGTCTTTCAGGATCTGAACCACCACGGGGTGTATCACAGCGGTGAGGTTGTCGGGCTGGGGAATCTGGTATGCGAGAACTGCCATTTCCACATGGCGATTTATACGCCGGAGATGCTGCCGGTCTGTCCTAAATGCGGCCACGATCAGTTCCAGCGTCGGCCATTTGAACCCTGAGGTAAACGCAACGATGCGCGAGGCGCGCATCGTTGCGTTTTGGCACTTATTGCGCGCGCTTGATCTCAACAGAGTTAAAGTGTTGCAGGCCGCCCATTTCACTGGTGCTGTTATGCGATGAAGTCAGCACCAGTCTGGATGCGGACAGGGTGCCTTTATCACAGGTTTGCAGTTTAAATAAACCGCAGCGATAGCCGCCATTCTCAACTTTATTTGCCGTGATATTGAGCGTATCGTCGGCGCTAATCGTGCCGCGGTTGGTAAACCGGGCGTTTTTCGTGTTTAAGGTCATGTTTTTTAACGCGTGAATGGACCCCTCATTCCATAATTCCTGCCCCGAGTTGAGTGTGATGTCGTTGGCGTAAAGGGTGCCCGCGTTCTTGAGGGTCTGATTATTTATTTCAATTGACGGGGCGGTGATATCGCCAAGGTTGGTGAGGTTGTTAACGTTAGCCGTGAACTTCTTCCATACCTCAGTATTGGCTGTCGCCGTCTGCCCGAACATGCCATTGGTCTGCACAATGAGATCGCCCTGTGAAACCAACTGGCCTTCGTTGATGATTGAGCCATTGCTGATGGCGTTATGTTCCTGATTAGCTGACTGAATGATCACATTATCATAACCGTACAGGTTGCCGGTAATCTGCATCGCGCTGCCAGAGAAATTCACGCGTACATTTTGGCCGCTAATGGATCCGCCGTTAAGAACGTTATTCAGGACGTTAACGTTAGTATTACCGTTGGAAGTGAGAGTAGAACCATAGCGGGTAATGAGGTCGCCGTAGGTCGTTAACTCCAGCCCTTCCTGGCCTTTGATGTTACCCTTATTCTCCACGCTTCCATAGTTGGACAATATCAACTGTTTGGTCGAGGTGATATTGCCCTCGTTAATCAGATGATTCATCCCGCGAATCAGCGTATTGTTTTTGGTGCTAATGTTCCCCGTATTATACAGAACGCCAGCTGAAACCACCTGAGTGGCAAAGCCATTGCTGTTGATAGCGCCTTCGTTCACCAGCGCGCCGTTGCTGGCCATTGCCAGGCTGGTATTCGCAACGATAGTGCCCTTGTTACGCACGCCAAAACCCAGGTTATTACCCATCATGGTAATGGAGTTGGCGCGGACCCCGCCGAAGTTAGCGATATCAATGCTGTAGACCGGATTATTTAGCTCTTCTTCGGTTGCCTGTTTCTTATGGGAGGTCACCACATCGGTTTTCCCATCCATGGTGAAACTACCCGCGCTCAGATAGGCGTTGCTGGCTTCCAGGGTGCCGGTGAGCTTAATGGCGTCCGCCAGCAGCATGACGTAACTGTTTTCGGCGTTCATGCCGTTGCCGTTGATAGTGATGTTGCCTTTCGTCACGTCATAGCTGCCAATGGCGCCACTTTCAGCCAGATTCACTTTACCGGTGGTCAGAATGGCTTTATTAGTGTTAATGAAGCTACAGCCTGAACAGGTAATACCGTTCGGGTTAGCGACAATGACATCGGCTTTTTGGCCCGACACTTCCATAAAACCAGCGAGGAGACTGGCTTTGTTCGAGGCCACTTCATTGAGGATCACCGATGCCGCAGCGCCATCCAGGTTACTGTTTTTTGCGATGTCGCCATATTTGCTGTGCGTAGCATCTGCCAGGTTGTTATTGAAGATAACGCCTTTGCTGTCGACGTTAAATTCATTATAAATATTATGAGACACACCCGCCTTGTTGGGCTTTTCAATATCGATGACTTTAGGCCCATTCCCCAATTTATAGGTGTTTGGCTCAGCCATGACCACGGATGAACTCAGCGCGGCGGCAAGCGCTACGTAGATGATTTTCATTTTGAACATATTATTTATTCCTTTAAATAGAAGTACTCTGTAGAATTAACGCGAGATTGCTGTATATGTGGCGATTAAAACCTCCATTTTAATGACATACCTAAATTCAGTGCGTCGCTATGGAAATTATCCGGCTTGACCAGTGGGGTCGCGACGAAGAGATCGTATTGCGTCAGATATTTTTCACCCCGGAGCCCGATTACCGCGCCTGATAATACTTTTCCATTATAATAATTCGGGCTGCCAATCATTCGGCCAATATCTAAACCCAGGTAAAGCTGCTGGTTCGGGTCGGGAAGATCCCAGATGAAGTCGTTACGCCAGTACCATCCCTGATGGCCGGAAAGGGTGTTTTCACCGTCGAAACCGCGTACCGTCCAGCGGTTGCCGATATTGAACTGATTGTCGGAAGAGAGGATATCCGGTGAAAATTGCGCGCGAATCTGCGGGGCATAGCTAAATTTATCCCCTGTCAGATCGAATTTCAGTAATGCCTGGATCTCGGCATGGAGTACGCGTGAGAACTTGCTGTAAAGGTTAGCTTTCTCCTCGGGGGTCGGCGTGGAGCGTAGCCACGCCAGGCTGCGCTGAATGCCCAGGCTGGCATCGACCACTTTGCGGTCGAAATAACGCTGATGACGCAGGGTCATTTCCCATCCCGGATTCTGTTTGCGCATGACCTCGATTTCGGTGCCGCCTAAAAAGTAGCTCGACCGGCTTTTAAATATCCGGCCCTCAAGGGTCGTTTTCTGCTGGCGTGTGTGGGAAAGCAGACGAGAGAGCGTGGCGCTGTAATAGCGATTTTTCGAGATGTACTCGCTTGTAGTCCAGTATCCTTTGAAAAGCTGGCGATATTCGCTGTATGCGCCGTAGAGCGCTAACGCCCAGTAGCCAAAGGGGACGGAATAGTAAAGGCTGCCGTTGTGGTTGCCATCTTTGCGCTGGTTGAATTCAACATCACCGCCAGCCGAGAGATAGAAAATGTCGTTCAGACGGGTGATGTCATACAGATAGAGGGCCGCGCCGCCCAGATAGCGGCCGCTGGCGCGGCTGCCTGAGTCGTCCAGCCATGCACCTGCCTGCCACTTTTTACCCAGTTGACGGGTTAATGAAATGTCGGTTTCCGCGTGGTGCTCCCCCGGTATAAGCTGCATATGGGCTGAGGAACCTGGAAGGCGTTGCAGGTTGGCCATGCCTTGCTCCAGATCGGATAAGCGCAGGGTATCGCCGGAAGAGAAAGGCAACGTGTTCCAGAGTGCCGTCGTCGCTTTTGTCCTGGGCTGAAAAGCAATTTTCCCGATTGTCCCGTAGGTCAGAATCAGGTGCAGGACACCCCCTTCCAGGGATTGCTGCGGTACGTTGATTAACGAGGTGATATATCCCTTTACCAACAACTCGTTCTGCATGGTATTAGAGAGCAGGCGGATGCCTTTAATACCGAGGCATTTATTCACCCCCTGCCTGGTGATTTTACCCAGCAGCCTGCTGGTTAATTTTTCATCGTCAGATTCAATAATGATTTTATTTATATTTTTGCAGATTGCTTCGTTTGGAAAATTGATAATCCCCGGGCGACTATTTTCACGCGTGGAGGAATGTTCCTGTTCCTGCGGCGTCAGCGCGGAATAACGGGCTTTATCCTGCTCAATTTGGTTAGCGGTGCCGCTTGAAACACTGGCTTCAGCGAGCGGGCAGACTGCGAGTAAAATTAACAGGCTGGAAAGCAGCCTGTTTTTATTAATTAGCATGAAGCAACATCCATTTTGTTTCATTTAATCTGTTGGGGCGCCAGTCCATAAATGTGAGAATCATTCTCAGGATTTATCTGCGGCATGCATAGTTTCAGTGCCGAATGCCGCGAATGCAAATTATGTATATTTTTAGCAAAGCTAATCCTTTTTATTTATTTTAAATGAGCAGGGCTGGTTTTTTCTGAAAAGGGCTGGATAATATCCAGAATTTGTCTTTTCCACCACTCTCAACTATCTCAAGAAAGCATGAATTCATTATTTTCAGCTTTGCTTTTATATATTTTACGGAGAATTATTTGCAGGATAAATGGAAAAAGCGCCCGCCCGGGGTCGGGCGCCGGTCAATTAACGTGAATAAAATGTCAGTTTCTCTGCCAGTAAATCAACAAACGCCTGGCGATCGATATCCAGCATAATGTCGGTATTAGGCGTATTGCCGCTGAGGAAGTAGTAATCGACCACGGTCATTCCCTGGGTATACTTGCCCTGGGTTTCAACACCAACCCAGCGTTTAACCGTGCTAAAAATCTCAGGTTTTAACAGCCAGGCGATAGTGCAGGGGTCGTGCAGCGGTGCGCCCTGAAATCCCCACTTCTCGGTCCTGTGATACTCCATAAAGAAATCGAGCAGCTCCGCTACTGTAGTGGCCACCGGGTTACCGATCTGACGAAAACGTTCGATATCCTCCGCCATAATTTGCGCCTGATGCGTCACATCCAGCCCGGCCATGACCACCGGAATGCCGGACTGAAAGACGATCTCGGCCGCCTCGGGGTCAACAAAGATGTTGAATTCCGCCGCAGGCGTCCAGTTACCCAGCCCCATCGCACCACCCATGATCACAATCCGGGCGATTTTCGCATGCAGTTCAGGGTGGCCATTCAGCAGCAGGGCGACGTTGGTTTGCGGACCGGTAGAGACCAGCGTCACCGGTTCTGTGCTTTCGCGCAGTACGTTTGCCATCAGCTCCACTGCCGTACAATCCTGCGGCGCAAAATCTGGCTCGGGGAGGGCAGGGCCGTCAAGCCCACTTTCCCCGTGTACATTGTCGGCAATGATCAGATCGCGCATCAGGGGCTTAATCGCGCCGCCTGCCACCGGAATATCGCCGCGTTTCAGCAGGGTCAGCATGCGCAGCACATTGCGCAGGGTTTTGTCAGGGGTCTGGTTACCGGCAGAAGAGGTTACAGCCTTGAGCTCAAGCTCGGGTGAGGCGAGGGCAAGGACGAGTGCTATCGCGTCATCATGACCCGGATCGCAATCGAGGATAATGGGCAGTGCCATAGAAATCTCCATTTCTCAGTGTTGTTTGGCGACAAGGCTAACGCTGAAGGCAGAGGCAGACGAGATAAAGAGATAAAAAGCGTGAAGCGGTGCGCAATCTGAGCGATTGCGCACCGGGGAGATTAATGCAGGATCTTGGCGAGGAAGTCTTTAGCGCGTTCAGACTGCGGGTTATTAAAGAACTCCTCTTTCGCGGAGTCCTCGACGATTTTCCCCTCATCCATAAAGATCACGCGGTTTGCGACTTTACGCGCAAAGCCCATTTCGTGCGTGACCACCATCATGGTCATTCCTTCCTGCGCCAGTTGCACCATAACATCCAGCACTTCATTGATCATCTCCGGATCAAGGGCGGAGGTCGGCTCATCAAAGAGCATCGCGACGGGATCCATACAGAGCGCACGGGCAATCGCCACGCGCTGCTGCTGGCCGCCGGACAGCTGCGCCGGGAATTTATCGGCATGGGCGGAGAGGCCCACGCGCTCCAGCAGTTTCAGCCCTTTCTCACGTGCGGCCGCCTTATCGCGCTTGAGGACTTTGACCTGCGCCAGGGTCAGGTTCTCAATGATCGACAGATGCGGGAAGAGTTCAAAGTGCTGGAACACCATCCCGACGTTGGAACGCAGCTTCGCCAGATTGGTCTTCTTGTCATTCACCCTGGTGCCGTTGACGATGATCTCACCCTGCTGCACCGGCTCAAGACCGTTCACGGTTTTAATCAGCGTGGATTTACCCGAGCCGGATGGCCCGCACACCACTACCACTTCGCCCTTTTTCACTTCCGTGGAGCAGTCGGTCAGCACCTGAAAGTGCCCATACCATTTAGAAACATTTTTCAGGGAAATCATTACACTGTCCTTTTCTTCAGCCAGCTGACCAACAGCGACGCGCTTAAACTAATTGCAAAATAGACCGTACCTGCGAACAGGATCATCTCAACCTGGGTACCATCGCGCTCGCCGATGGTAGAGGCGGTACGGAAGAAGTCTGCCAGGCTCAATACATAAACCAGCGAGGTATCCTGGAACAGCACGATACCCTGGGTGAGCAGCAGCGGAACCATGGCGCGGAACGCCTGCGGCAGAATGATGAGCTTCATCGACTGCCAGTGGGTCATGCCTAACGCCAGCGCAGCGCTGGACTGCCCGCGGGAGATACTCTGGATCCCGGCACGAATAATTTCTGAATAGTAGGCCGCCTCAAACATGGAGAAGGCCACCATTGCCGAGATTAAACGGATATCGGATTTCGGCGACAGGCCTAAAACGTTCTGCAGGAACCCAGGAACGATCAGATAGAACCACAGCAGCACCATCACCAGCGGGATAGAACGGAAAACGTTCACGTAAGCGGTCGCAAACCAGGCCACAGGCTTAAAGCTCGACAGACGCATTACCGCCAGCAGGGTACCCCAGACAATCCCGACAATCACCGCCGTCAGGGTGATCTTCAGCGTGATGATCAGGCCATCGATCAGGTAGGGCATGGAGGGAACAATAGAGCTCCAGTCAAATTCGTACATTATTTGCCCCCCAGGTTGCCCGGCAGGCGAACTTTACGTTCAACCAGGTTCATCACCAGCATAATGACAGCATTAATCAATACATAGGCCAGGGTAATGGCGGTGAAGGATTCCCACGCATGGGCGGAATAATCCAGCAGTTTGCCCGCCTGCGCGGCCATATCCACCAGACCGATGGTCGAGGCGATGGCCGAGTTTTTCACCAGGTTCATCATCTCCGACGTCATCGGCGGCACAATCACGCGGTAGGCATTTGGCAGCAGGACGTAGCGGTAAGCCTGCGGCAGGGTAAGACCCATCGCCAGCGCCGCATTTTTTTGTCCACGTGGCAGAGACTGGATCGCCGCACGCACCTGCTCGCAGACGCGGGCGGCGGTGAACAGGCCCAGACAGAGCATCGAGGAGACGAAGAACTGCACGTTTGGATCCAGTTCCGATTTGAACCACATGCCGATATCTTCCGGCAGCAGTTCCGGGATGACCAGATACCAGGTAAAGAACTGCACGATTAACGGAACGTTACGGAACAGTTCGACGTAGCAGGTGCCAATGGAAGAGAGAAAACGGTTAGGCACGGTACGCAAAATACCGAACAACGAGCCGACAAGAAACGCAATAATCCAGGCGGTGATCGACAGCGCGACCGTGACCTGAAAACCGCTCCACAGCCAGCCAAGATAGGTGGTGTTGCCGAACGGGGCTTGCTGCAGGAAAATGCCCCAGTTCCAGTCAATTGACATAGTAAACTCCAGAAAAAAAAGGGTAGCAGCGCTACCCTCGAAGATTGGTGAGAAGCTTTAATATTCGCGCTGAGTGGGGAACGACCACTCAGCGTTTAGTCTGTCCGCGCTTCCCGACAATCGAGAGGGCAGGAGAACCCGCCCCTTAGTGGTTCTAATTAGTTAAGTGCCTTGTCATTCGGTTCTTTAAACAGTGCTTTCATATCGTCAGACAGTTCAAAGTTCATGTTGAGATTTTTTGGTGGGATTGGGTTTTTAAACCACTTATCGAACCATTTCTCTGCTTCACCGGAGGTCTGAACCTGAGCGATGGTGTCGTCGACGAGTTTCTTAAACTCCGCGTCGTCTTTACGCATCATGCAGCCGTAGGCCTCTTTTGATTGCGCCGTGCCAACGATTTCCCAGTTATCCGGTTTCTTCGCTTTAGCGCGTTCACCGGCCAGCAGAGCATCATCCATCATAAACGCGACGGCGCGGCCGCTTTCCAGAGTACGGAAAGAGTCACCGTGGTCTTTGGCGCTGATGATACGCATGTCCATTTTCTTCTCTTCATTCAGCTTGTGCAGCAGAACTTCAGAGGTCGTCCCGGAGGTCACAACCACCGCTTTGCCTTTCAGATCGGCGAAATCTTTAATATCGCCGCCTTTTTTGGTCAGCAGACGGGTACCCACCACGAAGATGGTGTCGGAGAAGGCAGCCTGTTTCTGACGCTCAAGGTTGTTCGTGGTGGAGCCACACTCAAAATCAAAGGTGCCGTTTTGCAGCAGTGGAATACGGTTTTGTGAAGTGATTGGGATCAGCTTCACTTCCAGATCCGGTTTGTTGAGCTTTTTCTTCACCGCGTCGACGATCGCGTTGGAGTAAGCCTGTGAGTAGCCCACGACTTTTTGCGTGTTGTCGTAGTATGAGAACGGAACAGACGATTCACGGTGGCCGACCACAATCACGCCGTTTTTCGCGATTTTTTCCAGGGTACCGCCTGCTGCCGGAGCAGCATCTTCAGCGTGAACGACGCCTGCGGACAATCCCATCACCAGCATTGCTGTGGCCAGTTTACGTAATTGCATATCCAACTCCTTTATTATCAGCGCCAGAGACGCATTGATATTCGGTGTGATGTTGTTATAGCTCGCGCGATACGAGTGCAGTGTTATACCTGTTTGTTAACATTTAGTTTGGCTTAATGTAAAGATTTTGCTGCGTTATTGTTTATTTTTGCGAAGCGCGCCGCACCATTCAGAGGCATAAATCTTTCGTTGCACCGTTTCGGTGCTACCGGTGAGCTACCCTGGTGCGACCGGGTTGCACAGTAAGCCAAATCGCGTTTACGTAAATAGATAAAGCAATCGCCGTGCCAGAGTTGTGTCGCAGTGAGAATTGCCGGATGGCGGCTTCGCCTTACCCGGCCTGCAAGATCGTAGGCCCGGCAAGCGTAGCGCCGCCGGGCAAAGAGGGGAAGGGGACTACTTACGGCGCTGGCGCAGGCTCATCAGCACGGCGCCAAAACCGAACAGCGTGGTGAGGATCCACAGGGGCCAGTTGCCGGTGCGGGCGTAAGGCGTCAGCCCGGTCGTCGGCGTGACTTTTGTGGTCAGCACGTCGCGGGTGAACTGCGGCAGCATGGCCTGAATTTCACCCTGCGGACCAATCACGGCGGTAATGCCGTTGTTGGTGCTGCGCAGCAGAGGGCGCGCCAGCTCCAGGGAGCGCATCCGCGCCATCTGGAAATGCTGCCATGGGCCGATCGACTTACCGAACCAGGCATCGTTGGAGATGGTCAGCAGATAGTCGGTGTTCGGGCGGAAATTATCCCGCACCTGCTCACCGAGGATGATCTCGTAGCAAATGGCGGCGGTCAGTAAAAAGCCGTGGGCGCTCAGCTGAGGCTGAACGTAGGCGCCCCGGCTAAAGGAGGACATCGGCAGATCGAAAAACGGTGCCAGCGGACGCAGAATCGACTCCAGCGGCACAAACTCACCAAAAGGCACCAGGTGATTCTTGTTGTAGCGGTTCGTCGACTCATAGCTGTAGGGATTGTCTTTTCCCAGCGTGATAATGGTGTTGTAAGTGTCGTAACGGTTCTGCTTGTTCAGCCGCGCGTCAACGATCCCGGTGATCAGCGTGGAGTTTCGCGCCCGCAACAGATCGTCCATCATGGTCAGAAAACGCCGCTGGTTGATCTCCAGATCCGGGATTGCCGACTCAGGCCAGATAATCAGCTGGGATTTGCCCATCTCTTTCTGGGTGGCATCCAGATAAATTTTCAGGGTGTTGATCAACTGACCTTCATCCCATTTCAGCGACTGGGGAATATTACCCTGCACCATCGACACCTGGGTGGCGCGTTCCGGCTCAAGGGTAAACCACTGGATATAACGCAGCGGGAAAGGCAGGGCAAAAAGCACCACAGCCATGACCAGCGCTCGCCCGTTGCGCTGCACCAACGCCAGCACCAGCAGGCCGCTTACCACCATCAGCAGGAAGTTGATCGCCTCGACGCCCATCACCGGCGCCAGGCCCTTTAGCGGGCCATCTATCTGGCTGTAGCCGAACTGCAGCCACGGAAAGCCGGTTAGCACCCAGCCGCGCAGGAACTCGGTAATTTGCCAGACCACCGGGGCGGCAATCGCCACCCGCAGCCAGCTGGTTTTTGGCCACAAGCGGGAGAGGATCCCGGCAAACAGACCCGTGTAGAGCGAGAGGTACGCCGCCAGCAGCACCACGAGGAAAACATTCACCGGGCCTGGCATGCCGCCAAACTGGGCAATACTGACGTAAACCCAGTTAATACCGGAGCCAAACAGGCCCAGCCCCCAGAAATAGCCAATCGCCGCCGCCTGAACAGGGCGTCGGTTAAGGGTCAGCCCCTGGAGTCCCATCAGAGAAAGGAGGGCCGCTGGCCAGAAGTCATAAGGGGAAAAAGCCAGCGTACCGCTGGCTCCGAGGATCAGCGCCAGCAGCAGACGCGTGCGCTGGCGTTCAAGCAAGGGGGCAAATGCCATTTAAATCAATCATCCAGTGTGGGTTGCGGAGCATTGTCCGGCATTCTGACATGAACCTGAATAATACGTCGACTGTCGGCCATCGCCACCTTGAACTGATAGCCGTCAATTTCCACGGTTTCGCCACGCGCCGGCAGGTGACCAAACGCCTGCATCACCAGCCCGCCGATGGTATCTACCTCTTCGTCGCTGAAATGCGTGCCGAAGGTGTCATTGAAATCTTCGATTGGGGCGAGCGCACGCACGGTCCAGGTGTGGCGGCTCAACTGACGGAAGTCGATATCCTCTTCTTCGTCATATTCATCTTCAATTTCGCCAACAATCAGCTCAAGAATATCTTCGATGGTGACCAGGCCCGAAACACCGCCAAATTCATCGATAACAATCGCCATGTGGTAGCGCTGAGAGCGGAACTCTTTCAGCATGCGATCGACCCGCTTACTTTCCGGGACCACTACCGCCTGACGTAACACTTTTTCCATGCTGAAGGCTTCGGCATCGCTGCGCATAAACGGCAGCAGATCCTTGGCCATCAAAATTCCTTCAATGTGGTCTTTGTCTTCGCTGATCACCGGGAAACGTGAGTGAGCGGATTCGATAATGACATCGAGGCACTCATCCAGGGTCTGGTTGCGTTTCAGGGTAATCATCTGCGAACGGGGGATCATGATATCGCGAACGCGCTGGTCGGCGATGTCCATTACCCCTTCAAGCATCTCGCGCGTATCTTCATCGATAAGCTCGTTCTGCCCGGAGTCACGGATAAGCTCCAGAAGGTCATCACGGTTTTTAGGTTCACCGTGGAACAGCTGGCTCAGAAGGAGGGAGAAAAATCCTTTTTTGCTGTTTGGTGTGTCGCTACTGTGTGAATTGTCGTCGCTCATGGCGTTTGTTAAGGGTTCTCATGTTGGTCTGTTGACTGCCGTCGCGGACTTTTGTCATACGCAACGGCACATTATGCCAGTAAGGCGCAAACGCGCCCTACAGACTACTCTTTCTCGGCAATGTACGGATCCTCATAGCCCAGAGCAAGCATTATCTCTGTCTCAAGGGATTCCATCTCTTCCGCTTCGTCATCTTCAATGTGGTCGTAGCCCAGCAGATGCAGGCTGCCGTGCACCACCATGTGCGCCCAGTGGGCCTCGAGGGGCTTCTGCTGCTCCTTCGCTTCCTGCTCAACCACCTGGCGGCAGATGATCAGATCGCCAAGCAGCGGCATTTCGATACCCGGTGGGGCTTCGAACGGGAAAGAGAGCACGTTGGTCGGCTTATCTTTCCCGCGGTAGGTCAGGTTCAGGTCGTGGCTTTCTGCTTCATCCACCAGGCGAATCGTGACTTCTGACTCCTCCTGAAACTGCGGGATGACGGCATTCAGCCACGCCTGGAACTGGCTCTCTTCCGGCAGGCCGGCGTTATCTTCACAGGCCAGCTGTAAATCGAGGATCACCTGACTCATTTCTGCTCTTGCTCCTGGGCTTCGCGTTTACGTTCCGCGGCCTGTTCTGCTTTACGTTTTTGATCTGCGGCTTCCCATGCTTCATACGCCGTGACGATGCGGGCAACCACCGGGTGGCGCACCACGTCTTCACTGTGGAAGAAGTTGAAGCTGATTTCGTCCACTTCGGACAGGACTTCAATAGCGTGACGCAGACCCGACTTGGTGCTGCGTGGCAGGTCAACCTGGGTGATATCGCCGGTGATCACCGCTTTGGAGTTAAAGCCAATACGGGTCAGGAACATCTTCATCTGTTCGATGGTGGTGTTCTGGCTCTCATCCAGGATGATGAACGCATCGTTCAGGGTACGGCCACGCATATAGGCCAGCGGAGCCACTTCGATGACGTTACGTTCAATCAGTTTTTCGACCTTCTCAAAGCCAAGCATCTCAAACAGCGCATCGTACAGCGGGCGCAGGTAAGGATCGACCTTCTGGCTCAGATCGCCAGGCAGGAAGCCCAGCTTCTCGCCCGCTTCAACGGCCGGACGGGTGAGCAGAATGCGGCGGATCTCCTGGCGCTCAAGGGCATCCACGGCAGCAGCCACCGCAAGGTAGGTTTTACCAGTACCTGCCGGGCCGACACCGAAGGTGATGTCATGATCGAGGATATTGGCGATGTACTGCGCCTGGTTTGGCGTGCGCGGCTTAATGACGCCACGCTTGGTCTGAATGTGGATAGCCTTGCCGAATTCCGGCACGCTCTCCGCGCTCTGCTCCAGCACTCGCGATTCTTTGATCGCCAGATGGATCTGTTCCGGCTCAATATCCTGAGTTTCACCGCGCATCGGCGCGGTATCAACGTACAGACTACGGAGAATATCCGCAGCGGCATTGACGCAAATGGCGCGTCCGGTGAGTTTGAACTGGTTATCGCGACGATTAATCTCGATACCCAGACGTCGCTCCAGATGTTTGATGTTGTCATCAAACGGCCCGCACAGGCTCAGCAGGCGAGCGTTGTCTGCTGGCTCAAGGGTAATTTCACGTGTGTCTATATTCAAACCGTTCCTCTTAATGTCTCGGGTGTCATAGGGCAGTGGGTCTGTCTTATGAAAGTATTCACGCCACGGAATAAAGGCGCAAGCATTGCGAAGGATATGGGGGAGAGCAGGGGGAAATACAAGGCCTGTCAGAAACGACAGGCCGAAGGATCACGGCTGATAAACGCTGACGCCGAGATCGTTTTCTTTACGGGTACGGGCAATCACCGATTCCGGCGACTGGGCGACGCGCAGGCCCATTTCATCTTCGGTGCGCACCAGTTTGCCACGCAGGGAGTTGGTCAGCACCTCGAGGATCTCAATATCGACGAACTTGCCCACCAGATCCGGCGTACCTTCGAAGTTCACCACGCGGTTGTTCTCTGTACGGCCAGAGAGCTCCATGATGCTCTTACGTGAAGTGCCTTCTACCAGTACACGCTGCACGGTGCCGAGCATCCGGCGGCTCCATGCGTTGGCCTGCTGGTTAATGCGATCCTGCAGAATATAGAGACGCTGCTTTTTCACCTCTTCCGGCACGTCGTCAACCATATCGGCGGCAGGCGTCCCTGGACGCGCCGAGAAGATGAAGCTGTAACTCACGTCGAAGTTCACATCACCAATCACCTTCATGGTGCGTTCAAAATCGTCGTCCGTTTCCCCCGGGAAGCCGACGATGAAGTCAGAGCTTATCTGAATATCCGGGCGCGCTTCACGCAGCTTGCGGATAATCGCTTTATATTCCAGCACGGTGTGGGTGCGGCCCATCAGGTTCAGTACGCGGTCAGAACCACACTGGATCGGCAGATGCAGGAAGCTCACCAGCTCTGGCGTATCGCGGTAAACCTCGATGATGTCATCGGTAAATTCGATCGGGTGGCTGGTGGTAAAGCGGATGCGGTCGATACCGTCAATCGCCGCCACCAGACGCAGCAGTTCAGCAAACGAGCCGGTGCTGCCGTCATAGTTCTCGCCGCGCCAGGCGTTAACGTTCTGCCCGAGCAGGTTCACTTCGCGCACACCCTGTGCCGCCAGTTGGGCGATCTCAAACAGGATGTCGTCGCAAGGACGGCTGACTTCTTCGCCGCGGGTATAAGGCACCACGCAGTAAGTACAGTATTTATTGCAGCCTTCCATGATGGAGACGAAGGCGGTCGGGCCATCTGCGCGCGGTTCCGGCAGACGGTCAAATTTTTCGATTTCCGGGAAGCTGACGTCAATAATCGCTTTGCGATTACCGCTTCCGCGTACGGCGTTGATCATCTCCGGCAGACGGTGCAGGGTCTGCGGACCAAAAATAATGTCGACGTAGTGGGCGCGCTGACGAATCAGCTTCCCTTCTTGCGAGGCAACACAGCCGCCAACGCCGATGATGATATCCGGGTTTTTCTGCTTGAGGAGCTTCCAGCGACCTAACTGGTGAAAGACTTTTTCCTGCGCCTTCTCACGGATTGAGCAGGTATTCAGCAGCAGCACATCTGCCTCTTCCGCCACGTCGGTGAGTTGATACCCATGGGTGGCATCCAGCAGATCGGCCATCTTGGATGAATCGTATTCGTTCATCTGACAGCCCCAGGTTTTAATATGGAGTTTTTTTGTCATCGACTTGCTCATGCTCAGGATTGCAGGGCGCGTATTGTAATGCTTTGGTGCGGTTGTGACCAGTATGAAGGTTGTCAGCCTCAAGGCCAAAAAAATCCGGTAAACTTAGGAGATTATCAAATAAGGACAAATGACCATGACTATCCAACAAGCCGGGATCGCCGTCGTCGGCGGCGGTATGGTCGGCGGGGCGCTGGCGCTGGGGCTGGCGCAACACGGGTTCGACGTCACCGTTATCGAACAGGCACCACCTGCTGCTTTTGACGCGTCACAGCAGCCGGATGTACGCATTTCGGCGATCAGCGCCGCGTCAGTTGATCTGCTTCGTGGGCTGGGGGTATGGGACGCGGTGCTGGCCATGCGCGCGCATCCGTATCGTCGCCTGGAGACCTGGGAGTGGGAAAACGCCCACGTGGTGTTTGACGCCGCGGAGCTGAAACTTCCGCTGCTGGGTTACATGGTTGAAAATAGGGTGCTGCAACAGGCGCTCTGGCAGGCGCTGGAGGCGCATCCGCAGGTGACGCTGCGCGTTCCTGCGTCGGTGAAGGCGCTCCACCGCCACAACGATCAGCATTTGATTGAGCTGGATAATGGCGAGCAGCTGGCGGTGAAACTGCTGGTTGGGGCCGACGGCGCAAATTCCCGGGTGCGCGAGCTGGCCGGGATCGGCATTCACGCCTGGCAATATCAGCAATCCTGCATGCTGATCACCGTCGCCTGTGAGAACGATCCGGGTGACAGCACCTGGCAGCATTTCACCCCGAACGGTCCGCACGCGTTTTTACCGCTGTTTGACCGTTGGGCATCCCTGGTGTGGTATGACACCCCCGCGCGGATCCGCCAGCTGCAGGGGCTCTCTATGGAACAGCTGCAGCGCGAAATCGCCCACCATTTCCCGCCGCGTCTGGGTAAGGTCACGCCGGTCGCCGCAGGGGCATTCCCCCTGACGCGTCGTCATGCGCTGAAGTATGCCCGCGAAGGGCTGGCGCTGGTCGGCGATGCGGCGCATACCATTCATCCGCTGGCGGGGCAGGGGGTTAACCTGGGCTATCGCGACGTCGAAGCGCTGATAGATGTACTCAGTAATGCCCGCAGCCACGGCGAAGCCTGGGCCAGCCATCAGGTGCTTAAGCGTTATCAGATGCGACGAATGGCCGATAACTTCATTATGCAGTCCGGGATGGATCTCTTTTACGCCGGGTTCAGCAACGATCTCGGGCCGCTGCGCATCCTGCGTAATGTGGGATTGATGGCGGCACAGCGCGCCGGTGGACTGAAACGTCAGGCGCTGAAGTACGCCTTAGGACTCTAGACATTCCCTGGGCCGGGTAAGGCGAAGCCGCCACCCGGCTTGTTCAGTCTGGAAACGTAGAAAAGCAAAAAGCTCGCCGAAGCGAGCTTTTTTTATGTGGCTGGGGTGCAGGGATTCGAACCCCGGAATGCTGGTATCAGAAACCAGAGCCTTACCGCTTGGCGACACCCCAATTGCGTTAAACAAATAGCTTAACGACTTTTTAAATTGGCTGGGGTACGAGGATTCGAACCTCGGAATGCCGGAATCAGAATCCGGTGCCTTACCGCTTGGCGATACCCCAACAATTTTTTTGCTTTACCGACCGCAATCGATACAAGCTGATATGGTGGCTACGACGGGATTCGAACCTGTGACCCCATCATTATGAGTGATGTGCTCTAACCAACTGAGCTACGTAGCCAGACTGCTTTCTTCGATGGCTGGGGTACCTGGATTCGAACCAGGGAATGCCGGTATCAAAAACCGGTGCCTTACCGCTTGGCGATACCCCAATAACCGCGGAGAACCGCAAAATCGAAGAAATATGGCTGGGGTACCTGGATTCGAACCAGGGAATGCCGGTATCAAAAACCGGTGCCTTACCGCTTGGCGATACCCCATCCGTGCAACGCTTACCTGGGAATGGTGCGGGAGGCGAGACTTGAACTCGCACACCTTGCGGCGCCAGAACCTAAATCTGGTGCGTCTACCAATTTCGCCACTCCCGCAAAAAAGATGGTGGCTACGACGGGATTCGAACCTGTGACCCCATCATTATGAGTGATGTGCTCTAACCAACTGAGCTACGTAGCCATCTTTTTTTCGCGTTACCTTATCGGCGTTGCGGGGCGCATTATGCGTATAGACCCTTGCAGCGTCAACACCTTTTTCAACGAAAATGTCTGGAATGTGACTGTTTGGTTAGGTTGCGAACAGCGTGACCGAATATTCGGCAATTATTGGTTATTAATCGTTTTTGTCCAGCGAAACGCGAGGCAAAAAAAGAGGCCCCGAAGGGCCTCATGGCGATCTGACTGATTACTTATAGGCGGACTGATGCACACCCACGGCACGACCTGATGGATCGTTCATGGTTTTGAAAGCTTCATCCCACTCAATGGCTTTCGCCGAGGAGCAGGCGACGGAAGGACCGCCAGGAACACACTCTGCTGCGCTTGGCAGCGGGAACAGCTCTTCGAAGATCTCACGGTACAGATAGGCTTCTTTCGAACCCGGCGTGTTGTACGGGAAGCGGAAGCTGGCGGTTTCCAGTTGCTGATCGGAAATCTGCTTCGCTGCCACCTCTTTCAGGGTGTCGATCCAGCTGTAACCTACGCCGTCAGAGAACTGCTCTTTCTGACGCCATGCCACGCTTGCAGGCAGGTAAGATTCGAAGCATTCGCGCAGAACGTGTTTCTCCATCTTGCCGTTGCCGCACATTTTGTCCTGCGGGTTGATACGCATGGCCACGTCGAGGAATTTTTTATCCAGGAAGGGGACGCGCGCTTCAACACCCCATGCAGACATCGCTTTGTTGGCACGGGCGCAGTCAAACATGTGCAGGGCCTGCAGTTTACGCACGGTCTCTTCGTGCAGCTCTTTGGCATCCGGCGCTTTATGGAAGTAGAGGTAGCCGCCGAACACTTCGTCAGAACCTTCGCCGGAAAGCACCATTTTAATGCCCATCGCTTTGATTTTACGGGACATCAGGTACATCGGCGTAGAGGCGCGGATGGTGGTCACATCATAGGTTTCAATGTGATAGATAACGTCGCGGATCGCATCCAGCCCTTCCTGCACCGTAAAGTGGATCTCATGGTGCACGGTGCCCAGGTGATTTGCCACCTCCTGCGCGGCTTTCAGGTCCGGGGATCCTTCCAGGCCGACGGCGAAGGAGTGCAGCTGCGGCCACCAGGCTTCGGAGCGCTCCTGATCTTCCACGCGACGTGCGGCATACTTTTTGGTGATCGCCGAGATAACGGACGAGTCCAGACCGCCTGAGAGCAGCACGCCGTAAGGCACGTCCGACATCAGGTGGCTTTTCACTGAATCTTCCAGCGCCTGGCGCAGCTCGTTTTTATCGGTGACGTTGTCTTTAACGGCATCGTAATCGAACCAGTCGCGCTGATAGTACTGGCGAATTTCGCCATCCTGGCTCCACAGATAGCTGCCTGCCGGGAACTCTTTGATGGTGCGGCAAACCGGCACCAGGGCTTTCATTTCAGAGGCAACATAGAAGTTGCCGTGCTCATCATGGCCCATATAGAGCGGGATAATCCCGATGTGGTCGCGGCCAATCAGGTACGCATCTTTTTCGCTATCGTACAGCGCAAAGGCAAACATACCCTGCAGATCGTCGAGGAACTCGGGCCCTTTCTCCTGGTAGAGGGCCAGGATCACTTCGCAGTCAGAACCGGTCTGGAAGGTGTAGCGATCGCCGTACTCCGCGCGCAGCGCCTGGTGGTTGTAGATTTCACCGTTGACCGCCAGCGCATGGGTTTTTTTCTCGTTATATAACGGCTGGGCACCGGCATTGACATCCACAATCGACAGACGCTCGTGCGCCAGGATGGCTTTATCGCTGGCGTAGACACCGGACCAGTCCGGGCCGCGATGGCGCATCAGACGGGACAGTTCCAGTGCTTTTTTACGCAGTTCGCCTGCGTCAGTTTTGATATCCAGTACGCCGAAAATTGAACACATAACCTTCTCCATTAACCCTGTTGCAGTGTGATGTTGCTTGCTTATGAAAATGCCGCAAAAGCGGAGGGGCGGCAAGCGATTTGCCGGGTAAAAAGAAAAAAGTGCAATACCTGTTGATGAATGTTGAAAAAAGCGTACGCCTTAAGCTGGATTATTGATGTTTATTCAGTAAAAGGCGTTTTTTATTAGGTGAATTTCTATTTTTGACGCGGCAAAATGAAAAAACCACGTCCGGGGACGTGGTTTTGGGTTACAGGACATCAATTTCCGCGACCGAGGGGTAAATCCAGCTTGGTCGGAACGGCATCGAATCGATATCGTCCAGGGTGGATACCCCCGACAGGACCAGGATGGTTTCCAGCCCGGCCTGGAAGCCGGCCAGAATATCGGTGCGCAGGTTATCGCCCACAATCACCGTATCTTCCGAGTGGGCCTGCATTGTGTTGAGTGCTGCACGAATGATCCACGGGCTGGGCTTACCAACATAAAACGGCATGCGGCCGGTCATCTTCTCAATACCGGCACAGAGTGCGCCGCAGGCCGGGTAAAAGCCGCGGCCATGGGTATCCGGGTTGGTGGCGATAAAGCGGGCTCCGTTGGCGACAAAGAAGGCCGCCTTGTGCATCATCTCCCAGTTATAGGAGCGCGTTTCGCCAACGATAACAAAGTCGGGGTTGACGTCGGTGATGGTAAAGCCCGCTTTGTACAGTTCATGGATCAGTGCGCCTTCACCGACTACATACGCTTTTTTGCCTTCCTGACGCTTCAGGAAATCTGCGGTGGCCATTGCCGAGGTATAGAACACGCTGGCGGGCACATCGATACCGGCGGTGGCAAAACGGTTCGCCAGATCCTGTCCGGTCTGCGACGGGAAGTTAGTGAGCAGCACCAGCGGCATACCCTTTTCCATGATGCCGTTAAGAAACTCTGCAGCGCCCGGCACGGCAACGTTGTCGTGCATCAGCACGCCGTCGATATCACAAATAACATTCTTAATGGTCATGAACTTCCCGACATCAAAAAAAGAAGGCGTCACTATAAAGCGCTGTCAGCTTTCCAGCAAACGCTGCAACAGGATACCGTTAAGCATGGCGCGTTTTACCAGGGCAAAAGCGCCAATCGCGGAACGGTCGTTCAGCGCGGAGCGAACCACCGGCAGGTTCTGGCGAAACGCCTTCAGCGCCTGGGTATTGATGCACCCTTCGATGGCAGGCAGCAGCACTTTTTCGGCCTCGGTAATTTCACCGGCGATCACCACTTTTTGTGGGTTAAACAGGTTGATGGCGATGGCAATGGTTTTGCCCAGATGACGGCCAACCTGCTCAATCACTTCACTGGCTAACGCGTCGCCCTTATTGGCCGCCCGGCAGATGGCGCTGATTTTACAGTCATCGAGCGTGACGCGGCTCTGATAACCCTGCTCCAGCAGATGGCGCACCCGCTGCTCAATGGCGGCGTTGGCAGCGACGGTTTCCAGACAGCCAAAGTTGCCGCAGTGGCAGCGCTCACCCAGCGGGTCAACCTGAATGTGGCCAATCTCGCCCACGTTACCGTTACGGCCAATAAAAATGCGGCCATTAGAGATAATACCGGCACCCGTCCCGCGGTGAACGCGCACCAGAATTGAGTCTTCACAATCCTGACTTGCACCAAAGTAGTGCTCGGCCAGCGCCAGGCTGCGGATATCGTGACCCACAAAGCAGGTTACGGCGAAACGCTTTTCCAGCGCGTCGATCAGCGCCCAGTTTTCGACCTGAATATGCGGCATATAGCGGATCACGCCGCTTTCGGGATCGACGAGCCCGGGCAGGATCACCGAAATGGCAATCAGCTCGCGGATTTTGCGCTGGCAGGATTCGATAAACAGCTCGATGGCGTTAAGCAGCGCATGTTCGAGGGTCTCCTGAGTGCGTTCCGGCAGGGCATAGTGCTCTTCAGCAATGGCCTTACTGCTGAGATCGTAGAGCGTCAGGGTGGCGTCATGACGTCCAAGGCGCACGCCAATGGCGTGGAAATGACGGGTTTCGGTAACAATTGAGATAGCGCGACGGCCTCCGGTGGAGGCCTGCTGATCCACTTCTTTAATCAGCCCGCGCTCAATAAGCTGACGGGTAATTTTCGTCACGCTGGCGGGGGCAAGCTGGCTCTGTTCTGCAATCTGAATCCGCGAGATGGGTCCGTGCTGGTCAATCAGTCGATAAACCGCCGCACTGTTCAGCTGTTTTACCAGATCAACGTTGCCAATTTGAGCTTGTCCGCCAGGTGTCATACTTTCGCTTACTCTGTAACGACCTCGTTACCATTAACGATGGTCTTGATGATTTTATAATCGTGTGTGAATGCGGTGAGGTTAGCGACCATCCCCGGTGCAATACTGCCCAGCTGTTTATCTACGCCTATCGCGCGTGCCGGATAGAGCGTTGCCATACGCAGCACTTCATCGAGGGCAATGCTGCAATGTTCAACCAGATTGCGCACGCCTTCGATCATGGTCAGAGCCGAGCCGCTTAACGTTCCGTTCTCATCCACACAGAGTCCATTCCGGTAGTATATTGTTTTACCAGCAAAAATGAACTGTTCAATATTTGCCCCAGCTGGTGCCGTGGCGTCTGTTACCAGACACAGTTTGTCACCTTTCAGGCGCTTAGCGTTACGCACGTTGGCGTAATCGACATGTAAACCGTCAACAATAATGCCGCAATAGACATCTGGTTCGTCGAAGATCGCCCCGGCGAGACCGGGTTCGCGTCCGGTAATATAAGGCATAGCATTATAAAGATGGGTCGCGAAGGTGATACCGGCGCGGAAGCCCACTTTGGCCTCTTTTAGCGTGGCGTTGGAATGCCCTGCAGAGACCACAATACCTGCGCCCGCCAGCTTGCGGATCACCTCAGGATCGACCATTTCTGGCGCCAGGGTCACTTTGGTGATCACATCCGCGTTGGCACAGAGAAAATCAACCAGTTCACCGTCAGGTTTACGGACGTAATCAGGATTATGGGTGCCTTTCTTGACGATATTCAGCCACGGCCCCTCAAGGTGCAGACCCAGCGCCTGGTGTGGATATTTCGCCAGATATTCACGCATCACGCGAACGCCTTGCTTCATCAGGTCGTCGCTGGTGGTGATAAGCGTCGGCAGGTAGCTGGTGCAGCCCGATTTTTCATTGGCGCGCTGCATAATTTCCAGCGTTTCAACGGTGACGGCTTCGGCGGTATCGTTGAACTGCACGCCGCCACAGCCGTTAAGCTGTACGTCGATAAAACCGGGGGAGATGATTGCTCCATTGAGCGAGCGTTGTTCAATGTCCGCTGGCAGTTCGGCCAGTGGGCAGACACGTTCAATCAGGCCATTGGCGATAACGATCGCATGGTCATCCAGAATTTCATGGCCGGTATAAATCCGACCGTGGGTTAAAGCGTACATAACGACCCCCGGTTTAAAAATAGCATGCCGTCTCTGCAGGCAGAGACGGCGTCACATTACAGACCTTTAATATTTTCTGCTTCTAATTCGTTGAAATACTTCAACGTCTTCACTTTCAGTTCCATGGTAGACGGTTCATCGCATACCACAACTGCTTTCGGATGCAGCTGCAGACAGCTGATGGTCCACATGTGGTTGACGTTGCCTTCTACCGCCGCCTGCAGCGCCTGCGCTTTTACGCTGCCCAGCACCAGAATCATCACTTCTTCCGCATCCAGCAGGGTACCCACGCCAACGGTCAGGGCATATTTTGGTACCTGGTTAACGTCGCCATCAAAGAAACGGGAGTTTGCCACACGGGTGTCATGTGTCAGGGTTTTGATACGGGTACGGGAGGCCAGAGAAGAAGCAGGTTCGTTGAAGGCGATATGACCGTCGTTACCGACGCCACCCATGAACAGGTGGATTTTACCGTAAGCACGGATTTTTTCTTCGTAATGACGGCATTCTGCATCAATATCCGGGGCATTTCCGTCCAGCAGATTAATATTTTCCGGTTTAATATCAATGTGATCAAAGAAGTTCCGGTGCATGAAGCTATGGTAGCTCTCCGGGTGCTCTTTTGGCAGGCCTACATACTCGTCCATGTTGAAGGTGACAACATGTTCAAAGCTAACCTGGCCCGCTTTATGCATCTCAACCAGTGCTTTATAGGCGGTAAGAGGTGTGCCACCGGTAGGCAGACCCAGTACAAAAGGACGATCGGCTGTCGGTTTGAACGCGTTGATACGTTGTACGATATGGCGAGCAGCCCATTTGCCGACTTGTTCTGCGGTTGCCAGGGGGATCAGTCTCATTATTCACCTCTGAAGTTTTAGTAAAAGTTGGCGGATTGCTTGTCGGGGTATGATATAAGCCTAACCTGTTTCACACCGAGAGGGGTCAATCCGTCCTGATTTTTCGTATCATAAAATAAGTTTTCACTGTTTGCCAGTACAGGGGAGGGGAAGAAACAATATTTGGTGACAAAACTCACAAAAAGTACGCGTTTAATTTGCGATACGAATTAATTTTTCAGACACTCTCAAAGCCAGTGAATCATCAACTGTATTTATCGTTCGTTACACAATAAAAAACATAGTTTATGCGCGAGCCTTAACAAAGGGTCTCGTAGGGGGAATAGGATGAATATTTTAGGTTTTTTCCAGCGCCTCGGTAGGGCTTTGCAGCTCCCTATCGCCGTGCTACCGGTTGCAGCGCTCCTGCTGCGATTCGGGCAACCCGATCTTCTTAACGTGCCGTTTATTGCTCAGGCTGGCGGCGCAATTTTTGACAACCTGGCGCTGATTTTTGCCATCGGTGTGGCGTCAAGCTGGTCAAAAGACAGCGCTGGTGCTGCGGCACTGGCCGGGGCCGTGGGTTACTTCATCCTCACGAAAGCGATGGTGACCATCAACCCTGAAATCAACATGGGCGTACTGGCGGGTATCATTACCGGCCTCGTCGGTGGTGCCGTCTACAACCGCTGGGCAGGTATCAAACTCCCTGACTTCCTGAGCTTCTTCGGCGGAAAACGTTTCGTGCCGATCGCGACGGGCTTTTTCTGTCTGATCCTTGCCGCCATCTTTGGCTACGTGTGGCCACCGGTGCAGCACGCTATCCATGCGGGTGGCGAGTGGATCGTTTCCGCGGGCGCAATGGGTGCGGGTATCTTCGGTTTCATCAACCGTCTGCTGATCCCAACGGGTCTGCATCAGGTGCTGAACACCATCGCCTGGTTCCAGATTGGTGAGTTCACCAACGCGGCGGGTGCCGTGTTCCACGGTGATATCAACCGTTTCTACGCAGGCGACGGCACCGCGGGCATGTTCATGTCCGGCTTCTTCCCAATCATGATGTTTGGTCTGCCTGGCGCTGCGCTGGCAATGTACCTGGCTGCGCCGAAAGAGCGTCGCCCAATGGTTGGCGGTATGCTGCTGTCCGTTGCGATCACGGCCTTCCTGACCGGCGTGACCGAGCCACTGGAATTCCTGTTCATGTTCCTGGCGCCGCTGCTGTATCTCATGCACGCCATCCTGACCGGTATCAGCCTGTTTGTGGCCACTCTTCTGGGTATCCATGCTGGCTTCTCCTTCTCCGCAGGCGCTATCGACTACGTGTTGATGTACAACCTGCCGGCGGCAAGCAGCAATGTCTGGATGCTGATGGTGATGGGCCTGGTGTTCTTCGTTATCTACTTCCTCCTGTTCAGCGCGGTTATTCGTATGTTTAACCTCAAAACGCCGGGCCGTGAAGAGACAAAAGATGACGTCGTAACCAGTGAAGCAAACAGCAATACCGAAGAAGGTTTAACTCAGCTGGCAACCAGCTACATTGCCGCTGTAGGCGGTACCGATAACCTGAAAGCCATTGATGCCTGTATTACCCGCCTGCGTCTGACCGTTGGCGACTCTGCGCGCGTGAGCGATGCCATGTGCAAACGCCTGGGCGCGTCTGGTGTGGTGAAACTGAACAAACAAACCATCCAGGTTATCGTGGGTGCGAAGGCCGAATCTATCGGCGACGAAATGAAAAAAGTGGTTGCCCGTGGGCCGGTTGCTGCTGCCTCAACGGATAGCGCACCCGTGGCTGACGCGCCGGTTGCGAAACCGCAGGCGGTGCCAAATGCGGTAACCATTGCCGCACTGGTTTCGCCAGTCACCGGTGAGGTGGTGGCTCTGGAGCAGGTTCCTGATGAAGCCTTCGCCAGTAAAGCCGTGGGTGACGGTGTCGCGGTTAAACCAACGGAGAAAACCGTTGTGTCGCCTGCGGCGGGCACCATCGTTAAAATCTTCAATACCAACCACGCGTTCTGCCTGGAAACCGACAAAGGGGCGGAGATCGTTGTCCACATGGGCATCGATACCGTAGCGCTGGGTGGCCAGGGCTTCAAACGCCTGGTCGAAGAGGGTGCGGAAGTGGTGGCGGGTCAGCCGGTTCTGGAGATGGATCTCGACTACCTGAACGCCAACGCGCGCTCGATGATTAGCCCGGTTGTCTGCAGCAATATCGATGACTTCAGCGGCCTGGTCATTAAGGCGCAGGGTCAGGTTGTGGCCGGTCAGACACCTCTGTATGAAATTAAAGGCAAATAAGTGCTCCTGAGTAAGCGTTAGTGCCTGAGCGGCGGGGATATCCCCGCCGCTTTTTTTTGCAGCAATCGCCCTCATAATTCTCTTCCGGGACCGTTTTTTGCGTAACTAAAGGTTGTCACTACGCCCGGCTTATAAGATCATATGCCGTTATACGTCGTTTACGCTTTGAGGAATCCACGATGAGTGAGGCTGAAGCCCGCCCGAGCAACTTTATCCGTCAGATCATTGATGAAGATCTGGCCACTGGTAAGCACACCACAGTTCATACCCGTTTCCCGCCGGAGCCGAATGGCTACCTGCATATTGGTCATGCGAAATCGATCTGCCTGAACTTCGGCATCGCGCAGGACTACCAGGGTCAATGCAACCTGCGTTTCGATGACACCAACCCGGTGAAAGAAGATATCGAATACGTAGAGTCCATTAAGAACGACGTGCAATGGTTGGGCTTCAACTGGTCTGGCGACATCTGCTACTCCTCCGACTATTTTGACCAGCTGTATGCTTACGCCGTAGAGCTGATCAACAAAGGTCTGGCCTACGTTGACGAGCTTTCCGCTGACGAAATCCGCGAATACCGCGGCACGCTGACCGCGCCGGGCAAAAACAGCCCGTACCGCGATCGCAGCGTGGAAGAGAACCTGGCGCTGTTTGAAAAAATGCGTGCCGGTGGCTTCGAAGAGGGTAAAGCCTGCCTGCGCGCTAAAATCGATATGGCCTCGCCATTTATCGTGATGCGTGACCCGGTGCTGTACCGCATTAAGTTTGCCGATCACCATCAGACCGGCAGCAAGTGGTGCATCTACCCAATGTACGACTTCACCCACTGCATCAGCGATGCGCTGGAAGGCATTACTCACTCCTTATGTACGCTGGAGTTCCAGGACAACCGTCGTCTGTATGACTGGGTGCTGGATAACATCTCCATTCCGGTGCATCCGCGTCAGTACGAATTCTCTCGTCTGAATCTCGAATACACCGTGATGTCCAAGCGTAAGCTGAACCTGCTGGTTACCGACAAGCACGTTGAAGGCTGGGATGACCCGCGTATGCCAACCATCTCCGGTCTGCGTCGTCGTGGCTATACCGCCGCATCTATCCGCGAGTTTTGCAAACGCATCGGCGTGACCAAGCAGGACAACACCATCGAGATGGCGTCGCTGGAATCCTGCATTCGCGAAGATCTGAACGACAATGCGCCGCGCGCGATGGCTGTTATCGATCCGGTTAAGCTGGTTATCGAAAACTATCCTCAGGGCGAAAGCGAGCTGGTGACCATGCCGAACCATCCGAGCAAGCCGGAGATGGGTAGCCGTGAAGTGCCGTTCAGCGCAGAGATCTGGATCGATCGCGCCGACTTCCGCGAAGAAGCGAACAAGCAGTACAAACGCCTGGTGCTGGGCAAAGAAGTGCGCCTGCGTAATGCCTACGTGATCAAAGCTGAGCGTGTTGAAAAAGATGCTGAAGGCACTATCACCACGATCTTCTGCAGCTACGATGCCGAGACTCTGAGCAAAGATCCTGCCGATGGCCGCAAGGTGAAAGGCGTTATCCACTGGGTCAGCGCGGCACATGCGCTGCTGGTTGAGATCCGTCTGTACGATCGCCTCTTCAGCGTGCCAAACCCGGGTGCCGCAGAGGACTTCCTGGAGGTCATTAACCCGGAGTCGCTGGTGATCAAGCAGGGCTTTGCGGAGCCATCCCTGAAAGGGGCTGTTGCCGGCAATGCGTATCAGTTTGAGCGCGAAGGTTACTTCTGCCTCGACAGCCGCTACGCCACAGCCGATAAACTGGTGTTTAACCGTACCGTCGGTCTGCGTGATACCTGGACGAAAGTCGGCGAATAAGCGATCATTTTCTGATAAACGCCGCGCATTGCGGCGTTTTTTTTGCCAGACAATCGGGGCTGAATTTAACGATATGTTCGCGTTGCGAATTAATTCCCTTTCTTAAAACTGTTCGCTTTTTCTTCCTTTTCGCAAATTCATCGTAATAGCTATCGGAATGGCTGTTTAATGCCTGCCTGTTAAAAATAACTCGCTAATTATTCCCGTTATTTTAATAAAATATTCTTCTCCCTTTGCTTTGTTACAAATAGCAATCAAATATGTGCGCTTTGTCATAATCCTGACGTTTGATCGCTGAAAAGCGTTGATAATTCGCGTCGCGAAAAATAGTCTACAGAGAGGAGATGTAAGCGGGTATTTCTGGTTACCTCCACTTTTTACTTTTTGTTTTTCGCCGTTTTAGGCGCTTTAAATACGTCAAAGAGGATTAATTATGCGTACGTTCAGTGGCAAACGTAGTGCGCTAGCGCTGGCTATTGCCGGTGTAACAGCAATGTCAGGCTGGATGGTTTCTCCGAAAGCCCAGGCCGAAGGTTTTATTGATGATTCCACGCTCACGGGCGGTATTTATTACTGGCAGCGTGAACGTGACCGTAAAGATGTCGAAGCAGATAAATATAAAACTAACCTGGCTCACTCCACCTGGAACGCCAACCTCGATTTCCAGTCCGGCTATGCCGCCGATATGTTCGGTCTTGATCTTGCTGCGTTCACGGCCATTGAAATGGCGGAAAATGGCGACAGCGGCCACCCGAACGAAATTGCGTTCTCCTCCAGCAACAAAGCCTACAAAGAGGACTGGTCCGGCGATAAGAGCGGAATCAGCCTGTATAAAGCGGCAGCAAAATTTAAATACGGCCCGGTCTGGGCGCGCGGCGGCTGGCTGCAACCAACCGGCCAGACCCTGTTAGCGCCACACTGGAGCTTTATGCCAGGTACCTACCAGGGTGCCGAAGCCGGGGCAAACTTTGACTACGGCGACAGCGGGGCGCTGAGTTTCTCGTATATGTGGACCAACGAGTACAAAGCGCCGTGGCATCTTGAGATGGACAAGTTCTATCAGAATGACAGAAAAACCCGCGTTGATTATCTCCACTCCTTTGGCGCGAAGTACGATTTCAAAAATAACCTGATTCTGGAAGCCGCGTTTGGCCAGGCGGAAGGCTTCATCGATCAGTACTTTGCCAAAGCGAGCTACAAACTGGATATCGTGGGCGGCCCCCTCTCTACCAGCTACCAGTTCTACGGCACGCGTGATAAAGCCGACAGCGGCACCGTGAACGATATCTACGACGGCACGGCATGGCTGCAGGCGCTGACCCTGGGTTATAAGGTCGGTCAGGTCGACTTACGTCTGGAAGGGACTTACGTTAAGGCGGAAGGGCAGCAGGGCTATTTCCTGCAGCGCATGACCCCAACCTATGCTTCGTCCAACGGTCGTCTGGACGTGTGGTGGGATAACCGCTCCGACTTCAACGCCAATGGCGAAAAAGCGGTCTTCTTCGGCGCGATGTATGACCTGAGCAACTGGAACCTCGCAGGCTGGAGCGTCGGTGCTTCTTATGTTTACGCCTGGGATGCAAAACCAGCAGACTGGCTGATCAACAGCGCGGGCCAGCGTGAAGATATCGCCTCTAACAAGATCAAAGAGTCTGCCTATAGTCTGGATGCGATCTACACCCTGCAGGACGGTCGCGCGAAAGGCACCATGTTCAAACTGCACTTCACGCAGTATGACAACCATTCCGACATCCCAAGCTACGGCGGCGGCTACGGCAACATCTTCCAGGATGAGCGTGACGTGAAGTTTATGGTTATCGCCCCGTTCACCATCTTCTGATGACTCACCCGGCGGGGGATAACCCCGCCGACTGGAGACTGCTATGCTGAAAAAATTCGTACTGGTTGCGCTGCTGGCATCAGGACTGGCCGCCTGCGCACAACCCCAGACCCAGAGAGAAGACACCCGTCTGAAAGAGGCCTACAGCGCCTGTATCAATACCGCTGAAGGTTCGCCAGAAAAAATCGAAGCCTGCCAGAGCGTGCTGAACGTGCTGCGCCAGGAGAAGAAGCACGAACAGTTTGCCACCCAGGAAAGCGTGCGAGTGGCGGATTACCAGGCCTGTATTATGGCGCGCAAAACGGGTAACAATCAGGACGTGACCAAAAATTGCGACAAAATCTGGCAGGAAATTCGCAGTAATAACAGCAAGTAATTCGCTGTTTTTAACGCCCGGTGGCGCGATGCTCACCGGGTCTACCGGGTGAAATCACCCGTAGGCCCGTGTAAGCGCAGCGCCACCGGGCTTTTTACATTATGACAGGCATAAAAAAGCCAACCGTCAGGTTGGCTCGGAGCAGGCGGATGAATTATTTCGCGTCGTGCGCGTGATCATCTTCGCGGCAGTCGCCTTCGGCACAGTGGCCATAGAGGTAGAGACTGTGGTTGGTCAGACGAATGCCATGACGGGCGGCAATTTCACGCTGACGTGATTCGATAGAGTCGTCGCTGAATTCGATCACTTTGCCGCAATCCAGGCAAATCAGGTGATCGTGGTGATGCTGCTGCGTCAGTTCAAATACGGATTTCCCGCCTTCAAAGTTGTGACGCGTCACGATGCCTGCATCGTCGAACTGGTTCAGTACACGGTAAACGGTCGCCAGACCAATCTCTTCGCCCATGTCGATCAGACGCTTGTATAAGTCTTCCGCACTGACATGATGGTTATCCGGACCCTGAAGCACTTCCAGGATTTTTAACCGTGGAAGCGTGACTTTCAGTCCGGCCTTCTTTAATGCGGTGTTATTGTCAGTCATGCGGAATCTGTCCTGTTGCTAAACGATTCACTTCTAAAGAAGAAGTGACAGAAAATGCACCTGGGAAATGCGTCTCATTATAGAACTGCCATGACCTAATGAAAACTGCAAGTCTCAAGTAAAGTATGCTTATAAAAACGTGGTACCGCCAACAAACTTGTTACAGGGTGACCCGTTTGAACCTGGATCATTGTACAGGTATGGCAGGAAAAGTTAAAAATTTGTAGCAATTATTTTGATTGATATTACCTATCAATGCGGCGCAACTATGGCGTTGCGCCGCAGTATGATCAGGCGTTGAGAATATCGTCGAGGTGCAGTTCTTCGCGAACCTGCTTAACCCATTTCTCTACGCGCTCAGCGGTCAGTTCAGGCTGGCGATCTTCATCGATGGCAAGACCCACGAAGTGGTTATCATCGGCCAGACCTTTAGAGGCTTCGAAGTGGTAGCCAGCAGTTGGCCAGTGGCCAACGATTACGGCGCCGCGCGGCTCAATGATATCGCGGATGGTGCCGAGAGCGTCGCAGAAGTACTCTGCGTAATCTTCCTGATCGCCACAGCCGAACAGGGCAACCAGTTTGCCGTTGAAATCGATCTCTTCCAGAGACGGGAAGAAATCGTCCCAGTCACACTGCGCTTCACCGTAGTACCAGGTAGGGATGCCCAGCAGCAGGATATCGTAGCCTTCGATATCTTCTTTGCTGCTTTTCGCAATGTCATGCACATCGGCAACGTCTTTACCTAGCTGTTTTTGAATGTTTTTTGCGATATTTTCGGTATTACCCGTGTCGCTGCCAAAAAAAATGCCGATGATTGCCATGAGTAAAATAACCTCTTGAAACTTAATGGTATGGTGGCGCAATTTAGCCACGGATAAGGGCAATCATAGCAGAACAGAGAAGCCTGCGGAAACTGCAATCACCCAGGACTGCACTCTGTGCTACATGAAAGCAATAAGAAGGGGAGTTTTCTGACTTACGCTTTGCCGTGCCATATCTCGAGCTGCGCAATCAGCATCTCTTCAATCAGCTCACTGCGGCTGATATCACGGGCATTCGCCAGCTCGTTTAGCGCATCGACGGCTTCAGCGTTCAGTTTCAGCTCGACGCGTTTAAGCCCGCGGCTTTTATCGCGTTTAAGCTGATTGCGCTTATTGATGCGCAGCTGTTCATCACGCGAAAGCGGATTGGTTTTCGGTCGTCCCGGGCGACGCTCATTCGCGAACAGATCTAATGTCGTGCGGTCCGTGTGTTCTTTGGCCATGATTTTGAGACTTCGGGGGAAACAAGACACCCTGCTAATGCCCGGGCGATAAGCGCGCCATCATACATCACCGAAAACGGCACGCCAACGACTGGAGGCCCGCTGGCGACCAGTCGCTCTCTTTTTAATCAATTTGCCGTGTCAGCGAGGTAACGACGGATAGCGCGCAGCACCGCGTCCGGTTTTTCGGCATGAACCCAGTGTCCGGCGCCGGCAATGACATGCGCACGCGCCTGAGGGAATTGCGTCAGTAGCGCATCGCGATACGCTTCGGTTACATACGGGGAGTTGCCGCCGGTAATAAACAGCGTCGGATGCGGCCACGCCGGCACCGGCTGCCAGCCGACGATCTGGTCATATTGATCCCAGAGCACCGGCACGTTAAAGCGCCATTCGCCGTCGACGAAGGATTTCAGCAGAAACTGCACCACGCCTTCTTCGTTCAGATGCTCACGCATCAGCGCGGCAGCCTGCTGGCGGGTGCTAACGCCAGCGTCCGTGACGGCGTTGATAGCGGCGAAGATCTCATCATGGCGGCGCACATCGTAATCCACCGGCGCCACGTCGATCACCACCAGGCCCGCAATGCGCTCCGGCGCAAGCGCCGTCAGCGCCATCACCGCTTTGCCACCCATGGAGTGACCAATCAGGGTCGCTTTTTCAATATTATGCTCATTCAGCGTATCCAGCAGATCCTGGGCCATATCGGCGTAGGTCATCTGCGGCGAGCGCGGCGACAGGCCGTGGTTGCGCATATCTACCTGCAGCAGCGCGTGATCCTGCACCAGATCCCGTGCCAGTACGCCAAGATTATCCAGACTACCAAACAGACCATGCACCAGGACGATGGGAGAATTATTGTGCGGCGATTGTGCAGATTGCGCTCGGGTATTCAATTTCATGGCAAAGTTCTTTTTTTACGTATGTCAGGTTAGGGTATCATGTTGACCATTCTGCCGTCCGGCTGCAAGGAGACAGTTAATTCTGACTTTTGCCGCTATCCTGGCTTGACGCTATCCGCTGTTGGGTTTTGACCTTATACTCCCAACGACTTGTATTCAGATAAGATATCGCACTGGATTAAGATGAAAACAATCGAAGTTGATGACGAACTCTATCAGTATATTGCCAGCCAGACGCGGCATATCGGTGAGAGCGCGTCCGACATTTTACGGCGCATGCTCAAAATGGCCGCCGCCTCGCAGTCTGCCGCTCCAGCCCCCAAAGAGACGCGCCAGCCCGTTGCCGTCGCCCAGGAAAAGCCGCTGACGCAGGTAAAAGACAAAGTGCGTGCGATGCGCGAACTGCTGCTTTCTGACGAATACGCTGAGCAGAAGAAAGCAGTTAACCGCTTTATGCTGGTGCTGACTACACTCTATTCACTGGATCACAACGCGTTTGCCGATGCGACGGAGTCACTGCATGGTCGCACGCGTGTCTACTTCGCGGGTGACGAGCAAACGCTGTTACAGAATGGCAATCAAACTAAACCCAAGCACCTCCCTGGTACACCGTACTGGGTGATCACCAATACCAATACCGGACGTAAACGCAGCATGATCGAACACATCATGCAGTCGATGCAGTTCCCGGTGGAATTGATTGATAAGGTTTGCGGAACTATCTAACCCTTGCATCAGAAGGACCAGGCAATGGCAAATCACAATCGTGCGGGTCAACCTGCACAACAGAGCGATTTGATTAACGTCGCCCAGCTTACCGCACAGTATTACGTGCTGAAGCCGGAAGTGGGCAACGCAGAACACGCAGTTAAGTTTGGTACATCCGGGCACCGCGGCAGTGCGGTACGCCATAGCTTTAACGAGCCGCATATTCTGGCCATTGCTCAGGCCATCGCGGAAGAGCGTGCCAAAAACGGCGTCACCGGTCCGTGTTACGTGGGTAAGGATACACACGCCCTGTCAGAGCCAGCGTTTATCTCCGTACTGGAGGTGCTGGCGGCCAACGGCGTGGATGTCATCATTCAGGAAAACAACGGCTATACGCCGACCCCTGCCGTTTCTAACGCCATCCTGGTGCATAACCAGAAGGGCGGCGCGCAGGCTGACGGCATTGTGATCACGCCGTCCCACAACCCGCCAGAAGATGGCGGCATCAAATACAACCCACCCAACGGCGGCCCGGCTGACACTAACGTCACGAAAGTGGTGGAAGATCGCGCCAACGCGCTGCTGGCTGATGACCTGAAAGGCGTGAAGCGCATCTCTCTGGACGAGGCGATGGCCTCCGGCCACGTGAAAGAGCAGGATCTGGTGCAGCCTTTCGTTGAAGGACTGGCAGATATCGTCGACATGGCGGCGATCCAGAAAGCGGGTCTTAAGCTGGGCGTCGACCCGCTGGGCGGTTCCGGTATTGAATACTGGAAGCGTATTGCGGAGCACTACAAGCTGGATCTGACCATCGTTAACGATCATGTCGATCAGACCTTCCGCTTTATGCACCTGGATAAAGATGGTGCAATCCGTATGGACTGCTCCTCCGAGTGTGCGATGGCTGGCCTGCTGGCGCTGCGCGACAAGTTCGACCTCGCCTTTGCCAACGACCCCGATTACGACCGTCATGGTATCGTCACGCCTGCGGGCCTGATGAATCCAAACCACTATCTGGCGGTGGCGATCAACTACCTGTTCCAGCATCGTCCTCAGTGGGGGGCAGAGGTTGCCGTCGGTAAAACCCTCGTCTCCTCCGCAATGATCGACCGTGTGGTTAACGACCTGGGCCGTAAGCTGGTGGAAGTGCCGGTGGGCTTTAAGTGGTTTGTAGACGGTCTGTTCGACGGCAGCTTCGGCTTTGGCGGCGAAGAGAGCGCGGGTGCCTCCTTCCTGCGCTTCGACGGTACGCCGTGGTCTACCGACAAAGACGGTATCATCATGTGCCTGCTGGCGGCGGAGATCACTGCCGTCACCGGTAAGAACCCGCAGGAGCACTACGATGAGCTGGCCGCCCGTTTCGGTGCGCCGAGCTACAACCGTCTCCAGGCCTCTGCCTCCTCCGCTCAGAAAGCGGCGCTCTCTAAGCTCTCACCTGACATGGTCAGTGCCAGCACCCTGGCAGGCGACCCGATCACCGCCCGTCTGACGGCGGCACCGGGCAATGGTGCCTCTATCGGCGGTCTGAAGGTGATGACCGAGAACGGCTGGTTCGCGGCGCGTCCATCCGGTACGGAAGATGCTTACAAGATTTACTGCGAAAGCTTCCTCGGTGCGGAACACCGCCAGCAGATTGAGAAAGAAGCGGTAGAGATTGTCAGCGAAGTGCTGAAAAACGCATAACTGCGGTTTGTGCGCCGGGCGGCACTGCGTTTGCCCGGCCTACAACTGCTTCGATTTTGTAGGCCCGGTAAGCGCGAGCGCCACCGGGCTTTTTTGTCAGCTCATTTTGTTCTTCAGTTCAAAGCGCGGTGAAACCAGCCCGTAGAGCGTCCAGCCCATAAAGGTCACCATAGCACCGTACAGCATCGCTTCTTCGCCAGAAGAGTAAAGCGCATAGAAGCTGTAAATCGCTCCCACCAGCGCCACGATATTGGCGATTTTCGCCTTGCCCGGGTCAACTTTTGCCACCTTCTGAATGATCACCAGTGCCGCCATCGACAGAATGTAGGGGATGATGTTGGTCACAACGGCCAGATTGACCAGCACGTTAAACTGGCTGTTCAGCGATGGACTAATGGTCATCAACGACAGACCGCTCTGGAAAATCACAATCGCCAGCATGCCCTGTACCGGCGCATCCGCTTTGGTTACGCGGGAGAAGATTTTCGGGAAGTAACCAGCATCCGCTGATGTTTTGAACACCTGCGCGATGGTGAACTGCCAGCCGAGGAGCGAGCCACAGCAGGACATAACCATCAGACCCATGATCACTTTCCCGACTTCCGGCGTGAACATCTGGGCGAAGGCCAACCCGAACGGTGCGGTGGAGGTCGCCAGATCCATGTTCGGTACGATTCCGGCAATTACGTTAGTGGAGACAATGTAGATCACCGCCGCACCCAGGGTGCCGCCCAGTACCGCAATGGGGACGTTCTTTTCAGGATTATCCACCACTTCAGCGTTAGCACACGCGGATTCCAACCCGAGAAAGGCCCATAACGTCATGGCGATGGAGGAGCCCACCGCGGTGAAGAACGGCACATGATGGGGATTCCAGGAGTTGGCGTACAGCGTTGGGCTAAACCAGAACCAGCCAATGATGCACAGCCCGACAACCGGGATAATGACACCCCAGACGGTGATACTACTTAACTGACCCGTGATGCGCGCCCCGCCAAAGTTGGCCACGGTGCAGATCCACAGTACGCCGATGGTCGCCAGCCCAATTTGCACCGGACTGAGCGTGGCACCAAACAGCTCGGTGCCGTAGCCCACCGCTGAAATCGCAATCGCGACGTTGGCGATCAGCAGCGACACGCCGTAGGTATAGTTGGCCATAAAGTTGCCTGACTTACCGAAGGCATACTCGGCGTAACCGCCCATCCCGCCTGACTTGCGGCTGAACATCCCGCACTTGGCAAAAGCCCACGCCAGCGCCATCGATCCCACCGCCGTCACCAGCCAGGAGATAATTGAGATCGTTCCCACTTCCGCGAGTTTGGTCGGCAGCATGATAATGCCCGATCCCATCATGTTGACCATAGTGAGAATGGTGAGCTGCACGACGCCCATTTTGTTGGATTTACTCATAATTTTTCTCCTTTCAGCAGCACAGGCTGAGCGGCAGGTTGTTTGATGACGTAGCAGCGCACCTGTTTGCGACCGTCACACTCCTCGACGTACACCCCCTGTAACTCCGGTGCAAAGCCCGGCAGCAGGTTGATCCCCTCTTCAAGCGCGGCAAAGTAGCGCAGCACGGAACCGCCCCATACTTCGCCCGGGACCACGCACAGCACCCCCGGTGGATAGGGGAGCGCCCCTTCGGCGGCAATCCGGCCTTCCGCGTCGTGCAGCGAGACCAGTTCGACTTCGCCACGCAGATAGGCAATGTTCGCCTCTTGTGGGTTCATCATCACCCGCGGGAAATACGCCTTACGGAACATCTCTTTCTGCAGTTGCTTCACGTTATGGCGGGCATAAAGTTCATGCATCTCCAGGCAAATCTGGCGCAGGGTGTAACCGGCATAGCGTTCCGGGTACTGTTTGCAGATGGATGGCAGAACCTCTTTCAGCGGGGCATCGGTCTGGAGCAGTCTCTCGAAGCGCACAAGCTGGGCGACAAGCTGCTGCAGTTTGCCCATGTCCTCTGCTGGCGTAAGCAGGAAGAGAATTGAGTTGAGATCGCATTTTTCCGGGACGATGCCATTTTCACGCAGGAAGTTAGCCAGAATGGTGGCTGGCACGCCGAAATCCTCATACTCCCCGGTGCGCGCATTGATGCCCGGGGTGGTTAGCAGCAGCTTGCACGGATCGATAAAGTACTGGTGCTCGGCGTAGCCTTCAAAAGCGTGCCATTGCTCACCCGGAACAAAGTGGAAGAAGCGCAGGTTGGTGGCGATGTGGGCGGTGCTGGCGCTTTCCCACGGACGCCCATCCACCGTTTCCGGTACGAACGGACGGATAAACTGACAGTTTTGCAGGATCAGCTTGCGCGCCTCGATGCCGTTCACCACGCAATCCATCCACATATTGCGACCGCTCTGGCCCTCATGCATACGGGCGTTGATATCCAGCGCGGCAAACAGCGGATAGAAGGGGCTGGTGGAAGCGTGCATCATAAAAGCGTTGTTAAGCCGTTTATGCGGAACATAGCGCGGCTGGCCTTTGATATGCCGGTCTTTCTTGTGGATCTGCGAGGTCTGCGAGAAGCCTGCCTGCTGCTTATGCACCGACTGGGTAACCAGGATCCCAGGGTCGTTCTCGTTCAGTTCCAGCAGCAGCGGAGAGCAGTCCGCCATCATCGGAATGAACTGCTCGTACCCCACCCAGGCAGAATCAAACAGAATGTAATCGCACAGGTGACCAATCTTATCCACGACCTGGCGGGCGTTATAGATGGTGCCATCGTAAGTGCCCAACTGGATCACCGCCAGGCGGAACGGACGCTGATCGCGGGCACGGCCTGGCGCAACCTCAGCGATCCGTTCGCGCAGATAACGCTCTTCAAAACAGTGTGCGTCAATACCGCCGATAAAGCCGTACGGATTTCGTGCAGTTTCCAGATAAACCGGCGTAGCGCCCGCCTGTAACAGTGCCCCGTGATGGTTAGATTTATGGTTATTACGATCGAACAGCACCAGATCGCCCGGTGTGAGCAGGGCGTTCAGCACGACCTTATTAGACGAAGAGGTTCCGTTCAGTACGAAGTAGGTTTTATCGGCATTAAAGACTTTCGCCGCATGCTGTTGAGCAGTACACGGCGCGCCTTCGTGGATCAGCAGATCGCCCATTGCCACGTCAGCATTGCACAGGTCGGCGCGGAACAGCGTTTCGCCAAAGAAATCGACAAATTGATTTCCCGCAGGGTGGCGGCGGAAGAACTGTCCACCCTGATGTCCCGGGCAGTCAAAAGCGCTGTTGCCTTGCTTAACATAATCTACCAGCGCGCGGAAGAAGGGGGGACGCAGCTGGGTTTCATACTTCTGCGCAGCTGCTTCCAGCTGGCGGCCGTAGAAGTCATTGCAGTTATCGGTACATTCAAAAACGCCCTGGATACGCGATAAATACTCTGCCGGAACAATCTCTTCTTTATGCGTGGAAATAAAAACGGGAATATTGAACCCCGTGGCATCTATTTTTTCTATAGTACCATTGGAAATATCGCTCACCGCCAGGACTACTGCGGCGACATCAATATAATCCGAGTCGTTCACGTCCACCATATCGCGGGTCGTGGTAAAGCAGTGCGGGCAGGTGCGGCTGGTGGCAATTTTTAACGTTTTCATCTTTCGCTCTTTATTTTAGGTAATAGAGGTCCTTCGATTTCCTGTGAAAAAGAAATCGCTATTTGCCGGAAAAAAAGCAAAGTCGGGCCGCTGATAAAAAATCAGTAAATTGCTTTTTGTTGAATAAAATCCAGCCCGTCCGGTTACGGTTAATTCTGGATCAAGGAGAATGAGCGCACTGTTTCACAGTCAACTGACTGTAAAAGAAGCTTTTTCAGGAGTGTGTGTAAGCAAGCGCGCCAGAAGTCGAAGGACTACCGGGCGTTGAAGAGATGAAAGTCAAAGCAGTTGCGGTGGGCAAACTTCATTATATGCGTTACCCGCCTTATATGAGGCATAAAACGGTTGTTATTTTCCATTTCCCTTTTCCTTTCAGTAATTGAAAGCGTGGTCATTTTATCCGGAAAGAGACGGCAAACCGTGAAGAGGATCAACATTAAGCGATCATTTGAAAAATAATTATCCTCATTTTATTTAAAGTGCAGATCATAATTCTGGGTTGTGGATATTATGTTAATGTGCTGTTTTTTTAGTGTGTAAAGAGACTTCAAATAAGGGTGAATAACTATGAGGCTGATATTTTAAAATAAACCAGGAGAGTAATTGTTTTAAGCGAAATGAGAGTGAATGATTATTCACAGCATAAACCGATAACCGATACCGGTTTCCGTTAATAAATGGCGCGGGCGCGCGGGATCCGTTTCGAGTTTCTGGCGAAGGTGCCCCATATATATGCGCAGGTAGTGACTATGCTCCACCGCATTCGGTCCCCAGACCTGACTTAACAGCTGGCGCTGGGTAAGAACTTTGCCGTGATTGTTGAGCAGGACCGCCAGCAGGCGGAACTCGATGGGGGTCAGGTGGATTTCAGCCTCACCGCGTTGAATGCGGCGCGAGGCCAGATCGACACGAATATCCGAAAAGGTATACACCGGGTCGACGGGGGCGGTGGTCGCGTGGCGGCGAAGGGCGACGCGCAGACGCGCCTGCAGTTCGCCAATGCCAAACGGCTTACTGAGATAGTCATCGGCACCGGCATCGAGTGCGGCAATTTTGTCGGTCTCCTCCAGACGGGCGGAGAGCACGATGATCGGCATCTGGCTCCACTGGCGCACCTCCCGGATAAAGTCGAGGCCGTCGCCGTCCGGCAGGCCCAAATCGAGGATCACCAGGTCCGGCTTGCGGGTGGCGGCTTCAATCAGGCCTCGCTGTAGCGTCCCGGCATCGTGAACGCGCAACCCTTCACCTTCAAGCGCGGCACGCAGAAAACGACTGATAGCGAGTTCATCTTCAACAATCAGGACGTTAATCACAAATCCTCTGGAAAGTCATTCAGCTCGGGTGGGGCATCAAGCGGCAGTGTAACACAAAAACCGGCCCCCCCTTCGGGGCGATTATGGGCGGTAATGGTGCCGCCGTGCACCTCCACAATCGCCTGGCAGATAGCCAGCCCCAGTCCGACGCCGGGAATGGCGGACTCCTTATTTCCGCGGGCGAATTTATCAAAGATAGCCTCTTCCTGACCCGCCGGAATGCCCGGGCCGCTATCCCAGACTTCCAGCTGGAGCTGGTCCGGGGTGACGCTGGCGTCAATGCCGATTTGCGCTTTGCTGCCCGCATATTTCGCGGCGTTCTCCAGCAGATTAATCAGCACCCGCTCAAACAGCGGGCCATCCACATGGATCAACGCCAGGGGATCGGACATCGCGAGCGCGATATGCCGGCCACCCAGCCCCGGCTCAAGGGTTTTTAAGGCGCTGCCGATCACCTCTTCCAGCGTCAGCCACTCTTTTTTCAGGTTAAAGCCGCCGGACTGGATCCGCGCCATATCCAGCAGGTTGTTCACCAGCCGGGTGGTGTTCAGCACGTGCTGGCGGATCTCGCTGGCCTGGATAGCGTGGCGGGAGCCTTCTGCCGCCAGGTCGAGGGTCAGGATCTCCGACTGACCGAACAGCACCGTCAGCGGCGTGCGCAGATCGTGGGAGAGGGCGGCCAGCAGCGAATTGCGAATGCTCTCCCGCTCGCTGGCTAACCGCGCCTGTTCTTCGCTGGCGGTGAGCGCCAGCCGCTCCAGCGCGCTCGCCACCAGCAGGGTAAAGGTCTCCAGCAGCCGCTGCTGCTCGGGGATCATCAGCTGGCGCAGGTTAGCCGGCTCGACAATCAGCACCCCCTGACGCTGCAACGGCAGGATCTGATAGGGTACACCCGGGAGCGTGTCGGTGCCTGCTCCCGCAGGCTGGCCTTTATCAAAGCTCCAGTGGGCAATGGCCTCATCCCAAGGCGTGATGCCCGAAGCCGGGGTGAGGGGGGCGAGTTTGCCTTCGCGATCCGGGAGCAGGATCAGGCTGCGGGCGTTAAAGGTGGAGTGAATAAACTGCTGGCTGGTCTGGACGATATCCTGCGGTGCGCGGCCCACCGCCAGTGCCTTCGACATCTCATACAGCTGGCGGGTGCGTTGCTCGCGGTAACGGGCGATCCGCGCCTGATAGCGCACCCCCGCCGTCAGGTTGCCGATAAGCAAACCTACCGCCAGCATCACGGCGAAGGTGAGGACGTACTGCACATCCGACACCGCCAGGGTGCCGCGCGGGGCGATAAAAAAGAGATCGAAGCTGATGACGTTGATCACCGTCGCCAGCACCGAGGGCCAGCGGCCGTAAAACAGGGCCACGATCACCACACCCAGCAGGTAGATCATCACCAGGTTGGCGGCATCGAAGCCGGGTAGCCACTGGCTGGCAACAAAGGTGATCAGCGCGCAGAGCAGCACCGCCACCAGACAGCCGCGCAGCTGGATCCGCCATTTATCGCTGAATGCCCGGTTGTCCGGGGTTCTGGCGGGCAGGGCGGCCGGTTTGTCGTCCAGCGCGACGATCAGCAGATCGAGGTCGGGGGCGCGCTGTGCCAGCTTGTCGGCAAAGCTCTCCCGGCTGAACCCGCGGCGACGGGCGCGCCTGCCGATAACAATTTTGCCGAGGTTATGCTCCCGGGCGTAGCGCAGGATGGCTTTCTCTTCCGCCTGCTCGGCCAGGGTGGCGGTTTCGGCCCCAAGCTCCTGCGCCAGACGCAGGGCGCCAAGAATGGCGCGGCGCTGGTTCTCCGGCAGACGGTGCAGCTGCGGCGTCTCCACGTAGACCGCATGCCAGACGCTGCCAAATTTTGCCGCCAGACGCGCGGCGGTGCGCACCAGCTTCTCGTTGCCGCTGCCGTGGCCGATGCAGAGCAAAATCGCATCGCGGGTATGCCACACCTTCTCCTGACCCTGGCGGTCGCGCCAGGCCCGCATCTGATCGTCCACCCGGTCGGCGGTGCGGCGCAGAGCCAGCTCGCGCAGGGCGATCAAATTGCCTTTGCGGAAGAAGTGCTCGATGGCCCGCTCAGCCTGCCCGGCGATATAGACTTTGCCCTCATGCAGTCGCTGGCGCAGATCGTCCGGGGGGAGATCCACCAGCACCACCTCGTCCGCCGCGTCGAAGAAGGGATCCGGGACGGTCTCCCGCACCTGAATACCGGTCACGCCGCTGACCACGTCGTTGAGGCTCTCCAGATGCTGGACGTTGACGGTGGTGAAAACATCAATTCCGGCGTCCAGCAGCTCCTCGACATCCTGCCAGCGTTTGGGATGGCGCGAGCCCGGGGCATTGGTGTGCGCCAGCTCGTCCATCAGGATCAGTGCCGGACGGCGGGCGAGGGCGGCGTCGAGATCGAATTCCGTTACGAGACGCCCACGATGATGAATGCGGCGCGGCGGCTGGGTTGCCAGCCCCTCCAGCAGCGCGGCGGTCTCCTGGCGACCGTGGGTTTCCACGACACCGATGAGAATATCGAGCCCCTGGGCGCGCAGACGCTGGGCTTCACTGAGCATGGCGAAGGTCTTGCCGACGCCCGCGCAGGCGCCGAAGAAAATTTTCAGCTTACCGCGATGGGGCCAGGCGGCCTGTTCCAGCAGTTTGTCCGGGTCCGGGCGCAGAGGCTCGTCAATCATTTACTCTTTCCTTAGCGCGTCCAGCGCCAGATTCAATTCAACAATATTGACCACTGGATTGCCCATCGCGCTGAATAATGGCTTTTGCGTATGGGCGGCCACCAGCTGGCTGAGCTGTTCGGCGCTGAGCTGACGCGCCAGAGCCACCCGTGGGATCTGCCAGGCGACGGCCTGCGGCGTCAGGCTGTAGTCCAGCCCGCTGCCTGAGGCGGTCACCAGTTCAACCGGCACTGCCGGGCTCGCCTGCGGGTTAGAAGCGCGCAGAGCCGCCACGCGGGCACGAACGGCGTCATCCAGCTCAGGGTTGCTGCCCGCCAGATTGCTGCCGCCCGAGGCCATGGGATTATACGGGCTCTCAGCCGTAGCGGAAGGACGCCCGTGAAAGTAACCCGCCGCGGTAAAGTTCTGCCCAATTAGCCGGGAACCGCGGATCTTCCCCTGCTGGTAGATAAGCGATCCGTTGGCCTGGTCGGTAAACCACCACTGACCCAGCGCGGCGGTCACCAGCGGATAGAGCCCGCCGGTTATCAGGGCCAGCAGAATAAACAACAGTATAGCGGGACGTAACATAGCCATTTGATTTTCCTCTTAAACCAGCCCGAACAGGGTGAGCACGACGTCGATGGCTTTAATACCGATAAACGGCACCACCAGCCCACCCAGACCGTAAATCCACAGATTGCGGCGCAGCATGGCGGCGGCGGTGAGCGGCTTGTAGCTCACCCCTTTCAGCGCCAGCGGGATCAGAAAGATAATGATCAGCGCGTTGAAGATCACCGCGCTCAGGATGGCCGAGGCGGGGGAGTGCAGATGCATCACATTCAGGGCGTTCAGTTGCGGATAAGTCGCGGCAAACGCCGCCGGAATAATGGCGAAATATTTCGCCACGTCGTTGGCGATACTGAAGGTGGTGAGCGAGCCGCGGGTCATCAGCATCTGTTTGCCGATATGTACCACCTCGATCAGCTTGGTCGGATTAGAGTCGAGGTCAACCATATTGCCCGCCTCTTTCGCCGCCTGGGTGCCGGAGTTCATGGCTACCGCCACGTCCGCCTGGGCGAGGGCCGGGGCGTCGTTGGTGCCGTCACCGGTCATGGCCACCAGCCGTCCTTCTCCCTGGTACTGGCGGATCAGCGCCAGTTTGGCCTCCGGCGTCGCTTCGGAGAGAAAATCATCCACCCCCGCTTCGGCGGCAATGGCGGCCGCCGTCAGGCGGTTATCCCCGGTGATCATCACCGTTTTGATGCCCATTTTACGCAGCTGGGCAAAGCGCTCCTTGATGCCGCCTTTGACGATATCTTTCAGGGCGATCACCCCGAGTACGGTCGCCCCTTCCGCCACCACCAGCGGCGTGGCCCCCTGACGCGCGACGTTCTCTACCAGGGTATCGACCTGCGGCGGGAAGTGGCCGTTATTGGCCGCAATATGGCGGCGAATCGCGTCCACCGAGCCTTTGCGGATCAGGCGGTCCTGAATATTGATGCCGCTCATCCGCGTTTGCGCCGTAAAGGGCACAAAGGTGGCATGCAGGCTTTGCACGTCGCGCTGGCGCAGGTTAAAGCGCTGCTTGGCGAGAATGACGATGCTGCGGCCTTCCGGGGTTTCGTCCGCCAGCGATGCCAGCTGGGCGGCGTCGGCCAGCGTTTGCTCATCCACCCCCGGGGCGGGCAGGAACTCAGATGCCTGACGGTTGCCGAGGGTGATGGTGCCGGTTTTATCCAGCAGCAGCACGTCGACGTCGCCTGCCGCCTCGACGGCTCGCCCGCTGGTGGCGATAACGTTGGCCGCCAGCATCCGGCTCATGCCCGCCACACCGATGGCCGACAGCAGGCCGCCGATGGTGGTCGGGATCAGGCAGACCAGCAGGGCCACCAGCACGGTGACGCTCACCGCTGTCCCGCCATAGGACGAGAAGGGCCACAGGGTGGCCGTCGCCAGCAGAAAGACGATGGTCAGCGCCACCAGCAGAATGGTGAGGGCGATTTCGTTCGGGGTTTTGCGCCGCTGGGCGCCTTCCACCATGGCGATCATCCGATCGAGGAAGGTTTCGCCCGGATTGACGCTGCACTGGATCACCAGCCAGTCGGAAAGAATGCGTGTTCCGCCAGTGACCGAGGCAAAATCGCCCCCGGACTCACGGATCACCGGCGCGGACTCCCCGGTGATGGCGCTCTCATCCACCGAGGCGCCCCCTTCGATAACCTCCCCGTCACAGGGGATAATATCTCCGGCTTCCACCAGAACGATGTCGCCTTTGCGCAGCGTATCCGCAGGCACCGTTTCGCTGGCAGCACCATATTTCGCTTCGCGCAGCTTGCGGGCGAACGCGGTCTTTTGTACCCCTTTAAGGCTGTTGGCCTGCGCTTTGCTGCGTCCTTCCGCCAGCGCTTCGGCGACGTTGGCAAACAGCACGGTGAACCACAGCCACAGGCTGATCGCTGCGGTAAAGGTGGCGCTGCCTGACAGCCATCCGCCCGCCATGGCGAGGGCAAGCAGGGTGGTCAGCAGGCTCCCCAGCCAGACGATAAACATCACCGGATTGCGCCACTGCACGCGCGGATCTAATTTTTTTATCGCATCCATCAGCGCCTGGCGAACCAGAGCAGGTTCAAGCAGGGCCAGTTGCTTACGACTCATGAAGAATACTCCGTAAAATCAGCGTAAAGAGAGGTGTTCCGCAACCGGGCCTAATGCGAGGGCGGGAATAAAGGTGAGGGCGCCGACCAGCAGGACGGTGCCGATCAGCAGACCAACAAACAACGCGCCGTGGGTAGGCAGCGTGCCGCCAGAGGCGGGCTGGCGGGTCTTGTTCACCAGCGATCCGGCGATGGCTATGACCGGGATAATCACCCCAAAGCGGCCGACCAACATGCAGAATGCCAGCAGGCAGTTCCAGAACGGCGAGTTGGCGCTCAGGCCCGCAAAGGCGCTGCCGTTGTTGTTGGCCGCCGACGACACCGCGTACAGCACCTCGCTGAAGCCGTGGATCCCGGGGTTGAAGATGCCGCTGCGCCCGGCGTCGGTCATCAGCGCCAGCGCAGTGCCGAGCAGCACCAGCGCCGGGGTGACGAGGATCGCCAGCGCGGTCAGCTTCATCTCCCGCACGTCAATTTTTTTGCCGAGATATTCCGGGGTACGGCCAATCATCAGCCCGGCGATAAAGACCGCCAGCAGCACAAACAGCAGCATGCCATACAGGCCCGACCCGACGCCGCCAAATACCACTTCACCAATCTGCATCAGCCACATCGGGATCATCCCGCCCAGGGCGGTGAAGGAGTCATGCATGGCGTTAACCGCTCCGCAGGAGGCGGCGGTGGTGATCACCGCATACAGGCTGCTGGCGAGAATGCCAAAGCGGCTCTCTTTTCCTTCCATGTTGCTGTTGCTGTCCGCGCCGAGCAGCATTAAGTGGCTGTTACCCTGCCACTCCGCCCACATCACCAGCGCCGCGCAGACCACAAAGATGGCGGACATGGTCCACAGGATCGTATGCCCCTGGCGCCGATCGCTGACCGACTCGCCAAAGGCAAAGCACAGTGCGGTGGGGATCAGGAAGATCGCCAGCATCTGCACGGCGTTGGTCAGCGCGGTCGGATTCTCAAACGGATGGGTGGAGTTGGCATTAAAGAAACCCCCTCCGTTGGTACCCACTATTTTGATCGCTTCCTGCGAGGCGACCGGCCCCATCGGCAGCAGCTGCCTGGCCCCCTCCAGCGAGGTGAAGGGCTGATAAGGAAGCAGGTTCTGCAATACACCCTGCTGCATAAACAGCAGGGCGATAACCAGCGACAGCGGCAGCAACACCCACAGGGTGATGCGGGTCAGATCGACCCAGGCGTTGCCAAGCGTAGTGATATTCTGGCGGGAGAAGGCGCGGGTCAGGGCAAAAATCACTGCGATACCGCTGGCCGCAGAGAGGAAGTTTTGTACCGTCAGCCCCGCCATCTGGCTGAAATAGCTCAGAGTTGTTTCACCGGCATAGGACTGCCAGTTGGTGTTGCTGACAAAGCTGACGGCGGTATTCAGCGCCAGATGCCATGAAAGCCCCGGCAGCTGCTGCGGATTGAGCGGCAGAGTGCCCTGAAGCATCAGCATGGCGAAGAGCACAACCAGGCCCACGCCATTAAGCAGCAGAATAGCCAACAAATAATGGCGCCAGCTCATCTCGTCGGCGCGGATCCCCAGCAGGCGCAGTATCCCTGCGTCAATGGCCTGCACCCCGGGCAGCGGCAGGCCGTTAATCATGCGTGCCAGCCACATCCCCAGTGGCCGGGCGAGTATGAACAGTACCAGCAGAAAGCTGGCGATAAGCAGAAATCCCTGAGCAGCCATCAGAATGCCTCCGCGTTAAGCAGGGCATAAATCAGATACCCCAGTAACAGAAACAGCAGCGCGATGCCCACAATTACACCTGCACTCACAATTCACCTCCGGGTGACATTAGTCATGGTGCAAACGGTAAATTTTCTGGCGCAAAGATTTCGCAAAAATCAGACGGGGAGGTGTAAAAAAAGTATAAAAATGGCTAAGACCATAATTTAACTAATGGTTAGTATTAATTTAACTTTTATGTAACTAAATTACGTGATGAAGTGTAAAGATCCCTTTTAGAGGACAAAAAAGTGGTCGGATGAGTAGTAAAATTACAGCCAAAGCGTTACTATTTTCAGCAGATAATCAGTTTTACTTTTCCGGAGCAGATTTCCGGCCAGAAAGAGGGGAGAAAATGATGGAATTTTACAAAGCGTATCCGGCACATATCGTTTTTATTCGCCGCACTTTCGCTGTGTTAGCGGGTGTTCTGGCGTTACCAGTTATGCTGTTCTGGAAAGATCGTGCACGTTTTTACAGCTATCTGCATCGCGTATGGGCGAAGACCAGCGATAAGCCGGTGTGGATGGATCAGGCTGAAAAAGCCATTTGTGATTTTTATTAAGAAAGACTACACACAGCAATTGCAGTAACAAAAAACCGCCACAGCAATGTGGCGGTTTTTTTATCCCCCGGGATTCGCGGTCCGTTGGGCGGCCTTTTTTATTTCAGTATGGCTACACTTGTTAAAGCAAAGTATCCTCGGTGACTTGTAGATGTTACAGACGATAATACTGGAGTGTTATGGCCACCCATCTGGTCTGGTTTCGCGCCGATCTGCGCATCCACGATAACCTTGCGCTTGCCGCCGCCTGCCGCGACAAACATGCCCGCGTCCTGGCGCTTTTCATCGCCACGCCGCAGCAGTGGCGTGAGCACGCCATGGCGCCTCGCCAGGCCGCCTTTCTTCATGCTCATCTCAACGATCTGCAACAGCAGCTGGCCGACAGAAACATTCCGCTGCTCTACGCGCAGGTGGCTGATTTCGCCGCCCAGGGCGAAAAAGTGGCGCAGCTTTGCGCAGAGCATGAGGTCACCCATCTCTTTTATAACTACCAGTACGAACTGAACGAGCAGCAGCGGGATCGTCAGCTGGAGCGCGCGTTGCAGGAGGTGATCTGTCAGGGTTTTGATGACAGCGTGATCCTGCCGCCGGGCAGCGTCATGACCGGCAGTCATGAGATGTACAAGGTCTTTACGCCGTTTAAAAACGCCTGGCTGCGGCGGCTGAAAGAGGGGCTGCCTGAGTGTGCGGCGGCTCCTGCCGTCCGCGAGGGCGAAAAGGTGACCCCGGCGGCGCTGGATTTCGATTATCCGCAACAGCCATTCGATACTGACCTCTTTCCAGCGAGCGAGAGAGAGGCGATTGCCCGGCTGCGTCAGTTCTGTCAACAGGGGGCAGGGGAGTATGAGGCGCAGCGCGATTTTCCGGCTATCGAAGGGACCAGCCGTCTCTCCGCCTGCCTGGCGCTGGGGGTGCTGTCTCCTCGCCAGTGCTTGCACCGCTTGCTGGCCGAGCAACCCCAGGCGCTGGAGGGGGGGCCGGGAGCGGTATGGCTCAACGAGCTTATCTGGCGCGAGTTTTATCGTCATCTGATGACGTATCACCCTGATTTATGTAAATATCGGCCATTCATCCGCTGGACTGATAACGTCGAATGGCAGTCTGACGATGTGCAGCTGAAAGCCTGGCAAGAGGGACAAACCGGCTATCCGATTGTCGATGCAGCCATGCGTCAGCTGAATGAAACCGGCTGGATGCACAATCGCCTGCGGATGATCACCGCCAGCTTTCTGGTAAAGGATCTGCTTATCGACTGGCGTGCCGGGGAACGTTACTTTATTTCACAGCTGATCGATGGCGACCTGGCCGCCAATAACGGCGGCTGGCAGTGGGCGGCATCAACCGGAACCGACGCCGCCCCCTATTTTCGTATTTTTAACCCGACAACCCAGGGACAGAAGTTTGATTCCGACGGCGTGTTTATCCGCCGCTGGCTGCCGGAGCTGGCCACCGTGCCGGACAAGGCCATCCACGATCCCTGGATCTGGGCGGACAAGCAGGGCGTCACCCTCGCGTATCCCCGCCCGGTTGTCGACCATAAACAGGCGCGCGTTGCCACGCTGGCCGCGTATGAAGCCGCCCGTAAAGCATAGGGAGTCATAATGAAAAACAGTGAACTGGAACGACTGATTAACGACAAACTGAACAGCGCCAGCTTCAGCGACTACGCACCGAATGGCCTGCAGGTGGAAGGGCGCGAAACTATTCAGAAGATTGTTACCGGTGTGACGGCAAGCCAGGCGCTGCTGGATGAAGCGGTTCGCCAGCAGGCCGATGCCGTTATCGTTCATCACGGCTATTTCTGGAAGGGGGAATCTCCGGTTATCCGCGGCATGAAGCGCAACCGCCTGAAGACCTTGCTGGAAAACGACATCAACCTCTATGGCTGGCACCTGCCGCTGGATGCGCACCCGGAGCTGGGAAACAACGCCCAGCTGGCGGCGCTGCTCGGCATTAACATCATGGGCGAAATCGAGCCGCTGGTGCCGTGGGGGGAACTCTCCATGCCGGTGCCGGGGCTGGAGCTGGCCTCGTGGATCGAAGCGCGGCTGGGGCGTCGTCCGCTGTGGAGCGGCGATACCGGGCCGGATGAGGTAAAACGCGTCGCCTGGTGTACCGGCGGCGGACAGAGCTTTATTGACAGCGCGGCGCGTTTTGGCGTCGATGCGTTTATCACCGGCGAAGTCTCTGAGCAAACCATTCACTCCGCCCGCGAGCAGGGGCTGCATTTTTATGCGGCAGGTCACCATGCCACGGAACGCGGCGGCATTCGCGCGCTCAGCGAATGGCTGACAGAAAACACCGACCTGGATGTCACCTTTGTCGATATTCCTAATCCAGCCTGATGAGAGGTATCTAAGTGCAGCGAGCACGTTGTTATCTGCTAGGCGAAACCGCCGTCGTACTGGAACTGGAGCCGCCGGTGACCCTGGCGACGCAAAAACGGATCTGGCGCTTGACCCAGCGACTGGGTGAAATCCCTGAAGTGGTGGAAGCCATTCCGGGGATGAATAACATCACCGTGGTGCTGCGCAATCCCCACTCGGTGGCGCTGGATGCCATAGAACGTCTGCAGCGCTGGTGGGAAGAGAGCGAAGCGCTGGAACCCGATTCCCGCGCTATCGAGATCCCCGTGGTGTATGGTACTGCTGCGGGCCCCGATCTGGGCGAGGTGGCGCGACACGCGGGGCTGACCGAGAAACAGGTCGTGGAGCTCCATTCCTCCGCGGATTATGTGGTCTGGTTTTTGGGCTTTCAGCCGGGCTTTCCGTATCTGGGCGGGCTGCCTGAGCAACTGGCTACGCCGCGTCGCGCTGAACCCCGGTTGCAGGTGCCGGCGGGCTCGGTGGGGATTGGCGGGTCGCAGACCGGTATTTATCCCTTAGCCACACCCGGAGGCTGGCAGCTGATTGGGCACACCTCTCTGCCGCTGTTCGATCCCGCTCGTGACGAGCCGGTGCTGCTGCGACCGGGCGACACCGTGCGGTTTATCCCGCTGAAGGAGGGGGTATGTTAAAAATCATTCGTGCGGGTCTTCATACTTCGGTGCAGGATGGCGGACGTATCGGGTTTCGCCAGTCAGGAATCAGCTACTGCGGCGCGCTGGATAAACCGGCACTGCAGATTGGTAATCTGCTGGTGGGCAATGACCCGGATGATGCCGCGCTGGAGATCACCCTGGGGCAATCTATCTTCGAATTTGAACAGGATGGCTGGTTTGCCCTGACCGGTGCGGGCTGTGATGCCCGGCTTGACGGGGCCGCGGTCTGGACCGGCTGGCGCCTGCCGGTGAAAGCCGGGCAACAGCTCACCCTTAATCGTCCCCGCCGGGGCATGCGCAGCTATCTGGCCATTGCGGGCGGAATCGACGTGCCGCAGGTCATGAACTCCCTCAGCACTGACCTGAAGGTGGGGCTGGGCGGTCACGAAGGGCGGCTGCTGAAAGATGGCGATCGCCTGCAGGTTCGGGCCGGTGGGCGTGAATTCCGTGAAGCCCAGGGCGTGAAACAGCTCCTTTGGAGTAACCGCGTGCGGGCCTTGCCGGGACCGGAATACCATGAGTTCGATCAGGCCTCCCAGGATGCGCTCTGGCGTCTGCCCTGGCAGCTCAGCCCACAGAGTAACCGTATGGGCTACCGCCTGCAGGGGCAAAAGCTGGCGCGCACCACCGATCGGGAGATGCTGTCGCACGGGCTGCTCCCGGGCGTGATTCAGGTGCCGCATAACGGACAGCCTATCATTCTGATGAACGATGCCCAGACCACCGGGGGGTACCCGCGGATCGCCTGCATCATCGAGGCCGATATGTACCATCTGGCGCAGGCCCCGCTCGGACAACCTATTCACTTTGTCCCCTGTACGCTGGAAGAGGCGCTGGAGGCGCGGCGCATCCAGAAGCAGTACATCGAACAGCTGGCGTGGAGGTTACATGATCGCGGTTGATTTAAATGCAGATTTAGGTGAAGGGTGCGGCAGCGATGCCGCACTGTTAAAGCTGGTGTCGTCAGCCAATATCGCCTGCGGATTCCATGCCGGCGATGCCGAAACCATGCTGGCCTGCGTGCGCGAAGCGCTAAAAAATGGGGTGGCCATCGGGGCGCACCCCAGCTTCCCGGACCGGGAAAACTTTGGCCGCACGGCCATGACCCTGCCGCCGGAGACAGTCTACGCCCAGATGCTCTACCAGATTGGTGCCCTGGCGGCGATCGTTCGCGCCGAAGGCGGGCAGCTGCGTCACGTAAAACCGCACGGCATGCTCTATAACCAGGCGGCAAAAGATCGCGACCTGGCGGATGCGATCGCCCGCGCCGTTTCGACCGTTGACCCGGATCTGATCCTGGTCGGGCTGGCGGGGAGCGAGTTGATCCGCGCGGGAACGCGCTATGGCCTGATCACCCGGGAAGAGGTGTTTGCCGATCGTGGATATCAGGCCGATGGCAGCCTGGTGCCGCGTACCCAGGCCGGGGCGCTGATCGCCGATGAAGATCAGGCCCTGGCGCAAACCCTGGAGATGATCCAGCGCGGACGGGTGAAGAGTATTACCGGTGAATGGGCAGCCGTGCATGCGCAGACGGTGTGTATCCACGGTGACGGCGAGCATGCGCTGGCCTTTGCCCGTCGTCTGCGCAGAGAATTTGAAGAAAATAATATAAAAATCAGTGCATAACGCACACTTGCAAACACAACGACAGGAAAAAGGTCATGGCAGAGACGCTATCCCTCTGGCCACTCATCGGTATCGCGGTGATTGTGGTCGGGTTTCTCTTACGCTTTAACCCGGTGCTGGTGGTCATTGTCGCCGGGATCGTCACCGGCCTGGCGGCGCAAATGCCCATCGCCACCATTCTGGAAAAACTGGGCGAAGGGTTCCTCAATACCCGTAACCTGCCTTATATCCTGCTGATCCCGCTGGCGGTTATTGGTCTGCTGGAGCGCCACGGCCTGAAAGAGCGGGCCCAGGCGTGGATCGCGAAGATCCACAGCGCCACCGCCGGGCGGCTTTTGATCGTCTATCTCTTCGTCCGTGAAACGTCGGCGGCAATGGGGCTGACCAGCCTTGGCGGACACCCGCAGATGGTGCGCCCGCTGCTGGCGCCGATGGCGGAAGGGGCGGCGGAGAAAAAGTATGGCGAGCTGCCGGGGGCGGTGCGCTATCGACTGCGGGCGATGTCGGCAGCCACCGATAACGTCGGGCTCTTCTTTGGAGAAGATATCTTTGTCGCCTTTGGCGCCATCATCTTTATGCATAACTTTATGCTGGAATCCGGTGGGATCCAGACGGAGCCGCTGCATATTGCCCTCTGGGGGATCCCGACCGCGCTCTGCGCCTTTGCGATCCACGCGACCCGCCTCTACCGCCTGGATAAGCATCTGGAGCGCGAGCTGGCCAAAGTGCAGGGAGAGGTAAAATGAATTTCCAGCAAAGCTATCTCTACTGGCTGGCAGGGCTGATCCTGCTCATCGTGGCGCTGATGTCGTTTCGCGATAAAGCCAACCCGCGACGTATGACCACCGGTCTGTTCTGGGGCATTTACGGCCTGCTGTTCCTGCTGGGGAACTGGACCTACGATCTGGTGGGCGACAAGCGCACCGTCCATATCGCAGTGGGTGTGGCAGTCGTGCTGCTGGCACTGATCGCCGGTTTCGGCGGGGTGCGCCAGGGGAGTTATCACCAGCGCACGCCAGAAGAGCGTGAGAGCAGCGCGAAGCGTCTGGGCAATCGCCTCTTTTTACCAGCGCTGGCCATTCCGGTGGTGACGGTGGTGGGCGTGCTGATGTTCAACCATATCCCGGGCCTGCAGGAGATGCTGTTCGGGCCGGGTAACCACTCGACCCTGGTGACGCTCTTCTCCATGACCGTCGGCTCGCTGATTGGCCTGGCGATGGCGGTTAAAATGACCCATGAGAAAGTGCATCAGCCTTTGCAGGAGGCGCGCCGTCTGCTCGACTCCATCGGCTGGGCCTTTATTCTGCCGCAGATCCTGGCGACCCTTGGCCTGCTGTTTACCGCCGCCGGCGTCGGGGAAGGCATTTCATATCTCACCCAGACGTACCTGGCGGTCGACAGCCGGTTTATTGCGGTGGCGGTCTACGCCGTGGGCATGGCGCTGCTGACCATGGTAATGGGTAACGCCTTCGCCGCGTTTCCGATTGTCACCGCCGGGATCGGTATTCCCATTCTGGTGCTGCAACACGGCGGCAACCCGGCGGTGATGGCGGCGATTGGCATGTTCTCCGGCTACTGTGGCACCCTGATGACGCCGATGGCGGCCAACTTCAATATTGTGCCCGCCGCGCTGCTGGAGTTACCCGATAAAAACGCGGTCATTAAGGCGCAGGTCCCCACCGGGGTATTGCTGCTGATCGCTAACGTCTTCCTGCTCTACTTCCTGATGTTCCTGTAAGGAGAAATGATGCGAACCGTATTGATCACCGGCTTTGAGCCGTTTGGCGGCGAAACCGTTAACCCCTCATGGGAGGTGGTAAAGCAGCTTGATGGCGCAATTATTGACGATTGCCGCGTGGTGGCGCGGCAGTTGCCCTGCGTGTTTGGCGAGTCGTTATCGGTGCTGAACGCGGCCATTGACGCGCTACAGCCCTCCGTTGTACTGGCGGTAGGGCAGGCCGGGGGCCGGGTGGATGTCACCGTTGAGCGGGTAGCGATCAACGTTGATGATGCCCGTATCCCGGATAACCATGGCCGACAGCCGGTGGATGTGGCTATCGTTGAGGGCGGCCCGGCGGCCTGGTTCAGCACGCTGCCCATTAAAGCGATGGTGGCGGTGCTGCGTGAATCAGGTATTCCTGCTTCGGTTTCGCAGACGGCGGGAACATTCGTCTGCAACCACGTGATGTATGGCGTGCTGCACAAGCTGGCCGACCGCCCGGAGGTGAAGGGCGGTTTTATCCATATTCCTTACCTGCCCGAGCAGGCGGCGGCGCACCCTGGCGCCCCGAGCATGGCGACGCAAACCGTGAAGCAGGCGCTGGAGATCGCCATTACGGTGGCGCTGCGCCAGGAGGCGGATATTAAAGTGGTGGGCGGCGCAACGCACTAACAAGGAGTCATCATGCCAGAAGGACCAGAGATCCGCCGCGCGGCGGATAGCCTGGAGGCGGCGATAAAAGGCAAACCGCTCACCGACGTGTGGTTTGCTTTCCCTCAGTTAAAACCGTTTGAATCCCGGCTTATCGGCGAGACGGTCACGCATCTGGAGACGCGCGGTAAAGCGCTGCTCACTCACTTTTCTAACCAGCTGACGCTCTACAGCCATAACCAGCTGTATGGCGTCTGGCGGGTGGTTGAGACCGGCCAGGAGCCGCAGACCACGCGGGTCCTGCGCGTTAAGTTACAGACCGCGGATAAAACCATTCTGCTCTACAGCGCCTCGGATATTGAGATGCTCTTGCCGGAGCAACTCACTACCCATCCCTTCCTGCAGCGGGTGGGGCCGGATGTGCTCGATTTACGCCTGACGGCAGAGGAGGTGAAAGCGCGGCTGTTGTCGGCAAAATTCAGCAACCGGCAGTTTTCCGGGCTGCTGCTGGACCAGGCGTTTCTCGCTGGTCTGGGCAACTATCTGCGGGTCGAAATTCTGTGGGAGGTGGGGCTGGCGCCGCAGCATAAAGCGTCACAGCTCACCGAAGAACAGCTCGACGCGCTGGCGCATGCGCTACTGGCGATCCCTCGTCTGTCGTATAACACCCGCGGAGTGGTGAATGACAAGAAGCATCATGGGGCATTATTCCGCTTTAAGGTGTTTCATCGGGCGGGGAAAAAGTGCGAGCGGTGCGGCGGGGTGATTGAGAAAACGACGCTCTCTTCCAGACCGTTTTACTGGTGTCCTGAGTGCCAGATGTAAAAAAGCCGGGTGGCGCTTGCGCATACCCGGCTTAGTTCGTTTTTACAGGCCCGGCAAGCGTAGCGCCGCCGGGCATCGCTTTTAGCGTTTAGTCACGTCAGACTCGAAATTACGCTGCTCGTAGCCGGTGTACAGCTGACGAGGACGGGCAATTTTCATCCCTTCGGTGTGCATTTCGTTCCAGTGTGCAATCCAGCCCACGGTACGCGCCATCGCGAAGATAACGGTAAACATGGAAGATGGAATGCCCATCGCTTTCAGGATGATACCGGAGTAGAAATCGACGTTCGGGTAGAGTTTCTTCTCGATGAAGTACGGGTCGTTCAGCGCGATGTGTTCCAGCTCCATCGCCACCTGCAGCAGGTCATCTTTGGTGCCCAGCTCTTTCAGCACTTCGTGGCAAGTTTCACGCATCACGGTTGCGCGCGGGTCATAGTTTTTGTAAACACGGTGACCGAAGCCCATCAGACGGAAGGAGTCGTTCTTATCCTTCGCACGACGGACGAATTCAGGAATGTGCTCAACGGAGCTGATCTCTTCCAGCATCTTCAGTGCCGCTTCGTTCGCGCCGCCGTGTGCCGGTCCCCACAGGGAGGCGATACCTGCTGCGATACAGGCGAACGGGTTCGCGCCTGAAGAACCAGCGGTACGGACGGTAGAGGTAGAGGCGTTCTGCTCGTGGTCAGCATGCAGGATCAGGATACGATCCATTGCGCGTTCCAGAACCGGGTTCACTTCGTACTCTTCGCACGGCGTGGCGAACATCATACGCAGGAAGTTACCGGCGTAAGAGAGGTCGTTGCGCGGATAAACAAACGGCTGTCCGATGGAGTATTTGTAACACATCGCTGCCATGGTTGGCATTTTGGACAGCAGACGGAACGCGGCGATATCGCGGTGACGCTGGTTATTCACATCCAGGGAGTCATGGTAGAACGCGGCCAGTGCACCGGTGATCCCGCACATTACCGCCATTGGGTGTGAATCGCGGCGGAAGGCGTGGAACAGACGGGTAATCTGCTCATGGATCATCGTGTGACGAGTGACGGTGGTTTTGAACTCATCGTACTGTTCCTGCGTCGGCTTTTCGCCGTTCAGCAGGATGTAGCACACTTCCAGGTAGTTGGAGTCAGTCGCTAACTGGTCGATGGGGAAACCGCGGTGCAACAGAATACCTTCGTCACCGTCGATGTAGGTGATTTTGGACTCGCAAGATGCGGTGGAGGTAAAACCAGGGTCAAAGGTAAACATACCTTTAGAACCAAGACTACGGATATCAATAACATCCTGACCGAGCGTGCCTTTTAGCACATCCAGTTCAATAGCAGCGTCACCATTTAGGGTGATTTTTGCCTTAGTATCAGCCATTTACGGTCTCCTTAGCGCCTTATTGCTTAAGACTGCCCATAACCGGATTTGCATTCAGCTGATTTATCATTGTTACCAGTTTGTTATTTGGCTCGCCGCTCAGCTCACGAGGAGAAACCAGGGTACAGAGCAATGGCGCTAGCAGGTAAACAAATGAGAAACCAGAGAAATAACAGCAAATCAGTGTTTGTTCAGTCCGAATTATTCAAACCTGTATATCACTAATAACTGTCCTGATAACTTCGGTCAATACCATCACACTGTTACATAACTTATTCTCAGGTGAAAGAGAGACCTCATAACTTTTGCGCATTATATGCCTTTTCTGGTGATGTTTGTAACAATAATGTTTAACATTTGTCAAATCAGATGATTAAAAATTAAAAAGATGTTGTTATCGTGACCCTGATCACTGTTCCAGAGAAAACCCGACAAACTGTATGTAGGTTAATTGTAATGATTTTGTGAACAGCCTATACTGCCGCCAGGTCTCCGGAAAACCCTGCAATCCCGAGCCAACCAGCGTTGTAACGTGTCATTTGAGCATCTGGAAGCAATGTTTTGCATGACGCACAGTTATATAAAAGGCACGCTGTCTGACCCGCATCGCAGTCCGGAGGAAGGAAACTATAAGAACAGCATGTGGGCGTTATTCATGATAAGAAATGTGAAAAAACAAAGACCTGTCAATCTGGATCTCAAAACGATCCGATTCCCCGTAACGGCAATAGCGTCCATCCTTCATCGTGTATCCGGTGTGATCACGTTTGTCGCGGTGGGTATCCTGTTATGGTTACTGGGTACCAGCCTCTCGTCTCCGGAAGGATTCCAGCAGGCCGCCGACATCATGAACGGTTTCTTTGTGAAATTTATCATGTGGGGCATCCTCACCGCGCTGGCCTATCACGTTGTTGGCGGCATCCGCCATATGCTGATGGATGTCGGCTATCTGGAAGAGACCTTCGAAACCGGCAAACGTACCGCTAACATCTCCTTTGTTATCACTGTCGTGCTTTCACTTCTCGCAGGAGTTCTCGTATGGTAAGCAACGCCTCCGCATTAGGACGCAACGGCGTACATGACTTCATTCTGGTCCGTGCTACCGCTATCGTTCTCACCCTCTACATCATCTACATGATCGGTTTCTTTGCCACCAGCGGCGATCTGACCTGGGAAATCTGGACTGGCTTCTTCGGGTCTGCCTTTACCAAAGTGTTTACCCTGCTGGCGCTCTTCTCCATTCTGATCCACGCGTGGATTGGCATGTGGCAGGTACTGACCGACTACGTTAAATCAATGGCGATTCGTCTCGCGTTGCAGCTGGCTATTGTCGTTGCACTGGTGGTTTACGTTATTTATGGATTTGTTGTGGTGTGGGGTGTGTGATGAAACTTCCAGTCAGAGAATTTGACGCTGTAGTGATTGGCGCTGGCGGCGCAGGTATGCGCGCGGCGCTGCAAATTTCCCAGAGCGGCCAGACCTGTGCGCTGCTCTCTAAAGTGTTCCCGACCCGTTCCCATACCGTATCTGCGCAGGGTGGCATCACCGTTGCGCTCGGTAATACCCATGATGATAACTGGGAATGGCATATGTACGACACGGTGAAAGGCTCCGACTATATCGGTGACCAGGACGCCATTGAATATATGTGTAAAACCGGCCCGGAAGCGATTCTGGAGCTTGACCACATGGGGCTGCCGTTCTCCCGCCTGGAGAACGGCACCATCTATCAACGTCCGTTTGGCGGCCAGTCGAAGAACTTCGGCGGCGAGCAGGCGGCACGTACAGCGGCGGCTGCGGACCGTACCGGTCACGCCCTGTTGCACACGCTGTACCAGCAGAACCTGAAGAACAAAACCACCATCTTCTCCGAGTGGTATGCGCTGGATCTGGTGAAAAACGAAGATGGCGCCATCGTCGGTTGTACCGCCCTGTGCATTGAAACCGGTGAAGTAGTCTACTTCAAAGCCCGTGCCACCGTGCTGGCGACCGGCGGCGCAGGCCGTATTTATCAGTCCACTACGAACGCCCATATCAACACCGGTGACGGCGTCGGTATGGCTATCCGCGCTGGCGTACCGGTGCAGGATATGGAGATGTGGCAGTTCCACCCAACCGGTATCGCCGGTGCGGGCGTGCTGGTAACAGAAGGCTGCCGCGGTGAAGGCGGCTACCTGCTGAACAAACATGGCGAGCGCTTCATGGAGCGTTATGCCCCGAATGCGAAAGACCTGGCGGGTCGTGACGTGGTGGCGCGTTCTATCATGATCGAAATCCGTGAAGGCCGCGGCTGCGACGGTCCATGGGGCCCGCACGCGAAGCTGAAATTGGATCATCTGGGTAAAGAGGTTCTGGAATCCCGTCTGCCGGGCATCCTGGAACTCTCCCGTACCTTCGCTCACGTCGACCCGGTTAAAGAGCCGATCCCGGTTATCCCAACCTGTCACTACATGATGGGCGGTATTCCGACCAAAGTGACCGGCCAGGCGCTGACCGTGAACGAGCAGGGCGAAGATGTGGTGATCCCGGGCCTGTTTGCGGTAGGCGAAATTGCCTGCGTATCCGTACACGGCGCCAACCGTCTGGGCGGCAACTCTCTGCTCGACCTGGTGGTGTTTGGTCGTGCGGTCGGTCTGCATCTGCAGGAGTCCATTGCCGAGCAGGGGCCACTGCGTGATGCCACCGAAGCGAATATTGAAGCCTCTCTGGAACGTCTCAACCGCTGGAACGGCAACCGTAACGGCGAAGATCCGGTGGAAATCCGTAAAGCGCTGCAGGAGTGCATGCAGCACAACTTCTCGGTATTCCGTGAAGGTGACGCGATGGCCAAAGGTCTTGAGCAGCTGAAAGCGATCCGCGAGCGTCTGAAAAATGCCCGTCTGGACGACACCTCCAGCGAGTTCAACACCCAGCGCGTTGAGTGCCTGGAGCTGGATAACCTGATGGAAACCGCATACGCAACAGCGGTCTCTGCAAACTTCCGTACCGAGAGCCGGGGCGCCCATAGCCGCTTCGACTTCCCGGATCGTGATGATGAAAACTGGCTGTGCCACTCCCTGTATCTGCCAGAGACGGAATCCATGACGCGACGCAGCGTCAATATGGAACCGAAACTGCGTCCGGCGTTCCCGCCGAAGATTCGTACTTACTAATGCGGAGACAGGACAATGAAACTCGAATTTTCAGTTTATCGTTATAACCCTGATGTTGATGACGCTCCGCGTATGCAGGATTACACCCTGGAAGCGGAAGAAGGCCGTGACATGATGCTGCTGGACGCCTTAATGCAGCTGAAAGAGAAGGATCCGACACTGTCATTCCGTCGTTCCTGCCGTGAAGGGGTGTGTGGCTCCGACGGTCTGAACATGAATGGCAAAAACGGTCTGGCCTGTATCACGCCTATCTCGGCGCTTAACCGTCCGGGACAGAAGATTGTCATCCGCCCTCTGCCAGGACTGCCGGTCGTGCGTGATTTGGTGGTGGACATGGGGCAATTCTATGCACAATATGAGAAGATTAAGCCTTACTTATTGAATAATGGGCAAAATCCACCCGCTCGCGAGCATTTACAGTCGCCAGAGCAGCGTGAAAAACTCGATGGCCTGTATGAGTGTATCCTCTGTGCATGTTGTTCGACCTCTTGCCCGTCGTTCTGGTGGAACCCGGACAAGTTTATCGGCCCGGCTGGCCTGCTGGCAGCGTACCGCTTCCTGATTGACAGCCGCGATACCGAAACCGACAACCGCCTGGAAGGGCTGAGTGATGCTTTCAGCGTATTCCGCTGCCACAGCATCATGAACTGCGTCAGTGTATGTCCTAAGGGGCTGAACCCGACGCGTGCCATCGGCCACATTAAGTCGATGTTGTTGCAGCGCAGTGCGTAAGTAACAACGCCGGATGGCGCTGCGCTTATCCGGCCTACGATTTTGTAGGCCCGGTCAGCGTAGCGCCATCCGGCAAATTGCAGAAACCTTTAAAAACTGCCAGTTAAGTAAATAATCGAGACGTTCAGCGCGAGACAAGGCGCGGTTGAACGAATCCCCTGGAGCATAGTGAACTATGTGACTGGGGTGAGTGAAAGCCGCAACGCAGTCGCAGCCGGAACGACGAAGATTATTTAGACAGTTTCTAAAGGTTCCTTCGCGGGCCAAAGTAAAAGAGCTCGCAGGTGAACCCCGGCACGTACACGTGGTGTGCGTGGTAGTTTCTACGGCGAAAGTAAGCATAAAAATGCTTAAGGGATCACGATGCAGAACGGCGCAATGAAAGCCTGGCTGGACTCTTCATTCCTCTCTGGTGCAAACCAAAGCTGGATTGAACAGCTCTATGAAGACTTCTTAACCGACCCTGACTCAGTGGACGCTAACTGGCGTTCCATGTTCCAGGAGTTACCTGGAACGGGTGTCAAACCGGATCAATTTCATTCCAAAACACGTGATTATTTCCGTCGTCTGGCGAAGGATGCCTCACGTTACTCTTCCGCTATCTCCGACCCTGACACCAATGCGAAGCAGGTTAAAGTCCTGCAGCTGATTAACGCCTACCGCTTCCGCGGCCACCAGCACGCAAATCTGGATCCGCTGGGACTGTGGAAGCAGGAGCGCGTGGCTGATTTAGATCCGGCATATCACGACCTGACCGAAGCGGATTTCCAGGAAACCTTCAACGTTGGCTCTTTCGCTATCGGCAAAGACACGATGAAGCTGGGCGATCTGCTGGAAGCGCTGAAGCAGACCTACTGCGGCTCCATCGGCGCAGAGTATATGCACATCACCTCTACCGAAGAGAAACGCTGGATCCAGCAGCGTATCGAATCTGTTGCCGGTAAATCCACCTTCAACGCCGACGAGAAAAAGCGTTTCCTGAACGAACTGACCGCAGCCGAAGGGCTGGAGCGTTATCTCGGTGCGAAATTCCCGGGCGCAAAACGCTTCTCGCTGGAAGGCGGCGATGCGCTGGTGCCGATGCTGAAAGAGCTGATCCGCCACGCGGGCAACAGCGGTACCCGCGAAGTGGTACTGGGCATGGCGCACCGTGGTCGTCTGAACGTGCTGATCAACGTGCTGGGTAAAAAGCCGCAGGATCTGTTCGACGAATTCGCGGGCAAACATAAAGAACACCTCGGTACCGGTGATGTGAAGTACCACATGGGCTTCTCATCGGATATCGAAACCCAGGGCGGCCTGGTTCACATGGCGCTGGCGTTTAACCCGTCGCACCTTGAGATCGTAAGCCCTGTGGTTATCGGCTCCGTACGCGCCCGTCTGGATCGTCTGGACGAGCCAAGCAGCAACAAAGTTCTGCCGATCACCATCCACGGCGATGCGGCAGTTACCGGGCAGGGCGTGGTTCAGGAGACCCTGAACATGTCGAAAGCGCGGGGTTACGAAGTGGGCGGTACCGTTCGCATCGTCATCAACAACCAGGTGGGCTTCACCACCTCTAACCCGCTGGACGCACGTTCCACCCCATACTGCACCGACATCGGTAAGATGGTTCAGGCGCCAATTTTCCACGTTAACGCGGATGACCCGGAAGCGGTCGCGTTCGTGACCCGCCTGGCGCTGGATTTCCGTAACACCTTTAAGCGCGATGTGTTCATCGACCTGTTCTGCTATCGCCGTCATGGTCATAACGAAGCGGACGAGCCGAGTGCAACCCAGCCGCTGATGTACCAGAAAATCAAAAAACATCCGACCCCGCGTAAAATCTATGCTGACAAGCTGGAAGCGGAGAAGGTTGTCACCCTGGAAGATGCCACCGAGATGGTCAACCTCTACCGCGACGCGCTGGATGCCGGCGAATGCGTGGTGAAAGAGTTGCGTCCGATGAACATGCACTCCTTTACCTGGTCGCCATACCTCAACCACGAGTGGGATGAGAGCTACCCGAACAAGGTAGAGATGAAGCGTCTGCAGGAGCTGGCAAAACGCATCAGCACCGTACCTGAAGCGATCGAGATGCAGTCCCGTGTGCAGAAGATCTACGCTGACCGTCAGGCGATGGCCTCAGGCGAGAAGCTCTTTGACTGGGGCGGAGCTGAGAACCTGGCGTACGCCACTCTGGTTGATGAAGGTATTCCGGTCCGTCTGTCCGGTGAAGATGCGGGCCGCGGCACCTTCTTCCACCGTCATGCGGTGATTCATAACCAGACCAACGGTTCAACCTATACCCCGCTGCAGCACGTGCACAACGGCCAGGGCCAGTTTAAGGTCTGGGACTCCGTGCTCTCTGAAGAAGCGGTGCTGGCATTCGAATACGGTTACGCCACCGCAGAACCACGCACCCTGACCATCTGGGAAGCGCAGTTCGGCGACTTCGCCAACGGTGCGCAGGTGGTTATCGACCAGTTCATCTCTTCCGGTGAGCAGAAGTGGGGCCGTATGTGTGGCCTGGTGATGCTGCTGCCGCACGGCTATGAAGGCCAGGGGCCGGAGCACTCCTCCGCACGTCTGGAGCGTTATCTGCAGCTCTGCGCCGAGCAGAACATGCAGGTCTGCGTACCGTCTACCCCGGCACAGGTTTATCACATGCTGCGTCGTCAGGCGCTGCGCGGGATGCGCCGTCCGCTGGTGGTGATGTCGCCGAAATCGCTGCTGCGTCACCCGCTGGCGGTCTCCAGCCTGGAAGAGCTGGCAAACGGCACCTTCCTGCCGGCCATCGGTGAAATTGACGAACTGGATCCGCAGGGCGTTAAGCGTGTCGTAATGTGTTCTGGTAAGGTTTATTACGACCTGCTGGAACAGCGCCGTAAGAACGATCAGAAAGATGTCGCCATCGTGCGTATCGAACAGCTTTATCCGTTCCCGCATCAGGCGATGCAGGAAGTGCTGAAACAGTACGCTCACGTACATGATTTTGTCTGGTGCCAGGAAGAGCCGCTCAACCAGGGCGCATGGTACTGCAGCCAGCATCATTTCCGTGAAGTGATTCCATTTGGGTCTGCTCTGCGTTATGCAGGTCGCCCGGCCTCCGCCTCTCCGGCGGTAGGGTATATGTCCGTTCACCAGAAGCAGCAACAAGATCTGGTCAATGACGCGCTGAACGTCGATTAATTAAAGGATACATAATGAGTAGCGTAGATATTCTTGTTCCCGACCTGCCTGAGTCCGTAGCAGATGCAACCGTCGCCACCTGGCACAAAAAACCAGGCGACGCGGTAACCCGCGACGAAGTGCTGGTAGAAATCGAAACTGACAAAGTGGTACTGGAAGTACCGGCTTCAGCGGATGGCATTCTGGATGCAGTCCTGGAAGATGAAGGTACGACGGTAACCTCTCGCCAGATCCTCGGTCGCCTGCGTGAAGGCAACAGCGCGGGCAAAGAGTCCAGCGCTAAGTCTGAAGAGAAAGCCTCTACGCCGGCCCAGCGCCAGCAGGCTTCTCTGGAAGAGCAGAGCAACGACGCGCTGAGCCCGGCGATCCGTCGCCTGCTGGCTGAGCACAGCCTCGACCCGGCGGCCATTAAAGGCACCGGCGTTGGTGGCCGCCTGACCCGCGAAGATATTGACAAACACCTGGCGAAAGCGCCGTCTGAAGCGAAAGCAGAAGCCAAAGCGCCTGAAGCTGCACCAGCAGCACAGCCTGCTCTGGGCGCACGCAGCGAAAAACGCGTGCCGATGACCCGCCTGCGTAAGCGCGTGGCCGAGCGTCTGCTGGAAGCGAAAAACTCCACCGCGATGCTGACCACCTTCAACGAAGTGAACATGAAGCCAATCATGGACCTGCGTAAGCAGTACGGTGACGCCTTTGAAAAACGTCACGGTATCCGTCTGGGCTTTATGTCCTTCTACGTGAAAGCGGTTGTTGAAGCGCTGAAACGCTACCCGGAAGTGAACGCATCTATCGATGGCGATGATGTGGTTTATCACAACTACTTCGACGTGAGCATGGCCGTTTCTACTCCGCGCGGCCTGGTGACCCCGGTTCTGCGTGATGTGGATACCCTGGGCATGGCTGACATCGAGAAGAAAATTAAAGAGCTGGCAGTGAAAGGCCGTGACGGCAAGCTGACCGTAGATGACCTGACTGGCGGTAACTTCACCATTACCAATGGCGGCGTATTCGGTTCGCTGATGTCTACCCCGATCATCAACCCACCGCAGAGCGCGATCCTGGGCATGCACGCCATTAAAGACCGCCCGATGGCGGTAGACGGTAAAGTGGAGATCCTGCCAATGATGTATCTGGCGCTCTCTTACGATCACCGTCTGATCGATGGCCGCGAGTCCGTGGGCTTCCTGGTGGCGATTAAAGAGCTGCTGGAAGATCCGACCCGTCTGCTGCTGGACGTCTAGTTTTTCGCGGTACTGCCCGGCGGCACCTGGTCTGCCGGGCCTACAAAAGCATGACCTAACGATTACCCTGAAGGATGGATAGAACACATGAACTTACATGAATATCAGGCAAAACAGCTGTTTGCCCGGTATGGCTTACCGGCTCCGGTGGGTTATGCCTGCAATACCCCTCGTGAAGCAGAAGAAGCCGCCTCTAAAATCGGTGCGGGTCCATGGGTAGTGAAATGTCAGGTTCACGCTGGCGGCCGCGGTAAAGCGGGCGGTGTGAAAGTCGTTAACAGTAAAGAAGAGATCCGCGCCTTTGCGGAGCACTGGCTCGGCAAACGACTGGTGACCTACCAGACAGACGCAGCCGGCCAGCCGGTTAACCAGATCCTGGTTGAAGCGGCAACCGATATTGCTAAAGAACTCTACCTGGGCGCAGTCGTAGACCGTAGCTCCCGTCGCGTGGTGTTCATGGCCTCTACCGAAGGCGGCGTGGAGATCGAAAAAGTGGCGGAAGAGACGCCGCATCTGATCCACAAAGTCGCTATCGATCCGCTGGCAGGCCCAATGCCTTACCAGGGTCGTGAGCTGGCCTTTAAACTGGGTCTGGAAGGTAAACTGGTGCAGCAATTCACCAAGATCTTCATGGGCCTGGCAACCATCTTCCTGGAGCGCGATCTGGCGCTGATCGAAATCAACCCGCTGGTGATCACCAAGCAGGGCGATCTGATCTGCCTCGATGGCAAACTGGGCGCTGACGGCAACGCGCTGTTCCGCCAGGCTGACCTGCGCGAAATGCGCGACCAGTCTCAGGAAGATCCACGTGAAGCGCAGGCTGCACAGTGGGAGCTGAACTACGTGGCACTCGATGGCAACATCGGCTGCATGGTTAACGGTGCGGGCCTGGCAATGGGCACCATGGACATCGTTAAGCTGCACGGCGGCGAGCCGGCAAACTTCCTGGATGTGGGCGGCGGCGCAACCAAAGAGCGCGTGACCGAAGCATTCAAAATTATTCTCTCCGATGACAACGTGAAAGCCGTTCTGGTTAACATCTTCGGCGGTATCGTACGTTGCGACCTTATCGCTGACGGTATCATCGGCGCGGTAGAAGAAGTGGGCGTGAACGTCCCGGTTGTCGTTCGTCTGGAAGGTAACAACGCTGAACTCGGCGCGAAAAAACTGGCTGACAGCGGCCTGAATATTATTGCAGCGAAAAGTCTGACGGATGCAGCTCAGCAGGTTGTTGCCGCAGTGGAGGGGAAATAATGTCCGTTTTAATTAATAAAGATACCAAGGTTATCTGCCAGGGCTTCACCGGTAGCCAGGGTTCATTCCACTCTGAGCAGGCGATTGCCTACGGTACGCAGATGGTTGGCGGCGTAACGCCAGGTAAAGGCGGCACCACCCATCTGGGCCTGCCGGTGTTCAACACCGTTCGTGAAGCGGTAGAAGCGACTGGCGCAACTGCCACCGTGATCTACGTTCCGGCACCGTTCTGCAAAGACTCCATCCTGGAAGCGATCGACGCAGGCATCAAACTGATTATCACCATCACCGAAGGTATTCCGACCCTGGATATGTTGACCGTGAAGGTGAAGCTGGACGAAGCGGGCGTGCGCATGATCGGGCCAAACTGCCCGGGCGTGATCACCCCAGGCGAATGCAAAATCGGCATTATGCCGGGTCACATTCACAAGCCAGGTAAAGTGGGCATCGTCTCTCGTTCCGGTACCCTGACCTATGAAGCGGTTAAGCAGACCACCGACTACGGTTTCGGCCAGTCCACCTGCGTGGGCATCGGCGGCGACCCGATCCCGGGCTCTAACTTCATCGACATCCTGAAGCTGTTCCAGGAAGACCCGCAGACTGAAGCGATTGTGATGATCGGTGAGATCGGCGGTAGCGCGGAAGAAGAAGCGGCTGCTTACATTAAAGATCACGTGACTAAGCCAGTTGTTGGCTACATCGCGGGTGTGACCGCGCCGAAAGGCAAGCGTATGGGCCATGCAGGCGCCATCATCGCGGGCGGCAAAGGCACTGCGGATGAGAAATTCGCTGCGCTGGAAGCCGCTGGCGTGAAAACCGTGCGCAGCCTGGCTGACATCGGTGAAGCACTGAAATCCATCATTAAGTAAATCCTCTCTGCTCCCCGTGCGGGGAGCTTTGACATAATAAATGTCCGTTTCGACATGGTTGGCCATCGCAAGATGGCCTTTTTTTTGCGCGACAGTGTTTACGTGTGGAGACAGAGGCGGGCAGGGCGGATGAAAGTTAAGCAAACGGGCGTGAAAACATTTTTGGTGCGACGGGATGAAACAAATTAGCAACACATTGGTGTTAAATTATAGATTGTTAAAAGTAAAATATTTGTGATAATAATTTTTGATAAAACCCCTGCGGAAAATTACTGTGAACCATCTGACATTAGTAGTACAGGCTTATTAAAAAAATGCTTCGCTGCCTGCGTTAATTTAAATCACCTTTATTTATAATCCCCGCTTTATTTGATAACCATCAAGCGAATATTAAAACATATCATTAACATCATTTTCATTGCATTTACCACGCGTAAACACCCTTAACACGTTCAGGCATTATTGATTTATATCAATATTTAATACCTGGAAAAGAGCGTCAAAAGGCGCTAAATTGTTCCCGATCAAATTGGTCGGAAAGTGGTAATTTTGCTAAATATTGATCGCTGTCGTAAATCGTAAAAGACTTCCATTAAAAACCTGTTTATTGTAAGGGTTTTGCAGCGTAATATATTTGCGGGATCAATTTCAGTTTTTATTAACGCATCTGTAACCTTTCATCATCGCTTTTTCCTCCTGCGAGGATTAAGTAACGAAGAAAGGGTGCTGATAATTTTTGGGGCATGTGTGTGGATCCTTCTCTAACGGGATTCACTCTCGGAGTCTTCATGCGATGAGCAAGGAGTCATAATGTTAGACGTAGTCGAACTGTCGCGCTTACAGTTTGCCTTGACCGCGATGTACCACTTCCTGTTTGTGCCGCTGACGCTCGGTATGGCGTTCCTGTTGGCCATCATGGAAACGGTTTACGTCCTCTCCGGCAAACAGATTTATAAAGATATGACCAAGTTCTGGGGCAAGTTGTTTGGTATCAACTTTGCGCTGGGCGTGGCAACCGGCCTGACCATGGAGTTCCAGTTCGGGACTAACTGGTCTTATTATTCCCACTATGTCGGGGATATCTTCGGGGCGCCGCTGGCCATTGAAGGTCTGATGGCCTTCTTCCTCGAATCTACCTTTGTAGGTCTGTTCTTCTTTGGCTGGGATCGCCTGGGTAAAGTCCAGCATATGTGCGTAACCTGGTTGGTGGCCCTGGGCTCTAACCTGTCCGCACTCTGGATCCTGGTCGCCAACGGCTGGATGCAGAACCCTATCGCCTCTGATTTCAACTTCGAAACCATGCGTATGGAGATGGTCAGCTTCTCCGAGCTGGTGCTGAACCCGGTCGCGCAGGTGAAATTCGTTCACACTGTGGCCTCCGGCTATGTCTGCGGCGCGATGTTCGTGCTGGGCATCAGCGCCTACTACATGCTGCGTGGTCGTGACTTCGCCTTTGCTAAGCGCTCTTTCGCCATCGCGGCGAGCTTCGGTATGGCGGCTATCCTCTCCGTTATCGTGCTGGGTGATGAATCCGGTTACGAAATGGGCGACGTGCAGAAAACCAAACTGGCAGCGATCGAAGCAGAATGGGAAACCCAGCCTGCCCCGGCCGCCTTTACCCTGTTTGGTATCCCCGATCAGGATGCGCAGGAGAACCACTTTGCTATTCAGATCCCTTATGCGCTGGGCATCATTGCCACCCGCTCTGTGGATACGCCGGTTATCGGTCTGAAAGATCTGATGGTGCAGCATGAAGAGCGTATCCGTAACGGGATGAAAGCCTACTCGCTGCTGGAAGAACTGCGTTCCGGGACCAGCGATCAGTCTGTTCGCGACCAGTTTAACGACGTGAAAAAAGACCTTGGCTATGGCCTGCTGCTGAAACGCTATACCCCGAACGTCTCTGACGCGACGGAAGAGCAGATCCAGATGGCGACCAAAGACTCGATTCCGCGCGTGGCGCCGCTCTACTTCGCCTTCCGTATCATGGTGGGTTGTGGTGTGCTGATGCTGCTGATTATCGCCGCCTCCTTCTGGTCGGTCATTCGTAACCGTATCGGTGAGAAGAAATGGCTGCTGCGCACCGCATTGTATGCGATTCCGCTGCCGTGGATTGCCATTGAATCCGGCTGGTTTGTTGCGGAGTATGGCCGTCAGCCGTGGGCTATCGGTGAGGTGCTGCCAACTGCGGTGGCGAACTCCTCTCTTACCGCAGGCGATCTGATTTTCTCCATGTTGCTGATTTGCGGCCTCTACACTCTGTTCCTGGTGGCTGAACTGTTCCTGATGTTCAAGTTTGCGCGCCTTGGCCCAAGCAGCCTGAAAACCGGTCGCTACCATTATGAGCAGTCCACCGTTGCTTCTCAGCCTCACTACGAGCAGTCCACCGTGACTACTCAGCCGGCACGGTAAGACAGGAGTCATCAAATGATCGATTATGAAGTATTGCGTTTTATCTGGTGGCTGCTGGTCGGGATCTTACTGATTGGTTTTGCGGTCACTGACGGTTTCGACATGGGGGTGGGCATGCTCACCCGCTTCCTCGGTCGTAATGATACCGAGCGTCGAATTATGATTAACTCCATCGCCCCGCACTGGGACGGTAACCAGGTGTGGCTCATCACCGCAGGCGGCGCACTGTTCGCTGCCTGGCCGATGGTCTACGCGGCTGCGTTCTCCGGCTTCTATGTGGCGATGATTCTGGTGCTGGCATCCTTGTTCTTCCGTCCGGTCGGTTTTGATTACCGCTCGAAGATTGAAGACACCCGCTGGCGTAACCTGTGGGACTGGGGCATCTTCATCGGTAGCTTCGTGCCGCCGCTGGTCATCGGCGTGGCGTTCGGCAACCTGCTGCAGGGCGTGCCGTTCCACCTTGATGAATATATGCGCCTCTACTACACCGGTAACTTCTTCCAGCTGCTGAATCCGTTTGGTCTGCTGGCAGGGGTCGTCAGCGTGGCGATGATCATCACCCAGGGGGCAACCTACCTGCAGATGCGTACCGTGGGCGAGCTGCACCTGCGCTCCCGTGCCGTCTCGCAGATGGCGGCTCTGGTGACGCTGGTTGGCTTTGCGCTGGCAGGTCTATGGGTGATGTTTGGTATCGACGGTTATGTTGTGACCACTGCGATTGACCATACCGCGCCGTCGAACCCGCTGACCAAAGAGGTGGCTCGCGAGGCTGGTGCCTGGCTGGTGAACTTCAATAACACACCGATTCTGTGGGCGATTCCGGCACTGGGCGTCGTGCTGCCGGTGCTGACCATCCTGACCTCCCGCGCGGAGAAAGGGGCACTGGCGTTTGTCTTCTCTTCACTGACGCTGGCGTGCATCATCCTGACAGCCGGTATCGCGATGTTCCCGTTCGTGATGCCATCCAGCACGATGATGAATGCAAGCCTGACGATGTGGGATGCAACCTCCAGCCAGATGACCCTTAATCTGATGACGTTTGTGGCTGCCGTGTTCGTACCGATTATTCTGGCTTACACCGCCTGGTGTTACTGGAAAATGTTCGGTCGTATCACGAAAGAACATATCGAAAGCAACACCCACTCTCTGTATTAAGGAAGGAGCTGAATATGTGGTATTTCGCATGGATTTTAGGAACGCTTCTGGCCTGTGCATTTGGTGTGATTACCGCACTGGCGCTTGAGCACGTTGAAGCGACCAAAGCCGGTGAAGAAAAACACTGATGATCACGTATCTCTACGCGATCATGGATAAGCGCCCGTTAAGGGCGCTTTCCTTAGTGATGGCCTTACTGCTGGCGGGCTGTATTTTCTGGGATCCGTCGCGCTTCGCGGCGAAAACCAGCGAGCTTGAGATCTGGCACGGTTTTCTTATTATGTGGGCGGTATGTGCAGGCGTAATCCACGGGGTGGGATTTCGTCCGAAAGCCGTACACTGGCAGGGCATTTTTTGCCCGCTGATTGCTGATGTGATCCTGCTGTTGGGCCTGTTTTTCTTTTTCAACTGAATAAGAACTATCCGTTAATATTATGGGCTTACCCGGGCCCATAAAAATTTACTCTCTGTTTACTTTCCCCCATTCCAAACCACCATTCCCGCGCGTATAGTAGCGAAGTTTAAAAGCTCTAACCTTTTTTGCATTACCGGGATGTAAAGTGAATACAACGCTATTTCGATGGCCGGTTCGGGTCTACTATGAAGACACGGATGCCGGTGGTGTGGTTTACCACGCCAGCTACGTTGCCTTTTATGAACGAGCACGCACTGAAATGCTGCGCCATCATCACTTTAGCCAGCAGGTTCTGTTGGCGGAGCGAGTTGCCTTCGTGGTACGCAAGATGACGCTGGAGTATTTTGCGCCTGCCAGACTCGACGATATGCTCGAAGTCCAAACAGAAATAACATCAATGCGCGGAACCTCACTGGTTTTCACGCAGCGGATCGTCAATGCAGAGAACACGGTACTGAACGAAGCTGAAGTCCTGATTGTCTGTGTTGATCCACTCATCATGAAGCCTCGTGCGCTTCCTAAGTCTATTGTCGCGGAGTTTAAGCAGTGACTGACATGAATATCCTTGATTTGTTCCTGAAGGCAAGCCTTCTGGTTAAACTTATCATGTTGATTTTGATTGGTTTTTCAATCGCATCCTGGGCCATCATCATTCAGAGAACCCGTATCCTCAATGCGGCAGGCCGCGAAGCGGAAGCCTTTGAAGACAAGTTCTGGTCTGGTATCGAACTTTCCCGTTTGTATCAGGAGAGCCAGGGCCGTCGTGAAAACCTCTCCGGCTCCGAGCAAATCTTCTATAGCGGATTTAAAGAGTTCGCCCGTTTGCACCGCGCGAATAATCATGCGCCGGAAGCGGTAGTGGAGGGAGCATCCCGTGCGATGCGCATCTCCATGAACCGTGAACTGGAAACGCTGGAAACGCATATTCCTTTCCTGGGTACCGTGGGTTCCATCAGCCCCTATATCGGTCTGTTTGGTACGGTATGGGGGATCATGCACGCCTTTATCGCCCTGGGTGCGGTAAAACAGGCGACGCTGCAAATGGTTGCACCAGGTATCGCTGAAGCGCTGATCGCGACTGCTATTGGTCTGTTCGCGGCGATTCCAGCGGTTATGGCGTATAACCGTCTGAACCAGCGCGTGAACAAACTGGAACTGAACTACGACAACTTCATGGAAGAGTTCACTGCGATTCTGCACCGCCAGGCGTTTACCAGCACCGAGAGCAACAAGGGGTAAACCATGGCCAGACAGCGTGGACGGGGTCGTCGCGAACTGAAGTCCGAAATCAACATTGTACCGCTGCTGGACGTGCTGCTGGTGCTGCTGCTGATCTTTATGGCGACAGCACCCATCATCACCCAGAGCGTGGAGGTTGATCTGCCGGATGCGACAGAATCTCAGGCTGTAAGTACCAATGACGATCCGCCGGTAATCATTGAGGTATCCGGAGTAGGGCAGTACAGCGTGGTGGTGGAAAAAGATCGTATGGATCAGCTGCCGCCGGAGCAGGTCATTGCGGAAGCGCAACGACGCCTGCAGTCCAATCCGAAAACGGTCTTCTTAATCGGTGGCGCGAAAGACGTGCCTTACGATGAAATAATTAAAGCGCTGAACCTGTTGCATAGCGCGGGCGTTAAGTCAGTCGGCTTGATGACGCAGCCTATTTGATTATCTGCGTACACAACAGAGTTTTTGGGAACCCATAGTGTCAAAGGCAACCGAACAAAACGATAAGCTTAAACGGGCGATAATTATCTCGGCGGTGCTGCATGTGATTCTTTTTGCAGGACTGATCTGGAGTTCGTTCGATGAGCATCTGGATGCCGCTGCCGGAGGTGGTGGAGGTTCTTCCATCGATGCCGTCATGGTCGATCCCGGCGCGGTCGTTCAGAACTATAACCGTCAGCAACAGCAGCAGGCGAGTGCAAAACGTGCTGAAGAGCAGCGTGAAAAGCAGGCGCAACAGCAGGCGGAGGAGCTGCGTGAAAAGCAGGCCGCCGAGCAGGAACGTCTGAAGCAGCTTGAGAAAGAACGTTTGCAGGCGCAGGAAGCAGCGAAAGAGCAGGCGGAGCAGCAAAAACAGGCTGAAGCCGCCGCGAAAAAAGCGCAGGAGCAGCAGAAGCAGGCGGAAGAGGCGGCAGCCAAAGCCGCAGCGGAAGCGAAAGCGAAGGCAGATGCTCAGGCAAAAGAAGCTGCTGAAGCCGCCGCAGCCGCAGCGAAAAAAGCTGCAGCCGATGCCCAGAAACAGGCTGAAGCCGAAGCCGCAAAAGCAGCGGCTGACGCGAAGAAAAAGGCAGAAGCGGAAGCGGCTAGGAAAGCCGCTGCCGACGCACAGAAAAAAGCCGAAGCAGAAGCCGCTAAACAAGCCGCCCAGGAAGCCGAGAAAAAAGCGGCTGCCGAAGCAGCGAAGAAAGCGGCTGCTGCGGAAAAAGCCGCGGCCGCTGAAAAGGCTGCTGCTGAAAAAGCCGCAGCCGAGAAGAAAGCGGCTGCCGCAGAAAAAGCCGCAGCCGATAAGAAAGCCGCAGCCGAAAAAGCGGCTGCAGAAAAGAAAGCGGCTGCCGATAAAGCTGCTGCTGACAAAGCTGCCGCCGCGAAAGCCGCTGCCGCCAAGAAAGCCGCAGCAGAAAAAGCGGCCGCATCGGATGTCGACGATCTGTTCGGTGATTTAAGCTCAGGTAAGAATGCGCCGAAATCGGGTGGTGCAAAAGGTAACGGCCAACCAGCAAAAGATAGTGGAACAAGCGGGGCGAATGGTGGTGCGTCAGGCGCTGATATTAGTGCTTATGCTTCGCAGATTCGTAATGCAATTCAGAGCCGTCTATATGGCGCTGATCTGTATGCCGGTAAATCCTGTGTGCTACATATTAAGCTGGCGCCAGATGGCCTGCTGCTGGATGTCACTGAAGAGGGCGGTGATCCTGCCTTATGTCAGGCTGCGCTGACGGCTGCAAAAACTGCCAGAATTCCTAAACCGCCTAGCCAGGCTGTTTATGAAAAAGTAAAAGATGCCAAACTTGATTTCAAACTGTAGCGTTTTTCCCGCTAAAGTTGGCAAAACAGTCTACGTTTGAGGCTGTGGATTGGTAGTTTTGTTTATTTGGGTTTGTTAACATTCTGCTAAATTATGCGGGTAAGGTTACCCGGATATGGGAGATATGATGAAGCAGGCATTACGTGTTGCAATGAGTTTCTTAATGCTGTGGGCAGCGGTGCTGCACGCAGAAGTGCGTATCGAGATCACCCAGGGGGTGGATTCGGCACGTCCAATTGGTGTGGTTCCGTTCCAGTGGAAAGGGCCAGGCGCTGCGCCGGAAGATGTGGGCGGCATTGTTGCCGCTGACCTGCGCAACAGCGGTAAATTCAACCCATTAGACCGTTCTCGTCTGCCACAGCAGCCGGGCACAGCCGCAGAGTTGCAGCCAGCAGCATGGTCTGCACTGGGTATCGACGCGGTGGTGGTGGGTCAGGTGACCCCTAACCCGGACGGCGGTTACACCGTGGCCTATCAGCTGGTGGATACCGGTGGCGCACCGGGTACCGTGCTGGCGCAGAACAGCTACAAAGTGAACAAGCAGTGGCTGCGTTATGCGGGCCATACGGCAAGTGATGAAGTGTTTGAGAAGCTGACCAGCATCAAAGGCGCTTTCCGCACCCGTATCGCTTACGTTGTACAGACCAACGGCGGTCAGTTCCCGTATGAGCTGCGCGTCTCTGACTACGATGGCTACAACCAGTTCACCGTTCACCGTTCACCACAGCCGCTGATGTCTCCGGCCTGGTCGCCGGATGGTTCTAAGCTGGCCTACGTGACCTTCGAAAGCGGTCGTTCGGCGCTGGTTATCCAGACGTTATCTAACGGCGCGGTACGTCAGGTTGCCTCTTTCCCACGTCACAACGGCGCACCAGCATTCTCGCCTGACGGTTCTAAACTGGCGTTTGCCCTGTCTAAAACCGGTAGCCTGAACCTGTACGTGATGGATATCGCCTCCGGCCAGATCCGTCAGGTAACTGATGGTCGCAGCAACAACACCGAACCAACCTGGTTCCCGGACAGCCAGAACCTGGCCTTTACCTCTGACCAGGCGGGTCGTCCACAGGTCTATAAAGTTAATATTAATGGCGGTGCACCGCAGCGTATCACCTGGGAAGGTTCTCAGAACCAGGACGCCGACGTGAGCGCTGATGGTAAGTTTATGGTAATGGTCAGCTCGGCCGGTGGTCAGCAGCACATTGCTAAACAAGATCTGGGCGGGGGCGGCGTACAAGTTCTGTCGTCGACTTTCCTGGATGAAACGCCAAGTCTGGCACCTAACGGCACTATGGTTATCTACAGCTCTTCTCAGGGGATGGGATCCGTGCTGAATCTGGTTTCTACCGATGGGCGTTTCAAAGCGCGTATTCCGGCAACTGATGGACAGGTAAAATCACCTGCCTGGTCGCCGTACCTGTAATAATAATTAATTGAATAATATAGGAATCATAGAAATGCAACTGAACAAAGTGCTGAAAGGGCTGATGATCGCTCTGCCTGTTATGGCAATCGCAGCGTGTTCTTCTAACAAGAACGCCAGCAACGACCAGAGCGGCGAAGGCATGATGGGTGCCGGCACCGGTATGGACGCAAACGGCAACGGCAATATGTCTTCTGAAGAGCAGGCGCGTCTTCAGATGCAACAGCTGCAGCAGAACAACATTGTTTACTTCGATCTGGACAAGTTCGACATCCGTTCTGACTTCGCTGCGATGCTGGATGCGCACGCTAACTTCCTGCGTAGCAACCCGTCTTACAAAGTCACCGTAGAAGGTCACGCGGACGAACGTGGTACTCCTGAGTACAACATCTCTCTGGGTGAGCGTCGTGCTAACGCCGTTAAAATGTACCTGCAGGGTAAAGGCGTTTCTGCTGACCAGATCTCCATCGTTTCTTACGGTAAAGAAAAACCTGCAGTACTGGGCCACGACGAAGCGGCTTACTCCAAAAACCGTCGTGCCGTACTGGTTTACTAAGAGAATTGCATGAGCAGTAACTTCAGACATCATCTGTTGAGTCTGTCGTTACTGGTTGGTATAGCGGCCCCCTGGGCCGCTTTTGCTCAGGCACCAATCAGTAGTGTCGGCTCAGGCTCGGTAGAAGACCGGGTCACCCAACTCGAGCGTATTTCTAATGCTCACAGCCAGCTTTTAACCCAACTTCAGCAGCAGCTCTCTGACAACCAAACCGATATTGACTCACTGCGCGGACAGATCCAGGAAAGCCAGTATCAGCTCAATCAGGTTGTGGAGCGTCAGAAGCAGATCCTGTTGCAGATTGATAACCTGAATAATGGCGGCGCAGCAGCGCAACCGGCAGCAGGGGATCAGGGTGCTGCGGCAACGCCTCAGGCTGACACATCAGCCTCGACCGCTGCGCCTGTGCAGAGCGGTGATGCGAATACTGATTACAATGCGGCAATTGCCCTGGTGCAGGATAACTCGCGCCAGGACGAGGCGATGGCGGCGTTTCAGAACTTCGTGAAGAAATACCCGGATTCGACTTATCAGCCAAACGCAAATTACTGGCTGGGACAGTTGAATTACAACAAGGGTAAAAAAGACGATGCGGCATTCTATTTCGCCTCTGTCGTTAAAAATTACCCGAAATCACCGAAAGCTCCTGACGCGATGTATAAGGTCGGTGTGATCATGCAGGACAAAGGCGACACCGCAAAAGCGAAAGCCGTTTTCCAGCAGGTAGTCACAAAGTTCCCGGGCACCGAAGGGGCAAAACAAGCGCAAAAACGCCTTGCTGCGATGGGATGATTGCCGCATGACCAGAAATCGCTTTATTTCTGGTCTTGCCGCATAATTCGTAAGCAGTTAAGTGATATTCATCAAAATTTTAGTTGCGCAGAATTCTTAAATCAGTAATATATGCCGCCGTTGCCAAGGGATATCAAACACCCCAGAAGCAGCCGAAATAGTGGGTCGTTAGCTCAGTTGGTAGAGCAGTTGACTTTTAATCAATTGGTCGCAGGTTCGAATCCTGCACGACCCACCACTACTTAAGTAGAAAGCAGTAGGTTAGCGTGAAGGATAACGTTGCGTCAGCAACGGCCCGTAGGGCGAGGCGAAGCCGAGTCATCCTGCACGACCCACCACTAACTTAGTAGTAAGTAGTATCCAGCGTAGTATCGGGTGATTAGCTCAGCTGGGAGAGCACCTCCCTTACAAGGAGGGGGTCGGCGGTTCGATCCCGTCATCACCCACCACTCGGGTCGTTAGCTCAGTTGGTAGAGCAGTTGACTTTTAATCAATTGGTCGCAGGTTCGAATCCTGCACGACCCACCAATTTTACTTTCTGACTCAGAGAGTAAACGTGAAGGATAACGTTGCGTCAGCAACGGCCCGTAGGGCGAGGCGAAGCCGAGTCATCCTGCACGCCCACCACTTTCTGGTGGTACCGAGTAATAATCTTCGAAGTCAGCACCCGAATGGGTCGTTAGCTCAGTTGGTAGAGCAGTTGACTTTTAATCAATTGGTCGCAGGTTCGAATCCTGCACGACCCACCACTTCGAAGAAAAGCAGTACATCCCGCAAGGGGTCGTTAGCTCAGTTGGTAGAGCAGTTGACTTTTAATCAATTGGTCGCAGGTTCGAATCCTGCACGACCCACCAATTTTACTTTCTGACTCAGAGAGTAAACGTGAAGGATAACGTTGCATCAGCAACGGCCCGAAGGGCGAGGCGAAGCCGAGTCATCCTGCACGACCCACCAATGTAAAAAGGCGCCCTAAAGGCGCCTTTTTGCTATCTGTTATTCCAGAATCCAAAATGCGAGGGTTTACGTAGGTCGGGTAAGCGAAGCGCCACCCGACAAATGCTGCCCGCACGCTTTTGGTGTGACTTTCTCTCTCAGATTCGCTATCTTGTTTAGTATATAAAACACAATTGCCATTACTTTGGTTTCCGCCAAAAAATAACGGCAAACTTGTTAAGCCAGTAAAACGAGAAGCCAAAATGAGTGTGATGTTTGATCCAGAAGCCGCTATCTATCCTTTCCCACCAAAGCCTGCCCCGCTGAGCCTGGACGAAAAGCAGTTTTACCGTGAGAAAATTAAGCGTCTGCTCAAAGAGCGTGATGCGGTTATGGTGGCCCATTACTATACCGATCCTGAAATTCAGCAGCTTGCAGAAGAGACGGGCGGTTGTATCTCGGACTCGCTGGAGATGGCGCGCTTTGGTGCTAAGCATCCTGCTTCGACGTTGCTGGTGGCCGGGGTGCGTTTTATGGGCGAGACGGCCAAAATCCTCAGCCCGGAAAAAACGATCCTGATGCCGACCCTGAATGCGGAGTGCTCGCTCGATCTGGGCTGTCCGATCGACGAGTTTACCGCCTTCTGTGATGCCCACCCTGACAGAACGGTCGTCGTCTACGCCAACACCTCTGCCGCGGTTAAAGCACGTGCCGACTGGGTGGTCACCTCCAGTATCGCCGTTGAACTGATTGAGCATCTCGACAGCCTGGGCGAGAAGATTATCTGGGCACCGGACAGACATCTTGGCAATTACGTCCAGAAACAGACCGGAGCGGATATTCTCTGCTGGCAGGGCGCCTGTATCGTCCATGATGAATTCAAAACGCAGGCGCTGGCGCGCATGAAGGGGCTCTACCCGGATGCGGCCATTCTGGTTCACCCGGAATCCCCGCAGGCGATCGTTGATATGGCGGATGCCGTCGGCTCAACCAGCCAGCTGATCGCTGCCGCGAAGACGCTGCCGCATCGCCAGTTGATTGTGGCGACCGATCGCGGCATCTTCTACAAAATGCAGCAGGCGGTGCCAGAGAAAGAGCTGCTGGAAGCACCGACCGCAGGCGAGGGGGCAACCTGTCGCAGCTGCGCGCACTGTCCGTGGATGGCCATGAACGGGCTCAAAGCGATTGCAGACGGTCTGGAGACGGGCGGAGCCGCCCATGAAATCCATGTTGATGCCGCGCTGCGAGAGGGGGCGTTAATTCCGCTTAACCGAATGCTGGATTTTGCGGCTACACTACGTCCTTAAACCACGTAAACGTAACGCTCAGGGGAAAAGATGGATTTTTTTAGCACGCAAAACATTCTGGTACATATACCGATTGGCGCTGGCGGCTATGACTTGTCATGGATTGAAGCGGTCGGGACAATTGCAGGTCTGCTCTGTATCTGGCTTGCCAGTCTGGAGAAGATCGTCAACTACGCGTTTGGCCTGGTGAACGTCACCCTGTTCGCCATTATCTTCTTCCAGATCCAGCTGTATGCCAGCCTGCTGCTGCAGCTGTTCTTCTTTGGGGCCAATATCTACGGCTGGTACGCCTGGTCCCGGCAGAACAGCCAGCAGGAGGCGGAACTGCAGATCCGCTGGCTACCGTTGCCGAAGGCCATGGGCTGGCTGGCTGCCTGCGTGGTAGCCATTGGCCTGATGACGGTCTATATCGACCCGGTGTTCGCTTTCCTGACCCGCGTAGCGGTCTCGGTGATGAATACCCTGGGGCTGAACGTCACCATGCCGGAGCTGCAGCCTGACGCCTTCCCGTTCTGGGATTCATGCATGATGGTTCTGTCGATTGCCGCCATGATCCTGATGACCCGTAAATATGTCGAAAACTGGCTGCTGTGGGTGATCATCAACGTGATAAGCGTGGCGATCTTTGCCCTGCAGGGCGTCTACGCCATGTCGCTGGAGTATATGATCCTCACCTTCATCGCCCTGAACGGCAGCAGGATGTGGATCAACAGCGCGCGTGAACGGGGTTCACACGCGCTGGCACGTTAATGGTGGTGATGATGGGCGTGACCGGACGGGATCTCGTTGAGGTGGCAGTCCGGTCCGTTACAGGGGGTGTATTCCATCTGAATGGTGCTGTGCGCAATGGCGTAATGGTGCTCCAGAAAGTGCTGAATACGCCCCAGTAACGCATCATGATCGTGAGGCGGGATAACCTGAACATGCAGGGTCATCAGCGGTTTTTCTCCCACCATCCAGACGTGTACATGATGCACATCGCGCACTTCAGGAAGGGAGCGCGTTAAGTTGCGCTTCAGCGCCGGGATATCCAGCGTCGCCGGCGCCCCTTCCAGCAGCTCATTGACGCTCTCCTGTAGAAGCCGCCAGGCACTGCGTAACACCAGGCACGAGACTAGAATCGACAATATCGGGTCGATGGGCGTCCAGCCGGTCCAGAGGATCACCAGCGCCGCAACGATGGCTCCCACCGATCCCAGAAGATCCCCCAGCACATGCAGCGCCGCTGCCCGCACGTTGAGATTCTTTTCTCCACTGCCGCGATGCAAAATCCAGAACGCCAGGATATTGGCGATAAGCCCGGCAACGGCTACCACCATCATGGTGACACCCGCGACAGGCTGCGGATGGCGGAAACGCTGGAAGGCTTCCCAGACGATTAAAATCGTGATCAAGACCAGCGCGATGGCGTTGACGAAGGCGGCGAGGGTAGTGAGACGTAGCCAGCCAAAGGTGCGTCCGTGGCTAGGCGGGCGGCGGGCGAATATCACCGCCAGTAGCGCAAACAGCAGCGCAGCGGCGTCCGTGAACATATGACCCGCATCGGCCAGCAGCGCCAGCGATCCAGAAACCAACCCGCCGATCACCTCAATGATCATAAAGGTGGCGGTGACGCCGAACGCCAGCGTTAAGCGTTTAGCATTTTCATCCTGTGAAGAAGGGGCGTGCGAGTGGGAGTGCGCCATGAATACTGTCCCGGTAAATTATTATTTTAAGTGTAGAGTTTTTAACATTTTGCACAAAAAATAAAGGAGAGCCGTAGCACTCCTTCATCATAACCGCATTACCGTCAATTACTGAGTAGTGCCGTCAGTCTTTTGTTCTTGTGGGGTTCTTTCGGTATCAACTTTGCCGGATTGATCCGGACATTTACCGTCTTTACACATCGAATTCCTGTGCTGATCATCCTTGGACATGCCGTCGTTACTCATCTTACTTGGGTCGTCATTACCCATGACGGAGTTAGTGCCGCCAGTGGTTGAACTGTTGCCGGTACCATTGGTCACCCCGGTGCCGCTGGAGTTCGTTCCATCTGGATTGAGCATGGAACCCGTGCCAGTCCCCGTACCAGTACCAGTACCAGTACCTGTTGTGCCGGTTGTACCAGAACCGGTGTTAATCTGGCTGTTGCCGGTGTTATTTGGAGCAATATTCTGGCGTGCGTCAGGCGCAACGGCCCCTGCATCAGCGGCGGCATTCGCCTGGCCATTATTGGTGTTAGAGCCGGCGGCGCTATCAGCAGCCAGTGCCGCACCGCTCGCCATCGTGAGCGAAGCTGTCAGGAAAAGGGTTGCGAGTTTAGTCATTTTCATCATGCTGCTCCTGTTCTGGTCGTTATGTTCTGGATAACTTCTTTCCACAGTGCATATGCGAAATCGATATACTGCTCAGTGGTTAAAGATGCCATGATCCCTACTTAGGTCAGTATGGAATCGCGATAAAATTTATAAATGCAGTGCATACAGTTAAAAAGTTTAGGGTGTATCTCGTTTTTCGCTACTTTGTTGCGTTTTTTAAGCGAATTCCAGGATTTATCTGTGCGTAGTGTAAAAGTGAGTTTACACTTCCTGACTGACAAGATAGATTGGAGGGATTGCATTCATTTATAAAAGTATGGCAACGCTGGAACGAACATGAATTATCAGAATGACGATTTACGCATTAAAGAGATCAACGAGTTATTACCCCCTGTAGCGCTCCTTGAGAAGTTTCCCGCCACCGAAAACGCCGCCAATACCGTTTCTCATGCCCGTAAAGCGATCCATAAGATCCTGAAAGGTAATGACGATCGTCTTCTGGTGGTTATCGGTCCATGTTCCATTCACGATCCTGCGGCGGCAAAAGAGTATGCGGCGCGACTGCTGACCCTGCGCGAAGCGCTGAAGGATGAGCTGGAAATCGTCATGCGCGTCTACTTTGAAAAGCCACGCACCACCGTAGGCTGGAAAGGGCTGATTAACGATCCGCATATGGATGGCAGCTTCCAGATCAACGACGGTCTGCGCATCGCCCGTAAGCTGCTGCTGGACATCAACGACAGCGGTCTGCCTGCGGCGGGTGAGTTCCTCGATATGATCACCCCACAATATCTCGCAGACCTGATGAGCTGGGGCGCCATTGGCGCGCGTACCACCGAGTCTCAGGTTCACCGCGAGCTGGCGTCAGGGCTCTCCTGCCCGGTTGGTTTTAAAAACGGCACCGATGGCACCATCAAAGTGGCGATTGACGCCATTAACGCTGCCGGGGCGCCGCACTGCTTCCTCTCCGTCACCAAGTGGGGTCACTCCGCGATTGTGAACACCAGCGGGAACGGCGACTGCCATATCATTCTGCGCGGCGGCAAAGAGCCTAACTACAGCGCGGCGCACGTCGCCGAAGTGAAGGCGGGCCTGGAAAAAGCCGGTCTGGCGGCGCAGGTGATGATCGACTTCAGCCATGCCAACTCCAGCAAGCAGTTCAAAAAGCAGATGGATGTGGGCACCGATGTCTGCCAGCAGATTGCCGGCGGTGAAAAGGCGATTATCGGGGTGATGATTGAAAGCCACCTGGTGGAAGGCAATCAGAATCTGGAAGGCAGCGAGCCGCTGGTCTACGGTAAGAGCGTCACCGATGCCTGCATTGGCTGGGACGATACCGAAACGGTACTGCGCCAGCTGGCGAATGCGGTGAAAGCCCGTCGCGGCTAAAAAAATGCCGGATTCGCATCCGGCATTCAGAACGCAGAGCCCGGTCATCGCGACCGGGCTTTTTTATTACTTGGCTTTACCCTGGTTCGCAACGGCCGCCGCTTTAGCCGCGATTTCGTCAGCGTTACCCAGATAGTAGTGCTTGATTGGTTTGAAGTTTTCGTCGAACTCGTACACCAGCGGCACGCCGGTCGGGATGTTCAGCTCGAGGATCTCGTCTTCACCCATGTTGTCCAGGTATTTCACCAGCGCGCGCAGGGAGTTACCGTGCGCAGCGATGATCACGCGCTCACCGCTTTTCAGGCGTGGCAGAATGGTTTCGTTCCAGTAAGGAACAACGCGATCGATGGTCAGCGCCAGGCTTTCGGTAGTTGGCAGCTCAGCGTCAGTCAGGGATGCGTAACGCGGATCGTGGCCTGGGTAACGCTCGTCATCTTTGGTCAGCTCTGGTGGGGTGACCGCGAAGCCGCGACGCCACTGTTTAACCTGCTCGTCACCGTATTTCTCTGCGGTTTCGGCTTTGTTCAGACCCTGCAGCGCACCGTAGTGACGCTCGTTCAGCTTCCAGGACTTCTCAACCGGCAGCCAGGCCTGATCCAGTTCGTCCAGTACGTTCCACAGGGTATGGATGGCACGTTTCAGCACGGAGGTATAAGCAAAATCGAAGCTGAAGCCTTCGTCTTTTAGCAGTTTGCCCGCTGCTTTCGCTTCGCCAACACCTTTTTCGGACAGGTCAACATCATACCAACCGGTAAAGCGGTTTTCGTTGTTCCACTGGCTTTCGCCATGACGTACCAGAACCAGCTTAGTTACAGCCATATTTTACTCCTCCAGAACAAGCATTATTTGAATGATAACAATTCTCATTGTATTGCTGCGGCTGAGCCGCGGGCAACGCTTAACCCTAACCATAGCGAAAATAGTGTCGCAGTGTAAGATGCTTGTGAATGAGGGGTTGTGATTTTGTCGGTGACTGGCGCTATTTTCAGCAAGATGGATAAAAAAAGCCCTCCGGCAGGAGGGCTGGTTTTTATTGCGCAATAAAGTGATATTCGGTAACGCTGATGTACTCTTCGCCCGGGCGCAGTATGCAGTCAGGCTGCGGCCATTCCCCATGATTCGGGCTATCGGGTAAGAACTCGCTCTCCAGCGCCAGACCCTGCCAGGCCCGGTATTCTCCATCTTCGCGCGCCGGGGTACCCTCGAGGAAGTTACCAGAATAGAATTGCAGGGCAGGGGCGGTGGTATAGACCGTCATCTGCAGCTTTTCATCGGCAGACCAGAGATGCGCCGCGGGCTGGCTCAGATCGCCCTGGGCATCAAGCAGGAAAGCATGATCGTAACCGTTCACCTTGCGCTGGTGGTCATCCGCCAGGAAATCCTGGGCGATAGCTTTGGTAGTGCGGAAATCAAAGCTGGTACCCGCCACCGCTTTTAATCCTTCATGGGGGATCCCCATTTCATCGACCGGCAGATAGCGCTGGGCCAGCAGTTGCAGCCTGTGGTTACGCACGTCGCTGCAGTCGCCGTCGAGGTTGAAGTAAGCGTGGTTGGTCAGATTGACCGGGCAAGGTTTATCCACGGTGGCGCGGTAGGTAATGGCGATCCGGTTGTCCTCCGTTAAGCGATAATGGACGCTCGTCGAACAGTTGCCAGGGTAGCCCTGGTCGCCATCCGGGGAGTCGAGGGCCAACAGCGCTTCGCCATCGTTCTGCTGCACAATGCGCCAGCGGCGCTTGTCAAATCCATCCGGGCCGCCGTGGAGCTGGTTTTCGCCCTGGCTTGGCAGCAGGTCATAGCGCACGCCGTCCAGTTCAAAGCGGCTTTTGGCGATACGGTTGGCATAACGGCCTACCGAGGCGCCCAGGAAGGCCGTTTGCTCCACATACTGCTCAGGTGACGCACAGCCGAGCAGGGTTTCGCGGACGCTGCCGTCGGTCATCGGGACGCGGGCGGAGAGCAGCGTCGCACCCCAGTCCATCAGCGTGACGACCATCCCTGCTTCGTTGCGCAGGGTGATCAGGCGATACGGCAGGCCGTCAGGGGCGAGAACAGGTGTTTCGTTTAGCACTGGCCAGCTCCTTGTGATGCATTACAAACATAGAAAGTCTCTTTGATACCGGTTTTGGCTTCATACTGTTGTTCCACGGCTTGCTGAACAACCGGCACCAGTTCCTCCGGTACCAGCGCCACCACGCAGCCGCCGAAGCCGCCGCCGGTCATACGCACGCCGCCTTGATCGCCAATGGCGGATTTCACAATCTCAACCAGGGTGTCGATCTGTGGAACGGTGATTTCGAAGTCATCGCGCATGGAAGCATGCGACTCGGCCATCAGCTCACCCATCCGTTGCAGATCGCCTTTCTCCAGCGCAGCCGCTGCTTCTACGGTACGGGCGTTTTCGGTCAGGACGTGACGAACGCGTTTTGCCACTACCGGGTCCAGCTCGTGGGCCACTTTATTGAACTCGGTGAGCGAGACATCACGCAGCGCAGACTGCTGGAAGAAGCGCGCGCCGGTTTCACACTGCTCACGGCGGGTGTTGTACTCGCTGCCCACCAGGGTGCGTTTGAAATTACTGTTGATGATGATCACCGCCGCGCCTTTCGGCAGGCTGACCGCTTTGGTGCCCAGCGAGCGGCAGTCGATCAGTAACGCGTGGCCTTTTTTGCCCAGCGCCGAGATCAGCTGATCCATGATGCCGCAGTTACAGCCGACGAACTGGTTCTCTGCTTCCTGGCCGTTAAGGGCGATCTGCGCACCGTCCAGCGGCAGGTGATAAAGCTGCTGGAAGACGGTGCCGACAGCCACTTCCAGCGAGGCAGAGGAGCTCAGGCCCGCACCTTGTGGGACGTTGCCGCTGATCACCAGATCTGCGCCGCCAAACTCCTTGTTACGTTTTTGCAGATGCTTCACCACGCCGCGGACGTAGTTAGACCACTGCTGGCTGTCATGGGCAACAATCGGCTCATCCAGCGAAAATTCATCGATCTGGTTGTCATAATCCGCTGCCATAACGCGCACCTTGCGGTCGTCGCGTTTTGCGCAGCTGATCACCGTCTGGTAATCAATGGCGCAGGGCAGGACGAAACCGTCGTTGTAGTCGGTATGTTCGCCGATGAGGTTAACGCGGCCTGGCGCCTGGATTGCGTGAGTGGCGGGATAACCAAATTTTTCAGCAAACAGGGCGTGGGTTTTATCTTTCAGACTCATTGTTATTCTCCGGATTCGCGAAAATGGACATCACTCACTGCACGCAGACGCTCTGCGGCCTGCTCCGCCGTCAGGTCACGCTGGGTTTCTGCCAGCATCTCATAGCCGACCATAAACTTACGTACGGTGGCGGAGCGCAGCAGCGGCGGATAGAAGTGGGCGTGCAGCTGCCAGTGTTGATTCTCTTCGCCATTAAACGGTGCGCCGTGCCAGCCCATGGAATAGGGGAAGGAGCACTGGAACAGGTTGTCATAGCGGCTGGTCAGTTTTTTCAGCGCCAGCGCCAGATCGCTGCGCTGGGCGTCGCTCAGATCGGTTAACCGCAGAACGTGGGCTTTCGGCAGCAGCAGGGTCTCGAATGGCCATGCCGCCCAGTATGGCACCACCGCTAACCAGTGTTCGGTTTCCACGACGGTGCGGCTGCCATCAGCCAGCTCGCGCTGGACATAGTCCAGCAGCATGGACGACTGCTGCTCAGCGTAATAGGCTTTTTGCAGGCGATCTTCCCGCTCCACTTCGTTAGGCATAAAGCTGTTGGCCCACACCTGGCCGTGGGGATGGGGATTCGAGCAGCCCATCGCCGCGCCTTTGTTCTCGAAGACCTGCACCCAGGGATAGGTTTGTCCCAGTTCGGCGGTCTGTTCCTGCCAGGTTTTCACCACTTCGGTCAGCGCTTCTACGCTCAGCTCCGGCAGGGTTTTGCTGTGATCCGGCGAGAAACAGATTACCCGGCTGGTGCCGCGCGCGCTTTCGCAGCGCAGCAGCGGATCGTCACTCTGCGGGGCGTCCGGCGTGTCGGTCATCAGGGCGGCAAAGTCATTGGTAAAGACGAAGGTGCCTTTGTAGTCCGGGTTGATATCGCCGGTGACGCGAGTATTTCCCGGACAGAGGAAGCAGTCCGGATCGTGCTGGGGCAGTGTCTCGCTGGACGGTGTCTCCTGCGCGCCCTGCCAGGGGCGTTTGGCGCGATGCGGAGAGACCAGGATCCACTGCCCGGTTAATGGATTAAAACGACGATGCGGGTGATCGACGGGGTTAAATTGGGTCATGACAGGTCCTTAGTCCGAATAGCCTTGTGGGTGGCGAGACTGCCAGCGCCAGGTATCCTGTGCCATTTCGTCAAGCGTGCGGGAGACACGCCAGTTAAGCTCTTTATCCGCCTTCGATGCATCGGCCCAGTAGGCAGGCAGATCGCCGTCGCGACGCGGGGCGAAGTGGTAGCTCACCGGTTTGCCGCAGGCGGCGCTGAAGGCATTCACCACATCCAGCACGCTGCTGCCGACGCCCGCACCGAGGTTGTAAATGTGAACGCCCGGTTTATTGGCCAACTGCTGCATGGCGGCGACGTGGCCGTCGGCGAGATCCATCACGTGAATGTAGTCGCGAACGCCGGTGCCGTCCGGGGTAGGGTAGTCGTTGCCGAAGACCGCCAGCGAGTCACGACGGCCTACCGCAACCTGGGCAATATAGGGCATCAGGTTGTTAGGAATGCCCTGCGGATCTTCACCCATGTCGCCGGATGGGTGCGCGCCCACCGGGTTGAAATAACGCAGCAGGGCGATGCTCCACTCCGGCTGTGCTTTTTGCAGGTCGGTCAGGATCTGTTCCACCATCAGCTTGCTCTTGCCGTACGGGCTTTGCGGCGTACCGGTCGGGAAGCTTTCAACATAAGGGATTTGCGGCTGGTCGCCGTAGACGGTGGCGGAAGAACTGAAGATCAAGTTTTTGACGCCCGCCGCGCGCATGGCAGAGACCAGGCGCAGCGTGCCGTTGACGTTGTTGTCGTAATATTCCAGCGGCTTCGCCACGGATTCGCCCACCGCTTTCAGGCCAGCAAAGTGAATCACCGTATCAATGGCGTGATCGTGCAGGATCTCAGTCATCAGCGCTTCGTTACGAATATCGCCTTCGACAAAAGCAGGCTGTTTACCGGCCAGGCGCTCCATAACCGGCAGCACGCTGCGTTTACTGTTGCACAGGTTATCAAGGATGATGACGTCATGGCCATTTTGCAGCAGTTGCACACAGGTATGACTTCCTATGTAACCGCTACCACCTGTTACCAGAACTCGCATATTTCGCTCCATTAGGCTTATGGTATGAGATAATCCTAGCATAACAGAGAGCAGGAAAGTGTGACATGGGATAAAATAGTGGAATCGTTTACACTGCACAAAACGCAGCTGCTCTCCGGCTAAAAAAGGATTGTAGATCAAAGCGCTTGGGGTGGGATGTTGCAGGTTGTCCGAAAAAGAGCGGGGGCGTGGCCCCCGTCAGGATGTCAGATGCGGCCAACCTGGTAGCGATAGCCGTCGCCGTTGGCGACAAATTCCAGGCGGTGGGTGATACAGGCGGGCGCGTCTTCGGCATGGTGAGAAACAAACAGTAGCTGCGTTTCACCTTCGCTAATCAGGACATCAACAAAACGGCGAATAAGCTGGCGGTTCAGGGGATCCAGCCCCTGTAGCGGCTCGTCGAGGATCAGCAGCGTCGGGTGTTTCACCAGCGCGCGCACGATGAGTGCCAGCCGCTGCTGGCCCCACGACAGGCTGCTGAACGGGGCATCCGCAACCCGGTTATCCATCCCCAGAATATCCAGCCACTGCTGCGCCAGCTTGTGCTGCCGGTCAGACACCGCCTGATAAATCCCGATGGAGTCGAAATAACCGGACAGGATGACGTTGCGCACCGTGGTACTGACGCGGTAATCGAGGTGCAGGCTGCTGCTGACGTAGCCAATATGTTTTTTGATATCCCAGATGGTTTCGCCGCTGCCGCGACGGCGGCCAAAGAGGGTGAGATCGTTGCTGTAGCCCTGGGGGTGATCCCCGGTAATGAGGCTAAGCAGGGTCGATTTCCCGGCGCCATTAGGGCCGACAATCTGCCAGTGCTCGCCGGGATTTACCGTCCAGCTTAACTGGTTGAGGATCGGACGATCGTTATAGGAGACCACGCCGTTATTCAGCACAATCCGCGCCTCGCCCTCCGGCAAACCGTGACGCGCAGATGGCGCATCCGGTTCGGGCAGGGTAATGCCGTTCAGTTTTTCACTGTGCGCCAGTTGGGCAATCAGCGCCTGCTTCAGCAGAGCCGCTTTTTCGCCCACCGCCGTCAGGATGCAGTCGGCCAGCACCCCCGCGTGCTGGACAAAATCGGGGATCTCGTCAAAACGGTTCAGGACCAGCACCAGGGTATAGCCCTGCTGATTAAGCGAGGCCAGCAGATCCGCCAGCTGGCTGCGGGATTGCACGTCGAGGCCGTCAAAAGGTTCATCCAGGATCAGCAGGTCGGGGTCGGCCATCAGGGCCTGGCACAGCAGTGTTTTGCGGGTTTCACCGGTAGAAAGATACTTGAAACGTCTCTCCAGCAGGTAAGTGATGCCGAACTGTTCCGCCAGCTGGCGGCAACGGACGTCGTCTTTCATCTCGTCCTGAATGATTTCAGCGGCCGTTCGGCCAGTATCATCTTCATCGGGGCTGAGCATATCGGTGTTGTTACGCTGCCACTCGTCGCTGACCAGTTTCTGCAGTTGCTCGAAGGAGAGGCGGGTCACGCGGGTGAAACTGCTCTGGCGTTCGCCCTTCAGCAGCGTCAGCTCGCCAGCCAGGGCGCGGGCGAGGGCAGATTTACCGCTGCCGTTACTGCCCACAAAAGCCCAGCTTTCACCACCATTCAACGTAAAATCAGCGAGGGTGAGCGTGCGCGTGTCGCTAAGACGAAACGTGCCTTGCGCAATTTGCAATGATGACATGATTTATCCCATTTTTTGCAGCAATAAGCATCAGGGATAACCCACTGTCGGCACACATGTCAATGCGCTTAGCACAACGTGGCGATAATCACCCGGTCGGCATTAAAATATGCGGTCGCCTCAGCACCTTCTTCTAAATCCTGGCTCTGGGCCGCAGGCACGGTGGCGCAGAGCGTCTGGCCGTCGGGCAGGGTCATCAGCACTTCACACTGCTCGTCGCCACGGTCGATATGGTTGATAACTCCCTGTAGCTGGTTATCCGCCTGTTTTGCCGTTTCCCTGTCCAGCGTGATGTTGACCCATGGCGCTTTCAGCAGCACCAGCACCTCTTTGCCCTCATCCAGCCCCAGCCGCTTGCCGCTCTGGGCCGTAATGGCAACTTTCAGGCGGGTGGTGCCGTCGGCGAGTAAAATATCGACATGCTGCTGGACCTGGTCATCATCGCGGGCGGTGACCGTGCCAAACCACTGGTTGCGGGCGCTGGTTTGCAAAGAGAAACGCGAGATGGCGCCGAGCAGGCTGTCCAGCGGCAGGGCGTCGTCATCGCTTAAAACATCAAAGGCCTTTTGCTGGATCTGCGCCAGCAGGTCATAGAGCTGGATCAGCCGCTGCCCGTAGCGCGTCAGGATGGCACCGCCGCCGCCTTTGCCGCCGGTGGCGCGATCGACCAGGGTCTGTTCGCTCAGCGTGTTCATCTCGTTGATGGCATCCCACGCGCTTTTATAGCTAATTCCGGCGTTTTTTGCCCCCTGGCTGATGGAGCCGGTTTGCTCAATTTGCTTGAGCAGGGCAATGCGGCGGGGATCGGCGAACAGTTTTTGCGAAAGACGTAGGGTGAGGAGAATTTCGGCCTGCATAACAATGTCCTGGCAAAAGGGTTATTGTGACGTAATTCGTTACCGGCGCAAACTGTACCGCACAAAAGGGGATGTAATTCTCGCTTTTCCGGTTAGAATAAGGCAATTCACATTGTCTGGAGAAAGCCATGTTAGAGTTGCTGAAAAGTCTGGTATTCGCCGTGATCATGGTACCAGTGGTGATGGCTATCATCCTCGGTGCCATCTACGGCCTGGGTGAGGTGTTCAACATCTTTTCCAATGTCGGCCACAGAAAACAGCCGAAAAAACAGCATTAATTCCCTTTAAAAACGCCCGGTTCCGCCGGGCGTTTTGCTCTCAAGTTTCCCCCTTCCTCGCCGATACTATTTTCAGGACAAAATTGATCTACTCCCCGATCGGTACGATTTAACGCTGGGCAAACCTGACGGTTATCGTTATATTTCAATTTATATAACGGTATTTGCAGGAGCTTTAAATGAAACGTACATGGTCAGGACTGGTTACCGGCGTGACGCTGACACTCACGCTGGCCGGCCAGGCGCTGGCAGACGAAGGCAAGATCACCGTCTTTGCCGCCGCATCACTGACGAACGCAATGCAGGATATTGCCGCGGTGTATAAAAAAGAGAAAAACGTCGACGTGGTGTCGTCATTTGCCTCTTCGTCCACTCTGGCGCGACAGATTGAAGCAGGCGCCCCTGCCGACCTCTTTATCTCGGCCGATCAGAAGTGGATGGATTACGCCGTCGATAAAAAAGCGGTTGATGCGGCGAGCCGTGTCACCCTGCTCGGCAACAGCCTGGTTGTGGTGGCGCCGAAAGCCAGCGCCCAGGGCGAGGTGGCTATCAACAAGGAGACGCCCTGGAGCAGCCTGCTGAAAGGGGGGCGTCTGGCGGTGGGCGATCCGGAACACGTTCCGGCAGGCATTTACGCTAAAGAGGCGCTGCAAAAACTGGGTGCCTGGGAGACGCTGGCTCCTGAACTGGCGCCTGCGGAAGATGTGCGTGGCGCGCTGGCGCTGGTGGCGCGCAATGAAGCGCCGCTTGGGATCGTCTACGGTTCCGATGCGGTTGCTGAAAAAGGGGTGAAAGTGGTGGGTACGTTCCCTGAAGACTCGCATAAGAAAGTGGAATATCCTGTGGCCATCATTGATGGACATAAAAACGCAACCGTCAGCGCCTTTTACGATTATCTGAAGGGGCCGCAGGCGTCTGCCATCTTTAACCGTTACGGATTTACGACGCACGAATGATATTGACCGATCCCGAATGGCAGGCCGTGCTGCTGAGCCTGAAAGTCTCTTCTCTCGCGGTTGCTTTGAGTTTGCCCTTTGGGGTCTTTTTCGCCTGGTTACTGGTTCGCTGTCAGTTTCCGGGCAAAGCGCTCCTCGACAGTATTTTGCACCTGCCTCTGGTGCTGCCGCCGGTGGTGGTAGGGTATCTGCTGCTGATTGCCATGGGGCGGCGCGGTTTTATCGGCGAGCGCCTGTATGAGTGGTTTGGCATTAGCTTTGCCTTCAGCTGGCGCGGCGCCGTGCTGGCGGCGGCGGTGATGTCATTCCCGCTGATGGTGCGGGCGATCCGCCTGGCGCTGGAAGGGGTCGATCTTAAACTTGAACAGGCGGCCCGTACCCTCGGGGCCGGGCGCTGGCGCGTCTTTTTCACCATTACGCTTCCCCTGACGCTGCCGGGCATTATCGTCGGCACGGTGCTGGCGTTTGCCCGCTCGCTGGGGGAGTTTGGCGCCACCATCACTTTTGTTTCCAACATTCCGGGCGAAACACGCACTCTCCCGTCGGCCATGTATACCCTGATCCAGACCCCGGGTGGCGAGGGGGCTGCGGCGCGGTTGTGCCTGATCTCCATTGTGCTGGCGCTGGTGTCGCTGCTGGTGTCGGAGTGGCTGGCGCGCATCAGCCGTGAACGGATGGGGAAATAATCATGCTGGAACTCAATTTTACCCAGACGCTGGGCGATCACTGCCTGACCCTCAACGAAACCCTGCCAGCCAGCGGCATTACCGCCATTTTTGGCGTCTCCGGCGCGGGCAAAACGTCGCTAATCAACGCGATAAGCGGGCTGACGCGACCTCAGACGGGGCGGATCGTACTCAACGATCGGGTGCTGAACGATGCCGAAAAGCGTATTTTTCTCGCGCCAGAAAAGCGCCGGATTGGTTATGTCTTCCAGGACGCCAGGCTGTTTCCCCATTACAAAGTACTGGGCAACCTGCGTTACGGCATGGCGAAAAGCATGGCCGGGCAGTTCGATAAGCTGGTGGCTTTGCTGGGCATTGAGCACCTGCTTGACCGGCTGCCGTCGTCGCTGTCGGGCGGGGAAAAGCAGCGCGTGGCGATAGGCCGGGCGCTGCTTACTGCCCCAGAACTGCTGCTGCTGGACGAACCGCTGGCCTCGCTCGATATCCCCCGTAAGCGCGAGCTGCTGCCTTATCTGCAGCGCCTGGCCCGCGAAATCAACATCCCGATGCTCTATGTGAGCCATTCGCTGGATGAGATCCTGCATCTGGCCGATAAGGTACTGGTGCTGGAAAATGGCAGCGTGAAAGCGTTCGGTAATCTGGAAGAGGTGTGGGGGAGCAGCGTAATGCATCCCTGGCTGCCGCAGGAGCAGCAAAGCAGCATTCTGAAGGTGAGCGTGCTGGAACACCATCCGCACTATGCCATGACCGCCCTGGCTATCGGCGATCAGCATGTCTGGGTCAACAAGCTGGATAAACCGCTGCAAACCAACCTGCGCATTCGCATTCAGGCGTCCGATGTCTCGCTGGTACTCCAGCCGCCGCTACAGAGCAGCATCCGTAATATTCTGCGCGCCAAGGTCGCCCAGTGTTACGACGACAACGGTCAGGTGGAGGTGCAGCTGGAGATTGGCAGCCGCACGCTGTGGGCCCGCATCAGCCCGTGGGCCAGAGATGAACTGGGGATCAAACCTGGCCTCTGGCTCTACGCGCAGATCAAGAGCGTCTCCATCACCACCTGATCACAGCAGACGGGTATAGATAAATTCGGCGATGCTGTTGGTGGTGTTATCGCCGATCACCACATTCGCGCGCGCTTTGACGGCGTCGTCCGCATTCCCCATCGCCACTCCGGTACCAGCCGCTTCCAGCATGCTGATGTCATTGTAGTTATCGCCAAAGGCAATGACGTCCTTCATAGAGCCGCCGATGGATTCCACATACTCCGTCAGGCGTTTCCCCTTGCTGTTGCCTTTACGGGCGATATCCACCTGATCGTGCCACGACCATTCGCACTCCAGCCCCAGCGTCTGCTCAACCTGTGTGGCAAAGTCGTTGAGTTTGCCTGTGTCCTCACCGGTCAGGGCAAATTTCCAGATCGCGTTGACCTCACGGGCGGCCTGGGCGAGGGACGGCACCTGCGTGAAGACCGGGCGCTGCGCTTCCGGCAGCGCCTGTGCCCAGTTGCTGGTGCGAATCACGTGGCCGGTAGGACGCTCGTACAGCATCGCGTCGTCAACATACATCAGGCCGTGAATGGCATGCTCATCGAGCAGATCGATCAGTTGCAGCGCCTGCGGAACCGGTAAGGGATCGGCTTGCAGAACCTTTTTTGCTTGATAATCATACAAATAGGTTCCATTACAACAAATTGCAGGTGTATCTAACGCCAGTGCCTGATAAAAAGGATGAATAGCAACGTGATGCCGACCCGTCACGATGAGGAGTTGATATCCCACCTCCTGGGCACGCTTCAGTGCTTCAAGCGAAGAGGGGAGCAGGGTTTTTTGCGGCGTTAACAGCGTACCGTCTAAATCCAGTGCAATCACACGCGAGGTCATTTGATATTCCGGGTTAATGTTGAAAGGAGGGGATGCGCAGATGGTACACCGTGCAAGTAACGCTGCAAAATTCCTGGTTAAAATTCAGCATTCACCGTTAAAAACGACTATCCTGGTACATTACTTTTACGCGCAGTGAGGAAAGGAGCATTCATGAAACAAACCGTTTATACCGCCAGTCCTGAAAGCCAGCAGATCCATGTCTGGCGTCTGAATCCCGAAGGTTCGCTCACCCTGGTTCAGGTTGTCGATGTTCCCGGCCAGATTCAGCCGATGGTGATCAGCCCGGATAAACGTTTCCTGTATGTGGGTGTTCGCCCGGAGTTCCGCGTGCTCGCGTACCGTATCTCGCCTGAAGATGGCGCTCTGACATACACGGCCGAAGCCGCGCTGCCCGGCAGCCCGACGCATATCTCCACCGATCTGCAGGGACGCTTCATTTTTAGCGGCTCCTACAATGCCGGCTGCGTCAGCGTAACCCGTCTGGATGATGGTATTCCTGGCGAAACCGTTGAGGTGGTTGAAGGGCTGGAAGGGTGCCACTCGGCTAACATCTCCCCGGATAACCGCACTCTGTGGGTGCCGGCGCTGAAGCAGGATCGCATCTGCCTGTTTACGCTGGGCGATGACGGCAAGCTGACCGCGCAGAACCCGGCGGAAGTGGCTACCGTTGAAGGGGCCGGTCCGCGTCATATGGCATTCCATCCGAATCAGCAGTACGCCTACGTGGTGAATGAGCTGAACTGCACGGTAGACGTTTGGGCCTTGCGCGATCCGCACGGCAAGATTGAGTGCGTGCAGACCCTGGACATGATGCCGTCTGATTTCACCGATACCCGTTGGGGGGCAGATATCCATATCACGCCTGATGGCCGTCACCTCTATACCTGTGACCGTACCTCCAGCCTGATCACCGTGTTTAGTGTTTCGGAAGATGGTAGCGTGCTGGCTATCGAAGGCTTCCAGCCAACCGAAACGCAGCCGCGCGGCTTCAACGTCGATCACAGCGGTAAATTCCTGATTGCGGCGGGGCAAAAATCGCACCATATCGCGCTGTATGAAATTCAGGGTGAGCAGGGGCTGCTTGAAGAGAAGGGACGTTACGCCGTCGGCCAGGGGCCAATGTGGGTGGTGGTTAACGCGCACTAAGACGGATGAAATAAAAAAACCTCGCGAATGCGAGGTTTTTTTATGCCCGGTGGTAGCCGGGTGAGCACATCAACATAAACCAACCGCCTTATATTAGCGTCGTACTGACCCTTTGCACAACGTCAGTTGCTTAATCCTGGAAGAGTGACTCGTAGTGATATTAACTTAAATGTTTGAATAATATTGATTTTAACCGCGCTCCTTTATAAATTCCTATTTGATAAAAGACTGTTTAAATATCCAGTCTCGTCTGCTTATAATCAGAACTGTTGGTGTAGATGTGTGGCAGTCCGCAATCTGGGATCACTTTTAAGTCCTGGCTGGCGGGTGGTGCCGTCAGTGCCTTAACTGCGGAGCACATCAACATAAGCCAACGCCCACTGGCGACAGGCAGCGGAAAGGTAAGTCAGTGGAAGTGCTCCTGACCCAAGGAGTGGCGTATGAGCATGATGGGATGGATAATTCTGTTCCTGCAACTCATGGTTGCAGTTCTGCAACTGCTGGATGCGTATCTTAAAACCGGTGCCTGACGTGTTCAGCCGCAGCAAAAAGGGGGAGTTGCTCCCCCTTTTTGCTAAATATTTACTGCTTCGGCTCTGCGATCACTTTACTTCCCACGCCGCGGTTGTTGTATTCCCACATGCGGTTGAAGTTAGCGTCGTTGAGGTTACGCTGCACGTTGCCTTTCTCATCCACCGCACCGGTGTTACCCGCATACGGACGTTGAGAGATGGCGGCGTTGCCCCACGGTTTAGCCATATTAAAGCCTTCGTTGATCACGCTGTCGCGGATCACCACCTGACCGTTAGTGGCGGAATCGACATCCAGGGAGCGGCCGAGTTGTGCCACGCCGTCGCCCATTGCGGTAAAGCGGCTGTTCACTGCCAGGAAGCCGTAGAACAGATTGGACTGCGTCGCAGGGGCGAAGACGTAGCCTTCCTGCTGGGTACGGGTGTTCATGACGCGGAAATCGGTGTTATCAAACACCACGGCACCGCGACCAGAAACCATATCCACATCCCCTTCAATGTAGCTGTTGGTCACCAGCGTACGGGTGATACGGTTGTTTTTCAGGGTGTTGTCAACGCCGCTGTTAGTGACGAAGAAGGTGTTCTGGCGACCCAGAATGTTAACCTTGTCGATTTGCACCCGATCGCCATCGCTGCGCAGAGCCACCGCCTGGTGGTTTCCGGCATCCACGCTGTCACCCAGATTGTTTTCAATGGTCAGGTTCTGCAGCTGCAGACCGTTGTTCTGCGACCAGAAGACCGCGGAACACATCAGGCCAACGGTGGCGCTGTGCTTGCTCTGGCAACGGTCGAACATATACCAGGCCGGTTTGCCCGGCATATATTTGCCGCCCGGGTTAACCAGGTGACGCCAGGTTGCGGTGTCGATCTCGGAGTCGATCGCCAGACCCATTTTGACATCGATCGGTTTTTCACCCGTACCGTAGATCGTCACGCTCCCCGGCGCGGCGGGCACATACACAGTACCTTCGTATTCGCCCGGTAAAATGGCGATGTACTGACGGGAGCTGCTGTGCTTAGCAATGGCAGCATCGACTGCCGCCTGGATGGAGGTGTGCGTCACGCCCTGGGTTCCCGCCGGGCCAACCACAAAGTTCGGCTGCTCAGGCAGGCGGATGGCATAAGGACTCCACGGCGCCGCGTTCGGATCCATGGCCGTAAAGTAGCGAGCCTGCTGGAAGTTTTTCGCTTCGTCAGCGGAGAGGATCGGACGGGAAGCCGTGCCCGGCGCAACCTGCTCTGATGGCAGTTGATCCGGCGGAGTAGAGCTGCACGCCGATAACGTCACGCCAAATGCGAGTGCCAGCGCCAGACGAGAAATCCTGGAAATGTTCAAGGGAAGCTCCTGCAAAACATATCAATAGGGGGACAACTGGAATAGCCTGCTTTTTTATACTAAGTTGAGCGAAACGGGAAGATGAAAAGGCAAAAATACATCTAACTAAAACTTAGAAAATCTTTATATGGTGCTGCCTACATCTCATTCTGTCGAAAAAACGAGAAAGATCGCTTAATGGTCGATGTAAATTGCAAATGACTTCGCTTTTTAATCGCATTCTACTTGAACACCGTGTGCACATTACAGATAAGTGTGGTTTAGAGCAAACGTGATGAAAAAGTTTTACTGGTGACGTGGTTGCGTACATAGTAAATGTACAAAGTTGAATAACGCTCAAAGTTATCTATGTTCCTGATCTTCAAGAAAATTAGACGCCTTCATCAATCAGGAATAAGCTCTGATAGGGGCTGGCAAGGAATCGCCACGGCTTCGGTAGCCATACTCCAAATGGGAGATGCTTTTAATTTCCGCTTTCGCTCGAAATACCCCCCTCAACTGACCGATGTGCAGAGCGCACGCTTAATAAGTGCTTTTCGAACTAATCTTTTTATTGGCCGCTCCGCTGGTGCAGGTGATGTTTGGTCACTGGTGCCATCGTAAGCTGATGCTTACGGACATCGCGTTATTGCTCTGGCGCCGGGCATTGCCTTGTGATCTGGTGGCATCGGCTTTGGGCTCGGCGGGTTTATCCGGTAGCGGGGTTCTATGGGCTGGACGGGATGTCTATGGCCTTTATTTTGCTGGCGATGGTCAGACTGCGGCTGTCGGAAAACTCAGAACACCCATGATGCTGGCAAATCCTTGTAAAAATGAGACTGAGCCCTGTCTAAGCGATGCTTAGATTTTACAGTCTTCGGTATCTGGACAGACCAACAGAGACATTAGAGAACGCAGCAATGGAATACCTGGTCTCTTTTTATTTTGCATGACCTGCCCCCACGATTAGATACAACACTCAGTTAGTAACGTCGGAATCTTCATTCTCAGAATGACCCTTTCTCCAGCCCGCTGCAAATTCAGACGGTGTCTGATAATTCAGCGTGGAGTGCGGGCGGCATTCGTTATAATCCTGCCGCCAGTCATTAATAATTTTCCTGGCATGAACGATATCGCTGAACCAGTGCTCATTCAAACATTCATCGCGAAATCGTCCGTTAAAGCTCTCAATATATCCGTTCTGCGTTGGCTTGCCCGGCTGGATTAAGCGCAACTCAACACCATGCTCAAAGGCCCATTGATCCAGTGCACGGCAAGTGAACTCCGGCCCCTGGTCAGTTCTTATCGTCGCCGGATAGCCTCGAAACAGTGCAATGCTGTCCAGAATACGCGTGACCTGAACGCCTGAAATCCCAAAGGCAACAGTGACCGTCAGGCATTCCTTTGTGAAATCATCGACGCAGGTAAGACACTTGATCCTGCGACCGGTGGAAAGTGCGTCCATGACGAAATCCATCGACCAGGTCAGATTGGGCGCCGCCGGACGGAGCAGCGGCAGACGTTCTGTTGCCAGCCCTTTACGACGTCTTCTGCGTTTTACGCCCAGGCCACTGAGGTGATAAAGCCGGTACACGCGCTTATGATTAACATGAAGCCCTTCACGGCGCAGCAACTGCCAAATACGACGGTAGCCAAAACGCCTGCGCTCCAGTGCCAGCTCAGTGATGCGCCCTGATAAATGCGCATCAGCAGCCGGACGGTGAGCCTCATAGCGGCAGGTCGACAGGGATAAACCTGTAAGCCTGCAGGCACGACGTTGCGACAGACCGGTCGCATCACACATCAACATCACGGCTTCCCGCTTCTGGTCTGTCGTCAGTACTTTCGCCCAAGAGCCACCTGAAGCGCCTCTTTATCCAGCATGGCTTCGGCAAGCAGCTTCTTGAGTCTGGCGTTCTCTTCCTCAAGCGACTTCAGGCGCTTAACTTCAGGCACCTCCATACCGCCATACTTCTTACGCCAGGTGTAAAACGTGGCATCGGAAATGGCATGCTTGCGGCAGAGTTCACGGGCGGGTACCCCAGCTTCGGCTTCGCGGAGAATACTGATGATCTGTTCGTCGGAAAAACGCTTCTTCATGGGGATGTCCTCATGTGGCTTATGAAGACATTACTAACATCGGGGTGTACTAATCAACGGGGAGCAGGTCATGCACTTAAGCTAAATTGGCTATTCCTCAACCTGATTATCCATTTCGCTACTTTTTACCTCCTGCTTTTCCCTGTCTCATTAATAAACCATTGCTATGTTCGCATAGCTCCGTGAGCCTGACGAAAACTGGATAACGGTACTGGTCTTATAGCGCTTCCCCAAGGGCAATATTATTCAGCTGATATCAGTAGTTTCATCACTATATTATATTTAATTAAATCAATTAATGATGTTTAACATATTCATGATAGTTATAATCTATCATTTGGTTGCTTTTTGATCGTCACAAACGATGTGACGAGCAGCGAATTTAATTGAATGCTATTGGCTGAGAGCAAGCTCAGAGTGGCTTGCCGGGCGAGATTAAAGCCTTTGGGAAAGGCAGCTGGATTAGCTGCTATTTTTTGATTACTTAGGGAATTGGTATGCGTAAGCTTCTTTGGGGTGTCGGTCTGGTTACTTTACTGACAGGGTGTGGTGATGACGGGATCTATGGAACATGGAAAAACACCTCATCAGGCCTCGTAATCAAGATCGAAGAAAAGAATATTAAAATGCCGGGCATAGGAAATGTTGCTGTTCAAAAATGGGATGTGAGCAAAGACCAAAAAGAGTATGTAGCTCATACTACCTATACCACATTAGATATTGAAAAAACAAAAAATGGAATAGCAATCATGGGCGTAGAGTATGAACGTCAATAACCCTATGACAACGCTACTATATACATATTAAATACCTGTAAGTATTTTCCTGTTTTACTAATTCAAAGGATAGACTATGCGCAAGTCCATTATGTTAGCAGTAGGATTTTCTGTTGTTCTCTCAGGATGTGATAAAGCTGTTGAAGATAAACCAATCAATGAACTCACCAGCGAGGAAGCAAATGCTATTTGTAAGCGCCCCGAAATTATTTCGCAATTAGAAAACAGTTTCAAAAAAGGAAGCATCGAATTCTTAAATCGTAATCCACTAGGCTATTCTCCATTTATGGATAGATATAAATCAGAAGCAGGATACCTTGATGGCAATGAAAGGAAAAAATTGAGAATTGACGCTAGTTATCATTATACGGCGGATGATTTTTCTAAAGGATTTGGCTCGACAGATAAAGTACAAATCAATAATGCATCGCTTACTGCTAGCGGTCAAGATGAGCTGTCATGTAGTGCCAAAATTGAGTTTAGCTCTGATGAAATCTATGGCGTATTATTTTCAAACGACATTTCATATAATGTGAAAAAAGAAAATAACAAATTCTTTACTGATGCCGAGCTTTCTCTGCAGAAATTAGAACATCATAAAACTGAACCGACGTCACAACAAAAAACGTGGCGCGATAAACTTGAAGCAAAACTCAACGCTGATGATGATGCGTTAAGAAATATTTCTGATGCTGATTTTAAAGTCGTTTCTCAGGATGATATTTATTATGTCTATTTTGCTCAGACGCCACGCCAGTTTAGTGACGATGAATTAATGGATTTCTTTAGTTCTAAGTGGAACAATACTACAGATGTATTTGCTAAAGAAGACATTAAAAAAGAAGAGCTTCCAAAAATCAAAGCTAAAATTAATCAATATAAAGATGTAAAAAACATTTTAGCTTACTCGACATTTAGTCTAAATAGTCAAATTGCTGAACAATCTGCTCTTAAGACAGAAAATGGTGAAAAGTCAATTCCTGCCTCTGACGGCTGGGTTTCGGCAAGGGATAGCTATGACATTGCTAAAAAAGGTTTCAAATATAATGCAGCCGGTTGTGATATGAACGGCGGTTTAACGATCGAGCGTCGTGGGATTAAAGTCTCTACAGATGACGTATTACGTGGCTGTACTGTTGTTGTGCCAGATGATAAAGCTCGTGAAGTTTCGGCAAAATTTGCAGCTATTAATAGTAAAGGACTCGATGTAGGCTCTTTTGTAAAATCCTATCTTCATATCTCGAAGGTTGATGGTGATAGTAACACTATTCATACAACAATTATTAGAGATGAAGTCAAAGTTTACGATCCTGAAACTAATGAAGTAATCATTGATACCGTTGTAAGATAATTACTGCGAGGGAGCTTCAAGGCTCCCTTTAATATTGAATTAAAATGAGAGAACCACCATGAACTCATTAATGATGACTATTGTTATAGCATTACTGATGAACATTCCCGCAATATTACCTGTTTTATTTTTAAAAATAGATAAGTCTCACAAAACGGGAATAGCTATATGTGTATATCTTGTATCTGTCTTATTAATTTTTTCATTGGTAACACTAACATCTAATATCACTAATGAATACTCACCATTCCCGTTCTGGTTGCCAATTGCATCTGTAGTACTTTTTATGATTGCGTTGGTAAACTGTGTAAAACATATTCGTAAGTTTGTTACAAAGTGGAAAAGAAGAACCATAATTCTAACTTCGTTTATTATCGTCTATGCTATCAGATTTAATGTCATATTCATTAATACAGGTTTGGGGTTTGAAATAACATCATTTGGTATAGTTTGGTCAGCATTTTTCGTTTTCGCTTGTTTACTTGCCTATATAGGTACATCCGACACGCAAAAATTAGATTCAGCCTACAATGCGTTAAGCAATCACTCGTCGGAAACTCGCGTAGACAAAAGTTATGCTTCGCAAACTGATATAGACTATGATGTAAGTATTAAGGGAAGAAGCGTATTGAACGATCCTAATCTTTCACTTGTCGAACAACAGCGCTACAGAGATGCGCTTCAGAAAAAGGAAGATGAAGGTGGGTCCGGTTGGTAAATAATAACTGTGAAATGTTTTACTAGTTATAAAAAGGCAAACAGGGCATCCGTTTGCCTTTCTATTTTTCTATATCGTGGAAAAATCAATATTTAATGGCTGGGCTTCGGCAACTAAGTATTAAATATTTTTCGAGAAACTACTAATAATGATGGTGTGTAAGAAGCATCAATTAGTAAATTTCATTAAAGTCAAACAAGGCTGCCAGGGAGCGGATCAGTGCAGAGTTAAAGTCACCGCCATCTATGAGATCACGCTGTAATACCATTTCAATGGATGATGTCCCGCGGGGGAGTACTGACGGCATAATCTCCCGTGCCAAAAACTTTATTCGATGTAGTTCACCTGCGAGAAATCGTTCGCATTATCACAGAATTGTAATGTTAGCGGTAGGCAACAGCCCACCGCTAACTCATTTAACACGTCAATACGGAAAAAATATTAACTAAAGTACGGGAAAAACTTAAATGATCCCCAAAGACCACTATTAAGCGACACCAGCCCAACGGCTATATAGGCCAGCACTGCAATAAATGTGAAGCTATACAATACTTTTTTCTTTAACTTCCGCCAGAATTTAACTACCAGAAATGACAGTACAACTCCCACCCCTAGCTGAATAAGCAATCGCGTTGCCAGGTCACCAACTTCAAAGAGGTAAGCGAACTGAAGAGGGGCAAATAGGATGACATAAACAATATAAAGGATTGAAAAAATTATCCTTGCCAGGATTGAGGTAAGCCCCCCTTCATATATGAGCATTTGCGCAGCCTGTAGCCCTGGCACTAAAATAACGCCCCATAGCGTAAACCAGATAATAATTGAGGCGAGAACTTTGCGCGCGCCACTGGCGAAAGCCAGCTGGTCTTCATAAGACATGGACGTCGATGTTGATGTTGGCTGCTGGATAGTTCCCCATGAATTATTAACCGGCTGGTTTGGTTGGCTGATGGGGGCTTCCCAGCTAGCTGCGTTATCAGCACGCCATTTTTCATCATACTGCTTAAAAGGCTGTCCACTTGTCACATATTTTCCGTCGCTATCTCTTCTGACGCTCATTGTTAACCCTCGCAATTAAATTGGTATAGCGTTTTATGATTAATACTTAACTGAAATTTCTATATTCATATACGACATATTAACGATTATAACGTATCTAAAATAAATCAGAAGATTAAGCGTTAAGTTAAAATATAACCCGTCTGCATGCGAATTACTCTTTGTCTTTGGCGTCTAACCGTCTTCCGTTACGTCATCTACCGTCTCTTCAACATACTCTTTGCCTGCGGCCTGTTCAGCTCTTCCTGAAAGGCCATCAGCTGCGCGTGGCACTCCGCGCGAGCATTGGTAATAGCTTCCATCTTTATTTCATCCGGTATTTAGCGGGTAATATATTTATCCAGTACTTCAGCACTAAATACATTACTCTGATTTCGCTCTCAATCTTGGCGTCGGCTTGGCAAATAGAAAATATCCTGCGTTAAAACTGTTTTGTACAGGCTGCCAGGGAAAACGATTGAACTACTGGCTGCGTTAGATAGTCGTTTTCACTGCCTGGATCTCGTCGGTGTTGACCTGACAAGTGCAGCCGGAAGAATGACTATGCAGGAACGTCGGGATAAAGACAGACGTCACTAAAAAAGCACCTCCGAGTATCGCACGAATATCCTGGCATGAATCAAATCTTCCTGTTAAAGGCAACCGGTTCAAAAAGAACAACGGGACAGGGCCGCTTGATGCTTTTGCAAATGTTACGAGTATATCTGCAGCCTTGACGGCGCGTTGTTTAGCTGGTCCCAAGGGCTCAACATCAGGCGAGATGCCACACAGCCAGATGACGCGAAAAACACACGCCCAGAAGGTGGGGGCTAGCCTAAAACCGTGCACATGGAATATGGGCAGGTCAGATTCTTTAAAACTTTATCAATGAGGTCCGGTTTACGCCCTAATGCGTTGAGCGAAGAAAGCGCTCTGGATAATATCCTTGATATTTTCAATGTTGTGACGATACAGGATGAAGGCCTTCGGTTCAAACACTTGCACCCTTTCACTGGTGAGCAGCATGAGTACGCCTTTGATGGGCATGGACCGCTCAACGCTTAAAGAACCATCATCAACCACCTTTACCTGACCCCTTCTGACTCTATCGTTCGCATACTAATCTACTTTTAAGTATAGGTGCCGAGCCAGTTATGACTAATGAAAGGAGCATGTAGTAATGCTCTAAAAATACTGCTGAAACTTTTAGTTGAGTGCAAAAAAGTTACTTTTTCTTCCCGTGCTTAGCGGGAAAGTTGTCACAAATAAATAACAATTTCGGTAAAGCCGATTGACAGGGCGACAGGAATGAAAATAAATGTCTATACAACTCATGACAAGCGGAAGCCCGATGCTGCAACTTCATCCCGACGACCTAATCTGGCGTAACCTGCGCCTCGCGACAATGGATCCCGACCACGGCACAGCCTATGGCCTGCTGGAAAACCGGGCATTGATTGTGCGCGGTGAGACCATCCTGGCCATCGTGCCGGAATCTGACTTGCCGGAGGATCTGCCCAACACCATCGATTTACAGGGGCGGCTGGTGACGCCGGGCCTGATCGACTGCCATACGCATCTGGTGTTTGGTGGCGATCGTGCCGCCGAATGGGAGCAGCGACTCAACGGCGTCTCCTATCAGACCATCAGCGCTCAGGGCGGCGGGATTAACGCCACGGTCACTGCCACCCGGGAGAGCACGCCTGAGCAGCTCGAACAGCTTGCGCAGCAGCGCTTGCAGCGCTTAATGCGCGAGGGTGTCACCACCCTCGAGATAAAGTCGGGTTACGGCCTGGATGACGAATCCGAAGAGAAGATGCTGCGCGTGGCCCGGCGTCTTGCACAGACCAACCCGGTGGAGATCAGCCCGACGCTGCTGGCGGCCCACGCCGTGCCGAAGGCGTATCGCCACGATCCGGATGCCTACATCGACCATGTTTGCCAGCATATGCTGCCTGCACTGTGGGAAAAAGGGCTCTTCGAAGCTGTGGATGTCTTCTGCGAAAATGTCGGGTTTACGCCCGAACAGAGCGAGCGGGTGTTCCAGGCGGCGCAGACGCTGGGCATCCCCATTAAAGGCCACGTTGAGCAGCTCTCCAGTCTCGGCGGCACTGCGCTGGTGAGTCGTTACCATGGGCTCTCCGCCGATCATATTGAATATCTCGACGAGGCTGGTGTCGACGCGATGGCGCAGAGCGGCACCGTGGCGGTGTTACTCCCCGGCGCATTTTACTTTTTACAGGAGCGACAGCGCCCGCCGGTTGCGCGGTTACGCCAGCGGGGGATACCGATGGCGGTCGCCACGGACTACAACCCGGGCACCAGTCCGTTCGCCAGCCTGCATCTGGCGATGAACATGGCCTGCGTGCAGTTTGGTCTCACCCCGGAAGAGGCGTGGGCAGGGGTAACCCGGCACGCGGCACGGGCGCTGGGGCGCGGCGACACCCATGGCCAGTTGAAGGCGGGGTTTGTGGCGGATCTGGCCATCTGGGATGCGAAAAACCCGGTTGAGATGGTCTATGAGCCGGGTCGTAACCCGCTTTATCAGCGCGTATTCAGAGGAAAAGTAAAATGAACCTATGGCAGCCGGTTTCACCTGAGGTCTGGCAGGGTCGCGACGACAGCAGCGAGGCCAGCAACGCGCTGCGCCTGTTCCAGACCGTGCAACTTAGCGACACGCCAACGCCGACCGGCGACGGTATCGCCCTGATTGGCTTCGCCTGCGATGAAGGGGTCAGGCGCAATCAGGGCCGAACCGGTGCCGCACAGGCGCCGGACGTAATACGCCGGGCGCTGGCGAACATGGCCAGTCATCAGGGTCACGAGCGGCTGACCGATATCGGCAACATCCGCGTGGAAGGGGAGGCGCTGGAGGCGGCCCAGCAGGCGCTGAGCGAGACGGTCACCGCCTGTCAGCGGGGCGGGATGCGCACCCTGGTGTTCGGTGGCGGGCATGAAACCGCCTGGGCCCATGGCCGCGGCGTGCTGGATGCCTTTGCCGGCGAGCGTGTAGTAATCATCAACCTCGACGCGCATCTCGATCTGCGAAATGCCCGCCAGGCGACCTCAGGGACACCGTTCCGCCAGCTGGCGCTCTACTGCGCACAACAGCAGCGTGAGTTTCGTTATGCCTGCTTCGGGGTCAGCCGGGCGGCCAACACCCAGGCGCTGTGGGATGAGGCTGCGCGCCTTAACGTTACGCTGGTGGAGGATCTCGATTTCCGCCAGCAGGCGCTTGACGCGCTCACAACGCTTCTGGAACAGGCAGATCGTGTCTACCTGACCCTCGATCTCGACGTGATGCCTGCCGGGGAGATGCCCGCCGTGTCGGCCCCCGCCGCGCTGGGGGTTCCCGCCCGTGATCTGCTCCCGGTTATCGAGCGGATCTGTCGCAGCGGCAAACTGCAGGCGGCCGATCTGGTTGAGTTCAGTCCCGGCTTCGATCGTGACAGTCAGGGGGCGAAGCTCGCCGCACGGCTGGCGTGGCAAATCGCTCACTGGTGGGCATAAAGCTTGTATATACTCGATTTTTTATGACGGCTTAAGGAATTGCTATGTTCTCTCGCGCCCCGCAGCAGCAGGCCAGTGCGCCAGCCCCTTTCTATGAAAAGGTCAAGCAGGCGATCAGCCATCAAATCGCCACCGGCGTCTGGCGTCCCCACGATCGTATCCCCTCCGAGGCGGAGCTGGTGGCCCAGTTCGGCTTCAGCCGGATGACCATCAACCGCGCGCTGCGGGAGCTGACCGATGAGGGACTGCTGGTGCGCCTGCAGGGGGTCGGCACCTTTGTTGCCGAGCCAAAAGGGCAGTCAGCGCTGTTTGAGATCCGCAGCATTGCCGATGAGATCGCCTCCCGCAACCATCAGCACCGGTGTGAAGTGCAGTTCCTCGAAGAGACGCAGGCCAGCGCCGCCCAGGCGGTAGCGTTGAACGTCAAAGAGGGATCGCGCATCTTTCACTCCCTGATGTTGCACTATGAAAATGACGTCCCGGTGCAGATAGAGGATCGCTGCGTCAATGCCGCACTGGTGCCGGACTACCTTCAGCAGGACTACACCACCACCACGCCCCATGCTTATCTGTCGCGGGTTGCGCCGCTGACGGAAGGGGAGCATATCGTCGAGGCGGTGCGGGCCACGCCGAAGGAGTGCGAACTGCTGCGCATCAAGGAGCACGACCCCTGCCTGCTGATCCACCGCCGCACATGGTCAGCCTCCCACATCGTCTCCCATGCCCGGCTGCTCTTCCCCGGCAACCGCTACCGGCTGCAGGGCCATTTTATGTCATAAGCGAAAAGCGTGATTGCTGACGCAATATAACAAAAATGTATCGTAATTGTTAAAACCGCTCTTGTGTGCACTTGTCTATACAAGTATATCTTACTGTATATTCTGTCCCCTATGAGGAGCACACAATGTCGTCAGGTAAGTTTCGCCAGCAAGAGATCCGCGCCCCACGTGGCACCCGGCTGACTGCCAAAAGCTGGCTCACCGAAGCCCCGCTGCGCATGTTAATGAATAACCTCGATCCCGACGTGGCGGAGAACCCTCACGAGCTGGTGGTCTATGGCGGGATTGGCCGCGCCGCGCGCAACTGGGCGTGCTATGACGCCATTGTCGCCGCGCTTACTGAACTGGAAAGCGACGAAACCCTGTTGGTACAGTCCGGCAAACCGGTCGGCGTGTTCAAAACCCACGAAAACGCCCCGCGCGTGCTGATCGCCAACTCCAACCTGGTGCCGCACTGGGCCACCTGGGAACACTTTAACGAGCTGGATGCGAAAGGGCTGGCGATGTATGGCCAGATGACCGCCGGCAGCTGGATCTACATTGGCAGCCAGGGCATCGTCCAGGGGACCTACGAGACCTTTGTCGAAGCAGGCCGCCAACACTATAACGGCTCCCTGAAAGGCCGCTGGGTGCTCACCGCAGGCCTGGGCGGTATGGGCGGCGCACAGCCGCTGGCGGCAACGCTGGCGGGGGCCTGTTCCCTGAATATTGAGTGCCAGCAGAGCCGCATCGATTTCCGTCTGCGGACCCGCTACGTTGATGAGCAGGCCGAAACGCTTGACGACGCCCTGGCGCGCATCCAGAAATATACCGCCGAGGGACGGGCCGTCTCCATTGCCCTGTGCGGTAACGCCGCCGAGATCCTACCGGAACTGGTGGCGCGCGGCGTGCGCCCGGACCTGGTCACCGACCAGACCAGCGCCCACGATCCGCTGCACGGCTACCTGCCAAAAGGCTGGAGCTGGGAAGCGTACCAGCAGAAAGCGCAGCAGGATCCGGAAGGCACCGTGCTGGCGGCGAAGCGTTCCATGGCTGACCACGTTAACGCGATGCTGGCCTTCAGCCAGCAGGGTGTACCGACTTTCGATTACGGCAACAACATCCGTCAGATGGCGAAAGAGATGGGCGTGACCAACGCCTTCGACTTCCCGGGCTTTGTCCCGGCCTATATCCGTCCGCTGTTCTGCCGCGGGATTGGCCCATTCCGCTGGGTGGCCCTCTCCGGCGACCCGGAGGATATCTACAAAACCGACGCCAAAGTGAAAGAGATCATTCCCGATGATGAGCACCTCCATCACTGGCTGGACATGGCCCGCGAGCGCATCAACTTCCAGGGACTGCCGGCGCGGATCTGCTGGGTTGGGCTGGAGTGGCGCCAGAAGCTGGGCCTGGCCTTCAACGAAATGGTGCGCAGCGGTGAAGTCTCCGCGCCCATCGTCATTGGTCGCGACCATCTCGACTCCGGCTCGGTTGCCAGCCCGAACCGCGAAACTGAAGCGATGCAGGACGGCTCCGACGCGGTCTCCGACTGGCCGCTGCTGAACGCGCTGCTCAACACTGCCAGCGGCGCCACCTGGGTCTCGCTGCACCACGGCGGCGGGGTGGGCATGGGCTTCTCCCAGCATGCCGGGATGGTGATCGTCTGCGACGGCACCGATGAAGCCGCGGCCCGTATTGCCCGCGTCCTGCACAACGATCCGGCGACAGGCGTTATGCGCCATGCCGATGCCGGGTATGACATTGCCATCGACTGCGCGAAAGAGCAGGGACTCAACCTGCCGATGATCGCGGCCACACAAGGAAAGCACTAATGAACGCCTTAACCCTGACGCCCGGCTCCCTGACCCTGGCCCAGCTGCGCCAGATCTGGCAGCAGCCGCACCAGTTGACGCTCGATGAGGCGGCCCATAAGGCGATTAACGACAGCGTCGCCTGCGTGGAAGCCATTGTTGCAGAAGGGCGCACCGCCTACGGCATTAACACCGGGTTTGGCCTGCTGGCGCAGACGCGCATCGCCACCCACGATCTGGAAAACCTGCAACGTTCGCTGGTGTTGTCCCACGCGGCGGGCGTGGGCGAGCCGCTGGATGATGACATGGTGCGCCTGATGATGGTGCTGAAGATCAACAGCCTGGCGCGCGGTTTCTCCGGCATCCGCCTGAGCGTGATTGAGGCGCTGATTGCCATGGTCAATGCGGGCGTCTACCCGTGGATCCCGGCCAAAGGCTCGGTGGGTGCCTCCGGCGACCTGGCGCCGCTGGCGCACATGTCTCTGACCCTGCTCGGCGAAGGCAAAGCCCGCTACCGTGGCGAATGGCTCCCGGCCGCCACCGCCCTGCAAAAAGCGGGGCTGGCCCCGGTGACGCTGGCGGCGAAAGAGGGGCTGGCCCTGCTGAACGGCACCCAGGCCTCCACCGCCTTTGCCCTGCGCGGTCTGTTTGAAGCTGAAGATCTCTTTGCCTCGGCGGTGGTCTGCGGGGCGCTGACCACCGAAGCGGTGCTCGGCTCCCGGCGTCCGTTTGATGCCCGCATCCACGAGGTGCGCGGCCAGCGCGGGCAGATCGACGCCGCGGCGCTGTTCCGCCACGTTCTGACCGACACCAGCGCCATTGCCGACTCGCATCATAACTGCGACAAGGTGCAGGATCCCTACTCCCTGCGCTGTCAGCCGCAGGTGATGGGCGCCTGCCTGACCCAGCTGCGCCAGGCGGCAGAGGTCCTGCTGGTAGAATCCAATGCCGTCTCCGATAACCCGCTGGTCTTCGCAGCGGAAAGTGAGGTGGTCTCCGGCGGCAACTTCCATGCCGAACCGGTGGCGATGGCGGCGGATAATCTGGCCCTGGCGATTGCCGAGATCGGCGCGCTCTCTGAACGCCGTATCGCGCTGATGATGGATAAACATATGTCCCAGCTGCCGCCGTTCCTGGTGCGCAATGGCGGGGTGAACTCCGGCTTTATGATTGCCCAGGTCACCGCCGCGGCGCTGGCGAGCGAGAACAAGGCGCTGTCGCACCCGCACAGCGTGGACAGTCTGCCCACCTCCGCCAACCAGGAAGACCATGTCTCAATGGCCCCGGCAGCAGGCCGTCGCTTATGGGAGATGACGGGTAATACCCGTGGCGTGCTGGCGGTCGAGTGGCTGGCGGCAGCGCAAGGCTGCGATTTGCGTGATGGCCTCACCTCCAGCCCGCTGCTGGAGCAGGCGCGTCATATCCTGCGGGAGCAGGTGGCGCACTATGATGATGATCGCTTCTTCGCCCCGGACATTGATGCAGCGATGGATCTGCTGAAGAAAGGGAGTCTGGCGGCGATGTTACCGGCCTTCCTGTAATACACGCCCGGTGGCGCTACGCTTACCGGGCCTACAAATGCCAACGTAGGCCGGGTAAGGCGAAGCCGCCACCCGGCAAATGCCCGGCGGCGCTGCGCTTGCACGGGCCTACGGTTTTGTGCGGTTTCCGGGACTGCTTTTTTATGAATACATCGCCGTGATGGAGGCACTTCCCAGGGTGTGGAAATGGACGTTAAAGCCCACCATTGCACCGCTCGCCTCCTCATCTACCTCAATCCTTTCCACATCCAGCGCATGCACCGTGAAGATATAGCGATGGGTTTCGCCCTTAGGGGGTGCCGCGCCGCCGTATCCCGCTTTGCCAAAATCGGTGCGGGTCTCTACGGCACCCTCCGGCAGCGCCACCAGCGACGAGCCTGACCCCTGCGGCAGCACGCGGATATCGGCCGGGATATTGGCGACAACCCAGTGCCACCAGCCGGAGCCGGTAGGGGCGTCCGGGTCATAACAGGTCACGACAAAGCTTTTGGTGCCCGGCGGCACCTCGTCCCACGCCAGATGCGGAGAGATGTTATCTCCCTCATAGCCCATACCGTTAAACACGTGGCGCAGCGGGAGTTTATCGCCGTCGCGCAGATCCTTACTGATGAGTTTCATACTGTTCCTCCGTAATAAGCTCAGCCAGAAGTGTAACGCATAAACTAGATCGTAAAGTGCGCAGGTTCCTGAACGGCATCCACCACCGCGGCGGTCAGCTTGCTGAGCTGGTCACGGCTGATCGGATACGGCGGCATCAGATAGATTAGCTTGCCGAACGGCCGCACCCAGACGCCGCGCGCCACAAAGAAGCGTTGCAGCGCCGCCATGTTCACCGGGTGAGTCGTTTCGACGACGCCAATGGCCCCCAGCACCCGCACGTCGGCGACACATTCTGCCTCCCGCGCCGTCGCCAGTTCATCCTTCAGCTGGGCTTCGATGGCGGCCACCTGGGTCTGCCACTCGCCGCTCTCCAGCAATGCCAGACTTTCACTGGCGACGGCGCAGGCCAGCGGGTTACCCATAAAGGTCGGACCGTGCATAAAGCAGCCCGCCTCGCCGTTGCTGATGGTCTCGGCCACCAGGCGGGTGGTGAGGGTGGCGGAGAGGGTCATGGTGCCGCCGGTCAGGGCTTTGCCGAGGCAGAGAATGTCCGGCGTAATCCCCGCGTGCTCGCAGGCAAACAGTTTACCGGTGCGCCCGAAGCCGGTGGCAATCTCGTCGGCAATCAGCAGGATACCTTCCCGGTCGCACATCCTGCGGATGCGCTTCAGCCATTCGGGATGGTAGATGCGCATGCCGCCGGCACCCTGCACGATGGGCTCAAGGATCACCGCGGCAATCTCGTGGCGATGGGCGGCCATCAGGCGGGCAAAGCCGACCATATCCTTCTCATCCCACTCGCCGTCAAAGCGGCTCTGCGGCGCCGGGGCAAAGAGGTTCTCCGGCAGGTAGCCCTTCCACAGGCTGTGCATCGAGTTGTCGGGATCGCAGGCCGACATCGCCCCGAAGGTGTCGCCATGATAGCCGTTACGGAAGGTGAGGAACCGCTGGCGGGATTCGCCTTTGGCGTGCCAGTACTGCAACGCCATTTTCATCGCCACCTCCACCGCCACCGAGCCGGAGTCGGCCAGGAACACGCACTCCAGCGCGTCGGGGGTCATTGCCACCAGCCGACGGCAGAGATCTACCGCGGGAGGATGGGTGATCCCGCCGAACATCACGTGCGACATGCGGTCAATCTGCGCTTTCATCGCGCTGTTCAGCCGGGGGTGATTGTAGCCGTGAATGGCCGCCCACCATGAGGACATCCCGTCTACCAGCTGTTCGCCGTTGGCCAGCGTCAGCTCGCAGCCGTGGGCTTCCGTCACCGGATAAACCGGCAGGGGCTGGGTCATGGAGGTGTAAGGATGCCAGATATGTTGCCGATCGAAGGCGAGATCGTCCGTTGTCATAATCGACTTGTAAACCATTTTGAAAACATTTAGGTTTACAAGCATAAACCGAAACCACGCTGAACTAAACCCCTTTGGAGATGCCCCATGGCTCACCAGACTCGCTGGACAATGTCGCAAGTCACTGCATTATTTGAAAAACCCCTTCTTGAACTGCTGTTTGAAGCGCAGCAGATCCACCGTCAGCATTTCGATCCGCAGCAGATTCAGGTCAGTACGCTGCTGTCGATCAAGACCGGCGCCTGCCCGGAAGACTGTAAATACTGCCCGCAAAGTGCGCGCTACAAAACCGGCCTCGAATCCGAGCGGCTGATGGAGGTGGAGCAGGTGCTGGAGTCGGCGCGTCAGGCGAAAAACGCCGGGTCGACCCGCTTCTGCATGGGCGCGGCGTGGAAAAACCCGCACGAGCGCGACATGCCTTACCTCGAACAGATGGTACAGGGCGTTAAGGCGATGGGGCTGGAGGCCTGCATGACCCTCGGCACGCTGGATGACAGCCAGGCGCAGCGCCTGGCCTCGGCGGGGCTCGATTATTACAACCACAACCTCGACACCTCCCCGGAGTTCTACGGCAATATCATCACCACCCGTACCTACCAGGAGCGGCTGGACACGCTGGATAAAGTGCGTGAGGCGGGCATTAAGGTCTGCTCGGGCGGCATCGTGGGGCTGGGCGAAACGGTCACCGATCGCGCCGGTCTGCTGTTGCAGTTGGCGAACCTGCCGACCCCGCCGGAAAGCGTGCCGATCAACATGCTGGTGAAGGTGAAGGGCACTCCGCTGGCCGATAACGACGACGTTGACGCCTTTGATTTCATCCGCACCATTGCGGTGGCGCGGGTGATGATGCCAACCTCTTATGTGCGCCTCTCGGCGGGCCGCGAGCAGATGAACGAGCAGACCCAGGCGATGTGCTTTATGGCCGGGGCCAACTCTATCTTCTACGGCTGCAAACTGCTCACCACCCCGAACCCGGAAGAGGACAAAGATGTCCAGCTGTTCCGCAAGCTGGGGCTTAATCCGCAGCAGACCGCGGTTCTCACCGGCGATAACGAACAGCAGCACCAGCTGGAACAGCAGCTCTTCAACGCCGATACCGACCAGTTCTATAACGCGGCGACGCTATGACCTGGCAGCAACGTATTGATGCCGCCCTCGACGCCCGTCGGGCGGCAGAGGCGCTGCGCGTGCGCACCCCGGTGGAGAACGGCGCAGGCCGTTTTCTCACCTGCGACCAGCGGCGCTACTCTAATTTCTCCAGCAACGACTATCTCGGCCTGAGCCAGCATCCGGCCCTTATCCGCGCCTGGCAACAGGGGGCGGAGCAGTATGGCGTGGGCAGTGGCGGCTCCGGCCACGTCAGCGGCTATACCCGCGCGCATCAGGCGCTGGAGGAGCAGCTCGCCGACTGGCTCGGCTACCCCCGGGCGCTGCTGTTTATCTCCGGCTTTGCTGCCAATCAGGCGCTGATTGCTGCCCTGACCGGCAAGGACGATCGCATTGTGGCCGACCGCTTAAGCCACGCCTCCCTGCTGGAAGCGGCCAGTCACAGCCCGGCCCAGCTCCGGCGCTTCGCCCATAACGATGCCGCTCAGCTCGCTTCGCTGCTGGATATACCCTGCGAGGGCCAGCAGCTGGTGGTGACCGAGGGGATCTTCAGCATGGATGGCGACAGCGCCCCGCTGGTCGATATCCATGCTGTGGCCCGGCGTCAGGGCAGCTGGCTGCTGGTGGACGATGCTCACGGGATTGGCGTTACCGGGCCAGAAGGGCGCGGCAGTGCGGCACATCTGGGCGTCAAACCCGAGCTGCTGGTGGTCACCTTTGGCAAAGGCGTTGGCATCAGCGGCGCAGCGGTACTGTGCAGCGACCCGGTGGCTGATTATCTGTTGCAGTTTGCCCGACATCTCATCTACAGCACCAGCATGCCCCCTGCCCAGGCGGTGGCATTACTGGCAGCCTTTAATCTTATTCGCAGCGACGAAGGGGAGGCGCGGCGGCAGCGGCTCTCGACGCTTATCAGCCAGTTCCGCGCAGGCGTGAGCGGCCTTCCGCTTGAGATCACCGCCTCGCAAAGCGCCATTCAGCCGCTGATTGTGGGCGAAAACGCGCGCGCCCTGCATCTGGCGCAGACCCTCAGAGAGAAGGGGATCTGGGTGACGGCCATTCGTCCGCCTACCGTACCGGCGGGCACGGCGCGCTTACGCCTGACCCTGACGGCGGCCCATGAAGCGGCAGACATCACCGCGTTACTGGAGGCGCTGCATGTCGCAAGTGAATAAACAGGCCATTGCCGCCGCCTTTGGCCGGGCGGCGCAGAGCTATTCCCGCCACGACGCGCTCCAGCGGCAAAGTGCTGACGGCCTGCGGGCGCTGCTCGCAGAAAACGCCTTCCCCAGCGTGCTGGACGCCGGCTGTGGCCCGGGCAGCAACAGCCTCGCCTGGCGCAGAAGTGGCAGCGTGGTGACGGCGATGGATCTCAGCGCCCCGATGCTGGAGGAAGCGCGCCGCAACCGGGCGGCCGACCACTATCTGCAGGCGGATATCGAAGCCATTCCGCTGGCGGATGCGCAGTTCAGTCTGGTCTGGAGCCATCTGGCGGTGCAGTGGTGCGCCAGCCTGCCGCAGGCGCTGACGGAGCTCTGTCGCGTGGCGAAGCCCGGAGGCAGGGTGGCCTTTACCACGCTGCTGAACGGCTCCCTGCCGGAGCTGAAGCAGGCCTGGCAGGCGGTAGACACGCAGCCGCACACCAACCGCTTTCTGAGCCGGGAAGAGGTAAACGATGCCCTCGATGGCTGGCGGCACCGCTGTGCGGTCCAGACCATCACGCTGCACTTTGACGATGCGCTCAGCGCCATGCACTCCCTGAAGGGGATCGGCGCCACCCATCTGCATGCCGGGCGGGCCGCCAGGCCCTTAACCCGGGGACAGCTGCAGGATCTGGCGCAGGCTTGGCCGCAGCGTAATGGCAAATACCCGCTCTCTTATCAACTTTTTCATGGGATTATCGAACGTGACTGAACGCTATTTTGTCACCGGCACCGACACCGAGGTCGGAAAAACCGTCGCCAGCACCGCCCTGCTACAGGCGGCACGGGCGCTGGGCCGCAACACCGCCGGGTATAAGCCCGTGGCCTCGGGCAGCGAAATGACCGCGGAAGGGCTGCGTAACAGCGATGCGCTGGCGCTACAGCGCAACAGCAGCGTGGCGCTCAGCTATCAGGCGGTGAACCCTTACACCTTCGCGGAGCCCACCTCGCCGCATATCGTCAGCGCGGAAGAGCAACGACCCATCGAGTTCAGTGCGCTTTCAGCCGGGCTACGCGCGCTGGAAAGCCAGGCCGACTGGGTGCTGGTGGAAGGGGCGGGCGGCTGGTTTACGCCGCTCTCCCCGGAGCAGACCTTCGCCGACTGGGCAATCGCCGAGCGCCTGCCGGTGATCCTGGTGGTGGGGGTGAAGCTGGGCTGCATCAACCACGCCATGCTGACCGCCCAGGCGATCCGCCAGGCGGGGCTGCATGTTGCAGGCTGGATAGCCAATGGGGTGGTAGCCCCCGGCAAACGTCATGGCGAATACATGGCAACGCTGAAACGCGTACTGCCTGCACCGCTGCTGGGCGAAATCCCCTGGCTTGGCGAGCAGGCCGACACGGCGGATATCGGGCGTTATCTCTCTCTCAGCGCACTGGCGCCGTCGGCCCCATCCAGTGGGCAATAAGCGGGTCATCCAGCTCGCTGACGCGGCCCTGGGCCACGTTTCGCCCGCGGTAAAGCAGGCAGAAGCGCTCCGCCACCCGGCGGATCAGCGACAGGTGCTGCTCGGCGAGCAGCACCGTTAGCCCCAGTTCGCGGTTAAACCTGAGCAGCAACTGCGCCAGCCTGATGCTAAACAGCGGGCTGGCGCCACGGCTGGGCTCGTCGAGGATCAGCAGGCGAGGGCGGGTGACCAGCGCGTTCGCCAGTGCCAGCTGGTACTGCTGGTCGTCGTTCAGTCCTGACGCCCGCTGCTGACGTAGCGGGTAAAGCTCCGGAAAGAACTCAAAAATTTCGCTACTCACCGACCCGCCCACGCTCCCTTTTGCCATCCGCGCGATATGCAGGTTCTCTTCTACCGTCAGCTGGGAAAAAATCCGCCTCTCCTGTGGGACAAAGCCAATTTCTGCGCCCGGAAGCCACTCACAAGGGGAGGCTCCGGCGTCATGCCAGACCATCGTACCGCTGGCAATAGGCAGCAGGCCGGCGATGCAGTTTACGAGGGTGGTTTTTCCCATTCCGGGCAGTCCGACCACCCCGGTACAGACGCCGGGCGGCAGATCAAGGTCGACGTTCCACAGGGTGTGGCGATCCCCGTAATACTGATTAACGGCACGCAGGCTCAACATGGTGTTTCTCCTTAACAGGCATCGATGACCTCGGGTACAGTGCAAGACTCTTGCCATCGACCTGAAAAGGAGGATTAAACCCCGTTTTTTCGGAATCCCCTCAGTAAACAGCGCAGGTAGCCAGGAAGCGTGCACTGCCCCGGTGCCCCAAAGGGTGAGCCTGGTGCAGCGACTATTTGAACAAAATGTGAGCAGTGTCTCGTCAATTCGTTATCCAATTTTTGGCAACAGATCGCCAAAATTGGGCAATAAAAAATTTTTACCGTCGCGCTGTGGGTAAAAACCGGGAATTAGCCGAGTCACGCTCCGTATGGGCTGGAGGCAGTTATCCACTATTCCTGTGGATAACCATGTGCATTAGAGTTAGAAAACGCGAGGTAAGCGAGAGAATACGCGGCCTGCGCCTGAATTGCTGCGAAACGCGTCTTTTTGAAAAGATTAAATTAAATCAATGCGTTAAATAAAATCAATCGTTGTCATTAAACGGTCACGATAATGCGCTTAAGTCCGGCGTCTCGCCTTGACAAATGTTAAAAAATAAAAAGTTCTGGGGATAACCGTGCGTTGATGGAATTTTATCCCGTCGCAGCCGAAATTTTGTGCAGCTTCGTTTGATTCTTACCCAGGGTGGCACAAAACGACGCGGTTGCCACTGGATTTATGTCCAGTATAATTTACTGGCAAAAATAGCCATCAGGAGTAAAATTACTCACCTGCCGTATTAACCATCATCAGGTCGCCGTTCATGAGTAAACCGTTCAAACTGAATTCCGCTTTCCGTCCTTCCGGCGATCAGCCTGAAGCGATTCGCCGTCTGAAAGAGGGGCTGGAGGATGGACTCGCGCACCAGACGCTGCTGGGGGTGACCGGGTCGGGTAAGACCTTCACCGTCGCCAACGTGATCGCCGATCTCCAGCGCCCTACAATGGTGCTTGCCCCGAACAAAACCCTGGCGGCGCAGCTCTACGGCGAGATGAAAGAGTTCTTCCCGGAGAATGCGGTGGAGTACTTCGTGTCGTACTACGACTACTATCAGCCGGAAGCCTACGTTCCCAGCTCGGACACCTTTATCGAGAAAGATGCCTCGGTGAACGAGCATATCGAGCAGATGCGTCTCTCCGCAACCAAGGCGCTGCTTGAGCGCCGTGACGTGGTGGTGGTGGCCTCGGTGTCGGCTATCTACGGCCTCGGTGACCCGGATCTCTACCTGAAGATGATGCTGCACCTGACCGTGGGGATGATTATCGATCAGCGCGCCATTTTGCGTCGCCTGGCCGAGCTGCAGTACACCCGTAACGATCAGGCGTTCCAGCGCGGCACGTTCCGCGTGCGCGGCGAAGTGATCGACATCTTCCCGGCGGAGTCGGACGACTTCGCGCTGCGCGTCGAGCTTTTCGATGAAGAGGTGGAGCGGCTGTCGCTGTTCGACCCGCTGACCGGCCATGTGGAATCGACCATTCAGCGCTTCACGGTCTACCCGAAAACCCACTACGTCACCCCGCGCGAGCGCATCGTGCAGGCGATGGAGGACATCAAGGTTGAACTGGCGGATCGTCGCAGGGTGCTGTTAGAAAATAACAAGTTGCTGGAAGAGCAGCGTATCAGCCAGCGTACCCAGTTCGATCTCGAGATGATGAACGAGCTGGGCTACTGCTCCGGTATCGAAAACTACTCGCGCTATCTCTCTGGCCGTGGGCCGGGCGAAGCGCCGCCAACCCTGTTTGACTACCTGCCGGCGGATGGCCTGCTGGTGGTGGATGAATCCCACGTCACCATTCCGCAGATTGGCGGGATGTATCGTGGCGACCGGGCGCGTAAAGAGACCCTGGTGGAGTACGGCTTCCGTCTGCCGTCGGCGCTGGATAACCGTCCGATGAAGTTTGAAGAGTTCGAGGCGCTGGCGCCGCAAACCATCTACGTGTCGGCTACGCCAGGTAACTACGAGCTGGAGAAGTCGGGCGACGAAGTGGTGGATCAGGTGGTGCGTCCGACCGGCCTGCTGGACCCGATTATCGAAGTACGCCCGGTGGCCACCCAGGTAGATGACCTGCTCTCGGAGATCCGCGCCCGGTCGGCTATTAACGAGCGTGTGCTGGTGACGACCCTGACCAAGCGGATGGCGGAAGACCTGACCGAATACCTCGAAGAGCACGGTGAGAAGGTGCGCTATCTGCACTCGGATATCGACACCGTGGAGCGCATGGAGATTATCCGCGATCTGCGTCTTGGCGAGTTCGATGTGCTGGTGGGGATCAACCTGCTGCGTGAGGGGCTGGATATGCCAGAAGTGTCGCTGGTGGCGATTCTGGACGCCGACAAAGAGGGCTTCCTGCGTTCCGAGCGCTCGCTGATCCAGACCATTGGCCGTGCGGCACGAAACGTTAACGGCAAAGCGATTCTCTACGGGGATAAGATCACCCCGTCGATGGCGAAAGCGATCGGCGAAACCGAACGCCGTCGCGAGAAGCAGCAACGCTATAACGAAGAGCACGGGATCGTTCCGCAGGGGCTCAACAAGAAGGTGGTGGATATCCTGCAGCTCGGACAGAATATCGCGAAAACCAAAACCAAGGGTCGCGGCAAGTCGCGCTCACCGGTTGAGGCCGATACCGTGGCACTGACGCCGAAAGCGCTGCAGCAGAAAATCCACGAGCTGGAAGGGCAGATGATGCAGCACGCACAGAACCTGGAGTTCGAAGAGGCGGCGCAGATCCGCGACCAGCTGCATCAGCTGCGGGATTTATTCATAGCCGCGTCGTAGTTTGTACCCGGTGGCGCTTATCGGCTCAACAACGGCACGCTGCCTGTAGGCCCGGTAAGCGAAGCGCCACCGGGCATTACAGGCCGCACAAGCTAACCCAACGCCTGAATCGCCCTCTCCAGCGCCACGCGGAGCAGATGCCGGTCGTGACGGTACTTGATGTCGCTTGCTTCGAGCGGCTCCTGCACCACCACCCGGCCCTCCATACCTGAGATATCCTCTTTCGGCCCGACCACTACCGCATCGACGATCTTTTTACCGACATACTGCTCCATCAGCGCCAGCTTTGCGGCCAGCGAAAGCCCGGCGGCGGCCGGACTGAGTTCGCGACCCAGATTGCCGATATAGACCACCGGGGCGGGCGTGCGCCGCAGCGCCTGGGCCAGCTCTTTAATCAGCAGGAGCGGCATCAGGCTGGTGTAAAAACTGCCGGGGCCGATGAGGATCAGATCCGCTTCACCAATCGCTTCTACCGCTTCGCGGGTCGCCGGGACAGTGGGGTAGAGCATCAGCTCTTTCGGGGGCAGGGCAAGCTGATCGATATTCACTTCGCCATACACTTCATGGTCGTTGCAGTCGATTGCCATCAAATCAACCGGAAGCTCGGACATGGGGATGAGAAAGGCGTCCACTTTAAGCAGGTTGCGGATTAAATTGATCGCCTCCAGAGGCCGCACGCTGAGGTGATCCAGCGCCTTTAACATCAGATTTCCAAGGTTATGCCCGGAAAGCTCGCCATTACCGGCAAAACGATACTCAAACATGGCCGAAGCCACGCTCGGTTCCGTGATAAGCTGATTTAAACAGTTGCGCATGTCGCCCCAGGCGATACCGCCTTCGGAGCGGCGGATGCGCCCGGTTGAGCCGCCATTATCGGTGGTCGTGACGATCCCTGTCAGGCGGGAGCCGAGCGATGACAGGGAGGACATGACCCGGCCCAGTCCATGGCCTCCGCCGAGAGCGACCACCCGGTCAAGATCCGCAAAAGTGCGATTGCGCATAAAAATTCCTTATTGAGACCAACATGTAAACAGTAACGCAACTACTCCTAAATGACGATGCTGCGACCCGCGCAAAATGACGTATATCAATGCAAAAATGTGATAATGACGTATTCTGAACCGAAATTGCACGATTAGCTCGCTATATACATTTTTATATAGCGTAAGTCGACGATAGCGAAACTCGCTTTAACACGCTACTATCGACATAACCACGTTTTCATCATTGAAAACATACACTCTAGCCTTTGCGCCTGTGTCGACAGATATGGCGCTCTGGCCGTGGCGCTTTTGCCACCAGGGTACAGGAAGAAATGACTGTGCCTCCCGTATCAGGAAAGGTGTACATGGCTTCACAACTTACCGATGCATTCGCGCGTAAGTTTTTTTACCTGCGTTTGTCGATTACCGATGTGTGCAACTTCCGTTGCACCTACTGCCTGCCGGATGGCTATAAGCCTGGCAGCGTCACCAATAACGGCTTTCTCTCCGTGGATGAAGTGCGCCGCGTCACGCGCGCGTTTGCCGCCATGGGAACGGAGAAGGTCCGTCTTACCGGCGGCGAACCCTCGCTGCGCCGGGACTTCACCGATATTATCGCGGCGGTGCGCGAAAACGACGCCATCCGCCAGATTGCGGTCACCACCAATGGCTATCGTCTGGCGCGCGATGTCGCGCAATGGCGCGACGCGGGGCTGACAGCCATCAACGTCAGCGTCGACAGTCTGGATGCCCGCCAGTTTCATGCCATCACCGGACAGGATAAATTCCACCAGGTGATGGAAGGTATCGACGCGGCCTTTGCGGCCGGCTTCGACAAGGTGAAGGTCAACACCGTGCTGATGCGCGATGTGAACCATCATCAGCTGGATACCTTCCTGGCGTGGATCAAGCCCCGCCGCATTCAGCTGCGCTTCATTGAGCTGATGGAAACCGGCGAGGGCAGCGACCTCTTCTCCCGTCATCACATCTCCGGCATGGTATTGCGCGATGAACTGCTCAAACGCGGCTGGATCCACCAGCTTCGCCAGCGCAGCGACGGCCCGGCGCAGGTCTTTTGCCACCCCGACTACGAAGGGGAGATTGGCCTTATCATGCCGTATGAAAAAGACTTCTGTGCCAGCTGTAACCGCCTGCGCGTCTCGTCGGTGGGCAAGCTGCACCTCTGCCTGTTTGGCGATGGCGGCGTCGACCTGCGCGATCTGCTGGCCGATGATGCGCAGCAGGCGGCGCTGCAAGCACGCATTTCTGAGGCGCTGATGCACAAAAAACAGACCCACTTCCTGCATCAGGGCAACACCGGGATCACCCAGAACCTGTCATACATTGGCGGGTAATCGCTACAAGGAACCAGAAGATGAGTCAGGTAAGCGCTGAATTTATCCCGACGCGTATTGCTATTCTTACCGTTTCTGAACGCCGCGGCGAAGAGGATGACACCTCCGGCCACTGGCTGCGCGATGCGGCCCACGAGGCCGGGCATCAGATCGTCGACAAGGCCATCGTCAAAGAGAACCGCTACGCCATTCGCGCGGAAGTGTCGCGCTGGATCGCCAGCGATAACGTCCAGGTGGTGCTGATCACCGGCGGCACCGGTTTTACCGCAGGCGATCAGACCCCGGAAGCGCTGCTGCCGCTTTTCGATCGCGAGATCGAAGGCTTCGGCGAGGTGTTCCGCATGCTCTCGTTTGAAGAGATTGGCACCTCGACCCTACAGTCGCGCGCTGTTGCAGGGATCGCCAACAACACGGTGATTTTTGCCATGCCAGGTTCCACCAAAGCGTGCCGCACCGCGTGGGAAAACATTATCGCCCCGCAGCTGGATGCCCGCACGCGTCCGTGTAATTTCCATCCTCACCTGAAGAAATAAGCTATGTCGCAACTGACCCACATTAACGCCGCGGGCGAAGCCCATATGGTGGATGTCTCCGCCAAGGCCGAAACCGTGCGTGAAGCCCGCGCGGAAGCGTTCGTCACCATGCTCCCGGAGACGCTGGCGATGATTATCGACGGTAGCCACCACAAAGGGGACGTCTTCGCTACGGCGCGGATCGCCGGCATTCAGGCCGCCAAACGCACCTGGGAGCTTATCCCGCTGTGCCATCCGCTGATGCTCAGCAAAGTGGAGGTCAACCTGCGGGCCGAACCGGAGCAGAACCGCGTGCGCATCGAATCATTGTGCCGCCTGACCGGGAAAACCGGCGTGGAGATGGAAGCCTTAACTGCCGCCTCCGTGGCGGCATTAACCATCTATGACATGTGCAAAGCGGTACAGAAAGACATGGTTATCGGCCCGGTTCGCCTGCTGGCGAAAAGCGGGGGGAAATCGGGTGATTTCAGGGCACAAGAGCATGATTAAAGTACTGTTTTTTGCGCAGGTGCGCGAGCTGGTGAATACCGACAGCCTGACGCTGGATATAGAGGTAGAAAACGTCGAAGCGCTGCGGTCGCATCTGGCGGCGCAAAGCGACCGCTGGGCGCTGGCGCTGGACGCGAGCAAACTGCTGGCGGCGGTAAACCAGACGCTGGTGGAGTTCACGCATCCGGTCAAACCGGGCGATGAGGTGGCCTTCTTCCCACCGGTGACCGGGGGCTGAGATGAGTGACACCAAAATCCTGGTCGAACCGGCGCGTTTTAACGTCGGCACGGAGTATAACTGGCTTGCTGAGCGTGACGAAGATGGCGCGGTGGTCACCTTCACCGGCAAGGTGCGTAACCATAATCTCGGCGACAGCGTAAAAGCGCTGACCCTTGAGCACTATCCCGGCATGACGGAAAAAGCGCTGGCGGAGATCGTTGAACAGGCGCGTCAGCGCTGGCCGCTCGGCCGCGTGACCGTCATCCACCGCATCGGCGAGATGTGGCCGGGGGAGGAGATCGTCTTCGTTGGCGTCACCAGCGCCCATCGCGGCAGCGCCTTTGCGGCGGGTGAGTTTATTATGGATTACCTGAAAACCCGCGCCCCGTTCTGGAAGCGCGAAGCGACCCCGGAGGGCGATCGCTGGGTCGAGTCCCGCGACAGCGACAAGGAAGCCGCCAACCGCTGGTAGCCGGATTGCCGGGATGTGTTAGGCTTTAACAGTGTGTCCACTTAAAAAGGAGTATGTTATGGACAGATTTCCCCGTTCCGATTCCATCGTGCAGCAGAGCCGTACCGGGCTGCAAACCTATATGGCCCAGGTCTATGGCTGGATGACCTGCGGCTTGCTGCTCACCGCGTTTGTCGCGTGGTTTTCCGCCAATACCCCTGCGGTGATGATGTTTGTCTTCTCCAGCAAAATCACCTTCTTTGGCCTGATCATCGCCCAGCTGGCGCTGGTGTTTGTCCTCTCCGGGCTGGTGCATAAGCTCAGCGCCGGGATGGCCACCACGCTGTTTATGCTCTATTCGGCGCTGACCGGCCTGACGCTCTCCAGTATTTTCCTCGTCTACACCTACTCCTCCATCGCCAGCACCTTTGTGGTGGCCGGCGGGATGTTTGGCGCGATGAGTCTCTACGGCTACACCACTAAACGCGACCTGAGCGGCTTTGGCAACATGCTGTTTATGGCGCTGATTGGTATCGTGCTGGCGTCGCTAGTGAACTTCTGGCTGAAGAGTGAAGCGCTGATGTGGGCGGTGACCTATATCGGGGTGATTGTCTTTGTCGGGCTGACGGCGTATGACACCCAGAAGCTGAAAAACATTGGCGAGCAGATTGACGTGCGCGACAGCTCTAATCTGCGTAAATACTCCATTCTGGGGGCGCTGACGCTCTATCTGGACTTCATCAACCTTTTCCTGATGCTGCTGCGCATCTTCGGCAACCGTCGTTAAGTAATATGCCCGGCGGCGCTGTGCTTGCCGGGCCTACGGTCTTCCTGGCCGGGTAAGCGCAGCGCCACCCGGCCAGTCCCGCCACTACTTCGCCATCTGTTGTTCGTTTTTGGCCCGCAACTTCTTCGCCCGGCTCTCCAGCACCAGATAACAGACCGTCGCCAGCCCCAGAGGCAGGAAATAGTAGAGCATACGATAGGCCAGCAGGGCGGCGATGATGGTACCGTGAGAGACATGTTCCCCCGCTAACAGGGCGATAAACACCGCTTCCAGCACCCCAATCCCGGCCGGGATATGGACAATCACCCCGGCGATACTGCTCACCAGCAGCACGCCCAGCACAAAGAAGTAGTTGATATCTTCACCCATCAGCAGCCAGATAATGGCCCCCATCGCCATCCAGTTGGCGGCGGAAATGCCCATCTGCGCCAGCGCAAAGCGCCAGGAGGGGAGCACAAGCTTTTGCTTTTTGATGGTTACATGGCGCCGCTTAGCGAACGCGCAGGCCCACAGATAGAACCCAATCACCAGCAGCAGCACGATGCCAATAATGCGCAGCGTCGACTGATCGATATACCAGTGAGCGGGCAACTGCACCACGCCCGCGGTGAAGATTACCCCGCCCAGCAGAACGTAACCCAGCCAGTTGGTGGTAATACTCAGGGAGAAGATGCGGGTGATGGTGCTGCTGGGCAGTCCCAGGCGGGAGTAAAGCCGGTAGCGCATGCCGATGCCGCCCACCCAGGTGCTCAGGGTCAGGTTAAAGGCGTAGCAGATAAACGACACCAGCATGACCTGGCGCTTGGCCAGCTTATGCCCGCAGTAGACTCGTCCCAGCAGGTCGTAACAGCCATACAGCAGGAAGCTCAGTATCACCAGCGCCACGGCGCCCATCAGCGACACACGGTCGTAGTCGCGGATGACCTTCCACACCTCGCCCCAGTCGACTTTTTTGGCGTAAATGACCAGCAGCACTGCAACGGCTATAAAAAATACCCAGGTGAGGATCTTTTTTGCCAGACGCCAGCGCGAATGTTTTTTGCTCATCAGGGTTTTACCCCCGTGTTGCTCGCCTCAACGCGATCCTGAGTCTCCATCTCGGGTTGTACCGGCGGGGGGACCTGCGCCAGTTTAGGCGTATGCGCAGGCAACCAGCCGACCAGCGCCGGGAAATGGCGCAGGAAGTGGAACACCACCACGCTTTTGCCCAGATTCCACCAGGTGCGTTTCGGCACCATCGACTCATCCACCCGGACGCAATCCTCGGCGATGATGGCGGTGAGATTGTCACGCAGGGTCTGGTTAAACTCGCGATCGTGAATAATCAGGTTGGCCTCCAGATTCAGCGACAGGCTAAGGGGATCGAGGTTGCTGGAGCCGACAGTTACCCAGTGATCGTCCATCAGCGCGACCTTGCCGTGCAGCGGGCGACGGCGGTATTCGTAAATCTCGACGCCGCCTTTTACCAGATAGTTGTAGAGCAGGCGGGCGCCCACGGTCACAATGGGCATATCCGGCTCGCCCTGCACAATCAGCTTAACCCGCACGCCGCGCCGGGCTGCGTTACGCATGGCGTGCAGCAGGCGATACCCCGGGAAGAAGTAGGCGTTGGCGATAATCACCTCCCGACGGGCGTTGGTCAGCATCTTCAGATAGTGCCGCTCAATATCGTCCCGGTGCTCTTCATTATCGCGCCAGACAAACAGCGCCTGCGCTTCGCCCGGTTTGGTATTCTCTTCGGCGCGATGACGCCGCTTCCACCAGCGACGCACTGCGGCTTTGCCGGGGAGGTTTTCCACGACAAACTGCAAAATATCCTGTACCACCGGGCCTTCGACCTGAACGGCATAATCCTGTTTGGCTTCAGGACCGTAGTCCGACATATGTTCCGCGGAATAGTTAATCCCGCCCACAAAGGCCACCTGATCGTCCACCACCACAATTTTACGGTGCATGCGGCGGAAGACGTTGGTACGCATACCCAGCAGAGGCGGGCGTGGATCGTAGTAGCGGAATACCACCCCTGCTGAGGTGAGTTCCCCCACGAATTCATCGCTGAGGTCGGGGGAGCCGTAGCCGTCCAGCAGCACTTCGATATGCACCCCGCGCTGGGCCGCCCGCAGGATCACCGAATGCAGTTTTCGCCCCACGTTGTCTTCAAACCAGATAAAGGTTTCAAGCAGTACCCGGCTTTGCGCTTTCTCGATGGCGGCAAATACCGCCGGGTAATATTGATCGCCATTTTCCAGCAGCTTTATCCGGTTGCCGCTTTGCCATGAACATTTCATAGATGAATCTCCGCACTTAACGGCGCATGGTCGGAAAGGTGACGCCAGTTGCTCAGGGCCAGCGCGGTGGGGCTGCTGGCGTGAGCGTTTTTGACATAGATCCTGTCCAGACGCAGCAGCGGGAATCTCACCGGGAAGGTACGGGCGGGCCTGCCGTGGGCGAGGGTGAAGATCTCTTCTAACCCGGCCCCCGTTTTCAGCGGATGGTTGGCGCGCTGGCGCCAGTCGTTAAAATCTCCGGCGACCACCACCGGTTCGCCTTCCGGCAGGCCGTTGACCCACTCGGTCATCATCTGCAGCTGGGCCTGGCGGTGCGCTTCGCGCAGGCCAAGGTGGACCGAGGCCACATGCAGCGATCTGCTCAGCTCCGGGATCGCGACACGGCAGTAAAGCAGCCCACGTTTTTCACTCTCGCCCACCGAGACATCGTGATTTTCATAGTGTTCGATAGGGTAGCGGGAGAGAATGGCATTGCCGTGATGCCCCTCGGGATAGACGGCATTACGCCCGTAAGCGTAGTCGCTCCACATGGTGTCGGCGAGAAATTCGTAGTGGCTGGTATCGGGCCAGTTTTCCACATGCAAAGGATGAACTTCATGCGCGCCCATCACCTCCTGCAGGCAGACGATATCCGCGCTGACGGTTCGTACAGCGTCACGCAGTTCGGGCAGAATGAAACGGCGGTTAAAAGCCGCGAATCCTTTATGAATATTGATTGTTAACACTTTAAGCGAAAAATGCCGGGTTTGTTGGGCCATACACTCCTTCCCGCGTCACTATCCTGATGAAAATAAAGTGTAGTCGTCGTCACAAAAAGGTGCTGTGTTACGGAATTTTCCGTAAAGTGCGATAGTCTGAACAGGCAGAGTAAAATCCTTCAGGAGAGTGCCATGAAGTGGCAACAACGCATACGCGTCGCAACCGGCCTGAGTTGCTGGCAGATTATGTTGCATTTATTGGTGGTGGCCGTGCTGGTGATGGCCTGGATGAGCGGTACCCTGGTGCGGGTCGGCTTAGGATTATGCGTGCTGTACGGCGTGACTGTCCTGTTGATGCTCTTTTTACAGCGTCATCATGAAGCGCGCTGGCGCGAAGTGGCGGATGTGCTCGAAGAGCTCACCACCACCTGGTATTTTGGCGCGGCACTGATTGTGCTGTGGCTGTTGTCCCGCGTGCTGCAAAACAACTTTTTGCTGGCTGTCGCAGGGCTGGCTATCCTTGCTGGGCCCGCGATCGTTTCCCTGTTAACCAAAGACAAAAAGCTACGCGATATTCCGCCTGAACATCGCGTACGCCACTGAACCCGTCACGGCCGCTATCACCAGTAGCGGCCACAAACTCCCCCAGACAATATCCAGACTCGCATCCTTGAGATAGATCTGCTTGGTGATATCGGTGAAGTGCCGTATCGGATTCACCCAGGTTAAGTTCTGCAGCCAGACCGGCATGTTCTCCACCGGCGAGACGTAGCCCGAGAGCAAAATGGCGGGCATCATAAAGACGAACACCCCGATAAACGCCTGCTGCTGGGTCGAGCAGAGCGCCGAGATCAGCAGACCAAACCCCACCAGCGACAGCCCGTAAATCACCATTGTGAAGTAAAAGAGCAGAAGCGATCCGGCAAACGGGATGTGATAGGCCCAGATGCCAATCGCCAGCACAATGCTGGCCTGGAAAGTGGCGACAATCAGCGCCGGGACCGCCTTACCGACAAAGATTTGCCAGGTCGCCAGCGGGGAGACCACCAGCTGATCGAAGGTGCCCTGTTCGCGCTCCCGGGCCACCGACAGGGAGGTGACGATCATCACCCCAATGGTGGTGATCATGGCGATCAACGACGGCACCACAAACCATTTGTAGTCGAGGTTCGGGTTATACCAGTTGCGCACCACCAGCTCGCTGTTGTTCGGTTTCGGTTTGCCCGCCATCAGCTCCTGCTGGTAATCCTTTACCACCTGTTGCAGGTAGTTGGCGGCGATTTGCGCGCTGTTGGAGTTACGCCCGTCGAGAATGAGCTGCATAGGGGCAGTTTGCAGGGTGTCGAGGTTACGGGAAAAATCGGCCGGGAAGCGCACCAGCAGCAGCGCCTTTTGCGTATCGATGGTGGGCTGGATCTCCTGTGGGCTCTTCAGGATCAGCACATGGGTAAAGGCTTTGGCGCGGGCGAAACGCTGGGTCAGCTCCACCGAATGTTTGCCGTTATCTTCGTTATAGACAGCGATCGTGGCGTTGGTCACCTCCAGGGTGGCCGCCCAGGGGAAGAGCAGCACCTGGATCAGCACCGGCAGAATCAATATCGCCCGGGTCTGCGGCTCGCGCAGCAGGGATTGCAGCTCTTTGCGAATCAATGTCCATAAACGGTAAAACATAGTGTCGTCCTCTCGTCGGGTGGCGCTATCGCTTACCCGACCTACAAAATCAACGGGCCTTGTAGGCCCGGTAAGGTAGCGCCACCGGGCACAATCGATGCACGACGGCTAATCCAGGCGCCGTTTGGTTTTCATCCATGTCAGGCCGATAAACATTACCGCCGAGGCAATCAAAAACAGCAGGTTCACCATCAGCACCACCGGAATATTGCCCGCCAGGAACAGGCTTTGCAGGGTGCTGACGAAATAACGCGCCGGGATGATATAGGTCACCGCGCGGATCACCTCCGGCATACTGTCGATCTGGAAAATAAACCCGGACAGCATTATCGACGGCAAAAACGCGGCATTCAGCGCCACCTGGGCGGCATTAAACTGGTTGCGGGTGATGGTGGAGATAAGCAGCCCCATCCCCAGCGTGCTGAGCAGGAAAAGGCTGGTGATGGCGAACAGCACCAGCAGCGAGCCGCGATAGGGCACGCCGAGAATAAATACGGATACCAGCATGCAGAGCAGCATCGCCAGCATTCCGAGGAAATAGTAGGGGATCAGCTTGCACAGCAGCAGTTCCGTGCGCGTCACTTCGGTGGAGAGCAGCGCCTCCATGGTGCCGCGCTCCCACTCGCGGGCAATCACCAGCGAGGTCAGAATGGCGCCGATCACCGTCATGATAATGGTTACCGCACCGGGAATAATAAAGTGCTGGCTGATGGCCGCCGGGTTAAACCAGTAGCGGGTCTGGACGTCAATCAGCGGCTCAAACGTCTCGCCGCGATCGTCCGCCCGCTGCATCTGCCACAGCTGCCAGATCCCCTCTGAGTAGCCCTGCACGAAGTTGGCGGTATTGGGCTCGCTGCCGTCGGTGATCACCTGGATCGGAGCGGTATCGTTCGGGCGCGCCATGCGGGCGGCAAAATCCCCCGGGATCACAATCATCCCGCGAATGCGTCCGGCCTGCATCATCTGGGTGAGCTTATGGCGATCGTCACTGATGGTGGCGTCGATGTAGGGCGAGCCGGTGAGGGTATGGGTGAAGTCCAGCGCCTCTTCGCTGTGCTGCTCCAGCAGGATCCCCACCCGCAGCTTGCTGGAGTCGAGGTTTATGCCGTAGCCGAAGATAAAGAGCAGCAGCAGGGGGATCACCACCGCAATCAGCCAGCTGCTCGGGTCACGCACAATCTGCCGCGTCTCTTTGATGCACAGGGCGCGGACCCGACGCCAGGAGAGGGCTTTGTCAGACATGGCCATGCTCCTTATCCCAGTCGTTAATGAGCGTGATAAACGCCTGTTCCATGGTGGGATCGGGCTGCTGCGCATCCGCCACCTGGGCTTTCAGATCGTCGGGTGTGCCGTGGGCAATCAGCTTGCCGCGATAGACCAGCCCAATCCGGTCGCAATACTCCGCCTCGTCCATAAAGTGGGTGGTCACCATCACCGTAACCCCCTTTTCCACCATGCTGTTGATATGCAGCCAGAACTCCCGGCGGGTGAGGGGATCGACCCCGGAGGTGGGTTCATCAAGAAACAGAATGTCCGGCTCGTGCATCAGCGAGCAGGCCAGCGCCAGCCGCTGCTTGAACCCGAGCGGCAGCGCGTCGGTGGCCTGGCCGGCGACCTGGCGCAGGCCAAACGCCTCGCTCATGCGGGCGATTTTTTCATTCTGCACCCGCCCGCGCAGGCCGTAGACGCCAGAGAAAAAGCGCAGGTTTTGCTCAACCGTCAGGTTGCCGTAGAGCGAGAACTTTTGCGCCATATAGCCCAGATGCTGGCGCGCTTTGCCGGAGCTGACCTTCAGATCCATATCCAGCACCAGCGCTTTGCCGGCGGTGGGCACCAGCAGGCCACACATCATTTTAAAGGTGGTGGATTTACCCGCGCCGTTAGGGCCCAGCAGGCCGAAGATTTCGCCGCGTTTTACCGTAAAGTTCACATTGTCGGTAGCGGCAAAATCACCAAATTTTTTGGTCAGGGATTTGGCCTCGATCACCGTCTCGCCGGGGGTGCCCTCCACGGTATGCAGGATCGCCCCCAGCGGCGATTCGGCGGTGCCTGCGCCGCCGAGCAGATCGATAAAGGCATCTTCAAACCGCGGCGCAGTCTCATCAATCGCCAGATCCGGCAGATCCGCGTTTCGGCGCAGATCGTCGGCGCGGGCCTCTTTTTTGAGGATCACCCGCACCGATTTCCCCTGGATCATGCCGTCGCTCACCTGGGGCAGCTTCAGCACCCGTTGCAGCAGGCGGCGGTTGTTCTCGTGGGGAGAGTGCAGCAGCACGCTGCGCCCGGTCATGCTCCGGGTCAGGGCTGTGGGATCGCCCTGATAGAGCAGCTCCCCTTCGTTCATTAGCAGCACGTCGCGGCACTGCTCCGCTTCGTCGAGATAGGAGGTGCTCCAGAGGATTAACATCCCGTCGCCTGCCAGCTCATGCACCATCTGCCACAGCTCGCGACGGGAGATGGGATCCACGCCGACGCCGGGTTCGTCCAGCAGCAGCACCTTCGGTTGCCCCACCAGCGTACAGGCCAGCCCCAGCTTCTGCTTCATGCCGCCGGAGAGCTTGCCCGCCAGCCGGTCGGTGAAGGGGCCGAGCGACGTAAACTCAAGCAGGCGCTGAAAGGTTTTCTCCCGGGTTTCGCCGGTGACGCTGCGCAGGTCGGCATACAGGGTCAGGTTCTCCATCACCGTCAGATCTTCATACAGTCCGAACTTCTGCGGCATATAGCCCAGCATCGCATGCAGGGCGCGATCGTCGCGAACCGGGTCCAGCCCCAGCACGCTGGCGCTGCCTTCGTCGGGCTTCAGCAGGCCGGCAAGCATCCGCATCAGGGTCGTTTTGCCCGCGCCGTCCGGGCCGACCAGCCCGGTGACGTAGCCTTTATGCACCGTGCAGTCGAGCGGCGCGACGGCGGGTTTGTCCATCCCGGCAAAGCGTTTGACCAGGCCGGTAAGCTGGATCACCGCATCACTCATGGGCTTGCCCATTGTCGAAGCTGACGGTCACCGGCATTCCCTGGCGCAGGGCATCGTCGGCATCGTTCACGATAATGCGCAGGCGATAGACCAGATCGGTACGCAGGTCCGGGGTTTCGACGGTTTTCGGCGTAAATTCCGCGGTCGGGGAGACAAAGCCGATTTTCCCGTGGTACGGCTTGTCGGGGCGACTGTCGGTATAGAGCAGCACTTCGCGCCCCGGTTTCGCCTCGCCGAGACTGGCTTCATTGACGTAAGCCCGCACCCATACCGGACGCGTCAGGGAGAGGGTCAGTACCGTACTGCCCGCGTTCAGCATACTGCCGGGCTCCATGGCGCGTGTCAGCAGGGTACCGTTGGCCGGGGCCACCAGGGTAGTGTCGTGCAGATCCAGCTGCGCTTGCGCCAGCTGAGCCTGGGCCTGTTCGAGGCTGGCTTTTGCCTGGGCGATATCCTGCTCGCGGTTGCCGGAGCGGTACTGGCGCAACTTATCCTGGGAGGATTTCAGCGTCGCCAGAGCCTGATCCCGCGAGGAGCGGGCGTTCTCCAGATCGTTGGCCGACACGGTGCGGCTTTTCCACAATCCCTGCTGACGGACAAAGAAGTTCTGCGCGTAGTCATAGGCGGCCTGCGCCTGTTTAACGGCGGCGGCGGCCTGGGCGACCTCTTCGTCACGGTAGCCCGCCTGCATTAAGTCGTATTGCGCCTGTGCCACGGCAACCCCCGCCTGGGCCTGCAACAGCGCATTCTGGTAGGGCGCCTTGTCCAGCGTGCCCAGCGTCTGACCAGCGGTAATGGCATCACCTTCATCCACGCTCAGGGAGGCGAGCCGTCCGCCGACGCGAAAGCTCATGTTCACGGTGCGGATATCGACGTTACCGTACAGGGTCAGCGTTTTATCCTGCTGGCTCTGATACCACAGCCAGCCGCCGATACCGGCTGCCAGCACAACCACCACAGCCACAATAATGGCGACAGGTTTTTTCATGACTCCAGGCTCCTTTGCGTTAAGCCCTGCAGGATCAAATCGACATGACAGGTGATGACCTGACTGATTTGCAGCGCTTTATCCTCATCAAATTCGGTCCAGCCGGTGCGTAACAGAATGGTTTCACGCCCCAGGCGAAAGGCGAGCACTTCCCCCAGCAGGGCATGGGTATGCAAAATGGTCTGCGTATCAAGAGGGTCACGCCCGGTATAGGCCGCCACCAGCCGGGTCAGGTGGGAGTGCATCGGGGCGATAACCTGATCGTGGACCAGCTGGTAAGCGGCAGAGGGCGAGAGTTGCTCGCGTGAAATAAACTTACTCAGGTTCAGCGTATCGTCATGGGTCAGCAGCTGAATCATGTTGTTGCAGGCGGTTAGGATCAGGCCACGAATGGCCGCGCGATCCGGCGACGGCTCGGCAAGCAGCGTGGTGGCTTCCTCCACGTGGGGGCGAAACTGGGTGCCAATGAAGTCGGCGATCCACTGGGCGCAGGCGAGGTAGAGATCCTCTTTCGAGCCAAAATAGTAGGTGATGGCGGCGATATTCTGCCCCGCCTGCGCGGCGATATCGCGGGTGGTGGCATGCAGCCCATATTCGCCAAACTGCGCCAGCGCGGCGGCGATTAACTGGCTTTTAGCCTGCTCACCTTTGGTGGTGGTCGGGATCGGATTCATAGCGGCACACAAAATTAATCAATCGATTGATTAAGAGTATGACTGTTTTTTGAGCTTGTCCACTTTTGTCGGCACGTTTTGCGCCGGGCGGCACGGCGTTGCCCGGCACAGGTAATAACGCGGAGTTATGAGTTTGCAGGATAATTTATGCGCCAAGTCACAAAAGCTGCTACACTCCGCTGCTTCGCGACACCGTGGTTTTTGTCCTTTCATTTGTTATATCTCCCTGAAAACTACACCTGAAAATGGTCGGGGCGGTTCGGAGTTGTTATGTCTTTTGATACCCTTGGCCTGAACCCGGAAATTCTGCGCGCTGTAGCGGAGCAGGGTTACCGCGAACCGACCCCTATCCAGCAGCAGGCCATTCCTGCTGTACTGGCAGGCCGCGATCTGATGGCCAGCGCCCAGACCGGGACCGGTAAAACTGCCGGCTTTACCCTGCCGCTGCTGCAACGCCTCATCTCAAGCGAACCGCACGCCAAAGGCCGTCGCCCGGTACGCGCCCTGATCCTGACCCCAACCCGTGAACTGGCCGCCCAGGTGGGTGAGAACGTGCGTGAGTACAGCCGCTATCTCAACATCCGCTCGCTGGTGGTGTTTGGCGGGGTGAGCATCAACCCGCAGATGATGAAACTGCGCGGCGGCGTGGACGTGCTGATCGCCACCCCGGGCCGCCTGCTCGACCTGGAACACCAGAACGCCGTTAAGCTCGACAGCGTGGAGATCCTGGTGCTCGACGAAGCCGACCGCATGCTGGACATGGGCTTTATCCACGATATTCGTCGCGTGCTGGCAAAATTGCCGGCCCGCCGTCAGAACCTGCTCTTCTCTGCAACCTTCTCCGACGAGATCAAAGGCCTGGCGGAAAAGCTGCTGCACAATCCGCTGGAAGTGGAAGTGGCGCGTCGCAACACCGCCTCCGAACAGGTGACCCAGCATGTTCACTTTGTTGATAAAAAGCGCAAGCGCGAACTGCTCTCCCAGATGATTGGCGAAGGCAACTGGCAGCAGGTGCTGGTCTTTACCCGTACCAAGCACGGGGCGAACCACCTGGCGGAACAGCTGAACAAAGACGGCATCCGCAGCGCGGCCATCCACGGAAATAAGAGCCAGGGGGCACGTACCCGCGCGCTGGCCGATTTCAAATCGGGTGATATCCGCGTACTGGTGGCAACCGACATCGCCGCCCGCGGCCTGGATATCGAAGAGCTGCCGCACGTGGTGAACTACGAGCTGCCGAACGTCCCGGAAGATTATGTCCACCGTATCGGCCGTACCGGTCGCGCGGCGGCAACAGGCGAAGCGCTGTCGCTGGTCTGTGTTGATGAGCACAAGCTGCTGCGCGACATTGAACGCCTGCTGAAAAAAGAGATCCCGCGTATCGCCCTCGAGGGCTATGACGTTGATCCGTCCATCAAGGCCGAGCCGATCCAGAACGGGCGTCAGGGCGGGCGTGGTCAGGGCGGTGGACGCGGGCAGGGCGGCGGTGGACGTGGTCAGCAGCAGCCGCGCCGTAGCGAAGGCGGCGCGCCGAAAGCGGCAAATAAACCGCCGCGTCGCGATGGCGAGGGCAAACCGGCGGGTGAAGGCCAGCGTCGACGCCGTCCGCGCAAGCCGTCAGCAGCGCAGTAATCTGGAAGCCCGGTCGTAAAGCCGGGCTTTTCTTTTGCGGCCCGCTTGAGAAAGTGCCACAATAGTGGCTGTTTATACAGTACTTCAGGTTCATCATGGCTTTAACCGCCGCGCTGAAAGCGCAAATTGCCGCCTGGTATAAGGCGCTACAACAGCAGATCCCCGACTTCATTCCCCGCGCACCGCAACGGCAGATGATTGCCGATGTGGCAAAAACGCTGGCCGGTGACGAGGGCCGACATCTGGCAATTGAAGCCCCGACTGGCGTCGGTAAAACCCTCTCTTACCTGATCCCCGGCATCGCTATCGCCCGGGAAGAACAAAAGACGCTGGTGGTCAGTACCGCCAACGTCGCCCTGCAGGATCAGATCTACAGCAAAGACCTGCCGCTGCTGCGCAAAATTATTCCCGAGCTGCGCTTCACCGCCGCCTTTGGTCGCGGGCGCTATGTCTGCCCGCGCAACTTAACCGCCCTTGCCAGCACCGAGCCCACCCAGCAGGATCTGCTGGCCTTTCTGGATGACGAGCTGACCCCCAACAACAAGGCCGAGCAGGAGCAGTGCGCCCGGCTTAAGGCCGATCTCGATAGCTATAAATGGGATGGCCTGCGGGATCACACCGATCAGGCGCTCAGTGACGATCTCTGGCGCAGGCTCAGTACCGATAAGGCCAGCTGTCTGAACCGCAACTGCCACTACTATCGCGAATGCCCGTTCTTTGTTGCCCGCCGCGAAATTCAGGAGGCTGAAGTGGTGGTCGCCAACCATGCGCTGGTTATGGCGGCGATGGAGAGCGAAGCTGTGCTGCCGGATCCGAAAAATCTGCTGCTGGTGCTGGATGAAGGGCACCACCTGCCGGACGTCGCCCGCGACGCGCTGGAGATGAGCGCCGAGATCACGGCCCCCTGGTTCCGCCTGCAGCTCGATCTGTTCTGCAAGCTGGTGGCGACCTGCATGGATCAGTTCCGGCCGAAAACCATTCCGCCGCTGGCGATCCCGGAGCGCCTCAGCGAGCACTGCGAAACGATCTATAGCCATATCGCCTCGCTGAATAACATGCTCAATCTCTATCTGCCACCCGGCCAGGAAGCAGAGCACCGCTTTGAGATGGGCACGCTGCCGGAGGAGATCATGGATCTTTGCCGCGAGCTGGCGCAGCTTATTGAAAAACTGCGTGGGCTGGCGGAGCTGTTTTTAAACGATCTCAGTGAAAAAACCGGCACCCATGACGTGGTGCGTGTCCACCGGGTGCTGCTGCAGATGAACCGTGCCCTGGGTATGTTCGAGGGGCAGAGCAAGCTGTGGCGGCTGGCGTCGATGGCCCAGGCCTCCGGCGCGCCGGTCACCAAGTGGGCGACGCGGGAGGTCCGGGAGGGGCAGGTGCATCTCTTCTTCCACTGCGCGGGCATTCGCGTCAGCGATCAGCTGGAAAAGCTGCTCTGGCGCAGCGTTCCGCATGTGGTGGTGACCTCCGCCACGCTGCGCTCGCTGAACAGTTTCTCCCGCCTGCAGGAGATGAGCGGTCTGAAGGAGAAGGCGGGCGATCGCTTTGTGGCCCTCGACTCGCCGTTCAACCACTGCGAGCAGGGCAAGCTGGTGATCCCGCGTATGCAGTATGAGCCGCTGATTGACAACGAAGAGCAGCACCTGGCCGAAATGGCGGCCTACTTTCGCGAACAGCTGGAGAGTAAAAAGTATCCCGGCATGCTGGTGCTGTTCGCCAGCGCCCGAGCAATGAACCTCTTTTTAACCTTTGTCACCGACCTGCGCCTGTTGCTGTTGGTTCAGGGGGATCAGCCCCGCTACCGGCTGGTAGAGCTGCACCGTAAACGTATCGAGGCCGGAGAGCGCAGCGTGCTGGTGGGGCTCCAGTCCTTCGCCGAAGGGCTGGATCTGAAGGGCGACTACCTGACCCAGGTGCATATCCATAAGATTGCCTTCCCGCCTATCGACAGCCCGGTGGTGCTCACCGAAGGCGAGTGGCTGAAAAGCCTGAACCGCTTCCCGTTTGAGGTGCAGAGTCTGCCTGCGGCGTCGTTCAACCTGATCCAGCAGGTCGGGCGCCTGATCCGCAGCCACAGCTGCTGGGGCGAAGTGGTGATCTACGATAAGCGGCTGTTGACCAAAAACTACGGCAAGCGGTTGCTGAATGCCCTGCCGGTCTTTCCCATCGAACAGCCTGAGGTTCCCGAAGTAAAAAAACGCCCGGCTAAGCTTGCCGCCGGGCGCAGGAAAAGCATCCGTGCTAAGGGGCGTGGTCCTACTGGTAAGTGAAGGTAAACAGCACCGTGCTTGAAAACTCCCCCGCGTGGACCGGAACGTACGAGGCGTAATAGCGTGCCGCCATCGGGAAATCGGCGCTGTGGGTGATCGGGTCAATTACCGCATTGAAGCGCGCTTCTGGCGCCAGAATGATCGAGTCGGTGCGGTCGCCCAGTTCCAGCGCCAGCCCTTTCGCCGTACCGGTGTTGGCGAACTTGAACGGATGAAGCCTGTCGCGCTGCCCCTCCAGGTTGATCGTCGCCAGGGTGAGGCTTTGCGGGCAATGCGAAATGGTGATATCAAAATTTTTCCACACGCCGACATCCCCCGGCGCTTTAAAATCACTGGCCACCGCCTGGCCGAGATTGACCACTTTATTCTGGCTGGTGCTGTCCACCTCGCAGGCCGTATCGTAAATATTGCCTTTGATGCTGAGGAGCACGTCGGTGGCTGAGGCGGGCAGGCTGGCCAGCAGCACGAGCAGGGCTACATATTTCATCGGGATCTCACTGATATTCAATGTCGATGGTGGCAATGGTATTGGCTCTTCCGGCAGTCGCCTGAACGCCAGTCTGGTAATACTGCACCCTGAAGGGCAGGTCGAACGGCTGGTTGGGAACGGTCTGGTCGCCAAAAGGGATAGGGTAGTTGTAGCGTAGCGCCACGCCGCCAACCATCATTCGCACCCCGATGCCCGTGGCGCTGTCGCTGCCCGGTGTCAGGTTCAGCACGTCATTGCCGTCACCGAGCGAGGTGCTGCCGTTGGCGCTGGTAACCCGGGCGGTCATGGTCACCGCGTCGGTACAGGTTGCCGTCAGGTTAAAGCTTTGCCAGCCGCTGGTGCTGCCGATGTGGGTAAAGAGAGTGACCGGAAAATTCCCCAGCATAATGACCAGGCTTCTCGGATCTACGGAGCAGGTGGTGGCCTTCAGCGCCAGGCTGCCGCCGTAGCGCACGGCGTTCAGTTGACCCAGCTGTTGATCGGGGTAGATACCCAGGGACCAGATGCCGTTACGCACCGTCGTTGACGTCTGCTCTTTGGTGGTGCTTGCCGTTTTGATCAGCTGCATCCTCAGCGATACGTTGAAGCTGCCGGAGCCGTCACTGCTGACGTACCCCAGGGGCGTGCTTCGGCTGTCACAGTGGGCGTTACGGCCCCGGACCGGCTGGCCGGCGCTGTTCAGCAGTTCAATACCAATCCCCTCGATACCGCTGCGCCAGACGCCCGGCATCCCCGGAATTTCATCGCCTTCGCCCAGATGGCAGGCGGTGATTGGCTTACCGCTGTCGGCAGCGTCACAGTGGCCTTTTACCGTGTGCGTGCGGGCGGAGCCGGGGATAGCATTGCCCACCCCCAGCGTGGCGGGCACCGTCAGCGCACCCGGCGTGGTTGTCCAGGGCAGATCTGCGGTAGAGCATGCTGCTTTAGCCTGCGGCATAAACAGAAACAGGGCGGCAAACAGGGCCAGTACAGAGCCGTAACGGAAGGGTTTCATCTTTTCCTCGATGCTGTCACGAGCACTGCGCGGTGACGCTAATCACCGGGTCAGCGGATCGGGACGGCAGTTGATAGTGGGCGGAGCAGTGCGCGCCTGCGCCTTTGCCCCAGCTGACGTTGACACTGCCCCGGGCGTGCATCCCGGTCAGATAGACCTGGCCGCCATCACCAACGATAAATTCGCCGCTCTCATGGGCCGGCGCCGCCGTGGCACCAAAGGGCACCGGACGTCCATCGGCGCGGGTGAGGGTCAGCAGCACCCGGCTGCCGACGCGGGTATTAAAGTGGGTACGCACCACCGCCCCACGGGTTGGGGTAATAATTTGGGCCGCCTGGCCGACGTCGGCGCCTGCAGGCAGGCTCTCGGTATCCAGTGACACGGTATTGTGATGGTACGGCGTGACGTAAGGCACAATGGCATAGCCACGATAGTCGGTTTTAACCCCGGTCTGGTTTTCGATCCCGGTGCCGTTGGCCCCCGGCGCCTCTACCAATGCCACCGTGTCCCCCATCGGCTGGCCGAGGGTGATGCCGTGGGCATGAGCAATTATGCTCCCCTGTACGCCGAGGTTGAGCTGGCGCTGCTGGTTATCCTGGGAATAGCCTGCCGTCATCTCGCCGTAGGTGGCTTTGTAATCGCTGTTCAGGTTGGTGCTATAGCCGGAAGTGTGGCTGTGGCCCTGCTGAATCCCCCAACTGAGGTTATCCCCCGCCAGCGCGGTGCCGTTCAGGCCGACGCTCTGGCTGGTGTCATGCTTGCTGTTGTTAAAGGTGTAATTGACCCAGGTATTGCTCAGCCAGCGATCCAGCGGAACGGAGACGTTAAAGCCGAAGGTCTGCTCGTTCTCCCGCCGATCGTCGTCATCCTCTTCATCCTGGATGTTTTTGCTCAGGCCATAGTTGATACCGTAGCTGATGCCGTGCCAGCTGCCGTTATAGCCGATGCTCAACGAGGTCATACTCTGGTCGCTGTGCCAGTAATTCTCTTTGACCAGGCTTAACGTCATCGAGCCCAGGGAGCCGCCCAGGGATTGATCGATAGTGGCTTCCTGGCGGTTGCGGCGGCGATCCGTCGGGCTCCAGTCGTCGTCGTGGGTATGGGAGTTAAGGACGTCTGCCATGGTGTCAAACCCGGCGCTGTTGTAGCGATACCCGGCCACCGTAAAGTGGGTGCCGGTGGTCGCGAAGTCTTTGCTATAGCGCACTCGCCAGGCGCGGCCACGGGAGGTTTTTTGCCCCTGCATCTGCGATTTTGCCGCGGTCATATCCACCGAAAACGCTCCCCAGTCACCGATGTTTTTACCGGTGCCGAGCGCCAGGGCATCGTAATACTGACTGGTCTGGATACCGCCGTAGGCGGTGATATCGTACGGCAGGCCATAGATCCCGGTGCCCTGCAGGAACGGTGTCTTCTCCACGCTGTGGTCATAGCTGCGGTAGCGCCCGCCAGTCAGGCTGTACTTGAAGCGGCCTTCACGCTGTAAAACCGGCACCGAGGCGTAAGGCACCACAAAGTGCTGCTCGCTGCCATCGGTCTCTTTGACGGTAACGTTCAGATCGCCGCTGCCGCCGGTAGGGTAGAGATCGTTAATTTCAAACGCGCCGGGGGCGACGTAGTTCTGATAGATCACGTAGCCGTTCTGGCGCACCACCACCTGGGCGTTACTGTGCGCCACGCCGCGAATGCGCGGGGCGAAGCCCTTCAGGCTGTCCGGCAGCATGTCATCGTCGGAGGCAATCTGCGCCCCGGTGAACGACAGGCTGTCAAACACGTCGGAGGGGGTAGAGCTTTCTCCGAGAGTAACGACGCTGCCCAGCGACAGAATATTGCGCTGGGCATAGCTGTAGACCGGCGAGAAGTCGTGCTGCGTGGTACGATCGTCCCGGGTGCGGCTCCAGGTGGAGTAGTTGCGTAGACGCCAGGCGCCGAGGTTCAGTCCCGGCCGCAGGTTGAGATATTCATTACGCTGGTGGCTGCCCTCTTCACCCCGGCTGCGGCTATCCCCGGCGGAGTAGCTGTAGTTCAGCAGGAAAGCGTTGATCCCGTTGTCCATCTCATCCGGCGCCACATAACCGTGAGGCACGGGAACAATGGCCGCCTGGGGGATGCTCAGCAGCAGCTGCTGCTGGCCGGGGCGGAAAGTGGCGCTGGCGGCCGGTAACCCAGAGAGATCGACACAGCCGTCATCCTTGGTGACGCTGAATTTATCGCTCTGGATACCCAGGCTCTTCAGGGTTTCTGGCGAGAGGCAGGGTTGCAGGGTGGCCGGACCGCTGGCTGGCTGTTGCAGGCCAAAGGCGATCTTTCTGTTAGCCACTTTATTATTATTCACATAGACATCCACCTGATAGCTCCCCGGCGCGATGCCCGGGCCCTTCTCATACAGCGAGAGGTCGGTTTTGCCCTGGCCGGGCGTGTCGATATCCAGCAGTGCCGGGTTGAAATAATCCTCCGCCAGCACCTGCTGTACCCCCACGCTCAGCACCGCGCAGCCCAGGGCAATCAGCAGGGTGCGTACGGGATTACGGGGGGCTTTGGTGGAGTAGTCCCAGGGCATGGCGGCGTCGGGCTTATTGCAGTGGTGCAGACAGGGCGTGGCTCACCGCGCCATAATCGTTGATAATTTTCCAGGAAACCGTGTTGCCGGTGATGCCGCCCGGCACGGCAAAGTGCGCGTCGCTGTCGGGAGCCACCCAGGTGACATTGCTGACTTTTTTGCCGCCTACGGTGATGGACTGGAAGTTCATGTAAAACGGTGTCGGGTTGCTCACCACCAGGTTATTCCCCTGTTTATGCCAGCGTAATTTATCTGCCACCTCATCCGGCTTGCCGCTCACTCCGCTCGGACGGTAGATCAGTTTGATCCGCGTTTTAATGGCGATTTGCAGGGTGTTGCTGCTCTCGTTCGGGGAGGTAGAGGGGATAGATTTAATATTCAGCCAGTAGAGCGATTCGCGATCGGCTGGCAGATTGCCCCCGGTGCGCACGACGCGCAGGACGTTGTCCTGTCTGCCATCGAGGCGAAACAGCGGCGGGGTGATAAGAAACGGCGCTTTATCCCGCCCGGCATCAACGTTCTCTACCCAGGACTGCACCAGGTAGTCGAGGTTATCCGGGTTGGAAATCCCTAACGACGCTTCTTTTTTATCTCCCTGATAAATTAAACGGGTCCCTTCGATAATCACCCCGGCGTGAGCGGCGGTGGTCATGACTAACAGGGAGGCGATGAAAATAGATTTACGCATGGTGGGACTCTGAATAAAGCTGACAGCGCCTGGCCGCAGGGGCCAGGCGTAACAGGATTAGTTGTACATTACGGTAAAGGTGGAGACGGCATTCGCCGGACCGGCGGTGATGGTGCTGCCGGTCTGGATATAGCGTGCGCCAAATACCAGATCGTTGGTAGTGGTGCCAGACTGCAGGGTATAGCTGGTCGAGGCGGTATAGAGGCTCAGCGGATTTTCGGTTTTATCCAGCAGCTGAATACCCACGCCGGTTGCCGCACCGGTGCCTGGGGTGACGGCCAGCACGTTGGCGTTGGTGCCGTCAGCGGAGCCACCAAAGGTGATGGCCGCGCTGGTGATGGTTTCCGGGCAGTCTTTCAGTTGAATATCAAATCGGATGGTGCCGGTGGTGGAACCAGAACCGGTGAAGGCCGTTTGTGACACTTTGCCAAGGGACACATCCAGCGGGCTGCTGACGCCATTGACCACCTGGCAGGCGGAATCAATGATCTCACCCGTAAAATTAATTTGCCCCTCGCCGCTGGTTGCAGCCCAGGCAGAGACAGAACAACATAATGCAGTGGCAATAAAGGTGCCGGAGACAATTTTACGCATAATAATTCCTGAGTGAATTCCGGTGTTTATAACATCCGTTGTGATTAATTTTTGGAAAAAAGCGGGGCGACTTTTTATCGGGGGCTAATTTACGTAATTTATTGCAAATTAATAAACATTGGCCTGGTCAATAGTAATTTCATTAGCGGTTGCAATATAATTTTTACTGAAAATACAACAAGTTAATTTTGATTTTACCCGATAGCGATAAGAGAAATGTCTGTTCGATGGCCCCTTATCAACGCTATAGTGTTAATAAGATGTCACAAGGAGAACGATCGTGGATTATCGCAAAATTATTAAAGAGGTCGGTCGAGGGAAAAATCATGCCCGCGACCTGGATCAGGAGACCGCCCGGGCCCTCTATACCGCGATGCTGAACGGCGAGGTGCCGGACCTGGAGATGGGCGGCATTTTGATTGCGCTGCGCATTAAGGGTGAGGGCGAAGGCGAAATGCGGGGCTTCTATGAGGCGATGCAGGCACAAACCCTGCGCCTGACGCCCCCGGTCGCAAAGCCGATGCCGGTGGTGATCCCAAGTTATAACGGGGCGCGTAAGCAAGCCAACCTGACCCCGCTGCTGGCGATCCTGCTGCATAAGCTGGGTTTCCCGGTGGTGGTGCACGGCGTGAGTGAAGATCCGACCCGCGTGCTGACGGAAACCATTTTCACCCTGCTGGGCATTGAGCCGACCCGTCACGGCGGCCAGGCGCAGGCGAAGCTGGATGGGCATCATCCGGTCTATATCCCGGTGAGTACTCTCTGTCCGCCGCTGGAAAAACAGCTGGCGATGCGCTGGCGTATGGGGGTGCGTAACAGCGCCCATACCCTGGCGAAGCTGGCGACGCCGTTTTCAGAAGATGCCGCGCTCCGCCTTTCCAGCGTGTCGCACCCGGAATATGTCACCCGCGTGGCGACATTTTTTGCCGATATCGGTGGCAGAGGGCTTCTGATGCACGGGACGGAAGGCGAAGTCTATGCCAACCCGCAGCGCTGTCCGCAGCTAACGCTGATTGATGCGGCGGGCACCCGGGTGGTGCTGGAGCGCGGCGAAGAGAACAGCGACGTTGTTCTGCCGCAAGCGAAGGATGCTGAAACCACGGCTCGCTGGATTGAGGGCTGCCTCGCCGGGCGCGAAGCGGTGCCGCACTCCCTGAAGCTGCAGATGGCCTGTTGCCTGCTGGCGAGCGGCCAGGTGGAGACGGTGGAGGCCGGTCTGGCGCGGGTTAACCGGAGTTTTTAACTAAAAAAAGGCCCGTCCAGCGATGGACGGGCCAAAAAAATAACAACAGGGTCAATGAGGGTTGGAACATCTCGCCAGCGGACCGGCGAGCAGAGCAGAGATAAGGGTCAGGTTATTTGTAGATAACCGCAGTGCCGCTCAGCTTGTTGTTGGTATTAGCGGAGGTAATGGTGTAACCGGTCGCGCCCGCGGCTTCAGCTTTCGCCGCCAGACGTGCTTCCAGGCCATCCAGCGTGGTCGCGCCTTCTGCACTGACCACACCGATTTTATTCATGCTGTTTGCCTGGGCAGCGGTCACAGATTCCGCAGCGAAAGCACCGAAAGAGAGAGTGGTCAGGGCAACAGCAGCGACAGCATATTTGATGGTTTTCATGGTCAGTATCTCGCAGGTTATTCTGTTAAGGGGACGTTGTTCCGTCGATGTGATAAGTATCACGCTTTTTTGCGAGAGATAAAATCGAAGAGAATTGACGTCATCCTTCGAAAAATTTGAATGACAAATAAGTTATTGAATATTAATAAATTCAGTGAATGGATTTACGTTTCTTACCGTTGCGCTTTACAGACGGGACGGAGAGGGCACATTTTGCCAAACCAGGGGCTAAAATTCGTGCACAAAAAAGTAATCGCTTGTGTGGCCTCATAGCCAGCATAGCAGTCAGCGTAACTGGCTGTCTTTCGATCCTCTGCGATTATATCCTGCGTGTGATGCATTATGTGAATCTTTCTCCTGCTGACAGGCGATGCAAAGCCGCACGCCAGGGACCGCCTTGCGCCGCGCTTCGGGGATCGGCTCTTCACACTCTTCGCAGAATTTCAGGCTCTCGCCTCGCGGAATTTCGCCCCGCGCCCGCGCCACTGCATCTTCAATGGTACTGTTGATCTGTTCGTTAACGGCATCATCATTCGCCCAACCGGAAGCCATAGACCCCTCCTGACAGGTTATTGCGCTGATCAGTAACTATGGGGCCAAAAAACGTACAATCAAGGCGAACGGCTAGATTTCAGACCATTCACGCAGCAGGTTGTGATAGAGATTCAGCAGGGAGAGCACTTCGTCGCTTTCGCCGTGACGGGCACGAAGGGTCTGGATGTTGCGATCCAGCTCGAACAGCATGCCGCGCTTTTTATCGTCGCGGATCATCGACTGGATCCACATAAAGGAGGCTACCCGCACGCCGCGGGTGACCGGCGTGACGCAGTGCAGGCTGCTGGAGGGATAGAGCACCAGATCGCCCGCCGGGAGCTTGACGCTGTGCTGGCCGTAGGTGTCGTTCACCACCAGCTCGCCGCCCTCGTAGCTGTCGGGGTCGCTTAAAAAGAGGGTGGCGGAGAGATCGGTCCGCATCCAGCCGCTTTGCGGATGGCTTCGCACGGCGCCGTCAACGTGAAAACCGTAGGTCTCCTGCTGCTGGTAGCGGTTAAACAGCGGGCTTGAGATCTGGCGCGGCAGAGCGGCGGCAAAAAAGAGCGGGTGCTGATTCACCGCCTGCAATACCGCGGCCTGTAGCGTGGCATACAGCGGGCTTTGGGTGTCTACCTGCTGGTTGTTTTTAACCTGCGCCCCCTGGTTGCCTACCGTGGCGCGCCCGTCAATCCACGGGGCCTGCTCCAGTTGGGCGCAAAAGTGCGCTACCTCATCGGCGTTCAGCACGCCCGGAATGTGATACATCATAATAATTCTCCGAAGCGTGGGGCTAAAGCCCCACGCGGATCAGACGTGCACTGAAGCATGGGGAGCCATGCCCCCCAGAGGATCAGAAGTGCATGTTCGCCGTTAACATAAAGGTGCGCGGCTCGCCCGGATGGTAACGGTAGCCGCTCTTGTTGATGGAGGCGACATAGTCTTCATCAAACAGGTTGTAGACGTTGAGCTGCATGTCGAGGTTGCGGTTGACGCGATAGCCCAGTTTGGCATCCGCCACCCAGTACCCTTCGGTGAACGACGGCGTACCCACCGCGCCGTCAGCGCCGCGGTGCATGCTGCCGATATAGCGGGCGCCTGCGCCAACGGAGAGATCGTCCGTGGCCTGGTACTGGCTCCACAGGGTGAAGGCATGTTCCGGGGTATAGGGCAGAGATGAGGTGCCATCCTGCGCCACGTCATTGCCGGTGCGCACGCTGGCGCGCTGCTGGGTATAGCCGCCGATCACCTGCCAGGCCGGGGTGATGTTACCGGCTGCCGACAGCTCATAGCCTTCGACGCGTTTTTTACCGTACTGGGAGTAAGTGCCGTCGTCGTTCTGCTCGACTTCGTTTTCGATGTCGGTGCGGAAGACTGCCGCGGTCAGGAGCAGACGCTTATCGAGCACTTGCCATTTGGTACCCAGCTCGCTGGTTTTGGCCTTCTGCGGCTTAAAGTCGGTGCGGTTGGCGCTGCTGCCGCTTCCGCCCTGGGCCAGCGCGAAGTTATTGCCGCCTGGCGGCTGCTGGGAGATGGCGTAGTTCACATAGACGTTGCCGTATTCGTTCAGGTGATAAAGCGCCCCAGCCTTCCAGTTGACCAGGTTACCGGAGGTAGCGGTATCGATCGTCGTGACCGGGGAACCTTTCGGCGTGCCGGCCGGGCAGGCCACAGCCCCACGCCCCGTGCCGCCGCAGATGCTGGCGCTGTCATAGTCGGTATGGTAGGTATCGAGACGAATCCCGCCGTTCAGCTCGAAATCACGGGTGACCTGCAACGTGTCGAAGGCGTACAGACCGAAGGTATCGGTCCGGCCATTGGCATTAGCGCCATTGTTATTCAGGCCGCCAATATCGACGTTGCTGTTCGGATGATAGATATTGACCGGCGGCGGGGTGATGGCATCCACGCCGTAGTTGGTCTGGGTTTCACGGGTGAACTCCACTCCGGTACTGATATCGTGGCCGACGCTGCCGGTATAGAATTTAGTGGTCAGGTTGGTCTGGTTGGTCAGGATCTTATTGCTGACATCTTTGGTGTTGGCGAGGCGCGACCAGGTCCAGGTGTCCACATTATTACGGTCAGGCTGGGTGATGTTGCTGGCGCCACCCATTACGGCGGTCATCAGATAATCCTGCTTCACCCGCGACCAGCGCGTGGTGTTGCGCAGGGTGGTGTTGTCGTTAAAGTCGTGCTCAAAGCGCATCGTGGCGGTGTCAGACGTAGAATCGTCATAATCGGAATCGGTGCCGTAGAAGTTGCTGGTGTTCACCTTGCCGGAGTGATTCAGCGCCGCGGTGCCCGCCGAGGGGGCAGAGTAGCCCGGCAACCCGATAGTCGGGATCCCGCCATCCGGGGTGTTGTGCTGGGTCACATGCAGGTAGTTCAGGTAGAGGCGGTTTTCCGTTCCCAGCCCCAGGGCGAGGGAAGGGGCCACGCCGTAGCGCTCGTTTTTAACGTTATCGCGCCCTTCATCGTGAGTTTTTTCACCCATCAGGTTCAGACGAAACGCCGAGGTATCGCCCATCACCTGGTTAATATCGAGGGTTCCACGGCGCATATAGGCGCTGCCAATGCTGGCAGAGGCATCAATACCGGAATCCAGACGCGGCTGTTTGCTGATCATATTGATCGAGCCGCTCGGGGCGCTGCGTCCGTAATCGCTGCCGGACGGCCCTTTGATCACTTCCACCTGTTCGGTGTTGAAGGTGTCACGGGTGGTGGTGCTGATGTCGCGAATACCGTCAACGTAGATGCTGTTCGAGGTATCCACGCCGCGCATGTAGACCGCGTCGCCGGTGGTGGAGTTGCCGTTTTCACCGGCGAAAAAGGCGCCGACACCCGGAACGTTTTTCAGGGCGTCGGTCAGATTGGTGGTGCCCTGATCCTTCAGCACCTGCTCGGAGATCACCGTCATGGTACGGGTGGTGTCTGCCACCGGGCGGCTGAATTTGGCGTCGGCAGACTTTTGCGGGGCATAGAGCGAAGGCTGGGCGGCCTCCACCACCAGGGTATCGTCAGGTTTGTTATCCGTGCTGTCTGCGGCAAGCGCTGTCGCCACCGGGGAAAGACCGATACACAGACCCGCAAAAAAGGTCAGCGAGTTAAAGCTGTTCGGAACGTTGCGATTTTTATCCATATTGTTTAGCGACTTATAATTTTTAGTATTGAGTTTTCATTACGTTGTCAGGCAGGTCTGCGCCTTATCCTGTGCCACTCGATATCAGTAATGAGCCTACAAATGATAATTATTGTGATAAACATTATCATTTGGCGTCACTTTTTATCACTCTCGTCAACAAAATGAAATACGTAAATTTACATTGCCTGCTAAAAAACTTCACAAAGTGGATTTTGGGCAAAAAATGTACTGCACCCCGGGGGATGCAGTATGCAGTGCAGAGCGGGGGATTACTTGTAAATCGTGGCGGTACCGAACATGGTGTTGTCGCCGCTGGCAGAATTTACCACAAAGCCTTTAGCACCTTGTTCACGCGCTTTCTCAGCCAGTTTGTCCTGCAGATCGTCAAGGTTTCTTGCGCCAGAAGCCTGCACGGTTCCGGCGGGTCTCAGTTGACCGGTATCGCCATTGCTGAGTGATTCGATTGACCATGCAGCAAACGACGCACCTGCCAGTGAAGCGGCAGCGAGCATTACCAGGTATTTTTTCATAATCACTTCCTCTGATTGACAACGGGTGATGCACAGTAAGTGTAGAACGGCTCAGAGCGTGATTTAGGGCAAAAAATTGATGATGATCTGCTTATTTTTTGAACGACATTTTTTGACAATTCCATGACAAATCAGCGACATACAGGTGACTGATTTCTGATGTTTTATTCTGCGGCGCAGAGAAATATTTACCGTTGCGCCCGCAACGGGTATCTTACGCCGCTGTTTACAGGAGAACGCCATGACATCCCAGAAGCCGGGGTTGCATCCTCGCAACCGCCACCGTAGCCGTTACGACATGAATGCCTTATGCGAGAGCTGTCCGGCGCTGCGCGAATTTATCACCCAGACGCCCACAGGCGAGCCAACGGTGAACTTCGCCGATCCACAGGCGGTGAAGACGCTGAATAAAGCGCTGCTGATGCATTTCTACGGGGTGACGCTGTGGGATATTCCGGACGGCTATCTCTGCCCACCGGTGCCGGGGCGTGCCGACTACATTCACCATCTCGCCGATCTGCTGGCGGAGGGTAACAACGGCGTCGCTCCCGCAGAGGCAACCCTCCTGGATATCGGCACCGGCTCGAACCTCATTTACCCGCTGATTGGTGTGCATGAATATGGCTGGCGCTTTACCGGCAGCGAAGTGGACCCACAGGCGTTTGCCAACGCCACGGCCATCATTAACGGTAACCCCGGCATGAGCCGCGCCATCCGTCTGCGTCGTCAGAAAGAGGCCTCGGCAATCTTCACGGGTATTATCCATAAAAACGAACAGTACGATGCCACCCTGTGTAATCCGCCGTTCCATGATTCCGCTGAATCCGCCCGGGCGGGCAGCGAGCGTAAGCGTCGCAACCTCGGCCAGGCGGCCGATGCCGCGCTGAACTTCGGCGGCCAGCAGCAGGAGCTGTGGTGCGAAGGCGGCGAAGTGGCCTTTATCACGAAGATGATTGCCGAAAGCGCCCAGTTTGCCCGTCAGGTGAAGTGGTTTACTACCCTGGTCTCTCGCAGCGAAAACCTGCCGCCGCTCTACCGCGCCCTGACCGACGTCGGCGCGGTGAAAGTGGTGAAAAAAGAAATGGCCCAGGGACAGAAGCAGAGCCGCTTTATCGCCTGGACCTTTATGGACAACGCCAAACGCCGCCAGCGTTAACCGCTTCTCCCCGGTGGCGCTGCGCTTACCGGGGCTACAGGGTGGGCTCCTGCGGTGACGGTGGTGTCGGGCCCGGCGACGGCAGCAGCTGATACATCTGCACCGGCATCCGCACGTTCGCCTGGTCAAAGTGTTTTTTCACCATGCTGTCGAGGGCGAAACGCACCGTCCACTGTTTCAGCGGCTGGGTGGTGAACGACACGCGCAGGGTAAAGGCGGTGCTGGTCAGGCCGACAATCCCGGCAAACGACGGCTCGCCGATAATCAGCCCGCGAATATCCTCCCTCTCCAGCAGCTCATCCACCGCCGCTTTCAGCGCGTCTTTCGCTTTTTCGGCATCTTCATGCCTGTCCACGTCATAGTTCGCCACCACCGACCCGATGCCGCGGACAAAGTTGGCGAAGGTAGTGATCGATGACCACGGAATAATGTGATACGCCCCGGTATCCTGCCGCACCCCCACCGAACGAATCGACATCCGCTCCACCGTGCCGGTCAGCGGCCCGATGGTCACCAGATCCCCGGTATTCATCCCGTTTTCAAACTGAATAAAGATCCCGGTGATGATGTCCTTCACCAGCGTCTGGGAGCCAAAAGAGATCGCCAGCCCCAGCGCCCCGGCACCGGCCAGCAGCGGGGCGATGTTGACGCCAATTTCCGAGAGCACAATCATGATGGTAATGGTGCTGATGACCACCGCCAGCGCGTTGCGGAACAGCGTCAGCAGCGTTCGGGCGCGGGCGCTGGGCAGTGGCCGGCCATGAATATCTGACGCCAGCCGGTTCTCGATCAGGCTCGCCAGGATCGTCCAGCCGATGGCGGAGAAGAAGAGGATCAGCGCGATACGGATCAGAATATCGACCGTCTTTTCCCCTGCGCCGTTGTGCAGCCAGTTCCAGAAGTCGAACAACCCCCAGGCGCTGAGCAGCAGCATAATGGCGACGCAGACTGTCAGGAACCGCGCCACCTTCAGCGACACGGAGATCCAGCCGTTGAGCCGTTTTTGCAGCTCCGGATAGCTGCGCTGCACGTGCGGCGAGAGGGTGATGGTTTTAGCCAGCCAGCGCGAGAGCAGCCCCGACACGAAGGCGGCAATGCCGACGATGGCCAGGCTGCGGAAGGTCGCCCCCATCATAAATTTCAGGCTGTTGCCCGGATCGAAGAGGGAGAAGAAGCAGAGCACAATAAAATAGGCGCTCGCCAGCCAGTGCCACACCAGCGCGAAAGCGCGAATAAACAGGCTGAAGAAGGCCAGCGAACGGTCGGCAAGGTGGAGCAGCCCTTCGGTAATGGCGCGCTTGTTATGAAAGATCAGGTACAGCGCCCAGACGGTAATACAGAGCATGATCAGCACGTTGGCCAGAGCGCCAATCTGCACGTTGACCTGATTGGAGATAATCGGCACCGCTACCAGCAGGCCATAGCCGATAAGGCCGCTCAGAATACTCAGGCGTAGCGACCAGTACTGCGCGGCGCTGTCGTTAATGGCGAAAGGTCGTAGATCGGGCACCCGCGGGCAAAATATCAACCGCAGGATCGCTTTAAAGAATTCAATCAGCGCGAAGGCATTGAGGAACAGCGCCTGCTGGAAGGCAATGGTCGGGTTGCCGGTGTTGAGATACTCACGCAGCATCTGGCCAATAAACAGGGTTAGCGCCAGCAGCAGCAGATCGATAATAAAGGCCGCGGCGATGGTCAGCGGCAGATGAACCCAGCTGCTGGTTTCGCGGTTCTTTTTGCGCCCCCAGCTCCCCATTTTGCGGTACAACGGCCAGGCGCAGAGCCTCACCATCCAGTAAAAGGCAAAGACCAGTCCGGCCAGGATCAGAAACTGCTGCGCGGCGGCGGTGAAGGTTTGCGGGTTAAAGGCCTTATGCGGGGAGCCGATCAGGTTGCGGTAGAGCTGGGCGAAACGGGAGGCGAGGGCATCGCCATAGTGACGGCTGATATCAGTGACGTTCTCCAGCACCGTTTTCTCGTCGGTGATCTCTGGCGGGGTTATTTTAGGCACCGGTGTCTCAGGCGGTGTGGCAGCCACGCTGCGCAGCTGATCGATCAGCTCCTTGCGCGAGGCGTCATTTTCCAGCACATCAGCCAGCGCCGAGTAGGCCGCCTTTTTCTGCTCAACGTCCGGCTCCGGTGGCGGCGTGCTCTGCTCGCTGGCGGTGGCGGCGGGAATGCCCGGCAGGCTGACGGCCTGGGCAGGCAGACAAAACAGGCTTATCAGGAGCAGCAAAATCCACGGCACGATGTCCTCCGGTGACAAAATTGTGCAAAGTGATAAGTATAGAAGGCGCGCGGGGGCGGGGGGTTTTTGGGAGAATTCCGGCAATAAAAAAGCCGGGTGACGGCTACGCCTACCCGGCTTACAAAGGGCAAAAACTTACGCAACGTGCTGCAAAAACTCCTGCAAACGCTGGCTCGGTGGGTTCTCAATCAACGTCTGCGGATTGCCATCTTCGGCAATACGGCCTTTGTCGATAAAGATCAGGCGTGAGGCCACTTTCTCGGCAAAGCCGATTTCGTGGGTCACGATCACCATAGTCATCCCTTCTTCCGCCAGATCCTGCATAACTTTCAGCACTTCGTGGCGCAGTTCCGGGTCGAGGGCCGAGGTTGGCTCATCGAAGAGCATCATCTTCGGTTTCACCGCCAGCGCACGGGCGATGGCCACGCGCTGCTGCTGACCGCCGGAGAGCTCGGACGGGTAGTGATGCCCGCGCTCCGCCAGCCCCACTTTCGCCAGCAGCTCTTTTGCAAGCCGCTCGGCTGCCGCTTTGTCGGCGCCGCGCACGCGCAGGGGGCCAAACATCACGTTTTCCAGCGCCGTCAGGTGCGGGAAGAGATAAAACTGCTGGAACACCATGCCCGCTTCCTGGCGGATCAGGCGCTCGTCCACTTTCGGGTCGTTAACCTTCAGGCCATCGACAATCAGATCGCCGCTGGTGATCTCCTCCAGCTTGTTGATGCAGCGCAGCAGGGTCGATTTGCCGGAGCCGGACGGCCCGATAATGACCACCACTTCGCCGGTCTGAATAGTCAGGTCGATGTTGTGCAGCACCTGGGTCTGACCGAAGTGCTTGGAGACGTTTTTAAATTCAATCACAGGATTTTCATCCTTCTTTCAAGACGACGCAGCACGAAGCTCAGCGCCAGTGTAATAATCAGATAGACCACGGCCACGGCGCTCCAGATCTCCAGCGCACGGAAGTTACCGGCAATGATCTCCTGGCCCTGACGGGTCAGTTCAGCCACGCCGATAACAATGAACAGGGAGGTATCTTTAATGCTGATGATCCACTGGTTACCCAGCGGTGGCAGCATGCGGCGCAGCGCCAGCGGCAGGATCACGTGGCGGATGGTTTCGCGACGGGAGAGACCCAGCGCCAGACCGGCCTCGCTGAAGCCTTTGTGGATCGACAGTACCGCACCGCGGGTGATCTCGGCGATATAGGCGCCCGAGTTGATCATGATGGTGACCACCGCCGCGCTGAACGGGTCAATCCGCAGGTCGGTAAAGGCCATCGGCAGGGCGAAGTAGATAAACATCACCTGCACCACAATCGGCGTGCCGCGGATAACTTCGATGAAAACCAGCGCTACGTGGTTGGCTATCCAGCCGCCGTAGGTGCGGGCAAAACCGGCGACAAGGCCGATAATCAACCCGCCAACCAGACCGAGGACCGAAATCCACAGGGTCATTTTGGCGCCTTCAAGCAAAAGAGGAATGGCGGGCCAGATGGCGCTCCAGTCAAACTGCATGATGAGTTCCTGTATACCGTGGTGAAAACAGACAATTAACCATCAGGGGGATGGTTACAATTGTAGGCCCGGTCAACGCAAGCGTCACCGGGCAGTACAGTTCCTGTTTAACAGGCTGTTTTATTTAGGTTCAGTACCGAACCATTTTTTATAGATTTCGTTGTAGGTGCCGTTCTCGCGCAGGGTTTTCAGCGCGCCATTCACTTTAGTACGCAGCTCGTCGCTGCCTTTCGGGAAGGCGATACCGTATTCCTGTGCTTCCAGGGAATCACCTACCGCTTTGAACTTGCCATTGCCTGCGGTTTTGATGAAGTAAAGGATGTTTGGCGTGTCGTGCAGCACGGCGTCAGCACGGTTGGTGCCGAGTTCCATGTAGGCGTTGTCGATGTTCGGGAACTGGCGCAGATCTTTCGATTTGATATTTGCCTTGGCGTAATCAACAGAACCGGTGCCGCTCTTCACCGCAACCACTTTGCCGTCGAGATCTTTCACGCTTTTAACGTCGTTGTTATCCGCTTTCACCATCACCAGCAGGCCGCTTTTGTAGTAGCCGTCAGAGAAGTCGATCGCTTTTTTACGTGCGTCAGTAATGGTGATACCGGCCAGCGCCAGGTCAACGTTTTTGGTTTGCAGGGCCGGCACGATACCGCTGAAGTCCATTGGCTTCAGGGTGTAGTCCAGCTTCAGTTCTTTGGCGATAGCCGCCCACAGATCCACATCAAAACCAACGTACTGGTCGCCCTGTTTAAATTCGAACGGTACGAAGGCGGTGTCGGTGGCAACAATCAGTTTCTTATCAGCAGCCTGAGAAGAGACCGCAAAAGCCAGGGTAAGTGCAGCCAGTGAAACTTTTAATACAGACTTCATAGCATTTCCTTTTATATCCACGGGGCGATCCCCTGCGAGAACGAACGCTCTATGAAAAAATCGTGCCAACTTTACAACGTGTTGTTTTTGCAAGGCCAGGACGGATTTCATTGCACAAAAAAGGTCACAATGGCGGTCAGTTGCACCATAACGAAGCACTGTTTTGGTGCAGCGAAACGCCATCACTAACGGTTATGCTATTTAGCGCAAATATTGATGAGAAAACAATCTTTCATTAACGATTGTGTGAGGTGATTATTACAAATGCTTTACTTTTGCCGGGGGAGAGGAGAAATGACTGCACCATGAAAGTGCAAAACCCCCGCCGAGGGCGAGGGTGTAATAGCAAAAAGCTATGGATTACTCGATATTAGATTCGATGAACCACAGGAACTGATCCAGGTCGCGGGAAGCCGCGGTGAGGATATCCGCCGTGTCTTCGTCTTTCACTTCGCCAATCGCTTTACGCACATCGTTAGCGACCACGGCATAACGATCCGCCAGCTCTTTCAGGTGGTCCTGAACGCTGTGGATATCCAGCGGGTAGCTCTTCAGCGGCGTTTTGCTGTTAATCACCTGGGAAGTACCCAGCGCCACACCGCCCAGCTGCACGGCACGTTCGGCCATGGTATCCAGGTGGGTAGTCAGTGCAGTGCGGAAGCCATCCAGCATCTCATGCACAGCAATAAAGTTGGCACCGCGCATATTCCAGTGAGCCTGTTTAGTAATCAGAGACAGGTCAATGAACTGGATCACCTGGCGATTCAGCAGCTCAATCGTCGCTTTCTTATCGCTGTCTGACACATCGTTACGGGTATACAGCAGATTAGGTGCTTTTGTTTTTACCAGTTTAGCGGTAGGCATAATCTCATTTCCTCTTGATGTTGGCGTCCAAAGTTATTTCGAGATTAAGTATAGCACTGGCTATAGATAGCGCGACCGGGTACTGCCTATCGGTTTAATAGTGAAAGGTTGGTTGTTATATGTAACCTATTGAAAATAAAACAATATGGATATATGCGGGTAAATTAATCTTATTTTTTAAGGGCTTTGAGGGAGGGGAGGGAGATATTTCAAAATAATGACGCTAATGCGAATGGGAATATTTTGCCGGGAAGCCGCTCCCCGGCAAAATAACGCCTGCTAGCGGATATCCACCTCTTCGACTTTACTCTCCCGGCGCAGGGTAAGGGTCGAACCCATCGAGGCGGCAATGATTGAGCAGAGCGCCAGAGTCTGGGTGAAGGTCAGGGATTCGCCAAGAAACACCATCCCGGATATTGCCGCCAGCGCCGGTTCCATGCTCATCAGGGTGCCGAAAATACGCGTCGGCAGGCGTGTTAAGGCAATCATCTCCAGTGAGTAGGGGAGCGCGGTGGAGAGCACCGCCACCGCCAGCCCCACCGGCAGGATTGACCACTGCCAGATCGATTCGGTGGCCTGAGCCATCCCCAGCGGAACGAAAACAATGGCGGCGATAAGCGATCCGAGGGCGACCGTGGCCGGGCCGTGCTCTTCTCCTGCGCGCTGTCCGGTCAGAATATAGATGGCCCAGCAGGCACCGGCCCCCAGCGCCAGCGCCGCACCAGTGAGATCAACGTGCGAGACGTCCTGGCCCAGCGGCAGGAGAAACCATAGCCCGAGCACCGCCAGCACCACCCAGATAAAGTCTACCGGACGTCGGGAGGAGAAAAGGGCTACCGCTAGCGGGCCGGTGAACTCCAGCGCCACGGCGATCCCCAGCGGCACCGTCTGAATCGACAGGTAGAAGAGGTAGTTCATCGCCCCCAGAGAAAGCCCGTAAAACAGCAGGGGCAGGCGCTGCTCCTTCTGAAAGCGCAGCCGCCAGGGTTTAAAAATCACAACCAGAATGAGGGTGCCGAGCGCAATACGCAGCGCCGTCACGCCAGGGGCACCCACTAGCGGAAAGAGCGATTTTGCCAGCGACGCGCCGCTCTGAATGGAGAGCATAGCAATAAGGATAACGATGACGGGCAACCAGACCGGCGCCCTGCGAGACAACCCAGGCATCCTTTCTCCTGTCAGTTTGTGTCAAAGGAAGTAAAGAGGAGGAGTGTAAAGGAAATAACGCCGGGCGGTTGAGACTTTGTTGAAAAAAAGTCGTCACAAATCCGTAAAATGGCGTCACACGAGCGGATGATTTCTGTAACAGTTTAGGAATCGTCTGGATGAATGTATTGTGACTGACGCGCAAAATTAGCTGATTGAAACACAAATCTGGTGTTTTTTGAATAAGATAGCTGCTGGTGGAAATGTTTAGTTACATGAAAACCCGCGTTAGACATCATGAATCACAAAGAGTTTCACAAGTTTTTTTGATATATTTAAAACTTACGGATTTACTTGAAGCACATTTGAGGTGGTTATGAAAAAAATTGCATGTCTTTCAGCACTGGCGGCAGTTCTGGCTGTTACCGCAGGTTCCGCAATGGCGGATACTTCTACCGTTACTGGCGGTTACGCTCAGAGCGATATGCAGGGCGTGATGAACAAAACCAACGGTTTCAACCTGAAATATCGCTACGAGCAGGATAACAACCCACTGGGTGTTATCGGTTCCTTCACTTACACCGAGAAAGACCGTTCTGAAGACGGCGCGTACAACAAAGGTCAGTACTACGGCATCACTGCTGGCCCGGCTTACCGTCTGAACGACTGGGCGAGCATCTACGGTGTTGTGGGTGTTGGCTACGGTAAATTCCAGCAGACTGAAAACCAGGGCTTCAACCGTACTGCAAGCAACAGCGACTACGGCTTCTCCTATGGCGCAGGTATGCAGTTCAACCCAGTTGAAAACGTTGCGCTGGACTTCTCCTATGAGCAGAGCCGCATCCGTAACGTTGACGTTGGCACCTGGATCGCGGGCGTAGGTTACCGCTTCTAATCACTTCGGTGAGCCAATATAAAAACCCGCTTCGGCGGGTTTTTTTGTTTTTGTCCTTCCCTGTGCGCTGAAGAGCCACCAAGAATATTTCGCGTCTACAGCAATGATCAAATTCTAAAAAAAATCGCTAACTTACAGCGGCTCCCTGGTCCGGCTGAAAATCGCCGAAGCGTTTCCGGAAGGCCGGGGCGAGGCGCATGCTCTCCCTCACCCCAACCCTCTCCCTCAAGGGAGAGGGAGCAGACCATGGTTGCGGACCGATAGGTGGGGGCTAACAACCTACCGGCTTTTCGTCTCAAAGAGATCCGTCCCCAGATGGTTGTAATCCACTTTCTGTAATTTAAAGTTGGTCACATACACCGGCGGCGCTTTGTCGTTTGACAGGAAGCGGTACTTATTCGCGATCTCTTTGGCCGTGATCCCCGTCCACTGCGAGAAGAAGCTCAGGAAATCATTCGCCGAGCGGCGCGTTTTGATGATGCGATGGGCTTTGTCATCGCTCGACAGCACCATAAACGGCACCTGGAAGTTCTGCTGATAAGCGTCGTCGTGCGCCAGATACTGCACCTCTTTTCCGCGCTCCTTGAACGCCAGCCCGTGATCGGAGAAATAGACCATCGAGAAGCTCTCGCCGGTGTTTTGCAGCTGGGCATAGAGCTTGCTGAGCAGGTCATCGGTCTGGGTCATGGTGTAGAGATAGCACGAGGTCTCTTTCGACTGCACGAACTCGGCATATTTCCCCTGAGTGCGATCGCAGGCCTGCGGGTGGGAGCCCATCAGGTGCAGAACGATCAGCTGCGGCTGGGTGCGATGGCTGCTGAAGACCTGTTCGGTCATCTTCAGTAACGCCTCATCCCGGGTATTTTTATCCGCCTCGAAATCACCGCTTTTCAGGAAATGCACTTCGTCAGCCCGTTTGGCAATGCTGGCGATGGCGGTATCGTATTCCCCGATCTGCCCCTGGTTGGAGAACCACCAGCTCTGGAAGCCCGCGCGGTTGGCGAGGGTCACAAAGTTATCCTGATACTGTGGCTTGTTATCCACTACCCGGTTAAGCGTCAGCCCCAGCGACTTCTGGGTTGAACCGCTGGCGGCAATGTAATCGGTAAACAGGGTGCCGTTGACCTTGCTGGCAAACGGGGTGTTATTCCAGTGGCCGCCAAACGCCCCCAGCGCATCGCGGCGGGCACTTTCACCGATCACCACCATATAGATGTGATACTTCGGTTTTACCCCCAGCACGTTCCAGGTGTCCTTCATCTGTGACAGTTCGGCCATCCGGGCCTGCTCTTCAACCACTTCCTGGTTGTTCACCACCACATCTTTGACGAAGCGAAACACCGGATAGCCGGTATCTTTCAGCTTGAAGACGCCGCCCCAGGCCAGGTTCTGCACCGGGGCGACGAAAAAGGCCACCACGCTGAAGACCAGGCACAGGCTGTCGATTTTGCTCCACGCGTTTCTGGGCTGGGGCTTACGGCGCACGGCAATCACGCCGAGCGCAAAGATAAACAGGGCGACAATATAGCTGTACCACGGGAAGATGGTGAGGATCTCCGTCGACTCTTCCATGTTGGTGGAGTGCATCGCCAGCAGGGAATTAAAGTTTGGCGCGCCGTAGGCCTGACCAAACGGGAAATACATGGCCGCCACCAGCGAGCAGATCCCAACCACCCCTTTCTGCAGTCGCGGCGCGCCGAGCCATAACAGATGCAGGATACAGGTGAAGGCAACGGCATACAGCAGGCTGAATTCGTAGCCCAGGGCAAAGTTAATCAGCAGCGACTGTAAAAAATAGAATCCCGTCCACGGGCTTAAGGCCCGGCTGCGGGTAATGAGCGTCTCTTTCAGGGTTAAATTCATAGGTCACTATCGCGAAAACGCCATGTGCTCACCCTGGCGCCAAGGGTCAAAACCTGCCTGAGAATGCGTAGAAGGGGGATTGAGGTCCGCATCTGCGAGCCGCAAAAAGTGCAGGGCTGCAAGAAGATAGAGCCAGTAAGGTATAACGTCAACAGATATAAAAGGGGTGTTTTGCGAAGAGGGCTGCATTTCCGTAAAAAAGATCGGGGAATAGCCGTCCGCGAGGGAGTATAGCGATGATAAATGACAAAAAAATGAAGCGGCGTACCGCGACGCCGCTTAGTGGGAAGGTTTGTTCTGCTCTGGCTTGCCGTTGATGATGTCGCAAATCATATTCAGCAGCATTAAGCGTACCTTAAAGGGAGAGTGGCTAAACACGCGCATACACCTCTTGAATTCGTTCATGTGACCTCCTGCGGGTTGATCCCTTCGATCCCTGAAGGGTGACTGCATTACATACAGATATAGCACAGGCTATGTTGTATAGCTATGGCTATTACGTTAATTTTTTGTGCTTGTGTAGCGATGGTTTACAATGGCCGCTTATGCATTGATACGCTTGATGTGTCACCGGATTGAGGAAGCACAATGAATCGCCGTGCAGGTAAACCAACAACAAAAAAAATGACGCAACTGGTCAATGTCGAAGAGCATGTCGAAGGCTTTCGCCAGGTTCGCGAAGCGCATCGCCGCGAACTGATTGATGACTATGTCGAGCTGATCTCGGATCTGATCCGCGAAGTAGGGGAGGCCCGTCAGGTGGATATGGCGGCGCGTCTCGGCGTCTCGCAGCCGACGGTGGCTAAAATGCTCAAGCGTCTGGCCACGGTGGGCCTGATCGAAATGATCCCCTGGCGCGGCGTCTTTCTCACTCCGGAAGGGGAAAAGCTGGCGCAGGTGAGCCGCGAGCGCCATCAGATTGTCGAAAACTTCCTGTTGGTGCTGGGCGTAAGCCCTGAGATTGCCCGCCGGGATGCCGAGGGGATGGAACACCACGTTAGCGAAGAGACGTTGCAGCAGTTCCTGGCCTTTACGCTGAAACACGGATCCGCCGCAGAATGACCTTTCCAGGCCTGCGGGCGCTGGCCCGCGATCGCTTCTTTCATCTGTTGCTGGTGGTCGGGATTGGACTCAGTTTTCTGGTGCCCTTCGCACCTGAGCGCTGGCCTGCCGCCATCGACTGGCACACCATTATTACCCTCGCCGGACTGATGATGCTCACCAAAGGGGTCGAGCAGAGCGGCTTTTTTGACGTACTCGGGCGCAAGATGGTGCGCCGTTTCGCTACCGAGCGGCGCCTGGCGCTGTTTATGGTCTTCTCTGCCGCGCTGCTCTCCACCTTCCTGACCAATGATGTGGCGCTGTTTATCGTGGTGCCGCTGACGCTCACGCTGCGCAAGCTGTGCGAAATCCCGGTCAACCGGATGATCATCTTCGAGGCGCTGGCGGTTAACGCCGGGTCGCTGTTGACCCCGATTGGTAATCCGCAAAACATCCTGCTATGGGGGCGCTCCGGGCTGTCGTTCGCCGCCTTTACCTGGCAGATGGCGCCGCTGGCGCTGGTGATGATGCTCACCCTGGCGCTGCTGTGCTGGTTTGCTTTCCCGGCAACGCCGCTGCGCTACCACAGCGGCAGCGCCGTCGCCCAGGCGAAACCGCGGCTGGCGTGGAGTTGTCTGGCGCTCTATCTGGTCTTTCTGGTGGCCCTCGATCTGAAGCAGGAGCTATGGGGCGTGCTGCTGGTAGCGGGGGGCTTCCTGCTGCTGGCGCGTCGGGTGCTGATAAGCGTCGACTGGACGCTACTGCTGGTGTTTATGGCGATGTTTATCGATGTGCACCTGCTGATTCAGGTCCCGGCGTTGCAGGGCGTACTGCAAAATGTCACCCATCTGTCGCAGCCGGGACTGTGGTTGACCGCCATCGGGCTGTCGCAGTTTATCAGCAACGTGCCCTCTACCATTCTGCTGCTGAACTATGTGCCGCCGACGGCGTTGCTGGCCTGGGCGGTAAACATCGGGGGCTTTGGTCTGCTGCCGGGATCCCTCGCTAACCTCATCGCTCTGCGCATGGCAAACGATCGTCGTATCTGGTGGCGCTTCCATCTCTGGTCGCTGCCGATGCTGGTCTGGGCCGGGTTCGTCGGTTTCGGATTATTCCTTCTCATATAGTGCCCTCTTTGTCAGTTTTTCCTGGCAAATGTATAGCAACGTCCTAACTTTAGTGAGCGGTATAAATGGTGATACCGCTCACTAACAGGATGGATGCTGTTCTATGGCCGAAGAAAACCACACCTCTGACGACGCAGATAATAAAGACAATAAAGAGACTGAACGTAAACGCCCCGGCAAAAAACCGCTGATTATTCTGGGTATTGTGGTGATCGTGATGGTCATCGTGGCCCTGGTCTGGTGGATGATGACCCGCAACCAGGAGACCACCGACGATGCCTTCACCGAAGGCGACGCCGTCACCATCGCCCCGAAAACCGCAGGCTACGTCACCGAACTGCGGGTGCGGGATAACCAGCGGGTGAAAAAAGGCGATCTGCTGGTGACCATCGATCCCCGGGATACGCTCGCCCAGCGCGATCAGGCTAAAGCCCAGTTGGGTCTGGCCGAGGCCCAGTTGCATCAGGCCCAGGCGCAGCTTGCCCTCTCGAAAGTGCAATATCCCGCCCAGCGCGACGAAGCGAATGCCCAGGTGATTAAAGCCCAGGCCGATCTCGCCAATGCCCAGGCGGAGTATCGCCGTCAGCGCGGCGTCGATCCCCGCGCCACTACCCAACAGAGCATCGACGCGGCCAATGCCCAGCTGCGCAGCGCCCAGGCCCAGCTTGCCAGCGCCAAAGCGCAGCTTGAGGTGGCCTCCCAGGTGCAACTGCAAATTCGTCAGCAGGAGACCAACGTCGAAGCCCGGGAACGTCAGGTGGAGCAGGCGCGCGCCCAGCTGGAGACCGCCGAGCTCAACCTCTCTTACACCCAGGTGCGTGCTCCCTTTGATGGCTACATCACGAAGCGCAACGTCCAGACCGGTACTCTGGTGCAGGCGGGCACCGCGCTCTTTTCTCTGGTTTCGAGCGATATCTGGGTGGTGGCCAACTTCAAAGAGTCCCAGCTGGAGCGGATGCGCCCCGGGAATAAGGTCACGCTGAGCGTGGACGCCTGGCCGGATATGGAGCTGGAAGGGCATGTCGACTCTATCCAGCAGGGGAGCGGCTCGCGCTTTGCCGCCTTCCCGTCGGAGAACGCCACCGGTAACTTCGTGAAGATCGTCCAGCGCGTGCCGGTGAAAATTGTCATTGATAAAGGGCTGGACCCTAATAAGCCGCTGCCGCTGGGCCTGTCGGTTGAGCCGAAGGTAACCGTGGAATGACCGACCACAGCCATGAAAACTGGCGGCCCGCCAGCAACCCGTGGGCGGTGGCGATCGTCGTCACCCTCGCGGTGTTTATGGAGATCCTCGACACCACCATCGTGAACGTGGCGCTGCCCCACGTGGCGGGCTCACTCTCCGCCAGCTATGACGAATCCACCTGGGTGCTCACCAGCTATCTGGTGGCGAACGGCATCGTGCTCCCCATCTCGGCGTTTCTGAGCCGGCTTTTTGGCCGCAAGCAGTTCTTCCTGATCTGCATTGTGATGTTCACCATCTGCTCCTTCCTGTGCGGGATCGCCACCGAGCTTTGGCAGATCATCCTGTTCCGTATTCTGCAGGGCTTCTTTGGTGGCGGGCTGCAGCCGACCCAGCAGTCGGTGCTGCTCGACTACTTTAAGCCGGAAGATCGCGGTAAGGCTTTTGGCCTGTCGTCCATCGCCATTATTGTCGCCCCGGTGCTGGGGCCGACGCTTGGCGGCTGGATCACCGATAACTACTCCTGGCGCTGGGTGTTCTTTATTAACATTCCGGTGGGGATAGTGACCGTTCTGGCGATCTATCAGCTGCTGGAAGATCCGCCCTGGGAGAGTAAATCGAAGGAGAAACTCTCCGTCGACTGGACCGGCATCGGGCTTATCGCCCTTGGCCTCGGCTGCCTGCAGGTGATGCTCGACCGCGGGGAAGACGAAGACTGGTTTAACTCGAACTTTACGCGCACCTTTGCCGTCCTGACGTTGATCGGCATTATCGGCGCCATCTACTGGCTGCTGTATGCCAAAAAGCCGGTGGTGGATCTGCACTGCATGAAGGATAAAAACTTCGCGGTCTCCAGCCTGCTGATGGCCGGTATGGCGATGATCCTCTACGGCAGTTCGGTGGTGATCCCGCAGCTGGCGCAGCAGGACCTGGGCTATACCGCCACCTGGTCAGGGCTGGTGCTCTCGCCCGGCGCGATCCTCATTGTGCTGACCATCCCGCTGGTGCTGAAGCTGATGCCGATTGTGCAGACGCGCTGGATCATCGCCTTCGGCTTTGCCTGCCTGGCGACGGCCTTCTTCTGGTCGCGGACGCTGACGCCGGATATCGACTTCGAGACCCTGGTGCTGTTCCGCAGCGCCCAATCGATTGGGCTGGGGTTCCTGTTTGTGCCCCTGACCACCATCGCCTTTATCTCGATCCCCCGGCGGCTGAACGCCGACGCTGCGGCGCTCTTTACCATGTTCCGCAACGTGGCGGGGTCGGTGGGCATTTCGCTCTCGACGGCAGCCATCACCGAGCGCTCCCAGGCCCACAGCGCGCATCTCGCCACGCATACCTCGGCGTTTGATGAGCCGTTCCAGCAGACGATCCGCGAGATGGCCCAGGCGATCCAGAACTTTACCACCCAGGTGGGCGACCCCACCGGCATCGCCACCGGGCGCATGTACCAGGCGATGATTGAGCAGTCGCGTTTCCTGGCCTACGTGGACGTCTTCACCATTCTGAGCGCGGTGGCCCTCTTACTGATTCCGTTTTGTTTGTTGCTCTCGCCGGTTAAGAGCGAGGGGAGTGCAGGAGCACACTGATGATTCGACGTTTAAGCCCCCTGATGTTAATGCTGCTGCTGGCAGGCTGTGCCGTAGGGCCTGATTACCAGCAGCCCGCGCCGCAAACCCCGAGCCAGTGGAACGATCCGGGAGATGGCGGCGTGAAATCACAAACCGCGTCGAGCGCCATCAATCCTCGCTGGTGGAAAACCTTCGGCGATCCGCAGCTGGATAGCCTGATTGAGCGCGCCATCGCCGGCAACCTGTCGCTACAGCAAACCGTGCTGCGCATCGCCGGGGCGCGGGAACAGATCAACCAGGCGGGCGGCGCCTTCTTCCCGGCGGTGAACGGCAACCTGCAGGCTACCCGGCAGCAGCTGGGGCTGGAGGGGGAGCTGAAATCCCACGGCGTGTACGACCAGCTTGATGATGTCGACCCTGAATTGCGCGGGGCGCTGGGGCCGCTGACCCAGCCGATTAACCTCTATCAGGGCAGCTTTGACGCCCAGTGGGAGCTGGATCTGTGGGGCAAGGTGCGCCGCCAGGTTGAAGCCGCCAACGCTCAGCAGCAGGCGGCTATCGAGCAGCGCAACGATGCGCTGGTGTCGCTGGAGGCGGAAGTCGCCCGCGCCTGGCTCCAGCTGCGCGGTGCCCAGAGCAGCATCGCGACGCTCAACACCCAGATCGAGAGCGCGCAGCAGACTCTGGATCTGACCAGCAGCCGCCAGCGCGGCGGCCTGTCGCCGCAGATGGACGTGGAGAACGCCCGCGCCCAGCTTGGCAATCTGGAGGCGCAGCTTCCGCAGTATGAAGCCCAGGCGCGGCAGGCGATGAACGGCCTGGCGATCCTGCTGGGCAAACCGCCGGGGGCGCTGGACGGCGAATTGCAGGCCAGCAAACCGCTGCCCGAGTTGCCGGAAATTGTCCCCACCGGGATCCCGTCCACGCTGGCGCGGCGACGTCCGGACGTGCGTGAGGCCGAGGCGAATCTGCATGCGGCCACCGCGCAGATCGGCGTGTCGGTGGCGCAGCTCTTCCCCAGCGTCTCCCTCAGCGGCCAGTTTGGGCTGCGTAACAGCGAGGCCAGCTGGCTCACCGACTGGAGCAGCCACTTCTACAGCGTCGGGCCGCAGGTCTCTATTCCCATCTTCCAGGGCGGACGGCTGGTCTCCAGCGTGAAGGTCGCCCGTGCCCAGCAGGGTGCCGCCGTGCTGGACTATCGTCAGACGGTGCTTACCGCGCTGGGGGATGTGGAAAATGCGCTGGTCAGCTACCGCACCGACCAGAAGCGGGAGGCGGGATTAAGCAAAACCATCGATGCGCTGCAAAACGCTTTCGATCTGGCGAGCAGCAGCTATCGTCAGGGGATCGCCACCTTTATCGACGTGCTTGATGCCCAGCGCCAGCTGGCCCAGGCGCAGCAGCAGCGGGATCAGGCCCGGGTGCAGAGTGCGCTGGATCTGGTGGCGCTTTATAAAGCGCTTGGCGGGGGATGGGAGCCGTATCAGGAGGTGCAGCTGCCGGATTATGCTGTGTTTGGGGATGCGCCGAGGGGATGATTATCGCGTTATAAACGGTAGCATGGAGACATAGTTGGGTACGGTAGTGTGTTCCGTTCACTTTGAGACCGGTAGATTATTAGTTGCCAGCACACGTGAACGGGAAAAGGGGGCCACCGCGGCCCCCTTTTCAATCCCCGCGGCCCCGCAAGAAATCGGTGCTTCGCACTGCGCTCACCTCCCGACCTGCTGCCTGCGGTCGGCTCAACTCGACATCCTGTCTCGATTCGCCTCTGGCCGCCATCCCTGGCGTCCAGCCCTTGTCATCCGGTCTCCGGTTCGCCGATTTCAGCGGGAACTCAACCCCCGTGCCACATTCAGGCAATGAAATAAGGATTTAAATAATTTATTCAAAAAATTCTGAAGGCGGAGGGAGCGTAGGTCCGGCTGAAAATCGCCGAAGCGTTTCCTGTAGGCCGGGGCGAGGCGCATGGATGCGCCGAGAGGGCGTGACCTACATGGATGTAGGATCACGCCCGACCCGAAAGCCGGAAGGAATAAGCTGAGGGTACCGCGAAGCGGCGATTTTCTTTGCCGGGAGCCGGGATTGTTAAGGGGGCGGCGATAGCCCCCTTAACACGTTCACCGCAGCGGGGTGAACATAATGCAGAAATGCTTTAGTGAACGGAACAATTCCACCGTTACGACAGAATTGTTCCTTTAACAAACGGTCGATTAGTTCAGACGAACCGGCATCCCCGAACGATTCTGAATCGCCTGATCCACAATCGTCGCATCCACATCCTGCTGGCCGGTCACCGCCTGCACATTGCTGGTCAGGGTAATTGGCACAGTCACGTTATTGTCGATCTGCTCTTCGCTGGTAGAGAGCGGGTTATGCACTTCGAGGTAACGGCTGCCATCTGGCTCGGTGGTCGCTTTTACCGGCTCGTTGATGAACTGTACGCGAGTACCCACCGGTACGTTTTCGAACAGGAATTTGATGTCGTCGTTACGCAGACGCACACAACCGTGGCTCACGCGCAGGCCGATACCGAAGTTGGCATTGGTGCCGTGAATCGCATACAGACGGCCAATATAGAGCGCGTACAGACCCATTGGGTTATCCGGGCCCGCAGGCACAACGGCTGGCAGCGGCTCGCCCGCGGCAATGTATTCCGCGTGCATTTTCGCGGTTGGGGTCCAGGTTGGGCCCGCTTTCTTACGCTCAACTTTGGTGGTCCAGTTCATCGGGGTATCTTTACCCAGCTGGCCGATACCGATTGGCAGCACGATTACGGTGTTGGTGCCTTTCGGGTAGTAGTACAGACGCATTTCGGCGCTGTTGATGATGATACCTTCATGCACGGTATCCGGCAGGATCAGCTGCTGAGGAATGTTCAGCACGGTGCCGCCTTTCGGCAGGTACGGATCGACGCCCGGGTTAGCTTCCATCATGTTGGAGAGGCCAAGTTGATATTCTGCTGCGAAATATTCCAGCGGCTGGCTGTTGCCTTCTTCAATGGTCACAACCTGGTTCTGACCGACCAGACGGCTACCGTCGGTTGGCAGTGGATAGGTGACAGCAGAAGCGGTCTTGCAAAACCCTACTACGGCAAACGCCGCCGCAAAAAGCGAAGTTAATTTCATATTCATGTTGTGCGAGGTATCTGTGCCACGTTGGCAGGTTGTTTAAAAGTCAGAACGGTTTAGGGAGCGCATTATATGTGCATTCCCACCCGCATGGAATTCGGATGTGTACTAAATCACACTTTTTTCAATTCTGTTAAGTGTAGCGCTACGTTGTTAAGCGGGATCTCATTTCGGAATTGTGGCATAATGCCGGGTTTATCACACTTCTCGCAGGAATCTCCCGTGTTAGTTACCAGCAACGTCACTATGCAGTTTGGCAGTAAGCCGCTGTTCGAAAACATTTCCGTCAAGTTTGGCGGCGGCAACCGTTACGGCCTGATTGGTGCCAACGGTAGCGGAAAATCCACCTTCATGAAGATCCTCGGCGGCGATTTAGAGCCGACCCTGGGCAACGTTTCTCTCGATCCGAACGAGCGCATCGGTAAGCTGCGTCAGGATCAGTTCGCCTTTGAAGCGTTTACCGTGCTTGATACGGTGATCATGGGGCACGTTGAGCTGTGGGAAGTGAAGCAGGAGCGCGATCGCATCTACGGCCTTGCCGAAATGAGCGAAGAAGATGGCTATAAAGTGGCCGATCTCGAAACCCAGTACGGCGAAATGGACGGCTACTCCGCCGAAGCCCGCGCCGGTGAGCTGCTGCTCGGCGTCGGTATTCCGGTTGAACAGCATTACGGCCCGATGAGCGAAGTCGCGCCAGGCTGGAAGCTGCGTGTTCTGCTGGCGCAGGCGCTCTTCTCCAACCCGGATATCCTGCTGCTCGACGAACCGACGAACAACCTGGACATCGATACCATTCGCTGGCTGGAGCAGACGCTGAACGAGCGTAACAGCACCATGATCATCATCTCGCACGACCGTCACTTCCTGAACATGGTCTGCACCCACATGGCCGATCTCGACTACGGCGAGCTGCGCGTTTATCCGGGCAACTACGACGAGTACATGACCGCCGCGACCCAGGCGCGTGAGCGTCTGCTGGCCGACAACGCCAAGAAAAAGGCGCAGATTGCCGACCTGCAATCCTTCGTCAGCCGCTTTAGCGCCAACGCCTCTAAATCCCGTCAGGCCACCTCCCGCGCCCGTCAGATTGACAAAATCAAGCTGGAAGAAGTTAAAGCCTCCAGCCGTCAGAACCCGTTCATCCGCTTCGAGCAGGATAAGAAACTGTTCCGTAACGCGCTGGAAGTGGAAGCCCTCACCAAGGGCTTTGAAGAGGGGCCGCTGTTTAAAAACTTCAACCTGCTGCTGGAAGTGGGTGAGAAGATCGCGATTATCGGCGCCAACGGCGTGGGTAAATCCACCATGCTGAAGACCCTGGTGGGCGAACTCCAGCCGGACAACGGCACCGTGAAGTGGTCCGAAAACGCCTCTATCGGCTATTACGCGCAGGATCACGAGTATGAGTTTGAAAACGACCTGACCGTATTCGAATGGATGAGCCAGTGGAAATCAGAAGGCGACGACGAGCAGGTGGTGCGCAGCTTCCTGGGCCGTCTGCTCTTCAGCCAGGACGATATCAAAAAACCGGCGAAGGTCCTCTCCGGGGGTGAGAAGGGCCGTATGCTGTTCGGCAAGCTGATGATGCAGAAACCGAACATTCTGGTGATGGACGAACCGACCAACCACCTGGATATGGAATCGATCGAATCGCTGAACATGGCGCTGGAGATGTATCAGGGCACCCTGATCTTCGTCTCCCACGACCGTGAGTTCGTCAGCTCGCTGGCGACCCGCGTAATTGAAATTACGCCGGAGCGCGTGGTGGACTTCAGCGGTAACTACGAAGACTACCTGCGCAGCAAAGGTATCGACGGCTAATCACCCGTTTCTGACCCTTCCCGTCCGGGGAGGGTCTGCTTTCCCCCTGTCTACACGCTTTCCCCCGCATTTTTCATAACTTCTTGTTTATAAACACAATATCAATGCGTTTATATAATTGGTATACCAATTATGGCACCATTTCACCTGTCATATAACTATCGTAAAATTGGTATAAAAACTTAAAAGAAAGGAGAACCGGCGGCGAGCGGAAATCAGGCAGTTTCGTGCAAAAAGCGGGATAAAAGCGGCACACACTTTGTAACCGTTATGCGGTGAGACATCATGACCTGTTGTTTGCGTTAAGAAAAATGATTTTTAACGTAACCGGAGCGCCGTCACAAAATTACCGAGGGGAGATTAAGCGGGGCGGCGACGCCCATACTGGACGCGCCGCCATAAAGGGGTCAGGCCATGCCGAGTGCGCGCTTGCCGTGAATGTTCAGATCATCAACGGTGAAACGTGACTGCCACGTCGCTTCATAATCTTCACGCGGGAAATCGCCTGGCGAGGCGCCGGTTTCCAGCGCCGCTTTTACCTTCTTCGCATAGGCGAGGTTTTTCTCACACATCGGCGCCGCCGGAATGTACATCACGTTGCCCCAGCCCTGCTGGTTCTCGACCGGGGCCACCGAGTGGATCACATCGCAGTGCCACCACACGGAGTCACCTGCTTCCAGAGCCGGAATGCTGGTCAACGCTTCCATTAACAGCGGATGCCACTTCTCGGAGATCGGCAGCACGCGTCCTGGCGCCACGCCGCAGAGTTCATCTTCCGGCACATCATCCAGCAGCGGACGCAGCAGAATGTACGCCATCGCTTCCGGGATTGGCACTACGTGCAGCAGCCCCTGATCCGGGATCATATCTGAGAGCGCCGTCCAGCCCTGGAAGGTGCGGAACACCGAGCATTTGGTGGTGTTGTCCACGGTGTACTCTTCCACTTCGGTGCGGTGGGCGGCATCCCACGGATCGTACTGCTCGATATTGCCATCAAAGACCCGGGCGAAGACCTGCTGATAGGCCGGAAGCAACCAGCGCTCCAGCGCGCCGGAGTCAGTGTGCGCCCCCAGACCCTTCGAGGTGGTTCCCGGCGGACGGCGACGAATGCGGTCCGGGTAGATCACGCTGACGTCCGGGTTGAACCACTGCTTGCCGTTGCTCTCAAAAGTCCATAAACGGTTCAGGAATGACTGCACCTGGGCCATCTCTTCGCTCTGACGGGCTTCCATCTGGGCGTGCGACCAGTAGATCGGGTAGATCTCCGGGCGGGAGGCGGTGAGGGTGCCAAAGAAGTTATCCCCCGGACCTTTATAGACATCATCAAAACGGTTGAGATCCAGATAGTCGAGCATCGCGTTATCCCACGCCAGCGCCTGCTCACGCGGGAAATGACCTTTGATTACCGCACAGCCCCGGCGTTTCACCGCCTCGCGCTGCGCCGGGCTGATGTTACCGCTCTGCACGTCGGCAAAGGGGATCACCGGCCAGACAGGATCGCCTTTGCTTTTCAGGGCATTAATTTCTGCCACGCGGCTGGCAATTTTATCGCTCAGGCGATCAAACACGCCCTGCACGTCGCCAATCTGCGCCCGCAGGTCACGTTTCATCTGGCGGATGGCCGCTTTGTGATCAGCGGGCAAAGTTTCACTGGTAAACGTTAAGGTCATAACAGCCTCGCTATCTTTCATTCGAAAGTAAAAATAATTACAAGTGATACTTTAGGTTAAAAAAAAGTTAATGCAAGTTAAATAACTTGATGAAGTGCACAACCCGGAGAAAAAGAGGGAGGTTCGCCGGAGGAGGCTCCGGCGGGAAAATCAGTTGCTGAAAGGCGGGGTGTTATCGAGGACGGCCTGAATCACGTTCAGCGCGCCCTGGTGGTTGTTGTCGTCGGTCTGATAGCGGGTGATGGCTTTGATATTTTCGCCCGCGTTACCCATGGCGAAGGAGTAGTGGGCAAATTTCAGCATTTCGGCGTCATTACCGCTGTCGCCAATGGCGACGCACGCCTGCGGGGAGATGTGCCAGCGTTTCAGCAGGCGGCTGATGCCGTTGGCTTTATGCAGGCCGGGAATGATCAGATCGACAAAGCCAAACCCGCTGGTCACCGGCTTCATGATGCCGTCGAGGGAGACATGCAGGGCGTCAATCAGGTTCGGGATATCGCTGTCCGGCAGGTTCAACGAGAACTTGAACAGTACGTCGTCGATGTCGCGATAGTCGCTGATGCGCTGTAAGCGGTGATAGTGTTTTGACATCAGGTCGACGAAGGCATCGGGTGCCTTGTCGCTGACGTAAGCACTCTCCAGACCGCAGGCGACAAAATTCAGGGCGCTATCTTTCAGCAGTTCGCCAATGACAATCTGCGACTCATGTTTGGTCAGTTCGCCGTGGAAGATCTGCTCGCCGTGATCGAACACCAGCGCGCCGTTCTCCGCCACGAAGGAGATCTGCGATTTCAGCTCCGGGAAGAAGGAGATGAGCTGGTAATACTGGTTGCCGCTGGCGACAACGAACTCGATATTGCGGGCCTGAAGTTGCTGGAACTGCGCCTGAAAGCGGTCACGATCGTACTGCTTGGCGTCATCAAGAAAAGTTCCGTCCATATCGGTGACGATAACTTTAACGGTCATACATTGCGCTCCTGGATATAACTGCGACCAGCAACATTCTAATAACAATGTGACCAAAACCACAAATTTAATTTCGAATGAAAGTGAAAAGCCGGGTGGCGCTGACGCTTACCCGGCCTACGGGGGGAATTGTAGGCCCGGTAAGCGTAGCGCCACCGGGCAATGGGGTTACAGCGTATGCTCAGTACGCGCAATAATATCGTCCTGCGCATCCGGTGACAGGGCGGTGAAGAATGCCGAGTAACCCGCCACGCGCACCACCAGATCACGATACTGATCCGGGTGTTTCTTCGCTTCCTGCAGCGTTTCGCGCGACACGATGTTGTACTGGATATGCCAGCCTTTATGCACCTCGAAGAAGGTGCGCAGCAGCACCATCAGCTTCTGGCGGTCGCTGTCGTTATCCAGCGTCGCCGGGTTGAGCTTCTGGTTCAGCAGCACGCCACCCAGAATCGCCTCGGTCGGCAGTTTGCCCACGGAGCCGATAACCGCGGTTGGGCCCAGGTGGTCCGTACCGGAGGCCGGGCTGGCCCCTTCCGCCAGCGGAGTATGCGCTTTACGCCCGTCCGGGGTCGCCATGGTTGCCGCGCCAAACGGCACGTTGGCGGAGATGGACGAGGTGCCGGCATAGTAGTTGCCGCCAATTGGACCGCGACCGTAGCGCGGGTTATGGTACTGCTTCAGCTCTTCGATGTAGGTCTGGTAGGCACGGGTCAGCAGCAGATCCACGCTGTCGTCGTCGTTGCCGTACTTCGGCGCGCCGTTGATCAGACGCTGGCGCAGCTGCTCGTGGGTCAGCCCCTCGTAATCATCCGCAAGGGCCGCCGCCAGCTGCTGCTGACCAATCGCCCCCTCTTCAAAGACCAGCTTCTTCACCGCCGCCAGGCTGTTGCCAAGGTTGGCGATGCCCACCTGCAGGCCGGATACCCAGTCGTACTTCGCGCCGCCCTGCTTGATGCTCTTCGCGCGCTCGATGCAATCATCCACCAGCGCCGAGCAGAGAATGTCGTGGACGTTCTCTTCCAGCATGGTGTCCACCACATATTCGATTTCGATGGACTTGCGGGTGTAGTAGCGGATCTGGCTATCCCAGGCGGTCATCACTTCGTCAAAGTTGTTGAAGTTGCCCGCCGAGAGCGCTTTTTCCTGCGGCAGGAATACTTTACCGCTGGTGGCGTCGCGGCCACCCTCCATCGCCGCCAGCATCACGCGGGCGAAGTTAATGAAGCTCATGCCGGTGCAGCGATAGCCCCACTTGCCGCCCACGGCGGTTTCGATACAGCCGATGGCCGCATAGTCGTAGGCGTCCTCTTTCTCTACCCCGAGCTTGATAAATTCCGGGATCACAATCTCATCGTTGTTGAAGGCTGGCATCCCGAAGCCACAGCGGATCACCTGCACGCAGGCGTCGAGGAAGTCGTTGCTCATGCCTGCATGGTAGCGCACGCTCAGGTTCGGCTGGGTGGAGCGCAGACGACCGCAGGATTCCAGAATCGCGTAAGAGAGCGGGTTCACCGCATCCATCGCCATACCGTTCACCAGTTTCTGTCCGCCGATGGTAACGTTCTGATACAGCGGGCTACCGGCAGAGGCTTTGGAGTGGGAGCCGGAGCGGATCTTGTTCACCTCCAGCAGCTTCAGCCAGCAGCTGTGCAGCAGCTCAATGGCGTGCTCACGATCCAGAGACTGGTTCAGCTCCACGTCGCGGCGGTAGTACGGGTAGAGATACTGGTCCATCCGGGCAAAGGAGACCGAATGGCCGTTGGACTCAATCTGCAGGATCAGCTGGATGAAGTAGCACAGCTGCAACGCCTGCCAGAAGGTTTTTGGCGGTTCGTGGGCGATCACATCGCAGTTTTCCGCCATGGCCAGCAGTTCGTCGCGGCGGCGTTCGCGGGTTTCGCTGGCGGCCATCTCACGCGCCAGGTCGGCAAAGCGTTCGATATGCATACTTACCGCTTCCAGCACGATATCGATCGCTTTCAGGAACTGTTCACCGTGCAGATCATCCAGTACCGTCAGGTTGATGCGGGAGCGGCGCTCGGCCACCTTGTGGCGCAGGCCGTCGAGCCCCTTTTCCAGCAGCAGCGGGAAGTTCACCGCCAGGTGGGCGTCGCCGGAGGTCATGTTGCCTTCGGCTTTAATAATCCCGGTTTCCAGCAGGCCTTTTTGCTCATCGGTGAACATACCGTAGCAGCGATCCTGCACCGTCTGGCCACGCCACCACGGGCAGAGTTCATGCAGAACGCGTTTGTTCTCTTCGCTTACCGCAAAGCCCGCGCCCGGACGGTCGGCGAGATCGTCGATCTCTTTTTCAATCCACGAGACGGTGTATTCCGGGAAGATCGGCGCAGCGCGCACTTCGCTTGCCTGGTTACCCATAATCAGTTCGTCATGTTTGATCCAGATGGTGCGCTGCGCCAGGTGATGCGCCAGGGCCAGCGCGCGGCGGACCGGGATCGGCTTATCCATATGCTGCTGGTACATTTCCGTATAGTGCTGCGCACGTTCGGTACAGACCGGCGGCTTTACAATATGGACCAGGGCAGTTTTATGCGCCTTAATGCGATCGCTCAGGGTAGTAAGATTCAGCTGTGTCATAACATTATCCTCGTAAGGTCGCGGTTAACCCTTTCTGGGCGGCGTACTGCCGGGCAAAGTCCAGTAATGCAGGATTATCGAGCGGTTTATCTGGGGCAGAGTAGGGTTGGCCGAGCAGGGTGTATTTGTTCATGCCCAGCGTGTGATACGGTAAAAAATGGATGTCACGGACGTTCAGTTCATCCGCGGCAAAATTGGTAATCGCGGTAATCGACGCTTCATCGGCGTTAAAGCCCTGGATCAGCGGCACGCGAATGGTGAGCGTTTTCCCGGCGGCGGCGAGGCGTCTGAGGTTATCCAGCACCCGTTTCGCCGAGCCGTCGGTCCACTGCTTAAAGACCGCGCCGTCGACATGTTTCAGGTCGGTGAGAAACAGATCGATGTACGGTAACGACGGTTCGATATAGTGCCACGGCACGTGCAGACAGGTTTCCACGGCGGTATGAATGCCCGCGTCGTGGCTGGCCTGGAAGAGGGCGCGGGCCAGCGTCGGGTTCATAAAAGGTTCGCCCCCGGAGAGGGTGACGCCGCCGCCGCTGCGATCGTAAAACGGCTTATCCCGCAGGACGGTCGCCATGATCTCCTCCACCTGCTTCTCTTCACCGCAGACGGTCAGGGCCTGAGTCGGGCAGCAGTCGGTGAGGGCATCCAGATGGGTATCGTCGAGTTTTTCGCGGTGGATCACCAGGCCATTCAGCGTGCGGTGGATGACCGCGGGCGCCGCCTGCTGGCAGAGGTTACACCCCTCCAGGCACAGGCGAGCGTCGAACAGCAGATCCCGCGAGCGTTCGCGGCTTTCAGGGTTCTGACACCAGCGGCAGCCCAGGGAGCAGCCTTTCATAAAGACCACGGTACGAATCCCCGGGCCGTCGTGTGTCGAATAACGCTGAATGTTGAAGATCATAATGTCGCCTCTTGTTGCGTATGAAGATTAAATTACTTTCGAATGAAAGTTATCTTGACGCAAATCAACTCTGAGGCAGGTTTTGCCGTGATAGGGTTACGGCATAGTCATTTTTGAGGACCCCATCATGGAACTGTATCTCGACACATCCGACGTCATTACTGTTAAAAAACTGGCCCGCATCTTTCCGCTGGCAGGCGTCACCACCAACCCAAGCATTGTTGCCGCGGGCAAAACGCCGCTGGAAGTCCTGCTGCCGCAGCTGCAGGAGGCGATGGGCGGCCAGGGCCGTCTGTTTGCCCAGGTGATGGCGACCAGCGCGGAAGGGATGGTGGAAGATGCGCTGAAGCTGCGCGGTATCGTCGCGGATCTGGTGGTCAAAGTGCCGGTCACGGCGGAAGGGCTGGCGGCCATTAAGATGCTGAAAGCGCAGGGTGTGCCGACGCTCGGTACGGCGGTCTACAGCGCGGCGCAGGGGCTGATGGCGGCGCTGGCGGGGGCGGAGTATGTCGCGCCCTATGTCAACCGCGTGGATGCGCAGGGCGGGGATGGCATTCAGACGGTGGCGGAGCTGCAACAGCTGCTGACGCTCCACGCGCCGCACGCCAAAGTGCTGGCCGCGAGCTTCAAAACCCCGCGTCAGGCGCTGGATTGCCTGCTGGCGGGCTGTGAATCCATCACCCTGCCGCTGGATGTGGCCCAGCAACTGATTACCTCTCCGGCGGTGGACGCGGCGATTGCAAAATTTGAGCAGGACTGGCAGAACGCCTTTGGACGGACATCGATCTGACCTTATTGCCGGGCGGCGCTAACGCTTGCCCGGCCTACGGTTCGAGGTTTTTGTAGGCTGGGTAAGGCGAAGCCGCCACCCGGCATGTTTTACCCCCCGCACACCTCACACCCCGGATTGCGCATCAGCTTCATCTCGCGGAACTGGCAGGTCATCGCGTCGTACATCACGATTTTCCCCGCCGCGGGCGTGCCGTAACGGGCCAGCACCTTAATCGCCTCCATCGCCTGCATCGACCCGATCACCCCCACCAGCGGCGCCATCACCCCCGCCTCAACGCAGGTCAGGGCGTTTTCGCCAAACAGACGGCTCAGGCAGCGGTAGCAGGGCTCGCCCTCCGCGTACGTAAAGACGCTCACCTGTCCTTCCATACGGATCGCTGCCCCGGAAACCAGCGGTGTCTTATGAGCGAAACAGCCCGCATTGAGCTGATTGCGAATGGTGACGTTGTCGGTGCAGTCGAGCACCAGATCGTGTTGGGCAATCTGGTCAGAGAGCGCGGCGTCGTCGAGCAGGGCGTTGAGCAGCGTAAACTGCACGTTGGGGTTGATGCGCGAAAGCGATGCCTGGGCCGAGACCACTTTCGGCTCGCCCAGGGTCGCATCGCTGTGCAGGGTCTGGCGTTGCAGGTTGGAGAGCGACACGGTGTCGAAATCGAGCAGCGTCATGCGCCCGACACCGGCCGCCGCCAGATACTGCGCCGCGGCGCAGCCTAATCCGCCGAGGCCGACCACCAACACATTCGCGGCCTTTAACGCTTCCTGGCCGTCGAAATCAAAGCCGCGCAGCACAATCTGGCGATTGTAGCGCAGCATCTCGTTGTCGCTCAGCTCCACCGTCATGGTTAGCCTCCAAACAGGGCGTTAAACGGCTCGACTTCCACCCACTCACCCGCTTCCACGTTACCGCGTTCACGCTCAAGCACGATAAAGCAGTTGCCATGGCTGAAGGAGCTGAAGATATGCGAGCCCTGATGTCCGGTGGAGCGCACCTCCAGCTCGCCCTCGGCGTTACGCGCCAGAATGCCGCGCTGGAAGTCGAGACGGCCCGGCGATTTTTTCAGCCGGGTGGCGGCGCGGACGCGCTGGCGGGCAGGCAGGCTGTGCGCCCGGTTGCCGGAGAGCTTCGCCAGCAATGGCTGTACCAGCTGATAGAAGGTGAGCGCCGCAGAGACCGGGTTCCCCGGCAGGCCGCAGAACCAGCTATCCGGCAGTTTGCCGAAGGCGAAAGGTTTGCCGGGCTTGATGGCCAGTTTCCAGAAGCCGATCTCACCCAGTTCATCGAGGATCGTTTTGGTGTAGTCCGCTTCGCCCACCGAGACGCCACCGGAGCTCAGGACCACGTCGGCCACGCGATCGGCTTCGATAAAGGCCTCCCGCAGTTTTTGCGGATCGTCAGGAATAATGCCGAGGTTGATCACCTCACAGCCGAGCTGCTCCAGCATCAGGTGCACCGCCAGCCGGTTGGTGTCGTAGATCTGCCCTTCGGCCAGCGGCTGGCCCGGCAACTGAAGCTCATCGCCGGTGGAGAAGAGCGCCACGCGCACCTGGCGCACCACGGCGATCTCTGCAATGCCCAGCGAGGCCAGCACCGGCAGTTCGGCGACGGTCAGTTTTGTCCCCGCCGGGAAGACGGTCGCGCCGAGGGCAATATCTTCCCCGCTGCGGCGGATATTTTGTCCCGGCTTCACGCTGGCGGTAAAACGCACGCCATCGTCGGTCTGCTCGGTCTCCTCCTGCATCACCACCGCATCGCAGCCTGGCGGCACCGGCGCGCCGGTCATAATGCGCACGCAGCTTCCGGCAGGCCATTCACCCTGGAAAGGCTGACCGGCAAAGGCTTTTCCCGCCACCGGCAGCGCGGTGCCTGCCGCCAGATCCGCCAGACGCACGGCGTAGCCATCCATCGCTGAGTTATCAAAGCCCGGCACGTTCAGGGGAGAGATGATGTCGGCGGCGGTCACGCGGCCAAAACAGCGCAGCAGCGGCAAGGTTTCCTGCTCTGTAAGCGGAGAAATACGATCGAGCATCTGGGTGAGTGCCGTCTCAAGCGGCATCAGTCCGGCGGTAAAATCCATGGGTCACTCCAGGGAGAGAATAACGAAGGCGGCCATTATGGCAGAAAAGTGCCGTTAACTGTATGACACCATGGGCTTACCCTTTACATCACGGTGACGTCTTTCTATATTCAAAAATTATATGAATTGTCAGCCACGATAATGATATTTATAAAAAAAGCGGCCATTACGTGCCCAAAGGTAAAGTAGATGGGGAAGGCAGTCATCGCAATCCACGGCGGCGCCGGGGCTATCACCCGCGCGCAGCTTAGTCAGGAGCAGGAGAGGCGTTACGTTGAGGCGCTCTCATCGATTGTGGAAACCGGCCAGCGGATGCTGGAGGCGGGCGAAAGCGCGCTGGATGTGGTTACCGAGGCGGTACGCCTGCTGGAGGAGTGCCCGCTGTTTAACGCCGGGATTGGCGCGGTATTCACCCGGGATGAAACCCACGAGCTGGATGCCTGCGTGATGGACGGCATTAGCCTGAAAGCGGGCGCCGTGGCCGGGGTCAGTCATCTGCGCAACCCGGTGCTTGCCGCCCGTCTGGTGATGGAGCAGAGCCCGCACGTGCTGCTGGTTGGGGAGGGCGCCGAGAAATTCGCCTTTGCCCACGGCATGGAGGCGGTGTCGCCGGAGATTTTCTCTACCCCGGAGCGCTATCAGCAGCTGCTGGCGGCCCGCGGGGCGGGTGAAACCCGGCTCGACCACGCCGCCCCGCTGGACGAGGCGAGCAAAATGGGCACCGTGGGCGCCGTCGCGCTGGATAAAGCGGGCAATCTGGCCGCGGCCACCTCCACCGGGGGAATGACCAATAAACTGCCTGGCCGGGTGGGCGACAGCCCGCTGCCCGGTGCAGGCTGCTACGCCAATAACGCCAGCGTGGCGGTCTCCTGTACCGGTACCGGGGAGGTGTTTATCCGCACCCTGGCGGCCTATGACATTGCCGCGCTGATGGATTACGGCGGCTTAAGCCTGGCAGAAGCCTGCGAGCGGGTAGTAATGGAAAAACTCCCGGCGCTGGAGGGCAGCGGCGGGCTGATTGCCATCGATCGCGAGGGCAATGTGGCACTACCGTTTAACAGTGAGGGCATGTACCGTGCCTGGGGATACGCAGGCGATACGCCGAGCACCGGAATTTACCGTGAATAAGGGGGAGAGGCATGCCGCACAGTGATGAACTGGACAGTCAGCAGGTGCTGGCGGTACACAACCTGAACGTTGCCTTTCCCGACAACCGTCAGTCGATCCCGGCGGTTAAACACCTCTCTTTTTCGCTAAAACGCGGCGAGAAGCTGGCGATTGTCGGCGAGTCCGGTTCCGGTAAATCGGTGACCGCGCTGTCGCTGATGCGCCTGATTGAACAGTCCGGCGGGCAGGTGGCGTGCGATAGCCTGCTGCTGCGCCGTCGCAATGGCCAGGTGAGCGATCTCACCGCCCTGAACCCCTCCCAGATGCGCAGCGTGCGCGGCGCGGATATCGCCATGATTTTCCAGGAGCCGATGACCTCCCTCAATCCGGTTTTTCCGGTGGGGGAGCAGATCGCCGAATCCATTCGCCTGCATCAGGGTCTGAACCGCGATGGGGCGCTGGCCGAAGCCCGGCGCATGCTGGAGCAGGTGCGGATCCCGGAGGCCGACGCCGTGCTGTCGCGTTATCCGCACCAGCTTTCCGGCGGCATGCGCCAGCGGGTGATGATCGCCATGGCGCTCTCCTGTCGCCCGGCGGTGCTGATTGCCGATGAACCGACCACCGCGCTGGACGTCACCATCCAGGCGCAGATCCTGCAGCTCATCAAGGTGTTGCAGGAGGAGATGGAGATGGGGGTGATCTTTATCACCCACGATATGGGCGTGGTGGCGGATATCGCCGATCGGGTGCTGGTGATGTATCAGGGCGAGGCGGTTGAAACCGGCACTGTGGAGCAGGTTTTCCATGCCCCTGAGCACCCCTATACGAAGGCGCTGCTGGCCGCGGTGCCACGTCTGGGGGCGATGAACGGCAGCGATCTGCCCCGGCGTTTTCCGCTGATCTCCCTTGCCGAACCCGGCCATCAGGAGGCCGAAACCGAGCAGGATACCGTGGTGCCCGGCGAGCCCATTTTACAGGTGCGCGACCTGGTAACCCGCTTTCCCCTGCGCGGCGGCCTGTTTAACCGCGTCAGGCGCGAAGTCCACGCGGTGGAGAGCGTCAGTTTCGATTTATGGCCCGGCGAAACGCTGTCGCTGGTGGGCGAATCCGGCAGCGGCAAATCGACCACCGGCCGGGCGCTACTGCGGCTGGTGGAGGTCCAGGAGGGCACCATCACCTTTAACGGTGAGCGCATCGACACCCTGCCGGACGGGAAGCTGCAACCCCTGCGGCGGGATATTCAGTTTATTTTCCAGGATCCCTACGCCTCCCTCGATCCCCGCCAGACGGTGGGCTATTCGATTATGGAGCCGCTGCGGGTGCATAACCTGCTGGACGGGGATGCCGCCCAGCGGCGGGTGGCGTGGCTGCTGGAGCGCGTGGGTCTCAAACCGGAACATGCCTGGCGCTATCCCCATGAATTTTCCGGCGGCCAGCGGCAGCGGATCTGTATTGCCCGCGCGCTGGCGCTGAACCCGAAGGTGGTGATTGCCGACGAGTCCGTCTCGGCGCTGGATGTCTCCATCCGGGCGCAGATCATTAATCTGCTGCTCGATTTACAGCGCGAGATGGGCATCGCCTTTCTGTTTATTTCCCACGATATGGCGGTGGTGGAGCGCATCAGCCACCGGGTGGCGGTGATGTACCTCGGGCAGATTGTCGAGATTGGCCCGCGGCGGGCGGTGTTTGAAAATCCGCAGCACCCTTACACCCGCAAACTGATGGCGGCGGTACCGGTGGCCGATCCGGCTCACCGGCAGGCCCGACGGGTGCTGCTGCAGGACGAGCTGCCGGGCAACATTCGCCAGCGGGGAGAACCCACCGAGCGCGTGGCGTTGCGGGAGGTCAGCCCCGGCCATTTCGTCGCGCCGCCGCGTCAGGACAATGCTTTTTCGCGTTTATAACTTAAGACAGCAGGGAACAACAGGAGAAGAACATGACAAAATTTGTTGCTCGCAGATGGCTGTTAGCCGCGAGCGTAACGGCGGTCCTCGCGGCCACGCCGGCCTTCGCAGCAAAAGATGTGGTCGTGGCGGTGGCCTCCAATTTCACCACCCTCGATCCCTATGATGCCAACGACACGCTCTCCCAGCAGGTGGCGAAGTCGTTTTATCAGGGGCTGTTCGGCCTCGATAAAGAGATGCAGCTGAAAAACGTACTCGCCGAGAGCTACACCGTCTCTGATGACGGGCTGGTCTACACCATCAAGCTGCGCAGCGGGGTGAAGTTCCAGGACGGCACCGACTTCAACGCGGAAGCGGTAAAGGTCAACCTCGATCGCGCCAGCAACCCGGACAACAGCCTCAAGCGCTACAACCTCTATAAAAATATCGCCAGCACCGAAGCCGTCGATCCCACCACGGTAAAAATCACTCTCAAAGAACCCTTCTCCGCCTTTATCAACATTCTGGCGCACCCGGCCACGGCGATGATCTCCCCGGCGGCGCTGAAAAAGTATGGCAAAGAGATTGGCTTCCATCCGGTGGGTACCGGGCCGTATGAGCTGGTGACCTGGAACCAGACCGACTTTGTGAAGGTGAAGAAATTTGCCGGTTACTGGCAGCAAGGGCTGCCGAAGCTGGACACCATCACCTGGCGTCCGGTGGTGGATAACAACACCCGCGCGGCGATGCTACAGACCGGCGAAGCGCAGTTTGCCTTCCCGATCCCCTATGAGCAGGCGGCGCTGCTCGGCAAAAACAGCAAGCTGGAGCTGGTCGCCAGCCCGTCCATTATGCAGCGCTACATCAGCATGAACGTGACGCAAAAGCCGTTCGATAACCCGAAAGTGCGCGAGGCGATCAACTACGCCATCAACCGCGAGGCGCTGGTGAAGGTGGCCTTTGCGGGCTATGCCACTCCGGCAACCGGGGTCGTGCCGCCCACCATCGCCTATTCCCAGCAGTACCATCCGTGGGAATACAATCCGACAAAAGCGCGCGCGCTGCTGAAAGAGGCTGGCTACCCGAACGGCTTCAGCACTACCCTGTGGTCGTCGCACAATCACAGCACCGCCCAGAAGGTGCTGCAATTTACCCAGCAGCAGCTGGCGCAGGTGGGCATTAAGGTGAAGGTGACGGCAATGGATGCCGGACAGCGTGCCGCCGAAGTGGAAGGCAAAGGGCAGAAAGAGAGCGGGGTGAGGATGTTCTACACCGGCTGGTCGGCCTCTACCGGCGAAGCCGACTGGGCGCTGTCGCCGCTGTTCGCCTCGCAAAACTGGCCGCCAACGCTGTTCAATACCGCGTTTTACAGCAATCCGCAGGTGGATAAAGATCTGACGGATGCCCTGAAAACCACCCAGCCGGAAGAGAAAGCGAAACTGTATAAGGACGCGCAGGATACCATCTGGAAGGAGTCGCCGTGGGTGCCGTTAGTGGTCGAGAAACTGGTTTCGGCGCATAACAAGGCGCTGACCGGGTTCTACATCATGCCGGATACCGGCTTTAGCTTTGACGACGCGGATCTGAAATAGAGCACTCATTCCCGCAGGCATGCCCCTGCGGGATGAGAGGAATGTGCATGCTGAATTATGTGATTAAACGCCTGCTTGGCCTGATCCCGACGCTGCTGATTGTCGCGGTGCTGGTCTTTTTATTTGTGCATCTGCTGCCAGGCGATCCGGCGCGGCTGATTGCCGGTCCGGAAGCGGATGCCACGGTCATTGAGCTGGTGCGTAAGCAACTGGGGCTGGATCAGCCGCTTTACCGGCAGTTCTGGCACTACATCACCAACGTCCTGCAGGGGGATTTTGGTACCTCGATGGTCTCCCGTCGGCCCGTTTCCGCGGAGATCGCCAGCCGCTTTATGCCCACCTTCTGGCTGACCCTCGCCAGCATGGCCTGGGCGGTGCTGTTTGGCCTGATGGCCGGGATTGTGGCAGCCGTGTGGCGTAACCGCTGGCCGGACCGGCTGGGTATGGCGCTGGCGGTGACCGGCATCTCCTTCCCGGCCTTTGCGCTGGGGATGCTGCTGATGCAGATCTTTTCCGTGGAGCTGGGCTGGCTGCCCACCGTGGGTGCGGACAGCTGGCGGCACTACATCCTGCCTTCGCTGACGCTGGGCGCGGCGGTGGCGGCAGTGATGGCCCGCTTCACCCGCGCCTCGTTCGTGGATGTGCTGAATGAAGACTATATGCGCACCGCCCGGGCGAAGGGGGTGAGCGAGAGGTGGGTGATCCTCAAGCACGGCCTGCGCAATGCGATGATCCCGGTGGTCACCATGATGGGGCTACAGTTCGGTTTTCTGCTCGGCGGCTCCATCGTGGTGGAAAAGGTCTTCAACTGGCCGGGGCTTGGGCGCCTGTTGGTCGATTCTGTCGACATGCGCGACTACCCGGTGATCCAGGCGGAAGTGCTGCTCTTTTCGCTGGAGTTTATTCTTATCAACTTAGTGGTGGATGTCCTGTATGCCGCCATTAATCCGGCTATCAGGTATAAGTAAGATGCGACTGTTAAACTGGCGCCGGCAGGCCATGTTAAAGGCGATGCCGGGGCTCAAACCGGATCAGATCCGCACCCCGTGGCATGAATTCTGGCGACGTTTTCGCAAGCAGCCGGTGGCGATCGCCGCCGGGCTGTTCGTGCTGATGCTGATCCTGGTGGCGATACTGGCACCGTGGATCGTCCCGTTCGATGCGGAGAACTATTTCGATTACGACCGTCTGAACGAGGGGCCATCAATGATGCACTGGTTCGGCGTGGACTCGCTGGGGCGTGATATCTTCAGCCGGGTGCTGATGGGGGCGCAGATTTCGCTGGCGGCGGGGGTGTTTGCGGTGCTGATTGGCGCGGCTATCGGCACCGTACTGGGGCTGCTGGCGGGCTACTATGAGGGCTGGTGGGACCGGATTATCATGCGCATCTGCGACGTGCTCTTTGCCTTCCCCGGCATTCTGCTGGCGATTGCGGTGGTGGCGGTGATGGGCAACGGCATGGCTAACGTGATTATCGCCGTGGCGATCTTCTCCATTCCGGCCTTCGCCCGTCTGGTGCGCGGCAATACCCTTGTATTGAAACAGCAGACCTTTATCGAGTCGGCGCGCAGTATCGGCGCCAGCGACACCACGATTCTGTTTAATCACATCCTGCCGGGCACCGTCTCCTCCATCGTGGTCTATTTCACCATGCGTATTGGGGTGTCGATTATCTCCGCCGCCAGCCTGTCGTTCCTCGGCTTAGGCGCCCAGCCGCCCACCCCGGAATGGGGCGCAATGCTTAACGAGGCGCGGGCCGATATGGTGATTGCTCCGCACGTGGCGCTGTTCCCGAGCATGGCGATCTTCCTCACCGTGCTGGCGTTTAATCTGTTGGGTGATGGACTGCGGGACGCGCTGGACCCGCGCATTAAGGGGTGATCGGGTGCTCGCATTTATGCCGGGTGGCGCTGACGCTTACCCGGCCTACAAACGGCATTTAACCCGTAGGCCCGCGCAAGCGCAGCGCCGCCGGGCAAGGGCAGAGATTACTTGTCGACGCCGAAGCCCTGCTTAATCAGGGCTGGCAGTACGTCCGGGAAGTAAATGTGCTGGTAATAACCGCTCACGCTTTCACTCCAGGTTTCGCCGTCGGTACGGTTAATCGCCTGCCAGTGTTCGGTCATCTGCTGATTGTAGCGGGTGATTTTCGCTTCCAGCCCCTCGGTGACATAGGCTTCGTCGTGGCGGAAGGTCTCCAGCGGCAGACGCGGTTTGTGATGGGATGGCACATCGACATGACCAATCACCACGCCCGCGACCGGGAAGGTGTGTTCCGGTAGCTCAAGCAGTTCAATCAGCTCTTGCGGCTTCAGACGGATCCCGCCAATCGGCACAATCCCCAGCCCTTCAGAACGGGCCGCCGCCATCACCGAGCCCAGGGCAATGCCCACGTCGGTCGCGCCTGCCACCAGGCTCTCGATACTCTGGTGCGCCACCTGCTCGTTACCCGCCAGCTTCATGCCAACCTCGGTTTTGTACATATCCAGCACAAAGGTGATAAACACCGGGGCTTTGGCAATCCACGGCTGGCCGCCGGCGATCTGTGAAATTTGCGCCCGCTTTTCGGCATCGCGCGTGACAATAACCGACACCTGCTGGGAATGGACGGAGGTAGGAGCACGGTAAGCAGTGCTGATAATGCGTTCGAGCGTGGTGTCATCGATGGCTTGATCGGTAAAGCTGCGCTCGCTTTTATGGTCGTTAAACAGGTCAATAATGGTGTTCATGCGTTCTCCCGTGTGAAGCGCAAAATCTTAACAGCCTGAAACTGTTTTGCATTTAACACTCTTTGCGGTTCACGCAGGCGAAAAGCCCGGCCAGCGGCCGGGTGGGGAGTTAGCGCAGCGCAGCAACCAGCGCTTTGGCCGTCTCTTCGGAGCTTGCCGGGTTCTGCCCGGTGATCAGTTTGCCATCTTCGACAATATACGAGCCCCAGTTCGGGCCTTTCTGGTAGTGCGCACCCAGCGCGCTCAACTCATCTTCCACCAGGAAAGGCACCACGTTGGTCAGTTCCACGTCGGCCTCTTCACCGTTGGTAAAACCGGTCACCTGACGGCCCTTGACCAGCGGCTCGCCAGAGGCGGCCTTCACATGGCGCAGAACGCCCGGAGCATGGCAGACGAAGCCGGTGAGTTTACCCGCGCGGGTGAAGGCTTCAATCAGGGAGATGGAGGTTTGGGATTCCGCCAGATCCCACAGCGGGCCGTGGCCGCCCGGATAGAAGACGGCATCAAAATCGTCCTGACGCACGCTGTCGAGCTTCAGGGTATTGGCGAGCTCGCGCTGGGCCGCCGGATCGGCTTTGAAGCGCCGGGTCAGTTCGGTCTGAAAATCGGCGGAATCACTTTTGGGATCCAGTGGCGGCTGGCCGCCCGCCGGGGAAGCCAGCACCACCTCGGCACCTGCGTCTTTGAAGACGTAATAGGGGGCGGCAAACTCCTCCAGCCAGAAGCCGGTTTTCTTGCCGGTATTGCCCAGTTCACTGTGAGAGGTGAGAACCATTAAGACTTTCATTGTTTTCTCCGGTGATGTGGATAGCTATAAAGGTAGCCTGGTTCAGCGAAGCCATCCCCGGAGGGAGGGCTGTTTCAGAATGATTACGGCAGCTTCCAGACAATCCTTGTTATCATCGGGAGATATCAGACACATCAAGGATCACATCAATGATTAAGGTGCGTGAAGCGAAAGCGGAAGATTACGCAGCATGGTTAGCGCTGTGGCAAGGCTATCTCGATTTTTACGGCACCGCGCTGGATGAGGCGGTGACGCTGGCGACCTGGCGCCGGGTATTATCCCCGGATTCGGGACTGTTTTGCCGACTGGCAGAAACGGAACAGGGTGTAGTGGGTTTTGCCATCTGCGTGCTGCATGAAGGCACCTGGGTAACCCAGCCGCTGTGTTATCTGGAAGATCTGTTTGTGGATGACGCGGCGCGCGGCAAAGGGGCGGGCAGGGCGCTGATCGAAGCCATTATTGCTGAGGCCCGGAATAAGGGGTGGTCGAAGGTCTACTGGGTGACCCGGGAGGGCAATCCGGCCCGGGCGCTCTATGACAAGCTGGCCACGGTGGATGATTACGTTCGCTACCGGATTACGATCTAACTCGGTGCATAGTCAGCCCCTCTCTTTAGAGAGAGGGCTGGAATGAGAGGAAATCCCTTAGCCTAATTTGACGTATTCAGCCTTCTTTGTTGGACCCACGAGATCCCTCTCTTTTTCACGCTGGCCTACTTGTGCAAGTTTGTTGCCGTCAATCGTTGCCCAGAAGTCTGCGGCGCGTTGGGCCGCAGCCATCGCTTTGGTGGAATCAATTTTTTTGTTTTGCTTGATCATAACCTCTCCCGGTTAGTTTTTGACCATTGCATCTGAGTTTACAGCGGTCGTCTTTGCCTGACAAACAGTCCATTTTTATGTCAGGTCATACTCATCACTTTACGTCGAATCATTGCCTGAATATCTGCTACTGAAGAAGACATTTTATTGGGTGCGTAAAAAACTTGTGAGAACCCATATGCTCGATATCGTGGTTTTATCTCCTCCAATGGATTTTCTATGACCACATCCTCAAGTTCCATCATGCTGCAAAATATTGTCGAATAGACCAGTGCAATGATAAAGACGTTGCCTGTAAGTGCGGCGTGTTCATCAGTTATCAGATTTTCCAGCATACAAATGGCGAACTCTTCCCGGCGAGCATCATATTTGCAAATTATCGCTGCATGCAGGGCGCCGGGATCGTTAGCCTTCGTACTTTTTAGGCTGATATCTAAAATGCCGTCATCGTTGGCGCTTCCATGATAATGCTCCATCCCCCATCGCCAGTTGAGAACAGCGTTATCGCTCTCTTTATGAAGATAATTTTTGTCTGTTTGACTTAACGCGCTGACTACAATGCTGCCCCAACCGAAACCCTGTATGATTTTTTGGGTAGTGTTAAGGCACTGCTCGTGTATTTCCTGGAGCGATAAATTGCGCATTTCATCAGCCTTCCTTAGCTGTCATCTTCTCACGTTGTCGTGAGGGAAAACGGTCATAACCCGATTCGGTTTAATGTTATTGGCGTACAAACACCCTACGCCGCAAACAGGCACGGTTAAAGCAGGGAAATAGCGCAGAATTCAATCCTGCGAGGCGCCTTCAGAAAAGATGTAAATCTACCCGGCCTGGGCATTGTTCCCCCCGCTGGCATTCTGTGCACTCCTCCACAAAAGCGCACATAACCCGCCGTCGCGTTCCCTCCGCCCGCGCATTTGCGGGCATCATATCCCCATGACACTCCAGTTGTGGGATAAGCCATGCGTAATGAAATCCTGAGCTTTTTGGCCAACCAGACCGATTTTTTTGACCCGCAAAACCTGAGTGAGGTCTTTACCGCCAGCTATCTGGCAGAGCGGTTTGATCTCAAACGCAACACCGCCAGCCACTATCTGAACCAGCTGGTAGCGCAGGGCGAGCTGGTTAAAATCAATACCCGGCCGGTCTACTTCCTGCACAAGAAAGCCTTCAGCCAGCAGTTCTCCCCTCTGTCAGGTAACGAATACGACAGCATTGCGCAGCTGCTTAACGACGGCACCAGTGAACAGGCGCCCCCGGATCACTTTTCGCTGCTGATCGGTCATGATGGCAGCCTGAAGAAGGCCATTGCCCAGCTGAAAACGGCGCTCTTTTACCCCGATGGTGGTCTGCCGCTGCTGATCACCGGGGAGAGCGGCACCGGCAAAAGCTATATGGCGAACCTGATGCATGCCTACGCCATCTCGCAGGGGTTACTGGCGGATGATGCACCCTTTGTCAGCTTCAACTGCGCCCAGTACGCCAGCAACCCGGAGCTGCTGGCGGCAAACCTGTTTGGCTATGTGAAAGGGGCTTTTACCGGCGCGCAGACCGACAGGCAGGGGGCCTTTGAGGCCGCCGACGGCGGAATGCTGTTTCTCGACGAAGTGCATCGCCTGAATGCCGAAGGCCAGGAGAAACTCTTTACCTGGCTCGATCGCAAGGAGATCTACCGGGTGGGGGAAACCGCCCAGGGTCGTCCCATCACCACCCGGCTGGTCTTTGCCACTACCGAGGATCTGCACAGCACCTTCTTAACCACCTTCCTGCGGCGTATCCCCATTCTGGTCACGCTGCCCGACCTTAACGCGCGTTCCCGCCAGGAAAAAGAGGCGTTGATCCTTCAGTTCTTCTGGCGGGAAGCGAAGAAGCTGGATGTTCCCCTGACTCTTACGCCCCGACTGCGCCAGGTGCTTCTCCACGTCCTTTATCGCGGTAACGTGGGCGAGCTGAAAAACGTGGTTAAGTATGCGGTCGCCGCGGCATGGGCCAGGCAGCGGGGGCAGGAGACAATTAGCGTTACCCTTCAGGATCTGCCGGAGAAGGTGCTGGCTGCCATCCCGACGCTGAGCGATGCGCCCGTGGTGGAAGAGCCGCTGACGATAGCGCCGCAGACCAACCTGCTGTGGCTGCTCCGCGCCCACGACCGGACCCAGGGGTTGATCCATGATACCCAGTGTCAGGTGCTGGCTCTGTACGAAGAGGTGATCGCCGGTCGGTCAGACTGGGAGGATGTGCACCGGCGGATGGGGGAAGAGATCGAAACCCTGTTCGACAGGCTGGTGTTCCATCATCGCGAGACTACCGCCTCGCCACTGTTGCAGCTCACCACCCAGCAGGTGCGGGAGGCGTTTTACCGCCTGGAGCAGCAGTTTAACGTGCAGTTTAACGGCAATGGGATCTACGCCCTGAGCCACTATCTTGTGCATCGCGCCCATGGGGGGCTCTCGGCCCTGAGCCAGGAGCGTGTCCGTCTGCTGGATGATTTCCTGGCGCAAAAGTACCCCCAGCTGTACCGTTTTTGCCAGGCGATGATCGCCGCCCTGACGCAAAAACTCGATATCGACGCCCAGCGCATCGATGCCCTGCTGCTGGTGCTGTGGCTGCATAAAGCCGGGGCGGTAAGTCAATCCCAGGTGACGCGGGCGGTGATCCTGGCCCACGGCTACGCCACCGCCAGCAGTATTGCTAACGTGGCGAATCGCTTACTGAAACAGACCGTTTTTGAATCCTTCGACATGCCCCTCGACGTTACGCCGGAGGCGATTGCCCAGCAGGTCATGCACTACATCGAAAGTAACGCCGTGACGTCTGGGCTGATGATCCTGGTGGATATGGGGTCGCTTAATGCTATCCATAGCCACTTTCAGCGTCGCCTCTCGACCCCGGTGGCGATTGTGAATAACGTCTCCACCAGCATGGCGCTCTATGTCGGAGAGCGGATCCTGCAAGGGCACCACATTGAAGCGATTGCTCAGGAGGTTGGCGCGGATTTACCGGTGGAGCACCAGATCTTCTGGCCGCAGGCCAGTAAACCCCGGGTGATCCTCACCACCTGCATCACCGGAATCGGCGCGGCGGCCAATCTCTGTCATCTGCTGAAGGCCAGCATCCCGGAGGCGCTGGGGATAGAGGTAATCGCCTGCGATTACGAGATGCTCAGCGACCCCCAGGAGCGGACGGTGGCCTTCAACCGCTACGACATACTGGCGATTGTCGGCACCTTCGATCCACAGGTGCCCGCTGTGCCGTGGATCTCGCTGGATTCGCTGATTGCCGGGGAGGGGACGCGACCGCTGATGCGCATCTTTGGTGACATTGCCACCCAGGAGCAGGTGGACGAGATTAACAATCTGCTGCTGAAGAACTTCTCCCTGCGGCGGGTGATTGAGTCGGTCACCATTCTGGATACCACCAAAGTGATTAACCAGGTGGAGCAGTTTGTCTTTCGCTATGAGCATCTGGCTGGCTACCAGGTACCAAACGAACGCAAGGTGGCGCTCTATGTGCACATTAGCTGTCTGATCGAGCGGCTCATCCGCAACGCGTCACCTTCCACCTATGCCGGACAACAGTGTCCTGAAAGCGAGCTGGCGCTGCTGCGCCAGGCCTTTAGTGTCATTGAGAGCAGTTATAGTGTCAAAATCCCCGTCGTCGAGCTCTGTTATATCCACAATATTCTGACCCTGGATACGGAATTTATTCAGGCAGATCAAGAGTTTTAAACCCTCCCATCCTTCTCTCCTCCCACGCGCCACTTTTTCTGGCACGTGGGTTGCACTCTCTGTTTAGCACATCGCTGCACAGTGGAATGAGCTTTCGAGGACAGGATGAAACGACATTACATTTTTGCCAGTCACGGCACCTTTGCCCGCGGGTTACTCGATTCGGTTGAGCTGATCCTCGGCAAGCAGCAGGACATCCATACGCTCTGCGCCTACGTCGACGAGAACCGCGATTTAACCGAGCAGGTAGAAACCTTACTCGCCAGCCTGCCCGAAGAGGATGAGGTGATTGCGATCACCGATATTTTTGCCGGTAGCGTCAACAACGAATTTATCCGCTTTTTGCACCGGCCAAATTTTCATTTGATCGCAGGCCTCAATCTCCCGTTGGTGATCGGCTTGCTGATTTCAGCGGATGAGCAGGATAGCGAGAAATTAATTCACGAAGCGTTATTCAGTTCCAGAGAGAGTATTCAGTATTGCAACCAGTCTATTGCCAGTGCGCTGCAGGCGGATAAAGACTTCTGATCGAGAGGAAGAATAATGATTACGTTATTACGCGTTGACCACCGATTATTACACGGACAGGTCGCCTTTTCCTGGACCCAGTATGTCGGGGCGGATTGCATATTAATTGCCAACGACAGTGTGCCCAATGATGAATTACGTAAAACGACCATCAAGCTGGCAAAACCGCCTGCGGTGAAGCTGGTGATTAAAAATATCAACGACTCCATTGAAGCCATTAAAAGCGGCGTCACCGATAAATATCATCTTTTTATCGTTGTGGAGTCCGTAGACGATGCCTGGCGTTTAGCTTCGGCGGTGGACGGTATTAAAAGCATTAATCTTGGCGGCGTTAAAGCGAAAGAGGGGGCGCGCAATATCTCTAAGGCCATTAATTTGCTGCCGGACGAAATAGAAAAACTTACTCAACTGGTCGGCAACGGTATTGAAGTCGAAATACGCCAGGTGCCGAACGATCGCAAGCAGTTATTAGCGGAAACGCTGTAATTCATGAGGACTCACTATGGTAGAGGCACTTTTACTCGGACTGGTGGCGTTTATCGCCCAGTCTGAATATGCCCTCGGCACCTCGCTGCTCTCCCGGCCCATTGTCACCGGCCTGTTAACCGGGCTGGTGCTGGGCGATGTGCAGACGGGGGTGGTGATGGGCGCGACGCTCGAGCTGGCGTTTATCGGCTCGTTTTCGGTGGGAGCGTCGATCCCGCCGGACGTGGTCACCGGCGGGGTGCTCGGCGTGGCATTCGCCATCACCTCCGGGGCGGGAACGGAAACGGCGCTGCTGCTCGGCCTGCCAATCGCCACCCTGACGCTGGTGCTGAAAAACGTCTATCTCGGCATGTTTATCCCCATGCTCAGCCAGAAGGCCGACAGCTATGCCGAACAGGCGGATACCGGCGGTATCGAGCGGATGCACCTTATCGCCGGGTTTGGTCTGTCGCTAATGCTGGCGGCGGTGGTGACGGTGTCATTCCTGGTGGGCAGCAGCGCGGTGAAATCATTGCTGGATGCCATCCCGGAATTTATTAAGCACGGGTTAAGCGTGGCGACGGGGATCATTCCGGCGCTGGGCTTTGCCATGCTCGCCCGGCTGTTGATCAACAAAAAAGTGGCCCCGTTCTTCTTCCTCGGCTTTGCCCTGATGGCGTACCTGAAAATACCCGTCACCGGTATCGCCATTCTCGGTGCCATTGTGGCGGTGGTGATGGTCAATATGACCGCCCCTAACGCTCCCCGTACAACGACCGATCAAGGAGTCGCTGATGACGACGAAGATTTCTGAAGAGACCCTGCCCGAGACGCAGGATGAGAACGCGATTAACGCCCGCGATCTGCGCCGGGTGTTCTGGCGGTCGTTCCAGATGGAGTTTTCCTGGAACTATGAGCGGCAGATGAACCTTGCCTTCGTCTATGCCCTGATCCCGGTGCTGAAAAAGCTCTATCCGCAAAAGGCCGCGCTGGCGGCGGCACTAAAACGCCACCTGGTGTTCTTCAACACCACGCCGCATATCGTCACGCTGCTGCTGGGCATCACCACCGCGATGGAGGAGAAAAACAGCCAGCAAAACGAGATGGACGGCACGGCAATCGACAACGTGAAGGCGTCGCTGATGGGGCCGCTGGCCGGGCTGGGGGACTCCTTCTTCTGGGGGACGCTGCGCCTGATCGCCACCGGGATCGGCACCAGCCTGGCGCTGCAGGGCAACATCCTGGGGCCAATCCTGTTCCTGCTGGTGTTTAACGTGCCGCACATTCTGGTGCGCTGGCTTTTTACCCGCTGGGGATACGTGCTGGGCACCGGGGTGCTCCATCGGGTGCAGAAGAGCGGGATGATGGAGAGCCTTACCTACGGGGCGTCGATTATCGGGCTGATGGTGGTGGGGGCGATGGCCGCCTCGATGATCAACATCACTATCCCTGTCTCCTTCGGCGCGGGAGAGGCGAAAACCGAGGTCCAGGGGATCATCGACAACATCATGCCTTGTCTGCTGCCCCTTATCAGCTTCGGCATTGTCTACTGGCTGCTGGGGCGTAAGGTAAAACCGCTCACCATCATCGGCGGCATGGCGCTGGTGGGCATTCTGGGTTCGTGGATCGGTCTGTTTTAAGCGGAGAAAACGATGCAACCAACAATGATGACCTATATCGAGGAGCAGCCTGCGGCGCTGGAGAATATTCTCCGGCACTATCCGGCTCATCTCGAATCGCTGGAGGCCTTTGCCCGTCAGCACCCGGTACGCCGTCTGCTGGTGCTGGCGACCGGATCGTCGCTCAATGCGGCGATGTGCGCGCGCTACTTCTTTGAACACCGCTTCGGCCTGCTGGTGGAAATCAAGGAGCCGTACAACTTTGTGCATTATGAAGCCATCGACCCGCACACCGACATGGTGCTGGTGGTCTCCCAGAGCGGAAAAAGCGCCTCGACGCTGGCGGCGATGGAAAAAGTGCAGGCCGCCGGGCTGCCGGTGTTCGCCCTGACGTCAGACCCGGATAGCCCGATAGGCCGCCGCTGCGATCGTGTGCTGGATATCCATACCGGGATCGAGAAGGTGGGGTTTGTGACCCGCGGCTTTAGCGCCACGGTGCTCAATCTGCTGCTGGTTGCGCTCACGCTTGCCCAGGCGCAACAGCAGATTGATGAACGGGAAGCACAGGACTACCTGAAGGCGCTGCACCAGCTTGCAACGGCGATCCCCGACACCATCGCCCGCACGGAGACGTTTTTCGCGCACCATCAGCACACTCTTCGGGAGGGCACACGCTTTGTTGCCATCGGCGAAGGGGCCCTGACCGGGGTGGCGAAGGAGTTCGAAACCAAGTTCACCGAAACGGTGCGGGTGCCGTCCGGCGGATTTGAGCTGGAAGCCTACATGCATGGCCCCTATCTGGAGGCCAACGCAGAGCATGTGATGTTCTTTATTGAGGATGCACCAAACCCACGCCTGCGGGCGCTCAGGGACTATATGGCCCCGGCGGTTAAACAGACGTTTCTGGTGACGCTGACGGGCGAGGAGCAGGAAAATACCCTGGCGCTGAACTGCGGCCTGCCGCATCTGCTCTCGCCGCTGCTGTTGATTGTCCCCATGCAAATTCTGGCCTGGCGTACCGCCTGCGCCAAAGGCATCGATCTCTCGGTGCGTATCTTCGATGACTTCGATCGGGTTTTAAAAAGCAAAATATAGCAGGAGAACAACTATGTTAGGTTTTAATCAGGACGAGTACCTGACCAGTGCTCGTGAGATTGTTGCTGCGCGTAAACAGGCGGAACAGGTCGCCGACGATATTTATCAGCAGGGCTTCAGCACGCTATTTTTCTCCTCGGTAGGGGGATCGCTGGCGCCGATGATGGCCATTAACGCCTTCGCCCGGGAATTAACCGAAATACCGGTTTACCTTGAACAGGCGGCAGAATTAATTCATGCCGGACATAAACGCTTAAATAAAGATTCCGTGGTGATTACCCTCTCGAAATCGGGGGATACCAAAGAGTCGGTGGCGATTGCCGAATGGTGCAAGGCGCAGGGGATCCGCGTGGTGGCGATCACCAAAAACAGCGACTCACCGCTGGCGAATGCCGCCACCTGGCATATTCCGATGCGGCACAAGAACGGCGTGGAATATGAATATATGCTGCTCTACTGGGTATTTTTCCGCTTACTGCATCGTAACGGGGAATTCGTGGATTACGACCGCTTTGCCAGCCAGCTGGAGCTGTTACCTGAGAATCTCCTTAATGCCAAAAAGCAATTTGATCCACAGGCGGATGCCATCGCGCAAAAATACCATACCGCCGATTATATGATGTGGATTGGCGGCGCGGAGATGTGGGGCGAAGTCTATCTCTTCTCGATGTGTATTCTGGAGGAGATGCAGTGGAAGCGTACCAAATCGGTTTCGTCTGCGGAGTTTTTCCACGGCACGCTGGAGCTGCTGGAGAAAGAGGTGCCGCTGTTCCTGGTCAAAGGCGAGGGCAAATGCCGGGCGCTGGACGACCGCGTCGAACGTTTCGCGGCGAAAATTACCGATAATCTGGTGGTGTTTGATCCGCGTGATTACACCCTGGCGGGCATTGACGATGCGTTCCGCTGGCTGCTGGCGCCGTGCGTCATCTCAACCCTGCTGGTGGACCGTCTTGCCGCCCACTTCGAGCATTACACCGGCCACAGTCTGGATATCCGCCGTTATTACCGGCAGTTTGAGTATTAATCACAATAAAAAAGGGGACGTGACGTCCCCTTAATCTATGCAGCTGTGTGATTAAACCCGGCTGCCCCACAGGTCATATTCGTCAGCATTTTCAACCTTCACGCGCACGATATCGCCCGGTTTCACCTTCGTTTCACCGTTCAGGTAGACCGCACCGTCGATTTCCGGGGCGTCGGCCATGCTGCGGCCAATGGCGCCTTCTTCATCCACTTCGTCGATGATCACCAGAATCTCGCGGCCCACTTTCTCCTGCAGACGTTCAGCAGAGATCTGCTGTTGCAGCTGCATGAAGCGGTTCCAGCGCTCTTCTTTGATCTCTTCCGGCACCTGATCCGCCAGTTCGTTGGCGGTCGCGCCTTCAACCGGGCTGTACTTGAAGCAGCCCACGCGATCCAGACGGGCTTCTTTCAGGAAATCGAGCAGCATCTGGAAATCTTCTTCGGTTTCACCCGGGAAGCCGACGATAAAGGTGGAGCGCAGGGTCAGATCCGGACAGATTTCACGCCACTGCTTGATGCGCGCCAGCTGGCGGTCAACGGAGCCAGGACGCTTCATCAGCTTCAGGATGCGCGGGCTGGCGTGCTGCAGCGGGATATCCAGATACGGCAGGATTTTGCCTTCCGCCATCAGCGGGATCACGTCGTCCACGTGCGGGTAAGGGTAGACGTAGTGCAGACGCGTCCAGATGCCGAGCTTAGCGAGCTGTTCGCACAGGCCGACCATGCTGGTTTTCACCGGCTCGCCGTTGTGGAAGCCGGCACGGTGCTTCACGTCCACGCCGTAGGCGGAGGTGTCCTGGGAGATCACCAGCAGCTCTTTTACGCCCGCATCGGCCAGACGTTTGGCTTCGGCCAGCACTTCACCAATCGGACGGCTCACCAGATCGCCACGCATCGACGGGATAATGCAGAAGGTGCAGCGATGGTTGCAACCTTCGGAAATTTTTAAGTACGCATAGTGACGCGGGGTCAGCTTCACGCCCTGTTCCGGCACCAGGCTCAGGAACGGGTTGTGCTTTGGTTTTGGCACGTAGTGGTGCACATGTTCCAGCACCTGCTCATAGCTGTGCGGACCGGTGATTTCCAGCACCTTAGGGTGGACTTCGCGGATCTGATCGACTTTGGCACCCAGGCAACCGGTGACAATCACCTTGCCGTTTTCGGTGAGTGCTTCACCGATGGCTTCCAGAGACTCCTGTACGGCGCTGTCGATAAAGCCGCAGGTGTTAACGATCACCATATCGGCGTTGTCGTAGCTTGGTACCACGTCATAGCCTTCGGTGCGAAGCTCGGTCAGGATACGTTCGGAATCCACCAGGTTTTTCGGGCAGCCCAGAGAGACGAAGCCGATTTTCGGCTGGTGCGTAACATTGCTCATAGATTAAAAAGTAGTCAGTTATGGAGTTATCAGGGCAGGGATTGTACAGATTTCCGCGGCGAATTTATAGCGATCTGTGCAGCGGCAGACGCAGGTAGCCTGATATTGCGCACTGGAAGAAGAATAAGGATTTAAGCGCCTGCGGGTCCGCCTGTTTTTGGCGATACCCATCCGGGACAATTTAACATTGTAAATGTCAGTCATCCGCCGTGGATTATTGACCTGACGCATTAAACTGCGCAAAAAATAGACATAATCTAAGAGTGTACTAAGGCTGACAAGGGGGGAAAAAGCATGTCCGTTGACAGACTAAAACGCGATCTTCTTAACAAGATGATCAACGCCCGAATCGATCTCGCGGCCTATCTGCAGTTAAGGAAAGCGAAGGGGTATATGTCAGTCAGCGAAAGCGACCATCTGCGTGACAATTTCTTTGAACTTTGTACTTACATGCGTGAAAAAGCGCCTGAACTGAGGGCGCACTGCAATGCTGAGGAGCAGGCGATGCTCTATCGTGCCGCCGGTTCGCTCACCACCGCAGGCGTCTGTATGATGACCGGCAACCATGATTGCCCGACGTTCATCGCCGTCAACGCAGAGAAGCTGGAAAGCTGTCTGAACGATCTCACTCTCTGCATCCAGTATCTGAAATCGCATACACCGCTGATTCGGAGCTGACCCCGGGGGAGGCAACTCCCCCAACTGCTTAAGCTTTTGTAAAAGTGATAATGCCCCTGCGCTGAGTGGCTACCTTTAAGTCATACCTTGTAAAGGAGTGCATTATGCGTCGATCCTCGCTTATTTCCCTGCCATTGTTACTGATCTCTGCCTCGCTGTTTGCCGCGTCAGCCGACGTGAAGGTTTCGGTACTGCAAAATAAACTCGATCATCCGTGGGCGCTGGCGTTCCTGCCGGAAGATCAGGGGATGTTGATCACCCTGAAAGGCGGGCAGCTTAAGCGCTGGCAGGCGGGCAAAGGGCTCTCCGACCCCATCGTCGGCGTGCCGAAGGTCTGGGCTAACGGCCAGGGCGGGTTGCTTGACGTGGCGCTGGCCCCTGATTTTGCCACGTCGCGCCGGGTCTGGCTGAGCTATGCCGAAGCGGGGGATGACGGTAAAGCGGGCACGGCGGTAGGGTATGGCCGTCTCAGCGACGACAATACCCGGCTGGAGGGCTTCAAGGTGATCTTCCGCCAGCAGCCAAAACTCTCCACCGGCAATCACTTTGGTGGCCGGCTGGTGTTCGACGGGAAAGGCTATCTCTATATCGCCCTGGGGGAGAATAATCAGCGGCCCACCGCCCAGGATCTGGACAAGTTGCAGGGCAAAGTGGTGCGTCTTACTGACCAGGGGGCCGTACCGGACGATAATCCGTTCGTAAACCGCCAGGGCGCACGACCCGAGATCTGGTCTTACGGCATTCGTAACCCGCAGGGGTTAGCGATGAACCCGTGGAGCGATACGCTGTGGCTTAATGAGCACGGCCCACGCGGCGGCGATGAAATCAACATTCCGGAAAAGGGCAAAAACTACGGCTGGCCGCTGGCGACGCATGGCATCAACTACAGCGGATTGCCGATACCGGAAGCCAAAGGCGAGCAGGTGGCAGGCACCGAGCCGCCGCTGTTTGTCTGGAAGCAGTCCCCGGCCCTCAGCGGCATGGCCTTCTACAACAGCGATGTTTTCCCGCAGTGTAAGAACAAACTTTTTATCGGCGCGCTGAAAGACAAAGATGTGATTGTGCTGAACGTTAACGGCAATCGCGTGACGGAAGAGGGGCGTATTCTGGGGGATCGCAATCAGCGGGTGCGCGATGTGCGGGTCGGGCCGGATGGCTATTTATACGTGCTGACCGATGAGTCGGACGGGCAGCTGTTGAAGGTCAGCCCGTCCGGGACATAGCTTAGCTGACCGGGATCATCACCACGTTGCGGTATGCCGGTCGCTCGCTCAGGTTGGTCAGCCAGCGCGCCAGATTGGGGCGCGGCGTCCACTCAAGATCAACGTTGGTGAGGTTCCAGACAAAGGGTGCGACGGCGATATCACCTACGCCAAACGCATCGCCCGACAGCCACGGTTGTGTCGCGAGAGCCTCATCCAGCATGGCGAACAGGGATTCGCAGCTCTCTTTTGCTGCGTTAATCGCCGCATAGTTACGTTCGGCTTCCGGGGTTCTCACCAGCCCCATCAGGATCACCCGGTGGGCGGGCGAGAGCGTCTGGTTAGCCCAGTCCATCCACTTCTCACCCACGGCACGCTTCGCAGGGGCATCGATCCACAGCCTGTTCTGTCCATATTGCGCCGCAAGGTAGCGCACAATAGCGTTGGACTCCCACAGCGTCAGATCGGTTTCGTCATCGCGCAGCAGCGGTACCAGGCCATTGGGATTCATCGCCAGATACTCCGCCTCTTTATTCACCCCGTACTGCATTCCCGCCATGATCTGGTTGAAGGGTAAATCGAGCTCTTCCAGCGTCCAGAGCACCTTTTTGACGTTCGTTGAATTGTTCCGGCCCCACAAAGTAATCATAATAACCCCTTATAATTAAAGCCGATATCAGGATGAGATCCGTGTGTAGGGCTTCCATGTTGGGATAAACCTAACAAATACGCAACAGAGGCGAAAAAAATCGATGGGGTCAAAGCGTATCGGATTGTAATTGCGTAAACTTTAAAAAAGTTTACCAGGTTTTAGTTTTTTTAAAGCCATTAGTACGTTATTAATCAACGTTTCTTGCGACACGGCGGTATGACGTGATTTTTGGAATGGACATTCGGGTGGCAACATGATGCGAAAAACTTCTTATTTACGTGGTCTGGTAGCAGGTAGTGCGCTGCTGGTCTTTTTTGCACCTTCGCTGTACGCAGCGGAACAGGCGGCGCCAGAGGCACCGCCTGTTGATGCGCGCGCCTGGATACTGATGGACTATGCCAGCGGTAAAGTGCTGGCCGAGGGCAACGCAGACGAGAAACTTGATCCTGCAAGCCTGACCAAAATCATGACCAGCTACGTGGTAGGGCAGGCGCTGAAAGCGGGTAAAATCAAGCTCACCGATATGGTGACCATTGGTAAAGATGCCTGGGCGACCGGTAACCCGGCGCTGCGCGGCTCCTCGGTCATGTTCCTGAAGCCTGGCGATCAGGTGGCAGTTTCTGACCTGAACAAAGGGGTAATCATTCAGTCAGGAAATGATGCCTGTATCGCGCTGGCCGATTATGTGGCCGGCAGTCAGGATTCTTTTATTGGTTTGATGAATGGTTATGCCCAGCGACTGGGCCTCACCAACACCACCTTTAAAACCGTTCACGGTCTGGATGCGCCGGGCCAGTTCAGTACCGCCCGCGATATGGCCCTGCTCGGTAAGGCACTGATTCATGACGTGCCGGAAGAGTATGCGATCCACAAAGAGAAAGAGTTTACTTTCAACAAAATCCGCCAGCCGAACCGTAACCGCCTGCTCTGGAGCAGCAACCTTAACGTTGACGGGATGAAAACCGGAACCACGGCGGGGGCTGGCTACAACCTCGTGGCGTCGGCGACCCAGGGCGATATGCGTCTGATCTCAGTGGTGCTGGGCACCAAAACCGACCGCATCCGCTTTAACGAGTCGGAAAAACTGCTGACCTGGGGCTTCCGCTTCTTCGAAACTGTTACCCCTATCAAGCCGGATGCGACGTTTGTCAGCCAGCGCGTCTGGTTTGGCGACAAGAGCGAGGTTAAACTCGGCGCCGGGGAGAGCGGTTCCGTGACCATTCCGCGCGGCCAGCTGAAAAACCTGAAGGCCAGCTACACCCTCACCGACAAACAGCTCACTGCGCCGCTGAAGAAAGGCCAGGTGGTCGGCACCATCGACTTCCAGCTGAACGGCAAATCCATCGAACAGCGTCCGCTGATTGTGATGGAGGCGGTGGAAGAGGGGGGCTTCTTTGGCCGGATGTGGGATTTCGTCATGATGAAATTCCACGAATGGTTTGGGGGTTGGTTTAAGTAGTTGAAAGCAAAACGGCAACCACAGGTTGCCGTTTTAGCGTCTGGCGCGGCTCTCCCGCTTTAAAAAATAAAATCACTGTACACGCGTGGCATGGTGAACCCGTTACCTCGCATGCGTAGCATCAGGTTAATTAAGGCATGATTGAGCATATAAAGCCGGCCATCGGCGCCATCTTCTATCTGCGTAAGATTGTCGATCGTCCAGCTGATAGCCGATCTGTTTTCGTAACATGCCGACGGCTCAAACAGCTTATCCGCATGTCCGGCTTCAGCCAGCATCGTTAACGCATAGGCTAAAGGATAGGGGCGGTTAATCTCATCCTCCAGTTTCCTGTTCATTCTGGCGAAACTTCCGGCAAGATTATTAATGATCTGCTCTGTAAGCCAACTCTTCCTGCCGGTAAGCGTGGCTGTTTCGATAACGTAAGAACTGGCGATACCATGCAGGAAATAGTTTTCTGACGGGTCAATATGGTGTGCTGTATGTACCAACTCTTCTATTAACGCGTTAACTCTTTTTTCTTCGCGATCAAGCAGGCCGAGATTAAAGATTGCCATAATGTAATAGAGACCCATATGGGTTCGTTCAACCGGTGTGAGGCTATCCATCAGCGCGTTGGCCTGGCTAATACGATCCTGTTTATAGTGAATAGCCTGATGATGACCCGCTGCGGCGATGGCGTTTAACATCGTCAGTAATGGATAAACGGTGACAAATGCAGGCGTCATACTCTGTGGAAATGTCGGGTCGATACCCATTGTCGCCGCGTTATCAAGGTAATCCAGCGTCTCGAAGATGTAGTCCCGGCCATCGTTCTGCAACATCCCGCGATAGCCCATCAGACTGATCGCGCTAAACAGCATGCTCCCCCCGCGCCCGCGGAAAAAGGGCGATGGAATAGTAGCCAGCGTCTGCAGCGCCTCGCTAATGTGATTACGCTGCCAGGTTACGGCGGCTTGCGCTTTATTGCAAACTGCCAGCGCAAAAAACACCGAGGTATAGGCAGATAGCTTCTCGTAGTCGCCATGCTTGCCGCTGTTCTCATCTTTTATGCGGTTCGATTTAATCTCATTTATTGCGGTAAATAATAACCGTGGCAGATCCACACTCTTTTCCAGAATATCAAAAAGGTTGATATTTAATTTGGCGAGTGCATCAATGGTTATACTGTATTGCATCACCTTCCGATAAGGGTCAGGTTCGCTATTAATTAAATAGAGGATGTTAGAGATGTAATCGAACTTATCATTTTCGCTAAGTCTCTCCTTGGGTTTAATCAGCAGGCAGATAAAATCACAAAGCAAAGAGGAAAACCGCACATAACTATTTTTATATTGGGTTTTATGCTTGAGATCTTCAAATGCCTCCTGGATCCACAGGGAAAGTGTTTCGCTGTAGGGCATCGGATATTGCCCTAATCCCAGACCCCTGACTATTCTGCTCCAGGGCGTGGTAATAAGTCGGTTTTCGCCATTCAGTTGGCATAATGCCGCGTGCAAATTATTGTCGGATGTCAGGTTAGTCGTGTGCTGCATATTAAAGTGCCTCTGTCACAGTCTGTTCAACAACAGGTACGCTGAGACCGAGAAAATGGTCGCGCTTCCCTTGTAAAATTTCCAGCGCCCAGTTGAGCCACTTGATGCCTTCGCAGTAAATCGCGACCGGCCTGCGCTGGGTAACGACGCTGTCTTTAATGGTGCCGTCAAGCTCAGAGGAAAAGTGGAAAGGCGGCATTGCGGCAAAGTGTGTTCCCATCACAAAGACTAAACGCACCAGCCACCAGGGATCGTCTTGTACATATATTGAATTCGGATTGGCGCTGTCGTAGACGTTGCTCATCACCTGCGCAAAGTATTTTTCTATCCCAACGATCGACGGGTCATTAAGGGGATTACTGTTATTTTGTGCACAATCGGCAACCTTGTAGGACTGCTGATAGACATTATTATCCGTGAACTGAATTCGGATAACCGGGCTTTCACCAGCGCTGACGTTCATATCCAGCGTAAAGAGCTCATTATGGATTTCATCATAATGTCCGATGGAGTTGTGCCATGGCTTATTATCGTACATATAATCATCCTGGCAGCCAGCCCCTTCGCTTTGGAAGCCAATTGCCCGTGGATCGAGAAAACGCAGTTGAATAATGTTGGCGTTAATCGCTGTCAGGGCCTGAGTAATCTCTTCTTCGCTTCGCTGCTGGTTAATTAATTCCTGTACCGCCAGCAAGGGCGCCGTATTATTAATCTTGATGTTTTCCGTATTCGTATCGCCCATCACCAGCGAGTGATAGCGTGGTTCAAGCATACGCTGGTACTCAGGATGGGAACGGAAGGCGCTCAGCAGGGCTTTAATATTCAGGAACTCGCCACCGTTGATAATAATCTTCTCGCTGTCCAGCAGCTCTGGGCCAAAAGTCCGGGGTGCGGTCTGACGGCATAACCCCAGGCGATCTTCGATTTTCCTGAAATAGGCGATTTCCAGCGTATTGCCGCCCGATAGTTTCCGCTTCTCCCGATGAACGTTGTCGCGCAGAAAAGTAAAAATGATTTCATACAGTCGGGCAACGATGGGAGGTGCAAGGCAGTTTCGTTGGATAAACTGGCTGACCTCTTCCCCCTCGATCAGACTCATCTCGTAAATGACTTCCTTACAGGTATCTTTGCCGACCCGCTCCTGGCCGACAGGAGTAAGGATTTCACGTTCGGTAATGCGGTAAATCTGCGGGAAGAAGGGTTTCACGCTGTCCGGCAGGGCCCGGAGATAATCCACCTGCCGGGCAGCTTTGGCAAAGGGGGGAAGCATTACGCCTTGACCTCCCGGGGACCATTTAGCGGCGGTTAAGGCCTCGCTTAATATTTTCCTTACCACGATCGGTTCATCAGGTGAGCGTTGAATGAACATCGTCATCGATTCGCTACCGCTGTTACAGAACAGCACCGGCACTTCATCCGCCTCGATATAAGCGTTAATCGTGCCGCAAAGCAGATTTCGCCGTTCGGCATAGTCAGCCACCTGGTGATATTCGTCGGTGAGATCTGCCTGCGCTTCCCGCTCCCGCTGTTCCAGGATCAACTCTGGGTTGCGCGACCAGACATCGCGCACCGAGGCGATCAGCATAATTTCAGCCTGATACGGCGCGGTTTCCAGCGCGTCAGGAGCGAGCAGGCTATCCAGCGTAATGACTGAAAGATGGCAATCAAGGGCCGCTTGCATCTGCTGATCCGGGAACTCTCCCAGCAACATTTTATAGGTATTAATTTCCAGATCCCGCTGTGCTGTCAGTGGCAGGCCGGTAATGGAGATGACCGGCACACGGGCGTCGGTAAGCCCGGCAGCAAAATGTTTCACCACTGCCCAGGGCGACAACTTGCGGCCCACTCTGGAGTAGTAATCGCGACACAGCTGAACAGCGTTGTCTAACGAAGCGGCTCCGGCGGTGACAAGGCACGCGAGCCAACCGATAAAATCACGGCTCACCAGGCAGCTTTTTCCCTTATGGAATAATCCAGGGCGGTGAAGGTTCAGGAGTTCAAAGGTGAGGGTTTGCAGAATTATGCGTCGTATTACCTGCGTTTCAGGCTGAGCTTCGACGGTACGTAATTGCAAAAGTCTGCGCAGCGATGCTCCCTCACTCTGTTGCGCTTCAATGCGCAGGCAAATAGCGGCATAGTCTGGCGCGGTTGCCAGTTCCTGTAGCGCATTAAACACGTCGGTATTACTGAGTTCGTCGAGGCTGGATAAGTAAAAGAGCGTCTTTTCCGCATGGATAATAAAAGGGGTTTTTTGATAGCGAATCATGCCGTCCGGGGTGAGAATTTTTAAATCAGCGTAAGTCTGGTGTTTATCGGTTGAATCTCCCTGAATATTGCGTTTCAGACGGGCCATTAACACCCTCTCGCCAGACTGCAAAAAATGACGATAACGCCAGCTATTTTTATAAATACTCGCTACGCTCACCGGGATGTTGCCTTTCACCTCCAGTTTAATCTTCTCAACTTGCTGAATGGCCTGCGTAATTTTCGGTAAAAACTGTGCTGCGAACTCCGTATGGGCACGAGCAACATCCAGCCACCGATCAATACCGATGCAAACCTGGATGGGGTCACTACTGTCCCGGATAGTCGTTAACGCCCCCAGCGCCCCCATAATAAGCGACGCTTCCTGTCTGTCGCCGGTAAACGAAAACGTCGGGGTATGAATAGGGTTATCGCGCAGCATCTGCACCGATTTATTTCCGAGACCGAGCTCTATAATCGCGTCAGCACCCAGACCGTCCGCCATGCTGGCGCTAGTGGCAGAAACCATGACCTGATCCACAAGGGCAAGGATGGACAGGCGTATTTCCTCTTTATCGGTCAGGATTTTGTCGCAGTGGTTGGCAATCACCGGCGTATGAGGATCCTGAAATACGATCTGCTGGTCGAGCAGGAATTGTTCGAGTCCCCACGTTAAGGGGGCCAGTTGCGCCGAGTGGGTGATAAAGGCGGTGGGCTCCTTAAGCTTAATGACCTCGATATCTGCAAAATTCTTCATAAAGATATCGAAGCATGATTTTATGCTCGCTTTCACATACAGATTGATTTGTCGGCGGCTATAAATTTTATGCACTTCGATTTCGCTGCTAAGAAATTCATCCTTTAATGCAGCAGAGGCGTCGGCGAGCGTTTTTTCCCGGCCACGTAACGCAATAACGTAATAGAATTCGGTGACTAAGGGCTGTGCTTTTAGCTCGGGGGGATAATAATCAAAAACCGCCTGACTGAAGGGATCGTCATGGCTTTCGGAAGCCAGCAAAATATAAGGGGTAAAAAAGTTGGCGATTTTTACACCGTCACCGATGCTTAGGGCACCGCTGGCAACGGCGGCGTTAATCATGCCAAAACTCTCTCCGCCGTAGGCAACGACATGCAGAGACAGATTTTGTTGTTCTGCTTGCGCATGACACAGCGCAGCCAGCGCGAGATTATGGGTCAGGAAACTGGCACCGATAAACCCCTGCCGTTCCATCTTTCCTTCAGGAAGGGTCGCTGGGGTAATCAACATCTTCTCGGGCTGGTCCCCGTATCCCATCGCTATCGCCGCGTCACGGTATATCTGCTCAATGCGTTTATTTCCACTGTGCAACAGCTCACCACCAATATTCTGATAAACAGCCCGGCTACCTAATCCCGGAAAGAAACCTACTATATTATTCCTGTTTGCCACATATTTTTCATTCATTATAAACACCCCATTTATTTAACACATTAATATTGATATTTTTATAAGGCAGGTGCATTTGCGCCATCTAAACAGATAAACAGAATGCAGATGAAGTAGTTAATAAAAATATTGTTAGAATATTTTGTCGTGTGTTATTTATTTGAATCGCTGTAAAGCGGGTGAGAACCCTTATTTAATTCTCACCCGATTAATATATTACGGAAATGAATTATCCAGATAGCACAGCACCAGATGCGCTATTAATATAATTAGCCTTTTATTTGGCTCGTTTTTAACCCGCCGTTGAAGCTGCCAAGAATGACCACCATTAAGGCAATTAAGCTCAGCAATGCGCCTACCCAGAGTGGTGAGACAAAGCCATAACCTTTGTCCAGGGCCATGCCGCCAAGCCAGGCGCCGAGGGCGTTACCAATATTAAACGCGGCAATGTTAGTGCCAGAGGCGACAGTTGGCGCATCGCTGGCATACTTCATCATGCGCAGTTGTAGTCCTGGCGCGGTGGCTAAGCCAACAGTTCCCATCATCAGTAACAGGATCACGGTCATAATCTGATTCTGGGCGGAGAGGGCGAATGCCGCCATCACCACGGTGAGGAGTAACAGGATGGTACCGAGCGATTTGTTCAGTGATTTATCCGCCGCTTTGCCCCCGTAGATATTCCCCACAAAAGTCCCTACGCCAAACAGCACCAACAGCCAGGGTACCATCTGTGCGGTGAAACCAGAGACCTGCGTCAGGGTAAAGGCGATATAAGTAAACCCACCGATCACGCCACCGAAGGAGAGTACGCTCAGGAGGGCGGATACCCACACCTGAGGTCGGTTGAAGACGGCGAATTCACGGCCAAGGTTAGTATCACGGTGAGCGGGCATAACCGGAATTAACGTCCTGATCCCCACTATCGTTATAAAGCCAATGATTGCCAGTGCCCAGAAGGTTGTACGCCAGCCCAGCTCGAGCCCGACGAAGGTGCCCAGCGGCACACCAACAATGTTGGAGACGGTCAAACCGGCAAACATGAGCGAGATAGCCGCCCCTTTTTTATCCCCTGCAACCATATCAGAGGCCACCACCGCTCCGACGCTGAAGAATGCGCCGTGGCAAAGTGCCGCCACGATTCGACCCAACAGCAGCGTTTCATAACTGGTTGAAAGGGCAGAAATAAGGTTGCCGACAATAAATAAGCCGCTTAAAAGTAACAGGGTTAAGCGGCGCTCCATACGAATCATGACAGCGGTTAACAGAATGGCACCTATAGCTACACTGATCGCATAACCAGAAACTAAATATCCCGCCACCTGTTCAGTGACATTAAATTCAGCGGCAATTTGCGGCAGCAAGCCTACAATACCAAACTCTGTCAGACCGATCCCAAACGCGCCAAGCGCCAGGGCAAAAAGTCCTGTAGGCATTTTCTTCTCCTGATTGATAGGATTATTCGTATAACGAATAATATTTAAGTGATAAGTGGCATACGCATGCGGTGAAATAAATACAGCGTTCAGCTGTGCTTCAATTAATAGATTGCCGCACTCAGCATGCCTGCTGAAATAGGTGAAAATAATTGTGTCGCCTGTTCTCCTCAATGGAGCTCATTCGGAATGAATATTATGAATTTGTCAGGTATAGTAGAAATTAATTATCACAATACCAGGTATTACAATGGATAATCTTAAGAAGCTGGATTTGAATCTGCTGTTGACGCTGGATGCGTTGCTCACAGATCCCAACGTCACGCGCGCAGCCCGAAAGCTCAATCTTTCTCAGCCCACTGTCAGCGTGCAACTGGCGAAGCTGCGTAAAAGTCTCGACGATCCGCTCTTTTTACCTGGTCCACGCGGCATGCGTCCTACCGCGCGCGCGGAGCTTCTGCGCGCGCCGCTCGGCCAGGCGCTGGCATTACTGGATAAAGCCATCTCTTCCCCTGGCCCGTTTATTCCCGGCGAATCCCTGCATACCTGGCAGGTGATTGCGGCAGATTACTGCGAAAATACGGTGCTGCTGCCGGTGCTGAAAAATTTACGTCGTGAAGCCCCCGGCACCCGCCTGGCCGTGCTGGAAAACGCTAATTCACAAATTGCCCAGGTAGCAGGACAGGATAAGGTCGATCTTTTTTTCCATATCCGCGAAGAGTCACCCCAGGGACTGCGCTGTCGCATGTTATTTAGCGAACGCTACGTCCTGGTCTGCCGGGCAGGTCATCCCTGGCTGAAATCAACGCCAACGCTCAGGCAATTTCTGGAACTGGATTTTGTGATGATTTCACCGGACGGCGGCGGTTTTTGGGGAAATACGGACAGGGTGCTGTCGGAGATGGGGTTAAGCAGAAAAGTCGTGCTGTCGGTGCCGCATTTTATGTTTGCCGTCTTTACCATTGCTACGACCGATCTGGTCGGTATGCTACCGTTGCGGCTGGTGAGGGATAACCCGCAGCTCCATTACTTCGCACCCCCCGTTGATATCCCAGGCTTTGAGATGAATATGCTCTGGCACGAACATTTGCATCGTGAGCCTGCACACAAGTGGCTGCGGGATCTGGTGGTGAGGTCTCTGGAAGAGGGCGAAAATGGATGAACCGAACTCGCCGGGTGGCGGCTTCGTCTTACCCGGCCTACGAACAGCCCGGCCAACAAACGACCCGCGCAAGCGCCGTCCCGCCGGGCAATAAACCGCTTTCAGTACATCAATTTAATCTGCTGCCCCTTCGCGTATGTCACCATATCCTCATCCGGACGGCAGTCGCTCACGATGGCATCAAAACAGGTCAGCTCGCCCATTCGGGCCGGGCGCACTTTGCCTATCTTGCTGTGATCCACCACCAGCACATGGTACTGAGCCATGCTCATCGCCCACTGTTTTACCGGCAGTTCATCCAGATTAAAGCAGGTTGCGCCCTGACGGACATGCACACCCGCCGCGGAGTAAAAGGCGATATCCGGGCAGAGATTATTAAGCGTGTCCTGCAGATTGAGCGGTTTGAAAATGGCATTGCTGGCGTGGAACTCGCCGCCGCAGAGGATCACCCGGCAACCCGGTTTTTCCTGCAGGGCGAGGAACGTATTCAGGGAGTAGCAGACGCCGGTAAAGGGCAGGTCGTTATCAATGGCTTCGATGATCCAGGGGGTAGTGGTACCGCAATCGAAAAAGAGCGTTTGATGCGGCTGCACCAGCGAGGCGGCCAGACGCGCGGCTTTGCGCTTCTCTTCCACCAGACGGGTCTTTTGATCGCTCAGCAGATAGTGGCTGGCGCTGCGGGGTTCGAGGACGATATAGCCGCCAAGCAGCACTACGGGGCCGCTTTCACTGTTGAGATCCCGTCGAATGGTCATCTCAGAGACACCCAGCAGCGCGGCGGCTTCTTTCAGATGCAATTTATCGCTGCGCTTAAGCGCATTAATCAGTTGAGCCAGCCGTTCGTCACGTCGTGTTTCCATAGGTCCTCGGAGCCAAAAATGAACCCCCGTTACGCCGGGGGCTCAAGTTTAACTCGCTAAACCCGACTTAGTCACGTATCCAGCCTTTACGGATAGGCAGGGCAAAGCAGAAGCGGTGAAGCTGCGAAAGACGTTGATAGATAACGTCACCGCACAGATTCCAGAGGATCTGCGCGCTCAGGCAGCCCAGCAAGCCGACCATCAGCCCGCCCAGCATATCCATCGGCCAGTGCACGCCAAGATAGACGCGGGACCAGGCGACAGCGCAGGCTACCATCATTAAGACGATGCCCGACCAGACGCGGTGCCAGAACAGAAACGCCAGCGCAAAGGTGAAAATGACGGTGCCGTGATCGCTCGGGAAGGAGTCGTCTGCGGCGTGAGGCAGGAAGTTATAGCCGACACGATCGACAAACGGGCGGTCATGAGGGAAGAGATGCCCCAGCAGCCACGACGCTGCCAGGCTGATCACCAGCGCCATGGCAATTTTAATCACCAGCTGGCGCTGGGCACCCACCTGTTTGCGCGGTCCCCATAGCCAGAGGATCGCAATCAGCGCCGGCACGATGCTGATCAGGTCTTTCGCCACAAAGGTGGCGAGATTAATGCTCCACTCCGCTGAAGCAGGTGTGGCATTAATCAGATGAAACAGTCCGTAGTTCAGATCTTCTAACATATCCTCGTTACTCTTTTGCAAACCAGGCGGACACCAGGCCATAGGCCACCACCTGAGAAAACCACACCCACCAGCCTGCCCACAGGTTATGGGAGAAGAAATGTGCACCGCGCATCACCTGGCCATAGCCCATCCCCAGCCCGAGCACGATACCCGCGGCGACCATTCCCCAGGCCAGGCGCGGACGTTCACGCCAGAAGGCGAAGAACAGCCCCATCACCATAAAGCCGCTTGAGGCGTGCCCGCCCGGAAAACAGCGCCCGGGGCCGCTGCCGGCAGGGGCGGCGTCAAACAGGGGATAGGACAGCGCTTTGCCGCCGTACTCCACCAGGTCCCAGGGGCAGCTGTGATGGCTGGTGGCTTTCAGTATGCCCACCACCGCCGTGCCAAGCCCCATCAGCAACGCCCCGGTCACCCACTGAGCGTTGCGTCGCCAGATACCGTACAGCAGCATCCCGGCGGCCAGAGTGATGGTCAGGTATTTCGCCAGTCGATGATTGAGCAGATCGAGCAGCGCGTTCTGCTGCAGCGGAAAGTGTTGGCTCGCCGCATCAAACCAGTAGCCGGTCAGCACCCTGTCGAGGGTTTCATTCCGCGAAAGCCAGGTAAAAACCGCGGCCAGCACCAGCAGCACAATGAACTGGTTAACATAAAAACGTACCGGCAAAGGGTAAAGGGGTTTTGTCTTAGAACTCTTTAACTTAGACAATTCTGAAGCGGAGGAAATCTGTGTCATAATTAAGGTCAATGACTGGAAAAGCCTAAGCATACGGATGCCAACTTAAGGAAACCTTAAACGACGGCGATTTGTACGTTATTTCTGAACTGCTGCGTGAATCTGCTATCGCTGGCGCGGCCATTTCATTACACTCTGCGCGATTTTTTATCGGATATTGAGACTCCATGTTAAACCATTCTTCTTCTGGCACTCGCCTGGGGCGTCAGGCGTTGTTGTTCCCCCTGTGCCTGGTGCTTTACGAATTCTCCACCTATATCGGTAACGATATGATCCAGCCCGGCATGCTCGCCGTGGTGGCGCAGTACAACGCCGGGATCGAGTGGGTGCCCACCTCCATGACCGCTTACCTGGCGGGAGGGATGTTTTTACAGTGGCTGCTCGGCCCGCTGTCGGACCGTATTGGCCGTCGTCCGGTGATGCTCACCGGGGTGGCGTGGTTTATCGTCACCTGTCTGGCGACCCTGCTGGCGCAAACCATCGAGCAGTTTATGGTGCTGCGTTTTTTACAGGGGGTCAGCCTGTGCTTTATCGGCGCGGTCGGGTACGCCGCCATCCAGGAGTCGTTTGAGGAGGCGGTGTGCATCAAAATCACCGCCCTGATGGCTAACGTGGCGCTGATTGCGCCGCTGCTGGGCCCCCTGGTAGGGGCGGCGTGGGTGCACGTCGCGCCATGGGAGGGGATGTTTGTGCTGTTTGCAGTGTTGGCCGCCATCTCGTTTTATGGTCTGCACCGGGCGATGCCCGAAACGGCTACCCGCATCGGCGAAAAGCTCTCACTGCAGGAGCTGGGGCGCGACTATAAAGAGGTGCTGAAAAACGGTCGCTTTGTGGCCGGGGCGCTGGCGATTGGCTTTGTCTGTCTGCCGCTGCTGGCGTGGATCGCCCAGTCGCCGGTGATCATCATCAGCGGCGAAAACCTCAGCAGCTACGAATATGGCCTGCTGCAGGTGCCGATTTTTGGTGCGCTGATTGTGGGTAATATCGTGCTGGCCCGTTTGACCTCGCGCCGTACCGTGCGCTCGCTGATTATTATGGGCGGCTGGCCGATCGTGATTGGGCTGGTGGTGGCCGCGGTGGCGACGGTCGTCTCATCGCACGCTTACCTGTGGATGACCGCGGGTCTCAGCATCTACGCGTTTGGTATTGGGCTGGCAAACGCCGGGCTGGTGCGTCTGACGCTGTTTGCCAGCGAGGTGAGCAAAGGGACGGTGTCGGCGGCGATGGGCATGTTACAGATGCTGATCTTTACCGTGGGCATTGAGGTGAGCAAACACGCCTTCAGCAGCGGCGGCAACGGGCTGTTCAGCCTGTTTAATCTGGTAAACGGCCTGCTGTGGCTGGCGCTGATGTTTGTCTTCCTGAAAGACAAGCGGGTGGGCAGTTCGTTACAACCGGATTAAGCGGGCATGGTGCCCGCATTTTGCCGGGTGGCGGCTTAGCCTTACCCGGCCTACAAGACCTGCGAACCCGTAGACCTGCGCAAGCGAAGCGCCGCCGGGCATAGGCACTGTGCTCGCATTTTTGCCGGGTGGCGCTGCGCTTACCCGGCCTACAAAATCGTAGGCCCGTGCAAGCAACGCGCCGCCGGGCATGGCCTTAGCTGAACGGCGCCTCGCGGTTCAGGACGCGGTCGATAATCTCCAGCACCCCTTCTTCATTATTGTGCGGCGCCTCATAGCGGGCGATCGCTTTGATGTGATCCCGGGCGTTGGCCATGGCAAAACTAAACCCGGCCTGGCTCAGCATCTCCATGTCATTACCGCTGTCGCCGAAGGCGACCACTTCGCTGTCATCAATGCCCCACAGCTCCTGAAGCAGACGCAGGCCGTTAGCCTTGTGGATCCCCGGCAGGATAAGGTCGATATTGCCGTAGCCGGTGGTCACCGGCACCATAATATCGCTCAGTTTGTCGTGGATCATCTCCTGGATGCGCGGGATCGCCTCATCCGGCAGATTCAGCCCGAATTTAAAGAAGATATCGTTAAAGTTGTCGAAGTTATCCACCTTTTCCAGGCGGTGATAATATTTCGCGGCAACGTCGTGGAACGCTTCGCCATAGTGCTTGAGGGTATAGGCGCTGCCTTTCCCGCAGGCGATCACTTCCACTTCCGGGATGGAACAGAGAAACTCTGCGACGGTGGCGAACTGCGCCTGGGTCAGCTCGCCGTTATAAACATCTTCTCCGGCATTTACCACCCAGCCGCCGTTTTCAGCGACGAAGGCGATCTCATCGGCTATCTCCGGGAAAAAGGAGATCAGCTGGTAGTACTGGTTACCGCTGGCGACCACAAACCGTATGCCACGCTCCTTCATTTGCGCATACTGGCGCAGAAAGCGCGCGCGATTGTACTCCTTCGCATCGTTCAGGAAGGTGCCATCCATATCAACCGCAATCATCTTAACGCTCATTATCCATTCTCCATGACAGATTCACTCTGCGACGCCGGTTTAGCGACTGCCCGGGCGACCAGGGCGGCAATGATCACTAAGCCCAGTACCACCATCATGGCGCTGCGTAAGCCATAATGCTCCCCGAGGAAGCCCAACAGCGGCGGGCCCACCAGGAAGGCGAGATAGCCGGTGGTGGCAACCACGCTGACGCGCCCTGGCGCATCCGGGCCGGTATCGCTGGCTGCCGAGATGGTGAGCGGGAAGCCGAGCGAAGCGCCAAGTCCCCACAGGATCACCGACACGCCGGCCACCCAGTCGACATCAACAAAAATAATCAATGCAATACCCAGCCCGCCCAGCAGGGCGCTGGCGCGGACCACCGTCACGCGGCTGTAGCGGTCGATAAACCAGCCGCCGGTAAAGCGACCGACGGTCATACCGAGCGTAAACCCGGCGTAAATCAGCGAGCCGGAGGTGGGGCTGAATCCGTGGCCGTCCACCATCAGCAGCGGCAGCCAGTCGTTTGCAGAACCTTCGGCAAAGGCCATCGCCAGGACCACCACGCCAATCAACATCAGCTGCATATCGCGATAAAACGGCACGCCTTTCTCACCCTTTTTGCTCTCACCGGCCTGGTTCTTGCCGTTGCCATCCGGGATGGCGGTGATCCCCAGCAGAACCGGGGCGATACAGACCAGCGCCGCCAGCAAAGTATGGGTCGTGGCAGCGATACCGGAGGCGGTAAGTGCCATGCCGATACCGGCGCCTGCCAGGGTACCGAGGCTGTAAAAGCCGTGCATCATCGGCAGCACGGTTTTGTTCATCTCCTGCTCGATAGTGGCGCCTTCGACGTTGATCGCCACCTCTGCCGCGCCAAAACTGCCGCCAAAGACGGTCAGCCCGAGGGCAAACGCCAGCGGGGAGGCAAACCATAGCGCAGCGCTGAGCATCATCATACCGAGAATCGCGCAGCACATGGTGGTGCGGATCACGGTCCGCGTGCCGAAGCGCTTAACCAGCCAGGCGGAGCAGAGAATGCCGCTCATCGAGCCTATCGACAGGCCAAATAGCACGATGCCCATTTCCGCCGTCGAGACCGACAAAATGTCGCGAATGGCGGGGGTACGTGTGGCCCAGGAGGCCATCAACAGGCCGGGGATAAAGAAGAACATAAACAGCGCCCACAGGCGGCGTTGCAGCTTTTTGCGCGATGAGATGTCGGTCATGATTTCTGTACCAGAGGGACAACACAGGAGACAACACTAGCAAGTTTGTGTACATTTGTACATAAATTCGCTGAGGTAAAAATGAACAGACGACCCAACGATCCGCAACGGCGGGAACGGATATTGCAGGCCACCCTGGACACCATCGCCGAACACGGCCTGAACGCCGTCACCCACCGCAAAATCGCCAGCTGCGCCGGGGTGCCGCTGGGGTCGATGACCTACTATTTCGCCGGAATGGACGCGCTGCTTGAGGAAGCCTTCACCTGGTTTACGCAGCAGATGTCGGTGCAATACCGCGAGTTTTTTGCCGGGGTGACGGGGCCGGAGATGGCCTGCGAGTCGATTACCACTCTGATTCACAGCTCCCAGGTCACCACGCCGCACAATATGGAGCTGATGTACCAGCTTTATGCCTTTATGAACCGCAGCCCGTCGTTAAAAACCGTGATGCAGGACTGGATGAAAACCAGCCAGACGACGCTGGAGCAGTGGTTTGATCCGGTCACCGCCCGCGCGCTGGATGCGTTTATCGAAGGGATGACGCTGCATTTTGTTACCGACCGGCAGCCGCTTTCACGAGAAGAGTTAAGGGCGATGGTAGGGCGGATTGCGGGGGAGGGGGGATAAGCGTCAGGTCAGCAACAGCCTTTGCCGCAAACGCAGATAGTGATTTTACTTTTACGTAACATTGTGCCAGAAATAGTGTTGAAAATTTATCCACAAATCGATGGCATCATATCAGGCTAAACGGGCATAATAAATTTTACCCGGGTAAAATTGGCACCATTCTTATTGTCAGCCTACGCTTATATTTTTACCCGGATAAAAAGGCAAGCACATGCCCGCTATCACCCTTACCGCCTTCTGGCGGCAGCAGGAGATTGCGCACGGAACCCTGAGCGAACTGATGCAGCAGTTACAATCCGCTAACATCGGTCGTGAAACCGTTTTCATCTTTAACGATCGCAGCGGCAAGCGCCTCGATATTCATCTTCATGCAGATATTGCCAGCACCCTGGCGGTCTACCCGGAGCTGGCGGAAAGCACCGCGGTGAAAACCCGTGGACGACCAAAACTGGGCGTGTCGGCAAAAGAGGTCACCCTGCTGCCCCGACACTGGGAGTGGCTGGCTACCCAGCCCGGCGGCGCTTCCGCCACCCTGCGCAGGCTTATCGATCAGGCGAGGAAAAGCGCTAAACCGGTGGATAACAAGCGCCAGCGCCACGACCGCGCCTATCACTTTATGTACGAAATTGCCGGGGATCTTCCTGGCTACGAGGCCAGCATGCGCGCGCTGTTTGCTGACGATGAAGCCACGTTTACGGCCACTATCGCAAACTGGCCGCAGGATGTGCGCGAGTACGCGCTACGGTTAGCCTTTAGCAAAGAAGAAGCGAACCAGGACGCCTAAAATCTCTACAAGTGTAAATTTTTGTGCAATTTGCTTCTTTGGTATTACTATAATTTATTGATTTTAATAATATTAAAATCCACTACTGCTTTCTCTTTTTTCGTCAGACAACAAAACGCAGAAGGATACGCTACGCTTTGTAAACCAGCCTGCGGCAAGCGTTTCTACCTCTTCTGCGGACGTCGCCACCATAACACCGGGGAAGCCACTATGACCCACAGTCATGAAGATGATGTGAAAATGCTGCTGTCTGCGTTTGAGCAACGTCTCGAACAACTTTTGCCTGCGGGAGAGCAGGAAGGGCAGGTCTATGCGGCCATGCGCGATGCCACGCTTGTCGCGGGCAAGCGCATGCGCCCTCTGTTGCTGCTGCTGGCGGCGCGGGATATGGGCTACAAAACAGAGCCGACGGGCATTCTCGATCTGGCCTGCGCCATTGAGATGGTCCATGTCGCCTCCCTGATCCTGGATGACATGCCCTGCATGGACAACGCTACGCTCCGCCGCGGGCGGCCTACGGTTCACTACCAGTATGGCGAACACGTGGCGATTCTGGCAGCGGTGGCGCTGCTCAGTCACGCTTTTTGCGTCATCTCCCGCACGCCTTCGCTGACCCACGAGGCAAAAGCGCGGGCGATTGCTGAGCTCTCTGCGTCCGTGGGGCATATGGGGCTGGTGCAGGGACAATTTCGCGATCTCAATGAGGCTCGCCAGAACCGAAACACCGATGAGATCCTCCTGACCAATGAGCTGAAAACCAGCAGCCTGTTTAACGCCACCCTGCAACTGGCGGCGATTGCGGCCGACGCGCCACCTCCGGTCAGCGAACGGTTGCGCTTTTTTGCCCGCGATCTCGGCCAGGCCTTCCAGCTGATTGATGACCTGACCGATGGCTCCAGTGCCAACGGCAAAGATCCGCATCAGGATAAAGACAAATCGACGCTGGTTGCCGTGCTCGGGGCAGAGAGTGTCTTCCTGCGGCTGCGCGAGCACGTGCGCAGCGCCGATCAGCATATTGCTACCGCCTGTCAGCCGGGAAATACCGCCCGCTACTATGTTCACATCTGGTTTGAAAAACAGCTGACGCTTATCAGCCAGAGCCTGTCATTATCCCTGTCGGAGTGTCAATGAGCAGCCTGTCGCAACGTAAAAGCGATCATCTCGATATCGTCCTTAACAGCACGCCCGGCGTAAAAAAGTGTACCAGCGGCTTTGAAAAATGGCGCTTCGGGCATTGCGCACTGCCCGAACTGCATCTTGATGAGATTGACCTCTCGACCCCGCTGTTTGGCCGAACCCTGAACGCGCCGCTGCTGATAAGCTCCATGACCGGCGGCACCCGCCGGGCGAGCCAGATTAACCAACACCTTGCCACCGCCGCCCAGACGCTGGGGCTGGCGATGGGGGTGGGCTCCCAGCGCGTGGCGCTGGAGAGTGACGCCAGGTATGGCCTGACGCGCGAACTCCGAGCCGTTGCCCCGGACATTGTGCTGATGGCGAACCTCGGCGCGGCGCAAATCGCGGGACCACAGGGGCTGGATTATGCCAAACGGGCCGTCGAGACCCTCGCGGCGGATGCGCTCATCATCCACCTTAACCCGCTGCAGGAGGCGCTGCAGCACGGTGGGGATCGCAACTGGTGCGGCGTCATCGATGCCATCCATCGCACCGTCGAGGCGCTGCATGTGCCGGTGGTGGTCAAAGAGGTGGGCAGCGGGATTTCGGTACCGGTGGCCCGCAAGCTGGTCGCGGCAGGTGTGGCGATGCTGGATGTCGCCGGTGCCGGGGGCACCAGCTGGGCGGCGGTTGAGGGCGAACGCGCCGTTAATGCCCACGACCGGGCGGTGGCGATGGCCTTTGCCGACTGGGGGATCCCGACCGCAACGGCGCTCCAGGATCTGCATCAGGCGCTGCCCGATATGCCGCTGGTGGCCTCGGGCGGGATCGCCAACGGCATTGAGGTGGCAAAAGCGATCCGCTTAGGCGCAAGCCTGGTGGGGCAGGCGGCCGGCGTGCTGCAAAGCGCGTTAACCTCCAGCGAGGCGGTTATCGACCATTTTCAGGTGATTATCGACCAGCTGCGCGTCGCCTGCTTCTGCACCGGCAGTGCAAACCTGGCCCAGCTGCGTCAGGCCACGCTGGTGGCGCAAACGTAATGGCGCCAGCATGGGATATCATCTTAGCGGGCGGCGGACTGGCCAACGGGCTGATCGCCTTACGCCTGCGACAGCTACAGCCGGCGCTGCGCGTACTGCTTCTTGAGGCTGACAGTAAGCCTGGCGGGAATCACACCTGGTCTTTTCACGAGGGCGACATTACTCCGGAACAGCATCGCTGGGTTGCCCCGCTGGTGGCTCACCGCTGGCAGGGGTATGACGTCCGCTTTCCGGACCTGAACCGCACCCTTGCCGGGGACTATCTCAGCATCACCTCCGAACGTTTTGCCGAGGTGTTGACCGCGACCTGCGGCGACAATCTGCATACCCGCGTCGCAGTCACCGCGCTCACCCCGACGTCGGTGACGCTTGCTGACGGCACCACGCTCCAGGCCCGGGCGGTCATTGATGGTCGGGGCTACATGGCGGACAGGCATCTTACTACCGGCAGCCAGTCTTTCCTCGGCCAGCAGTGGCGTCTGAGCGAGCCCCATGGCCTGACCCGGCCCATCCTGATGGATGCCACGGTCAATCAGCAGGGCGGGTATCGCTTTGTCTACACGCTGCCGCTTTCCGCCACCGAACTCTTGATCGAAGATACTCACTACGTTGACGCCGCCCGACTGGATGCTGGCGTTGCGCGGCAAAACATCGCCGATTATGCCCGCGAGCAGTGCTGGGCGCTGGCGCATCTTGAGCGCGAAGAGCAGGGCGACCTCCCCATTATGCTGGCGGGCGATTTCCCGGCCTTCTGGCAGGGGCGAGACAAACAGCCCTGCAGCGGCCTGCGCGCCGGGCTGTTTCATGCCACCACCGGCTATTCTCTGCCTCACGCGGTGGCGCTGGCCGAGGCTATTGCCGCAAGCGCGGATAGCAGCGCAGCCGCGCTTTTTTCCGTTATCCATCGCTACTCCCTGCGCCAGTGGCGCGAGCAGCGCTTTTTCCGCTCCCTCAACCGCATGCTCTTCCTGGCGGGGGATGCCGATAAGCGCTGGCAGGTGATGCAGCGGTTTTACTCTCTTAACGAAGGGCTGATTGCCCGCTTTTACGCCGGAAACATTACTCTGGCCGATAAAGCGCGGATCCTGGCAGGCAAGCCCCCGGTACCCGTCGGCGAAGCGATGCTCGCCATACTGAAACTCACTCCCCGGATGCGAGCGTTTCACCATGAATAAAACAGTGATTATTGGCGCCGGTTTTGGCGGATTAGCGCTGGCCATTCGGCTACAGGCGCAGGGCATCAACACGCTTCTGCTGGAGCAGCGGGATAAGCCCGGCGGACGCGCTTACGTTTATCACGACGAGGGATTCACCTTTGACGCCGGGCCGACGGTGATAACCGATCCCAGCGCCATCGAAGAGCTCTTTACCCTGGCCGGTAAACGCATGGTCGATTATGTCGAGCTGCTGCCGGTGACCCCGTTCTATCGCCTCTGCTGGGAGACGGGAGAAGTCTTTGATTACGACAACGTGCAGACCCGGCTGGAAGAGCAGATAAGACGATTTAACCCGCGCGATGTAGAGGGCTACCGCAAGTTTCACGCTTATTCGCGGGAGGTGTTTAACGAGGGCTATCTCAAGCTTGGCACGGTGCCGTTCCTCTCTTTTCGCGACATGCTTCGCGCCGGGCCGCAGCTTACCCGCCTTCAGGCCTGGCGCAGCGTCTACAGCATGGTCTCCCGCTTTATCGAGAACGAACAGTTGCGCCAGGCGTTCTCGTTTCATTCCCTGCTGGTGGGGGGCAATCCCTTCGCCACCTCGTCCATTTACACCCTGATCCACGCCCTTGAACGGGAGTGGGGCGTCTGGTTTGCCCGGGGCGGCACCGGGGCGCTGGTGCAGGGGCTGGTGAAGCTCTACCAGGATCTGGGCGGCGAGCTACAGTTGAATGCGGAGGTGACCCGGCTGCAGGCAGACGGCGATCGTATCAGCGCCGTCACGCTAAAAGATGGCCGGACGATCCCGGTCGCGGCGGTGGCCTCCAATGCCGACGTGGTGCATACCTATGAAAAGCTGCTGGGACATCATCCCACAGGGGCGGCGCGCGCGGCCTCGCTTAAGCGCAAACGGATGAGTAACTCCCTGTTTGTGCTCTATTTTGGCCTTAACAAGCAGCACGATCTGGCCCACCACACCGTCTGTTTCGGGCCGCGCTATAAAGCGCTTATCGACGAGATATTTAATAAAAACGCCCTGGCGGAGGATTTTTCCCTCTATCTGCATGCCCCCTGCGTCACCGACCCCTCCCTGGCCCCGCCGGGCTGCGGCAGCTACTACGTGTTAGCGCCTGTGCCGCATCTGGGGACGGCGGATCTCGACTGGGACGTTGAGGGGCCGCGCCTGCGCGACAGGATTTTTGCCTATCTCGAAGCCCACTACATGCCGGGGCTGCGTAGCCAACTGGTGACTCACCGCATGTTTACCCCGTTTGATTTTCGCGACCAGCTTGGGGCGCATCTGGGCTCCGCCTTTTCGGTGGAGCCGATCCTGCGCCAGAGCGCCTGGTTCCGGCCGCACAATCGCGACAGCCGCATCCCCAACCTCTACCTGGTCGGGGCGGGTACCCACCCAGGCGCCGGTATTCCCGGGGTGATTGGCTCGGCCAAAGCAACGGCAGGACTGATGCTGGAGGCGCTTTCCCGATGAACACAACCCTGATGGATCACGCCACCGACACCATCGCCGTGGGGTCAAAAAGTTTTGCCACCGCCGCAAAGCTGTTCGATCCCGCCACCCGGCGTAGCGTGCTGATGCTTTACGCCTGGTGCCGCTACTGCGACGACGTGATCGACGGGCAGGAGCTGGGGTTTAACGTCACTCCTGTAGAGCTCACCCCGGCAGAACAGCGTCTTGAGATGCTCAAACGCCAGACCCTGCGCGCCTGGGAGGGGGGCGAGATGCATGAACCCGCCTTTGCCGCCTTTCAGGAGGTGGCGCTGGGGCACAACATCCCGCTCCAGCTGGCTTACGATCATCTGGATGGCTTTGCCATGGATGTGCGCGAGACCCATTACGAGACCTTCGATGACACCCTGCAATACTGCTATCGCGTGGCGGGGGTGGTGGGGCTGATGATGGCGAGGGTGATGGGCGTGCGCGATGAAGCGGTGCTCGATCGCGCCTGCGATTTAGGCCTGGCGTTTCAGCTGACCAATATCGCCCGGGATATTGTCGAGGATGCCCGGGTTGGTCGCTGCTATCTGCCGGCCCGGTGGCTGGCGGAGGCGGACATCGACCCGGCGGCAATGACCTCACCCCAGATGCGCCAACCCCTCGCGGGCATTGCCCAGAGGCTGGTGGCCGAAGCCGAACCTTACTATGCCTCTGCCCGGCAAGGTCTGGCCGGGCTACCGCTGCGATCCGCATGGGCAATTGCCTCGGCGCACGGGGTCTACCGTGAAATTGGCGTGAAGGTGAGCGCGGCGGGTGCCCGCGCCTGGGATAATCGACAGGGCACCAGTTCGGTGGAAAAATCGGGATTACTGCTAAAAGGCGCCTTGCTGGCGCTTACTTCTCGTTTTGCGACGCCGTCGCCGCGTCCGGCTCAGCTCTGGCAGCGCCCTCGCTAGCCGCGCGACGCGCCTTGCGCTGGCGTAACGTCGCCTGCAATTTTTCTACCGGCGGGGCATAGAGAAAACCAAAGGAGACGCAGTCCTCTTTGCCCCGCACCGCATGGTGCAGACGGTGCGCCAGATAGAGACGCTTGAGATAACCTTTGCGCGGGATATAGCGAAACGGCCAGCGCTGATGCACCAGCCCATCATGCACCATAAAGTAGAGCGCGCCGTAGGCCGTCATCCCGGCACCAATCCACTGCAGCGGCCACAGGCCCCACGTTCCCAGTGCAATCAGCACAATCGCCAGCACGGCGAATACCACGGCGTAAAGATCGTTCACCTCAAACCAGCCTGTGCGCGGCTCGTGGTGCGATTCATGCCATCCCCAACCCCAGCCGTGCATGATGTACTTGTGGGAAAGAGCGGCGACGAGTTCCATGGCGGCAACGGTTAAAAGCACGATCATTGTGTTGTACAACGCGAGCATTGGGGCTCCTTGGGCTCGGGAAAATTGATCTGGCTGATTAAGCGTAACACTTATTTGGAGCAAGGGTGGGGGCAAGCAATAAAGGGCTTTGCGAAAGGGCTGGTGCAGGGTTTCAGGCAACAAAAAACCCATCAACCTTGAACCAAAACGGCGGGGTTGATGGGCTCCACAAATTGGGGACATCAAAGAAAAGCAGTGGCAATAGTTATGACTGACGTCTGGCAGAAAAGTTCTGCGCATAGCGAAAATTTTTTCGTCATTGCGCAAAAATTTTTTATCCCAGACCCGGCCAGATGATGATGATTAGCGTCCCCGCGAGGGTTAACAATACGTTAGCGATGGCATAGGTGCCCGCGTAGCCCAGCGCCGGAATGTTGCTGCGCGCGGTATCGCTGATGATTTCCATCGCAGGCGCACAGGTTCGCGCCCCCATCATGGCGCCAAACAGCATGGCGCGGTTCATACGCAGCACGTAGGCACCGAACAGGAAACAGATCACCACCGGCACCAGGCTGACGATCAGCCCGGCCACCAGCATCTGCCAGCCCACCGCGCCCAGGCTGTGGCCAATGCCGCTACCTGCGCTTAAGCCGACACCCGCCATAAACACCATCAGGCCAAACTCTTTCACCATGTTCAGCGCCCCCTGGGGGATATAGCCGAAGGTAGGGTGGTTGGCGCGCAGGAAGCCGAGCATGATCCCGGCGAACAGCAGGCCGGCAGCGTTGCCGATGCCAAAGCTGAAATTGCTGAACTGGAAGGTGATCATCCCGATCATCAGGCCGACGATAAAGAATGCGCAGAAGGCGAGCAGGTCGGTCACCTGGCTGTGAATGGAGATAAAGCCGATGCGGTCGGCAACGGTCTTCACGCGGCGCGTGTCGCCGCTCACCTGCAACACGTCGCCTTTGTTCAGCACGATGTTGTCATCGATAGGCATCTCGATCTGGCTGCGGATCACCCGGTTGAGGAAGCAGCCGTGGTCGGTCAGTTTAAGCTGTCCCAGGCGGCGGCCCACGGCGTTGTGGTTTTTCACCACGATCTCTTCGGTGACGATGCGCATGTCCAGCAGGTCGCGGTCGAAGACCTCTTTGCCGTTACGGAAGCTCGGGTCGAGACGGGCGTGCGCATCCGGATAACCCACCAGGGCGATATCGTCCCCCATCTGCAACACCGCGTCGCCGTCCGGGTTCGCCAGAATGCCGTTACGGCGGATGCGTTCGATATAGCAGCCGGTCTGGCGATAAATGCCCAGCTCGCGCAGGTTTTTACCGTCTGCCCAGGCCACCAGCTCCGGGCCGACACGGTAGGCGCGGATCACCGGGAGGTAGACTTTGCGTTTGCTGTCCGTATCCAGACCGCGTTCGCGGGCGATTTGCTGGGCGCTGGTCTGCAGATCCTGATGCTGTAACTTCGGCAGATAGCGAGCCCCCACGATCAGGCTCACCAGACCAATCAGATAGGTCAGGGCATAGCCAAGGCTGAGGTGATCTAACGCCATAGAGAGCTGGGCGTTATCCAGCCCCAGATGGCGCAGCGTATCTCCCGCGCCAACCAGCACCGGCGTGGAGGTCATCGAACCGGCCAGCATGCCCGCCGTCAGGCCGATATCCCAGCCAAACAGTTTGCCTAAGCCTAACGCAATCAGCAGGGCGCTGCCGACCATCACCAGCGCCAGCATCAGGTAATTTTTGCCGTCGCGGAAGAAAATAGAAAAAAAGTTAGGTCCGGCTTCAACACCGACGCAAAAAATAAACAGCATAAAGCCCAGATTAAGGGCATCCGTGTTAATACTGAAATGCTGCTGGCCTAATAATAACGAGACGACTAAAACGCCAATAGAATTACCAAGTTGGATTGATCCCAGGCGTAATTTACCCAGGCACAGGCCCAGCGCCAGTACCACAAATAATAGCAGGATGTAATTCCCGTTTAACAATTCTGCGACGTTTATGTTCACGAAGGATAACTTCTTGTTTACCAGTAAGTGGTTGAAGGGACAGGTGATTTAGGCTACTGTTTTCCCGGTGTTGAGGAGCGCTGCGGCTCCCGGCCGCACACTATAATATATATCGAATAATAATACCAAACTATTACTTTATTTATAACAGACAGCAACATCTGCTCGTGATTGCGTAACGACGCGCCGTTCAGGCATGGAATGCCATATAAACCATCTGATAGTGCGTCCAGTGGACGAAAAATGAATTTGCCCGCGCTGTAGGGGGACGATTTGAATATTAAACGTAACTGGTTTGGGGTGGCTTGCTGTTTTTTACTTTTCACCGGCGTGTGCATCTGCCTGACGTTCAACGTAAGGGGGGCATTTATTGCCGCCGGGCGTCCTGAGCTGGGATTATTGTTCTTCACCTTGCCCGGTGCTGTCGCCAGTTTTGTCTCCCGCGGAGGAGAGGTCATCCGGCCGCTGCTCGGCGCAATACTCGCCGCGCCCCTCTGTCTGGTGGTGATGCGTCTGGTCTTTATCCCTTCACGCACGATTGTGCAGGAGATGGCCTGGCTGTTAAGTGGGGTCTTCTGGTGTGCGTTGGGGGCGCTGTTCTTTCTGTTCGTGCGCCGGGCGCTGGAGAACCGCCGGGCAAGAATAAAAACGCCCTCAGAGTGAGGGCGAGAAAGGCTTACTGGGCAGCAAACAGCCCGAGGTGTGCTTTGGCATAGGCTTCAAAATCGGTAAAGCCGCCGATGTGGGTCTGATCGAGGAAGATCTGCGGTACGGTTTCAACCGGCTTACCGACGGTTTTTTCCAGATCGGCTTTGGTGATGCCTTCGGCATGAATGTCTACGTAGCGGTAGTTAAAATCATCACGCTCGGCGGTCAGTTTTTCTGCCAGATCTTTAGCGCGCACACAGTAAGGGCAGCCTGGACGTCCAAAAATTACTGCAAACATGTTCTCTCTCCTGAAACGAAGCCTGACGGCGAATGACGCTATATTGCCGATAACTATCGGTAATGAAAAGCAGGTTCTGCCTGTTACATTGATACCTCCAGGCTATGTTTCGCCAATTACAGCCGCCTTTTCTTTGCCTATACTGGCGATATTGTCATTAACGCCCGTACAGAGAGACCGCATGACGCCCGTAATTGATCTGCTTCGTTCCCACCGTTCCATTCGCCATTTTACCGATCAACCCATCAGCGATGCCCAGCGTGAGGCCATTCTTGCCGGCGCGCAGGGAACCTCCAGCTCCAGCTTCCTCCAGTGCAGCTCCATCATCCGCATTACCGATCCCGCGATGCGTGAACAGCTGGTGACCCTCACCGGCGGGCAAAAGCACGTGGCAGAGGCGGCGGAGTTCTGGGTCTTCTGCGCCGACTTCAACCGCCATCTGCAAATCTGCCCCGAAGCACAGCTGGGACTCGCCGAGCAGCTCCTGTTGGGCGTGGTGGATACCGCAATGCTGGCGCAGAACGCCATGACCGCGGCGGAGTCGCTGGGGCTGGGTGGGGTTTACATTGGCGGCATCCGCAACAGCATTGAGGCTGTGACCGAGCTGCTGCAGCTGCCGAAGCATGTCCTGCCGCTGTTTGGTCTCTGCCTGGGCTGGCCTGCGGATAACCCGGACGTCAAGCCGCGCCTGCCTGCGGCGATGGTGATGCATGAAAACCATTACCAACCTGTCGATAAAGCGGTGCTGGCGCAGTACGACGAGGAGCTGGCGAACTACTACCTCAGCCGCGCGACCAATAACCGCCGCGACACCTGGAGCGACCATATCCGGCGCACCATCATCAAAGAAAATCGTCCGTTTATTCTCGACTATTTGCACAAACAGGGCTGGGCGACGCGATAAGTCCATTCATCCTGCGCCTGCCTGCGTGTATGATACGCAGGCTTTTACCAGATCATGTCTGAGAGGTGCAGGGTGAAAATTGCCATATTGTCCCGGGATGGAACGCTCTGGTCGTGTAAACGCCTGCGTGAAGCGGCGCAGCAGCGCGGCCATCTGGTGGAAATCCTCGATCCGCTGTCCTGCTATATGAATATCAGCCCGGCGGCATCTTCTATTCACTATAAAGGGCGCCAGCTGCCGCATTTTGACGCGGTTATTCCGCGCATTGGCTCGGCTATCACCTTTTATGGCACCGCCGCGCTGCGCCAGTTTGAGCTGCTCGGCAGTTATCCGCTGAATGAATCCGTGGCGATCACCCGGGCGCGTGACAAACTACGCTCCCTGCAACTGCTGGCCCGCCAGGGAATCGACCTGCCGATCACCGGTATTGCCCATTCGCCCGACGACACCCACGATCTGATCGAGATGGTCGGCGGCGCGCCATTGGTGGTTAAACTGGTTGAAGGCACCCAGGGCATTGGCGTGGTGCTGGCCGAAACCCGCCAGGCGGCAGAGAGCGTGGTGGATGCGTTTCGCGGCCTGAACGCGCACATTCTGGTGCAGGAGTACATTAAAGAGGCGAAAGGGCGCGATATTCGCTGCCTGGTGGTGGGCGATGAAGTGGTTGCGTCCATCGAGCGTCAGGCGAAAGAGGGCGATTTTCGCTCTAACCTGCATCGGGGCGGCGTAGCCCGGGTGGTGGAGATCACCCCACGCGAGCGGGAGATGGCCCTGCTGGCCGCCAGAACCCTGGGGCTGGACGTTGCCGGGGTCGATATCTTACGCGCCGACAGAGGGCCGCTGGTGATGGAAGTCAACGCCTCGCCAGGGCTGGAAGGCATTGAGAAAACCACCGGGATTGATATCGCCGGGAAGATGATCGGCTGGATTGAACGCCATGCCACGCCGGAGTTTTGCCTGAAAACGGGCGGATAACTGGCCTGCCGCGCCGTGTGGCCTGGGCCAGGCACTATTTTTTTGAAGGGGTTCCACCGTTATGGATTCACTTGTAGTACCGACACTTGATACGTTACGCCACTGGCTGGACAACATGGGCGTCAGCTTTTTTGAATGCGACACCTGCCAGGCGCTGCACCTGCCGCACATGCAAAACTTTGACGGCGTGTTCGATGCCAAGCTCGATCTGATCAATGACGTCATTCTTTTCTCCGCGCTGGCGGAGGTCAAACCCTCGGCGCTGCTGGCCTTAGCATCGGATTTGTCCGCCATCAATGCCAGTTCTTTGACGGTAAAAGCATTTCTCGATATACAGGATGATAATCTGCCAAAGCTGGTGGTTTGCCAGTCTTTATCCGCGTCCGTTGGGCTGACCTTCCCGCAGTTCGCGGCCTTTATCCAGCAGAGCGAAGAGCAGATCTCTATGGTGATGCTGGAAGCCAGCGCCCATCATCTGCTCTACAACGCCGAAGAGGGCGCTGAGCAGCCTGAATCTGCGGGCAATTTTCTGCACTAAAGCTGTCTGACATTTAGGCAGTCGCTGTTGTGGCGGCTGCATAACACCCGTTTTTCTGCTGACTTTAACCTTTCTTTAAAGAATTATTCACCGCCATCCCGCCAATTCGGCTTATCACATAGATACTTCTTGCATAAAAAATTGTTAAAAGGCGTTTTTTAATCTGAGCTATAGCTACGGAGACAAGCTACAGTTTATTCTTGCGATGCTGTTAAACGCGAGCAGATACAGCCACCTGAGTAACATCTTCTGCTACAGGCGGAGTGATAAATTATGCACGTTTCTTGCATAGGCTAAGAGTGTTCATTTTTAGTGCGTTTGTTAACGTGCTTTCAGAAGGATTAACGCTATGATCGCTTTAAATAAAAAATGGTTATCGGGTCTGGTTGCGGGCGCGCTGATGGCGGTCTCTGCAGGCTCGCTGGCGGCAGAGCAAAAAACGCTGCATATCTACAACTGGTCTGATTATATCGCCCCGGATACGGTGGCCAATTTTGAAAAAGAGACCGGGATTAAAGTCGTCTATGACGTCTTCGATTCTAACGAAGTGCTGGAAGGCAAACTGATGGCGGGCAGCACCGGCTTTGACCTGGTCGTACCGTCAGCCAGCTTCCTGGAACGTCAGCTCTCTGCGGGCGTGTTCCAGCCGCTGGATAAAAGCAAACTGCCGGACTGGAAAAACCTCGACCCTGAGCTGCTGAAGCTTATCGCCAAACACGATCCGGACAATAAATACGCCATGCCGTACATGTGGGCCACCACCGGCATTGGCTATAACGTCGAGAAAGTGAAACAGGTGCTGGGTGCCGATGCGCCGGTAAACAGCTGGGACCTGGTGCTGAAGCCAGAGAACCTCGAGAAGCTGAAAAGCTGCGGCGTGTCGTTCCTTGATGCGCCTGAAGAGATTTTTGCCACCGTCCTGAACTATCTCGGCAAAGATCCCAACAGCACCAAAGCGGATGACTACACCGGTCCGGCCACCGACCTGCTGCTGAAGCTGCGTCCAAATATCCGTTACTTCCACTCCTCCCAGTACATCAACGATCTGGCAAACGGCGATATCTGCGTAGCCATCGGTTGGGCAGGGGACGTGTGGCAGGCGGCGAACCGCGCGAAAGAGGCGAAAAACGGCGTGAATATCGCCTATTCAATCCCGAAAGAGGGGGCAATGGCCTTCTTTGACGTCTTCGCGATGCCAGCCGATGCAAAAAACAAAGAGGAAGCCTATCAGTTCCTGAACTATCTGCTGCGTCCGGAAGTTATCGCCCACATCTCTGACCACGTCTTCTATGCCAACGGCAACAAAGAGGCCACGAAACTTGTCAGCGCTGAAGTGCGTGATAACCCGGGGATCTACCCGCCGGCAGAGGTGCGCGCCAAGATGTTTACCCTGAGCGTGCAGGAGCCGAAAATTGACCGCGTCCGTACCCGTGCGTGGACGAAAGTGAAAAGCGGTAAATAACCGTTCGTCGTAGGCCGGGCAAGCGTAGCGCCCCCGGCAACAGGCGCACCGTTCTGGTGCGCCTGCACCATTTTGATTGATGCCGGAGAGCACCCCGTGAACGACGCGATCCCCCGCCCGCAGGCGAAAACCCGTAAAGCGCTGACCCCGCTGCTGGAAATCCGTAACCTGACCAAATCTTTTGATGGTCAGAATGCCGTGGATGATGTCAGCCTGACTATCTACAAAGGTGAAATTTTTGCTCTGCTTGGCGCATCTGGCTGCGGGAAATCGACCTTGCTGCGCATGCTCGCCGGGTTTGAACAGCCCAGCGCCGGGCAGATTATGCTGGATGGCGTCGACCTCTCCCGGGTGCCGCCCTATCAGCGCCCGATCAATATGATGTTCCAGTCTTATGCCCTCTTTCCGCACATGACCGTGGAGCAGAACATCGCCTTTGGCCTGAAGCAGGACAAACTGCCAAAAGCGGAAATCACCGCCCGCGTGGCCGAAATGCTGAGCCTGGTGCACATGCAGGAGTTTGCGAAGCGCAAGCCGCACCAGCTCTCCGGCGGCCAGCGTCAGCGCGTGGCCCTGGCCCGTAGCCTGGCGAAGCGGCCAAAGCTGCTGCTGCTCGATGAGCCGATGGGGGCGCTGGATAAAAAGCTGCGCGACCGTATGCAGCTGGAAGTGGTGGATATTCTCGAGCGCGTGGGCGTGACCTGCGTGATGGTAACCCACGACCAGGAAGAGGCGATGACCATGGCCGGGCGTATCGCCATCATGAACCGCGGCAAGTTCGTGCAGATTGGCGAGCCGGAAGAGATTTACGAGCACCCGACCACCCGCTACAGCGCCGAATTTATCGGCTCCATGAACGTATTTGAAGGGCTGCTGAAAAGCCGCGAAGAGGACGGGCTGGTGATTGACTCACCGGGGCTGATCCACCCGCTGAAAGTGGCGGCGGACAACTCGGTAGCGGATAACGTGCCGGTCTACGTGGCCCTGCGCCCGGAAAAAATCACCCTCTGCGAAGAGGCGCCCGCGGATGGCTACAACTTTGCCGTGGGGGAGGTGGTGCATATCGCTTACCTCGGCGATCTCTCCATCTACCATGTCCGCCTGAAGAGCGGGCAGATGATCAGTGCGCAATTGCAGAACACCTTCCGCTATCGCAAGGGGTTGCCAACCTGGGGTGACGAAGTGCGTCTGTGCTGGGAAGCCGATAGCTGCGTTGTGCTGACGGTATAAGGAAGGGCGATGAACAAACCTGAACCTGCGACCCGCGTAGCGGCGGGCATTGATACCAGCTGGCTGACCCGTATGCAAATGGCTCACGGGCGTAAGCTGGTGATTGCGCTGCCCTATCTGTGGCTGATCCTGCTGTTTCTGCTGCCGTTTCTGATTGTGTTCAAAATCAGCCTGGCGGAGATGGCGCGGGCGATCCCACCCTACAGCGATCTGCTGGAGTGGGGGGACAGTCAGCTGTCGATCATGCTTAACCTGGGCAACTTCCTGCAGCTGACCGAGGATCCACTCTATTTTGAGGCCTATCTGCAGTCGTTGCAGGTCGCGGCTATCTCGACGATCTGCTGTCTGCTGCTGGCCTATCCGCTGGCGTGGGCGGTGGCGCACAGCAAGCCCTCAACGCGTAATATTCTGCTGCTGCTGGTGATTTTACCCTCGTGGACCTCGTTTCTGATCCGCGTTTATGCCTGGATGGGGATCCTGAAAAACAACGGCGTGCTGAATAACGTTCTGCTCTGGCTCGGGGTTATCGACCAGCCGCTGACCATTCTGCACACCAATCTGGCGGTCTATATCGGCATTGTCTACGCCTATCTGCCGTTTATGGTGCTGCCTATCTACACCGCCCTGACGCGCATCGACTACTCGCTGGTGGAGGCGGCGCTGGATCTCGGTGCCCGTCCGATGAAAACCTTCTTCAGCGTGATAGTGCCGCTGACCAAAGGTGGGATTATCGCCGGGTCGATGCTGGTGTTTATCCCGGCGGTGGGGGAGTTTGTGATCCCGGAACTGCTCGGCGGCCCGGACAGCATCATGATTGGCCGCGTGCTCTGGCAGGAGTTCTTTAATAACCGCGACTGGCCGGTGGCCTCGGCGGTGGCGATCGTGATGTTGCTGCTGTTGATCGTGCCGATCATGTGGTTCCACAAGTACCAGCAGAAACAGATGGGAGATCACGGATGAACAATTTACCGGTAGTGCGCTCTCCGTGGCGGATCCTGATCCTGGTCCTCGGCTTTACCTTCCTCTATGCGCCGATGCTGATGCTGGTGATCTACTCCTTTAACAGCTCGAAGCTGGTGACGGTGTGGGCGGGCTGGTCCACGCGCTGGTACGGCGAGCTGTTCCGCGACGAGGCGATGATGAGCGCCGTGGGCCTGAGCCTGACCATTGCCGCCTGCGCGGCGACGATGGCGGCCATTCTGGGCACGATTGCCGCGGTGGTGATGGTGCGCTTTGGTCGTTTTCGCGGGGCCAACGGCTTCGCCTTTATGATCACTGCCCCGCTGGTGATGCCCGATGTCATCACCGGCCTGTCGCTGCTGCTGCTGTTTGTCGCCATGGGGCATGCCATCGGCTGGCCATCGGATCGTGGCATGCTCACCATCTGGCTGGCCCACGTCACCTTCTGTACCGCCTATGTGGCGGTGGTCATCTCCTCGCGCCTGCGCGAGCTGGACCACTCCATTGAAGAGGCGGCGATGGATCTCGGGGCGACGCCGCTGAAGGTCTTCTTCATCATCACCCTGCCGATGATCATGCCGGCAGTGATCTCCGGCTGGCTGCTGGCCTTTACCCTGTCGCTGGACGACCTGGTGATCGCCAGCTTTGTCTCCGGCCCGGGGGCCACCACGCTGCCGATGCTGGTCTTCTCCAGCGTGCGCATGGGGGTCAACCCGGAGATCAACGCCCTGGCGACGCTGATTCTCGGCGTGGTTGGCATCATCGGGCTGATTGCCTGGTATCTGATGGCGCGGTCTGAAAAACAGCGTCAGCGCGATATCCAGCGTGCAAGACGCGGCTGAAGCTCCTAAAATCTGCAAAGAAGCGAAATTAAGATGCCGCGTTATCGCGGCATCGTTTCATGGAAGACATCACGTTGGGATTTTTCACGAAAACAAGCCGTTCGCATGCCCGTCTGAACGTTCCTGCACTGGTGCAGGTGGCGGCGCTCGCCATTATCATGATCCGCTGCCTCGATGTGTTTATGATTTTCAATACGCTGGGGATGCGCGGGCTGAGCGAATTTGTTCACCGCAGCGTACAGACCTGGAGCCTGACGCTGGTCTTTTTCGCCAGCCTGATGCTGGTCTTTATCGAAATTTACTGCGCTTTTTCGCTGGTGAAAGGGCGTAACTGGGCGCGGATTATCTACCTGCTGACCCAGATCACCGCCACCGGCTATCTGTGGTCCGCCTCGCTGGGTTACGGCTATCCCGAGCTGTTCAGCATCCCTGGCGAGTCAAAGCGCGAGATTTTCCACACTCTGGTGATGCAAAAACTGCCCGACATCCTGGTGCTCGGCCTGCTGTTTGTGCCTGCGGCCAGCCGACGGTTTTTCCGTCTGCAATAACGTGTATAATCGCTGCCCCCAGACGTATTAAGGTTTCGTTATGCAGTGCGCACTCTATGATGCCGGTCGCTGTCGCTCCTGTCAGTGGATAGCGCAGCCGGTCTCTTCACAACTTTCCGCCAAAATGACCGATTTGCAGACGCTGCTCTCTGGCCTGCCGGTGGCGGAGTGGTGCGCGCCGGTCAGCGGGCCGGAACAGGCGTTTCGCAATAAAGCCAAAATGGTAGTCAGCGGCAGCGTCGAAAAACCGCTGCTCGGCATGCTGCACCGCGACGGCACCCCTGTCGATCTGACCGACTGCCCGCTCTATCCGGCCTCGTTCGCGCCGGTCTTTGCCGCCCTGAAACCCTTTATTGCCCGCGCGGGCCTGACGCCCTACAACGTGGAACGCAAGCGCGGCGAGTTAAAGTACATTCTGCTCACCGAAAGCCAGCTTGATGGCGGGATGATGCTGCGCTTTGTGCTGCGCTCAGAGGCCAAGCTGCCCCAGCTGCGCGCGGCGCTGCCGTGGCTACAGGAACAGCTGCCGCAGCTGAAGGTGATTACCGCCAATATTCAGCCGGTGCATATGGCGATCATGGAAGGGGAAGAGGAGATCTTCCTCACCGACGCTCAGGCGCTGGCAGAGCGTTTTAACGACGTGCCGCTGTGGATCCGCCCGAAGAGCTTCTTCCAGACCAACCCGACCGTGGCAAGCGAGCTGTACGCCACCGCACGCGACTGGGTGCGTGGTCTGCCGGTTAACCATATGTGGGATCTCTTCTGCGGCGTCGGCGGCTTTGGCCTGCACTGCGCCACCCCGCAGATGCAGCTGACCGGGATTGAGATCTCCGCCGAGGCGATCGCCTGTGCCACCCAGTCCGCCGCGGAGCTGGGGCTGACGAATCTGCACTTCCAGGCGCTCGATTCGACGCAGTTCGCCACCGGCCAGGGCAACGTGCCGGAGCTGGTGCTGGTAAACCCGCCGCGCCGCGGTATCGGTAGGGCGCTGTGTGACTACCTGAGCCAGATGGCGCCAGAGTTTATTATCTACTCCAGCTGCAACGCCCAGACGATGGCGAAAGACATTCGCGACCTGCCCGGTTACCGGATTGCGCGGGTGCAGCTGTTCGATATGTTCCCGCATACTGCACACTATGAAGTGCTGACGCTATTAGTTAAATCCTGAGACCTTGCCCGGCGGCTCTACGCTTGCACGGGCCTACGGTTTCCCAGGCCGGGTAAGGCGTAGCCGCCACCCGGCGACAATCTTAAACAAAATGTGAACGTTTCCCTCCCCGGAAATCGGGTAAGCTTTAGCAGTTAAGATTCAATAAGGCTGACCGATGAAGCATATCCTGCTGGTGGAGGACGACGGCGATATCGCCGCATTACTGCGCCTCAATTTAGAAGACGAAGGTTACGTGATTACCCATGAAGCGGACGGGGGCAGGGCGCAGCAGCTGCTCGGGCAACCTCACTGGGACGCGGTGATCCTCGATCTGATGCTGCCCAACGTTGACGGGCTGACCCTCTGTAGAACGATCCGCGCCCGGGACCACTACCTGCCGGTGATTATCATCAGCGCCCGCAGCAGCGAAACCGAGCGTATTCTGGGCCTGGAAACCGGGGCCGATGACTATCTGGCTAAACCCTTCTCGGTGCAGGAGCTGGTGGCGCGCATCCGGGCGCTGTTCCGTCGTCAGCAGGCGATGGGGCAGCAAACGTCCGGGCTGATTAATGCCCACGGCCTGACCATCGACCCGCTGGCCCGCAGCGTGCTGCTGCGCGGCGAGGTGGTTGACCTGACGCCGCGCGAGTTCGACTTACTTTACTTTTTTGCCCGCCATCCCGGCGAGGTCTTCTCCCGGCTCGCCCTGCTCGAACAGGTGTGGGGATACCAGCACGAAGGGTACGAGCACACCGTCAACACCCATATCAATCGTCTGCGGGTAAAAATTGAGAAAGATGCCGCCGAGCCGGAGATCATCCGCACCGTCTGGGGTAAAGGCTATCTGTTTGCGGAACGCCCGCTATGATCCGCCGTCTCACCCTGATCTTCATTCTCCTGCTGACAGGCTGTGCGGCGGTGGCCTGCGCGGTGCAGCTCTGGACCAGCATGCAGTATGGCAACGCCATGGTGCAGCGCCTCTCCGGCGGGCTGGCGCAGCACATTGCCCAGCGCGAAACCCTGCTGGATGCACACGGGCAGGTGGATCGCTCCCGTCTCAAGCCGCTGTTCGACAGGCTGATGACCTACAACCCCAGCGTGGAACTCTACATCCTCTCCCCGGACGGGCAGATCCTTGCCGATGCCGCGCCGCCGGGGCATATCAAACGCCAGCGCCTCGCCGTTGCGCCGGTACAGCAGTTCCTGAGCGGCGGGATGATGCCGGTCTACGGCGACGACCCGCGCAGCCTGACGGGAGAGAAGGTCTTTAGCGCCGTGCCGCTGCATCAGGACGGCGTGCTGCGCGGCTATCTCTACATCATTTTGCAGGGTGAAGAGCTGAACGCGCTGGCGGAACAGGCATGGCAGAAAACGCTCTGGAGCACGGTGCTCTGGTCGCTGATGCTGGTGGCCCTTTTCGGCGCGCTGGCGGGGGGCCTGGTCTGGTACTGGGTGACCCGGCCGGTGAAGCAGTTAACCGACGAGGTGAGCGGCCTGGATCGCGAGAGTATGCACGTCATCAAACAGCTTGCCACCCAGCCCATACAGACCGCGCCCTCTGATGAAGTGGCCCTGCTGCGTAACACCTTCATCGAACTGGCGCAGCAGATTGCCAGCCAGTGGGATCAGCTGGCCGACAGCGACCGGCAGCGCCGGGAGTTTATCGCCAATATCTCCCACGATCTGCGTACCCCGCTGACCGCGCTGCTGGGCTATCTGGAAACTTTGTCGCTGAAATCGGGCACGCTATCCGCAGAGGAGACGCAGCACTATCTCGCCATTGCCCTGCGTCAGGGGCATAAAGTGCGCCATCTGTCGCAGCAGCTGTTTGAGCTGGCGCGCCTTGAGCACGGCAGCATCAAGCCCCAGCGCGAGCGCTTTGCTATCGGGGAGCTCATCTCCGACGTGGCGCAAAAGTTTGACCTGGCGGTAGAGACGCGCAAGCTGCGGCTGCATATCGACGTGCCGCGCCAGCTGCCGATGATCAACGCCGATCTGTCGATGATCGAGCGGGTGGTCACCAATCTGCTGGATAACGCCATCCGGCATACGCCGCCGGGCGGTGAGATCGGGCTGAAGGTGTGGCTGGAGGGCGAGCAATTGCAGGTGGAAGTCAACGACAGCGGGCCGGGGGTGGATGAACACCTGCGCGCCGATCTCTTTATGCGGCCTTCAGCGCTGAGCCAGCAGGCGTCGCGGGATAATCGCGGCGGGCTGGGGCTGTTGATCGTCAAAAGAATGCTGGAACTGCACGGCGGGGGGATCAGGCTGATGGAGGCGGCGAAAGGGGCGCGTTTTCGCTTCTATGTGCCGTTATAAAAACGCCGGGTGGCGGCTTCGCCTGACCCGGCCTACAAAACCACAAACCGCACCATCCGTAGGCCCGGTAAGGCGTAGCCGCCACCGGGCATCAGACAGCACCATTCGCAGGCCGGGTAAGCATTAGCGCCACCCGGCAAAACAGGCTTACTGCGGGAACCACTGGTCGCTGATTTTCTGATACGTGCCGTCGGCTTTAATCGCTTTCAGGGCACCGTTCAGTTTCTCTACCAGGGCTTTGTTATCCGGACGAACTGCGATGCCCAGGCCGGTGCCGAAGTACTGCGGATCGGTCACTTTATCGGTGGCGGTACCCAGCTGCGGGTTGGTCTTCAGCCACTCGTTCACCACCGCGGTATCGCCAAACACGCCATCAATACGGCCATTTTTCAGGTCGATAATCGCATTCTGGTAGCTGTCATAGGCGACGGTTTTCACTTCCGGGTGCTTATCCTGGAGGTATTTCTGGTGCGTGGTGCCGTTTTCCATGCCGATGCGCTTGCCTTTCAGCTGCTCAAAGGAGGTGTACTGGCCTTTTTTGGCAATCACCACCGCGGAGTTGGCGTAGTACGGCTCGGTGAAGGCGACCTGCTTGCTACGTTCCGGCGTGATATCCATGCCGGAGATCACCGCGTCATATTTTTTAAATTTCAGGGACGGGATCAGGCTGTCAAAAGCGTGGTTAGTAAAGGTGCACTCGGCCTGCATCTGCTTGCACAGCGCTTTCGCCAGGTCGATATCAAACCCGACAATCTGGTTGCTGGCATCCAGTGATTCGAACGGTGGATAGGTCGCAGAAACACCGAAGTTGATTTTATCGGCAGCAGAGGCGCCTGCGGCGAAGGTAGCGAGTAAAGCGGCCAGAACTAACTTTTTCATGATGAAGCTCCCGTCTGTCAATCTTGTCATTATGTGCCGTGTCTGCGGCTGGGAGTTACATTGCCACTTAATGAATTTATATGCAATAAAAATGATTAAATATTAATTGGAAAATAAAAAAGACGGGAAGGTTTAAGGGCTTCCCGTCTTTCTTAAATCAAACATATGCAGTTTTAATTGCGGCGTTCGAAGGCGAGGGCTCTGCGTTCAACCAGACGCATCAGCAGCGTCAGCAGGCCGTTGACGATGAGGTAGATAATACCTGCGGCGCCAAACACCATCACATCGTAGGTACGACCGTACAGCAGCTGTCCGTGGCCCATCACCTCCATCAGGGTGATGGTGTAGGCCAGTGACGTACTTTTAAACACCAGCACCACTTCGTTGGAATATGACGAGAGGGCGCGTTTAAAGGCGTAAGGCAGGAGGATCGCCAGCGTATCTTTCTTGCTCATCCCCAGCGCGCCGCAGGACTGCCACTGGCCGTCCGGAATGGCGCGGATCGCGCCGTAGAAGAGCTGCGTGGTATAGGCGGCACTGTTCAGCGAGAGGGCGAGCAGGGCGCAGAGCCACGGCTCCGAGAGCAGATGCCACAGCACCGGATATTCCTGCAGCGTGGGGAACTGGCCCGGGCCGTAATAAATCAGGAAGATCTGCACCAGCAGCGGCGTGCCGGTAAACAGGGTGATATAGCCGCGCACAATCCACACCAGCACCGGCGTTTTGAGCGTCAGGATGATGGTAAAAATCAGCGCCAGGATCAGCGCCACGATAATCGAGGCCACCGTCAGCGTCAGGCTGGTATGCAGCCCTTTCATCAGTTCGGGTAAATACTCAAGCATCAGCCTGGTCTCCGTTCAAAACGCGTCGCACGCAGATCAATACGCTTGAGAATGTACTGACTGAGCAACGTGATCACCAGGTAGATGGCCGCCGCCACGATGTACCAGGTAAAAGGCTCCTGAGTACGGGTGGCAATGCTTTTGGTTTGCAGCATCAGGTCGTTAACGCTGATTAAGCTCACCAGCGCGGTATCTTTCAGCAGCACCAGCCACTGGTTGCCGAGCCCCGGCAGGGCATGACGCCACATCTGCGGCATCACCAGACGGAAGAAAATGGCGGTTTTCGACAGCCCCAGCGCCTGACCAGACTCCCACTGTCCCACCGGCACCGCTTTCAGCGCGCCGCGCAGGGTTTGCGAGGCATAGGCGGAGTAGAGCAGGGAAAGGGCAATCACACCGCACAGGAACGGGCTGACGTCAAAGTTTTCAATCTGCATCTGAATCGGGATCTGCACCACGCCCAGATTGAGCGTAAAGCCGTCCGACAACATCAGCAGCAGCTGCGAGGAGCCAAAGTAAATAAACAGCACCACCAGAATTTCCGGCAGGCCGCGCAGCAGGGTCACCAGTGCTGAGCCGGCCCAGGCGACAGGTCGCCACTTAGCCGACTCCCACACGGCAAAGATCATCGCCAGCACCAGGCCGATGATCAGCGCACAAACGGCAAGGCCGACGGTCATCCCGGCGGCGCTTGCTAATGGAAAAATTTCGTTCATCAGATCTTACTTCTGGAACCATTTGTTGTAGATGGAATCGTAGGTGCCATCTTTCTTCACTTTTTCCAGCGCAGTGTTGAATTTCTGCTGCAGCTCGGTGTTGCCCTGACGAACAGCAATGCCAAGACCGGTGCCGAAGTAGTCTTTATCCGTCACTTTATCGCCCACCGCGGCCAGCTTGTCGTTCGCTTTCAGCCATTCGGTCACCACCGCGTTATCACCAAAGACGGCGTCGATACGGCCATTCTGCAGATCCAGACGGGCGTTCTGGTAGCTGTCGTAAGGCACGGTGGTGATTTCCGGGTGCTTATCCATGATGAATTTCTGGTGGGTGGTGCCGTTCTGCACGCCCACTTTCTTGCCTTTCAGCGCGTCGATAGAGGCATATTTACCCTTCTGACCGATGAACAGGGCGGAGTTCTCATAGTACGGCGTACTGAACAGAACCTGCTTCTCACGTTCCGGGGTGATGTCCATACCGGCCATCACCGCGTCGATACGACGGAATTTCAGGCTTGGGATCAGGCTGTCGAAAGACTGGTTGGAGAAGGTACAGGTGGCGTCGATCTCTTTACACAGGGCGTTCGCCAGATCCACGTCAAAGCCCACAATCTTGTTATTCGCATCCATAGACTCAAACGGAGGGTAGGAGGCTTCCGTGGCAAAACGGATGGTCTGTGCTGCGGTGGCAGAGAGGCTAACGCTGGCAAGCAGCGCGGCAATCACTATTTTTTTCATTGTCGTTCTCTCGGTTCGATTAGTGAGACAGATAATTTCTGAATGCATCGGTCTGCGGCTCGGCAAAGCAGCGCGCATCCCCTTGCTCCACAATATGACCGTTTTCCATATAGACCACACGGCTGGCGGTTTTACGCGCCACTTCCACCTCGTGGGTCACGATCACCTGGGTAATGTTGGTCTCCGCCAGCTCGCGAATGATACTGACGATCTGGGCAGTGATTTCCGGGTCGAGCGCGGCGGTGGGTTCATCAAACAGGAGAACCTGCGGCTCCATCATCAGGGCGCGGGCAATGGCCACACGCTGCTGCTGGCCCCCGGAAAGGTGCAGCGGATAACGGTCGCTGTAGGGCTTCAGGCGCAGACGTTCCAGCAGCTTCTCGGCACGTGCCAGCGCCTGCTCTTTTGACAGGCCCAGCACGCGGCACGGCGCTTCAATCAGGTTCTGCTGCACGGTGAGGTGCGGCCAGAGATTATATTGCTGAAAGACCATGCCGACATTCTGGCGCAGATCGCGGATCGCTTTCTCAGAAGGGGCTTTCGCAAAATTGAAGTGGTTGCCCGCAATATCCAGCGTACCGGAGCGGGGCATTTCAAGCAGATTAAGGACGCGAAGCAGCGAGCTTTTACCCGCGCCGCTGGGACCAAGCAGAACCAGCGTTTCGCCCTCAGGGCAATTCAGGGTGATGTCGAACAGCGCCTGGTGTGCGCCGTAAAAGCAGTTAATGCCGTTTAGTTGAATACTCATCGGGGCAGTCTTTACTCATCCAGGCAATCTATAGCAATTGAGGCCGCAAATAGTACCGTTGACAGAATAGTTATGCAATATAACTGCGTTAAAAGTTAAATATAAACCGTATCCATACCTAAACATAGCACAAAATAGCGGAAGGGCAGGTCGACGAGAATAAATGTCGGCATTCCTCGCGAAATGCCAGACATTTTACGGGGTTTTCCCCTGGTTAACGGTCTGAAACGCGCGCGTTTAGCGGTTTTCAATCGACTGGCGCAGGGTGCCAGCCGGGGCGTGGACAGTGCCGCCCAGGTAGCGAACGTCGTCGATAGCCCAGCACTGACCTTCCCGGATCATCAACACTTCATCCTGCCAGGTCTGGCTACCCTGCGTCAGCTTGACGCGCAGCGGAATATTTCGCGCATCGGTATTCGGGATGGTCGATGCGCTGGAGACTTCTGCTTTTTCAGGCGCGGTGGTGCGGCTGGAGAAAGGATCGTCTTTCAGCAGGTTACGGTGCTGCGGATCGCGGCTGGCATCGCTCAGCAGCTGGGCCAGGCCGTCGCTCAGGTAGGGGCGCAGGGCGGTGAGGTCATTGCTGCGGTGCGTAATGCGGTAGTCATAGAACTGTTGAGCCACGGCATCCGGCCCGCCGGTGATGCAGCTGCCGCTGCGGGTACCGATCTCCTTAAAGGCCGGGGTGACTGGCGTTGTGCAGGCGCTGAGCAGCAGCGCGCAAGGCACTAAAAGCGTCAAAGCAGAATAGCGCATGATGATTTCCTTATTAGGCTGCAATAATTAACTAACCTTTAAATCATAGCGTAACGAGCAGATAATGATTTTGTTCTTAACCGCTTAGGCCCTTAACCGCGCAAAGGAGATCAGGATGCAATTTTCAACCACCCCCACTCTGGAAGGACAACCCATCAGCGAATACTGCGGCGTGGTGACCGGGGAAGCCATACTCGGCGCCAACGTCTTCCGCGACTTTTTTGCCGGCATCCGCGATATCGTGGGTGGCCGCTCCGGCGCCTATGAGAAAGAGCTGCGTAAAGCCCGTGAAATTGCCTTCAGGGAGATGGGCGAGCAGGCGAAGGCGATGGGGGCTGACGCGGTAGTGGGGATCGATATCGACTACGAAACCGTCGGCAAAGATGCCAGCATGCTGATGGTTAGCGTCAGCGGTACGGCGGTGAAAACGCGCCGATGAAGCAGGCTTTTGCGCCCCTCCTGCTGGCGCTGCTGCTGGCAGGCTGTGCGGCAGAAAAAGGGATTGTCGAGAAAGGGACCTATGAGCTGGACACCCGGCGTCAGGCGCAGGCGGCCTATCCGCGCGTTAAGGTGCTGGTTATCCATTACACCGCCGACGATTTTGACAGCTCGCTGGCTACCCTGACCGATAAAAACGTCAGCTCTCACTATTTGATCCCGGCGATCCCGCCCCTGCATAAAGGAAAACCGCGGATCTGGCAGCTGGTGCCGGAGCGGGATCTGGCCTGGCATGCCGGCGTCAGCTTCTGGCGTGGCGCCACGCGTATTAATGACACCTCTATTGGCATTGAGCTGGAAAACCGCGGCTGGCAAAAAATTAACGGCCAGAAACGCTTTGTTCCCTTCGAACCGGCGCAGATCGCTGCCCTGATCCCACTGGCGAAAGATATTATCCAGCGTTACGACATCAAACCCCAGAACGTGGTCGCCCACGCGGACATCGCCCCGCAGCGCAAGGACGATCCCGGTCCGTTGTTCCCCTGGCAGGCGCTGGCGCAGCAGGGGATAGGCGCCTGGCCGGATCCGGCCCGGGTGGCGTTTTATCTGAACGGGCAACCGCCTTATCAACCCGCAGACAGTGCCACACTCCTCAGTTTATTATCTCGCTACGGATATGATGTTCCAGATAATATTTCGCCCGCACAACAAAAGCGCATTATTATGGCTTTTCAGATGCATTTCAGACCGCAATTATGGAATGGTGTTTCTGATAGAGAAACAATTGCTATCGCCGAAGCGTTACTTGAAAAATATGGCCAGGGATAAGCCTCGACTATCACTATTGAGGTAGTTTTCTCTGTATCGACCTTAAGATTAATCTTAGGTTCATTTGTGATTCATTTTTAGTTAATTGACTTAAAATTACCCGAATATAATATGTACATATAGCTTGCTAACTATTAGGTAGAGCAAATATTATTTGATAGTCATTCTCAGCAAAATTATTTTGAATTATCTGTTGCGACGTTTCTGACGCAGTGGGCTGCTTTATCCATAAAAAAATTAAACAGGCATAATAATGTTAAACGTATACTGTAAAAATAATCGACCGAAAAAGGCGATTGACGCCCTTGTTGCCGCTACGGCGGATTATCCTGAAAAAACATTAAAAAAATGGCAGAAAATTATTACCGCCGATTCACAATATGTTCATGTGATGGTCAGCGGTGAAATCGAAATTCGTCGTAACTCTGACGAGTTAAGTATGTTTACCATGCGTCAGGCCGGATTTTTAGGCATCTCAGCCATCTATAACACCGCCTCCCGCATGTACGGTCTGGTACGCGATACCACCATCATTCGCACCATCAGACGTGATGAATTCGAACGTCTTATTAGCGAGAAAAACCTTTGGCCAGAATTCAGCCAGTACTTAATCTGGTATATCGACATACTGAGCAAGCGCGATGATATTCTGGTGGCCCGCAGTGCTTATTCTATAGTCCGGGAATTCCTCCTCGAAATTAATGACCTGATTGTTCATCAGAATCGTGATATTAACGTATATGACTATATTCAGGAATACACCAGCCTGGCGCGCAGCACCATTATTAAAATTCTCTCAGACCTGAAAAAAGGTCATTACATTGTGGTTGAAAAAGGCAAATTAATAAATATCACCAGCCTGCCTGAACGCTACTGATAACCATTACGAATATCTCCATGGGTTAACGCCTGTGGAGATTTTTTTCGCATCGATGCATCTATTTTTTCTGTTTTTAACGCTGCCGTCTGATTTATCACCCGATTCGTCGTCTCAGAATCATATTGCGTCTCATCAACCGGCGCATCCGGTATCTTTCCCTGCAAATAATCTTGCTGCTGCTCTTTCAGCGCCTCCATAAACCGTTCTTTTAGTGAATCGGCATCTGTTTCTTGCCGGGCGGTATGCGTATCGGGCAACGGTTCACTGGAAATGTCATTGTCCGGAGCCTGCTGCCAGTCTAATGACTTATCCATCATCAACGGATCGTCTGACGGTAGCGGTGGTGCGGCATACTCCGCAGCTTTTGGTTTCGGTTCCGGGAACGGTTTTGAGACATAAACATAATGCATCTCCGAAAGCTGCGTATCCGGTTGCGCCACGCTCACCGGTTTGGGGATCGGCGCCGGATGTCGAAGATTCCAGTAGAGATGGGCGTACAGCCCGGCAATCAAAATGGCCCCCACGCAGCATAAGCAGGCCAAAGTTCGGAAGGCGATCCTATGCAACGCGGGAAGGCGGTAAGAGAACCAGACCGCCTCGCCGGTATTAAAGCTGCGCTGGGCAGCGAGGCATATAGTAGACATTAGTGCGTTTTTCCTTGCGCCAGAACATGCGGTGCGGTGTCAGCGACCGGGGAGAGAACCGTCGGAATAGTGTTATTGGCCCGCATTAGCTGCATCAGCGTCTCTTCCCCCGGCATACCGTCAACGTTCAGCCTTGCCTGGGCCTGAAATTCGCGGGTGCGCTGCACCAGCGTCTGCGTCCAGGTGTGAGCATGGGTTTCGGGTTCATGCAGCGCCTGGCTGAGTTGTGTATCAATCCAGGCCAGATCCTGGCGGCTGCTGGCGGCGCCGACCATATCTTGTCCTGCCGGGGTCAGACGGTGCAATAACGTGTAATTCCCGGTGGCGTGGGCGTTAAACCAGCTGCGCTTCACCTGCCAGGTGCGATTATTCAGCAGCAGATCCAGCGAGTTTGCCCCAACGCGGGCTACCACCGCATAGTTCAGGTGATCGCCGGTTTTCAGTTCACTCACCCACGGATAGCCCTCTTTTTCCAGCGCCTGCAGCGAGGCGTTGCCCTGTTTACAGATGAGATTCACCCGGGCGGCATTCTGGCAAAGCGCCTCGTCCGTTGAGGGATCGTACCCCCACATGGTGTAGAGCTGATGCATGGCGTCCGGCGCATTCACCACCTCTTTATCAAGGGTCGGCAGAACCGGCGCCTGCGGTGTGCGGACTGTCTGTTTCCAGCTTGCCGGAACAGGCAGCGGCACGGGGAGTTTCGCTGTGATGGCGCCCGAGAAATACCATCCGCAGGCGGCAAACAGCACGCTGGCGAACAGGCCGACCGTCGCCAGGGTTTTGCGATGGGTGTTGCGCGGCAGCACTTCACCCGCCGCCAGACGTAAATGGCGTGGCCCCACGCCGGGCGCCCGTTCGGTCCAGGCCGCCAGTAGCGACAGGTGCGCCAGCGCGTTCAGCTGGCTCACCGATCCTCTGGTCAGGGCGTGCATCCGGCGTATGCGGGCAGGGGTAAAGGGGGACGTTTCCGCCCCATGCTCCTGCGATTGCGCCTCAACATAGCGCATCACTTCGCGACAGGTGAGCGGGCGCAAGGTATGGCGGGTATGCACCCGGGACGCCAGCCCAGAGTGCTTCATCAGACGCGCATCCTGATCAGGGGTACCGGTCAGGACCAGCGTCAACGACAGATCGCACTCCTGCGCCCGGGAGAGCAGCATGCCCAGCGCCTCCCAGCCGTTATCACGCATCGCCTGAACGGCAGAGAGGGTCACGACCATGCCACTCGTTTTGCTGGCTGGGTATTTTTCGTGCCACTGGCGCAGTACCGCGTCAACAGCCTGAATTTTGTTGCTGGCCTCTTTGGTCTGGGCGCTGAGTTTATACAGCAGCCCCTTCGCGCTCAGCTTTGGAAAAGCGTTAACGGCAACCCCGGCGGAGGCGTTCGCCAGTAGGTGTCCGGTGAAGGTGTTGAGCAGTGCCTCGTCATCGCCAAACAGCGCCACAATCCCGGGCACGGTTGATTTCTCTGCCAGCATGCCAAAGACATCCTGATGATAGGCCGCAAAGAAACTGCCGCAGGGGCTGGCTGCGCTCCTGAAGGGGGGGCGGGTAAATTTAAAATGGCTGAGGAACATAACGCTTCACCGATCTATTTCATTGACCAAATGTCACCCGGGAAAGTAAGGGATGCGCGGTAAAGGGTCAATTTTGCGTGAGGAGAAAAATAACCTGCGTCGACTGACTAACATCGGTTAATTATCTGGTCAATATTTTTCTGTATTAAAGTTAGTGGCAAACCCGATGGAGCGGGAGGCACATCATTATTACTATTTCAGAGTTTTCAGGTGCAGCGCCAGGCTGCTAACTTCTGCATTGACTAAAAGGTCACTATTAAAAATGAAAATGCAGCTCTATTCCCGGTTTATTGCGCCATGCGTAATGTTTGTTCTGCTGATATTTAGCGGCCAGCAGGGATATGTCGTATTTAAAGCGTATAAAAAGGCGGCCAATTCCGACCCGAATAAGGCACCCGCGCTTTCCCGCATGCGACAGTCAGAGCAGGACTTTGCCCTTTTCCAGCCAGCGGTTAACCAACCCGTGGCACAGCAGGCGGCAAAAAAGAGCATTTCTGCCGAGGTGGACGGCATCATCAACAGCGACGAAGCGTGGCTCTCCTTCGCCGTTATCAAAACGCCTGTCGGGCAGAAGAGTCTGCGTGAAGGCGACCCGCTGCCCGGTTACAACGATGCCTACATTGATGAAATTAATCCCGATAACGTGGTGGTGAGTTACGAGGGCGAGCGGCAGGTGCTGGCGTTAAAACGCCCTGACTATTTCAAAGGCGACATCAATTCTTCGCCCGCACTGAAGCCTAAAGGCGATGCCGGGGCGGATAATGTCCATCTTGACGATTATCTGGTGCTGAAACCCTATATCGAAAAAGGGCAGCTCGAAGGCTATCAAATCAAGCCCAAAAATGCCTCTTCCTTTTTTAGCGCGAGCGGGCTGGAAAAGGGGGATGTGGTAGTGAAAGTGAATTCCGTCGATATGACGCGAGCGGAGCAGGCAAAAAGTATTATTGCCAGCTGGTCGAAAATGAGAGAAGCGGAAGTCGTAGTCAGACGCCACGCTCACCTTGAAAATATTCGGGTTAATGTATTAACCAATTAACAAGTGTAATGAGATGAAGAAATTTCCCTGGGCATGTCTCGCGCTGACTGCCGCCTCTTTTATTTCCAGTTCGGTGATGGCGGCGAACTTCAGCGCCAGTTTTAAGAACACCGATATTCGAGAATTTATCGATACGGTAGGGCGCAACCTTAATAAAACCATCCTGGTCGATCCCTCCGTGCAGGGCAACGTATCGGTTAAGACCTATAACGTGCTTACGGAAGAGGAATACTATCAGTTCTTCCTGAGCGTGCTGGATCTGTACGGTCTGTCGGTGATCCCGATGGATAACGGCATGGTGAAAGTGGTGCGTTCCACGGTGGCGCGTACCGCGGGCGTGCCGCTGGCGGACAGTCAGCATCCCGGCAAAGGCGATGAGATTATCACTCGCGTGGTGCGGATGGAAAATGTGCCGGTGCGTGAGCTGGCGCCGCTGCTGCGCCAGCTGAACGATGCCTCCGGCATTGGTAACGTGGTCCACTTTGAACCCTCTAACGTGCTGCTGCTGACCGGTAAAGCCTCGGTGGTGAACCGGCTGGTGGATCTGGTCCAGCGGGTCGATCGCTCCGGCATGCAGCGTCGCGAAATCGTACCGCTACGCTATGCCTCAGCTAAAGCGCTCTCCGATATGTTGAACAATCTCAACAACGAAGAGCAAAAAGGGCAGAACGCGCCGCAGCTGGCGACGAAAGTCGTTGCCGATGACGAGACCAACAGCCTGGTGATCAGTGGCTCGGAAGAGGCCCGCGCGCGCACCCGGTCGCTGGTAAGTGAGCTCGATCGGGAGCAGAACAACGAGGGCAATACCCGCGTTTTCTATCTGAAATATGCCAATGCCAGCAAAGTCGTGCCGGTGCTCACCGGCATTGGCGAACAGCTGAAAGACAAAGCGCCAGCGTCAAAAAGCAAAACGGCCTCCGCCAGCAGCGATCTGAATATCACTGCCGACGAGGCCACCAACTCACTGGTGATCACCGCCCAGCCTAACGTGATGAACTCGCTGGAAAAAGTGATCGACAAACTCGACATCCGCCGTCCGCAGGTGCTGGTAGAAGCGATCATTGCCGAAGTGCAGGACGGCAACGGCCTCGACCTTGGCGTGCAGTGGACCGGCAAACATGGCGGCGTGCAGTTTGGTGCCACCGGTCTGCCAATCAGCCAGATCAAGAACGGTACCATGAAAGGGACCAGCTTTACCGGTATGGCGACCGGCTTCTTTAACGGTGATTTTGGCGCGCTGATGACCGCCCTCTCTACTGACGGTAAAAACGACATTCTCTCAACCCCGAGTGTGGTCACCCTGGATAACAAAGAGGCGTCGTTCAACGTGGGTCAGGATGTGCCGGTCCTGTCCGGCTCGCAGACCACCAGCGGCGATAATGTCTTTAACTCGGTGGAGCGTAAGACGGTCGGTACCAAGCTGAAAATTATTCCGCAGATCAACGACGGTGACATCATCCACCTGAAGATTGAGCAGGAAGTTTCCAGCGTGGATGCCAGCGCGACGGAAGATGCCAGCCTCGGTCCAACCTTCAACACCCGTACCATCAATAACGAAGTGATGGTGCACAGTGGGCAGACGGTAGTGCTCGGCGGGTTAATGGAGAACGTCACCAAACAGAATGTCTCGAAAGTGCCGCTGCTGGGGGATCTTCCGCTGGTGGGACAGCTGTTCCGCTACACCTCCCAGGATACCTCGAAACGTAACCTGATGGTCTTTATCCATACCACCGTTCTGCGGGATGACGATAGCTACAGCGCCTCGTCGAAGGAAAAATATGACCAGATCCGCGCGCGCCAGCAGCAGCGCATGGAGGAGAAAAAGCTGGGCATTGTCTCTAACGATGACACAGCGGTGCTACCGGCCTATCCGTCTAAGGGCACTTCCGCCACTCCGGCCCCGCGCAATCCGTTTAAAGGGTAAGGGGGCGGGAGATGGATGAACTCACCAATGCCTTATGCACCAGCAGCTTTGCCAAGGATAACGGCGTCCTCTTTTATCAGGATCAGGTCTTTGTCCGCGATGACGCCCCGGCCTTTGCTCTGCTGGAGATGCGCCGGGTGCTGGCCCGTTCTTTTACGCCGGTTGTCCTGACGCCAGAGGCGTTTGACGAGATGCTGGCCAAAATCTGGCAGCAGAATAGCGGTGTCTCGCAGCAGCTGGTGGATGACATGGATGCCGATATCGATCTGATGGCGCTGACCGAGGAGATCCCGGATAACGAGGATCTGCTGGATAACGACGAAAACTCGCCGGTGATCCGCCTGATCAACGCCATTCTCGGCGAGGCGGTGAAAGACGGTGCCTCGGATATTCATATCGAAACCTTTGAGCGTACCCTGAGCATCCGCTTTCGCGTCGACGGCGTGCTGCGTCCGGTGCTGCAACCGGCGCGCAAGCTGGCGCCGCTGCTGGTGTCCCGTATCAAGGTGATGTCGAAGCTCGATATCGCCGAAAAACGGCTGCCGCAGGATGGGCGTATTTCGCTGCGTATCGGGCGTAAAGCGATCGACGTGCGTGTTTCCACCATCCCCTCGCAGTACGGCGAGCGGGTAGTGATGCGTCTGCTCGATAAAAGCAATCTCAAGCCGGACATTAACAAGCTGGGTCTAATCGACGAAGAGTTACAGCAGCTGAAGGGATTAATTGGCCGTCCGCATGGCATCATTCTGGTCACCGGCCCGACCGGTTCCGGGAAAAGTACCACCCTGTACGCCATTCTTTCGGCGCTGAACGGCCATGAACGCAACATCCTCACCGTTGAAGATCCCATCGAGTATGAGCTGGAAGGGGTAGGGCAAACCCAGGTTAACCCGCGCGTCGACATGACCTTTGCCCGCGGGCTGAGCGCCATTCTGCGCCAGGACCCGGACGTGGTGATGATCGGTGAAATCCGTGACGGCGAAACCGCGCAGATTGCGGTGCAGGCGTCGCTCACTGGTCACCTGGTGATGTCCACGCTGCACACCAACAGCGCGGCAGGGGCCATCACCCGCCTGCGCGACATGGGCCTGGAGTCATTTTTAATCGGTTCATCCCTGTTGGGGGTCATTGCCCAGCGTCTGGTGCGTCGGCTGTGTGTACACTGCCGGACCACCAGTCCGCTGGACGCCAATGAAAAAGCGCTGTTCAGCTTTATGGAGGCGCCGCCGAAAGCGATCTACCGCGCGGTGGGCTGCGAACACTGCCGTCAGAGCGGGTATCAGGGGCGAGCCGGGATCCATGAATTCCTGGTGGTGGACAGCGCGATGCGCCGGGCCATTCACGAAGATAAAGATGAGATGTCCATCGAGACCGAACTCTTCAAACAGGCCTACAGCCTGCGTGAAAACGGCCTGCTGAAGGTGATTTCCGGCGTCACCTCCCTGGAAGAGGTCATGCGCGTCACCGCCGAGCGCGGGGGAGATGAATAATGGCGTGGTATGCGTGGACAGCCACCAGTGCGGCGGGGAAAACCCAGCGCGGCATCCTGCAGGCCGAGGGGCCGAAGCAGGTTCGCCAGACGTTGCGTGAGCAAAAGCTGATGCTGGTGAGCATTACGCCGACCCGCGAACCTGCGACAACCGGTAGCGCGCAGAAGGGGATCAAACTCTCCACCCCGGTGCTGTCGATGTTCACCCGTCAGCTGTCAACTCTGGTGAACGCCGCGCTGCCGCTGGAGAGCGCCCTGAAGGCGATTGCAAAGCAGTCGGAAGATAAAAAGCTGGCGGCGATGGTGACCGGGATCCGCGACAAAGTGGTGGAAGGGCACACGCTGTTTGACGCCTTCAGCCAGTTTCCGCGCACCTTCGACAAACTCTACTGCACCCTGGTGATGGCCGGGGAAAAAACCGGCCATCTCGGGGACGTGCTGGAAAAACTGGCGGAGTACAACGAGCAGCGCCAGAAGATGAAAAGCAAGCTCACCCAGGCGATGGTTTACCCCATCACCCTGACGGTGGTGGCGGTGGCGGTGATCTGCATCCTGCTGGTGGCGGTGGTGCCGCAGGTGATTGAGCAGTTTACCCATATGAAACAGCAACTGCCGATCACCACCCGCACGCTGATCGCGGTGAGTGATTTCCTGCAGGCGTATGGCCTCTATATCGGCGGCGGGCTGGTCACGGCATTTATCGGCTTTAAAAGCTGGCTTAAAAACGCCCGGAACCGCTTTGTCTGGCACCGCTGGCTGGTTAACGCCTCGCCAATCAAAAAACTGGTCTGCGCCATCAACAGCGCGCGCTATATCCGCACCCTCAGTATTTTGCAGGCCAGCAGCGTGCCGCTGCTTGAGGGGATGTATATCGCCATGGACGGGATTGAAAATCTGCACGCCCGCCAGGTGCTGGAACAGGCGGCGGACACCGTGCGCCAGGGAGCCTCGTTATATGCCGCCCTGGAGCAGGCGAGATTATTCCCGCCCACCATGCTGTACATGATTGCCTCCGGCGAAGAGAGCGGCGAGCTGGGTAACCTGATGGATCGCGCGGCCGAAAACCAGGAATCAGCATTACAGCATCGCATCACTTTAACGCTGTCGGTATTTGAACCGGCGCTGGTGGTCTCTATGGCGACCATTGTTCTGTTTATTGTGATGTCAATATTACAACCGCTTCTGCAACTTAATAATATGGTAGGTTAATTATGGCGATGAAACGAAAAAACCTGGCGGGCCAGGCGGGCTTTACTTTGCTCGAATTAATGGTGGTCATTGTTATTCTCGGCGTACTGGCCAGTATGGTGGTGCCGAATTTAATGGGAAATAAAGAGAAAGCGGATATCCAGAAAGCCACCAGCGATATTGTGGCGCTGGAAGGCTCGCTGGATATGTATAAGCTGGATAACCACCGTTATCCCACCACTGAACAGGGCCTGCAGGCGCTGGTCACCAAACCTGAAATCGCGCCAATCCCGAACGGCTACCGCGCCGACGGCTATATTCGCCGCCTGCCGCAGGATCCGTGGGGCAGTGATTACATTCTGGTCAGCCCGGGCGAACATGGCGCCGTTGACGTATTCTCCGCCGGTCCGGACGGCGAAGCCAATACCGCAGACGATATTACCAACTGGTCGCTCGATAAAAAATAATGAACAGGCAACGCGGCTTTACGCTGCTGGAAATTATTCTCGCGCTGGTGATATTCGCCAGCTGCGCCATGATGGTGGTCTCAACAATACCGTCGCGCAACGGCGCGGATATATTTGGTCAGCAATTAAAAGCCGTTGTTGAATATGGTTCCGACCGGGCGGTGATGGACGGAAATATTGTGGGCCTGGTGGTGACGCCGGATAAATATCAGCTGATGACGTTCAATGAAAAAAAGGGTGAACGCCGCTGGGTGCCGTTAGCGCAACGCCGTATCACTACCGGGGGCGACTTCCCTGAAGGGATGCACGTCTCGCTCACCCCGCAGCGTCTGGCCGCCACGCCTGACGCCGAGCCGCAGATCGTCTTTTTGCCGGACGGCGAGATGAGCCGTTTCACCCTGACATTACAGAGTGACGATAAACAACACCATTTCCGCGTGGTGTCGCAGGGCGCGGCACCGGTTACGGTAGAGAACGATGGCTAAACGAAATGCCTCGCAGCGCGGGATGACGCTGCTGGAGGTGATGGTCGCCCTGGTGATCTTCTCCACCGCCGCGCTGGCGTTAATGAACTCTGTCTCCCTGAACGTGCGCTTTACCCACGGTCTGGCGGATACCCTCCAGGCCAGCTGGGTCGCTGAGAATCTGCTCGCCGAAGCGCAGCTGACCAAGAGTGACTTCCCGGATGCAGGGCAGAAGGGGACGGAACTGATGGGCGGGCGCAACTGGAACTGGCGGATGCAGCGGGTGAAGGTTGCCGATAAGCGCTGGGCCGATGAGATCCTGGTCTATGCCGAAGGGGATGAGAGCCAGCCGGTGGTAGCGATGCGGGTACTGCCTCCGGGAGAGAAAAAATGAAGAAACGGCAAAGCCAGCGCGGCTTTACGCTGCTGGAGATCATGATTGCGCTGACCATCTTTGCGGTGATCAGCACCCTCGCCTGGCAGATCCTCGACGGCGCGATACGTACCAGCAATGCCACCGATCGCAACGCGTCCAGGCTCAATCAGATCCAGCGCGCCTGGAGCCTGCTGGAGCGTGATTTTTTTCAGCAGCAGGCTCGGGCACCGCGCAATGAACCCGACGTTTTTCGCCAGGATGATAACGCCATCGAACTGACCACCCTCAACGGGGTGAGCGGGCATGTTCAGCTGGAGCGGGTGCGCTGGCGGTTTGAGGATCACCGGCTGTGGCGCGATGTCTGGCCGACCATCGACAGCCCGGCAGGCGTAAAACCCGAAGCGGTGCCGATTGTCTCTGAGGTGAAATCCGCCCAGTGGCGATTTTTCAGCGGTTCATGGCAGAAGCACTGGCGTGAGAGCGGGCATCAGCCAGACGGGGTCGAGTTGACCCTGGCCATGGAGAGCGGCGACACCTGGCGCTGGGTCTTTACCACCCCAGGCGACATGCCGCAGCCGCAGATCGCCGTGAAAACGGCTGAAAAGCCCGAAGAGGCGAAGCCTGCGTCCGCTCCTGAACAAGCGCCAGCAACGGTACCGGAAAGTCAGCCATGAACAAAATGAATCAAAGCCAGCAGCGGGGCGTTGCGCTGCTGGTGGTGCTAATCCTGCTGGTGATGATGTCGGCCCTGGCGGCCAGAATCAGCCAACAGTTCAGCCGTAATTTACAGAAAACCCACTACCAGGTGAGCCAGCAGCAGCTGCGCTGGGCGATACAGCGCCAGGAGCAGGCGGTGAAGCAGCTGTTGCAGACCGCCGCCAGCGGCGAGAAACCGCTGGAGCCGGACGGTGAGTGGCATCAACCCCTTGAGACACAGGGGGAGTTTTACACGGTGGTGAGCCAGGTTGAGGACGCGCAGGACTGCTTTAACGTCAATAATCTGCTCACCGTGGAGCAGGCGGCAAAGGATCAGGCCACGTCAGCCATACCGGAGAAGTCCCGTAAGCAGCAGACGGTTGAACAACTGCTGGCCGACGCGGGTCTGGATCAGATCACCGCTGAGCAGGTCTATCAACAGCTGGTGGATTACCTGGACGGCGACAGCACCACGGCGAAAGGGGCCGCGGAGAGTGATGCCTGGGCAGGTGTGCAGCCCGCGCGGCTTCCGGCCAACCAGATGATGCGCAACATCAGCGAAATCAGGCTGCTGCCCGCGTTTCCGGCATCGGCCTCTGCCAAAGTCAGCGCGCTACTGTGCGCCCTGCCGGATGCCAGCAGCAAGATCAACGTCAATACCCTCAAGCCTGAACAGGCAAAACTGCTGGCGGCGCTGTTTGCGGGAAAACTGACGGAGGATGACGCCGCCCGGCTGCTCGCGTCACGCCCGGAAGCGGGATGGGAAAACGTGGAGGCCTTCAGCAAGGCGCTGGAGCAAAATTTTCCCCAGCTGAAAGACGAGTTAACTCAGGTGGCTGAACAGGTAGCCGTCAACAGTCGCTACTTCCGGGTGAACTACACCGGCAACACCGATGATTTAACGCTGCGCGTGGTCAGTCAGCTTCAGGTTAACAGTGAAGCGGGCGAGATCGTAACCTGGCAGCGCCGTTACCGAATGATTGAATAATAAAAGCCGATACCGATGAAAAAGATACTTTTTGTACGTCCCGACAGCCGCGAGGACGGGACCATTGCATGGTGCGAATCCGGGAGCCAGCAGGTCAATACGCTCCACGGCATGGCGGCCCTGTCGACGCTTGCGGACCATCCGCTGGCGTCGCGCATCTGTCTGCTGTTACCCGCCGGTGAGACGATCTTCCGCCACTTCTCCCTGCCAAAGAAAGGGCTCAGCGCCCAGGCGACGCCATTCTCGTGGATGGCCGAGGAGACGCTGATCGGTGACGTCGACGACCTGCACTGGACGGTATTGAGCAAAAAAGGAGAGGAAGTGGATGCTGTCGCCATTGAGGGTCGGCGCTTGCGCAACTGGCTCACCCGCTTTGAGCAGGCCGGGCTGAAGGTCGTTCAGGCCCTGCCTGACGCCTGGCTGCTGCCGGTCGTGGAAGGAGGAAGCACGCTGGTTGCGCTGGATGAGAGCTACTGGCTGCGCTTTTCACCGGCCAGCGCCTGTGAAGCCGACGCCTCGCTGCTGCCGCTGCTGATGGCGAAATCTCAGCCGGGGATGGTGCGCTGCTATGGCGAGGCGCCTGCCGGAATTGCGGTGGATGAATCCTTACCCTGGCAGCACCCGTTAGTGCTGATCCAGCCGCAGTGGCAGAACTGCCGGGCCAATGTGCTGCACGGCGAGTTTCATCCCCGCGGCGCCCAGGGCGGTGCCTCCAAAGGCATGAAAGGGGCAATGGTTGCGCTGGCGCTGCTCAGCGTCGGATTGCTGCTGGGGCCGAGACTGGCGATGGCCCTGCTGCTGGTGCACCAGGAAAACCAGCTGCAACAGGAGATCGCCACGGTCTATCAGTATCATTTCCCCAGCCTTCGCCAGCAAAGCAATATTAAGTATCACTTTGGTCAGAACCTGAAGAAGGTTAACAAAGGCGTCTTTCTGCAAATGGCGGATCTGAACAAAGCGAAGCAGGCGGTTCCGGGTATAGAAATTAACCTGCTGGATTATGACGGTGCGCAAAACCGCTGGACGCTCAGCGCCAGCAGCCAGAACAGCGCATCGCTGCAGGCGTTCATTCAGCAGAGCAGTGCGGATTTCAACTTTTCGCTGCAGCCGGTTTCAACGGTCGCGCCCTTTACCGCCATGATCACGGGGAAACACAAATGAAAGAGCGTGTCGCACAGCTTAAAGCGCGGTATCAGAATTACTCTGCCCGTGAAAAGGTGCTGATGAAATTCTGCGCCGCGGCGCTGGGCTGCGCCGTCGTCTATTACGGCGGCATGGTTCCGCTGGATAATATGATTAAAAATAGCCAGTCAACGCTGAAGCGCCAGAGAGATACCCTTAACTGGATGCGTAGCGAAATCGATAAAAACCATCTCCAGGTGCAGCAATTAACAACCGACAATCCGCGTAGCGTGGTGGAAAACAGCGCAAAGCAAATAAAGCTGCCGCTAAATGATGTGCGTCAGGAGGGGCAGACGTTATCGTTTATTGTGCCCCGGATGGAGATCAATGAGCTGAAGAACTGGTTGCGCGAAATTAACGCCACCTCAGGGATCAAACTGGAGAAAATAAAGCTGACTCCTGTCGACCACCAGCGTGACGTCAGGGCAGAGATCCAGCTTAGCTGGAAAAAAACGGCATGACGGCTTTCGTCCTGTTCAGAGAGAGCAGCCCGGGCCTGTTCAGCCTGATGAGCGCCGTTTTTGGCGCAATTATCGGCAGCTTTCTCGGCGTGGTAGCAGAGCGGATCCCGCCGATGCTGCTTGAAGATGAGGCCGGGATTAACTTACTCGTTCCGGGCTCGCACTGCCCGGCATGCCAGCATGATTTAGCCTGGTGGCAAAATATCCCGCTGGTAAGCTGGTTGGCGCTACGCGGGCGCTGCCACTACTGCGGCAGCGCTATCCCATTGCGTTTATGGTTACTTGAAGCCTTTACCTTCCTCTTTTTTGGCACCACCGCCTGGTCTATGCCAGACCTTGCCGGGCTCTTTTCCCTCTGGCTGTTGAGCGCCTTTTTGCTGCCGCTCGCCCTCATCGATGGGCGGCATCTGCTGCTGCCGGACTGCCTGACACAACCGCTGCTGTGGGCCGGGCTGCTGGTCCACCTTATCAGCCCGACGCTGCCCCTGCGCGATGCCATTATCGGCGCCGTGGCGGGCTACCTCTCTCTCTGGCTTGTCTACTGGACGTTTCGCCTGATAACCGGCCGCGAAGGTCTGGGTTACGGTGATTTCAAGCTGCTGGCCGCGCTGGGCGCCTGGTGCGGCTGGCAGGCGCTGCCTGATGTACTGTTACTGGCGTCGTTAACCGGCATTGCCGGACATCTCCTCTTTATTAAAGCGGATCAAAAAGCCGCGCACATTCCTTTTGGCCCGGCACTGGCGGCCGGAGGCGTTATTACCTTTATTTTGCAAAATTATTCACTCATCCCCTAATTAAATCTGTCAATTATATTTTGAGATTTTTTCGACAAGGGAAAGAGGTGAGTAATCATTTTTTTGCTAATACTATCTTCGTTATAAACCGCATGTGACGTTAATTTTATAATTAAGATTAACTGAAAATATTAAAAACATTTTAATTCATTATGTATTTAATTTTTTTAAATCCATGTTGGTTTTATTTCATGTTTAAGGAAGACATGTTTTTTAAAGTTCACGTAGAGTTATTAGGATATGAAAATGAATTTCTTTAAGCCTAAATACCTGGCGCTTTTTGTTGCAGCGGCAACCAGCCCTGTATTTGCAGCCGTTCCAGGTGTGCCATCATTGACCAGCGGCAACGACAAGTTTGCTATTGTTGAAGTTGACCAGGCCGCGCAGGACTATAACTCTCTGGTAAAAGTTCACGATGGCGCAGACGTTAAAGTTGAGTGGAATGTCTGGAGTGGTGATGCTCCAACCTCGGCAAAAGTGCTGCTGGATGGTAAGGAAGTCTGGTCTGGCGCGAGCGGCGCGACAGGCTCCGCCACCTTTAAGGTGAAAAAAGGGGGCCGTTACCAGGAGCAGGTTCAGGTATGTAATGACAGCGGCTGTAGCACCAGCGCCAGCAAACTGATCATTGTGGCGGATACCGACGGTAGCCACCTGCTGCCATTAAACACCACGCTTCATGAGAACAACAAAGCGTTCGCCAAACATACCGATAAAGTGGTTGCGGCCTATTTCCCTGAGTGGGGCGTATACGACCGTAACTTCACCGTGGATAAAATCCCGGTTGCCAACCTGAACCACATTCTTTACGGCTTCATTCCAATTTGCGGTGGCGATGGCATCAACGACAGCGCTAAATCTTCCGGCGCGCTGGAATCCCTGAAACGCGCCTGTGCTGGCCGTCAGGACTACACCGTCGCCATTCATGACCCGTGGGCTGCGCTGCAAAAACCACAGCAAGGTGTGACCGGCTGGGACGAACCGTACAAAGGTAACTACGGCCAGCTGATGGCGATGAAAAAAGCCAATCCAAACCTGAAGATCCTGCCTTCTGTGGGCGGCTGGACCCTGTCCGATCCCTTCTTCCAGATGGACAACAAAGTGCTGCGCGACCGTTTCGTCGGCTCAGTTAAAGAGTTCCTGAAAACCTGGAAAGTGTTTGATGGCGTGGATATCGACTGGGAATTCCCGGGCGGCGGCGGCGAGAATGCCAAACTGGGCAACCCGCAGACCGACAAAGCCACCTATACCGCACTGATGCACGATCTGCGCGCCATGCTGAACGAGCTGTCTGCTGAGACTGGCCGTACTTACGAGCTGACCACCGCTATCGGCGCCGGTAGAGATAAGATTGAAGATGTCGATTACACCACTGCACAGCAGTACATCGACCATATCTTCCTGATGAGCTACGACTACTACGGCGCATGGAGTAACACCGAACTGGGTCACCAGGCGGCGCTGTACGGTGCTTCCTGGAAACCAGATACCAACTACACCACCGATAACGCCGTGAAAGCGATGCTGGACCAGAAAGTACAGCCGGGCAAAATCGTAGTGGGTGCGGCGATGTACGGTCGCGGCTGGACCGGCGTACACGGCTACACCGGCGACAATCCATTCACCGGCACCGCGACTGGCGCAATTCCGGGTACCTGGGAAGCGGGTATCATTGACTACCGCGTGATTGCCAATCAGATGAAAGGCAAGCCAGGCTGGGAGTACAAATATGACAGCGCGGCAGAAGCGCCTTACCTGTTCAACAAAGCCACCGGCGAGCTGGTGAGCTATGACGACGCCCGTTCGGTTGCGGCGAAAGGCAAGTACGTACTGGACAAAAACCTCGGCGGTCTGTTCGCATGGTCTATTGAATCCGATAACGGCGATATCCTGAACGCCATGAACGAAAGCCTGTTGGGCAACGGTTCCTCTTCTGACGAGCCAGCGAACACCAACCACGCGCCTGTGGCGACCGCTGCTGACCAGACCGTGACCGGTCCGGTGACCGTCACGCTGGATGGTTCTGCTTCTTCCGACCAGGATGGCGATGCGCTGACCTACAAGTGGACGCAGATTTCCGGAACCGCGGTGAATATCGCGAACAGCACCTCCGCGAAAGCCACCTTTAGCGTTCCGGCTGTGACCAGCGACCATACCCTGGCCTTCCGTCTGACCGTGACCGATGCGAAAGGGCTCTCCAGCACCGTGAACGTCCAGGTCGTCAACAAAGCGCCTAAAGCGAACCAGGCTCCGGTGGTTAACCCAATGCAGGCCGTCACCCTGGAAGCGGGTCAGACGCAGTCCCTGCATGTCCAGGCATCCGATCCAGATGGCGATGCGCTGACCTATAGCTGGAGCGTACCGGCAGAGATGAATGCTACCGGTATCAATACCTCAAGCGTGCGCATCACTGCGCCGGAGGTGACCTCCGAGTCCAGCTACTCCCTGAGCGTAGTGGTCGGCGATGGCAAAGAGAGCGTGCACTCAACCGTGCAGGTTAACGTCACGCCAAAAGCGTCTGAGCCAGCCGATGATGTCACGCCGCCTGCGGATGACGTCACGCCACCAGCTGATGAAGATACTCCTCCGTCCGACGAAGGAGCAACCGGTAGCTGTGATAAGCCTGTCGATGCCAACGCCAGCAAATATGCTGCGTGGAGCAGCAGCAAGGTCTACAACACTGGCGATACCGTTAGCTTCGACCATCTGGTCTGGAAAGCGAAGTACTGGACTCAGGGCAACCAGCCTGGCTTTGGCGAGGGAGCATGGGAACTGGTCAGCAAAGTGAAGTTCAGCTGGCAACCCGAAATGGTTTATAACGGCGGCGACACGACCACTTATGAAGGTTTCGTTTACCGTGCGAAGTGGTGGACCCGTGGTGATAACCCAGCCAACAGCGATGTATGGGTGAAAGAAGGCGCAGCAGCAGACTGCAAATAATCGTCCTTCTCTGAGATGGCGGGCGCGATCTTTGCCCGCCATCAATGACCGCGCTTCACCGCGCGGTCAGTCCATCAGCGTCGGCCAGGTGAAGAGATGAAACGCGTTATTTTTCTGTTGTTGTTAATCAGTCAGGGGGTATTAGCCAACTGCTGGAATTCTGCCGGGAAATATTACCATGTCGATCCCTGGTTATTATTTGCCATTGCGGACGTGGAGTCCGGCCTCAATCCGAACGCGGTCGGTTATAACCACGACGGCTCCCGGGATGTCGGTCTGATGCAAATAAATAGTACGCATTTTGCTGAGCTGGAAAAAAAGGGCATTGATGAATACCGGTTAATAACGGAGCCCTGCACCTCTATTATGGTTGGCGCTTCTATTCTCTCCGGCATGATTAACGTTTATGGCTATAACTGGGAGGCGGTCGGCGCCTATAACGCGGGACTGAAACCGGAGAATTATCCCCAGCGCAGGATTTACGCCAGAAAAGTCTGGGCGAAATATCAAAGAATAAAACGGATGTCGCAGTACCGATAGTCAGTTTTTTTTGAAGAATATCTTACGAGTGTTCTTCAGAAAGAAAAGGTTGCTGTCCCGGATTTATTTATTAAAGGGTTAATACATAAATCGAGTTCGTATTGCTTATTATCGTTTTTAAAAGGAACAACGTAGATGAATAAAAGGACATTGCTGAGCATTCTGGTCGCGGGGGCGTGTGTTGCGCCAGTAATGGCACAGGCAAACATGCTCAAGGCGGAAAGCAGTGAACTCTACACGATGAAAGCCAGCGATCTGGCAAAAAAAGAGCAGGCGTTAACGGATTTTCCGCTGATGAAGTCGGTCAAGGCGACAATCCGCACCCTGGATAACGCCCTGGTGGAGCAGATTGAGCCGGGTAAGGCGACCAATCCAGATAACGTGAAGCGTGTTGAAAGCATTCTGAAGGAGAGCGACTGGGAGTATCTGTTCCCGCTGCGCGCCAAAGAGTACAGCTACAGCAACTTCCTGAAAGCGGTGGGTAAATTCCCGGCGCTGTGCGATACCTACACCGATGGCCGCGACAGCCTGGCGATTTGCCGTAAAGAGCTGGCGACCATGTTTGCACACTTCGCGCAGGAGACCGGCGGGCATGAATCTTGGCGTCCGGAAGCCGAATGGCGTCAGGCGCTGGTATACGTTCGCGAAATGGGCTGGAGCGAAGGCCAGAAGGGCGGCTATAACGGCGAATGCAACCCGGATGTCTGGCAGGGACAGACCTGGCCGTGCGGCAAAGACAAAGACGGCGATTTCCTGAGCTACTTTGGCCGCGGCGCCAAGCAGCTCTCCTACAACTATAACTACGGTCCGTTCTCGGAAGCGATGTTTGGCGACGTCCGCACGCTGCTGGACAGACCGGAGCTGGTTGCCGACACCTGGCTGAACCTGGCGAGCGCCATCTTCTTCTTCGCCTACCCGCAACCGCCGAAGCCGAGCATGCTGCAGGTCATCGACGGCACCTGGCAGCCAAACGATCACGACAAAGCTAACGGCCTGGTACCGGGCTTCGGCGTGACCACCCAGATCATTAACGGCGGCGTGGAATGTGGCGGCCCGACGGAAATTGCCCAGTCGGAAAACCGGATCAAATACTACAAAGAGTTCGCCAACTACCTGAAAGTGCCGGTTCCGGAAAATGAAGTCCTGGGCTGTGCCAACATGAAGCAGTTTGATGAAGGCGGCGCCGGTGCCCTGAAAATTTACTGGGAACAGGACTGGGGATGGAGCGCAGATACGCCGGACGGCAAAACCTACGCCTGTCAGCTGGTGGGTTATCAGACGCCATTCAGCGCCTTTAAAGAGGGCGATTACACCAAGTGCGTGCAGAAGTTCTTTAACGTGAATATCGTCAATGACGATGGCTCTGCGGTTAACCCGAGCGATAATACGCCTGCGGACAATACCCCGGCAGACAATACGCCAGCGGATAATACTCCGGCTGATAACACCCCGGCTGACAATACGCCAGCAGATGAGACGCCAGCTGTGACTAACCATGCGCCGGTTGCGGTCATTTCCGGCCCGGTTGGGGCGGTTGACGCGGGTGCCCAGGTCTCCCTGAGCGCGGAAGGCTCCACTGACGAAGATGGCAACAAACTGACCTACACCTGGCGTTCCCAGGACGGCCAGACCGTCTCCGGTGAAGACAAGGCGGTAGTGACCTTTACTGCGCCTGAGGCGGCAACGGCTCAGCAGATTGAAGTGAGCCTGACCGTCAGCGATGGCGAGCTGAGCGACACCACGACTTACCTGCTGAACGTGAAAGCGAAAGCGCAGACCCCGTCAGGTGACGAAGGCTCAGACACTTACGCGGCGTGGAGCGCCAACAACAAGTACAACGCAGGGGATATCGTGAACAACCACGGTAAACTCTTCCAGTGCAAGCCGTTCCCGTACAGCGGCTGGTGTAACAGCACCCCGGCTTACTATGAACCAGGCGTAGGCCTGGCATGGGCAGACGCCTGGACCGCGCTTTAATAGCAAAACGGCAACCTCAGGGTTGCCGTTTTTTTCTCTGCCGCGCGCCGGGCTGTTAGCGATGTAACTTCCCGTGATCCCGCAGCCAGGCCGCGGTGCGCACAATCCCCTCATCCAGCGTCACCAGCGGCTTATAGCCCAGCTCGCTCTCAGCGCGTTGCGTATCGAGGGTAAAATCAAAGTTCAGTTTCGACACCCCGTAGTGCGTCAGCATCGGCTCTTTGGCAGCCTTATTGCCCAGCCGCTCCATGCTGCGGGCAATAATATCCAGCATCGGGTAGGGCACGGAGCGGATCCGGCAGTGAATGTTCAGCTCGTCGATCAGCTTTTGCACAATGCTGCGCAGCGAGCGTGGCTCGCCGTTGGTGATGTTGTATGCCCGGCCGGATGGCAGCCCGTCGCACTCACGCTGGCTGGCCAGCCACATGGCATGAATGGCATTGTCGTAATAGGTCATGTCCACCAGCGCATCCCCGCCGCGCGGCAACAACACGCTGCCGTAGTGGTGCATCATCTGCGCCAGGCGCGGAATAAACACTTTGTCGTGCGGGCCAAACAGGCTCTGCGGACGCAAAATGGTAAAACGGGTATGCGGGTTAGACTGCGCCAGCAGATCGATTACCTCTTCGCTGGCGGCTTTACTGCGGGCAAATTCGCAGGCGAAGCGCGCCGGACGGAAATCTTCCTGGATATCGCGATGGTGGTGATAGTCGAAATAGAGCGACGGCGAGGAGATATGCACGAAGTTGCGCACGCCCCAGGCCACAGCCCACTCACCCAGACGGCGGGTGGCGCGCACGTTTGCCAGGTCGAACGCTTCCTGGGTTCCCCAGGGTGAGGTAAAGCTGGAGCAGTGCCACAGCGTATCGATTCCGGCCAGCATCACTTTTGCCTGGGAAGAGACCAGTTCCGTCAGGTCGGCATGGACAAACTCTGCGCCCATTTTTTGCAGCAATTTACCCATCGCTTCATTACGACCGGTGGCCCGGACGCTGACGCCTTTATTGCGCAAAAACTCCACCGCATTGCGGCCTAAGCCGCTGGTGGCGCCGGTAACCAGTACCTTCATATCGATCCACTGTATTGAAAGAATTTCGTGCGCATTCTTCCGTGAATTACGACTGTATGCAATGGGAAACGTGAAAGATTCAGAGTTTTAATTACTCTTTTTCTCTGTTTTGTTCTGCCAGAAAAACAATACGCCGGGCCATTCCCCGGAAGATAAACAGGTGTGCCGGGATCATCAGCAGCCAGTAGAACAGACCTGGCATGCCGTGCGGATGCCACCAGGCGCGCACGTCCAGCTCCCGGTGGTCGCCTTTGTCCTTGAGCGTAAAGCACAACCGCCCGAGGCCGGGGGCTTTCATGCCAAACAGCAGCGCCAGCTGCTTTTCAGGTTCAACGATAATTACCTTCCAGCTGTCAACGGTATCGCCGGTTTGCAAATATGGCGCGGCCGGACGGCCTTTCGCCAGCTTATGCCCGACGAGCCGATCCATCATCGCCCGGGTTTGCCACAGCGCGTTGCCAAAGAAGTAGCGCTCTTTACCGCCGATCTGGTTCACCACTTCCCACAGGGCGCTGAGGCTGGCGGTGGTTTTCACCGTGCATCCGGCCTGTTTCGGGTAGTAACCATATTCCGGACGCCAGCGGGCGAACGCCTGGGCGTCGTAGCCCCAGTCGCTGGAGTTCACCAGCTTCTCCTCTTCTTTCAGCGTGTTACGAACCGCGTCATCGAAGGGGATCAGCGTTTGCGGGATCAGGTTGCGCAGCGCGCGATCGTCCGCCAGCAGATCGTGTTTCAGACCCTGGATTAACGCTTTGGCAATGGTCGGCGGCACGGAGGTAATCACATTTAAAAACCACACTGAGATCCAGCGGGTCGGGAAAGGAATGGGGATCAGCGGGCGACGACGGCCACTTACCCGCATAAAATGCTCAAACTGCTGCTGATAGCTCAACACCTCGGGCCCGGCGGCCTCCAGCACCCGGTGCTGCGTGGCCGGGTGGTTGAGAAGCTCCACCATATAGTGCAGCAGGTTCTCCAGCGCAATCGGCGTGGTGCGGGAGCGGACCCAGCGCGGCGGGGTCAGCACCGGCAGGTTATAGACCATATCGCGCATCACTTCGAAGGCGGCAGAACCGGCGCCAACGATGATCCCGGCCCGCAGTTCGGTAAGCGGGATCCCGGCGCTGCACAGAATATCGGCGGTAAGTTGCCGGGCACGCAGATGGTCGGACTGCTCATGCGCCGGTGCCTGTAACGAACTGAGAAAGATAATCTGCTTAACCGGGTGTTCCAGCAGCACGTCGCGCACGTTCATCGCCACCTGGCGCTCGTGGGCGATAAAGTCCCCCCCTTCGCCCATGCTGTGTACCAGATAGTAAAGGGTATCCACCCCCTCCAGCAGCGCCGCCAGCGTCTGCGGCCAGTTGAGGTCGATAGCATGGCAGGTGACGTGGGGCAGGGCCTGCTTTTGCAGACGCTCAATGCTGCGTGCCGCAGCCCGGACCTGGTGCCCATGTGCGCTCAGGGCGGCCACCAGATGTTGACCGATATACCCGCTGGCACCCAGCACCAGAATACGTTGCGGCACATGGACTCCTTAGCGCTGCAAAAATGCCTGCCAGTGAGCAACCACTTCTGTCAGCTGCTCGCGGTTAACGTCGAGATGCATCACCAGACGCACCACCGGCGAGGCGTTAATCAGCACGCCGCGCGCCTTCATAAACTCGCCTAATGCTGCGGCGTGTTCCTCTCCGACGCGGACAAAGAGCATGTTGGTGTCGTGACGCATCACGTCGGCGCCGATCTCGCGCAGCTGCGCAGCCATCCACGCGGCGTTGTCGTGATCGTCCTTCAGGCGGGCTACGTTATTTTTCAGGGCGTACAGACCCGCCGCGGCGAGGATCCCGGCCTGGCGCATGCCGCCGCCGGTCATTTTGCGCCAGCGGTTGGCGCGCTTGATGTAGTCGGCGTTGCCCACCAGCAGGGAGCCCACCGGCGTGCCCAGCCCTTTGGAGAGACAAATGGTGAACGAGTCGCAATATTGCGTAATCGCTTTCAGCTCACAGCCATACTCCACCACGGCGTTGAAGATGCGCGCGCCGTCGACGTGCAGCCCCAGTTTACGCTCGCGGGTAAACTCCCACGCCGCTTTCAGGTAGTCGCGCGGCAGCACTTTGCCGTTATGGGTGTTTTCGAGGCTGAGCAGTCTGGTGCGGGCGAAGTGAATGTCGTCGGCTTTGATTTTAGCCGCCACCTTGTCCAGCGGCAGGGTGCCGTCTGCGGCGGCATCGAGCGGCTGGGGCTGAATGCTGCCGAGCACCGCCGCGCCGCCCGCTTCGTACAGATAGTTATGCGCTCCCTGGCCGACGATATACTCTTCGCCGCGCTCGCAGTGGCTGAGCAGGGCCACCAGGTTCGCCTGGGTGCCGGTGGGCAGGAACAGGGCGGCCTCGTGGCCGCTCAGTTCGGCGGCATAGCGCTGAAGTTCGTTAACGGTGGGGTCATCGCCATAGACGTCGTCCCCGACCGGCGCGGCCAGCATCTCCTTGAGCATGGCCTGCGTCGGGCGGGTTACGGTATCGCTACGTAAATCAATCATTTCACATCCCTATAATTTAAAAGGTGATGTGAAATGTTTTACCTGAGCCAGTTGGTTTTTGCCAGCTCCAAAACTTCGTCACCGCGGCCACTGATAATGGCGCGCAGCATATAGAGACTAAAGCCCTTCGCCTGTTCCAGTTTGATCTGCGGCGGAATAGCCAGCTCCTCTTTGGCCACCACCACATCCACCAGCACCGGGCCGTCGGTGGCAAAGGCGCGGCTGAGGGCATCATCCACTTCCGAGGCTTTCTCCACGCGAATACCGGTGATACCGCAGGCTTCGGCGATGGCGGCGAAGTTGGTGTCGTGCAGATCCGTACCGTCGGTCAGATAGCCGCCCGCTTTCATCTCCATCGCCACAAAGCCCAGCACGCTGTTGTTAAAGACGATGATTTTGATCGGCAGTTTCATCTGCGCCACTGAAAGGAAGTCGCCCATCAGCATGCTGAAGCCGCCGTCGCCGCACATCGCCACCACCTGACGGTCCGGCGCGGTGGCTTTCGCCCCCAGCGCCTGCGGCATGGCGTTGGCCATTGAGCCGTGGTTAAACGACCCCAGCAGGCGGCGCTTGCCGTTCATTTTCAGGTAACGCGCCGCCCAGACGGTGGGGGTACCCACGTCGCAGGTAAAGATGGCGTCCTCGTCGGCGTAACGACTGATCTGCTGGGCCAGATATTGCGGGTGCAGCGCTTTATCGCTGGGTTTCGCCTTGTCATCCAGCCCTTTGCGGGCATCGCGATAATCGCTCAGGGCTTTATCCAGGAAGGTGCGATCGGTCTTCTCCTCCAGCAGCGGCATGAGTGCGCTCAGGGTCGCCTTGATGTCGCCCACCAGCGCCATATCCACTTTACTGTGCGCCCCGATGCTGGCGGGGTTAATGTCGATCTGGATAATTTTGGCGTCGGTGGGGTAAAACGCGCGATAGGGGAACTGGGTCCCGAGCAGCACCAGGGTGTCGGCATTCATCATGGTGTGGAACCCGGAGGAGAAGCCAATTAGCCCGGTCATCCCCACGTCGTAGGGGTTATCGTATTCTACATGCTCTTTCCCGCGCAGGGCGTGAACAATCGGCGCCTTCAGGGTGCCGGCAAATTCCAGCAGTTCCTCGTGGGCTCCGGCGCAGCCGCTGCCGCACATCAGGGCGATGTTGCTGGAGTAGCGCAGCAGCTGGGCCAGTTTTTTCAGCTCCGCGTGGGCGGGCGTCACCACCGGCTGGGGCGCAGGATACCAGTGGGTGCTGGCACTTTCCGGCGCAGCCTGCAGCGCCACGTCGCCTGGCAGCACAATCACCGAAACGCCGCGCTTCAGAATGGCGTTGCGCATCGCCAGGGCCAGCACCTGGGGGATCTGCTCAGGGGAGGAGACCAGTTCACAGTAGTGGCTGCATTCACGGAACAGCTCCTGCGGATGCGTCTCCTGAAAATAGCCGCTGCCGATCTCGCTCGACGGAATGTGCGCGGCGATAGCCAGCACCGGGACATGATTACGGTGACAATCAAACAGACCGTTGATCAGGTGCAGGTTGCCAGGCCCGCACGAGCCCGCACAGACCGCCAGCTCTCCGGTCAGTTGGGCTTCGGCCCCGGCGGCGAACGCGGCGACCTCCTCATGGCGGGTCGGCATCCATTCGATGGTGCCCATTCGGTTCAGGCTGTCGCTCAGACCGTTGAGGGAATCCCCGGTAACACCCCAGATCCGTTTTACCCCGGCCTGTTCCAGCATTTTCGCAATATAGTTCGCCACGGTTTGTTTCATGGTAGTCCATCTCCTGAATGTGATAACGCTTTCAAGCTTAGATGAAACTGACCGGCATGCCCGCGGAATCCCCCTTATTAATAGTTGCTTTCACTGTGCAACATTTCGTCATATTGTGGTATGAGTTTAGTTAAAAATGGAGTTAATTCAGATGGTTAAATCATTGTTACTTGCTGTTAATAAAACGCTAACGCACGAAGATTTCGGCAGATTGTTGCTGCGGCTGGCGGTGGGGGGATTGATGCTGTTTCATGGCCTGCATAAGGCTATCGACGGGGTCGGGGGGATTGCAGGCATGCTGGTGGCAAAAGGGCTGCCGGGCTTTATCGCCTGGGGCGTGCTGATGGGTGAAGTGGTGGCGCCGATCCTGATTATTCTCGGCATTCTCACCCGTCCGGCGGCGCTGATATTAGCGTTCACCATGGTGGTGGCGTGGCTGATGGTAGGCACCGGGAAAACCTTCGCGCTGGATGCGGTAGGGGCATGGGCGATTGAGAGTCTGGTCTATTTCTTTGTGGGGGCGCTGGCGGTGGCATTTTTGGGGGCAGGGCGGTTTGCGGTGGTCAGCGATCCGGCGTGGAAGTAATTCCTCTGCGGCGGTAATGCCGGGCGGCACTGCGTTTGCCCGGCCTACGGTTCGCGCTCTTTTGTAGGCCCGGCAAGCGTAGCGCCACCGGGCGTTTTTTCAGGCCAGCACCAGATCCCCCTGCGGATGGCAGGAGCAGGCCAGCACATAGCCTTCCGCCACTTCGGCATCCGTCAGCGTCATGGTGCTGGTAACGGTATAGTTCCCGTCCACCACTTTTGTTTTACAGCAGCCGCACACGCCTGCACGACAGGCAGCCACCACCGGCACGTTATTGCTCTCCAGCGCCTCCAGCAGCGTGCTGCCCACGCGGCCAAAGAAGGTTTGCGCAGGCTGCAGTTTGGTGATCTTCAACCCGTGGGTGGCGGCTTCCGCGACCGGGGTAAAGAACTGCTCTTTAAAGAAGCGGGTCACGCCCAGGGCCTTCACCTCTTCTTCAACGATTGCCATATAGGGCGCCGGACCACAGGTCATCACCGTGCGGGAGGCGATATCCGGTACGCTTTGCAGCAGTTCGCGACTCAGGCGACCGGCGACAAACCCCTCTGTGGCGTTGTTTTCCGCCACCAGGGTAACCGGGTAGTGACGCCATTCGTCTGCAAAAATGACATCCTGCGGCGAGCGCACGCTGAAGATCACCGCCACGTCAGCCTGCGGGCGATTCTTCGCCAGCCAGCGCCGCATCGACATCACCGGCGTGACGCCGCAGCCGGCGGCCAGCAGCAGGAATTTGTCGTCCGGCTTATCGTCGCAGGTAAAATCTCCCTGCGCGTCAGAGAGCCAGATATAATCCCCACGCTTCACCTCACCTGTCAGCCACTGTGAGCCCGCCCCCTCATCAATGCGACGAACCGTCAGCGTAATGTACTCGCTGATGCCCGGCGTCGAGGAGATCGTGTACGCCCGCAGCGTCTCTGCGGAGTGACGCACGCTGACCAGCGCATACTGCCCGGCACGGTAAGGATAATAGTCGTGACACAGCAGCGAAATCGTCCAGACATCCGGCGTTTCCTGATGGATGTGGTGAACCTGCATCCGCCATGGGCACTGATGGGTTGGCATCGTCATACTTTTACTCCTTACGCGCTCAGCAGTTGCTTCATATCTTCTTCAACGGTGGTCACGGAACGCAGACCGAACTTCTCGTTGAGAACCGCCAGCAGATCCGGGGTAAAGAAGCCAGGCGCCGTCGGGCCGGTGACGATGTTTTTCACGCCCAGCGAGAGCAGGGTCAGCAGGATCACAATCGCTTTCTGCTCGAACCAGGAGAGCACCAGCGACAGCGGCAGATCGTTTACGCCGCAGCCCAGTTTTTCCGCCAGGGTGACCGCGAGGATGATGGCTGAGTAGGCATCGTTACACTGACCGGCATCGATCAGGCGCGGCAGCCCTTCGATATCGCCGAACTCCAGCTTGTTGAAGCGGTACTTACCGCAGGCCAGGGTCAGGATGAGGCAGTCGTCCGGCACGCTGGTGGCGAAGTCGGTGAAGTAGTTACGTTCCCCGCGCGCGCCGTCGCAGCCGCCCACCAGGAAGATGTGACGCAGTTTTTCGCGGCTCACCAGGTCAATCAGGGAATCCGCCGCACCCAGCAGGGTCTGGCGACCGAAACCGACGGTGATCAGGTGCGGAATTTCGCTGTAGGGGAAGCCCGCCATCTGCTGGGCCTGGGCAATCACCGGACCAAAATCGTCGCCTTCGAGGTGGCTCACGCCCGGCCAGCCGACGATGCTGCGGGTCCAGATGCGGTCATCGTAGGCACCCACCGTCGGGTCGATGATGCAGTTCGAGGTCATCACGATAGGGCCCGGGAAGCGGGCGAATTCCACCTGCTGGTTCTGCCAGCCGCTGCCGTAGTTCCCGATCAGATGTTTGAATTTACGCAGTTCCGGGTAGCCGTGGGCGGGCAGCATCTCGCCGTGGGTGTAGACGTTAACGCCGGTGCCGTCGGTCTGCTCCAGCAGGTTGTAGAGATCTTTCAGGTCGTGACCGGAGATCAGGATGCATTTGCCTTCGGTCGCTTTGACGTTGACCTGCGTCGGGGTTGGGTGGCCATATTTGGTGGTTTCACCGGCATCCAGGATGCTCATCACTTTGAAGTTCATCTGGCCGATCTCCATGGAACACGCCAGCAGGGCGTTCATGTCGGAAGGCCAGGTGCCGAGCCACGCCATAATTTTGTGGTACTGGGCGTAGATGTCGTTGTCGTACTGATCCAGAACGTGGGCGTGCTCCATATAGGCCGCGGCACCTTTCAGGCCGTACAGGCAGAGCAGACGCAGGCCGAGAATGTTCTCGCCAATCGCCGCTTTGTCTTTGTTCGGGGTAAATTCAGCCGCCTGGCGCTGCAGATCGCCGAGGTCGTCGCTGACCAGTTGCAGGTCACCCATCGGGTTATCGACCTGGGCGCTGGCATCCACATTCAGGCACTGCGCTTTGAGGGCTTCACGCAGGGCGATGGCTTCGCGGGCGTAGCCCACAATGCGCGGGGAGTCGAAGTTCACGTTAGTCAGGGTAGAGAAAAACGCGCGCGGGGCGAAGTGATCAACGTAGTGGTCGATAATGCCATATTCCCGGGCTTTAACTGCCCAGGCGGATAAACCCTGCAGGGAGGCGATCAGTAAATCCTGCAGATCGGAGGTTTCTGCGGTTTTACCGCACATGCCCTGTGCGTAAGAGCAGCCGTTGCCAGCTGGGGTACGGATGGTTTGTTCACATTGCACACAAAACATAATCACACCTGTTAAAGTTATATTTGATATACATGTTTAAGATTATGCCTGTGGCGATACGGTGGGAAGCGCTTTCTGCCACAAAGTAGAGGGATATTGATTTAGCGCAATTTTGGCGGCAGCAGGCTACCGCCAAAGAAGTATCAGGCTGAGAAGAACGCCATCATGACGGGCACCAGCAGGCTTAAAATAAAGCCGTGAACGATGGCGGCAGGTACCATCTCCAGCCCGCCCGAGCGTTGCAGCACCGGCAGGGTGAAATCCATTGAGGTGGCACCGCACAGCCCCAGCGCCGTGGAACGACTGCGGCGCACCAGACCGGGGATCAGCATGATGGCGATCAGCTCGCGCCCCAGATCGTTAAAGAAGGCGGCGCTGCCAATGACCGGACCGAAAGACTCGGTTAACAGAATGCCGGAAAGCGAATACCAGCCAAAACCGGAGGCCATCGCCAGGGCAGTATTCAGCGGCAGGTCGAGAATAAAGGCGTTAATCACCCCGCCAATCAGCGAACTGCCCACCACCACCACCGCCACTATCATGCCGCGACGGTTGAGAACGATCTGTTTTAAGGTCATGCCATTATTTCGCAGCTGAATACCAATAAGGAACAGGAGGAAGATCAGGGTATATTCACTGGCCTCGGTGGCGTGTTGTAAAAAAGAGAATCCTGTCAGCCCCAGCAGAAAACCGAGCACCACCACGCCGCATAATTTTAATGACTCCAGCGCCATGGCAATACGTGAAGGCAATTTTTCCTGATGGTGATGGTTTTTCCACGGAATAGCGCGCTCCAGCCAGAACAGGGCCGCGATATTACAGAGCAAAATAACGGCCATCGTAATAATGGAGTAGTGCAGGATAGAGAGCAGATTGGTGGCAAGATTATCGAGGAAGGCGAGGCTGATCCCCATAAAAAAGAGAATGACGTAGACAATTCCGCTCAAAAGTCGGTTGATCAGTTTTAACGCTGACAGCTGATGAAGAGGAATGAGATAGCCCACGATCAGTGGGAGCAGAATGATTAAGAGTCCTGAAAACATGAACAACCGGTCCTGTATATGAGTGGCGCTGTGACACTACCCAATTCAGACGGTTCAGTAAAGGTGAAAACAGTGCCGGGCGGCGCTTCGCTTGCCCGGCCTACGAAATGCTGTCCCGTAGGCCGGGTAAGGCGAAGCCATCACCCGGCGCCACAACGCGCGCACGCTTAATCGCGTTTTTCCAGCAGGGTGCGGTACAGCACGCCGCCAATAATACCGCCGATAATCGGCATCACCCAGAACAGCCACAGCTGTTGCAGCGCCCAGCCGCCCTGGAAGATGGCTACCGCTGTGCTGCGCGCCGGGTTAACAGAGGTGTTGGTCACCGGAATGCTGATCAGGTGGATCAGGGTCAGCGCCAGGCCAATCGCAATCGGCGCGAAACCGGCCGGGGCGTGCTTGTCCGTTGCGCCGTGGATCACCAGCAGGAAGCCCGCAGTCAGCACAATTTCAATCACGATGGCAGAGAGCATGGAGAAACCGCCCGGGGAGTGTTCGCCAAAGCCGTTTGAGGCAAAGCCGCTGGCCGCAGCATCAAAGCCCGCTTTACCGCTGGCAATAACATACAAAATAGCGGCAGCAATAATTCCACCAATGACCTGGGCAATAATATAGCCAGCAACCTCTTTTGCCGGAAAACGGCCGCCGGCCCACAATCCTAATGTTACCGCCGGGTTAAAGTGACCGCCGGAAATATGCCCCACGGCATACGCCATCGTTAAAACCGTTAAACCAAAGGCCAGCGAAACGCCGACAAAACCAATTCCCAGTTCCGGGAACCCTGCTGCCAGGACGGCGCTACCGCAGCCACCAAATACCAACCAGAATGTCCCAAAACATTCCGCTGCTAATTTTCTGAACATAACCACCTCAAAGAAAAAATGAGCGCAATCCTGCGCCATTGTTATTTATCGCCAAAACAAGCGACGATTTTTAAAACGCCACTATTCTAAAAATGAATATTCCCTCTCACCAGTTAAATAAATACGGTAAGTTTGATGTAGGGCAATGTGTTGCGCTTCCTTGCTAAATTATGGCGAGTAAAGCAGAGTTACATTTTCGGCAGCAAGAGTATGCGGCGGAAATCGTTATTACAAATGAAACTGTCTGGTTAAATTCTTAATTTTCCCTTCTGGCAATCATTATTCCGCCGACGATGGAGTGTCCGTCCGGGCCCGCTGGCGTTATACTCCTGATAACTTAAAGGAAAAAGTTCATTTCTCCCGGAGGGTACATGTTGCTAGAGCGTGTGGAAATCGTGGGGTTTCGCGGCATTAACCGTCTGTCGCTGATGCTTGAGCACAACAACGTGCTGATCGGAGAAAACGCCTGGGGTAAATCGAGCCTGCTGGACGCCCTGACGTTGCTGCTATCGCCGGAATCCAGTCTGTACCATTTTGTCCGGGAAGATTTCTGGTTCCCCCCCGGGGATCTGCAGGGGCGTGAACACCATCTGCATATTATCCTTACCTTTCGTGAAAGCGAGCCGGGGCGCCATCGCGTTCGCCGCTATCGTCCTCTTGCCGATTGCTGGGTGCCCTGTGATGATGGCTATCGGCGCATTTTTTATCGTCTGGAGGGTGAGCTTGCCACTGATGACAGTGTGCTGACCCTGCGCGGTTTTCTCGATACTGACGGCCAGGTCCTGCCGCTGGAGGATATCGACGAGCGGGCGCGCCATCTGGTCCGTCTGATGCCGGTGCTGCGCCTGCGTGATGCCCGCTTTATGCGCCGCATTCGCAACGGTACCGTCCCCGACATGCCTGATGTGGAGGTCACCGCCCGGGAGCTGGACTATCTGGCCCGGGAACTGGTCGCCCGCCCGCAAAACCTGACCGACGGCCAGATCCGCCAGGGGCTGTCGGCAATGGTACAGCTGCTGGAGCACTACTTCTCCGAACAGGGCACCTCCCCGGTGCGCAACCGGCTGATGCGGCGGCGCTCCCATGACGAGCAACGCAGCTGGCGTTATCTCGATATCATCAACCGGATGATCGACCGTCCCGGCGGCCGCTCGCACCGGGTGATCCTGCTGGGGCTCTTCTCCACGTTGTTGCAGGCCAAAGGCACCGTCCGGCTGGACCGGGATGCCCGTCCGCTGCTGCTGGTGGAAGATCCCGAGACGCGCCTGCACCCAATCATGCTCTCGGTGGCCTGGCACCTGCTGAATCTGCTGCCGTTGCAGCGCATCACCACCACCAACTCCGGCGAACTGCTGTCGCTAACCCCGGTCGAGCACGTCTGCCGTCTGGTGCGTGAGTCGTCGCGCGTCTCGGCTTACCGCCTGGGTCCGGGGGGCATGAATGCGGAAGACAGTCGCCGTATCGCCTTCCATATTCGCTTCAACCGCGCCTCCTCGCTGTTTGCCCGCTGCTGGCTGCTGGTGGAAGGGGAGACCGAAACCTGGGTGATTAACGAGCTGGCCCGTCAGTGTGGGCACCACTTTGATGCCGAGGGCATCAAAGTAATCGAGTTTGCCCAGTCGGGCCTGAAACCGCTGATTAAATTTGCCCGGCGGATGGGCATCGAATGGCATGTGCTGGTGGATGGTGACGAAGCGGGTAAGAAATATGCCGCGACCGTGCGCGGGCTGATCAATAACGATCGGGAGGAGGAGCGCGAGCACCTGACGGCGCTGCCCGCCATGGACATGGAACACTTCATGTACCGGCAGGGCTTTGCCGATGTCTTTCACCGGGTGGCGATGATCCCGGACGACGTCCCGATGAACATGCGACGGGTGATCATGAAGGCCATTCACCGTTCCTCGAAACCCGATCTGGCGATTGAGGTGGCGATGGAGGCTGGTCGTCGCGGCGTGGAGGCGGTGCCCACGCTGTTACGGAAGATGTTCTCCCGCGTGCTGTGGCTGGCACGCGGGAGGGCGGACTAGCGGCGGGTCGCCTGGTTGACCTGATCGATCAGGCTGTCCAGCAGGGTAAACCGGCGGCGGTACTCGGCGCGTTTTTTGCTGGCGATCTCCTCCATCGGTTTGCGCGGCATGGCGAGCGGCAGCCTGAAGTTGCCCTCGCTGTCGCGCTCCCCGCCCAGCGACAGCCAGAAACTGTCGTAGTCGGCCAGCAGTTTCCCCTCTTTTTTCTTGCGATAGCGCCAGCTGCGATAAATATGGGTGCTGTTGCTGACGGCGATAATCTGCTCCACGGCCAGGGCGCTGCCGAGCGTCATGGCGGCTTCCACCAGCAAACGTTTCGGGAACAGGCCGTGACAGGCTTTGGTGGCGCTCTGAATCGCCTCGTGCGGCACAAAGGCTTTTGCCCCCTGCATCCCGCCGATAAACAGCGTCGGGGTGCCGTTAACCTGACACAGCGTAAAGGTCATCTCCGCCAGCACCGTCTGCTGTTCGTCGCAAAACGCCAGCGTCGCTTCGCCCTCTTTATCGAGGAAGGCATCAGCGCACAGACGCAGGGTAAAGGCGCGATCGTCTTTCCCGGTCAGGGTCAGTAACGTGACCCCCTCCCGGGAGAGATAGCCGTTCATCAGCGCGGCCGGGAGCCGGCTCTGCAGGGTCTGATAGTGCCAGTTCAGCGCCTGGAGCGTTTGCTGGCGATTCATCGCCACCGAGAGCCACGGGCGATGCAGGCGGCAGGGCAGTCCCGGCTGGGCCTGTAACAGTTGCAGCAGTTGCGGCTGTTTTGTCAGGCTTGCCAGCAGACGTGCAGTGCTGAACGGCGTCATCAGCGAGCGCAGCATAAACTTGCGGCGATAGGCCGGATTACGCCAGGCAAGGCCGGGGGTTAATGTCCCGGAGGCCAGATGCTGAAATAGCTGCCAGGCTGATTTAGGTTGCTGCTGATGTGAATAAGATGACTCTGCGATGGAGGACATAATAGATCCCGGTCTTGTTGCCAGGCCTTTATTTCAGCAGGGGTTTTATCAACCTCTCCTCAACAACTTTCACGCGCCACGAAAAGCAGGGGTTTCGTTGAGGCGCGGTTTAGTTAGAATCAACAGTTATGTAAGCCGGAATTGCTATTTGGAATATTTATGAACTTAAAGGGAAAGCGCAGGAAGCTGTTTCTGCTGCTGGTGCTGATTGTACTGGTGGGTGGATTCTGGCTGTGGCGGGTGCTAAACGCACCGGTGCCGCAATATCAGACATTGATTGTCCGTCCGGGCGAGTTGCAGCAGAGCGTGCTGGCGACCGGCAAACTGGACGCGCTACGCAAGGTTGACGTGGGTGCCCAGGTCAGCGGCCAGTTGAAGACCCTATCGGTGGAGATTGGCGACAAGGTGAAAAAAGGGCAACTGCTGGGGGTTATCGACCCGGAGCAGGCCGAAAACCAGATCAAAGAGGTGGAAGCGACGCTGATGGAGCTGCGCGCCCAGCGCAGCCAGGCGGAAGCGGAGCGTAAGCTCGCCCAGGTGACCCTGAACCGTCAGCGGCAGCTGGCGACCACCCAGGCGATCTCGCAGCAGGATCTGGATACCTCGACCACCGAGCTGGCGGTGAAGCAGGCGCAGATTGGCACCATCGATGCGCAGATCAAACGCAACCAGGCCTCGCTGGACAGTGCCAAAACTAACCTCGAGTACACCCGCATCGTTGCGCCGATGGCCGGGGAAGTGACGCAGATTACGACCCTGCAGGGACAGACGGTTATCGCCGCCCAGCAGGCGCCGAACATCCTGACCCTGGCGGATATGGGTACCATGCTGGTGAAGGCGCAGGTTTCGGAAGCGGATGTGATCCACCTGAAGCCGGGGCAAAAAGCCTGGTTTACCGTGCTGGGGGACCCGCAAACCCGCTATGAAGGGGTGCTGAAGGATATTCTCCCGACGCCGGAGAAGGTCAACGACGCCATTTTCTATCACGCCCGGTTTGAAGTCCCCAACCCGCAGGGGGTGTTGCGCCTGGACATGACCGCCCAGGTGCATATTCAGCTCTCCGGGGTGAAAAACGTGCTGACCATTCCGCTGGCGGCGCTGGGCCAACCGGTAGGAGATAACCGCTATAACGTGAAGGTGCTGCGTAACGGTGAAATCCGCGAGCGTGAGGTGAGCCTCGGCTCGCGCAACGACACCGATGTGGTGGTGGTGAAAGGGCTGGAAGAGGGTGAAGAGGTGGTCATCAGCGAGAGCCAGCCGGGGGCGGCGAAATGACCGCCCTGCTGGAGCTGAATGATATCCGCCGCAGCTACCCCTCTGGCGACGGGCCGGTGGAGGTGCTGAAGGGCATCACCCTGCAGGTAGAGGCGGGGGAGATGGTGGCGATTGTCGGGGCGTCAGGCTCCGGTAAATCGACGCTGATGAATATTCTTGGCTGTCTGGATAAACCTACCAGCGGCACCTATCGCGTGGCGGGCACCGACGTCGCCACGCTGGACAGCGACGCGCTGGCCAAACTGCGTCGGGAACATTTCGGCTTTATCTTCCAGCGTTACCATCTGCTTTCGCATCTGAGCGCGGCGCAAAACGTCGAGGTGCCCGCGGTCTATGCTGGCGTAGAGCGCAAAAAACGCCTTGAGCGGGCGCAGGCGCTGCTTACCCGGCTGGGGCTGGGGGAGCGGGTGGATTATCAGCCGTCGCAGCTTTCCGGCGGCCAGCAGCAGCGGGTGAGTATCGCCCGGGCGCTGATGAACGGCGGGCAGGTGATCCTGGCGGATGAACCGACCGGGGCGCTGGACAGCCACTCCGGGGAAGAGGTGATGGCAATCCTGCACCAGCTGCGGGATCAGGGGCACACGGTGATTATTGTCACCCACGATCCGGAGGTGGCCTCCCAGGCCGGACGCATTGTCGAGATCCGCGACGGCGAGCTGGTCAGTAATCCGCCGCCCGCCCTCAATGCTACCCGGCGTCAGGAGGTGGCGTTACCGCCGCCGTCGGGCTGGCGGCAGTTTGCCAGCAGCTTTCGCGAAGCGCTGACCATGGCCTGGCTGGCGATGGCCGCCAACAAAATGCGCACCCTGCTGACCATGCTCGGCATTATCATCGGCATCGCCTCGGTGGTGTCGATTGTGGTGGTGGGCGACGCGGCCAAACAGCTGGTGCTGTCGGATATCCGCTCCATCGGCACCAATACCATTGACGTCTATCCCGGCAAAGATTTTGGCGATGACGAGCCGCAGTACCAGCAGGCGCTGAAGTATGACGATCTCACGGCCATTCAGAAGCAGCCGTGGGTTAACTCCGCCACCCCGGCGGTGTCCCAGAGCCTGCGTCTGCGCTATGCCAATATCGATGTGGCGGCCAGCGCCAACGGCGTCAGCGGCGACTATTTCAACGTCTACGGTATGACCTTCAGCGAAGGGGGCACCTTCAATGCAGAGCAGCTTGCAGGGCGGGCGCAGGTGGTGGTGCTCGACAGTAACGCCCGGCGACAGCTGTTCCCCAATAAAGCGAAGGTGGTGGGCGAGATCGTGCTGGTGGGGAATATGCCCGCAACGGTGATTGGCGTGGCGGAGGAGAAGCAGTCGATGTTTGGCAGCAGCAAGATTTTGCGCGTCTGGCTGCCTTACACCACCATCTCCGGGCGCATTATGGGGCAGTCGTGGCTTAACTCCATCACCGTCCGGGTGAAAGAGGGTTACGACAGCGCCCAGGCAGAGCAACAGCTTGAGCGCCTGTTGACCCTGCGCCACGGGAAGAAAGATTTCTTCACCTGGAACATGGACGGGCTCTTGAAAACGGCAGAAAAGACCACACGTACTCTTCAGCTCTTCCTCACGCTGGTGGCGATCATCTCCCTGCTGGTCGGGGGGATCGGGGTAATGAATATCATGCTGGTGTCGGTGACGGAGCGGACGCGTGAAATCGGCATCAGGATGGCGGTGGGCGCCCGGGCCAGCGATGTGCTGCAACAGTTTTTGATTGAAGCGGTGCTGGTCTGTCTGGTGGGCGGCGCGCTGGGGATTACGCTCTCGCTGCTCATCGCATTTACGCTGCAGCTGTTTTTACCCGGCTGGGAAATTGGTTTTTCACCGATGGCGCTGCTAACTGCCTTCCTGTGTTCTACCTTTACCGGGGTACTGTTTGGCTGGTTGCCGGCCAGAAACGCCGCGCGATTAGATCCGGTGGATGCGTTAGCCCGGGAGTGAATCTGTTGCCGGGTGGCGGCTACGCCTTACCCGGCCTACGAAATCCGTAGGCCCGCGCAAGCGCAGCGCCGCCGGGCAGCAGACCGCACGGCAGCCCACAAATAAAAATGCCAGCGCGTCGGGCTGGCATTTTGAGTGCGGGGTGTACACAATGAAACAGAGGGCTATGCCACCACTTCTGCTTCGATGGGCACAATAACGCTGGCATGATTGCCTTTTGGCCCAAGGTGTACATCGAACCGGACGGCCTGCCCGGCTTTCAGCGTTCTGTATCCATCCATCTGAATGGTGGAGTAATGTGCGAAAATGTCTTCGCCGCCGCCTTCAGGGCAGATAAAACCAAACCCTTTGGCGTTGTTGAACCACTTAACTGTACCCGTTTCCATGCTTCGACATCCTTCGTAAATCTTATTGAGTTAGATGTAATGAACCGGTGGTGAAGTGGGGGCTGTTCAAAACCTCGCCAACTCACGCCTGTTCAATTTAGATAAACCAAAGGGATCGTCAAGCCTTTGCCGGGTAAGGAAGGTGAAAAATGCGTCAAAATTTGAAGCAGTTAACGCTATTGAACGGTATTGTGACAGACATCGCGGATGGCAATAATAGATATAGGTTATCTGACATCTAAGGTAGATTCAGGTTATGTATAGCCTCCCGTCAGCATCACTGAGACACGCGACCGGAGACCGTAAACGAAGATGACGACTGACAATGGGTAAGACGAACGACTGGCTCGATTTCGATAAGTTGGCGGAAGATGAAGTGCGCGACGCGCTAAAACCGCCATCTATGTATAAAGTTATGTTAATGAACGATGATTACACGCCGATGGAATTTGTTATTGACGTGCTACAAAAGTTCTTTTCTTATGATGTTGAACGTGCAACGCAACTGATGCTTACGGTTCACTATCATGGCAAAGCCATCTGCGGTGTCTATACCGCTGAAGTCGCCGAAACCAAGGTGGCAATGGTGAACCAGTATGCAAGGGAGAACGAGCATCCGTTGCTGTGTACGCTGGAAAAAGCCTGAATAAGGCAATGAAAATTGGGGGAGGTGCCTATGCTCAATCAAGAACTGGAACTCAGTTTAAACATGGCTTTCGCCAGAGCGCGTGAGCACCGACATGAGTTTATGACGGTCGAGCACCTGCTGCTTGCACTGCTCAGTAACCCATCCGCCCGCGAAGCGCTTGAAGCCTGCTCCGTGGATCTGGTGGCGCTGCGTCAGGAACTTGAAGCCTTCATCGAACAGACCACACCTGTACTGCCCGTCAGTGAAGAGGAGCGCGACACGCAGCCGACGCTCAGCTTCCAGCGTGTACTCCAGCGTGCGGTATTTCACGTCCAGTCCTCCGGACGTAGCGAAGTCACCGGTGCCAACGTGCTGGTTGCCATCTTCAGCGAGCAGGAGTCGCAAGCCGCCTACCTGCTGCGCAAACACGAAGTCAGCCGCCTCGATGTGGTGAACTTTATCTCTCACGGAACGCGAAAAGACGAATCGAATCCGTCTTCGGATTCCAGCCATCAGGTCAACAGCGAAGAGCAGGCAGGCGGGGAGGAACGTATGGAAAACTTCACCACCAATCTTAACCAGCTTGCCCGTGTTGGCGGTATCGACCCGCTGATAGGCCGCGATAAAGAGCTGGAACGGGCGATTCAGGTGCTGTGCCGCCGCCGCAAGAATAACCCACTGCTGGTGGGGGAGTCTGGCGTTGGTAAAACCGCCATTGCCGAAGGGCTGGCCTGGCGCATCGTGCAGGGCGACGTCCCGGAAGTGATCGCCGACTGCACCATCTATTCGCTGGATATCGGTTCCCTGTTGGCCGGCACCAAATACCGCGGTGATTTTGAAAAACGTTTCAAAGCGCTGCTGAAACAGCTGGAGCAGGATACCAACAGCATCCTGTTTATCGACGAGATCCATACCATCATCGGCGCCGGTGCGGCATCGGGTGGTCAGGTGGATGCCGCTAACCTGATTAAACCGCTGCTCTCCAGCGGTAAGATCCGGGTAATAGGTTCAACCACCTATCAGGAGTTCAGCAATATTTTCGAAAAAGATCGTGCCCTGGCGCGTCGCTTCCAGAAAATCGATATTACTGAACCGTCGGTAGAAGAAACGGTGCAGATCATCAACGGCCTGAAGCCGAAGTACGAGGCGCACCATGATGTGCGTTATACCGCGAAAGCGGTGCGTGCGGCGGTGGAGCTGGCGGTGAAATACATTAACGATCGCCACCTGCCGGATAAAGCGATTGATGTGATCGACGAAGCGGGCGCGCGTGCGCGTCTGATGCCGGTCAGCAAGCGTAAGAAAACGGTCAACGTGGCGGATATCGAATCCGTGGTGGCCCGCATCGCGCGTATCCCTGAGAAGAGTGTTTCTCAGAGCGACCGCGATACGCTGAAAAACCTTGGCGATCGCCTGAAAATGCTGGTCTTTGGGCAGGATAAAGCCATTGAGGCCTTAACCGAAGCCATTAAGATGGCCCGCGCCGGGCTGGGGCATGAGCACAAACCTGTCGGTTCTTTCCTGTTCGCCGGCCCGACCGGGGTGGGGAAAACCGAGGTGACGGTTCAGCTCTCCAAAGCGCTGGGCATCGAGCTACTGCGCTTCGATATGTCCGAGTATATGGAGCGCCACACCGTCAGCCGTCTGATCGGTGCGCCTCCAGGCTATGTGGGCTTTGACCAGGGCGGCCTGCTCACCGACGCGGTGATCAAGCATCCGCACGCGGTACTGCTGCTCGATGAGATCGAGAAAGCGCACCCGGACGTGTTCAACATCCTGCTGCAGGTGATGGATAACGGGACGCTGACCGATAACAACGGGCGCAAGGCGGACTTCCGCAACGTGGTGCTGGTGATGACCACCAACGCCGGGGTGCGTGAAACCGAGCGTAAATCCATCGGCCTGATCCACCAGGATAACAGCACCGATGCGATGGAAGAGATCAAGAAGGTCTTTACGCCGGAGTTCCGTAACCGTCTGGACAACATTATCTGGTTCGATCATCTCTCTACCGAGGTGATTCATCAGGTGGTGGATAAGTTCATCGTCGAGCTGCAGGTTCAGCTGGATCAGAAAGGGGTCTCTCTGGAAGTGAGTCAGGAAGCCCGCAACTGGCTGGCAGAGAAAGGCTACGATCGTGCGATGGGTGCCCGTCCGATGGCGCGTGTGATTCAGGACAACCTGAAGAAACCGTTGGCTAACGAGCTGCTGTTTGGTTCGCTTGTGGACGGCGGCCAGGTGACAGTGGCGCTGGATCAGGCGAAGAATGAGCTGACGTATGATTTCCAGAGTGCGGCGAAACATAAGCCGGAGGCGGCTCACTAACGCTGTTATGTGATGATAAAAACCGGGCAAATGCCCGGTTTTTTTTATGGTTTTTTAGTCGTTGTAGGCCCGTGCAAGCGCAGCGCCGCAGGGCGATGCACGGTGGGTGAGAACATGTGGCGGCTGTGATGGTTCCGTTCACCTTGCGTTCGCTGCTTCTCTGTAAACCACGTCACCGGTGAACGTGTCAGGGGGGCTCGCCGCCGCCCCCTGACCACCCCGGCTCCCGGCCAGGAAAATCGCCGCTTCGCGGTCCCCTCGGCTTTTTCCCTTCGGCTTTCGGGTCGGGCCATGCGCCTCGCCCCGGCCTGCGGTCAACGCCTCAGCGATTTTCAGCCGGACCAGGGTGCCGCTGTGAGTAGAGGGTCTGTCTCTGGCTTTTGTGTTGCTGTAGGGGGGGATGAAAATTTTGCGAGGCGTTATCCAGAATTTAATTATGGGTATTGCTGGATAAAACCACAGTAATAGAATGGCGATGCACCTGCAAAATCAGGTGCCAGGATTGGCGTCCTGAACAAACTTCGGAAATGATGTTGCATGCGCAACATTAGCGGTTTCGTTCACTCTTTTGAAAGCTGCGGATATAATCCGCATGCTCAGATTATGGTGGGCTGGGCCAGGGCTTCTTTGAAGCGCCGATTTTTCCGAGGGTAGTCGGTACGCCAACCTGGTTCAGTCCACCGCCTGAGTTGGCGTTCGGGTGGTCAGCAAAAAATTACTTTCGGAGATTATGATTATGGATAATAACACCATCACCCAGCTTTACAGCGAACTCGAACTGTCTACCCCCGATCTCTCCACCCTTGCCGCGCGCTGCAACCTGCTCACCGAAATCCTGGTCGATTGCGACTCGCTGCCGCAAACGCAGCCTGTCTGCCGCTGCCTGGCGGCCTACCTTGATGCATTCAGCGCTGAGCTGGCAAAATCCATGACCGACTTTCGCGTGCTGGATGAGAACGATATCCCGCCCGTGCACAAACAGGAGTGGCTGCTGGACAGCACCGAAGCCCAGTGCGATTACTGCCGGGCCTTAAACCATGTGCTGCTGGTGTCGCATTTCGACCGCGAGATGCTCCCGCACCTTACCGGGCTGCTGCATGATATTGCGCATACCATGCTGGCGGATCTGACCGTAGTGCGTATCCACTGATACGGGCGGGGCATAAAAAAAGGCCGGGATAACCCGGCCTTTATTATTCTTTGTACGCCATTGCAGGCGAAATACTCTTAGCGACTACGGAAGACAATGCGGCCTTTGCTCAGGTCGTACGGGGTCAGCTCAACAGTCACTTTGTCGCCCGTCAGAATACGGATATAGTTCTTACGCATTTTACCGGAGATATGCGCGGTAACGACGTGACCGTTTTCCAGTTCTACGCGAAACATGGTGTTAGGCAACGTTTCCAGAACGGTACCCTGCATTTCAATATTGTCTTCTTTGGCCATCTAATCCTCTGGGGTATCACTACCAAGTTTTGAACCGGCAAGATAATGCCGAAATTCCTCAATTAAGTAAAGATTTGTGCGTTTAAAACGCAACAAAGCAGTTTCAGCGTATTGCCCGGACGTCACGGTTCAACCGTACGAAAAGCGCATACGTAAAGGGGAGGTGGCAGGATAAACGATAGGGCGTTATCGGATGCGAACTATTCCCAAACGGCGGCGGGGCAACAGGCAGAACCTACTCTGCGGCAGAATTATAGCACCTTGAGGAAAAATATGCGGAAAACATTTATCCCTGAGGCGTAAATAACGTCGTCGGCACCCAGAAATTTTGCGGTAATTTTTGCATGCGCAGGGTCGCCAGCTGCGCCAGATATTCATGGCGCGAGATCTCCACGACACCCAGAGAGGCGGTATGTTCGTTCAGCACCTGGCAGTCAACTAACTTGCCGCCGCTACAGGCAAAGCGTTCGCAGAAGACCAGCAACGCGGTTTTCGAGGCGTTAACCGCGCGGCTGAACATCGACTCGCCGCAAAACAGCGTGCCCTGCGCCACGCCGTACATGCCGCCCACCAGTTCATCCTTATCATCCCATACCTCAATCGAATGGGCGTAGCCCAGCTCGTGCAGGCGATGGTAGGCGACGATCACCTCGGGCGTGATCCAGGTTCCTTCAAAGCGATCGCTGGCGCAGCCCTCGATCACCTGACCAAACGCATGGTTGAGGGTGACGCGATAAGGGGAGCGAGCGTGAAAACGCTTCATGCTGCGGCTGATATGAAACTCCGCAGGCCAGAGAACGGCGCGGGGGTCGGGCGACCACCATAAGATGGGATCGCCGGGAGAGAACCACGGAAAAATCCCCCGCTGGTAGGCCATCAGTAAACGCGACGGACTCAGATCGCCGCCCAGGGCCAGCAAACCATTAGGTTCACGCAGCGCCCCTTCCGGAGAAGGGAACGCAAGAGAGTGACGAGAGAGCTGGACCAGGCGCATGACAACAAAACTCCAGTACGCAAAGTGGGGATCGGTTCAAATATAGACTACAGACGTTGTTTGAACTGGTAGTAGCGGCCCTGTTTTGCCAACAGTTCAGCGTGATTACCTTGCTCAATAATTTGTCCGTTGTCCATCACAATAATTTGATCGAAATCCGCCAGGCCGCGCAGACGGTGCGTCACCATCAGCACGGTTTTGTCCTGCATCTCTTTTTTCAGTAAATCAAGGATTTGCCGCTCGGTAGTGGCGTCCAGCCCTTCGGTTGGTTCATCCAGCAGCATCAGCGGCGCATTGTGAAGCAGCGCACGCGCAATGGCCAGGCGGCGCAGCTCGCCGCCGGATAACTGACGGCCGCCTTCGCCAAGCCAGCTGTTGAGCCCTTCATCTTCCAGTAGCTTGTGCAGACCTACTTTTTCCAGCATCCCGCGTAATGCTTCATCGGCAGCGCCGGGCGCGGCTAACAGCAGGTTATCGCGCAGGGTGGCGCTGAAAAGATGAACCCGCTGGGGCACCACGCTTACCATTTTGCGCAGCGCAGTCTCGCTCATCTGCACCAGAGGCGTGTCGTTAAACAGGATCTGACCCTGCGCCGGGTCCCATGCTCTGGTCAGCAGCTGCAGCAGTGTCGATTTACCGCAGCCTGTGCGACCCAGCACCGCCACATGGGCGCCCGCGGGGATCGTCAGGTTAATGTGGTCCAGCGCGGGCTGCGCCTGACCTTCATAGGCAAAACTGACATCCGAAAGGCACAGGGCCAGCTGCTCAGGGACCGCTGATGCGGTCGTACTGAACTGCACTTCCGGCTGCTGGCCGGTAATTTGGGTGATACGCAGCGCGGAGGCCACCACCTGGCCCAGGTGCTGAAAGGCACCGGTCACCGGCGCCAGGGCTTCAAACGCCGCCAGCGCACAGAAGACAAACAGGGCGATTAACGGGCCTGGCTGCGCGTTATCGCCCACGCCGCCGGAAGCCATCCACAGCATCGCCATGACTGCGCCTCCGCCAATTAACAGCATCAGCGCCTGGGAGAGGGCCGTGAGTTCCGACTGCTTGCGCTGGGCTTCGTGCCAGTTCAGCTCGGTATTTTCCATCTGCACGCGGTAGCGGCGGCTGGCACCAAAGATCGTCAGCTCCGCTTGACCCTGTAGCCAGCCCGTCAGCTGCTGGCGATACTCGCCCCGCAGACGCGTCAGCTTTTCACCGGTCGGTTTTCCGGCGCGGTAAAACAGCGGGGGTAAGATAAAGAGCGTTGCGAGCATGATCCCGCCGAGCACCAGCGCAATGTGAACGTCCAGCAGGCACAGCCCCAGGGTGACCACCACAATGACCACCAGGGCGCCCACCAGCGGAGAGATCACGCGCAAATAGAGGTGATCGAGGGTATCCACGTCGGCGACGACGCGGTTAAGCAGTTCCCCCTGGCGATAGCGTGCCAGTCCGGCAGGGGAGAGGGGGAGCAGCTTGCTGAAGGTGGTAACGCGCAGGTGTTGCAGCACGCGGAAGGTCGCGTCATGGCTGACCAGACGTTCAAAGTAGCGCCCGGCGGTACGGGTGATGGCCGTACCGCGCACCCCGGCGGCGGGCAACATATAGTTGAAGCTGTAGAGCCCGGCAAAACCGGCGACCGCCGAGGCAGAGAGGAACCAGCCGGAGAGCGTCAACAGGCCGATACTCGCCAGCAGGGTGACGATCGCCAGCACCACGCCCAGCGTCAACATCCATTTGTGGCGCATATAAAGCGCCAGATAAGGCAGTAAAGCGCGCATCAAATCTCCTCCTGACGGTTTGCCAGCAGGGCCGCAAACGGCCCCTGTGCCGCCGCGAGCGTGGCGTAATCGCCCTGCTCAACAAGCTGACCATTGTCCATGACCCAGATCTGATCCCACCGGGAGATGCCCACCAGCTGGTGCGTCACCATCAGCGTGGTTTGCTGCTGCGAGGCGGCATCCAGCGCCATCATCACACGCTGTTCACTGTGCGCATCCAGGCTGGCGGCAGGCTCATCCAGGAGTAAAAGCTGACACGGGTTAAGCAGGGCGCGGGCCACGGCAATGCGCTGCGCCTGGCCGACGGAAAGCCCCGCCGACTGATCGCCCACCACCGTGTCCACGCCGTTCGGCAGCAGGGGCAGGAATTCGCTAACCCAGGCACGGTCGAGCACCGACTGCAGCTCCTCTTCGCTGGCATCCGGGCGCGCCAGCAGCACGTTTTCCCGCAGCGTGGCCGCAGGGAGCTGCGGGTTCTGTCCTACCCAGCTTAAGTGGGTGCGCCACTCGTCAGGATCGAGCGCTGAGAGCTCGGCCTGGTTGATCCGCAGCGAGCCGCTGTAGGCCATAAAGCCAGATAATGCATTCAGCAGGGAGCTTTTACCGGAGCCGCTGGTGCCAACCAGCACCACGCGCTGGCCTGCCGCGAGGGTGAAGGTTAATGGCCCCGCCAGCACCTTACCTTCCGGCGACAGTACGCAGAAATTCTCTGCTTCAATACTGACTGGTCGGGTGGTGTTCAGGGTCACGTCGCCACGCTGCGGATGAGCCAGCGGCGTTTCAAGGAAGGTTTTCAGGCTGTCGGCGGCGCCCACGGCCTGCGCTTTCGCATGATAGAAAGTGCCCAGATCGCGCAGCGGCTGGAAAAATTCCGGCGCCAGAATTAACGCCAGAAAGCCTGCAAAAAGGGTCACGGCGGTACCGTAATGACCGAAATCAAGGGCGCCCAGGTAGGAGAAACCGAAGTAGACGGCAACCAGCGCAATCGACAGTGAGGTGAAGAACTCCAGCACCCCGGAGGATAAAAATGCCAGGCGTAACACTTCCATGGTGCGCTGACGGAAATCCTGGGAGGCGTGGCGGATGTTGTCGGTTTCGGCTTCACCGCGACCAAAAATACGCAGCGTTTCCATGCCGCGCAGACGGTCAAGGAAGTGGCCGCTGAGACGTCCGAGCGCCAGGAAATTGCGGCGGTTGGCGTCGGCAGCCCCCATACCGACCATCGCCATAAAGAGCGGGATCAGCGGGGCGGTACCCAGCAGGATCAGCGCGGCGACCCAGTTATAAGGAAAAATCGCGAGCACGATCAGCAGGGGAACGAAAGCCGCCAGCGCCATCTGGGGCAGATAGCGGGCGTAGTAGTCGTGCATGTCATCGATCTGTTCGAGGATCAGCGTCGCCCAGCTTCCGGCGGGCTTGCCCTGGATCCAGGCAGGTCCGGCCTCCTGTAGCCTGTCCAGCACCTGGCGGCGAATTTCATAGCGAATGTTCTGCCCGGCGTGGAAGCCCACGCGCTCGCGCAACCAGACCACCCAGGCACGCAGAATAAAGACCAGAATCAACACAATGAAAGGCAGTAACAGCGCCTCGCGCGGGATATTTTCCATAATCATATGGTTAAGAATGCGGGCCAGAAGCCATGCCTGGCCGACAATCAACAGTCCGCTGATAAACCCTAAAAGACGGGAAATATTCAGCCAGCGGCGGGAAATAACGCTTTGCTTTTTCAGCCAGCGAGTTAACTCTTGTTGACGGGTTTTTTCCATTGCGTGCTTTGCAGGTGATGTTATTAGGTATTGGGCACGGCAATGTTACAACGCAGAGACGATAAAGGCGACTTATCGCCGCCTTTTTTACGTTTGTTGCTGATTTGTAAAAATTATTTACTCTGATCGGCCAGTCCGTCGAGATATCGTTCTGCATCCAGCGCGGCCATACAACCGGTGCCCGCAGAGGTGATCGCCTGACGATAAATGTGGTCCATCACGTCGCCCGCAGCGAATACGCCCGGGATGCTGGTCTGGGTAGCATTGCCGTGAATACCTGACTGCACTTTGATGTAGCCGTTCTCCAGCTCAAGCTGGCCGTCGAAGATAGCGGTGTTCGGGCTGTGGCCGATGGCAACAAACAGACCTGCCACTTCCAGCGTTTCAACGTTGTCGGTGTTCTGGGTGTCACGGATACGCAGGCCCGCCACGCCCATCTGATCGCCGGTCACTTCTTCCAGCGTGCGGTGGGTGTGCAGCACGATGTTGCCGCTGGCCACTTTGTCCATCAGACGTTTGATCAGGATCTTTTCCGCGCGGAAAGTATCACGGCGGTGAATGAGGTGCACTTCAGAGGCGATATTCGCCAGATAGAGTGCCTCTTCAACCGCGGTATTGCCACCGCCGATGACCGCCACCTTCTGGTTGCGATAGAAGAAACCGTCGCAGGTTGCACAGGCAGAGACGCCGCGACCTTTGAACTCCTCTTCAGAAGGCAGACCCAGATAGCGGGCTGAAGCGCCGGTAGCGATGATCAGCGCGTCGCAGGTGTACTCCGCGTTGTCACCGGTCAGGCGGAACGGACGGTTTTGCAGATCGACCTTGTTGATGTGGTCAAAAATGATTTCGGTATCAAATTTGGCGGCATGCTCGTGCATGCGCTCCATCAGCAGCGGCCCGGTCAGGCCTTCAGGATCGCCTGGCCAGTTTTCTACTTCGGTGGTGGTGGTCAGCTGACCGCCTTTTTCCATGCCCGTAATCAGTACCGGTTGCAGGTTAGCGCGTGCAGCGTAGACCGCTGCGGTGTATCCCGCAGGTCCAGAACCAAGAATTAGCAGCTTACTGTGTTTGGCCGTGCCCATGAGATCCTCATTGTTGTTGGCAGACATTTTCCTGGATTGTAGGGAATTTGTTGGCGTAAAAAAAGGGCGCAGCGATTTTGTTAACGATGTGTGTGATAGAAAGGGCCAATCAACGAGAGGTAAGAAAAGGTGATTTTATAACAATAATCATAGGTAATCGGTCGAAACGACGGCGATAAAATGAGGATTAATCGCCGGACGTAATGAATATCCGGCATGTTGTACTAAAAATCGATGTTTTGCTTTGACAATCCCCTGCGCTTTTGCGAAAACATTCAAGGAAGAAAAAAAATGGTCTTTGTGTAACGCATAGTCATGCACAAAATCACCATTTTTACCGGGTCAGCGAAATCTACGCATGGTGTGGACAGATGCCATACGTGATGTTGATGGCCGCCTCTGGGCAACGGTCTTCATACCACATAACCCCAATCGGATCGCGCAAACTATAAAACAGGCGATGCGATTAACCGCGGGGAAAGACTCTGAACAGTGAAGTGCACAGGGTCCTGGCAGGAGTTAGGGAAGGAATACAGAGAGACAATAATAATGGTAGATAGCAAGAAGCGCCCTGGCAAAGATCTCGACCGCATCGATCGTAACATTCTTAATGAACTGCAAAAGGATGGGCGTATTTCCAACGTCGAGCTTTCAAAACGTGTGGGACTTTCCCCGACGCCATGCCTTGAGCGTGTGCGCCGACTGGAAAGACAGGGTTTTATTCAGGGCTATACAGCGCTGCTGAACCCGCATTATCTGGATGCCTCACTTCTGGTATTTGTTGAGATTACTCTGAATCGTGGTGCGCCGGATGTGTTTGAGCAATTTAATGCCGCCGTACAAAAACTTGAAGAAATTCAGGAGTGTCATCTGGTTTCCGGGGATTTCGACTACCTGTTGAAAACCCGCGTGCCTGATATGTCCGCCTACCGTAAGCTGCTGGGCGAAACCCTGCTGCGACTGCCTGGTGTGAACGACACCCGTACCTATGTGGTAATGGAAGAAGTCAAACAGAGCAATCGTCTGGTTATTAAGACGCGCTAATACGGAACAGGTGCAATATCAGCGTACTTTGATTACACTCCTGGTAATCCATACAGCAACAGTGTCGGGCTCCCCGGCACTGTTGTCCGTTTAGCACTCAGGCAGGAATTGCCTGATACCTGGAGAGCCTTTCTTGAGCCAGGAATATACTGAAGACAAAGAAGTCAATTTAACCAAGCTTAGCAGTGGGCGCCGACTCCTTGAGGCGTTACTGATCCTTGTTGCCCTTTTTGCCGTCTGGTTGATGGCAGCCTTACTCAGTTTCAACCCCTCCGATCCCAGCTGGTCACAAACCGCATGGCATGAGCCTATCCATAATTTAGGCGGCGTACCGGGGGCATGGCTGGCGGACACGCTGTTCTTTATCTTTGGCATAATGGCGTACACCCTTCCCGTCATTATTATTGGCGGCTGCTGGTTTGCCTGGCGCCATCGCCAGAACGATGACTACATCGACTATTTTGCTGTCTCGCTGCGCCTGATTGGTGCGCTGGCTTTAATCCTCACCTCCTGCGGCCTGGCGGCGATTAATGCCGACGACATCTGGTATTTTGCCTCCGGCGGCGTGATTGGCAGCCTGCTGAGCACCGCGCTACAGCCGATGCTGCACAGCAGCGGTGGTACTCTGGCGCTGCTCTGCGTCTGGGGGGCGGGGCTGACGCTGTTTACCGGCTGGTCCTGGGTCACCATCGCCGAGAAAATCGGCAGCGTGATCCTCAATATCCTGACCTTTGCCAGCAACCGTACCCGTCGCGACGATACCTGGGTTAACGACGAAGAGTACGAAGATGATTACGAAGACGCGGAGCCGAGCGCTGAGCGTCGTGAATCTCGCCGCGCCCGCATTATGCGCGGGGCGCTGGCGCGCCGTAAGCGTGTGGCAGAGAAATTCGCCAATCCATTAGGCCGCAAAACCGATGCGGCATTGTTCTCCGGCAAACGGATGGATGACGAAGAAGAGGTGGCTTATAGTGCCCGTGGTGTTGCCGCCGATCCGGATGATGTGTTGTTCTCCGGTAATCGTGCGCTGCCGTCCGATTATGATGAGTTCGATCCGCTGCTCAACGGTCACTCAGTAGCTGAGCCCCTTGCTGCCGCTGCCGCCGCAACCACGGCAACCCAGGCCTTTGCTGCGCCGGTTGAACCGGTCACTCCGACGCCTTCTGTGCCAGAGATGCCGCTGCAGCAACATGCGGTTGAATGGCAAGCGGAACCTGCATCGCCGATCCCTGCGCCGGAGCCGGAACCGTATGTCGCCGCGGCACCGCAGGAGTGGCAACCGCCTTATCAGCCTGAACCTGTCTATGCGCAGCCGCAGTATGAGCCGCCGCAGCAGCCTGCCTATCAGCCTGAACCTGTTTATCAGCCTGAGCCTGTTTATCAGCCAGAGCCGGTCTATCAGCCGGAGCCTGTTATCACCCCGCCGGTTGTCGAAGAGCCGCCGGTTGAAGAGGTGAAACCGTCCCGTCCGCCGCTTTACTATTTCGAAGAGGTGGAAGAAAAACGTGCCCGGGAACGCGAGCAGCTTGCGGCCTGGTATCAGCCGGTGCCCGAGGCGGCACAAGAGCCAGCCCCGATTAAGGCCGCTGAAACCCCGACGATTCCGGTTCCCGCTGTGGAACCCGCCTCCGCCGTTGCACCTGTTGCCGCAAGCGTGCAGCAGGCAACAAGCGCAGGCGCCGCGGCGGCCAGCGCTGCCGCGCCGTTATTCAGCCTGGCAACCGGCGGCGCACCGCGTCCGCAGGTAAAAGAGGGGATTGGTCCGCAGTTACCGCGCCCTAATCGCGTACGTGTTCCGACCCGCCGTGAACTGGCCTCGTATGGCATCAAGCTGCCTTCCCAACGAATGGCCGAAGAGAAAGCGCGTGAAGCCGGACGTCAGCCGTATGATGAACACTACGACGACGAGGCCGATGAAATGCAGCAGCAGGAGGAGCTGGCCCGCCAGTTCGCTCAGCAGCAACAGCAGCGGTATGGTGGTGATGAGCATCAGGTCCAGCCACAGTCCTTTGAAACGCAGGATGACGAAGATAGTGCCGCCGAAGCGGAGCTGGCTCGCCAGTTCGCCGCCACGCAGCAGCAGCGTTATTCCGGTGAGCAACCGACAGGGGCTAATCCGTTCTCGCTGGCGGACTTTGAATTCTCGCCAATGAAAGATCTGGTGGATGATACGCCGAGTGAGCCGCTGTTCACGCCGGGCGTGATGCCGGAAGCCGAGCCGCCGCGTCAGGCGGTTACGCCGCCACAGCCGCAGCAGCCCGTTCAGCCACAACATGTTGCACAACCGCAGCAGCCAGTTCAGCCGCAGCAGTATGCACAACCGCAGCAGCCTGTTCAGCCGCAGCAGTATGCACAGCCTCAACAGTCCGTGCAGCCGCAGCAGCCTGTACAGCCTCAGCAGTATGCGCAGCCGCAACAGCCGGTGCAGCCACAGCAGCCAGCCGCTCAGCCTCAGCAGAGCCTGATCCATCCGCTGTTGATGCGCAATGGCGACAGCCGCCCACTGCAAAAGCCAACCACGCCGCTGCCGTCGCTGGATCTGTTAACGCCGCCGCCAACGGAAGTCGAGCCGGTCGATACCTTTGCCCTGGAGCAGATGGCTCGTCTGGTTGAGGCGCGTCTGGCCGACTTCCGTATTAAAGCGGATGTGGTGAACTATTCTCCTGGGCCGGTGATCACCCGGTTCGAGCTGAACCTGGCGCCGGGTGTTAAAGCCGCGCGTATTTCCAATCTCTCCCGTGACCTGGCGCGTTCGCTGTCGACCGTGGCTGTGCGCGTGGTTGAGGTGATCCCAGGCAAACCCTATGTCGGTCTGGAGCTGCCGAACAAAAAACGCCAGACCGTTTACCTGCGTGAAGTGCTTGATAACGCCAAGTTCCGCGATAACCCGTCGCCACTGAGCGTGGTGCTGGGTAAAGACATTGCGGGTGAGCCGGTGGTGGCCGATCTGGCTAAAATGCCGCACCTGCTGGTGGCGGGTACCACCGGTTCCGGTAAATCTGTCGGCGTTAACGCCATGATCCTCAGCATGCTCTATAAAGCGCAGCCGGAAGATGTGCGTTTCATCATGATCGACCCGAAAATGCTGGAGCTGTCGGTCTACGAAGGCATCCCGCATCTGCTGACCGAAGTCGTGACCGACATGAAAGATGCTGCCAATGCCCTGCGCTGGAGCGTCAACGAGATGGAGCGTCGTTACAAGCTGATGTCTGCGCTGGGCGTGCGTAACCTCGCCGGGTATAACGAGATCATCGCCGAAGCGGCGAAAATGGGCCGTCCAATTCCGGATCCGTACTGGAAACCGGGCGACAGTATGGACGCCGAACATCCGGTGTTGGAAAAACTGCCGTATATCGTGGTGCTGGTGGATGAATTTGCTGACCTGATGATGACCGTCGGCAAGAAAGTGGAAGAGCTCATCGCCCGCCTGGCGCAAAAAGCCCGTGCGGCAGGGATCCATCTGGTGCTGGCGACCCAGCGTCCGTCGGTGGATGTGATCACCGGCCTGATTAAAGCTAACATCCCGACCCGTATCGCCTTTACCGTGTCGAGTAAAATCGACTCCCGTACCATCCTTGACCAGGGGGGCGCAGAATCGCTGCTCGGTATGGGGGATATGCTCTATTCCGGGCCGAACTCGACTTCGCCGGTGCGTGTTCACGGGGCGTTTGTTCGTGACCAGGAAGTGCATGCCGTGGTGCAGGACTGGAAAGCGCGCGGTCGCCCGCAATATGTCGAAGGCATTACCTCTGACAGCGAAAGCGAAGGCGGCGGCGGTGGCGGCTTTGACGGCGGCGAAGAGCTGGATCCGCTATTCGATCAGGCGGTTAACTTCGTTACCGAGAAACGTAAAGCCTCTATCTCCGGCGTACAACGCCAGTTCCGCATCGGCTATAACCGGGCGGCGCGCATTATTGAGCAGATGGAAGCGCAGGGCATCGTCAGCGAGCAGGGACATAACGGCAACCGTGAAGTGCTGGCCCCGCCACCGTTTGAATAACGGCCTCGATTGCAAAGATGGGTAAAGCTGCAAAAATTAAGCATTTTCTTCTGTCGCCTGCCTGCGGGCAGGTCCAGAATAGTGACAGAAACCCCCATTTCGGGAAGACGCTTTGTAAGGATGAACAATGAAAAAAATCGCAATCACCTGTGCATTACTGACTGGCTTTGTGGCAAGCAGCGTCTGGGCTGATGCCGCCAGCGACCTGAAAAGCCGCCTGGATAAAGTGAGCAGCTTCCATGCCAGCTTCACGCAGAAAGTGACTGACGGCAGCGGCAACGCGGTGCAGGAAGGCCAGGGTGACTTGTGGGTTAAACGTCCGAATCTCTTTAACTGGCATATGACCCAGCCGGACGAAAGTATCCTTGTCTCCGACGGTAAAACCCTGTGGTTCTTTAACCCGTTTGTTGAGCAGGCCACCGCCACCTGGCTGAAAGATGCCACCAGCAACACGCCGTTTATGCTGATCGCCCGTAACCAGTCCAGCGACTGGCAGCAGTACAACATCAAACAGACCGGCGATGAGTTTGTGCTGACCCCGAAAGGCAGCACGGGCAACCTGAAACAGTTCACCATCAACGTGAGCAGCAACGGCACCATCAATCAATTCAGCGCCGTGGAGCAGGACGATCAGCGCAGCAGCTATCAGCTGAAATCCCAGCAGAACGGTGCCGTCGATGCATCGAAATTCACCTTTACCCCGCCGAAGGGCGTAACGGTGGACGATCAACGTAATAAGTAAGAGGCGTGAGTGAGCAACCTGTCGCTCGATTTTTCAGATAATGCGTTTCAACCTCTGGCCGCCCGTATGCGGCCAGAAAATTTAGCGCAGTATATCGGCCAGCAGCATCTGCTGGCCGCGGGCAAGCCCTTGCCACGCGCGATTGAGGCCGGGCATCTGCACTCGATGATCCTCTGGGGGCCACCGGGCACCGGTAAAACGACCCTGGCGGAAGTGATCGCCCGCTATGCTGATGCAGATGTCGAGCGCATCTCCGCCGTCACCTCCGGCGTGAAAGAGATCCGCGAAGCCATCGAACGGGCGCGGCAGAACCGCAATGCCGGACGCCGCACGATCCTGTTTGTTGACGAAGTCCACCGCTTCAATAAAAGCCAGCAGGATGCCTTCCTGCCGCATATTGAAGACGGCACCATCACCTTTATCGGCGCCACCACGGAAAACCCCTCGTTTGAACTGAACTCGGCGCTGCTGTCCCGCGCCCGTGTCTATCTGCTGAAATCGTTAACCACCGATGATATCGAGCAGGTGCTGACGCAGGCGATGACCGACAAGGCCCGGGGCTACGGCGGCCAGGATATCGTGCTGCCTGACGAGACGCGTCGCGCCATTGCCGAGCTGGTTAACGGTGATGCGCGCCGGGCGCTGAATACCCTGGAGATGATGGCCGATATGGCCGAAACCGACGACAGCGGCAAGCGGGTATTGCTCCCGGCGCTGCTGACCGAAATCGCCGGTGAACGTAGCGCGCGTTTTGATAATAAAGGCGATCGTTTTTACGATCTGATCTCGGCGCTACACAAATCAGTGCGCGGCAGTGCGCCCGATGCCGCGCTTTACTGGTATGCGCGCATTATCACTGCCGGAGGCGATCCGCTGTATGTCGCCCGCCGCTGTCTGGCGATTGCCTCCGAAGATGTCGGTAACGCCGATCCGCGCGCCATGCAGGTGGCACTTTCCGCCTGGGACTGCTTTACCCGTGTCGGACCTGCCGAAGGCGAACGCGCCATTGCCCAGGCCATTGTCTATCTGGCCTGCGCACCCAAAAGTAATGCTGTCTATACCGCCTTCAAAGCGGCGATGTCCGATGCCCGCGAACGTCCTGATTACGATGTTCCAGTCCATCTGCGCAACGCGCCGACCAAACTGATGAAAGAGATGGGTTACGGTGAGGCGTATCGCTATGCCCACGACGAGCCCAACGCCTACGCCGCCGGGGAGGAGTATTTCCCGCAGGAAATGGCACAAACACGCTACTATCACCCGACAAACAGAGGCCTTGAGGGTAAGATTGGCGAAAAGCTCGCCTGGCTTGCCGGACAGGATCAAAATAGCCCTATAAAACGCTACCGTTAGGGCTATCGTTGCGGTAATGTTGGCAATTGTATCCTTGTGACCGCAGGCTGTGGTCACATTTCCTATTTTAATTCGATAAGCACAGGATAAGCATGCTCGATCCCAATCTGCTGCGTAATGAGCCAGACGCAGTCGCTGAAAAACTGGCACGCCGGGGCTATAAACTGGATGTAGATAAGCTGCGCGCTCTTGAAGAGCGTCGTAAAGTTCTGCAGGTACAAACAGAAAACTTGCAGGCAGAGCGTAACTCTCGATCGAAATCCATCGGCCAGGCGAAAGCGCGCGGGGAAGACATTGAGCCATTACGCCTGGAAGTGAACAAGCTGGGTGAAGAACTGGATCAGGCGAAAGCCGAGCTGGACGTTCTTCAGGCCGAAATTCGTGAAATCGCGCTGGCGATCCCGAATACCCCTGACGACAGTGTTCCTGTCGGTAAAGACGAAAACGACAACGTCGAAGTGAAACGCTGGGGCACGCCTCGCGAGTTCGACTTCGAGGTTCGCGATCACGTTACGCTGGGCGAAATGCACGCGGGGCTCGATTTTGCCGCTGCCGTTAAGCTGACCGGTTCCCGCTTTGTGGTGATGAAAGGTCAGATCGCCCATCTGCACCGCGCGCTGGCCCAGTTCATGCTGGATCTGCACACCGAGCAGCACGGCTACAGCGAAACCTACGTACCGTATCTGGTGAACCACGATACGCTGTATGGTACCGGCCAGCTGCCGAAATTTGCCGGCGATCTGTTCCACACCCGTCCACTGGATGAAGAAGCCGACAGCAGCAACTACGCGCTGATCCCAACGGCAGAAGTGCCGCTGACCAACCTTGTGCGCGATGAGATCATCGACGAAGACGATCTGCCGATCAAACTGACGGCGCACTCTCCATGCTTCCGTTCTGAAGCGGGCTCTTATGGCCGTGATACCCGCGGTCTGATCCGTATGCACCAGTTCGACAAAGTCGAAATGGTGCAGATCGTGCGTCCGGAAGAGTCCATGGCGGCGCTGGAAGAGATGACCGGTCACGCGGAAAAAGTGCTGGAGCTGCTGGGTCTGCCGTACCGCCGCGTGGCGCTGTGTACCGGTGACATGGGCTTTGGCGCCTGCAAAACCTTCGACCTCGAAGTGTGGGTACCGGCGCAGGGAACCTACCGTGAAATCTCCTCCTGCTCTAACGTAGGCGATTTCCAGGCGCGCCGCATGCAGGCTCGCTGCCGCAGCAAATCCGACAAGAAAACCCGTCTGGTGCACACCCTGAACGGCTCCGGTCTGGCAGTGGGACGTACGCTGGTCGCGGTGCTGGAAAACTACCAGCAGGCGGACGGCCGTATCGAAATTCCTGAAGTGCTGCGTCCGTATATGAAAGGCCAGCAGTACATCGGTTAAATTGTTTTTAAGTAAAAAGCGCCTGCGGGCGCTTTTTTTATGCCCCGGTTTTGATGTCAGGCAATATCCCCTCCCTCTAAAGTAGTAATACTTTCCAAACAGTTGGTTAGCGTAAACGTCTGCTAACGCACGGTATCTTTATATAAAAAACTATATAGCGGTTGTTACCGCACCTTTGAACTTTGTGAGCAATCAAAGTGAGAGTCTATGAAAATGAAAACGCCTGAAGCTCTGCTGGCTGCTGAGGTGAGTCGACGTGGATTGATGAAAACCACGGCGATTGGCGGCCTGGCTGTTGCCAGTAGCGCATTCACATTGCCTTTTTCACGTCTGGCATCGGCTGCACAAGCCACTGAGACCGTTAAACCTGATGAGAAAGTGGTCTGGAGCGCCTGCACGGTAAACTGCGGCAGCCGCTGTCCACTGCGCATGCATGTCGTTGACGGTGAAATTAAATATGTTGAGACCGACAATACCGGGGACGATAACTACGAAGGATTACATCAGGTTCGCGCCTGCCTGCGCGGCCGCTCAATGCGCCGTCGTGTCTATAACCCGGATCGCCTGAAGCAGCCGATGAAGCGCGTGGGTAAACGCGGCGAAGGCAAGTTCGAACCCATCAGCTGGGAAGAGGCCTTTGACACCATCGCCGGTACGATGCAGCGTCTGATTAAAGATTACGGTAACGAATCTATCTATCTGAACTACGGCACCGGCACCCTCGGCGGCACCATGACCCGCTCCTGGCCGCCGGGAAAAACCCTGATCGCCCGTCTGATGAACTGCTGCGGGGGATACCTTAACCATTACGGTGACTACTCAACCGCACAAATTGCCGCTGGCCTGAACTACACCTATGGCGGGTGGGCAGATGGCAACAGCCCGTCGGATATCGAAAACAGCAAGCTGGTGGTCCTGTTCGGCAATAACCCTGGCGAAACGCGCATGAGCGGCGGCGGGGTAACGTACTACGTCGAACAGGCGCGGGAAAAATCGCAAGCCCGGATGATCGTCATTGACCCGCGCTATACCGACACCGGGGCAGGGCGCGAAGATGAGTGGATCCCCATCCGTCCTGGCACCGATGCAGCGCTGATCTCTGCCCTGGCGTGGGTGATGATCACTGAAAACCTCGTCGACCAGCCTTTCCTCGACAAATATTGCGTCGGCTACGACGAAAAAACGCTGCCGGAAGGGGCACCGGCGAACGGCCACTATAAAGCCTATATTCTCGGCCAGGGCAATGACGGCATCGCCAAAACCCCGGCCTGGGCCGCGGCCATCACCGGCATTCCCGAGGCGCGCATCATTAAACTGGCACGTGAAATTGCCGGGGCGAAGCCTGCCTTTATCTCTCAGGGCTGGGGGCCGCAGCGTCATGCGAATGGCGAACTGGTCTCCCGCGCTATCGCCATGCTGGCGATTTTGACCGGCAATGTGGGGATTAACGGTGGCAACAGCGGCGCGCGTGAAGGCTCATATTCACTGCCCTTTGTACGCATGCCGACCCTGGAAAACCCGGTTAAGACCAGCATCTCAATGTTTATGTGGACCGATGCCATCGAGCGCGGCCCGGAAATGACCGCCACCCGTGATGGGGTACGCGGCAAAGATAAACTCGACGTGCCAATTAAAATGGTCTGGAACTACGCCGGGAACTGCCTGATCAACCAGCATTCGCAGATCAACCGTACCCATGAGATCCTGCAGGATGATAAAAAATGCGAGCTGATTGTGGTGGTGGACTGCCATATGACTTCCTCGGCGAAGTATGCCGACATTTTGCTGCCAGACTGCACCGCCTCTGAACAGATGGATTTCGCCCTTGATGCCTCCTGCGGCAATATGTCGTATGTGATTTTTGCGGACCAGGCGATCAAACCGCGCTTCGGCTGCAAAACCATCTATGAGATGACCACAGAGCTGGCGAAACGTATGGGCGTTGAGCAACAGTTCACCGAGGGACGCACCCAGGAAGGGTGGATGCGCCACCTGTACGAGCAGTCCCGTGAGGCCATCCCGGAGTTGCCGTCATTTGATGAATTCCGCCAGCAAGGCATGTTCAAAAAGCGTGACCCGGAAGGGCACCACGTGGCGTATAAAGCCTTCCGTGCCGATCCTGTTGCCAATCCGCTGACCACCCCGTCAGGCAAAATTGAGATCTATTCCGCTGAACTGGCGCAGATTGCCGCGACGTGGGAGCTTGAGAAAGACGATGTGATCGATCCACTCCCGGTTTACAGCCCGGGCTTCGAAAACTACGACGATCCGCAGGTCAAATCCTTCCCGCTGCAGTTGACCGGCTTCCACTACAAGGCGCGTACGCACTCTACCTACGGTAACGTTGATGTCCTTAAGGCGGCCTGCCGTCAGGAGATGTGGATCAATCCGCTGGATGCTAAGGCCCGCGGGATCGCCAACGGCGACCGGGTACGGATCTTTAACAGTCGTGGCGAAGTGCACATTGAAGCCAAAGTGACGCCGCGTATTCTGCCGGGCGTCGTCGCGCTAGGTGAAGGCGCCTGGTACAACCCGGACGCCAACCGCGTCGATCAGGCTGGCTGCATTAACGTGCTCACCACGCAACGCCCGTCGCCGCTGGCGAAAGGCAATCCGTCTCACAGTAACCTTGTTCAGGTTGAAAAGGCGTAAGGAGTAGCCGATGACCACTCAGTATGGATTTTTTATTGATTCCAGCCGCTGCACCGGGTGTAAAACCTGCGAGCTGGCCTGTAAAGACTATAAGGATCTGACGCCGGATGTCAGCTTCCGCCGCATCTACGAGTACGCGGGCGGTGACTGGCAGGAGGACAACGGCGTCTGGCATCAGAACGTCTTTGCCTACTATCTCTCTATTGCCTGCAACCACTGCGAAGATCCCGCCTGTACCAAGGTGTGCCCGAGCGGCGCGATGCACAAGCGCGACGACGGCTTTGTCGTGGTGAATGAAGATGTCTGCATCGGCTGTCGTTACTGCCATATGGCCTGCCCATACGGCGCACCGCAGTACAACGCCGCCAAAGGCCATATGACCAAGTGCGACGGCTGCCATGACCGCGTTGCGGAAGGCAAAAAGCCGATTTGCGTGGAGTCCTGCCCGCTACGGGCGCTGGATTTCGGTCCGATTGCCGAGCTGCGCCAGAAGTACGGCAAGCTGGCTGCGGTCGCGCCGCTGCCGTCTGCGCACTTTACGAAGCCGAGTATCGTCATTAAACCCAATGCCAACAGCCGACCAACGGGTGATACCACCGGCTATCTGGCCAATCCAAAGGAGGTGTGAGATGGGAAGCGGATGGCATGAATGGCCGTTAATGATTTTTACCGTCTTCGGACAGTGCGTGGCGGGCGGTTTTATTGTGCTCGCGCTGGCGCTGTTAAAAGGTGATCTGAAGGCTGAACAACAGCAGCGTCTGGTGCTGAGCATGTTTGGCCTGTGGGTGCTGATGGGCATAGGCTTTATCGCCTCCACGCTGCACCTGGGCTCGCCGATGCGCGCGTTCAACTCCCTCAACCGTGTGGGGGCCTCATCCCTCAGCAATGAGATTGCCAGCGGGGCGATCTTCTTTGCTGTTGGTGGTCTGGGCTGGCTGCTGGCCGCGATGAAGAAGCTGCCTGCCGGGCTGCGCAGCCTGTGGCTGATTGTTACTATGGTGCTGGGCGTGGTGTTCGTCTGGATGATGGTTCGGGTCTATAACACGATCGACACCGTGCCGACCTGGTACAGCGTCTGGACCCCAATGAGCTTCTTCCTGACGATGTTTATCGGCGGGCCTCTGCTGGGTTTCCTGCTGCTGCGCGTGGCGGGTGTGGATGGCTGGGCCATGCGTTTGCTGCCCGTCGTCTCCCTGCTGGCGCTGGTGGTGAGCGCCATCGTTGCCCTGATGCAGGGGGCGGAACTCGCAACCATCAGCAGCTCCATTCAGCAGGCGTCAGCCCTCGTGCCGGATTACGGCTCGCTGATGGCCTGGCGCGTGGTGCTGTTAGCGGTCGCGCTGGCCTGCTGGATTGTACCGCAGCTTAAAGGCTATCAACCTGCGTTACCGATATTGTCGCTGGCATTTGTGCTGGTGCTGGCGGGCGAATTACTGGGGCGCGGCGTCTTTTACGGTCTGCATATGACTGTTGGGATGGCTGTCGCCAGTTAACGCTGATTTTTGTTATATAAAGCCGGGACATAGTGCCCGGTTTTTTTATTTTCGATCATGAAATTTTTCTTCTGTCGTTTGGCTTTAAGTTTGTCGGTACATAAATAAAAACAAACACATAACTATTATTGATAGCCACCATTCCATTAGCAGGATGAGTTTTTTCAATCGACAGGGACCTTATCGTGCTTGCGGCTCAAGAGGGTGGATTGACTTTGTTTTTGCCAGTGGCATGATGCGCACGAAATCTGAACTTCCTCACGGTTTTTAATCCATGTCGACCTATACCCGGCCAGTGCTCCTGTTGCTCTGTGGCCTGCTTTTGCTGACCCTCGCGATCGCGGTGTTAAACACGCTCGTCCCGCTGTGGCTCGCCCATGAAAATCTACCGACCTGGCAGGTTGGCATGGTCAGCTCGTCCTTTTTTACCGGCAACCTGCTGGGAACATTAATGACGGGAAGCCTGATCAAACGCTTTGGCTTTAACCGCAGCTACTATCTGGCGTCGCTTATTTTTGCTGCCGGCTGTGCCGGGCTGGGGCTGATGGTGGGCTTCTGGAGCTGGATGGTCTGGCGCTTTATTGCCGGCGTAGGCTGCGCCATGATCTGGGTGGTCGTGGAAAGCGCCCTGATGTGCAGCGGTACCTCCCGCAACCGCGGTCGCCTGCTGGCGGCCTATATGATGGTCTATTATGTCGGGACCGTGCTGGGCCAGTTGATGGTCAGCAAGCTTCCGACCGACCTGATGAGCGTCCTGCCGTGGGTGACGGGCATGGTGCTGGCCGCGATTCTGCCGCTGCTCTTTACGCGCATTGTGAACCAGAGCAGCGAGCATCAGGAAGCGACCCACGTCTGGTCGATGCTGAGACTGCGCCAGGCGCGTCTGGGCGTTAATGGCTGCATCATCTCCGGGATTGTGCTGGGTTCGCTGTATGGTCTGATGCCGCTCTATCTCAACCATCAGGGGGTCAGTGATTCCGGGATCGGTTTCTGGATGGCGGTGATGGTCAGCGCCGGGATTGTCGGGCAATGGCCGGTGGGGCGTCTTGCCGACCGCTTCGGGCGTCTGCTGGTGCTGCGCGTACAGGTCTTCGTGGTGATCATGGGGTGCTTTGCCATGCTCAGTAATGCCGCCATGGCGCCTGCACTGTTTATTCTGGGCGCGGCTGGCTTTACCCTCTATCCGGTGGCGATGGCCTGGGCCTGTGAAAAAGTGGAGCATCATCAGCTGGTGGCGATGAACCAGGCGCTGCTGCTGAGTTACACCATCGGCAGTTTGCTGGGCCCGACCTTTACTGCCATGCTGATGCAGAACTATTCTGACAATCTGCTGTTTATAATGATCGCCAGCGTGTCGTTTATTTATCTCTTAATGTTGCTGCGCAAGGCGGGCGAACACCCGACGCCAGTGGCGCATGCCTGAACAAATAAAAGCCTGTCGATGACAGGCTTTTTTGTCTTTGTCACATCTAAGAGTTTTACGCATTGTTTGTTTATCATGCCAGGCGATAATTCAGAGGCGTTCTTCCACTAAAAGGCAGCGATTATGTCTACTCGTCGTTTTACCACTACCGCGCTGGCAGTAGTGTTGTCTTTATCATTTGCAACTGCACCTGTTATGGCTAATCCAGGCAATGGGAATGGAAATGGCCACGGCAATGGCGGCGGGCAAGGTAATAGCGGTAATCATGGTAACGGAAATTCCGGGAAGGGGAATTCCGATAATCATGGTAATAAACAAAATAACGGTAACCACACTTCCGGCAAATCCAATAAAAGCGTAAGAGAGGATGTGGATGCACGTGTCAGTTACGATCATGCCCGTCATCTGGCACTGAACTATGGCTTAACAGGTTATGACTCACTGCCGCCGGGGATTGCGAAAAACCTCGCCCGCGGTAAACCTCTGCCGCCGGGAATTGCGAAAAAGAGTGTACCGGCTTCAATGTTAGGTCAATTGCCTTCTTACCCTGGTTATGAATGGCGGGTAGTCGGCAAGGATCTGGTGTTAATTGCGCTGAGTACGGCAATTGTGACGACCATTATTAATGGTGTCTTTGACTAATAAATAGAACGCCCGGTAAAAACCGGGCGTTTTGCTAATACATGACCTTGTGACCGTACTGCTCCAGAATGCCTTTTACGCGTTCCATGGTCTCTTTCTTCGGCGGCTTCACGCCATCAAGTTTGTATTCTTCGCCCATCGCCACCCATTTATGCTTGCCCAGCTCGTGATACGGCAGCAATTCAATTTTCTCGACATTGCCCATATCACGCGTGAACTCACCCAGACGGTGGGCAGAGTCATCATCATCTGACCAGCCTGGAACGACGACATAACGGATCCAGGTTTTAATGCCTTTGGCGGAGATGTATTTTGCGAACTCCAGAGTGCGATGGTTCGAGACCCCCACCAGGTTCTGGTGAATTTCATCGTTCATCTGCTTGAGATCGAGCATCACCAGATCGGTCACTTCCAGCAGTTCGTCGATCACCGGATCGTAGCGACGGACAAAGCCATTGGTATCCAGACAGGTATGAATACCCTCTTTACGGCAGGCGCGGAACCAGTCGCGCACAAACTCGGCCTGCAGGATCGCTTCCCCGCCAGATGCGGTTACGCCGCCGCCAGAGGCGTTCATAAAGTGGCGATAGGTCACCACTTCTTTCATTAATTCTTCAACGGTGACCTCTTTGCCGCCGTGGGTATCCCATGTATCGCGGTTATGGCAATACATGCAGCGCATCAGGCAGCCCTGGAAGAAGGTAATAAAACGGATGCCCGGGCCATCGACGGTACCACAGGACTCAAAGGAGTGGATGCGACCAATAGTTGACATTGCGGTGATATCTCCAGGTTCGGCCCTTCCGGGGCCTGTGTATGTGCACAACTCGTTGGCTGTGTCGAGTCTGTTTTGGCTGTTATCCATTTATTATAGATAGCGGGCAAAAGAGACTGCGGAGCGGGGGGTGTTAAAAAGGCCCCACTTGCGTGGAGCCTTTATTGTACGCCTATTACTGCGCGATTTCAGTCAAATCCACTTACATGGACTGAGTGAAAGTACGGGTAATAACGTCTTTCTGCTGCTCTTTAGTCAGCGAGTTAAAACGTACTGCGTAGCCAGATACACGGATGGTCAGCTGCGGATATTTTTCCGGATGTTCCATCGCATCGAGCAGCATTTCACGGTTCATAACGTTCACGTTCAGGTGCTGACCACCTTCGATGGACGCTTCATGATGGAAGTAACCGTCCATCAGACCCGCGAGGTTGGTTTTACGCACTTCGTCATCTTTACCCAGCGCATTTGGAACGATAGAGAAGGTGTAAGAGATACCATCTTTAGCGTAAGCAAACGGCAGTTTTGCAACGGAGGTCAGAGAGGCAACAGCACCTTTCTGGTCACGGCCGTGCATTGGGTTAGCACCTGGTCCGAATGGCGCGCCAGCACGACGACCGTCTGGGGTGTTACCGGTTTTCTTACCATACACAACGTTAGAGGTGATGGTCAGAACAGACTGAGTCGGGATAGCGTTACGGTAAGTAGTGAGTTTCTGAATTTTCTTCATGAAACGTTCTACCAGGTCAACCGCCATGTCATCAACGCGAGCGTCGTTGTTACCAAACTGCGGATATTCGCCTTCGATTTCGAAGTCGATAGCCAGACCGTCTTCGTCACGAATTGGTTTAACTTTCGCATATTTGATAGCAGACAGGGAGTCAGCCGCAACGGACAGGCCTGCGATACCACATGCCATGGTGCGCACGACGTCACGGTCATGCAGCGCCATCAGAGAGGCTTCGTAGCTGTACTTGTCGTGCATGTAGTGAATGACGTTCAGCGCGGTGACATACTGTTTAGCCAGCCAGTCCATGAAGTGATCCATGCGATCCATGACTTCGTCATAGTTCAGCACGTCGCCTTTGATCGGCTCAGACTTAGGACCAACCTGCATTTTCAGTTTTTCATCAACGCCGCCGTTGATTGCGTACAGCATGGTTTTCGCCAGGTTTGCACGCGCACCGAAGAACTGCATTTGTTTACCAACAACCATTGGGCTTACGCAGCAAGCGATAGCGTAGTCATCGTTGTTGAAGTCAGGACGCATCAGATCATCGTTCTCATACTGCAGAGAAGAGGTGTCGATGGAGACTTTAGCGGCGAATTTCTTGAAATTCAGCGGCAGTTTTTCAGACCACAGAACGGTGATGTTCGGCTCCGGAGACGGCCCCATGGTGTACAGGGTGTTCAGGAAGCGGAAGCTGTTTTTGGTTACCAGAGTACGGCCATCTACGCCCATACCACCGATGGATTCCGTTGCCCAGATTGGGTCACCAGAGAACAGCTCATCATATTCTGGGGTACGCAGGAAGCGAACCATACGCAGTTTCATGACCAGGTGGTCAATCATTTCCTGAGCGTCTTGTTCGTTGATTTTGCCTGCTTTCAGGTCACGTTCGATGTATGCATCCAGGAAGGTGGATACACGACCGAAGGACATTGCTGCACCGTTCTGAGACTTAACCGCAGCCAGGTAACCGAAGTAGGTCCACTGGATCGCTTCCTGAGCGTTGGTTGCAGGGCCGGAGATATCGCAACCGTATTTCGCTGCCATCTCTTTGATCTGACCCAGCGCGCGGTGCTGTTCAGCAATCTCTTCACGCAGACGGATAGTGGCTTCCAGGTTTACGCCATTTTCCAGGTCGGACTGCAGAGACTGGAACTGGGCGTATTTGTCTTTCATCAGGAAGTCGATACCGTACAGCGCAACGCGACGGTAGTCACCGATGATACGGCCACGGCCATAGGCATCTGGCAGGCCGGTCAGGACGCCAGATTTACGGCAGTTCAGGATGTCTTTGGTATAAACGTCAAACACGCCCTGGTTGTGGGTTTTGCGGTATTCGGTGAAGATTTTTTTCAGCATTGGGTCCAGCTCGCGATTGTACGCTTTGCAGGAACCTTCAACCATTTTAATACCACCGAACGGGATAATCGCACGTTTCAGTGGCGCTTCAGTTTGCAGACCAACAATCTTCTCGAGGGACTTGTTGATATAACCCGCGTCGTGAGAAGTGATGGTGGACGCGATGGAGGTGTCGAAATCAACAGGCGCGTGAGTGCGGTTTTCCTGCTTAACGCCTTCCATAACGCTATCCCACAGGGCAGTGGTTGCGTCGGTGGCACCGGCCAGGAAGGATTCGTCACCTTCATATGGGGTATAGTTTTTCTGGATGAAGTCACGAACGTTGACTTCATTCTGCCAATCACCTTTGGCAAAACCTTCCCATGCTGTGGCTAACTTTTCATTAAGTTCGGACATGTAACACCTACCTTCTTAAGTGGATTTTTTATTTACTGCCTGAGACAACCGTTAATGATGGTTATCGCCACGCAGGTAAATGACCCAGTATGTCAACCCAACCAGCAGACCACCGCCGATAATGTTCCCGATTGTGACCGGGATCAGGTTATCAGTAATGAAGTTCATAACGGTCAGGTGAGAGAAATTCTCCGGGCTTGAACCAACTGCGGTCCAGAACTCCGGGCTGGCAAAGTCACGGATTACGATACCGAAAGGGATCATAAACATGTTTGCAATGCTGTGTTCAAAGCCGCTGGCAACGAACATGGCGACAGGCAGAACCATGATCATCGCTTTATCCATCAGGCTGCGACCGGAGTAACTCATCCAGACCGCCAGGCAGACCATCAGGTTCGCCAGGATGCCAAGGGCAACGGCTTCAATAAATGTATGGTGCATTTTATGGTCGGCGGTTTGCAGGACATTCAGGCCCCAGCCGCCGTTGGCTGTCATATACTCCCCGGACAACCACATCAACAGAACAAAGAGTAGGGCACCAATCAGGTTACCGATATAAACGTTGATCCAGTTTTTGGCCAGTTGACCCCAGGTGATTCTGCCGCTGGCTTTCGCCACGACGATAAGCACCGTCGAGGTAAAGAGATCGGCGCCGCAAATGACGCAGAGAATCAGGCCCAGCGAGAAACAGATGCCACCAATCAGCTTGGCAATACCGTAAGGCATCGCGGCGGTACCGGTGGTCGCAGTGATATAGAAAACGAAGGCGATGGAGATGAACACGCCGGCGGTAATCGCCAGGAAGAACGTCGTCATCGGTTGTTTCGTTGCTTTATAGACACCCGCTTCTTCGGCAACTTTTGCCATTGCAGCTGGGAGTAAAAGATCAAAAGGGTTGTCAGCTTTCACACTAACTCTCTCTTTATTAAGTCGGCGACGAGATACTAACAAAGCATTATAGAAGAGAAATTGATGTAGATCATGTCTCGCCTGGCTTATAGGCCCGCAAAGTGCGTGGTTTTACAGCAAATGCGGAGTAAGTTTTTGATTATCCTGATAAAAATAAATTTTAAAAGTTACAAAATGAGTTGATTTTTTTCTCCTGACGCTTACTCCGACAGTTAATTAAAATGGAGTATTTCATATAAAAAGTAACAATAACTGTCAGGCCGCTATTATTATAGCTACCAATATTTAACTTAATTATTACAACCAAAGATTTATTACCGTAAAAATAAAACGGGGCAATAAAATTGCCCCGTAATATAACGTAGGTGATTGTATTCGCCTACTGTTTGTAATGGTATGTAACGTTATTTAGCCCAGTACGCGCTTTTTGCTTTCTGCAATTTCTCATAGGCCTTCAGCAAGGACTGGTGCGCAGGGAAGGCTTTCAGATCGCTGTCCACCGCCTGCAAGCCATAGAACGGCGCTTCGCCGCTCAGGGCCGCGCTGGCATTCTCTACCGCTTCGGCGCCGTACATACGGGTAAAGGCATTGAGGTACTGCAGCGGCTGACGCTCTTCTTCCTGCGCCAGCAACAGCAGGGTCTGCAGGCAACGGTAGTAGTTTGCACGCTCCGCGCTGAATACCGAGGCGTTGAACTCGATGGTCCATTCGGTCCAGATCAGCGCCTGTTCCAGATCGCCGCCTGCCAGCGCCAGCATCGCCTTCAGCTCGCCAATACGCAGGGTGTACCAGCCATTATCTTTACCCGTTGCCAGCCCCAGCAGCTCGCGTACGCGAGTGAAGTCGTCATGACCTTCGTCGTCCAGCTGGGTAATAAGGTTCAGGTAGTCCTCTTTCTCCCATGTGCTCTCCGGCAGCGCCAGCAGGGTTTCGCGCAGATGGCTGCCCATGCTGTTATTGGCCAGCCACAGATCTTCTACCGGATAGATGTCGGACATGCCCGGCACCAGAATACGGCAGGCGTAGACGCCCAGATGTTCATAATCGGCGATGTACACTTCCTGCCCTTCGGCAGTGAAGATAGCCATCAGCGTGGCGAACTCTTCTTCTGTGGTGCCGGAGAAGCTCCAGTCAACAAACGGATAATCCGCGTCCTGCTTAAACAGATCCCAGGAGATAGAGCCGCTGGAGTCGATGAAGTGCGTTTCCAGGTTGGCATGTTCCGCCACTTCTTCGTCATCAAACGTCGGCGGAGTGAAGACATCGAGATCTTTCAGGCTACGGCCCTGCAGCAGTTCCGTGACGGTACGCTCCAGCGCTACGCCAAAGTCCGGGTGCGCCCCGAAGGAGGCGAAGCAGGTGCCGTTCGCCGGGTTGAACAGCACCACGCAGATAACCGGATACTTCCCGCCCAGCGAGCCGTCATAGGCGAAGATTGGGAAACCTTCTGCTTCCAGTTTGGCAATGGACTCCACCACGCCCGGGTAGCGGGCCAGTACATCAGCCGGGATCTCCGGCAGGCTGATAGATTCCGCGATAATGCGGTTTTTAATATGGCGCTCAAAGACTTCGGACAGACCCTGAACACGCGCTTCGTTGCGGGTGTTACCGGCTGACATGCCGTTGGAGACATACAGGTTGCCGACGATGTTCATCGGAATATAGACGGTTTGCTCGTCAGACTGGCGGGTAAACGGCAGGGCGCAGATACCGCGATCTTCATTACCTGACTGCAAATCAACCAGCATGCTGGCGGTCAGTTGATTCTCCAGATCGTAAAACGCACGCAGGCGATCGTCGAGGATCCCTTCCGGCAGTTCGTCATCTTCGGTCAGTGGGAACCATTTTTCATTTGGATAGTGAACAAACGGGCCATTCGCCACGGTCTCGCCCAGCCAGAAATCGGCAAAGAAATAGTTAGTGGACAGACGTTCAAAATACTCACCCAGCGCAGAGGCCAGCGCCGCTTTTTTGGTTGCACCTTTGCCATTGGTAAAGCACAGCGCGCACTCTTTATCGCGAATATGCACAGACCAGACGTGGGGAACCGGGTTGAGCCAGGAGGCCTCTTCGATGTTAAAGCCCAGGTCGGTCAGTTTTTGCTGGAAGCGAGCGATGGAATCTTCCAGGGCGGCGTCTTTGCCGGGGATAAACGTTTGAGTCATGGGGATCACTTATATCGTACGGAAAGCGCGCAATGATACGGGTTTTGCATGACAGGCGCTATCTCCCCGGCGGTTTCGGCGAAAATAAAAGGCTGGGCTATGCTTATATTCAGTAACCTACTGTAAAGGAATATAAAAAATGAAAGCATTCGATCTTCAACGAATGGCCTTTGATAAAGTACCCGTTGAGTTTTTAGGCGAGGTCGCGCTGCGAAGTCTCTACACCTTTGTACTGGTTTTCCTGTTCCTCAAACTTACCGGACGACGCGGCGTGCGCCAGATGTCGCTCTTCGAAGTGTTAATCATTCTGACCCTGGGGTCGGCGGCGGGGGACGTGGCATTTTATGACGATGTGCCGATGATTCCCGTCTTTGTTGTTTTCATCACCCTGGCGTTGCTCTACCGGCTGGTGATGTGGCTGATGTCGAAAAGTGAAAAGCTGGAAGACCTGCTTGAGGGCAAACCGGTCGCCATTGTCGAAGAGGGCAAGCTGGCCTGGGAAAAAGTAAAGCGCGCCAACATGACCGAGTTTGAGTTCTTTATGGAACTGCGGGTGAGCGGCGTCGAACAGCTTGGGCAGGTTAAGCTTGCCATTATGGAGACCAACGGGCAGATAAGCGTTTACTTTTATGACGATGAGCAGGTCAAGCCCGGGCTGTGCATATTGCCGGATGAATTTGTGGAACGTTTTATGACGATACCGGAAGTCGGCGAATATGCCTGTCGGCGTTGCGGTCATGTTCAGACTCTACAGGCCGGGGCGCATCAATTATGTCCACGTTGTACGAATCCGGAATGGACGAAGGTTAGCTGGGCCAAACGCATCCCCTGACAGCAATTTTGTCGGTTTTGTGACAGCCCGCTGGCAGAATGTATTGTGTGATGGCGGGCACATTTTCCGGGGCATGAGTTTTAGACATTGCGGCGCGTGTCACTGAATGATAAAACCGATATCCACAGTTATTACTTATGGCTTTATAGCGTGGTGAGGGGAAATGGCTCAGGTCTTTAATTTTAGTTCAGGTCCGGCAATGTTACCGGCGGATGTGCTCAAACAGGCTCAACAGGAGCTGTGCGACTGGAACGGTCTTGGCACGTCGGTAATGGAAGTCAGTCACCGTGGTAAAGAGTTTATTCAGGTGGCGGAAGAGGCAGAAGCAGATTTTCGTTTCCTGCTGAATATCCCCTCAAATTACAAAGTATTATTCTGTCACGGCGGCGGTCGCGGTCAGTTCGCCGGTATTCCGCTGAACCTGCTGGGCGACAAAACCACCGCCGACTATGTTGATGCCGGTTACTGGGCTGCCAGCGCGGTAAAAGAAGCGCACAAATACTGCTCTCCGAACGTGATTGATGCCAAAGTCACCGTTGACGGCTTACGCGCGGTAAAACCGATGAGCGAATGGCAGCTCTCCCGCGATGCGGCCTATCTGCACTACTGCCCAAATGAAACCATCGACGGCATCGCCATCCACGAAGAGCCAAACTTTAGCGAGGATGTGGTCGTCACGGCGGACTTCTCCTCCACCATTCTCTCTTCGCCGCTGGATGTCAGCCGCTACGGCGTGATCTACGCTGGCGCGCAGAAAAACATCGGCCCGGCCGGCCTGACCCTGGTGATCGTGCGCGAAGATCTGCTGGGTAAAGCGCACAAATCCTGCCCGTCGATTCTGGATTACAGCGTGCTGAACGATAACGACTCCATGTTCAACACCCCGCCGACCTTTGCCTGGTATCTCTCTGGCCTGGTCTTTAAATGGCTGAAAAACAACGGCGGCGTGGCGCAGATGGATAAGATCAATCAGCAGAAATCTGAGCTGCTCTACAGCGTCATCGACGGCAGCGACTTCTATCGCAACGACGTCGCCAAAGCGAACCGTTCCCGCATGAACGTGCCGTTCCAGCTGGCCGACAGCAATCTCGATAAGCTGTTCCTCGAAGAGTCCTTCGCTGCTGGTCTGCATGCGCTGAAAGGTCACCGCGTGGTTGGCGGCATGCGCGCCTCCATCTATAACGCCATGCCGCTCGAAGGCGTTAAGGCGTTGACCGACTTCATGACTGACTTCGAACGTCGCCACGGTTAATCACGCCCCTGTTCACCCCCGTAGCCTCGCTGCGGGGTTTTTATTATGTTGAATTGAGACTTAAATTTCATGGAATCCCTGACGTTACACCCTATCGCGCGGGTAGATGGCACCATCAATCTGCCTGGTTCAAAAAGTGTCTCGAACCGCGCCTTGCTGCTGGCTGCGCTGGCAAACGGCACCACTGTTCTCACTAACCTGCTGGACAGCGATGACGTTCGCCATATGCTTAATGCGCTGAAAGCGTTGGGAGTCCACTATACCCTGTCTGCGGATCGTACCCGTTGTGAAGTGACGGGCAATGCCGGTGCGCTGCACTCCGCCGACGCGCTGGAGCTCTTCCTCGGCAACGCCGGCACGGCTATGCGCCCGCTGGCGGCAGCCCTGTGTCTGGGCAGTAATGACATCGTGCTGACGGGCGAGCCGCGCATGAAAGAGCGCCCGATTGGTCATCTGGTTGATGCGCTGCGTCAGGGCGGCGCGCAGATTGACTATCTGGAGCAGGAAAACTATCCGCCGCTGCGTCTGCGCGGTGGTTTTACCGGCGGTGAAGTGGCGGTGGACGGCAGCGTTTCCAGCCAGTTCCTGACCGCGTTGTTGATGACCGCACCGCTGGCGCCACAAAACACCACTATCACCATTAAAGGCGAGCTGGTTTCCAAACCCTATATCGATATCACGCTGCACCTGATGAAGACCTTTGGCGTTGAGGTGGAAAACCACAGTTACCAGCGTTTCGTGGTGCGCGGCGGGCAGCAGTACCAGACACCGGGCAATTACCTGGTAGAAGGCGATGCCTCGTCGGCCTCTTACTTCCTGGCGGCGGGTGCCATTAAAGGCGGTACCGTTAAAGTGACCGGTATTGGTCGCAACAGCGTGCAGGGCGACATTCGCTTTGCTGATGTGCTGGAGAAGATGGGCGCCGTGGTGACCTGGGGCGATGACTACATCTCCTGCACCCGCGGGGAGCTGAACGCCATTGATATGGACATGAACCACATTCCTGACGCGGCGATGACCATTGCCACAGCGGCGCTGTTTGCCAAAGGCACCACCACGCTGCGCAACATCTACAACTGGCGTGTGAAAGAGACCGATCGCCTGTTTGCCATGGCAACCGAGCTGCGTAAAGTGGGTGCGGAAGTGGAAGAGGGCGAGGACTATATCCGCGTAACGCCTCCGGCCAGGCTACAGGCGGCGGAAATTGGCACCTATAACGATCACCGTATGGCGATGTGCTTCTCGCTGGTGGCGCTCTCCGATACGCCGGTCACCATCCTTGACCCGAAATGTACCGCGAAAACGTTCCCCGACTACTTCGAACAGCTGGCGCGTATTAGCACTTCTGCATGATATCGCGACGCCGCATCACCTGATGCGGCGTTTCCTTACGCTTCCTGACATCATCATCGTCCATTTCTTCTACACTCAGCTTCAAACATTTCGTAATTTGCACGCAAAGGTAACAGTTGTGCACGTTGACGCGTATAATGCGCGGCGTTTACACATCGGTATGCCTAAATTAAGGAGAAAAAGATGACGGCAATTGCCCCGGTAATCACCATTGACGGGCCGAGTGGCGCAGGTAAAGGCACGCTATGCAAAGCCATGGCGGAAGCACTGCAATGGCATCTTTTAGATTCGGGCGCAATCTATCGTGTGCTGGCGCTGGCTGCCTTGCATCATCATGTCGATGTCGCCTCTGAAGAGGCGCTGGTGCCGCTGGCCGCCCATCTGGATGTACGTTTCATCTCCACCAACGGCAATCTGGAAGTGATCCTTGAAGGGGAAGATGTCAGCGCTGAGATCCGCACCCAGGAAGTGGCGAACGCTGCCTCTCAGGTCGCGGCTTTCCCACGCGTACGCGAGGCGCTTTTACGTCGCCAGCGCGCGTTCCGCGACGCCCCGGGCCTGATCGCTGACGGACGCGACATGGGAACCGTGGTTTTCCCTGATGCGCCGGTGAAAATTTTCCTTGACGCTTCCTCGGAGGAGCGCGCGCAGCGCCGTATGCTGCAGTTGCAGGAAAAGGGCTTTAGTGTTAACTTTGAACGTCTTTTGTCTGAGATAAAAGAGCGTGACGATCGCGACCGTAATCGCGCCGTTGCACCGCTTGTTCCCGCAGATGATGCATTAGTTCTGGATTCTACCAGTTTAACTATTGAGCAAGTGATTGAAAAAGCGCTACAATATGCGCGCCAGAAATTGGCTCTCGCGTAATCGCGACCGATTTAGCAGTACCCCCGCTGCAATGGATTGACGGCGGGTATGTGAAACAACCCCATCCGGCACGGAGCCAGGTGGACGTTAATATTAACCTGAAGATTAAACATGACTGAATCTTTTGCTCAACTGTTTGAAGAATCCTTAAAAGAAATCGAAACCCGTCCGGGTTCCATCGTTCGTGGCGTTGTTGTTGCTATCGACAAAGATATCGTACTGGTTGACGCCGGTCTGAAATCTGAGTCTGCCATCCCGGCAGAGCAGTTCAAAAACGCCCAGGGCGAGCTGGAAATCCAGGTTGGTGACGAAGTTGACGTTGCTCTGGATGCAGTAGAAGACGGCTTCGGTGAAACCCTGCTGTCCCGTGAGAAAGCTAAACGTCACGAAGCTTGGATCACGCTGGAAAAAGCTTACGAAGAAGCTGAAACTGTGGTCGGTGTTATCAACGGCAAAGTTAAAGGCGGCTTCACTGTTGAGCTGAATGGTATTCGTGCGTTCCTGCCAGGTTCACTGGTAGACGTTCGTCCAGTTCGTGACACCCTGCACCTGGAAGGCAAAGAGCTTGAGTTCAAAGTAATCAAGCTGGACCAGAAGCGTAACAACGTTGTTGTTTCCCGTCGTGCCGTTATCGAATCCGAAAACAGCGCAGAACGCGATCAGCTGCTGGAAAACCTGCAGGAAGGCATGGAAGTCAAAGGTATCGTTAAGAACCTCACTGACTACGGCGCATTCGTTGACCTGGGCGGCGTTGATGGCCTGCTGCACATCACCGACATGGCGTGGAAACGCGTTAAGCACCCAAGCGAAATCGTGAACGTGGGCGACGAAATCACTGTTAAAGTGCTGAAGTTCGACCGCGAGCGTACTCGTGTATCCCTCGGCCTGAAACAGCTGGGCGAAGATCCATGGGTAGCTATCGCTAAACGTTACCCAGAAGGTACTAAACTGACTGGTCGCGTTACCAACCTGACCGACTACGGCTGCTTCGTTGAAATCGAAGAAGGCGTTGAAGGCCTGGTTCACGTTTCCGAAATGGACTGGACCAACAAAAACATCCACCCATCCAAAGTTGTTAACGTTGGTGATGTAGTGGAAGTTATGGTTCTGGATATCGACGAAGAACGTCGTCGTATCTCCCTGGGCCTGAAGCAGTGCAAAAACAACCCATGGCAGCAGTTCGCGGAAACCCACAACAAGGGCGACCGTGTTGAAGGTAAAATCAAGTCTATCACTGACTTCGGTATCTTCATCGGCCTGGACGGCGGCATCGACGGCCTGGTTCACCTGTCTGACATCTCCTGGAACGTTGCAGGCGAAGAAGCAGTACGTGAATACAAAAAAGGCGACGAAATCGCAGCAGTTGTTCTGCAGGTTGACGCAGAGCGTGAGCGTATCTCCCTGGGCGTTAAACAGCTCGCAGAAGATCCGTTCAACAACTGGGTTGCACTGAACAAGAAAGGCGCAATCGTAAACGGTAAAGTGACTGCAGTTGACGCGAAAGGCGCAACCGTAGAGCTGGCTGACGGCGTTGAAGGTTACCTGCGCGCTTCTGAAGCTTCACGTGACCGCGTTGAAGATGCAACTCTGGTTCTGAGCGTAGGCGACGACGTTGAAGCTAAATTCACCGGCGTTGATCGTAAGAACCGTGCAATCAGCCTGTCTGTTCGTGCTAAAGACGAAGCTGATGAGAAAGATGCAATCGCAACTGTTAACAAACAGGAAGATGCAAACTTCTCTAACAACGCAATGGCTGAAGCTTTCAAAGCAGCTAAAGGCGAATAAGTTACTCGTAGAGTGACTTGACAGATTGCAGAATTCGTCCTGTAATCAATAACAAAGGGCGGCTACGGCCGCCCTTGTTTAAGCTGTTTAGCTAATTGGTTTGAAGGAACCGGAGGAATCATGACCAAGTCAGAATTGATTGAAAGACTTGCCAGCCAGCAATCGCATATACCTGCGAAAGCAGTGGAAGATGCCGTAAAAGAGATGCTGGAGCATATGGCTACCACTCTTGCACAGGGCGAGCGCATTGAAATCCGCGGTTTCGGTAGTTTTTCTCTGCACTATCGTGCTCCACGTACCGGGCGTAACCCGAAGACTGGTGACAAAGTAGAGCTGGAAGGTAAATACGTTCCGCACTTTAAGCCGGGTAAAGAGCTGCGCGATCGCGCCAATATTTACGGCAACTGAGTTTCGCCTGCGGGCAAAACTGAGTGACCACAAGAAAAGCACCTGCGGGTGCTTTTTTTGTTTTTCTCCTTTTTATCCGGAAGCTACGCCGCAAATTGCACGGCTTTTTGCTGCATGCCGTCGATTTATGCCAGCCTGCGTCGCAACCGCCTGATTTCACACCTGACAGACGTAACGTCTGAACGCACACTGCCCTGACACAGGGAGGTGTAAATGCGTTTAACGTCGTTAGCGACATGTCTGATCCTGGCTATCCTGCCGCTTCTGTGGCTGCCCGCTCTGCCAGCGCTGCCGTTTATCCAGGCCATAGCGGTTGCCGGATTTCTGCTCGCCTTAATTCGTCATAACGTGGCCCGCTACAGTGGTTTCTGGCTGCTCTTCTTCGCCTGGGGAGCGCTGGCCGCGCAAAGTGCGGTCTGGCCAATGCAGCATCTGACCCGGGGTCCGCAGAAAGCGGAGATAGAGATCGTAGCGGTTGAAAACGACGCGGCCTATCGGGCCCGTATTACCCAGCTCAACGGCAAAGCGATGGTGCCAGCAGTAGGCGTCACGCTGTATGGCAACACGCTGCCGCAACCGGGCTGCGCCGGGCAGCGGTGGTCGATGACCTTATCGTTACGCGCCGTTCATGGGCAACTCAACGATGGCGGGTTCGATTCCCAGCGCTATGCCCTGGCACAGCATCAGCCCCTGACCGGGCGTTTTACCCATGCCGATGTAACAGATGCTCGCTGTAGCTTACGCGCCCGCTATCTCACCTCGCTGATGGCCACACTTTCTCCCTATACCCAGGGGCCGGTTCTGCTGGGGCTGGGGATGGGAGAGCGGCTGGCGGTAACGCCAGAGATAAAAAATCTGATGCGGGAAACCGGCACCGGGCATCTGATGGCGATCTCGGGTTTGCACATAGCCCTGGCGGCGTCGGTTGTCTGGCTGCTGGTGCGGGGCATACAGTTTTTCATTCCGGGGCGTTGGGTAAGCTGGCGAGCCCCGCTGGTGGCAGGGTTCTGCTTTGCCGCCTTTTACGCCTGGCTTACCGGAATGCAGCCTCCTGCGTTGCGTACCGTCGTCTCACTGGGCGCTTGCCTGGCGTTGCAATTGAGCGGTCGTCTCTGGTCGCCCTGGCAGGTATGGCGCGTCTGCATTGCTGCCATTTTACTGGCCGATCCGCTGGCCGTGCTGTCGCACAGTCTTTTACTGTCCGCTTTTGCCGTGGCGGTGCTGATTTTCTGGTATCAGTGGGTGCCTGCTCCGCGCTTTTCTGGCCCGTGGGTCGTCAGGGCCGTGGTTAGCTTGCTGCACCTGCAGCTTGGCATGCTGTTGCTGTTGCTGCCGGTACAGATTGTCGTCTTCCATGGTTTCAGCCTCTCTTCACTGGTCGCGAATCTGGTGGCGGTGCCGCTGGTAACCTTTATTTCGGTGCCGTTGATCTTATTGGGAATGGGGCTGCATCTCTGGAGGTGGCCGGGGGCGGAAAATATGGTCTGGACGCTGGCGGATGGCTCACTGTCGCTGCTGTTCAGATTTTTAACCGCGCTGCCTGACGGTTGGATCCCGGTCGATAAACGCTGGCTGTGGCTGACCCTGCTGCCCTGGGCCGCCATTGTCGCCTGGCGTCTGCGCGGGGCGCGTACCTGTCCGGTGGTCTGTGTCTCGGCACTGGTGCTGGCAAGTAGTCCGCTATGGCGGGCTGATAAAACCGAGGGCTGGGCGGTGCATATGCTGGATGTCGGACAGGGGCTGGCAATGGTGATCGAGCGGCAGGGGAGAGCGATCCTTTATGACACCGGCCCCGCCTGGACGGGCGGGGACAGTGCGCAACAGCTGATCATTCCCTGGTTACGGTGGCACCATTTACGCCCGGAGGGGGTGATTATCAGCCACGAACACCTCGACCATATCGGCGGGCTGGTATCGCTACGTAAGGCGTGGCCGTCTATGTGGATAAGAAGCCCGCTGCGCTGGGCCGGGCATGGCCCGTGTGTGCGCGGAGAGCGCTGGCAGTGGCGAGGGCTGACCTTCAGCGCACACTGGCCCCTCGCCAACAAACCGCAGCGCGGCAATAACGGTTCCTGCGTGGTTAAAGTTGAGGACGGTACCCATAGCGTGTTGTTAACCGGCGATATTGAAGCGAAGGGAGAAAAAGCGATGCTCAGTCGTCACTGGCAATATCTTGCGTCTACACTTATCCAGGTGCCGCACCATGGCAGTAATACCTCCTCGTCACTCCCTCTGGTGCAGCGCGTGGGTGGGCAGATCGCTCTGGTGTCTGCCTCCCGCTATAACGCGTGGCGACTGCCTTCGTTTAAAGTGGCTCGCCGCTACCAAAAGGAGGGGTATCGCTGGCTAACAACACCCCGACTGGGACAACTTACCGTTTCTTTTTCGCAACATGGCTGGCAAATCCATAGCTTACGGGATCAAATTTTGCCCCGTTGGTATCATCAGTGGTTTGGCGCGCCCGGAGATAACGGGTAGAATATGCGGCTATTTCAACAAATGCTGGTTTTTTGAATGCATAACGACAAAGATCTCTCCACGTGGCAGACCTTCCGCCGACTCTGGCCGGTGATTGCACCCTTCAGAACGGGCCTAATCGTGGCGGGCGTAGCGTTAATCCTCAACGCAGCCAGCGATACCTTCATGTTATCGCTCCTCAAACCGTTACTGGACGACGGTTTTGGTAAAACGGATCGCTCAGTGTTGCTATGGATGCCGCTGGTGGTTATCGGCCTGATGATTTTACGCGGCATCACCAGCTATATCTCCAGCTACTGCCTCTCCTGGGTTTCGGGCAAAGTGGTGATGACCATGCGCCGCCGCCTGTTCAGCCATATGATGGGCATGCCGGTCGCGTTTTTTGACAAGCAGTCGACCGGCACTCTGCTGTCGCGCATTACTTACGACTCCGAGCAGGTGGCTTCCTCCTCCTCCAGCGCGCTGATCACCGTTGTGCGTGAAGGGGCGTCGATTATTGGTCTGTTCGCCCTGATGTTCTGGTACAGCTGGCAGCTGTCGCTGATCCTGATTGTGCTGGCGCCGATTGTGTCGATTGCGATCCGCGTCGTCTCGAAGCGTTTCCGCAGCATCAGTAAGAACATGCAGAACACGATGGGGCAGGTGACCACCAGCGCCGAGCAGATGCTGAAAGGCCACAAAGAGGTGCTGATTTTTGGCGGCCAGGAGCTCGAAACCAAGCGCTTCGATAAGGTCAGCAATAAGATGCGTCTGCAGGGGATGAAGATGGTGTCTGCTTCTTCCATCTCCGATCCGATCATTCAGCTTATCGCCTCCCTGGCGCTGGCGTTTGTGCTCTATGCCGCCAGCTTCCCGAGCGTGATGGAAACCCTCACCGCCGGTACCATTACCGTGGTCTTCTCGTCGATGATTGCCCTGATGCGCCCGCTGAAATCGTTAACCAACGTTAACGCCCAGTTCCAGCGCGGGATGGCAGCCTGCCAGACGCTGTTTGCGATCCTTGATTCCGAACAGGAAAAAGACGAAGGCAAACGCGTGATTGAGCGCTCAACCGGCGACGTGGAGTTCCGCAATGTGACCTTTACCTATCCGGGTCGTGATACGCCTGCTCTGCGCAATATCAATCTGAAAATTCCGGCAGGCAAGACCGTGGCCCTGGTGGGCCGTTCTGGCTCGGGTAAATCGACCATCGCCAGCCTGATCACCCGCTTCTACGATATTGATGAGGGTGAGATCCTGATTGATGGCCACGATCTGCGCGAGTACACCCTGCGGTCGCTGCGTAATCAGGTCGCGCTGGTCTCCCAGAATGTGCACCTGTTCAACGACACCGTGGCTAATAACATCGCCTATGCCCGGAATGAAGAGTACAGCCGTGAGCAGATCGAAGCGGCGGCGCGGATGGCCTACGCCATGGACTTCATCAATAAGATGGATAACGGCCTGGATACCATTATCGGTGAAAACGGTGTCCTGCTCTCCGGCGGTCAGCGCCAGCGTATCGCTATTGCGCGCGCGCTGCTGCGTGACAGCCCAATCCTGATCCTCGATGAAGCCACCTCGGCGCTGGATACCGAGTCCGAACGCGCTATCCAGTCTGCGCTGGATGAGCTGCAGAAGAACCGTACCTCACTGGTGATTGCCCACCGCCTGTCGACGATTGAAAAAGCCGACGAAATCGTGGTGGTGGAAGATGGCTACATCGTCGAACGGGGCAGCCACGCCGACCTGCTGGCGCACCAGGGCGTATATGCTCAGCTTCATAAAATGCAGTTTGGCGAATGATCGCTCGTATCTGGTCCGGTGAGTCTCCGCTCTGGCGGTTGCTGTTGCCGCTCTCCTGGCTGTATGGCCTGGTCAGCGGCCTGATCCGCCTGAGTTATAAAGTGGGGCTCAAACGGGCCTGGCGCGCGCCGGTGCCGGTGGTGGTGGTAGGCAATCTCACCGCTGGCGGTAACGGTAAAACGCCGGTGGTGATCTGGCTGGTGGAACAACTGACAAAACGCGGGATTCGCGTGGGGGTCGTCTCCCGGGGATATGGCGGCAAGGCGGAGCGCTATCCGTTGCTGCTGACCGCGCAAACCACCACGGCGCAAGCGGGGGATGAACCGGTGCTAATCTTTCAGCGTACCGGAGTGCCGGTAGCGGTTTCGCCGGTGCGCAGCGAGGCGGTGCAGGCTCTGCTGAACCAGACGGATGTCCAGATCGTGATTACTGACGACGGACTACAGCACTACGCGCTGGCCCGGGATAAAGAGATCGTGGTGATTGATGGCGTCCGCCGCTTTGGTAACGGCTGGTGGTTACCTGCCGGACCGATGCGCGAGCGCGCGTCGCGTTTGCGGTCCGTGGATGCGGTTATCGTCAATGGTGGTACGGCGCAGGCGGGGGAGATACCGATGCAGCTGCACCCAGGACTTGCCGTGAATCTTCTGACCGGCGAACGGCGCGACGTTGCTGAGCTTAACTATCTGGTGGCGATGGCCGGTATCGGTCATCCTCCGCGCTTTTTCTCTACCCTCGAAGCCTGCGGCGCCAAACTTCAGCGTAGCGTGCCGCTGGCCGACCACCAGGCGCTGAGCCTGGAGCAGGTTGCGGCGTTTACTGGGCCTGGTCAGACGTTGATCATGACCGAAAAAGATGCGGTGAAATGCCGCGCCTTTGCCCGGGATAACTGGTGGTATTTACCGGTTGATGCCCAACTGCAGGGTGAACAGCCTGAACAACTGCTCCAGGCGCTTATCGCCCTTGCTGGGCAGGTAAAAGAGGTTTCGCCCGCGCACTAACTGACAGGAAAAGGCATGGCTTTACCGCAACTCACGCTTTCAGCCGCACGTCATCTGCATCTTGCCGCCCAGGGGCTTTTGAAAAAGCCCCGTCGTCGCGCCCGACCCGCCGATATTCTTACCACCATCAAGCGCATGTCGCTGCTCCAGATCGACACCATCAATATCGTCGCCCGCAGTCCTTACCTGGTGCTCTTCAGCCGTCTCGGCCCCTATTCACCCGACTGGCTGGATAACGCCCTGCGTCAGGGAGAGTTGATGGAGTACTGGGCGCACGAGGCGTGTTTCCTGCCGCGCAGCGACTTTGCGCTGGTGCGTCACAGAATGCTCGCGCCCGATAAAATGGGCTGGAAATATAGTCAGGCCTGGATGCAGGAACATGCGGATGAAATAGAAAAGCTTATCGCCCATATTCAGGAGAAAGGCCCTGTCCGTTCCGCCGATTTTGAACATCCCCACAAAGGAACGAGCGGATGGTGGGAGTGGAAGCCGCATAAACGCCATCTTGAGGGATTATTCACCGCTGGCAAGGTGATGGTGGTCGAAAGGCGTAACTTTCAGCGCGTTTACGATCTCACGCATCGGGTGATGCCCCAGTGGGATGACAGCCGGGATATGCTGACCCAGGCGGCGGCAGAGGCCATAATGCTGGAAAACAGCGCCCGCAGCTTAGGCATTTTCCGCCCCCAGTGGTTGGCCGACTATTACCGCCTGCGTCAGCCCGCGTTGGCTCCCTTGCTTGAGCGCTGGCAGGCGCAGCAGCAGGTGGTCCGCGTCGAGGTGGAGACGCTGGGGGAGATGTGGCTGCATGCCGATCTGCTGCCTTTGCTTAACGAAGCGCAGGAAGGGAAGCTCACCGCAACCCATAGCGCCGTTCTCTCACCCTTCGATCCGGTGGTCTGGGATCGCAAGCGTGCGGAACAGCTCTTTAACTTCAGCTACCGGCTGGAGTGTTATACCCCGGCGCCGAAACGCCAGTACGGCTATTTCGTTCTGCCGCTGTTGCATAGAGGGCAACTGGTAGGGCGGATGGATGCCAGGATGGACCGCAAAACCGGCGAGCTACAGGTTATCGCCCTTTATCTTGAAGAGGGTGTTCGGATAAGCGTCGCGCTGGAGAAAGGGCTCGCCACGGCAATCAGTGATTTTGCGGGCTGGCAGGGGGCGACACGCATCGCGCTGGGCCATCTTCCTGACGGACTTTTTCACGCCTGTCGAACGGGCTGGGAAATAGACGCGGTCTGAAAAAGGAATATGGTAAACTTTACCGATTATTGATACGGAGGAACTATGGATCACCGTTTACTGGAAATTATTGCCTGCCCGGTGTGCAACGGCAAACTCTACTACAGCCAGGATAAGCAGGAGCTGATTTGCAAAGTGGATAGCCTTGCCTTCCCTCTGCGCGACGGCATTCCCGTCCTGCTGGAAACCGAAGCCCGCGCCCTGGCGCCAGAAGAGAGCAAACCATGAGTTTTGTTGTCATTATTCCGGCGCGCTTTGCCTCCACGCGTCTGCCGGGTAAACCGCTGGTCGATATCAACGGCAAGCCGATGATCGTGCATGTGCTTGAACGTGCCCGTGAGTCCGGCGCGGAGCGGATCATTGTCGCCACCGATCATGAAGAGGTGGCGCGTGCGGTCGAAGCGGCGGGCGGCGAAGTCTGCATGACCCGCGCCGATCACCAGTCCGGCACTGAGCGCCTGGCCGAAGTGGTGGAAAAATGCGGTTTCAGCGACGACACGGTGATTGTTAACGTCCAGGGCGATGAGCCGATGATCCCGGCGGTCATTATTCGTCAGGTGGCGGAAAACCTGGCCCAGCGTCAGGTGGGCATGGCGACGCTGGCCGTGCCGGTTCATAGCGCAGAAGAGGCATTCAACCCTAATGCGGTGAAGGTGGTACTGGACGCTGAAGGCTATGCGCTCTATTTCTCCCGCGCCACCATCCCCTGGGATCGCGATCGCTTTGCCGAATCCCGGGATAACATTGGTGACAGCATCCTGCGTCATCTGGGTATTTATGGCTATCGTGCAGGCTTTATCCGCCGTTATGTCAACTGGCAGCCGAGCCCGCTGGAGAACATCGAAATGCTCGAGCAGCTGCGCGTGCTGTGGTACGGCGAAAAGATCCACGTCGCTGTCGCGCATAAGGTCCCGGGCACAGGCGTCGATACGCCAGACGATCTGGCCCGCGTTCGCGCTGAACTTCGCTAATCCCCGTCATCCCCTCTTTTGAGGGGATTTTTTTGTCTCAATTTTCTGAATTTCTGCTACAGAATCTTCTCATGAGGGTGACATCCGCCTGCCAGACGCTCATTATAAAAGCAGTAGTCTTAATGGGGGTAATCTCAAATGGAACAGCTGCGAGCCGAACTCAGCCATCTGCTGGGTGAAAAACTGAGCCGTCTGGAATGTGTGCATGAAAAGGCGGATACCACGCTATGGTCGCTGTACGACAGCCAGGGAAACCCCATGCCGTTACTGGCGCGAAGCTTCTCTTCACCGGATGTGGCCCGACAGCTGGCGTGGAAAATCTCCATGCTGGCCCGCAGCGGCACGGTAAGAATGCCGACCGTTTATGGCGTGATGACCCACGAAGAACATCCGGGCCCGGATGTCCTGCTGATTGAGCGTCTGCGCGGTGTCCCGGTGGAAGCGCCAGCCCGCACGCCTGAACGCTGGGAGCAGCTAAAAGATCAGATAGTTGAAGCGCTGCTGGCCTGGCACCGGCTGGACAGCGGAGGGCTGGTCGGCTCGGTGGACAGCACCCAGGAAAATCTCTGGCCCCTCTGGTACCGCCAGCGGGTCGAGGTGCTGTGGGGGACGCTAAACCAGTATCACAACACCGGCCTGACCATGCAGGATAAACGGATCCTGTTTCGTACCCGCGAGTGCCTGCCCACCCTGTTTGAAGGATTCAATGACAACAGCGTGCTGATCCACGGTAATTTTACGCTGCGCAGTATGCTCAAAGATCCCCGCAGCGATCAGCTGCTGGCGATGGTCGGGCCCGGCGTGATGCTGTGGGCCCCCCGGGAGTATGAACTGTTTCGCCTGAGCGAGAGCGGGCAGGCGGAGGATTTACTCTGGCACTACCTGCGGCGCGCGCCGGTCTCAGAGTCGTTCCTCTGGCGGCGCTGGCTCTATACGCTGTGGGACGAAGTGGCGCAGCTGGTGAATACCGGGCATTTTAGCCGCGCCAACTTCGATCTGGCCTCGAAATCACTGCTTCCCTGGCTCGCCTGACAGGCCCTTCAGCCACTGCCAGACGCGCCCAAGCGTTTCATAGCCCACGCGATCGCTGTGCATCAGCCATACCGGGGACGGAATGATCCGTTCCCAGGGGTTAAGCGGGGCGCTAATCGCCAGCTGGTTCGCGGGCGCGGGTAGAGGATGGAGACCCTGGCGTTCAAAGAAGATCATCGCCCGCGGTAAATGAGAGGCTGAGGTCACCAGCAGGAACGGCGCATCGCCTATCGCCTGCTTCACCGCGGCGGCTTCCTCTTCGGTATCCTTTGGACTGTCGAGAGTGATGATCGCCTCGCGCGGCACGCCCAGCGACTGCGCCACGCGCGCGCCCGCTTCGGCGGTACTCACAGGATTGCTTTGTGCTGCCGCCCCGGTGAAGATCATCTTCGACCCGGGATTTGCCAGCCACAGCCGCATGCCTTCATTGAGGCGCGGCAGGCTGTTATTGATCAGATTGGAGCTGGGAGCCCATTGTGGATCCCAGGTGTAGCCCCCGCCGAGCACCACGATGTACTTAACCTTCTCATTTCCCTGCCAGGTGGGGTATTTGTCTTCGACCGGGCGTAACAGCCCATCCGCGACCGGCTGCAGGCTCAGCAGCGTCAGCGCCAGCCAGCCTGCCGTAACCAAAATTTTGCCGCTTTTCTGATGGCGGCTGAACCATAGCAACCCCAGCCCCAGTGCGATACACAGCAGAAGAAGAGGGAGGGGAAGCATCATGCCGCCAATATATTTTTTTAGGGTGAAAAGCATCCTTTCTGGCTCCTTTTTTAACCATATAGCTGATGATTGTCAGCGATATTACACCAGAGAGGTTCATTCTCCGCCCGGCTGTGACAAAATAGCGGTTTTGTTGTGAGTGGGTGGAGCTCTCCCAATGCGGGATCGCAATTTTGATGACATCGCGGAAAAGTTTGCCCGCAATATTTACGGCACGACTAAAGGCCGTCTGCGGCAGACGATCCTCTGGCAGGATCTGGACATCCTGCTGGATGGGTTTGGCGACAAGAAACTGCGTGTCCTCGACGCTGGCGGCGGTGAAGGCCAGACGGCGATAAAAATGGCTGAGCGTGGGCACCACGTTATCCTCTGCGATCTCTCCGCTGAAATGATCGCCCGCGCTGAACAGGCCGCGGTGGAGAAAGGTGTGAGCGATAACATGCAATTTATACATTGTGCCGCTCAGGAGATTGCTCAACATTTGGAAAGCCCGGTTGATCTGATATTGTCTCATGCGGTGCTGGAATGGGTAGCCGAACCCCAGGCGCTGCTGAAGACGCTCTGGTCGATACTGCGCCCCGGCGGCGCGCTGTCGCTGATGTTTTACAACGCTAACGGCCTGTTAATGCGTAATGTGCTGGTGGGTAATTTCGGTTATGTACAGCAGGGTATGTACAAGAAGAAACGCCGTACGCTGTCACCGGACTTTCCGCGCGACCCGCAGCAGGTTTATGGCTGGCTGGAAACTTCCGGCTGGCAGATTACCGGGAAAACCGGCATCAGGGTGTTTCATGATTATCTGCGTGATAAACAGAAGCAGCATGAGTGCTTTGACGCCCTGACAGAATTAGAGACGCGGTACTGTCGCCAGGAGCCTTATATTAGCCTTGGCCGCTACATTCACGTCACCGCGCGCAAGCCGCAGAGCAAGGATAACTTATGAGTGAATTTTCCCAGACAGTCCCCGAACTGGTTGCCTGGGCCCGAAAAAACGATTTCTCCCTCTCGCTGCCGGTAGACAGACTCTCTTTTCTGCTGGCGGTCGCCACGCTGAACAGCGAACGGCTGGATGGAGAAATGAGCGAGGGCGAACTGGTGGATGCGTTCCGCCATGTCAGTGATGCGTTTGAGCAAACCAGCGAAACCATTAATGTGCGTGCCAATAACGCGATTAACGATATGGTGCGTCAACGTCTGCTGAACCGCTTTACCAGCGAGCTGGCAGAAGGGAATGCCATCTATCGTCTGACGCCACTGGGCATCGGCATTACCGACTACTACATTCGCCAGCGCGAATTCTCGACCCTGCGCCTCTCGATGCAGCTCTCCATTGTGGCGGGCGAACTGAAGCGTGCAGCCGATGCCGCAGATGAGGGCGGTGACGAGTTCCACTGGCACCGTAACGTCTATGCGCCCCTGAAATATTCAGTAGCCGAGATTTTCGACAGCATCGATTTGACGCAGCGCATCATGGATGAGCAGCAGCAGCTGGTGAAGGACGACATCGCCCAGCTTCTGAACAAAGACTGGCGGGCGGCAATCTCCAGCTGTGAAATGCTGCTGTCAGAAACCTCCGGCACCCTGCGTGAACTGCAGGATACGCTGGAGGCTGCGGGCGACAAGCTGCAGGCCAACCTGCTGCGCATTCAGGATGCCACCCTTGCCCAGGACAATCTGCATTTTGTCGATCGCCTGGTCTTCGATCTGCAGAGCAAGCTGGACCGTATTATCAGCTGGGGCCAGCAGGCGATTGACCTGTGGATCGGCTATGACCGCCACGTGCATAAATTTATCCGAACCGCTATCGATATGGATAAAAACCGCGTGTTTGCCCAGCGTCTGCGCCAGTCGGTACAGACCTATTTCGATGCGCCGTGGGCGCTGACCTACGCCAGCGCTGACCGCCTGCTCGATATGCGTGACGAAGAGATGAGCCTGCGCGACGAAGAGGTCACCGGCGAGCTGCCAGCCGATCTGGAATATGAAGAGTTTAACGAAATACGGGAACAGCTTGCCGCGATGATCGAGGAGCAACTGGCGATCTTCAAAACCAAAAACAAACCACTCGATCTCGGTCTGGTGGTGCGCGACTACCTCGCACAATACCCGCGTGCCCGCCATTTCGATATCGCCCGCATCGTGGTCGATCAGGCGGTACGCCTGGGCGTCGCGCAAGCAGATTTCACCGGCCTGCCGCCGAAGTGGCAGCCGATCAACGATTACGGAGCCAAGGTACAGGCGCATGTCATTGACAAATATTGAACACGTGATGCCAGTTAAGCTGGCCCAGGCGCTGGCAAATCCGATCTTTCCGGCGCTGGACAGCCAGCTGCGTGCCGGTCGTCACATTGGTCTCGACGAGCTGGATAATCACGCTTTTTTAATGGATTTTCAGGAGTACCTGGAAGAGTTTTACGCCCGCTATAACGTGGAGCTGATCCGCGCGCCGGAGGGGTTCTTCTATCTGCGCCCGCGATCCACCACGCTTATCCCGCGCTCGGTGCTCTCCGAGCTGGACATGATGGTCGGCAAAATTCTCTGCTATCTCTACCTCAGCCCGGAGCGTCTGGCGAACGAAGGCATCTTCACCCAGCAGGAGCTCTATGACGAGCTGATGACCCTGGCGGACGAAGGCAAGCTGCTGAAGCTGGTAAACAACCGCTCCACCGGCTCGGACGTGGACCGTCAGAAGTTACAGGAAAAAGTGCGCTCCTCCCTGAACCGTCTGCGCCGTCTGGGGATGGTGTGGTTTATGGGCCATGACAGCAGCAAATTCCGCATCACTGAATCTGTGTTCCGCTTCGGTGCCGACGTGCGCGTGGGCGATGACGCCCGCGAAGCGCAGCTGCGCATGATCCGTGATGGCGAAGCGATGCCGGTGGAAAACCATCTGCAGCTCAATGACGAGCATGAAGACAATCAGCCGGATAGCGGGGAGGAAGAGTAATGATTGAACGCGGTAAATTTCGCTCACTGACGCTGGTTAACTGGAACGGTTTCTTTGCCCGCACCTTTGATCTCGATGAGCTGGTGACCACGCTCTCGGGCGGTAACGGGGCAGGGAAATCCACCACCATGGCGGCCTTCGTCACGGCGCTGATCCCGGACTTAACCCTGCTGCACTTCCGTAACACCACCGAAGCTGGCGCGACCAGCGGTTCCCGCGATAAGGGTCTGCACGGTAAGCTGAAGGCGGGTGTCTGTTACTCCGTGCTGGACGTGATCAACTCCCGCCATCAGCGCGTGGTGGTTGGCGTCCGCTTGCAGCAGGTCGCCGGTCGCGACCGTAAAGTGGATATCAAACCGTTCGCCATTCAGGGGCTGCCAACCTCCGTTCAGCCCACCGCGCTATTGACGGAAACCCTGAACGAACGCCAGGCGCGCGTACTGACGCTGCAGGAGCTGAAAGACAAGCTGGAAGCCATCGAAGGCGTGCAGTTTAAGCAGTTCAACTCCATCACCGAATACCACTCGCTGATGTTCGATCTGGGCATCGTCGCCCGTCGTCTGCGCTCTGCCTCGGACCGCAGTAAATATTATCGTCTGATCGAAGCCTCGCTCTACGGCGGGATCTCCAGCGCCATTACCCGCTCCCTGCGTGATTACCTGTTACCGGAAAACAGCGGTGTGCGTAAGGCGTTCCAGGACATGGAAGCGGCGCTGCGTGAAAACCGTATGACGCTGGAAGCCATTCGCGTCACGCAGTCTGACCGTGACCTGTTCAAGCACCTGATCAGCGAAGCCACCAACTATGTGGCGGCGGACTACATGCGCCACGCCAACGAGCGCCGCATTCATCTCGATCAGGCTCTCGAGTATCGCCGTGAGCTCTTCACCTCCCGCCAGCAGCTGGCCTCTGAGCAGTACAAGCACGTCGAGATGGCCCGCGAGCTGTCCGAGCATAACGGGGCAGAAGGGGATCTGGAGGCCGACTATCAGGCCGCCAGCGATCACCTGAACCTGGTGCAGACCGCGCTGCGTCAGCAGGAAAAAATCGAGCGCTACGAAGCGGATCTCGATGAACTGCAAATTCGTCTGGAAGAGCAGAACGAAGTGGTGGCGGAAGCTGCCGACAAGCAGGAAGAGAACGAAGCCCGGGCCGAAGCCGCCGAGCTGGAAGTGGATGAGCTGAAAAGCCAGCTTGCTGACTATCAGCAGGCGCTCGACGTCCAGCAAACCCGCGCCATTCAGTACAATCAGGCGTTGCAGGCGCTGGAACGTGCAAAAGCGCTTTGCCACCTGCCGGACCTGACGCCAGAGAGCGCGGATCAGTGGCTGGAGACTTTCCAGGCCAAAGAGCAGGAAGCTACAGAAAAACTGCTGAATCTCGAGCAGAAAATGAGCGTGGCGCAAACTGCGCACAGCCAGTTTGAACAGGCATACCAGCTGGTGGCCGCGATTAACGGCCCGCTGGCGCGCGCCGAAGCGTGGGAAGTGGCCCGCGAGCTGCTGCGTGATGGCGTTAACCAGCGCCACCTGGCGGAACAGGTTCAGCCGCTGCGTATGCGCCTGAACGAGCTGGAGCAGCGCCTGCGTGAACAGCAGGAGGCGGAACGCCTGCTGGCTGAGTTCTGCAAGCGTCAGGGTAAACGGGTCGATATTGACGATCTGGAAAGCCTGCATCAGGAGCTGGAAGCCCGTATCGCGTCGCTGTCCGACAGCGTATCCAGTGCCAGTGAACAGCGTATGGCGCTGCGTCAGGAGATGGAGCAGCTACAGTCGCGTATTCAGACGCTGATGCAGCGCGCCCCAGTCTGGCTGGCCGCCCAGAGCAGCCTCAGCCAGCTCAGCGAGCAGTGTGGCGAAACCTTCGAATCCAGCCAGGAGGTCACGGAGTATCTGCAGCAGCTGCTGGAGCGTGAACGCGAAGCAATTGTTGAACGTGACGAAGTGGGTGCGCGTAAGCGCGCCGTCGACGACGAAATCGAACGTTTAAGCCAGCCGGGTGGTGCGGAAGATGCCCGTCTGAACACCCTTGCAGAGCGTTTTGGCGGCGTGCTGCTGTCAGAGATTTATGACGACGTCAGCCTGGAAGATGCCCCGTACTACTCGGCGCTGTATGGTCCATCCCGCCACGCGATTGTGGTGCCGGATCTGTCGCTGATCGCGGACCAGCTCGAAGGGCTGGAAGATTGCCCGGAAGATCTCTATCTGATCGAAGGGGATCCGCAGTCGTTCGATGACAGCGTCTTTGGCGTCGACGAGCTGGAAAAAGCGGTGGTGGTGAAAATCGCCGATCGCCAGTGGCGCTATTCGCGCTTCCCGGCGCTGCCGCTGTTTGGCCGCGCGGCCCGTGAAAGCCGTATTGAGAGCCTGCATACCGAGCGTGAAGCGCTATCAGAACGTTTTGCGACGCTCTCGTTCGACGTGCAAAAAACCCAGCGTCTGCACCAGGCGTTCAGCCGCTTTATCGGTAGCCATCTGGCCGTGGCCTTTGAGGCCGATCCGGAAGCCGAGATCCGCAAGTTCACCACCCGTCGTACCGAGCTTGAACGCGCGATTTCAGCCCACGAAAATGATAACCAGCAGAGCCGCCTCCAGTTCGAGCAGGCTAAAGAGGGCGTCGCTGCCCTTAACCGCATTCTGCCGCGCCTGAACCTGCTGGCAGATGACACCCTCGCCGATCGGGTGGATGAGATCCAGGAGCGTCTCGACGAAGCGCAGGAAGCCGCGCGCTTTGTCCAGCAGTACGGCAATCAGCTGGCGAAGCTGGAGCCGATGGTCTCAGTGCTGCAGAGCGACCCGGAACAGTTCGAACAGCTGAAAGAAGATTATGCCTGGTCCCAGCAGGTCCAGCGCGAAGCGCGTCAGCAGGCGTTTGCCCTGACCGAAGTTTCCCAGCGCCGGGCGCACTTCAGCTACTCCGACTCAGCGGAGATGCTGAACGGCAACAGCGACCTGAACGAGAAGCTGCGCCAGCGTCTGGAGCAGGCGGAAATGGAGCGTACCCGCGCCCGTGAGGCGATGCGTAGCCATGCCGCGCAGCTGAACCAGTACAATCAGGTGCTGGCGTCGCTGAAAAGCTCGTTTGATACCAAGAAAGAGCTGCTGACCGACCTGCATAAAGAGCTGCAGGATATCGGCGTGCGGGCCGACAGCGGGGCGGAGGAGCGGGCGCGCATTCGTCGCGACGAACTCCATGCCCAGCTCAGCAATAACCGCGCCCGCCGCAACCAGCTGGAAAAAGCGCTCACCTTCTGTGAAGCGGAGATGGACAACCTGACCCGCCGTCTGCGCAAGCTGGAACGTGACTACCACGAGAAGCGCGAGCAGGTGGTGACCGCCAAAGCGGGCTGGTGCGCCGTGATGCGAATGGTGAAAGACAATGGTGTTGAACGCCGTCTGCACCGCCGCGAGCTGGCCTATCTCTCCGGCGATGAGCTGCGTTCTATGTCGGATAAGGCGCTGGGTGCGCTGCGTCTGGCGGTGGCGGATAACGAACACCTGCGCGATGTGCTGCGCATGTCGGAAGATCCGAAGCGCCCTGAGCGCAAAATTCAGTTCTTCGTGGCGGTCTATCAGCACCTGCGCGAGCGTATTCGCCAGGATATTATTCGCACCGATGACCCGGTTGAAGCCATTGAACAGATGGAGATTGAACTGGGCCGTCTGACGGAAGAGCTGACCTCACGTGAGCAGAAGCTGGCGATCAGCTCCCGCAGCGTGGCCAATATCATCCGTAAGACGATCCAGCGCGAGCAGAACCGTATTCGTCAGTTGAACCAGGGGCTGCAGAGCGTCTCCTTCGGTCAGGTTAACAGCGTGCGGCTGAACGTCAACGTGCGTGAAGCCCACGCCACGCTGCTTGACGTGCTGGCCGAGCAGCACGAGCAGCATCAGGATCTGTTCAACAGCAACCGCCTGACCTTCTCCGAAGCGCTGGCGAAGCTGTATCAGCGTCTGAACCCGCAGATCGACATGGGCCAGCGCACGCCGCAGACCATCGGTGAGGAGCTGCTGGACTACCGTAACTATCTCGAGATGGAAGTGGAAGTTAACCGTGGTTCTGACGGCTGGCTGCGCGCGGAATCGGGCGCCCTGTCGACCGGGGAAGCGATCGGTACCGGGATGTCGATTCTGGTGATGGTGGTCCAGAGCTGGGAAGATGAATCCCGCCGTCTGCGCGGCAAGGATATCTCTCCATGCCGCCTGCTGTTCCTTGATGAGGCGGCGCGTCTGGATGCCCGTTCGATCGCCACGCTGTTTGAGCTGTGCGATCGTCTGGATATGCAGCTGATTATCGCGGCGCCGGAAAATATCAGTCCGGAGAAAGGCACCACCTATAAACTGGTGCGTAAGGTCTATCAGAACAGCGAGCATGTCCACGTTGTGGGTCTGCGCGGCTTTGCCCCGCAGCCGCCTGAGTCCTTGCCCGGAACGGCTGACGCCTCCTGAGGAATCTGAAAATTAGCGATGGCGGCCCCCGGGCCGCCTTTTTTTATTCCTTGAGCTTGTACTGGCGGCTGCGTTAACTTTAAACTTCTTTACATAAGGTAAGGCTGGTGCCGGTCTGCCTTTCTATAATGAAGTGAAGCCCCGGTGATGAGGGCGTGACGTATAGCAAACAGGGGGCAAGGGATGTTGCTGAATAATATGTATGGTCGTCAGCTGTCGGCACTCAGTTTGTGTTTGACGGTGTTAGTTGCTCCGCTGTTTAGTGCGCGGGCGGATGAGCCCGAGCTGGTTCCTGTCGATAGCTCCGCCACGGTGGGCGCGCAACCGACTGCGCTGTCCCAGCCGCTTGAACAATCGCCTGCCACCGCCATAATGGCCGGTATCCGGCCGCTGCCTGCGGATATCAATGCAGAGCAACGCCGTCAGGAATTGCTTGCGGCGCTGCCTGCCGGCTACACCCCGGCCTATCTCAATCAACTTACGCTGCTGTATGCCGCGCGTGACATGAAGCCGATGTGGGACGATCGTGAAGCCGTGCGCGCGTTCCAGCAGCAGCTGGCTGAAGTCGCCATCGCCGGATTTCAGCCGCAGTTTACTGCCTGGGTCGAGTTGCTGACCCAGCCTGCCGTCACCGGAATGGCGCGTGACGTGGTGCTATCGGATGCGATGATGGGCTATCTGCAGTTTGTGGCGGGGATCCCGGTCAACGGCAACCGCTGGCTCTACAGCAATAAGCCTTACAAGCTGGCGACACCGCCGCTGTCGGTGATTAACCAGTGGCAGCTGGCGCTGGATAACGGCACGGTGCCGCACTTCATTGCCGGGCTGGCCCCGACGCATCCGCAATATGCTGTGATGCACCAGTCGCTGCTGGAGCTGGTGGCTGACACGCAGCCCTGGCCCCAGATCCAGAGTACCGCTAAGCTGAGCCCGGGGCAGTGGAGCAGCGACGTACCCGCGTTGCGAGAAATCCTCAAACGTTCCGGCGTGATTGACGGCGGGCCGAAAATTGCCCTGCCGGGTGACGATCCGCAAAGCGTGGTCGTCAGTCCATCGGCTCCGTCTGTCGAAAAGAAGAAGTCTGTTTCCAGCAAGCCGGCCTCCTATGACCGCAGCCTGGTTGAAGCGGTAAAAGCCTTCCAGACCAGCCAGGGGCTGGGCGCTGATGGCGTTATCGGCCAGGCGACGCGTGAGGCGCTAAACATGACTCCTGCGCAGCGTGCCGGGGTGCTGGCGTTGAATATCCAGCGCCTGCGTTTGTTGCCCGGAACACTCTCGACGGGCATCATGGTGAATATCCCGGCCTTTTCGCTGGTCTATTACCAGAATGGCAGCGAAGTGCTGGCCTCCCGCGTGATTGTGGGCCGCCCGGATCGTAAAACGCCGATGATGAGTAGCGCGCTGAATAATGTGGTGGTTAACCCGCCGTGGAATGTGCCGCCGACGCTGGCGCGCAAAGATATTTTGCCGAAGGTGTGGAATGACCCGGGTTATCTTGAACGCCATAACTATACCGTGCTGCGCGGCTGGAACAGTAAAGAGGCGATAGATCCGTGGCAAGTCGACTGGGCGACCATCACGCCGGCGAATTTACCCTTCCGTTTCCAGCAGGCACCGGGTGCACACAACTCGCTGGGTCGGTATAAATTCAATATGCCAAGCTCGGATGCCATCTATCTGCACGATACGCCGAACCACAACCTGTTCCAGAAAGATGCGCGTGCGCTCAGCTCCGGTTGTGTGCGCGTCAATAAAGCGTCAGAACTGGCAAATATGTTGTTACAGGATGCAGGCTGGAACGACACACGTATCTCGGATGCGCTGAAGCAGGGTGACACGCGATATGTGAATATCCGCCAGAATATTCCGGTTAATCTGTACTATCTTACCGCCTTCGTCGGCAAAGACGGTCGAACGCAGTACCGTACAGATATTTACAATTATGATGAGACTGCCCGGTCCAACACACAAATTCTGCCCAAAGCAGAGCAATTGATCAGATAAATGAAGAAGTTCGGAAAATTCCGGTAGTCTAAGTGGGAAAATAAACGGGGTCTTGCGGTTGCAAGCCCCGTCTTTCCTGGGTTGTGGTGCCTTGACGATGACAGGTTTGCCCGGTAATGTGCCCTTCGTGCGCTGTAAAGCATCTATACGATAACATTGACCTGTAGACCTGATTACCATGGACAAATTCGACGCTAATCGCCGTAAGTTGTTGGCGTTAGGTGGCATTGCGCTGGGCGCGGCCATCTTACCTACGCCATCATTTGCCACGCTCTCTACCCCTCGACCACGTATTTTGACGCTTAATAACCTGCACACAGGTGAGTCAATCAAAGCTGAGTTTTTTGACGGTCGGGGCTATATTCAGGATGAATTAGCCAGGCTGAATCACTTTTTCCGTGATTTCCGCGCCAATAAAGTAAAAACCATCGATCCGGGATTATTTGACCAGCTTTACCGCCTGCAGGGTTTGCTTGGCACCCGCAAACCGGTACAGCTCATTTCCGGCTATCGCTCCCTTGATACCAATAATGAATTGCGTGCCCACAGCCGCGGTGTAGCCAAAAAGAGCTATCACACCAAAGGGCAGGCGATGGATTTTCATATTGAAGGCATTTCGTTAGCCAATGTTCGCAAAGCTGCGTTATCTATGCGCGCAGGTGGTGTAGGATATTACCCACGTAGCAACTTTGTGCATATTGATACCGGGCCATTGCGGCACTGGTAATAACAAATCAGGAGCAGTATGAACTATCGTATTATTCCGGTCACCGCCTTCTCCCAGAACTGTTCGCTTATCTGGTGTGAACAAACCAAACTGGCAGCCCTGGTCGATCCCGGTGGCGATGCAGAGAAGATCAAACAGGAAGTCGCTGCCGCTGGCGTGACCTTAATGCAGATCCTGTTGACCCACGGCCATCTCGATCACGTGGGGGCGGCGGCTGAACTGGCACAGCATTATGGCGTGCCGGTGATTGGCCCGGAAAAAGAAGATGAGTTCTGGCTGCAGGGATTGCCGGCGCAAAGCCGCATGTTTGGCCTTGATGAATGTCTTCCTCTGACGCCGGATCGCTGGCTGAATGAGGGCGAGAGCGTCAACGTGGGCAATGTGACATTACAGGTCTTGCATTGTCCAGGGCATACTCCAGGCCATATTGTTTTCTTTGATGACCAGTCGCGCCTGCTGATTTCCGGTGATGTGATCTTTAAAGGCGGCGTAGGGCGCAGTGATTTCCCCCGGGGCGATCACGGCCAGCTGATCCGCTCGATCAAAGAGAAGTTATTACCGCTGGGCGACGATGTGACCTTTATTTCAGGTCATGGCCCGATGTCTACCCTGGGATACGAACGGCTGCACAACCCATTCCTGCAGGATGAACTGCCGGTCTGGTAATCACAATTAAAAAAGCCTGCTTTAAGCAGGCTTTTTTAATTGCCCGGTGGCGCTACGCTTACCGGGCCTACACGTAGGCCGGGCAAACGCAGTGCGCCCGGCTTAGCGTTTTTACAGCACTGCGACAATCGCTTCGCACAGTGGCGCCATGTTATCCGGCGTCATCCCCGCCACGTTAACACGACCTGATGCCACCGCATAGACGCCAAACTCTTCGCGCAGACGCAGAACCTGCTCTTTGGTCAGGCCGCTGAATGAGAACATGCCATTCTGTTTGATGATAAAGCTGAAGTCGCGATCAGCCCCTTTTTCTGCCAGGGTGTTCACAAACAGCTGACGCATGCGCTGAATACGCTGACGCATGTCGTTCAGTTCCTGCTCCCAGATAGCGCGCAGGGCGTCATTACTGAGGATAGTCGCCACTACAGACGCACCGTGAGCCGGCGGGTTAGAGTAGTTAGCACGAATAACGGATTTCATCTGGCTGAACGCACGGTCAACGGTCTGCTCATCAGACGCCACCAGCGTACAGGCACCAACGCGCTCATTGTAGAGGCCGAAGTTCTTGGAGTAAGAGCTGGCAACAATCAGCTCTTTATGGACTGCTGCGAAAGCGCGCAGGCCTTCTGCATCTTCTTCCAGACCACGGGCAAAGCCCTGATACGCGAAGTCGAACAGCGGCAGCCAGCCTTTTTCTACGGAGAGTTTCGCCAGCTGTTCCCACTGCTCCAGCGTCGGATCAATGCCGGTTGGGTTATGGCAGCAGCCGTGGAACAGCACCACATCGCCCGCCTGCGCTTCGCTCAGGCTGGCCAGCAGGCCGTCGAAGTCCAGAGAGTGGTTGGCCGCGTCGTAGTAAGCATATTCACGCACTTCCAGACCCGCAGAGTTAAAGACGCTCTTGTGGTTCGGCCAGCTCGGATTGCTCACCCAGACGGTTTTTACGCTGGTGTTTTTGGCAAGGAAATCCGCTGCCACGCGCAGTGCGCCAGTACCGCCAGGGGTCTGTGCCGTGCGGGCACGTTTATCGCTGACAATCGCGCTGCCTTTGCCGAAGAGCAGTTCCTGGGTGCAACGACCAAATTCCGGAATACCGTCGATGCCGAGGTAGTTTTTGGTATTTTCATTTTCCAGCAGATACTGCTCAGCTTTTTTTACGCTGGTCAGTACCGGGGTCTTGCCGGTCTCATCTTTATAGACACCAATACCCAGGTTAATTTTCCCGGGGCGGTCATCGGCACGAAACAGATCGGCCAGGCCCAGAATAGGGTCGGCAGGGGCGGCGGTAATGTTCTCAAACATGACGAAGTTCCATTGTGGTTACGGAAGTGAAATCCGCTATCAGGTTAACGATAGTTCTACAAAATGCCAACCGTTTGCTACAAAAAGCGTGCGGCTTTTCAAAAGTCGCCATTTTTTGCTTTCAGGCATAAAAAAACAGGGCCGAAGCCCTGTTTTTTAGACATATAACAAAGTGGTGTACTGATTAGAACTGGTAAACGATACCTACACCCGCCTGGTCGTCGGTAGACAGGCCAGTTGCTTCGGTGTAGTTGTTGTCGTCCAGCAGGTTGAAGCGGTACGCAGCGTACACGTTCATGTTCTTGTTGAAGTAGTACCAGGTACCCACTTCTACGTATTTCACCAGGTCAGCATCGCCGCCGGAGAAACCGTTACGACCAGTCAGATCTTTACCTTTGGACTGTACGTAACCCACGGATGGACGCAGACCGAAGTCGAACTGGTACTGAACCACAGCTTCAACGTTCTGAGTCTTGTTCGCGAACTCGCCGTCGTTTTCACGGGTCATGTTCTGAGATTCGCCGTACATTACTGCTGCGTACAGGTTGTTTGCATCATATTTCAGGGAGGTTGCCCAGCCTTCAGCACGTTCGCCTTTATTGTCTGCACTCTGCGCAGTAGAGCGGTCAGAGTTAGAGTAGGCTGCGGTTACGTTGAAGCCTTCAGCGAAGTCATAGCCCAGAGAGTAGCTGCCGCCGTCGCCGTTCTGACGGCTGATGGTGTGGCCAGACTCGTTTTTACCCTGATACTGCAGACCTACTGCCAGGCCGTCAACCAGACCGAAGAAGTCAGAGTTACGGTAGGTAGCCAGACCGGTGCTACGTGCGGTCATGAAGTTGTCGGTTGCCGCCAGGGAGTCACCGCCCCAGATAACGAACATATCGGTAGAAGCCAGCGCATCATAGAACACGCCGTAGTTACGACCGTAGTCGAATGAACCGTAGTCACCAGCTTTCAGGCCTGCGAATGCCAGACGGGTCTTGGTGCCCTGAGCGCCTTCCTGGGAAGAAGCGTCCATGTTGTATTCCCACTGACCGTAACCGGCCAGCTGGTCATTAATCTGAGTTTCACCTTTGAAGCCGATACGCGCATAGGTGGTATCACCGTTGTTGGTGTCACCGTTGGTGGTCCAGATGTGCTCACCTACAGCTTTACCGTAGAAGTCCAGCTTGTTAGCGTTTTTGTTATAGATTTCTGCTGCGTTAGCTGCACCGGCTGCCAGCAGGGCAGGGATAACCACTGCCAGGATATTGCGCTTCATCATTATTTATTACCCTCATTGGTTTTTTTATGACACTCGCCACTGCCGTCAATAAATTCTGTCAATAAATATTTCCGGAACTATTGATGAGAGTTTGGTGTCTTTATGTGTCTGACAGGCATCTTTCCATTCAAATAGCGGTTTCGCTAGCCTGAAAGTGCTACAAATATAAAGAATCAGTTACAATAAGAAAATATGTGTAACTAAATGTGAATTTTAAGGAACTTTGTGAGGCACCTCAAAGTTCAGAGTTGAATGGCTAAATTTAAAGCTTCACATATTCTATCTATATGAATTGCTTATCTTAATTTCAGATAATGACTTTTTTTATGATCCGAAGCATTAGCGAACAATTTTTCTTATTTCTGGAGATGGACGTCTGGATAGCCGGGGATTTGTGCGAAAAATGTGCTAATGCTTAAGAAAGAGATTAGGCGCAATAAGAATAGGGTTTATTTTTTGTTCAAAGATGTTTCATGGAAATAAAGCGTAACACTGTAGAGGATCTGGCGGGGTTGCGCTTTAAAGATGCTGACTTTCAACTGACACAAGTTGACACGGCAGGATAAAATAATGGCCAGCATAGCTGGCCATTGAGTATTACGGGATTAGAAGGTTGCGCTGCGCGGAGTACGCGGGAAAGGAATAACATCACGCACGTTCTGAACGCCGGTGACATAGGCAATCAGACGCTCAAAGCCGAGCCCGAAACCGGAGTGCGGCACGGTGCCATAGCGACGTAAATCGCGATACCACCAGTAGTCCTCTTTGTTGAGGCCCATTTCAGCCATACGCGCATCCAGCACATCCAGACGCTCTTCACGCTGAGACCCCCCGATGATTTCACCGATGCCCGGCGCCAGCACGTCCATCGCGGCAACGGTTTTGCCATCTTCGTTAAGGCGCATATAGAACGCCTTAATGTCTTTCGGATAGTTTTTAACTACTACTGGCGCCTTGAAGTGTTTCTCGGCCAGGTAACGTTCATGCTCGGAAGCCAGATCGACGCCCCAGTAAACCGGGTTCTCGAACTTCTCACCGCATTTCTCGAGGATCGCGACGGCATCGGTGTAATCCACCTGCGCAAAGTCAGCAGAGACGAAACGCTCCAGACGGGCAATCGCATCGCTGTCGACGCGCTCGGCGAAGAATTTCATGTCGTCTGCGCGCTCGGTGAGCACGGCCTTGAAGACATACTTCAGCATCGCTTCTGCCAGGCCCGCAACATCATTGAGATCGGCGAAGGCCACTTCTGGCTCCAGCATCCAGAATTCTGCCAGGTGGCGGCTGGTGTTGGAGTTTTCAGCACGGAAGGTCGGGCCGAAAGTGTAGATCTTAGACAGCGCACAGGCGTAGGTTTCGCCGTTCAGCTGGCCAGACACGGTCAGGAAGGCCTCTTTACCAAAGAAATCTTTGTCGTAATCCACTTTGCCTTCTGGCGTGCGCGGCAGGTTTTCCATATCCAGCGTGGAGACGCGGAACATCTCGCCTGCGCCTTCGGTATCAGAGGCGGTGATAAGCGGCGTGGAGACCCAGAAGAAACCCTGCTCGTCGAAGAAGCGGTGCAGCGCCTGTGCAAGCGTATGACGAACGCGGGCCACGGCACCAATCATGTTGGTACGCGGACGCAGGTGAGCCACTTCGCGCAGATACTCGATGCTGTGGCGTTTTGCCGCCATCGGGTAGGTATCTGGATCTTCAACCCAGCCGGTCACTTCAATGGAGGTGGCCTGCAGTTCATAGCTCTGACCCTGGCCCTGAGAAGCCACGATTTTACCGGTGACGACAACGGAGCAACCCGTGGTCAGACGCAGCACTTCCTGATTGTAATTGGGCAGAGAATTATTAATTACGGCCTGTACAGGATCAAAGCAGGAACCGTCATAGACGGCGAGGAATGAAAAGCCAGCTTTTGAATCTCGGCGGGTACGCACCCATCCGCGCACGGTGACTTCGCTGTCAACGGCTACGCGGCCCTGGAGTACGTCGGCTACAGGCACAACGCTCATAATAGTCTCTCTATGTTGTCCAAAAATAAAATCTGTATCCCCCTAAACAGGGGGATATCTATGTTACCTGGCATCTGCCATCAGACAAGCAGATTTCGCAATCATAAGAGAAGAAATAGGAAATAAATAAGAGAAGGGAGCGCGGCAGGCTCCCCGAAGAGATTAGCTGGCGATTTTTACCTGAGGCAGGTCGAACGCTTTGCGCAGTGCCCGCACGAAGGCTTTGTCATGACAGATGGTTTTGCCCGGGCTGTCGGAGAGCTTCGCCACCGGCTTGCCGTTACATTCCACCAGTTTAATCACGATATTCAGCGGTTTTACCTGCGGAATATCGCAGGTCAGACGGGTGCCGATCCCAAAGGCCAGATTTACGCGCGAGGAGAAGTGTCGGTACAAGCCTACCGCTTTTGGCAGGTCGAGATTATCTGAGAAGACCAGCACTTTGCTCATCGGGTCGATGCCCAGCTTTTGATAATGGGCAATCGCTTTCTCACCCCACTCCAGCGGATCCCCGGAGTCATGGCGCAGCCCCTGATAGGCGTTGGCGAACTCAGGCCCGAAATCACGCAGGAAGGCGTCCATGGTAATACAGTCGGTTAAGGCGATGCCGAGCTGCGCCGGATACTCTGTAAGCCAGGCGGCCAGCGCCGCACGCTGGCTGGTCGCCAGCTCCGGACTGATCTGCTGATGCGCCTGGAACCACTCGTGCGCCTGGGTGCCCATTGGGGTCAGGTTCAGACGGCGGGCCAGATCGTAATTGCTGGTGCCGACAAACCACGGCTCCTGCTGCAAACGCTCGACAATGGCCTGTTGCACCTCGCGGGAGAAACGGCGACGGGTGCCAAAATCCATCAGACGGAAACGCGACATATCCAGCGAGTCGGTCAGCCGGGCAAAATCAACCAGCTTCTGTTCCAGCGTCGTCAGAGCCAGCTCAACGCTCGCCTCCGGTGAACGGAAGCGGTGCACCAGCTCGCTGATCACCGCCAGCAGGGGCACTTCCCACATGATCACTTCCCGCCACGGACCTTCAAGGCGAATATGTAGCTTGCCATTATCGTTGCTGATGTTGACCTGTTTCGGGTCGTAGCGGAAATTGCGCAGCCACTGAAGGTAATCTTCTTTAAAGAAGGGCAGGCTGGAAAGCCACTGGAATTCATCATCCTGCAGACGAAGATGCTGCATTGCGTCGACTTGCTCACGGATGGCGTCAGCATAGATCCCCAGCAAATCGTCACCACGGCAGCGGAATTCAGCCGCGACCTGTACGTCGTGGTATTGGTGGAAAACGGCTTGCTGCATATGCAGTTTGTACGCGTCGGTATCCAGCAGCGTATGCAGAACAGGAGAAGCGAATTGAGTCATAGGTGCGCAGTAGCATCCTCTCACGGGAGCGTTTAGTACAATAAACGACTAATGAAACCGCTGGAGTATACCTTGTTTAGCGATTTATTGAACCCCGATCACACCATAAGCCTGGTTCAGGGTCGAGAGCATTTCGTGCCGCGTGTTATAAAAATGTAGCAAATAGAGTGTTTGTGACTGAAAAGATGAACATTCTGCATAGCGCGATTTAGACAACAGGAATAGACTGGTTCGTTATTCGACAAACGATGCAAAAGGTTTTCTATGACACAACAGCCTCAAGCCAAATACCGCCACGACTACCGTGCGCCGGATTACCTGATTAGCGATATCGATCTGACTTTTGACCTGGATGCCACAAAAACCGTTGTGACGGCGGTAAGCCAGGTGACGCGTCACAACGCCACGGCGGTGCCGCTGCGTCTTGACGGCGAAGACCTGACCTTAGTGTCGGTGCAGGTAAACGACACCCCATGGACCGACTATAAAGAAGAAGATAACCAGCTGGTGCTGGATAACCTGCCGGAACGTTTTACGTTACGCATCGTTAACGAGATTAGCCCGGCGTCTAACACCGCACTGGAGGGGTTATACCAGTCGGGCGTGGCGCTCTGCACCCAGTGTGAAGCTGAAGGTTTCCGTCACATCACCTGGTATCTCGACCGCCCGGATGTGCTGGCCCGCTTTACCACCAAAATCATCGCCGATAAAGCCACCTATCCGTTTTTGCTCTCCAACGGTAACCGCGTAGGCGAGGGCGAGCTGGATAATGGCCGTCACTGGGTGCAGTGGCAGGATCCGTTCCCGAAACCGTGCTACCTGTTTGCGCTGGTGGCGGGTGATTTTGACGTTCTGCGCGACACCTTCACCACCCGTTCAGGCCGTGAAGTGGCGCTGGAGCTGTTTGTCGATCGCGGTAACCTCGACCGCGCCCCGTGGGCGATGACCTCGCTTATCAACTCCATGAAGTGGGATGAAAAGCGTTTCGGTCTCGAGTATGACCTCGACATCTATATGATCGTCGCCGTCGACTTCTTCAATATGGGCGCGATGGAGAACAAGGGCCTTAACGTCTTTAACTCCAAATATGTGCTGGCGCGTACCGATACCGCCACCGATAAAGACTACCTCGATATCGAGCGCGTCATCGGCCACGAATATTTCCACAACTGGACCGGCAACCGCGTCACCTGCCGTGACTGGTTCCAGCTGAGCCTGAAAGAGGGCTTAACCGTCTTCCGAGATCAGGAGTTCAGCTCCGATCTCGGCTCGCGGGCGGTGAACCGCATCAATAACGTGCGCACCATGCGCGGCCTGCAGTTTGCCGAAGACGCCAGCCCAATGGCGCACCCGATCCGCCCGGATAAAGTGATTGAGATGAACAACTTCTACACCCTGACGGTGTATGAAAAGGGTTCTGAAATTATTCGTATGATCCACACCCTGCTGGGCGAAGAGAATTTCCAGAAAGGGATGCAGCTCTATTTCGAACGCCATGACGGCAGCGCCGCCACCTGCGACGATTTCGTTCAGGCGATGGAAGATGCCTCTAACATCGATCTCTCTCACTTCCGCCGCTGGTACAGCCAGGCCGGTACGCCGATCGTGACCGTTAAAGACGACTACAACCCGGAAACCGAGCAGTACACCCTGACCATCAGCCAGCGCACGCCGCCGACCGCCGAGCAGGAAGAGAAGCACCCGCTGCATATTCCGTTCGCCATTGAGCTGTACGATAACGAAGGCAAGGTGATCCCGCTGCAAAAAGGCGGCCATCCGGTGCATAACGTGTTGAACGTGACCCAGGCCGAGCAGACCTTCATCTTTGATAACGTCTATTTCCAGCCGGTACCTGCGCTGCTGTGTGAATTCTCCGCGCCAGTTAAGCTGGAGTACAAGTGGAGCGATCAGCAGCTGACCTTCCTGATGCGTCATGCACGTAATGACTTCTCCCGCTGGGATGCGGCGCAGAGCCTGCTGGGGACCTATATCAAGCTGAACGTCAATCGTCATCAGCAGGGGCAGCCGCTGTCGGTACCGGCGCATGTTGCCGACGCCTTCCGCGCCATTCTGTTAGATGAGAGGATCGATCCGGCGCTGGCGGCTGAAATCCTTACCCTGCCGTCGGTGAACGAAATCGCCGAGCTGTTTGAGATTATCGATCCGATCGCTATCGCGACGGTGCGTGAGGCCCTGACCCGTACCCTGGCAACCGAGCTGGCGGATGAGTTCCTGGCGGTCTACAACCACCACAAACTGGACGCCTATCGGGTTGAGCATGCCGATATTGGCAAACGCTCACTGCGTAACACCTGCCTGCGCTACCTGGCATTTGGGGAGACGGCGCTCGCCGACGAACTGGTCAGCAAGCAGTATCACACGGCCGACAACATGACCGATGCGCTGGCTGCGCTGGCTGCCAGCGTTGCCGCAGAGCTGCCGTGCCGTGATGCCCTGATGCAGGAGTATGACGACAAATGGCATCAGGATGGTCTGGTAATGGACAAGTGGTTCATCCTGCAGTCCACCAGCCCGGCGGCGGATGTGGTGAACAAGGTGCGCAGCCTGCTCAATCACCGCTCGTTCACTCTGAGCAACCCGAACCGCGTCCGTTCCCTGATTGGCGCCTTTGCCAGCAGCAACCCGGCCGCCTTCCATGCGGAAGATGGCAGCGGCTACCAGTTTATGGTGGAGATGCTGACCGAGCTCAACAGCCGTAACCCGCAGGTAGCGTCGCGTCTGATTGAGCCGCTGATCCGTCTGAAACGCTACGATGAGAAGCGTCAGGCGAAGATGCGTGCCGCGCTGGAGCAGCTAAAAGGGCTGGAGAACCTCTCCGGCGATCTCTACGAGAAGATCAGCAAGGCGCTGGCCTGACAGAAAGCCGGGTCCGGCCTGGGTTCTGTTTTGTAGGCCGGGTAAGGCGAAGCCGCCACCCGGCAGTGCTGTGCAGCCTGATGCCCGGTGGCGCTACGCTTACCGGGCCTATGGTTACCCTCCCTCTCCCTGTGGGAGAGGGTCAGGGTGAGGGCATCAGGCATTAGCCGTAATCAACTGCCGCTCCGTTACCCCACGCTTCATCACCCGATCGAGGACCTCCGCTTCCAGCTCCGCCAGCCGTGCCGAACCCACCCGGCGAGGGCGAGGAAGGTCAATCGTCAGATCCAGCCCAATCTTGCCCTCCTCAATGAGCAGTACCCGGTCCGCCATGGCCACGGCTTCGCTCACATCGTGGGTCACCAACAGCACCGTAAAGCCGTGCTCCTGCCATAACGAGACGATAAGATCCTGCATCTCAATCCGCGTCAGGGCGTCCAGCGCCCCCAGCGGCTCATCCAGCAGCAACAGCCCCGGGCGATGGATCAGCGCTCTGGCCAGCGCCACGCGCTGTTTCTGTCCCCCTGACAGGGCGGCAGGCCACTCCCCGGCGCGATTGTCCAGCCCGACGGCGGCCAGCGCCTGTAATGCCTGCGCTTTCCAGTCGCCTTTCAGCCCCAGCCCCACGTTATCGATTACCGGTTTCCACGGCAGCAGTCGGGCATCTTGGAACATCATCCGGGTATCGTCCTGGATCTCCGCCAGCGGGGTGTTCCCGGCCAGCAGTTCGCCGCTGTTTGGCGCTTCCAGCCCGGCCAACAGGCGCAGCAGGGTGCTTTTGCCACCGCCGCTGCGGCCCACCACCGCCACGAATTGCCCGGCGGGAATATGCAGCTCCAGTTCGTTCAGAATGGTGTTTTCGCCGTAGCGTTTGGTCACGCCATTGAGCAACAGCGGCGTACCCTGGTTTAAGCGAGCTGTATTCATGCGTGTGCCTCCTTTATCGCGTAGGCCGGATTCCAGCGCAGCCAGCGGCGTTCCAGCCACTGGGCGCTGACATCCGCCAGTTTGCCGAGCAGGGCGTAGAGAACAATGGCCACCACGACCACATCGGTCTGCAGGAATTCGCGGGCGTTCATCGCCAGGTAGCCGATACCCGAGTTGGCGGAGATGGTTTCCGCCACAATTAACGTCAGCCACATCAGGCCGAGGGCGAAGCGCACGCCGACCATAATGGAGGGGAGGGCGCCCGGCAGGATAACGTGGATAAACAGGGCGAAGCCGGACAAACCGTAGCTGCGCGCCATCTCCACCAGCCCGCGATCGATATTACGGATGCCGTGCCAGGTGTTGATATAGACCGGGAAGAGCGTGCCGAGGGCGACGAGAAAAATCTTCGCCGTCTCATCGATACCAAACCAGAGGATCACCAGCGGGATCAGCGCCAGATGTGGCACGTTGCGCAGCATCTGAATCGAGGTGTCCAGCAGACGCTCACCCCAGCGGGAGAGACCGCTGATCAGCCCCAGCGTCAGGCCAATCGTCCCGCCGATGGAAAAACCAATCACCGCGCGCCAGGCGCTGATCGCCAGATGCTGCCACAGCTCGCCGCTGGCGCTCAGCGACCAGAACGCCTCCACAACCCCCTCCGGCGACGGCAGGATGCGGCTGGAGAGCCAGCCCACGGAGGAGGCCAACTGCCAGATAAGCACAATGCCTGCGGGAAGCAGCCAGGGTGCAATGCGCAGCAGCCATTTTCGGGAAGAATGAGCCATGCGTTCTCCTTAGCTCTGGGCGACTTTACGCGGAATAAATTCGTTGGCGACCGCTTCGCCCTGCTGCAACAGCTGCTGCGGCTGCGGGATCTCCGGAATGGCGACATCCAGATGCGGGAACAGCAGTTCGCCCACCTTGTACGCCTCCTCCAGATGCGGATAACCGGAGAGAATAAAGCTGTCGATACCGAGGTCAGCGTACTCATTAATGCGCGCCGCCACGGTCGGGCCATCCCCCACCAGGGCGGTACCTGCGCCGCCGCGCACCAGGCCGACGCCCGCCCACAGGTTCGGGCTGATCTCCAGATTCTCTCTTTTACCGTTGTGCAGGGAGGCCATTCGGTGTTGCCCCACGGAATCGGTGCGGGCAAACGCGGCCTGCGCTTTGGCAATGGTGTCATCGTCCAGATGCGAAATCAGGCGGTCGGCGGCCTGCCACGCCTCTTTAGTGGTTTCGCGCACAATCACATGCAGACGAATACCGAAGCGGACTTTACGACCCCGCGCCGCGGCTTTGGCGCGCACCTGTTCGATTTTCTCTTTTACCAGCGCCGGCGGCTCGCCCCAGGTAAGGTAGAGATCCACCTGCTCGGCGGCCAGATCCTGGGCAACCTCCGATGAACCGCCAAAATAGAGCGGTGGACGCGGCTGCTGGATCGGCGGGAAGTAGAGTTTCGCGTCACGCACATGGATATGCTTGCCCTCGAAGGTGACGTTCTCCCCCTCCAGCAGACGACGCCAGACGTGAGTGAATTCAGAGGAGGCTTCGTACCGCGCGGTGTGATCCAAAAAGACGCCATCTCCCGCCAGCTCCTGCGGATCGCTGCCGGTCACCAGGTTAAACAGGGCGCGGCCATTCGACAGACGGTCGAGGGTCGCGGCCTGGCGTGCGGCCACCGTCGGGGAGGTCACGCTGGGACGCAGGGCCACCAGAAACTTCAGGCGTTGGGTCACCGGGATCATCGACGCCGCCACCAGCCACGCATCCTCGCAGGAACGACCTGTCGGGATCAGCACCCCGGTAAAACCAATCCGATCGGCCGCCTGGGCGATCTGCTGGAGATAAGCATGATCCACCGGACGAGCACCCTCGTCGGTGCCAAGGTAATGACCGTCGCCATGGGTAGGTAAAAACCAGAACAGATTCAGACTCATGATTTATCTCCTTTCGAGGCAGTGGGCTGCCAGATGCGGTCGCGAATAACGATTTTTTTCGGTACCAGATGGTTGTCGTAAAACAGGTCGGCGGTTTGCTGCTGTAACACGGCGATTTTCGCATCCACCGGTTTGATGACGGTTGGCGGGCGATGGTCAAGGTAGGTAGCAATGACCGGCTCCGGCAGACCCATCGATTTTGCCAGCAGGGCGATACTGGCCTGGCGCTGGCGCTGGCGCTGGCTCTGGGTGAGGGCGTCCGCTTCGCTAAAGGTATCCAGCACGCCCTGAATAAAGGCACCGTTCTTCTCGGCATAGGGGCGTGCGGCAAGGTAGAAAGAGCCGGTCTGTTTCAGGGTTTCGCCATCTTTCAGTACTCTCACCTCCCCCTGCAGCAGCACCGCAGAGTAGTAAGGGTCCCAGATAGCCCAGGCATCGACACTCTTTTGCTGGAAGGCGGCGCGGGCATCCGACGGGGAGAGATAGACCGGCTGAATATCCTTAAAGGTCAGGCCCGCCTGCTGGAGCGCGCGCAATAAAAGGTTGTGGGAGCTGGAGCCTTTCTGGAAAGCCACTTTGTGGCCTTTCAGATCCGCCACGCTCTTAATCGGGCTATTTTCAGGCACCAGGATCACTTCGGCTTTCGGTTTTGGCGGCTCAACGCCGACGTAAAGCAGATCCGCGCCGGCGGCCTGGGCGAAAATTGGCGGGATATCGCCCGTGCTGCCGAGATCGATACTGCCTACGTTCAGCGCCTCCAGCATCTGCGGGCCGGCCGGGAACTCAACCCAGGAGAATTTGGTGTCCGGGTAGCGTTTTTCCAGCAGCTGATGGCTTTTCGCCAGCACCATACTGACGCTGCCTTTCTGATAGCCAATACGCAGATTGTCGGGCGCGGGCTCTGCGCCATGCGCCAGGGCGGAGAGAGCCACCAGACCTGCCAGACTCAGGCGTGCGAGGGATTTAAACATGGGCGACTCCTTTCTGAAGACCGAAGGCGGGAACCTGCACGTCGCGGCGATGCAGCGCCTGCCAGAAGGTCTCCAGCGCGCTGTCGAGGCGGGTTTGCAGGTTTGGGGTAAAGTGCGGCTTGTGCTGGTAATCGATGACCTGAGAATCATCGGCAAAGACGCCGTGCAGGATCTCCTGGGCTTTCAGGGCGTTGAGCACCGGTTTCAGGGCGTAATCCACCGCCAGCAGGTGGGCCACAGTGCCGCCCGTCGCCAGCGGCAGGACGACTTTGCCCTCTAACGCGCGCTCCGGCAGCAGATCCAGCAGGGTTTTCAGGGCACCGGAGAACGAGGCTTTATAGATCGGCGTGGCGACGATCAGCCCATCGGCCTCTTTTAACTGTTCATTCAGCGCCTTCAGCGCAGGGCTGTCGAAGCGGGCATAGAGCAGATCTTCCGGGGCAAAATTTTGTAGATTCCAGTGGAACACCTCCACATCCAGAGAGGTAAGCTGCTCCCGGGCGTACTCCAGCAGTGCGCTGGAGCGGGAAGGGAATCGCGGACTGCCGGCCAACGTAATGACGCGCATAGATGCTCCTTATAACCAATTATTCGCTTTTATCTAACATTGATAACATTTGTTGGCAGTGTGGCACCGCTGGCTTATTCCGCTAAATGATTTATCCGCAAGATAAATGCCGAAAATTGAATAAAGGAGGAGTGAAAAGTAAACGATTGCGCGGCACGGGGCTTTTTTTGCCTCAGGTCAATTCCCTTTCCCGCTGCGATCGCAGATAATACGCCCCCGGTTTGCACACCGGGAATCCAGGAGAGTTCATGTACTACCCCTTCGTTCGTAAAGCCCTTTTCCAGCTCGATCCTGAGCGCGCTCATGAATTAACATTCCAGCAGTTACGCCGTATTACGGGAACCCCGCTCGAAGCGCTGGTGCGCCAGAAAGTGATGGATAAGCCGGTCACCTGTATGGGGTTAACCTTTAAAAACCCATTGGGTCTGGCGGCAGGGCTGGATAAAAATGGCGAGTGCATTGATGCACTGGGTGCGATGGGCTTCGGCTCCATCGAAATTGGTACCGTCACACCGCGTCCGCAACCGGGTAACGACAAGCCACGCCTGTTCCGCCTGGTAGAAGCCGAGGGGCTGATTAACCGCATGGGGTTTAACAATCTCGGTGTCGATCACCTCGTTGAGAATGTGAAAAAGGCCCATTTCGACGGCGTATTAGGCATTAATATCGGCAAAAATAAAGACACGCCGGTCGAGCAGGGCAAAGATGACTACCTGATCTGCATGGAGAAAGTCTACGCTTATGCCGGATATATTGCGGTGAATATCTCCTCGCCTAACACGCCAGGTCTGCGTACCCTGCAATACGGCGAAGCGCTGGACGACTTATTAACCGCCATTAAAAATAAGCAAAATGAACTCCAGGCGACGCACCATAAATATGTGCCGGTCGCCGTTAAAATTGCGCCGGATCTGAGTGAAGAAGAGCTGATTCAGGTGGCCGACAGTTTAGTTCGTCATAATATTGATGGTGTTATCGCTACCAATACCACGCTCGACCGCACTTTAGTTCAGGGGATGAAGCATTGCGATGAAATGGGTGGCTTGAGCGGACGCCCGGTGCAGTTAAAAAGCACCGAAATAATTCGTCGTCTGGCGCAGGAATTAAATGGCCGCTTACCGATTATTGGGGTTGGCGGGATTGATTCAGTCATCGCCGCCCGTGAAAAAATGGCTGCTGGCGCTTCGCTTGTTCAGATATATTCCGGCTTTATTTTTAAAGGTCCGCCGCTGATTAAAGAAATCGTTAATCACCTCTAACCTTTTAGCATGACTGACAACCAGGGCTTTATTTCCAGCTCTGGTTGTTTTATATTCCCGGACTGTTGCTTTATTAGACATAGTAGTCTTTGATTACTGAGGTTAAAAAAACGAAGCGGCAATAAGGACTTTCTTACGACAGGACGTTTCGGGCACGGGAGAGACAGATGCGAATTAAACCTGACGATAACTGGCGCTGGTATTTCTGCGAAGAGCACGATCGTATGATGCTCGATCTGGCCAATGGTATGCTGTTTCGTTCACGTTTTGCCCGCCGGATGTTAACCCCGGACGCCTTTGCCGATACCGGTTTTTGCGTCGATGATGCCGCGCTCTATTTCTCTTTTGAAGAGAAGTGCCGTGACCTGGAACTGTCGAAAGAGCAGCGTGCTGAACTGGTGCTTAATGCGCTGGTGGCGATCCGCTTCCTCAAACCCCAGATGCCAAAAAGCTGGCACTTTCTTGCCCACGGTGAACGCTGGACGCCGGTTATCGGTGATGCCGCCTGTGTCAGCCTGAGCGAAAATGGTGAGCAGGTGAATTTGCTGGTGGTGGAGCCGGGCGACAACGCTGCGCTCTGTTTACTGGCGCAGCCCGCGGTGACCATTGCCGGGCGCACCATGCAGTTGGGCGACCCGATTAAAGTGATGAATGACAGGCTGAAACCGCAACCGGTCAGCTTCAGCCTGGAACAGGCCGTTTAAGCCTCGAGTTGTAACGACGTTTTCGGTACGCAGCTACAGCACAGGATTGTGCCGTCGCTGCCAATGGCCGATTTCTTCAGCGCGCTCACTTCCCCCTCAACCAGCGTAATGCGACAGCATCCGCAAATCCCCGCACGGCAGGAGTAGGGCACGCGAATCCCGGCCTGTTCAAGCTGCTCCAATAACACCTGCTGATTGTTACCGCGAATGGTCTGCCCCTGCCACTGGATGGTCACCGCCGTTGCAGGCTGCACTTCCACGTCGCTGGCCTCTTCTTCGGCGCCTGCACCGTAGAGACGGCCCGGGGCGGTCGAGAGGATCTCCACCTCGTCGCCCACGCGGATCACTCCGCTGGAGCGCGGGATCAGGTTCTGGCCGAAATCGACATCACCATTATCCTGCGCGGTGCGGAAAGATTGCAGGGTTTTTAGCGGTTCGCCAGCCGGGTGTTTCTGCCCTTTCTCCGGGCTGACGGTGGTAAAGATGCAGCGGCTGCAGGGTTTCACCACGTCAAAAATGACCTCGCCGATGCGGATCACTTTCCAGGTGTCCTCTTCCCAGGCGGCAGCGCCTGTCACCACCAGGTTCGGGCGGAACTGCTCCATCTGCACGCTGGCCGGGCAGCGCTGTTGCAGGTCGCGCAGCGAGGCTTCGTTTGTGAGCAGATACGGGAATCCGTCGGCAAAAGAGAGCGGCACCGCGGCAAACTTAGCCACGCGTCGCGTCAGCTCCGGCCCAACCCAGCGGAGCTGAACCGGGCGGGAAAAGAATTCGCTCAGCCAGCGGTTGATCGCGTCCGGGGCGATACGGGCGGTAAAGTGGTTGCCCCAGACTTCGGTGGGCGCATCCGCTGGCGCAAAATCGCTGAAACGGACGATACTACTGGAACCATCCGGCGCAGTCAGATGGAGACCATCCTGAACCGGCGCCGGGATGAAGCGAACCATTTGCGGGAACTGGCGTGCGGTAATAAATGTGCCATCCAGCTCTGTGACCATAAAAATGCGATCAAAGGCAAAACCGCTGACATCGGCAAGGGCATGCGTGAGCCCAATACCGCGCATGGATTTAACCGGATGAATGAAAAGCCTGGATAACGTCGCCACGGCGCAGCCCTCAAATGAAAATAAGCCCTCAACTTTATGACATAGAGCCCAGATTGGCTATAATGCGCAGCAATTTTCTTAGAGTAAAAGTGACGATATGAATTCTCTGTTTGCCAGTACGGCCCGTGGGCTGGAAGAGCTGTTAAAAACTGAACTGGAAAATCTGGGCGCGCAAGAGTGCCAGGTGGTTCAGGGTGGTGTCCATTTTCAGGGCGACACGCGGCTTATTTACCAGAGCCTGATGTGGAGCCGCCTGGCCTCACGCATCATGTTGCCGATGAGAGAGTGCAAGGTTTATAGCGATCTCGATCTTTATATTGGCGTGCAGACTATCGACTGGACAGAGATTTTTGCCCCAGGCGCCACTTTTGCCGTGCACTTCAGCGGCCTGAACGATGAGATCCGTAACAGCCAGTACGGGGCGCTGAAGGTCAAAGATGCCATCGTCGACTGTTTCACGCGCAAAAATCTGGAGCGTCCGAACGTCGATCGTGAAAATCCGGACCTGCGCATCAACGTTCGCCTGAATAAAGAAGTTGCCAGCATTGCGCTGGATCTGTGTGGCGAAGGCCTGCACCAGCGCGGCTACCGCGATCGTGCCGGTATTGCGCCGATCAAAGAGAACCTGGCGGCCGCCATCGTGATGCGTTCCGGCTGGCTGCCGGGTACGCCGTTGCTCGATCCGATGTGTGGTTCCGGTACCCTGCTTATCGAAGCGGCGATGCTGGCAACCGACCGCGCGCCTGGCCTGCATCGCGGCGCGTGGGGCTTTAAGGGCTGGGCTCAGCACGACGAGGCCATCTGGCAGGAGGTAAAAGCCGAAGCCCAGACGCGCGCACGTGCCGGGCTGGCAGCCTATGAATCCCGCTTCTATGGTTCTGACAGCGACGCCCGCGTCATTGAACGCGCGCGCAGCAACGCCCGCCGCGCCGGGATCGGCGAGCTGATCGCCTTTGAGGTTAAAGACGTTTCCCAGCTCACCAATCCGCTGCCAAAAGGCCCGTACGGCACGGTAATCAGCAACCCGCCTTACGGCGAACGTCTGGACAGCGAGCCTGCGCTGATTGCCCTGCATAGCCTGCTGGGGCGCACCATGAAGGATCTGTTTGGCGGCTGGAACCTCTCTTTGTTCAGCGCCTCCCCTGAGCTGTTGAGCTGCCTGCAACTGCGCGCCGAGCGCCAGTTCAAGGCCAAAAACGGTCCGCTGGACTGTGTGCAGAAAAATTACCATCTGGCCGAGAAAGAGGCGGACAGCAAACCTGCCACCATCGCGGAAGATTACGCCAACCGCCTGCGCAAGAACCTGAAGAAATTTGAAAAATGGGCGAAGCAGGAAGGCATTGAATGTTATCGCCTGTATGACGCCGATCTGCCGGAATACAACGTGGCGGTCGATCGCTACGCCGACTGGGTGGTTGTGCAGGAGTATGCCCCGCCTAAAACCGTCGATCCGCAGAAAGCCCGTCAGCGTATGCTTGATATTATTGCCGCGACCATCAGCGTGCTGAATATTGCGCCAAACAAACTGATCCTTAAAACCCGTGAGCGTCAGAAGGGTAAAAACCAGTATGAGAAGATGAACAGCAAGGGCGAGTTTATCGAAGTAGGCGAATACAACGCGCGCCTGTGGGTGAACCTCACCGACTATCTCGATACCGGGCTGTTCCTCGACCACCGCATTGCCCGCCGCATGCTGGGCCAGATGAGTAAAGGTAAAGACTTCCTGAACCTCTTCTCCTATACCGGCAGCGCCAGCGTACATGCCGGCCTGGGCGGTGCGCGTACCACTACCACCGTGGATATGTCCCGCACCTATCTGGAGTGGGCGGAGCGCAACCTGCGCCTTAACGGCCTGACCGGCCGCGCGCACCGCCTGTTGCAGGCTGACGTGCTGGGCTGGCTGCGTGAAACCGAAGAGCAGTTCGATCTGATCTTTATCGATCCGCCGACCTTCTCTAACTCCAAACGCATGGAAGAGTCTTTCGATGTCCAGCGCGACCATATTGCGCTGATGAAAGATCTCAAACGTATGCTGCGTAAAGGCGGCACGATCATGTTCTCGAACAACAAACGCGGTTTCCGCATGGATCATGAAGGGCTGGAAAAGCTGGGGCTGAAAGCACAAGAGATCAGTCAAAAAACCCTGTCCCAGGATTTTGCCCGTAACCGTCAGATCCATAACTGCTGGCTGATTACCGCGGTCTGAAAGGAAAAGTAAATGTCATTAATTAGTATGCATGGGGCGTGGCTGTCGTTCAGCGACGCGCCGCTTCTCGATAATGCTGAGCTGCATATCGAAGATAACGAACGTGTCTGTCTGGTGGGGCGTAATGGCGCCGGAAAATCGACGCTGATGAAGATCCTCAACCGCGAGCAGGGGCTGGATGACGGGCGCATTATTTACGAACAGGATCTGGTTGTGGCGCGTCTGCAGCAGGATCCGCCGCGCAACGTTCAGGGCAGCGTCTACGATTTTGTCGCCGAAGGCATCGAAGAGCAGGCCGAATACCTGAAGCGCTACCACGAGATCTCACATCTGGTGATGACCGATCCCAGCACCAAAAACCTGAATGAGATGGCGCGCCTGCAGGAGCTGCTGGATCATCATGGCCTGTGGCAGCTGGAAAACCGCATCAACGAAGTGCTGGCGCAGTTAGGTCTGGAAGCGGACATGCCGCTGGCCTCTCTTTCTGGCGGCTGGCTGCGTAAGGCGGCGCTGGGCCGGGCGCTGGTCAGCGGGCCGAAAGTGCTGCTGCTTGATGAGCCGACCAACCACCTGGATATCGAAACCATTGACTGGCTGGAAGGGTTCCTGAAAACCTTCAACGGCACCATCATCTTCATCTCTCATGACCGTTCGTTTATCCGCAATATGGCGACCCGTATTGTCGATCTCGATCGCGGCAAGCTGGTGACCTATCCGGGGGATTACGACACCTATCTGCTGAAAAAAGAGGAAAACCTGCGGGTAGAGGAGCTGCAAAATGCAGAGTTCGACCGCAAGCTGGCGCAGGAAGAGGTGTGGATCCGTCAGGGCATTAAAGCGCGTCGTACCCGTAATGAAGGCCGCGTCCGTGCCCTGAAAGCGATGCGCCGCGAGCGCAGCGAACGCCGCGAGGTGATGGGCAGCGCGAAGATGCAGGTCGAAGAGGCGAGCCGTTCAGGCAAAATCGTCTTTGAGATGGAGAACGTCAACTACCAGGTCGACGGCAAGGTGCTGGTGAAGGACTTCTCCGCCCAGGTGCAGCGCGGCGACAAAATCGCCCTTATCGGCCCGAACGGCTGCGGTAAGACCACGCTGCTGAAGCTGATGCTGGATCAACTTAAGGCAGATAGCGGCCGCATCCACTGCGGTACCAAGCTCGAAGTGGCGTACTTCGACCAGCACCGCGCTGAGCTGGATCCGGATAAAACGGTGATGGACAACCTCGCCGAAGGCAAGCAGGAAGTGATGGTGAACGGTAAGCCGCGCCACGTGCTGGGCTATCTGCAGGACTTCCTGTTCCATCCAAAACGGGCGATGACCCCGGTGCGCGCCCTCTCTGGTGGGGAGCGTAACCGCCTGTTACTGGCGCGTTTGTTCCTGAAACCCAGCAACCTGCTTATTCTTGACGAACCGACCAACGATCTTGACGTTGAAACGCTGGAACTTCTGGAAGAACTGATTGATAGTTATCAGGGAACTGTGATGCTGGTCAGCCACGATCGTCAGTTCGTGGATAACACCGTCACCGAATGCTGGATCTTCGAAGGCCAGGGGCGAATTGGTCAGTATGTGGGCGGTTATCACGATGCCCGTGGGCAGCAGGCACAATCGCAGGCGACAAAACAGTCAAAAGCGAAGGTGGAAGCGGAAGTTGCTGTTCCAAAAGCAGAAAATAGCAAACGCACCACGGCCAAATTAAGCTATAACCTTCAGCGCGAACTGGAAGGCTTGCCGCAGCGTCTGGAAGAGCTCGAAGCCAGTCTGGAAAGTTTGCAGGCTCAGGTGGCAGACGCGTCATTCTTCAGCCAGCCGCATGACTATACTCAAAAAGTTCTGGCCGATATGGCCCAGGCTGAGCAGGCGCTGGAAGAGGCATTTGAACGCTGGGAATATCTTGAGGCTCTGAAAAACGGCGCATAAGTTAAACATGGAGCCAGTATGTGTGAACATCACCATGCCGACCGGCATATTTTATGCTCACAGTGCGATATGCTCGTGGCGCTTCCGGTGCTCGAGCATGGCCACAAAGCGGCATGCCCGCGCTGCGGGACAACGCTGACAACAGAGTGGGACGCGCCGCGGCAGCGTCCTACTGCTTATGCCATTGCTGCGTTGTTTATGCTCTTTCTCTCCAATCTTTTCCCCTTTATTAATATGAAGGTGGGGGGGATCACCAGCGAAGTCCATTTGCTGGAGATACCCCGCGTGATGTTCTCAGAGAATTACGCCAGTCTGGGAACATTCTTTTTACTTTTCGTCCAGATCGTTCCGGCGTTTTGCCTGGTGGTTATCTTACTGCTCGTGAACCGGGCGCATATGCCCGGAGCACTGAAAATCAGGCTGGCGCGGATCCTGTTCCAGTTGAAAAGCTGGGGGATGGCGGAGATTTTCTTAGCCGGTATTCTGGTGAGCTTTGTTAAGCTGATGGCCTACGGCGATATCGGCATTGGCAGCAGTTTTATTCCCTGGTGCCTGTTCTGTATCCTGCAACTACGCGCGTTTCAGTGCGTGGATCGCCGTTGGGCATGGGACGATATCGCTCCTGCGCCCGTATTGCCGCAAACGCTGCAACCCGGTGTGCCGGGAATCAACCAAAATTTGCGCTTATGCGCCTGCTGCACAGCGATCCTTCCTGCCGACCAGTATGTCTGCCCACGTTGCGCAACAAAAGGGCATGTGCGGCGTAAAAACAGTCTTCAGTGGACCATGGCACTGCTTATTACCTCCATGATCCTCTATCTCCCGGCCAACATTCTGCCGATTATGATTACCGACCTGCTGGGCGATAGAATGCCATCGACTATCATGGCCGGGGTTGTACTGCTATGGAGTGAAGGCTCCTATCCGGTTGCGCTGGTGATCTTTATCGCCAGTATTATGGTTCCCACGCTCAAAATGATTGCGATTGCCTGGCTCTGCTGGGATGCCAAAGGACACGGCAAGCGTGACAGCGAGCGGATGCATCTGATCTATGAAGTCGTAGAGTTTGTCGGGCGCTGGTCAATGATTGACGTCTTTGTGATTGCCGTCCTCTCTGCGCTGGTGCGTATAGGCGGATTAATGAGTATCTATCCCGCCATCGGAGCGGTGATGTTTGCATTGGTCGTGATTATGACCATGTTTGCGGCCATGACTTTCGACCCTCGGTTATCCTGGGATCGTGAGTCAGCGTCGAGCCATGAGGATGAATAAAAGCATGGAAAAGAGAAGCGGAGAGGCGAAAGTGCAGAAGGTCAGAAACTGGTCGCCGGTGTGGATTTTCCCCATCGTGACTGCCCTGATCGGTGCCTGGATCCTGTTTTATCATTACAGCCATCAGGGTCCGGAAGTGACGTTAATCACCACCAACGCCGAGGGCATTGAGGGCGGTAAAACCACCATCAAAAGCCGCAGCGTGGATGTGGGGGTCGTCGAAAGCGCGACCCTGACTGACGACCTGACACACGTAGAGATCAAAGCCCGTCTCCACGCTGGCATGGAGAAGCTGCTACACGGCGACTCGGTGTTCTGGGTGGTGAAACCGCAGGTGGGCCGTGAAGGCATCAGCGGTCTGGGTACGTTGTTATCCGGGGCATATATTGAACTGCAACCGGGCAAAAAGGGCGTCCAGCCAGCGGAATATCAACTTCTGGACTCACCGCCGCTGGCGCCACCCGATGCGAAGGGGATCCGCGTCATCCTCGACAGTAAAAAAGCGGGCCAGCTGAGTCCGGGCGATCCGGTATTGTTCCGCGGTTATCGCGTGGGTTCCGTTGAAACCAGCACGTTTGACACCCAAAAACGCACCATCAGTTACCAGCTGTTTATCAATGCGCCTAACGATCGCCTGGTGACCAGCAACGTGCGTTTCTGGAAAGACAGCGGTATCGCCGTGGACTTAACCTCAGCCGGTATGCGCGTCGAAATGGGCTCACTCTCTACGCTCTTCGGCGGTGGCGTCAGTTTTGACGTGCCGGAAGGGCTGGATCAGGGCCAGCCGGTGGCGCAGCACACGGCATTCAAGCTCTATGACGATCAGAGAAGCATTCAGGATTCGCTCTATACCGACCATATCGACTACCTGATGTTCTTCAAAGATTCTGTCCGCGGCCTGCAGCCGGGCGCGCCGGTTGAATTCCGCGGTATCCGTCTCGGAACCGTCGCTAAGGTGCCGTTCTTTGCGCCGGGTATGCGCCAGGTGCTGGATGATGACTACCGTATTCCGGTGCTGATCCGCATTGAGCCGGAGCGTCTGATTAATCAGGTTGGCGATACGCCGGACATTGCTCAGCATATCGACGGGCTGATGAAGCGCGGCCTGCGCGGCTCGCTCAAAACCGGTAATCTGGTGACCGGGGCGCTGTATGTGGATATGGACTTCTTCCCGAAAGAGCCGCCGCTAAAAGCGATCCGCGAGTTTGGCGGGTATAAAATTATCCCGACCGTTAGCGGTGGCCTGGCGCAGATCCAACAGCGTCTGATGGAAACGTTGGATAAGATCAACAACCTGCCGCTCAATCCGATGATTCAGCAGGCCACCAACACGCTTAGTGAAAGCCAGGCGACGATGCGCCGACTGCAGGCCACGCTGGATAATCTCAACAAGCTGACCGCCAGCCAGTCGATGCAGCAGCTGCCGCAGGACATGCAAAAGACGCTGCGTGAACTGAACCGCAGTATGCAGGGCTTCCAGCCGGGCTCCGCGGCATATAACAAGATGGTGGCGGATATGCAGCGCCTCGATCAGGTTCTGCGTGAGCTCCAGCCGGTACTGAAAACGCTGAATACCAAGAGCAATGCGCTGGTATTCGAAGCAAAAGAGAAAAAGGACCCTGAGCCGAAGGGGGCTAAGTAATGAAAAAATGGCTAATCATCACCGCAGTGGCGCTTCTGACCGCCTGTAGCGCATCAGAGAACAAGAGCTATTATCAGCTGCCGCTGGCAGCGCAGGCGGGCGGGCAAACGACGGCCAGCCAGGGGAACCGCCTGCTGTGGGTCGAACAGGTAGCGGTCCCTGATTATCTCGCCGGTAATGGCGTGGTCTATCAGACCAGCGATGTGCAGTACGTCATCGCCAGCAACAATCTCTGGGCCAGCCCGCTGGATCAGCAGCTGCGTAACACGCTGGTCGCCAACCTTGGCAGCCAACTGCCGGGATGGGTGGTAGCGTCGCAGCCGCTGGGAAGTAACCAGGATACGCTTAACGTCAATGTCACTGGCTTCCACGGGCGCTATGATGGCAGGGTGATCGTCAGCGGGGAGTGGCTGCTGAACCATCAGGGTCAGCTGATCAAACGACCTTTCCATCTGGAGCTGATCCAGCAGAAAGATGGTTACGATGAGATGGTAAAAGTGCTGGCCCAGGGCTGGGCGCAGGAGTCTGCCAGCATTGCGAGAGAGATCTCCCGACTGCCATAAGTAAAATTCATCGCACGGAGCCGCACTTAGCTTGATGCTAATTGCGGCTTTTTTTTCGTTTGCCCCTCAGGCGGTTACTTGTGCCGTGTCACAATTTTTGTACAAATGAACTTTTGTGTAGCTCACATTTATGACACTGGCGTGAATTTTGCGCATTGACGCTCGGCGGTAATCAGGGTATTCGTTATCTGTGATTGCACATTTTGTAATCACTGTTTTCTTTTCCACCAGATCAAATAATGAGGGAAACGAGGCATGAAGAGACAGAAACGAGATCGCCTTGAAAGGGCTCATCAACGTGGTTATCAGGCTGGCATCGCCGGACGTTCAAAAGAAATGTGTCCCTATCAGACCTTGAATCAGAGGTCACAATGGTTAGGGGGCTGGCGAGAAGCCATCGGAGACAGGGCAGTACTTGCTTGATAGCGTCTCTTTAAAAAAAGAAACCTCCGCACTGCGGAGGTTTCGCCTTTATATGCTCTGGTAAAAGCAACAATCAGAATGCGGAGGTGTCCTGGAACAGACCCACTTTCAGGTCGTTCGCGGTGTAGATCAGACGCCCGTCGACCAGCACTTCGCCATCCGCCAGGCCCATAATCAGGCGACGGTTAACAATGCGTTTGAAGTGAATACGGTAGGTAACTTTTTTCGCGGTCGGCAGAACCTGACCGGTGAATTTCACTTCACCCACGCCCAGCGCGCGGCCTTTGCCTTCGCCACCCAGCCAGCCGAGGTAGAAGCCAACCAGCTGCCACATCGCGTCCAGACCCAGGCAGCCTGGCATCACCGGATCGCCAATAAAGTGGCAGCCAAAGAACCACAGGTCCGGGTTGATATCGAGCTCTGCTTCTACGTAACCCTTATCGAAGTTGCCGCCGGTTTCCGTCATCTTCACGACACGGTCCATCATCAGCATGTTCGGGGCCGGTAACTGCGGGCCTTTCGCGCCAAACAGTTCACCGCGACCAGAGGCAAGAAGATCTTCTTTTGTAAAGGATTCGCGTTTATCTACCATGTTCTCAGTATGCCTTATTTTAGTGAAGGACGCAGGATAGCTAACACGTGTACGCTGAACAAGTCCGATCAGTTTGGCGTGAACCAGTTCAACCAGCGTAACGGCCAGGGATAACGGTGGCGCGCTTCCTGTTGCGTTGCCTGCGCAATTCGTTCCTGGATAGTCTGCATCAGTGTGGTTTGCCCCTCGGCGTCCCACTCCAGGTTTGTCAGTAAGGGTAGCGCATCTGTAATGTCTTCGATGGCCCAGAGGCTGAATTGTTCCTCTTCTACCGCCTTCAGCAGTTCCTGACTGAGGCTGAGATGACGCACGTTCGGAAGAGGAATGATCACACCCTGTTTACCGCTCAGCCCACGCTGCTGGCAAACGGTAAAGAAGCCCTCGATCTTCTCATTCAGACCGCCGACCGGCTGCGCGCGACCAAACTGGTCCACGGAACCGGTGATCGCAATGCTCTGATTCACCGGCACATCGGCCAGGGCGCTGATGAGGGCACACAGCTCTGCCATCGACGCACTGTCGCCATCCACTTCGCTGTAGGACTGCTCGAAGGTCAGCGAGGCGGTGAAGGGGATCTGCTGCTCGAGCTGCAGTTCCGACATCAGGAAGGCCTGCATGATCATCATGCCCTTGGCGTGAATATTCCCGCCCAGCTCGGCTTTGCGTTCGACATCGATAAACTCACCGTCGCCGATATGCACGACGCAGCTGATACGCGACGGCTCGCCAAAGGCGCGCGGGTGGCCAGGGAATTCAATTACCGACAGAGCGTTGATCTGCCCGACGCGTTCGCCTTCGGTTTCAACCAGGATCTGCTCAAGCAGGATCTCATCCTGCATGCGATCGGCAAGATAGCCTTCACGCCATTCGCGCTGCACCAGCATCTGGGAGAGCTGTTCGCCGGTGACCGTATCGTCTTCGGTCATGGCTGCGGCTTCACGCAGCTGTTTGCCAAGCCAGAGAGGACAAAGCGGCAGAGTCTCCTGATCGCCGGTATAGCGGACCGCTTCGCGGATCAGCACCGGCCAGGCATCGGCAGCAGGCGTTGGCAGCTGCGCACGCTGGCAGACGGCGTAAACCCACTGCAGCCATTGCTGCATATCTTCAGCATCCGCAATCTGGGTACTCTCTTCAAACTCGCTGTAGACCACCTGGTCGGCCAGTTCGGGTTCCATCTCCTGGAAATCCGCCAGCGCTTCGCGATCGCCGATGAGCACCACTTTCAGGGTGAGCGGCATAGAGGGCACAGCGACCGGAAGAGGGCGCGACTCGTCGTAGGCCACCCAATCGAAGCGCTGCTGGCTAACGCTGTTTTTCAGGCGCATCCACAGAAGCGGCTGAGCAAGCAGCGTGCGCAGGGAGATAACCAGCACGCCGCCGTTTGCCTGATGAACCAGACCGGGGTGCAGGGTAAGTTCACCGTTAAACTGGCGCAGACAGCCGAACAGCTGCTCTGCTTCTGTCCAGCCCGCCTGGACGATGTTGCCGGTGACAGCAAAACGGCTATCGGGTACGGTGGCGGGTTCAAAGGTAACGGTATGCCCATCGATGCGGTACTCACCACCAAAGACCGTTCCGGCTTCTGGCTGCAGCTGCCGCATGGCATCTGCCAGAAGATTCAGATACTCCGCTTCGTCTGGCGCTTTCAACAACATGAATGGTGAGGTAGCCCATGGGCTTAACACCTGCTCCAGCGCGTAATGCAAACGGGGCTGAGTGTCGCTGAGGATGTATTCGTCTTCTTTCGCGAGATCTGGCTGTGCAAACAGTTCCTGATAACTGTCGGTATCCGGAACAAGGTCACGCCATGCAAGTTTCGTAATGGTCAAAGTTGATGTTTTTTTGTCAGAAGTAAAACGATGGAGTATACCGTAAGGCGCAGGCTCTGCACATGAGGGAATCGGGGTTTCCGGGCAGGAATGCGTCACCGCGTGTCACAGGATATGATTTCTTTTCAGCAGATTGCTAAAAAACTGATATTCTGAACACAGTTACACGGTCACACTGAGATCGCAATGAAATATCAACAACTGGAAAATCTCGAAAGCGGCTGGAAATGGAAGTATCTGGTCAAAAAACACCGTGAAGGGGAGTTGATCACCTGCTACCTCGAAGCCAGTGCTGCAAAAGAAGCTGTAGATTTATTGCTGACCCTCGAAAATGAACCCATTCTGGTCAATGGCTGGATTGAAAAGCATATTAATCCTGCCTTACTGAACCGAATGAAGCAGACTATCCGTGCGCGGCGCAAACGGCACTTTAATGCTGAGCATCAACATACCCGTAAAAAGTCGATTGATCTGGAGTTCATGGTCTGGCAGCGTCTGGCCGGGCTCGCCCAGCGACGGGGGAAAACCTTGTCAGAAACCATCGTACAGCTGATTGAAGATGCGGAACATAAAGAGAAGTACGCCAGTCAGATGTCGACCCTGAAAACCGATCTCCAGGCGCTGCTGGCCGGTAAAAAGTAGCGTTTTACTTTATTCAGGCAATAAAAAACCCCGCAACATGGCGGGGTTTTTTGTCAGACGATAACTTATGCCGCTGGCTGAGTTACAACGTCTTTGATGCCTTTAACTTCGATCTCTACGCGACGATCTGGAGCCAGGCAGTCGATCAGTGCAGCGCGAGCTTTCACGTTGTCACAGGTAGAACCGGTAACTGGGTTAGATTCGCCCATACCACGTGGGGAGATCTTGTTAGCCGGGATACCTTTAGAGATCAGGTAGTCAACAACGGACTGAGCACGTTTCTCAGACAGACCCTGGTTGTAAGCGTCAGAACCGATACGGTCGGTGAAGCCCAGAACCACTACGGAACCATCTTTAGGATCCAGGTTGCTCAGCTGGGTGTACAGCTGATCCAGTGCCTGCTGACCTTCTGGTTTCAGGGTTGCTTTGTTGAAGTTGAACAGAACGTCAGACTTCAGAGTGAAGTGCTTGGTCTGTACTTCTGGAGCCGGTGCTGGAGCTGGAGCAACGATTGGCGCTGCTTCTTCCTGCTGGCCGAAACGGTAGGAAACACCCACGCTCAGCATGCCGTTGTCTGGACGAACACCAACGGTGTTGCCGTCGCCGATGTTGTTAACCCACTGGTATTCCAGACGGGTAGCAACGTCACGGGTCATAGCCCACTCAACGCCACCAGCGAATACTGGGGAGACGCCGGTGTCATGGTCGTCGCCAGCGATGCTGTTGCTGGAGTCTGCACGCCATACCATGCCGCCCAGACGGGTGTAGATGTCTACAGCGTCATTTACTGGGTAGCCCAGTTTAGCAGTCAGCTGAACGCCCTGAGCTTTGAATGCGCCGTTAACGTTGTCGCCTTTGTAAGGCATACGGCCCAGCCAGTCGTAACCCATTTCGAAGCCAACGTACGGGTTAACCTGATAACCACCGAACGCGCCTGCGCCCAGCTGGCTTTCATGAGTTGGACCGTCGTTGTTCAGAGCGTCGTTATACCAACCAGTGTCATGGAACTGAGACCAGCCCAGTTTACCACCAGCGTACCAGGTATTATCTTTCGGAGCGGCCTGCGCTACGGTAGCGAAACCAGCCAGTGCCACTGCAATCGCGATAGCTGTCTTTTTCATTTTTTGCGCCTCGTTATCATCCAAAAATCGCCATGAGAATCTCAATGAGAGTCACGGTTAAATCCTTCACCGGGGGGCGGGGACAAAGAGTAAACCTACCGATATCTTCGGCTTAGGCCGAGCACCCCTGGCGATGTAAAGTCTACAACGTACCTGAAAACTTACAAGTGTGAACTCTGTCAGGCATATGAAAAAAAAAGTTTTGTATACACAATATTTAACATTTATTGCGCAATTTAAGGCGTGCTAAAATGAAGAAAGCCGCGGCAGACAAGACTTTTCGCGGCTTTTTTATAGAGAACCAACGGCGTACAGAGGGCGCAAAAAAAATTCCAGGAATACTCTTATTTTTACTTAATGATACAAATTGGAGTGAATTTTTAGCCCAGAAAGGTGTCCGTTGCCCAGAGCATTCATTCGAATGGGACGCATTATGAAGCCGAGCGCATTACCTTCTTCGGCGGCTTCAGCCAGACGATGTTGTTCCGTTTCCGTCAACTCGTGCGTAAACCAACCGATCACGACGCTGTAATTTCCGGTACGTAACGCCCTCACCATTGAATCTACAGTATGGCATGGATCCATCTGGCTTATTTGCATCACTTTTGCGAGCGGCAAGCCGGCGGACTGCACCCATTCCCGGCTCAATTTCTGCTGCGGCGTAAGCCACAGCTGCCAGCGCGACTGCTGACCAAGCTGCTGTAACAGTGGCAGCAATAACAGCTGCGTCATCATGGGCTGGTCTTCACGGTAGAGCACTTCACTAATCAGCCCGGTGGAAACAGGCGCAGTGGAATTCAGCGCGCTTTTACCTGCGGTAGAAGAGAAAGTAGTTGAACGGTTTGCATAGCCTGAAGAGTACATAATCAATCCAGCCCTGTAGTTACTGTATGGATATACAGTAACCCCTGTGCGACTAAAGATCAACCTCATTTTCGGAAAGCTCCTCGCAAATTTGGTTTGTAATTCAGTCGTATTGAAAAATCAGCTTGCCGTTCAATCATAAGTTACCTATTTTTTGGCTAACGGATCCGTTAACAAGCGACTTCATCATTACTCCATGATTTAAAAGGGAAATATCATGAAAAAGTTATCGTATGAACGGATCTATCAATCAGCAGAATACCTGTCTCCTCTGGGCGAAGTTCAGTATCGTGCCCTGTTTGGCGGTTACACTCTGGCGGTAGATGACACGGTATTTGCCATGGTGTCGGAAGGGGAGTTATACCTGCGGGCCTGTGAGGAGAGTGCACCCTACTGCGTAAAGCATGCCTCGTCTTTCCTGTCGCTGGTGAAGCGGGGGCGGCCGGTGTTGTTAAACTATTTTCGCGTCGATGAAGGTCTCTGGCAGGATCGCGAAACGCTTCTGCAGCTCTCGTCGTTTGCGCTGGAGGCGGCGCGGCGGGAGCGCTGCGAACGCTACAAGCGCGAGAGGCTGAAAGATTTACCCAATCTCACCTTTCAGCTGGAGATCCTGCTCTATGAAGCGGGCATCACCAATGAAGAGGCATTACGTGAGCTGGGAGCAGAACAGTGCTGGCTGAAGATCAGAGTGCTGAACAAGCACCTCAGTTACAAGGTGCTGTTTGCGCTGGAAGGGGCGATCACCGGGCTCCACGTCGCTGCGCTCCCGGAAGTCAGACGCCAGGAGCTGGTGGAGTGGTACAAAAAGCTGCCGGTTGAGACGCCCGTCACTCCGGCAGTTGATTAACGTGCTGTTGTAGATGGCAAATTTCTGGCAGCAACGCGATGAGCAGACCAATCTGCTGCAGCACCAGAGGCGCCTTGCTCTCTGCGCCTGGCTCAATATGTGAAATGCGTTGCGCCAGTTCGCTTAGTGCCTGTTGAACACGAGGCTCATCCGCCGGACGTTGATGAAGCGCATCATCAACATAGCAGACCGCATCGTCGAGCAACCCCAGGATTGCGGGGTTGTTGAGCCGCTCGCGGTGTGCGCCCAACGCGGCGATGTAGCTGGTAAAAGTATGGTTCAGGCACAGCAAACGGAATGCGATTTCACGGGTTTCTGCGGTTGCCCGCGGCTCCGTGGACATATTCGACACCACAGAAGCCAGCTCCGCGTCGCGGTTATAGGCGTCACGCCGGGCTATACGGTACGCCAGACGGTTATCGCGCCCCTGGTGATACTGCTCAAGGATGGCATCGAGATAACGGCAGTTAGCATTCATCGCCTGATCCAGCACCCGAGGCAGATTACGGAACCGCCAGTCTGGCCAGATGAAACTCACTGCAGCCCAGGCAATGGCGCAGCCAATTAACGTATCAATGACGCGCGGCAAAGCTACCTCAAAGCCTTCCCCAAGCAGGTTAAAGCAGAGCAGCACCAGCAGGGTGATAAACATGGTGGCGTGGGCATATTGCACATTGCGAAACGCAAAAAACAGCACGCCGGTGATCACAATTAAGATCAGCTGGCCTTCCAGCGAAGGGACAAAGTAAAGGATGGGTAACCCGACAGCGACCCCTACCAGGGTGCCGAGAATACGCAGCGCCAGCCGATGGCGGGTGGCGTTGTAGTTGGGCTGACAGACAAAGAGGCTGGTAAGCAAAATCCAGTAGCCGTGATTAAGCCCGGTTATCTGTATAAAAGCATAACCAATACAGAGCACCAGCGACATCCTCACCGCATGGCGAAACAGCGCCGATTCCGGAGAAAAATGACGACTTAAACGCAGCCAGATATCGCTAAACCCATGCAGACTGTCATCCGCAAGCTGGTTATTCACATCATTACCGGGTGTTGCCAGCGCCTGCTCAGATTCGATGGTGGCGAGCTGGGCATCTATGGCGCGTAAGTTATTTAACAGAAAACCCAGCGCTTTCATCTGCTCAGCAGAGGTGCCGCTGGCCTGAACGCGGTCGAGCGCTGCATCCAGGTGGGTAAACGCCCGTTCAAATCGCGGATCGTGCTGATAAGGGGTGCGCAGCAGAATGGAGCGCGACAGCTGCTGGCAGGCTTGCGACTGCATGGACAACAGACGCTGGAAGCGGAACATCACGTCGCTGTAGCGAAACTTTTCGCGCAGATCGGCGTACTGAATATGCGATGAGCTGGCGCGCTCGTGGATATCCTGCGCCACAAAGTAATAATGTAAGGTTCGGCGGGTGCCGCGCTGACCGCGATCGCCGCGTAAACGGGTGAGTAACGATGCTTTGGTCTGGTTTAGTGTGGTCACCAGTTGCCCGTTCGCCAGGGCCAGATCGTACAGCGGTGCCTGGCCATCATCTTCAATATCCGGATCGAAGAGCCGGGACTTTAATTCCAGATAGTGGGCCAGCTGCTCATAGCTGCGGGCCAGATTATCCTGCAACGGGCGAATGGGAAAAATAAGATGCCCGGCGAGCGTCAGCAGGTTATACCAGACCGCGCCCAGCAACAGCAGCACCGGCTGTTGATACCACTGGTCATACAGCGACACCCCCAGCATGGTATAGATGGCAATAAGCAGCGCGCCAAAGGCGATGGTGGCGTAGCGCTGGCCCAGCCCACCCAGCAGAATAAAGACGCTGGTGGAGAGCGTCAGCCCAATCGCGAAAAACCATGGCCACGGGAAGAGCAGCTCAACCGATGCAGAGGCGATAAAAAAGCAGATCAGGGTGATAACCAGATTGCGCAGCCGACCGGTAAGGCGATCGTCCAGGTCGGCCAGCGCACCGGCAACCACCCCCAGCGTCAGCGGGATGGTTAGCTTTACTTCGCCCAGCCACCAGGGCAGGGCGGTGCTGCCACACAGGGCAATAAAGATCCGGGCATTGTAGAGCCAGGCGCTGTTCAGGGTGTAGCGGCGAAGCAGGGGGCTTAGCATGGGCGCGCGGGGTCCTTGTTACGGAAAACGACGGCGGGCGTTGGCTTCCCGCGCGGCGCGGGCCACTTCCACCGGCACAACCCGGCGTCCGACCGGCCATAGAGCGATGGCGGCAATTTTGAAATTGGCGATCCCGACGGGGATGCCAATCAGGGTCAGGCACTGGGCGATCCCCGCCGCAATATGCATCACACACAGCCACCAGCCGAAAAAGATCAGCCACAGAATATTGAGCAGCGTTCCGCCGGTGTTCATCAGCGTACTTTTACTGTCAGGCTCCAGTTCATCCACGTGAACCGCTTCGTTACCGTAAGGCACCAGCGAGAGTTTGGTGATTTCCCAGCAGGAGCGCGTCAGCGGCAGGGTGAAGATCAGCACCACGCTGACCAGCGTCGCCAGCAGCCAGGAGAGGGTAGTGACAAAACCACCCAGCACAAAATTCAAAATATTCAGAACGGTACGCATAAAACCTCAATTCTTGCCGTAATGTTGAAGCCCTGCTGATTGTAACGTTTTTTTGCGCTGGAGCACCTGAAAACTGGCAGTTAAACTGTTATGCAATTATTCACGTCGTGGATCAGGCTGGACATGGAACTGAAAGCAACATCGTTAGGCAAGCGCCTGGCACAACATCCGTACGACAAAGTCGTTCTGCTCAACGCCGGGGTCAAGGTCTCAGGCGAACGTCATGAATATCTCATCCCTTTCAACCAGCTATTGGCCATTCACTGCAAACGCGGCCTGGTCTGGGGGGAGCTGGAGTTTGTTCTGCCCGATGAAAAAGTGGTCCGTCTGCATGGCACCGAGTGGGCGGAAACCCAGCGTTTTCACCACCATCTGAACACGCTCTGGCAGCAGTGGAGTGCTGAAATGAGTGAGGTGGCGGCGCAGGTCCTGCAAAACGCGCTGAATGACATTGCCGCAACAAATGAGCAAAACAGCTGGCTGACGCGGGAAAAAACGCTCGGTTTGCAGCAAAAAATTCGCCAGGCGTTACAGGCCTTGCCATTGTCCGTCTCACGGCTCGACGAGTTTGATAACTGCCGGGAAGCCTGGCGTCAGTGTCAGGCCTGGCTGGAAGACATTGACCAGAGCAGGCTGGCGCACAATCAGGCGTGGACCGACGCCATGCTCAGCCAGTATGCCGACTTTTTTGCCGGTATTGAGTCTTCCCCCCTCAATCCGGCCCAGGCCCGGGCGGTGGTCAATGGCGAGTCGTCGCTGCTGGTGCTGGCCGGTGCCGGTAGTGGCAAAACCTCGGTGCTGGTGGCCAGGGCAGGCTGGCTGCTGACCCGCAATGAAGCCTCTGCCGATCAGATTTTACTCCTGGCCTTTGGCCGTAAGGCGGCCCAGGAGATGGATGAGCGGATCGAGGCGCGGCTGCATACCCGCGACATTACCGCCCGAACCTTCCACTCCCTTGCCCTGCACATCATTCAGCAGGGGAGTAAAAAGGTGCCCGTGGTCAGCGAGCTTGAAAATGACACCGCGGCGCGGCAGAAGCTATTTATCGATGCCTGGCAGCAGCAGTGTAGCGAGAAAAAAGCGCAGGCCAAAGGCTGGCGCCAGTGGCTGGAAGAGGAGCTGAACTGGGACGTGCCGGAGGGCAGTTTCTGGCAAAACGAGAAGCTGGCGCGCCGACTGGCACCCCGGCTCGATCGCTGGGTAAGCCTGATGCGCATGCACGGTGGCGCTCAGGCAGAGATGATTGCCGGCGCCCCTGAAGAGGTGCAGGCGCTGTTTTCAAAGCGGGTGAAGTTGATGGCACCGCTGCTTAAGGCGTGGAAAGCTGCCCTGAAAGCAGAAAACGCCGTTGATTTTTCCGGCCTGATTCATCAGGCGATCGTTATTCTGGAAAAAGGTCGTTTTATCAGCCCCTGGAAACACATACTGGTGGATGAGTTTCAGGATATCTCCCCTCAGCGTGCGGCGCTGCTGGCGGCGCTGCGGGCACAGAACAAGCACACCACCCTGTTCGCCGTGGGGGACGACTGGCAGGCGATCTATCGCTTCAGCGGCGCGCAGCTGTCGCTGACTACCGCGTTTCATCACTACTTTGGCGAAGGCGATCGCTGCGATCTCGACACGACTTACCGGTTCAATAACCGGATCGGTGAGATTGCCAACCGCTTTATCCAACAGAACCCGCATCAGCTGGCAAAACCGCTGAACAGCCTCTCGGCAGGGGACAAAAAAGCGGTCACGCTGCTGGCAGACGATCAGCTTGATGCCCTGTTGGATAAGCTCAGCGGTTACGCCAGACCGGAGGAGCGCATTCTGGTGCTGGCGCGCTATCACCATCTCAAGCCCGCCAGCCTGGAGAAAGCCGCGACCCGCTGGCCAAAGTTGCAGCTGGATTTTATGACCATCCACGCCAGCAAGGGGCAGCAGGCGGACTATGTCATCGTCGTGGGGTTACAGGAAGGAAGCGACGGTTTCCCGGCGCCTGCGCGCGAATCGGTCATGGAGCAGGCTCTGCTGCCTGTGACTGAAGACTTTCCCGATGCCGAAGAGCGGCGATTGTTATATGTGGCGATGACCCGCGCCCGCCACCGGGTCTGGTTGCTGTTCAATAAACAGCAGCCGTCACGCTTTGTGGAGATGTTGAAAAACATCGATGTGCCGGTGGCACGGAAACCGTAGGCCGGGTAAGGCGAAGCCGCCACCCGGCAGGACGGGCATTTACTTCAGACGTTCAGCCAGATAGCGCTGATAATCCGGGATCAGGATCTCCACCGGCGAGTTGAACTGTGGGGATTCGATAATAAAGTCCGCCGTCGACAGGTTAGTGGCGACCGGAATATTCCACACCGTTGCCAGACGCAACAGGGCTTTTACGTCCGGATCGTGCGGTACTGCATTGAGCGGGTCCCATAAGAAGATCAGCACATCAATCTTTCCTTCCGAAATCTGGGCGCCCACCTGCTGATCGCCCCCCATAGGGCCGCTCAGCATGGCATTCACCTGCAGCCCGGTCTCACGATGGATCAGGTTGCCGGTTGTTCCGGTGGCCGAAAGCTGATGTTGTCCCAGCAGGGATTTATGGCGCTGAACCCAGTTGAGCAGCATCTGTTTGCAGTGATCGTGCGCGACAAGGGCGATATGTTTGCGTTCCGGCAGTGTGCGGGTTGTGAGTTCCATAGTCTCTATCCGTTAGTTAACTGGCTACAGATTACTGGAAGCACCTGACGCTGCAAGAGAAAGGGATAAAAAATGCGGCTCAGGACGAGGGTTGTTGCTTCGCCCATTGCAGGAAACGGCTTCGGGTCTCGGGATCGGCCTGGGCAAACCAGTATTTCAGGCGCTGCTCCGTCATGCTCTGGGATTGCGGTGGCGGCATATCCAGTTCAGACACGCCGGACAAGAGCGTGCTGTCATCCGCCATGGTGGTAGAAAACTGCGGTATCGAGGCGCTCTGCCCGGCTTTGTTATAGCGCTCGGTATCGTACTCGTAATTGACGCCGTTCGGCGTATTGGTGATCGCCAGAATATCCAGCTTGACCGGAATCGGGGTCGCGTCACCATCCAGCAATTCGATTTGCGGTGATTTATCAAAAAGTTGTGACTCTTTTTCTGTTTCCAGCCGCGGAAGGCTAAAATTAACCTGACTGATCCGCTGGGTGTTAAAGCTGGCGACCAGAGGAGGGGAGATATAGATGCGCTCCTCGTGATTGCCAAGGCGAATGGTTTTTTCTACCCGGAAGACAATCTGATGCGGACCGTTGTCCAACTCTATGCTATCGGCGCCGCGCAGCAGGGAACTGGAGACTTTTTTGCCATCAAGTACCAGCAGGTCGATGTCTGTAGAGAGCCGCAGCGTTGTGGCGAAAACGCAAACCGGCATGAGCAGCGCAAACAGACTCCAGGCAATGTCGGTTTTCATAGTGAGCCCTCTTAAAAGACATGCGTCTTGAATAATGTATCAAAATTTTTCGTTAATCATATTTACTAACATATAGACAGGGTCCGGCAATTTGCCCTCATACAGACGTATGGGATGAGAAGATACTTAACGGCGTTGATACCCGGTTTGAACGAGCCAGGAGGAGATAAATGAAAGAGAACAACATAGCTGACATCCTTACCACCACCCGAACCATTGCGTTGGTAGGGGCGAGTGATAAGCCCGATCGCCCGAGTTATCGGGTGATGAAATACCTGCTCGACCAGGGCTACCACGTGATCCCGGTATCACCAAAAGTGGCAGGTAAAACATTGCTGGGCCAGCAGGGATACGGCACCCTGGCGGAAGTCCCGGAAAAAATCGATATGGTGGATGTGTTCCGCAACTCTGAAGCGGCTTGGGGGGTGGCGCAGGAAGCCATTGCGGTCGGGGCGAAAACGTTGTGGCTACAGCTCGGGGTAATCAATGAACAGGCGGCGGTGCTGGCACGGGATGCAGGCCTGAATGTGGTGATGGATCGCTGCCCGGCCATTGAGATCCCACGTCTCGGGATGGCGAAGTAATAAAAAACCCGGTCAGCCGTGGGCTACCGGGTTTTCATTAGTTACGCAGGCGCGGCGCCTGCAACTGTTTGCGGATCGTTTGCGCCAGTTCATCCATCGATGGCTGTTCAGGATGTTCATCCTGCTGTTCGCTACTTAACTGGGCTTCGGCAAGATAGGTATGCACGGCCTGGCCATCGTCATCTTCCATCACCACGTGGTACCAGGGCGCGGCGCGGAGTTCTGCATTCACCGCCAGCTCATCCGCTGACGGCTCGTCGAGAGAATATTCCGGGTCGATATCCACGACCACACCCAGATAACCTAACAGGGAATGGCGGACCTGCTGGCCGATACCGAATTTGCTGGCATTCATAGTCACCTCCCGGAAATGTTACTTACACTATAGGTGTGGGCAACATTCCACTTTTCAAGTTACATGATGCGACAGGCAAATCCTTTCAGATACAGCCCTTCCGGATAGGTAGCGATCACCGGATGATCGGCCGCCTGACGGAACTGCTCTATAAATTGTACATCACGACCAGCATCTACAGCGGCATCCGCGATAATTTTCTGGAATAATTCGGTGGTCATCAGGCCGGAACAGGAGAAGGTCAGCAACACTCCGCCCGGGTTAAGCAGCTGGATGGCGAGCATATTAATGTCTTTATACCCACGGCAGGCGCCCATCAGCTGGTTTTTATTTTCCACGAACTTCGGCGGATCCATGACGATCACGTCAAACGTCTCGCCCTGGTCGCGGTATTTGCGCAGCAGCTTAAAGACGTCATCGCGCACAAACTCGGCTTTACTGAGATCCAGCTTGTTCAACTCGACGTTCTGCTTCGCCACGTCCAGCGCTTCCTGGGACGTATCCACGCTCACCACCTGACGACATCCGCCCATCAGCGCCGAAACCGCAAAACCGCCGGTATAGGAGAAGCAGTTCAGCACGCGCTTGTCGGCAACGTACTGGCGTGTTGCCAGACGGCTGTCGCGCTGATCGAGGTAGTAACCGGTTTTGTGGCCGCCCTGAATATCCACCAGCAGTTTCATGCCGTGCTCTTCGATAGGCAGCAGGGCAGGTGGCAGTTCGCCCGTTACCGGACCCTGGGTCAGTTCCATGCCCTCTTTTTTACGCACCGCGACGTCGCTGCGATCGTAAATGGCACACTCAGGGAACAGCGTCTGCAGCGCGCTGATTAACGCCGCGCGTTGATACTCCGCCCCCGCGCTTAGCAGCTGCAGCACCAGGAAATTGCCAAAACGGTCGATGGTCACGCCTGGCAGACCGTCGGATTCACCGGCGATCAGACGATAGCTGTCCAGCCCGTCGCGTTTTGCCAGCCAGTCGCGCCACTGCTGCGCCTGCTCCAGGCGACGGACAAAGAAGTCGATATCGATGGATTCATCTTTATCAAACGTCCAGACGCGCGCCCGGATCTGGGACGCAGGCGAGTATGCGCCGCGCGCTAACCATTTACCCTGGTGGTCAACGATATCGATGGTTTCACCGAGGCTGGCTTTGCCTTCCATACGGGCAACTGCACCGGAGAAGACCCAGGGATGGCGGCGCAGCAATGATTTCTCGCGCCCTTTGGCTAACACTAAACGTACACTCATAATTTTCTGTTCTGTCGATTCCAGGGAAATGGCGCGTAGAGTAGCACAGATGGTCAGTGGCAATCATCTGCGGACACTATTGAGCGTTTCGGCACATTTTAAAATCGCTCAGGCACATTATGAATTCGTCGTGAGCTTTACAGTGAGGTTTCCGGTTCAGCAAAAGGAAACCACAATGAAAAAGCACATTGCCATCGCCGTCATTACGCTGGCGACAATCAGTTTTACTGCGTCTGCGGCGTTGCCGTTTAGTCTCAGCAGTCAGGATATCGCCGATGGCCACCCCTTAACGCAACAGCAGGTTTTTACTGGCTTTGGCTGCAAGGGAGGAAATGCCTCGCCACAGCTGGCCTGGCAGCATCCCCCGGCGGGCACAAAAAGTTTTGCCATCACGGCCTACGATCCAGCCGCCCCCACGGGCAGCGGCTGGTGGCACTGGACCCTGGTCAATCTTCCCGCTCACACGCTGAGCCTGCCCGCTGGCGCCGGAAAAACGGACAGCGATAAATTACCCGCAGGGGCGGTGCAGGGGCGGAACGATTTCGGGTATGCTGGCTTTGGTGGGGCGTGTCCGCCGGAAGGGGATAAACCGCACCCCTATCAGTTCACCGTCTGGGCGCTGAATGTGGATAAACTGCCAATCGACAGTAATGCCAGCGGCGCGCTGGTCGGTTTCATGCTCAACAGCCATGTACTGGCTAAAGCGCAATTAACCGCAACATACGCACGATAAAAGGTGGTCCGGTGCAGGATTTTCATTTTCAACATAATCATCTGACAGCGGCTGAGGTCAATGCCAGCAAAATGCATCGCCTGCACCACGTAAAGCTTTTTTACCCGGCCATTTGCCATATTACACACGGCAGCAAGGTGATTATTCAGGATGAGCGGCGCTTAGTGGCGACGCCGGATGAGCTAATCATTATTCCGGCGAATACCCCAATGGAGATCATTAATCAGCCCGCGCAGGAGCTGTTTCATTCCGATCTGCTGCTGTTATCCCCCGACATTATCGCCGAGTTTAAAACGCGCTACCTGCAATCCTGGCCGCGCGCCAGAACGGACTCGTTGTGTGCTCCGCTCAGCGAAGGGCTGGCCTTTATGTGGAGCAATCTGCTGCATGCGGTGCGGCACGGTTTTCCGGAAGAGCTGCAAAAGCATCAGGCCTTCGGGCTCCTGCTGGCGCTGCTGCATGATGGGGTGGCAGGGCCGCTGCTTATCGAGAGAAATATCAATCTTACCGAGCAGGTACGGCATTTCATCATGGTGTCGCCCGGTAAGGCATGGACCGCGCAGGAGATCGCCAGCCGTCTGGCCGTAAGCGTACCCACCTTGCGCCGACGCTTACGGGAAGAGTCGCAAAGTTTTCGCCAGATTGTGGAGGAGGTACGCATGGCGGTAGCGCTCTCGCAGCTACAGTCGACCCGCCTGCCCATCGGCGAGATCGCCATGCAGTGCGGGTACCTGTCCAGCTCGCGTTTCACGGCCCGTTTCCGCCAGCATTACGGCTGTTTACCCAAAACGCTACGCTAAACCTGGAGCCATAATTTGCTATTCTTTGGGTTCAGGTCAGGCATGGATAAGGGGAGGGAGTATGGCAAATGTCTGCATTATCGCGTGGGTTCACGGCACGGTTCAGGGTGTGGGCTTTCGTTACAGCACGCAGCGAGAAGCCACGGAGCTGGGGCTGACCGGTTACGCGCGTAATCTGGATGACGGAAGCGTCGAAGTGGTGGCCTGCGGCGAGGCGGAACAGGTCGATAAACTGCTCGCCTGGCTTAAGGCGGGCGGGCCGCGCATTGCACGGGTTGAAAAGGTTCTGTCAGAACCGCATCAACCCGGCCGGGAATACGTGAACTTCGGTATTCGCTATTAAATGCACTTCACGGGCTTAGGCAGACCGGCGATTTTGGTTGCCTGTTTTGCCGGGCCTTTCGGGAACAGACGATAGAGGTAGCGGCTGTTGCCTTTCTCCTCGCCATACTTATTGGCCATCGCTTTCACCAGCATGCGGATGGCGGGAGAGGTGTTAAATTCCAGATAGAAGTCGCGCACAAAGCGCACCACTTCCCAGTGCTCTGGCGTCAGGGCAATAGACTCTTTTTCGGCGATAATCGCCGCCAGCCCTTCGCTCCACTGGCTGGTCTCTTTCAGATAGCCTTCGCTATCGGTCTCAATCTCTTTACCTTCAAAGTTCAGCATAATCATCACGGAATTATCGAAAACCGCGACAGTTTACCAAAAAAGAAAGCCCCGCATAAGCGGGGCTGGTTATAGAGCACTGTCGGTTAATCGCGGCTGGCGAAGCCCAGGATGCTCAACAGGCTGACGAAGATGTTGTACAGCGATACATACAGGCTCACGGTAGCGCGGATGTAGTTCGTCTCACCGCCGTGAATGATGTTGCTGGTTTCCATCAGGATCGCCCCGGAGGAGATCAGGATGAACACGGCGCTGATAGCCAGGTGCAGAGCTGGCAGCTGCAGGAAGATGTTCGCCACCATACCGATCAGCACCACCACGATGCCCGCCATCAGCATACCGCCAAGGAAAGACATGTCCTTGCGGGTGGTCAGCACATAGGCAGAACAGCAGAAGAAGACCAGTGCTGTCCCCCCCAGCGCCAGGCCGATCAGATCGCCCATACCGGCAGACAGGTAGGTGTTAAGCATTGGCCCCAGGATGTAGCCCAGGAAACCGGTGAAGGCGAACGCCGACAAAATACCTACCGGCTTGTTAGCCGTTTTGTAGGTCAGGAACATCAGACCATACATACCGACCAGGGTCAGGATCAGCCCCGGCGATGGCAGCATCAGTACGGTGCTGGCGGTGGCCGTCAGCGCGGAGAAGGCCAGCGTCAGGCTGAGCATAAAGTAGGTATTGCGCAGCACCTTGTGGGTGCTGAGTAGCGATGTGCGGTCGCGTGAAGAACTAATAATACGATCCATGAGTCACTCTCTTATGACAGATGTAATTGACGGCAAGAATAGAAAACGACGCGCCGGTTATAAAATGGTTTTACCCATCTTTACTCAGCATCTTAGGTATTGAGGTAGCATGAAATGTTTCGCAATGCGCTCAATGCAGCACGAACCCCGGTTTGTCAGGATTAATCAGATCAAGCTCTTATAGGTCACTGAAATATATTGCCTTATTCCAGCCCCAGCGCTAAGAGTTATTTTGCATCGTCAAAACGAAACTATAAGGCGAAGGACATGAAACCCTCATCACAAGCAACATTTACCCTCTCTTTACTGACGGCAGGCATCCTGTGCGCAAGCACAACGGCGTTCGCCGCCAGTGTACCGGCAGGAACAGAGCTGGCAGAGAAGCAGGAACTGGTCAGGAATAATGGCAATGAGCCGGCATCGCTCGATCCGCATAAAGTCGAAAGCGATGTCGAATTCAATATTATCAGCGATATATTCGACGGGCTGGTGAGCGTCTCGCCGCAAGGTGAGATCCAGCCGCGGCTGGCCGAGAAATGGGAGAACAAAGACAACACCGTCTGGACCTTCCATCTCCGTCCGGGGATTACCTGGAGCGACGGTACAGCGATTACTGCCCAGGACGTAGTCTGGAGCTGGCAGCGGCTGGTGGACCCCAAAACCGTCTCGCCGTATGCCAGCTTCCCAGGCAACATGCATATGGTCAACGCCACCGATATCGCCGAGGGGAAAAAAGCCCCTGATACCCTGGGGGTGAAGGCGCTGAACGACACCACTCTGGAAGTGACGCTGGATCAGCCCAACGCGGCATTTCTTGCCATGCTGGCGCACCCGTCGCTGGTGCCGGTGGATAAGGTCCTGATTGGTCGCTACGGCGATAAATGGTCCAGGCCGGAGCACTTTGTTGGCAGCGGGGCCTATACCCTCAAGCAGTGGGTGGTCAACGAGCGGATCGTCGCCGAGCGCAACCCGCGCTACTGGGACAATGCCCATACGGTGATCAACAAGGTGACTTATCTGCCCATCACCTCCGAAGCCGCCGACGTGAACCGCTACAGGGCGGGTGAAATCGATATCGCTTATACGCTGCCTATCAACCAGTTCGCGCAGCTGCAAAAAACGCTGGGCAAAGAGGTGGATGTTTCCCCGCAGCTGGCAACCTACTACTACCAGTTCAATACCTCCCGGCCGCCGTTTAACGATCCGCGCGTGCGCAAGGCGCTGAACCTGGCGCTGGATAAAGAGATTATTGCCGGGAAGGTGCTGGGGCAGGGGCAACGTCCGGCCTGGGTGATTAGCCAGCCGGATATCGGCGGGGTGAAACTGAAAAATCCGGATTACGCCAGCTGGCCGATGGATAAACGCATCGCCGAAGCGAAAAAACTGCTGAACGAAGCAGGCTTTAACGACGGCCACCCGCTCAGCTTTAATCTCCTGTATAACACCTCGGAGTCACACCAGCGGATTGCCATTGCCGTCAGCTCGATGTGGAAGAAAAACCTCGGCGTGGAGGCGAAGCTGCAAAACCAGGAGTGGAAAACGATGCTGGACACCATGCATACCCACAACTTTGACGCGGTGCGCTACGCCTGGATCGCCGATTTCGACGATGCGGCGACTTTCCTGAATAACTTCCGTACCGGTGACAGTCAGAACACCAGCCAGTACAGTAATGCGGCCTATGACGAGGCGCTGGCAAATGCCGCGAAGGCGAAAACCACCGCCGAGCGCGGGGCATTTTACCAGCAGGCCGAAGATCTGCTGGCGCGGGATGTCCCGGCTATTCCGGTCTATCACTACGTGCGCACCCATCTGGTGAAGCCGTGGGTGGGCGGATTTACGCCGGATAAGCTGGGGTACTACTTCACCAAGGATATGTATATCAAAAAACATTGAGCGGTCAGCGCGTGATTTTGTGCTGATAAAATGGTCAGGATGTTGGCTATTCAACCGATTAACCGCATTTTGACTATTTTTCAGGCGAACGATCGCGGGCACGCTTTACAGGGCGCAAGGAGCTGTTTATAGTTCGCCTCATTCTGGAAGTGTGGCCGAGCGGTTGAAGGCACCGGTCTTGAAAACCGGCGACCCGAAAGGGTTCCAGAGTTCGAATCTCTGCGCTTCCGCCAGATTAGATAAGCCCTGCGATAGCAATATCGCGGGGTTTTTTCTTTTGTCGTTTTACCTGTCCGATGACATTATGTCAGCCAACTAAAGACCCGATCTCAATAAATCAAACCCAGTAATCACAAGGAGATAATCCGATGACAATGTCATCAGCACCTGCATAAGCAGCGTAAATTTGCTAACCTCAAAGAGGTGATTCCTCACATCCGGATTAATGGAATAGATAAAATATGAGTGAAAATAACACCATCCCCCAGAAGTCTGAAAGCAAGATTAACAAAGCGGTATTCTATACATCTGCTTTGTTAATTTTCCTTCTCGTTGCTTTTGCAGCGATTTTTCCTGACGTAGCTGACAAAAATTTTAAACTGCTACAGCAGCAAATATTCACCAACGCCAGCTGGTTCTACATCCTGGCGGTCGCGCTGATCTTACTCAGCGTGACCTTCCTGGGGTTGTCGCGCTACGGCGATATCAAACTTGGCCCCGATCATGCCCAGCCCGATTTCAGCTATCACTCCTGGTTTGCCATGCTCTTTTCAGCGGGTATGGGGATCGGCCTGATGTTCTTCGGCGTGGCCGAGCCGGTTATGCACTATCTCTCTCCACCGGTAGGTACGCCCGAGACCGTCACCGCCGCGAAAGAGGCGATGCGGCTGACCTTCTTCCACTGGGGGCTTCATGCATGGGCTATCTACGCCATTGTGGCGCTAATCCTGGCCTTTTTCAGCTACCGGCACGGCCTGCCTCTGACGTTGCGCTCGGCGCTTTATCCCATTATTGGCGACAAAATTCATGGTCCGATAGGCCATGCCGTTGATATTTTTGCCGTTATCGGTACCGTTTTTGGGGTGGCGACCTCGCTGGGTTATGGCGTGCTGCAGGTGAACGCCGGGCTCAATCATCTCTTCGGGGTGCCCATCAACGAAACGGTGCAGGTTATCCTGATCGTGGTCATCACCGGGCTCGCGACAATTTCCGTGGTCTCCGGGCTAGACAAAGGCATTCGTATCCTGTCCGAGCTTAACCTGGGGCTGGCGTTACTGCTGCTGGCGCTGGTACTGTGCCTGGGGCCAACCGTGCTGCTGCTGAAATCCTTCGTGGAAAACACCGGCGGCTATCTCTCCGAGCTGGTGAGTAAGACGTTCAACCTTTACGCCTACGAGCCAAAATCCAGCAACTGGCTGGGTGGCTGGACACTGCTCTACTGGGGCTGGTGGCTCTCCTGGTCACCGTTTGTCGGGATGTTTATCGCCCGCGTCTCCCGCGGCAGAACCATCCGTGAATTCGTCACCGGCGTGCTCTTTGTTCCCGCGGGCTTCACGCTGATGTGGATGACCGTCTTCGGCAACAGCGCGATCAATCTCATCATGCGCGAGGGGGCAACCGATCTGGCGAATACGGTGCAGCAGGACGTTGCGCTGGCGCTCTTCAACTTCCTTGAGCACTTCCCGTTCTCGTCTGTGCTGTCGTTTATCGCCATGGCGATGGTCATCGTCTTCTTTGTCACCTCGGCCGACTCCGGGGCGATGGTGGTGGATACGCTGGCATCCGGCGGCGAGGCCAATACTCCCGTCTGGCAGCGCATTTTCTGGGCCGCGCTGATGGGCGTGGTGGCGATTGCGCTGCTGCTCGCGGGTGGGTTAAGCGCGCTGCAAACCGTCACCATCGCCAGCGCGTTACCGTTTTCCATCATCCTGCTGATTTCCATCTACGGGCTGCTCAAAGCGCTGCGTCGGGATTTAACCAAACGCGAGAGCCTGAGCATGGCGACGATTGCGCCGACCGCGGCCCGCAATCCTATTCCGTGGCAGCGTCGTTTACGCAACATTGCCTATCTGCCAAAACGATCGCTGGTGAAACGCTTTATGGACGAAGTCATCAAACCGGCGATGATCCTCGTGCAGGAGGAGTTGAGCAAGCAGGGCACGGTGAGCCGAATCAGCGATGCCTCCGACGATCGTATTCGTCTTGAGGTGGACTTAGGCAACGAACTGAACTTCCTCTATGAGGTGAGGCTGCGGGGCTATAACTCTCCGACCTTTGCCCTGTCGGCGATAGACAACGACGAACAGCAGGCGGAGCAACACCGATACTATCGTGCGGAAGTCTACCTCAAAGAAGGGGGACAGAATTACGACGTGATGAGCTGGAACCAGGAGCAGCTGATCAACGATATTCTCGACCAGTACGAAAAGCATCTGCACTTCCTGCATCTGGTTCGTTAACATCATTATGCCGCCTCCTCAGGCGGCATTTTTTATGCCCAACTACGCGGCTATGCCGTGTTTGCACGCCCCCTTTAAAATCCTTCTTCTATACTCAGTTACGTTTAGTGATCTATGCCGCTGTTTTTCTTACTGCCTGAGTTTTTCGCTATTGCCCATGCAAGTCGCAGCCGCATAAATCCACGAGCCTGAATTATTGGTTAATTTTGTTTTGATAGGGGGAGTTCCTGCTATGTTACATTCTCAATCCTCCCGCGCTGGCACGATATTGCTGCTGCTGGCTGCGGTCATTGGCGTCGCGGTGGCGTTATACGCCTGGCTGACGCCTCTTACCGGCGTTACCGATACCATCGGTGCGCTGGGCGTCGCCATTGCCAGCGCGGTACTGGCGGTACTGACCTTGATGTTACGTGCCGCATCTGGTCGTGGGGCGCGTATCTTTCTGGTTATCGTCACCCTCGTGGTACTCATTGGTATTGGGTTCGCCGCCGCGCTGCTGCACCAGTACATCATTACTGCAGCGATGGTGGTCGGCCTGATTGGTCTGATTATGCTGAGCAGCAAGCCCGTTCACCACAATACCCGCGTCAGAGCCTGAGGAGTCCCACCCGTGTATAACGATAAACACTACCCCTTTATGAAAGTCAGCATGACGGCGCTGGCGCTGCTGATCGCGCCACTCTCTGTGCAGGCGCAGGAGAAAGCCACTGAGGCCTCTCAGGGAACGCAAGAAGAGCTCAACGTGGATGCAGCGGATCAGCAGGCGCCGGGAACCACCAAAACCACCGATGAAGCCTCTACCGGGCAGAGTGAGGGACAAAAAGTGGCTTCGGCTGAGCAACCAGCGACCCCGCTGGTGCCCTCTGCCGCCACCTGGGACAGCTTCCACGGACAGCTTAACGCGCAGAAATACAGCCCGTTGACCCAGATCACGGCGGAGAACGTCGGTAAATTGACCAAAATCTGGGAGTTCCATACCGGCGATGTGTCGGATGGTAAAGGCGACACCCCTGCAACCGTCTGGTCAGCAACGCCCATTTTTGCTAACGAGACGCTCTATATCGGTACCCCTTTCGATCGCCTGATTGCGCTGGATCCAGGCACCGGGAAAGAGAAGTGGCACTACGACACGAAGTCTTCGCGTAAAGCGCTAACCCAGCCGGTGCTGAAAAACCGCGGCGTCTCCTACTGGCAGGCCAAAGAGCCGGTCGCCGGCGAAGCCTGCCAGAAGATCGTCTATATGGGCACCGTGGACGGCAAGCTCTTTGCGCTGGATGCCGATTCAGGCAAACCCTGCACCGGTTTTGCAGACAACGGCGTGCTGGATGTGAATCAGTGGAACACCGTTAACGCCAAATTCCCGCTCTCCATCCTGCAACCGCCAACGGTGGTGGGTAACCACCTGCTGGTGGGCTGGGCCGGCAAAGACTGGGCTTATGCCGAAGCACCTCCGGGCACCGTATTTTCTATCAATGCCCAGACCGGCGAGCGGGAATGGTCCTTCGAGGCGATCCCGGAAGAGATTCGCCAGCGCACCGGGACGGCCAACGTCTGGACGCACATGTCTGCCGACGAGGCCAACGGCCTGGTTTATCTGCCGGTCTCCTCTCCGTCGCCTAACTACTGGGGCGGTAACCGTGTAGATGCGATCCCGCTTGGCACCTCGACAACCGCGCTGGATATCAATACCGGTAAAGTGGTCTGGTCCCGCCAGTGGGTGCATCACGACGTGTGGGATTACGATATCAACTCCGCGCCAACGCTGATGGATATCACCGTAGACGGCAAGCAGATCCCGGCTCTGGTTCAGGCCACCAAGCAGGGCTTCCTGTTTGTGGTTAACCGTCTGACGGGGGAGGACGTCTGGCCTATCGAGGAGCGTCCGGTGCCGCAGGGCGACGGTTCAGTGCAGGGGGAAAAACTTTCGCCAACCCAGCCGTTCCCGACCAAACCTGCGCCGCTGCTCGATCAGTCGAAAAAGCCGGAGATCTGGAAGCTGGCCGATATGGTGGGTGCCGGTCAATGTTCCCGCCTGTGGGATAACCTGACCTATGAGGGGATGTACACACCGCCTACCGCCAAAGGCGAGGGGGCGCTGACCTATCCGGACAGCGCCGGTGGCGTGCAGTGGGGCGGGGTGGCGTTCGATCCGAATAAGCAGATCGCTATCGTCAACACCTCGCATATCGTGCAGTACGTGAAGCTCTACAGCCGCGAAGATTACGATAAAGCCGATAAAACCGCCGGTAACGAGAGCGGCTTTGCACCGCAGGAAGGCGCGCCTTACGGCATGCGTCTGCTGGTCGCCAATAACTGGCTGGGCATGCCGTGCTGGAAACCGCCGTTTGGTGAAATCGTCGCGCTGGATATGCATACGGGTGACGTGAAGTGGCGTCGTCCGGTTGGCGCCTCGCAGCAGTACGGCTTCTTTATGCCGGAAAGCTGGGGCTCCCCAACCATCGGCGGACCGGCTATCACCGCGGGTGGCGTGATCTTCATCGGTGCCTCTATGGATGCCAAAGTACGCGCTTATTCCGTGGAAAGCGGTGAAGAGCTATGGTCCGATCAGGTTGAAGCCCCGGCTGTGGCGAACCCGTCGGTCTATGAGTACAAAGGGCGTCAGTATGTGGCGTTTGTCGCGGGCGGGAATACGATCCTGAAGGATCAGGTAGGCGACCAGGTTGTGGTTTACGCCCTGCCTGAATAATTCCTCGACGCGCAATGTCATCATAATGGGGCCTGTGGGCCCCTTTTTATATTCACTGCTCGCTCAATCCGGGCACTGACTCGCCAGCCATTGTCCGACAATGGGCCATAATTTTTCCGCACAGCGCGTGCGGAAAAACCCCATATGTCCCACGCCGGGCAGGCCAAAATCCGCATGACGGATCTCCCGGCGGTCGATTTTTGCGTTTTTGACCGGTTCTATCAGGCGCGTAATGGCCTCAGGATTAGCCCACGGATCGTCATCAAACCCCATCATCATCAGAGGGAGCCTGACCTCAGCCGCTCTTCGACGCGCATCCCAGTCAGGATCGTCGTAGAAGTAACCCGGCATGGCGCTCCAGCGCCCCCACTGCCGCATGACAGGCGCCGGTAAATCTTCTCCCAGCCCGAGGCGTTTTGCCGGCATATAGCCAAATATACGGCAGAGGAGCGGACCGAGAACGCGCAGCAAGCACCAGACGCGCACTTTTTCCGCCGTCTGTTTTATGGAGCGGGTCACCCCGGCGTGGGATGCCACAATGACCGCAGCCTGAAGATGCCGGGTAGCCGTCGACAGCAGAACGGCGTGCCCACCCACGCTGTGCCCAACAGCCAGCAGGCTAAGATCGGGGAAACGTGACCTGGCCCAGGCCGTGATGCAGCCCACATCCTGTTCGATCCAGTCTGACATGGAGACATTGCAGCTGCGGAGCATCCCCGACGTTGAACGACCTGTACCCCGAAAGTCATAGGTCAGGACGCTGAATCCATACTCGTAAAGATACTCAGCAAAACGCTGATAAAATTCCTGCACAACCGCTGTCGCGGGGTGAAGGATAACCAGCGCGCGGGCATCTTCTCTCTCCCAAAGCGTGGCAGCGAGAGAGTCGCCTTCATTTAGCGGTATCATCATTGAATGCATAGGTAAACCTTGGTTGAGTGGTCATACCAGTTATGAATTAAAGACAATAGCCGCTTCTGATGAGTCTGGCGATTTTTTCTTGTCTGGAATTTGACGGTTGTCAGCAGAAGATGATGCGCGCGGGGTTGTACAAAAGGCGAACACATTCAATTTCCTGAATTTTTTGCTTTACATAACCTCCAGAGATGTTTATAGTGCGCCTCACTCTGGAAGCGTGGCCGAGCGGTTGAAGGCACCGGTCTTGAAAACCGGCGACCCGAAAGGGTTCTAGAGTTCGAATCTCTACGCTTCCGCCAAATTTAAAAACCCTGCGATAGCAATATCGCAGGGTTTTTTGCTTTTGTGCTTTTTCAGCAAAAGTTGACGTCTTCTGCGCAACTTATTTCCCTGGTTGAAGGTAAGCGCTGTCATAAATTTTATCGATACGTGATTTTGCCACTAACATCATTTTCATCGAAACATGATTGATCTAACATAAAATTATCTACTCTGCGGACGTGAGGCGAAGTGCTACATTGAATGATAAAAAGAAAAGCACCATCAAAGATGTCGCTGCTTTAGCCGAAGTATCAATCGGTGTTGTCTCCCGTGTATTGAATCCCGGAACCGGTTCAGTTTCCGAACGTACCCGGCAGCGGATTATCGCTGCCATGCAAACCCTAAGTTACACCCCGCAGAGCGCCGCGCGTGAACTCAAGACAAACCTGAACAATACCATCGGCTTGGTTGTGGCCGACATCAGTAACGACTTTTTCTCTGAAATTTCGGATCTCATTGTACGGCGCGCTCGCGAAATGGGGATGAACGTCATCCTGGTCACGACGCAGGAAGATCCCTTGCTTGAGCGGGAAAGCCTGGAAATGTTGATGCAAAAGCGGGTCAAAGCCATCATCGCAACGCCGACAAGCGCTAATAAGGATATGTGGCAATCGATCAGTAACATGGGGATAGCGATCGTGTTTATCGATCGCTATCTGGAGGATTTTACAGGCGCCAGTGTTATTGGGTTTAACAATGAAACCTCTGCTCGCCAGGCGACCTCTTATCTGGTCGAGCAAGGCCATCGGCGTATTGGGTGGATAAGTGGGCCCCTCAATACATCCACTTCTTTGCAAAGACTGGAAGGTTACAAGAAAGGTCTGCAGGCGCAGGGAATTGAATGTAATAAACAGCTTATCGCAGTGAAGAATTTTCGCGATCCACTCGCCAGCCAGTCGCTTGATGAATTGCTGTCGCTTGCAGATCCACCGACAGCAATCATTATTGGCAATACGTCAATCGCACCGGTCATCATGTCGCGGATCCGCGAGCTAAAATTGGCTGTGCCCGATGACCTTTCCGTCATCGTTTATCATGACAGTCACTGGAGTCGTCTACTGAGCCCGTCCATTAGCGTTATAAAACATCCCCTTGAAGAACTGGCCAGTAAAGCACTGTTGAGTTTATCCAGTGAACAGCAAAAACCCTGCGAACTGGATAGCATATTAGTTAAAAGAGAAAGTGTTTCCAGGATTAAATAGCCACATTATTTAAACGCTGAATTTGCTTAATAATGGCGCAATGATCCAGGTCACCCTCTCCGGCATCAATCATCTGGCTGAAGAGTTGATTCACTGTTTCTGTTAACGGTAGGGTCAAATTAAGCTGCTTCGCCAGTGCTACAGCACTACGCGTGTCTTTAAGCTGCCACTTTGCAGCGCCCCGAGCTTTAAAGTCCCCTTTAACCATGCGTTCGCCCTGGTGTTGCAACAATGTGGAATCTGCAAACCCGCCTAGTAGGGCTTCGCGCACTTTTTCTGGATCGGCACCGCCGCGTTGCGCGAGAGTAAAAGCTTCTGACAATAAACTTAAGGTTCCGGCGACAATAATCTGGTTTGCAAGTTTGGTGAGCTGACCGGCTCCAACTTCTCCGACATGCGTGACTTTCCCCAGGTGTGATAGCAAAGGACGAAGGCTATCAATGAGCTGCCTGTTTCCTCCCGCCATTAAGGATAATGAACCTTTCTCTGCGCCTGTTGTTCCGCCGGAAACAGGGAGATCGACATAGTGGGCCTGAACACTATGGGCCTTACGCGCTTGTTCAACCACAATGTCCGGCGACAGGGTACTCATCATGAGGATGATTGTATCTGGACCAATGTACTGAAGTGAGTCGTGATTGAATATCACCTCATCGCACGCTGTTGCATCACTTAACAAACAGATGATGAGCTCACTGTCAGCCAGTAACTGCGAAGCAGATTGTTCGATCTTTACGCCAGCGCTTGCCAGTTGCAGCGCTTTTTCTTGCGACCTGTTCCACACCGTGACCGAATATCCGGCAGCGACAAGTCGACGCGCCACTGGTTGTCCCATCAACCCCGTACCCAACAAGCCAATACGCATTTCGCTTTTCATTTGTCCTCCTGATATACCCGCAACAGTAGCCGTTGCGGGTATCACCCTGTTTATAATCCCGCAAGATTGACCATTTGCTTGCGCAATTCGACGATATCCAGATTGTTGTCAAAATGAACATCGGAGAAACGAATCGCCTTATCTTTTGCGACATCCTTCACCAGTCGGACATGATGGGCCAGCTCCATTGGCAAAAAATCTTGTGCCACACTGATGCTGGCTGGCAAGGCATTGGCCCAGACAGTAAACCCGCCTTCACCATCCAGCATCTCACCCGCTTTGAGATCGCGTTTTGCCGTTGCAACCGCATCGCCCCGGAAACTTAATGCTGTCCCGGTAGCTTCTCCTCGTAATACCGCGGAGAGAATACTGATGCTGGTTTCCAGACCAATCAGATGGAAAGGGCGCCACATCGACGCGTACCAGCCGCTTGGGTCGGTCAGTAATCCGTACTGTTTGAAACAGGCCCGGCTGTATTCATCCCGGGCTTTAAATGTCACGAAAACGCCGTAGCGGATATTGTTAAGCACCTCACGTCCGTCAGGCTCCTGACTGGCTGCGATATCCACAAGCCCACTGCGACCCAGGCGCCCGCCATCAGATGCCGGTGAGAAGACCCGCGCCAGGTCATGCACCCCGGCAGGGGGAAATTCCAGTCCGTTATCGGGACAGTCTAATCCGGTTGCGTTGGCGACAGCCGCCATCTCAATGGCCGCTTTAGTACCATCGGTAAACGAGTTGTACATTTTTGGGTTAAAGTCCCCGGCAGCAACTTCTTCGTCAGACCAGCCAAAGAATCCCCAGACGGTATCCGGTGTGGAGTAGCGGTATCGCGGTTCGTAATTCATCCCTTTACCTGCGGCAACGATTTCAAAGCCACAGGCTTTAGCCCAGTCAACCAGTTCACAAATGATCGCCGGTTGATCACCATAAGCCATGCTGTAAATCACCCCGTTCTGGCGCGCACGTTCCGCTATCAAAGGCCCGCACAACACGTCGGCTTCCACATTTACCATCACCACGTGTTTTCCATTTTCGACCGCATGGAGAGCGTGACGAGTGCCGGCCAGAGGATGTCCCGTCGCTTCAACTATGCAATGGATTTGCTCACACCGGATCAGCTGTTCTGCATCCTCAACGACGCAGGTTGTGCCTTCGCGTAAAGCTGCTTCGATGTTATGCGCCTGATACTGCGATTCTGGCCATCCCACACGCGCCAGGGCAGCACGGGCTTTCGGGACATCCAGGTCTGCAACGGCCACCACATGCAGCCCTTCCAGGTGTCGCAGTTGGGCAAGTACCATCGAACCAAATTTGCCGGCGCCGATAATGCCCACACGAACAGGCTGTGCTGAACCCGATTTTGCGGCACAGGCACGCTCAGCTAACAATGCTGCTAAGTTCATTTTCTTCTCCTTTAAGGGGGATGGATTAACGCCAGCCAGCAATCTGACGGCGATTTCTGCTCATGAGATAAATCAGCAACGGCGAGAACAAAACCAGGACAGCTAACAGATAGAGACCGCTCTGTGATTTACCGGAAATCGAGATAACGAGGCCAACCAGGAAGGGCCCGAAGAACCCACCAATATTGCCAATTGAGTTAATCAGTGCCATGCCACCGGCACAGCCTCGGCTGGTAAGAAAGGATGCTGGAAGGGTATAAAACGTCGGCACGCATGACAGCATACCCACCGTCGAAAGCGTTAACCCCACCATGGATATCACGGGTGAGTCGCTGATAGCGGCGACCACAAATCCGACAGAAAAGAGCAGCGATGGAAGAATAAAATGCCAGGTTCGCTCATTGGTTTTATCAGAGTGATTCGACCACCAACACATCACCACCGCGCCTGCGATATAGGGAATCGTACCCAGCATGCCGACAACAGTATCAGAGTAATCGAAGCGCTTGATAAACTGCGGCATCCAGAAACCGAGGCCTGTGAGACCAATGACGGTAAAGAAATAGGCCATCCCCAGCAGCCAGACTCGTCGGTCTTTGATCATTTCCCTGAAACCGGAGTGTCCGGCGGACAAGGTCGCCTGTTGGTCTTTTTCCATCAGGTCCTGATAAGCCTGACGCTCTTCGGGTTTAAGCCAGGACGCTTTGGACGGTTTATCGGTAAGATAAAGAAAAACCACAACGGATAAGATGACAGGCGGGCAGCCTTCAATTAAAAATAGCCACTGCCAACTCTCCAGCCCCCCAACATTATGGAAATTATCGAGAATATAACCCGAGATCGGATTGGCGATAATAGCAGCCAGCGGAACACCCAAATAGTAAATGGAGAAGACCTTAGCCAGCTCCCTTTTGGGAAACCAGGTTGTGAGATAGAAAACAATACCTGGCGCCAGTCCCGCCTCGGCCACGCCCAGTAAAAAGCGCAGGATACTAAGCGTCACCACGCCTTGTGCAAACGCCATCGCCATGGAAATAATGCCCCATGTGATCATGATTCGGGCTAACCAGAAGCGTGCACCGTATCGTTCCAGCAGCACATTGCTGGGAATTTCAAACAGAATATAACCGAAGGAGAATATCCCCACAGCAAATCCAAAATGTTCAGGCGTTAACCCCAGGGATTGATTCATGGTTAACGCGGCCATGCCGATATTTGAGCGATCTATAAACGCAAGCAGATACATCAGCAGTATCAGGGGCATCAGCCGAAATTTGGCTTTTTTTATCGCCCCCCTTGCCAGCGATGAAATTTCTGTTTGGCCTGGCTCAGGCGTAACACTCACACCGGCCAGCGTACTATCGAACTCTTCTACGTGTTTCATGATGTATCCCAGTAGCGTTTAACCCACTGAAAATCAAGGAAAATGCATGAATACCGCGACAGTTTTATGAAAAAGTAAAACGTTTTACTTTTTCAAGAGTTTTACGACTGATACAGAAACAGTCAAGAGATGCGCGGGGAAAGTTAATAAATTGTGACTAGGTTAACGAGTTGTAAATGATCATGCTTTCAGACGGGGAAGGATACCCGTGATGCCACGGGTATCCGAAACATCAGGACTTAAACAGGTTCTTCAGGGTGTGCGGCTGGCAACGAAGATACTGTTCCGGCGCATGGACCTGGGCGCCCAGCGCCGCTGCCGCATGCCATGGCCAGCGCGGGTTATAGAGTGCGCCGCGGGCGATGGCAATAAAATCAGCATCCCCGCTGGCTACGATGGATTCCGCATGCTCGGGCTCGGTAATTAATCCCACCGCCACCACCGGAATATTTACCGCAGCTTTCACCGCCCTTGCCAGCGGCACCTGATAGCCCGGATAGACCTCAATCTTCTGATCCGGATGCAGACCGCCGCTGGAGACATGGATCACGTCAACGCCACGCGCTTCCAGCATTCTGGAGAACTCGACCGCTTCTTCAAGGTTAAATCCGCCTTCCACCCAGTCCGTCCCGGAGATACGCACGCTGATGGCTCTCTCCGCCGGGAAGGCTTCCCGCACCGCGTCGACAATTTCCAGTGGGAACCGGGCTCTGTTTTCCAGCGAACCGCCGTAATTATCCGTGCGCTGATTAGAGAGCGGCGATAAAAACTGATGGAGCAGATAGCCGTGGGCGGCGTGGATCTGGATCAGATCGATATTCAGTCTGGCAGCACGTTTTGCGGCCTCAGCGAACTGGTTGCGGATTTCGGCTAAGCCCTCGCTGTCGAGAGCGGTTGGCGGGACATAGCCCTCGTTGTAAGGCACTGCAGAAGGGGCTAACGTCTGCCAGCCCCCTTGCTGGTCGGGTGGGATTTGCTGCCCCCGATGATCCCACGGCTTGTGCGTTGACGCTTTTCTGCCCGCGTGGGCCAGCTGGATGCCAACAGGAATATCTGACCACTTACGCAGGGTATCCAGCACCCGGCCCATCGCTTCCTCGGTTTTGTCATCGTAGAGCCCGACGTCAGCGTAGGTAATGCGGCCTTCCGGGGAGACGGCTGCCGCCTCAATGGTAAGCAGACCCGCACCGGAAAGGGCCAGTTGCCCCAGATGAAGGGTATGCCAGTCATTCATGCAGCCCTCTTCGGCAGAATACTGACACATGGGGGCGATCACGATGCGATTGTCGAGTTCAAGATTGCGGATACGTAACGGTGTAAACAGCTTGGGTTGAGACATACATGTCACTCCAGATTGCAGCGTTAGAAACAGGGGAGGGCGATTTTTACCCTTATATATTCATCAACATAACGCAGAGATAACGATAACTGAACCTGCCGTTTATGCAAAAGTCCGCTGCGTCAGACGCAACGCTTTAATGATTACGCTATTCACTTTGCGACGTTGCTGAAAGATGCGCCATCAGAAAATCGACAATCACTTTCACTTTTTTGCTGTTCCTGCGGGTGGGGTGTGCCGTGAGTATGTGGCGGGAGGCGCGATGCGCGCCGTGACATGGGCGGCTTTATTGTTGCTCCAGATAATGGCAGTAAAACATGGTGCGGGCTTTATTTAAAAACCTGTCCAGAGCATTTGAAATAAAACTTCAGTTGTCTGTATAGGTATTTTAAAGTAAACATTAATATTCGATTTTTGTTTATTGGTTCGTTATAAGATTTATCTTAATATTAGTTTCACTGCTAGTTTTCCTCATGGGTATAATTGCAAAGGTAGCCAATTTATAGGGCTGAATGTTATTTTTATGTGGCCATTTCTCACCATGATAGTGCAATAAAATACAAAAATATTAAGATTAATCAATGATATCAATGTTGACATGTCAACATTGCCGGGACGGCTAGTTTGCGCAGCAGATCCCCGGTTGTTTTTTAGGGTGACGGGAAATATTATTTTCTGTGCGTAGGTGTATTAAACGCATTTTATTATTTTATAAAGGGCGATTAATCAGGAGAGTAATGCATTCTGGTTAACCAGTAGCGGCATTCTGTTTAAAGGGAAACGCAGAAGGGATGAATATCATGACCGAAGGGCATCGGTCCACGTCATCATGAATAACAAGTAAAGTTGAGCGTAATAATGAAAGATCAAATTCGCGTAGCTGCAATTCTGGCGGGCGCGCTGGCCTCTGGTGCCGCATTTTCTAATAATATGACCACGAATCCGGGTGCTGCCGCGGGTACGCAAAACACCGGCGGGATCGTGGAGTTCAGCGGTGAAATCGTCGACGCCTCCTGCAATATCACTACCAAAAGCAAAGACGTGCAGGTTGACCTGGGGAAATGGGGCGCAAGCTATTTCACCGCAGCAGGCACCGAAACGACTAAAACCCCTTTCAAAATTGAGGTAGATAACTGTCCGGCATCGGTGACGACGGTTGCCGTGCTGTTCGATGGTCAAAAAGATGCCCTTGATGCCACCCTGCTGGCGGTGGCCGGTGGAGCGAAAGGTGTGGGTATTAAATTGTATAACAACGGCGCTTCCAGCTCTCAGGTTGCCCTGGGGACGGTTTCAGCGAGCGTTCCGGTAGCCTCCGGTAAAGCCACGGTGCCCTTTTTTGCCGACTACGTCTCCACGGAGAAGACCGTCACCCCGGGTGCGGCTAATGGCGTTGCAAACTTCCTGATGGTTTATAACTGATCCCCGCATGAGCAGGCCCTGCGCCTGTTCATTTTCTTTTTTGTCCAATGGTATCTGCACGATGAAACAGCTTCTTGCCGCTGTGATGACCGCTTTTCTTCTGGTCTGCGCCACCGCTCAGGCCGGGGTAGTGATGGGCGGAACCCGCGTGATCTATGAGGAAGGGAAACGCGAAGCCACCATTACGGTGACGAACATGGATACCCGTGTTCCCTACCTGGTGCAGTCGTGGGTTGAAAACCAGGCCGCAGACGATAAACGCCCGGTGCCTTTTGTGGTTACGCCGCCGCTCTTTCGCCTCGATCCTGAGCAGGAGAACGTCCTGCGGATCAGCTTCACCGGGGGCGCATTGCCTACAGACCGGGAGTCAGTGTACTGGCTGTGCGTGAAAAACATCGCCCCGACGCAAAAAGCGGCGTCCAACAAGCTCCAGATCAACGTGAAATCGAAGTTCAAGCTCTTCTGGCGGCCAAAAGGGCTGGGCGAGGCCAAAGACGCCTGGCAGAAGCTGACCTTTACCCGGCAGGGTAACCGGCTGGTGGCCCATAACCCGACGCCGTTTTATGTCTCCCTCTACAGCCTGACGGTCGGCGGAAAAGCGATCCCCGAACCGGGCATGATCGCGCCTAAGAGCAGCCAGATATGGACGGGGGTCGGCACCGGGCAGGTGACGTGGCGCGCCATTAACGACTCTGGCGGTATCACTGACGCCGCGCAGCAGTAACCGGGGGCGAGGGTGAAAACGAACACTTCACGCCGCGACGGTGCGTTACTGCTGGCAACGCTCCCCACTGCGCTGTTGATGATCTCGAGGCCCGGGGTGGTGCGGGCAGAAGATTACTTCGATCCGGCGGCGCTGGAACTGAGCTCTGCGCAGCAAAAAACCGCCGATCTGCACTATTTTGCCACCGCAGGCGGGCAGCAGCCCGGCACCTGGCCGGTCACCATCTGGGTCAATGACCAGCAGGTCAGCGAGGGGAATATCACCTTCGTGGAGGAGAATGGTACCCTTGTGCCAGTGCTGACGGCGGCCCAGCTGGCGGAATATGGCGTCAACGTTAGCGCGTTCTCCTCATTTGAACGCCTGCACGACGGGGAAACCTTCACCCGTATCGGCCAGTACATCCCGGATGCCAGCAGCCGGTTCGACTTCCCGACCCAGCGGCTGAACCTGAGTATTCCCCAGGCGGCAATGAACGTTCAGCGCGAGGGGTATATTGATCCCGCACGCTGGGATGAGGGGATACCGGCGGTGTTTGTCGACTACACGCTCTCCGGCGCGCAAACCGGGCAATCCACCCATAACGGGCGCTCCACCTTCCTCAACCTGCGCAGCGGGGTGAACCTCGGGCCGTGGCGGCTGCGCAACACCTCGTCCATGCAGTACGACTCCACCCGGCGCTGGCAGTCGCTCAGTACATACCTGCAACGGGACGTCGCCCCGCTGAAAAGCCAGCTGCGGATTGGGGATACCTACACCAGCGGGGAGGTGTTTGACAGCGTGCAGTTTCGCGGCGTCCAGCTGATGTCAAATGAAGAGATGCTCCCGGACAGCCTGCGCGGTTTTGCTCCGGTGATCCGCGGCGTCGCCCACAGTAACGCCAAAGTGACCATCTTTCAGCATGGCTATGTGATCTACGAAACCTACGTCTCCCCGGGGGCGTTTGCCATTAAGGATCTCTATCCGACCGCGCAGAGCGGCGACCTGGAGGTCAACGTGAAGGAGAGCGACGGTTCGGAGCGCACCTTTACCCAGCCGTTCTCGTCCGTGCCGTTTATGCTGCGGGAGGAGCGGGTAAAATACAGCCTCAGCGCCGGGCGATTTCACCCAGGCCACGATGAGAGCCGCACCCCGGCGTTTATCCAGAGCACGCTGTTTTACGGTTTACCGGCAGCCTTTACCCTGTCTGGCGGCACGCAACTGGCCGATGATTATTACGCGCTGGCCCTCGGGGTGGGGCATAGCTTAGGGAAGCTGGGCTCGCTGGGTACCGACGTGACGCTGGCAGACACCACAACCCCCTCCGGCAAGCGCTACCGCGGCCACTCCCTGCGGGCGCAGTATCAGAAAAGTTTTGCCCGGGCGGGCACCTCGTTCAGCCTCGCCAGCTACCGCTACTCCTCCAGCGGGTTTTACGACTTCAGTGAGGCGATGAGGCTGGAGCAACGTTACGGGCTGGTGGATAACAAACGCACCCGGGAAGAGGTTGCCATCAGCCAGACCCTCGGCGAGGTGGGTAACCTGTCGTTGTCCGCTTACGTTCAGGATTACTGGCACAACCAGAGCAGCGACAAAACGCTCCATGCCGGCTTTTACAGCGCCTGGAAAGGGATCTCCTGGGGGCTGGGCTACTACTATACCCAGTCCAGCGGACACAATAATCCCGATCGCTCCTGGTCCTTCAATATCACCATTCCGCTGGGTGGTTCGCTTGCCAGCAGTTCAGTGAGCTACACCACCTCGTCGGATAATCGCGGCTATACCTCGCACCAGGTGTCGATGTATGGCTCGGTGCCGAAGAGCCCGAATCTTTACTACGCCGTGCAGCAGGGCTACGCCAGCCAGGGGCAGGGGAGTAACAGCGGCGCATCCCTCGACTACCACGGCGGCTATGGGCAGGCGCAGCTGGGTTACCGACACGATCGCGACAGCAGCCAGCTCACCTGGGGAGCGTCGGGCTCCATCGTTGCGCACCCGCATGGCATCACATTGGGGCAGAGTCTGGGGGACAGCTTTGCCATCGTGCGTGCGCCGGGGGCGATCAACGTGGCTGTTCAGAACGGCAGCAACGTTCATACCGACTGGCGGGGTTACGCGGTGGTGCCTGCGCTGACGGCCTGGCACAAAAACGTCATTACCCTTGATACCGAATCGATGACCAGCGACACCGACGTAGAACAGTTCGGCGCGACGGTGATCCCCGGCGGTGGGGCGGTGGTCGAGGCAAACTTCCGGACCCATATCGGCCATCGCGTGCTGTTTACCCTGCATGACCGTTCGGGGCCAGTGCCGTTTGGCGCCAGCGCCCAGCTGGCAGGCGATCGCAATGCCGCCACCGGCATGGTGGCCGACGGCGGAATGGTCTACCTGAGCGGTATTCCGGATACCGGCACCCTGGAGGTGAACTGGAATGACAAAGGGGAAGCCCACCGCTGCACGCTGCCTTTCCACATCGCCGCCGACCAGCCGGATGCGGTGAAGCGTATCGAGGCAGCCTGTTTATCACAATGAGGATATTAACCATGCGGTTAGTCTGTTTACTTATGACGGTCGCCGGGCTGTTCAGCCCTGGCGTATGGGCGGCAGCCTGCAATGGCGATACCGGCCAGATGACCATCAACGTTCAGAACATCAAGTATCTCCCTTCGCTGCGTAACAACACCCAGATGACCAGCATCATGGCCGACAGCGGCAGCGGGTTTCGTTTTAGCTGCGATCAGGAGGCCCGGCAGGCCGGGGCAATAGCGGTGAAATATGAACAGGAGCGCACCGGGAATGAGACCTTTATCAATGGCCGAATGGTGTTTGAGTCGGCCATTCCGGGTATCGGCTATGCCCTGGGCTTCCAGTGTAGCGGCGGGCCGATCCACTACCTGGACGGCTCCGGTATGCATGAGACGCAGGTCTGTAACAGCAGCGAAAACCCCGCGCTGCTGCACCAGGAACATATCGTGGTGAAGGCGTTTATCACCTTCTTTAAAACCGGTGACGTCAGCCTCGTCAGCGGCAACCACGCCAACGCTTCGCCGTTGGGGGCGGTCGGTAAACTCTATGTCGATATTCCCGGCTCAGGCACAACCGGCACGCCCATCAGCGCCGACCTGACGGCGATGAACGTGGATATCGGCGCGGTGGGCAGTTGTAATGTCACCACCCCGACCATTTTTGTCGATTTAGGCAAGGTTAACCGCGCCGATTTTAAAGGGGTGGGGCAGACGGCGGGGACGGCGAAGAGATTGACCATTCCGGTCTATTGTTCGCAGCCAGCGCAGATCAAAATTGGCTTTTTTGGCACGCCAGCCGCCACCGGCATCACCGATACGCTGGCCATTACCCCGTCGCCGTCGAGCGCCAGCGGCGTGGGGGTCAGGCTGAGCTACGGCAATAATGGCGCCAGTGCGCCGGTCGCGGGCACTGCCCTGCACATCAACGAGGCCGGAAACCTGCCGGGTCTGGGACAGGTGACCGCGACAAATGCCGCCAGCGCCCAGCCTTTCCACTTTGTTGCCCAGCTGGTACAGACTGACCCGACCGTGACGGCGGGGTGGGCAAACACCACTGCCACCTTTGCGCTGGAGTATAACTAGCCTTCTGCGAACGGGCGTCGGTTCACGCGTGCCCGTTTTACATCTTCCCGTCAGGCCTGCAAAATAGCGCTCTCACTTTTCGCTAAAGATCATAACGATGAAAAAATCCCTGCTCTGTATGCTCCTCGTTTGCCTGTCTGGTTCCGCTCTCGCCGCCACCCCGGAGGAGGCGCTGGTCGCGGAGGCGGTGAACCCCACCATGACCGCGTTGATGCACGACCAGTCGATCCCAGGCATGGCCGTTGCGGTCATCTATAAGGGCCAGACCTATTTCTTCACTCAAGGGCTGGCGGATGTCGCCGGGAAAAAGCCCGTCACCCGGCAAACCTTGTTTGAGCTGGGCTCGGTGAGCAAAACCTTTACCGGGGTGCTCGGCGGCGATGCGGTGGCGCGCGGGGAGATTGCCCTCAACGATCCGGCCAGCAACTACTGGCCCGCGCTGTCAGGCAAGCAGTGGCAGGGCATCAGCCTCCTCCATCTGGCGACCTACACCGCAGGGGGACTCCCGCTCCAGGTGCCGGAGAACGTGACCGATGCCGCAGCGCTGCAAACGTACTATCAGACCTGGCAGCCAGCATGGACGCCGGGTTCTAAACGCCTCTACGCCAACGCCAGCATCGGCCTGTTCGGCGCCCTTGCGGTCAAGCCCTCAAAGATGAGTTTCGAGCAGGCGCTCACCCGCCGGGTGCTGGAACCGTTGAAGCTGAGCCACACCTGGGTAACCGTACCGGCAAGCGAACAGGCGAACTATGCCTGGGGCTACCGGGACGGTAAGGCGGTGCACGTCTCGCCTGGGATGCTTGATGCTGAAGCCTACGGGGTAAAAACCTCCATCGTGGATATGGCAGGCTGGCTACAGGCCAACCTGCAACCGGACAGCATTAAAGACGCCTCATTGAAGAAAGGGGTGGAGATTGCCCAGTCACGCTACTGGCAGGTAGGCGAGATGTATCAGGGGCTGGGCTGGGAGATGCTCAACTGGCCGGTCTCCTCCCGGACGCTGGAGCAGGAGGCGGATAATAAATATGCCCTGGCTGCCCACGATACCACGGCTATCGCGCCTCCACAGCCGCCGGTGCAAGCCTCATGGGTACATAAAACCGGCTCGACCGGCGGATTTGGCAGCTACATCGCCTTTATCCCGGAGAAGAACCTCGGCATTGTGATGCTGGCGAATAAAAGTTACCCCAACAGCGAGCGGGTCAAGGCTGCGTACCGCATTCTTGCAGCATTGCAGTAAGGTTTATGCCCTGAAAGGCCCGGCAAGCGTAGCGCTGCCGGGCCTGTAAAGTGGCAGAAACAAACTTCAACAGGTAAACGCCATCTCCTTTGCCAGCAGGAACGGACGCAGATAACCCACGGTATTCGACAGCGGGATCACCTCATCCGCCAGATTAATGTTTAACACCTCGCGAATGTATGCCCGGCGGCTGGCAATCCGCGCCCACAGTTCCGGGTACGCCGCCTGAATTTTCTCCTGCAAGGCCTGGTCCGCCAGAGCGACGCTCTCCTCAGCGCTCACGCCGGTATAGCCGGGAACAGAGGGGATGATATCGAGTTGCAGGATCATGCCGCTTTTTAGCGTCTCGGCAGAGCCCGGGTAGATGGGGGAGGACATCCACTCCTCGTCGGCGCTAAGGTGCCCGGGATTAAGATGCCAGCCATACTGCGCTTTATTAAGCACCTGTTCGATATGGGCATACAGCTCGCCGCCCGGCATGCCGATTTTAATCTGCTCAAGCCAGCTGGCGATGGCGGCAAAATAGGGTTTCGCCACCCGATCCAGATAATCTTTCTGGCCGTCCGGCAGCTCGCTCTCGTCAGCAATCACAAACCCGGTCCGGCTGGACAGCCCACCCTTAAACCCGGTGGTCAGCGACAGCGGCTGCCCGCGCACCAGCTTTTTATAGGTGGGGTAGAAGTTTGCCTTCTCAAAGCGCTGCCCGGCGGCGGCAATGGTCACCACCGTCTGATACTGCCCCTCTGCCGCCAGCCGCGCCCCCAGCTCGGTTTCGCGGATCCCCGGCTCCACTGCGTTCATGGCGTTCAGGATGCAGGTCGAGGCCAGGTTCGCGCCATATTCATAATGCGCGATTTCATTCTCGTTGTTGGTGATGCGGGCGCCGTTTTCGCCGCCGATAAACAGGTGTGTGGCGTTCTCAAGCGACGCATCGGTGCTGTTTTTCAGCGCCTCGACGATAAAATAAGGGAGATCGAAAAGCTGCCTGTTATCCGCCCCGGCTGCGGTAAACATCTTCCAGCCCACCACCCCGATTCGGTCATGCGCATGCAGACCCGCTTCGCGAAACAGCGACTCCAGCGAGGTTTCATTATCCATCGGCTGATTGGGCAGCGAGAAAAACGGGCAGTGTCTGAGGGTAACCGGAATGCGGGAATGGCGGGCCATCTTGAGATTTTCATTGCCGAGGATCGCCGTCGCCGCGCCGCTCTTTTCCAGAATCAGCAGACCCTCCTCAAAGCGCGGCACAAACCCGGTCAGATACTCAAAGTTGCTGCCGTGTTCTTTGTCGGCATAGATCACCAGGGCATCATAGCCCGCCTCGTTGATGCGGGCCAGCACCCTGTTTTTGCGCTCAAGCAGGGTGGCATCGGTAAGCAATACCGGAGCCACATCGGTGAAAGTACGCGGAGCAGGAATAGTCTGCAGCTGGATCATGATTTCTCTCGTCATCAGAAGGCGGGTCAGGCGCTTTTTTGCGCATGAACCCGCACGGTGGAGGCAGGCGCGTTCATCAGCTTATTTGCCGGACGCACCGGGCGACGCACCAGCTCCCCCTGGCAGTTAGGGCAGCGATGGTTAAGGTGGGTGTCGGCGCAGGTCGCGCAGAAGGTGCACTCAAAGGAGCAGATCCGCGCGTCCAGATCATCAGGAGGCAGGTCACGATCGCACCATTCGCAGTTCGGGCGGAGTTCAAGCATGGTTCTTATCCTGTTGGGTTAGTGGCCTTTTTTTACTATGCCAGAGAGTAAAAAAAGCCGCGACAGCATAATAGTAACGTGACGCGGGGAGCGTTAACTCCCCTGTTGCACGCTTCTGAAATCGTCAGGGGTATCGATATCAACAATAATTTCCGGGCGATCGAGGGCCACGCACTGGTGTTTACCCTCCATCAGGGCCTGGCGCATGCTGCGGATAGCCGGACGGGAGATCGCCTGTTGCAGGCTGGCGCGATCAATCAAAACAGGGTGGCCGGGCGTACCGTGATAGTGCGGCAGGATCGCCCCCCCGGTGCGTAATGCCCAAAGTTGGCGGTAAATCTCCCCGTCCAGGCAGGGCAGATCGCCGGGGGTAATAAAACAGTAATCCGTGCTCACCGCCCGGGCACCGGTTATCACCGAACTGACCAGTCCGTTTTCATAATCGGGATTATGAACCAGGGTGACATTTTCCCGGTGCTGATATCGCGCCTGTAGCTCCTGGGCGCGAAAACCGGTGACGAGAATAATGCGCGAGCAAAACTGCAGGGCGTTGTTGATACTGGCATCCAGAAGGGTTCCCTCGCGCCAGGGTAACATCATTTTCCACGTCCCCATGCGGGAGGAGAGTCCTGCGGCAGTAATAATACAGTCGACCGGCATTGTCTTATCCCTTTATCAACATGAGAGAAGGTAAAGAGAAAATATACCGCAAATTTCGGGATTTAACGCGCTGACCGTCGCCTGCTAAAACGCCCCTCTGAGCCAGAGGGGCGATCCGCGCAATCCTCAGCGCGTCAGGTAGCGGGGGGCGGGTTCGCCGGTGCGGGCGCTGGCAAACAGCGCCAGGCGCGCCTCTTCGTAGCGCGTCCACAGGGCTTCATCGTGCATCGGCGGGATAGTGATCAGCTCACCCTGGTCGAGCCCCGCCAGCGCCGCATCCACCATATTGTCGGTGGTCATCACCGACCCGGCGGGCAGATCGTCGGCGCTGATGCCGGACAGCTCCCAAATCTCCGTGGCCGTGGCTGCGGGCAATACCGCCTGGATACGCACCTGGCTGTCGGCAAACTCCTCCTGTAATCCGCGCGTAAAATTCAGCACCCAGGCTTTGGTGGCGCTGTAGAGCGCGCTGCCCGCCCGGGCATGGATCGACAGTACCGAGGCGATATTAATCAGGGTACCGCGGTCGTTTTGCGCCAGACGTGGCAGCAGGGCATAAGTGAGACGCATCAGCGCCGTGGTGTTGAGCATATTGATCGCCTGATGCTGCGCCACGTCTCCCGCGAGGAACGGCGCCATCTGCGCAGTACCGGCATTGTTGATCAGGGTGTCGATAGCGGCGTTGTTGCGCAACATCTCTTCCACGGCGCGGATCCCGCTTTCATCGGTAAGATCCGCCGTCAGGGGGGTGACCTTTACCCCATAGCGCTGCCTGAGCTGTTCCGCCAGCGCCAGCAGACGCGCCTCCCGGCGGGCCACCAGCACCAGATCGTAACCGCGAGCGGCGAGACGGTCGGCGTAGACCGCGCCAATGCCGGAAGATGCGCCTGTAATTAAAGCTGTTGAACGTTGCGTAGTCATTGTCGTACCTCGTAATGGGAGATAGTGGTTTTAATATGAAACTAAATAAACTGTGCGCCATTTGGTTTTATTATGCAACCAAGTCAGCGAATTTTTTTGATCCCTGCGTTGGGCGGTGGAGATGCGCGTCCGCAAAAGTGCGGTTTTACAGTAAAGTAAATAGACAAACTCACGATCCCACCGTCGGTCCGGAACGGTCTCTCTCAGGAAGGGTATGAAAAAGCTGTTGCTGGTTCTCTTTGTCTTAACTGCATTTGCAGCGAACTCCATTCTTTGCCGCGTAGCCCTGAAGAACGGCCATGCCGATCCTGAAACCTTCAGCATGCTGAGATTACTGGGGGGAGCGGCAGTGCTGTTTGTCTGGCATCTGGCGCGGGGAAGGCTGCAAGAGATACGCTGGAAAATTATCGACGCCCTGCTGTTGTGCGCCTATGTCCTGTTTTTCTCGCTGGCGTATGTTCAGCTCAATACGGCGACAGGCGCATTCCTGCTGTTTGGCGCAGTCCAGGTCTGTATGATCGGCTGGAGCGTGGTAAAAGGCGAGAGACTGAGCGGCTATAAGGCCTGCGGGATACTCATTGCCGTAGGGGGCATTATTACATTACTGCTTCCTGGGGCGACCGCGCCTCCGCTTGCGGCGGCCATTACGATGGTAGCCTCTGGCTTCGCGTGGGGCGCCTATTCGCTGCGCGGCAAAAATATCCAGGCTGCGGCGGGAACAACGAGCGGTAATTTCATCCTCAGCCTGCCGGTTATTCTCCTCCTGAGCCTGGTACGACAGACGCCAGTCCATATTGACGCCAGCGGCATTATCCTGGCCCTGCTTTCCGGCGGGCTGGCATCTGGCGTTGCCTACGTGCTCTGGTATGCCCTGGTCACCACGCTCTCTTCAGCAACCGCCAGCACCCTGCAGCTGAGCGTTCCGTGTATCGCGGCGGCAGGCGGCGTGTTATTTCTTGGTGAGGTACCGGATCTGCGGATGTTGCTTTGCACGCTGGCGGTGCTGGCCGGAATAGCACTGGTTATCGCCGCTGATAACAAGAAGCGGCAGCAGCCGGAAAAAAACGGTTTCTGAACGGGAAGGAGGTCATCATTCTCCCGCTGTCATCTCGCTTCTACTGAGCAGGGATAAAAAATAAAACCTTTATATTCTTGTGTGTTTAATTGCATTATATAAGTGGGTAGATTATTTTTTGTACAGATTCAATAAAATTTGCTCTAAATGAAATAAATGTACAGACTTTAGTTAATCATTTTTATAAGAAGGAAAATTTAACTTATTGATTTTAATGATTTATTGTATAAACGGTTTTGTTGCTGCAATAATAGGCAAGGAGCATATATTAATAGCACGTTAACTAAATTATAATTCTTTCATATCCGGCAGATAGGTGAGGTTAGTATGCGGTTTATTGTCATGTTCTTAAGCGTTGTGGTTGCCACCCATGCCTGGGCAGGTGAACTGCCCAAACCCGCCGGTAAAGCCCTTTTAACCCTGTCCGGTAATATACAAAATACAAACGAAGACGGGAAAGCCGTTTTCGATGTCGCCAGCCTTGAGAAACTCGGGATGGTCAGTTTCCAGACTACTTCACCTTGGTATAATGGGCGCACAACCTTTACGGGCGTGCCGCTGCAAAAGCTTATGGATTACGTTGGGGCAAAAGGCACCGTTGCTAAGGTCATTGCGCTCAATGACTACACCACCGTTATCCCGCTCAGTGATTTTAAAAAATACAACGTTATCCTTGCCTTGAAAGTCAACGGTGAATACATGCGTATCCGTGACAAAGGCCCGTTATTCATTGTGTATCCCTATGACAGTCTGCACGAACTGAATAATCAAATTTATTATTCACGATCGGCATGGCAGGTCAGCAAAATGAATATTGAGTAGGAGTTCAGAAGCGCAACATGAACAGGATACTGGCGGGCATCATTTTTTTCCTTTTTATCTCTACGGGATATATCTCTTTCCTTGTGCACGAGAGGCAACAAGAGTTACAAAAACTGACGCACTATACGGACTCATGGTCCGCAGCTCAGCTGGTATCAGAATTTTATCGATTCGAATCAACGCTCGGTCTTTACGCCAACGGTATTGACGCTTTGACGATTGACGACGTGCGCCTGCGTCTTGACATTATGCTCAGCCAGAGCGGTTTAATGAAAGAGGGTGATTTGGGGCGCTATATTGCCAGCAATAAAGCGCACCATGAACTGGCGGTAAATATAGAAAATATTCTCAAAGATCTGGACGCTAACCTTGAGAAAATGGACCGTCCAGCGCTCCAGACCTACCTGATTAAAATGCACCTGCTTGATGCCCCCTTAAGCCGCCTGTCATCCAGTGCGTTAGACAATGATATTAACTCGATCAATAAAGCTAATCTCAAAATACAAACGTTATATTATATTTATTCAGCGGCTTCTCTACTGTTAATCATTTTGAGTGCCATTCTTGGCGTGCTGATATTCTTCCAGAACAGAAATATTCTGACGGCGCATCTTCAGGTCAAAAGCCTTGCTGAAGAACTGCAAAAATCTAAGGAGAAACTGCAAATCCAGAATACACAGCTGGAATATGACGTTTACCATGACTCGTTGACAGGCATGAATAACCGCCAGTTTTTCTGGGAAAATATAAAGAAAATCATTCAGGTGGCGGAAAAAAATAATGAATCTGTGACCGTCATGCTGTTTGATCTGGACCGCTTCAAGGAGATCAATGATACCTACGGTCATGATGTTGGCGATATGCTGCTGCGCCAGATCTCCGAACGCCTGATTGCCATGAGCCTGACGACCGATACCCTTTATCGCTTAGGCGGGGATGAGTTTGCCTTTCTCTCGAGCGGTTTGACAGAGAGTAGCGCCGTTTCGCGCGCGCAAAAAATATGTGCTTCTATCAACCAGCCGTACACCATTTATAACACCATCATTAATATCGCCACCTGTGTCGGCATTGTTATCTCGGACACGGAGCGCCGCTCCGACTTTCTCTATAAATTTGCCGATCTGGCCCTGTATGAAGCCAAAAAAGAGGGCCCCGGACAGATAAAAGTCTTCCGGCCGATCATGTTACAAAAGCTGCAGGAGAGCAGAACCCTTGAGCACGATCTGGCGATGGCCTTAGCGAATAAAGAATTCGTGGTTTATTATCAGCCCATTGTCGATTCGTTCAGCCGGGAAATTTACAGCTATGAAGCCCTTGTTCGCTGGGTGCATCCATTAAAGGGGCTTTTGTCGCCAGATAGCTTTATTCCCGTTGCGGAAAAGACAGGCATGATTAATGAGCTGGGAAGGTCGGTGCTTGAACTCGCCTGCCGGGAAGCGGCGACCTGGGCGGTTCCGGCAAAAATCTCGGTGAATGTTTCGCCTATCCAGCTCAGCAGCAAAGCCTTTGCCGGCATCGTGCTCTCCATTCTTGAAGAGACAGGGCTTGCGGCCGATCGTCTGGAGTTGGAGGTGACGGAATCCTCTCTCTTTACCGATAACGATACTCCGCTCAATACCCTCAACACGCTCAGAGCCCGTGGCGTGCAAATCTCCATTGATGATTTTGGTACGGGGTATTCTTCCCTTTCGCGGCTGAGCAAGCTCGCCTTCGATAAAATTAAAATCGATAAATCCTTTGTCCATTCGCTCTCTGACCAGGACGATGCCCTGACCATCATCAAACTGATTACCGGGATGGCGAAGTCCCTTAATATGAAGGCGGTTGCCGAAGGGGTCGAAACGCAGGAACAGCTGGAAAGTCTCCAGGCGCTGGGTTGCGATCTTGCCCAGGGTTATCTGTTTGGTAAACCGCAGCCGGGAATCGATGGCAGGATCCGCAACGGATAAATCGCGTGGCCGGATGAAGGTGTGGTGAAAAAAGAAAAAAACATAAATGCCCGTCAGGGCATTTATGTTTTAAAAAGCGATTAATGGAAGAACAGTGCAATCAGGATAATGATTGGAATAGGTACGCCTAAAAAGAAGAGTAATAGTGAGCGCATTTTAAACCTCCTGCTTAATTAAGAATTATAAATCACGTTGACGACCACCGAAGGTCGCACACAGGCTGGCAACGAAAGCACCGGCCAGCAGCGCAATAAATGTCCAGAGCATCAGATAGCTTGTGGTTTTACGTGCGGCATCAGCAGCTTGCTGCGCTTTCTCCTTCGTTTCTTTCAATTTAGCCTGGGCTTTGTCATAGGTGGTTTGTACACGCTGCTCAGCTTCTTGCTGACTGATACCGGTCTTTTGTGCAATCAGCTGGGCGACATACTGACGATCTTCCGGCGGTAAGGTACCGGTGGAAATGCTGTTGGCAAAAATACCGGTCACTTCACTTACCTGCGCAGGCGTTAATGGCTCAGCAGGTGCGGCTGGCGTGGCGGGAGCAGGTGCAGCGGTTGGATCAGCGGGATCGGTAGCACCGTTTGCCGGTGTGGCAGGGTTACTGGCCCTGAACATCGAATTCACAAAATAGTCCATGGATGAACCCGGCGCCTCAGACGAACTGTTCGCCATACCCGCCGCGCCAGCTGCTGTGGCCGTCGCAGCCCCGCCGGCAACGGTACCCACGACTTTAGCGCCGCCACCAATAAGGGCGCCCACGGTGCTTGTAAACAGCGCCGCAGAAACCAGTGCAGCGACAGCCCAGGTTAAAAACCCGTGGGCAGTATCGCGGAAGTAGACTTCATCGGTACGGGTATCGACCCATTTGGTACGCAGTCGCCCGGCTAAATAGCCGCCCATGCCAGACGCCACGATTTGCGTGAACGTCAGCCAGGCGATGGCAGCAATGCCCACCGTGCCGGCGTCGAGCCCGCGGTTTTCCCAGGGTGAAATCGTTGTCAGGCCCAGCCCGGTGCCCAGCATTAGCAAAATTAACGACAGGGATGCCGCTGCCGCTGCGCCGGCAAAGATGGCGCCCCATGATACGGCACTGCTGTTCGTCGTGGGCAGGGGCAGCCGCGAATCGGGATAGGTTGTGTTAACCGTGGCGTGTTCATGAATGTGAGTCATAGCTGTTGTCCTTTAATTAATCTTTGCGTTCGGAACCAGGAACTGATTGAAAAACAGGAAACATTATCAACGTGAACGTTTAAGCCCTTCAGGGACCGGATGATGTCATTTATAACGAGGAAGGCTGTAAAACTGACCGAAATAAAAAACAAAAATCAACGATCTAAGAATAGTTGATAATTTTGCGCCGGACGGCTTTTCAGCTTTAAAAATCCGTTACCGCTTCGGATAACGGATTTTATAATAAGTCTTGTCGTCGTCAGGCGCGTCAAAATAAAGGCAACAGAATTAGGCTACGCCGGTACCGCCGTCAGAGCACCAGATCTGACCGGAAGCATAGGAACACTCTTCAGATGCCAGCAGAACATACAGCGGTGCAATCTCCACGGGCTGACCCGGTCTGCCCAGCGGCGTATCTGCCCCGAACTGCTGCACCTTCTCCTGCGGCTGACCACCGCTTGACTGCAACGGCGTCCAGTAAGGGCCCGGCGCCACGGCATTCACGCGGATCCCTTTCGGCCCAAGCTGTTTTGCCAGTGATTTGGTAAACGCCACGTTACAGGCTTTAGTCTGGGCGTAATCGAGCAGGATTTCGCTGGGCTTAAAGGCCTGAACCGAAGAGGTATTGATAATCACCGCGCCTTCCGTCAGGTGACGCAGGGCGGCGCGGGTGATCCAGAAGGGGGCATAAACGTTGGTTTTGAAGGTCGCGTCGAAAGCGGCGGTGGTCAGATCTTCAATGGATTCGCAGAACTGCTGTCTACCCGCATTGTTGACTAGAATATCGAGCCCGCCGAGCTCCGTCACGGCGCGCTCAACCAGTGTCTCACAGAACGACTCCACCCGAATATCACCCGGGATCGCGACGGCTTTGCGTCCTTCCGCCTGAATCAGGGCAATAACGGCTGCCGCATCGGACTCCTCTTCCGGCAGATAGCCTATGGCCACGTCTGCCCCTTCACGGGCGTAGGCAATCGCCACCGCGCGACCAATCCCGGAATCGCCGCCGGTAATCAGCGCTTTTTTACCAGAAAGTCTGCCCGAGCCGGTATAACTCGTCTCGCCATGATCGGGGATTGGCTTCATCTCTGACGCCAGTCCGGGCATTTGCTGCGGCTGTTCCACAAACGGGGGTTGTGGGTAGTTTTTTGAAGTGGTGTTTCCTGATGTCATCCCGACCTCCTTTATCAATGAATTTAAAGCGTAGCCACTGTGACGGAACGCACCTTTCTGGAAGGGATAATTCAGATTATTCTTCTTCTGGATATATTTTTGATTTTATCTTCACTTTGTAAGGCTATTAAACACGCGCCCCCTTTTTTGGCTGCAAGCATGAGGGCGGATGAGATTATTTCTGCTGTCGTTTACGGGTAATACCGGAAATGAAGCGTCTGAGATGTTTTTTGGGTGAGCGCCTGCGTGTGGCGTTGATTTTTGCCGGATCGACGACGACCTTATTCGCTTCCGGGAGGATCGGCTTTTGGCTGCCCGGGCGATATTGCCAGAGGGCGCCTGAATCGCCATGAATAAACAACGCGCATGACAGGAGGAGGGGAAATAAGATCTTCTTCATCGTCTTTAGCCTCTCTCCTGAACGAGCATGCAAGCAGGGCAGAGTTTCCGGCGATCCTCTGCCCGCTGTGCTACCTTATTTCTCTATCATCTGGATAATCTGATCCCGGTTGATCGCATGTTCATTTCCCGCGATATCTTCATAAGTAATGAGGCCATTATCATCATCAACTTCGGGTTTGCCGTGAGTAATAATCATCTCACCATTTTTCTTCTGTAAAACATAATCGCTTGAACAGCCGGCGACGGTGAGGCTCAATAGCACCAGGCTAATGACAGCCACAACTTTCTTCATTACAACTCCTTATTTACTCAAGCCTGTCACAGGCACAATGATGCCGCACGCTAGTTAAATTGCGTCAGAAGCAGTGCAGCATAAATCACGAACATGAAAAAGAGCGTACCGATAACGACGCGGCGTTCGAGAACCAAACTATTTTTTTCAGAACTCTTTTCTGGTTTATTTAACATGATTACCTCTTTTCGTTAGCCCACCATTACCCCTGAAACCCTTACCGGTAGGTTATATTTGTGGGTATGTTGTAAGAAGTTTTCTACTTGTGCAGCAGAGTCGTTCCATTCGTAGGCCTTATTAAGTAAGGCATATTTCCCGGTGCCAAAACGATGGTAGGGAAGTAATTCGATAAATTTGAACGCAGGACGGTGCCAGGTCAGGGAATGTATCAGCATGAACAATTTTTCAGCCTGTTCGGGGCTATCGTTAAAGTCTGGAATAACGGGGATACGGATAACGATCTGTCGATCTCCCTGCAATAATCTTTCAAGGTTACGCAGGATGATCGTATTACTCACCCCGGTATAGCGTTTATGCTGCTCGTCATCGGCGCTTTTCAGGTCAAAGAGAATCAGATTGCAAACCGATGCGATCTGTTTTACGGCGCGCCAAGGGGCGTACCCGGCGGTTTCAATTGCCGTGTGAATATCCTCTGCGCTAATTTTTTGCATGAGTTGTCTGGCAAACTCGGGCTGAGTGCACACTTCACCCCCGCTGAGGGTGATGCCGCCCCCGGATTGACGAAACCAGGTTTCATCCGCCATGACGCGGTTAAAAACGGCCTCTGAGGTCAGTTTTTCCCCTGTCACATTAAGTGCACCAGCCGGGCAGCACTCTTCGCATCGCCTGCAACCCTGACACTGACGCGAGCGATCAAGCGTGTGCACACCGTCCACCCAACGATGTACGCCGGCCGGGCAGTGCAGGGCACATTTTCCACAGTGAAGGCAGCGCTCAGCATGCCAGAAGATCTCGCAGCCAGGGTTGAGCCCTTCCGGGTTGGCGCACCAGCGGCAGCGCATCTGGCAGCCTTTAAGAAACACAACGCTGCGAATACCCGGTCCGTCATGCAGCGAAAACCGCTGAATATGTGTTATCCAGCCGGATGCCGGCTCAGAAGCGACGTTGAGTGGTTCGGCTGATGATCTCATCCTGCACCTCTTTACTTAATTCAACGAAAAAGGCGCTGTATCCTGCGACACGGATCATCAGGTTGCGGTACTCCGCCGGGTTTTGCTGCGCCTTCAGCAGCGTTTCATCATCCAGGTAGCTGAACTGCAACTGCGCGTTTCCCAGGATACTGGCTGTCCGCAGCAGATGGATAAGGCTGTTTTGCCCTTCCGGCGTTTCCAGCATGCCGTACATAAGCTTGATGTTATGGACCATGCCGATATCCATCTCTTCAACATTGATTCGGCTGACCGAGTTGATGATCGCGGTGGGGCCCAGATAATCCGTCTGCTGGGCAGGGCTTATTCCATCCGCCAGCGGCTTGCCCGCAAGGCGACCGAATGGAAGGGCGCCGGTTATTAGCCCGAACGGCGTATTGTTCGAGATGGAGAGCGTGCCGAATGCAAAAGGTGCATACAGCATCCGATACTGATGATGCTCCTTTTCCAGAAAGTGAACGCTTTCACGGGCCATCTCATCCACGTCGGCAATGTCGTTACCGTATTTCGGCACCCGCAGGCATGCAGTAAGGAGCGCCTCATAACCGACAAAATTATGGTCGAGCGCGTCAACAATCTGTTGCAGCGTGAAGCGGGAGGTTTCAAATACCAGCCTCCTGATGACCATCAGAGAGTTCACGAAGTCGGCAAGCCCCGTCCAGATAAGACCCGGCCCCGCATTCAGAAACGCGCCGCCCTGGGTGACATCCTTCGCGGTGGCCATACAACCCTCGATGAGGCTCGACATCAGCGGTTTTCTGGCATGATCCGCATGCAGTTTTTGTACGATGAGCGTGACCTGCGCGGCCTTTCTGACCATAGCGGATAACTGGGCCATAACCGCACGTTTGACATCTTCATAGCAGTGGAACTGCGACACCTCGCCGGTGCGGGGGCCTGTCTGCTTCCCGGCGCGCGAGCGGCCGTTATGCAGCGCCATCTCGATCGCTGCGGTGAAGGTGGTATAACCCACCGAGGTCCACTGGTACATTTTCCCCGCTTTCTGTGGCTCGACGCAGCCCATCAGACAGTAGTCCCGGGCATCTTCATAGCTGAACCCTTTATGCAGCATCATGCGAATATGCGCATCATCGAAATGGCACGCCGGAAACCCCATTCCGCCGCGCACCACATCCACCACCTTGCGCATAAAGGACTGCGGCGACTGATTGTGAATTCGCACGGCCAGGCCCGGTTGATAAATTTTTAATCGCGCGGAGCAGTCCATAATGAGCAGCGTGAGCGGATTGGTGGCATCGCCGCCTTCACGCTTCTGTCCGCCGACCACGAGGTTGATAAAGGGCTGATACCCGGCGAAGTACATTGCCGTCGATTCGCTGCAAATCCACAGGGTTTCCGCCATCTTAATCAGCCAGCAGCAAAGCAGCTCTTCAGCCTGGGCATGCGTTAAGGTCCCGTCCCTGAGATCGCGCTCCAGCAACGGCCAGAGATATTGATCGACGCGGCCAAGGGAGATACCGGTCTGATTCTCTTCCAGCATAAACAGCGAATGCACGAACCAGATAGCCTGCAGGGCATCGTAAAAATGCTGCGGAGGATGTTCAGGGACACGCTCGCAAATCGTGGCAATCTGCAGCAGTTCTTCCCGGCGAAGGGGGCGGGTCTCGGCCCCGGCCAGCTGGCGCAGATAACGCGCATAGCGCCGGGTGTAAGCCATCACGCCGTCACAGGCGTGCTGCACGGCGGTATAAAAATTAAACGCCTCGATGCCGTCGGAGGTAGCGGGATCGAGGGCGGCCAGGTGCGCGGCTGCCTCATCCCGTATTCCCTTTATCCCTTTGGTCAGCAGAATATTGTCGTAGCCCGGGCAAGCGTCACCGCCGCCGTTTTGGGTTTTAATCGTGACGTCGCATATCGCATCGTCATGACACCACTCCCACAGCCCGACGGTTTTTAGCTGCGTCTCCGCCATCTCATCCAGAGAGCGGCCTTGCCAGTAAGGAAATACCTCTTCCCGCAGGAGACGTTTCGTCTCGTCGTCAATCTGGTAAGGATCCTGGGCCCGGAAAGGGAGGTTATCCAGCTCGTCGGCCACCCAGCGCCAGCTTATTTCCGGCGAAACTTCACCCCCGCGCGCGCCGCCCGCAGGGTGGCTGACGATAAGCTCGTTTTCGGCGACATATAAAGGCGCGTTCTCGCAGGCATGACGAAACGCTAACGCCCTGAGCAGAATATTATCCATTCCCGGATTGGCCTGATAAACCCGGGTGACGCTGACAGCCCGATGGGCAGAAATAAAGGGCTTCGCCTGTAAAAAGGCGTCGCGCAGCCGTTCCACACGCGATGGAAGGGGTTTGCTATTCATACTGTCGATCCTTTAAAACGCAATCACGATGAGTCCGGCGACGATGCAGCCGATCCCCACCTTTTCCAGGGCGCTGCTGCGCAGTTGATAAAAGATGCTGCTCAGGAGTGAAATCATCACAATGCCGGTTCCTGACCAGGCCGCATAGGCGACAACCGGTGAAATCCAGCCCATCAGCATCGACAGGGCAAAAAAGGCTGTCGCGTAACAGATCAGGCAGAGAACCGTTATCAGCGTATTTTTGAATGTATTGGTTTGCGGCAGCATTAAGGTGGCAATCACTTCTATTGAGACGGAAATAAAAAGCCAGAAAAAGCCAAATAATATATTAACCATTTAAAACCACACTGTTATCTTTTTTGTTTGATAGCAAGATTGAGAATTAATGTGCCAATAATAACCATGCACACACCTATCCACGAATCCTGTGTCAGGGTGAAATCAAAGTAACGGGTTTGTATAAAGGTAATACTAATGATCCCGACCGCAGACCAGATAGCATAGGCCACACCTATATGAATCCGCCTCAGGGCGAGAGATAAAAAATAGTAGCTAACGCCATAACAGATAATGGCCAGTACGCCAGCGGAGATAATTTTAAAACTGTCAGAAAGCGATAATAATGTTGTCGCGACGATTTCAATGGATACGGCAGCAATAAGCGCAGTAACGCACCTGGTTAAAGTCATTGGATTATCCTTGGTTATAAGTCACCAATAGTGTTTGGTTCAGGTAACAGGATGCCGGGCAGAATTTAATCCGCTTATTCTATTCTCGGTGAATTAAATGAATACTTTTAAATAGCTCTGTTTAAATAATAAATATCCCCTCAAGGACCAGACAGGCCTCGCCCGTCAGCGTCACGCGGCCCGTATCGTTAATATGGCAGATCAACTCTCCTTTACGGCTGCCGCCCTGTTGTGCATGGAGCGTTTTTTTCGCCAGCTTATCGCTCCACAGCGGGGCCAGAAAGGTATGCGCCGAGCCGGTAACGGGATCTTCATTGACGCCCACCTGGGGCCCAAACCAGCGGGAGCGAAAATCAAACTGACGAGAAGGCGCCGTCACGACCACGCCGCGGGTGTTGAATTTCGCCAGGGCGGTGAAATCTGGCGTTAAGCCGTCGAGTTGCGCTTCGTCATCCATGACCACGATCAGATCGGAGGCCTGCCAGATTTCAGTCGCCCCGGCAACGATGCCAAGTGCTGACAAAAGCCCGTCCGGGGCCGCAATCCTGCGGGGGGTGACGAGGGGAAAATCCATCGTGAATTTTCCATTATCCGAGGTAACGGTCAGCTCACCGCTGCGGGTGGAAAAACGAACCGTCTTGCCCGACTCTTCATGGCGCAGAAGCACACTGGCTGCGGCAAGCGTCGCATGACCGCAAAGGTCGACTTCAACGGCAGGGGTAAACCAGCGAAGGGCGTAATCGTGGCCCTGCTTAACAACAAACGCCGTTTCGGAGAGATTATTCTCGCTGGCTATACGCTGTAACAGCGCATCCTCCGGCCACGCTTCCAGCAGACAAACCGCTGCGGGATTACCCGTAAACGGCCCCTGAGAGAAAGCATCCACCTGGTAAAAAGGAATGCGTTGCGGATAACTATTTTTCATTCATCACCTCAAGATCGTTATAAACCGTATAACGTGTCACACCCAGCGCCTGGGCCGCATGTTGCACGCCCCCCCTCATTTTAAAAATGCCTTTATCGCGCATCTCCGCAACGATTTTAAGGCGTTGCGTTTTCTGAATTTTCTTTCCGGTAACGGTATGTTTTTCAATAATTTCCTGAATTGATTGCTCAACAAGGCCACCCAGGTTGAGATCGGCTGCATCCGTTTCGGCAGGCGCGGTGGCCATGATGATGTCGAGACTTTTGCGAATGTGTTCATACGGCGAGGTGTCGACATTAATGCAGAAAGCCATCAGCGGATGGCCGTCATCGCTGTAGTAGATGGTGGAGGCGCTGTTGAGGATCTTCTCCGAGGCGGTCACGGTTTTATAATCTTTAACCGTCAAGGACTTACGTCCCTCGTTTTTACCGAGCAACAGGGCAAATCCCTTATCTTTCTCGGGGCCAGATAACAGGTGGTCGCCTTTACGTCTGCCGCTGACATGCCCGTTAATGATTTTGACAATCGAGCATTCGGGCGTGGTGAGATTGTGTAAAACGGCTTCCTGATTGGCGGAGAGCGTACCCGCCAGCGCCTCCATGGCGGCTTCCAGTGGCCCGGAAATTAGCTCAATCTGTTCTGCATATTCTGACTTCATCATTTTTCCTTCGTCTGGGTCATTGTCAGGGCCACGAGTTTACCATTTGCCACCCGAACCTTCGCCTCTGTAGGGGAGAATGGGCTGGCAGTCTTAAATTATAGTCATAATGTTTAATTATCAACAAAAAGTTGATTTATGGTTTTTGCAGGGGTAAATTCACCGCCACTGATGGCGGGCTTCCTTCCCGGGAGCCTCTGAAAAGTGGGAACTATTATGAAAATCATTGGACTGATAGCGTTAGCGGGTATCCTGACGGCGTGCAGTGTTATCCATCCCTTTGGTGATGCGACGGTGTATCAGGTCTATTCGGTCTCTTCTCACCCGGGGCTGGTGGGGCGCTACCACTGTATGCGGGATGCCTTGTCGGCAGAGGGCTATGGCGTTGAGGTGATTTATCCTGAGGCGGATACCCCTAACTTTTTTGATATCAGCAAAGCGCAGCAGCGGATCGCTCAGGTAGATATGTACCATGTGCGCGGGTCAGAAGAGATCAATATCACGCTCATAGCCGGGGCAAAAACAGATCTCCGTACCCTGGATGACATCATGCAACCCTGTGTAAGAGGGTAATAAGCTGAGGGAAACGCTAATAATGATGGGGCAATATGTTAGGATAAATAATCAGGCGCGAATAAGAGAGAGGGAGAGGCATGATAAGAAAAAACAGGATCGTTGTGGAATATTCATTATCAGCACTGGAACGTACTAAAGCGGGCAAGCTCATCAACGATCATAAAAAAGAACACCTCAAACCTTACGGTTCTCTTTTTCTCATTCATAAGGCTGCGGTCTCTGTTTTAGCGGTGGCGGCCTTATTTAATTTTATCACCCTGTTGCAGTTAAGCCTGCAAACTGCCCCCGACGGTGATTTTCTCGCCAGAGCAAAAATGTTCAGTATCGCGCTGCTCGTGCTGTTTGGCGTCGGGTTGGCGCTGTTCAAACTCTATGATGTAGTTATGAATAAGGTCATGCAAAAGCAGCAGCAGGCTGAGCAGGAAGACGAGGAGACTTTACAGAAAGTGAAGCTCAACCGCTTCTTTATTGAAAATATCACTAACACCGCCAGCGTTAAAATCTATTGGGAAAAAGTGAAGGAAAGCTACAGAAAAGGGGGTTTTATTTTTATCCATATGCGGAGTGATAATTGTGTGGTGATACCCGAGAGAGTATTTGCCTCAGCAAACGAAGCCGCGGACGTGTTTGACTTTATCAACGCGCAGATAGCGCAAAATAGATAATCGATGACAACCCAACAGCAGTTCAGCTTTGCCACCCGCCCGCTGGTGCCTTTTGCCCATGATTACACCCATGGCGAAACGGAGCCCTGGCACAGCCATAGCTGCGCCCAGCTTCTGCATACCCTCAGCGGAGTGGTGCGGGTAGAGACCGGGCAGGGGATCTGGATTGTACCGCCGGGGCGAGGCGTCTGGCTGCCTGCCGGGACGCAGCACCGGCTGCTGATCACCGGTGACGTGGCGGCCCGGACGCTCTTTATCGATCCCTTCGCCCGGGCGGATTTACCCTCAGTCTGCCAGGTTGTGCAAATCTCCACCCTGCTGCGCGAGCTGATCGTCGCCTCGCTGCAACTGCCGGAAAGCTACGCCGCGGGCAGCCGGGCGGAGCGCATTTACGAGCTGATCCTCGATGAAATCAGGGGGATCGGCGTGCTGCCGTTTAACCTGCCGGAACCCCAGGCCCCCGCGCTGCTGGCCCTGTGCCGCCAGATCCAGGCCGAGCCGGGAACAAAATGGACGACGGCGCTGGCAGCAAAAACGCTCAATATTAGTGAACGCACCCTGCTGCGGCACTTTCGCCAGCAGACCGGGCTGGCCTTCAGCGAATGGTTGCGCCGGGCGCGGCTGATGGAGGCGCTGAACCGCCTCGCGCAGGGGCAATCGGTGCTACGGGTGGCGCTGGACCTCGGTTATGAGAGTCACAGCGCCTTTAGCGCCATGTTCCGCCGCACGCTCGGCGTGGCGCCGAGCGACTACTTCCCGCCCGAGGCGCTCTCCGGCAACGCATTCAGCAAAGCCTGAAGCGACGCCCGGGAAACATCGTTGTCGATGCCCGTTCCCCAGCGGCTGGCTCCCTGCTTAAAGCTGCAGCGGATATAGGCCGCCGAGCGGCTTTCGCTGCACCTGCCGAGGGTATGCTCGTGATAATCCTCAATGGCGAAGGCCAGATGAAAACTGGCTTTTATCGCGCTGGCGGCGGCAGAGAGCAGGCCGTTGCCGTTCCCCTCCAGGATCACAATCCCGTCGACGGTCTGGACGCGGGCCCACAGCAGCAGCCCGCCGTCGGCCTGGCTTTCGGTTCGGTAATCCAGCAGCTGCCGTGGGGCGTGCTGATGCGGCCCATACAGCTCGCGATAAAGCTGCCACAACGCACTTAGCGTCATCTCGGTACCTTCCCGATCGGTGTGCGCCTGAACGTGGCGGCTAAAGTCCTGTTGCAGGGCCCGGGGCAGCGCCAGGCCATGATTTTGCTCCAGCATCCACGCCGCGCCGCTTTTGCCGGACTGGCTGTTAACGCGGATCACCGCCTCATAGCTACAGCCGATATCTTCCGGGTCCACCGGGAGATAGGGCATCTCCCAGCGCGGGGAGAGGGACTGTTCCCGGGCGTGAAACCCTTTTTTAATGGCATCCTGATGCGAGCCAGAGAAGGCGGTAAAGGCCAGCTTACCGGCGTAAGGATGGCGGGGATGCACCGGCAGCTGGTTGCACTGTTCCACAAGTTCCACCACCTGCTTCATATCGCTGAAATCGAGCTGCGGCGAAATCCCCTGGCTGTAGAGATTCATCGCCAGGGTCACCAGACAGACGTTCCCGGTGCGCTCCCCGTTACCGAACAGGCAACCTTCCACCCGGTCGGCACCCGCCAGCAGGGCGAGCTCGGCGCTGGCAACGCCGCTGCCGCGATCGTTATGGGGATGGACGCTGATGCAGACCTCGCTCCGACGGGAGAAGTGGCGACAGAAATACTCGATCTGATCGGCATAGACGTTGGGGGTGTTGACCTCCACCGTGGCAGGCAGGTTGACGATCATGGGCCGTTCGGCAGAGGGTTCCCAGACATCCGCCACCGCCTCGCAGATGTGCAGGGCAAACTCCGGTTCGGTAAAGCAGAAGGTTTCCGGCGAATACTCATAGGTCCAGCGCGTCTGCGGGTTGGTCTCGCACAGCGCACGTATCTGCCGCGTGGCGCTGACCGCCAGCTGGACAATCTCCTCCTGGCTCTGGCGAAAGACCAGCTGGCGGAACAGCGGCGCAGTGGCGTTATAGAGATGCACCGTGGCGCGTTTTGCCCCGTCGAGGGAAGCGAAGGTGCGCTCAATCAGATCGCTGCGGGCCTGGGTAAGCACCTGAATGGTGACATCATCCGGGATGCGCTGCTCCTCAATCAGCTGGCGGACAAACTGGAAGTCCGTTTCGGAGGCGGAGGGGAACGCCACCTCAATCTCCTTGAAGCCGCATTTGATCAACTGCTCCCAGAAGCGCAGCTTGCGGGGGATATCCATCGGTTCGGCCAGCGCCTGGTTGCCGTCGCGCAGGTCGGTTGAGAGCCAGCGCGGGGCGTGGGTCAGCCTCTTATCAGGCCACTGACGGTCGGGTAACGAAATGGGGGCATAGGCCACGTACTTTTGCGAAGGGTTGCGCAACATAGGGGTTCTCCAGGTGATGTTCTGTTTTTATCCTGGCGAAGAACGGAGCAGGGTACTGGCGCAAAACTGACAACCTGTGGCGAGGATCCGCCATTTATTTCACTCCGAGCAGAGCCTGCTCCATCAGTTGCGCCAGCAGGGCCTGCGCCCGTGGTTCTGCCTCGCTGCCGTGCTGTTCGAGGGTGATCCCCAGCCTGCCCGGCGTGGGCAGCACGCTTCCCGCCGCCCGCAGGCTGGCAGGCATCCCGATCCGGGTCCGCAGCGTCACGCCGAGCCCGGCCTGCACCGCCGCCCAGATCCCGCTCAGGCTGTGGCTGACAAAGACCACCCGCCAGGGGATGCCCGCCCGGTTCAGGCAGTCGATGGCGTGGGTGCGCATCAGGCAGGGGGTGTCGAACATCACCAGCGGCAGGGGCTCGCCCCGGGCAAGCAGGGAACGGATCTCCATCTCAGGAGGCTGGATCCACACCATCTGGCTCTGGCCGATCGACCGTCCCTTGCGTGGCTCGCTCTCGTTCTGCCACAGCAGCACCATATCCAGGGCGTGATCGTCAAAGGCATTGAGCAGCGCCCGGTTGCGATCCACTCTGGCAACGATCCGCACTCCCGGATGGTGGCGTCTGAATTCGCCCAGAATGCCCGGCATCAGCGACTCACCAAAATCCTCCTGCATGCCGATGCAGATCTCCGCCTGCAGCAGCTCGCCTTTCAGCGCAAACTGCACCTCGTCATTCAGCGCCAGCATGCGGCGGGCGTAGCTCATGACGATCTCTCCGTTGCGGGTCAGCGTCAGGCCACGGCCCTTTTTCATCACCAGCTCTGCACCGCACTGCTGCTCCAGCTTTTTGAGCTGGGCGCTCACCGCCGAGGTGGAGCGGCAGAGATGGGTGGCGGCCAGGGCAAAGCTGCCGCACTCAATGCCGGTGACAAAACTGCGCAGCGCATCGAGGTCGAGCGTCGGAGGGAGCTTGTTCATAAATGTCCTGAAATACGGGATGGTGGTGCAAATATAATTTGATTTTCAGGATGAAACTATGGGGCCAGAATCGCCTTACTGTCAATGCGGAGAGAACATCATGGCCACATCCCTTACTTCTGAAACCCTGAGCCGCGTCGCGCCGAAACTGGCCGAGCTGAGCAAGGAGGTGCTGTTCAATGACATCTGGAAACGCGACGCGCTCTCCCCGCGGGATCGCAGCCTCATCACCCTGGGCGCGCTGACGGCGCTGGGGCGTGTACAGCAACTGCCCTGGCATATCGACTTTGCCCAGCAAAACGGCCTGACCCGGGAGGAAATTACCGAAGTGTTCACCCACCTGGCGTTCTACGCCGGCTGGCCTGCGGCGGTCTCCGCCCTCGGCTGCCTGGAAGAGGAGTAACCCGATGCCCTTTACACGTGTCTCCCTGCGGCCGGGGTACAGCGACGCGCAGATAGCGCAGATCTCCGACCTCCTCCAGCAGAGCCTGGAGGCAGAATTCGCGGTTCCGCCGGGGGACCGCTTCCAGATTTTTGAGGAGATCCCGGCCACGCGGCACCTGTTCGATCGCCACTATAAAAGCGGCGGGCGCAGCGACAAATTTATTCAGTTTCACATTCTGGCGGGCAAGCCCCGCACCGCTGCGCAAAAGCAAAATCTCTGCCGCCGGCTCTGTGAAGAGCTGCACAGGACGCTGGCTATTCACCCGGATGACGTCATGGTGATGATCCAGTTCAATACCGCCGAAGAGTGGAGCTTTAGTCGGGGAAGGATGCTGTCTGAGGAGGGGTTATGATCGTTATGCAATATCGCTTCACGCTGCCAGCCGACTACGATATGACCATTATTGATCGGCGTATTGCGGAGCATGGCGCGGAGCTGAACGGCTTTCCCGGCCTGCTGTTTAAGGCATTCCTTGTTGCCAGACGCGATGCCGCTTTTAGCGTGGAAAACCGCTATGCGCCGCTCTACGTCTGGGAGAGTGCCGCCGGGATGACGCAGTTTTTACAGAGCCCCGGTTTTCGCAGGTTGACGGAGGATTTTGGCTGGCCGCAGATCGACACCTGGCTGGCGCTGCGCCTGCCGGCTGTGGCAGAGGTGAAAAGTGCCGCCTGGCTATCGATTGCCCGCGAGACGATCCCCGCGCACAGCGACCTGTCGGCACTGCAACTGCATGCCCCGCTTTGCGGGTGGGATGTCAGCCGCTGGCAACTGTTGCAGGTAAATTTTGGCGAGACGCCGCAGGAGGGGAGGGAGAATTACCGGGTTGCGTATGTGGCGAGTGAGGACATACGTTAAGTTCCCCACCGTTGATCAGGCTTAACTCTTGATACAAGGTGTCCGGCGAACCGGGCACCTGTTTTTTTCCTTTCAAGGCTCGCTATTTCGGATGGACATAAAAGAATAGATGCTAAGGCGCTGGACGCTGGAAGGGCAAAATGCCGGTTACATATGGGATTTGCCCAGGATGGAGCGGCCTCAAAAGCATTCAAACAATGCCCATCTATCCAGGATAATAGAATTCGATTCTGATGCCGCTCGGTTCGTAACACATCATATGCATTGATGGCCCCTCCCGGATTAAAGTGGGTTCAAATTCGATTTCAATCTGATTCGCCTTTAACAGGTCAACAAGCCTGAACAGATCCACTTTATTTTCGACCCGTAAAGCTAAGTGATGAAGTCCGACATTGGTTTTACGATTAAATGTAATGGGCTCATCGGTTTGTGTTTTCCATAGCGTGATGGTCAGCGCATCATCTCTTACGAAGATAGCGGGATAATCTTCACGTCGTTTCACTTCCTCCCAGCCCAATATATTGGTAAAAAACGCAGCGCTTTCTTCAAGCTTAGATACGGCTAAGCCGATATGTTGCACACCAGCAGTAACAGCCATCGTTGTGTTCTCCAGAGAAAGTGTTTTAGCCAACGCTTACATCACCCATCGGTGAAGAGGTCTGGCGGATGTGGCGGTCAAGGAAGACCCGAATATCAGACCCTATCTCTCTGGCGTGCGTTTCAAGGGCAAAGTGGCCCGTGTCGTAGAAGCGGATTTCCGCGTCTGGCAGATCGCGTTTCCAGGCTTCAGCGCCCGCCGCCATGAAAAAGGGATCGTGTTTACCCCACACGGCCAATAACGGGGGCTGATGCTGACGAAAATAGTGCTGAAACAGAGGATACATCTTCACGTTTGAGGCGTAATCCAGTAACAGGTCAAGCTGAATCTCGGCATTACCAGGCCGTAATACCTGCATTCCTTCAAGGGAATAACCATCGGGTGAAACCAGGCTTTGATCGGCAACACCTTCCAGATATTGCCATTTGATTGAAGCCGGGGTCGGAAACTCACGCAGCGCATGCCGGTTTTCAGGCGTGGGCTCGCGCCAGTATCTCTGAATGGGTTCCCAGGCCTCGCCCAGGCCCTCTTCGTAGGCATTGCCATTCTGGGAAATAAGCGCTGTCACACGCTCCGGATGGGCTAATGCCAGCCGCCATCCGACAGGGGCACCGTAGTCATGAACCATCAGCGCATAGCGGTTGAGATTAAGTGCTTCGGTAAACCGGTCAATGGTTTCCGCGAGCTGGTCAAAGGTATAAGCGTATTCACCGCGCGCTGGCGCCTCGGTAAAACCGAAGGCCGGCAAATCTGGCGCGATTAAGTGATAACGATCCGCCAGCTGGGCAAAAAGATCCCGAAACATAAATGATGAGCCTGCGAAGCCGTGAAGTAACAACAATACAGGCGATGCCGGATCGCCGGCCTCACGGTAGAAAACGTTAACATCACCTGCCTGTTTATAGCGGTAATGCACCGGCGTAGCGGGAGCAGATAAATCCGTAGTGGAAGAGATCATGATAAGCCTCATGTAACCTTTAAAGTGGTTATTTGAAGGTTACATGTAAATTTGGTAACCTGTCAAAATGATTTTATGAGTTACGGAGCGGTATGGAATTTAAACCACCTTCTTCTCAGCCCCTCTTCCTGGCTGACAACCTTGCGCTGGATTTTATTAACAGTGAATACGGGACAGGGGATGAACGGCACGACTGTTTTGAAGACGATACCCGCGTCATCGACTGGCTGGTGATAGCGGGGCTTGTGCCGAAAGGTACTAAGGCACCTGATGGGCTCGTGGCGGAAGCCCGGCAGCTGCGCGATGCCGTCAGGGCAGTCGTGCATGCCGCGATGAAGTCCGTTGCGGCTGACCTGACGGTGATTAACCACGTACTCCAGGCGGGGCGTCCTGAGACGACTCTGCAGTGGGACAAAGAGACGCAGCGATACCGGATTACTGTTCGGCCGGAGGTGCTCAGCCCCGCAGGCCTGCTCTGGCCTGTTGCGGATGCGTTGGTGAAACTCATCGCTGACGATAAGTTTGAATACGTGCGGCAATGTGAAGCGCATAACTGTATTTTGCTGTTTCATGATTTGAGTAAATCCCATCGCCGCCGCTGGTGCAGTATGGCGACGTGCGGCAATCGCATGAAGGTAGCGGCATTCCGGAACAGGAAAAATTCGTAGCGATTCTGGACGAAAAGAGAATTGACTGAGGAGAACGATCGTTCTACCATTACTCTATGAACAAAAATACGACTGACACACGAGAAAAAATCCTCGCGTCCGCTGAAGAACTCATTTACCAGAACGGCATCCATGCCACCGGTATGGACCTTCTGGTGAAGACCTCAGGTGTGGCCCGGAAAAGCATCTATCGCTATTTCGCGAACAAAGACGAAGTGGCGGCTGCCGCGCTGAACGCGCGGGATGTCCGCTGGATGGAGTGGTTCAGGAGCGAGTGCGACAAAGGGGACACGCCGCAGGAACGTATCCTGAATATGTTCACCGTGCTTAAAGGCTGGTTTGAGTCGGAAGGATACCGCGGGTGTGCATTCATCAATACCGCCGGGGAAGTGGGGGACAGTGCCGATCCCATCCGGCAGATTGCCAGGCTGCATAAACAGAAAATACTGGATTACGCTCTTGAGCTAACCGGGCAACTGAATATTGAGCACGCTTCAGCCCTGGCAAGGCAATTGCTGTTATTGATTGAAGGCGCTATAACCGTATCACGCGTCATGGGCGAATACAGCGCCGCCGATGATGCAAAAGATATTGCTCAGTTATTACTGAAACAGGTCTCGTAAAAGAGACCTGAACTCACAGGGAAACAGACACTGAAACAGAAATAATTCATCCTCATACCTTTCACACTTATATTCTGTTTTTATGAACAGGATATAAAATTTCATAAAATATCTCCTCCCTTGTCGGATATTAATTCCCGACGCTATTCCCTGCCGCCTTTTTTCTATTCTGACCGGGTGCGATTTTCGTACCTCAAAGGCCATAAAATTAAGATGCTATAATCATATCCTATTGTATATAAAAGTATTTTGTCGGCTTGCTTGTAAGGGGACGGTAAAATAATTATATCGATAATGACATTTTTTATTTTTTTAATCATTTTACAGACTCGCGCTTGACGAGGTAGAACGATCGTTCTACCATGAATGCATGGACAACAAGAACCCTCTGGTAAATGGATATTGGCGCGACGGCATTTTGCAAAACTGCCATGAATGAAAAGGACGTTAAATAACAGGGGAATTAGTCTATATGTCTATATCGAAAAGGCGTTTTAACCCTCTCTGCCAATTTACAGGAGTCTTAACCATGTCTGATGCACAAATTCGCCCTCCACTGCCTCCGTTTACGCTTGAATCAGCCATTGAAAAAGTCAGGCTTGCTGAAGATGGCTGGAATAGCCGCGACGCTGAAAAAGTCGCGCTGGCCTATTCTCTGGATACCAAATGGCGTAATCGCGCAGAATTTGCGAATAATCGCGAAGAAGCCAAAGGCTTCCTTGAGCGCAAATGGAAAAAAGAACTTGAGTATCGCCTGATTAAAGAATTATGGGCATTTGGCGGCAACCGCATTGCCGTCCGTTACGCTTATGAATGGCGCGATGATTCCGGTAACTGGTTCCGCTCTTATGGAAATGAGAACTGGGAATTTGGCGAAGATGGCCTGATGCAGCGCCGTTTCGCCTGTATCAACGATATGCCTATCAAGGAAAGCGAACGTAAATTCCACTGGCCGCTGGGGCGTCGTCCTGACGATCATCCGGGGTTATCGAAACTGGGTCTTTAACGTCCCGATTGATTCCGCAATGCCCGACGACTCTCCTGTCGGGCATTTGTGTTGTTTCTCTCACGTTATTTCGTCTGCGGATACTTCGCCACCACCTCACCTGGCTCCAGCTCCCGCCCATCGCTCGCCACCATCGTGAGCTTGCGTAGCGGCTGGCGATCCCGCGCGTCCACCAGCACCGTACCGGTATCCCCCTCGGCAAACAGGTGTTCATTTCCCCACTGGGAGAGCGCCAGCAGCACGGTTTGCAGCTCGCGGCCTTTTGCGGTCAGCACATACTCCTGCCAGGCGCTGCCGTCGGAGGCGGGTTGCAGCGTCAGTATGCCTTCGTCCACCAGTAGCTTTAGCCGGGTCGCCAGCATGTTTTTGGCGATGCCGAGGCTTTTCTGAAACTCACCAAAACGCGTTATGCCGCTCAGGGCATCACGCACAATCAGCAGGGACCACCAGTCGCCGATAATATCCAGCGAGCGGGCGACAGGGCAGGGGCTCTCTTCGAGGCGGGTACGTTTCACGGTCTCTCCTTATCAGCGGTAAGTTTAATTATAAAACCAATTACCCCGGCGCACAAAGCAAGCTGTCACTTTGCGGGCAGGCTCCAGGTAATTCGTCACAGATCTGTCACACTGTTAACGACAATAAACAGGTGAGGAATTAGGGATGAGAAAAGCACTAATCGCTGTCGCCGTGGCGGGCACCATCGGGCTCTCTGGCGGCGTTCAGGCGCAAACCGCGCCGGAAGGGTATCAGCTGGAACAGGTTCTAATCATGAGCCGTCATAACCTGCGTGCGCCGCTGGCCAATAACGGCAGCGTGCTGGAACAGTCGACCCCGGAAAAATGGCCAGAGTGGGATGTGCCTGGCGGGCAGCTCACCACCAAAGGTGGGGTGCTGGAAGTCTACATGGGGCACTACATGCGTGAATGGCTGGCAGAGCAGGGGCTGGTGACCGCCGGGGAGTGTCCGGCAGCGAACAGCGTCTATGCCTATGCCAACAGTCTGCAACGCACGGTGGCGACCGCGCAGTTCTTCATTACCGGCGCGTTCCCGGGGTGCGATGTGCCGGTGCACCATCAGGAAAAGATGGGCACCATGGACCCGACCTTTAATCCGGTGATCACCGACAACTCCCCGGAATTCCGCGAAAAAGCGCTACAGGCGATGAACAAAGAACGTCAGGGGATGCAGCTTGACGAGAGCTACAAACTGCTGGAGCAGATGACCGACTACAAACAGTCTCCGTCCTGCAAAGAGAAACAGGTCTGCTCCCTGACGGACGCGAAAGACACCTACAGCGCCGAGTACCAGAAAGAGCCTGGGGTATCCGGTCCGCTCAAGGTGGGTAACTCGCTGGTTGACGCCTTCACGTTGCAGTATTACGAAGGCTTCCCGCTGGATCAGGTGGCGTGGGGCGAGATCAAAACCGACCAGCAGTGGCGGGTGCTCTCTCAGCTAAAAAATGGCTATCAGGATTCGCTTTTTACCTCGGCAGAGGTGGCGCGTAACGTGGCGAAACCGCTGGTGAAATACATCGATAACGCGCTGGTCACCGACCGGACGAAAGCGCCGAAAATCACCGTGCTGGTGGGGCATGACTCTAACATTGCCTCCCTGCTGAAGGCGCTGGATTTTAAACCCTATCAGCTGCACGGCCAGTATGAGCGCACACCCATTGGCGGCAAGATCGTCTTCCAGCGCTGGCACGACAAAACCGGCAATCGCGATCTGATGAAAATTGAGTATGTCTATCAGAGTACCGAGCAGCTGCGTAATGCCCAGGTGCTGACGTTAGAAGCCCCAGCCCAGCGCGTTACCCTGGAGCTGAACGGCTGTCCGGTGGATGCGAATGGATTCTGCCCGGTGGAGAGCTTTAATAAGGTATTGAATACCGCGGCGCAGTAAGTTCAGCCCCTCCCCCTGAAGGGGAGAGGGGCTGAAATGTCGGGTGGCGCTTCGCTTACCCGACCTACAAAATCCAACTCTGGTTCCGAATCTTGTAGGCCTGATAAGCGTAGCGCCATCAGGCGTTTTTTGTCCGCACGATTATCAGACGTTTTTACGCTCAATGGTCTGCTCGCCCCAGAACAGCGAGTCTTTGTCGGTTTTTTGGAAGGCTAACATCAGAACTTCATCATTACCTTCTTCCCAGATTTTCTCTGCCAGTTTTTCGTCATATTTTGCGACTTCAAAAATCGCCTCAGCGATCTCCGGTGACGTATTACGTAAACGCGCAAATTCCCCGACGCGATGTGCTTTAGCTTCTTGAGTTGGCATAGTAATCCTCCTGTTGAGAGTTAACCTTTCAGTTTAGCAGCCAGGCCGGCGACATATTCACCCTGATAGCGGGCAATGTTCAGTTCTGCTTCCGAAGGCTGACGTGAACCGTCGCCCCCGGCAATCGTTGTTGCGCCATAGGGCGTACCGCCACGGAGCTGGGAAAGATCAAACAGTTCCGGGGTGCCGTAGCCGATGGGCACAATCACCATCCCATGGTGCGCAAGGGTGGTCCAGGTTGAGGTGATGGTCTGCTCTTGTCCGCCACCGGTGCCGGTGGAGCTGAACACGCTGGCGACTTTGCCGAGTAACGCATTTTTGGCCCACAGTCCCCCGGTCTGGTCGAGGAAGGTACGCATCTGGCCGGCCATATTGCCGAAGCGCGTCGGGGTACCAAAGATGATTGCATCGTAATCGCCCAGCTCCTGCGGCGAAGCTACCGGCGCCTCCTGCGCTTTACCGCCCGCTTTGGCAAAAGCTTCTGCCTGCATGGTTTCCGGTACGCGTTTGATCACCACCTCAACCCCCTCGATTTTCCTGGCGCCTTCCGCAACTGCATGAGCCATGGTTTCGATGTGTCCGTACATGGAATAGTAGAGCACCAGAATTTTCGTCATTTCGCTTCACTCCTCGCATGATTTTTTCGGTCAGCGGCATGCTGCCGTTATTTAAAGATATGACGTGACAGCGAGACTGCAAATCTGGACACCATTTATTTGATTTTAAACAACAAAGGATGGCGGGCTTTCTTCGTAGTAAAATGAAACATTTTCAGCAGAGCAAATTTTCGGAATGATAAGAAAGGCTTATGGTTTCGTTTCGGCAGGCTTCATACAAAAGGCTGATATCGTATTGCAGGATATTACGATTCGCTGGCTGAATGCGCCTGCTCCACTAAGCTTAAGTTCACGCGGCGCAGTTAAAGACTCTTTTTTAGCGTCGTCAGGTGGAAGAATTCGCTTTCACTGAATGCAGAATTAAATCTTATGTTTTTAACTCTGGAGGTCCGACATGGCAAACCATCGTGGTGGGTCAGGTAATTTTGCAGAAGACCGTGAAAGAGCATCAGAAGCAGGACGTAAAGGTGGCCAGCAGAGCGGGGGTAATTTCAAAAATGACCCTCAGCGCGCATCCGAAGCTGGCAAAAAAGGGGGCAAAAATAGCCATGGCGGCAACAAGAGCAGTTAAGTTGTAGCCGTCTGAAGTAGGGGTCTTTTGACCTCTGGCACCCCCGCCGCCGGGATCCCCGGCGGTTTTTTTATGCCTGTTATTGAAGTGTTATCAAATTCCTTTCACACTAGCGGATTCACTTTTTGTGCTGGTGCCCCATGTCTCTCTCCCGTTATGCCTTTTCGATCAAACCGCAGGAAGCGATCCTGATCCTTATCACCATGTTCTGGGGTGGGACCTTTCTTGCCGTACAGTACGCCGTCACGCAGAGCGGCCCTTTCTTCTTTGTCGGCCTGCGTTTTGCCACGGCTGCGTTGGCGGTGGCGCTCATTTCGCTTAAAACCCTGCGCGGCCTGACCCTGACCGAACTGAAAGCGGGGCTGGCGATCGGGGTGGCGATCGCGATGGGCTACAGCCTGCAAACCTGGGGATTACAAACTATTCCCAGCAGTAAATCGGCGTTTATTACCGCCATGTATGTCCCGCTGGTGCCGCTGTTGCAGTGGCTCTGCCTGCGCCGCATGCCGGGAATGATGTCCTGCATCGGCATAGTGCTGGCTTTTATCGGGCTGATCCTGCTGGCAGGGCCGGAAGATAACCTGCTGGCGCTCGGGCCTGGAGAGATGATCACCCTGGTGGGCGCGGTGGCGATTGCCGCCGAGATCATCCTCATCAGCGCCTGGGCCGGAAAGGTGGACGTCAAGCGCGTCACCGTCGTGCAGCTGGCGACCGCCTCGCTGGTGGCGTTTCTGACCATGATCCCGGCCGGGGAGTCGGTTCCGCCGATGTCGGCAGGGCTGTGGATGGTGGCCCTTGGGCTGGGGATTTTCAGCGCCATTATTCAGGTGACCATGAACTGGGCCCAGCGCAGCGTCTCGCCCACCCGGGCGACGGTAATTTATACCGGGGAGCCGGTGTGGGCGGGGATCTTTGGCCGTCTGGCCGGGGAGCGCCTGCCGCTGCTCGCCCTGCTGGGGGGCGCCTTTATCATCGCGGGCGTGCTGGTGAGTGAGCTGAAGCTGAAAAGAAAAAAGAAGGCGCTGCCGGACGACAGCGCCACGCTGGATCAATCCTGAGTCGCCACTGTGCCCTGCGTCACCCCCGCCATCCGGCGGCTGAGCAGGGCGTTAAGGGCAATCGCGCCAAAGGTGGCCGTGCCGATCCCGCCCAGGGTGAAGCCGCCGAGCGAAAGGGCAAAATCCCCCGCGCCCAGCACCAGCGTTACGGCGACCATAATCAGGTTGCCATTCTGGCTGAGATCAACATGGTTCTGCACCCAGATCCGCGCCCCGGCCACCGCAATCAGGCCAAACACCACAATCGACGCACCGCCAATCACCGGCCCCGGGATGGTGTGGATCAAGGCACCGAATTTAGGTGAAAAGCCGAGCAGCACGGCAATCACCGCTGCCGCCACGAACACCAGCGTTGAGTAGACCTTGGTGACCGCCATCACGCCGATGTTCTCGGCATAGGTGGTCACGCCGCTGCCGCCCACCGAACCTGACAGCATGGTCGCCAGCCCGTCTCCCACAAATGCCCTCCCCATATAGGGGTCCATATTGCGTCCGGTCATGCCGGCCACCGCTTTCAAATGGCCGAGGTTTTCCGCCACCAGGATCACCGCCACCGGGGCAATCAGCATTATCGCCTGACCGTTAAAGGTGGGCGAGGTGAGCTGCGGAAGACCAAACCACGCCGCCTGGGCGACCTGGGTAAAATCCACCGGCTTGCCAAGACCAAACACGCTGGTCAGCAGGGCGTAGAGCAGGCAGGCGAAGATCAGCCCCACCAGGATCAGCAGCCGCTGGATCATCCCCCGGGTAAATACCGCCACCAGGCCGATGCAGAGCACCGTCATTACCGCCATCCAGCTGTCAAAGGCGGAGCCGGAAACCCCTTTGACGGCGATGGGTGCCAGGTTGAGGCCAATCGCCATCACCACTGCTCCGGTGACCACCGGTGGCATCAGCCGTTCGATCCAGCGGGTGCCCAGCTTCATCACCACCAGACCCACCGCGGTGTAGAGTGCCCCGCAGGCGATGATCCCGCCCAGCGCCACGCTCAGCTGAGGGTTTACCCCCTGGCCGGAAAAGCCGGTGGCGGCAATCACCACCCCGACAAAGGCGGCGCTGGAGCCGAGATAGCTTGGCACCCGTCCGCCGGTGATGAAAAAGAAGAGCAGGGTGCCAATGCCCGACATCAGAATGGACAGGTTAGGATCCAGCCCCATCAGAATGGGCATCAGCACCGTGGCGCCAAACATCGCCACCGCATGCTGCACCCCCATCACCGCGGTTTGCGCCAGCGGGAGACGTTCATCCGGCGCGACCACGCCGCTATCAGAGGAGGTCGATTTCAACTGCCAGTGAGGAAAACCGAATAGTGCCATCAGCTGCTCCTTAAGGAGGATTAACAGGCGGGTCGCATCAGCGCGTGGTAGCCGCGGTCAAACCACACCAGGCCCTGGGGCACCGGGTGGCGGGTTATTGCAACGATCTCGCAAAACAGAATGTCGTGGGTGCCGACGCTCACCACCTGGCTAATGCGGCAGTCGAACGAGGCCAGCGCCTCGTCGAGACGTGGACAGCCGGTGGCACCCGTCTGCCAGCCTGCTGCGGCAAAGCGGTCGGCCATCGGGGTTTTGCCGCCAAACAGATTCGAGAGGGACTCCTGCCCGGCGCTCAGGGTGTTGACGCACAGGGTGCGGTTGTCGTTAAACACCGGCCACACCGAGGCGCTACGATTCAGGCACACCAGCAGCGTTGGCGGCGAGTCGGTCACGCTGCACACCGCGCTGGCGGTGAAGCCCGCCTGTCCGGCCGGGCCGTCGGTGGTGATGATATTGACCGCCGCGCCCAGACAGGCCATGGCATCACGAAACGTTTGTTTATCGATATTCATGGTGGCTCCTTATGCCAGCCCGCAGGCGTCTTCAAAACTCAGGCGGGGCAGTCGTCCGTAGAGTTTGCGGGTATCGCCGTAGCCGATGTTGATCAGCAGATTGCTTTTCAGATTGCTGCCGGTGAAGAAGGCCGCGTCCACCTTTTCGCGGTCAAAGCCGGACATCGGCCCGGTGTCCAGCCCCAGCGCCCGACAGGCGACAATCAGATAGGCCGCCTGCATCGTGCTGTTGCGAAAGGCAGTCTCCTCGGCGAGCTGCGGGCTGGCGGTAAACCAGCTCCGGGCATCGCCGTGGGGGAACAGCTCCGGCAGTCGCTCGTAAAACTGGCTGTCCCAGGCAACGATAACCGTCACCGGGGCGGTGAGGGTCTTTTGCAGGTTGCCGCTGGAGAGGGCCGGGCGCAGCTTCTCTTTGCCTTCCGGGGTGCGGATAAAGACCATCCGCGCCGGAGAGCAGTTGGCGGAGGTGGGCCCCCATTTCATCAGGTCATAGATTTCGCGCAGCGTCTCGTCGCTGACCGGACGATCCAGCCAGCCGTTATGGGTCCGCGCCTCGGTAAACAGCGCATGCTGCGCCGTCGGGGTGATGGCTTCACTCATGGCAACTCCTTCAGTAAACGTTCGTGGCGGTGCAGCAGGCTGGCGAGCCCGTTTTGCAGCAGGGCGTTAAACGCCTCCGGCTCGGTCACGTTGCAGGCGTGCCCGCCCCGGGGCATCACGGTAAGCAGGCTGCCGGGCAGGGCGGCATGCAGCTCTGCCGAACAGACTGAGGGCACCAGCAGATCGTCGGCGGCGCAAAGTATCTGCACCGGGCAGTGAATGCGCGCCGTCTGGCGGCTGAAATCGGCCCGCTTCAGGGCATTGAGCCTGCGCAGCAGGGTGCTTTTGCCCTGGAAGTGGGCCAGGGCCAGCGCCTCTTCGGCCTCCATGCGCGGCTGGCGGGCCGCCATCCAGTCGGCGGGATAGAGAAAGAGCGGCTGGGCTTCCACCCACGCCTGCGCCCCTCCGGCATGCAGCAGCCGCTCGCGGATCTGGAAGCAGCGGCGGGTATGCGGATTCAGCGTCAGCCAGCCGTTAACGCATACCAGGGCACCGATCGCCTGCGGGTGATCCACTGCCAGCTGCAGGCCGATTAGCGCCCCCAGGGCATGGCCCACCACGCTGAACCGCGCGATCCCTGCGAGAGAGAGCGCCTGCCACAGCTCGTCGGCCATCGCTGCCAGGGTGTAATCTTCCGGCAGCTCGCCGGGGTTATTGCCGGTGCCGCGCTGGTCGTAGCAGACCACCTGATACCCTTGCTCAAGGTCGGCGAGCTGGGGCAGCCAGTAGCTGCCGCTGCCCCCCAGTCCGGCGATCAGCACCACAACCGGCGCGTCCGCAAAGGGCGGCGGTGAAATGGAAAGATTCATGGCAACCTCACCGGCCAATGTGGGCAATAGTGGCGATCTCCACCAGCGCCTCGGGTTTCACCAGCCCGCACTGAATGCAGAAGCGCGCCGGTTTATCGCCGGGGAAAAATTCAGCGTAGATCTCGTTAATCGCGGCGTAGTTTTTCCAGTCGGTAATAAAGATGCTGTTGAAGGTCACATCCGCCATCGTCCCGCCCGCCGTTTCGATAACGCGCTGGATGGTCTGCAGCACGTGGCGGGTTTGCGCCTTTGGGTCATCGGGAAACACCACGTTGTTATCCGCGTCGAACGGCAGGGTGCCCGAGACGTAAATCACCCCGTCCGCCAGGGTGCCGGGGACGAAGGGGGCAATCGGCGTGCTGGTCCCCTGGGGGATAATCACAGATTTCGGCATAGGGTAGCTCCTCAGGCGATACGGGCATAAGCGGCAGGGGAAAGGGCGTCGCAGAAGGTGGCGACGTCAGTAACCCAGCCAAAAAAGGTTTCGATGTTGAACAGCGCAGCCTGCTGGGCAAATGCCGGCCCCGCCTGGTGGGTGGCGTCTTCCAGCACCACGCCGAAGTACTCCAGGAAGAAGCCGTCGCGCAGGGTGGACTCCACGCAGACGTTGGTGGCGATGCCGGTAAAGATCAGATGGCGGATGCCGCGGCTGCGCAAAATGCTGTCCAGCGGGGTGTTGAAAAAGCCGCTGTAACGCGGTTTCGGCAGCACGATGTCCCCCGGCTCCGGCACCAGGTCATTCACCAGCTGATAATCCCAGCCGCCTTTCGCCAGCAGTTTGCCGTGCAGCTCCGGGCGCTGGCGCATGGTTTTCAGCGCATTCGATTTGTGGAAGTTGGGCGAGCCAGGGCCCCCCGCCTCCACATACTCTTCATCCCAGCCGTTCTGGAACCAGATAATCAGCATCCCGGCCTTGCGGGCGGCGGCCACCGCGGTGCGGATATTCTCGATCACCGGCCGGGTGGCGGAGACGTCAAACCCGGCGAGGTCGAGATAGCCGCCAGGGCTGGCGTAGGCGTTCTGCATATCCACCACGATCAGCGCGCTCTGCTGGGCGTCAAAGGTGATGGCTTCCGGACGTGCGGGCAGAGTGGTCATCACGCAACCTCCTTTGTCATAACCGGAATATGGGCGCGGCACTGCATCAGCGGCTGGATGCGCTCGCCAAACGTTTCAATCCCGGCAATAAAGTCATCAAAGGTCAGCAGCACCCCTTCGGCACCCGGCACGCTGGCTACCTCATCAAGCATCCGCGCCACGCTGGCATAAGAGCCGACCAGGGTGCCCATGTTGATATTCACCGCCGAGGTCGGGTCGGCCATCTGCCGCACGTTGGTGTCGGCCCCGGAGCGGGTGTCCTTCTGGCTCTGCTCGCTGAGCCAGCTCAGAGCTTCGTCGTCGGCCCCGGCTTTGTAGTGCTCCCACTTCGCCCGCGCCGCCTCGTCGGTCTCGTCGGCAATGACCATAAACAGCACATAGGAGCCGACATCGCGCCCGGTTTTTTCAGCGGCCTGTTTCATGCGCGCAGCGGTAGGGGCAAAGGCCGTTGGGGTGTTAACCCCTTTGCCGAAGCAGAAGTTGAAGTCGGCATATTTCGCCGAGAAGTCCATCCCGGCATCGCTCTGCCCGGCGCAGATCACCTTCATCGGCACCGACGGCTGGGGGCTGACGCGGCAGTCGTTCATGGTGAAGAACTCGCCCTTGAAGTCGCTCTTGCCGGTGCCCCACAGATCCCGCAGGACCTGCACATACTCGGTGAGGTAGTCATAGCGCCTGGCGAAATAGTCATCACCTGGCCAGAGCCCCATCTGCTCATACTCCGGCTTCTGCCAGCCGGTGACGAGGTTAACGCCAAAGCGTCCGCCGGAGATGGTGTCGATGGTGGAGGCCATCCGCGCCACGATGGCCGGAGGCAGGGTCAGGGTGGCGGCGGTAGCGTAGATCTGGATGCGGGAGGTGACCGCCGCCAGCCCCGCCATCAGGGTGAAGGACTCCAGGTTGTGATCCCAGAATTCGGTTTTCCCGCCGAAACCGCGCAGCTTGATCATCGACAGGGCAAAATCGAAGTGATAGTGCTCTGCCTTCTGCACGATGGCTTTGTTCAGCTCAAAAGTCGGCATGTACTGCGGCGCGTGGGTAGAGATCAACCAGCCGTTATTGCCAATGGGAACGAATACGCCAATTTTCATCACGAACCTCTCTTCATCTCAGCTTGGGGGTGAAAGTCAGACGTGGCGCTGCATCCTGCATCTCCTGTTCAGCCGCGTAGTCTCGGTTTTGCAAAGGGAGTGCCAGTTTTGAAATCTGTAATGTTATTAGTGTGTTAAGAAATGGTTGATGAATTGCTGGTGATAAAAGTGGACTGTCTGGTCAAAATAGTTGCACACAAAGCAGGCAGTCGTGCGCGGTGGCGGTGCAGATTGTCGTGGTAAGGCAGGGGTTTTGCTATGCTGGGAGCTGATCAACACGGAGTGAGCAAATGGCACAAGGCGCAGTGAAGACAGGCGGTAAACGTTCGCAGGCGGTGAGCGCGAAGAAACAGGCGATCCTTGCGGCGGCGCTGGAGACCTTCTCGCAGTTTGGCATCCACGGCACCCGGCTGGAGCAGGTAGCGGAGCTGGCGGGGGTGTCAAAAACCAATCTGCTCTACTACTTTCCCTCCAAAGAGGCGCTGTACGTCTCCGTTCTGCAACAGATCCTCGATATCTGGCTGGCCCCGCTGAAGGCGTTTCGCGAGGAGCTCACCCCGCTGGTGGCGATCCAGCAGTATATCCGCCTCAAGCTGGAGGTCTCCCGGGACTATCCTCAGGCGTCGCGACTGTTCTGTCTGGAGATGCTGCAGGGGGCACCGCTGCTGAAAACGGTGCTGAGCGGGGATATGAAATCGCTGGTGGATGAGAAGTCAGCGATCATTGCCGGGTGGGTCGCCACCGGCAGACTGGCCCCGGTCGATCCACACCATCTGATCTTTATGATCTGGGCCGCCACCCAGCACTACGCCGATTTTTCCGCCCAGGTGGAGGCGGTGACGGGCAAGACGCTCAAGGATGACGACTTTTTCCACAGCACGGTGGAGAACGTGGAGCGGATGATTATCGAAGGGATCCGGGTGCGTTAATTCCCCGGGGGCAGCGGGCAGCTTAAATCGCCCTCTTCACACTGCATCAGCGTGGCCAGATACGCTTCCCGTTCGTTGGTTTTATCCGCCAGACACTGGTTCACAATCATCGGCTGAATGGAGCCGCCTTGAGTGCCGGAGCCGATAAAGGCGCAGTCAGCATCGCGCAGGGCGATCCACGCCTGTTGCGCCTTTTTCAGCAGCTCACGCTGGGGGGCGTCGGCGCGCTTGATGGCTGCCTGATACGTCTGGTTCAGGGTTTTATCCGCGGCCTGATACTGCTGCGCGGTGCAGCTGTTCATCTCCGCCTGGGTGCTGGCGTTGGCGCACTCATCCGCCAGCGCGCTGGTGCTCAGCAGTAACGCGGCACCGGCGATAAAAGCTCGTTTCATCTTTCCCTCCCTATAAAAAAGCCGGATGCGCTGTGCTTATCCGGCCTACAAAAACAGAATGTCACCTCTGTAGCCCCGGTAAGCGTAGCGCCACCGGGGAGAGATTGCACGCTTAACCGATGGTCATCAGGCTGGCGTTACCCCCTGCTGCGGCGGTGTTCACGCTGAGCGAACGCTCCACGTACAGACGCTCCAGCTGCAGGTTGGTTTCACCCCGGGCGAAGCCCTGCACGGAGACAATCGCCCCGCTGCGGGCCGCAACCTGCTCGCACAGCTCGCGCAGCTGGTCGGAATCACCGTGATAGATCACCGCGTCGAACGGCTGGCTGGTCAGCACATCAGCTTTGGCGAAACGAATCCGTTCCGTCACCGCCTTCGGCAGCTGCTTCGCCAGGTCACGGTGCAGGCTATCTTCCGGCCACAGCACTTCACACCCGGTCGCCATCGCCGCCGCCAGCTGGATCAGCGCATCCTGCTCGTTATCCGCCACGCACAGCACACGCTCGCGCGGCATCAGCGTCCAGGTGTTGCGCTCGCCCGTTGGCCCTGGCAATACGCGCTGGGTACCGGCCTGAGCCAGCTCGCCATACTCCTGACACAGCTCGCGCAGTTCAGGACGTTTTTCCGCCCACGCTTTTAATGCTTCCAGCGGCTGGGTCAGCACCGTTTTCACCTGGGTGTCTACCGCGTACTGCGCATCCTGACGCGCCAGGGTGACGCCCAGCGCATTGGCCGGACGGTTAGCCAGCAGGCGATAGAGGTACATTGGACCACCGGCTTTCGGACCGGTGCCCGACAGCCCTTCGCCGCCGAACGGCTGCACGCCGACCACGGCGCCGACCATGTTGCGGTTCACGTAGAGGTTGCCGACGTTGGCGCTGCCGGTCACCTGGGCGATGGTTTCATCGATGCGGGTATGCACTCCCAGGGTCAGACCGTAGCCGGAGGCGTTGATCTGCGCGATCAGCTGGTCGAGGTTGTTACGGTTGTAACGCACCACGTGCAGCACCGGGCCAAACACCTCTTTCTTCAGTTCATCGAAGCTCGCCAGTTCAATCAGGGTTGGCGCCACAAAGGTGCCGCTGGTCCACTCGCGGGCATCTTCGCTGTTCTCACGCACCGCCTGGTAGACCGGACGGCCTTTCGCACGCATCGCCTGGATGTGGTTTTCGATGTTGGCTTTCGCTTCGGCGTCGATCACCGGGCCAATGTCGGTGGTCAGACGGCCCGGGTTGCCCATCCGGCACTCCGCCATCGCGCCACGCAGCATTTTCAGGGTGTGATCGGCCACTTCGTCCTGCACGCAGAGTACGCGCAGGGCAGAGCAGCGCTGTCCGGCACTGTCGAAGGCCGAAGCCACCACATCCACCACCACCTGCTCGGTGAGGGCGGAGGAGTCGACGATCATCGCGTTCATACCGCCAGTTTCCGCAATCAGCGGCGTTGGACGGCCCTGGGCATCCAGACGGGTGGCGATGTTGCGCTGCAACAGGGAGGCCACTTCGGTGGAGCCGGTGAACATTACGCCGCGCACGCGGTTGTCGGCGGTGAGTTTGGCACCCACGGTCTCGCCGCGGCCCGGCAGCAGCTGCACGACGCCCGCAGGGACACCCGCTTCCAGCAGGATATTGATCCCCTGAGCGGCAATCAGCGGGGTCTGTTCCGCCGGTTTGGCCAGCACGCTGTTACCCGCGGCAAGGGCGGCGGCAATCTGGCCGGTGAAGATCGCCAGCGGGAAGTTCCACGGGCTGATACAGACCACCGGCCCCAGTGGGCGATGGGTTTCGTTGTCGAAATCGTCACGCACCTGACCGGCATAGTAGTGCAGGAAGTCAACGGCCTCGCGCACTTCGGCGATGGCGTTGCTGAAGGTTTTACCCGCCTCACGCACCAGAATGCCAATCAGCTGCTGCATCTGATCTTCCATCAGCACCGCAGCGCGCTCCAGAATGGCTGCACGCTCCTGCGGCGGGGTGGCGAACCAGATCGGCGCATTGTTCACCGCGCTGTCGAGAGCCAGATCCACTTCCTCTTCGGTCGCTTCGCGGACAAAGCCGACAATGTCTTTCGGTTCGGCCGGGTTGATCACCGGCTGCATTTCGCCATTGCTGACCGGCTGCTCCAGGATCGGTTTCGCCTGCCATTTTTGCAGGGCGCTGTTGAGCAGCGACGAGGAGAGCGATGCCAGACGGTGTTCGTTCGCCAGATCGAGGCCCGCGGAGTTGATGCGGCCATTGCCGTACAGCTCACGCGGCAGGGCAATCTTCGGATGGGGCAGACCAACCTGCCCCTCCTGGGCGGCCAGCTTTTCCACCGCCTGTACCGGGTCGGCCACCAGCTCATCCAGCGGCAGGGTGGCATCGGCGATGCGGTTAACGAAGGAGGTGTTGGCCCCGTTCTCCAGCAGACGACGCACCAGGTACGCCAGCAGGGTTTCGTGAGTACCGACCGGGGCGTAGATACGGCACGGACGATTCAGTTTACCCTCGGACACTTTACCGGTGACCTGCTCGTACAGCGGTTCACCCATGCCGTGCAGACACTGGAACTCGTACTGGCCCGGATAGTAGTTCTGACCGGCCAGCTGGTAGATGGCCGCCAGGGTGTGGGCGTTGTGGGTGGCGAACTGCGGATAGATCAGGTTCGGCACGCCGAGCAGCTTTTTGGCGCAGGCGAGGTAGGAGACGTCGGTGTAGACCTTGCGGGTATAGACCGGATAACCCTCCAGACCTTCCATCTGCGCGCGTTTGATCTCGCTGTCCCAGTAGGCGCCCTTCACCAGACGGATCATCAGGCGGCGACGGCTGCGGGTGGCGAGATCAATCAGGTAATCAATGACGAACGGGCAGCGTTTCTGGTAGGCCTGAATGACAAAGCCAATCCCGTTCCAGCCCGCCAGCTCCGGCTCGAAGCAGAGTTTTTCCAGCAGATCGAGGGAGATCTCCAGACGGTCAGCCTCTTCGGCGTCGATGTTGATCCCGATGTCATACTGGCGCGCCAGCAGGGTCAAGGACTTCAGGCGCGGATAGAGCTCTTCCATCACCCGGTCGTACTGGGCGCGGCTGTAGCGCGGGTGCAGGGCGGAGAGCTTGATGGAGATCCCCGGGCCTTCATAAATGCCGCGACCGTTGGAGGCTTTACCGATGGCGTGGATCGCCTGCTGGTAAGAAACCAGATAGGCCTGCGCGTCGGCGGCGGTCAGCGCCGCTTCGCCCAGCATGTCATAGGAGTAGCGGAAGCCCTTATCTTCCAGCTTGCGGGCGTTAGCCAGCGCTTCGGCGATGGTTTCGCCGGTGACGAACTGCTCGCCCATCAGGCGCATCGCCATGTCCACGCCTTTACGGATCAGCGGTTCACCGCTCTTGCCGATAATGCGGTTCAGAGAGCGGGAGAGGCTCGCTTCGTTGTGGGTGGAGACCAGACGGCCAGTAAACAGCAGGCCCCAGGTGGCGGCGTTAACGAACAGCGACGGGCTGCGGCCAATGTGTGAATGCCAGTTACCGTTGCTGATCTTGTCGCGGATCAGCGCGTCACGGGTCGCTTTGTCCGGGATACGCAGCAGCGCTTCCGCCAGGCACATTAACGCCACGCCCTCCTGGGAGGAGAGGGAGAACTCCTGCAGCAGGCTCTGCACCATGCCGGCGCGCCCGGAGGCCGTTTTCTGGTTACGCAGTTTTTCGGCAAGCTGATACGCCAGACTGTGGGCCTGGGAGGCGACTGGCTCCGGCAGACGCGCCTGTTCCAGCAGCATCGGCACGGCGTCGGTCTCGGCGCGACGGTAAGCGGCGGTAATGGCCGCGCGGCTCACCGACTGGGGCAGGATCTGCTCGGCAAATTCAAGGAACGGCTGGTGGACCTCTTCGATCGCCTCGGCGCTATCGTCGCTCTCGTTGGCGGCACCGGCCAGCAGGGCAGGCAGCTCTGGCAGGGCGTCGTCGCTCTCCAGTTTTTCCAGATAGTTAAAGATAGCCTGCTTGATTAACCAGTGTGGCGTGCGGTCAATTCGGGTCGCAGCCGATTTAATCCGTTCGCGGGTCGCATCATCCAGCTTAACCCCCATGGTGGTCATGCCCATGCCAAAAACTCCTGTGATTCAGTAGCGCTAGTGTAGTTAACGTGAAATATCCACTATGTTGCAACTTTGTGCAACCACGTTAAATGTGACCCGGTTTGCAAGCTGGAAAATGAATGGAATGTTACGTGATAGTTAACCGCAAAAAAGTTGTGGATTTTAGCGATCAACCCTGGTTTCATGCGGCGCTTAACACTTTTTGCAGGTGCAACCTCAAAAAACGTGAGCGAGTGCAACCTCCAGGAATCTGGTGTGAAACCGGGGATGAAATTCATGTAAATGCAGTGTTAAATCATTTGTGTCATGGAGGCGCATACGGCAGGATACGCGCGGCCAACAGAAACACACATCATCACCCTCTCGTTCCGGGGGTGTAATAAAGACGGTCAAAAAGGCTGTCGAACATCTTTGCGGAGTATTTAAATGGCAATTAGCACACCGATGCTGGTGACATTTCTTATCTATATTTTTGGCATGATCCTGATAGGGTTCCTTGCGTGGCGTTCTACCAAGAACTTTGACGACTACATCCTCGGCGGGCGAAGCCTTGGGCCGTTCGTGACGGCGCTCTCTGCGGGCGCGTCGGATATGAGCGGCTGGCTGCTGATGGGGCTGCCGGGCGCCATCTTTATCTCCGGTATTTCAGAAAGCTGGATCGCCATCGGTCTGACGCTGGGGGCATGGATTAACTGGAAGCTGGTGGCCGGGCGTCTGCGCGTGCACACCGAAGCTAACAACAACGCCCTGACCCTGCCGGACTACTTCACCGGCCGTTTCGAAGATAACAGCCGCATCCTGCGTATTATCTCCGCGTTAGTTATTCTGCTGTTCTTCACCATCTACTGTGCCTCCGGCATCGTGGCAGGCGCGCGCCTGTTCGAAAGCACCTTCGGCATGAGCTATGAAACCGCACTGTGGGCGGGCGCGGCGGCGACCATCCTCTACACCTTCGTAGGCGGGTTCCTGGCCGTCAGCTGGACCGATACCGTGCAGGCCAGCCTGATGATTTTTGCCCTGATCCTGACCCCAGTGATTGTGATCCTGTCGGTAGGCGGCCTGGGTGACTCCCTGGCGGTGATTCAGCAGAAGAGCATCGAAAACGTCGATATGCTGAAAGGGCTGAACTTTGTTGCCATCGTGTCGCTGATGGGCTGGGGGCTGGGTTACTTCGGTCAGCCGCACATCCTGGCGCGCTTTATGGCGGCGGATTCGCACCACACCATCGTCCATGCCCGTCGTATCAGTATGGCGTGGATGATCCTCTGCCTGGGCGGCGCCTGTGCGGTGGGCTTCTTCGGTATCGCCTACTTCAACAACAACCCGTCGCTGGCAGGTGCAGTAAACCAGAACGCCGAGCGTGTGTTTATCGAGCTGGCGCAGGTGCTGTTTAACCCGTGGATCGCCGGTATTCTGCTCTCCGCTATTCTGGCGGCGGTGATGTCCACCCTGAGCTGCCAGCTGCTGGTCTGCTCCAGTGCCATCACGGAAGATCTCTACAAAGCCTTCCTGCGTAAGGGCGCCAGCCAGAAAGAGCTGGTGTGGGTCGGTCGCTTTATGGTGCTGGTGGTGGCGCTGGTCGCCATCGCGCTGGCGTCAAACCCGGAAAACCGCGTGCTGGGTCTGGTGAGCTACGCCTGGGCGGGCTTTGGTGCCGCCTTTGGTCCGGTGGTGCTGTTCTCCGTGATGTGGTCCCGCATGACTCGCAATGGCGCCCTGGCGGGGATGATCATCGGTGCGGTTACCGTTATCGTCTGGAAGCAGTTCGCCTGGCTGGGCCTGTATGAAATCATTCCGGGCTTTATCTTCGGCAGCATCGGGATCGTGGTCTTCAGCCTGATGGGTAAAGCCCCCTCTACCTCAATGCAGAAACGCTTTGCGGAAGCCGACGCCCAGTACCACACCACCGCGCCAACGAAGTTGCAGGCGCAGTAAGTGACAGACACGCTATAAGCCGGGCTTGCCCGGCTTTTTTTATTGCTAATTTCCGTGATTTACGCTGATATCGCAGGGCAAATTACAATGAGGATAGCGAAGAATGAGATTTAAAAACGGGCTTGTGGCAGGCGCGATTTTACTGCTGGCAGGCTGTAATGCCCCCTCACACAGCACCGCGGACAACACCTGCAAAGCCGATAACCAGATGCAGCAAACCACCCTCTTTTTCGGCCTGAACCGTCCGGCAGGGGAGGCGATCACCGGCCAGGAATGGCAGCAGTTTGTGGATCAGGACGTGACGCCGCGTTTTCGTGATGGCTTAACGGTGTTTGATGCCCGCGGGCAGTGGCTGGGTAACGACGGAAAAGTGGCGCGTGAGTCGAGCAAGGCGCTGATGCTGATCCACGGTAAAGATGCGCAAAGTGAGAGCAATATCGAGGCGCTGCGCGGGATCTATAAAACGCGCTTCGCCCAGGAGTCGGTGATGCGCGTTGACCAGCCGGTGTGCGTGCAGTTCTGATAAGACCGGTGCGGCCTGTTTGCCGGGTGGCGCTAGCGCTTACCCGGCCTACTTATCCTGTAAGCCCGCGCAAGCGCAGCGCCGCCGGGCAACAAACTACAACACTAATCCCGCAAAGCTCGCCGACAACAGACTCACCAGCGTCGCGCCATACACCAGACGCAGACCGAAGCGTGACACCACGTTGCCCTGCTTCTCATTCAGCCCCTTAATCGCCCCGGCGACAATACCGATAGAGGCAAAGTTCGCGAAGGAGACCAGGAACACCGACAAAATGCCCAGCCCGCGCGGGGTCATCTCTACGGCAATTTTTTGCAGCTCGATCATCGCCACGAACTCGTTCGCCACCAGTTTAGTCGCCATAATGCCGCCCGCGTGCAGGGCATCGCTCAGCGGAATACCCACCAGCCAGGCCAGGGGATAGAAGACATAGCCCAGAATCTGCTGGAAGCTCAAGCCAAACAGGCTGGAGAAGAGAGCGTTGACGGCGCTGATCAGGGCAATAAAGCCAATCAGCATCGCCAGAATTATCATCGCCACTTTGAAGCCAGCCAGAATATATTCCCCCAGCATCTCAAAGAAACTCTGGGACTCATGCATCTTCTCCAGCTTAATTTCCGGCTCCGCTTCCGGGCGGGTCGGGTTAATCACCGTGAGGATGATAAAGGTGCTGAACATATTCAGGATCAGCGCCGCGACCACATATTTTGCTTCCAGCATCGTCATATAGGCGCCGACGATGGAGAGCGACACGGTGGACATGGCGGTGGCCGCCATGGTGAACAGACGACGCGAGGAGAGATCGCCCAGCACCCCTTTGTAAGCAATAAAGTTTTCCGACTGGCCCAGCGTCAGGGAGCTGATGGCGTTAAACGACTCCAGCTTGCCCATGCCGTTCACTTTCGACAGCAGGGTGCCGACTATGCGAATTACCACCGGCAGAATACGCCAGTGTTGCAGAATGCCGATCAGTGCGGAAATAAAAATAATCGGGCACAACACTCCAAGGAAAATAAATGCCAGCCCTTTTTCTCCCATCCCGCCAAAGACAAAGTTGGTCCCTTCGGCGGCATATTTCAGCAACGATTCAAAGAAGCCCGAGACATACTGAATAACAAACAGGCCGCTTTCGGCATGGAGGAAAAAGAAGGCCAGCGCAATCTCAATGACAATGAGTTGAATGACGTAGCGAATACGGACGTTGCGGCGGTCGAAGCTCACCAGCCAGGCCAGCGCAAGGATAACCACCAGCGCCAGCAAGAAGTGCAGGAATTGATACATAGTTGATTTTCAGCAGATTAATGAGGCGCATATTTAGCCACAGCCTGCTGAGAGCGTAAATGGGCATTTACGTTATAACTTATTCACCTTTTAGTCACTTATGTGACTATTTTCCCGGTACGGGTTTACATCCTGTCATCAAAATGCAGCATATTTCGCTTGTATTTCTTATTGCCGTAATGATAATCACTATCACAAGAATTTACCTTTCTTTGCATCAGTTGACGGCGAAAAACATTTAAGGTGTCGCATGTTTGTTCCATTCCTCATTATGTTACGTGAAGGGCTCGAAGCAGCCTTAATTGTCAGTCTTATCGCCAGCTATCTGAAACGTACCCAGCGGAGCCGCTGGATCGGCGTGATGTGGATTGGCGTCTTCCTTGCTGCCGCCCTCTGCCTGGGCCTGGGCATTGCCATCAACGAAACCACCGGTGAATTCCCGCAAAAAGAGCAGGAGCTGTTTGAAGGGATCGTGGCCCTGATTGCGGTGGTGATCCTCACCTGGATGGTCTTCTGGATGCGTAAAGTGTCCCGTAACGTCAAAGTCCAGCTGGAGCAGGCGGTGGACAGCGCGCTGGCGAAGGGCAAGAGCCACGGCTGGGCGCTGATCATGATGGTCTTTTTCGCCGTGGCGCGTGAAGGGCTGGAGTCGGTCTTCTTCCTGCTGGCCGCCTTCCAGCAGGATGTTGGGATCTGGCCGCCGCTGGGCGCGGTGCTGGGCCTGGCGACCGCGGTGGTGCTCGGTTTCCTGCTCTATTGGGGCGGCATTCGTCTCAATCTGGGCGCCTTCTTCAAATGGACCAGCCTGTTTATTCTGCTGGTGGCCGCCGGACTGGCCGCGGGAGCGATCCGCGCCTTCCATGAGGCGGGCCTGTGGAACCACTTCCAGGAGGTGGCGTTCGATCTTAGTAACGTCCTCTCTACCCATTCGCTGACCGGCACCCTGCTGGAGGGGATCTTTGGCTATCAGGAGACGCCGAGCGTCAGCGAAGTGGCGGTGTACTTTATCTATCTTATTCCGGCGCTGGCGCTGTTCTTTATGCCATCGCGCCCCAGCGCTCAGCCGTCGCGTACTGCGCCCTGAAGTGCTCATTGTAGTTACAACATACTTTTAAAAGGGAAAAGTCATGGCAATCCACTTTCGTCGCAGTGCATTACAGGCTAGCGTGGCAGCGCTGATCGTTTCTGCATTCGCCGCACAGGCCGCGGATGTTCCACAGGTAAAAGTTACCGTCAATGATAAACAGTGTGAGCCGATGACCATCACGGTCAATAGCGGTAAAACGCAGTTCATCATTCAGAACCACAGCCAGAAAGCGCTGGAGTGGGAGATCCTGAAAGGGGTGATGGTGGTGGAAGAGCGGGAAAACATCGCGCCGGGCTTTAGCCAGAAGATGACCGCCAACCTTGAGCCGGGCGAATACGACATGACCTGCGGCCTGCTGACCAACCCGAAAGGCAAGCTGATCGTGAAAGGTGCCGCCACCGCCGATGCCGCCAAAGGCGACGCGCTGTTGAGCCTCGGCGATGCCATTACCGCCTATAAAGCGTACGTCACTCAAGAGACCGCGGATCTGGTCGCGGGTACCAAAGCCTTTACCGACGCGGTGAAAGCGGGCGATATGGAAAAAGCGAAATCCCTCTATGCGCCGACCCGTCAGCACTACGAGCGTATCGAGCCGATTGCCGAGCTCTTCTCGGATCTCGATGGCAGCATCGACGCCCGTGAAGACGATTACGAGCAGAAAGCCGCCGATCCGAAATTCACCGGTTTCCACCGCCTGGAGAAAGCGCTGTTTGGCGACAACTCCACCAAAGGGATGGAGCAGTACGCGGAGCAGCTGAACAGCGACGTGCTGGAGCTGCAAAAACGCATCAGCGAGCTGGCCTTCCCGCCCTCAAAAGTGGTGGGTGGCGCGGCAGGGCTGATTGAAGAAGTGGCCGCCAGCAAGATCAGCGGGGAAGAAGATCGCTACAGCCATACCGACCTGTGGGACTTCCAGGCCAACGTCGAAGGCGCGCAGAAGATCGTTGACCTGCTGCGTCCTCAGCTGCAAAAAGATAACAGCGCCCTGCTGGAAAAAGTGGATGCCAACTTTAAGAAAGTGAATACCATTCTGGCGAAGTACCGCACCAAAGAGGGCTTTGAGACTTACGACAAGCTGACCGATGCCGACCGTAATGCCCTGAAAGGGCCGATTACCACCCTGGCGGAAGATCTGGCGCAGCTGCGTGGCGTACTGGGTCTGGACTAAGTTGATGAACAAGCATGACGAGTACGACGTGGCTGAACCTTCACGACGTCGGTTGTTAAAAGGGGTAGGGGCGCTTGGCGGCGCCCTTGCTCTGGCGGGTGGCTGTCCGGTGGCGCATGCGGCAAAACCGCAGAGTGCGCCGGGCACGCTCTCCCCGGATGCGCGAATGGAGACGCAGCCGTTTCACGGCCTGCATCAGGCCGGGATCTTAACCCCGCAGCAGGCTTCGATGATGCTGGTGGCTTTTGACGTGCTCGCCAGCGATAAAAGCGAGCTGGAGCGCCTGTTCCGCCTCCTGACCCAGCGCATTACTTTTCTGACCACCGGCGGCCCGGCACCTGAGACGCCGAACCCGCGTCTGCCGCCGATGGATTCCGGTATTCTGGGGAGCTATATCGCCCCGGATAACCTCACCATGACGGTGTCGCTGGGAGCCTCGCTGTTTGATGACCGCTTTGGTCTGGCGGCGCAGAAACCGAAATCGTTGCAGAAGATGGTGCGCTTCCCGAATGACTCCCTGGATGCGGCGTTGTGCCATGGCGATCTGCTGATCCAGATCTGCGCCAATACCCAGGACACGGTGATCCACGCCCTGCGGGATCTCATCAAGCACACCCCGGATCTGTTAAGCGTGCGCTGGAAGCGGGAAGGGTTTATCTCTGACCACGCCGCGCGCAGCAAAGGCAAAGAGACCCCGGTGAACCTGCTCGGCTTTAAGGATGGCACCGCCAACCCCAACAGCCAGGATGGGCCATTAATGGATCGGGTGGTGTGGGTGACCGCCGATCAGGGCGAACCGGCCTGGGCGGTGGGCGGCAGCTATCAGGCTGTACGCATTATTCAGTTCCGCGTGGAGTTCTGGGACCGGACGCCGCTGAAAGAACAGCAGACCATTTTTGGCCGCGACAAGCAGAGCGGTGCGCCGCTGGGCATGAAGAACGAGCACGACGTGCCGGATTACGCCAGCGACCCGGAGGGCAATGTTATCGCCCTCGACAGTCATATCCGCCTCGCCAACCCGCGCACTCAGGAGACCGAACAAAACCTGATGATGCGCCGGGGCTACAGCTACTCGCTGGGGGTGACCAATTCCGGTCAGCTGGATATGGGGCTGCTGTTTGTCTGTTTCCAGCACGATCTGGAGAAGGGCTTTTTGACCGTGCAGAAACGCCTGAACGGCGAGGCGCTGGAAGAGTACGTCAAACCCATTGGCGGAGGCTACTTCTTTGCGCTGCCTGGCGTACAGGATAAAAACGGCTGGCTTGCTCAGGGGCTGCTTGAGGCCTGAATACCGTCCCGCTTACCCCTTAAGCGGGACAGTTTTTTTCTCGTCCCGCTATCTCTTTGTTATAATTCTGTAATATCCCCATAGCAGACTAAGTATCGCTGTCAGGCGAATCTTAAAAGTTGCATTCAGGTAAAAATAATGTTGCATTCATGCTAAATCCTGATGTACTTAAATTAAGAAAGCGGTAAACCTTACAGTGAACATGAATCACTCTGGAGATCGCGAATGGTTGGGTCCTCAACTGGACATGGTAAACGCAACAACCGCAGCACACGGCGCGGAGGCCCACACTCCGGCAGCGATCTCTTCACCGAAAAATTCTCCCCCTCCACAGCAAATCCTGATTTTTCCGACCTGACGAATGGTGAGCATAGCGATTCGGCCGGGTCATTTAACCAAGCAAGCTATGGCTTAGAAGGAAGCCAACCCTCAGATGTTTGTTCGCCTAATCGCACCGACTCTGGTGCGAGTGATGAATACCAACAACTCAAGGTGCTATCCATGGGAAGACAAAAAGCAGTGATCAAAGCTCGTCGTGAAGCAAAACGTGTGCTGAGACGGGATTCACGTAGCCATAAACAGCGTGAAGAAGAGTCGGTCACCTCGCTTGTGCAGATGAGTGGTGTTGAAGCAATTGGCATGGCGCGGGACTGCCGTGATACAACTCCAATTGCGGCACGCAACGACGCTCAGGCGCAGTACCTGAATGCTATTGAGAATAAGTCGCTTATTTTCGCCACCGGTGAAGCCGGGTGTGGGAAAACGTGGATAAGTGCAGCCAAAGCGGCAGAGGCTCTGATTCACAAAGATGTCGACAAGATCATTGTCACCCGGCCGGTGTTGCAGGCCGATGAAGATCTCGGCTTCTTGCCCGGTGATATTTCGGAGAAATTTGCGCCGTATTTCCGGCCCGTTTATGACGTGCTGGTGAAGCGTCTGGGGGCCTCTTTTATGCAGTACTGCCTGCGTCCCGAAATCGGTAAGGTTGAAATTGCGCCGTTCGCCTATATGCGCGGACGTACATTTGAAAATGCAGTTGTGATTCTCGACGAGGCTCAGAACGTAACTGCTGCGCAAATGAAGATGTTCTTAACGCGCCTCGGGGAGAACGTGACGGTTATCGTCAATGGCGATATCACCCAGTGCGACCTGCCGGCGGGGGTTCCGTCCGGGCTGAGCGACGCGCTGGCACGTTTTGAGGAAGATGAGATGGTGGGCATTGTGCGTTTCAATAAAGACGATTGCGTGCGCTCGGCGCTGTGCCAGCGGACGCTGCAGGTCTATTCCCGGTAATGGTATAACCTTCTCGTTTTACTTTCTTCTGCAATCCCTTCCCGGCGCAATGCCGGGAAGCTGCGTCTGTCAAAACACTTCTGTGGGGTTGTCTATTTAAAGATCACATTATGATGATGTCATACTTATTTCGTATAGAAAATGCCGGGTATTACGCAACGTTTTGCTGTATCTATAAGTCTTAACGTTAATTCAAATGGGCTTTTTAATAAAAAATGCAGAAGTGTGATATTAAATCATAATACCCACAAAATATGTATGAAAATCATGAGCAGGCTAATTATAAATAATCAATTAAACGTGAATGTTGTCACAATTCATTACTGCCACGCGAATATTAAGTTGGTCTCTTTCGGGCTATTATCTATGTTTCGTAGTAATCCAAACACAATTCTATAAAGAAACTTCCAGGGAATCCGTTTTCTCTGGACCATCACGCTGAGGGCCATACATGAACGAACTGGTTGGTGCAATTAATGGTGTTATCTGGAGCCCGGCGTTAATATTTTTATGCCTGGGTGTCGGCCTCTATTTCTCACTGCGTAGTCGCTTTCTGCAATTACGCCATGTTAAACATATGGTCGCGCTGATGTTTCAGGGGCGCGCCACCGATGCAGGGGTGTCGTCGTTTCAGGCACTGACGATGACGCTGGCAGGACGTGTGGGGACCGGGAATATTGCCGGCGTAGCGACCGCCATTACCTTTGGTGGTCCTGGCGCGCTGTTCTGGATGTGGATGGTAGCCTTTTTGGGTGCCAGCTCTGCTTTTGTTGAATCCACGCTGGGTCAGGTTTATAAAGAGAAAATTAACGGTGAATATCGTGGCGGTCCTGCCTTTTATATTGAAAAAGGGCTGGGCGTAAAATGGTATGCATGGTTATTTGCTGTAGTGACTATTTTCTCCTGCGGCTTATTACTTCCAGGCGTACAGGCAAACTCTATTGGTGCCAGCCTGGATATTGCCTTCGGACTTAATCCGAATGTTACCGCCGCAATATTGGCCATACTGTTAAGCTTCATTATTTTCGGTGGTGTAAAAAGGATCGCCAGCTTTAGCAGCATGGTCGTTCCTTTTATGGCGCTCGGTTATATTATTGTGGCCTGCGTTATTATCGCCATTAATATTGAACAGCTTCCTTCCGTTATTCTGCTGATCTGGAAAAGTGCATTTGGCCTCGAAGCGGGCTTTGGCGCCGTTCTGGGGCAGGCGATCATGTGGGGCGTTAAGCGCGGGGTTTATTCCAACGAAGCGGCGCAGGGTACAGGGCCACATGCTTCATCAGCGGCCGAAGTCAGTCATCCGGCGAAACAGGGGCTGGTTCAGGCTTTCTCAGTCTATATCGACACGCTGTTCGTCTGCTCCGCTACCGGTTTTATGCTGTTGATCACCGGCTTGTATAATGTTCAGGGCGTTGATGGCGCGGCAATCTACACCGGCATCGCAGGTGTGGCAGCAGGCCCTGGCTATGTGCAGACCGCGATGGAAAGTATGATGCCTGGTTTTGGTAACTACTTTGTCGCCATTGCGCTGTTCTTCTTTGCCTTCACCACTATTATTGCCTACTACTATATTGCTGAAACAAATATTGCCTTTATCAACCGCAAAATTAACCGCCCATGGCTGACGTTCTTGCTGAAAATATTCCTGTTAACCTCCACGGTATATGGCACCGTGCGTACTGCGGAGCTGGCATGGGGTCTGGGCGATATTGGGGTCGGGTTGATGGCGTGGCTTAACATTATTGCAATTGTTCTTTTACATAAAAAAGCATTTGCCAGCCTTAAAGATTATGAAACGCAGAAAGCGCAAGGTATCGATCCACAATTTGACCCGATCCGGCTTGGGATTAAAAATGCCGATCACTGGGTTAAGGAACGTAAAGATGAAAAAGGTGTGAACCCGGATCAGACATCTTCTCTGCCGGGAGGCCGTACAATAAGCTGATGGCGCGAAAAAAGCCCGTACGAAAGTACGGGCTTTTTTTTAATAGCGTAGGGAGGGGGGATTGACTCGCTGCGCTCGCCCTACGGGCAGCCCACTCACTGCGTTCGCGGTCTGTCCAACTGGCTGTCGCCAGTTGTCGAACCCCGGTCGGGGATTCTCATCCCCCCCACAGGCGAGCAACATGCGAAAAAAAAGCCCGCATTTGCATGCGAGCTCTTCTTTAAATATGGCGGTGAGGGGGGGATTGACTCGCTGCGCTCGCCCTACGGGCAGCCCACTCACTGCGTTCGCGGTCTGTCCAACTGGCTGCGCCAGTTGTCGAACCCCGGTCGGGGATTCTCATCCCCCCTCACAGGCGAGCAACATGCGAAAAAAAAGCCCGCATTTGCATGCGAGCTCTTCTTTAAATATGGCGGTGAGGGGGGGATTCGAACCCCCGATACGTTGCCGTATACACACTTTCCAGGCGTGCTCCTTCAGCCACTCGGACACCTCACCATATTGTTTTGCTGCCTTTCCTCTCGGGGGCAACGGGGCGCTACTATAGGGAGTCAGGCTAAAACGGTCAAGCAGATTTTCTGCTTTACTGCGCGTTCGGTTAAGCAATAAGCAGCTCCACGGTTTTCAGGCCGTGGAGCGGGCGATTAGCGCTGTGAATCGAGTGCTTCCCCGTTCTTTACGACCTCTTGCGCTTTACCGTAGCTTTCAATCAGCAGCTGATAAGCCGGGAAGATATGGGTATAGACTTCTGCCCACTGCGATGCATCTTCACGATTCCAGGTGCGCTGGATCTCCGAGGCGACGGCGGCGGTATCCATCGGTACGACGCCAGCCTGGACGATACGTGCCAGGGTAATCTCCTGCGCCATTTTGCTGTAAGTGCCTGACGCATCGATCACCGCAAATACCTTATAGCCGTCGGCCACCGCGCTGATCGACGGGAAGGCCATGCAGACGCTGGTAATGGTACCGGCGATAATCAGCGTCTTGCGCCCGGTCGCCTTCACAGCAGCGACGAAGTCCGGATTATCCCAGGCGTTAATCTCACCCTTACGCGCCACGTACTGCGCATGGGGTGCATTGGCGTGGATCTCCGGGATCAGCGGCCCGTTTGGCCCTTGCGGTACGGAGGCAGTGGTGATCACCGGGATATTCGCAAGAGTAGCGATTTTTGCCAGCGCCGCGGCGCGGGCACGCAGTTCCGGCATCGGCATATCACCCACGGTCTGGAACAGGCCGCTCTGGTGATCGATAAGCAACATCACCGCATCATCGACATCAATGGCCGGACGGGCGCCGTTAAAGTTAGCAGGGGTAGACATGATTCTCTCCTTTATTACCTTCAGATCTGGCCGAAGCGGCCGGAATTGAAATCGCGAACGGCTTCGGCGATTTCGCTTTTACTGTTCATCACAAACGGGCCGTAGCCGACGATGGGTTCATTCAGCGGCTCCCCGGCCATCAGCAGCACTTTGGCATCGCTGCTGGCTTCCAGATGCAGCTTCTCCCCTTGCTGGCTCAGTACCACCAGCTGGGCTTCACCTGCCTGTGCGACGCCGTTCACCGTCACGCTGCCCTCCAGCACCACCAGCGCGGTGCTCCAGCCCTCAGGTTGGCTGAGCGTAAGATGGCTACCCTGATGCAGGGCGATGTCCCAGACGTTCAGCGGGGAGTAACTGTGCGCCGGACCGGTGGTCTCCTCGTAGCGTCCGGCGATCACCCGTAGCGATCCGCCGTCGTCAGGTAGCGTCACCACCGGGATCTGACGTTTTGTGATGCTCTGATAGCCCGGCGCCGTCATCTTGTCCTTCGCGGGCAGGTTGACCCACAGCTGCAACATTTTTAGTTCCCCTCCGTTTTGCGCAAAGGCCCTTGAGTGGAACTCCTCATGCAAAATGCCGGAGCCTGCGGTCATCCACTGCACGTCACCCGGGCCAATCACGCCGCCTTTACCGGTGGAATCGCGGTGTTCAACTTCGCCGGAATAGACGATGGTCACCGTTTCAAAGCCGCGGTGCGGGTGATGGCCCACGCCGCGTTTCGCGCCATCCGCCGGGAACGAGTAAGGCCCGGCGTAATCCAGCAGTAAAAATGGGCTCAGTGGCTCACCATGGGTCTGGTATGAAAACATCGAACGCACCGGAAAACCGTCGCCAACCCAGTGCGGCCGGGGTGCGGTATAAATGCCTGTTACGTTTTTCATCGGTTTCTCCTGATGTTCTGTTGATGTAATTAGCTTATATTCAGGGTTAATATTCCGGTAGATAGTGAAAATGACATGCACTGTTCCATTTATGGAACGATGAGGACGTTATGCAGGATCTCAATGATTTCGCGTGGTTTGTCAAAGTGGTCGAGTACGGCGGTTTCGCGGCAGCCGGGCGGGCGCTCGATCTGCCAAAATCCCGGCTCAGCCGACGGATTGCCCAACTGGAGGCACGGCTTGGGGTACGTCTGATCCAGCGGACAACGCGGCAGTTTACGGTTACTGAAGTGGGGCAGACCTTCTATCAACACTGCAAGGCGATGCTGATAGAAGCCGAGGCAGCGGAGGAGGCGGTCGCGGCCTTGCAGGCGGAACCGCGTGGCCTGGTGCGGATCACCTGTCCGGTCACGCTGCTGCACGTCCACGTCGGGCCGATGCTGGCTAAGTTTATGGCGCATTACCCCGGTATTAATCTGCAGCTTGAGGCGACCAACCGGCGGGTGGATCTGGTGGCGGAGGGTGTTGATATCGCCATCCGTGTGCGTCCTCGCCCATTTGATGACAGCGATCTGGTGTTGCGGGTGCTTGCCGACAGAGGGCACTGCCTGGTGGCGAGTCCGCAGTTGATCCAGCGTCTGGGTGTGCCGGCCACGCCATCGGAGCTCAGCGCCTGGCCGGGCCTGAGTCTGGGGGAGGGGAGACAGGTTCATAAGTGGGCGCTAAGCGGGCCGGAGGGGGCAAAAGCGGAGATCCATTTTCAGCCGCGCCTGATGACCACCGATATGCTGGCGCTGCGGGAGGCGGCGATAGCGGGCGTGGGGCTGGTGCAGTTACCCATTTTGATGGTCAAAGAGCAACTGGCGTCCGGGACATTAATAAAAGTGCTGGAAGAGTGGGAGCCACGCCGGGAAGTGATCCATGCGGTCTATCCCTCCCGGCGCGGGCTGTTGCCGTCAGTCAGGACGCTGGTGGATTTTTTGACCGGGGAGTATGCGCGGATGGTGGAGGAGTGAGGCCGGGTTTGGGTTTCGTAGGTCGGGTAAGCCTGGCGCCACCCGACGCTTCCAGAGCGCGCGGTATTGCATTAAGGCAAAATGCCTGATGGCGCTGCGCTTATCAGGCCTACGGAATCGAGGCTGGATTTGGGTTTCATAGGTCGGGTAAGCGTAGCGCCACCCGACATGTACTGGCTGTCGCCAGTTGTCGAACCCCGGTCGGGGGTTCTCATCCCCCCACAGGCGAGCAACATGCGAAAAAAAAGCCCGCATTTGCATGCGAGCTCTTCTTTAAAGATGGCGGTGAGTGGGGGATTGACTCGCTGCGCTCGCCGTTACTCGGCCCATCCATGGGCCTCGCCCCTTCGGGGCCAACGCAAGCGTTGTTCAAAAACGCTCCCTGCGTTTTTGTTCGGGCAGCCTGTTCGCTGCGCTCTCAGTCTGTCCAACTGGCTGCGCCAGTTGTCGAACCCCGGTCGGGGGTTCTCATCCCCCCACAGGCGAGCAACATGCGAAAAAAAAGCCCGCATTTGCATGCGAGCTCTTCTTTAAAGATGGCGGTGAGGGGGGGATTCGAACCCCCGATACGTTGCCGTATACACACTTTCCAGGCGTGCTCCTTCAGCCACTCGGACACCTCACCATATTGTCATCCCGTTGTTGCTGGGACGGGCGCTAATGTAAGGAAAAGCCTGACTTACGTCAATCAACTTTTTCAGTAAATTAGCGCGTTCAGACAAACTTCAGCCAACATGATTTTTAATTGCGCTGAAAGTGCCTTTTTTATCAGCAACGACCGCACTCGCAAAATTTGTTATGCTGCAATCCAGTTGATAATGAACATAAAACAGCGCAACAGAAGGCAATCGCAATGGATATTATTTTTTATCACCCAACATTTGATAACGCTTACTGGATAAAAACACTTTCGGCGGCGCTGCCAGGCGCCCGGGTTCGGGAGTGGAAGCGCGGCGATAACGAACCCGCAGATTATGCGCTGGTGTGGCACCCACCGGTTGAGATGCTGCAGGGGCGAAACCTGAAAGCGGTGTTTGCCCTTGGGGCAGGGGTGGACTCTATCCTCAGCAAGCTCAAGGCGCACCCGGAAATGCTGGCGGAGTCGATCCCCCTGTTTCGCCTGGAAGATACCGGCATGGGCCAGCAGATGCAGGAGTATGCGGTCAGCCAGGTGCTGCACTGGTTCCGCCGCTTTGACGATTATCAGGCGCTGAAACAGCAGGCCCGCTGGGAGCCGCTGGCCGACTATCAGCGCGAAGATTTTACTATCGGGATCCTCGGGGCCGGGGTGTTGGGATCGAAAGTGGCCGAAGCGCTGGCACCGTGGGGCTTCCCGCTGCGCTGCTGGAGCCGCACCCGCAAGCACTACCCTGGCGTCACCAGCTTTGCCGGGAAGGAAGAGTTACCGCAGTTTTTAGACGGCACGCGGGTGCTGATTAACCTGCTGCCGAATACGGCTGAGACGGTTGGGATCATTAATAAGGCGCTCATCAACCAGCTGGCGGACAACAGCTACCTGATGAACCTGGCGCGTGGCGTACACGTGGTGGAAGCCGATCTGCTGGCGGCACTGGAGAGCGGCAAGCTGAAAGGCGCGATGCTGGATGTCTACAGCAAAGAGCCGTTACCGGCGGACAATCCCCTGTGGGCGCACCCGCGCGTGGCCATGACGCCGCACATTGCGGCGGTGACGCGTCCGGCAGAAGCCATCGACTATATCGCCCGCACCATCTCGCAGCTGGAGAAGGGCGAACAGGTTACCGGGCAGGTCGACAGACAGCGCGGTTACTGAGTTATACCCGGCGATTGCCGGGTTTTTGCTGATAAACGCCCGTGATAACTGCTATCCTTTGGGAAACACGAGAGGAGAGAACGATGTACCCCGTTGACCTGCATATGCACACCGTCGCCAGTACCCACGCCTACAGCAACCTTCATGACTACATCGCCCAGGCAAAACAAAAAAACATTAAGCTCTTTGCGATCACCGATCATGGTCCGGATATGGCGGATGCGCCGCACTACTGGCACTTTGTGAACATGCGCATCTGGCCGCGGGTAGTGGATGGCGTTGGGATCCTGCGCGGCATTGAGGCCAACATCAAAAATACCCAGGGCGACATTGACTGTACCGGCCCGATGCTCACCTCTCTGGATCTGATCCTCGCCGGTTTCCATGAGCCGGTTTTCGCACCTCAGGATCAAGCCACCCATACCGAGGCGATGATCGCCACTATCGCCAGCGGTAACGTACATATCATCAGCCATCCGGGGAACCCGAAATACCCGATTGATATCCAGGCGGTCGCGCAGGCTGCGGCGGAGCATCGCGTGGCGCTGGAGATCAACAACTCCTCCTTTATTCACTCCCGTAAAGGGAGCGAAGCAAACTGCCGGGCAGTGGCGGCTGCGGTGAAGGAGGCGGGTGGCTATGTGGCGCTGGGCTCCGATTCCCATACCGCCTTCACGCTGGGCGATTTTAGCGAATGCCGCAAAATCCTCGACGCGGTGGACTTCCCGGAAGATCGCATCCTGAACGTCTCCCCGCGCCGGCTACTCGATTTCCTGGCGTCGCGTGGCATGGCGCCAATCAATGAATTTGCTGATTTTTAACTGTGTAATGGACTAAATAAATGAATGAGTTTTCCATCCTCTGTCGCGTACTGGGTTCTCTCTATTATCGCCAGCCGCAGGATCCGCTGCTGGTGCCGCTGTTTACCTTGATCCGCGAAGGCAAGCTGGCCCAGAACTGGCCGCTTGAGCAGGATGAATTGTTGCTGCGTCTGCAAAACAGCTGCGACATGCAGCAGATCGCCGCCGACTACAATGCGCTGTTTGTTGGCGAGGAGTGCCGCGTGTCGCCGTATCGCTCTGCCTGGGAAGAGGGCGCTACCGAAGCCGAAGTACGCGCATTTCTCTCTGAACGCGGGATGCCGTTGACCGATACCCCAGCCGACCATCTCGGCACGCTGCTGCTGGCGGCCTCGTGGATTGAAGATCATGCGGCGGAAGATGAAAACGAGGCGCTGGAAACCCTCTTCGGGGAGTATATCCTGCCCTGGTGCGGGACGTTCCTCGGGAAGGTTGAAGCGCACGCCACCTCGTCCTTCTGGCGTACCATGGCCCCACTGACTCGCGATGCCATTGCCGCGATGTGGGATGAGCTACAGGAAGAGAATGAAGAGTGATTTAGATCACTATCTGTATGTAACAGCAAATATCAATCTGCATATTATGTGTTCCTGATCTCATTTCATGGCCGCGTATCTGTTAAGATGCGCGCCATGAACATTCTACTTTCTATCGCAATCACGACAGGCATCCTCTCCGGTTTATGGGGCTGGGTTGCCGTCTCTCTCGGACTCCTCAGTTGGGCGGGCTTCCTTGGCTGCACGGCCTATTTCGCCTGCCCGCAGGGGGGCGTGAAGGGGCTGTTTATCTCGGCCTGTACGCTGATGAGCGGCGTGGCGTGGGCGATGATTATCATCCACGGCAGCGCGCTGGCACCCCATCTGGAAATCGTTGGCTACGTTATGACCGGCGTGGTGGCGTTTTTGATGTGTATCCAGGCGAAACATCTGCTGCTCTCGTTTGTGCCCGGCACCTTTATGGGCGCCTGCGCCACTTTTGCAGGGCAGGGGGAGTGGCGGCTGGTGGTGCCTTCGCTGGCGCTGGGACTGGTGTTTGGCTACGCCATGAAAAACAGCGGCCTGTGGCTGGCGGCGCGCAGGGAGAAAACGCGAAACGTCACGGCGTTGAGCGAATAAAAAAGGCGAGACCAGGGTCTCGCCTTTTTAATGCGCTTTCTGTCAGGATTCTGGCGGCGTCGACATCTCGCGGTATTTCACCAGAATATCGTTTTTCACTTCATTTTTGTTTTGCAGGTCCCACAATCCGCGATCGATACCGTCGTTAATCAGGAAGATCACCCCGGTTTCGATAGCAGACATCAGGCAGAGCATGACCGGCTCGTTAGAGGTATAACCGATTTCTCCCTCCAGCAGACGCTGGTAGTCGATGAAACGGAACACCCCGGCCTGCACTTCATACGAGAGAATGGTTTTGCTGGTGGTCACGGACGACAAAATTTCGCCGGTACTGACGTTGACCACACGCAGGTTCACCGCAATCTGGTCAAGCTGGTACTGCGTATCGCCGCCAATACCGAAATACCGGGCCCCCACACCGCCCGATTTCACGTTACTTTCGTAGCCGATAATCGAACCTTCAACCATCACGTTCGCCGCCGTGAGCGAATGCAACGGAATACGGTTGTTCATTGCCACGGTACCGTTATCCTGCGCAGCACGAATGATCTTACGTTCGTTGAGCAGGTTTTGCAGCCCCTGACGTTCCAGAGGAATAAACCAGCGAGAATCTTTTAACGCAGTGACCAGCATGGCGGTGGCGCTCTGCGGTACAGCCGTTGAGAAGTTACTTGCCGGATACGGTTTAAACTGCCCGGTTTCATCCTGAATATTATAAACCGACACGTAGATCTTACCCGTTGGCAATGGCAATTTGGTTAAATCACGATAGCTCTGGGCGCGAGGCATTAATGTCGGTTTCGCTGCTTCTTTCGGAGGAGCAGTTAAACAGCCGCTCAATAAGCACACTGCAACAAGGAGGAGAAAGCGCTGCATGATTATTATCCTTATCTCGACATTATTTAAAAGTCGGTAGAACCGCTTTGCAAGCCAGCAACCTGAATGGTGGACGTTTTCCCCGTTTTGCGGTCTGTCACGTTCAGCTGCATTTGTCCGTCCGCATTAGCGATGTCGACTATAAAGTCGCTGGTCACCATACGGCCGGGTTTGCCGGTGTTAATATTGGTCAGCAGCCCGCCCAGAACCTGGGCCTGGATTGCCTGGGTAAAGTTATCCAGCGCGCTCGGGGTTTCAAACCCGAAGTCGTCAGAATTTGGATCCGTATAAGAGTTTTGTGCCTGGGCCGAGTTTAAAAGAAAAGAACCGTTATTAGGGTTTCCACCAAAGTTCGGGTTGCGGAACTGGAAGGTCATATTTCCGGCCCAACTCAGAGATGGAATAAGCATTAAAGCTACAACTGCATGGACAACACGCATGGATGCCTCCGAATTAAAATTCGTCTGGTGCTAAATCGCCCGTACCCAGCAGAGCTTTATCGATCTGCAGGCGATTTAATGCCTCTTCGGTTTGAGCCAGAGCAAAGACCACATTTTTATCCAGGTCAGTTTTCGTGGGGTATAAAAAGGTCTGGAAAATAACGTCCTGATTAACCGTTATGGTGATCCAGCTTCCCCAACGTGCGCTGGGCCGTTCACTGATAGTTAAGTTACCGGGATAATCACTTTCCCATTTGTCGCTGAAGCCGCGATAAAAAGCATGGCCGACTGCGGAGACGGTGTGGTCAGTTAACAATCCCGGGATCTCTACTTCAACCGCATGAAGATTCCCGGCAGCAAGCCATAAGCCTGCTGCGGCAATCCAACTCACTGTGCGTTTCATAGGGTTAACGCCTGAGGTTATCATTTGCCCATGAAACCGCCTGAGTCCGGTTTTTGACAGCTATCTTCTTGAAAAGATTGTAAAGATGAGTCTTAACCGTATTTTCGCTGATAAATAACGAACGGGCGATTTCATTATTTGAAGCACCGATACGTAATTTATTCAGAATCTCTTTTTCGCGGTGGGTCAGCAAAGCGGACTCTGAACTGTTATAGCGATAATTTCCGGAGTGCGTTATGAGGTAGCTGGCAAGTTTCTGTGAAAAGTAACATTCACCACGCAGAACCCCCTGCAAGCCTTCAACCACGCGGGTTTCATCCTCATTGACATAAAAGACGCCATTGATATGTGGCCAACTTTCAATATCCCTGAAGGGGTATTCTTCGGGCGTATTTAACAACAACACACGGATATTGTTGTTTTTCCTGCTTAAAATATCTTGCCAGTATTGGATAAGTTTTTTATCCGCTTCCATCATATCGAAAAGAATAATGCTGCCAGGCGCAATGTCATCGAAAGAGCGTTGAATGCTATGCAATTTTCCGCTCAACGTTAAACTATGCTTTAAATGCTGTAGTAAAGCTGTCGCTTGTAAAGAAGGTTTGGTCACTAACAATAAACTCTGACCATGCAAGCTATGGACTTCATTAAACATGATGAAACCCCTTTTTATGAAACACCTGGCAGTTGCCCCCAATATATTATTGGGGGCACCAGAAGTACTGACAGATGTTGCACTGCTGTGTGTAGAAGAAAGACCATATCCCTTAGAGAGAAGGGAAAATTAATTCGCAATGCCGAACTTCTGTTTTCAATCTAGCTTTAACGTTTTTTAAAGCAAGTGTTAAACGTGTAACAGGATGTAAAAATCAATATTACTTTGTAAAAAATGAGTTCATGAATTGATTAGAAATCATCAAAAAGTTGTACATTAAGATATTGGTGCACACATTTTAAAAGTCATACAAATTGTATTAAGTTATTGATTTTTATAGGTCATATAAATTTTAGGCTATTAGCGATAAGGTATGAGCCAGGGCAAAACGCTAAGCCTATTTTTACAATGTGTAAACGCCTTAAGAAATCACGGACTTTGTCACGCAATCATGGATATATTCCGTTTTCTCTCTTCTGGACCAGCGAAACGGCAAATCCACGCATTTGCGGTTTTCCATTTCTGCAAAGTGAAAATGGTCCTTGCTGACCCTCTGTAAAATCGTTGTATCGCCACGGTATTTAATTTTAATTAATACTTTGGGGTGAACGAAAGAATAAAAATACAACTGGCGGGTGAGATATTAAAATTGTTTCGGCAGACATACTCTTCATCGTAACGCCGGGTTAACAAAATATTTGCTCTTGTTAACGCAGTTATTATACCACCAGGTCCAGGGTGATAACATGAAGAACAAGTTGTTATTGATGTTGACATTACTGGGTGCACCTGGATTTGTTTTCGCAGCGACTGATTTAGCTTCGGCAGAATACAATTTTGCGGTTAATGAGCTGAGTAAATCCTCATATAACCAGGCTGCAATCATTGGACAAGCTGGCGTAAATAATAACGCTAACGTTCAACAACACGGCCAGAAATTGTTGTCTGTCGTTTCTCAGGAGGGCGGAAATAATCGGGCGAACATTGATCAATCAGGGAGTTATAACCTTGCCTATATTGATCAAAAAGGGAACTCGAACAATGCGAGTATTAATCAAGGTGCATATGGTAATACCGCAGTGATTATTCAGAAAGGTTCTGGTAATAAAGCGAATATTACGCAGTACGGTACGCAAAAAACGGCAGTTGTAGTACAGAGACAGTCGCAAATGGCAATTCGCGTAATCCAACGCTAGCTATTGAGCGATAATTAATCAATCCGATGGGGGCTTTACAATGAAACTTTTAAAAGTGGCAGTAATTGCAGCAATCGTGGTTTCTGGCAGTGCTATGGCTGGTTCTGTTCCACAGTGGGGTAATAACCATGGTGGTAATGGAAATAACAACGTCAGCCCAGAATCGCTGACCGTTTATCAATATGGTGACCGTAACAATGTGGACGCTTTGCAAAGCGATGCCCGTGGCTCTGAAATCACCGTTCGTCAGAATGGCTTCGGTAACGATGCCGATCTGTCTCAGGGTGCTGACAGCAGCGAAATCAGCCTGACCCAGCGTGGCCAGGGTAACGACGCAACCATCAGCCAGTGGAGTGGCCGTAACCTCTCTGCAACTGTAAGCCAGTCTGGTGGTCGTAACGAAGTCGATCTTCGTCAAACTATGAACGGCGCGTCTGCTAACATCACTCAGGTTGGCTTCGGCAACACCGTGACTGCTGGTCAGCACTAATACTGCCGCTGTACGTCGAAAAAACAGGGCTGAGGCCCTGTTTTTTTTTGGGGAGAAGATGATGAATACACTTTTATTACTTGCCGCGCTGACCAGTCAGATTACCTTTCAAACCACCACCGAAGGTGAGAACGTGACCATTATTCCTCAGGTGACCGTCACAGAACCGTGTTTATGCCAGGTGCAAATCCTCACCTCGCGCAGTGGCCCAGGCGGTCAGAGCACCTCGCGTCAACAAAACACCGTCTCATTACCGGCAAATAAAACGGTCAACCTTTCCCGTATGACCCTGAACTCCGGACCCAATGACAAGATAAACGTCATTGTGACGGTCTCGGATGGTAAGTCGTTGCATCTGTCGCAACAATGGCCTCCGTCGAAAGCCTGATGTTCAAAACATTCATGAAATCAATATATTGATTAAAGTAGCGCGGATGTTATTCCATTGTTATTCTCATGTTGCTGGTGTCGCCGATGCCAGTCGACAGCCCTCCATGAGGGGCGTTGTTTAAGCGTCAGGGACGATATCAATGAGGATTACAATGATGGTTTCGTCCCATATCACCCTGGCCGCAGCCTTTGTTGCTGCGGTTACGCTTACGCCAGTCTGCACGGCCAATGTTATCCATTTTATCGGCCGGATTGTCGAAGAGCCTTGTAACATCACCCCTGATGCGCGCGCCTTAACCGTCTCCTGTCCGCAAAATAATAGAATGTCTGTTCAACAGGTCAGCTATAAAGAGGCGCTTGACGGCAGGGTGAATGCCGCAGATCTCGCCACTGTCAGCATTAAGTACATCAATCCGGAAAAATCGCTCGCCATCGTGCAGGTTGATTACCGCTGAGGCAGGGCCGTTTTCTGTCAACCGGACTTCCACAACCCAACCTCTGCGATACACTTAAGAAAAAACGGTATGCAGAGGTTGATTATGTACTCCCGAATTGAAGTCTTTCATGGTGATATCACCACGCTGCATGTGGATGTGGTCGTTAACGCAGCCAATCCTTCATTAATGGGCGGTGGTGGCGTGGACGGGGCTATTCATCGGGCGGCAGGACCCGCCCTGCTGGAGGCGTGTAAGCTGGTTCGCCAGCAGCAGGGCGAGTGCGCCCCGGGGCAGGCGGTGATTACGCTTGCCGGAAACCTGCCCGCCAAAGCGGTGATCCACACCGTTGGCCCCGTCTGGCATGGGGGCGAACATCATGAAGCACGGCTCCTGGAAGAGGCCTACCGCAACAGCCTGAACCTGGCGGCGGCCAACGGTTATCAGACTCTCGCCTTCCCGGCAATCAGTACTGGCGTTTATGGCTATCCCCGCGCGGCGGCGGCTGAAATCGCCGTTAACACGGTTTCGGATTATCTCACCCTCAAGCCTCTGCCGGAGCGGGTATACTTTGTCTGCTATGATGAAGAAAATGCCCGACTATACAAGCGACTGCTTACCCAACGAGGACAGGAAACCGACGCATAACACGCGACTGGGACGCGCGATTGCACCGGTCAGCTCTTCACATCCTGGCCTTTGTGGGCTTCTCCCTCTTGATAACAGTCTTGACGCCTTCGCCTGCCGCTACCGGCTGGCGGAGATGGCGGAAAAGACGCTGGATGTGCAGTACTACATCTGGGAAGACGACATGTCTGGACGCCTGTTGTTTTCCGTCTTATTGTCCGCCGCCATGCGCGGCGTCCGCGTGCGCCTGTTGCTCGACGACAACAATACCCAGGGGCTGGACAGCATCCTGCGCCTGCTGGACGCGCATCCTAACTTTGATGTCCGGCTGTTCAATCCCTTTTCGTTCCGCTCCCTGCGCGCGCTGGGCTATCTCACCGATTTCGCCCGTCTCAATCGCCGGATGCACAACAAGAGTTTTACCGTGGACGGCGAGGTCACCATTATCGGTGGGCGAAACATCGGTGATGCCTATTTTGGCGCAGGTGAAGAGCCGCTCTTTTCCGATCTGGACGTGATGGCGACTGGCCCGGTGGTGCAGGATGTGGCCAACGATTTTGAGCGCTACTGGAACTGCGCCTCGGTCTCCACGCTCCAGCAGGTGCTGGAGCTTTCCGAGGCGGAAATTGAAGATAAAATTCATCCCCCCGAAGAGTGGTATCGCGACGACATCACCCGCCGATATCTGGATAAATTACAGTCCAGCGACTTTATTACCAATCTGGAAGCGGGCAATTTGCCGCTGATTTGGGCCAAAACCCGGCTACTCAGTGACGATCCGCGTAAAGGGCAGGGGCGGGCAAAACGGCACTCGCTGCTGCCGCAGCGCCTGATGGGGGTGATGGGCTCGCCAGTGCAGCAAATCGATATCATCTCCGCTTATTTTGTTCCGACCCGTGCGGGGGTGGCGCTGCTGCTACAGATGGTGCGCAAAGGGGTGAAAGTCGCCATCCTCACCAATTCGCTGGCAGCGAACGACGTCTCCGTTGTGCATGCCGGTTATGCCCGCTGGCGAAAAAAGCTGTTGCGCCACGGCATCGAGCTTTATGAACTAAAGCCCATTCAGGATGGCGTACCGCCGGCGCACGATCGCGGGATCACCGGGAACTCCGGCTCCAGCCTGCATGCCAAGACGTTCAGCGTCGACGGCGAGAAAGTGTTTATCGGTTCACTTAATTTTGATCCCCGTTCAACCATGCTCAATACCGAGATGGGCTTTGTCATTGAAAGCGAGAAGCTGGCAAGGATGATCCATACCCGGTTCGTGCGCAGCCAGCGCCATGAAGCCTGGCAACTCCGGCTGGATAAAATGGGACGTCTGAACTGGATTGAGCGTAAGGAGGGGCAGGAGATCGTGCATAAAAAGGAGCCCAAAACCCGCTTCTGGCAGCGGATGCTGGTGCGTCTGGCCTACTGGCTGCCGGTAGAGTGGTTGCTGTAATGACGCGCCGGTTCAGCGACCGGCGCGCAACGGCTTAGCTGGTAACCTGCGGTGATTTTTCCGCCTTGGCGGCCGGTTTGCCGGAAAAGAGAAAGCGCAGCAGCGGAATACGCAGATGAATTTCGTATAGCGCAATGGCAATGCCTACCACAAACACCAGCCCACAGATAAAGCCAAGCAGATTTGAGCTGATATGCGGCGTAATGTAGGCGCCAAAGAAGAGCGTTAACGGATGGTGCACCAGATAAATGAACAGCGAGGCGTTGACGAAATAGGTGACGCGCGCCGATTTAAAGTTCAGCAGGCGGTGTCCCAGCGCAAAGACCACATTCACCATCCACAGCCCCAGCAGCATGGTGATCACGCTTTCGGTTTCATACATCCAGGCATCGCCGCTGCCATAACGCTGGTTGAGCAGATACGCGATAAATGCCAACAACGCCCCGAGGGCGCAGCCGCGTGACGGCGTGGTAAACAGCGCTTTCAGCTTCGGATGCACAAACGCCAGGGCGCCAATCAGGAAGAAGGGCAGGTAGAAGAGGGTCTGCATTACCACAAAATTAAACAGGCCGTCGCTGAGGATCGGTGACCAGACGAGTAAAAGCGTGCGGCGCAGCGCGGCATAGACGATACCCAGGATTAAAAACAGCACCGACAGCTTGCCCCAGGTGATATCGCCAAAAAAGGCGTCCGACCGGGCGCTGAGATGCTGGCGCATGCGGCTGAAGAGCCACAGGCTGACCGTGGTCATCACCACCAGCACCAGCAGGAACCACAGATGAGAGACCAGTTCCCAGGCGAGGGTGTTGTATTTATCGTACAGCGACAGGGTGTGCCAGCTATCCGCTTTGCCTTTGACATGTTGCAGCATGATGAATTGCGGCAGCGTCAGCAGGGGGATGGCGGTAAGCATCGGAATACCGACGCGCTCCACGCGCACTTTCCACCAGCGTTTAAGCGGGTAGCGTAAAAAAAGCATGTAAGAGAAGTAGCCCGAAATAACGAAAAAGACCTGCATCCGGAAGGAGTGGATAAAATCGTTAAACAGCGTCAGCCACCACGACGACTCCGCACTATTGACGTGCCAGACGTGGCTCGAATAAATCAAGGAAATGTGAAAAGGGATCCCCAGCAGCATGAGCCATGCCCGGATGGAATCAAGGAAATATTCGCGTTGTGCGGGTACGGTACTCATATAACGTTGCGCATTCTCAGACTTTTCGTCTTATCCCTAAGACCAATAGTGTTTACATTCGGTGCCAACCCTACACGAAGTCTGACACACTGTCTCCAGGATAAGCACGCAAAGTGAAAACGGGTTACTTTCACTTGCTTAAACCATGAGCCAGCACGCTGAACAAAGCGGTGATTATGTTGTCGGAATGCCTGATTTTCCATTAAAATGGATCGGATCGATATAAGCACACAAAGGGGGAAGTGCTTACTTATTATGAAACATAAACCACAAATGATGAAAATGCGTTGGTTAGGAGCGGCAGTCCTGTTGTCTCTGTATACCTCATCGGCCCTGGCCTTTACCATCGACGATGTCGCAAAACAGGCAAAATCGATGGCCAGTAAAGGGTACGAAGCGCCAAAAAGTAACTTACCCTCCGTTTTCCGCGACATGAAATATGCGGACTATCAGCAGATCCAGTTTAATCACGATAAAGCTTACTGGAATAAAATTAAAACCCCGTTCAAGCTCGAGTTTTATCATCAGGGGATGTACTTCGACACGCCTGTCACCATTAATGAAGTGACCGCTAACGCGGTACGCAAAATCAAGTACAGCCCGGACTACTTTAATTTCGGCAATGTGCAACACGATAAAGACACCGTGAAAGATTTAGGCTTCGCGGGCTTCAAAGTGCTTTATCCCATCAACAGTAAAGATAAAAACGACGAAATTGTCAGCATGTTGGGGGCAAGCTATTTCCGTGTGATTGGCGGCGGCCAGGTTTATGGCCTCTCTGCACGCGGTCTGGCGATTGATACCGCGCTGCCTTCCGGGGAAGAGTTCCCACGCTTTCGCGAGTTCTGGATCGAACGTCCAAAACCAACCGACAAACGCCTGACCATCTATGCGCTGCTGGATTCCCCGCGCGCAACGGGCGCCTATCGCTTTGTCATTATTCCTGGCCGCGATACGGTGGTCGACGTGCAGTCTAAAGTCTATCTGCGCGATAAAGTCGGCAAACTGGGCGTTGCTCCGCTGACCAGTATGTTCCTGTTCGGGCCAAACCAGCCTTCTCCTGCCACCAACTTCCGCCCGGAACTGCACGACTCTAACGGTCTGTCGATTCTTGCTGGCAACGGTGAGTGGATCTGGCGTCCGCTGAACAACCCGAAACACCTGGCGGTAAGCAGCTTCAGCATGGAGAACCCGCAGGGGTTTGGCTTGCTCCAGCGTGGCCGTCAGTTCTCCCGCTTTGAAGATCTGGACGATCGTTACGATCTGCGCCCAAGCGCCTGGATCACTCCGAAAGGCGAGTGGGGCAAAGGCAAAGTGGAGCTGGTAGAGATCCCAACCAACGACGAAACCAACGACAACATCGTCGCGTACTGGACGCCGGACCAGCTGCCGGAAGCCGGTAAAGAGATGAACTTCAACTACAGCATCACCATGAGCCGCGATGAAGACAAGCTGCATGCGCCGGACAACGCGTATGTTCTGCAAACCCGCCGCTCAACAGGGGATGTGAAACAGTCCAATCTGATTCGCCAGCCTGATGGCACCATCGCGTTTGTCGTTGATTTCACCGGCCAGGATATGAAGAGCCTGGCACCGGAAACCCCGGTCACCGCTCAGGCGAGCATTGGTGACAATGGTGAGATCGTTGAGAATAGCGTGCGGTATAACCCGGTCACCAAAGGCTGGCGTTTAACCCTGCGCATTAAAGTGAAAGACGCGAAACAGCCGACTGAGATGCGTGCCGCCCTGGTCAACGCCGATCAGCCGTTGAGTGAAACCTGGAGCTATCAGCTACCTGCCAATGAATAAGATAACTGAGTATATCGATGCCATGCCGCTGACCGATATCGAGAAGGCGGCACTGCCGAAGGGTGACATCAGCGCGGTTCACACCGCGCTGGATGCCGATCATCATCCGTTCACGCGTGAAGATGATACCCCGCTGGGCTCGGTTAAAAGCCGTCTCGAACAGGCCTGGCCCGATTCACTGGCTGAAGGCCAGCTGATCCGCGATGACGAAGGGCGCACCCAGCTTGAGGCGATGCCGAAAGCGACGCGCTCCTCCATGTTCCCGGATCCCTGGCGCACCAACCCGGTGGGCCGTTTCTGGGATCGCCTGCGCGGCCGCGACACCAATCCGCGCTATCTCTCTCGCCTCTCTAAAGAGCAGCAGGCCAGCGAGGAAAAATGGCGTACCGTTGGCAGTATTCGCCGCTACATCCTGCTGCTGTTGACCATCGCGCAGACCGTCGTCGCCACCTGGTACATGAAGACGATTCTTCCCTACCAGGGCTGGGCGCTGATCAATCCGGCCGATATGTTCGACCAGGATCTGCTGGTCTCGTTTATGCAGCTGCTGCCTTATATTCTGCAAAGCGGCATCCTGCTGCTGTTCGCCATCCTCTTCTGCTGGGTATCGGCCGGTTTCTGGACCGCGCTGATGGGCTTCCTGCAGCTGCTGATAGGCCGGGATAAGTACAGCATTTCGCACTCTACGGTGGGGGATGAACCCCTCAATCCTGAACACCGTACCGCGCTTATCATGCCTATCTGTAACGAAGATGTAGATCGCGTTTTTGCCGGCCTGCGCGCCACCTGGGAGTCGGTGAAAGCTACCGGTAACGCCGAACACTTCGACGTTTACATCCTGAGTGACAGCTACAACCCGGACATCTGCGTGGCAGAACAGAAAGCGTGGATGGAGCTTATTGCCGAAGTGCAGGGCGAAGGGCAGATCTTCTACCGCCGTCGTCGTCGTCGCGTGAAGCGTAAAAGCGGTAATATCGATGACTTCTGCCGTCGATGGGGCAGTCAGTACAGCTATATGGTGGTGCTGGATGCCGACTCGGTGATGACCGGTGAGTGTCTGACGGGCCTTGTGCGCCTGATGGAAGCGAACCCGAATGCCGGGATCATTCAGTCTTCGCCGAAAGCGTCGGGCATGGATACGCTGTACGCGCGTTGCCAGCAGTTTGCGACCCGCGTCTACGGGCCGCTGTTTACTGCCGGTCTGCACTTCTGGCAGTTGGGTGAGTCGCACTACTGGGGGCATAACGCCATTATCCGCGTGAAGCCGTTCATTGAGCACTGTGCGCTGGCGCCGCTGCCGGGTGAAGGCTCGTTCGCGGGCTCGATCCTGTCGCACGACTTCGTGGAAGCTGCGCTGATGCGCCGTGCCGGTTGGGGGGTGTGGATCGCCTATGACCTGCCTGGCTCCTATGAAGAGCTGCCGCCAAACCTGCTGGATGAACTGAAGCGTGACCGCCGCTGGTGTCACGGGAACCTGATGAACTTCCGTCTGTTCCTCGTGAAAGGGATGCACCCGGTACACCGCGCCGTCTTCCTGACCGGCGTAATGTCCTACCTCTCCGCGCCGCTGTGGTTTATGTTCCTGGCCCTGTCGACTGCCCTGCAGGTGGTACATGCCCTGACCGAGCCGCAGTACTTCCTGCAGCCGCGCCAGCTGTTCCCGGTCTGGCCGCAGTGGCGCCCTGAGCTGGCGATAGCGCTCTTTGCCTCGACGATGGTGCTGCTCTTCCTGCCGAAGCTGCTGAGTATTGTGCTCATCTGGTGCAAGGGCTCGAAGGAGTACGGTGGTTTCTTCCGCGTGACGCTCTCCCTGCTGCTGGAGGTCTTATTCTCCGTGCTGCTGGCGCCGGTGCGTATGTTGTTCCACACCGTCTTCGTGGTCAGCGCCTTCCTCGGCTGGGAAGTGGTCTGGAACTCGCCGCAGCGTGACGATGACTCTACGCCGTGGAGCGAAGCGTTTATGCGTCACGGTTCGCAGATGCTGCTCGGTCTGGTCTGGGCGGTGGGCATGGCGTGGCTGGACTTGCGCTTCCTGTTCTGGCTGGCGCCGATTGTCTTCTCGCTGATCCTCTCCCCGTTTGTGTCGGTGATTTCAAGCCGTTCGACGGTGGGTCTGCGCACCAAACGCTGGAAGCTGTTCCTGATCCCGGAAGAGTATTCACCGCCGCAGGTGCTGGTTGATACAGACAAGTATCTGGAGCTCAACCGCAGTCGTTCGCTGGAAGATGGGTTTATGCATGCGGTGTTTAACCCGTCATTCAACGCCCTGGCCATCGCTATGGCGACTGCCCGTCACCGTGCCAGCCGTGTGCTGGAGATCGCCCGCGATCGTCACGTTGAGCAGGCGCTGAACGAGACGCCAGAGAAGCTGAACCGCGACCGTCGTCTGGTGCTGCTAAGCGATCCTGTCACCATGGCGCGGATGCATCATCGTGTCTGGGCCGCCCCGGAGAAATACTCTTCGTGGGTGAACTATTACCAGACGCTGAAGCTGAATCCGCAGGCATTGAAAGCGAAGTGATGTGTCGGAAGGCGCTACGCTTACCCGGCCTACAAAATCTGTAGGCCCGTGCAAGCGCAGCGCCGCCAGGCAAATAAATACCGGCCCTGGAGCCGGTATTTTTATCTTTTGAGGTACTGGATGAGATTTTTCATCGTCATCACAATGGCGCTATTACTGAGCGGCTGCGGCAGTATCATTAGCCGGACGATCCCAGGTCAAGGACACGGCAATCAATATTACCCGGGCGTGCAATGGGATGTCCGTGACTCCGCATGGCGCTACCTGACGATACTCGATCTGCCGTTCTCCCTGGTCTTCGATACGCTACTGCTGCCCATCGACGCTCAGCACGGGCCCTATGAATAATTAACGTTCGTCCCACTCATCCGCTGCGGTTTGTCCCTCTTCGGTATCCAGCGGCGGCTCAAGCTGGAATTCACCCTCATCCCATTCATGCAGGGTGTTCTCTTCCAGCCACTCCTGACGCAGCTCAATCTCGTCATAATCGCCATCAAACACCGCCTGAGCCGCTTCGCCGCTCAGTACGGGCAGGCACTCGCCGTCTTCGCCGTCATCGGCAAAAAATTCGGCCTGCCACATAATGTCCCCATCCTGCATGACATATTTCTGGATATTGAGTTGCTCAATATTCGCGTCTTCTTCCTCAATGCCGGGATTATCGGCGAGAAACTCTTCGCGCGCGGCATCAATCGCTTCCTCTAAAGTGGCAAACATAGTCATCGGCGTCTCCCTGTGAATTGACGTGGTGTTCAGGGAAAGAATAGCTGATTCTCCATAATTGCAAGTATGAAAGCGGCAAAAGCCTTCACGCAGCGGTCTTAATCGGCGGCAGAGACCTTATCTGATTCCGGAATAGCCCTGGGTCGGCGCACGGCACGGGACAGACTGAACCACGAATAGATCGCGTTGAATAGCAACACGCAGGCGGTGACGATAAATACCGCGCGAAAACCGTAGCTGGCGGCAATACCGGCCCCCAGAAGAGGGCCGGTGACGTTGCCGATATCGCGGAACGACTGGTTGTAGCTGAAGATTCGTCCGGCAATCTGATTGGTAGAGTTATAGACCAGCAGGGTCTGCACCGCAGGCAGCAGGGCACCATCGGCCGCCCCGAGTAAAAAGCGCAGAACACCCAGCTGCCACGGGGATTGCACAAATGACATCGGGATGAGGAGCAGCACAGAGATCACCAGCGCGACGATCAGGATCCTTTCCGGACCAATCCGATCGCCCAGTTTCCCTAGTCGCGGGGCGCTGATCAGGGCGGCCACGCCGGGCACCGAGGCAATCATGCCGCTGATAAAGGCGATATTGCCCACATGCCCGGCCAGGTCGCGCACGTAGAGCGTCAGGATCGGCGCAATGGAGCCGGTAGCGACCTGAATAATCATGGTGGTGACAAACAGGCTGATGACCAGGCGAGGATTTTTAAGGGAGGCAAAGACCTCGCGGGCATGCAGCATCTCTTTTTTCGGCACCGGGGTAAAATTTTCCCGGATGCAGAATAAGGTCACCAGGAAGCAGGCAAACAGTACCCCCGCGGTGATAAAAAATACTGGCCGCAAACCGTAGCTGTCCGCCATTAATCCCCCGGCCAGTGGGCCAAGCAGGGCGCCGCTTACCGCACCAGTAGAGAGTGTTCCCAGCGCCCAGCCGCTTTTATGGCGGGGGATCTGCGTGGCGATAAGCGCGTTGGCATTAGGCACAAAGCCGCCCAGCAGACCCAGTAGCGCGCGCAATACCAGAAACTGCCAGATGTTTTGCGCCAGCCCCATCAGCAGCATGATGATGGCCATTCCCAACGCCGAACGCAGCAGCATAATCTTGCGCCCTTTGCGGTCGGCCAGCCCGCCCCAGAAAGGGGAGGCGATAGCGGAGAAGAGAAACGTGATGCTGAATACTAGCCCGGACCACATATTGAGCGCGCTGTGGCCGCTGACGCCGAGTTGTTCTACGTAGAGCGGCAGAAAAGGCATCACCAGGCTAAAAGCGGCGCCCGTGAGAAAGCAGCCCAGCCAGGCAACCATAAGGTTCCGCTTCCAGTTTATTGGCGTTTCTGAGGGAGACATAGCTATCCGCGTTATGATGCGCGACGGCATCATTTATAAAAGAAGGTAATAAGCCTGCTAATTATGCGCCTGGGTGATGGTTGCTGCAATGACGGAGAGCATTATAAGCTTAAAGAGCAGTGCGGCCCGGAGGCCGCAGGGGAGGATTAATAGCGGGAAGGGACACCTTCCGGACGGGTTTTAAAGCGGCGATGTAGCCACATGTACTGTTCGGGCGCCAGCAGAATGCACTTTTCCACCACCTCATTCATCCACGCGGCAGTGGTTCTGGCATCATCCAACGGCGGGGAGCACTCCGGTTCCAGCATCATCAGCTCGTAGCCCTTGCCGTCAGGTTTGCGACGCGGCACAAAAGGAACAATCGCCGCGTTCGACAGACGGGCCAGCGTCCATGTGCCGGTGGTGGTAGCTGCCTCGTCGACCGCAAAGAAGGGCACAAAGACGCTGGCGGTTGGGCCGTAGTCATGATCTGGCGCGTACCAGATCACCTCCCCGGATTTCAGGGCGCGGATCATCCCCTTGAGATCTTTACGGTCGATCATGCTCTTGTTGGAGCGCATCCGCCCCCAGGTCTGCAGCCAGTCGATCACCGGGTTGTCGTTCGGGCGATAGACGCCAATACCGGGCGCCTGCATGCCAAACATCCGCGCGCCGATCTCCAGCGTCAGAAAATGGACGCCGATCAGCAGAACGCCAGTTTTATTGGCCTGCAGATTGTGCACCGGATCCATGCCGGTGCCGGTCACTTCCGTCCAGCGCGCCATACGCTTATTGGACCAGAACCAGGCCATTCCGGTCTCCATCAGCCCCATGCCAACGGATTCAAAATTTTTCACTACCATGGTGTCGCGCTCGTGCTCGCTCATCTCCGGGAAACAGAGTTCCAGATTACGGCGGGCAATGCGGGCGCGGCGGGACATAAAGCGCATCGCCAGTCGACCCAGACCGCAGCCAAGACGGTAGATCAGCGGGTAGGGCAGCTGCACCAGTAACCATAATAAACCGATGCCAGCCCAGGTCAGCCAGTAACGAGGATGTAGAAGCGCAATGGAAAATTTAGGGAGTTGAGTCATGTCGTTCCTGTTTGTGATACGTCCTGTTGGCGTAGTGTCGCATTTTTCCATTGATAACCAAAATGCATCGCTATGGAATGGTCATGAATAGAGCAAATGTTATACCCTCGGCATTTTAACGTGAGAAATGTAGCGCAAAATGAAGGGATGTAAATTCCCAATGTTTGCTATATGATGCCGACCGATTTTCATTCTCATACGATTGCAGGAACCGTACACCATGCCAGTGTTACACAACCTCATTTCGAACGAAGAGCTGAAAGCGCGCATGTTGGCTGAAACCGAGCCGCGCACGACGATCTCGTTCTATAAATATTTCACCATCGTTAACCCGCAGGCTACCCGCGACGCGCTGTACAAGGCGTTAACCGCGCTGAACGTCTTTGGCCGTATCTATCTGGCCCATGAGGGCATCAATGCTCAGATCAGCGTGCCTGAAAGCAGGCTCGATGAGCTGCGCAGCTTCCTCTATGGCTTCGATCCGGCTCTGGACGGCCTGCGCCTGAATATTGCGCTGGACGATGATGGTAAATCCTTCTGGGTGCTGCGCATGAAGGTGCGGGAGCGCATTGTGGCGGACGGCATTGATGACCCGACCTTTGATGCCAGCGACGTGGGCGATTACCTGAAAGCGTCAGAAGTGAACGCCATGCTGGACGATCCTGACGCCGTGTTTATCGATATGCGTAACCACTATGAATATGAAGTGGGTCATTTCGAAAACGCACTGGAAATCCCGGCAGATACTTTCCGTGAGCAGCTGCCAAAAGCCGTTGAGATGATGCAGGAGCATAAGGACAAAAAAATTGTCATGTACTGCACCGGCGGGATCCGCTGCGAAAAAGCCAGCGCCTGGATGAAGCACAACGGCTTTAACAAGGTGTGGCATATCGAAGGCGGGATCATCGAGTATGCCCGTCGCGCCCGCGAGCAGGGGCTACCAGTGCGCTTTATCGGCAAGAACTTCGTCTTTGACGAGCGCATGGGTGAGCGCATCTCTGATGATGTGATTGCCCACTGTCATCAGTGCGGCACCGCCTGCGACACCCATACCAACTGCAAAAATGACGGTTGTCATCTGCTGTTTATTCAGTGTCCGGCCTGCGCTGAGAAGTTTAACGGCTGCTGCAGCGAGCTGTGTAGCGAAGAGAGCATGTTGCCTGAAGAGGAGCAGCGCCGCCGCCGTGCCGGGCGCGAAAATGGCAATAAGATCTTTAATAAGTCGCGGGGGCGTCTGAATACCCGCCTGGGCATTCCTGACCCGGAGTGACCCTGAAACCTTGCCCGGTCGCGTGACCGGGCGAGGGTATTATTTCTGCTGAACCCCTTCTACCGAAATGATCAGCTCTACGTCCTGCGACGCCGGGCCCAGATCGGTAGTGATGTTGAAGTCTTTCAGGTGAATTTTACCTGATGCCTCAAACCCGGCGCGTTTCCCGCCCCACGGATCGTCACCCTGACCAATCAGTTTTGCATCCAGCTTAACCGGTTTCGTTACGCCGTTCAGCGTCAGGTTGCCGGTAATATCCAGCCCGTCACCATCCTTTTTCACCTCGGTCGAGGTAAAGGTCGCCTGCGGGTATTTCGCCACGTTGAGGAAGTCTGCGCTGCGCAGATGCTTGTCGCGCTCGGCGTGGTTAGTATCGAGGCTGTTGGTGTTCAGGGTGACATTGACTTTATCATTCGCCGGATTGCTCTCATCAAAGGTAAATGAGCCATCGAAATCCTTGAATGTGCCGTACAGCCAGCTGTACCCCAGATGCTGAATACGGAAGTTCACAAAGGCGTGCTGGCCTTGTTTATCAATTTTGTAGTCCGCTGCCACGGCGGCGCCGGTTGTGAACAGCAGAGACGCTAAGGTTAATCCCAGCAGGCTTTTCTTCATTTTATGCTCCAGAGTCAGGGGACGCTTTGCCCAACATACGTGTCAGGGTGGCGTCTTTGTCGATAAAGTGATGTTTCATGGCGGCAAGTCCATGTAATACGGAGAGAATAACTACGCCCCAGGCCAGCCATAAATGCACGGATCCAGCCAGATCGGCCTGGGGGCCGGCATCGGCCAGCAGGGCGGGGACGTCAAACAGGCCGAAGACACTGATAGGTTTTCCGTCAGCGGTGGAGATCAAATAGCCGCTGATCAGGATGGCGAAAAGCAAGGCGTACAGGGCGATATGGGCGGCGGCAGCGCTAATACGTGTAAAGCGAGTCTGGCTTTTCAGCGCCGGCGGAACAGGGGAGATATGGCGCCACAGCAGCCGCACCACCAGCGCCAGCATCAGCATAAAGCCGATGCTTTTGTGCAGCTCCGGTGCCTGGTGATACCAGCCATCGTAATAGCTCAGGGTCACCATCCAGAGGCCAAGACCAAACATGCCGTAAACCGCAATCGCCATCAGCCAGTGCAGACTCATGGAAATAACGCCATAGCGTGTGGGGGAATTTCGCACCTGCATTTTGAGCACCATTATTAATTCGCAAGCGCTAAAAATGGCGTGAGCAAAACATTAATGCAAATGATATTTACACATATTCAATATTAATTTTATTTGTTCGATTATTTTGAATGAATATTAGAAATGATAGTCAATGGCGCTGTTAATGATTTGCTGGAGCGGCTGATTTTTGGCGGGTTGTGATATTTTTATGATGTTCAAATAATTTATGGGGAAATTATAGTTATTTTAAGAAATGTCAGTTTTTGTCAATGAATCTCATCAGAAAAATACAATGTAAAGAATATCGAGGACTGCTAACAGCGACCACAGCAAAATATAGAGCATCAGATGCTCGCGAATATTATTGACCAGATAGTTAACGATACGACGCATGAGAAAACCGGTAAAAAGATGCATGAAAGGCTTCGGAAACCCGAAGCCTGACACCATTATCGGCTAAAGCGAGACAGGGAGAAAGGCGTGAGATCAAACGGCGGCGCGATATTCTGAGAGAATTGCGCGGCAATTTCACCCAGCACGCTGGCAAACTTGAACCCGTGCCCGCTCAGGCCGGTGATCAGCAGCGTATTATCATGACCCGGCAGGGTATCGATGATGAAATCTTCGTCCGGCGTGTTGTCATAGGTACAGGCTGCACCGTGTAACAGGCCGCCGATACCCGGCAGTACATTGCGCAGGAATTTGAATGCTTCAGAGCCATCTCCAGGATACGCGCCAAACGGCTTACGCTCTTCCGGCGAGTTAATCACCTGCCCGCCGTTATGTTTGCCGATCTTCAGGGCATCTTTTTCGGACGGGAAGCCGTAAAACTGGTCGCCGTCAGGCAGTTCGCCGGTAAAGGCAGGGAAGTGATTCTGATGGCTGTAGCGCCCGTCAGCCTGGAACCAGGAGAAAACTTTGCGTACCGGCTGCACCGGCAGGCCGGGAACCAGACGTGAAACCCAGGTGCCGGCGCTTACCAGCAGGCGGCTTGCGCTGTAGGGGCCTTCCGGGGTATCAACGGTGACGCCGTCCTCATGATGGGTAATGGCGCTCACCGGGCAGTTAAACAATTGGGCGCAACCGGCCTCTTTGGCCAGCGCAATCCAGGTTTTAATCGCCAGTTCGCTGCGCAGTACGCCCGACCCGGATTCATACAGGCCGATATAGTCCGCCGGGACGTTGATCTCAGGCCAGCGCTCCATGATCGCTGCCGCGTCCAGTCGTTCAAGTTTGAGGCTGAACTGGCGGGCGCTCTGTTCAACGGTCGCCAGAAATGGCGAGTCGGAGGGCCCAAGATTGACTACCCCCGTGCGTTCAAAGACCGGCTCACCGCTGATTTGCGCCAGTTCATCCCACAGCGCCTGCGCCCGTAACACCAGCGGCACATAGCGTTCACCTTCGCCGTAAGCGTGGCGCATCAGACGGGTATCACCGTGGTGGCTCCCTTCGGTGTGGGGCGGCATATGGGCATCGATCATCAGTACGTTCTGACCGGCTCGCGTTGCGTAATAGCCTGCCGCCGCGCCGACAGATCCGCTGCCAATAATAATAAGATCGTATTTCATGAGGCTCTCTTTACGCGTTTCGTTGGTTAGCAGGGTAATTAAGAAGGCAGGGTTATACAAGGGAGAAATAAACGAGGCACCGTGAGGTGCCTGTTGGGTGAAAAAGTGTCGTGACGCTAGTGTCGCCGGTACTCATTTTCCTGGTAGTCACTGGATTCTATTTTTGCAATACCGGCTTCTAAAATAGAAATAAACTGGCGTGCGACATCTGTGGTTAACCACAACGTCTGCCCAACTTCCGCTTCTTCAGTGTCAGGATGATTTGGAGTCTGGTAGTGCAAACGCAGCATCAGTGCGTCGTAGCTATCTACAGTGCTGATATCCCAGCCTACAAGCGGATGGGTCTGGATGACTTCATTATTCTTTTCCATCATAACCCCCTGAATACGTGTTAAAAAGACAACGACTGTGAGGTTCAATGCGTGTTTTTCTGAAGCAATTTCAGTATATCAATAAATAAGGCTTCTGAAGGGAAAAAGAAACAGGCAGTCCCAAATATTTATGCGTTTTAGGATTGTTTGAACATTAAAACGTCATCTTGCTGATGATTTTTGACGAAGTCAGTCAGATTATTCGTGCTTTCACATAAAAAGAGGAAAAAAAGCCGGGGCGACCCGGCAAAAAAACACAATGAAGGAGAAAATTTAATCGGTAATAAACCAGTCGTCAGCGCTCTCCCAGGTTTCCTGTAAAATTTCGCTGATACGCTCTTTGTCATCTTTTGCGCCACCGATGACCGAGAGATTGTTTGACCCCGCATAACGCACGGTGACGGCACCTTCGCGTTCGGGAAAGGAGTTGTTTATACGGCGGGATAATTCACCCGCCAGTGCATCCAGCGCACCAGCAGGCAAAGGCGTTGTTCTGGCAATGGTCACTTCAATACGCATAATTGCCCCCTGTGTTATATACTGTGTATTTATACAGTTATATTGTTGAACTTACAACAGGGGGCAAACAATTTTTAACGCTTCACCGTCCACTGAACGGTTTCACCCGCGAGGAAGGGGATCAGGGTGTCGTCAGTCAGGGGGATGGATTCCACGACGCTGCTCTCTTCGCGCACCAGCTCAACAACGCCCTCATTCACCGGCAGACCGTAGAAACGCGGCCCGTTCAGGGAGCAGAACGCCTCGAAATGTTGCAGGGCATTCATCTCGTCAAAAACCTGCGCGTAGCTGGCAAGGGCGGTCGGGGCATTAAAGCAGCCTGCACAGCCACAGCTGGCCTCTTTACGATGACGGGCATGGGGCGCGGAGTCGGTGCCGAGGAAGGCGCGCGCAAAGCCGCTGGCAACCAGCTCGCGCAGCGCTTGCTGGTGGACATTGCGTTTGAGGATCGGCAGGCAGTAGAGGTGCGGACGCACGCCACCTACCAGCATATGGTTGCGGTTGAACATCAGGTGCTGCGGGGTGATGGTGGCCGCCAGGAGCTCGTTGCCATCGCGCACGTACTCCGCGGCATCTTTGGTGGTGATGTGTTCAAACACCACTTTCAGACCCGGCAGGCGCTGGCGCAGCGGCTCCATCACGGTTTCGATGAAACGCGCTTCACGGTCGAAAATGTCGACGTCGGCATGAGTCACTTCGCCGTGGACCAGCAGGGGCATCCCCAGTTTTTCCATGCGCTCGAGCACCGGCATAATCGCGTCAATGCTGGTGACACCGTGGCTGGAGTTGGTGGTGGCGTTGGCCGGATAGAGTTTGGCGGCGGTAAAGACCCCTTCGCTAAAGCCGCGCTCAATCTCATTCGCATCGAGCGTGTCGGTCAGATAACAGGTCATCAGCGGGGTAAAATCGTGACCGGCAGGCACGGCATCAAGAATGCGCTGGCGATAGGCGATCGCCGCATCGACCGTGGTGACCGGCGGCACCAGGTTTGGCATGACAATCGCGCGGCCATAAATTTCACTGGTATACGGCACGACGGTTTTCAGCATATCGCCATCGCGAAGATGGATATGCCAGTCGTCTGGGCGGCGGATTTTCAAAACCTGGGATTGTGCAGTCATGGATAGGCTCCGGCTGAGTGAGATGATTTTTGCCGGACACAAAGAATAGGGGGAAACGTTTTCGTTTGCACTCTTTTCTGTAAAAAAAGGCGCCGAAGCGCCTCACGGGTTAATCGACGAAGGGGATGACAATCTCACCCGGCTTCACTTCGATACCTTTTGCATATTTTTTCGCCAGCGCTTCGCCCTTGCTGTTGTCTTCGCTCAGGATATAAGCCGGCTGGTGATTAAAGTAGTTTTGCAGGGACTGATTCAGGTATGGCATCAGCGTCTGCAGAACCGGTTTCATCTTCTCCGGCGAGACCACGGCGTCGGTGATCTCCATCTGTTGCAGGTAGATGGCGCCCTGATCCTTATTGAAGACCGGCAACGCTTTTAACTTCAGCTTAATATTGGCTTTCTGGCTGCCGAACAGCGAATTCATGTCCAGACTGGCGTCGCCGGAGAGCATCACTTTGTTCGGCTCTTCGCGGCCAATCTGGCTGGCAAGATTGCTCAGGACGATATGCGCATCGGCGACGCCGGGCACACCGATATCTTTCGCAAAGTTATTGCGCTTCTGCAGGGCCTGGTTAATCTCCTGTTCACTGACCGTGTACTGGGTGAGCTGATTACAACCAACCAGCAGACCGCTGATGATCAACGCAGTGGCAATAACAATCTTTTTCATGGTTTTCCTCGACATACTGGCGCTTCAATCCTGACGCGCCAGTATGTCAGGGGAGTGTCCCTCAGACCAGCAGAATAAACTGATAACGGCGAAGAACAGGAATAGTGCCTGAGTCCCGGTCAGGCTCCGGGCTCCAGCACGCCGGGTGCAGCGCGCTTGTGGCTGAACTGCCAGCCCAGCGCGAAGAAAGTAGTTACCCCAATCAAAGTCAGCATCACCCACGGCAGTTCAGGCTGGTTAAAGGCTTTCCCGGCATCGAACAGCCAGCCGCCCCCGGCATAGCCCAGCGCGCCACCAATCGCCAGACCGAGACGGCTGAAGCCCATATAGCTGCCCCGCGCGCGCGGATCGGCCAGCTCGGCGCTCAGCGTTTCACGGGCGGGTTCGGCGATGATGGAGCCGATATAGAAGGTACAAATCAGCATAAACAGCTGTTGCAGGGAGCTCACCATCCCAATGGGCAGCATACTCAGGGACATCAGCAGCAGGCCCGCCATCAAGCGATGCTCGAGGCGGAAGCGTTTTTCGCTCCAGCGAGCAATAGGGTAGAGGAGGGTGAGGGAGAGGCAGGCCTCAATGGCGTACATCCACTTCACCGCCGCCGGCGATCCGGCGATATCGTTAACCATGATCGGCAGCATCAGCATCACCTGTACGCCCAACATGTAATAGCCCGCCAGCGTCAGCACGTAGGTAATGAAACGTTTATCGCGCCAGACGCGGTCGAGTCCCTCCCGTACCGGCGCTTTGACGGTGGAGAGCTTCCAGGCGGGCAGCAGCCAGGCGTTAAAGGCCGCACACAGAATAAACAGCACCGCCCCAGTGGCGCAGACCAGCCGAAAATCGTACTGCAACAGCCAGCTTCCCAGCAGCGCACCCACCACCGCGCCCGCGCTGTCCTGCATCATCAGCAGCGAGAAAAAACGCCCGCGATGCCGGGGACGGATCAGCTTCACGACGAGCGCCGTGCGCGGCGGATCGAACAGCGTGCCGCCAAGCCCGGAAACAATACAGGAGACCCATAGCAGCCAGGGTTCATGGGCAATCGCCATCGTGGCAAAACCCGCCGCCCGCAGCAGCATGCCGGTGACAATCATCGGTTTCGCGCCAAAGCGGTCGGCAATCGCGCCGCCAAACACCCCCAGCCCCTGCTGGACAAACTGGCGCAGCCCCAGCGCAATGCCGACCATCAACGCTGCCCAGCCCATCTGATCGACAAAGCGAATAGAGATGAGGGGGAAAACGACAAAAAAGCCTAGTACAACCAGCATGTTATCAACAAGCAGGAAATATTTACCCAGGCTCCGGGCCTGTGAGATATGGGACATTTCCCCTCCAGGGAAATATACCCGTCATACTTCAGGTTGCCGGTGCGTTGGCCTCCTCGCTCACCCCTGTCACTTACCGGAGTAAGCTCCAGGGGATTCGCTGCGTCGCCGCCTTCCTGCAACTCGAATTATTTAGGGTATCAAGATAATGAGCGCGCTAATATTCTGCGGTGTCGGCAGGTTTTTTCCCACTACGCAGGCGACAATATTTTTTTATCAAAAAGGGGTTTTGATTGAGGGTTTTAATCGAAAAATGTGAAAAGTCTTCAAAATGGTATGTCACTGTTTTCCCAGAAGGCAGCGGCGCAGGTATAGTAAAGCTAACGGGTCAAAGTTGTAACATGAAGGAGTAGTATCCATGTTTGGCTATCGCAGTAATGTGCCGAAAGTACGCCTGACGACCGACCGGCTGGTGGTTCGCCTCGTGCATGAGCGTGATGCCTGGCGTCTGGCGGACTACTACGCTGAGAATCGTCAGTTTTTAAAACCCTGGGAACCCGTGCGGGATGAGAGCCACTGCTATCCTTCCGGCTGGCAGGCCCGGCTGAGCATGATCGCCGAGTTTCACAAGCAGGGCTCAGCGTTCTACTTTGCCCTGCTGGACCCCGATGAAAAAGAGATCATTGGCATCGCCAACTTCTCTAACGTGGTGCGGGGCTCGTTTCATGCCTGCTATCTGGGGTACTCCATCGGGCAAAAATGGCAGGGGCAGGGGCTGATGTTTGAAGCGCTGACCTCGGCAATCCGCTATATGCAACGTACCCAGCACATGCACCGCATTATGGCCAACTATATGCCGCACAATCAGCGCAGCGGCGGTCTGCTGGCGCGCCTCGGATTTGAAAAGGAGGGCTACGCCAAAGATTACCTGCTGATTGACGGCGAATGGCGCGATCATGTCCTGACGGCGCTGACAACCAAAGAGTGGAGCGCGGGGCGCTAAGGAACAGAGATGAAATATCAGTTAAGCGCCACTGAAGCGCGCGTCATTGGCTGCCTGCTGGAGAAGCAGGTCACGACGCCGGAGCAGTATCCGCTCTCGGTAAATGCGGTCACCCTGGCCTGCAACCAAAAAACCAACCGTGAACCGGTGATGAACCTTGCCGAACATGAGGTACAGGATCTGCTGGATGCGCTGGTGAAACGCCACTACCTGCGCACCGTCAGCGGCTTTGGCAATCGCGTCACCAAATATGAGCAGCGTTTTTGCAACTCCGAGTTTGGCGCCCTGAAGCTAAACTCCGCCGAAGTGGCGCTGATCGCCACCCTGCTGCTGCGCGGGGCACAGACCCCGGGCGAGCTGCGCACCCGGGCGGCGCGCATGCATGAATTCGCCGATATGCAGGAGGTGGAACAGACCCTCGAAGGCCTGGCGGCAAGAGAGGATGGCCCGTTTGTCCTGCGCCTGGCGCGGGAGCCGGGCAAGCGTGAAAGCCGCTATATGCATCTCTTCAGCGGAGAGGTTGAAACTGCCGCCGCCGCTGAGACAGTGGCTCCCGCCACGGAAGAAACCTTACTGGCCCGCGTTGAAGCGTTGGAAAACGAAGTCGAAGAACTGAAGCAGCGCCTCGATTCGCTGCTGGCACATCTGGGAGATTAACGGTGACAAAATTACGAGTGGGCGTGGTAGGGCTGGGGGGGATCGCCCAGAAAGCCTGGCTGCCGGTGCTGAGCGCCGCGTCAGACTGGACATTGCAGGGGGCCTGGTCACCCTCTCGGGATAAGGCGATCAGGATCTGTGGATCGCTGCGTATGCCTTACTATGAGTCGTTGCAGGAGCTGGCCCGCGCCTGTGATGCAGTCTTTGTCCATACTTCCACCGCCACCCATTACCAGGTGGTTAGCGAGCTACTGCATGCCGGGGTGCATGTCTGTGTTGATAAACCACTGGCGGACAATCTGGCCGACGCCGAGCGCCTGATTGAGCTCGCTGCACAGAAAAAACGCACCCTGATGGTCGGTTTCAACCGTCGCTTTGCGCCGCTCTATCAGCAGCTGAAAAATGGGCTTCAGGAGGCGGCATCCCTGCGGATGGATAAGCATCGCGCCGACAGCGTCGGCCCCAACGATCTGCGTTTTACCCTGCTGGATGATTATCTGCACGTGGTGGACACCGCGCTGTGGCTGGCGGGAGATAATGCGCGTCTCACCGGCGGCACGCTGCAAACCAACGAGCAGGGGGCGATGATCTATGCTGAGCACCATTTCAGCACGGGCAATATGCAGATCACCACCTCCATGCACCGCCGGGCAGGCAGCCAGCGGGAGTGGGTCCAGGCGGTAACGGACGGCGCGCTGCTGGACGTGACCGATATGCGCGAGTGGCGCGAAGAGCGGGGCGCTGGAGTGGTTACGCCGGCTATTCCTGGCTGGCAGAGCATCCTGGAGCAGCGTGGTTTTGCGGGCTGCGCGCGCCACTTTATTGAATGCGTGCAAAATCAGACGGTTCCTGAAACCTCGGGTGAACAGGCGATCCGTGCCCAGCGCATCGTGGAGAAGCTCTGGCGCGATGCCATGAGCGAATAACCCTCTGTAACATCTGCCCATAGCAATTCCTGTTTTTACGAGTAGACTAGGCGCGTTTTGCGTTTTCCAGGCCGGGTAAGCATAGCGATACCCGGCGAAATGACGCCTGCTTTGCAGGCGTTTTGTTTCAGGTAGTGGAAGCTCACGTTAATGAACCTATTAAAATCGCTGGCCGCCGTCAGCTCGATGACCATGTTTTCGCGCGTGCTGGGTTTTGCGCGCGACGCCATTGTGGCGCGGGTCTTTGGCGCAGGGATGGCCACTGACGCCTTTTTTGTCGCGTTCAAACTGCCCAACCTGCTGCGTCGAATTTTTGCCGAAGGCGCCTTTTCCCAGGCGTTCGTGCCTATCCTCGCGGAATATAAAAGTAAGGAGGGTGAAGACGCCACCAGGGTCTTTGTCGCGTATGTGTCGGGGCTGTTGACCCTCGCGCTGGCCATCGTCACCGTGATTGGGATGCTGGCGGCGCCCTGGGTGATCATGGTGACCGCCCCCGGCTTTGCCGATACCGCCGACAAGTTTGCCCTGACTACGCAGCTGCTGCGCATCACCTTTCCTTATATACTGCTGATCTCCCTGGCGTCGCTGGTCGGAGCCATCCTCAACACCTGGAACCGCTTCTCGGTACCGGCCTTTGCGCCGACCTTCCTTAACGTCAGCATGATCGGCTTTGCGCTGTTTGCCGCGCCGCATTTCCATCCGCCAGTACTGGCGCTGGCCTGGGCTGTGACGGTAGGGGGGGTACTCCAGCTGGCGTATCAGCTGCCGCACCTGAAGAAAATCGGCATGCTGGTCCTGCCGCGCATTAACCTGCGCGATGCCGGCGCGATGCGCGTGGTGAAGCAGATGGGGCCGGCGATCCTTGGCGTGTCGGTGAGCCAGATTTCACTCATCATCAACACCATCTTCGCCTCCTTCCTCGTCTCCGGGTCGGTTTCCTGGATGTACTACGCCGATCGCCTGATGGAGTTTCCCTCCGGGGTGCTGGGGGTGGCGCTGGGCACCATTTTACTGCCTTCACTCTCCCGCAGTTTCGCCAGTGGCAACCATGACGAATATTGCCGCCTGATGGACTGGGGGTTACGCCTCTGCTTCCTGCTGGCGCTGCCAAGCGCCGTAGCGCTGGGGATCCTGGCGAAACCGCTCACCGTCTCCCTGTTCCAGTACGGTAAATTTACCGCCTTTGATGCTGCCATGACCCAGCGGGCGCTGATCGCCTATTCCGTGGGACTGATGGGCCTTATCGTGGTGAAAGTGCTGGCCCCGGGCTTCTATTCGCGCCAGGACATCAAAACCCCGGTGAAGATCGCCATTGTGACGCTGATTATGACCCAGGTGATGAACCTCGCATTTATCGGTCCGCTGAAGCATGCCGGTCTGTCGTTATCCATCGGTCTGGCGGCCTGTCTCAACGCCGGGCTGCTCTACTGGCAACTGCGTAAGCAGCAGATCTTTACCCCGCAGCCGGGCTGGTCGCGCTTCCTGCTGCGTCTGGTGATTGCGGTGCTGGTAATGGCGGCCGCGCTGGTGGGGATGCTCTACGTAATGCCGGACTGGTCGCTGGGCACCATGCCATATCGTCTGCTGCGCCTGATGGCGGTCGTGCTGGTGGGGGTAGTGGCCTACTTTGCCACCCTCGCGGTGCTGGGCTTTAAGGTGAAAGAGTTTGCCCGCCGCACGGCGTAATGCAAAAAAAGGGGAGCGCCTGTCGGTGCTCCCCATTCCTGTGGCTATCGCCTGATTAAATCGAAATTTTCTTTCCGCCGCTGCGTGAGCTGGCTGTCTGGCCATCGGCGCCATACAGTCCTGTCTCCTGATGCGGCTTAAGCACGGCAAGCGCCTGCTGGTTACGGAGGATCTGCCCTTCCAGTAACCACCCGTTGTGCTGATTCAGATCGCGCAGATGCTGCGTTTTTTCAGTAATAGTTTGCCAGCGTTCGACGACATCATCATTTGCACTATGGCGCGCGGATTGCTCGCTGCGTCGCTGCTGTTCAAGGTAGTCCAGCGTGGCCAGCAGTGAGCTTTTATCTTCTGTAATGCGCTGCAGCGCGCTGCCATGAACATTTCCGGCAGAGAGCTGCTGCTGTTCGGCGTCCATGACCGTTTTCAGGTCGTTCAACACGACCGTCATTTGATCCATTATTTCCGTCAGACGACTCATACAGTGGTTACTCTAAGAAACTTTGCGCATCCTGGATCAGCGCATCAGCGATTTTACTGGTATCCATTTTCAGCTCGCCATTGCGGATGGCGGTTTTCAGCGCTTCAACACGCTCCATGTTGATATCGTTGCTACCAGGCTGCATCAGTTTCGCCTGGGCATCGCTCAGCGTGACGCTGGTGCTGTTGGCGGTCGCCGATTTTTGCGGGCGAGTCTTTGCAGTGGCAGTGTCATTCATTTCGCGCGGTTGAACTGGGCTAACCGGCTTCAGGGGCGATGTACGATCAATGCTCATTATATTGTCCTCATCGAGGGTTCGCGGCGTTGGCGCCTGACATCATCATTAAGTTACTTCTATATCGGCAGCCGCCGCATAATCTTTAAAAAGATTATAGGTTAATCAGAATATTCCCATCAGAATCCACCGTTCCGCTCACCACCTGGCCCGAAGACATTCTCACCCGGGCGTTTTGCGCAACCGCCGCATTGTTTAGCGCCTGACCTTCACCGTTAACGCTAAAGCCGTCGCCGCTGGCGATAACCATCACCCGCTGCCCCGCTTTGATCCGCCAGGACTGACGCAGCATCGATAGCTGCAAAGGCTGCCCTGGCACCAGATCGCGCAGGCTGACGGCATTCTGCACCTGGTTAATGTCCAGGATGGCCCGGGGCGGAAGCTGATCCAGCCTGCCGCGCTTTAGCGTAACGCTGTCCGGCTGCAGGGCGGCACCCCGGGGGATACTCCGGGACGCGACAACATAATCGCCCGTGGCCTGAACTGCAACCTGTATAAATCGTTTTTCATTGCCACATCGGGCGGTAACGCTGACGTTGCCCCACAGCTTCGTATTGCCGAGAACGCTGAATGCAGGCGTCTCGCACGAAGGACGCATGTTGGCTGGCGTGCGAACCTGCACCGAAACCTCATCGCTGAACCCCGCCAGCCGCTGCGCAAAAAATGTTGTCAGCTGGGCATCAAGATCCTGCGCCTGCGTGAGGGCGCTCCAGAGGAGCAGGGTTGCGGTGAAACCACGTTTGAGTGCCATATCGCCCGTTACCGTCGGTTTAATGATGAGCAGAATTCTACCTGTAGGGGTTTGCCATCAACGCAATAAATAGCGACGCATTTTGTGCTTATTCCGTCGATGAAGTAGACGGGGTGAGATTTAAGCTATCCACTGAAATTTTGCCATCAGCGGAGGAGACATGCTCGATAAACTCGACGCCGCGCTACGTTTTCAGCAGGAAGCGCTCAACTTACGCGCCCAGCGTCAGGAGATTCTGGCCGCCAATATCGCTAACGCCGACACCCCCGGGTTTCAGGCGCGCGATATCGATTTTTCCAGTGAATTAAAGAAAGTGATGGAGCGCGGTCGGGCCGAAAATAGCGGTGTCGCCCTTGCGCTGACGTCTGCACGCCACATTCCCGCACAGACCGTGACCACCCCGAGTATCGATTTACTTTATCGCATTCCCGATCAGCCATCCCTGGACGGTAACACCGTCGATATGGACCGGGAGCGTACGCAGTTCGCCGATAACAGCCTGCAGTACCAGATGGGGCTGACCGTTCTCGGCGGGCAGATTAAAGGCATGATGAATGTTCTGCAGGGAGGCAATGGTTAATGGCCTTACTCAATATCTTTGATATCGCGGGTTCAGCCCTGACCGCGCAATCGCAACGACTGAACGTCGCCGCCAGTAACCTGGCGAACGCCGACAGCGTGGCGGGTCCGGACGGGCAACCTTATCGCGCCAAACAGGTGGTGTTCCAGGTCGATGCGGCACCGGGCGCCGCAACCGGCGGGGTAAAAGTCGCCAGCGTAATTGAGAGCCAGGCACCGGACAAACTGGTCTACGAGCCGGGCAACCCGCTGGCCGACGCCAACGGCTACGTCAAAATGCCGAACGTGGATGTAGTGGGCGAGATGGTGAACACCATGTCAGCGTCCCGCAGCTACCAGGCCAACGTTGAAGTACTGAACACCGTGAAGAGCATGATGCTTAAAACGCTCACTCTGGGCCAGTAAAGGAGAGATCAATGTCCATTGCAGTCAATGTCAATGACAGGTCGAGTGCCACAGGCGTCAGCGGCACCACCGGCAACAGTTCGCTTACCGGCAGCAACGCGTCCGATCTGCAAAGCAGCTTCCTGACGCTGCTGGTCGCACAGCTGAAAAACCAGGATCCAACCAACCCGATGCAGAACAACGAACTGACCACGCAGCTTGCGCAGATCAGTACGGTGAGCGGCATCGAGAAACTGAACACCACGTTGGGTTCTATTTCCGGGCAGCTCGACAGCAGCCAGTCGATGCAGGCCAGCACGCTGATTGGGCATGGCGTGATGATCCCGGGCTCCACCATTCTGGCAGGCAGTAGCAGCACCGACGGCACCAGCACCACCTCCACCACGCCGTTTGGTGTTGAGCTGCAGCAGAGCGCCGATAAAGTGACCGCCACCATCACCGACAGGAACGGTGCGGTGGTTCGTACCATTGATATCGGCGAACTGAAAGCGGGAGTACACACCTTTACCTGGGACGGCACGATGACCGACGGCAGCAGTGCGCCAAATGGTTCCTATAACGTTGCCATCTCCGCCAGCAGCGGCAGTACGCAGCTGGTGGCCCAGCCACTGCAGTTCGCGATGGTGCAGGGTGTGATCCGCAGCAGCAACGGTAACACGCTGGATCTGGGGACTTACGGTACAACTACGCTCGACGAAGTTCGGCAGATTATATAAGCCTTAACCTTTATCAGGAGTAACAAATGGCCTTTTCACAAGCGGTCAGCGGCCTGAATGCTGCAGCCACTAACCTCGACGTCATTGGTAACAACATTGCCAACTCCGCGACCTATGGCTTTAAGTCTGGTAGCGCGTCGTTCGCAGATATGTTCGCCGGTTCCAAAGTCGGTCTGGGCGTAAAAGTCGCCGGGATCACTCAGGACTTCAGCGACGGTACCACCACTAATACCGGTCGTGGTCTGGACGTGGCGATCAGCCAGAACGGTTTCTTCCGTATGCTCGACAGCAACGGTTCCGTCTATTACAGCCGTAACGGCCAGTTCAGCCTGGACGAAAACCGCAACCTGGTAAACATGCAGGGTCTGCAGGTGACCGGCTATCCGGCAGCGGGTAGCCCGCCAACGGTACAGACCGGCGCGAACCCGCAGCCGATCACCATTCCTAACAATCTGATGGCCGCTAAAGCGACCAGCACCGCAGCCCAGCAGATCAACCTGAACTCCACGGACAGCGTGCCTAACATCCCGTTTGACGTGACCAGTGCCAACCCGGATTCAGACAGCTTCAACAAGAAAGGCACCATCACCGTCTATGACAACCAGGGTAACGCCCACAACATGTATGTCTACTACGTGAAAACGGCGGACAACAAGTGGGATCTCTACACCCAGGACGGTAGCGCCGCGAACGGCCAGATCACCAAATCTGCCCAGATGAGCTTCGACCCCAACGGCAACCTGGAAGGGATCTATAACTACAGCCCAGCCGGTGTTTTGAGTGCGACGCCAAACGCCAATCCGGCCATTAACGTGACCACCGATCCGCTGAGCGGCGCGCTGCCGGTGACCTTCTCCCTGAGCTTCCTGAACTCCATGCAGCAGAACACCGGGGCGAACAACATCGTGGCGACCAACCAGAACGGCTACAAGCCGGGCGACCTGGTGAGCTATCAGATCAACGACGACGGTACCGTGGTAGGTAACTACTCCAACGAACAGAACCAGGTGCTGGGTCAGATCGTACTGGCAAACTTCGCCAACAACGAAGGTCTGCAGTCTGAGGGGAACAACGTCTGGTCTGCCACGCAGTCTTCAGGCGTGGCGCTGCTGGGCACCGCCGGTTCCGGTAACTTCGGTACCCTGACCAACGGCGCGCTGGAAGCCTCCAACGTCGACCTGAGTAAAGAGCTGGTCAATATGATCGTCGCGCAGCGTAACTATCAGTCGAACGCGCAGACCATCAAAACCCAGGATCAGATCCTCAACACGCTGGTTAACCTCCGCTAAGTGGCTGACGGGATAGCTTAATGGATCACGCAATATATACCGCGATGGGCGCCGCCAGTCAGACGCTCAATCAGCAGGCCGTCACCGCCAGCAACCTGGCGAACGCTTCGACGCCGGGCTTTCGCGCGCAGCTCAATGCGATGCGCGCCGTCCCGGTGGAAGGGCTCTCCCTGCCGACGCGTACGCTGGTGACCGCCTCCACCCCGGGAGCCGATATGACGCCCGGGCAGATGGATTACACCTCGCGCCCGCTTGATGTGGCGCTGCAGCAGGACGGCTGGCTGGCGGTTCAGACCGCAGACGGCGGCGAAGGCTACACCCGTAACGGGAACATCCAGGTGGACGCGGTCGGGCAACTGACCATCCAGGGACGTCCGGTTATTGGTGAAGGTGGCCCGATCACCGTGCCGGAAGGCTCGGAGATCACCATCGCGGCCGACGGCACCATCTCCGCCCTGAACCCGGGCGATCCGCCAAACACCGTCGCGCCGGTTGGCCGCCTGAAGCTGGTAAAAGCCGAAGGTTTTGAAGTGCAGCGTGGCGACGACGGCATGTTCCGTCTGACCCAGGCGGCGCAGGCTACCCGTGGCGCAACGTTACAGGCTGACCCGACCATTCGCGTCATGTCTGGCGTGCTGGAAGGCAGTAACGTTAAGCCAGTAACCGCGATGACCGACATGATCGCCAGCGCCCGCCGTTTTGAAATGCAGATGAAGGTAATTTCCAGCGTTGATGAAAACGCCAGTCGCGCCAACCAACTGCTGTCAATGAGTTAACAGGACTACTTATGATCAGTTCTTTATGGATCGCGAAAACCGGCCTCGACGCGCAGCAAACCAATATGGATGTCATCGCCAACAACCTGGCGAACGTCAGCACCAATGGGTTTAAGCGTCAGCGTGCGGTTTTCGAAGATTTGCTTTATCAAACCATTCGCCAGCCAGGGGCACAGTCGTCTGAACAGACTACGCTGCCTTCCGGTCTGCAGATTGGTACCGGTGTTCGCCCGGTAGCGACTGAACGTCTGCACAGCCAGGGCAACCTCTCCCAGACCAACAACAGCAAAGACGTGGCGATCAAGGGCCAGGGCTTCTTCCAGGTTCAGCTCCCGGACGGGACCTCTGCCTATACCCGTGACGGTTCGTTCCAGGTGGATCAGAACGGCCAGCTGGTGACCGCGGGCGGTTTCCAGGTGCAGCCGGCGATCACCATTCCGGCGAACGCCCTGAGCATTACCATCGGGCGTGACGGGATCGTGAGCGTGACCCAGCAGGGCCAGGCTGCGCCGGTGCAGGTTGGCCAGCTTAACCTGACCACCTTTATGAACGACACCGGTCTGGAAAGTATCGGTGAAAACCTGTACATCGAAACCCAGTCCTCCGGCGCACCGAACGAGAGCACGCCGGGTCTGAACGGTTCAGGTCTGCTGTATCAGGGGTATGTGGAAACCTCAAACGTCAACGTCGCGGAAGAGCTGGTGAATATGATCCAGGTTCAACGCGCGTACGAAATTAACAGTAAAGCAGTGTCGACGACCGACCAGATGCTGCAGAAACTGACGCAACTCTAAGGTGTAGCCCGGTGCGGTTCACGCCGCACCGGCTCCCTGTTTTCGAAGATGAAGGCAATGCAAAAACACGCGGCGATTCGTTATCCCATAGTGACTCTCCTGGCCGTTACCCTCAGCGGTTGCGCCTGGGTTCCGTCTCAACCTTTGGTGCAGGGTGCGACTTCCGCCCAACCCATTCCTGGCCCGACGCCGGTAGTGAATGGCTCAATTTTCCAGACCGCGCAGCCGATTAACTACGGTTATCAGCCGCTGTTTGAAGACCGTCGCCCACGTAATATCGGCGATACGCTGACCATCCAGCTACAGGAAAACGTCAGCGCCAGTAAGAGCTCGTCGGCGAATGCCAGCCGCGACGGGAAAACCAATTTTGGCTTCGACACTGTGCCACGCTATCTCGAAGGACTCTTCGGTAACGCGCGCGCCGATGCCGAGGCGTCTGGCGGCAACTCCTTTAACGGTAAAGGCGGCGCCAATGCCAGCAACACCTTTAGCGGCACGTTGACGGTAACCGTCGACCAGGTGCTGGCGAACGGCAATTTACATGTAGTGGGTGAAAAACAGATCGCCATCAACCAGGGCACGGAATTCATTCGCTTCTCCGGTGTGGTTAACCCTCGCACCATCAGTGGCTCCAACACCGTACCGTCCACTCAGGTGGCCGATGCGCGCATTGAGTATGTCGGCAACGGCTACATCAATGAGGCGCAGAATATGGGCTGGTTGCAGCGTTTCTTCCTTAACTTATCACCGATGTAATCGAGGTGACCTATGTTTAAATCCCTCTTCGGGTTCCTGCTGGTGCTGGTGGCGACATGTGCCCAGGCCGACCGTATTCGCGATCTCACAAGCGTACAGGGTGTGCGGGAAAACTCACTGATCGGTTACGGTCTGGTTGTGGGGCTTGACGGGACGGGTGACCAGACCACCCAGACGCCGTTCACGACCCAGAGTCTGAATAATATGCTCTCCCAGCTCGGCATCACGGTGCCCGCCGGGACCAACATGCAGCTGAAAAACGTGGCGGCGGTAATGGTCACCGCCTCTTTCCCGGCCTTTGCGCGCCAGGGGCAAACCATCGACGTGGTGGTCTCCTCCATGGGGAATGCGAAAAGCCTGCGCGGCGGGACTCTGCTGATGACCCCCCTGAAAGGGGTAGATAGCCAGGTGTATGCCCTGGCGCAGGGTAATATCCTTGTCGGCGGGGCGGGTGCCTCCGCAGGCGGCAGCAGCGTGCAGGTCAACCAGCTTAACGGCGGCCGTATTACCAACGGGGCGGTTATTGAGCGTGAACTGCCGACCCAGTTCGGCAGCGGCAACACCATTAACCTGCAGCTGAATAATGACGACTTCACTATGGCGCAGCAGATTGCGGACACCATCAACCGCAACCGCGGCTACGGCAGCGCTACCGCGCTGGATGCCCGCACCGTGCAGATCCGCGTCTCCAGCGGCGGCAGTAACCAGGTGCGTCTGCTGGCGGATATCCAGAATATGGAAGTGAACGTCACGCCGCAGGATGCCAAAGTGATCATCAACTCCCGCACCGGCTCGGTGGTGATGAACCGTGAGGTGACGCTGGATAGCTGCGCCGTGGCGCAGGGCAACCTGTCGGTGACCGTCAACCGCTCGGCTAACGTCAGCCAGCCAGATACGCCGTTTGGCGGCGGTGAAACGGTGGTGACGCCGCAGACCCAAATCGATTTGCGTCAGAGCGGCGGCTCGCTGCAGAGCGTGCGCTCCAGCGCCAACCTGAACAACGTGGTACGTGCCCTGAACGCGCTGGGCGCCACCCCGATGGATCTGATGTCGATTCTGCAATCCATGCAGAGCGCGGGCTGCCTGCGCGCCAAACTGGAAATTATCTGATGCTGACCGATAGCAAACTGCTGAGCAGCGCGGCCTGGGATACCCAGTCGCTCAACGAACTGAAGTCTAAAGCGGGTAAAGATCCGGCGGGCAATATCCGCCCGGTTGCCCGCCAGGTGGAGGGGATGTTTGTCCAGATGATGCTGAAAAGCATGCGTGAAGCCCTGCCAAAAGATGGCATCTTCAGCAGCGATTCCACGCGTCTGTACACCAGCATGTATGACCAGCAGATTTCGCAGCAGATGACTGCCGGTAAAGGGTTAGGACTTGCCGATGTGATCGTTAAGCAGATGGCGGCCGCGCAGGGCGTGCCGCCAGAAGAGGCACCGCAGCAGGTGCCGATGAAGTTCGATCTGGAAAGGGTCACCAGCTATCAAAACCAGGCTCTGACGCAGATGGTGCGTAAAGCGGTGCCGAAGGTGCCTGAGAGCAATGATGAACCCCTTACCGGCGACAGCAAAGACTTCCTGGCGCAGCTCTCCCTGCCGGCGCGTCTCGCCAGCCAGCAGAGCGGGGTGCCGCATCACCTGATCCTCGCCCAGGCGGCGCTGGAGTCGGGCTGGGGGCAACGGCAGATCCGTCGTGAGAACGGTGAGCCGAGCTTTAACATCTTTGGGGTGAAGGCCTCGGGGAGCTGGAAAGGGCCGACTACCGAGATCACCACCACCGAGTATGAAAACGGCGAAGCGAAGAAGATCAAAGCCAAATTCCGCGTCTACAGCTCCTATCTCGAGGCACTTTCAGACTATGTCGGCCTGTTGAGTCGTAACCCGCGCTATGCGGCAGTGACCCAGGCCGCGACGGCAGAGCAGGGTGCGCAGGCGTTGCAGAACGCGGGCTATGCCACCGATCCACAGTATGCCCGCAAGCTGACCAGCATGATCCAGCAGCTGAAAGCGATGGGTGAAAAAGTCAGCAAAGCCTACAGCAACGATATCGAAAATCTGTTCTGAAAGTTCTCAAGTCCGGCTGGGGCCTGCCGATAATCTCCAGCAGGACTCGTGTCTGAAAGTATAAAAGGAACCCCCATGTCCAGTTTGATCAACAGCGCCATGAGTGGCCTCAGTGCAGCACAGGCTGCGCTGAATACCGCCAGTAATAACATTTCGAGCTACAACGTGACGGGCTATACCCGTCAGACGACGGTGCTGAGTGCCTCAAACAGCACGCTGACGGGCGGCGGTTGGGTTGGCAACGGCGTGTATGTCTCTGGGGTACAACGCGAATATGATGCATTCATTACCAACCAGCTGCGCACCGCGCAGAACCAGAGCAGTGCCCTGACGACCCGCTACCAGCAGATGTCCAAAATTGACGACATTCTCTCTGGCAGCACCAACAGCCTGGCGACCACCCTGCAGGGTTTCTTTACCAGTCTGCAGACTCTGGTGAGCAACGCCGAAGATCCGGCGGCGCGCCAGACGGTACTGGGCAAGGCTGATGGTCTGGTGAACCAGTTCAAGGTGAACGATCAGTATCTGCGGGATCAGGATAAGCAGATCAACACCGCCATCGGTACCAGCGTTGATCAGATCAACAACTACGCTAAACAGATTGCCAACCTGAACGATCAGATTTCCCGCCTGACCGGCGTGGGTGCGGGCGCATCCCCGAACAATCTGCTCGACCAGCGTGACCAGCTGGTGAGCGAGCTGAACCAGATCGTGGGGGTTGAAGTCTCCGTTCAGGATAGCGGCACCTATAACGTCTCCTTTGGCAATGGCTACAACCTGGTTCAGGGCAGCACCGCTAATCAGCTGGCGGCCGTGAAGTCGAGCGCCGATCCATCCCGCACTACGGTGGCGTTTGTTGACGGCACCTCGGGCCCCGTAGAGATCCCGGAAAAACTGCTGACCAGCGGCTCTCTGGGCGGCATGTTGACTTTCCGTACCCAAGAGCTCGACGCGGCACGTAACACTCTTAACCAGCTGGCGCTCTCTTTCGCTAACGAGATGAACAGCCAACACGCAAAGGGCTTTGATCCAGAAGGTAACGCTGGCGGTGAGTTTTTTAAAATTGGTGCTCCCGCGGTACTGGGAAACACCAAAAATACCGGCTCGGCCTCCGTCACTGCCGCCATTAACGTGGCAGACAGCGCTAAAGTACAGGCTACCGACTACAAGATGGAGTTTGACGGCGGCAGCTGGAAGATCACCCGCCTCTCGGATAAAACCACGGTTAAGCCAGTTGATGACGGCAAAGGTAACTTGTCCTTTGATGGCCTGACGGTGAACGTATCGGGCACGGCGAATAACAAAGACAGCTTTATCGTTAAGCCTGTCGTCAATGCCATCGTCAATATGGATGTGGCGATTAGCGATGAGTCTAAACTGGCGCTGGCGTCTGACGCCACCGGCGGTGAAAGCGATAACCGTAACGGCCAGGCGCTGCTGGATCTGCAAAGTAGCAAAGTGGTCGGCGGCAATAAAACCTTTAATGATGCCTACGCCTCGCTGGTCAGTACCGTCGGCAGCAAAACCGCGACGCTGAAAACCAGCAGCACCACCCAGGCAAACGTGACGACGCAGCTGAGCAACCAGCAGCAGTCGATCTCCGGGGTTAACCTCGATGAAGAGTATGGCAACCTCCAGCGCTACCAGCAGTACTACCTGGCCAATGCCCAGGTGCTGCAAACTGCCAGCACGCTCTTTGACGCGTTAATCAATATTCGCTAAGGCCGAGGTGAACGATGCGTATTAGCACCCAGATGATGTACCAGCAGAACATGCGTGGGATCACCGACTCCCAGAGCAAGTGGCTGAGCTACGGTGAGCAGATGTCCACCGGTAAACGTGTTAACCGTCCTTCTGACGATCCTATCGCTGCGTCTCAGGCGGTAGTATTGTCCCAGGCGCAGGCCCAGAATGACCAGTTCAAGCTGGCCCGCTCTTTTGCTACACAGAAAGTGTCGCTGGAAGAGAACATTTTGGGGCAGGTCACCATAGCGTTGCAGGCTGCGCAGGAAAAGATTGTCTACGCAGGTAATGGCACATTGAGTGATAGCGATCGTAACTCGCTTGCTACCGATCTGCAGGGTATCCGCGATCAGCTGATGAACCTGGCAAACAGCACTGATGGTAATGGACGCTATATTTTTGCAGGTTATAAAACTGATGCGGCGGCATTCGATCAAGCGACCGGGACGTATAACGGCGGTACTACACCAATCAGCCAGCAGGTAGATTCTGCTCGTAGCATGCAAATCAGCCATACAGGTACTGCAGTGTTTGAATCCTTCACCAGCAATGCAGTGCCGGAACCCGCTGGGAGCAGCCAGGAAAAGAATCTTTTCAAAATTTTTGATAGCGCAATTGCAGCATTAAAAGTTCCTGTTGAAGGCGATCAGACGAAGGCCGACCAGTTTGCGGAAGATATCGATAAAGCAAACCGGGGTTTAAGGAATTCCCTTGATAATGTGCTTACCGTGCGCGCCGATCTGGGTGTCAAATTAAATGAGCTCGAATCACTTGATACGCTGGGTAGCGACCGTTCATTAGGCCTGTCGAAGCAGATGAGCGATCTGGTTGATGTCGACTGGAACGCTGCAATTTCCTCCTACACCATGCAGCAGGCGGCGCTTCAGGCATCTTATAAAGCATTCAGCGATATGCAGGGTATATCTCTGTTCCAGTTGAATAAATAACTGACTTGACCTTTTGAACATGGCTTGAAACTGGTTATGTTCTGTATGCCCAATCCGTTTTGCGGATTGGGCTTTTTTTTCAGGAATTTTGCAGGGCCGATGAGCGGGTGCGGACGTTTCCAGTCATACGGATAATCAGCGCCACGCCTGCTGTAAGGGTCGCCAGCGCAATAACGCCCGGCCAACCGGCCATGGTATAGAGCTGACTGCCGAGCGCGGAACCTAACGCCATCCCGATAAACACACCGGTAAAGAGCAGAGCGTTCAGACGGCCACGGGCCTGGGGCTCAAGGCTATAAACCAGGTTCTGGTGAGCCACCAGGCTCGACTGCAGACCGAGATCAAAACCTACCGCGGCAACGGCAATCAGGATCAGCTGGCCCTGTACACCTAATGCCGGCATGAAAAACATCAGGGCGAAGGAGATGGTTACCAGCGCGGCACCCAGCTGAGTGACTTTACCAGCGCCCAGTTTATCCGCCAGACCGCCAGCGAGTGGCGCGGCCAGAGCGCCTGCGGCACCGGCAATGCCATAGCCACCGGCAACGGCGCTGCCAAGACCGTAGTGTTCCATCAGCATCACCGCGAGGGTAGACCAGAAGGCGCTAAAGGCGATGGAGAGAAAACCCTGTGCCAGTGCGGCGCGGCGCAGAGCGGGGTAGCGACGCCACAGGTGTGCCATGGAGCGCATCAGCTGCGGATAACGCAGGTTCGACGGCACCGCGAAGCGGGGCAGAATAAACCACATTACGGCGGCGAGGATCGCAATACTGCCTGCCGCCAGCTGGTACATCACGCGCCAGCCAAAAGCTTCACCTACCACGCCGCTCACCGTACGGGAAAGCAGGATCCCCAGTAACAGGCCGGTCATCACCGTACCGACGGTTTTCCCCTGTTTACCCTCCGGGGCGAGGATCGCCGCAGCCGGAACGATATCCTGCGCCATGGTGGCGGTCATCCCAATCAGCAGGCTGACCAGCAGCAGGGAATGCATCTGAGCCGTCAGGCTACAGGCCAAAAGTAGCAATGCCAGCGCGATGCTTTTCACCACAATCAGGGTGCGGCGGTCATAGCGATCGCCAAGCGGCAGCAGGAAGAGGATCCCCAGCGCATAGCCTGCCTGCGTCAGGGTGGGCACCATCCCCATCCCTTCAATACTGAGATGCAAATCTGCGCCCATCAGCGGCAGTAGCGGCTGAGCATAATAGATGGCGGCGACGCTAAAGCCCGCGCCGATGGCAAGGATGAAAATTACCCAACGGCTGACGGCTGGGCTCAGGGTACTGGAGTTCATATGCAGTTCCTCATTTCGGGTGTGTCGCTATTCTTTATCACCACGCCTTGCGGTGGTAGCGGGCCCGGTGTTAAAACACTTATACGTGTAACGTATAACCGGATTAAAAATGAAACGTTCGGAACGTATAGACCGGGTAGAGCTGATGCGTACTTTTGTGCGCATCGTGGAGACGGGCTCTCTTTCTACCGCAGCGGTGCAGATGGCGACCAGCCAGGCCACCGTCAGCCGTCGTCTGCAATCACTGGAGACGCTGCTGGGCGTGCGCCTGATCCTGCGAACGACACACGCCATGAAGCTGACGGATGACGGCGAACGCTGCTATCAACATGCCCGGCGGGTCATTGACAGCTGGTACGCGCTGGAGGATGAAGTCGGGCAAACAGAAGATGAGCCGGTCGGGGTGCTTCGCGTGCGTGCGCCGCATGCCTTTGGACAGGAGCAGTTGCTGGAGCCATTAACGGCGTTCCTGCTGCGCTATCCACGACTCAATGTGGAGTGGATGCTCAACGACCGCTCGGCTGATTTTTTAAGTGACAATATCGACTGCGCTATCCGGGTAGGGGCGGAGATCGACCCGGCTACGGTGTCGGTATTGCTGGCCGAGGTGCCGCGCAGCATTGTGGCGTCACCCGAGCTGCTGGCACGGTTTGCGCCAATAGAAAAACCGGAAGATCTCTCCGCACTGCCCTGGGTGGCGCTCAATACTTTTTATCGTCAGCATGTTGAACTGTTCAGTGCGGAAGCCGCACAACCGCTGCGGGTGGCTATCTCCCCGCGCTTGAGTACCGACAGCCTCTACGTAGCGCGTAAAAGCGCGCTCACCGGGCTGGGTGTTGCCGTGGTCTCAAGCTGGACTGTCGAAGCGGATATCCGTGAGGGCAGGCTGATTCATCTGGTGCCTGACTGGCAGCCCGCCGCGTTGCCGGTTCATCTTGTCTATCCCTGGTCTCGCTACTATCCGGCGCGACTGCGTCGTTTTCTGGAGATGATGAGAGAGGTGATGCCTGAAATCGCAGGGATGCGCAGGCCAGAACAGAGGCAATAAAAAAGCCGACCCGAAGGTCGGCTTTTGCGCTTAAGCAGGCTTATTCAGCCGGCTGTGGGCGCGTGGCTGGCGCAGTGGCGTGATGGGTGGCGCTGTGCCCCCCCGCAGAGCCTTTACCGTCAAATTCAAATGCCGGACGTACCCAGTCACTCTGGCGCGGCGCTTCCGGAACATATTCCGGTGCCGGCGCACGGGTCATCGGAGCCGTCGCGTGATGGGCTTCAGCGTGAACCTGAGCGGCTGGCGCTGGCTTCACTGCAGGAACCGGCTTCACTTCTGGCTCGTCGACGTGAGCGACGTCAGTGACTTCAGGTTCCACTTCAGCGGCCTCAACCGGTTCAACATCGATTTCAATCTCAGGTTGAACTTCCGTTTCTACTTCAACTTCCACGACCGGCTGCGGCTCGACGGCTGCTTCGGTGGTTTCAGTCGTTTCAACGGCAGCGGCTTGTTCGACAGCAGGTTCAGCTACGGCAGCGTCCTCTGCAATCTGCTTCGCGACGACCGCATCGTCAGGAGTGACGATCTGCGGCTGTTCTGTCACTGGCGCAGTAATCACTTCCGGATGTGAAGTTTCAACTTCAGCCACCTGCGGCTCTGGGATCACAACGGCAGCAGCGTCAGCGATCGCTTCAACTTCGACTGGCGCAACAGGGAGCGCAGTTTCCTGAGCGACGGTCTGCTCTTCAAACTGTGGCTCCTGAGGGCGAGCTACCGGATAACGGATCCAGGCTTTACCTGATGCCATTTCTGGGGAGGCACAGGCAATAGCCAGCGGCATTGGCGACTGCAGCGGATAACGCTCGTCACGATAACGACGGCGACGCTGACCACTCACGCGCAGGTGACGCGGAGAGCGGCGTGAACGGCGAGGCATGCCGGCGTTTTCACGGCCTTCAGCATTTTCTTCCTGCTCAGGTGCGTTTTCAATCACCGCAGGCAGATCAACTTTAGCCAGCTCGGTACGCTGTGCAGGCTCGGCCTGTGGTGCGATCGCTTCAACCGCAGCTTCTTCAGCCTGAGACTGGAAACGCACTTTCTGGTTCATCTGACGCTGCTTACGGCGCGGCATCACCTGAACGCGTTCTTCCTGTTCAGTATCCTGAGCGGTCTCTTCGTCGCGATTCAGCGCTTTAACTTCCTGCTGGGCCTGACGTTTGTCATCGTTACGACGACGGTTACGTTCGCGGCGCGGCTGCTGCTCATCACGCTGTCTGCCTTTGTCAGACTCTTCGCTGACCGGCTGGCGAATTTCACGCTCTTCCGCGTTCTGCTGCGGCTTCTCGCGGCGGTTGCGACGGTTTTCGTCACGTCCTTCACGGCGCTCGCGACCTTCGCGGTTATCACGATTGTCACGGCTTTCGCTGCCTTCACGGCCTTCGTTGCTCTCTGAACGGTTATCGCGGCGCTCATTGCGGTCACGACGGTTGTTCTGACGCTTACGACGATCCGGGGAACGCTCCTGTTTCTCTTCTTTCTTCTCAACCGGTGCCGGGGCAGGCTGCGGCTCTTCACCCGCGAACATCTTCTTCAGCGCACTGAGGAAGCGGCTCAGCAGACCAGGCTGTTCAGCCGGTTGGCTCACTTCTGCCGCCGGTTTGGCTGCAGGTTTAGCCGCCACGGTCTCCTGCGCTGGCGCAGGCGGTGCTTCTGGCATCACAAACGCTGCCAGTGCAGGCTGTTCAGGCAGTTTACGCTCTGAGTACTCTTCCTCGGACGGCAGCGCCATCGCCTCTTCATGCAGCTTAGGCAGCATGTAGCTCAGGGTGGAGGTCTCTTCGCCTTTGCGCACGCGCAGCACGGAGTAGTGCGGGGTCTGCATCTGATCGTTAGGCACGATCACGCAGCGTACACCGCCCAGACGGGCTTCGATCGCACTTACCGCGGCACGTTTTTCGTTCAGCAGGTAGGAGGCAATCGGCACAGGCACAATGGCGTGAACTTCTTTGGTGTTCTCTTTCAGCGCCTCTTCTTCGATAAGACGCAGGATAGAGAGGGACAGCGATTCGTTGTCACGCACGGTGCCGGTACCGCTACAGCGTGGGCAGACGTGGTGGCTGGATTCACCCAGTGACGGGCTCAGACGCTGGCGGGACATCTCCAGCAGGCCAAAACGGGAAATATGGCTGATCTGGATACGTGCACGATCCTGACGCACCGCTTCACGCAGGCGGTTTTCCACCGCGCGCTGGTGACGTACCGGCGTCATGTCGATGAAGTCGATAACGATCAGGCCGCCCAGGTCACGCAGACGCAGCTGGCGGGCAATCTCATCGGCCGCTTCCAGGTTGGTGTTGAAGGCCGTCTCTTCGATATCGCCACCGCGGGTTGCACGGGCGGAGTTGATGTCGATGGCGGTCAGCGCTTCGGTGCTGTCGATAACGATAGAACCACCGGATGGCAGACGGACTTCACGCTGGAAGGCGGATTCAATCTGCGATTCAATCTGGTAGTGGCTGAACAGCGGGATCTCACCGGTGTACAGTTTGATTTTGCTGGTGAAATCGGGACGACCCAGCGCAGCGATATGCTGGCGGGCCAGCTCAAGCACTTTCGGGTTATCAATCAGAATTTCGCCAATGTCCTGACGCAGATAGTCGCGGAAGGCACGCACGATAACGTTGCTTTCCTGGTGGATCAGGAACGGAGCAGGGCGGCTTTCAGCGGCTTTCTGAATCGCTTCCCAGTGCTTCAGACGGAAGCCCAGGTCCCACTGCAGCGCTTCGGCAGATTTGCCCACGCCTGCGGTACGGACAATCAGACCCATGCCGTCTGGCAGCTCCAGGCTTGCCAGCGCCTCTTTCAGTTCGGTACGGTCGTCCCCTTCGATACGGCGAGAGATACCTCCCGCACGCGGGTTGTTTGGCATCAGCACGAGGTAGCTGCCTGCCAGGCTGATAAAGGTAGTCAGTGCAGCGCCTTTGTTGCCGCGCTCTTCTTTATCAATCTGGACAATAACTTCCTGACCTTCGCGCAGAACATCTTTGATGTTAGGACGGCCATGGGCATTATAGTTGGAAGGGAAGTACTCGCGAGCGATCTCTTTCAGCGGGAGGAAACCATGACGCTCGGCACCGTAATCGACAAATGCGGCTTCAAGGCTGGGTTCAATGCGGGTGATTTTGCCTTTGTAAATGTTCGCTTTTTTCTGTTCGTGTCCGGGACTTTCGATATCCAGATCGTACAGACGCTGCCCATCCACAAGGGCGACACGCAACTCTTCTTGCTGAGTTGCGTTGATTAACATTCTTTTCATCGTAACTTACTCATTATTCTTACATTGACGACTAAGCTGCGGGCAAGGTGACGCTTTCCGGGGTATGAACCGATGGCCTCGTGTCTATTCACGTCGCCAACCTCACGGTTGTCGCTCGCTTAAGAGGCGCAAAGTGTCGGTTGCCTGTATTTCATACGGAAATACAGCGCGATTATCAGGGGAATAGCCTGGGTAAAACTCTCCAGAGAAGATTCCATTTACCGGTAAGTACTGCAACCCGCAGCCCGCTAACTGTCTGAAAGATCAATACGTCTTACGCCATTGCTGCGTGGATGATCGGTCAGACAAAATTGGTCATTCCGTCGAGATCCTTACAAAACCCGGATTTAACGCGGAAAACAGCAGCATTATTCCATTGCTAACCGGGTTATAGCAAGATGACTTTTGCCAATTATCACCCGGTTACTCACAGTTTTTTCACTTCTCTCATACGATTGGTTTAATAACCATCAAATCGATTGCGTGAATGAAACAGTAACCGGGTAAAACTAAATATAAGCATAGAAAAATGAGTGGCGCTAATGGCTGCCGATAATTAGAATCGCCCCCCATGAAAACAGAGACTCCAGCCGTAAAAATGGTTGCCATTACCGATGATGAAGCGGGGCAACGTATCGACAACTTTTTGCGCACCCAACTGAAGGGTGTGCCAAAGAGTATGATTTATCGCATCTTGCGTAAGGGTGAGGTGCGTGTGAATAAGAAGCGCATCAAACCCGAGTACAAACTGGAAGCGGGTGATGAAGTGCGCATCCCGCCCGTGCGCGTAGCTGAGCGGGAAGAGGAGGCGGTGTCGCCGCATCTGAATAAAGTCGCCGCGCTGACGGAGGTGATCTTATATGAAGACGATCATATCCTGGTGCTCAACAAACCCTCCGGCATAGCCGTTCACGGCGGCAGCGGATTGAGCTTCGGCGTGATCGAAGGCCTACGCGCGCTGCGTCCCGAAGCCCGCTTCCTTGAACTGGTTCATCGCCTTGACCGCGACACCTCCGGCGTACTGCTGGTGGCGAAAAAGCGTTCGGCGCTGCGTTCGCTGCATGAACAGCTGCGTGAGAAGGGGATGCAGAAGGATTACCTCGCGCTGGTGCGCGGCCAGTGGCAGTCCCATGTCAAAGTGGTCCAGGCGCCGCTACTGAAAAACATTCTGCAAAGCGGTGAGCGTATCGTTCGCGTGAGTCAGGAAGGCAAACCGTCTGAAACCCGCTTCAAAGTCGAAGAGCGTTATGAATTCGCTACCCTGGTGCGCTGCAGTCCTGTGACCGGTCGTACTCATCAGATCCGTGTTCACACCCTGCATGCAGGTCACCCCATCGCCTTCGACGATCGCTATGGCGACCGTGAGTTTGATAAGCAGCTGGCGGGTACGGGCTTGTCTCGTCTGTTTCTGCATGCCGCCGCGCTGAAGTTTACCCATCCGGGTACCGGCGAGGTGATGCGTATCGAAGCGCCTATGGATGAGCATCTGAAGCGCTGCCTTAAAGTTCTGCGCGGTTAATTGCCGGGTGGCGCTGCGCTTACCCGGCCTGGGAAACCGTAGGCCCGTGCAAGCGTAGCGCCGCCGGGCGAAGCAGTAGGCTAGGCCATTAACGGGTTGTAATGCTCCCGACGCAGCATCTGGCACAGCGCAATCAGCGGTAATCCCACCAGCGTGTTCGGGTCGCGCCCGTCCAGCCTCTCAAACAATGCAATCCCCAGCCCTTCGCTCTTAAAGCTGCCCGCGCAGTTTAACGGACGCTCTTTACGGACGTAGTCATCAATCTCTTGTTCGCTGAGATGGCGGAAGTGCACGTCGAAGGGCTCACATTCCGTCTGCAAATGGCCTGTTGAGCTGTTATAGAGAGCAAGGCCGGTATAGAACGTGACGATATTGCCGCGGGCTTTCAACAGCTGCTGACGCGCCTTCTCTTCGGTATGCGGTTTACCCGTGATAGCGCCATCCAGGACGCAAACCTGATCGGAACCTATAATAAGATGGTCAGGAAATTGCGCTGCCAGGCTTTTTGCTTTTTCCTGCGCCAGACGTACCACCAGATGCCGTGGCGATTCACCGGGTTGTGGGCTTTCATCCACGTTCGGCGCGGCGCATTCAAAGGGTACGCCAAGCTTTTCCAGCAACACGCGGCGGTAGGGTGAAGTCGAGGCGAGAATAAGATTTGGCATATTTTTTTCACCAGATATAGCGTATCGATGCCAGCCATTTTAAACTACAGGCCGCAATGTGTGCGAATAATTGGCAAAAGGCAGCCTGAGGTTGCCTTTTTCTTTGACTCTATGACGTTACAAAGTTAATATGCGCGCCCTATGCAAAAGGTAAAATTACCCCTGACTCTTGATCCGGTTCGTACGGCTCAAAAACGCCTCGATTACGAAGGTATTTATACCCGTGACCAGGCTGAACGTATTGCCGAATCCGTAGTCAGTGTGGACAGTGATGTGGAATGCTCCATGTCGTTCGCTATCGATAACCAGCGCCTCGCCGTATTAACCGGTGATGCAAAGGTTTCGGTTACGCTCGAGTGTCAGCGTTGCGGGAAACCGTTCCCACTTCATGTTCACACAACATATTGTTTCAGTCCGGTTCGTTCAGACGAACAGGCTGAAGCACTCCCGGAAGCGTATGAGCCGATTGAGGTTAACGAATTCGGTGAAATCGATCTGCTGGCGTTAGTTGAAGATGAAATCATCCTCGCTCTGCCAGTGGTTCCGGTGCATGATTCTGAACACTGTGAAGTGTCCGAGGCGGACATGGTCTTTGGGGAACTGCCTGATGAAGCGCAAAAACCAAACCCATTTGCCGTATTAGCCAGCTTAAAGCGTAAGTAATTAAGGAGTAAGGTCCATGGCCGTACAACAGAATAAACCAACCCGTTCCAAACGTGGCATGCGTCGTTCCCATGACGCGCTGACCGCAGTTACCAGCCTGTCTGTAGACAAGACTTCTGGTGAAAAACACCTGCGTCACCACATCACTGCTGACGGTTTCTACCGCGGCCGCAAGGTTATCACTAAGTAATCACGCGTTTGCGTGATTAGGCTTAGTGAGGGTTTCCCCGTGCAAACGGGGATATACCGAACCAGGCTGCGACGATACCTTGACACGTCTAACCCTGGCGTTAGATGTCATGGGGGGCGATTTTGGCCCTTCCGTGACAGTGCCTGCAGCATTGCAGGCACTGAACTCTAATTCGCAACTCGCTCTCCTTTTAGTCGGTAATCCCGACGCTATCACGCCATTACTCGCAAAAGCTGACTTCGAACAACGTTCACGTCTGCAGATTATTCCTGCCCAGTCAGTTATTGCCAGTGATGTCCGGGCCTCACAGGCGATCCGCAGCAGCCGCGGAAGTTCAATGCGCATCGCGCTTGAACTGGTTAAAGAGGGCCGCGCACAAGCCTGCGTCAGCGCCGGCAATACCGGCGCGTTGATGGGGTTAGCAAAATTACTGCTCAAACCGATTGAAGGTATTGAGCGTCCCGCGCTGGTGACGGTACTGCCGCATCAGCAGAAGGGCAAAACGGTAGTGCTGGATTTAGGCGCGAACGTCGATTGCGACAGCGTTATGCTGGCGCAGTTTGCCGTCATGGGCTCGGTGCTGGCAGAGGAAGTGGTGGGGATTTCTCATCCCCGCGTTGCCTTATTAAATATTGGCGAAGAAGAGACCAAGGGTCTCGACAGCATCCGTGATGCAGCGGAGTGGCTAAAAAAAGAGCACTCCATCAACTATATTGGATATCTCGAAGCCAACGAATTATTGACCGGGAAGACGGATGTACTGGTGTGTGACGGCTTTACAGGAAACGTTACATTAAAAACCATGGAAGGGGTGGTGAGGATGTTTCTTTCTCTGCTTAAATCGCAGGGAGAGGGTAAAAAAAGGTCATGGTGGCTGATTTTATTAAAGCGTTGGTTACAAAAGAGCCTGGCGCGGCGATTCAGTCACCTCAACCCCGACCAGTATAATGGCGCCTGTCTGTTAGGATTGCGCGGCATTGTGATTAAGAGTCACGGTGCGGCCAATCAGCGAGCGTTTACCGTCGCCATTGAACAGGCAGTGCAGGCGGTGCAGCGACAAGTCCCACAGCGGATTGCCGCTCGCCTGGGATCTGTATTAGCAAAAAGTGACTGAGCGTACATGTATACGAAGATTTTAGGTACCGGCAGCTATCTGCCAAAGCAAGTGCGAACCAACGCCGATCTGGAAAAAATGGTAGATACGTCTGACGAGTGGATCGTCACACGTACAGGTATCCGCGAACGTCGTATTGCCGCGCCAGATGAAACAGTTTCCACCATGGGCTATGAAGCCGCCCAGCGCGCGCTGGAAATGGCGGGTGTCGATAAAGACGACATCGGTCTGATTATCGTTGCGACCACTTCCGCCACGCATGCCTTCCCAAGCGCTGCGTGCCAGGTGCAAAACATGCTGGGCATTAAAGGCTGCCCGGCGTTTGACGTTGCCGCTGCCTGCGCAGGCTTTACCTATGCGCTGAGCATTGCCGATCAATATGTAAAATCTGGCGCAGTGAAATATGCGCTGGTCATCGGCGCGGATGTTCTGGCTCGCACCTGCGATCCAAACGATCGCGGGACGATCATTATTTTTGGTGATGGTGCGGGGGCTGTCCTGTTAGGACAATCTGAAGAGCCGGGCATCATCTCAACGCATCTGCATGCTGACGGTCGCTACGGCGAACTGTTAACGCTGCCAAATGCGGATCGTGTCAACCCGGACAGCGCCATCTACCTGACTATGGCAGGTAACGAAGTCTTCAAAGTGGCAGTGACCGAACTGGCACACATCGTTGACGAGACGCTGGAAGCCAATAATCTGGAGCGTTCCGCTCTTGACTGGCTGGTGCCGCATCAGGCTAACCTGCGCATTATCAGCGCCACAGCCAAGAAACTCGGCATGTCGATGGATAACGTTGTGGTGACGCTGGATCGTCATGGCAATACGTCTGCAGCATCAGTACCGTGCGCGTTTGACGAAGCGGTGCGCGATGGACGAATTCAACGGGGCCAACTGGTCTTGCTCGAGGCCTTCGGTGGCGGTTTCACCTGGGGTTCTGCGCTGGTTCGTTTCTAGAAAGGATAAAAAAAATGACGCAATTTGCTTTTGTATTCCCCGGCCAGGGTTCTCAGGCCGTGGGAATGTTATCTGGATTGGCGGAGCAGTTTCCGGTAATCGAAGAGACTTTTCGTGAAGCTTCTGATGCGCTGGGCTACGACCTTTGGGCGCTGACCCAGCAAGGGCCAGCCGAAGAGCTGAATAAAACCTGGCAGACGCAGCCTGCGTTGCTGACCGCATCGGTCGCACTGTGGCGCGTATGGCAGCAGCAGGGTGGCAAAACGCCAGCGCTGTTGGCCGGTCACAGCCTGGGTGAGTATTCTGCGCTGGTTTGTGCGGGTGTGATTGCGTTTGCGGATGCTGTGCGTCTGGTTGAGATGCGCGGCAAATTCATGCAGGAAGCGGTGCCGGAAGGCACGGGCGGCATGTCAGCCATTATTGGTCTGGATGATGCTTCTATCGCAAAAGCGTGTGAAGAATCCGCAGAAGGCCAGGTCGTTTCACCGGTGAACTTCAACTCCCCGGGCCAGGTGGTTATCGCCGGCCATAAAGAGGCGGTTGAGCGTGCAGGCGCAGCCTGTAAAGCCGCGGGCGCCAAACGTGCGCTGCCGCTGCCGGTGAGCGTACCGTCCCACTGCGCGCTGATGAAGCCTGCTGCAGACAAGCTGGCCGTTGAGCTGGAAAAAATCACCTTCAGCGCACCGACCATTTCAGTGGTCAATAACGTTGATGTGCAATGTGAAACCGCGCCTGAGGCCATCCGCCACGCGCTGGTTCGCCAGCTCTACAGCCCGGTTCAGTGGACGAAAACCGTTGAATTTATGGCAGCGCAGGGCGTAGAGCATCTGTATGAAGTGGGCCCGGGTAAGGTCCTCACCGGTCTGACTAAACGTATTGTTGATACCCTGACTGCATCGGCGATTAACGAGCCTGAAGCACTGTCAGCGGCACTTGCGCAGTAAGAAGAGGAATACCATGAGTTTTGAAGGAAAAATCGCACTGGTCACCGGCGCAAGCCGTGGTATTGGTCGTGCTATCGCTGAAACCCTCGTCGCGCGTGGCGCGACAGTGATCGGCACCGCTACCAGCGAAAATGGCGCGCAGGCTATTAGTGACTATCTGGGAGCGAACGGTAAAGGTCTGATGTTGAATGTGACCGATCCGGCATCTATCGAATCTGTTCTGGGAAATATTCGCGCAGAATTTGGCGAAGTGGATATTCTGGTCAATAATGCCGGAATCACTCGTGACAACTTACTGATGCGAATGAAAGATGATGAGTGGAACGATATTATCGAAACCAACCTGTCATCTGTGTTCCGTCTGTCAAAAGCGGTAATGCGAGCTATGATGAAGAAGCGTCATGGGCGTATTATCACTGTCGGTTCTGTGGTTGGTACCATGGGAAATGCTGGTCAGGCAAACTACGCTGCGGCGAAAGCAGGCCTGATCGGTTTCAGTAAGTCGCTGGCGCGCGAAGTTGCGTCCCGCGGAATTACTGTAAACGTTGTTGCTCCGGGCTTTATTGAAACGGACATGACGCGTGCGCTGACCGATGAGCAGCGTGCGGGTACGCTGGCGGCAGTTCCAGCGGGTCGTTTAGGCGACCCTAAAGAAATCGCCAGCGCGGTTGCATTTTTAGCCTCTGACGAAGCGAGTTACATCACTGGTGAGACTCTCCACGTCAACGGCGGAATGTACATGGTTTAATCACGATCGAAAATATTTGCGTTATTGGGGGCATTGGCCTCAAAATAACGTAAAATCGTGGTAAGACCTGCCGGGATTTAGTTGCAAATTTTTCAACATTTTATACACTACGAAAACCATCGCGAAAGCGAGTTTTGATAGGAAATTTAAGAGTATGAGCACTATCGAAGAACGCGTTAAGAAAATTATCGGCGAACAGCTGGGCGTTAAGCAGGAAGAAGTGACCAACAATGCTTCTTTCGTTGAAGACCTGGGCGCAGATTCTCTTGACACCGTTGAGCTGGTAATGGCTCTGGAAGAAGAGTTTGATACTGAGATTCCGGACGAAGAAGCTGAGAAAATCACCACCGTTCAGGCTGCCATTGATTACATCAACGGTCACCAGGCGTAAGTGAACATCTCCAGGCGGTCATTCGACCGCCTGAGTTTTTTCTTTTGTAGTCCCTCGTTTTTCTTTTTTTATCCCTCCCTGGAGGACAAGCGTGTCTAAGCGTCGTGTAGTTGTGACCGGACTTGGCATGTTATCTCCTGTCGGCAATACCGTAGAGTCCACCTGGAAAGCTCTCCTTGCCGGTCAGAGTGGCATTAGCCTAATCGACCATTTCGATACTAGCGCCTATGCAACGAAATTTGCTGGCTTAGTAAAGGATTTTAACTGTGAAGAGATCATCTCGCGCAAAGAACAGCGCAAGATGGATGCCTTCATTCAATATGGAATTGTCGCTGGCGTTCAGGCCATGCAGGATTCTGGCCTTGAAATTACGGAAGAGAACGCAACCCGTATTGGCGCCGCTATTGGCTCCGGGATTGGCGGCCTTGGCTTAATTGAGGAAAACCATAGCTCTTTAGTCAATGGTGGTCCACGTAAGATTAGCCCGTTCTTCGTTCCGTCAACGATTGTTAACATGGTGGCAGGTCACCTGACCATCATGTATGGCCTGCGCGGTCCAAGCATTTCGATTGCAACTGCCTGTACGTCTGGTGTGCACAACATCGGCCAGGCGGCGCGTATGATTGCCTATGGCGATGCTGACGCGATGGTTGCTGGTGGGGCAGAAAAAGCCAGCACCCCATTGGGTGTGGGCGGTTTCGGTGCAGCGCGTGCGCTGTCTACCCGCAACGATAATCCTCAGGCGGCGAGCCGTCCGTGGGATAAAGACCGTGATGGTTTTGTGCTGGGTGACGGTGCCGGTATGGTCGTACTTGAAGAGTACGAGCATGCGAAGAAACGCGGCGCGAAAATTTATGCAGAAGTCGTTGGCTTCGGCATGAGCAGCGATGCCTATCACATGACCTCTCCGCCGGAGAATGGCGCAGGTGCTGCGCTGGCCATGGTTAACGCTATCCGTGATGCGGGTATCGAGCCGGGTCAGATTGGCTATGTGAACGCGCACGGTACCTCAACGCCTGCGGGCGATATCGCTGAAGCGCAGGCCGTTAAGTCTGTGTTTGGCGATGCAGCCCGCCGCGTCATGGTCAGCTCAACCAAATCCATGACCGGTCACCTGCTGGGTGCGGCGGGTGCAGTAGAGTCTATCTACTCCATCCTTGCGCTGCGCGACCAGGCTGTTCCGCCAACCATCAACCTGGATAATCCGGATGAAGGTTGCGATCTGGACTTCGTTCCGCACGAAGCGCGTCAGGTCAGCGGTATGGAGTACACCCTGTGTAACTCCTTCGGCTTTGGCGGCACCAACGGCTCTCTGATCTTTAAAAAGGTCTGACGCTAACCAGTCGTTAGTGCAGTAAAAAAAGGTCCGCTTGTCGGGCCTTTTTTATTCGGTTTTCTTCCCTTGTCCAGAGCCATCCTTCCTGCCAGACTATTCGACCATCTTAAAGGAGCCACCATGTTCTTGATAAATGGTATAAAGCAGGCACAGCTTCCGGCGAGTGACCGGGCGATTCAGTTTGGTGACGGCTGCTTCACAACGGCCCGCATTGTCGAAGGCAGGGTCTGTTTGCTTGAGGCACATCTGCAACGATTGCGGACGGCCTGTGAAAAACTGTTCATTCCCTTTGTCCAGTGGGCAGCGTTAGAAAATGAAATGACAGGCCAGGCGCAGGGCGTCGATCGGGGCGTATTAAAAGTCATTATTACCCGGGGAAGCGGCGGAAGAGGATACAGCGCGTCTGGCTGCCTGGATCCGGCTCGCATTCTGTCGGTATCAGCCTGGCCTGCCCATTACGATCGCTGGCGCAAGGAAGGCATTACCCTGGCATTAAGCCCGGTGAGGCTGGGACGTAATCCGCAGCTTGCGGGGATAAAACACCTCAACCGGCTTGAGCAAGTGCTGATTCGCTCCCATCTTGAACAGACCGACGCCGATGAAGCGCTGGTTCTTGACAGCGAAGGGTTCATTACGGAATGCTGTGCGGCGAATTTATTCTGGCGGCAGGGTAAGGATGTGTTTACCCCCTGTCTGGATCAGGCTGGCGTTAACGGCCTGATGCGGCAGTTTTGTCTGCGGCAACTGGCGCACTCCGGATTTCGCGTGGTCGAAGTGCAGGCGCGCGAGGCTGCGCTGACCGATGCTGACGAGATCGTCGTATGCAATGCGCTGATGCCTGTTGTGCCGGTGCGCCAGTATGGTTCTCACCATTTTACATCGCGTGAGTTGTACTCGTTTTTAGCCCCTCTGTGTGAGCAAACCAGATAGTCATGAAGAAAATGTTGCGCTTTATTCTCCTCGTCGTTGTCGTGCTGGGCATTGCCGCTGGCGTGGGGATGTGGAAAGTTCGCCAGCTGGCGGAGAGCAAAATCCTGATCGCCGACGAGACGGTATTTACCCTGAAACCCGGTACCGGACGGCTGGCGCTGGGTGAGCAGCTGTACGGCGACAAGATCATTAACCGCCCGCGGGTATTCCAGTGGTTATTACGCGTGCAGCCGGAGCTGTCGCATTTTAAAGCCGGTACGTACCGCTTTACGCCAGGAATGACTGTGAAGGAGATGCTGGAGCTGCTTGAAAGCGGTAAAGAGGCGCAGTTCCCGCTGCGTTTTGTCGAAGGGATGCGTCTTAGCGACTACCTGAAGCAGCTGCGCGATGCGCCCTACATCAAGCATACGTTGCCGGACGACAGCTATGCCGCCGTCGCCGAGGCCCTGAAATTTGAGCATCCTGACAGGATAGAGGGTTGGTTCTGGCCCGATACCTGGATGTACACCGCGGGCACCACCGATGTAGCACTCTTGCAGCGTGCGCATAAAAAGATGGTTGCAGCCGTGGATAAAGCCTGGGAAGGGCGGATGGAAAACCTGCCGTATAAAGATCAGAACCAGTTCGTGACCATGGCCTCTATCGTCGAGAAAGAGACGGCGGTCGCCAGCGAACGCGATCAGGTGGCCTCTGTGTTTATCAATCGTCTGCGTATCGGTATGCGGCTGCAGACTGACCCTACGGTGATTTACGGGATGGGTGAGAACTACAAGGGCAACATTTCGCGTAAAGATCTCGAAACCCCAACGGATTATAATACCTATGTCATTAGCGGATTACCCCCGGGGCCGATCGCCACGCCGGGTCAGGCATCGCTGAATGCCGCCGCGCATCCGGCCAAAACGCCGTATCTCTATTTCGTCGCTGACGGAAAGGGTGGACATACTTTTAACACCAATCTTGCCGGTCATAATCGTTCGGTCCAGGACTATCTGAAGGCACTTAAGGAAAAAAATGCGCAGTAACTACATCGTCATTGAGGGGCTGGAAGGCGCCGGGAAAACCACCGCACGCGATACGGTCGTCGAGACGCTAAAACAGTGCGGCATCGAAGAGATGATCTTCACCCGCGAACCGGGCGGCACACAGCTGGCGGAAAAACTGCGTAGTCTGGTGCTGGACATTAAATCGGTCGGCGATGAAGTCATTACGGATAAAGCCGAAGTCATGATGTTCTACGCCGCGCGTGTCCAGCTGGTCGAAACCGTCATCAAACCTGCGCTGGCGCGTGGGTGCTGGGTCATCGGCGACCGCCACGATCTCTCCACCCAGGCTTACCAGGGCGGTGGCCGCGGCATTGACCAGACGATGCTCGCCACGCTGCGCGATGCGGTGCTGGGGGATTTCCGCCCGAACCTGACGCTCTATCTCGACGTGACGCCAGAAGTGGGCCTGAAGCGCGCCCGCGCCCGTGGCGAACTGGATCGTATTGAGCAGGAGTCGCTGGACTTCTTCAACCGTACCCGCGCCCGCTATCTTGAGCTGGCCGCGCAGGACAGCACCATCCGCACCATCGACGCCACCCAGCCACTGGAAGCGGTGATGGACGCCATTCGTAAAACGGTCACCGACTGGCTGAAGGAACAACAGGCATGAAATGGTATCCATGGTTGCGCCCGCACTTAGAACAGCTGGTGAACAGCTATCAGTCCGGTCGGGGGCATCATGCGTTACTGATCCAGTCGCTGCCGGGAATGGGCGATGATGCGCTGATCTACGCTATCAGCCGTTTTCTGATGTGCCAGCAACCCCAGGGGCATAAAAGCTGTGGCCAGTGCCGCGGCTGTCAGTTGATGCAGGCGCAGACGCACCCGGATTATTACGCGCTTGAGCCAGAGAAGGGCAAAACGACGCTGGGTATTGATGCGGTTCGCGCGGTCAGCGAGAAGCTCTACGAGCGCGCGCGGCTTGGCGGGGCGAAAGTGGTCTGGGTCAAGGATGCCGCCCAGCTGACCGAAGCTGCGGCCAACGCGCTGTTAAAAACCCTGGAAGAGCCGCCGGAAAATACCTGGTTCCTGATGGCCTGCCGTGAGCCCGGACGGTTGCTGGCGACTCTCCGAAGCCGCTGTCGCTTGCATCATCTCAACGTGCCGCAGGAGGCGTGGGCTATCAGCTGGCTTGCGCGAGAAGTGACAACGTCACAAGAAGCTGCGCTCAGCGCGCTGCGTTTGTGCGGCGGCGCGCCTGCAGCCGCGCTGGCGCTGTTGCAGCCCAACGTCTGGGGACAACGCGAACAGCTTTGCCAGGCGCTTGGGGCTGTACCTGACAGTGGTGACTGGATGAGTCTGCTGCCGGTGCTCAATCATGAACAGGCGCCCGATCGTCTGCACTGGCTGGCGGCATTGTTGCTGGATGCCCTTAAAATTCAGCAGGGGGCGACCTTGATCAGCAATGCTGATGCCTGGCAGCTGGTAAACAGCCTCGCCCGGCGCCTGCCTGGTGTGTCATTACGGGCTATCCTTCATGACGTATGCCAGTGTCGCGAACAATTACTCAGCGTAACGGGGCTGAATCGGGAGCTTGTGCTGACCGACCTGTTACTCACTATCGAGCATTACCTGCAACCGGGCACAACGCTGCCTGTATCCCATCTCTGAGAGAGACATTATGTTTTTAGTCGACTCACACTGCCATCTTGATGGCCTGGATTATCAATCCCTGCATAAAAACGTCGATGACGTGCTGGAAAAAGCCGCAGCCCGCGATGTGAAATTTTGTCTGGCGGTCGCCACGACGTTACCGGGCTACCGCACCATGCGTGAGCTGGTGGGCGTGCGCGACAATGTCGTTTTCTCCTGCGGCGTGCATCCGCTGAACCAGGATGAGGCCTATGATGTCGAGGATTTACGCCGTCTGGCGGCAGAAGAGGGCGTCGTCGCGATGGGTGAAACCGGGCTGGACTATTTTTACACTCCGGAAACGAAAGCCCGTCAGCAGGAATCATTCCGCGATCATATCCGTATTGGCCGGGAGCTGAACAAGCCAGTGATTGTCCACACCCGCGATGCCCGTGCCGATACGCTGGCGATCCTGTCAGAAGAAAAGGTGACGGATTGTGGTGGCGTACTACACTGTTTCACTGAAGACAGAGAAACAGCGGGCAAACTGCTGGATTTGGGTTTTTATATCTCGTTTTCCGGGATCGTGACGTTCCGTAACGCAGAGCAGCTTCGCGACGCTGCGCGATACGTCCCGCTCGATCGCCTGCTGGTGGAGACAGATTCCCCTTATCTGGCACCGGTACCGCACCGCGGTAAAGAGAACCAACCCGCGATGGTACGGGATGTGGCCGAGTATATGGCCGTTTTGAAAGGCGTCGATGTTGAAGAACTGGCACGCATTACCACTCATAACTTCGCCAGTCTGTTTCACATTGACCCCTCCCGCCTGCAATCAGTATGATTCGTCAGTTTTTTTTGGGCTCGTAATTAATAGCTAAAGCGAGTAAAGTTCACCGCCCAAACAGGGGCGGTGAATGCGTTTCTGGTAACATTTAGACATCTATTTTGTAAAAATCTGAAAGTTTTTCAGGTAACGAACGCTGAAACGTGATAGCCGTCAAACAAAGATCCGCAGATTTATTTTACTCTGCGTAATAAATAAAGGGCGCTTAGATGTCCTGTCCACGGCACGGTTCTCCCCCCGGGCCAATGCGTGAAAACGTAAAAAAAGCACAAATACTCAGGAGCACTCTCAATTATGTTTAAGAATGCATTTGCTAACCTGCAGAAGGTCGGTAAATCGCTGATGCTGCCGGTATCCGTACTGCCTATCGCAGGTATTCTGCTGGGCGTCGGTTCTGCAAACTTCAGCTGGCTGCCAGCCGTAGTTTCTCATGTGATGGCGGAAGCAGGCGGTTCTGTTTTTGCTAATATGCCACTGATCTTCGCCATCGGCGTTGCGCTTGGCTTCACCAATAACGACGGCGTATCTGCGCTGGCCTCTGTCGTTGCCTACGGCATCATGGTTAAAACCATGGCTGTGGTTGCACCTCTGGTGCTGCACTTACCACCGGAAGAGATCGCTGCTAAACACCTGGCTGACACCGGGGTTCTGGGCGGTATCATCTCGGGTGCTATTGCGGCGTATATGTTTAACCGCTTCTATCGCATCAAGCTCCCTGAGTATCTGGGCTTCTTTGCCGGTAAGCGTTTTGTTCCAATCATCTCTGGCCTGGCGGCGATCTTCACGGGTGTGATCCTCTCCTTCATCTGGCCACCGATTGGTTCCGCTATCCAGACCTTCTCTCAGTGGGCGGCTTACCAGAACCCGGTTGTGGCGTTTGGTATCTACGGCTTCATCGAGCGTTGCCTGGTGCCGTTTGGTCTGCACCACATCTGGAACGTTCCTTTCCAGATGCAGATCGGCGAATTCACCAACGCTGCGGGTCAGGTCTTCCACGGCGATATCCCACGCTACATGGCAGGCGACCCAACCGCAGGCAAACTGTCTGGCGGCTTCCTGTTCAAAATGTACGGCCTGCCGGCTGCTGCGATTGCAATCTGGCACTCTGCTAAACCAGAGAACCGTGCAAAAGTGGGCGGTATCATGATCTCCGCAGCGCTGACCTCGTTCCTGACCGGTATCACCGAGCCGATCGAGTTCTCCTTCATGTTCGTTGCGCCGATCCTGTACATTATCCACGCGATTCTGGCTGGCCTGGCGTTCCCAATCTGTATCCTGCTGGGTATGCGTGACGGTACTTCCTTCTCGCACGGTCTGATCGACTTTATCGTCCTGTCCGGTAACAGCAGCAAACTGTGGCTGTTCCCAATCGTTGGTGCGGGCTACGCGGTGCTGTACTACACCATCTTCCGTGTGCTGATCAAAGCGCTGGACCTGAAAACACCAGGTCGTGAAGATGCAACAGAAGACAGCAAAGCGGGTGCGACCAGCGAAATGGCTCCGGCACTGGTTGCAGCCTTCGGCGGTAAAGAGAACATCACTAACCTGGACGCATGTATCACTCGTCTGCGTGTTAGCGTTGCCGATGTTGCGAAAGTTGACCAGCCGGGTCTGAAAAAACTGGGCGCAGCTGGCGTAGTTGTTGCAGGTTCCGGTGTACAGGCTATCTTCGGTACTAAATCCGATAACCTGAAAACCGAAATGGATGAGTACATCCGCAGCAACTAAGTTGTGACCTGGGGAGACTAAGGCAGCCGAATGGCTGCCTTTTTTATATCTGTAGTTTGTGGCATGCCGGGTGGCGCTACACTTACCCGGCCTACAAAGGCAACAACCGCACGAACCGTAGGCCGGGTAAGGCGCAGCCGCCACCCGGCGAACAGCGCGCACAAAAAAGGGAGCCATTTGGCTCCCTTAGACGCTGCATGCTTAATCAGAACTGATAGCTTGCGGTCAGGCTCACGTTACGCGGTTCGCCATAGACAATTTCGCCCTCAATGTTAGTGTCGTATGTCTTATCAAAGAGGTTATTCACATTACCCTGCAGGGAGAAGTTCTTTGTGACCTGATAACGGGTAAAGAGATCCACCAGCGCATAGCTGCCCTGCGATGCACGCCAGGTGCCATAAGGGGTGTCCTGATAGGTGTAGACGCTGTTTTGCCAGTTAACGCCGCCGCCAACGGTCAGCTCAGGCATCGCCGGCAGGCGGTAGCTGGTGAAGAGTTTCACCGTGGTCCGCGGCAGTTGCGGGTTTACCGCCTTGCCATCGTTATCTTCCGCCACGTAACGCGTTGCGCCAAAGGTCATCTGCCAGTTATCGGTCAGCGCGCCGTTGATTTCAAACTCCACGCCTTTACTCACGGTACCGTCTACGCTCTCGTAAGCTGTATCCGTTGATCCCTGAATCGTCCGGCCGGTGCTTTGGCCCAGATTATCCTGCTCAATGCGGAAGACAGAGAGCGTGGTGGTCAGACGGCTGTTCATCCAGTCAGATTTCAGGCCCGCTTCGTAGTTATTCCCGGTGATCGGATCAAGATACTTGCCCGAGCTGTCGCGGTAGTTCTGCGGCTGGAAGATAGAGGTATAGCTGGCGTAGGCTGACCAGTTGTCATTGATGTCGTAGACCAGACCGGCATAAGGGGTGGTATGGTTCTTCTCCATGCCGTAGGTCAGGGTTTCAATGCTCCAGTTGGTATAACGGGCGCCAAGAATTAAATGCAGAGGATCGGCCAGGGAAATGCGCGTCGCGGCGTACAGCGATTTCATATTCGTGGTGTCATCCTGGGCCAGCGACTGCGATCCCCAGTTGGTTTCCGGGAAGTAACCGTTGTAGTCGTAGAAACTGCCGAACTCCTCCGGGTAGACGTTGGCCCACGAGTTAGTGTAGCGGTTCGTCTGACGGCTGAAGCTGCCGCCGATCATCATGGTGTGCTGGCGACCCAATAGCTCGTAGCCGCCGTCAGCGAAGAGATCCACTGCGTCTACTTTACGCTTGCCGCTGTTCCAGCCGGTGCCGCCAATGTAGCCGTAGTCCGGACCGTAGTTCACGTAAGGGCCTTCCAGCATACCGGTGCTTTTATTGACGTAAGCATCGAGATACATCGCTTTACTGTCGAATTTCGCCTCGGTATGGGTCGCATTCAACGTGGCCTGCCAGTTGTCGGCAAAGCGCTGCTTCAGCGTGAAGAAGACCTTGTTGAACTCTTTGTCGTTGTAAGCCCAGTCAGGTGAGGTGCTGTGCGCGCGATCGTAATGTCTGACGCTGCCATCGGTGTTCCAGCGCGGCAAACCACCCCACGTCTGGTTATTGATGTCGATACGCTGGTATTCGTAGCCTGCCGACAGTGAAGTGCTGGTGGCCAGGTCCGCGTCCAGGATCCCGGAGAAGAAGGTGCGCTTCTGATTGTAGTTGTCGAGCCAGGAGTCGCTGTCCTGATAACCCGCCACAATACGCGCCCGTAGGTTGCCATCTTCCGTCAGTGGACTTTGCATGTCCATCACGTAACGTTGCTTGTTCCAGCTGCCGTACTCTGCAGACAGGTTGCCTTTAAATTCACGGCTGGTGGCATGCTTGCGCACCATATTGATGGCCGCCGACGGGTTACCCGTCCCGGTCATCAGCCCGGTGGCGCCGCGCACGACTTCGACGCGTTCAAACAGCGCCATATCTGACTGGGAATCACCCAGATTCCAGCGCGACTCAAAATAGGTTGGGATGCCATCGACCATGTAGTTGTCGATTTCGAAACCACGGGAGTAATAGTTGCTGCGATCGGAGTCAGTCGTGCTTTTGCTGATCCCCATCGTGCTGTCCATCACTTCGCCCAGGGTCTGAAGCTGCTGGTCTTCCATACGTTGTTCGCTGACGATGGTAACCGACTGCGGGATGTCACGTTGGATCATCTGCATTTTGGTGCCCACGGACGTGGCTTTTACGCTGTAGTCCTGGCTGTCATCAGCGGAGGCGTCCGACTGAGAAGAACCATCAACAATGACGGTATCTTCGGTGGAGGCGGCGAAAGCGGTGGTTGGCATCAATGCCATAGCAATGCAGGCTGCCAGCAACGAAGGTGTTGCGACAGACCGGGATTGCCCTTCCCTGGATTGAATGGTGAAAGACATCATTAAACCCTTATGAACGGTGAATGGTGTGCATCAGTCCCGTATCGACGGACTGAAATCATTTTTCTAGGTATAAATTGCGCATGAAAATGCAAATGCGAAATATACGCATTCGATTTATCACTGTAAACAGATGTTGCGGCGGTAAGTGAAATAATGTTTCAGAGCGGGTGGAGGGGAGGTGGTTACTCCGCGAGCAGATCGGGCCGCACACGCAAAGAATTCATGGGATAAGGTTGAAAGGACAGGAGAAAGTCGCTCATACTCTTTAGTCTTGCCACAAAATATTGCGCCTGCACCGGGCGGGTTGTTTCCGGGCTCGTCGCCAGACTAATGAATAAGGAAAACCTCATGGCTGAAGAAACCATTTTCAGTAAAATTGTCCGCCGCGAGATCCCGGCAGATATCATCTATCAGGATGAACTGGTTACCGCTTTTCGCGACATCTCCCCCCAGGCGCCTACGCACATCCTCATTATTCCTAATATTCTGATTCCGACGGTTAATGACGTGAAAACTGAGCATGAACTGGCATTAGGCCGTATGCTGACAGTAGCAGCGAAAATTGCTGAGCAGGAAGGCATTGCCGAGGACGGTTACCGTTTGATCATGAACTGCAACCGCCACGGTGGTCAGGAAGTTTATCACATTCATATGCATCTGCTGGGCGGTCGTCCGCTGGGCCCGATGCTGGCGCATAAAGGTCTTTAAGATGCAAAGAGGATGGATGGCGGCGCTGGTGATAGCGTTGGCGGGATGCAGTTCGCAACCGTCGATTCCCGTTAATGACGATCAAACGCTGGTTATGGAGTCATCGGTGCTGGCGGCAGGGATTACCGCCGATCAGCCTTCGCTGTCGGTCAGCGAAATTCAACCGTCCGCCTCCTCTGTGCTGTTCAATGAAAGAGATGCGCCAGTTACCGTACACTACCGTTTTTTCTGGTATGACGCCCGCGGCCTGGAAATGCATCCACTTGAGGCGCCGCGCAGCGTAACCATTCCGGCAAAATCGTCGGTTAAGCTATATGGCAGCGCAAATTATCTGGGTGCGCATAAGGTCAGACTTTATTTATATCTCTGAGGGGTGAATTTTGATTAAACAGATCGGTCGTTACGCGCTTGTCACGGCTTTTGCACTGTTCCTGTCGGGCTGTATTAGCCGCACTGAGCAACCACCAGCACCGGTGGAAGAGGTCAAACCGGGCGTCGAGCAGCCGGTTCAGCCAACCCAGCCGGTTCCTGTTGTTCCTACCGTGCCGAGCGTTCCCGCGCAGCCTGGTCCGATAGAGCATCAGGAAGAGCCCGCCCAGCCTGCACCGCGTGAACGTCACTACGACTGGAACGGCGCAATGCAGCCTATGGTCGGTAAGATGCTCCAGGCGCAGGGCGTTAACGCAGGCAGCGTGCTGCTGGTGGACAGCGTCAACAACCGCACTAACGGCAGCCTGAATGCTGGTGAGGCGACCGAAACGCTGCGTAATGCGCTGGCCAATAACGGCAAATTTACGCTGGTGTCTGCGCAGCAGCTTGCTGTCGCCAAGCAGCAGTTGGGCCTTTCCCCGCAGGACAGCCTGGGCTCACGCAGTAAAGCCATCGGCATTGCCCGTAACGTGGGCGCGCAGTATGTGCTTTACTCCAGCGCAACCGGCAACGTCAATTCCCCGGCGCTGCAAATGCAGCTGATGCTGGTTCAGACAGGTGAGATTATCTGGTCGGGTAAAGGTGCAGTTCAGCAACAGTAACCTGACGCGCGACACGCTGCTGTCGCGCTATTTTCCGCAGTTTCGCATCGTCGCGCCGCCGTCCCATACCGGGTTGAGCGGCGCGAGCTGCATTATTGAGCATGCTGCGCGTCGTCTGGTGCTACGCCAGCGTCATGATGCCCTGGCAACGCCTGCTCATTTTCGCCGTCAGTACCATGCCCTGCGCCATCTTCCCGCCGACATTGCTCCTCAGCCGCACTTTTACAGTCCGGGCTGGATAGCGGTGGACTATCTGGCGGGGGAGGTCAAAACCAGGTTGCCCGCTGCACCCGCACTGGCCGGGATGCTGTATCATCTCCATCAACAGCCCGTGTTTGGCTGGCGTATCACCCTGATGCCGCTACTGGAGCAGTACTGGCTCCAGGCCTCGCCCACCCGGCGCACGCCGCTATGGCTGCGATGGCACAAACGTCTGCAAAAACGGGGGGAGCCGCGCCCACTGCGGCTGGCGCCGCTGCACATGGACGTTCATGCCGGTAATATCGTGCATACGGATGCCGGTATCCGGCTGCTGGACTGGGAGTACGCGGGTGACGGAGATGTGGCGCTGGAGCTGGCAAGCGTCTGGACGGACAGTGACGCAGAGCGTCAGCAGCTGCTCGCCGCTTACGCCCATGCTGCTCAGCTTGACCTGACGCAGTTGCAACGCCAGGTGAAGCGCTGGCGTCCCTGGGTACTGATGCTGATGGCAGGCTGGTTTGAGCTACGCTGGCAGCAATCACAAGATAAACAATTTATGACGCTGGCCGATGAGATCTGGCGCCAGTTAGAAACAACAGAATAAGGGAGGTTCGTGTGGGTCCGGTCATGTTGGATGTTGAAGGTTATGAGCTGGATGCGGAGGAGCGCGAAATTCTGGCGCACCCGCTGGTAGGCGGCTTGATCCTGTTTACGCGTAATTATCACGATCCGGCGCAGCTGCGCGAGCTGGTTCGCCAGATCCGGGAGGCCTCCCGTCACCGGCTGGTGGTGGCGGTGGATCAGGAGGGAGGCCGCGTGCAGCGATTCCGCGACGGCTTTACCCGTCTGCCCGCTGCCCAGTCGTTTGCCGCGCTGCTTGGGCTGGAAGAGGGGGGCAAGCTGGCGCAGGAGGCGGGCTGGCTGATGGCAAGCGAGATGATTGCCATGGATATTGATATCAGCTTTGCCCCGGTGCTGGACGTCGGCCATATCAGCGCCGCCATCGGTGAGCGTGCATACCATGACGAACCGCAGAAGGCGCTGCAAATGGCGACCCGCTTTATCGACGGCATGCACGAAGCCGGGATGAAAACCACGGGGAAACACTTTCCGGGTCATGGCGCCGTTACGGCAGATTCCCACAAAGAAACCCCGCGTGACCCACGGCCACAGGCGGAGATCCGCGCCAGGGATATGTCGATTTTTAAATCGCTTATCAGCGACAATAAGCTTGATGCCATCATGCCCGCGCACGTGATCTATGCCGACGTCGATCCGCGTCCGGCCAGCGGCTCGCCGCACTGGCTAAAAACCGTCCTGCGCCAGGAACTCGGTTTTAATGGCGTGATTTTTTCCGACGATCTGTCGATGGAAGGGGCGGCGATCATGGGGAGCTACGCTGAACGCGGTCAGGCATCGCTGGATGCAGGTTGCGATATGATCCTGGTCTGCAATAATCGTAAAGGCGCAGTAAGCGTGTTAGATAACCTGTCGCCGATCAAGGCTGAACGTGTTACACAATTGTATCATAAAGGTTCTTTTAGCCGTCAGGAACTGCGGGATTCAGCACGCTGGAAAGCCGTCAATGCTCAACTTGAAGCGCTTCATGAGGGCTGGGAAGCGCATAAAGCGGGGCAATGATCCCTCCTGACAAGCGTAGTGTGACGAGGATACGATGATCATCTATTTGCACGGTTTTGATTCGAACAGTCCCGGGAATCACGAGAAGGTCCTGCAACTGCAGTTTATCGATCCGGATGTGCGGCTGATTAGCTACAGTACGCGCCATCCGAAACATGATATGCAGCATCTGCTGAAAGAAGTGGACAAGATGCTGCAGCTGAACGTTGACGAGCGCCCGTTGATCTGTGGTGTCGGTCTGGGAGGCTACTGGGCGGAGCGCATTGGGTTCTTATGTGATATTCGCCAGGTGGTGTTCAATCCTAACCTGTTCCCGAACGAGAACATGGAAGGCAAAATCGACAGGCCGGAAGAGTATGTTGATATTGCCACCAAGTGCGTGAGCAATTTCCGTGAGAAAAATCGCGATCGCTGCCTGGTGATCCTCTCCCGCAACGATGAGGCGCTGAACAGCCCGCGAGCCGCGGAGCTGCTGCACCACTACTACGAAATTGTCTGGGATGAAGAGCAGACCCACAAGTTCAAAAATATCGCCCCTCATCTGCAGCGGATCAAAGCGTTCAAGACTTTAGGATAAGGCTCATTTTTTCAACTAAGCCCGGCCACGCAGGTGAGCCGGGCTTTCTTTTTGCTAAGCTTGGGTGAATTTTAAGCGGCAAAACTTGATGCATATCAATTTTGGTATGACCAATGCACCGAACATGTTATTCTCATGTCCATTGAACGGTTTCAGCGATGTAACCTGTTGTTAATTAAAGGTTATTTTCATAACTTTTAGTTAACAATTGGTTAATAATTTAGGGGGTCACGTTGACTACGCCATTGAAAAAGATAGTGATTGTGGGTGGTGGTGCTGGCGGTCTGGAACTGGCTACGCAGCTGGGTAAGAAGCTCGGACGCGGTAAAAAAGCCAAAGTTACGCTTGTCGATCGCAACCACAGCCACCTGTGGAAACCGCTGCTGCATGAAGTGGCGACCGGTTCTCTGGATGAGGGCGTTGACGCCCTGAGCTATCTGGCGCATGCACGCAACCACGGTTTCCAGTTCCAGCTGGGCTCGGTGATGGATATCAACCGTGAAAGCAAAACCATTACCCTGGCAGAGCTGCGCGATGAGAAGGGCGAGCTGCTGGTGCCGGAGCGCAAGCTGGCGTACGACACCCTGGTGATGGCGCTGGGCAGTACCTCCAACGACTTTAACACGCCGGGCGTGAAAGAGAACTGCATCTTCCTCGACAACCCGCACCAGGCGCGTCGTTTCCATCAGGAGATGCTGAACCTGTTCCTGAAGTATTCCAATAACCTCGGCGCAAGCGGCAAGGTGAATATCGCTATCGTCGGCGGTGGCGCGACGGGCGTTGAGCTCTCTGCGGAGCTGCACAACGCGGTGAAACAGCTGCACAGCTATGGCTACAAAGGCTTAACCAACGACGCGCTGAACGTGACGCTGGTGGAAGCGGGCGAACGTATTCTGCCTGCGCTGCCGCCGCGTATCTCCGGCGCGGCGCACAACGAGCTGACCAAACTGGGCGTGCGTGTTCTGACTCAGACGATGGTCACCAGTGCCGATGAACAGGGTCTGAACACCAAAGATGGCGAACATATCAAAGCCGATCTGATGGTCTGGGCGGCAGGCATTAAAGCCCCTGATTTCATGAAAGAGATCGGCGGACTGGAGACCAACCGCATTAACCAGCTGGTGGTGGAGCCGACGCTGCAAACCACCCGCGACCCGGATATCTTTGCCATTGGCGACTGCGCCTCCTGTGCCCGTCCGGAAGGTGGGTTCGTGCCACCGCGCGCCCAGGCCGCACACCAGATGGCCAGCCTGGCGCTGCACAATATTCTGGCGCAGGCGAAGGGCAAGCCTCTGAAGAACTATGTCTATAAAGATCATGGTTCACTGGTGTCGCTCTCGAACTTCTCCACCGTCGGTAGCCTGATGGGTAACCTGATGCGCGGTTCGATGATGGTAGAAGGACGTATTGCCCGCTTCGTCTACATTTCGCTGTACCGTATGCACCAGATTGCGCTGCACGGCTATTTCAAAACCGGGCTGATGATGCTGGTAGGTAGCATCAACCGCGTCATCCGACCGCGACTGAAGCTGCACTAATGCCTTTGCCCCTTCGCTCTCGCGAAGGGGCTTTTTCAGCATATCGTTCTGTAAATCGCCCTCACAGGGTTAAGAGTCCTCCTAAACCGGCTCATTTTGCGCTTGTTCCCACATTTTTAATCCTTTCTCTGATTTGCCTGCACACACCTTTAGTCGCAGAATTGTTACCAATAGCAATACAAAGGAGAACGTCACATGAATAAATCCATGGTGGCAGGTATAGGGATTGGCGTGGTCGCCGCATTAGGTGTGGCGGCAGTTGCCAGTCTTAATGTTTTTGATCGTGGCCCACAATATGCGCAGGTGGTTTCGGCTACGCCTATTAAAGAGACGGTGAAAACACCGCGTCAGGAGTGCCGCAATGTGACCGTAACGCATCGCCGTCCTGTACAGGATGAAAACCGCATTGCCGGTTCTGTACTGGGTGCGGTGGCCGGTGGGGTGATTGGTCATCAGTTTGGCGGCGGACGGGGTAAAGATGTCGCGACGGTCGTGGGCGCACTGGGTGGCGGTTACGCGGGGAACCAGGCGCAGGGTGCCCTGCAGGAGCGTGATACCTACACCACCACCGAGCAGCGCTGTAAGACGGTCTATGACAAGTCAGAAAAAATGCTCGGCTACGATGTAACCTACAAAATTGGCGATCAGCAGGGCAAGATCCGTATGGATAAAGATCCCGGCACGCAGATCCCCCTTAATGGCGACGGTCAGCTGGTACTGAATAACAAAGCATAAAAAAATCTGTTCTCTGCATTTAGCTCCCCATTCGCTCAGGCTGGGGAGCTTTTTTTGCGCATAAAAAAGACCTTAACAGCGGGGCGACTTGCGCCAGAAGTAAGGTCTTTCCTGGAGATGCTGCTGGGTGTCGGGGTCAAAGGTCGAATTCATTATACTGGCGCAGTAACATAAATCCCGTTATCAGGACGGAAAGAAAAGCAAATAAAACTGACCCACCACATAAAACCCAGAGACCGAATAACAATGTAATGCCTATTAACACCTTAAAAAAAGGTAACAGCAAAACCATTATATTCTCCTTCTGAATGTGAATAGCCAGAACGCCTTCACCATAACTAATGCAACTAATCATTAGTACATCAATAATCACTGGTTAAGCATAGCAAGCGGTGAAGCCGTGGTGATAGTTTTTAACTATCTTTCTACGAAGTATAGCGGAAGCTGCGGCGAGAAAAGGGGGAGCAGGGCGGCAGAGCGCCCTGAAAATCAGACTTTCAGCAGTTCAGGCCATAACCGCAGGGTTATCTGGGTGACAGTCAGCAGTTTTTCCAGGCTGGCCCCTTCGCGGGCACTGATGGACATACCCTGCAAAATGCAGCTCAGATATTGGGCAAGTTTCTTCGGATCGCACTGCGCCGGGATCTCACCGCGCTGCTGACGCTGCTGTAAAAACTGGCACAGCGTCTCTTCCTGCATGGCATGGCGAGATTTAACCGTATGGGCAATCTCTTCAGAAGAGGCTGCAAGCGTGGCCGACGTGTTAATCATAAAACAGCCCGCAGGGGTCTCTTTGCTGGTAAAGCAGGTCGCCACCGCGGTGAAATAGTCTTCCAGCGCCCGTTCAACGGGCTTCTCCTCGCAAAACAGCTGCGCTTCATGGCGGGCGGCAAAACGGCTGATATAGCGATCCAGCACCGCCCGGAACAGCCCCTCTTTATTGGTAAATTCTGCATACAGCGTAGGCGCTTTCGCCCCCGTCGCGGCAACCAGGTCAGCCAGTGATGTGGCTTCATACCCATGCTGCCAGAACAGCGTCATGGCCTTGTCCAGCGCCGCTTCCCTGTCGAACACTTTTGGTCGGCCACGGCTTTTCTTTTCGCAACGCGTGTCATCGGTTGTCATGAGCCGTTGTACCTCTGTTGGATTGTTGAACGACCATTATAAAAATAATCCCTTTCCGCAGCCAGCGCCGCATGAATAAAAATTTATTCATCATATCAATATGAATTTAAACGCTTTTAAAATTATTTTAATGATCGTTATAAAAATAAATTGACGTGTGATGTAGATCACATCTATCATTTTTTTATCGATCGTTAAGTTAATGCTTACGACATCCCGTTCACTTGCAAAAGGTCCTTATCATGAAAAACGTAAAAACAATCATCGCCGCTGCAGTACTCAGCTCACTCTCATTTGCCAGCTTCGCTGCGGTTGAAGTTCAGTCTACCCCTGCCGATCAACAAAAGGTGGGCACCATCTCTGCGAACGCCGGGACTAACCTGAGCTCTCTTGAAAGCCAGTTAGCGCAAAAAGCGGATGAAATGGGGGCGAAATCTTTCCGTATTACTTCTGTAACCGGCCCGAACACCCTGCACGGTACTGCAGTGATCTACAAATAAGCATGGCTTAACCCTCATTAATGCCACTGCGAAAAAAAACGCTCTGCCTGTGCAGAGCGTTTTTTTATCTGTTAAGGCTACAGCGCCTGGGTAGCGGGGTGAGGCGTCACATCTACCGGCATACCCGAACGCGCTTCCATGGCGCGCTCCATAACGACCTCGTCAGCGCTGGCTTTAAAGCCCTGCTGCGCAGCATTCAGGACAATCGGTAGGGTCTGGGGATCGTCATTCAGCGCTTTCGACAGCGGCTGATGTACCTCCACCAGGCGCACGCCGCCAGGCTCTTCTGACACCTTAATCGGCGTGTTCATGATATTCACTTTGGTACCGGGCTGGACCACACGGAACAACGTCTCGATGTCATTGTCCCGCAGGCGAATACAGCCGGAGCTGACGCGCATGCCGATGCCAAAATCGGCGTTAGTGCCGTGCAGCAGATAGACCCCACCGTAGGCAGCCAGGCGAATGGCGTGATGACCCATCGGGTTATCCGGTCCGGCGGGGACCACCGCTGGCAGATCGATACCCTGGGCTTTATAGCGGGCGCGGATGTTGGCGGTTGGGGTCCAGGTCGGATTGGCGCGTTTGTCCGACACCGTGGTGACCATAGTTGGCGTCAGGGTATCGCCCCCCAGCTGACCAATACCGATGGGGTAAACCGTGACCTCGTTTTTACCCGGCGGATAATAGTAGAGCCGCAGTTCAGCCAGGTTGATCACAATCCCTTCCCGCGGGGCATCGGGGAGGAGGGTCTGAAGCGGGATGGTCAGAACACTGCCTGCACGGGGGACGTAGGGATCGACGCCCGGGTTAGCCTGCAGCAGCGCCAGGAAACCGACGTTATATTTTTTGGCAATCGCCTCCAGCGAACCACCATCGTTTTCCACCACATGAAAACGATTTTCGCCCACCAGCCGACTACCCGCCGGGGGCAGGGGCCAGGTATTCGCCTGGGCGGGCAGGGCAAGCGCTACGGTCGCGAGGAGCGCAACCACCGATATCCAACGGGTAAAACGCGACGTTTTTATCATCACCAGAATCCATAGCAATAAAGATTATTATTATCTGAACGTTAAATGATAATTATGGCGAATGAGTGTGTCGGGAAATCCAGGGGGATTGCAAAGAGTTGTAAATTGCGCAGGGAAAATCATGCCGGGCAACCCGATGGTAGCCCGGCACAGGGTCAGGCTACGGCATTCTCTTCAAGCTGACGCATAAAGTTACGTACCCAGTCCATGCGGGTTTTGCGCTCCGCCAGATCCTGGGTGAATTTCAGGCGCGTCGGTCCATCGAGACGGAAGTGCTGGGGCTGTTTTTGCAGCAGGCCGATCAGCCACATCGGATCGACGTGGTTCTTCTCGGCAAACTCAATCATGCCGCCTTTTTCATTCCCCTCCAGCTTGCGGATCCCGAGCTTCTGCGCCTGCTGGCGTAAACGGGCGATATCCAGCAGGTTACGCGCTGCATCCGGCAGCAGGCCAAAGCGGTCAATCAGCTCCACTTTTATCTCTTCCAGACTGGCTTCGTCTTTGGCGCTGGCGATGCGTTTGTAGAACGACAGGCGGGTGTTAACGTCCGGGATAAAATCATCCGGCAGCAGGGACGGCATCCGCAGTTCCACTTCCGTTTGCTGGCTGGTGAGATCTTCCAGCGACGGCTCGCGTCCCGCCTTCAGGGCATCGACGGCGTTTTCCAGCAGCTCCATGTAGAGCGAGAAACCGATGGTTTCCATCGAGCCGCTCTGATCTTCCCCAAGCAGTTCGCCCGCGCCGCGGATCTCCAGGTCGTGAGTGGCCAGCGCAAAACCGGCGCCCAGATCTTCCAGCGAGGCGATGGCTTCGAGACGCTTCTGCGCATCGGGGGTCATCGCTTTCGGGTGTGGGGTCATCAGCCAGGCATAGGCCTGATGGTGCGAACGTCCGACACGGCCACGCAGCTGGTGGAGCTGGGCCAGGCCGAAGTGATCCGCTCGCTCAATAATGATGGTATTGGCGGTAGGAATATCGATACCGGTTTCGATGATGGTGGTGCAAACCAGCACGTTAAAGCGCTGGTGATGGAAATCGTTCATCACCCGTTCCAGCTCGCGCTCGCGCATCTGCCCGTGGCCGATGGCAATCCGCGCTTCCGGCACCAGCTCCGCCAGACGGTCCGCCGCTTTCTGGATATTCTCGACATCGTTGTAGAGATAATAAACCTGGCCGCCGCGCAGCACTTCACGCAGGATCGCCTCGCGCACCACCAGGTTATCGTACTCACGGACAAAGGTTTTCACCGCCAGACGGCGGGCAGGCGGCGTGGCGATAATCGACAGATCGCGCATGCCGCTCATCGCCATATTTAACGTGCGCGGGATCGGCGTGGCGGTGAGGGTCAGGATATCGACATCGGCGCGCATCGCTTTGATGCGCTCCTTGTGGCGCACGCCGAAGCGGTGCTCTTCGTCGACAATCAAGAGCCCCAGATCTTTCCACTTCACGTCGCTCTGCAGCAGTTTATGGGTACCGATCAGAATGTCGATCTTGCCCTCGCTTGCCTGCTCCAGGATCTGCGCCTGCTCTTTGGCGCTGCGAAAACGCGACATCATCTCGATGCGCACCGGCCAGTTGGCAAAGCGGTCGCGGAAGTTATCGTAGTGCTGCTGTGCCAGCAGGGTGGTGGGCACCAGCACCGCCACCTGCTTGTTATTCTCCACCGCCAGGAAGGTGGCGCGCATCGCCACTTCGGTTTTACCGAAGCCCACATCGCCGCAGACCAGACGATCCATCGCCAGCGGCTGACACATGTCGCTCAGCACGGCGTTAATTGCCTGGGCCTGATCCGGGGTGGTTTCAAACGGGAAGCTGTCGCAGAAGAGCTGATACTGCTCTTTATCATGCTTGAAGGCGTAGCCCGCCTTCGCCGCGCGCTGGGCGTAGATATCCAGCAGCTCCGCGGCTACGTCGCGCACTTTCTCCGCCGCTTTTTGCCGCGCCCGCGCCCACGCATCGCCGCCGAGCTTGTGCAGCGGGGCATTCTCTTCCGCACCGCCCGCGTAGCGACTGATCAGGTGCAGGGACGACACCGGCACATAGAGTTTGGCGTCGTTGGCGTACAGGAGCATCAGGTATTCACCCTTGATGCCGCCCGCTTCCAGGGTGGTCATCCCGGCGTAACGGCCTACGCCATGCTCCAGATGGACAATCGGCTGGCCGGGATGCAGCTCCGCCAGGTTGCGGATCAGCGTGTCCGGGTTGATGGTACGGCGGCTGTCCTGACGGCGGCGCGCCACGCGCTCACCCAGCAGATCGCTTTCGCAGATCAGCGCCAGATTATTGAGCGTATCAATAAACCCATGTTCGGCGGCGCCGATCATCAGGTAGCGTCCGTTGCCGCTGGCGTCGTCCAGGCGCAGGATCCGCTTCGGTGCGACCTTAATGCGGCCAAGCAGCTCGCCCAGCGCCTCACGGCGCCCTTCGCTTTCCACAGAGAAGATCACCGGACCGGTAAAGGATTCGAGGAACTTACGCAGGTTATCCAGCGGCGATTTGTTCTGCGCCTGCACCGCGAGGTCCGGCAGCGGCTGGTAGGCCAGGTTGGTATTGGCAGCTTTCTCCGGCAGGCTGTCGGTTTTGAGCTGCATGCGCGGCCAGCGTTTCAGCTCGCTGAACAGCTCATCGGTGCGCAGCCACAGCAGCTCGGGCTCCAGCAGCGGGCGCATCGGATCAACCCCCCGGTTTTCAAAGCGGGCGCGAGTTTCACTCTCGAAACGGCTGGCGCTGGTCTCCAGATCGCCGGTGTTGAGCACCAGCGTATTGGCCGGGAAATAGCTGAACAGGGCAGGCAGCGGCTCGCTGAAGAACAGCGGCTGCCAGTATTCGATCCCTGACGGCAGGGTGCCTTTGCTCACCTGCTGGTAGATATGTTCGGCGTCGCGCTTGACGTCAAACTTATCGCGCCACTGGCTGCGGAAGAGCTCAATAGCGGTTTTGTCGGTCGGGAATTCGTGGGCCGGCAGCAGGTTGATGGCCTCCACTTCCTCCAGCGTGCGCTGGGTATCGGCATCAAACAGGCGCAGGCTGTCGATTTCGTCGTCGAAAAAGTCCAGACGATAAGGTTGTTCACTGCCCATAGGGTAGAGGTCGAGCAGCGCGCCGCGGGTGGCGTACTCCCCGTGCTCCATGACCTGATCGACATGGCGATAGCCCGCGCTGTCGAGCTGCACGCGCAGGCCATCCCTCGAGAGGCGCTGGCCTTTTTTCATCACCAGCGCGTGGCCGTGCAGATAGCTGTGCGGACAGACGCGCTGCATCAGGGTATTGACCGGCACAATCAGCACGCCGCGCTGCATGGAGGGCAGTTGATACAGCGTGGAGAGGCGCGAGGAGATGATCTCCTGGTGCGGCGAGAAGCTGTCGTAAGGCAGCGTCTCCCAGTCGGCAAGGCTGGTGACCAGCTGATCGGTGAACTGGCGGATCTCATCATGCAGACGCAGGGCGTTTTGCATGTCCGGCGCGACCAGTACCACCGGGCCCTGATGACGCTCTGCAATTTCCGCCACCAGCGTGGCGCAGGCTGCCCCGGTCAGTTCACCTAACTGGCGTTGGTCGCCCGCTTTGACGGGCAGGGAAAAACGATTTTGTTCAGGCATGGCTTTGTCAGGATCTCGTATGGGCATATCACTGATACACAATGTCTTTATTATCCTTGATCGTTTTACATTAGCAAACCGTAACCGCACGCAGCGCAAAGCCCCCCTCTCACAGGCGCGCTAGCGTGTCGCCTGAACCAGCGTCAGCCGGGCGGGTGGGGTAAAGAAAATATCACCGGCCAGCGCGCGGGAGAGGTTACGCGCCCCCAGCCCCACCAGGGTGCAGATCAGCAGGCTGGCAAACGGGTAGAAGAGCACCAGCGTCAGCTCTGCCCACACCGGCCAGGTACCGCCATTCAACTGGTGGATCATTAACAGGCTGACCCCTTCGATCAGAATGCGGTGGGTGGTGTAAATCGCAATGGTATTGGAGCCAACCACGTTCAGCACATTGTCAGGGCCCACGGCGAAGCGCTGCTCCAGGCGGTAGAACAGGGCCATAATCAGCAGGATCGACAGCAGCGACAGCGGCAGGGGAACCCCGACGAACCACAGCACGACGGAGACCGCCCCGAACGCCGCTACCGCCAGCGCGTCACGGCGCCACACCCGGCTCTGCATCCACGCCATCAGCTGCACGCCGTACCAGGCCCCGAGGCTGTAATAGATCATATTGCGCACCACGCTGTTCATCCCCCACCACGGCAGCGGCATAAAGTTGATGGCGATGCTGGCGAGCGCCAGCAGCGCGACCAGCGGCGTCCGCCAGCGGCTCAGCAGCTTGCAGAGCGTAAAATAGACCACCAGAGCGTAGAGATACCACAGGCTGGTGCTGGCAGTGAGCATGCCGGTGATAAAACCGGTCAGCGAGTCGGCATAGGCGGCGTTCGACGCGGTATTGAGATCCCGCTCCGGCGCCAGCCACGCATTGAGATGGGTCAACGCCTGCCACTGTAATACTCCCCACAGCGCCAGCACCCAGATAATGCTCCAGAGCCGTTTGTCCAGGCAGGTTTTCCAGTCGACCTCGTCAATGTAGCGCCGGACCAGATACCCCGAAATAAAGAAGAACACCGGCATACGGAAGGGGGCGAGATAGAGATTGAACGTTACCCAACATTTGGCGAGCAGCACCGAAAGGGGAGCATGCAGCGCCTCGAGATGGGGATAAAAGGTGATCACCGAGTGGTAAATCACCACCAGGCAGATGCAGAGTCCTTTTATCTGGTTAATCCATAGTGCTTTTTGTTTCATCGCGTTCCGGGTCCTGTTATTACCTTAATCGAGCGGGTAAGTGTGTTGCGCGGCGGGCGGGATGTAATGGGTAAGAGTCTGTATCCGGATGTTTTTCAGAAAAGCTGCAAACACCTGCGCGGGGCAGGTCGTCTTACGAAAGGGGGGTATTACGCTGATTTACCGCGCTTTTTCAGACAAATGATAAGCAAAGCTTACGGTTTCAGTCATTTACCCTTAGCGGATTCGCTTATATACTCGTGGGTCTGCTATCAGCAAACAGACGGATTTCATGTACCAACCTGTCGCACTATTCATAGGCTTACGTTATATGCGTGGGCGCGCCGCGGACCGCTTCGGTCGCTTCGTCTCCTGGCTTTCTACCATTGGCATTACGCTTGGCGTGATGGCGCTGGTGACGGTTCTCTCCGTCATGAACGGCTTTGAGCGCGAGCTGCAAAATAACATTCTGGGGCTGATGCCGCAGGCGATCCTCTCATCCAGCAGCGGGTCGGTGAATCCGCAGCAGCTGCCACAAAGCGCCGTCAAGCTCCAGGGCGTAAGCCGCGTGGCGCCGATCACCTCCGGTGACGTGGTGCTACAGAGCGCCCGCAGCGTGGCGGTCGGAGTGATGCTCGGCATCGACCCGGCGCAAAAGGATCCCCTGACGCCGTTTCTGGTTAACGTCAAACAGAGCGATCTGGCTCCCGGCCAGTACAACGTCATTCTCGGCGAACAGCTTGCCGGACAGCTGGGGGTCAATCGCGGCGATCAGCTACGGGTGATGGTGCCGTCTGCCAGCCAGTTTACCCCGATGGGGCGGCTCCCGAGCCAGCGCCTGTTTAATGTGATCGGCACCTTCGCCGCCAACAGCGAAGTGGACGGCTATCAGATGCTGGTCAATATCCAGGACGCGTCGCGCCTGATGCGTTACCCGCTCGGCAATATCACCGGCTGGCGTCTGTGGCTCAACGAGCCGCTGAAGGTCGATGTGTTAAGCCAGCAAACCCTGCCGGAAGGCACCCAATGGCAGGACTGGCGCGAACGTAAGGGCGAGCTGTTTCAGGCCGTGCGGATGGAAAAAAACATGATGGGCCTGCTCCTGAGCCTGATTGTGGCGGTTGCCGCCTTTAACATCATTACCTCGCTGGGCCTGATGGTGATGGAGAAGCAGGGCGAAGTGGCGATCCTGCAAACCCAGGGGCTGACGCCGCGGCAGATCATGGCGGTCTTTATGGTGCAGGGCGCCAGCGCCGGGATTGTCGGCGCGCTGCTCGGCGCGTTGCTCGGTACGCTGCTTGCCAGCCAGCTCAATAATTTAATGCCGATTATCGGCGCGCTGCTCGACGGCGCGGCACTGCCGGTGGCCATTGAGCCGCTGCAGGTAGTGGGCATTGCGCTGGCTGCGATGGCCGTTGCCTTACTCTCCACGCTTTATCCTTCATGGCGCGCTGCCGCCACCCAACCCGCTGAGGCTTTACGTTATGAATAAGATCCTGTTGCAATGCGACAACCTGTGCAAACGCTATCAGGAAGGCACGGTGCAGACGGATGTCCTGCACAATGTCAGCTTCAGCGTCGGGGAAGGGGAGATGATGGCGATCGTCGGCACCTCCGGCTCCGGGAAAAGTACCCTGCTGCACCTGCTTGGCGGGCTGGATACGCCGACCTCCGGCGATGTGGTCTTCTCCGGCACGCCGCTGAGTTCGATGTCTTCGAGCGCGAAGGCCGATCTGCGTAACCGCGAGCTGGGCTTTATCTATCAGTTCCACCACCTGCTGCCGGACTTTACGGCGCTGGAAAACGTGGCGATGCCGCTGCTGATCGGCAAAAAGAAACCGGCTGAAATCAACGCCCGCGCCAGCGATATGCTGAAAGCGGTCGGGCTGGGCCACCGCGGTAATCATCGGCCATCCGAGCTCTCCGGCGGCGAGCGCCAGCGTGTGGCGATTGCCCGTGCGCTGGTAAATAATCCGCGCCTGGTGCTGGCGGATGAACCGACCGGTAACCTGGATGCCCGCAACGCCGACAGCATCTTCCAGCTTCTCGGCGAACTGAATGCCTCCCAGGGCACCGCCTTCCTGGTGGTGACGCACGATTTGCAGCTGGCAAAACGCATGTCCCGCCAGCTGGAGATGCGTGACGGTCGCCTGAATACCGAACTGACCCTGATGGGGGCAGATTGATGGCTTCACCGTTATCGTTACTCATCGGCCTGCGTTTTAGCCGGGGTCGCCGCCGCAGTGGCATGGTGTCGCTCATCTCGGTCATCTCCACCGTCGGTATCGCGCTGGGCGTGGCGGTACTGATTGTTGGCCTCAGCGCCATGAACGGCTTTGAGCGTGAGCTGAACAACCGCATTCTGGCAGTCGTGCCGCACGGCGAAATTGAGCCGGTTAACCAGCCGTGGAATAACTGGAACGACGCCCTGAATAAAGTGGAAAAGGTGCCGGGCATTGCCGCGGCTGCGCCCTATATCAATTTCACCGGACTGGTGGAGAGCGGCGCAAACCTGCGCGCTATCCAGGTGAAAGGGGTGAACCCGCGCCAGGAAGAGAAGCTCAGCGCGCTGCCGCAGTTTATCCAGAAAGAGGCCTGGGCCAACTTTAAAGCTGGCGATCAGCAGATTATCCTCGGTAAGGGAGTGGCCGACGCGCTGAAAGTGAAGCAGGGCGACTGGGTGTCGATCATGATCCCGAACGCCAGCGCCGATCATAAGCTGCAGCAGCCGAAGCGCGTGCGTCTGCACGTGACCGGTATTTTGCAGCTAAGCGGTCAGCTCGATCACAGCTTTGCTATGGTGCCGCTGGAAGATGCGCGCCAGTATCTCGATATGGGCAGCAGCGTCACCGGGATCGCCATCAAGGTTAACGACGTCTTCAACGCCAACAAACTGGTGCGCGACGCCGGGGAAGTGACCGACAGCTATGTCTACATCAAGAGCTGGATCGGCACTTACGGGTATATGTATCGTGATATCCAGATGATCCGCGCCATTATGTACCTGGCGATGGTGCTGGTGATCGGCGTGGCCTGCTTTAACATCGTCTCTACCCTGGTGATGGCGGTGAAAGACAAGAGCGGCGACATCGCGGTGCTGCGCACCCTCGGCGCAAAAGATGGTCTTATTCGTGCCATCTTCGTCTGGTATGGTCTGCTGGCGGGGCTGCTGGGCAGCCTGTGCGGTGTGGTTATCGGGGTGGTGGTTTCATTGCAGCTGACGCCGATTATTAACGGTCTTGAGGCCCTGATCGGGCATCAGTTCCTGTCGGGCGATATCTATTTTATTGACTTCCTGCCGTCTGAATTGCACTGGCTGGATGTTTTTTATGTGCTGGTTACAGCACTTTTACTGAGTCTGCTGGCAAGCTGGTATCCGGCGCGTCGCGCAAGCCGAATTGATCCGGCGAGGGTATTAAGTGGCCAGTAATTACGTCATGATCCGGTGAGCGTTGCCGCCGGGTCAAAAGAGGAATGCACTATGTATTACGGATTTGATATTGGCGGCACCAAAATTGCCCTTGGCGTATTTGATACCAACCTGAAATTGCAGTGGGAAACCCGGGTTCCCACTCCCCACGAAAGCTACGATGAATTTTTAACCGCCATTGCCGCGCTGGTGGCCCAGGCCGATGAACGCTTCGGCGTGAAGGGCACGGTGGGCATAGGCATTCCGGGGATGCCGGAAACCGACGACGGTACGCTGTACGCCGCCAACGTCCCGGCGGCAAGCGGTAGGCCGCTGCGCGCCGACCTGACCCGCCTCCTTGAGCGTGACGTGCGCCTCGACAACGACGCTAACTGTTTTGCCCTCTCCGAAGCCTGGGACGATGAGTTCCAGCAATACCCCCTGGTGATGGGGCTGATCCTCGGCACCGGTGTCGGCGGCGGGATTGTGGTGAATGGCAAACCGGTGACCGGACGCAGCTATATCACCGGCGAGTTTGGTCATATTCGCCTGCCGGTGGATGCGCTGGAGGTGGTGGGGCGTGATTTCCCGCTCCTCCGCTGCGGTTGCGGCCAGCACGGCTGCATTGAGAACTACCTCTCCGGCCGTGGATTTGCATGGCTTTATGAACACTTCTATCATCAAAAACGTCAGGCTCCGGAAATCATTGCCCTGTGGGAGCAGGGAGATGAACAGGCTGTAGAGCACGTTGAGCGCTATCTCGATCTGCTGGCGGTCTGTCTGGGGAATATCCTGACCATTGTCGATCCTGACCTGCTGGTGATCGGCGGAGGATTATCGAACTTTACGGCCATCGCCGAACGGTTGTCCGGTCGGTTGCCGCGTCATTTGTTGCCGGTTGCCCGTGTCCCGCGCATTGAGCGCGCGCGACATGGCGATGCCGGAGGAATGCGCGGCGCCGCATTCCTCCATCTCACCCGCTAGCCATACGAGGTTTTTATGCTGTCGCGACGGTCACTTCGACTCAGCCGTTTTCGCAAAAACAAACGCCGCTTGCGTGAGCGCTTACGCCAGCGAATTTTCTTCCAGGATGTGGCAATGCCGGAATTGATGGAAAAACCAAGAGTACTGGTCCTGACCGGGGCGGGGATCTCCGCCGAGTCGGGCATTCGAACGTTTCGCGCGACCGACGGGCTGTGGGAAGAGCATCGGGTTGAAGATGTGGCGACGCCGGAAGGTTTTGCCCGTAACCCGCAGCTGGTGCAGGAATTCTACAATGCCCGCCGCCGTCAGTTGCAGTCGCCGGAGATCGCCCCTAATGCGGCGCATCTGGCGCTGGCTAAACTCGAAGAGGCGCTGGGGGATCGCTTCCTGCTGGTAACGCAGAATATTGATAACCTGCATGAGCGCGCGGGCAACCGCAACGTACTTCATATGCACGGTGAATTGCTGAAGGTGCGTTGCTCCAGCAGCGGCCAGGTCTTTAGCTGGACCGGCGATGTCACCTCCGATGACAAATGCCACTGCTGTCAGTTCCCGTCGCCGCTGCGCCCGCACGTGGTGTGGTTTGGCGAAATGCCGCTGGGAATGGACGAGATCTACAACGCCCTGGCGATGGCGGATCTGTTTATCGCCATTGGCACCTCGGGGCATGTCTATCCGGCGGCGGGATTTGTTCACGAAGCGAAGCTGCAGGGGGCGCATACGGTGGAGCTGAACCTTGAGCCGAGCCAGGTGGGCAGCGAGTTTGAAGAGAAAACCTACGGACTGGCGAGCGAAGTGGTGCCGCAGTTTGTGGATAAGCTTCTTAAGGGATTGTAAGTGGTTCACTGCGCGAAGAGCAGACGCTTTTCGCGCAAATTTCCAGGGAACGACAGGAACAGGTTATGGATAACCCGCTAATTGTATCGGCCATTATTTTTATTGTGGCGGTAGGGATAGGTCTGTGGAGCCAGTGTTGCCTGCCTCGCCTTTCTGACAGCAGAAATATCCTGTTCATTCTCTTTTTATACCTCGGCATTGTCTCCGCTGGCTCGTGTATATTTAACCTGGTATATCTTCTGTTTACCGGACAACTTGCGCATGGCGATGTGCAGCTGTTCGGCACGATTGTTACGCTGGTCGTGCTGTGGAAACCGCTGATGTATGTGATTGGCAAAATTGATGACGCGTTGCAAAAAATATCGGAGTAAATAGTTGAGCGGGGCGAATCAACGCCAGATTACCCGCAAAGCCCTGACGACAACGCAGGACCTTACGCAGTTAAAATAAATAATTAATCTATTGTTTATCTGTTGTTGATTCGCCCTGTGCCTCATCAGACCACGGCGTCTCCGGCAGCCTGCGCATAATTTTCCTCATTGCCAGAGCGTCCAGTAAAATGGTTGGCACCATAATAAAAGAAATGAGCCAGAAAAAAGGATTCCTGACGGGAAAAATGGTTGTCCATTTATCCTGTTCATTGACTCGCGACAACATCCGGCTGCTCAATCTCGTCACGCAATATTTAAAGGAGTAGTTATTTTCTATCGATATTAAATGAACGGGTGTCATCAGGCCATTCATATAGTTTCTGCACCACGCCCAGGATTCCGCATAACTCAAAAGAGTATCTGCGATATCGGTAGAGAAGCGAGAGACTTGATAAAATAAAGGCGCGTTATCATCGCTGATGATTATCCAGTTTTTTTTCCCGTCAGTCGAGGGTGCTTGCCACTTATACCATGTCCGGGAACCCGCGGTTCCGGAACCGTTACTAAAATGGGCTTCAATGTCCTTCCAGTCATAAATCAGCGTTTCGACAGGCCATTTCGCAAAGATATTACGCGTGGGACGATACGTTTGAACATACACCCGTTGGCGCTTGCGATTCAGCCTGACGATTAACGTTTTGGGGTGGGTAATGACGACACGCAGTGCGTGGATGCTGCTATAGAACATCAGGATAAGTATAATCTCAACCAGAATAAATATGGGAGAATACCCAATAATTGGGCCAATAAATAAAATAGATAACAGAAATGGGAATATGGTCAGAAGCGGCATCGTTACGCCAAGCCATTCGCTTCTGGGGACGTTTCTTATGATATCGCAATTAATATCATTGACGGCGACTACACCGAATAGGGGCGGCGCTTTTCTCTGCGTTTTTTTTGACATAATGAGTCATTTTATGATGTTGCCTGTAATCCTTTAAATCAGGAAACTCAATGCCTATGTCTTGTTAACGGTAGTAAAAATAATGTCGATGCAGAAAAAAGAGAATAAAGAACGTTATTGTTCAGCTTCATATGTACTTATCCTTGTACCATTGAGTTATGCCGGGTCGAAACCCGGCATAGTATTGCATTAACGACCTGCCTTCAACTTCTGGTAATACTCTTCATACAGGCGGCTGGCGTCGCCCACATCGTTCTGCCACTCGCCTTTACTGATGGTCTGAGCATCCGGGTAGAGCGACTTGTCATTTGCAACGGTCGGGCTCAGCAGCTTGCGGGCGGCGAGGTTTGGCGTCGGGTAGCCGATGGTCTCTGCCACCTGTTTTGCCACATCCGGGCGCAGCAGGAAGTTAATCAGCTTCAGGGCACCGTCCACGTTTTTAGCATTGGCCGGAATAGCCAGGCTATCCATCCAGAAGATCCCGCCCTCTGCAGGCCACACCACTTCCAGCGGCGTACCGGCCTGACGCGCGACGTATGCCGACCCGTTCCACACCATCCCCACGTTGACTTCCCCTTCCATATACGGGTTCGCCGGATTATCGGAGTTGAAGGCGGCCACGTTAGGCATCAGTTTTTGCAGCTCATGGTAAGCCGCTTCAATCTCTTTCGGATCGGTGGTGTTGCCAGAGTAGCCCAGCTTACGCAGCGCAATCTGGAACACTTCGCGGGCGTCGTCGGTCAGCAGCAATTCGCCTTTATAGTCTGGTTTCCACAGGTCAGCCCAGCTCGTCACCGATTTAGGATCCATCACTTCGCTGTTGATCCCGATCGCCGTTGCGCCCCAGATGTACGGAATAGAGTAATCGTTATTCGGGTCAAACGGCTTGTTGAGCATCTCCGGATCGAGGTTTGAAAAATTGGTTAGCTTCGATTTGTCGATCTTCTGGATCATGCCCTCTTTGCGCATCTTGTCGACGAAATAGGTCGACGGGACCACCAGGTCGTAGGCGCCATCTTTATAGGTTTTGAGCTTGGCATACATGGTTTCATTCGACTCGTAGGTCGAGTAGATAACCTTGATGCCGGTCTCTTTAGTGAACTGCTCCAGCAGGCCTGGCGGCACATACTCGGTCCAGTTATAGAAGTAGAGCGTTTTACTGTCGTCCGCGTGCGCAGCGCTAATACCCATTGCGAGAGCGCCTGCCGCGAGCAGGTGGCGTGACCATTTTTTCATTAATACGTCCCCTGAGATTTTGTTTTATCACGAGCAATAAGCTGACTGGCGATCACCAGGACCAGCGATAACATCAACAGTATGGTCGCCAGCGCGTTCACCTCCGGTGAGACGCCAACTTTCACCATCGAATAGATCTTCAACGGCAGAATTTCATAGCTCGGCCCGGTGACGAATGACGAAACCACCACGTCATCCATCGACAGGGTAAAGCTGAGCAGCCATCCCGCGGCCACGGCGGGCATCGCCAGCGGCAGGATAATTTTGCGCAGGATGGTCATCTCGCTGGCACCCAGATCTTTTGCCGCCTCCAGCATCCGCACGTCAAAGCCTTTCAGACGGGAGTAGACCGTCACCACCACAAACGGCAGGCAGAAGGTGATGTGTGAGAAGAGCAGGGACCAGAAGCCCAGCTGTACCCCCAGCAGCATAAAGAGCACCAGCAGCGAGATAGCCATTACGATGTCCGGAGACATCATCACCACAAACAGCATGCCGCTGACGAAGGGTTTACCGCGAAAGCGGTAGCGATAGAGCGCCACCGCCGTCAGGGAGCCAATCAGGGTGGCGAGGGTGGCCGAGAAGATCGCCATCGTCAGGGAGTGCTGCGCCGCCTGCAGCAGGCTGTCGTTATTCACCAGCAGGCTGTACCACTGGGTGGTAAAACCCTGCCAGTTAATGCCAAAGCGCGAGCTGTTAAAGGAGTTCACGATCAGGATAATGATCGGAATGTAGAGGTACGCATAAATCGCGGTCATAAAACCGCCGCGGAGTAGTCGACCGATCATTCAAGTTCCCCTTTACTGTTAAGCAGCCGCGACGCGCGCCAGTAGACCAGCAGCATCAGGCCCATCACCAGGGTCAGGGTGATACTGGTGGCTGAACCGAACGGCCAGTCGCGAATATTGAGGAACTGGCTCTTGATGACGTTACCGATCAGCAGGTTTTTAGCCCCGCCCATCAGGTCGGAGACGTAAAACAGCCCCATCGCCGGCAGCATCACCAGCAGGCAGCCGGCAATGATCCCCGGCATGGTCAGGGGTATGATAATGCGGATAAAGGTCTGGAGTTTGCTGGCGCCAAGATCCCTTGCCGCCTCCAGCAGGGGTTTATCCAGCTTCTCAATGCTGGAGTAGAGCGGCATCACCATAAACGGCAGCAGGATGTAGACCAGCCCCACAATCACCGCGCCGGGAGTGAACATGATGCGGATCGGGGTGTCAATGACGCCCAGCCACAGCAGAAACTCGTTCAGGTAGCCTTTGGTGCTGAGAAAGATCTTCAGGCCGTAGATGCGGATCAGCGAGTTGGTCCAGAAGGGCACAATCAGCAGGAACAGCAGCAGCGGTCGCACTTTCGTCGGCAGCTTCGCCAGGAACCAGGCAAAGGGATACCCCAGCACCAGGCAGGCGACGGTGGCTATCAGCGCCATATTGAGCGAATGGAGCAGGACCTGGAAATAGAGCGGGTCCAGCAGGCGCGCGTAATTTTCCAGCGTAAAGACCAGCGAGACAAAATGGGCGTCGTCACGGGTCAGGAAGCTGGTCGCGATGATCATCAGGTTGGGTAAAAAGACAAATAACACAAGCCAACCGACGATAGTGGCGATCACCACATTCTGGAATTTACTTGTGTTCTTCATCAGCCAGCACAACCTCCCAGCTTTCTACCCAGTTAATGACCATTTTTTGATTGAGCGAGTGGTCGAAATCGGGATCGTCTTCGTTAAAGAATTCGCTGACCATCACCATCTTGCCGTTTTCCAGCTCAACGACCGACTCAAGCGTCATGCCTTTGTAGTTTCGCTCGCGGATATAGCCGATTAGCCCTTCGACTTCGGTTTCGTCGTGGATCTCTTCAACGCGCAGATCTTCCGGACGCAGCAGGACGTTCAGCTGCTGTCCCGGCTCAACGGCAAAATTGACGAAGATGTTGCAGGCGCGGCCCTCGACGTTAGCCAGCACCCGCTGGTCGTCGAGTCGTTCAATAACGGTAGCATTGAAGATGTTGATTTCACCAATAAAGCTGGCGACAAACAGGTTTTTCGGCTCTTCGTAGATCTCGCGCGGCGTACCGTCCTGCTCGATTTTGCCCTCGCGCATCACCACGATGCGATCGGACATGGTCAATGCCTCTTCCTGGTCGTGGGTGACAAAAACAAAGGTGATCCCGAGCTTACGCTGCAGCGCCTTTAATTCGTTCTGCATCTGCTTGCGCAGCTTGTAGTCGAGTGCGGAAAGAGACTCATCCAGCAGCAGCAGGCGCGGTTTATTAACCACGGCACGGGCGATGGCGACACGCTGTTGCTGTCCACCCGAAAGCTGGTGCGGTTTACGCTGGGCGAACGCTTCAAGCTGAACCATGCGCAGGGCCTCGGTGACGCGTGGCGTGATTTCGCTGGCGGGCGTTTTTTGCATCCGCAGGCCAAAGGCGACGTTTTCGAAAACCGTCATGTGCGGGAAAAGTGCGTAACTTTGAAAGACGGTATTGACGTGGCGCTGTTCAGCAGGAACCAGGGTAATGTCCTGATTGTCCAGATGGATGTGACCGCGATCGACGTTATCCAGCCCGGCGATAAGGCGAAGCACTGTCGTTTTACCACAGCCTGAAGGGCCAAGTAGTGTAAGAAATTCGCCGTTGTTGATCGTTAAATCCAGGTCGGAAATGACGGTTTTTCCGTCAAAGCTTTTACGAATTCCGGCCAGTTGCACCAACGGTGACAGTGAAGCTGGTTGTGTATTCAATTTTTGATTCAGTCCCATATCGACGCTGCAAATGCTTATCGCAGCGGGGTTTGTGGTTAACCACCTTGGTGAAACGTAATGAGGGCGGACATTCTACGGGAAAGCGCTGCAATCGCCAATCCTTGTTACCCATTGATAAGCTACATTTATTAGCAAACGATGAGAGAACCGGAAATATTCTCGTTTACGGGATAAAAGTGACCTGACGCAATATTTGGGTTTTGCTGCTTACTGATAATGTTGTCACGAAAAGTGAGGGTGACTGCATGGATAAATTACTTGAGCGTTTTTTACAGTACGTATCGCTGGATACCCAATCTAAGCCGGGTGTCCGCCAGGTGCCAAGCACCGAAGGGCAGTGGAAGCTGTTGCAGCTGTTAAAAAGCCAACTGGAGGAGTTGGGGCTCGTTAACGTGACCTTAAGTGAAAAAGGGACGGTGATGGGCACGCTACCTGCGAATGTGAGCGGTGATATTCCTGCCATTGGTTTTATTTCCCATGTCGATACCTCACCGGATTTTAGCGGCAAAAACGTCAATCCGCAGATTGTTGAGAATTATCGGGGCGGTGATATCGCCCTTGGCGTCGGTGACGAAGTGCTGTCGCCGGTGATGTTCCCGGTATTACACCAGTTGCTTGGCCAGACCCTGATCACCACCGACGGCAAAACGCTGCTGGGGGCTGATGACAAAGCGGGCGTTGCCGAGATCATGACCGCGCTGGCGGTGCTGAAGAACAACAACGTGCCGCACGGCGATATCCGCGTGGCCTTTACCCCCGATGAAGAGGTGGGCAAAGGGGCGAAGCATTTTGATGTTGAGGCGTTCGATGCCCGCTGGGCCTACACCGTCGATGGCGGCGGCGTGGGGGAGCTGGAGTTCGAGAACTTCAATGCGGCGTCGGTGAATATCCGCATCGTTGGCAACAATGTCCACCCAGGCACCGCGAAAGGGGTGATGGTGAACGCGCTGTCGCTGGCGGCCCGCATTCATGCTGAAGTTCCGGCGGATGAAAGCCCGGAAAAAACCGAAGGCTATGAGGGCTTCTACCATCTGACCAGCATCAAAGGGACGGTGGACCGCGCGGATATGCACTACATCATCCGTGATTTCAACCGCGAAGGGTTTGAAGCGCGCAAACGCAAGATGATGGATATCGCAAAGAAGGTGGGCAAAGGACTTCACCCGGACTGCTACATTGAGCTGGTCATCGAAGACAGCTATTACAATATGCATGAAAAGGTGATCGAGCATCCCTACATCCTTGAGGTGGCACAGCAGGCGATGCGCGACTGCGACGTCGAGCCGCAGCTCAAGCCGATCCGCGGCGGCACCGATGGCGCGCAGCTCTCCTTTATGGGGCTGCCGTGCCCGAATCTGTTCACCGGGGGATATAACTACCACGGCAAGCATGAGTTCGTGACCCTGGAAGGAATGGAAAAAGCGGTGCAGGTGATTGTGCGGATTGCGGAGCTCACCGCAAAACAATAGTCGCCGTTTGACGCCTTACCCGGTCTACGCGTAGGCCGGGCAAACAACGTGCCGCCCGGCATTTCCACACATGAGGAGGGAACCTCATATGTCAAACTACCGTCGACATTATGTGCCAGGCGGAACCTGGTTTTTCACCGTTAACCTGCAAAACCGGCGCAGCGATCTGCTGACGCGACATATCGATACGCTTCGTGCGGCAACGCAAGGTGTTAAACGCCGCAAACCCTTTCTGATTAATGCCTGGGTGATCCTGCCGGAACATATGCACTGTATCTGGACGTTACCCGAAAATGACGCGGACTACTCCGGCCGCTGGCGAGACATCAAAAAGACCTTCACCCGCGTGCTGGGGATGCCAGGCATCTGGCAGCCACGCTTCTGGGAACATACCATCCGGGACGACAACGACCTGCGGCGACATACGGATTACATCCATATCAACCCGCTGAAGCATGGCTATGTGACGCGCGTGAAAGCGTGGCCCTATTCCACCTTTCATCGTGATGTACGGGAAGGGATATACCCGGAAGATTGGGCTGGGGAGATAGAGGATTTTGACACCGGAGAGCGGCGATAAAAAGCCGGGTGGCGGCTACGCCTTACCCGGCCTACGGTTGCGATTTTGTAGGCCCGGTAAGCGAAGCGCCACCGGGCATTGTCACAGACAACGTTGTAGGCCGGGCAAACGCAGTGCCGCCCGGCAACCCACTAACGTCTCAGTCCTCGAAGAACCAGTACCCGCTGTTCACCAGGGCGGCCATCATCGCGAGGAACGACGGATCGTCCAGCGCATCGCCGAAATGATCGGCAGTCAGCACCATATGGCTGGCAAGGGCCTCCAGTGCCGGACGGTGCGGGGAATCCAGCTGCTCGCCATTGACATACACCGCTTCGCCAATACGTAACACCCGCAATCCACCCAGACGCGCCAGCTTGTCGCCCTGCTGAAGGGCATCGTAGATTTCATCCGGCTGATACGGCGGCTCCGGCAAGGAGACGTCCAGCTCGTGTCGGGACTGGCTGATAAACTCCCCGAACCACTGGTTGAAATGTTCCGGCTGGTTGATCATCTCCAGCATCATTCCGCGCAGCTGATCCAGCTCCTGCGGCAGAATATCGGCCGGATGTTCGCGGGAAGGGACCGCCGGATCGCTGAAACGGTGGCTGCCCAGTTCGCGCTGCAGGACGTAATCGGCAAACCCGCTGATCATCTCGCGACCGCTTGGGGCGCGGAAACCAACCGAATAGTTCATTGAGTTCTCAAGGGAGTAACCCTCATGCGGGAAACCCGGTGGAATATAGAGAATATCGCCCGGCTCCAGCTCTTCGTCGATGATGCCAACAAACGGATCGACCTGCAGCAGGTCGGGGTGCGGGCAGTGCTGTTTCATCGGCACCTTTTCACCCACGCGCCAGCGGCGGCGGCCGGTACCCTGGATAATAAACACATCGTACTGATCCAGATGCGGGCCAACGCCGCCCCCGGGCACGGAGAAGGAGATCATCAGATCGTCCATCCGCCAGTCGGGCAGGGCGCGAAATGGCAGCATCAGGGCTGCGGCGGGCTGGTGCCAGTGGTTAACCGCCTGCACCAGTAACGACCAGTTGCTCTCACCCAGGTGGTCGTAGCTTTCAAACGGGCCGTGGCTCACCTGCCATTTACCGTCCTGATGGCTGACGAGACGACTGTCGACTTCGCTCTCCATGGCCAGGCCAGCCAGCTCATCGGGAGAGATCGGATCGACGAAATTGGTGATGCCGCGTTTCAGGACAACCGGACGTTTTTGCCAGTAACGTTCGATAAAGTCGGGCCAGTTAAGGGCTAATTGATAATCCATATTTATATTCCGCAGGCTTTTAATGACTCGGATTATAACGGAAGCTCGGCAGCCTGCGTGTGAGAATCACGCTTTTTTCACCCTGGCGTTTAACTATCGTCGCTTGTCAGATGCTGGCGACCAAAAATTACCTCCATTCGGGCACCGCCCAGCAGGCTGTCGCTGGTTTCGATTCTGCCGCCATACTGCTCCACAATGTCCCGGGCGACCGAAAGACCGACCCCCTGACCCGGGCGCAATGTGTCGGCGCGCTGGCCGCGATCGAAGACCTGGTCACGTTTGCCCTGAGGGATCCCGGGGCCATCATCCTCAACGATAATATGCAGCTGGTCCTCTCCCTGACGGGCAGAGACTTCAACGAACTCCAGGCAATATTTACAGGCGTTATCCAGCAAGTTGCCCATCACTTCCATAAAGTCATTTTTTTCGCCGACGAAACTGATTTCCGGGGAGATATCGAGAGTAATGTTCACCCCCTTGCGCTGGTAAACTTTGTTCAGCGCCGAGGTCAGACTGTCGAGCAGCGGGGCGACGGGGTGCAATTCCCTGCTCAGCAGGGTGCTGCCGGTGCGCATGCTGGCGCGGTGCAGGTAGTAACCAATCTGCTGCGAGATACGGCTGATCTGCTCCAGCATCACGGGTTCTGCTTCCTCGGCGCTCAGCTTCGCGCTGCGCAGGGATCGCATCGTGCTCTGCATGACCGCCAGCGGGGTTTTCAGGCTGTGGGTCAGATCGGTGAGGGTGGTGCGGTACTTATCGTAACGTTCGCGCTCGCTTTTCAGCAGACGGTTAAGATTGCGCACCAGACTGGTGAGTTCCCGGGTGGTGTTCGGGTCGAGTTTTTCACGGTGATGTTCTTCCAGCTCGCGCACCTCTTTCGCCAGCGACTCGATAGGGCGCAGGCTCCACCAGGCGGCCAGCCAGAGCAGGGGGATCACCAGCAGCAGGTTGGCGGCGAGCACGTAGACGAACCAGTTCCACACCATATAGGAGCGTTTAAGCTCAACCGGAATGGTGTCGATGACCACAATGGTCAACTGGGGCATCTGGAGTGTCGCGGGGTAAATATTTACCGCCACCGAGTGGGTCAGCTCGCTGTCGTCGTCATCCTCGCGGATCTCGGCCAGCTCCCGCTGCATGTTCCGATCGTTACCGACCAGCACGCTGGTGGCATCAACATTGGCTTCCAGCTCATGAAAGCCGTTGGCTCTTAACCACTCCGGGCGGATGCTTTTAATCAGCCACGGCACGTCACGCTGGGCCCACAGCAGCTTGCCTTTTTCATCATAAATCAGCGACATGGTTGGGCTCTGGCGATCCAGATGCTCCGGCATATCGATGCTGATTTTATTGTCTTCCCATCTGGCGAGGGTATAGAAGAGATTGCTTTCGCCGCGCAGCAGGCGGAAGGTGGTTTTGTCGAAACTGACGCTGTAGCCTACCAGCGCGACCATGCCGTAGGCCAGGGAGAGCACCAGCACCACTACTGCTGTCGCCAGCAGGAATCGAAACCGCAGCGACAGCGGCAGAAAGTGACGAAACAGTTTTTTCATTTAACGTAATTCGAAAAGATAGCCCTGCCCGCGCACGGTGGTGATGACATCCTCCGGGTACTGCGCCTGAATTTTCTTACGCAGACGGCCCATCAGAACATCGATGGTATGGCTTTCGCGCAGCTCCGCATCAGGGTAGAGCTGGAGCATCAGGGAATCTTTGCTCACCACCTTGCCGCTGTTACGGATCAGCGTCTCCATAATGGTGTACTCAAAGGCCGTCAGCTTAATCACCTCGTCATTTATCGCCAGTTCGCGACGGGAGAGATCGACCTGGAACGGCGGAATGGAGATCACCTGCGAGGCCAGACCGCTGTTGCGGCGCATCAACGCCTGCATGCGGGCGGCAACCTCTTCAATATGGAAGGGTTTGGTGACGTAGTCATCGGCACCGGCGCTGAGCACTTCAACCTTATCCTGCCAGCCTTCGCGGGCGGTTAACACCAGCACCGGCAAAGAGACATCGTGGCTGCGCCAGCGGCGGATCAGCGACAGACCATCTTCATCAGGCAGACCCAGGTCAACGATGGCGATATCGGGCAGATGTTCATTGAGATAGTAATCGGCTTCTTTGGCATCTTCAGCATCATCCACCTGATGCCCCATTTCCTGAAGCTGAACTTTCAGGTGATGACGTAGCAACGCATTATCCTCAACAACCAGTACGCGCATCATCGCTTCTCCCTAATATGAATGGTCAGAGTAGTTTAACGCTGATTATGTTGCGGAGGGGATAAACATTTCGTAAACCGGGGGAAAGGAACCCTCTTTCCGGGCGGAAAGAGGGTAAAAAGCGTTATTTCAGCTCATCAACCATCGCGATAGCGCGACCGATGTAGTTTGCCGGGGTCATCGCTTTCAGACGGGTTTTCTCCTCTTCTGGCAGGGCCAGACCGTCGATAAACTGCTTCATGCCTTCGGCATCGACGCGCTTGCCGCGGGTCAGCTCTTTCAGTTTTTCGTACGGCTTCTCGATACCATAGCGACGCATTACGGTCTGGATTGGCTCCGCCAGTACTTCCCAGTTGTGATCCAGTTCGTCGAGCAGACGCTCGCGGTTCACTTCCAGCTTGCTCACGCCCTTCAGGGTGGATTGATAGGCGATCAGCGCGTAGCCAATGCCCACACCCAGGTTACGCAGCACGGTGGAGTCGGTCAGGTCGCGCTGCCAGCGGGAAACCGGCAGTTTGCTGGCCATGTGCTGCAGCAGCGCGTTTGCCAGGCCCAGGTTGCCTTCGGAGTTTTCGAAGTCGATTGGGTTGACCTTGTGCGGCATGGTGGATGAACCGATTTCGCCGGCGATGGTCTTCTGCTTGAAGTGGTTCAGGGCGATGTAACCCCAGATGTCGCGGTCGAAGTCGATCAGAATGGTGTTGAAGCGCGCGATGCAGTCAAACAGCTCGGCAATGTAGTCGTGCGGCTCAATCTGGGTGGTGTACGGGTTCCACTGGATCCCCAGAGAGGTGACAAACTCTTCGCTAAACTGGTGCCAGTCCACTTCCGGGTAGGCGGCGATGTGGGCGTTATAGTTACCCACGGCGCCGTTGATTTTACCGAGGATCTCCACCTGCTCAAGCTGGCGGTACTGACGCTCCATACGGTAGGCGACGTTCGCCATCTCTTTGCCGATGGTGGACGGGGTTGCAGGCTGGCCGTGGGTACGGGAGAGCAGCGGGATATCGCGATACTCCACCGCCAGGGCTTTCACCGCGTCGATGATTTTGCGCCAGTAAGGAAGTACGACTTCTTCACGCGCGGTAGAGAGCATCAGCGCGTGGGAGAGGTTGTTGATATCTTCTGAGGTACAGGCGAAGTGAATAAATTCTGATACCGCGTGCAGGGCCGGGACGCTTGCCACCTTCTCTTTCAGGAAATACTCAACCGCTTTCACGTCGTGGTTGGTGGTGCGCTCAATGGTCTTAATGCGCGCGGCATCTTCTTCATTGAACTCTGCGACGATTTTATCGAGGTAATCGTTTGCCTGGCTGTCAAAAGCAGGAACTTCCTTGATTGCTGCCTGCGCGGCCAGCTTTTGCAGCCAGCGTACTTCAACCTGTACACGGAATTTCAGCAGACCATATTCGCTGAAGATCCCGCGCAGCGCGCTGACTTTATCGCCGTAGCGTCCATCGACAGGGGAAACGGCGGTCAGTGAGGATAATTCCATAGTTCGCAACTCCGGGAGGTTAACAATGAGCAAGAATTTGTTTTGCCTGAGTGGTCAGGCGATTACGAGAAAACATGAGCTGCAGGCGGCCACCGCCGACCTGTTGCCACAGTACCGCGGCACGAATACCGGCAAGCAGGGAGGCGCGTACTTTGGCCTGCACCTGCGGGCTTTGCAATACGGCAGGGGAGCCGGTCACCTGGATACGCGGCCCCAGTGGGCTGATGACATCCACATAGATGCCCGCCATGGCGCTGAGTAAGGTATCGGACTGCAACTCGAAATGGTCCAGCTGGCGCTGCAGGCCGGTAATGCGCTCGCCGAGGGTATCCATCGCCCCTTTGGCGGCATTCAGCTTGCGCTCCAGCACCATCATGCTGAGGGTATAACGCGTCAGTTCGGCGTTAAGCCCCTGACGGTTGCTGGCATTTAACACGCCGAGCAAGGTTTCCAGACCAAGACGAAGATTCGCTTCGCTACCACCAAACACGCCGAGGGTGGAGCTGGGGTTCAGATCCACGACGCTGTTGAGCGAAACGTGCAGCGCGTCAGCATCGCAGTGACCCTGATGCGCCAGCTGTTGCACCAGACGGGCAGACTGGCAAATTCCTGCCAGCGCCAGGGTGATGTCATAATAGTTCTTCGCCACACTTGCTCCTTTCTGTGTGTTATCGCATTAAACCGCGGTCAGCGGCAGGCGTTGTTCGATGATACCGCCGCCAAGGCAGATTTCACCGCTGTAGAAGACAGCAGACTGACCCGGGGTCACGGCGGCGACCGGCTCGTCGAAACGCACCTCAATGCGTTCATCATCAAGCGCAGTCACGGTGCAGGGGATATCGGTCTGACGATAGCGGGTTTTCACCGTGCAGCGCAGCGTGCCTTTCAGCGGCTCGCGGTCGACCCAGTGCAGCTGTTGGGCAATCAGCCCGACGGACATCAGACGCGGATGGTCATGACCCTGGGCCACAATCAGAATATTGTTTTCAACATCTTTATCGACGACGTACCACGGATCTTCGCTACCCTCTTTGATACCGCCGATACCGAGGCCCTTACGCTGGCCCAGGGTGTGATACATCAGACCCTGGTGCTCGCCGATGGTATCGCCATCCACGGTCACGATCTTACCCGGCTGGGCAGGGAGATAGCGGCCCAGGAACTCACGGAATTTGCGCTCACCAATAAAGCAGATCCCGGTTGAGTCTTTTTTCTTCGCAGTAATCAGATCCAGCTCTTCGGCGATTTTACGCACTTCTGGTTTTTCCAGCTCGCCCACCGGGAACAGGCTTTGGGCAATCTGTTCGTGGCCGAGGGTATAGAGGAAGTAGCTCTGATCTTTGTTACCGTCGAGCCCGCGCAGCAGCTGGCTTTTGCCGTCGACATCCGCGCGGCGCACGTAGTGGCCGGTGGCGATGTAGTCAGCACCCAGATCTTCAGCGGCGAACTCGAGGAAGGCTTTAAATTTGATCTCTTTGTTGCACAGAATATCCGGGTTTGGCGTGCGGCCGGCTTTGTATTCAGCCAGGAAATGCTCGAACACGTTATCCCAGTATTCTGCGGCAAAATTGACGGTGTGCAGTTCAATGCCGAGCTTGTCGCATACCGCCTGGGCATCAGCCAGATCCGCGGCGGCGGTGCAGTATTCCTCGCCATCGTCCTCTTCCCAGTTCTTCATGAACAGGCCTTCAACCTTATAGCCCTGTTGCAGCAACAGCCAGGCAGAGACGGAAGAATCGACGCCGCCGGACATGCCGACGATCACTTTTTTTTGGCTTTCAGACATTGGAATACTCACGACATTGAACTTCAAGGCGGCGTATTCTATCACGCGCCCCCGGCATTGACACCCTCTGTAAACGGCCAGTTAAATTCGCCGATGGTCTCCAGCGGCAGACGCTGGCCGGTCAGGTAGCTGCGAATGCTCTCCGCAACCAGCGGGGAGCGCAGATGTGTTGCGTTAAGGATGGTGTCGGCATCCACCCACAGGCAACGATCGATGTCGCTGTCGTGCGGCTCAGTGGCGCACGTTTCGTTAAGCTCAATGGCGAACAAAAAACGGATAAACGGCGTTTTGTCCGGCGCGATCCATTGATGGAGGCGGATGAAATGCTGCGGCCTGGCATGAATGCCGGTCTCTTCCCACAGCTCACGCTGCGCCGCCTGGACCAGCGTCTCGTCGGCTTCCAGGTGGCCCGCAGGCTGGTTCCAGAGCGCTTTGCCGTTGATGGTCTCTTCCACCACCAAAAATTTGCCCTGGGCGTGGACAATTGTGGCCACTGTGACATGTGGTTTAAACATGAGGCTCTCCTTGTTCGGTAACGTCCCGCCACTCACCGTTGGCGAGGTTATCCAGCGTGTAACTGCCCATGGCGTAGCGGATCAGGCGCAGCGTCGGATGGCCGACATGCGCCGTCATGCGCCGTACCTGGCGGTTACGGCCTTCATAAAGGGTGACTTTGATCCACGAAACGGGAATCGATTTGCGCTCGCGGATCGGCGGATTGCGCGGCCAGAGCCACTCTGGCTCATTCACCAGCTCAATGCCTGCGGGCAAGGTAGGGCCGTCGTTCAGCGTAACGCCGTTACGCAACGCCGTTAACGCCGTGTCGTCCGGGACGCCTTCAACCTGCACATAGTAGATTTTGCCGGTGCGTTTGCCGGGCTGGGTGAGCCTGGCCTGGAGCTCGCCGTCGTTGGTGAGCACCATCAGCCCTTCGCTGTCGCGATCGAGTCGGCCTGCGGCATAGACCCCCTGAACGGGGATGTAATCCTTCAACGTGCTGCGTCCGGCTTCGTCGGTAAACTGCGGCAGGACATCGTAAGGTTTATTGAACAAAACGACGCGTGTTGGCGCGCGTTGCTTGCGCGGTCTGGACGCTTGTCGGGTGCTGAATCGTTCAACCCGGTGATTTCTAAAAGAAGTTTTCTGCATGGTATTTTCAGACGTTATCAATTGCCGCATTATAGCCTAATAACGAATGCCTTTCATGGCGCCAGACATTCAGGTACTATCGGTGGGCTCATTACAAATTATTAACATAAGATCAGTAACAACCAGAAGCGCTCGAAGGAGAGGTTAATGGAAAGCAAAGTAGTTGTTCCGGCGGAAGGTAAAAAGATCACCCTGCAAGACGGTAAGCTGAACGTTCCAAACAATCCGATTATCCCGTTCATCGAAGGTGACGGTATCGGTGTTGATGTAACCCCAGCGATGCTGAAAGTGGTGGATGCCGCTGTTGAGAAAGCCTATAAAGGCGAGCGTAAAATTTCCTGGATGGAAATTTACACCGGTGAAAAATCTACCCATGTTTACGGCCAGGACGTCTGGCTGCCAGCTGAAACGCTGGACCTGATTCGTGACTACCGCGTTGCCATCAAAGGCCCGCTGACTACCCCAGTTGGTGGCGGTATTCGCTCCCTGAACGTTGCTCTGCGTCAGGAACTCGACCTGTACGTCTGCCTGCGCCCGGTACGTTACTACCAGGGTACCCCAAGCCCGGTTAAACACCCAGAACTGACCGACATGGTTATCTTCCGTGAGAACTCCGAAGATATCTATGCGGGCATCGAGTGGAAAGCGGACTCCGCAGAAGCCGAAAAAGTAATCAAGTTCCTGCGCGAAGAGATGGGCGTGAAGAAAATTCGCTTCCCTGAACATTGCGGTATCGGCATCAAGCCGTGTTCCGAAGAAGGCACCAAGCGCCTGGTTCGTGCAGCGATTGAGTATGCAATCACCAACGACCGTGACTCTGTGACCATCGTTCACAAAGGCAACATCATGAAGTTCACCGAAGGTTCGTTCAAAGACTGGGGTTACCAGCTGGCGGCGGAAGAGTTCGGTGGCGAGCTGATCGACGGCGGCCCATGGCAGAAGATCAAGAACCCGAACACCGGCAAAGAGATCATCATTAAAGATGTCATCGCCGATGCGTTCCTGCAGCAGATCCTGCTGCGTCCGGCTGAATATGACGTTATCGCCTGTATGAACCTGAACGGTGACTACATCTCCGACGCCCTGGCGGCGCAGGTTGGCGGTATCGGTATCGCACCAGGCGCGAACATCGGTGACGAGTGCGCCCTGTTCGAAGCGACCCACGGTACCGCACCGAAGTATGCGGGTCAGGATAAAGTGAACCCAGGTTCTATCATCCTCTCCGCAGAAATGATGTTGCGTCATATGGAATGGTTCGAAGCCGCAGACCTGATCGTTAAAGGTATGGAAGGCGCGATCAACAACAAGACCGTGACCTATGACTTCGAACGTCTGATGGAAGGCGCTAAGCTGCTGAAATGTTCAGAGTTTGGTGAAGCGATCATCGAAAACATGTAATCCATTATCAGGGTTATAAATGAACGGGAGCCTGTTGGTTCCCGTTTTTTATTATTAGCATTCGAACGGTTATCAAAATTTTATCAAAACAAATTATCAAAACCCCACCCCAAAAACCTATATCGCAATCGTCGTCCAGTCCTTCCCACGGTCATCATGATAGCCGTCGGTCTGCTGCTGGGACCTGTGCCCCAAGAGTTCTTTCGTGTTCACCCCCTGCGCTTTATATAATCTTTCCGCTAAGGATCGCTGCTCGTGAAAAGTAGAAGGGGTCTTGCCTTCTTGTAACGGGATCTCAGCTTTATCGCGTGCCTTACTGAAATTCGTTGTCAACGTATTGGATTTGACCTGGGCACCACGCTCTGCTTGAGAGGTAGCTCTGAAAAAATGAACCAGATAGGGGCTGACGGCGTAATCGCGGCAGCGTGATATTATGTCGCGCAAGCTCCAGTTTATAGCGTTCAGGCGAAGCGAAAGTGGGATGGCAATTTTGCTCCCTGTTTTTTCCTGAAGCACATGCAGGTGATCATCCCAGACATCGCTAAATTTCATATTCGAAATATCCCCGAGGCGCTGGCCCGTTACCAGGGCCAGAAGCATTGCATTTCCCATATATTGATGATTGCTGTCTGCAATCTCGAATATCTTCTGCCATTCCTCAAGGCTCAGGCGCTGGCGGGTAATTTTTCGTCGGGGTTTTTTAGTTGCTGATGCTGGATCATAACCCGGAGGAACTTCACCCGCATGCTGAGCTTCTTTGAAAATATCAACCAGCACAGTTCTTACGACCTGGGCCATTCTCGGCTGGCCGGCCGTGACGTATTCATCAAGCAACTGAGCAATATCGCGAACATCCACCGATGGTAACAGCTTCATACCGACCCGCTCTCGCAACAACGAAACTGGTTTGGTTTTCTGTTTGAATGTGTTCAGCTTGATGTCGCCCGCCGCCAGACGTTCTTCCTGAATCTTCCAGTATCGATCCAGCCATGTGGATACAGTGATCGCTTTACCCTTGCTGGTGGCGATTCTGTCGCTAATCGAAAGAATTTGCCTGGTTCTTTGGTCCGCCAAGCGTGCGTTTGCCTCTGTAGCAATCGCAATGGCCTCAACTTCGTCAGTGCCCAGCGCGTGGAACTTGCCGGTGATTGGATGTTTATAGCGCCAGTAAATCTTGTTCACCTTCCTGCTGTAGAGAGGGTAAAGGTTCGGTACAGAAACATTGTTTTTACGTGGTCTGGCAGCCATCGTTCAAAATCCTTTGCAGCAATATGGAGTCGTTCTTCTTAACTATCGGCGCTGCCAGTTCTCCCACCAACTCAGCGTCTTCACGAACGCGCCATAAGCGGCCCTGCTTCATTGCTGGTGGAGAGAACTGGTTCTGTTTCGCATAACGTCGAAGTGTCGACAAGCTTGGAGGGTTGCTTCTGTATTTTTCAGCGGCCCACTCTTCGAGAGTTAACATCTGGATCATATGCTTTACCTCATAATGGCCCAGAAACGGGCCATTGGCTGAAAAACTGAAATCAGATTGCTGTCAGGCGCTGCCAGATAGCCGAAACGTATTTGACCTGGTGGCGAGCGTCAGCCAGGGCATTGTGTTGATCGCCTTCAAAAGGGATGTCGTAGCGCGAGTTCAGCCCAACAGCTTTGCCCAGTTCGACAACGGTACGCACGTCCCGGTAGTTCCAGTGCGGGATCGGGAATGGCGTGTCGGCCAGCTCGAATGCCGCCTCCAGAAGCGAACAATCGAACGAACTACCATTCCCCCAGAGCTGGACAGTCTTCGAACCGTTTGCCGCGTTTTCAGCGATGAAGACGAGGAACTGCTCCAGCGCCTCCAGCAGACCGATCGCATCATCCACCACGATTGCAGATCGTGCTTCCGGCGATTGCTTCAGCCACCAGAGGATGGTGCTCGCGTCCGGCCTCGCTCCGAAGGACATTGATGATTCGAGGTTAATCACCTGGTAAAATTCAGCGCCGGTTTTACCGCTGGACGGGTCAAAGAATACGGCCCCGATTGAAACGATCGGCGCGCCCGGCTTTTTGCCCATCGTCTCGAGATCCACCATCAGGTGTGTGAACACGGTATCCGTGTTTGAAGTATCAGGACCCAGCTCTTCCAGCTCCTCTTTCAGACCCGATTCCATCGCTGCATAGGTTACGTCTCCAGCCACGGCGCCACAGTCCGGGCAGCCACCACAGCCGGTGCAAACAGTCTCAGCTACGGCATCTGTTTGCGGATCAGCTGCATCAGCGCTTTCGCCTGGTGGAACCGCGCCAATATTTTCTCCTTCCTCCGGGTTAGTCTCTTCCATCTGCACATCGCTGGTGGTCTCCTCATTAACCGATGAACGGTCATCATTTTCTGGTTGTTTTTCGTTCATCAGGTCATCGATGGCGAATACGCCTCCGCCGAGGTTCGCGACCTGCGGCTGACTGTTGGCCTCATCCGCACGACGGCGTGCTCCCTCTTCACGTACGCGTTTCAGGTTTTCCTCGTGAGTGCAGAGGGGGGCTCGAGAATATTTGTCATCTGCAGGATTGATGGTTATTTCATTCACAACCGGACCGGCGGAGGCTGCTGGGATCGGCAGCAGTTCGGTTGCAGCGTTAAACTCAGCCGTCATTGTCTGGTTGACGAACTCAAGGTGAGCAGCAGGCGTCAGATGGATGTTATCCGGCGCGATGCGCACCAGGTTGAAGATGGCCGCGCGGTTCACTGCCAGAACGCCGGGCTGGTTGCGCAGAATTTTGCTCCACGATTTCCATGGTTCTTCTTTTTTCTCGATGATTTCTTTGGCGCGGCGGGCGATGCTGCCCGGGATTTCCCGATAGTTGAAGTCCATCGGCAGCAGGGCGCTGGCGATCTCCAGATCGAGGGTTTCCAGAGTGTGATGCGCGCCTTCACCGCGATCAGTTACATACCCGCCGTCGGCATTGGTGCCAGCGTCGGTGCGCTGCACGAGGTTGATGCGGTTACCGGCGGCCCATTCACGCGTCAGGATCCCGCGGTCAATATATGGAGTGGCTACCCAGGCCTTTGTGAACTGCAAAAGCAGGCCCAGTTCATGACGCTTATCCATGCTGAACACTTTGCGAATTGCGGTCGTGTAGCGCCAAAGGTCTTTGGTGTCGAAAGCCTTAACTTCCGGGAAGTTTTCAGCGGCGAGCAGCAGATCCTGGACATAGCCATTGTCGGTATCCATTTCCAGTGTGTAGAGCTCTGCATTCTCGCTGCGGGTGATGTGATGGCGCAGTTCGTCCACCGTCAACTGGGCAAGCAGCTGTTTACGGAATGGCATTTTGCAAACGGGGTAGTGAGCACCACCATCATCGTGTTCGCTGATCTTCAGGCCGTACTCATACAGGGAATTAGGCAATTCTGTAGCAGCGCTATTGTTATCTAAGATATCAACAGATGTTTTCGTCGTATCAGGGGAGGAGGCATCGCTGGTTGTCACCGGGGCGAGGGTGGTTTCACCCTGAGATGCGGCGGCGGGGATCACGTTCCAGGTGCGCTGGTCCTCGGCCAGTTCGTAGCGTTCGCACCAAGTGTAATCGATGGTGCTTTCTTCCGGCAGGTCATTGAACACTGGAAAATCTGTGCGGATCGGTTTGAGGTAGTCTTTTCCACGACCTGTTTCGATACCTGCATCTTCCAGTTCAACATCAAGTTGCAGCGCTGCGCGCGATTCGGTTTTGGCTGTAAACCAGATTACGCCGTCAGGTTTGCCCGATTTCTGGGTCGCCTTAATATGATAAAAAAATTCCATCTTGGAGCCTCGTTTGGGTGTAAGATACCCAACAGCTAATGAGCGCTGCTTAGGTAGTGGTCATTGGTCAAAACTCGATTCCGGAAAGCTTTGGTCGGCTGACCGGGTACTTAACCCGCCTTGCGCGGGTTTTGTGCTTATTGGGCGCTGGGCTTGTTTGCCAGCTGAGAGATAAGCACTCCATCAAGTGCATCAAGCACCGGGTCGAACGTGGTATTCGACGGGATCTTGCTGACTGCGCGGATGACAGCTGAAACTGAGATATCACCTTCACGAAGGCTATATCCGCCGCCCGGTCCTCTGTGCGAAGTGACCAGCTTGCCGCTGCGCAGTCGCTTAAAAATTTGCTCCAGGTAGGAAACCGAGAGCTTCGGTTCTTTACTCAGTGTTGCGAGGGGCACTGGCTTGCCGCAGTAGATTCTTTCCAGAACCGCAACAGCCTGGACAGATGCCATCACTCGTTTCATTCCAAATTCCATGGTCTATCCCTTCACCGGATCCCGGCCGTAGCCAGGGTTATCTTCAATAGCATCCTGCAGAACCTGAATCGCTTCGCCGTATGGAAGGGTCAGTGCCAGCTTAATCGCCGTCCCGAACGTCTCCGCTACCAGTTCAAACTTCTGAGCCAGGCGGTTCGCTTCCTCGGTCTGCTCCTCAACAGCCTCCATTTCAAACTGGTGCTCCTGCCAGACGTCATCCATCACTTCTTCTTCGACTTCAACCCGCAGTGCCTCTTTAACTTCAAGAACAGGCAGAACGCCAATTAACTGCTCGGCTGGCACGCTGCTGTATCGCAATGCCAGTTCGTTTGCTGACATAAATCCTCCGGAAAAAAGGCCCGCCACGGGTGACGGGCAAAGACAACTTTTCCAATTTAACCAGAACAGGTCATCGACTCCTGTTTGGTTGAGATGGCGGGATTACCATCACGATGCCATGTGCACCTGGCATCAGGCTGGTAACAGCCATTGGTCGAAACTCGATTAAAAATGTAACGCTGGCTGTTGGTCGTCAGCCGATTTGTATGGGTAACACTGTCCTTTCACGTGCTGCTCTGCGGCAGCTGCTTCACAAACCGCCTCGGTGTTATAAACGCCGAGCATGATGTCTGAGCATTCCCCGGTGAGGGCGCAGACGGTAACGATTAAAGCGAAGAGCGAGCTCATGCGTTGAGCTCTGGATTGCCTTTCTGCGCCATGAAGTAACAGAACTTGCGGAGCAGGACTTCAACAATATTGAGGCGAATAGCCTGCTGTTTAACGGGGTTACGTGCGTAGTCTTTCATTGTGATCTCCTTATTGCCTTTTGCGTCTGGCCGACGGAACGGTAAATCCTGCTGCGCGTTAGTTTTTGTCATCTCATCCGGTGTTTCATATGCCGCCGGCAGCTACTTCGTGGGCGTCCTGCCTTGATGACTGAATTTGTGAAATCATTATAGACACGCATCGTGTCTATGTGTCAACACAAAAAGTGACACCAATAGGCGTGCGAAAAGGAGACTTAGCAAGGACGCTAAGTGAGCTATAAAAAAACCGGCTCGAAGCCGGTTCAGAGAGGATTATTCTTCTGCAGGTTTGTATCTGCCTTGGAGGTACTTAGCGACGTATTCGTCAATTTCCCTGAGGCGCACTTCGAAGAGGTCAATCATTTTATCTTGTTCGGTAGAAGGAAGTTGATCAAACAGCAAAAGCAGGCGCCGTTGTTTTTCTGGCAATTCCTGGCCTTTGTTCTGCTCATCTCCAAAAAGAATAAAACTAGGCGTAGTATCAAGGTATCTGGCAAGTGTAATGGCGTCATCCACACCAATATTTCTGAGCCCTCCCTCGTAGTTCCCTACTCTTGAGGCAGTAGACCAGCCGCACAGCTTAGACAGCTGCGCCTGGCTTAACTTCTTTCGTTCCCGAAGAGACTTGAGTCTCTCACCAATAATTTCAGCCATCGATTTCATTCCGAAATATTACCACGCTCTGTGGCTAGCGAGGTGACACATTCTGAGGTTGACCTTAGACACAAATCGTGTCTAATATGGCGCATAAAATCTGTGTAGGAGTTAACCGTGAACAACATTGCCTTTGAGCGTCAGAAATTAGGATTGTCGCAATCGCAGCTAGCCGAAGCTCTTGGCTGGGGGCGCTCGCGATTATCTAACTACGAAGCCGATCTTAGAGAGCCCGGGCTGTCTGAATGCAGAACCATCATTGAGACACTTAACGCTTTAGGTGCGGAGTGCACTCTGGACAGCGTGTTTCCAAGCGATCCCGTCACCAAACAGGAAGGAAAATCATGCAATCAGTAGCGTTTGAACATCTTAACCGACTGAAACCCGCTTCGCTGAAAACGGAAAATCAGTATGAACCTCGCCGCAGAGACAACCTACGGCGCCAGGAGATCCTGACAGCCGTTCGTGAGTGGGAGCTTACTCTGCCCGGCCAGGCGCAGGACATTGTTACGCAGCTGGTGGCCGAGCAGTGGGCAAAAGAGGGTGGGCGTGGGATCACTGTGAACAAACAGAACCTTTATCGTTACCTGAAAAACGAAACTAATTCCAGCAAGTACACGGCTTATGTCATGCAACTCGCGAACGCGATCAGCATGGCAATGCCGATTGAGATCGCCAGAAAACACGGCCTCCGTCAGGGTAAAACCGACATCGAGCTGGTGGCCGAGGCAATAAAAGAGACCGGAGAGCACCATCAGGCAAAGTTGCTGGGCCTGCCAAGCAAGAAGCAAGCGAAGGAGGGTTTTGAAAACCTTCTTGCCAACGCAGCGCTGCTGCCGGGAGAACTGGCTGGTGTGGTGATTGCTCACCTGCAGGCTCTTGCTCCGCTATTTACGTAATCGAGTTTTGACCAATGACCATACGACCCGGCACCCCGGGCAACAGGAGTAAACATGGCAGCGCTGCCCTATATGCAACTCTACATTGCTGATTACCTGGCGGACACCATGCATCTGTCTACGGAAGAGCACGGCGCTTACCTGCTGCTGATGTTCAATTACTGGCAGACAGGTAGACCCATTCCAAAAAACCGGCTGGCAAAAATAGCACGGCTGAGCAACGACCGTTGGAACGCTGTTGAGCCTTCGTTAAAAGAGTTTTTTAACGACAATGGTAGCGAATGGTCGCAAGAGCGAATTGAGAGGGATCTGGAGGCTGTAAAAACTTCGCTCAGTCAGAAGTCCGCAGCAGGAAAAGCATCAGCGCAGGCGAGAAAGGCCAAAAAAGAGACTAAAAACCAACGGAATGATAACGGGTGTTCAACGGGCGTTGAATCACCGTTGCAACAGGAGGCCAACGGAAACCCAACTAATAAAGATACAGATACAGATACAGATACAGATACAGATACAGATCTAAAAGAAAACCCAGATATAGAGGAGCGCGAGCAAAACGAATATTTCCCGCCGTTTGGAAAATTCCCGATCACCAACGAGTGGATCCCCGGCGCTGATTTCGTAGGACAGGCTGCGCTCTGGGGCATCAACCTTGGTGAGCGTCCGGGTTATACCGCTGTAGAGCTGCAGCAGTTCCGTGATTACTGGCAATGCGAGGGGAAAGTAAAACACCACATCCAGTGGGAGCAGACCTTTGCGTCCAGTCTGCAAACATCTCGTGCTAAAGCGGCCGCACAGGCGAAAGGCCAGCGCCGCCAGCCAGCCCTGACAGTATCGACACCCGATACTGAAATACCACCGGGATTTAGGGGGTAGCGATGAAAACGACGAATGACGTTCTGGGCCGCCTTCAGCGATTGATCCCTGAAGGCATTCAGCCAAAGTTCACCAACGCCAAGGAGTTGATGGCCTGGCAGCAGGAGGAGGGGCGAAAGAGAGCTGCGGAGCTGGAAAAAGAAAATCAGCGCGCACGCTCAGAGAAGATTTTTGGGCGGTCCGGTATTTGCGATCTGCACCGCAATTGCACCTTCGCGAATTACCAAGTGAGCAACGAGGGGCAAAAGAACGCGCTGACCCTGGCAAAGAGTTATGCCCAGAACTTCGGCAGCGGGTTTGCCAGCTTTGTGTTCAGTGGTGGCTGCGGTACCGGGAAGAATCATCTGGCTGCGGCAATAGGCAATTTCCTGCTGCAGCGTGATCACTCTGTTCTGGTGGTGACCGTTCCGGACCTGATGCTGCGCGCGCGGAAATGCTATGACGAAGGCCAGTCAGAATCTGCGTTGCTGGACGATCTTTGCAAAGTGAGTCTGCTGGTACTGGATGAGGTCGGGGTACAGCGCGAAACACGTAACGAGTGGGTATTGCTTAATCAGATTATCGATCGCCGCTTGGCGGCAATGAAACCAGTGGGGGTACTGACAAACCTGAATTTTGACGAGTTATTGAAAACCCTGGGTGAGCGGGTAATGGACCGGCTGACCATGGATAACGGGATCTGGGTGAATTTTGCCTGGGGCAGCTACCGCAAAAACGTGAGCCATTTGCGGCTTGTGAAATAACCAAACGAGTTTTGACCAATGACCAAACCATTAACCCAGAAAGAACAGGTGGCGATTTTTGTGCGCTATCAGCCGAACTGCGCCGTCGGCGACGTTTCCGAAGCGCTGGATATGTCAGGTGCAACAGCAGGAAAGCTACTGCGCGAGCTGAGTGACGATGGGGTAATAACCCGATCCCGCAACAGCGTCCAGTACACCTATGCGGCGGTACCGCATGCCGATATTCCGGATGTAATCCTTCCGTGCATGGAGGAGAAAAGCGACTCGATCATGATGCAGGCTGCCGAGCAGAAGGCGAAGGCGCTGGAAGAAAAGGGGCTGTGGCGCCGCGCTGCAGCGGTGTATTCGGACATGTTCGGCATTGCCTGCAACTCTTTGGAGGTTGCCCGCATCGCCAAACGCCGCAAAGAGTGCCTGCGCCAGGCGGGGAGGGCCTGACTGATGCCAAGACCAAAAACTCACAGGGAGCGCACCCTGTTCATCGCCTGGATTATCGAGCTGGTGAAAAAGCAAGGCCGCGCTACGACCAATGATGTCGTCGCCATGTTCGGCCTACATCGCACCACCGCCGAGAAGTACATCCGGGCTGCCATAGAGCAGGGTCATCTTATCCGCCACGGACGCTGCGGCGTCTTCCGCAACCAGCGGGCAGCTATTGACTTTGACATGGAGCGTTACACCCATCGTATGACGGCGAAATGAAACTAAAGCTTGAGAGTTAACTATCAACAAGCCGCCCGGAAAGGATTTTAGGGCGGCTATGAGCGAAAGGCGGGCGATAATAGTTATCACATATAGTCATCAAGGCCGATGAAATATATATAATTTATTACCTTATAGTTCTATAGGAAGCACTGAAAATTGATGACTAAAAACCAACTCTTGCTAAACAAATGAAATTTAATTAATGAGTTTAATTGAATGATTCTTAACTCCAAGTGTAAGGTGGTTAATGTTTTCTCCGCAAGAAAAATTTGTTATCACAGAGTTGCATATCCCCACCAAGACCCAAGGATTAGATTTAGACTTGCACTTGAATACCTCCCTCATAAAGAGAGAGGTATCGAAGATTATTTCTCACTTATTTTTTCGTTATTCATCACTCACACCCCATTAAGGAAAGGTTATGTTTTCTTACCTCGAATTAGGAGAACTAAACCTAGCGTTGAAAATCATAAATTCTTCCCCTGCCAAATCAAAGTCTTAGTGTTTTATAAAAAACCAAGAATGTCTTTTAAAGCATCTTCTTTTCTTTCAATCAAAGAAACATTACCTTTATAAGCATCCATGTAAATATTCTCTGTAACCTCAGCAATTTGATTAATTAAATACTCTCTTCGGTTTAATTTTTCAATCATTTCAGTAATGAGAATATAATATGGCTCATGCTTCACTCCATTCTCATCAATGTAGGGCTTTAGTTCTTCATAAATTTTATAGTCCCCATTTAATATCGCCTTGGTATATCTGGAATCCAATACTTCATTAATGATCAGATCATTAAATGGGTTGGTTCGCTCACCTTCATAATACCTTGTAAATATTGAAAGCGGTTTCATTACTGGCTTAAAAGGACCTATTGAAGATATAAAGATATCGAATAAATCTGAGTCACTATCCTCTTCTGAGATTTTTACATCGCTGATTTGCCTTTCATTCAGTGAAATTTTTACTTCACCAGTCAATTCATTATAGATATACTCAATTAGCGCCTCTTTATTACTAGGGTATTCATCTAAACCAGCCTCTTCACATAATGGTTTGCAAAGAAGCTTGAAAGTATTTTCCTTGTCAATTTCGTAGAGATACCTGGCGGTGGCAGATAATTTTGACTCATGTTTTATACTTTTTAATATTGCTTCCATGAAAATTTGTTTTTTATCAAGAGATAATGACTTAACGTATTCTGCTGCATGATACTCTTGGATTGATTTATGTAAAAAAACATAACGGTCATAACCATCTTTTTGAATCAAACATGTGATATCGATGAAGTCATAAGCCATATCCTCAGGCTCGCAATCCTCTATGCCACAAAGACTAAGAGATTGTTTTGTATAATCCAATATCGAGTGGTGTGTAAAATCTTGACGATTGTCATATAAGGATTTAAAACAGAGAGCACAAAAAGAATCAAACGCCTCTGAAGGGGTTATATTACTTTTTCTTTCACGTTTATAATTTTTTATTTTGTCATGCCTAAAATATAGAGTTGTAAAAAGTTTAGAGTAGAACTCGATAGCACTGTTTGGGATTGAATCTAAATGCGGGTAGCAGATATAAAACAATGTCACCAACAATGGTGAATTCATCGTTTCTACTAAATTAATATTTCCCTTTAGCATTGAAAATATTTGTGTAAGTGTCTCTTGCTCAACCTCTCTAGAAGAGCTCAACTTCTTTAGTATTGATATAATATCCGATCTTTTTATTCTCTTTACTTTAAAATTAATTATGCCTGACTCCGTGCATACTTCCGTTCCATCCCTACTTGTTGTGATAATTTGCAGATTATAATTTCTGTTGAGAAAAATTATTTCCTCAAGCATTTTCTCTCTCATGCTTGAAGAGATTTCATCAAATCCATCCAATAGCAATACAACACTATTGCTTTTCAGTAATTCTACCAAACTTTCTTCATTGGTGTTTATACCTAGTTCGTCTAGAATTTTTAAAAGTGAACCAGTAATGCCATTTTTTTCTATTTTCCTCAACTCCATAAAGAATGGGATTTTATCTCCTACTTTAATAGATTCTAATAGAATTTTTCTAAGGATTGTGCTTTTCCCTTGCCCTGCAAACCCAATAATATTAGTGATATTATTATCTGACAATAAAAAATTATCCCCCACCCTATATTCCTTCCCATCATGAGAAATAATTAAAGGGTGATATATATCATTTAGCATAACATCATTCTCGGAGCTATGAATGGTTCGCATTTTCATAGCTCTAGAAATATGCTTCACGACGTAGTCGCTATGTACATCTATAGAAGTTAGTTGTTCAACGATACCTCTACCTTTTTTAAATTCACCAAGCCAATTCTTAGATAAAACTTTATTAAATATAACCTTGGCAGTTTCACTTACACCTATTTTTAAAATTTCGGCAGCAATTGGGTCCATTGTAATACTCCTTAATTAAAATGGTTAATTACCATACGATTTATGATTTACTTTAAATTTAAAATTAAATATTTGTAAGGCCACATTATAAAAAATGTAAAATAATTAATCATAGATCTTGTATCGTCAATTATTAGCCTACACTACCCATATCAGTACTCACCAAATAGTATGCCTAGTCACAATATCAGTTATATGCGCTTGCTCTGTCAACATTCTCTTGTAAAAACTGAGATTACAAATTTAATCTAATGAAAAACAATAATTTACTGTGTGAGGCAACTGTAACTTGGGGAGGTTACACTCATAAATCTCCGATGGCACTGGTAGGGGGCTACAACTTTGGACAATTCACTCCCATAACCAACTAGCTGGCTTACGTCACGTTGATTGGTACATGGTGAAGCAACGTCCGCTCCTGGCACAAAACGGAAGTTAATCATTAACTTCCCCTGTAAGCGGGACTCTGTTGGCGCGTATTGAACTTTACATACTGAAACTAGCGCTTTGCACACCGTGCGGCAGGCGGGGGTTATGCTCTCATTTTTCATAGTTCTTATAGGCATTTTGTGTGCCTAAAGCATTGATCAAAACGGTGTATAGGTTTACTGTATATCCATACAGTAAATGCAACGGAGGCTATTATGAGAGTTGAGTTAAGCATTGATAGAACTAAAGAACTTCCTAAGGGCGCTGTCCCGGCTCTGGAAAAAGAACTGTTAACACGACTGCAGGATCAGGTAGGCGATTGCATCCTGGTTATACGACGAGCAGGCTCAGACCGGTTAAGTGTTCTGGGCGGTGAAAAGGACGCGAAGAAGAAGGTAGAAGAGATCCTCCAGCAGACCTGGGAAAGCGCTGACGACTGGTTTTATTAATTCAGCATGTAATTAGTTTCCTGGGTGGAAGGGGAGGTTTGGTGAAACAAAAAGAAGAATTTCCAAAAAAGGGTTATGCAGTCATCAGATGTCACGATGGGGTTATCGTTGCACGACTGCACTCATTTCCTGAATGTGACCGTGCGCTGATGTACAGGCGAGGTGATGTGGTGTCGTTTACGCCGCTTCTGGATGATGAGATTGTAGGGTCGCCAACTCTCTTTACGCAGATGCTGGAGCGGGCAGGTTACCGTGTTTCGCTTAATTCTGTTAAACTCCCGTCATAGGCCTGAACAACCTATACCTGCTGCGCCACTGGAGAGATACCATGGCGCAAAAACCTTCCAAACAAGCACTTAAACTGGTTCCTTTCGGAATCAGCGATTTCTTTTTGCCTGCGCACTTACTGGTGACGGCATGAAGAAAACTAGCTTCATTCACACCCAGCTCACGACGAAAGAAGTGGACGAGCTCGAGGCCCGCTATCGCGCTAATGACGTGCGGACTGTGCGCAGCCTTGATTTCGATCTCATCCACTGGACGCTCACCGCTTATCTGCCCGAGGCAAACAGAGCCCCGCGTCAGGATAAGACCTTCCAGCAAAAGCTCTGGAGGGAATCGTGAAGACCTACAACATCACCCCGATGGGCAAACCCAGAATGACCAGGGCGGATAAGTGGAAAAAGCGCCCGGAGGTTCTCCGGTACCGTGCATTCTGCGATCACGTTCGGCTGCTGGGCGTCGAACTGCCGGAAGCAGGCGCGCACATTACGTTCATCCTCCCGATGCCCCCGAGCTGGAGCAAGAAGAAGCGCCAGGAGATGGCAGGGAAACCGCACCAGCAGAAACCCGACAAAGATAACCTGGAGAAGGCCCTGATGGATGCCATCTATGCGGATGACGCCCATATCTGGGATTCCCGCGTGACGAAGCGCTGGGGTGAGTTAGGGCAGATCATCATCGGGGTGATCGACTGATGCGCGCCTTGCTGAAACCGGTTATTGCCCGGGAGCTGGGCGTTGTGCTGCTGAAGCCGGGCAGCGAGCTGATGCCCATGTTCATCTCAGGGCGCGTGCTGGTGGAGAGCCAGCCTGCCAGCATGGCCAGCTTTGAGACCGGGCGAGTGCCAGACCTTCGCCAGCCGCTGGCGGCCAACCCGGCGCTGCGTCCGTTCTTCCTCCACGAAAAGGTGATCACCGCTGCTGGTGGGCTGGCTGGCCTGGAATACTGGTTGCTGCGCCACGGCGGCGGCACCTGCCAGTACCAGCACAGCAATTACCACTATCACGAACTGACCACCATGCGGCACGAGCCCGGCGCGATCCTTCTCTGTGGCCACTGCGACAACCGGCTGCGCGAGCAGTACACCGAACGTCTGGCGGAACTGGCGCGTCAGAACGTCATCGACTGGGTGCTGGACATCGCCCGAGTAGCGCTGGCGCTCGACAAAGCCCGTGAACTATCACTGGCTGAATTGTGCTGGTGGGCTGTTCGTGCCGGTGTCACCGACGCGCTGCCTGAATCCGTTGCCCGAGATGCATTGCGCCTGCCGGCGGAGAAACAAACGTACCGCGAGAGCGAGATCGTACCGTCGGTACCGGCCACCAGCATCATCGCCGACAAGGCCCGCGCGCTACCTGCAGCACCTGCAACACCTGCAGGCGCTCCACCAGCCATTAAGCCAGTTGTGGGCGTGCTTGTGGATCCAGAATCACCGCAGACCCTGATGAAGCGGCCAAAGCGGACCCGTTGGGATAAACCCAAATACCTTGCATGGGTTAAGACACAGCCCTGTGAGTGCTGCGGCAGACCGTCAGATGATCCACACCATCTCATCGGCTGGGGCCAGGGAGGCATGGGAACGAAGGCGCACGACAGTCTCGTGATCCCCCTGTGCCGCCAGCACCATACCGAACTACATAACGATCCGGTGAAATTCGAGCGTAAGCACGGTACTCAGCCGGAAATGATAATCAGAGTGCTGGACCGGGCCTTTGCGCTCGGCGTTCTGGCTTAAGGAGCAGTACAGGATGACACCACGTCAACGCCGCATTCATATCGAAGGTCTGGGTAAAGCAGCTGCAGCACCGAGGAAAAGTTACCTCGGGAAGTTCACGCCTCTTAAAAGTGTTCAGTCTGCCTGGATCAAATCCTTGCTGACGGTCTGGGGGGAATGCGTAGGCGGTAAAACCCGCGCGCAATACCGCCTGGAGAACTGCAGCCAGTTCTGGTCTGAGGTAAAGCAATCAGAGTGGTCAGACACTCAGCTTACGCGCATTACTGAGGCGCTGGGGCAGGCAAGGGAAGAGGGGTTCCGTGGCGTACAGGCAGCATTGCGCGCCCGGTCCATTCTGTGGCCGGTAACCCTGTCTGAATTGATAGAAGAGAGCGAGCGCCATGATGATGCCGACTTTATCGAACAGATCATGCTGAAAACCTTTGACCAGCGCGATCCGGTTTATGTGGTCGGCCTGCAGTTTTACACCACCCGCAAGAAGATATCCGACATCACCCGGGAATTGCAGCACGTGGCCCCCTGGCTTACTGACGGAGAAGCGCGTAAGCGGGTGCGCTGGTGCCTTGAAATCTTCCAGGCGAAGGTATTTCTGGCTGTTCGCCGACAGATAGAAGCCGAGCAAAAGTGAGATGTATGTTAAATATTTTTAAGAAGGAGTTGAAAACGGGCCAGAAAAATGAATAATCCATTCATGCTTGGCAGAGCTGCGCCACGATGGCAGCGACGAAAAGCCTTTATCAAACAAATTCTGAAACCTCGCTTTGGCGGGGTTTTTTATTGCCTGCATTCCCCATCCCGTCGCTTGGGAGAGTGCTATAATGATCTTGAAACATAATTAGAGTGACGCGGGCAAACGCCCAATGTGTATACAACGGCATTTACGACCAGCATTCACTGCTGGTCTTTTTTTTCCGCCATTAGCTCAACCGGAGAGAGCACGGAGCTTCTACCTCTGTGGTTCGGGGTTCGAATCCTCGATGGCGGACCATTGCATCGCTTCATTCTTAATTAAGTATTTCTCACACCAGCCCGTAACCACAATGGCTAGACTCTCCTCACAGTGAGGGAGGGAATGGCATGATAGAGGGATTTTACTGGATACAGCACAATGGCAGAGTTCAGGTTGCCTACTATACCCATGGAGAAACGGAAGATCTTGAAACGGGTAAGACCGTAATCGGTATTTGGCACCTGACGCAGGGTGATCCCATTTGTGATGACGGCGAAGCAGAAGTTCTGGAAGGTCCTCTTACACCATCATGATCTCGTCGGTCGTTCCGGGTTTGATGAAGGTGGTCGTTATTCGAATGCGTTCCCTGTAATTACAATTTAGGCGAATTTGGAATAACGCTCCTATTAACTGGCATCATCGCACTCCTGTAACCATACTTAGTTTTCTGCTTACGACTGAAAGGAGCGAACTATGCCAGTTAACCATGCTGAATGCATCGAAGCCTGCTACAAATGCGCGGCTGCCTGTGATTATTGTGCTGCTTCATGTCTGAAAGAAGAACAAGTGGATATGATGCGTGAGTGCATAAGACTCGATATGCAATGCGCGAATATTTGTCGGCTCGCAGCGCAATTTATGACCTTTGATAGTGAATTTGCCAGATCGCTATGCCGGGTCTGCGCAGAAGTCTGTCAGAAATGCGGTGAAGAATGTGGGAAGCACGAAGCAGAACATTGTCAGAAATGCTCTGAAGCCTGCCTTCGTTGTGCAGAAGCGTGCCGCTCGATGGCTTAATGGAGCTTTCTCCCAGTTTTCTGTTTGAGCATCGACACTTAGAATTCTGACAAATTTTTGCTATGGTTATGAGTCAGGTGAATCCCCCTATGCGGCGGGGCAATCCAGTTAACTGCTAAGTGCAGATATGCTTGCGGCTCGTATAACTGGTAACGAGTCACCGGGAGGCACCCGGCACCTGTCTTATTCTCCATTTCTGAGTTAAATATCGCCTGCTAGTAAAGCAGGCTTTTTTATATGCGCTTCGTTAGTAGTGCTATTATTTAATCGTGAACCAAGCCATAACCATTAACCGGACATCCTGACCGGCCAGTATCGCTGCTCGACACAGCTACTATTTGGATGATGGCGACGTATCACGCCTACCTACTTAAATTTCCAACTCATTTAGGCCTGCGTAAAAGCGGGCCTTTTTTTATTTCAGGTTCCCGGAACCCCCCATCAATCGTCTTGTCGTTAATTCGTCCGGAGAGCCTGATCCCTATCCACACTACACCCGCGAACCAGCGAGGTGAGAGAAATGTCCCGTATGAGCAAACTTGTCACCGGAGTCGCCCTCGGCACCTCAGGAGGAACCATCCTGAACGGCGTCCTCACAAAACTGAGCCCTGACGAATGGAGCGCCATCGGCGTACTGGCTGGTATTGCCGGGATCATCGTTACAGGGCTCATTAACTGGTACTTCAAACGCAAGGTCGCCAATGCACAGGTAAAGGCGCTTGAGAAGTATGGCCCAGCAGTCAAAGTCGGAGATGATTAAATGCCAATGACCAGTAGCCTGCGTAACAAACTCATCGCCGCTGCTGGTGGCGGTGCAATGCTGATCGCCTCGCTGTTTCTCGGTGGGCAGGATGGTGTCGAAGGGCGGAAGTATGAAGCCTATAAAGACGTCGCCGGGGTGTGGACTGTCTGCGATGGCCATACGGGCCGGGATATCGTAAGAGGGAAGAAGTATACCGATCGCGAATGTGACCAGCTGCTGTGGGAAGACCTCCAGCCAGCCAAGCGAACGGTAGATAACCTGGTCAAAGTACCGCTGGGCGAATATCAGCGTGCTGCACTTTACAGCTTTGTTTTTAACGTTGGGTCTGATGCGTTCTCTAAGTCCACGCTGCTGCGCAAGCTGAACAAAGGCGATCACGACGGAGCGTGCGAAGAGATGCGGCGCTGGGTTTACGCTGGTGGCATGAAGTGGAAAGGCCTCCAGAACCGAAGAGAGATGGAGCGATCGATGTGCCTGGCGGAGAGTAAACATGACCTCTAAAGCCTGGCTGATAATCGGCGTGGAACTGCTTTTATCCTTCTTTGTTATTTATTTTCTGATTGGCCAGGTAGGCAATGAGAAGAAGCGTGCTGACAACGCCGAACAAAACCTGAAACTGGCGAACTCCACCATCACCGATATGCAGGTGCGCCAGAGTGATGTTGCTGCGCTCGATGCCAAATACACTGGAGAACTGCGGGATGCAAAAGCCACTATCGATCAGCTTGAGCGCGATGTTGCTTCTGGCAAGCGTCGGCTGCAGCTCAACGCCAGATGCACCACGAACGGAACGACCACATCCTCCGGCATGGATGATGGCACCGGCCCCCGACTTACTGACTCCGCTGAACGGGATTATTTCACCCTCAGGGAGCGAATCGAAACCGTCAACAAGCAACTGAGCGGTCTGCAGGCGTATGTGCGCGAGCAGTGCCTTAACTAACGAGGAAGATATGAGCGAAGCAAAACCGCAGGATGGAAGCACCGTAAAGGGGTACCGCACGTTAACACCTGGCGACATTGAGCGTATGAACCGCCTGAAAGGAGTAAGCCGCCATTTCTGCAGCCTGCTCGATACCGAACGCGGAGAGCTGCTGGCTGTCCGTCATGGGCCAGCAATGCTGAACACTGAGCAGGCACGTGAGATTGATGACGCTATACGCAGCCTGTCTATTGCCCGCACTAAAATGCAGGAAGCCTGTATGTGGGCTTGTCGTGCTGTTGCCCGGCCTGACGCTGACTGTTAGCCATTCCAAAGCTCATCTGCGGATGTGCTTGATAATGGGAAAAGAAGCCCTCAAAGGAAGGGAATCCAAATTCTTTTGAGGGCATGCAAATGCATATTCGTTACACCTTGAATTTAGCAGCGTGACATTAAGTGGGTATGGGAAGTTTCCCATAAGCGAAGCTGCCAGGTTGGAGTGTTCAGCCACATCAAAAAAACAGTGAGCCACTGGGCTGGTGGTTCTCTATTGCTATCACCATGGGCAGACCCATCGTAATGGCTACAGGGGATAAATCGAAAATATACCCTATAGGGAATAAACCACAGCCTCGCTCACGCGGGGCTTTTTTATTGGAGCCAACAATATGCCTGCAGCTATCCCTCGCGCCTGTCGTAAGCGCGGGTGCTCCGGCACCACCACTGACCGTTCCGGCTACTGCGAAACCCACCGTAACGAAGGGTGGCAGCAGCATCAGCGCGGCCTGAGCCGCCACCAGCGTGGCTACGGCAGTAAGTGGGACATCATCCGTGCCCGCATCCTTAAGCGTGATCGACACATCTGCCAGCAGTGCCTGCGCAACGACAGACCTCGTCCGGCTGAAACCGTCGACCATATCATCCCGAAAGCTCACGGCGGCACAGACGAAGACAGCAATCTCGAATCGCTGTGCTGGCCATGCCATAAACGCAAGACCGCGACGGAGAGAACCCGATGAGCTATACGCGTTGCACCTACTGCGGATCGACGCTGCACACCGTAGCGAATTGCCCAAAGACATGGGGTGGCTCAGCCCGCCGTGCGAACCTGCGCTGCGGCTACTGCGGTCAGTCGGGCCATAACTCCAGCGCCTGCCCGCACAATGCCAGTAGCGCGCGGCGCCGCAACCTCAGTGATGACTTCCATCTTGACTGATGTAATGCGAAATGATTTCAAACTTAATCATTTTGATGTGAATGATATTGATTATCACTACCGGGGGAGGGCGGGTCAAAAGTTCAGGCCCCTGCCTGCTAAGGACCGCCGCCTAACCTTTTTTCACACCGCCGCAGGTTAGAAAACTTTTTTATGGGGATCCCCACCATCGATTAATAGGAGTTTTCGATTATGCCAGGACCACCGAAAACCCCGACACATCTGGCTTTGGTGAAGGGGAACCCATCCAAAAGAGCTGTCAACAAAGAAGAGCCAAAACCCGCTTCTGGGGTACCCCCAGTTCCGAAGCATTTCGACAAGATGGGGAAGTATTGGTTTAAGCGAATTGGCGAGGAGCTTAATGCTGTCGGGGTGATGACCACCTTGGACGGTAAAGCACTTGAGCTGCTGATCGAGGCCTACACCGAATACCGACAGCATTGCGATGTTCTGGCTGAAGAGGGTTACACCTATAAAACAGTATCTGCTACTGGCGAAGATATTGTTAAGGCTCACCCGGCAGCCGTCATGAAGTCCGATGCCTGGAAGCGTATTCGGGCGATGCTCGGTGAATTTGGCATGACCCCCGCCAGCCGATCCAAGGTTGGCGTTAAAGGCCCGGCCGAGGCCGATCCACTGGATGAATTTCTTAAAAAGCGCAAATGATGAATGGCAACGGTTTCGGAAGGTATTCAGTACGCCGAGCGCGTACTGTCTGGCGAGATTGTTGCTGGCGAACTGGTACGCCTGGCGTGCCAGCGATTCTTCAATGATTTAGAGCACGGACCGAAGCGGGGCGTGTACTTCAACGAAGGTCGCGCCCAGCACATTCTCGATTTTTATGATTTTGTACCTCACGTCAAAGGTGCGCTGGCTGGAAAGCCCATTAAGCTGATGCCCTGGCACGTTTTCATACTTATAAACCTGTTTGGCTTCGTCATACATTTAGTTGATGAGATGACGGGTGAAGTGGTTATGGAGGATGGTGCAGCTGTTATGGTGCGCCGCTTCCGCACGGCTTATGACGAGGTGGCGCGTAAAAACGCCAAATCTAGACTTTCGTCTGGCATTGGGTTGTACATGACCGGTGCCGACGGCGAGGGAGGCGCTGAAGTTTATTCAGCCGCCACGACCCGCGACCAGGCGCGGATTGTTTTTGATGATGCCAAGAACATGATCAAGAAAGCCCCCCGCACGCTGGGGCGTCTTTTTGGTCACGTTAAGCTCAACATTCACCAAGAGCGTTCGGCCTCTAAGTTTGAACCGCTCTCCAGCGATGCGAATAACCTCGACGGCCTGAATATACATTGCGGCATTGTCGACGAGCTGCACGCTCACCGTACCCGTGACGTCTGGGACGTCCTGGAAACAGCTACCGGTGCGCGCCTTCAGTCCCTGCTTTTCGCAATAACGACGGCGGGTACCAATAAAGAGGGCATCTGTTACGAGCAGCGGGATTACGCCATCAAGGTGCTGCGCGGCGTGGTGGAGGATGACACCTACTTTGCCCTGATTTATACCCTCGACGAAGGCGACGATCCCTTTGACGAGGCCAACTGGCCGAAAGCTAACCCAGGCCTCGGTATCTGTAAGCGCTGGGACGATATGCGCCGCCTTGCCAAAAAGGCAAAGGAGCAGGTCGCGGCGCGGCCGAACTTCTTTACCAAGCACCTGAACATCTGGGTAACAGCTGAGAGCGCCTGGATGGACATGGACCGCTGGGCAAAAATGCCGGGTATTGCTTCGGAAGCTGAGCGTAAGGCGTGGCCACTATGGGTGGGGGTCGACCTCGCCAACAAAATCGATATTTGTGCGGCGGTGAAAGCCTGGCGCGATCCGGCAGGTGAAACTCACATGCAGCCACGCTTCTGGATCCCGGAAGGGCGACTGGAAACAGCGCCAGCCCATATTGCAGAACTTTACAGGAAGTGGGCCGATGCCGGATATCTTGAGCTGACTGACGGGGACGTTATCGATCACGGCATGATTAAAGCCGATATTGTGGAGTGGGTGAAGGGCGAGAACATCAAGGAAATTGCTTTCGATCCCTGGAGCGCCGTTCAATTCAGCCTGTCACTTGCGGAGGAAGGCTTGCCGCTGGTGGAAGTCGCACAGACGGTCAAAAATCTTTCTGAGTCCATGAAATCAGTGCAGGCGGAGATTTACGGCAACAAGTTCCACCATGACGACAACCCCGTTATGCGGTGGATGATGTCAAACGTCACGGTTAAGCCTGACAAAAACGACAACATCTTCCCGAACAAGTCCACCCCTGAAAACAAAATTGACGGACCGGTTGCACTGTTTACGGCTAAAAGCCGGATGCTGGTCAATGGTGGTAATGATGCTCAGGATCTGAGCGGCTTCTTTGAAAATCCAATCATGGTAGGTTTCTGATGAAGAAAAGTAAGCAGCCGGGCAAGGTAAAAAGCGCCTTGCTCAACTGGCTGGGCGTGCCCATCAGCCTGACTACCGGAACGTTCTGGCAGGAGTGGTATGGCACGAGCAGTAGCGGCAAGGTGGTGACTGCAGATCGGGCTATCCAGCTTTCTGCTGTTTGGGCTTGTGTCCGGCTTCTGAGCGAATCTGTATCCACGCTACCGGTTAAGATTTACACCCGACAGGCTGATGGATCGCGCAAGCTGGCGCAGAACCATCCGGTTTACCAGGTGCTTTGTCGCCGCCCAAATCTGGAAATGACGCCGTCGCGCTTTATGCTGATGGTGGTGGCCAGCATCTGCCTGCGCGGTAATGCCTTTGTCGAGAAGCTGTTTATCGGCAATAAGCTGGTGTCGCTGGTGCCACTGCTGCCCCAGAACATGGTGGTGAAGCGGCTGGATACCGGAAGGCTGGAATACACCTACACCGAGGACGGCAAGAAACGCGTTATCTCCGAAAAGAACCTGATGCACATCCGGGGATTTGGCCTTGATGGTGTCTGCGGCATGATGCCAATGATGACGGGTCGTGACGTGATCGGCGCGGCGATGGCCGTCGAAGAGTCCGCTGCAAAGATTTTCGAAAATGGCCTGCAAAGCTCGGGGTTTCTTTCAGCTGACGCGGCGCTTGATAAGGATCAAAGAGAGCGACTTCGGGGCTATATGCAGGCCTTTACCGGCTCTAAGAACGCCGGAAAAATTATGGTTCTTGAGGGCGGGCTGAAATATCAGAACGTCACCATGAACCCGGAAGCCGCGCAGATGCTTGAGTCGCGGTCGTTCAGCATCGAGGAAATCTGCAGATGGTTCCGCGTGCCGCCGTTTATGGTCGGGCATACATCAAAGCAAAGCAGCTGGGCATCGAGCCTGGAGGGGATGAATCTCCAGTTCCTGACCCACACGCTGCGCCCGCTGCTGGTGAATATTGAGCAGGAGATTTCCCGCTGCCTGCTGAATGGTGAAGAGGACCTCTTTGCCGAGTTCTCGGTAGAAGGCCTGCTGCGCGCCGACAGTGCTGGCCGGGCGGCGTACTACACCAGTGCGCTGCAGAACGGCTGGATGTCCCGCAACGACGTGCGCCGCCTGGAGAACATGCCACCGATTGAGGGCGGCGATCTTTATACGGTACAGCTCAACCTGACGCCGCTTGAAGACCTGAAGAAAAACAGCCCGGCAGCACAGGCTTTTGCGCTGCGACAGGTCCATAACCACGTATTCCCCGATATTCCCTTCGAACAGTCACCGCTGAAAAAAGCGGCTTAGGAGCATCCATGACGATTAAAAGCCTTCCGGCTGCGCCGGAGGGGCGACCTTTTGCGCGCGAAAAACCTGATCTGCCGGCTGCGGCAATGGAGCGCTGGAACGGTGGTATCCGCGCCGCCCGGGACGGTGACAACAGCATTTCTATCTTCGACGTGATCGGCGCGGACTACTGGGGAGAGGGAGTGACGGCCAGCCGCATTGCGGGTGCGCTGCGCTCGCTCGGCGGTGCTGACGTGACGGTTAACATCAACAGCCCGGGCGGCGACATGTTCGAAGGCCTGGCCATATACAACCTGCTGCGTGAGTACGACGGCAAAGTCACTGTGAAGGTGCTTGGCCTGGCGGCATCGGCAGCATCGATTATCGCGATGGCCGGTGATGACGTGCAGATCGGACGAGGCGCTTTCCTGATGATCCATAACTGCTGGGTCTATGCCATGGGTAACCGTCACGACCTGGCGCAGATCGCCGCGGATATGGAGCCGTTTGATAAAGCAATGAGCGATATCTACCAGGCGCGCAGCGGTCTTGATGCCGACACCGTCGATGCAATGATGGACAGCGAAACCTATATCGGCGGCAGCGAAGCGGTGGAAAAGGGCTTTGCTGACAGCCTCCTCTCAGCTGATGAAATTGCTGACGACGACGACAGCCCGGCAGCGGCGCTGCGCAAAATTGATGCCCTGCTGGCCAAAACCAGTACGCCGCGATCGGAGCGGCGAAAACTCCTTAAAGCCTTATCCGGCAGCAAGCCAGGCGCTGCTGCCACCCCTGAAGGTACGCCGAGCGCTGCCACCATCGAAAACGAAACTATTGACCGACTGGAAGCCGCGCTCAGCGGCCTGAAAGCGGCTGCCCAGTAAAACGGAGATGTTATGTCTGATGTAAATGAGATTCTGAAAAAAGTCAGCGCCAGCATTGAAGAGGCGACCGGCAAATTCAATGCCAAGGCAGAAGAAGCTCTGAAAGAAGCTAAGAAAAATGGCGAGCTGTCAGCGGCAACCAAAGATACTGTCGACAAAATGGCAGTGGAATTTAATGCCCTGAAAGATGCTGAGAAAACGCTTAAGGCGGCGCTCGGCGAACTTGAGCAGCAGGTTGCTCAGATGCCGCTGGCGAATGCTGCAAAGGTGATCGAGACCGTTGGCCAGACCGTTATCAGCAGTGAAGCGCTGAAAGCGTTCGCGGCAAGCGTTGAAGGCGGGAAGCGCGTCAGCGTTCCGGTGAATGCTGCGCTGATCTCCACTGACGTGGCAACTGGTGTGGTTGAGCCGCAGCGCCTGCCGGGTATTGATACCGCGCCGAAGCAGCGTCTCTTCATCCGGGATCTGATTGCCCCGGGCCGCACCTCTGCGCCAGCCATCTTCTGGGTGCAGCAGACTGGCTTTACCAATGCGGCGAAGGTTGTTCCTGAAGGCACCGCCAAACCGTACAGCGATATCCAGTTCGCCACGCAGATTACGCCGGTGACCACCATCGCGCATATGTTCAAAGCGTCCAAACAGATCCTGGATGACTTCGCGCAACTGCAGTCCACTATCGACGCCGAGATGCGTTACGGCCTGAAATATGTCGAAGAGCAGGAAATTCTCTTCGGCGATGGTACCGGCGCGCACCTGAAAGGCATCGTCCCTCAGGCATCTGCTTATGACGCTGCCTTTACCGTTGAGCAGCAGAACGGCATCGATGATCTTCGCCTCGCAATGCTGCAGGCGCAGCTGGCGCGCTTCCCGGCTTCCGGCCACGTCCTGCACTTCATCGACTGGGCGAAGATTGAGCTCACCAAAGACACGCTGGGTCGCTACATTCTGGCGAACCCGGCGGCGCTGACCGGCCCTACTCTCTGGGGCCTGCCGGTTGTGGCCACTGAGGCCGCAGCATTCCAGGGCAAGTTCCTGACTGGTGCGTTTAACGCCGCGGCGCAACTGTTCGATCGTGAAGATGCCAACGTGGTTATCTCCACCGAGAACGCCGACGACTTCGAGAAGAACATGATCTCGATTCGTTGCGAAGAGCGTCTGGCGCTGGCGGTGAAACGTCCGGAAGCGTTTATCTACGGCTCCTTTACCGCACCTGCTGCTGGTGGCGGCGCGTAAACCTTAACGGCGGCCTGAGGGCCGCTTTTCTTTTTCCTTAAAGGAGACAGCCATGAAGCTGATCGCTATCAAGCCCATCTACTTTGAAGGCAGTGTGCTTACCGAAGGCACCGAGTTCGAAACGCTGGAGCAACACGGCCGCGACCTTCTGGCAAGCGGTTACGCTCAGGAGCCTGGCGAGAAAAAGCCGGATCCTGATAAAGACCAAAAGCCGAAAGGGAATGGCAAGACCAAATAAGGAGTGGGCATGCTGACCAAAGAGCAGGTTAAGCGCCACTGCAACATTGAGCAGGATTTCACGGAAGACGATATCTGGATCGACACCAGTATTAAAGCTGCGGCGCGGTACGTCGAAACATGGACCCGCCGTCGGCTTTATGACACTGCCGATGATCCTGACTATCTCGTTGACCCTGATCGGTTGCTTTATGGCGAAGACATCGAAATGGCTATGCTTCTGCTTATCGGTCACTGGTACGCAAACCGTGAAGCTGTAAACGTAGGTAACGTAACTTCTGCGCTTGCGTTCTCAACAGAAGCGCTTCTTCAACCCTACCGGATATATGGCGTATGAGAGCGGGGCGACTGCGACACCGGGTTACGTTACAAAAGCCAGCGTCTGGGCGCCTGCCTTCCGGGCAGCCAGCCACTGGCTGGGTGGATGTGGCTTCAGTGCGTGCTGAGGTCGCGGACGTGTCCGGCCGAGAGAGGATAGAGGGTGGGGCTGAGGTAAGCAGCACCACAACCCGGATCTGGATGCGTCGCTATCCCGGCATTCCGATATCCACAGGCTGGCGCGCCGTTCATCTGCCACCAACCGGTAACGGCGAGATATACGACATTCAGTCGGCTATTTCTGCCGAAAACGGGACCCGCCTGGAGTTGCTTTGTGAGAAGGGGGTGAAGCAGTGATCTCAACAAGTCTTGATTTCTCCGGCCTGGCCGACATCGCTAAGGATCTGGAAACGCTCAGCCGGGCAGAAAATAACAAGGTTTTGCGTGATGCCACCCGGGCGGGCGCTCAGGTTCTGAAAGAAGAAGTAGAGAATCTCGCGCCAGTCAAAACCGGCAAAATGAAAAAAAACGTGGTGGTGCTGACCCAGAAAGGACGTCGCCGCGGCGAAATCGCTTCTGGCGTGCATATCCGGGGCATTAACCCGGACACCGGCAACAGCGACAACAAAATGAAGGCCAGCAATCCGCGCAACGCTTTTTACTGGCGCTTCGTTGAGCTCGGTACATCGAATATGCCTGCGCACCCCTTCGTTCGCCCGGCATTCGATACCCGCCAGGAAGAGGCTACGCAGGCAGCGCTGGCCCGCATGAATCAGGCCATTGACGAGGTGCTGGCGAAATGACAGAGGCTGACATCTATCAGCGGCTCAGTGCGCTGGCAGGCGGAAACGTTTTTCCGTACGTTGCGCCGCAGGGTACTACGGCGCCGTGGGTGATTTATCTGCTCCCGGGTTCAGTCAGCGAGGATGTTTTCTGCGGCCCGGCAGAAACAGCAAGCACGGTTCAGGTTGATGCATGGGCTTCGTCCATTGATGACGCCCGGGAGCTGCGTGATCAGGCTAAAGCTGCTCTGGCCGATCTGCATCCTGTCGGGCTGAACGAGATTAACGGCTACGAGCCTGACACCGGACTTTACCGGGCCACGCTTGAAGTTCAGATCTGGCAATAAATTTTCGTCACATTAACCCTGCCGCCTCCGGGCGGCTTTTTTATATCCGGAGATCAATATGTCCTCGAATTACGAAAAATCTCAGCTGACGAAAATCCTTATTTCGTCACTGCCAACGACCAGAGACGCAATGGAAGCCGCTGTCTATCTCGATCTGAGTTGCACTCTTAAAGAAGTGCAGTTCACCGGCGGTCAAAAACAGGATATTGACGTCACCACGCTCTGCTCCACTGAGCAGGAGAACGTTAATGGTCTCTCTTCCCCTTCTGAAATTTCACTGTCAGGTAATTTTTACCGTAACGCTGCGCAGGATGCGTTGCGTGATGCTTATGACAGCGACACGGCTTATGGTTTCCAGATCATCTTCCCGTCTGGCAACGGCTTTAAGTTCCTGGCAGAGGTTCGTCAGCACACATGGTCTTCCGGTACTAACGGCGTGGTAGCGGCAACATTCTCCCTGCGCCTGAAGGGTAAACCAGTACCTATAGACCCGGCCCTTAAACTGACCACTGATTTGCCCGCCGCACAATCTGTAGCGGTTGGGGCCGCTATCAGTATGGCGGTTGCTGCCGCTGGCGGTAAACCTCCCTACAGCTATGCCTGGAAGAAAGGAGGTGCCACGATCAGTGGACAAAAATCTGACACATTCAGTAAACCCAGCGCCGTTTCGGGTGATGCGGGAGATTACGCCTGCGTTGTTACTGATTCATCCGTCCCGGTTAAGACAATTACATCGGCAACCAGTACCCTTACCGTCAATTAATGGAGATGCCGGGTTAGCCCGGCATGCATAGCAGATGTCGCAAAATCTGAAAAAATTAGCCATGGCAAAAATGTCGGGCTTTCGTCATAAGACGGTAGCCGTTCCCGAGTGGGAAGGCGTCAAAGTGGTTCTTCGTGAGCCGTCTGGCGAAGCGTGGCTGCGCTGGCAGGAAGTAGTGAAAGTCGGTGCTGACGATGAAAATGTGTCTGTATCTGAAAAGGCACACCGTAACCTTTGCGCTGACGTGGTTCTCTTCATTGACGTCCTGTGCGACACCGATAAGCAACCGGTATTCAGCGCCGATGAAGAAGAGCAGGTGCGCGAAATTTACGGTCCGATTCACTCGCGCCTACTCAAACAGGCTCTTGACCTGATCAACAACACGGACGAAGCGCGGGAAAAGTCGCAACCCCTGGCGTAAAGTTTCTGATGTCGCTTGCGCTCCGGATGGGGCGCACGCTCTCAGAGCTTAGGCAGAATATGACGGCAAGCGAGCTTCTGATGTGGATTGAGTTCGACCGGCAAAGTCCGGTTGGCGATATTCGCGGTGACATTCAGGCCGCCCAGATTGCCTCTGCCATCTACGGCTCGCAGGGGGCAAAAGTACCGCTGGACGATGCGATCCTGCGCTGGGGTGGTGATGAGCAATCAGCACCGAAGGACCCGTTCGCCGGGCTTGAGGCTGCACTTACAGCTGCGACACAATAATTGCTTCACATGTCTTCAATGTGGCGATACGCTCTTTCCTTAAGAAAAGGAGGCGTTATGGAACCACTGGTAGTAGTGTTTGGAATATTCGGCTGGCTAATAAATTTAATTGTGATTTTTTATTTATTACGGTTTAGTACGAGGGCAAATGAACAAGTTGAAGCCCTTAAAGAGATAAATAAAAAGCAAGATGCGCAAATAGATTTATTAATACAAGTCGCTCACCAAAGGAAAGACAGTTTATAACTCAAGACCCGCTATCAAGCGGGTTTTTTTATGGGTGAAAATATGGCTACGTTGCGCGAACTGATCATCAAAATATCTGCAAACTCTCAGTCATTCCAGTCTGAAATTTCTCGTGCTTCAAGAATGGGTAATGACTATTACCGGGTAATGCAGACTGGAGGGCGCCAAGCGGCCGCAGCTTCGCGTGAGACTCAGCGTGCCTTGGCTGAGGTAACTAGTCAAATAAACACTGCGAAGGCCTCAGCACTGGGAATGGCAGGTGCATTTGCTGGAGCATTTGCGACTGGTCATCTTATATCGCTGGCCGATGAATGGAGCTCTGTTAATGCCAGGCTAAAGCAGGCTTCCCGGTCGTCTGATGATTTCACGGAATCTCAGCGGGCGCTGATGGATATTAGCCAACGAACCGGAACCGCCTTCTCTGATAATGCGAGTCTTTTTGCGCGTTCCGCCGCATCAATGCGTGAATACGGATACAGTTCGCAGCAAGTTCTGGATGTAACTGAGGCCATTTCTACTGGACTAAAGTTATCCGGAGCCAGCACGGCTGAAGCAAGTTCTGTTATCACCCAGTTTAGTCAGGCATTAGCGCAGGGCGTGCTGCGGGGCGAGGAATTCAACTCTGTTAACGAAAACGGTGATCGAGTTATCCGTGCGCTGGCAGCTGGGATGGGTGTAGCTCGTAAAGATCTGAAGGCAATGGCCGATCAGGGAATGCTAACCGCAGATAAAGTTGTACCGGCCCTGATAAGTCAACTTGGCACCATGCGTGGTGAATTTGAAGCAATGCCGCAAACCGTTTCTGCTGCCACGACGAAAATCGAAAATGCTTTCATGGCATGGGTAGGTGGCGCTAATGAAGCCACTGGTGCGACAAGTACTCTTGTTGCTGTATTGAATACAGTTTCTAACAATATCGACACTGTGGCTACGGCTGCCGGAGCTTTGGCTGCAATAGGTGGAGCTCGCTATCTTGGAGGGATGTTTGGCGATCTTGGGAACCAGACGGCGCAATTAATAGATGCCAGAAAGAACGAAATTGCGCTCGCATCTGCAAGGGCTGAATCTGCTACCCAATCACAACGAAAGGCGGCTGCAGATGCAATTGCTGCCGAGCGTGCTTATCAGCTCTCGCTATCCGAGCTGGAACTTGCAAAAAACACTAATGCAGAAGCGACAGCTACACAAAATTCTATTGCCAAACGGCGCGCAATGATAGCCGCCAATGCTACTCTCGTTCAGTCAAACAAAGCAGTATCAGCGTCGCAAGAAGCACTCAACCGATCAACTTCGGTAATGAATTTGTTCAAATCTGGCGCTACGGGACTTTTGTCGTTAGTTGGTGGTTTGCCAGGAATTTTAATGTTGGGTGCTGGGGCGTGGTACACGATGTATCAACGCCAAGAACAAGCCAGGGAATCTGCAATACAATATGCGGACACAATCGAGCAGGTACGAGATAATCTGAAATTAATGTCTCAGACGCAGATATTCGCCAATCTTGGACAGGCGAATATTTCACTGGATGCTCAGAATAGTGCGATTGAACAGCAGAAGCAGAAAGTTGCTGAATTATCCAATCAACTTTATAACGCAAAATTAGCAGCCAATTCTGCTTCAGAGGGAACATGGCTGTATAACGATGCGGTTGAGAAAGCTGCAGACTTTGCTTCAGAACTTGCGGTTGAAGAAGGCCGACTTGAGCAAATGCTCAATAAAAGAAAGCAAACACAACAGTTAATAAACGACATAACTGATCAGGCTATAAATAAAACAGTAGAAATGGCTGGTGCCGTCAGTTCTCTTACTAACATGTATGACCGGCTGAACAAGGTTTCCAGACAGTCTACAGCAGTGTCCCCACCAAAATATGCAGGACCTGTACTTCCTGCGCTTGATAATAAGCAGCTGCAAGCCATAGACAAGGCGCAGCGGCAGCTTGAGTTGTCCGGCCTTAAGGGATTGGACAAAACCCGTAGGCAGGCGGAATTCGATGCATCTGACCTTAATCTCCCGGCTGGTTGGCGTGAGAAGTATGTCAGCATGGAAGTTGAGTCTGCCAGGCAGTTGCAAGCAATTCGTGACTCCAGCCGCCATAAGGGCGGGAAATCCGAGGCTGAAAAAACAGCTGATACCTATGACAAGCTAATCAAACAGCAGAAAGAGCAGATCGCCCTGCAAGGTCAGAATACTGAACTGGCGAAGGTTAAATACCAGGTCAGTCAGGGGGAACTTGCTTCTCTGACAGAATCCCAGAAAAAGACGCTGCTGCAAAATGCTGCGCTGATTGACCAGGTTAAATTACGTGAGCAACTGCGAAATTACGAAGCCAACCTCGCCGACAGCAACGCCAGCGCCCGCGCAGCCAATGAAGCGCAACTGTTGGGTTACGGGCAGGGTACCAGGTTCCGTGAAAGACTTCAGGAGCAGTTCAATCTGCGCAAGGAGTTCGAGCAGAAGAATACAGATCTGCTCCGCCAGCGCCAGGCTGGTGAAATCGACGAGACCTTCTATCAGCAGGGACTGGCACTTAATAAGCGCTATCTCGAGGAGCGCCTGCGCGACCAGGACGGATATTACGCAGCTTCTGATGCGCAGCGTGACGACTGGATGACAGGCATGTCCGAAGGTTATGCTAACTGGGTAGATGAGGCGACAGATTATTCCTCTATGGCCGCTGACGGTATGAGGCAGGCAATGGGGGGCGCGGTCACCACGATCACCGATATGCTCAACGGCAACGTTGACAGCTGGAAGGACTGGGGCGTCAGCGTACTGAAAATTATCCAGAACGTTCTGGTCAATATGATGGTGGCGAATGCGGCCAGTTCTATCGGTTCGCTGTTCAGTTTCGGCGCTTCTTCTGCGGTAACTGCCAGCAGTGGCGCTGCTATTCAGAATGCCGGTTCGAACTTCACTTTCAACGCTAAAGGCGGAGTTTACGACTCACCTTCGCTCAGTGCATTCAGCAACAGCATTGTCGATACACCGACATTCTTCGCCTTTGCTAAAGGAGCTGGCGTCATGGGCGAGGCGGGGCCTGAGGCGATCATGCCGCTGACCCGCGCCGCTGATGGTTCGCTGGGTGTGCGGGCTGTATCTTCAGGCGTGAATAATGCAACAGGTTATAGCAATACAGCCATCACTGTTCACGCCCCGGTCAACATCACCCAGGATGGTTCTGCAGGTGAAATCAGTAACGCCAATACCGCCAGCACAGCCCGCCAGCTTGAAGGTATTGTCCAGCAAACCCTTACCGATCGCCTGAGGAAAGAAATATCGCCAGGCGGCATCCTCTATCGCCGCTAAGGAGCACTATGGCAATCGACACTTTTACCTGGTGTGTCCGCATCGGACCCAGTGGAGCAAATACTGTGGTCACGCTTCAGGCGCAGTTCGGGGATGGCTATAAGCAGGTGGCGGGCAACGGGATCAACTCTGATGCCGAAACCTGGAATCTGGCATGTAACGGTGATGTGGCGACGATGAAGAAAGTGCGCGATTTCCTACTGAGTCACGTCATCAAATCGTTCTGGTGGGTTAATCCGTGGGGTGAGCAGAAACTGTATCGGGTAAAAGCTGATTCAGTAAGCCCAACCTTTCCTCACGGTGGCTTTGTAGAGCTAACGTTTGTATTTGAGCAGGCCTTCGGGCCTTAGATTTATTTCCTCTTCGAGGGCCGCTTATGCGGCCTTTTTTTATGGGAAGAATATGAGCTTCACGAACGACGTACAAAAACTGGAACCGGGTGAGCTGATACAGCTCATTGAGATAGACGGTACCGAATTTGGTATGGATACGATACTGCGCTTCCATGCCCACAATATTGCTTCGGCAGGCTGGGCCGCTTTCGCCGCCGGCAACCTGCCCGCGATCATCTGGCAGGGTCAGCAATACGATCCTTACCCGTACGAGCTGAAAGGCCTGGAGCTGTCCAGCACCGGGGCGCAGCCCACACCCACTCTTTCCGTGTCGAACGTCGGCAACTACGTGACGGCGCTGTGTCTCGAGTACGACGACCTGGCGAGGGCAAAGGTGAAGATCCACACCACGCTGACGAAATATCTCGACGCGGCCAACTGGACAGCCGGCAACCCGAACGCCAGCCCGGCGGACGAGCGTGTGCAGCTTTTTTACGTCAACGCCAAAACCGCTGAAACGCGGGTGCAGGTCGACTTTGAACTTTGCTCACCCTTTGACATCCAGAACCTGCAGCTGCCCACCCGGCAGATCACGCCGGTCTGCACCTGGTGCACGCGCGGCTGGTACCGCACCGGCACCGGGTGCGACTACAACGGGAACCGCTATTTTCTCAAGGATGGCACCCCCACGGATAACCCGGCGCTGGATATGTGCGGCGGCCAGATGCAGGACTGCGAAGCGCGGTTCGGGACGGGTAACCCGCTGCCGTTTGGCGGCTTCCCGGCGGCAAACCTTCAGGGTAAATAACCATGCGAAAAAAACTGATGGATGCGATCCGCGCCCACGTCGCCGCGGAATATCCGAACGAGGCCTGCGGCGTGGTGGTGCAGGCCGGACGGGCGCAGCAGTACATTCCGTGCCGGAATATTTCAGCAACGCCCACTGAGGCCTTCACGATCTCGCCGGAGGATAAGCTGGCAGCATCGGAGCAGGGCGAAATCATTATGGTTATCCACTCGCATCCTGATGTGGTGCAGCTTGTGCCGTCCGAAATGGACAGGGTGCAGTGCGACTGGTCCGGGGTGGAATGGGGCATCATGAGCTGGCCGGACGGTGATTTTTGCACGCTGGCACCCCGTGAGGACCGGGACTACGCCGGACGGCGCTGGGTGCTGGGCTTTGCTGACTGCTGGTCGCTGATCCGTGAGTGGTTCCAGCGTGAGCACGGCATTACCCTGGGCAATTACTCGGTACCGTACGAGTGGTGGGAGCAGGGCGAAAATCGCTACGACGATAACTGGGAGGCAGAAGGCTTTATCCAGGTGGACCCCGTTGATATGCGCCCCGGCGATATGATCATGATGCGCATACAGGCGCAGGTAATCAACCACGCGGCTGTTTACCTTGGTCATCACGAGCACCAGGACAATATCATGCTGCATCATAATTTCGGCAACCTGTCTGCCCGGGTGCCGTACGGCAAGTATTACCGCGACCGCACCGTTCGTGTGGTCCGGCACAGGGAGCTGATGAATGCTGAAAACACTGATTCTTGAAGGCCGTATGGCGAAAAAGTTCGGGCGTGAACACAAATTTCACGTTGAGGATCTGCGCGAGATACTGCGCGCCATGTGCAGCCAGGTTCCCGGTTTCAAACGCTACCTGTCAGAAGGACATATGCAGGGGATCCGCTTTGCCTTCTTCAATGGCAAAAACAACATCGGCCTCGACGAGTTTGACATGACCCGCGGCGGTACGGTGTACCGGATTTCGGCCATTACCGAAGGTTCAAAGCGCGGCGGTGTGCTGCAGATCGTTATCGGGGCGGTGGCTCTTGTGGCCGCGTATTTTACCGCGGGTGCCTCGCTGACGGCGATAGGTCTGAGCACAGCTGCCGCAACCGCGACAACAACGGCCCTTACGGGACTCGGTCTGTCGATGATGCTGGGGGGTGTTGTCCAGCTGCTGACACCCCAGCCGAAATACAACGTCGGCGCCTCGTCCAGCACGGACAACAAACCCAACTACGCCTTTGGCGCGCCGGTGAATACCGTGGCTGTGGGTTATCCGGTCCCCGTGTTTTTTGGTGAGCGCGAGATCGGCGGGGCAGTTATCAGCGCGGGGATCTTCTCCAGCGACCAGCAGTGAAATTTATTCTCAGCTACAGGCCACCTCCGGGTGGCTTTTTTTATGGGTGAAATATGCGACTTCTCGAAGATGAACCCCTTATTCAGGGACGTAAAGGCGGTGGCGCTAAACAGCACACTCCTGTTGAGGATCCGGATGACCTGCTGTCGACAGCGAAATTAAAAATGTTGCTGGCGATCGCTGAAGGTGAAATTCAGGGTGAGCTGACCGCACAGAACATCTTCCTAAACGATACCCCGCTGGCGAACGCCGACGGCAGCTACAACTTCACCGGCGTGAGGTGGGATTTTCGCCCGGGCACTCAGGATCAGGACTACATTCAGGGATTGCCTGAGGTCGACAACGAAATGTCGGCAAACGTGACAGTGACCACCACCGCGCCGTGGACACGCCAGTTCTCTAACCTGATGCTGGATGCCGTGCGTATTAAGCTGAGCCTGCCCGTACAGTACACCTATAAAGACAACGGCGACATGGTCGGGACGGTCACGGAGTACGCCGTCGATCTCTCGACTGATGGTGCTGCCTGGCAGACGGTGGTTAACGGCAAATTCGACGGAAAGACAACCACGGAATACCAGCGCGACATTCGCATTGACCTGCCAGCGGCCACTACCGGCTGGGCTGTGCGGGTGCGTCGCATCACGCCTGATTCCGTGGGTAACTCAAAACTGATAAACGCCTTCAAGGTGTTCTCGTTCGCTGAGGTGATCGACAGCAAGTTACGCTATCCCAATACAGCGCTGCTGTATATCGAGGTGGATGCCAGCCAGTTTACCAGTGGGGCCCCAAAGGTGACCTGCAGGCCGAAGGGCAAACTGGTACGTGTCCCGGACTCCTACGACCCGGTTACGCGCACCTACAGCGGCACCTGGTCCGGTGGCTTCAAAATGGCCTACACCAACAACCCGGCCTGGGTATTTTACGATCTGGTGCTGGATGAGATTTATGGCATGGGCACCCGCATCGATGCTGCCATGATCGATAAGTGGGAGCTGTACGCGATTGCGCAGTACTGCGATCAGAAGGTGTCGAACGGGGCGGGTGGTACCGAGCCGCGCTTCACCTGTAACGTCTACATCCAGAGCCAGCAGGACGCCTACACCGTTCTCAGCGATTTGGCGGCGATATTCCGGGGGATCACCTTCTGGGGCAACGACCAGATTTACGTGCGCGCGGATGTGCCGCAGGATGAAGTGGATTTTACCTACCACGCATCAAACGTGATTGACGGGTTGTTTACCTACGGCGGCGGCAGCTACAAAAACCGCTACTCGTCTGCCCTGGTATCCTGGTCTGATCCGCAGAACCATTACAGCGATACTGTTGAGAGTGTCTACGATTCCGACCTGGTGAAACGGTACAAGGTCAACCAGATGTCGATGATGGCGATTGGGTGCACATCACAGAGTGAAGCGCACCGCCGGGGCCGCTGGGCGCTGCTGTCTAATGCGCGCGACGGAACGGTGTCATTTGGCGTGGGGCTGGACGGTTATATTCCCCTGCCTGCAGAAATTATCGGTATCGCGGATCCGTTCCGTGCCGGTAAGCAGAACGGCGGGCGTATCCGGGCGGTGAGCGGGCGTAATGTCACGCTTGATCGTCCTGCTGACTACACTGCCGGCGACCGCCTGGTGGTCAACCTGCCGGACGGCAAGGCGCAGACGCGGACAATCGCGTCCATCAGCGCGGACAAACAGACGGTGACGGTCACCACCCCCTTCAGGCTGCCGCCTGAGTCCGGTGCAGTGTGGGCCATCGATAGCGACAACCTGGCTATCCAGTATTTTCGCGTGACATCCATCCGGGCGAACGACGACAGCAACGGTGGTTTCACGATCACCGCGGTTCAGCATGATCCGAATAAATACCGCTATATCGATGACGGTGTGCGCATTACCCCGGCGCCGGTCACCGTCACGCCGGTAAGCGTTCTGCCGGCACCGAAAAACATCACCCTCACCGAAACCGACCACATTGAGCAGGGACTCACCGTTGCCACCATGAATGCTTCCTGGGACAGGGTGGATGGCGCTATCCGGTACCAGGCGCAGTGGCGCAAGGATAATGGCGACTGGATAAACGTTCCGGTGAGCAGCGCCCAGGGATTTACGGTGCAGGGGATTTACACCGGGAATTATGACGTGCGGGTGCGTGCGCTGAACGCCCAGGACTCAAGCTCGCCGTGGGGTTATGCTGACACCACGTATCTTACGGGCAAAAACGGCAGGCCGGGAACGCCGCAGGCACTGGCCGCCACGGACGATGTCGTCTGGGCTATCGACATCACCTGGGCTTTTCCGGATGGCTCTGGCGATACGGCATACACCGAAATTCAGCGCGCCACCACTGGAGACAAAGCTAACCCGCAATTACTGGCGCTGGTGCCGTATCCGGCCACGCATTACCAGCATGGCCCGATGCGCGCGGGCGTCAGCCAGTGGTACCGCGCGCGCCTGGTGGATCGTATCGGCAACACCGGCGACTGGACGGTGTGGGCGGCAGGCCAGTCCAGTTCAAAAGCCGGTGATTATCTCGACATGATCGGCGACACGCTTGAACAGACTGACGGCTATAAAAACCTCGTTTCGGATATTGCGGATCTGGGTGAAGATATCCAGTCGGCGCGCGACGACATCACCGCAGTTACGACAGAGTCGGCGGCGACTAAAGCGGGCCTGGCGCAGGAGGTCACGGACCGTAAGAAAGCCATTACCGACGAGGCAATGGCGCGCGGGCAGGCGCTGCTGACCGAGAAAAACGAGCGCGTCGCGGATATCAGCAACGTCAACCAGACGATTCAGACCACCACCGATTCGCTTGCGCAGCAGATCGCGCAGATATCGGCGGGCACCGGCTCCCAGTTCGACCCGGCCAAAATCTGGTACTTCGATTCGACGTTAGAGGGCTGGACCGGGAACGGGACCCCGACAATCGTTGACGGGTGGATACGCCCGGCGAACCATGCCACCGATCCGTGGGTGGCATCACCGGGCTCCCTGGCTATCAACTCCTCGTCCTATCGCTTCGTTAAACTCCGAATCAGGAAATTCGGTGCACCGGGCTGGACGGGGCAGCTGCGGTGGCGTGGTACGGGTGGTTTCAACGACACCAACATGATCACCGTCGCCGAGCCTGCCTACGACGCCAACGGTATCGCCACGGTGGAGTTCGACAACATTCCCTGGCTGACCGAAACCACGATGAATCAGTTCAGACTGGATCTGTCCACTAAACAGGACGCGACGAACTATTACCTGATTGACTGGGTGGCGGTCGGACGGCCAACACCGGGGGCCGGGATGGCGGCGCTGCAGCAGGAGACGACAGCCCGTGTCACTGGCGACCAGGCGGAAGCCATGGCGCGCGAGACGCTGGCGACTCAGCTCCGGGGCGGCTATACCGGTGACGACCCCTCAAAACTGGCATCGGGCCTGCTGTACACCGAACGCCAGGCGCGCATTACGGCGCAGGAAGCGGAAGTGACAGAGCGGAAGAAACTGGAATCGACCGTCAATGACAACCATGCCTCTGTAACGCAGGAACTGGCAACGCTGACGACAGAGCAGGAGGCTCAGGCTACCACGCTCTCCGGCCTGCAGGTTACCGTCGGTAAAAACACCGCTGATATCACCACGGTTACCAAAGCCGTTGCTGATAACAATAAGGCGCAGACCACTGCGCTGGCTGCGGTCAAGGCCACGACCGACCAGAACACGGCGGATATCAGCACGGAAACCACGGCCCGTACGGATGGTGATAGCGCGCTGGGCCGCCGCATCGACAGCCTGAAGGTTGACGTGGACGGCAACACGGCCAGCAGGGATGCCGGTATTGTCGGCAATGTTACCAATGCGCTCGCCAACTTCATGGCGTTCTCGGATCAACGCGTTACGTTCGCCGTTGGCGAAACTAAAACGATGGCTGAGATCACCGAAGCCAGGAAGACGGCCGCGGATGCCACAAGCGCCGTGGCGGAGCAGGTCACCACGCTTAAGGCCACGGTGGAGCAAAACGGCCAGACCAACGCTGCAGCCATTACGCGCATTGATAAAGCCGTTACGGATCTGGAGAGCGCCACTGCAACCAGTATTGAGCAGGTGACGGCTGCGATCGGTGATACCAATGCCAACGTCCAGACGACCAGCCAGGCTGTTGCGGATATCAACGGCAAGCTGAGCGCGCAGTGGGGCGTCAAAGTGCAGGTGGAGGCGAACGGCGTTAAACGCATCGCCGGTATCCAGCTGGGCATTGATGCCACCGGCTCCTCTAACTTCCTCATCAGCGCAGACACGTTCGCGGTTTATAACCCGACCAACAACGGGCAGGAGCTGGTGTTTGCGGCGATCGGCGGCCAGATGTTTTTGCGGTCGGTGTTTATCCAGGATGGCTCCATCGATAACGCCAAGATCGGTTACCAGATAAGTTCCAGTGACTGGAACGATCTAGGCCCATGGGACCCGAATGGGCGCGGCTGGTGTATCCGTAAGGACGGATCTGCATATTTCAATAGCGTGACGATTAGAGGAACAGTCTATGCCACTAATGGGAGCTTCAAGGGGAGCATTGAGGCGACCAGCGGAAGTTTCAGAGGCACGGTTGAGGCGACGTCTTTTATAGGGGACGTGGCTAACGTGGGCATAGCGCCGGACGCTGTTGTATCTGGAGCTGGCACAGCATCGAGTTCGATTACGTTTACTGACTCCTCTTCATCATCGCTGGATAAATCGGCCCTGCTCGAGGCGATGGTGTACGTCTCCTCTACCTCAGGTTCAACGGTGGTAAGCATCACCCTTAACATTAACGGAAATGTTCGTGATATGGGCTCTATAAGCGTGCCTGCCGGGACGGGAGGGCTCTGGGTGACCGTGCGTCATGCTGTTCGCAATCTAACGTCCAGCGTGATTACAGGGACCATTTCAGTTGTTGGTAACGGGACGGCAAGTAAGCGAATTGCCGCTCCGACACTCACCATTACCCGGGGCACCGGCTCCTTCTCCTGATCCTCACAACCTCAGACCATCCAACCCAGCTCCGGCTGGGTTTTTCATTTTAAGGACATCACGAATGGCCACACTTGATGACGATTTAGCAAATGCCGTCTCGGAAGGATTTCGCCTGGCGCAAAGCAGTATCATCAACCAGGATCTGATTTTATCCGGGACAGGTGACGTCACCGTAACCCTGGCTGACGGGTCTAAAAAAACAGGGCCGAGCTGGTCGAAGCTGATCACTGCAGCGACCGCAGCAGGAACCAGTGCCGCTGCAGCCAAAACTTCCGAAACAAATGCCCTTGCGTCAAAAAACGCAGCTGCAACCAGTGCCACGAACGCGGCAACGTCTGAGGGTAACGCTCTCGCATCGAAGAACGCTGCCAAAACCAGCGAAACGAACGCGAAAACGTCTGAGACGAATGCTAAAACGTCGGAGACCAACGCAGCCGCCAGCGCCAGCAGTGCCGCATCATCGCTGACCGCCGCGCAGCTGCTGACGTCTGTGCCTTACGAAGAGGCTTCGTTTCCTGACGTCTGGTTGCCGCTCAATGATGACATGCGCCTGCTGGCGGGTTCCGCGCCATATGACCGGCTGATAATTTCCGGGCAGGTACTGGAGCTGCCAACAAAGTCAGCGACCTTTACCCGGTCAACCAAAGCAACGTATATCGACAAATCCGGCGTATTGCAGACCGCAGATATTAACGAACCGCGCTTTGAAAAGGCTGGGTTATTACTGGAATCTCAGGCCACAAACTTATATACAAATTCCGAGCAATGGGGAGCAGGATCGAGAGTTACCACCACGAACAACAGTGGTGACTCACCTCGTGGCGATAAAACGATGGCGCTGATAATAGAGGATACAGCGGGGGCAGAACATTACACGCAGGATCGCAATATTGCTTTGGTAGCAGGAGCAACTTATTGCTTTTCCGTTTTTGTTAAGGCTCACTCCAGCCCACGCAACTTATATTTGCGTGTTGCTTCTGGTAGCACATCTCAAACTTTCTTTGACCCGGTTACAGGGGCATGGTCTGGTAATGCGGGCGGAGCTGATTATATTGATCGCGGGTTCGAGGATTTGGGAAGCGGCATTTACCGGGTCTGGATGGCGTTCACAGCCGCCGCAAGCCAAAGCACAGTTATCCGCCTTCAATTAGCAAACGGCGTTTCATCAAACTACACCGGTGATGGCAAGTCAGGTTTATATGTATGGGGCGCGCAATTAGAGGACAGCCCTTTCCCTACTTCATATATCAAAACCGAGGCGTCTACCGTTGCGCGTACCGCAGACAGTTGGAGCATTCCTGTTGAAAATGCCGGATATAAAACTCTTGCCACTCTGTTTAATAGGACCGTTGCAGCGGAGCTAACTGCCAAGTTTATGCCTGTGGGCGGCTATACTGAGGCTATATCTGTCCAGGGCCCCAGATATGACATCGTTTGTCGACTCGATACGAATAAAATGATGCGTTCCTACCGCAGTAACCCGCTGGAGATTGCTCTAGAAAATGGGGCGTCAGGTATGTTCGCGTATACCATCACGGGCAATGCTGTATCTATGTCATTTATTGGAAAGACCACTTCAGGTACCCGAACCAATGCCGATGTTAATGCGATCACGAAATTCGGTAATGTAGCCCAGTCTACTGCAAGGTTCGTTTATTACCTTCGCAACTTCCGCATCTGGCACCGTGTCTTAACTCCCAACCAAATTAATGGACTCCGCTAATGAGAGATTTATATCTGCGCTTTAATGACGCCGACCAGATGCGCACGCAATTAATCGCGGCGGGGTTTGTGAATGATGAGGGGCAAGGTGGTTTATATCACCCTGATATCAGCCTGGATATCGTCGGCGTTATCACTGTCCCTGCTGAAGTTATCAATCCCGGTGAAGAAAACGAAATCATTAAGTACACCACCGAACCCGGCTATCACGTCAATTTGCGGGTTATGAATGACTCGCTCGATTTATCCGGGCTGAACGACTTTGTAGTTACACCGAAAACACCGGCTCGTGTCTGGGCGTAAGGGGTTACATCATGGCATTGAGAAAAGACACTGCAGCCCTGGCTGCGGCAGACGTAAAGGCACTGAGTAGTGAGTCCGGCGGTGTCGTAAACGGCAACGTGCAGGTAACTGGCAAAATGACGGTAAATGCCGGAGGCAGCGTATTTACAGACATTCACACCAGTGCGGGAGGTGGCTGCGGGGTTAATGCGTGGCGGCCTGAATCCAATAATTGGATTGAGCTAAACAACGTCAAAAATGACACCATAGAAGGAAATTTTGTAAATTACCTAACTGGTAGCTGGTACAACGGCGGCTGGTCGATTGGTGGCGTAAGAGGCTCCAGCACTAATATAGACAGGGTGCAAATTAACGCTAACGGTGGATCATCAAATTTAAACTCGTCTTTTATCTTCGGTGCTAACGGCAACGCAGGCGGCGGGACATGGAACAATCCATCAGATGAGCGACTGAAATACAACATTAAAACCATTGAAAATCCCATTGAGAAAATGCGGTCATTTCATGGGAAGACTTTCACTTATAAAAAGGGTGATGTTGATTCCGCTGGGTATATTGCCCAGGAAGTGCAAAAGGTTCTACCGGAAGTAGTCGGTGAGGATAATGACGGATTCCTGTCTCTGAATGTCGCGGGCGTTGGAGCGCTTCACCATGAGGCGATCCTGGCACTGATTGAGCGCGTTGAGTATCTGGAAGCTAAGCTCGGTTTGCAGTCAGACGAACAGTTGGAGGTTCAGCAGTAATTATCAATAGGCAGGGCTTTCTTGATCTGCTCCCTCTTTAAAACTACTGTATTTATACACAGTAAAAATAATAAGGAGGGGTTATGCCACGCAGACTTGATATTGAGGGGGCTTTTCGCACAGCTATTAAACACGAGGCCAGCGGGCGCCGCACGGTGACAACTGAGGACTTCGTGAAGCACCTGGCCTGCGCTAACTGGAACTGGTCGCTCAAAGAGGCGAACAACTGGATCGAGAGCCACATTTCGACCTTTAAAGACATTTCACCTGACGAGGGTCAGGCGCGCACTTTCATGCTCTTCAACCCGAACGGAGGTCTTTAATGGGCTTCGTATCTCCGGCCACGGACTATGTAGAGCGTAGGCTCAGTCCTGAGACTATCTGCAATGTTGGTATCGATACTCGCATCCTGGAAACATCATCCGGGTTTGCGGTTATCGAGCCAGTCACCAGGCTTGTGCAAGGTCAGGTGCTGCTAAATACTCGTTGATGGCCGGACTCAATTTGCGAAGCTCAGGGGGAGGGCATTATTCACGGATGATGGGGAAGCGATAGAGGGTGAGGCTGCGGAAGGGGTCGAGGTGATGGGGCGTGTTACGTACTTCATCAACAGCACTGATGCTGATGATATTCCGGTGTAAGTTGCCGCTCATACCTGTTCGCTCAAGGGGCAACTGATAAATCTTCATACGAAGTAGCGACTCTTTTGTGTTTTAACATTACTTTAACTGTATAGCTCGAGACATTTATCTTCAAAGCTAAAATTGAATGATGATATTGTGAATAAGATATTTTCGACAATGTTATCAGCGAACTCACGGGACTTAACCTAAATTGAATTGTGCCAATGTGCAGGTTCACACTAACATATAAATGATAATTAATAGCGCAGCAATTCTCTGGGGGTTGTTACAGAAATGGAAGAACTTAAATTAAATTCAGTTTCAGACAGCGATTATAATCAAGTCTATGCATCTGCCTCTTCCGGTGATATCGAGGCTCAAAATAAACTCGGATGTATGTACCGTGATGGCGACAGGGTTGAGCAAGACGGTAATAAAGCCGTAGAGTGGTTGACCAAGGCAGCTAACCAGGGAAGCACTATAGCCAAATTTAATCTGGGCTATATGTACAAGGATGGCGACGGTGTCCCTTTAAGTTATTCGAAGGCCATTGAGTGGTTCACATTGGCTGCAGACGAGGGGGATCTTGATTCCCTGGTTTGGCTTGGGATTCTTCACGAACGAGGCCACGGGTTTCCAAAAGACCCCTCTAAAGCTGTTGAGTATTACTCAATCGCCGCAGCCAAGGGAGACAGCTACGGACAAAACAATCTTGGAAACTCATATCGACATGGAACCGGTGTGCCTAAAGATGAAAAAAAAGCCATCGAATGGTTATCAAAGTCTGCAGCACAGGGGAATGAAATAGCTCTGATGACACTGGGCGAGATGTACATTGAACAGGGTGACTATGAAAAGGGGAAGGAGTATCTTCGTCGGGCAGGTGAGAATGGCAACCAAAGGGCTCTCGAAACGCTAAAGAAAATTGAAGCGGTTCAAGAAAAACACAGAATCGAAGATAGCATCAAGAAATTCACCTGTACCGTATGCAAAAAACAAAACCCGTGGGGACAAAAATATTGCTCTCACTGTTCTTCGATAGTTAAGTACGCGCCTGCATGGAAATATGTATGGCTCGGTGTCTTAACGGGTGTTGTTACGGCTGGATATGGTTTAACTCAAGGTGCAAGTCTGACTGAGGCGGCTTTCGCTTTTGTTTTCCCATGGCTGGCAGTAATGCTGCTGGCTAAATTGTTCGGTGGAACAAGAGCTGTTTCCATACCATGATGAACCCATTAGCTATTGTAGCGCATACCACTGTTCTTAAAATGAATAGGGCTACAGAATGGCAAATGCCATGGTAGAGGTTTGTTAATCTAAAACAATAATTAAAACTTACTGAGAGAATATTTGTGCCACGTTTTTCGTCGTCACTGTTCTGGCGAAAAATGGTTCCAGCCGTGGAGAACTCCCTCCACGGCTACTTTTCAGAAAATATCGTGACGCCTGAACAAAGAAAATTTCTTGAATAGTCGCTCGCCCTCGTTACAAAAATGGAGCGAGACAAACCTTTTCTTGTTGACGTGTATTTTGCGTCCACTTCTGGCACACAACGTCCTACCGTGGGCGCTAGAGTTAAAGACCTAATCCGCAATCATCCACATATCGAGCTCTTCAAACATCATTTCAAAAATGCGATTCAGCTTTTCAAGGTAGTTTTGCTGGCATCTTTGTTTAATCCGTTCGCTTGCATCGATTTGTCCGGCGGTCGGACGCAGTTTGCAAAATTCTTGGGCAAGGCGCTGATTGGTGATGATGGCGAGGCGATCGAGGGGGTAGTGGCGGAAGAAGTTGAGGTCATGGGCAGGGTGACGTTCTTCATCAACAGTACAGACGCTGATGACATTCCAGTGTAAAAAAATGGTTATCAAAACTCTTAGCCATCATCGCAAAAACATAGGGTTAGAAAACAGCTCAAATAAGCTCTTAAAACTGATTTTGCATTATCATTCTATTAAAAAACAATGACTTAAAGTGATTTCGTGGAACTACTGCTCCGTCATATGGAATGGTTCGAAGCCGCAGACCTGATCGTTAAAGGTATGGAAGGCGCGATTAACGCCAAAACCGTAACTTACGATTTCGAACGTCTGATGGAAGGCGCTAAGCTGCTGAAATGTTCAGAGTTTGGTGACGCGATCATCGAAAACATGTAATCCGGATTTCGGGTTGTATGTGAACGGGAGCCTGATGGCTCCCGTTTTTTATTAGCATTCTTGCGCTGCTGCGGATGCCCTACCTTCTTACTCCCTCTTTGTCTCTTTTATTGATGCCATGAATGGCTAATATCGCAACGTCCGGACAGACGTGCTGATGCACATCCGTCGTCGCGGCTATGTTTGATATTTTAATAACAAACACAGGCTTACCCGAACATCGCAAAAAAGGAGATATGCATGAAGCGTCCAAACTGGTTTCAGATTTCTGCTGAGGGTGGAAAGGCTATGGGAGCACTTCATCATTACGCTACTACCGGGACAGATTTGCCTGCCGATCTGATTCATCTGGTTTTTTTACGTGTTTCACAGATTAACGGTTGTGCGCACTGCATTGATATACATACGCGCGACCTTATCAAAAGCGGCATGTCCGTCGAAAAATTGGTCCTGGTGCCGGTGTGGCGAGAAGCGACCTACCTTTTCTCGGATGTGGAGCAAGCTGCGCTTGCATGGGCAGAAGAAGTGACCCTTATCAGTGAAACACACGCTTCTGATGAAGCCTATTCCGCAGCGCTTGCTCTATTTGGTGAAAAAAATCTGGTTGAACTGACCATTGTGATTGCCACCATGAATGCCATCAATCGGATGGGCATCAGTTTCCGCATGAAGCCGCTCGCTAAAGCATGAAATCATACCCGTTGGTTTAGTTTCACTTTGTGCGTACAGCAGATCTTAAGCCAGACCGCAGAGGGCTCAAATAAATGAGCCCTGAATTGAGCTTGAGGCCGATAAATCCCGGTTATTTTAATTTGAAACCGCGCTGCATGACCGTTTCGCGTAAATTGATTCGCCCGCCGAGATAATCCATGCTGGTCGCGGAATCAACGACGGAGCCGGTCCAGGTTTTGTCGCGCATATTCTGGCGACGACGAAATGCCTGATATGCATTTTCATAGCCTTCAAGATAGGTGCGATAGCGATCCTGTTGGTAGCGATTGTAATGGAGCACCATTGGCTGAGCCGGTCGCGGGCGAATGCTGCTGGTTCTGGCTCTGTCGGGCCACCCGGTTGCCATGCCAAACGTGACAAAGCTGTACTCAGGCAGGTTGATGATTTCCGCCACCTCTTTGGCAATATTACGCATCACCCCGAGATAGACTATTCCTAAGCCTATGGATTCCGCTGCAACGGCAGCGTTCTGGGCGGCAAGGGCGGCATCAATCGATGCCATCAGGAAAGAGTCGAGGTAGTCGAGCACAACAGGCTCTTTACCGGCATCTTTTGTTATTCCTGCCCCTCGCGACAGATCTGCCACCCAGAGGAGCAGGGCGGGTGCTTCCTCAATCCACGGGATACGATCCACGGGCACTGAACGTGCTACGGTATCTGAAATACGCTGTTTAAGCGCCGGGTCCGTAACGGCTACCAGGCTCCACTGATTCAGGGCAGAGGAGTTTGAGGCTGATTGCGCTGCAGCGACCATGGTCTCTATTGCCCCATCCGGGAGAGGTTCAGGCAAAAATGTCCTGACAGATTTATGGCCCAGCAGGGCTTCGACCTGCGGCGTCCAGATAATGTTGTCTGGTTTGGGTTGCTCAACACCGTATCGGGCTTCCAGCAACGCCTGTTGTTTTGCAGTAACGTCAGTCATGGTTTTACTCTCCTTCGGCAAATTTCATGACCGCAGGATAGCGGGAGTTGCCACACGGATAAGCCCCCCATTTACGACTTCAGTTTCCATATGTGTGCACAATCAGATGGCATACTTTAAAATAGAGTCATGGATCATCTGTTAGCTATACGTATATTCCAGCGCATCGTAGAGACGCGCTCTTTCACAAAGGCCGCAGCACACCTGGATTTGCCGCGCTCCACTGTCAGTAAGAATCTCAAATTATTAGAGGAACATATAGGCACAAAGCTGATACAGCGCACGACACGTACTGTCACCTTAACGACCGAGGGGGCCGAGTATTACAGAAGGATCAGTAAGCTCGTCACTAAACTCGATGAAACCGAAGGCGCCATTCGGGATATGGGCGCCGCCGCGAAAGGAAGGCTGCGCATCGATCTTCACTCCTCGCTGGCGAATTTTGTCCTGATGCCGGTACTCGAAGAGTTTCGTGAACGCTATCCCCATATACAGCTGGCGCTTGGGGTGGGCGATCGCCCGGTTAATCTTATAGAGGAAGGTGTAGACTGCGTCATTCGCGCAGGTGAGCTGACGGATTCTTCTCTGATTGCGCGAACGCTGTATAAAGATCGCTTAATTACCTGTGCAAGCCCCGGCTACCTGAAACAGTATGGCGTGCCCAAAAAACTGACTGACCTTGAAAATGGACATAAAATCGTCGGCTATTTCAGTGCTGCAACCGGTGAGGCCTGGCCTCTGCGTTTCATGAGCAGGGGAGGCGAAAAACAGTTGGCAGCATTTGATATCGCCGCGAATGATAGTGCCGCGCTGATAAGTATGCTTGTCCACGGCATGGGCATAGGGCAAACACATGCTTCCGTAAGCCGTCGCTTTATAGCATCGGGTGAACTTGTTCCTGTTCTTGAAGAGGTTACGCACAGACAATTTCCTGTCTCTATTATTTTCCCGCCAACAAAGCCGTTAAATGGCCGATTGAGAATATTCATCGACTGGATGATTGAGAGATTTTCTGGAAATAGTACCTGGTAGGAAGCCGATGGGTGCCCGTTTTTTATGGTTACGCAGGAGGAATAATGCTTGATGAGACAGCGCTTCGCCGCATTGCCGCAGGTGAACTCTTGGCGGCAACACCAGCAGAGCTTGCCGCCGAACTTCTGACTATCCGTCAGGAGAACGCCCGCCTGAAGCAGCTTCTCGCAACCGAAGTGAAGCTCCCTTATGTCAGCGCCAGCCCGGTGTGTGATATCGAGGCCGGATACGCGGCAGGCGTCACCGACTGTAAAGAGGCGATACGTCGGGCAGGATTTTTAATCGAAGGGGATGATTAAAAGATGAAACCCGACGGATGCCGGGCCTGCTCACGTTAAAACCAGTTAAATTTGTCCGAGAGTATAAGCAACAAGGAACTGGCACAAATAAGGTTAATACAAATCACGAATCTGCTGGAAACATTCATGTTATCAATACCATTATGGCTGTACTGGGATTGTGCTAATAAGCGTAATCGCAAATCCCAGAACGTCAAATCGCAGGATAACAGGCAAAAAAAAGCCCACGAAACGTGGGCAAGTAATACTGGAAGCAATGTGAGCAATGTCGTACTGAATACCTGAGTGATTTGCTCAACTATTCAGTATTGAGAAAGATAATGTTTCTCATTAACGATTACAACCCCATCTTTTGTGTGGGACGCCGTTTGTGGACTTAATCTTAAAATATTCACGTGATGGCTATCACAAACTTGCATTTCTGAATCCTGTGCTAAGCTTTCTGTGTACTTGATTTGACGACAAAAACCATACAGAGAGGAAAGCAGTTATGGGAATCATATCCTGGATTATCTTTGGGCTTATTGCAGGTATTCTGGCGAAGTGGATCATGCCGGGCAAAGATGGCGGTGGGTTCATCGTTACGGTCATTCTGGGCATCATCGGTGCCGTAGTGGGTGGCTGGATCAGTACCCTGTTCGGATTCGGCAGAGTCGATGGCTTTAACTTCGGCAGCTTTATGGTTGCAGTAATTGGTGCGCTGGTGGTGCTGTTTATTTACCGTAAGGTAAGAAGCTAACCCGACACACTTCAGAAAAAAGACCGCCAATAGGCGGTCTTTTTCCGCGATTCACCACCAGCCTAACTGGCTTCCGGCCACGCCACAATGGCGACAATCAGCATAATAATCGTCGTTTTTCTCATTTATCCCCCAGGCGCAGCGTAGCCGCCGATAAAAAACCACGTTAAAAACACCACCGCCGTGATAAAAATCACGATCGGGAACAGAATACCAAGCCGCATGCTATCACCTGTCCTGAAATACAAAACCCGTCGAGTGTACGGGGTTAATCGATATTGAGAAAGGGCGTTTTCCGTTTCCCTTTTTTATCGCTGTACATGGCGGCGTCGGCTACCCGCAGTGCGCTATCTGCATCCAGTCTGGCAGGATCCACCTCAATCACCCCCAGGCTGGCGCCCGGGTAGACCAGATGCACATCCCCCAGCCAGTACTCCCCGGCGATCTGTGCGCTCAGCTGTCTCTTCAGCACCGTCAGCGACGTCTGCTCGCCGCTTTCGCTATCATGACTCAGGCAGGCCACCAGGAACTCGTCGCCACCCAGCCTGCCGACGATATCATCCTCGTCGCGTCCTTCATTCAACCGTTTACCCACTTCCACCAGGAACCGATCGCCAGCCTCATGGCCAAAGCGATCGTTAATAAGTTTGAAATTATCCAGATCGATATAGGCGATAATGGCGTTGCGGTTCAGATGACGCGCCAGCGAGAAGAGGGTGGTGAGATTTTCAAAAATCGCGCGACGGTTAGGCAGCCCGGTCAGGGCATCGGTATAGGACCAGGTAATCAGGGCGGCGTTAGCTTCACGCAACTGCCGGACAAGCGACTCTTTCTCAATGTACTGGGCGATGAGCCCGGCGAAGAGCTTTAAGACCTGCTCGCCGCGTTCGCTCAACGGTTGTTTATGGGTGCTGGTGGCGCAGAGGGTGCCATAGAGCGAACCATCCGTCAGATGAACCGGTATGCTCACGTAGGTGGTGATACCCAGCGCTTTTGCCGCGTCGCAGTCTGCAAAGCGTTCGGGGACGTTATCGCTATAGAAGCAGTCGGAATCGATCGCCCGTTTGCACAGCGTGTCGCCCCAGGGAACGCTGAGCCCTTCCGGGATTTGCATCTGTTTGCTGTTTCTGGCGTAGAGAATATGCTGCAGACGGGCGTTGATATCAATTTTGGTAAGGTAGGTGGACTCCATGTCCGTCACTATCTCAAGCATTTCGAGCAGCTGACGCACCAGGCCCTCAAGTGATTGCTCAGTGCTGAGCGTTTCTGAAACACGGGCAAGAATAATATCCGACATGACGCTGCTCAACTCCCCTTACAGATGATCTCTGTACCTGTCTGATTTGCTCAAAGATTGACGGCGGATAGTAAAACATGAATTAACAACATTTCATATATTCAGGCGAGGAAGGGCACATTCTGGCAGGAAAAAGCCCCGGCGCAGGGCCGGGGAAAATAACAGCTTGATTACGGAATGATGTTCTCTGGTCTTTGCGAGAACGATGGCACTATAGCGAGGAAAGATGTCGGCAGAATGAAGAAATCATGGAGAAAGATTAACCGCCTCCCCTGGTGACAGGGCAGACCGGCTGGGATAAACTTTGCTAAGATAATTCTTAAACTCTCAGTATCCAGCACGAGGAAGTATGTTCCAGTTAAATCCGGGCAGCCTGGCGATGGTTATCGGCGCCCGCACGCCAGCAGGTCGTCGCAATATTGGTAAATCTGTGGAGCTGTTTAGCCTCTGTCAGCCGGGGCAGCGTTTTTTAAACCCGGTCAACGGCGTGGTGACCGAGCTGCCGCGAGGGGCAGAACGTCCCCTGTGGCTGGTGACCGGTGATGTCTGGTCGGTGGATAACCAGCACGGTTTTGCCTTTGTTCGCCCGGAACACCTGATGCCGCTCACTCCTGAAGAGGCGCCTGAAACTCTCGACGCGCTGATGCTGGACTGAATTACAGCTTACGCAGCCAGTCGGCTAACACCAGCGCGTGATTTTGCTCCCGGTCTTTCGCGCCGTAGAGCAGCGTCACGGGCTGGTTGTCTGCCAGACGGGCAATGCGCCGCCCCTCATCTTCCTGCAAGGCCAGCTCCTGACGATAATGTTTGCTGAAGCTGGCGAAATCGATGGTCTCACTGTGAAAGTCCTTGCGCAGTGCATTGGAAGGCGCCAGCGTTTTACACCACTCATCGCACGCTAACGCCTCCTTTTTCATGCCCCGCGGCCAGAGTCGATCCACCAGGATACGGTAGCCATCGTCCTGGCTTGCCTCGTCATACAGTCGTTTGCACTGAATCATTCTCTTGCTCCTTAATCCGGGTGACGCGGTGCTGGCGGTCACGATCGTAACGCTATCACAGGTTGGCTTTCCGCTTTTGCCCACTTATTTTAAGGTGTTGTGATATCAACGAAAGATCGGTAGTCTGACGCGCCTTATGTTATCTGATATTTATCTGGCATAAGGATCACTGTATGGAACTCTCTGCCCTAAAAGATACCCTCCGAATTGCGCTGGTCGGCGACTACAATCATGACGTGCCGGCTCACCAGGCGATTCCTCTCGCCATTGATGATGCCGCCGCGGTGCTGGACATTACCGCCGACTACGACTGGCTGGCCACCACCGAATTAACCAGCCCGGAAGACCTGGTCGGCTACGACGCGATCTGGCTGGTTCCTGCAAGTCCCTATAAAAATGCTGACGCTGCGTTCATTGCGGCGCGGTATGCCCGGGAGAACAGCGTGCCGTTTCTGGGCACCTGCGGCGGATTCCAGCATGCGCTCATTGAATATGCGCGTAACGTTCTTGGCTGGCAGGATGCCGCCCACGCAGAAACCGATACCGCAGGGCGAATGGTCATTGCCCCCCTGACCTGCTCGCTGGTGGAGGTCGCCGATACCATTGAACTACGCGCTAACACCCTGATCGCTAAAGCCTATGGTCAGGAGGAGATCGAGGAAGAATATCGCTGCAATTATGGCGTTTCGCCTGAATTTGCGCAGGAGCTGGAGAAGGGCGATATGCGCGTCACCGGCTGGGACGCGCAGGGGGAGATCCGTGCCGTAGAGTTGGTCACCCATCCATTCTTTGTGGCGACGCTGTTCCAGCACGAGCGCGCTGCCCTTGCAGGGCGTCCTGCGCCGCTGGTGCAGGCGCTGCTTCGCGCGGCACAGAGTTACTGAATAAAGGGCTTAGCCGGGTGTGATCTCCCGGTCACGCCCGGCAAGGATCCCGCACACGGCCATGATGACTGACACCAGCGCACAGGCCAGCAGCGGGATCCGCCAGTCGCCGTTGGTATCATGGATTTTACCCATCAGCGGCGGGCCACAGGCGGCAAGCAGATAGCCGACCGATTGCGCCATCCCGGAAAGGGCTGCCGCCTGATGGGCCGAACTGGCGCGCAGGCCAATAAACGTCAGGCCGAGGATCATCGTCGCACCGGAGCCAAAGCCAAAAATCAGCGTCCACATCACCGCCATCGCTGGCATAAACCACAGCCCGGCAGCACTTACCGCACACATCATCGCCGCCAGTCCGGCGATACCGCGCTGATCTTTCAGGCGAAGCAGGATCAGCGGCACGACAATTCCCGGTGCCGCGGTCGCCAGCTGTAACAGCCCGTGCAGGGAACCCGCCTCGGTTTCGCTGTATCCGTGACTCTGCAGGATCGCCGGAAGCCAGCCAATAATCACATAGTAAATCAGCGAGTTAATCCCCAGAAACAGCGTCACCTGCCAGGCCAGTGCGGAACGCCAGATACCCCGGCTGTGCAGGGCGCGGGCGCCGCTCAGGGAGCCGGCAGGGCGCTGACGCCATTGCGGGAGCCACAGCAGCAGGGCCAGCAGAGGAAATACCATCAGCATTAACAGCGCGCCGTGCCAGCCCGCGCCGCTCAGGGCAACCGGCACCACCAGCGCCGAGCCCAGCGCGGCGGCAGCTCCCATGGTCAGGGAGTACGCCCCGGTAAGTTTCGCCACCTGGCCGGGGAAATCGCGTTTGATCAGCCCCGGGAGCAGGACGTTGCCCAGCGCAATACCGCAGCCAATGATGGCGGTGCCGCCAAACAGCAATGCCGAAGAGGGAAGTGAACGCAGGGCAATCCCGGCGATGATCAGCAGCAGGGCGATAAACAGGCTGCGCTCCATCCCGATGCGCCGGGCGAGGCCGGCCGCCAGCGGCGAAATCAGCGCAAAGGCCAGCAGGGGAAGGGTGGTAAGCAGTCCGGTCTGGGCGGTGGTCAGGGCATAATCTGTACGAATAGCATCCAGCAGCGGCGCTGCACCGGTAAAGGTCACCCGCAGTGAGGTGGCAATCATCAGGATCCCGGCAATCAACAGCGCTCGCTGTTTGCCGGTAGCAGAAAGGGCAAGGGTCATGGGAATCTCTTACGTCGAAATGAGGCTACAGGATACGCATTTTCACCGTGGTTGAAATCAAGCTAAAATGACAGATTATCGCTAATATCGGACAAAATGATGCCTGGACTCGGCCTTGCGGGATACGATCCCGACAGCCAGCACGATCCTGCGGTGGCGTTTCATGTGCGCGTGGTGGAAGACGAGCAGCGCATTCCGTTCCACCAGCACCGCAAAGGTCAGCTGATCCTCGCCCTGCACGGAGCCATTACCTGCGAGGTGGAAAATGCCATGTGGATGGTGCCCCCGCAGTTCGCCGTCTGGATCCCCGGCCTGCTGCCGCACAGCAATAAGGCCACGCCCAGCGCCCGCCTCTGCTTTTTGTTTATTGAACCCGGCGCGGTATCGATGCCGGACCGCTGCTGCACCCTGAAAATTTCACCTCTGGTGCGGGAGTTGATCCTGACCCTGGCGGAGCGCAGCCCCGCTGAGCAGGAGCCTGCCACCCGGCGGCTGGTGCAGGTGCTGTTTGATGAGCTGCCCCGACAGCCCCAGGAGCAGCTGCAGCTCCCTGTATCCACGCACCCCAAAATCCGCCTGATGAGTGACACCATGGCCGAATCGCCTGCCGCCTGGCAGACGCTGCACCAGTGGGCGCGCCATTTTGCGATGAGTGAGCGCAATCTCGCCCGGCTGGTGGTCAGCGAAACCGGGCTCAGCTTTCGCCGCTGGCGGCATCAGCTCCAGCTGATTGTCGCCCTGCAAGGGCTCATTAGCGGGCAGTCGGTGCAGCAGGTGGCGCAAAACCTGGGTTATGACTCCACCACGGCATTTATCACGATGTTCAAAAAAGGGCTGGGCCAGACCCCGGCCCGGTATGTCGCCAGCCTCGCTACGACTTCCCGATAAACAACGACACCAGCCCGGCGGCGATCAACGGGCCGACCGGGACGCCGCGGAAGAGCGCCACGCCTAACACCGTACCCACCAGCAGGCCCGCGACCAGCGTGGGCTGGGAGCTCATCAGCGTAACGCCGCGACCACCAAGCCAGGAGACAAATACCCCCACGGCAATGGCGATCAACGATTTCCAGTTCATAAAGGCATGGATAAGCGTGGAAGCCGGTAAAGTGCCGCTGGCGATGGGGGCCATCACCCCGATGGTCAGGATGATGATCCCCACCGTCAGCCCCTGTTTTTCAATCCACGGGAAAAAACCGCTAAGCGGCGTCACGCGAACGATGATCAGAACCAGAATTGATATTGCGACCGTGGTGTTATGGCTGATAAAGCCCAGCGCGGCCAGGCCCAGAAGAATGAGCAGGGTAGGGTCAAACATAGGGTATTCCTTGCCAAAATAGAAAAGTAAGCCTGCTTACTTTACGTGCTCGCGTGCCGGTAAAAAGGATTTTGTGCAAAAAAGAGTGTGATTTGGGCGATTGCCTGAAGTGGAGAGACGGTGCGGGTTAACGCCACGGACAGGCGGTTCAGCCGGGAAAAAATGGCGTTATTTTGAATATTCGCTGCTGGCGTTGAGTATCAGCAAAACCAACAACATGACAATTTTCAACTTTTTTCTACCGCTCTTATTCTCCTCACGCAACGTTGTTCCGGTTTACCCCCTTCGGCAAACTTTATGTAGTTTATGTGCCTGCTCGTTAAGCGCTTTCGTTATCGAAAGGATTCGGTTTCGCAGCGGTACACCACGCCACTCTTCAATCAGGCACAGCAATGAAAAAATTTACGTTTCCCCCCCATCCTCTGGCTCTGGCACTGCTCACCGCCTTTTCCGGCGCAGCGCTTGCCGCGGGGACTATCAGCACAGCACCGGTTCTTTCTCCACTTGAAGTGGTCACGTCGCCCAAAACCCCGCGCCAGCCGGTGCCGGCCAGCGACGGCTCGGATTACCTCAAAACCATCCCCGGCTTTAGCCAGATCCGTAATGGCGGCAGCAATGGCGATCCGGTATTTCGCGGCATGTTTGGCTCACGTCTGCGCCTGCTGACCAACGACAGCGAAATGCTCGGCGCCTGTCCGGCGCGAATGGATGCGCCAAGCTCGTACATCTCGCCGGAAAGCTACGATCTGCTGACGGTCACCAAAGGGCCGGAAACCGTACTCTGGGGGCCGGGGAACTCCGCCGGGACGGTACGCTTCGAACGTGAACCGCCCCGTTTTGACAGCGCCGGCATCAAGGGCGACGCCAGCTTTCTCGCCGCTTCGAATGACCGCTTCGATGAAAATGCCGATGTCAGCTTCGGTAACGACACGGGCTATGTACGCCTCAACGGCAATAAATCGAAAGCGGGCGACTACAAAGACGGTAACGGCGAGCGCGTGGCCTCGAAATGGGACAAGTGGAACACCGATCTGGCCATCGGCTGGACACCGGATGCGGATACGTTACTGGAACTCACCGCCGGTCAGGGGGATGGCGACGCAAGCTATGCCGGGCGCGGCATGGACGGATCCCAGTTCAAGCGCGAAAGCCTGGGCCTGCGCTTTAAGAAAGAGAATATCGGCGACATTTTCGATTCCCTGGAGATGAGTGCCTATTACAACTACGCCAACCACATCATGGACAACTACTCCATGCGCTCCCCCGGCACCCCGGACTCCGGCTCCATGAACGGCATGCCGATGGGATCGATGGATATGTCGATGCCGATGGAAAAACAGGTCGATCGTCGCACCGTCGGCGGCAGGATGTTGGGGACCTGGCTATGGTCAGATTTCCAGCTGCAAAGCGGGCTGGATATGCAGACCAACACCCATCGCAGCAACGAAGATGATGAGGACAAAGGCTGGCAGGAAGATGCACGTTTTCACGATTATGGCGCGTTCGGCGAGCTGACGTGGAATGCGACCGATCTGAGTAAAGTGATTGGCGGCGCGCGTCTGGATAAGGTCGAAGTGGATAACTATACCGGCATCGGCAGCGACAGCCGCGAGGATACCCTTCCGGCGGGCTTCCTGCGCGTGGAGCATAATCTGGGCGCGGCACCGGCGATGGTCTACGCCGGGCTCGGTTATACCGAACGATTCCCCGATTACTGGGAGCTGTTTTCGCCCACCTATGGCCCGGACGGCACCTCGGATGTCTTTGATAATCTCAAACCAGAGCAAACCACCCAGCTTGACGTCGGCGCCCAGTATAAAGGCGAGCGTACCACCGGGTGGATCTCCGCCTATGTCGGGCGCATCAACGACTTTATTCTGTTTAGCTACGATCCTGACGATTCCCACGTCAGCCAGGCCGACAACGTGGATGCCACCATTATGGGTGGGGAGATGGGCGCCTCCTGGCAGCTGAGCGATCAGTGGAAAACCGACGCTACCCTTAACTACTCCTGGGGGGAGAACACGGACGACCACCAGCCGCTGCCGCAAATGCCGCCGCTGGAGGCTCGTCTTGGCCTCACGTGGGAGCAGGGCGACTGGAGTTCAACCGGCCTGCTGCGCATGGTGAGCCCGCAGCATCGGGTGGCGATGAACGAAGGTAACGTGGTCGGCAAAGATTTCGATCAGAGCGCTGGCTTTGCCATTCTCTCCGCCAACGCGGCATGGAAGGTGAATAACTACCTGAAGCTGAGCAGTGGGGTCGATAACCTGCTGGACAAAAACTACAGCGAACATCTTAACCTGGCGGGGAACAGCAGCTTTGGCTACTCCTCCGACACGCCGGTCAATGAACCGGGTCGGACCGTGTGGGCAAAAATGAACGTTACGTTCTGACAGAAAGCTAACGTAAAACCGCCGGTCAATGACCGGCGGTGGCGTTAACTGTTGCTGGTGGCAGATTGCTTATGGAAAAGCTCTCTGAATACCGGATAGATATCGTCCTGGTCGCGAATGTGCTGCATCGCGAAGTTATCAAACGTGCTTTGCAGATGTTCATACTCACGCCACAGCGTCTGGTGAGCGCGGCGGGTGATCTCGATATAGCTGTAGTAACGCACAACCGGCAGCAGTTTTTTCGCCAGAATTTCATGGCACAGCGGCGAATCGTCTGCCCAGTTATCACCGTCCGACGCCTGAGCAGCATAGATGTTCCACTGCGCCGGGTCGTAACGCTCCTTCACCACCTCATCCATCAGCTTCAGGGCACTGGAAACGATAGTCCCCCCCGTCTCCTGTGAGTAGAAGAACTCATGCTCATCCACCTCCTTGGCCTGGGTGTGATGGCGAATATAGACCACTTCCACGTTCTTATAGGTTCGGCTCAGGAAGAGATAGAGCAGAATATAAAAGCGCTTGGCCATATCTTTGGTAGCCTGATCCATCGAGCCGGAAACGTCCATCAGGCAGAACATCACCGCCTGGCTTGAAGGCTCAGGACGCTTTTCATAGTTCTTGTAACGCAGGTCAAAGGTGTCGATAAAAGGCACGCGCTCGATTTTGGCGCGCAGTTCGGCGATCTCTTTGCGTAAACGCTCCTCTTCCAGCAGCTGCGCTGGCTCGCTTTTCGCCACAATATCCAGGCTTGCTTCCAGCTCGCGCAGTTCACGCCGTTTGCCCGCGGTCATGGCGGTACGGCGCGCCAGTGAGTTCTGCAGCGAACGCACCACGCTGATATTTGCCGGCACGCCGTTGGCGGTAAAACCGGCCCGGTGGGTTTTGTATTCGTTCAACTGACGATGCTGGTTCTTCTTCAGATTCGGCAGGGCCAAATCCTCAAACAGCAGATCCAGGTACTCATCCTTGGAGATCTGAAACACAAATTCGTCCTGACCTTCACCGTCCTGGCTGGCCTGGCCCTGACCACTGCCGCCTCCACCGCCGCCCCCCTGTGGACGTTCAATACGGTCATTCTGGACAAAATGGTCATTACCGGGATGAACGCGATGGCGCAAACCACCGCGCCCCTGATGGAACATCGGTTCGCTAATATCATCCGTCGGGATAGAGACGGACTCCCCACTGTCTACGTCGGTCACCGAACGCTTGTTAATGGCCTCGGAGATCGACTGTTTGATTTGCGCTTTATAACGACGCAAGAAGCGCTGGCGATTCACCGTGCTCTTGTTTTTGCCGTTAAGACGCCGGTCAATAAACCAGGTCATATGCCCCCCGTACTGCATTTGCCAACTTTCAGTGCCCGTAAGTGCCGGACAGCGCTGACGCTTATCCGGCCTACGGAACATTGTTGTAGGCCCGGCAAACCACACGCCGCCGGGCTTTTTGGGCTGTTAAGATGACTTACGCACGCGCAGGTACCATTCGCAGAGCAGGCGAACCTGTTTGCGGGTGTAACCTTTCTCCATCATGCGGTCGACAAAATCGTCGTGCTTTTTCTGCTCGTCGGTTGAGGTTTTGGCATTGAACGAAATGACCGGCAACAGCTCCTCGGTATTGGAGAACATTTTCTTCTCAATAACGGTGCGCAGTTTTTCGTAGCTGGTCCAGTTTGGATTCCGTCCGCTGAAGTTCGCTCTGGCGCGCAGCACGAAGTTGACGATCTCGTTACGGAAGTCTTTCGGGTTACTGATCCCGGCAGGCTTCTCGATTTTTTCCAGTTCCGCATTCAGTGACTCGCGGTCAAACAGCTGGCCGGTATCCGGGTCGCGGTACTCCTGATCCTGGATCCAGAAATCGGCATAGGTGACGTAGCGGTCAAAAATGTTCTGTCCATACTCGGAGTAAGATTCCAGATAGGCGGTCTGGATCTCTTTGCCAATAAACTCGGCGTATTTCGGGATCAGATAGCCTTTCAGGAACTCCAGGTAACGTTCAGCCTGTTCCTGCGGGAACTGTTCACGTTCAATCTGCTGCTCCAGCACGTAGAAGAGGTGTACCGGGTTAGCGGCCACTTCGGTGTGGTCAAAGTTGAACACACGGGAGAGGATTTTAAACGCGAAACGCGTGGAGAGACCGTTCATCCCTTCATCGACACCGGCGTAGTCACGATACTCCTGATAGGATTTCGCTTTCGGGTCGGTATCTTTCAGGCTTTCACCGTCGTAAACACGCATTTTCGAGTAAATGCTGGAGTTTTCTGGCTCTTTCAGGCGCGACAGGATCGAGAAGCGCGACAGCGTCTCCAGGGTTCCCGGGGCGCAAGGGGCATGAACCAGCTCACTGTGGTTAAGCAGTTTTTCGTAAATCTTGATCTCTTCGGAGATCCGCAGGCAGTAAGGCACTTTGACAATGTAAACACGGTCAAGGAACGCCTCGTTGTTTTTATTGTTTCTGAACTGAACCCATTCAGATTCGTTGGAGTGCGCCAGGATAATGCCGTTAAACGGCAGGGCGGAAATACCTTCCGTCCCGTTGTAGTTACCTTCCTGGGTTGCCGTCAACAGTGGATGCAGCACCTTAATCGGCGCTTTAAACATCTCGACGAACTCCATAATCCCCTGGTTGGCGCGGCACAGCGCACCGGAATAGCCGTATGCGTCAGGATCGTTTTGCGCGTGGTTTTCCAGTTTACGGATATCCACTTTACCGACCAGAGCAGAGATATCCTGGTTGTTCTCATCACCCGGTTCAGTTTTGGCAATCGCAATCTGCTCCAGAATGGATGGCCATACTTTTACCACACGGAATTTAGTGATATCACCGCCAAATTCGTGCAGGCGTTTCGCTGCCCACGGCGACATGATCGTCCCGAGATAGCGGCGAGGGATGCCGTACTCTTTATCCAGTATCTGCGCATCTTCCTGCGGGTTAAACAGGCACAGCGGATGGTCGTTCACCGGGCTGCGTTCACCGTTGGCGCTCAGGACGTAGATAGGTACGCGCTGCATCAACGATTTCAGCCTCTCGGCCAGCGAGGATTTACCGCCGCCAACGGGACCCAACAGATACAAAATCTGCTTCTTCTCTTCCAGACCCTGAGCAGCATGTTTCAGATAAGAGACAATCTGCTCGATGGCATCTTCCATGCCGTAAAATTCTTCAAACGCAGGATATCGGGCGACGACCCGATTCGAAAACAGACGGGAAAGCCGTGGCTCCTGGGCGGTATCAACCATATTTGGCTCACCGATAGCCATCAATAGTCGTTCCGCCGCATTGGCATAAGCACTGCGATCTTGCCGGCAGATGGTAAGAAACTCCTGCAGTGTGAACTCTTCGTCCTTGGCAGCTTCATAACGCTGGCGATAGTGATCGAATATATTCATGGCATGCCGTCCTTTCGTTTTTTAGCACAGGAAAAGAGCCGTTCATATGAATAGTAGAGGCTCCCGGAAGCGGGATCCGTTGCACCTCACTGCCAGAGCAGCAACCCGTGTGCCAGGTCGGGCGGCTGAAACTGCGGGGTGATCAGGTATTCAGCTTCTTAAAATTAAGCGTAGATGGCATTTGCAAAACTTGCATGTATGCCAAAACTAATTTCAATGACATATCAATAACTCATCCAAAAAAATAGCCAAATCTTAAACGTCAAACACACTTATTTCACTGAACGGTAATGCGCGTGACAGCGTTTCGTCATCTGCCGCAAACAAAATATTCTGTTAATCAAATTGATTAGCAGACAAAAAATTTTGAGCAATGGGGGAGATGACGGTTACACTTCACTCGCTGATTATTTGACTACAGGAAAGAATGGATTGTGACCAAACTCAAACTTCTGGCACTGGGGATTATCGTTGCCACCTCAGTAAGTACAGCATACGCGGAGAATCAGTGGTCAATTGGTGCTGGTGTCGGCGTAATCAATAGCCCTTATAAACAGTACGATCGTGATTTCTACCCGGTTCCGGTTATCACCTATGAAGGCGATAACTTCTGGTTCCGTGGGCTGGGCGGTGGCTACTATCTGTGGAACGACCAGACCGACAAACTCTCCATCATGGCTTATTACGACCCGACGCACTTCAAGCCTGGCGACAGTGACAACCGTCAGCTGCGCCAGCTGGACAAGCGTAAAAGCACCATGATGGCGGGGATTTCATGGGTACATAACACGCAGTACGGTTTCCTGCGCACCGCCCTGGCTGGCGACACGCTCGACAACAGTAACGGTTATATCTGGGATCTGGCGTGGTTGTACCGTTACACCAACGGCGGGCTGACGCTCACCCCGGGCATCGGTCTGGAATACAACAGCGACAACTACAACGACTACTATTATGGCGTTTCCCGTAACGAAGCACGACGCAGCGGCCTGCGCAGCTACGATGCAGACGACAGCTGGCAACCGTACCTGGAGCTGACGGCCAGCTATAAATTCGCCACGGACTGGAACGTCTACGGTACCGGCCGCTATACCCGTCTCAGCGATGAGGTGAAAGACAGCCCGATGGTTGATAAATCGTGGACCGGTCTGATGTCGGTGGGTGTGACCTACAGTTTCTGATTGTGCATTTGTACTGCGCAATTTGTGCATCATAACGGGGCCCTCGGGCCCCGTTTGTTTTAGGGTGGTGCAGACAAACAGGAGCGTATTATGAGCGAAAAAACCGTCAACTTTGGCGACAACAGGGTGCTTCCGGCCATCGGTCAGGGCACCTGGTATATGGGTGAAAAGGCAAGCCGGCGCCGCCAGGAGAGCGATGCCTTACGGGCAGGCATTGAGCGGGGGCTGACCCTGATCGATACCGCGGAGATGTATGCCGAGGGCGGCGCGGAAGAGGTGGTTGGCGAGGCGATTAAAGGCCTGCGCGATAAGGTCTTTCTGGTCTCCAAAGTCTACCCGTGGAATGCCGGTGGCAAAAAAGGGATTGCCGCCTGCGAAGCCAGCCTGCGCCGTCTGGGCACCGATCATATTGACCTCTATCTGCTGCACTGGCGGGGAAATTATTCTCTGGCAGAGACTGTCGAACTGATGGAGACGCTGCAACAGCAGGGCAAAATTGGCCGCTGGGGCGTCTCGAACCTTGATTATGCGGATATGCAGGAGCTGGGACAGGTGCCGGGCGGGCAGGCCTGTGCCACCGATCAGGTGCTCTACCATCTGGCCTCACGCGGTATCGAATATGATCTGTTGCCCTGGTGCCAGCAACAGCAGATGCCGGTGATGGCCTATTGCCCGCTGGCGCAGGCCGGGCGACTGCGCGCCGGGCTGATGAATCACCCGGTGGTCAATGCGATTGCCAGAGAGTACAACGCCACGGCGGCCCAGGTGCTGCTGGCGTGGGTGATCGGTCACCCTGGGGTGATGGCGATCCCGAAGGCGTCATCAATCATGCATGTGGAAGAGAACGCGGGCGCGCTGTGCATTACCCTCTCAGCAGAGGCGTTACAGAAGCTGGATGCCGCCTTCCCGGCGCCGAAAAACAAAACGGCATTAGACGTGGTGTGATGTGTGCGTCATGCCCTCTCAGCATGGAGAGGGCAAGGGCAGGGCATTAACGCTTCACAATGTGAATGGTCTGTCCCAGACGGGTCGGTTTCTCTTCCGTCGCTTTTTGCGGTTCGCTGACGCAGGCGGTCTCTACGCAGACAAAGGTTTTATAACCGTCATCCGGCATATCGCCCATGCTGACTGACAGCGCCGGGCCAGGGTTCCAGCCAACCACGTTGCTGTGGTGGTGATGAATTACTTCAATGGCGCGGTTCAGGGAGGTATCTTCGATAACGCTGCACGCTTCCGGGTTCAGATAGACGCGGTCGGTACGATCCGGGAAGGTTTGCGCGCCGTCGGTCAGTCGGCCTTCTTTCGCATTATCCACTTTGTCGATAAAGGTATCGCCAAGGCCGTTCACGGTGACGGCAGCGATATCGCCGACGTTGAAGTAAGTGTGCAGGGCGGAAGTGGTTTCAAATTCACCGTGCGCTTCCAGTTCGATCTCGCAGGTTTTACCCAGCTTAAAGCGGGCATAGAGAGTGAAGTCGTGCGGCCAGAGTTTGCGCGTTTCGTCATCGCTCTGCAGTTCAAAGGTTAACACCACACCGGACTCATCTTCGTTGTGGGCTTTCAGCGTCCACGGCAGGTTGCGGGCAAAACCGTGCGACGGCAGACCCTCCTGCGCCGCCGGGCCAAACCACGGCCAGCAGATTGGTACGCCGCCGCGAATAGCGGCCCCTTTTTTGAAAGAGGTGTTATCGCTTAGCCACAGCGCTTCCATTTCACCTTCCGGCTGCCAGGAGAGCAGGTGCGCGCCGTGCAGGGCAACAGAAGCCTGAACCTGCGGATGGTCAACTACGATCACTTCAACATCGTCAATCTGACGGCGGGAAAGCACAGGAGTAAGCTGTTCGACTACCGGAAGTGCAAAAATTGTTTTAATCATTACGCAATCCTCTGTCTTTAAAGCAAAAAAAAGGCGACCAGGGGTCGCCTTTTTGGATCAATTTCTCATCTCACTTATTTGGAGATGTGAGCGATCAGGTCCAGAACTTTGTTAGAGTAGCCGGTTTCGTTGTCGTACCAGGAAACCAGTTTCACGAAGTTGTCGTTCAGTGCGATACCTGCTTTAGCATCGAACACGGAAGTGCACACTTCGCCGTTGAAATCGGTAGAAACAACGTCGTCTTCGGTGTAACCCAGAACGCCTTTCATTGGGCCTTCAGAAGCCGCTTTGATTGCTTTCTTGATTTCTTCGTAGCTTGCTGCTTTTTCCAGACGAACGGTCAGGTCAACAACAGATACGTTTGGAGTTGGAACGCGGAACGCCATACCAGTCAGTTTGCCGTTCAGTTCTGGCAGAACTTTACCTACAGCTTTAGCTGCGCCGGTAGAAGATGGGATGATGTTCTGAGCTGCGCCGCGGCCGCCGCGCCAGTCTTTGTGAGACGGGCCGTCAACGGTTTTCTGAGTCGCGGTGGTTGCGTGAACAGTAGTCATCAGACCTTCGATGATGCCGAAGTTGTCGTTGATAACTTTTGCCAGCGGTGCCAGGCAGTTGGTGGTGCAGGATGCGTTAGAAACGATGTCCTGGCCAGCGTAAGTTTCGAAGTTAGCACCACGAACGAACATTGGGGTATTGTCTTTGGAAGGACCAGTCAGAACAACTTTTTTCGCGCCAGCGGTGATGTGCTTACGCGCAGTTTCGTCGGTCAGGAAGATACCGGTTGCTTCAGCAACAACGTCAACACCGATTTCGTTCCATTTCAGGTTAGCTGGGTCTTTTTCAGCAGTAACACGGATGGTTTTGCCATTAACAACCAGGTGGCCGTCTTTCACTTCAACGGTGCCGTTGAAACGACCGTGAGTTGAGTCGTACTTCAGCATGTATGCCATGTACTCAGCGTCTAACAGATCGTTGATGCCAACGATTTCGATGTCAGAACGTTCCTGCGCAGCACGGAAAACAATACGGCCGATACGGCCAAAACCGTTGATACCTACTTTGATAGTCATATATTCCACCAGCTATTTGTTAGTGAATAAAAGGTTGCGTGTAAAATTACAAAAACCTTACGCAGCGTCAAGCGGAATCGTGTCAATCATTGCGACAAATCAATCCTTAGCATTAGCTTTGCTCGATTGACCTACCTCACATTCCCTTGGAGCTTGCACCCATATGGGGCCTGCGCACGGAATTTTAAAGGGCTGCCCACATAAAAACGTGGAGTAGATCACATTTGTCTGACCGCCTCTGCGCAACGAGTAAGTTTAGATCAAAAGTACATACTTCAGTGTTAATGTTTTGTTAGAATCGACAGTAAAAGTTGTCTGTTTCAACTGCGAGATGTAAGCCTATGTCGAATCAACATAACTCCGATGAACTGAAAAAAAACCTCACCGAAATGCAGTTCTACGTGACGCAAAATCACGGGACGGAACCGCCATTCACCGGGCGTCTGCTGCATAACAAAAGGGACGGTGTTTACCACTGCCTGGTCTGTGACGCTGCGCTGTTTAACTCCCAAAGTAAATACGATTCTGGCTGTGGTTGGCCAAGCTTCTATGAACCGGTCAGTGAAGAGGCTATTCACTATCTGAAGGACCTCAGCCACGGTATGGAGCGCATCGAGATCCGCTGCGGAAACTGTGACGCCCATCTCGGTCACGTCTTCCCGGATGGCCCACAGCCGACAGGCGAGCGTTTTTGCGTCAATTCCGCCTCCTTAAGCTTCACCGACGACGAGAATGGCGACCAGACGAAAGGTTGAAAAATCGATTCAGCAAATTATTCCTTCGGAGCCCGATTTAACATGAATATTGAAGAGATGATCAATGGCATGACGCCGGAAGTGTATCAGCGTCTGGTCACGGCGGTAGAGCTGGGCAAATGGGCCGATGGCGTGGCCCTGACCCCGGAGCAGAAAGAGAATTGCCTGCAACTGGTGATGCTCTGGCAGGCGCGCAATAACACCGAAGCGCAGCATATGACCATCGACACCCAGGGCCAGATGGTGATGAAAAGCAAACAGCAGCTGAAGGAAGATTTTGGTATTGCACCGAAGCCGATTGCGACGCTGAAGGTCCAGTAAGCAGAACCTTTGCAGCCCGGTGAATGGCTCACCGGGCCTGTTTAACGTTACGGGTGTTTTATCCCCAGCGACTCGGCCAGCTGCTTCGCCAGCTGGTTGTTATTATCCGCCCCGTACTCCCAGAACATGGCCCCGGCCAGACCTTTCTCTTTGATATACTCGGCTTTGATCGCCACCGAGCGCGGGTTTTCATACGACAGGGCAAACAGCGCATTGCCGTTATCGGACTTCACCGACAGCCACGGCACTTTCGCCTCATCGTCCCACTGCTCGGTAAACCGTTTCTGCGGATCGTTTAAAAACGTCTTCACAATATCGTTATATTTGACGTAGGTGTCTTTGGTCAGATCGAAGCCCAGTGATTTGAACAGGGCGATCTGCTGTGCGCTGAAGTAGGGCTGGGTCGCAGGATTTTTTTGCGCGTCCGGTTTGCTCCAGTCGATACCTGGCTCGACGGCACGTTTCGGCACGCGACCATAGAAGCCGATACCCAGGTTCATCTGCTGCGGCTTCAGCCCGGCGGCCAGATAGTTGTTCACCACAAAGTCGACGCTATATTTATCCGCGGCGGCAACGGTCGGCCAGGCGCTGGAGTCATACAGATTGGCGTTAAAATACTGGGTGCCATACGCCATGTCGTAGGTCATCAGGTTGATGTAATCGAGCAGGGGCGCCACTGCCTTCACGTCCACCCAGCTTTTTGGGCTCTCGGCGTTGGCGCCCACCGCGATGGTCACCAGTTTTTTATGTCCGAACGCGGTACGCAGTTCTTTCAGCAGGGCGGTAAAGTTAGCCCGGTCTTCTGGCTTGCTGGCGACCAGCCCCCATGCGCCGTTAACCGGGAACTCCCAGTCGAGATCGATCCCGTCGAGGCCATATTTCTCTACGATCGCCTGAGCTGAGCGGATAAACACCGCGCGGGTCTCCGGGGTGGATGCCGCGCCCGAGAAGCCACGAGCCCCCCAGCCGCCGACAGAGAGGAGCACCTTAAGGGCAGGGTTCTGTTTACGCAGGACAGGGAGCAAAGCCAGATCGGCTTCAACCTTAGGAGATAACCAGATTTGATGCAGTCTGGCCGGGTCTTTTAAGGCCGGATTGGTTTCGTCTTTCTCGTCGTTATAGATCAGGCCAAAGGAGTAGTTCAGGTGGGTGATCTGGCGCACGTCCAGTTTATTGATATCCCCGCCCGGCCCGGCAGTGACGTCGCCGCCACCGTTAAAATAGCCGACGGACATCAGCGAACTGGCGGAAGCAATGGATGCGCAGAGCAGGGGTAAAGCTGCCAGCAAGGGCAAACGTTTCATAGCAATTCCTCTTCAATTTTGACGGTAAAAAAAGCACGCCACGTAAGGGCGTGGCGAAAAAAGTGCCAAAAAAGAATAACATTGCCGTCTCGCTGAGAGTGCGAGGCAGTTCACTTTATGAGACTTAATGAGAATTATGCCCGGTGGCGCTGCGCTTGCACGGGCCTACGGGTGACGGGGTTTTGCCCGGCGGCGCTGCGCTTGCACGGGCCTGGGGGTTTTGTAGGCCGGGTAAGGCGTAGCCGCCACCCGGCACAAGGCTATCAGGCCTGCGTCTCCTGCCAGTCCGCCAGCGTATACAGCGTCGCACCTTCCGCCGCCATATCCATAAACGCCTGGGCGCTGTCCTGGCGCTGAATATTCACCCCGCGACAACCGTCGGTAATGACGTTCACCCGGTAACCCAGCTGCAAAGCATCCAGCACGGTAAATTTCACGCAGTAGTCCGTCGCCAGCCCCATCACAATCAGCTCCACAATTTCGTGATGGCGCAGCCACTGATCCAGCCCCGTTTTTTGCCGGTGCCCATTGTCGAAAAAGGCGCTGTAGCTGTCGATGTCAGGGTTTTCACCCTTCTGGAACACCGCGTCAATGGCTTTGCTGTTAAGCAGGGGATGCAGCTCTGCGCCTTCGGTATGCTGCACGCAGTGATCGGGCCAGAAGGTCTGCGGCAGGCCGTCCAGTTCGCCCTCGGTAAAGGGCTCAACGTCATGCTGGCTGGCAAAACTGCCGTGATCCGCCGGGTGCCAGTCCTGGCTGGCAACCACCGCTTCACCGCGCGCCTTACACCACGCAATCAGTTCGTTGGCGACGTCTACCGTACTGTCGCCTTCGGCCACCGCCAGCGCGCCGCCCGCGCAAAAATCATTCTGTAAATCGACCAGTAACAGGGCTCGTTGCTTCATAGGAACTCCTTATTCGTCTGGCGTCAGTTCGCCACGCAGGTTTTGCATCATCGCGGTGCGGATCGCCTGCACATCCAGATCCTGACTGAGTAAGTAGTGAAGTTTAGTCAGCGTGGCCTCGACCGTCATATCGAATCCGCTCACTACCCCCGCTTGCGCCAGGGCGTTACCGGTGGCGTAGCCGCCCATATTTACTTTACCGGACATACACTGGGTCAGGTTCACCACCACAATCCCACGGCTGCTCGCCTCCTGAAGTTCTTTCAGGAACTCGCCGTTCTGCGGGGCGTTACCCACGCCGTAGGAGCGCAGGATAAGCGCTTTCACCGGCTGACGGAGGAAGTTACGTACCACCTCGGCGGAGATACCGGGGTAGATCGTCACCACGCCAATGGGCTGCGGGGTGATCGGATGGACCACCAGCTCGCCGGAGGTGTGCGGCGCCGGAGGCGTACCGAGGCGGCGAATATGAATACCCGCTTCCAGCAGTGGCGTGAGGTTCGGTGAGGCAAAGGCGTCAAAGCCGTCGGCGTGGGCCTTGGTGGTGCGGTTTCCGCGGTAGAGCCGGTTATTGAAGAACAGGCTCACTTCGTTGATCGGGAAATTGGCCGCCACGTAGAGGGAGTTAAGCAGGTTGATCTGCCCGTCGGAACGCAACTCCGCAAGCGGGATCTGCGACCCGGTGACGATCACCGGCTTACTGAGGTTTTCCAGCATAAAAGAGAGCGCCGAGGCGGTAAACGCCATGGTGTCGGTGCCGTGCAGGATCACAAAGCCGTCGTAGTCGTCGTAATGCGCTTTAATGTCGTCGGCGATGTGCTGCCAGTCTTCCGGGGTCATGTCGGAAGAGTCCATCAGCGGATCATATTCGTGAATGGTGAAGTCCGGCATCTCCGGGCGATGGAATTCAGGCATTAATGCCAGCTGGCGCTGCAGATGGCCAGATACCGGGATGTAGCCATTTTCCGAACGCTGCATACCGATGGTACCGCCGGTATAGGCCACATAAATTGATTTCTTTTGCATGATGTAAGGTTCGTTTGCTTCAAAGAAAAATCCCCTCTTCGAAGAAGAGGGGATGGGATTTAACGTACGTTAGCGCAGGTGAGGCAGAACGCGTAGCGGTTTTGCGGATCGTTGAAGGCGGCCAGCTTGTCGCCCTCGGCTTTGACCGCTTTCGCCGCCGTGGCGACCGGAGCGGGCAGGTAAGCCTGCAGCGCGTCTGGCAGCATGGCTTTTACCGAGCCGGAGACGCTGTCCATCACGAGATCCATGAAGGTCGGCTCATCCTGATAGAAATCGACGTGCCACTGCTTCAGCTTCGCCAGTTCAGCGGCTTTGGCGACGGCATCATCGAAGTCGCCCAGGTTATCCACCAGACCGTTGCTCTTCGCATCCTGACCTGTCCAGACGTGACCCTGGGCAATCTGGTCGATCTGTTCCGGGGTTCGCTTACGGGAGTCGGCCACCAGGGTGATGAAGCGCTTGTAGCCATTCTCAATGCTGAGCTGCATCATCTGCGACACTTCCGGCGGTAACGCTTTGGTTACGGCAATGTCGGCCAGCGGCGACGTGGCGACGCCATCGGTATGCACCCCCAGATAGTCGAGGCTGTTTTCAACGGTGTTAATCACCCCGAAGATGCCAATCGAGCCGGTAAGGGTGCTCGGGTTCGCCACGATGTAGTTCGCCGGGGTGGAGATCCAGTAGCCCCCGGAGGCCGCCATGCCGCCCATGGAGACCACCACCGGTTTCCCGGCGGCGCGCGCGGCTGCCAGCTCAGCGCGGATCACTTCCGATGCGCTGACGCTGCCGCCCGGGCTGTTAACCCGCAGCACAATCGCTTTCACTTTCGGGTCGAGGCGCGCGTCGCGGATTTGTGCGGCAGTGGTATCACCCCCGACGTTGCCCGGCGTCTCTTCGCCATCCATGATCGCGCCGTTCGCGAAGACCACGGCGATGCTGTCCCCGGTATCGGCACGTTTTTTCGCCTGATAATCATAGAAGCTGATGGCGCTGTAGTTCTTCTCCTCTTTGCTCCAGCCGAACTGTTTGGTCAGGGACTTTTCAATTTCGGCGCTTGAGCCCAGGGCATCCACAAGCTTGTTATCCAGCGCATATTTCGCGGTATCGCCATCAACCTTACGCAGCCCATCCAGCACGCCCTGGGCGCCCGGGAAGACCTGCCCGGCGGTGATCTGGCGGTTAGCGGCCACGGTACTGAGGTAGTTCTGCCACAGTTCGCCAATCCAGCGGCTGTCCGCTTCACGGGCGGCAGGGGACATATCGTCGCGGATAAACGGCTCAACGGCAGATTTATAGGTCCCGACGCGGAAGACGTGGGTGGTGACCTTCAGCTTATCGAGCAGCGATTTGTAATAGAGGCCGTTAGTGGCAAAACCGTGCAGATCGACCGCGCCCTGCGGCGAGAGCCACACTTTATTGGCAAAGCTCGCCAGATAGTACTGCCCCTGGCTGTAGTTATCGCCCACCGCAATCACCGGTTTGCCGCTGTCGCGGAATTCCCGCAGCGCTTTACCGATATACTGCATCGAAGGCTGATCCGCCCCGGCAAAGTTCTTCAGATCCAGCACGATGCCGGTAATGTTGCGATCGTCCTTCGCCTGACGAATGGCGTCGACGATATCGAACAGTGAGTTTTCCTGCAGACGGTCACCGCTGGCACCAAACAGCTGGCGGCCCAGCACGCCAAGGCGATTGCTGGTGGACGGTTTATCCACCACCACGCCGGCGATATCCAGCAGCAGCGCGCCACGCCCGGCGCTCTGACTCTGGCTGGAGGCGCTGAGGTGCATCCAGACACCGACGCAAACTATCACAAACAGGATGAAAAAGAGGTTCATCACCAGGTTGCGGACGAAATTGAGCAGTCGCCACGTCCATTTAAAAAAGCCGGCAAACAGTCGCCAGAGGGTTCGCATGTATTCTCCCTGTCCAGATAATTACCTATTCCGTCGCTACTGGACGGCGTTGTCGGGCTATCGTAATGACCCGACCGTCACTTGTCAGCAGGAATCGCCTGCTACGCTGTAACAAAATCTGCCGTCGTGTTAATTTTGAGTAAATTTCAAGACAGGAGTTAACCCAATGGATGCACTCGAACTGCTTGTTAACCGTCGTAGCGCAGCGCGTCTGGCGGAGCCCGCGCCAGCAGGCGAACAGCTGGAGAATATTCTTCGCGCCGGAATGCGCGCCCCGGATCACGGTACCTTGCAGCCGTGGCACTTCTTTATCATCGAAGGGGAAGGACGCGAGCGCTTCAGCACCCTGCTGGAGAAGGGCGCTGTTGCCGCCGGGCAGGATGAAAAGGCGATTGAGAAAGCCCGTAACGCGCCGTTCCGCGCCCCGATGATCATCGCCGTGGTCGCGAAATGCCAGCCGCAGCACAAGGTGCCGGTGTGGGAGCAGGAGATGTCCGCGGGCTGCGCGGTCATGGCGATGCAGATGGCGGCAGTCGCCCAGGGCTATAACGGTATCTGGCGTAGCGGCGCACTGACCGACAGCCCGGTCGTGCGGGAAGGCCTCGACTGCGGCGCAGATGATAAAATCGTCGGTTTCCTCTATCTGGGCACCCCGCAGCTTAAAGCCTCCACCACCGTTTCCGTGCCTGACACCGCGCCTTTTATCACCCGTTTCTGATTAATGGCATAAAACTGTCTGGATCCTGAGCAAGTGCAGCAGAATTCAGACAGTCATACTTATCACTTAATGGAATGAGCGCTAACATAGTGCAATTGTAATGAAAGGAGATTGTCATGAGCGAGCAAGCTATTCGTTTAACGCAATACAGCCATGGAGCCGGTTGCGGTTGTAAAATTTCCCCCAAAGTGCTGGAAACCATTCTGCACAGCGAGCAGGCGAAGTTTATCGACCCGAACCTGCTTGTTGGCAATGAAACCCGCGATGATGCTGCCGTCTACGATCTGGGTAACGGCACCAGCATTATCAGCACCACCGATTTCTTTATGCCGATCGTCGACAATCCCTACGATTTCGGGCGCATTGCGGCCACGAACGCCATCAGCGACATTTTTGCAATGGGCGGCAAGCCGATCATGGCGATTGCGATCCTTGGCTGGCCGATTAACACCCTGGCCCCGGAGATCGCCCGCGAGGTGATCGAGGGTGGGCGTTTCGCCTGCCAGCAGGCGGGGATCGCCCTGGCGGGTGGCCACTCCATTGATGCCCCGGAGCCGATTTTTGGCCTGGCGGTGACCGGCGTGGTGCCAACGGAGCGCGTCAAGCGTAACAGCACCGCGGAAGCCGGCTGCAAGCTGTTCCTCACCAAGCCGCTGGGCATTGGCGTGCTCACCACCGCCGAGAAAAAATCGCTGCTGTTGCCTGAGCACAAAGGGCTGGCAACAGAGGTGATGTGCCAGATGAACCTTGCCGGTGCTGCCTTTGCCGACATCGAGGGGGTGAAGGCGATGACCGACGTCACCGGTTTTGGCCTGCTGGGCCACCTGAGCGAAGTGTGCCAGGGCGCAGGCGTTCAGGCGCAGGTCTGGTATCACGAGGTACCGAAGCTGCCGGGCGTGGAAGCCTACATTGCGCAAGGCGCGGTCCCGGGCGGCACGCAGCGTAACTTCGCCAGCTACGGCCATCTGATGGGCGAGATGCCTGCCGAGTGGCGCGATCTGCTGTGCGACCCGCAGACCTCCGGCGGCCTGCTGCTGGCCGTGACGCCAGACGCCGAAGAGGCAGTGCGCGCGACCGCCGCCGAGTTCGGTATTACCCTGACCGCCATTGGCGAGCTGGTGACCGCCCGCGGTGGCCGTCCGATGATTGAGAGCCGTTAATTCAATGCGGTTATTTATTGCCGAAAAACCCAGCCTTGCCCGGGCGATTGCGGACGTTTTACCCAAACCGCATCGCAAGGGTGACGGCTACATTGAGTGCGGAAACGGCCAGGTGGTCACCTGGTGTATCGGCCACCTGCTGGAGCAGGCCCAGCCGGACGCCTACGACAGCCGCTATGCGCGCTGGAATCTTAACGATCTGCCCATCGTGCCGGAGAAGTGGCAGCTGCAGCCGCGCCCGTCGGTCACCAAACAGCTCAACGTCATTAAGCGGTTGCTGAACGAGGCATCCGAGGTGATCCACGCCGGTGACCCGGACAGGGAAGGGCAGCTGCTGGTGGACGAGGTGCTGGATTACCTGAGTCTGGCGCCGGAAAAACGCCAGCAGGTGCAGCGCTGTCTGATTAACGACCTCAACCCGCAGGCGGTAGAGCGGGCCATCACCCGTCTGCGCGCCAACAGCGAGTTTGTTCCGCTGTGCGTGTCGGCGCTGGCCCGCGCCCGCGCCGACTGGCTCTACGGCATCAACATGACCCGCGCCTATACCATCCTCGGGCGCAACGCGGGTTACCAGGGGGTGCTCTCCGTTGGCCGGGTGCAAACGCCGGTGCTGGGGCTGGTGGTGCGTCGCGACGAAGAGATCGAGAACTTTGTCGCCAAAGACTTCTTCGAGGTGAAAGCCCATATCGTCACCCCGAAGGACGAACGCTTTACCGCAGTCTGGCAGCCGAGTGAGGCCTGTGAACCCTACCAGGATGAAGAGGGACGCCTGCTGCATCGTCCGCTGGCCGATCACGTGGTGACCCGCATCCAGGGCCAGCCCGCCGTCGTCACCAGCTATAACGATAAACGGGAATCAGAACCCGCGCCGCTGCCGTTCTCCCTCTCTGCTTTGCAGATCGAGGCGGCAAAACGCTACGGCCTGAGCGCGCAAAACGTACTCGATATCTGCCAGAAGCTGTACGAGACGCACAAACTCATTACCTACCCGCGTTCCGACAGCCGCTACCTGCCGGAAGAGCATTTCGCCGGGCGCCACGCGGTGCTGAACGCCATTGCCGTACACGCCCCCGATCTCGTGCCACAGCCGGTGGTCAACCCGGATACCCGCAACCGCTGCTGGGACGATAAAAAGGTGGATGCCCACCACGCCATCATCCCCACCGCGCGCAGCAGTTCCGTCAACCTGACGGATAACGAATCGAAGATTTATACCCTCGTGGCCCGCCAGTATCTGATGCAGTTCTGCCCGGATGCGGTGTTCCGCAAGTGCGTCATTGAGCTGGAGATCGCCAAAGGCAAGTTTATTGCCAAGGCGCGTTTTCTGGCGGAAGCAGGGTGGCGCACGCTGCTGGGTAATAAAGAGCGGGATGAGGAGAACGACGGTACGCCGTTGCCGGTGGTGGCAAAAAATGACGAGTTATTGTGCGAGAGGGGCGAAGTGGTGGAGCGACAGACCCAGCCGCCGCGGCACTTTACCGACGCCACGCTGCTCTCCGCGATGACCGGTATCGCCCGTTTTGTGCAGGATAAAGATCTGAAGAAGATCCTCCGCGCCACTGACGGCCTTGGAACCGAAGCGACCCGCGCCGGGATCATTGAGCTGCTGTTCAAACGCGGTTTTCTGCACAAGAAAGGGCGTTATATCCACTCGACGGATGCCGGAAGGGCGCTGATCCACTCCCTGCCGGAGATGGCCGCCAGGCCGGATATGACCGCCCACTGGGAGTCGGTGCTGACTCAGATCAGCGAAAAGCAGTGTCGCTATCAGGACTTTATGCAGCCGCTGGTGGGTACGCTGTTCGATCTGATCAACCAGGCGCGAAACACGTCGGTGAGGGATTTTCGCGGCATGGTGGCGCCGGGCGGCGACAAGAAGAAAAAGTTTAAGAAGAAGAGTGCGGCGTAAAAAATTGCCGGGTGGCGCTGCGCTTACCCGGCCTACGGTTCGTACTTTTGTAGGCCGGGTAAGGCGTAGCCGCCACCCGGCACAGCCACAGAATCAGATCACACCCTGACCCATCATCGCATCGGCGACCTTCACAAACCCGGCGATGTTCGCGCCGCGAACGTAGTTGGTCTGTTTCTCTTCCCCACCGTACTCGACGCAGGCGTGGTGAATATCCAGCATGATATGGTGCAGACGCGCATCCACTTTCTCCGCCTTCCAGCCCATGCGAGCGGCGTTTTGCGCCATCTCGAGGCCAGAGGTGGCCACGCCGCCTGCGTTAGCCGCTTTACCCGGGGCAAACAGCACGTTCGCTTCCAGGAACAGGTCGGTGGCTTCAATGGTGGTGGGCATGTTGGCCCCTTCAGCTACCGCTTTCACGCCGTTGGCGATAAGCTGGCGCGCGGCATCAACATCCAGTTCGTTCTGGGTGGCGCACGGCAGGGCGATATCCACCGGCACTGACCACGGCTGTTTGCCTTCAAGGTAGGTCAGACCGAATTCACGGGCATAGTCGGCCACGCGACCGTCGCGGCTGGCTTTGATTTCGCACAGGCGCGCCAGTTTTTCGGTTGTAAAGCCCGCTTCATCCACCACGGTGCCGCTGGAGTCGGAGGCGGTGATGACGCGTGCGCCGAACTGCATCGCTTTTTCGATAGCGTACTGAGCCACGTTGCCGGAGCCGGATACGGCGACACGCATGCCCTCAAAGCTCATCCCATGACGCTTCAGCATCGCTTCAGTGAAATAGACCAGACCGTAACCGGTGGCTTCCGGGCGGATCAGGCTGCCGCCGAAGGAGAGGCCTTTCCCGGTAAAGACGCAGGCGCTGTTGTTGGAGAGTTTTTTCATCATCCCGGCCATAAAGCCCACTTCGCGTCCGCCAACCCCGATATCGCCAGCCGGTACGTCGGTGTCGGCGCCCAGGTGACGATAGAGTTCCGTCATCAGCGCCTGGCAGAAACGCATCACTTCACCTTCGCTTTTGCCTTTCGGATCAAAATCGCTGCCGCCTTTGCCGCCGCCCATCGGCAGGGTGGTCAGGGCATTTTTAAAGGTCTGTTCAAAGCCGAGGAACTTCAGAATCGACAGGTTTACCGACGGATGGAAACGCATGCCCCCCTTGAACGGGCCGATCGCCGAGTTGAACTGTACGCGCCAGGCACGGTTAACCTGTACCTGGTTGCGGTCATCAACCCAGACCACGCGGAACTGGATCACGCGTTCAGGTTCAACCAGGCGCTCAAGCAGGGACATCTGACGATAGCGGGGATTTTGTTCCAGGAATGGCCAGAGGGTGGTCATTACTTCGCGGACGGCCTGAGCAAATTCGCTCTGGTGCGGGTCACGCTGCTGAACACGATTCAGAAAGGAGTCAAGGGAGCAAGCCTGGTCCATAACTATAAGTTCCTCTAATATATTGGGATTATTTAATTTGTAACAAATATCTTCGTGATGTTGTGTTTTTCGACTATACCACCCGACAGGCTTTGTGACGCAAGCTAAATTTCGTCCTCAAGTTAAATTCATTAAACGCGCCGGGTCATAATAAAAAACGATGACCGAAGGGGGGATTAAAGCTTCGCGCTGTTTTTACCGTTATAGTGAATATCAGGACATAACAGGAAGAAGCGTCGATGAAGCGTATTGTGATGGCTGTTTTGCTTGGGGTTTTCGCGGCTGGCAGTCAGGCCGATCAGCGGTTTGGAACCGGGGTGGATGTGAATATCCCGCCGGAGATCTTCAGCTCCAGCGGTCAGCGTCCACCGCCGTGTAACCAGTGCTGTATCTATCAGGATCAGAACTATTCAGAAGGGGCGGTGGTAAAAGCCGAGGGGGTATTGTTGCAGTGCCAGCGCGATCCTAACGCCCTGAGTACGAATCCGCTGGTGTGGCGTCGCGTAAGAGAATAAACGCCTGTAACAAAGGGATATCTGCCGGGGCGAGGTCGTAATCCAGCGCCTCGTGCGGTGAACACCATACCAGCTGGCTGTGATAGCGCGCTTCCGGCGTGCCGGTGAATTCCGCGACGTGCCAGGCGTGTAGGTTAATCAGTCGCTGGGACACTTCCCGTTGATGGCTGGCGATATACTCTGCGGGGCAGGCCTCAATGCCCAACTCCTCGCGCAGTTCACGCACTAATGCCGCGGGCTGGGTTTCCCCCGCCTCCACTTTTCCCCCGGCAAACTCCCACAGACCGGGCTGATCCGCATGCAGCGGGCGTTGCGCCAGTAAAATTTTGCCATCCCGTTCGAGAATAGCGCAGACAACATCGAGTGTTTTTAGCATGGTCGTCAATAATGAATAAAAGAAAAAGAGTTAGGATCTGCGCACTTAACACGCCAGGAGCATCCTGTGAACGAGAGACCACCCGTCTGGGTTAAACCCATCGAATCCATTCCCACCATTCTAACGCCTGTCGCGGCAATGCAGAAAAAACATTATGGCGCAGTGCTTAATCCGCTGCGCTGGTGGGGAAGAATGCCCCGGCTGTTCTGGCTGGTAGCGCTGTTTGTAGGCTTTCTGGAACGCAAAAAATCGCCCCTTGAGCCGGTACTGCGTTCGCTGCTGATGACCCGCGTCTCGCAGATCTGCCACTGCGCCTTTTGCATCGATGCCAACGCGCTGCGCCTGGCGGAACGCAGCGGCGGGCTGGATAAGGTGCAGGCCGTCGCGACATGGCGCGACAGCAGCCTGTTCAGCGATAAGGAGCGCGCCGCGCTGGCCTATGCGGAAGCCGTTACCGCCACGCCGCCGGTGGTGGATGAGGCCACCAAAGCGGCGCTGCGCCAGTACTTCAATGACGAGGCGATTACCGAGATGACGGCGCTGATTGGTTTTCAGAATTTATCCGCCCGCTTTAACGCGGCGCTGGATATCTCCTCCCAGGGGTTGTGCGCGATAAGAGGAGAAAAACAGGATGCTTGACCGCCACCTTCATCCGCGCATCAAGCCGCTGCTCAACCGGCTGGTCGCAACCCTGGATAAACCGGGCATCACCCCGGACGGTATTACGCTGATGGGCTTTGCCATCGGGGTACTGGCGCTGCCGTTTCTGGCGCTGGGCTGGTACCTGGCGGCGCTGGTGGCCATTGCGCTGAACCGCTTGCTCGATGGGCTGGACGGCGCGCTGGCCCGGCGGCGCGGGCTGAGCGATGCCGGAGGCTTTCTCGATATCTCCCTTGATTTCCTCTTCTATGCCCTGGTGCCCTTTGGCTTTGCCCTGGCGGATCCGGTTAACAATGCGCTGCCTGCCGCCTGGCTGCTGTTTGCCTTTATCGGCACCGGGAGCAGTTTTCTGGCGTTTGCTGCCCTGGCCGCGAAGCATGAGATAGACAATCCAGGCTATGCCCACAAGTCGTTTTACTATCTGGGTGGCCTGACGGAGGGGACGGAAACGCTGCTGCTGTTCGTGCTCTTTTGCCTGTTCCCGGCGCATTTCGGGTGGCTGGCGTGGGTGTTTGGCGCGTTGTGCTGGCTCACCACCACAACGCGCATCTGGAGCGGGTATCTGACGCTGAAGGAGGTTCAGCGCCAGCCGTGATCACCGCGAGCTGTCTGGCCCGCGTTCCCCAGCCACTACCGGGTTCTGCGGGTTGCTGCTCCACTCATACCAGCCGCCGTCATAGACGCCGATATGTTTCCAGCCCATCGCCCGGGCATACATAAAGGTTTCTGATGCCCGCCAGCCGGTGCCGCAGTAGAAGGCCACCTGCTGATCCGGCAGAATGTTCCACTGCTTCCACATCCTGGCGATATCATCCGCGCTGCGCATGGTGCCGTCCGGGTTATGGAAATCCTCCATATGGGTCGAGTCGCTTCCGGCGTGGCCCCAGCGGGCGCCCTGGATCTCCCCTTTAGGTTTGATGTAGCTGTAGCCGCTGGTGACACCGGTAAACTCCGGCCACGAGCGAACGCTCACCAGCGAAGCGTCCTGACGATGCAGCAGGCCGCGGGCCTGTTCGGTGCTCAGCATCAGCTGCGGCTGACCGGGGATCGGCGCGCCAAAGTCGGCGGCGGGTTTGACATCGTCGGGCGTGCCGCGCTCGACCGGCAGCTTCGCGTCATCCCACGCTTTCCAGCCGCCGTCCAGCAGGCGTACATCTTTCACGCCGGCATACAGCATGATCTGCGCCACGCGCGCGGCGGCGTAGACATCGCGTCCGTAGAGGATCACTGTGGTGTCATGGCGGATGCCGTGTTTCGCCAGCATCGCCTTCAGATCGGCATCAGAGACCTTGTTCCACAGCGGCTCGCTTTCCACTTCGTTGGTGTCGATATAGTCCGCGCCGGGAATGTGGCTCAACAGATAAAATTTCGGCGCACCCCAGGCGGCCTCAATCACTTTCCACTCGCCGGCAGGGGCGGCAGGGACCGTTTTTCCCTGCTGGAGCTGATGCAGCCACTGGGGATAGACCAGCTGTTCGAAATGGGCGAGACGCTGCAGGCGAGACGAGGTTTGCAGGGCATCACCGAGCAGGGTGATGTGGCTGAAGCCTGCCTCAGTCAGCCGCGCCTTCACGGCCTGGTTATCGCTCTCGCTGCCATATAATGCGATGGGGGTGGTCAGCGTCAGTTGATGCCGCATGGCCCAGGCTTTCAGCTGCGCCTCAGACATGGCACCCAGCCAGCTGGCAGAGAGGTTAAGAGCCGAAGGCTCATGTCCGGATGGGCCGTTCAGCCTCTGGGGCCAGCCGTTGTAAAAGGCGCTGATGCGGGTATCGATCACCGCGCCTTTCTGCTGCTGAAGCTCTTTGAGCGTGAGGGAAGGCGCCATATCAGCGGCAAAAGAGAAGAAAGAGGCGAGACCTAACGCGGCGGTCAGCGCGGTCAGTTGAGAAACACGTTTCATCGAAATGCCCGTCGTAAGAAAAAAGAGCGGTGATTGTGGCAATCCTCCCGACAAAAAACGTTGCGTTTGCGCAGGTTGCCATGGGATTCATTGCCACTTCTCCATCGCCAGCACCCGACCCGCAGCAGGGATATCCTCTTCATCGTGGGTCACCTGAACGACGGGAATGCGCCGGGCGCGCACTTCGGCAAATACCCAGCGGCGAAACTGGTCGCGCAGCGTTTTATCCAGTCGGCTAAAGGGTTCATCAAGCAGCAGCGCCTGGGGCCGGGCCAGCAGGGCGCGCAGCAGGCTGACCCGGGCGCGCTGCCCGCCGGACAGCGTGGCGGGATCGCGCTGAAAAAAACCGGGCAAATCGGCGGCATCCAGCGCCGCGATTACCTGCTGTTTACGCTGCTCCCCTTTGATGGACGCCGGAAGCGCCAGCAGCAAATTCTGTCCGACGCTGAAATGATCAAAAAGCAGTGCATCCTGAAACAGCAGACCCAGGCCGCGCTGTTCGGTGGGCAGCGTGTCGCAGCGACGGGCGTTGATCCACAGCTCCCCTTCGGCGCGAAAATCAGCGGGCAGGGCACCTACCATCCAGGCAAACAGCGACGATTTGCCGCTGCCGGAAGGGCCCATCAGGGTGAGAATTTCGCCGGGCACCACCGAAAAACTGACGTTGTGCAGCAGCGCCGTCTGACGCAGAGAGAGCGAAACATCCTTGACCACAAGCATTAACGTAACCCCTGTCGAAAACGGCCAACCAGCCGGGAAAGCAAAATGCAGGCGGCGAAAATCAGCATCGGCAGCAGCAGTTGCCAGAGCGCCTGGGCTGCCAGCACCGCGCTAATGCCGCCGCTGCTAAGCGCCACCGCGTCGGTGGTGAGGGTGGCAAACCGTCCGCTACCCAGCCACAGGGTGGGCAGATACTGCGCCACGCTGACGGAAAAGCCGACGGCAAACGCCGTCAGTGCCGGGCGGATCATCTGCGGGCATTTGATCAGCCAGAAAATTTTAAGCGATCCCCAGCCGAGGGTGCGAGCTGTCAGGATCAGGCGCGGATCGAGCCTGCGCCACGCCGGTTGCATCACCAGCAGCATCCACGGCAGCACCCACAGTAAATGTCCCCACAGCACGGCGACAAACTGCCCGTCCAGCTGCAACAGCAGCGCCAGCCGGTACTGCCCGGCCACCAGCGGCAGGGCGGGAAGGGTCAGCGGCAGCCAGACCCAAAATCCCCCGCGCTGCGGGCCCCATTCGAGCCAGAGCAGGATCATCCCCAGCGCTATCCCCGCTGAGAGCAGCCCCAGCGTCAGACTCACCCCGGCCGTCTCCCGCGAAACGCTGGCATTGCCCGCCACCAGAACCAGCACCGCGATGCTGGCGATCCCGGCCAGGGGGAGCAGCAGGCCGCAGGCTCGCCCTGTTAGCAGCGGACGCGGCATCGGGCGCTCCCCGGAGATGGCCGGAATGGTGGTTCGCCAGCGCCGCCAGCTGATAAATATCGCGATGGCAATCAGCTCCAGCAGCAGAAGCAGGATCACGCACACCAGCATTCCCTTCGCCTGCTGGACGTTGTCCCCCTGCGTCAGCCACTGCCACGCCAGCACCGCCAGGGTGGGGGGATTACCCGGCCCGAGGATCAGGGCCACATCCACCACCGACAGCGACCAGGCGATCACCGCCAGCATCACCGCCCCCAGCGCAGGCGCAATGGCGGGCAGGATCAGCCAGCGCAGCGCCTGCCAGCGTCCGTAACCCAGCGATCGCAGGATCGTCACCTTTTGCGCCAGCTCTTTTTCCGGCAGCGAGGCGTAAATCGCCCAGACCACAAAGGCGCTCTCCTTGACGGCGAGGGTCAGCCCCAGCCCGATCCCGTAGCGATCCACTATCGGTGAACAGAGAGAACAGAGGCGGTAGAGTTCTCCCCCTTCGGCAAATATCAGCAGCACGCTGACGGCAAACGCCACGTGGGGGATCGCCAGCAGCCACGGCAGATGGTTGCACAGGCGTCGCCAGCGGCTGCCGGGCCACAGCGCGGCCACCACCGCCAGGGCCAGCATTAGCGCCCCGGCGGCGGCAATCAGAGTGGAAACCAGCGTGGCGGCCAGCGCCTGCGGGATCTGCGGATCGGCGGCCAGCGCCCGCCAGTTCTCAAGGGAGATGATCGGGGGCAGCAGCAGGCCGAAGGCGGGCAGCAGCGGCAGGTACACCGCCGCCATCAGCAGCCAGGCAAGCCCGCTTAGTGGGTGCCGTAACGACGCAGCCATTCCTGCTCCAGCGCGTTCACCCAGGCGGCATGTGGTTCAGCGAGCGTTGGCGGAAGCTCAGCCGGCATAAACTGGCGCAATTTATCCGCCGCTGCCGCCGGGAGTTTTTGAGGATCCAGCACAGTGGGATCGCCCCAGTTAGCCGGGTCCGCCTTGCGGATCTGTGCCTGCGGCGAGAGCAGGAAATTCGCGACGACTTTCGCCCCCGCGCTGGCGGAGGCGTTGGCCGGGATCGCCACAAAATGTACGTTGCCGATCATCCCCTGTTGAAAACCAAAGCTGTAGCTGTCTGCGGGCAGCGCTTTGCTGGCCACTTTCTGCCGGGCGTGGGCCGGGTTAAAGGTGATCGACAGGTTTAAATTGCCGCTGGCCAGCAGGGCATCCATCCGCGCCGGTGAAGGCGGGAAGTCTTTACCCTCGCGCCACAGGTACGGATGTAGTTTATCGAGATAAGTCCAGAGCGGCGCGGTCACCCGGGCAAAGGTGGCGCTGTCCGGCGGCTGTTTCAGCGCCTCCGGCTGGGGGGTTTGCGTCAGCAGAAGCTGTTCCAGAAACGCGGTGCCGGTAAAGTCGGGCGGGCGCGGATAGGTGATGGTGCCGGGATGTTGCGTGGCGTACGCCAGCAGCGCCTGCGGGTCAGCCAGCGGCTGCGGCAGGCTCTTGCGGCTGGCGATAAAGGTCAGCTGGGCGCTGCCCCACGGAGACTCGGCTCCCTCGGTCGGGATGGCAAAATCTTCCGTCACTGGTTTCGCGGTATCCACATAGCGCCAGTCAGGCAGCATTTGCGCCCAGCCGGTCTGCAACAGCCCGGCGGTTTTGAGGGTGCGGAAGTTCTCGCCGTTGACCCACAGTAGATCTACCGAACCGTTGGTTTTGCGCCCGGCGCTGGCCTCGGTCTGGATGCGCTTCACCGCGTCGGCGGCATCCGCCAGACGGACAATCTTCAGGTTTATGGCGTAGTGGCTTTTCATCTCCCCGCTCACCCAGTCCAGGTAGCGGTTCACCGCCTCATCGCCGCCCCAGGCGTTAAACCAGACGGTCTGGCCCTGGGCCTCCTCTTTGATTTTCTGCCAGCCGTCATCGGCCAGCGCGTGTCCTGCCATCAGCAGGCCCGTTAACAACATGCAAAAACGCACACGGCGCATAGTGCCTCTCTGTTATGAAGAAGTGCGGGAAAAGCGGGCGAACAGCCAGCGGGTGATAAGCGGCAGCAGCCCCAGTAGCGTAAAGGCAATGACCACGCCGGATGAAAGGATATCACGCAGCGCGGCGATCTGCCCCAGCTGGTGTCCGGCATTAAGATAGACGATTGCCCCTGGCAGCATGCCGAGCTGACTGACCCACCAGTAGCGCCACAATCCGATCGGGGCGATCCCGGCCAGCAGGTTGACCATAAAGAACGGGAACAGCGGCATCAGGCGCAGGGCAAAGAGGTAGAACGCCCCGTCCCGCGAGACACCTTCGTTAACCGTGCGCATTGGCCCGGCAAAACGGCGCTGCACCCAGTCCCGCAGCAGGTAGCGGCTGCTCAGCATCGCCAGCGTGGCCCCCAGCGTCGAGGCGAACGACACCAGCAGGATCCCCGGCCACAGGCCAAACAGCGCCCCGCCGAGCAGGGTTAACACCGCGGCGCCCGGCAGCGACAGGGTAGTGACCAGCACATAGAGAAGGAAAAAGAGTATGGCGCTTTTCAGCGGCGCCTGCTGGCAGTATAGCTGCAGGGCCTGATGCTGCGCCTGAAGGTTTTCCAGCGTCAGCGTGCCGGGCGGCAGTAGCCTAAAAAGAAGGGTAAAAGCGCCCAGAAGGGCGCAAATAAGCAGAACTTTACCGGGACGTACAGCCATTTATTTCACGTCGAAGGTCGCCCAGACTGGGGCGTGGTCGGACGGTTTTTCCATGCTGCGGATCTCATAGTCGATCCCGGTTTCGATGCAGCGCTCCGCCAGCGGGCTGCTTGCCAGCAGCAGGTCAATGCGCAGGCCGCGGTTATCATCAAAACCTTTAGAGCGGTAGTCAAACCACGAGAAGCGATCGTGGGTTTCCGGGTTGGCGTTGCGGAAGGTATCCACCAGACCCCAGCCCAGCAGACGCCCCATCCACTCGCGCTCTTCCGGCAGGAAGGAGCATTTCCCGGTGCGCAGCCAGCGCTTGCGGCTGTCCTCGCCGATGCCGATATCCAGATCGGTCGGGCTGATGTTCATATCGCCCATGATCAGCACCGGATGATCTTTTTGCAGCTCCGTTTCCAGCAATGACTGCAGATCCTGGTAGAACTTCTCTTTGGCCGGGAATTTCAGCGGATGGTCGCGGCTCTCGCCCTGGGGGAAGTAACCGTTGATCACGGTGACATTACCCAGCGGGGAGGGCACTTCCGCCATGATGATGCGGCGCTGGGACTCTTCGTTATCCCCCGGGAAACCGCGACGTACCGAGACAGGCGCCGCTTTGGTCAGCAGGGCCACGCCGTAGTGACCTTTCTGGCCGTGATAAAAGACGTTGTAACCCAGTTTTGCCACCTCTTCGAGAGGGAACATATCGTCGTGAACTTTTGTCTCCTGCAGGCCAATGACGTCAGGCTGATGTTTTTCGACGATGGCCTGGAGTTGATGAGGGCGGGCGCGCAGGCCGTTGATATTAAAAGAGACAAATTTCATAGTCGCTGCCAGTGCAAGGTGAATAGTGCAAGGATGGTAGCAGAATTTCCTCCCGCTGACTGCCGCCGCTGCGTATGTTCCACCCATTACTGCAACAGATCCTGCCGATAGTGCAATTTCTGCACCGTTCTGGCGCCTTACGCCCTCCGATGGCGCACAAAAGCTACACAAATTTCGCGAGCGATCACAATTCCAGAATTATATTTGGCCTATGCATAATATTTCTGTTTTTCCTTCGGTAAAGCTGCGCTTGTTGTAAAAATATTCACTTTTTATGCAATAACAGTGAATAACTCCATGTTGTAACCTGTTGATATTTCGTTACCCCCTCCCGTTTATGCATTTTTATCGCTGGCTGGCACGAACGCTGCAATCTACATTCACAGGGCAAACACATAAATATTTAACATTTTATCAACCTTTTATTTACCGGATGAGGTCGCTATGTCTCTGTCAATTACGCGTGAAAACTTTGATGAATGGATGATGCCGGTTTACGCCCCGGCGGCTTTTATTCCGGTACGGGGAGAGGGCTCGCGCCTGTGGGATCAGCAGGGCAAAGAGTATATCGACTTTGCTGGGGGCATTGCGGTTAACGCCCTGGGACATGCCCATCCGGCGCTGCGTCAGGCGCTGAACGACCAGGCGGCAAAGTTCTGGCATACCGGGAATGGCTACACCAACGAGCCCGCGCTGCGCCTGGCGAAAAAACTGATCGACGCCACCTTTGCGGAAAAAGTGTTCTTCTGTAACTCAGGCGCTGAGGCCAACGAAGCCGCGCTGAAGCTGGCGCGTAAATATGCCCACGACAATTTTGGCAGCCACAAAAGCGGCATCGTCGCCTTCAAAAATGCCTTCCACGGCCGCACCCTGTTTACCGTCAGCGCGGGCGGGCAACCCTCTTACTCCCAGGACTTCGCGCCGCTGCCACCGGATATCCGCCACGCGGTCTATAACGATCTGCAGTCCGCCAGCGAGCTGATAGATGAGTCCACCTGCGCGGTGATCGTCGAGCCGATGCAGGGCGAAGGCGGCGTTGTGCCTGCCGACAAAGCGTTCCTGCAGGGGCTGCGCGAGCTGTGCGATCGCCACAACGCGGTGCTGATTTTCGATGAAGTCCAGACCGGCGTCGGCCGCACCGGTGAGCTCTATGCCTATATGCACTACGGCGTGACGCCGGATGTGCTCTCCACCGCCAAAGCGCTGGGCGGCGGCTTCCCGGTCGGGGCAATGCTCACCACCGATAAATTTGCCCGGGTGATGACCGTCGGCACTCACGGCACCACCTACGGCGGCAACCCGCTGGCATCGGCGGTGGCCGGTCAGGTGCTGGATATCATCAACACGCCGGAAGTACTGAACGGCGTGAAGCAGCGTCACGACTGGTTTGTTGAGCGTCTTCAGGCCATCAACAGCAAAACCGGCCTGTTTAAAGAGATTCGCGGCCTGGGGCTGCTGATTGGCTGCGTGCTCACGGATGAATGCGCCGGAAAAGCTAAACTCATTTCACAGGAAGCGGCAAAAGCGGGCGTGATGGTGTTGATCGCCGGGGCTAACGTAGTGCGCTTCGCGCCTGCGCTGGTTGTCAGCGAAGAAGAGGTGCGGACCGGGTTAGATCGCTTTGCGCTGGCCTGCGAACAGGTGAAGTCCGGGGTGTCATCATGATGGTCATCCGTCCCATTGAGCGCGGGGATCTCTCCGCCCTCATGCAGCTTGCCGGTAAGACGGGAGGCGGGCTGACCTCGCTTCCCGTTGATGAAAACACGCTCTCGGCGCGCATTGAGCGCTCCATCGAGACCTGGCAAGGGACGCTGCCGAAAGGCGAACAGGGCTACGTGTTTGTGCTGGAAGATACCGTTACCGGCACCGTGGCGGGGATCTGCGCCATTGAGGTGGCGGTAGGCCTGAACGATCCCTGGTATAACTACCGTGTGGGCACCCTGGTGCATGCCTCGAAAGAGCTGAACGTCTACAACGCACTGCCCACGCTGTTTCTCAGTAACGATCACACCGGCAGCAGCGAGCTCTGCTCGCTGTTTCTCGACCCGGAGTGGCGCAAAGAGGGCAACGGCTATCTGCTCTCCAAATCGCGCTTTCTGTTTATGGCCGCCTTCCGCGATCGCTTTAACGAAAAAGTGGTTGCCGAGATGCGCGGCGTCATCGACGAAACAGGCTTCTCGCCGTTCTGGAAAAGCCTGGGCGAGCGCTTCTTCTCCATGGAGTTCAGCAAGGCGGACTACCTGTGCGGCACCGGGCAGAAAGCTTTTATCGCCGAGCTGATGCCAAAACATCCTATCTATACCCATTTCCTCAGTCCCGAGGCGCAGGCGGTAATTGGCGAGGTCCATCCGCATACCGCGCCGGCCCGCGCGGTGCTGGAAAAAGAGGGCTTCCGCTACCGTAACTATGTCGACATCTTCGACGGCGGCCCGACGCTGGAGTGTGATATCGACCGGGTGCGGGCGATCCGCAAAAGCCGTCTGGTGGAGGTGGCCGAGGGGCAGCCCGCGCCGGGTGAGTTTCCGGCCTGCCTGGTGGCGAACGAACAATATGACAGCTATCGCGCCACGCTGATCCGCGTGGACCCCGAATGTGAACGTCTGGTGCTGACCGCAGCGCAACTGGATGCCCTGAAATGTTGCGCTGGCGATCGTATTCGCATGGTGCGTCTGTGCCCCGAGGAGAAAACGGTATGAACTTATGGATTAACGGTGACTGGGTAACCGGCGAAGCTGAACTTCGCAGCAAACATAACCCGGTGGGGCAGGAGAGATTATGGCAAGGGGCGGATGCCAGCCCCAGGCAGGTTGAGCAGGCGTGCCGCGCCGCGCGCGCCGCGTTCCCCGGCTGGGCGAAGCTGCCGTTCAGCGCTCGTCAGGCGATCGTGGAGAAATTTGCCACCCTGCTGGAGGCAAATAAGCAGGAGCTGACCCGCGTTATTGCCAGCGAAACCGGAAAACCGCGCTGGGAGGCGGCGACCGAAATTACCGCCATGATCAACAAGGTCGCCATTTCAATTAAGGCGTACCACACCCGCACCGGCGAGCAGCGTACCGAGATGGCGGACGGGGCCGCTACGCTGCGCCATCGTCCGCACGGCGTGCTGGCGGTGTTTGGCCCCTATAACTTCCCCGGCCATCTGCCGAATGGCCACATCGTGCCCGCCCTGCTGGCGGGTAACACGGTGATCTTCAAGCCGAGCGAGCTAACGCCCTGGAGCGGCGAAGCGGTGGTCAAACTGTGGGAGCAGGCCGGGCTGCCGCCGGGGGTGCTCAACCTGGTCCAGGGCGGGCGCGAAACCGGTCAGGCGCTGAGTGCGCTGAGCGATATTGACGGGCTGCTCTTTACCGGCAGCGCCGGAACTGGCTATCAGCTGCACCGCCAGCTGGCCGGGCAACCGGAGAAAATTCTCGCCCTTGAGATGGGCGGCAATAATGCGCTGATCGTTGACGATCCGGCAGATATCGATGCCGCGGTCCACCTGACCATCCAGTCAGCATTTATTACCGCCGGGCAGCGTTGCACCTGCGCCCGCCGTCTGCTGGTGAAACGCGGCGCTGAAGGGGATGCATTCCTGGCCCGTCTGGTTGAGGTGAGCGGGCGGCTGCTGCCTGGCGAGTGGGATGCCAGCGAGCAGCCGTTTATCGGCGGGCTGATTTCCGAACAGGCGGCAAAAAATGTCTATCACGCCTGGCGGGAACATGTCGCCCGCGGCGGCCAGTCGCTGCTGGAGCCACGGCTGGTGAAGGCGGGAACCTCTTTATTAACCCCGGCAATCGTCGAGATGACTGGCGTGAGCGGTGTGCCGGACGAAGAGGTCTTTGGTCCGCTGCTCTGCGTCTGGCGCTATGACGATTTTGACCAGGCCATCGCGATGGCAAATGCCACACGCTACGGCCTGTCGTGCGGGCTGATCTCCCCGGATCGTGAGAAATTTGACCAGCTGCTGCTGGAGGCGCGCGCCGGGATTGTGAACTGGAATAAACCGCTCACCGGCGCGGCCAGTACCGCCCCGTTTGGCGGGGTGGGCGCCTCCGGTAACCATCGTGCCAGCGCCTGGTATGCGGCGGATTACTGCGCCTGGCCGATGGCGAGCCTGGAGACGCCGGCCATCGTCCTGCCGGAGCAGCTGAATCCGGGCCTCGATTTTACACGGGAGAAGCGTCATGAAAGCGCGTGAAGTTAACTTCGACGGGCTGGTGGGGTTAACCCACCACTATGCCGGGCTGTCGTTCGGCAATGAGGCCTCCACAAAACACCGCTTTCAGATCTCCAACCCGCGGCTGGCGGCAAAGCAGGGGTTGTTAAAAATGAAGGCGCTGGCGGATGCGGGTTTTCCTCAGGCGGTGATCCCGCCGCAGGAGCGGCCTAACGTCGCCGTCCTGCGCCAGCTCGGGTTTACCGGCAGCGACGAGCAGGTGGTGGAGAAAGCGGGCACCCAAATGCCGCAGCTGCTCTCTGCCGCCAGTTCGGCCTCCTCCATGTGGGTTGCCAACGCCGCGACGGTGGCCCCCTCCGCAGATACCCTCGACGGAAAAGTGCATCTGACGGTGGCGAACCTGAACAACAAGTTCCACCGCGCCAGTGAAGCTGGTACCACGGAACAGGTGCTGCGGGCTATTTTTCGCGATGAGTCCCGGTTCAGTGTCCATACAGCGCTGCCGCAAGTGGCGATGTTCGGCGACGAAGGGGCGGCCAACCATAACCGTCTTGGCGGCGATTATGGCGAGCCGGGTTTGCAACTGTTTGTCTATGGTCGTGATGAGGGAACAGGTCCCGCGCCTGCCCGTTACCCGGCCCGTCAGACTCTGGCCGCAAGCCAGGCCGTTGCCCGCCTGAATCAGGTCAATCCGGGCCAACTGATGTTTGCCCAGCAAAACCCGCTGGTGATCGACCAGGGGGTGTTCCATAACGACGTGATTGCGGTCTCGAACCGCCAGGTGCTGTTCTGCCACGAGCAGGCGTTTGTTCACCAGTCAGCGCTGCTGCACGCCCTGGGCGATCGCGTGCCCGGATTTATGCCGATTGAGGTGCCGACGGAAGCCGTTTCGGTGCAGGATGCGGTGGCAACCTATCTCTTTAACAGCCAGCTGCTGAGCCGTGACGACGGCAGCATGATGCTGGTGCTACCCCAGGAGTCGCAGAACCATCCTGGCGTCTGGCGCTATCTGAATCAGCTGGTGGCCGAGGATAACCCCATCAGCGAGCTGCGGGTGTTCGATCTGCGCGAAAGCATGGCCAACGGCGGCGGTCCGGCCTGTCTGCGCCTGCGCGTGGTGCTCACCCCTGAGGAGCAGCGGGCGGTTAACCCGGCGGTGATGATGAACGATACCCTGTTCAACACCCTTAATGACTGGGTGGATCGCTACTATCGCGATCGGTTGACCCAGGCCGACCTGGTCGATCCGCAGCTTTTACGGGAAGGACGCGAAGCGCTGGATGCCCTGACCCGCATTCTGCAACTGGGCTCCGTCTACCCGTTCCAGCAATAAAGGAGGCGTTATGGAAAATTTTCTGGCGCTGACCATGGCGAATGAAACGCCCGCCCGACGGGAGGGCAAAGGGGCTTCGTTTCACTGGCGCTGGCTGGCACGCGGCGTGCTGGAGCTCATCCCGGAGGCAGACAGCGAGCGAGCCCTGGTGCTCTCTGCCGGGATACACGGCAACGAAACGGCGCCGGTGGAGATTGTCGACCTGCTGGTCAGGGCGCTCTTTCGCGGCGAACTCTCGCTGCGCTGCCGTCTGCTGATTATCTACGGGAATCCTCAGGCGCTGCGAGCCGGCAAGCGCTACCTGACCTGCGATATCAATCGCCTGTTCAGCGGGCGCGGGACGCAGTTCCCGGCCTGCGAGGAGACCGAACGGGCGGCGCTGCTGGAGGATCTGTTAGCGGCCTTTTACCGGCAGGCGGGTTCCGATCGCTGGCATCTGGATCTGCATACCGCCATCCGCGCCTCGTATCATGAGCGCTTTGGCGTGCTGCCCCAGCGCAATCAGCCCTGGGATGAGGCGTTTATTCAGTGGCTGGCGGATGCCGGGCTGGAGGCGCTGGTCTTTCATCAGGCACCCGGCGGTACCTTCACCCATTTCACCTGCGAACGCTTTGGGGCGCTGGCCTGCACCCTGGAGCTGGGAAAAGCGCTGCCGTTCGGGCATAACGATTTAACGCGTTTTGCCACCACCCATCAGGCGCTGCGCGCGTTGCTGTGTGGTGAGGTATCGACGTCCCATGCCGGGCCCGTGGCGCAGTATCGGGTGGTGCAACAGATCACCCGCCGCAGCGAGGCCTTTGTGCTGCACATGGCGAGTCATACCCTGAACTTTACGCCGTTCCGCCAGGGGGTATTGTTGGCAGAGGATGGCGAAGAACGCTATGAAGTACAAAAGCCAACCGAGTATGTTCTTTTCCCGAACCCCGCCGTGGCCTTTGGTTTGCGCGCCGGGCTGATGCTGGAAAAAGTTGCCTGAAAATTACCTGACCCCATCTGCGTAACGCGGTGGGGTTGTTTATTTTCTCAGCCATTTCACTCGACTGCCGTTTTATTACGGATTATTCCTGGTTGTTTGCTTTATTATTAATCTGTTTGTCGGTATACTTCTCCACAATCTCTTTAAAATCATCTGCATGCATATTTTTGTTTCAACTCTCCACGCTTTATCCTTATTTTCTCCATATTTGACGATAATTTGTTTTTTACACTTTCACTGTTTTACCGTTGCTCTGACTAATTGACGATAAACCCCGTAAAGTTAATCTCGTCAACACGGCATAGCGCCGAAGAATAACTGAAAGGAAGGACAAAATTATGCGTAAATTAACTGCACTGTTTGTTGCCTCTACCCTGGCTCTGGGCGCTACCAGCGCGGCGTTCGCCGCTGATACCGCCACCACCACCACGGCTGCACCGACCGAAGGCAAAATGATGCATCACAAAGGTAAGCCGGGCATGCATCACGACATGATGTTTAAAGACCTGAACCTGACGGATGCGCAGAAAGAGCAGATCCGCGACATCATGAAAAGCCAGCGTGACCAGATGAAGCGTCCGCCGGTAGAAGAGCGCCGCGCAATGCATGACATCATCGCCAGCGACGCCTTCGATAAAGCGAAGGCCGAAGCGCAGGTTGATAAGATGGCTGAGCAGCATAAAGCCCGCATGCTGGCGCACATGGAAACCCAGAACAAGATTTACAACATCCTTACCCCGGAACAGAAAAAGCAGTTTAATGCCAATTTTGAGAAGCGTCTGACAGAACGTTCCGCGGCGAAAGGTAAAATGACCACCTCAGCCGAATAATCGGTTCAGCTATTCAAGACCGCCGGAGTCTTGTCCACTCAAGCAGATTTGCTGTGGGCAGGTCCGGCGGTTTTTTCTTTTCCAGCCTCTTGCCAGCCGCCGCCATCCCGGTATTCTCCTGTTATCGATTTGCAGAATGTGTTTGAAATTTCTGACGTTACTTTTTTTGTCGTCAGACTAAGGCCCACTCGCACATCTGCCGATACTGTTCTGCAGCGACCTAACGATAACAAACAAAAAGCGACCGCCCTGGGCGGGGTGCTTTGGCGTGTATTGCGCCATTTGGAGTGGTGATGGAATTCTTCGATATCCGCAAAATGCCGGTTAACCTCTGGCGCAACGGCGCGGGAGAGACGCGCGAAATATGTTGTTTCCCTCCTGCAACCCGGGACTTTAACTGGCGCGCCAGTATTGCCTCCCTTGCCAGCAACGGTGATTTTTCTGTTTCCCCCGGTGTTGATCGGGTGATCACCCTGCTGGAAGGGGGAGAAGTGCATCTGGATGGTGGAAAGGCGTTTAATCACACGCTGCGGCGTCATCAACCCTTCAGCTTTGCCGGAGAACTGCCGGTCAAGGCGCAGCTGCTGGAAGGGCAGATGTCGATGGACTTTAACATTATGACCCGCCGGGATTGCTGCCGGGCTAAGGTGCGGGTGGCGGATCGCACCTTCACGACATTCGCGTCACGCGGCGGCGTGGTGTTTGTGCTGAGCGGCGCCTGGCAGCTGGGTGATAAACTGCTGACCGCCGATCAGGGGGCGTACTGGCATGAGGGCGACCATACCCTGCGATTGCTTAAGGACGAGGGCACCCTGCTGTTCAGCGAGATTTTCTGGCTTCCGGGCCACTGAGCGGAATGATCTCATACTTGCCCGCCAGCAGCGGCTTGCAGAGTATTTTATACCCATCCTGATCAAAACCGGCGGGCGTGCGCAGCAGTTCCGCCGCCTCGTCCAGGCTTTCGACCGCGCCCAGCCAGAGCCAGTTATGGATAATGTGGTAGTGGGTCATCTCCGGGCGCGACTCTTTCAGCGCCACGGCGCAGTCCCACGGCCAGCAGGTGACGCCTATCGCCTGCAACCCTTCAACCAGCCGCTGCTGATGCTCCTCCACGCTCTCTTTCCCGCAGCACGCCCCTGCACAACGCTTCAGGGCGGAGCGGAAACAGGCCCGCCCGCGGCTTAACGACTCCAGCCCCAGCAGGCCGTAACAGAGCTGTCGCTCGTCGGCCAGCGTCTGTAAGGTTTGCAGCGCCGCCCGGCGGTTAGCGAACAGGCCATACAGGTTCGGGGTATGCGAAAAATCGACCTCGCGGGCATAGACGATCTGCGGTTTACCCTCGGTGATTTGCAGCGAGCAGAGCTGGCGGTTGCGACGTAATCGTTTATTGAACAGCGGCTGCTGCTCCTTGATTAAACGCGCTTCCAGCAGCAGGGCGCCCAGCTCGCCCGCGGTTTGCGTCCAGGTGATGCGCCGGGACTGGCGCAGCATAGCGGCTTCGTCCGGCGTGCGCAGATGCGACAGCACCCGGCTGCGGATATTGACGCTCTTGCCGATATAAAGCGGCATGGCATCGCTTTCGCCATGAAAGAAGTAGACGCCTGGCTGCCTGGGAAGTGCCTCAAGCCACGGGCGCAGATGTTCGGGATATTCATAGATTGCTGCCGCTTCAAATTCAAGCCGCGGTGCCGATTGACGCCTGCTCACAACATACTCCTGATACTGTTCAGGCATACAGTGTAGCAGCAGTGGTGCGGTTAAAAAAGAGGCGGCATAAGCCGCCCCGTCAGATTACGCTTTCCAGAAGTCGTCAAACACCGTGATCGGCGGGCGACGTTTGTGCTCGGTCTTCAGGTACCAGCCTTCGATAATGCGGGCGGTGCCTTCGTCCAGCGTCTTACCTTCCAGATAATCATCAATATTTTCATAGGTCACGCCCAGCGCAGCTTCGTCAGGCAGGGAAGGGCGATCGTCTTCCAGATCTGCGGTAGGGGCTTTTTTATACAGATGCTCCGGACAGCCCAGCGCGGCCAGCAGCTGTTTGCCCTGGCGCTTGTTGAGACGAAACAGCGGATTAATGTCGGTACCGCCATCGCCATATTTGGTGAAGAAGCCGGTCAGGGCTTCTGCCGCATGGTCTGTCCCCACCACTACGCCGCTGGTCATCCCGGCGATGCTGTACTGCGCCTTCATGCGCTCGCGGGCTTTTTCGTTACCGCGGACGAAATCGCTCAGCTCAATGCCCGCCTCGCGCAGCGCTTTTTCGCTGGCCAGCACCGCTTCTTTAATATTGACGGTCAGCACGCGATCGGGCTGGATGAACGCGATGGCATCCTGACAATCCTGCTCGTCAAACTGCACACCGTAGGGCAGGCGCACCGCGATAAACTGCAGGTCGTTATTCCCCGTTTCGGCACGCAGTTCGTTGATCGCCATCTGGGCGAGCTTCCCGGCGAGCGTAGAGTCCTGACCGCCGCTGATGCCCAGCACCAGCGTTTTCAGAAACGGGAAGCGGGTTAAGTAGGATTTCAAAAAATCGACGCTACGGCGAATCTCTTCTTCCGCGTTGATAGTGGGTTTTGCACCCAGTGCCTGGATAATCTCTTGTTGCAGAGCCATCTAGCCCCTCCGTTACACAAATTTGCCTGATGAATGTACTGTTAAAGCTAACCTGTGATGGGTAAAACGACAAGGATCACAAATTTGAATGGAGCGAAATAGAGCGATTTAGCAGGTTATTTTTGTTTTGCCGGAATTTTCCGAAAAAACTTTGCCGTCACGCTTGAGGTTGAAAAATGTGGTTTTCTATTCCAGGCTTACTTAACACGCTGATAAACAAGAGGACGGAATATGAACAAGAACGTAGCAGGAATGTTAGGCGCAGCGGCTGTACTGACTTTACTGGCGGGCTGTACCGCTTATGACCGCACAACCGATCAGTTTAAAGAGCCTGTGGTCAAAGATGTTAAGAAAGGGATGAGCCGCGCTCAGGTCGAGCAGCTGGCCGGTAAGCCATCCTCTGAAGTGACGATGATCCACGCTCGCGGTACCTGCCAGACCTATATCCTGGGTCAACGGGATGGTAAAACCGAAACCTATTTTGTTGCATTAGATGACACAGGTCACGTTATGAACTCTGGCTACCAGACCTGCGCGGAATATGACACCGATCCGCAGGCACCTAAAGCCTGATAACCCTTTTGCCTGAGCAGATCCAAACCGGCCAACTGGCCGGTTTTTCTTTTTCCCCCCTATAATCTTATTTCTTATCGCGAATTATTTGCCTGAAATGTGAAGGTTGTCATAACCGCAGGTCAATGAGAGACAATTCCAAAACATCCTGGATTACCACAGCCTTTTCGCTTGCCGTATACTCATCCCATCAGACCAGCCTGCGAGAAGAACGCCCGGTAACGGTGCTGAAGTCGCAGCTAACGCGGTGGCTATATAAGAGGGAAGTCATTATGGAAAAGAAACATATCTATCTGTTTTGCTCAGCAGGCATGTCAACGTCACTGCTGGTGTCAAAGATGCGCGCGCAGGCCGAGAAGTACGAAGTTCCGGTTATCATTGAAGCCTTCCCGGAAACGCTGGCAGGCGAAAAAGGCACCAGTGCCGATGTGGTACTGCTGGGGCCGCAAATTGCCTATATGTTGCCAGAAATTCAGCGTCTGTTACCGAATAAACCGGTTGAAGTGATCGACTCTGCCCTGTACGGCAAAGTGGATGGTTTGGGTGTTCTTAAAGCTGCAGTAGCGGCGATTAAAAAAGCTGCTAATTAATTTAATTTTTATTTTTCCCGTCAAAGAGCAATTTCACACATTTACGCCGCAATATTATTGCGGCATTTAAGGGTATTTTCTATGAGTAGATTTATTGCTGCGCTTGAAAAGGTACTCCTTCCTTTTGCAGTTAAAATAGGAAAGCAACCGCATGTCAACGCCATTAAAAACGGTTTTATTAAAGTAATGCCGTTAACACTGGCCGGGGCCATGTTCGTTTTAATTAACAACGTTTTTCTTAGCTTCGGTGATGGTTCATTTTTCTATTCATTAGGCGTGCGTTTAGATCCCTCAACTATTGAAACATTGAATGGTTTCAAGGCCATCGGCGGCAATGTGTACAACGGTACGCTGGGTATTATGTCGCTGATGGCACCTTTCTTTATCGGGATGGCGCTGGCAGAAGAGCGTAAAGTCGACTCACTGGCCGCCGGTTTATTATCTGTCGCTGCGTTTATGACCGTCACCCCTTACAGCGTGGGCGAAGCCTACGCAGTGGGCGCCAACTGGCTGGGCGGGGCAAACATCATCTCCGGCATTGTGATCGGTCTGGTGGTGGCGGAGATGTTCACCTTTATTATTCGACGCAACTGGGTGATTCGCTTACCGGACAGCGTTCCGGCATCGGTATCGCGCTCGTTCTCGGCGCTGATCCCCGGCTTCATTATTCTCTCCATCATGGGGACTATCGCCTGGGCGCTCTCACACTGGGGCACCAACTTCCACCAGATCATCATGGACACCATCTCCACACCGCTGGCATCCATGGGAGGCGTGGTAGGCTGGGCTTACGTGATTTTCACCTCCCTGCTTTGGTTCTTCGGTGTTCACGGCTCTCTGGCGCTGGCTGCGCTGGACAGCGGCATCATGACCCCATGGGCGCTGGAAAACGTGGCGCTCTATCAGCAGTACGGCTCCGTTGACGCAGCGCTGGCGGCCGGTAAAACCTTCCACGTGTGGGCGAAACCGATGCTGGACTCCTACATCTTCCTGGGCGGTACCGGGGCAACGCTGGGCCTGATCATCGCGGTATTTATCACCTCCCGTCGTGCGGATCATCGTCAGGTGGCGAAGCTGGCCCTGCCGTCAGGCATCTTCCAGATTAACGAGCCCATCCTGTTCGGTCTGCCGATTATCATGAACCCGGTGATGTTTATTCCGTTCGTCCTGGTGCAGCCGCTGCTGGCGGCCATTACCCTGACGGCTTACTACCTGGGCATCATCCCGCCGGTCACTAACATTGCACCGTGGACCATGCCAGCCGGTCTGGGCGCCTTCTTCAACACCAACGGCAGCGTAGCGGCCTTCCTGTTGGCGATATTTAACCTGGGTGTGGCAACCCTGCTCTATATGCCATTCGTTGCCATCGCCAATAAAGCCCAGACCACCATTGATGAAGAAGAGAGCGAAGAGGATATCGCCCTCGCACTGAAATTCTGATGTCGTATGACGCGGGGCGACCCGCGTCACTACAGGAGAGAAAACATGTTTGATTTAGAGAATGTAGTTGCAGAAGCGGAAGAGGTCGCAGAGAACGATCTTGAAGAAGTGGTGATGGGGCTTATCATCAACTCCGGTCAGGCGCGCAGCCTGGCGTACGCTGCGCTGAAAAAAGCCAAGCAGGGCGATTTCGACACCGCGAAAGAGATGATGGCCCAGTCGCGCACCGCGCTCAATGAAGCGCACCTGGTGCAAACAAAACTGATCGAAAGCGATCAGGGTGAAGGTAAAATGAAGGTCAGCCTGGTGCTGGTACATGCTCAGGACCATCTGATGACCTCCATGCTGGCGCGTGAGCTGGTGGCGGAACTCATCGAACTTCATGAGAAAATGCAGTAGGTCAGACTGATAGCAGGAGGTCAGCGCCATGGAAATCACTACCGCCCGGGAACAACAGCTGTTTAATGGTAAAAATTTTCATGTCTTTATCTACAACAAGGTGGAGAGCATCAGCGGTCTGCATCAGCATGACTACTATGAGTTCACCATCGTGCTGACCGGCCGCTATTTCCAGGAGATCAACGGCAAGCGGGTGCTGCTGGAGCGTGGGGATTTTGTTTTTATCCCGATGGGTTCTCACCATCAGAGCTTTTACGATTTTGGTGCCACGCGCATTCTCAACGTCGGCATCAGTAAACGCTTCTTCGAAACCCACTACTCGCCGCTGCTGCCGTTCTGCTTTGTTGCATCGCAGGTTTATCACGTTAAAAGTGAATTCCTGAACTGGATCGACACTGTTATTGCCTCACTCAACTTCCGCGACAATGAATTCGATGAATTTATTGAAACGGTGACCTTTTACGTCGTCAATCGGCTACGCCATTATCGCGAAGAGCAGCAGGCAACCGACGATATTCCGCAATGGCTGCGCACGACCGTTGAAATGATGCATGACAAGCTGCGTTTTGGTGAAAACGCGCTGGAAAATATGGTGGCGCTATCGGGAAAATCCCAGGAATACCTGACCCGTGCCACCCAGCGTTATTACCAGAAAACACCGATGCAGATTATTAATGAAATACGGATCAATTTCGCCAGAAAACAGCTGGAAATCACCAATTATTCGGTGACGGATATTGCTTACGAATCCGGTTATAGCAGTCCGAGTCTGTTTATTAAAACCTTTAAGAAATTGACCTCATTTACCCCTAACAGCTACCGGAAAAACCTCACAGTTATTAATTAACGTCCGGCGGGTTTACCGCCGGGAATATCGATTAACAGGCTTGCCCAATATAAATGGGACGGGATCGCTATACTTAAAAAGCGGATCTCCAGGGAGAATATTATGCAAAAGAAACTTAAAGTAGTGACCATCGGCGGCGGAAGCAGCTACACCCCGGAATTACTGGAAGGCTTCCTTAAGCGTTATCATGAACTGCCGGTCAGTGAATTGTGGCTGGTTGACGTGGCCGAGGGCCAGGAGAAGCTCGATATTATTTTCGACCTGTGCCAGCGTATGGTGAAAAAAGCGGGTGTGCCGATGACCGTGCATAAAACCCTCGACCGTCGTCAGGCGCTGAAAGATGCCGATTTCGTGACGACGCAGCTGCGTGTCGGCCAGCTGAAAGCGCGCGAGCTGGATGAGCGTATCCCGCTGAGCTACGGCTATCTGGGCCAGGAGACCAACGGTGCAGGCGGCCTGTTCAAAGGGCTGCGCACCATTCCGGTGGTGTTCGACATCATTAAAGATGTACAGGAGATCTGCCCCCAGGCATGGGTGATTAACTTCACCAACCCGGCCGGGATGGTCACCGAAGCGGTCTATCGCCATACCGGGTTCAAACGCTTCATTGGGGTCTGCAATATCCCTATCGGCATGAAGATGTTTATTCACGACGTGCTGGCCCTGACCGACAACGACGACCTCTCTATCGACCTGTTTGGCCTGAACCACATGGTCTTTATCAAGGATGTCCTGGTCAACGGCAAATCACGTTTCCCGGAGCTGCTGGATGGCGTTGCCAGCGGCACTCTGAAAGCAAGTTCGGTGAAGAACATCTTTGACCTGCCGTTTAGCGAAGGGCTGATCCGCTCCCTGAATCTGCTGCCATGCTCCTATCTGCTCTACTACTTCAAGCTGAAAGAGATGCTGGCGATCGAGATGGGCGAATACTACAAAGGCGGTGCCCGCGCGCAGGTGGTGCAGAAGGTGGAAAAACAGCTGTTCGAGCTCTATAAGAACCCGGATCTGGACGTGAAGCCGAAAGAGCTGGAGCAGCGCGGCGGAGCATACTACTCCGATGCGGCCTGCGAAGTAATCAACGCTATCTACAACGACAAGCAGGCGGAACACTACGTCAACGTGCCGCACCACGGCCACATCGATAACATCCCGGCGGACTGGGCGGTGGAGATGACCTGCATCCTGGGCCGTTACGGGGCGAAGCCACATCCGCGACTGACCCATTTCGATGATAAAGTGATGGGCCTCATCCACACCATCAAGGGCTTTGAAGTGGCGGCAAGCCAGGCGGCCATCAGCGGCGAGCTGAACGACGTGCTGCTGGCGCTGAACCTGAGCCCGCTGGTGCACTCCGATCGTGATGCCGAGAAGCTGGCGCGGGATCTGATCCTGGCCCATGAAAAATGGCTGCCGAATTTCGCCGCCACGATCGATAAACTGAAAAGCGAGCAGCACTAAGAGGGATCGCTATGGAATATCTGCTGATCGTCAATGCCGATGATTTTGGCCTCTCAAAAGGGCAGAACTACGGCATCGTGGAAGCCTGTCGGCACGGCGTGGTGACCTCCACCACCGCGATGGTGAACGGTGAAGCCATTGAGCACGCCGCGGCGCTCAGCCGGGATCTGCCCGATCTGGGCGTGGGCATGCACTTTGTTCTGACCCTTGGTATGCCGCTAACCGCTATGCCAGGGCTGACCCGGGAGGGGGTGTTGGGCAAATGGATCTGGGAGAGGGCAGAGGAGGGGACGTTACCCCTGGAGGAGATCGCCCGCGAACTGGACTGTCAGTTCAATCGCTTCGTCGATCTCTTCGGGCGCGAACCGACCCATATCGACAGCCATCATCACGTGCATATGATCCCGGCCATCTTCCCGCTGTTGACCGAGTTTGCCCGCCGCAAAGGGGTGGCGCTGCGTGTGGATCGTCAGGTCGACATGCCCGGCGAAATGGGGGGCGATCTGCCGCCCACGACGGACGGTTTCAGTAGCGCATTTTATGGCGATGAAATCAGTGAAGCGCTGTTTTTAAGCGTACTGGACAGGTCCGTACAGCAGGGAGAGCGGTCGCTGGAGGTGATGGCGCATCCGGCCTTTATCGACAATACGATCCGTAAAAGCGCTTACTGCTGGCCACGACTGACGGAGATGGAGGTGCTGACCTCGACGTCGCTGAAGTATGCGATTGCCGAGCGCGGGTATCGTCTGGGAACGTTCGGGGATCTGTGAGGAAATGCCGGGTGGCGGATTCGCCTTACCCGGCCTACAAATTCAATGGAACCTTGCGCCGGGTTTTATCCGGTTAGCAAATTACACGGAACCGTAGGCCGGGTAAGCGCAAGCGCCACCCGGCTTTTTTTACGCAGGTATTTGGTCAATCTTACTGCTGCGCGACCATACCCGGTGCGCCGCCATCAGCAACGTCAGTTCATCCATAAATGCACCCGCAGCCGTATCGCCTTCGACGATACCCTCTTCGCCCTGATCTGCCACCTTCAGCAGCGGCTTAAACTGACGGGCATCGCCAGCCAGCGCAATCGGCTTGAGATGCTTGTACGCTTCCAGCAGATAGTAAGCCGCGTCGCCGTTATTCAGCAGGCTCTGAATATCGCCGCACGGCACGACGACCGCATCGACGGTCAACGACGGTGAACCGGCGAAGGTGGCCGCCACTGGCAGTACCGAGCCGTCATCGGCGGTGACTTCACCCATGCGCGAATAGAGCAGTTTGGCATGGACGCCTTTGGCCTTGAGCGCCTGGAGCACCGCCAGCACGTCGCTGGCCCGTGGAGTATCGTTCAGCAATACCGCCACCACACGGCCTTTGATATCGCCGCCAGGAACTGCATACAGGCTGAGGGAGGGATCCTTTTGTACGCCGTTCACATCCTGCGGCGGAGCCAGGTTACGCTGCTCGTCGGTAAGGGTGATGCCCAGATTGTCCGCCACCTTCTGGGCCAGCGTGATATCGATATGGGCCAGCTGATCGACCACCCGCTCGCGGATATAGGCCCGCACCACTTTGCTCAGCTCAAAGCTGAAGGCGCCCACAATATGATCCTGCTCAACGGGCGTCTGGCTCTGCCAGAACAGGCGCGGATGGGCATAGTATTCACCGAAAGAGGGGCTACGCTCGCGGATCTTCGATCCCTCCACGCGCTCCTGATAGGACTCGAATCCGCCCCGTTTTGGCCCCGGCGGCGTTTCGCGCGGCCAGTTGTCGTTGATCGAGTTTGGCTCGTAGTTCGCCGGGTTGGTGTCGATCTCCATGCGGTGCATCCCGTCCCGCTGGAAATTATGGTACGGGCAGGTTGGTCGGTTGATTGGGATCTCGTGGAAGTTAGGCCCGCCCAGACGACTGATTTGCGTATCGGTATAGGAGAACAGACGCCCCTGCAGTAATGGGTCGTTGGTGAAGTCCATCCCGGGGACAATATGCCCTGGGTGGAACGCGGCCTGCTCGTTTTCGGCAAAGAAGTTGTCCGGGTTACGATTGAGCACCATTTTGCCCACCAGCTGAACCGGCACCAGCTCTTCGGGAATGAGCTTGGTCGGATCGAGGATATCAAAATCAAACTTGAACTCGTCCTCTTCCGGGATCAGCTGGAAACCGAGCTCAAATTCCGGGAAGTCGCCCGCTTCAATGGATTCCCACAGATCGCGGCGATGGAAGTCTGGATCGCGCCCGGTGAGCTTTTGCGCCTCATCCCATACCAGCGAGGCTTTACCGGCGACCGGTTTCCAGTGGAAGCGCACAAAGGTGGCTTTGCCTTCGGCGTTAATCAGCCGGAAGGTATGAATGCCAAAGCCCTCCATGGTGCGGTAGCTGCGCGGAATGCCGCGGTCGGACATCGCCCACATCACGTTGTGCAGGGTTTCCGGCTGCAGCGACACGTAATCCCAGAAGGTATCGTGTGCGCTCTGGCCCTGGGGAATAGCCCAGTGAGGTTCCGGTTTTACGGCGTGAACAAAATCGGGGAACTTGTGTGCGTCCTGAATAAAGAAGATCGGTGTGTTGTTGCCCACCAGATCAAAAACGCCTTCATCAGTGTAAAACTTGGTGGCGAAACCGCGAATATCGCGCACCGTGTCGGCGGAACCTGCGCCGCCCTGTACCGTGGAAAAGCGTACAAAAACCGGCGTGATTTTATCCGGATCCGACAGGAAATCGGCTTTAGTAATCTCTTTCAGGCTTTTGTAAGGCTGGAAATAGCCATGTGCGGCGGAGCCGCGGGCGTGTACGATGCGCTCCGGGATACGTTCATGGTCAAAGTGGGTGATCTTCTCCCGCAGGATAAAGTCTTCCAGCAGGGTGGGACCGCGCGTACCGGCACGAAGGGAGTTCTGATCGTCACTGATACGCACACCCTGGTTGGTGGTCAACGGGAAGTTTTCCCCCCCTTTGCGAACCCCCTCCAGCGCATTCAGTTTCTGGTTGCCGGTATCAGGTGCCTTCATGCTGCCGGGAGCCGTCGGCTCCTGGCCTGGCGGAGTAGGGACTGGACTTGCGCGGTGAGAACCGTCTGCCGGGGCCAGCGAGTCCATTCCGGGTTTCGCTTCGCTGGCATCGTGAAGCGGGGATTGTTCAGGTTTATGGGTCTTATCATTTTGCGACATTGCACTCGTCTCCTTTTCATTGCTGAAATGCGGCCGTTTTTGCGTCAAAACTCAATAACTATAGAACATTACGGGTTATAAACCGGGTGAAAGGCCGATCTAAGGTCAGAGCTTATGTTGCATAAGACACGTGAGGCGCGACGCAGGAGGGGCAATCGGCTATGATAAGAATTTGCTGATTTTTATGCTTGTTTAGTGAAACTGCTGCTTATGAAACCTCTTCGCCAACAAAACCGCCCTGTGATCAGTTACCAGCCTCGCGTTGAACCTGCGCCGCCAGAACATGCCACCAAAATGGATGGCTTTCGTGACGTCTGGCTGTTACGCGGCAAATATGTGGCCTTTGTGCTGATCGGGGAGCGTTTTTGTCGTTCTCCAGCTTTTACCGTACCGGAATCAGCCCAGCGCTGGGCGCTACAGGTCCGTCAGGATGAAGAGGTTGAGGATTAACAGAGATAAAAAAACCGCCGTCATTACTGAAGGCGGTTTTTTTTAACTCAGAAGGCGATTAACGGTGCGCGAGCTCCGCGTCATCTTCACTTGCCAGGATAGTTTTGTCGGTCTGCTTCAGCCACTGGCTGGTCAGCGTCCCGGCGGTCATGGAGCCGCTGACGTTCAGTGCGGTACGCCCCATGTCGATCAATGGTTCAACGGAGATCAGCAGAGCCACCAGCGTTACCGGGAGACCCATCGCAGGCAGAACAATCAGTGCCGCGAAGGTTGCGCCGCCGCCCACACCGGCCACACCGGCAGAGCTCACGGTGACAATCCCCACCAGGGTCGCAATCCATACCGGATCCAGCGGGTTAATCCCAACCGTTGGGGCAACCATCACCGCCAGCATGGCAGGGTAGAGACCCGCACAACCGTTCTGGCCAATCGTTGCACCGAAGGAGGCAGAGAAGCTGGCAATCGATTCCGGCACGCCCAGACGACGGGTCTGCGCTTCCACGTTCAGTGGAATGGAGGCGGCGCTGGAGCGGCTGGTAAAGGCGAAGGTCAGTACCGGCCACACTTTGCGGAAGTATTTCAGCGGGCTGACGCCGTTTACGCTGAGCAGAATGGCGTGAACCACAAACATAATGCCCAGACCGAGATACGAGGCCACCACGAAACTACCCAGCTTGATGATGTCCTGGAGGTTCGAGCCCGCAACCACTTTGGTCATCAGCGCCAGAACGCCATACGGGGTCAGCTGCATCACCAGACGCACCAGCTTCATCACCCAGCTCTGCAGGGTATCGATGGCGGTCAGTACGCGCTGGCCTTTCGGCGCATCATCTTTCAGCAGCTTCAGGGCAGCTACGCCCAGGAAGGCGGCAAAAATTACCACGCTGATGATAGACGTCGGGTTGGCCCCGGTCAGATCGGCAAACGGGTTTTTCGGGATAAAGGAGAGCAGCATCTGCGGAACGGTGAGATCCGCCACTTTACCCGCATAGTTGGTCTCGATGGCGGTCAGGCGCGCGGTCTCCGCGGTGCCCTGCACCAGGCCTTCTGCCGTCAGGCCAAACAGGTTGGTGACCAGCACACCGACCAGCGCCGCGATAAGCGTAGTAAACAGCAGCGTACCGATGGTCAGAAAGCTGATTTTCCCCAGCTGGGAGGCGTTATGCAGACGGGCAACCGCGCTCAGAATAGAGGCGAAGACCAGCGGCATGACGATCATCTGCAGCAGCTGGACGTAGCCGTTGCCGACAATGTTAAACCACTGAATAGACTCTTTCAGTACCGGATTGCTGGAACCGTAAATGGCCTGCAGCGCCAGGCCAAAGACCACGCCCATGACCAGACCGACCAGCACTTTTTTAGCCAGGCTCCACTGTTTATGACGCGCCTGCGCCAGCAACAGCAGTAGGCCGACGAACACCACAATGTTCGCGATTAATGGAAAATTCATCCCCGTTCTCCTGATTTAATATCAGATCGGTATCAGTCCGACCTTGTTGGCGCAAGGTTAGCAGAAGTGTGATCCAGTCGCTTATATCCAAATGGAATGGGTTATGCCAAAACGGTTAAGTTTGTCCAGTTACTGCTCACTTTGCAGATGAATAAAGCGGTTGAACTGAAATTGCAGCGAATTGATCATGTGCGAAGACCAGCGCACGGCACCGTTTTCAGGCAGCGTCTGAGGCATCCAGACGGCCCAGGCAAACAGGGCCATGCACAGCGCACGCTCCAGCTGGTTACCTTTTTGCGGGCGGAGGATAGGCAAACGAAAACGCCAGCGGCAGGGCCAGAGGAGGGGAACCCCTGCCGGGGTGAGCATGTCGGCCAGGATATGGCTCAGGTAACCCAGCACCATTCCCTGAATGGCGTCTGCGGGGATAAGCCAGCTGTCGGGCACTTTTAAATAGAAGAGGGTCAGGGCGGCGAACACCGCCAGCAGGCTGTGGGTAAACCCACGATGGCCGCAGGCGCGGGCAATGGGTTTGGAGATCCACTTCAGCCGCTGCCCGAGCAGCGACTTAGGATGATCGATATCCGGTAACAGGCAGGTCAAAACCGCCGATGGCACAATATGCCACCAGTCACCCTGCGCCAGCACCGGTGTAAGCTCAGCGTTCTTGGCAAACACTGCGCAGGCGAGAGAAAAAAGCAGATGACCTTCCGCCGTCATGATAAAACCCACTAAACTGTCGATGCATCCAGTATAGGGATTTTATACAGTATACGGAAGTAGTGACGGTGTAACTCTTTGTCACAAAGCTGTTAACGCGCCAGCCAGCCACCATCGACGGCAAGGGTATAACCGTTCACATAGTCCGAGGCGGAAGAGGCCAGAAACACCGCCGGGCCCTGGAGATCGTCCGGCTTGCCCCAGCGACCCGCCGGAATACGGTCGAGGATCTCTTTGCTGCGCTGTTCGTCGTCGCGTAGCTGCTGGGTGTTGTTGGTCGCCATGTACCCCGGGGCGATGGCATTTACGTTAATACCATGTTGTGCCCACTCGTTGGCTAGCAGCCGGGTGAGCCCCAGCACGCCGCTTTTTGACGCGGTATAAGAGGGAACGCGGATCCCCCCCTGGAAGGAGAGCATGGAAGCGATATTGATAATTTTGCCCCCTTGCCCCTGGGCAATAAACTGGCGGGCCACGGCCTGAGAGAGGAAAAAGACCGACTTCAGGTTGAGGTTCATCACCTCATCCCAGTCTTTCTCACTGAAGGTCAACGCATCTTCCCGGCGAATGGTTCCGGCGTTATTCACCAGGATATCGACCCGCCCCATGCCGGTCACCGCCTGTTCAACCAGACTTTCAATGGCATCCTGCTTGCTGAGGTCGGCCTGAATAGCCAGAAACCGGCGCCCCAGCGCCTTCACGCCTGCGGCTGTCTCTTCCGGAACGCGGCGATTGACGCTGACAATATCGCATCCAGCCTGGGCCAGACCCAGCGCCATGCCCTGGCCGAGGCCGGTATCACAGCCGGTAACGATGGCAACTTTTCCTGAAAGATTAAAGGCATCCAGTATCATACAGACCTCAGTGTGTAGGGGGATATAGTTGTTCTGAGGTAAGCATAGAATCAGTTATCAGGAAGATCAAATTAAAATGAAATGGTGTTTCAAAAATTTTTAAGGCGGTCATGTTTGCGGGCAACAGGGTGCTGCCCGCCAGTGACCATTACCCGCGCAGATGCGCCACGGTAAGTGCCTGCAGGGAGGTCAGTTTGACATCGGCCAGTGCGTAACGCGCATCGTGCTGGTTCTCTTCCGCAGGAACAACAATTGAGCGCATCCGGGCCGCTTTACTGGCAATCATGCCATTTACCGAGTCTTCCAGCGCCACGCAGGCGGTCGGGTCGACGCCCAGTTTCGCAGCGCAATCCATATAGACCTGCGGATGCGGCTTGCTGTACGGGAGCTTTTCTGCCGAGGCCAGCGCGTCGAAGCTGTCGCGCAGATCGAACATGATCAGCACCTTCTCCAGCATATGCAGCGGCGAGGCGGAGGCCAGACCGACCTTCAGTCCCTGCTCTTTACAGAGTAATACGGCCTCACGCGCGCCTTTGAGTAAGGGACGGGTCTCTTCCACCAGCGTAATGGCGCGGTTGATAATGCGATCGGTCACTTCATCCCGGCCTGGACCTACCCACGGCTGGTGGGCGTACCAGAGATCAACCACCATATCGATGCGCAGGCCGAGGGTATCCGGCAGCTCGTGACGGCGGCTGATATCCACACCCAGGCTCGCCATTACATCCAGTTCAGCCCGATCCCACAGCGGCTCAGAATCAATCAGTAATCCATCCATATCAAAAATGGCAGCAACAATTTGACGTGGCGTCGACATGCAACCTCTCCTTTCGTTGGTTTTAGCAGCGGTAAGCGCTACCTCACCCTGGCAATTTAGCATATCGCCAGTAAAGAGCGGGCGAAAATGAGATCCAGCAGGTAAACTTAGCCACAAAGGATGTAATTTCATAATGAGGAACCCATGACATATCAACAAGCTGGTCGCGTTGCGATACTGAAACAGATCGCCGGATGGGTGATTTTTATCCCATCAGTTATCTCGACCATTATTTCTGTTCTGAAATTTATCTATGACCACAGCGAGAAGCAGGCCGGGATTAATGCCGTGATGCTTGATTTTGCCCATGTCATGATTGAGATGATGCGGTTCAATACCCCATTCCTGAACTTTTTCTGGTACAACTCGCCGACGCCTGATTTTCGGCAGGGGATGAACATCGCGTTCTGGATTATTTTTGCCCTGATCTTTATTGCCCTCGCGCTGCAGGCCTCGGGAGCGCGGATGCGCCGCCAGACGCGCATGATCCGCGAAGGTTTGGAGGCGCAGCTGATTCTGGAGAAAGCGAGAGGGGAGGAGGGCTTGACCCGTGAGCAGATCGAATCACGTATTGTGGTACCGAATAACACTATTTTCCTGCAAATATTCACGCTCTACGTGCTGCCCGTGCTGATGATCGTCGCCGGGTATTTCCTGTTTTCGCTGCTCGGCCTGATCTAAGCGTTCGCTGCCGGGCGCTGAAGCCCGGCAGCCTGCGCGTTATGCCGCCAGTACCCGCTCCAGCGCTCGCTGCGCATTCACCATATGCTCCCCACCAAACAGAATGGCGCGGTTCATCAGCGTATAGAGCTGATACACCGGTTGCCTTTCCAGAAAATCTGCCGGCAGGGGTGATATCGACTGGTAGCCGTCGTAAATTTGCGGCGGCTGTTCAGGATGGAGCGGCAGCATGGCGAGATCGCACTCTCTGTCTCCCCAGTAACAGGCCGGGTCGAAGATGTAGGGGCCGTTCGGCCCCAGCGCGCAGTTGTCCGACCATAAATCGCCATGCAGCAGCGAAGGCTGCGGCTGGTGCGAGGCCAGGCGCTGCTGAATATGATCGACAATGGCGTCAATATTGCCGAACGCCAGCCCTTTTTCCGCTGCCAGCTCCAGCTGCCAGCCGATGCGCTGTTCGGCAAAGAAGGTTGACCAGCGTCGCTGCCAGGCGTTGGGTTGAGGCGTGGTGGAGAGGTCATTGTCAAAATCGAGGCCAAACTGTGGTTGCTCGCTCCACTGATGCAGGCGGGCGATTTGCTGCCCCAGAATAAAGGCATTATGCGCGTCGAGCGGGCGGGGAGGGAGATAGTCCATCACCAGGAAACTGTAGTCACGATCGCTACCGACGGCCCGGACTGTAGGAACAGATACGGTTTTGCTGCGGGAGAGCAGTTCCAGCTGATCGGCTTCTGCTGTGAATATCGGTAACAGTTCACGTTCGTCACATTTTACGAAGAGATCGAGGCCTGCATAGCGCAGATGCCACGCGGCGTGGATTTCGCCTCCTGGCAGCTCATTACGCAGTTCAATTTCACCTTCGCCCAACTGTTCACTCAAAAGATGACTGATAGCCTGCCACATGATCGCTCTCCCATGTTGTCTGCCAGATCATAAAGTTAGCGTGAAACTATGGTAAAAAAATACGAGCTAACGCACAGTTGGGCCGTTTGGTTGGCCCTCGGGCATTTATTGTTGCTCTTTTTGCCAGTTTTCCCAGCGCGTGACTTCAACCTGCGGCTCTTTCCCGGTTGCGCTCTCAACCAGCCCCGACGCCAGCGCCTTCACCTCGTCTTCACCCAGCGGGGTAACCAGACCATAAGTATGGGTGCCCAGCTCATGCAGCGTGCCCTCATCGTCAGTCATGGTCAGTAAAAAACCTCCGCGGGTGAGGTTGTTGTTCATTTCGTTGAGCTCGGTCAGCGTATCTTCATGCACTTTAATGGTTACCACGTAGCGCGCGATCTCTCCACTACTCATCATTCACCTCGTTGTTATCCCGAAATTTTTTAGCATAGTCGATTCATGCTATTTGTCGCCCTCGCCGGCTAACCGGGAGGGCTGTCATTACGCATTTGCCAGATACTTGAATATTTTTTGCGTGTCTTCCAGCGAGCAGAGTCGGGTGCCGTGATTGATGGTCGCCGCGCTGCCTGCTGCCACCCCGTACTGGGTCATCTCCCGTAAGGATGCGCCCTGCGCCAGTTTCAGGGTCATGGCGCCGACCATGCTGTCACCTGCGCCGACGGTGCTCTGGCTTTTCATCGGCGGCGGTACCACTTGTACCGAGCCGGTTTCATCAACGGCCAGCGCCCCCTGCGGTCCCAGGGAGACGACGACCCGCCGCGCTTTGCCGCTTTTCACTAACTCCTCGGCGGCCTTACGCACATCGTCTGGCTGGCTGAGGTCACGATTGACCAGCGCGCTCAGCTCTTTCTGGTTAGGTTTTACCAGCTCAATATTGCCAAGCGTCAGCGCGGCGCTGAGCGCCTCCCCGGAGCTATCGACAATGCAGCGAATGCCGTTCTGCTGGGCAGCGCGGATCAGCTGCGTCAGTTTTTCGGTTTTCACACCGGGTGGCAGACTGCCGCTGATAACCAGCAATGCGCCGCTTTCGATGGCCAGCACTTTCTCTTCAAGCTGGCGAAACTCATCTTCGCTTAATGTCGCACCAGGCATCACAAAGCGGTATTGCTCGTTAGAGGATTCAACGTGAACATGCAGGTTTTGCCGGGTCCAGTCCCGGGCCTCAACCGTATCGACGGCAACCTGCTCGTCGGCAAGGAGTGAGACGAGATGTTCGCCCGTCGCACCGCCCGTGGGGAAGATGGCTGTGGCTTTTCCGCCAAGGTGCGTAATAGCGCGGGCGACGTTAATGCCGCCGCCGCCGGGCTCAAAGACCGGCACGCTGCAGCGGAGTTTACCTTCAGGATAGATTTGTGCCGTCAGGGTAGCGCTGTCCAGGGAAGGGGAGAGCGTCAACGTAAAAATACGATCCATGCTTATCTCCTGTAAGTGAGGTTTGCATTAAGCCTGGCACCGAACCCACAGAAGCGAAAGAAATAACAATATGATTTCTAATATAAATATCTTTACGTAACGTGACTGTTTTTTATAAATATTAGAGGGCTTTGAGATCGTTCTTATTCCAAAAATGAAACAAGAAATCATTGCTATGTTATTTGAGCCTTTTTATAATTTGTTACCTTTCCAAGGATCCCATGGCATTGATCCGCAAGAAAGTTTCCGGGACCGTAATGGTCTCTTTTTTTGTTGTACGGACTCTTTATAAATGAAGCTCTTAAAGACAGTACCCGCTGCGATGATGTTAGCGGGAGGTCTGCTTGCGTCAATGAATGCAGCAGCCGATGATTCCGTTTTTACTGTCATGGATGATCCCTCCACTGCACAGAAACCCTTCGAAGGCAACCTTAACGCAGGTTATCTGGCGCAATCGGGCAATACGAAAAGCTCCTCCCTGACCGCAGACACCACCCTGACCTGGTACGGCAATACTACCGCCTGGTCGCTGTGGGGTAACGCAAGTAACACCTCTTCTAACGATGAGCGTTCTTCCGAGAAATATGCGGTAGGTGGGCGTAGCCGTTTCAATGTGACCGACTATGACTATCTATTTGGCCAGGCAAGCTGGTTAACCGATCGCTATAACGGCTATCGTGAGCGTGACGTTGCGACCGCCGGTTACGGTCGGCAGTTCCTGAACGGTCCGGTACACAGCTTCCGCTTTGAATTTGGTCCAGGCGTACGTTATGACGAATACACTGACGGCGACACGGAAACTCAGCCGCTGGGCTACGCGTCCGGAACTTATGCATGGCAGATGACCGATAACGCGAAATTCAGCCAGGGCGTTTCTGTCTTTGGCGCTGACGACACCACCGTCAACTCCGAAACCGCGCTTAACGTGGCAATCAACGCCCATTTCGGGCTGAAAGTTGCATACAATGTGACCTGGAACTCCGAGCCGCCAGCGTCTGCGCCGGAACACACCGATCGTAGAACCACCGTCTCTCTGGGCTACAAAATGTAATTATCGCGGGCCAAGAATATATTGGCCCGTTTTTAATTTTTGTGCTGATAAATAATAAACACTGTTTTAGAATATAGCGGCAGCCGATATCTCCATATTCTCTCCATAATTCCTCGCTTCGTTAACTATTCAGTTTATTTGACACGAATTGATAAATATTTTGACTATGCAAAAGTGTGATCCAGATCTAAACTATGAACACAGGCTAGATATTGCCTTAAGTTGGTCTGTATTAATTCAGTAAGAGAAAAACATTATGAATAAAATCGCAACTGCATCTGCAGCATTGGTGCTTTCTGCACTGTCATTCGGCGCATTTGCCGCTGACGCTGTATATAACTCTGCCAGTGACACCTCTACACAAATCGGCATTACCAAAGCCTCTGATGTAGAAGCCGGATCAAACATCGCCCCGGGTTCGCAATCTACCGGGCAGTCCATGGATGACGCATTCGACGTGCATAAACTGGTCGCCGGGGAATGGTCCTGATCGATTTGTCAGATTATCTCCATTCATTTACGGGCTGTTATTGCCACTAAAAAAACCGGATTTTGATGTACCGGTTTTTTTATTTTTGTCATTTTTGTAAAGTTATATAGAACGCGATTTTATATTCGCGCCATTATTACCTACAAGACGCGAAATATCGTTATGGCGTAGGGGAAGGCGAGACGATTAACCCCAAAGCATTGCCGCCCAGCGTAATAACAGCATGGCAACGCAGATGGCGATTAACACAATCACCATCTTCCAGTGTTTTTTTGTAAAGCGTTTCGTTGGCATCCGATCATCCTTGTTCATTGATTCATGGAGTTTACCAAAGAACAAAGATAATTGCGCTTCACCGGGATGCTACATCCTCAGGCGCCTGCAACAACACGCGTCAAAACCAGTGAAACTTATCTGCCAGAATGACGAGTAAGGCGGTGGCAGAAAGAATGTTCAGGATAACGACTGTTTTGCTGGATACGTTCATAATTTGCCCCATGGAATGTTGAAGGACCTTTTCAAGAATAGCTTAGCAGCCCGCTATTGCGAGCAGCTGTCTGAAATTCCACGTCAAACTCATGCAAAAGTACTAACGCGTTCATTCTGCCTGTAAAGGGTGTTTTCACCCTTTTGTTAGTGTTACCATCTTCGGGCTGATCGTAAATTGTCATTTATCTGATTTCGATCCTGTGCATGGTTGCGGGCCAATTTGACGATTGTTGGTCAGATGGTTTTGCAATCCACTGTAAATTAAAGATTATTTTCTTTGCATATGCTCTTATGTGTGGGGCATCACTGCAAATAAGGATATAAAATGCCTGTTATTACTCTTCCTGATGGCAGCCAACGCCATTTTGACCGCGCCGTCAGCCCAATGGATGTTGCGCTGGATATCGGCCCGGGACTGGCGAAAGCCACTATTGCTGGCCGCGTAGATGGTGAGCTGGTTGATGCTTCCGATTTAATTGAAAACGATGCGAAGCTGTCGATCATCACCGCGAAAGACGAAGAAGGTCTGGAGATCATTCGTCACTCCTGCGCACACCTGCTCGGTCATGCGATCAAACAGCTGTGGCCTCACACCAAAATGGCTATCGGCCCGGTTATCGACAACGGCTTCTACTATGACGTTGACCTTGACCACACCCTGACCCAGGAAGATATCGAAGCCCTCGAAAAGCGTATGCACGAGCTGGCTGAGAGCAACTATGACGTCATTAAGAAGAAAGTGAGCTGGCACGAAGCGCGTGAAACCTTCGTGAAGCGTGGTGAAACCTACAAAGTCACTATTCTTGATGAAAACATTGCCCATGATGATAAGCCTGGCTTGTATCATCATGAAGAATATGTCGACATGTGCCGTGGACCGCACGTGCCGAACATGCGTTTCTGCCATCACTTCAAGCTGATGAAGACCGCAGGCGCTTACTGGCGTGGCGACAGCAACAATAAGATGCTGCAACGCATTTACGGTACCGCCTGGGCCGACAAAAAAGCCCTGAACGCGTACCTGCAGCGTCTGGAAGAAGCGGCGAAGCGTGACCACCGTAAAATCGGTAAACAGCTCGACCTGTATCACATGCAGGAAGAGGCGCCGGGTATGGTGTTCTGGCATAACGATGGCTGGACTATCTTCCGCGAACTGGAGACGTTCGTACGCTCCAAGCTGAAAGAGTACCAGTATCAGGAAGTGAAAGGCCCGTTCATGATGGACCGTGTGCTGTGGGAAAAAACCGGCCACTGGGACAACTACAAAGATGCAATGTTCACCACCTCTTCTGAGAACCGTGAATACTGCATTAAGCCGATGAACTGTCCGGGTCACGTTCAGATCTTCAACCAGGGTCTGAAATCCTACCGCGACCTGCCGCTGCGTATGGCGGAGTTCGGTAGCTGCCACCGTAACGAGCCATCAGGCGCGCTGCATGGCCTGATGCGTGTTCGTGGCTTTACGCAGGATGACGCGCATATCTTCTGTACTGAAGATCAGGTGCGTGATGAAGTTAACGCCTGTATTCGTATGGTCTACGATATGTACAGCACCTTTGGCTTCGAGAAGATCGTGGTCAAACTCTCAACTCGTCCTGAAAAACGTATCGGCAGTGACGAGACCTGGGATCGTGCTGAGGCGGACCTGGCCGTCGCGCTGGAAGAGAACGGTATCCCGTTTGAATACCAGCTGGGCGAAGGCGCATTTTACGGTCCGAAAATTGAATTTACCCTGTATGACTGCCTCGATCGTGCATGGCAATGCGGTACTGTACAGCTGGACTTCTCCCTGCCGCAGCGTTTAAGCGCCTCTTACGTTGGCGAAGACAACGAGCGTCAGGTTCCGGTAATGATTCACCGTGCGATTCTCGGTTCTCTGGAGCGCTTCATCGGCATCCTGACCGAAGAGTTCGCTGGCTTCTTCCCAACCTGGCTTGCGCCGGTGCAGGTAGTGGTGATGAACATTACCGATTCTCAGGCTGATTACGTTAAAGAATTGACGCAGAAACTACAAAATGCGGGCATTCGCGTAAAAGCAGACTTGAGAAATGAGAAGATTGGCTTTAAAATCCGCGAGCACACTTTACGTCGTGTCCCGTATATGTTGGTCTGTGGTGATAAAGAGGTGGAAGCAGGCAAAGTTGCCGTTCGCACCCGCCGTGGTAAAGACCTGGGCAGCCTGGACGTAAGTGAAGTGATTGAGAAGCTGCAACAAGAGATTCGCAGCCGCAGTCTTCAACAACTGGAGGAATAAGGTATTAAAGGCGGAAAACGAGTTCAAACGGCACGTCCGAATCGTATCAATGGCGAGATTCGCGCCCAGGAAGTTCGCTTAACAGGTCTGGAAGGCGAGCAGCTGGGGATTGTGAGTCTGAGAGAAGCAATCGAAAAGGCTGAAGAAGCTGGAGTAGATTTAGTTGAAATCAGCCCTAACGCCGAACCGCCAGTTTGTCGTATCATGGACTACGGCAAGTTCCTTTATGAAAAGAGTAAGTCTTCTAAGGAACAGAAGAAGAAGCAAAAAGTTATCCAGGTTAAGGAAATTAAATTCCGTCCTGGTACCGACGATGGCGATTATCAGGTAAAACTCCGCAGCCTGATTCGCTTTCTGGAAGATGGCGATAAGGCCAAGATCACGCTGCGTTTCCGCGGTCGTGAGATGGCCCACCAACAGATCGGTATGGAAGTGCTTAACCGCGTCCGTGACGATCTGAGTGAACTGGCAGTAGTCGAATCCTTCCCTACGAAGATCGAAGGCCGCCAGATGATCATGGTGCTCGCTCCTAAGAAGAAACAGTAAGGCCTTCAAGTAGCAATTCCTGTGGAGCCGACAGGCTTCGCAGGTTTTGTTCGCCTACGTTTCGTTTATTTAACAATGCGAAGTGGAAGTTATTAAAATGCCAAAAATTAAGACCGTACGCGGTGCTGCTAAGCGCTTCAAAAAAACCGGTAAAGGTGGTTTTAAGCACAAGCACGCTAACCTGCGTCACATTCTGACTAAGAAAGCTACCAAGCGTAAACGTCACCTGCGTCCAAAAGCCATGGTTTCTAAAGGCGATCTGGGCCTGGTAATCGCGTGCCTGCCGTACGCATAAGTCGTTAACGTTTAACTTTTTTAACTTAGAATAGATACAGGAGAGCACACATGGCTCGCGTAAAACGTGGTGTAATTGCACGTGCACGTCACAAGAAAATTTTGAAACAAGCTAAAGGCTACTACGGTGCGCGTTCACGCGTATACCGCGTTGCCTTCCAGGCTGTTATCAAAGCTGGTCAGTACGCTTACCGTGACCGTCGTCAGCGTAAGCGTCAGTTCCGTCAACTGTGGATTGCGCGTATCAACGCAGCAGCACGTCAGAACGGTATTTCTTACAGCAAATTCATCAACGGCCTGAAAAAAGCCTCTGTTGAAATCGACCGTAAGATCCTGGCTGACATCGCAGTATTCGACAAAGTAGCGTTCACCGCTCTGGTCGAAAAAGCGAAAGCAGCTCTGGCATAAGCCAGTTGAAAGGGGGAGCTCTGCTCCCTCTTTTCGTTTCAACAGCATCAAAACATTGACAATTTTCTGGCGACCCTTTTCAATAGGGCGACAGGTCCCATACCACACAAGGTAACGCAAGCATGAATGCTGCTATTTTCCGCTTCTTCTTTTACTTTAGCACCTGACATCAGGAGGCTAGCGCGTGAAAGACGAAACGGAAAACAGCGCCAGAAAGCCTCCTGATGGAGGCTTTTTTCGTATCTGCCGCTTGTAAATATCGCTACATAACGAGGAAAACCATGTCACATCTCGCAGAGCTGGTTGCCAGTGCAACGGCCGCCATTAACCAGGCCTCAGATGTTGCCGCGTTAGACAATGTCCGCGTGGAATATCTGGGCAAGAAAGGGCAATTGACCCTTCAAATGACTACCCTGCGTGAATTGCCGCCAGAAGAGCGCCCGGCTGCAGGTGCGGTAATTAACGAAGCCAAAGAGCAGGTTCAGCAGGCGCTGAACGAGCGTAAAAACGCGCTGGAAAGCGCTGTGCTGAATGCGCGTCTGGCTGCAGAAACCATCGACGTCTCCCTGCCGGGTCGTCGTATTGAAAACGGTGGTCTGCATCCGGTCACGCGAACTATCGACCGCATTGAAAGTTTCTTCGGTGAGCTCGGCTTTACCGTGGCGACCGGCCCGGAAATCGAAGACGATTACCATAACTTCGATGCCCTGAATATCCCAGGCCATCACCCGGCACGTGCTGACCACGACACTTTCTGGTTCGATGCTACCCGTCTGCTGCGTACCCAGACCTCTGGCGTACAGATCCGTACCATGAAAGAGAAGCAGCCGCCAATCCGCATTATCGCGCCGGGCCGCGTCTATCGTAACGACTACGACCAGACCCACACCCCGATGTTCCACCAGATGGAAGGGCTGATCGTGGATAAAAACATCAGCTTTACCAACCTGAAAGGTACTCTGCACGACTTCCTGAGCAACTTCTTTGAAGAAGATCTGCAGATCCGTTTCCGTCCTTCCTACTTCCCGTTCACTGAACCTTCTGCCGAAGTTGACGTGATGGGTAAAAACGGCAAATGGCTGGAAGTGCTGGGCTGCGGCATGGTGCACCCGAACGTCCTGCGTAATGTCGGCATCGACCCGGAAGTTTACTCCGGCTTTGCGTTCGGTATGGGGATGGAGCGCCTGACCATGCTGCGTTATGGCGTGACCGACTTACGCGCTTTCTTCGAAAACGATTTGCGTTTCCTCAAACAGTTTAAATAAGGGCAGGACAGAACAATGAAATTCAGTGAACTGTGGTTACGCGAATGGGTAAACACCGCGCTCGACAGCGAGGCGCTCTCTAACCAGATCACCATGGCAGGCCTGGAAGTGGACGGCGTTGAGCCGGTTGCAGGTGCGTTTAATGGCGTGGTTGTGGGTGAAGTGGTGGAGTGCGGCCAGCACCCGAATGCAGACAAACTGCGTGTCACCAAAGTGAACGTGGGCGGCGAACGCCTGCTGGATATCGTCTGCGGCGCGCCAAACTGCCGTCAGGGCCTGAAGGTAGCCGTGGCCACCGTTGGGGCGGTACTGCCTGGCGATTTCAAAATTAAAGCGGCGAAACTGCGCGGCGAGCCGTCTGAAGGCATGCTGTGCTCTTACTCTGAGCTGGGTATTTCTGACGACCACTCTGGCATCATTGAGCTGCCAGCAGATGCCCCGATCGGTACCGACCTGCGCGAATACCTGAAGCTCGATGACAACACCATCGAAATCAGCGTGACGCCGAACCGTGCCGACTGCTTAGGCATTATCGGCGTTGCGCGCGACGTCGCTGTGCTGAACCAGACCGAACTGAACGTGCCAGAGATTGCACCGGTTGCTGCCACCATCAACGATACGGTATCGATTCAGGTTGACGCACCAGAGGCCTGTCCGCGCTACCTTGGCCGTGTGGTTAAAGGCATTAACGTTAAGGCGCCTACTCCGCTGTGGATGAAAGAGAAGCTGCGCCGCTGCGGCATCCGCTCCATCGATGCCGTGGTTGATGTGACCAACTACGTTCTGCTGGAGCTGGGTCAGCCAATGCACGCGTTCGATAAAGATCGCATTGAAGGCGGCATTGTGGTTCGTATGGCGAAAGAGGGCGAGACCCTGGTTCTGCTCGACGGCAGCGAAGCCAAACTCAATGCCGACACGCTGGTGATTGCCGACCATGGCCAGGCGCTGGCGATGGGCGGGATCTTTGGCGGCGACCACTCCGGCGTGAACGATGAAACCCAGAACGTGCTGCTGGAATGCGCCTTCTTCAGCCCGCTCTCCATTACCGGTCGCGCACGTCGTCACGGCCTGCATACCGACGCTTCTCACCGCTATGAGCGCGGCGTCGATCCGGCGCTGCAGTACAAAGCGATGGAGCGCGCTACCCGCCTGCTGATCGACATCTGCGGTGGCGAAGCCGGTCCGGTTATTGACGTGACCAGCGAGGCGCATCTGCCGAAGCCTGCGACCATCACCCTGCGCCGCAGCAAACTGGATCGCCTGATTGGCCACCACATTGCCGATGCGCAGGTGAGCGACATTCTGCGTCGTCTGGGCTGTGAAGTAACCGAAGGCCAGGACCAGTGGACAGCCGTTGCGCCAAGCTGGCGTTTCGATATGGAGATCGAAGAAGATCTGGTGGAAGAGGTGGCCCGCGTTTACGGCTACAACAATATTCCTGATGAGCCGGTACAGGCTGGCCTGGTGATGGGCTCCCACCGTGAAGCTGACCTCTCTCTGAAGCGTGTGAAGACCATGCTGATCGATAAAGGCTACCAGGAAGTGATCACCTACAGCTTCGTTGACCCTAAAGTGCAGCAGCTGATCCACCCGGGCCAGGAAGCGTTGATCCTGCCAAGCCCAATCTCCAGCGAGATGTCCGCGATGCGCCTGTCGCTGCTGACCGGCCTGCTGACTACCATCGTCTACAACCAGAACCGTCAGCAGAGCCGCGTACGCATTTTCGAAACCGGTCTGCGCTTTGTGCCGGACACTCAGGCGAACCTGGGTATCCGTCAGGATCTGATGCTGGCGGGCGCTATCTGCGGCAACCGCTATGAAGAGCACTGGGATCTCAGTAAAAACAGCGTTGATTATTACGATCTGAAAGGCGATCTGGAAGCTGTACTGGAACTTACCGGTAAATTGTCTGAAATTGAGTTCCGTGCTGAAGCTATTCCGGCGCTGCATCCGGGGCAAAGTGCCGCGATTTATCTGAAAGGTGAACGCGTTGGTTTCATTGGTGTTGTGCATCCGGAACTGGAACGCAAACTCGATCTCAATGGCCGTACACTGGCGTTTGAGCTGGAGTGGAACAAGGTCGCAGACCGCGTCATTCCTCAGGCTCAGGAGATTTCTCGCTTCCCGGCAAACCGTCGTGATATCGCCGTTGTCGTGGCCGAAAATGTGCCTGCCGCAGATATTTTGGCCGAATGTAAGAAAGTTGGCGTAAATCAGGTAGTTGGCGTAAACTTATTTGACGTGTACCGCGGCAAGGGCGTGGCAGAGGGCTTTAAGAGCCTGGCTATCAGCCTGATCCTTCAGGATACCAGCCGTACACTCGAAGAAGAGGAGATTGCCGCTACCGTTGCCAAATGTGTAGAGGCATTAAAAGAGCGATTCCAGGCATCATTGAGGGATTGAACCTATGGCGCTTACAAAAGCTGAAATGTCCGAATATCTGTTTGATAAGCTTGGGCTTAGCAAACGGGATGCCAAAGAGCTGGTTGAGCTGTTTTTCGAAGAGATCCGTCGCGCTCTGGAAAACGGTGAGCAGGTGAAACTCTCCGGCTTTGGTAACTTTGATTTGCGCGACAAGAATCAACGTCCGGGTCGTAACCCGAAGACGGGTGAGGATATTCCCATTACGGCTCGCCGCGTGGTGACCTTCAGACCCGGCCAGAAGTTAAAAAGCCGTGTCGAAAACGCTTCACCCAAAGCAGAGTGAGATGATCTAACTAAAAAGGCCGCGAAAGCGGCCTTTTTTCTTTGCGCTGCTGTAAACCCACCGTAAAATCAACTACATCTTTCTCCCGCAAAATGATTCCAATGCCTGAATTTGCCCGTCAGCAATACCGTTCCGATCTGCGTAAAGTGCTTTTACTGCTGCTGGCGCTGATTACCGCGCTGGGCCTGAGCCTTTGCGCGGGCGATCAATGGATCGGGCCGCAGTCGTGGTTTACGCCGCAGGGGGAGCTCTTTATCTGGCAAATCCGCCTGCCGCGCACGCTGGCCGTGGTGCTGGTGGGCGCTGCGCTGGCGCTAAGCGGGACAATTATGCAGGCGCTGTTTGATAACCCGCTGGCGGAGCCTGGCCTGTTGGGCGTTTCGAACGGGGCGGGTGTCGGGTTGATTGCCGCTGTGATGCTGGGTGGGGGAGCCCTGTCAGGAGGGGAACTGAGCCTCTGCGCTATTGCCGGGGCACTCATCATTACCCTTATTCTGTTGCGCTTTGCCCGTCGTCATCTCTCAGTGAGCCGTCTGTTGCTTGCCGGGGTGGCGCTGGGCATCATCTGTAGCGCCCTGATGACCTGGGCGGTCTATTTTTCTACCTCATTTGATTTGCGCCAGCTGATGTACTGGATGATGGGCGGCTTCGGTGGCGTGAATTGGGAACAGGGCTGGCTAATGTTGCTGCTGGTGCCTGCCATCGTCTGGGGCTGCTTTCAGGCCGCGCCGCTGAACATCCTGGTGCTGGGCGAAGTTTCTGCTCGCCAACTGGGACTGCCGCTAACCTTCTGGCGCAACATCCTGGTGATCGCCATCGGCTGGATGGTGGGGGTGAGTGTGGCGCTGTCTGGGGCCATCGGCTTTATCGGCCTCGTTATCCCCCATATGCTGCGTCTGTGCGGGATTACCGACCATCGCTTGCTGCTGCCTGCTGCGGCCGTAACAGGCGGCGCTACGCTGCTTATTGCCGACATCATTGCGCGTCTGGCACTGACCGCAGCAGAGTTGCCGATTGGTGTTGTCACCGCTACGCTGGGAGCACCGGTATTTATCTGGCTATTATTAAAAGCGGGCCGCTAAGGCTGCCACTCTGAACATCAACCTGAGGGAATGTTATGCCGAACGATATTCTGAACACCGAAGTGACGACCATTGATGGGGAAAAGACCACTCTGGAAAGCTACAAAGGCAAAGTGCTGCTGGTGGTTAACGTGGCCTCTAAATGCGGTTTGACGTCCCAGTATGAGCAACTGGAAGCGATGCAAAAGGCGCGGGAAAAAGAGGGGTTCAGCGTGCTGGGCTTCCCTTGCAATCAGTTCCTCGGCCAGGAGCCAGGCAGCGAAGAAGAGATCAAAACATTCTGCAGCACAACCTATGGCGTGACCTTCCCGATGTTCAGTAAAGTGGATGTTAACGGTGAGAACCGCCATCCGGTTTATCAGAAGCTGATTGCGGCAGCACCAACCGCCCTGGCGCCAGAGGGCAGCGGTTTTTATGATCGTATGGCCAGTAAAGGCCGCGCGCCGCTCTCACCGGAGGACATCCTGTGGAACTTTGAGAAGTTCCTGATCGGTCGCGACGGGAAGGTGATCCAGCGCTTTTCACCGGATATGACGCCAGACGATCCGGCCATCACCTCTGCGGTTGAAAAGGCGCTGGCCAGCTAATGACCGTCCTGATGCAGCTCAGTGCCGTAGCGGTGAAAGGGCGGCTGGGCCCGCTCGATAGCACCGTCAATGGTGGGGAGATCGTGCATCTTGTCGGGCCGAACGGTGCCGGGAAAAGCACGCTGCTCTCCCGTATGGCGGGTTTAACCGGTGGTGAAGGGAACATTACCTTACTGGGGGAACCCCTTTCGCGCTGGTCTCCCGCCTCGCTGGCCTGCCGCAGGGCATATCTGGCACAGCAGCAAACTGCGCCGTTCGCTATGCCGGTCTGGCACTATCTGACGCTGCATCAGCATACCAACCCGCAAAAGGGGCTGTTAAGTGACGTGGCAGCGATGCTGGGTATTGAAGATAAGCTGTCCCGAAACGTCAGTCAGCTTTCGGGGGGAGAGTGGCAGCGTGTGCGGCTGGCAGCGGTGATCCTGCAAATCCATCCCCAGGGCAATCCCCACGGTCAACTGCTGCTGCTGGATGAACCCATGACCAGTCTCGATGTGGCCCAGCAGGTAGCGCTCGACAGAGCATTGAGCGCACTTTCACAGCAGGGGGTTGCGGTAGTCATGAGCAGCCACGATCTCAACCATACGCTACGCCACGCGCATCGCGTCTGGCTGCTGAAGCGGGGGCAACTCATTGCCAGCGGGGCGCGTGACAGCGTGCTGACGCCGCCGAATCTGGCGAAAGCGTATGAGATGTCTTTCCGCCGCCTGGACATCGAAGGTCACAGAATGATCATTTCGACGTCACAGGAATAACCGCTTGTTGCACAGCGACATATTCACAGGCTAAATTACAGAAAATTCAAAAAATCAGAGGATTCGTCGGGAATGCGATTCTGTTTTCTCCTGGTAGCCGCGCTATTCCTTGCAGGATGCAGCAGCCATCGCGCACCGCCGCCCAACGCGCGGCTGTCTGATTCTATCGCCGTAATTGCCGGTCTTAACGATCAACTCCATAGCTGGGGAGGCACGCCTTATCGTTACGGCGGCATGACCCGTGGTGGGGTGGATTGCTCAGGGTTTGTCCTGCTGACGTTTCGCGACAAGTTTGCCCTGCAGTTGCCGCGAGAAACGCGCCAGCAGGCAACTATAGGCACCGAAATTGATAAAGACGATCTGTTACCGGGCGATCTGGTGTTCTTCAAAACCGGCTCCGGAGAGAGCGGCCTGCATGTCGGAATCTACGATACCGATAATCAATTTATACATGCCTCGACCAGCCGCGGTGTAATGCGTTCGTCTCTCAACAACGTTTACTGGCGCAAAAATTTCTGGCAAGCCCGGCGTATTTAACCCCGTCGCGCCAGGCGGGCGCGACGCAGGATAATTTTTAAATGAAATTCGTTTTAAGGCTTAATTTACCGGGAGGCCAGAGGTCTGAATTAATTTGATGCAATTCTGGTAGTTAAGCTAAACTGGCTATTAAGCAGCAACCAGGATAAGATTATTTCAGGGCTAAGGAAAATCCGAAAATTAAAAGGAACGAATGAAATTATTCCTATTAAAACCCATAAGGTTGAATTGCTTCAGCACATGTTTCAGGATGTCATGTATCGTCTTTAAATCAGGACGGATGCCATGATTGTGATGCTGGATATTGCGTACCAAACAGAATTTTTATTAGTCCCTGCGCGCCATGACTCAGGAGCGCTTAAAGGACTTGAAATAAACGTCAACTTTGTTGGCGTTAACAACCAGGTGCGCATACCTACCGAGCTGGTGCGGCCTATGCTAACCCCTGTACAGGAGTTGATGCTGTTTCAGGAGCAGCTCGCCTTGCTTGAAACCTGCAAGCTCTTTTTTATTCAGCAACAGCTCATCGCCTGGATAAATATCTCCCCGGTTATCGTTGAATACCTGTTAACAGAAGACGAAGGTGTTTCAATATGTGAACGATATCCATGGCTGGAGTTCACCATTTATGAGAACTACCCTGACCTTAATAAAGGTAATTTAAATAACACGCTAATGAATTTTGCGCTGCGCTTTCCGCTGGTGTTGGGTAATTTCGGAACCGGGGATGCGTCAACCAAAGCCATTTTTGATGGCATGTTTAAACGCGTGGCGCTGGATAAAAATTTCATTCAGAATCATCTTACTGAAAATACCTTCGATCCTTTTTTACGGGCTATCTTTGCCCAGGTATCGCCGTACTGTCAGTCGCTGATGGTGGCGGGCGTTAATGATGAGATCGCCTTGCAACGGCTGTCGGTTTATGGCTTCAGTGCCATGCAGGGCAACCTCTGGCCTGCCGTTCCCCTTGAGCGGATCACGTCCCTGGTGCAGTGATAACCTTGGTCTTAACCGGTGTTTAACATCTGACAAACCCACTACACTAAAAGCAGGAGGACCTATGACCCTGTCTTTTACCGCGCACTGGCATGATGAACTACCCGGTTTTTACACGGCCCTGAAACCCACGCCCCTGAACAATGCCCGTCTAATCTGGCATAACACGGCGCTGGCAGACGAACTGGCAATCCCGGCCTCGCTCTTTCGCCCTGAACAGGGCGCTGGCGTCTTTGGCGGCGAAACGCTGCTGCCGGGCATGCAGCCGCTGGCGCAAGTCTACAGTGGGCACCAGTTCGGCGTCTGGGCCGGACAACTGGGTGACGGGCGGGGGATCCTGCTTGGCGAACAGCAGCTTGCCAATGGCCAAACGATGGACTGGCACCTGAAAGGGGCCGGGCTCACGCCATACTCGCGTATGGGCGACGGTCGCGCCGTGCTGCGCTCCACCATCCGCGAAAGCCTGGCTTCCGAGGCGATGCATGCCCTGGGCATTCCCACTACCCGCGCACTGTCGATTGCCACCAGCGATACCCCCGTCGCGCGTGAAACGATGGAGCAGGGAGCCATGCTGATCCGTGTTGCCCGGAGCCATGCCCGTTTCGGCCATTTTGAACACTTCTACTATCGCCGCGAGCCGGAAAAAGTCCGCCAGCTGGCAGATTTTGTTATTCGTCACTACTGGCCGCAGTGGCAGGACGAGGCCGATAAGTACATTCTCTGGTTCCGCGACGTGGTGGCGCGTACCGCATCCCTGATCGCCAGCTGGCAGACGGTGGGCTTTGCTCACGGCGTAATGAATACCGATAACATGTCGATTCTCGGGCTGACTATCGATTATGGCCCGTACGGTTTCCTCGATGACTATCAGCCGGGTTATATCTGCAACCACTCCGACTATCAGGGGCGTTACAGCTTTGATAACCAACCTGCTGTCGGGCTGTGGAACCTGCAGCGTCTGGCCCAGACCCTGTCGCCGTTCATTGATGTTGAAGCGCTCAACGACGCGCTGGATAGCTATCAGGAGGTGCTCCTGCAGCAATACGGCAAACTGATGCGCCGCAAGCTGGGGCTGATGACCGAGGAGAAGGGCGATAACACCATCCTGAATAACCTGTTTGCGCTGATGGCCCGGGAAGGCAGCGACTACACCCGCACCTTCCGCATGCTGGGGCAAACCGAGCAGCAGAGCCCCGCTTCGCCGCTTCGCGATGAGTTTATCGACCGTCAGGCCTTTGATAACTGGTTTGCGTCTTACCGCGCGCGCCTGCAGCAGGAGAATGTTGCCGACGATGTGCGTCAGGCCCAAATGAATGCCGTCAACCCGGCGATGGTGCTGCGTAACTGGCTGGCGCAGCGGGCGATCGAACAGGCCGAAAAAGGCGATTACGCTGAGCTTCACCGCCTGCATGAGGCCCTGCGGACGCCGTTTGCTGACCGTAACGATGACTATATCAGCCGCCCGCCAGACTGGGGCAAGCGGCTTGAGGTGAGTTGCTCAAGCTAACGCGTGAGAATACCGGCTGCGGTGGCGAAGGGATTATTTTGTGAGGATGAGTTTTCCGGCATGTGTCTGGCGCAACAGGTAGTGCTGACCATGATGCTCAATGATGACGCGTCCCTCTTCGCCCAGCAGCTGTTTACTGTCGATACGGCGATCGGTCGCCTCCGGAGCTGGCGCGGTTTTGTCTTCATGACGGGTAAGCGTTGCTGCACTGTTATCCATAGGTGATATATAATTTTTTAAAATAGCAATCAATGTAACATTGATAAGCATTATCGATAAACTGACCGGTCCAGCAACTCTTTTTGTGAGAAAAGGTGAGAGGCTTGAGAGATGCGACCTGAAAAAAAGCCCGTTGGTGCTTAACTTACCGGGCCTACGGTAGGGGTTTGTAGGCCGGGTAAGGCGTAGCCGCCACCCGGCGCAGGTGCTAAAAGCGTGAGTCCACCGCCGCCGCCAGTTTATCCAGCAGCACTTCAGTATCTTCCCAGCTCAGGCAAGGATCGGTGATTGACTGTCCGTAAGTAACAGGCTGGCCGACCACCACTTTTTGCGTACCTTCGCGCAGGAAACTTTCCGCCATCACCCCGGCAATGGCGCTGGAGCCGTTGCGGATCTGCTGGCAAACCTCGTCGCAGACGTCGAGCTGGCGACGGTGCTGCTTCTGGCAGTTACCGTGGCTGAAATCCACCACCAGCTGTTCCGGCAGGTCGAACTCGCGCAAGGTATCGCAGGCTTCCGCGATATCCTGGGGATGATAGTTTGGCTGTTTGCCGCCGCGCATAATGATATGGCCGTAGGGGTTGCCGCTGGTCTGATAGATGGTCATCTGACCGTTCTTGTCCGGCGACAGGAACATATGGCTGGCGCGGGCGGCGCGGATGGCATCTACCGCGATGCGGGTATTGCCGTCGGTGCCGTTTTTAAAGCCCACCGGGCAGGAGAGCGCCGAGGCCATTTCACGGTGGATCTGGCTTTCGGTGGTACGGGCGCCAATCGCCCCCCAGCTGATGAGATCGGCAATAAACTGCCCGGTCACCATATCGAGAAATTCAGTGGCGGTAGGCACGCCAAGTTCGTTGACCTGCAATAGCAGTTTACGTGCCAGCTGGATGCCGTGATTGACCCGGTAGCTGCCGTTTAAATCGGGGTCCGAGATCAGCCCCTTCCAGCCTACCACCGTGCGCGGTTTCTCAAAGTAGGTACGCATCACGATCTCCAGTCGTGACTGGTGTTTATCCCGGAGTCCTTTCAGGCGCTGGGCGTAGTCCATCGCTGCGTCGAGGTCGTGAATAGAGCAGGGACCGACAATCACCAGCAGGCGGCGATCGTCCCCATTAAGGATTTTTTCAATACGTTTTCGTGACGTTGTCACGTGTTCGGCTACTGTCGCAGAAACAGGGTACCGCTGGGCCAGCTCTGCTGGCGTCACCAGGCTATCGATACGCGCTGTGCGCAGTTCATCGGTTTTATTCATGGTATTTCTCAGAATGTAGTGCTTCATCGGTAACTTACCGGGAAGTGATGGGCATCACCTTAAACCAATCCCCGCTGATTTCAAGTGCAGGGCACAGACGTGCCCTGTAATGGGGAGCGAGTATAAAGGATTATGAACCAATGTACTAGGCTGTTAGTACATGCGGCGATTCAGGCCCATAATATCGAGAATTTTGGTGGCGATCTCTTCGACCGAATAGTTGGTGCTGTTCAGACACGGAATATTGTTTTTTCGGTACAGGGCTTCGACTTCAGCCACCTCCATACGGCACTGGCGCATCGAGGCGTAGCGGCTGTTTTCCCGGCGCTCTTCACGGATGGCCGCCAGGCGTTCCGGGTTAATGGTCAGACCAAACAGCTTATGTTGCAGGGGTTTTAACGCTGCCGGAAGCACCAGATTATCCATGTCATCGGCGATGAAGGGGTAGTTGGCGGCGCGGATCCCGAACTGCATCGCCAGATAGAGGCTGGTAGGGGTCTTACCGCAGCGCGACACCCCGAGCAGAATGACCTGGGCCTGATCGAGATTACGCAGCGAAATGCCGTCGTCATGGGCGAGAGTGTAATCGATGGCGGCGATACGCGCGTCATATTTAATGATGTTCGCCGGGTTCAGGCCGTGGGTGCGGTGCGCCACCGGGGTGGGATCCAGTTTCATCTCCTGTTGTAGAGGGGCCACCAGCGCCTGGACGATATCCTGGCAAAAGCCTTCGCTCTGCAAAATGATCTGGCGAATCTCCGGGATGACAATCGAATAGAAGACCAGCGGGCGCACGCCGGTCTGCTGAAAAATGGCATCGATTTGATCTTTCACCGCTCTGGCGCGGCTCTCGTTTTCTACAAACGGCAGGGTGATGCTGTTAATGGAAACCGGGAACTGCGACATGACTGCGTGGCCCAGTACTTCGGCGGTGATGGCCGTACCATCGGAAATATAAAAAACGTGGCGATCGACAGCATTATCCATTTTGCACACTCGTATATCAGATGTAATTGACTGAAAGCATAAATTAAAAAAGTAAAATACAACAGGCAATGTAGGCCGGAAAATAAAAATGAAACGCTATTTTTATTTTAAATGAAAGGGGTGTTTCATTTTTCAAAATCACCCTAAAGTCTGAGTATTTTTGTGGGAATCCATAAGAATCATTAGGTTAGCATTTAAGCGGGAAGAGTCTGAAAAGCTAAAAAATAAATGTGCTTACACGATTCACCGTTTTTTTAGCGCGAATAAATATGACAGTATAAATACGCAGTAAGGAACTTCTCAAAACCCGTTCATATATCATAAAAGGATTGTTTCGATGTCCAACAATGGCTCGTCACCGCTGGTGCTTTGGTATAACCAACTCGGCATGAATGATGTAGACAGAGTTGGAGGCAAAAATGCCTCCCTGGGTGAAATGATTACAAATCTGTCCAGTATGGGTGTCTCCGTACCGAATGGATTTGCTACCACCGCCGATGCTTTTAACTATTTTCTGGATCAAAGCGGCGTAAACCAGCGCATTTACGAACTACTGGATAATACGGACATTGATGATGTCTCCGAGCTTGCAAAAGCCGGGGCTCAGATCCGCCAGTGGATCATCGACACACCTTTCCAGCCTGAACTGGAAAAAGCCATTCACGACGCCTACAACCAGCTTTCCGCTGACGATGCGCAGGCCTCCTTTGCCGTGCGCTCCTCTGCGACCGCAGAAGATATGCCAGATGCCTCCTTCGCCGGACAGCAGGAGACCTTCCTCAACGTGCAGGGCTACGATGCGGTGCTGGTGGCGGTAAAACATGTGTTTGCCTCCCTGTTTAACGACCGCGCAATCTCCTATCGCGTGCATCAGGGTTATGACCACCGTGGCGTTGCGCTCTCGGCGGGCGTGCAGCGCATGGTGCGTTCAGATCTGGCCTCATCAGGGGTGATGTTCTCTATTGATACCGAATCGGGTTTCGATCAGGTGGTCTTTATCACCTCTGCCTGGGGTCTGGGCGAGATGGTGGTGCAGGGTGCCGTCAACCCTGACGAATTCTATGTTCACAAGCCAACCCTGGCTGCGGATCGCCCGGCTATCGTGCGCCGTACCATGGGGTCGAAAAAGATCCGCATGGTTTACGCCCCAACCCAGGAGCACGGCAAGCAGGTTCGCATTGAAGATGTGCCGCAGGAACAGTGCGATCGCTTCTCGCTGACCGATGCCGAGGTGCAGGAGCTGGCGAAGCAGGCGGTGCAGATTGAGAAGCACTATGGCCGTCCGATGGATATCGAATGGGCGAAAGACGGTAACACCGGCAAACTGTTCATCGTCCAGGCGCGTCCGGAAACCGTCCGTTCCCGCGGCCAGGTGATGGAGCGTTACACCCTGCATGCCCAGGGCAAAATCATCGCTGAAGGCCGTGCCATCGGCCACCGCATCGGCGCAGGCCCGGTGAAGGTTATCCACGATATCAGCGAAATGAACCGTATCCAGCCGGGGGACGTGCTGGTAACAGACATGACCGACCCGGACTGGGAACCGATCATGAAAAAGGCCTCGGCAATTGTCACCAACCGTGGCGGTCGCACCTGTCACGCGGCGATCATCGCCCGTGAGCTGGGTATTCCGGCGGTCGTCGGCTGTGGTGACGCCACGGAACGTATGAAGGACGATGAGAACGTCACCGTCTCCTGCGCCGAAGGCGACACCGGTTATGTCTACGCGGAGCTGCTGGACTTCAGCGTGAAGAGCTCCAGCGTGGATACCATGCCGGATCTGCCGCTGAAGATTATGATGAACGTCGGCAACCCGGACCGGGCGTTTGACTTCGCCTGCCTGCCAAACGAAGGCGTTGGCCTGGCGCGACTGGAGTTCATCATCAACCGTATGATCGGGGTTCACCCGCGTGCGCTGCTGGAGTTCGACGACCAGGATCAGAAGCTGCAAAAAGAGATCCGCGAGATGATGAAGGGCTACGACTCGCCGAAAGAGTTCTACGTTGGCCGTCTGACTGAAGGGATTGCGACGCTGGGTGCGGCATTCTTCCCGAAACGCGTCATCGTGCGTCTCTCCGACTTCAAATCTAACGAATATGCCAACCTGGTGGGCGGCGAGCGTTATGAACCAGAAGAAGAGAACCCGATGCTGGGCTTCCGTGGCGCCGGTCGTTATGTCTCTGACAGCTTCCGCGACTGCTTTGCCCTGGAGTGCGAGGCGGTAAAACGCGTGCGTAACGATATGGGGCTGACCAATGTTGAGATCATGGTGCCGTTCGTGCGGACCGTGGATCAGGCGAAAGCGGTCATTGACGAACTGGCGCGTCAGGGGCTGAAGCGCGGCGAGAACGGGCTCAAAATCATTATGATGTGTGAGATCCCGTCCAACGCCCTGCTGGCAGAGCAGTTCCTGGAACACTTCGACGGCTTCTCTATCGGCTCGAACGATATGACGCAGCTGGCGCTGGGTCTGGATCGCGACTCCGGCGTGGTTTCCGCGCTGTTTGATGAGCGTAACGAGGCGGTTAAAGCGCTGCTGTCGATGGCCATCCGCGCCGCGAAGAAGCAGGGTAAGTACGTGGGTATCTGTGGTCAGGGCCCGTCCGACCATGAAGACTTTGCCGCATGGCTGATGGACGAGGGGATCGACAGTCTCTCCCTCAACCCGGATACCGTGGTACAAACCTGGCTGAGCCTGGCCGAACTGAAAAAGTAACATTCAGCTTATGCACGATAAAAGGTGAGGATATTGATCCTCACCTTTTTTATTTCCCCTGAGACTTGCTCTCCATCACAAATAAATCAAAAAACTAAATATCATAATTTGTCTGTTAATTTAGACAATTGTTAGCGGGCAAAGCGTTGCTAATAATTGAGCCTCGAATGCGCACGAATCTGATTCTTGCGCAGCTGGTTGAAATAATTTTAACCTGATAAAAAGGCTCATTAAAAATGACAATTTCCTCTGTATTGAGTACGAAGGATAAAATAGGCTATGGATTAGGTGATATGGCCAGCGCGCTGGTTTGGCAAACCGCGACGTTATTTTTGGCCTACTTTTATACCGATGTTTTTGGCCTGCCTGCGGCCATTATGGGTACCATGTTTTTAGTCGTCAGGGTAGTGGATGCCTTTGTCGATCCCTGTATTGGGGCGCTGGTCGATCGCACCCAAACCCGCCACGGTCGTTTTCGCCCCTGGCTGCTCTGGTTCGCCATTCCGTTTGGCGTCAGCTGCCTGATTACCTTCTATGTTCCGGACGTAGGCGCCACGGCAAAAATTATCTATGCCTGCGTAACCTACGCTATTTTAAGCCTTATCTACTCCGCCATTAACGTGCCTTACTGCGCAATGCCCGGCGCTCTGACGCTGGATCCGCGCGAGCGCCACTCCCTGCAATCCTGGCGTTTTGGTTTGTCGTTTATCGGCGGTCTGATCGTCACGGTTATCGCCTTACCGCTGGTCTCTTATTTAGGCAATGATAACGTTCAGAAGGGCTATTTTTATGCCATGAGCCTTATGGGGTTATTAGGCATTATCTTATTCTTCTGCTGTTTCTTTATGACCCGCGAACGTTATTCTCCCCGTAATGACACCTCGGGCTCAATGCTGACGGATTTAAAACTGCTGGCCGGAAATAGCCAGTGGCGAATCGTTTTTCTGTTCAATATTCTCCTGCTTACCGCGGTGGTCACGCGTGGGTCAGCAACGATGTATTACGTGAAATATGTTCTGCTGCGCCCCGAACTGATTTTTGCCTTTATTGTCTCTGGGATGGTGGCTTCGCTGAGTGGCGCTTTATTATCCGAACGCCTGCTGGGGAAATTTGACCGGGTTCGCGCTTATCAGTGGACCATTATTACCTTCGTTATTTTTGGCGCGCTGATTTTCTTCATTCCGCCCTCCCAGGTCTGGCTGATCTTTGGTTTGAATATCATCTTCAGCTTCATACAAAACCTGACCACGCCGCTCCAGTGGACCATGTTCTCGGACGTGGTGGACTACGAAGAGCATCGCAGCGGTCGCCGACTCGACGGGCTGGTGTTCTCTACTGCGCTGTTCGCCATCAAATTTGGTCTTGCGCTGGGCGGTGCCGTGGTGGGCTGGGTGCTGGGGATGGTGGATTACGCGCCGGGAGAGGCCACCCAGGCCCCGCACGTGCTCTCTACGATCAACGCCTTGTTCACCCTGATCCCCTGCGGCCTGTTTATTTGCATGGTGCTGCTGCTGGCTGTCTACAAGCTCAACAGCCGACTGGTGGATACCATTGCGCGTGAACTCGCCAGCAAACGTGAAACCCGTAACGAGGCAGGGCACCTCAGCCCGGCAATTCATTCCGCAACTCAGGAGTAACTGATGACTGCTATTTACAAGGATGCGGGCCGTCCCGTGCAGGAGCGCGTCGCCGACTTACTGGCGCGCATGACCCCGGAAGAGAAATTTGCCCAGATGCACGCTTACTGGCTGATCCTCGATGAGAACGGCAACCACCGTGAGCGTAGCGATTTGAGCGATGAATTTGCCGGCGTAAGTGAACAGGCCGCCCTGAGCGAACGCCTGAAGCTGGGCGTCGGGCAGATCACCCGTCCGCTGGGCACCCACATTGTTGATGCCAGAACCGGCGTGCGCGCCGCTAACCGTCTGCAACGCATGATGATGGAGGAGACGCGGCTCGGTATACCGGCGCTGTTCCACGAAGAGTGCCTGGTGGGGCTGCTGTGTAAAGACGCCACCCTGTTTCCCTCCTCACTGAACTACGGTTCAACCTGGGATCCGGCGCTGGTGCAGCGTGCCGCTGAACAGATAGGTAACGAGGCTCGTTCGGTTGGCTGCCAGCAGGGACTGGCACCGGTGCTGGACGTCTCCCGCGACGTGCGATGGGGACGAACAGAAGAGACCTTTGGCGAGGACCCGTGGCTGGTGGGGGTGATGGCAACGGCATATGTGAAGGGCTTGCAGGGCGATAAGCGCGATCTGCTGGCGACCCTCAAGCACTATGTTGGCCACTCCTTTAGCGAAGGGGCGCGCAACCACGCCCCGGTCCATCTTGGTTTCAGCGAACTCAACGACACCTTCCTGCTGCCTTTTGAGATGGCGGTGAAGCTGGCGAATGCCGGGTCAGTGATGCCGGCTTATCACGATATTGATAATCAACCCGGCCACAGTGACCACTTCCTGCTCACCACCGTGCTGCGCGAGCAGTGGGGCTTTGACGGCATCATCGTGGCGGATTACGGCGGCGTGAGTCTGTTGCATCAGCACCATGGGATAGCCCACGATGCAGCCGAATCGGCCGCGCTGGCCTTTAACGCCGGGCTAGACGTCGAACTGCCAAAAGATGACTGCGCCCGGCATCTGGCCGGGGCGGTGGAGCGGGGCCTGATGGCCATGGAGAAAGTGGATGAGATCGTCGCCCGCATACTGACCGAAAAATTCCGCCTTGGGCTCTTTGAACATCCCTATGCCGACGAAAACGCCATCGATCTGCAAAGTGACGAGACTCGCCGGGTGGCCCGCGAGGTGGCGACGCGCTCGCTCACCCTGCTGGAGAACCGCGGCGTTCTGCCTCTCTCCGGTAAACCTCGCGTGGCGGTGGTCGGGCCCACGGCGGACGATCCGCTGGCGCTGTTAAGCGGCTACAGCTTCCCGGTCCATTTGATCATCAGTGACATGGTGGAAGAGACCGCTCAGGTGACCACCCCGCTGCAGGCACTGAAGCACTACCTGGGCGAGGCCCACGTTCAGTATGCGCAAGGGTGTCATATCATCGAAAAACGTATGGCGGGGGCCCCGGTTTTCCCGGGGGACAGCAGCGGTAAACCGATGCAGCAGTCGCCGGTTTCGCAGGATACCCAGCTCATCCCGCACGCTGTGCGGGTCGCCAACGACAGCGATGTGGTGGTGGCATGCGTGGGGGACCTGGCGGGCCTGTTCCAGAGCGGCACCGTGGGTGAGGGCTCGGATACGGACAGCCTGAATCTGCCCGGCGTACAGCAGCAGTTGCTGGAGGCGCTGGTGGCGACCGGCAAACCGGTGATCGTGGTGATGACGGGAGGGCGGCCATACAACCTGCAGGGGCTGGAAGATCGCGTAGCGGCCCTGATGATGGCCTGGGCGCCGGGTCAGGAAGGCGGCTGGGCCATCGCCGATGTACTGACCGGGCGGGCAGAGCCACAGGGCAGGCTGGTGGTCAGCGTACCGAAAAGCGCGGGGGCAATGCCTTTCTACTACAACCACAAGCTGAAAAGCGGCGGTACGCCGTTCGCCTTCCACTTTGGGGCTCGCTATCCCTTTGGCTATGGCCTGGGCTGGACCACCTTCAGCTGGGGAGCCGCACGGCTGGCTGAGAGCAGGGTGCCCGTCGACGGCGAGGTGACGCTGAGCATCGACGTGAAAAACAGCGGCGAGCGCAGCGGGAGCGAAGTGGTCCAGGTTTACGTCCGGGATAAAGTCGCCAGCCAGGTGCGGCCCTTGCAGGAGCTAAAAGCCTTCCAGCGCGTCACGCTGTCTCCGGGTGAAAGCGCCACGCTCACCTTTACCCTGCCTGTGGATCTCTTCAACTTTACGCGCCGGGACGGCAAACGCGTGGTTGAGCCGGGCGAGTTTGAATTGCAGGTCGGGGCATCGTCGGCGGATATTCGCGAGGTGGTCACTGTCGAGGCGACGGGCGACACCCGGGTATTACCTTGCGAATGGCGTATGGTGAGTCACTGCACGGTTGAGAAGAGCGCGAGCTAAGGTGCTGTAAAGGCGGGAATCTTTTCTCCCGCCTGGTTTGCAGGATAAAAAAAGGCCCATCGTGGGAGATGGGCAAAGACTACACACAGCAATTCGTTGTTTCACTCAGGGGATTTCCATGCTTATAAATCAAGGTGTTGTTGATTCATAACCGTGACCTAATAGTAGGCATAGGGAATTTTTGCGTCGATCAGATTCGTCTCAATAGTTTAAAAAACATGAAGAATTTATGAAGTAGATTGAAGGAATTACGCGCAGGAAAGGCTTTAGCAGCGCTAAAGGGAAACCCAATTGATAAGTGGAGCTTAACATTCTGGTGGGCGAACCCACCAGAACGGGAGCGTTACTTTTTGACCTCGTCCGTTTCGTTAAGGGAGGCGAGCAGGACAGCAGGATCGGTCGGCGGCAGCGGGACCTCGTGCACCCACGCAGAGAAGAGTCGCCAGGAGACGGCCAGCAGCACCGGTCCGATAAACAGACCGATCATCCCAAAAGCAATCAGCCCCCCAATAACGCCGGAGAGGATCAGAATCAACGGCAGGTCGGCACCCATGCGAATCAGAATCGGGCGGATGACGTTATCCATCGTGCCCACCACGCAGCTCCACACCAGCAGGAAGGTGCCCCAGGTGGTATCGCCGCTCCAGTAGAGCCAGACAATCGCCGGGACCAGAACCAGCAATGGCCCCAGCTGCATCAGGCAGGTTAACAGCATCAGCACCGTAAAGAGGGTGGCGTAAGGCACCCCGGCGATCGCCAGACCCACACCGCCCAGCACCGACTGCACCAGAGCGGTCACCACCACACCTAAAGCCACGGCCCGCACGGCCTGCGCCGCCAGCAGCATCGCCGCGTCGCCGCGTGTCGAGGCCAGACGGGTGGCGAAATGGCGAACGCCCAGCGCTACCTGCTCGCCGCGCCAGTAGAGCAGGGCGCTGAACAGCAGCATCAGTACGCAGTGCACGACGAAGCGGCCAAGATGGGCGGCGGTACCCACAAACCAGGTGGTGGTGGCGCCAATATAAGGCCGTACTTTCGCCATAATCGCGCTGCCGCCCATATCCAGCAGGTTATGCCAGCCGGCATAGAGTTTATCGCCAATCAGCGGGATATCGTTGAGCCAGGCCAGCTCCGGCAGCGTCATATCGCCGCTGGTGACACTGCTAATAAGCGGGCCGCTGCCGTCAACCAGGCTATTAACCAGCAATGCGACAGGAATGACAAAGAGCAGGACCAGGAGCAACGTCATCACCAGCACCGCCAGCGTCCGGCGACCAAACAGTAAGCGTTCAAGACGAATAAATAGCGGCCAGGTGGCGATAACCACCGTTCCTGCCCAGGCAAAACCGAGAATAAAGGGTTGAACAATCCACAGACACGCAATAATCATGATTGCCAGAAACAGCACCGACAGCAAAACTTGTGCAACGTCCCTGGGCTGGTGTCGATTGACCATAGATGAAATTTACCTTTTGAGAACACCGGCAAACCGGCGAGAACATAAAACCGCATCACTACAATCATTAGTGATTTCAGCCATTTTTAACAGGCAGATTCTGCCTGTAATTCTGTCGGGCGGATACGTTTAAAATGTGATACAAAATGTGAGACACAACGCAAACGATTATCTACAACTCTTAAGATTGGGCAGGGTCGACAGTAATGATCCCACAAATTTCTCAGGCACCCGGCGTCGTTCAGCTGGTGCTTAATTTTTTGCAGGCACTGGAGCAACAGGGTTTTACCGGCGATACCGCCACACGTTATGCCGACCGGCTGACCATGGCGACCGACAACAGTATCTACCAGCTACTTCCCGATGCAGTCGTTTTTCCCCGTTCTACCGCTGATGTGGCACTCCTGGCCCGTGTGGCCTCCCAGGAGCGTTTCGCTTCGCTGATTTTCACCCCTCGCGGCGGCGGCACTGGCACCAACGGCCAGGCGCTTAACACGGGGATCGTCGTCGATATGTCCCGCTACATGAATCGCATTATCGAGATCAACCCGGAAGAGGGTTGGGTGCGGGTGGAAGCCGGGGTGATTAAGGATCAACTCAATCAGTTTCTGAAGCCTTACGGCTATTTTTTTGCCCCGGAGCTGTCGACCAGTAACCGGGCTACTCTCGGCGGGATGATCAATACCGACGCCTCGGGACAGGGCTCGCTGGTCTACGGTAAAACCTCCGATCACGTTCTCGGCGTGCGGGCAGTTCTGCTGGGCGGCGATATTCTTGATACCCAGCCTGTGCCGGTTCAGCTTGCCGAAACGCTCGGCAAGGACAACACCGCCACCGGGCGCATCTACCGCACCGTGCTGGAACGCTGCCGCGATAACCGCCAGCTGATTATTGATAAATTCCCGAAACTGAACCGCTTCCTGACCGGTTACGATCTGCGTCATGTCTTTAATGACGATCTCAGCCAGTTCGATTTGACCCGTATCCTCACCGGCTCAGAAGGGACGCTGGCCTTTATCACTGAAGCGCGTCTCGATATCACCCGCCTGCCAAAAGTGCGTCGCCTGGTGAATGTGAAGTACAACTCCTTCGACTCTGCGCTGCGTAATGCGCCGTTTATGGTGGATGCCCGGGCGCTGTCTGTTGAGACCGTCGACTCAAAAGTGCTCAACCTGGCGCGGGAAGATATCGTCTGGCACTTGGTGAGCGAACTTATCGCTGACGTGCCCGATAAAGAGATGCTGGGCCTGAACATTGTTGAGTTTGCTGGCGATGACGCAGCGCTTATCGAAAGCCAGGTCGCTGCCCTGTGCCAGCGGCTGGACGAACTTATCGCCCGGGGCGAGGGCGGGGTGATTGGCTGGCAGCTGTGTAACGATCTCGCTGGCATCGAACGTATCTATGCGATGCGTAAAAAAGCGGTGGGGCTGCTGGGCAACGCCAAAGGGGCTGCCAAGCCGATACCGTTTGCTGAAGACACCTGCGTGCCGCCGGAGAACCTGGCGGACTATATCGTGGAGTTCCGCGCTCTGCTCGACAGCCACGGCCTGAGTTACGGCATGTTCGGCCATGTCGATGCCGGGGTGCTGCACGTGCGCCCGGCGCTGGATATGTGCGATCCGCAGCAGGAGATCCTGATGAAGCAGATCTCCGATGAGGTGGTGGCGCTCACCGCCAAATATGGCGGCCTGCTGTGGGGCGAGCACGGGAAGGGCTTCCGCGCAGAGTACAGTCCGGCCTTCTTTGGCGAACAGCTCTATGGCGAGCTGCGCAAAATCAAAGCGGCCTTTGACCCGAACAACCGCCTCAACCCCGGTAAAATCTGTCCGCCGGAGGGTGTCGACGCCCCGATGATGCAGGTGGATGCGGTCAAGCGTGGCACCTTTGACCGCCAGATCCCGATAGCCGTGCGCGCCTCCTGGCGCGGGGCGATGGAGTGTAACGGCAACGGCCTGTGCTTTAACTTCGATGCGAAAAGCCCGATGTGCCCGTCAATGAAGATCACCAGCAACCGCATTCACTCGCCGAAAGGACGTGCGACGCTGGTGCGCGAGTGGCTGCGCCTGCTGGCCGAACGCGGCGTCGATCCGCTTGCGCTGGAGAAAGAGTTGCCGGAGAAACGCGCCAGCCTGCGCACCCTTATCGATCGCACCCGCAACAGCTGGCATGCGCGTAAAGGGGAGTATGACTTCTCCCACGAGGTGAAAGAGGCGATGTCGGGCTGCCTGGCCTGTAAAGCCTGCTCTACCCAGTGCCCGATTAAGATCGACGTGCCGGAGTTCCGCTCCCGCTTCCTGCAGCTCTATCACAGCCGGTATCTGCGCCCGATGCGCGATCACCTGGTCGCGACGGTGGAGAGTTATGCCCCGCTGATGGCCCGCGCGCCGCGCACCTTTAACTTCTTTATTAACCAGCCGCTGGTACGCAAACTTTCCGAGAAGCATATCGGCATGATCGACCTGCCGCTGCTCTCCACGCCCTCCCTGCAGCGTCAGATGGTCGGCCACCGCTCTGCCAACCTGACCCTCGAGCAGCTTGAGGCGCTGAGCGCAGAGCAAAAAGCGAAAACGGTGCTGGTGGTGCAGGATCCCTTTACCAGCTATTACGATGCCCAGGTGGTAGCGGACTTTATTCGTCTTGCCGAGCGGTTAGGCTACCAGCCGGTGCTGCTGCCGTTTTCACCGAACGGCAAGGCGCAGCACATCAAAGGTTTCCTCAACCGCTTTGCGAAAACCGCGCAAAAAACCTCGGATTTCCTTAACCGGGTGGCGCAGCTGGGTATGCCGATGGTTGGGGTCGATCCGGCGCTGGTGCTCTGCTATCGCGATGAGTACAAGCAGACCCTCGGTGACAAGCGCGGCGACTTCCACGTCATGCTGGTACATGAGTGGCTGCCGACGATCCTCGATGCGCAACCCGCCCAGGAGACCAGCGGCGAGGCGTGGTATCTGTTCGGACACTGTACAGAAGTAACCGCATTGCCGGTCGCGCCAGCACTGTGGTCGGCCATCTTTGCCCGTTTTGGCGCGAAGCTGGAGAGCGTCAGCGTTGGCTGTTGCGGCATGGCCGGAACCTACGGGCACGAGGTGGTGAACCATGCGAACTCGCTGGGGATCTATGAGCTCTCCTGGCACCAGGCGATGCAGCGCCTGCCGCGCAACCGCTGCCTGGCGACCGGCTACTCCTGCCGCAGCCAGGTCAAACGCGTCGAGGGCAACGGCGTGCGCCATCCACTGCAGGCCTTACTGGAGATTATGGGATGATCTGGAAACGGGCTGTCACGTTACAGGCGTTAAACGCCATGGGCGACGGGAATATGGTGGGGTTGCTGGATATCCAGTTTACCCGTATCGGCGAGGATGAACTGGAGGCCACTATGCCGGTCGACAGCCGCACCCATCAGCCCTTTGGGCTGCTGCACGGCGGTGCGTCGGTGGTGCTGGCCGAAACCCTGGGCTCGGTGGCGGGCTATCTCTGCACCGAAGGAGAGCAGAAGGTGGTGGGGCTGGAGGTGAATGCCAACCATATTCGTTCCGTGCGCAGCGGCCGGGTGCGCGGCGTCTGCCGTGCGCTGCATGCTGGCTCACGCCATCAGGTCTGGGAGATTGAGATCCTGGATGAACAGAATCGCTTGTGCTGCTCGTCGCGGCTGACTACGGCTGTGATCTGAAGCGAAAGGCCGCAAAAGCGGCCTTTTTTCTTTTTTATCACCTTGAAAAAGGGAGGCTTACTGGCGGGCCGCAAGAAATGTTAATTCGCGCGTCAAGGTTTATGAGATTATTCCTATGCTCCTTCAAGAGCTAAGCCATATTGAGTGCCGGAGATAAGCGCCGGATGGAGCGAGAAGCCCTTAAGATTACTTCTGGTAGTCTTAAGGGCTTTCTTTTTACTGCATTCAGTAATCGTTGTTAATGTCCTGCATGGCAGACAGGATAACCAGACCGGTTATGACGACGGCAACGATGGCGATGGTCACAACTGCAATGAGCATTTTCCCCTCCGTATGCTGCCCTTTTGCCGAAGCATAGCGCACCCGGCGGCGTTCGCCTCACCCTTCCGACTGAGATTCAGAATACGCTTACAAAAAGAAAAACCCTGCTGGGGCGCAGGTTTGCCTGTTGGCCCAAAGTACCCAAATAAGGTCATGCCTCAATCCTGGAGAGCCTGGCTCACCTGGCACCGCCCTTCAGGAGATCCTCTGTCCTTGCGTCTTATCTATCTGGCTATTCCAAAAATAGGCATTTTCTATACATATTTTAACTTTTGACCATTATGGTCGATTTGTTCTGTTAATCATCAAGATTATCAAGAGATTAAACAATCTTCGTCAGGCCTGTTAAGCCTGTCATCAGGGTCTATGCTTAATAAAAGTATGCAAAAAGGGCGATTAAGCCGAATGCCCCTGCAAGTGAGGGGTTGAAGTGATAATCATTATCACTAACATGGTGTTATGCCCAGAGGGCGCAATACATGAGGTGGACTTATGGAACAGCATTCAGAAACGTTTGATCCGACAGATTTTGCATGGCGCGGATTATCGCTGACCCCTGCCGCAGCGGCGCACATTCGCGAGCTGGTGAGCAAACAGGCAGATATGCTCGGCGTGCGGTTAGGGGTGAAACAGACGGGCTGCGCCGGTTTCGGCTATGTCCTCACCACCGTCAGCCAGCCGGAAAAAGACGATCTGGTTTTTGAACATGACGGCGCCCGGCTCTATGTGCCGCTCCAGGCGATGCCGTTTATTGACGGTACGGAAGTGGATTACGTGCGCGAAGGCTTAAACCAGTTATTCAAATTCAATAACCCGAAAGCCCAGAACGAATGCGGCTGCGGCGAAAGTTTTGGGGTATAGGCGGTATTATGTCTCGACATACTGAAGCAACTGACGACGTCAACACCTGGTCCGGCGGCCACATTAATTACAAAGAGGGCTTCTTCACCCAATTGCAGACCGACGAGCTGGCAAAAGGGATCAACGAAGAGGTCATCCGCGCGATTTCCGCCAAGCGTAACGAACCCGACTGGATGCTGGAGTTCCGGCTGAATGCGTTCAAAGCCTGGCTGGAGATGGAAGAGCCGCACTGGCTGAAGGCGCACTACGATAAGCTTAACTATCAGAATTACAGCTACTACTCTGCCCCCTCGTGCGGTCATTGCGACGACACCTGCGCCTCTGAGCCCGGTGCGGTACAGCAGACCGGGGCCAACGCCTTTTTAAGTAAAGAGGTGGAGGAGGCGTTCGAACAGCTCGGCGTGCCGGTACGTGAAGGGCGCGAGGTAGCGGTGGACGCCATCTTTGACTCCGTCTCGGTCGCGACCACCTATCGCGAAAAACTGGGCGAGCAAGGGATCATCTTCTGCTCCTTCGGGGAAGCTATCCACGATCACCCAGAGCTGGTGAAGAAATATCTTGGCACTGTCGTGCCGGGCAATGACAACTTCTTTGCCGCCCTCAACGCGGCGGTAGCCTCCGACGGCACCTTTATCTACGTGCCGAAAGGCGTGCGCTGCCCGATGGAGCTCTCCACCTATTTCCGTATCAACGCCGAGAAAACCGGCCAGTTTGAACGCACCATCCTCGTTGCCGATGAGGGTAGCTACGTCAGCTATATCGAGGGCTGTTCCGCCCCGGTGCGCGACAGCTACCAGCTGCACGCGGCAGTGGTGGAGGTGATCATCCATAAAGACGCCGAGGTGAAATACTCGACGGTGCAGAACTGGTTCCCGGGGGATAATAACACCGGCGGCATCCTGAACTTCGTCACCAAGCGCGCCCTGTGCGAAGGCGAAAACAGTAAAATGTCGTGGACCCAGTCTGAGACCGGCTCCGCCATCACCTGGAAATATCCGAGCTGTATTCTGCGCGGGGATAATTCCATCGGCGAGTTCTACTCCGTGGCGCTGACCAGCGGGCATCAGCAGGCCGATACCGGCACTAAGATGATCCACATCGGCAAAAACACCCGGTCGACCATCATTTCGAAAGGGATCTCCGCTGGGCAGAGCCAGAACAGCTATCGCGGCTTAGTCAAAATCATGCCGACGGCCACCAACGCCCGTAACTTTACCCAGTGCGACTCCATGCTGATTGGCCCGGACTGCGGGGCGCATACCTTCCCGTATGTTGAGTGCCGCAATAACAGCGCCCAGCTGGAACACGAAGCGACAACCTCGCGGATCGGCGAAGATCAGCTCTTCTACTGCCTGCAGCGCGGCATCAGCGAAGAGGATGCCATCTCGATGATTGTGAACGGCTTCTGTAAGGATGTGTTCTCTGAACTACCGCTGGAGTTTGCCGTGGAAGCACAAAAATTACTGGCGATCAGCCTCGAACACAGCGTCGGCTAAGGATTAAGGAAAGCACATGTTAAGCATTAAAGATTTACAGGTCAGTGTGGAAGATAAAGCGATCCTGCGCGGCCTGAGCCTTGAGGTCCGCCCGGGCGAAGTGCATGCGATTATGGGCCCTAACGGGTCGGGCAAAAGTACGCTGTCAGCCACCCTTGCCGGGCGCGAAGATTACGAAGTGGTCGGCGGTTCGGTCGACTTTAAGGGCAAAGATCTGCTGGAGCTGTCACCGGAAGAGAGAGCCGGGGAGGGCATTTTTATGGCCTTCCAGTACCCGGTAGAGATCCCAGGCGTCAGCAACCAGTTCTTCCTGCAGACCGCCCTGAATGCCGTGCGCAAATACCGCAGCGAAGAGGAGCTGGATCGCTTTGATTTCCAGGATCTGATGGAAGAGAAGATCCAGCTGCTGAAGATGCCGGAAGATCTGCTCACCCGCTCGGTCAACGTCGGTTTTTCCGGCGGGGAGAAGAAGCGCAACGACATTCTGCAGATGGCGGTGCTGGAGCCGGAGCTGTGCATCCTCGATGAAACCGACTCCGGGCTCGATATCGACGCCCTGAAAATCGTCGCCGACGGCGTTAACGCCCTGCGCGACGGCAAGCGGTCGTTTATCATCGTCACCCACTATCAGCGCATCCTTGATTACATCAAACCCGATTATGTGCATGTGCTCTATCAGGGGCGGATTGTGAAATCGGGTGATTTTACGCTGGTCAAACAGCTGGAGGAGCAGGGCTATGGCTGGCTTAGCGAACAGCAGTAACGCGCTGCAGCAGTGGCACCGCCTGTTTGAGGCACAGGGCGGAACCCGCTCTGAACAGGCCCAGCAGCACCTGCAGCAGATGCTGCGCCTCGGGTTGCCGACGCGTAAGCACGAAAACTGGAAATATACCCCGCTGGAAGGGTTGCTTAACGGCGAGTTTGTTTCCCGACCCGCCAGGGTGGCAGCGAGCGATCGGGATGCCCTGGCGCTTACTCTCGACGCCACGCGGCTGGTCTTTGTTGACGGACGCTTTAGTCCGGAACTGAGCGACAGCACCGACGGCAGCGGGTTTGAGGTGACCATTAACGACGAGCGGCAAAGCCTGGCGGCACCGGTTCAGCCGGAGCTGTTCCTGCATCTGACCGAAAGTCTGGCCCAGAGCGTGACGCATATCAGCGTGAAACGTAACGCCCGTCCTGAAAAGCCGCTGCTGCTGATGCACATCACCCAGGGACTTGAAGGCGAAGAGATCAACACTGCTCACTATCGTCACCATCTGGAACTGGCGCAGGGTGCAGAAGCAACCATCATTGAGCATTACGTAAGTCTCAATGAGATGCACCATTTCACCGGCTCGCGCCTGACCATGAACGTGGCGGCTAACGCCCGGCTGCACCATATCAAGCTGGCGTTCGAGAACGCGGCGAGCCACCACTTCGCCCATAACGACCTGTTGATGGCCGCCGATGCGACGGCATTCAGCCACAGCTTCCTGCTGGGGGGCGCAGTACTGCGCCATAACACCAGCACTCAGCTTAACGGCGAAAATACGACCCTGCGCATCAACAGCCTGGCGATGCCGGTGAAATCTGAAGTGTGCGACACCCGTACCTGGCTTGAGCACAACAAGGGCTACTGCAACAGCCGCCAGCTGCATAAAACCATCGTCAGCGATAAGGGGCGGGCCGTCTTCAACGGGCTGATCAACGTGGCGCAGCACGCCATCAAAACCGACGGCCAGATGACCAACAACAATCTGCTGATGGGGCGACTGGCGGAGGTGGACACCAAACCGCAGCTGGAAATTTACGCCGATGATGTGAAGTGCAGCCACGGCGCCACCGTGGGGCGGATCGACGATGAGCAGATGTTCTATCTGCGCTCCCGTGGGATCGATAAGCAGGCGGCCGAGAAGATGATTATCTACGCCTTTGCCGCCGAACTGACCGAAGCCCTCGACGATGAAACGTTAAGACAGCAGGTGCTGGCGCGTATCGGCCAGCGTCTGCCTGGAGGTGTGGCATGATTTTCCCTGTAGAGAAAGTGCGGGCGGATTTTCCTGTCCTGACCCGTGAAGTAAACGGTCTGCCGCTTGCCTATCTCGACAGCGCCGCCAGCGCGCAAAAGCCCACGCAGGTGATCGAGGCCGAGGCGGAGTTTTACCGGCATGGTTACGCGGCGGTGCACCGGGGGATCCACACCCTCAGCGCCGAGGCGACGCAGCGGATGGAGAATGTCCGTACCCGCGCGGCAACATTTTTAAACGCCCGCTCGCCGGAGGAGCTGGTCTTTGTGCGCGGTACCACCGAAGGGATCAACCTGGTGGCGAACAGCTGGGGCAGCGCCGAAGTGCACGCGGGCGATAACATCCTCATCAGTCAGATGGAGCACCACGCCAATATCGTGCCCTGGCAGATGCTGTGCGAGCGCGTCGGGGCGGAACTGCGGGTTATCCCGCTTAACGAGGATGGCACGTTACAGCTTGAACAGCTGGATACCCTGCTGGATGAACGCACCCGGCTGGTGGCCATTACTCAGATCTCCAACGTGCTGGGTACCGAAAATCCGGTGGCGGAGATTATCGCCAAAGCCCACCAGGTGGGGGCGAAAGTGCTGATTGATGGCGCCCAGGCGGTGATGCACCATACGGTGGATGTCCAGGCGCTGGACTGCGACTTCTATGTCTTTTCCGGCCATAAGCTCTACGGGCCTACCGGTATCGGCGTGCTGTACGTCAAAGATGAGATTTTACAGGCGATGCCGCCGTGGGAAGGGGGCGGGTCGATGATCGCCACCGTCAGCCTGAGCGGAGGCACAACCTACGCCCGGGCGCCGTGGCGCTTTGAGGCGGGCACGCCTAACACCGGCGGCATTATCGGGCTGGGCGCGGCGATGGAGTATGTGTCAGGCATCGGCCTTGATGCTATCGCCGAATATGAACAGATGCTGATGCGCTACGCTCTGGCGGAACTTGCCAACGTGCCGGATCTCACGCTGTATGGCCCGGCGGACCGTCAGGGTGTTATTGCCTTTAACCTTGGCAAACACCACGCCTATGACGTGGGCAGTTTTCTCGATAACTACGGGGTGGCGGTGCGAACCGGACACCACTGCGCTATGCCGCTGATGGCGTTTTATCAGGTACCGGCGATGTGCCGCGCATCGCTGGTGATGTACAACACACTGGAAGAGGTCGACAGACTGGTGGCCGGGCTGAAGCGTATCCACCAGCTGCTGGGCTAAAAAGAGGGCAAGAGATGGCTGCATTGCCAGACAGAGATAAATTGCTGCGTAATTTTACGCGTTGCGCAAACTGGGAAGAGAAGTACCTCTACATCATTGAGCTGGGGCAGCGTCTGCCTGCCCTCAGCGAAAGCGACCACGTCCCGGAAAATAGTATTCAGGGGTGTCAGAGCCAGGTGTGGATAATAATGCACCAGAATGAAGCCGGGGTGATTGAATTAGCGGGCGACAGTGATGCGGCAATAGTCAAAGGCCTTATTGCCGTCGTGTTTATTTTATATCAGCAGATGTCCGCCCAGGATATTGTCGCTTTTGACGTCCGCCCGTGGTTTGAAAAAATGGCGCTCACCCAGCATTTAACCCCCTCCCGCTCCCAGGGGCTTGAGGCGATGATCCGCGCAATCCGCTCCAAAGCCGCCAACATTAGCTAAACTATCAGGACAGCCCTCATTCTGCTCCGCGAGACGGCTCCCGCCTCGCGGATTTTTCAGCTTTCTGACGTTCTGTCAGTGAATAAGGAATCTCAGTATGAAGCGCGCGTCTTTATTAACTCTCATTCTTTTAGGTTCGCTCAGCGCGCTTAATAGCGCCCGGGCGGTGGATTATCCTTTGCCAGCGGCGGGTAGCCGGTTAATCGGGCAAAATCAGACCTATGTTGTTCAGGAAGGTGATAATAACCTGCAGGCCATTGCGCGCCGATTTAATACCGCTGCGCATTTAATACTCGAAGCCAATAATACTATCGCCCCGGTCTATCCGGCGCCGGGAACGGTGATCACCATTCCGTCGCAAATGTTGCTGCCGGATACACCCCGGGAAGGGATTGTGGTGAATCTGGCGGAGCTGCGGCTCTACTTCTATCCCCCGGGTGAAAATAGCGTGCAGGTCTATCCGCTGGGCATTGGACAGCTGGGGCTGGACACGCCGGTGACCACCACCCGCATCAGCCAGAAGATCCCGAATCCGACCTGGACGCCAACTGCGGGCATCAGAGCGCGCTCGCTGGCCCAGGGCATCAAACTGCCGCCGGTAGTACCCGCAGGGCCAAATAACCCGTTAGGACGCTTTGCGCTGCGTCTGGGCGTGGGTAACGGTGAATACCTGATCCATGGCACCAGCGCGCCCGACAGCGTGGGGCTGCGCGTCAGTTCCGGTTGTATGCGTATGAATGCGCCGGATATCAAAGCGCTCTTCGCCCAGACCTCTGTCGGCACGCGGGTGCAGATCATCAATGAGCCGGTGAAGTTCTCGGTTGAGCCGGACGGTAAGCGCTACGTTGAAGTGCATCGTCCGCTGGCGACGATGGAAGGAGAGAATCCGCAAACGCTGGCGATTGCCCACTCCAGTGCGCTTGCATCCTTTATGTCGCAGAGTGGCAGCGATAAGACGTTAGTGAACAAAGCGTTGTCGCGTCGGGCGGGTATCCCGGTGGAGGTCTCGACAGGTGCCGGGGCGAATGTGAACAGTAGTGGGCTTTCAGCGAAGAACACGCTTTCGTCGGTGGGGCATGAACAGGCGATTCAGTAAAGCGAAATGCGGGGCAAAAAAAAAATGGCGCACAATGTGCGCCATTTTATTAACACAGGTACTATTACTTACGGTATTTAGTAGCCTGGTTGTCCAGACGCTGGTTAGCGCGAGCTGCGTCGTCTTTAGCAGCCTGAACGTCGGAACGCATTGCGTTCACGTCGTTGCTCAGCTGGTCAACTTTAGCGTTCAGAGTCTGAACGTCAGAAGACAGCTGATCGATTTTAGCGTTGCTGGAGCAACCTGCCAGCAGAGTAGAACCCAGGATTACCGCGCCCAGTACCAGTTTAGTACGATTCATTATTAATACCCTCTAGATTGAGTTAATCTCCATGTAGCGTTACAAGTATTACACAAAGTTTTTTAGGTTGAGAATATTTTTTTGATGGGAATATGCCTATTTTTGATCGTTCGCTCAAAGAAGCACCTGTTTTGACTATTTCATGAAAAATATTGTGTTAAAACAGACAATTTTCATCGGATTCATCTTAGAAAACGACCCCGTTAAATAGAAAAACCCGATTTGCTTTTTTAATAACTTTGGCTGATAGCGGAAATAAAAAAAGCGCCCCGAAGGACGCTTTTTATACAAACTAATTCGAACGAAATTATTACAGCACGTGAACAGATGCGGTATTAGTGGTGCCGCTTGGAACCAGTGCACCAGAAACCATCACCACAACGTCGCCTTTCTGCGCCAGGCCACGTTCAACCAGCTGCAGGGCCACTTCTTTACCCAGGCGGTAGAAATCGTCAGTAGAGGCGATCTCTTTTACCAGGTGTGGAACCACGCCTTTGCTCAGCACCAGCTGACGCGCAGTGGTTTCGTTGGTGGTCAATGCCAGAATGGTCGCGTCCGGGAAGTATTTACGCACTGCGCGAGCTGATTTACCGCCTTGGGTGGCGACGACAATCAGCGGTGCTTCCAGTTTCTCGGCGGTTTCTACCGCGCCACGGCACACGGCTTCGGTGATGCGCAGTTTACGGCTGTCGTTGTTGTAATCCAGACGGCTTTTCATCACGCGGTCGGTACGCTCACAGATGGTCGCCATGATGGAGACCGCTTCCAGCGGGTACTTACCTTTAGCCGATTCGCCAGAGAGCATTACCGCATCGGTACCGTCGAGGATGGCGTTCGCCACGTCGCCGGCTTCTGCGCGGGTAGGGCGTGGGTTTTTGATCATGGAGTCCAGCATCTGCGTTGCGGTGATAACCACTTTACGCGCGCGAACACACTTCTCGATCATCATCTTCTGCGCGAAGATCACCTCTTCAACCGGGATCTCAACGCCCAGGTCACCACGCGCAACCATGATGCCGTCAGAGGCTTCGAGGATTTCGTCGAAGTTGTTCAGGCCTTCCTGGTTTTCGATTTTGGAGATGATCTGGATGTTTTCGCCGCCGTGGGCTTTCAGGTGCTCACGGATTTCAACAACGTCAGAACGCTTACGGATAAAGGAAGCTGCAACGAAGTCAACGCCTTGCTCGCAACCGAAGATCAGGTCCTGTTTGTCTTTCTCAGCCAGGGCTGGCAGCGCGATGGAAACGCCTGGCAGGTTAACGCCTTTGTTTTCGCCCAGGTCGCCGTTGTTCAGCACTTTACAGATAACTTTGTTACCTTCGATAGCGGTGACTTCCATACCGATCAGGCCGTCGTCCACCAGAACGGTGTTACCGACGGACAGGTCGCTGGTGAAGCCTTCATAGGTCACAGCAACGATTTCACTGTTGCCGACAACAGACTTGTCTGTAGTGAAGGTGAAAGTCTGTCCCGCTTTCAGCGAAACGTCGTTGCCGCCTTCCAGTTTAATGGTACGAATTTCTGGACCTTTGGTATCCAGCAGGATTGCTGCTTTTTTACCGGTCTTGCTCATCACGTTGCGCAGGTTCTGGATGCGCTGGCCGTGTTCAGCATAGTCACCGTGAGAGAAGTTCAGACGCATCACGTTCATGCCGGCGTCCAGCATTTTGGTCAGCATCTCTTCAGATTCGGTTTTCGGGCCGATGGTGCAAACAATTTTCGTCTTTTTCATGACAGTCTTAGTCTTTAAGTTGGGAAGGATATGGAAATCTCGCTCCGGGGGCGCAGAGCCCTGGAGTCAAACCTGTGTTGCGAAATTTTTTATGGCACGCAGTAAGGATAGGTGACATCAATTGAGCGTGCAGAAGAATGTGTGCCTGTGTTTCAGCCCAGGGAGAGAGGTTAAGTTGTATGCGTTGTTTTTTGTAGTCCAAGCGCTGAAACCATTCATCAGAAGACAGGCGCGCATTATACGCTGAAAGATGCGCAAAAGGAAAATGAAAACAGCGTTTCAAAAATTATATATGCAGTTTTACAAAGGGTTGTTATCAATGCGTTAAGGTTGACCGCGTAGATGTTGCACTCGCGAAAAACCTTCAGGCAAATGCCCCATTTTTATGGCGTTTCGCTATGGCGACTTTTTAGCTATCGATTGCAGAAAATTAGCAAAGGCCTTATCCCCAGGTGTCACGCCTCTTATCACTCAAAGTTATAAGATATTCCTTTTCATTCATTCAAAAGCTAATAACGGCTGTTTACTATCGTTTGGACATCCATACTGCTAAACCGCCACAGGCGAACGGATTACCCGAAGAATGATTGTACTCAGGAATATTTCAAAGATTTTTGACAACGGAAAAGTGGCGCTGACAGCCGTTGATAACGTGAACCTGACGATAGAGCAGGGGCAAATTTATGGAATTATTGGCTACAGCGGCGCGGGTAAAAGTACCTTAATCCGCCTGCTCAATGGCCTGGAAAAGCCGACCAGCGGCAGCGTGACGATTAACGGACACGACATCTCCGCGGCGAAAGGTGAAACCCTGCGCCAGGCGCGGCTGAAGATCAGTATGGTGTTTCAGCACTTCAATCTGCTGTGGTCGCGCACCGTGAGCGAGAACATCGCCTTTTCAATGCAGATTGCCGGGGTGCCTAAAGCCAAAATCAAAGCCCGCGTGGCAGAACTGGTTGAGCTGGTGGGGCTGAAAGGCCGCGAACAGGCTTATCCGTCCCAGCTTAGCGGTGGGCAAAAGCAGCGCGTGGGCATTGCCCGCGCGCTGGCCAACAACCCGGACGTGCTGCTCTGCGACGAGGCCACGTCGGCGCTGGATCCCCAGACCACCGATCAGATCCTCGATCTGCTCCTCGACATCAACCGTCGTTTTAAGCTCACCATTGTACTCATCACCCATGAGATGCACGTGGTGCGCAAAATCTGTGACCGTGTGGCGGTGATGGAAAACGGCAAAGTGGTGGAAGAGGGCGACGTGCTGCAGGTCTTTACCCATCCTCAGCAGCCGATTACGCAACAGTTTGTGCGTCAGGTCAGCCAGTACGCCGAAGACGAAACCTTTAACAGCGAGCTGGCAAACGAACTGGAAGGCACCGTTATTAAGCTGACCTTTACCGGCCACAGCACCCACAAACCGGTCGTCGGGGAACTGACGTTGCGCTACGGCCTGCCGTTTAACATCCTGCACGGCAAAATGACACAAACCGCCCACGGCGTCTTCGGCCAGCTCTGGCTGCACGTGGTGGCAACAGATGAACAACTGAACAATATCCTCGCCGATTTGCAGCACAGTGATATTGAAGGCGAGGTAATTAAACATGGCTGAGAATCTCTTCCCGCACCTGAAATGGGACCAGCTCTGGGCCGCCACCCTGGAGACGCTGTATATGACCGCGCTCTCCGGCGTTGCGACTTTTGTGCTCGGGCTTGTCCTCGGTCTGGCGCTCTTTTTAACCGCACGCGGTGGCATGTTCCATAACCGCACGGTCTACAGCGTCATTTCGATTGTGGTGAACGTCTTCCGCTCCATCCCGTTCATCATTCTGATTGTGCTGCTGATCCCCTTCACCAAAACCGTGGTGGGGACCATCCTCGGGGCCAACGCCGCACTGCCTGCGTTGATCGTCGGTGCCGCGCCGTTCTACGCCCGTCTGGTGGAGATCGCCCTGCGTGAAGTGGACAAAGGGGTGATCGAGGCGACGCGCTCAATGGGTGCCCGTCTGAGCACCTTAATTTTTCGGGTTTTACTGCCGGAATCCTCACCAGCCCTGGTCTCAGGGATCACGGTGACGCTGATTGCCCTGGTGAGCTACAGCGCCATGGCGGGGGTGATTGGTGCCGGTGGTCTGGGAAATCTGGCTTATCTGGAGGGATTCCAGCGCAACCATGGTGACGTCACGCTGGTGGCAACGGTGACCATTTTGATCATCGTTTTCATTATCCAGTTCTGCGGCGACATCATTACTTCCATTCTTGATAAAAGATAAACACAACAATACACAGGAACCATCATCATGAAAAAGACACTGACGTTGATCGCCGCAGCAACCCTGAGCGCCCTGAGCTTTGCCTCCTGGGCTGATACCCTGACCGTGGGAGCCTCCAACACCCCGCACGCCGAAATTCTGGAGCAGGCGAAGCCGATTCTGGCGAAACAGGGTATCGATCTGGAGATCAAACCGTTCCAGGACTACATCCTGCCGAACACCGCGCTGGCGGGTCGTGACATCGATGCCAACTACTTCCAGCACATTCCATACCTCAACAGCGTGCTGAAAGATCACGCCGGGGATAAAGAGTACGATTTCGTCAGCGCCGGGGCGATCCACATCGAGCCAATCGGTATCTACTCCAAAAAATACAAGTCGCTGAAAGATCTGCCGGAAGGCGGCAAAATCATCATGCGTGATGCGGTCTCTGAAGAGGGACGTATCCTCTCTATCTTCGAGAAAGAGGGCGTGATCAAGCTGAAGCCGGGCATCGACAAAGTGACCGCGCGCATCAGCGACATCGTTGAGAACCCGAAAAAGCTGCAGTTCACCCCGAACGTAGAAGCCTCCCTGCTGCCGCAGATGTATAACAATGACGAGGGCGCGGCGGTTGTCATCAATGCCAACTACGCCATTGACGCCGGTCTGGACCCGGTTCACGACCCGATTGCGGTGGAGAGCGGTGAAAACAACCCGTACGCCAACATCATCACCGTTCACCGTGGCGATGAGAAGAAGAAAGACATCGTGGCGCTGGTGGACGTGCTGCACTCTAAAGAGATCCAGGACTGGATCCGCACCAAGTATAAAGGCGCGGTGATCCCGGTTAACAACTGATTTATCCGTTTGATTTCAAAGCCCGGCGAGTCTCTCGTCGGGCTTTTTTGTATAACGGCGATGAATCTATTAAGCTGGCCTTTTAAGGCAACGGAGTGAAAGTCATGGGCAATGTAACCAAAGACGAAGCGCTGTATCAGGAGATGTGTCGCGTGGTAGGCAAAGTCGTTCTTGAGATGCGCGATTTGGGGCAGGAGCCGAAGCATATCGTCATCGCCGGGGTACTACGCACCGCACTGGCAAACCAGCGGGTGAAACGCAGCGAATTAACCACCCAGGCGATGGAAACCGTCGTTAAAGCGCTGGCCGGTTAAGCCGCCAGCGTTTCGCCAGCTGTTCAACGCCACAGCACAGCAGGTAATAGACCACGCCAGTAAAAATAAAAATAGCCGCCGGGTAGATCTGCACCCGGTTGTTCACCTGGCCTGCCACGGTGGTCAGCTCCGGCACGTTGACAATAAAGGCCAGTGAGGTGTCCTTCAGCAGGCTGATAAAAATCCCCATTAGCGAAGGCAGGGTGTTGCGCAACGCCTGCGGCAGCAGGAGTAACCCCAGCGTTTGCAGCGCGCCAAACCCCTGGGCCTGAGCGGCTTCATATTGTCCCCCAGGCAACGCATTCAGCCCGGCCAGCACGGAGTGCATCACGGCGGCGGCGGTAAACCACGCCAGCGCGAGAGTAACGGTCAGCGCCCCCGGCAGATCGCCTCCGGTGATGAGGGGTAACAGATACCACAGCCAGAAAATGACAAAAATCAGCGGGATGCCGCGGATAATCTCAGCCCACAGGAACAGGGCTTTGCGCAGGCCACCCGGGAAACGCCACGCCAGCCCCGCCAGCGCTATTCCAGCCGGGAACGCCAGCGCCGCGGCACCCAAAGCCATCAGTAGCGTCAACAGCACGCCGCCCGGCTCTCCGGTCGCAGTCCGTCCCCAGAGCAGATAATCCAGGTTATCGGTAATGACAGTAAGTCCGGCTAACATCTCTCTTCACTCCGGGGGGTGATGGCGGCTTTACGGCGCCGTTCGGTTGAAGGTCCCAGTCTGGTCAGCAACACCCCCATCGCCACGCCGGTGAGCAGGTACAGTACCGTGCCGATGCTGAAAGCCTCCAGCGCGTGGGCGTTATAGCTCTCTGTCTGCCGCACCTGGTAGGTGAGCTCCGCAAAGCCGATGCCGCTTGCCAGCGAAGAGAGTTTCATCAGATTGAGGTACTGACCCACCACCGGCTGCCAGGCGTTCGCCAGCCCCTGCGGCAGCAGGATATACCGCAGCAGCGGCCAGGGGGAAAAGCCCTGCGCCAGGGCGGCTTCCCGCTGCCCGGCGGAAACGGCGCGTAGCCCGGCGGTGATCTCCTCTGTCAAAAAGGCTGAGGTAAAGACCCCCAGTCCCCAGGCGGAGCAGAGAAACTCTGGCGTAAACCACCAGACCTGACCCGGCAGCACCGCCCAGGTATGATCGTCCATCACAAAGGTGCGAAACCCCTGCGGCAGCCCGTTCCAGGCGGCGAAATACCAGAACAGCAGCTGCACCAGAAGGGGCGTATTGCGAAACAGCGATACCCACAGGGCGACGATATGCGCGCCGATGCGCCCCCCGGCGAGACGCAATCCCAGAGAGGCGAGAGTAATAAGGCTGGCGACCACCATCCCTGCCAGCGTCACCCACAGGGTGGTGAGAAAACCGGACAAGATCCACTGCAAGGGCTGGCCGGTCAGCACCCCTTCCCAGTCGAGGTTGGGCATCACACCCCTCCCGGATGCAGCGGGTTAAGCACCTTCTGCAGAAAACGCTGGGTGCGCGGATGGGCAGGATGCTGAAAGAACTGTTCCGGCGGAGCCACCTCCAGAATGTGCCCGCCATCGATGAACACCACCCGGTCGGCAATCTCCCGGGCAAACTGCATCTCATGGGTGACCACAATCATGGTGATCCCGCTGTGGGCAAGGGCTTTCATCACCAGCAGCACTTCGCCAATCATCTCCGGATCGAGGGCCGAGGTGGGCTCGTCAAAGAGGATGATCTGCGGCGAGGAGGCCAGGGCCCGGGCGATCGCCACCCGCTGCTGCTGCCCACCGGATAACGCCTCCGGATAGTGATCGGCTTTATCCGCCATCCCCACCTGCGCCAGCAATCTATCGGCGCGGGTGTCGGCCTCTGCCGAATGCCAGCCATGAACGTGCCTCAGCGCCAGGGCGATGTTTTGTCGGGCCGTCAGATGGCTGTAGAGATTAAACTGCTGGAAGACAAAACCGACCCGGCTGCGTAGCTGGCGCAACGCCTGGCGGGGGAGCTGGCGCGTAGATTTCCCGTCAATCAGGATGTCGCCGGAGGTGAGATCTTCCAGCTGGTTGATCAGGCGAATCAGCGTCGATTTACCGGAACCCGACGGGCCGAGAATAGCGACCACCTCACCGGGCGTCACGCTGAGGTTGATGCCTTTCAGCACCGGGCGGTCGCCGTAACGTTTCACCACCTCGCAAAAGGTGACGCTGGCCTGTTGCAGATGTGAAAAATCCGCGGCACGGGCCGCGGAGCGAGAGAATAAACCTGACAGCATATTACTGGGCTTCTATTTTAAAGGCGCGAGGCTGCGGGGAGGGCGTCTGTGGACCAAACCAGGCATCGTAGATTTTTGCCGCGTCGCCTGTATTCTCCAGCTTCACCAGCTCATCGTTCACCACCTTTAACAGCGCGGTTTCGCCTTTTTTCACCCCGACGCCAATCTCTTCTTTACTTAGCAGATCCGGGAGGATCTTAAAGTTGGCTTTATCCGGCGCCTGGGCCAGCAGACCCGCCAGAATGGTGCTGTCCTGGGTGATCGCCTGCACGTTGCCGTTGCGCAACGCCGTCAGCGCCAGCGGAATATCGTCATAAGAGAGCACGCGGGACTGCGGGAAACGCTGATGCAGCGCCTGCTCCCCGGTGGTGCCTTTTACCGCCCCGATACGCGCCTTGCTGTAGGCCTCCAGTTTATCCGCGCCCTTGGCCGGAACCAGGAACTGCTGCCCGGTCACGAAATAGGGGGTCGAAAAGTCGATCACCTGCGCCCGTTCCGGGGTGATGGTGATATCCGCCACAATCAGATCCGCTTTCCCGGACTGTAGCAGCGGGATGCGGTTTGCCGGGTTAGTGGCGACCAGCTCCAGTTTTACCCCGAGTGATTTTGCCAGCGCTTTAGCAAAGTCGACGTCATAGCCGACGATCTCATGGCTTTTTGCATCCACCGATCCAAACGGCGGATTGGCATCAAACGTTGCGACTTTCACCACACCCGCCGCCTTAATATCCGCCAGCTGGTCTGCCTGCGCCTGGGTGGAAACCATCCCGACAGCGGCCAGTAAAGCCAGTGCCAGCGTCCGTTTTGTGTGTATTGCCATAGGTTCCTCTGCTTCTGTTTTTATTTTGTCCTCATACGCTCCCATACCCGGCGCAGGTAGCCAAATGCCAATATTATCTTTGCTTAACGAAAAAAATCATTAGTGAACAGCGCGTTACTCAGCGGTTAAAGCAGCGTTGCTTTTGCGCCTGGCGCAAATCCTCTGCCGGAATCGGCATTTCCATCGCCGACGGATTGCTGTTGTACTGCTTTCAGGTTGAGCACATGAGGAACAGGGCAATGGACAAACTGATGAGTACGTTACGGCGGTTTTTTACCGCACGATCGGAAGAGAACAGCGCGCAGCGTATTATTGAATCCATTCTGCCTGTCGCCAGCCTCTACGGTGTGGATATCGCCAATATTGACCCGGAGTGGTTCCATGACCAAACGCCACGCTGAACACCGTCTGGTGCGGGAAACATACTGGAATGAGGTGTGCATTCTTCACCGCACCCTCTGCCATTCTGGACGCTAACATCCAAAAATCGCCGCAAGTTTTGTCCACGGCTTAGCTTCCTGCTAAGGTCTCTGGCGTCCTTTTCCTGCGCCAGTTAAATGAATGAACAGCAAAAACTATCTACAACGAGGGCTCCTGATTTGGCTCACGCTCTGCCTGCTCAGCAGCGTGCTGCTGTATGCCGAACAGATCCGCCGTCAGTACTGGGCACTCGACCGGGAATTTGCCACGGCGTTTACGGAGATCGGCGCGGTTCTCACCCAGAATGAGTCAGTGCTGCCGCTGTTGAATGGCGATGAAGATCTGACGGCGCTGCGTAAAAAATTCCCGCAAATACTCGACCTGCAAACCACCTCTGGTCGCGCACTCGACGCCGCCCGGGTTGAACCGGTGACGGGCACGCAGTACTGGCTCTACAACCCCTGGCGACAGATCCGGGTGCTGATTGACCCTTCGCCGGTCCTTAACGCCTGGCCCCGCTTTTCCCGCCTCACCCTGAATCTCTCCGGTGAGGTGCAGCCACCGGCAACAGAGGCTTTCTGGCACTGGCAGCGACAGTTTTCTCAGCATACCCAGCCGTTTATTCTGCTGGCCGAGGCCCAACCGGCGTGGCTGAGCGTGGCGCTGCTGCCGTTTGTCCTGCTGTTTGTGGGCTGGGCTATTGTGGTCGCGGCGGGTGGCGTGATCCTCTGGCAGCGTAAGCAGCGCCAGAACGCCGAGCAGCGCGCCTGGTACTATCAACATGCCCGGCTCAATACCCTGGGGGAGATCACCGCGGGTATCGTGCATGAGATCAACCAGCCTCTCACAGCGGTGCAGACCTGGATCCAGGGGGCGCAGCGCCAGGTGCGCCAGGATAACCCTGCGGCGGTTGCTCAGGCGCTGGGCTCGGCGCTGGTGCAAACCCAGCGCATTAGCGCGCTGCTGACCCGCTTTCGTGAGCACGTGACCCAGGAGGCTGTCACCTTAGAAGCAGTAGATCTGGCCGAGTGCTGGCGGCATGTCAGTAACCTGCTGGAGCATGAGCGCACCGCCAGTCCTGTTCGTCTTACCCATGATTTCGCCGCCGATGCCCGCACGCTCTGCGCCGACCGGCTGTGGCTGGAGCAGGTGCTGCATAACCTGCTCAGCAACGCTATTCAGGCCCAGCAGGAGCGCGCCGCAGGATGGGTGCATATCCGCAGCCATCGCGAAGGCGAACGCATCCATATAGCGATCACTGACGGTGGCCCGGGCTTTACCCCGGAAGCGCTCCACAACGCCTTTATGCCTTTTTATAGCGGGCGAGAGGGCGGCACGGGGCTGGGAATGACCTTAACGGAGTCGTTGGTCACCCGGATGAATGGCACGCTGGCTCTGGATAATGCCCCGGAGGGCGGGGCCAGGATCAGATTGCAGTTTGCTCACCCCGGAGGTCAGGTAAATGGATAACGTCATCTGGTTGATTGATGATGATGCGTCAGTCAGAGAGTCGCTGGTTTTTCTTTTCACCGGTATGAACTGGCATGTGGAGCCTTATGACAGTATTGCCGCGTTTACCGCGGCTCAGAGTGGGGAAAAATCCCTGACCGGCTGTCTGCTACTGGACATGCGCATGCCGGGAAAAGGTGGGCTCGCCTGGCTGGAGGAGGGGGCATGGCCCTGGCCGCTGCTGCCGGTGATCCTCATGACCGGTCATGGCACCATTGATGCCTGCCGCCGCGCGTTTCACAACGGCGTGTTTGAATTTTTCACCAAGCCGCTGGATGCCGACAGGCTGATCGAATCCATTACCGCCGCCCTCACCGAGAGCCAGCGGCGCCTGGGCGTCTGGCAGGAGGCCACGCGGGTCCGAGCGCGGTTTGAACAGCTCACCACCCGGGAGCATGAGGTGCTGCAGGCGCTCATGGAAGGCAGCAGTAATAAAGCGGTCGCCGCCCGGCTGAATCTCTCCCCAAGGACAGTGGAAGCGCACCGGGCGGCGGTGTTCGCCAAGCTGGGCGTCTCAAGTCTGGTGCAAGCCATCCGGGAATATGACAAATTACAATCCGTATAACTACCAGGATCACCGCGTAGTCAACCGAATAACATTTCATCGCACGACTGGATACGCTGCAAGGGTTCCCACTTACAAGAGGATGTGCGATGAAAAAGTTAATGATGGCGGCAGCGTGTGTAGCAGGGATGGTCAGCGTATCGGCGCATGCACAGTCTGTGGCGCAAAAAAATCTCTCCCTGGCCCAGGCGAATGCGTTAGCCAGCGCGGCGATCCAGGCCTGCACAGTAAAAAATTATCAGGTCAGCGTCACGGTGGTGGATCGCGCCGGGGTGGTAAAAGCGGTGCAGCGCACGGATAACGCCGGTCCGCACACCCTGAAAGCCAGCGAAATGAAAGCCTTTACCGCCCTCAGCACCAAAAACGCGTCGGGGAAGGTGATGGAGTCTGCCCAGAGCAACGCGGGCGCGCAGAACCTGCGCGATATCCCTGGCCTTCTGCTGCTGGCGGGGGGAGTACCGGTCAGGGAAGGGGATGAGGTGATTGGCGCCATCGGCATTGGCGGCGCGCCGGGTGGTCATCTGGATGAAGCCTGCGCGCAGCAAGCCATTGATGGCCTGAAGAAGTCGTAAAAACGCCCGGCGGCGCTGCGCTTAAGCGGCTCTGAGGGAAGGGTGTTGTAGGCCGGGTAAGCGTAGCGCCACCCGGCATAAAACTAAAAGCCCCGACGCGAGTCCGGGGCTTTTTACATCAGATCTTGCAGGCGTCGCCGCAATCATCATCCGCTACGATCGCCTGGGCTTTTTTATCCGCATCTTCAAGGCGTTCAGCGTTACGTTCTTCGGCTTCGTCCAGCCCGTCAAACACCAGATTGTTGAGATCAATTTCCATCGTTTACCTGCTTTGTTCGGTTTTTGTTCCAGGTCGTATTATAGAGCAAAACAGAGGGAGGAGGCACCCCAGCGCACATAAGGATAATCCTTGCCATACTGATGACTCACCCGGACTCAGGAGGCGTTGTGATCGTCTTATGTAAAACTTGCGGCACGTCTTATGACGCCGACCACGAACCGCAGCACTGTGCCATTTGCGAAGATGAGCGCCAGTATGTACCCGCGACCGGCCAGGAGTGGCTTGATTTTTCCGCCCTGACCAACACGCACACCAACAAGTGGCAACAGCTTGAACCCGACTTATTGAGCATCAAAACCGTGCCCGCGTTTGCCATCAACCAGCGCGCGATCCTGCTGAGAACCGCGCAGGGTAATGTGCTGTGGGACTGCATCGCCAATCTCGATCCCGCCACCCGGGCGCTGGTGAACGCGCTGGGCGGTATCGACGCCATCGCCATCTCGCACCCGCACTACTACACCACCATGCAGGATTGGGCAGCGGCCTTTAACGCCCCGGTATACCTTCACGCCAGGGATCGGCAGTGGGTGATGAGGGACAGCCCGGCGCTGCGCTTCTGGGAGGGGGATTCGCTGGAGATCGTCCCTGACGTGACGCTGCACCGACTGGGCGGCCATTTTGCCGGCGGGACGGTGCTGCACTGGCACCGCGACGGCGGTATTCTGCTGGCCGGGGATATTCTGCAGGTCACGCCGGGCAAAGATGGGGTGTCGTTTATGTGGAGCTACCCGAACATGCTGCCGCTCCCGGCAGGCGTCGTGGCTGAGATCGCCGCCAGGCTGGAAAAGGTTTCCTTCGAACGCCTCTACGGCGCCTTTGAAGGCCAGAACATTTCCGCGAACGCGCGGGAGATTGTCATGCGGTCGGTCCAGAAATATATTGCTTGTCTGAAGTCGTGACCGGTGGGTAAACTCAAAAAACCGTGATCTCGATCATGCCTGTAACAATCACAAAAAAATGAGACATTGCTATGCAACATATCATTGAAGGTTTTCTCAGCTTTCAAAAAGAAATTTTTCCGCAACGTAAAGACCTTTTCCGCAGTCTGGCGTCCAGCCAGAATCCCAAAGCGCTGTTCATCTCCTGTTCTGACAGCCGCCTGGTGCCGGAGTTAGTAACCCAGCAGGAGCCGGGACAGCTCTTTGTCATTCGTAATGCTGGCAACATCGTGCCGCCTTTCGGGCCGGAGCCGGGCGGTGTTTCCGCCACCATCGAATATGCGGTGGTCGCCCTGGGCGTGACCGACATCGTGATCTGCGGCCACTCAAACTGTGGCGCGATGAAGGCGATTGCCGACAACGCCAACCTCGAGCCGATGCCTGCCGTCTCTCACTGGCTGCGCTACTCCGATGCGGCAAAAGCGGTGGTGGAAAAGAAAACCTGGGAGACCCCGACCGACAAGGTCAACGCCATGGTGCAGGAGAACGTCTTCGCCCAGCTGAGCAATATCAAAACCCATCCGTCTGTGGCGGTTGGCCTGCGTAACAACGCCATTCGCCTGCACGGCTGGGTGTACGATATCGAAAGCGGCGAAATTCGCGCCCTGGATAAAGAGACGAAAACCTTCGTTTCGCTGTCCGAAAATCCTGGCGTTTACTTCGAGTAACACGCCGCATTCAGGGCGGGCGATCCCGCCCTGATTCTGTTTACGGTAGCGCCTCAAGTTTCAGACCCGCGCGCTTCGCCGTTTCCGGCAGCAGATCCGCCGCCGTGACATACCCGTCCGGATCGAGACAGCGGTTTGCCGCTCTCGCCTGTTGCAGGATCTCTTCATCCCAGTAGACGCGCTTACGCTGATCGCCCTCGGTAGTCAGAATGCACTCCATGTCGCCCTCCAACGCGCGATAACGCCGCCAGCTGTTGGCCGGAACCGAAATGACCGAACGCTCAGGGGCGACAATGCTCACCTCTTCGCCCTCTTTATTCCAGGTCACCTCCAGCGTCCCTTTAAAGACCATGATCACCTGTACGTCCGGGCAGAGGTGGCGACCCACCACATGCTCCGCGGCCAGGCGCAGCCACTCAACGGAAAAACCGTGCGGGTTAACAATAGCTGGCGCGGCGTGTTTATCCTGGCTGATACCAAAGCCGATCGCCGGGGCGATCTCGCCGCCGTGGCCGGGCAGGACCGAATCGAGTAACCCCGCCGCCGACCAGCGCCGATCGTTACCGGTCACCGCCCGCTCGCGCATCTCCTCCACGGAGTAGTGGCGCAGGGCGGCGATCTCTTCTGCAGGCAATGGCGCCAGCAGTCCTGCCGGTTCCGGAAGGGTATCGCCCGCATTCACGTCGATAAGCATGTTGTCTTTGCTCAGATAGAGGCCATACTCGCTGGCCGCGTTCAGAATCGACGGATGCCAGATAATTCCCCCCGTGTTATTTCCCCCAAGCACCGTGTAGACCATGCCGCAGGTCTCTTCTTTACTGACATTGGTAAAGCCGCGGAAGATCCAGGTGGGAATGGAAAGAATGGCCGGGGCGCTGAACTCGGCTTCATTTTCGCCGTTGGCTCCCCAGCGAAAACGCCACGTGCCCTCGTGAATCAAGAACACTTCGGCGGTGAAATGCAGATGCAGGTTATTGGTCACCCCTTTTGGCATCGCCGCGGCGCCGATATTAAAGCCGTGCGGCTCCGGGATATTGACCACCTGAGCGGAGGACTGGGTCACGCCCGGGCCAATAAACGAATAGTTCTGTTTCAGGTGAGAGCCGGGGAGCTTGCAGTCGATAAACGCAAGATTGCAGGACACCATATCTTCAGGGGCAACCAGACGGCTGCGGGCCAGTTCGGGGCTAATGTGACGTGCTTTCATCTTTTCTCCTGTTAATAACCTGATGCGCCGGTAGTGGGGAGTGCATTGCCCCGCGCCAGGGCGATGGCTTCGCGTGAGGCGCGGCCAAGTTGCATGACATCGTTCGCCGGGGTGACAAACTGGAAACCTTCGCTAATGCGCCGGGCGGCAGCCTCACCCGAGGTGCAAAAGATCCCGGCGATTTTATTCCACTGACGACACCGGCTGACGACCCGCTCGATGGCGGCCAGCATCTCAGGGTGACGGGATTCGGCGCTGGCGCTGCCGGTCAGGGTCAACGACAGATCGTTCGGGCCGATGAAGACCCCATCCAGTCCGTCGGTGGCAAGGATGGCATCCAGGTTCGCCAGCCCGTCACGGGTTTCGATCATCGCCAGGGTCAATATTTCGTCGTTGGCGTGCTGCGGATAATCCGCGCCACCGTAGAGCAGCCCCCGGGCAGGGCCAAAGGAGCGGTTGCCCAGCGGCGGATAGCGGCAGGCGGCCACAAAACGGCGAGCCTCTTCGGCCGTGGAGATCATCGGGCAGATAATGCCGTAGGCACCCGCATCCAGCATGCGCATGATCTGCGCCGGATCGTTATCCTGCACCCGCACCAGCGGCACCGCAGGGGTAGCGGAGAGGGCCTGCAGCATGGCGAGCGCGCTGGCGAAGTCAATCATGCCGTGCTGAAGATCGACGGTGACCGCATCGAAACCCTGATGGCCGGCGATCTCCGCGCTGTAGCCCGACGGGATGGCCAGCCAGCCGTTAATCATGGCGCTGCCGTCGGGCATTGCATTGAGTCTGTTTTTACGCATCTAAACACTCCTGGATCCAGTGACGTAGCGGGTGAGCAACCTCATCCGGCGCTTCCAGCAGGGTGAAATGTCCGGCTGAGGCGAGGGTGACAAGCGTCGCCTGAGGCGCACTCTCAATAACCCGCTGGTGGTGAGACGGCGTGCAGATGGGATCGTGCAGGCCGTTGATAACAACGATGGGGCAGGCGAGGGCCGGGAGCGCCCCGCGATTATCCCGCCGGGTAATGGCGATTTCAGTCTGCGTCGCCAGGGTGTCGGGACCGCACTCCCCGGCCATCTGGCAAATCAGATCGTGCAGGGCGGCATCCTGCGTGCGCGTCGGGGCAACGTATTTCGGCCACAGGCTGGCGGAGAGCCAACTCATTACACCCTGCTGTCGCGCCACGCGCACCGCCTCGCGTCGGGGAGCGGCATTTTCTGGCGCATCGGCAAGGGGATTGACCGACAGCAGCGCCAGCCCGGCGATACGCTGTGGCGCGTCGGCGACCATCTGTAGGGCCACAATCGCCCCCAGTGAAAAGCCAGCCAGCAGGAAGCGCGGCGGCAGTTCGCGCAGCAGGTTTCGCGAGGCGTCTGCCGCCGACGTCGCGTCGGTCAGCGTAATGCAGAGCACGTCAGAGAGGTTGAGCCTGTCAAGCACCGGCTGCCAGAGACGCGCGTTACAGAGCGTGCCGCTAATCAGCACCAGCGGCAGGGCGTGATTATCCACAATCTTACTCCTCAGGTTGCGGTCCAGCCGCCGTCGACCATCAGCGCGCTGCCGGTGATCATCGCTGCGGCGCCGGAGGCCAGGAACACCACCGGACCCATCACATCTTCGATGGTACCGGTGCGTCCGAGCTTGATATTCTCCAGCACGTAGTGGCGAAAGGCCGGGTCGGCCAGCGACGATGCGGTCAGCGCCGTCTCAATAAAGGTCGGGCAGAGGGTATTAACCCGGATCCCCGCCTCGCCAAGCTCCAGCGCCATGGCTTTGGTTAACCCTTCCAGCGCAAATTTCGACGCGCAGTAGACGCTGCGCTTAGGGCCGCCGACATGCCCCATCTGGGAGGAGATGTGGATGATCGAGCCTGCTATTCGCTCCTCACGCATCCGGGCGGCGATCCGCTGGCTGACAAAAAAGGTCGCCCGCAGGTTGATCGCCATCACCGCATCAAAGTTCGCCTCGCTGACCGTCAGAAACGGTTCGTGGCGAGCCAGCCCGGCGCTGTTGACCAGAATGTCGAAGGCGGGCAGGGCTTTGGTGACGGCCTCCACCTGGGCGACATCGGTGATATCCAGCACCACCGGACGCAGCAGCAGCCCGCGTTCGGCGGCGAGGGTGGCAGCCGCATCCAGCGCCTGGCGATCCCTGGCGGCAATCCACACCTCTGCGCCACTCTGCGCCAGGGCGACAGCGCAGGCGAATCCCAGCCCGCGGGAGCCGCCCGTCACCAGGGCTCGCTTTCCCTGCAGGCCGAAGGAGGGCATCTCAGGAAACGCCATGACTTACACCTTCTCTCTGATCGGCGCCGGGGTGGCGTAAGGCACCTCCACCTGGCCGTAGCGGCGGACGCGGATATTGGCCTGCTCAGCATGTCCGGCGAAGCCTTCCAGCAGCGAGAGGCGCGAGCAGTAGCTGCCGATCTCGGTGGTGGCTTCATCGCTGAGGACTTTCTGCCAGGTGCAGGTTTTCATGAATTTCCCCACCCACAGGCCGCCGGTGTAACGCGCCGCTTTTTGCGTGGGCAGCGTGTGGTTGGTGCCGATCACCTTATCGCCATAGGCAACGTTGGTGCGCGGGCCGAGGAACAGAGCGCCGAAGTTAGTCATGTTGGCCAGGAACCAGTCGTCCCGGGCGGTCATGACCTGAACATGCTCAGAGGCGATGCGGTCGGCTTCCGCGAGCATCTCTTCGTAGCTGTCGCAGACGATGATCTCCCCATAATCGCGCCACGCCTGGCGGGCGATATCAGCGGTGGGCAGTTTTTCCAGCAGGCGATCGATCTCGCGCAGCGTCTCTTTGGCAAGGGCCATCGAGTTGGTCAGCAGAATGGCTGGCGTGGTCACACCATGCTCGGCCTGTCCCAGCAGATCGGTAGCACACATTTCGGCGTCAACGGTGTCGTCGGCAATGACCAGCGTCTCCGTTGGACCGGCAAAGAGGTCAATCCCGACCCGGCCAAAGAGCTGGCGTTTGGCCTCCGCCACAAAAGCGTTACCAGGCCCGACCAGCATATCGACCGGCGAGAGCGAATCGGTGCCCAGCGCCATCGCGCCGATGGCCTGAATTCCCCCCAGCGCATAAATTTCCGTGGCGCCGGCCATTTTTTGCGCCGCGACGATTGCGGGAGCCGGTTCGCCGCCGAACGGCGGCGCGCAGCTCACGATGCGGGAACAGCCCGCCACGTTGGCGGTGATAATCGACATATGCGCTGAGGCCAGCAGGGGATATTTCCCGCCCGGGACATAACACCCCACCGCATTGATGGGAATGTTTTTATGCCCGAGAATCACCCCCGGACGGGTTTCAATTTCCAGATCCCGCAGACATTCTTTTTGAGCGCGGGCGAAATTAAAGACCTGCTCCTGCGCAAATTCGATATCGTGAATATCCTGGCGGCTTAATTTATTGATACAGGCATTAATTTCCGCGTCGCTCAGGCGATAATCCTGACGGTCATAGCGATCAAACTTAATGGATAATTCGCGGATGGCTTTATTACCGCGTTTTTCAATATCCGCCAGGATTAGCTCTACCGTTTCCCTTATTTGACGCTGCGCATCCTGACGTTCCTGAACCGGTTTACTGGTTTTAAGCATATAAGCCACAATCTCTTCCTCGCATAATTAAGATGACAACTATCCTCCCGGCGGGCCGGGATAAATGTTTGGGTGATAAATATTACTGGTCGCGCGCGGGCGCGAGTGGGGCGTTAAGGGATAATTCCGCAGACGGCGGCGTTTTACGGCTATTCACCCAGCGCACGGAGAGCGGGGTGGCAATGGCCGCGATAACCGACAGGGCAGCAATAAAGAGATAGCCGGACGACAGATTAATGTGCTGCATCATCACGCCCATGATCACCGGCCCGGCAAACATGCCGCAGGAGTAGATGGTCTGGAACAGACCCATGCGCGTGGACTGCTCATCGGAGGTGGTGTTAACCACGCTCAGGGACATAAAGGCCGCGAACGCCATCCCGAAGGAGAAGCCCGCCAGCGCCTGTAACAGATAGATGACATACATATTGCTGGTGAAGGGGATGCCTAAGGTCGACACCACCTGCAGGACAATGCCCAGCACCGCCGTCTTCATCAGCCCAAGGCGCTGATAAAAGAGGCTGCTGCACAGGGCGATGGCGAGGGCGTAGAAGATCAGATGGATGTTACTCAGCAGGGTTAAGATCCCGGCACGCCCGCCTAACTGCTCGGCATAGATCGGCGTCAGCGTATCGCGGGTAGCAAAAGGCACCAGGATGACGAGGGTCGCCAGAATACCAATCAGCCACACCGAACGATCGGCCAACTGCAGGCGGGCACCGGCGATACAGGCTTTCAGCGTCGGGGCTTTGACCGGATCGTGTACATCCTGGATGCGGGTGGTGAGAAGCAGCGCCACCAGCGCCGAGACGCAGGAGACGAAAAATGCGATGTTGTTCTCAAAATAGTGAATCAACAGGCCCCCGATGCAGTTGCCGAGAAACACCCCCAGCGGTCCCGCCAGCGCCAGAAAGGCCACCGCAGCAGGGGCATCTTTGCGGTCAAAATAGCGAATAAAGAGAATGTTGTAGAGCACCCAGGTGGCAGCGGTGACCCCGTCAGCCGCCTTCGCCAGATAGAGGGTGAGGGCGTTAGGCTCCAGCCACGCCAGCGGCCAGGCGATAATCGGCAGGACCAGCGCCCCCTGGATAAAGATTTTTCGACTCTTCACCACATCGGAAACAATACCCAGTGGAAAGCGGATCAGCAGCGTGGCGAGGCCGCTGGCCCCCATGATGATCCCCATCACCTGCGGCTCCATCCCCTGGTTGATCATCATCGGGGCCAGGAACGCATCAATGCTGTGAATACAGATAAAAAACAACACGCTGATGATAAAAAAGAGCCGGGCTTCGGGGCGGCGTAACAGTGCTCGAAACATGGTTGTGAACCTCTTAAAACGTAATGGGTTAAAACCAGTCAAGTACAACGTTTACCGGCTCAATCCCTTTGGATACTGACCAGGCTGCCCGGTACAATTGACGGTGTGAATATTGCTCTGCATACGTATTCAAAAATTGAAGTTACGAAAAGGTTTCAAATTTGTAAAGGTCGTTTATCACAATTGTGAAAAAAATAATTTAGGCTGTTGCATACGCATGCAAACATGGTGTAAGTATAAAAAGTACCCGCTTCCTGCGGCGCGGTGACAGGGAATAGCCCTGCCACAAGCGCCGATGAGGGGAGTCACAGGGATAAGGAACTCACGGTAATGAAACGTAAGACTTTTACAGCGGTGACCTCTCAACAGGTGGCGCAGCTGGCGGGAGTATCACAATCGGCGGTGTCCCGCACCTTCACGCCGGGGGCGAGCATCTCACCGGCAACGCGTGAGAAGGTGCTCAAGGCGGCGCGTGAGCTGGGCTATCGGCCTAACGCCATCGCCCGCTCGCTTAACACGGCCCGCTCACGGATCATCGGCGTGGTGATCTCCTATTTTGATAACCAGTTTTATCCCCAGGTGCTTGAGGCGCTGGCGCAAAAGCTGGACACCCTTAACTATCACCTGCTGCTGTTTGTCGGCGATCGCGACGGGAATGTTGACCGGATTTTCGACCAGATCATGCAGTATCGGGTAGACGGCATTGTGCTGGCTTCGGTCACCCTGTCGCTTGACCTCTCCCAGGAGTGCCTTGCCGCCGGGATCCCGGTGGTGCTGTTTAACCGCAGCGAAGAGAGCGGAATGGCGTCGAGCGTCAACAGCAATAACGAGGCGGCATCCCGCCAGATTGCCGAATTTTTACTGGCGGCAGGACATAAACGCTTTGCCTACGTAGGAGGGGTGGCGGACTCGTCCGTCAACATCGCCCGTCAGCGCGGGTATTTGCAGGCTTTGCAGGAGCAGGGCATTGAGGATGTCCGGGTGGTGAACGGCAATTACGATGCCCAGGAGACGGCCCGAGCGGCCTATGCGCTCTTCTCCGCATCCCCCGCGCCGGACGCCATTTTTGTCGCCAATGACCATATGGCGGTGATCGTCATGGATGTGGCGCGCTACGAGTTTGGCCTGCGCATCCCGGAAGATGTCTCCATTGTGGGATATGACGACATCGGCCCCTCCGGCTGGGCTTCCTATGCATTAACCTCCGCGTCACAGCCCGTCGAGGCGATGGTCAGCGCCACGGTGGAGCTACTGATGAAGCAGATCGACAGCGGTACGATCGAGCCTGAACAAATTACCGTGCCGGGAAAACTGGTGGTACGCCACTCCGCACGCCGACCGCATGCGGGGGCTATCGACGCCGAGGGTTATTACATGTTCCAGACGCAGGAGGACAAATGAGCAGATTGCCGGGCTTCAGCCCTCAGTTCGATTCCATCCAACAGTTTATTCTCACCCTGACGCATGTGGTCTGGGAACAAAAGGATATCGGCCAGCTTGCCGACTTCTACGCTACGCCGGTGGTCTTTATCACCCCGGAAAAACAGCTGACCGATCTGCCGCAGTTTATGCGCCTGACCCTGGAGGCGATGCACAGCTTTCCCCAGCGCACCGTGCTGACCGAGGACATTCTGGCGACACAGAATCCCGGTAATGAGTACTACGCCGCCCAGCGTACCATCGCCTGCATTCGCCATATGGGCGAAGGCTTCTTCGGCGCACCCAGCGGCAAAACCCTCTGGGTGCGCACCTGGGCCGACCGTATCTGTGCCGACGGCGCGGTGCGCCAGGAGTGGCTTTTGCAGGACAGAGCGGCGATTGTCGCTCAGCTCGGACTTAACGTGCAGGAATTTGCGCGCAATCTGGCGGGCATGCAGGAGCAGCTGGGTATTCCCCGGGCAACCGCCGAAACGCTGGACGCCCGCTGGGCGGGTGGCCCGGAGGGGGATGATGTCGAAGGGCCGATTGCCGGGGTAGTGGAGCGCTATCTCACCATGTGGGCGGGCGGCAACAGCGGCACCGTGCCGGGTCTGTATCATCCTGCCGCCACGCTCTATGCGCCGGGCCACTGCAGCGGCACGGGAGAGCAGGAGATTGCCGCGCTACTGTCGGGATACCGCGCCTCCTTTGCCGACAGTGAAGTGCAGCTGCACCACCTTATCGTGCGCCGGGACCCTGGCGAGCCGGTGCGCATTTCGCTGCGCTGGTCGCTCCTCACCTGGCACGACGGGTATGGCAAGTTTGGCGTGCCGACCCGTAAGCCGGTATCGATCACCGGTATCAGTCAGCTTGAATTACGCGATGGTTTAATTATTCGCGAATATCTTGGTATTGATGAATTAGCTATCTGGTCGCAAATCGTGAATTAACCGGAGGACCACCTCCGCTATATTTCTTACCTGAACGATTTTAAATCCGCCGCAATAAATATTGCGGCTCCATTCTCCATCCATTCCGGGTGCGGGATCGTATTGTCTGAAAACAGAAGCAGGGGTTTATATGTCTTCAACTGAAGCAACAAATAAAGCACCAGCCGTACCTGAAAAAAATAATAAGCTCACCCGTGATGAACCAGTGTTACAGGTTGAGCGTCGCGACTTTATTGATTTAGTGCCGGAGAAACGTCCGCGGGCGCAATCATTACGTGGGTTCGATGAGTGTTATACCGATATTGTCGATTATATTGTCCGCTGCACCCATAAAATATGGGATGAACGCGACGTGGGGTTAATTTACACCCACTATACGCACAACTGCGTCTTATATAACGCGCTGGGTACTCTCTATACCCGCGAGCAGGTAGTGCAGGATACGCTGCAACGCCTGGTGGCTTTTCCGGAGCGCCGCGGCATGGCGACCCAGGTGATCTGGAACGGTAACGATGTGGACGGTTTTTACACCTCGCACCTGGTGACCGGCAGCGGGCGGCATACCCAGTTCAGCCACCTCGGCAAACCGACTAACCGAACGTTCGTCACCCGCACCGTGGCCGACTGCATGATCCACGAGAACAAGATCTATCGCGAGTGGGTGGTGAGCGACAACATGTCGCTGATGAAGCAGCTGGGACTGAACACCGATGAAATCGCCTTCAACATGGCGAAAGAGCAGTTCGACAAGGGCTTTCGCGTTACCGATATCGGTGAAAACGGCCGCATGCTGGGGCAGTATCCGCCGGAGATGGTCTGCGATGTCTCCATCGCCCATACCGACACCGAAGAGCAGTGCCTGCGCTGGATGCACGAAATCTATAACCGCCGGATGCTCGGCAAGATCAAAGAGGTCTACGCGCCGAACGTTCAGTGGCACGGCCCGCTGATGAAAGAGCTGTACGGCACGGCATCGGTGACGCACCAGACTCTGGCCCTGATCGGCATGATCCCTGACGGCGCCTGGCTGCCGCAGCACATCTGCTCCAACCCGTGCGACGAAGGCGGCACGAAAGTAGCGATACGCTGGATCATCGAGGGCCACCACCTGGGCTACGGCGAGCTGGGTAAACCGACCGGTAAACGTCTGTTCGTGATGGGGATGTCTCACTACCACATTATCAACGGCAAAATTGTCGACGAGTGGGTGCTTTACGATCACCTGGCGCTGCTGGCACAAATCAAACTGGGTCAAATGGAGGAAGCATAATGTCTGTACAGTCAATTGTTGACCAGGTGAGCTGGATCAAACGTCCCCAGGGGCAGGATGCGCAGGCCGACAAATCGTTAACCGACACGGTCGGTGGCATTATTGCGCGGGTAAAGGACGAGGGCGACGCGGCCCTGAGAGATTTCTCGCGGCAGTTTGATAAGGTGGTGCCCGCGCAGTTTGAAGTCACGGCCGGGGAGATTGAGACCGCGCTGCGCGAGATGGACCCGCAGACCCGCCGCGACAGCGAGTTTGCCATCGCCCAGGTCAGGCGCTTTGCCGAGGCCCAGCTTGCCACCATGCAGCCGCTGGAGGTGGAAACCCTGCCTGGCGTGCATCTGGGGCACCGCATTATTCCGGTTCAGACGGTGGGGTGTTATGTGCCGGGGGGCCGCTATCCGATCCTCTCCGCGCCGGTGATGTCCATCGTGCCCGCCACGGTTGCCGGGTGCGAGCAGATTATCGCCTGTCTGCCGCCCGCGGCGCACCCGTCGATGATTGCGGTCTGTCACCTGGCCGGGGCGCACCGGATCTTTAAAATTGGCGGTGCTCAGGCGGTGGCGGCCATGGCCTGGGGAACGGAGAGCGTACCGGCGGTGGATAAAATTGTCGGACCGGGCAACGCCTTTGTGAACGAGGCCAAGCGCCAGGTGTTTGGCAAAGTGGGGATTGACGCTCTGGCGGGGCCGAGCGAGATCTTCACCGTTGCCGACGACAGCGCCGATGCGCGCATTATTGCCGCCGATCTGCTGGCGCAGGCCGAGCATGATGTTCACACCCGCGTCGGGCTGGCGACCACCAGCCGGGCGATCGCCGAGGGGGTGCTGTCAGAAATTGAGCGCCAGCTGATGACGCTGCCTACCGCCGCGACTGCGGGCGAAGCCTGGCGTCGTCAGGGTGAAATCGTGGTCTGCGACAGCGAAGAGCAGCTGATCGCCTTTGCGGATCATATGGCGACCGAGCATCTGCAGGTCCATACCCGCGACCCGCACGGCACGGCGGCGAAAATCCGCAATTACGGCTCGCTGTTTATCGGCCAGAACGCCAGCGTGGTCTTCTCGGACAAATGTTGCGGCACCAACCACACCCTGCCAACCATGGCGGCGGCACGTTACACCGGCGGGCTGTGGGTGGGGGCTTACGTTAAAATCTGTACCCATCAGTGGATCGACGAGCAGGGCATCGCGGCGATTGCGGAACCGGCCATTCGCCAGAGCCGTACCGAGGGGATGCAGGGGCACCGTCGCGCCGCGGAGATCCGCCTGCATCCGGAAGCGCTGGATGCCATCACCTCCGGGCTGCGGGACTGATTGCAACGGGAGGTCAGCGCGCTGCGCTGGCCCCCGGCATGACTGTGAAGAGGACAATATGCAAAAGAGTCGCTTGATTCCCCCGAGAGATGCCCCCGAAGAGATAGCCCGGCGGCTGGCGATCATCGCCGGGCAGCCGCAGCTGAACGCAATCCTCGGCATCAACCCGGAGGCGCAGGCCCAGGCGCACCTCTGCCAGTCGCAGCGGCGTCGCGGCCAGACGTTGGGGCCGCTGCACGGCGTGCCGCTGGTGGTCAAAGATAATATCGCCTGCGCCGGACTGCCGGTAACGGCAGGGTGTCAGGCCCTGGCCGCGCTTCGGTCCACAGGGGATGCGCTGGTGGTGCGCCGTCTGCGGGCTGCCGGGGCGATTATTCTGGCCCGGGCCAATATGTCTGAGTTTGCTTTCGACGTCCGCTCCCGCAGCTCGCTTGGCGGCGATGTGCATCACCCGCTGTTTTTGGGCATTACGGCAGGCGGCTCCAGCGGCGGCAGCGCGGCGGCGGTGGCGGCAGGAATGGCGGAGGGGGCGCTGGGTACTGATACCGGCGGCTCGATCCGCATCCCGTGCAGCTATACCGGGCTGGTGGGGTTAAGACCGCGGGTGCGCAGGGGGCAGATGGAGGGCATCGCGCCGCTCTCCCTCAGTAAAGACACGGTGGGGCCGATGGTACATAGCGTGCAGGATGCGGCCCTGCTGCACTGGATTATCCACGGCCAGACGCCACGGACCCTTGAACCCGTTTCGCTGAAAGGGGTGCGTTTTGGGGTGATTCGCAGCCTGGAAGGGAGCGATTCGCACCAGGGAGAGGTATGGCATGCCGCCCTCGCGCAGCTTGCGCGTCACGGCGCAACGCTTACGGAGATCGATCTGCCGATACTGCACGACGTGGAGAGAGCAATCTGCCTGAGCCTGTTCGAATTTCGCGTGGGGTTCGATGCCTGGTTAAAGCAGCATCCGGGGGCGCCGACGGATCTGCATACCATTGTGGCATCCGGGCAATTTTTGCCGGAGTTTTTACCGCTCCTGACCCAGATGCTCGCCTGCGACACACTGAAAACCCCGGCGTGGCGCGCCGGAAGAGAGCTGCGGCGTCGGTTGCGCCACACCCTTGGTCAGGTAGCAGAGCAGGCGGGGGTCGATGCTTACCTCTACCCAACGGTGTGCCGTATACCCGACAGCCTGGAGAAGATGCCGCCCGGATGTGCACCTGAGCTGGCGGCCATCAGCGGTTTCGCCGCTATCACGCTTCCTTGCGGCAGAACGCGCAGCGGCTTTCCTGTGGGGCTGGAAATTCTCTCTCCCGCAGCCGATGAATCGCCGCTGCTGGCGTTGGCCGCCGCCTGCGAAACCGCCTTTACTCCGCCATAAGCGGCAACCGCCTGCGTACGCGGGAGGCGGGCTGAACGGCGGCTTTCGCCATCGCTTCGCCGATCTCCGCGCAGGCCACCAGACCCTGGACAAAGGGGCGATCGTGCATCAGATAGGGCAGGGCGCCGAAGGCGATGCGCCCGCGCAGGTACTCCGGTGCCAGCAGGGTGTAATCGTCGCCGACGTCGGGGATATCTTCTCCTGCAGAGACAAGCTGTTCGCGCAGGGACGGAAACGGCAAGTCTTTGCTTTTCAGCGCTTTCTGCCCGCGGGCGTCGATAAAGGTATCAAAGATCCAGCGTTTACCCTCGGCGTGAATGACCGTCCTGTTCCCTTCTGCGGTCAGTTCATACTCGTTGCCCAGCGCCTCGATGCTGATGATACCCGCCTCGCGCAGGGCCAGCAGTCGGCGCACCGACCGTGAAGGGATCGCCGCATAATTGTCAATAAACACCCGCGCCAGCCCCGTTTTAAAGCGTTCTCTGTCGGTCTCATCCAGGTAGGGCACAATCTTTTCTACGGCCTCATGCAGCCGCAACACGGTGTAGCGCCACGGCAACGTGCGGTGGTTCCGCTTGTTGCGCTCCACTTCATCCAGGTTAGAGACCGCCCAGCGGAACGGGCCATGCTTCTGGCGATCGGCAAACCAGGCGTCGCGGATGCTGTCGGCGGTGAGGGTGTCCAGGGCAATCGCCTTGCTCCACTGCGGGTCAGCCTGCGTCAGCTCTTCAATCATCAGCATAAATACCCGGTCGAGCAGGCCGGTGGTGCCCTGCTGGATCGCCGCCTCGATGGCCGTTTCCGTGACCACGGTTAACGGCTCGTAAGGGATAGGACAGTAGAAATCGGCTTCGGGCAGGATGCCAGAGCGGGACATCAGCACAATCTTCAGCGCCTCGCTCTTCTCATCAAGCCGGTAGTGGATCTGCTCGTCATCGGTCTCAATGAATTTGCCATGCTGTACGGCGACGGCCATTGCCGCGTCCAGCCCGCTCAGGGAGGTACCTAAAATGCCCACCTTGCCCGCGCCGATGCTGGCCTCCATCAGCCCGGACCAGGGGCTCGGGAAGAAGTCGCGTGAAGAGGTATCTTCGTCCGGCCAGACGTGGCCGGTGGCGATCACCGCCAGATCGAACTGGTCAGGAGTGAGTTTGCCGTCGGTCCAGATGCTCACCCCCTCGGCGCTGGCCAGCAGATCGCTCACCTGGCAGGACTCCTGGACAGTGATCTCGAAGCCCTGTTTTCGTGCCTGCGCGATGAGCGTCTGGAACTGGTCACGGAAATACTGGCCCAGCAGAATACGCGGCAGGAACTGTCGGTCGTGCAGGGTAGATTTCTGCACGCCGTAGCGCGCAAGATGCGCCTCACTCTGGGTGCGCAGCCACGCGAGGTAGGTGGAGAAAAGGGGCGGGATCTCAATGCTGGCGATATTGGCCAGCATCATGCGCGAGTTATCTTCATCGCTATAGGGCATCCCGACGCCGGCCTCTTCAGCCTGTTCATAAACGGTGACGGAAAGCGGTGTATTCAGTTTCAGAAGAGAAAAGAGGGTATAGATCCCTGTGGGACCTGCTCCGACAATGGCAATTTTTTTCATTGTGTTTACCTGCTGTTTTTTTACCGAATCCATGGGAAAAATGCTATGCAGGTTAAGTGTGGTAGAAAACGGGTGATGAGCAACTCAGAAACGAAGCGAAAGTGATAAATCAGAGAAGAAGAGGGATTGCACCATTTCAGAACTGAAATGGTGCGTCCGAGTGGACTCGAACCACCGACCCCCACCATGTCAAGGTGGTGCTCTAACCAACTGAGCTACGGACGCAGAATGGTGCGTTCAATTGGACTCGAACCAACGACCCCCACCATGTCAAGGTGGTGCTCTAACCAACTGAGCTATGAACGCATTGTTGTGTGTGACAACGGGGACGGATATTAGCGGCAGTGGTCGCATGAGGCAAGAGGCAAACCGCAATTTTCTTTCAGATTTCACACGATTGCTCTATTCCCGCGCAAAATGAAGAGAAAGTAGCCGCCCGCAGGCGGCTGGCGGGTGATTAACGCGCAGCGCGTTGCAAAATCACGCTGGATGGCTGGCGCTGTAAAAAACGCATGCGCAGCATCATCATAACGGCGGCGGAGGTCAGACCGATGATAAAGCCCATCCAGAAACCGGCCGGGCCCATACGATCCACCACCAGATCGGTGAGCGCCAGAATATAGCCGCTCGGCAGACCCAGCACCCAGTAGGCGATAAAGGTGATAAAGAAGATCGAACGCGTATCTTTATAACCTCGAAGCACGCCGCTGCCGATCACCTGGATTGAATCGGAGAGCTGGTACACGGCCGCGAGCAGCATCAGATGGGAGGCCAGCAGCACCACTTCCGGGTTGTCGTTATAGAGCAGGGCGATCTGCTCGCGCAGCGTGACGGTGAACAGCGCCGTGCAGACGGCCATGCACATGCCTACGCCAATGCCGGTCCGGGCTGCGATTTGCGCATCCAGCGTGGAGCCCTGTCCGAGGCGATAACCGACGCGAATGGTTACCGCGGCAGCAAGCGACAGCGGCAGGACGAACATCAGCGAGCTGAAGTTAAGGGCGATCTGGTGCCCGGCCACATCCACAATCCCCAGCGGGGAGACGAGCAGGGCGACCACCGCGAACAGCGTCACTTCGAAGAAGAGCGCCAGCGCGATAGGCAGGCCCAGCTGCACCAGCCGTTTGACCACCTCCATGTCCGGCTGGCTGAAACCCGCTTTGCTACGGATATCACGCATGGAGCGGGCACGCTTCACATAGGAGAGCATGCCGAAGAACATCACCCAGTAGACTACAGCCGTGGCAACGCCGCAGCCGATGCCGCCCAGTTCAGGCATGCCGAAATGACCGTAAATAAAGATGTAGTTCACCGGGATATTGACCAGCAGGCCGATAAAGCCCAGCACCATGCCCGGTTTGGTCTTCGCCAGACCTTCACACTGATTACGCATCACCTGGAAGAATAAATAACCCGGCGTCCCCCAGAGAAGGGCGCGTAAATAGCCGACGGCTTTATCCGCCAGGGCCGGGTCAATATTGCGCATGGCGTGAATAATATAGCCCGCGTTCCACAGCACCAGCATGATCAACACCGAGACCAGACCGGCCAGCCAGAAGCCCTGACGGATCTGATGGGCGATACGATCCCGCCGCCCGGAGCCGTTAAGCTGAGCAATCACTGGCGTCAAGGCCAGCAGGAGGCCGTGGCCGAAGAGAATAGCCGGTAGCCAGATAGAGGTCCCGATGGCTACCGCGGCCATATCGGTGGCGCTGTAGCCACCCGCCATAACTGTATCGACGAACCCCATTGAGGTCTGGGCGATTTGCGCGAGTATCACCGGGATTGCCAGAGCTAATAACTGACGCGCTTCAATCATGTACTTCTGCACGTGAACACCTTTGGTATTGTTGTTATTTGAATGCAAAAAAAGCCGCTGCGAAAAACAGCAAGAAGAAGATGCGGGGAAGTCCAGCTATTGTAGCGGGGATAAGCTAATTATCTAGTGAAAAAATCGCCAGAAAAGGTGGGTACTGGCAACCTCTATTTTCAACTGTTATTGTGGTGGGATTAAACGGTGTTAACACCGAAGGAACAAACAGGAGTCGTAAGCATGTTTACTGGTATTGTGCAGGGCACCGCGAAACTGGTGGCCATTGATGAAAAACCCAATTTCCGTACCCACGTCGTCGCCCTGCCGGACGAGATGCTCGATGGGCTGGAGACCGGGGCATCGGTTGCACACAACGGTTGTTGCCTGACGGTGACCGAAATTAACGGTAATCTCATCAGCTTCGATTTAATGAAAGAGACGCTGCGCATTACCAATTTGGGCGACCTGGTTGAGGGCGATATTGTTAACGTGGAGCGCGCCGCGAAATTCAGCGACGAAATTGGCGGGCATTTAATGTCAGGCCATATTATGACTACCGCGGAAATTGCCAAAATCCTCACCTCAGAAAATAACCGTCAAATCTGGTTCAAGGTGCAGGATCCTTCATTGATGAAGTACATCCTCTATAAAGGCTTTATTGGCGTGGATGGCATTAGTCTGACCGTTGGTGAAGTGACGCCTACCCGATTCAGTGTCCACCTGATCCCGGAGACGCTGCAGCGCACGACTCTCGGCAGCAAAAAGCTGGGGCACAGAGTGAATATCGAAATCGACCCGCAAACCCAGGCGGTGGTCGATACCGTGGAGCGCGTACTGGCGGCGAAAGAGGCCGCCGCTATCCAGCAGACGCTCAACGACGCATGATAAAAAAGACCCCGGCAAGCCGGGGTCTTTTTTAGCGGGGCACCCGCAGGCCGTGCTCCACGCCGCGGCTGAATACCACCTGCCACAGCTGAATATCACGGGCGCGAAACGCACCGGCGCAGGCGTTCAGATAGTAGCTGAACATCCGTTTAAATCGTTCAGAATAGTTGTCGGCGATCTCCGGCCAGCTGGCAAGGAAGCGCGCATGCCAGGCCATCAGGGTAGTATCGTAATCAGCGCCAAAATTATGCCAGTCCTCCATTACAAAATGGGCTTCGCTGGCATTCGCAATCTGGCGAACTGAGGGCAAACAGCCATTCGGAAAGATGTACTTGTCTATCCAGGGATCAACGTTATGGTCGGTTTTTCGTGAGCCAATGGTATGCAGCAGGAACAGGCCATCCGGCTTCAGGTTACGATCCACCACGTTGAAATAGGTGTTGTAGTTTTTTGGCCCCACATGCTCGAACATCCCTACCGAGACAATGCGATCGAACTGATCGTGCAGATCGCGGTAGTCCTGTAACAGGATGGTGACATCCAGCCCGGCGCAGCGCGCCTGCGCCATGCGTTGCTGCTCCGCTGATATGGTCACACCGACCACGCTGACGCCATAGTGCTGCGCCATAAACTCCGCCAGCCCGCCCCAGCCGCAACCGATATCCAGTACCCGCATACCGGGCTGCAGTTGCAGTTTTTCGCAGATGAGGCGCAGTTTATCCTGCTGGGCCTGCTCAAGGGTGGTGGCCTCTTTCCAGTAACCGCAGGAGTACTGCATAGCCGGGTCGAGCATACGGCTGAACAGGTCATTGCCAAGATCGTAGTGCTCTTTGCCGACAATCCAGGCGCGCTTTTTACTTTGCAGGTTGAACAGGCGGGCAGTAGCGATGCGCAGGGTATCCTTCAGGTGGTTGGGCAGCTGTGTTTCCAGACCCGCTCGCAGAACCTTATGGAAAAAGATGTCCAGCCGTTCGCACTCCCACCAGCCGTCCATATAGCTCTCGCCGAGACCCAGTGAGCCCTGCTTCAGGACGCGTTTAAAAAAATCGGGGTGTTTAACTTGTAGATCGGAGGATGCCGGGCCGTTGATGGTGATACCCGCGCGGCTCAGCAATTCATTGACTATCCGGAACCAGTCATCATTCCGGATGCTGACTTCTTCTATACACGATGAACTCATAGCTTCTCCATCACCTGATGTGATCAGAACCCATAAACAGCGTAGACGCTCTTTATGGAGAGTGAGAAATTTCACGGTGCAACCCGTGAGGCTAATATCCGACGTAGAACAGAGGAAGGGAGAGGACCCTTGCCGAAAGGCCATCCATGGTAAAACGGGAGCAATCCGGCTCCCGTTAACACTTAATAATTTTAGTATTTATCAGAAAGCCTTAGCCAGTATAGGACTGATATCCTGGTGATTCAACAGGATATTGTTAGCAGGCTAATTATTTATCCTGTCAGGCGTGGGAAGATTCTGCCTGCGGGCTCTCATCCTGCTGGCCCACAGGGAGATACTGCATCCGATAGCCAAGCGCGGCCAGCACGACGGTCGCCACCATCACGCTGGTGGTGGTCAGCAACGGGGTGGCAATCAGCCAGGAGACCAGCAGGCTCGCGAGGAAACAGAGTCCCAGCTGCAGGGTGTTCTGCAGTGCCGCCGCGCTGCCGGTTGCCTGCGGGAAGGGACGCAGCGCCTGCGCTACCACGATAGGGTAGATGGCGCCGTTCGCCACTGCCATCAGGCAGAAGGGGGCCAACAGCGCCGCCAGGCTGACGCCCGGAATAAACCCGACCGCCCAGGTACCGATCACGCTGACGGCAAACAGGCCCAGCAGCCACGGCAGCATCTGGTGACCCGGCCATTTTTGCAGGGCGGCGCGGCAGCCGTAACCCCCAATCAGGAAGGCGATAGTCTGCGGCACATAGCTCAGTCCGATCGCCGCCGGGCTGTAGCCCATATCGCTGAGGATAAACGGCGAGCCGGTCAGCCAGGCGAAGAAGCTGGCGGAACAGGCGGCGTAGATCAGCACGTTGCCGCGGTAGATCCGGGAGCGAAGCAGGGTAAAGAAGGTCACGCGGGAGGTTGGCTGCGCCTCTTTTACCGTCACTGGCTTCAGGAAAAAGGCCGGGATCATCAGCACCAGGGTAATGGCAAACAGCACCGCAAAAATGGCCTGCCAGCTGAAATGGGCGAGGATCCAGCTGCCGAGCAGCGGTGCCAGCGCTGGCGACAAGCCAACCAGCGGCATGATGGTGGCGAAAATGCGGTTGGTTCGCGATGCCGGGTAGTAATCGGTCACCAGCGCCTGCCAGGTCACCGCCGCGGCGCAGACCCCCACCGCCTGGATAAAGCGTAGCACCAGCAGCCAGGTGGCGTCGCGTACCCACAGCATACCGAGGCAGCCGAATGCAAAGATGGCTAAGCCGGCCAGCAGTACCGGCTTGCGTCCGAAGCGGTCAGACATCGGTCCCCAGAGCAGCTGCGCGAAGGCAAAACCGGCCAGGAAGAGGCTCAGGCTGGCGCTGATGGCGGCAGCCGGGGTTTGCAGATCCGCCTGCATGATGGCGAACGCAGGCAGGTACATATCGGTGGCGAGGAAGCCCAGCACGCTCAGGCCGCCGAGCCAGACTAAAAATCCTTTCCCGGGTTGCATGGTTTTATTGTCCTTATGGATGCAGGTTTAGGTAGCCGCTGAGTGTAGGCAGTGCAATCCCGCTTGTGAAACGCTAATATTTGGCGGTTGCATTCAAATTTTTTGCAGGCAGAAAATGTGGTCAGAATATTCCCTTGAAGTGGTGGATGCCGTGGCGCGTAACGGCAGTTTCAGCGGCGCGGCACAGGAGCTACATCGTGTCCCGTCAGCCATCAGCTATACGGTGCGTCAGCTTGAGGAGTGGCTGGCGGTGCCGCTATTTGAACGGCGACACCGTGATGTGGAGCTGACGCCTGCCGGGCTGTGGTTTCTGAAGGAGGGGCGTTCTGTTATCAAAAAAATGCAGATCACCCGCGAACAGTGTCAGCAGATTGCCAACGGCTGGCGCGGGCATATCTCCATTGCGGTGGATAACATCGTTCGTCCCGAGCGCACCCGCCAGATGATCGTCGACTTTTATCGCCACTTCGCTGACGTTGAGCTGCGCGTCTCCCAGGAGGTCTTTAACGGTGTCTGGGATGCGCTGGCGGATGGCAGGGTGGAGATGGCGATCGGCGCGACCCAGGCGATACCGGTGGGGGGGCGCTACGCGTTTCGCGATATGGGGATGCTGAGCTGGGTCTGCGTGGTGGCGAGCCACCATCCGCTGGCCGCGCTTCCCGGCCCGCTCAGCGATGATACCCTGCGCAACTGGCCGTCGCTGGTGCGGGAAGATACCTCCCGCTCGCTGCCGAAACGGATCACCTGGCTGCTGGATAACCAGCGGCGGATCGTCACCCCGGACTGGGAATCCTCTGCGACCTGCCTGTCGGCCGGGCTGTGCGTGGGGATGGTGCCGGTCCATTTTGCCCGGCCCTGGATAGACAGTGGCAAATGGGTGGAGCTGACGCTGGAAAACCCCTTCCCGGATGCGGCCTGCTGCCTCACCTGGCAACAAAACGACATGTCACCGGCGCTGGCGTGGCTGCTGGATTATCTGGGGGACAGTGAAACGATGAACAGGGAGTGGTTGCGGGAGCCAGAGGTACTGGCTCCCTGAGCGGATCAACGGCGGTAGTCGCGGAACGGGCCATCGGCGACGGAGCGGCGTTCGATCAAACGCGGATGCACTTCAATGGACTGCGACTCTTCACGTTTATTGACGATACGGTCGAGCAGCATGTTAAAGGCGGTCTCGCCCAGCGAATCTTTTGGCTGGTGGATGGTGGTCAGCGCCGGGGTGAAGAAACGGGCGTTGCGCACGTTATCATACCCGATCAGCGAAACGTCCTGCGGAACGCGCAGGCCCATCTCGTCAGCGGCACACAGGGCACCCATCGCCATAACATCGCCGCCGCAGAAAATAGCGGTCGGACGCGGCGTCTGGGAGAGGATCTGCTGCATGGCGCGATAGCCGGACTCCGGTTCAAAGTCGCCCTGGACGATCCAGTTTTCCGGCACCGTGATTAAGGCTTCTTCCATCGCTTTCATAAAACCGGCCAGACGACCGGCGCCGGTGTTGCGCTCCAGCGCGCCCGGGATGACGCCGATATCGCGATGCCCGCGTTCGATCAGATAACGTCCTGCCATGTAGCCACCTTCAAAGGCGTTATCAATGACCGAGTCGGTGAAGTCCGCTTTCGCTTCGCCCCAGTCCATCACCACCATCGGGATATTGCGATACTCTTCCAGCATCTTCAGCAGCGGCTCCGGGTATTCCGAGCACATTACCAGCAGGCCGTCGACGCGCTTTTGCGCCATCATCGACAGATAGGCCCGCTGCTTCTCCAGGCTGTTCCAGGCGTTGCCGAGGATCAGGGTGTAACCTTTCTGGAAGCAGTTTTTCTCTACCGCTTCAATAATTTCTGCGAAGTAGGGGGCTTCGCTGCTGGTCGCCAGCAGGCCGATCGATTTGGTGTGGTTCACCTTCAGACTACGGGCGACGGCGCTCGGAGAATAGTGCAGCTCTTTGATCGCTGCCCAGACGTTGTTACGCGTCTCTTCCGCCACAAAGCGGGTTTTGTTAATAACATGTGATACGGTTGTAGTGGAAACGTTTGCGCGTTTCGCTACGTCTTTAATTGTTGCCATCAGATGTCACTCCAGACCATATCTTAAGCTCCTGAAAAACCAATAGGTAAACGTTTGCCTTCACTCGCCCTAATTGCGCAATTTGAATTGCGGTACGCCGGGAAAACGACACAGGACGTCAGGAGGGGGTCAATGGCCGGTACGCTAATAAATTTAGCGTGGAATTTTGGCTGATCTTGACCAAAAGGGGAAGAGTAAAAATCGATATCAATCTAAATCCAGCAAGATTTTTACCCTGAACTGTGCAAAAATGAGCAAGCTCACTCTTCGTAGGGTGATTAAAAGGAGAAAAATTGATGAGTACCGATCTTAAGTTTTCGCTGATTACCACCGTTATTGTTCTGGGTCTGATCGTTGCCAGCGGTCTGACGGCTGCGCTGCACTGATATTTGCGAGGGAGCTAACGCTCCCTCGTCTCCCTTCTGCTATTGTTACGCGTCCGGCAAAAATCTTTTGCCAAATTGTTAACTTCTCATTTTTTGTGATTGATGTCATGCTTTCGCCTTCATTGTTCTGTGTCGCCTGACGACACGGTATCCGGAGTTGAAGTATGAAAATCAATTTTCCGCTGCTGGCCCTGGCCATTGGCGCATTTGGCATCGGCACCACCGAGTTTTCTCCAATGGGACTGCTACCGGTTATCGCCCGGGGTGTGGATGTCTCTATTCCCGCTGCGGGCATGTTAATCAGCGCCTACGCTATCGGCGTAATGGTAGGGGCACCGCTGATGACCTTGCTGCTTTCCCATCGCGGCCGTCGTAATGCGCTGATCTTCCTGATGGCGATCTTTACCGTCGGTAACGTGCTGTCGGCGCTCTCCCCGGATTACACCACCCTGATGCTGTCGCGTATTTTGACCAGCCTCAATCACGGCGCCTTCTTTGGCCTCGGGTCGGTGGTCGCCGCAAGCGTAGTGCCGAAGCATAAACAGGCCAGCGCCGTAGCAACCATGTTTATGGGTCTCACCATCGCCAATATTGGCGGCGTACCCGCCGCAACGTGGATGGGCGAAGCCATCGGCTGGCGGATGTCCTTCCTGGCGACGGCGCTTTTGGGCGTGGTCTCGATGGTCGCGCTCTTCTTCTCCCTCCCTGCGGGTGGCGCGGGCGAAAAGCCGGATGTGCGTAAAGAACTGGCGGTGCTGATGCGCCCGCAGGTGCTTTCCGCCTTACTGACCACGGTTCTCGGTGCTGGGGCAATGTTCACCCTCTACACCTACATTGCGCCCGTTCTGCATGACATTAACCAGGCGACGCCTGCTTTTGTTACCGCGATGCTGGTGCTGATTGGCGTCGGTTTCTCCCTCGGCAACTTCCTGGGCGGCAAGCTGGCGGACCGCTCCGTAAGCGGCACCCTGAAAGGCTTTCTACTGCTGCTGATCGCGATTATGGTGGCGATCCCGTGGCTGGCACGTAATGAAGTGGGGGCGGCGTTCGCGATGGTGGTATGGGGGATGGCGACCTTTGCGGTGGTACCGCCGCTGCAAATGCGTGTGATGCGGGTGGCAAGCGATGCGCCAGGGTTATCCTCTTCCGTCAATATCGGAGCGTTTAACCTGGGGAATGCGCTGGGTGCGGCGGCGGGTGGTGCGGTGATCTCCGGCGGGCTGGGGTACAGCTTTGTTCCGGTGATGGGGGCCATCATTGCCGCGCTGGGGCTTCTGCTGGTGCTAATGGCCGACAGAAAACAACCTGAACCGGTTTGTGCCGCCGAATAACACCAAAACGCAGAAGGCCCGGCCTTCTGCGTTTTTCGTTATGCCGCGAAGTTCTTCGCAACAAATTCCCAGTTTACCAGCGCCCAGAAGTGCTCGAGGTAGTTCGGGCGCGCATTACGGTAATCGATGTAGTAAGCGTGTTCCCATACATCCACCGTTAACAGTGGGGTAGCGTTGCTGGTCAACGGCGTGCCCGCATTGGACGTGGAAACGATGGCCAGTTTCCCGTCCGCCTCTTTCACCAGCCAGGTCCAGCCCGCGCCAAAGTTTTTCACCGCGGCGTCGGTAAACTTCGCTTTAAATTCCGCAAAGCTACCAAAGGTGGCGATGATGGCGTCAGCCAGATCACCCGTCGGTTCACCACCGGCCTGAGGCGCCAGGCAGTGCCAGTAGAAGGTGTGGTTCCACACCTGCGCGGCGTTATTGAAGATACCGCCCTCAGAACTACGCACGATCTCTTCCAGGGTTTTCCCTTCAAATGGGGTGCCGGCGATCAGGTTATTCAGGTTGGTGACATAGGTCTGGTGATGTTTGCCGTAGTGGTACTCCAGGGTTTCCGCAGAAATATGCGGGGCCAGAGCGTCTTTTGCATACGGTAATGCAGGTAATTCAAACGACATTGCTTCTCTCCTTATTATAGTGAACCATCCAATAACCATATTGAATGTAAGGATAGAGTAGCAAATTGAAAGACCCTACAAAAGAGGAACTTACCCCGCAGGCTTACCCGCGGGGCAGGGGGTTAACGCAGCGTGCTGGGCTTCATCACGCGGCGAGCGCCAACGTAATGGCGCTGCCAGTACTCTTCGCTCAGGGAGGTGATCTGAATATCCTGGCCGGTACGCGGCGACTGAATAAATTTGCCGTTGCCAACGTAGACACCAACGTGATCGGCGGTGCCGCGACCCTGGGTGCGGAAGAACACCAGATCGCCGCTTTCGAGCTCACCGCGATCCACCGGGGAGGCGTCACGCAGATGGTACATTTCGTTGGCGGTACGCGGAATGCGGAACTTAACCAGATCTTTATAGGCGTAATAGACCAGGCCGCTGCAGTCGAAACCGGTACGCGGTGAGCTGCCGCCCCAGCGATACGGTTTACCAATCTGGCCCATTAGCTTATTTAGCGCCGTTTTCTGCGCTTTTTGCACCCGGACTTTATGCGCTTCGGCAAGGGTCGTGGTCTTGCTGGTTTTCACGCACTGCGCTTTATGGCCTTTACGGGAAGTACATTTTTCTGTCACAACGCGCGAAGCGGTTTGAGTTGTACGGGGCGCGCTGCGGGAGGAATTTTTGCTTTTCTTACTGGAGGTGGCTGGCTGTGTTTTAGCGAGGCTGCTTTTTTTGCTGCTGCTCTTTTTACTGGCGGTGCTTTTTTTGCTGGTGCTCTCTTTCTTCGTGGTTTTGCCGCTGCTGCTTTTTTTCTTCGGTTCGGTGGCTTTTGCCAGATGCGTTTTGTGGGCGGCAGAAGGCCGCGCCTGCTCTGAGGCGTTTGCCACCGGCGTGAAGGTGAGAGATGAAAACAGCAAAGCACAGAGCGTGATCGAGAATTTATTTATTCGCGCCACTGGGCATTCCCCTGGTAATAGCTGGATATAAATTATCCTGCGTCTGATTTACAAAACTTGTCGATTCTAATCTATAAAAAGCCCCTGCGTTAATAAACTTTTTGCATCTAAAACTGCGTTTCGTTAGCAAGTGCAAAAAAACAGAATTTCAACCGGTTGATTTGTACATTCGCTGAGCAAAGACGCAGGGGGGAACGGGATAAGGTAGTTTTATAATGCAACTTTACGTCACGCGCGGTAAAATCCTGTACGTGACGAAAATGTTATTTTCCGTAGTCGGCCTGAAACGCTACAATGTCAGACTATTGCCGTAACAGAAGTAAAAGGAAGCAAGACATGAGCACTACTATTGAAAAAATTCAGCAGCAGATTGCTGAAAACCCGATCCTGCTATACATGAAAGGTTCTCCGAAACTGCCTAGCTGTGGTTTCTCCGCTCAGGCGGTGCAGGCGCTCTCTGCCTGTGGCGAACGTTTTGCTTACGTTGATATTCTGCAGAACCCGGATATCCGCGCTGAGCTGCCAAAATATGCTAACTGGCCGACCTTCCCGCAGCTGTGGGTTGACGGTGAACTGGTTGGCGGTTGCGACATCCTGATTGAGATGTATCAGCGCGGCGAACTGCAGCAGCTGATCAAAGAGACGGCTGCGAAGTACAAATCTGAAGAGCCAGGCGCCGAGTAATCTCGCGCACGGTAAATAAAAAAGCGACCTTCCGGTCGCTTTTTTTATGCGTTGTTGCCAACATCTGGCAGCGGCCAGCCGCCGAGACGCTTCCAGCGGTTAACGATTTCGCAAAACAGTTCCGCCGTGCGTTCGGTATCGTACAGGGCGGAGTGCGCCTGTGTGCCGTCAAAATCGATACCGGCGGTAATACAGGCTTTCGACAGCACGGTTTGCCCCAGCGCCAGCCCGCTTAAGGCCGCGGTATCGAAGGTCACAAACGGGTGGAACGGATTACGTTTCAGCGACGCGCGCTCGGCGGCAGCCATCATAAAGCTGTGATCGAAGGTAGCATTGTGCGCCACCATGATCGCGCGATTACAGTTCTGCTCTTTCATGCCCTTGCGCACCATTTTAAAGATGGCATGCAGCGCGTCATATTCACTCACTGCCCCACGCAGCGGGTTATGCGGATCAATGCCATTAAATGCCAGCGCCTCAGGCTGCAGGTTCGCCCCTTCAAAAGGTTCAACGTGAAAATGCAGCGTGGAATCCGGCAGCAAATTGCCCTGTTCATCCATCTTCAACGTGATGGCGGCAATTTCCAACAGCGCATCGGTTTTGGCGTTAAATCCAGCGGTTTCGACATCAATCACGACAGGATAAAAACCACGAAAACGGTCGCACAGACCGGTAAGTTGAGCGTTATCGGACATCTGGATCTCTTACAAGGGGAAAAAAGCAGTGCGTATTATGGCAAATTTTGAGGCGAGATGCAGTAAAACAACGGGCGCATGGCGCGCCCGTCAGGATCAGTTGCCCAGACCGCGACCGGCGTCTTTGGCTTCGATCAGTTCGATTTTATAACCGTCCGGATCTTCAACGAAGGCGATCACGGTGGTGCCGCCCTTAACCGGACCCGCTTCACGGGTCACGTTGCCGCCGTTGCTGCGGATCCGCTCGCAGGCTTCTGCCGCGTTATCCACCTCCAGGGCGATATGACCATGTGCTGTACCCAGCTCGTAGCTATCCACACCCCAGTTATAGGTGAGTTCGATAACCGCTTCGTCGCTCTCCGGGCCATAACCGACAAAGGCCAGGGAGTATTTGTATTCCGGGTTTTCGCTGGTGCGCAGCAGGGTCATGCCCAGCACGTTAGTGTAAAACTCGATGGAACGTTGCAGATCGCCAACGCGCAGCATGGTGTGAAGTAGGCGCATATTATCCTCTTAGCTTTTATCATCTTGAACAGAAACGATGTTTTAGTATAGCGGCGAAGTGTCGCCGCTATCAATGCGGGGGCTTATAAAGAGGGATAATCGGTGTAACCTTCCGCGCCGCCGCCGTAGAAGCTCTCCGGACGCTGCGGGTTCAGCTCGGCTTTGCGCTGCAGGCGAGCCACCAGGTCCGGGTTGGCGATATAGGCGCGGCCAAAGGCCACGGCATCGATCAGCCCTTTGTTAATCAGATCTTCGGCTTTCTCCGGTGTATAAGCCCCGGCGCCGATGATCACGCCCGGGAAGCGGTCGCGCACTTTCTGACGGAAGGCATCGGTGTATGGCTCGCCGCCAGCCCAGTCTGGCTCGGACATGTGCAGATAAGCGATGCCGCGTTTTGCCAGCTCTTCGATCAGGTACAGCGCGTCGGCTTCTTCGTTCGGGCCGTTATCCACGTTCTGGAAAGAACCGATTGGCGAGACGCGAATACCAATACGATCGGCGCTCCACTCTGCAGAAACCGCATCAATCACCTCAAGCACCAGACGGGCGCGATTCTCAACGCTGCCGCCATACTGGTCAGTACGCTGGTTAGAGGAAGGCGACAGGAACTGGTGCAGCAGATAGCCGTGGGCCCCGTGCAGTTCAACCAGATCGAAACCGGCTTCGCGGGCATTGGCGACGGCCTGGCGGAAATCGTTCACGATCCCCGGGATCTCGTCCAGCTCCAGCGCACGTGGCGTGGTGGTGTCAACGCGAATGGCGTTGCCATTCTCATCGCGCAGTGAGGTGCGGGTCCCCGCATTGATCGCAGAGGCAGATACCGGCGCCTGACCGCCAGGCTGGATGCTGCTGTGGGAGATACGGCCAGTGTGCCACAGCTGAACCGCGATGCGGCCATCTTCAGCATGCACGCCGTCGGTGATTTTCTTCCACGCCGCGATCTGCTCCGGGCTGTGCAGGCCAGGGGCGCCGGCATAACCTTTTGCCTGAGCAGAAATTTGCGTGGCTTCGGAGATGATCAGTCCCGCGCTGACGCGCTGGCGATAGTATTCGCCCATCAGCGGCGTTGGGATATCGCCCGGCTCAATGCTGCGCAGGCGGGTGAGGGGCGCCATAAAGACACGGTTTGGTGCTTCGATTGCGCCCACCTTAAGCGGGGTAAACAATTTTTCAGCTGACATAAAGGCTCCTGAGTAGACCGGTCGTCTAGTAATTTGCGAAATAAAAACGCCTGTTAACTGCCAGGCGTAGCAATGATGGTTTTGACATGATCCAGCGCGCTCTCAAGCGGCAGCGCGCTGCGGGACATTTTGGCCTGCAGATTGGCCCCCAGCCACAGGGAGTAGAGCACCTGCGCCTGGGTGAGCGGTTCCCCGACGAAGGCCAGGGATTTCTCCTCCCGCCCCTTCGCCAGCGCCTGCGCCAGCAGGGTGATAACACCCGTGGCCCCTTTATCCATTGCCGTGCGCATATCTTCCGAGAGATCGCACACTTCAGCAGAGAGTTTTACCGTCAGACAGCCGCTGATAATGCCCTGGGCGCAGAACTGGGCCAGCGTCTCCTGATAATAAGCCAGAACACGATCGCGATAATTGCCCTGACCGCTGGCGAAATGGCTGGCCAGACGCTGATGGTAATCCGCGTAATGCCGCTCCAGCAGCGCCACGCCAAACGCCTCTTTTGAGCGGAAGTAGTGATAAAACGACCCCTTCGGCACATCGGCGGTTTTCAGCAGCTCGCTCAGACCCATCCCGGTGAACCCGCGGTGCATGCAAAGACGCTCGCCGGTCGCAAGGAGATGTTCGCGTGTATCGTGTTCAGTGTGCTTATTCATGTCGACAATGTAATAGACCAATCGGTCTATTGCAAGCCTTACGTTCGACGACAGGCGGTAAGCAGATCCATCTGCGGCTGATAGACGGAGGTGCGAATGTTCATCATCCCCAGCACCGTGAAGAAAAGATTATCCTGCGACACCGCCTCTTTCGCGGCCTGATTACGCAGGCACTGCGCATCCACGCCAAAATTCTTTTTATAGTCCTGCGAGAGCCAGAACATGAACGGAATGTGCGTCTGCTGCGACGGTGCCAGCATGTACGGCGTACCGTGCAGGTAAAGACCGTTTTCCCCCAGCGATTCGCCATGATCGGAGAGATAAACCAGCGCCGTGTTCATCGTCGCCTGACGCGCCTTCAGGGCGTCGATGGTTTTACTCACCACGCTGTCGGTATAGAGGATGGTATTGTCATAAGTGTTCATCAGCGCCTGGTGATCGCAATCCTGGATCTGGTTGGTGTCACAGGTCGGCGTAAATTTGCGGTACTGCTCCGGATAGCGCTGATAGTAGGCCGGGCCGTGACTGCCCATCAGGTGGATCACCAGCACCGTATCCTGTTTAAGCCCATCAAGGGTCTCATTCAGACGATAGAGGTTAACGTCATCAATACAGGATTTATCCTTACAGAACTGATCCAGCTTCCACTGGGTCATGTCGGTATGCGGGATGCGATTACAGGCCCCTTTGCAGCCGCCATCGTTATCACGCCACAGCAGGTTTACCCCGGCGTGGGCCAGCACATCGAGCAACCCTTCCTGATGATGGGCCAGATCGGCATCATATTTTTTGCGCGGCATTCCTGAGAACATGCACGGCACGGAGACGGCAGTTTCAGTGCCGCAGGAGGAGGCCTGCGGGAAGTTAATCATCTCCTGCTTTTCCAGTTCAGGGTTAGTGTCACGCCCGTAACCGTTGAGGGAGTAGTTTTCAGCCCGGGACGCCTCGCCAATCACCAGCACCAGCACGGTTTTTTTCTGCTGCGCCAGCAGCACCGGGCCTTTACGCGCGTCTTCCCCGAGATGGATGAGAGTCTGGTCGCCGGCAAACCAGCGTGCCTTGCTGTACTTAACGATGGCGCTGACGTAGTTCGCTGGCGTCACCATTTTGACGATGCCTTTGTTGTTGCGAAACAGCGAGGCGTAGTCCTTATAAAAGAGTGCGGCCACCAGAAGGATCACCACCAGGCTCGCGAGGATGGCCGCCACGCGCATCAACAGCGTCTGCCACCACTTACCCGGACGAATACGAATCAGCGCCAGCACGGCGGCTGGCACCAGCCCGGCGATCGCCAGCCACAGCACCAGCTGCGGAGTGATAAGCGCCGTGGCCTCCTGAGAGTTGGTCTCGAAGACGTTAACCATCATATTCTGGTCAATCACCGCCCCGTAGGTAAACATGAACCAGGTCGCCGCCGCGCATCCCAGGGTGAGCAACACCAGCAGCGGTTTGCGGATGAGTGGAATATTCAGAATGCTGAAGACGATGACCCAGCCGCAGAAGAGTACCAGCGGCACGGTCAGGGCAAAGACAAAATCATGCAGCCGGGCGGGGGCGATCACCTGCCAGCTGCGGTGAATAAAGAGGGCGTTTAACAGGGTAAACAGGAGCGCGCAGCCCAGCGTAAATTTTGTATCGTTACACTGTAACTTTTTTAACATCTGCATCATCGTCAACCAGCAAGAATAGTGATGAGGCGAGTATAGGGAGCGAAGATTAGTGAAACCTTAATGCCACAATTCTGTGGTTGACCTCTTGCGTAACCCCGGCTTAAGGTCTTCACTTTACTGAATCTTGGGTTTCGGGAGGTGCGTGTGGCTGAACAACTGGAGTTCTTTCCTGTCCAGAGCCCGTGCCGCGGTATTTGCCAGTCGGATGAGCGAGGGTTTTGTCGCGGCTGTATGCGCAGCCGGGAAGAGCGTTTTAACTGGCAGTCGATGAGCGATGCCCAGAAACAGGAGATCCTGCGCCTGTGCCGCCAGCGTCTTTTGCGTAAATTGCGCGCAAACAAGCCCCCTGAAGCTGAAGAACCTCAGCAGCCCTCACTTTTTTAGCGTCACAAACGCGTATACTCTCCCCAGACTTTTTTTAAAGGAAATTGCTATGGTTCAGCGTATTACCCTTGCCCCGCAGGGCCCGGAGTTTTCTCGTTTTGTGATGGGCTACTGGCGTCTGATGGACTGGAACATGTCCGCCCAGGAGCTGGCCAGTTTTATTGAAGAGCATCTGGATCTGGGGATCACCACTGTCGATCACGCCGATATTTATGGCGGCTACGAGTGTGAAGCAGCCTTTGGTGAGGCGATGAAGCTCTCTCCCGCGCTGCGTGAGCGTATGGAGATCGTCACCAAATGCGGTATCGCCACCACGGCGAAAGCGGAGCATGCCCTCGGCCACTACATTACCGACCGCGACCATATTATTCGTAGTGCAGAACAGTCCCTCACGAATCTGGCGACCGATCGCCTTGACCTGCTGCTGATCCACCGTCCCGATCCGCTGATGGACGCCGATGAGGTTGCCGAAGCCTTCCTCGCCCTGCACCAGAGCGGCAAGGTGCGCCATTTTGGCGTCTCTAACTTTACGCCAGCCCAGTTTGCCCTGCTGCAGTCGCGTCTGCCGTTCACCCTGGCGACTAACCAGGTTGAAATTTCGCCGGTTTATCAGCCGCTGCTGCTGGACGGTACCCTCGATCAGCTCCAGCAGCTGCGTATTCGCCCGATGGCCTGGTCCTGCCTCGGCGGTGGTCGCCTGTTTAATGATGATGCCTTCCAGCCGCTGCGCGATGAGCTGGCGAAGGTGGCCCAGGAGCTGAATGCCGAAACTATCGAGCAGGTGGTCTATGCGTGGATTTTACGTCTGCCATCCCAGCCGCTGCCGATCATCGGTTCCGGCAAAATTGAACGTGTACGTTCAGCGCTGGCAGCAGAGCAGCTGAACATGACCCGCCAGCAGTGGTTCCGCATCCGCAAAGCCGCGCTGGGTTACGACGTGCCGTAATTCTCTATTTGTCTGACTTTCCGGTTAAAACGTTGCCCCTGGTATAAACTTAAGGGGCAAAAAATAACCAAGGAGGTCATATGAAGCGATTTACTCTGGCAGCGTTAACGCTGGTGGTTTGTGCAGGTGCGCAGGCTGCCAGCGAAGAAGTAAAGATGAACCTCGTCACCTCTCAGGGGATCGGCCAGTCCATCGGGACAGTCACCATCACTGAAACCGATAAAGGCCTGGAGTTTTCCCCGGATCTCAAAGCCCTCCCTCCGGGCGAACACGGTTATCACGTCCATGCCAAAGGCTCCTGCGAACCGGCCATGAAAGATGGCAAACCGTCCGCCGCTGAGGCCGCGGGTGGACACCTCGATCCCCATAACACCGGCAAACATGAAGGGCCGGAGGGGATGGGCCACTTAGGCGATCTGCCAGCGCTGGTGGTCAACAATGACGGTAAAGCGACCGACCCGGTCGTTGCCCCGCGCCTCAAAAAGCTGGATGAGGTAAAAGGCAAAGCGCTGATGATCCATGTCGGTGGGGATAATATGTCGGATCACCCTAAACCTCTTGGCGGTGGCGGGGAGCGCTACGCCTGCGGGGTGATTTGATCGCTGAGGGTGCCCGGTGCGGGTGCCTGTTCCAGCTGGGATAGCGAGCAGTGCAGTCGCCAGATCAGGGCCGCAAGCTCTTGTCCGGCGGGCTGCGGATGATGCGACAGAGTGTCACAGATACGCTGAAGCTCATCCAGCGTGGCGGCCAGGGGACGCTGCTGTACGCCGCGTTCGCTCATGATGTCACGCAGCAGTGAGACGGCGACGTCGCGCACCCGGGCCAGCGGATCCGAGCGCGTCTCCCAGTCCCGTAACTGCCAGACCACATGGCTGCAGTTCAGCAGCACCACTCCCCAACGCAGCAGCCAGCGTCGCGCCAGCGCATCCTGACTGTTATTGAGCTGGTTAACATGGTGATAGACCAGCGATTCATAGCCATTCTCGCTGAGCCGCGGCCTGCGGCTCAGCTGATCGACAAATCCGCGCCGCAATTCGCGAATGTGACGACGGCTCTTACGCGCATCGGAGCCCGGACGCAGCACCGCAAAGGCCAGCCACGTCAGCCCCACGCCAAGTATTTTTGCCAGGTTGTCATTGAGAAACTCGGCAAAGTCATACACCGGCGGGTTGGTCACCGAAATAAATGAACCCATAAAGACAATAAGCTGCCCCCACAGACCGGCGAGGGCGGGCATCTGCTGCTTCATAAGTTGCATGGTGGTCAGCAGCGGGAAGAGAAACAGCAGGAACAGCCAGAGGTCCGAGATCTGCACCATCAGGCCAAACTTGACCACAAAGCTGAAGAGCGAGAGCAGGATCAGGGTGCGCAGCAGCAGCGTGAGCGAATTAAAGGGCGAGGCCGCCACCGAATAGAGCACGCTGCTGATCGCGGCCAGGGTCAGGGCCGCCCCCCCTGCATCCCACTGGGCGGCAATGGTCCAGGCGCCTACCAGGCTAAGGGCGCAAAAGGTGCGAAAGCCGCTCCAGAGCGCTTCCAGATTATCAGTATGCCGGGCCAGCGCCGGGCTGCGGGGAACGATAAATTCTGTTATCGGCGTCGCGGTTTCAACGGCTTTTATCCAGCGGCTGCTCTGTAGATACAGACGGCAGAAATAGCGTAGTCGCAGCCAGAAGGCACGATGGCGGTAATCCGCGTCGGTGCCTGGCCTCAGTGGAGCAAGGATCCGCGCCACGGTATAAAAATCGGCGTCAGGACGGGCAAGGGCGGCGAGGAGTTGATCGATAACCTCCCGGGTGTGGGCGGGCGGATTAGGCCAGTTCAGCAGCATGCGGCGCAGACTGGAGATGGCGCTGGTCATCCGAAGCTGCTGGTGGAGGAGATAATTAAGCAGGGCATTCTGGCGGCGAAAACGGTAATGGCTCCAGAAAGCCTGGATACGCAGCAGGTTCATGGTCAGGATCTGGGCGATAACCTTCTCGTGGGCCAGGCGAATAGCATCGTTACTGTCGGGCTGCCACAGCAGGCTGGCGTGCTCCAGCAGCCGGGTGTGCATGGTTTTCAGCGCGGTGATGAGGGCTTTGCCGTCGGAGGTGCTGGGCAGGATCATCATCATCACCCCGCCGCTAAGGATGCCAATAATAACTTCGCACACGCGGGCCTGGGCGATATCCCACAACTGGGTGGTGTCGAGAATATCAATGACCGGGAACGCGATGATCGCCGCGGTGTATCCAGCCAGCTGGAAGGCATAGGCGACGTTATTGGTGAAATGGGCGCAGGCCCAGGTGCAAAGCGCCAGCCAGGCCGCCATGCTGAACAGAAATAGCCACGGGTCGTTGAGCGTATGACCGGCAATAATCAGCGCAGCGGTGGCACCGAGCAGGCTGCCCGCCACGCGGCCAAGGCTTTTACTGATCACACCGCCAACGGTCGGGAAGCTGACCACCGCCGCCGAGGTCATCGCCCAGTAGGGTTCGTCGAGGTTAAGACAGTAGGCGACAGTGAGAGCCAGGCACATCGCTATCCCGTTGCGCAGGGCGTAGCGCCACTGCGCCGGGGTCGCCTTTATCCACGGCAGGTTGCGCCATGAAAAAGCGGGGAGGTTCACCGGGCGGTTCCCACAGAGACGGTACAGGTGGTGCCGGAGACCAGCGTCAGGTCAGGCGGTAGCTTGTCGAAACTGATGCGCACCGGGATGCGCTGCGCCAGCCTCACCCAGGGAATATTAGGTTTCACGTCGGGCACCAGCCCTGAATCGGTCTCCACGCTCTGATCGTAGATAGCCCGACCAATACTCGATACGTGACCCTGTAACGTTTGCGAACTGCTGTAGAGTACGATCTGCACCGGCGCACCCTCACGGATATGCCGGAGCTTGGTCTCTTCAAAATAGCCCACCACGTAAAAGGAGTGGCTGTCGACCAGGGCGAACACCGGCTGGCCCGTGGAGGCGTAATCACCCACCCGGGTTGAAAGATTGGTGACCCAGCCGTCCACCGGTGCTTTAACCACCGTCTGGGTCAATTGCCACTGCGCCTGTTTTAGCGTCGCTTCAGCCACCGCTACGTTGGCCTGCATCGCTTTGACGTTAATATTGGCGGTATCCAGATCTTCGGCGGAGATATATTTTTGCGACAGGTGGCGGCGCCGGTTCGCTTCATTATTGGCTTTTGAGAGATCGGACTGAGCTTTTGCCAGCTGCGCCTCGGCGTTAAGCACTGCAATATGGAACGGGGTCTGATCAATTCTGAAGAGCACCTCTCCCGCATGGACAAACTGGTTATCTTTAATGTGCAGGGTGGTAATCGTGCCGGAAACCTGGGGCGTCACGCTGACCTGCTCGGCGCGCACCTTTCCGTCCCGGGTCCAGGGGGACTGCATATAATAATTCCATAGCCACCATCCAGCGATGAGCGCCACGGCCAGAACCAGTAATGATGAAAAATATTTAATTGTTTTCATAAGCATAGTCACCACACAATGAGCAGAACCAGGCCCAGGCAGACTGCAAGGACGAATAACGAAAGATCCATCAGCATGGGGTGCCAGATTTCACCGGAATAGATCCAGTCGCGCAGCAAGCGGTGGGTGACCAGCCAGAGAATAAAACCCAGCATCACCGCTTTGAACAGAGGGGGAAAGTAAACCGAGGCACCTACTATCAGATCCTGAAGCGGTAACCCCGAGGCGTTAAGCGTGAACGTCACGTGCCGGTTCCTTTGCAAATGGGTCGTGGCCAAAAAGCGCGGCCGCATAACGCGCTGGGGCGTCACAACAAAGTGTAAATCAGACTCTCATCAAGGATGTATGCAGTATTGCATTTGTTTTGGCAATATAAATGCTGCACACTATTCTAAAATCAGTATAATAACTTAGCAAGCTAATTATAAGGAGATGAAATTGGAATCGCCACTAGGTTCTGATCTGGCAAGGTTAGTACGCATCTGGCGTGCTCTGATTGACCATCGCCTGAAACCTCTGGAATTGACACAGACGCATTGGGTCACGCTGCATAACATCCATCAGCTGCCACCCGACCAGTCACAGATCCAACTGGCAAAAGCGATTGGCATCGAGCAGCCATCACTGGTACGAACGCTCGATCAACTGGAAGAGAAGGGGCTGATTTCACGCCAGACCTGCGCCAGCGATCGTCGTGCCAAGCGGATTAAACTCACTGAGAAAGCCACCCCCATCATCACAGAGATGGAGGCGGTGATCAGCAAAACGCGCGGTGAGATCCTCTCCGGGATCACGCCTGCCGAACTGGAACTGCTGATCTCGCTGGTAGCCCGGCTTGAGCACAATATCAATGAGTTACAGTCCCGCGACTAACCTTTAAAAAAGCCTTGCGAACGCAAGGCTTTTTCTTTACTGGAACACGACCACCCGGTTACGTCCGCTCTCTTTTGCCTCGTACATCGCTTTATCTGCACGCCCGACGCACTCTTCCGCGCTGATGTTCTCTATGGCGGTAAACACGCCCATGCTGATGGTGATGGGCTCGGGAAGTTGTCCGTCGGAGCTGGCTTTATCGAAGCTGCTCAGTTTTAAGCGTATCCGCTCCGCAACCTGGCGCGCCGCTTCAGGGGGGGTATGGGTTAACAGCAGAACAAATTCTTCTCCCCCGATACGCGCCGCAACGTCATTTGGCCGGACGGAATCCATCAGCAACTGGGCGACAAACTGCAAAACCTTATCTCCTTGCAGGTGTCCATAGCAGTCGTTGATGCGCTTAAAACGATCGAGATCGCTGACGATAACCGAGACCGGCTCCGTCGGTTTTACCGTATGAAGGGCGTGGTTCAGGGCATCATAGAAATAGCTACGGTTGTAGAGCCGGGTCAGCGGATCGCGAATCGAGTTCTGGTAAGACTGTTGATACTTCAGATGCGATTCGCGATAAAGATTAAATACGTCATACAGCAGGACAAACATAATCAGCAGCGTGGCAACGGCTTCAAATAACCGTGCGCGATACCATGAGATATCTTCTGCGTGTCCGCCTGACAACAGCATGGCAAACGTTGCGATATAACAGAGGCATAAGAAATTCCCGCCCACCCAGAACAGATTGCGCACCCGCGTCGTACGCAACAATATCGCCAATGCAATAATCCAGAACGCGATGAGCGTAATGTTAATCGGCCGTTTCCACAGCAACAGATATTGCCGGGTGTCGTTGTCGACCAAATCTAATGATAATAAAGCCACGTTGCTGGAGTAGAGCCAGGCGAGGATCACAATCAGGGCCGTAAATATAAACATGCCTGAAATTATCGAAAGATGGAAAATTCGCGACAGTGGTCGGCTGCGGATAGCGTACAGCACAGCCGCAACGATAAAAAGCACGGCCATCAGCAGATGACGGAACGCGAAGTAGATCATGGCGTCGTTATAGTTAACAACGTTGAACTGATACAAATCCAGCCACGCCGGGAAGCTGGATAGCGTTCCCACCATCAACAAAGCCGAACCGACGAAGGCAAAGGCAAAGGACATCAGATATAAACGCATTCTGTCGCACCAGTATTTCATCACCATGAAACAGGCGATAAACAGGTGAAATACCAGTAAAAAAATGGTGAGCATAGGAAAGAGAAACGGGGAAAATGACGCCGTCTTTCCGACCAGGCCAAAAAAAAGAGAGTGTAAAATTCCGATGACAATAAAGCAGCCCACAAAGAACTGCGCATACTTGTTCTTAATATAATGATTTATCGCAAGCATAAATATTTCAAATAAAGAAAAAAGGATTTGCGAATCATCTCATAAGCGCAGGGGGAATACTTTGCGCAGGAACAAGCGGTACGAGAATTAAATATAAATAATGTGAATGTATTAAATTAATATATTTATATTAGTAATGCTTAATGGTGCGGGGCGTGATCGGATGACCACGCCCATAACGTTATTAACGTGGGGAGACGGTGACCTGGCTGCCGTTGCTGGCCAGTACCACACGTTGACCAGCAGCAAACCGCGTATTGCCCTGTTTCTGGACCACCATAATGGTGCTGCCGTCATCCTTGCGGATCTCTAACTCAACGCCCTGGGATTTGTTCATCGCACCCTGGACGCCCTGACCCGCAACGCCACCGGCTACGGCACCCGCCGCGGTTGCCAGTGAACGGCCTGTGCCGCCACCCACGGTGTTACCGAGGAAGCCACCCAGTACCGCACCGCCAAGTGCGCCGATCACGTTGTTCTCATCACCACCCTGAATCTGTACCGGGCGCGCGTTCACGATGGTGCCGTAAGTGACATTCTGAACCTGTTTCGCCTCAGAGGCACTGTAAACGTCCCCGGACAGGGAGTTGTCATTAACACAGCCAGCCAGAGTGAATCCAACCAGCGAAACGGCCAGTACACGTAAAATCATTTGAATCTCCTGTTCACCAAAAACGCTCGTTGAGCATCCGTTATGGCTAAATTATATGGCATCGGGTGCCATAAATCCTATCTTTGCTCAAACACAATCAGAATGGTACTCGATTCTCACTCAACCATAGCTATACAAGCGACGATGTCACCCTGCAGGAGATACGGATTATTCCTGGAATGACGCCCAGCGCCAGCTATTGTTAAAAAGTATGAGTCCATCGTAGCATTGATAATCGGTTTATGGTGGAGTGAGTCATCAGCCCAAACGGATTAAGGAAAACGGATGAAATCGGGTCGCTACATTGGCGTAATGTCAGGAACCAGTCTGGATGGTGTGGATGTCGTCCTGGCGGCAATAGACGAGAATATGGTTGCCCAGCAGGCAAGCCTTAGCTGGCTTATTCCCCAGGAGACGAAACAGGCGATCCTGAATATCTGTCAGGGCCAACAGCTGACGCTGTCGCAGCTGGGGCAGCTTGATACGCAGCTCGGACGCCTGTTTGGTGATGCGGTGCTGGCGCTGATGAACCAGGAGAATCTTCGTCCGCAGGATGTGGTGGCGATCGGCTGTCACGGGCAAACGGTCTGGCATGAGCCGGGCGGCGACGCGCCGCATACGTTGCAGATAGGCGATAACAACCAGATCGTCGCCAAAACCGGCGTGACGGTGGTGGGGGATTTCCGCCGCCGCGACATGGCCCTCGGCGGGCAGGGCGCACCGCTGGTCCCCGCGTTCCACCACGCCCTGCTGGCGCATCCGACGGAGCGCCGCATGGTGCTCAACATCGGCGGCATCGCCAATCTTTCTTTATTGATCCCAGGCCAGCCGGTACGCGGCTTCGACACCGGGCCGGGAAATATGCTGATGGACGCCTGGATCTGGCGTCAGGCGGGTAAAGCCTACGATAAAGACGCCCAGTGGGCATGCAGCGGTAAAGTTATTATCCCGCTGCTGCAAAGCATGCTCAGCGATCCCTATTTTGCCGCACCGGCGCCGAAAAGCACTGGCCGCGAATACTTCAACTACGGCTGGCTTGAGCGTCAGCTGGCGAACTTCCCGGGCCTGGCGCCTGAGGATGTACAGGCCACGCTGGCAGAGCTTACTGCCGTTTCGGTCTCGGAACAGGTGCTGCTGAGCGGGGGCTGCGAGCGTCTGCTGGTGTGCGGCGGCGGCAGCCGTAACCCACTGGTGATGACCCGTCTCGCCGGTCTGCTGCCGGGCACGGAGGTAACCACCACCGACAAAGCAGGGATCAGCGGCGATGACATGGAGGCGCTGGCCTTTGCCTGGCTGGCGTGGCGCACGGTGGCTGGTCTGCCGGGGAACTTACCCTCGGTAACCGGAGCCCGTGAAGCGAGCGTGTTAGGTGCTGTTTTTCCAGCGAATCCGCGGCAAAATCAGAGTTAACCGAATTTCACTTAAGCCTGCTGTGGGTAAGAATAGCCGAAAAAACGGGAGGGCCTACGCGCCCTCCGGGACCAGGAAAGTCTTCGGAATTTACCCATGAAAAAACTGCTTCTTGCTTTTACTCCCTTTCTGCTGGCGAGCTGTAGCGTTTACAACCAGTTCGTCGAGCGCATGCAAACCGACACGCTGGCCTATCAGTGCGACGAAAAGCCCCTGACCGTTAAGCTCAATAATCCCCGTCAGGAAGTCAGTTTCGTGTACGACAATAAGCTGCTGACGCTGAAACAGGGGATCTCCGCTTCCGGGACCCGATATAGCGACGGGGTGTATGTCTTCTGGTCGAAAGGCGACAGTGCAACGGTCTACAAGCGCGATCGCATTGTGCTGAACAATTGTCAGATCGAAAATCCGAAGCGTTGAGATTTTGCAGGGGGCGGCGCACAATAGCGTCACCCATTGTCAACGTCAGTTAACGCCATGTCAGATAACGACGAATTGCAGAAAATTGCGCACCTGCGGCGCGAATACACCAAAGGCGGCCTGCGTCGCCAGGATCTCCCCGCCGAGCCGCTGGTGCTGTTTGAGCACTGGCTAAAACAGGCCTGTGAAGCACAACTTGCCGATCCCACCGCGATGGTGGTTGCCACCGTCGATGAAAATGGCCAACCCTGGCAGCGCATCGTGCTGCTCAAACATTACGATGACAAAGGACTGGTGTTCTACACCAACCTTGGCAGCCGTAAGGCGCAGCATCTGGAAAACAACCCGCGTATCAGTTTGCTCTTCCCGTGGCATATGCTGGAGCGCCAGGTGATGGTCACCGGCTCCGTTGAACGTCTCTCAACCCTTGAAGTGGTGAAGTATTTCCACAGCCGTCCGCGGGACAGCCAGATTGGCGCCTGGGTCTCTAAACAGTCGAGCCGTATCTCTGCCCGCGGCGTGCTGGAGAGCAAGTTCCTTGAGCTGAAACAGAAATTCCAGCAGGGCGAAGTGCCGCTGCCGAGTTTCTGGGGCGGCTTCCGCGTCTCCGTTCAGCAGATGGAATTCTGGCAGGGCGGTGAACATCGCCTTCACGACAGGTTTATCTATCAGCGCGATAACGGCGCGTGGAAAATCGATCGGCTGGCACCCTAATCCCCGAAATTTGTTCTCTTAAGCGCTGGCGCTACGTTGGTCAGCGCTTTATTCTATGTACCTTTCGCGTCTGGCGAAAAGTCGTGTACCGGCAAAGGTGCAGTCGTTTTATACATGGAGAATTTGATGGCAAGCAGTAACTTGATTAAACAATTGCAAGAGCGGGGGCTGGTAGCCCAGGTGACGGACGAGGAAGCGTTAGCAGAGCGACTGGCGCAAGGCCCGATCGCGCTCTATTGCGGCTTCGATCCTACCGCTGACAGCTTGCATTTGGGGCATCTGGTTCCTTTGTTATGCCTGAAACGCTTCCAGCTGGCTGGCCATAAGCCTGTGGCTCTGGTCGGTGGCGCAACGGGTCTGATTGGTGACCCAAGCTTCAAAGCCGCTGAGCGTAAACTGAATACGGCGGATACCGTAGAGGAGTGGGTGGCGAAAATCCGCAAACAGGTCGCGCCATTCCTCGACTTTGACTGTGGTGAAAACTCCGCGATCGCTGCGAACAACTACGACTGGTTTGGCAGCATGAACGTGCTGACCTTCCTGCGGGATATCGGTAAACACTTCTCCGTTAACCAGATGATCAACAAAGAAGCGGTGAAGCAGCGTCTGAACCGTGACGATCAGGGCATCTCCTTTACCGAGTTCTCCTACAACCTGCTGCAGGGGTATGACTTTGCCTGTCTGAACAAGCTGCACGGCGTTGCGCTGCAGATTGGCGGCTCCGATCAGTGGGGTAACATCACCTCCGGTATCGATCTGACCCGTCGTCTGCACCAGAATCAGGTCTTCGGTCTGACCGTTCCGCTGATCACCAAAGCGGACGGCACCAAGTTCGGTAAAACTGAAGGCGGCGCGGTATGGCTCGATCCGAAGAAAACCAGCCCGTACAAGTTCTACCAGTTCTGGATCAACACCGCAGATGCTGACGTTTATCGCTTCCTGAAGTTCTTCACCTTTATGGACATTGAAGAGATCAATGCTCTTGAAGAAGAAGACAAAAACAGCGGTAAAGCGCCACGCGCCCAGTACGTGCTGGCCGATGAGGTCACTAAGCTGGTTCACGGCGAAGAGGGCTTAGCGGCGGCCAAGCGCATTACCGCCAGCCTGTTTAACGGTACCCTGAGCGATCTGAGCGAAGCAGACTTCGAACAGCTGGCGCAGGATGGCGTGCCAATGGTGGAGATGGAAAAAGGCGCCGATCTGATGCAGGCCCTGGTCGACTCTGAGCTTCAGCCGTCCCGTGGCCAGGCGCGTAAAACCATCGCCTCTAACGCCATCACCATTAACGGTGAAAAACAGTCTGACGCGGAGTACGTCTTCGCTGACAGCGATCGCCTGTTTGGTCGTTATACCTTGCTGCGTCGCGGTAAAAAGAATTACTGTCTGGTTTGCTGGAAATAATCATAAAAGCACAGGGGCGTGGGAAACCACGCCCCTTTATTTTTTCAGGGTTGTGGTAAGAAAATGAAGAATATCCTCGCCATCCAGTCCCACGTCGTTTTTGGGCATGCTGGCAACAGCGCCGCAGAATTTCCGATGCGCCGTCTCGGGGCCAATGTCTGGCCGTTAAATACCGTTCAGTTTTCCAACCATACGCAATACGGCAAATGGACCGGTTGCGTGATGCCGCCCGCTCATCTTACAGAGATTGTTCAGGGCATTGCTGATATCGACAAACTCAAAACCTGCGATGCCGTGCTGAGCGGTTATCTTGGATCAGCCGAGCAGGGCGAGCATATTCTCGGTATTGTTCGCCAGGTGAAGGCGGCGAACCCGGCGGCGAAATATTTCTGCGATCCGGTGATGGGCCATCCGGAAAAAGGCTGTATCGTGGCGCCAGGCGTGGCGGAGTTTCACGTGCGTCACGCTCTCCCGGCCAGCGACATCATCGCCCCAAACCTCATTGAACTGGAGATCCTCTGTGAACATCCGGTGAACAGCGTGGAGGAGGCCGTTGCGGCGTCCCGTGAACTGATTGCGATGGGGCCGGAAATCGTGCTGGTGAAACATCTGGCCCGCGCCGGAATCAGCCCGGATCGCTTTGAGATGCTGCTGGTGACCAAAGATGAAGCCTGGCACATCAGCCGTCCGCTGGTGGATTTTGGCAGCCGTCAGCCGGTGGGCGTGGGCGATGTGACCAGCGGTCTGCTGCTGGTGAAACTGCTGCAGGGGGCAACGGTGCGTGATGCGCTTGAGCACGTCACGGCGGCGGTGTATGAGATTATGATCGCCACCAAAGCCCTGCAGGAGTACGAGTTGCAGGTTGTGGCCGCACAGGACCGGATTGCGAAGCCGGAACACGTTTTTAGCGCGACCCAGCTTTGACCTCAATGCCCGGCGGCGCTGCGCTTACCCGGCCTACAGGTCTTGTAGGCCCGGCAAGCAAAGCGCCGCCGGGCGAAAAGCGCTTACTTTAACCCTTCCGCTTCCAGTGCTGCCGCCACGGCAGGCCGCTCCGCCATACGCGCCATATAGGCGTCAATGTGGCTTAATCCTTCCATGTTCAGCTTCACGGCCCGTGCCCAGCGCAGGACGGTAAACAGATACGCATCGGCAATGGTAAAGCGCTGCCCGCAGATCCACTGATCCTCTTTCAGCGACGCGTTCACATACTGCAGTTTCTTCTCCAGCAGGGCGCGAACGATCGGCTTGTACTCTTCCGGGGTGTCCGGGCGGAACAGCGGGGTAAAACCTTTATGCAGTTCGGTGGCGATGTAGTTCATCCATTCAATGGTTTTATAGCGGGCGATAGTGCCGGCTGGCGCCAGTAGCTGGCGATCCGCGACGCTGTCCGCGAGGTACTGCATAATGGCAACACCCTCGGTGAGCAGGGTGCCATCTTCCAGCAGCAGGGCCGGAACCTGGCCTTTAGGATTCACCGCGAAAAAATCATCGCCGTTTTCCAGACGCTTTTGCATCAGATCAACACCGTTGAGGGTGAAGTCTTTACCGCTCTCGCGCAGCGTAATATGGGAGGCAAGAGAGCAGGCGCCTGGTTTATAGAACAGTTTCATCGGTCACTCCTGTTTACGTAGGTTTACCCTATGTTAGTGCGCCCCATAATAAAAAAAAAGCCGCTAACGCACAGTTAGCGGCTTGTAGTCAGTCGTTTCCCGATGACATTACACGGCGGCGGTGTTGCTCGCTTTAGCGGTATTGTCGTCGTCCTGAGTCATGCGGTTCAGTTTTGGTGCAGTCAGCATCATCAGCACAGCGATAACCGCAGTGGCGATACCAATCTGCAGGAACACGTCACCATAGACATGCAGCGACTGCAGCGGGTCGGTCACATCAGAAGGCACAGCCATCAGGTTGGCGATCTTACCGGCGATGATGGCAGCACCGGCAGTGGTCAGGAACCAGCTACCCATGATGAAGCCCATCAGACGCTGTGGAACCAGCTGTGCAACCATCGCCAGGCCCAGACCGGAGATCATCAGCTCACCGATAGACTGCAGGGCGTAGCTCAGGATCAGCCAGTTCACGGAGACGATACCCGCGTCGCTGGCGAATTCCGCGCCCAGCGGCAGTACCAGGAAGGCACCCGAGCAGAGCACCATGCCCACCGCGAACTTGTGCGGCATTGGCAGGCGGTCGCCCATCTTGTTGTAGATGGCAGCCAGGATCGGGCTACCTACCATGATCCAGAACGGGTTCAGGGCCTGGAACTGCTCAGGCTCGAACGCGATACCCAGGATAGAGTGCTCAACGTTACGGATCGCGAAGAAGTTCAGAGACGTTGGCATCTGGCTGTACAGCACGAAGAAGACAATCGCTTCAACCATCAGGATAAAGGCAACAATCATCTTACGACGCGCCGCGCCCTGCATGGAGAAGGCTTCTTTTGCAAAGATGCAGATGATACCCAGCGCAACCACGCCCAGCACCGCACGGGCAATACCCTGGTTGTGCAGCAGCCAGGTGGCGATAGCAACCAGCACGACAACACCAACCAGCGTCGCCAGCAATTTACCCATCTGTACCGGCGCAAAGTCAGGTTTTGAACCGTACTCTTTCACCCAGCTGCGGCAGAACAGGAAGTTCACCACGGTGATCAGCATACCGACGAAGCTCAGGGCAAACGCCACGCTCCAGCCGAATTTTGCTGCCAGCCACGGGGTTGCCAGCATGGAGAAGAAGGAGCCAATGTTGATGGACATGTAGTACATGGTGAATGCACCGTCCAGACGCGGGTCATCTTTCTTATAACAGGTAGAAAGCAGGGCAGACGGGTTCGCCTTGAACAGGCCGTTACCCACCGCGATGGTCGCCATACCCAGGTAAACCACGCCGGCATCGTGACCGGACCAGGCTACCAGACCATAACCGATCGCCAGAACGATGGCGCCCAGCAGGATGACACGTTTGGTTCCCAGTACTTTATCGCCCAGCCAGCCACCAATTGCGACCAGACCGTAGACCAGAGCACTGAAAGAAGAGAACAGGGTGATGGAATCGGCTTCGGACATACCCAGTTGTTTCACCAGGTAAACCGCCATGATCCCTTGCAGACCGTAGTAACCAAAACGCTCCCACAGCTCAATAGAGAATATGAGATAGAACGATTTAGGTTGTTTGAAAGCGTTAAGACTTACGCTCTCTTCAGCTGGTTTATTGTTTGCAGTAGACACATATACCTCTTTTTTTACATCCCATATTAACGGGGGTGTTCATAGCGTGATGACCGTAGTCCATCCGCTTTATAGTTATAGTGGGAGGGGAAACGGCGGGTAATGTTCACTATCCTGACCCGTCTGGCAAGACGTTTGTAATAGTCTGTTACATTTAACTCAAGCCCTATAATGCGCCAGAAACCTAAATGTTATTTAGCGTTAAATTTTACCGTTTCGGTGAAACTGGTTTTTTTCACTATTCAGTAGGGGAGAAAATCGCCGTATGGCGATATGTTCTGCTGTAAAAGGTGTTGGGCAGTGATATGGCCTATGTTCTGAAAAATAACCGGACATATCTACGGTTGAGAAGGGGGTATTTCTCGATGCTGTAGGGCTTTAGTAGCCATTTTGACACATAAAATTAACAGCGTGTGAACAGAGTGATCGCCATCACATTTATATAGAAAATTTTGCTGACGAAAAAACAATTAACCTGTTTGATTGTTATATAGCCGCACAATGCGCGAACCGTAAACTTTTGCTCAGACAGAAAAACTGCAAAAGGCGAGCCTGAAAGATACTCGTGCTTAATATAAGGTTTTCAGGTGATAAAAAAACCGTCGAATGACGGTTTCAGTGGTCGGTTTTCTCTTTAAATTCACAGAGATCTTCAATAATACAGGAGCCACAGCGCGGTTTACGCGCAATGCAGGTATAGCGTCCGTGGAGGATCAACCAGTGATGGCAGTCGACCTTGAACTCCGCAGGAACCACTTTCAGCAGCTTATCTTCGACCTGCTCCACGTTTTTGCCCGGAGCGAAGTTCGTTCGGTTGCAGACACGAAAGATATGAGTATCCACGGCAATGGTCGGCCAGCCGAAGGCGGTATTCAGCACCACGTTGGCGGTTTTACGGCCCACGCCAGGCAGTGCTTCCAGCGCCGCGCGATCTTCCGGTACCTCACCGCCGTGCAGCTCTATCAGCATCCGGCAGGTCTTGATCACATTCTCGGCTTTGCTGTTAAACAGGCCGATGGTTTTGATGTACGACTTTACCCCCTCAACGCCCAGCTCCAGCATCGCCTGAGGCGTGTTGGCGACGGGGTAGAGCTTCGCGGTGGCTTTATTGACGCTCACGTCGGTCGCCTGCGCGGAGAGCAACACCGCGATCAACAGTTCAAAGGGCGAGGTAAAATTCAGCTCGGTGGTCGGGTGCGGGTTATTCTCACGCAGGCGCTGCAAAATGGTTAAACGTTTCTCTTTGTTCATGAGGCCTTCTCAGGGATCCCTTCCTCTGCGCTGCGCGTGGCAGCGCGGCGTTTACGTTTCTCATCAATGAGGTATTTTACTGCCAGCATCATCCCCAGGCCAATAAACGCGCCAGGGGGCAGCATCGCCAGCAGGAACGGCGTATCGGTGTGGAACACCTCAATGCGCAGAACTTTGGCCCAGCTGCCCAGCAGCGCATCTGCGCCATCGAACAGGGTACCGTTGCCAAGGATTTCACGCATGGCGCCCAGGACAAACATCGCCCCGGTCGCCCCCATGCCGATGGCAAAGCCATCAAGGGCCGAAATCAGCGGATCGTTTTTCACCGCAAAGGCTTCGGCGCGGCCCACCACGATACAGTTGGTGACGATCAGCGGGATAAAAATCCCCAGCGACTGATAGAGGCCAAAGGCCCAGGCGTTGATCAGCATCTGCACGACGCTCACCACCGAGGCGATAATCATCACGTAGATCGGAATACGAATCTCTGACGGCGTCCAGCGGCGCAGGGCAGAGATCGACAGGTTGGTCAGGATCAATACCAGGGTGGTGGCAAGGCCAAGGCCCAACGCGTTGGTAACGGTGGAGGTGACGGCCAGCAGCGGACACATCCCCAGCAGCTGTACCAGCGCGGAGTTGTTTTTCCACAGCCCCTGAACAAAAACCTCTTTTACCTGGCTCATGAACGCTCCTCACAGGCGGGCAGATTGTTAAGTTGCGCAGGCAGCGATTGTGCGTAAACCCCCGCACGTTTAACGGCGTTCACTACCGCACGTGGGGTGATGGTCGCACCGGTAAACTGATCGATATCACCACCATCTTTTTTCACCGCGAACGCCGGATCGTCAATACCGTGGATCACTCTACCAGCGAAATGCAAAATCCAGTCGCTTAAGCGGGTTTCAATCTTATCTCCAAGGCCTGGCGTTTCGTGGTGCTCGGTCACGCGCGTACCCAGCACGGTGCCGGAAAAATCGGTGCCCACCAGCAGCCTGATAGCGCCGGAGTATCCATCCGGGGCGGTGGCCTCCATCACCACGCCGGTCGGCGTATCGCCTTTACGGGCGATAAAAATACGGTGGGTGCCTTTGCCAAGCGCTGGCGTCTGGACAAGATAACAGCTCTTCTGCAGATCGTTATCGTAGATATCTGCCGGGATCACCTGGTCAAACAGCGCTTTTTGCTGACGGGCCGCCTGTTCATCAATGGTGGATTTGGTTAAGCCGTTGACCAGCGCGGTCATGCCGGTGAGCACGGCGGCAAAGAGCGCCAGCGTCACGCCGTGTTTTTGCATCGTTCTTAACATGGCAGATCCTTAGCGATGGCCGTACACGCGCGGACGCGTGTAGTAGTCGATGAGCGGAACGGTGATGTTCGCCAGCAGCACGGCAAAGGCCACGCCGTCCGGGTAACCGCCAAAGCTGCGGATCAGCCACACCAGCAAACCGGCCAGCGCGCCAAAAATCAGGCGCCCACGGTTGGTGGTAGAGGCCGTTACCGGGTCGGTCAGAATAAAGAAGGCACCCAGCATGGTCGCGCCGGAGAGCAGATGGATCTGCGGCGACGCCAGCGACGCCGGCGAGAAGAACCAGCCCAGCCCGGAACAGACCGCAAGCGTTACCAGGAAGCTCACCGGGATATGCCAGCGGATCGCTTTCTGCCACAGCAGGAACAGGCCACCGGCCAGGTACGCCAGGTTAACCCACTGCCAGCCCGCGCCTGCCAGCACGCCGCTGTAAATGGGCGACTGGAGGATCTGCTCTACGCTGTGACCCGCATGCAGAGAGGTTTTGAAGGTATCGAGCGGCGTCGCCTGGCTGATGCCATCCACCCCCAGACGCAGGGTGTTCATATCCGCGCCGCTGGCGGTATGGCCGGAGAAGATCACCTGCACGGCATCCATAAAGCCTGGCACCGTCGCGGCAATCTCATGCGGCGGCAGCCAGCTGGTCATCTGCACCGGGAAGGAGATCAGCAGCACCACATAGCCAATCATCGCCGGGTTAAACGGGTTATGCCCGAGGCCGCCATAGAGCTGCTTGGCGATGATCACCGCGAAAACGGTGCCGAGCACCACCGTCCACCACGGAGCGAACGGCGGAATACTGATGGCCAGCAGCAGGCCGGTGAGCAGGGCGGAATTGTCCGCCAGAATTTTGCCCACCGCGATTTTTCGCAGTTTGAGTACCAGCGCTTCGGCCGCCAGCGCGCTCACACAGCCAAGGATGATCTGCAGCAACGTACCCCAGCCGAAGAACCAGAGCTGTACGGCAATGCCCGGCAGTGCGGCCAGGCAGACCAGCATCATAATGCGCGATGTCTGGCGCTGGTTATGGGTATAAGGGGAGCTTGCGATTCTGAAAACCATTTAATCCTCGTTAACTGCCTGCTGTGCGGCTCTCTTCGCCTGTACCCGCGCGATGGCGGCAGCCACTGCCGCTTTGCGTGGATCGTCATTGGCTGCCGGCTCTTCTTCCTGTTGCGCCGCCTTGCGCGCTTTTGCCCGGGCAATGGCGGCTTCGACCGCGGCTTTACGCGGGTCGACGGGTACGGGTTCTTCCTGTTTTGCTTCCGGCGGCGCGGCTTTACGGGCTTTGGCCCGGGCAATCGCCGCTTCGACGGCCGCTTTACGCGGGTCGACCTGAGCCTGTTCAACCTGAATATCGTCCGGCTGCGCCGCTTTGCGGGCTTTCGCCCGGGCGATGGCCGCTTCGACCGCCGCTTTACGCGGATCGACTGGCGCTGGCTCGCTCTGGTTCTCTTCCAGTGGCGCCGCTTTGCGGGCTTTCGCCCGGGCGATGGCCGCTTCGACCGCGGCTTTACGCGGATCCACCGGAGCAGGCTCGGCCTGAGTCTCTTCCGGTGGCGCCGCTTTGCGGGCTTTTGCGCGGGCGATGGCGGCCTCGACCGCCGCTTTACGCGGATCCACCGGCGCTGGCTCGGCCTGAGTCTCTTCCGGTGGCGCCGCTTTGCGGGCTTTTGCGCGGGCGATGGCGGCCTCGACCGCCGCTTTACGCGGATCGGTTTCTGTTGATGCGGCGGCAGCCTGCGCTTTTTCCGCCTGACGGGCGCGGGCCTCTGCTTTGCGCGCTTCGCGGGCGGCAATCATCTCGCTGTTATCCGGGCGCTGACCCGCCGGGATCACCACATCTTCTGTCGCGGTGGCTTTCTTCTCGCGCACACGCGCCAGGGCAGCATTAATGGCATCCTGGTCTTTTGCCGCAGGCTGAACTGCCGCTTTCTTATGGCGCGCTTCTCGGGCGGCTTTCTCGCGTTCAAGGCGCTGCTGGCGCGCTTCAAACCGTGCTTTGGCTTCGGCTGCGCGTTTCTCTTCCTGGGCGATCGCGTAAATTTCGGCTTTCTCGACGCGGAAATATTGCACCAGCGGAATATTGCTCGGGCAGACCCAGGCGCAGGCGCCACACTCAATGCAGTCGGCCAGGTTGTGGGATTTCGCTTTATCGTGGATCTGCCCTTTGCTGTACCAGTAGAGCTGCTGAGGCAGCAGATCCGCCGGGCAGGCATCGGCACAGGCGCTGCAGCGAATGCAGCCTTTCTCTTCCTGCGTTTCGCCCATCTCGCTGACGGACGGCGCCAGCAGGCAGTTGGTGATTTTTACCACCGGGACATCCAGCCAGGGCAGGGTAAAGCCCATCAGCGGCCCGCCCATAATTACCATTTGCTCGGCGCTCGGGCAGAACCCGGCCTGATCCAGCAGATGACGAACCGGCGTGCCCAGACGCGCCCAGACGTTACCGGGACGGCTAACCGATTCCCCGGTAAGGGTAACGACGCGCTCGGTAAGCGGCTCCCCGTCAACAACGGCACGTTTAACGGCATAGGCGGTGCCGACGTTCTGCATCAGGACGCCAATGTCAGACGAACGACCGCCGTGCGGGACCTGTTTGCCGGTTAAGATCTGGGTCAGCTGCTTGGCGCCACCGGAGGGGTACTTGGTGGGAATAACGCGCAGGCTGATATCATGGCTGCCCGCCAGCACCGCACGCAGCATGGAGATGGCCTGCGGTTTGTTATCTTCAATGCCGATCAGCACCTCCTGCGGCTGCAGAATGTGCGCGAGAATACGAATGCCCTCGACGATCTGCGCGGCGCAGTCCTGCATCAGACGATCGTCCGCGGTGATGTACGGCTCGCACTCGGCGGCGTTGATAATCAGGGTTTTGATCTTGTCGCCGCCGCCCTGCAGTTTGTTACCGGTTGGGAAGCCCGCGCCGCCCAGACCGGCGACGCCAGACTGATGAATGCGCTCGATCAGCGCCTCGCGGCTGTGGTTGCGGTAGTCGCTCCAGCCGTCGCGCTCAATCCAGCGATCTTCGCCATCGGCGTCGATGATGACGCACAGCTCAGAGAGGGCGGAAGGGTGGGCAACGGTATGGGGCGCAATCGCCACCACGGTGCCGGAGGTAGGGGCGTGCACAGGCAGCATACGTCCGCGTCCAAAGGTCAGCGGCTGGCCGCGTAACACGCTGTCGCCAGGTTTAACGCACAGCTCACCCTCAGCACCGATGTGCTGCTTCAGGGGGATAACAAAACGGTTGGCCAGCGGGATCTGGCGCAGCGGCGTACCGCTGGACTGGGTTTTCATCTCTGGCGGATGAATACCGCCATCGAAATCCCAGATCTTCTCTTTTCTGAAGGCAGAAAATAACTTAAGCATGTTGTTCCACAGGAATAATGCGCACCGGAATGGTCTGAAGATCCCATTTCCAGCTATCGGTCGTGGTGGCTACCGGGCGTAACTCAATGCACTGGGTCGGGCAGGGGGCGACACAGAGGTTACAGCCGGTACACAGGTCTTCCATCACGGTATGCATGGCGCGCGTGGCGCCCACAATGGCATCTACCGGGCAGGCCTGAATACATTTGGTGCAGCCGATGCAGTTAGGCTCATCGATCACCGCCAGCATGCGCACCGGCTCCTGCGCGCTTTCATCACCGTCGACCGGCTGGGGGTCGACGTTCAGCAGTTCGGCAATCTTCAGCATCACCGCTTCGCCGCCAGGCGCACAGCGGTTAATTTTTTCGCCGCCGCTGCCCACCGCCTCTGCGTAGGGGCGACAGCCAGGGTAGCCGCACTGCCCGCACTGGCTTTGCGGCAGTAGCTCATCAATTTTTTCGACAATCGGGTCATCCTCCACCGCGAAGCGGCGTGAGGCGTAACCGAGAATGATGCCAAACAGCAGCCCCAGAACACTGAGGGCAGCAATGGCAATCCAGATTGCATTCATTACAACTTCACCAGACCACTAAAGCCCATAAAGGCCAGAGACATAAGACCGGCGGTAACCAGCGCGATGGCGTTACCGCGAAACGGTGCCGGGATATCAGCCGCGACCAGGCGTTCGCGGATCGCTGCAAACAGCACCATCACCAGCGAAAAGCCGACCGCGGCGGAAAAACCGTACAGCGCCGACTGCAGGAAATTGTGCCCAAGGTTAATGTTGAGCAGCGCCACGCCGAGCACCGCACAGTTGGTGGTGATCAGCGGCAGGAAGATGCCGAGCAGGCGGTATAACGCCGGGCTGGTTTTACGCACCACCATTTCGGTGAACTGCACCACCACAGCGATAACCAGAATAAAGGCCAGCGTGCGCAGATAGGTCAGGCCAAGGGGGATTAAAATCCAGGTATCTACCCACCAGGCGCAGATCGAGGCGAGGGTCAACACGAAGGTGGTGGCCAACCCCATCCCCATTGCCGTTTCGAGCTTTTTGGATACGCCCATAAATGGGCACAGGCCAAGGAACTTCACGAGAACGAAGTTGTTTACCAGCACCGTGCCGACAAAGAGCAGTAAGTAATCGGTCATTATTCAGCCTGACATAAAAAAGCCGCCTATTATCGGATAAACCGGCGCAGGCGACAACAGGTTAACTGTAAGGTTATTACGGGTTCACAAAGGTGTTCTTTACGCGGGCCGAGCGCTTAAAGTACGGCACGAACAGCGCGGTCACCAGCAGTGGGAAGAGGAGTTGACGCACTGCCAGCGCATCGGAAACCGGCGAAAAGGCGAAGGCTTTCACGGCCAGCAAGACAGAGACCAGCAGCCAGATAATATAGTGCTTAGGCACGCTCCGGCGGCGTTTAAAAAACGCGATGGTCAGCCACAGCGTGTAGTACCACATGGCAATCGCAAAGGCGAAAGAAATAAACCACATGACGATAGCAGAGGTATTTTGCGCGCCCAGCGTTTTAAGCGCGTGCGGCGTAATTAATGCAGTGGAATAAAGTACCAGTGCCAGCGACGCACTTAATAATGCAACCAGCAGCCAGGCGAGCGGAGCAAGTAACCAGCCGCCAATTTTTTCTCCAGCCGTTGTGGTCATGTTCTCTCCCGATAGTCAGCGAAAAGCGCGAACTGCAAATTAGCAGGGGCGAGAGTATATAACATTTCCGGGCAATGAGTACCCTTTTAGAGCACGTAACGCCACACCGACTTAGGCACTTCGCCGATGTTGAACAGGCGTCCGCCAGAAACCAGCTCAGCGCGGCGATGGTCAGCGGCGCGGTACATGCTGATAATGTCCTGGTTGTCACTCAGGGTGTAGTTCAGATGGTCAAAGAGCTTTTCCAGACTTTCAAGGGAATTAATTTTGCGAAATTTTAATAAATAGTCCTGAACTGTCATTTTAATAATTTTCCATATAAGAGTGAGTAATGCCAAAGGAGTAATTCGGTCGAATAATAAACGGTTCAAATAAGACGTAAACGGTTTGCCAAAGCGCACCAGCAAAAATAAGAGTTTTCTTGATTGATGAAATCAGGCGTCGGCCGACGCCTGGCGAAGAAGGTTAACGCTGTTCATGACGGCTGGCAATAAGCAACTGACATCATATGTCACTATTTTTGGTGAGCGTATGAGGCTTGGCTTGATTGAGTGTATTCACCGGCTCGGGTGGCTGGTAGTTATCAATATGACTGGCAACGGCGAGCAGTATCACCGACACGCCCAGCACGATCCATCCCGCTAACTCGATAATTCGATTAATTATTGTCGTCATGATTCTTGGTGATGTTTTATCCATAAATACAGATCCAGAATTTTACAGTGCGATATGCCTTCGGGCAAGCGCTTTACAAGGATGTTTTGCGATTGTATTCAGCGAGTTATAAATGTTAATCAGAAATTACTGATTGCTTCTGTTGCTATAGGGCAAGGTACGCCAGATTAATCTATTGTGACGGGAGAAGAGATAGTGTGAAATATGCAGGTCAAAAGATGAGAGGCGATTTCATGAGCGACAAAATCCGTGTTGGATTAATAGGTTATGGTTATGCGAGTAAAACATTTCATGCCCCGCTGATTGATGGCACCCCGGGGATGGCGCTGGCAGCCATTTCCAGCAGCGATGCGACGAAAGTTCATGCCGACTGGCCAACCGTGCCGGTGGTTTCTGAGCCGAAGCATCTGTTTAACGATCCCAATATCGACCTGATTGTTATCCCGACACCAAACGACACCCATTTCCCGCTGGCGAAAGCGGCCCTTGAAGCGGGCAAGCATGTGGTGGTGGATAAACCCTTTACCGTGACACTGTCACAGGCTCGCGAACTGGACGCGCTGGCAAAAAGCCTGGGTAAACTGCTCTCCGTCTTCCACAACCGCCGCTGGGACAGCGACTTCCTCACCGTTAAAGCCCTCATTGCCGACGGCTCTCTGGGGGAAGTGGCATTCTTCGAATCACATTTCGACCGCTTCCGTCCGCAGGTGCGTAATCGCTGGCGTGAGCTGGCGGGTCCGGGCAGCGGCATCTGGTACGATCTGGCCCCGCATCTGCTTGACCAGGCCGTTAACCTGTTTGGTCTGCCGGTGAGCCTGAACGTCGATCTGGCCCAGCTGCGCCCTGGCGCGCAGGCCACGGACTACTTCCATGCGGTGTTGAGCTATCCGCAGCGTCGCGTGGTACTGCATGGCACGATGATGGCGGCGGCGGAATCTGCACGTTACATCGTGCATGGCTCCCGCGGCAGCTATGTGAAGTTCGGTCTCGATCCGCAGGAAGAACGTCTGAAAAACGGGGAGCGCCTGCCGCAGGAAGACTGGGGCTATGACATGCGTGACGGCGTGCTGACCCGCGTGGAAGGGGAAGAGCGTGTGGAAGAGACCTGGCTGACGCTGCCGGGCAACTACCCGGCCTATTATGCCGGTATTCGCGATGCGCTGAACGGCCAGGGTGAAAACCCGGTCCCGGCAAGCCAGGCGATTCAGATTATGGAACTGATTGAGCTGGGTATCGAGTCCGCGAAACATCGCGCGACCCTCTGTCTGGCCTGAAAACAAAGCCCGGCAATGCCGGGCTTTTTCTTACCCGCGTGCGGCCTTGTCGCGCAGCGCCTGCTTCTCGGCAGATGTTAAGAATGCCATCTCCAGACCATTGATCTGCGCCTGGCGAATCTGCTCGCGGCTCAGTCCGGCCTGCGGGGCGGCCACCGTGTATTCGTGAATAATATCGACTCCCTGAACCGCCGGATCGTCAGTATTCAGCGACGCTATCACGCCATGCTCGAGGAAAGTTTTCAGCGGGTGGTGCGCCAGCGTCGCCACGGTGCTGGTCTGAATATTGGAGGTCAGACAGGATTCGATTCCGATGCGTTGCGCCGCCAGGAAGTCCATCAGGGCGCGGTCTTCCACCGCCTTCACCCCATGACCAATACGCTCGGCGCCCAGCTCGCGGATCGCCTGCCAGATGCTCTCCGGGCCTGCTGCTTCACCGGCATGGACGGTGATGTGCCAGCCTGCGTCGCGGGCGCGATTGAAGTGGGAGAGGAACAGACTGCCCGGGAAGCCCAGCTCGTCGCCCGCCAGATCGACCGCAGTGATATGTTCCCGGTGAGCCAGCAGGGCTTCGAGTTCCTGAAGGCAGGCGGCTTCGCCAAAGGTACGGCTCATGATCCCAATCAGGCGGGCTTCAACATCAAAGGCTTTACAGCCTTCGCGAACGCCAGCGATCACCGCCTCTACCACACCGTCAACCGGCAGGTTGTGGGACATGGCCATATAGCCCGGCGAGAAACGCAGCTCAACGTAATGCAGACCGTTGCGCGCGGCGTCCTCAATATTCTCGAAGGCAACGCGACGGCAGGCTTCCAGCGAGGCGAGGACTTTTACCCCCCAGTCGAGTTTGCTTAAAAAGCTCACCAGATCCGGTTCGTTTTCTGTTACCTGCACATGCGGGATCAGCGACTCAAGGTTTTGTGCGGGCAGAGCCAAATTATACTGGCGACCAAGATCCAGAATGGTCTGGGCACGGATGTTGCCATCAAGGTGGCGATGAACGTCAGTTAGCGGGAGGGTGGTATCAATCATGGTCGCACTCTTTATTAGGTAAAGTGCGACGTATTATAAAAATAAAACGGGGCAAAAAGCTATTTGCGCAAGGTAAATATCCATTGCGCAACGCTATTACCGCAGGGCGTGAATCCCGGCAATAAGTCGTTCCACCCCTTGCTCCAGTTTACTGCACGGGCAACCGGCATTGAGGCGGATAAAGCCGTTACCCTCTTCGCCATAGGTATATCCCGGCATAATCGCCACTTTTTCCTGCTCAATCAGCACCTTTTGCAGCTTCCGGTCGTCGATATTTAGCGGTCGTAGATCGATCCACGCCAGATAGGTCGCCTCTGGCGGTTGCCAGTTCAACGCCGGAAAGGCACCATTGAGCCTGTCGGCTACATAGTGCAGGTTGGCCTCCAGATAACTGCGCAGCGCATCCAGCCAGGCTTCACCCTGTTGGTAGGCGGCAATATGCGCCACCAGCGCCAGCACCGAGGGCGAAGAGAGGCCATCGCGCCCCTTTAGCGCCTGCAAATAATCCATACGGCTGGCTTCATCACCGATCAAACCGTATGCGCCGGTAAGAGCAGGAATATTAAAGCTCTTGGAGCCGGAGGTCAGAAGCGCCCATTTTCCCTGCGCCACTTCGCACCAGGGGATATGCTGATGGTTGCCCCAGACCATATCCATATGAATTTCATCGCTTACCAGCGCCACGCCGTGACGCGCAGAAAGTTCAGCCATGGTCGCTAACTCGTCCCGGGTCCAGACCTTGCCCGTCGGGTTGTGCGGGCTACAGAGCAGCAGGATCTTGTTCTGCGGCTGTGCCAATACCGCTTCCAGTTCGGCCATATCGCACTGCCAGCCCGCCGCCGTCTTATGCAGGCCAACAGGCACCACCTGACGGTTATTGCCCGCAATGGCATTGTAAAACGCGTCGTAGGCCGGGGTGTGGATCACCACCCCGTCGCCTGCGTTGGACCACTGGCGAATCAGCTCCGACACCATATAGATCACCGAGGGGCCATAGACGATGGCGCTGGTATCGATGGAGCTGTTGAAGCGCTGCCGGAACCAGTGCCCTACCGCCCCAAGGAACTCGTCGTTTTTCCAGCGGCTGTAGCCAAACACTCCGTGGCTGATGCGAGCTTGCAGAGCCTCGATGATGCAGGGGGCAGTGGCAAAATCCATGTCCGAGATAGTAAACGGCAGCAGATCGGCGGCGCCGAAGCGGTCGGCAACATAGTCCCATTGGGTACACCAGGTGCCGTGACGATCCACGACGGCAGAAAAATCAAACATAACGTCTCCTTAAAAGAGAACCCCCTCCTGGGGAGGGGGCTGGGGCATCAGGCTTCTACTGTTCGCATCAGGGTCGCCAGCTCATCTTTCACCGACTGCACCTGCGGGCCGATGACCACCTGCAAATTGTGCTGGTTGAGCTGAACCACGCCGATGGCGCGATTGGCCTTCAGGGCGTTGGTGTCCACTTTGGACATATCTGCCACCGACAGGCGCAGACGGGTAATGCAGTTGTCCAGAGAGGTGATGTTATCCGCACCGCCCAGCGCCGCGAGGATCGCCGGCGTATTGTAGCCGGATTTGCCAGTTACGCCCGCCACTGCCTGCTCCACGCTCGCCGCGCTCTCAATATCGCGACCCGGCGTTTTCAGGTTGAAGCGGGTGATGGCGAAGCGGAAGATGCCGTAGTAAACCGCAAACCAGATCGCGGCCACCACCGGAACCAGATACCACTTGGTCGACAGGCCGTGCAGAATGCCGAACACCACAAAGTCAATCACGTTGCCGTCGGTATTACCGATGGTGACACCCAGCACCGCCATGGTGGTAAAGCCCAGGCCGGTCAGCACGGCGTGAATAAGGTACAGTACCGGTGCCACGAACAGGAACAGGAACTCGATCGGTTCAGTGGTACCGCCGACCACGCAGGCGATAACGCCGGAGATCAACAGGCCCTTAATCTTATGACGGTTTTCCGGACGGGCGCAGTGGTACATCGCCAGCGCCGCACCCGGCAGGCCGCCGAGGAAGGCTGGCATTTTCCCCTGGGAGAGGAAGCGGGTGGCACTCTCCGAGAAGCCGTGGGTGGTCGGGCAGCTTAACTGCGCCTGGAAGATGGTCAGTGCGCCGCTTACCGAGTGGCCGCAGACCTCCATGGTGCCACCGGCTTCGGTGAAGCGGATCAGCGCCACCAGGATATGTTGTAAGCCGAAAGGCAGCAGCAGACGCTCACCGGTGCCGAAAATCATCGGGCCAAAATCGCCCGCGCTGTTGATGATATGCCCGATACCGGTAATACCCAGGGCGAAAATCGGCCACACCAGCGGGATCACCAGGCCAAACAGGCCCATGGCGACGGTGGTAATAATCGGCACAAAGCGCGTACCGCCGAAGAAGGCCAGCGCATCCGGCAGGCGGATATTGTGAAAACGCTCATGCAGCAGCCAGATGATCACCCCTGCGATCACCGCGCCGAGGATCCCGGTGTCGATCGACTGGATCCCCAGTACGCTCTGGATGTTATTGGCTTTGAGCACCGCCGCGTCGGTAGTGGGCAGGATCCCCTTCGCAGTCAGCCAGAAGTTGACCGCCAGGTTCATTACCGCGTACCCCACAAACCCGGCAAATGCCGCCACGCCTTTGTTTTCGCGGGCCAGGCCCAGCGGAATGGCGATACAGAACATCACTGGCAGGAAGCTAAAGGCGAAGGAGCCGACCTTACTCATCCAGATAAAAATTGCCTGCAAGACCGGGTTGCCCAGAAAAGGGATCAGGGTAATGACATCGTTACTGCTGAGCGAGCTGCCGATGCCCAGCATGATCCCACAGAAGGAGAGCAGTGCCACGGGCAGCATAAAAGTTTTACCCAGTTGCTGGAAAAACTCCCACAGCGAGATTTTTTGTGCTGCTTTCGCCGTCATAAAACGACTCCTTTATTGTTAAAATAGATTTACCTGCCTCAGTGCTGCGAGAAGATAAAACGTTTTATCAAAGTTTAGTGCGCGCTAAATCACATTCTCAGGCTTTGGCAGAGGGTATAAAGATAACGTATTGATAAAACGTTTTACCGATCTCATTATCAGGGAGACACCCCACACATGGCTGTAGCGAAAAAAATTACTATCAACGACGTTGCGCTGGCGGCGGGTGTCTCTGTGAGCACGGTTTCACTGGTTCTGAGCGGGAAAGGGCGCATCTCCCCAGCGACGGGCCAGCGCGTCAACGAGGCGGTGGAGCAACTGGGGTTCGTTCGCAACCGCCAGGCATCGGCGCTGAGGGGTGGGCAAAGCGGGGTGATTGGCCTGATCGTCCGCGACCTGACGTCGCCGTTCTATGCCGAACTGACGGCGGGCCTGACGGAGGCGCTGGAAGCCCAGGGGAGGATGGTCTTTTTACTCCATGGCGGCCGGGAAGCGGATCAGCTGCTCCAGCGCCTCGATATGCTGCTGACGCAGGGGGTGGATGGGGTGATCGTTGCCGGGGCCTCCGGGGTAAGCAATGAGCTGTGCGAGCGGGCGGCAGCCAAAGGGGTTCCGCTGGTGTTTGCCTCCCGCGCCAGCTATCTCGACGAAGCGGATACCCTGCGCCCGGACAACATGCAGGCAGCACAAATGCTGACCGAACATCTTATTCGCCGCGGCCATCAGCGAATTGCCTGGCTGGGCGGTAAAAGCTCCTCCCTGACGCGCGCCGAACGGGTGGGTGGCTACTGCGCGACGCTGATCAAATATGGCCTGCCGTTCCACAGCGAGTGGGTGGTGGAGTGTGAATCCCGCCACAAGCAGGCGGCGGAGGCGATCGGTAGCTTGCTGCGCGCCAGCCCCACCATCAGCGCCGTGATTTGCTATAACGACGTTATCGCCATGGGCGCCTGGTTCGGCTTAATCCGTGCCGGGCGCCAGAGCGGGGAAGGTGGGGTTGAAACCTTCTTTGGTCATCAGGTGGCGCTGGGCGCCTTTGCGGATGTGTCAGAGAACGCGCTGGACGATCTGCCGATTGTCTGGGCCACCACCCCGGCGCGGGAAATGGGCTATACCCTGGCCGAGAGAATTATGCAGCGGATCGATAAAGCCCACGTGCAGGCGGGGCATCAGATTGTGTCGGCCCGCCTGGTGACGGTGAAATAACATTATCCATGCGGCGTGAGCGGGTTACGTTCCAGCCGCGCCTCCAGAGCCTCGACAAACTTGCGCACCTTAACCGGAATCAACCGCGACGTCGGGTAAACGGCCCAGACAGCCAGCGCTTCCGGCCTGGCATCCTCCAGCGCGATCCGCTCCACCAGGCCTTGTGCAAAGGCGGGCTCAAGGTACCAGCGGGACAGGTTGGCAATGCCCATGCCGCCCAGGCAGGCCTCAAAGATCGCCTCGATAGAATTCGCCGAAAACCGCCCCGATACTTTCTGTTTGCTTCGCTGTCCCCCCTGCTCGAACGTCCAGTGGGTGGTATCAGAGGTGGTTAAGCAGCTGTGCGCCGCAAGATCGCTGAGCGTTTTTGGATAGCCATGCTCCGTCAGATACGCTGCGCTGGCGCAGAGGTCTCGGGGGTTATCACAGAGGCGATGCGCCACCAGACGGTTGTCCCGCAGCGGGGCGATACGTAACGCCACGTCTATTCCTCTGCCGACAATATCAACCTGCTCATCGGTGGCGAGTAAATCGACCTGCAGGGCGGGATGCTGGCGCATAAAGTCGGGCAGCATCGGGGCGATGATTTTACGGCCAAACGCCGCCGAGGCGGTGATGCGAAGCCGCCCGGAAAGGGAGGCGCCATCAGGAAAGAGGTCGGCCAGGGCGTTGGTCTTATCTTCCAGCAGCGCCTGGGCATGGGGTAAAAAGATGGTGCCGTCGCTGGTGGGTGAAAGGGAGCGCGTGGTGCGGTGTACCAGCCGGACCCCCAGCTCCGCTTCCAGATTATTCAGGCATCGCGACGCCGCCATGGCGCTCATAGAGAGCCGACGCGCGGCACCCGCGAGACTTCCCGCTTTGATGGCTTCCACGAATACTTCCACATCTTCCAGTTTCATTATCTCGATTCTCGTTATACTGGCCTATCAAATTACATATCTACACTAATTAGCGTTATAGCGCCATAGTCACTCCACATCCTGATAAAGAGTGAATTCGGAGTGAAGATGAAAAAGAGGACAACGGTTTTAGCGCTCAGCGGCCTGTTTTTGGCAGGATCCGTTTGGGCTGACGCACCCGCGCAGATTAAACAGCAGGTGCCGGGTTACTATCGCCTGGCGGTGGGGCAATATGAGGTGACGGCGCTTTTTGATGGCTACAACGATCTCTCGCCGTCGCTGTTAAAAGGGCTCTCGGCCGACAAAATTCGCGACCTGCTGGCGCAGCATAAGATTGATGCCGAGCGCATGCCCACCTCCTTTAACGCCTTTCTGGTGAATACCGGAAAACATCTGGTGATGATAGACAGCGGCGCGGGCCACTGCGTGCCGCAAACCGCAGGGCAATTAATTCCCAACATGCAAGCCTCCGGGTATCGTCCTGAGCAGGTTGATACCCTCTTCCTGACCCACCTCCACCTGGACCACGTCTGCGGCCTGAGCGATGCCGCGGGTAAGGCGCTATTCCCTAATGCCACGGTTTACGTGCCGCAGGCGGAAGCTGACTACTGGCTGGATCCGGCGAAAGAGGCCAGCGCCCCCGCCAATGCAAAAGAGTATTTCGCTATCGCCCAACACGCTCTGGCCTCCTATAAAGCGGCGGGACGCCTGAAAACCTTCGTGCCGCCCGCCTCGCCGATCCCTGAAGTCCAGACGGCCTACGCTCCCGGCCATACGCCCGGCAGCACGGTCTATCGTTTTGCCTCTGAGGGGAAAGGCATCAACTTTATCGGCGACCTGATCCACGCCCCTGCGGTGCAGTTCCCGCACCCGGAAGTGTCGATTCGCTTTGACGTGGATGCGAAAAAAGCCACCTCATCACGTGGGCAAGAGTTCAACGCCCTGGCAAAAGAGGGCGAATGGCTGGCGGCAGCGCACCTGGCGTTCCCGGGCATCGGGCACATTACCGCCAACGCTCAGGGTTACAACTGGAACCCGGCGATTTACGGCCCGTATCAACGTGCGGCCGACGTGCCATTGCTGAAATAAGACGAGGCGATCGCAATGAAAAGTTACACCGTAACAGCGAATGGTATCCGTCAGTTTGTGGTTGAAGAGGGGGAAGGGGCGCCGGTGATCCTGCTCCATGGCTTTCCGGAAACGAACTATGCCTGGCGCTATCAAATTCCGGTTCTGTCGAAGCACTACCGGGTGATTGCTCCGGACTTGCGCGGGTATGGAGAAACGGATAAGCCGGCCTCCGGCTACGATAAACGCACTATGGCGCGGGATATCCTGGAACTGATGAATGCCCTGGGCCTGAAGAAAGTGGTGCTGGTGGGGCACGACCGCGGCGCGCGTGTCGCCACCCGCTTTGCGAAAGATTATCCGGAACGGGTGGATCGTCTGGTGGTGATGGATAATGTCCCGACGCGTATTGTGGCGCGGGATTTGAACGCCTCTATTGCCCGGGCGTACTGGTTCTTTCTGTTCCACCTGGTGCCCGATCTGCCGGAAGCCCTGATTGCCGGACGGGAGCATATCTGGCTACGCCACTTCTTCTCGGACTGGACTTACGATCCTTCTACCATCAGCGGCGAGGCGTTTGATACCTACGTCCGGGCCTATCAGGCACCCGGTGCCGTGCGGGGGGCGATGGCCGATTATCGCGCCAATGCAGAGGATGTGGCGCAAGATCTGGCGGACGCGGAGATCAAAATTGCCTGCCCGGTGATGTCGCTGTGGGGCAATGATTTTCACGCTGTCGGCAAGCTGTTCGATATGCAGAGCGTCTGGGCGGAAATGGCGGACGATCTGAGGGCGTATGGTATTGAAGAGTGCGGGCATCTGCCCCAGGAAGAGCAACCGGAGAAAGTGAACGCCCTGCTGATGGATTTCCTGACCGGCTGGAAAGGATGACTGGCAATAAAAAACCCCTCCGCAGAGGGGTTTTGCTGTTTACTGCTGAGGAACCGCAGGCGCTGGCGGAGCAGCCGGTGCTGGCGGAGCCGCAGGTTCATCCGGTACCGCCAGGTTCAGCGCCGGTACGCCAAACATGCCGACGAACTCCTCCAGCGGCATCTTCTGGCCATTCAGGGTCACCTGACCATTGCTGTACTGCAGGCTGGTGCCGATCACGTTATCTTCCACGGTGGTGATGCGGAACATCTGTCCCATCGCCGCCAGGCCTTTCACCTGCTGGCTGGCCAGCTTGCCGGCGTCATCTTCGTTATACCCTTCCAGCTTCGCAATCTGGGTCATGAACTCGGTCGCCATGTCCATCGGGATGGTCAGCTTGCTCTCCAGCGATTTCACGCTGCGATCCACTTCCTGCGCCAGGGTCTGCGCTTCACCGGTGGCGGTGGCGGGATCCTTCATGAACAACGACAGGTTGAAGTTGGTTTCGCCTTTGCTGTTTTTCCAGCTCAGCGGCGCGATAGTGACCACCGGCTCGCCTTTGAGCAGGATCGGCAGATTACCGAAGAAGGCTTCCGCCGCTTTCTGCTGATAGAGCGCCGGATTGTTGGTCATCAGCTCTTTATCCGCCAGCAGGGCCTGGCTCTGGGCGCGATACTGCTGGCTGAACTGGTGCCATGCCTGACCGTCAATATTGCCGATCTTCAGGGTCAGCTTGCCGGTACCCAGATCCTGATTCTGCACTTTCAGGCTCTTCAGGTTGTAATCCAGCTGACTGTTGATGCTCTTGCCATCTTTGGAGAGATCCGCGGTGGCTTTCAGATCTGTGCCTTCCAGCACTGCCATCTCTTTGCCTTCAATGGCGATAGCCATTTTTTCGAGGGTCAGTTTCTGATCGCCGATGCGCTCGTCAAAACTGGTCAGACGGCTGTTGCCATCAATGTTCAGGTTATTGAAGGTCAGCTGGACTTTCTGATCGTACTCGTTCACTGCGTTGACCCGGCCGCTTGCCGCTTCACCTTTGAGCGAGACGTTTTTGCCGTCGCGATCGGCATCAAGCTGGAAGTTACCGCCGCTGAACGCTACCTGCTCGTCGCCATTCTCGTAATTCAGGGCTTTCAGGGCGATATCGGAACGGGTATCACCGGCATAGCTGATGCGCGTATTGACCTCAACAGGTGACTCATTCTTCGCCAGATCGAACAGCGGCTTGGAGGCTTCGTTATTGACCAGGGTCGATTTGACCGAGGCCATAGAGGGGATGAGGTTGAAGGATTTCAGCTGGGCCAGCGGGAACGGACCGTGATCGACATCTTCGTTCAGCACCAGGCTTTGTCCCGGTTGCAGCCACGGATTAGTGGTTCCTGCTACCGGCTTAACGACCATCTGCAGATGGCTGCTAAACACGCCGCGCTGATAATTCTGATAGCTCAGCTCCAGCCCGGCTTCCGGCGCGGTACGCTTAAGTTCACTGTTCGCCTGGGCCACCATCTCGCCCAGACGGCTCTCCAGCTGTTTCCCGGTGTACCAGGCCGCGCCCGTCCAGACCAGCCCTAATGCAACAATAACGCCTGCAGCTATAACCGATTTTTTCATCGTGATTATCCATAAAATGAAACCGAGCGGTGAAAACCGCCCGGTGAGGTCATAAGGTTAGCAATAGCTTAGCAAAAATTGTTAAAAAATTCAGCAAGTCACTGGAGCTTGTTGAATACCCGCGCCAGACGCCCGACGCCGCTGACGCTAACCGGGGAATCATTCGCGGCAATAAAGGCCGACTCACCAGGCTTCAGCACCAGGCGCTCCTCGCCCTTGCTCAGTACCGCTTCACCCTCAACGCAGAAGAGAATAGCCGCGCTCTGCTGGGCAATACGGGTCTCTTCGCTGCTGAGATCGTGCAGGGAAAACGCAAAATCCTCCACCGGGATGGGGAAGTCCAGCTCTGCGCCGTTTTTCACCGGCTGGGTGAGCAGTTCAGCCGCCGGTTTCGCGACGAATTTGACGTTGGCCACCAGTTCAGGGATGTCGATGTATTTCGGCGTCAGTCCCGCACGAAGTACGTTATCGGAGTTAGCCATTACCTCCAGCGCCACCCCTTGCAGGTAGGCATGCGGCGTTTCGGCAAACAGGAACATCGCTTCGCCCGGCTCCAGTTTCACCACGTTCAGCAGCAGCGGGGAGAAGAGGCCGCTGTCGTCCGGGTAAAATTCTGAAATGACGCGGATGGTCTCCCACGGCTCACCCTGCTGGCTGTTCAGGGCCGCTTTAAGTACCGCCAGCGCACGGGATTTTTCGTCCCCCTGCATATTCAGCAGGCTGGCGAAGAGGTGGCTCAGGCGATCGGCATCCGGTTGTTCGAGGAAGTGGGCAATGGCGCTGTGCGCCCCGGCAACCGGCTGCAGCAGCGAAACGATCTCGGAGAACTCGCGGAAGGCGTTCATCGCCAGGAACGGCGTCAGGGCAAAGACCAGTTCCGGTTTGTGGTTCGGATCTTTATAGTTACGCTCGGCGGCGTCCAGCGGAATGCCTGCCGCGTTCTCTTTCGCAAAACCCGCTTCGGAGGCCTGCTTGTTCGGGTGAACCTGAATGGAGAGCGGCTGATCGGCGCAAAGTACCTTGAAGAGGAAAGGGAGTTCGCCAAAGCGTTCGGCGACGGCGCTGCCCAACAGCGTGGCTTTATCACCCTCGATAACGTCACGCAGGGAACGTTCGCCCTGGGCATCGGTAATTTTTGAGCTGCTCTTCGGGTGTGCCCCCATCCACAACTCTGCCATCGGCAGATTGTCCGGGTTGGCGATACCGTAGAGATCCGTTAACGCAGTTTTACTTCCCCAGGCGTAGTGCTGCACTGAGTTGATGAGTTTTTGCATTATCAAGCCCTGTTTCATATGTGGAATTATCTGCCCGTATTAAAGCAATAAACCGGGCGGATGTAACCTGCGCGCGGAAAAAGTCGTACTAGTCTCAGTTTTTGTTAAAAAATTGTGTAGGATAGGCTGACTCGCTTTTAAGCAGGGCAGCGGAACATCTGCTCTAAATAAACAGACCGAAGCAGTAAGTGAGAGATCAATGTCGAATAAACCCTTCCATTACCAGGATCCTTTCCCGCTGGCCAAGGATCAGACCGAATATTACCTGTTAACCCGCGACCACGTTTCTGTCTCTGAATTTGAAGGACAGGAGATCCTGAAAGTTGACCCGCAGGCCCTGACCTTACTGGCGCAACAGGCGTTCCACGATGCCTCGTTCATGCTTCGCCCGGCACATCAGCAGCAGGTGGCCGATATCCTCAGCGACCCGCAGGCCAGCGAGAACGACAAGTACGTCGCCCTGCAGTTCCTGCGTAACTCCGATATCGCGGCAAAAGGCATTCTGCCGACCTGTCAGGACACCGGCACCGCCATCATCATGGGTAAAAAAGGCCAGCGTGTCTGGACTGGTGGCGGCGACGAAGCGGCCCTGGCGCACGGCGTGTATAACACCTATATCGAAGACAACCTGCGCTATTCACAAAACGCCCCGCTGGATATGTATAAAGAGGTGAATACCGGCACCAACCTGCCAGCGCAAATCGACCTCTACAGCGTGGATGGCGACGAATACAAATTCCTCTGCATCGCCAAAGGCGGCGGTTCAGCGAACAAAACGTATCTCTATCAGGAGACCAAAGCGCTGCTCACGCCGGGCAAGCTGAAAAACTACCTGGTGGAGAAGATGCGCACTCTCGGCACCGCGGCCTGTCCGCCGTACCACATTGCCTTTGTGATCGGTGGCACCTCGGCGGAAAGCACCCTCAAAACCGTCAAGCTGGCCTCGACCAAGTACTACGACAATCTGCCGACCGAAGGTAACGAGCACGGCCAGGCGTTCCGCGACGTTCAGCTTGAGCAGGAACTGCTGGTGGAAGCCCAGAACCTCGGCCTTGGCGCCCAGTTTGGCGGCAAATATTTCGCCCACGACATCCGCGTGATCCGTCTGCCGCGCCACGGCGCATCCTGCCCGGTGGGGATGGGCGTCTCCTGTTCGGCGGACCGCAACATTAAAGCTAAGATTAACCGCGACGGCATCTGGATTGAGAAACTGGAAAACAACCCAGGTAAGTACATTCCGGAAGCGCTGCGGAAAGCGGGCGAGGGCGAGGCGGTACGCGTTGACCTGAACCGTCCGATGAGTGAGATCCTGGCCCAGCTTTCTCAATACCCGGTCTCCACCCGTCTGTCGCTGAACGGCACCATTATCGTGGGCCGCGATATCGCCCACGCGAAGCTGAAAGAGCGTCTGGATAATGGCGAAGGGCTGCCGCAGTACATTAAAGATCACCCGATCTACTATGCGGGCCCGGCAAAAACCCCGACCGGCTATGCCTCCGGCTCCTTAGGGCCAACCACTGCCGGGCGTATGGACTCCTACGTCGATCAGCTCCAGGCCAACGGCGGCAGCATGATCATGCTGGCGAAGGGCAACCGCAGCCAGCAGGTGACGGACGCCTGCCACAAGCACGGCGGCTTCTACCTCGGCAGCATCGGCGGCCCGGCCGCGGTACTGGCGCAGGGCAGCATCAAGAGCCTCGAGTGCGTGGAGTACCCGGAGCTGGGTATGGAAGCGATCTGGAAAATCGAAGTGGAAGACTTCCCGGCGTTTATCCTCGTGGATGACAAAGGCAACGACTTCTTCAAACAGATCCAGTCCTCCCAGTGTTCGGCCTGTGTGAAGTAGTTTGAAAACCCTGCCGGGTGGCGCAGCGCCACCCGGCAAAGCCCGGCAAAAAAGAGCGCACAAAGCGCCATACCCTTTTTCTTATCTCATCAATACTTGTTTCTTTGAGCTGTGAGCAATCCACTTCAGTGTTATCAAGGAGAAAGTATGACCACCTCACGCAGTGAGAAAGATTCGATGGGTGCCATCGACGTTCCTGAGGACAAACTCTGGGGCGCACAAACCCAGCGTTCACTGGAACATTTCCGTATCTCCACTGAAAAGATGCCGGTCTCGTTGATCCAGGCCCTGGCGCTGACCAAACGCGCCGCGGCGAAGGTCAACCAGGATTTAGGCCTGCTCTCCGGGGAGAAAGCTAACGCCATTATCGCCGCCGCCGATGAAGTGCTGGCGGGGAAACATCCCGATGAATTCCCGCTCGCCATCTGGCAGACCGGCTCCGGTACCCAGAGCAACATGAACATGAACGAGGTACTGGCGAACCGCGGCAGCGAACTGCTCGGCGGGGTGCGCGGCATGGAGCGCAAGATCCATCCCAACGACGACGTCAACAAAAGCCAGAGCTCCAACGATGTCTTCCCGACGGCGATGCATGTGGCGGCGCTCATCGCCCTGCGCGAACAGCTCATCCCGCAGCTGAACGTGCTGAAGCAGACCCTCAATGACAAAGCCCTGGCCTTTGCCGATATCGTCAAAATTGGTCGTACCCATCTGCAGGACGCCACGCCCCTGACCCTGGGCCAGGAGATCTCCGGCTGGGTGGCGATGCTTGACCACAACCTGCGCCATATCGAACACAGCCTGCCGCACCTGGCGGAGCTGGCGCTGGGTGGCACCGCAGTGGGTACCGGCCTCAATACCCATCCGGAATATGCGGTGCGGGTGGCGGAAGAGCTGGCAAACATCACCGGACAGCCGTTTGTCACCGCGCCGAACAAGTTCGAGGCGCTGGCGACCTGTGATGCGCTGGTGCATGCCCACGGGGCGCTGAAAGGGCTGGCGGCCTCGCTGATGAAAATCGCCAACGACGTGCGCTGGCTGGCTTCCGGGCCGCGCTGCGGCATCGGCGAAATCAGCATCCCGGAGAACGAGCCGGGCAGCTCCATCATGCCGGGTAAAGTCAACCCGACCCAGTGCGAAGCCATGACCATGCTCTGCTGTCAGGTGATGGGCAATGACGTGGCGGTGAACATGGGCGGGGCCTCGGGCAACTTTGAGCTGAACGTCTACCGTCCGATGGTGATCCATAACTTCCTCCAGTCGGTGCGTCTGCTGGCGGACGGGATGGAGAGCTTTAACGAGCACTGCGCGGTAGGCATTGAGCCGAATCGCGAGCGCATCAGCCAGCTGCTCAACGAGTCGTTAATGCTGGTGACGGCGCTCAATACCCATATCGGCTATGACAAGGCGGCGGAAATCGCCAAAAAAGCGCACAAGGAGGGGCTGACCCTGAAAGCCTCCGCCCTGGCGCTGGGGTATCTCACCGAGGCCGAGTTCGACAGCTGGGTCCGCCCGGAAGAGATGGTCGGCAGCCTGAAATAGTTACTCCGCCACGTAGAGGTGCAGCCGCGGGATAATCAAGCGCAGCGGCTGTGCCTGCGGCTTATAACGGTGCTGAACGTTATCCGCATCGTAATTGAGCAGCTCACCAATATCGGGTATCACCGCCCCCTGATCGGCATCGTAAAGGGCGATCAGCGGCGTCGGGCAGGCGTATTGCACCTGCTTTTGCTGCCCGGCATACCAGACGCGGGCGATTGGCTGCACTTTTACCGGCCGCTTGATCTTCAGCCGCGCCTCTGCAGGCAGAGAGTGAATGGCCGTATATTCTGCCTCCAGCCGCTCCACCCACTGATCCCGTGACCAGGGCGCTACGGCGCGCGGCGACTTGAGGCTTTTCTCCAGCATCGCCAGCACCTCATCCCGGGTGAAATTTTTGATGATGTGCTTATTGGCCCAGCCGAAGCGCAGGGTGGCGGGATGGTTAATCACCGTTAACGTGCGATAGGCGTTGAGGGTGATCAAACCCGGCAGTTGGTGATGCACCCACTCAAAACGGGCGGCGGGGGCCAGACCTGACTCCTCGGTGACGATTTTTTCAAATTCCGCCTTTAAGGCATTAATAGTCGCAATGCGGGCGGTGATTTGTTCCCGGTGCGCGGCGTCGCTCTGCAGGCAGATCACCCCCGGCAGGCGCACGGCGGCCTTGCTGCTGCGATTCTCGGATTGCTGCTGGATAAAGAGGTGACGATAGTGTTGCAGCGCCATCGTCAGCGCCTCCTGGCCGAGGTGCTGCTTCACCGTAATGGCGTTGAGCGGATCGTGTTCGGCGCCTTTGGCGACGTCCGGCAGGGAGAAGACGCGCCCGGCCAGCAGGCGACAGGCCTGGAGTTCGGGGGTTAACTGCGCCAGCTCGTGCTCCATCTGGCGAAAGGTTGAGTTTAAGCGTTCGATAAGATCGTAAGTTGCCATAGCACACCACATTAGTTACAACATACTATATGTATAGCACAGCACGCCGGGTCAGGCCAGCGTGCGGTTTAGGTCAGTCAGGGATGGGCAGGGCGATATGATGCCAGACGGGCCAGTTGAAGCATAAACGGGCGCCGCCGAGGTCGCTGGCTTCGCAGCTGACGTCCCCCCCCAGCGCCTGGGCGATAGAGTGGACGATCGCCAGCCCCAGGCCGCAGCCGCCGGTGGCGCGGTCCCGGCTCCGGTCGAGTCGGACAAAAGGCTCAAACACTCGCTGGCGGGCCTCTGGCGCAATGCCCGGGCCATCATCTTCCACCGACAAACTGGCGCGGCTGCCGTTTAGGGTCAATGCGATCCGCAGCTGGTTATCGCTGTAGCGCAGGGCGTTGTTGACCAGGTTATCCAGCACCCGCTCCATCAAACGCATATCCAGCGCGCCGTAATCGCCGTCCACGCTGCTGATCAGCAACGTGCGCTGCGGGTTGACGCTCTGCACATCCTCCACGTAGCTGCGCAGCCATGCAGGCAGATCCGGGGTGGTGAGCTTAAGTTCGTTCTGCGGTCGGTCGAGGCGGGCATAGGTCAGCAGCTCCTCAATCAGCGCCTCGAGCTGGCTGATATCGCGATTCAGCGCCTGTGACTCCGACGCAGTCAGGTTTTCACTCATCTCCAGCCGGTAGCGCAACCGTACCAGGGGGGTGCGTAGCTCGTGGGCGATACCGTCGATCAGCTGTTTTTTGCTGGCGATGAGGGCGTTGATATTGTCAGCCATCTGGTTAAAGGCCACCCCCAGCCGCTCAAAGCTGGAGCCGCTGTCGAAGTGGATCCGCTCGGTCAGATGCCCGTCGCCGAAACGCTGGGCGGCGGCCTCGAGGCGCAGCATGTCCTGCCAGTGGGGGCGCATCCAGATAAACACCGGGAAGGCGAGCGAAATGGCGATAAAGGCCAGCAGGGCGATATCCAGCAGGCGCATCTGATGCAGGAAGTAGAGATACGGCACCGGGCCGACCGCCAGGACGTAATGGCTGCGCGGAATACGCTGAATAAAGGTGTACTGATCGTCCAGCGCCACGATATCGCCTTCGCGAAGCCGCTGCATGGTCGGGGCATCCAGGGTGTATTTCTTCAGTGGCTCGATGCGCAGTTTGAATGACAGGTTCAGATCCAGCTCTTTAATGGTGCGCGCCCAGTCGTGAGGGGGGATCTCACGCAGTTCACTGCGCATCAGATAGAGCGAGCTTTTCATCAAATCATCCAGCGACTGTCTGCCTGCCCGCTCGGCGGTGAACTTATAGACCAGCCCAACCAGCATGGTCATCACCAGGAAGCAGACGAACAACAGAAGGTAAAACTGCACGAACAGTTTTTTCATGAAATATCACCCAGCTACAACGCGTTAAAGAGGCTGCCCGAACGTAAGATTGACTCGCTAAGAGCGGGCATCGCCTACTTTACGCAATGGGCTCCCGCATGGCATAGCGAATGTTGAAGGTTTTGCCTTGTTTCATGACGTCCGCTTGCACATGCCAGGCGTCTTCTATCAGAGCAGGGGTCAGCACCGCATCAGGCGGACCGCTGGCTATCACGCTGCCGGATTTCAGCAGTACCAGCCGGTGGCAGTAGTTGGCGGCGAGATTCAAATCGTGCAGGGCCACCACCACCGTAATAGGCAGCTGCGTAATCAGTGTCATCAGCTCCAGCTGATACTCAATATCCAGATGGTTGGTCGGCTCATCGAGGATCAGCAGCCGTGGCTGCTGGGCCAGGGCGCGGGCGATCTGGCAGCGCTGTCTCTCTCCGCCGGAAAGCTGCCGCCACAGCCGGTGACGCAGCCCGGCAAGTTTCATCAGGCGGATAGCGTGCTCAACCGCCTGGTCGTCCTTTTCACTCCAGCCAAAAAGCCCCCTGCGGTGCGGCGTGCGCCCCAGCCGGACAATCTGCTCCACGCAGAGATCGCCATCCACTCCGGCATGCTGGGGAACAAAGGCCAGCTGTTTGGCCCGATCTCTCACGGAGATTTTATTGAGCGGGGTGCCGTTCAGCTGAATATGGTGCGCATGACGGGGGAGTAACCCGGCCAGACAGCGCAGCAGCGTCGATTTTCCCGAGCCGTTCGGGCCTAACAGACCGACAATTTCACCCGCCTCCAGGTGCAGATTGATGTTGTTCAGCACCTGGCGGGACTGGAAGGTGACCTGCAATCCGCTTAATGAAAGGGTCATACGTTTTTCTCCCGGCTGCGATAGAGCAGAACCACAAAGGCAGGCGCGCCGACTAACGCGGTGACCACGCCAATGGGCAGGACCTGATGGGTGATAAGCGTGCGGGAAACCACATCGGCGAGGATCATGAAATGACTCCCGATCAGGAAGGTCAGGGGAATTGAGCGGCGATGCCCGGGGCCGCACAGCATCCGGGTAACGTGCGGGATCACCAGCCCGACAAATCCCACCGCGCCAATGATACTGACCATTACCGCCGTCACCAGCGCGCAGGTGAGCAGCAGGATAATGCGCACCAGGGTGACCGGCACGCCGAGGGTAGTGGAGACTTCATCGCCAAAGGTGAAGGTATCCAGCGCTCGTGAAAAGGCGAAGATCACCATAAATCCGGCCAGCACGACCACCAGAGCCAGGATAGCATCCGGCCAGCGAACCCCGCTCAGGCTGCCCAGCAGCCAGAACATCACGCTGCGCGACTGCTCGGCATTGGCGGAGGTGCTGACAATGTAGGCGGTCAGGGCGTTAAAGAGCTGCGTCCCGGCGATGCCCGCCAGCAATATCCGTGGCGGGCTGTCGGTCATGCCGTGGGTGATGAGCATGATAAGCCCGAACGCGCAGCAGGCGCCGATAAAGGCGCCGCCGCTGATGCCCAGCGAGCTGCCGCCAATACCCAGCAACATCACACAGACGGCCCCCAGCGACGCACCGGAGGAGATCCCCAGCAGATAGGGCTCCGCCAGCGGGTTTCGCAGGATGGCCTGCATTACCAGGCCGCAAAGCGCCAGACCCCCTCCGCTGCAGGCGGCCATCAGGGCCCGGCTCATGCGGTACTGCCAGACAATGCCCTCCTCAACCTGGGGCAGCAGATAGCTACCAAGCCCCAGACCGTTGAGAATGGCTTTACCTGCGTTCGCATACGACACAGGCATATCTCCGACGGTGGCAGCGAAAACCAGCATCAACGGCAGCGTCACTATCCCGACGGCCATCAGGCTATGCTGCCGCCAGCGCGGCAGGCTAAAGGGGGCGCGGAGAATCATGATACTCATTGTTCAGCCTGGAACGTTGCCAGTTTTTCGCCGATCGCCTCAACGGCATCGACATTACGCAGGGAGGGGTTAAGTGACATTGCGGGCACCACCACGATCTGCCCCTTTTTCACGGCGGGGATGTTTCGGGTCACCGGATCGTCGTTTAAAAAGCCCTTTTTAACCGCCACATCATCCGCAGGGTAGAGACGGCGGGACATCTCAGCGATGACGATCACGTCAGGCTGCGCCTGGGCGATATGCTCCCAGGTCACGGCAGGCCATTCGTCATGGGAATCAATGATGTTTTTCAGCCCAAGCGTGTGGCTTATCCACCCCGGCGCGCCGTAATCGCCAGCCACCCAGGGATCGCCTTTCAGACGGCTGCTGGAGAACCAGAACACCACTTTCAGGGGACAAGTCTGTTTCGCGGCAGCACGGGCCTGCGCCTGCTGAATACGCTGTTTCAGCGCCTCGTTAAGCGCATTACCCTGCGGCTGGACGTCGAAAATGGTCGCCAGTTCATCGATTTCGCGTTCGATTTCGGCGATGGAAAACGGTGTGCTCCGCGCCCCGTCGCCGTTCGAGCTGTCGGTGACGCTTTTGCCGATGCAGTCGGCAGGGGAGATCCAGGTCGGGATGCCCAGTGTGGCGAACTGTTCCCGGGTGCCCGTTTCCCCCTGCGGCCCGATATGCCAGTGATACTGGGCCAGCACCAGATCAGGACGCTCCGCGGTGACCGCTTCAAAGGAGGGGGCGTTATCCGCCAGCTTTTTCAGCCCGTTACCCTGTTTTGCCAGCGCATCGGGCAGAGGGCCAAACCAGACCGAGGTCGCGCCGATCTTCTTTTCGAGCCCCAGCGCCAGGAGCAATTCCGTCTCGTGTTGCCCCACCGTCACTACCCGCTGCGGGGCCTGAGTAAAGGTCTCCTTAATGCCGCAGTTCTCTACCGTCAGCGGATAAACCGTGGCGGCGACTACTGGCTGCACGAATAAAGTTAGGACAAAAGCCAGCGCCCTGTTTTGATTAAACACGTTCTCACCCTCATAAATGTTATGTTATAACATAATACATATTATGCAGGCGGGCGCAAAAGGTTAATCATCAGGGGTAAAAATGGGCGGCTGTCGCCCCTGTTATACGTCCCAGGCGTGGGGCGCGAAAAGGTAGCCTTTGTTACGCACGGTTTTAATGCGGAACGGCTCGGTAGCGTTATCCAGCAGCTTCTTGCGCAGGCGGGAGATGGCCACGTCCACGCTGCGGTCCAGGCCATCGTAGCTGACGCCGCGCAGGTTTTTCAGCAGCGCGTCCCGATCCATAATCTGTCCGGCATGGGTTGCCAGCTCCCACAGCAGGTCGAAATCGGCCGTCGACAGCGCCACCTGCTCGCCGGAAAGCAACACCTGGCGATTGACCGGATCGATGGAGAGTGTGCCAAAACGCAGCGCCTTGTGCGGGGTGAGCTGCGGGGCCGGGGTGTCGCTGGAGGCGGCAACGTGCTGGCGCAGATGCAGACGCACGCGCGCCAGGAGTACAGCCGGTGGGGTGGTTTTGAGGATGTAGTCGTTTGCCCCCATCTCCAGGGACAATATGTGGTTCATGTCGCTGTCGAGGGAAGTAAGCAGCACAATCGGCCCGTTCCAGCGGGCGCGCAGATCCCGGCACAGGGTCATGCCATCTTTACCCGGTAGCATAATATCCAGCAGCACCAGATCGGGTTTTTCCCGCGCCACCACCTCTTCTGCGCGGTCGCCGCGCGGTTCGACGATGACCTCAATATCATGTTTACCCAGATAAGCGGCGATCAACTGACCGACTTCAGGTTCATCCTCAACGTATACGATCTTGTTCATAGCAAGGCTGTGTCTGCGGAAAACGCCAACATACACCGCGCAACCTTAACCTTCCATTAATCATTCGCAAAATGTTGCCGTTCCGTTATGCTGCCCGACATTGTTATTGTCTTGTTAAGGGGGAATGGATGGGGCTGGTAATAAAAGCGGCGTTAGGTGCGCTGGTGGTGTTACTGATTGGGGTACTGGCGAAAAGCAAAAATTATTACATTGCCGGGTTGATTCCGCTGTTTCCCACCTTTGCCCTCATTGCCCACTATATCGTCGCCTCGGAGCGGGGTATTGAGGCGCTGCGGGCGACCATCGTGTTTGGCATGTGGTCGATTATTCCCTATTTTCTCTATCTGCTTTCGCTCTGGTACTTCACCGGCATGATGCGTTTGCCGCTGGCGCTGGGCGGGGCGGTACTCTGCTGGAGCCTCAGCGCCTGGGTGTTAATTTTCTGCTGGAGCCGCTTTCACTAACGTAAAGGACGCCCGCCATCCACGCCAAAGGATCGGCCCGTGACGTAGCAGCTGGTCAGAATATAGTCGATTAAATCAATCACCTCTTTTTCTCCCGGGGCGATTTTCATCAGGGACTTATTCAGCGCCTTCTGACGATAGTCGGCATCGTCATGTTCATTAAACATAATCAGCGACGGGGCGATGGCGTTGACTTTCACCTCCGGGGCCAGCTTGCGGGCAAACGAGCGGGTCATGTTATCCAGCGCGGCTTTGCTGGCGGCGTAAGCAATGTGTTTATCGCTGCCGCGCTCAACCACGTAGTCGGTAAAGTGGATGATGTCGCTGGCGGCATGGCCGTGGCCGCGCAACAGCCCTTGTAGAGCGTGGTTGAGCAGGTAAGGGGCATGGACGTGGATCTGCAACATGCAGGAGAGCGTGTCGCTGAGCGAGTGCTCCGGGGATTCCGCCATCCATGCGCTGGCATTATGGATAATGGCGCGTAACCCGGTGGTTTCCGCTTTTACCTGGTCGGCAAAGGCCAGAATGCCCTCGTCAGAGGAAAAATCCGCCTGAATACAGGTTGCACCCGCCTCGCACAGGGTCTCGATCGCCGGGTATTTTGTGCGATAGCTGACAATGACAGGCTGGTGAAGATTCAAGAAATGGTGGGCAAGCGCGAGGCCGATACGACGACCTCCGCCAGTAATCAGGATCGGGAGCGGTTTTGCCTGTCCCATCGTGTTCTCCTTATCCGTTCGACGATGGGACGCGGTTGCTTATCCCATCAACATCCACGTTGCCGGTAATGCGGCAACCAGTAATAAGCCAATCAGCACGATTTCACGGCGCTTCAGCGCGTGCTGGAGCTGGTGCGTGCGACGGGCATAAATAAACACCAGCAGTCCCGGCGCATAGAGCACGACGGAGAGCAGCAGATGCATCGGTCCGGAGGCATACAGCAGCCATAAGCCGTAAATACAGGCGCCCATCCCCACGACGGTATGCATCGGTCGGGTAGCTATTTTTAACAAATATGCGCCCACCAGGAAATAGGGTACCAGAATCATCTCGGAGGCGATGGTTAACAACGTGTTATAGTCTGAACCTGTGAGCCAGATCAGCACCAGACAGATCTGCACGCTGATGTTGGTCAACCATAGCGACGCGGACGGCGCATTGTTTTTGTTCTGCTGCGCAAACAGACGCGGGAAGGCTTTATGGGTTGCGGCCAGGAACGGCACTTCTGCCGCCATAATGGTCCAGCTCAGATAGGCGCCGCATACGGAGACGATCAGACCGGCGGCAATCACTACCTCGCCCCAGGAACCCATCATTTTCACCATCAGGCCCGCCATCGAGGGGTTACGCATCTCCGCCAGCTCCGGACGCGCCACCACGCCCAGCGAGAGCAGGGTGACCAGCAGATAGACCCCTAATGCGGCCAGTACGGCCAGCAGCGTGGCGCGGCCAACATCGTGCTTATTGCGCGCCCTGGCCGAGACAACCACCGCGCCTTCCACCCCGATAAAGACCCACAGGGTGATCAGCATGGTGTTTTTCACCTGCTCCCAGACCGGGACACCCAGCGCCACGCCGGAAAAGTCCATGCTGAAGAGATCGAGACGAAACGCAATAAACGCCAGCACGATAAAGAGCCCCAGCGGTACCAGCTTCGCAAGCGTTGCGACCAGGTTGATACTGGCCGCGGTCTGGACGCCGCGCAGTACCAGGAAATGCACGAGCCACAGCAGCACCGAGGAGCCGACAATGGATTGCCAGGTATTGCCATCGCCAAAGAGCCGAAGTTCAGGGGAGTCGGTAAAGAAACTCAGCGCAGAGAAGACGATCACCAGATAAGAGACGTTGGCGATCACCGCGCACAGCCAGTAGCCCCAGGCGGAACAGAAACCCACCAGCTCACCAAAGCCTTCACGGGCGTAGGTAAAAATACCGCCGTCGAGGTCGGGACGAATGCGGGTCAGCAGCAGCATGGCGAAGGCCAGCAGCAGGATCCCGATGCCGGTGATCCCCCAGCCGATAAGCAGCGCAGACGGGCTGGCGACGGCCGCCATATTCTGCGGCAGACTGAATACACCCGCACCGAGCATGGAGCTTAAAACAAGCGCAGTCAAAGCGCTCAGGCCAAGTTTCTTTTCCATTGGCATCCTGTTTAAAAAGGGGGTCGGTTCCAGAATAATTATTTCGTCGAAGCGCATAAAAATGGTGAATAACGCTAAGGCGCGGGATTTTACGGAGTGTTACGAACGCATGCAATGAGGAAGAGCCGAATTGTGGCGGTAAAGCGAAAAAAAAGGCGGCATAACGCCGCCTGAGTGAAACAGGTTACTTATTTGTACAGGTCAGCGCTGATGGTCATGTTATTACCGCGCTCCTGCCACTGGCGGGTGATGTGGTAATACTTGGCCCCTTTCTTCGCCGCACGCTTCGCCACCTGGTAAGAAATTTCGGTCATGTTGCCGTAGTTACCGGTGAATTTGATGCTGTCGAACGGAATCATCTGCGCGGCAGTGGCGTTGTTCAGCTCTTCAATTTTGGTGCCGTCGTTGAGCGTAACGCTGTAACGACCGCCTTTGGTGGTTTGGGTTTCAAAGAAACGACCCACACCAGCAACGCTGGCGCCTGGTGCAGCGCTGGTTGCCACGCCCGGGATTTCCACTTTCTTCGCTTCTTCGCCGCCTTTGGCAATGGCTGCGCGACCGGCATCAGAGTCAGCCGGGATAGCATCCGGACTCTGCAGGACACGTTTTTTCGCGTCTTTTTTATAGATGTAAGCAGTGATGCGCTGGTTACCGCCCTGGTTAGCATCGATCTGGCGAACGATGTAGTAGGCGTCAGCCCCTTTCGCTTTAGCGGCTTTGGTGATGGCGTCGTTCACTTCCGGCTGGCTGCGGTAGAAGCCCTGAATGGTGACGGTATCATACGGCTCAAGCAGAACGGCCTGATCTTTAGGCAGTTCCATCACACCGTTAATGACACGGTTTTTCACCTCTTCCGCTTTCGGGGCATCGGCTTTATAGAGCGCAACGGTGACGCGCTGGTTGCCGCTGCTGCCGTATTCGGAGTTATCCACGACGTAGAATGCGGCGGCGCCCTCTTTATCGGCACGTTTGGAGGCGGCATTAACTGCATCGCCAATTGCGTTAAAACGACCTACGATCGTAACGTGATCGTAAGGTTTCGTTGCAGCCGCTTGCTCCGGCGTTAACTCTGTCGCGGCATTGGCAGACAGAGCGCTCGCAGCAAGGAGTGCGGACGCCAGGAGAGTGTTCTTAAGCTTCATAAAAATAATCCTTCGCCTTACGCAAACCAGGTACTGGTGTAGTTGTTAATTTGAAAACGTTGACGATTATTGCATTTAACACCCTCTGCTGTCTGCGCCATTTTTTGCGGTACCCGGCAAGGTGACGATCAATTTCCATAACCTTTAGAGATATGTTGAAAAAATACCCGTTTGACCACTAAAACTAATAAAGCATATAACTTTCACAAGTTGATTTAATGTTAATAAGTTGTTTCTGGCTGGCGCTATATCGTGTTTTTACCGCTTCGACTGAGCTAAACATCGGCCCTGACGAAGAAATAAAGGCAGATATGCCTGTCAGAGATGCAGATCACTTATTTTTGACAGTTAAAGACATAAAAAGTGTTTTCTTGCTGTGGATCACAGGCGGTATTTTCAGTAGGTTATAGAAAGTTTGTTACTGTTTTATTTTCTGCGGATATGCGTGAGTAGCAGGTTAACGCCTGTTACCGTCGTTATATATCCGTGATGAATATTCGACAAACCATCATCAAAAACCGATGGAAGGGATTACTATGCGTATTGGGGTACCAAGAGAACGGTTTGCCAATGAAACCCGTGTAGCAGCGACACCAAAAACGGTGGAACAGCTGCTGAAACTGGGTTTTACCGTCGCGGTTGAAAGCGGCGCAGGCAAGCTGGCAAGTTTCGATGACGAGGCGTTTGTTCAGGCGGGCGCAGAGATTGTAGACGGCGCAAACGTCTGGCATTCGGACGTCATTCTGAAGGTCAATGCACCAGAAGAGGATGAAATTGCGCTGCTCAATCCGGGCACCACGCTGGTGAGCTTCGTCTGGCCAGCCCAGAATCCGGAGCTGATGGAGAAGCTGGCGGCGCGCGGCGTCACCGTCATGGCGATGGACTCTGTGCCGCGTATCTCGCGTGCGCAGTCGCTGGATGCCCTGAGCTCAATGGCGAACATCGCCGGCTACCGCGCCATCGTCGAGGCGGCGCATGAGTTTGGTCGCTTCTTTACCGGCCAGATCACCGCTGCGGGTAAAGTCCCACCCGCGAAAGTTATGGTGATTGGCGCAGGCGTTGCCGGTCTGGCCGCCATTGGTGCGGCGAACAGCCTCGGCGCAATCGTTCGTGCTTTTGATACCCGTCCGGAAGTAAAAGAACAGGTGCAGAGTATGGGCGCCGAGTTCCTGGAACTGGACTTCAAAGAAGAGGCGGGCAGCGGCGACGGCTACGCCAAAGTGATGTCCGAAGCCTTTATTAAAGCCGAGATGGCGCTGTTCGCTGCCCAGGCGAAAGAGGTGGACATCATTGTCACCACTGCGCTCATTCCGGGCAAACCGGCACCGAAACTGATCACCCGCGAAATGGTCGACTCCATGAAGGCCGGTAGCGTGATCGTCGATCTGGCCGCGCAAAACGGCGGCAACTGCGAATACACCGTTCCGGGTGTGGTCACCACCACCGCTAACGGCGTGAAGGTGATCGGCTATACCGATCTGCCGGGCCGTCTGCCAACCCAGTCCTCCCAGCTCTACGGCACCAACCTGGTGAACCTGCTGAAGCTGCTCTGCAAAGAGAAAGACGGCACGATCACCGTTGATTTCGAGGACGTCGTCGTGCGTGGCGTCACCGTGGTCCGCGAGGGTGAGATCACCTGGCCGGCACCGCCGATTCAGGTTTCCGCGCAGCCGCAGGCCGCCGCCAAGGCTGCTCCAGCCCCGAAAGAGCCTGAAAAACCTGCTTCGCCGTGGCGTAAGTACGCCTTGATGGCGCTGGCCATTATCCTCTTTGGCTGGCTGGCAGACGTTGCGCCGAAAGAGTTCCTCGGCCATTTCACCGTCTTTGCGCTCTCCTGCGTGGTAGGTTACTACGTGGTGTGGAACGTTTCCCATGCGCTGCATACGCCGCTGATGTCGGTTACCAACGCCATCTCCGGGATCATCGTGGTCGGAGCATTATTGCAGATTGGTCACGGCGGCTGGGTCAGTTTCCTGAGCTTTATCGCGGTACTGATCGCCAGTATCAATATTTTCGGTGGTTTCACCGTGACTCAGCGCATGCTGAAAATGTTTCGTAAGGGATAAGGGGTAACCTATGTCTGGAGGATTAGTTACCGCTGCATACATTGTTGCCGCGGTCCTGTTTATTTTCAGCCTCGCGGGGCTTTCAAAACATGAAACGTCGCAGCAGGGCAACAACTTTGGTATCGCCGGGATGGCGATTGCGCTGATTGCCACGATTTTCGGACCGGACACCGGCAACGTCGCGTGGATCCTGGTGGCGATGATCATCGGTGGTGCGATTGGTATTCGTCTTGCCAAACGCGTTGAAATGACCGAGATGCCGGAACTGGTGGCGATCCTGCACAGTTTCGTCGGTCTGGCCGCGGTGCTGGTTGGCTTTAACAGCTACCTCTATCACGAACCGGGTATGGAGCCGATTCTGGTTAATATCCACCTGACCGAAGTGTTCCTTGGCATCTTCATCGGGGCGGTGACCTTTACCGGTTCTATCGTGGCGTTCGGTAAGCTGCGCGGCAAGATCTCCTCTAAACCGCTGATGCTGCCAAACCGTCATAAGCTGAACCTCGCCGCGCTGGTGGTGTCGTTTCTGCTGATGGTGGTCTTCGTGCGCACCGACAGCGTGGGCTTGCAGGTACTGGCGCTGCTGGTGATGACCATCATCGCGCTGGCATTTGGCTGGCACCTGGTGGCCTCTATCGGGGGGGCCGATATGCCGGTGGTGGTTTCCATGCTGAACTCCTACTCCGGTTGGGCGGCGGCGGCGGCGGGCTTTATGCTGAGCAACGACCTGCTGATCGTCACCGGCGCGTTGGTGGGTTCAAGCGGTGCGATCCTCTCCTACATCATGTGTAAGGCGATGAACCGCTCGTTCATCAGCGTGATCGCCGGGGGCTTTGGTACCGACGGACAGACCTCCGGCGGTGACGAAGAGGTGGGTGAGCATCGTGAAATCAGCGCCGAAGAGACTGCCGACATGCTGAAAAACTCGCATACGGTCATCATCACCCCAGGCTACGGCATGGCGGTGGCGCAGGCGCAGTATCCGGTTGCGGAAATCACCGAACGTCTGCGTGCTCGCGGCATTAAGGTGCGCTTCGGTATTCACCCGGTTGCCGGGCGTCTGCCGGGCCACATGAACGTGCTGCTGGCAGAGGCGAAAGTGCCTTACGATATCGTGCTGGAGATGGATGAGATCAACGACGACTTCTCCGACACCGATACCGTGTTGGTTATCGGCGCCAACGATACCGTCAATCCGGCGGCACAGGACGATCCGAAGAGCCCGATCGCCGGTATGCCGGTTCTGGAAGTGTGGAAGGCGCAGAATGTTATCGTCTTCAAGCGCTCCATGAACACCGGTTACGCTGGTGTACAGAACCCGCTGTTCTTTAAAGAGAACACCCACATGCTGTTTGGCGATGCCAAAGCCAGCGTGGATGCGATCTTAAAAGCGCTCTAAGCCTCTCTTATCCACAGTGAATAAACCGCCCAACAGGGCGGTTTTCTTATTTCTGCCGCCAACGTATTCCATCTGTCTATACTTTTAACTTTGTGTAAAGGGAGGAGAGATAATGCGGTTTTTGTCCCACTTCGATTTTCTGGCGCTCATGATGACCCCCACGTTCTGGATTGGCTTCGGTACCGTGGTGGTGGTGACGCTTCTGGTTTACTGGCTGTTAAAGCGCATCATCACCTTTGTACACAAGGGGATCACCAACTGGGGCGATAAACATCCCACCACACGCCGGATGCAGCTGATCCTCACCGAGATGCTGAACAGAACCAGCCGGGTCATGCTCTTTGTGGTCGCTTTTCTTATCAGCCTGCGCTTCGTGGAACTTCCTGACCGCCTCTCCGGCACCCTTAGCCACGCCTGGTTCCTGGTGCTGGCGATTCAGGTGGCGCTGTGGATGGATCAGGGGGTGGTCTCCTGGCTGCGGCACGTCATGCTGGCACCGGGAAACCATAAAAACCCGGTGACTCTGGTGATCACCGGCCTGATCCTGCGGGCGATTGTCTGGTCAGTGATGCTGCTCTCTATTCTTGCCAACGCCGGCGTCAACATCACGGCGCTGGTTGCCAGCCTGGGGGTCGGGGGTATCGCCATTGCCCTGGCGGTGCAAACCATCCTGAGCGACGTCTTCGCTTCGCTCTCAATTGGGTTCGATAAACCCTTCGAAATTGGCGATTTCGTGGTGTTTAACGACGTGGCCGGGACGGTGGAGCATATCGGTCTTAAAACGACGCGTATTCGCAGCCTGAGCGGGGAGCAGATTGTCTGCGGTAATGCGATCCTGCTTCAGCAAACGCTGCACAACTATAAGCGTATGCAGACGCGCCGAATCGTCTTTACCTTCGGCGTTGCCAGCGACACGCCGCCTGAGAAGCTGCGCATCATTGGCGATAACGTGAAAAAAATCATCACCGATATCGGCGAAACGCGTTTTGACCGTGCCCATCTGCTCGGTTTTGACAAAGACCGTCTCACCTTTGAGGTGGTGCATATCGTCAACACCGCGGATTACAACAAATACATGGATATCCAGCAGGAGATCAATATCCGTATCCTGGAGAGCCTGAATGATGAAGGGGTAAAACTGGCTCTGCCAAGCATGGTGCTGCATGCACCGTGGATGAAAGAGGGCGAGAGGGCACAGCCTTCGACACAGCCTGTCACCGAGAGCTAGAAAAAAAGCCCGCCAATTGGCGGGCTTTTTTATGTTTAGTCGTCTTCGTCGTCGTCGAGCTCAACCGGGGTTTGATACTGATCGGGCTTGATGACCAGCAGATCACAGCGCAGATGGTCGATCACCTGTTCGGCGGTGTTGCCGAGGAAGGCGGCTGAAATACCGGTGCGGCCAATAGTGCCTAACACCACGATACCGGCCTGCAGATGCTCGGACAGATCGGGGATCACCTCTTCTGGCAGCCCTTTTTCGACATGGGTCAGTTTTTCATCGATACCAAATTTTTGCCGCAGGGATTTCATCGCCAGCAGATGCTGGCCGCGGATGGCGTCGTTATAAACGGTCGGGTCAAATTCCGGGAGTTCAATGGCTATGTTGATGGGCGTAACCGGATAGGCACCCACAAGGTGGACTTCGGTATGGTTGACCTTCTCGGCGAGATAGAGCGTCTCTTTGATCAGCTTCTCGTTGAGGGCGTTGTGGTAGTTCTCTTCGCTGGCGAGATTGACCGCCACCACCGCTTTACCGCCTTCCGGCCACGGCTGGTCTTTAACCATCCACACCGGGCACGGGCATTTGCGCAGCAGGTGCCAGTCGGTCGGCGTGAAAATCACCGCCTCGAGCTTGTCGTGCTGATGGGCCATTTTCAGGAGCAGATCGTGTTCGCCGCTCACCACTTCCTGGATGATGGCTTCAAACGGACGGTTATGCCACACCACCTTAATCTCAATGGGTACACCGGCATCAAGATAGAATTTTGCCTGTTCGCGGATCCAGGCCGTACGCTGGCTGATCACGCCCTGACGCATGGCGGTGCGTTCGTCAGGCGACAGAAGGGTGGTCATTTCGTAAGAAAAGTCATATATCGGCAGAAACGCTTTGATTCTGCCACCAATCCGTTGATGTAAATAGACAGCTCGTCGTAACGCCGGTTGATCGTCCTGATTAGGATCGATGGCCACCAGCATGTTTTGATACTTTGCCATACAGGTCTCCTTACTACTGTCACCACAGTCTATAAGTAAAAGAGTAACCTATATATCTGAAATGAAACAGAGGGGAAGTTTTGCCAGATCAATAAATCAGTAAAATTACCGATCTGGCAAACAGAAGTCAGATGAATTTATGCGACGTTACGCGAGTGGCCCGCCAGCACTGCCAGCGCTTCACCATTCTCAATGGTGATGTATTTCCCTTTTACCGCCAGCATACCGCTTTTCTGGAAACGCCCCAGCAGACGGCTGATGGTCTCAACGGTCAGGCCCAGGTAGTTACCGATATCGCCACGGGTCATGGTCAGACGGAACTCACGAGGAGAGAAGCCGCGCTCGGCGAAACGACGGGAGAGGTTGTAGATAAACGCGGCCAGGCGTTCTTCTGCATTCTTTTTGGAAAGCAGCAGAATCATATCCTGATCGCCTTTGATCTCACCGCTCATCAGACGCATCATCTGCTGGCGCAGGTTAGGCATTTTGCCTGACAGATCGTCCAGTGTTTCAAACGGGATTTCGCAAACCATTGAGGTTTCCAGCGCCTGGGCGAAGCTCGGGTGGTTACCGGTGCCGATGGCGTCAAAGCCGACCAGGTCGCCCGCCAGGTGGAAGCCGGTGATTTGCTCGTCGCCCTGTTCGGTGATGGTATAGCTTTTAATAGTGCCAGAGCGGATAGCGTACAGCGACTTCAGTTCGTCTCCCGCTTTAAACAGCGTCTGCCCTTTCTGAATCGGCTTTTTACGCTCGATAATATTATCAAGCTGATCAAGCTCGTGCTCATTCAGGGTAAACGGGATACAGAGCTGGCTGATGCTGCAGTCCTGACAATGGATAGCACAACCGCCAGACTGAATGCGTCGAATAATTCGCTTTTCCGGGATCATAGGTATGCTCAAGCCTTAATTGATATTTGTCAATTTTAACATCTTTTTTGACCCTGCGTAAGCCTGCTAAACCATCAATAAGGTCAAGAAGCGTGAATGTGTCAGCATCTTCTTGAAATTCCACAACTTGGTTGCGGATATTTCAATTAACTTAAGGAATATTAAGCACTAAAAGCCTGGAACTACAGGAGTAAATAGCCTTCATGACGCAGTAACCACTCTTTGCGCTGCACCCCGCCAGCATACCCGGTGAGGGTGCCGTTACGTCCGATAACGCGATGGCAGGGCACCACAATACTGACCGGATTGGAGCCGTTAGCTGCCCCGACGGCACGCGCCGCACCCGGGCGGCCAAGCTGTGCTGCCAGCTGCCCGTAGTGCATCACCTGGCCGCAGGGAATGGAACGCAACGCCTGCCACACCTCACGCTGAAAAGGGGTACCCGCGGTGGCGGTTGGCAGGGTATCGATAATGCTGAGATCGCCCTCGAACCAGGCGGTGAGCTTTTCGCTCAGCCCGCCCGGATTGCTGGCGCTGATGCGCTCGTAGCCCTGCGCCCGGTAGTGGATATTCAGCAGCTCCACCATCCGGTTGCTGTGCTCCTCCCACTCAACGGCGCGCAGGTTGAATTGCTCATCGGCAATGGCCCACAGCGGCCCAAGGGGCGTAGCAATTTTGTCTTCGAGTAATCTCAGCATCTGGCACATTCCTTAGTTCAGTCGCGGGTAGACCCCTGGCCCGATAGGCAGGCCGACAAGATACCACGCCACCAGCATCAGCAACCATACCCCTAAAAAGATAAGCGGATACGGCAGCACCAGCGAATAGTAGGTACCCAGTTTCGCCTCGGGCTTGTAGCGCTGCAGGAAGCCTAAAAACAGCGGCACAAAGGGGGAGACCGGCGCCAGCGGGATGACCGATGAATCCGCCACGCGAAAGAGGATCTGCGCAAACGCCGGATGGAAACCCAGCAGCATGAACATCGGCACGAAAATAGGGGCCAGGATCGACCAGATGGCCGAGCCGCTGGCGATAAACATGCAGAGCAGGGACGACAGCAGCGCCAGGCCCACAAACGCCGGCACGCCGCTCAGCCCGGCACTCTCCAGAATATCGGTCAGCCCCACCGCCATAAATTTGCCCATGTTGCTCCAGTTAAACATGGCGACAAACTGCGCCAGCGGGAACACCATCACGATAAACCCGGCCATCTCCTTCATCGGCTCGATCATCAGCTGCGGCAGATCGCCCTGACGACGCACCTTGCCCGTGGCGATGCCGTATGCCAGTGAGACGACAAAGAAGAAGAGGATGATCAGCGGCACGATGCCTTTGATAAACGGCGAAGGCAGAACGGTATGTTTCACCGGATCGCGCAGGATACCGCTCTCCGGCACCACCATCAGCGCAATGGCGGCGATAAAGAGCAGCGACACCACCCCAGCCACCCGCAGCCCCCGGCGCTGCTCTGGCGTTAATGCATCCAGCTTTTCATCGCTGTTGCCTTGCCACTTGCCCAGACGCGGCTCAACGATCTTATCGGTGATCAGCCCCCCGACAAGGGTCAGCACAATCACCGAGCTGGCCATAAAGTACCAGTTGTCGATCACGCTGACGTGCATCGCAGCATCGATGGATTTTGCCGCTTCGGTGCTGATACCGGAAAGCAACACGTCGGTGGTGACGATCAGCAGATTGGCGGTAAAGCCACAGCCGACCCCGGCGATGGCCGCCAGCAGACCCGCCACCGGATGCCTTCCCACCGCAAGGAAGATCAGCGCTCCCATCGGGGGCATAATCACCAGCGCGGCATCCGATGAGATATGGCTGAAGAAAGCAATAAACAGCACCATATAGCTGGCGTAACGCGCGCTGACGTGGGAGGCCATCTTGACCATCAGCGCAGGCAGCAGGCCGGAACGTTCAGCCAGACCCGCCCCCAGCACTAGCGCCAGGATGGCCCCCAACGGCGCGAAGCCGCTGAAGTTTTTAACCACGTTCGGTAAAAACCAGTGCAGACCTTCAACGCTGAGCAGGTTCTTTACCGCCACCATGCTGCCGTCAGCCGGATTACGGGCGCTGACGTCAAAGGCCGATAATATCGCGGTAGCGACCATCAGAATCACAATCAAATAGATAAAAAGCAGGAAAGGATGGGGCACTTTATTACCGATCCTTTCAACCCAACCATAGAGCTTGCCGGATGGGGAATGCGAAGGTATGGATGACATACTCATGGGCGTTCCTCGGGAGTGTTGTGTTGTTGTGTTTTATTATTTTAAAGGTGACGGTGTCACGTTTTCTGGAATCGGGCAAACGTACGGTTTTTCAGTGATTTGTTGAGTAAACTCCTCGCGGCAGGCGGCGAGCAGCGCCGGATCCTGAAGAAGCGCCAGGGCTGTTGCGCCCATCACTTTGCCCGCCTGGAGCATGCCTTTATGGGCGATGGAGGTGCGGCCCTGGGCAACCAGCTGCCAGGTATGGAGCGGCGTGCCCACGGTAAAGCAGGGGCTGAAGCACTGGGCAACCGGCATTTTCCAGCTCACATCACCCACATCGGTGGAGCCCGCAAGCACATTATCGGTGATGGCATAAGGGGCCACCTCGTCAATCAGCAGGGTCTGCTGATGGCGGCGGGCAAACTGCTTACCCTCTTCACCCCCGGTGGCAGCGATATTTTTCAGGCTGTTCTGCCGATCGTTGTCGCTCAGCGTGGCGCTGATCTCCGCCGCGAAGCCGCGCTCCTCGTCGCTCCACTCTGGCGTACCGTAATGCTGAACGGCGCGGTACATGGCGGCCTCCAGGGTGCGGTTAGGCAGGTAGCTGGAGCAGGCCTTTTCAAAGCGTCGCTCCACGGTGGTTTCGGTCATCAGCGCCGCACCCTGGGCAATCTTTTCGATACGCTCATAGATCTGCTGCGCGTCAGCCATCTCCGGGGCGCGGATCAGATAGAGGACTTCCGCCTGGGCCTGCACCACGTTCGGGGAGATGCCGCCGGTATCGGTGATGGCGTAATGGACCCGGGCTTTTTCAATAATATGTTCATTGAGAAAATTGGTGCCGGTGGTCATCAGGGTGACGGCATCCAGCGCGCTACGGCCAAGATGCGGGGAGTTCGCCGCATGGGCCGCGGTGCCGTGAAAACGCCATGCCACCTGGATGTTGGCCAGGGTGCTGACGTTAAACATCCCGGCGAACGCTTCGGGGTGCCAGGTAACGGCGGCATCCACATCGTCGAACAGCCCCTCGCGCACCATAAAGGTCTTTCCCGATCCGCCTTCTTCGCCGGGGCAGCCGTAAAAGCGCACGCTACCGCTGCCGCCATGCTGCTCCAGCCAGCTTTTTACCGCCACCGCGGCTGCCAGCCCGGCGGTGCCCAGCAGGTTATGCCCGCAGCCGTGGCCGTTGGCTCCCGGGGTATCGCTTTGCGGGGTGGCGCAGTGCGCCTGCTGGCTTAATCCTGCCAGGGCGTCATACTCACCGAGAATGGCAATAACCGGTTTCCCCTCGCCGTAGCTGGCAATAAAGGCGTTCGGTATGCCACCTGCCTCGCGGGACAGGGTAAAGCCCGTCTCTTCCAGGGCGCTGGCCAGCCGTTCGGCAGACCAGAACTCTTCGAAGCGGGTCTCCGGGTGATCCCAGATCGCATCGGCAATGGCGGTAAACTGCTGCGCGCGGGTGTCGATGGCATCCTCAACAAAACGGTAGATTGACGACATTACACACCTCGCGTCCACGGGAAATTAAGCGCGGTACGCGCCAGGGTTTCGATGGCAATCAACATCACCGTCTCATCGAAATCGAATTTTTCGTTGTGATGTCCGGCGCTGAGGGTGGTGCCAAATACCATATAGGAGGCAAGCCCGCCGTTTTGCTGGACCCGCGCCATCATCAGGGTGGCATCTTCCGAGCCGGCAGGGGCTTTCACCTTATCGATGGCCTGCTCAACGCCTGCCACCTGTTGCGCCTGTTCGCGTAAGTAGTTGACCCACGCCGGGGACGGCGTGCTGGAGGTGGCTGCACCCATCAGCCGCAACTCGCTGCTGACGCCATGCATCGCCGCCGCACCGTCAATCACCGCTTTGGCGCGCGCAAAGACGTAGTTGTTAATCGCTTCGCTCTCGCCGCGGGTCTCCACTTTCAGCAGGGCGCTGGCGGGCACGACGTTACGGCCGCTGCCCGCCTGCATCACGCCGACGTTAACCCGCGACGCACCTTCGCTGTGCGGGGCGATGCTGTGCAGGCCGATCGCCGCCTGGGCAGCGGCCAGCAGGGCGTTGCGTCCCTCTTCAGGCTTGCCGCCCGCATGCGCCGCCACGCCGGTAAAGCGCACGTCGAATTTGGTGGTGGCCATAAAATTATCGCTGCCGCAGATGACGGTGCCCGCAGGCACGCCGGTGCCAATGTGGATGGCGGTGAAATAGTCCACGCCGTCGAGCGCGCCTGCCGCCACCATCGCCCGTGCGCCGCGGGTACCCTCTTCGGCAGGCTGGAAGATCAGTTTGATGGTGCCGTTGAGCTGCTCGCGGTACTGCATCAGCAGATGCGCCAGTCCAAGACCAATGGTGGTATGCCCATCGTGGGCGCAGGCGTGCATCATGCCGCCGTTACAGGAGGCAAAACCTTCCCGGAAGGGAAGATGGTCGTTGTCGCGGGCTTCATCAAGATCCAGCGCGTCCATGTCCACGCGAAACGCCAGCGTCGGCCCGGGGCGGCCCGTTTGCAGCGTGGCGACAATACCGGTAAAACCGCCTTCAAAGGCGCTAAGCCATTTTTCAGGCGCGCCTTGCTGACGCGCGCGGGCAAAGGCCTCTGCCAGGGTGGCGTCGTCTGGCAGGCCCATCCGGGTGTCGGCATCGACCACATCCCGGCCCATCGCCAGGTCATAGCCTAGCTGATCCAGTATCTCTGCGACCTTTGCCGCGGTGCGGAACTCGACCCATCCGGATTCAGCAAAATGGTGAAAATCGCGTCGCCACGCGGTGAGTTGGGGGAAGAGGGCCTTCAGGTCCTGCGCCAGTCTCTGCATTTCGTTTCCTCTATCATAAGAATGTGTGAACTGCTTCACACTGTGATAGTTTTTACTTATCACTAACCGTTTTTTCACAGATTTAACCGTTCGTGGCTTACCCTCGCACAATCAATTCCATTACAGTAGATGACAGTTTCTTTTCTCTGATAAACAACGGTTATCGGTGTCGACATGACATTTCAGGTAAAATTTCACCAGCTGCGGGCGTTCGTGGAAGTGGCAAAACAGGGAAGCATTCGGGGAGCCAGCCGGGTACTGAACCTGTCGCAACCGGCGCTGACCAAATCGATTAAAGAGCTGGAGGAGGGCATCGCGGCGCAGCTGTTCATCCGCCGCAGTAAAGGGGTGACTCTCACCGAGTGCGGAGAGAGTTTTTATCAGCATGCCAGCCTGATCCTCGAAGAGTTACGCAGCGCCCAGGATGATATTCGTCAGCGACAAGGCCAGCAGGCGGGGCAAATTAATATTGGCATGGGCGCCAGTATTGCTCGTTTGTTAATGCCCGCGGTTATCAAACGCTTCCATCAGCAGCATCCGCAGGTGAAGGTGCGGATTATGGAAGGGCAATTAGTGTCGATGATTAATGAATTACGCCAGGGCGAACTCGATTTCACCATAAATACCTATTATCAGGGCCCTTATGATCATGAGTTCACGTTTGAAAAATTGTTTGAGAAACCGTTTGCGATATTTTGTCGTGAAGGTCATCCGGCGACTGGCGCTAAATCAATTAATGAGTTACTGAAATACAACTGGACAATGCCAACGCCGCGCGGCAGTTATTATAAGCAGCTGGAAGAGATGTTTTCTCATCGCCAACAAATCCCGCATATTGGCGTGGTATGCGAAACGTTTTCATCAAGTATTAGCCTGGTGGCCCACAGTGATTTTCTCAGCATTTTGCCGCAGGAGTTGGGCTGCGACCCGCTGCTGGCACAGCGTCTGGTCATGATCCCGGTAAAAGAACCTTTACCAAAAGCCACCTATTACCTGATTCAAAGAAGAGATTCCCGACAGACGCCGTTGACCGATTCATTAATCACACAATTCAGGCGCCATGCCCGGCAGGTTATTTCTTAACCACATTCACCTTAAAAAAATGGAGCCTGTCGACATCCAACAGACCCCACAGTACACACAGCATTGCTCCACATGCGACTCTGCTTATTGTTTCCATAGTGCAGATACCTTTGTATATATCATTTTTTTGACAATAATACAGATAAGAAAGCGCCTGGTTTTTAAAAGTTTTACCTAAGTCATAAAGTTTATCATTAATAAAAATAAACTTAAGTGCGCTTTAATTATTAATTAAAATAACTGTATTTATTATTATTTTCTTACTGGTTGTTTTTTGGCCGTGCAGACAGGGTAACGCCGCATTGAGCCAGGGTGAGGGGGCAGGTATAGTAGCCTGTCAGCTAAGCAGGAGGATGCCATGAACCCAGAAGATAAATCGCTTTTTCTTGATGCGATGGAGGATGTCCAGCCCCTCAAGCGCTGTACCGAGGTCCACTGGCAGCCAACGCGCGCCTCGCGTACCCGCCAGCCCGTGGATATCACCCAGCTCGATAACTTTCTGACCACCGGCTTTCTGGATGTCATCCCCCTTGCGGAGCAGTTGGCTTTCCAGCGTGAAGGGGTACAACAGGGGGTTATCGACAAGCTGCGCTCGGGCAAATATCCGCGTCAGGCGAGCCTTACTTTGCTGCGTCAGCCCGTTGAGCAGTGCCGCCAGCAGCTGTATACCTTTATTCGTCAGGCGGAGCGTGACGGCCTGCGTAACCTGATTATCATTCATGGTAAAGGGCGCGACGACAATTCTCACGCCAACATCGTGCGCAGCTATCTGGCGCGCTGGTTGACCGAGTTTGAGGCGGTGCAGGCCTTTTGCGTCGCCCAGCCGCACCACGGCGGCAGTGGCGCCTGTTACGTCGCGCTGCGTAAATCAGGTGAGGCGAAGCAGGAAAACTTTGAGCGTCACGCCAAGCGCAGCCGTTAGAGTATGGAAAACACCGTATTATGCTACCGCCAGTTTGGTGAGCCTGAGTCTGTTCTGCGGCGGGAAACGGCGATAAAAGCGCCGCTGAAATCGGGAGATATTCGGGTGCAGATGCTGATGGCGCCGATCAACGCTTCGGATCTTATCCCCATTACGGGCGCTTACCGCCATCGCATTACCCTGCCTGCCGTCGCCGGATACGAAGGCGTAGGGCGAGTGATTGCCGCGCCGGACAGCGCGGCGGCGCTTATCGGCACGCGGGTTCTGCCCCTGCGTGGGGAAGGCACCTGGCAGCAGTATGTGGATTGCCCGGCGACGCTTGCGATCCCGGTTCCGGATACCATTCCTGACTCGCTGGCGGCGCGGGCGTTCATCAATCCACTGGCGGCCTGGCTGATGCTCAGCCTCTATCCCCCACAGGGGAAACGGGTGCTGTTGACTGCCGCCGGTTCGGACTGCGCCATTTTGCTGGGGCAGTGGGCGCTGCGGCAGGACGCAACCGAGGTTTACGGCATTCACCGCTCGCCGGTACATGCCGACCGGCTGCGGGCGATGGGGATTATCCCCGTTGCCCAGCAAGACATTGACAGCGTGCGTGCTCTCGCTGCGGCCAGCGATATCGTCTATGACGCCACCGGCGGCGAGCTGGCGCTGGCGATCCTGGGGGCGATGGACAAAAGCGCCGTCTTTGTCTGCTACGGTTTGCTCTCCGGTCAGCCCTTTGCATTACAGCGTCACTTTCCGGCGGTGCACTGGTTTCATATCCGCAACTATCTGGATGCGCTCACACCTGAGGCGTGGCAGGCGGCATTTTGCGATATCTGGTCATGGCTTGCCGCCAGCCACTACAGTGACACGACGCTGTTGCCCTTTACCGACTGGCAATCAGCGCTTGCCCATTACCGCCAGGCGGGACGAACCCGCAAGCCGCTGCTGGAGATTGGCTAACCGTCACGTTTCCCGGCTCATATCGCTGAGCAGCAGGGCAATGCTTTTGCCGCCCTGGGTCTGCTCCAGCGCAATCTTCGCAATAATGGTCAGGGGCACCGACAGCAGCATGCCAACCGGACCCAACAGCCAGCCCCAGAAGATCAGCGACAAAAAGACCACCAGGGTGGAGAGACCCAGCCCGCGGCCCATCACGCGGGGCTCGAGGATATTGCCGAAGATCAGGTTCACCAGCAGATAACCTGCCAGCAGCACCAGCGCAGCGTAAAAGCCGCTGAAGACCAGCACCTGGGCAATCGGGGGAACGGCGGCCAGCACCGAACCGATGTTGGGGATATAGTTCAGCGCAAAGGCCAGCAGCGCCCAGACGAAGGCAAACCGTACCTCCAGCACCGCCAGCATCCCCCACACCACCAGCCCGGTCACCAGACTAATGGCGGTCTTCAGCACCAGATAGTGCGACACGCTGTCAAGGGCGCGCTGGATGGCAGCCATGCCTTCCACCGGGCGGGTCATCAGAGGCTGGAGTTTCGCCGGCAGCTGCGGCACCTCCAGCAGCATAAAGACCACGGTCAGCAGTAAAAGAAAAATGGAGGTCATGGCGCTGGAGAGCTGGGCCAGCAGGGCGGTCACCAGCGTCATGGCGGCATTGGGGTCAATATATTTCAGCAGCTCTTCCATCGACACCTCAATTCCGGCCCGCTGCAGCCAGGGCTCAAGATGCAGCAGCGGAACGGCCAGCGAGGTGCGATAGTGCGGCAGGGTGCGGGCCAGTTCATTCAGCGAGGTGCCGAGATAAGCCACCAGCAAAGCCATCAGCACCACGATAAGCACAATCGGCAGGGTGATAGCCAGCACGCGTGGCAGACGAAGCCGCACCAGTCTTCGCACAACAGGCTGAAGCACCACGGCGATAAACAGCGCCAGGATAAAGGGCACGATAATATCTGCCGCGAAACGGATCCCGGTAAGTACAATCACCAGCATGCCAAGCATAATGACTATTTTTAATCCGTTGAGGGTAATAATGGGTTTCGCCATGCTGGCTCCTGATAATGTCCTTTATATTTATTCTAGCGGCGCAGCACGCTTAATAAATTAACCAAACGCAAACGATGAGGGTAAAGAAATGAAAATGCTTTGAGTAAAATCCTGGCTTATGGTAGAAATCAGCTGTGTTTAACTACTGGAGACAATTTTCATCTGCACTGACGAGAAGCAACACCGCAGATAATTGTAATTTTATGGACAATCTGTTCAGCACCGCTTTATCAAAAATCACTCCCGCTCTGTTCTCCTCTTTTTGCCTTACGTCTGGCGAGCAACACTGGCGCAACGCGCTGTAGACCCTCTCTCTGCCTGAGCTGGCGCATTGCGTCCGGCTAATCTGTTACGTTTTTTTTATCCGGCTGCCGTTACTGGCTAGCCGCGAAGGATTATATTCTCAAGCAGGAGAAAAACATGTTTTACTGGATCCTCTTAGGTCTTGCTATCGTTGCTGAAATAACCGGCACCCTCTCCATGAAATGGGCCAGCGTCACCGGCAGTCACAGCGGCTATATTTTAATGCTGTCGATGATTGCGCTGTCCTATATTTTCCTCAGTTTTGCGGTTAAAAAAATCGCACTGGGCGTGGCCTACGCGTTATGGGAAGGTATTGGTATTTTGTTAATTACGCTGTTCAGCGTGCTGCTGTTTGATGAGTCGCTTTCCCTGATGAAAATGGCCGGGCTGACGACGCTGGTGGCAGGCATCATATTAATTAAATCCGGCACCCGAAAACCGGCAAAATCGCGTGCGGAGGTGACCCATGCAGCAGTTTGAGTGGATCCATGCCGCCTGGTTAGCCCTGGCTATCGCGCTCGAAATTATTGCCAACGTTCTGCTGAAATTCTCAGACGGTTTTCGCCGCAAAACCTACGGCCTGCTGTCGATTGCCGCGGTACTGGGCGCCTTCAGCGCCCTGTCACAGGCGGTAAAGGGGATTGATCTGTCGGTCGCCTATGCCCTGTGGGGCGGGTTTGGTATTGCGGCAACGCTTGCCGCAGGCTGGATCCTGTTTGGGCAGCGGTTGAATCAAAAAGGGTGGATTGGCCTGGTGCTGCTCCTCGCCGGAATGATCATGATAAAACTGGCCTGATAACGTCGCTGCCTGTCATTACGGGCAGCGAAATTTATCTCCTGTATTACGCTTAGACGGAGGGCATAAAAAAGGACGGTGACTGAATGCGTAACCCTTTAAGCTGGCATAAAATTCCTTCTGCCAGGACCTTGTTTGCCATGATCTTCATGGCAGGGGTCGGCTTAATTTTCTCTGTGGTCGCCTTGCTCTACCTCTCCCTCAACCTTATCAGCAGTAAAGCCAACGAAATCGACGAGCAGCGCACCGCGCTCTCGGTAGAGGGCGCTATTCAGACATCGGTGAACCGGGTCTGGTCGCTGGTGATTGATAACGCGGTCTGGGACGATGCCGTGCGGGAGGCCTATCGCCCGGCGCTCGACATCGACTGGCTCTACAACACCTGGGGCGCAGGCTACAAGGTGAATAACCTCTATGACGGCACCTTTGTACTCGACGAACGGTTTCGGGTGCTGTGGGGATCGTTCAAAGGCCAGCCTTTTGCCGAAAAAAACCTCGACTTCTTTGGCGACGGTTTGAAATCGCTGATCCTGATGCATACCAACGCCCTGCGCTCGGATAAAAACATCTACGCCGGGATCACCCGTACCCGGGCGGGGATTGCTTTTGTTGGCGTTGGCCTGATACGCCCGACGATTGGCAGCCTGCGGGTGGGGGACAATACCCGTCGTTTTCTGGTGATTACCCGCCATATCAACCCGCAAATCCTGCGCGATCTCGGAAATACGTTTCAGATCGACAACCTGACCTTTACGCCAGAGCGGGTGAGCGACGTCAGTGTGCCGCTAAAAAGCTCCTCCGGCGAAGTGCTGGGCTATCTCTCGTGGCAGCCGCGCCTGCCGGGGGCCGCAGCGGCGAAAGCGGCCTCCCTCGACATCACGCAGATCGTCTTGCTCACCGCGACGCTGATTTTGCTGTTTATCCTCTTCAGCTGCGTGGGGCTGTATAAACTGGCGCGGGGGGAGACGCTGGCACGGTCGGTGGCGCGTACCGACTGGCTGAGTCATCTACCCAATCGCCGGGCGCTGATTGAAGAGCTGGAGCGGGTGAGCCAGCGCGGCGATACCGATCGCAAAAGCGTGGTGTTTATCGATCTCGACGGCTTTAAGGACGTCAATGATATCTACGGCCATGAGGTGGGCGATGCGCTGATCGTCATCATCGCGGGCGCGCTGCGTGACAATGTGCCCAAAGACGGCATGCTGGCCCGGATGGGCGGCGATGAGTTTGCCATGACCATCGGGGGCGACAACGCCGAAGCGCTGGCCTCGGCGTTTGCCGGCTTTGTGCTTGATTATCTCCACTCGCCCATCATTGTTGGTGAGCGTTCCATCCACATTGGCGCCAGTATCGGCATCGCCAGCGGCACGCTGGTGGAGTGCACCAGCACCGAGCTGTTCCGTCGCGCCGATATTGCTATGTACCACTCGAAAATTACCGGCAAGGGGCGGGTGACGCACTATGATGCCGAGCTGAACAACGTTCGCGAGCGTCGGCTGGCGATTGAGGGGCAGATCCGTCATGGTCTGGAACACAATGAGTTTGACGTCTGGTATCAGCCGATCATTGATGCCCGCAGCCAGAAAATGGTCGGCGTGGAAGCGCTGGTGCGCTGGCCGCGGCGTCCCCAGGGGCCGCTGGCGCCGGATGAGTTTATTACCGTCGCCGAAACCAGCGGTCTGATTTACGGCCTGGGGCAGTTTGTCCTCAGCCGGGCCTGTCAGGATCTGGAGCCATACACGGATTTAAAACTCTCGGTCAACATCTCCCCGGCGCAGTTTCGTGATCCCGAATTTGAAGCCAAAGTGGAAGGCGCGCTGGCCCTCAGCCACTTTCCCCCTACGCGCCTGCAGCTGGAAGTAACCGAAACCTACGTGCTGGAAAATCCCGAGCGGGCACGCTCAGCCATCAATAATCTTAAGGCGCAGGGTATCGCGGTGGCACTGGACGATTTCGGTACCGGCTACTCCAGTATCGGCTATCTGCGCCGCTTTAACTTCAATACCATCAAGATAGATAAATCCCTGGCCGGGCTGGTGGATCATGACGAACAGGCCTCGGCGCTGGTGAGCGGTACGGTGCGCATTGCCACCGCGCTGGGGATGACGGTGGTCGCAGAAGGGGTGGAGAACGAAAAACAGATGAAGCTGCTGCGTCTGGCGGGCTGCGATCAGCTGCAGGGTTACTGGTACAGTCAGCCGATGCCGATAGAGGCGATTATGGCGCTACGGCAGCAGCGCCAGTGTTAAGTCACTGCTGTGCCAGCTCTGCCAGCTTGTCGCGAAAACCGGTGATCGACAGGGCGCGGTTATCGGCCCGCCAGCGATCTTTTGCCGCCGGGGCCGAACTCTGAACGCCAATAAGCTGCCAGCCTGCGGCGGTATTCAGCATCAGCGGCGAACCGCTGTCGCCGGGCAGGGTATCACACTGATGGGACAGCACGCTGTTTTGCGCCCAGCCGGTGACGATACAGTGCTGATGGGTGTACAGCACATCCAGATGATCTTCCGGGTATCCCGCCTGGCTCACCTTGCGATCGGCCTCTTTCAGGGCGGCGGTCAGCTCCGCTTTATCCCCGGCAAACAGCGGTAGCGGGGTGATCCCCGACGGCGGGTTGCGCAACACCACCAGACCAAAATCCCACGAGGCGGCAGAGGGCGGCACAATCCAGCCATCGCCATCGGCTTTCAGCCGTCTGCCTAATGAGGCATCGACGCGGCCTTCAATGCCGTGGATCTCATAACGCCAGCTCCCCTTTTGCGAGATGAAGCGCAGGGCAACGGCCCTATCCGGTTTACCTTTCGGCGGCACCAGCAGACAGTGTCCGGCGGTCAGCGCCAGTCGAGGGGTGATGAGGGTGGCGGTACAGAGGTTTCCGCTGGCCGTCTCCAGCTGGCCAATAGCCTCCCACGGCGCGCGGGACGGATCGGCGACACGCGTGCGATCGTCATGACCAAAAAAGAGCGTTTGAATCTCTTTGGCGTTCGCGGCCTCGTTGTCGCCATCGTCCGCATGACTTAATCCAGAAAAGAGAAAAAATGTTCCCAGCACAATCGCAACAGATTTACGCATATCACACTCTAAAGGGATTAATTATGATTATTAAATATGAACCCTGGTAATTAACTATAGACGGGACAGCGCGAAAGTGGGAGTAAAATCAGCGTACTACAGTCAGGAAATATAAAACACACCCGCGACAAGTGCGCATAAAATAAGCGTGACAAGAATTACCTCAAACCGATAGCGCTGCAACATAACGCCCTCCGGATAAAAAAACGGCGCTGCCACCTTGCCGGTACAGCGCCGATGACCAACGTGCCCGTCGCGGACACGTTAAGCTAAGCGGGCTTATGCAGCCGGTTTTGCGGTTGGAGCAGCAGCTTCGTGTTTCACTGCTTTTTTATGGTGTTTTTTTGCTGCCTGCGCTTTCTGGGCTACAGGTGCGGCCTCTTCTTTTTTCACAGCTTTTTTATGGTGCTTTTTAGCCGCCTGCGCTTTCTGTACTGCGACTTTTTTGTGTTTTTTATGCTGCACGGTTTTCGCAGCCGGTGCCGCGGTAGAGGTGGCAGCCGGAGCCGCGGTGTTGGCAACAGCGTCAGCGGCGAATGCAGCAGAAGAGAGACCCATAGCAGCGGCAACAACCAGAGCTAATACTTTTTTCATCATCTTACCCTCGAATTGGTTTTTTCATTTAACCCCACTGCGGGGCCGTTGAAAGAACTATATCCCTGAAATTTCGGGGCTTCCGTGAGTGTTTGGTATCGGCGTGTAACGGTATGTACAACGCCGGGTCGATGACCCGGCGAGGAAGGTTACAGATAGCGGGAGGTAAGATGTTCGCGGAAATAACGGACGTTGAGATCTTCCCCGGTCGCCTGCTCAATCAGCTGGGCGGTGGTGAAACGGCTGCCGTGCTGCCAGATGTTCTGGCGCAGCCAGTCGAACAGGGCGCTGAAATCCCCGGCGGCGATGGATGCGTCCAGTCCCGGTAGCGCGGTTTTGGCCGCACTGAACAACTGAGCGGCGTACATAGCGCCTAAGGTGTATGACGGGAAGTAGCCAAAGCCACCGTCGGTCCAGTGGATATCCTGCATACAGCCGTTGCGGTAATTATCTTTTGTTGATAAGCCCAGCCAGGCCTGCATTTTTTCATCCCACAGCGCCGGAATGTCCTCCACCTCGATTTCACCGTTAATCAGCGCCCGCTCAATTTCATAGCGCAGCACGACGTGTGCCGGATAGCTCACTTCATCGGCATCCACGCGGATATAGCCAGGCTTCACCCGCTGGTTCCAGGCGACAAAATTCTCAGGCGTAAAGGCCGCCTGGGTGCCGAAACGTTCATGGACGGCCGGGAGCAGGTGGTTGAGGAATGCCTTGCTGCGTCCGAGCTGCATTTCAAAGAACAGGCTCTGGGATTCGTGGATAGCGGTAGAACGCGCCAGGGCGATAGGCTGACCGAGCCAGTTGCGCGGCAGGTTCTGTTCATAGCGCGCATGGCCGGTTTCGTGGATCACGCCAAACAGGGCGCTTAACAGTTCGTCTTCGTTGTAGCGGGTGGTGATGCGCACATCTTCCGGCACGCCGCCACAGAATGGGTGAGCGCTGACATCCAGACGGCCCGCATTAAAGTCGAATCCAAGGCTCTTCATCGCCTCCAGCCCCAGCTCACGCTGAATGGCGGTGGGGAATGGGCCCTGCGGCGGCACGAAGGCATGGTGCGCCTGCTTCTCGACCACCTGCGCCAGCAGATCCGGCAGCCAGGTTTTGAGATCGCCAAACAGCTCATCCAGCCGGGCGCTGGTCATATCCGGCTCGAAGATATCCAACAGCGCGTCGTAAGGGGTGCAGCCTTTGGCTTCGGCACGCAGACGGGCCTCTTCCCGGCTCAGTTTCACCACCTCTTTCAGGTTGACGGCAAAACCCTGCCAGTCGTTCGCCGGACGCTGGGTGCGCCAGGCATGCTCGCATTTGCTGCCCGCCAGCGATTTTGCTTCAACCAGCGATTCCGGCAGCAGCGCAGTCTGCTGATAGTGGCGTTTCATCTCCCGCAGGTTGGCCTGTTCAACGTCGTTAAGATCTTCGCTTTCGGCTTTACGCAGCCAGTCGGCCACGTTTTTATCCGTCAGGATTTGATGTTGCAGGACGCTCAGCTCCGCCAGGGCTTCACCTCGTGCGGCGCTGCCGCCGGGAGGCATCATGGTTAACATGTCCCAGCTGGCGATGGCGGAGAGATGGGAGAAGCGGGAGAGACGCTGGAAGGTGCGGGTGAGTTGCTGATAAGAATCGTTTTTCTGCATAGTTGTTGTTCTCGTTCAGTAGGAAGTATTCAGGGGAGTGTAACGCGATTCATGCGCTTGTCATGCATTCAACTTATGCACGTCAAAGAAGGGGGGCAGGCAATAGCGGAGAGCGAATATGACAAAGGAGAATAAATAGCCCTTTAGCTTGTCAGTCATATAACCATCTGCCTGCCTTTGCAGACTCAGAAAGCATACGAAGTGTTAACGGTTCGGGTTCATCGTCGTCCTTTCCACTAGTGAATAAAGAGTAAAGGATAAATGTCTCCTCAGGCCAGTATCGGTAAAAGTCGAAGTTTGCAGGGTCCACATCAAAACGTTGAAAATATTCCCTCATGATGTCTGCCCCTGTTTCACTCGCCCAAACGTAATCACCTGTGGAGAGGCTGGTATCAAGCGTTACGGGCCATGACTTCCTGGTGAACAAGGCGGGCTTGTTGAACTTTTCACAGTACCAAGTAATCACATCTTCATTTGTCACCATAACTTGTCGTTTCCTCTGGCTATGGTGTTGTATTTCATTGTCGCCTTATAAGCTATGGCTGAGGTATCGGCAGCAATAACAAAAATCCCAAGGACTGGAATCCATCTTCCTACAAATGCCCCGAGATTAGTAACATAGGCAAACTTCATTCTTCTGATACTTGAGTTAGTCAGGGTGGGTAAGCGTCTGGTTTCAATATTTAGCCAATGACGTAACTGTGAACTGAGTAGTGATGTTCCTGGGGTTGTCCCTCCAGGTTTGCCTCTTGTCACTATTTCAGGCTGACCAGGCAAAATTAGCCCAACTGTTAAAAGATCGCTTGTTCCGAACTGTTCAGCCGCTTCATCAAGGAAAATCCAAAAGAGCAACTCTCCGGCAGAAAGGTTGGAGTATCCCTTATAAAAATACGTCCCGTTAAGTTCTTCAACACTATCCATGCATAGTTACCCGGTTAAACGTTCTGCCCATGCGTCGGAATACTGAATATTTCCGTCTTTGAACGTCCACGTGATTTTAGCGTAGCGTAAATGTACCTGCTCAAGGTGACCTGCATTTATCACAGTTTTTGTGTCATGCATCATTGGTGTGACTGATACAATCTTTACCCCTTCCAGGAACATGTTGTAATACTCAACTTCCTGGCCTGCATCATTGATGCGATACCATTTAAATTCGGCACTCTGAAGAGTTTGCCCGGTGGCTACAGCTTTCATGAGATAAGGGGATGAACTATCAAACTCCTTTTCGAACATCAGGGCACCGTGTACGCGTGTCCCTGTAAGTTTTCCCGTATTGCTATCGGTCGGGATATACAGATTATGGCTGAATGATGTGATTTCTATAGATTGCTCACGGTGCCTTACATCTACAGACCCTTTGATGAGAGCGCCGCCATCGTCTTTTAGCCAAAGATAAGCCGGTATTGCCATAATTGATTTTCCTTATCATGTGTATGGGTAATCCATTGGGAGCCTAACTTATAAGCAATGATGAGTAAATGAACAACATGCTTTAAGTTATTGTTTATTAATGCTTGATATAGAATTTAGAATGATTAAAAACGAAAAACCCCGAACTTGTTTCGCACCAGGACGGGGTTGCCGCTAACGGCAAGATTAGATTTGCTCCTGGTATTAACCAGATTGTGATCTTATTTCAAACGGCAATGAAGACGCCTGCCCACCATCAGCGCCCCACACAACATCAGCGCAATAAACCCGCCCACGCCGTTCCAGCCATACTGGTGCCAGAACACGCCGCCGAGCGTCCCGGCGATGCTGGAGCCCAGATAGTAGCTGAACAGATACAGCGACGAGGCCTGGCCCTTGGCACGACGGGCGCGCGGGCCGATCCAGCTGCTGGCAACCGAGTGAGCGGCGAAGAAACCGGCGGAGAAGAGCAACATCCCGGCGAAAATCACCCACAGGTTAGCGAGCAACGTCAGCAGAACCCCGGCCAGCATCACGCCGGTGGAAACGATCATTACCGGCCCACGCCCGAAGCGGGTGGTCATCGCCCCGGCTTTCGGTGAACTCCATGTGCCGGTCAGGTAGGCCACCGAAAGCAGGCCCACCAGCGCCTGGCTCAGATGCCACGGCGAGAGCATCAGCCGGTAGCCGATGTAGTTAAAGAGGGTGACAAACGAACCCATCAGCAGAAAACCGGTGAGAAACAGCAGGGGCAAACCCCGATCGCGCCAGTGCAGGCGGAAGTTAATCAGCAGCGTTTTGGGCCGCAGTGCGGTGGGGCGAAAATGGCGCGACTCCGGCAGAATTTTCCAGAACATCAGCGCGGAGGCCAGGGCAAAGCAGCCGATCGCCGCCAGCGCTACCCGCCAGCTGAAGAAATCGGTAAAGACCCCGCTCAGCAACCGCCCGCTCATGCCGCCGATGGAGTTACCGCTGATGTAGAGCCCCATCGAGAAGGCGACAAAGCTGGGGTGGATCTCCTCGCTGAGGTAGGTCATACCCACCGCGGCCACGCCGCTGAGCGAAAGCCCGATCAGCGCGCGCATGATTAAAATCCCGTGCCAGCTGGTCATCATCGTCGACAACAAGGTACAGACCGACGCCAGCAGCAGTGCGGTGACCATCACCGGCTTACGTCCGATAGCGTCCGAAAGCGGGCCGGTAAAGAGCAGGCCGACCGCCAGCATCCCGGTCGAGATTGAGAGGGAAATACTGCTGCTGGCCGGGGAGACGCCAAACTCCTGGGATAGCACCGGCAGGATCGGCTGCACGCAGTAGAGCAGGGCAAAGGTGGCTAGCCCCGCGGAGAAAAGTGCCAGCGTGACGCGCATAAACTGCGGGGTGCCGCGTTTGATAAACCGAACCGGTTGCGCGTTGTTGGGGAGGAGATCGATATCATTGTTCGGGGCGATATCAGCCGTTGTAGTCCGACTCACGTAAGTTCCTTGCTTCAACATCCCCGTGATTTCTGGTGACGGGTATGACCACAAGGATCAGGGTAGGAAATTGTAAATATTCTGTCTAATATATTAATAATCTCAAATGATACATTTAAAATATGAATATCGAACTGCGTCATCTGCGCTATTTTGTCGCCGTCGCGGAGGAGCTCCATTTTGGGCGCGCGGCGGCGCGGCTCAATATCTCCCAACCGCCCCTCAGCCAGCAAATCCAGGTTCTTGAGCAGCAGGTAGGCGCTCGCCTGCTGGCGCGCACCAACCGCAGCGTCGGGCTGACCCCCGCAGGGCGACAATTTCTGGCGGACAGCCGCCAGATCCTGAGCATGGTGGAGGAAGCGGCAGCCCGGGCAGAACGCCTTCACCATGGCGAAACCGGCGAGCTACGCATCGGGTTTACCTCCTCCGCGCCCTTTATTAGCGCCATCTCACATACCCTTTCGTCGTTTCGCCGCCTGTCGCCGGATGTGCATATCCAGACCCGGGAGATCAACACCCGGGAGCAGATTGTTCCCCTCAGCGAAGGCTCGCTCGATCTTGGCCTGATGCGCAATACCCGTCTGCCGGAGACGCTGGCCTGGCAGCGGGTGCTGCGGGAGCCGCTGCTGGCGATGGTCCACCGCGGTCACCCTCTGGCGGCAAGAGCTGAAATCTCGGTGACGGAGCTGGCGCAGGAGCCGTTTGTCTTTTTTGACCCGCACGTTGGCACCGGTCTGTACGACGACATTCTGGGATTACTGCGGCGCTATGGGGTAAACCCGATGATTACCCAGGAGGTGGGCGAGGCGATGACCATTATCGGACTGGTGGCGGCGGGGTTGGGGGTCTCGATCCTGCCTGCCTCGTTCAGGCGGCTTCAGCTCCATGAGATGCGCTGGGTGGCGCTCGCCGAACCGGACGCGGTTTCAGAGATGTGGCTGGTATGGTCAAAACACCATGAACTCAGCGCGGCGGCACAGCGGTTCAAAGATCTGCTGATCGCTGCCTCGTCAGGGCGCTGACCGGCAAAAAATGCGGGTAAAAATGTGCTGTAAATCACAAGGCTAAGTAAAAATTTGACGATTACTGTAGAAGTGCTTCACCATAGCCCACAGTTTATTTCGAAGCGCGAAAATAAGGGAGTACGTGGTGGTTGCTGATAGTCAGCCAGGGCATATTGATCAGATTAAGCAGACCAATGCAGGTGCAGTATATCGCCTGATTGATCAGCTTGGGCCGGTCTCGCGCATCGATCTTTCTCGTCTTGCGCAACTGGCACCCGCCAGTATCACCAAGATTGTGCGTGAGATGCTCGAAGCTCACCTGGTACAGGAAACAGAAATTCAGGAGCCGGGCAGTCGTGGCCGTCCGGCCGTTGGGCTGGTGGTGGAAACCGAAGCCTGGCACTACCTCTCATTGCGCATCAGCCGCGGTGAAATTTACCTTGCGCTGCGCGATCTCAGCAGCAAGCTGGTGGTGGAAGACCGGCTGCCGCTTGAACTGCACGCTGCCGAGCCGCTGGAGGTGCGGATCACCGCCCTGATCGATCAGTTCTTCATTCATCATCAGCAGAAGCTGGAGCGCCTCACCGCCATTGCCATCACCATGCCCGGTATCATTGATACGGAAAATGGGATTGTCCACCGGATGCCATTTTACGACGACGTCAAAGAGATGCCGCTGGGCGAGGTGCTGAAAAATCACACCGGCGTGCCGGTCTATATTCAGCATGATATCAGCGCCTGGACGATGGCCGAGGCACTGTTCGGTGCCTCTCGCGGCGCGCGCGACGTGATTCAGGTGGTGATCGACCACAACGTGGGAGCCGGGGTGATCACCGATGGGCGCCTGCTGCATGCGGGCAGCAGCAGCCTGGTGGAGATTGGTCACACCCAGGTCGATCCTTATGGCAAGCGCTGTTATTGCGGTAACCACGGCTGTCTGGAGACTATCGCCAGCGTTGACAGCGTGCTGGAGCTGGCCCAGCTCCGGCTCGGCCAGTCGATGAGCTCGGCGCTCCACGGCCAGCCTCTGACGGTGGAGTCGCTCTGCGCCGCCGCGCAGCAGGGCGATCTGCTGGCAAAAGATATCATCACTGGCGTCGGCACTAACGTCGGGCGGATTATTGCAATTATGGTTAACCTCTTTAACCCGCAGAAAATCCTGATTGGCTCGCCCCTGAGCCAGGCGTCGGATGTGCTCTTCCCGGCAATCGCCGACTCCATTCGCCAGCAGTCCTTGCCGGCCTACAGCCAACACATCGTGGTGGAAAGTACTCAGTTCACCAATCAGGGGACGATGGCCGGTGCGGCGCTGGTGAAGGATGCGATGTATAACGGTTCACTATTGATTCGTCTGTTGCAGGGTTAACTGTTTTTTACAGTCTTACCAAAAATTGCGCTATCTCAAACCGGGCGGATAGCGCATACCTTAGACTTCCTCCACTGAATTATTTCCTTCATTTATATTTTCAGAGCATAACGGTGGAGTCAGTGATGCTTAAGCGTTTCTTTGTAACGGGTACTGATACCTCTGTCGGCAAGACGGTGGTGTCCCGCGCCTTGCTGCAAGCCATGATGGCCAGCGGAAAGCGTGTTGCAGGGTACAAGCCGGTAGCCAAAGGGAGTAAAGAGACGCCAGAGGGATTGCGCAATAAAGATGCGCTGGTGCTACAAAGTGTCTCCTCTTTAGAACTGCCTTATCATGCCATTAACCCCATTGCGCTTAGCGAAGATGAGAGCAGCGTGGCGCACAGTGGGCTGGTGAATTACACCCTGTTATCGAACGGGCTTGCCAGCCTGGGCGAGCAAGTGGATCACGTGGTCGTTGAAGGGACCGGCGGATGGCGCAGCCTGATGAACGATCTGCGTCCGCTGTCCGAATGGGTGGTACAAGAGCAATTACCGGTGCTGTTGGTGGTCGGCATTCAGGAGGGCTGTATCAACCACGCCCTGCTGACCGCACAAGCCATCGCCAATGATGGCCTGCCGCTGGTGGGGTGGGTGGCGAACCGCATCAATCCGGGCCTGGCGCACTACGCCGAAATTATCGATGTGTTAAGCAAAAAGCTGCCGGCGCCACTGGTGGGTGAACTGCCGTACCTGCCGCGCGCCGAGCAACGCGACTTAGCGCACTATATCGACCTCTCTGCCTTCGGCGGGGTGATGGCCGTAGATCGAGTCGTGGCGTAACGTTCGCGATAAAACCGACGCCACCACACAGGCGATCAGCAAACCGGGCAGCAGAACATACTGCCCGGTCATTTCACAAACCATCAGCGCCGACATGATTGGCGCGTGCGTCGTGGCGGCGAGCAGCGTCGCCATTCCTGCCAGCCCCAGTAAAATCGCGGTTTCATCGCCGGGCAACCACAGCATAAACAACTGGGCAAACAGCATACCGGTCGCCATGCCGACAAACAGCGTTGGGGTGAAAACCCCACCTGGTGCGCCAGAGCCGCTGCTGGCAAGCACTGCCAGCAACTTGCAGATAAATATCCCCACAATGACCGACAGCAGCGGCGGCGCCAGCAGGAATCCCTGTACCACGCTGTAGCCATTTCCCCAGACCTTAGGGGTCAGCAGCGACAGCAGGCCGACGATGAGACCACCCAGCGCAAGCTGCCAGGGCGGAGAGAGCTTAAGGCGGAGAAACAGGGAATGGCTGAAGGCCATGAGCCACATTAGCGCCGGACCGCAGATGCCGGCCAGCAGGCCCATTCCCACGATCAGTGAGTAATCCATTCCGGTGAGGGTGTCGCTGAGGTGTACCTCATAGAGCGTATTCGCGCCGGGGCTGAGCAGGCGTGTAGTGAGCAGGGCGACCACGGCGGCAATCACCACCGGGCCGAGCGAGGCCAGCATCAGAGTGCCAAACAGGATCTCAGCAATAAACAGGCTTCCGGCTAACGGGGCATGGTAGGCGCTGGCCATCCCGGCGGCGGCACCGCAGGCAATCCACAGTTTCCATTCCGTTTTGGGGGTAAAGCGCTGGGCAAAAAAGGAGGCGGCGAGGGCGGCCAGCAGGATCATTGCCCCTTCCCGGCCAATGGCGCTGCCGCTGGCGACGACCAGCAGCGACGCCAGGGATTTGACCAGGCTGGCGGCGTAGTCAAACTGTCCGTCACCCGTTTCCAGCGCCTCCATATAGTCGGTGGGCGCATGGGGCCGCTGCGCGGTCTTTTTTTGCCATCCCCACAGCAGCAGCCCGGCAGCCAGCCCGCCGAGGGCAGGGGTCAGTGCGCGTCGCCAGGGCGACAGGGCGCTGGCGGCATTCACCAGACTGCCGCTTTCGTTACTCAGAAACAGCCACTCCAGTAAATAGAGAGCATGGCGGAACAGGGCTACGGCCAGGGCCGCCAGCACGCCAATCACGCTGGCGATCAGCAACCGGCGAAACATCGCGCGGATGTCAGGGTAAGCATGGAGTCGATGCATGGGTTACGCGTAAATGAGGAAGATACAATATTTTGACGGGAAAACGCGGGGTTAGCAATGCGAAGAGCCGGGCAAGGCCCGGCTGACAATATTAACTGTCGCTGTGAATATTCAGCGCCCGGCGCGTGCGGCCGGAGCTTAAGTATTCCGCAATATAGTCCTGAGAAATTTCGCCGTTATAGCGCCCCTCTTCATCGACAATCGGCATCCAGCTGGTGTTGCTCTCATACAGCCGTGACAGCACCACACGCAGGTTGTCCTCCGCTTTGCCGGTCATGCGGAACGGGTGGAGCAGATCGGCGCAGGTGCCGGTGGCATTGCGCGCTTCCCGGCGCTTCACAAAGCCCAGCGGTTTGCCGTTTTCATCCACCACGGTGACGGCGCGAATGTCGTTGTCGTCCATGATGGCGAAGGCTTCCGGCAGCGGCGTGGCTGGTCGCACGGTCAGGGTTGGCTGTTGATCCGTGACATCGCCCGCGGAGACCAGCAGCAGACGCTTCAGGGTGCGGTCCTGGCCAACGAACGAGCCGACAAATTCATTGGCCGGTTTCGCCAGCAGTTCGTCCGGGCTGGCGCACTGGACAATGCGCCCCTGGCGGAAGACGGCGATACGATCCCCCAGCTTCAGCGCCTCGTCGATGTCGTGGCTCACCAGCATCACCGTTTTTTTCAGCTTGCGCTGCATCTCGAGGAACTGGTTCTGGATCACCTCGCGGTTAATCGGGTCCACCGCACCGAAAGGCTCATCCATCAGCAGTACCGGAGGATCCGCCGCCAGGGCGCGAATCACGCCGATACGCTGCTGCTGACCACCGGACATCTCCCGCGGATAGCGGTTGAGGAACTTATGCGGATCCATCGCTACCATATCCATCAGCTCTTCGGCGCGGGTTTTACAGCGGGCTTTATCCCAGCCCAGCATGCGCGGTACGACGGTGATGTTCTCTTCGATGGTCATGTTCGGGAAGAGACCAATCTGCTGGATCACGTAGCCGATGTTGCGGCGCAGGGTCACGGTATCCATCTCGCTGGTGTCCTGGCCATTGATCTGGATGGTGCCGCTGCTCGGGGTAATCAGCCGGTTAATCATCTTCAGGGTGGTGGTTTTGCCGCAGCCGGATGGGCCGAGCAGGACGCACATCTCCCCTTCGGGCACGTTCAGGTTGACGTTATCTACGGCCTTAAAAGTCTGGCCGTGCTTCTGTGAAAATTGTTTGGTGAGGTTTTCCAGTTTTATCATTATCGAATCCCCTTTGGAGTCAGAACGATCTGCAGACGGTGCAGTAACCAGTCGAGCACAATCGCTAAAAGACAAATCATCAGCGCGCCGGCAATCAGCATACGAATATCACTCCCGCCAATGCCGTTTAGCAGCAACAGGCCAAGCCCGCCCGCGCCGATGACGGCGGCAATGGCCATCACGCCGATATTCATTACGACCGCGGTACGGATGCCGCCGAAAATCACCGGCAGCGCCATCGGAATTTCTACCCAGCGCAGGCGTTGCCAGAAGGTCATGCCGATGCCGCGACCCGCTTCGCGCAGGCCGGGCGGCAGGCTGTCCAGCGCCGTATGGGTGTTACGCACAATCGGCAGCAGCGAGTAGAGAAACACCGCGGTAATGGCGGGCAGGGCGCCAATACCCTGACCGATCATGGAAAAGAGGGGGATCATCAGGCCGAACAGAGCAATGGACGGGATGGTCAGCACGATGGTGGCAATCCCCAGCACCGGCGTCGCCAGCCATTTGTGACGCACGATCAGAATGCCCAGCGGCACGCCGATAATAATGGCCAAGCCCACCGCCAGCGCCACCAGCCACAGGTGCTGGAAGGTCAGGGTCATGATGTAACCCCAGTTATCAAGAATGTAGTGAACGGTATCCATAGCGCCTCCTTACAGCAGCTGCTTACTACGCAGGAAATCACGGGCGACCTGCTGCGGTGACTGATGATCGATATCCACCTTCTTGTTCAGCTCGGTGATGACGTCGTTATTGAGCTGGGCAGAGAGGGTGTTCAGCGCCTCTTCCAGCCCCGGGTTGGCTTCCAGCGTATCCTTGCGCACCACCGGGGTCACCGCGTAGCTCGGGAAGAAACCTTTGTCATCTTCCAGCACCTTCAGATCGAAGCCTTTAACGCGTCCGTCAGTGGTGTAAACCAGCCCGGCATCGACAAAGCCGTCGCGCACCGCGTTATAGACCAGACCTGGGTCCATCTGGCGAATTTGCGGGCGATCGAGCTCCATGTTGTAGGCCGCCTGCAGCGGCTTCATGCCATCGCTGCGCCCGGAGAACTCCAGATCCAGACCCAGCATCCAGTTGTTATCCGGATCGGTTTTGCGCACCTGCTCAATCTTCGCCACCAGCTCTGACATGGTGTTGATATTTGCAGCCTCGGCGCGCTTACGCTGCATGGCAAAGGCGTAGGTGTTGTTCATGTCAGCAGGTTTGAGCCACACCAGGCCGTGCTTCGCATCCAGACGTTTCACCGTCTCGTAAGACTCCTCTGGCGACATGCGTTTGTTGATGTGGTTAAAGATGATCAGCGAGGTGCCGGTATACTCCCAGGTCATATCGATCTGCTTGTTGATCATCGCATTACGGGAAATGACGGTGGCAATGTTGGTCTGAGGCTTAACTTCAAACCCTTTCTTTTGCAGATACTGCACGGTCATCGCCGAGAGAATATGCTGTTCGGTAAAACTCTTGGTCGCCAGGATCAACGGCGCCGCGAGCGCCTGGCTGGTAAAGAGCGCGGCGGTACAGAGCGCCGCCAGGCCGGTAAATAGTCTCATAGAAGCTCCTTATTATTGTTATCGCGCGAGATGCGGGCTCATCAGACGGCCCAGCGCCGCCAGCAACGTATCCAGAATCAGGGCGAACAGGGCGGTGGCCGCCGCGCCCAGGATTAGCGTCGGGAAATCATTCAGGTAGATGCCGGGGAAAATCAGCTCGCCGTAGCTGCTGGCGCCAATCAGGAAGGCCAGCGGTGCGGTACCGACGTTAATGGCGGTGGCAATACGAATACCGGAGAGCATTACCGGCCAGGCGTTAGGCAGCTCCACCTGGCGCAGACGCTGCCATTTGGTCATCCCGATGCCGTTTGCCGCTTCCAGTAATGATGCCGGAACCGAGCACAGACCAGCGTAGGTGTTACGCACTATCGGCAGCAGCGAGGCGAGGAACAGGGCGATAATGGCGGGCGTATCGCCGATGCCAATCACCACCATCGCCAGGGCCAGAACTGCGAGCGGTGGCAGGGTGTTGCCGACGTTAAAAATCTGCATAACGTATTCGGCGATACCGCGCGCGGCCGGACGGCTCAGCAAGATACCGCTGGGGATACCGACCAGCAGGGCGAAGAACATGGATGAGAAGACTAAAATCAGATGCTGTTGCCCGAGATAAACCAGGTCAACCTGGCGCGCTTTGATCGTCTCCAGCCCAATTCCCCAGACGAGGAGGGCGACGACCACAATAATGGCGCCGACAAAAAGCAGCGAGCGTTTTAATAAAGTATGCATTGCGGTGTGTCTCCCTGTGCGCATGCGTTCGTTATAGCAACCATAGATTGCCTGTTGTTATGCCATGTTTTGGCAGGGGTATTTGAGCTATAGCAAGGGTTTGGGAAGGGTTCCAGCGAAGCGGTATTATTCCTAACCTTATGAATACTGCGGAAATATGAGGTTAAGCCTTACGGGGTAAGGGCTGGATACCGGCAGGCAGAATAGTCTTAAAGATAATTTCATTAAGTGACACCGTCACTTAATGAAGAAGTAGAGTCTGTTATTTGCTGAGTGCAGCGCGAACCTTTCGCACCCGCAGCGAGGTGCTGATGATAGAGAAGGTGGCGACGAAAACCAGCATTAAGCCCAGGGCCAGCATCGCATTAAACCCAAACCACCTGAACAGGACCAGCCCGGCAATCCCTCCCGTAATAAACGAGAAAAGGGTGGTGAGGTGGGTTGTAAGCTGGCTGGTTTGTGCGGCGGTATCTTTGGAGTAATCCCGGCGTAGCATCGCCACCACCACAGAGGCCAGCGAAATGCCTGCGTCGGTTAACGTGCCAGTAATATGGGTGGAGCGTACCCGTCCACCGGAAAGTTGGGTGGAGGTGGAATTATGGATCCCCATCAGCCCGCAGAGAAAAACAATAATTTCCCTGTTAGTCGTGAAGGTATGAAAATAGATTTCATGCAGGGAGACGCCGGCCAGTAATAACCCTTCAATAAACAAAACCTGACAAAAAATGAGCCGCACATTGTGCATGATGCCCCATAAAACAATTATCCGCGCAATAATTGCCCCGGTCACAAACGACAGAATAATGGTGGCGAAGAAAATAATATCGTTCAGATCCGTTGAGGAGACTTCGCTGGAAAATTGTGAGGTATTGCCTGTCATATGGGAAGGAAAGAAGCCAAAAGCACCCAGCGCAATGGCATTCAGCAATCCTGCGGAGGTCGCCAGCCAGAGGGCAAGACGACGATCCTCCTGATGGGTTCGTTCTTTCTTAAGTTTAATCAGCAAAGAATACCTCCGGTTTGAGCTTTGCCTGAATAATCAGGCTAGCAAAGCCTGGTCATGGATTGTCCAGGATAGTACTTAATTATTAAGGCACCGGAGGTGGGCGAGAATTAAGTAATTAAATAAAATAACCTTGATAACAAAGTGCTTATTTACCCGGCGCATTATGCTCAAAGCATGCCATTATTTCCGTGGCGCATAAACGCCGGGCGCAGATTTAAGCGTTCAAACCAGGCCTCGATAGCGGGCACCGGTGGATGCTCAAAAGGGGTCATCTTCCAGCGGTTCACCGACAGCCCCAGCACCACATCGGCCAGGGTAAAAGTGTCGCCCGCCACCCATGCCCCGGTGCGTTGCAGCTGCTGCTCAAGGATCGCGATATGGTGGTTCCACTCCTTAATCCCGGCTGCAATTCGCGCCGGATCGTTAAAGTCCGGGTTTTTACGCCCCAGGGCCGGAAAGACATAGCGCCAGGCGTTATTAAATTCCGTCGCCTGCCAGTCCATCCAGCGTTCGACGTTGGCGCAGGCTTGTGGATCTGTCGGGAGAAGGTCGTCCCGCCCGGTTTTGCGAACCAGATAGCGGCAAATGGCGTTGGATTCCCAGATCACGAAATCATTGTCGATCAGCACCGGCACCATCGCATTCGGGTTCAGCGCGCGAAAGGCATCGGTTTCTGTAGAGGAAAAGCCGCTGCCGTAATCTTCCTGCAGATAGTCCAGACCCACTTCTTCACAGGTCCAGAGCACTTTGCGCACGTTAATGGAGGTGGTTTTGCCGAGGATTTTTAGCATGGTGCAGGTGTCCTTTGTCGGGTGAGTTAACAACAACAGAGCCGTTATTCAGTGAGTTTAGGGCAAACTTGGGTGGGGAAGTCTTCCTGTTGGCCTACCATCTTCCGCCAGGCGGCAGGCGTCATGCCTGTGAGTCGACTGAACACACGCCGCATGACATCCGGACCTGAGAAACCGCATTCTGCGGCTATTTTTTTCGCGGGCAGCTTCTCTTTTTCAATCAGCAAGCGCGCTTTTGACACGCGCTCACGCTCCAGCCATTGAGCCGGGGTCAAACCGATCTCCTGGCGAAAAATACGCGTAAGGTGCCTCTCACTAAGGTTGATGTGTTGCGCCAACATGGCAACCGAGCCAATCTCTTTAATATTCTGAATTGCCCAACGCTGAAGATCCTGGAGTGCTGAGCGTCCGTTCAGGGAAAGTTGGCTTCGTCTGACAAAGTGCGACTGATTAACAGGCCGACGAAAGAACATCACTAACTGATCCGCAACCTCGGCCGCAATTTCCCGCCCCAGATCTTCCTCCACCAACCTCAATGCCAGATCGAGGCCGGATGTCACACCGGCGGCAGTACGCACCCTACCATCGGCGATAAACAGCGCATCGCTTTCCACGACTATTTCAGGATGTCTGATAGAAAGCAGTTCCGCACAATTCCAGTGGGTGGTGACCTGCTTACCGCTGAGTTTTCCGGTAAGCGCCAGCAGCAGCGCGCCAGTACATACGGATCCAAACCGCTCACTTTTTTCGCATAAGGCGGTAATACCCGCCAGGACATTGCTCTCTGGCGTATAACCAGACATACCTGGTGCGCCCGCAATGAGAAACGTATCAGGAACGAGTTCTGAAATATCCGCGAGTGAAAAATCTGCCGCCAGCCTGACGCCGGACGAGGCCTGCACAGCAGAGCCACTGACGGAAACGACATACAGACGATAAAATTGACGTCCCAGGATTCTGTTAGCCTCAGCAAAAACATCTATAGGCCCGCCTACATCAAGCAACTGCACGCCCGGCACCGCCAGTATGGCTATGGTATGACTCATTTTCTCCTCCCGGCGTCTGAATAAATCCAGATGTCCTTATTCGTCGTAAAAGTACGGTGGCAGACATGAATGATAAACCCTAATTTAGAGGCACACCATAGCCATCTAAGGAGTTATTCATGAGTACTGCAATTAAAGGTATCAGCGTCCCGGACAGCCGTATGGCCAGAGAAGCCACGGAATTTATCAGGGACACCGAAACAGAGCTGCTGTTTAATCATTCAAGCCGGGTTTATTACTGGGCGGCCCTGGCTGGGCAGGAAAGAGGCCTGAAAGTAGACAGTGAGCTGCTGTACATTGGCTGTATGTTTCATGACATTGGACTCACCCATGAGCATTGCAGCTGTGACAAACGTTTTGAAGTAGACGGCGCCAATGCGGCACGTACCTTTCTGGAGGGATATGGTATCGCTCCTGCCGACATTGATAAGGTATGGACAGCCATTGCACTCCATACCACACCAGGCATACCTGAGTTCATGGCACCAGAAATAGCCCTGGTTACCGCAGGCGTGGAAATGGATGTGCTGGGAATCGATTATGAAAAATTTTCAGAAGCAGATATTAAAGCGGTTACGCAGCAGTATCCCCGTACGCCAACATTTAAAGAGGATATTATTCAGGCATTTTATGACGGTATAAAACACAAGCCGCAGACGACATTCGGTAACGTAAAGGCTGACGTTATTAAGGATAAGGAACCCGGTTTCACTCCTTTTAACTTCTGCAATATTATCCGGCAGTCACGCTGGCAAGGGTGAGCCGCTGCAACGCAATAATTGAATGAGGGCAGCAGTTAAATATCAGGGATGACCTTCACCTTAAAATATGGATGATGCCTTCACAGGCGGCGCATGACGTTTAGCTGAAGACGTCATGCGCCTTTTTGCGGAAGTTAACGGTTGGCGCATAGATAGATTGAGCCAGACCAATGCTGCTGTTTTTTGCGTGTGAAGATCTCTCCGTTGCTCTGCCATGTACCGTAACAGATATAATTCTACTTCGGCCCGTTCAGGTTGAATATCCAGCGCCAGTGAAGCGAGGATTAAAAGGGTCTCCGACTCACCTTTGGCCGCCTCGTTATCGCCTTCCACAACGCCGGGATCCAGAATGTGCTGGCAGAGATCGCGGACGCAACAGCAGAGGATTTCGACCGCGTCACGGCGGTAAACCTGCGCGGCGTCAGGGGTTGCATGAAGTATGAACTGCAACAGATGCGTAAGCAGGCTCTGACCGTTTTAAACTTAAGAATGTCTTACTATTTAAGTGGTGCTGTATTCATTTATTATATTTGTTGCAATATGACCGATTTTTAGAGTTTCTAACCTTCTCGAGGGACAATAATGGAAAAAAATTTCACGCCAGAACAGATAGAAATGATCAATCGTATTGTCTTTGCACACATTGATCGGATGAACGAGAAAGCTGCTGGAATTGTTGAAGAAACAGAGAGGGCAGCACACCATGAACTCCAGGAGAGCGGGATCGATATGACTGATTTCTCTCCTGCTAACAAAAGTTTTTTGATGGTTACGCTCATCCAGAACCTGATAGATCGTGTTCACGGCGGCGATATGACGGTTGCCCAAAAGTTAATAACGATGGAAGCTAAAAGGCTGAACGTCAGCGTAAATGAATAATGTCCACTTCAGGTAGATAGAGAGAGATGGCATGCCGGGCATGCCTGTTTCATTTAAAAAGGCATTCAATTATTCCTCTGACACCCACATGAGTAAAGTGAGCACGATAGGTACTGCATCCCAGCGCACTGAGTAGCACCACATCTGCCAGAGCGGCTTGCCGGATTTATAGCGTCATAAGCTGCCGTCCTGATGAAATTCACGATTCAGGCGCTATACCTTAACAGCCAGTGATAAAGTGGCAGGCAAACATATTAAGGGATTATAAATATGCAGATTGTTTTTGTGCCCGCCTTAATCGTCGTCCTGATTGATAAAGAGCAGGAGCTGGGGCGGGCGTTAACACAGGAAGAGGTAGAGGCAATCCGCGATGGTGCTACGGCCATCCGGCTGCCGGACGAGGCGGCCAACGATATGATCAGAGAGCGCGGCTACCGCGATATTGACCCAGAAAATGTCTGGCAAGAGTGGGTGGCGTATAAAGCAGGCTGACGCAACCACGTCAGGTCAGCCTGTCTTAGATATAGCGCCTATTTCACCAGAGCAAACAGATCGTTCAGCGATTCGCTCATGGTACAGCCGATATTAATGCAGGTGCCGCAATCCATGGCTTACCATTCAACTGTGATTTTCCCGAAGTGCTTTCCGCCCGCAAGGAGGCTGAATGCTTCGCTGACAGAGGCCAGCCCTTCAAACCTGTCGGAAATGGCGGGGCTGATCCCGGTCTGATTCTGCGCTCTGACAACGTCCTGCCGCATACGATTGCTGCCGACCACCAGCCCCTGGAGACGGGCTTGTTTCGCCATCAGCCCGGCGGTCGGAACAACGCCTTACATACCCGTCAGGACGTCAATCAAGGCAATATGGCATTGAGCGGGGGCCATCTCCGGACTAAAAAAGAGAGATCTGTCGTGACATATTTCAGCCCGTAGCGGTTGAGATCAGCGATGACTTCAATTTATCGATAAACATACTGACCCGCAGAGGAAGATAACGTGTTGTTGGCAGTACGGCCCAGACCGATAACGCCTGCGGCCTGACATCAGAAAAATTAATCTCAACAAGCGTGCCTTCGTGGAGCTCTTTCATGACATCCCAGCGGGTAAGCTGCGCAATGCCCAGTCCGTGAGAACAGAGTTCTCTTATTCCTTCGACGTTATCGGAGCTGAAACGCCCATCAACACCGATCCTGATAACGTCACCATCACGTTCAAACAGCCATTGAGGCACGCTGCTGAGTCTGAGGCAACTGTGCTGCAGTAAATCTTCAACAAAATGAGGTACGCCATTCGCCTTCAGGTAATCGGGTGAAGCGCAGACGATCCGCGGATTATCAGTAATTTTGCGGGCAATGAGCGTGGAGTCTTTTAATGGCGCGATGCGGATGGCGACATCGAATCCTTTCCCAACAATATCAACTACATTCTCGCTGAGTTGAAGGTCAATATTCAGCTTTGAATTGTCCGCTAACAGTTCAGAAACCAGAGGCAAAATATTTCGTCTTCCAAAGCCTGATGGGGCAGTGATCCTCAGTAATCCGGACGCGCCCTGGGTTGAGGGAGAGAATAGCGCACGGGCACCTGCCTCTGCATCAATAAGCGCCCGTGCGTAAGGCAGAAATTCCATTCCTTCCTGAGTTAAAGAGACAGAGCGCGTCGTTCTCTGTAAAAGGCGCGTTCCCAGCTCGTGTTCAAGGGAGGCGAGGCGTCTTGAAACGGCCATGGCGGAAAGACCCTGTCGTTTCGCTGCCTGCGTCAGACTGCGCGTTTCGGTGATAACGAGAAAGAGTGAAACATCCTGCAAATTCATAGCGGCTCCGGTATCAGAATCAGCGCAAAAGTTATCTAACGGCCATCGTGATTATAACGATAAACGTTATACAGCCTTATCATTTTGCCCCGTTTAAGCCTGATTAAACAATGATTATAGTGCGTTTACGATTTAATTAATCAGGAGTAACGTATGAACAAATCATCCCTTTTTACCCCGGGGCATATTGGAAAGGTTGTCTTAAAAAACCGTCTGGTGGTGGCGCCCATGACCCGTGTCACCGCCTCAGTGGAGGGCATCGCCAGCGATCGTATGACGATTTACTACGAAGACTTCGCCCGGGGTGGATTCGGCCTGGTGATATCAGAAGGTATTTACATTGATAAGGAATGGTCACAGACCTATGCTTTTCAGGCTGGCTTAACCAGCCCGGAACAGATTGCGGGATGGCGCAACGTCACCGACGCAGTCCACAAGCATAACGGCCACATTTTTGCCCAAATCCAGCACGCTGGCGCATTGTCGCAGGGGAACTATTTCAGGACGGGAACAGTGGCACCAGGCGCCGTTCGTCCAGTGGGCCAACAGATGTCATTTTATCGTGGAAAAGGTGAGTATCCTGTACCACGTGAACTCAGTGAAGAGGAGATCCAGAAGATTATCACAAGCTTTGCCGATGCGGCTGCGGCTGCCGTTTTCGACGCTGGCTTTGATGGTGTGGAGATCCATGGTGCCAATGGCTATCTTCTCGATCAGTTCTTCACGGATTACACCAACCCGCGATCTGACCGCTGGGGCGGGGACATCGCTGGCCGCCTTCAACTCAGCCTTGACGTCATTCAGTCTGTCAGACAGCGAGTAGGTCATGATATTCCGGTAGGGATCCGTATCTCGCAGGGGAAAGTGAACGACTTCTTCCATAAATGGGCTAATGGGGAAGACGATGCCCGGGTGGTATTTTCGCTGCTTGCGCAATCCGGTATCGATTATCTGCACCTGACGGAGTATGAAGCCTGGCAGCCAGCATTTGCTGATAACCCGCTCTCACTTGTCGAACTGGCCCGTAAATATGCACCACAGCTGACGATTATGGCTAATGGCAGTCTCCACGATGAGGCGCGGGCAATACAGGTCATGGAGAAGGGAGCCGATTTCATTGCACTTGGGCGCGGCGCGCTGGCAAATCACGACTGGCCTGAGCGTGTTGCCGCAGGCCGAACCTTACGCGAATTTGACAGCTCAATCCTGGGCCCCATTGCCAATATTAAAGATTCTGAGCTTTCTCTCTGATCCTCCTGCCCCGGCGCGTGCTCCGGGGTATTTTATTGATTCTACTGGTTTTTAGATGCCGTCAAAAATGTCAGCGCCCCCGCGCTCAGCAGCAAAATAGCACTCATGCCAAAGGTGCTTTGCCAGCCAAGGTTATCGAACACCATGCCGCCCGCCGTGGAGCCCAGCGCAATCGAGAGCTGGATCACCGCCACCATCAGTCCGCCACCGGCCTCTGCATCCTCGGGCAGAGTACGGGCGAGCCACGCCCACCATCCCGTTGGCGCTGCGGTTGCCAGCAGACCCCAGAGACCCAACAGCAGGGCGACGATCCAGGCGCTGTGCCCGGTCAGGATCAACATTCCGGCAATGGTGGCCATCAGCAGGGGGATCGCCATTAACGTCGGGTAAAAGCGTGTATTTAAAAAGCCGGCGATAATCAGCGTGCCAACAAATCCCGCGATACCGATGGTAAGCAGGATCAGCGACAAGCCGGAGGCGCTGACGTGGGTGACGGTTTCCAGGAATGGGCGCACGTAGGTGAATAACGCGAACTGTCCCATAAAGAACAGACCGCAGGCTAACAGGCCCACGCGCACCACAGGCTGGCGGAAAAGGCGCAATACCGTACCCTGTGCCGCCCGGTCATTCTCCATCTTCGGCAGGCTAAAGCACTGCCAGATGAACGCGATGATTGCCACCGGAACCAGGCACAGAAAGGCTCCGCGCCAGCCGATGGTGGCTCCAAGATAGCTGCCGAGCGGGGCGGCCACCACCGTTGCCAGGGCATTACCGCCGTTGAAAATCGCCAGCGCACGGGAGACCTGATGTTGCGGCACCAGGCGGATGGCCGTTGCGGCAGACATGGACCAGAAGCCACCGATGGCGATCCCAATCAGGGCGCGTCCGACCATATAGACCAGGTAGCTGGACGCAAAGGCAATAAGCAGCCCGGACGCCGCCATCAGCGCCGTCATACCCAGCAGAAGCGTTTTACGGTTCATATTCCCGGCAATACGGGTCAGGCTCAGGCTGGTCAGGACCGCCAGCGCGCCGGAGATGGCAATCCCCTGGCCGGCCAGACCCTCGGTGACGCCTAAATCGCGGGCAATGGGAGTCAGCAGGCTGACCGGCATAAACTCCGAGGCAATCAGGACAAATACGCACAGGGTCATGGCAAAAATAGCGCCCCAGTACGCGCGTTCGTTACTCTGTGTGGTTTGGCTCAGTGTGGACATAATCAGATTTCACGAAGGGGGAAAACAACGCCACCTGCCAGGGACAGGTGGCGGAGAGGATTACTTCAGGCTGGTTTTGAAGAACTGCTCAAACTGCGCAAACGGGATCTTACCGGCGACGTTGTCGTAGAGATCGACATGGTTAGCGCCCGGGACAACCACCAGCTCTTTCTGCTTGCTGCCGACGGCTTTGTAGGCATCTTCAGCAAAGTAGCGCGAGTGCGCCTTTTCACCGGTGACGATCAGCGTCGGGATGGCGATCTCTTTGGCATAGCTCAAAAGCGGCATGTTCATGAACGACAGCGGCATGGTCGCGGTCCATGCGCCGGTGGAGTTTACGGCGCGCTCGTGGAAACCACGCGGCACCCGGTAGTAATCAAAGAACTCTTTCAGTACCGGATGCGGATCGGCAGGTAACGCTTCCGGCAGAATACGTTCAGCGGCGGTCGCTTTGCCGTTTTCGACATAAATATCATGTCCGGCATGGGCAAAGGTGCCGCTCTCTGCATCTTTCCAGCGCTGCTCGTTCAGATACTCGAGCACAGCATGGCGATCGGTTGCCGAGTAGCGGTCTTTACCGTCACCCACGCCGTGGCCCATCGCCCGGCTCATGTCGTACATCACGCTGGTGGCGACCGCTTTCACGCGGGTATCCATCGAGGCCGCATTCAGCGCCATACCGCCCCAGCCGCAGATGCCAAGGATACCGATGCGGTTGCGATCCACCTCTTTTTGTAGTCCAAGGAAGTCCACCGCCGCACTGAAATCTTCGGTGTTGATGTCGGGAGAAGCGACATTGCGCGGCTGCCCGCCGCTTTCACCGGTGTAAGAGGGATCGAATGCCAGGGTGACAAAGCCCTTCTCCGCCAGGGTCTGGGCATAGAGACCGCTGGACTGCTCTTTCACTGCGCCGAACGGTCCGCTGACCGCGATGGCCGCCAGCTTGCGATCGCCCCGGTCTTTCGGCAGATAGAGATCGCCCACGAGCGTAATGCCGTAGCGGGTCTGGAAGGTGACTTTACGGTGATCGACCTTTTTGCTTTCAGCAAATGTCTTGTCCCATGTGGTGACCATCGACACCGGGGCGTTCGGATTGGTTGTCTCTCCATAACTCATGGTTGTTACTCCACTTAAAGAGGCGCATAGCAGCATTGCAGGCATGGCTGCCGTCAGTTTTTGGGTGAATGTTTTCATAAGAGGTACCGGGCTGTGTTGTGATGTTGAGGCCAGTATAGTTAGCAGTAATAGTGATGATTAGAGGGGGAAGGGTGCTAAGATTCATATCATATTGTTATGAATTGGTGGCGTTATGGCGAAGCGGGAAAATTACAACGAGCTCTATCTCTTTATGCAGGTGGCGCGGGAGGGGAGCTTCACCGCCGCAGCCCGGCGGCTTGGGTTGGCCCAGTCGGGGATCAGCCGCTCTGTTCGCGAGCTGGAAGAGCGGTTGGGCGTGCAGCTGTTGGTGCGCACCACGCGCAGGCTATCCCTGACCCAGGCGGGGGAGCAACTTTATCAGGCGACAGAATCCGCCTTCGATGCTCTGGATAGCGGGCTTGCCACGCTGGCGCACTACCGTGAAACGCCTTCCGGTACGGTGCGCATTAACGCCAGTCAGCATGCCATTGATAAATGTCTGTTGCCGAAGCTGGCGATATTTAAACAGCGCTACCCGGATATCCGGCTGGAGCTGATGAATGAGAGCCGGTTTGTGAACATCATTACCGAACGCTTCGACGCAGGTGTCAGACTGGGGCCGGAGGTGGGTCAGGGGATGGTCGCGGTGCGCATTACGCCTGACATGGAGATGGCCGTGGTCGGTACACCTGAACATTTGCGCCGCTACGGCTTTCCCCAGACGCCTGCGGATTTAGTTGCCCACCCCTGTATTGGCTATCAGTTTGCCGATGGGGGCCTTTATCAGTGGGAGCTCATTCAGGACGGTAAAAGCGTCACCCATCGCCCCGAGGGGCAGTGGGCATTTTCTGACAGCTATATGGAAGCCGAAGCCGCCCGGCTGGGCCTGGGGCTGGCTTATGTGCCGGTCGAGCTGGTGGCGAACGATCTGGAGCGTGGGACGCTGATCCGGGTGTTGCAGCGCTTCAGCCTGCGCATGGACGGGCTGTTCCTCTATTATCCCCATCGCAACGTCTCACCGGCCCTGAGAGCGGTGATCGATACGCTGAAAATCTGAGCGGACGTTTTGTTAGCCGGGCAAGGGCAGCGCTTATCTCATTACTATCACGGTGGCGCGGGCGGAGCAGCCGACAGGCTGGCCGTTTTCTATGTGGGCCCAGTACGGTTATCCGATGCCGGGCATGGAGCCAATGCTGAGCATAATGCTCTGGCACAGGGCTTCTGTTGCAGCCTTCACGAGTCAGACTTCAATCAGATCTGATATCTCCAGGTCATCAGCTATATCAGGCTATTCATCTATAATGACTATTGCAGTTGAAATTGCACAGGAAGCTGCACCCTGGTCAACGTTTTCATTCTGCCGACACAGTAAGACAGGCTTATGGCAGTGCAGGATGCAACTGATTACTCAGATGAAAGCGCTTAAAAAACGTGGCCATACACATGCGTGAATCAGGCCGGGAGTGACTGCCTTGCCCCCTAATAACACTCAATAATTAATAAAATTCTGTTTCTCCGGGAGATTAATTATGAAAATAATCAGATTTGTATATTCCGCTCTAATTGGTGTTGTCGCCAGCTGCCGTTCTATGACGCCGATGGCGGCCCTCGCAGCAGCACGCCTTGCCAGACGCGACACTCCGGGGAGCCTCATGCTGCTGGACCGTCCGTTATTCAAATTTGGCGCATTAGCGATGGGGGCAGGTGAGCTGTTTGGCGATAAGATGAAGTCAGCGCCAGACCGCACCGTGTTTTTAGGCTTGTCAGCGCGTGTGGCCAGTGCAGGAATTGCGGGCGCCGCGTTGGCACCCAAGGGAGAAGAAAAAACCGGGGCAGCAATCGCTATCTCTGCCGCTGTGCCACTTGCCTATGCCACACTTGCGGCACGCAAAAAAGCCATAGCAGAAATTGGGCAGACCAGAAGCGGCATAATTGAAGATACGCTCATCGTCGCTATCGGCGCAGCGGTAGTCTACTTCGCAACACGGCCAAAACGTCTTTAAACGTTCTCACTCTTAAAAGGTTGATCCTGGCAGGTCATAATGAAGGGGTCAGTAACGGCTTCTGGCACGAAGCGGTCTGCGGCACCTACTATGATTATGCGCGGCTTTCTGAGCTTAATCCGCAACCAGCCACATATCGGCTTCTTCAAACATCTCTTCGAGCATACGGTTCAGCTTTTCCCGATCGCTTTTACTGGCATCGCTATTCAGGCCGTTCGCCTGCATCGGCTTAACCTTCACCTCGGCATCCGGAAAGATCCGATGCACTCGCTTCGTCAGTTCAGCCAGGATGATCTCTCTGGCGCCCGGAAGCCCGGCAACATTTCGTTTGTCGTACACCAGTTCAACGAACATTACATACCCCTTATAAATACTGTTTTAATGTACAGCATTTTCACCGGGGTAATGATGCCTGTCAAGGTCGCCCGTATGACTGTATTCATAATCGTCGTGCGGTGTCCTCTAACCAGTCAGGGAGGTGTGATTGATACCAGGTTTGATACAAGGAGAACGCGCTCTTTTGCCGCTCGTAAAGTAACAAAATGACTTCGGTGACAATCCATGCCTTAGCGATGGCAATTTCTCTCGTTAATTCATTGACACTATGGTGATAAGTTAACGTGCAGTAGCGTTCAGCGAGGTCCGTATACGCTCGCATCGTCCCCATTCCCTTTATAAGTGGGGCAAGGTCGATAGCAGGACTCCCTTTTCCAAACCGTTCCCAGTCGAACAGCACGACCTCACCGTTTTCTCTTCTTCCCCAGTTACCCGCATTGCTGTCCCCTGAAATGAGACGGTGGCCGCTAAACAGCACATCACTACGCTGCTGAAATTGCTGAAGCTGCCGTGCGCTTTTTTCAGGTAACGCCAGCAGGATGAGCGCTTTTTCGAGGGCCCTCTCTGACCATGAGTGCGGGTGGTAATGCCATGCGGTATTCACCGGATAACGGTGCAGACGTGCCAGCATCGTGAGAACCTCATCACTGGCGACATCAGACTGTTCAACCGGGTAAGGAATATACTCCATGCATAATTTGCGCAGGGTGGCATCGGCGGAAAAGAGCGCCGGAGTCGCAATGCCCGCCTCGTTAAGCGACGTAGCAGCGTTCTGATAAAAACCAAACTCCACCGCGCCAACAGGAGACTTTTCAATAACGGCCTGACCGCTATGACTGACCGTTAGCGCTACATTGGCGGCCCCCATTCTGGATAAATCCCGTGCAGGCATAGACGATCCTCTCAGCAGTAGCGGGTGGGTTGCTCAGGATCCAGAGTGTAACGTAAATGGGCCGTTGCGCTAAAAACTGCCGCCCGTATTGCAGGCGGCAGTGGTGACGATCAGAATAAGACCGAGTAGTTCAGGCCGAAGGTACGACCGCGGCCTTTGTAGGTATAGAGGTTTTCAGCACCGTAGGTTGGGCTGTAGAGACCCGGTGCGCGCTGGCCCCATGCGGTGGTGTAGTCTTCATCCAGAAGGTTTTCGACGCTGAAGCTCAGCTTACCGACCGGCAGAAGATAACTGCCTAAGAAGTCCACGGTGTTATAGCCATCGATCTTCTTACCGGCTTCATCAGAGAGGTCGAACGTCTGGGTGCTTTGCATACGCAACGTCCAGTCGCCCGGCGCCCAGGTAACCCATGCGCTCATCTTAGACGGGCTGGCGCTGTCTACCGTCAGCTTTTCCCACTTTCCGTCGACGCGGGTTTCCGATTTGATGACGTTGAAGTTTGTACCGGTGCTCCACTCGCTGTCAGTGAAGAAATAGTCGATTTGGCCTTCAACACCGTAGATACGACGTTCGTCATCTTCAACGTTGATGGTCATGTCGCTTTTATTAATGTTGATGGTTTTGTCAGACAGAGAGTAATACCCGGCAATCTGCGTGCGCAGATTATCCCCGGTGTAACGCCAGCCCAGCTCGTAGGCATCAATTTTGATCCCGTCGAGTTTTGAGTCGTTCACGTTCACGCTGTTGACCAGGCGATAATGACCGTTCACCAGCTGATAGGTGCCGGAGCCATAATATTTCGCCAGATCCGGGATCTCAAAGCCCTGGGAGAAGTTAAACCACAGCTGCTGGCGTTCGGTCAGATGACCCAGAATACCGGCGTTAAACAGCAGGTTGTTGTAATCCGTCTTTCCGCCCGGCACGGCGTCTGCGGAGGTCGCTCTGCCCGTGGCAATGGCCTGCTGCTGCGTATAGCCAATAAAATCATCGACCTTGTTTTCCGTGTACTGATAGCGCACGCCGCCGCTCAGGGTGATCGCGGAGAAGTCGTAGCTACTTTGCAGGAACGGGGCGAGGTTAGTAATGCTGTAGCCCGGATAGCGTCCAACGTTATAGGCATTATCCAGCTTCATCCCCCCGCTGGCCGCCGCCTTGCTGAGGTCGAAAAATTGCTGGTTGGCGTCGAAGGTTTCATGCTCGGCATCCACACCCCATGTCAGCGTCAATGCCTCCACCGGCTTGCTGTTGATGGTGAGCTTGCCGCCGTAGAAATCGGTTTTTTGCTGCGATGCGCCAATGCTGGTGACCCGACCGCCGGAAAGCGTAGGGAAGGGGTAATAGGTCAGGCTCTCATCGCGGTAGTAAATCTGGGCGAGCAGATCCTGGCCCCAGAAATCGGTGTTGGAATATTGCAGGTTAATCAGGTGACGTTCGGTGCCGGGGATACGGTCGGAGTCGAGATTGTTTTTGTTATAGGCGTTGCCCGCGCCCGTTACTGCCGAGAAGTTCTCGCCCAGATAAAGGCCGTGCTTACCGTCAGATTCACTTTTGTAATACTGCGTGGTGAGCTGCAACTGCTGATGATCGTCGATATTCAGCGTGCCGGTGCCCATCACGTCCAGACGGTCAGAGTATTGCAAACCGGTCTGGGTGTTATCGATGATCACCTCATCGCCATTGCCATCGTACCAGCCGCCAAAGCGCTGATAGGCCACTGACAGGCGCCCGGAAGCGTTATCGTTGCCACCGCTCACCGCCGCTGCGACGTTCTCGTCATTATCGTTATGGCTGTTGAAGCCGGTTTTCAGGCCGGTCTGGAACTCGACTTCCGTTTCCGGCTGGCCCTTTTTGGTGACGATATTGATTAAGCCGCCGGTACTGCCGCCGCCGTAGAGGGAGGTGGCGCCGGAGATGACCTCAATGCGGGAAATATTAAACGGATCGATTGAGTCCAGCTGGCGGCTGTCGCTGCGCGAGGAGTTTAAACGCACGCCGTCCACCATCACCATCATGGATCGACCACGCATATTCATCCCGTAGTTGGTGCGCCCCTGGCTGCTGACGTCCATGCCGGGAATTAACTGCGCCAGCACCTCTTTCAGCTCCTTACCCCCCTTAACCTGCTGTTCAATTTCAGCCTGTTCCACAACCCAGGTGGTCTGCGCCATGTCGGTGATGCTGTGATTGGTACGGCTGGCAGCGACCACCAGCGTCTCATCTTTTTGTACTTCGGCAGAGGCATTGGCGGCTAATGTCATGAATAAACAAGAGCTTAGCGCGCGATAACTGTGCGATTTCATTATTGTGATCATCCTGATTTTTCAACGAGCCGGAGGCATGGACGCCCCGTAGCGCAAAAACATCACCGCAGAGGTGATAGTGATTATCAAGATGATATGAATAATCATTTCAATGTAAACAGGTAATGTTAAAAATTGTTTCTACAATGGCATGATATTTATGTGGTTTTGGGGGCCGCCGCCGCTTAAGTGGGGAAATACCAGAGGTTGCCCCACGTGCGTCGCTGTCGTCACGACAGTAATCGCTTACTATGGTGATGAATCATCCCCGCCATTATCTGGCAGGGATCTCAGCATCGCTGATACAGCGCTCAGGCTTCATTTTTACAGGGCTCAGCGATTACCACAGGTTTTCTGAGCTTTTCTGACAGCCGCAGGCTGATCAGCGCCAGCAAAATAAAGGTCACCGATATGCCGGCCAGCCCGTAAAATCCCGCCAGGGGATAAACCCACGAGGCTACCGCAGAGCCAAATCCAATGCCGCCGAACATAAAGGCGCTGGTCAGCGCCAGAGCGATACCACGGTGCCGGACAGACGACAGTTCAACGATCCTGCGTTGCTGACTGGGCCAGAGCAGGTCGGTGGCAAAGGCCCAGACAACGAGCATCACCAGCAACACGACCAACATTTTCGGCAGCAGGGCAATCAGCGCGGTGTCGATGATCAGCAGCGTCATGCCCGCCATCAGCAACCTTTCAGACGTAAAGCGCGCGGCGGCTCGGGTCACCCAGAGGTTGCCCAGCACCCCAGCGATGCCCAGTACGGCAAGCGCCGCGGAGAGAGCCTGTGTCCCGCCGGTGTAGGTATCGCGTATGAGCGGGGCGATGAACGAATAAAAGCTGTAAACGCCGGAGGTAATGAAAAACACTACCAGGAATGCCGTCAGGTATTTTCCTTGTGACAGGACGCTGACCATCTCAGTGAGCCGGATGTGCGACCCTGTGCGCTCATCCGGCACCGTCAGGAGGATGTTCAGCCCGCTCAAAAGGCTTACGCCGCCCACCAGGGCAAAAAGCGCTTTTGCTCCCCACAGGCTGGCAATCCACGCGGCGAGGGGAATACCGGCGAGGCTCGCCATCGATACCCCCAGGAGTACCATGCCGATAGCGCGACCGCGTTGCTCTTCATGAACCAGCTCTGAACCCAGCGCAACCAGCACCGGGCCGATAAATCCTGCCCCTGCGCCCATCAGTATGCGGGAGGCGAGTAGCGCATCGTAGGAGGGTGACAGCGCAAACGCGAAGGCGCCAGAGCCAAAAAGCCCGATGCCCGTGAGCACCAGCTGGCGACGGCGCCAGTGACCAAACATCACCTGAACCAGCGGGGCGGCCAGGGCAAAGGTCAGGCCGAAAATACTTAGCAAGCGTGCGCTCTGTGCATCGGTCAACTGCCAGGCGGCGGAAATAGCGGGCAGGCTACCCGCGACAGAGAGCGCACCGGTCGCCTGGACAAAATAGGCGATGCTCAGCGCGCGCAGGGCACGGCGCTGGGAAGCGGTGATAACAGCGTTCATGATCCATCTCCGGAAAGAACAGGGGCGCGAGGCCCCTGCAGAGCTTACTGAACAGGGATTGGGTTATCCGCGACCGACTGGTTGAACTGGTTTACCAGGGTATGCTCGTTTGCCCCCGGGTTATCGCGCACAGGCAGCACGCGATCGACGATAGCTTCAATGGTGTCTGTACCGAGCTTGTCAAACGTCTCGCTGATGAACGCCTCCAGCGGCATGGCGCGCGGGTCACCGCTCTTGTAAATCAGATCCGTATCCACCCACGGCGGGGAAATTTCGATGACCTGCACGCTGGTGTCGCGCAGCAGGAAGCGCTGGGAAAGGGTGTAGGAGTGAATCGCGGCTTTCGTCGCCGAATAGAGCGCGTTGGTGGCCAGCGGCAGGAAGGCCAGCACCGAGCTGTTGTTGATCAGTACGGCGTCTGGCTGCTGTTTGAGGTGCTCAATAAACGCCGCGCTGACGCGCACCGGCCCCAGAATATTGGTGTTCAGCAGCGTAACCGCCTGGGCGTCATCCAGCTCGCCTGCCGCGTTGTCAAACGGCATGATACCGGCGTTATTGATGACCACATTCAGGGCCGGATAGCGCTTCAGCACCTGCTCTGCGGCGGCCTGAATGCTGTTGGCGCGGGTCACATCCAGCACCACATAATCCATGCCCGGACTGGCGGCGGTGACATCCTTCAGCAGCGCCTCCCGGCGCCCGGAAATGATCACCTGGTTACCCAGCTGATGGAATTTTTCTGCCATTGCGCGGCCGATGCCAGAGGTGCCGCCAGTGATAAAGATGGTGTTATTGGTCAATTTCATGGTCTTACTCCTTCGCAGAATCGTTAAGGGACGGAATGGTAATACGTGGGTCGCGAGCAAATCCGATGAGCGCCGCGTCAACCCTCTCCCGTGCGCTCATGACGATAGTTGGATCGCGCGGGTCAACCGACAGACCGTCACTGTCACAGCACGGCGTGGCGGTGGCGCGGACCAGGTGGGTGTGCTGCGTCATGTTGTTCACCTTGTCAGTTATCGGGTCGGTGAATACATAGTACGCAGTCAGGTGCCGGCGCGGCTGACGAGAAAGGTCGTGATTTCGGACATCATGATGGCCGGATGCCGGTCATCATGAGTCAGGAGGGTGAGGAGCCAGAAAAAGAGGAGGGTCAGGCTTTGCCGGTGCGCAGCGACTGGGGGGGAATGCCGTAACCCCGGATAAAGACCTCGCGCATATGACGGCGATCGCGGAAGCCGGATTCACGGGCAATGACCTCCATCGACAGCTTGCTCTGCTCGATCAGCAGCCGGGCATTTTCCAGCCGCAGTCCTTCAATCGCTTTGGCTGGCGATTTTCCCGTTTCAGTGCGGAACAGGCGGCTGAGCTGCCGCGCGCTGACGTGGACCGCATCCGCAATGCTCTCGATGGTCAGGGGTTTGCTGAGGTTGTTGCGCGCATACTCCAGGGCTGACTGCAGGCGGTCGCTGCGAGGAGAGAGCATCAGCATCTCAGAGTGCTGCGTCTGCCCGCCGGAGCGACGGTGGTGCATAACCAGCAGGTGTGCCACGGAGCGGGCCACTTCGGCACCGAGATCTTTCTCAACCATGCCCAGCGCCATATCCAGCCCGGCGGTAAGCCCCGCGGATGTCCAGATTGCGTCGTCAATAATAAAGATGCGATCTTCTTCTACCCGGGTGGTGGGATGCAGGGACTTGAGACTCTGCGCATGCATCCAGTGGGTAGTGGCGCGACGGTCAGATAACAGGCCCGCCTGACCCAGCACGAATGCCCCGGTACAGATCCCTGCCACCCGACGCGCCCGGGGCGCGTGCGTCTGCAGAAAATCAACAATGCCCTGCGATGCGGGCAGCTCCAGGGGCGTCAACACGCCCGCCACCAGCCAGGTATCGATCTCCATATTTGCAGCAACAGGCTGGCTGTCAACGCCGAAGCCGTAAGAGGTTTTCACAGAACCGCCGCGCTCTGAATAAACGTTACAGTCATAAAAAGGTTCGCCAGCCACCTGATTCGCAAACTCAAAGATACTCAGCGTGGACAACCCCAGAACCTGAAAATGATCGGAAATCAGTAAACCTACCCGGTGCATCATTGTCTCCTGATACTTCTTTGACCAATACGCATCTGCGGTCAGTCTGGACGAAACCAGGATGAACACAGACGTTGACTGCGTGTTTCTGGATGATGCGGAAGCACACATTGCCCGCCAGGCACAGCAGGCGGGGGCAGAATATAAAATCACCGCAAGCGCTAGCGGCAATCAGGTTGATATGACCGCAACGCTGTCAAAATAAGCCCGGTAAGGCCATTCCCCTGAAATGGCCTTCTATCAGGCGCTGTCCGCGGGTTGCGCATCCTGAGCACCTGGCAAAAAAGCAGGATGAGTGTGCATCAGCGCCGTGACAGCTTTGAGTTTTTCACGCAGCTGCGCATGTAGCTCGCGTATCGCAGGCGAGAACTGTTTACGGTGAGGGCAGATAAGGTTAAGTGGCACCCCCTCCCCAGGCTGTTCCGGCAGCAACACCTCAAGCCGGCCTGCCAGCACGTCTGCGCTAACATCGATCCATGATTTATAGGCAATACCCATTCCCGCCACGGCCCAGCGACGGGCAAGGTCCGCATCGTCACACAGCATCCGGCTGCTCACCGTCAGCTGGCGTCTGCCGCCCTTTTCCGGGAAGGTCCATTTGTCATAAACATGACCGTTCAGCGTATAAAGCAGACAGTGATGCAGAGCCAGATCGTCGAGCTGTCGTGGGCGGCCCTTCTTATTCAGATAGGCGGGAGAGGCGACCAGTACACGTCGGTTATCTTCCGCCAGAGGCAAAGCAACGTAGCTGCTGTTTTCCAGAACGCCGTAGCGGATAGCCACGTCCACCGGATCGCGAAACACATCGCTGACGTTATCGGATATGAAGATACGCAGCGATACTCCGGGATGCTTCTCGCAGAACGCAGTGATTACGGGCAATAAAACGTTGCGCCCGAGATCTGAGGGGACGGAAATTTTTAGCTCACCCTGGATTTCATTTTCTCCGCTCTGAAGTCGCTCCGCGCCCGCTTGCAGAATATTCAGCATCTCCTGCGCATAGGGTAGCCAGGCTTCCCCTTCGGCGGTGAGACGCAGGCTGCGGGTTGAGCGGGCAAACAGCCGTTTATTCAGATCCCGCTCAAGGCGATTGACCGCCGCGCTGACCTGGCCGGGGAGAATATCGGCTTCGCGCGCGGCGCTGGAAAAACTGCCCAGCGCGGCGGAACGGACGAACAAGGTCACATCTTCAAGACGTATCATGCAGGCTCCAGAGTACGAAAGGCTTTCTGTTTCACGCTGACAGCGGGCTTATCGTTAGCGGGCAGGCTTCAGCCAGGGTAGACCAGATAATGTCAGCCATCACGTCGCGATTCTCTCTGGCGTCCTCTTCAGGAATGTTCAGCCCTGGCTGTGCCACAACTGCGCTGCGGAAGTTGCGCACAAGGGTCAGCGCTTCGACAGGCTCGCGGCAAGCGTTAACCAGAAAACAGCCGTCAAAGGCGGGGGTTGTTGAAGGGCGCAGCCAGAAGGAAGGCCTCAATGTAGTCCCAGCCATGCGGTTGTTTTTGCAGCAAAAACCAATCGTTTTAATATGCGTTCTGCGCGTCAAAAAAGCCAGACTGCGGAAAATAAAAAAAACCGATCGGTTTTAAATTCCTTGCTTGTTGAGCAAGGCCGCGCCGGGCCTGGCAAAACCTGTTGCAGGGGGCGCACCCGCCACATCTTCGTTAACGAAAAAAGGCCCGGCGCTTCACGCACCGGGCCCGTTAAAAAGTAAAAAATCAGGAGAGGCGTAGGGTTACGCTCTCCTGCGTCGCTGAGGTTATGAAACCTCAGCTCACTTTGGGAAAATCGACAACGGTGTCGTTCACGCGGTTCACCATATTGGTAAACAGGATGGCGCTAACGGCACCGATAGTTTCCACGACCTGCTGGTCGCTGAACCCCGCCTGACGGAAGGTCTCGACATGCTCAGCCGCCACGGTACCGCGGGATGAAACCAGGTACTGAACGAACTTCACCAGCGCATCAATGTGCGCATCCTCGCTGAAGCGGGCTTCACGTAATTCACGCGTCTGATCGTCAGTGTATCCGGCCTTTTTTGCCATCAGCGTATGTGCCGCCAGGCAGTAGTCACAGCCAGACTCTTCGCTTACCGCAAGGTTAATGGCTTCCAGTTCGCGCGCACTGAGACTCCCCTTATGCAGTGCGGCGTTCAGTTGCAACATCTGGCCCAGTATTTCCGGGGATTGCGTGCCAATGGTCAGATAGGCGTTCGGCACTTTACCCATGCTGCCTTTGATGGCGCTGAACAGCTGTGCGGTTTTACCGGTGGCTTCGCCTTCGGTGATGGTATGTAAGCGGCTCATCATTTGCTCCTGATTTTATTGCGGTAATTGTCAGGTGACAGAACGTAATGGTTTTGTCACGTCGGGTTCAGGAGCACAGTACTGCGCCAGAAGAAGAGGAAAAAGTGATCAGCCGAATTAAGACTTTCTCTCCAAGAGGTTAAATGGAGCTGATTACAGCGGCATAAGTATTACGTTGCACCTTATCGTACACCGTCAGTAAGGCCGGAAGCAGCTTGAGCCAGTAGCGTAATCGTTGCTATACACCCGTAAACCCGGCTGCGGTAAATATTCCCATTAAATCAGGGGGAGGAGAATCATCCCCTATACTGACAACTGCGGTTGTCATTTCCACAGGAGGCGACGCGCGGTTAATGACCTGACATCAATCTTACCTATGACCATCAGGAGAACTCTATGCAGAAACGTAATAACCTGAAAATGCTGCTGACCGCATCGGCAGTAGCCGCGATGTTCTGCACCGTCGGTGTGCAGGCCCAGTCGACAAGCGCCGCCCAGAGCAGCGCCACAAGCCAGACTGCAGCGGGCGAAAAGCTCAGCTCGGGTGACGAAAAAGCGTTGAAGGATATGGCCCAGGCCAATATCAATGAGGTTGCCGCTGCTAAAATCGCGCTGAGCAAGGCGCAGAGCAGCGACGTTAAAGCCTTCGCCCAGAAGATGGTCGACGACCACGGTAATGCCCTGACTAAAGTACAGGCGGTCGCCGAGAAAAAAGGGGTGACCCTGCCGACCGAGCCGGACGCGCAGCATAAGGCGATGGCGGATAAGCTGGAAAAAGCGAGCGGCGACGACTTTGACAAGATGTATATGGAAAATGCCGGCACCAGGGATCACAAGATGGTGCTCTCTAAGCTGCAAAGTGATGCCAAAAACATCAAGGATCCCGATGTGAAGGCCCTGGCCGACGAGCACACCCCGGTGGTGGAGCAGCACCTCAAGTCAGCCGAGCAAATGAAGATGGACTCAGACAAGAAATAAAACATGTAACCCGATTGTCCGGTGGGCGCGGGATTCCCCCGCCCACCATGGCACCATCGCGGTGCACCCTCCCTGTGCTCTCTCCCCAAATCGGTGAATCCTGACGCTGTTAAAACATCAACCTCATGATAAACCTCATAAATAATTTCTGGCACATCCTTTGCTTTAACCAATGTGAAAGGGCAGTGCACCACACAATCTGAAAAATAGCTGGCTAGGGTTCCGGTTCACGTATGTGGATGACTGGTCCAAGAGCTGGCGACCTCTGAGAGGTTACACGGCGGGACAAAAGCCCGGGAGACAGCAGCACCCACGGTGTCGCGCTGCCCCCTAATTTTGTGCCACTCAGAGGTCAAGCATGAAGAAAACGCCATTACTCCGCACCCTCGTATTGACGCTGGCGATGCTGGTCAGTCTCCCCACCTTTGCCGCCGTCAAAAAAGAGTTCAACGTCTGCTGGACCATCTACGCCGGGTGGATGCCCTGGGGCACTATCAGCACCAGCAAAATCATCGATAAATGGGCCGATAAATACGGCATCAAGATCAACGTCGTACAGCTCAACGACTACATCGAGTCCATCAACCAGTACACCGCCGGCCAGTTTGACGGCTGCACCATGACCAACATGGACGCCCTGACCATTCCGGCGGCGGGCGGCGTGGACACCACGGCACTGATCCTCGGCAGCTACTCGGAAGGCAACGACGGCGTGGTGATGAAGGGCGAGGGCAAAACCCTTAATGACCTGAAAGGGATGAAAATCTACCTGCCGGAGCTCTCCGTGTCCCACTATCTGCTGGTGCGCGGGCTGGAGAAGGCCGGTCTGGCAGAGAAAGATGTCACCGTGGTCAACACCTCGGATGCAGATATCGTCTCCGCCTTCGGCACCGACAGCGTGCAGGCCGCCGTCGCCTGGAATCCGCAGCTCTCCGTTATTAGAGGCACGCCAAAAACCACCGAGGTGTTCAGCTCCTCCCAGGTGCCGGGTGAGCTGATTGACATGATGGTGGTTAACAGCGAAACCCTGAAGGATAACCCGGCGCTGGGCAAAGCCCTTACCGGGGCATGGTACGAAATGATGGGCCTGATGAAAGCCCAGGATGCCACTGCCCTTAATGCGATGGCGGCAGCGTCCGGCACCGATCTGACGGGCTATCAGGCGCAGCTGAAAACCACCCACCTGTTCTACACCCCGCAGGAGAACCTGGCGTTTGTCACCTCACCGGAGCTGGCAAAAACCATGCAGCGCGTGGCGGCCTTCTCCTTTGATAAAGGGCTACTGGGTGAGGGGGCGCAGAGCGCCGATTTCATCGGGATGCGTTTCCCGGGGGACGTTACCCAGGGCGATGCGGGCAACGTAAAGCTGCGCTTTGATGACAGCTTCGTGAAAATGGCCGCCGCAGGCCAGCTGTGATGAGTGACGGAGTTTCCATGCGACAGATTAATCGCCATCCCACCTCCGGCATGCGGCTGATGCTTGTGATGTTGCCGTTTGTCCTGCTGCTGGCGGCCTACTTTTTCGGCTCAGCGGTGCGGCTGGACGCCAACCCACACGACAAGCTGCTGCCCGGCCTGCAACAGATGCTGGATGCGATCTCCCGGATGGCCTTCACCCCGGACAAGCGCAGCGGCGAGTACCTGTTCTGGGTCGATACCCTGGTGAGCCTGGCCCGGCTGCTGGTGGGGCTGGCGATTGCGTCGCTTATTGGCCTCTGCATTGGCGTCACCGCCGGGGTCTTCCCCATGTGGCGCGCCTCGCTCTCGCCGCTGATGACGGTGCTGTCGATGATCCCGCCTCTGGCGATTTTGCCGGTGCTGTTTATCGTCTTCGGCCTGGATGAGCTGTCGAAAATCATGCTGATTGTGATCGGCATTACCCCGATGCTGGCCCGGGATCTGGAGCACCGCGCCTGTGAAATCCCACCGGAAATTCTGATCAAAGCCCAGACGCTGGGGGCCAACAGCTGGACCCTAGTGCTGCGGGTGGTACTGCCGCAGCTGCTCTCGCGCCTGCTCACCTCCCTGCGCCTGCTGCTCGGTTCCGCGTGGTTATTCCTTATCTCAGCGGAGGCCATCTCTTCGACTGCCGGGCTGGGATACCGCATTTTCCTCGTGCGCCGCTATATGGCCATGGATGTGATTATCCCTTACGTCCTGTGGATCACGCTGCTGGCCTGGCTGATGGATCTGGCCCTGCGCCAGCTGCACAAGCGCTGTTTCCCGTGGGCAGAAGGAGGCAAAGCATGAGTTTTATCACCATCAACAATATCTGGCAGGAGTATGGCGACCACGTGGTGCTGGAGCGTCTGAATCTACAGATCAAAGAGGGCGAGTTCTGCTCGATGGTCGGCGCGTCCGGCTGCGGGAAATCGACCTTTCTGCGCCTGCTCCTCGGCCAGGAAAAACCGAGCCGGGGCACTATCACCCTCGACGGTAAACGCCTGGTCGCCGAGCCGGACAGTCACCGGGGCGTGGTGTTCCAGCGTTACTCCGTCTTTCCGCACCTCAGCGTGCTGGATAATGTCGCCATCGGCCTCGAACTGCCGCAATCTCCGCTGCTCGGACGGCTGTTTGGTGCGAAAAAACGCGCTGCACGGGAACAGGCGGCAGAGATGCTGAAAAAAGTGGGGCTTGGTCATGCGCTGGATAAATATCCGGCGCAGCTCTCCGGCGGGATGCAACAGCGTCTTGCCATCGCTCAGGCCTTCATTATGCAGCCCCGGGTGTTGCTGCTGGATGAGCCCTTTGGCGCGCTCGATCCCGGCATCCGCAAAGAGATGCATGCGCTGCTGCTGCAGCTGTGGGGCGAAACCCGCATGACGGTCTTTATGGTCACCCACGATCTCTCCGAAGGTTTCAACCTCGGCACCCGTCTGCTGGTATTCGACAAAGTGCGCCTCGATCCGCAGGCCCCGAATGCCTACGGGGCGCGCATTACCTACGATATTCCGCTCAACGAAACACGGCTCTCAAGCCTGAGCGGAACGGCTCCCGACAACGTTTATGCCTTAAGGGGTTAACGCTATGACGACGACTTTACGTGAAGAGATCCTGCCGGGCGGCGGCCACCTCTCCTTTGTGCTTAAGCGCGGGCAGATCCTGCGCATGACCGACCCCGACGGCGGGGCGAACGTCAGCCTGATGATGCTCAACGCCCATGAGAAGAGCGAGCGCCTGAACCTGCCGGACACCTTGAAAGGCCAGCACACCGCGCGCCTGACCGCCGGGCACTGCTTCTACTCCGACATGGGCCGCGTCCTGGCGGGCATCATTGCCGATACCAGCGGCTGGCACGACCCGTTTGGCGGCGTACTCAACGCCGCCGAAGCCACCGAGAAATATGGCCAGGGGCGCTATCAGGAGCTGCGCAACGGCTTCTTCCGCAACGGCACCGATAACCTGCTGGTGGAGATGGGCAAATGGGATCTCAATCTCGAAGATCTGCTGATGGTGGTCAACTTCTTCAGCAAAGTGACGGTGGACGAACGGGGCCGGTTCAGCTTCCACAGCGGCCATTCACAGCCGGGCAGCTACGTGGAGCTGTTCGCCCCGATGGACACCCTGGTGGTGATGACCGCGCTGCAACATCCGATGGACCCGTCCAGAGAGTACGCCCCGCGTCCGGTGCAGCTGAGCTGGCGGCAGGCGGAAGATGAAGACGCGGCGATAAACGCGCTGCTGACGCGCCCTGAAAACGGCCGCGCCATCACCAATACCCAACTTTTCGCCCTGTAAGGAGCCTCATGATGACAGTCGCCAGCGAAAAAGATGTGCAACATGCCAGCTTCCGCCATGTGATCCCGGCGGGGGAGCCCTACCTGTTTGAAGTGAAAAAAGGCCAGACCCTGCGCCTGCTGGATCTGGAGGGCAACCAGGCGGTGGATACGCTGTTCTATAACGCCGATAACCCGCGGGAGCGCTACGATGCCCAGCGCACCCTGCGCCGGCAGAACAACGCTTATCTGACCACCGGGAGCGTACTCTACTCCAACCTCGGCAACCCGCTGCTGACCATCGTGGCGGATACCTGCGGACGGCACGACACCCTCGGCGGCGCCTGCGCCCAGGAGAGCAACACCGTGCGTTACGCCCTCGACAAGCGCCATATGCACAGCTGCCGGGATAACTTCCTCTGCGCCTGTCTGCACGATGGCCGCCTGCAAAAGCGCGATATCGGGGCCAACATCAACTTCTTTATGAACGTGCCGGTGACCCCCGAGGGCGGGCTGACCTTTGCCGATGGCATCTCCGCACCGGGTAAATATGTTGAGCTGAAGGCGGAGTGCAACGTCATCGTGCTGATCTCCAACTGCCCGCAGCTGAACAACCCCTGCAACGGCTGGAACCCGACCCCTGCGGAGGTACTGATATGGAACTGACGCCGACACGCTGGCAGCGCCTGCGCCAGACGATCTATCGCCTGTTTGAACTGCGTGCCGGACGGATCCTGCCGTAAACCTTTTTCCCCGTGGACGACCATGCGGTGAGCCAGTTTTCGGCGGGACGACCCGCCACCATTGAGTCTTTACTATGTTGACGAAACTCCTGATTGCCAACCGCGGGGCGATTGCCTGCCGCATTCTGCGCACGCTGCGCGCCATGAAGATCGGCGGCGTGGCGGTCTATTCCGAGGCGGATATCAGCAGCCTGCATATCCGCGAGGCCGACGAAGCCCTGAGCCTGGGCGATGGCCCGGCGGCGAATACCTATCTGGTGAGCGAAAAAATCATCGCTGCGGCGAAAGCGAGCGGTGCCCAGGCGATCCATCCGGGCTACGGTTTTCTCTCAGAGAACGCCGCCTTTGCCGAGGCCTGCGAAGCGGCGGGCATTGCTTTTGTCGGCCCTACGCCGGAGCAGCTGCGCCTCTTTGGCCTGAAACATACTGCCCGCGCCCTGGCGAAAGAACATGGTGTGCCGATGCTGGAAGGCACCGAACTGCTGGCGGATGTGAACGCGGCGCTGGAGGCGGCGGAGCAGGTCGGCTACCCGGTGATGCTGAAAAGCACCGCTGGCGGGGGCGGGATCGGTATGCGCGTCTGCTATACCGCAGCGGAACTTTTTGAGGCCTTCGACGCGGTGGTGCGGCTGGGGAAAAATAACTTCAGCGATGCGGGCGTCTTTATTGAGAAATACATTGAGCGGGCGCGTCATCTCGAAGTTCAGCTCTTCGGCGACGGCGAAGGGGAGGTGATCGCCCTCGGCGTGCGTGACTGCTCGGTGCAGCGGCGTAACCAGAAGGTGCTGGAGGAGACCCCAGCGCCCAACCTGCCTGAGGGCATGGCGGATGCGCTGTGTGAGGCGGCGATTAAGCTGGGCAAAGCGGTCAACTACCGCAGCGCGGGCACGGTGGAGTTCGTCTACGACAGCGACGCCGCCCGGTTCTACTTCCTTGAAGTGAATACCCGTTTGCAGGTGGAGCACGGCGTCACCGAGCAGGTGTGGGGTGTCGATCTGGTACGCTGGATGATTGAACTGGCGGCAGGCACCCTGCCTCCGCTGGCGGCGCTGCGTGATGGCCTGACTCCTGAAGGGCACGCCATCCAGGCGCGGGTTTATGCCGAAGATCCGGGCCGTCAGTTCCAGCCATCGCCCGGCCTGCTTACCGAAGTGGTTTTTCCGGAAGATAACCGCCGCACGCTGCGCATCGACAGCTGGGTGGAATCCGGCTGCGAGGTGCCGCCCTTTTTTGATCCGATGCTGGCAAAAATTATCGCCTGGCAGCCGACGCGTGACGCCGCCATTGAGGCCCTGCACACGGCGCTGGGAGAGACCCGGCTGTATGGGGTGGAAACCAACCGCAGCTACCTGCAGCAAATTTTAACCTTCACGCCGTTCGCCAGCGGCGAGCCCTGGACCCGCTGCCTGGAAGGGCTGGACTATCACGCCGCCACGCTTGAGGTACTCAGCGCCGGGACGCAAACCACGGTGCAGGACTATCCGGGGCGTACCGGCTACTGGGCGGTAGGGGTACCGCCATCAGGACCGATGGACAGTCGCGCGCTGCGTCTTGGCAACCGGCTGCTCGGCAACGACGAAGGGGCCGCCGGGCTGGAGATCACCCTCAGCGGCCCGACGCTGAAGTTCAACTGCGATGCCCAGCTGGCGGTGACCGGGGCGGAGATCGCCCTTACCCTGGATGGCGAATCTCTTGAGACCAACCGGGTCTACCGGGTGCAGAGCGGCATGACCCTGCGGATGGGGGATATTCGCGGTGACGGCGTGCGCAGCTATCTCTGCCTGCGCGGCGGATTTAACGTGCCGGACTATCTCGGCAGCAAAAGCACCTTTACCCTGGGGCAGTTTGGCGGCCACGCCGGGCGCGCGCTGCGTACCGGTGACGTGCTGCACATTTCGCCCTTAACCGCCCCATGCCCGGCGCAGACGCTGCCCCCGGCGCTCTGCACCACGCTTGAGCCTGTGCGTACCCTGCGGGTGATCTATGGCCCGCACGGCGCGCCGGAGTATTTCACCCCTGCTTACATGACCACCTTCTTCGCCACCGACTGGGAAGTGCACTTCAACTCCAGCCGCACCGGGGTGCGCCTGATTGGGCCTAAACCTGAGTGGGTGCGCGAGAGCGGCGGCGAGGCGGGACTGCATCCGTCGAACATCCACGACAACCCCTATGCTATCGGCGCGGTGGACTTTACCGGGGATATGCCGGTGATCCTCGGCCCGGATGGCCCAAGCCTGGGCGGTTTTGTCTGCCCGGTCACCATCATTGAAGCCGATCTGCACGCCATCGGGCAGCTGAAAGCGGGGGATAAGGTGCGCTTTGTTCCCGTGGATATCGCCACCGCCCGGCAGCTTGCCCAGGCGCAGGCGGCCCAGATCGCCAGCCTGCACCCACTGGATGTGGCGTGGCAGCCCTCCGAACCCGCCTCGCCGGTGGTGCTGGAGCAGGGGCAGGCTGATAAACGGCTGGTGGCGCGGCTCTCCGGTGATACACACCTGCTGCTGGAGATTGGCGATCCGGAGCTGGATCTGGTCCTGCGTTTTCGCGCCCACGCCCTGATGCAGGCTCTGGAGGCGCGGGCGCTGGATGGGGTTATCGACCTGACGCCAGGCATCCGCTCCCTGCAAATTCACTACCAGCCGGAGGCGCTGAGCCTGGCGAGCCTGCTGGATACCGTGGCCGGGCTGTGGCAGGCGGTGTGCGAGCAGGATGCGCTTGAAGTGCCGTCGCGCATCGTCTGGCTGCCGCTCTCCTGGGACGATCCGGCCTGTCAGAAAGCCATCGACAAATACATGACCACCGTGCGCCGGGATGCACCCTGGTGCCCGAGCAACCTGGAGTTTATCCGCCGCATTAACGATCTGGCGAACGTCGATGAGGTCTACAAAACGGTATTCGACGCCAGCTATCTGGTGATGGGCCTGGGGGATGTCTATCTCGGCGCCCCGGTGGCGACCCCGCTCGATCCGCGTCATCGTCTGGTCACCACCAAGTACAACCCGGCCCGCACCTGGACGGCGGAAAACTCGGTGGGGATCGGCGGGGCCTATCTCTGTGTCTACGGCATGGAGGGGCCGGGCGGATATCAGTTTGTCGGGCGCACCTTGCAGATGTGGAGCCGCTATCACGCCGTAGAGGATTTCGGCGGCAAGCCCTGGCTGCTGCGCTTCTTTGACCAGATCCGCTTCTATCCGGTCTCTGCCGACGAGCTGCTCACCATCCGCCGCGATTTCCCGCTGGGGCGCTACCCGCTGCGCATTGAGCACACCAGCCTGAAGCTGGCGGAGTATCAGCAGTTTCTCGCTGACGAAGCGCAGGAGATTGACGCGTTTCGCGCCCATCAGCAGGAGGCCTTTAACGCTGAGCGCGAGCGCTGGATCGCCAACGGCCAGGCGCATTTCGACAGCAGCGATCTGCTGGCGGATGAGGGCGATGATGCCCCGCTGCAGCCGGGTCAGGCGGGCATCGACAGCCCGGTCTCCGGCAACCTGTGGCAGGTGAGCGTGGAGGTGGGCAAAGCGGTCCGCGAGGGGGATGTGCTGGTGGTGCTGGAGTCGATGAAGATGGAGATCCCGCTCCTTGCCACCCAGGACGGAATTGTCAGTCAGGTGCGCGTCCAGCCGGGCTCCCCGGTACGGGCGGGTCAGTGTGTGGTGGTCCTGGAGAAAACAGCATGACACATCCATTTGATTTACGTCTCGATGTACTGACGCAGGCTTACCGCGAGGGCCGCCTCACTCCGCGGGAGGTGATTAACACCCTGCGCGAGCGGGCGCTGGCGCTAAACCCTGAGTTCAACGCCTTTATTTATCTGCTCACCTCCGAGGAGCTGGAGCCGTATCTGGCCGCGCTTGAGGATCAATCCCCGCAGACGCTGCCCCTCTACGGCGTGCCCTTTGCCATTAAAGACAATATCGATCTGGCGGGCATCGTCACCACCGCCGCCTGCCCGGCGTTTGCATACCGGGCTGAGCAGGATGCCACTATCGTCGGCCAGCTGATCGCCCTGGGGGCAATCCCGCTGGGGAAAACCAACCTCGATCAGTTCGCTACCGGCTTAAACGGCACACGCTCGCCGTATGGCCCATGTCGTAACAGTGTCAATGCGGATTATCCATCCGGGGGCTCCAGCGCGGGGTCGTCGCTGGCGGTGGCGCTGGGGCTGGCGAGTTTTGCTCTCGGCACCGACACGGCCGGGAGCGGGCGCGTGCCCGCCGCGCTGAATAATCTGGTCGGGCTTAAGGCCACCAAAGGGTTACTCTCCACCGCCGGGGTGGTGCCTGCCTGCCGCACCCTGGACTGCGTGACCTTCTTTACCGCCACGGCGGAAGAGGCCAGCCAGCTGCTGGCGCTGACGGCGGTGAAAGATCCGCGGGACGACTACAGCCGCGCCAATCCAGCCTGGAACGGCGCCCAGGCTTTTGGTCTGCCTGAGGCCGGGTTCCGCTTCGGCGTACCGGATCGGCTGGAGTTCCTTGGCTGCACCGAGAGCGAAGCGCTGTATCACGCCGCAAAAGCGCGGTTGATCGCCCTCGGTGGCGTGCCGGTGACCATCGACTTTTCGCCGTTTCTGGCGGCAGCGACGCTGCTCTATAACGGCCCGTGGGTGGCGGAGCGCTATCACGTGGCGGGGGCGCTGATTGCGCAGCAACCGAATGCAGTGCTGCCGGTGATCCGCGATGTGCTGAGCAAAGCGCCCGGTACCGATGCGGTCGCGGCCTTTGACGCCCAGTATCAGCTTCAGCATTTCAAACGCTTGTGCGATGAGGTCATGGCGACGCTTGACTGCGTGCTCACGCCCACCTATCCACGCCCGGTGACGCTGGCCGAGCTGGCGGAGGAGCCGGTAAAGCGCAATTCCGAGCTGGGGATTTATACCAACTTTATGAACCTGCTGGACTATGCCGCCGTGGCGGTGCCTGCCGGGTTCATGGCGAATGGCCTGCCCTCAGGCGTGACGCTGTTTGGCCGGGCCTTTACCGACCAGTATCTGCTGAGCCTTGCCGGGGCGTTACAACGTTACCAGAATCTGCTGTTACCCGGCGATCGTGCGTTACAGGCGACGGCACCCACGACCACGGCCAGCCACGATCGCCTGCCGGTGGTGGTTTGCGGGGCTCATCTGGACGGGCTGGCGCTGAATCACCAGCTGCGCCAGCGCGGGGCAACCTTACGTGAAACCACCCGCAGCGCACCGCACTATCGCCTTTTTGCCCTCGCCGACGGGAAACGGCCTGGCATGGTGCGCGACCGCGAACAGGGGGCAGCGATTGCCTTGGAAGTGTGGGATCTGCCCCATGCCGAGGTGGGATCGTTTCTGGCGGGCATCCCGGCTCCGCTGGGACTGGGGAAAGTAGAGCTGGAGGACGGGCGCTGGTTAACCGGGTTTATCTGTGAGGAGTACGGCTTGCAGGGGGCAGAGGATATTACCGCTTTCGGCGGCTGGAGAGCCTGGCTTACTCACCAGCAGTAAGCCAGGGGAGGATTAACGGAAAAGTGGTTTTTCGGCGACCGGGGTCAGCAGGCCGGATTGCCACTCAGCCAGCGTCAACTGTGCTAGTTTGCCCAGCGCGCGGTAGAACGGGTGGCCTGCGTTTTCGACAAACACGGAAAGAAAGCGCGTGCTCCAGGGCAGCAGATGCCAGGCCAGCAGTTGGTCGAGCTCTGCATCCCGGCCCGTTTCTGCCAGCCATGCCGCCATCAGCAGCAGGGTGCCAAAGTGATCTTCCGGCTCGTTGTTCGCCATCTCAAACACGATGCCGTTTTCCCGCATCCACTGGCGCAGCGCCAGGGTGGAATCCCCGAACAGCACGCTCTCTCGATCCAGCCAGACCGAGCCCCAAGGCGGCGCGGGCAGCGCCCACGGACCCAGAAACAGCCGTTGCCAGGCGGTACGCAAGGGTTCATCGGCAGGCTGGCAAAGCTCGTCGGCAATGGGGGCCAACAGGCACTCATCCAGCGGCCAGTCCTGCTGCCAGTCGTTGTGGGTTAAGGCCGTGACCAGCGGCGCGGCTTCGGGGCTATCCGGAGCGTAGTAAAACAGCGCGCCCAACACACGGGCAGTAAAGGCAAACGACTCTCTCATGACTTCATCCTTCATTTGCGCGGGTTGCCCCGCGCTGACACAGTAATTGGCTACGCCTTTTCAATTTGCACCAGATTGGTGTGCTGCGGATTGCCCTTCGCCAGAGGAGACGGACGATGGGTGGTCAGCGTGTTAATGCATGAGCCGTGGTCAATGCGATCCCCGGTCATGTTGGCATCGTGCCAGGCACCCTGGCCCATTGCGCTGACGCCCGGCATAATGCGCGGCGTGACTTTCGCCGGAATACGCAACTCACCGCGGGCATTATAAACCCGCACCATGTCGCCGTTTTTGATCCCACGCGTTTTGGCATCCACCGGATTGAGCCACACCTCCTGACGGCAGGCGGCCTGCAGCACATCGACGTTGCCGTAGCTGGAGTGGGTGCGGGCTTTGAAGTGGAAGCCAAACAGCTGTAACGGAAACTGGCTGCGGTCAGGATCGTCCCAGCCTTCGAAGGTGGAGGCGTAGATCGGCAGCGGACTGATGATTTCATCTTTTTCCAGCTGCCAGGTGCGGGCAATATCGGCCAGCCTGCTGGAGTAGATCTCGATTTTGCCTGACGGCGTTTTAAGCGGATTAGCCGCCGGATCGTCGCGGAATTTTTTATAGGCGACGAAATGCCCGTTCGGATCTTTACGCTTGTAGATGCCCATCGCTTTTAATTCCTCATAAGAGGGAAGCTGCGGATCTTTCGCCACCATCTTCGCGTAGAGATATTGTAACCATTCGGCCTGGGTCCGGCCTTCGGTAAAGCGCTGATAGACATCCGGACCGAGGCGCTTCGCCACCTCGCTCATGATCCAGTAGATAGGCTTACGTTCGAATTTTGGCGCGGTCACCGGCTGGAGGAAGATGAGATAACCCATGTTCCCGGCATAGTCGTTGGGAATGATATCCTCCTGCTCGACGGTCATCAGAACCGGCAGCAGCAGATCGGCATATTTCGCCGACGAGGTCATAAAATTGTCAATGACTACAATCATTTCGCATTTACTTTCATCCTGCAAAATGTCGTGGGTTTTATTGATGTCCGAATGCTGGTTAATGAGGGTGTTACCGGCATAGTTCCAGATGAACTTGATCGGCACGTCGAGCTTATCTTTGCCGCGCACCCCGTCGCGGGTGGCGGTCATCTCCGGCCCGCGGGCGATGGCGTCGGTCCAGCTGAAGCAGGAGATTTGCGTTTTGACCGGATTCTCCGGGAGCGGCATCCGCTCAATGGTGATGGTGTAGGTGGATTCACGCGCGCCGCTGTTGCCGCCATTTATGCCGACGTTGCCGGTGAGGATAGGGAGCATGGCGATGGCCCGGGAGGTAAGCTCGCCGTTGGCCTGGCGCTGCGGCCCCCAGCCCTGGCAGATATATGCCGGTTTCGCGGTGCCAATTTCCCGGGCCAGCTTAATGATACGATCGGCGGGAATGCCGGTGATGCGCGAGGCCCACTCCGGGGTTTTGGCGGTGGCATCGTCGCCCTCACCAAGGATATAGGCCTTATAGTGGCCGTTGGCAGGCGCGCCTTCCGGCAGGGTGGTTTCGTCGTAACCGACGCAGTATTTATCGAGGAAGGGCTGGTCGACGAGATTTTCGTTAATCAGCACCCAGGCGATGCCCGCCACCAGCGCGGCATCGGTTCCCGGACGAATCGGGATCCACTCATCCTCACGCCCGGCGGCGGTGTCGGTGTAGCGGGGATCGATGACGATCATGCGCGCATTCGAACGTTCGCGCGCCTGTTCGAGGTAATAGGTGATCCCCCCGCCGCTCATGCGAGTTTCCGCCGGGTTATTGCCAAACATCACCACCAGCTTGCTGTTTTCGATATCCGAGGTGCTGTTGCCCTCGTTGCTGCCGTAGGTGTAGGGCATCGCGCAGGCGATCTGCGCCGTGCTGTAGGTACCATAATGGCTCAAAAAACCGCCATAGCAGTTCATCAGTCGGGCCACCAGAGAGGCGTAAGGCGAGGAGCGGGTGATATTGCCGCCGACAATACCGGAAGAGTAATTAATGTAGACCGCTTCGTTGCCGTATTTAGCGACCACGTCGCGCAGGCTGGTGGTGAGCAGATCCAGAGCGTCATCCCAGGAGATGCGTTCAAATTTCCCTTCACCGCGTTTGCCCACGCGTTTCATGGGATAGTTCAGGCGATCGGGATGATTGATGCGTCGACGAATCGAGCGTCCGCGCAGGCAGGCGCGCACCTGATGGTTGCCATAGGTGTCGTCGCCGGTGTTGTCCGTTTCAACCCAGTACACTTCATCATCACGCACGTGCAGCCGCAGCGCGCAGCGGCTGCCGCAGTTGACTGAGCAAGCGCCCCAGACCACTTTATCTGCGCGTGTCTGCTGTACTGCCGCGGCTGCGGGGCGTAAACCAAAGGGTAATGACAGGCCGCCTGCGGCAAGCGCAAGGGATCCGATGGCGGTCGATTTGACGAGGGTACGGCGGCTGATCCCGCCGCTATGCTCACTATCTGACATGACTCACTCCATTACGTTCGTCGTTTGAAAACTGATTTCAGCCGTGATGACGATCGGGCTAATGAAAGTGAGTGTTACCCATTAAGGGGGAGGTAATATTAATGTACATCAAAACAAACGAAATTCCCCCGCGCAAACGGGGGGGAATATTCACTGTGGCTCGCGCGGTGCAGGGGCCTGATTACCGCCTCCGCTTACCGGATAGTTGCCGCTGCTGGTGCGGGTATAGAGGATTTTAAGGGTGTCATTGGCGCAGTGGCCTACCACTTCGGCGTCGGGTTTGTCGGCCTGATCGTTTGGCACAATGTTCAGCATAAAACCGCTCTCCGGCACGCCATTATTGATGATCCGCTGCTGAATATCGCTTTTGATGCGCTCGCAGTTATCGGGTGCCGCCAGCGCGGCCGGGGCAATGCCCGCCAGCAAAAGTGCAGTAATCCAGGGTAACCGTTTCATATCTGCCTCCTTACGACTGTGTGTGACTATAATAGTAGCAGGGATAGTGTAAACGTTTGTATTTGCTACACTGCCCGGGATCCTCTTCTGCTATTGGTAGGTCATGTGAATAAACACGCGCTTATGGTTCTCCTGGCGGCTCTGTTGACGGGGTGTGATAACACCGCCGCGCCGCTGTCGTTTACGCCAGAGATGGCGAGCTTTTCTAACGAATTTGATTTTGATCCCCTGCGCGGGCCGGTGAAAGATTTCAGCCAGACGCTCTTCAATGATAAAGGGGAAGTGGCCAAGCGCGTCAGCGGCACGCTCTCTACGGAGGGCTGCTTCGACAGTCTGGAGCTGCACGATCTGGAGGCGAACACCAGCATCGCCCTGGTGCTGGACGCCAACTACTATCTGGATGCGCAAACCCAGCAGAAAAAGCTGCGGCTGCAGGGCAAATGCCAGCTGGCGGAACTGCCCGCATCGGGGATTTCATGGGATACCGATGACAACGGTTTTATCGTCAGCGCCCACGGCAAAGATATGGAAGTGAACTATCGCTACGATGCAGAGGGTTATCCACTCGGTAAAACCACCGTCTCCGGGGAGCAGCAGCTCTCCATTACGGCCACACCGGCGGCGGACAAGCGCAAGAAACTGGACTACACCTCGGTGAGCCAGCTAAATGATAAGCGGCTGGGCAAGGTGAAACAGACCTGCGATTACGATCGCCACGACAACCCGGTGGCGTGCGAGCTGGTAGTGGTCGATGAGAGCGTCAAGCCGGCAGTCTCGCGCAAGTACACCATCAAAAACACGATTGAGTACTATTAAACACCGCGCAGGAGGCTGCGCGGTGCTTTCAGGCAGAATCAGGGGGCCAGGGCGCGGCCAGTGCGGCGGTCAAGGCAGCGCAGGGTGTTGGGCTCCCAGTAGGCGTTCACATTGGCGCTCTGCTGGCATTTATCCCGGGCGTCAAAAGCGACATCCTCTTTATCCCACTCTTTTTCCACGCGGCTGTTCACCTTATGGCGCAGGCTGCGGGTATCGTTCCACTGCTCTTTATCCATGGCGGCATTTTGACGGCTCTGGGCGCTGTCGCCGGATTCAATAATCAGTTTGCTGGTGTTGGCGGATACTGGCGCGATGAAAACAGCAGCCAGCAGGGCAGCCAGGCAGAGGCGTGTGCTCATTTTACGCATAGCGATTTCCTTGTAGACGGTGGACGTTCGACGACTCCACCGGAGTTTTTACATCAGTCCATTTTGAGGGCATACCCACATCAGGCGTGTGGAAGGGTTCCTTTCACATTCGGGTATGATACCTCATCACACATCAGACAACGTTAAATATGTTTAAAACAACTTTGCTCTTTTTTGCCACCGCGCTCTGCGAAATTCTCGGCTGTTTTCTGCCGTGGCTCTGGCTGAAGAAAGGCGCCTCGGTGCTGCTGTTGATTCCCGCGGGCGCTGCCTTGGTGCTGTTTGTCTGGTTACTCACCCTGCACCCCGCAGCAAGCGGGCGCGTCTATGCCGCTTATGGCGGCGTCTATGTCTGCACAGCGCTGTTGTGGTTGCGGGTGGTCGATGGCGTAAAACTAAGCCTCTACGACTGGGTTGGGGCGCTGGTGGCGCTGTGCGGCATGCTCATTATCGTGGCAGGTTGGGGGCGCGCATGAGCGCCCAATATGTGATCCAGCGACGGTTTTTTGATCTTTATACTTGTATGGTAGTAGGGTAATTGCGTAGATTTCCGGCATCACAGTAAAAGATGTAAGGAACCGGAAAATGAAGATTGTAGGGGCTGAAGTATTTGTCACCTGTCCAGGGCGTAACTTTGTCACGCTGAAAATTACCACCGACGAGGGGATTGTCGGCCTGGGTGACGCTACCCTCAATGGCCGCGAGCTTTCTGTCGCGTCATATCTGAAAGATCATCTCTGTCCGCAGCTGATTGGCCGGGATGCCCATCGTATCGAAGATATCTGGCAGTTCTTCTATAAAGGCGCGTACTGGCGTCGCGGTCCGGTCACCATGTCGGCGATTTCAGCCATCGACATGGCGCTGTGGGACATCAAAGCCAAAGCCGCCAATATGCCGCTGTATCAGCTGCTGGGCGGCGCCTCCCGTGAAGGGGTGATGGTCTATTGCCATACCACCGGTCACACCATTGATGATGTACTGGAAGATTACGCCCGCCATAAAGAGATGGGATTCAAGGCCATCCGCGTACAGTGCGGCGTGCCGGGAATGAAAACCACCTACGGCATGTCAAAAGGGAAGGGGCTGGCGTATGAACCCGCCACCAAAGGCAACTGGCCGGAAGAGCAGCTCTGGTCAACAGAAAAGTACCTCGATTTTACGCCAAAACTGTTTGACGCCGTGCGCAACAAATATGGTTTTAATGAACATCTGCTGCACGACATGCACCACCGCCTGACGCCGATCGAAGCCGCGCGTTTCGGTAAGAGCATTGAGCAGTACCGCATGTTCTGGATGGAAGACCCAACCCCGGCAGAGAACCAGGAGTGCTTCCGTCTGATTCGTCAGCACACCGTCACTCCGATTGCGGTGGGCGAAGTGTTCAACAGCATCTGGGACTGCAAGCAGCTGATCGAAGAGCAGCTGATCGACTATATCCGCACCACCATCACCCATGCGGGCGGTATTACCGGAATGCGTCGGATCGCCGATTTTGCCTCGCTCTATCAGGTACGCACCGGCTCTCACGGTCCTTCCGATCTGTCGCCGATTTGCCACGCGGCGGCGCTGCACTTCGACCTGTGGGTACCCAACTTTGGCGTACAAGAGTACATGGGCTATTCCGAGCAGATGCTGGAGGTCTTTAACACCAACTGGACCTTTGAAGACGGCTATATGCATCCGGGCGATAAGCCGGGCCTGGGCATTGAGTTTGATGAAAAACGGGCAGCGAAATATCCCTACGATCCCGCTTATCTGCCCGTTGCACGTCTTGAAGATGGCACGCTGTGGAACTGGTAAAGGAGCAAAAAATGAAAAGTATCGTTATTCAACAACCGAATTCTCTGGCTCTCGAAGAGCGTCCGCTACCCGCCCCTGCGGCAGGCGAAGTACGCGTCAAAGTGAAGCTGGCCGGGATCTGCGGTTCCGACAGCCATATCTATCGCGGCCACAATCCGTTCGCCAAATATCCCCGGGTGATCGGCCATGAGTTCTTCGGCGTCATCGATGCTGTCGGCGAGGGCGTCGACACCGCACGCCTGGGCCAGCGCGTCTCGGTTGACCCGGTGATCAGCTGCGGCAACTGCTACCCATGCTCGGTAGGCAAACCGAACGTCTGCACTTCGCTGGTGGTGCTGGGTGTGCATCGCGACGGCGGCTTCAGTGAATACGCCGTGGTACCCGCTAAAAATGCCTGGGTCATTCCGGATGCCGTCAGCGATGAACATGCGGTGATGGTTGAGCCATTCACTATCGCGGCCAACGTCACCGGCCACGTCAGCCCGACCGGGCAGGATGTGGCGCTCATTTACGGCGCCGGACCGATGGGGCTGGTCACCGTCCAGGCGCTGAAGGGCGTCTACAAGGTGAAACAGGTCATTGTGGTCGATCGCATCGACGAGCGTCTGGCGATGGCCCAGCGTAGCGGGGCGGACTGGGTGATTAACAACGGCAACCAGTCTCTGCAGGCGGTGCTGGAAGAGAAGGGCATTAAACCCACGCTGATTATTGATGCGGCCTGCCACCCTTCTATTTTGCAGGAAGCGGTCAATCTGGCTTCGCCGGGCGCGCGCATTGTGCTTATGGGCTTCTCCAGCGAGCCGAGCCAGGTTGCGCAGCAGGGGATCACCGGTAAAGAGCTTTCTATATTCTCGTCACGTCTGAACGCCAATAAATTCCCGGTGGTCATCGACTGGCTGGAGAAAGGGCTTATCGACCCTGACAAACTCATTACGCATCGCTTTGCGTATCACCACGTTAAAGACGCCATTGAACTGTTTGAGAAAGACCAGCGGCAGTGCTGCAAGGTATTACTGACGTTCTCTGAATAATAATACTGAATGCGGTTTAGCGGTACGCATCTTACCCTTTTGAGATTGCCAATATGACTCAAGTACAACATGAAAGATCCACATCTGACCTGATAAGAGCCGCCGTCTCCGGATGGCTGGGTACCGCGTTAGAGTTCATGGACTTCCAGCTTTATTCGCTGGGCGCGGCCTTAGTCTTTCACGAAATCTTCTTCCCTGAACAGTCCGCGGCAATGGCGCTGATTCTGGCGATGGGTACCTATGGGGCAGGCTATATTGCCCGTATCATTGGCGCTTTTGTTTTCGGCAAAATGGGCGACCGCGTGGGGCGCAAGAAGGTGCTGTTTATCACCATCACCATGATGGGGATCTGTACCACGCTGATTGGTGCGCTGCCGACCTATGCGCAAATTGGTATTTTCGCGCCGGTGCTGCTGGTGACGCTGCGTATTATCCAGGGGCTGGGCGCAGGGGCGGAGATCTCCGGTGCGGGCACGATGCTGGCGGAATATGCGCCGAAAGGGAAACGCGGCATCATCTCTTCTCTGGTGGCGATGGGGACTAACTGCGGGACCCTGAGCGCCACGGCGATCTGGGCAGCCATGTTCTTTGCCCTCGACCGTGAACAGCTGCTGGCCTGGGGATGGCGTGTGCCTTTCCTTGCCAGCGTGGTGGTGATGATCTTTGCCATCTGGCTGCGTTTGAACCTCAAGGAAAGCCCGGTATTTGAGCAGGTTAATACCGACGAGGCGTCTGTGCAGGCTGCGGTTGAAGAAAATACCCTGGGTGGGATGCTGAAAAGCAAATCATTCTGGCTGGCGACCGGTCTGCGTTTCGGCCAGGCGGGTAACTCTGGCTTGATCCAGACGTTCCTCGCCGGGTATCTGGTCCAGACGCTCTTGTTTGATAAGGCCATCCCGACCGACGCCCTGATGATAAGCTCTATTCTCGGCTTTATTACTATCCCGCTGTTGGGCTGGTTGTCAGATAAATTTGGTCGTCGTCTGCCTTATATTTTGCTGAGCATTTCCGCCATTATTCTGGCCTACCCGATGCTGTCGATTATTGTCGACAAATCGTACACCCCTGGCGTGATCATGACCTCGATTATCGTGATCCATAACTTCGCGGTGCTGGGGCTCTTTGCTCTGGAGAACATCACCATGGCCGAGATGTTTGGTTCCCGTAACCGCTTCACCCGGATGGCGATTTCCAAAGAGGCGGGTGGTCTGATTGCAGTTGGTTTTGGTCCGGTACTGGCGGGGATCTTCTGCAACATGACCGGCTCCTGGTGGCCAATCGTGGTGATGGTGATGGTTTACTCCTTCATCAGCCTGATCTCAGCCCTGCTGATGCCTGAAGTCTGCGATCGCGAGCTGAGCGCGCTGGACGATGCTGCGGACAATAAAGCTGCTGCGCTAAAGATCAACGGTAAACACCGCGCCATCTCGTAGTTGCTGACGACTCCTCTGTTATACGCAGGGGAGTCTTTTTTAACCCTGTCAAAGCCTGCGTTAATGACTATCCCGCTGTCTCCTTCGCATCAATGGTTCATAGCATTACGTTTTTATTCAAATGCTGTCACACAACTTTTAATTGATGTCACACCAGATGGCGAAAAGTTAACGTAAATCAATATCGCTATATCAACAATCAGTATGGTTAACGGCAGAGATTTTTTTTATGCCATCTACCATTCTAGTTGGGTTAGTAAGCCGGGCCACGGAGTTAAGCCGGCCCGGATTAATCGCTTAAATACATTAACGAGTACTATCATGAAAAATCCGTTATTACAGGCGCAAGCTACGCTTCCTCACTACAACCGGGATACTCTGCAAACGCGCATCGTGCATCTGGGCTTTGGCGCCTTCCACCGCGCGCATCAGGCGGTTTATACCGATATCCTCGCTGCCGAACATGGCAGTGACTGGGGCTATTGCGAGGTCAATCTGATTGGCGGCGAGCAGCAGATAGCCGATCTTAAGGCGCAGGATAATCTCTTCACCGTTGCTGAAATGTCCGCTGATGCGTGGACAGCGCGAGTGGTGGGCGTGGTCAAAAAGGCGCTGCATGCCCAGGTGGATGGTCTTGAAGCGGTGCTGTCCGCCCTCTGTGAACCGCAGGTGGCGATCGTCTCGTTAACCATTACTGAAAAAGGGTACTGTCACGCCCCGGCGACCGGGCAGCTGATGCTGGATCATCCATTGATCGCAGCCGATCTGCAGAGTCCTCATCAGCCTGTTTCGGCTGTAGGCGTGGTGGTGGAAGCGCTGGCGCGACGTAAAAACGCCGGGCTGCCCGCTTTCACCGTGATGTCCTGCGACAATATGCCGGAGAACGGCCACGTCATGCGCAATGTTACCTGCGCCTATGCCCACGCGGTCAGCGCTGAGCTGGCGGAGTGGATCGAAGCCAACGTCACCTTCCCGTCAACCATGGTCGACCGTATCGTGCCCGCCGTGACTGCCGACACGCTGAATAAAATTGAAGAGATTACCGGTGTGCGCGATCCGGCAGGTGTGGCCTGCGAGCCGTTCCGCCAGTGGGTGATTGAAGACAACTTTGTTGCGGGTCGTCCGGCGTGGGAAAAAGCCGGGGCCGAACTGGTGGCGGATGTTATTCCGTTTGAAGAGATGAAGCTGCGCATGCTGAACGGCAGCCACTCCTTCCTGGCGTATCTGGGCTATCTGACGGGCTATCAACACATCAACGACTGCATGGAGGATGCGAACTACAAGCGCGCCGCCCGTGCGCTGATGTTAAACGAGCAGGCGCCGACGCTGAAAGTGACCGGTGTAGACCTGGAGCGTTATGCCGATCTGCTGATCGACCGTTACAGTAACCCGGCGCTGCGCCACCGGACCTGGCAGATCGCGATGGATGGCAGCCAGAAGCTGCCGCAGCGTATGCTTGATTCAGTGCGCTGGCACCGTGTGCACCAGAAACCATTCCCGCTACTGGCGCTGGGTATTGCCGGCTGGATGCGCTATGTCGGCGGCGTGGATGAGCGCGGCGAAGCCATCGAGGTGTGCGATCCGCTGTTGCCGGTGATCCAGGCGGCGGTAAACAGCAGTGCTGAAGGGGTATCCTGCGTGAAGGCGCTGATGGGTATTGAGGCGATCTTTGGTAATGAACTGCCGCAGGATGCGACTTTTGTCGAGGCGGTAACCGGGGCGTATCAAATGTTGCTGGAGAAGGGGGCGAAAGCCGCTGTGGCCCACTATATCGCGGGCTAATTATTATGCCGAATGCCGCCGCTATGGCGGCATTCGTTTTGGTTACTCTTCGCTAAACCAGTCACTATTTTCCTGACGAATTAACTGCACTGACTCGCCAATTTCCTGCAGATGCAGGGTCATCGCTTTTTCTACCGCATCGGCGTCACGCTTTTCCAGGGCATGGAAAATATCCAGATGCTGGCGCAGCAGCATCTCTGGCGGTGATACGTGATTAAGGCTCATGTAACGCACCCGGTCCATGGTCGCCTTGATGTTCTCGATGGTATCCCACGCCAGCTGACAGCCAGCAATTTGCGCCAGCTTCTGATGAAATTCGTCGTCGAGCAGGAAGAAGTCATTCAGCTGTTTACGTTCAATGGCGATACGCTGCTGATGCAGATTCTGCTCCAGCTGATAGCACTGATGATCGTCGACCAGGCTTGCCGCACGACGGACCACGGCGCACTCGATGGCCTGGCGGACAAAACAGCCGTTCTGTACCTGACTGAGGGAGATCTTGTTAACGTAACTGCCGCGCTGGGGGCGGATCTGAATCAGGCCATTTTCCGCCAGCTTGATAAAGGCTTCGCGAACCGGCTGACGGGAGACATCAAAGCGTACCGACACCTCTTTTTCTGATAAAGGGGTGCCCGGCGGGATCAGGCAATGCACAATATCGCTGCGCAAAATACGATAAATTTGCTGATTTACGGGTTGTGTCGGATTAAGTTGCGATTCAGCGGCCATTCGATGTGATTTCTCAGAGGGTTAACCCGGAAATACTACCATTCTTTTACCCGGTATCCCAGACCCGGCCCGCAAGCCGGGCGGGGAAAGATCATCCGCGATGAACGCTCAGGCCAGCAAAGCTCTGCGTCACCGGCATCATTTCAACGGTGTTGATGTTGACGTGCTTCGGCAACGTCGCCACCCACCAGACGGCTTCGGTGACATCATCCGGGGTGAGGGCGGTGGTGTTTTCGTAGGTTTTACCGGCTTTGTCATCATCGCCTTTAAAGCGAACGTTGGAGAACTCCGTTCCGCCGACCAGACCCGGCTCGATATCCGTCACGCGGATAGCGGTGCCGTGCAGATCGGTGCGCAGGTTCAGGCTGAACTGACGTACAAAGGCTTTGGTCGCGCCATAGACGTTGCCGCCCGCATAAGGCCAGCTACCGGCGGTCGAGCCGATGTTGATCACGTGACCACGGTTGCGCTCCACCATGCCAGGCAGCACGGCGCGGGTCATATAGATCAGGCCTTTGTTGTTGGTGTCGATCATCGTTTCCCAGTCTTCCACACTGGCTTTGTGCGCAGGCTCAAGACCCAGCGCCAGCCCGGCGTTGTTGACCAGTACGTCGATGTCACGCCATTGTGCCGGCAGATTGGCAATCATCTCTTCTATGGATGCACGGTTACGCACGTCAAGCTGGGCGGTCAGAATGCTGTCGCCCAGCTCCTCTTTCAGCTCCTGCAGACGCTCCTGACGGCGGCCTGTGGCAATCACTTTATGGCCGTTTGCGACGAAGCGACGCGTAATGCTTTCACCAAATCCTGCTGTCGCCCCGGTAACTAAAATAATCATGTCACTGTTCCTCAACGCTTTTTGTGTAGTACTACCATAGCATGTGATCTGACGCAGAGTAAGGTTACTTTTCGTGCCCTCAAGGCCACAGAGATTGCAGCCCATGCCGGGCTGGCCTACTCTGGTGAAATTCACCTTATTCAGGAGTCTGTTATGTCTGGCACTAATCCGTTTTTCACAAGCAGCCTGCTGCCGTACCAGGCGCCACATTTTGATCTGATCCGCGAGGAACACTATCGTCCGGCCTTTGACGAAGCCATTCGTCAGAAGCGCAGGGAGATCGCGGCGATTGCCGGTTCCGCAGACGCCCCCGATTTTGCCAATACCGTACTGGCGCTGGAGAAAAGCGGCGAGCTGCTGAGCCGGGTAAGCAGCGTCTTCTTTGCCATGACTTCGGCGCACACCAATGATTATCTGCAGCAACTGGAAGAGGCGATCTCAACCGAACTGGCGGCGCTCTCTAACGATATCTGGCTGAATGACGCGCTCTTTGCCCGGGTGGATGCCATCTATAATGACCGCCAGGCGATGGCGCCGGATGCCGAGTCCCTGCGGCTGATTGAGGTGCTTCATCAGCGCTTTATTCTGGCCGGGGCCCGGCTGGAGGAGGCGCAAAAGCAGGAGCTTAAAACGCTCAATACCGAATCAGCCAGCCTGACCAGCCAGTTTAACCAGCGTCTGCTGGCGGCAGACAAGGCGGGTGGGCTGGTGGTGGATTATCAGCATCAACTGGATGGCCTGAGCCCGGCGGAACAGGCCGCGGCTGCCGAGGCCGCAGCGGAGAAGGGACTCAGCGATCGCTGGCTCATTCCGCTGCTGAACACCACGCAACAGCCGGCTCTGCAACAGCTACGCGATCGTCAGACCAGAGAAAACCTCTTCAAAGCGGGCTGGCTGCGCACGCAAAAAAATGATGCCAACGATACCCGCGGGGTGGTCGCACGACTGGTGGCGCTCCGGGCGCGTCAGGCTGAACTGCTGGGCTATGGTAGCTACGCCAGCTGGAAAATTGCCGATCAGATGGCGAAAACCCCCGGCGCCGCGCTGCAGTTTATGCGGGGTATCGTTCCTGCCGCGCGCGGTCGCGCCCTGCAGGAGCAGGCCGACATTCAGAAAGTGATTGATGAAGAGCAGGGCCATTTTCAGGTTCAGGCCTGGGACTGGGCCTTCTATGCCGAACGTGTGCGCCTGGCGAAGTACGCCCTGGACGAGTCGCAGGTCAAACCCTATTTTGCCCTCAATACGGTGCTGACAGACGGCGTCTTCTGGGCGGCGACCCGCCTTTTCGGCATTACGTTTGCCGAGCGCAGGGATATCCCTGTCTACCACCCTGACGTGAGAGTCTGGGAGATCTTCGATCACCACGGAGAAGGGATGGCGCTCTTTTACGGTGACTTCTTCGCCCGCGACTCGAAAGGCGGCGGGGCGTGGATGGGTAACTTTATCGAGCAATCCCATGAAGCCGGGTCGCGGCCGGTAATCTACAACGTCTGCAACTATCAAAAACCAGCTGAAGGCCAGCCAGCGCTAATCTCGTGGGATGATGTGATCACCCTGTTCCACGAATTTGGCCACACCCTGCACGGTTTGTTTGCCAGCCAGCGTTACGCCACGCTCTCTGGCACTAATACGCCGCGGGATTTCGTAGAGTTCCCGTCGCAAATAAACGAACACTGGGCCAGCCACCCCGAGGTCTTTGCCCACTATGCCCGCCATTACGAAACCGGGGAGCCGATGCCCGACGCCCTGCGGGAGAAAATGGTCAGCGCAACCCAGTTTAATAAAGGCTATGACATGACCGAGCTGCTCAGCGCCGCGCTGCTGGACATGAACTGGCACGGAATAACCGCCAGCGAAGCGCCAGCAGATGTGGAGGCGTTCGAAGCCACGGCGCTGGAACGCGAACAGCTGGATCTCCCGGCCGTGCCGCCGCGCTATCGCAGCAGCTATTTCGCCCATATCTTCGGCGGCGGCTACGCGGCGGGCTATTACGCTTATCTCTGGACCCAAATGCTGGCCGATGACGGCTATCAGTGGTTCGTGGAAGAGGGTGGACTGACCCGCGAAAACGGGCAGAAATTCCGCGAGGCGATTTTGTCGCGTGGGAATAGTACTGATTTAGCTGAACTTTATCGCGCGTGGCGCGGGCACGATCCGCAGATCGAGCCGATGCTGGTTAATCGCGGGTTGAGTGCGTAAGGGATTTTTCAGGCTACAAACAGAACCGGGCGCGATGCCCGGTTTTTTGTCCACTTACACCCAGTCGTCGTTATGATTCGCGATAGCCCACGATATTGACCCGCTGGCGACTATTATACCCATGGTGAAACCGAAGGTCTGGAAATGGGCCAAATCATTACTCGTATCTGGAATCTGACCCAGGGCGATGATATTTGCGACAACGGTGAGGCAAAAGTAATCAGTGATCCATTACCACCACCAATATGAGCACTAAGAGCTAATTTCCAATTAACTGTTATCTATAACATCCCGCGCCACTGGCCTCGTCGCCAATGGACGGCGGTAAGTTGGAATTATCCGCGAGGTCAGGCCAACCCCTTTAATCCCCGGCATTTAGCCGGGGCTTTTTCGCATCTGAAATCCCCATACCTGGGACTATAAGCGCATAGCGCAACGCAGCACCCGGACAACGTCTGAAGGTAAGCAATATGCTTGTGATTCCGTAGGGCGACTTTGTCCCGCGGGAATCGTACTGATTTAGCTGAACTTTATCGCCAGTGGCGGGGGCACGATCCGCAGATTGAACAGTGGTGGGGAATCGCGGGTTGAGTGCGTAAGCGCTTTTTCAGGCTGAAAACAGAACCGGGCGCAGTGCCCGGCTTTTTCACCTGAAAGATGCATCTGCCAGCTCAGTTGAACCTTCTGTTTATCCTCCCGCCTCGCTCGATATAACCATAAGCATGCCTTATATTTTAAAGGTGGCGATTTGCCGCATATGCCAACAGGAGTTCAAAATGAAATCCAATGAGCAAGGTTCAAACAGAGATCAATCTAAGCAGTCTCAAAAGAACCCGAAAGATGACCAGTCCAAACAGAAACCGGGTAAGTCTAAGTAGACTCTCATAACCAAGTTTGACGGAGGTTTTATGACCGATCGTCCAGATTACGTTGATCCTCTTCCTGATGATGAACCGCTTCCTGATGATGATATTCCTGACACACCTGATGTGAATGACCCGCTGGTCGAGGATGACCCTGATATCACCAGGAGACCGCTATAAAAATTTAATAACCGCCTTCGGGCGGTTTTTTATGTAAAGCGTGCACAGCTATGTTGTCTAAAGGTAAAAGATTAAACTGGAAAACAATGCACAACGGGAGTGGCTGGAGACGTAATGGATTTTTCCCCTTTTATGCACGCATTAGCGGCACTTATTGTCCAGTGTCTGTGCGGTCTGAAATGGAATCGGTGGGGCACGGGCGGGGCGTTGGGTTCGCTGTGGTTTGTCGCCCGGGAACAGACTCAGGCTGAATACCGCTGGATTGCCCTGTTTGGTCACGGCAAGCGCGCCAATATGCCGTGGTGGGGCGGGTTTGACTGGCAGGTCTGGAACGTCGCCAGCCTGCTCGACTGGCTGGTGCCGGTGGTTGCCTGCACCCTTCTCTGGCTTTTATCCCGCGCCTGGCAATTTAAAAGAGCAAACAGCCCGCAGCTATAGCGCAACGTTGTTTAGTCTTTATTTATCTTCCCCATGCTAGCTTATTTACGATCCGCAGCCTGGTATGGAATACCGGGTCCGTAGATAGCAAAATACAAATCTATCCATGCAAGCATTTACCGCCAGTCTCTGGCGGTTTTTTTTGCTTATCAGCCGCAACATGAATTTTTTTCAACACCAGTGAATTTTTCTCGTTTGCCGTCAGTCCGACACTGTGACATCTTTTTTAGACATTTAGCCGTCCAGAAGGCTAAAAATTCATGAGATGAATTATCACTGTCGGCAACTACCTGGCGGCAGTTAAAGGAGAAAATCATGCAGCGACAACACGCCCCGTACCGTGCCGATGTGGTAGGCAGCTTCTTACGTCCCGACGCCATCAAGCAGGCGCGGATCCAGTTCGCCAGCGGTGAGATTAACGCGCAGCAGCTGCGTGCGGTAGAAGACGAGGCGATTCGCCACGTGGTTGAACAGCAGTGCGCCTGCGGCCTGCAGGTGGTGACCGACGGCGAGTTTCGTCGCGCCTGGTGGCACTTTGATTTCTTCGACGGCCTGCAGGGGGTGGAGCGCTACGAATCTGAGCAAGGCATTCAGTTTAACGGCGTGCAGACCAAAGCCCACGGCGTGCGCGTCACCGGCAAACTGGGCTTCGGCAGCCATCCGATGCTCGACGACTTCCGCTATCTGCAAAGCATCAGCGGTAATGCCCAGCCGAAGATGACCATCCCAAGCCCGAGCGTGCTGCATTTCCGCGGTGGGCGTAAGGTCATCGACGCTACGGTCTACCCGGATCTGGAGGTCTACTTCGACGATCTGGCGCAGACCTGGCGCGATGCTATCCACGCCTTCTACGACGCGGGTTGCCGTAATCTACAGCTGGACGACACCGTCTGGGCCTACCTCTGCTCGGACGATCAGCGCCGTCAGATCCGTGAGCGGGGCGATGACCCGGACCAGCTGGCGCGTACCTATGCCCGTGTGCTGAACAAGGCGCTGGAGGGCAAGCCGGACGATCTGACCATCGGGCTGCACGTCTGCCGCGGCAACTTCCGCTCGACCTGGATTTCAGAAGGGGGCTACGAGCCGGTGGCCGAGATTCTGTTTGGTACCGTCAACGTCGATGCTTTCTTCCTGGAATACGACAACGATCGCAGCGGCGATTTTGCCCCGTTACGCTTTATCCGTCCGGGCAAGCAGCAGGTGGTGCTGGGTCTGATCACCACCAAAAGCGGCGAGCTGGAGAACCCGGAAGGGGTGAAAGCGCGTCTGGAAGAGGCGGCGAAGTATGTCGCGAAAGATCAGATCTGCCTCAGCCCGCAGTGCGGCTTTGCCTCCACCGAAGAGGGGAACGCCCTGACCGAAGCGCAGCAGTGGGACAAGGTGCGTCTGGTCACGCAAATCGCCAGCGAAGTCTGGTAACCGCTTCTCACAGCGTTGCATTAATAAAGTGCAACGCTGTGCCATTCTGATCCGCGCCTGCTTCAAAAATCCTCTCCAGCCCACTGATTCTGCTCTCTATTCGATCTGGCATCCTTTTTGCTCTGTCTCATCCTGAATGCTTTTTCTGCGTCCACGCCGTAACGGACGATTTCGCACAGCGTTTCTTTTCAGGAGTGAAAATTATGCATCGTCGTACCTTGTTAAAAGCTTTTGCTTTGTCGGCCTCTGTGGTGGCCATGGGGATGAGTTTCAGCGTGCAGGCCGCCGACACCATTAAAATTGGCATCATGCACTCCCTCTCCGGAACGATGGCGATTTCCGAAACGCCGCTTAAGGACGTGGCGCTGATGACCATCGACGAAATCAACGCCAAAGGCGGCGTGCTGGGTAAAAAACTGGAGCCGGTGGTGGTGGACCCCGCCTCCAACTGGCCGCTGTTTGCCGAGAAGGCTCGCCAGCTGTTAAGCCAGGATAAAGTGGCGGCGGTGTTTGGCTGCTGGACCTCGGTGTCGCGTAAATCGGTCCTGCCGGTATTTGAGGAGCTGAACGGTCTGCTGTTCTACCCGGTGCAGTACGAAGGGGAAGAGATGTCGCCGAACGTCTTCTACACCGGGGCCGCGCCTAACCAACAGGCTATCCCGGCGGTGGAGTACCTGATGAGCGAAGACGGCGGGGCGGCGAAGCGCTTCTTCCTGCTCGGCACCGACTACGTCTACCCGCGCACCACCAACAAAATTCTGCGCGCCTTCCTGCACTCTAAAGGGGTCCAGGATAAAGATATCGAAGAGGTCTACACCCCGTTCGGCCACAGTGATTACCAGACCATCGTCGCCAGCATCAAGAAATTCTCCGCCGCTGGCAAAACCGCGGTGGTCTCCACCATCAACGGCGACTCCAACGTGCCGTTCTACAAAGAGCTGGCGAACCAGGGCGTAAAAGCTACCGAGGTACCGGTTGTCGCCTTCTCGGTGGGGGAAGAGGAGCTGCGCGGCATCGACACCAAACCGCTGGTGGGCAACCTGGCGGCGTGGAACTACTTCGAATCGGTGGATAACCCGGCCAACCAGACCTTCGTTGCGGCGTACAAAAACTGGGCCAAAACGCAGAAGCTGCCAAACGCCGATACGGTCGTGACCAACGATCCGATGGAAGCCACCTACGTAGGCATCCACATGTGGGCCCAGGCGGTAGAAAAAGCGGGCACCACCGACGTGGATAAAGTGCGTGCGGCGATGGCGGGCCAGTCCTTTAAAGCCCCGTCGGGCTTCACCCTGACCATGGATGCCACCAACCACCATCTGCATAAGCCGGTGATGATCGGTGAAATCGAAGGCAATGGCCAGTTTAACGTGGTGTGGCAGACCGAAGCGCCGGTACGCGCCCAGCCGTGGAGCCCGTTCATCGCCGGAAACGACAAAAAACCCGATACGCCGATTAAAACCGCCAGCAACTGAATCCGGATCAGAGAGGTAAAGCCATGAACGTCATGCGCACGATCTTCGCTCTCGTATGGCTTGCCGGACTGCTGCCAGGGATGGCGCAGGCAACGGACGCCGATAACTTTGTTGCCGCCAGCCGCAGCCAGCAGGCCGTTCTGCTGGAGCAGTGGGCCGCCGCGCCGGATCCGGCCAGGCTGCCGCTGCTGCGGGCTCTGAAGCAAGAGAATGTCGTTGTCGACGACAACAAACACGCTTTTACCCGCCAGGCGGGCGGGTTAATCGCCCTCGGTGATGCGGCTCAGGCGCAGGGCTCACCTAAAGCGGTGCGTCTGACTAACCGCCTGAGGGTGCTGGCCGCCACCGCGCTCGCTACCCATCAGCTGACAGGTGACAGTGTCACCGAAAGGCTGGCGGCGGCGCGCCAGCTTCAGCGCGATCCCCAGCCGCAGATGCTGCCGTTTTTACAACGCCAGCTGGCAAGTGAAAAGGACGATGGGGTGCGGGAGGTGCTGAGCCTCGCCGTCGCCAGTCTGCAACTGACCAGCCCGCAGGCCGCGGTGCGCAAGCAGGCGGTGACGCTGCTGGGAGAATCGAGCGATCCGGAAGTGCAGGCCCGCCTGCTGCCCTATACCCACGCCCAGACGGAGCCGGATGGTGAAGTACGCGAGGCCGCGGCGGAAAGCCTGCGCCAGATCCAGCATCGTCAGACGATAAGCGACCTGCTGGGGCAGGCGTTTATGGGGCTGTCGCTGGGCTCCATTCTGCTGCTGGCCGCGCTCGGGCTGGCGATCACCTATGGCTTGCTGGGGGTGATCAATATGGCGCACGGGGAGATGCTGATGCTCGGGGCTTACGCCACCTGGCTGGTGCAGCAGGCGATGGCGCAGTTTACCCCACAGTGGCTTACCTTTTATCCGCTGGTGGCGCTGCCGGTGGCGTTCATGCTGACGGCGACGGTAGGTATGGCCCTTGAGCGCACGGTGATCCGTCATCTGTATGGCCGTCCGCTGGAGACGCTGCTCGCCACCTGGGGTATCAGCCTGATGCTGATCCAGCTGGTGCGCATGCTCTTCGGGGCCCAGAACCTCGAAGTGGCGAACCCGGCATGGCTCTCCGGCGGCGTGCAGGTCTATGCCGGCCTGATCCTGCCGTGGAACCGACTGGTGGTGCTGGGCTTTGTACTGCTGGTGCTGTTTTTCACCTGGCTCATCCTCAACAAAACCCGTCTGGGGCTGAACGTGCGGGCGGTAACGCAGAACCGCAGCATGGCCGCCTGCTGCGGAGTGCCCACCGGGCGCGTCGATATGCTGGCTTTTGGGCTCGGCTCCGGGATTGCCGGGCTCGGCGGCGTGGCGCTGTCGCAACTGGGGAACGTCGGGCCGGAGCTGGGTCAGGGCTACATTATTGACTCCTTCCTCGTGGTGGTACTCGGCGGTGTGGGTCAACTGGCTGGCAGCGTGGCGGCCGCCTTTGGATTGGGGATTTTCAACAAGATCCTTGAGCCGCAGATGGGTGCCGTGCTCGGCAAAATCGTGATTCTGGTGGCGATCGTTCTGTTTATTCAGAAGCGCCCGCAGGGGTTATTTGCACTGAAAGGGAGGGTAATTGACTGATGAGCCAGCCACTGACCTTAACGCTGGCGCGCAAGGCGCCGCGCAGCGTACCGATACTCGGCGCCGTGATTCTGGCGGCACTGCTGGTGCTGCCGTTTCTGGCGCTGCTGCCCGCCAGCCATCCGCTGGCCGTTTCGACCTGGATGCTGACCCTGGTAGGCAAAATTCTCTGTTACGCCGTTGTCGCCGTGGCCCTTGATCTGGTGTGGGGCTACGCCGGGATGCTCTCGCTCGGCCACGGTCTCTTTTTTGCCCTCGGCGGCTACGCCATGGGAATGTACCTGATGCGTCAGGCCGCAGGCGACGGATTACCGGCGTTTATGTCGTTCCTCTCCTGGAGCGAATTGCCCTGGTACTGGTGGGGCACCCAACATTTCGCCTGGGCGCTGGTGCTGATTGTGCTGGTTCCGGGCCTGCTGGCGCTGCTGTTCGGCTGGTTTGCCTTCCGCTCGAAGATTAAGGGGGTCTACTTTTCGATCATGACCCAGGCGCTGACCTTCGCCGGGATGTTGCTGTTCTTCCGCAATGAAACGGGCTTTGGCGGCAACAACGGGTTTACCGGATTTACCACGCTGCTGGGCTTTTCCGTGACCGCCACCACCACGCGTATCGGATTGTTTATTGCCACCGTGCTACTGCTGGCCGCCTCGCTGGCGGTGGGCTATGCGCTGGCGAAAAGCAAGTTTGGTCGCATTCTGACGGCGGTGCGGGATGCGGAAAACCGGCTCACCTTCTGCGGCTACGATCCCCGCGGTTTCAAACTGCTGGTCTGGACCCTGTCCGCCGTGCTGTGCGGACTGGCCGGGGCGCTCTACGTTCCGCAGGTGGGCATTATCAACCCCGGCGAGATGTCGCCTACCAACTCCATCGAAGCGGCGATCTGGGTGGCCCTCGGCGGACGCGGAACCCTGATCGGCCCGGTAATTGGCGCGGCATTGGTCAACGGCGCAAAAAGCCTCTTTACCGTGATGATGCCGGAGTACTGGCAGCTGTTTCTGGGGCTGATCTTTATTGCCGTCACGCTGTTTTTACCGCGCGGGGTCACGGGCCTGTTACGCAAAGGAGATAAATAATGCAGCCAGCCGAAGCGTTATTTACCCGCCAGCTTCCCGGAGATCGTTACCGCGATCAAACCGACCCGGTGTTGCAGCTGGAGGGAATCAACGTCAGCTTTGACGGGTTTAAAGCACTTACCGATCTGTCGCTTAATATTGGCGTGGGGGAGCTGCGCTGCGTGATTGGTCCCAACGGCGCCGGGAAAACCACCCTGATGGATGTTATCACCGGTAAAACGCGGCCCCAGAGCGGGCGGGCGATTTACGATCAGACAACGGATCTCACCACCCTCGACCCGATAGCCATTGCCCGCCAGGGCATCGGGCGCAAATTCCAGAAGCCAACAGTGTTTGAGGCCCTGACGGTATGGGAAAACCTTGAGCTGGCGATGAAAGGGGATAAATCGGTGTGGGCCAGCCTGCGCGCCCGGCTGAGCAGCGAGCAGGGGGACCGGATCGACGAGATGCTGAGCCTGCTGCGCCTCGGCGGGGAGCGGCACCGCCGGGCGGGGCTGCTGTCCCACGGCCAGAAGCAGTTTCTGGAGATCGGCATGCTGCTGGTGCAGGAGCCGCATCTGCTGCTGCTCGATGAGCCGGCCGCGGGGATGACCGACGCCGAAACAGAGTATACCGCCGAGCTGTTCCGCACCCTGGCGGGTAAACACTCCCTGATGGTGGTGGAGCATGACATGGGTTTTGTTGAAACCATTGCCGATCACGTGACGGTGCTCCATCAGGGCCGGGTGCTGGCGGAGGGGTCGCTGCGCGACGTGCAGGCCAACGAACAGGTGATTGAAGTCTATCTTGGACGCTAAGGAGCGCGGATGCTTAAGGTTAATGAACTCAATCAGTATTACGGCGGGAGCCATATCCTGCGCGGGGTCAGCTTTGAGGCGCTGCCCGGCGAAGTCACCTGCCTGCTCGGGCGCAACGGTGTAGGTAAAACTACGCTGCTGAAGTGTCTGATGGGGCTGATCCCGGCGCGCAACGGGGAGATCCTCTGGCAGGGAAAAAATCTCACCCAGGCAAAACCGCACCAGCGGGTGCAGGCGGGCGTCGCCTATGTGCCGCAGGGGCGGGACATTTTTCCCCGCCTGACGGTGGAGGAGAACCTGCTGCTCGGCTTATCGCGCTTTCCGGCTCGCGAGGCGAAGCAGGTGCCCGACGAGATCTGGCGGCTGTTTCCGGTATTACAGGAGATGAAGCAGCGTCGGGGCGGGGATCTTTCAGGCGGACAGCAGCAACAGCTGGCAATTGGCCGGGCGCTGGCCAGCCGTCCGCAGCTGCTGATTCTGGATGAGCCGACAGAGGGGATTCAGCCGTCAGTTATCAAGGAGATCGGCCAGGTGATCCGCCAGCTCGCCAGCCGGGGAGATATGGCGATCCTGCTGGTGGAACAGTTCTATGATTTTGCCGCCGAGCTGGCTGACAGTTATCTGCTCATGTCCCGGGGAAGCATTATCCAGCGCGGGCGCGGGGAGAATATGGAGCAGGAGGGGGTCCGCGGTCTGGTCGCAATTTAACAGGGTTGTTTTGCGCAATGTTATACTATAACATCCTCACTCACTTAAACGGAGTGAGGATATTATCTTGGCAGGACATATTGGTAAGTTTGCAATAACTCTGGGGGCGCTGCTGGTCAGCGGCCAGCTGTATGCCCATTCCCACGGACATCAGATGACCGAGGCGGAACAAAAAGCGGCTAACGGCGTGTTTGACGATAAAGATGTAAAGGATCGCCCGCTCTCAAACTGGGATGGCGTCTGGCAGTCGGTCTATCCGTTTCTGCTGAGCGGCGATCTCGACCCGGTATTCAAAAAGAAGGCGGAGAAAGACAAGAGTAAAACTTTTGATCAGGTAAAAGCCTACTACCGCACCGGTTACGCCACCGACGTAGAGAGCATCGGCATCGAAAATAATGTGATGGAATTTCATCGCGGGAAAAAGGTCGCCAGCTGCGAATATGTCTCTAGCGGCTACAAGATCCTGACCTACGCTTCCGGTAAGAAAGGGGTGCGCTACCTGTTTGAATGTAAGGACGCCAGCAGCCAGGCGCCGAAATTTGTCCAGTTCAGCGACCATATTATCGGCCCGCGCCAGTCCAGCCATTTCCATATCTTTATGGGCAACACCTCCCACGAGGCGTTATTAAAAGAGATGGACAACTGGCCAACCTACTATCCAAACGAAATGTATAAAGAGCAGGTCGTTGAGGAGATGTTGCACCATTAATTTCGGTGCGATATGTGTGCCGGGTGGCGGCTGCGCCTTACCCGGCCTACGAATATTTCGGAATTCATTAATACTTCCTTCAAGTTATGTGTGCTTATATCTCATCCTGTAATGCTAATAAAAAATTACTGATGGGAGGGGTATGTATTTCAATGATGCAATCATTACTTCTGTGCAAGCTGATAAAATCCTTGCTCTTAAGTTGGATAAGGCGGTAGCAGGCGTCAAGGATAATGTCACCTCCACTCTTAAGCAAATGGAAGGTGGTGTAACCCGTGCATCGTATTATATATCTTGCTTTTTAGAGAATTATCAGGATGTATGTGCGAAACTTAAGCATGAGGATGTAAGGTTTATCTCTGGTCTTATTCAGTTATATAAAGATCGAGATGTTATTTTTGAAATGATTAGACTGTATATAGAAATTCATTTTAAAAATAAAACAGAAGGGCGTATTCAACATATCCTTCGCAAACTTGTTAAAGCTGATGTTTATCTATCAACAACAGGCACGACGAACCGGCTGCTCACTATTTCTGTAGCAACTGCGATCTGCCAAAGCTACAGTTTTCATGCCATAGTACACGGGCGACTAAGTCAAGCCAGATCGCTGATTCTAAAAGGAAGCGTAACAGCTACAGCAGTTTCGCTCAGCGTTTATGGTTTAGTTCATGAAGCAGCGCTTTGTGCTGATAATCTTAAGATATTTAATGCATTTTATTATCAAGCGCTCTATACGCGTAAACTTGAGATGATGTATTTCATTATCGAGCCATTAATTACCCGTAGCCCCTATCTAAACCCCATGATTATATCAGATGATGAGCTTGTTGATTTAATCGTCAGGCTAATGAGGTAAATTATGCGGTTCTTAAAAAAATGGTTGAAAGAAGAGTTTATCCTGTTTCTATGGGGATGGGGATGTTGTTTATCAATTGTTTTATTTGCTATGTTCGCTGTCTCTCACTTTCCTGATGTTGCCATCGAGTTAACAGGATTATTCATTTTATTTCTTATTGGTTTTCACGTTTTTCTCTGGTTTAAATTTAAAAAGTGATAGAGAGGATATAAAATATGTCTAACCCCGCACATTTATGGCTTACGGATGACAACGGTTCACCCATAGTTGGTCCTTGTCTTATGCCTGCCCGACTTGGTTCTATTGAACTGCGGTCTGTTAGTCATCATGTTTGGTTACCCTCGGATCCAAATACGGGTAAACTAAGTGGGACCAGACTTCATACTCCTGTAAAAGTCCAGAAAGAGTTTGATAGAACGACGCCATTGCTGTTTCGGGCACTTTGCAAAGGCCGTACATTAAAAACAGCAACGCTTAAGATGTATCAAACCAACGACGCTGGTATTGAGGTAGAGTATTTCAATATTGTCATGGAAAACGTCAAAATTTGTGCCATTACGCCGAATTTGCATCCCAGTGGTATGACAAGCACGCACCTTGAAGATATTGAATTACGGTATGAAAAGATTCTGTGGAAGTACATCGATGGAAATATTCTCTACGAAGATAGCTGGAACCATCGTGTATTCGCGTAAAATGTGAACATTAAGCTCCAGTGTTATTCAGACTGGCCCGGCAAGCGCCGCGTCGCCGGGCGCTGCTCTCAAGCTACACGAGGTAATTCAACCCACGCCTTCACCCGCATCCCGCGTAAAATCATCATCCACGCCAGCACGATGGCGATCATCATTATCACAAACAGCGACCAGTGCGGGAGATGGGTCAAAATTAGGCCGGTGATCATCGGGTTAAACGCCGCACCCAGCCAGCCAAGGGCCTGGGCGGAGAAGTAGCTCGCTTTCATGCCCGGCGGGGCGATATTATCGATCAACATATATTCACCTGGCGCATATATAATTTCGCCGATGGTAAACACCGCCGCGGCAATCCCCCAGTAGACCAGATTCTCGCCGGAGAGCATAAACCCAGCCAGACCCAGGACGAAAAATAGGGTACCCAGGGTCATCAGCGGGCGAATATTACGTGCCGACAGTTTGCGACCAATGATGTATTGCAGGGAGACCACCAGCGCGGCATTCACCGGCAGCACCACGGCCACCACCTTTTGGGCAAAATCGCTGTCGTAATCGGCCGCCAGCACGTACTGAGAGATACAGCTGGCGAATGAGCCGCCCACATAGGAGGCCAGCAGCCCGGAGAGGGTATACCAGAACAGTGCCCGGTCACGAAGCAGCACTGACGGCTGCCACGGCACCGGGGCGTTTTCACCGTCGGCCGCCACGCTTTTTTGCACATAGCGCTGAACTAAAACCAGCGGCAGCGCAGCGCAGAAGGCGGCAACCCAGAACGGCAGTTGCAGGCTGTACATCACCAGCAGCGTGCTCAGCGGCGGTCCAATGGTCCAGCCAATGTTCAGAAAACTGTAGTTTAGCGAGAAAACGCGCGCCTTTTCTGCCGGGCTCAGCACATCGGAAAACCAGGCTTTCAGCACCGTGGAAAAGACCGAATAGGCGCAGTTGATCAGCGAGAATGCCAGCACCACCATGACTGCATTATCTACCAGCGGGATCGCCAGGAAGCCCAACGCCACTGCTGTAATGGCGATCAGCATATAGCGGTTTTTATCGAATTTGTCGGCCAGAATGCCAAACCCTAAGCTGAAGACCACGCCAATCGTCAGGGCCACCGTCAGGGCATAACCAATATTTTCCACGCTCATGTTGAAGACGCGGGTTAAATAGATGGTCATAAACGGCAGCGTACCGCCGCGGCCAATGGTGAGTAATAGCGATGAGGCCAGCAGCGCTGCGGTTGAACGCCTGAGAGACTGTTTCATTTTCCTGCCCGACAAATGCATGTAAATTTTTGTAATATCTATCAGGATTACCACGCCATAAGCATCTTGTATAGCACCCAATTTATCCCTAAGTGCTTTGCCTGCCTGTCAGAATTAATGATCTGTTCCTCGCCCGTTTTTTTCGTTACTTTGATAAGTGTTTACAAAAATTTAATAAACAGGGGCAGGGTATGACGCGCAAAGATGGGCTGCTGGCGTTGCTGGTCGTGGTGGTCTGGGGACTGAATTTTGTAGTGATCAAAGTCGGGCTGCACAATATGCCCCCGCTGATGCTGGCCGGTTTACGCTTTCTGCTGGTAGCCTTCCCGGCGCTCTTTTTTATCGCGCGCCCGAAAATCCCGTTTCGTCTGTTGCTGGGCTACGGTCTGACCATCAGCTTTGGTCAGTTTGCCTTTCTGTTTTGCGCCATCAACTTCGGCATGCCCGCCGGGCTGGCTTCCCTGGTGTTACAGGCTCAGGCGTTCTTCACCATTATCCTGGGGGCGCTGGCGTTTGGCGAGCGGCTGCAGGGCAAGCAGCTGGCAGGTATTGTCCTGGCGGTGGTCGGGGTGCTGGTGCTTGCCGAAGCCAGCCTCAACGGGCAGCACGTCGCGCTGCTGGGCTTTTTACTGACCCTGGCGGCAGCGTTCAGCTGGGCCTGCGGCAACATTTTCAATAAAAAGATCATGCAGCTGGAGACGCGTCCGGCGGTGATGTCGCTGGTGGTGTGGAGCGCGCTCATCCCGATTGTCCCCTTTATGCTGGCCTCCTGGCTGATGGATGGCCCGACGGTCATGCTTAACAGCCTGGTCACTCTCGATGTCACCACCATTTTGTCGCTTTTCTACCTGGCCTTTGTCGCCACCATTATCGGCTATGGCATCTGGGGCTCGCTGCTCGGACGCTACGAAACCTGGCGGGTGGCGCCGCTGTCGCTGTTAGTGCCGGTGGTGGGGATCGCCAGCGCGGCGCTGCTGTTGGATGAAAAGCTCGGCGCATTGCAGCTTGCAGGGGCGGTTCTGGTCATGGCAGGGCTCTATATTAATGTCTTTGGTTTTCGTGTGCGCCGGACGGCGCGGGTGAGAAGCTAAAAAAAGCCCCGCGCGGGGCGGGGCAAAACGAATTAATTGTGCTGATTGTAGTACGGCACCCCTAATTCGTCTGATTTGTCGCTGCCTGCGCCCATATGGTTAAAATCGTGGGGCGACTGACCGTTAGCGGTCGGCAGAATCATCGTGTCACGGCTGTGTGGCTGCGGCACGGATGGCGTTTGCTCCGCAAAACTCTGGCCTGAGACCAGCACCAAAGCGGTAAAGGCGGCGGAAGCGAATAGTTTCATGATTTCCTCGATACGTCTTAGAGCCTAACCCACCAGGCTCTTAATACAGGCGATTAGCAGTTACAGTGATTGATCGGAAGCAGATACCGGGATTCCCCATGCATATTGGTAATACGGTATTTATGCGGCGGCACATCGAAGTAGTTCTTGAACGTGCGGGTCAGGGTCTGTTGCGATTCAAACCCGTAACGCTCAGCCAGATAGAGGATCGGCTCGTTACTTTCCTTCAGCTTCTGTGCGATTTCCGTTAATTTGCGGCTGCGGATGTACTGGCCTAATGAGTGGCCGGTCTCTTTTTTAAACATCCGTTGCAGGTGCCATTTTGAGTAACCTGAGCGCTCAGACACTTTTTCAAGCGAGAGCGGTGACTCCAGGTTATCTTCGATCCAGTCCAAAATGCTATGAATAGTGATGGCGTCAGTATTGCGTCTGGACATCGTCATACCTCTTTCTGTTTACGGCAGGATTTTCTTAAGCAAATGCTCAAGAGTTGCCACTTCGTCCGCCGTTAAGTTTTTTGTTAGTTCCTGGTGCAGCTCTTGTCCTACTAATTGATGACATTGTTCACACATGTCCGCGCCGTTGCTGGTCAGTTGCAACAGCACGCCACGTTTGTCATTCGGATTCGGGCGGCGTTCAATCCACCCTTTGCAGACCAGCCGATCGATCATTCGGGTCAGCGCGCCGAGGTCCACAGATAAGATTTTCTTCAGCTCAACCGGGGTAATACACACTTCGCAGCGCACAGAGCAGAGCACTTTAAACTGCGTTGCGGTGATATCCAGCGGCGACAGATAGTCATTGAGCAGGCGATCTTTCTTCTGGTTAACCATATAGATAAGGCGACCCAGCGGAATGATTTCGTTGAAGAGGTCACTGGTGCTTTTCACAATGGTTGCCCTGGCAAGTAGTTTAATCACGGCAGATATTATTGCTCAGGCAACTATAAGTCAACTGAATGCATTTGCTTATGACACGATTTGCTAAAGTGATTCAGCTCACGTTTTTGCCCGTTTTGCCCTTCTATCTATCACCAGAATAAATTGATTTCGTAACGAAAATATTACTTACGATGTGTGCGTGGCTGAAACAGGCGGTTTAACCTTATACTTGCCCGGTTATATTTGGATAAGGACAACTCAGTAAAATGGTTGATTTAATTAAAGCAATTGGGCTTGGGCTGGTGGTACTGCTGCCTCTGGCTAACCCGTTAACTACCGTTGCGCTGTTCCTGGGTCTGGCGGGGGATATGAACCGTGAGCAACGTAATCACCAGTCGCTCATGGCGTCCGTGTATGTCTTCGCGATCATGATGGTGGCGTACTACGCCGGGCAACTGGTGATGAACACCTTCGGGATCTCTATTCCCGGCCTGCGTATCGCGGGTGGGCTGATCGTTGCTTTTATCGGATTTCGAATGCTGTTCCCGGCGCAAAAAGCGACGGATACCACCGACGCGCAGGACGCGCTTGAGGAGAGGTCGGGTAAAGAGGTGCCGAATATCGCCTTTGTACCGCTGGCGATGCCAAGCACCGCAGGGCCGGGGACCATTGCGATGATCATCAGCTCCGCCTCAACGGTGCGCAGTGGCAGCGCCTTCCCGGAGTGGGTAATTATGCTTGCGCCGCCGCTGATCTTCGCCCTTATCGGCGTGATCCTGTGGGGCTGTCTGCGCAGTTCAGGCGCCATTATGCGCTGGGTGGGTAAAGACGGTATCGAAGCGATCTCCCGTCTGATGGGCTTCCTGCTGGTCTGCATGGGCGTGCAGTTTATCATTAACGGCGTGCTGGAAATTATCCAGACCTACCCCTAATCATTGAACCGGGTGGCATTCCGCCACCCGGTCGCCTCGCTAGCCGTGATGGGGCTGCTCTTCCAGCGTGACGGGCCATTTGCGGAAAATCAGTACCGACCAGATTAACGCCGCCAGCGCCGGTATCGCCCCCAGATAGCCAATTGATGCCATCGACAGATGCAGGCTTATCTGATTCCCCACCAGCGCACCTGCGCCAATCCCCAGATTGAAAATGCCGGAAAAGAGCGCCATCGCTACATCGGTGGCATCGGGTGCCAGCGCCAGCACTTTAACCTGCATCCCAAGACCAATAATCATGATCGCCACGCCCCAGACCAGGCTCAGCAGCGCCAGATGCATTTCACTCCCGGAGGCGGGAAGCAGAAGCAGCAGACACGCCAGCAGCAGGCCAATGGCGCTGCTGACAAGCGTAGAGGCGTGACGGTTGCCGAGCTTACCGAACAGCAGACTGCCAATAATGCCCGCGCCACCCAACAGCAACAGCAGTACCGTGGTAAAGCGGGCGCTGAATCCGGCAACCGACTGCACAAACGGCTCGATATAGCTGTAGGCGGTGTAGTGGGCCGTCACCACCACGACCGTCAGCAGATAGAGGCTCATCAGCGCAGGGCGACGCACCAGCAGCGGCAGGCTTTTCAGGGAGCCGGAGTGCTCGCTCGGCAGTTTCGGCAACAGTTTGATCAGACACAGCAGAGTGAACAGCGCCCCGAGGCCGATAATGAAAAAGGTGGTACGCCAGCCAAAATATTGCCCGACGATGCGGCCCAGCGGGAGCCCGAGCACCATTGCCAGCGCGGTGCCGGTCGCCAGCAGGCTCAGCGCCTGGGCGCGCTTCCCGGCCGGGGCCAGGCGGATGGCCAGCGAGGCGGTAATCGACCAGAAAATGGCGTGGGCAAAGGCAATCCCGATCCGGCTAATCACCAGCACCGTGAAGTTCCACGCCAGGAACGACAGCACATGGCTGGCGATAAACAGCACAAACAGGCCGATCAGCAACGCACGGCGCTCAATCTGGCTGGTGAGCAGCATAAAGGGGAGCGACATCAGCGCCACCACCCAGGCGTAGATGGTGAGCATGATCCCCACCTGCGCCGTCTCCATGCCGAAGCTGCTGGCGATGTCCGAGAGCAACCCGACCGGGACGAACTCCGTGGTGTTAAAGATAAACGCGGCGACGGCCAGGGTCACCACCCGTAGCCATGCGACCCGGCGGGAAACTGTGTTGGTTGTCATAGGAATGTCAGGGATTGGTTACGTATATGAGGTGTCTTGATCTTAAAACCAACATTGGTAGAAATACAATCATTTTGTGATGCAGATCTCACTATGGTGGCAAAGTAATCGCTGGTGGAATCGGTTAATTTCCATGAATATAGGATGCAACATTAAGTTAACAGTAGGTAGAGCGATGCAGGAAATTGAGTTTTATCTCGTTGATGCGTTTAGCGATAGCGCATTTGGCGGTAATCCGGCGGCAGTGTGCCCGCTTGCGGAGTGGTTACCGGACGAGACGCTGCTGAAGATGACGCAGGAGCATAACCAGTCGGAGACCGCCTTTTTCGTGCGCCATAAAGGTGGCATCGAACTGCGCTGGTTTACCACCCACGGCGAGGTTAACCTCTGCGGTCACGCGACGCTTGCCACCGCCTGGGTGTTGTTCAACGAGATGGACTATCCCGATGCCCGGGTCCATTTTGATACCGCCTCCGGCAGGCTCACCGTCAGCCGCGACGGTGACTGGTTAACCCTCGATTTTCCGGCCTGTCCGACGGAGGCCCAGACTCCACCGCCAGAGATGCTCCATGCGCTGGGGATTGACCGCTACGTCGAGGCCCGTAAGGGACGTGCCTGGGTGCTGGTGCTGGAAAACCGTCAGCAGGTTGAGGCGGTTACGCCTGATATTCAGGCCATGACTCCCGGCGAGCACAAAGTGTCGATTACCGCCCGGGGCGAGGGCGAATACGATTTTGTCAGCCGCTTTTTCTCGCCGGGCGTGGCATTGTGGGAAGATCCGGTCACCGGCTCGGCGCATACCATGCTGATCCCCTACTGGAGTGAAAAGCTGAACAAAACCTCGCTGTTTGCCCGCCAGGTCTCTGCCAGGGGCGGCGATGTGCGTTGTGAACTGAAGGGCGACCGGGTGCTGATGAGCGGGAAGGCATCGCTCTACATGAAAGGTCATCTGTTTTTACGCTAATAACAAGGGTTAACCCAATGAAAGAAATACAATTCTATCTGGTCGATGCGTTTAGCGACCGCGCATTTGGTGGGAATCCTGCAGCCGTTTGCCCTCTGGAGGCGTGGCTGCCGGATGAGGTTCTGTTAAAGATGGCACAGCAGCATAACCAGTCGGAGACCGCTTTTTTCGTGCGCACCGATAGCGGTTTTGAGCTGCGCTGGTTTACCACGCTGCATGAAATTAACCTGTGCGGTCACGCCACGCTTGCCAGCGCCCACGTGATTTTTGAGTATCTCGACTACCCGCACACGGAGATCGTCTTCTCCACCCGCTTTGTCGGCGAACTGCGGGTTAAGCGCAGCGGCGACTGGCTGACGCTGGACTTCCCGGCATGGGGTTGTGAGGCGGTGGAAAATCCTCCCGAACGGCTGTTCAGCACCCTGGGTATCCGCGAGGCGAAAGAGGTGCGGGCAGGGCGCGATTATATGGTAGTGCTGGAAAACCAGCAGCAGGTTGAGGCCCTAACCCCGGATATCGACGGCATGATGCCGCTGGGTAAGATGGTCTGCGTCACCGCCCCGGGGGATGAGTATGACTTTGTCAGCCGCTTCTTCTGCCCGGGCGAAGGGGTGGCGGAAGATCCGGTTACTGGCTCCGCCCACAGCATGTTGATCCCTTACTGGAGCGAGAAGCTGGGGAAAACCGCGATGCAGGCTCGCCAGGTCTCCGCCCGCGGGGGCGATCTGCGCTGCGAGCTGAAGGGCGACCGGGTATTGATTGGTGGCCAGGCGGCGCTCTATCTGAAGGGCACCGTGTTCCTGCGTTAGCATCATAAGCCCGGCGGCGCTGCGCTTGCACGGGCCTACAAAACCCCGCAGGCCGGGTAAGGCGCAGCCGCCACCCGGCAAATTCCATGCCGCACTCGCCGTAGGCCGGGTAAGGCGCAGTCGCCACCCGGCAAATTCCATGCCGCACTCGCCGTAGGCCGGGTAAGGCGTAGCCGCCACCCGGCAAACAGGCCGCACCAATCACGCCAGCGACGCCCCCCCGCACAGCACCAGCTCCTGCCCGGTGACGGGCGCAGCCTCGGCGCTCAGCAGATAGCTTACCATTGCCGCTACCTCTTCCGGGGCGATCAGCCTCCCCATCGGCGGCACTTTTGGCGGCGATGCTTCCCGACCTGGCGCGCTCAGCATCGGCGTCTGGGTTGCCCCCGGCGCGACCACGTTGGCGGTGATCCCCCGCGGCGCCAGCTCTGCCGCCCAGCTGCGCACCATGCCTACCAGCGCCGCTTTGGTGGCGACATACTGCGACCGGCCCGCGGCGCCGCGTGAGGTACGGCTGCCGATAGCCACCAGCCGCCCACCGGCGCTCATCCGTGGGGCAAAGTGGTTGAACAGGATCTCGGCGGCGTGAATATGCAGCCCCCACAGGCGGGCGCTGACTGCCGGATCCAGCTCACCGAGCGGGGCGGCAGCCATCATCCCTGCGGCATGAACAATCGCCTGTGGCACCGGAAGGGCGTTGAGCGCGGCAGTAAATGTGACAGTGTCACTTATATCGACGCTCAGGCTGGTGAAGTGCGGATGGGGGTTATCCACACCGCGACGACTGATCCCCGTTACCTGCCAGCCCTCGGCCAGCAGGCGGTTTACGATCGTTTCGCCGATGCCGGAGCTGGCTCCCGTGACGATGGCTGAACGCATATCACCCCTCCAGCAGCGCGCGCGGCACTTTAAACACCGCCTTACGCACGGTCATGGGTTCATCCACGGCACACAGCGCCTGATGGGGTTCCCCGGGCAGAAACACCGCAAAATCACCGGCGCGCAGGGTGATACTCACCGGATGCACCGCACCGGGAGCGATGAAGAGATCCGGCTTGCGCTCTTCGTCGCCCGCCTGGGCCAGCGACTGCGTGCCGGCGTGAATGATCTCTTCACCCGCCAGCACCACCTGAATATCGGCCCACTGATGGTGATATTCAGTATGGCGCTGCGTCTGCGGCTGGGTTTGCGCCGGGCCGATATGACAGAACCACGGGCAGCCTTCCGGCTGCCAGCGTCCGTCATCCCGGGCAGCAAGTGCCGCCAGGGTGCACTCGGGGCGACGGAGGATCTCACTGAGAGCGCAGGGCAGCCCTGCCAGCGGCAGGGCGTTAAGGTGACCGATAATCATTGTTGCGACTCCTTCACCCATTCCGGCGATACGCGTACATATTTGATCGCCTGACGGAAATATGTGTAGGCGATATGCAGCGTACCGTCGGAGCTCTGCTTGATGCTGGGATAGGAGAACTCACGATTGAGCTTCTCCAGCGAGTTGTTGGTCATGCAGTAGCCGTCGCCTTCATCGAGATTGCGCTGCCAGGGCCAGCTTTTCCCGCCGTCGTTGGAGATCGCCACCGTCATCGGCGCGCGCGGTGCGCCCCAGAACGCGGCGCGGCCATCGGTCACTTCCGGCTCTTTACGCCCGTCGCCGTCGTCGATCTCGTCATACAGCGAGGCGCGGCGTTCCAGCGCTCCCGCGGCGCTCATGTGGTTAAACACCAGCGCCAGCTCGCCGCTGGCAAGGGTGGTGACCTGAATCGACGAGTTGTTGTTCGGCAGCTCAGTCGGCTCCGGCACCGACCAGCTTTCGCCGTTGTCCAGCGACTGGCTGATGTAGATATTATCCGCCCAGCGGCTGCGGTAGAGCGCCACCAGATTGCCGTTTTTCAGCGCCGTAATGTTCATGTGCACGCAGCCCAGGCTCTCCGGCACCTCGACATCGCGCCAGCTTTTCCCCTGATCTTCAGAGATTTTCACCGCGCTGATGTCGTCATTACCCACCCATTTCTCACCCGGACGGGTGCGGCAGTAAAAGACCGGCAGCAGCCAGTTGCCGTTATCCAGCACCACGATCGGCTGGCGAATAAAGGTGCCGGGCTTATCGAGCAGGGTGGCGATCTCCCCCCAGCTTTTGCCCAGATCTTCAGACTTGCGGTAGCGCACGATGGCGGTATCCTGGTTGCCGGAGATCTGCGCGGTCCACAGCAGCCACAGCACGTTGTCCGGGGCGAGGAACAGGACCGGGTTCTGCTCTGAGCGGCTGGCGTCGTCGGAGAGCTTCACCGCCGCGCTCCACTGATTGCTGCCGGGGGCCAGGCGCGACCCCCACACCGAAATATCAGCGATCCCTTCCTGGGTGCCGCCGAACCAGACGCACATCAGGGTGCCATCCGGCAGCGGCAGCAGATTGGCTGCGTGGTTCTGCGGGCAGGAAGAGGGCAGCATCGCCGTTTCCACGCGGGCATCCTCTGGCTGCGGGCGAACAATCCCGTCACGGGTTACGGTTACAGACATATCAAACTCCATTATGTTGAACAGGGGCATGCGCTTTGCGATCCGCTTTATTCGGGATGATGCGGTCGAGAACCATAATCACCGCCGGGGTGATCAGCGCGATGTACATATTGTTAATACCAAACGGGTCGCCCAGCAGATACCACAGCGAGGTCATCACGCAGGCGCCAATCAGGCCGGCGTTGGCACCGCGGGTGCTTTTGAAGAACGGAGCGTAGAAGGCGATCACCGCCACCACCGAAATCGACAGACGAATGGCGCGGGTGAAGAACGACAGCTTCAGCACTTCCGGTACCAGCAGGACGAAGATCAGCGGCAGGAAGCCAATCAGCAGCGACAGCCAGCGGGTCGCTTTAAACTCCTGCTCCGGGGTCGGGTTGCGGTAGGGTACATAGAAATCTTTCACCACCAGCGAAGCGATAGCCAGCGCCACGGTACTTACGCTGACGAAAATCGAAGCCACAAGTGACGTTGTCACCAGACCGGCCAGCCACGGATTCATATCCTGCAGGAAGATCGGCATGGCGTAGAGGCTGTCGATCTCCGGGTGCAGATACTTCGCCGCCACGCCAATCACCGCAATCGCCAGGGCAATCGGCAGGCAGAAGAAGAAGGCGACCCAGGTGGAGCGTTTGGCCGACTTCACATCTTTAGTGGATGAAATCGCCTGGATAACAAACTGGGTACAGAAGATGGAGCCGATGGTGCCAATCAGCCAGGCAAAGATGGTGCTGGCGCCGATGTTGCCGTCCCAGGTCCAGTAGTAGCTCGGCATCTGCTCAATCATTGGCGTAAAGCCGCCGGTTTTAGAGAGCGCGAAGCCCATGATGATCAGGATGCCGAAATATTTCAGGGCGCTGTGCAGCAGCGTCACCCACGCCACCCCCTTCATGCCGCCAAAGGCGAAGTAGAAGGTACTGACAACCGCGGTAATAAAGGCTGCCACCGGCAGGTTGACCTTCAACACGGTGGAGATCGCCGCCGCGCCGGAGACATAGTTGCCGACGTTTACCAGCAGCAGGGCGTAGATCATGATGATGGAGATGATGTTTTTGGTGCTGGTGCCGTACTTCTCGGCAATCGCCCCGGAGATGGTGATTTTGCCAGTGTTATAGATGCGCTTCACCAGCAGCAGGCCGAACAGCGGGAAGCCGATGGCTGCGCCAATCACTGACCAGGAGGCGGCAAAACCATCCTCGAACGCCGCCTGGGCGGTCCCGATGGTGGACTTGGCGCCGATATATTCAGACATCAGCAGGATCCCGACGATAAAGGCCGGCATCGCCCGGGAGCCTTCCATAAAATCACCGGTGTTTTTACTGCGTAACCGGAAGGTCAGCCAGGTGGTAAACAGAATGTAGACAATCACGATGCCTACGATGATCAGGGTATCTTCAGCGGTAAAATTGTTCATCTTTGCCTCTCTTCAGGGCGTAGGAAACCTGGGCACACCTGGTGCCCGGTATTCTTATGGACGAAATCAAACGCCGGTTACTGCAGTGACTTCGTCACTATCTGGCGGATCTGTTCAGTCTGTTGCGCATCGAAAGCCACCGCGTAGCGGCTTTCACCCACCTCTTCGCCCATCACCTGCAGCGCTTTTTTTACCGCCGCCGGAGAGAAGGCCACTTTATACAGATTCGTGCGCAGTTCGGTCACGCCATCCTGCGCCCGACGCGAGCCCTCAACATCGCCCGCATGGAAACGCGTCCAGATGGCGTTGATCGCCTCCGGCGCCACGTTCGCCAGCCCGGAAATACAGGCCGAACAACCTTCAACATAGCCCTGATGGATGAGCGAGTCGGGGCCGTTGAGCACGTCGAAATCGTCGATATCCGCTACGGCTTTCAGGAATCCGCTCAGGCTCTCGTAGCTGCCTGCGCTATCCTTAATGCCGATGATATTCGGGTGTGAAGCCAGCACCCGCGCGGTCTGCGGCTCAATGGTATTGCCGGTGCGCGCCGGAATGTTGTAGAGAAATACCGGCACCGTCAGGGCATCGGCGATAGCGGTGTAGTGGGCGATCAGTTCCGCCTGGGTTAAAGGTACAAACCACGGGGTGATAACCGAGACGGCATCCACCCCCAGGGATTCGATCTGCTTACCGAGACGAATAGTGGCGCGGGTGGAGATCTCCCCGATATGCGCCACCACCGGCGCACGCCCGGCGACCTCCTCCACGCAGGCGCGGGTGACGGCCACTTTTTCCTCTTCGGTCAGCACGAAAAACTCCCCGTTGGTGCCGCCACAGAAAATGCCATTACCCGCCGCCAGCTGACGCTGGATCTGGCGTTTCAGCCCCGGCAGATGCAGGGCGCCATCCTCGGTAAAGGGGGTGACGATCGCCGTCAGCACGCCTTCAATCTTGTTACGCATTGTTCACTCCTTCGATATTAACGTTCGGGGAACAGGGTCTGGTAAATACCCTGCACCTCGGCATGGCTGACCTGACGCGGGGCATTGTTCATCAGGCGTTTTACGTTCAGGGCGGCATCGCTCAGCGAAGCGATATCATCCCGCGGGACGCCCAGCGTCTCGAGGTTGTCCGGGAGGTTGAGGCGGCGCACCAGGGCAGCAAACCACTCCACCAGCGCGTGGGATTTCGCTTCCACCGACAGGGAGGTATCGGCGCCAGGCACCAGATCCCACACCTGGGCAAATTTTTCTACCGCGTCCGGGCGCACCACGCGCATGCAGGGCGCTAACAGGATGGCGTTCGCCACCCCATGCGGCAGGTGATATTTCCCGCCCAGCGGATAGGAAAGGGCATGCACCAGATGGGTTCCGGCATGGGCGATGGCCACGCCGCCGTAGTAGGATGCCCACAGCATTTCGAGCTTCGCCGCCAGGTTGTGCGGCTCGGCGCAGGCGGTTTCGATGTTATTGACCAGCTTGCGCAGACCTATCAGCGCTGCGTTATCGCTCACCGGGTTCGCGACGGTGGCGGTAAAGCACTCGATCAGGTGGCACAGGGCGTCGATCCCGGTCGAGGAGGCGATGTGCGGCGGCATGCTGGTGGTCAGTTCCGGCAGCAGCGCCACGTAATCGGGCAGCAGTACCGGGGAGATGATGCCGATTTTGGTGCTCTGCTCGGGTATGGCGAGGATCGCGTTCGGCGTAGCTTCGGAGCCGGTACCGGCGCTGGCCGGGATCAGCAGCGATGCAAGGCGCGTGTTGGGTTTTTCACCCGCCAGCAGCGCATCCAGACCCGGCGAGGCCGGATGGCACAGCACGGAGAGCAGTTTCGCTACATCCAGTACGCTGCCGCCGCCTACGCCCACCACCAGATCAAAAGCGGTATCGTTGATGTCAGCCAGCAGAGCGTGAACGTCGTGATGCGTGGGCTCTGGCGGCACGCGCTCAATCACGCTGACGCTGCGGTTATCGGCTTCCAGCAGGGCGCGGATAGCGCGGGCGGCCTCCAGACGGGCGATATTACCGTCGGTGACCAGTAAAAGGCGCGACTTGCCTGCCAGCAGGGGCGCGAGGGCCGGGATCGCACCCGCACCGCTGATTATCGTACTGTTAATGGTTAACACATTGCTCTCCTGTTGCTGTGTCTGTGATTGATTTCGCTCAAAACAGGCAATCACAGTCATCGTGTCTCTAAATTTATAATTTATTCGCAAACTGAATAACTTGATCTTGCTCACATATAATCAATCATGATTGAATATAATCATTAACAGGAACGACGAACCTTTGGGGATGAACGTGAACAACCTGAACAGAGAGATCGTGGTGATCGCTGACGACTTTACCGGTGCCAACGATGCGGGGGTGAGCCTGGCGCTAAGCGGCAAAAAAGTCAGCGTGGCGTTTCAGACGCCTTTTACCGACGACACCGATGCGCTGGTTATTAATAGCGATAGCCGGGCGATGAAGGCATCAGAGGCGGCTGAAAAACTGACGCGGTATGCGACCGACGTTCACGCGGCCAAATGGCTGATTAAGAAAATTGACTCAACGCTTCGCGGCAACCCGGGCGCTGAAGTGGAAGCGCTGCTGAGGCTTAGCGGTAAGGGCCAGGCGATTATCGCCCCGGCATTTCCGGCCGCCGGGCGCACCACCGAAGAGGGCCTCTGCCTGGTGAACGGCGTGCCGGTGACGGAGACCGAGTTTGCCAGCGACCCGAAAACCCCGGTGCGCCACGCGCAGGTAGCGAAGGTGCTGGCGGAGCAAACCCGGCTTAAAAGCAGGGTGGTCACGCCGGCGGAACTTGCCACGGCGCTCACGAGCGATGCGCGTCTGGTGATTGTGGATGCGCAGACCGACGCGGAGCTGGATCAGATTATCAACACGGCGTTTGCCTGCGATGAAAAGCCGCTGCTGGTGGGCTCTGCCGGGCTGTGCGATGCCTTGGCGCGCCGTCTTGCCACGCCGCGCCAGCTGCTGGCGGTTATCGGTTCGATGAGCGAAATTGCGCAAAAGCAGATCCAGCGCGTGCGCGGGCAGCACAATGTCAGCACGGTATTAATTGATATCAATGATGTGTTTAACGGGACGATGGCGGGATACCAGCAGCAGATCGCCCGGGCGCTTGCGGCAGGCCAGCACTGCGTGGTGCATACCTGCGCCGACACCCAGGCGCGGCATCAGATAGAGACGCTCTGCCAGCAGCGCGGATTAAGCCGCGCGGCGCTGGGGGAGACCATCAGCGCCTTTCTGGGTGCGCTGACGCGTAATGCGCTGGAGACCCGCCGCCCGGCGGCGCTCTATGTCTCCGGAGGCGATGTGGCGATGGCGGTTGCCAGCGCGCTCAACGCACAAGGTTTTGCCATTCGCGGACAGGTGGCGCAGTGCGTGCCGTTCGGTCGTTTTTTGGGTTGTCGCTGGCAGGGGCCGGTTATGACCAAAGCGGGCGGTTTTGGTACTGAAACCACGCTGCTTGAGGTTTTGCATTTTATCGAGGAGAAGATGAGTGACTAATATCATTGCTGTAACGATGGGTGACCCGGCGGGCATCGGCCCGGAAATTATTATCAAATCCCTGACCGAGGGTGAGCTCTCCGGTGCGCCCGTCGTGGTGGTGGGGTGCGCCCGCACTCTGCAACGGGTGCTGGAGAAAGGCATTACCGCCCCGGCAGAGTTACGTGTGATTACCCGCGTCAGCGAGGCGCAGTTTGGCCCGGCGATCGTTAACGTGCTGGATGAGCCGCTGGCGGAGCCCGAGGCGTTACAGCCAGGCGTCGTGCAGGCGCAGGCGGGGGATCTGGCCTACCGCTGCGTGCGTCGCGCCACCGAGCTGGCGATGGCGGGGGAAGTGAAAGCCATTGCCACCGCGCCGCTCAACAAAGAGGCGCTGCATCTGGCGGGCCACCACTATCCGGGCCATACCGAACTGCTGGCGCACCTGACCGACAGCAAAGATTACGCGATGGTGCTCTATACCGATCAGCTGAAGGTGATCCACATCACCACCCATATCGCGTTGCGCAAATTCCTTGATACCCTCAACCAGGATCGGGTAAAAACCGTGATTGGCATTGCCGATACCTTCCTTAAGCGGGTGGGCTACACCAATCCGCGTATTGCGGTGGCCGGGGTTAACCCGCACGCCGGGGAGAACGGTCTGTTTGGTGACGAAGAGATCAAGATTGTCGGCCCGGCCGTTGAGGCGATGAAGGCGAAGGGGCTGAATGTGTTCGGGCCGTGTCCGCCGGATACGGTGTTTATGCAGTGCCACGAAGGCATGTACGACATAGTGGTGGCGATGTATCACGATCAGGGCCATATTCCGTTAAAATTACTCGGTTTTTATGACGGGGTGAACATCACCGCCGGGCTGCCGTTTATCCGTACTTCAGCTGACCACGGCACCGCATTTGACATTGCGTGGACAGGTAAAGCGAAGTCTGAGAGCATGACGGTTTCTATCCAGTTAGCGATGCAAATCACACGGGAATAATATGAAGGGATATAGCCGGTTAGAACAGATAATGGACTACCTGAAAGGGCACAATCTGGTGACAGTGGATCAGCTGGTGGCGGCAACGGATGCCTCGCCTGCGACCATTCGCCGGGATCTGATTAAGCTCGATCAGGAGGGGGTCATCAGCCGCACCCATGGTGGCGTGACCCTGAACCGGTTTATCCCCTCCCAGCCCACCACCAGTGAAAAGATGCAGCGCAGCCTGGCGGAGAAACACGCCATCGCCTGCGCCGCCGCCAGTTTTGTTAAAGCCGGTGACGCGGTGGTGCTCGATGCGGGCACCACCATGATTGAACTCGCGCGCCAGCTGACCCATCTGCCGCTGCGCGTCATCACCAGCGATCTGCATATCGCCCTGTTTCTGTCAGAGTTTAAGCAGATTGAGGTGACGATCATTGGCGGGCGCATCGACGATTCCAGCCAGTCCTGCATTGGCGAGCATGGCCGCCGCCTGCTGCAAAATATCTGGCCGGATATCGCCTTTGTCAGCTGTAACGGCTGGGATCTGGAGCGCGGCATTACTTCTCCGACGGAAGAGAAAGCGGCGCTGAAGCGCGATCTGATTGCCAACGCCCGACGCCGCGTACTGCTCGCCGACAGCACGAAATATGGCGCCTGGTCGCTGTTTAATGTGGCGCACCTCAACTCCCTGACCGATATCGTCACCGATAAACGTCTGGATGAGAATGTGCAGCAGACCTTAAGCCAGCTGGATGCCACGCTGACCTTAGCCCCTTAAGGCTCAGGGCAGGCGGGCGATATTGGCCTTAATCACCTCTACTGAATGGCGGAACTTCTGCTGCTCCTCTTCCGCCAGTTTTAATTCAATGATCTGCTGGACGCCGCTCTGGGCCAGCACCGCGGGCACGCCAATCGCTACCCCATCAACGCCATACTCACCCTCCAGAATGCAGGAGATCGCCAGCGCCCGGTGGCTGCCGGTGAAGATATTGCGGCAGATTTCAGCGATAGTGGCGGCGATGCCGTACTCTGTGCAGCCCTTGCGGGCGTAGATCTCAAAGCCCTGTTTGCGCACGCGTTCGGCCAGCTCGTCAAAATCCAGCGTCTGGCCGGTATGGCGTTGATACACCTCGGCAATGGGTGAGCCATATACCGACGAATGGGACCAGACCGGGAACTGCGTATCGCCATGCTCGCCCAGGATAAAGGCATCAATGCTCTGGGCGCCGATATCCAGCGCCTGCGCGAGGGTACGACGCAGACGGGTGGTATCCAGCCAGACGCCGGTGCCGATTACCTGATTACGCGGCAGGCCGGAGAGCTGCCACACCTGCCAGGTGATGATGTCGCACGGGTTGGTGGCAATCAGAAAGATGCCGTTAAAGCCGCCCGCCATCATCTGCGGGACAATGTTCTTCACAATGCTGGCCGTGGCGGTTAATTCATCCAGCCGCGTCTGTCCTGGCTTCAGGGCGCCGCCGGAGACGGTGATCACCGCGATATCCACATCGGCACAGTCGCTCACCTCGCGGGTGGAGATGCTCATCATGCCGGGCATATAAGCGGCAGCATCCGCCAGATCCCAGGCGTGGCCTTCACTGCGGGCGTGGTTAATATCCACCAGCAGCAGCTCTTCGCAGATATTTTGATTGAGCAGGGCATACGCCGCAGAGGTACCGACATTTCCGGCACCGATAATCATCACTTTACGGGCTTTGGTGTTCATTGTTTTTCCTGAAATTTAAACCGGCAATAAGCACCAAACTAACGCTGCCGGGGCAGGTGGCGCAATGGTCAGGCGCAGCTATAAGTTAAAAATATGCCGTTGCGTTTGTCGGCCAGCGTTATGGTGGAGAAAAACGACAAAAGGAGCCTGCCATGTATTCCATTACCTCTGAATCCCCCGCCCATCCCGACATCATTAACCTGATTGCCGCCCTGGACCGTTACCAGAGCGCGCTCTATCCGGCAGAGAGCAACCATCTGCTGGATCTGACCGGGTTGCCCGACCACGCCCTGATAATGATGGTGATCCGCGATCGTCAGCTTAACGCCGTCGGCTGCGGGGCGATCGTGCTGAACGGCGATGGCAGCGGCGAGATAAAGCGGGTCTATATCGATCCGACCCATCGCGGACAGCGGCTGGGTGAAACGCTGCTGGCGGCGCTGGAAGATGAAGCGCAAAGCCGGAGCTGCCACAGCCTGCGGCTGGAGACGGGGATCAAGCAGCTTCCGGCCATCCGGCTCTATGAACGCTGTGGCTACCAGCTGTGCGAGGCGTTTCCTCCCTATGCCCCCGATCCCCTGAGCCTGTTTATGGAGAAGCTGCTGGTGGCTGACCTTCGTTTAGCAGCGCTATAAACGCTTCCAGTTGCCGGGTCATCGCGCCCCGGCGCCATACCAGCCAGGTGGTGAGCCAGCGCCAGTTTTTCGCCAGCGGCCAGGCAGCCACCTGGTGATGTCCGGGCATACTTTCCAGCATTGAACGGGGCATCAGCGCAATGCCCGCCCCGGCAATGACGCAGGCCAGCATCCCGTGATAGGACTCCATTTCGTGGATGCGCCCTGGCGTGGCGCGATCCGCGTGAAACCAGCTCTCGAAATGGCGGCGATAGGAGCAGTTGGCGCGAAAGGCATAGATATCGTGCCCGCTGATGTCGGCGGCCCGCGCAACCTCTGGATGACCGGCAGGCACCACCAGCATCATCTCCTCCCGGTAGACCGGCATGCCCTCCAGTTCCGGGTGGTTTAATGGCCCGTCCACAAAGGCCGCGCTCAGCGTCCCTTCCAGTACCCCGTCAATCATTGTCCCGGAAGGGCCGGTCGCCAGCGCAAACTGAATGCGCGGGTAACGCTGGTTAAACTGCGCCAGCGAGGCCGGGATGCGCACCGCCGCGGTGCTCTCCAGCGACCCGAGGGTAAACAGTCCCTGGGGTTCATCACCGGCCACCACCATCCGCGCCTCATCCACCAGGGCGAGGATCTGTCGGCTGTAGCGTAAAAAATTATGCCCTGCGGGTGAGAGGCGCAGCCGCTGGTTCTCGCGGATGAATAGCGCCACACCAAGATCGGCCTCCAGCTGTTTGATGCGGGTGGTCAGGTTTGAGGGCACGCGATGCACTTTCTGCGCGGCCTGGGTAATGCTGCCGGTCTGGGCGACGGCGTTAAACATCTCCAGCTGGGTCAGATCCATATCGTTCTCGTTTCGTGAATAAGGTGGTTATTATTATTCATTTTTAAGAAATAGCAGATCGCGCCACACTGTAGCAACTGTTAATACACGGAGCCGATCATGACTACACCTTCTGCTACCCATGCCCTGTCCATTAACCCGGCAAACGGCGAAACCCTGGCTGTCTGGCCGTGGGCGACCGTCACCGAGGTTGAACATGCCCTTGCACAGACCGATACCGCCTTTCGCCTGTGGCGCAACGTGCCGGTGGCGACGCGTGCGCAAAAGCTACGCGATCTGGGCGCCGCGCTGCGCAATCGTGGCGAAGAGATGGCGCAGATGATCACCCGGGAGATGGGCAAACCCATCGCCCAGGCGCGTGGGGAGGTGGCGAAATCTGCCGGGCTATGCGACTGGTATGCTGAACATGGCCCGGCCATGCTCAATACCGAGGCAACCCAGGTGGCGGACGCGGTGATTGAGTATCGCCCGCTGGGGCCGGTGCTGGCGGTGATGCCGTGGAACTTCCCGCTGTGGCAGGTGCTGCGCGGTGCGGTGCCGATTATTCTGGCGGGTAACAGCTATCTGCTGAAACATGCTCCGAACGTGCAGGGTGCCGCGAACCTGATCGCGGCAATTTTTACCGATGCCGGATTCCCGCAGGGGGTGTTTGGTCAGCTGAACGCCACTAATGACGGGGTGAGCCAGATGATCGCCGATCCGCGCATTGCCGCGGTCACCGTGACCGGCAGCCTGCGTGCCGGGGCCGCCATTGGCGCCCAGGCCGGGGCGGCGCTGAAAAAATGCGTGCTTGAACTGGGGGGTTCCGATCCCTTTATTGTCCTCAACGATGCCGACCTGGATCTGGCGGTAAAAGCGGCGGTGACCGGACGCTATCAGAACACCGGGCAGGTGTGCGCGGCAGCCAAGCGCTTTATCGTCGAGGCGGGTGTTGCCGATGCGTTTAGCCGTCGCTTTGTCGAGGCCACCGCGGCCCTTAAGATGGGCGCGCCTGAAAACGAAGAGAACTACCTCGGGCCGATGGCCCGTTTCGATCTGCGCGACGAGCTGCATCAGCAGGTGCAGGCGACGCTGGCCGAAGGGGCGACCCTGCTGCTGGGCGGCGAGAAGATTGCCGGGGCAGGGAACTACTATGCGCCGACCGTGCTGGGGAATGTGACCCCAACGATGACCGCGTTTCGTCAGGAGCTGTTTGGCCCGGTAGCAGCGATTAGCGTAGCAACCGATGCCGATCACGCGCTTGCCCTGGCTAACGACAGCGATTTTGGGCTTTCGGCGACACTCTTTACCGCCAATGCAGAGCTGGCCGACCGCTTTGCCCGCCAGCTTGAGTGCGGCGGGGTGTTTATCAACGGCTACAGTGCCAGCGACGCCCGCGTGGCGTTCGGCGGGGTGAAGAAAAGCGGATTTGGCCGGGAGCTGTCGCACTTTGGCCTGCATGAGTTCTGTAATGTGCAGACGGTGTGGAAAGACCGGGTTTAACTTTGCTTCCATTGTTCCGCCGGGTGGCGCTGCGCTTACCCGGCCTACAAAACCCGCAGGCCCGTGCAAGCAAAGCGCTGCCTGGCGCCTGTCATCATTCTGAAATAGTTCTGTCATTTTCACTGCGTAGACTCGCCCACGTCTAAGTCCTTGTTAATGAAGAAATCATGAACTTAATGCAAATTTTTCGCCGCATTACTCCCCGGAAGTTTGGTTTGCTGGCGGGGATCTTCTGTATCATCGGCCTCTTTTCCGCGCTGCAAATCTCTTCATCGGTCTTACTTTCCGTCTCCCTGCGCGATGCCCAGCGCAACGAACAGCGCAACCAGATGGCCTGGCTGCAACAGGCAAAGGTCGATCAGGCCCGCATCTCGTTGCTGGCAGCAAGCGATCTGCTTAACCGTGCGGGAGTTTATTTTATGCAGGATAAAGAGACCGGATCCGACGGCAGCTGGCACAGCCTGATGGATGAGGCGCAACAGGCGCTACGTGATTCTCAGCAGGCCTGGCAGGCGTGGCAGGCGATGCATCCGCCACGGGATGAAGCACTGCTCAACAGCTACCAGTTGTTTTTCGACGCTATCCGTGAGCAGGCCGACGGGCTGGTCAATGGTCAATCGATCGATGCCTTCTTTGCCGTACCTGCCCAGGCGTTTCAGGCCGATTTTAATGACAACTATGCCCGCTATCAGCAGGCCAGCGCCCAGCGCGCCACGGAGGGGCGGCAGCGGCTGACGGCCAGTCTCTCCGGTCTGCAATCACTCTTTCTGCTGGCCCCGGTTGTTCTGCTGGGGATTGCGGTTGCGGTGTGGTTTGCCATGTCCCGCTGGGTGATCGTCCCGCTGCGTCGTCTTATCGCTCATATTAATCTGCTGGCGGCGGGGGATCTCTCTTCACCGCTACCCACCGTGACCCGGTTTAACCGCGAGATTGCGCAACTGGGCGGTAGCGTGGAGACGCTGCAACAGGGCCTGCAACAGCTGGTGACCCAGGTCAGCGAGGCGACCACCTCGATGGTGACCAATATTGGCTCGCTGGCGCAGGGCAATCAGGATCTCTATCAGCAGTCTGCGCGTCAGGCGCAGGAGTTGAAAGAGGTGACCGCGCATATTGCCGCGCTGGAAACCCACGTCGAGGGAAACAGCGGCTATGCAAAACTGGCAAGCTCACGGGCGGACGAGGCGCGGGAGATGGCGGCAGGGGGAGACCGGATGATGGAGACGGTCAATGCCTCGATGGCGGCCATCGTGGAGCGCTCTTCGGAGATGCGCGGCATTGTGGCGATCATCGATAATGTGGCGTTCCAGACCAATATTCTGGCGCTGAACGCGGCCATTGAAGCGGCCCACGCCGGCAACCAGGGACGTGGATTCGCCGTGGTGGCGCGGGAGGTGGGGCTGCTGGCGCGTAAAAGCAGTCACTCGACCCAGACCATCCAGCAGTTAATTAACCACTCGTTGCAGGGCATCGAGGATGGCTCGAAAGCCGTCACCCGGCTGGAGGATAACCTCCAGCAGGTGATTGGCCTGGTGGGTAATCTCTGTAGTCTGCTGAATGAGATCTCCGTTGCCACCCTCAGCCAGGGCGAGAGTATTCACCGTATGACCAGCCAGCTCCAGGCGCTGAACCAGGTGGCTCGCCAGACCGATGCGCTCGTCAACACCGCCTCCGAAGCCTCCCAACGGCTCCATGATGAATCGGGCCTGCTGTTGCAGGCTGTCTCGCGGTTCCGACTGCCTGCCTGACGCCATCCATCAGCCTCTGTTATACTCGCAGGCCGTTTTTGGCCTGTGAGCAAGGAGCAACCGATGGCTGCGAACATCAATAATCAGATGCTGGACGCCATTCTGGCGCAAGTACGTCCCCTGTTGGGCAAGGGTAAAGTCGCCGATTACATCCCGGCGCTGGCCTCGGTCAATGGCAACAAACTCGGCATTGCCATCACTACGGTGGACGGGCAGCACTTTCAGGCCGGTGATGCCACAGAGCGTTTCTCCATTCAGTCGATTTCGAAAGTCCTGAGCCTGGTGGCGGCGATGCGTCAGTATGACGAGGATGAGATCTGGCAGCGGGTGGGAAAAGATCCCTCCGGTCAGCCGTTCAATTCGCTGTTGCAGCTGGAGATCGAACAGGGCAAACCGCGTAATCCGTTTATTAACGCCGGGGCGCTGGTGGTATGCGACATGCTGCAAAGCCGCCTGAGCGCACCGCGTCAGAGAATGCTGGAGATCGTGCGTCAGCTCTCCGGCGTCAGTGATATCGGCTACGATTCCGCCGTTGCCCGCTCGGAGTTTGAACACTCGGCGCGCAATGCGGCGATCGCCTGGCTGATGAAGTCGTTCGGCAATTTCCATAACGACGTGCCAACGGTGCTGCAAAACTACTTCCACTACTGCGCCCTGAAGATGAGCTGTGTCGAACTGGCAAATACGTTTCTTTTTCTGGCTGCTCAGGGTTATGCCCCGCATCTGTCCGAGCCCGTTGTCACGCCGATGCAGGCCCGGCAGGTCAATGCGTTGATGGCGACAAGCGGGATGTATCAGAATGCCGGTGAGTTTGCCTGGCGGGTGGGGCTGCCTGCGAAATCGGGGGTTGGTGGCGGGGTAGTGGCGATCGTGCCTCACGAGATGGCGATTGCGGTCTGGAGCCCTGAACTGGACGACGCGGGGAACTCCCTGGCGGGCGTCACGGCGCTGGAACACCTGACTCAGCAGCTGGGGCGTTCAGTCTATTAAGCACTGCCTGTGCCGTCTGGCTGACGGCACAACTGATAAGCACTGCTAACTGGATGATGATAGTTATCCCCTTAATGTGATATACATTAATACCAAACTTTTAACATTCATCCGCGTGGATGTGTATTCAATGTTAAAAGCAACCCTATGGATTGATATTGCATGTCTTCTGCTTACGCCAGAACATTCACACTTTTTCAGCCGCACAGTCCGTTCCGAAACGCGGCGGGAATAGTGGTATTGACCACGCTGTTCTATTTTATCGGCGCGCAGCTTCGTCTGATGGAGTCGCTGTCGATGTTCTGGCCGCTGAATGGCGTGATGGCAGGGGTGTTTGCCCGCTACGCTTACCTGAACCGGCCTCGCTATTACGTGATGTCCTATATCGCCATGCTGGTATACGACGCCATCACCACCGACTGGGGCATCTCCTCGCTGGGTATTAACCTCTCGAATATGGTGTTTATTGTCACCGTAGCCCTGTTGGTCCAGCGCGACAAGCGACTGAAAAATCGCACCCCGGATCCGGTGAATGCCCTGCGGCTGTTTAACTATTGTCTGGTGGCTGCGCTGCTCAGCGCCCTGCTCGGAGCGGCGGTGGCGGGCGGGGTGGACAGTCGCGCCTTCTGGCCGCTGGTCGCCGACTGGTTTAGCGAACAGTTTTCTACCGGGGTATTAATTGTTCCCTGTATGCTGACCATGACCTGGCCCACGTTCAACCGGGCCATAGGTGCCAGCCATTTGATGCCGGTGGTGTTGCTGATTATCTCGGTGATGGCCTCGGTCGCAATCGGCGGGGCCGGTGCGCTGGCGTTTCCGCTGCCGGCGCTGATCTGGTGTGCGGTGCGCTATTCGCTGCCGGCAACCTGCCTGTTGACCTTTGTCACCGGGACGGTGGAGATCACCCTGATTGGCAACTCCATCATCACCATCGTGGCAACCACGCCGCTCACCACCCCGATGATGTTCTCTGCCCGTCTGGGGATCGCTACCCTCGCAATCTGCCCGGTTATGGTCTCGGTCAGCATGGCGGCGATCAATTCCCTGATCCGCCAGGTTTCCCTGCGTGCCGATTACGACTATCTGACTCAGGTTTACTCCCGCTCCGGACTGTATGAGGCGCTTAAAAATGTTGAAGGGAAGCGCAAAAGCCCGCGGCTGACCGTCATGCTGCTGGATATCGACTATTTCAAAAGCATCAACGACAACTATGGTCACGAATGTGGCGATACCGTCCTGGCCGCTTTTGCGCGCAAAGTGCAGGAGACGGTGGGCAACGCAGGGCTGGTGGCGCGAATGGGCGGCGAAGAGTTTGCCGTGGTGGTGAACTCCGCTTCAGCCGGGCAGGCATATGCTCTGGCGGAGCGTATTCGTACCACGGTTGAACAACATCCCTTTAACTGGCGGGGGCAGACGCTGTTTTTAACCGTCAGTATTGGTCTGGGCAGCGGAAGGTCGGAGCTGTCACAGCTCACAGAGGTGTTTAATCGTCTGATGACAGAAGCGGATGATTATCTGTATCGCTCGAAAAAAGCAGGTCGAAATCGTACCAGCGCCCGAATGACAGAGATAAAAACTACCGAACAGGCGGTAGCGCCTTCGGAACAGCTGTAATCGTTTGCCAGGGCGTGACCACGCCCTTCACCATATATTCACGAAACTAATAAATGCCTTGATACAAAATTTCAACGTCAATAATATAAAAGGGTGATTATATCGGAAAAATCGTGTGATGAACGGAACTGACAGACTCAGTAAATCCCCTCGCGTGCCTGGCAGTCGGTTTATCAAACGCATGTATCTGATGCGAATGCTTGGAACCTTTCTCTGCTTTATCCCTATTCTCTCCGTCCTGCTGGAACAGCAACGTTCCGTCTGGCTTATGGGATTGCTGGCTATCAACGCCTTTGTCTGGCCAACCCTGGCCTGGTGGCGCGCCCGGCGTTCTCCGACGCCGCTCTTTACCGAACATCAGAACCTGGTTTTAGACGCCGGGGCAGGCGGCTTCTGGATCGCCATGATGGCGGTCAATCCGCTGCCTTCCGTCGCCATTGCCACTATCTTACTTGCCGACCGGCTGGCGGCGGGTGGCTTCCCGTTGATGAAAAAGGCCGGGGCGGTGATGGTGGCGGTCTTTATGGGGAGCTGGCTGGCGCAGGGAATGGCGCTGGTGCCGTGGGTGTCGCAGCGCACTCTCTATGCCACGCTGCCGTTGATTGCTATCTATACCGTGGCGCTCAGCGTGCTCACCAACACTATCGCCGTGCGGCTGCGCTTTAAATCACGCGAGCTGGAGCGTATTGCGATGATGGATCCGCTGCTGGACATTGCCAACCGGCGTCTGCTGGAGGAGCGTATCGATCATGAGCTGCATAAATTGCAGCAAACCTGCCACGATTCGGCGCTGATGTTTATCGATATCGATAACTTTAAAGAGGTCAACGATCGCTACGGCCACAAGGTGGGAGATATGCTGTTGGTGACAGTGTCACAAATTTTGCATATCGCCAGCCGTCAGAGCGACACCCCGGCGCGACTGGGTGGGGACGAGTTTGTGATCCTGCTGCCCGATACCACCCTCGACGAAGCGCGGATAGTCGCTACCCGCATTATGGATGCGGCAGCGATTATCAGTGACGTCGCGGAAGAGGCGGTCCATTGCACAATGAGTATTGGCATTGCCTGCGCCACCCGGGAGATGGGAAATGTTACGGACTGGTTACAGGCTGCCGACGCCGCACTGTATCAGGCGAAACGCGATGGTAAAAACCGCATATTTGCCCACTAACTGGCCTCAGTATGCGCTAAGCTTTTAAAAAGCCTGACGTCCGGAGTCTGTATGAAATCACCCTCACTACCCAACAATGAAGCAAAGCGTCTCAGTGCCTTGCGTGAATCCGGGCTGCTTGAACCAGAAGATCACCCGACCTACGCGCGTATAACCCGGCTGGCAAGACGCGTGTTTGGCGTGCCGGTGGCGATGATCAATCTGGTTGACGAGCACGTTGTGGTCGTTAAATCCACCGATGGTGGCGACCCGACCAGCCTGCCGCGAAATCTCTCTTTTTGCGGCCATACCGTCCTTAGCGATGCACCGCTGGTGATCCCCGATACCCTTGACGATACCCGCTTTGCCGATAACCCCCTGGTCACCGACGATGATCCTATCCGCTTTTACGCGGGTTATCCGCTGCGTCTGCCCGGTGGGGCCGCGGTGGGATCGCTCTGCATTATCGATCACTATCCACGCCCTTTTTCGCCTTCTGACATTGAGGCGCTGGCCGACCTGGCGGCACTGGTGGAAGCGGAGTTTGCCGCCGCCAGCGCCAGTATCACCGACCCGCTGACCGGGCTCTACAACCGCCGGGGCTTTCATCATCTGGCGACCTATGCCATTCGCGCTGCCCGCCGTCGGGCTGAGCCTTTAACCCTGGCCTGGCTGGATCTCGATCGTTTTAAGCAGATAAACGCCCGCTATGGCCGCACAGATGGCGACAACGCCCTGAAGGCGATGGCCGGTCTGCTGAGCTCCACCTTTCGTGAAGCCGACGTGCTGTCGCGCTACGGCGGGGATGAGTTTGCCATCTTGTTTGCCAACAGCGACGAAAAGGGGGCATGGATCGCCATGCAGTTTTTAACCGAACAGGCGGCGAACTGGAACGAGCATGCCGAATATCCGTGGGCGCTATCCTTTTCCTGGGGCGTGCGCGAGTTCGATCACGACCGCGACGATCTCAAGAGCTGGCTGACCACTGCCGACCAGATGATGTACTCCATGAAACAGCAGCGAGGTACCGGATGTTGAGAAGGGAGAAGTAAACCCCGCAGGCGTTCTGGTCTACAAATTCATATAGATCCTGTCACAATTCACACCGGAATTGATCAAAACCGGGGTTTGTGGTCGTAAAGTTTGATAAGTTATCGTACCAATCTTATCAGGCTGTATGACTAATCATTACAAGGACCCCATTGTGAACACACTAAACCGTCGTGATTTCCCCGGTGCTCTCTATCCTGAACGTATCATCCAGTTTGGTGAGGGCAACTTCCTGCGCGCGTTTATTGACTGGCAGATCGATCTGCTTAACGAGCATACCGACCTCAACGCCGGTATTGCGATTGTGCGCCCCATCAAAAGCGATTTTCCGCCTTCGCTGAGCACTCAGGACGGCCTGTATACCACCATCATTCGCGGCCTGAACGAGCAGGGCGAAGCGGTCAGCGACGCGCGTCTTATCCGCTCGGTGAACCGTGAGATCAGCGTTTACGATCAGTACGATGAATTCCTGAAGCTGGCGCATAACCCGGAGATGCGCTTTGTCTTCTCTAACACCACGGAAGCGGGGATCAGCTATCACGCCGGGGATAAGTTTGAGGATGCGCCTGCGGTCAGCTATCCGGCAAAACTGACCCGCCTGCTGTTCGAGCGTTTCAGCCGTTTCAACGGGGCCGCCGATAAAGGCTGGGTTATCGTGCCGTGCGAATTAATTGACTACAACGGTGACGCCCTGCGTGAGCTGGTACTGCGCTATGCTCAGGAGTGGGCGCTGCCTGCGGCCTTTATCCAGTGGATCAACGACGCCAATACCTTCTGTTCCACCCTGGTTGACCGTATCGTCACTGGCTATCCGCGCGATGAAGTGGCAGAGCTTGAAGCCTCTCTGGGCTATCACGATGCCTTCCTCGATACCGCTGAACACTTCTATCTGTTTGTGATCCAGGGGCCAAAAACGCTGGCACAGGAGCTGCGTCTCGATAAGCTGGCGCTGAACGTGCTGATTGTTGACGACATCAAGCCATACAAAGAGCGCAAAGTGGCGATCCTCAACGGCGCACATACCGCGCTGGTGCCGGTGGCATTCCAGGCGGGGCTGGATACCGTGGGTGAAGCGATGAACGACACCGAAATCTGCGCCTTTGTCGAAAAAGCGATTCATGAAGAGATTATTCCGGTGCTGGATCTGCCGCGCGATGAGCTGGCCTCGTTTGCCAGCGCGGTAACGGGCCGTTTCCGCAATCCGTATATCAAACATCAGCTGCTGTCGATTGCCCTGAACGGCATGACCAAGTACCGGACCCGCATTCTGCCGCAGCTTCTGGCGGGGCAGCAGGCCAGCGGCAAACTCCCGGCCCGTCTGACCTTTGCGCTGGCGGCCCTGATCGCCTTTTACCGTGCGGAACGTAACGGCGAAAGTTATCCGGTGCAGGATGACGCGCACTGGTTAACCCGTTTCCAGCAGCTGTGGACGCAGCATCATGACCAGCAGATCAACACCCGCGAGCTGGTGACCGCGGTACTGAGCGTCAGCGAGCATTGGGAACAGGACCTGACCCAGGTGAGCGGGCTGGTAGAACAGGTTGCGCAGGATCTGGATGCCATTCTGCATCAGGGCATGCGCGCCGCCGTCAAACCGCTCTGCTAAGCCATGGAGCCTCCCTCTCTCCTGACGGGAGAGGGGGAGCGCCCGCATAGGTTATCCTGACCGGTTACCTTTTTTAGTTACAACATACTTTAATCTCTTTTTATTCGAGCAGGATGAAACACCGTGCGGTCTGAACAGGCTTAGCAAAACGACAGCATTTTTTAACAAACTTGCAACCGTGATAACGATCACGTTTAATAGTCACCGCTCTTTTTTCCCGATGAAGCTGACTATGATCGTTCGACCCCAACAGCACTGGTTGCGTCTTATATTTGTCTGGCACGGTTCCGTGCTGACCAAAATCTTTTCCCGCCTGTTCCTCAATTTTTTGCTCTCCATCGTGGTGATCCTGATGTTGCCCTGGTATACCTCGCTGGGCATCCGGCTGACGGTCGCGCCGTTCAGCATTCTTGGGGTCGCCATCGCAATCTTCCTCGGTTTTCGAAACAACGCCTGTTACGCCCGCTATGTTGAGGCGCGACAGCTGTGGGGGCAGCTGATGATTGCCTCGCGCTCCCTGTTCCGGGAAGTGAAGAACACGCTGCCGGACGATCCGGCGTTAGGGGAGTTTGTCCGCCTGCAGATCGCCTTTGCCCACTGTCTGCGCATGACCCTGCGCAAACAGCCCCAGGCCGGGCAGCTCTCAAAATACCTGTCAGCAGAGAACCTGCGGGCCGCGATGGACTCCAGCTCCCCGGCGAACCGCATCCTGCTGATCATGGGGGAGTGGCTGGCGGTAAGACGCCGCAATGGTGAACTGTCGGATATCCTGTTTCACAGCCTGAATATTCGCCTGAATGATATGTCCACGGTGCTGGCGGGCTGCGAGCGGATCGCCAATACCCCGGTGCCGTTCGCCTACACGCTGATCCTGCACCGTACGGTCTACCTGTTCTGCATCATGCTGCCGTTCGCGCTGGTCAGCGATCTGCACTACATGACGCCGTTCGTCTCGGTATTGATTTCCTATACCTTTATCTCGCTCGATACCCTGGCGGAAGAGCTGGAAGAGCCGTTCGGCGTCGAGAATAATGACCTGCCGCTGGATGCCATCTGCAATGCGATGGAGATTGATTTGCTACAGATGAACGACGAGCAGGAGATCCCGGCGCGCAAACTGCCGGACAAGTATTACCAGCTGACGTAATTTCCCGGGTCATCGGGCCGCCTTTTGTATCGCAGTGTATCTGCGCGCGAGCGCGATACACCGCCTTGCAAAACGGCCAAATCTGCACATATTCGCCATACATCAGGGTGATGAGATAAGCGGGTCGAATAGCTGACCCGGAGAAACCACCATGATGAACAAACTGGCTTACTCAACCCTGGCCTTAACTCTCTCATTCGCCACCGTATCCGCCTGTCAGGCCGAGGCGGCAGGCAGCGATTATCACGCGGCCTTTAAGCAGATCCACCAGATTGACGCAGGCGATCTGAATATTGGCTATGTCGATATCGGGCCGAAAAACGGCGAACCGGTGATCCTGCTGCACGGATGGCCGTACGATATTCAGAGCTATGCCCAGGTGGCTCCCGCGCTGGCGGCAAAAGGCTACAGAGTGATCGTCCCGTACAACCGCGGTTTTGGCACCACGCGTTTCCTCTCCTCTACCACCCCACGTAATGGCCAACCGGCGGCCATGGCGAAAGATGTGATTAACCTGATGGACGCCCTGAAAATCAAACGCGCGGTCTTTGCCGGTTACGACTGGGGCGCGAGAACGGCGGATATTGTGGCGGCGCTGTGGCCGGAGCGCGTGAAATCGCTGGTTTCGGTGAGCGGGTATCTGATTGGCAATCAGCAGGCGGGGGCGAAACCGTTGCCGCCGAAGGCCGAACTGCAGTGGTGGTATCAGTTCTACTTCGCCACCGAGCGCGGTGAGAAGGGGTATGCGGCCAACACCCACGACTTTGCGAAACTGATCTGGACCCTGGCATCCCCCGGCTGGAAATTCAGCGATGCGACCTTTAACGTCAGCGCCAAAGCGCTGGATAACCCGGATCACGTGGCGGTGACCATCAGCAACTATCGCTGGCGTCTTGGGCTGGAGCGGGGTGAAAGCCGTTACGACAGCTATGAGCAGAAGCTGGCGGCCGCACCGACCATCAGCGTGCCCACCATCACCATCGAAGGTGATAACAACGGCGCACCGCATCCGGAGCCTGCGGCGTATGCGGCAAAATTTACCGGCAAGTATCAGCATCGCACCTTTACCGGCAATATCGGCCACAATCCGGCCCAGGAAGATCCGCAGGATTTCGTCAAAGCGGTGGTGGATGCGGACAAGTTATAAGCCAGCTATGCTATTTTTTTGCCCATCGCTGAAAAACAGGAGCTTAGGGTGGAGACAACCGATCACATTCTTGTCGTGGATGATGACAGAGATATACGCGAGCTGATCGTCGATTACCTGGTGAAGTCCGGCTATCGCGCCACGGGTGCGGCCAACGGCAAGGAGATGCGCGCCGTGCTCGACAGGCAGGCCGTGGATATGGTGGTGCTGGATATCATGATGCCGGGGGACGATGGCCTCACGCTCTGTCGCCAGCTGCGCAGCGGTCAACATAAGGATCTGCCGATTTTGATGCTGACCGCGCGCCATGACGATATGGATCGCATTCTGGGCCTCGAGATGGGCGCAGACGACTATGTGGTTAAACCCTTTGTGGCGCGTGAGCTGCTGGCGCGGATCAAAGCGATACTGCGCCGGTTTCGCACGCTGCCGCCCAATCTGCAGGTGACCGAAGCCGGACGGATCATCGCCTTTGGCGACTGGCAGCTCGACACCAGCGCCCGTCATCTGCTGGACGCTACCGGCACCATCGTGGCGTTGAGCGGGGCGGAGTACCGTCTGCTGCGGGTATTTGTCGATCATCCTCAGCGCGTATTAACCCGCGATCAGCTGCTTAACTTCACCCAGGGGCGGGATGCAGAGCTGTTTGAACGTTCAATCGATCTCCTGGTCAGCCGGGTGCGCCAGCGCTTAAATGAGGATGCGCGCACACCACTGTATATAAAAACAGTACGTAGTGAAGGCTATGTCTTTTCGATGCCCGTCAGCATTATTGAGGCCAAAGAATGAGGCTCTGGCCGCGCTCGCTTCATTACCGCCTGCTGCTGATTGTCCTGCTGGGGTTGCTGCTCGCCAATGGTCTGAGCCTGACGCTGGTGCTGGCCGAGCGGATGAGCAGCGCCCGGCACGTGATGCTCGGCAATCTGGAAGATGATGTTTCCACCAGCGTGGCGATTCTGGACAGGCTGCCGGCCAATGAACGGGCGCAGTGGCTGCCGCGTCTTGAGAGGGGCAACTATCGTTATCTGTTGGGGCCAGGTGAGCCGGGGGCACCTCCGGCCGATGCCCGTTCACGGGATGCAGTCCGGACCCTGACGGAGACGCTCGCAACCCACTATCCGCTGCGCTTCACGGCGGTGCCGGGGCCTGTTTCGCACATTCAGGCCCACCTGACGCTAAGCGACGGCTCGCCGCTGACGCTGGATCTCACCCCCCGCATGCCCCCGGTCGCCCGCTGGCTGCCGGTGGTCTTTGTGATCCAGCTTTTATTAGTGGTGATCTGCGCCTGGCTGGCGGTGCGCCAGGTGGTGCGGCCCTTTACCCACTTTACCCGGGCAGTGGACACGCTCGAACCCACCAGCCCCAATCCGCTGACGCTCACCGAACAGGGGCCGCTGGAGGTACGTCAGGCGGCGCGCGCCTTTAATGCCATGCAGGCGCGGATCCAGGCGTCGCTCAAGGAGAGGGCGCAGATTCTGGCGGCTATTTCGCACGATCTCCAGACGCCCATTACCCGTATGCGGCTGCGCGTGGAGATGGCCGATCAGCCGGATCTGCGCGACAAGCTCACCCAGGACCTGGACAGCATGACGCGCCTGGTGCGCGAGGGAATAGACTACGCGCGCTCGTCCGGCGTGGCGCCTGAACCGGTTCGTAATGTCGATCTCTATACCTTTATTGATACGCTGGTCTGTGACTACAGCGATACCGGCAAAAACGTGCAGTTCTCGGCGGTGAGAAACCACATGCCCTTTGCAACCCGTCCGCAGGCGCTGCACCGGATCCTCACCAATCTGCTGGATAATGCCCTGAAGTTTGGCGATAAGGCAGTGGTGACGCTGACGACAGGTGATAACAGAGTGCAGATTGCCGTGGAGGATAACGGGCCGGGTATTCCGGAGCATGAGCTGGCGGCGGTGTTGCAGCCCTTTTACCGGGTGGAGTCTTCCCGTAACCGGGAAACCGGGGGGACGGGGCTGGGGCTGGCGATAGCGGCACAGCTTACGGGGCAGTTGAACGGGGAGTTGCAGTTGGTGAACCGGGCTGAAGGGGGGCTTTGCGCACGGATAACGTTGCCGATGGTTTGATTTTGTACCCTATCGCCGGGTGGCGGCGTTGCCTTACCCGGCCTACAACATAGCGATGCTAAAGCAATCGAATCATTACAGTAGGTTAAAAGACATACAGCGACGCCCGTGTCCGGCTGAAAATCGCTGAGGCGTTGACCGCAGGCCGGGGCGAGGCGCATGGACGCGCCGAGAGGGGGCGACCTACATGGATGTAGGATCGCCCCCGACCCGAAAGCCGAAGGGAATAAGCCGAAGGCACCGCAACGCGGCGATTTTCTTTGCCGGGAGCCGGGGTAGCCAGGGGGGAGGCGGCGAGCCCCCCTGGCACGTTCACCGGTTCCTTTGTACCAGAGGAGCAAGGAACGTAAGGTGAACGGAACCACCTCGGTAGCCACATGTATACCCGTACCCTTCATCACGCCAATTGTACCGCAATGTATCTCCGCTCAACGCCCATACATCACCTGACAAAAAACCCTATCCCTCAACACACCGCAAACACATCCCCACGCTGTAATGGCCTCACTATCAACTGGTAAGTGAGGTGTTTATGTTTCTTGTGATCGCATTTTTAGGCGGCATGGTCAGTCTGCTCAGCCCCTGCACGCTTCCCGTTATTCCTCTGCTGTTCGCCGGATTCCGCGGCCAGCGGCGTCAGCTTGTCGCTATGCTGTGCGGTATGGTGATGATGTTTACCCTGGTCGCCAGCCTGATCGCCGTCGCCAGCGACTGGGTGGTGAGCGCCACCATCGTGGGACGCTGGGTGGCGCTGGTGCTGCTGAGTCTCGCCGCCCTGGCGTTGATCTTCCCATCTTTAGCGCAGCGTATCGCCGGGCCAGCGTTACGCCTCGGCAATATGATCAATTCCCGGAGCAACTCTACCCGCGGCTTAGCCTCGGCGGTGCTCGCCGGGCTGGCGGTCGGGCTGCTGTGGTCGCCCTGCGCCGGACCGGTGTTAGGGGCCATTCTCAGCCTGAGTCTCGCGGGTCATAGCCCGATTGCCACCGGCAGCCTGCTGGCAGCGTATGGCAGCGGCTGTGCAGTAATGCTCGCGCTGCTTGGCTTCAGTGGGCAGGCGCTTATCGCCCGCCTGAAAGCCAAATCGGGTCTGATGGAGGGGCTGCGAAAAACCGCGGGGGTGATGATGCTGATGTCCGTTGCGTTTACGGCGTTTGGTCTGAACAGCCTCTTTCAGGGAGCAAACGGGCTGGCCGACCGGCTGGAGAAAACGCTGCTGCAACTGGCGCCAGGGAGCCAGACTCCGCCGACCCTTCAGCCGGTGGCACAGCCGGTCACCACCAGCGCGATGCCCTCTCTGGAAGGTGGTACAGGCTGGCTCAACGGCGAGCCGGTCAGCCCGGCGTCGTTAAAAGGCAAAGTGGTGCTGATCGACTTCTGGACCTGGGACTGCATTAACTGTCAGCACTCGCTGCCGTACGTTCGCGACTGGGCCAACAAATATTCGTCACAGGGTCTGGTGGTGATCGGCGTCCATACCCCGGAGTACCCGTGGGAGAAACCGCTGGCCTCGGTGCAAAAAGCCATTAACAAATGGCAGCTGCCGTACCGGGTGGTGACTGACAATAACTATAAAATCTGGACCGCCTTTGGCAATCGCTACTGGCCTGCACACTACTTCTTCGATGCCAAAGGGCAACTGCGTTACGCCTCTTTCGGCGAAGGGAATACTGACAAGCAGGAGCAGGTGATCCAGCAGCTGCTGAAAGAGGCAAAAGCGTAGCTACGGTGCGCGTCGGGCGATGATAAACAGCCGCGGAAAGGCCAGCAGTATCTGCCCGTTTTCCTGAAGTGGATACTGCTCCTCCAGCAGCTGATGATAGCGATGCAGATAGCGCTGCTGCTCACTCTCATTGAGATCCTGAAGCCACGGACGCAGGCCGGTGGCGCTTACCCAGTCGACGATCGCCTGGTGGGAGGCCATCTGGTGATAATAGGTCGTACGCCAGATATCCACCTCGCAGCCTGCCTCGGTCAGGATATCGTAATAGGCATGAACGCCGGGGAGCGCTGTCCGGCCGCGATCCGGATAATCCTGTTCAAACGCCACCTCACGCATCAGCACGTGGGTGGGCTCCAGGTCGTTATCCGGCATCTGGATAGCCAGTACGCCGTGCAGTTTCAGCATTGAGACCAGATGCGGCAGCAGCTCATAGTGATTCTCTACCCACTGCAAGGAAGCATTGGCGTAAACCACGCTCAGGGTGCGTTCGGGACGGTAGTGGCGAATATCCGCCTCAATAAACCGACAGCCTGGCAGGGTGGCTCTGGCTTCTGCGAGCATGGCGGGCGAGGTATCGACGCCGGTTATCTGCGCCGTGGGCCAGCGCTGCTGCAACAGCGCCGTGCTGTTGCCCGGTCCGCAGCCGAGATCGACCACATCGGTAACGTTATCCAGCGCAATCCGGGACAGCAACTCTAAGGCGGGGCGGGTGCGCTCCGCGCCATATTGCAGATACAGGCCAGGGTTCCAGTCGGTCATGCGGACATCTCCAGTTTGCTCTTTTCTGAAGTGTAGATGATGAGGTTTCAGACATGACAGAAATCCCTTTCTGTCGGTGCGCGGATGTTAGACGATCTTCTTCAGGGCGACGTGGTAGAGCAGCATGATGGTTTTGCCGTCGACGATAGTGCCATCATCAATGGCCTGGAGCGCCTGTTCTATCGGCCATTCCAGCACTTCGATATCTTCACCTTCGGCCTCGATACCGCCCCCTGCGCCGGTGCGATCCCCTGCGTGATATTCCGCGATGTAGAAGTAGAGCTTCTCGGTGACGGAGCCGGGGCTCATAAAGGCTTCGAACACCTTCTCCACCTGGTCAATCTGGTAGCCAGTCTCTTCTTCCACTTCGGCTTTGATGCGCTTTTCCGGGGCCATGTTATCAAGCAGGCCTGCGGCGGTTTCGATCAGATAACCGTCGTGACCATTTATATAGACCGGAAAGCGAAACTGGCGGGTGAGGATCACCGTTTTTTTCTCGCGGTTATAGAGCAGGATGGTTGCGCCGTTTCCCCGGTCGTAGGCTTCGCGGTTCTGACGCTGCCACTCCCCGTTGCGACGACGCAAATCGAAGGTATATTTTTTGAGTGTGTACCAGTCATCTGACAGCGTTTTGCTGTCAAGAATGCGTACTTCTGCACGAGTTGATTGCACGATGCCTCCTGAATAGGTAGAGTGACCATCATAGTCTGCACATTCGTGCAATATCAAGATCAAACATGCAGCCTCAGGAATCTCTCATGCTCACCCGTCAACGCAAACAACTGATCCTTGAAAAACTGAATACCGAAGGGGAGGTGCTCTCTAAAACCCTCAGCATCGAATTTCAGGTATCGGAAGATACCATTCGCCGGGATCTGCGCGAGCTGGCAGCCGAGGGGCGTTTACAGCGGGTGCATGGCGGCGCGCTGCCAGCATCAAAAGCGGTATCCAGCTTTGCCGAGCGCAGCCACCTTGGCATCGACGCCAAAAAGCGGGTGGCGCAGAAGGGGGTTGAGCTTATCTCACCGGGACAGGTGGTGATCATTGATGGCGGGACGACCACGACCGAGCTGGTTCGCTGCTTGCCGGCGGATCTCTCCTTTACGGCGGTCACCCACAGTCCCGGTATTGCGCTGGCGCTGGTGGACCATCCCCGGGTTGAGGTGATCCTGATTGGCGGGCGTTTGTTCCGCCACTCTATCGTCACGGTGGGAGCCGCCGCGATTGAGGGTATCGAACGTATCCATGCAGATCTCTTTTTTATGGGAGTAACCGGTATTCACCCGGAAGCAGGGTTAACCACCGGTGATTATGAAGAAGCATGCATCAAACGCGCATTTTCCGGCAGGGCCGCCGAAACGGTGGTGCTGGCGTCGCCGGAGAAGATAAATACCGCTTCACCCTTCCTGATTGGCGAGCTTTCACTCATTAACACCGTAGTGGTTGAACCGGATACCGACAGTCGCTGGGTTGAGGCAGTGGTTGGGCAGGGCGTGTCGGTTGTTAAAGCGTGATACGGAAATGCTGATCGCAGGAAGAGCGTAGCCGTATAAGCTACGCTTTTGCAGTAACCTGTTCATGACTAAGGACTGCGTGATGCTGCAAAAAATCAGCCTTCTAACCCTTGCCTGTTTACTCTTCACCGGCTGTATGTCCATGTCCGGTGAGGGCACTTCACCCGAAGAGAAGAAGTTTCGTAAAGTCGAGGCCGCGGCGAAAGAGTGCGCCGAGATTGTGAAAAACCAGACTATCGAACTCACCGCCGAAGGCAAAGACGCCGACACCCGCTGGACGACCCTCGACTATGTGGGGCCCGATCAGCGTACCCGCACCGTAGAATATCGTACCTCGTCGGTGCTGGATAATGGCGAACCGGGCAGAGCGTGGCAAAGCTGTATGTCGGATAAAAAAGCGCTGGTGCCTGAGCTGAAATTATAAGGTCAGGCCACATGGGGAAGAAAAAAATGCCGGCAGCCATCTGCCGGTTTTTTTTTGCTATGCGGCCCGGCTCACAATATACTAAAATACATTATATAAATATGTATATTGATAGGTGCATATCGTGACTACGAATAGCGATATTCAGGATGCAATGAAACAGGCGGCACTGGGGGCTGCGGAGCTTTTGCGCGGTTTGTCCAATGCGGACAGACTGTTGTTGATGTGTCAGTTAAGCCAGGGGGAAGCGAACGTCGCGCAGCTTGAAAAGGCGGTGGGGATCCGTCAGCCCACCCTGTCCCAGCAACTGGGCGTATTGCGGCGTTTAAAGCTGGTAGAGACCCGACGTACAGGTAAACAGATTTTCTACCGGATTGAGGATCCGCGGATCTTCACGCTGCTCAACACCTTATATGACCTCTATTGCCCACAGAAAGGTGCCGATCATGATCGTTGATTTCGCTCACTTTACGCCGCTGAGTAGCCTCGCGGGGGGGATGTTAATCGGGCTTGCCGCCATACTGCTGATTCATTTCTGCGGGCGAATCGCCGGGATCAGCGGCATTGTGGCGGGGATGCTGACGAAACAGACCCGTAACGAGGGGTGGCGGATAGCCTTTTTAGCCGGTCTTATCGGTTCACCTCTGCTGTTCAGCCTTTTCTTTCCCTTACCTGAGATAACGGTTCAAACCTCGTGGCCACTGATTATCGTGGCTGGCCTGCTGGTGGGCGCCGGGACGCGTCTGGGATCCGGGTGTACCAGTGGGCACGGCGTCTGCGGACTGTCGCGTTTTTCCAGACGTTCCCTTGCGGCCACGCTGACCTTTATGGCGGTCGGTATTATTATCGCAACGCTGGCCGGTTTCTGGCTCGGTTAAGGAGGAGATATGTTAATGGTCATTGCCGCGTTTCTGTGTGGCCTGATTTTTGGCGTGGGTTTGCTGATAAGCGGGATGGCAAATCCTGAGAAGGTGCTTGGCTTTCTGGATCTCTCTCAGCCCTGGGATCCCTCTCTTGCCTTCGTGATGCTCGGGGCGATTGCGGTGGGGATAGTCGGCTTCAGGTTAGCTAAAGGCAAACAAACGTCGTTTTGCGGGGCGCCGATCCGGCTGCCGGAGAATAACACCGTAGACCGCGCGCTGCTGATGGGCGCTGTTCTGTTCGGCCTGGGTTGGGGGCTGGCGGGTATTTGTCCCGGACCGGCGCTGGTCTTACTGGGTACGGGCGCAGGGAAGGGAGTGCTGTTTGTGTTGTCGATGCTGGCCGGAATGTGGTTCGTGAACAAGGTCCGGCCAGCGTAACACCGCGATTCAGGACATTGACTCCGCTTCTGGCAGAACAAGGGAATTGAGGACATGGTCCTGCCAGATCCCGTTTATCTTGAGGTAGGAGTGGGCATAGCCCTCTTTGACAAACCCGAGGCTGGCAAGCGTTCTACTGCTGCGCGCGTTATCAGGAAGATGGTTTGCCATAATCCGGTGAAAGCCGTAATGCATCTGTACATAATCCAGAGAGTCTTTAAGCGCCTCTTGCATGAGTCCTTTCCCCTGATGAGCGTGGTCGAGAGAGAAACCGAGATAGCACGCCTGGAAAACCCCAAAGATAAAATTGGTGAAATTAATGCTGCCGATGATGTTATTTTCACCTTTTAACGTGAAAACGATTTGCAGACATTTTCTTGCTTCATAATCTTTCTGCGCACTCGCAATCCGTTGGGACACGCTATCCAGTGTGAAATAGTCTTCATTACGCAATGGCTCAAAGGGCGCGAAATGTGAGCGATTTTCCAGCAGGAAAAGCTGGAGTCTTTCTGCCCGGTCGGGCGTCAGCAGCCAGACATCTGTACGTTGAGTGGAAAATAACTTCATATGTATATCTCATTAACATTGTGGTTACATCTATTGTACTGATTACAAGATTGATTTTCAGCTGACTTCAACCTACTAAAGTTAGACTGGTAACCCTGACCCGATTTGCCCGATCCTGTCAGGTCATTCCTCCCTCATCCAACTGTATAAAGAAAGAGAGCGCTATGAAACTCTATGTATATGAGCATTGCCCGTTCTGTATCCGCGCGCGAATGATCTTTGGTCTTAAAAAGGTGCCCTTCGAGCTGGGCGTGATAATGGAAGGGGATGTCGAAACGCCAACCCGTATGGTGGGCAGAAAGGTCGTGCCGATCCTGCAAAAAGAAGAGGGCGCTTACATGCCGGAAAGCATGGATATCGTCCATTATGTCGATCAGCTTGACGGCACGCCGGTGATTAAAGGTGAATGCGATCCCCTGATTGAGGCCTGGTGCAAAGAGAACACGCGCACCGTCTTTAACCTGGCGATCCCACGTTTTACGCGGGCAGATTTTCAAGAGTTGTCCACCCCAGCCGCGCGCGAAGCCTATACCCAGCGTGAGATAAAAGCGTTTGGCGATCTGGAGGCATTATTGGCCAATAGTCAGGCCTGTATCGATACGCTGGTGGATGAACTGGCTAAAATCGAGCCTTATCTGCGTGCCAGACACCCGATAAGCATCACCGATTTTTACCTTTTCCCGGTGCTGAACTCGCTGACAATTGTGAAAGCGTTCCCGTATCCGGACTACCTGAGCGGCTATCTGGACCACGTTGCGACGTCCTGTAACGTACCGCTGTTTACCGATAAGGCGTTGTAATTGAAGGGGGGCCGCCCCCGAACATATTAAGCAGGTTTACCCAGCGCATTTTTGGCTGCAACACAAACCGGGAAGTGTTATACTGTATATAATTACAGTATAGGGGGTGCATAATGGCTGTTGAAACAAAATATGTTGTCGTAAGAAAAGGTGAAGAGAAAATGACATTTGCCAGTAAGAAAGAGGCTGACGCTCACGACAAACTGCTCGACCTCGCAGAAGCGTTCACCGACTGGCTGTTGCAAAGTGACATGCAGATGGATGAAACGCAGGCTGAAAATCTGGGGCTCTATCTCGCCGAGCAGAAAGAGGCCGTGCAGCATATTCTGCGTACCAGCAAACTTCCCGATCTTAATGCCGCAACAGCAGCAGAGAAAGCAGCGTCAGATGAAGGTGGCAGTAAAAAAATCAGAGCAGTTAAAGCTGCCTGATCAACACATCATCGCTGAGCCTGTCGCCGCAAGCGGGTAACTGCTTGCGGTTTTTTTTGTCATATGCCAGGCACAGATGGGTAAATGTGGTGAGGAAGGCAGGAAGCGGGCAGAGCATTAACATAATCGTCATCGCCTGGACCCGTTTCTCGCTTAACTACAGAAGCGGCCCGTTTAAGCGCGGTGCGGTAAGTCGCTCATTATCTCTTGTATTTCATTGAACAGTCTTGCCAGATGGAAACCATCGCAAACGGAATGATGGACCTGAACGGCGAGCGGCAACAAGGTCTTTCCATCCTGTTCGTAGTATTTGCCAAAGGTGAACATGGGCGCGAAAAAGTTCTTCATGTTTGCAACGTTGACATTGAAACTGGTAAACGTTGCCCAGGGAATAGCCGATACGAAAAATATATTGTCCGGTGACTCGCCCTTAGGCCAGTAAGAAAGGTTATTCCCGTAGCGTGCAACGTCCTCAGAATAGGTTTTTTGGAAGTGCGCCATATTGCCATCGTAATAACTCCATATTGATGAGAATGTCTCCGTTTCATTATGGAAAATGGTGTAGCTCGGATAAACTTCCTTCCATATAACCAGTTCATCGTCCTTCATAGCCATACGAAACTCGGTATGCCTGTTTACCACCTCAGAAATGATGGAGATGATAGTAGGGTAAAACTTCCAGCCAACATCTTTAATATGTTTCAGCAGATCGGTGATGTCTAAATTAACGGTCTGGTTAATGGTGCTCTGAGCAAAAGACTGAAATACCGCAAAATGCTCCTTCCTGGCCCAACGAGATAAGTCAACAGGCGTATATTCTGGGATTGTTTTTTTCATTTTTCACCCTTTGATTAGCGATGTAATTCAGCGTTCAGCTAAGATTTTTCCATGATAAACCAGCATATCTCATTATCACTCTGATATGCATCGGTAAAGTGAGGCTGATTGCCAGTTACGTTAAGAAGAGCGGTGGCTGCGACGGTACCTTAAAGATTGCTGCGCAAAGCGCTCCTTTTAAAGCTGTCTTCTGCGCTTCACTGAGTACATCACTTCGTCACTCTTTTTGATCATTTCGTCAAGCGACGAATAGTGGCCCTGATCATTGTGCAGAACGCCAGAAGAGTAATTGATGTTATAGGGTTTACCTGATTTTTCGTTGTAATCGTCCACCCCCCGACGAAGCGCATGCAAAAAAGCTTCCGTAGCACTCCGGGTGGTAATGAGCACGGCGAATTCGTCCCCACCCAGCCGACCGGCAATATCGCCGGGATTGAGGAACTGAAACAACAGTCCTGAGAAGACTTTCAGAACCTCATCGCCTTCAGCATGCCCCCAAAGATCATTGATAGGTTTGAATTTATCCAGATCAAAAAAGATAAGGCTGAACGGTGTATTACGCTCAGTGAGGGTGCGGAACCGTTTTTCTCCTGTCCGGTAAAAACCCCGCCGATTCGCTATTCCGGTCAGACTGTCGGTCATCGCCATGCCGATGACCTGAAATTCATCCTCAACAATGAAAGCCAGATCCTTGAGTGAAGCAATATCCTCGTCGTTAAAGCTGCGGGGGATGGTATGAATGAGGCAAAGCGTACCTGCCACTTCTCCGTCAGGGAGATGCACCGGATAGCCAGCGTAAAATCTGATGTAAGGTTCACCGGTGACCAGGGGATTATCATGAAAACGCTCATCAACAGATGCATCGTTAACGATAAAAGCGCCATCCTGCAAAATGGCATGCCCACAGAATGAGATATTACGTGGCGTTTCCCGGACACCGAGACCCTCGCATGCAATCAACCATTGTCGCTCGCGATCCAGCAGGCTTATCAGGACCACAGGTACCTGAAAGATTCGCCTGGCAAGCCGGGTAAGACGATCAAAACGCTCATCGTCTCTGGTATCAAGCAGGTCTGCGAGATAAAGCGACTTTAGTCTTTCTTCTTCATTTTCCGGTATGCCGGGGAATTTCATAGAACCTCAACGACTTATGCGCGTTTTTGATATTTTCATCTACACCACAATATTCTTTAGCTGAGTATAGGATAAGCAGAAATTACCCGCCTGTCTGGACACTGACATCTGTTTCTGTCGGGGCTTGTCAGATAAAGAACCGTATCCATTTTTAAAAATGGGGACTCGTTCGCGAAGATAGAGAGATCGTCCGCCTTTACCGCAGGCGGACGATCTCTCTTCTGTTTATTTCGAAGGCAGCAGACACTGTATACCCCGGCGGTTGCACCGCAGAAAAAAGTCCGGGACAGTGCCTCTGACGGGGAAGGGCGTCAAAGAGAGGACAGAGACATTTATTTCGCGGCTTCCTCAATAAGTGTGGCTACGTCCTGAGGATGAGAAACCATCACGACATGAGATGCCCCTTTGATCACCACGGTGTGCTTTGATCCCGCGCGTTCAGCCATAAAACGCAAACTTTGGGCAGGGATATTTTTATCGCCATCACCATAAATGAAGTAAGAGGGCACTGTTTTCCAGGCGGGGGCTCCCGATTTTTCAGTTAATGCTGCTTCGGTCACGGGTCGTTGTCCTGCCGCCATCAGCGCAGCTTTTTCAGCTGACACGTCATGAGCGAATTGCTGGTGGAACTTCGACTGCTCAATGGACAGATCGACATTACCATCAGCCAGCTTAACCGGCGTGGAAAGCGCCTCGCCAAGCGTGCCTCCGGGGAATTTCCCCGCCAGTTCAGCGGCAGCTTCACCCGCGTCAGGAGCAAATGCGGCGACATAAACCAGTGATTTAACATTTTTCGTTTCCCGGGCTGCGTTCGTTATTACCTGGCCGCCATAGGAATGTCCGACAAGTACCACAGGTCCTTTAATATTGCTCACAACAGAAGAGACGTAAGCCGCATCAGTCGAAACACTGCGCAGCGGATTAGCCGCTGCAACGACGTTATACCCATCTTTTTGCAGGATACGGGTGACATCATTCCAGCTAGATGAGTCAGCAAAGGCTCCATGAACCAGGACAACAGTCGGCTTTGCGGTTTCGGCGAAAGCACTGGCAGACAGCAGAGCGGTAGCAATAGCGAGGGAGGCAACAAATTTAGACATGATAGTTTCCCTTTAACTCAGTTGATGAGGTATGCGTATGATGGATGTGGCCTGTATGGAACAGGCCACCTCGTTAGCCGCGAATAAAGCCCAGTACGTCAGCATTAAAGCGGTCGGCCTCTGTCTCAGCCAGACCATGTGAGCCGCCGGCATATATCTTCAGTGTGGCGTGCGCAACGATCTCAGCGGCGCGGTGTGCTGATGCCTTAATGGGCACAATCTGGTCATCGTCACCATGAATAATCAGAGTAGGGCGATCAATCTGCTGCAGATCGCGTGTGTAGTCGACCTCGGAGAACTCATGGATGCAGTCATATTGTCCTTTAATACCTCCCTGCAGCCCGATCCTGCGAAAGTTTTCCCGCAGCCCGTCATTGGTTGGTACATGGTCGCGATTGAAGCCATAGAATGGAATGGTCAGGTCGAAGAAGAACTGAGCACGGTTTTTAGCCGTTCCTTCGCGAATGGCATCAAATACCTCCAGCGGAGTGCCGTCGGGGTTAGCATCCGTCCGGAGCATCTGAGGAGGTACTGCGCCAACCAAAACAACTTTAGCTACACGGGAAGTACCATGACGACCGATATAATGTGCAACTTCGCCACCCCCTGTGGAATGGCCTACTAAAATCAGGTCCTTCAGATCCAGTGCTTCAATAAGTTCGGCCAGATCGTCAGCATACCGATCCATATTGTTGCCATGGAATGTCTGGTCCGAACGCCCGTGGCTGCGCCGGTCATGAGCGATGACTCTGAAGCCATTCTGGCTGAAGAAGAGCATCTGCTGATCCCAGGCGTCTGACGATAACGGCCATCCGTGAGCAAAGAGGACTGGCTGACCTGAACCCCAGTCTTTATAGAAAATGCCAGTCCCGTCTGTCGTTGTGAATGTGGACATATCGTTCTCCTGTTATGAATTGTATGTTGCTGCGCAATTGATTTGTGCGCGACTTGTTTGTGTGTGAATTAATCTGGCATTACTTTTTGTTGTTGTCAATCGCTTGCAATTAAATCGTACACAAATTATTTTAGAAGGACTGGAGAACATATGACTAAAGAGATAAATACCGGGGAGTTACTCCCGGATGTGCACGGCATGCTCTGCTTCTCGCTATACTCCGCGGGACATGCGTTTACGCAGCTCTATCGCCCAATGCTCGATAAGCTGGGATTAACCTATCCCCAGTACCTGGTGATGATCACGTTGTGGAATCAGGATGGACGCACAGTGAAGGAGCTGAGTGGAATACTCTTCCTTGAGTCCAGCACGCTCACGCCTTTACTTAAGCGGCTGGAGAGCGCGGGGTTGATCACCCGGACACGCAATCCGAAGGATGAACGTGAAGTGCTTATTCATCTGACAGAGAAGGGGGATACACTGAAAATTGAGGCCAGCAATATCACGCGCTGTATTGTGGATACCCTTGGAATGGATGCGGATGCAGTTGCTGACATTAAATCATCAGTCGATAAGATCCGCGATCGGCTACACCGGGCACAGAGACCGGACAACTGATGATGCGATAAAGGCAATAGGGTCCTGTATAACATGAAGTTGTAGGGGGATATCTTCTGGTATTCATCCGGGGGATAAACCCTGAATAGCGACCGGACCGTTTCTTTGGACAGGTGAACATCGTGCAGTTCTGCGAGTTTTTCACCTGCAAGCGTCGGCCCGAAGTCGGTATAGCGTTCTCGGATAATATTGAGTGCGTACCGGGCAAGACCATCAGGCGTTAGCCATACCTGGTGGGCCAGTTTCACGGTAACGCGACAGAAGGCATCTGCACTGACGATCGGAGATACCCAGCCGCTGCGCGACCATCTGAGTGGCCAAACGCCGGTCGACAAAATCCAAAACGAAAAACACAGCTGAATGTGCCATCATCGGAATCCATCGATGCTGAATCTTACTGTGAACTGCCCAGACCGGACATTATAATTTTGCTATCACTATGTTAGTGCGCATAATGTATATTATGTTAAATGCGATCTATGGCAGCAACGCAGACGTACCGGGCCTCGTATTACGCGCCCAGCTTTATCCCCTCGCCTCAACTTCTCATTCATCACCGTACACTCCGACACACCTCAAGCACTTTTTCTCTTAGCCATCGATGACCGGGATCTTTTTCCATTCTCGGATGCCACATCTGCGACACCGTGATGGTACGGGTCTTGAACGGCAGTTCGAATACATGCAGTTGCTCTGTCATCTGCGGGTTTTGCAAATACAACGCCGGAACCATGGCGATAAGATCCGATGCCAGCGCCACGGACAACGCCGTCGGAAAGCCAGGCACCACGCTTGCCACCTTACGGGACAAACCTGACTCCGCCAGTGCATCATCCACAAACCCATGTAATGATCCATTGGGCGCGGCCACCACATGGCCCCAGGCAACATAATCCTTTACGCTGATTTCCGGTAACGATGCCAGCGGATGCGTCTTCCGCACGGCGCCGACAAACCGGTCCTGAAAAAGTCGCTGCAGGCGAATTTCCGGCCCCATATTGCCCTGGACGCCAATCTCCAGATCGACCAGACCCTCGCGCAGATAGCGCGACGTTTTTTCAGGCTTGGGCGCAAAACGGAGACAGACATCCGGGGCGGCCTCCGCCACCGCGGCAATCAGCGCCGGGCCAAACGCGACGACAAATCCATCGTTGGCCCGGATAGTGAACAGGCGCGCCAGACTTTCCAGCCTGAGCGTCTCCATTGACGGCTGCAACACTGCCCTCGCCTCCTGAACCGCATTTCTGGCGCGATCCCGGGAGGCTTCTGCCCAGGGGGTCAGCACCATATTTCGTCCGGCCCGCACCAGAATCGGATCGCCTGTCACCTCGCGCAGCCTGTTGAGCGTGCGGCTCATGGCAGATGCACTCAGGTTTAAGCGCCGTGCAGCACCGGCCACGCTCGCTTCTGCCAGCAGAATGTCGAGGGCGACCAACAGGTTAAAATCGGGATCGGACATAATAAACCTCAGATAAGGCGTTCGGTGCAATGATTAAGTGTAAACCATGCGTCTTCCGCCTTATATACCTCGTGCTTATAGTTTCGTCATTAACCCCCCCTTAAGGAGTTCAGATGATGACGCTATTTTCAAACCAACCCGGTGATGAGGGGCTGCCTGGCCCGGCGCGCGCCCGGGTGATGATCGCCGTAATGGTGACCACCCTGATGGGGGTGTTTGATGGCACCATGATCAACATTGCCCTGCCCTCTATGGCGCAAGCGATGCAGGTGCCTGCAAGCTACGCGGTCTGGTTCGCCAACGGTTATCTGCTCTCTGCGGCAATGACGTTGATGATTTTCGCCTCCCTCGCGACGATCTATGGCACTCGCCCCATTTTTCTGTCAGGGCTCGCCACCTTTACGCTGACCTCACTGGGCTGCGCACTGGCAACTACCCCAGAAATGCTTGTGGCAATGCGTATTATGCAGGGGATCGGCGGCGCGGCGACGTTAAGTATTGCTCCGGCGATCCTGCGCGGCGTTTTCCCGGGACGACTGCTTGGCCGCGTGCTGGGTCTGCATGCCCTGCTTATAGCATCCAGCACCGCCATTGGCCCGGTGCTGGGCGGCACGATACTGGATACCCTGAGCTGGCAATGGTTGTTTGCCATTAACATACTTCCGGGAACCTTAGCCCTGTTGCTGGCTTTCAGGGCGCTACCCGGAAAAACAACGTCCGGCAAAACTGCGTTTGACCTTCCTGGCGCGCTGCTGTCAGCCACCCTTTTGGGGGCAATGATTATGGCGGCGAACAGCCTTCACCAGGTGGCGGTCTGCTGGGGACTTCTCGCCCTGTTCAGCACGATGCTGTTTATCTGGCATATTCGCCGCGCCAGGGCGCCCATACTGCCGCCCGTTATATTCAAGAACGGACGTTTCACCCTCGCGGCATTAACGTCACTGGCCTCTTTTGTCAGCCAGGGGATCACCTTTGTTGCGTTGCCTTTTCTGTTTCAGAGCGTATATGGCTACAGCCCCGTTATATCCGCGCTGCTGTTCGTGCCCTGGCCTATAGGTATTGTGCTGATCGCACCCCATGCCGGCCGCTGGGCAGACACGGTTTCTGCGCCGCTGATCTCGACTCTTGGGCTGGCCATCTTTGTTGTGGGGTTGATTCTGCTGGCGATGCTGCCCGCCTCGCCTTCCGTATGGGATATCGGCCTGCGTAGCCTGGTTTGCGGCATCGGATTTGGATGTTTTCAAAGTCCTAACAACCGGGAAATGTTGTCGAATGTTGCTCGCGAACAGGCAAGCTATGCATCCGGGGTATTATCCATTGCCCGAACTTTCGGGCAGTGCCTGGGCGCCGCTGTTGTAGGTATCCTGCTGACCCTCATCTCGCCGGTAACCGGCCAGACGTTAAATGAACGGGCTGTCCATTTCGCTCTGTGGGTCGCAGTTGCTGCGTCTGTCGCTTCAGTGTTGTTTAGCCTCAGCCGACTGCGCAGAACGCATGCGTTTTCGTTGGGAGGAAGCAATCGTTAATCTTCTCAACTAGACTTCTTAGCGGCTGTACGTCTTTAACTGCGGACGCAGCCCACTTCACTCAGGTTCTTTTATTCCCCGAGAGGTCTATCATGTCATTTGTTACCACCAACGATGATGTCAGTATCTTCTATAAAGATTGGGGTCCTAAAGATGCACAGCCCATTTTCTTCCACCACGGCTGGCCATTAAGCGCTGACGACTGGGATAACCAGCTGTTGTTCTTTTTAGCTGAAGGTTTCCGCGTTATTGCCTCCGACCGTCGTGGTCATGGCCGCTCAAGTCAGGTCAGCGATGGACACGATATGGATCACTACGCCGCCGATGTGTCTGCCGTTGTGGAACATCTGGATCTGCGTAACGTTGTCCATGTTGGTCACTCCACCGGCGGCGGACAGGTTGCGCGCTATGTGGCGAAATACGGTCAACCGCAGGGGCGCGTGGCGAAAGCGGTATTAATCAGCGCCGTACCGCCATTAATGGTGAAAACGCCGGAAAATCCAGGCGGTACACCATTGGAGGTTTTTGATGGATTCCGTAAAGCGCTGGCCGCAAACCGGGCGCAATTTTATCTCGACGTGGCGACGGGCCCCTTCTACGGCTTCAACCGAACGGGGGCTGAAATATCTCAGGGAACTATTCAGAACTGGTGGCGGCAAGGGATGATTGGCAGTGCGAAAGCGCACTATGAAGGCATTAAAGCCTTTTCCGAGACGGACCAAACCGACGATCTGAAAGCGATTACCGTGCCGGTGCTTATTTTGCAGGGTGATGACGATCAGGTGGTGCCTTATAAGAATGCCAGCCTGCTTCAGGATGAACTTATCAGCAACAGCACGCTGAAAGTTTATCCAGGCTATCCTCACGGGATGCACACCACGCACCCTGATACGATCAACAAAGACTTACTCGATTTTATCCGCAGCTAAGTCAATGATTCGGGTGGCCTTCGCCACCCGTTTTACTTCCGCGCCCCTTATAAGGAGGCTTTCAACCGTGCGACCGCCTCTTGCAGATTTTCATCCGTGACGCTGACGTAGGACATGCGCAGCGTGTTGTGATCCGGCTCGTTACAGTAGAAGAACTCCCCTGGCACGTAGACCACGCCGTTGTTGAGGGTCTTTTTCAGCCACTCGGTAGTATTCATCTCATATTTGAATTTCGCCCACAGGAACATGCCGCCCATCGGTTTGTGGAACGTCAGGTGATCGCCCATTTCGCGCTCCACCGCCTGGCAGAGGATCTCGCATTTGTGTTTATAGGCGTCACGGATCAGCGCGATTTGTCCCGCCAGGCGCCCCGTGGTGAGATAGTGATAAGTGAGCGACTGCGACAATGTGCTGGTGTGTAAATCGGTGGCTTGCTTGAGGATCACCACCTGACGCTTCACCCAGTCCGGCAGCACTAACCAGCCTACCCTTGCCCCTGGCGCGAGGATTTTTGAAAAGGTCGAGGTGTAAATCACGTTATCGCTGCACCCCATCTCTGCCGCCCAGGCTTTTAATGGCGTGAAGGTGTTGTCGGTAAAATTGATTTCGCCGTAGGGATCGTCTTCGATAATCACAAAATCGTAGCGCTGCGCTAATTCCACCAACTGCCTGCGGCGCTGCTCTGTCAACGTAACCCCGCCTGGGTTGCCAAACGTCGGTACGATGTAGACCGCTTTGATCGGCGTGGTCTTAACCAGCGCTTCGAGCTCATCAACGATCATCCCTTCGCCGTCGGTACCCACCGACATCAGGTTAGTCTCTGCGAGCTGCAGAACCTGCAGGGCCGCGAGATAGGTTGGACGTTCAACGACAACAATGTCGCCCGGATTGATCAGCGCGCGCGCCAGAATATCCAGTGACTGCTGGGAACCGGATGTGACGACCACCTCGTCGATACCGCAGCGGATCCCCCTGCCGCTCAGCAGCTGGCAGATTTCGCCGCGCAGCTCCGGGCTACCTTCGCTCAGACCGTACTGAAAAGCATCCTTCCAGGTGCTGGAGAGCACCTTTTCCATTGCCATTTCCAGCCCTTCGCGATCGAAAAGATCCGGATTGGGAATGCCCCCGCCGAGTGAAATCACCCCTTCCATCTTGCTGTGTTTTAATAGTTCTCTGATCGCCGATGACTGGAGGTTTTGTACTTTGTGGGCAATTTTGTTCTGCGACATCTCTCGTTATCCTGGTTTGTTGTCTCCCAATCTAAGTATCACATGTCGGCGGGTTTGATAATCACTTTCTGTGGCAGAAAAGCGAGGAATAACAATTGCAGAAGCCGGAGCACGACGGCTCCGGCAGTAAGGTTCAGAACTCGATACGGGCGCCGAAGTTATAGCGGCGGCCTTCCAGCATCGAAGACTGGTTGTACGAGGTGCGGTAAATCGGGTTTGCGTCAAACAGGTTATAGATGCCGGTCATTAACGTAACGTTCTTGTTCAGATGGTAACGTGCCCCTAAATCAACCAGCGCGTAGGCTTCTGTTTCGCTGGATTTACCGATGTCCGGTGAGGTGCTGCGCCAGCTCGCTTTGGTCCATAACTCCAGGTCGTTTAGCGCATGCCATGTCAGAGAGACGTTAGCCATGCTTTCCGGAAAGTCGCTCAGGGCGTAACCCTTATACTCGCCGCTCTGTTGTTCGCTGTGAGTCCAGGTATAGTTGGCATTGGCTCTCAACGATGAGGTGACCTGCCAGTCGCCGTTCAGCTCCACACCGTAGATTTCGGCATCGCTGACGTTGAAATACTGGAAGACAGAGTCAGCGACGTAACCATTATACCTGCACTGCTGCGAGGCCGACGTGGTGCAAATGACCCGGTCGCTGATTTTGTCCTTGAATTTGGTGTAGAAGACGGTCGCGTCCAGCGCCAGCGCATCCTGCTGCCAGTAGACGCCAAGCTCGGTGTTGACGCTCTCTTCCGGTTTGAGATCGTCATTACCGATGCCTATTTCCGAATAAGGATAAGCCCCATACACGCTGGTAAAGCCGGCATTATTCTGGCGCAGATCCGGTTTTTTATAGCCCGCAGACACACCGCCCTTCAGCGCCCAGTTTTCATCAAGGGTCCAGTTGCCGTAGAGCTTAGGCGTGACGTGATAACCAAAGTAGCTGTCGTGATCCAGACGCGCCGAGGTCGTTAAGGTGAAATCCGGGACGATCATCCACGCATCTTCGGCGAATACCGCCCAGCCGTTGCGCGATATTTCGCTCACCGGCGTTACGCCCGGCGCCTCTTTATCTTTAATGCCGAACTCATCATCCAGCTCATTGCGGGTAAAGTTGATGCCCAGCGTCAGCTTGTGGTCGCCGAGGGTAAAGGTGTTGGCGCTGTTCGCCTCGTAGTTTTTCTGGGTAATAAACTGTGATGCCATTCCCGGCACGCGGTACTCGGTTTTCGCTTTCTCGTAGCTGACGAAGTTCTTCACCTCCAGTATGTCGCCATACCAGGCGTGCTGCGACAGCGAAGCCGCGTCGCGGTCGAAGCCCCAGTACCACCGTTTATCGTTATGCGTTTTCTCCTGATTCCCTTTCGTAGCGTTCAGATCCCAGAGCTGGGTCTCCGTTGGCGACAGGGCGATCGTCGCGTCCAGGTTGCCGGACTGATGCTTCACAAAACGCTCGTCGTTGACGCTGTCATCGTCGCGACGGTCGAGATAATCCGCGGCCACGCTCACCCCCAGTTTACCGGGGATCACCGGGCCCATCACAAAGGCATTGGTCTGGTTGGTGTTGCCGTACTCGCTCTTCTCCTGCAGGAAGTAGTTATCCTCCAGGACGCCGGTCCACTTCTCCAGGTTGTACGCTTTTTTAGTGATGACGTTGACCACGCCGCCGATGGCGTCAGAACCATACAGGGATGACATCGGCCCGCGGATCACTTCGATGCGCTCGATGGCGGCCAGCGGTGGCATAAAGGCGGCCTCGGTACCGATATGGTGGCCGTACGGGCGGGATTCGCGGGTGGCCTGTTTGATGCCGTTCACCATGTAGGAGGTATAGGTGGAGTCCATCCCGCGCATCTGGACATCGCCAGTCGCCAGGCTGCCGTGGCCGTTACCCACCAGGAGACCCGGCATCTCGCGCAGGGCTTCGGTGACGTTCTGGTTAGAGCGGGTGTTCAGCTCCTTTTCATTCACCACCGAGATGGTTGCTGGTGCCTCGCGACGCTCCTGGCTGAAGCCTGTCGCGGTCACGACCAGCTCATCTTCGTTAACGGCGGTGGATTCCGCGGCGAAAACGGCCGCAGGAAGATTTGCCAGGGCGAGCGAAACCGCCACGGCCATGCGTGTCTGCTTTATCACAACAGGATCCTTAGAGCTGGGTTAAATCAATCTTGAGCACGTAGTCAGCTTTGTTAGCTTTCTCATCCTGCTTGACGCTGGCATAGAGCGTGCTGGCATCGGCAGACAGCACCAGGCTGTTTGGCATCGCCGTGGTTTTAATGGTGTGTTTCAGGTGATAAGTGGTCGCATCGATCACGCTAATCTGGCGATCGTTACGATGGGTGACGTAGACCTCTTCCCGCGCCGGGTTATACAGCACGCCAACGGAATTAGGGGTCGGCACGCGATGAAGCAGCTTGCCGGTGTCCAACTGCACAACCAGCAGATCTTTGGTGTTGGTGTCGGCGATATACCCCATCCCTTTGCCACTGTTTAGCGCGATATTCAGGAAATAGTGCTCCGGATCGGCAGGATCGACCTTCACGCGGCTGAGCAGCCTGGATGTTTTAGCATCCAGCGCGATCAGTTCCCCGACGCCAGACACGACATACACCTTGTCGCCCGCTTCATCTACTGCAAACCCGACCGGCTCAAGTTTTTCAAGGGTTTGGGCCAGGGCCTGCTTCTGGGTATCCACAACCCAGAGTAATCCTTTATCCTTACGCCCTATCCCGGAGACATAAAGACGCTGATGCTTCTTATCCAGCACCACTTCACGCAGGTGCACGCGATTTTCTGGATCTGACGTGTCGCTCAGCTGAATTGTTTTAATGGCTTTATCAGTACGGGTATCGAGCAGCGTGACCGACCCTTCCAGCGAATTACCCAGATAAAGGCGATGATTTTCTTCGTCCAGCGCGACGGCGAATGTGCGACGTTCCGTGGGGATCTTCGCTTCAATTTGCAGCGTCTGCGCCGCCAGCTTAAAGACCAGTCCGTCCGATTTGTCTTTATCAAAGGAAGGCGCTGACGCGGCATAAAGGGCCTGCTGGCCCTTATCGTAGGCCAGCTCGTACACGCCGTGCCCAAGTGGCTGGGTGACGAAATCTTTCTCGGTAAAGGTTTTAGCGAGTACAACGCCAGAGTGCGTTGCCAGGGAAATGGCGACGGCACACAGAGTTTGCTGTATTAGGGCAGAGGGAATATGCATGTCATTTTTCTTTACAGTTGCTTACGTAAAGACAAATGATAATGAAAATAAATATCATTAACAATTGCAAATGGGGTTTGCTACCCTACCAATTTTTGTACCGATTTAATCAAAGCGGCTTATTCTCGCCGCCTGGCTTACCAGACCGCGGAAAATCGCCTCGCTTATCTGTTCCGGAAAATCCGCTGGCAATTCCGCCCTGACGGTGGCGATCGCCTCATCCGTGCGGTCGGCCATCTCTTTCATCAGCCTCCGGGCGATCTCCTGCGAAAAGCCTGCGTGCGCAGCGGTACTGATAAAGTGACGCGGCTGGATCATCGCGAAATGGTACTGGCGGTTTTTGCCCTGTAATGCCATGGCCATCTTCGCTTTTTTGGCCGGGATACTCCCTGCCTCAAACAGCGGAAAGGCCGAAATCACATCGTATAACGGGGCCATGCGAAACGAAGAGTCCGCTTCGATAAACAGGCTGAAATTCTTACCGTGACCATCAATCGCGGCCAGCATCCAGAACAGGATCTGCGCTTTGAAGAACATCTCCCGATCCTGCGCTGCCAGGCGGGAACCGAGCAGCAGTTTCATGGCATCGGCGATGCCCGGCCCGCCGTGGGACTCATACTTCAGTGCCGGAGCGATGCCCAGCGCCTGACAAAAATCTTCCTGCGGCAGGCGCATCAGCCACCCGCTGCTGGCCCAACGGCGATCGAAGCGTTCAATAATCAGCACTTTTTTGCGACTAAAGGTGGCCATTTCGGCATGCGCTACCGGAAATCCAAAGGCTTTTGCGATCCGTAAGCAGAGCCACTCGTTTTCACAGCTCTCGCTGAGATCGATATTGTTCTGCTCTATTCTGCCGATCGGCAATTTGAATATATGACTGGTTGGTGTACTACCCTGAGGCCGCTGCCAGCGATCCTGATACCATAGCAACGCCGTTTTCTCCTGCGCCCCGGCCAGCGAAATGCGAAAATCAGCCCCCTCTTCGCTCATCCCTAACGGGGCCATCTGGTAACCCTCCAGCAAGGAAGCAATCTGCTCGTCATCCAGCGGTTCGGCGACGATATCCATCACCGATGGGATCTCCAGCCCCGGTGGATAGAGCTGAATGGCACCCACGCAGTCTCGTCCGACACTGGCGAGCAGATCAAAGGGATGTGCCGTCTCAACCTGAAAACGGGCCTGCATGCGGGCGATTATCGCCTCTGAGTCTGGCAACAGGTTGCTGAAAAAATTGAAGACCTGCTTTCCGCGGATCCTCCCGTGCTGGAGCGGCAAAGAGAGCGAAATGGCACGTGCGCCAGGCTCTGCCAGCCACTCGGGCGCATACTGAAATGACATCGCGCCGCTGCCATCACGATGCAGCGTACCCACCACTTCGCCATTCATAGCAACAGTCAGACGTTGAGCGCGCATCGTTTACCACTCCTTTGTCCAGCTGGCATGATCGGGCAGCGTCGAGCCTCTTTTCACCACGTGAAGTTCCAGATCCAGCGCCGAGAGAATTTTGAACAGGGTTTCCAGCTTGGTGGATTCAGGTTTGTTCTCGAAATCCGATACCGTGGTTTGTTTAATGCCAACCTGTTCAGCGGTCTCTGATTGCGTTAACTTATTGACCTTACGCTGATCTTTGACAGCCTGCGCCAGTGCGCCTGCCGAGGTCACTTTCATGCTTACCCCCTATAGCGGATATTCAAGGAAAATCCCCTACAGGGGATAAAACAAGAATAACCCCTCTGGCGGTTAAATTCAATTTACTCCCTTTAGGGGATAAAAAAGGGACGGCTACCTCTTTTTTCTGATAAGCGATGATTCAGGGCACAATGTTTAGGTTTGTTTAAAAGTAAAGGCATACTGTATGTTGTAACTACTGAGATCTGTTTACAATATACCCTATGAGAGGAAACTAATACTCCGTTATTTATATTCCCGCAGCGAGAAGCTATCGGAATTAAATATCCGAATCACTAATTAACAGGCCAAGGACGCTAAGACAAAAGTGCCAGAAAACAACAGAGATCATGAAGAGAGCAATCCAGCAAACTAACGAAACGGGCAAGGCTTATTTAAAGGCCCGGTTAAGCATTATTATCGTTTAACCGAAACGGATCCCATAAAAAAAGCGCCACCAGCAGACAATGATTTTGTTCATCTTTTTAACTGCCGAAGCCGGACATTGCTGAAAAACGCCGCGTAGCGCCGGAAACTCAGGCTATCATTGATGAATAAGACAGTGATTTTTTCTCATTGAAGACCAGGATGTCTAAATACAACGGGTGAACTCCGGGGTATTCCTGTTGCCCTGTTCCGCTGCTTACAAAATATGTGGGGAGGATGGTTATGGTTGAATGTTTTACAAAAAATAATACTCGCTATTTTCTAAAAATTCATTTTCTGCCATAGGTGTGGGTAATTAAAAAAAGGCCAATGAATTTAAACGCGCTGGCCAGGTATATTTAAAAAGGCCCATGAGGGAGCAATGTATATGGCGATATTCAGGTCATTCTGGCAGGCAGGATTCGAAGGCGCTGATTTTATCACCCGGGCGGGTCATCCCCTTTCAATGGATAACGCAACGGCGCATGACGTACGGCATGCCGAGGATTACCGCGCGCTTAAGCCCTTCAACATGCACACGGTAAGAGAGAGCGTCGGCTGGCGACTTGTCGATAAATCAGGTGGTTACGACTTTACTACCGTCGCAAAAAAAATGATGTCGGCAAAAGAGAGCGGTATCCAGATTTGCTGGACAATCTGTCATTACGGCTTTCCCCCCCATCTCGATTTTTTCTCAACAGAGTTTGTCTCTCGCTTCGCCCACTTGTGTGGCTCGCTGGCGACGTTTTTGCGCCCCTGGTATGAGGAGCCGCCGGTCTACTCACCCGTCAACGAAATCTCATTCACAGCCTGGGGCATTGCGGAAGGATTGTTTCCTACCTCCCCTCCAGGCGTGGGCGAAAGCGAGCGGGTCAAGCGACAACTCGTTCGTGCCGCCATAGCCGCCTGCGACGCCATTCTGGCGGCCGATCCCAGAGCGCGAATTTTACATTGCGACCCGTTAATCCATCTGATTTCACCGGATGACGATCCTGCAAATATTGAGCAAACCGAGGCGTTTCGTACCGCGCAGTTTCAGGCGTGGGACATGCTGACGGGCAAGCATGAGCCTGAGCTGGGTGGCCATCCGCGCTATCTGGATCTGCTGGGCGCCAATTACTACCACGACAATCAATGGATGATGGGCAACAACCAGCGGCTGCCGTGGCATCTGGGTGACGGTCGGCGACGGCGATTGCACGGAATGTTGCAGGAGACCTGGGAGCGTTATCGCCGCCCTATTCTGCTTGCCGAAACCAGCCATGTAGGTAGCGGGCGCGGCGCCTGGATTAACGATGTCGTCTCAGAGGTGGCTCAGGCGCAGCTGGCCGGCGTAGAGGTTGCGGGCATTTGCCTTTACCCGATTATCGACCGCCCCGACTGGGAGAATAACGCAAACTGGCATCACTCTGGCTTATGGGATGTGAGGCCCGACAAAGAGCGAGAGCTGAATGCCGTTTACGCCCGGGCTCTTAAACATGTCCAGACCCGGCTGGAACACTTTCACCAACTAACTGGCGTCACTACCTGCACCAGCACAGAGGTATCAGGCATGAAAAAAATCTATGTTTTTAGTCATCTGCGCTGGGATTTTGTTTTTCAGCGCCCGCAGCATCTGATGACACGGCTTGCTCAGCACTATCAGATCGTCTTTATCGAAGAGCCGCTGCATTCCGTTGGAAAACCAGAGCTGAAGATTTCCCAACCCGCGCCGAATGTGACGGTCATTCAGCCGCAGACACCGTCAACAGAGCCGGGTTTCCATGATGGACAGATCGCCTGGCTGGAAACACTGCTGGCGGAGATACGCGAAGAGGATGAAACCCCGGTCGTCTGGTTCTACACGCCGATGGCCCTCCCTCTGCTGAAGGTCTTTGCCCCCGCCGTTGTGGTGTATGACTGCATGGATGAACTGGCCGCCTTTGAAAAAGCGCCCCGCCAGCTGTTGCAACGTGAGTCAGCCCTGCTGACGCGGGCGGATATTGTCTTTACCGGCGGGCCAAGCCTGTATGCGGCAAGAAAAGGACGCCACCCGAACATTCACTGCTTTGCCAGTAGTGTGGATGCGGTGCATTTTGAACAGGCGCTGGATCGGGCCAATCACCATCCTCTGCAGGACACTATTCCGCACCCGCGCCTGGGCTATTACGGCGTAATTGATGAACGTATGGATTTGTCGCTGATCGCCGCCCTTGCCGATGCGCACCCGGAGTGGCAAATCGTGATGGTTGGTCCGGTGGTGAAAATAGACCCGTCAACCCTGCCGCAACGAAGCAATATCCATTACCCTGGCATGCAGCCTTATCAGGCCCTGCCCCATTTCCTTGCCGGGTGGGACGTCTGCCTGATGCCGTTTGCGCTGAATGAATCCACCCGCTTTATCAGTCCGACGAAAGTGCTGGAATACATGGCCGCGCAGCTTCCTGTGGTGAGTACCGCCATCGCTGATGTTGAAAAACCCTATGGCCACATTGTGGCGGTCGCCAGGGATCATGCCGCCTTTGTGGCCGCCTGCGAAGAGGCGCTGGCATTGTCTGAGGAAGAACGCGCTTCGCAGCGGCAGATCATGCAAAACATCGTCGCCAGCACCTCCTGGGACACAACCGTGCAAAAAATGCATGAGCTGATTGGGCAGGCGCTCTCTCGTCATCAGGCGCAGGAGACGGCGACAACGGATGCCGGAGGCGAGGATGTCTCACCTCAGGCAGTTTTACGCCTCATCCCCCCTGCCAGAACGGGTTCAGAAGTAGAGCCATGCTTAATTCTGGGTGCCGGGCCAACCGGCCTGAGCGCGGCCTATCATTTTGGCGAAGGGGCAACCTTACTGGAGCGTAATGAGACGGTGGGAGGCTTGTGCCGCTCGGTTCAGGACAAGGGATTTACCTTCGATTATGCGGGACACATTATGTTTTCCGCCGATGAAGAGGTGCTGGCGTTATACAACATCTTACTGGGTGACAATATTCACTGGCAGATCCGCGAAGCCTGGGTCTATACCGACGGCGTCTATACCCGTTATCCCTTCCAGGGATCGCTTTACGGCTTGCCGGCCCCGGTGATCAAGGAGTGTATCCTGGGGGCCATCGAGGCGCGTTACGGTACCGGGTCAGAGGTGAAAAGCATGGCCTCGACCTGTGGCAATAATGCCGAGACGCATCGCCGCCATCATCATGACTGCTGCGCCGATGGCGCGGTGCCGGACTACACCAGCACAGGCCAGAACCTACCGCCGGAAGGCAGTTTTGAAGCCTTCATCTATGAAACATGGGGCAAAGGGATCGCCCGTCATTTTGCCATTCCCTACAATAAAAAATTATGGACGGTGCCACTCTCAGAGATGGAGACCTCATGGCTGGGCGGACGCGTCCCCTTGCCCGATCTGGACCAGATCATCGAAGGTGCGCTGGGCGAAACGGCGAAGCCTATGGGACCCAACGCGCGTTTCGGCTACCCCCTGAAAGGCGGTTTTCAGGCGCTGATGTCCGGCTTTGTGCCGCACATAAAGGGCCGCATTGAGACCGGCGCCGAGGTCAGTAAAATCTACGTTAATCAGCATATTGTCGTGCTCTCTGACGGCAGGCAGTACCGCTATGAGCAGATGATCAGCACGCTGGTGCTGCCGGAGCTTATCCGCCTGATGGGCGACGAAGTACCGCCAGAAATTCGTAAAGCCGCAAAAGCCCTGCGCCATGTCTCCGTCCGCTGCGTCAATCTGGGCGTTAATCGTGACACCCTGACGGATAAACACTGGATCTACTACGCTGGCAAAACCGTATTCCACCGTATTTTCGTGCAGGGCAACGCCAGCCCGTTCTGCAGTCCGCCGGGTGCGTGCGGCCTCACCTGTGAGATAAGCTACTCCCCGGACAAACCACTGCCCGCTGACGGCCAGGCGCTGATCGACAGATGTATTCAGGAGTGCATCGAGGTGGGGATCATCTCGGAAACCGATGAGATCCTCACCAGCAACCAAATCGATATTCCTTACGCCTATGTCATCTATGACCAGCAGCGTAAAGAGAACGTTGAGATGATCAGAAAATGGCTGTTGCTGCACGGCATCACGCTGGCCGGACGTTACAGCGAGTGGGAATACTACAATTCGGACCATGCGTTTATCGCCGGAAAGGCGGCGGTTGAGAAAGTTCGCCAGTCTGCGTACCGCCACTCCGTGTCATAGTGGTGACAGTGTCACGCAGCGTAATAAGAGGGCACGAAATGTGCCCTCTTTCCGTTTACTCAGCGGGTAAACCGTTCGCCAGCGTGGAGAAGTAGCGCTGTTTCTGCCACTCCGTACGATTACCGATGACGTACAAGCGTTGTTTCGCCCGGCTGACTGCAACATTGAGCAGATTAGGCCGGCTGGCCGCCCATGATTTGGCGCCGGGCCGCTGAACATTTCCCCCCAGGACAAATATCACAATGCTGGCCTCTTTACCCTGAGTGGTATGCACTGTGCCGGTCTTTTGAGTGTCAAACCCAAGTTCAGACGCCAGCTGGGATAATTTCTGCGCACAATCTTTAAACGGTGAAACCAGGAAAATATTGTCTGGCTTTACGCCATGACTATCCCGCAGGCCCGATAACAACCTTCTGACCGCTTCACCTTCCTCTGCAATCCAGTTACCTTCACATGCCTTGCCTTCGACATCAATCCAGCAACTTTCCGGCAAGGGCAAGGGTACCGCCTTTTTCCCATGAACCATGAGACCGTCATAAGCAACCGCATTACTGACGGTGAACATCGGATCGTCACAGCGGCGATGAACGCGAAGCGGACAGCCAACCCAGACCTGCCCATTATCCGGGTCAGGTAAAAGCGTGCCCAGATCCATCGTGTGATCGGCCAGTATTTGTGCCGACACCATCCCCGGCCACCAGCACGCTGAAACGCCATAATGCTGCGCCAGCGCCCCTTCCACGACTTTAGCGATCCCGCTAACCGGTTCCAGCTGCTTTGGATCGCCTACGACAACCGTTCGGGCTGCGCGCCAGATGGCGCCTGCGGCCTGCTGGGGTAACGCCTGACCCGCTTCATCAATAAGCAGCCAGCCAATCGCTTCCCTGCCGATCCGTTTAAACATGCGCGGGACGGAAGCAAAGGTCGTTGAAATAACGGGAACGACAAGCGTGAGGGAATTAAGCGCCAGCTCAGCCTGCTCCTCTGACAAATTCTTGCCTTGTAGCCAGTTGCTCACCAGATTGATGTTGCTGATAAACGGCTCCGGGTGATGCTCAATAAAGGCCCTGTGAACATCCAGTGCGGCCAGGAACAACGCTTGTCGGGCTTTTTGCCACGCGCCGTCCGCCCAGGGCGCGGACTTCTCTCGCACCTCATCGCTGGCATGAGGATCGGGCCAGACATCACCCAGTGCCGATTTTGCCTCTTCTGACCGCGCTTGCGTTGAGATAAGCTCCAGGTGCATCTCGCTCAGAGCACGATCAATCTCCTGCAACTGCCGCGTCTGGTCCGTAACGCTCTTCTCTGCCTCCTTCTCTTTGTGTTCGAGGGCATCCCGTTCTGTCTGGTATATCTCCATCTTTGCGCGAAGGTGATCGCTCTCCTGGGTTAAACGATGATAACGCTCCCGCCATTCACGATGGGCGCGTCCCCATGTGGAGAGCCAGTCCAGGAATGTAGGCTTATGGGAACCATGCTGTTCCAGGCGCTTGCCGGCAGCCTCAAGCTGCCCGCTCCATTCTGCAAAACTGGCCTGATGCTCGATTTTTTCAACCTGGATCTTCGTCAGCGCCTCCTGAGCCTCAGTCAGTTGGTCTGCCGACAGTGTCCGGGCGTCGCGCTTTTGCAGAATGCGCTGATGAATCTCATCGATCTGTTGATCCAACGTTGCGTAGTCGATCAGCTGCTTACGTATGGCCTCTTCCCGCTCCTGCGCCTGTTTATAATTCAATTTCGCCTTATCCCAGGAGATGGCCGGTTTTCTTTTCCCGGCTTTTATCAGTCTGAGATGGTAAGCCAGCCCTTCTCCCCGCTGAGGCGTGAACGTATCAGGAGGCAATAACGGCGTATTCTTATTCTCTTCCGGTTTTCTCCACCAGAACACCTTCATAAAACTGTTCCTGTTGCCTTTGTTGCCCAGTCTGGCCGCCAGCAAACCCCAACCCGGCTTACCGATCAGTTCAGAAACCAGATCGGCAAAATAATCACTTTCGCGATGCACGCTTTCCGGCACGGCGTCTGCGCCGGGCAGTTCAAGTGAAATATTTTCCACTGCGCCGTTATTTGCGGAGGCAACGACAATCGAAGACCCCTTTATTGCAGGATGCAGAGGATAGTAAGGGTATCTGTCGTCACCAAGGATGAGCATATTTTTGCCCGCGAAGACCTCATCTTCATGGCGAATCAACCTCCCGGCCCGGTGCGTCACCACCGCGGCAACCACATCCCGCAATAAGGTGGTTTTCCCTGTCCCGGGAGGACCATTCACGGCAAAGATACCGGCTTGATCGGCGTGGCGGCGCCAGATCTCGTTAACCGCCAACTGTTGGCTGAAAGCCAGAGGATAAGGCGAAGGCCAGGCGCCCGCAGGCGGTTGCGTGGGAAGCAATCGCTGAAAGGCGAGCCGTAAACCCTCAGGAGAACGTAGATCGATACGCGCTCTGTCAGGTTCAGAGACAGCACGCATATACTCAACGAATCCCGGTCCTGCATCGTTTTGCTGCCAGGCGTGACCAAGATTACGCAGCTCGCTGATATAAAAACTGTTTAATAAACCATCCTGAACGGGATCAACCCTCTTTTCTTTATCTTTGTTATCCGGTGTTGGCTCCTCCCCGGCGGGCTTCGGTGCCTTAACCTGGATACATTTCACAAGACAGACAAACTCAGATTCCAGGGTTGAGTGCGGGAAAAGCGTTTTATCAACCACCAGCGCCACCAGCTTCTGGATCCAGTCGATATCCGGGCTGTACCCGTTAGCCTCTAAAAGCGAGGCTTCATCGGCTATCCATTGCATAAGACGCAGGGTTAAGGCATCGAAACCGGCGAACCCACTATCAACAAGAGGGAGAGTATCGCCTGGAAGGGGTAAGTCGGAGAAATCCACGGGAACGTTGTTCTCAAGCGCCGCCACGCCATCCTTATGGTGCAGGATTTGACCGGCAGCCCATGCGGAGAGCGACAGCATAAATGTCTGAGATAGCGGTATGCCCTGCTCATTGAAGCTAATATCAAAAAGCCGACTGTTGCCTCGTCCCCTCTCTTCAACGACATCATCATGCGCGCCAATCTTCTCTTCCAGTTGCTGAGAAAGCGCCGTGGCATCATAAACACCGCATTGCGCGGTATAGAGCCAGACTTTGTCATCCTTAAGAGGTTTATCGGTGTGTCTGGTATCACGCCAGGGGAGATTGCCACCTTGCGCAATTTTATAGGCTGGCCGGAACAGATCGTCGGGATTATCTTTGTCGAGTTTCTGAGGCGTGAGCGCCTCGACCGCTTTCCAGAACTGAAAAATGTGTTGTGCCTGCATCTGCTGTTGAAATACCTGAGTAGGAGGTGATCGTTCGGCTGTTTGGCGCATTGCTAAGCAGCAAGAGTAAAATACTTACGCGAACAAATAATACCCCTGGTAACAAATGGGTCAACCTTGCAGACAACAGAAGAACGCTATAGTCAACTGAACCCTAACACATTTTTCGCTGAACAATTGAAACCCAGGGGGACAGACAACAGGGTCACAGCATTGACTTCCCTCCGAATAGAACGACAATAAACGTACCCGGCGACATTCGTATAACTGGAGCTTATCATCGCCTGTTCACGTCGTTCTCAGCTTGCCACTCACCTTAAGCGCTCCGGCGCGCTCATCGCCGCGCTTTTACTGGTCAGTTGCAGCTCAACTCCCCCCAAATCTCTGGTGACGCCGCTACCGCCGGTGGCGAAACAGCCCCTGCCCGATAAAACCGCACGCCACGAGCCGGTGCGCGGCGTCTGGCTGGCTACCGTCTCCCGTCTCGACTGGCCGCCCCAGGCGTCAGTGAATGGCCGCAGCGCAGAGTCGCGGAATGCCATGCAGCAGAAGGCCCTGACCGATAAGCTGGATAACCTGAAAAACCTCGGGATCAACACCGTTTTTTTCCAGGTGAAACCGGACGGCACAGCCCTGTGGCCCTCTAAAATATTGCCGTGGTCAGATATGCTGACCGGCAAAATAGGTGAAGATCCCGGGTACGATCCCCTGCAGTTTATGCTGGATGAAGCCCACAAGCGTGGGATGAAAGTGCATGCCTGGTTTAACCCTTACCGCGTCTCGACCAATATCCGCCCGGGTACGGTCGCCGAGTTGAACCAAACCCTGAAGCTGAATCCACCCAGCGTCTTTGTCCTGCATCGGGAGTGGATCCGCACCGCGGGCGATCGCTTTGTCCTCGACCCCGGCATCCCGGAAGTCCGGGACTGGATCACCAGCATTGTGGCGGAAGTGGTGTCGCGCTATCCGGTCGACGGCGTGCAGTTTGATGACTACTTCTATGCCGAGTCCGCAGGCTCGAAGCTGAACGACAGCCAGACCTATCGCCAGTATGGTCAGGGTTTTGACTCAAAAGCCGACTGGCGGCGCAACAATACCCAGCAGCTGATTACCCAGGTGTCGCGGACCATTAAACAGCTAAACCCGAACGTGGAGTTTGGCGTCAGCCCGGCAGGCGTATGGCGTAACCGCTCCCACGATCCGGCCGGGTCCGACACCCGGGGTGCGGCAGCCTATGACGAGTCTTTCGCCGACACCCGCCGCTGGGTGCAGCAGGGTCTGCTGGACTACATCGCTCCCCAGCTCTACTGGCCTTTTGCCCGGGATGCGGCGCGTTATGACGTGCTGGCAAAGTGGTGGGCCGGCGTGGTGAAACCGACCCATACGCGGCTCTATATTGGGGTGGCGCTCTATAAAGTGGGCGAACCCTCGAGCAAAGAGCCCGACTGGACGGTGAAAGGCGGCGTGCCGGAGCTGAAAAAACAGCTCGATTTGAATGAATCCGAGCCAAATATTGACGGCACGATTTTGTTCCGCGAGGACAATCTGAATCAGCCCCAGGCGCAGGATGCGGTGCGGTATTTGCGGACGCGTTGGGGATCGTGATGCAGAGGCGGCTGTCCGCCTCTGCTACAAAGAGACTGAGCGCTTAAGTTACAGGCGTTCAACAACCTCAAACTCTTCAGCAATCAGCGCCATATCCTCCGAAAAAGAACCTTCCTGCGTAAAGAAGCGCTGATGCTCTTTGCGCCAGTACTCGAGACTTAAATCGCCTTCGCCCTCTTTACAGGCAAACTCAGCGGTGACATCACAAAAACGCACCAGACGCGCTGAAACCAGCCTGACAACGCAGGCTGGTCGCGCTTGCCCATCCAGGATAATGATGTAACCACCAATGGTGGAGCTCGCGCCTTCTTGCTGATAAGAGGCCAGGGAGCCACAGGTGGCTGTTTTTATCCCCTTTCTGATCAGGTCTGCAAGCTCGCTGGCCAGTGCCGGGCTGTCACCCATCTGCCAGACAGCCGCACCTGGATACTTCACCGTTAATTCATCAACTGCGGTCATAAAATCCTCTTAATCGCCTATGAACATAATGCCGGGGGCGCTGCGCTTGCCCGGCCTGAAACGGCACTATCGCGAGCTGAGCGCAAGTTTAGCGGCGAAGGCTAAAAACAGACATCCTGTCGCTCTGTCCATCGCTTTAACGACGCCGCTTTTTCTCAGGATGGCCGAGGCAAAGTGGGTGGTTAAAATCAGCGTGACCGACCAGAGCGTACCGATTGCCACGTGAATAGTGACAAGAATAAAGGTCCATATTACAGGAGAATGCCCGGCTGGAATAAATTGCGGTAAGAAAGAGAGATAGAAAATGCCCATTTTGGGGTTAAGCACATTTCCCAGCATGCCTTTGATAAACCAGTTCCCACTGGCAGCGATATTGTTCTCGCCATGACTGAACGTTGAGCGAGGACGCCTCAGCAACTGTACGCCCAGCCAGCACAGGTACGCGGCGCCACAGAATTTGAGTAAGGTATAAGCCAGCACAGACACTGCCAGCAGCGCACCCAGACCGAATGCGACAAGCGCACCCCAGATGAAACAACCCACATCAATACCCAGCGCAGCCTGAAAGGCTTTTTTACCGCCTTCCGCGCAGGCGGTGCGCAGAATGAGTGCCGTATCCAGGCCAGGCGTCAGGGTAAGTAAAAGCGCAGCGAAAGAGAAAGCGAGAAGTGAATCGGTGACAGACATGTTGTTTATCCGAAAGAGTGGATGCTATCCACTTTACGCCTTGCGATCAACCTCTTAGATTTGGGGAGAGTTCATATCAGGTAGTAGCCACAGAACGACCGTTGGTCTATTGTGAAGGTCATAACAACCCGTCGGGAATAATGCACTATGGATAATCCCTTACTTCAGAAAGCGATCGTTGCCTTTATTCTTGTGCTGTGGGTTGTGAGTGAATTCAGGGCTAAAGCCAAAAAACAGCATTCTGATCCTGCCATTGCAGAAGCAGATGCCAGAGAACGCAACGCATGGCGTTATTTAATATGGGGCTTCCGGGCAATTCAGATTGCAGCAATGGTTTATCTCTTCACATTATTGCTCCAGTTTTTACTGGCATAAATTCCAGTAAGATTGAGGCAATAATCGGCCTGTAATGTCGACGGGTAACGTTGCTGGTTTCCCGCTTTTCTTGTACCCTTCCCCGCTTTCAGAACCTTGATAATAATAACCGGACGCATATGACCGCTCACCCTTCCAGAGATCCGCTGCACGGCGTCACCCTTGAGATGATGGTTAACGCCCTCGTGGCGCGCTATGGCTGGGCGCAGCTGGGCAAGCTGATTAAAATCAACTGTTTTAACAGCGACCCCAGCGTCAAATCCAGCCTCAAATTTTTGCGCCGCACGCCCTGGGCTCGCGCCGAAGTCGAAGCGCTCTATCTGGATTCGCTGGAAGATACCGCGCCGGCCAAAGCCGACGACGATACCTCCAGCCCCTGGGAGAGAGCCCGGGCTTACCGTTAAGGTCGACGCAACAGCACGATACTGCGGCCCGCCAGCGGGAAGTCACTATCCGGGGTGATAGCCTGGCCCAGGTTGTCATCCTGTACCGTACTTAGCTCCAGCACCCAGCCCCCCTCGCCGCAATCCGGGATACGGAACGGTACCGCAGCCTCGTATGGATTGATCAGCAGCAGCACCTCCTGCCAGATCCCGTTTGCAGCCTCTAAATCGGCCCGGGTCAGATAGAGCCCAAGGGTGGTGCCTTCATCCCAGTGTTCTGGCAATTGCAGGCCGCCACCCGCGTTGTACCACAGGATCTCCATCCCATCACGCCAGCTCTCGCGGCGTAACAGCGGCTGGCGGGTACGCAGCTCAATAAGATGCCGGGTAAAATTACGCAGCATCTCGGCGCTTTCCGGCAGATCCTCCCAGTGCACCCAGCTGATCTCGCTGTCCTGACAGTAGCCGTTGTTGTTCCCCATCTGGCTGCGGCCAAACTCATCCCCCGCCAGCAGCATCGGCGTACCGTGAGAAAAGAGCAGCGTGGTGAGGAAGTTGCGCTTCTGCTGTTCGCGCAGGGCGTTAATCTGCTCGTCGTCGGTAGGCCCTTCGGCGCCATAATTCGATGACCGGTTATCATTGTGGCCGTCGTTATTATCTTCCCCGTTCGCCTCGTTGTGCTTCTCGTTATAAGAGACCAGGTCGTTCAGGGTAAAGCCGTCATGGGCAGTGATAAAGTTGATGCTCGCCCACGGACGGCGCCCGCGCTGGTCGTAGAGATCGCCGGAACCGAGCAGACGCGCGGCGAAGTCCGAGGAGACGTTATCCCCGCGCCAGTATTCGCGCACGGTATCACGATACTTGTCATTCCACTCGCCCCAGCCTGGCGGGAATCCCCCTACCTGATACCCGCCAGGACCGATATCCCACGGCTCACCAATCAGTTTCAGCCGCGAGAGCAGCGGATCCTGCATCATGGCATCGAAAAAGCCCCCGCGCTGGTCGAACCCTTCCGGCTCGCGACCCAGAATGGTACCGAGGTCAAAACGGAAACCGTCGATATGCATCGATTCGGCCCAGTAGCGCAGAGAGTCCATGATCATCTGCAGCACACGGGGATGGGAGGTATTCACCGTGTTGCCAGTCCCCGTGTCATTCACATAGTAACGATGCTGGCCTGCAATGGTCCGGTAGTAGGAAAAGTTGTCGATCCCCTTGAAAGAGAGCGTCGGGCCCAGCTCGTTGCCCTCGGCGGTGTGGTTATAGACCACATCCAGGATCACTTCGATACCCGCATCGTGGAAGGCGCGCACCATATCGCGGAATCCCTGGATGCCGTTCGGACCGTAATAGCGGGATGCCGGGGAGAAGAAGTTCAGGGTGTTATAACCCCAGAAGTTTTTCAGCCCCCTGTCCAACAGATGTTGATCGTCCGGGAAGGCGTGCACCGGCAGCAGCTCCACCGAAGTAATGCCGAGGCTTTTGATGTAATCGACAATCGCTTTATGCCCCATCCCTTCAAAGGTGCCGCGCAGCTCAGGCGGAACGGCCGGGTGAAGCTGGGTAAAGCCCTTCACGTGGGTTTCGTACAGAATGGTTTCAGACCACGGCACCGCCGGGCGATGCGGATCCTGCCCGTCAAACACCCGGGGGTCGATAACCCGGCATTTCGGCGTAAACGGCGCGCTGTCGCGGGTATCAAAGCTGAGATCGAGATCGTCATGCCCCAGCTCATAGCCAAAATGGGCGGCGTTCCAGTTCAGCTCGCCGGTTAATGCCCGGGCATAGGGATCGAGCAGCAGTTTATGCGGGTTAAAGCGGTGGCCGTTTTCGGGATCGTAAGGACCATACACACGATAGCCATACAACGCGCCCGGCTGCAGATCCGGAACGTAGCCGTGCCACACTTCGTGAGTGTATTCCGGTAGCTCCAGGCGGGCAATTTCATGCTGGCCAGTCGGATCAAACAGACATAGCTCAACGCGTTCGGCACAGGCCGAAAAGAGCGCAAAATTGACGCCTTTGTCGTCATAGTTTGCGCCGAGCGGGTAACTCTGCCCCGCCTCAATCTGATAGATCTTATTATTTGCCATAACATCTCTCCCTCGAACCATCATTATTAGCCGCAGGCCAGTAACACCCGCCAGCAATCCTGTGCATCATGTAACTTCAGGCTTTCGCCCGGTATAACGATTTCACCGCTGAAACAGTCCTGATAGCGACGCCCGGCCAGTTCCGCAGGCAAGACAACCTCCGTATCGCCCCACAGTGCCGCGCCGGTCAGTGGAAACGTCTGTGCGGCGCTGGCAAACGCCAGCCGTGGGGCGACCACGATCAATACGTCGTCGTCATCCACGCGGGCAAAGGCGATAGCTTTGTCCGCCCTTTCCCCCCGGGTCAGCAACGCGACATAGCTGCCCAAGCGGAACAGCGCCGGTTTACGCTGGCGCAGATTCAGCAGCGTGCTGGTGACATACACCTTAAGCTGGCCGTCGAGCCAGCTCGCCTCACGGGAGGCAGTATGCAGATCGGCGCTGTTGAGCTGCTGGCTGAGCTGCGCGAAATCCGGCTCGCGGCGGTTATCCGGGTCGACGAGGCTAAAGTTGAGCCCCTCGCTGCCCTGATAAACATCCGGTACGCCCGGAGCGGTCAGTTTGATCACCGTCTGGCTCAGGCTGTTTACCAGCCCGGCGCGGATAAACGGGCGTAACGAGGTGCTGAAGTCGCGCAGAAAATCCTGATTGTCCGGCGAGAGCAGATGGCGGGCATACTCCAGCACCACCGTCTCATAGGCTTCGTTGCTGTCTACCCAGTCGGTACGCAGCTTGGCCTCGCGCAGGGCTTTCTCCACAAAAGCCAGGAAGCGCGCTTCCAGCGCATTCAGACCCGCCGAATCCTGGGGATCGAGTGCGGGTGGCCAGACCCCCGCCAGCGCCTGATATAACATCCAGGTGTCAGCGGCTCGCGGCGCGGTGCCATCGTTCAGAAAGCGGACATGGGTCTGGTTGAGTTGCTGCCAGCGGGCCACGCACTCGGCCCATACCTGCGGCGCTTCGGTCAGGGTATAGAGCCGGGCGCGGGCATCTTCCCCGCGCTTGGTGTCGTGGGTTGAGGTGCCCGAGAGCGCATCCGGCTGGCGTTCACGCCGCGCCGTCATTTCGGTATGGAAACGTGTCAGTGAGAAGGCGCGCGGCACCGGTTCGGCCCCGACTTCGTTAAGCGCCAGATCCATGTGCTGGCGGAAAAAGAGCGTGTCTTCAACGGATTTCGCCATCAGCGGCCCGGTCAGCTGCTGGAAACGGGTGCGGAACTGGCTGGCGGTATCGCGGGCCTCATCGCTGACCTCGCCGGTCAGGATACGGGTCAACAGCGTGAGCGCGTCCGGGTCGGCGTTAACGTGGGTCAGCACGTTTTGTAGCAGCCGGATATCCGCGCCGGACATCCCCTGCGCGGTGCCATAGGTGCGATAGACCGGGAAGGCCACCAGCAGTTCCCGCAGCGCCAGGCGCAGCAGCTCTTCATCAATCGCCACGCCCTCCACCTGCGCCAGTTTTTTGGCCAGCGTCAGCAGCGTGGAGAACTCCCCGGCGAAATTGCGATCCACCATCAGCAGGCGCGCCGCACGCAGTTCAGCGTGCATGTCCACCGGGCTACCCACCACCGCGTCGTAAGCCTGACGCAGGCTGTCGATTTTGTCGTCATCCACCAGCACTTCCGAGAGCGAGGCGATGAATTCATACCCGGTCGTGCCGGAGATGGGCCAGTCTGCGGGGAGGTTCTCCCCTTTACTGAGGATCTTCTCTACCGTGATGTAGCAATCGGCTCCCGCCTCCTGCCGCAAACGTTGCAGGTAAGCGCGCGGGTCGGCCAGACCATCCACATGATCGATGCGCAGCCCGTCCACCGCCCCCGACCGCACCAGGGCCAGGATCAGGGCATGGCTGTCATCAAAGACCGCGTCGTCCTCAACGCGCACACCCACCAGACCGGTGATCTCGAAGAAGCGCCGCCAGGAGAGATCCCGCGGGGCGTCGCGCCAGCTGCTGAGCCGCCACGGCTGCTGGTCATGCAGGCGTGCAATCGCCTCAGGCTCGCGCAGGTTCAGAACCTCTTCCTCGCGCCCCATCCAGCTCTCCGGGGTGAGCGGATAGAAGTTGTCATAAACGGCCAGCGCCGGTTTACCGGTGTTGGGATCGCGCTGGATGCTGATCTCCCCGTTTGCCAGTACCACGTCAAAGTCATCGCCCAGAAACGGCAGCGTCAGGCGGCGGGACCAGTCGATATCAAAGTGACGGGCATAGCGGCTCTTCTCGCCATGTTCAATCACATCACGCCACCAGGCGTTTTCCAGCGAGGTGGACATATGGTTCGGGACGATATCGAGAATCAGCCCCAGGCCAGCCGCCTTAAGGGCACTGACCAGCCGTTCAAATCCGGCGCGGCCACCAATGGCCGGGTCGATCTCATTGGCGTCGGTCACGTCATAACCGTGGGTCGAATCACGGGCAGCGGTAAAAATCGGCGAGGCATACAGATGGCTGATGCCAAGTTGTTGCAGATAGGGCACCAGACTGGCGGCACGATCGAACGTCATGCCATTACGAAACTGGATACGCCAGGTCGCTGTGGGGATCATCAGGTTGGTTCTCCAGGGGCAAAGCGGACAATAAGGGTGTCGGGCCGTAATTCGGTATGGATCTCAGGCCAGGCAAAGAGGGTTTCACCCGGCAGATCGGGCAACGCCTCCGTATGGCCGCCGACGTTAAACGCCAGCGACAGGGTTCCCCGTGGAAACGTCCAGGTGACTGCCACGCAGCCGGGTGCCAGGTCCAGCACCTTGCCCCCACCGTTGCGGGCGGTTGCCAGCAGCGGCACAATCACCTGCTGACGCAGCTGCAACAGGTGACGGGTAAAGCTCAACCAGCTTTCCCCCTCCGGCTGGTTAACTTTGTCCCAGTCGAGTTTCGATCGTGTAAAGGTCTCCAGCGCATTCGGATCGGGCACGCCCTCCTCCTGGTGGCTGGCATGGTCGGCGAACTCCTTCGCCCGTCCTTCCCGTACCGCCCGCGCAAGATCACCGTGAAAATCGGTAAAGAAAAGGAATGGCCGGGTTTCGCCGAACTCCTCGCCCATAAACATGAGCGGGATATGCGGCGACAGCAGCAGCGCGGCCAGCAGCACCCGGGTGCGATCCTCCCCGATAAGGGAGAGCAGACGATCCCCCTGCGCCCGGTTACCCACCTGGTCGTGATTCTGGATAAAGTCGACAAAGGCCACCGGCGGCTGGTCGATGCTTTTAACCCCGCGTGGCTCCCGGTCCCGGGGAGTGATTTCGCCCTGATAGGCAAACCCTTCCGCCAGCGCCCGGGCGACCCATTTTTCCGGCTGATGCGCAAAGTCCCGGTACCAGGCGTGGGTTTCCCCGCTGGCCAGGACGTGAATGGCATTGTGCAGATCGTCATTCCATTCGGCGGTATAAAGCGACGGGGAGCCATCCTCACCGTAAGGATGCAACGAGATAATGTTGCGGTTGTCTTCGGTGGTGAGATGGATCGGGCGATCGGTTATCTGCGCCCGGATGCGTTCAGCAATTTCAACCAGGATATGTTTTTCAGACGAATCTGCAATGTGATCGATGGCGTCGAAGCGCAATCCATCGAAGCGGAACTCCTCCAGCCAGTACAGCGGCACGCCGATCATAAACTGGCGCACGGGGGCCACATCGTAGGCGATGCCATTTCCCCAGGGGGTCATTCGCTCCGGATGGAAAAAGTCCGGGGAGAGGCGCGGGAGGTAGTTTCCCTCCGGACCAAAATGGTTCAGCACAATATCCAGCACCACCGACAGTCCCAGTCCGTGAGCGGTATCCACAAAGGCTTTCAGCTCATCTGGCGTACCGTAGGCGCTGTGCGGGGCATAGAGCAGCACTCCGTCATAGCCCCAGTTGCGATTGCCTCCGGCCTGCGATACGGGCATCAGTTCAATCATTGTGATACCCAGCGAGGCCAGATACGGCAGCTTGTCGGCTGCCGCGCGGAAGGTGCCTTCCGGGGTAAAGGTACCGATATGCAGCTCATAGACCACGCTCTCTTCCCAGCGTCGGCCCTGCCATTCAGTATTGCGCCAGACATAGCTGTCGGGATCGCACACCAGCGAAGGACCGTTGACATCCCCTTGCTGGGCGCGGGAGGCGGGATCCGGCACCGCAGTGCCGTCTGCCAGAATATAACTGTAGGGTGAACCGGGTTTGACGTAGTCAACCGTCAGTTCAAATCCGCCGTCACCGGTCGGGTGCATCGCCAGCGTTTCGTCGTTGAGGCGCAGGGAGACCTGCTCCTGACCGCTGGCCCATAGATGGAAGCGAACCGTGTTAGCATCAATGTGTTCACAACCCCAATACGTAATAGATTTAGCTGTCATTCCACCACCTCGTTTGACCCGTGTTCCTCAGGGTGCTTAACGTTTATCGTTACGCAGAGGGAAAAAGAGAAAGTGCGGCGGCAATCCGCCGCGCATGCACATCAAGCATAGACCAGGAAATTAATGTGAGATGGGTCACGACGAAGCGGCAGGAAAAGGTGTGGTCAGGGTATCGCCGGGTGGCGGCTGCGCCTTACCCGGCCTACGAACGATAAAACTGCAGGCCCGGCAAGCGCAGCGCTGCCGGGCAATCAGACATTGCCTTATGCTGGTTCCGGAAGGCGGAAGCTGGCAATACTTTGGGTGAGGTGTCTGGCTTGCTCTTCCAGCGAAGCCGCTGCCGCCGCAGACTCCTGCACCAGCGCGGCGTTCTGCTGGGTCACGCCATCCATTTCGGTCACGGCCTGCCCTACCTGACCAATGCCGCGGCTCTGCTCTTCGGACGCCACCTGAATCTGCTCCATCAGCGCGTTGACTTTGTTCACCGAGGTGATGATGGCATGAATGACCTCACCCGAGCGATTCACCAGCTGCGAACCGTTTTTCACGCTGGAAACCGACTGGGCGATGAGGTTCTCAATATCCTTCGCCGCCACGGCGCTTTTCTGCGCCAGAGTGCGCACTTCAGTCGCCACCACTGCAAATCCACGCCCCTGCGTCCCGGCGCGCGCCGCTTCAACGGCGGCATTCAGCGCCAGAATGTTGGTCTGGAAGGCGATGCTGTTAATGACGCTGGTGATATCTTCGATGCGCTGAGAGTTGGCGGCGATGGTGTTCATGGTTTCGATCACCTCGCGGGTCACGGCCTCCCCGGTACGGGCGTTGTTTACCGCATCCTGCACCAGCTTACCTGCCTGGTTGACGTTCTCGGTATTATTGGCAACCGTCGCGCTCAGCTGCTCCATGCTGGCGGCCGTTTCCGTCAGGGCGGCAGCCTGCTGCTCGGTGCGGGAAGCCAGGTCGATATTGCCGGAGGCAATCTCCTGCGAGGCGTGGTTAACGGTATGGCAGGCGGCACGTACCTGAGAGACGGTATCCAGCAGGGCCAGACGCATTTCCTCCATCGAGCCCATCAGCAGGTCGATCTCATTGTTCGATCCGGTTTTCTGCGGTACCGCTTCCGTTAATTTACCGGCGGCGATCTGGCTGCAGTGCTCACGGGCGAGATGAATCGGCGCTAAGACAAACCGCTTCATCAGCACGCTCACCCCGACAATGACCACCACAAACAGGGCGGCAAAAGCAATAATGATGGTTAAGCCGGATGAAAACTGCGTCCGCGCATCATCATTTAACTGTTTCGCGTATTTCTGGTGCACCGACAGCACCTGATCGAGGACAATTTCGTACTGACGGTCGAGGCCAGAAATCTGCGGGATCAGCGCATCAAACTTTGCCTTGTCATGGGCGGAAGCCGCCTCAATCATCGGCACCAGGCCACGATCGCGGTAGGCCAGCCAGCCGTCATTATAGTTTTTCACCAGCGGCGCTTCGTCCGCCAGGCGGGGGGCGTCATTAAACGCGGCGAAGGCGCCATCGGCTTTGGTCAGAGCCAGCTTAACGGAGGCCAGCTTCTCATCGAGACCGGTGGTGTCGCCACTTTCCACCTGTTTCATATACTCCATAACCCGCACGCGCAGGGTACGGCTATGGTTAATGGGATCGATAATGGATAACACCACCTGAATCTCTTTATTCACGTTATCCAGGGAGTTGTTGCTTTTAATGGCCAGCCAGACGTTAGTTGCGGCACTGGCGACAAAGAAAAACAGCAGGGCAAGCAGGATGGCAAGAGATGACTTTTTTAATGACATAAATACCTCAGAAACAATACGGTCTGAGGTATTATCGGCAGCGCAAAATTAACATTGAGTTAAAGTTATTTATTAATAAAAAAGCCGAAAAAACATTAAATTTATTAAAATCACTGCATTACAAAATATTTGCTAATAATTTAACCTGCGAAGCATTGTAAATATTCAACTATTTACCCAATCCTTATTGCTGAATATTTAATCGCTCAGGAAAGGTGTGCTGGACAACTGCGGCCAGTGGATCTCTCCTACCCCGTTTAATTTTGGCCGGGAGAAGAGAAAGCCCTGAAAACGCTTAATGCCAGCCGACTCCAGCCAGCACCACTCGTCGATCTTCTCAATGCCCTCGGCCACCAGCGCAATTTCAAGGTCTGTACAACAGCTGATAATCGACTTCACAATTGCCTGCTTCGGGCCGCTCAAATGGATGTCGCTGACAATCTCACGGTCGATTTTGAGCTTATCCGGCTGGAAACGGGTTAACAGCGACAGCCCGGCATACCCGGAGCCAAAATCATCGATCGCCAGGCCAATACCTGCCGCCCGAAGCTGCTTAATGGCGCTGTTAAACTGGTTGAACCCGGAGATCATTTCGTTTTCGGTGACTTCAATCACCACCTGCTCCGGCTGCAGGCCGTGGATGAGGATCTGGTCCATCAGAAAATCAACAGCACCAGGGACATTCACCAGCGACATCGGCAGCAGATTGACGGCGATTTTATGATTGCCGATGCCGATTTTCTCCGCCAGGGCAAAAGCATATGCCTTCGTCTGGAGATCCACTTCGTACATTTTGTCCTGATCGATGGCGCTAAAGAAGCGTTCCGGACTTCCTCCGTCGTTACCGCGAATTAACGCCTCCAGCGAGGAGATTTTCCCCTCGGTGGGTTCAATAATGGGTTGCAGGGCAAACTGGCAGACCTGATTTTCGATGAGCGCGTTGATGCCTTGCCCAAACGGGGCATGCTCCGGGGCCAGTCTCCATCTCTCCGGCAGGAAGACCGTCCGGTCGCGGGTGGGCTGTTCCCGGGTAATAAACGACTGAATAAACTTGAACACCCGATCCTGCGCTGCCAGATAGTAGTCCAGCTTGCTGTAGCGCAGCACCGATGAGAGCACCGATTTCTGGCTATCAACCAGCAGGTCGAAGAGTAGCATGCCGACATTTTCGAAGCGTCTGTGCGGGCCATAATCGCGCATCAGCTCTACCACGCTGTGATGGCGTTTGTCGCTACGGATCTTACAAAACAGTTTTTCAATGACCTCTTCCGATCCTTCAAGGATCTGCAAAAAGTCGACGCCGTTAAACAGCAAAATGCCCGTCACATCCAGGGCGGAATTCCGCTGCCTGGCTTTTTCAACAAGTGAAATAAGAGATAATGATTGGCAGGATGGATTTAACTGGCTTTTATAAATAAGAGTCGTCAGCACAGCTAGTGTTCCTGGTCGAATGTTAGGGCTTTTAAGCTATTGTTTAGCATAAATTACATTCGTGGCCTAATAGTATTACGAGGATATATTCAGAAAAGATCGATTCGGCTCAAAAATAATCAGTGTGAATGCTTATTGGTGCCATAAAGTAGAGAAACATCCTTGTTGTTGCAGACAGACATGCCGTCCGTGGCACGTTCAGTCAGTCCTGTTTGCGTCAGATTTGCGCCATCCCGCCGTCCACAAACAGCTCGACGGCGTTGATAAAGCTGGCGGCATCGGAGGCGAGGAACGCCACCGCTTTCCCCACCTCTTCCGGCTCGCCAATACGCCCCATCGGTACCGTAGCGGCTAAGGCATCAAACAGCCCCTGCCGCTGATCTTCTGGCACCAGTTCTCCCAGCCCCGGGGTTTTAATCGGGCCCGGGCTGACCACGTTCACCCGGATACCGCGCCCCTGCAAATCCAGCGCCCAGGAGCGGGCGAAGTTTCTTACCGCCGCCTTGCTGGCGCTATAGACGCTGAAGTTAGCGGTACCTTTAATGGAGACCGTGGAGCCGGTCAGGATCACCGAGGCTTTGTCGGCCAGCAGCGGCAGCGCTTTTTGAACGGTAAACAGTACGCCGCGGACGTTGGTGGCAAAAATGCGGTCGAACTGTTCTTCGGTTATCGCCCCCAGAGGCAGCATATCGCCCCCGCCGGCGTTCGCGAACAGCACATCCAGCCGCCCGGACTGTTCGGCGATTTGGGCATAAACGGTATCAAGATCGGCGAGTACGGAGGCGTCGGCGCGAATGCCGGTGACCTGCCCGCCGAGGGTGGCGATGGCGTTGTCCAGCTCCGCCTGGCGGCGACCGGTGATATAGACCTTCGCCCCCTGGGCTTGCAGCTCTTTTGCCGTTGCCAGACCGATGCCGCTGGTGCCGCCGGTGACGAGTGCGATTTTATCTGTTAATGCTGTGTTCATTTTGCTTTTCCTTCCACATTGTTGGTGTGGAAGCACTGTAGCCCTTGCGGCATTAGTGAAAAATTAGCAAAAATGGAAATCACTTTTTCCCTGTGGGAATAATCTCTGTGGCGGAGCGCCCCTCTATGGATCAATTACAGGCCATGCGCGCCTTTACGCGCGTGGTAGAAACCGGCAGCTTTACCCGGGCGGCGGACTCACTGAATATGCCCATCGCCAGCCTCAGCAAGCTGGTGAAAGCGCTGGAGGCCCATCTGGACGTGCGGCTGCTGCAACGCACAACCCGCCGGGTGACGGCGACGCCAGAGGGCCAGGACTATTACGAAAAAGCCCGCCGGGTGCTGATTGATATCGAAGAGATAGACACCTCTTTCAGCCAGGCGAAACAGCAGCCCCAGGGGCACCTCCGCATCGACGTGGGCGGCTCTACGGCGCGAGACGTGCTGATCCCTGCGCTGCCGGATTTTATACGCCGCTACCCCGCTATCCGTATCGATCTTGGTGTGGCCGACCGGCCAGTGGATCTTATCAGCGGCAACGTGGACTGCGTTATCCGCGGCGGCGCGCTGGAGGACTCTTCGCTTATTGCCCGGCATATTGGCAATGCAGAGATGGTCACCTGTGCCACACCGGGCTATCTGAAGCAGTACGGGACCCCCGCTTATCCGGAGGAGCTGCGCAACGGCCATAAGCTGGTAAGTTATCTGTCGCCAGTAACCGGACGCGCCGTGCCGTTTCGCTTTACCCATGAGAATGAGATCCGCGACATTAATCTGGTGCATCATATAGGTGTGAACGAGAGCAACGGTCATCTGGCGGCAGCGGTGGCCGGGATGGGGATAATACAGACGTTTCGTTACTCAGCAGGCGCACTGCTGGAAGCGGGCACGCTGGTAGAGATCCTCGACAGGTGGCGCCCGCCGCACTACCCATTTTACGTGGTTTATCCGCAAAACCGGCATATGACGCATCGTCTGAGGGTATTTATCGCGTGGCTGGCGGAGGTCTTTCCCGCCGCGGTGAAGGGATAGCCGGGCGCAACGCCCGGCAGGACAATCAATTCAGCTGATAGTCGAGGGTGATTTCCGCTTTCAGCAGCTGTGAAACCGGGCATCCCGCTTTCGCTTTCTGGATAATGCCGTCAAACTGCTGCGGGTCGATGCCCGGAACGGTTACTTTGCTCTGCAGAGCGACTTTGCTGATGGTAAAACCGCTGTCGGTTTTATCCAGAGAGACATCTGCATTGGTATCAATGGAATCCGCAGTATAGCCCGCCTCACCCAGCATCAACGACAGGGCCATAGAGAAACAGGCCGCATGCGCAGCACCAATCAACTCTTCCGGGTTGGTGCCTTTGTCCCCTTCAAAGCGGGTGTTGAAGCCGTAAGGTTGCTGATTAAGAACGCCGCTCTCAGTCGAAACCGTCCCCTTGCCGCGTTTAATATCACCAGACCAGTGTGCTGAACCGTGCTTATGAATTGTCATTCTTGCTCTCCTTGTTGGCTTACAAAGCCTTCAGTATAGACCACGCTGAAGAGAGAGCCCGAAAGTGTGATATATCAGGATTAATCTGTGAAGTCGGAGAGGTTATGACTATTGCAACCAGGATTTTTCCGTGTAATTTAAATCTGTCTACAATAATATTTAATTCGGGGCCAACTGACACAGGATTATTTTTAAGGAGTCTAAAGAATATATTCTATTTTCTAAGATCATGAAAAAGCATGATTTTATGACAGCAATATTTCTGAGAGGATTCTTAAACACAGCGGCAAAAATATTTGTCATTCTGAATATCACGATGTTTTTGCGAGCCGGACCATTAAACAGAAAACGACACGGAGGCAACATGTTTAATTATTATTCTGCAAATACGACATCCGCACAGCCGGAATTGGTTAACGCTATCGCACAGGGTTTACGCGCTGAAATGGGCGCGGTCACTGAAGATGACATTTTAATGGAACTGACAAAGTGGGTAGAAGCCTCAGACAATGACATCCTCAGTGATATCTACCAGCAAACCATTAACTACGTCGTAAGCGGCCAGCACGACAGTTTCTGAAAACCTGCTATGCTGGAGAGGCAACCTTAAGGGTTATATTTCGATCACCTTATCACTATCAACAGGATGGAGGAGTCAATATGAAATCGAACCGTCAGGCACGCCATATTCTGGGAATGAACTACAAGGTGTCTAACCAGCGCAAAGTGGTCATTGAGGGAGGCAGCGAAACGCAGGTCACCCACGCCACCGGCAGAAAACGCCAGCAACCAAAGTAAGTTCTCCCTAAAGATCCCCGACACCATCGGCAAAACCGATGGTGTTTTTATTTGTATGTTGCAGTTTTTAACATTCACCTCCTCTATACTATGCGCCTGACATCCCCTGCGGGCACGACAGCGACAATGATCAACACCAGTGCCAGGGACGGATTTCCAAAAAATTAAGTGAGTAACATGGACAACAAAGCCAAAAAAAATCGCTCCCTCTATATTCCTTACGCCGGTCCGGTACTGCTGGAGTTTCCCCTCCTGAACAAGGGCAGCGCCTTCAGCATGGAAGAGCGCAGCAACTTCAACCTGCTGGGCCTGCTGCCGGAAGTGGTCGAAACCATTGAAGAACAGGCCGAACGCGCGTGGATCCAGTACCAGGGATTCAAAACCGAGATCGATAAACATATCTACCTGCGCAATATCCAGGACACCAACGAAACCCTCTTCTACCGCCTGGTGCAAAACCATCTCGACGAGATGATGCCGGTGATCTACACCCCAACCGTCGGCGCCGCCTGCGAACGTTTCTCGGAAATCTATCGCCGCTCACGGGGCGTGTTTATCTCCTATCAGAACCGTCACAACATGGATGACATTCTGCAGAACGTCTCCAACCATAACATCAAAGTGATCGTCGTAACCGACGGGGAACGTATTCTGGGACTCGGCGATCAGGGGATCGGCGGAATGGGCATTCCGATCGGTAAGCTGTCGCTCTACACCGCCTGCGGCGGCATCAGCCCGGCATACACCCTGCCAGTGGTACTGGATGTAGGTACCAATAACCAGCAGCTGCTCAACGATCCGCTCTATATGGGCTGGCGCCACCCGCGCATCACCGACGACGAGTACTATCAGTTCGTGGATGATTTCATCCAGGCGGTAAAACACCGCTGGCCGGACGTACTGCTTCAATTTGAAGATTTCGCCCAGAAAAACGCCATGCCGCTGCTGAATCGCTATCGCGACGAAATCTGCTCCTTTAATGATGATATTCAGGGCACCGCAGCGGTAACGGTCGGTACGCTGATTGCGGCCAGCCGCGCGGCGGGCAATCAGCTCAGCTACCAGAAAATCGTCTTCCTCGGCGCCGGTTCCGCCGGGTGCGGCATCGCCGAGCAGATCATCGCCCAGACCCAGCGCGAAGGGCTCAGCGAAGAGCTGGCGCGTTCCCGCGTCTTTATGGTCGACCGCTTCGGCCTGCTGACCGACGCCATGCCGAACCTGTTGCCGTTCCAGACCAAGCTGGTGCAAAAGCGCGAGAACCTCAAAAACTGGGATACCGATAACGAAGTGCTTTCACTGCTGGATGTGGTCCGCAACGTGAAGCCGGACATTCTGATCGGCGTTTCCGGCCAGACCGGGCTCTTCACGGAAGAGATCATCCGCGAGATGCATAAATACTGCGCCCGCCCAATCGTGATGCCGCTGTCGAACCCGACCTCGCGCGTGGAAGCCACCCCGCAGGACATCATCGCCTGGACCGAAGGCAATGCGCTGGTCGCCACCGGCAGCCCGTTTGCGCCAGTGGTCTGGAAGGACAAAATCTACCCCATCGCCCAGTGCAACAACTCCTATATCTTCCCGGGGATTGGCCTTGGCGTTATCGCCTCGGGTGCCTCGCGCATCACCGATGAGATGCTGATGTCCGCCAGCGAAACCCTGGCGAAGCACTCTCCGCTGGTCAATAACGGTGAAGGGCTGGTTCTGCCGGAACTGAAGGATATTCACGTGGTGTCGAAAGCGATCGCTTTTGCGGTGGGTAAGATGGCGCAGCAGCAAGGGGTGGCGGTGAAAACCTCTGCTGACGCCCTGCAGCAGGCGATTGACGAGAACTTCTGGAAGCCGGAATACCGCAGCTACCGTCGGACTTCGATCTAACCTCCTGCATCGCCGGGCGGCGCTTACGCTTGCCCGGCGAACCGACCGCACCTTACCTGCCCCGCGTCACCCACCAGAACACCAGCGCCAGCAGGCTGACCATCGCCCCCAGCAAACAGACCCCCTGCCAGCCCAGATGAGCCCAGGTAAAAGTGGTGCCAATCGCCCCCAGCCCGCTGCCGACGGCGTAAAACAGCATATAGAGGCCAACCAGCCGACTGTGCGCCTCTGGCCGGGTGCGAAAGATCAGGCTCTGATTGGTGACATGCAATGCCTGACCGCCCAGATCGAGCAACACGATGCCGATCACCAGCGCCCACAGCGACACCTCCATCAGCGACAGCGGCCACCAGGCAAGCAGCAGCGCCAGAAGCGCCATCGCGCTGGTGCGTTGCGCCAGTCCCCGGTCGGCCCACTGCCCGGCCCGCGCTGCGGCAAGGGCACCAATTACCCCAACCAGCCCAAACGCGCCTACGGCGGTATGGGAGAAATTAAAGGGTGGCGCGCTCAGGGGCAATACCAACGCGCTCCAGAAAATGTTGAACGCTGCAAACATCAGCAGCGCCAGAATGCCCCTGACCTGTAAGACCTTTTCCTGACGAAGCAGCGTCACCATTGAGGCGAGCAGACGCGGATAGCTGAGCGTACCGCTAACCGCGGGTGTGGCAGGTAGCCCTCGCAGCAGGGGGATCGCAAGCATTAGCATCAGGCCCGCTGCGCAGAAATAGACCCCGCGCCAGCCCGCGAGATCACTCACGCTCCCGGCGAAAACCCTCGCCAGCAGTAAACCAATAAACACTCCGCCCTGCGCCGCCCCCACCACACGCCCCTGCTCGTGAGACGCAGCCGCATTCGCCGCATAAGCGATCAACCCCTGGGTCATCGCCGTACCGAGCAGGCCGACAGCCAGCATCGCCGTCAGCAGCACAGGCGCGGATTGTGCCATCCCCACCGCCACCAGCACGGCCACCAGTGCCAGAAGCTGGATCATCATCAATCGACGGCGATCCATCCCGTCGCCCAACGGCACCAGAAAGAGCAGCGCCAGCGCACAACCGGCCTGGGTAGCAGTGACAACGCCGCCGACCGCCGCCTGGCTGATAGCAAAATCCTGCGCCAGCGCATCCAGCAGCGGTTGCGCGAAATAGACATTCGCCACGCTCATTCCGCTGGCGATCGCGAAGAGCCATACCAGGCTACGCGACAGACCCGCAGGTTTCGCCTCCCCTGTCGATAACGCCATTTCCACTTTCATGCTCTCACATCCTCTCAATTGGTTTTAAAGTAAAACCAAATAAAGGCTAGATGATGTGGTTTTAAAATGCAACCAACTAACATTCCTTGCTGAAAGACACCTTCCCCGCTACACTCGCTTCATCCATCAACCCACTGAATAAAAAGGAGGCTAATTATGCTGTGCAATGAAATCTTTGATATTTCATTCCACCTTGGTGATCGCACCTGCTCAAGCGTTATCGGTTTCGTGCTGCGATAACTTCGGCTTGAGCGAAGACACCTAAGACATCCCTTCTCTCGGGCTTACCGGGTTATCGTCAGCGTTGATTGACGAGGCATTTCCATGCCTGTAACTCTTGAGTAAGCAAATGAGCACATTACTGACTGCACTTTCTCTTCGTGTTGATACCGCCTTTGACACGCTGTTTAACGACCTCACCTTTAGCCTGAAAAAAGGCGACCGCATTGGTCTGCTGGGCGATAACGGCTGCGGCAAAAGTACCCTGCTGAAGATCCTCGATGGCACCGAAACGCCGCTTTCCGGCACGGTGGCGCTGGCCGGCCACTGCCTGATGGCGCGGGTGGAACAGCATCTTCCGGAGACGATCTATCCGTTAACCATGCTGGATGCGGTGCTGGCGCAGCTGCCGGTAGCCGAGCGTGAAAGCCTGCGCTGGCAGGCAGAAACGCTGCTGGCGAGCATGAGCTTTACCCCGGACGATATGGCGTTGCCCTCGGCGACCCTCAGCGGCGGCCAGCATACCCGTCTGCTGCTGGCGCGGGCGCTGATTAGCGAGCCGGATCTGCTCCTGCTCGATGAACCCAGCAACCACCTGGATCTGCCTACGCTGCTGTGGCTGGAACAGTTCCTCCAGCGCTGGTCCGGCAGCTTTGTGCTGGTGTCTCACGACAGACAGCTCCTGGATGCCGTTACCAACGGCAGTTGGATCCTGCGCGACAAAACGCTGCACTACTTCGCCCTTCCCTGCACCCGCGCGCGTCAGGCGCTGGCAGAGAAAGACGAGAGCGACGCCCTGCGCCATAAAGCGGAACAAAAGGAGATCGACCGGGTCACCGCCAGCGCGAAACGGCTGGCGACCTGGGGCAAGGTCTACGACAACGAAGATCTGGCTCGCAAAGCCAAACAGATGGAGCGCCAGGTAGAGCGGCTGAAGGAGAGCCAGACGGCGCTGACCTCGGGCAGCCCCTGGACCTTAACCCTGCGCGGCGATGCCCTGCGGGCCGACCGTCTGCTGGAGATCGACAGGCTGGGTGTGGCGCCTGCTCCAGGGCTGCCGACGCTCTTCTCGGTAGAAAACGTCCGCTTAAAAAGCGGCGATCGGGTCGCCATTGTCGGGCGTAACGGCTGCGGTAAATCCTCGTTAATGCGGCTTATCTGGCAGCAGATTATCGCCAGTGCAAGCCACGCCGGATTGACTATCCATCCGCGCGTGACGCTGGGCTATTACGACCAGACCCTGCATCAGCTGGCGGATGACGCCACGCTGATTGATGCTCTGGAGCCCTTCGCACCGAACATCCAGGATCGCAAAATGGCGCTGATCTCCGCCGGGTTCGCCTGGGCGCGCCACGGGCAAAAGGTCAGCACCCTCAGCGGCGGAGAGCGTTCGCGCCTGCTCTTTATTGGCCTGACGCTGGCCCGCTTCAGTCTGCTGATGCTTGATGAGCCAACCAACCATCTGGATATGGAAGGCAAAGAGGCGCTGGCGGAGACGCTACAACAGTTTGAAGGCGGCGTGCTGCTGGTCAGCCACGATCGGCAGTTAATCAGTCAGAGCTGTAACCGTTTCTGGCTGATTGAAAAGGGCAAACTCAGCGAATGGCACGATGCCGACGCGGTGTTTGCCCGGCTGCGTGAGGAGAGCGGATTACAAGCCCAACCGGTTCCCGCTACCCTGTCCGTCAGCCAGGCTGAACCCGCTGACGATCTGTTGGAGCGGCTGATCACGCTGGAAAGACTGCTGGAAGAAGATCGGCTGCGTAAGCCTAAACATCAGAAGCCGCAGCTTCAGGCGCAGTGGCTGGAGGAGATTGCCGCGCTGACGGCGCAGCTGTAGGAGATCGCCCGGCGGGTAGCCGCCGCCGGGCAATTTTTACTTCGGCTGACGGGTTTTCCAGGCATCCCATGCCTGTTTGATCTCCTGCTTCGCGGTGGCGGCATCGTTAAAGCCGTTCAGTTCCACCGTCTTGCGCCCTTCCGGCAACTGCTTGTAGACGCGGAAGAACGACTCCAGGCGCTGCTGCTCAATCTTCGGCAGATCGCTCAACTCTTTGATGTCGTCATAGGTCGGGTCAATTTTGCTGGCTGGCACCGCCACAATTTTATCGTCTTTCTCGCCGCCATCGATCATCTTCAGCACGCCAATGGCGCGGAGTTTAATCAGGGTGCCCGGGGCCATCGGCGCGCGGGTGTAGAAAATCACATCCAGCGGATCGCCATCCCCCGCCAGCGACTGGGTCAGCGAGCCGTAGTTTGCCGGGTAAGCCACCGGCATCGACTGGAAACGGTCGGCGATGATAAAGCCGGTTTTGGCGTCGGTTTCATACTTAATGATCCCGCCCGCCGGAATTTCGGTGACGGCGTAGAACTCTTCCGGGTTGTTGTCAGGCTGAGGGAATTCGAGGATGTTTTGCGCCTGTACGGAAGCGGACAAAAGAACGCTCACTGCGAGAAGTTTTTTTACCAGATGCATCGTCTTTTTAACTCTTCGGTTATTGAGAAGACAACACCTTACGGTCTGGTTATGTCAGAAACATTACACATTTACTGCAGAAATAATAACCGCTCTTTTATTATGCCCATTACTCATTTTGCGCGACCCGGGCCGCACAAAATCAATTAAATTATTACATTATGTTGCTATGGCCTTGTCACAATCATTAAATAACCTAATCCTTAATGGGTATTTCGTTCTGTCGAACCTGCCCCGCAGATCCGCAATATGAAAATGGAGAAACATATGAAAGCTGCTGTCGTGGCCAAAGACCATCAGGTAGAAGTGACCGAGAAAACCCTGCGCCCGCTGAAATATGGGGAAGCGCTGCTGAAGATGGACTGCTGCGGCGTCTGCCATACCGATCTTCACGTCAAAAACGGCGATTTTGGGGATAAAACCGGGGTGATCCTCGGGCATGAAGGCATTGGTGTGGTACAAGAGATTGGCCCGGGCGTCACCTCGCTCAAACCGGGCGATCGCGCAAGTGTGGCGTGGTTTTTCGAAGGCTGTGGCCACTGCGAATACTGTAACTCCGGTAACGAAACCCTGTGCCGAAACGTGAAGAACGCCGGTTACTCTGTAGACGGTGGGATGGCGGAAGAGTGCATCGTCACCGCCGATTATGCGGTAAAAGTGCCGGACGGCCTGGACTCCGCCGCCGCCAGCAGTATCACCTGCGCCGGGGTAACCACCTATAAAGCGGTAAAAGTCTCTGAGATTAAGCCTGGCCAGTGGATCGCTATCTATGGCCTCGGCGGGCTGGGGAACCTTGCGCTGCAGTACGCCAAAAATGTGTTCAACGCCAAAGTGATTGCGGTTGATATCAATGATGAACAGCTGAAACTGGCCGAGAGCATGGGCGCCGATCTGGCGGTTAACTCCCGCACGGAGGATGCCGCGAAATTCATCCAGGAAAAAACCGGCGGCGCCCACGCTGCGGTGGTAACGGCGGTGGCGAAAGTGGCCTTTAACTCGGCGGTAGATGCCGTTCGTGCCGGTGGTCGCGTGGTGGCCGTTGGCCTGCCGCCGGAGTCAATGAGCCTTGATATTCCACGTCTGGTACTGGATGGCATTCAGGTGGTGGGCTCGCTGGTGGGCACCCGTCAGGATCTGACCGAAGCCTTCCAGTTCGCCGCCGAAGGCAAAGTGGTGCCGAAAGTGGCGCTGCGTCCGCTGGGGGATATCAACGCCATCTTTAAAGAGATGGAGCAAGGCCAGATCCGTGGCCGTATGGTGATTGATTTCCGTTCATAACTCTCGCATGCCCGGCGGCGCTTCGCTTGCCGGGCCTACGGCCACAACACCCCGCTATCCACTTCTGCACCGTAATATGAAACATATCCTGCCGCCGCGGTCCTCGCGAGCGTTAACCGTTTGATGTTAACCCAGGGAACCATTTGGTATGGAGCAACGAGACGGCGATATTATTGCAAAGCATACAGCCTCGCGAATAAACCGTGTAAACTACCTTTAGTAGGCACTGGCGCGAGGACAATATGGTCGTTAAACGGTTAAGAAAAGAGGATCGACGGGTACAGTTGCTGGAAGTGGCACGTGGGATCGTGCGTCAGCAAGGCACCGAGGCACTGACGCTGGGCTATCTGGCCGAGCGGGCAAACGTCACCAAGCCCATTCCCTACGATCACTTCGGCGATCGTGAAGGGTTGTTGATGGCGCTGTATCAGGATTACAGCGATCGGCAGTTAAAAAAATTCCGTGAAACGCTGAATGTCGATAATAAAACCCTGGAAAACACCGTCCGTTTTTTCAGTGCCGCCTATATTGATTGCGCCATCAGCGCCGGGCCAGAGACAGGCCCTATCGCTGCTGCCCTGTCCGGCTCCCGGGCGCTGCTGACATTTCGGGAAGCCTGCGTTGCCGAATGTGCAGACTGCCTGCGCATGGCGCTCTCCCCCTATATCACCCTGAAAGGGGTGCAGGGTGAAGCGGCGCTAACGGCCATTATCGGTGCGGCGGAGGCGCTTAGTACCGCCGCGAGCAACGGGGCACTGGCCCGTAACGTCGCAGAAGATATGCTCTGCGGCGCGATGTTTGGCGTACTGAACACCTGTGCCGACAGCACAAAATGAGTGGTGTTGCCGGATTGACATGTAAGTTACCAATAGTAAGATAAGTGACAGGTTAACTGCGTGCTGAGGTGGTTATGTCTGTAACACATGTCATAGATAATGCGCTGATCGTGACGGCTCATCCTGTCGAAAATTCGTTATCCCACACACTGGCGGCGCGAATTGCTGCCCGCTTACGTGAACAAGGTACGCAGGTCGAGATTGCCGATCTCCACGCTGAAGCCTTTACACCGGCAATGCTGCGTCCCGATCTTGCGCTGTATCACCGGGAGACCAGCGCCCCGCCTGCCGATATCCGGCGTGAACAACTGCGCGTGGAGCGGGCAGATATGCTGGTGTTTGTCTTCCCGATCTACTGGTGGTCCGTTCCGGGTCTGCTGAAAGGCTGGTTTGATCGGGTACTCACCCTGAACTGGGCGTACAAGGTGGCGGAAGATGGTCGGATTGTGGGTAACTTACGCGATGTACCGGTACGCCTTGTCGCGACGGCGGGCAGCGATCTCAAGGGCTTTGATAAACACGGCTATTCGACGGCGATACGAACCCAGTTGGTTGAAGGCGTTTTCGGTTTTTGCGGCCTGAAGGATGTCACGCTGGATATTCTTTACGAGGCAGACACTGCCTCGTCAGAGCAGGTTGAAGATTTCCTGAAAAACCTCGAAAGCGTGATGTGAATGCTTTTTGCCGGGTGGCGCTTCGCTTCCCCGGCCTACAAAAGCCAGACCGGGGAAAACGTAGGCCCGTGCAAGCGCAGCGCCGCCGGGCATCTGCGCGCACGTTGCTTAGGCTATCGCCTGTGCGTTAGCCTCTCCCCGCCGCGATTTCAGACGGCCATAAATCAATAGCGACGACATGGCGCAGAATGAAAGCAGCGCCGCCGGTAATGTGACGTAACTCCAGCTATAGCCCAGGGTAATCATCATCCCGCCAAAGTAAGCCCCAATGGCGCTACCGAGATTAAACGCCACCTGCCCGCCTGCCGCACCGAGCATCTCCCCGCCCTGCGCATTCTGCAGAAGGAGGATCTGCAACGGTGCCGACAACGCAAACAGCCCGGCACAGCAGATAAAGCCCATCACCAGCGAGGCCGCAGGGAATGCACCGAAGGCAAACAGCAGCAGCAGGGAGAGAACAATGACCAGATCGGTGAAGGCTGCAATCCGCAGCGGGCTGTAGCGCCCGGACAGTTTGCCGCTAAAGAGATTCCCCAGCACCATGCCGAGCCCCATCAGCATCATGATCGCGGTCATGACCCCTTCGGAAAAGCCCGACACGTTGATCATGAACGGCTTAACGAAGCTGAACCAGGCGAAGACCCCAGCGTTGCCGAACATGGTGGCGGCAAAGATAAACCAGGGCTCCGGCTTTTTCAGAAAGAGAAACTGCTCCCGTAGACGGGTCTGCGTCTTATCGAACGTTTGCGGCACCCACAGGGCGACAGAGAGCAGCACCAGCAGATTGAATGCAGCGATCAGAAAGAAGGTATAGCGCCAGCTGAACTGGTGCCCAAGCCAGGTGCCAAGCGGTACGCCGGCAAGATTGGCGACCGTCATCCCGGCAATCATCCCCGCTACCGCCAGCGTCACTTTGCCCGGGGGCGCAATGCGGGAGAGAAGAATGGTGCCGACGCCGAAGAACGCACCGTGTGGAAAGCCGGAGACCAGCCGTCCGATCGCCAGCATGGTGTATGAGCTGGAGAAAGTAAAAATCGCATTGCCGATCAGACAGAGTGTTACCAGAAACAACAGAATGGTTTTAAGCGAAAACTTGCTGGAAAAGAGCGCGATAATCGGCGCGCCAATCACTACCCCGAAGGCATAAAATGAGATCATATTCCCGGCAGAGGGAATGGTAATGCCCACATCACGCGCCAGCTCGGTTAATACACCCATAATTCCAAATTCGGCCATCCCCAGACCGAACGTGCCAAGCGCTAACGAAAACACCGTCTTTTTCATACCACAGCCACTTGTTAAAAAATTGCGACAGACATTATTGAACAATCTTGTATGGTGAGCCAGTTCAAATCGCGCCGCTGGCAGCTTCATCCATTATTTCGGGTGGGGTGTGAATATTTTCCACCAATCCCCCTGTCGGTGATTACACTTCAAAGTGTTATGTCACTCCGTCCCGGCAGAATCCCTGAAAGGAACGCATCATGGCAGATAAAAAGAAAAGCAAACCCGTTGCGACTAACACGCCTCCCGTCCCCCTTAAACGCAAGGAGTATGAAAAAGAGCTGCATCGCCTGCATGAGGAGCTGGTAACGCTTCAGCGCTGGGTGGTGAGTAAGGGCCTGAAGGTGTGCGTCGTCTTTGAAGGCCGCGACGGCGCCGGCAAAGGGGGCACGATCAAAGCTCTGACAGAGCGCGTCAGCCCGCGCGTATTCCGGGTGGTGGCGCTGCCCGCCCCGACGGAAAAAGAGAAAAGCCAGCTCTACTTCCAGCGCTACGTCCCGCATCTGCCCTCGGCGGGGGAAATCGTGATTTTCGACCGCAGCTGGTACAACCGCGCGGGGGTGGAACGGGTAATGGGGTTCTGTACGGAAGAGCAGGTAGAGAAATTCCTCGACGGTGCGCCCATCATTGAAAAAGCGATGGTCGATGCGGGCATTATTCTCATTAAATACTGGCTGGAAGTGACGCCAAAAGAGCAGGAGCGTCGTCTGCGCGACCGCATTAACGACGGGCGGAAAACCTGGAAGCTCTCCCCAATGGACATTAAATCCTTCACCCGCTGGGATGATTACACCGAAGCGCGCGATGCGATGTTCGCCGCCACCGACACCGCCTGGGCCCCGTGGTTTGTCGCCCGCTCCGAAGATAAAAAGCGCGTGCGGCTGAATATTATCTCGCATCTGCTGTCGCAGATTCCCTATAAAGATATTCCAGAAGAACCGGTGAAATTACCGAAACGAAAAATTGGCAAAATTAAGCCGACCGCTTATCCGTTCCGTTATATTAAAGAGAAGTTCTGAGTATCGGCCTCCCGGTTATTTATCGGGAGAGTGCCATTTAACTATTACCAGGCGAAGCGATATTGTCTTTATTTTTCGGGATGGATATGACATTGCCCGTAAAGAAGAACTAACTCATGGAAACAAGTATTAAGGAAAAGAACGCCGGTAAGGAGCATTAAACCCGCTCCGAAACACCGTCCGGAGCGGGGTTCTTCCCCGTAGGCCCGCGCAAGCGCAGCGCCGCCGGGCAACAGAGCACCTTACTTCATCCCTTCACTCACATCTTTTTGCGCTTCCATACGCTCCACATCCCGATACCAGCGAGGATGGTGTTTCTGCGCCCAGCGGCGACTCACCTTCCCTTCGATCATCCCTTTAATCGAGCCTTTAACCCAGAACGCCATATACATATGGATCAGAATGGCGTGGATCAAAATAATGGCCGAGGTCGCATGGATCAGCAGGCTATAGCGCACCACCTGCATCGGGAAATACTGGGCAAAGTACGGACGCCAGATAATGACGCCGGTCACCAGCAGCACAAAAATCATGCTCATGATGGTCCAGAACATCATCTTCTGCCCGGCGTTGTATTTACCCACTCGCGCGACTTTATGCTCGTTGCCCTTCAGCACCTCAACAATACCCTTCAGCCAGGGAATATCCTGCTTGTCCGGGATGTTGTGATGCACAAAACGCACGAACATAAACATCAGCGCCACGAAAATCAGCACCCCGAAGAACGGATGCAGAATACGGCCCATCTGCGGGGTGCCAAAGGTCTCCGTCAGCCATTGCAGCGTGGGGAAGAAGAACGAAATTCCCGACAATGACACCAGGAAGAAACAGATCACCACCGTCCAGTGACAGGCGCGGTCGACAAACTTCGTGCGCACAATCATTTTCGATTTAGTCATGATGTTCCTCCTCATCGTCATCCACCTCTTTATTCGGCCCGATACCCACGTAGTGATAAATCAACCCGGCAAAGGTGGCGATAAAGCCCGCCGCAGAGAGCGGCTTCAGCGCCCCTTTCCACAGATTGATGGAGGTATCGATCGCCGGGTCCTTCGGCAGGTTGTGATACAGCTCCGGCTGGTCGAGATGGTGCAGAACATACATCACGTGCGTCCCGCCCACCCCTTGCGGGTTGTAAATGCCCGCGTTGGGATAGCCGCGCGCTTTCAGCTTATCGACCCGCTGCTGTGCCACCTCCAGCATCTCCTTCTTGGTGCCAAAGTGGATGGCCCCGGTCGGACAGGTCTTCACGCAGGCGGGCTCCTGGCCGACGCTGACGCGATCCACGCACAGGGTGCATTTGTAGACCCGGTTATCCTCTTTATTGAGGCGCGGCACGTTGAACGGACACCCGGCGATACAGTATCCGCAGCCGATGCAGTTCTCTTGCTGAAAATCGACGATACCGTTGGCGTACTGAATGATCGCCCCGGCAGACGGACAGGCCTTCAGACAGCCCGGATCCTCGCAGTGCATACAGCCGTCTTTACGGATCAGCCACTCCAGCTTGCCGTTCTGATCGGTTTCGCTAAAGCGCATCACCGTCCAGGATTTGGCGCTCAGATCCGCCGGGTTATCGTAAACCCCAACGCAATGCCCTACCTCGTCGCGGATATCGTTCCACTCGGAACAGGCCACCTGGCAGGCTTTGCAGCCCACGCAGGAGGAGACATCGATAAGCTTTGCCACTTCCGCTTTGTAATCCCGCGCACGAGGCGCGGGGGTAAAGCCGTTAGTGGCGGAGCGTTTGATGACGTCTTGTGTTTCCATCGACATTTATTCGCTCCTTATGCTTTCTCGATGTTGACCAGGAACGCCTTGTACTCTGGCGTTTGCGAGTTGGAATCCCCCACCGATGGCGTCAGGGTGTTGGCGATATAGCCTTTCTGCGCCACCCCTTCAAAGCCCCAGTGCAGCGGAATACCCACGGTTTCCACCTGCTGACCGTGAACGTTCAGGGCCTGCAGACGACGGGTGACCACCGCCACGGCGCGAATGAACCCGCGCTGGCTGCTGACCTTAACGCGATCGCCGTTGGCAATCCCTTTGGCCTTCGCCAGGGTTTCGCTGATCTCCACAAACTGCTCCGGCTGGGCGATGGCGTTCAGTCGCGCATGCTTGGTCCAGGTGTGGAAATGCTCGGTCAGGCGATAGGTTGTGCCGACGTACGGGAACTTGTCTTTCTTGCCCATGCGCACAACATCTTCCTGATAGACACGCACCACCGGACTGGAGACCACGTTCGGGTGCAGCGGGTTGGTGCCGAGCGGCGTTTCCATCGGTTCGTAGTGTTCCGGGAATGGCCCTTCCGCCAGCTTGTCGATGGCAAACAGACGTCCCAGCCCCTCCGGCTGCATGATAAACGGCCCGGTGTTGCTGCCCGGCGCGGCGGTGTTGAAGTCCGGAATATCGTTCCCGGTCCACTTCGTGCCGTTCCACTGGATCAGCATCCGTTTTGGATCCCACGGCTTGCCGTTAATGTCCGCCGAGGCGCGGTTATAGAGCACGCGACGGTTAAGCGGCCACGCCCAGGCCCAGCCCAGCGTATTGCCAAGGCCCGACGGATCGGCGTTATCGCGGTTAGCCATCTGGTTGCCCTGCTCGGTCCAGCTGCCGGTATAGATCCAGCACGACGATGCCGTGGTGCCGTCATCACGTAGATGAGCAAAGCTGCTCAGCAGCTGGCCTTTCTTCGCAATCAGCACGCCATTGGCATCATAGAGATCCGCCAGTGCAACGCCGTTGTTCTCTTTCGCCACCTCTTCCGATTCCGGGTGATCCGGCTGTTTGTAGTGCCAGTTCATCCGCAGCAGCGGCTCAACGCCCTTCCCGCCTTCGGTGCGGTACATCTCACGCAGGCGATGGTAAATCCCGGCCAGAATTTCACCGTCGTTACGCGCTTCACCCGGCGCATCCTGCCCCTTCCAGTGCCACTGTAACCAGCGCCCGGAGTTGGCGATGGAGCCGTCTTCTTCTGCAAAACAGGTAGACGGCAGGCGGAACACCTCGGTCTGAATCGACGCGGTATCCACATCGTTCATCTCGCCGTGGTTCTGCCAGAAGTTAGAGGTCTCGGTCACCAGCGGATCGATCACCACCATGTACTTCAGCTTGCTGAGGCTGGCGACAATCTTGTTTTTGTCCGGGAACGACGCCACCGGGTTGAAGCCCTGGCAGATGTACCCCGTGACGTCGCCCTTCGCCATCATGTTGAAATACTTGATGACGTCGTAAGCCTGGTCCCATTTTGGCAGCCAGTTAAAGCCCCAGTCGTTCTCCTCCTGCGCCGCATCGCCGTAGAACGATTTCATCAGGCTGACGAAGAACTTCGGATAGTTGCTCCAGTAGTTCACCTGGTCCGGCAGGGTCGCTTTTGGGGTGTTCGCCGTCAGATAGGTTTGCAGATCGGTCTGTTTTTCCGACGGCAGGGTCAGATAACCCGGCAGACTGGTGGAGAGCAGCCCCAGATCGGTGAGCCCCTGAATGTTAGAGTGACCGCGTAATGCGTTTACGCCGCCTCCGGCCATGCCCATGTTGCCGAGCAGCAGCTGGATCATCGCCATGGTACGGATGTTCTGCGCCCCGACGGTATGCTGCGTCCAGCCCAGCGCGTAGAGGAATGTGGTGGTTCTGTCCGCGGCACTGGTGGAGGCCAGCACTTCACACACTTTCAGGAAGTCCGCTTTCGGCGTACCGCAGATGTTCTCCACCACCTCCGGCGTATAGCGGGAGACGTGCTGCTTCAGCAGGTTCCACACGCAGCGCGGATCGGTCAGGGTTTCATCGCGCTTCGCATAGCCGTTTTCATCGAACTGATAGTTCCAGGAGGATTTGTCGTACTGGCGTTTTTCGGCGTCATAGCCGCTGAACAGCCCGTCTTCAAAGGCAAAGTCTTCCCGCACCAGCAGATTAGCGTTGGTGTAGTGCTTAACGTACTCGGCGTTAATTTTGTTGTTTTCGATCAGGTACAGCAGCACGCCGGAGAGGAACGTAATGTCCGTACCGGAGCGGATCGGCGCATAGATATCGGCCACCGATGCCGTCCGCGTAAAGCGCGGATCGACGACGATCAGCGTCGCATCGTTGTTATTTTTCGCTTCCATCGCCCAGCGGAAACCCACCGGATGGGCTTCGGCGGCGTTACCGCCCATCACCACCACGACGTTAGCGTTTTTGATATCAACCCAGTGGTTGGTCATCGCACCGCGACCAAATGTTGGAGCAAGACTTGCTACCGTTGGTCCGTGTCAGACGCGCGCCTGGTTGTCTACCGCCAGCATGCCGAGTGAGCGCACAAATTTTTGCGTCAGCATGCCGGTTTCATTGCTCGCCGCCGAGGCGCAGAGCATCCCGGTGGAGAGCCAGCGGTTGACCGTTACACCCTGTTCGTTCGTCTCAACGAAGTTGGCGTCGCGGTCGGCTTTCATCAATTTTGCAATGCGGGTGAAAGCCTCATCCCAGGAGATGCGCTGCCATTTATTGGAGCCCGGCGCGCGGTATTCCGGGTAACGCAGACGGTTGTCGCTGTGAACATAGTCCAGCAGACCTGCCCCTTTCGGGCAGAGTGCCCCGCGGCTGACCGGATGATCCGCATCGCCTTCAATATGATAAATCGACGCTTTAGCGTTCTTCGCGCCATCACCCAGGCTATACATCAATAGCCCGCATCCCACGGAGCAGTATGTGCAGGTGTTGCGGATCTCTTTGGCGCGCAGCAACTTATAGTTGCGCGCCTGAGCCAGCGCCATTTTGGGGGCAAACCCCAGAGCGGCTACTGTTGTCCCGGCCATACCGCCCGCGCAGATTTTAAAAAACTGTCTGCGACTGACGTCCATCGTTGTCCTCGTTAGATCATTGAGAAATCCGGCAGAAAACTAACAGCAAAGCCCCTGTTTTTTTTGCGGCAAATCAATATCGCCGATCTTCGCCCTCTTAATAGTCAGCGCTGGCGGCTTTTGCTAATGCTAAAGGGTTACTTCGGCACAGATAAATTCGCGGAAGGTACTGAAACAGTGCTATAAATTTGCCCCTTAAATTGATAGCCGGTGGAAATGCGATGGAGAGAAAAAAAGCCACCCTGGTCGGTCTGGCCGCGATCGTGCTCTGGAGCACGATGGTGGGTCTGATTAGGGGCGTTAGCGAGGGATTAGGTCCGGTTGGGGGCGCGGCGGCAATCTATACGCTAAGCGGTTTACTCTGTCTGGTAACGGTGGGTTTCCCCAGGCTGCGACGTTTCTCGCCCCGCTATCTCATTGCCGGCAGCGTACTGTTTGTCAGCTATGAAATCTGTCTTGCCCTCTCGTTAGGCTATGCCGCCACTCGCCACCAGGCGATTGAGGTGGGGATGGTGAATTATCTCTGGCCGAGCCTGACCATTCTGTTCGCCATCCTGTTCAACGGCCAGAAAACCACCCTATGGGTGATCCCGGGCCTGATCATCGCCCTGCTGGGGGTAAGCTGGGTATTAGGCGGCGAAAATGGGCTGAACCCAACGGATATCGCCCGTAACATCACCTCCAACCCGCTAAGTTACGGCCTGGCGTTCGTTGGCGCTTTCATCTGGGCAGCCTACTGCACCGTGACCAGTAAATACGCCAACGGCCAGAACGGGATCACCCTGTTTGTATTGCTCACCGCCCTGACCCTGTGGCTGAAATATGCTTTCAGCCCGCAGCCGGAGATGGTGTTTAGCGTGCCGGTGGTGATCAAACTTTTGATGTGCGGCGTGGCGCTGGGGTTTGGCTACGCGTCGTGGAATATCGGTATCTTGCACGGCAACGTAACGCTGCTGGCGGCAGCATCCTATTTCACCCCGGTACTGTCAGCGGCACTGGCAGCGGTGCTGCTGAATGCGCCGCTGTCGTTCAGCTTCTGGCAGGGAGCGATGATGGTGTGCGCCGGATCGCTATTGTGCTGGTACGCCACCCGGGCACGTAGGGAGTGAGTTTTGTAGGCCGGGTAAGGCGAAGCCGCCACCCGGCGAAGACTATTCCTGCCCAGCCGCCCGCCGCAACCAGCTCTGCAACAACTTCCCGTCCTGACTCATCTCTCCATCCTGACGCACGCACAGGTAGTAATCCCGGCCATCGTCGATAGGGAGATCGAAGATCTTCACCAGCTCACCGCTCTCCAGATAGGGCGCAATCAACGGTTCGCGCATCAACGCGCAGCCCAGCCCTGCCTGCACGCCCGCCAGGGTTAACAGCCCGTCTTCAAACATCGGGCCACTGCGCCGCAGCGGGCGTTTCACCCCCTGCTGGATAAACCACTGCTGCCAGGTGGCGCGCTCTTCATCATGCAACAGCGGCATCTGTAATAGCTGTTCGGGAGTATCAACATGCCCGTGAAGGCGCAAAAATGCCCGGCTACAGACTGGCACCATCTGCCCGGAGATCAGCTTTTCACTCTGGTAGCCCGCCCACTGGCCGTTGCCGAAGCGGATGGACATATCCGACGCGTCACTCAGGTAGTTGCGGTGGTTGGCGTAGACCACGTTGATCTCGGTCTGTGGGTTAGCGCGCATAAACCCGGGCAGACGCGGGATAAACCACCCCATGCCGAAAAGCGGGATCAGGCTGATGGTCACCTGGCGGGTCTGCACCTGCTCCAGCAGATGCCCGGTGGCCTGGCGCAGCACGTTAAAGGCCGCGCGGATGGAACGGTAATAATCCCGCCCCTGCTGGCTCAGGATCAGCCCGCGCCCATGACGCTCGGTGAGCGGCATCTGTAAGTATCCTTCCAGCACTTTCAGCTGGTGACTCACCGCCGAGGGCGATATGTCCAGCTCCTGAGCCGCCTGCGTCACGCTTCCCAGCCGCGCTATCGCCTCGAAGGCCCGCACCGCCCGCAGCGGCGGATCGTTCGCCAGTCGGCTCTCGGCAAAGGCCGACAACGCCAGGGATTGTTCTGTTTTATTCATATATTGATCTGTTATGGATAATCCGGTTAATCAGCCATTTATCATCATCATTAAAATCAATCAGATAAAGCAAGCTCCAAAAATCATAAGAAAGAATATATGTGTATTTCACAATTTAATTCAATTATTAGATGTTAGCCGCTGAAAAGAGCAATTTGTCGGGTAACAACGTTGGACACACTCATACAACAACTGATCAACGGCGTGATGCTGGGCAGCATCTACGCGCTGATCGCGCTGGGCTATACCATGGTGTATGGCATTTTGCGCATTATTAACTTCGCCCATGGCGATATTTTGATGGTCGGCGCGCTGACCACTCTGTCGGCGCTGAATCTCCTGACTGGCTATTTCCCCGCCATGCCGCAGCTGTTACAGCTCGGCTTTGCGCTGCTGATCGCCATGACGGTCTGCGCCCTGCTGGCGATGTCCGTTGAGCGCTTTGCCTACCGCCGCCTGCGAAATGCGCCGCGGCTGGCACCGCTGATCTCCGGGATTGGCGTATCGGTGCTGCTGCAAACCGTGGCGATGATTATCTGGTCGCGTAATCCGCTGATGTTCCCGCAGATCCTGCCGATGGACCCGATTGCTATCACGGCGGGCAGCGAGGCGCATCCCCCGGCGATTGTCACGGTCACCGGCATCGTCACCGTGGCGCTGGCACTGATCGTCATGACCGGCCTGTGGCTGCTGGTGGAGTATACCCGCCTTGGCCGGGGTATGCGGGCGGTGGCTGAAAACCCACGCGTCGCCACCCTGATGGGCGTTAATCCGAACGCCATCATCACTCTGACCTTTGCCATCGGCGGCGTTTTTGCCGCACTCGCCGGGGTGATGATGGCCAGCAATTACGGCAACGCCAGCTTCTCGATGGGCTTCCTGCCCGGCATTAAAGCCTTTACCGCGGCGGTGCTCGGCGGCATCGGCAACATTCGCGGGGCGATGATTGGCGGGATCCTGCTCGGGATTATCGAAGCGCTGGGCGCCGGTTATCTCGGCGAACTGACTCACGGCGTGTTCGGCAGTAACTACCAGGACGTATTCGCCTTTATCGTTCTGATTCTGGTGCTGGTCTTCCGTCCGGCTGGTCTGTTGGGCGAGCGCGTGGCGCACAGGGCGTAAGGAGAAATCATGACTGCCATTGAAATCAAAACCCCGGCGGCCAGCGGTAAATTCTGGTCCGGCATGACCCTCTTCGTGCTTGCCCTCCTGCTTGCGCCGGTTGTGGCTACCCAGCTGGGCGGCAACTACTGGGTGCGGGTGATCGACTTCGCCCTGCTCTACATCATGCTGGCGCTGGGGCTGAATATCGTTGTCGGCTACACCGGCCTGCTGGATATGGGCTTTATCGCCTTCTATGCCGTTGGCGCCTATCTGGCGGCGCTTATGGCGTCACCGCATCTCGCAGACGTGTTCCCGATCCTGAACCTCTGGTTCCCGCACGGGCTGCACACCTCGTACCTGCTGATTATCCCGATTGCAGCGCTGGTCGCGGCGGTATGCGGCATTCTGCTGGGTGCCCCGACGCTGAAGCTGCGCGGGGATTACCTGGCGATTGTGACCCTCGGCTTCGGGGAGATCATCCGCATTCTGATGCGTAACCTCGACCGCCCGGTGAACATCACCAACGGCGCAAAAGGCATTACCGGCGTTGACACCCTCAACCTGTTCGGCCTGAAGTTCAGCGGCGTTTACCACTGGTTCGGCGTCAAAGTGCCCGCCCTGTGGCTCTGGTACTACCTGCTGATGCTGGTGATTGTCGGGATCATTTTTGTCTGCCTTCGCCTGCAACACTCACGTATTGGCCGGGCGTGGCACGCTATCCGTGAAGACGAAGATGTCGCCCGGGCAATGGGTATCAACGTGCGCAACTTTAAGCTGCTGGCCTTTGCCATGGGTGCCTCCTTTGGCGGTGTGGCCGGAGCGCTGTTCGGCGCCTTCCAGGGCTTTGTCTCGCCGGAATCCTTCACCCTGCAGGAGTCCATAGCCGTACTGGCGATGGTGGTGCTGGGTGGGATGGGCCATATCCCGGGGGTGATCCTCGGCGCGGTACTGCTCACCGCCCTGCCGGAGCTGCTGCGCAGCCAGGCGGCCCCGGTGCAGCAGGCGCTGTTTGGTTCGGTACTGATTGATCCGGAGATCCTGCGTCAGCTGTTTTACGGCCTGGCGCTGGTGCTGGTGATGCTTGTTCGCCCGTCGGGCATCTGGCCGAAGCGCCACAAGGAGGTAAAAGCATGAGCCTGTTAACCGTGCGCAATATGTCCAAACGCTTTGGCGGCCTTACCGCCGTGGATAACGTCTCGCTGTCGATTAATAAGGGCGAGATCTACGGCCTGATTGGCCCCAACGGCGCGGGAAAAACCACCTGCTTTAACCTCATCACCGGCCTGTATCCCGCTGACAGCGGTGAGTTCGCCATTGCCGATAAGCCCTACTTCCCGAACCAGATCGAAAAGGTAACTGCCGCGGGCATCGCCCGTACCTTCCAGAACGTGCGTCTGTTTAACGAGATGTCGGTGCTGGAGAACGTGATGGTGGGTCGCCACGTGCGCACCCACAACGGACTCTGGGCGGCGTTGAGCCGTCACAAACGCGCCCGGGCAGAAGAAGCTCAGACCCTCGAGCAGGCCTGGCACTGGCTGGCCTACACCGGCATTGCGAAGTTTGCCCACTACCGCGCCTGCGATCTGGCTTACGGCCATCAGCGGCGGCTGGAGATAGCTCGCGCGCTGGCGACCGATCCGCTGCTGCTGGCGCTGGATGAACCCGCCGCCGGGATGAACGCGGCGGAAAAAGTGGCGCTGGGTGAGCTGCTGACCCGTATTCGTGACGACGGCAAAACCCTGCTAATGATTGAACACGACGTCAAGCTGGTGATGGGGATTTGCGATCGGCTCACGGTGCTGGATTACGGCAAAACGCTGGCCAGCGGTACCCCTGACAGCGTGCGTCGCGACCCGGCGGTGATCGCCGCCTGGCTTGGAGGCAATGCCCATGTCTGAATTACTGAAAGTGGAACGTCTGGACGTGCATTACGGTGGTATCCAGGCAGTACGGGATGTCTCCTTTAGCCTGGGTGAAGGCGAACAGGCCACGCTCATTGGGGCTAACGGCGCAGGCAAAAGTTCCACCGTGCGGGCCATCACCGGACTGGAGCGTTTTGGCGGTAACATCGAATTTAATGGCAAACCGATCCGCAAACAGAAAGCCGAAGCGCTGCTGCGCGACGGGCTGGTGATGGTCCCGGAAGGCCGGGGCATCTTCGCCCGTATGACGGTGCTGGAAAACCTGCAGATGGGCGCCTGGCTCCGCCGTGACACTGTCACCGTCCGGCAGGAGATGAACGCGATTTTCGAACGTTTCCCGCGTCTGGGCGAACGCCAGCACCAGCTGGCCGGACTGCTCTCAGGCGGGGAACAGCAGCTCTTAGCCCTGAACCGCGCCCTGCTCAGCCGCCCGCGCCTGCTGATCCTCGACGAACCCTCGATGGGCCTGGCGCCCAAAATGGTCGAGAACATTTTCGCCGTCATCGCCGGACTGCGCGAGCGCGGCGTGGCGTTGTTGCTGATCGAGCAAAACGCCCGGCTGGCGCTGGAGGTGACCGATCAGGCCTGGGTGATGGACAGCGGCAGCATCGTTCATCACGGCGAGTCCAGGGCGATGCTCGACGACGACCAGATTGCACAGATTTATTTGGGCGAAATGCCCGCTTAACACACCAACCAATATCAGGGAAAAATAATGAAAACCATTAAAATCAGCGCGCTCAGCGCGGCCATTGTGCTCAGCGGATTTGCCTCTACCGGCGCCTGGGCCGCCGACAGCGAAACCGTGGTGATCGGCCTGGCGGGTCCGCTGACCGGCCCGTCTGCCCGTATCGGTAAAGATCTGGAGAATGGCGCGCAGCTGGCGATTGACGATATCAACAAACAGCACCCGACCATCGGCGGCAAGGCGGTGACTTTTAAGCTGCAGTCGGAAGATGACCAGTCGGATCCGCGCACCGCCGTGGCTGTGGCTCAGCGTCTGGTGGATACCGGCGTGGCAGGCGTAGTCGGCCACTGGAACACCGGCACCAGCATCCCGGCGGCCCGCGTCTATCACGATGCCGGTATCGCTCAGGTGGCCCCCGTTGCTACCGGTCATGCCTATACCAGACAGGGGTTCGACACCAGCTTCCGCGTGATGGGCCACGACGATGACGGCGGCCAGTTTGCCGGACAGTACGCGGTAAATACCCTTAAAGCCAAACGCATCGCGGTCATCGACGATCGTACCGCCTTTGGTCAGGGCCTGGCGGATGAGTTTATTAAATCGCTGGAAGCCCAGGGCGTGAAGATTGTTGACCGCCAGTACGTTGACGACAAAACCGTCGACTTTAGCGCCGTACTGACCGCCATTCGCAGTAAGAACGCCGATCTGATCTTCTTCGGCGGCGTGGACAGCCAGGCGGCACCGCTGGCACGTCGTATCAAACAGCTGGGTATGAAGACGACCCTGATGGGCGCTGGCGGCTTTGTCAGCCAGACCTTCCTGCAGCTGGCGCAGAAAGAGGGTGAAGGCGTTGTCGCGCTGGAGCCGGGCCTGCCGGTGGATCAGATGCCGGGCGGCAAGACCTTCGAGCAGGCATACCAGTCCCGCTACCACACCCATATTGAACTTCATGCCCCGTTCGCCTATGACGCCACCCGCGTACTGGTTGCCGCGATGGAAAAAGCCGACTCGGTTGATCCGGCAGAGTACCTGCCTGCCCTGCGCGCCATCAGCTACTCCGGCGTCACCGGGCAGATCGCCTTTGACGATCAGGGCAACCTGAAGGCCCCGTCCTTCACCGTCTATAAAGTGGTCGATGGCAAATGGCAGCCGCAGACCGTGCTCGGCGGCGCAAAAGCTAAGTAACGCAGTGAGGCAATGTGATGAGTGATAATAATGAGCTGGGCATTCTTGCCCGCCGCAAAATTGAAGCAGAAATTATTAAACCAATTTATGAAATCCTGGTGCGTGAGATCGGCAAGTCCCGCGCCCAGGCGGTGATTGGCGAGGCCATTGAGCAGGCCGCCATTAATGCGGGCAAAGAATTTGCCCGCAAGGAGCCAAACGGCGCGGACGTGAAGAGCTTTATTGCTCTGCAGTATCTGTGGGAGAAGGATAACGCTCTCGACGTGAAGGTGATCGACGCCGACGACCAGCAGTACAACTACAACGTGACCCGCTGCCGCTATGCCGAGATGTATCACGAGATGGGCCTCGGCGAGATCGGCCATCTGCTGTCGTGCGCCCGGGATGAGAAATTCATCGTCGGCTACGCGCCGGACGTGGAGCTGACCCGCACCACCACCATTATGCAGGGCGGCGCATGCTGCGACTTCCGCTACCGCAGCACGAAGGACAAAGCATGATCCGCGTTAATGCAGACCGTTTGTGGTCTACGCTCGAGACGATGGCGCAGATCGGCGGCACCCCCGCCGGCGGGGTGACCCGCCTGGCGCTAAGCGAGGAAGACCGTATTGCCCGCAACCTGCTGCGCGAGTGGGCACTGGAGGCCGGTTTTAGCTGCGAAGTGGACAGCATGGGCAACATGTTTATCCGCCGCGCCGGTAAAAACCCGGCGCTTCCCCCGGTGATGACTGGTTCCCACGTGGATTCCCAGCCGCTCGGCGGCAACTATGACGGGATCTACGGCGTGTTGGCCGGGCTGGAGCTGCTGCGCACCCTGAACGATCGTCAGGTAGAAACCGAGCGCGATATCGTGCTGGTGAACTGGACCAACGAAGAAGGCGCGCGCTTTGCCCCGGCGATGCTCGCCTCCGGGGTCTGGGCCGGTCAACTTTCCGAAGCCTTTGCTTACGCCAGGATGGACAGCAAACAGATCACCGTTCGCGACGCCCTTGAGGCCATCGGCTATCGTGGCCCCCGCCCTGCCCGCGCCTTCCCGATCCACGCCTGCTATGAGCTGCATATCGAACAGGGGCCTATTCTGGAAGACGAAGCCATCGATATCGGCCTGGTGCGTGCGGCGATGGGTCAGCGCTGGTTTACCCTTACCCTCGACGGGTTTGCCGCACATGCGGGCACCACGCCAATGCACAGCCGCCGCGATGCGTTGACCGCTTTTGCGGAGCTGGCGCTGAAGGTGGAGGCGATCGGTTATCAACATGCCCCGGACGGGCGTGCCACCATCGGCATGGTGAACGTAACCCCGAATTCACGTAACGTGGTCCCGTCCCGGGTGGTGTGCAGCGTAGAATTCCGCCATCCGCTCAGCGAGGCGCTGGAGGCGATGGAAACCGCGCTGCATCAGGCGGCTGCAGGTCTTTCGGCGCGTGGCGTGAGCGCCAGCGTCGAGCGCATCTTCGACTATGCACCTGTCGCCTTTGATGAAACCTGTCTTGTCCGAACGGAACAGGCTGTGGCCGCGCTGGGCTATTCATCAAAATCGATGGTATCCGGCGCCGGGCACGATACCTGTTACGTCAGCAAAATCGCGCCTGCCAGCATGATCTTTATCCCCTGCGTGAAGGGCATTAGCCATAACGAAGCGGAAAAGATTCATCCGGAATGGTCAGAAAAAGGGGCCAATGTGTTGCTGCATAGCGTGTTGAGTGCGGCGCAGGAGTCATAAACAGGCACTTTCCCCGGCCAACGGCCGGGGAACCATTAATCGAAAACGCTTACAGTATGTTGTAACTAATTGCGGTTATTTCCCCAGCTTCGACAGCATCTCCGGGCGCATAAATTTATGGATCACCAACATAAAGATCACCGACGGCACCAGCAGAATCAGCGCCGTAATGGAGGACATCTGATAATTTCCCGACATGCTGGCGGTATAGAGCAGTATTGGCAGCGTGTTGATCTCCGGCGCGCCGACAAAGAACGTGGCGGTAAACTCATCCAGCGACTCAAGAAAGACAAAGATACTGGCGGCAATCAACCCGGGGGCGGCCTGCGGCAGGATGATATGGAAAAAGGTGTAGACCGACCCGGCGCCCAGATTGCGTGACGCCCGCGCCAGCAGCGGATCGAGCGCCGAGAACGCCGCGACGCTTATCCAGATGGAGTACATCAGCCCGTGCACGCTGTGCACCAGCACTACCCCGGCAATCGTCCCGTTCAACCCCCACTGGTAGAACAGCCGCGCCACGTTCATATAGACCGTCAGGTTCGGGAAAGCCTGCGGGATCAAAAACAGCAGCATAAAGAAGGCGCGGCACGGCATGGACCGGTGCGAAAGTGCGTACCCTGCCGGGATTGAAATCAGCAGACACACCACCACCGACAGAAGGGCTATCAGGACGCTGATGGACAACGAACCGGAGACGTCACTGTAAGGGCTAAAAACCTGCCCCCAGTACTTCAGCCCCCACTGACTGGGCAAGGTGTGCGGGAAAAACCAGCTCTCCGCCACCGTCCAGATCAGCAGGTTCAGCAGCGGGCCAAACAGCGCCAGCACCAGAAAGGTAAGCAGCAGGGTTTGCAGAATAAAGCTACCGCGAACTCTATTAAACAGCGTGTTCATCAGGGGTTTCCTTTTGCATTCAGGCTGTGGCGCAGATAGAACCAGGACATCGCGGCGCACATCAGGTACGAGATGACCCCCATCGCATTGGCAACCGGATAGTCGCCATACGAGTTGACGCGAAATGCCATATCAACGGTCATCATTGTTGGGGCGCCAGTGCCGATCATCAGAGGAACTGACAACACCGACATCATGGTGACCGTCGATAACACCATCGCGATGCCAATGGTCGGCAACACCTGGGGCAAAATAATGTCGAACAGGATACGCACCCGGGAGGCACCGAGGTTTTTCGCCGCCAGAATATGGGTAGACTCCACCGCCGCCATGGCGCCGCTAATCAGCAGCGTGGTAAAGGCCATCTGTTTCCAGACAAAGGTAATAATGATCCCGCTCCAGCCCAGCAGCGAGGTGGTCTCCATCGGCGTCATTACGCCGAGGGCAACCAGGGAATTGTTCATCAGGCCGTTTTTTGCCAGGAAGGTCCGCATCATCTGCGCGGCAACGATGAATGGGATAAACAGCGGCAGGCGGTATAAAAAGGCCAGCGCTTTAACGAGACGACGACAGGGCGAGAGCACAATCACGGCGGAAATAATGATGGAGAGCAGCGCCAGGATCGCCAGTGAAACCAGCACAATGATCAGGGTAAAGAGAATATCGATCGAATAGAGGCTAAACACTTTTTCAAAGTGCGCCAGCGTCAAACCTGTTTCATGGGTAAAAGCCGAAATAAGCGAATAGCCCAGCGGCCAGAGAAAGAAGATGCCAATCATCAGCGTCGCCGGAAGAACCAGCAGGAAAGCGTTAAATGTCTGTCGCATGAATAATCACCGCTAAAGGTGCCTGGCAATATTCTGCCAGGCACGCCATACCCTCAGTTCGAAACCTGGCTCTCATAACCTTCTTTGATAGCGTCAAAGTAGGGTTTGAGAGGGAAACTTTTGCCGTTCTCCGCTAAGGTTTCTGGCGAAATTTCCGCGAACAGCTTCTGCCACGTCGCATCATCCAGCGCCCCCTTCACATATTTCGCGTCGATGCCCGGGTACCAGTTAAATTGCTTCACGATCCCCTCCGCCTGAATCTCCGGGCTGGTCGCCAGCTCGATAAACTCCTGCGCCAGTTTTGCCTGGGTGGCTTTGGCCGGGATGACGTAATACATTGGCTGCCCCGGCATACCGGGTGCGATTAAGGTAAGCTTGATGGACGGCGGCAGCTTGCCCTGATCTTTCCAGCTGTAGAACATATCCACCCATACCGGCCCCATAGCGATTTCGCCCCGGCTGAGCATATCCAGCGTCCCGGCATTGCCCGGGGTAAAGGTGACGTTTTTATTAAATGCTTTCAGCTTCGTCCAGGCCGGGCCCCACTCTTTTTCAACCCCTTTATCATACGGCAGCGCGGTAAGGCGCTCGGCTGGCGTGCCATAGGCGTAGATCCAGCCCACCACAAAGCTCACGCCTGACATACCGTTTTTGATGCCGTTATAGCCGAAGGCTTTGGGATTTTTTTCCGACCACTGCACCAGCTCGTCATAAGATTTCGGCGGAGTGGTGATGAGATCGCTGTTGTAAGCCATCGCCGTCTGGCTCAGGAACATAGGCATCACGTAGCCGTCAACGTTGACCCCCAGGGCGTTTTTAGCGTTCTCTGCGGTGGTCATGGTGCCGGTTTTCACCGCCTGGCGGTAATTCTCAAGCAGCCCTTTCTCTACCAGCTGGCCGCCTGCGGCCTGATGGACCACCGCCACATCTATATCCCAGCTTTTCGCGCTGCTCTGCGCCTGCGCCGTCAGCTTTTCAACGATCTTATTTGATCCGGCATCGCCGGGCCCGGTGCCGACCACCTGCACTTTTACTCCCGGATGGGTGGCTTCAAATTTCGGCCCCAGCCAGGTTTTGACGTAATCCACCATATTCTGGTCCCCGGCGGTGGCAACGTTAAGTACCGTTTCGGCATGCGCAGCGTGCAGGCAGCCCAGATAAAGTGCGGTAGTGATAGCCATTTTTGTTTTTACGGACATGATTGATCCCCAGAAAAGTGTGTGTCGGTTGGCATTACAAAGCAGGTTCAAAGGCATGGAGCGCAGCATCAGGCACATGCAGCACCACTGGCGAACGGTCAGGCCAGCATGTTGCTGAGTCTGCGAGTAAGATCTTTCCACCACAGCGCACGCTGTGCCGGTAGTGATGACCTAAGAAGGCACTCTCCTCAACAATCCCTTCGAGGGTTAATCCTCCCGGCGCGGACGGCAGTGCGGCATGCATGGCGATATCGGCGCTGCGAAAATAGAGCGTTCTCCCCTGCCCCTCATCAGGTGTGATGCAGTTATCCGCCCCCATAAAATCGGCGACAAAAGGCGTTGCCGGGCGGTGGTAAATTGCCTCCGGGGTGCCGATCTGTTCGATGCGACCGTTATTGAGCACGGCAATTCTGTCGGCCATCACCAGCGCTTCCTGCTGGTCGTGAGTGACGATCAGCGAGGTGAAGCCGAGTCTCTTTTGTAGCGCTTTGATCTCATGGCGCACATTGAGGCGCACTTTGGCATCCAGGTTCGACAGGGGCTCATCGAGCACCAGCACATCGGGTTCAATTGCCAGCGCCCGGGCCAGGGCAACCCGCTGACGCTGACCGCCAGAAAGGGCCGTTACCTTTATTTCCGCATAACCTTCGAGGTTAATTATTTTTAATAGCGCCTGCACCCGACGGGTTATTTCCTCTTTTTTAACGCGACGGACTTTTAATCCGTAACCGATATTTTGCGCGACCGTCAAATGCGGCCACAAGGCATAACTCTGAAACACCATGGTAATATTTCGCTGTTCCGGGGAGCTATGGGTGATATCCCGGCCATTAATCGCCACGGTACCGGAGTGCACGGGTAAAAAACCGCATAACGCATTGAGCAGTGTCGTCTTTCCGCAGCCAGAGGGGCCGAGAAGCGCGATCATCTCGCCCTTACCGACCGCCAGATGGATATCGTGAAGGACAATATTATTCCCGTAGGCAACTTTCAGTTTATCTATTTGCAAATAACTCACGCACGATCCCTTAATTCTTTCACGTCGCCGATGAACACGTGTTCATTTCTTTGTAAAAAAAACGCAACGTTCCAGCGCCATTATGTGCGCCTACTGTGTCGTCTGTTTGTGACAATTTGATTAAGTCCGCAAAAATTTTGGTGAGGCGAAATGAAAATAGATATTCTGGGTTGCGGCAGTGCTTTCTCCCTGCTGAATAATACGTCGGCAATCCGGGTCATCGATAACGCGGGCTATCAGCTGCTGATTGATTGCGGGCCAACCATTCCCCGCGCCTTATGGCAACGGGGACTGGACGTAAACGACATTGATGCCCTCTTTTTCACCCATATCCATCCGGATCACTGCACCGGGCTGACGGCGCTCCTTAACCACTGGAAAAGTTTTCAGCGAACGAAACCGCTGATTATCTGGTCCCAGCCTGCCCACCGCCCGGCACTGCTTGAGCTGGCAAACCTCGCGAACTGGCCGGATACCGGGCTCTGCTTTGCTATCGACTGGCGCGACAGCACGCCGAAGTGGCGCTGGCGGAACTGGCTCCTGCGGACCGCCTTTACCCATCACGAAATCCCGAACCTTGCCCTGCGGATTGAGGCGCCGGGCGCCACCCTGTTTTACAGCGGCGATGGCCGCCCGACCCCGGAAAGTATTGCCCTGATGGCGGGAGCCGATCTGGCCTTTCAGGAGTGCGCCTCGGCAACAGCGCTGCCCTGCGATGCCTCGCATGGCGATTTCCCCGACTGCCTGGCGCTCTTTACCCGGCTCAAACTGCCTGCGCTGGGCCTCTATCATTGCCACGACAGCGCCCGCCCCATCCTGGCGCAGGCCTGTCAGCCCCACCCTGGTCTGTTCGTCAGCGAAGAGGGCATGACCTTCGAGCTGCCCCTTCGCCGGGGAGAAACGCTGTGAGCGACGCCCCTCGCAAGCAGGCGGTGACCGCCGAGGATGTGGCGAGAAGAGCGGGCGTTTCCCGCGCCGTGGTCTCCCGCGCCCTGAGCAGCAACGGCAGCATCTCCCCCGCCACCCGGGAAAAGGTATTACAAGCCGCCCGGGAGCTCGGCTATCAGGTGAATTTTCTCGCCCAGGGATTGAACCGCCAGCGTAGCCAGCTGATTGGGGTGATCGTCGCCCGCATTGGCGATCCCTTTCGCAGCAGCCTGCTGGAGGGATTACTGCATGAGATCCAGCGGCGCGGCTACCAGGCTCTGGTGAGCGAGATCACCGGCGAGGAGGATCTGGTAAACACTCTGCGACGCTTCACCCAGTTTCGCGTCTCCGGGGTGATAGTCACCTCAGGCAGGCCGCCGGAAGCTATCGTGAATGAGTGCGTCAGCCAGCAGATCCCGGTGGTCGGTATCAACCGCCCTCCCGACATGCCGTGGGTGGATTTTATCTGCTCGGATAACCAGCGCGGCGCACAGCTGGCTGCCGAACAGCTCTGGCACTCCGGGTGCCGTCGCTTCGGCTGGCTTAATCACCCGGCCTCCACCTGGGCGGGCATGATGCGGGGCGAGGCATTTGTCCATGCGCTGCAACAGCTGGGGGTCGACACCCTGCGCCAGCTCAGCTGGCTCGCCGCCCCGACGGAGGGTTACGATGGCGGGCTGGCCACAGCCCTGGATTATCAGGCCGAGCTGCCGGAGGGAATTTTCTGCGCCAATGCGCAGCTGGCCTGCGGGTTTCTGGATGGGATGCGCCAGCGGGGCAAATCGGCCCCGCACGATTTTCATCTGATTGGCTTCGATAACACGCCGCAAAGCGGTCAGTTAAGCTATCAACTGACTACGCTGCATCAGGATGTCGCCGGGATCGCGCGCCGCGCCCTGACGCGGCTGCTGGCGCGGGCGCAAAACCCGCACCAGCCTTCGCAGGTGGAGTGGGTGAAGGTGGAGCTGGTTTACCGGCTCACCTCCCCCCGGCCCGAAGGGGCTTAGCCCCCGTCGCGCGGTACCTTCGCCAGGCTAAACCAGATCCCGACGGCCAGCAGCAGCAGCATCCCGCCTGCGCTGCCCAGCGCCACGCTGTGCGAGGTGATAAAGGCTGTTTTCGCTGCCTCAATCACCGATTCAGCAAGGGCTGGCGGCAGATCTTGCGCGACCTTCACCGCCTCGCCGATGGAGGAGGACGCGTGATCCGCCAGGCTGGCATTCAGCCCCTGGGGCAATTCAATAGACGCCGAGAAGCTGCGGGTCAGGAGCAGGCCAAAGATCGCGATCCCCAGCCCGGCCCCCAGCTCATAGGACATGGTTTCAATCGCCCCGGCAGCGGCGGCTTTCTCTTTTGGCGCGGCGGCCATAATGGCCGAGGTCGAGGCCAGCAGCGCGCTGGCGGCGCTAAACCCCAACAGCACCATCAGGCTCCAGGCCTGCCACTGCTGGGTGCTGAAGTCGAGCATCGACAGGCCAATGAAGCTGAGCGCACTCAGGCCCATGCCGCCGGTCGCCACGATCCGCAGCCCCAGACGCCCGACCAGCACCCCGGCGATCGGCCCGCTGAATCCACTGGCGACCATTACCGGCAGCATAAACATGCCCGCGTCAAAGGGGGTGAAGCCGTGGACAAACTGCAGCTCCTGGGCCATCAGCAGCTCAAAGCCCACCAGGGCGATCATCGCCGTCATCGCCATCACCACCCCGCTTAAAATAATTCGATGGCCGAACAGCCGCAGGTCGATCATCGGCGTGCGGGCGCGAAGCTGAATGCGGATAAATGCCAATAGCATCATTGCCCCGGTCAGCAGTGTCCCCGCCACCAACCACGGCGATATCGCCCCTTTAAGCGCGGTTTTGGCGCTGTAGACCAGCAGCAAAATCGCCACAATCAGCATCAGGGCATGGGTGATGTTAAGCGGCTGCTCGGGTCGGCCCTGCTGGGCGGGCACAAAACGCGCCGCCAGGGAGACCACCAGCAGCACGATGGGAACGTTGATTAAAAACACCGCGCCCCAGTAGAAGTGCGCCAGTAATATGCCGCCAATCAGCGGGCCGAAGGCCGCCCCGCCAGATCCCACCGCCGCCCAGACGCCGAGGGCAATATTGCGCTGGCGCGCATCGGCAAAGAGCGTGCGGATCCCGGCGAGGGTGGCGGGAATGATCATCGCCGCCCCGATGGCCAGCAGCGCCCGCGCCGCAATCAACCACCCGGCGGAGGGCGCAAACGCCGCCGCCAGCGACGAGAGGCCGAACAGGCTACTGCCCAGGATCAGCAGGCGTTTAAAACCGATACGATCCCCGAGCGCCCCCATCGGCAGCACCATCCCGGCCATCACCAGCGAGTAGATATCAATGATCCACAGCAGTTCATTGCCGCTGGCATCCAGGGTCATACTCAGCGTCGGCGCGGCAACGTGCAGCACCGTGGCGTCAATTGCGACCGGGATATAAACGAGCACAATAATCACTAACGCTACCCACTGACGAATCATAATTTTCCTTATTTGACCAAAACTGGACACATGTCCAGATTGCGATCCTACGGAAAGTTGAACGCATGTCCAGCTTTTTGTTACACTCGTGATCCCCCAGTTGAGAGTGAAAAAAATGAGCTATCTGAGCAAAGATGAACGGCGGGAAGCGATCCTGCAGGCGGCCATGCGCGTGGCGCTGAGCGAAGGCTTTACGGCGATGACCGTCAGGCGGATCGCGACCGAGGCAGAGGTGGCGACCGGCCAGGTCCACCACCACTTTTCCTCCGCAGGCGAACTTAAGGCGCAGGCTTTTATCCGCCTGATCCGCACCCTGCTGGATGCCGACGTGGTGGCAGAAAACGCCAGCTGGCGCGAACGCCTGCATTCCATGCTCGGCAGCGACGATCGCAGTTTTGAGCCCTATATTCGCCTGTGGCGCGAGGCGCAGCTGTTAGCCACCCGGGACGAGGAAATAAAAGGCGCTTACGTATTAACTATGGAGATGTGGCATCAGGAGACGGTGGCGATTATTCGCGCCGGGGCAGAAGCGCAAGCCTTTACGTTAAAAGATCGGCCCGAAAATATTGCCTGGCGCTTAATAGGCCTGGTTTGCGGCCTGGACAGCTTTTACGTGTTATCCATGCCGGAGATGGATGAGACCGCATTTAATCAGCATCTGGAAAAATTAATCACCCTCGAACTCTATTAATGATTAATTTCGTTTAACTGTTACGATTTGTAACACATTAAGCGAGCCCACTTCTCCCCTCCCAGGGCAGTAGCTCGCTTTTTTTTATCTATTCTTTTCAGAAGACTCCCAAAAACTTCCTACAACCTTCATCAAAATTTCAGACTTCTGTCTGATTGTACTTCTCTTTCTGCCGTTCGGATAAGCAAGAGGATAATATGTCGCAACAAACTGAGAAGAATAATCATTATCTTTTAAGTAACTGGAAACCGGAAAATCCTGCTTTTTGGGAAAATAAAGGCAAGCCGATTGCGCGACGAAATTTGGTTATCTCCGTGGCCTGTTTGCTACTGGCATTCTGCGTCTGGATGTTATTTAGCGCGGTGGCGGTCAATCTGAATAAGGTCGGTTTTAATTTCACCACCGACCAGCTCTTTATGTTAACCGCCCTGCCGTCTCTCTCCGGCGCAATATTACGGGTTCCCTACTCCTTTATGGTGCCTATATTCGGTGGCCGTTACTGGACGGTATTAAGTACCGTCATTCTGATTATTCCCTGCGTCTGGCTGGGTATTGCGGTGCAAAATACTGCTACCCCCTATTCGGTATTTATTATTATCGCCCTGCTGTGCGGCTTTGCCGGCGCCAACTTCGCCTCCAGCATGGGCAACATCAGCTTTTTCTTCCCCAAATCGAAACAGGGCAGCGCGCTGGGTATTAACGGCGGGCTGGGCAACCTCGGCGTCAGCGTGATGCAGATGGTGGCCCCGGTGGTGATCTTCCTGCCGATGTTTACCTTTCTCGGGGTACATGGCGTGCCGCAGGAGGATGGCTCGTCCCTGTTTCTGGCGAACGCCGCCTGGATCTGGGCCCCGCTGCTGCTGCTGGCAACCGTTGCTGCCTTTTTTGGCATGAACGATATCGCCAGTTCAAAAGCAACCATCGCCAGCCAGCTGCCGGTGCTCAAGCGCCTTCATCTGTGGCTGTTGAGCCTGCTCTATCTGGCGACGTTCGGCTCGTTTATCGGCTTTTCCGCGGGCTTCGCCATGCTGTCGAAAACCCAGTTCCCGGACGTTAACATCCTGCATCTGGCCTTCTTCGGCCCGCTGATTGGCGCGCTGGCCCGCTCCGCTGGCGGGGTGATCTCCGACAAGCTCGGCGGCGTGCGCGTCACGCTGGTGAACTTCATCTTTATGGCAGTGTTTACCGCCCTGCTCTTCCTTACCCTTCCAGGCTCCGGTTCTGGCAGCTTTACCGCCTTCTATCTGGTGTTTATGGGGCTGTTCCTTACCGCCGGGCTCGGCAGCGGCTCGACCTTCCAGATGATCGCTGTCATCTTCCGGCAAATCACCGTCTATAGAGTGAAACTGCGCGGCGGCACGGAAGAACAGGCGCAGAAAGAGGCAGTTACCGACACCGCGGCCGCGCTGGGCTTTATCTCGGCCATTGGTGCCGTGGGCGGCTTCTTCATTCCCAAAGCCTTTGGCACCTCGCTGGCGTTAACCGGCTCACCGGTGGGGGCGATGAAGGTCTTCCTGGTGTTCTACATCGTCTGCGTGTTCGTCACCTGGCTGGTGTATGGCCGTCGGCAAAAGCACGTCAAATCATAACGATATTCAATATTTTGTGAGCAGTGTAACCCCGGGGTGGTGCGTCGCCCCGTCAGGAGAAATGTCATGAGTAAATTGTTGGATCGCTTTCGTTATTTCAAACTCAAAGGCGACACCTTCGCCGATGGACACGGTCAGGTGATGCACACCAACCGCGACTGGGAAGACAGCTATCGCCAGCGATGGCAGTACGATAAAATTGTGCGATCCACCCATGGCGTAAACTGTACCGGCTCCTGTAGCTGGAAAATCTACGTCAAGAACGGGCTGGTGACCTGGGAAACGCAGCAGACCGACTATCCCCGCACTCGCCCCGACCTGCCGAACCACGAGCCGCGCGGCTGCCCGCGCGGGGCAAGCTACTCCTGGTATCTCTACAGCGCCAACCGCCTGAAGTATCCGCTGGTGCGCAAGAAGCTGATTGAGCTCTGGCGCGAGGCGCTGGCGCAGCACAGCGATCCGGTGCTGGCCTGGAACGCCATCCAGAACGACCCGCAAAAGCGCCAGAGCTACAGGCAGGCCCGCGGCCACGGCGGCTTTGTTCGCTCAAACTGGAAAGAGCTGAACCAGCTTATCGCCGCCGCTAACGTCTGGACCATCAAACACTACGGCCCGGACCGGGTGGCGGGCTTCTCGCCCATCCCGGCGATGTCGATGGTCTCCTACGCCGCAGGCACCCGCTATCTCTCCCTGCTGGGTGGCACCTGCCTGAGCTTCTACGACTGGTACTGCGACCTGCCGCCTGCGTCACCCATGACCTGGGGCGAGCAGACCGACGTGCCGGAATCCGCCGACTGGTACAACTCCAGCTATATCATCGCCTGGGGGTCGAACGTGCCCCAGACCCGTACCCCGGACGCCCACTTCTTCACCGAAGTGCGCTACAAGGGCACCAAAACCATCGCCATCACCCCCGATTTTTCGGAAGTGGCGAAGCTCAGCGACCAGTGGCTGGCGCCGAAACAGGGCACCGACAGCGCCTTAGCCATGGCGATGGGCCACGTGATCCTGAAAGAGTTCCATATCGATAACCCGAGCGACTACTTCCTTAACTACTGCCGCCGCTACACCGACATGCCGATGCTGGTGATGCTCGATCCGCGGGAGGATGGCAGCCTGGTGCCGGGTCGGATGCTGCGTGCCGCCGATCTCGCCGACGGGCTGGGTGAAACCAACAACCCGGAGTGGAAAACCGTCGCCTATACCACCACCGGCGATCTGGTGGTGCCGAACGGCTCTATCGGCTTCCGCTGGGGTGAAAAAGGCAAATGGAACCTCGAGCCGCTGGCGGCAGGCCACGAGACCGAACTGGCGCTCTCTCTGCTGGGCACTCACGACAGCGTCGCCGGGGTAGCCTTCCCCTACTTTGGCGGCAATGAGAACCCGCATTTTCGCAGCGTGAAGCAGGAGCCGGTGCTGGTGCGCCAGCTGCCGGTGAAAACGTTGACCCTCGCCGATGGCCGCCAGCTGCAGGTCGCCAGCGTCTACGATCTGATACTGGCAAATTACGGCCTCGACCGCGGGCTGGAGGATAACCTCGCGGCCAAAGATTACGCCGAGATCAAAGCCTACACCCCGGCGTGGGGTGAGCAGATCACCGGCGTACCGCGTCGTCATATCGAGCAGATCGCCCGGGAGTTCGCCGACACCGCGCATAAAACCCATGGCCGGTCGATGATTATCCTCGGCGCCGGGGTCAACCACTGGTATCACATGGACATGAACTACCGCGGGATGATCAACATGCTGGTCTTCTGCGGCTGCGTGGGTAAAAGCGGCGGCGGCTGGTCGCACTATGTCGGCCAGGAGAAGCTGCGCCCGCAAACCGGCTGGCTGCCGCTGGCCTTTGCCCTCGACTGGAACCGCCCGCCACGGCAGATGAACAGCACCTCGTTCTTCTACAACCACGCCAGCCAGTGGCGCTATGAGAAACTCACCGCCCGGGAGCTGCTCTCCCCCCTGGCGGACGCCTCGAAGTTCACCGGCCACCTGATCGATTTTAACGTGCGCGCCGAGCGGATGGGCTGGCTCCCCTCCGCCCCCCAGCTCAACCTCAACCCGCTGCACATCAAGGCTCAGGCCGATGTGGCTGGCATGTCGCCCCAGGAGTACACCGCCCAGGCGCTGAAATCGGGCGATATCCGTATGGCCTGCGAGCAGCCGGACAACGGCAATAACCACCCGCGCAACCTGTTTGTCTGGCGCTCGAACCTGCTCGGCTCCTCCGGCAAGGGGCATGAGTACATGCTCAAGTACCTGCTGGGCACCGAAAACGGCATTCAGGGCGACGATCTGGGCACCACCGATGAGGTGAAGCCGGAAGAGGTGGAGTGGCAGACCGCCGCCATTGAGGGCAAGCTGGATCTGCTGGTCACCCTCGATTTCCGCATGTCCAGCACCTGCCTGTTCTCGGATATCGTCCTGCCCACCGCCACCTGGTATGAGAAAGACGATATGAATACCTCGGATATGCATCCGTTTATTCATCCCCTTTCCGCCGCCGTCGATCCGGCCTGGGAGTCACGCAGCGACTGGGAGATCTACAAGGGCATCGCCAAAGTCTTCTCTGAGGTCTGTGTCGGCCACCTGGGCACTGAAACCGACGTGGTGTTGCAGCCGTTACAGCATGACTCCCCGGCGGAGCTCTCCCAGCCGTTTGACATCGCCGACTGGCGCAAGGGTGAATGCGATCTCATCCCCGGTAAAACCGCGCCGACTATCGCCGTGGTCGAACGTAACTACCCGGATACCTGGGAGCGTTTCACTGCCCTCGGCCCGCTGCTGGACAAGCTCGGCAACGGCGGGAAAGGCATCTCCTGGAACACCCAGGATGAGGTCGATTTCCTCGGCAAGCTCAATTACGTCAAGCTCGACGGCCCGGCGAAAGGCCGCCCGCGCATTGAGACGGCCATTGACGCCTCGGAAGTTATTCTCGCCCTCGCCCCGGAAACCAACGGCCAGGTGGCGGTCAAAGCCTGGGAAGCGTTGGCGGAGTTCACCGGGCGCGAACACAGCCATCTGGCGCTGAACAAAGAGGACGAGAAGATCCGCTTCCGCGATATTCAGGCCCAGCCGCGCAAGATTATCTCCAGCCCGACCTGGTCCGGCATTGAGAGCGAGCATGTCTCCTATAACGCCGGGTACACCAACGTACACGAGCTGATCCCGTGGCGCACCCTCTCCGGGCGTCAGCAGCTGTATCAGGATCATCAGTGGATGCGCGCCTTCGGCGAAAGCCTGGTGGCCTATCGTCCACCGATTGATACCCGCAGCGTCAGCCATATGCGCGAAATTCCGCCGAACGGCTTCCCGGAGAAGGCGCTCAACTTCCTGACGCCGCACCAGAAATGGGGCATCCACTCCACCTACAGCGAAAACCTGCTGATGCAGACCCTGTCGCGCGGCGGGCCCATCGTCTGGATGAGCGAAACCGACGCCCGGGAGCTGGGCATTGAGGATAACGACTGGATAGAAGCCTTCAACGCCAACGGGGCGCTCACCGCCCGGGCGGTGGTCAGCCAGCGCGTGCCGACGGGCATGACCATGATGTACCACGCCCAGGAGCGCATTCTGAACATCCCCGGTTCAGAAGTGACCGGACGGCGCGGCGGCATTCATAACTCCGTGACCCGCGTCTGCCCGAAACCAACCCATATGATTGGCGGCTACGCTCAGCTCGCCTACGGCTTTAACTACTACGGCACCGTAGGTTCTAACCGCGACGAGTTCATCATGATCCGCAAAATGAAAAACATTAACTGGCTGGATGGCGAAGGTAACGACCAGGTACAGGAGGCGAAAAAATGAAAATACGCTCACAGGTCGGCATGGTGTTAAATCTCGATAAATGCATTGGCTGTCACACCTGTTCGGTGACCTGCAAAAACGTCTGGACCGGGCGCGAAGGGATGGAGTACGCCTGGTTTAACAACGTCGAAACCAAGCCGGGCATCGGCTACCCGAAAAACTGGGAGGACCAGGAGGTGTGGCAAGGCGGCTGGATCCGCGGCATCTCCGGCAAGCTGACCCCGCGGCTGGGCGGCAAGCTGGGGGTGCTGTCCAAAATCTTCGCTAACCCGCAAATGCCGCAGATCGACGATTACTATGAGCCCTTTACCTTCGACTACCAGGATCTGCATCGGGCCAAAGAGAGCGAACATCTCCCTACCGCCCGTCCCCGCTCGCTGATTGACGGCAAGCGCATGGATAAAATCAAGTGGGGGCCAAACTGGGAGGAGCTGCTGGGCGGCGAGTTTGAGAAACGCGCCCGGGATCGCAACTTCGACCGGATGCAGAAGGAGATGTACGGCCAGTTCGAAAATACCTTCATGATGTATCTCCCCCGCCTGTGCGAACACTGCCTGAACCCAAGCTGTGCGGCGACCTGCCCGAGCGGCGCCATCTACAAGCGTGAAGAGGACGGCATTGTGCTGATCGACCAGGACAAATGCCGCGGCTGGCGCCTGTGCATCAGCGGCTGTCCGTATAAAAAAATCTACTTCAACTGGAAGAGCGGCAAGTCGGAAAAATGCATCTTCTGCTATCCGCGTATCGAATCGGGCCAGCCGACCGTCTGCTCGGAGACCTGCGTCGGGCGCATCCGCTATCTCGGCGTCCTGCTCTATGACGCAGACCGTATCCAGGAGGCGGCCAGCACCGAGCATGAAACCGATCTTTACGAACGTCAGTGCGACGTGTTCCTCAATCCGAACGATCCGGCGGTGATTGAAGAGGCGCTGAAACAGGGCATCCCCCAGAACGTGATTGATGCTGCCCAGCGCTCCCCGGTCTACAAACTGGCGATGGACTGGAAGCTGGCCCTGCCGCTCCACCCGGAATACCGCACCCTGCCGATGGTCTGGTATGTTCCGCCGCTGTCACCGATCCAGTCTTACGCCGATGCCGGTGGCCTGCCGCAGACCGACAGCATCCTCCCCGCGGTGGAAAGCCTGCGCATTCCGGTGCAGTACCTGGCGAACATGCTCAGCGCGGGCGATACCGGCCCGGTACTGCGCGCCCTGAAACGCATGATGGCGATGCGCCACTATAAGCGCTCCCAGACCGTAGAGGGGGTGACCGATACCCGCGCTATCGAAGAGGTGGGTCTGAGCGTGGAACAGGTAGAGGAGATGTACCGCTATCTCGCCATCGCCAACTACGAAGATCGCTTCGTGATCCCGACCAGCCACCGGGAAATGGCCCGGGACGCCTTCCCGGAGCGCAACGGCTGCGGCTTTACTTTCGGTGACGGCTGCCACGGCTCCGACACCAAATTCAATCTGTTCAACAGCAGCCGCATCGACGCTATCAACATCACCGAGGTGCGCGAACATGGGGAGGGAGAGTAATGCAGATCCTCAAAATTATCGCCCTGCTGATTGAGTACCCGGACGAGGCGCTGTGGGAGAGCCGCGACGAAGCCCTCGCCCTGGTGGCGCAGGACGCGCCGAGGCTGATGCCGTTTGCAGAGCACTATCTCAACGCCCCGCTGCTTGACCGGCAGGCCGAGTGGTGCGAGGTATTCGAGCGCGGGCGTGCCACCTCGCTGCTGCTGTTCGAGCATGTTCATGCTGAATCCCGGGATCGCGGCCAGGCGATGGTCGACCTGATGAACCAGTACGAGCAGGCCGGCTTGCAGCTCGACTGCCGCGAACTGCCGGACTATCTGCCGCTCTATCTGGAGTATCTGAGCATCCTGCCCGAGGCGCAGGCGCAAGAGGGACTGCAAAACGTGGCGCCGATCCTGGCGCTGATTGGCGGGCGATTAAAACAGCGGGAGGTGATGCAGTATCAGCTGTTCGACGCCCTGCTGAAATTCGCAGGCAGCAAGCTATCAAGTGACAGTGTCACGCAGCAGGTGGCAGGCGAAAAACGGGATGACACCCGCCAGGCACTGGATGCGGTCTGGGAAGAGGAACAGGTGAAGTTTATTGAAGATAACGCCACGGCCTGCGACAGCTCGCCGATGCAGCAGTATCAACGACGCTTTAGCCAGGACGTCGCACCTCAGTACGTGGACGTCAGCGCCGGAGGCCCAAAATGACACACCATCTGAACGTCTTTTTCTTCGATATTTACCCCTACATCTGCGCCGCGGTCTTTTTCCTCGGCAGCTGGCTGCGGTATGACTACGGCCAGTATACCTGGCGCGCCTCCTCCAGCCAGCTGCTGGATAAGCGCGGCATGAACTGGGGCTCTAATCTGTTCCACATCGGCATTCTGGGAATTTTCTTCGGCCACCTGTTCGGGATGTTGACCCCGCACTGGATGTACGCCTGGTTTTTGCCGATGGCGGTGAAACAGCAGCTGGCGATGATCGCCGGGGGGATCTGCGGGGTGCTGACGCTGATTGGCGGCTCGATGCTGCTCTACCGCCGCCTGTTTAACCAGCGGGTGCGGGCCACGTCGACCACGCCGGATATCGTCATTATGAGTATATTGCTGATCCAGTGCGTGCTCGGCCTGACGACCATTCCGTTTTCGGCGCAGTACCCGGACGGCAGTGAGATGCTCAAGCTGGTGGGATGGGCCCAGGGGATTGTCACCTTCCGCGGCGGCTCATCGGAGATGCTCAGCGGCGTGGCTTTTATTTTCCGCGTCCATCTGGTGCTGGGGATGACCATTTTCCTGATCTTCCCCTTCACCCGGCTGGTACACGTCTGGAGCGCGCCGTTTGAGTATATTACGCGGCGTTATCAGCTGGTGCGGTCGCGAAGGTAGCCCCCAGCCACGCCGGGTGGCAGCTGCGCCTTACCCGGCCTGAAAAGCGCACCACACCGTAGGCCGGGCAAGCGCATGCGCCGCCCGGCGTTGCAGGCTATTTCCCCGCCTGCGGATGGGTTTCAAACCCGGCCATCACTGCCGTGAGTTCCGCCAGCGTAAAGCCGTGCTTCGGATCATCCACCCCCAGCCCAAATCGCTCCTGCATCACCTGATAAAGTGCTTCTGCATCCGGCAGGTTAACCTGCTCCAGGGCGTGGCCGTCCTGCCAGTGGGTGAAGTGGAAGTTGGTAAGGGTCAGTTTGCCGCCGTCCGGCAGATGGCGGCACATCAGCAGATGATGACGGAAATGGGATTGCGGCCAGTGCGCTGACCAGAAGTTGCCCAACACGTAATCGGCCTGGTATTGCGCGGTGAGATCGAAGTGATACATCGACTGCCAGTGCTCGTGGTGGCGGAACTGTAGCACCCAGTCGCAACCGTCGTTGATTAGCCGGTACAGGCCGTGCGGCGTCGCCTGCTCTTCTTCGGCGACCAAACGGATGGGCGCGGTCAGGGTCTGCCCGCCAAAACCGACGTCGGCGATCCAGCGTTCGCCCTCCAGTTCCACCAGCAGCAGACGGTGGGTGCGCGGCGGCATCTGGGCCGGATTCGCCAGTACCACCCGCCCCAGCAGGCTGCGCACATGGAATCCCACCTCACGCAGCGCCCGCTCGAACAACCCATTCTGCTCAAAGCAATACCCGCCGCGGCGGGCGGTGACCAGCTTATCCACCAGGGATTGCTCGTCGAGCTGGATTTCACGCGGCAGCACCACATCGATATTCTCAAACGGGACGGCGCTGTTGTGATGCAGGTGCAGGCCCCGCAGGGTGGCGATGTCCGCAGAAACCGGCTGCTGCCAGCCGGTACGGGCGAGATAAGCGGTCAAAAACGGGGTCATAATCAGTTTCCTTTTTACAGTTTTCCTTGTTTATAAACTAATTTACCCCAGTCACTGTTTCAAAAGTGCTTTTTATCCGCGCGTGGTGCGTTGCATGATCCCGAGCGCCGTTAGCATCAGCACCAGCCCGGTCAGCAGCGTCAGGGTCGCCATCGCCATTCCCTGTCCGACAGAACCCTGCTAGAACTGCCGCCAGATAAATACCGAGACGGTCTGTGTGCCCGCCGGGGCCAGCAGCAGCGACGTCACCAGCTCGCGCGAGGCGATGGCAAACACCATCAGCATCGCCGCCAGCATCGCCGGGGAGACCAGCGGCAACACGATAAAGCGCAGCGCCTGCAACGCCGAGGCGCCATGCACCCGCGCGGCAGGCTCAAGATTCCCTCCCAGCTGGCGCAGCGCGCTGCCGACATAGCGCACCGGCCACGGCAACAACAGGCAGCAGTAGGACAGGAGCAATATCGCCCAGCTGTTATAGGGCGAGACCGGCCAGAACGGACGGTTCCACAGCAGGATCAGCCCCACCCCGACCACCACGCCCGGCAAGGCGGCAGGCATCAGGGAGAGCGCATCCAGAACGCCGCGCCCTTTGATCTTCTGCACCACCACCAGCCACGCGGCCAGCAGGCCCAGCACGCCGGTAATACAGGCCGCCCCCAGCGCCAGCGACAGGCTGGTGCCCAGCGCCGACAGCGCATCCCCCTGCTGGCTGAAAAGCGCCGCATAGTGCCCGCCGGTCAGATTATCCAGCGTCACCCCGCCAGACAGGGTTCCCAGCACCCCGGACAGCGCCATCGACGCCCCCGGCAGGATCACCGCGATAAACCCGGTCAGCGCAAAAACAGCGATAACCGGCAGCGTAAAAATCCCGGCGCTGGCGCCCATATTCTCGGTCGGTTTGCCGGTAATGCTGGTCACATCCTGATGCCCGGTCAGCTTTTTCTGCAGCCACCAGGCACTCAGGGCGATAACTACCAGCACCACGGAAAGCATCGATGCGCCCGAAAGATCGATCGGCCAGTCCGCCAGCTTTTTCTCGATATCGGTGGTGAGCATCACCACGCCAGCGCGCGTGCCGAGAGCGGCAGGCACGCCAAACTCTTCAATCGCCAGGGTAAAGGCCAGCAGCATCCCCGCCGCCAGCGACGGCGAAAGCATGGGCAGCGTGATATGCCAGAACGCCCGGCCGGGGCTGGCACCGTGAACGCGGGCCACCAGCGCCAGACGCTGGCCGCTCGCCAGAAGGCTGCGCGACACCGCAAAATAGACCACCGGGAAGATATTCAGCGCCATCACCAGCACGATCCCGCTCCTGCTGAACAGCAGGTCGTTGAGGTTGACCCCGGTGATCTGTTGCAGATAGCCGTTGGTTTGCAGGACCAGCATCCAGGAGAGCGCGGCGATATAGGGCGGGGTTAAAAACGGGATCAGAAACAGCAGATCCCACAGCCTCGGCAGCGGCAGGTTAAACAGCCCGCGCGCCACGCCGAGGGGAAAGCCGATCAGCGCACTGACCAGCGCGACGCCAAGGGCAATTTGCAGCGTACCCCCCAACATGCCCGGCAGTTGCGGCTCCGCCAGTAGCTGGCTGATGCCGCTGAACGCCCCGGAGAACTGTCCGGCGCTGAGGTGCGGAAACACCGCCTGGAGCAGAATAAAGGTGAGCGGAAACGCCACCAGGATCAGCAATAATCCCAGCGTCGTTACCGATAAATATTTAGGATTCACGAAGCCGTCCTGAAGACGGGGTTGCCCCCGTCGCCTGATTATAAGGTGAAGAGCGTGTTGAAACGCTTGAGGATATCGCTGCGCTCGCTGTTGCCATCGCTTTTGGTCGGCAGAATTTTCAGGTCGTTAAGCAGCGGACGTTTGGCCTGCACGTCGCCGCGGGCGGGCATCAGCCAGGCGTCGGCCACCATCGCCTGACCTTCCGGGGAGAGAACGTAATCCACAAAGGCTTTAGCGTCATCCGCATGCTGGGTGGATTTGAGGATCATCATCGGACGCGGGGCAATCACCGTGCCGCTGGCCGGGAAGATCACCTTCAGTGATTCGCCCTGGCTGATGTTGCCATACGAGACATAATCCACCGCGCCGAACACCGCCGCTTTGGCTCCCTGCATCACCGGGGTGACCGCCTGCGCGTTCGGGCCGCTTACCACCATGCCGTTCTTTTTCAGCTCATCAAACAGGCTCCAGGCCTTGTCGCCCATGCCATTCTGCAACCCGATCAGCAGATCGAGAGAAGCACCGGACAGCGCCGGGTCCGGGGTGGTGACTTTGTCTTTAAAGGCGGCGGTGGTCAGATCGCGCCACTCTTTCGGTTCCGGGGTGCCGCTTTTGGTGTTCCAGACGATGCCCAGCGCCGAGACGCCCTGGGCGACAAAGTCCTCTGATTTCAGATCCGCAGGCACGTTAGCCGCATTGGCGCTCTGGTACGGCAACAGCCAGCCGCGGTTGTGCAGATCTTCCGCGGTATCCCAGGAAGCGGAGATCAGAATATCGGCCTGCGGGTTAGCCTGCTCCGCTTCGAGGCGGGCCATCACTTTGCCGGTGGTGGCCTGGAAGATATCCACCTTCACGCCGGTTTTCTTTTCAAAGCCGCTGGCCAGGTTTTTGGCGAGCGACCCGGGCCCGGCAGTGTAGACGGTCAGCGCGTGGGCGCTGGAGATCATAACGGACGATAACGCCATGGCTAACAGCACTCCTTTTCTAACGGACATTGTAGCTTTCATGCGAACTCCCCTGAGGTGGTAATCAAACGATCGGCAGCGACGCTGCCAGCAGACAAATGCACGATGCGATCGGCCAGGATTTCAGCCTCCCGGCGGTCGTGGGTAACATAGACGGCGGTGGTGCCGAGCTGGCGCAGCAGTGACGCCATCTCGTGACATAAGGCGCTACGCAGCTCGCTGTCGAGGTTAGAGAGCGGTTCGTCAAACAGCAGCACTCTCGGTTCCGCGACAATCGCCCGGGCCAGCGCCACGCGCTGTTGCTGTCCGCCCGAGAGCCCCGCCGGCTTGCGATCGGCAAAAGCGCTTAAGCCGACGCGATCCAGTGCCTGCGCCACGCGGCTTTCGCGTTCCTGACGCGGAACATGGCGCATCTTCAGCGGGAACATCACATTCTGCGCCACGGTCATGTGCGGCCAGAGGGCGTAATCCTGGAACACCATGCCGATGTCCCGAGCTTCCGGCGACAGCGCCCATCCGCTTTTCGCCACCAGGCGATCGCCAAAATGGATCTCACCCTGTGCAGGCTGGGTTAACCCCGCCAGCAGACGCAGCAGGGTGCTTTTGCCGCAGCCCGACGGCCCCAGCAGCGCAACCACGCTACCCGGCTCGATATGCAGATCGATTTGATTCAATACGGTATTCGCGCCAAAAGCGTACGACACGCCTTTAAGCGATATGGAAGTGAGCATCTTGTTATCCTCTTTGGGATTTGATGCCCGCCACTGTAGGCAGCTTGTGTTGCGAAAACATGACACCTTTGTTGCGTATTGATTTCCGGTGGCTTTCAGACGTTTAATGCTCTGATGCTATTGATGAGGAATTTCTATGAGCCACTTCCGCCCCGTTGAGTTAATGCACGCCAGCCGCCTGTTAAATCACGGCCCGACCATCCTGATCACCAGCCGCGACGACAGCCTGGACCGACGCAACGTCATGGCCGCCGCCTGGTCGATGCCGGTGGAGTTCGAGCCGCCACGGATCGCCATCGTGGTGGATAAAAGCGCCTGGTCGCGGGAGCTGATTGAGCGCAGCGGCATGTTCGGGATCGTGGTGCCCGGCGTGGCGGCGACTAACTGGACCTGGGCCGTGGGCAGCGTCAGCGGGCGCGATGAGGATAAGTTCAACTGCTACGGGATTCCGGTGATTAACGGTCCGGTGCTGGGGCTGCCGGTCATTGAAGAGAAGTGCCTGGCGTGGATGGAGTGCCGTCTGCTGCCCGCCACCTCCGCGGCAGAAAAGTATGACACTCTGTTTGGCGAGGTGGTCTCAGCCGCCGCCGATGAACGGGCGTTCGTGGCCGGACGCTGGCAGTTTGACGACGACAAGCGCAACACCCTGCACCACCTGGGCGCAGGCACCTTTGCGACCAGCGGGAAGCAGGTGAAAGCGCCTGAGTGAAATAACCGGTGTTTATTCAGGTGCCGGATTTTGCCCGGCGGCGCTGCGCTTGCACGGGCCTACACGAGCACGGGACACGTAGGCCGGGTAAGGCGCAGCCGCCACCCGGCGTTGCAGGTCCTGCACTGTAGTCAATATCGTCTAATAGGTCTTATAAGGGATCCGCATGCGGTCCAGCAGGTTGGTAAAGTCCTGCACCGCCACAAAGGCCACCGCGCCCTTGCCGGGGATGACGTTGGTGATGATCCCCACCGTCTCCCCGGTCAGGCTGTCTATTACCGGTCCGCCGGACATGCCCGATACCGCCCCCGCCCCGGTAATGATGCCGTAGTAGCAGCCGTTGCGCTTCACAAAGCCGTCGATTTTGCCCCGGCTGGATTTGGGCAAACTGTTGATGGCGCTATAGCCAAACAGCGTAACGTTGCGTCCGGCCCGGGCCCAGGCCAGTTGATGGACGATCTTGCCGCGGTTGTTATCGCCAATTACCGCGACATCACAGGTGGGATGCTGGGCTCTGACCGGCTTGAGCAGCGGCACCGCGACGTGCGCGGCGGTGAGCGACAGCTGGCTTGAAACCGGGAATGTGGTGCCCTGCATCCCGGCGGCAAGCCAGTTCAGCGGTGCCGGCAGGCCGATAAAAACGAGATCCGCCTGCCGGGTGGCGGCAAAGTCGGTTTTGCTGGTGCCAGACATCACCACACACCCCAGCAGTAACAGGGGTGCCATGAGTGCGGCGAGAGCATAATGCAGACGCTTCATGGTTCACCCCACGGGCCTACTTTTTCGACCGCCCGGCGATGATCTCATCGGCCACGATACGCGGCGCTTCGGCGTAGTGGTGGAACTCCATGCTGTAGGTGGCCCGCCCCTGGGACATGGAGCGCAGCGTGGTGGCGTAGCCGAACATCTCCGCCAGCGGCACGTCGGCGCGAATAATCTGGCTGCCGAACCGCTCCTCCATCCCCTGCACCAGCCCGCGCCGGGAGGAGAGATCGCCCATAATGTTCCCGGCATACTCTTCCGGGGTTTCCACCTCCACATGCATCATTGGCTCCAGGATCACCGGGTCGGCCTTGCGCGCTGCGTCCTTAAAGCCAAAGATCGCCGCCATGCGGAAGGCCATCTCCGAGGAGTCGACATCGTGATAAGAGCCGAAAGTCAGGGTCGCTTTGATATCCACCACCGGATAGCCCGCCAGCACCCCGCTGTTCATCGCTTCCCGCAGCCCTTTCTCAACCGACGGAATATACTCCCGGGGCACCACCCCGCCCTTGGTGGCATCGACAAACGTAAAGCCGCTGCCCGGCGCCTGCGGCTCAAGGCTCAGCACCACGTGGCCATACTGTCCTTTCCCACCGGACTGGCGGACAAACTTGCCCTCAACGTCGCTCACCGCTTTGCGAATGGTTTCCCGGTAGGTCACCTGCGGGCGACCAATGTTGGCCTCGACGCCAAACTCCCGCTTCATGCGGTCGACGATGATCTCCAGGTGTAGTTCGCCCATCCCGGAAATGATCGTCTGACCGGACTCTTCATCGGTATGCAGGTGGAAGGAGGGATCTTCCGCCGCCAGACGATGCAGGGCGATGCCCATCTTCTCCTGGTCAGTTTTGGTTTTTGGCTCGATGGAGAGGGAGATCACCGGGTCCGGGAACGCCATCCGCTCAAGGGTGATCGCCGCGTTGGGGTCGGTCAGGGTATCGCCGGTAGTGACATCTTTCAGCCCGACGCAGGCGGCGATATCCCCGGTGCGCAGCTCCTCCACGTCATGCCGGTCGTTGGCGTGCATCAGGACGATACGCCCGATCCGCTCCTTCTTGCCTTTTACCGGGTTAAAGACCGCGTCGCCCTTTTTCAGCACCCCGGAGTAGACGCGGATAAAGGTTAGCTGACCGACGTAGGGGTCGGACATCAGCTTGAACGCCAGCGCCGAGAAGGGTTCGTCATCATTAGGGTGGCGCTCGGCGTGCTGGCCTTTTTCATCTACGCCGTCGATAGCGGGCACGTCGAGGGGGGACGGCATCAGCTCGATCACCGCATCGAGCATTCGCTGCACCCCTTTGTTTTTAAAGGCGCTGCCGCAGAGCATCGGCTGGATCTCCCCGGCCACCGTCCGTTTACGTAAGCCGCGGATAATTTCTGCCTCGTCGAGCTCGTTGGTGTCGAGGTATTTATCCATCAGCTCGTCGCTGGCCTCCGCCGCCGCAGAGACCATTTTATCCCGCCAGGTCCGGGCAGTGGCCTTTAAGTCATCCGGCACCGGGGCATAGGTAAAGGTCATCCCCTGGGTAGCGTCATCCCAGATGATGGCCCGCATGTGGATCAGGTCCACCACCCCGGTGAAATGCTCTTCCGCGCCGATGGGGATGACAATCGGTACCGGGTGCGCTTTCAGCCGGTCGATCATCATCTGCACCACGTGGAAGAAATCGGCCCCCGGACGGTCCATTTTGTTGACAAAGGCGATACGCGGCACCCGGTACTTATTGGCCTGCCGCCAGACGGTTTCCGACTGCGGCTGTACCCCGCCTACCGAGTCATAGACCATTACCGCCCCGTCGAGCACCCGCATGGAGCGCTCCACCTCGATGGTAAAATCGACGTGGCCGGGGGTGTCGATGATATTGATCCGGTGCGGCTCATAGCTGCGATCCATGCCGGACCAGAAGCAGCTTACCGCCGCCGAGGTGATGGTAATCCCCCGCTCCTGCTCCTGCGCCATCCAGTCGGTGATTGCCGCGCCATCGTGGACCTCCCCCATCTTATGGCTCACCCCGGTGTAGAAGAGGATGCGCTCGGTGGTGGTGGTTTTACCGGCATCAATATGCGCGGAGATACCGATGTTGCGATAACGCTCGAGAGGAATAGGCCGGATCATGATGCATCCTTATTTTATGGACATGACAAACACGCGCTGGGTTAGCGCGCGCAGGTATGTAGATCAGTGTAGTGCCCTGTCAAAGGGGGGACGGGTGATTCTGCGGTGAATGTACTGAGAACATTTCAACGCCAGGAGTTCGATGCAGGCTAGCCCGCATGAATCAACTTTGTTTAAACGAATAAAAAAACCTTATTTATTTTCGGGATCAATGTTTTTGCAAATTAACCTTAATGTATGTAGGCTTTTTTTCGTTTATCAACTAATTAAAGGATTACACAAATGGCAATTCCAGCTTACTTATGGATGAAAGACGATGGTGGAGCTGATATTAAAGGATCGATTGATGTTAAAGATCGTGAAGGAAGCATTGAGGTTCTGGGTTTTAGTCATGGATTACACTTACCGACTGATAATAGCACAGGCAAAATCACCGGAACGCGCTTACATGCGCCATTAACATTTCAGAAAGAATTTGATTCCTCAAGCCCATATATATACAAGGCTGTAGCTCAGGGGCAGACACTAAAAAGCGTAGAATTGAAATGGTATAAAATTAATCACTCAGGACAAGAGGAAGAGTACTTCAATATGTTACTTGAGAACGTTAAGGTTATTTCAATTTGCCCCATGATGCACGATTGTAAAAATCCAACAACTGAAAAGCATAATCATCTGGAAGCAGTATCCTTACGATATGAGAAAATAACATGGAAGTATTGTGATGGGAATGTCATTTTCTCCGATAGCTGGAATGAACGATGATCCAATGCACTTTCCATCTAAATGGGAATCAACTAAGTAATCTGAGCTGCCCCGGAATAGGTTTTTTTCCGGCTTATTCTGGTACAGGCACATCACGCAACAATGCTAATGATATTGCAATCCCTTCTATCGGACCGCTACCGCCAGGTTTATACTACATTGTTACACGTGGTACAGGTGGTGCACTAACAGGGTTGAGTGATGCTTTTGCATCGTTCGTATCCGGTTCGGACAGGTCAGTATGGTTTGCTTTGTACAGACATGACGCACAGATTGATGATATTACGTTCACAGGACAGGTAGAAAGAGGACACTTTCGCTTGCATCCCGCTGGTTATAAAGGCGTAAGCGAAGGTTGTATTACCTTGCCGCGTCTATCAGATTTTATGCTGTTACGCGATGCTTTGCTTAAAACGCCAACCATACAAGTAACGTCCTCATTAACTGCTTTCGGTACTATACAGGTGTATTAATGAAGCCACTGCATTACGTGTTATTATGGATTGGGGAAGCGCTGCTATACACCCTGGTGTTAGCGGCCTTATTTTTACTGATACCAGAAATGAAAGCCTATAGTTTGGTGAGAATCTTTACAGATGTCATCCCTGGTGATACATGGGATAAATATTATTTCCTTTCCCTCTGCATTTTATCATTACTCATCGTAGCCATCATCGTTTATATAACTGCATCACTGAAAAAGAGATAAAATCAACACCCTTATAGATAATAACTGTAAGGGTGTTTCGTGAATATCACAACCTAACGACTCTTCGATATACATGTTGGCCGAATTAAATTCAGAGATTCATTTTCATGCCAGATACTCTAAGCATTAAGAAGTAAATTTTATCGTTTTCAAAGTAATACATCGCCCTGCTCTGTCCTCAGCCAGCGCGGAGCTTTCAGCCTGTAAGTAAAATAACTCACTAGGTCAAACAGCAAATCTTCGATAACGCGCTGCTGCTCGCTTGTCAGCATGCCACTCATTGTCAACTGAGTGAGTTCCTGACAGTACCGGCACAGAGTATCGGTTTCCGGCTCGAACACGGGGAGATGAGTGGGCAGCGTATCAATGGTCAACACATCCACCATTTCCGGAGGAATGGGCTCGTTAAGCGTCGGCATCAGCAGAGAGAGGCTGGTAGACAGCCGTCCGCACAGAGCCAGTTTATCTCGGGGATCGTCGGCTTCTACCATCGCTTCAACGTAGCGTTCGCAGTTATCTGCAAGCTCGATGAAATCGGTAAGATGGTTGAAGGGTCTGGTAATTAATGCGTGAATTGGGGTTAGGGTCGTAGCCATATTGGCAACCTCACTAAGTGATTAATTTACATCACCACAGGAGAGGCTAATCTCGCTGGTGGTGAACTGAACGGAGTTAGCCTTACCGGCCTTAGTGACACCGGCGCGCTTTGCAGCGCCCCCGTCCAGCCCACCATTGAGGTGTAGCAGGTCGCACGGCGCAAATGAAGCTTTGCGCCGTCACTAAGGTTGCAGGAGGCTAATCCCGACGCCTGATTTTGCAAGCGCAACAAGAAGATACTGCGATACAGACGAGACGGCAAGAGGCATTCCCGGAAGCAGCCTCGCAAATTGTTGAAAAAACGCCGGGTGGTGGCTGCGCCTTACCCGGCCTACGGGGCCGGTGCCGTTGTAGGCCGGGCAAGCGCAGCGCCGCCCGGCACTGCTCCTGTCAGGCGATCATTATCACCCGGATATCATTCACGTTGGTTAATGTCGGGCCGGTCACCACCAGATCGCCTGCGGCGGCAAAGTAGCTATAGCTGTCATGCCCGCGCAGCATCGCCTTAGCATCCAGGGCGGTGCGAGCCAGCGTATCCGGCGTCACTATCGCTCCCGCCGCATCCTCGGTGCCGTCGATGCCGTCGCTGTCCCCGGCGATGGCGTAAATCCCCGCCTCGCCCTTCAGGGCACAGGCCAGCGCCAGCAGGAACTCGGTGTTGCGCCCGCCGCGGCCACATCCCGTATCGCCAATCGTCACCGTGGTCTCTCCACCGCTCAGCAGCACCGCCGGGCCTTCTACCGGCAGGCCGTGCTGTTTCACGGATTTCGCAATCCCGGCCATCACGATACCTAATTGCGCGCTTTCCCCTTCCAGGGCATCCCCCAGGATCAGCGGTGTGTATCCCATCTTCTGCGCCACGGCTGCGGCAGCGGCCAGCGCGCCGGAGGGGGTGGCGATCAGGCGGATATCCTCGTCAATCTCTGCTGTCGTCACCGGGGCACGCGGGGTGCGTAGCACCCGCATTACCGGCTCCGGCAGTTTCAGGCCATAGCGGGCGATAATCTCCAGCGCCTCTTCTGGCGTGGCGCTGTCCGCCACCGTCGGGCCGGAGGCAATGCTCTGGGGATCGTCACCCGGTACGTCGCTGATGATAAGCGTCATCACCCTGGCAGGCAGCGCCGCCAGCGCCAGACGTCCGCCTTTGATGTCCGACAGCTGCTTGCGCACGGTGTTCATCTCGTTGATGGTCGCCCCGCTCTTCAACAGCGCTTTGTTTACCGCCTGCTTATCGGCCAGGGTAATGCCCTGGCGCGGGAGGGCCAGCAGGGACGATCCCCCGCCGGAGATCAGCGCGATCACGCAGTCGTCGGCGGTGAGGTGCTTCACCTGCTCCATCATCAGCATTGAGGCCACTTCGCTCATGGCATCGGAGACCGGGTGCGCCGCCTCGACGATACGAATTTTTTGCGTCGAGGCGGCATGGCCATAACGGGTCACCACCACGCCCTGCAGATCGACATCCGGCCAGGCGGCCTCCAGCGCGGCGGCCATGGCGGCGCTGGCTTTCCCGGCACCGACTACAATGCAGCGGCCGTGCGGTTTCGCCGGCAGGGCGTTAATCAGCGCCTCATGGGGGTCGGCGCTTTTCACCGCCGCCATAAAGATCTCAGTAAGCGCCCCTCGCAGGGCGCTATCGTCGTGTTGTGCCATAGATCAGCCTTCTGCAATGGCGCGGATCACCGCCTGGGTGACCTCGCGGGTGTTGGCCGTGCCGCCCACGTCCGGGGTCATGATCCCTTCGGCGCAGACCTGCTCCACCGCCGCCATCAGGCGCGCGGCAGCTTCCCCTTCCCCCAGATGTTCCAGCATCTGCGCCGCGGTCCAGAAGCTGGCGACCGGGTTGGCGATACCCTTGCCGGTAATATCAAAGGCCGAGCCGTGGATCGGTTCGAACATCGACGGGAAACGACGCTCCGGGTCGATATTGGCGGTCGGCGCGACCCCCAGACTGCCCGCCAGCGCCCCGGCCAGGTCGGAGAGGATATCGGCGTGCAGGTTGGTCGCCACGATGGTATCCAGCGACGCCGGGTGCAGGGTCATGCGCACGGTCATGGCATCCACCAGCATCTTGTCCCAGGTGACGTCCGGGAATTCGCGGGCGACGTCGGCGGCGATCTCATCCCACATCACCATCCCGTGACGCTGGGCGTTGGACTTGGTGACGACGGTTAACAGCTTACGCGGACGCGACTGCGCCAGGCGAAAGGCGTAGCGCATAATGCGCGTCACCCCGGTGCGGGTGAAGATCGCCACCTCGGTGCCCACCTCTTCCGGCAGGCCGCGGTGCGCGCGACCGCCGTGGCCGGAATATTCCCCTTCGGAGTTTTCACGCACGATCACCCAGTCGAGGGTGCCGGGTACCGCCTTGCGCAGCGGGGACTGAATGCCCGGCAGGATTTTAGTTGGCCGCACGTTGGCATACTGATCGAAGCCCTGGCAGATCGGCAGACGCAGCCCCCAGAGGGTGATGTGATCCGGCACGTCCGGAGCACCCACCGCGCCAAAGTAGATGGCATCAAAGGCTTTTAACTGCTCCAGCCCGTCCTCCGGCATCATCACGCCGTGGGCTTTGTAGTAGTCCGAGCCCCACTCGAAGGTATGTACTGAGAAACGCATATCTCCCTGACGCTGGGCCAGGGCGTGTAAGACCTCAACCCCTGCGGTGATCACTTCCGGGCCGATACCGTCTGCGGGGATGGCTGCAATGGCGTAATCTTTCATAGTTTTTTTCCTTAAATTAATGTTTTGACTGAATTAATGTTTCGTTGGCCTGCGTTTTACGGCTGGATGCCGAGAGCCACAGCACAACCAGTGAAGAGAGGATCAGCAGCCCGGCGACAAACCACAGCCCCCAGGCGTAACTGCCGGTCTGTTGCTTGATCAGGCCAATCATGAACGGACCGACGAAGCCGCCCAGGTTGCCGAGGGAGTTGATGGTGGCGATCCCCGCCGCCGCCGCCGAACCGGAAAGAAACAGGGTTGGCATGCTCCACAGCGGTGGCTTGGAGGCGCTGATGCCGCAGTTAACGATGGTCAGGGCGAGGATCACCCCAACGATGCTTGCCGTGCTGCCCGCCATAAACAGCCCTGCCGCAGCCACAATGCAGGCGGCAATTACGTGCCAGGAGCGTTCGCCGGTTCTGTCGGAATGACGCGCCCAGAGCACCATGGCCGCTACCGCCAGCACCGCCGGGATCGCATTCAGCAGGCCAACGGTCATGGAGGAGACGCCGAGGGTTTTGATGATCTGCGGGGACCAGATGCCCAGGGTATAGAGTCCGGCGGAGGTGCCGAAGTAGACCAGCGACAGGGCGAGAACGCGTTTATCCAGCAACCCTTTCCAGACGCTGTGCTGGGCCGTGGCCTGTTTCGCCGCCTGCTCGCGTTGCAGGGTGGCAATCAGCCAGCCACGCTCCTCTTCGCTGAGCCATTTCGCCTTTTCCGGGCGATCGGTGAGCCAGAACAGCACCACCACGCCGAGGATCACCGCCGGCACCGCTTCGAGAACAAACATCCACTGCCAGCCGGCGAAGCCCATCATGCCGTGCATCTCCAGCAGCGCCGCGGATATCGGCGAGCCGAGGGCGGTGGAAATGGGTGCTGCCGCCATAAAGATGGCCGTCACCTGGGCGCGCTTTTGCGCCGGGAACCAGTAGCTTAAGTAGAGGATGATCCCCGGGAAGAAGCCCGCTTCCGCCACGCCGAGCAGAAAACGCAGGGTGTAGAAGCTGGTCGTACCCTGCACGAAAGCCATGGCGCCGGAGACCAGCCCCCAGGTGATCATCACCCGGGCAATCCAGATACGCGCCCCGACCTTGTGGAGGATCAGGTTGGAGGGCACCTCAAACAGGAAGTAGCCGAGAAAGAAGATCCCGGCACCGAAACCAAACACTGCCGGGGAGAAGCCGAGGTCGGCGTTCATGGTGAGCGCCGCGAAACCGATATTCACGCGGTCGAGGAAGGCGATGAAGTACAACAGCATGATGAAGGGTACGATGCGCAAGGTGATTTTGCGCATTACCCGTTGTTCGATTGTGCAGGTCATGTGAGGTGTTCCTCATAATTATTTTGTAGGGTACGCAGTCGGGCTGCCTTGATGAGTATGCTGATATTTCTTGCATGATCATGCGCATCGGTTTATACAAAAAAATGCAATAATCGAGAGCGAGCCAGAATGGAACTACAACACCTGCGCTGTTTCCTGGCGGTAGCCGAAACCCTGCATTTCGGTCAGGCGGCCCAGCGCCTGGATATGCTGCCCTCCGCCCTGGGAAGGAATATTCGTCTTTTAGAAGAAGCACTTGGCACGAGGCTATTTACCCGCTCGACCCGCCGGGTGGCGCTGACGGAGAATGGCGTCTTGCTGCGGGAAGAGGCACGTAAGCTGCTCGCCCATGCCGACGCGATTATGTTGCAATTTCGTCAAAATCCACGCCGGGCGCAGCCGCTTTTGCGCGTCGGCACCATCGACAGCGCGGCCATCGGTTTGCTGCCCGGACTGCTGCATCTCTTCCGCCAGCACTACCCGGATGTGGAGATCCAGCTTTTCGAAGATAAGACCGTGCATCTGCTGCCGAAGCTGAAAAGCGGCAGGCTGGATCTGGTCTTTATCCGCCCGCCTGCCCAGCTCGACGCCCAGTTTGGCCGGGCATTTTTATGCAATGAGCCGGGAATTCTCGCCCTGCCCGCCAGCCATCCGTTTGCTGACCGGGAGAAGGTCGATATCGCGGAGCTGGAAGGGATGCCGATGATCCTGCCGGAGCGGCGCTCGCGCCCGCACAGCCACGACCTGACCATGAATCTTTTCCATCACGCCGGGATAGAAGTGACAGTGTCACAGATGGCGGGCGAGAAGCAGACCATTATCAACCTGGTGGCAGCGGGTATTGGTCTGGCGATTGTGCCCGCCTGGAGTAGCCGCTATCTGATGCCGGGCGTGAAATTTGTGCAGCTGAACGGTGCGGAGCAGATGGGGATGCCGCTGGAGGCGGTGTGGATGGCCGGGGCGCAGGATGAGATTCGGGATAATATGCTGGCGATGCTTGAAGCGCATCCGGAGCTGTATGTATGAATCGCCGGGTGGCGGCTGCGCCTTACCCGGCCTACAAGGGTACAGAAGCCGTAGGCCGGGCAAGCGCAGCGCCGCCCGGCAAATCCTGATGACGGTCTGAATTCGGGAAACAGATCTTTTGATTCAGCTGCACACTAATATCCCATGTCCCTATATGCTTCATTGGTTTTTATAACTAACGCTAAGCAGCCTATGCTAATAAACCCGACGAAAGGGATAAAGATACTCGCAATAAGCCCCCAAAGAGATAGCGGGACATTTTTATCTGAGAAAGTAATCTGATATGCAAAGAATGAAATTACACAGAAAAATGCAGCCATAACCGAAGGCATAAGTGGATTACTCCAGCTTCCCCATTCAAGGTTTGCCGGGATACTGGTTTTCTGGGAAGAGAGTGCAGTAATACAAAATTTGTTTTTTTCTGAACAGGCCACCAACTGCTCCCCTTGGGCATATTTCACCGCATCTGCCGCCAAAGCCAGCGCCAGCCACCGATACCCGGCACTCTTTTCGCCGAAAGAGGCATCTACATCCAGCCGCTCCGATGCCAGCCCCCTTTCATCCAGAACCTGCATTAACGGGTATTTCTCAGTACGGGGCAGCCCGGTATGCCAGAGCGTTTTCGGTGTAAGTACCGAGCCTGCCTCCAGATAGATCGGCATTTTTGCCTCAACATCTGTCACACCGGCCATGGGCTGATACAGATAAACCGGTTTTTCACCTTCCTCCCGGACATAATGGTTGGTCAGCAGGAATGCACAAGCATTTTCCATGTTCTTTGATTCATTTTCTTCTTCATGTAAATCAACGATAACCAATAATCGGTTTTCAACCCTGTAATCTGACAGTTTGGTCCATTTGCTGATAAGTGCATAATCGGGACATTCAGTGCTGTATTCAATTTTGCAGGTACTGGCATGAACCACACCTAATCGGTCCAGCGAGCGCCTCAGCTCTTCTATACAATTTTCATTCCCTCCGCGAACCCAGACAATGGTTTCAAAAACCCGGTAATTGTATCCCTTCAGCTTTTCGGCCATCGGAGCCAGTAGGCGGCAAAATACCTGTTCATTGCGCGTCTGGTCGAAAAGCGCTTCCAGCAGAATTTTTACCGGTGTTTTCGGCGCCAGTGGAAACTCCCCTTCCAGCTTCAACATGTTCAGTGCCGGTTGCTCCAGCGGAGTGATGGCAGACCATGCTGCAATAGCCACATTTTTTCGAGCATAAGCTTTTAAATGAATTTCCCGCTCTTTTGCAATGAATTTACGAGTTTCAAAATAGTGAATATTGGCGTCATGAAACATGAACGCTACATAAACAATCACAGAGACAAGGCAAAAGGGTAAAATAACTGAAGGCACAAAAAAAATGGCAGTAACCTGTTCCTTTTCAGGCCAGGTTAAAGCTCTGATCAGCAGGCTCGCTCCTATGGCGACAACATACAGGACAATAATAACCGCGACTGGCACATCGGTATCTGCATCTGGCTGTTTCTTGAATAACCACCACTCTTTCATCACGCAGCCCCCGCGACAGGCAAGGTACTTTTGATTTCGCAACCACAGGCCGCGTGACAACCATCCACCACAACCCCCCTGCCGCGCATAGTCCAGGTGGGATGACATTCATTTATTGGAAATGTCCCTCTGTGCAAAGGGCAAGTCACCAGATCGGCCCTGAGGGCCACGGGTTTGCCCATAAAGGGCGCACCGGAAGCTGTCGTTACTTTTCCACCGCTTACCAGCGGGTCGTTTACTCGAATGACACCTTTCATTATTTCTATCTCCTTATCGTCCTGCATCCATATCACAGCGCATCCGATCCCAGCCGGTGTAACCCTTCACTTCGGGGACTTTGTCGGGTAAATCCTGATAGTTTGCTTTAAATTGGGCTGTATTATCTTTCAGTGCTTGTTTGGTGATGTAATCCATCCCCCAGGCTGGCCCTGGGAAACGGGGTTCTATTTTCCCATTTACTTTGCTTCCCATACCGTCATCCACGGTATATTCAATCCCTGGGCCACCAGGCAGAATGCGCGGATCTTCAAACGGTTTTGAAGACATATACAGCCTATGTTTGGTCTGTAAAAAGCCCTGATCGTTGACGACGGTAAAAGACACCACGTCTTCTGCGGGCGCTCTGTTATCTCCATTCGGTTCATTATGTCCGGGCGCAAAGCCAACCGCCTTCCAGGTTTTGCCATAATCTTTTGAAACAAGAAATCCATCCACTTGCCAGTTGGTAATTGCTATATATTTCTCAGAAGGATGAATAAATTTTCGCGTGAAAATTCGATAAAACTGACTGGCTGGTATTGTGTGAATACCTCGTTTAGTGTCCGTATACCAGAGTTCTCCTTCGCAGTCCCAGCCTTTAAGCTCCAGAAATCGATGATCATCAAACCGATAAACTATCTGCGTCGGCGGCTCTTTCGCCAGGCATTCTGCAGTTAATACAACAGCGGCAACTGTGAGAGATGTACATAATCCTTTCATCACTTATCGCCCCGCGTCCATATCACAGCGCATTCGATCCCAGCCGGTGTAACCCTTTACATCGGGGACTGTGTCGGGCAAATTTTGCCAGTTCGTCTTAAGCTGTTGCGTGCTCCCCTCAAGCCCTTGCCTGGTCATGTAAATCATCCCCCAGGCCCACCCAGGAGAACGGGCTTCTAATTTTCCGTTTACTATGCCTCCCATACCGTCATCTACGGTATATTCAATCCCTGGCCCACCAGGTAAAATCCGTGGATCTTCAAACGGCTTTGACGACATATACAGCCGGTGTTTGGTTTGTAAAAAACCCTGATCGTTGACGACGGTGAAAGACACGACATCTTCTGCAGGCGCTCTGTTATCACCATTGGGTTCATTATGTCCGGGAGAAAAGCCAACAGCCTTCCATGTTTCGCCATAATCTTTCGAAACAAGGAAGCCATCTACCTCCCAGTTTGGGATAGAGATATAACGTTTCGAAGGATGAATAAATTTGCGGGTGAATATTCGATAAAACTGAAAGTAAGGCTGTGAATGAATGCCTCGCTTTGTATCGGTATACCAGAGCTCCCCCTGGCAATCCCACCCTTTTAACTCAAGATAGCGATGGTCATCGAACCGATAAACTACCTGAGTCGGCGGCTCTTTCGCCACGCAATCAGCAGCCAGAACAACGGCGAACACTGCGAAAATAGTACATAATCCTTTCATCACTTATCGCCCCGCATCCATGTCACAGCGCATACGATCCCAACCTGTATAATTCTTCACTTCCGGAACTTTGTCGGGCAGGTCCTGATAGTTTTGTTCATGACTTACAACCTTTCCTTTCAGCCATTCCTTAGTAAAGTACACCATTCCCCATTTCCAACCTGGAAAGTCGGGGCTAATTGTCTGGACGGTGCCATCATTCAGTTTGTATGTAATACCAGACCCACCTGCCACGACGCGCGGATCATCAAACGGTTTTGAAGACATATACAGCCGGTGGTTGGTCTGCAGAAAACCCTGATCGTTCACGACGGTGAAGGATAATACGTCTTCATAAGGTGCGTAATCATCACCGTTCGGTTCATTATGACCAGGCGCAAAGCGTACACTTGCCCAGGTTTTCCCATAATCTTTCGATACGCGAAAGCCATCTGCACCCCAACCAGTTATTGCAATATATCGTTCAGAGGGGTGAATAAATTTTCGGGTAAATATTCGATAAAATTGTGAAAAAATTTGCGAATGGATCTTTTTCTGAGTATCCGCATACCAGAGCTCCCCCTGGCAATCCCACCCTTTTAACTCAAGATAGCGATGGTCATCGAACCGATAAACTACCTGAGTCGGCGGCTCTTTCGCCACGCAATCAGCAGCCAGAACAACGGCGAACACTGCGAAAATAGTACATAATCCTTTCATCACTTATCGCCCCGCATCCATGTCACAGCGCATACGATCCCAACCTGTATAATTCTTCACTTCCGGAACTTTGTCGGGCAGGTCCTGATAGTTTTGTTCATGACTTACAACCTTTCCTTTCAGCCATTCCTTAGTAAAGTACACCATTCCCCATTTCCAACCTGGAAAGTCGGGGCTAATTGTCTGGACGGTGCCATCATTCAGTTTGTATGTAATACCAGACCCACCTGCCACGACGCGCGGATCATCAAACGGTTTTGAAGACATATACAGCCGGTGTTTGGTCTGCAGAAAACCCTGATCGTTGAAGACGGTAAACGACACAACATCTTCAGCAGGCGCTCTGTTATCTCCATTCGGTTCATTATGACCGGGAGAAAAGCCGACGGCCCTCCAGGTTTGACCATAGTCCTTCGACACAAGGAATCCATCCACTCGCCAGTTGGTAATTGCTATATACCTCTCAGAGGGATGGATAAACTTTCGCGTAAAAATTCGATAAAACTGACTGGCTGGTGTTGTGTGAATACCTCGTTTAGTGTCCGTATACCAGAGTTCTCCTTCGCAGTCCCAGCCTTTAAGCTCCAGAAATCGATGGTCATCAAACCGATAAACTATCTGCGTCGGTGGCTCTTTCGCCACGCAATCAGCAGCCAGCACAACGGTGACGACGGCGAAAAAAGTACATAATCCTTTCATCAATTATCGCCCCGCATCCATGTCACAGCGCATATGATCCCAGCCGGTGTAGCCTTTAACTTCAGGTACTTTGTCGGGTAGGCCCTGATAGTTTGTCTTAAACTGGGCTATGTCCTTCTCAGACCCTGTTTGGTGATGTAATCTAGTCCCCACGCAGGGCCTGAGGAGCCAGGTTTTAGCTTCCCGTTTACATTATTTCCCATACCATCGTCCACGGTAAATTCAATCCCTGGCCCACCGGGCAGAATGCGAGGATCTTCAAAAGGCTTGGACGACATATACAGCCGGTGTTTGGTTTGTAAAAAACCCTGATCGTTCACGACGGTAAAAGATACCGCGTCTTCGGCAGGGGCTCTGTTATCACCATTAGGTTCATTATGCTTAGGAGAAAAGCCAATAGCCTTCCATGTTTCTCCATAATCTTTTGAAACAAGGAATCCATCTACCTCCCAGTTTGGTATAGAAATATAACGTTTCGAAGGATGAATAAATTTGCGGGTGAATATTCGATAAAACTGAAAGTAAGGTTGTGAATGAATACCCCGCTTTGTATCGGTATACCAGAGTTCTCCCTGGCAATCCCACCCTTTTAACTCAAGATAACGATGATCATCAAACCGATAAACTATCTGCGTCGGCGGCTCTTTCGCCAAACTATTCGCAGTCAGTAAAATAGTGGCGAATGCGAAAACAACACAAAGTTCCTTCATGCTCAATCCTTAAGCCAGTTGGTTATCATTTTTAGGTTTTGGCATATCCCATTGCAATAACTTCCTTTCCTGAAAGTCTTCTGCTTTGAAAAAGCCCATATCGATATTTTTCGGGTTACGAACATTTGGTCGGATACCGGCATAATCATTATCCACACCGTAATTACCCTTAGGCAGCACTTCATCTGGTTTATTCATTACGTTCTTTGTCGAGACATCTGGCAGTCGTCCGGAACGATAATATTCTTTAGCAGCAGGAAAACCATTCATTGGATCGCGCCAGTCTGCACGATGTAACAGCTCCTCCCAGAACTTTCCTGCCTTATAATCAAACGCTTTACACTGCCCAATAGCCAGATCGAACGCCATCGCGTGTGACGGCGCAAACTCACTCATGACAATAGATGAGTGCTGGCTATAACTAACCGGATCGATTTTTTGCCACTCCGCTTCCAGCTCTTCACGGGTTTTCAGCCAGGTTATGGACAGTACCGGGTACTCTTTTGAACCCGTAACCTTCCCTGCAATGACTGTGTGTTTCCGGGCAATACTTTCAATCTCTAATTCATCGCGCGTTAAGACATGCCCCGGTTTCCAGCTGATACGCTGATAGCTGTTGAGCATATACATTGCAGAGTCCGTGCGCTTGATAGCGCTGGCTTTGGCGGAATAGGAGATGTAAGCGTCCGGACTGTCGGGATCGATATAATAGGTATAGGGTTTGTCACTGGTTTTTGGATCGTCATCAGGTCTGTTATCCTGTCCCTGGAGTTTAAACGTAAACGGCTCCGGTAATTCCTCTCCGTTCACCACCACATCGCGGTAGCTGTAGCTGCTGTTGGTCAGGAAGGCGTATTCTGCATCCCCCTCCTTTCGCGTCGGCAACGCAAAAGGCTTTGCGTCCGGCGCTTTCCCTACCTCGCCGTGCTGATAAAAGACGCGCTGAAAGAGATTAGGAATATCCCGGGCTATTTCCTGAGGGATACCCCGCCAGCCCATCCCCTGTACATTTTCCAGCGACACGACGCCGTCGTTAGGACAAAAGTAGTTGTACACCTTGCCGTCGTTGCTCCGGCAATACCGGTCATCGGTTCGCAGCGGATTATCGGAAGGTTTACGCAGGGTGCAGGAGGCCTCCATCGCCTGCAATTCACCCTCTGTTATTTTTCCGCCACCTTTCCACTGCGTGTACATCAGGCGACAGAAGTTTTTGAAGGTGTTCTGTCTGGCCGCGTTGGTCTGTTGATATCCGGGCTGAATATTTTCAAATACGCGCGACTCCAGCGAATACGGGGAGTGGTTAAGAATGACGCAGTTAACCGGAGCATATCCAGCCTGTTTCACCAGCATATTTGCCAGCATGGTGATGATAGTTCCCTGGCTATGAGCTACCACGTTCATAATATCATTCCTTGTTATATCCTCTGCCCTGACCTGAATAATCAAATCCGCCAGCCGCTGAGCGGCAAAAAATTGATAAATACGGTGAGGATTTTCATATATTGGATGCGTATAGTCCCCGTCATTAAAGTGCAATGAGGCAAATCCCGCTGCGGCCACACCAAAGCCACCGGCACCCGGCCCTAACATGTCGGGAATAGTGGTCGTCGCATTAGCAAAGGTCCCGCCCCCTTTGGCAAAATGCATATCAAGCGCGTTTTTAAAGTTATCGCTCTGGAATTTAAAGGGTCCTTTGCCGTCATTACCCAGCGCCGCTTTATTCTTCTCGTTATTTTCCTGATAGGCGTCATACGGCAGATGGGCTTTCTCACTCAGCTTGCTGACTTCCTCCCGGTAGCGTTTCTGGTCTGCCCGGTAGTCGTCACAGGTCACCGGTTTATATCCCCAGTAAAAAGGGATAATGGGGGAGCGGCCGGGAGTGGTGATTCGGTAATCTTTCCATTCATGGGCATAAAAATCCTGTCGGTTAAGCCGTTTCCCTAATCCTGCAAGAATGCCCTTCTCCTGGTTCTGGTAGGCCTCACCCACGTCGTTTACGCCGTGGACCAGAATCACAATGCCCGGCATCGGGCGCGGCACGCCCACGTTGCGCGTCTGGGCGGCTTCTCCCAGACTTTTGTGTACCGGAATATCGCCTTCAGAGATCACCCGTGGGGCATATGGTTTTGTCTTCGACTCCGTCATTCCATCAACTCCATTTTGTAACTATCGAGATCGTCAGCATCAAGCAGCGGTGAATGACCATTGCTGTCCGTCACGCCTTCTACAATCTGGCCGGACGAATTCGTCAGTCTGAATTTTTTGTTTGCCAGAATTTGCTCCGGGTCATCGCCCGCGTGCAGCTTATAGCGGAGCTTAAAAGCACCTTTCTCGAAGGATGGCGATTGAACTGACGCACTTTCCGGACCGTCGTATTTCAGGTTCGGTGCTTTAAGCTCAATGCCGGTTGGCGAGAAAATGGTGACCAGCCCGTTCGGACTGATGCGGATCCCGCCCCCACCGCAGACAAACTGCATCCCCTCTCTGGCACTGCCGTTCATCTTCCCGGCGGTACTGGTCAGCGTGAAATCCTGCTGTGACAGCATGTGCATTTCACCGCGCTGCGCCTGGGTCGTGATATCCCCTGCACCGGCAATCATCTGAATACCGAGCTTGCGGGCAAACAGCGAAATTTTCTCCCCCACGGCCAGTGAGAATTTTTTCACCACATTCACGCTGGTATCATTGCCCGCCGTGGCGATCAGGTCCTTCCCGGCAGACAGTTGCAGACTGTCCGGTGTGATTTGAGCAATCCCGTTTTTGCCATAGGCCAGAATGCCGGGTTCCGTGAGATGACTTAACGCCTGACTGAGCGCATTCTGCTGGTCGGTTTCGACATTACAGGCCCCCGCCGTCAGCGCACTTTGTTGCAGGGTCATCGCCAGCGATAAAGCTTTCTCAAGCTGCGCGATGGCTGCTGCCATATCCAGCTGTTTCCCTGCGGCGCGTGGCTGGGCTTCAGTAGTGATCATCACCCCTTTGGCGGCACGCAGTGACATCCAGTCATCGGTACGGGCCTCAAGGCCTTCGCCACGTTTTTTCCCTTCAGCATCGACCAGATGTCCCACGCTGAATTGCCCCTTGCCGTACTCCGTAGAAATCTTGATATGCTCCTGGCCGCGGCGGTCCTCAAGACGAATCTTGTTGAACGCAGCCGTGCGGATCACATTGCGGGTATCGTTGCGGTTGGTGACTAAATCCGGGCGGCTGCCATCATGCATAGCGTGGGCAATAAAAGGTCGGTCCGGATCGCCGCCTTCAAAACCAATGGCCACCTCGGTGCCGTCCAGCAGCGGAAAGTGAATGCCAAAGGTGTCACCGGCATAGGCTCTTCCAAGACGTACCAGAGCGCTTTCAAACCCGTCACGCTTCTCATCCAGGTCAAAATCAAACTTCACCCGGTAGCGCCCGTGCGCATCAAGCCCGGCATAAGTTTTATCTCCCCCGATAGCCGCCACTCTTGCAGGCACGGTTCCGGCTATCACTGGCCGGGGTATATATTCAGGGCGGAAGCTGTAGCCGTGGATGTAGGGGATACCCGTCAGCACGGCGCGGTAATGTTCCGCGCGACTGCTGCGGATGGTCATTTTCGTTATCAGAAAGCCGGGTTTAAAACCGTCTGGAATGGGCCCCGTGGGGTGAAATATGATACCCGGGTGAAGTTCGGGATCGCTGGTCGTCGCCCCCAGAACACTCTGGCCGTTCAGCAGACGCTCATAACGAAGCCGGGCGTAAAACGTGGCCGTTTCCGCCTCTTCGCCATAATAATCACCGTTAGTCAGGTAAGGATCGGCATAGTGATAATGTTGTCCTGTGGTGACACCCTGAGGGATATCACTTATGTCGATAGTTTTGTCGGCCTGAGGCGAGTGCGGGTCGCGGTAGTTATAGGTGCGTACCAACGCGTTTTGGGGGATTAAATCGTGCTGTTCCTCCAGATCGGTAATGTAATCGGCGTAACTGGTCATGCCAGAACGGCGGACATAAGGCACTTGTTTGTCGCAGAAGAGGTAACGGCGTTCAGAATCCCCAAAAATAACGACGGTTTCAGCCTTCACTTTGTCGTGATTCTCTAAGCGGAACCAGATCCCCACCTCCGCCAGTAACCGGCGGATAAACTGTAGATCGGTTTCTTTCCACTGAATAATCATCTCCCGTCGCGGGTAATTATGGATGAGTTGGTCAAAATCGATGTTGTAGCCGTCAAAATACCCACTCTCCTTCATGAGCTTCGTGACGAGTTCCGGCACCGTCATGTCCATGTACACCGCCGAACGGTAGTTCCTGTCCAGCAATGCCAGCTCATGCTCCAGCACACACTCATACAGGGCTTCGTCACCGGATGACTTAAGGCGGGAAAATTTTGTGATCGTACCGTTTATCTGTCGTACCGGCAGCCAGGGCGTTTGCCCTTGCCAGGAGGCATTTGGATTCGGGGCTCGCAGAATAAATTCGGCCATCTGGTTAAGAACAGCCTCAATGGCTATGTTCTGATCCGGACTGGTAAAGCGGATGGTATAGCGCCAGGGCTCGCTTAACCCCTCTGTTCCGGTAAACGAGTGAACATCCGGAATAACGCTTTTACTACGGGGAAAATACAACAAATAACGATTTAAGGTAGCCTGCTGGACAACTTCGTTGTTCCCTGCCATAGATAAACATCCTTTTAATAAACGGTGGGCTTGCTTTTAAATAATACACCCAACGCTATTATTAAAATATGATTTAGCCATGTAAAATCAGGCGTTATAGATACAAGGATATTCACTAAATAAATTCATAGGCATAAAAAAATCACCACACAAATATAAAGCACACACCTTTTAATCAGATTTAAATAACAAAATGACGAACACGTTTTTTTATCCGGCGGCCTCATTTGCGGGTGGCGGCTGCGCCTTACCCGGCCTGGAAGGGCACGGAAACTGTAGGCCGGGCAAACGCAGCGCCGCCCGGCATAATCCTTTCATCACCTATCGCCCCGCATCCATGTCACAGCGCATCCGATCCCAACCGGTATAGTCCTTCACTTCAGGTACCTTGTCGGGTAAGCCCTGATAGTTTGCTTTAAATTGGGCTGTATTATCTTTCAGTGCTTGTTTGGTGATGTAATCCATCCCCCAGGCTGGCCCTGGGAAACGGGGTTCTATTTTCCCATTTACTTTGCTTCCCATACCGTCATCGACGGTATATTCAATGCCTGGACCACCCGGCAGAATACGCGGATCTTCAAACGGCTTTGACGACATATACAGCCGGTGTCTGGTCTGCAGAAAACCCTGATCGTTGACAACGGTGAAGGATAATACGTCTTCAGCAGGCGCGTAGTCATCACCATTAGGTTCATTATGCCCGGGAGCAAAGCCAACAGCCTTCCATGTTTCGCCATAATCTTTTGAAACAAGGAATCCATCCACTTGCCAGTTGGTAATTGCTATATATTTCTCAGAGGGGTGAATAAACTTTCGCGTAAAAATTCGATAAAACTGACTGGCTGGCATTGTGTGAATACCCCGTTTGGTATCCGTATACCAGAGTTCTCCTTCACAATCCCATCCTTTCAACTCGAGGTAACGATGTTCATCAAACCGATAAATAACTTGTGTCGGTGACTCTTTCGCCTGGCACTCAGAAGCCAGCACAACGGTGACGACTGCGAGAATAGTACATAATCCTTTCATCATTTATCGCCCCGCATCCATGTCACAGCGCATATGATCCCAGCCGGTGTACCCCTTCACTTCGGGGACTTTGTCGGGTAAACCCTGCCAGTTCGTTTTAAATTGTTGAGTGCTGTTTTCAAGCCCTTGCTTAGTCATATAAATCATCCCCCAGGCCCAGCCCGGAGAACGGGGTTCCAGCTTCCCGTTAACTATGCCTCCCATACCGTCCTCCACGGTAAATTCAATGCCTGGGCCACCAGGCAGAATACGCGGATCTTCAAACGGCTTTGACGACATATACAGACGGTGTTTGGTCTGTAAAAAACCCTGATCGTTGACGACGGTGAAGGATAATACGTCTTCAGCAGGCGCGTAGTCATCACCATTAGGTTCATTATGCCCGGGAGCAAAGCCAACAGCCTTCCATGTTTCGCCATAATCTTTCGAAACAAGAAATCCATCCACCTCCCAGTTTGGGATAGAAATATAACGCTCTGAAGGATGAATAAATTTGCGGGTGAATATTCGGTAAAACTGAAAATATGGCTGTGAATGAATGCCTCGCTTTATATCCGTATACCAGAGTTCCCCCTGGCAATCCCAACCTTTTAACTCAAGGTAGCGATGGTCATCGAACCGATAAACAACCTGCGTCGGTGGCGTTTTCGCCAAACTATTCGCAGTCAGTAAAATAGTAGCGAATGCGAAAACAACACAAAGTCCCTTCATGCTCTGTCCTTAAGCCAACTGGCTGTCACTTTTAGGTTTTGGCATTTCCCATTGCAATAACTTCATTTCCTTGAAGTCTTCCAACCTGACAATACCCATATCAATATCTTTCGGATGACGTGACCGAGGTCGGATGCCGGCATAATCATTCTTTACACCGTAATCACCTTGTGGTAGCACATTGTCAGGTTTATTCATAAAGTTTTTAGTCGTACCCGCTGGTAATCTTCCGGAACGATAATATTCTTTAGCAGCAGGAAAACCATTTAATGGATCCCGCCAGTCTGCACGATGCAATAGCTCTTCCCAGAATTTCCCCGCTTTGAAATCAAACGATTTACACTGTCCAATCGCCAGGTCAAAGGCCATTGCCTGAGACGGCGCAAACTCGCTCATCACAATGGAAGAGTGCTGGCTGTAACCAACCGGATCCGTTTTCTGCCATTCTGCTTCCAGCTCTTCACGGGTTTTCAGCCAGGTTATGGACAGTACCGGGTACTCTTTTGAACCCGTAACCTTCCCTTCAATGACTGTGTGTTTCCGGGCAATACTTTCAATCTCAAGTTCATCGCGCGTTAAGACATGCCCTGGTTTCCAGCTAACTCGCTGATAGCTGTTGAGCATATACATTGCAGAGTCCGTGCGCTTAATAGCGCTGGCTTTGGCGGAATAGGAGATGTAAGCGTCCGGACTTTCCGGATCGATATAATAGGTATAGGGTTTGTCACTGGTTTTTGGATCGTTATCAGGATGGTTATCCTGCCCCTGGAGCTTGAAAATAAACGGCTCCGGTAATTCCTCGCCGTTAATGATTACATCACGAAAGTTATAACTGCTGTTCGTCAGGAAGGCATATTCTGCATCTCCCTCCTTTCGCGGCAGTAACGTAAAAGGCGCACCGTCCGGCTCTTTCCCTACCTCGCCGTGCTGATAAAAAACGCGCTGATACAGATTAGGAATATCACGGGCTATTTTCTGAGGGATACCCCGCCAGCCGAACCCCTGCACATTTTCCAGCGACACGACGCCATCGTTAGGACAAAAGTAGTTGTACACCTTGCCGTCATTGCTCCGGGAATACCGGTCATCGGTCCGCAGCGGATTATCGGAAGGTTTACGCAGGGTGCAGGAGGCCTCCATCGCCTGCAATTCACCCTCTGATATTTTTCCGCCCCCTTTCCACTGCGTGTACATCAGGCGACAGAAATTTTTAAAGGTGTTCTGCCTGGCCGCGTTGGTCTGTTGATATCCGGGCTGAATATTTTCAAACACGCGCGACTCCAGCGAATAGGGAGAGTGGTTAAGAATGACGCAGTTAACGGGATCATATCCGGCCTGTTTAACCAACATATTTGCCAGCATGGTGATGATCGTACCCTGGCTGTGGGCGACCACATTAATCACATCCTTTTCAGTAACAGGATCACTTCGAATCTGAATAATCAAATCCGCCAGCCGTTGAGCGGCAAAAAACTGATAGATGCGATGCGGGTTCTCATAAACAGGATGCGTATAGTCCCCGTCATTGAGGTGCAGCGAGGCAAATCCCGCTGCGGCCACACCAAAGCCACCGGCACCCGGTCCCAGCATATCCGGGATGGTGGTGGTGGCATTGGCGAAGGTCCCGCCACCTTTGGCAAAATGCATATCGAGGGCGTTTTTAAAGTTATCGCTCTGGAATTTAAAGGGTCCTTTGCCGTCATTACCCAGCGCCGCTTTATTCTTCTCGTTATTTTCCTGATAGGCATCATACGGCAGATGGGCTTTATCACTCATCTTGCCGACCTCTTCCCGGTAGCGCTTCTGGTCTGCCCGGTAGTCGTCATAGGTCACCGGTTTATATCCCCAGTAAAACGGGATAATGGGCGAACGGCCAGGAGCCGTGATCCTGTAGTCTTTCCATTCATGAGCGTAAAAATCCTGGCGATTAAGCCGTTTACTCAGTCCGGCAAGGATACCCTTCTCCTGGTTCTGGTAAGCCTCACCCACGTCGTTCACGCCGTGGACCAGAATCACGATCCCCGGCATCGGGCGCGGCACGCCCACGTTGCGCGTCTGGGCGACTTCTCCCAGACTTTTGTGTACCGGAATATCGCCTTCAGAGATCACCCTCGGGGCATATGGTTTGGTCTTTGACTCCGTCATCCCATCAACTCCATTTTGTAACCATATCTTCTGTCCAGCAGAGCCAGTTCATGCTCCAGCACGCACTCATACAGAGATTTTTACTACGGGGAAAATACAATAAATAACGATTTAAGATAGCCTGCTGTTGGACAGCCTCGTTGCTCCCTGCCATAGATAAACATCCTTTTAATAAACGGTGGGCTTGTTTTCAAATAATATACCCACCTCTATCATTAAAATATGATTTAGCCATGTAAAACCAGACGTTATAGATACAAGGATATTCACTAAATAAATTTAGTGACGTAAAAAAATCACCGCGCAAATATAAAACACTCGCCTTTTAATCAGATTTAAATAACAAAATGACGAACACCTTATTTTATCCGGTAGCCTCATTTTCCGGGTAGCGGCTGCGCCTTACCCGGCCTACACGGGTACAGTACACGCAGGCCGGGCAAAAGGCTTACATCGAATAACCCGGCTTTTTAATCAGCTCATCCAGCTTCGGGCCAATCTCCGTATCCCAGACCTGCGCTTTCCTGTCCGCTTCTGCGACCTCGTTAGCAAGACAAAGATTGTGCGATCTTTACTGTTCAGATGACGGGTAATCACCTCGGCGATATCCCAAGGGAGAACAGTGCATAATTCTTTCATCAATTATCGCCCCGCATCCATGTCACAGCGCATACGATCCCAACCTGTATAGCCCTTCACTTCGGGGACTTTGTCGGGTAAATCCTGCCAGTTCGTTTTAAATTGTTGAGTGCTGTTTTCAAGCCCTTGTTTAGTCATGTAGATCATCCCCCAGGCCCAGCCAGGGGATCGGGGTTCCAGCTTCCCGTTTACTGTGCTTCCCATACCGTCATCCACGGAAAATTCAATCCCTGGGCCCCCCGGCAGAATGCGCGGATCTTCAAACGGTTTTGAAGACATATAAAGCCTATGTTTGGTCTGCAAAAAGCCTTGATCGTTGACGACGGTGAAAGAAATAACATCTTCATAAGGCGCGTAATCATCCCCATTCGGTTCATTATGGCCAGGAGCGAATGCAACGGAACGCCACGTTTGCCCATAGTCTTTAGACACCATAAAACCGCCAGCACCCCAGCCTGTTATTGCAATGTAACGTTCTGAAGGATGGACAAATTTACGGGTAAATAGCCTGTAAAACTGGCTGACAGGCCTGGTGTGAATCCCTCGCTTCGTGTCCGTATACCAAAGTTCACCTTCGCAATTCCACCCTTTAAGCTCCAGATATCGGTGATCATCAAAACGATAAATGATCTGTGTCGGCTGCTCTGAAGCCTTGCAACCCGCAGTAAGCAGAAAGATCAGCGTCGCAAAACATGCAGATAATCCTTTCATATTTAGTCCTTAAGCCAGTTGGCGATCACTCTTGGGTTTGGGCATATCCCATTGCAGATTTTTTACCTCCTGATTTCCGGCGGCCAGATTGCGTGAAGGTTTGACAGTTGTAGGATTGCTAAACTGATTTTCTACCCCAAACTCACCTTTTGGTAAAATTTCATCTGGCTTATTCATAAACCATTTGGTCTGTTGTTCATCTAGTTTTCCTCTACGGTAATACTCTTTAGCGGCAGGATAGCTATTCTGCGGATCACGCCAGTCCGCACGATGTAACAGCCCTTCCCAGAACTTTCCCGCCTGATAGTCAAATGATTTGCATTGTCCAATAGCCAGATCAAAGGCCATCGCGTGTGATGGCGCAAATGCACTCATCACAATAGACGAGTGCTGGCTGTAACCTACCGGATCGGTTTTCTGCCATTCAGCCTGCAATTCTTCTGGTGTTTTACGCCATGTAAGAGTGACTAGCTGAAAGTCACGTGAACCTGACACCTCACCATGAATGACCTCACGCTTACGTTCAATGCTCTCGACACTGAGCTCTGAAGGAGTCAAAACGTGACCGGGACACCAGCCAGTACTCTGATATTTATTAACTGCATAAACGGCCGATGCGGTGCGCTTAATAGCACTGGCTTTAGCGGAATAAGAGATGTAGGCATCCGGGCTGTCGGGATCGATATAATAGGTATAGGGCTTGTCACTGGTCTGCGGATCGTTATCAGACCTGTTATCCTGTCCCTGGAGTTTAAACGTAAACGGCTCCGGTAATTCCTCGCCGTTCACCACCACATCGCGGTAGCTGTAGCTGCTGTTGGTCAGGAAAGCGTATTCTGCATCCCCCTCCTTTCGCGGCGGCAACGCAAAAGGCTTTGCGTTGGGGGCTTTCCCTACCTCGCCGTGCTGATAAAAGACGCGCTGAAAGAGATTAGGAATATCCCGGGCTATTTCCTGAGGGATGCCCCGCCAGCCCATCCCCTGCACATTTTCCAGCGACACGACACCGTCGTTCGGACAAAAGTAGTTGTACACCTTGCCGTCGTTGCTCCGGCAATACCGGTCATCGGTCCGCAGCGGATTATCGGAAGGTTTACGCAGGGTGCAGGAGGCCTCCATCGCCTGCAGTTCACCCTCTGTTATTTTTCCGCCCCCTTTCCACTGCGTGTACATCAGGCGACAGAAGTTTTTGAAGGTGTTCTGCCTGGCCGCGTTGGTCTGTTGATATCCGGGCTGAATATTTTCAAACGCGCGCGACTCCAGCGAATAGGGAGAGTGGTTAAGAATGACGCAGTTAACCGGGTCATAACCGGCCTGTTTGACCAGCATATTTGCCAGCATGGTGATGATAGTTCCCTGGCTATGGGCGACCACATTAATCACATCCTTTTCAGTGACAGGCTCACTTCGAATCTGAATAATCAAATCCGCCAGCCGTTGCGCAGCAAAAAACTGATAAATGCGGTGCGGGTTTTCATAAACAGGATGGGTGAAATCGCCGCCATTCAGGTGCAGAGAAGCAAATCCCGCTGCGGCCACACCAAAGCCACCGGCACCCGGCCCTAACATGTCGGGAATAGTGGTCGTCGCATTAGCAAAGGTCCCGCCCCCTTTGGCAAAATGCATATCAAGCGCGTTTTTAAAGTTATCGCTCTGGAATTTAAAGAGTCCTTTGCCGTCATTACCCAGCGCCGCTTTATTCTTCTCGTTATTTTCCTGACAGGCGTCATACGGCAGATGGGCTTTCTCACTCAGCTTGCTGACTTCCTCCCGGTAGCGTTTCTGGTCTGCCCGGTAGTCGTCACAGGTCACCGGTTTATATCCCCAGTAAAACGGGATGACGGGCGAACGGCCGGGAGCGGTGATCCTGTAGTCTTTCCAGGTATGGGCATAAAAATCCTGCCGGTTAAGCCGTTTTCCCAGTCCTGCAAGAATGCCCTTCTCCTGGTTCTGGTAGGACTCACCCACGTCGTTCACCCCGTGGACCAGAATCACAATGCCCGGCATCGGGCGCGGCACGCCCACGTTGCGCGTCTGGGCCACTTCGCCCAGGCTTTTGTGTACCGGAATATCGCCATCCGAGACCACCCGCGGGGCGTACGGTTTTGTCTTCGTCTCCCTCATTCCATCAGCCCCTTTTTGTAACGATAGCGTCTGACCAGCAGTGCCAGCTCATGCTCCAGCACGCACTCATACAGCGCTTCAACAACGTATGACTTAAGGCGGGAAAATTGCGTAGTCGAGCCGTTAATCTGTTGTGTTGGTAGCCAGGGCTCGCTTAACCCCTCTGTTCCGGTAAACGAGTGAACATCCGGAATAACGCTTTTACTTCGGGGAAAATACAACAAATAACGATTCAAGGTGTCCTGTTGTTGGACCGCCGCGGAATTCCCTGGCATAGTTAAACATCCTTTTAATAAACGGTGGGTGTATTTTTAAATAATACACCCAAACCCGTTATCAAAATATGACCTGGCTATATGAAACCAGATATGATAATTATCAGGTTATTCACAAAATAAATCTATACTCTTTAAAAAATCACCACGTAAATATAAAATAAATACCGTTCATCCAGTTTTAAATATCAAAATGACGAATACGTTATTTTAACCGGCAACCTTATTTGCCGGGTTGCGGTGGCGGCTGCGCCTTACCCGGCCTACACGGGTACAGTACACGCAGGCCGGGCAAAAGGCTTACATCGAATAACCCGGCTTTTTAATCAACTCATCCAGCTTCGGCTCAATCTCCCTGTCCCAGACCTGCGCTTTCCAGTCCGCTTCTGCGACCTCGTTCAGGGCTACGGAAATGGCGCGATCTTTACTGTTCAGATGACGGGTAATCACCTCGGCGATATCCGCCGCCAGGGCGGTTTTTTGCTCGTCGTTCAGGTCGCGCGGGAAACATTTGATATCAACGTGTGGCATGTGCAGGGCTCCTTTTGAATGAGCATTCCAGACTAGCAGAGAATAGTGTTGTCTTTTAGCACCTTGTGCAGTTTCGGGAGCTTGCACACGCTATCGGCGATGGCCGTGATCTTCGGGGTATTGGCAGCGAACCAGTCCGGACGTGGTCCCCAGGTACGCATCACGCACAGGTAGCAGTCCACCAGCGTGATTTGCTCGCCAAAGGCGTATGGGGTGGCTTTGAGGTGATTATCCAGCCACAGGTAGAGCGATTTCCGGTATTCACGGCAGTTTTGCTGTAGCTGTTCCGGGGCGTCCGGTGCCCAGCGCTCCGGGTAGTCGGCAAAGGTAAAGGTGGGATAGACGTTGGCTACCAGCCAGATCAGCAGGCGCTGAAACTGCTGGCGCTCCGCGCGTCCAACCGGAGGCGCAAGTTCCGGGCAACGATCGAGGATCATCAGCGCAATCGCCGCCGTCTCCGTTATGATTTCGCCATTTTCCAGCTCGAGGGTTGGCACCTGACAGAGCGGGTTGAGTTTTTCCAGCAGCTCACGGGTTGCCCCCGGCTTATCGAACCCGTCGACGTTGATAAACTGATACGGAATGTCGGCGAGGGTCAGCATCACCTCACTGATGGCTGAACCCCAGCCCGGTACGCCATACACTTTGATCATGATCGCTCCACTTCAGGGTCAAAACCCTAAGTGTAGAGCAGCATCAGTAGGTGATGCCTGGCGGATTGACCTCCGACTGCGTTACCGCTTCGCCCTGCTCCGCCCAGCGCGCCAGCACTTTCTGGTACTCTCCCCGCTGGATCGCCCCGTCGAGGGCGGCCTGTAAGGCATACACCAGCCCGTTCCCCTTTTTAGTCGTGGTCGCCACATACGCCTTCTTCGGCCCTAAGCCCACCACCCGGGTTTTGCCGGTCAGCGCCGCTTTGTAAGCCGAGACCGACTGCGGGCCGAAGAAGACATCCGCCCTGCCGGACTGGATATAGAGATTGCCGGAGGCGTCGTCGGTCAGATAGACCGGCAGCGCAGGCTCTCGCCCGGCGCTTTTGTTCTCCTCGTTCCAGCCCAGCAGAATGCGCTCCTGGTTAGTGCCGGAGCCGACAATCACCTTTTTGCCTGAGAGATCGGCGGCGCTTTTAATCGATTGCACCTCGCTGGTGGATTTTACCGAGAAGGCCAGGTTATCGACGCGATAGGTGGCAAAATCAAACTTCTCTTTACGCTGCTCGGTCACCGCAATGTTCACCAGCGCCACGTCGTAACGCCCGGAGGTGATGCCCAGCGGCCAGTCCTCCCACGCCGTCGGTACCAGCTTTAATTTCAGCCCGAGGCTGCCCGCCAGCAATCGGGCGATATCCGGGTCGCTGCCGATGCGGGTGCGGTTGTCGCTGGCCAGCAGCGCCAGCGGCGGGGAGTTGAGCGCCGAAATGGCCACCGTCAGGGTGCCCGGTTCGACAAATTTATAGTTAGCCGGGATCTTCGCCACCGCCTGCTTGTCCACCGTCACCGGCAGTGGCTGTTCGTTGGCCTGTAAATCAATCGCGGCGTGGCTTGTGGATGCCACCATGAGTAACGCCAGTACGCCCTTTTTCATCTTCACTCCTTACAGCACTTTGGACAGGAACTGCCGCGTTCGGGCGTGGGACGGTCGGTTCAGTACCTCGTCGCTGCTGCCCTGCTCCACGATTTTGCCGTCGACCATAAACACCACCTGGTCCGCCACTTCCCGGGCGAAGCCGATCTCATGGGTCACCACCACCAGCGTAGTGCCGGAGCGGGCCAGCTTTTTGATCACATCCAGCACCTCGCCAACGAGTTCGGGGTCCAGCGCCGAGGTGGGTTCATCAAACAGGATCACCCGCGGACGCAACGCCAGCGCCCGGGCAATGGCGATGCGCTGCTGCTGCCCGCCAGAAAGATGACGCGACCAGGCGTCGGCTTTATCCCGCAGCCCCACCACGTCCAGCAGTTCGTAAGCCCGCTCGATGGCCTCTTTACGGCTCAGCTGTCTGTGGGCGATGGGCGCTTCGATCAGGTTCTCCAGCACCGTCAGATGCGGGAACAGGTTGAAGTTCTGGAACACGTAGCCGACATTGACCCGCTGTTTGAGGATCGCCTTCTCTTTCAGCTCGTACAGCGTGTTGCCCTCCCGACGATAGCCGATGTAATCCCCGTCAATCTGAATAAAGCCCTCATCGACCCGCTCCAGGTGGTTAATGGTGCGCAGCAGCGTCGATTTGCCCGAGCCAGATGGGCCGAGGATCACCGTTACCGAGCCGGGCGGGATCTCCAGCGAGACGTTATCCAGCGCCTTGTGGCGGCCAAAGAACTTGCTCACACCGGTAATCGAAATATGTCCTTCAGGAGAGGCTGGCATGGACGGGCTCCTGTGTGGTTGGGGTGGTGACTGAACGGGTGCGGGTGGCGCGGGAGCTGTTCACTGCCGAGCGGCGCTCGCTGCGGGCCAGGCCTCGCTCAACCAGGTGCTGAATGGCCGAGAGCACGGTGGTGATCGCCAGATACCAGACGGCACCGACCATCAGCAGCGGGATCACCTCCTGGGTGCGGTTGTAGATCATCTGGATGGTGTAGAACAGCTCCGGCATCGCCAGGACATAAACCATCGCTGTGCCCTTGGCGAGGCTGATGATTTCGTTGAACCCGGAAGGCAAAATGGTGCGCAGCGCCTGCGGCAGAATGATACGCAGGGTACGGCGTGAGGCCGGTAAGCCCAGCGCCGCTGCCGCTTCATACTGGCCGTGATCGACCCCTAAAAAGCCGCCGCGAATGATCTCCGCGGTATAGGCGCTCTGCACCAGCGTCAGCCCGACCACCGCCGTAGAGAACTGCCCCAGCACGTTGATAGTTTCAAAGCTGCCCCAGGTGATGCCGGTAAACGGCACGCCGAGCGACAGCCTGTCGTAGAGATAGGAGAAGTTGTAGAGAACGATCAGCACCACAATCAGCGGCAGGGAGCGGAAGAGCCAGATGTACCCCCAGGCGAGGCTGCTCAACAGCCACGAGGAGGACAACCGCGCCAGGGCCAGCACGCCGCCAAACACCACGCTAAGGAGGGTGCCGATCAGCGTCAGGAGCAATGTCTGCCCAACGCCCTCGAGGATCACCGGGTCGAAGAACCAGCGGGCAAACACCGCCCACTCCCAGCGGGGGTTAAAGGCCACCGACTGAATGACCACCGCCAGCACAAACAGCGCCACAATCGCCCCCACCGTGCGCAGCGGATAGCGCGCCGGGACCACTTTGATGGTTTCAACGTTGTTCATCGTCGTTCCTCATGCCGATTTGCTGAACGCTTCGCGTACCAGCGTTTTGGTGAAGCGCAGCCGTCCGTCAAACGGCGGCTGGCTGTACTCTTCCGGGTCGCGGTTAAGATCGAACTGCGCCGCGTAGCCCTGGCTCAGATAGAGCCGCACCGCTTCCGGCTGACGAAAGCCAGTGGTGAGGTAGATCTGGCTGTAACCGGCAAGCCACGCCCGGCGCTCCAGCTCCTGCACCACACGGGCGGCAAGCCCCTGCTGACGCAGGGATTTGTCGGTCCAGATACGTTTGATCTCGGCGGTTCGGGCATCGAAAGGCTTGTAGGCCCCGGTGGCGATAATCTTTCCGTCGCGCTCCAGCACGATAAACAGACCCTGGGGCGGCAGATACCACTCGGTCAGTTCCACCTCGGCATCTTTAGAGAAGTAGTCCCCGTAGCGCGCCGCGTATTCACCGAACAGCCCGTTAATAATGGGCTGAAGATCGGCGTCCTCCGGTGAAACGTCACGAAAAAGGTCGGTCATAGGATCTCCTTAGTCGCCAAGACCAGCCGGGTTAACTTCGGAGTACGGGATGCGCTCCACGCCTTCACCCCAGCGGTTCAGTACCTTGTCGTAGTCGCCGTTCTTGATCACGCCGTTGAGCGCGGTCTGCACCGGCTCTGCAAGGCCACTGCCTTTTTTCAGGGTGACGGCGATGTGCGCCGCTTTCGGCCAGCCGCCGTCCACGCTGCCCACGAGTTTGGTTTTCCCGTTCAGGGCCGCTTTCCATGCGCCGATCACGTTCGGGCCAAAGTAAGCGTCCGCGCGACCGGACTGTAACGCCAGGGTCTGGGCGGCTTCGTCTTTGGTGTAGATGGGGGTGAACGGCTTCAGCCCCTTCTTCTGGTTCTCCGCATCCCACGCCAGCAGGATCGCCTCCTGGTTAGTGCCGGAGCCCACAATGATCCGTAGCCCGGCGATATCCTCAGCCTGCTCAAGTTTCTTGATCGGGCTGGTGGATTTGACATAGAAGCCCAGCGAATCTTTCCGGTAGGTGGCGAAATCGAACTTCTCTTTGCGCGCTTTAGTCACGGTGATGTTGCTGATCGCCGCGTCGTATTTCCCGGAGGAGACCCCCAGCGGCCAGTCTTCCCAGGAGGTGGGCACCACGTTCAGCTCCAGACCGAGGCTGTCGGCCACCAGACGGGCGATATCCGCCTCGCTGCCAATCAGGGTTTTGTTGTCATCGGCGAAGACCGTCAGCGGCGGCTGGCTCAGGCCTGCAATCGCTACGGTGAATTTTCCCGGTACCACCGGTTTAAAACTGGCGGGCAACTGGGCGATGGCCTGGGGATTTTTTGCCGTGTTGATCGGCGTTTTATTGGCCTCGAGGCTCACCCCGGTGCCGTTAATTGTGACGTTCTCTGCCCAGACGGCAGGGGTAAAGGCCAGCGCGAGCGCCAGAATAAGCGATGATTTTTTCATGGCAGGTTCTCTTATTGTTTTGTGAACTGATTAACGGGCTGCGCTAAACCCAGGCTCTCGCGCAGGGTGGTGCCGGGGTATTCAGTGCGGAACAGGCCGCGCGCCTGCAACAGCGGCACCACCTGGTCAACAAAGCGCGGGAAGGTGTCCGGCGTGCCGCCCTGAATAATGAAGCCATCCGCCGCATGGCCTTCAAACCACTGCTGTAACCCATCGGCCACCTGCTCCGGGGTGCCGGAAAAACGCGGGCGCGGCGAGGCGGCTTCCAGCGCCACCTGACGCAGGGTTAAGTTGCGCTCCCGGGCGTTGCGCTTGATCTCATCGGTGGTACTGCGGAAGCTGTTTTTGCCCAGCTCGCCAATGTCCGGGAAGGCCTCGTCCAGCGGATACTGGCTGAAATCGTGATGCTCAAAGTAGCGGCCAAGATAGTTCAGGGCATCGTTGATGGAGACCAGCGCGGCGGTGGTCTGGTACTGCTGCTCCACATCGTCACTGTCTTTCCCGACGATGACGCTTACCCCCTGGAAGATATGCAGTTCGTCCTCGCGACGGCCATGCTGTTTAAGCTGGCTTTTCACGTCGTGCCAGAACGCCCGGGCCTCATCAAAGGTGTCATGGTGGGTAAAGATGGCGTCGGCATGTTTCGCCGCCAGCCTTTTGCCATCGTCCGAGGCGCCGGCCTGGAAGACAATCGGCCTGCCCTGCGGCGTGCGGCCAATGTTCAGCGGCCCGGTCACCTTAAAGAAATCCCCGTGGTGATCGAGGGTGTGCAGCTTTTGCGGATCAAAGAACTGCCCGGTCGCTTTGTTACGCACGAAGGCGTCGCCCTCCCAGGAGTCCCACAGCCCTTTCACCACGTCGAGATATTCGTCGGCAATCCGGTAACGCAGGGCGTGCTCCGGGTGCTTATCCCGGGAGAAGTTTTTTGCTGACCCCTCCAGCGGCGAGGTGACCACATTCCAGCCCGCCCGGCCATGGCTCAGGTGATCGAGGCTGGCGAACTGGCGCGCCACGGTGAACGGCTCGCTGTAGGAGGTAGATAATGTCCCCACCAGCCCCAGCCGGGAGGTGACGGTCGCCAGCGCTGACAGCACGGTCAGGGGCTCAAAGCGGTTGAGGAAGTGCGGGATCGACTTCTCGTTGATGTAGAGGCCATCCGCGACAAAGATAAAGTCGAGCTTGCCCGCTTCGGCCTTCAGGGCCGTCTCTTTGACGAAATCAAAATTGATGCTGGCATCGGCGATTGCTGCCGGGTGGCGCCAGGCCGACATATTCCCCGACGCGCCATGCAATATCGTGCCCAGACGCAGCTGTCGTGTTGCGGTCATAGTGACTCCTTCCCCTTAAAGTTGATTCAGTGCTTTTTCTGCAAGCCGGGCGAAATAGCGCGCGGCGGGTGCGATGAGGGCTTCGTCCGGGTTAAAAGCCGGATGATGCAATCCATAGGGGCTGGCGCTGCCAATGCTGACGAAGGCGCCGGGGATCTGCTGGAGGTAGACGGCGAAATCCTCCCCGCCCATGTGTAGCTCCGCCTGCTGCGTCTCGTAGCCAGTTTCCCGCGCCACCGAGGTGGCAAACTCGGCCCAGGTGGCGTCGTTGACCAGCGCGGTAGGCCCGGCATACCAGGTGATATCGATCTGCGCATTAAAGGCGCTGGCGAATCCGGCGGCGATCTCAGCTACCCGGGCCTTCACGTTCTGCTGCACTTCGGTGCGATGGGTGCGCAGGGTTCCTTCCAGCTCGACGTGCTCCGGCAGCACGTTCCAGGTATTTCCCCCGGTAATGCGCGTCACGCTCAGTACCACCGAGTCGAGGGTGTTGACGTTGCGGCTGGCAACGCTTTGCAGGGCCGTCACCAGCTGACTGGCGGTCACGATAGCGTCGTGACCTTCATGAGGACGGGCGGCGTGAGCGCCTTTACCGGTAATGCGCAACACGAAGCGGTCGACGTTGGCGTAGAACGGGCCGCCACGGGTGGCAAAGTGTCCGACCGGTAAACCAGGTTCGTTATGCATGCCGAAGATGGCGCTGACGTCGCGCAGGGCCCCGGCGCGGACCAGGCTTTTGGCGCCGCCGAAGTTCTCCTCCGCGGGCTGGAACAGGATCCGCACCCGGCCATTGAGCGCCTCTTCCCGCGCTTTCAGTTGCAAGGCGGCGCCGAGGATCACGCTGGTGTGTATGTCGTGGCCGCAGGCGTGCATCACCCCGGCACGCTGAGAGGTGAACGCCACCCCGCTGCGCTCCTCAATCGGCAGGGCGTCGATATCCGCGCGCAGGGCAATCTGTTTTTCCCCCCTCCCCACCTCGGCGACCACGCCGGTTTGCAGGTCATAGGGAAGGATGGCGATCCCGGCATCCCCCAGCCACTGGCGCAGGCGCACGGTGGTTTCTACCTCCTCGCCGGAAAGCTCCGGGTTCTGGTGCAGCTCGCGGCGCCAGGCGATCAGCTGTTGCTCCAGGCTCATACCGCCACCTCCCGTTGCTGTCGGGCCTGGGCCAGCAGGCGCAGGGACTGCACCCGCGCAGCGCCGTCGGCCACCGGCGTATCGATGATGAACTCGTCAATGCCCCACTGCTGATGCAACGCCTCCAGCTGTTCCAGCACAGACTCCGCAGTACCCACCAGCAAGGACTGGGCGCGACGGGCGATGCGCAGCGGCTCACTGTTCGCCTGGCGGGCAAAGGCGTAGGCCTGCTCTTCGCTGGCGACGGTCACCCGCTGGCCGTTGGCCAGCTCAACGCCCCATACTTCTACTGCGCTTGCCAGCGCCCCGGCCTGCGCCTGTGTGGGGGCAACGATGGCCTGCACCGCGACAATCACCTCCCGGGCGCTGTGGGCGCGCCAGGTCTCAATGACCTCACGCAAAAGTTCGGGGTCGCCATTCAGATGGGCGGCAAAGACAAAGTCCCAGTTGAGGCGGGCGGCGAGACGCGCGCTCTCCACGCTGGCACCGAGCAGAAAACCGGCGGCAGGCACCTGCGGCCGCGGGGTGGCACGCACCGCCTCCTCCTCTGAACCTGGGTTGATCCAGCCATCCAGCTGCGCCAGCTGTGCGGCGAAATCGCCCTTCTCCTGCGAGTTGAGGCCGAGCTGGAGCGCCTTTGTCGAGAGCGGCAGCCCGCCGGGCGCCTTGCCGACGCCCAGATCCACACGCCCCGGGGCAATCGCCGCCAGCAGGTTGAAGTTTTCCGCCACTTTGTAGGGGCTGTAGTGTTGCAGCATGACCCCGCCGGAACCGACGCGAATGCGCCGGGTCTGCCCGAGGATCCAGGCAATCAGCAGCTCCGGGGACGGACTCGCCAGTTGCGGGGTGTTGTGGTGTTCGGCAATCCAGAAGCGGTGATAACCCAGCGTCTCCGCCTGCTGCGCCAGGCTCAGGGTGCGGGCCAGCGCATCGGCGGCCGTTTCGTGTTCTGCGACAGGACTTTTATCCAGAATGCTGATTCGCCAGGACATGTTGCAATCTCGTTTGACTAAACATGTCGCCATTATTAAGGGGCGATTTCACCGCTGAGAAACAATTAATTTACATTTGGTTTGCCATATTTCAGAAATACCGCGGCGGGTTAGCGCGCTGCACGTAGCTCCGCGAGCAGCGCTTCGGCCTGTTGTCGGGTGGTAATACGGACGAAGCGGATATGGGCATAAGAGGGGTTGCGCATATCCGCCTCGTAGCGCGCCCGGTTGCTGCGCCAGGTTTTAAGCGTCCAGAGCAGGATCGACTCGCGGCTGAAAAAGGAGCGGCGAAAGCTCTCCCGGTTGCCGGTGCCGGGCCACAGCTCCTGCTGCGTCCAGGCGCGTTTTACCGCCCGCGTCACCGCCTGACGCAGGGTGCGGGCCAGGCCGTAATCCACCCATACCACCAGATCCACGTCGCGCCATTTCAGGGGCCGGGTGCGGTTATAGTTGCCGTCCAGCACCCAGCCAGGTGTCGCGCTGAGGGCGGCTTCCAGTTTCGCAAAGAGAACATCGTCCGGGGTACCCTGCCACTCCGGGAGCCAGTAGAGGGTATCCATTTCGATACAGGGCAGCGCCAGTTCAGTGGCGATCCGGCGGGCGAGCGTGCTCTTGCCGCTGCCGCTGGTGCCAATAATATTAATTTTCATCGTCTCACCTGTTAAGCGGATAACCGTGGTCAACCATGATAATGTTTTATCATTGTTAATGAAACGCTATTTCGAAGAGTCCGGTTTCGGTCAGGTATCCATTACTTTCTTTATATTTGGCTTAAGTCAATTTATTCCCCGCCACCCCCAACCTTTTCTCCTTGTTGATGACATTTTTATTACGCGCGCCACCCATAACCAATAAAAAATAGTTAATGGCGATACTTTCTAATTATCGGGAATTTGTGGAGAATACGCCGTCCGGACTATTTAAAATAATATACAACCTTACCTGAATCTTTTTCGGGTGGCTTTTATTTACGCAGACATCAGCCTGGAGTAATTTATGAGGCGTAACAATCACGTTACACAAAACGAGTATTTGCTTAACGAAGGCTCGACCTTAATGTCGACCACCGATATCCAGAGCCATATTACTTACGCGAACTCGGCCTTTATTGATGCCAGCGGTTATAAAGAAGAACATCTTATTGGTGAACCTCATAATGTGATCCGCCATCCGGATATGCCCGCAGAGGCGTTTGCCGATATGTGGTTTACCCTGCAAGCAGGTGAAAGCTGGACGGGACTGGTGAAGAACCGCCGTCACAACGGGGATCACTACTGGGTGCGCGCCAACGTAACGCCGGTTTATCAGAATGACATGCTTACCGGCTATATCTCGGTGCGCAATATTCCCGCGCGCCATGAGATTGATGCCAGTGAAGCGCTCTATGGACGGGTGCGTAATAATCAGCTAAAAGGCCACCGCTTTTATAAAGGGGTGCTGGTTCGCCGGGGACTATTTTCCTTTCTCTCGCTTTTCAAACGTCTCAGCACGGCAAAACGGATTAATTACTCCCTTGGGATAACCGCCCTGCTCGCCTTTGCCGTTTCTTTATCTCTCCCCGGCGGATTAATTCAAATTGCGGCGCTGGGGCTCCTCTTTATTTTGCTGGGGTTGTTTCTTAATGCCCAGATTTGTCGCCCGTTAAAAACCATCGTCAAAAAGATGCAGTGCGTGGTTTCCGGGCGCAAAACGGACTCTACCCATTTTGAACGTGTCGACGAAATAGGCTTAATGATGCGACTGGTTAACCAGTCCGGCTTAAACCTCAATTCGCTGGTGGATGATGTGGGAACGCAAATCAGCGGCATTCGCGCTATCAGCCAGCAGGTGGCGAAGGAAGGCGATGCCCTGCAGGCGCGATCCGAAGAGACGGCGGACGATCTCCAGCAGACGGCCGCGGCGGTGGAAGAGATAGCCAGCGCGGTTCAGCAGACCGCAGAAACAGCAGAGCAGGCTATTCAGATGGCGGACCAGACCAGCGCCAGCGCGTACCGTGGCGAAGCCGTGATGAAGCAAACCATCGGCGTGATGCAGTCGGTATCAAAGGATAACGGTCAGATCGTCGATATTATCGCAGTGATCGACCGGATCGCCTTCCAGACCAATATTCTGGCGCTCAATGCCGCGGTAGAAGCGGCCCGCGCCGGAGAAGCCGGACGCGGTTTTGCGGTGGTGGCCGCCGAGGTGCGTAATCTGGCCCAGCACTCGGCGTCAGCGGCAAAGGAGATCGCCGCGCTTATCGAGAAAAACGTCGCCAGCGTCAATGCCGGGGTGGATATGGTAGCGCAGACCGAAGCGCAGCTGACCACCATGATTGTCAACGTACTGAATATGTCATCACTTATTAAGGAGATAGGACACGCTACCCAGGAGCAGACCCAGGCCCTGAGCCTGATTAATGAGTCCATCTCCCGTATCGGGGTAATGACCCATAACAATACCGGGATGGTCGAGCATGTCACTCAGGCGGCCAACCACCTCACCCAGCGCACCACCCGCCTGCAACAGGCGATTGCGGTGTTTGGCGGCTAAAAGTGATGGGGTAAAACGATAAAAAACAGACGGTGGTCGCACGCCAACTGAAGATGACTTGATGGAAAGCGCATCTGGGTTAAGAATATGTTAAACCATGCATAATCAGACAGATACCTGTCGCTGTTTTCCACAAGGGCAACCTGAATGAGTGATAGACTGCCAGACGAAAGAGTGAATACCCGTTCCGCCAGAAATAGCGGCTTAATCATTACGGCCAGGTTTATCTCTGATTTTGGTGCTTTCCTGAATATGGTGGTGCTGTCCACCTATGTCTATTTGCTGAGCCAGAGCGTAACGCATGTGAGTATCTTTCTGGCCTGCCGGGTGACAGGAGGCATCATTGCAAGTGCTGTCGGTGTGCCTTTTTTTCGCCGCTTTCATGGCCGTCTGCCTTTAGTGGCTTTTGATGTAATACGCGCTGCGCTGTTAGCCTCGCTGTTAATTTTGCCTGCGGCGACTCAGCTTTATATCTTGCCTTTGATTGCACTGGGTATTGGACTGGGAAATTCGATGTTCGCTATCGGGCTTAACAGTCAGCTGCCCTTGTGGATTGATGAGTCCCGACGTGTATCAACAAACGCCTGGTTAACCTCTGCCTCTGCGACGGGGGCGGTGACGGGAAGCCTTGTATCCGGTATTCTTCTGGCGACCAGCGGCTACGAGATTGTGTTTGCTGCGAATATTGTGACTTATCTGGTGGCGGGTTTGTGCGTACTGCCGTTACGCTTTTTGGTGCAGCCTGTTGCTGATGAGTCAACCCAGCAGCGTAAAGAGTGGCGTAATCTGGTCACAGGGCTGCGGACGGCTCCGCTGTTGGCAGGCATGTTGCTGGTAACCATGGCCGATACCCTGGGCAGTGCTGCCCATAACGTAGGCTTTCCCATCATTTCTGCGCTTTTTACACCCGCATCAGCCGGGAAAACAATGGGTCTTTTGCTGGCAGTCTGGGCCAGTGGAAAATTCGCCGGGGCGCGTCTGGCAAACTACCTGTTAGTGCGCTGCGAGATGCGTACAGATCGGCTGTTTTTTTATGGCGTGGCGTTTATGTCCCTTGGTTTTATCTTTACCTTTCAACAGACAGCCCTTCCGCTGGCACTGCTGTTTATCGCAGTGGCCGGAGTGGGAGATGGTCTGGCGGACGTCAGTCTGATCTCGCGTATTCAACGCGAGCCTGAATCATTACGATTGCCTGTTTTTAGCCTGATGACGCTGCTGCAGATGACCGGATTTGGCGTGGGTATGTTAATTGTCGCGCCATTCTATATCTGGTTTACCCCCGCGCTGGTTATTGTCATTTTTCATGGTATCCCGTTACTGACATTAGCTGCCGTATTGCTGTCTCTCCGACACCCATCCCCCAAAAAGGCAGAACAGCACTCTGATATTTGAACAATACGCGTGAATATCGGGTGCATGACATGAGATCGGGGGTTTGACTAATACGCCTTACCGATCACCGCAAAAATGGCTAACCCGGCGAAAAGGTCATATCTTTTTAAAGCGATAACCGCCGCCGGGAGCCTGGATGAAAGCAGCGAAACTGACGTCAGCGTATTCCTTACTCGCCTGGGGGGCGCTCTACTATCTCCTGGGATGGCTGTCGCTCTGTCTCGACGGCCCCGACATCCGGACGGCTTTTATCTGGCTACCTTCAGGTGTTGCCGTCACCGCCTTTCTGCTGAGTCCAAAAAAGCAATGGCTCGCGCTGTGGCTGGTTCTGTTTATTGCCCGTCTGGTGCTGGGGCTCACCTTTCACCATACTTTTCACGTCTCCCTGGCGCTGGGGGCGTTTTCACTGACCAGCCATCTGGGGATTGCCTGGTCGGTGCATTACTTTTCACGGCATTACGATCGGCTGCATAAGATCGTCACCTGGACGATTGCCACGGTCGTCTTCAGTACCCTGAACGCGCTCGCAGGGGCGATCTGGCTCTCTTCTCTTGCCGGCACCCTTCAGATGAGCTGGTTCTGGCTCGCCTGGGGCGCCAACGTCACCGGCACGCTGTTTGTCACCCCGCCGCTGATGGGCCTGCTGGCCCCGGGGGATAAAGCGGCGCGGCGCGAGTCGCTGTTCGGGGTCTGTTTAGTGTTTGCAATACTGCTGGCGACCCTGTTCATCTTTAGCGATGTGCCCGATCGCGGCGACAATATCGCCCTGATTTACTCCCTCGCCTGCCTGCCGTTGATCCTGCTGACCGCAACCACCGTGGTGTGCGGTAATCGTCTGGCGTCGCTGGCCTTTATTCTCTTTAGCGCGGTGGTTATCTACGCCTCATGGCAGGAGACCGGCCCCTTCTATTTTGCCCGCCTGACGCCGGAAGAGTCGATATTGCTGGCACAGTGCTACCTTTCCGCGGCCGCCCTGCTGCTGGTCTTTATCCGCGCCCAGAAAACACACCGTCCAGGGGATGGCCGTTTTCAGGGCGTGGCGTACTCTTTGGATCCTGAAAGCGGTCGTCTGGTCTGGGAGTCTCATGCCGACCCGCGCCTCAGTGCCGTATTAGCCCCTCTCACCAGCCGGGAAGCCCTGCTCGCCCGGGTTCCCGATGCAAAGCAGAAGCAACAGTTGGTTGCCCGCTGGCAGGCGGTAGCGCAGGGTCAGCCCGTAACCGAGCCCTTTCGTTTCAGCCTGGCGCTGGCGGACCGCCCACCGCTATCGATAACAGAGCGCAATATGCTGCTGATGGCGGATAAGGATCGCCCGGTAATTGTCGCCTTCTGGTCCGGCGAGAGAGGAAGCCTGTTCCAGACCACGCCGCAGGAGGAGGTTTAACGATGCTGCAGATCGCCTTTTTGCTCGCCGGTGCGACATTTGTCCGTAAAGCGGCACCTTACTTTATGCTGGCAGGCGTGCTCTGGGGCGGGCTTGGGCTGGCCATTTTTATCGATGGCTTGCAGGGCGGGCTGCACTTTCCGCTGCATATCTTTGGCCTGTTTCTGCTGCTCGACAGTCTGGTATCCCTGACATTGGGGTCGGCGGCGAAAGGAACCCAGCGCGGCATCTTTTACTTCAAGGGCGGCCTGTTCCTGCTCATCGCCATGTTGATTTTATCCGGACGCCACGACGGCACGCTGGCGCTGGCCATCGTCTTTGGGCTGGCGTACTTCATTACCGGCCTGTTCACCATCGCCTCTGCCGTGGTGGTGCGCTTTACCCACTGGCGGCGAGCGCTGCTCGCCGGGGTGGCACAGATCCTGTTCGCTATTTTTCTATTCCTGCCCTTTCCAACGCAGCATGATGGCACCGTCTCGCAGTTTATCGGCATGGTCATGCTCACCGGCGGGGTGCAGTCGGTGCTCCTCTCCCTGCGGATGCGGCAGGTCCGTCATGGCCGCTCGGTGTTTGATATTCTCGCCCCGCAGACGTTGATCCCCGCCCCGCGCGAGGCGCTGCCCCCCACCGTGACAAACACGCCGGGCAATCAGCTGATTGTGCATGTCTGGACCCCGGAAGGATCGGCAAAACAGCAGCCCCTGCCGCGCCCGGTCATTAACCGCTATATCGCCGCCGTGGATGCCAACGGGGTGATATCCACCGGCCATGCGGCGCTGGAGTGCCCTCCCCACCTCTACATCAGCCTCTATCCGGCAGCGGAGATCGACCGTTCCCCCTCCGAGTTTTTTAATCTGCTCAAAGCGGTGGAAGCGAATACCGTGGCGGGGAAATACCAACCTGACTATCGCTATGAGGCGGGGATCTGGTGCGAGTCTAACCGCAAAATCCACTTCTCCATTTTTAATGCGGCGTCGCTTAACAGTTTCTGGACGCAGTACCGCCAGACCGAAACCTATAACCTCACCTGGCGCAACTGCTCCAGCAGCGTGGCGTATGCCCTTGAAGCGGCTCTGGATGGCGTGTTGAAAGAGCGCTGTACCCGGGGCGGTTTTTTGCGGCTGCTGCTCATTCCGGAGCTGTGGATCGCCGCGCAGCTGCGCAAACGCGCCACCAATATGGCCTGGACGCCCGGGCTGGTGCTGGACTATACCCGGGCGCTGCACGCCATCGTGCATCCCAATGGCGTTTCGCTGATCGCCTTTATCAAAAACAGATTTTCTACATCTGCGGATAGTGCTCGTCGGTGACTTTCTCCAGCCAGTCCACCTGGCTGCCGTTCACCGCTTCGACGATGGCGATATGGGTCATCGCGGCCTCATTATGCGCCTGCCACACATGTGGTCTGTATGCCTGGGCGTTCATCCTTCAGGAACAGGAAATCCGCATCCAGTTGGACGCAAATAATCATTCCATCTGCATCACTTTCACGCCGTTATTTTTTGCGTCGTTTATTAATTGCAGGTAGGATGCTTCGCCATGTTTTGCCTTATCCATACGCAGAATGACTGGAAAGGCAGAATATTTCCGCGCGAGAGCAATCGTTTGTATTGCCGAGCGCCGGTTATGGACACGATGTTCTTGATTCAGACAGGCAAACAGGTAACTCAATGAAAACAAGCAATAAAAGCGCAGCCGATCATCACGCTGCGAAACGTCGCTGGTTGAACGCCCACGAAGAGGGCTATCACAAGGCGATGGGCAACCGTCAGGTGCAGATGATTGCCATCGGCGGCGCTATCGGTACCGGGCTGTTTTTAGGTGCAGGCGCACGTCTGCAGATGGCTGGCCCGGCTCTGGCACTGGTCTATCTGGTGTGCGGTATCTTCTCCTTCTTTATTCTGCGTGCGCTTGGCGAGCTGGTGTTACACCGTCCGTCCAGCGGCAGCTTTGTCTCTTACGCTCGCGAGTTTCTCGGTGAGAAAGCCGCTTACGTGGCGGGCTGGATGTACTTTGTAAACTGGGCGATGACCGGGATCGTGGATATCACCGCCGTGGCCCTCTATATGCACTACTGGGGCGCGTTTGGCGATGTGCCGCAGTGGGTGTTTGCCCTTGGCGCGCTGGCGATTGTCGGCACCATGAACATGATCGGCGTGAAGTGGTTCGCTGAGATGGAGTTCTGGTTTGCGCTGGTAAAAGTGCTGGCGATCGTCATCTTCCTGGTAGTGGGCACCGTGTTCCTCGGCAGCGGTAAAACGCTGGATGGCAACATGACCGGCTTCCACCTGATCACCGATAACGGCGGCTTCTTCCCGCACGGCCTGCTGCCTGCCCTGGTGCTGGTGCAGGGCGTGGTGTTCGCCTTTGCCTCCATTGAACTGGTGGGCACCGCGGCGGGCGAATGTAAAGAGCCGGAGAAAACGGTACCCAAAGCGATCAACAGCGTGATCTGGCGTATCGGCCTCTTCTATGTCGGCTCCGTGGTGCTGCTGGTTCTGCTCCTGCCATGGAACGCCTATCAGGCGGGCCAGAGCCCGTTCGTGACCTTCTTCTCGAAGCTCGGCGTGCCGTACGTGGGCAGCATCATGAATATCGTGGTGCTGACCGCGGCGCTCTCCAGCCTGAACTCCGGCCTTTACTCCACCGGGCGTATTCTGCGCTCCATGTCGATGGGCGGCTCTGCGCCGCAGTTTATGTCGAAAATGAGCAAACAGCAGGTGCCCTATGCGGGCATTCTGGCGACGCTGGTGGTCTACGTCTTCGGCGTATTCCTGAACTATCTGGTGCCGTCCCAGGTCTTTGAGATCGTCTTAAACGTTGCGGCGCTGGGCATTATCGCCTCCTGGGCCTTCATCGTGGTGTGCCAGATGCGTCTGCGCAAGGCGATCAAAGAAGGCACCGCCGCCCCGGTAAGCTTCAGAATGCCGGGCGCGCCGGTCACCTCCTGGCTGACACTGCTGTTCCTGTTCAGCGTGCTGGTGCTGATGGCGTTCGACTACCCGAACGGCACCTACACCATCGCCACCATCCCGCTGCTGGCGGTTCTGCTGGTCGCGGGCTGGTTTGGTGTGCGCAAGCGCGTGCATGCGGTCCACAGCACCGCGCCAAAGCACCCGGATGAAGAGAAGCATGACGCTCCGCTGGTGGAAGATACCGCGCGTTAATCGCTTCAATAAAAAAGGGAAGGCAGATGCCTTCCCTTTTTTTTGCCCGGGAGCCTAAGCAACCGGAGCAGGAATGCGCGCGATGACCTTAATTTCGAAATCAAATCCGGCAAGCCAGGTGACGCCGACGGCGGTCCAGTTCGGATAAGGAGCCTGCGGGAAAATCGCCTGTTTGACCTGCATGATCGTTGGGAACTGATTCTCAGGATCGGTGTGGAAGGTTGTCACATCAATCAGATCGTCAAAGGTACACCCCGCCGCGGCAAGGGTCGCTTTCAGATTATCAAACGCAAGCTGCACCTGAGCGGCGAAATCGGGCTCGGGGGTGCCATCGGCGCGGCTTCCCACCTGACCCGAAACAAACAGCAAATCGCCGGAACGGATGGCGGCAGAATAACCGTGTGCTTCATAAAGAGCATGACGGTTGGCGGGGAAAACCGGTTCGCGCTGGATCATAAGGTATCCTGTATTGTATTAACGTTGGAAAAGGCAACGCGCAGCGCGTAAAGATGATTTAATATACGCGGCGTATGTCAAATTAATATCACATACGCCGCGTATGTCAAATGAAATTGGAGAGCTTATGGTTGCCAGACGCCGCAGCGAAACGATGGAAGAGAACCGTGCAAAACTGCTGATGGCTGCACGAAAAGCCTTTGCGGAAAACGGCTTTGCCGCCGCATCCATGGATGAATTAACCGCAAGCGTCGGCCTTACCCGCGGGGCGCTGTACCACAATTTTGGTGATAAAAAGGGGCTGCTCGCCGCCGTTGTCGACCAGATAGATCGAGATATGGCGCAGCGTGCGAAGGCTGAGGCCGCCGGGGTGGAAGATGACTGGGAAAGACTGCTGGCGGAGGGGATCGCCTATATCAAAATGGCGCTTGATCCGGAGGTGCGACGCATCGTGCTGCTTGATGGCCCTGCTTTTCTCGGCGATCCCGCCCAGTGGCCCGGTCAGTTGAGCTGCCTTGAATCCACGCGCCAGAGCATCCTCAAGATGCTCGAACGCGGTGTGATTAAGCCTGTGGATGCGGGCAGTGCAGCCTATATGTTAAACAGCGCGGCCATGAATGCCGCGCTGTGGATCGCCGCCAGCCAGGACCCGCAGAAGGCGCTGCCGGACATTATTAAGGTGTTTACGCACCTGGCAAGCGGCCTGTGCCAGCGTCCTGCTCCGTAGGCCGGGTAAGGCGCAGCCGCCACCCGGCATAAAGACCGCACCCGTCCTCATTGCCCGGCGGCGCTGCGCTTGCGCGTGCCTACGGTTTGGCTGTTGGTAGGCCGGGTAAGGCGCAGCCGCCACTCGATATAAAGACCGTGCCCGTCCTCGTTGCCCGGCGGCGCTGCGCTTGCGCGGGCCTACGGTTTGGCCGTTGGTAGGCCGGGTAAGGCGCAGCCGCCACCCGGCATAAAGACCGTACCCGTCCTCGTTGCCCGGCGGCGCTGCGCTTGCGCGGGCCTACGGTTTGGCTGTTGGTAGGCCGGGTAAGGCGCAGCCGCCACCCGGCATAAAGACCGCACTCGTCCTCGTTGACCGGCGGCGCTGCGCTTGCGCGGGCCTGGGGTTTAACATCCATCGGGCGGCATAACCAACCTTACAGCGCGATACGGATCACGTCATCCGGCTGGGTGGCTTCCTGCTGGCGGGTCGACTTCTGCTTCACCGTCACGTACAGGGTTTTGCCGTCGGCGGAGAGCGCCAGGCTGTTCGGGAAGGTCGGCGTGTCGTGCGTTTTGGTCACTTTGTAGGTTTTGGCGTCAATCACGCTCACCTTGCCCGCTTCACGGTGGGTGACGTAGGCTTCGTCCCGGGCCGGGTTAAACAGCACCGCCAGAGATTCCGGGGCTGCCACCTTGCTGATGATGCTGCCATCTTTCAGGGAGACAACCAGCACTTCCGGCTGCTTAGAATCGGTGATGAATGCGCGCTGGCCTTTAACGTCCAGGCTCAGGTTCAGGTAGAAGTGCTCTTTCCCGTCGTCCTGCAGCTTCTTACGCTCGATGATTTTATGGCTGGCGGTGTCGATGGTCACCAGCTCGCCGTCGCCGTTGGTGGTGTAGAGACGTTTCGCCTGGGCATCCAGCGCCAGGCCGGTGCTGAATTTGCCGGTGCCGGTAATGGTCTCTTTCAGCTTCAGCGTTTCGCCGTCCACCACCCAAATCACGCTCTCTTTGCCGATACCGGTGATATAGACAGTGTTCGTGGTGTCATCCGCCACCAGCTCACGCGGTTGCAGCGGTTTCACAGTCTCGCTGCGCTTACGATCGTCAAGCACCAGACGGCCCTTCACGTCACCGGTTTTGGCATCAATAGCCGTTACCGCGCTGTTGGTGGTATTGCCAAACCACAGGGTCTGGGTGGCGTTATTGATGGTGGCGCCAAACGGCTTCAGGTCGCTATGAATGGCCTGCGTCACTTCCAGCGTCAGCGGATCGAGGCGGTAGACCACCCCACCTTTATCGATTTTGCGGCTCTGGGTGGTGGCAACCCATAGAGCATTTTCCTGCTGGCTGACGGCCATTTCATATGCGCCTTTACCCACCGCTTTACGCAGCATCTCTTCTGCGGCATGAACATTAAAAGAACCAGCTACCAGCAAAGACCCCAACAGCAGTGAGCTACGCAGACGCGGCGAGCACAGGTGACGTAAATTCATAACAACTCCCTTCGAGTAAATGGTACCGCTGACATCGCTTCCGGCTGGCAAAGTCATCGCTTCGCCTGATTATGGATGAGAATAGTAATCATTATTTATCTCAATGTGGAGTAATTCTTGATCGCATCAAGCTTATTCGCTGATTTAACCTACACTTGGGTTAACGCTATGTGCGGTTTTGGTTTTCAAAATATTTACAAAAGATTTACCATACCCGCACATGTTCCATTTGGTTCGTCTCTCTTTTAAGCGGTTTTTTAATTCATGAAAATCTTTTCTGCCCGCAGGGCAACGCTCCCCCTGCTGTTGGTTCCTGCTGTTTTAACCCCTGTCGCGGCGATGGCGGCCGACGAACAGACCATGATCGTCAGCGCGTCCCCACAATCGCTCTCTGAGTTAGATACCCCCGCCGCGGTCAGCGTGGTTAACGGCGAGGATATACGTCATGCGACCCCGCGGATTAACCTCTCTGAATCCCTCGGCAGCGTGCCGGGATTACAGATCCAGAACCGACAGAACTACGCCCAGGATCTGCAGCTTTCAACCCGTGGTTTTGGCGCCCGCTCCACCTTCGGGGTGCGCGGCATTCGCCTCTATGTGGACGGTATCCCGGCGACGATGCCGGATGGTCAGGGGCAAACCTCGAATATCGATCTCAACAGCATTGAGAGCGTAGAAGTGTTGCGCGGGCCGTTTTCCGCCCTCTATGGCAACGCCTCCGGCGGGGTGGTTAACATGACCACCGAAACCGGGCGTGAGCCGAACACCGTCGAGGCCAGCAGCTATTACGGCAGCTACGGCAGCTGGCGCTACGGGCTGAAGGCCACCGGCGCGATGGGCGACGGCACCCAGCCGGGGGATGTGGATTACACCGTCTCCACCACTCGCTTCACCACCCATGGCTATCGCGACCACAGCGGGGCGCGTAAAAATCTCGCCAACGCCAAGCTCGGCGTGCGCATCGACGACGCCAGCAAGCTGAGCCTGATTTTCAACAGCGTGGATATGAAAGCCAACGATCCCGGCGGGCTGGACTATCAGGAGTGGCGGGACAACCCGCGCCAGTCGCCGCGCGGCGATCAGTACAACACCCGCAAAACCATCAAGCAGACCCAGGCCGGCCTGCGCTATGAGCGCCAGCTCACCGCGCAGGACGACCTCAGCGTGATGGCCTACGCCGGTGAACGTGAGATGACCCAGTACCAGTCGATCCCGTACCAGCCACAGCTGCGCCCTACTCACGCTGGCGGCGTGATCGACATGCAGCGTCACTACCAGGGCATCGATACCCGCTGGACCCACCGCGGGGAGCTGCTGGTGCCGATGACCTTTACCACCGGCCTGAACTACGAAAACCTGAGCGAAGATCGTCGCGGGTATGAAAACTTCGTGATGAACAACGGGGTGCCGGACTACGGCGTCAAAGGGGCGAAACGCCGCGATGAACGTAACCTGATGTGGAACGTTGACCCTTATCTGCAAACTAACTGGCAGCTGACGCAAAAGCTCTCTCTCGATGCGGGCGTGCGCTACAGCTCCGTCTGGTTCGATTCCAACGACCACTATGTGCAGGGCGCTAATGGCGACGACAGCGGCGAGGCCAGCTACCACAAATGGCTTCCGGCCGGGGCGCTGAAGTACCGCGTGACCGACGCCTGGAACCTCTATGCCGCCGCAGGCCGCGGGTTTGAGACCCCGACCATCAACGAGCTCTCCTACCGTTCCGATAACCAGAGCGGCCTGAACTTTGGCCTCAAGCCGTCGACCAACAATACCTATGAAGTGGGGAGCAAAACGCGGATCGGCAATGGCCTGTTCACCGCGGCGCTCTTCCGTACCGATACCGACGATGAGATCGTCGTTGACGCCAGCGCGGGCGGCCGCACCAGCTACAAGAACGCCGGTAAAACCCGCCGTCAGGGGGTGGAGCTCTCTCTGGATCAGCAGTTTGCTGAAAACTGGAAGCTGAAAATGGCGTGGACCTATCTGGATGCCACCTACCGCACCAACGTCTGTGGCGATGGCGACTGTAACGGCAACCGGATGCCGGGCATTGCCCGCAATATGGGCTATGCCTCCTTTGGCTGGCAGCCGGTCGAGGGGTGGTATGCGGGATCGGATGTACGCTATATGAGCGACATCGAAGCCGATGACGAAAACACCGCCAAAGCGCCCTCTTATACCGTTGTGGGTCTGAACACCGGCTATAAGCTGAATATGGGCAACTGGGGCATGGACCTCTTTGGTCGCGTGGATAACCTGTTCGACAAAGAGTATGTCGGCTCGGTGATTGTGAACGAATCCAACGGGCGTTACTACGAACCGGCACCGGGGCGTAACTACGGGGTGGGCCTTTCCGTCTCGTATCGCTTCGAGTGAAAAAAACCGGCAGCCGAGGCTGCCGGTTTTTTTTACGCCATCTGTGCGCGCTGTTCCAGACGGAACGCCGCCACCAGCGACTCCAGCAGACGGGCCTGATCTTCCAGCGCTCCTGCCGCCGTCGACGAGGCGCCTACCAGCGAGGCGTTCTGCTGGGTAGTGGTATCCAGCTCCATCACCGCCCGGGAGATCTGCTCAATACCACGGCTCTGCTCTTCCGAAGCCGAAGAGATCTCGCCCATGATGTTATTTACGCGGGTGACGGAATCCACCACCTGCTCCATGGTCTGCCCGGCTTTCGCCACCAGCTCGCTGCCGGTAGAGATGCGGGAGACCGACTCGCTGATCAGCTGCTCGATATCCTTCGCCGCCTGAGAGCTGCGCTGGGAGAGGCTGCGTACTTCGCTGGCCACCACTGCAAAGCCCCGCCCCTGTTCTCCCGCCCGCGCCGCTTCCACGGCTGCGTTGAGGGCCAGAATATTGGTCTGGAAGGCGATGCTGTTGATCACCGCGGTGATATCGGCGATTTTTTGCGAGCTGGTGTTGATATCGCTCATGGTGCTGACCACGTCGCGCATCACCCGTCCGCCCTGGGTCGCAGTCTGCGAGGCCTCTGCCGCCAGCTGGCTGGCATGACGGGCGTTATCGGCGTTGTTCTTCACCGTGGCGGTGAGCTCCTCCATGCTGGCGGCGGTCTGCACGACTGCCGCAGCCTGCTGCTCGGTGCGCGAGGAGAGATCGGTATTTCCTTCGGCAATTTCGCTGGCGGCTAGCGACACCTGCGCCACGCTGCTGCGCACCTCGCCAATCATCAAGCGCAGTTTATCGTTCATCCGCCCCATCGCTCCGGTCAGTTTGCCCAGTTCGTCTTCTCCTTGCGGGTGGATATCGGAGCTGAGATCGCCGCTGGCGATACGCTCAGCCAATTGCAGGTTCTGTTTTACCGGACGGGTGATCTGGCGGGTCACCCACCAGGAGACCAGAATGCCGAAGAGGATCGCCGCCACGCCAATAATAGCGGTGATGGTACTTGAGCTGTAGGCCAGCGAATCGTTATGGGTCTTGACCAGGGCAATGATCTCGCGGATTGAAGCGCTGCTGTCGTCGCCAGCGGTTTTGACTTTGTCTTCCGCAGCTTTCAGCGCCGCGGTGGCCGCCGGGTCGTTTTTGTTGGCGTTCCAGGCTATCATCGCGCTCTGCATTTCCGTCACGCTGCTGCCAAAACGGGCCAGGTGCCCGGCAATGGCGTCAACGATGGCCTTCTCTTTTGCCGTCCACTCCAGCTCACGGGCCTCTTCGGTCAGTTCCACGGCGTGTTTGACATAATTCGCCATCAGCTGGCCAGATTTTTCATCACCGGTATAGAGGAATTTAAGGCGGTTGATCTTGGCCTGGAAGACTTCGATATTAATGTTGTAGATCAGGTTGGTTTGCTGGTAAACGTCGCGAATTTCTTTAAAGCGCATCACGCTGAGCAGGGTCGATACTGCAACCAGCAGCAGTACCAGACCAAAACCCGCCGCGAGCTTTCTGCTCATTTTTATATTACGTAATCGTTGACTGACACTCATTCCTGGCTCCTTAAAAGGCGAATGTGCCTTTTAAGGTTATCGGCAGAGGTCAGGGTTATTTCATAGTTAAGCTGGTCTTATCAGTAGGCTAATAAATAAACTTTCCGGCAGCAGCACGTCTGCCGGAAAAAAGAACAGGTCATATTTAGTGAAATTACCGCTTCGTTTATTTATGGCGCGGTTAGTTCACAAACTGCCTGATTAATATCTCATTCGCTTCGTCGATCACTTTATCAATCGCCGCACGGCTGGCCTCCTGATCGCCCTTCGCAAGGGCATCAAGCAGTTCATCATAACGATAGGAGCGGCTCGGCAGCACAATGTCTGGATTGTACAGACAGTTGAAGCAAGGCCCTATGCGCACCCAAAGCTGTTCGATAAGCGACATCAGCGTGGGCATATCGGCATAATGATAGAGCGTAAAACGAAAAGCACGGTTGGTGTGAAGCGCCCGCTCCACCTCACCATTGCTCATCGCCTCGTGAAATTTTTCTGAAAGATCGCGCAGCGTCTCTAACTTCTCGTCGGACATTTGATTGCATGCCGCCGCGACAGCCATGCATTCCAGCTCCTTACGGATGGCATTGACTTCGCTATAACGCTCTAAACTGACTTCCGGCACCAGAAAAGCCTGCGCCGGGGTCGCGTGCAGCGCGCCCGCGGAGACCAACCGCAGCAGCGCTTCACGAACAGGAGTAATACTGGTACCGAGTTTATCCGCAATATCTTTGGTGACGAGCCGTGCGCCTGGCTTTAACGCGCCGGCAATCAGCGCGCTTTTCAGACTCACCTCAACCTGCATCGTCAGACTCATTCGTTGAGCTTTTTCTAAATTATCCAAATCCAGCATGTTCTATTCCTGTTACCCACACTTAACTATATTTCACAGACGGTTAAATAAGGACCGCTGAGTATTTGATATATCCTGTATCGCATGCCTGATTTACGTCAAAAGATAACCTTCAATCATAACTTTGTGTGATTGAAAAAATAATAGACCCCGATTTGTATACCGCGTTTCGTTTATTCTATGCCTGTATAATTAAAGACGTTATTTTGGAATTTGCACAGTTTAGTATGGCGGAATAATCCGCCATACCCGGTACTATTCGTTATTGTTCGCGACACGTATCACGACTTTGCCGAAGTTTTTCCCCTCCAGCAGGCCAATCAGCGCATCGGGCGCATTTTCCAGGCCATCCGTCACCTGTTCGCGATAGTGGATGTTGCCCTCTTTGACCCACTGCCCCATCTGCTGCTGAAACTCTTCGATGCGGTGGCCGTAATCCTGGTTGATGATGAACCCCTGCATGCGGATGCGTTTTTTCAGGATGGTGCCCATCAGCAACCCGAGACGATCCGGCCCTGGCGGCAGGTCGGTGGCGTTATATCCGCTCACCAGACCGCACACCGGCACGCGCGCGGCGGTATTTAGCAGCGGCAGCACCGCGTCAAACACTTTACCGCCGACATTTTCGTAGTAAATATCAATCCCCTGCGGACACGCCTGTTTAAGCTGTTCGGCAAAGTCATCCGCGTGATGATCCAGGCACTGGTCGAAGCCCAGCACCTCGGTGGCGTGACGGCACTTCTCCGCCCCACCGGCAACGCCTACCACCCGGCAACCTTTCAGCTTGCCAATCTGCCCAACGGTGGAACCTACCGGGCCGGTCGCCGCGGCCACTACCAGGGTCTCACCCGCTTTCGGTTGGCCAATATCCAGCAGTCCCATGTAGGCGGTAAAACCTGGCATGCCCAGAATACCTAACGACCATGAAGGGTGCTCCGGGTTCTCACCCAGTTTCACCAGCCCGTTGCCGTCGGAGAGTTCATACTCCTGCCAGCCGCTGTAGCCGAGCACCCATTCACCCGGCTGATAGTCAGGATGGTTCGAGGCCTCAACGCGGCTGACGGTACCGCCCACCATTACGGCACCGATCTCTACCGGCGGCGAATAAGATGGCGCATCGCTCATGCGGCCACGCATATAAGGGTCAAGAGAGAGCCACATCGTGCGCAGCAGAAGCTGGCCGTCGGCGGGCTGAGGGATGTCGGTGGTTTCTAAACGAAAGTTATCAGCGGTGGGGGCACCATGGGGACGAGAAGCCAGAACCCATTGACGATTTTGCGTTGAAGATTGACTCATACCTCACTCCTTTTTATAGAAACGTCCTTAGAGCCTAGCCTCATCTTCCCCTGCCCGCTTTAACATTATGAGCCGGACTGGTTAAGCCTGACGACAAGGTAGACGCACGGCTCGCCGCTTTCGTTAATAAACCGGCAGTCGTTCGGCGGGCCTAATTCCAGACAATCTCCGGCCCGCATTTCATGGCGGGTATCCCCCTCCTGAAACACCAGCTCCCCCGACTGAAGCCAGATAAGCTGGCGCGCAAGGGCATAAGAGGAGGCGGGCATCGGTACATCGCTGTTGCCGGGCAATTCAACCTGCACCAGGTCGATAGGCAGATCGGTACGCGGCGAGACGTGTCGACGCAGATAGTGGGTTTGTGGGTCGCGCCAGACAGGCTGGCTTTCAAAGCGCAGCAGCTTGCCCTCCTGCATCTCGGCGCGGGCGATAAGGGTCGACATGCTAATGCCAAACGCGCCAGAGAGACGGGCCAGCAAGGTGGCGGTCGGGCTGCTGTCGCCGCGTTCGATTTTATGGATCATCGCCCGCGACACGCCCGCCCGCTCGGCAAGCTCGCTCAGGGACCATCCGCGCGACTCGCGTTCAAGCCGAATGCGCGCGCTGATCCGTTGATTCATATTGTCTGACAGAATATTCATCACGCCATACTATAGACAAAGTAATGGATTACAACCGGCATTTCTCATAACGAAAAGATATGTGTTATGCCGTAGCGTTTTCAGCGACTGTTTGTGTAATATTGTGACACTGCGTACCACTATAGTGAACAACACACCCCGAGGTTTCAGATGCTTATTCGTCACGCCACTAAAGAGGATTGCGCCGCTATCGGCGAGATCTATAACCACGCCGTACTGCATACCGCCGCCATCTGGAACGACACCACCGTGGACACCGATAACCGCATCGCCTGGTTCGAGGCGCGCCAGGTGATGGGCTATCCGGTGCTGGTCAGCGAGCATGATGGCGTGGTCACGGGATATGCCTCTTTCGGCGACTGGCGCGCCTTTGACGGGTTCCGTCATACGGTTGAGCATTCGGTGTATGTGCATCCGGATCATCAGGGCAAAGGCATCGGGCGGGCGCTGATGGAACAGCTGATTGTTGAGGCCCGACGCATCGGCAAGCACGTGATGGTGGCCGGGATCGAAGCGCAGAATCATGCCTCTGTTCATCTGCATGAGACGTTAGGTTTTGTCACCACTGGCCAGATGCCGCAGGTGGGGACTAAGTTTGGCCGCTGGCTGGATCTGACCTTTATGCAGCTTCAGCTCGATGAGCGCAGCGAACCGGATAACATCGGATGAACCAGACCCTGACGCTGGTATTTCTGGTGGCGGCGGGCATTGGGTTGGTGGTGCAGAACACCCTGATGGTACGCATCACCCAGACCTCAAGCACTATTCTTATCGCCATGCTGCTCAACTCGCTGGTGGGGATCGTCTTGTTTGTCTCGATTTTGCTGATTAAAAACGGCGTCGCCGGGTTCAGCGAGCTGGTTCACACCGTGCGCTGGTGGACCTTAATTCCCGGCCTGCTGGGCTCATTTTTTGTCTTCGCCAGCATCAGCGGCTATCAGTATGTCGGGGCTGCGACGACCATCGCCGTGCTGGTTGCCAGCCAGTTAATCGGGGGTCTGGTGATGGATGTGGTGCGCAGCCAGGGGGTGCCGCTCAAGGCCCTGATCGGCCCGGTATGCGGCGCGGTGCTGCTGGTGGTTGGCGCCTGGCTGGTGGCCAGACGCCAGTTCTGAATCAGAGGATCACCCCGCCTTTGGTCAGGCTGTCATGGCGGGCCTCCTGGTCCTCTTTGTACTGTTTACCGTGGTGAGCGATGGCGTTACGCAGGCGCTGCTGCTGGGTATAGCGATCTTCACGGGTTAACTCGCTATCCTCGCTAAGCTCGATCAGCAGTTCATTCATATGTGCAATCACGCTTTCGGCTATCGTCGCGTCAACGCGGGCGGTAACATCCTCTAAATGTGACATTGTCACTCCTTCTCAGCTTGCCCGGCGGCGCTACGCTTGCCGGGCCTACGGGTGCCATAAGCAGGCCGGGTAAGGCGCAGCCGCCACCCGGCGCTCTGTCAGTTTACTTTCGCCTTCGAGAAATCACTTCCCATCAGGCTCACGCTGTATCCGCTAATATTGCTGCGGGTAGCAAAGAAGGTTTTGCCGTTGGCCAGCGCAATCCACGGTGCCTGCTGATAGAAGATCTCCTGCGCCTGGTTGTAGAGCTTCGCACGCGCGGCGGGATCGCTGGTGAGCTTCGCCTTCTGCACCAGGTCATCATAGCCCTTGTCGCACCAGCGTGCAGCATTGGAGCCGGTTTTGATGCTGTCGCACCCCAGCAGCACGTCGGCAAAGTTATCCGGGTCGCCGTTATCCGACATCCAGCCAAACAGGGCGCTGTCGTGCTCGCCTTTACGCATGCCGGAGAGGTATTCGCCCCACTCATAGGAGACGATTTTCGCTTTAACACCCACCTTCGCCCAGTCGCTCTGGATCATCTCCGCAATGCGACGCGAGTTCGGGTTGTAAGGGCGTTGTACCGGCATCGACCAGAGGGTCACTTCCGCGCCCTGCTCCAGCCCCGCCTGTTTCAGCAGCGCTTTCGCTTTTTCAGGATCGTAGCTGTAGTCCTGCACATCTTTATTAAAGCCCATCATATTCGGCGGGATCGGCGATTTTGCCACCGTGCCGGAGCCCATAAATACCGCGTTGATAATGGCCTTTTTGTCGGTAGCGTAGTTCAGGGCCTGGCGCACCAGCACGTTATCAAACGGTTTTTTCTCGGTGTTAAACGCCAGATAGCCGACGTTCAGCGCATCGACGCTGTGCAGGGGCAGGTCTTTGTTCTTCTTGATCACCTCAAACTGCACCGGCGATGGGGCAGGAATAATCTGGCACTCGTTGGTTTGCAGCTTGGCGAGGCGGGTTTCGACGTTCGGGGTGATGGAGAAGATCAGGTGTTTGGTCGGCACCGCGCCATCCCAGTAGTTCGGATTGGCGACATAGCGGATAAGGGAGTCAACCTTATACTGCTGGAGCACGTACGGTCCGGTGCCGATCGGCCAGGTATCGACATTTTCCGGGGTGCCTTTTTTCAGCATCGCGTCGGCATATTCCGCCGACAGGATCGAGGCGAAGTCCATCCCCCAGTCGGCGAGGAAGGCGGCGTTCGGTTCGCTCAGCACAAACTGCACGTGGTTGTCGTCGATCTTCTTCACCTCCTGGATCAGCTTATCCAGGCCGACGTCGTTAAAGTATTCGTAGTTGCCCTGAGAGACGTTGTGGTATGGATGGTTAGGGTCTTTCTGACGCATTACCGAGAAAATAACGTCATCGGCGTTAAAATCGCGGGTCGGTTTAAAGAATTTGTTGCTGTTGAACTTCACCCCTTTGCGCAGGGTAAAAGTATAGGTTTTGCCATCCGGCGAGATGGTCCAGGATTCAGCCAGTGAAGGCACCGGGGTATTTTTGACCGGATCGAAGTTAATCAGGCGGTTATAGAGCACCTGTGAGCTGGCAACGAAGCTCGGGCCGGAGCTGGCGATCTGCGGGTTAAACGACTCCGGTGACGCTTCAGAGCAGTAGATAATGGTATCGTTATTGGCCGCCCATGCGGCACCCGCTGGCAGTAATGCGCTTAACGCCAGCGCAAGGAGAGTTTTCCCTGTAGACATGATAATTACCTGTTTGGTTTTATTATATAGAACGATAATAACAGCACAGCACCTGTCCGCAGGCAAATAACGAAACACTATCAGGTTATTCTAAAGCAGTTATTTCCGCTGATTTTCCCGCCAATAGCCAGACGGTGATTTGCCTTAAGGTACATTCAACGTCAAGCACTTTCGACCGCCGCAATGCTGCAAGAAATCGCCCCTTTTGCCGTCTCTTCTGCCGTTTGTTTGCCGGCAGATTTCGTAAAGTAGACGCGTGAAAAAGTCTATGGGACCAAATCGTGGCAAAAACCCTTTTACGCAGCGGCAATCTGGATGATTTTCAGGCCGTTGGCGGCGGCGGACAGGCCGTTTTTGAATCAGCATTGCAAATCCGTGAGGCGCTGCGTCTGCGCAAACAGCAAGCCATTGTCGATTGCCTTGCCATTCCGCAGGTCAATGACGAGGGCGACCGGGTGGACTGGTACTCACCGGTTGAGGGCGCCGTTAAAAGCTGGAAAGCCGCCGATGAAGATGCGCGTTTTCGGGCGCTGCGCCTGCTGGAAGGCACCCTGTCGAGTGTCGAATCCCTGAGCAAAAAATCGCTTCAGTCGCCAAAAACCGCCCAGCAGCTGTTTGGTTCCCTGCTTTCCAAAGCATTTCAGTTCCCCGGTGAAAACTTCCTCTTCCTGGTTGATGGCAAGCCGGTGATCACCTTCTGGGGTTTTGTGAACCTCAATGAAAACGCGCGGGAGGATATTCTCGACTGCCTGCGCGCCTCGCTGCTGCCGGACCCGATGCCCGCGCCGGTGGCTGAGCCCGACCCCGAGCCTGAAACGGCCCCGGCCATCGTTTTCGAAAAAGCCGATGAACCGCTGGTTGCCGCCCCGGCGACGGTGAAGATCACCGCCAATGACCTCTACGAAGCGCAGCCCGCGCCGGTAATGAGCGCCAGCGAGCCAGAGCCAAAACCGGAGCCTGCCGCGCCGGTGGTGCAGGCGAAAAAAGGTCGCGTTCCGCTGTGGCCGCTGCCGGTTGCCGCCGTGGTGGTGGCCGCCGTTGCCGCCCCGCTGCTGTGGCCGAAACAGGCACCTGTCGCCGAGCCGGTCAAAACCGCTGTTGCTGCCCCGGTGGCGATTGAGCCCAAACCCGTTGCCGCGGTTGAGCCTCTGCCACTGAATCTGCCGCTGCATCAGGCTGAAGTGGTGGCCGTTAAAGCCGAAGAGCCAGCCCCTGCGGAACCGGTGGTGATTGCCGCCATCCCGAAAGATGCGCTGGTCATGGACGCGGGCCAGGTGAAAGCAGGTTCAACCCGTTTTCTCAACGGTAGCTGGCGGGTCATGCTGGATGTCACCGATCCGATCACCGGCAAGCCGCCTTCACTGCGCTATCAAATCCAGAACAACAAAGGCACTGCCCGCGTGGTGCACGGCGACAACGTGGTCTGCCGCGTGGAGGTCTTCTCCGGGCTGCACAGCAACGGCGAGCTGCTGATCAAAACCCGGGGCCATGCCCGCTGCGCTGACGGCTCGCGCTACCCGATGCCGGAAATTACCTGTAAGGCCGGCACCAGTGATGTGGCGGAATGCAGCGCGCGCTACGACGCGAAGACCGTGGTTCCATTGACATTCAGGAAGGCAGGTGCGTGATCCTATGCTGGTAAACCTTTGCGACTACAAACAGAGCGTCACGCTGATTGCGAACAGCGGCGTACAGTTTCTTGATTTTGGCCTGACGCCGCAGGACTCCGCCCAGAGCGGGCGGTTTGTGCGTAAAACCGCCAACGGCCCCCTGCTGCGCCTCGATTTTGATCTGGTGAATGGCCGCTATACCCTGCCCGCCACCAACGGCGGACAGCCAGAAGTGGTGAAACCCGAAAGCACCATTCCGCTTCAGCAGTCGCTGGCGGTGCTCGACGGTGTCTGGCTGCCGGTGCCGTTCCTTCGCTTTAACCCACCGCGCACCTTCGTTGAAGGCCCGGACAACTGGGCCCGCGTGCAGGTGCGTAAGCTGGAGACCCCGGACAACGCCGGAAACAGCCACCGCGTGACCCTGGCGCTGGACAGCCAGATCGCCGCCCACGCCACCAGCGCCCTGTCGCCGGTGGAGAACGACATTCTCAACGGCACCCGTTTCGCGCTGGCCTGGCGCGACGACGAGGTGGCGAACTTCCTCGACCAGACCTGGATTGACGGCTGGCTGCGGGAAGCCTTCACCCAGTACGCCACCGGCGTGGAGAACCGCGCCGAGCGCGATTTACAGCTGGCGATGCGCAATTTTGAATACCAGGCGCACTGGCTGAACATTCTGGCGATGCTGGGGGAACAGCTCACGGTGCCGGAAGTCAAATTTGTTACCCACACCCTCAGCACCCCGGCTATCCCGGTGGATCTGATCCTCGATGTCGGCAACACCCATACCTGCGGGGTGATCATTGAAGATCATGGCGACGCCAACGACGGACTGCGCCAGACCGCCGAGCTACAGGTGCGCTCGTTAAGCGAGCCGCAGTTCCTCAACGAACCGCTGTTTACCAGCCGCCTGGAGTTTTCCGAAGCCCGCTTCGGCAAGCAGCACTTCTCGGTGGAGAGCGGCCGCGAAGACGCCTTTGTCTGGCCCTCTATCGTGCGCGTCGGCGACGAGGCGCGCAAGCTGGCGACCCAGCGGCTGGGCACCGAAGGCAACAGCGGTATCTCCAGCCCGCGCCGCTATCTGTGGGATGAAACCCCGGTGGTACAGGACTGGCGTTTCAGCCAGATGAACAGCAAAACCCAGCGCGAACCGCTGGCGACCGCCTTCCCGCTGATGAACCTGATGAACGATGACGGCCAGCCGCTGTTCACCCTACCGCAGGATGAACGTCTGCCGGTCTTCTCCCCGCAATACAGCCGCAGCACCCTGATGACCCACATGCTCTGCGAGCTGCTGGCGCAGGCGCTGGGGCAGATCAACAGCGTCGCCACCCGTCTGCGTCTGGGCTTCCCGGCGTCACCGCGCCAGCTGCGCACCCTGATCCTCACCCTGCCGTCGGCCATGCCGAAGCAGGAGCGCGAGATATTCCGCCGCCGTATGTTTGAAGCCATCGCCATCGTCTGGAAAGCGATGGGCTGGCACCCGCAGGATGAGGACTTCTCCAGCCGTAAACAGCAGGAGAAGAGCGTGGTGCCGGTGCCGGAAATCCAGATGGAGTGGGATGAGGCCAGCTGCGGCCAGTTAGTGTGGCTCTATAACGAGGCCATCTCCCATTACAACGGTCAGACCGAAGCCTTTTTCGCCGCCCTTGCCCGCCCGGATCGCGAGCCGGAGCCGGGCTGTCAGCCGGGCCGGGCCCTGCGCGTCGCCTCGATTGATATCGGCGGTGGCACCACCGATATGGCCATCACCCATTACCAGCTCGACGACGGTTCGGGCAGTAACGTCAAGATCACCCCGCAGCTGCTGTTCCGCGAAGGCTTTAAGATCGCAGGGGATGACACGCTGCTGGATGTGATCCAGCGCTACGTGCTGCCCGCCCTGCAAACCCAGCTGCAGAAATCGGGCATTGCCGACGCGTCTCTGCTGATGGCCTCGCTGTTTGGCGACTCCGGGCGCATCGACACCCAGGCGGTGCTGCGCCAGCAGACGGCTTTACAGCTGTTTATGCCGATTGGTCATGCGATCCTCGCCGCCTGGGAAGCCAGCGACGTTGACGATCCCCTCGACGGACTGCACGCCACCTTTGGCGATCTGCTGACCCGCAAGCCGACGCGCAACGTGATGAACTACCTGCAACAGGCCATCGAGCACGCCCTGCCAGCCGGGTCGGCACCGTTCGACCTGTTTGCCGTCCCGCTGCACGTTAATTTCCGCGAAATGCAGGACGCGATGCTGGCCGGACACTTTACCCTGGCAGCACCGCTGCATGCGGTGGCAGAGGCAATCTCCCACTACGCCTGCGATATTCTGCTGATCACCGGGCGTCCGGGCTGTCTGCCTGGCGTTCAGGCGCTGATCCGCCATCTGCAGCCGGTGCCAGTCAGCCGGATGGTGTGGCTGGACAAATACCGGGTACATGAGTGGTATCCGTTCAGCCAGCAGGGGCGCATCGGCAATCCGAAATCCACCGCGGCGGTTGGGGCGATGCTCTGTAGCCTGGCGCTGGATCTGCGCCTGCCGCGCTTTAACTTTAAGGCGGCCGATATCGGCGCTTACTCCACGGTGCGCTACCTCGGGGTACTGGATAACACGGTAAATACCCTGCGCGAGGAGAACGTCTGGTATCAGGATATCGACCTCGACAAGCCGGGGGCGAAGCTGGATACCCGCCTGCACTTCCCGCTGCGCGGCAATGTGACGCTGGGCTTCCGTCAGCTGGCGAACGCCCGCTGGCCTGCCACCCCGCTCTATACCCTGAGCATTAACTCGGCGGAGCTGGCGAAATCCATTGCCGGAGACGGGGTGCTTAACGTGCGCCTGAAGCTCTGCGGCGGCAATAAACAGGATGGTCCGGAAGCCTTTGAGCTGAGCGATGCCTGGCTACAGGACGGTACGCCGGTCCCGGCCGATGCCCTGACCTTTAAACTGAATACTCTGGCCGATCGCCGACACAGCGGTAGCCATTACTGGATCGACAGCGGGAGCGTATACCTGAAATGAGAGCCACGACGACCACGACTCAGGCATTAATCGGGTGGATCAACGCAACGCGTCAGCACGCCCCGCTCCTCGACAATGACGCCGATGCCCTGCTGGCGAGACTGGCGGTGGCCGACGCGCGGGAAAAGGCTATTCAGCGGGCGCTGAGCGCCGGGAGCACCATCGGGTTATATGGTCACTCCCAGGCGGCGAAAGCCCACCTGCTCGTCACCCTGTGCGGCAGCGACAATCAGCGAATGAACGTGATTGTCGGCCAGCGAACCTTTGACTACTTTTCGCACATCAATCCCGGCCACGCCCTGACCAACATGGCGTTGCGCTTTACCCCCACCGCAACGGAGGTGGCCGATGACGCGTTTCCGCTGCGCCTGAGCCTGCTCACCGAAGCTGAACTGGTGCAGGTGTTCTTGGCCCGCGCCACGCTCCCGGCGGTGGATAAATCCGTTATTGAGGCGCGTCTGGAGAAATGGCGCGCCCTGCGCCAGCCTCAGAGCGTACCGGGTATCACCGCCGCCGACGTCGGCACCATCGCCCGCTACTGGCGCGACACGGTGCCCGCCGCCGCCCAGCAAATGGACGATGCCCTGTGGCATCAGTTTGCCCTGCTGCTGCCGTCGCTGGATCTGAGTACCCGCGCAAGCGTCTGGTCCTTACTGTGGGGCGAACAGCAGGAGCTGACCCAGCAGTGGCTCAAGCTGGCGCAAATTCTGCACCAGACCAGCCACGCCCAGGCGCTGGCGGCGCCGCTGAGCCTGCTGGTGGATAATTTTGGCCTGCCGACCGAAGGGTTCCTCACCCGGGGTGATATCGCCCTGCCGGAGGTCCAGCAGGCGGTACTGCACCCGCTGCACAACGGCGAGCTGCTTAACGCCATCAGCATCCCGCTGGACGTGCTGGCCCTGCTCACCCGGGAGCTGATCCTGCCGGTAGAAAATAGCGCGCTGGCTGGAGTGGATATTATTGATATTCCGGCCCCGTCAGCGCAGCCCGATTCACCGCTGGCCCAGGCGAAACTGCAGTGGTTGCTGGAGCACTATCGCCAGCAGCTACAGCCAGATGTCCTGGTGATCTGCAATGCCACTGCCCATCACGGCCAGACCGCCCGCACCGCGAAAATGTTGCTTAACTGGGTGAAAGCGACCCAGCCGGGCGACGATGCCGCCCTGCCAGGGCTGGTGTGGGCGATTACGCCCCAGGACGCGCGCTTTACCCGCCGTTCCAATCTCGACGAAGCGGTGCAACAGCTGCTCGGCAAACCCGGTCAGCACTGGGGAACGTTGCAGGCGCTGGACAGCAGCAGTATGCAGCGGGTGATTGAGTGGTTATCCCAGGCGACGCTGCCCGCCCAGCGTGAGACGCGTTTGCAGGGGTTACGCCAGCAGCATCAGCGGGAACTGCATCAGCTGATGCGGGGGTATCTGGCCCCGCTGACTCAGGATCCTGACGCCCAGCGCGGCACCGCCGAAGCGATGGTGCGTGCCCTGCAGGGGAGCGCCGCCCGTCACGGCGAGCTGCTGGAGGGATTACTCCCGCCGCTGCGCGCCTTTGAGACGCTGCTCGCCGTGCAGCAGCCGCGCGAAGAGCAGGTCAACGGCCTGTTTACCGATGCCATCGACCTGTTTGCCGACAGCGCCCAGGATAGCGATGAAATGTTGCAGCCGACGGACAAAGCGCGTCTGGCCCATCAGGTGTGGATCAACCATCTGCGCCAGTGGAGCCGGGATGAAGCCGTCGCCAGCCGTCTGGGGCTGGATACCGCGATCCTGCAGCAGATTGGCGATGTGCTGGTGATTGCCAGCTACCGTCTGAATCTGCTGGCGCAGCTAAAAAAGATTGTTGATACCGATAAAAGCAGCGCTGCACAGCTGCATGCCGCACTCGGCAATTTTGTGGGATGGGTCGGCTACGCTCAGACCCCGGCTTCCGCCCGCCCGGCCAGCCGCATCCGCAAAGGGCAGCCGGTGTTTGTCACGCCTGTGGTTAACAGCACTGCGCCACGCTTGACCCGTCTGGGAGAGCAGCCGGTGCATGCAGCCACGGCCTATGTCTATGACTGGCTGGTGGCGCTCTATACCCAGGCGATTGATAACATCGGGTATCAGCATCCGCATGATATTACCCATGACGATCGCAGAGCGTTGCAGGCCTTGCTCGCCTGATACGGTGCAAGAACCTTAGCCGGTAAGACTCGGCACAGGAGCGGTCTGTACCCCCTCTAATCCACCATTCTCTCGGTGGGCTGAGGGGAATATGCGGCAGTGGCGGTGGTTCCGTTCACCATACTTTCCTTGCTTCTCTGTAAACCGCGTCACCCGTGAACGTGTTAAGGGGGCTATCGCCGCCCCCTTAACAATCCCGGCTCCCGGCAAGAAAATCGCCGCTACGCGGTGGCCCTCAGCTTATTCCTTCAGGCTTTCGGGTCGGGTTTTGTAGGCCGGGTAAGGCGAAGCCGCCACCCGGCAGTGTTGCGCCGGGCGGCACTGCGTTTGCCCGGCCTACAAACAGTGATTAACAGCCCTGCGCCACGCTTAACCCGTCTGGGAGAGCAGCCGCATGATATTACCCATGCCGATCGCAGTTTTGTAGGCCGGGTAAGGCGAAGCCGCCACCCGGCAGTGTTGCGCCGGGCGGCACTGCGTTTGCCCGGCCTACAAACAGTGGTTAACAGCCCTGCGCCACGCTTAATCCGTCTGGGAGAGCATCCGCATGATATTACCCATGCCGATCGCAGTTTTGTAGGCCGGGTAAGGCGAAGCCGCCACCCGGCATTGTTGCGCCGGGCGGCACTGCGTTTGCCCGGCCTACAAACTGTGGTTAACAGCCCTGCGCCACGCTTAACCCGTCTGGGAGAGCAGCCGCATGATATTACCCATGCCGATCGCAGAGCGTTGCAGATCTTGTTAGTCTGAAACAGACGTTTGATGGAACTACCCTGCTACCCTGCGGCTCGTCATAGACGGATCGCTATTCCTGATGCATACAGTCGAACAACGCCTTCGCCAGCGCTGACGGGTTCTCCCACGACATCGAATGTCCAGCATCAGGGATCATTTTCACTGCGACACCCTGCTGGCGCATCTCATCCAGATCGGTATCCGGCAGCGAAAGCTCGCCAAAAATCAGCCATATCGGGCAACTCAGCTGCAAATAGCGCTCGCTCCAGCTGGGCTGTACCCCATTAACCAGGCTCGTTGCTCCGCGCCACACTGCCCAGGGGGCAGTGCTTTGGAGGCAACCCTTCCAGGGTGAGGTTTCCGCCGACAGCATGGCCTGATAACCGGCACTGACAAACTCCTCCTCCGTCTGAGCAGCGATACCCCGGCTGAACATGCCCCCGCCAGCATGAAAATTGGGTTCAGACACGATCAATCCTGACAGACGATCCCCGGCCAGTTCAGCCGTTTCTATTGCTATGCTGCCGCCCATGCTGTGGCCATATAACCAGAATGAGGTTAGGGCTAAATGGTTGAGCAGTTCGATGACCACCTGCGCCTGCGCTGAGGTCTGATAGGTATAAGCTTCCGGTTTATCACTGTAACCACTACCGGGGAGATCGATAAGAATAGCCCGGCTGGAGCCGAACTGAGGGTCGCAAACTATCCGGGGATACTCGTAGGAAGAGGCGCAGCCGAGACCGTGGATGAAGACCAGCGGTTCCCCCTTCCCGGGCAGTTCCTGCCAACGCACCAGGCAACGGGCCTGTTGCGAATAAAAGCTGTTCATAAGCACTCCTTTTCAGACGACTGTGTTTTTATACAGCTCATCAAAGAGGAATGCTATCGCCGTAACGTAAAACGGGGGGCATTGTCAGAAAAGCGAAATCAGCAGCGCAACTGGAAAACTCATCGGCCAGGTGGAGCCCACCAGAAAGGCGCTCAGGAAGCGGATACGTTTGCGATCTTTAGAGAGAAACCAGGTGATAAGCGCGCTGATGGCCGCCATGACGGCGTAAAACATTAACATCTTTTGATACAACGTCATTTCAAATACCCAATGTGCTGTTCAATAACCGCGCGCAATATGCGACATATGTTGATATGGATCAAGTATTTTTGTTACACATTATCCACAGTTTTTGCGTGGTAATAACAGTTAGGTATATCTTGCTACAACTTTTTGGCGGGAGCTGGCGGGACAAACGCTGACCAGGACCGCATTTTGCGGCCCTGGAAGTCCGGTTCTACTTCTTAACCGGTTGAGGCTTTTTGTTACCCGAATCGGGTACTTTGCGGGATTTGTCTTTATCGACTTGTAGCATCAGACTCTCCTTTGTGGCCTTCGGCGTAGATAAGTATAGCCTGGAAAAAGCCCCCCTTTAAAGTTGCATTTAAAATGCAATTTATGATACAAAATAGCCATCACCCGAGCTGTAATGACCTCATCCACAGGGAGGACGTTATGCTGCGTATTCCGCAACACTCTATTCACACCCGTTCCACACCGTTCTGGAACAAAGAGACTGCCCCGCCGGCCATTTTTAAGCGTCATCTGGATACCGGCACCCGTCCCGGCGTTTATCCGCGTCTTAGCGTGATGCAGGGTGCCGTGCGTTATCTGGGTTATACCGATGAAACGTCACCCGATCCGGACACCACATTGATCATTGAAAGCGGCCATTTTGCTGTTTTCCCGCCTGAACGCTGGCATCACATCGAGCTGATGAGTGACGATACCCTCTTTAATATCGATTTTTTTGTTGAACCCGAGGTTCTAAAATTTGCCGGGCGTTCTCACGCCTGAGGAGCTAACGATGTTACGTATTCCTGCCAATTTTGTGCATACCCGTGCCACTCCCTTCTGGACTAAAGAGACTGCACCTGCCGCGCTTTTCACCCATCACAACACCAAAGCAGGCGTCTATGGCCGTCTGTCCGTGATGCAGGGCGCCGTAAAATATTTTGGATTTCCGGACGGCGACGCCACCGAATCTGATATGGAGCTGTTGATTGAAGCCGGAAGTTTCGGTATTTCCCCGCCGCAAAAATGGCATCGTATCGAACTCATGACCGAGGACACCGTGTTCAATATCGACTTTTTTGCCGACCCTGAGGTGACGCTGAATGGCGCAGGCTTGGGTAAAGTCGTTAATACTCACAAGGAGTAACGTCATGGGCAAAGCAACGTATACCGTTACCGTCACCAATAACAGCAATGGGGTGTCGGTGGATTACGAGACGGATGCCCCTATGGAGCTGCTCGTCCCGGATGTCGCTGCCGACGTGGTGAAAGATCTGGTAAACACCGTGCGTGCCTACGACACGGAAAACGAGCACGAGGTGTGCGGCTGGTAGATTACCTCGCCGCCCCTTCTTACATTTTGAGCAGTTCAAGCACCGTTTGCGGCACCTGATTCGCCATTTTCAGGGCCGCATTCTGGCTCTGCGCCAGGATCTGCGCCCGGGCAAGCTGGCTGGCCTCGGCGGCATAGTCGGCATCCTGGATGCGGCTGCGGGCGGCCTGCATCGCCACACCCTGCTGTGAAAGCACCGCTTTGCTGGATTCAAACCGGTTCATCATCGCGCCGTACTGCCCACGATAGCTGCTCACTTTCTCCAGCGCGGCATCCAGTAATCCCATACATTTTCTGGCCCCCGCCTCGGAGGCCATATCACTATTTTCCAGCTGCAGCGTCTTTAAATCTGTCGGGGTCGGCTCGATGGTGGTGGTTTGCATCTGCTCCCCAAAATTGGCGCTGGTCACCACCTCTATGGGACGGCTCTGCTTCGGCGGAACCGCCGGGGTCATTGTCGGCGTCGGCAAGGTTCCCCAGGTAATTTTGCTGGTAAAGGAGCCGCTCCCCACCACCATCACCAGCAGATCTTCGGTGACGGTATCCAGCGTCATGCGTTCGATGCGGTTCGAACCGTTAGCCCCGTCGTTCCAGGCGCCAATCGCTTTATCTTCATAGCGATCGCCATCGCCGCTGTAGGTAATGGTCATCCCGTTATAGTTAAGCGATTCCCCGCTGAGGTTCCAGCTCGGGCCGCCCTCAATTAGCTGGCTATCGTCATAGACCGCCCCGCTGCTAAAACCGTTTTTAGCCGTCAGTACCGATGCGGTGGCTTTGGTGCCATCAGTGATGCCGCGGCTGACCCAGGTATAATCCGCATCAGGGCCGGATAAAGGTGTCCCGGCGAGATGTTTTCCATCCCGGGTAAATAACTGTAGATCGTCATCCAGACCCAGCGAATCAATGGTAATGGTGATATTCGTCGACCCGGCCGGAATATAGGCCAGCGGAATAATTCCAGAACTGAATGAATAATCGGTTCCGGCTAGCGGGAATTTGTTGTTTAACGGCGGTACGTCGCCGATTAATTGCGGCGGTAATACCGGCTTATCGGTCGCCAGCGGATATTGACCGAAGATCTCAGTCTGCTCCGAGACCTGGGTAATGGTCGCCAGGATCTGCTGATACTCCTGGTTGATACTCTCCCGGTCAGACGGCGACAGCGTGCCGTTCGCCGCCTGGATCGCCAGGCTTTTGGCTTTAATCAGCATATTCCCGATATCGCTCAGGCTCCCTTCCGCCGTCTGCGCCAGGCTTATGGCGTCATCGAGCCCGCGGGAGATAACGCTATCCGCATTGATATTTGAAAACATCCGGTTGGCAATGGCCTGCCCGGCCGCGTCATCCTTCGCGCTATTGATACGCAAGCCGGATGACAGGCGTTCAATGGTTTGAGAAAGCATCGTCGTGTTTGCTTTCCGGGACTTAAGCGAGAGCCCGGCAATCTCGTTATGATTAATAGCAAGCATGATGAACAGGGCCGTTTGTCTGGTCTGACTACTCTATCGGCCCGCTCAAAATTTTATTTAGGAAATATTTTATAAAACCAAACGATATATTTTCCCCCTGAGATAAGGGGCAGCAAAATATATTTCTAAGTTAATGTATTGAATAAAATATATTATTGCGCGCCGGTTACCGTGCAGTAACCGGCGCTGGGCACAGATCAGTGCTTAAACATGATATGACGAACCACGGTGTAGTCTTCCAGACCATACACCGACATGTCCTTGCCGTAGCCCGACATTTTCATCCCGCCGTGGGGCATTTCGCTCACCAGCATAAAGTGGGTATTCACCCAGGTGCAGCCGTACTGGAGGTGGGCGCTGACGCGGTGCGCGCGGCCCACATCCTGGGTCCACACGGAAGAGGCCAGCCCATACTGCGAATCGTTGGCCCAGTTCAGCACCTCCTCTTCGTCGTCGAATGGCGTCACGCTCACCACCGGACCAAACACCTCCCGCTGGACGATGGCATCTTCCTGCTTCGCCCCTGCCAGCACGGTGGGCTGGAACCAGTAACCTTTACCGTCGTGCTTGCTGCCGCCGGTGATCACCTGTACATGTCCCAGGGCTTTCGCCTCATCCACCGCTTTGCACACCCGGTCGAGATGCGCCTGGGAGCTTAACGGACCCAGTTCGGTGCTCTCGTCATTCGGATCGCCGATCTTCAGGCTGGCGACCGCGGCCCCCAGTTTTTCCACCAGCGCGGCGTATATCCCTTTTTGGGCGTAGATACGACAGGCGGCGGTACAGTCCTGCCCGGCGTTGTAGAAGCCGAAGGTGCGTACCCCCTCCACCACCGCGTCGAGATCGGCATCGTCAAAGACAATCACCGGCGCTTTGCCGCCCAGCTCCATATGGGTGCGCTTAATCGTCGAGGCGGTATGACCGATGATATGTTCGCCGGTGGCGATAGAGCCGGTGAGCGACACCATGCGCACCTTTTCGTGCCCGGTCAGCGGGTCGCCCACGGTTTTACCCCGGCCAAACAGCACGTTAATGACCCCGGCCGGGAAGATATCTTTTGCCAGCTCCGCCAGCTTCAGGGCGGTGAGCGGCGTGATTTCAGACGGTTTCAGCACCACGCAGTTACCGGCCGCCAGCGCGGGCGCCAGCTTCCACGCCGCCATCATCAGGGGATAGTTCCACGGTGCAATCGACGCGACAACGCCAACCGGGTCGCGGCGGATCATGGAGGTGTGCCCCTCCAGATATTCTCCTGCCGCCGAACCATGCAGGGTACGCGCCGCCCCGGCAAAGAAGCGGAACACGTCGGCAATCGCCGGAATCTCATCCCCCATCACGCAGTGCAGCGGTTTGCCGCAGTTCTGCGACTCCAGCCGGGCTAAGGTGTCGGCCTGAGCGTCAATGGTATCCGCCAGCTTCAGCAGACACTCGGCGCGGCTTTTTGGCGTGGTCCGCCCCCAGCTGGCAAACGCGCGGTCCGCGGCCTGCACGGCTGCGTCCACCTGGGCGGGAGAGGCCTCGGCGATCTCCAGCAGCACCTCGCCGGTGGCAGGGTTATAGACCGGCTGCTTTTCCCCTTCGCCGTTGACCAGTTCACCATTAATCAGCAGTTGAGTTTGCATAGCTTTGTCCTGTTTCAGTCAAGGTTATTTCCCGCTTCCGGCTACGTTTTCGCCGTCGCGGGTCAGCCACCAGGCCCCCAGAATGGGAATGGCGGTCACCAGCATAACCAGCAGTGCCACCACGTTTGTTACCGGTACATCGCGGGGACGCCCAAGCTGGTTTAACAGCCACAGCGGTAACGTGCGCTCATGTCCGGCGGTAAAGGTCGTCACGATAATCTCATCGAACGACAGGGCGAACGCCAGCATACCCCCCGCCAGCAGCGCCGACCCCAGATTGGGCAGCACCACGTAGCGGAAGGTTTGCCAGCCGTTAGCGCCTAAATCCATCGAGGCTTCAACCAGGCTCCAGGAGGTGCGCCGGAAACGGGCAATCACATTATTGAACACCACCACCACGCAAAACGTGGCGTGACCGAGGATGATGGTGAAGAAACCAGGCTCCAGATCAATGGTCTTGAACGCCGTCAGCAGCGCCAGACCGGTGATGATCCCCGGCAGGGCGATGGGCAGGATCAGCATCAGCGATACCGCGTTCTTGCCAAAGAACTCCCACCGCCATAGCGCCGCGGCCGCCAGGGTGCCCAGCACCAGCGCAATGGCCGTCGACAAAGCCGCGATTTTAAGTGACAACGTCACAGCTTCAATAATGTCGCTGCGCGTCGCCGCGACACTGAACCACTTCAGCGTCAGCCCCTGTGGCGGAAAACTGAACGCCGCGTCCTCGGTATTAAAAGCATAGATGGCAATAATCAGCAGCGGAAAGTGGAGGAAGATCACCCCGCCCCAGGTGGCGATTTTCAGAAACAGCGGTGCGCGTTCAGAGTGCATCAAACGCTCCCAGACGTTTCACGAACGCCAGATAGAGGGTAATGAGAACAATCGGCACCAGGGTGAAGGCCGCCGCCATGGGCATATTGCCAATCGCCCCCTGCTGGGAGTAGACCATCTGGCCGATAAAGTAGCCCGGCGGCCCCACCAGCTGCGGCACGATGAAGTCGCCCAGCGTCAGGGAGAAGGTGAAGATCGACCCGGCCGCGATGCCCGGGATCGCCAGGGGCAGCACGACATAGCGGAAGGTCTGCCGCGGCCGGGCGCCGAGATCGGCTGAGGCTTGCAGCAACGACGGCGGCAGCCGCTCCAGCGCCGCCTGCACCGGCAGGATCATAAACGGCAGCCAGATATAGACGAATACCAGAAAGCGCCCCAACCCGGAGGTGGAGAGCGTGCTGCCTCCCACGCCCGGCACCGTCAATAGCGAGGTGAGCAGCGGCTCCAGCCCCATATGGCTGAGAAACCACTGCGCCACGCCATCCTTGGCCAGCAGCAGCGTCCAGGCGTAGGCCTTGACGATATAGCTGGCCCACATCGGCAGCATCACCGCGATATAGAAGAAGGCTTTCCACTTTCCGTGGGTGTAGCGCGCCATATACCAGGCCATCGGGAAGGCCAGAATCGCGCTGCCGATGGTGACGGCAATCGCCATCGTCAGGGTACGCAGGATGATGTCGTAGTTGGCGGGATTAAACAGCGCGCGGATGTTGGCGAAGGTCAGATCCGGCGTGACCGCCATGGTGAAGTCATCGAAGGTGTAGAATCCCTGCCACAGCAGGGTGAACAGCGACCCGAGATAGACGATGCCAAACCACATCAGCGGCCCGAGCAGGAGTAAAAACAGCCCCAACGACGGCCTGCGCCAGAACAGCGCCGACAGACGTCCCGGCAGGCCGTGCGAAGCCGGTGGCGGCGAAACGCTCATCTCCATCTCACCTCTCCTCATGCAGCGGCACCATAGCGTCGCGCGCCCACGACGCGGTCACCTGCTGCCCGGCCTCAACCCCCGGGGCCAGCGCGGAGCCGGTCAGGTTGGCCTGGCTCACCAGCAGTTTCTCCCCCTCGGCAAGCCGCAGCTCGTAACGGGTCGCCGCCCCCTGAAACTGCACCGCCTGCACCTGGCCCAGCACCTGAATTTCACCCTGCCCGTCCAGACGAATATGCTCCGGGCGCAGGGAGTAGCTACCGGCCATGCCGCAGACGCGCCGGGCGGTGGCGTCGGTAAAGACGTTCGAGGTGCCAACGAAGCTGGCGACAAACGGGGTGCGTGGACGCAGATAGAGCTCCCGCGGGGTATCCACCTGCTCGATTCGCCCGTTGTTAAAGACCGCCACCCGGTCAGACATCGACAGTGCTTCCCCCTGATCGTGAGTGACGAAAATAAAGGTGATGCCCAGCTCCTGCTGCAGTTTTTTCAGCTCAAACTGCATCTGCTCCCGCAGCTTGAGATCCAGCGCGCCGAGGGGTTCGTCCAGCAGCAGAACACGGGGCTGATTGACCAGCGCCCGGGCAATCGCCACCCGCTGACGCTGGCCCCCGGAGAGCTGGGAAGGCTTGCGCGCTTCGGCAAAACTGAGGCCGACCTTCTCCAGCGCCTCGCGGGCCTGGGCCTGGCGGGTAGATTTGTTGATCCCCTTCACCATCAGCCCGTAGGCCACGTTCTCGAGGATAGTCATATGGGGAAACAGGGCATAGTCCTGAAAGACGGTATTGACGTCGCGCTCCCAGGGAGGGAGTTCGCTGGCGTCTTTGCCAAAGATAGATATAGCGCCGCCGCTCAGCTGTTCGAAACCGGCAATCAGGCGCAGGCAGGTGGTTTTGCCGGAGCCCGAAGGCCCCAGCATGGAGAAAAACTCCCCGTCACGGATCCGGATCGTTACCCCATCCACCGCACGCACATCCCCATACAGGCGGGAGACATCGTTAAACTCTACTGCGTAGGTCATATTCCGCTCCCTGCGCTTAACGACCGCCCATGATGGCGATATAGTCCTGAACCCAGCGGCTGTAAGGGACAAATTTGCCACCGTTGGCGACAGGGGTTTTCCAGAACAGGATCTTGTCGAAATAGGTGTAGCCGTTGGTTTCACAGCCTTTATCGCCGAGCAGAGTGCTGGCTTTACAGCCTTCTGCCACCACTGGCAGGGAACCGAACCATCCCGCCAGATCGCCTTGCACTTTTGGCGTCAGGGACCAGTTCATCCACTTATAGGCGCACATCGGGTGTTTGGCATCGGCGTGCAGCATCGTGGTATCCGCCCACCCTGTCACCCCCTCTTTCGGGAAGACGGTGCCTATCGGCTGATTCTCGCCTTTGAGGGCGTTGGCCTGATAGGGCCAGGCGCTGGAAGCCACCACCCCTTCGTTTTTGAAGTCACTCATCTGCACCGTCGTGTCGTGCCAGTAGCGGTGCACGAGTGCATGCTGATCTTTCAGCACGTTTAACACCGCCGTGTACTGCGCTTCCGTCAACTGGTAGGGATCGGTGATGCCCAGATCTGGCTGGGTGGCTTTGACATAGAGCGCCGCATCGGCAATGTAGATCGGCCCATCGTAGGCCTGCACGCGCCCTTTGTTGGATTTGCCGTCCGGCAGGGTCTGTTCTTTAAACACCACGCCCCACGTATCAGGCGGTGTCGGGAAGGTTTTGGTGTTGTACATCAGCAGGTTTGGCCCCCACTGATAGGGCGTGCCGTAGGCCTTGCCGTTAACGTTGAACCACTCCCCTTTGACGATCCTGGGGTCGAGGGTTTTCCAGTTGGGGATCAGGTCCGGGTTGATGGGCTGAACGCGTTTGCCCATGATCAGGCGCAGAGAGGCGTCGCCGGAGGCGGTCACCAGATCGTATCCGCCCTTCGCCATCAGGCTCACCATCTCATCGGATGTCGCGGCGGTTTTGACGTTAACTTTACAGCCGGTCTCTTTTTCAAACTGGGTGACCCAGTCGTAGTTTTTATCGGTCTCGCCCCGTTCGATATAGCCCGGCCAGGCAATGATATCCAGACGACCTTCGCCATTGCCGATCTCTTTTGGCGGCTCTGCCGCCTGCGCAGTCAAAATAGTCATGCCGAGCGCGCACAGGCTGCTACGGGCAAATGTTTTGCTCATACGTATTACTCCTGTCGTAATGAAATCAGAAGGCAGCCGTGCCGGTAGAATATCTCCTTAATTAAACGTAGACCGCGCCATTGCAGCCCACCCGGCAGGCCTGAGAAATTTCGCCAGGTTGTGACCGGGGGCGCATTCCCCGGTAACTGGATTATAGACAAGGGGTTAGCAGGCGAAGAGGTTATGCATATTTCCTATGAGCGATAATAAAAAACGCCGCAAATTAATTGCGGCGTGATTAAGGGGATAAGAAATGATTATTTAGCGGCTACGATCAATAGCGAGAAAAACTTATTTTTGCGTTGTTAACATCCCGCTAATTATTTGCCCTAACTGGATCACCGCCTGCTCCTCCCGCTCTCCCCAGGCCCACGAGGTATTAAAGCGGAAAAATGGCGTCCAGGTATCGGAGGTGGAGAACATTTTGCCCGGCGCAATGCTGATGTGGTGCTTCAGCGCCCGGGCGCTGAGCTCACCGGCGTCCAGCGGCGCGGGCAGCTCCAGCCATAAAAAATAGCCGCTGTCGCTGTGGTGAATTTTCACCTCAGTGGGCAGATGGCGGAGCAGCGCCTGCCACGCCTGCTGCTTGCGCTCAGCCAGGGTGCGGCGCAGGCGCCTGAGATGGGCGTCATAACGTTTGGTGGCGAGATAATCCACCAGCGCCAGCTGCATGGGCGAACTGGTGGATAAGGTGCTCATCAGTTGAAGCTGCTGGATGCGGCGGGCATGTTTCCCGGCGGCGACCCAGCCAATGCGGAACCCGGCCACCAGACATTTGGAAAAGGAGGAGCAGTGCAGGGTCATGTCGCTGCGATCCCAGGCTTTCGCCGGGAGCGGCTTTTCGCGGCCATAATAGAGCTCGCTGTAAACATCATCTTCAATCAGGGTGACGTTGTGCCGGGCGAGTAATGCGACAAGCTGCGCTTTTTTGTCGGCGCTGAGGGTAAAGCCCAGCGGGTTCTGCGCGTTGGTCATCAGCCAGCAGGCTTTTACCGGGTAGTCGTTCAGCGCCTGCGCCAGGGCGTTGAGATCGATACCGTCGCGCACGTCGGTCGCCACCGACAGCGCCTTCAGCTTCAGCCTCTCCAGCGCCTGCAGCGCGCCATAGAAGCAGGGATTCTCCACAATCACCCAGTCGCCCGGTTCGGTGACCGCCTGCAGGCTGAGGTTCAGGGCTTCCAGCGCACCCGCGGTAATCACAATTTCATCCGGGGAGATGTTCATCCCCTGTTGGGCATAGCGGCGGGCGATGGCGTGGCGCAGATCGACGTTGCCCGGCGGCAGGTTCTCGATCACGCTCATGGCGGTGGCGGTTTTGCTGACGTTTGCCAGGGAACGGTTCAGCTGCTGTAAGGGAAAGAGACGCGGGTCGGGAAAGGCCGAGGCAAAGGGCACCACCGCGGGATCGCGGCTGGCCTGCAGCACATCGAAGATATAGGTATTGATATCCACCGACTCGTCGCGCATCACCTGCGCGGGCGGCATCGGCTGCTCTCCGCTGGGACGGGCGGCGACGTAATAACCCGACTGCGGGCGCGCCACAATATGCCCCTGGCTCTCCAGCATCTGGTACGCATGGCCGACGGTCATAAAGCTCAGCCCGCTGCTGGTCACCTGCTCACGCAGGGAGGGCAGCTTATCGCCGGGCTGCCAGACGCCCAGGTCGATCTGCGAAATGATTTGCTGCGCCAGGCGCTGGTATTTTTTCATCGGGTTCTCCTTGCTGCGTTACATAGTATATCAGCAGGAGAAAAAAGGCAGAATTAATAAACTGTTATAGGTGAGAGAGGAATGTCAGCAGGCGTGACGGCGCCTGACTGAATTACTTGCGCAGCTCAAACGGGACCTGGCGGGCATGACGGGAGGCCGCTAAATGGTCGAGGGTGATCATGGAAGATTTGCAGAAAATGCACTTCGCACCGTGTGGATTTTTTTCAGACACGTCGAAAATGGAAGTACGGAACTGCGAACCATGACAGCATGGGCAACGAAAATGGATAGTAGAACTCATGTAAATCTCCTGTACGTATACACGTAAAAACTAATGGGCCTTAAAGGCAATAAGGGTCTGAGACAAAACTAATCAGAGCGTAAAGATAAAACCCAGGAGCGACTGTGGAGAGGCACAACGTGATGAGATTGCTTTAGGAACTGCTTCAGATATTTTTGGATTTCAAACCGAAAGAGCATTAACGCATTAATGATGGAAGGATGCAAGCGGTATTTACACTATCCTTCCATAAAACAAGCAGAGCCGCTGAATTCATTCAAATTTTTTGACCTCATCAGTGAAATAAACGCCATTTCTTCTCATCGGGTAATCCGTAAAGTAAGGGTTATGTTGTTTCTCAGAAATCAGGAAAACCCGGAATGAAAAAGATCGGTTTTTTATCATTTGGTCACTGGACACCGTCACCGCAGTCCGGCACCCGCAGCGCCGCTGATGCGCTGCTGCAGTCTATCGATCTGGCGGTCGCCGCCGAAGAGCTGGGCGCAGATGGCGCTTATTTCCGGGTGCACCATTTTGCCCGCCAGCTCGCCTCCCCTTTCCCGCTGCTGGCTGCCATTGGCGCAAAAACCAGCCGGATTGAGATCGGCACCGGCGTAATCGATATGCGTTATGAAAACCCGCTCTATATGGCGGAAGATGCGGGCTCAGCCGATTTGATCTCTGGCGGGCGTTTACAGCTGGGGATCAGCCGCGGCTCGCCGGAACAGGTGATCGATGGCTGGCGCTACTTTGGCTATGTTCCTGCGGAGGGCGAAAACGAGTCGGATATGGCGCGCCGTCACACCGAAGTGCTGCTGGATGTGCTGCGCGGCGAAGGGTTTGCTAAACCCAACCCACAGCCGATGTTCCCTAACCCGCCGGGCCTGCTGCGCCTGGAGCCGCACGCCGAAGGTCTGCGGGATCGCATCTGGTGGGGCGCAGGCTCTAACGCCACCGCCGTGTGGGCCGCGAAGCTCGGGATGAACCTGCAAAGCTCTACCCTGAAAGATGACGAAACCGGCGAGCCGTTCCATATTCAGCAGGCAAAACAGATCCGCGCCTACCGTGCCGCCTGGGCCGAAGCGGGACATACCCGCACCCCGCGCGTCTCGGTCAGCCGCAGCATTTTCGCCCTGATGGACGATCGCGACCGGATGTACTTCGGCTCCAGCCGTAACGAAAGCGACAGCGTGGGCTATCTGGATGAGAAAACCCGCGCCATCTTCGGGCGCAGCTATGCCGCCGAGCCAGACAAGCTGATTGCCCAGTTGAAGCAGGACGAAGCGATTGCCGAGGCGGATACACTGTTACTGACGGTGCCGAACCAGTTGGGCGTGGAGTACAACGTGCATGTGATCGAGTCGATTCTGAAGCATGTAGCACCGGCCATGGGGTGGCGGGACGAATAAACAAACGTTGTGCCGGGTGGCGGCTGACGCCTTACCCGACCTACAAAACCTCTGCCCGTAGGCCCGTGCAAGCGAAGCGCCGCCGGGCATCATGCCGGGTGGCGGCTGACGCCTTACCCGGCCTACAAAGTCCCTGCCCGTAGGCCCGCGCAAGCGAAACGCCGCCGGGCATTATGCCGGGTGGCGGCTGACGCCTTGCCCGGCCTACAAAACCTCTGCCCGTAGGCCCGTGCAAGCGAAGCGCCGCCGGGCATCATGCCGGGTGGCGGCTAACGCCTTACCCGGCCTACAAAGTCCCTGCCCGTAGGCCCGCGCAAGCGAAGCGCCGCCGGGCGTGGTGGCAACTGACTATAACACTTCCGGATAACGCCCTGTTTTCCTGAAACTGTTATACAAAAATTCCCCTTTTCTGTCTCTGATACTGATTTTCGCGCTGATTTACCATAACAGTCACACCGATTGACCTTGAGGTTGTGCATGTTTGGTTTAGATGCGTTTGTTCTTGCGAGGATCCAGTTTGCTTTTACTGTCTCCTTCCACATTATTTTCCCGGCGATCACCATTGGCCTCGCCAGCTATCTGGCGGTGCTGGAGGGGCTGTGGCTGAAAAGCAAAAACCCCGTCTGGCGCTCGCTGTACCATTTCTGGTCGAAGATTTTCGCCGTCAACTTTGGCATGGGCGTGGTCTCCGGGCTGGTGATGGCCTACCAGTTTGGCACCAACTGGAGCGGTTTTTCCCAGTTTGCGGGCAGCATTACCGGCCCGCTGCTGACCTACGAAGTGCTCACCGCCTTCTTCCTCGAAGCGGGTTTCCTGGGGGTGATGCTCTTCGGCTGGAACAAAGTCGGGCCGGGGCTGCACTTCTTTGCCACCTGCATGGTGGCGCTGGGCACGATTATCTCCACCTTCTGGATCCTCGCCTCCAACAGCTGGATGCAGACTCCGCAGGGCTATGAGATCGTCAACGGCCAGGTGGTGCCGGTGGACTGGTTGGCGGTGGTGTTTAACCCCTCTTTCCCCTATCGCCTGCTGCATATGTCGATTGCCGCGTTTCTCAGCAGCGCGCTGTTTGTCGCGGCCTCGGCGGCCTGGCATCTGCTGCGCGGGAACAATACCCCCGCCATTCGCCGCATGTTCTCAATGGCGCTCTGGATGACGCTGATCGTCGCCCCCCTACAGGCGCTGGTCGGGGATATGCATGGCCTCAATACCCTGAAGCATCAGCCGGCCAAAATTGCCGCTATTGAGGGTCACTGGGAGAACCCGCCCGGCGAGCCGACGCCGCTGCTGCTGTTTGGCTGGCCGGATATGGAGCAGGAGCGCACCCACTACGGGCTGGAGATCCCGGCGCTCGGCAGCCTGATCCTCACCCACAGCCTGGATAAGCAGGTTCCGGCGTTGAAAGAGTTCCCGAAAGCGGATCGGCCCAACTCAACCATCGTCTTCTGGTCATTCCGCATTATGGTCGGGCTGGGCCTGCTAATGCTGCTCCTGGGCGCGATCGCATTGTGGCTGCGCTACAGGCAGCGGCTCTATTACTCCCGGCCTTTCCTGTGGTTTGCCCTGCTGATGGGACCGTCGGGCTTAATTGCGATTCTCGCCGGGTGGGTGACCACCGAAGTGGGCCGTCAGCCCTGGGTGGTCTACGGACTCCAGCGCACCAGAGATGCCGTATCGGCCCACGGCGATCTGCACATGAGCGTCAGCCTGCTGGCCTTTATCGTGGTCTACACCTCGGTCTTTGGCGTCGGCTACAGCTACATGGTGCGCCTGATTAAAAAAGGGCCGCAGGAAGAAGAGAGCTTCCCAACCGAAAACGATGGCCGCCCGGCGCGCCCGCTCTCGGCTGCGAGCGCTGAATTCACTCACAAGGAGACACCATAATGGGCATCGACCTCTCCCTGATCTGGTTTGTGATTATTGTCTTTGCCACCCTGATGTACATCGTGATGGACGGCTTCGATCTCGGTATCGGTATTCTGTTTCCCGCCATCCAGGACGCGGACGACCGGGACGTGATGGTCAACAGCGTCGCCCCGGTGTGGGACGGGAACGAAACCTGGCTGGTATTAGGCGGAGCCGCGCTGTTTGGCGCCTTTCCGCTGGCTTATGCGGTGATCATCGATGCCCTGACCATTCCGCTCACCTTAATGCTGATCGGGCTTATTTTCCGCGGGGTGGCGTTCGAGTTCCGCTTTAAGGCGACGCCCGCACATCGTCCTTTCTGGGATAAGGCGTTTATTGGCGGTTCACTGCTCGCCACCTTTACCCAGGGGATGGTCGTGGGCGCGGTGATCACCGGCTTTCCGGTCAGCGGCCGCGCTTTTGCCGGGGGGCCGTTCGACTGGTTTACCCCGTTCAGCCTCTTTTGCGGCCTGGGGCTGGTAGTGGCCTACGCCCTGCTGGGCGCCACCTGGCTGGTGATGAAAAGTGAAAACCCGCTTCAGGGCCGGATGCGTCAGGTTTCGAAGCGCCTGCTACTGGCGCTGCTGGTCATCATTGCGGCGATCAGCCTCTGGACACCACTGGCGCACCCGGCCATTGCCGATCGCTGGTTTAGCCTGCCGAACCTGTTCTTCCTGCTGCCGGTTCCGCTGCTGGTGGCGCTGCTGGGCCTGTGGCAGTGGCGCTGCCTGGATAACCCACATAGCCACCATCTGCCATTCGTGCTGACTCTCGGGTTAATCTTTCTCGGCTTTAGCGGACTTGGGATCAGCATCTGGCCGCATATCATTCCGCCCTCTGTCACCCTCTGGCAGGCCGCTGCGCCTGCCCAGAGCCAGGGCTTTATGCTGGTGGGGGCGTTGTTTATTATCCCGATCATCCTTGTCTACACTTTCTGGAGTTACTACGTATTTCGCGGAAAAGTCCAGCCTGGGGAGGGCTATCATTGATGAATCAACCTGTCTGGAAACGTCTGATGTGGATGGTGATTATCTGGGGCGGCAGCGTGCTGGCGCTGGCGCTGGTGGGGTTTTTCTTCCGTGTGCTGATGACGGCGGCGGGGTTTAAGTCACACTAGCCAACTTAAAGCGATAATTTGGCCGCTACATAACACTCAATTTACAGCGGCTCCCTGGTCCGGCTGAAAATCGCCGAAGCGTTGACCGCAGGCCGGGGCGAGGCGCATGGATGCGCCGAGAGGGGGCGACCTACAGGGATGTAGGATCGCCCCCGACCCGATAGCCGGAGGGAATAAGCTGAGGGCACCGCGAAGCGGCGATTTTCTTGCCGGGAGCCGGGATTGTTAAGGGGGCGGCGATAGCCCCCTTAACACGTTCACGGGTGACGTGGTTTGCAGAGAAGCAAGGAACGCAAGGTGAACGGAACTCCCTCAACCGCCGCATATCCCACCTTCCCCATCCCTACAAATCCCAACAAATCCTTTCCCGCCTTTAAAAACCCGAATAATAACCTCACGAAACTATCGGCATCATACTGCGTAAACGTAATCAACCGGTGGCAAGATGTTTAAAAAAACGTTATCAACAATAATGCTCACCTGCGCCCTTTTCTCCGGCCAACTGATGGCCAGCCATAAAGGACATGAATTTTTTTGGGTGAAGAACGTCGAGCAGCAGCTGCGCCACGAGGCGGATAGCGATGAGTTACGGGTGGTGGCAGAAGAGTCGGCAGACGGCTTGCGCGAACATCACCACTGGCAGAAGTCGCGCAAACCGGATACACATTTTCGTTAATTACGCGCCTTTACGCTTCGGCAGCGTTTTGAGCAGATCGTCAGGGCTGACGGAAGCCACCACGCTGCCCGGCTGAGGCATTTTAAGGATGTGATTTTTCATCTTGCCGATGACGTGCATCTCGCATGGACGGCAGTCAAATTTCAGGGTTAACACCTCATCACCATTCACCAGCTGCATCGGCGTCGCCTTCCAGCTCTTGATATTGCCTTTGGCCTGTTTTGGGCAGAGGTTAAAGGCGAAGCGCAGGCAGTGCTTGGTGATCATCACCGGTACGTCGCCCTTCTCTTTGTGGGCTTCATACGCAGCATCAATGAGTTCCACGCCATAGCGCTGATAGAATGCCCGCGCCTTGTGGTTGTAGACGTTCGCCAGGAATGAGAGATGCGTTTCCGGGTAGACCGGCGGCGGTACAGAGACCGCTTTGCGGCTGCCACGCGGGTAGTTGGCCAGGCGCGCGGCGTCCAGCATCTCGGCCGTTTCACGACGGAACTGGTTCAACAGGCTATTCGGCACAAAGAGCGCGCCAGGCAGGTTGACCTGAATATCCCGGGCGTAATAGATAGTCTGACCCAGCTTAGCGACGCCATCCTTCAGGTTGTTCAGCGCTTTTTCGGCGTTGTTCGCCACCTCAAACTGTCCGTCCAGGGTATGGGTGACGCTGGTACCGTCTTCGCTGGTCATGGTCAGGATCAGCTGCTCTTCCCAGCCGCCCAGCTCGATGTCCACCGCAACGCGGCGCTCGCTGGAGGTTTTCAGCAGCGCCTGCTGCCAGTTATGGTCCAGGTTACGGTTCAGAGGGGTATGCGGCCGCACTTTATGCAGATCGGCAGGCATTTCGTTTGGCCAGACGCGGTAGCGATTTTCACCGGTTTTCTCCACCGTGTTGGCGCGAAAACCGACCACTTCACGTTTGATCATCACGTTCAGGCCATCGCCATTCGCCAGCGGTTCGGTCACTTCCACATCCAGATGCTCTTTGGAGACTTTAAGCACTTCACCCACCGGCAGGCCGATAAACTTCGGCGAGTCGAACGCGCCGATATCTCCTTTGCGCGCATTCACAAAGTAGTCGGTACTGCCGCGATGGAAGGTCTTGTCGGTAGAGGGAATAAAGAAGTGCTCGGTACGTCCGGCGGAGCTGCGGGCCAGATCGCCGCGATGTTCAATAATGGCATCGAGCATCTGGCGGTAATGGGCGGTGATGTTCTTCACATAGCTCATGTCCTTGTAACGCCCTTCAATCTTGAAGGAGCGCACGCCCGCGTCGATCAGCGCGCCCAGGTTAGCGGTCTGGTCGTTGTCTTTCATCGACAGAAGGTGTTTTTCAAAAGCCACCACCCGGCCCTGATCGTCTTTCAGGGTATAGGGGAGACGACAAGCCTGGGAGCAGTCGCCGCGGTTGGCGCTGCGCCCGGTCTGGGCGTGGGAGATGTTGCACTGCCCGGAGTAAGCCACGCACAGCGCGCCGTGGATAAAGAACTCGATGGTGGCGTCGGTCGCCTGGTGGATATCGCGGATCTGGTTGAGGTTGAGTTCACGGGCCAGCACGATCTGGGTGAAACCGGCATCCGAGAGGAACTTCGCTTTTTCCACGGTGCGGATATCGCACTGGGTACTGGCGTGCAGCTCAATCGGCGGGATATCCATCTCAAGGACACCCATATCCTGGACAATCAGCGCATCGACGCCGGTCTGATACAGGTCGGTAATCAGACGCTGCGCCGGTTCCAGTTCATCATCATGAAGAATGGTGTTCAGGGTCACGAACACTTTCGCCCCAAAACGGTGGGCGAACGGCACCAGATCGGCGATATCGCGCAGGCTGTTGCTGGCATTATGGCGGGCGCCAAAACCAGGGCCGCCGATATAGACCGCATCGGCACCATGAAGGATCGCTTCAAGGGCAATGGCGGCGTCACGAGCCGGGCTTAAAAGTTCAAGATGATGGGATGGCAGGCGCATACTTCGTCGTTATCCGTTATGGTCAAAATGGCGGCTATTGTAGTCAGAAGTATGGGCCAGTGAAACAGTTTTGCGTGTCTTTATCGGGGATAATGGATGAGTGAGTGAAAGTGCACCGTCTGGCCGCTGCTGTTGCGGTAGGCGTGCGGTTTATCTCCGGCAAAACGCAGGCCGGTATCAGGTAAAAGCGTCTGCCAGACGCCGTCGATCTGCATCTCCAGCTCACCGCTTATTACTACCACATGCTCAATTACCCCGGCCTCGTGCGGGGTGGATTCACTGAGGGCGCCCGGCGCGAGGGTAATCGAGAAATGATCGTATTTCAGCGCCTCATCCCAGGGAAAGAGCGGTTTCACCACCATCGCCTGCTGCTGGGGATCGAATACCGGCGGGTTTTCCGCTTCGGGGGTGATAAAGGTGGAGAACGGCACGTTGAGTCCGGTAGCGATTTTCCACAGCGTCGAGACCGTCGGGCTGGATTCGTTCCGCTCGACCTGGCCGAGCATTGCTTTTGACACCCCGGTCTCTTCAGCCAGCTTCGACAGGCTCCAGCCGCGCGCCTGGCGCAGCGTTTTCAGCGTAATTGCAAGATGTTGCGTAATGTCCATAGCCCCTCCTCTTGCCGCGAGTGTACCACTTGTATGCTATAACGCACAGTGCTACATTCACGGCTGTTATAACGCACAACGGAGTTCTCATGCGCGCATCCTCGCTCACCTTTCCCACCCTCTTATCCGGTTTCGTTGCCGTACTGGTGGGCTACGCCAGCTCTGCCGCTATTATCTGGCAAGCTGCGGCAGCGGCAGGCGCAACGGCCCCGCAGATTGCAGGCTGGATGACCGCCCTGGGTCTGGGGATGGGGATCAGCACGCTGGGGCTGTCGTGGTGGTATAAAGCTCCTGTGCTCACCGCCTGGTCGACACCGGGTGCCGCCCTGCTGGCGACCAGCCTGCAAGGAGTCACGCTTTCAGAAACCATCGGCATCTTTATTTTTGCCAATGCCCTGATCGTTATCTGTGGCGTCAGCGGCCTGTTTGCCCGACTGATGAAGATCATCCCCCATTCACTGGCGGCGGCGATGCTTGCCGGGGTGCTGCTGCGCTTCGGGTTACAGGCCTTCAGCAATCTGGAGGGGCATCTGCTGTTATGTGGCAGTATGCTGCTGGCCTGGCTGCTGACCAAAGCCTTTGCCCCACGCTATGCCATCGTCGCCACCCTGCTGGTGGGTGGATTAGTCGCGGCGCTGAAAGGTGACGTTGTCACGGACAGACTCACTTTCGCGCTGGTGATGCCGCAATTTATCGCCCCCACCTTCAATCTCACCACGCTTATCAGCATCGGCCTGCCCTTCTTTTTAGTCACCATGGCGTCACAGAATGCGCCGGGGTTCGCCACGATGAAAGCCTCTGGCTATCCGGTGGCCGTCTCGCCGCTCATCATTGTCACCGGCGGGCTGGCGCTGCTGCTGTCGCCGTTTGGCGTCTACTCCATTTGCATTGCGGCGATCACCGCCGCCATCTGTCAGAGCCCGGATGCGCACCCGGATGCCGGTAAACGCTGGCTGGCTGCGGCTGCGGCGGGAGTCTTTTACCTGCTGGCCGGCATTTTTGGCGGCTCAATTAGCGGACTGATGGCGGCTCTGCCGCTAAGCTGGATCCAGACGCTGGCAGGTCTGGCGCTGCTGGGCACCATCAGCGGCAGTCTGCATCAGGCGCTGCATAATGAGGCCGAGCGCGATGCCGCCATCGTGACCTTTCTGCTGACCGCCAGCGGCGCAACCCTTGCGGGGATAGGCTCGGCGTTCTGGGGGCTGGTGGCGGGCGGCGTCTGCTACGCCCTGCTGCTACGTACTCGCCGCTCGTAGCTGGGACGGCGTAAGCCCGGTGGCGGCGCGAAAGCGGTTGCTGAAATGGCTGGCGGAGCTGAATCCGCAGGCCAGGGCAATGTCGGTGAGCGGCTGGCGGGTGGTCCGCACCAGGGTTTTGGCCTTCTCCATCCGCCGCTGCATCACATACTGGTGCGGCGCCATCTGCATCGACTGACGGAACATGCGGGCAAAATGAAACTCGCTTAAGCTTGCCTGGGCGGCCAGTTCCGCCAGGGTCAGCGGCTGGGCCAGATTCTCTTCGATAAAGGCCAGCACATTACGCAGGACGAACGGCGACAGGCCGCCCGTGACCGTTGGCAACGCCCACTGCACGTTACTGTAATGCTGCACCAGATGGGTCAGGAGCAGCGTGGAGGCGGTACTCAGCGTGAGCTGGTTAGCAGACTGCTGCCAGTCGCAGCCAAGGATAAAATGGCGATACAGGGCGGTGATGCTGGCATCGTCACCAAACAGATTTTCGTCAAGGGTAAAGCTGTAGGGGCTTTTGTCCCACACCTGCTCCCCGACGCTACGCAGGTGGTCATCGGTACAGTAGAGATGCACAAACGACAGATCGTCGCGAATATCCCAGGTAGACTCGCTCTCTTTGGGCATCAGGCAGAAACGGTCCGGACCGCCGCCATTTTTCCAGCCGGCGGTGGTTTTGTGATAGCTCTCGTAGCCGTCGGCGATATAGAGACTGAGCGTATGGTGATCGCAATACTGGGTGATGGTGTCGCGCTTATTCGACCAGGCCGCCAGCTGGATCCCTGAATTCAGCGCCACGGCATTGTGCAATACCGCTTTATGTTTGCGCAGATTTTCAAAGGCACCGTAGGTCTCAGCCATAACCACTCACCCGGTTGTTAATAAGAGTTAACAAGTCTAAAAAGTTCTTCGCCTCAGTGCCAGTCCTCTTCCGCGCAGGTCAGGAAAAAAGCGCAAGATTATGCAAGTCCACCGCAAGTCTGTGAAAGAAGACCCGTTTCCCTGCCGCCATACTGACCCCCAGACTTTGCTGAAAAGAGAAATAGGATGAACGCATTTTTGTACGCTCTGGTCGTCATTATCTGGGGAACCACCTGGATTGCCATCTATCTACAACAAGGGCCGGTCCCCGCGCCGGTCTCTATTTTCTGGCGCTTTGCCGTCGCCACCGCCACCATCATGGCGGTGCTGCTGATTCTGCGCCGCCTCCGTCCGCTGGCCTTGCGCGACCATCTGTTTTGCGGCCTGCAAGGATGCTGCGTCTTTTGCTTTAATTTCTGGTGTTTTTACACCGCGGCGGCGTATATCAATACCGGGCTGGAGTCGGTGATTTTCTCCATGGCGGTGCTCTATAACGCCCTGAACAGCTTTCTCTTTTTTGGTCAGCGTCCGCCCGCGCGTTTTTATCTGGCGGCGGCGCTGGGGCTGCTCGGCATCATAACACTCTTCTGGAACGACCTGCTGGCCAGCGGCTGGAGTGCCGGTCTGCTGTTTGGCATTGCCCTCTCGGCGCTGGGCACCTACGGTTTTTCGCTGGGCAATATGATCAGCCTGCGCCACCAGCGCAACGGTCTGGAGACCATGACCACCAACGCCTGGGCGATGCTGTACGGTACGCTGGTGATGGGGGCGATTGCGCTGATCCGCGGGGATGACTTTACGCCGGTCTGGTCGGTAAGCTACATGGGTGCGCTGCTCTATCTGGCGCTCTTTGGCTCGGTGATTGCCTTTGGCGCCTACTTCACGCTGGCAGGAAGAATTGGCGCAGGAAAGGCGGCTTACAGCACCCTGCTGTTTCCGCTGGTGGCGCTCTCATTTTCTACGGTGTATGAAGGCTATGTCTGGCACAGCAACGGGATTGCGGGGCTGCTGCTGATCTTAACGGGGAATCTGGTGATGTTTGCCCGCCCGGAGAGCTGGTTCCGACGGCTACGAACGGCGTAACAAAACCGGCCTGCCCGCGGCAGGCCGGCCTGATATTATTGGGTTTTATGCACATCAAACATGGTGGCATCGGTCGCCATGTCATCCACAACCTGCTTCAGGGTTGCGAAGGTCATAGGCGTACTTTCGTTGCTCAGCTCTTTACCTTCCCCTTTACGCACCACTTTAATCACCGGCTTGTTGGTCTGGGCGTCAATCAGCTCGCCTTCAAAGTAGAGATGGGTATCCATGGTTCGATGGCCGGTTGCCATCTGCGTACCCGCCACGACCAGCGCAACAGGGACCACTTCATAGAACTGCAGACCTTCTTTCTGCGAGCTGACGCCCGTGATGGCACCGCGGAAAATCAGGCTGTGCTTACCAGGCGACGCAACAACAGGTTTGCGCTGGCCGATAGCGGTCTTCATTTTGGTGTTGGTATAAGCTAACAATTCATCCAGAGTGCGCTTACCGATTTGGGTGGTCGGTCTTGGCTCCGGATAGTAGGTAATATTGTTCCAGATAATGCTGTCATATTTCGATTCGTCATAAGACGGATCGACCCAGCGCAGCGTTGGTTTGCCCGATGCGGAAGTCGTTTCTTTAAGCCCTGAGTAGTCTTTTAAAAAACCTGAATATTGATCAGGCTCCGCCACTTTTGACGCACAGCCAGCGAGAAGCAACAGGCCGGAGAGCGCGGCAACTTTAAATAAAGTAGTAGTACGCATAATGGGTGTATCCCTGTGAAGTGCAAATATGCAATTGAAGTTATAGCAAAAGTTGGCCGGAAAAAAAGTGACAAAAAATGAGGAAAACAGCACAAATTGAAAAAAGAGTGCCCGTAACGATAACGGGCAGCATTAAATGATTATTTTATATCCACTTGCCAGAATAAATGTTTACCGAACGGGTCTATTTCATAGCCAGTCACCTCTTTACGGACGGGTTCGAAAATAGTGGAGTGCGCAATCATTACCGCAGGCATTTGATCGTGCATCATTTGTTGCGCCTGTTTATATAACGCCACCCGTTTATCGTGATCGGTAATAGATTTAGCTTCAGCAATAATTTTATCAAATGGTGGATAGCACCATTTCGCGGAATTAGAACCGCCGTTGGCCGAGGTACAGGTAAAGAGCGGACCAAAGAAGTTATCCGGGTCGCCCGTGGCCGTGGTCCAGCCCATCAGGGCCGCCTGATGCTCGCCCCCCTTCACCCGCTTAAGGTATTCCCCCCACTCGTAGGTGACGACTTTGGTCTGCACGCCAACTTTTGCCCAGTCGGCCTGAATCATCTCGGCCATCCGTTTGGCATTGGGGTTGTACGGACGCTGCACCGGCATCGCCCACAGGTCGATGGTCATCCCGTTGGCAAAGCCGGCCTCTTTCAGCAGGGCTTTGGCCTTTTCAGGATCGTAATCGTAGTCCTTCAACTCGCTGTCCGCGCTCCACACGCCCGGCGGCAGCAGATTTTTAGCCGCCGTTCCGGTCCCCTGGAAGACGGCCTCGATAATAGCCGGTTTGTTAATCGCCATCGCCAGCGCCTGGCGCACTTTGACATTATCCAGCGGCGGTTTCTGGGTGTTAAACGACAGGAAGCCGGTATTCAGCCCGGCCTTACTCATCAGGTTAAGATCTTTGTTGGCCTTCATCCGCGGCAAGTCGGCGGGGTTCGGGAACGGCATCACCTGACATTCGTTTTTCTCCAGCTTGGCGAAGCGCACCGAAGCGTCCGGGACGATAGTGAACACCAGACGATCCAGTTTTGCTTTACCCTGCCAGTACTCCGGGAAGGCGGTGAACAGAATGCGCGAGTCTTTCTGGTATTTCGCCAGCTTAAACGGCCCGGTGCCAATCGGCTCCATATCCACCTTCTCTGGCGTGCCGGCTTTCATCATCGCATCCGCATACTCAGCGGAGAGGATCGAGGCGAAGTACCACGCTAAGTCCGCGACAAACGGCGCTTCCGGATGCGCCAGGGTAAAGCGCACCGTGTGATCATCCACTTTATCAATGGCGGTAATCAGCTTGCCAAACTCCAGGCTTTCGAAATTCGAATAGTTACCGTTAGAGACGTTGTGATAAGGATGCTTCGGATCTTTCTGTCGCATAAACGAGAAGATCACATCATCGGCGTTAAAGTCTCGCGTTGGGGTGAACAGCTTGTTGCTCTGGAACTTCACCCCCTTGCGCAGATGGAAGGTGTAGACCTTGCCGTCTTCGCTCACTTCCCAACTTTCGGCCAGGCTTGGCACCAGATCGGTAGTGCCCGGCGTAAAATCCACCAGCCGGTTATAGACCGGCACCGCGCTGGCATCCACGCTGGTGCCGGAGGTATAGAGTTGCGGGTTAAAGTTCTCAGGCGATCCTTCGGAACAATAGACCAGCGTTTTAGCGGCAACGGTGGAACTGACCGTCAGCGCGGCGACGGTTAGCGCCAGTTTTGTGAGGTTGCTTTTCATCGCGTTTTCCTGTCTTTTAATTTGACGGCTAATGAATTTTTTGTCGTGCCAAACCATAAATATCATTAAAGTGATTTCGCAAACACCTGATAACTCAAATAAAGAAGGATCCACCATGGCTTCTGCGCTCGCCAGACAATTAACCCAACGCTTCTTTCGCTACCTGGCTGTCACCAGCCAGAGCGACCCAAAGGTGAAAACCCTGCCCTCCACACCCGGCCAGCATGAGATGGCACGGATGCTGGCCGCAGAGCTGCAAACGCTGGGTTTGTCGGAGATCGTGATCGACGAATTTGCCACCGTCACCGCGGTAAAAAAGGGCAATGTTCCCGGCGCGCCGCGAATCGGTTTTATCACCCATATCGATACCGTTGACGTCGGTTTGTCACCGGATATTCATCCACAGATCCTCACCTTTACCGGAGATGATCTCTGCCTGAATGCGGAAAAAGATATCTGGCTGCGGGTCAGCGAACACCCGGAAATCCTCGCTTACCCCAATGAAGAGATCATTTTCAGCGACGGCACCAGCGTACTGGGCGCCGACAACAAATCGGCGGTGACGGTGGTGATGACGCTGCTAGAGAACCTTACCGCTGAGCATAAGCATGGCGATATCGTGGTGGCCTTTGTGCCGGACGAAGAGATTGGCCTGTGCGGGGCGAAAGCGCTGGATCTGGCCCGTTTTGATGTCGATTTCGCCTGGACCATCGACTGCTGCGAGCTGGGGGAGATTGTTTACGAGAACTTCAACGCGGCGGCAGCGGAGATTCGCTTTACCGGCGTGACGGCGCACCCCATGTCGGCGAAGGGCGTGCTGGTGAACCCGCTGCTGATGGCAACCGACTACATCAACCATTTCGATCGTCTGCAAACCCCGGAGCATACCGAGGGCCGGGAAGGTTATATCTGGTTTAACGGCATTCAGGCCGGGCAAAACGAGGCGTTGCTGAAGGCGAGCATTCGTGATTTCGACCGTGAGAGTTTTGCCGCCCGTAAGGCGCAAATTGGCGAAGTGGCGGAGAAGATTGCCGCTCAACACCCTACCGCGCAGGTAAGCTGGCATATCGAAGATACCTACAGCAACATCAGCAATGCGGTAGGTGACGATCGCCGGGCAATCGACCTGATGTTCGAGGCGATGGAAAGTTTAGGCATCACGCCAAAACCGACCCCAATGCGCGGCGGCACCGACGGTGCAGCGCTCTCGGCGAAGGGGCTGTTAACCCCGAACTTCTTCACCGGCGCCCATAACTTCCACTCAAAATTTGAGTTTTTACCGTTGAAATCGTTCGAGGCGTCGTACAACACGGCGCTGCAGCTCTGTCTGCTGGCGGCGCGTTAAGCGGGTTGGCAAGCACGGATACGCCGGGTGGCGGCTACGCCTTACCCGGCCTACGGTCTTGTAGGCCCGTGCAAGCGCAGCGCCGCCGGGCAAGAACGAATACTCCGGGTGGCGGCTGCGCCTTACCCGGCCTACGGTATTACAGGCCCGTGCAAGCCCTGCGCCGCCGGGCAAGAACGGTTACGTCGGCTTACGCGCCAGCATCGTGGCAAAACGCAGCTTAATGCGGTTCCCCTGGGCGTCGGTGCGGTGCAGCTCGCCCACCTCCTCTTTATATTTCAGCAGTTCCCAGCCCGCATAGTAGTCGCTTAACTCGCCGGTTTTAAACGCGAACGGGAAGCCGACGTTGCACGGATAATCGTCGGTATCCATTGCGGCCACAATCAGGTTATAGCCGCCGGGTTTCGTGCAGCGCTGCATGTTGTCGATAAGATTGGGGATGGTTTCCGCCTGCAGGAACATCATCACCACGGTAGAGAGAATAAAATCGTATTCGCCGTCAAAGCGCAGGGTGTTGAGATCCTGGACCGCCGTCTGCAGGTTAGTGATCCCCTCTTTCGCCTTGATGCTCTCGATATTCTCGATGCCCATCGGACTTTTATCCCACGCGGTGACGTCAAAGCCGTTCGCCGCAAGGTAGAGGCTGTTTCGCCCGTTGCCGCAGCCGAGATCCAGCGTCTTGCCCGGCTTAACAATCCCGGCGCTGTAGAGCACTTCGGAGTGGGTACGGGTCAGGCCATATTTTTCGGTAAAGTAGTTCTCATCAAACACAGTCATTCTTTTTCCTCAGCTTGCATAAGCGTTGCTTTGTCTGCACGAACCAACAGTTTCCCCTGCATCAACAGGATAAACGTACGCACCAGTAATAGCGCAATGATGGCATTGGTAAAAATAAAGAGCGGAATGGCGATGGCGTGAAAGAAACCGGACGGGCTACTCTGCCCCAGATGCAAGCCGGTGGTGGCCAGCGCCGAGATGCCGAACGAAAAGCTCCAGAATGAAGCATTAAAGGGCTGCGACAGATACCAGGGCATCAGCCGCAGGGTAAAGAGTAATTGCAACAGGCCATAGCCGAACAGCATTTTGGCAAAGGTATCCGCCTCGCCGCCGTTGACGCTGAGCCACGCGCTACAGGCCACCAGCGCAGGGGCCAGCTGAATACCGAGAGATGAGCGCATTGGCGCAGGCAGTTCACCCGCGCTGCGCAGCCGTTGCAGTATCACTGGTTCCAGGCTCAGCCAGGAGAAGACCCCCGCGCCGAGAAACACCAGCCCGGCATCGTGAAACCCGAGTGCGCCGCAGGCCATCGCGCTGATAAAGTTGTTAGCCACCGTCGGCAGGTAGAGCCCCGGGGTGGTCGCCTCCTCCGGATGTTTGCCGCGCCACAGCCCGGCGGACTGCCACGCCGCATAGCTCAACTGCACCACCACGCCCACGCTGAACAAGGCCAGCGCCAGCGGGCGATACCAGGGCACAAAGCCAATCGCCACCAGCATGGTGGTGGCCGGGAACAGACTCACAAAGCTGCTCATTACCGGATGACGCATCTCCGCCAGGACGCTGCCGGGAAACCGCACCGCGCGGGTGATAAACGCCACGGTTAACAGCAGCCAGATCGTCATCGCCAGCAACACCAGCATCTCCCCCGGCCAGTGCGGCACCGGCCAGATGGTGCTGGCATAGCGCCAGGCGAAGCCCATACCAATCGTACCCAGCACCATACCGTAGTAGCCAGCGGGCAAATTAAGAACGCGTTCAGCGGGTTGAGTCTTGTACATTTTTTTTAAGCTATAAATTATATTTGAAATGCTAGTTTAAGGAGTTTCATTTGCCGATGCCACTCTTTCGATCAAGCCAAAGTTTGCTACGGTTAGTAAAGAGGATAACTGCGGACACAGTGATGAATAAATATCAACTCAGCGAAGAGAGCCGTCTGCACCACTGGCAGGATGGCGAGACCAAAACAGCGGTAAAAGTACGCCAGATTATCGCCGCGCGTGATTTCAGCGATGTGAAAAGCGGCACCCGGGGGGGCTGGATCGATGACCAATCGGCGCTCTCGCAGGAGGATGACTGCTGGATCTACGACGAGAACAGCGTGGTCTTTGCCGGGGCACAGGTGAGCGGTAACGCGCGCCTTACCCGGCCATGCGTAATTAGTCATCAGGCGTCTGTCGGCGATAACGCATGGGTTGACGGAGCCGAGATCGGCCACGGCGCGCGCTTAAGTGACAACGTCACCGTTCAGTCTTCGGTGGTGCGTGGTGAATGCCATCTGTTTGGTAATGCCCGCATCCTGCACAACAGCATGGTGATTGCCGCTAAAGGGTTAACCCCGGACAATGAGAAGATCCTGCGTATTTTTGGCGAGGCCACGGTCAGCCAGTCGCGGGTGGTACATCAGGCGCAGATCTACGGCAACGCCATTGTCAGCTACGCCTTTGTTGAGCATCGCGCTGAAATTTTTGACAACGCGCTGATCGAAGGCAACGAAGTGAACAACGTCTGGGTATGCGACTGCGCCAAAGTGTACGGCAACGCGCGCCTGCTCGCGGGGCTGGAGGAGGATGCCATCCCTACCCTGCGCTACAGCTCCCAGGTGGCGGAAAATGCCCTGGTTGAGGGCAACTGCGTGATTAAACACCATGTGCTGATTGGCGGCGAAGCCTGGCTACGCGGCGGACCGATTTTAATAGATGACAAAGTGGTGATTCAGGGTCGGGCACGCATTCGCGGGGAAGTGCTGATCGAGCATCATATTGAGATTACCGATGACGCGGTGATTGAGGCGGCGGAAGGCGAGATGATCCACCTGCGCGGTGAGAAGGTGATTAACGGCGCGCAGCATATCACCCGCACGCCGCTGATTGGTGCATTATGAGGTGCAGATCCGGGCATAGATGTTCTGGTCGTCATAGCCTCCGTTGAGGAATTCCACCTCTTTCAGACACCCTTCCAGCACAAAGCCGTTGCGCAGCGCCACCTGATTGCTGGCGGCGTTGTCAACGCGGCACTTGATGACGAAACGGCGGATCTCTCCGCGTCCGGCGTAGTGGCGGATAAAGGCCTCCAGCGCCCGGGACAAAATACCCTGCCCCTGATGCGCTTCATCCAGCCAGTAGCCGATATAGCCGGTTTTATTCAGCGGCTCGATGGCGTTAAACGACAGCACCCCCACCAGCGCATTATCGTGAAAAATCAGGAACATCTTGGCGTAACCCCGTTGATGCAGCATCTGGTTGCTCTGAATGTTCTGGCGGGTGTCCTCTTCGGTGCCGACATATTGCGGCCAGTTAAGGTAGTCCTGTAACCACGCCCGGTTTTTGATCACCAGATTATGCAGCTCGGAGGTGTAACGCTCGTCGGCGGCACGCAGTTCGATATGCGCATTGACGGGAATGATCTCTTCAGTTGGTGTGGTCATCGTGCTTCCTCTGCAACGCCGGGCGGCGCATGCGCTTGCCCGGCCTACGGTTTGGTGCAGTTCATAGGCCGGGTAAGGCGCAGCCGCCACCCGGCAAAGGCTTAACGCATTACGCGGTCGTCTACATACTGACGTTTATCCGGCGCGGGCGGGAAATAGTGATACAGCCAGGTTTCGCTGATCGCTTCGCCCTGACAGCGCAGGAACATCCGTATATCCACCGTATCGGTCGAATCGCTGGTCGGATACCAGTCGAACAGGATGCGATAGCCATCGAACGGCTCCACATAGAGGATCTCAATCTGCTTCGCTTCGCCACTGGAGAGGGTGATTACCGGCTCGATCCCTTTTGGCGCGGCCGCTTTCAGATCGCCGCCGACAAAATCGACCGCAAAACGGCGCGCCCACACCTTCGGATAGTGCTCGCCAGGGGCCCAGCCTTCCGGGAAGCCGCCCATGCCGGTACGGGTGGCCAGCACGTTTGCCAGCGGGGAACGGACCGGCGGCCTGGCGCTCCAGTAGAGACGGTACTGGAAGTTCAGTTTATCCCCCGCCTTCACCGGTTTTTCCGGCTGCCAGAAGCAGACCACGTTATCCAGGGTTTCGCCGGTGGTCGGGATCTCCATCAGCCCGACGGTGCCTTTGCCCCACTGGTTACGCGGCTCAACCCACAGGCTTGGGCGCTTGTTGTACCAGCCCATGATGTCCTGATAGTGGGAGAAGTCGCGGTCAAGCTGGAGCAGACCAAAACCTTTCGGGTTTTTGTCGGTATAGGCGTTGTATTGCAGCTTTTGCGGGTTATTCAGCGGGCGGCAAACCCATTCGCCGTTGCCGCGCCACATCGCCAGACGATCGGAGTCGTGGATCTGCGGATGAATGGTGTCGCAGACGCGGCGCTCGTTGTTGCCGCAGGCGAACATGCTGGTCATCGGGGCAATACCCAACTGCTGTATCTCTTTACGGGCGTAGAGATGGTTTTCGACATCCATGATCACCTGGGTCTTCTCGCAGTGGATCACAAACTTATAGGCCCCGGTGATGCTCGGGCTGTCGAGCAGGGTGTAGACCGTGAAGGTGGTCGCCCCGGGTTTAACGGTTTCAAACCAGAAGGCGGTGAAGTCCGGGAACTCCTCGGTGCTGTCGGCGTAGGTGTTCAGCGCCAGGCCGCGGGCGGAGAGCCCATACTGATAGGTGTCGTCAACCGCGCGGAAGTAGCTCGCGCCGAGGAAAGAGACGATATCGCGGCGCGCCAGCTCCGGCGATTTAAAGGCGCGGAAACCGGCGAAGCCTAAGTCGCTCTGCCCTTCCAGCTGCTTAGTATCGACCCCCGCGTCGTGGTAGTTGAAGAGTTCCGGGCGGAAGTGGATCTCACGCGCCTGGGCGGTCTGGTTATCCAGGGAGAACATGCGCACCCGACGGCGGAAGCCCATCCCGACGTGGAAGAACTGCACATCAAGCTGGCGGTTTTCGATGTTGTTCCACAGCGACTGCTTTGGATCGTACTGGATGCTGTTATAAGCCTGCGGTGTCAGTGTTGCCAGCGTATCCGGCAGCGGACGCGGCGCACCACCCCACGGTGTTTGCGCCAGGTCGTGAGCCATGGATTGCAGCACAGAAAAGTCGAAACGGCGGCTGGTGCCGTCCGCAATATCCGATTCAGCTGCACTGGCCGCCTGGGAAAAGAGTGCGGCGAAACCGGAAGTTCCGCTTACTGCGGCGACGGCCAGAGATCCTTTTAAAAAACGTCTGCGATTCATGCCTGGAAAAACGTCCTTATGGTCGTGGGGTGGTGGGTTTCGCTTAAGGCGAAACAACGGCAAGAAAGAACATCATTAAAAGGGCACAGCCTAAACAAAAACGGTTAAGAATCCAATTGTTGGCAGGCGAGAATATGAACAAAGCGCGAAAGAATTTTCTGTCGAGGGGAATTGCCTGAAACGGAGGTAAAGTTATGTTTAAAAAAGCCCCCGACGGACATCATCGTCGGAGGCTTAGCGTAAGATGATTATTTCACGCTGACATCGATGCCCGGGAAGTACTTCTGCGCAAGCTTGTCGATAGTGCCGTCAGCACGGACTTTATCAATGGCGGCATCAAGCTGCTTTTTGGTGGCCTCATCGCCTTTACGCAGGCCATAGCCGATCCCGCTGCCCAGGATGGTGTCATCGGCGACCGGCTTACCGATAAAGCCAAAGCCTTTCCCCTGTGGCTTGCTCAGGAAGCCCGCCTGTCCGGCGGCAGACATCACCAGCGAGGCGTCAATACGGCCATTCAGCAGATCGCCCCAGGCCATGTTCTGATCTTTATACGACACCACGGTGACACCCTGTTTTTCCCAGTGCTCCTTGGCGTAGGTTTCCTGAATGGAGCCCTGCAACACGCCCACGGTCTTGCCCTTCAGCCCTTCCGGGGTGGCGTCCACCGCGCTACCGGTCTTGCCCACCAGCTGAGATGGAATACGGTAGATCGGCTGGGTGAAGTCGATGCTCTGGCGACGCTGGTCGGTGATGTTCATCGCCGAGTTGATGGCGTCAAATTTCTTCGCCACCAGCCCCGGGATCAGCGCGTCAAACGAGGTTTCAACCCAGCTGCACTTCAGGGCCGCCGCCGCGCAAATTGCGTTCCCCAGCTCAATATCAAACCCTTCCAGTTCACCCGAGGCGTTACGGCTCTCAAAAGGCGGATACTCAGCTTCTACGCCGTAACGTAATTCGGTTGCGGCAAGTGAGGAAAACGAACACAGCAACCCCAGGCCGACAACGAAGGCTTTTACTTTCATGACTGAACTCCTTAGCGTGGTTTTACCCGACACAGGGCCTGCGCACCTGCCCGTAATGTCGCCTCATCTTTGGCAAAAGAGAGACGGATTAATTTGTTATCTGTCCCGTCGGTATAGAACGCCGAGAGCGGGATCGTGGCAACACCGTAATCAACAATCAGCCGTTTCACCATCTCGCTGTCGCGTTCATCGCTGAAGTGGCGGTAATCCGCCAGCAGGAAGAAGGAGCCTGCGCTCGGCAGCAGGCGGAACGGTGAGTCGGCCAGCAGGTTGACCAGCAGATCGCGTTTGCGCTGGTAGAACGCAGCCAGCGACAGCCAGGTTTGCGGATCGGCCATATGTTCAGCAAACGCATACTGCATAGGGGTATCGGCAGAGAACATCAAAAACTGATGGATTTTGCAGATCTCATCCATCAACGGCGCCGGGGCGACACAGTAGCCGACGCGCCAGCCGGTGACGTGGTAGGTTTTGCCAAACGACGAGACGATCACGCTGCGCTCCGCCAGCCCCGGATGGGTAGCCATGCCGTGATGCGGCACGTCGTCAAACACCACGTGCTCGTACACTTCGTCAGAGAGAATAATGATATCGGTGTTGCGGGTGATCGCCGCAAGCTGCGCCAGATCCTCCGCCGAGAAGACCTGCCCGCTCGGGTTATGCGGCGTGTTGACAATAATCATCCGGGTGCGCGAGGTAATAGCGGCGCGCACTTCATCCCAGTTAACGGCAAAATCCGGCACCGTCAGCTTGATGGCTACCGGCGTGGCGCCCTGCAGACGGACAATCGGCGCGTAGCTGTCGAACGACGGCTCAAAGTAGATCACCTCATCACCAGCATGCACCAGCCCGCTGATGGCCGAATAGAGCCCTTCGCTGGCGCTGGCGGTAACTAACACTTCGCTGGCAGGATCGTACTGCGTACCGTAGAGGGAGGCGATCTTATCGGCGATGCGTTCCTTCAGCGACGCCAGCCCGGTCATGGACGCGTACTGGTTGTGGCCCGCCTGCATGGCGCGGTGGACACCTGCCACCAGCGCGGGATCGCAGTCGAAATTCGGCGCCCCCTGAGAAAGGTTGATGGCATTGTGTTCAGCGGAGAGCTGACCGATAACGGTAAAAATCGTGGTGCCAACGTCCGGCAGTTTGGATCGGGGTTGTATCGGAGTACGCAGCGTCATCGGAATTTCCTCTGGTAGATAGTGCATAACTATTCAACCTGAACGCTATTGTGGCGACAATCGAATTGTTGTCATAATAGCCATGATAAAAAATCATACCTGGAGGTTCTGTGTCGCATCGCGCATTCCCGCTCACTGCCGTTGAGGCGTTTATTGTTACCGCCCGACATCTGAATCTGACCCATGCGGCAAAAGAGCTCTGCCTGACCCAGGGGGCGGTGAGCCGTAAGATCGCCGCGCTGGAAAGCTGGTTTGGTTTTCCGCTGTTTGAGCGCCACGCCCGCGGGCTGCGTCTCTCCTCTCAGGGCAGCGCCCTGCTGCCGGATTTGCGCGCGTCGTATGAACACTTTCTCACGGTGGCGGACCAGGCCCGGGCGCAACAAACCGTGGTGCGCCTGAAGGTGCCCACCTGCGCCATGCGCTGGCTGGTACCGCGGCTGTTGCAGGTGGAGCGCGAGCAGCCTGAATTGCAGATTGCCCTGACCACCACCAATGAACACAGCGTCAATTTCAAAACCGAATCCTATGATGCCGCCATTGTCTTTGGCACCCATCTGAGCGCGGGCGATCTGCTGTTTGAAGAGGCATTAACACCGGTATTAAGTCCCCTGCGCCAGGGCACAGCGGTGGAGTCGCTTACCTACCTGCACCCGACGCGGGATAAAACCGACTGGTCGCTGTGGCTGGAGAAACAGGCCGTACAGCCGCCTGCCATGCACAAAAATCAACACTTCGACACCATGGATCTGGCGATCACTGCCGCTATTCAGGGGCTGGGCGTCGCCATTGCCGACGAGACGCTGGTGGCGGAGGATATCCGCGCCGGGCGGCTGGTGCGGCCCTATGCCAGCAGCGTAAGAACCGGCGCCAGCTACCGGCTGGTGCTGCGGGAGTCGCGCGGCAAAGCAGCGGGGCTGGCCGCCTTTCGCGCGTGTCTGCTTAATCCAGGCTGACGTGGTGCTTCATCACCCGTTTAAACAGCACCATGCGGGCGCGCATAAATCGGTTTTCAAGCTTAAATCCCGCATGTTTATTCACTCCGATACGTAGCAAAACGTCCCGCCTGCGGTGACAGGCAGGCCAGCGCGTCGGGCCATTCAGCGTGTCGCACTCCCGGCTGGCATGGCGGGCAAAGTTGACCCAGTAGTCGGCAACCTGGGCGGCAAAGGCCAGGTCGTTGGCATTAACATACTGTCGGGCAGGCTCGGCGAGGGTAAGCGTATCAAACACATACGGCACCTCGTTGCCATGCCAGGCCCCGTTGATGTAAGTGGCATGTTCGGCTTCGGCTACATAATCGAACCAGTAGCGCCAGCACGGCTCCCCTACCCGCTGCTGGGCCTGCATCACGACAAACCCCAGGGTGGTGAAGGCCATATCGCGGCATACCTGACGCCCCAGTTCGGTATCGTCTTTGACGCCGGGATAGAGCAGCTTGATCAGCCCCAGTCCCAGCCGCCGCTCCCGGCGCAGCTTCTGGATCTGTCCGGCGAGATCGATGCCAAACACCGCCATCACGCTCGCTTCATCGCTGTTGGAACCGACCATGATCGGCACCGGATGGTGGCGGGCGGCAAAAAAGACCTCCAGCATCGGCTCCGGCAACACACAATCCCCATGGATCGGCGCGGGGGCTATGTTGTGCGGTGCCGTCAGCGGCCAGAAAGCCTCAGGTGGGATCGCCCGCAACTGCTCTGCGGTGGCGTTTTCCAGCCCAAAATGGGCCGCCAACGCCTCGCCTTTTTTAAGCGCCTGCTCCCGGGGCGTGTCCGGCAGGGTGTAGCCGCTCTGGATTATCGCCTTATGAAACAGCCCCTTTGCCAGCGGCGAGGCGAGCAATGACAGCACGCTCCGCGCCCCGGCAGATTCACCAAACAGGGTGATGTTCGCCGGATCACCGCCAAAGGCAGCAATGTTGTCGCGCACCCACTCCAGGGCCGCTATCTGATCGAGCAGGGCAAAATTGTGTACCACCCGCTCCTCTTCTCCCGCCAGCGCCGGATGGGCAAAAAAGCCCAGGTGGCCGAGCCGGTAGTTGAGCGTCACCACCACGACCCCGCGCTGGGCCAGCGCTTTACCATCGTAGGGTGGCAGCCCGCCTGCGCCAATGGTAAAGCCGCCGCCGTGCAGCCAGACCATTACCGGCAGCGGCGCGGCACGTTCCATCGGCGACCAGACGTTCAGATAGAGGCAATCCTCCGAGAAACGGCCCGGATCGCCCCCACCCAACTGCTGGCAGTACTCGCTGCTTTGCCAGCTTGAGGGCGAAAAGGTGGTGGCCTGGCGCACGCCCTGCCAGCTTGCCACCGGCTGCGGCGAACGCCAGCGTAATGTGCCCACCGGCGGCGCGGCATAGGGAATGGCGCGCCAGACCTGTACATCGCCATCGGTTATGCCGCAGATATCGCCCTGGCACGTGGTCACTATCGGGGAAGAGACGTTTTCCATATCGACCTTCAGTTGCTATCACATCCCCGCAGAGTACCGTTTTTAAAGCAAACCGCAACGTCGCTTGCTGCGCTCTTCCGCCTCCTGATAGAGGGTGAACTCGTCCAGCACCGGGCAGCCCAGCGCCTCTTCAAAGGCATCACGGCTGGCATTGCCGCGGGTGCGGGCCTGGGTTTCGTTACCAAGGTTGGACTGGAAGATCCCGGCGGCACTCACCGGCAGGAAATCTTCATAGGTGATGGGCTGGGCGACCACCCAGCCGCGCTCGATGAGCGGCTGCGGATCGTCACCGGGTCCAAAGGCGTGGCGGTGCGCCTCTCCTGCCGGGGTCAGGCGGTAGCGGAACCACGCCAGTCCCTGGCGACGCAGGAAGATATCGCTGTCGGGAAAGGCCTGGAAAACCTCCTGCAGATGCAGCTGGTGGGTCAGATTATCCTTGCCGGTCCCGGCCTCCGCCAGCAGACGATCGTAGAGCTCGCGCCCTTTCGGGGTTAACGCCACGCCGCGCTGTTCAATTTCGCCAAAACGCGCGGTATGGGTTCCGCGCGCTTCTCCGGCAAACAGTACCGGCTCCTCCAGCGCCTTAAAGCTGGTCTGACGCAGCAGAAGCGGCGTCTCCCTGCGCGGCGGCCCCTCGATGAGCATCTTCGGCTCGATGCCATATTCCGGCATTAACGCCTGCACCCGGTCGATATCCAGCGTGCGCGGCGTCAGGTGGTTGATATGGCAGCCCGGGAAGCAGACCACGTCGGCAATCAGCCGGTGTTCGTTGTGTAGCGCCAGGTATGTCTCATGATCGACCGTGGCGTGACGATGCCAGCGGAAGGTTTCCAGCGCCTCCTGAACAAACTCGTCGGCCTGCGCCGGGGTGAACGCTCCTTCCGCCTCGTGCAGGTCAATCAGCGCCAGGCAGCGGGGAGTAAAGATGTTACGCCGGGCGAGGATCTCTGCCGCTTTTTCGCGCAGGGCCACGTTGTCGATCAGCTCCAGGCGCAGCAGCGAAGTAAAAATACGAAACGGGTTACGGCACAGCGCGGCATCGTCTACCGGGCGAAAGGCGGTCGAGTGGACCGGCACCCCGGCCTGGGAGAGATCGTAATAGCTGACCGGGAACATCCCCATAATGGCGAACATACGTCGCAGGGTCGCCAGCTCCAGGGCCGTACCAACACGGATCGCCCCGTGGCGTTCGAGGTTGAGACGGGCGAGTTCATCCGCGTTGGCCAGTTGTTCGTGCAGCTTCGGGTTATTTTCCAGTACCGCCAGATTCACATCCGCTACCAGCTCCAGCAAAGTGCCGTACTGCGGAACTTCCTGCTGGTACATCGCCGACATAGCCTGCGAAAAGTTTTCCCGAATATCATCAGCCGTGATGGTGTTCGCCATGATGTCATGCCTCCAGTGAATATTACCTGGAGTGTAGAGAAGGCCGTTGCTGCTGTTTGGAAGAATTTACGAATTGTGATCTGAGTGGTTGGCTGCCTGTTTTTCATGCTTCGCTGTTAAAGAAGCGATAACCCCCCCGATCTGAAGTGAAACGAAAATATCCGCTAACAAACATTTATATCCTGCATTATTAATAGTGGCAGCACTGTACATATTTTAACTTTTATTATTCTGATTATTTATTGAAATTCCCGCTGTCATTAACCCCATAGCAAAATTATTCGCTCATTTTCCGCACTATGAATAAATGATAATTATTATCGCAACAGTCTTAATTTTCCGCCGTTAAATCTGGTTAATGACCCTCTTTGATAAATATCAACCACCTCTTTTAAAGCATCAGGGAAAATAAGGACATTTTTTATGAGGGAATAATATGTCTGTACCTGAAAACAATGAAGATGCCTTCCCGTCCGGGGTGTCGCGCAGAAGTTTCCTGAAGGCGGGTTCCGCCGCCATCGCCTTGCCTTTTTTGACCTCCCGGCGTGCAAGCGCCTCTACCCCTGGCGCAGAGGCCCCTGCGGTGGGTACGACGCCTGCCGCACGGGTGGTGCAAACCTGCAGTACCTTTGACTGCGGCGGTAAATGCGATATTCGTGCGCATATTGCCGATGGCGTAGTGACCCAAATTACGACCCGGCCGGATGCCGCACTCGATCCCGATATGCCGGTGATGCGAGCCTGTGTGCGCGGTCGTAGCTATCGTAAATTTGTTTATCATCCCGATCGTCTGAAATATCCAATGAAACGGGTAGGTAAGCGTGGCGAAGGTAAATTTGAACGCATATCCTGGGATGAGGCGACAACCCTGATCGCGGATAATATTACCCGCATTACGAAGAAATATGGTCCTGAATCCCGCTTCGTGCACAATAATACCGCAGTCAGCGGCGGCACTTTTTCCGGCGATAAAATGATGCGCCGTTTATTGAACCTGACCGGCGGGCATCTGGAATATTACCACTCCGTCAGTATGGGCAATACCGCCGCCGCCACACCTTATACCTACGGTACGGTCGCTACCGGCAATTCCCTTGATACGTTGCAGGATACCCGCCTGGTGATCCTCTGGGGGCATAACCCGACGGAAACCATTTTCGGCCATACCAACCACTATTTTCAGCAGATGAAGCAGAACGGCACCCGCTTTATTGTCGTCGACCCGCGCTACTCCGATACCGTGTCGTCGCTGGCCGATGAGTGGGTTCCGCTTTTACCGTCAACCGATAACGCGTTGATGGATGCGATGATGTACGTCATCGTCAGCGAAAACCTGCACGATAAAGCCTTTATCGATCGCTATACCCTGGGCTTTGATGAGGAGAACATGCCGGAAGGGGTGCCCGCTAACGAGTCGCTGGTGGCCTATCTGATGGGCAAAAAAGATGGTGTGGTGAAAACGCCGGAATGGGCAGAAAAAATCACCCACGTCCCGGCCCAGACCATTCGCCAGCTCGCCCGCGACTACGCCACCACCAAACCCGCGGCGCTGATCCAGGGATGGGGGCCGCAGCGCCATATCTGCGGCGAGCGCACCGCCCGTGGCTCCACGCTGCTGGCGACCATCACCGGTAACGTCGGCGTAAAAGGCGGCTGGGCAGCGGGCTACGGCGGCATCGGCAACCGTAAGTTTGCCACCGGCCCGGAGATGCCGGACAACCCGGTGAAAGAAAAAATCTCGATCATGAACTGGGTGCAGGCCGCCGATGATGCCAGCAAGGTGACGCCGGAAGATGGCCTGACGGGGGCAACGCAGCTGAAGAGCAATATCCGGCTCCTGTTCTCGCTGGCGGGCAACTACCTCGCCAACCAGAACCCGGATATTCATCAGGCGGTGAAAGTCCTGGAAGATGAATCCAAAATTGAGTTTATTGTCGCAAGCGATCTCTACCTGACGCCCAGCGCCCGCTATGCGGATCTCCTGCTGCCGGAAACCAGCTTTATGGAGCGCTGGAACATTGGCGAAAGCTGGGGTACCGGCAGCTATCTGATTCTGTCCGAAAAGATCGTTGAGCCTGAGTTCGAACGTCGCTCTGACTATGACTGGCAGCGGGAAGTGGCGGCGAAGCTGGGTATCGAAGCGCAGTTCAGCGAAGGCCGCAGCGAGAAAGAGTGGATTGAGCACATCTGGGAGCAGACGCGCCTCTCCATGCCAGATGAACATCTGCCTACCTTTAGCGAGTTACAGCAACAGCGTCAGCATCTGTTCAAAAGCAAACCGCTTATCGCCTTCGAAGCGAACATCCGCGACCCGGAGAATAACCCGTTCCCGACACCATCGGGCAAAATTGAGATCTTCTCAAAGCGGCTCTATGACATGCATAACCCGGACATCCCTGCCCTGTCGCACTACGTTCCAGCCCAGGAAGGCCCTGAAGATGAGCTGACGAAACAGTTCCCGCTGCAGCTCATCACCTGGAAGGGCAAAAACCGCGCTAACTCCACCCAGTACGCCAACCCGTGGCTGCAGGAGGTGCAGGTTCAGAAGCTGTGGATCAACCCGCTGGATGCGGAAAAACGCGGCATTCGCCAGGGTGACACGGTCCGTATTCATAACCAGCGCGGCATCTGCCAGGTGCCGGCAGAAGTGACCGTCCGGATCATGCCTGGGGTCGTCGCCATGCAGGCTGGCGCCTGGTGGCTACCGGACGCTAACGGCGTCGATCTCGGCGGTTGTCCAAACGTTCTTAGCTCGGCGCGTATCACTCCGCTTGCTAAAGGTAATGCTCATCAAACCATGCTTGTGGAGGTCGCAAAGTATGACGCAGCAGTTTAATGATTTTCCACCCGTCAGCGATAAACAGCTGGGGTTCTTTATCGACTCGTCCCGCTGCTCAGGCTGTAAAGCCTGCCAGGTGGCCTGCAAGGATAAACATAATCTCGAGGTGGGCCGTCGCTTCCGCCGCGTTTACGAGGTGAAAGGCGGCGGGTTTATCCCAACCGGACAGGGCGGCATGGCGCAGAACGTCTTCGCCTATACCCTGTCGATCTCCTGCAACCACTGCGCAGATCCGATCTGCACTAAAAACTGCCCGACAACGGCCATGCACAAGCGGCCCGGCGACGGCATCGTGCGGGTTGATACCCGCAAATGTGTGGGCTGCGGCTACTGCGCCTGGTCGTGTCCTTATGGCGCGCCGCAGATGAATGAAGAGACGGGCCAGATGTCCAAATGCGATTTTTGCGTCGATCTGCAGGCCAAAGGAGAACAGCCGATCTGCGTCGCTACCTGTCCGCTGGGTGCCATCAAGTTCGGCCCGATTGACGAACTGCGCGCCCGCTACGGCAGCGTCTGTGATGTGCAGGGACTGCCGGATTCATCCATCACGCATCCTAACCTGGTGATCAAGCCACACCAGGGCGCTGAGAAAGAGGAGCAACCGCATGCATGAGTTGCCGTTACTGATATTTACCCTTCTGGTACAGGGTTCCGTTGGCATCACGCTGTTCCTCACGCTCGGCGCGGGTGCGGCAAAACCGCTCCCGCAGGCAACGCGTCAGCTGCTGCCGGTATTGCTGACAGCCTGCGTGATGGGTGGCCTGGGGTTAATCGCCTCCACCCTGCACCTGGGCTATCCGCTGAACGCCTTTAACGCGCTGCGCCACGTCGCCAGCTCGTGGTTAAGCCGTGAAATCGTCTTTGCCAGCTTCTATCTGGCTGTGCTGGGGCTGTGTACGCTGATCCTGCTGGTGAAAAAGAGACTGGTCAGCGTCCTGTTACCCATTGCGGCGCTGCTGGGGCTGATTGACGTCTGGTGCATGAGCGCCATCTACGCCAACAGCTCTATCATCACCTGGATGCACTTCAACACCTGGCTGATGTTCTATGGTGCGGTGGGCATCCTCGGCGCGGTGGGGATGGCCTGGCTGCCGATCCTCAACACCGGGCCGGTAATGCAGACGCGCAATACCCTGTTACGCCTGGCGGTGGTGTGCGTGGTGGGCATTGTCGCGATCCGCCTGCTGGCGCAGCCGGCATACATGGATTATCTGGCCAACGCGCCGCTGAAGAGCGTGGTGACCCTGCCTCATCAGCCGCTGGAGGCATTTGCCCGGCTCGAAGGGCTGCGCCTGGTCTGCTGGGTCGCCTCTGTCGTCGGAGCGGTACTGTTTGCCGTAAGCGGCTGGCGCAACCGCAGAACCGGGCTTCTGGCCGGTGGCGTGCTGCTGGTGCTGGCGGAGATCGCGTTCCGCTTTGTTTTCTTTAACATTCACTGATGGCTATTTTTCGCCTTAACGCTAAGCCCCCTGCGCCCCCTGGCGTGGGGGCTTCTTGTTTGCGCCGCACCTTCCCTCGCCACCCCTGCCGCGCCTGCGCAGACGCGTGCCCGGTGGCGGCTATTACCCTTTCCGCCGCCGGGCAGACGATCGATGACGCAAGCTGTCTGCGCTGCGGTAACTGCCTCTTTCCGTGTCCCACCGACGCCCCGGAAAATCTGACTCCCACGCTCAGGAACTATCAGGCCGATCGCTTAGTCGCGCCGTTTTCAGCCTGCATAACCGCCGATGAATTACTGATGTGGCATTTCCAGTATGCCATCCGGGGCGTGGCGCTGGAGAGCGCCGATCATCCGGTGTGGGTCCGGGTCGTCGCCGAATTAAACCTCACCCTGCGGCAGCTCCGGGAGCCGGAGTGGCAGATTTTTCCGCCGACGCCCCGCGCCGTTAACCCGCTACGTCGTCACTGGCTGCACATCCCCGAGGAGAACGTCCAGTCAGGCCGGGTCAGCGCCGGTCGCCGCGCCCGCAGAGCGTTATTATCGTCCTTCAGCGAGTATCAGCTCTCCTTGTCGTTGTCCCTGTGTATGGCCTGCGGCGCCTGCGCCAGAGCCTGCCCTGAAAATGCGCTTCAAATAACTGAGACGGCGCTGGCGTGGGACCCTGCCCGCTGTACGGGCTGTAACAGTTGTACCGCTGTCTGTTTTTCCGCTGCGATCCGCATTGAGCACCAGCTACAGGCCGCAACGCCACAACGCTATCCGTTTGCGGTAAAAACCTGTCGTAGCTGCCATCACACCTTCTACACCTTCTCCCCTGAGGCGGATCGCTGTCATATCTGCCAGCGCCACGCTTTCGCAATGCGGGAAGCGTAACCCCTTTAATGTTGCCATTTTGTTATGCAAAATGGCTCTCTCCCCCTACACCTTCTCACCAGGTCTCCCCTGATAGTGCATGTAAGCGACAGATTTTATTCGATGCTTTACTAAAACCGATGAAATGTTAATGATATTTTGCTATCAAGTTATCAAAATTAAATAACTTTTCTTGTCACGCTGAAGGCTCTGTTTTTAACATCGCTTATGGAAAAAAATGGCTTGTTTTCTCAGCGCATTCGTCTGCGCCATCTTCATACTTTTGTGGCCGTCGCTCAGCAGGGTACGCTTGGGCGCGCGGCTGAAACCCTTAATCTGAGCCAGCCTGCGCTTTCAAAAACGCTGAACGAGCTGGAGCAGCTCACCGGCACGCGGCTGTTCGAACGCGGGCGCCTGGGCGCGCAACTGACGCTCATGGGCGAGCAGTTCCTGACTCATGCCGTCAAAGTCCTGGATGCCCTGAATACCGCGGGCCAGTCGCTGACGCGGCGTAACGATGTGGTGCCCGATGTCGTGCGCATTGGTGCCCTGCCCACCGCGGCGCTGGGCATTTTGCCGGCGGTCATCGGCCAGTTCCACAAGCAGCAGCGCAACATCACCTTGCAGGTCGCCACCATGAATAACACCATGCTGCTGGCGGGCCTGAAGTCGGGCGAGCTGGATCTGGGGATCGGCAGAATGTCGGACCCGGAGCTGATGAGCGGCCTGAACTATGAGCTGCTCTTCCTGGAGTCCCTGAAGCTGGTGGTCCGTCCGCGCCATCCCATCCTCAACGATACCGTGACCCTCAGCCGGGTGATGGAGTGGCCGGTGGTGGTGTCGCCGAAAGGCACCGTGCCGCGCCAGAATGCCGAAACCTTGCTGCAAACCCAGGGATGCAAACTGCCACCAGGCTGCATTGAAACCCTCTCGGCCTCGCTGTCGCGTCAGCTGACGGTCGATTATGACTATGTCTGGTTTGTCCCGTCCGGGGCAGTGAAAGAGGATCTGCGTCAGGGCACGCTGGTGGCGTTGCCGGTGACGACGCCCGGTCCAGGCGAACCGATTGGGGTATTAACCCGCGTGGACGCCCCGCTCTCCGCCGCCACCCAGACGCTGCTGAGCGCGATACGTAAATCGATGCCAGTCTAATCTCACCCCTCTCCAGCCCGTCGTGATGACGGGCTTTTTGTTTCCATTACTCAAATAATGCGAAATCATTCATTAACAATTGCACTAAACAATTTAACAGATTTATCATACCCGCCGATTTCACCAAATGGTTCATTTTAATAACACAGCGGTGATCTCTCAGGCGCCACAATGGCGTCATGCCCGACATTTTCATTAAGGATCTTCTCTTCTGTTACCCATTTGGTTCAGGTTTGAATCTGCCCTGGCCAGAGAAGAGGCGATTATTTCAGGAGACAGAAATGGCTATAGGTAATTCGCTACGTGGGTTCCCCCGGTTCCTGCAGTGGCTACTGGTTGGTCTGATGGCGATCATCGGGCTGGCCGTCGGTGGGCTGGGCTTTAAGCTCGCCACCGTAGGGGGAAGCTGGTACTTCCTGATCATGGGCGTGGTGATGCTGATCGCCGCATTCCTGATCGCACGCGGGCGCACCAGCGGTATTCTCCTTTACGCGGTGGCGTTTATCGCCTCGCTGATCTGGGCCGTAAGCGACGCAGGCTGGGATTTCTGGCCGCTCTTCTCACGCCTGTTCACTTTTGCGGTGCTGGCGTTCCTGGCCGCCCTTGTCTGGCCGTTCCTGCGCGGCGCAGATCGTCCGGTCAATAAAACCCCGGCGTTCGGCGTTGCCGCCGTGCTGGCGGTGTTGATGCTGGTGAGCCTTGGCTGGATGTTTAAACCGCAGACCCTGGTTGCCGCTAACGAACCCGTACCGGTAAAACCGGTGGCCGCGCGGCAGCAGCAGAAAAACTGGGCGCACTGGGGTAACACCACCCACGGCGACCGCTTTGCCGCCCTGGATCAGATTAACAAGCAGAACGTGAGCGATCTGAAAGTAGCCTGGGTTGCCCACACCGGCGACATTCCCCAGAGCAACGGCTCCGGGGCGGAAGATCAGAACACTCCGCTGCAGATTGGCGATACGCTCTACGTCTGTACGCCCTACAGCAAGGTGCTGGCGCTGGATGTCGACTCCGGCAAAGAGAAGTGGCGCTATGATTCCAAAGCCACCGCGCCAAACTGGCAGCGCTGCCGTGGTCTGGGCTATTTTGAAGAGAGTGCAAATGTGACAACGTCACAGGCTGAAACCCAGCCTGCTGCCTGTCCGCGTCGTCTGTTCCTGCCGACCACCGATGCCCGTCTTATCGCCATCAACGCCGATACCGGCAAGCTGTGTGAGGACTTCGGCGAGCATGGCGTGGTCGATCTCAGCGTCGGTATGGGTGAAGTGAAGCCTGGCTACTATCAGCAAACCTCCACCCCGCTGGTGGCGGGCAACGTCGTGGTGGTAGGTGGCCGCGTGGCGGATAACTTCTCCACCGATGAGCCGCCGGGCGTGGTGCGTGCCTATGATGTGCACAGCGGCAAGCTGGCCTGGGCCTGGGATCCGGGTAACCCGAACATCACCGGCCTGCCACCGGAAGGCCAGACCTATACCCGCGGGACGCCGAACGTCTGGTCAGCCATGTCCTATGACGCGAAGCTGAACCTGATCTACCTTCCGACCGGTAACGCCACCCCGGACTTCTGGGCCGGTCAGCGTACCGAACTGGATGATAAATACAGCTCCTCCATTGTGGCAGTGGATGCCACAACCGGTCAGGTACGCTGGCATTTCCAGACCACCCACCACGATCTCTGGGACTTCGACCTGCCGTCGCAGCCGCTGCTGTACGATCTGCCGGATGGTAAAGGCGGCTCCACGCCAGTGCTGGTGCAGACCAGCAAGCAGGGCATGATCTTTATGCTCAACCGCGAAACCGGCCAGCCGGTGGCGAAGGTGGAAGAGCGTCCGGTGCCTGCCGGAAATGTTGAAGGCGAGCGTTACTCCCCGACCCAGCCATACTCCGTCGGCATGCCGATGATTGGCAACCAGACCCTGACCGAATCGGATATGTGGGGCGCTACGCCGGTTGACCTGCTGCTCTGCCGCATCCAGTTTAAAGAGATGCGCCACCAGGGCGTCTTTACCCCGCCGGGTCTCGATCGCTCCCTGCAGTTCCCGGGCTCGCTCGGCGGCATGAACTGGGGCAGCGTCTCGGTTGACCCGAACAACAGCCTGATGTTCGTGAACGACATGCGCCTGGGGCTGGCGAACTACATGGTGCCGCGCGCCAACGTAGCCAAAAATGCCAGCGGGATTGAGATGGGGATTGTGCCGATGGACGGGACACCGTTCGGTGCGATGCGCGAACGCTTCCTGTCGCCGCTGGGTATTCCGTGCCAGAAACCGCCGTTCGGCACCCTGTCTGCCGTGGATCTGAAGTCCGGCAAGCTGGTGTGGCAGGTGCCGGTAGGTACTGTAGAAGATACCGGTCCGCTGGGCATCCGCATGCACATGCCAATCCCGATTGGCATGCCGACGCTGGGCGCGTCGCTCTCCACCCAGTCTGGCCTGCTGTTCTTCGCCGGTACGCAGGATTTCTACCTGCGCGCGTTCGATACCGCCAACGGGAAAGAGATCTGGAAAGACCGCCTGCCGGTGGGCAGCCAGTCCGGGCCGATGACCTACGTGTCGCCGAAAACCGGCAAGCAGTACATCATCATCAATGCGGGTGGCGCGCGTCAGTCTCCGGATCGCGGGGATTACATCATCGCCTATGCGCTGCCTGATAAGCCGTAATCGCCTTTAACCGTCGAGCCGGCTACCTTTGTGGCCGGCTTTTTTATTTCTACGGCTTAGCGGAGAGAGAATTTTCGATCCAGGTTGCCGTCTTGCCGTTCTGGTAACTCACCACCAGGTTCTGATGGACGCCTGCTGGCCAGCAGCTGCGTAAGACGGCGCGTTTTGTCTCCTCGAAGAAGGGTTTATCCCCTGCGGCTTCGTAATCCGTCGCGCGGCCATTGAGCTTGACGTTAAACGAAACCGTCACCCTGCCGGAATAGTTCTGCGCCGCGGCCTGCTCAGGATAGCGCGGCTGCACCCGGTATACGTCGCCGTCGCAGTCCGCCTGCCCGTTATCGACGGTCGATGTGCTGCCGCCCACCGGGAAAGATAACCCGACCCCCACTCCGCTGCTCCCCCCGCCGCCGCCGATCCCGATGCCGCCCACCCCCACGCTGCCGCCGGAGGCACACCCGGCCAGTAACCACGCTGTGCAAACCACCTGCGTAAATCGTTTCATCGTCCTGTTCCTCTTTAGCCCTTACATCCATCATAGCGGGGAATAAAAAAAGGGTTCATGTCGAAACATGAACCCTTTTTTGCCCGGCGGCGCTTCGCTTGCACGGGCCTACGGTTTTGTAGGCCGGGTAAGCGCAGCGCCACCCGGCAGGATGCGGCTGGGGATCAGAAGGTTTCCCAGTTATCACCATCGGCAACGGCCGGGCGCAGCGGTGCGGCTGGCGCGACAGGCGCCGCTTTACTGCTGCTGCGGGCCTGGCCCATACCCTGCAAGCGGAAGGCGCCTACCGCTTCGGTCAGACGGGCAGCCTGATCTTCCAGCGAGGCCGCCGCGGCGGAGGCTTCTTCCACCAGCGAGGCGTTCTGCTGGGTCACTTTATCCATCTCCGAGATCGCCTGGCTGACCTGCTCAATGCCCCGGCTCTGCTCGTCGGAAGCGGCGGCAATCTCCAGCATGATATCGGTGACGCGTTTAACCGCTTCCACGATTTCGCTCATGGTGTTACCTGCGGCAACCACTTCCCCGGAGCCCTGATCGATGAGCGAAACCGACTCGCTGATTAGCCCTTCAATCTCTTTCGCAGCGTTGGCGCTGCGGCTGGCCAGGGTGCGGACTTCGCTGGCGACCACCGCAAACCCGCGCCCTTGCTCACCGGCACGGGCGGCTTCCACCGCGGCGTTCAGCGCCAGGATGTTGGTCTGGAAGGCGATGCTGTTGATCACCGCGGTGATTTCGGAGATTTTCTTCGAGCTGCTGGAGATGTTGCCCATGGTTTTCACCACCCCGGAGACCATCTGGCCGCCGCGGCTGGCTTTACCGGAGGCATCTTCCGCCAGCTTGCTGGCGTGGTGCGCGTTATCGGCGTTCTGCTTCACGGTGGCGGTCAGCTGTTCCATGCTGGCAGCGGTCTGCTCGATAGCGGCGGCCTGCTGTTCGGTACGTGATGAGAGATCGGTGTTACCGGCAGAGATTTCGCTGGTGCCGCGGTAGATCTCTTCCGCGCCCTGACGCACGGTGCCCACGGTATTCACCAGCGAGCGCTGCATGGTTTGCAGATCGTGGGTCAGACGGCCAATTTCACTGCGCCCGGTCTGCTCTTCTGGCAGCGTCAGATCGCCTTTCGCAATATGTTCAATGCGGGTTGCCGCACGTTGCAGCGGGTTAATCACCGTGCGACGCAGAACGATAAAGGTGATCACCGTCAGCACCAGGGCCAGACCAAAGGCACCGATCATAAACATTAGCCCCAGCTGGGTGCGGGTGTGCGCCTGTTCGGTGAGCATATTCGCGCGTTCGGTACGGATCTTGATCGCTTTCAGCAGCACCTCGTTATAAGCATCATCCAGCGGACGCGCCGTCTCATTTTCGTGGTTGATGATGGCTTCAAACATGCCGTTTTTGGCATATTTCAGCATCGGCTGCATGCCATCAATGTAGGCCTGGTAGTTGGTCTTCAGATCGCCATCCAGCGCTTCGTCCGCCGGGGTGCGAACGCCACGGCTCATGTAGGCGGCAAAACCGGCCTGGGACTGTTTAAGGCGCTGCTCTGCTTCCGCGATGTTCTTTTTCATCTCATCCATTTCGGCGATACGGCTGGCAGCGCCCGCATGGATCATGTTGATACGCGCCGTGCGCAGATGGTTTGAACTGTTTGACAACCCGGTACGGACCTGGATCTCAGCCGTTACATCCTGCTGATCTTTATCTGCCTGGAGTAAAAAATAACCTGCCAACCCCGCGCTCAGGGCAAACAGCAAAATAATGCCACCCAAAATCGAGGAGAAAAGCGGAAGCAGCCTGATGTGATGCAGGAAGCCCAGCTTATGTTGCGCCCGAACTGTTGTTGTTTTGTCCATAGCCGTAGACTCTCTCATAGGTAAGATGCGTGGAAACACGCCTGTAAAGTAGTCATCGGCACGACAGAGAATTTGATTACGGCTAAAATCGCAACACTGGTCACACTTTCGCAATGATTTTTAAAGAGATGTAGTCCCGCTGCCCATAAAGGCGCAGCGGGAGAGAGAAGGTTTATCAGTTATCGCCGAAATGGATAACGGTACGGATGGATTTCCCTTCGTGCATCAGATCGAAAGCCTCGTTGATCTGATCCAGCGGCAGGCGGTGGGTAATGAACGGATCGAGCTGAATTTTGCCCGCCATCGCGTCCTCTACCATACCCGGCAGTTGGGTGCGCCCTTTTACGCCGCCAAACGCGGAGCCACGCCATACGCGGCCAGTCACCAGCTGGAACGGACGGGTTTTGATCTCCTGACCCGCACCGGCCACGCCGATAATCACGCTTTCGCCCCAGCCCTTATGGCAGCACTCCAGCGCGGCACGCATGACGTTGACGTTACCAATGCACTCAAAGCTGAAGTCGACGCCGCCGTCGGTGAGTTCAACAATGACCTCCTGAACGGGCTTGTCGTAGTCGTTCGGGTTGATGAAGTCGGTCGCGCCCATTTCACCCGCCAGCTTGAATTTTTCCGGGTTGGTGTCCACCGCCAGAATGCGTCCGGCTTTCGCCTGTACCGCCCCCTGGATCACTGCCAGACCGATGCCGCCCAGACCGAATACCGCCACGGTATCGCCCTCTTTCACTTTGGCGGTGTTGTGGACGGCACCAATACCGGTGGTGACGCCGCAGCCCAGCAGACAGACCTTATCCAGCGGCGCCTGCGGGTTCACTTTTGCCAGCGAGATTTCAGCGCAGACGGTGTATTCGCTGAAGGTGCTGGTGCCCATGTAGTGATAGATCGGCTCACCGTTGTATGAGAAACGGGTGGTGCCGTCCGGCATCAGCCCTTTACCCTGGGTGGCGCGCACCGCCTGGCAGAGGTTGGTTTTGCCGGATTTACAGAACTTACACTCGCGACACTCAGCAGTGTACAGCGGGATGACGTGATCGCCCGGTTGCAGGCTGGTGACGCCCTCGCCGACTTCCACCACCACGCCACCGCCCTCATGGCCGAGCACCGCCGGGAAAACGCCTTCCGGATCGTCACCCGACAGGGTAAACGCGTCGGTGTGACACACGCCGGTGTGGGTGATTTTGACCAGCACTTCACCCTTCTTTGGTGGCGCCACATCAATTTCAACGATTTTCAACGGCTGGCCTGGGCCAAATGCAACAGCAGCACGTGATTTCATCTTGCTTTCCTTTTAGTGATGTCAGGTGTTTATTTTAGATAAGAGCGCAGCAAATGGCCGACTTCCGCCATTCTTACAGCCCGCTGATCGGCGGTGGTATCGCCCGTCACCAGCTCATCTTTGAGGTGAATTTCAACCATCTCGCCCATCAGCCCGTTTGCGGCGCCGCGCACCGCGGCGATTTGCTGCAGGATAGCAAGGCAAGGTTCGCCGGACTCAAGCGCCCGCTCCAGGGCATCGACCTGTCCGCGAATGCGGCGCACGCGCGTCAGGACACGTTTTTTGTCTTCAGGTGAATGTGGCATCGGAGGGCTCCTGGATACTGTAGGGGGGTATACTATTTTATTTTACACGGAGCTGCAAACGGGAATGTTCAGAGAGGTGTCGCAATGAGACGGGGAAGTCAGGTTGGGGCAGGTGTGAGGATACTTCAGAAGATGCTGCTGCCCTGGTTAAGGGCAGTTTGCGTCGGCTATTTTACCAGACCTTTATTATGCGGGTGCCACCGGCGTAAGTGATGCTTAAATATCATCCTGCGTGAAACCCACAACAATTTCGAGCGTATTGCGTATGACGTCGGCAGCCTCTTGATCCGCTGTTTGTTCAAGCGCGTAAATTAGCTGAAGAATAATTTGCTTATTAGTGAGGTTATCACCACTGAGAATAATACATCTTATCGCTGAACCTAAGATGGCAGACTCCACGGACAAGGCACCGCCGGCTGAACGGAAGTAGGATGCCAGCGCCTGATCCTGAAGGGCATTGAAATGCGGTGTGTGCTGAGAAATATTAGGTTGCATATTATCCACCCAAAGATTAATGTTTTTTATCGTATTTATGCTGAGTATCATTCACCATAAGATGGTGCATTCTGTTGACATAACAATGACTTCTGTATTCTGTCTGTACGCCACGACTGGATTTAACCTTTTGCTCAACCTCTAATGCTGCCGCCGACAGTGCACTTCGTCGTTCAACATCACGCTCTGTGCTGGCCATAATTTTCAGTTTTACTGCCAGCGTCTTAAAATTTATCGGACCGTTGTCTTTTAAAATTAACAACACAGCTTCGCCAATAAGATCGTCCCTCAGCTTTTCAGATTTCGTTCTATGCATAACTGTTCTCACGCGACTGAACGTAGCCGGGCTACCTCTCATCGCTATCAATATACTATTTTGCGTAAGATGCTTTTCCACTTTGCGCAAACGCCTATATCGACTGCTTTAAGACACAGAAGCGCTAACACTCTCTATCGTTCAAAAAACAGTGCGATCAGCTCATTATAGTGGGCAATTTCTGCTTCATCTTCCGTCTCTTCTACCCGGCGTAATAACCTGGTACAGATAGCCAGTCGGCTCAGGTTACGTCCCTCATTCAGAATCTCACCGACAATGAGCCCCAGCGTCTCCTGCTGGCTACGCAGACTGGCTTTATTAAAATAGGCGGTGATTGCCTCAGCTGAACTTTGGCGCGAACTGTTACCTCGCATAGATGCTCCGGATTGACATTTAGGTTAGGAGTTAAAGTGATGTTAAAATATACCAAACCGCTATAGTTGTACATGGTGCGTGTACAAGTTTTTGCGATTTTACATAGCAACCTAAGTTAATTTTAAAAATATCAACGCCTTAAAAGGCATTAAAAATTATCTGGCGTTCAAAGCTTACAAAAAACTATTTTCAGTAAGCGATTAATTAATAAGACTTAAGAATCTTCCATTAATCATGGAACTCCGCTTGAAAACAGCGCTTCCCGCGCATCATAAACTGCCCTACTAACCGCTCAGTTCTACATCCAGGTTGTACAGCTTCGGCCACGTCAATGACACTTTAATGATTAACATGATTCCGGGAGCGTGGAGGGGGAAAAGGCTGAGCGTAACCTGACGCTTTTCAGCATAACCTTAAGGCAATATTTGCAATCCCCTACCATGCTTAGGCTTTTTGTCTATAAGGAGCCCACGCTATGAGACGCCTGTTTACCTCAATTTTCTCCAGCCCTGAGTCGCTGCTACAGGTGATGAGTCAGCAGGAGATTATTGAGGCCGTGGAGGACGGGGACCGCATCATTATCGATCAGGATGGTAACGCCTCGGTCAACTATAAAAGTAAAGAGGTGCGACAGGACTTCCTGCGCCATGTTAACGCGCTGAAGAGGGCCTGATATGGGAACAGCGATCTTTATGGTACTGATGGTGAGCGGATACTGGTACACGAGTCGCGACCTCTCCACCCGGTTTAAAATTAAGCGCTCCTTTGGCTGGGATGTCTATTTTCTGGTCGCGCTGTACGGCTGTATCTTCGTATTGCAGGGCGTGATCGCCACCGGCCTGCTTTGGCTGTTACTGCTCGGGCTCTCTTACACTGCCAATACCTTCCACTTAACCGCGCAGGACAACGCCAACTGGCAAGTGGATTTTATGAACTGGAGCTTCCTGGGCATCCAGGCGCCGGTAGTGGTGATGCTGGCTTTTGCCATCCTGTTTTGTCTCTACCGCTCGAACTGGGCGGGCAGCGCCAGGCTGGACGGCGAAGGCCGCAAGCAGCTTTACAAGCGCCTGTCACAAGCAAGCGGGATTGAGCAGTTGCTTTATCAGTGCATGGAGGAAGGCGAACTGGCGCTGGTGACGCTGAAATCGCGGCGGATTTATATCGGGATGATCCATACCGCAACCCTGGAATATGAAAAGACCGCTAACATCGTGCTGATCCCGATGCTGAGCGGCTACCGCGACGGCGAGACGCTGAGCCTGCGCATTGAGCATAACTACAGTAAATGGTATGCCGACCACGATATTACGCTCGATTCACAGCCTAAAAGCGCCATGGCGTTTCGCAAGGTCATCATGCTGGATCAAATTGAAAGCCTTTCACTTTTCGACCCCGCCAGCGCCAGTGCGCTGGATCTGGAACGGCATGCGGAGAGTGCAGAGTGAAATTTTTTCACCATCATGAAGATGACTCATGTTGCAATGAAATTTAGTCGCTTTCACTCCCTCCCCGGCTCTGGCATAACTTAAGCCATATTAACGTATTAGCAACATACAGACTGACTTCTGTAACCGCGAGGGGATTTCAGTCTTTATGTCAGAGCCGGGAAACATCACCATGAATAACGCTTTCACCTTCACGATTACCCACAGTCGTTTCGATGAAAATTACAACCCATCCGAAAACACGCGGATCACCACTAACTTTGCCAACCTCGCCCGCGGGGAAAGCCGTCAGCAGAACCTGCGCAATACGTTAGTGATGATTGACAATCGTTTCAACGCCTTAGCGCACTGGGACAACCCGAACGGCGATCGTTATTCCGTAGAGCTGGACATCATCTCCGTAGAGATGAATATCGCGGGAGAAGACAATCACGCCACCTTCCCGGCGATTGAAATCTTAAAAACCAACATCATTGATAAAAAAACCCACGAGCGCATTGAAGGGATCGTCGGGAATAACTTCTCCTCTTATGTCCGGGATTACGATTTCAGCGTTCTCCTGCCGGATCATAATAAACAGCAGACGACCTTTACCATTCCGGCTGATTTTGGCGAACTGCACGGCAATATCTTTAAGCACTTCGTTAATTCCGATGAATATAAGGCTAACTTCAGCAAGCCGCCGGTTATCTGCCTCAGCGTCTCCAATAAAAATGTCTATCACCGCATCGGCAATGCCCATCCTGTTTTAGGCATTGAGTACCAGCAACAGGGCTCTTCATTAACAGAAGCGTACTTCAAAAAGATGGGTCTGCAGGTGCGCTACTTTATGCCGCCCCACAGCGCCGCGCCGCTGGCGTTTTTCTTCACCGGCGATTTGCTGAGCGACTACACCTTCCTGGAGCTTATTGGCACCATCAGTACGATGGAGACATTCCAGAAGATTTATCGTCCTGAGATCTATAACGCGAATTCGGTCGCCGGGCACTGTTACCAGCCCAGCCTGACTAACGAGGATCACTCCCTGACCAAAATTGTTTACGACCGCGAAGAGCGTAGCCAGCTGGCCATTGAGCAGGGGAAATTTACCGAGAAACACTTTATCAAACCGTACAAAACTCTGCTTGAGCAATGGTCTGCTCAGTACGTGCGTTGATTCCATTAAAACAATAAGGTCACCTGTTATGAAAACATTGCTCCCCACCTCCACTGCCGGCAGCCTGCCGAAACCCTCCTGGCTGGCACAGCCGGAGACCCTCTGGTCGCCGTGGAAATTGCAGAACGAAGAACTGCTCGCCGGTAAACAGGATGCGCTGCGTTTGTCCCTCGACGATCAGCTGCGGGCTGGCATTGACATCGTCAGCGACGGTGAGCAAACGCGCCAGCACTTCGTCACCACCTTTATCGAGCACCTCAGCGGCGTCGATTTTGAGAAACGCGAAGTGGTTAAAATCCGTAACCGCTATGATGCGAGCGTACCGACCGTCGTCGGCGCCGTGGCCCGTCAGAAGCCAGTGTTCGTTGATGATGCGAAATATTTACGCCAGCTCACCACCCAGCCAATCAAATGGGCGCTGCCGGGTCCGATGACCATGATCGACACGCTCTATGACAACCACTACAAAAGCCGGGAAAAACTGGCCTGGGAGTTTGCAAAAATTCTCAACCAGGAGGCCAAAGAGCTGGAAGCGGCCGGGGTCGATATTATCCAGTTCGACGAACCCGCCTTTAACGTCTTTTTTGATGAGGTGAATGACTGGGGGATCGCCGCCCTGGAGCGCGCCATTGAAGGGCTGAAGTGCGAAACCGCCGTCCACATCTGCTACGGCTATGGCATCAAAGCCAACACCGACTGGAAGAAAACGCTGGGTTCAGAGTGGCGCCAGTACGAAGAGGCGTTCCCCAAACTGCAGACCTCGAATATCGATATCATCTCGCTGGAGTGCCACAACTCGCGCGTGCCGATGGATCTGCTGGAGCTAATCCGCGGTAAAAAGGTGATGGTCGGCGCCATTGATGTGGCAACCAACACTATCGAGACGCCAGAGGAAGTGGCCGCTACGCTGCGCAAAGCGCTGCAGTTTGTGGATGCCGACAAGCTCTACCCGTCGACCAACTGCGGAATGGCTCCCCTGTCCCGTCAGGTGGCTAACGGCAAGCTCCATGCGTTAAGCGCAGGGGCGGAGATTATCCGCCGGGAGCTGGCGGCGCGATAAGTCTTCAGGCCGGGCAAGCGCAGCGCGTCCGGCTTTTCCCCTCTCATCTCTCTGCTTCGCCTGCATTAATCAGCTTTCAAGTGCAGCGACGATAGTAGCTTCCATTTTCTCCGGGGTGGTCATCGGTGCAAAACGTTTGAGCGGTTTGCCGTCGCGTCCGATAAGGAACTTGGTGAAATTCCACTTGATTCGTCCCCCCAGTACGCCGGGCAACGCCTCTTTCAGATAACGAAACAGAGGATGCGCTGTTGCGCCATTGACCTCCACTTTCCCGAACATCGGGAAGCTGACGCCGTAATTGACGTGACAGGTCTGGGCAATGTCGTCCGCGCCGCCAGGCTCCTGCTTACCGAACTGATTGCAGGGGAAACCCAGCACCACCAGCCCCTGGTCGGCATACTTTTTGTAGAGTTTTTCAAGACCGGCGTACTGGGGTGTAAAGCCACACTGGCTGGCAGTGTTCACCACCAGCACCACCTTCCCCGCATAGTCGGCCATAGAGATGGGCTGACCGTGCAGGCTGGTGGCCGTAAGTTGATGAAAGGTCGTCATCTGGGATCCTCAGTGCAGAACGTTTTCAGGCGTGGAGGATTATAGGGCCTCATCCTGGATATGTCCGCTTCTGACCGGTATCGAATCTGCCAGCAATAAGAAAAATACCCGGAAGATAATGACAAATGAAAAATGCGATCTAAGATTTTTACCAAACAAAACTGAGAACATGGAGTCGAGGATGACGATTGTTTTATTCACCGCGCTGGCCTTTGTGCTGATTTTGGCCGGGCTTATTTGCCTTCTGAAGCAGTTAATCGATGGAATTTGTCATCCGGAGGGGTCTTAAACCCGCCTGAGATGCCCGATGCTTGACGCAGCATCATCCCGGTAGATATTCCCGTCAATACGCCTGATTCTGGTGTTATTCCATCTACTCGTTTTTCGGTTACCGGGCAGCCAAAACGCTTCACCTTTACCGATGTGGTGGTGACGCGTTAATCGCTCTTAGCACAACCGTCCGCCGCAGAGGTTACGGTTCCGGGAAATTCACCCTCTATACTTAAGAAAACCACCGGAGGTAACTATGTGCGGACGTTTCGCCCAGGCGCAGACCCGGGAAGAGTATCTTGCTTTTCTGGCGGATGAAGCAGACTGCGATATCCCCTACGACCCGGAACCCATCGGGCGCTATAACGTTGCGCCCGGCACCAAAGTGCTGCTGCTCAGCGAACGCGACGATCTGTTGCATCTCGACCCGGTATTCTGGGGTTACGCCCCTGGCTGGTGGGATAAAGCCCCGCTGATTAACGCCCGACAGGAGACCGCCGCCACCAGCCGGATGTTTAAACCGCTATGGAACCATGGCCGGGCGATTGTCTTTGCCGACGGCTGGTTCGAGTGGAAAAAAGAGGGGGAGAAAAAACAGCCCTACTTTATCTCCCGTGCCGATGGACAGCCCATCTTTATGGCCGCGATCGGCAGTACACCGTTCGAGCGCGGGGATGAAGCGGAAGGATTCCTGATTGTGACCGCGGCAGCGGATAAAGGGCTGGTGGATATTCACGACCGACGACCGCTGGTGCTGACGCCGCAGGCGGCACGTGAATGGCTTCGCGAGACGGTAAGCAGCAAAGAAGCTGAAGAGATAGCGCAGACCGGTGCCGTTCCCGCAGATGATTTCCACTGGCATCCTGTCACCCGGGCGGTGGGAAACGTAAAAAATCAGGGGCCAGAATTAATCAATAAAATAAGCGAGCCGTAAAAATAAAGCCCGCTATTTTTCAGAAATAACGAAACGGCAGTTAATATAAAAGCGTCGTCAACGTAGCGGCAAAATCATTTATCGGGAGGGCCAGCATTAGCCCCCCTTTAACACCTAAACCACCTGTTTTGGCCAGCGTCTTCTTTTTGGCATTGGCACGCATGAGTGTGCGGTGAGTCGGGTTCCACAGACGGAACAGACAGCACCATGAGGTTGGGTTTGCGTAGGGCTAAAAGAGGTAAAACGAAACCGCTTGCTCGTGCAAACCGGGCACTCAAATTTTATGTTGGGAATAGCCCCTCCGGGCAGGTGTGTAGAGCCACCACCATAGCGCAATTATTGATCGTCCAGGGATATATCTTTCCTGTTCGACAAATATTTACTTTCAGGCTTTGCATTGTTTTGGTGAAAGCCATTTATTTGACGCGCAGTAAATCCGAAAAACGTGTGGTATATCGCGGGGACAACATTTCCCTTTTCATTTGCCACTGCTGCTCTATTCCCTGCCCCGCAAACCAGATTGTTCCGCGCCCTTGCTCATTTAATTTGTCGACGAGAGCCATCAGCTTTTCGCTATTGCGGCGCGGCGGATTTTCATCAAATAAATTAAGCTGCGCGACGCCCGAGCTGAAAAAATCCCCCAGCATGACGCCCGCTTTTTGATAGCGTAGCCCCTCTCGCCAGATGAGATCCAGACAGCGCGTCGCCGCGTTAATGATGTCCCGGCTGTCTTCGGTTGGCGTCAGCAGTTTGACGGAGGCGCTATTGCCGTAGTAAGGCTCGTTCAGCGCAAACGGCGAGGTCTTCACGAAAGCCGAAATAAACCGGCAGTACTGATGCTCGGCCCGCAGCTTCTCGGCGGCGCGGGCGGCGTAGCTACAGATGGCCTGGCGCATCGCCTCATAGTCTGAGATCCGCTCCCCGAACGAGCGGGAGCAGATGATCTCCTGCTTGTGCGGGGCAAACTCTTCAAACCCCAGGCAGGACTCGCCGCGCAGCTCGCGAACGGTGCGTTCCAGCACCACGCTGAAATGCTTGCGGATCAGGTCGGTGGGAGTGTTCGCCAGATCCAGCACGGTATGAATGCCCATCGCACTGAGCTTTTTACTCAACCGTCGCCCGACGCCCCATACCTCTTCGACGGGCAGCGCCGCCATCAGCTTTCGCTGACGCTCAACGCCGGATAAATCGACCACGCCCCCGGTCTGCCGCTGCCATTTTTTTGCCGCAAAGTTCGCCAGTTTGGCGAGGGTTTTGGTGGGCGCGATCCCTACCCCGACGGTGAGGTGTGTATGTTGCAGTACCGTTCGGCGGATTTCGCGGCCAAAGGCGTCCAGATTGTAGCAGTTACTGACCCCAGTAAGATCGCAAAACGCCTCATCAATCGAGTAGATCTCGACCCGCGGAGCGATCTCTTCCAGGGTGGTCATCACCCGATGGCTCATGTCAGCATACAGCTCATAGTTACTGCTGAAGGCGACAATCCCGTGGCGGCGGAAGATCTCTTTCTGTTTGAAATAAGGCGCCCCCATCGTCACCAGACCTTTCGCCTCGGCGCTGCGGGCAATCACGCAGCCATCGTTATTCGACAGCACCACCACCGGGCGCCCTTTCAGATCCGGGCGAAACACCGTCTCGCACGAAGCATAGAAACTGTTCACATCGACAAGCGCAAACATGATTATTTGCGCCCTTTAACGGGCGCAGCAACGTGCGGGAAGGTGAATAGCATAGTCTCAAATCCGTTTAACTGTATATATATACAGTATCAGTGATTTTACGAACAAATCAAGGTGCTTACCGGCACAACGGTTGAGACTATGGTTCAGGTTAATAACCAGAGACGGTTATTTACAGGCCACCAGATCGGCCATCTGCTTAGCATCCGGCAAGCCGACGATCTGCTGCAGGGCGCGATCTTTATTCAGGTAATAGATGGCAGGCGTGCCGCTGGCCCCCAACTGCGTCATCAGCTGCTGGTTATGCTCTATCTGCTTAAACACCGCAGGTGGGGTATCACTCGTCAGCGCCGGTTTGGTTTTACCGTCGCTGCTCTCCATCTCATACCACACTTTAGCCGGATCCTTCGCGGAGAGGATGGCCGCCGCATACTGCGCGCTGTCCGGGCGGATCACGCCCACCAGCAGGGTTGTGGTGTTGATGCTTTTATCCTTGATAAAGGGCTGCGCCTGATGCCAGAACTTATTGCAGTAGGGGCAGAAAGGATCGGCGAATACCACTACCTGACATTTCGCGTCCGCGCTGCCCTCTTTGATCCCCGGCGCGGCGGTGAGCTGTTTCCACATTTCGCGCCCGGCGGGAATATAGATCTCCTCGTTGATGATCTTCTCGCTCAGGTTATTGCCCTGGGCATCATACATATAGCCTGAAACAACATGTTTTTTATCCGGCGTGAGATAGAGCGTGACGCCCATGTCCTGATATTTGCCCAGCCACCCTTCTACGCCGCCGGGCGCGCTGAACGGCTTGATGATTTCAATGCCCTGTTTCTGGATTTGCTTAACAGGTTCGGGTAAATCACCGGGCTGCGCCTGCGTGGCGGCGCTGAACGTCAGAATCAACAGGGACAGGATCTTCTTCATTATTTTTCCTCAGTAAAATCAGATGGTGTAGCCGCCCCGGCCTTCGCCAGCGCGGTCAGTAAGGCCTCTTTGCTCAGCAGGGAGGGCAGAACATGCCCCTGCGGAAGTGAAGGACCAAAAATGGCGTTAAACGGAATGCCGCTGGCGCCGTAGCGCCTCAGGAACTGCTCGATTTCCGCCGAGGGCTGGCTCCAGTTGCCCTGCAACAGGACCATGTCGTCGCGGTTTAAAGCCGCCACTACCTCAGGGCGATGAAGCACCATAACCTCATTAACCCGGCAGTTCAGACACCAGTCAGCGGTGATATCTACCAGCACGCGCTTTCTGGCAGTCAGGGCCTCGCTGAGCGCGGCCTCACTCAGCGGCTGCCAGTTGAGGGGAGAATCCTCCTTCCCCTGAGGTTGCGGCGCCAGAAACGCATACAGCCCGGCGCCAAACAGGACGCCAAACGCCAGGCTGCGCAGATTCTCTCTGTGATGCGGCATGGCCTTTGCGCAGCGGTAGAGGAACAACGCCACCATCAGGCCGCCGCCAATCAACACATAGCGTGCGCCCCACTCTTTGACCAGCAATGACATCAGCCAGATGCCGGAGCCCAGCATCAGGAGCACCAGCACCAGACGCAGTTTCCCCATCCAGGGGCCGGGCTTCGGCAGCCAGCGCGCCACGCCGGGGGCCATGGCGATCGCCAGCCAGGGAAGGCTCATCCCGATACCCAGCACCAAAAAGACCAGCCACAGTTGATGGACAGGTGCCGCCAGGGCGAAGGTGACGGCCGTGCCGAGGAACGGCGCCGTACAGGGCGTGGCGAGCAGGGTTGCAAACGCGCCTTCCAGGAAACTCCCACCGATGCCGTTCCCACCGGCGGTAGCCAGCCGGGTAGTGAGCGTGGAAGGCAGGCGGATTTCCAGCAGGCCCGCAAGGCTGAAACAAAAAATCCACGTCACCAGCACCATCGCGCCAATAAACCACGGATTCTGGAACTGAAAGCCCCAGCCAATCCAGGCCCCGGACAGCCGAAGACCGGTAACGACCGCCGCCAGCACCAGAAACGAGAAGATGATCCCGCCCGCCGTCGCCAGAAAACGCAGCCGTGTCTGGCGTCGTGTGCTCCCGGCCAGGGTCATCAGCGACGCGAGCTTGATCCCCAGCACCGGCAGCACGCAGGGCATCAGGTTGAGGATCAGGCCACCCACCAGCGCCACGGCCAGGATCTGCCAGAACGTGGTGGAGGGACCGGGGCTGAGCTCAACCGTAAGCTGCTGGCTCTGCGCACCGTCGCTGACCAGCAGTGCGATCTGCTGTAAACCGTCGGCCGCCAGCGGCTCTCCCTGGCTGTCGCTGACGCTAAACCGTGCGGTCAGGGTGTCGCCCTGAACCGCTGTCTGGAGCGGAGCAAGCGTCGCCTCCGTCGGGTTATCGGTGAAGAGTTCGGGCCGGGACCAGCCTTGCGGCGAGGTCAGTTTCACCGTCAGGGTGTCGCGGTCCGTGGCGACGGATTTAACCGCTATCGCGCCGTGTGTCGCAGGAACCGCCCGCATCGCCTCATCCCAGGCGCTGGCAAAGTCCGCCGACGGACCGGCGGCAAGATTGATATCCAGCGGGAACGTGTTAACCACGCAGAGGTTACTGCACAGCGAAAGCGTCAGTTTCCCGCGCAAACGCTGCACCTCATCGGTGGTGATTTCCAGCGGAAACACCACCCGACGGTCGTAGCCGACCGAACTAAAGCCAGCGGAAGTAAAGCGCACGGGACGCGGCCAGTGCCACTGGGTAGTGGCCCTGGACGCCCACTCTATTACAGGCCGAAAGCCGCCGTCGCCGGGGGTTCGCCAGTAGGTTTTCCACCCTTCATCAGGGGTAACATCCAGCAGCAGGCGAACTTTTCCCTCTGCTGGCGCATCGTGCCAGACCTGCACCTGAGCGTGGGCATTGTCAGGCGTCATCGGCCAGCCCGGTACCGCAGCGCAGGCCGCGGACAGGCTGAACAACAGGAACCACAGGCTCCTGAAAAGCGTTTTCATAGTTTTCTCCGTGAAAAATTGACTAAACAGGCACTGCCATGTCAGTCATTCACGGAAAACGCAGTTTTTGAGATGTATTCGAAGAAGCGGAGGACGGAACAGGATCACCGGCCTCGGCAGGACGCTGATTTTGATCAGCACCGCTAAAACGAGAACCAGCAGACCGGGTAACAGCAGAAGGTTATCAAAATGAAGAGGTTGGGCGGAGAGCAGCGAGTGGGCGCTCAACTCGCAGGGGGACAACCCAGGGGAGGAAAGTTCCTGCGGGCTATGTTCAGTACTCAACGAGAGCGTGGCGGCTTTGACCTGCATGTGGTGCAGGATAGCGGCCCGCTGGGTCAGACAGATCAGCATGACAACACAGGCAACGAAAAGCAGCGCGAGGGCTCTCAGTTGCCTGTTTTTATGTTGAGTCGGACCGGTCAGGATAGTCATGGGCAATGAGAATAGTGAGCGTCGCCTCTGCGGGCAAGGGGCAATTTGTAAAGTAATGCCAACCGGCGCGCCGCTTCACCAGTAAGTCGCCCAACGCCTGACGCCCCTTTACCCGACCGACATCTCTACCCGCCTGCCCAATTTACGGGCTAAACCTTTTGCGCCGTCGCGCATTACCCGGTGATGATTCCAGCGAAAAACGGGAGCGGCCAGCGGCGCGAGCAGGTTCATCCAGCGGGTAGTGGTGCGGATATCCCAGTCATACCTGACGAGCGTGTTGCCCTCGTGCTCAGAAAAAGACCACACACCGCGCCCTTCCACCTCACCGCTGGCTTCCCCTTCCAGCAGCGAGAGGGGCTGAATGGTGAGCACGTGGATATCAAAGGTTAACCGATACGGAAGCGCCCCCTTCCAGGTATAGCGATGCAGGGCGCCAATTCCCCGGGCATCCCCTCTCTTTAGCTCGATAACCTGCTCCAGGCTTCCCCACCATTCGGGCCACACATCGGGATGCGATAAAATCGCCCAGACCTCCTGGAGCGAGGCCTCCACCCGCCAGAGTGTGGAAAAGGTATAATCAGCCATAGGGCACGCCTTCCAGTGATTGTCTCCTGCATTACGCTTCAGTATGTCGGATAACCGCTAAACGTGCAGGATTGACTGTGGCGGATTCTACATGAGATGCGCCGCCATCTGCCGGGCATCCTCTCCGGCCGGTAAACGGATCGGCGTATCCGGATCCGTTGCCATCTGCCAGATGGCTTTTGCCACATCCTCGGGTAAGGTTACGCTCGCATGCGCATCCTGCATGCCCTGAAAGACACGCTCGCTCAACGCGGCATACTCTGCGGGAATCGATCCCATGATCCGTTGCGCATTTTCGCCGAAACGGGTCGCAGGCGAACGCCCGGGCAGCACCAGGCCCACGCGGATATTAAACGGCGCAAGCTCAATTGCCAGAGATTCGGTGAACGCATTAACCGCCGCCTTACTGGCGGTATAGACCGCAAGCAGCGGCAGCGGTTGAAGGGTGACCGCAGACGTGACATTCACGATCACCCCTGAACGACGTTGTCTGAATTGTGGGAGTACGGCCCGGGTCATGGCGAGAGTGCCAAGCGTGTTGGTTTCAAAAATGTCTCTGACCGCCTCCGGGGAGACACCTTCCAGGGCGTTTAACATCCCCACCCCGGCGTTGTTGACCAGAACATCGATGTCGCCGGCGTCAGCGATCGCCCGATCTATGCTCGGCTGCGAAGTGACATCGAGGCTCAGGAGACGTAAACGCGCGCTCCCGGGAAGAAGATTCTCCTGCGGTGTGCGCATCGTCGCAATCACCTTCCAGCCCTGCTCAAGAAAATACCGTGCGGTTTCCAGACCAAAACCTGATGAACAGCCGGTAATCATAACCGTTTTCATAATCACTCCTGCGTGTGGTTTACCTGAGCACATAATAGACAGCCCTGACTGGACGATATATATTCAAACGTCCGTCATTCTTTAGCAGGAGTCCGGAAATGAGCGATCCGTTAGCCGAAGCCATCGCCATGTTAAAGCTCAAAGCGGTGCTGACAAAAACGGTGACCGGCGCGGGCGCCTGGCGGGTCCGCCGTTCGGATGAGGGGTTGTCATTCTATTGCGCTGTGCTTGAAGGGGCGTGCCGCCTTGAGCGCGAAGGCGATGAGCCCCTCACGCTGCATGCCGGTGACTTTGTTTTAATACCCGCAGCCTACAACTTTGCGTTGACGAGCCTCGTCCCGCCTGCTTCGCCAGGTGTCGATACTATCCCCATCGAAGTGGCAGAGAGACATTTCCGGCTCGGCGATCCCCATGCTGACCCTGAAATGCTGGCGCTGGTTGGTCACTGCATGTCTGAATCACCCGATGCGGGTTTGCTGGTTTCATTGTTGCCCGGGCTTGTGTTTGTGCGTGATGAAAAGCGTCTTTCGCTGCTGGTCGGATTGTTAAAGGATGAAGCCCAGGCGCAACGCTCCGGAAAAGCGTTCATGCTGGCGCGCATGCTGGAACTGCTCTTTATCGAGGCTATCCGCTCTGGCACATCCCTCGCCACGCCCGGATTAGTGCGTGGTCTGGCCGATCCCCGTATCGCCCAGGCGATACGGCTGATACATCAGGAGCCTGCCAGAAAATGGACGGTGCAGGCGCTGGCCAGTCGCTGCGCCCTCTCCCGCTCGATGCTGTTTGAGCGCTTTACGGAGATGACCGGGGTCACGCCGATGGGATACCTGCTCTCCTGGCGCATGACCCTCGCCATGCAACTGCTGTGCGATACCGGCGTCACGGTCGCCGAAGTGGCAGAGCGCACGGGTTACGGCTCCGCCAGCGCATTCAGCGTGGCGTTTACCCGCTATGTCGGTGTGCCGCCGGGGAAATATGCGCAGCATCGCGCGGCGGTTAAACATGTCGGGCTCGCCGACACCGGTTAATCACAGAGCGGGGATTGTCTGAGCTGGGCATCAATTTTCAGGCGGCTCTCCTCTGTCGCCGGGTTAAACACCAGCATCGCCAGATCCGGCCGCCCCTCCACCGCAAAGGTTGAGAATTCAAGCTCTATCGCGCCGGCCTGGGGATGATAGATACGCTTCACCCCCTCACCGTGACTGGCGACATCGTTGCTCTGCCACCAGGCAGCAAATTCCGGGCTCTGACGGGAAAGTTCGGCAATCAGGCTGGTGGTTTCCGGCGATGTTCCCGCGCGCGCCACGTCAGCACGAAACGCGTAAACCACCAACCGCGCCACCGCCTGCCAGTCATCCTGCGCCCGGCGTACTGCCGGATCGGTGAACAGGCGGCGCAGAACGTTACGCTCTGTTGCGGGCAGCCGCGCATAATCGGTTAAAACGCATGCGGCGGCGCGATTCCAGGCAATGACGTCCCAGGTAATGGTTTTGACGATGGCAGGGATGCTCAATGCATCCAGAACCCGCTGTAATCGTGGCGCGATTTCGGCAGAAACGGTGAAACGGGTGCCGGGCGGATGGCCGAATGCCAGCATAAACAGGTGCTCGCGTTCCGGTGAGGTCAGGCGTAGCCCGCTGGCGATACGGTTAAGTACCTCCCGCGACGGCGCGCCGCCGCGTCCCTGTTCAAGCCAGGTGTACCAGACCGGGCTGATACTGGCGAGCTGAGCAACTTCTTCACGGCGCAATCCGGGCGTGCGTCGCCTGCCCGGGCTAAAGCCAAAGGTGGCCGGATCGAGGCGTAAACGTCGCGCCCGTAGAAAATCGCCCAGTGACTGCATAGCAGTGTGCATCGTCGTCATCCTGTTAAGGTTTATACCCTGATAATGTCTCTACTTTTCTCGTCTGACTATAGCGCTACTCTGTTCCGGAACCCTACTCTGGAGGTGTGTTATGCGAGTTTTTCTTACCGGCGCAAGTGGCTTTATTGGCTCCCGGATCCTCACTGAACTGCTGGCGGCCGGACATCAGGTTACCGCGCTCGCCCGCTCGGAGAGCAGCGCGCAGGCGCTCAGGAATACGGGGGCGGAGGTTCATCGCGGAACCCTGGATGACCCCGATACGTTAGCGGCGGGCGCACAGCATGCGGAAGCGGTGATCCATACGGCTTTTGATCATGATTTTCACCGTTTCGTCGAGAACTGTGAAAAGGATCGGCGGGCTATCCATGCCATGGGCCAGGCGCTGAAAGGCAGCGATCGCCCGTTGATTATTACGTCAGGAACCGGCATGGGCGATGACACCGCCACGGCATTAGCGCAGGAAAAGCACTTTAACGCCGGGAACAGCCATCCCCGGGTGGCAACAGAAACTGAAGGCAATGCGCTGCTTGCTGAAGGTGTTAATGTGCAGGTTGTGCGTCTGCCACAGGTGCATGATACCCGGCGCCAGGGCCTCATCACCTGGTATATTCAGCACGCGATTGAGAAAGGCGTTGTGGCCTGCATCGGTGAGGGCGATAACCGCTGGTCGGCGGCGCACGTCAGCGATGTCGCCGCGCTCTACCGACAGGTGCTGGAGCGTGGCGAAAGCGGTCAACGCTACCACGCTGTTGCCGAAGAAGGGGTGCCCCTCCGGCAGATCGCAGAAATCATTGCCCGCAAGCTCGATCTGCCGTACATCTCGCTCCCCTCCTCAGAGGCTGAAGCGCATTTTGGCTGGTTCGCTATTTTCGCCGCCATAAACCTGCGCGCATCCTCCGCCTGGACACGTCAGCAGTTGGGCTGGCATCCCACCGGCCCCGGCCTGCTCGAGGATCTGGAGAATATGGATTACGCGCCGCTGTTATCCTCCCGCTAGCCATCCCGCCCGGTGTCACCGTTGTGACGCCGGGAAAACGCCCTACCGGTTATACGCCCAGTCAGCCGTTGTTAAGCAGCGCATTCGCGACCGAGCCGCCCTGCTGACCCGTCGCGCCAAAAACCAGAATCACAGAAGCGTTGTTCATTGTTGCGTACTCCCGAAAAAGGTTGGCGTGTCATTCGCCTCAGTCCAGCGATAGTGCCCATGTTCATCAACACTCAGCCAGCCGCAGGAGGAGCCAGCGAAATGGGCGCTACACCACAGGGCGTTATGTTCCGCACACCATGCCATCGCCCGACGCCGTGACTTTTCCGCCTCGTGATGGTCGCTGCAAAACACCGAATTCCATTCCGGGTGGCTAAACTGCCACGGTGAATGTGCAATATCCCCGGCAAAGAAGGCATATTCGCCGCCCGCGGAGAGGATCAACGCCGCATGATCGGGGCTGTGCCCGGGCATGGGGGTATAAGAAATTCTGCCGCTAAATACCGGCTGCGCGGCCACATCAACGGTTTCCAGCAGGCCCGCGTCAATCACCGGCAGCAGGCTGTCGAGCCATAAATTCCGGTAGCGTTCACTGTTTTGTACCCGAATAAGCTCTTTCTCAGAGCAGATATAACGCGCGTTGGGAAACATCGGCACCCAGCGGTTATCCCGCCAGAGAGTGTTCCAGCCAACATGGTCAGTGTGCAGGTGAGTCAGTAATACCAGGGTCACCTCTTCCGGCTTAATGCCCGAGGCCAGAAAATTCTCCAGGTAGCCTGTGTGCAATTGATGGTAAAACGGATTACCACCGCGTTCGCGACCATTACCGGTGCCGGTATCAATCACAATAATATCGTCGGGAGTACGTATGACCCAACTGTGGATCGACAGCGGTACGCTCTGACGGGCCCATTCTGCGTCTGCGGGCCGGAGATAATCAGGATATAACTCCGCTGTTGGTATTTTAATTTCTCGCTCCATGATCTTAAAAATAACCGTGTCGCCTATCCGGTAAGATTGCATAACGCCCTCCGCCTGTTCTCGGCATAGTTGATTTACCAGGTTGAGATTCACTATGCTGCTGGGATAACTAACATTCAAATTGATTAACATGATGAAGAAAATCATTGAAAATGATTTTAACCGGATAGATTTGAATCTCCTGACGGTGTTTCTGGTGTTATACCGGGAAGCGAGCGTCACCCGTACCGCAGAGGTGCTGCATCTTGGGCAACCGGCCATCAGCGGGGCGTTGAAAAGACTACGGGAGATGTTTGATGACCCGCTGTTCGTTCGCGCGGCCCGGGGGATGCTGCCGACACCGCGCGCCGAAGCCTTGATGGTTCATATGCAACCGCTGATGGAAAACCTGCATACCGTCATTTTTGGCGCTCAGGACTTCTCTCCCGCCACGGCAAAACGGACCTTTCGCCTGGGCATAAGCGACTGGAGCGAGCACTGGCTGATGCCGGATCTCCTGCCCGCCATCGCCCATCAGGCACCTGGCGTGGCGCTGCATAGTCTCCCCGCCGATCCCTTTCAGGTACGTCGATTACTGGAGGAGGATGCCATTGATATTGCCGTTTCGCTGAACAAGCAGAGCACGGGAGAGATCGTGAGCGAGCCCGTCATGACAATGGGCGTTTCGACGCTCTGGTCAGCAGAGCAGATCCCCTGTGAAGGGCCCTTGTCGGTAAACGACTTTATCGCTTATGAACATGTTATGGTGTCGTATCGCGAATCAAGCCACAGTGAAATTGACCGGCAGCTTGCCAGCCAGGGGTTGCAGCGGCGCGTGCGTTACGTGACGGCCAATTTTTCCACCTTTCCTCTGCTGTTAACCACGATGCCCGTTTTCGCCACGGTTCCCGACGGACTGGCCCGACGATGGCAGCAGCATTTTGCTTTACGCACCAGCGCCACGCCCGTGAATTATCCCTCGTTTACGTTGTGTCTGTTGCGCCACAAGCGCCGGGCGCAGGATCCGGCGCTGAACTGGCTGGTGGAGCAGTTAAAAAGAGCCATACAGCGCGTTTAAGCCCCCCTCACAGGTTGTTGCAGCACCGCGCGGCTCCAGTCATAAAATGCGCGCACCGAAGGCGGTAAATACCTGTTTTGCGGATAGACCAGCGAAAGCGGCAAATCAAAAGAGAGGTTATCCATGCAGGCGATGAGCGCGCCGTTTTGCAGGTAAGGCGCAACCAGATAGCTGGCGACACGGATTACCCCAAGCCCCTGTATACCGGCCTGAATATAGGCGTCGGTATCATCGACAACCAGCGTCTCCTTCATCCGGATCGCGCAATCGCCCTCCTCAAGGGTAAAAAACCAGTCGGTGGTGCGTCCGGTGCGATGGTTGAGATAGCCAACGGCGTAATGCCTTTCCAGATCATCAATATTTTCCGGCTTACCATGGGCGGCAAGGTATGCCGGAGAGGCCAGAACCACCCACTTAAAGTTCGCGAGAGGTCGAGCCACCAGCGTGGTTGAATCGTCGATTCTGCCGGTACGAATCACGCAGTCATACCCTTCCTGAATGATATCTTCGACGTTATCGCTGGAACACAGGATCAACTCCAGCTCAGGATACAGCTGCAGAAACTCCGCTAGCCTCGGGAGAATGCAGTGCCGGGCCAGCGACTGCGGCATCCCCACCTTGAAACGCCCTTTGGGCTGCGCCGCCCGGCCAGGAAAAGAGGATTCTATGGCGGCAATATCAGCCAGCACGCGTTTGCACTCCTCATAGTACCGTCGGCCATCGGCGGTCACGCTGAGTGTGCGGGTGGTTCGCTGCAGAAGCTTGATCCCGAGCCAGGCTTCCAGATCCTTAATCACGCGGGATACCGTTGAACGCGGCAATCCCATCGCTTCGGCTGTCCTGGCGAAGCTATGGGTATCCACCACGCCGACATAGACCTGCATTGCTTCCAGCTTATCCATATTGCCCTCCAGACCGACTGATTATGCCATTTTCACGAACAGTCTAACCCGTCCTCAGCCTCTTATCGCATAAACCACCCTGCCATAAAATGGCCTTAATCGCAGCAAACAAGCTGCTGACAAAGATGAGGAATAAAAATGACAGAGCGCAATGTTAATCAGGGCGAAAAAGTATTGGTGCTGGGAGCGGGACAACTGGGCACCGCCGTACTGGATTTTCTGATCCCGGCAGTCACACGGCGAAACGGCAGCGTCTCGATTATCGTCTCGCCCGGGTCACTGGATCAACAGGGCAACCTGCTGGCCGATGATCATCAGCGACTGGCTGATTCAGGCGCAACATTTATGGCCGTTGACGTTGCAGCCAGTACGATTGAATCGTTAAAACCCCACTTTGCTGGCTTTGATACGGTGATCAACTGCATGGGTTTTATCGCCGGTGCAGGCACCCAGATAAAAATTACCCGCGCGGTGCTGGAAGCGGGCGTGAGACGCTACTTCCCCTGGCAGTTTGGCGTTAATTACGATGTGGTCGGCAAAGGAAGCGGCCAACCCGTCTGGGACGAGCAGTATGAGGTCAGAACCCTGTTGCGGGAACAGCGCGCGACGGAGTGGGTGATTGTGTCAACCGGTATGTTTACCAGCTTTCTCTTCGAACCGGCGTTTGATGTGGTGAATTTAGCCAACAGAACCCTTCATGCTCTCGGAGGATGGGACACCCAGGTCACCGTGACCTCACCCGCGGATATTGGCCGGCTGACCACTGCGATCTATTTGCAGCAGCCGCGTATCGTCAACGAGGTGGTCTTTGTCGCGGGGGAAACGACCTCCTATGGCAAACTGGCGGAAACGGTTGAACGCGTCACAAAACAGACCTTCGCGAAAAGCGTATTCACGCTGCCCGCCTTACAGGAAGAACTGCGTTTACAGCCGGATGATCCGATGCTGCGCTATCGCGTCGCCTTTGCCCGGGGAGAGGGAGTGTGGTGGCCGATGAGTGAAACCTGGAATGCGCGGAACAATCTGCCCACGCAGGATATTGCCTCCTGGCTCAAAACGGCCATTTAACGTTTGTCTTCCGGCCTCAGGCGCTGGCTTTAGCCAGCCGCCTGTCACGCCCCGGCGGCACGCCATACATCCGGGCATATTCCCGGGTGAACTGCGACACGCTGGCATAGCCTACCCTGTAGGCCGCCTGGGCAATGGCAGTTCCTTCTGTCAGCATCAGCCGACGGGCGTGGATCAGGCGCAGCTGTTTCTGAAACTGTAACGGCGAGGTGGTGGTGATAGCCCGGAAATGTTGATGGAACACGGAAACGCTCATTCCCGCCACGCCGGCAAGCTCTTCAACGCTTATCGTGCGGGTAAAATCCTTACGCAAAACCGCGACCGCGCGGCTGATGCGTGCGGAATAGCTCTCTGCTGCGCCAAGGGCACGGATAGCCGCCCCGTGTACGCTGCGAAGTAGCCAGTAATGCAGCTCTCTGCGTAATCCCTCACCCAGGACCGCCAGCGCAGGCGGGTCGTCAAACAGTCTTGCCAGCCGGTAAGCGGCATCCGCCACCCCGGCATTCATTGGTTCAATGCCGACGTAAGGCCCGTCACCCTGCCCTGCGGGTGCCAGCGCCTGAAGCTCACGCAGGATGGCAGTATCCAGCTCGAGCACCAGGGAATAGTAGGGATGGCGAAGGCTGGCCTGGGTAATCTGGCTGATCGTCGGCACATCCGCAGCAATCACCATCGCCTCGCCCGGGCCATAGTCAAAACGTTCAGTACCGGTCGTGACGCATTTGCGTCCCTGCAACAGCATCGCAATCAGCGGTTTGTTGATGGCCGCCTGCAAATCGCCGGGATGCAAAGCCCGGACAATCGTCAACCCCGGAACCGGCGTAGCAGCAACCCCGCTACGGTCAGCGTGCGTATCAGCATAGCGGCGGCAAAGCTCGAACAGTGCAGCAGGCATAGGATCCTTTCGGGCAAGTTTTTTAACGATAGTATGTGATAACTGGCGACAGAACACCCCCCTGGAAGAGAAATGGGCAAAACTTCACAAGGATCGGGCAATGGCCACAGAGGGGCTTCTCCTACTGTAGTGATACCACTCAACAGACAGGAGCTGTCATGAATAAAATCGCACTTATCACCGGCGCCAACCGTGGCCTCGGCCGTCGTACCGCCCTCGCCATTGCACAACAGGGGGGTGATGTCATTGTCGCTTACAGAGGAAACACCGAGCAGGCTGAAGCGGTTGTCGCGGAGATCCGCGCGCTGGGACGCAAAGCGATTGCCCTCCAGCTTGATATGGCGCAGACGGCAAGTTTCCCGCGCTTTGCTGAAACATTGCGCACGCAGCTTGCTGAAGTCTGGGCGCGCGACACCTTCGATCATCTGATTAACAACGCCGGTCACGGTGAGTTTGCCACCCTTACTGATACCACCGAAGCACAGTTCGACGGGTTGTTCGACGTTCACGTCAAAGGGGTGTTTTTCCTGGTGCAGGCGCTGCTCCCGATGCTGGCCGACGGCGGGCGGATCGTTAACTTTTCGTCCGGTTTGACCCGGGTTTCCTACCCGGGATTCTCGGCCTACGCCGCGGCAAAAGCGGCGGTTGAGATGCTGGGCGTGTATATGGCCCGCGAGCTGGGCGGGCGCGGTATCACCGTCAATACCGTCGCGCCAGGGGCCATTGAGACCGATTTCGGCGGCGGCCTGGTGCGCGACAACGCCGATGTTAACGCACAGTTTGCCGCCATGACCGCGCTCGGGCGTGTCGGCATTCCCGACGATATCGGACCGATGGTCGCCAGCCTGCTGCGTGACGACAACCGGTGGGTGACCGCCCAGCGTATCGAGGTGTCGGGCGGACAGACCATCTGATCCCCACGCCATAAGAACCGGGTCTGGCCTCAGCGCGGAAGTAACGGCGCCAGGGCCAGCCCCGCCAGGCGCACGGTCTCCTGCAGACGCGCCAGACTATCCCCTGCCCGTGCTTTCGCCGACAGTCCCGCCATCAATGTGCTGATAAAGTCGGTCAGCCGAACGGCTTCGTGCGGATAGTATTGGGCAATATAGGCCCGGATAGTCTCTTCCGCGGCAGTGTGCAATTCGCTTGCCGCCTCGCGCGCAGGCCGATCGTTGCAATGGATCCCTTCCAGCACCAGGCACCCGGCCGCCGCCGGATCGTTCACATAGCGTTTTGCCGCGTCGTGCAGAACATCCATCAGGCACTGCACCACCGGGCGGTCGTGACGCAGGAGTTCAGTAAAGGGGATCGCGCCAGTATGGCTATACCGCTCCAGCACCCGGGTGTAAAGCCCCAACTTGCTGCCAAAAGCGGCATAGAAGCTGGGGGGATTAATGCCGAACGCCTTCGTCAGATCGGCCACACTCACCGCGTCATAACCCTGCGAGTGAAAGAGGTGTTGGGCAGTTTCAATGGCCTGCTCAGGATCGAACCGGCGAGGTCGTCCTGGGGTACGGCTCTTTTTTGTAGTGATCACTACATTACTCCTTGACGGCACGCGTAGCCGACGCATATTGTAATGACCACTACAATATCATAAGGAACGTTTTATGGCTGCACTGCAAAAGAGATCGGTACTGGTTTTAGGCGGAAGTCGTGGCATTGGCGCGGCTATCGTCAGGCGCTTTGCCTCCGAGGGTGCATCGGTGGTGTTCAGCTATGCGGGATCGCCAGACGCCGCCGCGCAGCTGGCCGCTGAAACCGGAAGCGTGGCGGTACAGACCGACAGCGCCGACCGGGATGCGGTGATAAAACGGGTGCGTGACAGCGGGCCGCTGGATGTTCTGGTCGTCAACTCAGGCATTGTGCTCTTTGGCGATGCGCTGGAGCAGGATAGCGACGCCGTCGATCGCCTCTTCCGGATCAACATTCACGCGCCTTACCATGCCGCGGTTGAGGCGGCCCGGCAAATGCCGGACGGCGGACGCATTATTGTCATCGGTTCTGTGAATGGCGATCGTATGCCCATTCCGGGGATGGCCTCGTATGCGGTCAGTAAATCGGCACTGCAAGGACTGGCGCGCGGCCTGGCGCGTGACTTTGGCCCACGCGGGATCACGGTTAACGTCGTACAGCCCGGCCCCATCGATACCGATGCGAATCCAGAGAATGGCCCCATGAAGGAGCTGATGCACAGCTTTATGGCAATTAAACGACACGGGCGTCCTGAGGAAGTGGCGGGCATGGTCGCCTGGCTGGCGAGCCCGGAGGCGTCATTCATTACTGGCGCCATGCACACCATCGACGGCGCCTTTGGCGCATAATCCTTCAGAGGGAGGGGTCAGCGAGGCGCTTGACGAAGCGCTCGGAATAATGTTTGCCGGCGGTAATACGCAGGATAAATCAAAGCATCATCATCATTTCATGCCATGCCATCCCGCCGTGATCGGACTCCGACGGCCTGATATAGCGGTAGCCAAAATGGGCGTACAGATCGACATGGCGATCTTTACACATCAGGTGAATGGTCTTTTTATGCATTGCCTTCATGCGTGACACGAATTCACGCATCAGCAATGACGAATAGCCTTGTCCCTGAAAATCCGGATGTACCACCACGGACATGATTACTGCGTTTGGGGCATCCGGATCGTGGCCCACCAGTTCTTTAAACGCTTTGTCGGACATCACCACGTCCCATGCACAGCCCGCATTAATGAATCCAATGACTTCGCCCTCCAGCGTTATGCACAGAAAGCCTTCCGGGTAGCGATTAATGCGGGTTGCAATTTTTTCGCGCGTTGCCGCTTCATCCCCTTCATAGGACATCCTTTCAATCTCATGGCAACGATCAATGTCAGCTGCGGTTGCCTGGCGGAATACCGGGGTAGTCATATTTTTGCCTCTTCGTCATGTTGTGGGCGACAGAATACCTTGTTCCCGGCATGTTTGTGCTGCATGTTATGCAATAATAAACTGCATAATATGCACTTAACCGGATTCCGGGAAAATATGTATTCACCCCTACGTAAGCTCGATATGAATCTACTGCTGGTTTTCGATTCACTCTACCGGCACGGTAGCGTCACGGCTGCCGCCAATGAGCAAGCGCTTAGCCCTTCGGCGCTGAGCCATGCCCTGAACCGCCTGCGGGTCGCGCTTGCAGATCCGCTGTTCGTGCGTACCGGCGGTCGGATGGTGCCCACGGCCAAAGCGGAAAGCATCGCGGCGAAGATTTCGGGGGCGTTAGGCAGCCTCTCTTCCTGCCTGCTCGAGTCTGGGGATTTCGAAGCGGAAAAAAGCCGGGAGACATTCACCTTTGCCGTAACGGACTACACCGCCGCGGTGATCCTGCCCGCGCTGGTGGCACGGGTCAATCAGCTGGCGCCAGGCATCACCCTTAAGCTTGTCTATTCGCGGGATTTTAATGCCGATGACGATCTGCTGTCGGGTAAGGTCGATTTTGCCCTGGGGTTCGAAGAGGAGCAAAAGCCCTCCCGACGCGGCATCGAATCCATGACCTGTTTTACCGATGACTATGTCGTTGCCGTGCGCCGTGGTCATCCGCATATCCAGGATTTGCTGACGCAGGAAGGTTACCTGAGTGCCGGGCATGTGGTGGTGCGCCCGTGGCTGGAAAGCCGCGGGATGATCGATCGTTATCTGGAAAGCCAGCAGGTACGTCGCCTGATCGTCGTGGAACTTCCCAGTCTGATGATCGCCCCTCTGATTGTTTCCCAGTCCGATCTGGCGATCACGCTGCCCAAAAGAGGAATAGCGTCGATCTTTGATATGAAAAACCTGATGGTTTTTGCTCCCCCTTTCCCGACACCGCAGTACATCCTGAAGGCCTATTACAGCCCTACGCTGGGTAACTCACCCGGACATGTGTGGATGAGGGAGCAAATTCTGGCGATATGCGATCGGTAAGATCCGGTGTATGCAGCCTAATCCGCCGACTTCACGATATAGGTCACCACGCCAAAGATATCGAGCGACTCTTCGCTGCTCACGAGGATGGGCGAATAAGCGCTGTTCATCGGGTTAAGCTGTACCCGGGGCCGGAGCTGCAGGCGTTTTACCGTAAATTCCCCCTCCACCGCGGCGATAACAATATCCCCGTGCTGCGCCGTTCTGGCGCTGTCGACAATCAGCAGATCGCCGTCGCCGATCCCGGCGTCAATCATCGAATCCCCGGCCGCTTTCACAAAGTAGGTCGAGTTGGGGTGCTGAATAAGTAATTTGTTTAAATCGATACGCTGTTCAACATAGTCCTGGGCCGGACTGGGAAAGCCGCACTGCACCACATCGCTGAAAAGGGGGAGCGCAATCACCTCGCGCAGCGCTGAAAGTTGGTAAAACTCCATGATTCGTTCCTCGAACACTGTTTTTATATACAGTAGTCGTGGCGCGAGGCGCAATCAAGTCGCAGGCCGACAACGGCGGTTTATTACTTAACCGCTTCGCTTACAAGTGATTATTGCAATTAGAAATATTTGTTTTGTAAATGTTTTCTGGTCTGGAGGTCTTCAAACAGGCTGATGAAAGATACAGAGGGTGCGGGCACGCTCCCGCTCCTCTGCCATCAGTTCGGTGATATCGCCAGGCCGCCCGCGCATTGCCCGGCGGCGCTTCGCTTGCACGGGCCTACAAAACCCGCTCTGCCACCTCCTGCAACGCATCCCGCTCCGCCCCCGCCAGCGTCTGCAACGGAAAAGGCAAACACGGCGCCGCAGCCCTTCCCCGCAGCTCCGCCATCGTCGCGATCACCCGCAAACTCCCGTAGCGACGGAAGAATCCCCATAACGGCTCCAGCGCGCCGTTAAGCCGCCGGGTCTCCTCCACATCCCCCTGCAGCGCCGCCTGCGTCAACCGCAGGCAATAATCCGGGAAAAGTCCGGCCAGCACCGAGTACCAGACGTCGCACCCTGCCAGCAGACCGGCAGCCGACTGCGCATCACCGCTGATGCCAATCGTCACCCCCGCCGCCACCTGGCTTTTCAGCTTCGCCACACGGGCTAAGGCGTCAGCCGGATCGGCAGGCAGATCGCCGAGCTTGATGGAACCCATGTTGGGTAAAAACGACAGCGCCTCCAGCAGTTCATCATTAAATTCAAAGCCGCTGGTCGCCGGGTTGTCGTAGATACAGAGCGGAACGGAAATTTCACCGCAGAGGCGCTCGTACAGACGGAACACTTCCTCCGCCGTCAGTTTCTGGTAACAGAGCGGGGCCAGCAGCAGACCGCTCACCCCGGCCTTTTGCGCATCCTCTCCCAGTCTCACGATCTCTTCTGCGTTGACGCTGCCGATACTGGTCATCACCGGCACGCCCGCGGCGGCACTCACCGCCAGCCTTGTGGCGGCGAAACGCTGCTCCCGGGTTAAGTAGGCGTAACTCCCCGTGGAGCCCAGCGCGCCGATGGAATTTACCCCCGCTGCCGCCAGCGCCTCAATCAGCGCAACAAAGGCGTTTTCATCAATCTCCCCCTTTACCAACGGCGTGAGAGAAAATGCGCTCAGACCTGTCAACATCCTGAATCCCTTATAAAATTAGCGGCCAAATTTTCGTGATTCCACGACATAAAGAATCACGTCAAAGATGATAAATACCATTAACGGGCTCACCCTCTCATGCAGCAGCGTGGCGGGAGCCCCAGCCCGAAAAGCCTGTCCCATGCAATGATGCAGGCATTGTCAGCAGAGCGGCAACCACCATGAAAGGTAGTGCGATAATCAGCGCCCGGCTGATCACCTGCCAGCCACCCGATTTACGGGCCATCGCGGGCATTGAGCCTGAGCAGAGCCGCTAAGACTTATCTTAAATTCCCTCAGAAAGGGAATTATTTTATGAATCTGCAAACACCCTTTACCACCCGGAAATTATTCGTCAGATATATAAGAAATGCTAACTTATTTATTAGCGAGGATATATTCCCTGGAGCCGGTGAAAAAATAAAATTTGTTAGCCATGAGCAAGGAAAAAACGCATCGGGAGGCTTATTGACGTTTGTTCCGTTCTGTCTAGATTTATTTGTGCACGCATTTGAGGAAGTTAATTTTCCTTAAAAGTATTCTCAACGAAAAACTGGAGACAAGTTATGGCTAATCATCGAGGCGGTTCCGGCAATTTCGCAGAAGACCGGGAGCGTGCATCCCAGGCGGGCCGTAAAGGCGGACAGAGTAGCGGCGGTAACTTTAAGAACGACCCGCAGCGGGCATCCGAAGCGGGAAAAAAAGGCGGACAAAATAGTCGCGGTGGCGGACGCAAACCCGCAGCGTAATCCGCTGCGATATATCTTCCGCTAACGGCGATATGTCAGACAATATATTCATGGACGTACCGAGCGGCAATTTTGCCACACCATGCAAACGCAGCCCGATATATTATACGGAGGTTAGAGTATGCATTTGAGACGAAGAGTTCGTAACGCACGCAATAATCATCGCACCCGTGATGATGTTGGCTGGATAATTCCGGAGGATGCAGAGTGTACGCGTTCGCCGGATAGCGGCGGCCCGGCGCTCAATATCATCAAGCGTGATGACGCTGACCGTGAAGTGAGGCTCAGTCAGCGTCAGTCGTACCTGGTCAACGCCATGGCGCACCGCGATCTGAAGTAATCAGCTGTTAAGTGATGCAAATTTGTTGTGTTTATTTTTTTGCCCGGCCTTCCCCGCCGGGCTTTTTTATGCCGCCCCTAGCGACGCAACGGCAATCCGGCGCTCTCTTTCGCCCGTAACACCGTCAGGAAGGTGATCAGGGCGGCCATCATGACAAACAGCGCGGGGGCGAGCGGATTGCCACTCTTCAGAACCAGCCAGGCCGAGAACCACGGCGTGATACCGCCAAAGAACGCCACCGCCACGTTATAGGCGATAGCGATACCGCCAAAGCGAATCCGGGTAGGAAACAGCTCCGCGATAGCCGCGCAGCAGGCCCCGTCAAAGGCGGCAATGCAGATCCCCAGCAACAGCATCGCCAGTAGCGCGGAGACGACATCGCCCTGCGCCATCAATCCCATGGCAGGCCAGCTCAGGAGGATAAACCCCATGCAGCCCGCCAGCATCAGCGGCCTGCGGCCAAACCTGTCCGACAGATACCCCATAAAGGGCACCATCACCGCCACAGCTAACAGCCCGAGCGTGGTAATAAGGTATGCCTGCTGCGTCGGAAAGCGCAGCGCCGTCGTCAGGTAGCCGGGAATAAAGGCCTGTAGCATCCAGTGCCCCACCGCCTTGATGACCACAAAACCGATGCAGAAGCCCAGCGCGCGCCGCTCGGTGGTGACCGCCACCTGCAGCGGGGCGGCCTCGGTTTTATGGCTTTGCTTCAGCGCCAGGAATTCGGGAGAGTCTTCAAGATGGGTGCGCAGGTAGAGGCCAATCCAGCCCAGCGGCCCGGCGAGCAGGAAGGGAATGCGCCAGCCCCACTCTTTCATTGCCGCCTCTCCCAGCACCGTGGTGAGCAGCAGCACCAGGCCAGAGGCGGCAACAAAAGCCAGAAAGCCGAAGTTATCGATCCAGCTGGTAAAGTAGCCCCGGCGGCGGGCGGGAGCATATTCCGCCAGAAAGGTGGTGGCTCCTGCGCTTTCGCCCCCGGCGGCAAATCCCTGAACCAGACGCACCAGCACCAGCAGCACCGTGGCGAGAAGCCCCACCTGCGAATAAGTGGGCAGCAGTCCGATCAGAAAGGTGGCGCCCGAGGTCAGCATGATCACCGACGCCAGCACCCTCCGGCGTCCGATGCGGTCCCCGAGGGAGCCAAACCACAGCCCGCCCAGCGGACGCATCACAAACCCGGCGCCAAAGACCGCGAACGACGACAGCAGCGCCAACGCCGGATCGTCAGCCTGGAAAAAGTGCAGGCCAATAAACGCGGCCAGCGTGCCGTAAAGCCCAAAATCGAACCATTCAACAAAATGGCCGACACCGGTGGCAAACAGCACTTTGCGCAGCTTACGGGACACAGGATCCCCTTAGCGTTTTTTCGGCATCATGCGCAGGAGGGTATTGTCTTTCCAGTAGTAGTGGTGAAGCAGCGCGGCAAAGGCGTGGATCCCGATAACGAAATAGCCCAGCTTCGCCAGGGTGACGTGCCACGCTTTCAGCGTGTCCACGAGATCAAAATTGGACTCGGCGGCGTGCGGCATCCCTAGCCCGAACGCAAACCAGGTATTGCCCCGGTTATACATCATCACCAGCCCAATCAGCGGCAGCGCAATAAACAGCAGATAGATGGCGAGGTGCCCCAGATGCGATAAGCCGATATACATCGGTTTTGGCTTAGGCACAATCGGCGGCGCGGGATACTTAAGACGCACCAGCAGACGCGCGACCATCAGCACCAGTACAGAGATGCCGCATGAAACGTGGACCATATTGATCAGTGGGCGGTCGCTGCGGGGGAACCAGCCGCGAAACTCCATGGCACAGTAGGCCACGATCACCAGCAGAAAAACCAGCCAGTGGATCGTGATTTGCAGGCCGGTGTATTTATTGCGCATAGTCTTTCCTGAACAGAAGGCTAAAAAACGTAAAATAACCCAGCTTCAGTTAAAAATTCATTATTTATTCTCCCCGACTTTTCAAAAACTTCCGTGCAGATGAGCCATCTTCAATTGCCTCGCTGGGCTTCATGGTCTAATCCTGGATGAGTTCAACGTCCCGTACATCACACAGGAGAAGATCATGAGTAAGATTGGCATTAACGGTTTTGGTCGTATTGGCCGACTGGTTCTCCGTCGGTTGCTGGAAACGCAGGACAGTAATAGCGTGGTGGCGATTAACGATTTGACGTCGCCAAAAGTGCTGGCCTACCTGTTAAAACATGACTCTAACTATGGCCCCTTCCCCTGGAGCGTCGACTTCACTGAAGACGCGCTGATCGTCGACGGGAAATCCATTTCGGTTTACGCCGAGAAAGAGGCGAAAAACATCCCGTGGCGATCTGCGGGCGTGGATCTGGTAGTGGAGTGCACCGGGTTCTACACCTCGCAGGAGAAATCCCAGGCCCATCTGGACGCGGGCGCCAAAAAAGTGCTGATCTCCGCCCCGGCCGGCGAGATGAAAACCATCGTCTTTAACGTTAACGACGACACCATCGAGGCCAGTGACACCATTATCTCTGTCGCCTCCTGCACCACCAACTGCCTGGCCCCGCTGGCGAAAGTGCTGCACGACGCCTTTGGCATCAAGGCGGGCACCATGACCACCATCCACGCCTATACCGGCACCCAGGCGCTGGTGGATGGGCCGCGCGGCAAGGATCTTCGCGCCTCCCGCGCCGCGGCGGAAAACATCATTCCGCACACCACCGGCGCGGCGAAGGCCATTGGGCTGGTGATCCCCGCCCTGAGCGGCAAGCTGAAAGGCCACGCCCAGCGCGTGCCGGTTAAAACCGGCTCCGTCACCGAGCTGGTCTCTATTCTGGATAAAAAAGTGAGCGTGGATGAGATCCATCAGGCGCTGAAAAAGGCCACTGAGGGCAACGAATCCTTCGGTTATACCGACGAAGAGATTGTCTCGTCCGATGTGATCGGCAGCCACTTTGGGTCGATATTCGATGCCACCCAGACCGAGGTCACCGAGGCGGGCGATGTCCAGCTGGTGAAAACCGTCGCCTGGTACGACAACGAATATGGTTTTGTCACCCAGCTGGTGCGGACCCTGGATAAGTTCGCGGCGCTGTAATCACCCTGCGGACAGCCAGGCTGCCCGCAACCTGTGAAACTGTTCAGGTTTTCATTCCGTTAACCCTGCTATAACAAACGCTTTCCAGAGAGGGAGCGTTAACATGGAAGCACTCAGCCGCGAAACACTCGAACAGAATATGGCCCACGCTGTTAGCCGTTCGGCCACCTTTACCATCTGGCCCGATAATGAAGCCCCGGGCGCGCAGACCAGCGACGCCGTCTTTACCCCGGAACCCCACCACACCGGTACCTCCCACTTTGATCGCGCCGTCACCGGCATCCGCGCCCCGGAGATAACCGTCTATACCCCGAGCAAACCTAACGGGGTGGGTATCCTGGTGACACCGGGCGGGTCATACCGCCGCGTGGTGCTGGATAAAGAGGGCAGCGCGCTGGCCTCCTTCTTTAACGCCCGCGGCTACACCCTGTTTGTGATGACCTACCGCATGCCGGGGGATGGTCATGAAGAGGGGGCCGACGCGCCGCTGGCCGACATCCAGCGCGCCATGCGGGTGATCCGCGCCAGTGCCGGGGAGTGGCAGCTGGATCCGGCGCGGATTGGAGTGCTGGGCTTCTCGGCGGGCGGTCACGTGGCGGCGAGCCTCGGTACCCGCCATGACGAAACGGTATACGCCCCGCTCGACGCCGCCGACGCGCTATCCGCCCGTCCGGCTTTTATGGCGCTGGTCTATCCGGTGATCACCATGCAGGGCGAACACTACCACCCGGGCTCGCGCCTTGAGCTGATGGGTGACAACCCTGGCGAAGAGCTGATCCGCCGCTATTCGCTGGAAGCGCGCGTCACCCGCGATGCCCCGCCGACCTTCCTGCTGCATGCCGCCGACGACCCGGCGGTGAAGGTCGAGAACAGCCTGGCGATGTTTACCGCCCTGCGCCGCGTTGGGGTGCCGGTTGAGATGCATCTGTTCGAGCGCGGGAAACATGGATTCGGCATCCGCGATGCCCAGGGGCTGCCGGTGGCCCTCTGGCCGGAGCTGATGATGAACTGGATTGCGACGAAGGTGTAAGCGGAAGGGTGCAGTCTGGATGCCGGGTGGCGCTGCGCTTACCCGGCCTACAAAACCGGCAAACGGCATCGGACACGTAGGCCGGGTAAGGCGAAGCCGCCACCCGGCAAGCCTCGCGCCACCCGGCGTCTCTATCACGACTGCAAATAGACCACCTGGGTCTGCAAATACTCGTGCAGACCGTGTTTGCCATCCGCTCCACCGATCCCCGATTTACGCCATCCCGCGTGGAAGCCCTGCATCGCTTCAAAGTTCTCGCGGTTGATGTAGGTTTCACCGAACTTCAGCCCTTTAATGGCCTTCATCGCCACGTTCAGATCCCGGGTATAAATCGAGGATGTCAGACCATAATCGCTGTCGTTGGCCATCTTCAGCGCCTCCTCCAGGGTGTCAAATACCACCACTGGCAGCACCGGTCCGAAGGTCTCTTCGTGCATGATGCTCATCTCCTGACGCACGTCCAGCAGCAGCGTTGGCGGATAGAAGTAGCCCTTCCCTTCCACCGCTTTGCCGCCCAGCACCACTTTCGCCCCCTGCTCTACCGCCAGCGCCACCTTCTGCTCAACACGCGCCAGCGCCGCGGCGTTGATCAGCGGGCCCATGGCGATGTCGTTACGCTCGGCCGGGTTGCCAAACTGCACCGCTTTCATCGCCTCGCCCAGACGGTTTGCAAAGCGGTCGTAGATGCCCTTCTGCACATAGACGCGCTCGGCGCAGTTACAGACCTGTCCGGTGTTGATCACCCGCGAGTCGACAATCGCCTTCACCGCCAGCTCAAGATCTGCGTCGTCCATCACGATAGCCGGGGCTTTACCGCCCAGCTCCAGGCATACTTTGGTGATGTTCTTCGCGGCGGCGGCCATGATTTTCTCACCTGCGGCCACGCTGCCGGTCATGCTGACCATCGCCACTTTCGGGTTGCCCGCCAGCTCCTGGCCCACGGTTTCCCCGCGTCCCAGCACCAGGTTAAAGACCCCTTTCGGCAGGCCGATCTCGTCGACGATTTTGGCAAAGGCGATGGCGTTATTTGGAGTGAATTCGCTCGGCTTAATCACGATGGTGTTGCCGGTCAGCAGCGCAGGCGCCAGCTTGCGGGCAATCAGGAAGAAGGGGAAGTTCCACGGCAGGATGCCGGTGGTAACCCCCAGGGCGCGTTTGAACAGCAGGATGTTTTCGCCCGGACGATCGCTCTGGATAATTTCGCCCTCGTAGCGGCGGGCCCATTCCGCCATGTAGTCGAGATAGTCGGCGGTGAAGGAGACCTCAACCTCCGCGAGCTGCTGGATCTTACCGCCTTCAGCAACAATCAGGGCGCTAATCTCACTGGCGCGCTCGCGAATGCCTGCCGCGATTTTACGCAGCCAGCCTGCGCGCTGGATGGCAGGCAGCGCCTCCCAGGCCTCCTGGGCGCGTTCGGCTGCGTCAATCGCCTTGCGGGCATCTTCGGCACTGCCGTCGGGAATACGGGAAATGACCTCTTCGGTGGCCGGATTGATGACATCAATCCAGGCATCACCCTGCCAGGCTACAAACTGTCCATCGATATACATAGGATGTTGTACGGGTACTGTCATGACTCGCTCCTGTAATTACACTGTTTTTAACAAGTAAAATTATTGTTAAAAACTACAGTTCCCGATCCTCAATCCCAGCGTATCGCGCTGTTTTTGTGAGATATCTCATAAAAGAAACGGGTCAGCAGGAGGAAAACATTACATTCCGGCAACAGAGAGTTGCCCGTTTGCGTCAAACTCATCGCAAACGGGCAACGCGTTACAGCAGCGCGCGGCTGGCCAGCGCTTCGGTGAGCACCGCATCATGACGCAGGATCTGCCAGGCGGCCTCTACCTCGGCAGGAATATCCACATGCACGATAAAATCGCGGCCAAGCGGACCGTAGCCATTGATGTCATCCCGCAGGCGCGGGAGCTCGCCCAGCACCAGCGACAGATAGCGCTCGACGGGCCACAGCCCCTCGCCGCCGCCGCGGAACACCAGGCCCTCATCACTGTTTTGCAGCTGCGGCACAATGCCGGGATGGCTGGTCCACGACGGGGCATCTGGCTTATCGCGCCAGACGCGGGCAAAGGTCGCCATGGTCCGCCGCTGCATGGTCGGGTCCTGCACCACAATCCCGCGCGTCACCCTTAGCTGATGATGGAGGATCGTCGCGGCGCTGAAGCGGGCATTTTCACCGCAGTTGGTGGATTGATCTTCAACCAGCAACCGCTCCGGCGGAATATGCCAGAACTCCCGGGCGATCTCCGCCAGAATGGTGGCCTCGGCTTTGCCGGTGGTGCGCACCTTGTTATAACGCGGATGCTGCGCGATGGCGGCGTATAAGAAGGTGGTGGAATGGCCTATCCCGCCGCTGATCAGCAGCGGCACGGCAAGCTCCGATGCCAGACGGCAGGCTGCGTCGATGGAGGGGATCACCGCATTACCGGCCAGCACCACCAGATCCGGCTGTAGCGCGGGCGGATTGTAAGGCAGATTGTCTTCAGCGAGCCAGGCGCCGACTGTATTGACCGCAGACAGGGTTTTATCCGGCAGAGACGGGAAGATTGTGAGACTCATCGTTACCTCCTTCCAGCAAGTAAGTTCAGGGTAACGCGCGGGCCGTCGGTTAACAGAGGATCCCTCTGAAAGCGAAATCGGCAGTTACCTTATAAGAATAGTCATTAAACTGAAATAACCAGAAACGTCCAAAAATCAGGCGGTTGCACCTGCATTATATGCTGTAACTTAGGCCATTAAAAAAATTAAGCGCCAGAAATATCGCCATTAAAAGCAGTGATTGCTGCTTATTTCAGCGTGATCTGACCAGTTTTCACCTCGTCCTGCTTGCCAAAAGTAACAGCTCTCCCTAAGTTGCTTAACAATTCGACAACCTTTTTTCCTTTCTGGGTTGCACCCGAAGCGCGCCGGGTGTCACCCGCTTCATCATCCACTGGGCGGGATCACGGTATGACACAACAACACGAAAGCAGTACCGCAGTTTTACGCAAAAATAAAAAGGTGCTGGTCGCCAGCCTCACCGGCAGCGCCATTGAATGGTTTGACTATTTTCTTTACGGCACAGCCGCGGCGCTGGTGTTCAACAAGATCTTCTTCCCGATGGTCGACCCGGTCATCGGCCTGATTTTGTCCTATCTCTCGTTCTCGTTAACTTTCTTTATCCGCCCCATCGGGGGGGTGATATTCGCCCACATCGGGGATCGTATCGGGCGCAAAAAAACGCTGGTGTTAACCCTATCGTTGATGGGGGGTGCAACCGTGATGATTGGGCTGTTACCTACCTATGAGCAGATTGGCCTCTGGGCCCCGGCCCTGCTGATCCTGATGCGCATTATTCAGGGAATGGGAATTGGCGGCGAATGGGGCGGTGCTCTGCTGCTGGCTTATGAGTACGCGCCGGAGAAGCGTAAAGGTTTCTTCGGCAGTATTCCACAGGCGGGGGTGACCATCGGCATGCTGATGGCGACCTTTATCGTCTCGCTGATGACGCTGTTCAGCGAAGAGGATTTCCTCTCCTGGGGCTGGCGTATTCCGTTCCTGCTGAGTTCGGTGCTGGTGCTGCTCGGCCTGTGGATCCGTAAGGATATCGACGAAACGCCGGAGTTTAAAAAGGTGAAATCCTCCGGCAAGGTGGCCAAAGCTCCGCTGCGCGATACGCTGAAATACCACTGGCGCGAAGTGCTGATCGCCGCCGGGCTAAAAGTGGTTGAGACCGCGCCCTTCTACATCTTCTCCACCTTTGTGGTCAGCTACGCCACTACCACGCTCAGCTATCAAAAATCGCAGGCACTGGAGGCCGTGACCCTCGGGGCGCTGGTCGCCACCATCATGATCCCGCTGATGGGATTGCTGTCGGATAAGGTTGGTCGCCAGCGAATGTATGCCGTCAGCGTCTTTGTCCTCGGCCTGTTTATCGTGCCGTGGTTTATGCTGCTCAACACCGGCACCACGTGGGGCATCGTGCTGGCTACCGTCATCGCTTTCGGCGTGCTGTGGGCGCCGGTCACCGCGGTACTCGGCACCCTCTGTTCAGAAATTTTCACCGCCAACGTGCGCTACACCGGCATCACCCTCGGCTATCAGCTGGGCGCAGCCCTGGCGGGCGGCACCGCGCCGCTGATTGCCACCGGCCTGCTGGCGAAATATAACGGCGACTGGGTGCCGGTGGCCTGGTATCTGGCGGTCACAGTGACCATCTCCCTGATTGCGATCTTCTGTGCCAGCCGGGTTAAACGCGCCCCGGTCATCAACGCACAAACCCACGAACTCTGATCCCCAGGCGGCCAGCACTTGCTGGCCGCTGTCATACTTACCGCTCACATTTGATTAACCCGCTATTATCATATTCACTTGAAACAGACTTTGCGTCAGACGTAGAATCATTAGCCCACTAACTATCATCAATGCGACAGGTAATAAACGCTATGCGACTGCCCCAACGCGACCCTTATGCTCCTCGCGAGTGGCAGCCTCACGAAAAGCCAATGCTGTTAGGCTCCCCCTCCACCCCGATCCACAGCACGCCCAAACGGGTAGCCTACGGTGTGGTGGGACTGCTGGTATGCCTTACCGGCGCGCTGGGCAATGCCATGGTTTCGGCCAACCTGCAAAATCTGCAGGGCACCTTTGCCGCCTGGTCCACCGAGATCGCCTGGCTGCCCGCGGTGTACGTGATGACTAACGTGTCGATAAACCTGCTGCTGGTGAAGTTTCGCCAGCAGTTCGGCCTGCGCGCCTTTACCGAAGGGTTCCTGGTGCTCTATGTGCTGGTGACCTTCTTTCACCTCTTCGTCAACGATCTCAGCTCGGCCCTGATGGTGCGCGCCGCCCACGGCATGGTGGCCGCGGCGCTCAGCTCGCTTGGGATCTACTATCAGATCCAGGCCTGGCCGGCGAAACACCGCCTGAAGGCCCTGACCATTGGTATCACCGGTTCCTCGCTGGCGATCCCCATTGCGCGGCTCTTTTCCACCGAGCTGCTGCAGCTGGACGAGTGGCGCGGGCTCTATCTCTTTGAGCTGGGTCTGGCGCTGATCTCGCTGGGCTGCGTCATCGCCCTCAAGCTCCCCCCTGGCGACCGGCGCAAGGTGTTCGAGAAGAAAGATTTCATCACCTTTATCCTGCTGGCTCCGGGGATGGCGCTGCTCTGCGCGGTGCTCTCCCTTGGGCGGCTGGAGTGGTGGTTTGAAACGCCGTGGATCGGCTGGGCGCTGGCAGGTTCGCTGGTGCTGATTGTCTCGGCGGTGGTCTTCGAACATAACCGCAGCAACCCACTGCTGAATACCCGCTGGCTCTCCAGCGGCAGCATTCTGCGCCTGGGGCTGATTATGCTGCTGATCCGCATCGTGCTGGCGGAGCAGAATACCGGGGTGATTGGCTGGTTGCAGTATGTCGGGTTGCAGAACGAGCAGATGACCCACCTGGCCTGGGCGATTTTTGCCGGCATCCTCTGCGGCATCGCCGCAAGCTGCCTGACCATCAAACCGACAAAGCTCGCCTGGCCGATTGTCACCTCGCTGGTGCTGATGATTATCGCCTCGCTGCTCGACAGCCAGTCCAGCAGCCTCACCCGCCCGGATCAGCTAATGCTGAGCCAGTTCCTGCTTGGCTTCGGCAGTGCATTCTTCCTGGCCCCGGCGATGCTGGCCGGGATTGGCGGGGTGATTGCCGATCCGCGCAACCTGGTCAGTTTTTCGGTGCTGTTCGGCATGAGCCAGAACATCGGCGGGCTGTTGGGTTCCGCCATTCTCGGCACCTTCCAGACCTGGCGTGAGAAGTACCACTCCAGCCTGCTGGCGGAACAGCTCACCAGCCTTAATCCGCTGGTGAACGAGCGCCTGCAGATCTACAGCCAGATGTACCGGAGCCTGATTGGCGACAGCGCCCTACTGAGCACCCAGTCGGCGTTGCAACTACAGAACGCCAGCACGCTGCAGGCAAATATTCTCGCTTACAACGATACTTATCTTCTGACGGCTGGCATTGCCAGCGCCACGCTGGTGTGGATCCTGTGGCGTTTGCTGCGGCTTCGTATCACGGCCCGTCTGGCGCTGAGAAAGGCCACCGGCAGTAAATAATGGTTTATACAATAATGATGATTGTGCGTTCCCAGGAGTGGTTATGAGTCAGCAGGATGCCGCTAAAGAGCAGGCCAGTACCCGTAATAATCTGCGCGTGGTGTCAGTGTTCGCCGCTGCCGCCATCGGCATCGTTGGCGTGTTGGTGATCCTCTACGCCTGGCAGTTACCGCCGTTTACCCGCCATACCCAGTTTACCGATAACGCCTACGTGCGCGGCCAGACCACCTTTATCAGCCCGCAGGTGAACGGCTATATCACCGAGGTCAGGGTGCAGGATTTTGAGCGCGTCAGGAAGGGTGACCTGCTGCTGCAGATTGACGATCGCATCTACCGCCAGCGGGTACACCAGGCTGAGGCCCAGCTGGCGATGAAAATTGCCGCGCTGAACAACAACCTGCAACAGCGCAAAAGCGCCGAGGCGGTGATCCAGCGTAACGAAGCGGCGCTGAAAAACGCCCGGGCCCAGAGCCAGAAGACCCAGGCCGACTTAAAGCGGGTGAAGGACTTAACCGCCGACGGCTCGCTCTCCATTCGTGAGCGGGATGCGGCGCTGGCGAGTGCCGCCCAGGGCAGCGCCGACATCGACCAGGCGAAGGCCACGCTGGAGATGTCGCGCCAGGATCTGCAAACCGCCATCGTTAACCGCGCCGCGCTGGAGGCTGACGTCGAAAACGCGAAGGCGGCCCTAGAGCTGGCGCAGATCGACCTGCAAAATACCCGTATCGTGGCGCCACGCGACGGCCAGCTCGGGCAAATTGCGGTGCGTTTAGGCGCCTATGTGACCGCCGGAACCCACCTCACTACCCTGGTGCCGCCGCAGCACTGGGTGATCGCCAATATCAAAGAGACCCAGCTGGCAAACCTGCGCGTTGGCCAGCCGGTGAAATTCACCGTCGATGCCCTGAACGACAAAGCCTATGAAGGCCGGGTGCAGAGCATCTCCCCCGCCACCGGGGTGGAGTTCAGCGCCATTACGCCCGATAACGCCACCGGGAACTTCGTCAAGATTGCCCAGCGTATTCCGGTGCGTATTGAAGTATTAGGCAAGCCGGAGGAGTCGGCCCTGCTGCGTCCTGGCATGTCGGTGCAGGTGACCATTGATACCCGGGAGGCAGAATGATCCGCCGCCCGCTAACCGCCCTGCTGATTGCCGCCGCCCTGAGCGCCTGCCAGTCGGTGGATGTTGAGCCAGCGAAGCCGACGCTACAGATCCCCGCCCAGTGGCGCGCCAGCACCGGCCCTGCCAGCCCGGCTGAGCAGATGTGGTGGCGCAATTTTCACGACAATCATCTCAACGCTTACGTTGACCAGGCCCTGCGTAACAACAGTGACGTGCTGATTGCCCGGGAGCGAATCAACGAGTACCAGGCGCGGGTCTACGCCAGCGAGGGTAACCTGTTTCCGACCATGGATGCCGATCTCAATGCGGGTCGCGCCCGTTCTCAGTCGGCGGCAACCGGTCTGCCAACCTATGGGGCGCTCTACAAAGGCAGCCTGACTGCCAGCTACGACGTAGACATCTGGGGGGCGAACCGCCGCACCACCGATGCCGCCCGGGCGAGCCTCGAGGCGCAAAAGGCGGCCGCCGCCGCGGCCGATCTGACGGTGGCCTCCTCGGTGGCCTCGGGGTACGTCACCCTGCTGGCGCTGGACGAGCAGCTTAAGGTCACGCAGTCGACCCTCAAAGCGCGGGAAGAGGCCTTTAACCTGGCACAGCGGCAGTATCAGACCGGCTACAGTTCGCGCCTGGAGCTGATGCAGTCCGACTCCGAGTTGCGCTCGACGCGGGCGCAGATCCCGCAGGTGCAGAACCAGATTGCCCGTCAGGAGAATGCGCTCAGCCTGCTGCTGGGGGGTAATCCGGGGCGTATCGCCCGCAGTGACGATTTCGATGCTCTGACGCCGCTGCGTATCCCGTCGCAACTGCCCTCAACGCTGCTTAATCGCCGCCCGGATATTGTGCAGGCGGAACGCCAGCTCATTGCCGCCGATGCCTCGCTTGCGGCTTCGCGCGCCAGTCTGCTGCCATCGATCAACCTGACCGCGAGCGGATCGATCCAGGATCGCACCCTGCCCGGCCTGCTGGACAACCCGCTGGAGCTGTGGAGCATCGGCGGCAGTATTCTGGCCCCGCTGCTGAACCGTCAGGCGCTGAACGCCCAGGTGGATATCGGCCAGTCGCAGCGCAACCAGGCGCTCTACAGCTATGAAAAAACCGTGCGCAATGCCTTTAAAGAGGTGAACGATAGCCTGGATGCCATCGCCCGCTATGGCGAGCAGTTGACCGAGCTGGTGGCGCAGCAGGCGGTCGCCCAGGAGACGCTGCGCATCGCCCAGAATCGCTACCGCAACGGCTATTCATCCTATCTGGACGTGCTCGACGCCCAGCGCACGCTGTTCTCGGTGCAGACCAGCGTGGTGCAGGCGAAAAATAACCTGCTGCTGGCGCAGATCGATCTGTATAAGGCGCTGGGCGGCGGCTGGTCGGCATCGTAAACGCCGGGCGGCGCTACGCTTGCCCGGCCTACAGGTTTCATAGGCCCGTGCAAGCGTAGCGCCGCCGGGCAATATACGTACTAAGGGGTCAATCTATGCAACAACAGTGGTCTGCCGTAGATAATTACATGATTTCCGAGCTTATTCCTCAGGATGAGGTGCTGCAAAAGGTCCTTGATAATAACCAGCGAGCCGGGTTACCAGCCCACGACGTCGCCGCCAATCAGGGGCAGTTACTGGCGCTGTTTGTCCGCATGACCCAGGCGAGGCGCATTCTGGAGATTGGCACCCTCGGGGCTTACAGCAGTATCTGGATGGCGCGCGCCCTGCCCGCGGATGGCAAGCTGATCACGCTGGAGGCCGACCCGGTTCACGCTCAGGTCGCCCGGCAGAACATTCATCTGGCGGGACTGGAGCAGCGTATTGAGCTGATCGAAGGTCCGGCCCTGCTCTCCCTTGAGCGCTTCGATGCGATCCCGCCTTTTGATCTGATCTTTATCGATGCCGATAAACCGAATAACCCGGGCTATCTGGAGTGGGCGCTGCATTACTCCCGGCCGGGGACGGTGATCATCGGCGATAACGTGGTGCGGGACGGAGAAGTGGTTAACGGCCAGAGCGACGACGCCCGGGTACACGGGGTGCGGCGGTTTATTGAGATGATCGGCGATAATCCGCGCCTGACCGCCACCGCGTTACAGACGGTGGGTGTGAAAGGATGGGATGGGTTTACGCTGGCGATGGTGAACGGTTAAAGAAATGCCCGGTGGCGCTACGCCTACCGGGCCTACAACAACTTCATGGCAGGATTGTAGGCCGGGCAAGCGCATGCGCCGCCCGGCGATGTTAAGCCGAGATCTGCTCCATCGCCTGCAAAATCCGCTTATCGGAGATGGGGTATGGCGTCCCCAGCTGCTGGGCAAAGAAGCTGACGCGCAGCTCTTCAATCATCCAGCGGATCTCCTGTACATCTTCGTCATCGCGGCGGGCCGGTGGCAGCTTGTTCAGCCACTGCTGCCAGCGCTGCTGCACCGCTTCCACCTTCAACATCTGCGCCCGGTCGCGGTGCGGATCGATCGCCATCTTCTCCAGACGTTTTTCAATCGCCTGCAAATAGCGCAGCGTATCGCCTAAACGCTTGTACCCGTTGCCGGTCACAAACCCGCGATAGACCAGCCCCGCCATCTGCGCTTTTACGTCCGAGAGCCCCAGCGCCATGGTCATATCTACCCGCCCTTTCAGGCGCTTGTTGATATTGAACACCGCAGTCAGGATCTGTTCGACCTGCTTCGCAATGTTGACCACAGTCTCGTTGAGCTCAGCGCGCACTTTTTCGTGCAGTTGCGCAAACCCCTCTTCCGTCCAGACCGGGCCGCCAGCAGCGTTGATCAGCTGATCCACGCCGCAGGAGATGCAGTCGTCGATCAGATCCAGCACCTTGCCGTACGGGTTAAAGTAGAGCCCCAGCTTGGCCTTGTTCGGCAGCTTCTCGTGCAGATATTTGATCGGCGACGGGATGTTCAACAGCAACAGACGGCGCAGCCCGCGCCACATCGCCTGCTGCTGCTCCTGCGGATTATCGAACAGCTTGATCGCCACGCTCTCGCGCTCGTCCACCAGCGCGGGCCAGGCTTTCACCTTGTAGTTGCCGCGCTTCTGCTCGTAGCTTTCCGGCAGCTGACCAAAGCTCCAGATATGCAGCCCGCTCTGTTCGATACCGTCGTCGGCCACGGCAGAGAGGGTCTCCTGGACCTTGCCTTTTAAGGCCTCTTTCAGTTCGGTCAGGGAGCGACCTTCCTGCAGCTTTCTGTTTTTATCATCCACTACCCGGAAGCTAATTTTCAGGTGATCGGGCACCTGATCCCAGTGCCAGTCTTCGCGGTCGATGGTAACGCCCGTCATGCGACGCAGCTCGCGCTCCAGCGAATCCAGCAGCGGCAGCTCCAGCGGCGTGGCGCGGCCTAAAAACGCCTCGGCGTAGTTCGGCGCAGGCACAAAGTTGCGGCGCACCGGTTTTGGCAGCGATTTAATCAGAGCGATAACCAGCTCGCGGCGCAGGCCGGGGATCTGCCACTCAAACCCGCTCTCCTCCACCTGGTTGAGCAGCGGCAGCGGGATATGCACGGTCACGCCGTCGGCATCGGTGCCCGGTTCAAACTGGTAGCTCAGGCGCAGCTTGAGGTTGCCCTGGTGCCAGAAGTTCGGGTAGTCGAGCTTGCTGACCTGCTCCGCCCCCTCTTTGATCAACATGCTCTTTTCAAAGTTGAGCAGGTCCGGGGTCTCGCGGCTGACTTTTTTCCACCAGCTGTCAAAGTGGCGGGCAGAAATCACGTCGTGGCTGATGCGCTGGTCGTAAAACTCAAACAGCGTCTCGTCATCCACCAGGATGTCGCGGCGACGGGTTTTGTGCTCCAGCTCTTCCACTTCGCTGCGCAGCTTGAGATTTTCCCGGAAGAAGGCGTGGCGCGTCTGCCAGTCCCCCTCCACCAGCGCGTGGCGGATAAACAGTTCGCGGCTGAGCGCCGGGTCGATCTGGCTGTAGTTGACCTTACGCGCCGCCACCACCGGCAGACCGTAGACGGTGACCTTCTCGGTCGCCATCACCGCCCCCTGCGCCCGCTCCCAGTGCGGCTCACTGTATGAGCGCTTCAGCAGATGCTGCGCCACCGGTTCGACCCACTCCGGATCGATGCGTGCGGCAATGCGGCCCCACAGACGGCTGGTCTCCACCAGCTCGGCCACCATCGTCCACTTCGGCGGCTTTTTGAACAGGCCGGAGCCGGGGAAGATGGCGAAGCGGGCGTTACGCGCCCCGGTAAATTCCTGCTTATCGGCATCTTTCATGCCGATATGCGACAGCAGACCGGTCAGCAGCGCGATATGAATTTCGCGGTACTCCGCCGGCTCGCTGTTGACCGGAATGCCCAGCTCTTTCACCACCTGGCGCAGCTGGGTGTAGATATCCTGCCACTCGCGCACCCGTAGGTAGTTAAGGAAATCGACCCGGCACTGACGGCGGAACTGGTTTGAGGACAGCGCTTTCTGCTGCTCGCCGATGTAATTCCACAGGTTTACAAAGGCAAGGAAGTCGGACTCTTTATCGTGGAAGCGGCGGTGCTTCTCGTCGGAGGCCTGCTGTTTGTCCATCGGACGCTCGCGCGGATCCTGGATGGAGAGCGCCGAGGTGATGATCATCGCCTCGCGCACGCAGCCATGTTTTTGCGCCTCCAGCACCATCCGCGCCAGGCGCGGGTCAACCGGCAGCTGGCTAAGCTGGCGGCCCATGGGGGTCAGCTTGTAGACAGTGGCCTGCTCGTCGGTGGTGATCGCCCCCAGCTCCTCCAGCAGGCGCACGCCGTCCTGGATGTTGCGCTTGTCCGGCGCTTCCACAAACGGGAAGGCGGCGATATCGCCCAGCCCGAGGGCAGTCATCTGCAGAATAACCGACGCCAGGTTGGTACGCAGAATTTCCGGGTCGGTAAACTCCGGGCGTGACAGGAAATCGTCTTCCGAATAGAGACGGATACAGATCCCTTCCGATACACGTCCGCAGCGGCCCTTACGCTGGTTGGCGGAGGCCTGCGACACCGGCTCGATCGGCAGTCGCTGCACCTTGGTGCGGTAGCTGTAGCGGCTGATACGCGCCGTGCCGGGGTCGATCACATATTTAATGCCCGGCACGGTAAGGGACGTTTCCGCCACGTTGGTCGCCAGCACGATCCGGCGGCCGCTGTGGGCCTGGAAGACCCGGTTCTGCTCGCTGTTGGAGAGACGTGCATACAGCGGCAGGATCTCGGTATGGCGCAGGTCGCGTTTGCTCAGCGCGTCGGCGGTGTCGCGGATTTCGCGCTCGCCGCTCATAAAGATCAGGATATCGCCCGGGCTTTCATTTCCCAGCTCATCCACCGCATCGAAAATGGCCTGGAGCTGATCGCGCTCGGTGTCGTCGGCGTCTTCCACCATCGGACGATAGCGGACCTCAACCGGATAGGTGCGCCCCGAGACTTCGATAATCGGCGCATTGTTGAAATGACGCGAAAAACGTTCCGGGTCGATGGTGGCCGAGGTGATGATCACTTTCAGATCCGGGCGACGCGGCAGCAGCTCCCGCAGGTAGCCCAGCAGGAAGTCGATGTTCAGGCTGCGCTCGTGCGCTTCATCGATGATGATGGTGTCATACTGCATCAGCAGCCGGTCCTGCTGGATCTCCGCCAGCAGAATGCCGTCGGTCATCAGCTTGACCATGGTGTTGTCGCTGACGTGATCGCTGAAGCGCACCTTATAGCCGATGCAGCCGCCCGGCTCGGTTTGCAGCTCTTCGGCAATACGGTTCGCCACCGTTCGCGCCGCCAGACGACGCGGCTGGGTGTGGCCGATCAGGCCCTTGATCCCGCGCCCCAGCTCCATACAAATTTTTGGCAGCTGGGTGGTTTTGCCGGAGCCGGTCTCCCCCGCCACAATCACCACCTGGTGATCGCGCACGGCTTCGAGGATCGCCTGTTTTTTCTGGCTGACGGGCAGGTTTTCCGGATAGGTAATGGCCGGGCGCGCGGCTTGGCGCAGCACAACCTTACCCGCCGCCTGTTCAATCTCTTTCGCCATCTCCTGGAAAATGGCCTGTTGTGCATCAGGATTTTTAACCTTCTTTACCCCATGCAGGCGGCGGGCAAAGCGCTGTTTGTCACGCAACATCAGCGGATCCAACTGTTGCATAAGCATCGGGAAGGTTAATTTCTGTTGTTCTGTCATAGCGTTAACGGGCAGTGCACTGCCGGATAAAATCTCTTTGTAATGATTGCTATAGAGTACCACATCGCGGGTTTTTGCGCCTTATTCAAAAAATTCGAACATAGACTTCGATATATTGCGCTATCCCTGCGACAGGATTGTGAATAGAGTGTCAGCAAGCAACGGGGCAACCCCCTCATCAAATACAACAAAGGAATCACCCATGAGCAAAGTATTAGTTCTTAAATCCAGTATTCTGGCAGGGTACTCTCAGTCTGGTCAGCTGTCTGATTATTTCGTTGAACAGTGGCGTGAACAGCACAGCGGTGACGAAATCACCGTCCGCGATCTGGCCGCTCAGCCTGTTCCGGTACTGGATGGTGAGCTGGTGGGTGCCCTGCGTCCGAGCGATGCGCCACTGACGCCACGTCAGCAGGAAGCGCTGGCGCTCTCCGATGAGCTGATTGCCGAGCTGAAAGCCCACGAAGTGATCGTGATTAACGCGCCGATGTATAACTTCAACATCCCGACCCAGCTGAAGAACTACTTCGACCTGGTAGCGCGTGCGGGCGTCACCTTCCGCTACACCGAGAAAGGACCAGAAGGTCTGGTTACCGGTAAACGTGCGATTGTGCTTTCAAGCCGTGGCGGTATTCACAAAGATACCCCAACTGACCTGGTAGCGCCGTATCTGACCCTGTTCCTGGGCTTCATCGGCATCACCGACGTGAACTTCGTCTTTGCTGAAGGTATCGCTTACGGTCCGGAAGTGGCGGCCAAAGCGCAGAACGACGCGAAAGCGGCTATCGACAGCCTGGTCGCGGCGTAAGATCCAACGCTGAAATCTCGCCGGGGAGTGGTGCACGCATCACTCCCCGGCGCTTTTATGTCTCCTGCAAACGAGCCAGCATCCGTGCCCGGCTGAGATAAATAATCGCGCACAGCAGCAGGCTGAGCAAGGCCGTGCAGATAAAGACCCCCGCCCCGGTCATGGCGAGCATCACCCCGCCGATTAACGGCCCGACCGCAACCCCCAGCGTCGATAACGTTGAAGCCCCCAGATAGGCACCCCGGTGCTCCGCCGGCGCGAGCTGATCGAGCAAAATATTCAGGTTTGGCATCAGAATCGCCTCCCCCATACTGAAGACGGCGGTAAAGGTCAGCCAGATCCACACCTCCGTTGAACGGGTGGCAAAAAAGCAGAGCTGCGATAAGGCGAAAATGACGCCGCCCAGAAGTATCCGTTTCGGCAGGTTAATCTGCGCCATAAACCGCACAATCAAGCTCTGAAACACCAGCACGGTGCAGGCATTGGTGACCAGGATCAGGGTGATGAGCTTCACCGCCCCGTTGCCATCCAGTAGCATCAGATACTGCGGCAGGACGGCTTCATAATGGATAAAAACGATACTGCACAAGATGCTACACAGCAGCGCCGCAACATAAATTCGGTCTTTGGCGATAATCCCCATCATCTGATGCAGCCTGATGGCCGGCGCGCTGCCAGACTGCGGCTCGCCCACCAGTTTCCCTGCCGGGATAAACAGCAGTACATAGACGAAAAATGGCAGATAGGTTAAGCCCGTGATCAGGAATGTCCCCTTCTGGGATGTCAGGCCAAAGACCAGACCCACCAGCGGGCCAAACACCGCCGCGACGTTGATCAGGTAGTAGCGCATTTGCAGGGCCAGCGCCCGGCGACGGCGATCGCCCAGCAGATCGCTCATCAGCGCGCGCACCGGGGGATCGACCCAGGCAAAACAGACCCCGATGATCATCAGTCCGGTGATAAACAGCCCCATCCCGCTCGCCTGCGCCAGCGTGATATAGCCCACGGCGGAGAACCCGCACCCCAACAGAAGGATCACCCGCCGCCCCATGCGGTCCGAAATCTGCCCGCCGTACATGCCGAGCACCACCGAGATCAGGGCGCTGCTGGTCATCGCCACGCCAATGGCGATGGGAGACATATGGTAATTCTGGGTCATGATGACGGCGATAAAGGGCCATGCCATAAAATAGCTAAACCGTATAACGAAGGTAAAAAAGAGCAGCGCGTGTACGGTTGCAGGAAATGTTTTTAGCGTCTGAAAAAGCCCCGGTGCCGCGCAGATTTCAGCGGCGGGTTTGGTTGTCATAGGTTGTCCTGTTGGTTATTTTTAATTGTTCTGTTGGCCACGAAATATAGCTGGCTAACTAGTAATAAATTCAATTACCCGCAGGCGCAATAAAAATTTAACAAAAATTTAATAGGTTTTTTGATCTTGAAATTGTGAATTTTTCTTTTGCAGGATTTTTTCAGTGGTGCTTGACTCGCGTTCAGGGTGAAGTATTATCTCTCATTAGAGAATTTTGTCTCACATACGGGAAGCCAGTATGAACAATCAGGACTACAGGGAAAAGCTGGCGGCACGTCTGGCCGCGCTACGCCTACAGCATAACCGTTCGCTGGAGGACCTCTCTGCGGCGTCGGGGATAAGCAGAGCCTCACTGTCACGCATTGAACGGGGTGAAGTCAGCCCCACCGCGGAAGTGCTCAACCAGCTTTGTAGCGTATACGGTATGACCATGTCCCGGCTGATCAGCGAGGTTGAGCAGGTCGCCGATAACCTGTTCCGGGCCGGGGAGCAGCGCCTGTGGCATGATGAGCTCAGCGGGTTTGAGCGACGCCTGTTAATACCGCCGTCTAACGCCTTCCGCTGCGAAATGATTGACGGGAAATTACGTCCGGGTGCTTATATTGAATATCTTCAGCCGCCGGTTCAGGGGCTGGAGCAATATATCTGGTTACATGCAGGGGAGTTGATTATTACCATGAACGCGGAAACATGGCATCTGAAAAAAGGTGACAGTTTACGTTTTCATTTATCGGGAACCTCATCATTCAGGGCACATGAAACTCTCGGCGCCCACTATATTCTGGTGGTATGTAAATCATGATTGAATATAAATGTCTTACTGCTGACGAGGCACGTCAACGCTTCTCAGAATTAGGTGATGTTTTGCAGGCGTGCGTAAAAGATGGCGCGAGTGTCGGTTTTATCGATCCCACCGACCGTCCTGCCATCGATCGTTTCTGGCAGGAAAACATAGATAGCCTTGCGCGCCGCGATTGCGATCTTTTCATCGCCCTGGATAACGGCACGGCAGCCGGTACCGTCATGGTTAACTATTGCGCCACGCCTAATGGCCGCCACCGGGCAGAAATTACCAAGCTGCTGGTTCACCCTCAAGCACGTCGCCAGGGAATTGCAAGCGCGCTGATGATGCAGGCAGAACAGTTGGCCTGGGAAAAGGGACTCGTTTTGCTGGTGCTGGATACACGCAGTGGTGACGTGGCCAGCGACCTCTACCGCTCGCTTGGCTGGCAGACCGCGGGGTCGATTCCGTTTTATGCGCAGTCGGTTGAAAACACCCTGGATTCGACCACATACATGTACAAAGTTAACGAAAACGCCAAAGCCGCTATAGCCAGCCCGGCGATCGCGTAAGTTTGCCCCTCTCACCGCCCGGTGGGAGGTTTTGCTTTTCAGCCCTCACCACCCTTTTTCCAGCACCGCAATATTCTTTCCGTCCCGGCGTTCGAGGTCAAAACTGTCTACCGACAGCAGGATCAGTCTGAGCCCCCGGCCACTTTCTGCGAGCAGCGTGTCGTCATCAAACGCCTCATCACGCGCCGCAGCCAGGCGTTCAGCGGGAAAAGGCGTCCCTGCATCGGTAAAGCGCAGGGTCACGCCAGCGTCGGCGGCGATAAACGTCACGTTAAAAAGCTGGCGTTGATCTTCGTGCAGCGCATAGCGGATGATATTGGTCGCCGTCTCGCAGGCGGCGAGATCCAGCGCAAAGCGCCAGGTTTCGTCCACGGGCAGCGAGGCCATCTGCTGCGCCAGCCACTCCGCCAGCGGCGAGAGCGAGCTTAACGCGGCCGGAAGCGCAATCTCGTGAGACACGGCCATATTATTGATTCAGCTGCGCCAGCGCTGCGGCGCGGTCCGGGCAGATGCGGAAAATGCGATCCATCCGGGTCAGGCTAAACATGTTGCGGATGCCGGGGTTCAGCGCGCAGAGCACCATATCGCCTTTACCGTTCATCATTTTCAGCAGGGAAACCAGGGTTCCCAGACCGCTACTGTCGATAAAATCGATTTTGCTGAAGTCGACGATCAGGGCTTTGCGATCTTCACCGATCTCGCGGGTAATCGCCTCCTTAAACGCCCCCGCCACCGAGGCATCCAGCCGACGCACCGCCGGGGTCATAATGTTCACATCGGGCTGCCGCTCTGTATCAATATTCATTGCTCTTCTCCTTTACGCTCAATCACTAAGAGTGAAACATCATCGGCCATCGTTGGCTGCTCCTGGTTTTCCCCGCTGCGCCAGTGAATAAGGTGCCGGGCAAACTGCGCCAGGAGATCGTTCAGTCCGAGGGCGGCCCCGTGCCGCAGCGCCTCCTGCAGCCGCTGCGGGCCAAACTGTTCCCCGGCGAGGTTTTCACATTCGGTAATGCCGTCGCTGAACAGGCAGAGCCGCTCGCCAGCCGCCAGCGTGAAGTCGACATCCGTCCAGCTGAGATCCGGCATCAGTCCCACCGGTGCTCCGCCGCTGCCAACGGCTCTGACCTCACCGTCCGGGCTGACGATAAAGGGGGTCGGGTGACCGGCCTGGCACAGTTTCCCCTCGCCGGTGTCAAGATCGATGACGCCGTAAATCATGGTGAAATAGCTGACTATCTCTACCTCATCGCTGCAAAAACGGCCGTTGAGGATGCGCACCACCTCGGCGGGGGACGCCACCTCGTCGTCGGCAGTAAAGAGAAAGCGCTCTACCGCCCTGCCGTGCAAAAACTGGCGGGCCACCGCAAGGGACATCATTGCCGCCCCCACGCCGTGGCCGGAGACGTCCACGCAGTAAAAGCCCAGATGGTTATCCAGCGGGAAGACGTTAAAGATATCCCCGGAAACCCAGGCCGAGGGCAGAAAGAGCCAGTCGGAAAAGTAGTCCCGGTAGCGCTGCTGGTGCGCGGGCAGCACCGACTGCTGGATACGCGCCGCCACCTCGAGATCTTGTTCAATCTGGCGTAGGGCCTCACTAAGGCGGGCGTTGCGGGCGGCGAGGGTCGCCTCCAGGGAGAGAATACGCGCCCCCGCATGCAGCCGCGCCCGCAGTTCGCTCTGCTCGACAGGCTTGCTGAGAAAGTCATCCGCGCCGGCGTCAAAACCCAGCGTCAGATCGTCTGGATTTTCACGGGCGGTAAGCAGAATGACATAGATATAGTGACCAATCTGGCGGCTGCGGATCTCCCGGCACAGCGTCAGGCCGTCCATCTCCGGCATTTCCCAGTCGCTGATGACCAGGCTGACCGGCCGGCTTTCGAGGATCTGCAGCGCGGCGAGGCCGTTTTCCGCCTCGCTGACCTTATAGCCCCACTGCGCCAGCATCCCGCTCAACAGCCGCCGATAGAGCCGTGAATCTTCCACAATCAGTACATGCTGCGTCACTCTCTCGCCCCCTAAAGCGGTAAGAACCAGATAAGGCTAACCGTTCCTTCACGAAACTTTCCGTTGCCGCTCTGGTGGCCGGGATAACGGGTGCCGGAATAGTTGGCATACTGAACGGAGAATGAGCCTGGCGTATAGCCCGCATAGCCGAAGCTGTAGCTGTAATCGCCGTTCCAGGGCTGCTGCTGGCTGCTGTCCGGGAACCAGAACGCCGTGGCGCGCACAAAGAAATGTTGTTTGAAGGTGTAACCGCATCCGCCCAGCATCACGTTTTTGTTTTTGCGGATATCGTTGCTCTCCAGATCGTAATAGCGCGGCACCCAGCTGTAGCCCACCTGGCAGATAATGGCGTCTCCTTTGTTGATCAACAGCGTATTCTCCACCGGTTTCGGCAGCGAGAATTTGTAGGCCAGGGTTACCGCCCCCTGCTCGAAGTAAGTGTGACGACCGCTGCCCGAGGTCCAGAAGCGGTTATCCCCGTAGTTGCTGTACACCAGGCTAAGGGTATTCGCGTGCCAGTCGTCGTAGCCAAAGCTGTAGCGGAAGTCAGCGGTGTAGCGGCTGGTGTCGGTGACCGGTAGACGCGACGTGACGTTGGCAAACCAGTAGCTGTAGGGGGAATATTGCAGGCTCAGGTTCAGCGTCTGGTTATATTTTCGCTTCTGCTCCGCGCTGTCTGAGCTGTTGGGGATAGTCATCCACTGCTCTTTCAGGCCCGAGCTAAAGCTCAGCGCGCCGGAAAAAACATCCTCATTGCCAGAGAAAAGCCGCCCCCAGCGGCTGGTAAATACCCCCGCCTGCACCGGCTCGCCGTTGTTGTCGCGCAGTGTCCCGGCATCCTCCTTCGGCGCCGCCTCTGCGCCGGTGGCAATGCACAAGAGTGCGCAGGCCAGCAAATATCTCTCCCGCATCTCCCCTTCCTTAGTTAGGTATCCAGCGTGCGGCGACGTTATATTTCGCCAGTAGCCACAGCACACCAAGCGCCGCTGCATGTACAACGGTGTTCACTATCCACTCCTGACGCCACAGATCGAAGGTCACAAACTGGCTTACCGCGAGCACGACGTAGACGTGCAAAATAAAGGTATAAAGCGAGCGCTGGCCGAGCGGGATAAGAAACCAGCCCGCCAGCCGGTGAAGAGGTTGCCAGCACCAGGTCAGGAGGAGATAGACCGTTACCATCAGGCAGATATCGTTCAGCACCCTCACCGGGCCCAGACCGTTTTTTGCCGCCCAGGTATGGTAAAAAGCGTTAAAGTCCGCCGCGGGGAGGGTATGCATCAGGAGCGCGGGCGGCATAAAGGGGTTGGTATGATTCTGGGCGACAAAGCCGAGGACCAGCGCAACCACCACCAGCGCCGCGACCACCACTTTGCCGGCGGGAGTGCGAGCGAAAGAGAGCAACTCCTCTTTATACCAGCCGCAACTCATCCCCAGCACAAAAATAAACTGCCACGCCAGCAGCGGAAAGGCGAACTCAAACTGCGACGGGGTTATCCGTACCGGCCAGCGCTGCCAGCAGCAGTAAACCAGCAGCGAAAGGCCCAGTAGCCAGTACACCTTATCCCTTTGCAACATACCTAAAAACAGGGGGCTTAACAGCAGGAAAAAGATATAGAGCCCTAAAATTTGCGTCTGGTGAGGGCCAATTTGCAGATAGAGAACAATGTTAAACCAGGTCTCTTTTATCTGCGGCGTCACCGGATAAAGGGACCAGGTAGTGCCCGAAAAACGGTCGGTAAAATGGGTCACTTCAAAAACGTTTATAAAAGGCAAATACCCCAGCAACAGAAAAGATAAAATGATAATAATATTTACCCGATATATTTTCCACGCTCTGAGGTAAAGCTCCCAGGAAATAGTGAGCAAGACAGCTTTTTGTAATCTGGCACGATTTAACATCCCCAGCATAAATCCGGAAAGAATGACAAATCCTTCCGCACCGGTCGTCAGACCAAAACGCTCCCAGGTAAATATATTAAATATCGACATCACTTCTGTATGCGCCACCACCATCATTACCAGCGCAATTCCGCGCATAAAATCAATACGCAGATCGCGATTCCCGGCAAGAGAATAACGCCATGTTCTTGATTTTATGTTTTCTTCTTGCGGTATTGCAGGCGCAATCTGGCTCATAGGGAGTCCTGTTAATGATCCTGAAAAAGCATCGTGCTAATAATTTAGATAGCGTAAATGCCTTCATCTGGCAATTATTGCGGTACACAGGGTAAAACCTTATTAATAATTAACTTTTATTTAAGCGCCCCTAAACTGTTGCAATTTAACCTGCTGGAATATTTTTATCCGCGTTCTACACTTACCTTAAATTATGTTTTTGTGAGCGTTATTTCCGTGGCGTTCTCCCTGTCGGTAACAGGCTTTTAATTTATTGTCATCGTGGAATCAGGATATCCTTCGCTATGGATTTTTATTTTTCCCGTTTTGAACATCGTCGTCCGCCTGAACCGCTTAAAACGCCGCGCTGGGTCATGATGACCTGGCAGGTATTAGCGGTGGCCGCACTTATTCTTGGCGCCAACTATATTTACTGGCGCTGGACGGCCTCATTAAATACCGACGCGCTCTGGTACGCCATTCCGCTGGTGCTGGCGGAAACCCTGGCCTGGATCGGCACGGTGCTGTTCACCATTAACTTGTGGAAGGAAGAGGATCCGCCGCAAACGCCCCCGCCGTCTGAGATCAACGACTGCCTGCGGCCGGAAGATGCCGAGGAGACCAGGCCGATAAAGGTCGATCTCTTTATCGCCACCTACTCCGAAGATGTGGAGCTGGTGCGGCTCTCCATCCGCGACGCCATGAAAATGGCCTACCCTGTACCGCTGGATTACAAGGTACATGTGCTGGATGATGGCCGGCGTCCGGAGATGAAAGCCGTATGCGAAGAGGAAGGCGCTAACTACATTACCCGCCAGACCAATATCGGCTTTAAGGCGGGCAACCTGCGTAACGGACTTGAGCAGACCGACGGCGATTTCCTGATCATCTGCGACGCCGATACCCGCGTTTTCCCCACGCTGCTCAGCCATACGCTGGGTTATTTCCGCGATCCGGACGTCGCCTGGGTGCAGACGCCCCAGTGGTTCTTTGACCTGCCGGAAGGGGAGAATCTGGCGGACTGGCTCGGGCGCAGGGCGGGTAAAGCGGGATACGGCCTGGGCTGGCTCGCCCAGAAATTTATCGGCCCGGTGACCCTTGGCCGGGATCCCTTTTTCAACGATCCGCGCATGTTCTACGACGTGATTTTACGCCGCCGCAACTGGGCTAATGCCGCCTTCTGCTGCGGCGCGGCCTCGGTGCATCGACGCGAGGCGGTGATGCAGGCGGCGCTGCGCAGCTACGTCTGGACCGTCGAAGAGGAGATCGACCGCCATACCCGGGACATACGCGATCCGGCGATGCGCGAAACCCTGCAGGAGGCCATGCGTCCTCATGTAGCCTTCGATACAGAGCTGACCCCTTATAAATTCCACGTTTCCGAGGATATTTACACCTCTATCCTGCTGCACGGCGATGCTGCGCGCCGCTGGCGCTCGGTCATGCACCCGCGCATTGAATCCAAGATGCTCTCCCCGCAGGATATGCTGACCTGGATGATCCAGCGTTTTAAATATGCCGCCGGCTCGCTGGATATTCTGTTCCACGACAATATCTTCAGCCGCCGCCGCTTTAAGCTCTCCCTGCCGCAAACGCTGATGTATGCCACCACCTTCTGGTCCTACATGGCCTGCGTATGGAATACCATTTTCCTGATCTCGCCGATTATCTATCTCTTTACCGGTATTCCCCCGGTGTCGGCCTGGTCTGAGCCCTTTTATCTCCACTTTTTGCCCTTTTTCATCGTCTCCGAGCTGGCGTTTATGTTCGGCACCTGGGGCATATCAGCCTGGGATGGCAGGGCATCGTATCTCTCGTTTTTCTCCATGAATCTGCGGGCGCTCGATACGGTGCTGCGCGGCGAGCAGATAAAATTTCACGTCACCCCCAAAGAGCGGCAGACAGGGCGTTTTCTCTACCTGGTGAAGCCGCAGATCGCTATCGTCGTGCTCACCCTGGCGGGCCTCATCTGGGGCGGAATACAGGTAGCCCGTGGCCAGGTTGACGACCCTTCCGGCTACGTCATCAATATTTTCTGGGGTGCGGTGAATATTGCCGCCATGCTGCCGCTGATTCTGGCCGCCGTCTGGACCCCGGCCGAAGAGGAGGCGAGCCAATGAGAAAACGCGATGCGCTGCTGTCGGCCCGCAGCTACCTCACTATTCTGATCGGTTTCCTGCTGGGCTTCGCCATCGTCGTCTGGGTGGAGAAACAGATGCCTTCGCGCGTGGAGAGCAGCGCGGGCATGACCCTGAGTAAAGATTTCCCACCCCTGCCCGCCACGCGTGAACTCACCTTCGATGAGGCGATCTGGGCCCGGGTAGCCTGGCAATATTATGTCAACAATACCCAGCCGAACGGCCTGGCCAACGCCCACGATGGCGAGCCCTGGTTCAGCCTGTGGAGCATCGGCAGCTATCTTTTTGCCGTGGCGGCGGCAAAACAGCTCAATATCCTGACCACCGGCGAGTTTGATGAACGCATCACCGCGGCGCTGTTTACGCTGGGGCAGCTCCCGCTAAATCCCGAAGGGCTACCCGCCGCTTATTATCATGCGGACACGCTGCAAATGCTGGGCAAGCCAGACTCTTCCGCTATCGGCATGGGCCGCCTGCTCAATGCCCTGCAAACCCTGCTGTGGCGCTATCCCCAGCACGCCGCCGCCGTGCGCGACCTCTTTAACCAGTGGAAGGTCGGAGCCCTGATCGCCAGTAATCCCGCGACCCAGGCCGCAGCGCCGCTCCACCACTGGGCACTGGCGGCGGACGAGCCCAGAAACAGCTTCGGTTATCGTCTGTATGCCAGCCATACGCTTCGGCTGATCGACAGCGCGGCGGGGCTGGCGGTGACCAACCCGCCGGAGGGGCAGCAGATGATCGATATCGACGGCATTATGGTGCCCGACGAGGGGCTACGTACCCCCTGGGGCCGACAGCCATCGCTTATCAGCCTCCCCTACCTGTTAACCGGCCTTGAGCTGGGCTTCGACGCCCAGAGCGCGGAGATCGCCTGGCGCATTATGCAGATCCAGCAGCGCCGTCACGGGCTGCGGGTGAGCAAGCCGCCCATCAGCACCGACTACGCTGAGCCCGCGCCGGACTACGTAAACGATCTGCCCGATCGCCAGCCGCTGCAAACCAGCGCCCTGCGCGATGCCACCCCGGAACAGACCGCGATCACCTCCACCCGCTCCGCCTTCGCCTGGTACGCTCTGTTCCGCAACGGCTGGAGCGAAGCGCTGCGCCAGCAGGTTCAGACGCTGCAGGTGCCCGGCAAGGGGTGGCAGCGCGGACTTAACCTGAACAGCAGCGTGAATGACGTGATTGACGCTGATACCAACGCCATCGTGCTCGAAAGCCTGGCCTATATTGCCCACGGCCAGATGCTCTGTCTGGCCTGTCTGAGCCTGACGACTTCCCCTACTTCTTCAGCAGGAGCTACGCCATGAAGCTGAAATTTCTCCTCTTTTTTCCTCTTCTGGCCGGGCTTATGGCGTGCTGGCTCACGCTTTCCGCTGCACAGGCCGCCAGCGGGCTGCCGGCCTCGGAGTACGAACCACGCAGCGGCGAGCTAACTCCCAGGGAGATGGCTATCGCCAAAAACGCCTGGCAATATTTTGTCGCCAACTTCCAGCCCACCACCGGGCTGGTCAATGCGGTAAATAAATACCCCTCCACCACTATGTGGGACAGCGCCTCCTATATGGCCGCCATGACGGCGGCGCGGGAGCTGGGGATCATTGATAAAGCCGAGTTTGACCGCCGGATGCTGAAATTGCTCGCCACCCTGAACAAGCTGGATCTTTTCCGCAACGAGCTGCCTAACAAGGCCTACAACACCATTACCGGCCAGAAGGTGAACTACCAGAATAAACCGGGGGAGATTGGCTTCTCGGCGCTGGATATCGGCAGGATGCTGATCTGGCTAAAAGTGATCAAAGAGCGTTACCCGGAGTATGCCAACAGCATCGATAACGTGGTGCTGGGGTGGGACTTCAGCCACGTTATCGATCCTTGCGGCATGATGTACGGCGCCTACCTGGAGAACGGCCAGCCGAAATATGTGCAGGAAGGACGGCTGGGCTATGAAGAGTATGGCGCGGCAGGTTTCCAGCTCTGGGGGTTTAGCACCTGTCAGGCCAGCCGCCCGCAGCCTTACGAGCTGGCGGAGATCTACTGCGTGCTGGTGCCCTACGACTCGCGCGATCCGCGTCAAACCAGCCAGCATAACTACGTGGTGACCGAATCCTACGTGCTGTACGGCATGGAGTTTGGGTATGACAATCCGCTGGACCGGAATAACAGCCCGCGCGACTACTCCCATCCGTGGATGAAAAACTTTGCCGACCGGGTCTATCAGGCTCAGGAGAACCGCTACGCGATTACCGGGATACTGTCCGCCCGCTCCGAGCACCAGCTGGATAAGTCGCCCTACTTTGTGTATGACACCGTCTTTAGCGACGGCTTTAACTGGAACACCATCACCGACAAAGGCCAGTATGTCCCCAACACCGCCGCCGTATCCCTGAAGGCGGCGCTGGGGATGTGGGTACTCTGGAACTCGCCCTACACCGACCGCCTGCTGGACACCATTGAAAACGCCAACGAAGAGGGCAAAGGCTACTACGAGGGGCTTTACGAAAACGGCGACGGCCCGATTAAAGAGTTCACCGCCAATAACAACGGCATCATGCTGGAGGCGCTGCTGTTCAAGAAAGAGGGCAAGCTGCTGCGGTTTAATACCGACAACCCGAAAAACCGCGATTTCGCCCCTTCGCTCTGGGACAAAAAGCTGGTGGATCTTTTCGAGCCCAATAATACCCCGCGCAACCGCCCCTTCCTGAGCAGCACCCCGGCGGTTAAGAGCTGGTGTGAACAGACCGGGACCACCCAGCGCACGAAACCCGCCTGCCAGGCCTGCCAGTGCGCCGCCTGTAGTACAGACGAGCCTGTCAAACTGCCGCCGGTGACCGCGCAATGCTTAAAACCGTAGCCCGCTGGCTGGCGGTCGCCCTCCTCCTGCTGCTTATTGCCCTCGCCCTCTTCAGCCGGGAGGGCGCAGGGTGGCGCTGGCTGACGAAGGGCGGCTGGCACACCACCGCGCGCATCGACAGCCTGACGCCGCAGGAGCAGGCGTGGGCCCGCATCGCCTGGCGCTATTTCGAAAATAACACCCAGCCGCAGACCGGGCTGGTGAACGGCAGCGACAAACAGCCGCGGGTCACCCTCTGGCAAATGGGCGACACCCTCGTCGCCCTGCTCGCCGCCCGGGATCTGGGGCTGGTGCAGGAGCCTGAGTTTGACGCCCGCCTGACGCGCCTGCTCGGCACGCTTAACCGGCTGAGCCTGACCGAAACCCGCACCCCGGGCAGGCTTTACTCCAGCCGGACGGCGACCCCCATCGACTTTACCGGTAAACCGGCAAAGAGCGGCTGGTCGGCAAAGGATATGGCCCGACTGATGCTGGCCCTGCGGCTTACTGCCGAACGCGCCCCCCAGTATCGCGAGTATCTGGATAAGATCATTCTGCGCTGGAACTTCTGCCGGGTGATGGATAACGAGGGGGAACTGTGGTCCGCCTCCGTTCAGAACGGCCAGCCGGTGCTGCGCGAGGAGCTGCGTCTGGGTGAGAGTGAGTACGCCGCCAGCGCGTTTCGCCTGTGGGGATTCCCGGCAGGAAAGGCGTTCACTCCCCCTTCGCGTAATGTGATCCTCTTTCAGCGCAGCCTCGCCGTAGATGCCCGGGATCCGCGCACCACCTGGCAACCCTCGCTGCTGACCACCCTCCCCGCGATGCTGCCGGGAGTGGAGTTCGGCTGGCAGCCGCCCGGCGTAACGTCCGATGTGCAAAAAGCGCTGCGCACCCGGGCAGAAGGGATATGGCTCTCTCAGAAATCGCGCTGGGAGCAGGACAAAGTGCTCACCGCGCGGGCCGATTTTTATCTCTCCCAGGCGCCCTGGCACGTTGAGGACACCGTCTGGGGAAACGGCTATGCCTGGAACACCCTGGGGGACGACGGCAAATACTACCCCCGGCTGGCGCAGGTCTCTACCAAAGCGGTCTTCCTGCTCTGGGCGCTGTGGGAAAACGACTATACCGATGCTCTGATGGCGGTCACCCGCCATCTCAACAACCCGCAGCAGGGCTGGTTTGAGGGACGTGTTGAGGCGACCGGCGATATCAACCCGACCCTGACCCTCTCCACCAACGCCATGGTGCTGGAAGCCCTCTATTACAAACACAACGCCGGGCCGCTGTTTGAAAACGGCCTTACGGATGAGAACAGCTATTTCTCCCGCCGCACGACGGATGAATTTAACCCGCCCGGCCTCTGTCTGCCCGGCGAACGGGCCACGAGGGGTGCACCATGAAGTTTTATCGCGATCTCTTTGAGGCAAGCCTGAATCGCGTCTTGCCGGAGAACGACAAAAAGCGCTTTTTTGAGGCCTTCCGGGAGACATTTATCCATATGTCTCCTGAAACGGAGCAGCACTTCGCCCGGCATCCGGAGGCGGAGGGCCAGCAGATGCTCTTTAAGAGCTTTTTCGCCATGCTGGCCGTCGATGGTGCGCTCTTCGTGCCGGACTTTCTGGAGCGGCTGGCGCGAGAGCAGAGCCATGAAGGGCTGCGCCTGCCGCCGCGGTTTTTCGCCCTCTGGCGGGAAGCGATGCTCAGAACCGTTCGCGCCTGCGATCCCCTCTGCGACGAGGAGATCCTCACCGCCTGGGCGATGGCGATCGCGCCCGGGCTGGAGTACCTGCGTCGCCAGGCGGAGCTGCACTATCAGGCGGGAGGCGAATAACCATGCAAGAGCGATCCTGTTTCGATCTTAACGCGCTGCCCATGGGGGTAATGATCTACGATCCGGCGGAGCGCCTGCTGGCCTGGAACGACCCGGTGACGCGCTTTTACCCGGTCATCACCCCCTGGCTGGCCGTCGGCGCCACCCTGGAGAGCCTGGCGGAAAAATTTATCGATGCGGGCTATAACATCGATCCTGGCCGCCGCCAGACCCTGCGCGAAGCGATTATCCGCAACTGCCGTCAGCCGAGTCATCGCGAAGTGCGGCAGTCGGGTCAGCGGCGGCTCTACGTCCAGCATCAGCGGCTGGCGGACGGCGGCATTATCAGCCTGCATACGGACATCACCGAGCTGGATGAGGCCCAGCGCTCGCGCCACCAGCTGCACGACGATTTTTTACTTACCGCGGAGTCGATCCAGATCGGCATCTGGGACTGGCAGGTCTCCCACGACAGCCTGCAGGTGAACGATACCCTGCTGGCGATGGTGGGCGAGTCGCGCACGCAGTTGCTCTATCCGCTGCGCTTTTTGCTTAACCTGGTGCACGAGGAGGATCGCGCCACCCTGCGCCAGGCGATGATCGCCTCTCGCCAGGCGCATATGCCGGTATTCGAATGCGAAATTCGCGTCCAGCACGCCGCCCGGGGCTGGCGCTGGATGTTGATTTCGGGCCAGGTGGTGACTCTCAACATGCAGCAGCAGGCCGAGCGGGTGATCGGCACCCTGCAGGATATTACCCGTCGTAAAGAGGCGGAACTGCTGGCCATAGAGGCGGCGAAGGTGGCCCGGGAGGCTAACGAGGCGAAGAGCGCCTTCCTCGCCAACATGAGCCACGAAATTCGCACCCCGATGAACGGCATTCTGGGCATGACCCAGCTCTGTCTGGACACCCCTCTTAACCCGGAGCAGCGGGAGTATCTTTCGCTGGTCATGAGTTCGGCCCAGTCGCTACTGCATATTATCAATGACATTCTCGACTTCTCCCGCATCGAGTCGGGCAAGATGTCGGTGGATGTGGAGCCGCTGGAGATCCGCCCCTTTATTCAGTCGCTGATCCGCCCCCACATGCCCGCCGCCAGCGAAAAAGGCATTGAGCTGCTGGTGGATATTGCCCCCGAGCTGCCGGAGGTGCTGGTAGCGGACGGTCCCCGGCTGCGCCAGATCCTTACCAACCTGCTGGGCAACGCCCTTAAGTTTACCCACCAGGGTGAAGTGCTGCTGGCGATAGCGCCCGCTGACGATGAAGGTCGGTGGCGTTTTCGCATCCGCGACAGCGGCATCGGCATTCCGGCGGATAAGCAAAAAGCGATCTTCGAGGCCTTCAGCCAGGCCGACAGCTCCACCACCCGCCGTTACGGCGGCACCGGACTGGGGCTGACCATCTCGGCCCGGCTGGTGAGCCTGATGGGTGGGGAGCTGACGGTTGAGAGCCAGCCCGGCGTGGGGAGCGAATTTGCTTTCACCCTGCCGCTGGAGAGCCAGCAGGCCGCCGCGCCTGTGGGGCGCTTCAATGGCGAACGGGTGCTGGTGGTGGATGACAACAGCACCAACCTGCGCCTGCTTGATACCATGCTTCACCAGATGGGGCTGGCGCCAACCTGCGTTAATAACGCCGCCGAGGCGCTGCGGCGCGCAGCCGAAGAGAGGCGCTGGGCGCTGATCCTGCTGGACGCGCAAATGCCGGATATGGACGGCGTTTCGCTGGCGCTCGAACTCTCCGTGCTGCCCCAGACCGAACAAAGCCATATCATTATGCTCAGCTCCATGAGCCGCCATTTTGACGCCAACATGCTTAAGCGCATCGGCATTGCCCACTATCTGCATAAGCCCATTGCCCAGCGCGAGCTGCATCAGGTGATTGCCAGCGTGCTTGAACCTGCCCCAGTCCTGACCCCGGCCCCCGTAGCGGCGCCCGCCGTGCCGCAGGCCGGGCTACGCATTCTGCTGGCCGAGGATAATCTGGTGAACCAGAAAGTCGCCCGGCGCCTGCTGGAGCGGCTCGGCCACCGGTGCGAAGTGGTAAATAACGGGCGCGAGGCGCTGGAGCGCTGGCGGGAACACGCCTGGGACATTCTGCTGATCGACCTGCAAATGCCGGAGATGGACGGCGAAACCGCTATCCGCCTGCTGCGGGAAGAGACGCAGGCCAGGGGGGGCGCCCACCAGCCCGCCATCGCCATGACCGCCCACGCCATGCAGGGAGATAAAGAACGCTGCCTGGCGATGGGGTTCGACGGCTATATTGCCAAGCCGGTGAGCCAGGAGGCATTGCAGCAAGAGATTGCGCGCGTCGGCCCGGAGAGTCATAACCCGCAGAGTGATAAAGGGCTGCCGGACGAAGCCCGGCTATTAAAACAGTGCGCGGACGATCCCGCTCTGGTACAGGAGCTGCTGGATCTGTTCGGCGAGGGGCTCGACGAGGCGGTAGCAACAATAGCCCGGGCGATCGACAGTGACGACCGCGAGGCTCTGGGCCGGGCGGCGCACCGGCTTCGCGGCGAAGCCGCCACCCTCGGCTTTACCGGACTGGCAGAGCGGCTCCAGCAGTTAGAGAGCCAGGCGACAACGCTGGACCCGGCCGGGCTTAAGGCGCTGCGCGGCGAGCTCTTCAACGAGGCCGGACGCGGTGCCGCCTGGCTGCACCACCGGGCGCAGGAGATAAATCATGATCCCTAAACTTATTCTGCCGCTGGTCGTCTGGCTTCCGCTGGCGCAAGCGGCGCCTGTGCCGGTCACCTGGTCGCTGGCCGGGCAGTGGCGCGTGCATGATGCCAACGACAATACTTTTAACGGGGCCAGCGCCCCTGACAGCGGCTGGCGCACGCTCCGGGTGCCCGCCAACTGGTACAGCGCCGGATACGATCATCAGGGCGCGCTCTGGTACCGTCACGAATTTACCCTGCCGGAGCGCGCGCCGGATACCATGGCTACCCTGGTGTTTGACGGCGTGGATTATTTCGCCGACGTGACGCTCAACGGCAAGGCGCTTGCCCGCCACGAAGGCTATTTCCAGCGCTTCCCGGTGGATATAAGCGACGCCCTGCGCCGCCATAACCGGCTCGCCGTTCGGGTGGAGAGCCCGTTCGAAGATCCGAAAACCATCTGGCCGCTGCACAAAACCCTGGTCAAAGGGGTGCTTAACCAGCACGACACCCGCCCCGGCGGCGCCTGGTCCGAGCACGGTCAGGATGCCAACTCCGGCGGCATCTGGGCGCCGGTGAAGCTGCACCTGAGCCGCGGCGTGACGATTGACGAGGTGATCCTGCGCCCGGACTGGCGCGAGGGGCTGCAAAACCCCATCTTGCGCGCCGAGATTCGCTACCGGGCGCTGGCGGATGGGCACGCCACCCTGCGCCTCTCCGCCGCGCCGGACAATTTCAGCGGCCCGGACTTTCAGCAGGACTTCCCGGTCACGCTCAACAGCACCGCCGGCACCCTGAACGTCTCGCTACCAATGCGCTCCGCCAGGCTCTGGTGGCCGGTGGGCGTCGGCAAGCCGAACCTCTACCGGGTGCGGGCCTCGCTGCGGGATGAGCAGGGGCTGATGGATACCGCCCTCACCCGAACCGGGTTACGCAAGCTGGAGGAGCAGCCGGACAATAAAGGCTGGCTCATCAACGACCGTCGGCTGTTCATCAAGGGCAGTAACTATATTGGCTCCCCCTGGCTCGGCACCATGACGCGGGCAAAATACCGCCGGGATTTCGAACTGGTGGAGGCGATGAACGCCAACGCCATTCGCGTCCACGGGCATGTGGCAGGCCGCGCGCTCTATGATGTAGCGGATGAGATGGGGCTGATGATCTGGCAGGATGTGCCCCTGCAGTGGGGCTATGATGACAGCGTCGCCTTTGCCGATAATGCGGTTCGCCAGACCCGTCAGATGGTTGAGCAGTTCGGTAACTCGCCGGCCATCATCGTCTGGGGCGGGCACAACGAGCCGCCCTGGAACTCACCGTGGATGGAAAAACGCTTCCCGGACTGGAACAAAAGCTTAAACCAGTCCCTGACGAAACGGGTGGGCGACACGCTCGCGGAAGATAGCTCCCGCATCGTGCACCGTTTTTCCGCCGTGGAGGAGCACTACTGGGCGGGCTGGTACTTCGGCACGATACGCGATCTGCTGGCGCCCGCCAAAACCGGGATTATCACCGAGTTTGGCGCCCAGGCGCTGCCGAGGCTCTCCACCCTGAAAACCTTCATCCCTGAGAGCCTGATGTGGCCGAAGAGTACGGCGGCGGACGATCCCGGCTGGACGCACTGGAAGTACCATAACTTCCAGCCCTTCCAGACCTTTAAATTCGCCAATATTCCCCGGGGCAATACTATCCAGGAGATGATTGCCAATACCCAGGCGTATCAGGCGCAGCTGGTGGCGACGGCGGCGGAGAGCTATCGCCGACAGCGCTATCAGCCGGTGACGGCCCTCTTCCACTTTATGTTTGTCGAAACCTGGCCCTCGATTAACTGGGGGGTGGTGGATTACCTGCGCAAACCGAAGGCGGGTTACTACGCCCTGAAGCGCGCCTACCAGCCGATCCTCCCCTCCATCGAACCCGTAACCGACGTCTGGCGTCAGGGACGCGAGGCGACGGTCCGCCTGTGGGCGATCAACGATACCTGGTCAGCCTGCGAGGATTGCCGCCTGACGTGGCAGGTGAAGCAGAGCGGAAAACGGCTTGCTGAAGGCGAGACGATCATGACCCTGCCGCCCGACTCGGGGACCAGGGTAAAGGAGATTACCGTCACGCCGACCAGCGTTGAACGAGTGACCATTGAGTATCGCATTGAGAATAACGCGCGAGAAACGGTGGGCAAAAACCGGCGTGAAGAGTCTGTCGAGGCGTCGTCCGCCGGGAAGTAAAGCATAAATTTCCTGATAACCCTCTCCTCTGAGAGGGTTTACCTTCTGATAAACCCTGCAATTTTACGAGACGCCTCGTAGCGTCAGCACGCGTTTCAGCACACTCTCGCCATGCTCCTTACAATGCCGACCAGTGCCAGCGCGCATTTCAGTTCACGCGTTCCCTGGCAGCAAAATAATTCTGGATCTGTACTATGTACACCTTAAGGTGTACATAGTACCTTACATGGAGAGAGAATCGTGTGCCATGCGATAAAATTTATCGAGACGTCACTGTTTACGCGGCAAATCAAACAGATCGCGACTGATGAACTCCTGACGTTACAAAGAGAGCTCATTGCCTTTCCGGACAAAGGTGATGTTATTCAGAATACCGGCGGGCTGCGAAAAGTCAGGATGGCCACGGGTGGCCAGGGTAAAAGCAGCAGCGCCAGGGTAATTTACCTTCTGGCAACACGGGAGATTATCTGGCTGGTGCTCGCTTATCCGAAAAGCGCCAAAGAGAATCTCACTGATGCGGAAAAGGTTGAACTAAAAAAACTGACAACCTTACTGAAAAACGAGGTGTGAAATGCATTTTTTTGACGAACTCAAAACGTCCCTGGAAGAGGCGGTTGACATCAAAAACGGGACCAAAGCCCCTTCCCGAGTTACCCGCTATGAGATTGCCGATGTCAAAGCGATCAGAGAGCAGCTCAACGTCTCCCAGGCAGAAATGGCAAAAGCGCTGGGCACCAGCGTGGATACCATCAAAAGCTGGGAATCCAGAAGACGTAACCCCACCGGCCTGGCAGCAAAAGTGCTGGCCACGATTAAGGCGAACCCGGCATTCTTTTACGAACTGGCTGCGCATTAATAGGTCGTATTGGGGATGCCAACAGCGACAGGTAAAATAAAAACGCAGAAACAAAGCCCCAGCGACAGCGTGCCGGGGCTTTTAGGGTGCCACTAAATTAATCCTTAACATCCTTCAATCTACACAAAGATGGCCTCACGCAGGATTAAGGGGTTTGCCGCTCAGCGGGCCGACTTGGGCCGCAGATTCTCGTCAAACACCAGCCGCTTGCGATCCGGTTCCACCTCGTGTAACGGCTCCACCTGATGCATCGTCTGTTTGCAGCGCTCCACCAGCGTCTGGTACTCGCGGGTGCCCTGCTTTTTCCACGCCATCTCCTGCTCGCTCAACACGCGGATCGCTTTCGCCGGGCTGCCGATAATCAGATGGTCGGCAGGCATTTCCGCTTTCGCTTTCACAAATGCCGCCGCGCCGACGATGCTGTTCTCGCCGATCACGGCGCCATCCATGATCACCGCATTCATCCCCACCAGCGCATTGCGGCGGATCACGCAGCCGTGCAGAATGGCGCCGTGCCCGATATGTCCCTCTTCTTCCACCACCGTGTCCTGCTCGGGGAAGCCATGCATGATGCAGTTATCCTGAATATTGGCCCCGTCTTTCACCACGATACGGCCAAAATCCCCACGCAGGCTGGCGTTGGGGCCCACATAGACGCCCTTACCGAGGATCACGTCGCCAATCAGGACCGCTGTCGGGTGGACATAACTCTCCTCAGGAACAACCGGTGTCAGACCATCAATTTGATATACAGGCACATAACCTCCGTTACGCGGGCGTCAGGCCGCCGAAGCGCTGCCAGTAGGAGGAGCCCGGCGACGGCAGTTCGCCGACCGAGGTCTCCCCTTTCTCACTGACAAACGCCAGCGCACCCGGCGCGACGCGCTGATAAATGTTAATGCACAGCTGGCGGGCCGTCTGGCCTGCCCAGTGCGACGGGAGTAACTCTTCCGGCAGGAGCGGATCCTTAAGCACCACCCGGCGATAAAAATGGATCAGCAAGAGCTGGATATGGAAACAGCGCGCCGGCGTCAGCTCCTCCGGCGTGGCCTCCCGCAGCAGGGGCAGCAGGGGCCGGAACGAGTCGATAAAGGTTTCATACATCAGGTTCTGCTCGCTGAGCTGCCAGCACTCCTCCACCCGGGCGCGCAGCGCGGCGCGGGAGAGCGCCAGCGGCGAATGCGCCTCAAAGCAGATGACGTTTTCCGCCACGCCCGCTTCATGCAACAGGGTTTGTACGTCTGCCAGCTGTTGCGACGGCGAGGCCATCAGGCTCGGCGCCAGGGTGCCGAAGCCCTGCCAGATCAGCTGCTTTTTCACATCCGCCAGCGTGGTTTTGTCCATTCCTTCAGAGAGCAGCAGCAGCCATTTGCCGTCCCAGGCCGGTAGCTCTGCGCGATAAATTTTGGTTTCGGCCCGGCGGGTTAAACGCAATCCTTTGTCGCTCAGGCGGTAGAAGCTGCGTCTGCCGATGCGAACCACATCCAGCCAGCCCTCTTTATTAAGACGGAACAGCGCGGTACGCACGAAGCGCTCGCCGAATCCCATCCCCTCCAGCAGGGCCGCCAGGCTTCCCAGCCAGACTTCACCGCCGCGATGGGACAGGGCATCACCGTACAGGGAGGAGATCAGCGAGGTGCCGCTGACGGGAACGGAGCTGACAGCGTGCTGGATAAAGGCGTCGAGTTTACTCATGTGATTCATTCTGTTGTGATTATTTTCGCGGATGAATCATAGCATAGCGCTAAAAGAGCGACCCTCCCTAATACGCAGAGGGTCGCGGACGGCCTTAGCTGTTGGCTGCGGCCTTACGCAGATCGAAGACGCGGCAGGCTTTGCCTTCGGAACGCGGAATGCTGCCGCAGTTGACGATCGTCACGTCGGTAGAGATCCCCACCATCGACTTAATGCGGTGGCGCAGCTGGTGGCAGACGTTGCAGCGCTGTTCGTGGGTCAGCGACAGGCTGCTCTCTTTCAGCTCCACCTTCACCGAAAGTGAATCAAGATGGCCCCGACGGTTCACCTCCAGCTGGTAGTGCGGCGACAGGTGCTCAAACTTGACGATCTCCTCTTCCAGCTGGGACGGGAAGACGTTGACGCCGCGGATAATCAGCATATCGTCGCTGCGGCCGCTGATCCTGTCCATGCGGCGCATGGTGCGGGCGGTGCCCGGCAGCAGGCGGGTCAGGTCGCGGGTGCGGTAGCGGATCACCGGCAGCGCCTCTTTGGTGAGGGTGGTGAAGAGCAGTTCCCCCTGCTCACCATCGGCCAGCGGCGTGCCGTCGTTCGGGTTGACGATCTCCGGGTAGAAGTGATCTTCCCAGATGGTCGGTCCGTCGGCGGTTTCGATGCACTCCATCGCCACCCCCGGCCCCATCACTTCGGAGAGCCCATAGATATCCAGAGCGGTAATACCGAGGCGTTTTTCAATTTCCCGGCGCATCGCCAGGGTCCAGGGCTCAGCGCCAAAAACGCCCACGCGCAGGGAGCACTGGCTGGCATCACCCCCCATCTGGCGCTCAAGCTCTTCGATCAGGTTGAGGCAGTAAGAAGGCGTCACCATGATCATGTCTGGCTGAAAATCGCGGATCAGCTGGGCCTGTTTTTCGGTCTGTCCGCCGGACATCGGGATCACCGTGGCGCCTAAACGCTCGGCGCCGTAGTGGGCGCCCAGCCCGCCAGTGAACAGGCCATAGCCGTAGGCGACATGAATTTTGTCCTTCGCGCTGCCCCCCGCGGCGCGCAGCGAGCGGGCCACGATGTTGGCCCAGTTATCAATGTCGTTCTGCGTGTAGCCGACCACGGTGGGTTTACCGGTGGTGCCCGAAGAGGCGTGAATACGCACCACCTGTTCCATCGGCACCGCAAAGGTATCAAACGGATAGTTGTCACGCAGATCCTGCTTGGTGGTGCACGGGAACTTGCGGATATCCGCTAACTCTTTGAAATCGTCAGGATGCACGCCCGCCGCATCAAACTTGCGTTTGTACATGGGGACGTTGTTATAAGCGTGTTCTAACGTCCACTTCATACGCTCGGTTTGCAGGGCCTGCAGCTCATCAAGGGAGGCGGTTTCGATGGGGTCAAGATGCGTTGCCGTCGTGGTTGCAGTTGACGTTGCGGTTGTCGCTGTATTTATCATTGTCGTAGTCATCGTAGGGTACTCGCTTTTTATAATTGTTCAGACACGCTCAAGGATCATGGCAATGCCCTGACCGACACCAATGCACATCGTACAGAGCGCATAGCGCCCTTTACGACGATGCAGCTCGTTGCTGGCGGCCAGCGCCAGGCGGGCCCCGCTCATACCCAGCGGATGGCCTAAGGCAATTGCCCCGCCGTTGGGGTTAACGTGCGGCGCATCGTCCGGCAGCCCCAGCTCACGCAGCACCCCCAGCGCCTGGGAGGCGAAGGCTTCGTTCAGCTCGATAACGTCCATGTCGTTGATGCTCAGCCCGGCGCGCTCCAGCACCCGACGGGTGGCAGGCACCGGGCCCAGCCCCATCAGACGCGGCTCAACGCCAGCGGTCGCCATCGCCACGATGCGGGTACGCGGGATCAGGCCCTGGGCTGCCGCCATCTTCTCGCTGGCGACAATTAGCGCCGCAGCGCCATCGTTCACGCCGGAAGCGTTACCGGCGGTGACCACACCGCCCGCCCGGAAAGGGGCTTTCAGCCCGGCCAGCATTTCGAGGGTGGTGTCCGGGCGCAGATGCTCGTCATGCACCACTTCGGTGACCGCCCCTTTTTTGCCTTTAATGACGACCGGCACGATCTCCTGCGCCAGAATACCGTTAGCCTGGGCCTGAGCGGTACGCTGCTGGCTGCGCAGGGCGAAGGCGTCCTGATCCTCACGGGAAATCTTTAACAATTCCGCTACATTCTCTGCCGTTTCCGGCATGCTGTCAGAACCAAATTGCTGCGCCATGAGCGGGTTCACAAAACGCCAGCCGATAGTGGTATCGAAAATTTCATTCTGCCGCTGGAAGGCGCTGGTCGCTTTGCCCATCACGAAAGGCGCGCGGGACATCGACTCCACCCCCCCGGCAATCATCAGGTCGCCATCACCGGCGCGAATCGCGCGGGCAGCAAAGCCCAGCGCATCCAGACCGGAGCCGCAAAGGCGGTTCAGGGTAGTGCCGGAGACGGTCTGCGGCAGCCCGGCTAACAGCAGGGACATTCGCGCCACGTTACGGTTGTCTTCCCCCGCCTGGTTCGCGCAGCCAAAGATCACATCGTCGATGCGCTCCGCATCCAGACCCGGGTTACGCGCCAGCAGTTCGCGCAGCGGGATGGCGCCCAGGTCGTCCGCGCGCACACCGGACAGCGCACCGGCATAGCGACCGATTGGGGTTCTGATCCCGTCACAGATAAAGGCGTCACGCATCATGCTTCTCCTGTCACAGTGCCGCCGATGCGGTGGGATTTCCCACGGAACAGGGCAACCGTTTTCTGTTGTTGATTAACGATTTCAATGTCGTATACGCCGGTCTGTTTCCCCTGATGGCGCACCTGCGCCGTGGCGGTGAGCTTATCGTGGGCAAACGCCGGACGGACAAAATCGATGGTGCAGCCCGAGGCCACCGCCGCCAGCCCCTGGCTGTTGCAGGCGTAGGCGAAAGCGGTATCGGCGAGGGTAAACAGCTGTCCGCCGTGACAGCTCTTGTGGCCGTTGAGCATCTGCGGCGTGACGGTCATGGTCAGTACTGCCATGCCCTCATCCATCTCAATAATGTCGATGCCATAAGCCTGGGCGCAGGCATCGTTTTCATACATGGCGCGGGCGTTGCGCCAGGCGTTATGACTCATAGCTACTCTCCAGAAGCGCGCGCTGGCGCAGCAGGGATGAAGGACGGTAACGCTCTTCGCCGTAATGGCGTTGCAGGTTTTCCAGCAGGCACAGCAGACGCTGCCAGCCAAGCTGTTCTCCCCAGGCCAGCGGGCCGCGCGGGTAGTTCACCCCGAGGCGCATGGCGGTATCGATATCCTCTTCACTGGCGACCCCTTTTTGCAGGGCGTCGAGGGCTTCGTTGATAATCATCGCCACCGTGCGCCAGATCAGCAGGCCGGGATAATCCGCCACCTGCAGCACGCGCTTGCCCTGCTGTTGGAAGTAGCGCACCGCTTTCCGTGTCGCGGCTGTCGGGTTGCTGGCCGCGGCGGCAATCACCGCCACGTCGCTCTCCTGTCTGTCGAACACCACCACCGGCAGTGCGTAGCGGTTCGCCAGCGCCTGGGCGGTCTCACCCCGGGTTTCGATCAACAGTACGCCGTCGATTTCAGTGACGCCGTCACTTTTTTTATGCTGATGCGTGACAATGTAACTATCGTTCACCTCTGCCAGCCAGCTCACCGCTGGCTTTTCGTTACGCCAGTTGTAAACGCCCTGCCCGCTCTTCTTGCCGAGACGCCCACCCAGCACCAGCTCCTGCTGCACCAGTGACGGCAGGAAACGTCGCTCCTGCCAGAAGGCGTTAAATACTGAGCAGGTCACGGCGAAGTTGACGTCCTGGCCGATCATATCGGTCAGCTCCAGCGGCCCCATCGGGAAGCCTGCGCCTTCGCGCAGCGCCGCGTCGATGACTTCCGGGGCGGCAACCTGCTCTTCCAGCGCCCGCCAGGCTTCGGCATAGTACGGACGCGCCACGCGGTTAACGATAAAGCCCGGCGTTGACTGGCAGCGCACCGGCTGTTTGCCCCAGCGCGTCGCCAGTTCGCTCAGCTGTTCGACCACTTCCCCGGAGGTCGCCAGGCCGCTTACCACTTCCACCAGCTTCATCACCGGGGCCGGGTTAAAGAAGTGCAGCCCCGCCACGCGCTCAGGATGGCGCAGGTCGGCGGCAATGGCGGTAATAGAAATTGAGGATGTGTTGCTGGTTAAAAGCGTGTTAGCCGGGCAGATCTCCGCCAGTTGGGCGAAGAGCGCCTTTTTAACGGCCATTTGCTCAGAGGCGGCTTCAATCACCAGATCAGCCTTCGCCAGCGCGTGGATGTCGGTAACGGGCACCAGGCGCTGGAGCGTCTGTTCGGCGTCATGCGGGGCGAGCTTGCCGCGCGCCACGCGGGATTCGAGACGGCTGCGAATGGCGTCAATGGCGCGGGAGATGGCCTCAGCGTTGATGTCATAGATCAGCACCGGGTGGCCGTTGCTCGCCGCCACTTCGGCGATCCCGGCTCCCATGATGCCGCTGCCAATCACCGCCACGGTATGAATTGTCGTCATCTTATTTCCCCGTAAACTGCGGCGCGCGTTTGTTGAGGAAGGCGCTGACCCCTTCCCGGTAGTCGGCGCTGCGCCCGGCCAGGCGCTGATAGTCGCGCTCCAGATCCAGCTGCGCGTCCAGGGTATTGGTTTCGGCGGCATTGATCGCCCGCTTGATCAGCCCCAGGCCAAAGGTCGGCTGGGTGGCGAGATGCACGGCCAGCTGACGGGCGGTGTCGGTCAGTTCGGCGTCATCCACGACCTGCCAGATCATCCCCCAGGCGTGTGCCTGCTCAGCGCTGATCTTCTCCCCCAGCAGGGCCAGGCCCATCGCCCGGGCGCGCCCGGTCAGACGCGGCAGCAGCCAGGTACCGCCGGAATCCGGCACCAGACCGAGCTTGCTGAAGGCCATCACAAAGTTCACCGAACGGGCGGCGATAACGATGTCGCAGCCCAGCGCCAGGGTCGCCCCCGCTCCGGCGGCCACGCCGTTCACCGCGCAGATCACCGGCTTGGGCAGTTTTGCCAGACGGCGTACCAGCGGGTTGTAAAATTTCTCCACCGACATGCCGAGATCCGGCGCCGGGCTGTTCGGGTCGACGTTACGGTCGTTAAGATCCTGCCCGGCACAAAAACCGCGTCCGGCACCGGTCACCAGCAGACAACGCACGCTCTCGTCGCGCTCGGCCTGGGTCAGGCACGCTGCCAGCTGCTGGTGCATCTCCTCATTGAAGCTGTTGAGCCGCTCCGGGCGGTTCAGGGTTAGGGTCATGACCCCCTGCTCAACGTGACTCAGAATAAAATCCATGGTTAGCGTCCTTTAAATTCAGGGGTGCGTTTTTGCAGGAAGGCGTCGATCCCTTCCCGGCGATCCTCGGTGGCCGCCAGCAGGGTGAAGAGCTGACGCTCCTGGGCCAGCCCGGCGGTGAGGGCCACCTCCTGAGACTGGCGTAACGCCTGCTTCGCCGCCTGCAACGCCAGCGGGGAGTGACGCGCCATCAGTGCCGCCTGCTTGAGAGCATATTCGAGGGTCAGGTCTTCGGGATGTACATCGCTTACCACCCCGGCCGCCAGCGCCTGACGGGCGGTGATACTTTCCCCGGTCAGCACCATTTTGCTGGCAAGGGATTTGCCGACGCTGCGGATCAGCCGTTGCGTGCCGCCCGCGCCCGGCATAATGCCTAAGTTGATTTCCGGCAGGCCGAAGCGGGCGTTTTCCCCGGCAATCGCCACATCGCAGAGCAGCGCCAGCTCGCACCCTGCGCCCAGGGCGTAGCCATTGACGGCGGCAATCAGCGGCTTACTGAAGGCGTTGATGCGCGCCCACAGCTGCGGGCGAATGTCGTTGAGGGTGGCGGCCAGATCTTTTTCCGCCATCTCGTTCAGATCGGCTCCGGCGGCAAAGAAGCGTTCGTTGCCGGTAATCACGCACACCGAAATCTCGCTGTCTACGGCGGCAGCTTCCAGGGCGGTTGCCAGCTCGCTCAGCAGGCCATTGTTCAGGGCGTTACGGGCCGCCGGGCGGTTAAGGGTCAGGAGCAATACCCGACCGTGACGGGTGACAATCAGGTCGCTCATGCCATCCCCTTCGCATCAAAGTCCACCACCACGTCGCCGGTCAGCGGCAGGGCCTGGCAGCTCAGCACGTAGCCTGCCGCCAGTTCATCCGGCTCCAGACTGTAGTTGGTCACCATATCCACCTTGCCGCGCACCACTTTGCATTTGCAGGTGGCGCAGACCCCGCCTTTACAGGCGTAAGGCAGGTCCGCCCCCTGGCGCAGCGCGGCATCCAGAATGCTTTCGTCTTCGGCGGTGAGGGTGATCTCGCGGTCGCGCCCGTCCTGGCGCACCGTCACCTTTTGCCCCCCGGTCTGTACCGAATGGGTGCGTTTAATGGTTGTGCCCGGCGTGTTGAAGCGCTCAAGATGCAGCGATTTCTCCGGCATCCCCAGCGCCTTAAGGGTCTGTTCCGCCTGGTCCATCATCGCCGCCGGGCCGCAGATAAAGGCTTCATCAAACTGGCTGAAGTCAATTAAGTGCTTCGCCAGCGCCTGCAGTTTTTCGCCGTCGATGCGCCCGTACAGCAGCTCGCTGTCCAGGGTCTCCTGGCTGAAGATGTTGACCACCTGCAGGCGGGTCGGATAGCTGTCTTTCAGATCGGCCAGCGCCTGGCGGAACATCATGCTCTGGCTGCTGCGGTTGCCGTAGATGAGGGTGAACTGGCTTTTCGGTTCGGTTTTCAGAGTGCTGGAGATGATCGCCAGCATCGGGGTGATGCCGGAACCGGCGGCAATCGCCAGGTAGCAGCCTTCCCGTTCGGCCAGCGGCTGATAGCCAAAATGCCCCTGCGGCACCATCACTTCGAGCGCCATCCCCTGCTTGATCTCATCCCGGGCATAGCGCGAGAAGCGCCCGCCGTCGATGGCTTTTACCGCCACGCTGATTTCGCCCGGCTGAACGCTGCGGCAGATGGAGTAGCAGCGGCGCAGCTCTTCGCCCGCTAAATGGGCTTTCAGGGTCAGATGCTGGCCCGGACGGAAGCGATACGCCTCCTGCAAAGGCTGGGGAACCGCGAAGGTAATGGTCACCGCATCGCGGGTTTCGGGTTCCACTTTTGCCACCGTTAAGGAATGAAACGTTGTCATGGCGACCTCAGATACATTTGAAATAGTCGAAGGGTTCGCGGCAGCTGTCGCAGCGCCAGAGCGCTTTGCAGGCCGTGGAACCAAATTCACTGATCAGCGTGGTGCGGGTACTGGCGCAGCGCGGACAGGTCACTTCAGCCGGCAGATGCGCATGGCAGCTGTGCCCGGCCGGTGGGCTGATGCCGTACTGGCGCAGACGCTCCCGGGCGTCCGGGGTCATCCAGTCGGTGGTCCACGCCGGGTCGAGCTGAAGGGTGATCTGCACCGGTCCGTAGCCGTGGGCGGTCAGGGTGTCGCGGATCGCCCCCATCAGATGATCGGTGGCCGGACAGCCGGAATAGGTCGGCGTAAAACCGATGGCCCAGCCCTCATCCTGCGGCGTCACGCTGCGCACCATCCCTAAGTCGGTGATGGTCAGTACCGGGATCTCCGGGTCCGGGATCTGGCTTAACAGAGACCAGATCTGCGGGACGGCGGCGGGGGTGAGTTGGACGGCGTGTTGCATGGCGCTCTCCTGGATTACCACTGCTGGCCGGGATAGACGCGTTGGAGATATTGCATCTCTGCCAGCATCGGACCCAGATGTTCGGTGTGCAGCCCTTTACGGCCACCGGTGCGGTAGGCGGACTCGCCCGGCACGCTCAGCGTCGCCTCGTTCAGCCCGGCGAAGACTTCCGCTTCCCACGCGTCGCGCAGGCTGCGCGGATCGACGGCGATACCTTCGGCAGCCAACGTCAGGTCAATCTCGTCCGCCTCGAACAGCTCGGCGGTGAAACGCCACAGGTCATTGACCGCCTGCTGCATTTTTTGCGCAGAGATCTCCGTGCCGTTGCCCAGGCGTTCCAGCCAGCCGCGGCTGAAGCGCAGGTGGTAGCGGGCTTCTTTGATGGATTTCGCGGCGATGGCGGCAAGCTGCTTGTCACGGCTCTGGGTCAGACGGGTAAAGAGCGCCACGTGCCAGGCGTCGATAAAGTACTGACGGGCGATGGTGTCGGCGAAGTTGCCGTTGGGCTGCTCCACCAGCAGAAGGTTGCTGAACTGGCGCTCGTCGCGCTGGAAGGCCAGCGTGTCTTCGTCGCCCTCGCCTTCCAGCTCGGCGGCGTAGGTTAAGAAGTTGCGCGCCTGGCCCAGCAGGTCGAGGCCGATATTGGCCAGCGCGAGGTCAATCTCCAGCTCCGGGGCGTGACCACACCACGCTCCCAGACGCTGGGAGAGCACCAGCCCGTTATCACCCAGGCGCAGAACATATTGCGTTAACGTTTTCATCCGTGGCCTCACATGTGCTCGATGCCATCAGGGATGGTGTAGAAGGTCGGGTGTCGGTAGACCTTGCTCTCCGCCGGGTCGAAAAACTCACCGCGCTCTTCTGGCTGGGAGGCGACGATTTCGCTCGCCTTCACCACCCAGATGGAACAGCCTTCATTACGGCGGGTGTAGGCGTCGCGCGCGTTTTCCAGCGCCATACGGTCATCGGCGGCATGCAGGCTGCCCACGTGACGGTGGGATAATCCCTGCTTGCTGCGGACAAAGACTTCGTACAACGGCCAGTATGTTTTGCTCATCTTGATTCCCCTTATGCGACCTTGCGGGCGTGTTGTTTTTCGGCGTGCGCCAGTGCGGCTTCGCGCACCCACGTTCCCTCTTCCCAGGCTTTACGCTTGGCGGCCAGACGTTCGTGATTGCAGACGCCGCGCCCGTTAATCACCTCGTCAAACTCCTGCCAGTCGATCTCGCCAAAACGGTAGTGACCGCTTTCGGCATCGAACTGCAGATCCGCATCCGGCACAGTCATGCCGAGCATTTCCACCTGCGGCACGGTGTTGTCGACAAAGCGCTGACGCAGCTCGTCATTGCCAAAACGTTTGATCTTCCAGGCCAGGCTGCGGGCGCTGTTCGGTGAGTTGTCGTCGTTCGGGCCAAACATCATCAGCGCTGGCCACCAGAAGCGGTTGATGGCGTCCTGCAACATCTGGCGCTGGGCTTCGCTACCCTGGGCCAGGGCCATGCAGGCCTCAAAGCCCTGACGCTGGTGGAAGCTCTCTTCTTTACAGATTTTCACCATCGCCCGGGCATAGGGGCCGTAGGAGGTCCGGCACAGCGCCACCTGGTTAACGATGGCCGCGCCATCCACCAGCCAGCCGATCACGCCGATATCCGCCCAGCTCAGGGTCGGGTAGTTGAAGATGGAGGAGTATTTCATCTTGCCGTCGAGCATCTTCTGGTAGATATCTTCCCGGGCGCAGCCCAGCGTTTCCGCCGCGCTGTAGAGGTAGAGCCCGTGCCCCGCCTCGTCCTGCACTTTCGCCAGCAGGATGGCCTTACGGCGCAGCGTCGGGGCGCGGGTGATCCAGTTCCCTTCCGGCAGCATGCCGACAATTTCGGAGTGCGCATGCTGACCAATCTGGCGGATCAGCGTTTTACGGTACGCGTCAGGCATCCAGTCCTGCGGCTCGATGGCCGTCTCTTGCGCGATGCGCTGCTCAAAGCGTTGTTCTTCCGTCACGTCATCACCCTTTTGATTCGTTTAACTGCCAAATATCATTCAATGATGAATCACTTTGTTTTATAAAAGTTACACAAAGGTTAATGAATAACCCAAGAATCGTTTATTCGTTTTGTGATGAGGCTCGCAAGAGATTTCCACACCCCAGATACGACGTGGCCTCCGGGAGTTAAGAAGATTAAGCGAGATCACAATGTTAATAAAACATTAACAAGTCACTTGCTTTTTATGATTCACAAACGAACTATTTATAGTGAAATCACGAACCATCTGGAGAGAAAGATGCAGCAGTTAGCCAGCTTCTTGTCCGGTACCTGGCAGTCAGGCCGGGGCCGTGAGCGCACCATTCAACACGCCATCAGCGGTGAATCCCTCTGGTCCGTTACCAGCGAAGGGCTGGATATGGCCGCCGCACGTCGCTACGCCATTGAGAAAGGCGGCGAAGCGCTTCATGCCATGACCTTTATCGAACGTGCCGCCATGCTGAAAGCGGTGGCGAAACATCTGCTGAGCCAGAAAGAGACCTTTTATGCGCTGTCGGCACAGACCGGGGCGACCCGCGCCGACAGCTGGGTGGATATCGAGGGCGGGATCGGCACCCTCTTTACCTTCGCCAGCCTGGGCAGCCGCGAACTGCCGGACGATACCCTGTGGCCGGAAGATGAGCTGATCCCGCTTTCAAAAGAGGGCGGATTTGCCGCGCGCCACGTGCTGACCTCGAAGTCCGGCGTGGCCGTCCACATCAATGCGTTCAACTTCCCCTGCTGGGGAATGCTGGAAAAGCTGGCCCCGACCTGGCTGGCGGGGATGCCTGCCATTATTAAACCGGCCACCGCCACCGCCCAGGTGACCCAGGCGATGGTGAAAGCGATCGTCGACAGCGGCCTGGTGCCGGAGGGCGCCATCAGCCTGATCTGCGGCGGCGCGGGGGATCTGCTCGACCAGCTCGACAGCCAGGACGTGGTGACCTTTACCGGCTCCGCCGACACTGGCCAGAAGCTGCGCGTCCATCCGAACATCGTGGCAAAATCGATTCCCTTCACCATGGAAGCGGACTCCCTGAACTGCTGCGTGCTGGGGGATGACGTCACCCCGGAGCAGCCGGAGTTTGCCCTTTTCATTCGCGAAGTGGTGCGGGAGATGACCGCGAAAGCCGGGCAGAAATGTACCGCGATCCGCCGCATCATCGTTCCGCAGGCGCAGGTGGAGGCTGTCAGCCAGGCGCTGATCGCCCGGCTGGAAAAAGTGGCTGTCGGCGACCCGGCTCAGGAAGGGATCAAAATGGGCTCACTGGTCAACGCCGAGCAGCGCGCTGACGTGCAGGAGAAAGTGGATACTTTAGTCACGGCGGGCTGCCAGATTCGTCTGGGCGGGAAAGCCGACCTGAACGCTGCCGGGGCCTTCTTCCCGCCGACGCTGCTGTTCTGCCCGCAGCCGGATGAAACCCCTGCCGTCCATGCCACCGAAGCCTTTGGCCCGGTCGCCACTCTGATGCCGTATCAGGATCGCGAGCACGCCATGGCCCTTGCCCGCGCCGGGGAAGGCAGTCTCGCCGGGACGCTGGTCACCGCCGATCTGCGCCTTGCGCGTCAGTTTATCGCCGGCGCCGCCCGCGCCCACGGCCGTATCCAGATCCTCAACGAAGAGTCGGCCAAAGAGTCCACCGGCCACGGCTCCCCGCTGCCGCAGCTGGTGCACGGCGGCCCGGGCCGCGCCGGGGGTGGTGAGGAGCTGGGCGGCCTGCGGGCGGTAAAACACTACCTGCAACGCACCGCCATCCAGGGCAGCCCGAGCATGCTGGCCGCCATCAGCCAGCAGTGGGTACGCGGCGCGCAGGTGCAGGAGGATCGCGTTCATCCGTTCCGCAAATACTTCGAGGAGTTACAGCCGGGCGACAGCCTCCTGACCCCGCGCCGTACCCTGACCGAAACCGACATCGTTAACTTTGCCTGCCTGAGCGGGGATCATTTCTACGCCCATATGGACAAGATCGGCGCGGCGGAGTCGATTTTCGGCGAACGCGTGGTGCACGGCTACTTCCTGATCTCCGCTGCGGCGGGTCTGTTCGTCGATGCGGGCGTCGGGCCGGTGATTGCCAACTACGGTATGGAGAACCTGCGCTTTATTGAGCCGGTGAAGCCGGGCGACACCATCCAGGTGCGTCTGACCTGTAAGCGCAAGACGCTGAAGAAACAGCGCACGGCGGACGAGAAACCGACCGGCGTGGTGGAATGGGCGGTTGAGATTTTCAACCAGCACCAGCAGCCGGTGGCGCTCTACTCGATCCTGACCCTCGTCTCCCGTCAGCGCGGAGATTTTGACGCCTGATCCCCCTCCATCCGGGTAACGTCGCGCACGTTACCCGGCTTCTGGCACATCTGACAAAACATCTGGCAAATGCAGGCAAACGGTACTTAACGCGTTATTGCTATGTTGGCAATGAATAAACCGCGCGCAGAACAGCGGTCCCGAGTGGATAACAACACATACAACAGAGGTTAATCATGGGAAGCTCCTCCATTTTTTCTCCACGTAAAACGGTGCTGGCGTTGGCCGTTGCCTGTCTCTTTTCCGGCCAGGTGCTGGCGCACGGTGGTGCAGCACATATGGTCGAAATGGATAAAACCCTGACCGAATTTGGCGCTGATGTGAAATGGGACGACTATGCCCAGATGTTCACCATCAGCAAAGATGGGGCCTTTATCAAAGTGAAGCCGGGTGCCACAACCGCTATGGTCAACGGTAAACCGCTCACCCTGCAGGCGCCGGTGGTCATGAAAGACAATAAGGCCTGGATCGCCGATACCTTTGTTAACGATGTGTTCCAGTCCGGCCTTGACCAGACCTTCCAGGTCGAGAAGACCCCGCACCCGCTGAACGCCCTCTCCGCGGATGAGATCAAAGAGGCCGTCGGGATTGTGAAAGCCTCGCCGGACTTTAAACCGAATACCCGCTTCACGCAGATCGCGCTGGCCGAGCCGGACAAAGCCAAAGTGTGGGATTTCGTGCTGAACGGCACGGCGGTAGATGCGCCGCGTCAGGCCAATATCACCCTGCTGGACGGCAAATTTATCGTTGAAGCGCTAGTGGATCTGCAGGAGAAGAAAATCCTGCACTGGGAGCCGATCAAAGACGCCCACGGCATGGTGCTGCTGGATGACTTTATGGCGGTGCAGAAGATCGTCACCGGCAGCCCGGAGTATGCCGAGGCGCTGAAAAAACGCGGCATCAACGACCCGGCAAAGGTGATGACCACCCCGCTGACCGTCGGCTACTTTGACGGTAAGGATGGTCTGAAGCAGGAAGATCGCCTGCTGAAGGTGGTGAGCTACCTGGATACCGGCGATGGCAACTACTGGGCGCACCCGATTGAGAACCTGGTGGCGGTGGTCGATCTGATCGAGAAGAAGATCGTCAAAATTGAAGAAGGCGCTGTCGTACCGGTGCCGATGCAGTCCCGCCCCTATGATGGCCGCGACCGCGAACCGGTGGTGCACAAACCGCTGGAGATTGTGGAGCCGGAAGGCAAGAACTACACCATTACCGGCAATATGATCCACTGGCAGAACTGGGATTTCCACCTGAGCCTCGACTCCCGCGTCGGGCCGATCATCTCCACCGTCACCTTTAACGACAACGGCAAAAAACGCCAGGTGATGTACGAGGGATCGCTGGGCGGGATGATTGTCCCTTACGGCGACCCGGACGTGGGCTGGTACTTCAAAGCCTATCTGGACTCCGGCGACTACGGCATGGGCACCCTCACCTCGCCGCTGGTGCGCGGTAAAGATGTGCCCTCCAACGCCGTGCTGCTGAATCAGACCATCCCGGATTACACCGGTGCGCCGATGGAAATCCCGCGGGCGATGGCGATTTTTGAACGCTACGCCGGGCCGGAGTATAAGCACCAGGAGATGAATCAGCCGAACGTCAGCACCGAACGCCGCGAGCTGGTGGTGCGCTGGATCAGCACCGTGGGCAACTATGACTACATCTTCGACTGGATCTTCCACGAAAACGGCACCATCGGCATCGATGCCGGGGCAACCGGTATCGAAGCGGTAAAAGGGGTGATGGCGAAAACCATGCATGACCCGAGCGCCAAAGAGGATACGAAGTACGGCACTCTGATTGACCACAACATTGTCGGCACCACCCACCAGCACATCTATAACTTCCGTCTGGATCTGGATGTGGATGGCACCAGCAACAGCCTGGTGGCGATGGATCCGGAGGTGAAGCCGAACACCGCAGGCGGCCCGCGCACCAGTACCATGCAGGTTAACCAGTACAACATCGACAGCGAGCAGCAGGCGGCACAGAAATTTGACCCGGGCACCATTCGTCTACTGAGCAACACCAGCAAAGAGAACCGCATGGGTAATCCGGTCTCTTACCAGATCATCCCCTATGCCGGCGGTACGCACCCGGTGGCAACCGGCGCGAAATTCGCCCCGGATGAGTGGATCTATCATCGCCTCAGCTTTATGGATAAACAGCTGTGGGTGACCCGCTACCATCCGAACGAGATGTACCCGGAGGGCAAATTCCCGAACCGCTCCTCCCATGACCAGGGGCTGGGCCAGTTCAGTAAAGATAACGAGTCGCTGAATAACCAGGATAACGTGGTGTGGATCACCACCGGTACCACCCACGTGGCCCGCGCCGAAGAGTGGCCGATCATGCCAACCGAGTGGGTGCATGCCCTGCTCAAACCGTGGAACTTCTTTGACGAGACGCCGTCGCTCGGCAAGAAGAAAGAGGGGCAGTGATAAACAGCCGGGCATATTGCCCGGCTTTTTCTTGTCGGTGCGGTTTGATGTCGGGTGGCGGCTGCGCCTTACCCGACCTACGGGACCGTAGGCCCGTGCAAGCGCAGCGCCGCCGGGCATTGTCGGGTGGCGCTGCGCTTACCCGACCTACACCGCTATTGAATTTAGTTTAAGTAGTTTATTTTCTGAACAGCTTTCCTTGCTTATAGTTAATCATACCCATGCCGTCCGGGTTGCCTTTCTTAAAACGTTTTTTATGGACATCACACGAAGTTCTCCCTTACGTCGTTGTATGAACATTGAGAGGTTTTTAGGATGAGATTCAACTTGATAGCAAGAAGCCTTGCGCTTGCAGGCGTTTTTATCTCTGCCGGCACTCCTGCATTTGCCGCAGAAGCGCCAAAAGAGGCTGCCGCCGCCACTCAGCAAGCCAATAATGCCCTCTTCAGCCAGCAGCCCTTCTCCGACAATGCCGATTTCACCGATGCCCATAAAGGCTTTATCGCTGCACTTCCGACCGAGGTGATCAAAGGCGAACAGGGCAATGTGGTCTGGGATCCCCAGCAGTACGCCTTTATTAAAGAGGGGGACAAAGCGCCGGATACCGTCAACCCAAGCTTATGGCGTCAGGCGCAGCTGATTAATATCAGCGGTCTGTTTGAGGTCACGGATGGGGTCTATCAGATCCGAAACCTTGACCTGTCAAACATGACCATTATCGAAGGGGCGACCGGTATCACCGTGGTCGACCCGCTGGTCTCTGCTGAAACGGCAAAAGTCGGGATGGATCTCTATTACAAAAACCGCGGGCAGAAACCGGTGGTAGCGGTGATCTACACCCACAGCCACGTTGACCACTACGGCGGCGTGCGCGGCGTGGTGGATGAGGCCGATGTCAAAGCCGGGAAAGTCAAAATCTACGCCCCGGCCGGCTTTATGGAAGCCGCCGTGGCAGAAAACATTATGGCCGGGAACGTCATGAGCCGCCGCGCCAGCTATATGTATGGCAACCTGCTGAAGCCGGATCCTAAAGGTCAGGTGGGCGCGGGGCTTGGCACCACGACCTCCGCCGGGACCGTAACCCTGCTTGCGCCGACCAATATCATCGAAAAAGATGGACAGAAAGAGACCATCGACGGCCTGACCTATGACTTTATGCTGGCGCCGGGCTCAGAAGCGCCGTCCGAAATGCTCTGGTACATCGAAGAGAAAAAACTGATCGAATCCGCCGAGGATGTCACCCACACCCTGCATAACACCTACTCCCTGCGCGGGGCGAAGATCCGCGAGCCGCTGCCGTGGTCAAAATATATCAACGAAGCCATTGTGCGCTGGGGTGATAAAGCCGAAGTGCTGATGGCTCAGCACCACTGGCCAACCTGGGGCAATGAAAACGTCAATAAATTGTTGAAAAGCCAGCGAGACCTGTATCGCTACATCAACGACCAGACCCTGCGCATGGCGAACCAGGGCATGACCCGGGATGAAATTGCGGCAAACTTCAGGCTGCCGGATTCGCTGGCGCACACCTGGGCTAACCGGGGCTACTACGGGTCGGTAAGTCACGACGTGAAAGCCACCTACGTGCTCTATCTCGGCTGGTTCGACGGCAACCCGGCGACCCTGGATGAGCTGCCGCCGGAAGAGGCTGCGAAGAAATATGTAGACTATATGGGCGGCGCCGACGCCATTCTGCAGAAGGCCAAAACCGACTTCGACCAGGGTAACTATCGCTGGGTGGCGCAGGTGGTGAGCAAGGTGGTCTTTGCCGATCCGAACAACCAGGCGGCCCGTAACCTGGAGGCGGACGCGCTTGAGCAGTTAGGCTATCAGGCGGAATCGGGCCCGTGGCGTAACTTCTACCTCACCGGCGCGCAGGAGCTGCGTAACGGCGTGGTGAAAGGGCCGACCCCGAACACCGCCAGCCCGGATACGGTGCGGGCGATGACCCCGGAGATGTTCTTCGACTATCTGGCGGTTCACATTAACGGTGAAAAAGCCGGAACCGCGAAATCGGTGTTTAACATCGACCTCGGCAGCGACGGCGGCAAGTACAAGCTCGAGCTGGAAAATGGGGTGCTGAACCACACCGCCAATGCCGAAGCGACCGACGCCGACGCCACCATCACCCTGAGCCGCGACACGCTGAATAAAATCATCCTCAAGGAAACCACCCTGAAACAGGCTGAGGAGAGCGGCGCGGTGAAGGTTACCGGTGACGGGGCAAAACTTGATACCATGCTGGGCTATATGGATAAATTTGAGTTCTGGTTCAACATTGTTACACCGTAAACCCACCAGCCTGCGGGCGGAGCCTTTCGCCCGCAGGGATATGGTCACCCGCGGACTGACTCTCAGCATGCCGTGGCTGGCGCTCGTCAACATCGGCTTTGCGCTGATGGTCTTATTGCGTAATGGGCTGTTCGACGGCATTGACGCGCTTTATCAGGTGAACGCCTTCAGCGCCAGGATGATCGATTGGCTGATGCTGGCGGTCATTGTTCTGTTTAGCCTCTCCCTGCTGCTGGTCTGGCAAAAAAAACGCGGGCTGAGCCTGCTGTTGCTGCTGGCAGGCCTGATCTGGGCCTGCTGCGCCGTCTGGTTTATCGCCCATCTGAAACTGCCCTTCGCCTGGCCGCTCTGCACCACCCTGCTCCTGACGGCGCTGGCAGGGCTCTATTTTTTTCCGGTTGGGCTGATGAGCTATGCGCTGCCGCTGTGGGCGGCGATGCCGGCTGCCAGCCTGGTGCTGAACGAGGGCATCAGCCTGCGTTTCGTCGTGGTGTGGCTTATCTTTACGGTAGTGCTGGTTTACGGGCGGTTTATTTTAGTGCGCTGGTTTGATGAAGCCTGGCTGCGTCAGCAGCAGAACCAGGCGCTGATTGCTCGCCTGGATGCCCTTGCGCACCAGGATCCGCTCACCGGTACCGCTAACCGCCGGGCGATGGAGAACGTGCTGGAAAACGCGGTCAAACAGGGGAACGATTTTGCGCTGATTATGCTCGATGTCGATGAGTTCAAACGCTACAACGATCGTTACGGGCATCAGGCCGGGGATGAGTGCCTGGCGGCAGTGGCGCAGGCGCTGAAACAGGTGGTGCGCACCCCGGACGATATGGTCTCACGCTACGGTGGCGAGGAGTTTCTGCTGATCCTGTTTGATGCGACGGAAAAAGTGGCGGAACAGGTGGCGGCGCGCATTCAGGAGAGCCTGCGCGCTGCGGCTATTCCGCATGCTGCCTCAACGGTCAGCGACAGCGTCACGGTCAGCATGGGGATCGCCTCGCTGACCGCTGGTCAGACGGCCAGCGAGGTGATCGCCCAGGCCGATGCCGCGCTCTACCGGGCAAAAAATGCAGGACGAAATCGCTGGTCCTGCTAAGGGTGCGGTTTTGTTGGCACGGTGCGGTCTGATGTCGGGTGGCGGCTCTGCCTTACCCGACCTACGGTGCGGTGCGGCCTGTGTCGGGTGGCGGCTACGCCTTACCCGACCTACGGTGGGGTGCGGCCTGTGTCGGGTGGCGGCTGCGCCTTACCCGACCTACGGTGCGGTGCGGCCTGTGTCGGGTGGCGGCTGCGCCTTACCCGACCTACGGTGCGGTGCGGCCTGTGTCGGGTGGCGGCTCTGCTTAACCGGACCTACGGTGCGGTGCGGCAAACCGACCAGACCGTAGGCCCGTGCAAGCGCAGCGCCGCCGGGCGTCAGTAGCGCACGCACACCGATTTGGTTTCACACCAGCCATCCAGCCAGTCCGGGCCGAAATCACGGCCTGTGCCGGACTGCTTCATCCCGCCAAACGGCAGGTTGGCGTCGATCAGGGTATGGCTGTTCACCCACACGGTGCCCGCCTGCAGGCGGTCGGTGAACTCCAGCGCTTTGCTGATGTTTTGCGTCCAGACGCTGGCGGTCAGGCCATATTCGGTATCGTTCGCCAGGCGCAGCGCCTCTTCGCCGTCAGCGACGCGCACCAGGTTGACCACCGGACCAAACACCTCTTCGCGGGTCAGGCGCAGGCTGGCGTCCGGGTTCACCACCAGCGTCGGCGACACGTAGTAACCCTGATCGTTCGGACCACGGTTGCCGGTAATCAGCTCCGCCTGGCGCGACTGCGCTTCATCAAGGAAGGTCTGCACTTTGTCGCAGTGGGCGCGGGAAACCAGCGGGTTGATGTGCGCCTCCTGGGACATGCCCGGCCCGACGCTCAGGGATTTCACCGCCTGCTCAAAACCGCTCACCACGGTATCAAACAGCGGCGCTTCGACGTAAATACGCGAGCTGGCGGCGCACACCTGGCCCTGGTTCAGGAAGCTGCCGGTCATCAGGCCTTCGATCACCCATGCCGGATCGGCATCTTTCAGGACAATCGCCGGGTTTTTACCGCCCAGCTCCAGCGTCACCCCCATCAGGCGATCGGCGGCGGCGCGCGCAATCTGTTTCCCGGTGGCGGTCGAGCCGGTAAAGCTCACCCTGGCGATATGCGGATGGTTGGTGAGCGCAGCGCCACACACCGCCCCGCTGCCAGTCACTACGTTAAAGACGCCGTCCGGGACCCCGGCCTCGGTTGCCAGTTCCGCCACGCGCAGCAGGGTCAGGGGCGTGGTTTCGGACGGTTTGATCACGATAGAGCAGCCGGCCGCCAGCGCGGGCATCACTTTCCACATGCCAATCAGCAGCGGGAAGTTCCACGGCACGATCCCGGCCACCACGCCAATCGGCTCTTTGCGCGTCCACGCCTGGTAGCGCGCTCCCTGCGGCATCGGAATGGAGAGATCCAGCGTCTTACCGGCGATTTTGGTGGTCAGCCCCGCGGTGTAGCGCATCCAGTTCAGAGTGCAGCCCACTTCAAAGGCGCGGGAGATGTTAATGGATTTACCCTGCTCCAGGGTTTCGAGCTGGGCCAGCTCCTCGGTGTGCTGCTCCACCAGATCGGCGAAGCGCAGCAGAATACGTTCGCGCTCCGCCGGCAGTTTGCCGGACCAGCTGCGGGCCACAAAGGCGCGCCAGCCGGCCATCACCGCGCGATCCACATCTTTCGCGCTGGCATCGGCGGTAGAGGCAATCACCTGACCAGTTGCCGGGTTAAAGATATCCAGACGCTTTTCGCTGTCGGAGGCGGACGGTTGTCCCTCGATCCAGAGGCCATGTTGGCGATCCAGAAATTGCTGCACGCTGTGCAGTACTGCGACCTGTGTATCAGACATAGCGATTCCTTATTATTCGCAGGGTGTCATCGCAGTCTAAGATGGGTTTGCGCAGTGCGCTTTTATCTCTGTGACATTCGCTTTGTCGGCTGTGACAGGCTCCGCAAAACGCGACAATAGTGCCGTTTCGCTCTGTTACACCGTGGTGTTCTTGCCTATATTTCGCCCCATGTCACGGGTAATTAGAAACATAAATGCAACAATGTTTAAACATTCACGACGTAGCAGGTCAGACGATGGCGAGTGCAAAGGAAACGGACAATTATCAGCAGTGGCTGGCGCAGATTAATCAGGCTTGCGGAAGTTTTGCGGCCCAGCCCATGAGCGGCGAGTTTTACGGCGAGCTGGAATCCACCTGGACCGGCAACCTGAAGCTCAGCACCGTCACCGCTGGCGGCGTGAATCTGTTTCGTACCCGCCAGGAGATTAAAACCAGCAACGATGCCTGGTTCTACACTGTCTTTCAGCTGGAAGGTGAAGCGGGACTGGAGCAGGACGACCGGCAAATTATGCTCAACGCGGGGGATATCACCCTGATCGACGCCTCCCGCCCCTGCTCGATCTACTGGCCGGAAAAATCCCGGCAGATCTCATTGTTGCTCCCGCGCCAGATCCTTGAGCAGCACTTTCGTTTTCAGGAAGTGAGCTGCGCGCAAAAACTCTCCCACAGCCTGCCTACCGTCCAGCTCAGCTATCGTCTGCTGCAGGAGAGCATGAACAATCCGCGATTGAGTGAAACCGAGAGCGAAGCCGCGCTGGAGGCGATGGTCTGTCTGCTGCGCCCGGTATTGCAGCAGCGTGAAAGCGTGCAGCCGCGCAAGGCGCGCCAGTTCAGCCACGTACTGACGCTCATCGACGATCATATTCAGGCGGAACATTTGCGACCGGAGTGGATTGCGGCGGAGTGCGGGATGTCGGTGCGTAGCCTCTACCGGATGTTTGCCGAGAAAGGGCTGGTGGTGGCGCAGTACATCAAGAACCGTCGGCTGGATCTCTGCGCGCAGATGCTACGTAGCGCTCGTGACGATGAGAAGCTGGCGGGCATTGGCTACAGCTGGGGCTTTACCGACCATAGCCACTTCTCCACGGCATTTAAGCAGCGCTTTGGGATCTCCCCTGGCGAATACCGCAAACGCCACCGCTAATCACTTCTGTAACCATCTACCGTTGACGCCCTGGACATATTCGCCGGGGCGGGCGCGGGCAACCAGTTTGCTTCCCGCCATTTTGGCCACCTCATCGACCGGAAGGTTATTGCTGTCAGCAAGCCGCTGATAACTCTCGGTACGAGCCTTGTTGATCTGCTCCACCAGCGCCAGGGTTTCGCGATCCTGGCTGCGCGGGGCGATATAGCCGCTCAGCGTTTCCCCCACGCGCCCCTCGGTGCGGGCTTCGTTGAGGGTCAGGGCGAACGCGGGCGCACAGAGCCCCAGCGTCAGCAGAATGAGCGTGAAGTATTTTCTCATGGCGGCCTCAGAAGAGATCGCTGCGCGATTTCAGCAGCGATTCCACATCTTTATCCACTTTGATGTGGATTTCATGTTCAATTTTGACGTTCATGTTGATGGTGATGGGCTCCTTCGACGCCGCCACTTCTATCCTCGGCGTGCAGCCTGTCAGCGTCAGTATCACAATCGCGGTGAAGCCACCGGCCAGCTTTTTCATGGTTGTTCCTTACATTCCTTGCCTGTCGGACAGCGGTTATCCGGTAGTGCCGCGTGCTCCTCCAGCCACGTCTGCAGCTTGTCGCCAAAACGCAGGCTGCGCCAGAGGGTAAACACGTTCTCCTGATGGGTATAGTTGAGGTTGACGGCCTGTGTCTGGCCCTCCACGCGGCTGGCGCCACGCAAGGTCGACGCCAGGGTTAATTCACCCAGATTATCTAAATTGAGTTTCGTCCACGACTGCGAAATTTCCATATAGCGAAGCCAGTTAATCGCGCCGCCCGCCGCCCCGTTCTCTTTCACCAGCGCATCGGCAGTCTCTTTATCAAGACGCAACGTCATCGGACCCGCGTTGGTTAGCCAGCCATCTTTGATGATCCACTTGTCGTTGTCCAGCCACAAGGGCAGCGCCCCGCTGAACGGCCCGGACAGGGCAAACTGTTTGGGATTTATCGCACTGATAAGCTCGCTGGCGGAGAGATTCTGCACCCGCAGCAGGGCCGCATCGTGCTGGGGCATGCGCAGCTGCTGCAGGGTCACTTTACCGCCCAACAGATCGACGCTGACGTCGCTCAGCAGCAGCGGACTGGCATCGCTCCAGGGGTAATCGCCCTGCAGATCGGCGGTGATGTTGCGGGCCGTGACCTGGTTTTTCACCTCGCCAATGCGCAACGTCACCGGACCGCGGGTTCCCAGCGACCAGGTGCCCTGGCTGAAGCGGAACGGCAGGACAAAGTCGACCCCGTTGATTTTGTTATCCGGCATCCAGACGCTACCGCTCTTCAGCACGCCGTGGCCTCCGGCCTCAAAGCCCTGATCCGCCGCTGCGGAATAAGCCACCTGGGCATAAAGCTCCCCCTCCCTGAGGGTCATCTTCCAGTCCGGTGGGATCAGCGGCTGAAAAACGGTCAGGGATTGCTTCGGCCACCAGGCCTGGCCGCGCAGACGCTCCCCGTCCCAGCGCCCGTTCAGCTGCACCGGGCCGATGGCTCTGGCGTTAAGGGTGCCTTTGTACTGGAAAAATGTTGGATCGCTACCCTCCACGCTGAATTTGATCGTTGAGGGGGGTAATACACTGCCGCCGGTAAAGGTGGTCTCTCCGGCATCGAAGGAGAGCGCGCCGCTGAAGTGCGGATCGGCAGGGTCGCGCTGCCAGCGGATTGGGCGCTCAAGCACCATGCGCGGTGCGCTGGCATGCAGGGTGCCATATTTCAGCTGATCGAAGCCGGTGGAAAGCGCGCTCAGCTCAATCACGCTGTCGCGCCACTCCCCCCTGCCCGCCACGTCCCAGCGGGCCTGCATCGGGGTAAAGTTGCCCTCCCCCCAGTAGCGCCATTGCCACAATCCGTTATCCGGCAGAAAATTGCTGGCCCGGCCATCCAGGTGCAGGGTGAAATCCCCCATCTCCTGTTCATGGGCGCGTAAGATGGCCTGCAGGCGACCGTCGATGCCGTTAAGGGTGAGCGCCACGCCAGCCAGCGGCCAGCGCACCTCGTCGATATTCAGGGAGTCGATAACCCGCCCCCGGGAGCGCAGCAGCGCCCCCGGGGCAAATGCCAGCCGGGGCTCGGCAAGGCTGCCGGTCAGCGTGGCGGGTAACTTCGCGTACAGCGTCAGGTCGTTCTGTTTGGCAATGCCGGTGAGCTGCATCGGCATGGCGCTGTTGTCCATGCTTAGCTTGCCGGGGCCGAAGGTGAGCACCGCGTTGCCCTTCCCGGCATCGCCCTGGGTCAGCACGTTCATTCGCCCGCTGACGATAGCCTTCTCCGTGCCCTGTTGCCAGTTATCGATCTTAAGCCCCAGCCGTCCGCTCAGGGGAACACCGGCCTGAACCCAGCGCCAGCGCCCGTCGCTGATGGTGAACTGTTCCGGGGTGATCTGCCAGGGGAGATCCAGCAGCGGCTCGCCGCTCTCCCGGGCAATCATCACCAACTGGCCCTGGTTGTCCTGCCATTCAAGCTCGGCATCCACAAGGGTTGAGATCTGCGGCACGGTAAAGGTCGCCACCGTGTGCCCCTGCACCGGCAGGCCATCCGGCACCAGCGGCAGAGTAAATTCCCCCACCAGTTTTACCGGCTGGGGATTATCGGGGAGGTTAAGCGTGACATCGGTTACCGTCAGCGAGCGGCCGCGTAGTTTTCCCCGCAGGCTAAACTTATCTCCGTGGTAGACAATTTCTTGCAGGGACGGTGTCAACGAAGCGGTTAATTTCCCCTCCCACACCTGCCAGGGGGAGAGTGTCAGGCGGTCGATGTTAAGCCAGGTGTTGGGTAGCAGGGCTTGCCATTCGGCCAGGGAGCGCGGCGCGGTGGGCGTGGGCTCGCTGGCGGGGATTTTGCTCAGGCAGGCGCTGTTGAGATCCAGCGCGCCGATGTCAAGCTTCCAGCGGCTTGGGTGGCTGAGAGTAGCGTCTTTGACGCGGGCGATTTCGCACTCTTCCACCAGATAGCGCAGATCGGGGATGACCAGAGCGCTGCGGGTCAGGCGCGGGCTCTCTTCAAAGGCGATGCGGGTCCCGGCGGGGAGCCAGATCCCGGCAAGCGTAGGCACCCACTGCGCAAGCGTCAGTAGTAGCGTCAGCGGCAAAAGGACGATCAGAAGCAGTAGCGCGATCGCGGCTTTGTATGTACCCCTCATGGGCAGTTAATATCCTGATTTAGCGAAAAAATTAGCCGACAGTATCGAATATTGTGGCATGTTTAGCCGATCAGTTGAAGCGAACGCCACTTTTAAGGATAGTTGCTACATAATTATCCATAGAACTTATTGAATTCAATAAAATTTTATAAATTGTAAGATTATTTTAATCATGCTACCGTAATTGAAAACACACTGGAGAAAGTCTTATGAAACTCGCGGTATACAGTACAAAGCAATACGACAAAAAGTATCTGCAGCACGTTAACGAGGAGTATGGCTTCGAACTTGAATTTTTCGACTTTCTGCTTAATGAAAAAACAGCCAAAACCGCCCACGGGTGTGACGCGGTCTGTATTTTCGTTAACGACGACGGCAGTCGTCCGGTGCTGGAAGAGCTGAAAAAACAGGGTGTGAAGTACATCGCCCTGCGCTGCGCGGGCTTTAATAATGTGGATCTGGATGCGGCAAAAGAGCTGGGTCTGCAGGTGGTGCGCGTGCCCGCCTACTCCCCGGAAGCGGTGGCTGAACACGCCATCGGCATGATGATGTCCTTAAACCGCCGTATTCACCGTGCTTATCAGCGCACCCGTGATGCCAACTTCTCCCTGGAAGGGCTGACCGGTTTTACCATGTACGGCAAAACCGCCGGGGTGATCGGCACCGGTAAAATTGGCGTAGCGGCCCTGCGGATCCTGAAAGGGTTTGGTATGCGCCTGCTGGCGTTTGACCCGTACCCAAGCGCCGCCGCGCTGGATCTGGGGGTGGAATATGTCGACCTGGCAACCTTGTACGCAGAGTCAGACGTGATCTCCCTGCACTGCCCGTTAACCGCTGACAACTACCATCTGCTGAACCAGAGCGCCTTCGACCAGATGAAAGATGGCGTGATGATTATCAACACCAGTCGCGGTGGGCTGATTGACTCTCAGGCCGCCATCGAAGCCCTGAAAACGCAAAAAATCGGCGCGCTGGGGATGGACGTCTACGAAAACGAACGCGATCTCTTCTTTGAAGACAAATCCAACGATGTGATTCAGGATGACGTCTTCCGCCGCCTCTCCGCCTGCCACAACGTGCTATTCACCGGCCACCAGGCGTTCCTGACCGCTGAGGCGCTGATCAGCATTTCGGAGACGACGCTGGGTAACCTGAGTCAGCTGGAGAAAGGCGAAGCCTGCCCGAACGCGTTGTTCTGAGGAAAGAGCCTTTAACTTAAAGCAGCTCATATCCTTAAGGGAATAATTAGCCTACAGCGGCTCCCTGGTCCGGCTGAAAATCGCCGAAGCGTTTCCGGAAGGCCGGGGCGAGGCGCATGGACGCGCCGAGAGGGCATAGCCTGCATGGATGCAGGCTATGCCCGACCCGAAAGCCTGGAGGAATAAGCTGAGGACAAAATTGCCGGGAGCAATTTTGGACAGCGCTTGCGCTGGCCCCGGAGGGGTGAGCCCCAGGGATGGGGCGAACAATCCGCGAAGCGGCGATTTTCTTGCCGGGAGCCGGGATTGTTAAGGGGGCGGCGATAGCCCCCTTAACACGTTCACCGGTGACGTGGTTTACAGAGAAGCAGCGAACGCAAGGTGAACGGAACCACCTCCACCGCAACATATTATTCCGTGCATTGCCCGGCGGCGCTACGCTTGCACGGGCCTACAAACCCCAAACCCCAAACCCATCCCCCCACATTTCAGATTAACCCGCAAGACAATCCCCGCCAGCGCAATAGACTATGCATTAGCTATTTATGAAGTGAATATATTGAGAAGAAACATGAAAACGTTCGTCGCAGTAACGCTCCTCAGCATGGCGCTGACAGGCTGTGTTAACCCAGGGAAAGCCTCTGTCCAGGAAGAACAGCTCCAGCAGCACCGCTTTGTGCTGCAAAGCATCAACGGCGCCGCCGTCGCCCCGGTCACCACGCCGCCGGAAATCACCTTCGGCGAAAAAATGGCGGTCTCAGGGGTGATGTGCAACCGCTTCAGCGGCCAGGGCAAGCTCTCCGATGGCGAGCTGAAGGTCAACGATCTCGCCATGACGCGTAAGCTCTGCACCGAACCCCAGCTCAATGAACTGGATCACGCCATCGGAACGATGCTGCGCAGCGGCACAGAGGTGGATCTGACGGAAGATGTATTAACCCTGGCGACGGCCGAGACGACGCTGGTCTTCAAACGCGCAGAATAATCAGTAACTGCCGCACGATCCCACGGCAAGCGACTGTTCACTGCAGCGTTTGCCGTTAGGCAGCGCACACATGCCGATGGCGGAGCCATCCAGCTGACGCGCAACGGACAGCGAACCGCCAATCATGGCGCAATTTGCCTGGCCGGAACTGGACATCGCCGCCTTCATCCCCGGCGCGACGTGCGCGGCGGTTGCCTGCTGAACAGGTTCATTGCTGCAGGCCGACAGTAACAAAGCGGCACACCCAACCCAAAATGCTGCGCGCATAATCTCTCCCCTCGTTGAATTGCAAAACCTATGCATAATAGGCACCCCGTCCGCGTCCGTCGAGAGCGAAACCACGATTTTCCACGTTGTAAAACGTTTTGTTCGCTATTTTTACGCAAAAGTTTGATCGAGCCATTGGTAGCGTCAATAAGCAGGACACAAAAGCGAAAATCGTTTCAGCGCCCCTTTGCTAAACTCACAAGATAATTACAGGACCCGCCGATGCGTTACGGGTCCCTCTTTCTTTGCGCAATGTAAGGGTGTCATATGCAAACTATTGACGGCAATGGCGCAGTCGCGTCCGTCGCGTTTCGCACCAGTGAAGTGATCGCCATCTACCCCATTACACCCAGCTCGACCATGGCGGAACAGGCCGATGCCTGGGCCGGTAACAGGCTGAAAAACGTCTGGGGTGATACCCCTCGCGTGGTTGAGATGCAGTCGGAGGCCGGGGCGATTGCCACCGTCCACGGCGCGCTGCAGACCGGCGCGCTCTCCACCTCGTTTACGTCGTCGCAGGGTCTGCTGCTGATGATCCCGACGCTCTACAAGCTGGCGGGACAACTCACGCCATTCGTGCTGCACGTCGCGGCGCGCACTATCGCCACCCATGCCCTGTCGATTTTTGGCGATCACTCTGACGTGATGGCCGTCCGCCAGACCGGTTGCGCCCTGCTCTGCTCTGGCAGCGTGCAGGAGGCGCAGGATCTGGCACTGATTTCACATATGGCGACGCTGAAAAGCCGCGTGCCGTTTATCCACTTCTTCGACGGCTTCCGCACCTCCCACGAGATTAATAAAATTGTCTCGCTCTCAGATGAGACGATCCGCAACCTTCTTCCCCAGGCGGAGATCGATGCCCACCGCGCCCGGGCGCTGAACCCGGAGCATCCGGTGATCCGCGGCACCTCCGCTAACCCGGATACTTACTTCCAGTCCCGCGAGGCGACCAACCCGTGGTATGACGCGGTGTATGACCATGTGGACCAGGCGATGGCCGACTTTGCCGCCGCCACCGGGCGTGAGTACAAGCCGTTTGAGTATTACGGCCACCCGCAGGCAGAACGCGTCATCGTCATCATGGGGTCCGCCATCGGCACCTGTGAAGAGGTGGTGGATGAACTGCTGCGCCGGGGCGAGAAGGTGGGCGTACTGAAGGTGCGTCTCTACCGTCCGTTCTCGGCCAAACATCTGCTGGCGGTGCTGCCGGAAAGCGCGCGTTCTGTGGCGGTGCTGGACCGTACCAAAGAGCCCGGCGCGCAGGCCGAACCGCTCTATCTGGACGTGATGACCGCCCTGGCGGAAGCCTTTAACGGCGGCGAGCGCGAGACGTTGCCGCGGGTGATTGGCGGGCGCTACGGGCTGTCGTCGAAAGAGTTTGGCCCGGATTGCGTGCTGGCCATCTTTAACGAGCTGAGCGCCGCGAAGCCGAAGCCGCGCTTTACCGTTGGTATCTATGACGATGTGACCAATCTGTCGCTGTCGCTACCGGAAAATACCCTGCCGTCAACCGCGAAGCTGGAAGCCCTCTTTTACGGGCTGGGTAGCGACGGCAGCGTGTCGGCGACCAAGAACAACATCAAGATCATCGGTAACTCCACGCCATGGTATGCCCAGGGCTATTTCGTCTATGACTCGAAAAAAGCCGGGGGGCTGACGGTATCCCATCTGCGCGTCAGCGAACAGCCGATCCGTTCGGCATATCTGGTGTCGCAGGCCGATTTCGTCGGCTGCCACCAGCTGCAGTTTATCGACAAATACCAGATGGCCGAGCGCCTCAAACCGGGCGGGATTTTCCTGCTCAATACCCCCTACAGCGCCGATGAGGTCTGGGCGCGCCTGCCGCAGGAAGTGCAGGCGGTGCTGAACCAGAAAAAAGCGAAGTTCTGGATCGTTAACGCGGCGAAAATCGCCCGTGAATGCGGCCTGGCGGCGCGGATTAACACCGTTATGCAGATGGCTTTTTTCCATCTGACCCACATCCTGCCCGGCGACAGCGCCCTGATGGAGCTGCAGGGGGCCATCGCCAAAAGCTACAGCAGCAAGGGCCAGGAGCTGGTGGAGCGTAACTGGCAGGCGCTGGCGCTGGCGCGGGAGTCGCTGGCGGAAGTGCCACTGCAGCCGGTCAACGCCCACAGCCCGAACCGCCCGCCGGTGGTGTCGGACGCCGCACCAGACTTTGTGAAAACCGTCACCGCCGCGATGCTGGCCGGGCTGGGCGATGCTCTGCCCGTCTCCGCCCTGCCGCCGGACGGCACCTGGCCGATGGGGACCACCCGCTGGGAAAAACGCAATATCGCTGAAGCGATCCCAATCTGGAAAGAGGAGCTGTGCACCCAGTGTAACCACTGCGTGGCGGCCTGCCCGCACTCCGCTATCCGCGCCAAAGTGGTCTCCCCTGAGGCCATGGAAGCTGCCCCCGCCAGCCTGCACTCGCTGGATGTGAAATCCCGCGACATGCGCGGCCAGAAATATGTTCTGCAGGTCGCCCCGGAAGACTGCACCGGCTGTAACCTCTGCGTGGAGGTCTGCCCGGCGAAAGACAGACAGAATCCGGAAATCAAGGCCATTAACATGATGTCGCGCCTTGAGCATGTGGAAGAGGAGAAAGTGAATTACGACTACTTCCTCGACCTGCCGGAGATCGATCGCAACAGCCTCGAGCGCATCGACATTCGCACCTCGCAGCTGATTACTCCGCTCTTCGAGTACTCCGGCGCCTGTTCCGGCTGCGGGGAGACGCCGTACATCAAGCTGCTGACCCAGCTCTATGGCGACCGGATGCTGATCGCCAATGCGACCGGCTGTTCGTCGATCTATGGCGGTAATCTGCCGTCAACGCCGTACACCACTGATGCCAACGGGCGCGGCCCGGCGTGGGCGAACTCGCTGTTCGAAGATAACGCCGAATTTGGCCTCGGCTTCCGCCTGACGGTGGATCAACACCGCGTACGGGTGATGCGTCTGCTGGAACAGTTTGCCGATACGATCCCGGCGGAGCTGAACAGCGCCCTGCACAGCGAGGCAACGCCTGATGTACGTCGTCAGCAGGTGGCCGAGCTGCGTCAGGCGCTGGCGGGCGTGGAAGGTGCAGAAGAGCTGTTAACCGATGCCGATGCGCTGGTTGAGAAATCGATCTGGCTGATTGGCGGCGACGGCTGGGCCTATGACATTGGCTTTGGCGGTCTGGACCATGTTCTCAGCCTGACCGAGAACGTGAACATTCTGGTGCTGGATACCCAGTGTTACTCCAATACCGGGGGCCAGGCCTCGAAGGCGACACCTCTGGGGGCGGTGACCAAGTTTGGCGAGCATGGCAAACGCAAGGCGCGTAAAGACCTGGGCGTCAGCATGATGATGTACGGTCATGTTTATGTGGCGCAGATCTCGCTGGGGGCACAGCTGAACCAGACGGTGAAAGCGATTCAGGAGGCGGAGGCCTATCCTGGCCCGTCGCTGATTATCGCCTACAGCCCTTGCGAAGAGCACGGATACGATCTGGCGCTGAGCCACGATCAGATGCGCCAGTTGACCGCGACGGGCTTCTGGCCGCTCTACCGCTTTGATCCGCGTCGTGCCGACGAGGGCAAACTGCCGCTGGCGCTGGATTCCCGCCCGCCGTCTGACGCGCTGGCAGAGACGCTGTTGCAGGAACAGCGGTTCCGCCGTCTCAATGCTCAGCAGCCCGAGGTGGCTGAGCAGCTGTGGAAAGACGCCGCCGCCGATCTGCAAAAACGCTATGACTTCCTGGCCCAGCTTGCCGGGAAAGCCGAAAAGTCGGCCAGCGAATAACCCGAAGCCCGGCCTGTCCGGGCTTTTCTTTACCGATAAAAAAAGCCCGCCAGAAAGTGTCTGGCGGGCGGCTCCTGTTTAGCGATAAATAACAGTACCTATATTAAAAAGTTATTTATGCGATAAACGGAAAAATAACTACAGGCATATAACACCGCTGATTTTACTGGTTTCAGGGGAGAATGGATAATTTTAGTTTTATATGGATTAATTAAACACATTCACCAAAATTATGACCATTTCTACAGCAGTAATTTCTTTAGATTTTACTTACCTGGTAACAATTATGTTTTATCGCTAAAAGAGAGAGTGATTTAGCATGGGACATCTTTCCAGCGCAGGAAGTTCCGTGGAAAGTTAAAAAATATTTAAATAAAAATAGCGTAAGGATTAGTCACAATGAAAAGAAAAGTACTGGCTCTCATGATTCCAGCTCTTTTAATGGCTGGCGCAGCAAATGCAGCAGAGGTTTATAATAAAGACGGCAATAAATTAGATCTGTACGGTAAAGTAGACGGTCTGCATTATTTCTCCGACAACAGCGGTGCTGACGGCGACCAGACCTATATCCGTATGGGCATTAAGGGCGAAACCCAGATTAACGATACCCTGACCGGCTACGGTCAGTGGGAATACAACGTCCAGGCAAACAACACGGAAGACTCTGGCAATCAGTCCTGGACCCGTCTGGCGTTTGCCGGTCTGAAAGTCGGCGATTACGGTTCATTTGATTATGGCCGTAACTACGGCGTGCTGTACGACGTGGAAGGCTGGACCGATATGCTGCCAGAGTTCGGCGGCGACTCCTACACCAAAGCCGATAACTTCATGACCGGCCGTGCGAACGGCGTTGCAACCTACCGTAACAGCGATTTCTTTGGCATGGTTGAAGGTCTGAACTTTGCCCTGCAGTACCAGGGTAACAACGAAGGCGATAATAACGGTAACGAAGGCACCAACAACGGCCGTGACGTGCGTTATGAGAACGGTGACGGCTTCGGTATCTCTACCTCCTACGACTTCGGCATGGGCCTCAGCGCAGCGGCGGCCTACACCTCTTCTGACCGTACCAACGACCAGGTGAGCAATACGACTGCGGGCGGCGACAAAGCGGATGCCTGGACCACTGGCCTGAAATATGACGCCAATAATATCTATCTGGCGGCCATGTATTCTGAAACCCGTAACATGACCCCTTATGGTGACGGTAAAAAAGCCAACACGGTAGCCAACAAAACCCAGAACTTTGAAGTTACCGCACAATACCAGTTCGATTCTGGCCTGCGTCCGGTTGTCTCTTACCTGCAGTCGAAAGGTAAAGATCTCGATAACGGCCAGGGCGATCAGGATCTGGTTAAATATGCTGAAGTGGGTGCGACTTACTACTTCAACAAAAATATGTCCACCTATGTGGATTATAAAATCAACCTGCTGGACGAAGATGACCAGTTCTACAAAGACAATGGCATCAGCACCGATGACATCGTCGCATTAGGTCTGGTTTACCAGTTCTGATGAAATGAGCCCGCGTTACGGCGCGGGCTACCTGAGACAAGATAAATGGCCTCTCTGCTGTATAGCGATCACTTCTCCGCTTTCCCCGTTGCGCTATAGCGCAGCACTCCGGCCACGCCTCCGCCGCCATCATTGGGATGAACGCGCCCTTCCATTACCAGAACCTCCGGGAAATCAAACGGCGAGACGCCTTCAATGCAGGCAACGTTAACACCATACTGATCCGGATTTGAGCGACGCTGGTGGAAAGTGTAAATCCCGCAGACAGAACAAAAATAGTGCACAGCCGTCTGGGTGTTGAAACGATACTCGGTCAGCAGCGACTCGCCCTGAATAATCGTGATACCGGATAACAGCGCCGAGACCGCAATCGCCCCACGCATCCGGCAGAATGAACAATTACAGCGGCGGATAGTATTGAACCCGTCAGAGAGCTCAACGGTGAACCGGACCGCACCGCAGTGACACTGAGCAGAAACTCTATTCGCCATTACAGGCTCCTTGCGTTAACCATGCCCTCACAGGCGGCGTGACGGCACGCCGCGCCCTGGCTAAGTGTACGCCAGGCTTCCCGTCAGCGCCGGATATATTCCTCCGCGCTCTTTTTCAGATACGCCTCCTGAAAAATCTGTTCTGAATAGGTGAGCTTCATGACGGACGATAAATAGGGGGCGTCGAGTTCGATTAAATCTTCGTCATTCTGGTATTTGGCGTATTTATCACCGGCGAAAGAGATCTGTTTTTTCACCACCACATATTTATGCGCCAGCATACTTTCGACTTCATCAAAACGGCTCTTATCCAGCTCCAGCATAATGGCGGTAATTTTTCCGCTCTTATTGAAGATCACCGCGTTATTTTTCACCCCCTCTAAACCCAGCTCCCGGTTCGGAATGGAGAATATATCGCCGTCGCTCCACTTACTGCGCCCTTCATGCAGGGTCGAGGGATAGGCTTTAATAAATTGTTGTAGCGTGGTTTTACCTAACGTCAGCCCCATTGCGGTGGTGTTCGCCCGGGCGAATGAAGACATTGCGATTAAAATGAATATACTCACGATCAGTTGCCACTGTTTGCCCATCGTTATCACCTCATCGTATTAGTCTGTTTTTGCTCACCATCGTCTCTGTTACCTGGCACTCCTCAATCGTACAGGGTCAATTATTAATGGCCTATGCCTCTTTCTGGTGAGTGCACGGCACAGATACAGTACGAGTTACTGAGCGGCAGTGAGACATGTCGCGAAGGTATGTGGCGGGGAGAGGCGATAAAAAAGCCACCAGTAAATACTGGTGGCGCGGGTATTACTCACGGTCAGCTATTTTTTGACGGGTTGGGGTTTTTTATCACCCGATTCCGGCGCCTCGCGCGGGTCATCTTTTTCAACATACTGCATGAGTACCTCCCGTTGTTGTGGATGGACTACTACTATAGCGTTGGTTGCCAATATACAGCCAGGCGGCAAACGGTAAAAAAACCAACGCGTGGAACAGGATGATTACGCGCTGTAAAACGTGCTGACATTCATCGCCGTAATCCGTACCATACACGCCATACTTTTTCATGTTGACCTGCTGCCCCCCTTTTAATGGGGGAGCCGCCTGAGCTGCTTTAGCCACAAACGAATTGAGCCACTATTAAATGTCGCAAAATCAAGATATTACCAAGAAAGAACAGTATAACCTTAACAAGCTTCAGAAGCGTCTTCGCCGCAATGTGGGTGAAGCCATTGCCGATTACAACATGATTGAAGAAGGCGACCGCATCATGGTCTGCCTGTCTGGCGGCAAAGACAGCTACACCTTGCTCGAAATTTTGCGCAATCTTCAGCAAAGCGCGCCGGTCAATTTTTCGTTAGTGGCCGTCAATCTGGATCAGAAGCAGCCGGGCTTCCCGGAGCATATCCTGCCGGAATATCTGGAGAAGCTGGGCGTCGAATATAAGATTGTTGAAGAGAACACCTACGGCATCGTTAAAGAGAAGATCCCGGAAGGGAAAACCACCTGCTCGCTCTGCTCTCGCCTGCGCCGCGGCATTCTTTACCGTACCGCGACAGAGCTGGGTGCAACCAAGATCGCTCTGGGTCACCACCGCGATGACATTTTACAGACGCTGTTCCTGAACATGTTCTACGGCGGCAAAATGAAGGGTATGCCACCGAAGCTGATGAGCGACGACGGGAAGCACATTGTGATCCGCCCGCTCGCCTACTGCCGCGAAAAGGATATCGAACGTTTTGCCGAGGCCAAAGCCTTCCCGATCATTCCGTGCAACCTGTGCGGCTCACAGCCAAACCTGCAGCGTCAGGTGATTGCCGACATGTTGCGTGACTGGGATAAACGCTATCCTGGCCGAATCGAAACCATGTTCAGCGCAATGCAGAATGTGGTGCCTTCGCACCTCTGCGATATCAACCTGTTTGATTTCAAAGGAATTCAGCACGGTTCTGAAGTGGTAAACGGCGGCGATCTGGCGTTTGACCGCGAAGAGATCCCGATGAAACCGGCGGGCTGGCAGCCTGAAGAGGATGACACCCAGCTTGATGAGATGCGCCTGAACGTTATCGAAGTGAAATGATTTTTAAGCGTCTCAGCATCCGCGCTGAGACGCTTCCCGCCCGCTTATTTCAGCAGACGAACCCGGCAGCTTTTGCCTTTGATCTTGCCGTTTTGCAGCTGTTTCCACGCTTTCTGCGCCACAGACTGACGCACCGCCACATACACGTGCGCCGGATGCACCGCGATTTTACCAATGTCTGCCCCGTCCAGCCCGATATCACCGGTCAGCGCCCCCAGTACATCGCCGGGACGCATTTTGGCTTTTTTACCGCCGTCGATACAGAGCGTTGCCATCTCTGCCGCCAGCGGCGTAATGGTGACGTTAGCCGGGGCATCAACCCAGTTCAGTTTGATTTGCAGCATTTCCGCCAGGATGTTGGCACGCTGTGCCTCTTCCGGCGCGCAGAAACTGATCGCCAGGCCGCTGTTACCGGCTCGCGCGGTACGGCCAATACGATGAACATGTACTTCCGGGTCCCAGGCCAGCTCGAAGTTCACCACCAGCTCCAGGGATTTAATGTCCAGGCCGCGGGCGGCGACGTCGGTGGCGACCAGCACGCGGGCACTGCCGTTGGCGAAACGTACCAGGGTCTGGTCACGGTCGCGCTGCTCAAGATCGCCATGCAGCGCCAGGGCGCTCTGTCCCGCCTCGGCCAGCGCATCGCATACCGCCTGGCAATCCTTTTTGGTGTTACAGAACACCACGCAGGAGGCAGGCTGGTGAATGCTGAGCAGTTTTTGCAGCAGCGGGATTTTGCCCCGCTGGGTGGTATCGAAGAACTGCTGCTCAATGGCGGGCAGCGCGTCCACAGAATCAATTTCAATGGCGAGCGGATTTTGCTGCACGCGTCCGCTGATGGCGGCGATCGCCTCCGGCCAGGTAGCGGAGAAGAGCAACGTCTGGCGCGTTGGCGGCGCAAAGCGGGTCACTTCATCAATGGCGTCGCTAAAGCCCATGTCGAGCATCCGGTCGGCTTCATCCAGCACCAGAGTTTGCAGCGCATCAAGCGAGACGGTGCCTTTCTGCAGGTGGTCGAGCAAACGCCCCGGCGTAGCAACAATAATGTGCGGGGCATGCTGCAAAGAGTCACGCTGTGCCCCGAACGGCTGTCCGCCGCAGAGGGTCAAAATTTTGGTGTTTGGCAGAAAACGTGCCAGACGACGTAACTCTCCTGCGACCTGATCCGCCAGCTCGCGCGTCGGGCAAAGTACCAGCGACTGCGTCTGGAACAGCGTGGCGTCAATCTGCTGTAACAGCCCAAGACCGAAGGCAGCCGTTTTACCGCTGCCGGTTTTGGCCTGTACACGGACGTCGCGTCCTTCCAGGATCGCTGGCAGCGCGGCAGCCTGTACAGGGGTCATGGTCAGATAACCCAACTCGTTCAGGTTATCGAGTTGGGCGGCAGGCAGTACGTTCAGCGTTGAAAAAGCAGTCACAGTTATTCTCGCGGTAAAAGACTCACAGTCAGCAGGCGCGTATCCTCGCAGATCTCCGCCTCTGATGCGACATTTTAATCGGCACTTCGTCCGGTGGTGGATCCGGCATCGGTTGTGGGCGTGGAATCGGATCGGGAACCGGCACCGGATCAGTAGGCACCGGGTCCGATTGCCGCAGGGGTTGCAGCAGCAGTGATAAAAGCATGGCCATATAACCCTCCAGAAGAACGCGTTTGTCTCTTTTAGGTTAGTCGCTGCTGAGTTGCAGGCAAAAAAAAGCCGACTTATTTAAGTCGGCGTCGTACGAATCAATTTTGCTATGCAGTAATTCAAAAAAGGAAGTAAGACAATATGGAGCGCAACGCCCATCGCTTGACGTTGCATTCACCTGCGGAAGAGATATTGCACCTTATGGGTAAATCGTTTTTTGACTTCGCTCAATTAAAATAGCGTTTTAAGAAATTCATGGCGTCGAAAAAATGTAAATTTACAACCATTTACTGCGATGCAACCACCATGCAACACCACCAATCAAAACGACTAACATGATGCAAAACAGTGAGAAGCCGAAGCGGAAATCGCCGCCGGGGATCCCCCCCAGGTTGACGCCAAACAGGCCTGTCAGGAAGGTGCTGGGAAGAAAGACCATCGCCATCAACGACATGGTGTAGGTTCTGCGCGAGAGCGACTCCTGCATCACCTGCGAAATTTCATCGGTCATGACTGCCGTTCGTGCGATACAGGCGTCAATTTCATCCAGCCCGCGCCCCAGTCGCTCGGCGATATCCTGCATTCTGCGACGGTGATCGTCACTCATCCAGGGAAACCGTTCGCTCGCCAGCCGGGCATAGACATCCCGCTGAGGCGCCATATAGCGGCGCATAACAATCAGCTGCTTTCTTAATAACGCCAGAAAACCGCGGGGGGGGATTTGCTGGTCGATGAGATTATCTTCCAGATCGATAATCTTATCGTGCAGCTCTTCGATAAACTCGCTGGCATGATCGGTCAGCGCGTCGCAGACGTCCACCAGCCAGCCTCCACAATCTTGCGGACCGGTGCCCTCTTTTAAATCGCCGACGACATCATCCAGCGCCAGCACTTTGCGCTGCCGGGTCGAGACAATAAGCCGCTCGTCCATATAGAGGCGCATCGCCACCAGCTGGTCCGGGCGCTCATCGGTGCTGCCGTTAATGCAGCGCAGCGTAATCAGTGTCCCCTCGCCCATGCGGGTGACGCGAGGCCGCAGGCTCTCCCCGGCCAGCGCGTCGCGCACGTTATTGGGTAACAACGGCGTAGAGGCCAGCCAGTTGGCGCTCTCCGGGTGGGTATAGTTCAGATGTAGCCAGCAGGGATGCTGCTGATCGATAGTATCGTCGTCGGTGAGCGGCCGCGCCCCGCCTTTTCCATCCAGTAACCACGCAAATACTGCGTCAGGAACGTTAACTTCCGATCCTTTTATGCCTTCCACAGCGCCTCCGCCAGTAGCCTTTCTTTGCTGTCAGTCTAGCCACCCTGCCAGCTTAAGCAATATTTTCTCCCGGCATCGCGCTGAATTTATTCATAAAAGAGATTAATCCGGTTCCCTGGACACGATGAGAAAGCCTGGCGAACCAGGCTTATTATCAGGCTCGTGCGGGTAAGGCTCCCCCCTCGTACAGGGGCGCCGTGGATGCCGCTTCCAGACGGAAGTTACGGGTACGGGTTTGCAGTTCAACAACCTGATTTTTCAGCACGGCTGATGAACCCGACAGCTCTTCAACCATCACCACGTTACTCTGGGTCACCTGCTCCAGGTCGCTCAACGCCTGGGTGATCTGGACGATGCCCTTTTCCTGCTCGTCGGTAGAGGTGGAGATCTCATCCATCAGTTTGCTGACCTGCCCGGAGCCGCTGACGATGTCGTGCATGTTTTTCTCAGCCTCCGCTACCACCATCGCCCCCTGACTGACGTTGCTGCTGGTGACGTCAATGAGTGACTTGATATTTTTAGCCGCTTCGGCGCTGCGATGCGCCAGGCTACGAACCTCACCCGCCACGACGGAGAAGCCTTTACCATGATCCCCCGCGCGGGCGGCTTCAACCGCGGCATTCAGCGCCAGAATGTTGGTCTGGAAGGCGATACCATCAATCAGCGTGATGATCTCCGTCATCTGCTGGGCACACTCAGTAATGGAGTGCATGTTGTTGGCAACCTGCCCCATCAGCGCGCCACCTTTTTTTGCCTGAAGCGTGGCGGCACTGGCCTTTTCATTGGCCAGTCGGGTGTTATCTGCCGTATTTTTAGTGGTGGCGGCCATCTGTTCCATGCTGGCGGAGGTCTGAATCAGGGACGCCGACTGTAGCTCGGTTTTAGCGGCCAGCGCCGTGCTGCGGGCGGCGAGCTGTTCCGACAGGGTCATTGCGGTATGGGAAGAAGAGCGGATCTCCCGCACCAGCGTAGCGAGATTGCTGGACAACGTATTGATTCCTGGGATCAACCGGCCTGCACAGTTATTACCAAATTCAGGGATGCTCACCCCCAGGTTGCCCGAGATAACCTCTTCGATGCTCCTTTTCACGGTGTTGATTGGCACAACCAGATATTGCGTCATGTAAACCCACAGAAAAACCCACGCGACGAGAAATAAAGAGTTTAGCAAAATTAACAAAGATGTTTGCGGTGCTAAAAATATAACCAGGCCATCAATAACGATAAACACAACTAGCAGATAACTCAGAATAAAAGTCCTCACACTTATATTTCTAAGCATAATAGATCCTACAGCGGTATTTTCAGAAGGTAATCACTATATAGCATTCAGTTTTTATTTTTTCACTCTGATTTCGCAGAGGCAAAGTTTTAATATTTAACATTTTATAATTTGCGTTAGGGAGAAACTTAATTTCACAAACACTCCTGTAAACAAATACGCTTTCAAAATCAGCCTGCTCTTATGACCATTAGCGCTACAAATGGTTGGTATCGCTATTTAAACCTTTATACTTAAGCCACAAATCAGTTTCGACAGAGAATATTTAGCTATGCTTAAATAACGTAGCGTGAATAACAAAAATTGTATTAATGCTTTTAACAGCAGCGATCTGATAGTGAATTAAACAGTTGGTTTCACGTGACAGCGGCGAATGAAAATTTACCAGTTGGTAAATTTAATACGAAATTCATACGGATATCACAAAAAAATCCTGTCCGATCGGATGAACTAGAGTATGTTTCAGAGAAGCCCACGCGTACCGCTCCGTCGTGGTCCTCAGGTATTTGAAGTGCCAATAAATGAGACTGACCTATGTCGCCTTCAGGGTTTGATGCACTGGACATGCTTAGAACGCCCGTATGGTTGGTATCCCCGGTAACGGAGGATGTGCTGTTCGCCAATACGGCAGCCAAAATGCTCATGCAGAATGCGACGCTGGATGTCATGCGTAAAGGCGTTTGCTCGGCCCATGCGCAGGCGACGCTTGCGATGTATGTTCCCGATTTAAAGGCACGTCAGGAGATCGTCGAAGTCTGGAGCGTGCGGGTCGATGACCAGCCAACCAGCCTTACCTGTCACCTCTCGTTGGCCGTTTTTGACACGATCGGTGAGGTGATTGTCTTCGAAGGCGTCGCCCGACAGCCGGTAACGGGACTTAAAGCCACCCGTTCAGGCACCTATCAGCGCAAGAAACAGGGCTTCTACGCCCGCTTTTTCCAGACCAACAGCGCCCCGATGCTGTTAATCGACCCTGCCCGCGACGGCCTGATTGTGGATGCGAATCTCGCAGCCCTCAATTTTTATGGCTACAGCCACGAAGAGATGTGCAGCAAGCACACCTGGGAGATCAACACGCTGGGACGCAATATTATGCCGGTGATGATGGAGATCGCGCGCCTGCCCGGCGGCCATAAACCGCTCAACTTTATCCATCGCCTTGCCGACGGAACGACCCGGCACGTACAAACCTATGCCGGCCCCATTGAGATCTACGGCGATAAGCTGATGCTCTGCATCATTCATGATATCACCGAGCAAAAACGGCTTGAGCAGGAGCTGGAACACGCCGCACTGCGCGACTCGCTTACCGGGCTGCTCAACCGCCGCCAGTTTTATCACCTCACCGATCAAACCTCACCAAACCATCTGCCGGCACAGCAGGAGTTCAGTCTGTTGCTGGTGGATACCGATCATTTTAAGCGTATCAACGATCTGTTTGGGCATCAGAAAGGCGATGAGGTGTTGATTGCCCTCGCGCGGATGCTGGAAAGCGGTAGCCGTAAAGATGATTACGTGTTCCGCTGGGGCGGCGAGGAGTTTGTCCTGCTGCTGCCCCGCACGTCACTGGATGCGGCCATTCAGATCGCAGAGACACTGCGCACGGCAATCGCCCGCATTGCCATTCCCGGTCTACCCCGCTTTACTGTAAGTATTGGCGTTGCGCGGCATAACCCGGACGAGAGTATCGACGATCTGTTTAAGCGCGTGGACGATGCGCTCTATCGCGCCAAAAATGATGGTCGTAACAAAGTGCTGGCGGCGTAACTGCGCCTGCTGGCGTCCTCTGTTTTTCACTTTATTTTTGAGGAGTGGTGATGATGAGCAAGAAGATCCTGATGCTGGTCGGCGATTACGCGGAAGATTATGAAACCATGGTCCCCTTTCAGGCTTTGCAGATGATTGGCCATCAGGTTGATGCGGTCTGCCCTGATAAAGCTAAAGGCGATTTTATCATGACGGCGATCCATGATTTTGACGGTGCCCAGACCTACAGCGAAAAGCCCGGCCACCGCTTTGTTCTCAATGCCGATTTTACTACGGCGAAAGAGGCAGATTACGATGCCCTGTTAATTCCCGGCGGACGCGCGCCGGAATATTTACGCCTGAATGAGAAGGTACTCGAACTGGTGCGGGCCTTTGACAAGGCAGGTAAGCCGATTGCCGCCGTTTGCCACGGCCCACAGCTGCTGGCTGCCGCTGGCGTTCTTAAAGGACGAACCTGTAGCGCCTACCCGGCCTGCGCGCCAGAGGTCCGCCTCAGCGGTGGCGAGTATGCCGATATTGGCATCGACCAGGCGCACGTCGACGGCAATCTGGTTACTGCGCCCGCCTGGCCTGCCCATCCGCAGTGGCTGGCAAAATTTGCTGAGGTATTGCAGCAGTAAGCGGCTAAAGAGAGCCGTGACAGGCTGGTGGTTTCAGGCCAGCCTGTCGATATAGTTATTAATTGCTGACATCCATTTTTTAGCTCTTTATTTCAGAAGCAGATGTCACCATCGTCACCCACAATGGTCGGTCAACGACGCCTTCGCCACTTATAGTAAGCTGCGGTTTACCCTCGGAAATGTGTTCAACTGCACACGCAATCACTGACCAGGGTGCAGCAGGACCAGGATAGCCCAGGCTAGTGTCCAGATTGTACAAATCCTGTCCTATGTTTACAGGGCTCGACATGGCCATCAGTCCTGTAGCGATAGCCTGACTCCACTTCGCATTAACCCCTACCAGCCAGCCCACTGAAACGTCTTTAGCCTGGATCGGAACCCAATCTAACGCGCGTTCAAGCGCATAATGAAAATCTTCATTACTCATCCCATGCATACGCTCCGGGCGATGTAAGAGAGCTAGCGGCTTCAGGCTATCAGCTTCCTGTGGATGGCTTCTCAGCAATAAACCAACCACAACCTCTGCTGTCCCTTCAATCTCTTCGGGGGCCACCTGCACCGCGACGATCAATAACATCGCCCGGCTATCCATATTACCGTCCAGCCATTCATCCACCACCTCAAGCCCTCTGCCTTCAATATACGTTACTGGTTGCCGGATCTGGCTTGCAGCCCAGCACCGGTGCCAGATTAACTGTATCTGACGTTGAGACAATCGACTGTTGCTCTCCACAAGCACTGTGAGGGGTATATCGGCTGGAACAGATGCGAGCGCGTGACTCATTTCCTCGAGGGTATCACTTAATTCTCTACTCAAAAGCTGTTCTGGCGTCTCGTCATCAATAAGAGCCAGCCGGCTATGACGTTTACCTTCATCACTTTGCCAGGAGGCTTGAGTTCTTAAAGCCTGATTCTTACCCTGCAGAGCCTTCCTTTGCATTTGGCCATCTCTATCGCCATGCTCACGCAGAGCAGTGCGCAGACTGACATCTAAAACAGCCAGGCAACGTCGCCCCCTTTGGATTTGGTGTTGAAGAATTTGTTCACGTACTTCATTACTCCCATCAGCCGTTGCTTGTACTCCTCTATACCAGACGATGCGTACCAACAGCAGGCTCATCCAAATCAGGGCTGGAAATACAAGCGCCGTTTCCCAAAACTCTGCTGCATCAATTACAGATTTCCCTTGGTTGTTCAGAATTGCCCAGGCCGTACCGACCAGGCATCCGCCCAGCAGTAATAACAGCCATAGCCACCATTTGGGCAATTCGGGCTGGGGAGCGGGTGCAGGAATTTGTTTCAGATTTACAGGCATATTTAACGTACCGCCGCTTGTGGCAAGCTGGAAATTAACTGGCAGCCACAAGCGCACCGGTGGCCATGGAATGCAACGGGTACACCGTGATCCATAAAAGTGGGATGCCCTTCAGCAATAACATTTTGTCCATGACCTATGATTGGGCAAAATACAGGATCCCCCAACCGCGCCACGCCGATGCCCCCAAATTTCATATTAAGGGAGCCACTTAGCACTTTACCGCCACCGGTATGCGTATCGCCTATACGAATGATTCCTTTCATGGGTTTACTCCCCTTAGTTGCGTTAACAACGCTGCGATCGCTTACTGCTCATAATAAAGAGCAGTAAGTGATGCATTTGTTTTGGATAAAAATCGATTAGCTGCAGAAACGCATAGCCGCTTATGGAGCTCAACTTGCCGCTGCGACACAGCAGCCGGGCTAGGCTGGTTTAGTCGAAATCAGGGGATTCGGGCAGCGGCCTGCCCGTCTCCGGGTTGAGCTGCTTCGCTTTCGCCAGCGCCGCTATCAGCGCCGCGCTGGGTTTTGGCGGTGGCACATTGGCCTTCCACGCTTCCAGCCATTTAAGTCTGCCAACCCACTCCGGGAGCAGCGCGGGTGGCAATGGAACGATATCGTTGATTTCCGGGACCGTCGGGTGTGCCCAGGAATACTTCGCCAGCACTTTGCCTATCAGCTCGTAGCGCCGGGCACGCTCCGGATCTTTTTCTAACGCCAGATAGAACAGTCTGTCCGTTGGTTCGGGGCCGGCAAAACCGTGCCCCATGAAACTGGCTGAACCTGAATCTCCTGCTGCAACTCCTAGCTGGAATGCCTCAACGGCTTCCGGATATTTATCATCAATTGCAAGCATTATTCCTAATGATTTAGCAGCTTTCCCTGCACCCTGCTTAGCAGCACAGTTGAGCATCTGCATGGCTACCTGCGGAGCCATTTTTGCCGGAGACAGTTTTTCACCTACATAAGCTTGGGCCAGGGGATTCCCCTCATCTGCCGCCTTGCGGTAATAGCGCAGCGCCATCTCCGGATCCTGCGCCAGTCCTGCCGCACCGTGCTCCAGATAGATGGCAATAAAGTAGTATCCGGTCGCTATTTTTGCATCGATCAGTTGCTGACTCAGGCGCAGACGCTCAGGACTGCTCAGCGAAAAACGCCCGCGCAGTGCCCCGTTCTGCAGGTTGATACTGGCTTTGTAATGCCCGTTTTCTGCCGCAATACGGTACAGGCGCGCAATTTCTACATCCACCGTTTAATCCCGGTTAATCAGATTGTTTTTCTGCAACCAGCGGGCATAGTTAAACAGCACATCTGTATCAGCCGACGCCTCAGGAATAATCTGATGTTTACAGGTAAACGCCAGCCGGGCGTTAATATCGGTCAGCGGGTCCATGGGCGCATCCTTGTGGGTATTGTTCTGGTCACAGGCGACCAGAAGCAGGCAGAATAAAATTAAGAGTCGTTTCATCAGTCCAGGTCACTCAGCGTCGGTTTGTTATAGAAGAATTTAATCAGTGAAGCTTCGGGACGTTTTTTTCCTGAGCCCTGATATTTTTCATTTTTATCCAGAAGATCCCCCCATTCCTTAAATGCCTTCGCCGGATCATCCTGCCCCCCTTTCCCATTAGTATGCAGATTCCATAACCGCCGCCGTAAATCCCGCGTCACGCTAGCCCACTCATGAGCAATATTCATTTCACTGTCCACCTGCATACTGCGCGTATTGATATTGGCTGAGCCATGTGTGGTAAACACATCATTCACAATCATTAATTTGGAATGAATATAAACAGGCATCCATTCATCCGCCGGCGAGTCTGGTGCGACTAATGAACAGATATGAACCTTCAAGCCGGGGCGTTCTTCAGGCAGTATCTCACTGTTTTGAATTTCATCCGCCCTCTTTTTAAAATCAGCAATTTTCTCACTTACCTCGCGGTTATATTTATGTATTTCGCCCGGGTCGATATACCCAGGCGCACTACTGAACCTTTCTTTACTAAGTTGGCCGACCTTACGCAGTCTGGTCACTTCAGGAATAGTATTAGCCTGGCCGAGCGTCTCCAGCATGCGCTGGGTATTAACGGTTCCGGCGCCAATACCTTCATCTGTTACGTTAGTCACAACAAAAAGATATAATTCGCGTCCCGCTTTACTCTGTCTTTCCGCAATCTGATTAATCAGTTCCGCCAGCGGCGGCCAGCGGAAATACTGATTTTCGATATAGATAAATTGTGTCGCATTATTCACCGCCTTCAGATAGAGCGTCTCAATATCCTGTTTCCCTGCCTGCACCTGAGTTCGTAATAACTGTGCCAGTAATGGAGTGCCGTAATCAGGTCTTGGTTTAAGATTTTTAGCCACAACAGCAGCATTACGGATAGTCAGCAGATCCTGACCGGTTTCTTTACGCCACGCCGTGGCAAAATTATGGTGAAGATGCTCCAGAATCGGGCCGGTGACCTGGCTGGAAATATCCTGCCGCGGCAGTTTACCATTCTGTCTGTAAACCAGTTACTGATGCCCTGACGCTGAATATGGCTTTCGGAAGAGTGAAGTTACGTAACTTCAGCAGCGCCAACGGCCCTTCGCCAGCCTCGGTTCGCAGGGTATAGTTCAACGGCCTGCCGTCCTGCGCTCGCCAGCTCAGACTCCAGCTGCTTCCCGATCCGGCATAACGACTTACGGTGGCCTGATCAAGCAGGCGAATCCAACCCCAGACGCCGGACATGTCAGCATACTGCCGTGTTCCGGCCTGGGTGCTTACCCAGCTGAGGGCCGCACCTGGACCCTCTGTATCAGCAGGCCAGTTAATCCTTTTCCAGGTGGGCATCTGATTCATATAGGTGAGCTTCTGGCTGTCGATCACCAGCGTGGTTTGCATAATGCCATCGGCCGTACCGGGGCGAAGCTCAAACGACAGCCCGGCCTCCCCTCGAGTAAACACCACATCAGAAATGTGGCTCAGGGTATCCACTGCCTGTAAGAATTCCGGATTAAAGGTCAGGCCCTGAGCGTTGATGCTGTCCGGTACCCAGTGACTCCCCTCTTTATGGAGCACGCCATTAAGTCGGGTCTGCAAAAAGCGGGTGATACGCCCGGAATCGGCATTAAGGTATTTCGCCAACAAAGGAAGCGACACCTCGCCGCTCGCATCTTTAAACGGATATCGTCCACCAAAAGCCGTATTCCAGTCATTTACCACTGCACTTTGCCACTGCGAGTTAAGGCTTTCTGCTGCAGGCGTCAGTACCTGTTGCCAGGCCTGCTCCATCGGACGCACAAATACCGTCTGCCCGAAACCACTCCACTCCTGGCCGAGCCCCGCCGCCACCAGACTGCCGTAATCGCGGGTTTCGGTTAAATCCACCGCCTTACCCTGAAACACGGTCTGCGCCAGTGCCTGGGTCATCGCCTGCGGGTCAGCAGCATTGGTCACCTGCTGAAGGCGCAGGCGAACCTGGGTAACGCGTGTGAGAAAAGTCTGTAGATTCAGGTTACTGGTTTGCGTTCCACCATCCCGGCTAACCATCAATGCCAGTACGGGGCCGAAAGTCGCATCCAGTGGACCGTGCGTACCCCCGCTCTGGTCAATGACTGGCTGTTTATCACTGCCCAGAAGGTGTTTAGCGGATTTCACCAGTGAATCCGCTATCGCTTCACCGGTCTCTCCGGCGCGTCCCTGAACGTTAAGAGTATTCATCAGCGCCACCAGTGGAGACTGACGGACATCCGCCATCAGGGTGAGTTGGTCAATGGCATCTGACAGGGTGGCAGTTTTTCGAAGCCGCAGGCTGTTGAGAAAATCCAGCCAGGCGCCGCTGTAATCCGCGAAATAGCGTGCCGTCAGGCGTTGTTTCAGCGCCTCCGGCGAGACCTGATGCGTCATGCGTTGCTGGCTGTCACTCAGCACCCAGTCCATTTCTTCGCGACGTTCCTTTACTATCTTATCGATGGCGGGCAGTACCGCTTCGTCCCAGGCCTGTAGGGTAAACATCCCCGGTACGACCCCATCGGTGGTGAACAGGCGCTCGGCGTCTGTGTCACCGGCCATGTCCGCCAGACGCATATTGGCATACTGGTTCGCCACCTGCGCGAGCATCTTCTGGTAGAGCGTGGACTCGCTGTTGCGCCTCCCCATCTGGCCTATTAACAGAGTGCGAGCCTGGCTCACCAGCATATCGTCGGCATGCAGACGCCACTGAGGATGTGACGCAAGGCTGGCACCGTAAAATTCCAGCAACGATGGCCCACTGCCCTGCCAGATACTGCTGGTTGAGCCTGAAGGCTGCGGCCAGTTACGCATCAGCGTGGCGGAGAACCACGCGGCGTCCATTTTTTCCGGACGTGCGAGCATCAGGTACAGCTTTAACTGATCGTAAGCGGATTTTGCCAGCCTTTCTCGCAGCGGGCTTTCTGGAGGGAGTTGCACGAATGCATACAGCTCCTGGTGAAGATGCTTTGCAGCCGCATCGCGCAATAGCGGCTGTGCCAGTTCCCCGTAGCGCGGATAGAGTGCCGACAGCAGAGCATTGTTCTGGCTCAGGCCGCCACGGGTGTACCAGGGTACGCCGTGCTGTGAGCGGTATTCCAGCCGGGCAAGGGTCTTCTGTAGTTCAGTCAGGGCCTGCAAACGTGCTACCGGCGGCTGCTTTTCTGCCGACGCCTTCTGCAGTTGCTCATGCGCAGTTGCCACCAGACTGCGGTTGGCAATAAATGAGACAGCCATCGACGCGCCCCAAAGGAGGAGCAGAGCAGCAGCGGTGAGGGCATATGCCTTCGTCCAGGAAAACCCCGTTTTCTGCGCCTGTAGTCCAGCGGGTAAAGAGAGAACAGAATCCTGAATGATATCCCAGCGGTTATCACGTCCCCAGTGATGTTTCACGCTGCGTTCACCGCCGACAGTCGCCGGGCTGAAGACCACGCCGGCCAGCGGCAGCGGACGGTACGGATTAACCAGCACTGATAACGGCTCCGCTACCGTTTCCGGTTTACGGGTAAGCTGGTCGGCCAGGCTGAGCAGGAAATGATATTGTGGGTCAGTGCATGCCTGCTGTATCCCCTGCCCGGTCAGGTGCGGTATCAATCCGGCCAGTTGTGCGGCGAGCGTCTGCGGAGAGCATTTTGCGGGCAACAGGCAGCCCACTGGCTGAGTGATGCGTCCCGGCTGGTCACCGGAACAGGAATGCAGCGACCAGACATACAGGGGAAGTTTCCAGCCCAAGACTACATAGCGGCGGCTCAGGGCATGGGATAGTAAATCCATGGTGTCCAGTGAGAGTGCGGGACTCGCGCTGCCCTCTATATCTGGCAGTCTGTCCAGACCTGACGTCACCCAAACCATACCGTCCGCGGGGCGACGGCGCAGTTTACGTAGAGCAATCAGCCAGTCGGAATCCAGATGGGTCGCCGGATCACCCCCCCACAGCAACAGTGTTCCCTGATCTTCCTGCCAGAGTTCCTGCGTGAGTTTTGGGGTGAGCCGCTCAATATCAGCCACGCTTCCGGTAACGAGCAAAATACGGGTTTTGCGTGACCATGTGCGACCGTAAATATGGCGAAGATACAGACGAATACTCTTGAGCTCCTCATTGTATTTGCCCACTTGAGCAGATAATAAATCGTCCCGATGAGGTCTTTTGCCTGACAATTCCCGGAGTTGCTGGATAAAGCTCTGTGAGATGAACCACTGCCCCAGCCGGGCAAATACATCGTCAAAGAACAGAATAAATAAACAAGCACCAGCTACAGCCAGCGATAAAGCCAGTTTTTCCTCTGTAGTAATAAGATGAACGAGAGGGTTTTCAATCCAGATAAGAAAGCCACCGACGACCACAATCAGCAGGATAATTAACCATGAACTGAGGCGCTTTTTCTTTTTCACATCGCTTTCCTTTGCGTAAGATTAAGCGGGACGGACAATCACCATTTGTATGGTTTTAGCGTCAGCTATCAGCCATTGAGCCAACCCTGAAACAGTAGCGTGCTCACAAGCGCAAATTAACATGATGTTGCCTACAGCCGTCCCCGGTTTGCCAAAAACATCATCCAAAATCATTTCTCCTTTCTTTCCTTTCAAATAGCCCTGCTTATCCATTGATTGAAGGTTAACCAGCACATCGCCATTTACCTGCGAGCGCCATAAATACCAGGGTGAATCGGGGGTCATCTTTCCCCAGCAAGCCACATCAGTAACAGATTCGTCATTTCTATCAACAACAACCGGACGATGTATCCAAATTTGCGGCTTTGTGTGCTGCCGCTCCAGCCATGAGGGAGATGCCAGCAATAGGGCAGATACTGATTCCGCTTGTTGATTGCGGGGCTGGAGAAACAAATTGATCTCAATGGAAAGAACAAGCGATGCATCTTTCCTGTCAAGCCATTCATCTATCCACATCACTCCATCGTTATGCTTAACAATATTGACTCTATGTACAGCAACTGATGCCGGAAATATCTTTTGCCAGATATCGAGAATATGTTCATTGTCCAGCGTGCCATCATGAAGAAGGCGGACAGACAGATTACCGGTAAACTGAAGCAACTCAGCATTCAGTTGGCTGACAACATGTTTAAGTAACGACTCAAGCCGTGACTGATATCCTGTTTCACGGAATATTGTTAATGGAGGAGAAAGTGAGGCCGTAGTCAGCACAGACTGGTGGGTCAGAGAATACTGTGTCTGAAGGGCTATCCCACCTCGTAAAAGCGCTACAACAAGTTTGTTACTGGCAATCGGTGTAACATAGCTCATTCCCAGTACGCCAACTGCTCGTTGACCCAGAATAATTTGCTCGTCATACTGTTTCTGATGTAAATGATTCCACCAAAGTATGCCATCGCGTTTGTTCTCATAGTGCCGCAACCGGATAATGTAACCTGCCAGCCCAAAAGCAAAAGGGGTCACCAGCGTACAGTACCAGAACCAGGCAGAATGCGTGGATAGCCCCCTGGGCCAGAGATAAAGCGCCAGTGTTGCCCCCGCAACCACACATAATGCAATTACGATTAACCAGCGCGACTTATCCGGAGGAAGAGGTAGCTGCTTCATCTTCGGGTTTTGTTTAAGATCAACTGGCATAAATTAGCGCTTTCCGGCATTGGGTAATGAAGAAATCAACGTACAACCACAGCCACAACGATGACCATGCAGAGCAACTGGCTTTCCATTAATCTTTGAGCCTTCATCACCCTCTATAATATAAGTCTCGCCATGTACGGGACAGAATACTTTATCCATTAGGCAGGCTACTTCCAGCCCCATAAATTTCACACCGGAACTACCTTCAAGTACGGTGCCACCATAGGTAGTTTTATCATAAATACGAATAACACCATGCATAATCCCTCCTTATGTCAGAAAATACATCGTCCCGAATAAGACTATCAATATAAGAATCGACCAAGCCAAATTGAAACAATACTTACCAACAAAGCTTTTTTCGATCCACCAACCGGATTTATTAATCACCTCAGAAACAGGGTTTTTCTATCTGCGTTACTAAATTCATCAGAGTGTTGTTCTCCAATCGTACCATCCGTTTTTATTCCCCATGATTTTCCGAAACTAAACTCCTTGCGCCTTCCCCATTGCGCTTGTTTCTTGAAACCAACTCGGCCTGTACTTATCCCCGCTTTGATTGTCGGGTATTGACTCAGATCACAGCTCGCGCAACTGATTAATAAACCAGAAAAACCACTGTTCAATAAAACAATTTTTAATGATCTGTCCCTGACACCCGAACTCGCTCAAGAACGGTTCCGCCAGGGGAGTTTTGTCATTAATACGAATGCATAAAAATCTACCTGCAAAATTAATGCTCGACTGGTTCAGAAAGGTTGACCACACAACGTGCTGTTTGACTGGGTGGAATACTGTCTTCCGGAACACGAGGAGAACGAAAGGTTCGTCCCACTGTAGAACCTGTTATTCCGTTATAGCTGTTTGAAGATCTCATGACTTTCTGATATCCCTTTCCTTTGTATTCGAACTCAGGTTTTTCAGGTCCCTGAGGATCCTTTGTGGGTGAGTTTTTATAATAATCAGGATTATACCAGTCGCTGACCCATTCGAAGCCGTTTCCGGTCATATCGTAGATACCAAGGGGGTTGGGCGGAAAAGCATCACCCGGTAAGCTGGAGTAAGACCTCAGGTGGGTCCCACTTTTTAAGGCATATTGTTCCCTGTCAAATTCAGTACCAAGATTGATGCCCCTGTTTTTTCCGCCGCTGTGAAATTCAATGTCTGCTTTGCCCGTATTGGTGGGTAAAACCATAAATTGTCCGCGGCTTCGGGCGGCGTACTCCCACTGCGCTTCAGTTGGCAAAGAGAAAGGCAGGCCCGTCATTTTCCCCAGCCAGGCGCAGTAATCTGTCGCCTCATACCAGTCAATTCTGGCGGGTGTTCCGGGCGTACTGTTATATTCTGCCCAATCATCCTTTAATGCATCACGAACGTCTCTTACAGGCCGGTGATCGTAATCCAGAAACAGGTGATAATCCCGGTTGCTGATTTTGAATTTGCTCATTGAGTAACTGGTCAGTTCCACCCTGTGCAGGGGTTTGCTGTCCGGATAAGGGTCAATCTGACCGCCATATAGCTTCTCGCCAAAATCCCCCATTTCAAAATCACCGCCTTCGACAAAAACGAGGTTTGTTTTTATATCTTCAATAAAGTTATTTAGTTCTGCCTGGCTCACCTTTTTATCATTTTCCGGTGATTCAGGTTTATCACAACCAGTTAACGACAACACAGATATTATTATGCTAAGTAATTTTTTCACAGATATCATTCCTGAGGCCAGTGCCTGATGATCAGAGAGTGGGCCAAATTCACCCATCCGGGGATATAACGGGTTAGTGCCCTGCGCCAGTTTATAATCGTAGGTATTATTCATTGCCAGAGCATAGCCCCACGCGACTTGATCACGAATGCGGGACTTAATGATGTCCAGCTCATCATCACGGTTCAGGCCTTTCTGTAAAAACCTTAGTCATTGACGATAATAGGAGTGTTAACAACACATCTTGCAGTCATATCCCCCAGAAAATAATCATTTTCTGTAATTCTTGGATGTCTGAAGGATCTGTCCACAACAGAACCAACAATTCCGTTATAGCGATCAGAGGAGCGAACAACTTTCTGGTAGCCATCGTTTTTATATTTATAGGTCGGATGAGTCGGCCCTTGAGGATCCTTTGATGGGGAATTTTTGTAATAATCTGGATCGTACCAGTCTTTAACCCATTCATAACCATTCGCAGACATATCATATACTCCTAGCGGGTTCGGAGGAAAATGATCACCTGGCAAACTTGAAGCGGAACCAAGAATATTTTTTACTTTCTTTGAGTACGATTCCCTGTCAAAGCTAGTAGCTATATTTATACCTTTATCCTTTCCTCCAATACGATGTTCAACTTCCGCCTTTCCTGTATTTGTCGCTACACTAAGAAATTTCCCACGGCTTCTTGCAGCATATTCCCATTGAGCTTCGGTAGGTAAGGAAAATGGTTTTTTGGTAATTTCACCTAACCAATTACAATAACTTTCCGCTTCATACCAATCTATATGTGCAGGCGTATTTGGTGTTGCATTTAAGTCATCATACCATTTTTGCAAGCTTTTTTTGACCTCCCTTCGCTTTAACCCCTTACTGGCTAAATAAAAATCATACTCTTTATTTGTGATTTTAAGCTTACTTATTGAAAATCCATTCAATTCAATTTTGTGCAAAGGCTTGCTATCAGAGTCAGGATCTATTTGCTGACCAAAAATCAGCCCGCCAAAGTCACCCATTTCAAAATCACCACCTTCGACAAAAACGAGGTTTGCTTTTATATCTTTAATAAAATCATTTAATTCCGCCTGGCTAACGCCTTTATCATCTTTCGATGATTCCGGTTTATCACAAGCAGTTAACAACAACACTGACGTTATTATGACAAGTAATTTATTCACAGATATCATTCCTCAGACCAGAGCCTGATTATCAGAGAGTGGGCCAAATTCCCCCATCCGGGGATATAACGGGTTAGTGCCCTGCGCCAGTTTATAATCATAGGTATTGTTCATTGCCAGAGCGTAGCCCCACGCAACCTGATCACGAATGCGGGACTTAATGATGTCCAGCTCATCATCACGGTTCAGGCCTTTCTGTAAAAAACTAGTTATTGACGGAAACGGGAGAGTTGACCACACAACGTGCTGTTTGACTGGGTGGAATACTGTCTTCCGGAACACGAGGAGAACGAAAGGTTCGTCCCACTGTAGAACCTGTTATTCCGTTATAGCTGTTAGAAGATCTCATGACTTTCTGATATCCCTTTCCGTCATATTCGAATTTAGGTTTTTCAGGTCCCTGAGGATCCTTTGTGGGTGAGTTTTTATAATAATCAGGATCATACCAGTCGCTGACCCATTCGAAGCCGTTTCCGGTCATATCGTAGATACCAAGGGGGTTGGGCGGAAAAGCATCACCCGGTACATTTGATAATTCTTCAAGATGCGTATTATTCTTTCTTGCGAATAATTTTCGATCGTAACTGGTACTTATGTTTATTCCACGATCTTTTCCTCCGCGGTGAAATTCAATGTCTGCTTTGCCCGTATTGGTGGGTAAAACCATAAATTGTCCGCGGCTTCGGGCGGCGTACTCCCACTGCGCTTCAGTTGGCAGGGAGAAAGGCAGGCCCGTCATTTTCCCCAGCCAGGCGCAGTAATCTGCCGCCTCATACCAGTCAATTCTGGCGGGTGTTTCGGGCGTACTGTTATATTCTGCCCATTTATCTTTTAATGCATCACGAACGTCTCTTACAGGCCGGTGATGGTAATCCAGAAACAGGTGATAATCCCGGTTGCTGATTTTGAATTTGCTCATTGAGTAGCTGGTCAGTTCCACCCTGTGCAGGGGTTTGCTGTCCGGATAAGGGTCAATCTGACCGCCATATAGCTTCTCGCCAAAGTCCCCCATTTCAAAATCACCGCCTTCGACAAAAACCAGGTTTGTTTTTATATTTTTAATAAAGTTATTTAGTTCTGCCTGGCTCACCTTTTTATCATTTTTCGAGGATTCCGGTTTATCACAAGCAGTTAACAACAACACAGATATTATTATGCTAAGTAATTTATTCACAGATATCACTCCTCAGGCCAGTGCCTGATTATCAGAGAGTGGGCCAAATTCCCCCATCCGGGGATATAACGGGTTAGTACCCTGCGCCAGTTTATAATCGTAGGTATTGTTCATTGCCAGAGCGTAGCCCCACGTGGCATGAGCCATTATCATGATCCAGCGCCTCTTATTGAAATATTATTGATTAACGGGAACAGGCGAATTAATTACACATCGCGCGGTCATATTTCCGGGAAAGTCTCCATCTGTCACTTTAGGTGAACGAAAAGTACGCCCAACTGTTGAACCAACTATTCCATTATAGGTGTCTGAAGACCTCGCCACTTTCTGATATCCCTTTCCTTTGTATTTGAACTCAGGTTTTTCAGGCCCCTGTGGATCCTTTGTGGGTGAGTTTTTATAATAATCAGGATCATACCAGTCGCTGACCCATTCGAAGCCGTTTCCGGCCATGTCGTAGATACCAAGAGGGTTGGGTGGAAAAGCATCACCCGGTAAGCTGGAGTAAGACCTCAGATGGGTTCCACTTTTTAAGGCATATTGTTGCCTGTCAAATTCAGTACCAAGATTGATGCCCCTGTTTTTTCCGCCGCTGTGAAATTCAATGTCTGCTTTGCCCGTATTGGTGGGTAAAACCACAAATTGTCCGCGGCTTCGGGCGGCGTACTCCCACTGCGCTTCGGTTGGCAGGGAGAAAGGCAGGCCCGTCATTTTCCCCAGCCAGGCGCAGTAATCTGCCGCCTCATACCAGTCAATTTGAGCTGGTGTTTGAGGCGTCGAATTAAAATCAGACCACATTTTTTTATAAGCTTTGGTGACTGCTCTCTTCGTTAAATAATTATAAAGAATATAAAAATCAAAATCACTATTACTTATTTTGAACTTGCTCATTGAATAACTGGTCAGTTCCACCCTGTGCAGGGGTTTGCTGTCCGGATAAGGGTCAATCTGACCGCCATATAGCTTCTCGCCAAAGTCCCCCATTTCAAAATCACCACCGTCGACAAAAACCAGGTTTGTTTTTATATTTTTAATAAAATCATTTAGTTCTGCCTGGCTCACCTTTTTATCATTTTTCGGTGATTCCGGTTTATCACAAGCAGTTAACAACAACACAGATGTTATTATGACAAGTAATTTTTTCACAGATATCATTCCTCAGGCCAGTGCCTGATGATCAGAGAGCGGGCCAGATTCCCCCATCCGGGGATATAACGGGTTAGTGCCCTGCGCGAGTTTATAATCGTAGGTATTGTTCATTGCCAGTGTGTAGCCCACGCGGCCTGAGCACGAATGCGGGACTTAATGATGTCCGGTTCATCATCACGGTTCAGGCTTTTCTGTAAAAACTAGTTATTGACGGAAACGGGAGAGTTGACCACACAACGTGCAGTTTGGTTAGGTAAAACTATACTGTCTTCAGGAACATGCGGTGAACGAAAAGTACGCCCAACTGTTGAACCAACTATTCCATTATAGGTGTCTGAAGACCTCGCCACTTTCTGATATCCCTTTCCTTTGTATTTGAACTCAGGTTTTTCAGGTCCCTGAGGATCCTTTGTGGGTGAGTTTTTATAATAATCAGGATCATACCAGTCGGTGACCCACTCGAAGCCGTTTCCGGCCATGTCGTAGATACCAAGAGGGTTGGGCGGAAAAGCATCACCCGGTAAACTGGAGTAGAACCTTAGGTGGGTCCCACTTTTTAAAGCATATTGTTCCCTGTCAAATTCAGTACCAAGATTGATGCCCCTGTTTTTCCCGCCGCTGTGAAATTCAATGTCTGCTTTGCCCGTATTGGTCGGTAAAACCACAAATTGTCCGCGGCTTCGGGCGGCGTACTCCCACTGCGCTTCGGTTGGCAGGGAGAAAGGCAGGCCCGTCATTTTTCCCAGCCAGGCGCAGTAATCTGCCGCCTCATACCAGTCAATTCTGGCGGGTGTTCCGGGCGTACTGTTATATTCTGCCCATTTATCCTTTAATGCATCAGAAACGATTCTTATCGGCCGGTGATGGTAATCCAGAAACAGGTGATAATCCCGGTTGCTGATTTTGAACTTGCTCATTGAGTAACTGGTCAGTTCCACCCTGTGCAGGGGTTTGCTGTCCGGATAAGGATCAATCTGACCGCCATATAGCTTCTCGCCAAAGTCACCCATTTCAAAATCACCACCGTCGACAAAAACGAGGTTTGCTTTTATATCTTTAATAAAATCATTTAATTCTGCCTGGCTCACCTTCTTATCATTTTTCGGTGACTCAGGTTTATCACAGCCAGTTAACAACAACACAGACGTTATTATGACAAGTAATTTTTTCACAGATATCATTCCTCAGGCCAGTGCCTGATGATCAGAGAGCGGGCCAAATTCCCCCATCCGGGGATATAACGGGTTAGTACCCTGCGCCAGTTTATAATCGTAGGTATTGTTCATTGCCAGAGCGTAGCCCCACGCGACCTGAGCACGAATGCGGGACTTAATGATGTCCAGCTCATCATCACGGTTCAGGCCTTCCTGTAAAAAGGTCCGAAGCTCAGATTCCTGCCAGGCTACCAGTGCGTCCTCACTCATCGGATGCGACAACGCCAGATCCGTTCCATCCTTCGAACAGTGGGTCATCACTTTTGTCCATTCACGTCTGGTCTGGATACTGGACAGAATATTGATAATGGCTTTCTTGCGGTCATGATAAATATCAGGAATGAAGCCATCACCTCGATTGTTAATATCAATATGATCCCAGAAACCGTGGCGGGTAAGCAAATACAATAAGTTCCCCTTTGCTTCGGGAGTGAAATTCAATAACTTTTCAGGTCTGGTGTTTAATTCTTTTGCAAATTGGTTTCGCTTTGAAGATGCATTGAGTCCATCAGTCATACCTTTCTGAAATGTATCAAAGATATCACTAATAGTGCTGGCCGCCGTTTCAGCTGTATCAAGCATCTGAATAACCTTTTCTTTCATATCCGAGAGAAGCATGACACATAGTTGACTATATGTTTCAAACGCTGTATCAACAATCAATTCTAAGAAATGATAATCCAGCCCATATAGCTGATAGGCCAGCCAGGCACCGAAATCTGCCAGCTTTTCGTAACCCACCTCGCATAAAAAAGCCCCTTTGGCTCCAAGACCACAACACAGGCTGGCTGCGATTTTAAAGCAAAACTTACCGTTCAAGAATGTACAATAAAAGGTTGCCCCTCCCCCCAGGCCAGCCATACCGGTAATGCTGGAGCCTATGGTACAAAAATCAACGTATTCAGCGGCAGCTTTTGCCCCCTCTCCCATTTTTCCCTGGTATGCTGTCGCGGCAACAGGCTTTAACCACTGAACACCGCCCTTCAGACCAGCTTCTACTTTCGCCCCGCCAAATAGCTCGGCGCTGCTGGTTACACCTTCATCGCCTTCCTTCATCTTCTTGTGGAATGTCTTGCCGGAAATACGACGCTCATTAAAACGAGGAAGGGTATTTTCGGGATCGCGTTTTCCCATCAGAATCTGTTTTGCACCAATTGTGGTGACCTGTAACTGGCTTTCTATCTGGGCAGAGGCACCAACAAATCCAATCAGTTCGGTTTCTAAATACAGGCGAAGCATGCCCATATTCAGAATATCAGCGTTTTCAGGTGTGTACGCCAGCGGCCAGCCCACGCGGTCAGGAAGGTAATAGGTTGCACTGGCAGAGCCTTGTGCAATAGCAAGAACAGCGGAAGCTTCTCCTTTTATAGATAACTTTCCATCTTTGGCATCCCATTCTCCGCTGGCACCAGCGTTGGCAGTAAAGCGCATGAATTGTGCACCGGCAGACACATCAACATGATTACCAATTTCTTTCCCGTCAACAATCAGGCTATTATTCCAGCAATCCGCCCAGTCTGTCAGCGTTTTATCGATTTCTCCGATATCTTCTTTATCCAGGCTGAATAACTCAATACTGGTATCAGGTTTCGGAAATTCTGCTTTCGTGAGCTGTCCTTTTAGCTTTTGGGTATCAATACCTTTCCGGTTACCGTTTTTATCATAAATAAAAATGCTTTCGGCAGCAGAGGCTTTGTCTTTTGCCTTGAGTGAAACGGTATGTTTCTTTCCGGCTCCCAACTGGTCGTAGTATCCCTTTTTTACGTACACATATTTACTACCGGGGCCGGAGCGCCGCCCGTGCTTCTTCTTTGTAATAACCGGTATCAGTTCGACAACGGTCTCATAGCCTGCCGGAGTGAAGTCTCCCAGTTTGTCCCGCAACGCAGCTTTTTTCTCATCCAGAATTTTTTGCTGCGTTGTAGCACTGTCCTCAAGCTCAAATTCCGCAGCGTTTTCGGAAGGGGTACTGAATGCATTGCCATAATTTTCAACAGCTGAAGAGTAGGCCTTACCAGCCTCATGTACATCATTCACTGCTGACAGTAACTCACCCCAGTGACGATCAAAATCATCGCAGGCCTCTTCAGCAAGGATTATCAGTTCTTCAGTATCCGGTCTAAAATAAACAGTGGCAGAAGCGTGGTACACATCCACAGCATTACCATTTTTCTTGCTTAGTGTATTTTGTGCTACAGGTTCACTTTTTCCGTTCATTTTTGTCAGTCCCTTTACTCAAAAAACAAATTAATTGAGTCTGGATCGAGGCCATAATGAGATTGTGTTATGCCATTTTCATCCGTCACTCCCCGGATAAGTTTTCCGTCCGCAGTTTCGATACGGTAAGGCACATAAGGCTTAGGCTGTTTAGTGGATGTATCCAGAATCCTGACCCCCCCATTCATCGGATTATGAAATTCAGGATCGCTAACCGATACTGGAGAAAGTGCCTGTTCTAATGAAGCACTGCCTCCCCATAAAATATTTGCACTTTTTAGATTTATTTTACCTGGTGCACCAATTTCCACCGAGCCATCTTTGATTTTGATATACGCCCCACCTTTACTGGTCAGCGTAATACCCTGAGCAGCGTTCAGTACAATTTCACTACTGACACTATTAATGTTCATTGTCTTATTAGATTGAAGACGCAGAGCACCGGTCTGTGCCTGAATATCCACGGTACCTTTGGCGGCAAATAACTTCATTCCCATTTTCTGGGCAAACAGACTGATAGCTTCACCTGCCGCAACAGTAAACTTCTTAATTATACTTATATCCGCATTCCCACCCGCTGTCGCGGTCAGAGTATGGCCTGCGGAAAGCTGAATATTTTTCGGTGTAACCAGACCAATACCCGCCGGAGCGGAAGCCAGTAGCCCCGCATCTTTTAACTGTGCAAGCATACTACCAAGCTGCTGTTGAGAAGCTGTATCGGCTGCCAGCGTACCTGATACACTCGCACTCTGCGCTAGCGCTGTCACCAGTTGCAACGCACCTTGTAACTGAGCGATCGCCGCGTTCATATCCAACATCTGTCCCTGTGCTTTCGGCTGAGCATCGGCACTGAGAAAGATCCCTTTCCCCCCTCTTATTGTGACCCAGTCATCGGTGCGCAGCTCAGCGCCTTCTCCTCGTAATCTCCTCGACGCATCCACATTATGCCCCAGGTTCAGCTGAGTCTTGCCGCCGTAATCTGTGCTGAGCTTGATATGCTCCTCGCCGCGCTTGTCCTCCATCCGCAACTTGTTATTCGTCGGCGTGCGGATCACATTGCGCGTGCTGTTCTTCTCGGTTACGTGGTCAACATGGCGTGAATCATGCAGCGCATGGGCGATATACGGCCTGTCAGGGTCGCCCTCATGGAACGCGATCGCCACCTCCGTTCCCTGGATCAGTGGAAAGTGGAAGCCGTACACGTCGCCACCGTAAGGTTTGGCGAGACGCACCGGCATGCTCTCCTGCCCCTGCGCCTTACCGTCCCGGTCAGCATCGAATTTCACCCGGTACAGGCCGGAGGCATCCTGCCAGGCATAGATATCATTGGCTTTAGCGCTGGTGACGCGCGCCGTCATGGTGCCCGTCACCTTGGGACGCGGCAGCAGCGGCGGACGCCAGCACACCGTTTCGCTGTATGGCACGCCAAAAATATCTACCTGAAGAGCGCTCTTGCGGCTGGCGGTAAAATGCGTGCTGATGAGCAGCACCGGTTCCTGTAATAGAGCTGGCAGGGTTGGAGGCAAATTGTCGGTAATGGTCAGAACCTGAGCGGGAGCCAGCCACGCCGCAGTGCTGTGGCCTGTAATTTGCGACTGGTCTGCCAGAAAACGTTCATGATCGAGGCGGGCATAAAAGTTGGCAGTCTCCGCCTGCGGGTCGATTTTGTCGCCACGCGCAAGATGACGTAGACGGTAGTGATAGGCATCGCCATAAGTCACCCCTTCGCCGTCCCCACGGGTCATATCCGCAGGCGCAGACTGCAATATGCTCTGTGCATCGCGGTGGTTGTAATCCCGGGCTGTGACACTGGCTTCCACCACATTATGGGTAACATTCAGTCCCCACACCGATTCAGCACCGTTGTCGCTCATCCCGGACGGGCTGTTGACTGGCAGGGTTTTGCCAAACATCAGCGACCGCTGCGCATCGGCAAAATGCACTACCTCGCTCTGTGCGTCTTCCTGCAAGGTGAAGAAATAAAAAATCCCCACCTCAGCCAGCAGACGCTGGATGAAAGCCAGATCGCTCTCCTGGTACTGGTTTATCTGCTCACGCTTCGGGTAGTTTTGTTTAAGATTAAATTCATATTCCCAGCCGTGCAGACCGTGCTCCTGCAGTATCAGCTCCACCACGTCCGGCACTGATTTATTGACAAAGAAACGGTGGGAGCGGAACTGCCTGTCCAGCAAGGATATAAAAGGTTTCAGGGTGATCCGGTACAGCGTCTGGTCGGCAGAGCCGGAGATACGTCTGAAATCCGTGATGACGCCGTGGACCTTTTTTTGCTCAGGCAACACCTCCAGTAACCCGGCCCCAATCGTCAGGGTTGCGGGTTTGCGTAAAAACTCGCTGGCGTCAAGCTGCCTGTTAGTGCTGGTAAATATGATGTCATAGGCGTATATCCGGCTCATCCCTTCCATACCACTGAACTCTTCAACATCCAGCGGCCAGGTACAGGAGGGAATATCAAGGCGATAACGGTTCAGGGTTCCCGGCGTCGCAAGAGCGTTTTGCAGAGAGTCTTTTAAAGTCATTATTTTCATTCCATGAATTTAATTAAGAGGATCTGAGGTATAGGGGTATTCACAGGATCCAGCATGGTTGCCCTGAACAGGCGTAATATCAGTATTTTTCATTTCGCTATAGGGCCGTATTATCTCCATATCCGTAAGAGGAATATTGAAAATGCACCCACGGCTAATTTCCACTCCAGAGACCATTCTTCGTGGCGTGTCTTTATGGCGTTTTGATTGCAGTACATAGGAAATGATGAACTGCCCTTTTTCCGGAAAATGATAGAAAGAGGGAGGAAGGCATAACTGACCCTTTTCTACCCTGAGGGGTGGGAGAAAGATAATTTTCTTTTCACGTGGTAGCATCCCGCGCGGATTAATAGCAATATTTACCGGTTGATAATCCTCTGCATCCGGTATAGCAAAACAGATATCTCCTCCTCTTGTACTGACTGTTGTTTCTTCGTCGAATCGCCATCGGTCTCCAGGACAACCAGTAAGCACAGGGAGACAGAATAATAAAAAAAAGGCTGAAAAATAATGTTGCCGGATCATGCTTACCATGGAAACCCCCGCAACGTATTTTCATACTGCTTCTCAAGCACCGGCTCACTGATATTTCCATCAAGTGTAATGACATGATGATCCCGGAGCCCACACCATTTTGTGTATCCCTCCGAAAGCAGAATAAAATGGTCAGAGATAATCTGTGCCTGCTGTTCCATAGGATATTCACTTAAGAGTCGTCCATCCAAAACATAACGATAACTCACCGCCCAGCTCACCAGTCCCCGACCGATGACATTCATTCCCTTTTCCCGCTGCCAGACATGAACCATTTCATGAATAAACATATGTTTATAGAAAGGAACACTGAGCGAATAATCTTCCCGGTAATGCTCACGGAAATAAATTTCTCCATTTGGTGCCATAGCCGTATTTTTGTTCTGTAGCCCAAAGGGAAGATAGCTGTCATGATGGATCCAAACCTTATGGTATGGGATCGTCGATCTGAATACCGACTTCGCCAGCGCAATCTCACCTGAAGTCAGTAACCGCAGCGTTCCTTCTTTCTCTTCTTTTTGATTAGCATTCTTTTTTTTATCATGGATGGTCATTGCTCACCTTCCTGTCGTAGCTCAATCACAATCCCCTCCTCTTCATCCCAGCCAAGGATCAGGTGCCGTGGCTTTTGCCCCGCCGCCATATGCGTTAGCAATTGCCGGCTCAGCACCGGCAGTATCTGCTGGTTAAGCAGGCTGTCGATATTGCGCGCCCCGGTGTCCGGCAGCAGGCAGGCGGCGGTCAGCGCGTCATACAGGCTTTCGCCGATCTCAGTCGTCATTCCGTAGTGTCGTTGCAGACGTGTGCTCACCTGTGCCAGCTTCATACCGACGATGCTGCGCATTGCGGCTTGTGCCAGCGGACGGTAAATCACGGTCTGGAAACGCGCCAGCAATGCGGGCTGGAAGTGGTCGCGCAGCAACGGGCGCAGCAGTTCATGCAGGTCACCTTCAGTGACCTCCGGCTGTTCGTCCAGCATCTGCATGATAGGGTCGCTGCCGAGGTTGGAAGTCATCAAAATCACCGTGTTACGGAAGTCGATTTCCCGCCCCTCGCCGTCACGCATAAAACCGCGGTCAAAGACCTGATAGAACAGGTTCATCACGTCCCGGTGCGCCTTTTCCACTTCGTCCAGCAGCACCACGCTGTATGGACGCTTGCGTACCGCTTCGGTGAGGATGCCGCCCTGGCCGTAGCCGACGTAGCCCGGAGGCGATCCCTTGAGCTGGGAGACGGTGTGCGGCTCCTGGTACTCGGAAAGGTTGATGGTGATAAGGGATTTCTCGCCGCCAAACAGTTCATCGGCAAGCGCTAAAGCGGTTTCGGTTTTGCCGGTGCCGCTTGGGCCGGTCAGCAGGAAAACACCCTGCGGGCCGTTCTCCGGCGCAAGCCCGGTTTTTGAGGCGCGCAGGCGCTGCGCAATAGCGTTCAGCGCCACATCCTGGCCCACCACACGTTTGCTCAAACTGGCTTCCAGACTCAGCAGTTCCGTCTGCTCATCCTTCATTAATGAAGAGAGCGGCACGCCGGTCCAGTCGGCAATGACGGTGGCGACAGTACGCGTGTCCACGTCCAGCCCAAGCAACGGGTTACCCTGCTGAACTTCTCTCAGTTGCTGTTGCAGGTCTGCAATCTCCGCCTGACGGGAGATGTCCGCGCGGCAGGCGAGCAGTTCTTCTGTGAGTTTCAGCTCCTGGCCGTACTGCGTTTCCAGCGCGTCGAGCTGCAGGATAATGTTGATTTCGTCCTGTTCGATGGCGGCCAGGCGCTCTCCATGGGTGGCGCTACCCATCGCCATATCCTCCAGCAGCGCCTGCTTTTCCATCGCCAGGGCCGTGAGCTGTGCCTTCATCCGGGTTAGCGGCTCCGGCACGGTGTCAAGGCTCATGCGGATACGCGCCGAGGCGGTGTCCAGCAGGTCCACCGCCTTGTCCGGCAGCTGGCGGCCTGTCAGATAGCGCCTGGAGAGAGTGACGGCAGCCTTGACCGCCTCATCCGTAATGTGCACCCCGTGGTGCTGTGCATAGCGGGATTTTAGCCCCCGGAGCATCAGGCAGGCGGCGTCGTCGTCCGGCTCGTCAACCTTAACCATCTGGAAGCGGCGCTCCAGGGCAGCATCGCGTTCGAAGTACTGCTTGTACTCGCTCCAGGTGGTGGCGGCGATGGTGCGCAGTTCACCGCGGGCCAGGGCCGGTTTCAGCAGGTTGGCTGCATCCGCCCCGCCCGCCTGATTGCCTGCGCCGATAATGGTGTGGGCCTCGTCAATGAAAAGGAGAACCGGCAGTGGCGATTGCTGCACCGCGTCTATGATGTTTTTCAGCCGCTGTTCGAACTCACCCTTCACACCTGCACCCGCCTGTAGCAGGCCAAGGTCAAGGGTGCGCACCGAAACAGGTTTAAGCGCATCCGGCACATTGCCTTCCGCAATGCGCAGCGCCAGCCCCTCCACCAGCGCGGTCTTGCCGACACCCGGCTCGCCTACCAGAATCGGGTTGTTCTTGCGGCGTCTTGAGAGAATGTCCACCATCTGGCGGATTTCATTATCCCGGCCAAACACCGGGTCGATTTTACCCTCGCGAGCGCGGGCGGTGACGTCGAGGGTGAACTTATCCAACGCGTTCTGCAGGGCCGGATTCAGTTCCCCTTCTTTTACACCGGCATCAACCGGCCGGCCGATAAATTCCACCTCACCGCCCTGCGTCATCTCAGCCTCCTGCTGCACCTCCGGTCGCTCGTCCGACTGCGCATCCAGCAATGGACGTAAACGCTCCAGCTGACTCTGGGCCAGCGTTAACAGCGGCCACAGACCATCGCAGCGGGCCAGATTCTGTTTTTCCACCAGCGCCATCAGCAGGTGAATGCTGCGAATGTGCTCCTCCCCTGCCAGCGAGGCGCGCAGCCAGGCATCTTGCATTAACAACTGCACCGCGTCCGAAAGCTGCGGACGGCTGCGCACTGAGCGCGGCAGTGAATCCATGAACACCAGCAAATCCTGCCAGATGGCGTCCATATCCCATTCATAGCGCCGCGCCAGTACCGTCAGATCGCCCTCGCCCTGCTCCAGCAGTTTCAGCAGCCAGTGCTCAGGCAAGATTTCCGCATGGGACCGGGTCTGGCACAGGGAGGCAGCGCCCTCCATCGCACGGGCACAGTAAGGATTAAGACGACGTAACAGGATGGCTGGATTTTCCATGAGATTCTCTCTTTATCAGTTCCGGACACGCTACCGCCCGTCGCTTTTCCTCATTTAAGGAACCCAAAGCGCATTCGGTCAGGCTGGCAGATTGTGTTTTTCTTTGCTGAATACCCGGAGGACCAGGTACTCAGCAAAAAAAGCAGACGGAGAACCGTCTGCTCAGGAAATCAGGCAGTAGCGCGTTCATTCCAGGAATCGGAATGAATGATGTTGCCGTCTTTATAGGTCCAGGTGATTTTTTCGTAGCGCAGCTCAATCTGTTCCAGATGGTTGTGTTTCTCTTTGGAGGGATCCTTGATGTCGTGCATCAGCGGGTTGACCTTCACCACCTTCACGTTCTCAAGTTTCGTGTTGAAGTACTCCACTTCCTGACCCGCATCGTTGATTTTGTACCACTTGAATTCCGCAGACTTCAAGGTCTGACCGGTGGTCACAGCCTTGTAGAGGTACGGGCTGGAGGAGTCGATTTCCTTGGTGAACAGGAACGGGGTGTGGATACGCGTGCCGGTCAGCTTGCCGGTGTTATTGTCGGTCGGGATGTACAGATTGTGCTCCTGAGCGACCACCTCGATGCTGCCTTCACGGTCCTTCACGTCTACGGAACCTTTAATGTCCGCGCCGCCGTCATCCTTCAGCCACAGATAAACTGGAATTGCCATGTTAATTACTCCATTTCATTTTTTGATACGTCATCATCCTGAGATGACGCAGGGGTGTTGCCCGGTAACTGACAGGCATTTGCCTGCGGTACCAGACTGATTTCGACACGGCGATTAAGCGCGCGGCCTTCTGTCGTGTCGTTGGTGGCGACGGGTCGGCTTTCGCCGTAGCCCTGCACCGCAAAACAGCTCTCCGGCACGTCGCCGGTGTCGCGCATCCAGTCGCGAACGGATTCGGCGCGTTTCAAGGAAAGCGACTGGTTGGATTTTTCATCACCCACGCTGTCGGTATGGCCCGCCACCACGATAAGCCAGCCGGGCTTCGCCTTAATCCCGACCAGGGAGTTCACCAGTAGCCTGGTAGATCCGGGTTTCAGCGCCCATTTGCCGGTGTCAAAGAGAGACATACTGTCGAGGCGGATGGTCTGCGGCCCCTGCACTATTTTCTTTATCACCGGACGTGGCGGTGGCGGCGGCGCCCAGTCATTAATGGCCGCTTCCACAAGTGGTATCAGATGCATGCCCTGGTACAGCCCCAACCCGTAGCGCGGCGGTTCACCGCGACGCTGCCAGTCATCCAGCTGGTGGCTGTCGGCGCGAAGACGGTGTTGCGCCTGCTGTTTTGGCGCGACTGGCGTGCCGCTGAGGCGGTGATAAACGGCAAGATGGTCGCCAACGCTACGCACAAGGCGCTGGTTGTTAATAAAAGACGCCAGCATCGCCAGTACGATGAACACAAAACAGATACCAGCTGCCAGACCTATATCCTGCATTCGGCGGCTGATGCCCTGACGGTGCGGCAAATACGGTAGAAGAACATCCGGGAGGGAGAGAACCTCCGGCACAGGCTTAGGAACGCAAGCCGGAGAGAGCGTGGTGGTTTCCGTTATCTGTTGCTGCCAGAGATTGTTCGCAACGGCGGTGACTGGCGCCAGGCAGATACCGGCGGCACAGAATTTCAAAGCCGGCAGCTCTCCCTGTCGGCTCCCGAGCGGACGGATCACATGACGCTCAGTCAGGGCCAGCACGCTGTCCAGCCAGAGCGCCTGACAGAAGCGCGAGGTGTTGTCTGACGCCTCCCGCTGCCAGTCATCAACCGGGAGCGGGACATGGTTATTCTGCCGTACCCGGATACCCGGTAAGTCCGGTGTCACGGTAAACCAGCTCCCGTTTTCAGGAGACCCACCGTCCGGCGGTGATATCCAAACCACACTCCATACGGGTGGCAGTCCGTTCAGCCAGCCCCGGCACTGCGCAATGCTCCGTCGCCAGCCCGTCAGGGACTGCGCCAGTGTCTCTTCCGCATTGTGCTGTTCCGGTGTCACCGCCAGCAGTATGGAGACCTGTGGCACCAGTGCCGGGCGCATGGTAGACAGGCGCTGCGCCAGCAACGGCAGTTGTTCTATACTCTCTGCCCGCAGATACCAGCCCTGACGCGTTTCACGATATACCGTTTCCGCAGGAAACAGGGAAGCGGTATCACCACAGACCACTATCACCGCACCCTTAAACTCTTCCGGCGGCAGGAGGTTCTCTTCAGGATGTGGGCTGACTTCATTATCGTGCTGAAACCGTCGCCATTGACTCCACAGCATCGCAACGCAAATCAATGAAATACCGAGGCAAAATGCAAACCGGCTTCCACGGGAAAGTGGCCAGTAACCCATCACCAGCCACAGCGCCAGAACTGTTGCAAACATGGTCAGCAACACACGGGGAAATTCACGCATCCCTTATCCCCGCCCGGCTATTTGCGACACCATCTGCGCCAGCACAGAGGAGAACGTCAGCCACAACGCCGCCAGCACCACAATGCCTGTCGCCCAACCGAGCCAGTAAATCCAGCGTCCGCTACGCAGGCCGGATGCCCTGACAATAACAGGCGCGTCCTGCGTAAGAGTAAACGGCGGAACCCGCTCGCTGAGCGCGCGCACCACATCCTCACGCCTTTCATCGTCCTGCGCCCGGTACTGACCGACAAAGCCCAGTTGCAGAGTGCGGTACAGGCAGGTCAGCACCGCCACGTCCGGCGCGGGCTCGCGCAGGATGGTCCGAATACGTTCCCACAGTTCTTCACCCGCATTCAGGGTGCTGAAAAAACGGGCCTGCAGCGGGTCCTTCCGCCATTTACGATAACCATCATCCTGTTTATCGCGGTTGAGCACGCTTTCATCAAGCAGAGCGCAGTAGGCATACAGCATCCGCTCACTGCTCGTTTCACTGTACCCGGCCTGCGCCAGAGACTCACGGGCATCGTTCACCCACCGGCAAGCGCGGCGGTAGAGCGCTTCGCCGTCCTTGATTTCCTGACCACTACGTAATTGACTGACCATCAGCCAGCCAGGATAAAAAGTTCTATTTATCAATTCGGTATCAGAGGTATTCATGAGCGCAGCACCGCAAACAGTTCAAGTTTTATCTCACCCAGCGATTCGGGTGTATAGAAGGTGCAGTTGCCTGCCTCCAGCATGGCGCGGGCCGCATCTGTGGACAGATCCAGCGCAAAATACTGGTTCTCAAGACGCAGCGGTATCGCCGCAGGGACGTGACTCAGCGGTTTAATCACCATTCCGCTCAGGGCGATATTCACCACCTCGGAAACATCATCGTGGCTACCAGCTTTACAAAGCTGCGGGAAGCGGGTCTGCAGTTCGTGGTTTGGCATGGAAGAGCGCACGGAGAGATAAAAATCCGCTCCTTCACGCAATCGCGCATCGAGCAGCTTGCCACGCCAGATCTCCCTGTCATCGCCCTGCTCCAGCGCGATAGCAACAACCCGCGACGGCAAACTGGCCTCCAGAAGATTGTCCAGTAGGGTAAACAGCGGCGGAAAGACTTGTTCTGGCGCATCATGCCGGTAAAGCGGAATATCGTCAGCGTTATGCTCAAGTGAAAAGGTCAGCAGACTGCCCGCCAGCCTCGCCAGCTCCCGGTACAACAGTTCAGGATGACGAGACGGTGACTGGTGCAACTCTGTCAGTACGGGTTCGGTACTGTTCAGGGCATGAAGTAGCCAGAACAGCGACACATCCGCCACGGCAAAGTCCGCCATCCGCTCATTACTTTCGCGTCGCATTGCCATCAGTCGCTTACGTCGGGCCGACAGGCGGTGCAGAAGATCCCTGAGATCACCGTTTAGCACGGGACTGGCATCCAGCGACAGCAACGGCGGGATAAAGCTGGGATCGCGCACCCACTGTCCCTGGGCGTTGCGGATCAGCCTCGCCACCGGGCAGGTCAGATAAGCGCTGTTTTCCTGGGTGGACAGCCGCAGCGTCATCGAATGACGCAGTACAGCCAGATCGCTGCGCTCATGTCCGGCAAGCTCCTGTACCGTCACCCGTTCTGCCTGCCAGCGGCGCGGACGGGCACTGTCGCGCCCGTCATCCAGATTACCGCCGTTCGCGCTGAGCAATGGCAGGCACAGCAGCACCTCCATACTCTCCTGCACCACCGCGGATATATCACAGACCGGTGGCAGGTTATCCGCGAGATCCGTGTCGACCAGCGTCCCGTCAGCAAAGCGTACGATCAGACGGGTGGCATTGAGCCGGGAAAGCGCCAGTGCGCTGTCGTCAAACTCAGCGCACAGCACACCCCAGGGGTGCGCCAGCGCCATTCGTGCAACAGTATCTGCAACGTGTGCATCCCAGCGGGCCTGCTGCTGAAACTGTTGGGGGGCCAGGAAAGCCCCGTCGCTCCACAGCGGACGATAAATTTTCATCCCTGCTCCCGCCTTATGCTTTCGCTTTCGGCATCTGGCTCACCAGCGACAGATTCACGTCCATACCTTCCACCTGGAAGTGTGGCACGGCGTACAGTCGCACGCGGAAGAAGCCCGGGTTGTCCTCAATGTCTTCCACCACCACTTTTGCGTCGCGCAGCGGGTGAGAAGCCTGCAGTTCATCGCCCGGATCGGTCATTTCAGTGACCAGACCTTTCACCCAGGTGTTGAGCTCAAGCTCCAGCAGACGGCGATCTTTCGTGGTCCCGATGTTTTCGCGCTGAATCAGCTTCAGATAGTGGGCAATGCGTGACAACAGGAAGATGTACGGCAGGCGCGCGTTGATGCGGCTGTTGGCCGTCGCATCGGCAGTATCGTACAGGGCCGGTTTCTGGGCTGAGTTCGCCGAGAAGAAGCAGGCGTAGTCGCGGTTTTTGTAGTACGACAACGGGATGAAACCGAGATTCGCAAACTCAAATTCGCGGGTCTCCGGGATCATCACCTCAGACGGGATCTTCACCTGGTTGCCGGTGCCGAGATCGTACAGGTGGATCGGCAGATCTTTCACCGCCCCGCCCGCCTGCGGACCACGGATCTGCACGCACCAGCCGTTGTTGATAAAGCTCTTCACCATGTTGGAGGCGAAGGAGAATGACGCGCTGGTCCACAGGTATTTTTCGTGATCCGGGCCTTTCACCTGCTCAACGTAGTTGAAGCTGCGCACCGGTACGGTGTCCGGACCATACGGCAGACGCCCCAGCACCCGCGGCATTACCAGGCCGATATAGCGGGCGTCGTCGGTGTCGCGGAACGATTTCCACTTGATGTACTCGGCGCGGTCGAAGTAGTTGCCGATATCTTTGATCGCAGCCACCTCTTCCATCGACTCTTTCAGGAAGAACTTCGGACCGACGGAGCCGATAAACGGCATATGCGCTGCGGCAGATACTTTGGAGATGTTGCGTAGTAGCGCCACGTCCTGCGGGCTGGCGTCAAACTCATAAGCCGATATCACCGAGCCAATCGGTTCACCGCCCGGGGTGTCGTATTCAGCTGTATAGGTGTGCCAGTAAAGCCCGCTCTGAATGAGCTCCGGCGCGTCTTCAAAGTCCTGGCGCAGAGCGTCTTTTGAAACATCCAGAATTTCGGTTTTCACATTCTGGCGATAGTCTGTGTTATCCACCAGCTGCTTCAGGCCACGCCACAGGGATTCCACTTTCTGGAATTCGGTATGGTGCATCACCGCATCGAGCTGGCGGCTGATCTGAAAATCAAGTTCTGCGATATGGTGGTCAATCAACGTTTTGTCGAGCTTTTCCACCTGTTGTCCGGAACGGCGGATGCAGTCCATAAACACCTGCATCGCCGCAGTCAGACGTTCACCTGCTGACGCATCAGCCAGCGCGGCGTCATCCAGAAACGTATTAATATCGCCCAGGCTGGAGGCTGGGGTCAGATTGATTTTTTCAAACAGAGAGGCGTAAACACCCTCTTTTTCCAGTACAGTAGTTTGCCCCTGAGCAGAGCCATTTTCAGTATTTAAAGACATCAGCATATTCCCGGTTAATCCATTAAAAGAGACTTCCACACATTATTTCGGGGCAAGCGCACTCATTTCGTCACGTAACTCCTGAGTTAGCGCCGGATCCTTAAGAATTTTCTCGAGCTCTTTTCTGAAAGTGGCGTTATCCAGCAGGTTAGATTTGAGGTCGCGTAATAAATTACGCATGGCCAGCATCGCGCGAAGTTGAGGAATTTGACGGGCAACCTGTTCTGGTTCGAAATCCTTCATGGAGGAAAACTGCAGGCGGATGTTTTCTTCACCGTCGCCAGAAAGCGTATTCTGTACGGCCAGATTAATCTCGGGGTTAAACTCTGCAAGTACGCTATCGAAGTTGTTTTTATTGATGTTTATTTTTTCCCGCTCCGATAACATGCGGGTCTCCTTACCGTTACTGAAATCGCCAACAGTAAGAATTTTAAGGGGTAATTCAACTTTCTTCTGTGCGCCTCCTGTGTGTAAAGCCAATTTTAAATTTATTCGTGCCTTAGGCACTTCATTCTGAAACGAATCAGCCATAGCGGTCCCTTTTCCTTAAGGAATAGTTGTCGAGTAAAACCACGTTTATTAACAGACAGATAGTAGAACAAAGAATTACACTGGATCAACTAACTATTAATCCAAAGCGAGACTTTACACATACTCTTGTCCTCAATTCGATTAGCAAGTACTGATATCTGACCTGCAAATATTAAAAGAAGGAATCTCACGTAAATAAACAGAAGCGAATACATAACAAATATGCATATTATATTTATTTTAAATGATTTATATAAATTAACTCAAACCATGAATTAATGATAATTACGCGTGAGAGCGAAAAAATGGCGCCTCAATCAGCGCCATTTACAAGGTGGGCAATATTCATCGCACGAAAACGCCACATACAGAGCATACACCGCCCATCCGGTAATCTTCGGGCAATTTTGCCGTACCATACGCCCTTCGGCGTTAAGGCCTTCTTTCGGTGTTCAGGACCCAAAGCGAACAGGCGTGGTGATTAATTACACAGACTCTGGCCGTATCACTCCCGTCACATCAGTCCTGTTCAATGACCGAAAGCACGATTTTCCCCTGAATATGTCCTCGAGCCGCCCGCTCATGCGCTTGTTGCGCGTGCGCAAGCGGGAACGTACTGTCGACAGCTACCTGAATCACCCCCTTATCCATCAATTCGGCAAGCTGGGCGAGCTGTGCGCCGTTGGATCGCACCTGGGTAGCCGAGACGATAACGCCCAACTGCCGGGCCTCGTCAGCGCCTGAAAATCCCAGAGGATAAATCGGAAACAGCGCGCCGCCGCGCCTGAGAGCGCGCAAGAAGCGGCTTGCTGAAGGGCCGCCAACCGCATCGATGACGAGATCTGCATTGCGTACTACATCTTCGGCAGCCTGTTTCGTGTAATCAATAAATTCATCAGCGCCCAGGTTAAGCAGAAACATTTCATGTTCACCGGAGGCCACCGCGATAACATGCGCGCCCTGCCATTTCGCCAGCTGTAAGGCGAAATGGCCGACACCGCCTGCCGCGCCGTTAACCAGAACGGTTTGTCCCGCCAGCGGCACCGGCTTATGCGGGGTTGCCTGTAGCGGATTTGGCACATCATGCCCTTGATCAATCATAAATTGCCATGCGGTCAGCAGCGACATGGGTGCGGCAGCGGCGTGGATATGGTCAAGACGACGAGGTTTACGCGCCACCTCCGTTGCCGCTACGCTGACATATTCAGCATAGGCCCGGCTACCGCCAGCCGCCCCGTCGGGGAAGCGCACCATCGAATAGACTTCATCCCCGACAGAGAACGCCGTGACGTTGTCGCCCACCGCAACGATCACCCCCGAAATATCCGTTCCCAGGATCACGGGGAAAGTGACTTTGGGTTGCCATTCCGGCGGCAACATTCGGTAGCCATCGCGAAGATACCAGTCAGGAGGATTGAGGCCGACCGCATACACGCGGACAAGCACTTCGTTGGGCTGAAGATCTGGCACAGGAACCTCTTCATAGCGAAGTACCTCCGGCCCACCGAACGCGTACTGCTGCACTGCCTTCATCACTTTAATCGACATGGCTTTCTCCTCGGACGTAAATGCGGTATATTTAATGGAGCACTGCTCCGAATATATGGAGCACTGTTCCGCTTGTCAAGGAGACACCATGCGAGCCGATGCGAGAAAAAACTACGACCACCTGATTGCCGTCGCGCGCGACGTCTTTATTGAGCAAGGTGCCGATGCGTCATTGCGCGACATTGCCCGCAGAGCCGAAGTCGGCCTGGGTACACTCTACCGCCACTTCCCGAGCCGCGAAGCGTTGCTTGAAGTCCTGCTGCGTTCAAGCTTTGATGCACTGGCGACCAGAGCCGAAGCCCTTCAGACCAGGGCCGATTCAGCCGAAGCCCTGACGTTGTGGTTGCAAGAGATTATCGCCTTCACCTATGAACATCGTGGCGTTATTGAGCCGATGATGAGCGCCATCGAAGATCCCGATTCCGCGCTCCACACATCGTGCGTCGCCCTTCGCGCTGCCGGGGCAGCGCTCCTTGCCCGCGCTCAGGCCGATGGTAAGGCGCGGGCCAATCTTGATGGTGCGGAATTGTTTGATCTGATTGCTGCGCTGGCCTGGCTGCGTGGACATCCCTCGCACGCTCCCCGCGCCGAACGGATTTTCAGCGTGATTGCAGATGCTATCCTGGTGACAAAAACAGCCAACGCTACAGATAAAAAATGACTTCAATGAACGCCGATGCCATTCAGAAACAGATCAACCAGATGGGTAATGCGCGGTTCAGGCTCATTATCCTGCTCAGTCGCAGGTAAAATCGCGGTGGCCACAAACACGATATCGTCAAAGGTACCTTTCCCCCTGACCGTCTGAGTATCCCCGGTACGCGCCAGTGCGGTGAAGAACACACCGATCTTTCGTTCGCTTAATGCCCGTTCTTTTGGACGAGGCTATCACGCATTTCTTCGTAAAGGGGGAGAAACTGGCGCTGCAAGTCGCGCCAGCTCTGGGTTTAGCGATGGTATCCTGCCGTCAGCAGGATGTCAGTACGCGTCAGTGCTTCACGATATACATCGTGCGGCTATACGCCACATCTTCCGGGTTGTTAATCGGATAGCCTTTCACCCACGGCTTGATTAACCGCCCGTTGGTGTACTGGTAGATCGGCGCAATCGGGGCTTTTTCCGCAATGATTTTTTCTGCGGTATTGTAATCCGCATTGCGGGCCTGCTCGGTGGTCTCCAGGGATGCCTGGTTAATCACCTTGTCATACGCCGGATCGTTGAAACGCGAGATGTTGCCAGTATGCGTTGAGGTCAGCAGGGAGAGGAAGGTCGAGGGCTCATTGTAGTCACCTACCCAGGAGGCGCGGATCACGTCAAAGTTGCCGGTATTACGGCTGTCGATATAGGTTTTCCACTCCTGGTTCTGCAACTTCACATCGACACCCAGGTTCTTTTTCCACATTGACGCCACCGCGATAGCAATCTTCTGGTGGTTCTCTGAGGTGTTATACAGCAGCGTCAGCTTCAGCGGTTTCTGCGCATTGTAGCCAGCCGCCTGCAACAGCGTTTTGGCCTGCGCGTTCATCTCTTCCTGGCTCATCTGCTCAAAAGGCGATTTCTCCGGCGTAAATCCTGCGGTCACGTCCGGGGTGAAGTGCCAGGCAGGTTTTTCGCCGGTACCCAGTACTTTTTCAGCCATGATGCGCCGGTCGATAGTCATGCTGAGCGCCAGACGCACTCTCGCATCCGCAGTCGGGCCTTTTTGGGTATTAAAGGCATAATAGTAGGTGCCCAGCTGCGGCGGGGTATAGACCTGGCCCGGGATCTCTTTCATTAACTTCTGGTAGAGGTTTTTCGGGAACGATTCGGTGATGTCGATATCATCTGCCAGATAGCGCTTGGTGGCTGAGGACTCCTGGTTGATCGGGATAAAGGTCACTTTCTGCAGAACGGTTTTGTCGTTATCCCAGTAATGGCTGTTACGCTCAACCACCAGCTTCTCGTTGACCACCCGGTCTTTGAGGATATACGCACCGTTACCTACCAGCGTCCCAGGACGAGTCCACTCCGGGCTGCTCTCCACATTCGCTTTTTGTACCGGATAGAAGGCGAAGCTCGCCGTCAGATTGGCAAACCACGGCAGGGGTTTATCGAGCTGCACGCGCAGGGTTCGGTTATCCACTGCCGTTACGCCCAGTTTATCCGGCGTTGCCTTACCGTCGATGATCGCCTGCGCGTTCACGATCCCGGCCAGGGCCGCAAACCAGGCGAAAGGCGAGGTCGTTTTGGGATCAACCAGACGCTGCCAGCTGTAGACAAAATCCTGGGCAGTGACGGGGGTGCCGTCAGACCATTGCGCGTTCTCGCGCAGGGTGAAAGTCCAGACGCGGTTATCATTACTCTGCCAGCGGGTCGCCACGCCTGGCACCAGTTCGCCCTTTTCATTCTGATTCACGAGCCCCTCGAACAGATCGCGGATCACCTGAATTTCAGGCAGACCCACCGCTTTAGCGGGATCAAGCGAGGCAGGTTCATCTTTGATATGACGCACCAGCTCCTGTTTGGATGCCAGCGTTGTCCCGGGGGGAACATCCGCCGCGAAGGCGTAAGAAGAGAGGCCACACAACAATAAGGCAGAACAGATCAACGAAACCGGATGCTTCATGAGATCCCCTTTGAAATGATGGGTAACGAGCAGATGGGTAATTATTTGTTTCGGAACAGTGAAATGCAAACAACTTCCGCCGGAAAGTTGATTTCTGCCGGTTTTACCTTCTGGCTGAAACTATTTGATTAACCGTGTTTTTTGCACAACACTGCCAGTAATACAATCTGATTCAGGAACCTCTATGTCACTTACCCGCCCAAGAACGGAACGTGGCGCTTTCCCGCCCGGGACCGAACATTATGGCCGCTCATACCTCGGCGCCCCCTTAATCTGGTTCCCTGCCCCGCAGGCCGATCGCAACAGCGGCCTGATCATTGCCGGAACCCACGGAGATGAAAATTCTTCGATTGTGACCCTCTCCTGCGCCCTGCGTACCCTTTCCCCTCCGCTGCGCCGCCACCATGTGGTATTAACCGTTAACCCGGACGGCTGTCAGTTGGGTTTACGCGCCAATGCCCGTGGTGTGGATTTAAACCGTAACTTCCCGGCGGCCAACTGGCGGGAAGGCGAGACAGTCTACCGTTGGAACAGCTCCGCCGAAGATCGCGATGTGGTGTTGCTGACGGGCGACAAGCCCGGTTCAGAGCCAGAAACCCAGGCGCTGTGTCATCTGATCCACAAACTGCATCCGGCCTGGGTTGTCTCGTTTCACGATCCGCTGGCCTGCATTGAAGATCCCGCCCACACGGCTCTTGGGCGCTGGCTGGCAGATGCCTTTTCACTGCCGCTGGTCACCAGCGTCGGCTATGAGACGCCAGGCTCATTCGGCAGCTGGTGTGCCGATTTAAGCCTGCACTGCATCACCGCTGAATTCCCGCCGATCTCCTCCGACGAGGCCAGCGAGAAGTACCTGAAAGCGATGACCGATCTGTTGCGCTGGGAACCTCAGAGATGAACAACGCCGGTGCTGTAGTGCAGCGCCGGAGAGACATCCACGGCAAGCCAGGTAGGGCCGTCGAGATCGGCAAATTTCACCTCATTCGCCAGCGGCAGTGCGGCACCAATCGCTCGCGAGGTGCAGAGCATACAGCCGAGCATCAGGGCAAAACCGCGCCGACGTGCCTCGGCGGCCAGCGCCAGCGCTTCGGTGATACCGCCGGTTTTATCCAGCTTAATATTCACCATATCGTAGCGTCCCTGCAGGGCCGTGAGACTTTCCCGGGTATGGCAACTCTCATCGGCGCAGATGGGCAGTGGATGAATAAAGTTCGCCAGCGCGGCATCTTCCCCTGCGGGCAAAGGCTGTTCGAGCATGGCGACATTCAGATCCGCCAGCAGCTGGCAGCGGGCAGCCAGTCCTTCGCTGTGCCAGGATTCGTTGGCGTCGACGATAAGCGTCGCCTGCGGCACGGCCCCGCGAATGGCGACCATCCGCTCGCTGATCAGACGATCGTCCAGCTTCACTTTCAACAGGCGCGCCCCGGCGTCATAGAGCGCTTTGGCGCTGGCGGCCATCTGAGCAGGCTCACCGATCACCACTGTTTGCGCGGTGACCACCGTTTGCGGCAGCGTCGCGCCCGCCAGCGTCGCCAGGGAGATCCCTTGTTGACGCGCGGCTAAATCCCACAGCGCGCTGTCCACCGCGTTACGTGCGGCACCGGCAGGCAGTAACCGCTGGAGCGCTTCCCGGGTAAGGCCGCCCTCCAGCTCAGGCGCCAGCGCCATGATCTGCGCCATTACCGAGGCGATGCTTTCGCCATACCGGGGATAAGGCGTACATTCTCCCACCCCTTTGACGCCCTCTTCTTCTATTTCTACCACCACCACACGGGCTTCGCTCCGGGTTCCCCGGGAGATCACAAACGGCGTATGCAGTGGCCAGGCTTCTTCGTAAACCTTGAGGGTTCTCATCACTCACTCCTGTATAGCGGCTTCGCGCAAATAGGGTTTGCTGTGCTATCGGCTGATGACATACACTAACGGCGACGTTAACTATATGTAAACAGGAAGATAACTATGTCACAACTCGTTCATTTCCAGGGCAACCCGGTTTCTGTTGCAGGATCCATTCCTCAGAAAGGCAGCAAAGCGCAGGCGTTTACGCTCGTGGCAAAAGATCTGTCTGACGTCGTGCTGAGCCAGTTTGCCGGCAAGCGTAAAGTGCTGAACATTTTCCCAAGCATTGATACCGGCGTGTGCGCCGCGTCTGTGCGTAAATTCAACCAGCTGGCGACCGAAGTGGACAACACCGTTGTGCTGTGCATCTCTGCCGACCTGCCGTTCGCTCAGTCCCGTTTCTGCGGTGCGGAAGGTCTGAGCAACGTTATCACCCTCTCTACCCTGCGCAACCCGGAGTTTCTGGAGCAGTACGGCGTGGGCATCTCTGAAGGCGCACTGAAAGGTCTGGCGGCGCGTGCCGTTGTGGTGATCGACGAAAACGACACCGTCGTGTTCAGCCACCTGGTGAATGAAATCACCACCGAGCCAGATTACGCTGCCGCGCTGGAATCACTGAAGGCGTAACGGCAAGCGTAACAATAAAGCCTCCCTGCGGAGGCTTTTTTATTTTTACTCGTCACCTTTCTTCTGGCTCAGACCATACTCGCGCAGCTTGTTGGCGATGGCGGTGTGAGACACGCCCAGGCGTTTTGCCAGCTTACGGGTGCTGGGATAGTTACGATACAGCTGCGTCAGCACCGAGCGTTCAAAGCGGCTGGTAATGTCATCCAGCGATCCTTCCATAGCCTCTTCGCCTACCGCCACCGTTCCGGCATCGTAATCCGGCAATAAGATATCCTGCGGCCGCAGCTCATAGCCTTCAAGCTGGGTCAGGGCACGATAGATCGCATTTTTAAGCTGACGAATATTCCCCGGCCAGCCGTAACGGGTAAGAACCGTATTCAGATCGGCTGAAAACTTCGGTCTTGGGATACCCTGCTCATCGGCAAAGCGCGCCACAAACAGCTCGGTCAACGGCATGATGTCCTGGGGGCAATCGCGCAGCGGCGGAATATTGAGGGTCAGAACGTTCAGGCGATAATAGAGATCTTCCCGGAACATCCCCTTCTGCACCAGTTCCACCAGGTTCTTCTGGGTGGCGCAGATGACGCGCACATCCACATGCACCTCATGATCTTCTCCCACCCGGCGGAAGGTGCCGTCATTGAGGAAACGCAGCAGTTTGGCCTGCATCCGCGGCGACATCTCGCCAATTTCATCCAGCAGCACCGAGCCGCCGTTGGCCTGCTCAAAGAAGCCTTTTTTGCCTTCCGGCGCGTGGCCAAACAGCTCGCTTTCAACGGCATCTTCCGGAATAGAAGCGCAGTTCAGGGCAAGATAAGGTTTGCTCGCCCGCGGCCCCGCCTGATGCACCGCATGGGCCAGCAGATCTTTGCCGGTACCGGTGTCGCCGGTGATCAGCAGCGGTGCGGCAAGGTTTGCCAGCTTGCGCGCCTGCTCCACCACGTGGCGCATTTTCGGGCTGACGGCAATAATCTGGCTGAAGGCGCCCGTATCCTGGCTCGACAGGTTTTGCAGTTGACGTCCCATACGGACCGTTGAGCGCAGCATGATCACTGAACCGGTCAGGGTTCTGTCGTCGTTGTCGCCCTGCAGATAGACCGGGGTGAGCTCCATCAGGAAATTTTGTCCGTTAATAACCACATGCTCGCTGTGAGTCGAGCGCGGGTTGCTCTCCAGCCAGCGCTGGAAATTGAAGCCGGGGATCAGCTGGGCGGCGTTGTGGTTGCTCAGTTTCTCCGGCTCCAGGGCAAACAGCTGGCAGCTCGCCTGATTAGCCCGATCGATTTTGCCTTTCAGATCCAGGGATAAAAAGGGTTCGGGCATCGCTTCCAGCAGCGCGCTGAGGGCCAGGTGCTCGCGCTCGGAGGGCATCCACGGCACGGTGCGCACATCCGTAACGCCAGCGATACGGCGGATTTCAGCCATTAAGCTGCTGAATGTTTCGAAAGCAATTTCAGCAAAATTCAGGTAAATCTTCCCGATTGGGTCAATCTCAATTCCACGCAGGTCAATACTCCGCAAAACAAGGAGATCGAGCAGCTCGCGAGTCAGGCCGAGACGGTCCTTACAAAACACTTCCAGACGCATGGGAAAATCACTCTATAAGCCATTAACCCTGAAATGATAAGCCAGATATCTGCAATCGGGAAGACGGCTGTCAACAAATATTGACAGCCTGTGAGCAGGGTGTCGGAATTATGTGCGAGGAAGCGAGCTTACTGCGGTTTTTTATTGAGGGTATCTTTCAGCCGGCCGATTAATTCCCGACGGAAATCCCCCAGCCGGGGTTTATCATCCTCTGTCCACGGCAGTGGACGGCACAATTCCATCGCTTTGATCCCCAGCCGCGCGGTGAGTAATCCCGCACCAATCCCCTGCGCCGCACGGGCCGAAAGGCGAGCGGCCAGATCCTGTGACATCCAGTCCATCCCCACCTCGCGCACCAGCTCGCTGGCCCCGGCAAAGGCCATATTGAGTAGTACAAGGCGGAACAGGCGCAAGCGGCTGTAATAGCCCAGTTCGATACCGTACAGCGTGGCAATACGGTTGATCAGGCGCAGGTTGCGCCAGGCAATAAAAGCCATATCCACCAGCGCCAGCGGGCTGACGGCAATCATCAGCGTTGATTCGGCTGCCGAGCGGCTGATCTCCCGCCGCGCCTGGCTGTCCAACACCGGCTGCACGAGGTGGGCATACAGCGATACCACTTCGCGATCGTTTTGCGTTTCGTGAATGGCGGCGTACCAGCGCTGCAAGGCCGGATGAGACTGATCGAGCCCGGCCTGTTTCGCCAGTTTTTCACAAAATGCCCGTCCGTTACCGGTGCCGTGGCTGTGCAGCAGATCCCGGGCTTCATCACGCTCGTGGGCGCGCTGGCGCAGTCGCCATAAACGGCGCCATTCGGTGGCAACAGAGCCGACGCCCGCGCCGACGATAAGCGCACCTGCCGCGCATCCTCCCAGCGCCACCCAGTCCTGGGTTTGCCAGGCATTGATTGCCCACTGCACGCCTTGCCCTACCACCGCAACGCCCGCCAGCATCAGGCCCGCGCTGACCATTTTGCGCCACAGGCTACGTTTAGGGCGCAAAGCGGCTTCGACGACGGCTTCGGCTTGTCCTTCTTCCGCAGGGAGCATGTCGGTCACTACCGGGGCGAAGTTTCCGGCCTGGGTGTCATCAAACGTTTGTGCCGCTTTGAAGGCTTCGCGATCCGCTTCTTCCAGGGTGCCGGTAAAATCCATTCGCGGTTTTAGGGGTTCGGTCATCGCAATTTATCTCCAATCAAAAACTCCAGCGCGGCATCCAGGCGAATGTGCGGAAGCGGCTGGTCTACATTCATCGTCTGCGGGCGGAAGGCTTCAAACTGAAACCCCTGCTTCTGCCAGAATGCCTGGCCCGGCAATCGGGCGGGTACTTCGCCAGGGTAGACCGTCAGCGGGGCGCCGTCACTCAGACGGTGGCCGCGCAGCGCCGGGATCTTATCGCCATTAACGTCAATCAGGCCACTCTGGGTGGCCTGCACCGAGGCCAGCCCCAGGCAGTCCATGCTGATACCCTCAAAGGCGGCGTTTTGCCAGGCATCCTGCACCAGCTGCTGGAGGAGCGATACCATATTGGCGTGCTGATCCACCGTCACGTGATCCGCCTTGGTGGCGGCAAACAGCAGTTTGTCGATCACCGGAGAGAAGAGACGCCGGAACAGCGTGCGCTGCCCGTAGTGGAAGCTCTGCATCAGTTGGGTTAGCGCGAGGCGCATGTCGTTGAACGCCTGTGGCCCGCTGTTGAGCGGCTGAAGGCAGTCCACCAGCACAATCTGGCGGTCGAAGCGCAAAAAGTGGTTAGTGTAGAACCCCTTAACCACTTTCTCACAGTAGTAGTTAAAGCGTTCGCGCAGCATACCGGCGTTGGTATGTTTGTCCGCCTGGGCAAGCTTCGATTCACCAAAAGCCTCCACGTCCGGCCAGGGGAAAAATTGCAGGGCCGGGGCGCCCGCCATATCCCCAGGCAGCACAAAGCGACCCGGCTGGATAAAGTGCAGACCCTCTTTCTTACATTGATGCAGGTAATCGGTCCAGGCTTCCGAAATGGCCGCCAGCCGGTTTTCATCGGCGGGTGCCAGCGGATCCAGCCCCTCACACAGGGAACGCCAGCGGGCGGACCAGGCCGCGCGGGGCCCCTGTAACAGGCCGGTCATCTGCCGCGACCAGCTGAGATAGTCCTGGGTCAGCATCGGCAGGTCGAGCAGCCATTCGCCGGGATAATCGACAATCTCCAGATAGAGAGTGGAGGTCTCTTTAAAGTGACGAAGCAAAGAATCATTGGAACGGTACCGCAGCGCCAGGCGGATTTCACTCACCCCGCGGGTGGGCGTGGGCCAGGTTGGCGGCGTGCCGTAAAGCTGGGCCAGCCCTTCATCGTAGGTGAAACGGGGAATGCCAAAATCGCGCTGAGGGACGCGCTTCACGCCCAGCAGGCGCTCTTCGCGTACCGCGCTCAACAGCGGCAAGCGCGCCCCGGCATGCAGGTTAAGGAGCTGATTGACCATCGCCGTGATAAAGGCGGTTTTGCCGCTGCGGCTCAGTCCGGTAACCGCCAGGCGCAAATGTCGGTCAACCCCACGATTTACCAGAGAATTAAATTCATTTTTAAGTCGCTTCATCGCCATCCTGTTCTGCCTGAAGGAATTATTGTTCTGAGAAATATGACACGGGGGCAAGGAGAAAGGAATAAAAGCAGCGCAACGGCACATTGAACTTTGTGCCGTTGCGAATTATTTCAGTTTACTGGATAACCGGTTCGCGAGCTTTTTCAGCATCGGCTCCAGCGCGACGGCTAGCAACATTCGTACCGGCTTGCGGGCAACCGATTTGATCGCCCAGCCCGCCACGCCTGCCGGGCCGTAACGCAGTGCAGTGAGTAATACCAGCTTCCCTGCGATTTTCAGGCCCGGCTTGACGCGATGTCCGGCCTGTTGCCAGCGTTGATTCATATCAGTTCTCTCAGTTAAAGCTGACGAAAACGGCTTCGCAGCGTGAAGGTATCCGAGGTGACATACCGCTCCATTTCGCGCAAGCGTTTTTCGCCTGCCGACAGCTCAGCATCCACCGCGTCCAGTAATTCACTGCTGGTGGGGCTATTTTCATCGCCCATCGCGCCGTCCGGCATCGGGTCCAGCACGAAGGACAAAATGATATAGGCCACCAGGGTAATAAACGCCAGACCAAAGAAAATGGAGAGTACCGTTACCACACGCACCAGCTTCACCGGCACGTCGAGGTAGTGCGCCAGTCCGGCGCAGACGCCGCGCACCATCCCCTTCTGGGGGATACGCCACAATTTTTTATTCAGGTTCAGTGCCATTAGCGATCCCTCCAGTTCGGATGTTCTGCGTCCAGGATCGCCTCCAGCGCCTGAATACGTTCGCGCATTTTATTTGCGTCCTGAGTTAATTGCGCCAGGCGCTGCTGTTCGCTTTGCGACAGCTCTCCCCTTGAAGAACGGTTACTGTAGTGCAGCCACAACCAGATCGGCAGAACAAATAGCACGAAAATGGTCAGCGGAATGGCAAGAAAAAGCGCGCTCATGTCTACTCCTTGTGTGATGAGTGGCGGCGCCGGCGGGCGCCGCAGTTTTTATTATTGATTGTCTTGTTTCATTTTGGCCTTCAGCGCGGCCAGTTGCTCGCTGATTTCATCATCCGCTTTCAGATCGGCAAACTGCTGATCCAGCGTTTTCTGTTTGCCAAAGCTGTGGCTTTCCGCTTCCGCTTCCATCTGATCGATACGACGCTCAAACGACTCAAAACGGGCCATGGCTTCGTCAATCTTGCCGCTGTCGAGCTGACGGCGCACGTCACGGGATGAACTTGCCGCCTGGTGACGCAGCGTCAGGGCCTGCTGGCGGGCGCGGGTTTCGCTCAGCTTGTTCTCCAGCTCCGCAATCTCTTTTTTCATGCGGGCAAGGGTTTCATCCACCAGCGTCACCTCCTGATCAAGGGTGGCGACAATATCGGTCAGCTTCTGCTTTTCAATCAGCGCAGAGCGGGCCAGGTCCTCTTTATCTTTGCGCAGCGCCAGTTCCGCTTTTTCCTGCCATTCGGCCTGCTGGGCGGTCGCCTGTTCAATACGGCGGGAAAGCTGCTTTTTCTCAGCCAGCGCACGGGCGGAGTTAGAGCGCACTTCCACCAGCGTGTCTTCCATCTCCTGAATCATCAGACGAACCAGCTTCTGCGGATCCTCTGCTTTCTCCAGCAGTGAGTTGATGTTGGCGTTCACGATGTCGGCAAAACGAGAAAAAATACCCATAATTGAATCCTCATATTTTCTGTTATCGGGCTAAGCCCTGCTGCATAGTTAATACAATTCGCGTGCCAGTTTTATATCTCATTGATTTTAGACGATGTGATTGCTTTTTCACCCGCTACACCCTACTCTCATTTAGTGAATTACACCAATAAGTGGTCAATTACATCATGACTGAATTTAAAGACACGTTACTCGGGGAAGCCAACAGTTTTCTCGAAGTGCTGGAGCAGGTATCAAGGCTGGCACCGCTGAATAAACCGGTGCTGATTATCGGCGAGCGCGGCACCGGCAAGGAGCTGATTGCCAACCGGCTACACTACCTCTCCGGGCGCTGGGATGGACCGTTTATCTCTCTGAACTGCGCCGCGCTGAACGAGAACCTGCTGGATACGGAACTGTTTGGTCACGAGGCGGGCGCCTTTACCGGGGCGCAGCGTCGCCATCCCGGTCGCTTCGAGCGCGCCGATGGCGGCACGTTGTTTCTTGATGAGCTGGCGACCGCGCCGATGCTGGTGCAGGAAAAACTGCTACGCGTCATTGAGTATGGCGAGCTGGAGCGCGTGGGCGGCAGCCAGCCTTTACAGGTAAACGTGCGGCTGGTGTGCGCCACTAACGCCAATCTGCCGGAGATGGTCGAGCAGGAGAAGTTTCGCGCCGACCTGCTGGATCGGCTGGCGTTTGATGTGGTTAACCTGCCGCCGCTGCGCGAGCGGCGCAGCGATATCATGCTGCTGGCGGAGCAGTTTGCTATTCAGATGTGTCGCGAGCTTGGGCTGCCGCTGTTTCCCGGTTTTAGTCAGCACGCCCGTGAAACGCTGCTGGACTACCGCTGGCCGGGCAATATCCGCGAACTGAAGAATGTGGTGGAGCGCTCCGTCTACCGCCACGGTAGCAGCGAGACCGAGCTGGATGAGATTGTGATCGATCCCTTTCAGCGCCCCGCACAGCCCTCTGTCAGCAAACCGCTTAACACGGGTACACCTACCCTGCCCCTCGATTTGCGTCTGTTCCAGCTGGAGCAGGAGAAGCGGTTGCTGGAGCAGAGCCTGCGCGAGGCACAATTTAATCAGAAACGCGCGGCTGAACTGCTGGGGCTGACCTACCATCAGTTAAGGGCATTGCTCAAAAAGCATCAGATGCGATGACATAATCAGCACTTACCCGCAGACATTTTTACGAAGCAGGTGTAAGTGCGATACACTTTGCAGATCGTCTCTAAAAACCTTAAAAATTATGCGACTGGTTTTCTCGTCCCTGATTGCGCTCGGTCTGTTAAGCAGCCAGGCGTTTGCCGCGCCTGAGCTGGCGGATCGCGCGGATATTCGCGACAGCGGCTTTGTCTACTGCGTAAGTGGGCAGGTCAACACCTTCAACCCGCAAAAGGCGAGCAGCGGCCTGATCGTCGATACCCTCGCCGCCCAGATCTATGACCGCCTGCTGGATGTGGATCCCTATACCTATCGCCTGGTGCCTGAACTGGCCGAGAGCTGGCAAGTGCTGGACAACGGGGCCACATACCGTTTTCGCCTGCGCGACGACGTCAGCTTCCAGACCACGCCGTGGTTTAAGCCTACCCGTAAACTCAATGCGGATGACGTGGTCTTTACCTTCCAGCGCATTTTTAACCGCAACCATCCGTGGCACTACATCAACGGCGGTAATTTCCCCTACTTCGACAGTTTACAGTTTGCCGATACGGTGAAGTCCGTTCGCAAGCTGGATAACCGCACGGTGGAGTTCACCCTGGCGCGGCCAGATGCCTCCTTCCTGTGGCATCTGGCGACGCACTATGCTTCGGTGATGTCCGCGGAATATGCCACTCAACTCACCCTGAAGGACAAAATGGAGTTGATGGATCGCCAGCCCGTAGGAACCGGACCGTTCCAGGTTGAAGAGTATCGGGCGGGGCAGTACGTGCGCCTGCAACGCCATGAGAAATTCTGGCGCGGCACGCCGCTTATGCCGCAGGTTGTGGTCGATTTAGGCTCCGGCGGTACCGGGCGGCTGTCGAAACTGCTGACCGGCGAATGCGATGTCCTGGCCTGGCCCGCTGCCAGCCAGCTGACTATCCTGCGCGACGACCCGCGTCTGCGCCTGACCCTGCGCCCGGGCATGAATATCGCTTATCTGGCCTTTAACACCAACAAACCGCCGCTGGACAACCCGGCGGTACGCCATGCCCTGGCGCTGGCGATCAATAACCAGCGTCTGATGCAGTCCATTTATTACGGTACCGCAGAAACTGCCGCCTCAATCTTGCCCCGCGCCTCGTGGGCCTACGATAGCGAGGCTAAAATTACCGAATACAACCCGGAAAAATCACGCGAACAGCTCAAAGCGCTGGGGGCAGAAAACCTCACCCTGCAATTGTGGGTGCCTACCAGCTCCCAGGCCTGGAACCCCAGCCCGCTAAAAACCGCGGAGCTGCTCCAGGCTGACCTGGCCCAGGTGGGGGTTAATGTGGTGATCGTTCCGGTAGAAGGCCGTTTTCAGGAGGCGCGCCTGATGGACATGAACCACGATCTCACCCTGTCAGGCTGGGCGACAGACAGTAACGACCCGGACAGTTTCTTCCGTCCGCTCCTGAGCTGCGCGGCCATTGATTCGCAGACCAACTATGCCCACTGGTGCAACCGCGAGTTTGACAGCATTCTGCGCAAGGCGCTGTCGACCCAGCAGCTGGCGGCACGTATCGATGCCTATGATGAAGCGCAGATTATTCTGGCCAAAGAGTTGCCGGTGCTGCCGCTGGCCTCATCCCTGCGTCTGCAGGCGTACCGTTACGATATCAAAGGCCTGGTGCTCAGTCCGTTTGGAAATGCGTCATTTGCGGGCGTCTCCCGCGAGAAACAAGAAGAGGTGAAAAAACCGTGATTATTTTTACCTTACGTCGGTTGCTGTTGCTGCTCATCACCCTCTTCTTTCTCACCTTAGTGGGTTTTAGCCTGAGCTATTTTACCCCGCACGCGCCGTTACAGGGTGCTTCGCTGTGGAATGCGTGGTGGTTCTGGTTTGAAGGCGTGCTGCACTGGGACTTTGGCGTCTCCAGCATTAACGGCCAGCCCATCTCCGAGCAACTGAAAGAGGTCTTCCCCGCCACCATGGAGCTCTGCATCCTGGCGTTCGGTTTTGCGCTGATTGTCGGGATCCCGGTCGGGATGCTCGCCGGGATCACCCGCAATAAATGGCAGGACAAGCTGATCAGCGCGATCGCCCTGCTCGGGTTTTCGGTTCCCGTCTTCTGGCTGGCGCTGCTGCTGACGCTCTTTTTCTCGCTGACGCTCGGCTGGCTGCCGGTTTCCGGACGTTTTGACCTGCTTTATGCGGTAAAAACCGTCACCGGATTCGCCATTATTGACGCCTGGCTCTCAGATTCGGTCTGGCGGCATGAGATGATCATCAGCGCCGTGCGCCACATGGTGTTGCCGGTGCTGGCCCTGGCCGTGGCGCCAACCACGGAGGTGGTTCGCCTGATGCGCATCAGCACCAGCGAGGTGTTTGACCAGAACTATGTTAAAGCGGCCGCCACACGCGGATTGTCACGGCTGACGATTTTACGTCGCCATGTGCTGCATAATGCGCTGCCGCCGGTGATCCCCCGTCTCGGGCTGCAGTTCTCAACCATGCTGACGCTGGCCATGATCACCGAAATGGTCTTTAGCTGGCCAGGCCTCGGTCGCTGGCTGATTAACGCCATTCGCCAGCAGGATTATGCCGCTATCTCTGCCGGCGTGATGGTGATTGGCGCGCTGGTGATTATTGTGAACGTGTTATCTGATATTTTGGGCGCTATGGCTAACCCACTGAAACATAAGGAATGGTATGCCTTACGATAGCGTATACAGTGAAAAGCGCACGCCCGGTGCGTTACGCACCGTGTGGCGAAATTTCTACGGCGACGCCATGGCGATGATCGGCCTGTACGGCTGCGGCGGCCTGGTGCTGCTGTGCATTCTGGGCTCGTGGTTTGCGCCGTATGGCATCGATCAGCAGTTCCTCGGCTATCAGCTGTTACCGCCATCCTGGTCCCGCTACGGTGAAGTCTCCTTCTTCCTGGGCACCGACGACCTCGGGCGCGATGTGTTAAGCCGTCTGTTGAGCGGCGCCGCGCCGACGGTGGGCGGCGCCTTTGTGGTCACCCTGGCCGCCACGCTGTGCGGTCTGGTACTGGGTATTGTCGCCGGGGCTACTCACGGCCTGCGCTCGGCGGTGATGAACCATATTCTCGATACGCTGCTGTCGATCCCGTCGCTGCTGCTGGCGATCATCGTGGTGGCCTTCGCCGGTCCGCATCTGACGCACGCCATGTTTGCTGTCTGGCTGGCGCTACTGCCGCGCATGGTACGTTCGGTCTACAGCCTGGTGCATGATGAGCTGGAAAAAGAGTATGTGGTGGCCGCCCGTCTCGATGGCGCCACCACCATGAATATTCTGTGGTTTGCGGTGCTGCCCAATATCGCCTCGGGCATGGTTACGGAAATTACCCGTGCCCTGTCGATGGCGATCCTGGATATCGCCGCGCTCGGTTTTCTCGATCTGGGCGCGCAACTGCCCTCCCCGGAATGGGGGGCGATGCTGGGCGACGCGCTGGAACTGATCTATGTGGCCCCCTGGACGGTGATGCTGCCGGGTGCTGCAATTACGGTTAGCGTATTACTGGTGAACCTGCTTGGCGACGGGATCCGTCGCGCCATTGTGGCGGGGGTGGAATAATGCCGTTACTGGATATTCGCAATCTGACGATTGAGATTAAAACCGGCGAAGGCTGGGTCAAAGCGGTCGATCGCGTCAGTATTACCCTGAGCGAAGGCGAAATTCGCGGGCTGGTGGGGGAATCGGGCTCAGGCAAAAGCCTGATTGCTAAAGCGATTTGCGGCGTGGCGAAGGATAACTGGCGCGTCACCGCTGACCGTATGCGCTTTGATGATATCGACCTGCTGCGCCTCTCCGTCCGCGAACGACGCAAGCTGGTGGGCCACAACGTGTCGATGATCTTTCAGGAGCCGCAATCCTGTCTCGATCCGTCGGAGCGGGTGGGCAAACAGCTGATGCAGAACATTCCCGCCTGGACCTATAAAGGCCGCTGGTGGCAACGTTTTGGCTGGCGTAAACGCCGGGCCATTGAGCTACTGCACCGGGTGGGGATCAAAGATCACAAAGACGCCATGCGCAGCTTCCCCTATGAGCTGACGGACGGTGAGTGTCAGAAAGTGATGATTGCCATCGCGCTGGCTAACCAGCCGCGCCTGCTGATCGCGGACGAACCGACCAACGCGATGGAGCCGACCACCCAGGCGCAAATCTTCCGCCTGCTGACCCGGCTTAATCAGAACAACAACACCACTATTTTGCTGATCAGCCATGACCTGCAAATGCTGAGTAAATGGGCAGATAAGATTGATGTGATGTACTGCGGCCAGACCGTGGAGACCGCCGGCAGCGAGGATCTGATCACCACGCCGCATCATCCGTATACCCAGGCGCTGATCCGTGCGATACCGGATTTTGGCAGCCCCATGCCGCATAAAAGTCGCCTGAATACCCTGCCGGGGGCTATCCCGCTGCTGGAGCACCTGCCCATTGGCTGTCGCCTGGGTCCGCGCTGTCCCTATGCCCAGCGTAAATGCATTGAAACGCCGCGCCTGGCCGGGCCGAAGAACCATCTGTTTGCCTGCCATTTCCCGCTGAACATGGAGAAAGAGTGACATGGTCGAAACCCTGCTGGAAGTGCGCAACCTGAGTAAGACCTTTCGCTACCGTACCGGCTTATTCCGCCGACAGACCGTTGAAGCGGTAAAACCGCTGAGCTTTACCCTGCGTGAAAAGCAGACCCTGGCGATCATCGGTGAAAACGGTTCAGGGAAATCGACGCTGGCGAAGATGCTGGCCGGGATGATTGAACCCTCGGACGGTGAGGTCCTGATTGACGACCATCTGCTGAAATTTGGCGATTACTCGTTCCGCAGCCAGCGGATCAGGATGATTTTTCAGGATCCCTCCACCTCGCTGAACCCGCGCCAGCGTATCTCACAGATCCTCGATTTTCCGCTACGGCTCAATACCGATCTGGAACCTGAAGCGCGACGTAAGCAGATCATCGATACCCTGCGCATGGTCGGACTGCTGCCGGATCACGTCAGCTATTATCCGCACATGCTGGCGCCGGGGCAGAAGCAGCGTCTGGGTCTTGCCCGCGCGCTGATCCTGCGCCCGAAAGTGATCATCGCTGACGAAGCGCTGGCCTCGCTGGATATGTCGATGCGTTCACAACTTATCAACCTGATGCTGGAGTTGCAGGAGAAACAGGGTATCTCGTATATCTACGTCACCCAGCATCTGGGGATGATGAAGCACATCAGCGATCAGGTGCTGGTGATGCACGAAGGCTCAGTGGTGGAGCGCGGCAGCACCGCGTCGGTGCTGGCCGCCCCACTTCACGATCTGACCAAACGTTTAATTGCCGGGCATTTTGGCGAAGCCTTAACCGCCGATGCCTGGCGAAAAGATCGCTGACCTGCCCCGTATGGAGTGGTCGGATTAACACTGTACGCGACACATGCTATTATCGCCGCGTTTTAACGACGGTTGTCCAAAAATGACAGCCGCCACAACAATGAATATAAGGATTAAGAGCTATGGGTTTTCTTTCCGGTAAGCGCATTCTGGTCACTGGCCTTGCCAGCAAACTGTCCATCGCATACGGTATCGCACAGGCGATGCATCGCGAAGGTGCTGAGCTGGCATTCACCTACCAGAACGACAAGCTGAAAGGCCGCGTAGAGGAGTTCGCCGCGCAGCTGGGTTCCAGCATTGTTCTGGAATGCGACGTTGCTAAAGATGAAAGCATCGATGGCATGTTCGCCGAGCTGGCAAAAACCTGGCCGAAATTTGACGGTTTCGTTCACTCCATCGGTTTTGCACCAGGCGACCAGCTCGACGGCGACTATGTAAACGCGGTCACCCGTGAAGGCTTCAAAATCGCACACGACATCAGCTCCTACAGCTTTGTGGCGATGGCGAAATCCTGCCGCTCCATGCTTAACCCGGGCGCAGCTCTGCTGACCCTGTCCTATTTGGGCGCTGAGCGCGCTATCCCGAACTACAACGTAATGGGTCTGGCAAAAGCCTCTCTGGAAGCCAACGTGCGCTACATGGCGAACGCAATGGGTCCGGAAGGCGTGCGCGTAAACGGCATCTCTGCCGGTCCAATCCGTACTCTGGCGGCTTCCGGCATCAAAGACTTCCGTAAAATGCTGGCGCATTGCGAAGCGGTTACCCCAATCCGTCGCACCGTGACCATCGAAGATGTGGGTAACTCCGCAGCCTTCCTCTGCTCTGACCTCTCTGCTGGCATCTCCGGCGAAGTGGTTCACGTTGACGGCGGTTTCAGCATCGCTGCAATGAACGAGCTGGAACTCAAATAAGTTCATTACCTTCCCGCTCCGGCGGGGAGGTATCCCCACCGTTTCGCCCGCTTTCCCCGCGTTATTCCGTTCCGCTATTTGTTATCACTTAACAATATTTTTCCGCTTATCCGCCTTCCGCCAGGATATTGATCGCCATTTTGAGATCAAGGAACGCACATGGAACAACGCCGTATTTCTGGCAAAGGCCACTGGTATCATGAGACCCAGTCCAGTAGCAGCCCGACGGAAGTCCTGCCTTTGGTTCCCGAAGCCGCGCATGTCGCCGATCGCTTTTTGCTGAACATCGCGCTACCGGCAACGCTGCTGGCAGCCTGTGAACGCTGGTTAACCCCGGCCCGGGCGCTATGCGACCTTTTTTTCCCGCGCACCGTCACCGTTACCCGGCTGCGCACGCTGAGCGCCTACGATCGTTTCAGCACTGCTCTGACTGTCGCCCAGGTGTGCGGCGTGCAGCGTCTGTGTAATCACTACGCCGCCCTTCTCGCCCCGCTCCCCGGTCCCGACTCCTCCCGTGAAAGCAATCGCCGTCTCGCCCAGATCACCCAGTATGCCCGCCAGCTTGCCAGCTCGCCGGATGTGATTGACAGCAAAGCGCAGCAGGGGCTCGATGAGGTGGGCCTGACGGTGTATGACATCGTGACCATCAATCAGATTATCGGCTTTGTGGGCTTTCAGGCGCGCGTGGTGGCGGTGTTTCAGGCCCTGCTCGGCCACCCGGTGCGCTGGCTGCCGGGGCACCATATCCCGCCTCACGCCCTGCCGGACGATAACGACCTGAACACGTGGCAGCCTGCCATACCCGAGGTTGAGCGTTGTCAGGCCAGCCCACAGCAGCTGGCCTCGCTTGAACGCTGGCAGGACGAGCCGTTATTGCATCCCCTTACGTCGGTGCTCTGTCATGAACCGTTGATCCTCGATCAAACCGGTGAAATTCTCATCAGTGGCATTCACACGGCGTATAAAGACGATGAGGCGGTAAGGCGTGCGGTAGAACAGCTGGCGCGATCGCCGGATCAGTTCAGCGCCGCGCAGTTTACCCCGCTGACAGATGATGGCCAGTCGCCCGTACAGGCCATCAATCTCCTCACCTGGAGCGCTTTTTGCGGCTGGCTGAACCGTCTGAAAATCGCCATTGGCAGAAGCGAATAACCACACTAACGACCGAAAGAGCGCTTGCTGTAGCAGTGAGATTCGCGTAAAACTGTCAGCCGCTCAATGGCTACGAAAATAGATCACTATGCTCCAGGACAACCCGCTGCTAGCGCAGCTTAAACAGCAACTGCATTCCCAGACGCCACGTGCTGAAGGGGTCGTAAAAGCCACGGAAAAAGGCTTTGGCTTCCTAGAAGTCGATGCGCAGAAAAGTTACTTCATTCCGCCTCCGCAGATGAAGAAAGTGATGCACGGCGATCGCATTACGGCCGTGATCCATAGCGAAAAGGATCGTGAATCAGCCGAGCCTGAAGAATTAATTGAACCGTTCCTGACCCGTTTTGTGGGTAAGGTGCTGAGAAAAGATGACCGTCTGTCCATCATTCCGGACCATCCTCTGCTGAAAGACGCCATCCCCTGCCGCGCTGAGCGTGGCGTGACGCATGATTTTAAAGAAGGTGACTGGGCCGTAGCAGAAATGCGCCGTCACCCTCTGAAGGGCGATCGCGGTTTTTATGCCGAACTCACCCAGTTTATCACCTTCGGTGAAGACCATTTCGTACCGTGGTGGGTCACCCTTGCCCGCCATAATCTGGAAAAAGAGGCGCCAGAAGGCGCAGCGACTGACATGCTGGACGAAGGTCTTGAGCGTCGCGATCTGACTGCACTGAATTTTGTCACCATCGACAGCGCCAGCACCGAAGATATGGACGATGCGCTGTATGTTGAAGAGCAGGCTGACGGTAAACTGCTGCTAACCGTAGCGATTGCCGATCCTACAGCCTGGATCGCGGAAGGTACCCCGCTGGATGACGCGGCGAAAATCCGTGCCTTTACCAACTATCTGCCAGGCTTCAACATCCCGATGCTGCCGCGCGAGCTGTCGGATAATCTCTGCTCGCTGCGCGCTAACGAAGTGCGCCCGGTACTGGCCTGCCGCATGTCCATCGCTGCCGATGGCACTATCGAAGAGAACATTGAGTTCTTTGCTGCGCTGATCGAGTCTAAAGCCAAGCTGGTGTACGACGAGGTCTCTGACTGGCTGGAAAACAGCGGTAGCTGGCAGCCTGAGAATGAGGCCATTGCCGACCAGATCCGCCTGCTGCACCGTGTCTGTCTGAGCCGTAGCGAATGGCGTAAGACCCATGCGCTGGTCTTTAAGGATCGCCCTGACTACCGTTTCATTCTCGGTGAGAAAGGCGAAGTGCTGGATATCGTGGCGGAGCCGCGTCGCATTGCTAACCGCATCGTTGAAGAGTCGATGATTGCGGCGAACATCTGCGCGGCCCGCGTACTGCGCGACAAACTCGGTTTCGGTATCTATAACGTGCATACCGGGTTTGATCCGGCTAACAGCGAAGCCCTGGCGGCCCTGCTGAAAACCCATGACGTGCATGTGGATCCGCAGGAAGTTCTGACCCTGAATGGCTTCTGCAAGCTGCGCCGTGAACTGGATGCCCAGCCATCTGGTTTCCTGGACAGCCGCATTCGTCGCTTCCAGTCTTTCGCTGAGATCAGCACCGAACCTGGCCCGCACTTTGGTCTGGGGCTGGAAGCCTACGCCACCTGGACCTCACCGATTCGTAAGTATGGCGATATGATTAACCACCGCCTGCTGAAAGCGATCGTTAAAGGCGAAACCATTGCCCGTCCACAGGACGAAGCCACGGTGCAGATGGCCGAGCGCCGTCGCCTTAACCGCATGGCTGAACGCGACGTCGGTGACTGGCTCTACGCCCGGTTCCTGAAAGACAAAGCCGGAACGGAGACCCGTTTCGCGGCGGAGATCATCGATGTCAGCCGTGGCGGCATGCGTGTGCGTCTGGTGGATAATGGCGCCGTAGCCTTTATTCCTGCGCCGTTCCTGCACGCCGTACGTGACGAGCTTGTCTGCAGCCAGGAAAACGGCACCGTGCAAATCAAGGGCGAAGTGGCCTATAAAGTGACCGAAGTTATCGACGTCACTATTGCTGAAGTGCGCATGGAAACACGCAGCATTATTGCCCGCCCTGCCGTCTGATTATTGAGTGCTTAAAAGTCGGTTCACCTCATTTGAGGGAACCGACTTTTTTTTGCGTTAACGTCAAATTCATCATTTTTACTTATCTTTTACTCCCCTAAATTGCGAAAAGCGATCACACTTATTCATGACAGTCTGGTGAATGCTTTAACGTGTCACCAGAATATTCATTCGCCTGTATCCTTTTTTGCCGATCTCGTTCTAATATAAGAATACTGGGAAAAAACAATAAGTTTAGTTCGGGTTTACCGTTATTTAAGCACGGTAAAACCGACTGAAAATGCACAGTGTGTGCAATTAAGTGCGCCTGGGAGAGAGCATGATTGACGATCTGGAGCAAAATTTGCTGTTTCGTTACATGGGCACCCACAGTCCCTGGTGGCGACTGACGGCGGACAGTAACGCGCTCCATCTTGCGGCCAGCGAAAGCGCCGATACCACGCAGGTTGTGGCGCTGAATGACGAGCAGGCCAACAGCATTCGCCAGATGACGGTTATTACCTCCAGTATTACCATGACGCTCTCCCTCTACGGAACCGAGGTGCCAGTGCACCTGGTGGGACGTAAGATCAATAAAAAAGAGTGGACCGGTACCGCCTCCGCCTGGAACGACACCCCTTCCGTCGCCCGCGATCTGGCGCAGGGGTTATCCTTTGCCGAGCAGGTGGTTTCAGAGGCCAACTCGGTCATCGTTATTCTCGACCGGCACGGCAATATTCAACGCTTCAACCGCCTGAGCGAAGAATATACCGGGATGAAAGAGCACGAGGTTATCGGTCAGAACGTCTTTAAACTGTTTATGAGCCGCAGCGAGGCAGCGGCTTCCCGGCGTAATATCAGCGGTTTTTTTCGGGACGGCAGCTCCTATGAAGTGGAACGCTGGATTAAAACCCGCAAAGGGCAGCGTTTGTTTTTATTCCGTAATAAATTCGTGCACAGCGGCAGCGGAAAAAATGAAATATTCCTTATCTGTTCCGGTACGGATATCACTGAAGAACGCCGTGCCCAGGAACGTCTTCGTGTACTTGCCAATACCGACACCATTACCGGCCTGCCAAACCGCAACGCTATCCACGATCTGATCAGCGAAGCGATTGAAACCCGTGGCGATGGCCAGGTGGGCGTGGTCTATCTTGACCTCGATAATTTCAAAAAAGTGAATGATGCCTACGGGCATATGTTTGGCGATCAGCTGCTGCAGGCGGTGGCGCTGGCTATCCTCAGTTGCCTGGAGGACGGGCAGGTTCTTGCGCGTCTGGGTGGCGACGAGTTTATCGTGCTGGCAACCGGTACGTCACAGGGTGCGCTCGAGGCCATGGCTTCGCGGATCCTCACCCGCCTGCGTCAGCCTTTCCGGATTGGTTTAATTGAAGTCTACACCGGCTGTTCGCTGGGGATCTCCCTCGCGCCGCAGCACGGCACCGATCGGGAAAGCGTGATACGCAACGCCGATACGGCCATGTATACCGCGAAAGAGAACGGACGCGGCAAGTTCTGCGTTTTCTCCCCGGAAATGAATCAGCGCGTATTTGAATATCTGTGGCTGGACACCAATCTGCGCAAGGCGCTGGAGAATGATCAACTGGTGATCCACTACCAGCCCAAAATTACCTGGCGTGGCGAGGTGAGAACCCTCGAAGCGCTGGTGCGTTGGCAGTCTCCGGAGCGCGGACTGATCCCGCCGCTGGAGTTTATCTCCTACGCCGAAGAGTCCGGACTGATCGTTCCATTGGGGCGTTGGGTGATGCTGGATGTGGTTCGTCAGGTTGCCAAATGGCGCGATAAAGGCATCAATTTACGCGTGGCGGTCAACGTTTCGGCCCGCCAGCTGGCAGATCAGACGATTTTCAGCGATCTGAAACAGGCGCTGAAGGATCTCAATTTTGAATATTGCCCCATTGACGTTGAATTGACCGAAAGCTGCCTGATTGAAAACGAAGAGCTGGCGCTGTCGGTGATCCAGCAGTTCAGCCAGCTGGGGGCGCAGATCCACCTTGATGATTTCGGAACCGGTTATTCGTCGCTGTCGCAACTGGCGCGTTTTCCCATCGATGCCATTAAGCTCGACCAGGCATTTGTCCGGGATATCCATAAGCAGTCGGTGTCGCAATCGCTGGTGCGCGCGATCGTTGCAGTCGCTCAGGCGCTGAATTTGCAGGTGATTGCCGAAGGGGTCGAGAGTGCGAAAGAAGACGCCTTTCTGACGAAGAACGGCGTCAATGAACGACAGGGATTTCTGTTTGCTAAACCCATGCCCGCTGTCGCTTTCGAGCGATGGTTTAAACGCTATCAGTCACGCAATGCGCGCTAGCTGGCTTTACGCAGCCCCGATGCCGTGTGGCGGTCCTGCAACAGCACCAGCCGCTGCATATAGGCCACGTCCTTAGGTTGCAGGCAGAATGCGGCGTCTACCCAATCTTCCGTGATGTCCATCAGCTCACTGCGCGACAGCTGCAATACCCGCTGGCGGGCGCGCAGCATCGCTCTGACGCCATTCATTTTGGGTTGTAACGTGTCGATGAAGGTCCGCGTCGCCACGTAGCCCTGGCCGGGTTCGAACAGCACGTCCACCAGCCCCTGCTGCTCATACCATTCCGCAGTGTGCGACTCCCCTTTATAGATCAGCTCTTCTGCCAGTTTCATACCAGAGCGGCGGGCAACCAGCGAGTAGCCTCCCATCCCGGGGAACAGGTTAAAGGCGATTTCAGGAAACCCTAAGCGGGCATCCCGTTGCGCCAGTAAAAAGTGGTGCGCCAGCGCCGCTTCAAAGCCACCGCCAAGGGCACTGCCCTCTACCATCGACAGGGTGATCGCCCCGGTATCAAATCCCCGCGATGCGGCGTGGACACAGTCCACACAGGCGCGGGCATAGGCCCGAAGCGCTTCCCGACGACCGTTCTCAATGCACTCGACAAAGAAGCGTAAATCGCCGCCAGTATTATACATATCGGGCACCAGCGAACCGGTCACCCAGAAATCAACCTCAAACCCGGACTGACGCACCAGCCAGGACAGGTTCATAATCTCCTCTATAAGCGCATGATTGAAGCAGGGACGCGGCTGGGCCCGTAACATCATCCACACGGTACGTCTCTCCTCCTCGTAATAGCCGGCGAGCTGAGTGAATCGTGCAGAATCAGTGAACAGTTTACAGGTTGCCTGATTGATAATTGTCATAGTCTAATTCCTCATAGAAAAAAGCGCCTTGCGCGCAGAGTTAGACTAATCCACTACATAATTCCTACGTATAAAGAAGCATCAAAATATCACCACCATTAATGGGCTTTCGTTAGCTCACTTTTTCCCTTCTCTTTTGCCTTCAATTTCTGCATCATTGAATTTATTCACTTTTCATTTAGGGATGAGATTATGTCTGATATCGATGCACTGAAAGTGGCGCAACGTATTGATACTGTGCTGGATATTCTGGTCGCAGGCGATGTGAACTCTGCTCTTCGTAATCTCGAGATATTAAAATCAGAATTACTGACCCAGGCGGGCGAGCAGAAAAACCCCGAGGCAGTATCGCCTAAATCCCCCTGGGAAGTTTAAGGCTCGATCCATCTCTCGTGTTTATGTCAGTTTTCAACTAACGGCGATGCCGTTTTAATATGGATGCTATGAACTCCCGACAACAAGTAATATTACAGATGGTGATCGATACAGGGCGTGTGAGTGTCGTTGATCTGGCAAAAGCGACCGGCGTGTCAGAAGTCACCATCCGCCAGGATCTCAATCTTCTGGAAAAAATGAGCTATCTCCGTCGCGCGCATGGTTACGCCGTCCCGCTGGACAGCGAAGATGTTGAAACGCGGATGATGAACAACTATGCGCTGAAACGCGAGCTGGCGGAGTTTGCCGCGTCTCTGGTGAATAATGGCGAAACGGTGTTTATCGAGAACGGCAGCTGCAATGCCCTTCTCGCGCGCACGCTGGCCGACCAGAAAGAAGAGGTTACCATCGTGACGGTGAGCAGCTATATAGCGCATCTTCTGAAGGAGACGCGCAGCGAAGTGATTTTGCTCGGCGGCATTTACCAGAAAAAAAGCGAAAGCATGGTTGGCCCGCTTACCCGTCAGTATGTGCAGCAGGTCCATTTCAACAAGGCATTTATCGGCATTGATGGCTGGTTGCCTGATACCGGCTTTACCGGACGGGACATGATGCGCTCGGATGTGGTAAATGCGGTGCTGGAGAAAGGCGGCGAGACCATTGTGCTCACCGACAGCTCAAAATTCGGCGCGGTTCACCCTTATACAATGGGCCCGGTCTCTCGCTTCAGCCGGGTTATTACCGACGAGGGCATTAAACAGGCGCACATCGCTAATCTGCAGCAAGACGGCTTAACCGTCGATATCGTCAAAAAACCTGCCTGACCCTACTCTAACGCCCGAATATCGGGCGTCATTTTTCTGCCCCTTCGCTCTGAGACTTTTCTGAACCCCCGTTTAAGACTATTTACCTGTCGGATCAGTAATAAAGACGTAAAATTATTGTTAGCGATATAACAGGAAGTAACTATCACCTGCGTGATCTTGTAACGCCTGCGCAATCAAGTTTAATGGAATAACGCGCTTGAGGGGGATTGATAACCATTTAAGCGAAATGATTTCCGTGGATCAATACTTCAGGAGAATGAATTATGACTTTTAACAGCAAAAAATTATCCGCTGCTATGCTGGCCGTTACGCTGGCATTATCCCTGAGCGCGTGCTCCGGCATGAGCAGACAAGACCGTAATACCGCGATTGGTGCGGGTGCTGGCGCAATCGGTGGTTCCGTCTTAACTGACGGTAGCACGCTGGGTACCCTGGGTGGTGCTGCAGTGGGTGGGATCATCGGTCACCAGGTTAAATAACCTACCGATTGCCACCGCAGTCATTTGATAACGCCCTGCTGTTCTGGCGCTATCTCAAAATAAAAACAATAAGCCACGGTCTGACCGTGGCTTATTTGTTTTGGCGGTACGTTAACCGCCCGCTAATTTCACTTTCATCCCTTTTGCTTCCAGGAAGGATTTAATGAGATCCCGCTTATCGCCCTGGATCTCAATAACGCCATCTTTAACTGAGCCGCCGCATCCGCATTTTTTCTTCAATTCTGCGGCAATCTGCGTAAGGGTGGCATCGTCGGCGTCAATTCCGGTGATCAGCGATACGCCCTTCCCTTTACGTCCGCTGGTCTGGCGTTGAATACGTACAATGCCATCACCTTTTGGTCGCTCCGCGACCTCTTTTGGCTCATCAATGCGCCCGGTTTCTGTCGAATAGACCAGGCGGCTGTTAGTGTCGCGCATTACGCCCCCTTCTGAAGTGATGCGTTGATAGCTTTAAGGGTTTGTGCCGGATCGGCTGACTGGGTGACCGGTCGACCAATAACCATATAGTCCACGCCCGCCGCCAGCGCCTGTTCTGGGGTCATGATGCGGCGCTGATCGCCTGCATCGCTCCCCTGGGGACGGATACCCGGCGTGACAAGCTTGAAATCCTGTCCGATGGCACTTTTGAAGCGAACGGCTTCCTGAGCAGAGCAGACGACGCCATCAAGGCCACAGGAGTGCGTCAGGCGGGCCAGACGTTCGGCATGCTCTGCCGGTGACAACGTCACGCCAAGGTCCAGCAGATCGCTGGCTTCCATGCTGGTCAGCACGGTAACGGCAATCAGCAATGGGGCCTCTTTACCGAAGGGTAACAGCGCTTCGCGAGCGGCGGTCATCATACGCGCCCCGCCGGAGGCGTGAACGTTCACCATCCAGACTCCAAGCTCAGCCGCAGCCGCAACCGCATGGGCCGTGGTGTTAGGAATATCGTGGAATTTCAGATCCAGAAAGACATCAAATCCGCGCTGCTGCATATCCCGAACAATTTGCGGACCAAAAAGCGTGAACATCTCTTTACCGATTTTCAGGCGGCAGTCTTGCGGATCAATTCGATCAACGAACGCCAGGGCATTGTCGCGATTGTTGTAATCCAGAGCGACAACAACAGGAGATTCAGTAACTACGCGGGAGGAAGATGAAGCTACAGACGTCATGACCGGACCTTCTCGTCGATGGGCGCCGCATCGGCGCGGGAATGTTAAACGGCGAGCATTCTACCTGCGCACCACAAAAATTAACAGGTTACATTTTCTTTCCTGCCAGACTACAGCGCGCACGGACCCAGTGTTTCACCTTAATTAGTATGTTGTAACTAAATTAAGCCTTTTTAAAAATTACTGCCCATCGAGGCCGCGAATTGGCTTAATGGTGGACCAGGCGCGGCATGACGGACAGTGCCAGTAGAGGGTATAGGCCGTAAAACCACACTTCTGGCAGCGATAGCGCGGCTTGCTGCGCACCTGCTCGCCTACCATGTCGCGCAGCACCATCAGGCTCTCTTTGGCGCGCCCCTCTTCTGCCTCGTTCAGGTGATAATCCATCAACTTATGGAAGACGCGCATGGTGGGATGGCGCTGCAGCTGGCGGGTAATGTAGACCTGCGCCGTATCACTGCCCTCGTGTTCCTGAACCACATCCGCCAGCATCAGCTCCGCTGTCGCCCCGGTGTTCTCTTCCACGCAACGGCGCAGGAAAGCCACCCACTCTGAGGTCATGCCCAGCTGCTGATAGCAGGTTTGCAACATCTCCAGGGTTTCGCTGACCAGCTCTTTATCCTGATCGATAACCCGGAGCAGACTCTCCACCGCCTTCTGGTAATCCCCTTTCGCCATATAGACGCGCCCCATCATGATGGAGACACGCGCGCTGCTGCGATCCGCGGCGGCACCCTTGCGAAGAAGCGCCATGGCTTTGTCCATATCTTCGCTGCCCATCTGTTGCAGGGCGAGTTCACAGTAAAAGTGGCCAATTTCAACGCGCTGTTTATCTTTACCGAGCTTCACCAGACGTTCAGCAACGTCGATCGCTTTCTGCCATTCGCTGGTGGCCTGGTAAATCTGCAGCAACTGCTGCAGGGCGCTGATGCGAAAATCAGTTTCATCCACCAGCTGCTTGAACATCTCTTCGGCGCGATCGTAGAGGCCGGCCGCCATGTAGTCACGGCCCAGCTGTTGTACCGCCAGCAAACGCTGCTCATAGGTTAATGAGGCGCTCTCCATTAAGGTCTGGTGGATGCGGATGGCGCGGTCGACTTCACCGCGGGAGCGGAACAGATTACCGAGCGTAAGGTGGGCTTCAACGGTACCGGTATCCTCTTTCAACATCTCAAGGAACAGATCGACCGCTTTATCCTGTTGGTTGCTCAGAAGGAAGTTAACCCCGGCGACATAGTCGCGAGAAAGACGGTTCGCCTCATCCTGCTTTGTTTGTTGCGCACTTCTGCGGCCCATATACCAGCCATAGGCTGCGGCTACAGGCAAAAGCAGAAACAACAACTCCAGCATCTTAGATTATTCCTTCGCTACCGGCACACCTGAACTTACCGGAACGTCGGCCGGAGGCGCAATTTGGTTTTCAAGACGTTTAATCTTTCGTTCAGCCCGGGCGAGTGTTACCCGAACTTTAAGCCAGAACAGACCGCAAATCAGCCAGCCGATAACAAACCCGGCAGCAAACAGAACCGCCAGGAGGCTGGATATCCGATATTCGCCTTGCGCCAGCAGATAATTAAACGTTACCTGTTGATCGTTTTGCGCACCCAATGTGACGGAAATGACAAAAATCGCCAACACCAGTAAGAAAATGAGTAAATATTTCACATTACTTCCCGTTATGTGGTTTAAGCGAATAAAGAGTGTTCACCATAGCGTAACCAGCCTTATAAACTACCATTTTCAGGACGGGCGCGAAACGGAAAAAGCGTCGCGCCACGTCCAGATCTGCGGCTTAATATAATAATTTCAACCTTAGTCAGCTTTCTTGCTCTCTGTCGGCAATTTCCCGCTTCTCTTCAGCCGGAGGCGTGAGCGGGCCACAGAATCGCTGAGCAAGCCAGGTCGCACAGGTGATCAACAGCCAGGAAATCAATGTGGCGACCACCAGATCCCGCGGCCAGTGCATGCCAAGCAGCAAGCGGCTTCCCATCACGCCCGTCGCCCAGACCAGCAGTACCACAATAGTCACCGTGCGCCGACGCGGCCACAGCAACCCTATCCCCAGTAACGCCCAGCTTGCCGCGAACATGGTATGCCCGGACGGGAAAGCAAAACCGGTCTCTTTCTGCCAGTGTTTACGTAAAAAAGTGGGAATAGTCTGTTGTTCAGCAAGCTGTTCTTCTACCAGCTCACCGCGCGCTTTACGCTTTAAATTGTAGAAGTCGTTGACCGGGACATGGTGAGTTTTTTCCAGCCAGACCACGAAAGGACGCGGCTCCTGCACCCGATCTTTTACCAGAGATTTAACGCCCTGACCCACCAGAATGACCCCCGCAAGGATGGCAAAGAGCATGATGGCTGCCCGCAGGCGGAAACGCAGGCACCACAAAAACCAGCCGCAGAGTAGCGTATGCGTAATAATTCCCCAGGGCTGGGTGACGGTCTCCGTTATCCAGAACAGCACCTTCAACCATCCGCTATTCGTGCCTGGCTGCCACTGCCAGCCCGATATCCATAAGGCCGCAGGCATAATGAGCAATATCCCCGCGCCAACCGCCGTGCGGCGGGCAATTGAAAGCATGTCGTCTCCTTTTTCCGATAAGCCTCACAATCATAACCGAAAAATCAGAACTGCGTAAAAATGTCGGATTGTGCGTTTAACGTTCGTTAAGCCGGCAGTGATTAGGTGAACCCGTGCAGCTTGTGGCAAAATAAGAACATACCGACAGCCAAACAGGCGACAGACACAAGGCGTGTCAGCATTTTCTGGAGAATCACATGCAGCTTAAACGTGTGGCAGAAGCCAATCTGCCAACCCCCTGGGGCGATTTCCTGATGGTGGGCTTTGAAGAACTGGCAACCGGGCAGGATCATGTCGCGTTAGTCTTCGGCGATACGTCCGGGCAGACGCCGGTTCTGGCTCGCGTTCATTCTGAGTGTCTTACGGGTGATGCCCTGTTTAGCCTGCGCTGCGATTGTGGTTTTCAACTTGAAGCTGCCCTGTCGCGCATCGCCGAAGAGGGCCGGGGCATTCTGCTGTATCACCGTCAGGAGGGCCGCAACATCGGTCTGCTGAATAAGATCCGCGCCTATGCGTTGCAGGATCAAGGCTACGATACGGTTGAAGCTAATCACCAGTTGGGCTTTGCTGCCGATGAACGTGATTTCACCCTGTGCGCGGATATGTTCAAGCTGCTGGGCGTCGATGAAGTGCGTCTGCTGACCAACAACCCGCGGAAGGTGGAGATCCTGACCGAAGCCGGGATCAACATCGTAGAACGTGTGCCGCTGATTGTAGGGCGTAACCCGAAAAACGAACACTATCTGGATACCAAAGCGGCCAAGCTAGGTCATCTGCTTAATAAGTAAAAACAACAGCCCGGCAATTTATGCCGGGCTGATTTTCCTTTAGTTCAGCATATTACGAATGACATAGTGCAAAATGCCGTCGTTCTGGTAGTAGGTGAGCTCCGTCGCGGTATCGATACGACAGCGGCAGTTCACCACCTCGGTTTGCCCATCAGCTCGCGTCAGTTTGACCGGCACGGTGGCACCAGGCGTCAGGTTCTGCAGATCCGCAATGTCAATGCGCTCCTCACCCGTCAGCCCCAGGGTTTTACGCGATACCCCCTCCGGGAACTCCAGAGGTAAAATCCCCATCCCGATCAGGTTTGAACGGTGAATACGCTCAAACGATTCGGCGATAACGACGCGTACACCGAGCAACCTGGGTCCTTTTGCTGCCCAGTCGCGGCTTGATCCGGAGCCGTACTCTTTCCCGGCAATGACCGCCAGCGGGATGCCATCCTGCTGATATTTCATGGCGGCATCATAGATTGAGATCACTTCGGTTCCGGGCAGATAGCGAGTCATTCCGCCTTCCACCCCAGGCACCATCTCGTTGCGGATACGAATATTAGCGAAGGTGCCACGCATCATCACTTCATGGTTGCCGCGACGCGAACCGTAGGAGTTGAAGTCCCGTCGCTCTACGCCACGACTCTGGAGATAACGTCCTGCCGGGCTATCCGCTTTGATACTGCCTGCCGGGGAGATATGGTCGGTGGTCACCGAGTCACCGAGGATGGCCAGCACGCGCGCGCCGTGGATATCTTCCAGCGGTTTGGGTTCTGCCAGCATCTCGTCAAAGAACGGGGAGAGACGGATATAAGTGGAATCCTCCTGCCAGCTATAGGTATCTGAGCGCGCCACTTCAATGGTTTTCCACTCCGGCGTGCCTTCAAACACTTCGGCGTACTCTTTGCGGAACATGTCGGTAGACACTTTTTCAACCGCAAGGGCAATTTCCTGTGCCGATGGCCAGATATCTTTCAGATAAACCGGATCCCCTTTGCGATCGTATCCCAGCGGATCGGTTGCCAGATTGATATTCATGTTGCCCGCCAGCGCATAGGCCACCACCAGCGGCGGAGAGGCCAGCCAGTTGGTTTTAATCAGCGGATGGATACGTCCTTCAAAGTTACGGTTGCCCGAGAGCACCGCCCCTACCGTCAGATCGCCCTGCTTGATTGCTGTCTCGATAGGTTCCGGCAGCGGCCCAGAGTTGCCGATACAGGTGGTACACCCGTAGCCCACCAGGTTAAAGCCCAGCTCATCAAGATACGGCGTCAGGCGGGCCTGCGCCAGATAATCGGAGACCACTTTCGAGCCCGGGGCCAGCGAGGCTTTAACCCATGGCTGGCGTTTCAGGCCGAGAGTAACCGCTTTTTTCGCCAGCAGCCCCGCCGCCATCAGGACGCTGGGGTTCGAGGTGTTGGTGCAGGAGGTGATGGCCGCGATCGCAACCGCGCCGTCCGGGAGCTGGTACTGCTGGCCGTTCATGACGTAATCAATGGGGCGGCGATCCTTCTGTGCGGTGTTGACCTCCAGTTCAGTGCTGGCGGCAAACGCCTTAGGTACATCCGGCAAAGCCACCCGGTCCTGGGGACGTTTCGGCCCGGCGACGCTGGCCTCTACATCGCCCATATCCAGCGCCAGGGTGCTGGTGAACACCGGCTCATCGCCCGGATTACGCCACATCCCCTGTGCTTTGGCGTAGGCTTCCACCAGCGCGACCTGCTCGCTGCTGCGACCGCTAAGGCGCATATACTCCAGCGTCACGCCGTCAATGGGGAAGAAACCGCAGGTAGCGCCATATTCAGGCGCCATATTGGCGATAGTGGCCCGGTCTGCCAGCGGCAGAGAGTCGAGGCCGTCACCATAGAATTCTACAAACTTACCCACCACGCCGTGCTTACGCAGCATCTGGGTGACGGTGAGCACCAGGTCGGTGGCGGTAATGCCCTCGCGCAGCTTGCCGGTTAGCTTAAAGCCGACCACATCCGGGATTAGCATTGAGACCGGCTGGCCGAGCATGGCGGCCTCGGCTTCGATACCCCCTACTCCCCAGCCCAGCACGCCAAGTCCGTTGATCATGGTGGTGTGGGAGTCCGTGCCGACCAGCGTATCGGGGTAGGCCACCCACTCCTTATCCTGCAGTTCACTCCACACCGCTTTGCCGAGATACTCCAGATTGACCTGGTGGCAGATACCGGTGCCAGGTGGGACGACGCTGAAGCGACTGAACGCCTGCTGGCCCCACTTCAGAAACACATAACGTTCGTGGTTACGCTCCATCTCCAGACGCACGTTCTCTTCAAACGCCTCATCATCGCCAAAATGGTCCACGGTCACCGAGTGGTCAATAACCAGGTCAACCGGGGAGAGCGGGTTCACTTTTGCGGTATCGCCCCCCAGGCGTTTTACCGCTTCACGCATTGCCGCCAGATCAACCACCGCCGGGACGCCGGTGAAATCCTGCATCAGCACCCTGGCCGGACGATAGGCGATCTCCCGGTCGGCGTGGGCGTTCTGCAACCATCCGGCCAGGGCGTGAATATCCTCAGCCGTAACGGAGAGGTCATCCTGCCAGCGCAGGAGGTTTTCCAGTAACACTTTAAGTGACTTGGGTAAGCGCGCAATATCCCCAAGTTCCTTTGCGGCCAGTGGCAGGCTGTAGTAGTGATAGGTTTTGTTCTCAGCCTGCAATGTGTCCTTACTGGCTTCGCGTAGGGTTAACGACATAAGCTCCTCCTTAATTACCGGGATTGCGATGCCCTGACTTTTATCAGGGCCGTAATTAAAGATAACACATCGTCACCGTAACGATTTGATAACAACTCAAATGGACAAATTCAGTGCGAAAAGAAGGCATAAAAAAGCCCCGCGGGCGCGAGGCTTTCATCATTCACTGTAGGGTGAGCCAGAGTAGCTGACACCAGAAGAGGATCGAGAGGGAAAAGGCGGCCATCCACGACCAGTATTTAGCTCCGGATATATTATTCATCATTGCGGCACCACGCTTTATTAATTTATTGCTCGCTGAGTTTGTCTCAGTTCGGTATTGCTGATGTGTATTTATTAAAGAGTACAAAAGCGCATCGGATTATTATCGCCCGGGGCTGATAATAAGAATTATTGTTTTTTGTCTTCGTCTTCTGCGAAGAGATCAATGAAAGCTTGTTGTACAGGCGATAGCTTCCAGGATGCCGGGACGTTACCTGTAGATCCATTACGGACTTTGCGACGCGTGTCACGCTGCTGACATACAGGCTTCACTGCTTCACTACGCCCCTGAACCGCCATGCTTAACCCCAGAATTTCCAGATAAGTAAAGCCACCACTACCCAAAACAGGGTGGAGCCGAGAAACACCGCCAGCCAGGCTTTGCGCTTAAGTCCTGGGTCCCTTTGCGGCTCTTGACGTCCTGACGGCATTGCTAACCCCATACAATCGATTTCGCTTATCATTTGAATACCAAACAATTGGTATAAGTAATCGTAGTTGAGATAAATCCTAAAGAAACTTTAGTCGAAGATCCAGCGAATTTACGAATCGTCTGGCATGAAATAGTTAATCTTTTGAGCGGAAATATATAAATGAAACGTGGGATTTGCATAGCTGCAAAATATTTTCTATTTTTGTCACGTTTTTACAACTGACTCATGAAAAAAACGCCATAACGTTATGGTTATTGTGAGAAATGAACGCAGATCGGGGGGATTTAATTCGGGTCTTAAGAGAAATAACGGTATCTCTCCCGAAGGAAAGATACCGGAGGGTATTATTTTTCAGGCAGCTTAATATCTTTAAACATCGCTTCGATATCGTCGTTAGAGCGCAGCGCCACCGCCGTATCTACCACGTCACGGGTCAGATGTGGCGCAAATCGTTGAATAAAATCATACATATAGCTACGCAGGAAGGTGCTACGGCGGAAACCAATTTTGGTCGTGCTGTGGCCGAATACGCCCTGGGTATCCAGACGCACTAAATCCGGATCGGCAACAGGATCCACCGCCATGCTGGCGATAACCCCGACGCCAAGACCCAGCCGCACATAGGTTTTGATCACATCGGCATCGGTGGCGGTAAAGACGATCCTCGGCGTAAGCCCCGCGCGATTAAAGGCGGTATCGAGTTCCGAGCGGCCCGTAAAGCCGAAGGTGTATGTCACCAGCGGATATTGCGCCAGCTCTTCGATGGACACCGACGTTTTTGCCGCCAGCGGATGTTCCGGCGTCACCACAATCGAACGGTTCCAGTGATAGCAAGGCAGCATCACCAGATCGTCATACAGGTGCAGCGCTTCGGTGGCGATGGCAAAGTCCGCATTGCCCTTGGAGACCGCTTCGGCAATCTGTGTTGGCGAGCCCTGATGCATATGCAACGACACGCGAGGGTAGCGCTCGATAAAGCCTTTGATCACCCCTGGCAACGCGTAGCGCGCCTGAGTGTGGGTGGTGGCAATATACAACGAGCCTTTATCTGGCCAGGTGTGCTCTCCGGCAACGGATTTAATGGCATCAACCTTCGACAGCACTTCGCGGGCGATGCGGATAATCTCCTGTCCTGCTGGCGTTACCTGGGTAAGATGCTTACCACTGCGGGCGAAAATCTGGATCCCCAGCTCATCTTCAAGCATGCGTACCTGCTTACTGATGCCGGGTTGCGAAGTGTAAAGACCTTCTGCGGTGGAGGAGACGTTAAGGTTATGGTTGACCACCTCAACGATATAGCGGAGCTGCTGTAGTTTCATGCCAGACCATCCGATTTAGCGCACACGGGCAATCGCTTAAGACGATTTGATAATAAAGAAAGGGTTAACTATAACCACTATATCACTTATATCTTTGCTGTATAGCCCGTAACAAAAAATAATAACCCGGTAATAAAAAAGGGCCGGAATACCGGCCCTTGCGAGGTAACTTAGCGTAAATTAAGGCTATTTCTTGCCTTCAACCCATTTGCCGTCAACATAAAATGCTGACCAGCCGGTGGCTTTACCCTCTTTCTCAGCAGCGACATATTGCTGCTTGGTTTTACGGCTAAAACGCACCACGGTCTTATTACCTTCTGCATCCTGCTGCGGTGCATCAGCCAGATAACGCAGTTTTTCTGGCAGGCGATCGCGGAAGCGGTATAGCTCCTCAACCAGCGGCGCACGCGTTTCACGCGATTTCGGGAAGGTATTCGCCGCCAGGAAGACGCCCGCAGCACCGTCACGCAGTACAAAGTACGCATCGGATTTTTCACACGGCAGCTCCGGCAACGGAACCGGATCTTCCTTCGGCGGTGCCACTTCACCGTTACGCAGGATCTTACGCGTGTTTTTGCAGTCGTCATTGGTGCAGGCCATGTACTTACCAAAACGCCCCATTTTCAGGTGCATTTCAGAACCACACTTCTCGCATTCCACAATCGGACCGTCATAACCCTTGATGCGGAACTCACCCTCTTCAATCTCGTAACCGTCGCAGGTCGGGTTGTTACCGCAGACATGCAGCTTACGTTTCGGGTCGATGAGGTAGCTGTCCATCGCTGTGCCGCACTTATTGCAGCGGCGTTTGGCGCGTAATGCGTTGGTTTCCGCATCGTCGCCTTCCAGCACGTTCAGCACTTCGTTTTCCGGCACCAGGTTGATGGTGGTTTTGCAGCGCTCTTTCGGCGACAACGCATAGCCTGAGCAGCCAAGGAAGACACCGGTCGTGGCGGTACGAATACCCATCTTACGGCCGCAGGTCGGACAGTCGATGCTGGTCAGCACCATCTGGTTCGGCTGCATGCCCCCCTCTTCCGGATCTTTTTCCGCTTTATCCAGCTGCTTGGTGAAGTCGCTGAAGAAGCTATCCAGCACCTTCTTCCACTCGGCTTCATGGTTAGCCACCTGGTCCAGGCTATTTTCCATCTGCGCGGTAAAATCGTAGTTCATCAGCTCGCGGAAGTTATCTTCCAGGCGATCGGTGACGATTTCACCCATTTTCTCCGCATAGAAACGGCGGTTTTCCGTGCGCACATAGCCGCGATCCTGAATGGTCGAGATGATCGACGCATAGGTCGACGGACGACCGATACCACGTTTTTCCAGCTCTTTCACCAGCGAGGCTTCGCTGAAGCGTGCCGGCGGCTTGGTGAAGTGCTGAGCAGGCGTCAGCTCAACCAGGGAAAGTTCATCCCCGGCGTTGACCGCTGGCAGGGTTTTGTCTTCATCGCCCTTACGCAGCGCAGGCATCACTTTGGTCCAGCCATCGAAACGCAGGATACGGCCACGCGCCTTGAGGCGGAAATCGCCCGCACCGACGGTCAGCGTGGTGGAGTCATACTGCGCCGGGGTCATCTGACAGGCAACAAACTGGCGCCAGATCAGCTGATACAGTTTTTGCGCATCGGCTTCCATATCCTTGAGGGATTCCGCCAGCACAGAGACGTCAGAAGGACGAATCGCTTCGTGCGCTTCCTGGGAGTTCTCTTTGCTGTTGTACTGATTGGCGCTTTCCGGCAGGTATTTCTTACCGAAATTGTCGCCAATGTAATCACGCACCATGTTGACGGCGTCCTGGCTCAGGTTGGTAGAGTCAGTACGCATATAGGTGATGTGACCCGCTTCATACAGACGCTGCGCCATCATCATGGTTTTTTTCACGCCATAGCCCAGACGGGTGCTGGCCGCCTGCTGCAATGTGGAGGTGATAAACGGTGCGCCAGGCTTGCTGCTGGTCGGTTTGTCTTCACGATCCAGCACCTGATAGCGCGCTTTTTCCAGCAGCGCTACCGCGGCCATGGTCTGTTCGCGATTTTCAGGACGGAACGGCTTATCGTTCTGGTGCGACACTTCCAGCGGCAGGGTGTCGCCGCCCGGCGTGGTCACGCTGGCGTCAACTTCCCAGAACTCTTCTGGCACGAACGCTTTAATTTCGCGTTCCCGTTCAACCACCAGACGCACGGCAACAGACTGTACGCGGCCTGCGGAGAGTCCACGCGCAATCTTTTTCCACAGCAGTGGAGAAACCATGTAACCCACGACGCGGTCCATAAAGCGGCGCGCCTGCTGAGCGTTGACGCGGTCGATATTCAGCTCACCCGGCTTTTCAAAGGCCTGGCGGATCGCGTTTTTAGTAATTTCGTTAAACACTACGCGGCTGTAGCGTGTGTCATCGCCCCCGATCACTTCCCGCAGGTGCCATGCAATGGCCTCCCCTTCGCGGTCAAGGTCGGTTGCGAGATAGATGTGGTCGGCTTTTTCCGCCAGCTGTTTCAGCTCGGAGACGACTTTCTCTTTACCCGGCAGTACTTCGTACTGTGCCTGCCAGTTATCCCATGGGTTAACTCCCATGCGATTTACGAGCGCGCTACGTTCATCCTTTTTAGGCTTTTTGGCCCCTTTGGTGGAGGTAGAGTCGGCGCTCTTCTTGGCTGAGCCACTGGTCGGCAGATCGCGGATATGACCGACGCTGGACTTAACCACGTAGTCACTACCCAAATACTTATTGATCGTTTTGGCTTTTGCCGGGGACTCAACGATAACGAGAGCTTTACCCATATTCACCTTTACCTAATTTGTTTCTTCCAGGAATACGTCGCGTGAGTTCACCTTCCCCTGGCGACGAGACATTTATATAACGACGCCACGAGTGGATATCAACCCCGTTTGCCGTTCAGTCATAAAATCGACATCACATAAGCAGTTGAGTTGACGCGATTTTTCTCGCTCCAGTATAACCACACGACGAGATTTAGGTCGAATGTCAAGCAAATCTGTTGCCAGAATGACGAAAGCGCACACTCTACCTGATAAAATCCGTTACGCAACTTTATTAGCATGCAAAAGCAAATCACGCCAGCGCTGTACCTCTTGCCCTGGAGGGGGTAAAACGGGGAAAATTTGCTCCCGGCACCGCGGCGGCGTAGACTAATATCACTGTTTAAGGAGTGGATAATGCAGCAAAATACCCAACCCATTGACCGTGAAACGTTGCTTGTTGAAGCAAATAAACTCATTCGTGAACATGACGACACCATGGCCGGGATCGAAGCCACGGGCGTGGAACAGCGCAATGGTGTGCTGGTGTTCAGCGGTGAGTACTTTCTCGATGAGCAGGGGCTACCAACCCCTCGCAGCACGGCGGTATTTAATATGTTTAAATACCTCGCCCATGTCTTATCTGAAAAGTACCACCTGGTTGATTGATGCAAAAACGCGAGGCACTGGCCTCGCGTTTTTATTCACAGTAGCGGTTTCTGACCTCGCTGTAGCCAGCGCAGCAGCAGACGATCCGCGCTCTCTGCGGCGCTGTTGGTAAAGCGGTCCATCAGCTTTTTACGGCGCGTATAGCGCACGCCCACCAGCTCGCGGCCCTCCATCAGCGAGAGCAGCAGATCGTCGCTGGTTCCCACCTGGTCCACTAGCCCTTTTTCCAGCGCCTGGGTACCGTACCAGTGCTCGCCGGTGGCAACCTCGTCGATATCGAGCGTGGGTCGCATCTGCTTCACAAATCCTTTAAACAGCTGATGGGTGTCATTGAGATCTTCGCGGAATTTCTGTCGCCCCTCTTCGGTGTTTTCACCCAACAGGGTCAGCGTGCGCTTGTACTGGCCCGCCGTGTGAAGCTCAACATCGATGTCTTTATTTTTCAGGAAACGATTGAAGTTAGGGATCTGCGCCACCACGCCAATCGAACCAATAATAGAGAAAGGCGCCGCGACAATTTTATCGGCCACGCAAGCCATCATATAACCGCCGCTGGCAGCGACTTTATCCACCGCCACCGTCAGCGGGATATGTTTGTCACGCAGACGTTGTAGCTGTGAAGAGGCCAGCCCGTAACCATGTACCACCCCACCCGGGCTTTCGAGACGCAGCACCACCTGATCTTCAGCTCTTGCCACCGCCAGCACAGCAGTGATCTCCTCGCGCAGGGAGGAGACTTCATGGGCGTCCATGCTGCCTTTAAAGTCCAGCACATAGACCCGTGGCTTTGCCACCTCCGGATGGAGTTCCTGCTTTGCTTTCTGCTTTGCCGCTTTCGCTTCAAGTTTGTGCTTTTTCTTCTGCGCTTTGTGCCACTGTTTTTGCTGATGCGCATCGAGCAGCGCCACTGACATCTCTTCCTTCATCTCAGTGTACTGCTCGCTTAAGCGGGTAATGCGCAACTCGCCGCGCTGACGTTTGCGCTGCGTCAGGTTAACAATCAGAACGGCGATCACCGCAATGGCAATCACCACCGTCGCAATTTTGGCCAGAAATAAACCGTACTCAGAAAGTAATTCCACGCGTCCACCTTGGTTTAACCACTTGTTTTCCCACCCAGTGTACAACAGCCTTCACCAGGCGTCTCTTACCTGACGATACCCTTGCGAGCCCTCTTCAGAAATGTTTATTTATGAATGAAATATTTGCAAATTGTTAATTTTACAGCGAACTCTCCGGTAGACTGATTGTAATCAACCGCGCTTTCGGGCATAAAGCCGAAAAGAGACCGCACAGCATGGGCCGCGCCAACGCGCGCCAGAGGAGTGACCTTGCACTATCAACCGAAAAAAGATCTACTGCAAAAACGTATTATTTTGGTCACGGGCGCCAGCGACGGTATTGGTCGCGAAGCGGCGCTGACTTACGCCCGCCACGGTGCGCGCCTGATTCTGCTGGGACGTAATGAAGATAAATTGCGTGACGTCGCTCAGGCGATCGCCAGTGAAGGTGGCGCGCAGACCCGCGAATATGTTCTCGACCTGTTAACCTGTACCCCCCAGAGCTGCAGGGAACTTGCTGATCGTATTGCCGCTGAGTATCCCCGTCTGGACGGAGTACTACATAATGCGGGCTTCCTTGGCGAAGTGCGGCCCATGGAAGAGCAAACGCCGGAGATCTGGCAGCAGGTGATGCAGGTCAACGTTAACGGTACCTTCTTCCTTACCCAGGCATTGCTTCCTTTATTACTGAAGTCTGATTCCGGCTCGCTGGTGTTTACCTCATCCAGCGTTGGGCGTCAGGGTCGGGCTAACTGGGGCGCCTATGCCGCCTCGAAATTTGCCACCGAAGGGATGATGCAGGTCCTGGCCGAGGAGTATCAGAACCGCCATCTGCGCGTAAACTGCATCAACCCCGGCGGGACCCGCACCAGCATGCGCGCCAGCGCGTTCCCGAGCGAAGATCCGCTTAAACTGAAAACCCCTGCCGATATCATGCCGCTTTATCTGTGGCTGATGGGCGATGACAGCCGCCGGAAAACCGGCATGACCTTTGATGCCCAACCCGGCCGTAAACCAGGAATATCGCAATGAGTGATGAACGTCATCAGCAGCGCCAGCAGCGCCTGAAAGAGCAGGTCGATGCCCGCGTTGCCGCAGCTCAGGATGAGCGCGGAATTATTATCGTCTTCACCGGCAACGGCAAAGGCAAAACCACTGCCGCTTTTGGGACCGCCACGCGCGCCGTCGGTCATGGACAAAAGGTGGGTGTGATCCAGTTCATCAAAGGCGAGTGGCCTAACGGCGAGCGTAATCTGCTGGAGCCGCAGGGTGTAGAGTTTCAGGTTATGGCGACCGGCTTTACCTGGGACACGCAAAACCGCGACACTGACACCGCGGCCTGCCTGGCGGTCTGGGAGCATGCAAAGCGCATGCTGGCGGATACCACGTTGAATATGGTTCTGCTCGATGAGATCACCTATATGGTGGCCTACGACTATTTACCGTTACAGGAAGTGGTTGATGCGCTGAACAACCGACCGGCGCACCAGACGGTGATTATTACCGGGCGCGGCTGTCATCGGGATCTTATGGAGATGGCGGATACGGTCAGCGAGTTACGCCCGGTGAAACACGCCTTTGATGCAGGCGTTAAAGCGCAAATCGGCATCGACTATTAACAAAAAACCCGGCCAGGCCGGGTTTTTTATTTTTTAGCCGTTGTTGTTACGGCTGCCAGAGCGGCGATTGCCGCTGACCTGGCTATGGCGTTTAACCGCACGACGGATCTGGTTCGCCTTCATGCGGCGACGATCTTTTTCTACCGCCACTTTCGAGGAGGTTTCCGGCGCCAGCTGCACCAGCTCACGCAGATAGTTGGTCTGGGTTAAATCCAGCTCGGTATAGCCGCCACGTGGCAGCCCCTTCGGCAGAAGAATGTCACCGTAGCGAACGCGGATCAGGCGGCTAACCTGCACGCCAACGGCTTCCCACAGGCGACGCACCTCGCGGTTACGGCCTTCGGTCAGGGTGACGTTGTACCACTGGTTAATACCTTCACCACCGGTAAACTTGATGGTTTTAAACGCAGCCGGGCCATCTTCAAGCTGCACGCCGCGGGAGAGCTCACGGATCTTATTGTCGTCAACTTCACCGAACACGCGGACCGCATATTCACGCTCCACTTCACGGCTTGGGTGCATCAGACGGTTTGCCAGTTCACCATCGGTAGTGAAGAGCAGCAGGCCACAGGTGTTAACATCCAGACGACCTACAGCGATCCAGCGCGCGCCGCGCAGTTTTGGCAGGCGGTCGAATACGGTTGGGCGACCTTCCGGATCGTTGCGGGTGCAGAGCTCGCCTTCCGGCTTATAGTAAGCCAGTACGCGGCAGATTTGCTCGGCGGACTCTTTCACCGAGATCAGGTGGCCATCGATACGGATTTTCAGGCCTGGTACGATTTCCACACGGTCGCCCAGCGTGGCGATTTTACCGTCCACACTGACACGACCTGCTTCGATAATGGTTTCGATTTCACGGCGTGAACCGTGGCCGGCGCGGGCCAGCACTTTCTGTAATTTCTCGCTCATTGAGCTTCCTTCAGGTGTCGCCTTCACAGGCGTCTGGTATACATTCGAAAACAAGGAGTTAAGCGCGATTCAACCTTAACTCAATGATCTGTAACTTTTTCACAGCACACATAATGGCAGACAATACGTCTCGCCCAGTGATTCATGGCCGCACATACTACATGAATTTTAGACTAAATGATTCAACAAGTTTTGCGCCGCGGCGAGCGGGTGCTGGTAACCTGAAGCAAACCCAACGATTTGGGCAGGCAGATTTCTCAGGCCGTAGGCCGCTCATTCCAGGCATCGGTGAACTAAATGTTGCCATCCACGATACGCCAGGTGATTTTTTCATACTGAATACTGACGCTTTCTACATGATTCATTTTATCGTTGCCCGATAATTTTACGTTAGGTACAGCGCAGTTAACGCCAGTGATCTTCACGTTTTCCATCAACACCGTGTAATAGCAGACTTCCTGTCCTGCGTCGTTAATGTGATAAAACCTGATCTCGGCACTTTTCAACGTCTGGCCTGTCGCGGCTGCTTTATAGAGGTAGGGCGTGGAGCTATCGACTTCCTTTTCAATCATCATGGATGAGTGTTGGCGTGTACCGGTAATTTTACCGTTGGCACTGTCAACAGGCAGGTTGATGCCATGACTCAGCCCGATAATTTCGACGCTGCCTTCACGGTCCTGCACGTCTACAGAACCTTTAATATCGGCGCCACCATCGTCATTGAGCCACAAATACGGAGGAATTGGCATTTTATTTGCTCCTTAATTTTTTGATTAACTTCATTGTTATAAAATATATTGGCATTGCTATTGATATCATTATAGATAGATCTATATCGGTATAAGCGTCATACATGGATTCTGCGTCTTCACCCCCATAGAAAAACAACGCCCATTTTGTTGCAAAATCCTCATCAATATATAATTCGGCATATGGGAAAGTGTGACCAACACAATATAACAATAAAATAAAATAAATAAATTTAATGATTTTATGCGCAATTTTTTTTAGTATTGCCGCCATCAACCACCTCCACCCATCCCCGCGCCATTAACGACCGCATACAGGGAACCTGTATAAGTGAGGTATTCATAAGCGCATTGCGGATCATCGAAAAATCTGAATTATTGGCGATAGTTATACAACCTTTGGAAACTGTACCGGGATGCAACCGGAAGTTGCCGCGCTTGACATTTTCTATCCAGGTATCATCGTCGATATTCCAGTCATCGCGCCATAACGCAAACCAGTCCGACTTGCCAAAGGCACGTCGGCCAAAAAATCTATTAGCCTCATCGTGTATTTCCGTTAGCTTCTGAGAAAAGTAGTTGCCTTCTTTGCGATCTACAATCCAATATTTTCCGGGTGGGATAGGCCCTAATTTTGCAACAGCAGCACAGTTAATATTGTTCCGGTATGCCCCTAACCCCGAATGCGCCATAAATACACCCACGCCGTAAGATTAAAAGGCGCATAGTCTGCCCCGTTGAGGATTAACTTCCCTTGCAACGCCATAGATAGCCTTTTTTCAATAAGCATATGTTCGCTTATCGTACATCAACATATTCAGGCAGGGGCGAGATTATTCCAGCAACGAACTATTTTCAGAAAATCACAAGATATTTACTACAGGAAGGAATAAGAAGACAGGCGGAGTGATAATATCAGGGTCATTATAGCGAGAATATCATGCTAAACAGATGACCCTGTACCCTATGAAATTACAGGAAAGGCTTCACGTCCCCCACCCCTTCACGCAGCACAACCGGGGCATCTTCCGTTAAATCGATCACCGTGGTCGGCTGTTGGCCGAGATAGCCGCCGTGAATCACCAGCTCAACCTGTTTCTCCAGACGGTCTTTGATCTCATCGGGATCGGATTCCGTAAAGTCGCTGCCCGGTAACATCAGCGAGGTGGAGAGCATCGGCTCGCCCAGCGTCTCGAGAAGCGCCTGAGCAATCGGGTTTGACGGCACGCGCATCCCGATGGTTTTGCGTTTTTCCTGCAGCAGGCGGCGCGGCACCTCTTTCGTCCCCTTGAGGATAAAGGTGTAATTACCCGGCGTGTTATTTTTGATCAACCGAAACGCCACGTTATCCACGTAGGAGTAGGTCGATAACTCAGAGAGATCGCGGCACATCAGGGTAAAGTTATGCCCGTTAGGCAGGTTGCGGATCCGGCAGATACGCTCCATCGCGTTTTTGTCTTCGATCTTACAGCCCAGCGCATAGCCTGAGTCAGTTGGATAGACAATAACGCCACCCTTACGCACGATCTCCACGGCCTGATTAATCAAACGCGGCTGCGGATTGTCAGGATGGATATAAAAAAATTGGCTCATACTCCCCTCTCTTCAATTGGCGTTGGCTGCTCCCAGAGGTGCCACACCGGCTCGACACCGGCGGGTAACCAGAGCTTGCGTCCCAGCTCTATCCAGGGACAAGGCTGATGAAAATCAGAGCCCTGGGAGGCAAAGAGTCCATACTGGCGGGCATATTCAGCCAGCTGACTGCGCTCGTTGGGTGCCTGCTGACACTGAGCGACTTCCATCGCCTCTCCGCCGTGTTCGGCAAAGTATGCCAGCAGACGTTTCAGCCATTTGGCGGAAAGGTTATACCGCCCCGGATGGGCCAGTACCGCCTTACCACCAGAATGATGAATGACATCAATAGCTTGTTCTATTGTACACCACTGGGGAGGAACGTATCCGGTTTTCCCGCGGGCGAGATATTTTTTAAACACATCCGCAATGTTATTTGCTTTCCCGGCTTCAATCAGAAAACGGGCAAAGTGGGCGCGGGTCACCGCCCCGCCATTCGCCAGACGCAGGGCCCCTTCCCACGCGCCGGGAATATGCGCTTTCTCCAGACGTTCGGCGATCATCTCTGCCCGCTGTACACGCCGCATCTTTTGTTCATCCAGGAACGCACAGAGGGTCGGGTTCTCAATATCGATGTTTAACCCGACGATATGGATCTCGTGGTTTTCCCAGACGGTGGAAATCTCCACGCCGGTGATTAAGGTCAGGGGCAATCCGCTGCGGGCAATTTCCGCCCGCGCGGCCGCAATGGCCTCGGTGGTGTCGTGATCGGTAATGGCCAGCGTACCCACGCGCATCTCATGGGCACGATGGACAAGCTCTTCAGGCGTAAGCAGGCCATCGGAGGCCTGGGTATGGCTGTGTAAATCATAAATCACTGCGTAATTCGTGTCGCTCAAAGCGGCTCCCGTCACTGCTCGTCAATATCTGCGCCGCCATCATAACGGCATGTGGTGAAATTCTGAAATCGGGGGGTTGACATTAGGCTATCGAACTAGTTAACTAGTACGCAAGTTCACTCAACGAGGTATCTGGAAATGACCGCACATTTTTCTCTGCATAGCTGGTGGCGCACCTCCTGAATTGTCGGGCAGTGTCGTACGTCTGCGTCATGCATACAGATACCTGGCCCGCCACTGAGCGGGCTTTTTTATGAACAGAATAAAGAGAACAACATAATGCAAACAGCCAAACCGAACCTTGAACTGCTGACCCGTGAGGCGGCCTATCGCCACAATCCCACAGCCCTGTTCCATCAGGTGTGTGGCGCCCGTCCTGCCACGCTGCTGCTGGAGTCGGCGGATATCGACAGTAAAGACGATCTGAAAAGCCTGCTGCTGGTCGACAGCGCCCTGCGCATCACCGCCCTGGGCAACACCGTCACCCTGAAGGCGCTTTCTGAAAACGGTGCGGCCCTGCTGTCGCTGCTGGACGATGTCCTGCCCGCGGGCATTGAGAACGAACATCGCCCGGACCAGCGGATCCTGCACTTCCCGCCGGTGAGCCAGCTGCTGGATGAAGATGCCCGCCTCTGTTCTCTGTCGGTGTTTGATGCCTTCCGCCTGCTGCAAAATCTGGTAAACGTCCCGGAAAGCGAGCGCGAAGCGATGTTCTTTGGCGGACTGTTTGCCTACGATCTGGTGGCCGGTTTTGAAGATCTCCCCGAGCTAGAGCAGGGAAACCGCTGTCCGGACTACTGCTTCTATCTGGCGGAAACCTTACTGGTGATCGACCATCAGAAAAAGTACACCCGCATTCAGGCCAGCCTGTTTACTCCGTTACTGGCGGAGAAGCAGCGCCTGGAGCAACGCATTGCCCAACTGCAGGCGCAAATGGACGAAGCCCCGCCGGCACTGCCGGTGCAGCGCGTGGAGCAGATGCGTTGCGACGTCAGCCAGACGGACGACGAATATGGCGTGGTGGTGCGCCAGATGCAGAAAGCCATTCGCGCAGGCGAGATCTTCCAGGTGGTGCCGTCCCGTCGTTTCTCCCTGCCCTGCCCGTCTCCTCTGGCGGCCTACGACGTGCTGAAGAAAAGCAACCCCAGCCCCTACATGTTCTTTATGCAGGATAACGATTTTACGCTGTTCGGCGCCTCGCCGGAGAGCTCCCTGAAGTACGACGCCACCAGCCGCCAGATTGAAATCTATCCCATTGCCGGAACCCGCCCGCGCGGTCGTCGCGCCGACGGCTCACTGGACCGCGATCTGGACAGCCGCATTGAGCTGGAGATGCGCACAGACCAGAAAGAGATGTCCGAACACCTGATGCTGGTGGACCTGGCCCGTAACGACCTGGCGCGCATCTGCACCCCGGGCAGCCGTTACGTCGCCGACTTAACCAAAGTGGACCGTTACTCCTTCGTGATGCATCTGGTCTCCCGCGTGGTGGGCGAGCTGCGTCAGGATCTGGACGTGCTACACGCCTACCGCGCCTGCATGAACATGGGCACCCTGAGCGGCGCGCCAAAAGTCCGTGCCATGCAGCTGATTGCCCAGGCCGAAGGCCGTCGTCGCGGCAGCTACGGCGGCGCGGTGGGTTACTTCACCGCCCACGGCGATCTGGATACCTGCATCGTGATCCGCTCCGCCTACGTTGAAGAAAGCATTGCCACCGTCCAGGCGGGTGCCGGCATCGTTCTCGACTCCGTTCCGCAGTCTGAAGCTGACGAAACCCGTAACAAGGCCCGCGCGGTACTGCGCGCCATTGCGACTGCCCATCACGCACAGGAGATTTTCTGATGGCTGACATTCTGCTGCTCGATAATATCGACTCCTTTACCTATAACCTGGCGGATCAGCTGCGTGCTAACGGTCACAACGTGGTGATTTACCGTAACCATGTCCCGGCTCAGACCTTAATCGACCGTCTGGCCACCATGCAAAACCCGGTGCTGATGCTCTCCCCGGGGCCTGGCGCGCCGAGCGAAGCAGGCTGTATGCCGGAGCTGCTGACCCGCCTGCGCGGCAAGCTGCCAATCATCGGCATCTGCCTGGGCCATCAGGCGATTGTTGAGGCTTACGGCGGCTACGTCGGCCAGGCCGGTGAGATCCTGCACGGGAAAGCCTCCAGCATTGAACACGACGGCCAGGCGATGTTTGCCGGGCTGATGAATCCCCTGCCGGTGGCGCGTTACCACTCGCTGGTGGGCAGCAACATCCCGGCGGGCCTGACGATCAACGCCCATTACAACGGGATGGTAATGGCGGTACGTCACGACGCGGACCGGGTTTGCGGGATGCAGTTCCACCCGGAATCCATTCTGACCTCCCAGGGCGCGCGCCTGCTGGAGCAGACCCTGAACTGGGCGCTGCAGAAACTGGAGCAGACCAACACTCTGCAGCCGATTCTGGAAAAACTCTACCAGGCGCAGACCCTGAGCCAGAAGGAGAGCCACCAGCTCTTCTCCGCCGTGGTACGCGGTGAGCTGAAGCCTGAGCAGCTGGCTGCCGCGCTGGTGAGCATGAAAGTGCGCGGTGAACAGCCGCAGGAGATTGCCGGTGCCGCCACCGCATTGCTGGAAAACGCCGCCCCGTTCCCGCGCCCGGACTACCTCTTCGCGGATATCGTCGGTACCGGCGGTGACGGCAGTAACAGCATCAACATCTCCACCGCCAGCGCCTTTGTCGCTGCCGCCTGTGGGCTGAAGGTGGCGAAGCACGGCAACCGCAGCGTCTCCAGCCGTTCCGGTTCGTCGGATCTGCTGGCCGCCTTCGGGATTAATCTGGACATGAATGCGGAGAAATCCCGCGATGCGCTGGACGAACTGGGCGTCTGCTTCCTGTTCGCGCCGAAGTATCACACTGGCTTCCGCCATGCCATGCCGGTGCGTCAGCAGCTGAAGACCCGCACCCTGTTTAATGTGCTTGGGCCGCTGATCAACCCGGCGCACCCGCCGCTGGCGCTGATTGGTGTCTACAGCCCTGAACTGGTGCTGCCGATCGCCGAAACCCTGCGGGTGCTCGGTTATCAGCGAGCGGCGGTGGTTCACAGCGGCGGAATGGACGAAGTCTCGCTCCATGCGCCGACGCTGGTGGCCGAACTGCACAACGGTGAAATCAAAAACTATCAGCTTGACGCAGCAGACTTTGGTTTAACCCCGTATCACCAGGAACAACTTGCGGGCGGCACCCCGGAAGAAAACCGTGACATTCTGACCCGCCTGTTACAAGGTAAAGGTGAACCAGCGCATGAGGCCGCTGTCGCCGCTAACGTCGCCATGCTGATGCGTCTGCACGGCGAAGAGGATTTACAGGTCAACGCGCAAAAAGTGATTGATGTGCTGCGCTCCGGCGCAGCCTACGACCGAGTGACCGCACTTGCGGCAAGAGGGTAAACAATGCAGACCGTATTAGCGAAAATCGTTGCCGATAAGGCCATCTGGGTTGAAGCGCGGAAACAGCAGCAGCCGCTCGCCAGTTTCCAGAATGACGTGGTACCGAGCAGCCGTCGTTTTTATGATGCCCTGCGGGGCGCGCGCACCGCATTTATCCTGGAGTGCAAAAAGGCCTCCCCGTCGAAAGGGGTGATCCGCGACGATTTCGACCCGGCGAAGATCGCCGCCATCTATAAGCACCACGCTTCGGCTATTTCGGTGCTGACCGATGAGAAATATTTTCAGGGAAGTTTTGATTTTCTGCCCATCGTCAGCGGCATCGCGCCGCAGCCGATTTTGTGCAAAGACTTTATCATCGACCCGTATCAAATCTGGCTGGCGCGTTTTTATCAGGCCGACGCCTGCCTGCTGATGCTCTCGGTCCTGGACGATGAACAGTACCGCCAGCTTGCTGCGGTCGCGCACAGCCTGAACATGGGTGTGCTGACAGAAGTGAGCAACGAAGAGGAGCTGGAGCGCGCTATCGCCCTCGAGGCCAAAGTGGTCGGGATCAATAACCGCGACCTGCGCGATCTCTCCATCGACCTGAACCGCACCCGCCAGCTGGCGCCGCGTCTGGGCGCAGGCGTAACGGTGATTAGCGAGTCCGGGATCAACAGTTATGCCCAGGTTCGCGAGCTGAGCCACTTCGCCAACGGCTTCCTGATTGGGTCGGCGATGATGGAGCAGGACGATCTCAGCGCCGCGGTACGTCGCGTGCTGCTAGGGGAGAACAAGGTCTGCGGCCTGACGCGTCCACAGGATGCCGCCGCGGCTTATGAAGCGGGCGCCATTTACGGCGGGCTGATCTTCGTTGATGCCTCCCCGCGCAACGTGACCGAGGCGCAGGCGCACGAGGTGATCGCCGCCGCCCCGTTACAGTATGTGGGCGTCTTCCGTAATGGTGCCATCGAACAGGTGGCTGCCACGGCAGAGTCGCTTTCCCTGACCGCCGTCCAGCTGCACGGCAGCGAAGATCAGGCGTATATCGATGCCCTGCGTGAAAGGCTAAAACCGCAGGTGCAAATCTGGAAAGCGCTGAGCGTGGCCGACACCCTGCCGCCGCGCACGCTGCAGCATGTTGATAAGTATGTGCTGGATAATGGCCAGGGCGGAACCGGGCAGCGTTTTGACTGGTCGCTGCTCCAGGGCGAGAAGCTGGATAACGTCCTGCTCGCCGGGGGCTTAAGCCCCGATAACTGCGTTGAGGCCGCCAAAGCGGGCTGCGCAGGTCTCGATTTTAATTCAGGCGTTGAGTCGCAGCCGGGCATAAAAGATGCCAGCAAACTGGCTTCGGTGTTCAAAACGCTGCGTGCATATTAAGGAAGAGAAGATGACCACATTATTAAATCCCTATTTTGGTGAGTTTGGCGGCATGTATGTGCCGCAAATCCTGATGCCCGCCCTGCGCCAGCTTGAAGAGGCGTTCGTGAGTGCGCAAAAAGATCCGCTCTTCCAGGCTGAGTTCACCGATCTGTTGAAAAACTATGCCGGACGTCCGACGGCCCTGACCAAATGCCGCAACCTGACGGAGGGGACGAACACCACCCTGTATCTGAAGCGTGAAGATCTGCTCCACGGCGGCGCACATAAAACCAACCAGGTGCTGGGGCAGGCGCTGCTGGCAAAACGGATGGGTAAAACCGAAATCATTGCCGAAACCGGGGCCGGTCAGCACGGCGTGGCTTCGGCGCTGGCCAGCGCCCTGCTCGGCCTGAAATGCCGTATCTACATGGGGGCAAAAGACGTTGAGCGTCAGTCGCCGAACGTCTTCCGTATGCGTCTGATGGGCGCGGAAGTGATCCCGGTGCACAGTGGCTCGGCCACCCTGAAAGATGCCTGTAACGAGGCGCTGCGCGACTGGTCCGGTAACTATGAAAACGCCCACTATATGCTCGGTACCGCCGCGGGCCCGCACCCGTTCCCGACCATCGTGCGTGAATTCCAGCGCATGATCGGCGAAGAGACCAAAGCGCAGATCCTCGAAAAAGAGGGGCGCCTGCCGGATGCGGTGATCGCCTGCGTGGGCGGCGGTTCTAACGCCATCGGCATGTTTGCTGACTTCATCGACGATACCCGTGTGGGGCTGATCGGCGTTGAACCTGCTGGTCACGGAATTGAAACCGGCGAGCACGGTGCGCCACTGAAGCATGGCCGCGTGGGCATCTACTTCGGCATGAAAGCGCCGATGATGCAGACCGACGAAGGCCAGATTGAAGAGTCGTACTCCATCTCTGCCGGGCTGGACTTCCCGTCCGTGGGGCCGCAGCACGCGCACCTGAACAGCATCGGTCGCGCCGAGTACGTCTCAATTACCGATGACGAAGCGCTGGAAGCGTTCAAGACCCTGTGCCGTAAGGAGGGGATTATCCCGGCGCTGGAATCTTCCCACGCCCTGGCCCATGCCCTGAAAATGATCAAGGAGAACCCGGAAAAAGAGCAGCTGCTGGTGGTGAACCTGTCCGGTCGCGGTGATAAAGATATCTTCACCGTTCACGATATTCTGAAAGCACGAGGGGAAATCTGATGGAACGTTACGATAACGTGTTTGCTGAACTTAAGGCCCGCAAGGAAGGCGCGTTTGTTCCCTTCGTCACGCTGGGCGATCCCTCTCCGGAGCAGTCGCTGAAAATCATCGACGCCCTGGTTGAAGCGGGCGCCGACGCGCTGGAGCTGGGCATCCCCTTCTCCGATCCGTTGGCCGATGGCCCGACCATTCAGAGTGCCACCCTGCGCGCCTTTGCCGCAGGCGTGACCCCGACCCAGTGCTTCGAGATGCTGGCAACCATCCGTCAGAAATACCCGGCGATGCCCATCGGCCTGCTGATGTACGCTAACCTGGTCTTTAACCGCGGCATTGACGAGTTCTACGCCGAGTGCGCGCGCGTGGGCGTGGATTCGGTGCTGGTCGCCGATGTCCCGGTCGAGGAGTCTGCCCCGTTCCGCCAGGCGGCGATGCGTCACAACGTTGCGCCGATCTTTATCTGCCCACCGAATGCCGATGATAGCCTGCTGCGCCAGATCGCCTCCCACGGTCGCGGCTATACCTACCTGCTGTCCCGCGCCGGCGTTACCGGTGCGGAGAACAAAGCCGCCCTGCCGCTGCACCATCTGGTGGAAAAACTGACGGAGTACAATGCCGCACCGCCGCTGCAGGGCTTTGGTATTTCAGCGCCTGAGCAGGTGACCGCGGCGCTGGGCGCCGGGGCGGCCGGGGCGATTTCCGGCTCGGCGATCGTCAAAATTATCGAGAACAATGTCGATAAGCCTGAACAGATGTTGAGCGAACTGAAGGCCTTTGTCAGCGCCATGAAAGCCGCAACCCGTCCGCAGTAAAAGAGTCGCCGTCTGGTTTTTTACCAGGCGGCTTTACGCATAAATTGATCCCTTCGATCTTTAACGCAGTTAATCCTTTTCAAACGCGATTCCCGGCGTATCATCCTCACGTTTTATAACACTTCCTCCTTAAACCTTCTGAGTTCAGAGGCTTAACTATGTCATGGCAATACTTTAAGCAGACTTATTTAATTAAGTTCTGGTCACCTGTTCCTGCCGTTATCGCTGCCGGGATCCTCTCCACCTACTATTTTGGTATCACCGGCACCTTCTGGGCGGTTACGGGTGAATTTACCCGTTGGGGCGGGCAGTTGCTGCAACTGGCGGGCGTTCACACCGAAGCGTGGGGTTACTTCAAACTCATTCACCTTGATGGCTCCCCACTCACACACATCGACGGCATGATGATCATCGGTATGTTCGGCGGCTGTTTTGCTGCCGCACTCTGGGCAAACAACGTCAAGCTGCGCATGCCGCACAGCCGGATCCGCATCGCCCAGGCGGTGGTTGGCGGTATCATCGCCGGGTTTGGTGCGCGCCTGGCGATGGGCTGTAACCTTGCGGCTTTCTTCACCGGGATCCCGCAGTTCTCCCTCCACGCCTGGTTTTTTGCTCTCGCCACCGCCGTCGGCTCGTACTTTGGCGCGCGCTTTACCCTGCTGCCCCTGTTCCGTATTCCGGTCAAAATGCAAAAAGTGAGCGCCGCCTCGCCGTTAACGCAGAAGCCGGATCAGGCCCGTCGTCGCTTTCGTCTCGGTATGCTGGTCTTCTTCGGCATGCTGGCCTGGGCGCTCTGTACCGCGCTGAACCAGCCGAAGCTCGGGCTGGCGATGCTGTTCGGTGTCGGATTTGGTCTGCTGATTGAACGGGCGCAGATCTGCTTTACCTCCGCGTTTCGCGATATGTGGATCACCGGACGCACCATGATGGCGAAGGCGATTATCGCCGGGATGGCGGTGAGCGCCATCGGGATCTTCAGCTACGTCCAGCTGGGTGTCGCGCCTAAAATCATGTGGGCCGGGCCAAACGCCGTGATCGGCGGGCTACTGTTTGGCTTTGGGATTGTGCTGGCGGGCGGCTGCGAGACCGGGTGGATGTACCGCGCGGTGGAAGGCCAGGTGCACTACTGGTGGGTTGGTCTGGGTAATGTGATTGGCTCGACCCTGCTGGCTTACTGGTGGGATGATTTATCCCCCGCGCTGGCGACCAACTGGGACAAGGTTAATCTTCTCAACACCTTTGGCCCGCTGGGTGGATTACTGGTGACCTACATTTTGCTGCTGGTCGCCTTTTTGCTGGTGCTGGCGCAGGAGAAACGATTCTTCCGCCGCGCTGCCATGAAAACTGACATTCGTGAGGAAGCCGCATGAAAGCGATCGTTCCCGACTACCGCCTCGATATGCTGGGTGAACCTTGCCCGTACCCGGCGGTTGCCACGCTTGAGGCGATGCCGCAACTGAAAAAGGGCGAGATCCTGGAGGTGGTGAGCGACTGCCCTCAATCCATCAACAATATTCCCCTGGACGCCAGAAACCACGGCTATACGGTACTGGATATTCAACAGGATGGGCCGACCATCCGCTATCTCATCCAGAAATAATAAGAGGGTGGCGCCAGGCCACCCTTTCTTAAGTATTAATCCCATTTTCTCCAGGATATCCCTGTTGAGTCTATGCTTAACATTGACTACAAAAGGAGAACGTTATGTCAGACCAAAATCTTGATAATGATGCACAATATGCAGGTGAAAAAGCGAAGAACAAACTGGATGAATTCGCCGGCGCTGCGCAGCAGCAGTTTGGCGAGGCCGTTGATTCGCCAAAACATCAGCTGAAGGGTGCCGGGCGCAAATATGCTGCACAGGCAAGCGACGTTGTTACTGATGTTACCGACGCAGTAAAAAATAACCCTCTTACCGGCCTGATCGCCGCGGGTGCGGTGGGTATTGTTCTTGGCCTGCTGTTAGGGCGTAAATAAAAAAAGGCCCCTCGGGGCCTTCTTATTTTCAGAAGCGGTATCCCGCCGAGAACATAAACACCCACGGATCCAGACGGGTATTGATATTTTGCTGCTGATCCCCCGCCTTAAAGCGCACCTCGGTGTCGATATCCATGTACCAGACCGACATATTAATCAGCCAGTCGCGGTTGATGAGGTAATCCAGCCCCACCTGCCCCGCCATACCCCATGAATCTTTCAGGCTCAGATCGGAAAGGCCAGCCGCTTTACCGGTGTCGTTAAACTTCTCATCAAAGAAGGTGGTGTAGTTAACCCCGGCGCCAACGTAGGGGCGAACCTTGCTGCCTGCATCACCGAAATACCACTGGGCCATCAGGGTCGGCGGCAGATGGTGAACCGTGGCGATATCCCCGGTTGGGCCCGTACCGACTTTATGGCGAAACGGCGTGGCCGCCAGCAGTTCAACGCCGACGTTGTCGGTCGCCATCCAGGTAAAGGTCATCCCCGCCTGGGTATTGTTACTGACGTTAAAACCGCCCAGACCCAGAACATTGTCCGAGCCTTCCGTTGGACGTACCGTCGCCGTCCCGAGACGGAAAAAGAACTCACCTGCTTCGTGGGCCATTGCGCCGCCGGAAAGCGTACTCAGAATCAGTGCTGCCACCGCTGCTTTTTTCATATCCATTCCCTCGTTATGGTTTTATTCAGGAACGGAATATACCCACAAATGATTAATAAGTGATCTTGCATTGATCACACTAAATTCAGTGATTTAACATTCATTGATCTAAATTAATTTTTTTCACAACTGGCAAAAATTGGTAGGCAGGGTCTGGATCAATTTTGCCATTTCGGACACAAAACGCCGCGCTTGCCCACAACCGCGCAAAATGGCAGCGACGCATTACGGGCGCTTTACAAAGATATGCTTTTCCATACAAGGCTTGATACTGCCACCGTACACTTATCCAGGGTACAATTGCCCGCTAATTAACACCTGCAATACTCAAGGAGAGTGCATGTCTATCACGGCGAAGTCTGTCTACCGTGACACGGGGAATTTTTTCCGCAATCAGTTCGTTACCTTTTTACTGATCGCCTTGTTGTGCGCATTTATCACGGTGGTACTTGGTCATGCTTTTTCGCCGAGTGAGGAGCAAATTGCCAGCCTGAGCGAAGGCGATCAAATCGCCAGCAGCGTTGGTCTGTTTGAGATGGTGCAGAACATGACTCCGGAACAGCAGCAGATCCTGTTGCGGGCTTCTGCGGCCTCGACCTTTTCCGGTCTTATCGGCAATGCCATTCTGGCAGGCGGCGTGCTGCTGATGATCCAGCTGGTCTCTGCCGGGCAGCGCGTCAGCGCGCTGCGGGCGATAGGTGCCAGCGCGCCGCTGCTGCCCAGGCTGTTCATTCTGATCTTTTTAACCACCATGCTGGTGCAATTAGGGATTATGCTGGTTGTGGTGCCGGGCGTGCTGTTGGCGATTGTGCTCGCCTTCGCCCCCGTGATGCTGGTACAGGACCGCATGGGCATTTTTGTCGCCATGCGTAGCAGTATCCGGCTGGCATGGTCTAATATGCGTCTGGTCGCGCCAGCGGTAATGAGCTGGCTGCTGGCGAAAACCCTGCTGCTGCTGTTTGCACCCAATCTTGCCGTTCTGACGCCTAACGTTGGTGCTGTTGTGGCGAATACCCTGAGCAACCTCATCTCCGCTGTCTTGCTCGTTTATTTGTTCCGCCTGTACACGTTAATTCGCCAGTAATTTTTCTGATGGCCTGTTCAGAACGTACAGGCCGTCGCTGATAGATGGAATCGAAGAATGAAGCAGTTTCTTGATTTTTTACCCCTGGTTGTCTTTTTTGCTTTCTATAAGCTGTATGACATTTACGCCGCGACCACTGCCCTGATTGTCGCCACCGCAGTCGTGCTGATTTACAGCTGGGTGCGCTACCGCAAGGTTGAAAAAATGGCCCTGATCACCTTTGTGCTGGTGGCCGTCTTTGGCGGGCTGACCGTCTTTTTCCACAACGATGAGTTCATCAAGTGGAAAGTGACCGTCATTTATGTGCTGTTTGCCGGCGCCCTGCTGTTCAGCCAGTGGGTGATGAAAAAGCCGCTTATCCAGCGCATGCTGGGTAAAGAGCTGGCGCTGCCGCAGGCGGTCTGGTCGCGCCTGAATATCGCCTGGGCGGTATTCTTTATTCTCTGTGGTCTGGCGAATATCTATATCGCTTTCTGGCTGCCGCAGAATATCTGGGTCAACTTTAAAGTCTTTGGTCTGACCGCCCTAACGCTGATTTTCACCCTCCTGAGCGGCATCTACATCTATCGCCACATGCCACAGGATGACAAGCAGTAATCCTTCCGCCAGGCTTGATAAGCCTGGCGTTTTTCTTCTGTTCTCTCCGGCAGCAAATCATAGTAGCATCCCGCCTGAAGTCCTCCGTAATAAGTAGAGTTCATAATGACAACAACGAACGCCCCGCAGGGCGAACTGGTTTTACGCACACTTGCAATGCCCGCCGACACCAATGCGAACGGCGATATTTTTGGCGGCTGGTTAATGTCGCAGATGGATATGGGCGGGGCGATCCTCGCTAAAGAGATTGCCCATGGCCGCGTGGTGACGGTCCGGGTTGATGGTATGACCTTTCTGCGGCCTGTCGCGGTGGGTGATGTGGTCTGCTGTTACGCCCGTTGCGTGAAGCGGGGAAATACCTCGGTGTCGATCAATATTGAAGTATGGGTGAAGAAGGTCTCTTCGGAACCGATCGGCCAGCGCTATAAGGCCACCGAAGCGCTCTTTATTTACGTGGCGGTGGATAGCGAAGGTAAACCGCGTGCATTACCGCAGGCATAAAAAAAGCCTCCCGATTGGGAGGCTTTTTTCATTATTCCATCTGAGCCCCGCCGTTGAGGCGGAAAACAATATTGACGATGAGTCCACTGCCTGGCTTACCGGCTTCGTAGCGCCATTTACGCATCGCGTTTTTCACATCACGCTCGAACATGTTTGACGGCTGCGCGGAGAGGATCTGGACATTATCCACACGTCCGTCGGCGGTGACGTCAAATTTCACCCGCACACGCCCTTCAATACGCAGAGCCTGCGCGCGCGACGGATATTGCGGCTGGTTACGGCTCAACGCACGTGGACCCGGCGGCGCCGCCGGAACCGGCTTAGCGGTAACTGGCGCGGAGTTCATGACCGGGCGAGCCGGGGCTGCGCGCTCAACGGGCTGCGTGGTACGTGGCTCAACCGGGCGCTCTTGACGCTTCGGACGCTCTTCCACCTTTTTCACCGGCTTCGGTTTCGGCTTCGGTTTTGGCTTGGGCTCCGGTTTGTGGATCACCACAGGCGCTTCTTTTGGCGGCTCAGGAACAACTTCAGGTTCTGGTTCCGGCTCGGGTTCGGGCTCTGCAACAGGCTCCGGTGGAGGCGCGACCTGTACGGGCTCCAGCTCCGCAGGCGTTACCATGGTCACCGAAATCGGCTGCGCGGGCGCTGGCATTTCAATAACCTGATGTACCGATGTGTAAAGCAGACCCGCCACCACGGCTCCGTGAATTCCGACGGACAACAGCGTCGGCCAGGGAAAGCGGCGAGGTAAATCGAGGGTCATTGAAGTCATAATCGTTTCAGTTAAAAAGCCAGGCCCTGATTTTAAATGCAAATAGCAATCATATTCAATAAGCCAGTTAAACTTCGCCCGATTTTACCGTCCAGCTGGCGAAAAAAGGCACATCAGGCGCAAGGTTTTTACAATGTTGCCATCTTTACATTGCAGTCACCTGCACTTTCACATAACGTAATTCCCACTTTTATCGGTTAAGGAGCTCCGCTGTGCTTTACGTGATTTTTGCTGCAGATGTCGCTGATTCTCTGGAAAAACGTCTCTCCGTACGCCCTGCCCACCTTGCGCGCTTACAGCTGCTGCATGACGAAGGCAGATTATTGACCGCAGGCCCGATGCCTGCCGTCGACAGCAACGATCCGGGCGCGGCTGGCTTTACCGGCTCGACGGTGATTGCCGAATTTGAATCGCTCGAAGCGGCACAGGCCTGGGCGCAGGACGACCCGTATGTGGCGGCAGGCGTGTATGATAACGTCGTAGTGAAGCCGTTTAAAAAAGTTTTCTAGGATAAAAAAAGGCTCCGTACCAGGAGCCTTTTCTTATTAGTTCAGCGATGCCAGCCGCGCCGCAAAGCCAACAAACAGTAATCCAATTAAACCATTTCCCAGCTTCGCCAGTTTCTTTTTGGTTTTCAGGTAGCGCGTAACAAACGCGCCGGAGAAGATCAGGAAGCTCATATAGATAAAACTGATGATTTCCAGCGTGACCGCGAGGATCATAAAAGCGACGCCGGTGTGCTTCGCGTGAACGTCAATAAACTGCACAAAGAATGAGACATAAAACAAAATCGCCTTCGGGTTGGTCATACTCAGCACCAGCGAGCGTTTCATTATGGTTTTAGCCGGTTCGAGACCGCCAGCATCGCCCTGCTGTGTATGCCTTATTACCGACCAGAGCATTTTGCCGCCCAGCCATAACAGATAGAACGCCCCGAGATAGCGCACAATATTAAACAGCATTGGCGTGGTCTGGATCAGCGCCGCGACCCCCGCCCATGCCAGAAACATCAGTACCGCATCGCCAATAAATACGCCACTGGCGGCAAGATAGCCCTTTTTCACACCGTGACCAATACCGGTCTTTAAAACGAATAAGGTATTAGGCCCAGGAACCAGAACAATAAAAATAGCCCCGACAACATAGGTCCAGAAATTCAGTACACCCAAATCCGCAAACACCTCATCCTCCTTTTTGACGTAGCGAATAAAAAACATCGGGCACCTCTGTGGGTGCCCTTGTGTCATTCAGTAATCCTGAACGGCGAACAGCAACGCATTGCGATGACGGTTCATACTGCATTTTCTGATGGCGTGGATACGCATATTACGGCGGGATTGTGCTTCCAGCCAACGCGCTTTGCGACGACTTGTCTGTCGCAACATGCGCCAGCGCCCTACTTCTGTTCTACTGCGCTTCATGTTACCAACTCTTCACAAAACAGAGCGTTCATTATAGTCCCTTGCCTGCGGCAGACCAGCGCTTTTATCTGGCGTTTTTATTTGCCAGAAAAATCCTGACGCGTAAACTCTTAACAATACGCTTTCAAAAGGATTTTTTATTATGACAACCTTCTACACCGTGGTGAGTTGGCTGCTCATTCTGGGATACTGGCTGTTAATCGCAGGGGTGACATTACGCATCCTGATGAAGCGCCGAGCCGTTCCCTCTGCCATGGCATGGCTGTTGATTATTTATATCCTGCCGCTGGTCGGCATCATTGCGTATTTATCCTTTGGCGAACTTCACCTCGGTAAACGCCGGGCCGAGCGTGCCCGGGCGATGTGGCCCTCCACGGCGAAATGGCTGAACGATCTGAAATCCTGCAAACATATTTTTGCCGAAGAGAACAGTGACGTCGCCGCGTCTTTATTTAAGCTCTGTGAACGCCGCCAGGGGATTGCCGGGGTGAAAGGCAATCAGCTGCAATTGATGACCACCTCTGATGACGTGATGAATGCCCTGATCCGCGATATTCAGCTGGCGCGGCATAATATCGAGATGGTGTTTTATATCTGGCAGCCCGGTGGCATGGCCGATCAGGTAGCTGAATCCCTGATGGCCGCGGCACGCCGGGGGATCCACTGCCGTCTGATGCTCGACTCCGCCGGTAGCGTGAATTTTTTCCGCAGCAACTGGGCATCCATGATGCGCAATGCCGGTGTGGAAGTGGTCGAAGCGTTAAAGGTTAACCTGATGCGTGTGTTTCTGCGCAGGATGGATCTGCGCCAGCACCGCAAAATGGTGCTCATCGACAACTACATCGCCTATACCGGCAGCATGAACATGGTCGACCCGCGCTTCTTTAAACAGGATGCCGGTGTGGGTCAGTGGATCGATCTGATGGCGCGCATGGAGGGCCCGGTCGCCACCGCGATGGGGATCGTCTACTCCTGTGACTGGGAGATTGAAACTGGCAAACGCATTCTGCCCCCGCCGCCGGATGCCAATATCATGCCGTTTGAACAGGCCAGCGGGCACACTATTCACACTATCGCCTCCGGACCGGGCTTCCCGGAAGATCTGATCCATCAGGCGTTATTGACCGCCGCCTATTCCGCCCGCGAATACCTGATCATGACCACCCCCTATTTCGTGCCGAGTGACGATCTGCTCCACGCTATCTGCACCGCCGCCCAGCGCGGGGTCGACGTCAGTATCATCCTGCCGCGCAAGAACGATTCGGTGCTGGTGGGCTGGGCCAGCCGGGCCTTTTTCAGCGAACTGCTGGCAGCCGGGGTGAAGATTTACCAGTTTGAAGGTGGGCTGTTGCATACCAAGAGCGTGCTGGTGGACGGTGAGCTCAGCCTGGTGGGAACAGTGAACCTCGATATGCGTAGTCTGTGGCTCAATTTTGAGATCACGCTGGTGATCGACGATACCGGTTTTGGGGGCGATCTGGCGGCCGTGCAGGATGATTATATCTCGCGCTCCCGCGTGCTGGATGCCCGTCTGTGGATGAAAAGGCCGCTATGGCAGCGAATTGCCGAACGACTGTTTTACTTCTTTAGTCCGTTGCTGTAAAACGTGCCCAACGATGTTAAACAGGTAGTCATCATGGAAATGGATCTGAACAATCGCCTGACCGAAGACGAAACGCTCGAGCAGGCCTACGATATCTTTCTGGAACTGGCCGTCGATAATCTCGACCCGGCTGACGTGATTCTCTTTAATTTACAGTTCGAAGAGCGTGGCGGCGCCGAGCTGTTCGATCCGTCTGAAGACTGGGCTGAACATGTCGATTACGACCTGAACCCGGACTTCTTCGCCGAGGTGGTAATTGGCCTGGCGGAGACCGACGGGGGCGAGATCAATGATATTTTTGCCCGCGTTCTGCTGTGTCGTGAGAAAGACCACAAGCTCTGCCACATACTCTGGCGCGAATAAAAAAAGGCTGCGATTGCAGCCTTTTTTATTGCCTTTTACCCGGTCAGAGCGGGTCAACCTTCAGGCAGGAGACCGCATGGCGGAAGCTGCCCTCCAGTACCGGACGCGTTTTCGCGCACTCCGGCCCGGCAATCGGGCAGCGGGTACGGAACACGCAGCCAGACGGCGGGTTGATGGGCGACGGCAGTTCCCCTTCCAGCAGCTGAATGGTCTTATTCTGCTCCAGGTCAGGATCCGGCACCGGCACGGCAGACATCAGCGCTCTGGTGTAAGGGTGTAACGGATTATGATACACCTCATCATAGGTGCCCAGCTCCACCGCATGGCCCAGATACATCACCAGTACGCGATCGGAGATGTGCTTCACCACCGCCAGGTCGTGGGCGATAAAGATCAGTGACAGCCCCATCTCACGCTGCAGTTTTTGCAGCAGGTTAACTACCTGCGCCTGAATCGACACGTCCAGCGCGGAGACCGGTTCGTCACAGATAATCAGCTTCGGCTCAAGGATCAGCGCGCGGGCAATGCCGATACGCTGGCACTGGCCGCCCGAGAACTCGTGCGGATAGCGGTTGATAAGGTTCGGCAGCAGACCGACCTTCATCATCATCGCCTTGACGCGGTCGCGCACTTCGGTACGCGGCATCTTCGGATGGTAGGTGCGCAGCGGCTCAGCGATGATCTCGCCAATGGTCATACGCGGGTTCAGTGACGCCAGCGGGTCCTGGAAAATCATCTGAATGTCGCTTCGGACCTCGCGCCACTCTTCCGGCTTCATCCCCAGCAGATCTTTACCCAGCCAGGCGACCTTGCCGCCAGTGGCTTTGACCAGGCCGATGATCGCGCGGGCAAAGGTGGATTTGCCGCAGCCCGACTCCCCCACCACGCCGAGGGTCTCCCCCTCGTAGAGACGCAGGGTGACGCCGTCAACCGCTTTCAGGGTTTTCGCCGGCTGCCAGAACCACTGCTTGCCGTCTTTGATGTCGAAGTGCACTTTCAGATCGGCGATTTCAAGCAAAACATTTCTTTTTTCGTCAATGGCTGTCATACCAGCTCCTCGTACGGCTTAAAGCAGGCACGCAGACGGCCTGGTGCAAACTCTTCCAGCGGCGGCGCGCTGTTGCAGATTTCCATCGCGTGCGGACAGCGCGGCTGGAACGGGCAGCCTTTCGGCAGACGCAGCAGGTTGGGCGGGTTGCCAGGAATGGTCAGCAGCGACTCCCCTTCCGCATCAAGACGCGGTACCGCATTCAGCAGGCCAATGGAGTACGGGTGCGCCGGATGGTAGAAGACATCACGCGCTTTACCGTACTCCATGGTACGCCCGGCATACATCACCAGCACTTTATCGCAGATCCCGGCCACGACGCCCAGATCGTGGGTAATCATGATGATCGCAGTATTAAACTCGCGCTTCAGCTCGTTCAGCAGGGTCATGATCTGCGCCTGAACGGTCACGTCCAGGGCGGTGGTCGGTTCATCGGCAATGAGCAGTTTTGGCCGGCACAGCAGCGCCATCGCGATCATCACGCGCTGGCGCATCCCGCCGGAGAACTCGTGCGGGAACATACGCATACGCTTACGCGCTTCCGGCATTTTTACCGCATCCAGCATCTTAACCGACTCTTCAAACGCTTCGGCTTTGCCCATCCCCTTGTGCAGCATCAGCACTTCCATCAGCTGCTCGCCCACACGCATGTACGGGTTCAGGGAGGTCATCGGATCCTGGAAAATCATGGATATCTGCTCGGCACGCAGCTTGTTAAGCTCGTTCTCCGGCAGGTTAAGGATCTGCTTACCGTTAAAGGTGGCAGAGCCGCCGATAACGCCATTTTGTGCCAGCAGCCCCATCAGTGCGAACGCCGTCTGGGATTTACCGGAACCGGATTCACCTACGATACCCAGCGTTTCGCCAGCACGCAGGCTGAAGTTAAGATCGTTTACCGCAGTCACATCGCCATCAGGCGTTTTAAAGGTGACGCGCAGATCTTTCACATCCAGCAAGAGATTACCCTGCTGATGCGCTTGTGGGGCAGATGCCGTTTCAATAATAGTCATGGCGGCACTCCTTAACGGTCTTTCGGATCGAGGGCATCACGCAGGCCATCGCCGATAAAGTTGAAACAAAACAGTGTTACCACCAGGAAACCCGCCGGGAACAGCAGCAGCCACGGTGAAACTTCCATAGAGTTGGCGCCATCGCTCAGCAGCGCACCCCAGCTGCTCAGCGGCTCCTGGGTACCCAGGCCGAGGAAGCTCAGGAAAGATTCAAACAGGATCATGCTAGGTACCAGCAGGGAGGCATACACCACCACCACACCCAGCACGTTTGGCACGATATGACGGACCACGATATTACCGGTCGAAACCCCGCCCACCTGCGCCGCTTCGATAAACTCTTTGCGCTTCAGGCTGAGGGTCTGGCCGCGCACGATACGCGCCATATCGAGCCAGGAGACCATGCCGATAGCCACAAAGATCAGCAAAATGTTCTGGCCAAAGAAGGTCACCAGCAGAATGACGAAGAACATAAACGGGAAGGAGTTGAGGATCTCCAGAATACGCATCATCACCGAATCGACCTTGCCGCCGAGATAGCCGGAGAGCGATCCGTATAACGTACCCAGAATCACCGCAACAAAAGCTGCTGCGATCCCTACCATCAACGAAATGCGTCCACCGATGGCCACACGGACCAGCAGGTCACGTCCGGACGAGTCGGTACCAAAGTAGTGGCCCGATTCGGTATCCGGCGCGCTGGACATCATGCCCCAGTCGGTATCGAAGTAGGTGAACTGCGACAGCATCGGCGCGAGCGTCACAAACAGGGCGATAAGGACCAGGACAATCAGGCTGGCAACCGCAGCACGGTTATGCATGAAGCGACGGCGTGCATCCTGCCAGAGGCTACGCCCCTCCACTTCCAGTTTTTCACTGAAGTTTTCCAGCGCCTCGCTGTTTTTCTTACTTAACATCATGGCGAGCTCCAGTGTCAGTAGCGGATTTTCGGATCGATAACGGCATAGAGCACGTCGACGATCGCGTTAAAGAAGATGGTGAGCGCGCCAACGAGAATGGTCAGACTCAGTACCAGTGAATAGTCGCGGTTAAGGGCGCCGTTAACGAACAGCTGACCAATACCCGGCAGACCATAGATGGTTTCGATAACCATTGACCCGGTGATAATCCCGACGAACGCAGGGCCCAGATAAGAGAGCACCGGCAGCAGCGCAGGTTTTAACGCATGACGGAAGATGATGCGGCGCATCGGCAGCCCTTTGGCCCGGGCAGTACGGATGAAGTTCGAGTGCAGCACTTCAATCATTGAACCACGGGTGATACGCGAAATACTGGCGATATAGGCGAGAGACAACGCGACCATCGGCAGGATCATAAATTTCAGCGCCCCGCCATTCCAGCCGCCGCCGGGCAGCCATTTCAGGGTGATGGCAAATATCATGACCAGCAAAGGGGCCACGACAAAACTCGGTATGACGACACCGGTCATTGCCACCCCCATAACGGTGTAATCCCATTTCGTGTTCTGGTTAAGCGCGGCAATAACGCCCGCCGTGACGCCAAGAATAACGGCCAGTAAAAACGCCGCGGCGCCTAATTTCGCCGAAACGGGGAAGCTGGACGCCACCAGATCGTTTACGGAATAATCTTTATATTTAAACGACGGACCAAAATCACCGTGGGCCAGCTGTTTCAGATAGTTGAAATACTGGGTGGAGATAGGATCGTTTAAATGATATTTCGCTTCGATATTCGCCATAACTTCTGGCGGCAGCGTACGTTCACCGGTGAATGGACTTCCCGGCGCGAGACGCATCATAAAGAAGGAGATCGTGATAAGAATGAATAGCGTTGGGATCGCTTCAAGACAGCGACGTAGGATAAATTTCAACATTGCCCGTACCTTCTGGCGTGTGCCTATATAATATTACGATGAGTAGACACCGTGGGGCAGACAGCGCCCGCCCCACTCATTGCCATTAATGCTTGATAATATACAAGTTTTTAACGTAGATATTATCCATCGGGTCTTTCCCGGTATATCCACCTACCCACGGTTTCACCAGACGGGCGTTCACGTAGTAGTAAACCGGTACGATCGCAGAATCTTTGTCGAGCTGCTGTTCCGCTTTCGCGTAGAGCTCGGCGCGCTGCGCTTCGTCAGTCACTTTCAGGGTATCGCCGATCAGCTTATCGAACTCTGCGCTCTTATAGTGCGCGGTGTTGTTCGAGCTGTCGCTCAGCATGGTGTTCAGGAAAGAGGTCGGCTCGTTGTAGTCCGCACACCAGCCGGCACGCGCCACATCAAAGGTGCCCTGATGGCGGCTATCCAGGAAGGTTTTCCACTCCTGGTTTTCCAGCTTCACGTTCACACCCAGGTTTTTCTTCCAGATGGAAGAGACTGCGATAGCCAGTTTCTTATGCAGATCGGAGGTGTTATACAGCAGGCTGAAGGTCAGCGGCTTGTCTGCGGTATAACCCGCTTCGGCCAGCAGTTTCTTCGCTTCTGCATTACGCTGTTCCTGGGTCATTTTGAACCATTCTGGCTCGGTCAGCTTCGCACCATCGGTGTACGGTGGCGTGTAGCTGTACGCTGGCAGGTCGCCCTGGTTTTTCACTTTGTTGACGATGATATCGCGATCCAGCGCCAGCTTCAGGGCGGTACGAACGCGAACGTCAGTGAATGGCGCTTTCTGGTTGTTGATTTCGTAATAATAGGTGCAGAGGTACGGGTCAACGTGTACTTCAGCAGGGATCTCTTTCTTCAGCTTCTGGAACAGTTCAATCGGCATGTTGTTATAGGTCATGTCGATTTCGCCGCTGCGGTAGCGGTTAACGTCAGTCACTTCAGAAGAGATTGGCAGATAGGTGACCTGATTAATGACAGTTTTCGCGTTATCCCAGTAGTTGGTATTACGCTCCAGGTCGATACGTTCGTTAACGACCCAGGCTTTCAGCTTGTAGGCGCCGTTAGTCACGATATTGGCGGGCTGAGTCCACTTATCGCCAAATTTTTCAACCGCGGCTTTTGGAACCGGGGAGACGGACGGGTGAACCAGCAGCTTATAGAAATAAGGGACCGGCTCGCTCAGGGTAACTTCGAACGTATTGTCATCGATCGCTTTTACGCCGAGATCGGTAATCGGTTTTTTACCGGTGATGATGTCATCGATATTGGCGATGTGGCCATACTGCAGATAGCTCGCATACGGTGAGGCAGTATTAGGATCTGCCAGACGCTGCCAGCTATAAACGAAATCGTGGGCGGTAACCGGGGAACCATCGGACCATTTCGCGTCTTTACGCAGGTGGAAGGTCCAGACTTTAAAGTCTTTGTTTTCCCATTTTTCAGCTACACCCGCAACCGGGTGGCCGTTTACGTCAGTGACCAGCAGACCTTCGAACAGATCGCGGTTAACGTTAGACTCCGGTACACCTTCAATCTTGTGCGGATCCAGAGACTGAACCTCAGCACCGTTGTTACGCACCAGCGTTTGCTTCTCCGCCAGTTGAACTCCAGCAGGGACGTCAGCAGCCATTGCAACGTTGCCTGCGATTAGCGCAGTTAAAATCCCCGCAGCTACCAGACTTTTTTTTGTGATGATGGACATTGTGTTGATACTCCACTCTTTATAATTACTGGTTTTTACCAGCCTGTTTAATTCCCCTTTTTAGGGGTTCCCTGACAACGTAGGAGTTTATGCTGCCGTCAGGCGTTTTTTACTTCTCGCTATCACCGACTTTACTATTACTGGCGGCTCGTCTGGCCGCCTTGCGTCGATTTGTGACATGCCTCCCCTGCCGAGGCATGTATTAATTCTTATAGGTCAAAATCGTTAATGAAAAAGATTCTCAACTAGAAGAATTACGCTGAAATGGAATGGCCGGAAAGTACCAAATGAGTTACTTAGGTGCCAATACATTTTGCAAATTTGTTAACCAATTCTCTTTTACGGAAGGGACCGTCATGCCGTGGCCTGCTATGTCCCGCACCGAAAAAGAAAAAAGTGACCAATATTCAATGAGATGAAGAAAATGTTATGGATGAGCGCACCGCGATGCCAGAAGCGTTCTCTTTTTTGTACAAAAAATTAACAACTGTCTATTATTTAGCACATTCATCTAAATCATTCAGCAAATTACTAATATCATCTCAGTAATCTTGCAGCAAGCCCCAGAGTATTGTGTGAGTAAAATAACAGACGTATTGCGCGGTTTATGAGCAGGTGAGCGGCATGGGAACAGGCAAGTGATTGAAAATCAACAAAACAAAATTATTAATAAAATTAATTATAGTTAAAGCGATTTTCAACTTTCATTATATGATTTGCTGATAATGACAAAAAAAGCGGAGCCCAGGGCTCCGCTTTTTCATTTGAAGGATTAACCTAATAACCCCGGAAAGATTGATTTCAGACCGGTTACAATAAATTCAATCCCTAGCGCCATCAGCAGCAGACCCATTATACGGGTGATAACGTTAATACCCGTCTGTCCCAACAGGCGTACCAGCCATGGCGCAATACGGAATACCCCCCAGCAACAGAAGGCAAACAGAGCAATGGCGATCGAAAAGCCAATCAGATGCATCAGGTTATGGTAACGCGTTCCCCATACGATGGTAGAACTGATAGCCCCTGGCCCTGCCATCAAGGGCAACGCCAGCGGCACCACGCCAATGCTCTCGCGGATGGCGGTTTCTGATTTCTCCTGCTTGTTCTGTTTGTCCTCACCCAGCTTGCCGCTGATCATTGACATGGCAATGGTGACGACGAGGATCCCACCGGCAATTCTGAACGAATCGATTGAGATGCCAAAAATCTGCAATATTGAGTCCCCAAGATAGAGCGACGTCAGCAGGATGATGGCCACAGACAAATTTGCCGTCAGGTTGGTTTTATTCCTGGCAAGGGCGGTTTGATAGCTGGTCATACTGATGAAGACGGGAATAATACCCACCGGGTTCACCAGCGCGAACAGACCGATAAAAAACTTAAAATAGGTTGGGAAATCAAAGAGCGATAGGCTCACTGTTAGCTCCGCTGATTAGCAAGTCTCAATATAAAATGTGGCATCCACAGTAACCGCGCAGACGATACGCCTTTTATGCCGCCAGTTCACCACAATAATGCTAAATATGGTGATGTAACGCTGTAAAATATTTGTGTACTTTATACGTTGTTATGGTTCAATTAGTTTTGCAATTATTTAACAACTGACGAAATGCCCTAAAATACCCCTGCTGAAAGGTATCAGCTTATGGATAAATTGATACAGATCATGTTTTCGGTACTCAGAAGTGAGTAATCTTGATTACGCCACCAGGGAGACTCAGAGTCTGAACGTAGGCTACTGATGGGAGGCTCTTTTAGTAAATCAGGGGAACGATAAAAACATTAACACCTTGTTTTTACGTAAGTTAAGCAAGTGGCAATGACGCTGACTATACTGTTTTCGTGTCGAGCAGCTGATTTACTAAAAGAGTTTAACATTATCAGGAGAGCATTATGGCTGTTACTAATGTCGCTGAACTTAACGCACTTGTAGAGCGCGTAAAAAAAGCCCAGCGTGAATATGCCAATTTCACCCAAGAACAGGTTGATAAAATCTTCCGCGCCGCCGCTCTGGCTGCTGCAGATGCTCGAATCCCTCTCGCTAAAATGGCCGTTGCCGAATCTGGTATGGGTATCGTCGAAGATAAAGTGATCAAAAACCACTTTGCTTCCGAGTATATCTACAACGCCTATAAAGACGAGAAGACTTGTGGCGTTCTGTCTGAAGATGACACGTTCGGTACCATCACCATTGCTGAGCCAATCGGCATCATCTGCGGTATCGTTCCAACCACCAACCCAACGTCTACTGCTATCTTCAAATCGCTCATCAGCCTGAAGACGCGTAACGCGATCATTTTCTCTCCACACCCACGTGCTAAAGATGCCACCAACAAAGCTGCAGATATCGTTCTGCAAGCGGCGATCGCTGCGGGTGCACCAAAAGACCTGATCGGCTGGATCGATCAGCCTTCCGTGGAGCTGTCTAACGCTCTGATGCACCACCCAGACATTAACCTGATTCTGGCAACTGGTGGCCCAGGCATGGTTAAAGCGGCCTATAGCTCCGGTAAACCGGCTATCGGCGTAGGTGCGGGTAATACCCCTGTTGTTATCGACGAAACCGCCGATATCAAACGTGCTGTTGCCTCTGTACTGATGTCTAAAACCTTCGATAACGGCGTAATCTGTGCTTCCGAGCAGTCCGTTGTGGTTGTTGACTCCGTATACGATGCCGTTCGCGAACGTTTCGCCAGCCACGGCGGCTACCTGCTGCAGGGTAAAGAGCTGAAAGCGGTTCAGGACATCATCCTGAAAAATGGTGCACTGAACGCCGCCATCGTAGGTCAGCCAGCGTATAAAATTGCTGAACTGGCAGGTTTCACCGTTCCAGCCAGCACGAAGATCCTGATTGGCGAAGTGAATATCGTTGACGAAAGCGAGCCGTTTGCGCACGAAAAACTCTCTCCGACGCTGGCAATGTACCGCGCGAAAGATTTTGAAGAAGCGGTTGTTAAAGCGGAGAAACTGGTAGCTATGGGCGGTATCGGTCATACCTCCTGCCTGTATACCGACCAGGACAACCAGCCAGATCGTGTTGCTCACTTCGGTCAGATGATGAAAACAGCACGTATTCTGATTAACACCCCTGCTTCTCAGGGTGGTATCGGTGACCTGTATAACTTCAAACTCGCGCCTTCCCTGACTCTGGGTTGTGGTTCATGGGGTGGTAACTCCATCTCTGAGAACGTTGGTCCTAAGCACTTGATCAACAAGAAAACCGTTGCTAAGCGAGCTGAAAACATGTTGTGGCATAAACTTCCGAAATCTATCTACTTCCGCCGTGGCTCCCTGCCAATCGCGCTGGATGAAGTGATTACTGATGGCCACAAACGTGCGCTCATCGTGACTGACCGTTTCCTGTTCAACAACGGCTACGCAGACCAGATCACCTCTGTTCTGAAAGCGGCTGGCGTGGAAACTGAAGTCTTCTTCGAAGTTGAAGCTGACCCAACCCTGTCCGTTGTTCGCAAAGGCGCAGAGCTGGCAAACTCCTTCAAACCAGACGTGATCATCGCGCTGGGTGGCGGCTCCCCAATGGACGCAGCCAAAATTATGTGGGTAATGTACGAGCACCCAGAAACGCACTTCGAAGAGCTGGCGCTGCGCTTTATGGATATCCGTAAACGTATCTACAAGTTCCCGAAAATGGGCGTGAAAGCGAAAATGATCGCCGTCACCACCACTTCCGGTACCGGTTCTGAAGTGACGCCATTTGCTGTTGTTACCGACGATGCAACAGGTCAGAAATACCCACTGGCAGACTACGCTCTGACCCCGGACATGGCGATTGTTGACGCCAACCTGGTCATGGACATGCCGAAATCACTCTGTGCATTCGGTGGTCTGGATGCGGTAACTCACGCCCTGGAAGCTTATGTTTCTGTACTGGCGTCTGAGTTCTCTGACGGTCAGGCTCTGCAGGCACTGAAACTGCTAAAAGAGAACCTGCCAGCCTCTTATAACGAAGGCTCTAAAAACCCGGTTGCCCGTGAGCGTGTGCACAGTGCTGCCACCATCGCCGGTATCGCGTTTGCTAACGCCTTCCTGGGTGTGTGTCACTCCATGGCGCACAAGCTGGGCTCTCAGTTCCACATTCCTCACGGTCTGGCGAACGCCCTGCTGATTTCTAACGTTATCCGTTACAACGCTAACGATAACCCGACCAAGCAGACGGCATTCAGCCAGTACGACCGTCCGCAGGCTCGTCGTCGCTACGCAGAAATTGCTGACCACCTGGGCCTGAGCGCTCCTGGCGATCGTACTGCTGCGAAGATCGAGAAACTGCTGGCATGGCTGGAAAGCCTGAAAGCGGAACTGGGTATTCCTAAGTCTATCCGTGAAGCTGGCGTTCAGGAAGCTGACTTCCTGGCACACGTAGACAAGCTGTCTGAAGATGCCTTTGATGACCAGTGTACCGGTGCGAACCCGCGCTACCCACTGATCGCAGAGCTGAAACAGATCCTGCTGGATACCTTCTATGGCCGCGAATACACTGAAGGTGTGGTTGCTGCACCGGCAGCTGTAGAAACGCTGGTAAAAGCGGATAAGAAAGCGAAGAAAAGCGCTTAATTAATCGCTCAATAAAAAACCCGCTCCGGCGGGTTTTTTTATGTCTCTTTTCCAGCGCAAATAGCGACAGACGAACTGGACCGTTAACGACGACTGGCTTCCTGAATCGCCGTCAGAGAGCCTGTTACCAGCGCCTCTTTATAATGCTTACGACATACGGATACATAGCGCTCATTACCGCCAATCACCACCTGTTCGCCTTCCGCATAGGGTTTTCCTGCCTGATCAAGACGCAGCACCATACTCGCTTTACGCCCGCAGAAGCAGATGGTTTTTAATTCCACCAGCTTATCTGACCATGCCAGCAAATACTGGCTGCCGACAAACAGTTCGCCGCGAAAATCCGTTCGCAGCCCATAGCAAAGTACTGGAATATCCAGTTCATCAACGACTTCAGAAAGCTCATGAACCTGCTGACGCGTTAAAAACTGGCTCTCATCCACCAGCACGCAATGGACTGCCTGGTCAGCCGCCTGTGCACGAATTTCGTCCAGCAGATTAGTTTGTGGGTTAAATAACCTGGCTGGAGAAGAGAGGCCAATTCGCGAACTCACTTTTCCGGCACCAAAACGGTCATCGATTTCGGCGGTGTAAACCACCGTACGCATCCCACGCTCCTGGTAATTGTAGGAGGATTGCAGTAACGCGGTCGACTTACCTGCGTTCATTGCTGAATAGTAGAAATACAGTTGTGCCATTGGCCGTTAAACCCTAATCAATGTGTATTATTACCGATAGGCGATTGTACCATATTTTGTCGGGTCTTCCGTGCTGCAGCGCGGAAGACCCGCGTTACGAGAGATTTTATCCACCACCGGGATATAGGACACATCATGAAGGAGCATACGAAAAGAACATAAAAACCCATGGTTTTATAAACGCTAAGTTCCGGAAAAACCTGTTATTTTAATGTCGCCACCAGGCTGAAAATGATTCAGGCGTAATTAACGGTTTCATCGGGTAACCGTGTTTTCAGTACTAATACGAAAGGTTGATATTTATCCGGAGAAACAATAATCCCCATGAAAATTGCCTGTAAAAAAAGAGTTCACCGTCAGGTTTACAACGCATCTTTTGATAACGCCGCCCCCTTTCTCCCCGCCAAATTTAAGTTCCGGTAATTAATAATAGTGCCGAATATTAGGTATTTTTGAATTCCTTACATTCTGGCCTATTGCACATATCAATTTATGCCTCTATTATTACCTCAACAAACCCCCACATTATAAGTTTGAGATTACTACAATGAGCGAAGCACTTAAAATTCTGAACAACATCCGCACTCTCCGTGCCCAGGCGAGAGAATGTACTCTGGAAACGCTTGAAGAAATGCTGGAGAAATTAGAAGTCGTTGTTAATGAGCGTCGTGAAGAAGAAAACGCCGCTGCTGCTGAAATCGAAGAACGTACACGTAAACTGCAGCAATATCGTGAAATGCTGATCGCTGATGGTATTGATCCTAACGAATTGCTGAACAGCATGGCTGCCGCTAAAACCGGTACTAAAGCTAAACGTGCTGCGCGTCCGGCTAAATATAGCTACATCGATGAGAACGGCGAATCTAAAACCTGGACCGGCCAGGGCCGTACTCCAGCTGTTATCAAAAAAGCAATGGATGAGCAAGGTAAACAACTGGACGACTTCCTGATCCAGGAATAAGCCAGTAAATATCCGAAAAATCCCGCTTAATGCGGGATTTTTTATGCCTTTATTTTATCTCGTGTGACATTCTGTTACACGTGCACATATAACGATTACATCACACTATTACCCTGCCCTACATGAGCGACACCCTAAAAAGGTTATAAAAAAACCGGCGTAGCATAGCTATCACCGGTTTTGCTTAGGGCGTTAACGCCGTATTAGTTTTTAATGTCCAGCGTCTCTTTCAGCCAGCCCTTAAATTCTTCGCCCAAGGACTGGTGACGAACACCATATTCAACGAAGGCCTGCATGTAACCGAGTTTATTACCGCAGTCATGGCTCTTACCTTTCATATGGTAAGCCTCGACGGTCTCTTTTTCGATCAGCATGTCGATGGCATCGGTCAGCTGGATCTCATCGCCGGCGCCTGGAGGCGTTTTCGCCAGCAGCGGCCAAATCTCTGCGCTCAGTACATAACGCCCTACTACAGCGAGGTTAGATGGCGCTACGTCGGCTTTTGGCTTCTCAACCACGCCAACCATTGGCACGCTGTCGCCTGGCTTCATATCGACGCCTTTGCAGTCCACAACGCCATAAGCGGTAACGTCTTCAACTGGCTCAACCATGATCTGGCTGCTGCCCGTTTCGTCGAAGCGTTTAATCATTTCAGCCAGGTTATCCTGGGAAAGATCGGATTCAAACTCGTCCAGAATAACGTCGGGTAAAATAACCGCTACCGGCTCGTTACCGACTACCGGGTGGGCACACAACACGGCGTGACCCAGACCTTTTGCCAGCCCCTGACGGACCTGCATAATAGTGACATGCGGCGGGCAAATAGACTGCACTTCCTGAAGAAGCTGACGCTTCACGCGTTTTTCCAGCATGGCTTCAAGTTCAAAACTGGTATCGAAATGGTTTTCGATAGAGTTTTTGGATGAATGTGTTACCAGCACAATTTCAGTGATGCCTGCAGCAATACATTCGTTGACCACATACTGGATTAATGGCTTATCAACGAGTGGCAGCATCTCTTTTGGAATTGCCTTCGTTGCTGGCAGCATCCTGGTTCCCAACCCGGCAACCGGGATAACGGCCTTTCTCACTTTCGAATTTACGGCAGCCATTGAAACTCTCCTGAACTGTTCATGTTTTGAACTTTAGTCTGCATTAATAACGCGTTCAGTATATCAGCCTGTGGATGGTGTCCGGGTCTGAAAAGGACGCGCTACCGCTTAATTAGGATAAATACGAATAAAAACAGGCACCGATAGTAGCATTGCCCGTAAAACGACGGTAAAGCTATCTACCGTTTAAATTCCAACTGACTATTCTGTGGACAACATTAAGCGCAACCGCCCCCCCGTCCCCCAAATTTGGCATTGCCATGAGGTACAGCGGTGGCTTATTTGATTCAGGTAAGTATTTCCTAAGGTTCCTAACGGGACGCCGTTACTGACCTGAATATGATGCTCCCCGGTATTTAGCGTGGCATTAAGTCCGGCAGAGACCAAAATCAAATTTTTCAGGCCGCTATGGTAATAACCGACCAGTAATGGGAATTGTCCTGGTAAACTGGCCTGGCGCAACAGCTGGTTGACCTGTTTCAACAGGCTGCCTAACTCAGGCAGACGCTGACCCTGATGAGAAAGTTGTTCCTGAAGCAATCCATTAAATAATGCCCGCAATAATAATGCCGCCAGCACACCATTATCGCCCGCCCGGGTAACATCCAGACAATAAAACGCCAGATCGTTTTCAGATAATGGTGCGATATCCAGCACCAGACCCGGTTGATCGGCAGCCATCAGCTGGCGGTAATTAACTTTGCACCCGGAAAATGTCTGCTGAACCGGCGGCTGAAGCTCCTGTAACAGTTTTGCCGCCGCAGAGGGGTTATTCACCAGCGCATCCCAGTCCTGAAAAAGCCGCTCTTCCTCTTCAACACGCGAATTAAACATATTGGGATAGAGGCAGGCGAGAACGGTTTCACGCAAACGATTCAGATCTTTAACTGGCTTAAGCAATACGTCCTGGACACCCAGGCGTAACGCTTTTGCGATATCGGCCATATTTTCGGTCGCAGAGATGACCAGAATGGGGATCTGGTCGCCGGCATTACGTAAATGCTCCACCAGCTTCAGGCCATTCATCCGCGGCATGGCGATGTCGCAAATCATCAAATCGGGCTTAATGCCCACCATTTTTTCCAGGGCGTCGATCCCATCACCTGCAAGTGCAGTCGTCGCCCCCAGCGATGATAGCCATGAATCCAGTAAGGAGCGGAAAACAGGCTCGTCTTCAACTATCAGAATTTGTTTCCCGGCTAATGGCTGTGTCATGGTCTCTCCCGGCGCTGACAATAGATAAATAGTGGCATGCTATCGGCACTATCGCCTGTCAGATTTTGCTGAAGTAATCAAAAAAAGGGTGCTCAGGCTGTTGCCCGCACTAAAGGTAATAATTCGTCCATTTTCTTTTCGACTGCCTGCGCGCCTGCGGTAATGGCCGCTTCAGCACGATGGAAATCGAGCGTTGAAATTTGTGGACAAAAAGGTTGAATCAATATATCCGGCGGATCACCCGCCATTCGGTTGCGCTTCAGGCGATTTTCCAGCACCTGAATCGACGTCGTCATGATTTCCATGGCGGTTGGCGCAGCAACCAGTTTACGGGTGGTTCGCGTGAAGCGTCCTCGCAGGCGTTTATGCCATGCGAGATCGTCCAGAGCGGACTCATCCGACTGGGTGTTAACCGGCATCAGATCCTGTTGCATCAGGTGAGCATCGTGCTGGAGATCGACGGCAATTACGATATCAGCCCCCATCGCACGGGTCAGTGAAATAGGGACAGGATTAACAACGCCACCGTCAACCAGCCAGTAACCATTGTGCGGAACCGGCGCCATCAGGCCCGGCATACTGCAGGAGGCGCGGACGGCAAGATGAATATCGCCTTCGGTAAACCAGATCTCCCTGCCGGTGCTGAGGTTGGTCGCAACCGCACCGAAAGGCATCTGACAGCTGGAGAATTCGGTCAGGGGCATCACCTGGCGAAAACGGTTAAAGACGCGCTCTCCGCGTAATAACCCGCCACGTTGCCAGGAGAGATCCATCAGGCGCAGGACGTCCCAGTAGCTAAACGATCGTACCCAGGTTTCCAGCTCGGGAAGCTTGCCACACGAATAGGCGGCCCCCACCAGTGAACCTATTGAACAGCCTGCAACAATATCAATTTCGATACCCAAACGTTGTAAGGCGTTGATCACACCAATATGCGACCAGCCCCGGGCTGCACCTGAGCCCAATGCCAGTCCAATTTTTACTTTTCTCATTAGCCCTGTTTAGCGTCCCCTGGATTCCTGCATAGCGTCATTGCAACCGCTCAGTTAACATAGTGCCACCCTGGCGTTATACGTCATTCATTTTTTAATTTCAGGAAGAGAATCGTGTCTCAACTCTGTCCCTGCGGTAGCGCTCTCGAGTATAGCCTATGTTGCCAACGATATCTTACCGGTGAGCAGGTTGCACCGGACCCGGCATCACTTATGCGCTCCCGATATGCCGCTTTTGTGACGCGGGACGCAGACTACCTGATTAAGACCTGGCATCCATCCTGCCATGCTACTGATTTTCGTCAGGAGATCGAGGCCGGATTTGCAAATACGCAGTGGCTCGGCCTCACTCAGTACGAAACGGCAGCAGGCCGGGATGAAAACGAGGGGTTCGTCAGTTTTGTTGCGCGCTTTACCGAGCAAGGAAGAGCGGGCGCGATCATCGAACGCTCGCGTTTCTTAAAGGAGGGCGGAGAGTGGTACTATATTGACGGCACGCGTCCACAGTTTGGTCGTAATGACCCCTGCCCTTGTGGTTCAGGCAAAAAATTTAAAAAGTGTTGCGGGCAATAAGGCCTGACAACACGATTCAAGCAAACACGTAAGGATTTTCCGGCAATGCAATCAACACAACGTAAAGTGCTGCGCACCATTTGTCCCGACCAGAAAGGGCTGATCGCCCGTATCACCAATATTTGCTACAAACATGAACTGAATATCGTGCAGAACAACGAGTTTGTTGATCACCGTACCGGCCGCTTCTTTATGCGTACCGAGCTGGAAGGGATCTTCAATGACGCGACGTTGCTGGCCGATCTGGACGGCGCGCTGCCGGAAGGTTCCGTGCGTGAACTGAACCCCGCCGGTCGCCGCCGGGTGGTGATCCTGGTTACCAAAGAGGCACACTGCCTTGGCGACCTGCTGATGAAAGCCAACTATGGCGGGTTGGATGTTGAGATCGCCGCGGTCATTGGTAACCACGAGACGCTGCGTACGCTGGTTGAGCGTTTTGATATTCCGTTTGAGCTGGTCAGCCATGAAGGCCATACCCGCGAAGAGCATGACAATTTAATGGCGCAGGCCATCGAAGCGCATAACCCGGATTACGTGGTGCTGGCGAAATATATGCGCGTCCTGACGCCGTCATTCGTTGCCCGCTTCCCGAATAAGATTATCAACATTCACCACTCGTTCCTGCCGGCTTTTATCGGCGCGCGTCCTTATCACCAGGCGTACGAACGCGGCGTGAAAATCATCGGCGCAACGGCACACTACGTGAATGACAATCTGGATGAAGGTCCAATCATCATGCAGGACGTGATTCATGTCGATCACACCTACACGGCGGAAGATATGATGCGTGCCGGCCGCGACGTTGAAAAAAATGTCTTAAGCCGCGCGCTCTATCAGGTGCTGGCGCAACGCGTCTTTGTCTACGGTAACCGAACGATTATTCTTTAATCCTTTATAAAATGAATTGATTGCTTTGCGTCTTTATGCGTAAAAATCAGGCAAACGATTCATTTATGCAAAGGAAGTCTTTACAGGGGCGCGTCATTTGATATGATGCGCCCCGCTTCCCACAAGGAAGCAGGCCAGTAAAAGCATTACCCCGTGGTGGGGTTCCCGAGCGGCCAAAGGGAGCAGACTGTAAATCTGCCGTCATCGACTTCGAAGGTTCGAATCCTTCCCCCACCACCATTATTCACCACAGCGATGTGGTAATACCGATGAGATATAGCGATGTTTGCACTTGTCGGGAAGGGTGAGAACCTTCGATTAAGGTTCGAGTCGAGCGCAAGCGAGACAACGTTGCCAGAGGCAACGGCCCGGAGGGTGAGGAGCGAAGCGACGAATAATCCTTCCCCCACCACCATCTTCAAGTTTCACCTCAAAATCTGAATTACCCCTGGTGGGGTTCCCGAGCGGCCAAAGGGAGCAGACTGTAAATCTGCCGTCACAGACTTCGAAGGTTCGAATCCTTCCCCCACCACCATCACTTCTAAATCGCTTTAAACTTCTCAGTTAAAAAATAAATAGTCTTGCTGTTCCGCGCACCTTTTCCCCGGTGGCGCTGCGCTTACCGGGGCTACAAAACCGTACCATACTCGTAGGCCGGGTAAGGCGCAGCCGCCACCCGGCGAAATCCCTTACAACGGGGGCAACCGACGGGTCACCGGTGAACTCTTCACAATCGAGGTGTTGCACTGCGCATGTTCTGCCAGTCCATCCAGCAACGTATCCAGTTGTTCAATGGAGCGCACCACCAGGCGGATAACGAAACAGTCCTCGCCGGTCACTTTGTCGCTTTCAATACACTCGGGCATCTGCTGGATGTATTTATCCACTTTATGCAATAACCCCGGTAACGGTCGCACGCGCACCAGCGCCTGCAGCGTGTAACCCAGCGCGGCCAGGTTTACCCGCGCACCATACCCCTGAATGATGCCCCGCTCTTCCAGCCTTTTTAAGCGTTCTGCCGTACTGGGTGATGTGAGCCCAACCCGGGCGCTTAAGACTTTCAGCGACATACGCGCATCCTCTACCAGACAACGCAGAATATGGCGGTCGATCTCATCGATAAGGTAATCCATAACATTCACCTAATTTATAAAAGCAAACCTCTCCTTTTACCTTAATTCAGCGCTGTTAAATCGGACACCGTTTTTTAACAATAGAGGCAATAATCAGGAGGTGTACGATGCGCGACATTCAACAAGGCGTCTGGCAGATGAGCCTGGCGATGCTGATATCCGGCTCTATCGGGGCTTTTGTGCTGCTTTCCGGCTTGCCGGTCACTGACGTAGTGTTCTGGCGCTGTCTGATCGGCGCCATGGCGCTGTTTCTTTTTATTCGTTTCAGTAAACGCCCTTTTAGCCCGTTAACCAAAGTAACCCTGGGTCTGGCCATTCTTGGCGGCATTGCGCTGGTCGTTAACTGGCTGCTGCTGTTTGCCGCGTTCGAACGTATCTCCATCGGACTTTCGACGGTGGTCTATAACACCCAGCCCTTTATGCTGGTGTTAATGGGTATGCTGATGGGCGAGCGGGTGAGTCTGGTGAAATGGGGCTGGCTGTTCCTCGCCTTTGGCGGGGTGGTGATTTTGCTCTCCAGCGAGCTGACCGGCGGACACAGCGCACAATGGCTTTCGGGGATCGGCCTCGCGCTGGGTGCCGCTTTCTTTTACGCCCTCACTGCCATTATCACGCGCAAATTACAGACCATTACACCGCAGCACATCGCCTTTATCCAGGTGTTAACCGGTGTGGTGATGCTGCTGCCGCTGGCGCATATGCCGACCTTCTCCCGCGATTTCCCGTGGGCGATTCTGCTGACGCTGGGCATCGTGCACACGGGGGTGATGTATCAACTGTTATACAGCGCCATTCAGAAGCTCCCTACTCCCATCATCGGCTCGCTGTCATTTATCTATCCGGTCGTCGCGCTCGTTGTCGATAACCTGCTGTTTGGGCATGCGCTCAGCCTTACCCAACTGGCTGGCGGAGCGCTGATCCTGTTTGCCGCTGCGGGTAACAACCTCGGCTGGGGCGAAAAAAAACCCCGCCAGAGCGGGGTTGAGATGAAAACGGCGGATTAGCGACGGGCGCGCACAATCTGGTATTTGCGCGTCATGTACTCCACCGGCGCGCTCCAGATATGCACCAGACGGGAGAACGGGAACAGCAGGAACAGCGTCATGCCCAGCACCAGGTGCACGCGGAAGATAAACGCCACGCCGTCCAGATGCTCAGACGCACCGCCATGGAAGGTCACCACCGACTGTGCCCAACCCACCAGCTTCAGCATTTCGCTGCCGTCCATGTGCTGAGCCGAGAACGGAATGGTCAGCAGACCCAGCGCGCACTGCACCATCAGCAAGGTGAGGATCAGGATATCCGCCCCGGTGGTGGTGGCGCGAACGCGCGGGCTGAACAGACGACGCTTCAGCAGCATCAGGCCGCCCACCAGGGTCATCAGGCCGCAGGCGCCGCCGGCAATCATCGCCATCTTCTGCTTCACGTCCATCGGCAGGAAGGATTCATACATCCAGTGCGGGGTGAGCATTCCGAGGAAGTGACCGGCAAAAATCCCCAGAATCCCGAAGTGGAACAGGTTGGATGCCATGTTCATCCCTTTGCGATCCAGCATCTGGCTGGAGGCGGCGCGCCAGGTGTACTGGCCGTAGTCGTAACGCAGCCAGCTACCAATCAGAAATACCGAACCCGCAATGTACGGATAGATATCGAAGAAGAACATATTCAGGAAGTGCATTATTGCTGTCCTCCGTTAGAGATATTCAAATATTGCGGGGCAACGGCACCGGCAAAACGACGCTGGTGAGCAGAGATTTCCGATTCACCGCAGCTCTGGTCAGCAAAGAACTTCACCTGCTCCTCTTCCCAGACCGCATCCAGCGCCTGTGGGGTGTCGTCGCGCGCTTCATCGGCGATTTTCTCCGCCACTTTTTCACTGTCGACCGAGGCGTTAGCCAGCTTCACCAGCAGTTCGAACAGCACCGCATAGCGGCTTTCACGCTGTTGCAGACGCGCGCTCAGTAACGCCAGGATCGGGGCGATATCCTGCAGGCCGCCCAGCGCCTCTTCTTTTGGCAGCTGTGCCAGATACTCCAGGTAGAGCGGCAGATGATCCGGCAGCTCGCGGCTGTCGAGATGCAGGCCGTGCTGCTCATACTGGGCCATTAAATCCACCATCGCCTGACCGCGATCGCGGGACTCGCCGTGAACATGTTCAAACAGGAGCAGCGAGGTGGCGCGGCCCCGGTCGAACAGCTGGCTGTAGTCAGACTGCGCATCCAGCAGATCGCGCGCTAACAGATCGCGGAGGAAAACGCCCAGTTTCTGGGCATCCTCTTTATCCAGGTTTTCCGATGACGCGAGTGCATCGAAGAGTTCCTGTTGATGCTGCGCCAGCGCAGCATCCGGGTACTCGAGCAGACGCGAAACAATGACGAGTTCAATCATTGGTGCGGCTCCGTTTTGCTGGTCACATCCATCGCGTCGATGCGGCGGCTGTTGAACAGGTTGAATTTGTTGTCTGAACCGTGGCAACCGTCGCCGAAGGTAAAGCCACACCCGCTTTTCTCCGGGAAGGCTTCACGCGCCAGCTCACGGTGGCTGCTCGGCACCACGAAACGGTCTTCGTAGTTGGCAATCGCCAGGTAGCGGTACATCTCCTGGGCCTGGGCTTCGCTTAAGCCCACCTCTTCCAGGGCGCGGGTATCGATGACGCCGTCAACGGTTTCCGCGCGTTTGAAGTGGCGCATCGCCAGCATACGTTTCAGGGCCAGCAGCACCGGCTGGGTATCCCCTGCGGTGAGCAGGTTCGCCAGGTACTGAACCGGGATACGCAGGCTTTCGACGTCCGGCAGGATTCCGTTGCTGCCGAGCTCACCGGCATCCGCCGCAGACTGGATTGGCGACAGAGGCGGCACGTACCAGACCATCGGCAATGTGCGGTATTCCGGATGCAGCGGCAGGGCCAGCTTCCAGTCCATCGCCATTTTGTAGACCGGCGACTGCTGCGCGGCGTCGATCACGCTCTGCGGAATACCGTCCTTCAGCGCCTGGGCGATCACCTTCGGATCGTTCGGATCGAGGAACACATCCAGCTGACGCTGATAGAGATCTTTCTCGTTCTCGGTGCTCGCCGCGTTCTCAATCGCGTCAGCGTCATAGAGCAGTACGCCGAGGTAGCGAATACGGCCTACACAGCTCTCGGAGCAGACGGTTGGCATCCCGGCTTCGATACGCGGGTAGCAGAAGATGCACTTCTCAGACTTACCGCTCTTCCAGTTAAAGTAGATCTTTTTGTACGGGCAGCCGGTGATGCACATACGCCAGCCGCGGCACTTGTCCTGGTCGATCAGCACGATGCCATCTTCTTCACGCTTGTAGATGGCGCCGCTCGGACAGGTGGCGACACACGCCGGGTTGAGGCAGTGTTCGCACAGGCGCGGCAGGTACATCATGAAGGTGTTTTCGAACTGGCCGTACATCGCCTTCTGCATGTTCTCGAAGTTCTGGTCTTTGGCGCGTTTTTCGAACTCGCCGCCCAGAATCTCTTCCCAGTTTGGCCCGCTGGTGATCTTGTCCATGCGCTGACCGGTGATCAGCGAGCGTGGACGGGCGATCGGCTGGTGTTTGCTCTCCGGCGCGTTGTGCAGGTTCTGGTAGTCAAAATCAAACGGCTCGTAGTAATCATCGATGCCCGGCAGATGCGGGTTAGCAAAGATTTTACCCAGCAGCAGCGCGCGGTTACCCATGCGCGGCTGCAGCTTGCCGTTGATTTTACGGATCCAGCCGCCCTTCCACTTCTCCTGGTTTTCCCAGTCGGTCGGGAAGCCGGTGCCCGGCTTGCTTTCCACGTTGTTGAACCAGGCGTACTCCATCCCTTCCCGGCTGGTCCAGACATTTTTACAGGTGACTGAGCAGGTGTGACAGCCGATGCATTTATCCAGATTCAGCACCATGCCGACTTGTGAACGAATTTTCATTTTACGCTCTCCTGTACCTGGTCACACCCTTCGCCGTCTAACCAGTTAATGTTCTTCATCTTACGTACCACCACGAACTCATCGCGGTTCGATCCTACGGTGCCGTAGTAGTTAAAGCCGTAGGCCAGCTGGGCATAACCGCCGATCATATGGGTTGGTTTCGGCGTAATACGGGTCACAGAGTTGTGGATCCCGCCGCGCTGCTCGGTGATCTCAGACCCCGGCAGGTTCACGATGCGTTCCTGCGCGTGGTACATCATGGTCATCCCGGCCGGTACGCGCTGGCTTACCACCGCACGCGCCGTCAGGGCGCCGTTACTGTTGAAGACTTCGATCCAGTCGTTATCTTCGATCCCCAGATCTTTGGCGTCCGCTTCACTCATCCAGACAATCGGACCACCACGGGACAGGGTCAGCATCAGCAGGTTGTCGCTGTAGGTGGAGTGGATACCCCACTTCTGGTGCGGCGTCAGGAAGTTCAGTGCCTTCTCCGGGTTGCCGTTCGATTTCGCGCCCATCACCGCTTTCACCGAGCGGGTGTCGATTGGCGGACGGTACACCAGCAGGCTTTCACCGAAGTCACGCATCCACTGGTGATCCTGATACAGGGACTGACGCCCGGAGAGGGTACGCCATGGGATCAGCTCGTGAACGTTGGTGTAACCCGCGTTGTAAGAGACATGCTCATCTTCCAGGCCAGACCAGGTCGGGCTGGAGATAATTTTGCGCGGCTGGGCCTGAATATCACGGAAGCGGATCTTCTCGTCTTCTTTGTTCAGCGCCAGATGGGTATGGTCGCGACCGGTAAACTCGCTCAGCGCCGCCCAGGCTTTCACCGACACCTGACCGTTGGTTTCCGGTGCCAGGGTGAGGATCATCTCTGCCGCATCAATCGCCGTATTCAGCATCGGCTGGCCTTTCGCCGGGCCGTCTGCCTTGGTGTAATTGAGCTTACGCAGCAGATCCATCTCGCTCTGGGTATTCCAGGCGATCCCCTTCCCGCCGTTACCGATTTTCTCCATCAGCGGGCCGATAGAGGTAAAGCGTTCGTAAGTGGCCGGGTAGTCACGTTCAACCGGAATAATGTGCGGTGCAGTTACGCCCGGGATCAGGTCGCATTCGCCTTTTTTCCAGTCCTTCACGTCCAGCGGCTGCGCCAGTTCGGCGGCGGAGTCGTGCTGGATGGGCAGCGTCACCACGTCGGTCTCTTTGCCAAGGTGCCCTACGCAGACTTCAGAGAATTTCTTCGCGATCTCTTTGTAGATATCCCAGTCGCTTTTCGATTCCCACGCCGGGTCAACGGCCGCAGAGAGCGGATGAATAAACGGATGCATATCCGAGGTATTCATGTCGTCTTTTTCGTACCAGGTAGCGGTAGGCAGCACGATATCGGAGTACAGGCAGGTACTGGAGAGACGGAAGTCGAGGGTCACCACCAGATCCAGCTTGCCGTCGAGACCGTTGTCTTTCCACTCCACCTCTTCCGGCTTCACGCCGCCCTGCTTGCCGAGATCTTTGCCCTGGATGCCGTTTTCGGTACCGAGCAGGTATTTCAGCATGTACTCGTGACCTTTACCGGACGAGCCCAACAGGTTGGAGCGCCAGATGAACAGATTACGCGGATGGTTTTTACCGTTTTCCGGCTGTTCTGCCGCGAAACGGATGGAACCCTCTTTCAGGGATTTGACGGTGTAATCCACCGGGGTCATGCCCGCTTTCTTCGCCGCTTCCGCAATGCGCAGCGGGTTAGTACCCAACTGAGGCGCGGAGGGCAGCCAGCCCATGCGTTCAGCGCGGACGTTGAAGTCGATCAGGTGACCGCTGTAGCGGGATTTATCCGCCATCGGCGACAGCAGCTCCTGCGCGGTAACCGTCTCGTAGCGCCACTGGCTGGAGTGGTTATAGAAATAAGAGGTGCTGTTCATGTGACGCGCCGGACGCTGCCAGTCAAGGGCAAACGCCAGCGGCTGCCAGCCGGTCTGCGGACGCAGTTTTTCCTGGCCCACGTAGTGTGCCCAGCCGCCGCCGCTCTGACCCACGCAGCCGCAGAAGATCAGCATGTTGATCAAACCGCGATAGTTCATATCGAGGTGATACCAGTGGTTCAGACCGGCACCGACGATGATCATTGAACGACCGTGGGTCTTATCGGCGTTATCGGCAAACTCACGTGCGGTACGGATAATCTGCGCCCGTGGAACGCCGGTGATCTGCTCCGCCCAGGCCGGGGTGTACGCTTTTACGTCGTCATAGCTGGTGGCGCAGTTTTCATCACCGAGACCGCGCTCCAGGCCGTAGTTGGCCAGGGTCAGGTCATACACGGTGGTCACCAGGGCGCTAGAGCCGTCGGCGAGCTGCAGGCGTTTCACCGGCAGTTTGTGCATCAGGACGTTCTGCAGCTCCACCTTGTTGAAGTGCTCGGAGCCTTCGCCGCCGAAATACGGGAAGCCAACATCGGCGATCTCGTCCTGGCTGCCCAGCATGCTGAGGCGCAGTTCGGTCTCTTCACCCGTCGTGCCGTTACGCTGCTCAAGGTTCCATTTACCTTTCTCGCCCCAGCGGAAACCGATAGAGCCGTTCGGTGCAACCAGCTCGCCATTGCTGTTACAGGCAACGGTTTTCCACTCCGGATTGTTTTCCTGGCCCAGCGCATCCACCAGATCGGCGGCACGCAGCATGCGGCCTGCGGCATAGTAGCCGTCACGCTCTTCGAGCATGACCAGCATTGGCATGTCGGTGTAACGACGCACGTAGTCGGTAAAGTACTGGCTTGGCTTGTCGACGTGGAACTCACGCAGCATGACGTGGCCCATCGCCAGCGCCATGGCCGCATCGGTACCCTGCTTCGGTGCCAGCCACAGGTCGCACAGCTTGGCGATTTCGGCGTAGTCCGGCGTCACGGCTACGGTTTTGGTGCCTTTGTAACGCACTTCGGTAAAGAAGTGGGCATCCGGGGTACGGGTCTGCGGAACGTTAGAGCCCCAGGCGATGATGTAGCTGGAGTTGTACCAGTCGGCGGATTCCGGAACGTCGGTCTGCTCACCCCAGGTCTGCGGAGAGGCAGGCGGCAGGTCGCAGTACCAGTCGTAGAAGCTCAGGCAGGTGCCGCCGATCAGCGACAGATAACGCGCGCCAGAGGCGTAGGAGACCATCGACATCGCCGGGATTGGCGAGAAGCCTGCCACGCGGTCCGGGCCGTAGGTTTTCACGGTATAGACGTTGGAAGCGGCAATCAGCTCATTCACTTCCTGCCAGGAGGAGCGTACAAAGCCGCCGCGACCGCGAGCCTGTTTGAAGCTCTTCGCTTTGTCGGCATCTTCGATAATAGAGGCCCAGGCCAGAACCGGATCGCTGTGCTGCGCTTTCGCTTCACGCCACATTTTCATCAGGCGTTTACGCATCAGCGGGTATTTCAGGCGGTTAGCGCTGTAGAGATACCAGGAGTAGCTGGCACCACGGGGACAGCCGCGCGGTTCGTGGTTTGGCATATCCGGGCGGGTGCGCGGGTAGTCGGTCTGCTGCATTTCCCAAGTCACCAGACCATTTTTGACGAAAATCTTCCAGCTACAGGAGCCGGTGCAGTTTACGCCGTGGGTCGAACGTACGACTTTGTCATGTTGCCAGCGCTGACGGTAACCGTCTTCCCAGTCCCGGTTAGTCTCCAGAACTTGGCCGTGCCCATCGGCAAATGTTTCGCCCTTCTGTTTGAAGTAGCGAAACCGGTCCAAAAATTTGCTCATCGGGTATCTCCTGTATGGAGCCTGTGGCTCTCTAAATCGACATTGCTGATTTGCAGCGAAGGTAACGCTCTGAAAGAGGAGGAGAATTGATAACGATCAAGGGGAGCTGGGGATGTTCAGAAGGGTAAATTTTCGACTACCACCAAAGCGGTACAGAATACAATAATGTAACTCACTGTTTTATATGGTCATTATTTATTTATCCTACAAAAGCGCGCGTAACATTTAACCCCAGCGGTATTAAGGGGTAGGTAAGCCTGTTTAGCGATGGCGATCACAGTGGCCGCATGCTAACGGCGGCTCACCCCTCAAGTATGTTGTAACTAATTGCAGGCTAAAAAAAGCGCGGCACCAGGCCGCGCAAACGGATAATCAAACTTACTTTTTATTAGAATTCCGTCCGTATACCAGCCAGGTGACAAACACGCAGACGATATAGAAAATCAGGAACACCTTCATCGCACCCGCCGGCGAGCCGGTCAGATCCAGCGAGATACCAAAAGCTTTCGGAATAAAGAACCCGCCAATCGCGCCGATCGCTGAGATAAAGCCCAGTGCGGCTGCGGTGTCAGTAGCCGCCTCACGCATCGCCTGCTGCTCAGTGCCGCCCTGCGCTTTAACGCGATCCATCGTCAGTTTACGGAAGATCACCGAAATCATCTGGAAGGTGGAAGCACTCCCCAGCCCGGCGGTCAGGAACAGCACCATAAAGACCGCGAAGAAGGCGCCGAAGTTGCCGCCCACGCCGTTTACCGGCAGGGTCATAAACAGCAGGGCACAGAAGATAGCCATCACCACAAAGTTCACCAGCGTGACGCGGGTGCCGCCCAGACGGTCAGAGATCATCCCGCCGGTAGAGCGTGCCAGGGCACCAATAAACGGCCCGAAGAAGGCGTAGTGCAGGATCTGCACATCCGGGAACTGGGTTTTGGACAGCATCGCAAACCCGGCAGAGAAGCCGATAAAGGAGCCGAACGTTGCCAGATAGAGCAGCGCCATGATCCACAGGTGGGCGCGCTTCAGCACCGGCAGCTGTTCGCTGAGCGACGCTTTCGATGCCGCCAGGTCGTTCATGCCAAACCATGCGGCCAGGGTAAAGACCACCAGGAACGGTACCCAGATCCACGCCGCATTCTGCAGGAACAGGTACGAGCCATCAGCCTGCTCCACGCCTGCGCCACCAAAGGCCGCAAAGATAGAGACCGAGATCGCCAGCGGCGCAATCAGCTGCATTACGCTGACGCCCATGTTGCCCAGGCCGCCGTTGATCCCCAGCGCCCCGCCCTGCTTCTGTTTCGGGAAGAAGAAGCTGATGTTCGCCATGCTGGAGGCAAAGTTTGCCCCTGCAAAGCCGCACAGCAGAGAGATGATCACGAAGGTGCTAAACGGTGTAGAGGTATCCTGTACCGCAAAGCCGAGCCAGACGCACGGAATGATCATGATGCCGGTACTGAACGCGGTCCAGCGGCGTCCGCCGAACACCGGTACCATAAAGGCATAAGGGACACGCAGCAGTGCGCCGGAGAGCGCAGGCAGCGCGGTTAACATAAACAGCTGATCGGTGGTAAACGTGAAGCCCACTTTCGGCAGGTTAACGGCGACGGCGCTGAACAGCATCCAGACGCAGAACGCCAGCAGCAGACAGGGAACGGAAATCCACAGATTACGACTTGCTACACGTTTGCCGCGCTGTTGCCAGAACGCCGGATCTTCCGGACGCCACTCGGTAATGACTGCGCCAGAATCCCTTTCGGGGGTAGTAGAGTGACTCATAGACACCTCTGATTCTTAAAAGTTGCCACAAAGATCAGGGTTTTAAGCCGACAGGAAGTTGATATAAATCAATGGGAAGGTGGGCAATTTTATGGCCTGAAAATCGCTATCCTCCAAAGTGAGTAGCGCTTTTCAGTGAAAAAGGTGTGGTTTTTCACGGTACTGCTCCCCCCGCTTACCCCTCTCCTCCCATTCACCCCTCCAATGGCAATTAGTAGGTAATCCTTTTGGGGTATGGGTATACTCCAGGGGTTGCCTGAGAATAGAGTTCTTGCCGAGTCCAGGCATTGTCAGGAGCCAGACTGCCCTATGTTTAAACGCTGTTTTTCACCACTCACGCTGGTTAACCAACTGGTGCTGATTGTCATGCTGTCTACCGGGATCGGGGTGACAGGGATGGCGATCTCCGGCTGGCTGGTTCAGGGCGTTCAGGGCAGCGCGCACGCCATTAATAAGGCCGGTTCACTGCGTATGCAGAGTTATCGCCTGCTGGCGGCCATCCCACTGGAAGCCAAAGACCAGGCGTTACTCGACGAAATGGAAGCAACGGCGTTCAGCCCCGAACTGGAAATTGCCGCCCGCCGCGATCGTCAGCAGGCGCAGTTGAAGGCCCTGCAGACTTACTGGCATACCCAGTTAATGCCCGGGCTGCGACAGGCGCGTAATCCGGATGCGGTAGCCCAGGATGTCTCCGGCTTTGTCAGCCGTCTGGATACTCTGGTTTCGGCGTTCGATCACAGCACCGAGCTGCGTATCGGCCGGGTAGTATTGTTGCAGCAACTGATGGCGGTCTTCATGGGGTTGCTGCTGGTCTTCACCATCCTCTGGCTGCGCGCCCGGCTGTTGCACCCCTGGCGCCAGCTGCTGGCGATGGCCCGCGCCGTGACCCAGCGTGATTTTACCCAGCGCGCCCACATCAACGGACGCAATGAGATGGCGATGCTCGGCGAGGCGCTGAACACCATGTCCGGCGAGCTGGCCGAGAGTTATGCGGTGCTGGAGCAGCGCGTGCGTGAAAAAACCGCCGGGCTGGAGCAGAAAAACGAGATCCTCTCCTTCCTCTGGCAGGCCAACCGCCGCCTGCACTCCCAGGTGCCGCTGTGCGAGCGCCTCTCGCCGGTGCTTAACGGCCTGCAGAATCTGACCCAGCTGCACGACATCGAACTGCGCGTATACGACCTGGAAGATGAAGAGAATCATCAGGAATTTACCTGTCAGTCGGATGCCAGCTGCGATGAAATTGGCTGCCACCTCTGCCCGCGCGGCCTGTCGCCGCTGACCACCAGCGGGACAACCCTGAAGTGGCGCCTGGCAGATAACCTGACGCAATATGGCATCTTACTGGCAACGCTGCCCGCCGGACGTCATCTCAGCCACGATCAGCAGCAGCTGGTCGATACGCTGGTGGAGCAGCTGACCGCGACGTTAGCCCTCGACCGTCATCAGGAAAAACAGCAGCAGTTGATTGTGATGGAAGAGCGCGCCACCATTGCCCGCGAACTGCATGACTCTATCGCCCAGTCCCTCTCCTGCATGAAGATGCAGGTCAGCTGTCTACAGATGCAGGACACGGATCTGCCGGAGAGCAGCAAGCAGCTTCTGAGCCAGATCCGCAACGAGCTGAACACCTCCTGGATACAATTGCGTGAACTGCTGACCACCTTCCGCCTGCAATTGACGGAGCCCGGCCTGCGGCCTGCCCTGGAGGCCAGCTGTCAGGAGTTTAGCGCCCGGCTCGGCTTCACCGTCTCGCTGGACTATCAGCTACCACCCCGTTTCGTGCCCTCTCATCAGGCTATTCATCTGCTGCAGATCGCCCGGGAGGCGTTAAGCAACGCCCTGAAACACGCCGGGGCGACGGCGGTCTCGCTCACCGTGAGCCAGCACGAAAACCAGGTCAGGCTGGTGGTGCGTGACAACGGCTGCGGGATCCCGGAAAACGCCGAACGCAGTAACCACTATGGTCTGATTATTATGCGAGACCGCGCGCAAAGCCTGCGCGGAGATTGTCAGGTCCGCCGGAGCGAATCGGGCGGAACGGACGTTATCGTCACCTTTATTCCCGAAAAGCCTCTTTTCACTGCTCAAGGAGAACATCATGTCTAATCAGGAGCCCGCTACAATCCTGTTGATCGACGACCATCCGATGCTGCGCACCGGTGTTAAACAACTTATCAGCATGGCGTCGGATATCACCGTCGTGGGCGAAGCCAGCAACGGGGAACAGGGCATTGAACTGGCCGAGGCCCTCGATCCTGACTTGATCCTGCTCGACCTGAATATGCCCGGCATGAACGGCCTCGAAACCCTGGATAAGCTGCGCGAAAAATCGCTCTCCGGGCGCGTGGTGGTCTTCAGCGTCTCCAACCATGAAGAGGATGTGGTCACCGCCCTGAAACGTGGCGCCGACGGCTACCTGCTGAAAGACATGGAGCCGGAAGATCTGCTGAAATCGCTGCAACAGGCGGCGGCTGGCGACATGGTGCTGAGCGAAGCGTTGACCCCGGTACTGGCGGCCAGCCTGCGCGCCAACCGTGCCACCTCCGATCGCGACGTCAGCCAGTTGACCCCGCGCGAGCGCGATATCCTCAAGCTCATTGCCCAGGGATTGCCAAACAAGATGATCGCCCGCCGTCTGGACATCACCGAAAGCACGGTCAAAGTCCATGTGAAGCATATGCTGAAGAAGATGAAGCTGAAGTCACGGGTGGAAGCGGCGGTCTGGGTACACCAGGAGCGCATTTTCTGAGTTTACTCCTCCGGCAGCAGCGTCCAGCGCGGATCCTCCTCTGGCAGCGCCAGTAGCGGCTCCGTCAGGGCAAGCGTGATCTCATTGGAAGAGACACGCTGCCCCGCTTCATCTTCCACCACCACCGACAGCCGCCAGCGGTTGCTCGCCCCCTCACTGCTGTCCCACGCCGGCAGGATAATACTCCAGCCTTCGCTGTCACTGGCCTTCGCCGGTGAGGTCAGGCTCAGCGCCTGCGTATCGCCCTGCCAGTGCAGGGAACGCACCCCGTGTCGGCTGCGAATATCCAGCTTCAGCATGACCGTTTCGCCAGGCTTAAGATCCCACGGCGGCGTCGCCAGCCACACCGAGAGCGTTTTACGCTGGCGGAACTCCAGCACCGGCAGGTTCTGACGCTCAGGCGGATCGTAGCGGCTACCCCGCAGGGAGCGGCTTTCAGCCACTTCGCTGGCGGAGAGTTGTTTTTTCAGCGGCACCCCGAAGCGGTAGTTGAGCTTCAGGCCAAGGTTGTTCTGGCTCACCCCACTCTCCCCCTGCTTATGCCCGGCGGAAAGGGTCACCAGCGGCACCGGGGTGTAGTTCAACCCGAGGTTGACCGCCAGCGGATTGTGATACCCGGTGCCGGTGTGAAACAGATCCACGCTGTCGCCAAAATATTGTTCAAAGCTGATGCTGGTGTTGAGGTGATGATAAAAGGGCAGCCTGGCGTTGGCGCTGATATCGTACCCGCGCGCCATGCGCTGCTCCTGCACCTCCGAGCTGTCACGCCAGCTGGCAAACGGCTGATAGTAGTTGGCCGACAGGCGCAGGTATTCGCCCCAGGCTTCGGCGCCGAGCCCGGCGCGCTGGAGATTTTCATCGAGCAGATTGTCATAAAAGGTGTTGTAACCCAGCAGCCATTTGCCCGCCACCCAGCGCTGGCCGATGCCCGCATTGCTCACCAGGCCGTCCTCCTGCTGGGTCAGGCCGAGCTGACTCCAGGTGAGGTAGTGGTTGTTATCCTGCCAGGGTATAAACCAGCTCCCCTTGCTGCCGGTGAAGCGCCCCTCGTCATTGACCAGCAGATCGACGCTGGCATTGCCCCACGGCGAAAGCCAGGACTCAATGTGCTGGTTCACCTCCTGGCTGACGGCGTCCCGCACCTGGCCCAGGGCAAACTGCCGGGCCTGCTCCTCGGTGGTCAGGCCGTTGTCGGTCATGCTGGCTTCGCCGAACGCTTTCGCCATCTCCGCCAGATGCTTTTCGCTTTCCCCCGTCGGGGTCGCCATGCCTAAGTCCGGCAGGCTGTCGCCATTATTATCGAACGGATTTTGCGCCTGATGGATAAACGAATTCGGGGCAGCGTGAACGGCTCCGGCATAACAGAGGAGAAGAAACAGCGAACGAATACGGGGGGAAACAACCATCACCGTCGTGTAAGGGTGCCTGTGTTGAGAGAAAACGGAGTTAACACCTTAGCGTGCCTGAGAAAAAATTTCAGCCCTAAGGGAAATTTCAGGAATATCCTGAAGCCTGATTGCCGGGTGGCGCTGCGCTTACCCGGCCTACGCATCCTTTGGGCCTGATAAGCGCAGCGCCACCAGGCGTTTACACCCTCACAGAAAGCATCGCTTTCAGCTCCGGCACACAGGAGCCGCAGTTGGTGCCGCAGCGTAATTTTGCCCCCAGCGCCGCCGCAGAGTCGCATCCCCCCGCAATGGCCTTGCGGATAGCGTTTTCGCCGACGCCAAAGCAGCTACAGATGATGCGCCCCGGATCGCTGCGCTCGCCAGGATCCTGCCCGTCAAGCAGGGCGTGACGCTCCGCCAGCGCGACCGGCGCGGCGTGAAACGCGGCTTCGATAAAAGTATGCGCCAGCCCTGGCAAAGCAACATCCTGCCAGAAGCCGAGCATTAATGCTCCCTGATGCCAGGCCAGCAGGCTGCTGCGCTCGCCCGTCTGCGCGATTTGCAGCTGCCAGCCCTGGCCGGCGCAGTGTGCCAGCAGCCACTCCAGCAGCGGCTTGTCCCCCGCCAGGGTCAGGCGCGACACCCCCTTTGCCGCCTTGCGCCACCAGTGGACGTGTGTCGGCAGGGTCAGTTCCTCCCGGCTGTAAAGCTCCCCCTGCCAGGCAGGCTGCCACGGCATGAGTCGCACCGCAGTCTGTTTGCTCTCCGGCTGGCCGGAGTGGGGATCGCAGCGCCCTTCTACCAGGGCATTCACTTTGCCCTGGCGTGAAAAACAGCTGTTCCAGTGCATCGGGACAAACAGCTCCCCGGGGCGCTGCCCGTCATTGATCCGCGCCCGGACCACCATCAGCCCGCGCGGGGCGCTGATGCGTGCCAGTTGTCCATCCTGCATCCCCAGCCGGGCGGCATCCTGCGGCGAGATCTCCACGGTCGGTTCATCGCGGTGCTGCATCAGGCGCGGCACATAGCCGGTGCGGGTCATGGTGTGCCACTGATCGCGCATGCGTCCGCTGTTGAGGGTAAAGGGATAGAGCAGATTCGGCGTAGCGCCATGCGTCTGCGGGTTGACCGGCACCCGGTGCGCACGGGTGAATACTTCCCGGTTGACGGGCCACTGCCAGGGCGTCAGCCCATCCCACTGCGCGCGGGTCAACTGCGTCAGGGCCGCGAGGTTAAGCTGCCGTTCGCCATGGTTCTCAAAGGCGGTCAGGGCGGCGTGTTCGGTAAAGATGGCGTGAGGATGATCCCAGGAGAAGGCCGCGCCATGGCCCAGCCTCTGCGCGATACGGCCGATGATCCACCAGTCGGGTTTCGCCTCGCCGGGCGCGGGCAAAAAGGCGCGCTGACGGGAGATGCGGCGTTCGGAGTTGGTCACCGTCCCCTCTTTCTCTCCCCAGCCGAGCGCCGGAAAACGGATGTGGGCGAAGCGGCTGGTATCGGTGTCGCGCATCACTTCGGAGACCATCACCAGCGGACAGGCCGCCAGCGCCTGGCAGACCGCATGGCTGTCCGGAAGGGAAACTGCCGGGTTAGTACCCATGATCCACACCGCCTTCACGTCACCGCGGGCGATGGCCTCAAACAGCTCCACCGCCATCAGTCCCGGCGTCTGCGCCAGCCGCTCCGTCCCCCAGAAGCGGGCCACGCGGCTTAAATCGTCCGGCGTGAAATTCATGTGCGCCGCCAGCTGATTCGCCAGCCCGCCCACCTCGCGCCCGCCCATCGCATTGGGCTGACCGGTCAGCGAAAAGGGTCCGCAGCCTTCGCGCCCGATTTTGCCGCTCGCCAGATGGACGTTGATTATGGCATTGCACTTGTCGCTGCCGCTGGTGGACTGGTTGATCCCCATGGTATAGAGCGTCACTGCGCGCGGGGCAGCATTAAACCAGGCGTAAAAGGCGGCGACATCGTCGGGCGGCAGGCCGCAAAATTCGGCCACCCGCTCAGCCGGCCAGTCACTGGCCTGGCCGGGGTCGACCGCGTTGAGCAGCCCCACGAACAGCCCGGCGTCGCTGCCCGGCGTCAGGGCCAGATGCAGATCGGCAATGTCACAGGTCGCGGTGCGTCGCGGGTCGATCACCACCACCTTCAGCGCCGGATTGACGCTTTTCGCCTGTACCAGGCGCTGATAGAGCACCGGGTGCGTCCAGGCGGCATTAGATCCCACCAGCACCACCAGATCGGTCTGCTCGATGTCTTCGTAGCTGCACGGCACCACATCTTCGCCAAAGGCGCGCTTGTAGCCCACCACCGCCGAGGACATGCAGAGCCGGGAGTTGGTGTCGATATTGGCCGCCCCGATAAAGCCTTTCATCAGCTTGTTGGCGGCGTAGTAATCCTCCGTCAGCAGCTGGCCGGAGGCATAAAAGGCCACCGCCTGCGGCCCATGTTGCTCAATAATCTCCCGCAGCCGCGCACCCGCGGTATCCAGCGCCTGCTCCCAGCTCACCGGCTGGTTGTCCACCTCCGGGTGCAGCAGGCGGCCCGCTAAACCGGTGGTCTCCCCCAACGCCGAGCCTTTAACGCACAGCCGTCCGAAGTTGGCCGGATGGCTGTCGTCACCGCGCACGCTTACCTCGCCCTTTTCGACGCGGGCGATCAACCCGCAGCCCACGCCGCAGTAAGGACAGGTCGTTTGGGTTTCCGTCATGAGGCCTCCGCGCGCATCACCAGCTCTTCACTGCCCACCTGCACCCGGTCGCCATCGACTCTGACCGGCCAGGCGCGCACCGCCACTTCGCCGGTTTCAACATGGCGCCCGTCGCGCAGGCGGATCCGCGTTTTATACAGGGGCGAGATCACCACCGGCTCGCCCCCGGCATCGCCGAGAATGCCGCGCGACAATACGCTGGCGCTGCCGCCCGGCTCGCGATCCTCCAGGGCATAAATCGCCTTGCCAAAGCGGAACAGCGCGATGGGCTGCGTACCCAGACGCGCGCCAATGCCCGCCTGTTCCGGGATCTCGTCCAGGGTACAGATATCCTGCCAGCGTTTTGCGGATGCTGGCACGGCGTCGAGAGTGCGGAACTGCGCCAGACGGCCCGGGTCCTGCAGGGTGGTCTGCCATTCGCACTGATAGGTATCCACCACCCGCTGCATCTCCTGCTCCAGCTCGGCGGCAATGCCGAGGCTGTCGTCGATGATCACCTCGCGCAGGTACGCCAGCCCACCCTCGAGGTTATCCCGCCAGGTGCTGGTGCGCTGCAGGCGATCGGCGGTGCGGATATAGAACATCAGGAAGCGGTCGACGTAGCGCAGGAGCGTGGCGTCGTCGAGATCGCTGGCGAACAGATCCGCGTGGCGCGGCTTCATCCCGCCGTTACCGCACAGATAGAGGTTCCACCCCTTGTCGGTGGCGATCACCCCCACATCCTTGCTCTGGGCTTCGGCGCACTCGCGGGTGCAGCCGGAAACGGCCATCTTGATCTTATGCGGGGCGCGCAACCCCTTGTAACGGTTCTCCAGCGTCACCGCCAGCCCGGTGGAGTCCTGCACGCCGTAGCGGCACCAGGTGGAGCCGACGCAGGATTTTACCGTGCGCAGGGATTTGCCGTAGGCGTGGCCGGTTTCAAACCCGGCGTCGATCAGCTGCTGCCAGATCTCCGGGAGCTGCTCCAGCCGGGCGCCAAACAGGTCGATACGCTGCCCGCCGGTAATTTTGCTGTAGAGCTGGTAGCGTTTGGCGATCTGGCCGATGGCGATAAGCCCGTCGGCGGTGACCTCCCCGGCGGCCATGCGCGGCACAATGGAGTAGGTGCCATCTTTCTGGATATTGGCGAAGTAGCGGTCGTTGGTGTCCTGCAGGGGCAGATGGGCCGGTTTCAGCAGATATTCGTTCCAGCAGGAGGCCAGCACCGATCCCACCAGCGGCTTACAGATCTCGCACCCGTGCCCCTGGCCGTAGCGGCTGATAAGCTGATCAAAGGTGTGGATGCGGTTGACGCGCACCAGGTGGTAGATCTCCTGACGCGAGTACGCGAAGTGCTCGCAGATGTCCTTTTTCACCTCCACGCCCTGGGCCGCCAGCTGGAACTCCATCACCTGTTTCACCAGGGCGCTGCACCCGCCGCAGCCGGTGGCCGCTTTGGTGCACTGTTTCACCGCCCCGATGTCGGTGGCACCGCTGCTCACCGCCTGGCAGATGTCGCCTTTGCTGACGTTGTGGCAGGAGCAGATCTGCGCGCTCTCCGGCAGAGCCGCCACGCCCAGCGCTTTCGGGGCGCTGCCCGCCACCGCAGGCAGGATCAGGGTTTCTGGATCGTTGGGCAGGCGGATGTCGTTAAGCATCATCTGCACCAGGGTGGCATATTCGCTGGCATCCCCAACCAGCACGCCGCCAAGCAGGGTTTTATTGTCGGCACTGACCACGATCTTCTTGTAGATCTGCTGCGGGCCGTGAGTCCACTGGTAGCTCTGCGCCCCTGCGGTGCGGCCATGGGCATCGCCGAACGACGCGACATCTACGCCTAACAGTTTCAGCTTGGTGCTCATGTCCGCACCCATAAACGCGTTTTCTTCATCCGCCAGCGCGGCGGAGGCCACCCGCGCCATCTGGTAGCCGGGCGCCACCAGACCGTAGATTTTTCCCTCCCAGAGGGCGCATTCGCCGATAGCAAAAACATCGCTATCCGAGGTGCGGCACTGGTTGTCGATGGCAATCCCCCCGCGTTCGCCCAGCACCAGGCCGCAACTCCGGGCCAGCGCATCCTGCGGGCGGATCCCGGCGGAGAAGACCACCATGTCGGTCGCCAGCTCGCTGCCGTCGGCAAAGCGCAGTACCATCCCGCTGTCGGTTTCTGCGATTTCGGTGGTGGCCTTACTGGTATGCACCCCCACGCCGAGGGCTTCAATTTTACGGCGCAGCATCGCGGCGCCGTCGTTATCAAGCTGCACCGCCATCAGGTTCGGGGCAAACTCCACCACGTGCGTATCCAGCCCAAGCTGTTTCAGGGCGTTGGCGGCCTCCAGCCCCAGCAGGCCGCCGCCAATCACCACCCCGGTGCGCGAATTTTTTGCATGGGCGGCGATGTTATCCAGGTCGTCGAGAGTACGGTAGACAAAACAGCCCGGCAGATCCCGGCCCGGCACCGGCGGTACAAAGGGGTACGAACCGGTCGCCAGCACCAGCTTGTCCCAGTGTGTTTCATGCCCTGATCCCGTGCGAATCACCCGGGCGTCGCGATCGATGGCGACCACCGGCTGGGAGAGGCGCAGCTCAATGCCGTTATCGGCAAAGAAATCTCCGGCCACCATCGACAGCGAGTCGGCGCTGCGTCCGGCAAAATATTCCGACAGATGGACGCGATCGTAGGCGGCATAGCGCTCTTCGCCGAAGACCACAATCTGATACTGCTGATGCAAACCGCGATTGACGCAGTCTTCAAGAAAATGGTGGCCGACCATACCGTGCCCAACCACAACCAGAGTAGGTTTTGTCATAGCGTTCTGTCCTGCAACCTGCGGCTGCGTAGTGAATCGATCGAACAGCCAGTCCGCCTGAGCGGGTTCTGACGTTGCCAGTAAATCGGTGAGGGTGGCCGCGCTGCGACACTCCCCCATCAGCAGCACGCCTGCCAGCGTGCCGTTGCGAACCAGTAGACGGCGGTAGTGGCGGGTCAGCGGGTCCCAGCTGGTCCACACCGCATCTTTTTCCTGCGCGATAACCTCGCCAGCGCTGAACAGCTCAATACCGGTCACCTTCAGGCGCATGCCGTTTTGGGTGGGGGTAAAGGGTGCGACGCACTCCCCGGCGAGACGGGCGGCGAGGATCTCCGCCTGGGCGAGGCACGGCGCCACCAGCCCCCAGGTCTCGCCGTTTAATTCACAGCACTCGCCGATGGCGCTGATGCCCTCCATTGCGGTGCGCATCTGGTTATCCACCAGGATCCCCCGGCCGCACGGCACGCGGCTTGCCTGCGCCAGGGCGATGTTGGGCAACACGCCCGTCGCCAGTACCACCCGGGTGGCGGCCAGGGTGCGTCCGTCGCTGAGGGTGACGCTGTCAGGGGCGATCTGCGACAACCCGGCGTTCAGCTCACAGCCGATACCTCGCTCGCCGAGCGCCTGCTCCAGCAGCAGACCCGCCTGCTGGTCGAGCTGCTGCTCCATCAGCCACGGACCGCGATGGACTAACGTGACATTGTCACCTTGCTGTCTTAATGCTGCGGCGGCTTCCACGCCGAGTACCCCGCCCCCCAGCACCACCGCCGGGCCGGGCGTCGCCAGAATGGCGTTCACATCCTCCAGGGTGCGAAAAGTGAAGACGTGGGGCAGATGGCTGCCGGGGATGGGCGGCACAAACGGCCGGGAACCGGTGGCAAAGACCAGTTCATCCCATACGAACTGTCGGCTGTAAGTACGCAGCGTTTGGGCGCTGATATCCACTGCCCGCACCCGCTCGCCGCACACCACGGTGATGCCGCGCGTCCGATACCAGCTCTCATCATGAAGCTGTGTCGCCGCCGCCTCTTTCTCGCCCCCCAGCACCGGCGAAAGCTGTATGCGGTTGTAGGCGTGTACGCGCTCCTCGCCGATGAGGGTGATCTCAAAGCGGCCTGGCGCGCGCTCGGTCAATGACTCAACCAGCCGCGTTGCCGCCAGTCCGTTTCCAATGATGACCAGGCGCATGGTTATGCTCCTCAGGCCGCTTTCGGCTGTTTTTCATAGAGGAAGTGCAGGATCTGCTGGCGCATATGGTGATAGCGGCTCTCCTCCGCCAGCTGCACCCGGTTGCGCGGGCGCGGCAGGTCAACGCGCAGGATCTCGCCTACCGTTGCCGCCGGGCCGTTGGTCATCATCAGCACCCGATCCGAGAGCAGCACCGCTTCGTCCACGTCATGGGTGATCAGCACGATGGTGGTGTTCAGCTCCTGCTGAATGTGCATCACCGAATCCTGCAGATGGGCACGAGTCAGAGCATCGAGGGCGCCGAACGGCTCATCCATCAGCAGCACTTTTGGCTTCATCGCCAGGGCGCGGGCAATCCCCACCCGCTGCTTCATGCCGCCGGAAATCTCCCCCGGCCGCTTGTGGATGGCGTGCCCCATCTGCACCCGCTCGAGGTTGTGTTCGATCCACTCCCGCCGCTCGGCTTTGCTCATGCTGCGGCGGAACACCTGATCCACCGCCAGCGCTACGTTGTCGAAGCAGGTGAGCCACGGCAGCAGGGAGTGGTTCTGGAACACCACCGCCCGCTCCGGCCCTGGCCCGGCGATCTCGCGGTTATCGCAGAGAAGCCCACCTTCCGTCGGCAGGGTGATGCCGGCGATCAGGTTCAGCAGCGTCGATTTGCCGCAGCCGGAGTGGCCGATCAGGCTGATGGTCTCCCCTTCGTGAATATCAAAAGAGACGTTCTGCAGCGCCAGAAACTCGCCGCTGGCGGTGGAAAAACGCTGGCTGACGGCCTGGACCTGAATGAGAGGTTTCATCATGTGCTCCTTATTTTTCCTGCCAGCTGAAACGGCGGGCGATGAGCATCAGCCCCTGCTCCAGCAGCAAACCCACCACGCCGATAATGACGATGGCGATGAGAATGTTTTCGACGTTGAGGTTGTTCCACTCGTTCCAGATCCAGAAGCCGATCCCCAGCCCCCCGGTGAGCATCTCGGCGGCGACGATCACCAGCCAGGCGATACCTATGGAGAGCCGCACCCCGGTCAGCACCGCAGGCAGCACGGCCGGGAAGAGAATGCGGCGCATCACCGTCCACTCGGAGAGCTGCAACACCCGCGCCACGTTGAGGTAATCTTCCGGGATACGGCGCACCCCTTCGGCGGTGTTGATGATCATCGGCCAGATCGAGCAGATAAAAATGGTCCAGCTGGAGGCAGGCTCCGCCTTCTGGAACAGCAGCAGGCCGATGGGCAGCCATGCCAGCGGGCTGACCGGGCGCAGCAGCGCAATCAGCGGGGTGAACATGCGGGACATAAAGGTAAACCGGCCAATCATAAAGCCCAGCGGGATGCCGACGATCGCTGCCAGGCCAAAGCCGATAGCGACACGCTGCAACGAGGCCAGCACGTTCCAACCCACTCCCATGTCATTGGGGCCATCGCGGTAGAACGGATCGGCAAACAGCGTGATGGCCGAGTCCAGGGTGCTGAGCGGCGTCGGGAACCCTTTGCTGTTGATAGCCGCCAGTTGCCAGGCGATCACCAGTAATCCCAGGCCAAGCAGCGCCGGAATGATGCGCTGGAGCAGATCGTTGGTCCGGCGGGCAAACCCCGGAGTACGGCGGCGGACCTGCACCGGCGGCAGGGCGATCACTTCCCCGCTGACCGGCTCGGCGGGTATGGCGGGTGCGGCTTTAATGTTGACGTTTTTCATATCAGGCCCCTGTACGGTGAATGGCGAAACGGTTGGCGTAACCCTTCGGATCGGTGCCGTCCCAGACGGTGCCGTCCATTAAGGTGCTGGTGCGCAGCGGCGATGAAGGTGCGCGAATGCCGCCCACGGCAGTGGCGGCCTCCTGCCAGATGTCGGTGCGGTTGATGCGCTGGGCGATAGCGGCGTAATCCGGGTCGGTTTTCAGCAGTCCCCAGCGGCGGAACTGGGTCAGGAACCACATTCCGTCGGAGTGCCACGGGTAGCTCACCGCCCCCTCCTCAAAGAAGCGGATCGGGTTGGCATCCTGCCAGCGGTTGCCGGTTCCGCTGTCGTATTCGCCCAGCATCCGGCCAGTGAGGTACTGCTCTTTGGTGTTGAGCCAGGCGCGCCGGGCCAGCAGCTGCGCGGTCTCCTCTTTGTTCTGCGGTGAGGCGTCGATCCAGCGCTGGGCCTCCAGCAGGGCGCTGACCAGCGCCCGGGCCGTGTTCGGATATTGCTCTACCCACTCGTGGCGGGTGCCGAGCACTTTTTCCGGATGTTCCGGCCAGATGGACTGGGAGGTGGCGGCGGTAAAGCCGATGCGATCGTTAATAGCGCGGGCGTTCCACGGCTCGCCGACGCAGAAGCCAACCATATTGCCGATGCGCATGTTCATCACCATCTGCGGCGGCGGCACCACCACGGTGCGCACGTCGTCGAAGGGGTTGATGCCTGCGCTCGCCAGCCAGTAGTAGAGCCACATGGCATGGGTGCCGGTGGGAAAGGTGTGGGCGAAGGTGTAGGTACCCGGTGCCTCCCGGGCGATGAGCTTCTTCAGCCCCTCGACGTCGCGCACGCCCTGCTGAGCCAGATCGCTCGACAGGGTGATCGCCTGCCCGTTCCGGTTGAGGGTCATCAGGTTGGCCATCGGTTTAGGTTTACCGGCGATCCCCAACTCCAGGCCATACAGCAGGCCATAGAGAATGTGCGCTGCGTCCAGCTCCCCGGCCACCAGCTTGTCGCGCACCGCCGCCCAGCTCGCCTCTTTGCTCGGCACCAGGGTGAAGCCATATTTCTTATCGAACCCTTTCCAGGCCGCGATCGCCAGCGGCGCGCAGTCGGTCAGCGGGATAAAGCCGACGCGCACCGTCTCCAGCTCCGGTTTATCGGAGCCCGCGGCCCATGCGCTCTGCATCAATCCCGGCACCATCAGCGTCCCGCCCGCCAGCGCACTGGCATGTAAAAAACGCCGTCTTGTCCATTCCACCATGCTCACTCCTGAAAAAATGGCAAAAAAAAGCGCCCGGCAGTGCCGAAGCACCGCAGGACGCCTTTATCCTCAAAAACGACACACCGCCGTTGGCGCGTCGTCAGAATTGTTATGTTGATTAATGCAAGGGTGATGCCAGGTTTTAAAGGCTTAAATAACGGGGTTTTTCTGCCTGCCGACAGCGAGAACGCACCTCAACCATGCAGGCGTTGCCCATCCGGGGTGCATTTACTGCTGCCACAGGGCTTTGACCGTCAGCAACGCGCGGGCGATATCCACCATCCGTTGATTTTTATCCATCGCCATCTTGCGCAGCTGGCACCAGGCCTGCTCCTCACTCATCTGCTGATGGGTCATCAACACGCTTTTGGCCTTGTCGATCACCTTGCGCTCCTCCAGCGTGTCGCGCATCGAGGCCAGCTGGCGTGAGAGCTGCTCGATCTCCTGCGCCTGCTGGCGCACCAGCGGCAGCAGCGGTTTTTGCGGATAGAGGGCCAGCGGCTCCGCCGTCTGCGGCTCTGCGGGCGGCTCGTCGTCAGCCTGGCTAATCAGCGACTCCACCGCCAGCATCAGATCGGCGATCTGCATCTCCTCCAGGGTGCGCAGATGTTCGAGGCGTTCGGTTTGCAGCGAGAACCAGTGCAGCGCCAGCACCCCCTGATCCGCGGCGGGTTGCCGGGTACAGGCCAGCCGCCGCAGCTGTTCGACCTCCGCCCCCGGTACGCTGAGGTTGAAAGGATCGTGCAGGCTGGGAGGGGTCAGGGAGAGGAAGACCTCGAAACAGGTTTGCTGGCCGTCGATTCTGTCTACCAGCGTCTGGCGCATCTCATCGCTGAAAAAGCCCTGGGTAAAGCCAATCGCTCCCAGCGCCCGCTCCTGCCCCACCAGCTCTTTGCCCTGCATCAGGCTGTAGAGCGCAACAAATCTGCCCGCGATTTGCGGGTTATCAATGCTGTCATTGAGTTGCGGCACAATACTGAGCAGGTTTCGCAGCATACGGCTATAACGCTCCATCGCCGCCGTAGCGGGCAGCGCGCAAGCCGTAATGGCCTCACGCAGCGCGGGAAGCTGCTCCAGACTTTGCAGGGCGTTGGCCACCCGCTCGCACAGGGCACCGCTGGCCATCACCGGCGAGCCGAGCGCCTGATGCAGCGCCTGCACATGCTCGTCTACCAGCGCGCGGCTGGCTTTACACTCCAGGGCATAGAGCGCCCCTTCGGAACAGAGCCAGATGTTGGAGGCGCCCCGCTCGCACTGTAGCATGTGCGCAAGATGGCTGATCCGGCTCACCAGCGTGCCCAGTTGTGCCAGCTTGCACAGCTGCTGTTTACGCAGCAGCCTGGCCTGCTGGAACCATTCCGTGGCGCCGGGTGGACGGCCTCTGTTTATCGTCATGCTTACTCTCCCGGGTCAGTGTCTGCCGAAGAGAGAAGCAATTTTCATGCCTTTTCATTATTCAGGAGTCAACATGCAGAAGATTGTGATTGTCGCTAACGGTGCGGCCTATGGCAGCGAATCGCTGTTCAACAGCCTGCGACTGGCGATTGCCTTACGCGAGCAGGAGAGCGACCTGGATCTGCGCCTGTTTTTGATGTCCGACGCGGTCACAGCCGGACTGCGGGGGCAAAAACCGGCGGAGGGCTACAATATCCAGCAGATGCTGGAGATCCTGACGGCGCAGAACGTGCCGGTGAAGCTGTGCAAAACCTGCGCCGATGGCCGCGGTATCAGCGCCCTGCCGCTGATCGACGGGGTGGAGATTGGCACCCTGGTGGAGCTGGCGCAGTGGACGCTATCCGCGGATAAACTATTAACTTTTTAATAATGCATTAACAAAAATATTTTTTTCTTATGAGCGCGGTTCCAGCTTCAAGTTTGCCTGCCCGATGCCGATAGGCTTTTTACAACAACACAGCAGGTATTTCATTATGTTCAGGTCAATTCGCGCTCGTATTATTGCGGCGACGGTCGGATGTCTGATCGCCGCGCTTTTACTGAATACCGTGATTAATTTCCAGGTCACGCGTCAGGATAATCAACAGTCCCAACGTTCGATACTGGCCAGCACCAGCGCCAGCCACAGCATGGCGATTGCCGACTGGGTCAGCAGCAAGACGCTGATGATCAACTCCCTGCAGAACGTCGTCCTGACCGACGATCCGGTACCGATGTTTAAACAGCTGGCGCAGGCGGGCGGGTTTATCAACGTCTATGCCGGCTACGCCAGCAAAACCGCGAAGTTTTCCAATCCTGAAGGGGTACCTGCCGACTACGATCCAACGGTGCGTCCGTGGTATCAGCAGGCGGTGAGAGAGGATCGCGCCATCGTCACCGTCCCGTATGTGGATACCGGCACCAAAAAGCTGGTGGTCACTTTCGCCGTGCCGGTGAAAGAGAACGGCGAGCTGAAAGCGGTGCTGGCGGGCGATGTGGCGATGGACAGCGTGATCGCCAACGTGCGCGGCATCCATCCGACGCCAGCCAGCAGCGGGCTGCTGGTTGACAGCGAGGGTTCGGTCATTGCCGCCAGCGATCCCGAGCTGACCTTAAAGCCCTTTAAAGCGGTCATCAGCGGCGTCGATCTGGCTGCGCTAAAGAATGGCAACAGCGCCGAGGGGGAGTACAACGGCGTGGCGAAAACCTTCTCCGCAACCCCGATTGCTGGTACCCAGTGGCAGCTGATTGTCGCGCTTGACAGCGATGATGCGACGACAGGTATGCGTACCCTGTTGAAAGCCTCCTCCCTGTCGCTGGTTGTGCTGGTGCTGCTCAGCGCGGTGGTTGTGCATTTCGTGATTGCCCGCCTGCTGAAGCGCCTGTCAGATATTCGCGATGCGATGCACGCCATTGCCAACGGCACCAACGATCTCTCCCAGCGTCTGCCGGAGAAAGGTGACGATGAGGTGGCGCAGATCGCCCATGCCTTTAACGCCTTCAGCGATAAACTCGCGGTGGTGATGGTGCAGTTGCGCGACGCCAGCGCCTCGGTGAAGAACGCCGCCCAGGAGATTGCCGCCGGGAACCAGGATCTCTCTGGCCGCACCGAGCGGGCCGCCTCCAGCCTGCGTGAAACCGCCAGCGCCGTGGAGCAGATCACCGCCTCCGTGGCGCAGTCCACCGAATCTGCCGCCGTGGCGAACGAGCAGGCGGGCAAAGCTGCCGAGGCCGCGACGCGGGGCGGCAACGTGGTGTCGCAGGCGATCACCACCATGCAGTCCATCGAAGCCGCCTCGACCAAAATTGGCGACATCACCAGCGTGATTGACGGCATTGCTTTCCAGACCAACATTCTGGCGCTGAACGCCTCGGTTGAAGCGGCGCGTGCCGGTGAGCAAGGGCGCGGCTTTGCCGTGGTGGCGGGCGAAGTGCGCAATCTCGCCAGCCGCAGCGCCCAGGCGGCAAAAGAGATCAAAAGCCTGATCGACTCTACCACCGACAGCGTGGCGACCGGTTCGCGCTATGTGCATCTTGCCGGGCAGAGCATGAATGAGATCGTCACCAGCATTGGCAGCATGTCGGGGATCATGCGGGAGATCACCGTGGCGACCAGCGAGCAGATGAAAGGCATTCAGGAGATTAACCGCGCGGTGCTCAATCTGGACAGTATGGTGCAGCAAAACGCCGAACTGGTGGTGCAGTCGGCTGCCGCCGCCAGCGCCCTTCAGGGTCAGGCAGGCGACCTCGCTGAAACCGCCGGTCATTTCCGCATTTAATGTTAATCCGCTGCCTGAAAGCCGCGTAAAGCGATGTTCGCTGCGCGCTTTCAGGCATTTTGTCATTTTTGTTTAAGGCTTACGCCATTTTTTGATCAAAATCAGCACCCCGGCCCTTCCCCTTTGGTGTTATGCCATGAGTGAATTGTGAACAACATCACGCTCAGGATTAGCCGCAAGGAGAGCGTTGTTTCGGATACGGGGTAAAAAAATGGCACTGGTAAAAGCAAGTCTGAAGTTGTTTGGCGGGGATACGGTCGTGGTGCGCTGCTCAGAGCGTTGTCATATTCATCTGATGAGTAATAAAGCACCACGCAAAACGCAGGCAGATATTTTAAGCGTACAGGACAAAGACAACGCCTGGCTGACGGTGCCTTATACCGGAACCTGGGAGGTGCTCATCGACAGCCACAGCCAGTCGCTTGAGCACTCCATCAGCTACGTCGCAGCCTGATCATTCTTCGCCCGGTGGCGCACTGTCACCGGGCTTTTTTTCAGGCAAAGCCGGGGCGCAGCTGGCTTTCCGGCGATTCGTTATCCAGCAATGCCCGCACCCGCGACACCAGCTCGTTCAGACAATCATCCTGCATGCCGAGACGCGTCAGCTCCTGATCGAGCGAGAAGAGATATTGTGCGTTGGTGCCAAGCGGGCCGCTGGCGGCGGCAATCAGCGGGGCGATGACCTGCGCGCGCGTGTCGGCCTCAAACAGCGGATGGCGCGGATCCATAATAAAGACCAGGGCGTTAACGGTGCGTCCATCATCCAGCTCCAGCCGACACCAGCTCGGCATATAGCAGCCAGTGATCATCTCACGCTTCCACAGCAGCGCCAGCTCCTCTTCCAGGGTCGCATCCGGCAGACGGTAGGCCACGCCGGTGGTGCGTCCGCCCTCTTTCAGTGCAAGCATACGGCCTGGCTGGCAGGCGCTGCCGCGTCCGGCGGTCAGGCGCAAACAGAAGGCTCGATGCCAGCCCGGAAGCGTCCCGGTTGCCGATTCAACATACTCCAGCGCCGGGTTCCACATCAGGGAACCGTAGCCGAAGAGCCATACCGGACCGTTGTCCGGACGGCAGGACAGGGTCGCAGCCAGCGACGCTGCGCGCTGCTCGGCTGACCACAGAAGCGACTCTTCGATCGCACCAAAGGCCGTTCTGCAGTCGGCCTTCATAAGAAAATCACGCGTTAACATATTGCACCTCCGCCACTGCCTGCATCCCTGCCCTCACTTTATGAACCTTCCGGGTCCTTTTACTGCTCAATTAGAAAGCAGTAGGGTGACGATATGCAATAATCTCGCCGGGTGCAACAGAGCGGGAGGCCGACCGCCTTAAAAGTCAAAGCCGACGGTGCAAACTATTAAGCACAGCCAACTAAGCAATGACTATTTCTTCTTGTGCCACTTATCATCGTCTCCCTTTTCGTAATCCTGCTTCACCGCCGCCCAGGCCACCTTGTGTGCGGTCTCCTCACGACTGTCATCGCCCCGGCGGTCCTCTTTATCTTTGTACTGATCCCAGGCGCTGTTAAAGGCTTCTTTGTAGATATCCTGCGCGTGGGCAGGCAGTACGTTCTTAACGTTATGCGGTAAATCAGTTTTCGATTTGTATGGCATAGCAACCCCCTCTTTTTATTCACTTAATAAGTGTGGTCGACAATGCCGAAGGCTTCCAGTCGAATCGATAATCCTGGATTTCAGTTTCTTAATCTACTGTTATTAAGACCCTATTTAACAAAAATATATTATTATGACGCTCTCGTGAAATAATTCCCCTGTACCGTAAAATTAAGTAAAAGATACTCAGAGATTAACGGCGATCTGTTAATTTAAGCTCCTCACTTTCTGTTTATAATTACAAGCACCTGCCAAAACGGAGAATTACATGACAACCGCACACGAGACGGTGAAAACCCGTCATAAGGAGACGTCTCTCATTTTCCCGGTGCTGGCCCTGGCCGTGCTGTTCTTCTGGGGAAGCGCGCAGTCACTGCCAGTGGTCATCGGGATTAATATTCTGGCCCTTGTGGGTATTCTGAGCAGTGCTTTTAGCGTTGTACGCCATGCCGACGTGCTGGCCCACCGCCTGGGCGAACCCTACGGTTCCCTGATTTTAAGTCTTTCCGTCGTTATTCTCGAAGTGAGCCTTATTTCCGCTCTGATGGCGACCGGTGACGCCGCACCTACCCTGATGCGCGATACGCTCTACTCCATCATTATGATTGTCACCGGCGGGCTGGTCGGCTTCTCGCTGCTGCTGGGCGGGCGCAAATTCGCAACGCAATATCTGAACCTGTTTGGTATTAAGCAGTATCTGATCGCCCTCTTCCCGCTGGCGATTATCGTGCTGGTATTCCCGATGGCGCTGCCGGGGGCCAATTTCACTACCGGTCAGGCCCTGCTCGTGGCGCTGATTTCTGCGGCGATGTACGGCGTGTTTCTGCTGATCCAGACCAAAACGCACCAGAGTCTCTTCGTCTATGAGCATGAAGATGAGAGCGACGACGATGACCCGCACCACGGCAAGCCGTCCGCGCACAGCAGCCTGTGGCATACGGTCTGGCTGGTGGTGCATCTGATTGCGGTCATTGCAGTCACCAAGATGAATGCCGCACCGCTGGAGACACTGTTGACGGCGATGAACGCGCCGGTGGCCTTTACCGGCTTCCTGGTGGCGCTGCTGATCCTCTCCCCGGAAGGACTGGGGGCATTACGTGCCGTGCTGAATAACCAGGTGCAGCGTGCCATGAACCTCTTCTTTGGCTCGGTGCTGGCGACCATCTCCCTGACCGTGCCGGTGGTGACGCTGATTGCCCTTCTTACCGGTAACGAGTTGATGTTTAGCCTTGGTGCACCGGAGATGATTGTGATGTTGGCGTCGCTACTGCTGTGCCAGATTTCATTTTCCACCGGGCGCACCAACGTGCTCAACGGTGCGGCGCACCTGGCATTGTTTGCGGCCTATCTGATGACGATATTTGCCTAGTCCTTTGCCCAGCGGCGCTTCGCTTGCAGGGCCTACGGGTTTTGTAGGCCGGGTAAGCGCAGCGCCACCCGGCAATAAGCGCATAAAAAAACCCGCCGAAGCGGGTTTTTTTATTAGTTGCTGGTATCCAGCTCTTCAAAGCTCTTGACCAGATCGTCAATCGCCTTAATCTGCTTCAGGAACGGCTCCAGCTTGTCCAGCGGCAGCGCGGATGGGCCGTCGCACTTGGCGTTGGCAGGATCCGGATGCGCTTCGATAAACAGACCCGCCAGACCGGTCGCCATACCGGCGCGCGCCAGTTCGGTAACCTGAGCACGACGGCCGCCTGAGGCTGCGCCAAACGGGTCGCGGCACTGCAGAGCATGGGTCACGTCGAAGATGACCGGCGACTGGTTAGAGACATTTTTCATCACGCTGAAGCCCAGCATGTCCACCACCAGGTTGTCATAACCGAAGTTGGAACCACGGTCGCAGAGGATCACCTGGTCGTTACCGCCTTCGATAAACTTATCGACGATGTTCCCCATCTGGCCTGGGCTGACGAACTGTGGTTTTTTCACGTTGATGACGGCGCCGGTTTTCGCCATCGCTTCGACCAGATCGGTCTGACGGGCGAGGAACGCGGGCAGCTGGATCACGTCAACCACGTCTGCCACAGGCTGCGCCTGGCTTGCTTCATGGACGTCGGTGATCACTTTTACGCCAAAGGTCTGCTTCAGCTCCTGGAAAATTTTCATCCCCTCTTCGAGGCCCGGGCCACGGTAAGAGCGAATAGAGGAGCGGTTGGCTTTGTCAAAAGAGGCCTTAAACACATACGGGATACCCAGCTTCTGGGTCACGGTGACGTAGTGTTCGCAGATACGCATCGCGAGGTCGCGGGATTCCAGTACGTTCATGCCGCCGAACAGCACGAACGGCAGGTCGTTCGCCACGTTGATATCGCCAATGCTAACCACTTTTTGTTTCATAGGATCGCCTTATTCAGGTGTGAATCGGAATTAAGATTAATGCAGTGTAATCTGTTTGTGCGCGATGGAATTAATCTGCGCGCGGATCATTTCGCTGATCGGATCTTCCGGACACTGCTCAACAAAATAGCTCAAATCATTCAGCGCAACGTGGTCACACTCAAGCTGCACGTAGATAAGGCCGCGATCGCGGATCTCGTAAGGATCTTCCGGGTTAAACTGCAGCAACACCTCACTGGCACGCAAGGCCAGCTCCATCTGCCGCTCTTCCATCAACGCTGACTTCAGGGTGTCCAGCAGCTTGCGAACCACCTCGGCGTTATCCGCTTCGTCCAGATCTTCGTTGTAGAGCTCCGCCATCGGGCTGATGTTGCCCTTCAGCCAGACATCCAGCGTGTGATCGTCGAGCGTGTCGCCATTAAAGGGATTGATTAACCACATCTCGCCGTCCAGCCACTCGGCGCGCAGCAGCATCTGCGTCGGGAAGATGACCGGCACCAGCGGAATATCAAGACGGTGCGCCACCCATAATAAAATCGCCCCCAGGGAGACAGCGCTGCCCTGACGGTTTTTCAGTACCTGATCGAGCCACAGCGCGTCGGAGAGCCGATACACGCCACGCGTATCGCAAAAGCCCCACTCGCCATAAAAAAGCTCAATCAGTTTCTCCAGTTGCCAGTCCTGAGGGCGCGCCTGATTAATCTCTTCACGCGCCAGACACACCAGTTTCTCCAGTTCATCGTAGACGTATTGTGAAATGAAATCATCGCGGATCATCTCTGATACCTTAATCATTCCATCGCACAGCGGCACTTTGTTAAATTCGAAATCGGCCAAGGACTCCATGACTTACCCCAGTATCGGTATTCTTGTGGTGGCGAGTTTAATGATGATGTACAGCACCACCAGCCCCAGCAGAAAGGCAACAAACCCCGCCTGCTGGCTGCGCGGACGATGACGCCCCAGCGCAATAAAACCCAAAACGATGTAGATGATAACGCCAAACAGCTTTTCAGTCAGCCATGACCCTTCATCTGTAAACGGCAGATAACCGGTCACCCACATCAACCCTGCGCCGGAAAGAAACAGCACGGTGTCGATGCAGTGCGGCAGAACCCGCACCCAGCGCGCGTTGATAAGGGCGTTATTGCTGTAACGCCACCAGTAACGCAGCGCAAAAAACGTGACGGTCAGGACGACTGCCGTCAGGTGCAGGGCGATCAGTACAGAGAAGCTATTCATGCCACTTGCCCACGGTCAGGCGCTCGTTGCCGCCATAGTCGCGACAGGTTTCAACCTGGGCAAAACCGGCCTGCAGGAAGAGATTGCGCACCGCTTCGCCCTGCGTCCAGCCATGCTCGAGCAGCAGCCAGCCATTGCTGACCAGGTGTTGGCGAGACTGGATAATAATATGGCTGAGATCTGCCAGTCCGTGATCCGCCGCAACCAGCGCGCTGCGCGGTTCAAAGCGCACATCCCCTTCGCCGAGATGCGGATCGCACTCATCGATATAGGGCGGGTTACTGACGATCATCTCAAACTGCTGGTCAGCAAGAGCGGTAAACCAGCTGCTCTGCTGCACCGTCACATTCTTTAACGCCAGGCGCTCAAGGTTACGCTGTGCCAGCGCCACCGCATCGGGCATGAGATCTACTGCCGTCACCTGACAGTCCGGACGCTCGCTGGCCAGCGCCAGGGCGATGGCCCCGGTGCCGGTGCCGAGATCCAGAATGCGCGCGGGGGTGGCGGGCAATCTCGCCAGCGCCTGCTCCACCAGGCATTCGGTATCGGGACGGGGAATTAGCGTTGCAGCAGAGACATAGAGCGGCAGCGACCAGAACTCACGTTCGCCCACCAGGTGCGCCACCGGCTCGCCGGTTTTGCGCCGGGCGAGGAGTGCATCAAGCTCTCTTTGCTGATCGGCGGTAAGCGCTGTTTCGCCAAAGGCGAGAATCCAGGTGCGTGCTTTGCCCGTCACATGCTCCAGCAGGATCTCCGCATCGCGACGGGGGCTTTCGCTCCCCGCCAGCGTGCTTATCGCCTGCTGTAGCCAGTGCTGAAAATCCATTAATCCTGCTCTGCCAGCGCTGCCAGCTGGTCGGCCTGGTACTCCTGCACGATAGGTTCGATCAGCAGATCCAGTTTGCCTTCCATCGTCTCATCCAGACGATAGAGGGTCAGGTTGATGCGGTGATCGGTCACGCGACCCTGCGGGAAGTTATAGGTGCGGTTGCGATCGCTGCGATCGCCGCTGCCCAGCAGGTTGCGACGGGTTGAGGCTTCCGCCTGCTGGCGTTTCGCCATCTCTGCGGCATGGATACGGGCACCCAGCACCGAGAGCGCTTTGGCTTTGTTTTTATGCTGGGAACGTTCGTCCTGACACTCCACCACGATGCCGGTTGGCAGGTGGGTAATACGGATCGCGGAGTCGGTGGTGTTAACGTGCTGACCGCCCGCGCCGGAGGAGCGGAAAGTATCGATACGCAAATCCGCCGGGTTAATGTCCGGCAGCTCAGCTTCCGGCAGCTCGGGCATCACCGCCACGGTGCAGGCGGAGGTGTGGATACGCCCCTGGGATTCGGTGGCCGGGACGCGCTGGACGCGATGGCCGCCGGACTCAAACTTCAGGCGACCATATACGCCCTCGCCGCTGATTTTGGCGATCACTTCTTTATAGCCACCATGTTCGCCTTCGTTGGCGCTCATGATCTCCACACGCCAGCGACGCGACTCGGCGTAGCGGCTGTACATGCGGAACAGATCCCCGGCAAACAGGGCCGCTTCATCCCCGCCGGTTCCGGCGCGGACTTCGACAAAGGCGTTGCGTTCATCGTCCGGATCTTTTGGCAGCAGAAGCACCTGAAGCTGCTGTTCCATCTCTTCGGAGCGGACTTTCGCCTCCTGCAACTCTTCCTGCGCCATCTCGCGCATTTCCGGGTCGTCGAGCATCATCTGCGCGGTTTCAATATCTTCCTGAACCTGCTGCCAGTCGGTAAAGCAGCGCGCAACGTCACTTAATTGCGCATATTCGCGCGACAGGGCGCGGAAACGTTCCTGGTCGGCAATGGTCGCGGCATCGCCGAGCAGCGCCTGAACTTCTTCATGGCGCTCGTGCAGCGCTTCCAGTTTGGCGACAATAGAGGGCTTCATAGGCGTAAGTGCACCTTTTAATTATAAAATGGGTATGGCGCGCTATTCCAGCCCGAGGCTGTCGCGCAGAATATTCAGGCGTTCGTCGTCCCCGTCACGGGCAGCCTGTTGAAGTGATTTGGTTGGGGCATGGATCAAACGGTTGGTCAGTTTCCATGCCAGTTCCTGCATGATGACCTGCGGATCGCCGCCCTGCTCCAGGGCCGCCATCGCTTTGGCAGTCAGTTCATTACGTACCTGTTCCGCCTGACCGCGGTATTCGCGAATCGTCTCGCTGACGCTTTGCGCGCGCAGCCAGGCCATAAATTCGCTGGTTTCCTGCTCGACAATCGTTTCGGCCTGCACCGCCGCCGCTTTACGCTGGGCGAGATTGTGGGAAATGATGCTTTGCAGATCGTCCACGCTGTAGAGATAGGCGTTCGCCAGCTTGCCCACTTCCGGTTCGACATCACGCGGAACGGCGATGTCCACCAGCAGCATCGGCTGATTCCGGCGGGACTTAAGGGCGCGCTCGACCATACCTTTGCCGATAATCGGCAGCGGGCTGGCGGTGGAGCTGATGATGATATCCGCCTCGTTGAGACGGGCGTCGATGTCGCTGAGGGCAATCACTTCCGCGCCGACCTCATCCGCCAGCGCCTGGGCGCGTTCGCGGGTGCGGTTGGCGATAATCATCTTCTTCACTTTGTGTTCGCGCAGATGACGCGCGACCAGCTCGATGGTTTCGCCTGCGCCAACCAGCAGCACAGAGACCGTCGAGAGGGATTCAAAGATCTGGCGCGCCAGCGTACAGGCGGCAAACGCAACGGAAACGGCACTGGCGCCAATGTCGGTTTCGGTTCGCACTCGCTTAGCGACAGAGAAGGATTTCTGGAACATGCGCTCCAGCTCGCTGGCCTTAAGGTGGCCTTTTTGCGAGTCGGCAAACGCTTTTTTAACCTGTCCGAGGATCTGCGGCTCGCCGAGCACCAGCGAATCAAGGCCGCTGGCCACGCGCATCAGATGGCTGACCGCATCGTTATCCTGATGCCAGTAGAGGCTGTTACTCAGCTCTTCTTCGTTCAGGTTGTGGTATTCGCATAACCAGCGGATCAACGCTTCGTGCAGGTTGTCCTGCTCTTCCACGCTGAGATAGAGCTCAGTACGGTTGCACGTCGACAGCACCACGCCCCCCTGCACCATCGGCTGGGCAAGCAGACTTTCCAGCGCCTGGTCGAGCGTATCCGGCGAAAACGTGACGCGTTCTCGCAGTGAAACCGGGGCCGTTTTGTGGTTAATACCGAGTGCTAAAAGGGTCATATGAGCGGGAGTAGTACCAGCGTTAATAGGGTTAGCAGGGCGCATCATACAGGATGCGCGAGATCAATAAAAGAGACTGCCCCCTTTCGGAGTAATAGGTTATTAGTTGTTATTAACCGCTAATTTGATGATTTAGGACAACTTGAGCGTAGACGCTCCCGCTACCGGGCGCTAGCATTAAGGGTTATAACCGCCACGTATCTCAAGGATTTGTCATTATTATGACCAGACTGATTCGCCTCCTGCCTCTCGCCGCGCTGGTACTTACCGCATGTTCCATTACGCCGCCCAAAGGGCCAGGCAAAAGCCCTGACTCACCGCAGTGGCGTCAGCACCAGCAGGAGGTGCGTGGTTTAAGCCAGTACCAGACCCGCGGTGCCTTTGCATATCTGTCGGATCAGCAGAAAGTGTATGCCCGCTTCTTCTGGCAGCAGACCGGCCAGGATCGCTATCGCCTGCTGTTGCTCAACCCGGTGGGGAGCACCGAAATGGAGCTGATTGCCCAGCCAGGCAGCGCGCAAATCACCGATAATAAAGGGCAGAAATATACCGGTACCGATGCCGAAGAGATGATCGGCAAGCTGACCGGGATGCCGATTCCGATTACCAGCCTGCGCCAGTGGATCCTCGGCCTGCCGGGCGACGCCACCGATTACAAACTCGACGACCAGTATCGTCTGAGTGAAGTGAACTACAGCCAGAACGGTAAAAACTGGCACGTGGTCTATGGCGGCTACGACAGCAACACCAAACCGGCCCTGCCAACCAGCCTGGAATTGACCGAAGGCGGCCAGCGCATCAAGCTGAAGATGGATAACTGGATTGTCAAATGATGACCCACTGGCCTTCACCCGCAAAACTTAACCTGTTTTTATACATCACCGGCCAGCGTGCGGACGGCTATCACACCCTGCAGACGCTGTTTCAGTTTATCGACTACGGCGACACCATTTCGATTGAACCGCGTCAGGATGGGCAGCTTCGTCTGCTCACCCCGGTGGAGGGCGTGGCCGATGAAGATAACCTGATCGTCCGTGCTGCCCGGATGCTGATGGCGGCGGCGCAGCAAAGCGGACGCCTGCCGGCGGGCAGCGGCGCGGATATCCGCGTGGAGAAAAGGTTGCCGATGGGCGGCGGGCTCGGCGGGGGCTCGTCAAATGCCGCTACCGTACTGGTGGTGCTCAATCACCTCTGGGGCTGCGATCTCTCGGTGGATGAACTGGCCGCGCTCGGGTTAACGCTCGGGGCCGACGTGCCGGTGTTTGTCCGGGGGCATGCGGCCTTTGCCGAAGGGGTGGGCGAGATCCTCTCCCCGGCCGAACCCGCGGAAAAATGGTACCTGGTCGCCCACCCGGGCGTCAGCATCCCTACCCCGGTTATCTTTAAAGATCCGGACCTTCCACGCGATACCCCCGTCCGGTCAATAGAAACGTTATTAAAATGTGAATTCAGCAACGATTGCGAGGATATCGCAAGAAAACGTTTTCGCGAGGTTGATGAAGCGCTTTCCTGGCTGTTAGAATACGCGCCGTCGCGCCTGACTGGCACAGGAGCCTGTGTCTTTGCTGAATTTGATACGGAATCCGCTGCACGTCAGGTGCTCGAGCTGGCTCCAGAGTGGCTGCATGGTTTCGTGGCGCGCGGTATGAATATCTCCCCGCTACAGCAGGCCATTCTGGCGCAATCTGAGTTTCGGTGACAACGTCACCCTGTTCCAGACGTTGCATCGCGCTCTTTAATACACCGCCTGGATAGCATTCGCCTGGCCCGCACAGTTTACGGCGAACTATCCACCACTGGACGCATGCCTGAGGTTCTTCTCGTGCCTGATATGAAGCTTTTTGCTGGTAACGCCACCCCGGAACTAGCACAACGTATTGCCAACCGCCTGTACACTTCTCTTGGCGACGCCGCCGTAGGTCGCTTTAGCGATGGCGAAGTCAGCGTACAAATTAACGAAAATGTACGCGGTGGTGATATTTTCATCATCCAGTCCACCTGTGCTCCAACTAACGACAACCTGATGGAACTGGTTGTTATGGTCGATGCCCTGCGCCGTGCTTCCGCTGGCCGTATCACTGCTGTTATTCCTTACTTTGGCTATGCCCGTCAGGACCGTCGCGTCCGTTCCGCACGTGTGCCAATTACCGCAAAAGTTGTTGCTGACTTCCTCTCAAGCGTGGGTGTTGACCGCGTTCTGACGGTTGACCTGCATGCCGAGCAGATCCAGGGCTTCTTTGATGTTCCGGTTGATAACGTATTCGGCAGCCCAATCCTGCTGGAAGATATGCTGCAGCTGAACCTGGACAACCCGATTGTGGTTTCTCCGGACATCGGCGGCGTGGTTCGCGCTCGCGCTATCGCCAAACTGCTGAATGACACCGACATGGCGATCATCGATAAACGTCGTCCGCGCGCTAACGTTTCTCAGGTGATGCATATCATCGGTGACGTTGCTGGCCGTGACTGCGTGCTGGTTGACGACATGATCGACACCGGCGGCACTCTGTGCAAAGCCGCCGAAGCGCTGAAAGAGCGTGGTGCTAAACGCGTGTTCGCCTACGCGACTCACCCGATCTTCTCCGGCAATGCCGTGAACAACCTGCGCAACTCCGTTATTGATGAAGTTGTGGTGTGCGACACCATCCCACTGAGCGACGAGATCAAAGCGCTGCCAAACGTGCGTACTTTGACCCTCTCCGGGATGCTGGCAGAAGCGATTCGTCGTATCAGCAACGAAGAGTCTATCTCTGCCATGTTCGAACACTAATCGGACGCAGTCAGAAAACCCGCTACGGCGGGTTTTTTTGTCTGCAAGATGTATTTGTATGATTAATGCCTCCTTCACCTGCCATTGATATGACAGATGATGCGCACACGGATGATGATTGTGAAAAACGCTTCCTCTCATGTTCTTCCCTTCCGCGCCCTCATCGACGCCTGCTGGAAAGAGAAATATACCCTGTCGCGGTTTACCCGCGATCTTATCGCCGGCATTACGGTCGGCATTATTGCCATTCCATTGGCGATGGCGCTGGCCATTGGCAGCGGCGTGGCGCCTCAGTATGGCCTCTACACCGCCGCCGTTGCCGGGATTGTGATTGCCCTGACCGGTGGGTCGCGCTTTAGCGTCTCCGGGCCCACCGCAGCCTTTGTGGTGATCCTCTATCCGGTTTCTCAGCAGTTTGGTCTGGGCGGATTGCTGGTGGCGACCCTGATGTCCGGGGTATTTTTGATTCTGTTCGGTCTGGCGCGCTTTGGCCGGCTGATTGAGTATATTCCCCTCTCCGTCACGCTGGGCTTCACCTCCGGGATCGGCATCACCATCGGCACCATGCAGATTAAGGACTTCCTGGGCTTACAGATGGCCCACGTGCCGGAGCATTACCTGCAAAAAGTGGGGGCGCTGGCGATGGCGCTGCCGACAACAAACCTGGGCGATGCGGCGATTGGCGTGGTGACCCTGGGCACGCTGATCCTCTGGCCACGGCTGGGCATCCGCCTGCCAGGACACCTGCCCGCCCTGCTGCTGGGCTGCGCGGTAATGGGGATAGTCAATCTGCTGGGCGGCCATGTCGCCACTATCGGCTCGCAGTTCCACTACGTGCTGGCGGATGGCTCCCAGGGTAACGGTATTCCGCAGCTTCTGCCCCAGCTGGTGCTGCCGTGGGATCTGCCCGGCTCCAGCTTTACCTTAAGCTGGGACTCCCTGCGCGCCCTGCTGCCAGCCGCTTTTTCGATGGCGATGTTAGGGGCGATTGAGTCGCTGCTCTGCGCCGTGGTGCTGGACGGCATGACCGGCACCAAACATAAAGCCAACAGCGAACTGGTCGGCCAGGGGCTGGGCAACATTATCGCCCCGTTCTTCGGCGGCATTACCGCCACAGCGGCCATCGCCCGTTCCGCGGCCAACGTGCGCGCGGGCGCCACGTCGCCGGTCTCGGCGGTGGTCCATTCGGTGCTGGTGATCCTCGCCCTGCTGGTGCTGGCGCCCTTGCTCTCCTGGTTGCCGCTCTCGGCCATGGCCGCCCTGCTGCTGATGGTGGCATGGAACATGAGCGAGGCGCATAAAGTCATCAACCTGCTGCGCCGCGCCCCCAAAGACGACATCATCGTAATGCTGATCTGCATGTCGCTGACGGTACTGTTTGACATGGTCATTGCGATAAGCGTCGGGATTGTGCTGGCATCATTACTGTTTATGCGTCGCATTGCCCGTATGACCCGTCTGGCCAGCGTCAATGTCGCCACGCCGGAAGACGTGCTGGTGCTGCGAGTCATCGGCCCGCTGTTTTTTGCCGCCGCGGAAGGATTGTTCAGCGAACTGGAGTCGCGCATTGCGGGGAAACGTGTCGTGGTGCTGAAATGGGATGCGGTCCCGGTGCTGGATGCCGGCGGGCTGGACGCCTTCCAGCGTTTTGTCCAACGTCTGCCGGAGGGCTGTGAACTGCGGGTGACCAATCTCGAATTCCAGCCCCTGCGCACGATGGCGCGCGCAGGGGTTCAGCCCATTGCGGGCCGTCTGGCGTTCTATCCTGACCGTGAGGCCGCGTTAGCGGATCTGTGACATCCGGCGCTGCATCATGATGCCTATCGCCTGCTGAAGCCACTCGAGCACAGCAGGCGTCATCCAGGTCCCTTTCATCAGATGCGGCTCCTGCTGCATCGCCTCGCGGAATTTTTGCTGAGTTGCAGGATTATCCCCTGCGTAAGACTGGAACAGCGCCAGCCAGTTTTCCGCCAGCCGCTGTGCTTCCGGACTCTCTGCCTGCACCCCTTCCCGGCTTGCCTGATGCAGTTTTGCCACCAGTGCAGGCCACTCCATCATGCGATCAAAATAGTGCGCACGGGTAAACGCCATCTCCTCGGGCGTCAGGTAGCGCTGCCAGATAGCCAGCTTGCTCTCGGCGAAGGCCCGGGTGATGAAATCGAGGATATCAGCGTCGATCCCCGTCTGCTCACGCATTTGCGGCTCCACGCTGTGCATCTCATTCAGGCGGGTCAGGAAGTCGGGGTTGCCTGCGGTATCCTGCTCAAGCTGCGTCATCCAACGCGTAGCCAGCCCGGTAGCGCGTGGGTCGGCAACGTCCACCTTTTCCGCCAGCATGCGGCGGGCTTCGGCCACCAGCCCGGCCCAGATCTCTGCCAGGGCGTCACTCTGCTGCGCAAACGGTAATACCTGTAACTCTTCTTTACTGAACCAGCGATCGTACATCGTCATTAACTCCAGCGTCTGTAACCAGGATTCCAGATCGGGCTCGGTGCCTGCGGCCAGCGTGCTATGCAAACTCACGAGCTGCTCGCGCAGCGTCTGAATGCTGCGCATCTGTTTATCCAGCAGAGCGATTTGCGCGCCCAGGAGATCCACCATGGAGCGCGGATCCCGATCGAGAACCTCTTTAATTTCGGCAAGCTCCAGCCCCGCTCTGGCTAACACCTGGATACGGTGTAGCCGCTGTACATCCGCGAGGGTATAAAGACGGTAACCTGCCGCACTTCTGGCAGAGGGCAGCAGCAAGCCGGTTTGCTCATAATGGTGTAATGTCCGAACGGTGATCCCCGCTCTCTTCGCCAACAGGCCAACCTGAATTAACATCGCTGCTCCTTTTATCTCGCCATCACGGTCACTCTGGTGCCTTACGTTACGTGAGGGTCAAGAAAAAAGGCAAAAAAAAACGGCTTCCGAAGAAACCGCTTTTCGCGCTGTCACAGGTTAGCTGTGCTTATGCTGTTCGCGACGGCAGCGTTTATCATAATGGCGCACCCACCAGTAGCGGTCGCAGACCTGTTCGTGGCCGCTGACGCGCGCCCCGGCCAGCCAGAGCACCGCTCCCAGGAAGATGCTCAACACTGCGCCATGGGCGAAGTATTGTGGCAGGTCAAGTTGCGGAAGCTGGTTTAAAATGGAATAACCGACGCCGACAACCATGACGACTAATCCCAACCCCATCAACACGTTACCGAGTAGCGAAGCGTTTTTGCGTTTCATATAGCACCTCCGGAACTTTGGGTTGTTAGGGAATAATCTCCCTATTCCTTGTGTGTAAAGTATAGACACCACCCGTTTTGCGGATTGCGTCAACGATCACAAATATCTACTTCGGTGCAACAAAACTTTACAAATAAGCCTTTGAGTAGCATGAAATTCTAATGGTTCAACGCCGGGATTATTCAGTTTCTACGTGTCGCTTAGCAGAATTTTGTCAACCGACGCGGCAGACAGTACACTACGCGCCAGACTTAGCACTTTCAGGAATAAAAACGTGACGATTAAACTGATTGTCGGCCTGGCTAACCCCGGCGCGGAATATGCTGCCACCCGCCATAATGCTGGCGCCTGGTATGTTGATCTGCTGGCCGAGCGGTTACGCGCCCCTCTGCGTGAAGAACCTAAATTCTACGGGTTTACCTCTCGCGTTAACCTGGCTGGCGCCGATGTGCGTCTGCTGGTGCCCACGACGTTTATGAATTTAAGCGGTAAAGCGGTGGCCGCGATGGCGACCTTTTATCGCATCAATCCGGATGAGATCCTGGTGGCGCACGACGAACTGGATCTGCCGCCGGGCGTGGCAAAATTCAAACTTGGTGGCGGCCACGGCGGGCACAACGGCTTAAAAGACATCATCAGCAAACTGGGCAATAACCCTAACTTCCATCGCTTACGCGTGGGGATTGGTCATCCGGGCGATAAAAACAAAGTTGTTGGTTTTGTCCTGGGTAAGCCACCGGTTTCCGAGCAGAAACTGATCGACGAGGCGGTAGACGAAGCGGCGCGTTGCACCGAAATCTGGCTCCAGGATGGTTTAACCAAAGCCACCAACCGTCTTCACGCTTTCAAAGCGCAATAACCGGCGCGAAACGGCTTTTTTGCCCCGCAGGCTGCGGGTTACGTGTATAATAGGCGTAGTTATTTACTTTTCTTCGACTCGTTAATGTTAACGTGTTGAATATCAAGATATTAAGGTGATTCAGAAATGGGATTCAAATGCGGTATCGTTGGTCTGCCTAACGTTGGCAAATCCACCCTGTTTAACGCGCTGACTAAGGCGGGCATCGAAGCGGCTAACTTCCCGTTCTGTACCATTGAGCCAAACACCGGTGTTGTACCTATGCCCGATCCGCGTCTGGATCAGCTTGCGGAGATCGTAAAACCGCAGCGCATTCTGCCCACCACCATGGAGTTCGTGGACATCGCGGGCCTGGTAAAAGGCGCCTCGAAAGGTGAAGGCCTGGGTAACCAGTTCCTGACCAACATCCGTGAAACCGAAGCGATCGGCCACGTTGTGCGTTGCTTTGAGAACGACAACATCATCCACGTGAACAACAAAGTGGACCCGGCTGACGATATCGAGGTGATCAACACCGAGCTGGCACTGGCGGACCTGGATACCTGCGAGCGCGCCCTGCAGCGCGTGCAGAAGAAAGCCAAAGGCGGCGACAAAGACGCGAAAGCGGAACAGGCTGCGCTGGAAAAATGTCTGCCACAGCTCGAAAACGCGGGCATGCTGCGCGCGCTGAAAAACCTGACTGACGAAGACAAAGCGGCGATCAAATACCTGAGCTTCCTGACCCTGAAGCCGACCATGTACATTGCCAACGTCAATGAAGACGGTTTTGAAAACAACCCATACCTGGACAAAGTGCGTGAAATCGCAGCAGCGGAAGGTTCTGTGGTCGTGGCCGTGTGTGCGGCTGTTGAGTCTGATATCGCCGAGCTGGACGATGCCGACCGTGAAGAGTTCATGGCTGAGCTGGGTCTGGAAGAGCCAGGTCTGAACCGCGTGATCCGCGCCGGTTACCAACTGCTGAACCTGCAGACCTACTTCACCGCTGGCGTGAAAGAAGTGCGCGCCTGGACTATCCCTGTCGGCGCGACGGCACCACAGGCGGCGGGTAAAATCCACACCGACTTTGAAAAAGGCTTTATCCGTGCCCAGACCATCGCCTTTGAAGACTTTATTACCTACAAGGGTGAGCAAGGTGCGAAAGAAGCCGGCAAGATGCGTGCAGAAGGGAAAGACTACATCGTTAAAGATGGCGATGTGATGAACTTCCTGTTTAACGTTTAAGGGTCATGCATCTGCGGATGCGTTAACTGACCTGAAAAAATCCACGCCATGGCGTGGATTTTTTTATCAAAGGCACGTTGTCTCGCCTGGAGAATCATTAAACAACCTTGCCCATTATTGCTCTGCTGAAGTGTAAAACCCCTTCCTGTATGCCGCAGGGGTCGTCGACAGCTGATTTTTGAAGTGATGACGCATCGTCGCCACGCTGCCAAACCCCACCTCCTCCGCGATACGCTCAATCGACAACTGGCTATTCTCCAGCAAATCCTGGCTGCGGCTCAGGCGGGCGTGGAGCAACCACTGGGCGGGCGTCTTGCCGGTGGTGGCGGTGAAACGGCGCAAAAAGGTACGCGGGCTCATCCCGACAAATTTTGCCAGCGACTCAACGGTATGCGGCTCGGCAAGTCTGGCGTACAGGTAGTCGAAGAGTGCCCCAAGGCGATGGCCTTCATAGGCGACAGGCACCGCCTGCTGAATAAACTGAGCCTGGCCGCCGTCGCGATGGGGCGACACCACCAGCCGACGCGCGACGCGGTTGGCCGCCACGCTGCCATAATCCCGGCGCACCAGGTGCAGACAAAGATCGATACCCGCCGCGCTGCCTGCGGAGGTCAATACATCACCGTTATCAATATACAGCACGTCAGGTGTGACCTTGATGGCGGGATAACGCTGTTGCAGCAGGTCGGTATAACGCCAGTGGGTGGTCGCCTGCCGGTTGTCGAGTAACCCTGCGGCGGCCAGCACAAAGACTCCGGAACAGATAGAGAGGATCCTCGCCCCACGTTGATGTGCCGCGACAAGCTGCTCGCACAGCGCGGCGGGCACCGGAACTTCGGCCCCCCGCCAGCCGGGCACGATGATCGTTCCGGCCTCACTCAGCAGCTCCAGCCCGCCATCCACCACCAACCTGAAGCCGCCCGTTGCGCGTAACTCACCCGGATCAACGCCCGCCACCGCAAAGCGATACCACTCCTCGCCCATCTCGGGGCGGGGCAGCGCGAAAATTTCGACGGCAATACCGAATTCAAAGGTACAGAGGCCGTCATAGGCCAGTACAACCACCAGAGGATTATTCATCACCACACTCAATGGGTTTTGTCATGATCTTGATGTTATCTGGCATTTCTGCCAGCTGTCAAAGCCGCGTCTCCGCCGTAGAGTAAAGGCTCATTCCTGGAGGTGTTTATGAGCTATGTAACTGATTATCCTGCTGCGTCGCCAAATGTCGCAGCAAACCATTTTTTACAGCGACTGAGCGTGGAAACAGACTGTGACGATGTGCATACCGCGTTTAAAGAGGGTAATGTCGATTTTGTGTTGCTGCATGTGGTCGGTAGCCCGGAGGCATTCGCCCGCCGTCATATTCCTGGGGCGCTGCACCTGCGACATCGCGATATGACCGAGCAAAGAATGGCGGAGTGGCCCTCCGATACAGTGTTTGTGGTCTATTGCGCCGGGCCGCACTGCAACGGTGCGGATCGCGCCGCGCTGAAGCTGGCGCAGATGGGCCGCCCGGTGAAAATTATGATTGGCGGAATGACCGGCTGGGCCGACGAAGGTTTTGCTTTTAACCCCCAGTAAAAGAGCCGCGATCCCGTCTGACCTGCGGGATCGCTGACACCTCTTTCACCTGCCCGACGCCGGATAGATCGTCTCTGTCGGCAGCACCCGCCGATCAAAACGCCGCAAGCTATAATAGAGCGCTGCGGTACAGAACCAGCCAATCACCCACGAGACATCGTTGTCGGCAAACAGCCAGGTCAGCGAGCCGTGGTAGAGTGGGTTTTCAATAAACGGCAGCTGGATCAACACGCCAACAACATAGACGCTGATGGCAAACATGTTCCAGTGCCCGTAGCGACCACGGGAATCGAACAGCGCCGGAATATCTACCGCTTTACGGGAGATAATAAAGTAATCGGTCAGGCTGATGGCGCTCCACGGTACGAAAAAGGCCAACAGGAACAGCAGGAAATGGGTGAAGTGCTTCAGGAACGCCGGTTCGCTCAGCAGCGCAATCACGCACGAAAGGGCCACCATCAGTACCACAAAGGTCACACGGCTTTTCTGGTTCAGCGTCGTCTGCCGGCGAAAGCCCGAGACAATGGTGGTCAGGGACATAAAACTGCCGCAGGCGTTGAGGGTGGTAAAGGTGATTTTGCCAAAGCAGATCGCAAAGTAGATCACCATCGCCATCGCCTCGCTTTTACCCAGTCCGACGATGTAACTCACCTCATGTCCCTTGAAGGCGCTGCCGGCGATTGCCGCGGTGATCACCCCGAGCGTCATGGACGCCTGGGTGCCCAGCACCGTACCGCTGAAGACGGAGAGGAAGGTCTTCACCCCTGAGACGTCGCGCGGCAGATAGCGGGAATAGTCGGAGACGTAGGGACAAAAGGCGATCTGCCATGAGGAGGAGAGCGATACCGCCAGCAGGAACATCGGCATCGAGAAGTGGTTATTCTGCATCACAGAGCCCACATCGCTGGCGATCAGCAGAGCGATAAACAGATAGACAAACGCCAGCACCCCCACCACGCTCGCTACCTTGCCGAGCTTGTGGATCACCTTATATCCCAGCACCGCAATCACGATAATGATCGCGCTGAACAGGATCATACCGGCCACGTTCGAGATCGACAGCAGCCTGGCCATCGCCTGTCCGGCCAGTACCGTCCCGCTGGCGGAGAAGCCGACATACATCACGCAGACCAGCGCCAGCGGGATCACCGCACCCAGCACACCAAACTGGGCGCGACTGATGATCATCTGCGGCAGACCGAGGCGCGGTCCCTGCAGGGCATGAAATGACATTACCACCGCGCCCAGCACCTGCCCCACCAGCAGGCCAATGATGGACCACACCACATCCCCGCCCAGCACCACTGCCAGCGCCCCGGTCACAATGGCGGTGATCTGCAGATTGCCGCCAAACCACAGCGTAAACTGACTGAAGGGGTGGCCGTGCCGTTCATTATCCGGGATGTAATCGATGGATCGTGTTTCCGATATTCGCGTCCCGCCGCGCTTTGACTGCACTTCTGAAGATGAAAAAGACGACATAGTTTCCTCTCTGAGTGGATGATTAATGCCCGTCAGAAACCCTGCTATACCTATGCAACGCCATATGACAGAACATGTATATACAACCATTGACATCCACCCACACGCATCTGATGGTGGATTTGTGAACTGAACTGTGAATAATTTGTAATTAACATGAAAACTATATGTGATTGAGATGGGTTTCGATCGACAGTCAAATCAGGCATCGCCATCACATATACCCGCTTAAGACAGGAGTGCAGATGAGCAATAACAGACGAGCGGTACCCGGCATTCGCCATTACGCCGGCCCTGCGGGGGGCTGGGGAGCCTTAAAAGCCACGGCGATTGCCGTGCGTACGCAGATGGACACCTTTGACGCTCCCGCCACGCTGCTGCGCACCAACCAGCCCGACGGCTTCGACTGCCCGGGCTGCGCCTGGCCCGACAAAGAACACAAATCCACCTTTCAGTTTTGCGAGAACGGCGCCAAGGCGGTGACCTGGGAAGCGACCACAAAGCGTGTCACCCCGGAATTTTTCGCTGAGCACACCGTCAACACCCTGTGGTCAAAAAGCGATTTTGAGCTGGAAGGCTATGGGCGCCTGACCCATCCCATGAAATACGATCCGCAGAGCGATACTTTTCTTCCGGTGGCGTGGGATGAAGCCTTTGCCCGTATCGGCGAGGTGCTGCGCGAGCTCCCCCCGGATGAGGTGGAGTTTTACACCTCCGGGCGCGCGTCAAACGAAGCCGCCTTCCTGTATCAGCTGTTTGCCCGTCAGCTGGGCACCAATAATTTCCCCGACTGCTCTAATATGTGCCACCAGGCCACCAGCGTCGGCCTGCCCCGCTCCATCGGGATTGGCAAAGGCACCGTCTCGCTGGAGGATTTCGACCATACTGAGCTGGTGATCTCCATCGGCCATAACCCGGGCACCAACCATCCACGGATGATGGGCACCCTGCACGAGCTCTCCCGCCGGGGCGTGCCGATTATCGTTTTTAACCCGCTGCGCGAAACGGCGCTGGAGCGCTTCGCCGATCCGCAAAATGTCAGAGAGATGGCGACATACAGCGCCACCGATATCGCCTCGACGTACTATCAGGTTAAAGCCGGGGGCGACGCCGCGGCGTTAAAAGGTATCGCAAAACATCTGCTGGTGCTGGATGCGCTGGATCATGACTTTATCGCCAGCCACACCCAGGGGTTTGCCGATTTTGCCGCCGATATCGCCGCCACGGGCTGGGAGGCCATCGAGCGCGAGTCTGGCCTGAAGCGCGCCGATCTGGAGAACGTGGCGCGCCTCTACGCTAAGTCCAGCGCCACCATCATCACCTACGGCATGGGGATCACCCAGCATAACAAGGGTACCGCCAATGTGCGTTTGATCGCCGACCTCCTGCTGCTGCGCGGCAATTTTGGCAAGCCCGGCGCGGGCATCTGTCCGTTACGCGGCCACTCCAACGTGCAGGGCAACCGCACCGTGGGGATCACCGAAAAACCGACCGCGGCCTTTCTGGACCGGCTGGGCACGGTGTTCGGTTTTACCCCACCAGCCACCCACGGCCACGACGCGGTACAGGCGGCGCAGGCGATGATTAACGGCGAGGCCAAAGCGCTCCTCTGCCTCGGGGGAAATTTTGCGGTAGCGATGCCCGATCACGACAGGGCGTTTGCGGCGCTGAAACGTCTCGATCTCAGCGTACATGTCGCTACCAAGCTGAACCGCACCCACCTGCTGGTCGGGAAAGAGACATATCTTCTCCCCTGCCTGGGGCGCACCGAACTGGATATGCAGCAGAGCGGCCAGCAGTCAATCACCGTGGAAGACTCGATGTCGATGGTGCATGCCTCCCGCGGCAAGCTCAAACCGGCCTCTCCCTGGCTACGCTCGGAACCCGCCATTGTCGCCGGGATCGCCCACGCCACCCTGCTCCACAGCAAAACCGACTGGCTGGGTCTGGTGGAGGATTACGACCGCATTCGCGACGCTATCGAGCAGACGCTGCCGGGCTTTGAAAATTTCAACGCCCGCATCCGGGTGCCGGGCGGATTTCGTATGCCGCTGCCGCCCACGGAGCGCGTCTGGCCCACCGCCAGCGGCAAGGCGATGTTTTCGCTGTTTGAGGGTGTGAGCGAGAACAGTCCGGGCGAAGGTGAGCGCGTGCTGCGTCTGGTTACACTGCGTAGTCACGACCAGTACAACACCACCATCTATGCCCTGGATGACCGCTATCGCGGCGTGTTCGGCCGGCGCGACGTGCTGTTTATGAACGAAGAGGATATGCAGCAGTTGGGGCTGGAGCATGGCGATCGGGTAGATATTCATACCGCCCTCCCCGGCTCACAGCAGCGTCTGGATGACATCACCGTGGTGGCCTACAGCATTGCCCCTGGCACGGTTGCTGGCTACTACCCGGAAGCGAACGTGCTGGTACCGCTGGATTATCTCGATAAAGAGAGCGGTACGCCGTCGTACAAATCAGTGCCCGTCCGCCTGAGTCTGCGCTCAAAGGAGATCCGCGCCCTCTAATCTCTTCTCACGCCGTCACCGATCCGGTGTGTTGCCCGGATCGGTGATGCTCTCTCTGTTCAGTTTGACGCCGGTCAGCAAATAAAAAGGTCAGGTGGGTTCAGCATCTAACACTGACGTTCCGTAGGAATTGTCGATGGTGCACAGCCAGCGGTCATTTTCCAGACGGAATACATAGGTTGCACGCCGGGTGATCTCTGTTGTAGCGCCCTGTTCATCCGGGTAAAAAAGCTGGGATTCCATGATCACCAGCGCATCTCCTCCGCCTTCAATGATCTGGATATCGCCCTGCTTCACAACGAGCTGATCCTGGAAATAATCAGAAATGGAAATAAAGGCGCTGCGGATATTGTCTTTACCTTTAACGATCATACCGGGCTTAACCACCAGCGCGGCGTCGTCGGCGTAGTGCTCCATCAGCGAATCAAAATCTTTGGCTAAGATCGCCCTGTCACACGCCTTAATGATATTGCGAAGCGGGTGTTCGTACATGTGCATACTCCCTGTTCAGTGATTGCCTCTATTCACTGTATCACCCGTCGGCGCAAAGTGTTGGCCGGGCAAGCGAAAGTGCCCGGCTGGCCTTTCTGGAAGAGGTCTCGCAAAGCCAAAAGTAAATCCATGTAATACCCGGTTGTGGGTTTTCATACTTCAATCACGGTCATAAAGTGACCGCATTGCGGCACATTTGCCATTGTGCCAGGGAACTATCAGGCGTTGTATGCAGGGAGCAATAAGTGCGTATAGAAGAAGAGGTTTTTCTTGACGATTATGGTATGAGGAGAAAAAGATTCGTCTACGATCATCGGGTTCATCACAGCTACGTCTTTGTTGCTGGTCACGAGGTATATACCGTGATTGTGGGCAGTCTGTTAGATGAAGCGACATTTACTCGGATCGGATATGAAATGCCGCCAGCCATTCCATTCCCGATCAATGGAATGGCAGAAGTCTGTTTTGATACTTTCGACGGTATGGGGGGCCTGGCTGATTTTCGTCATATTAAATTCAAAGGATTAGGCAGCGCTGTTGTTTTGCAATCAGTTTCCCTGGCCTTAATCGCTCACGCAGAGAAACTTCACATCGGGGGATTTGTTTTTCAGGCGGCTTCTGGAGGCGTGGTGGATAAGGGGCGCCGCACCTCTCTGGAAGAGATCTATGACGTTCTGCTTGGGTTAAAAAATGTACCGCGCTACAATCCGCACACAGGGTTGCCAAAAAGAACGCCGCGACCACTGATACAGGGAGATGTCCATGCCTACAAGAGAGTTACAGAAGGGAGAGCCTGCTATGTCGTATTGCAATAAGCACGAACATTCCGCGCTTCTTGCCCCTGGTGACAGGGAAAAGAGAGTATTTCAGGCATTAGCATCTGCGGAGTTGCACACTCATGGCATCAGTGCAGAGGCATATATTCACGATCTTAAAGCCGAACTGGCTGCAGTTAAAAAACGATCTTCTGCCACCCTGCTTCGCAAAAAACTAAATGCATCATCTGGGCGAGAATAACCCGACATCTGAGCGTAGCTTCCAGCAACAGGCCCAACAATCGGGCCTTATTTTTTGCAGATTAAGTGCCTAAAAAATACCCCGCCGCGCAAAACGCTACCACTCCCGCGATCACCGTGGCAAAGAGTCCGCGGGTAAGAATGCCCACCAGAGTGGCAAACGCCGCCGCCAGCAGCGAGATGCTGATCCCCGAATCTGTCATTGCAGGTTTACTCATCAGTTCGGCGGCAACCAGGGCGGCCATGATGGCGGTGGGGATAAAGCTCAGCCACTGCAGCAACACCTCCGGCAGCCGAAAACGGGATAACAACAAAACCGGCACGGTACGCATCAGGGCAGTGACCAGCGCCGAGGCGAGGATCGCCAGCAGAATATTTCTTTCCATCTTATTTTCCTTTCCGGGCGCGTAACAGCAGCGTCGCCAGCGTGGCGGCCAGGGATGCGGCCAAAATGACCACCAGACTGAGCGAGCTACTCCCGGCAGTCAGCAGTGTGATCGCCACCGCGACGACAATATTGATGGTTTCGAGGATCTTCCTGCGGCTGGCAAACCACATCATCAGGATCAGGCCGATAAACATCGACACCAGGCTGAAGCCCAGCCCCTCCATCAGCGAGGCGGGCAGCGTGGTTGCCAGCCATGCTCCGGCCACACAGGCGATGATCCAGTTCAGCCAGGCGGTAATATTCAGCCCCAGCATCCAGGGGTAGCTGATTTTGCCCTGCGGGCTGGCGCGCTGCACCGCCACGCCAAAGGTTTCGTCGGTCAGCAACAGCCCGCTGACCACTTTCTGCAGGGTGGTGTAGTCACGAAAAAAAACGCTCATGGAGGAGCTCATCAGCAGGTAGCGCAGGTTGACCAGCAGCACGCTCAGCACCACGGAGGCCATTTCCGCCCCTGCGGCCCAGAGTGAGTAAAACAGGAACTGCGCCGAACCGGCGTAGAGGGCGCTCGCCAACAGCGCGATTTGCCCGGTGGTAAACCCGGAGAGCGTGCCTATCGCCCCCGCCGCAAAGCCAATGCTCCAGTAGCCTGCAATGGTGGGGAGACAGGCAGCAATACCGGCCCGAAATTCGTCCGTGACGGACGCGGGATGTCCGGTATTTATCTTCATCAACATCGTTTCTTCCCTTATATTACTTAGCTCAATAACTATCTTAAGAATCAACAGCAAACGCTATAGTAAAATACTGCTTAGCCGTGAAATTTATTCAGGTTGTGGGAGCCAGAGAATTCAGACGCTTAGTTTTAGCGAGCGAAATACCACCATAACAATGCTAATGAAAATAATGGCGATCAGTATGCTGGCACAGCGCATAACGGCCTGGATCGGCTCGGCCAGCCATAACGTATCCTGTATAAAAACGATGATCCAGGCCACAGTAAACTGACGTCCGAAATAACTGATGGAAGATTTTCCCTGTTGCAGATGACACCCCAGCCATAATCCCGCGACCAGTATTGCTATATACACCGGGGGATAATGATGCATGAGAGGTAAAAGGATAAAACTCAGCAATGTAGCGGCCATGCACCCGTATAAACGTTGCTGCATTCGCTGGCCGATCTGCTGTTATAGGGGCTGAGTCGAGGCAGGAAGAATAAAGACCGCCAGCACTGAAACCATCGCCTGCCAGAATCCCGTCAGCTGGAAAACGAGCAATATCGGCGTCACCAGTAATAGTGTAATCCCGGCCTGCAGGGGCAATAGCGGTCGATGAGCTGGCTCAGGGTGACTCTCCTGATGCGGCGGTGCAACCTGTCTGCGCCGGTTTAACGGATAAAAGAGCAAAGTAATCGCAATGCAAACTACGCAACCCAACACCACCTCTTCGATACGGTTAAACGTAAAACGTAACAGATGACGCAGCTCACTGTTCTTCTGCGCTTCAGCCATCACCATCATGGATGTGACCGCCCCCAGCACCCAGGAATAGGACCAGCGGGAGATGTCCGCTTGCCATACCGCCACGCCCCCGACAACTGCGCAGAACAGGACCAGAAACGCCGAGTCCTGGACGAGATACGTGGTAAGCAAGAGTGCCAGCACACCGCCCAGCACGGTTCCTGTCACCCGGTTAAACGCCCGAACCATGGAGGCCTTCACTGAATTATTCATCACCGCATAGCTACTCAGTGCTGCCCAGCCAGAGTAATCAAAACCCGCCAGATCGGACAACAGCACCGACACCAACACGGCTGAGATGACCTGAATTGCGAATAATTCTTTCAGCGTTGCTGCAGCCAGACGACTTAGCCAATTTTTGAGTTGAGCGGTCGGTGAATGAAAGCTGATGTTCACGATCTTCTCCCTCTATTTATGTGGCTAAAAGGGAGTGTAGTTATCCGCACAGGGCAAGCAAATCACCCGGTATGACCTTTCTGGAAGCCGCCTCGCAAAGTCTCAAGTAACCTTATGTAATTCGGGGTTAACTCTTTTTATCAGGGGATCGGCGTCGTAGAGTGACTGCGTTGCGGCACATCCGCAATCGGGCGTAGGAACCCGTACTTTCACGACACGACAATATTTTTTGTCGCGAGAGCGCTCATCCCGTTAAAATCACGGTGGCGCTGGCGGAGCAGCCGCGAGGCTGGCCGTTTTTGTCGTGTACGGCATTCCTACCTCCGTCAGCGCTACCACTCATGAGCGTAGGAACTCATGGGATGGTGAGGAGATTTTTAAAAAGGAACACGACATGACAACTCTCTCTAATCTGTATTATACCCCATCTGACGAAAGCGTTATTCATCAACTTACCGCCCTGCCCTTTCCGGCTGATGCGGATCTCTTCGAGACCGCCGAACATTGCGCCGCACTGGTGAGCGTGCTGGTTGAAACTGACGACGCAGCTATATTCAGTGCGCTTTGTGAGCGTTTACTGCATGGCCTTCGCCAGCTGCGAGAACTCTGCGATGCCGATCTGCCGCCGTACCTGGTCGCACAGCTTATCGTGGGGGAGAAAGTCGCCTCCTGCGTACCGGATTGCTGGCAGGAAACCGCGTTACAGGTGGATTATGCGCTGGCGTTAACAGAGGCGCTGCTGGCAGGCACTCTGCCGCCTGGCGTAACGAAGGAATTAACAGGTTTGCTGCATGATATGGTGTGGTTGTTGGCGGAGTTTGTGAAGGAGCGGTATATTACGGCGCACTAAGCGCTGCTGAACGTCTGGGCACATAACCCGGTCAGTAAGACCGGGTTTGTGCTGGTTATAGGTGTCTTTCTTTCATCCTGGCGACAGTGAAAATCAATAGTGTATTGATGATTACTGACGCAGTGAGAACGGATAACATGAATAAATCATTCCACGCCTGCTCGGTAATAAATCCAAACCGATCGCTGAAGCGCTTGAACAAATATACTTCAGGCAGGAGCAGGTAAAATGCTGAAAAAATCACGAGAAATGACAAGAATTGAATAAGCCATAAACCTGCGTGTTTCGCTGGCGTCATCGTTAATACACCTGAATAGTGCCGTAAGCGTTAAGTGATGCGGATACCATCACTGTAGGGGTTCTTAGGAGTGCTTCCCGTAGTACTGCAAAATGACAACGAGAAGGAAGCGTAATGCAGCCGTTACTGATCCCTTTATATCCTGCAGGATGAAGTCTGAAGTTCCCTCTTTCCACTTGTTCAATAAATGTGTGATCATCGATATTCCCATCTACGCGATACAGAGCGAACCATATTGAGTGATCAGAGCCCGTCACTTGCGTTGCAAAAACATCTTTTACGCGTGTACTTAAGCTACGGGGCCGGTCAACAATATAATATTTACCCGGCGGCAGTGGACCAATATCCTTTATGGCAACTGAATCAGGATTATTCCGGTGCTGTCCTGTATTACCCGAATACGCAGGGAAAAAACCAATACCCGGACAGCTCAGATTAGACAAAGCATTGCCGTTAAGCCGAAAGGTACAATGAATCATCGGTCGTTCCACGCATCAGTAAACATGATATTTCCGTCGCAGTGCTTCCATGTAATCTTTTCATAGCGGAGCGAAACAGATTCAAGATGATTATGTTTTTCGGTGCTGGCATTTTTGCAGTTATGCATCAGAGGACAGACCGAGACGACTTTGACACCTTCCAGCAGCATGTTGAAGTATTCAACTTCCTGCCCGGCATCGTTGATGTGATACCACTTAAATTCGGCACTTTTTAGCGTCTGGCCTTTCGCTACTGCCTTGTACAAGTAGGGACTTGATGAATCGAATTCCTTTTCGAAGGTTAATGCACTATGCACTCGAGTTCCTGTAATTTTACCCGTCATGTTATCTGTGGGTAGATGTAGACCATGCGCGAAACTATGAATCTCAATGCTGCCCTCTCGAGCCCTTACATCTACAGAACCTTTAATATCTGCCCCACCGTCATCTTTAAGCCATAAGTAAGCTGGAATAGCCATGATCTTTAATCTCCATTTGACCTTAGAAACCATAATTATAATATGGTTATTTTAGACGGTATATAGATTAATTAACTGTGTAGATTGTCAAATGTCAAAAACCTAAAACCTCGACAAAGTAATTGGCTAGCTTATGAGTATTATTTAAATAATATATTTTATAAATGTTAATATCTATTCATTATGTTTTGCTTAGCACCAAAACCAGTATCTTCAAGCTTACTGTGCGCAGTACCACCAATAGTAAAGTGTAAGTGTTACAACACATCCATATGCAGACACAATACATCGTACTACACCGAGACAATTAACATGTTATAACAACACTCATCATGTTAAAACTACGTTCCCGCAGGCTGAACATCAGCTGCCTAAAGCTAACCGTTTTGTCTTGTTAATCACTCATGCCTCTGGCAGCGTTTCTGTGATGAGCGTCATAAGTTAGATGGCACTGGATTAATTTTGAGCAAGGACAATACCTGTTATGGTTACACTTTATTGATATAATGCAGACTGCAATTCACCAAACTGAGGTTTGAAAGTGTCTATGGGAGCAGTTACTAGTACGGTGTTGACCTCAACGGCTAATGAGGTCGCAAAAAAAACAATAGCGTCCGTTTTCGATTTGTTAGCTAAAAAGTATGAACTTTTAGACATACTGAGATTCAAAGATCACTATTTAGAATATTGTGAAAGGAATTTAGAAATAAAAACCTTGATCTCTTAAGATAAATCTTTTCATGTTGATTACGTTTATATTCCGATTGATATAATGCAATCAGGTACACAGAGCAGATTAGAGGTCAACGATTCCACAGTTTTAGATAATGATAGATCTATATTAATAAAAGGATTAGCAGGCCAAGGAAAATCCACACTATTACGAAAATTATTATCTAATAACGCAAAAAAAATATAGTCGACTCCCTGTTTTCTATGAGCTAAAAAATTATACTGGTGGAACTCTCGAACTTGCGATATCAAAATCGCTAAGCCATTATGGAGTTAACATATCAGAGTATGCGCTGAAAAAATTATTTGCAGACAGTAATGTTAAGTTATATCTTGATGCGTTTGATGAGGTTAAGCCAGAGTTTAGAATAGATCTGCTTGATGAAATCAGACGCTTCATTAATTCTTTCAACTGTCATGTGATCTGTACAAGCAGACCCGATACTGAAATCGACTCTCTGTCAGAATTAAGAACATTTTCAGTGTGCGAATTAACTGAACAACAAATTTTTGGGATTATAAAAAAAACTGCCACTGATGAAGAAAAATGTGATGAGCTATGTGGTGCATTAAAACGTAGTCCTTTACATACAAAGAAAGATTCCATATTAAAGTCGCCAATTTTAGTGGTTTTATTTTGTATAAGTTATAACGTAGGTGAAGATATCCCAAATACATTATCACAATTTTATTCAAATATTTTCAACACTGTTTTTCATAGACACGATAATATAAAAGGAAAAGTCTACAGAGAACGCCACTGGAATGATAATAGACGCATCTATAGAGAACTTTTTGATTGTTTGTGTTTTATTTCCTTGAGGGAGGGTTTAAATGGATTCAGTCATGAAAAGCTAGTAATCTTTGTCTCAATTGCACTTAAGCATATCAACGAGGACAAATCTATAGCTGAGAAAACATTAAGAGAGTTATCTTCTATTACTAACTTGATAATTGAGGATGGCTTTAATGAGTATCGCTTTATTCATAAGTCAATTCAAGAATTCTTCGCCGCATCTTTTATCATTTCATTGCAACATGATAAAAAAATAGCATTCTATAAAAAATGTTTTAACGATTATTCTTTTTATACCACATTTCATAACACCTTATTCTTCTTGGAAGAATTAGACTATTACAACTTCCATGAGCATGGGTTTATACCAGCAATAACTAATTTCTTATCTTTATCCTCTCAGTATATCAAAAATGACAACTATGTAATACCGCCCTCTGTTAAAGAGATTTTCTTGAATGATATCTTTATCCGCGTCAAATTTACTACTTTCAAGGCTGGTCATAAAGAAAGCTATGAAATAGAGAAAACAAATTTCACTTTCGATAAATCCGATTTCTACCCAAGTTTATTTTCAAACTTATTTATATTCTCCTTTGACTTTATGAAAATAGAGTTAACTGATAAAGAATTAATAAGTCTTATCAGAGAGAATGGTAATAGTTTAGAGGGTGATTGGTGTAAGTTAAGCATTCTTAAAATTCTTGATTTTAAAAGACTTCCAGAATCAATTGCCTTAGAAGCACTAAGACTAAGCATTGATGTGCTCATTAGACGACGATACAATAAAGCAGTAGATAAAATTAATAACAGAAAAGACTCATTAAACTCTACGGATTATTTTAATTTTTAGTGAGCGAAGTGATAGATATTATACTTAAAAGGGTTCAGTAAGTTTTTTAATGCTCAGCATAATAAAGGCTGTTATCTTTTGTTGAGTGGTCAAATAAAACGGGCCCGCTCACCGCGGACCCGGCCCTATCAACCTCTCAGCACTCACTCCTTAACCCGCGCTCGCTTCCCTCTCTCCTCTTCCCCGCTCTCCGCCGCTTCCACCAGCGTAAAGTTAAAGTTCACCTCCGTATGCTCCCCTGCGAGATCCCGCGCCTGCGCCACAGCCGCGTCCGTCACCTTCACCGGGTCCGCAATCAGCTCCGCGCGGGTCGCGAAGGCAAAGTCATCCCACAGATACTCATCCCCGTTGAGGTTGATCTGGGTGGTCAGATGCTTGTACCCCGGCGCGGATACAAAGAAGTGTACGTGGGCCGGGCGGTTGCCGTGGCGGCCAAGCGCAGTCAGTAGCTTCTGTGTCGGCCCATCCGGTGGGCAGCCGTAGCCGCACGGCACGATGCTGCGCACGGCGTAGCGGCCATCATCCCCGGTGCGCACGCGGCGGCGCAGGTTGTATTCGCTCTGGGACGGGTCGAAGAACGAGTAGCCGCCAAGGGTGTTGGCGTGCCAGATATCCACGATCGCGCCCGCCACTGGCTTACCGTTCAGATCGGTCACCTGGCCCTGCAACCATAGGGTTTCGCCCTGCTCTTTCCCGTCGTCCATACGGGCAAAGCCTTCGCTCAGCGGGGCGTTGGCGACGTACAGCGGCCCCTCGATGGTGCGCGGGGTGCCCACGTCGTTGCCGGAGGCTGCCTCTTTCTCGTCGGCGCGCATATCGAGATAGTGCTCCAGACCCAGGCCCGCCGCCAGCAGCGCCGCCTCCTGACGTCCGCCCAGCGCGTTAAGGTAGTTCACCGCAATCCAGAACTCTTCATCCGTCACGTCGAACTGCTTGATGGTCTTGCACAGATCGCTCAGCAGCTGGTGCATGATGTTCTTTAAACGATCGTTACCGCCGGTGGAATTTAAGCCGCTGCTGATCGCGAGTAAGGTATCCAGTTCGGTTTGATGTACGGGATTCACAGACATTGCATATTCCTCTTTGTAGGGTACGTTTGTTGTTATTGCGAGTGATGAATGGATGAGGGATGCGTACACAGAGGTTGCACGCTGATCTCCATCCACGGGTAGAGCGGCAGCGCGGTCAGGATGTCGTGCAGCTCCTGGTTGTCCGCCACGTCAAAAATGCTGACGTTGGCGTACTGCCCGACCACGCGCCAGATGTGCGGCCACTTGCCTTCACGCTGTAAGCGCTGGGAGTAGGCTTTCTCTTTCGCCTTGATCGCTTCCACCTCTGCCGCCGGCAGCGACGACGGGATGTTGACGGTCATTTCCACTTTAAAAAGCATCGCGTTTTCCTTTTATTGACGTGCGTAATGACGCAGCTTGTCTTCGTCGATCTCAATGCCTAACCCCGGCCCCTGCGGTAACGTCACCTCTCCCTGGCTGAAATCCAGCGGACGGACCACGATGTCATCCTTCAGCAGCAGCGGGCCGAACATCTCGGTGCCCCACTGCATCCTCACCGTGGACCAGGCGTGCAGCGAGGCGACGGTGCCGAGTGTCCCTTCCAGCATGGTGCCGCCGTACAGCGCCACGCCTGCCGCCTGCGCCACGTGCGCCAGCTTCAGGGCCTGCGCCGGGCCGCCCGCTTTGGCGATCTTCAGGGCATACGCCCCGGTAAAGCCGCCGCTCGCCAGGGCGTAGCCGTCATGGCTGGTGGCCACCGCTTCGTCGGCGAGGATCGGTACCGCAAAACGCTGGCTGAGGGTGATAAGCCCTTGCCGATCCCACAGCGGGATCGGCTGCTCCACCAGGTCGATCCCGCCCGCCTGTAGCTGCGTCATCCCTTTAATAGCGGTGGTCAGATCCCAGGCCTGGTTGACGTCCACCCGCACGCTCACCTCGTCGCCCAGCGCGGCCTTGATCGCCAGGGCGTGGCGGACATCCACCTCCAGCCCGCGGGCGCCGATTTTCAGCTTGAAGGTGTTGTGTCGCCCCTCTGCCAGCAGGCGTTTACCCTCTTCGATATCTTTCCGGGTGTCGCCACTCGCCAGGGTCCAGAGCACCGGCAGACGCGTGGTGAGCGCCCCGCCCAGGAGTGAACTCACCGGCAGCCCCAGCGCTTTGCCCTGGGCATCGAGGAAGGCGGTTTCGAGGGCGGATTTGGCAAAAGTGTTACCCTTTACGTGGGCGTTCATCCTGTCGGCGAGCTGCGCCACGCCGCTGAACGACTGGCCGCACAGCAGCGGGGCGAGATAGGTTTCAATGGCGGATTTGATCGCCTCCGGGCTTTCCGGGCCGTAGCTCATGCCGCCGATGGTGGTGGCTTCGCCCCAGCCGGTAACGCCGTTCGCGCATTGCATCCGGACGATGGTGAGCGTCTGGCAACCCATGGTGGCCATCGACAGCTTGTGCGGGCGGATGGTGGGAATGTCCACCAGCCAGCAGACCAGGGATTCTATAGTGAGGGTCATGTCATGCTCCTGCGGGTTAAAAAGGTCAGCACCTGCTGATTAAATGCGTCCGGGCAGGCGACGTTCGACAGGTGCGAGGCGGGTAACGCCACATATTCTGTCTGCTTCGCCTGAGCCGCGATCCACTGGGCGTCCTGCACCGTGGTGACCGGATCTTCATCCCCTGCGATAGCCAGCATTGGGCGCAGCATGGCCGCCACCTCATCACGGAGATCCGCCGTTGCCAGCGCTTCGCAGCAGGCGGCGTAACCTTCGGCTGGGGTGTCGGCCAGACCGTCAACCAGCAGCTTCACCATCCCGGGATTGCTTTGGCGATATGCCGGGGTGAACCAGCGCGCCGCCGCGGTGCTGGCGACCGGGGCCATCCCCTGCTGGCGCACCGTTGCGGCGCGCTGCTGCCAGCCTTTCGCTTCACCGATTTTTGCCGCGGTGTTCGCCACCACGATGCGATCAAAACGCGACGGGGCGTGCCGGTTGAGCCACATCCCGGTCATGCCGCCCAGCGAGATACCGCAAAAACAGGCCCGCTCAACGTCGAGACGATCCAGCAGGGCAATCACGTCCTGCCCCAGCGAGTCGAGAGTGATGCCCCCAGCCGAAACCGGAGAGCGGCCATGCCCGCGGGTGTTGTAGCGCAGCACGCGAAAATGGCGGGTAAAATCGGCCATCTGCCCCTGCCACATCTCCCAGGTGGTGCCGAGCGAGTTGGAGAGCACCAGCAGCGGGGCCGCTTCCAGGCCCTCGAGGCGATATTCAAGCTCCATTCACGCCTCCTCGGTTTCGCTGTTCAGGGCAAAGGTGAGCGCCACCGGGGTGACGGACTGGAGGTATTCCGCCGTCACGTCGCCAAACAGTTCCCGTACCACAATGCCCCGATCGGTGATATCCATCACCGCCATGTCGGTGTAGATCCGGTCGATGCAGGCCATGCCGGTCAGCGGATAGGTGCAGGTTTTGACAATCTTGCAGTCGCCCTGACGGGTCAGATGTTCGGTCATCACATAGACGCGCTTCGCGCCAATCGCCAGGTCCATCGCCCCGCCGACGGCGGGAATCGAAGAGGGCTCGCCGGTGCTCCAGTTCGCCAGATCCCCGCGTTCGGAGACCTGATAGGCCCCCAGCACGCAGATATCCAGGTGGCCGCCGCGCATCATGGTGAAGGAGTCGCCATGATGGAAATAGCAGCCGCCCGCAAGCAGCGTCACCGGCTGTTTCCCGGCGTTAATCAGCTCCGGATCTTCACAGCCCGGTTCCGGCGCAGGCCCCATACCGAGAATGCCGTTTTCGCTGTGCAGGAAGATCTCGCGGTCCGCAGGCAGATAGTTGGCAATCCGCGTCGGTAGGCCGATGCCGAGGTTGACGTAGGCCCCTTCCGGGATGTCGCGGGCAATGCGTTCGGCCAGCTGTTGATGGGTCAGTTTATTCACGGGCTCTCCTTATGCGCTCTGCTGCAGGCATTGCGGCGCGACCGTCACCACGCGCTGGACAAAAATCCCGGGGGTCACCACCGCCTCCGGGTCGAGCTCGCCGAGGGCGACAATCTCGCTCACCTGGGCAATGGTGCAGCGGGCGGCGGCGGCCATGATCGGCCCGAAGTTGCGCCCGGTTTTGTCGTAGACCAGGTTGCCCCAGCGGTCGGCCTTCAGGGCTTTGATCAGGGCGAAATCAGCTTTTAACGGGTACTCGAGGACATAATCTTTGCCATCGATATGGCGGGTCTCTTTGCCCGCCGCCAGTTCGGTGCCAAACCCGGTGGGGGTGAAGATCGCCCCCAGCCCGCTGCCGCCCGCCTGAATGCGCGCCGCGAGGTTGCCCTGCGGGACCAGCTCCAGCTCGACCTCGCCGCGGCGGTAGAGGTCGTCAAAGACCCAGGAGTCGGTCTGGCGTGGGAAGGAGCAGATCACCTTCTTCACGCAGCCAGCCTTCAGCAGCGCCGCCAGACCGTAGTCGCCGTTCCCGGCATTGTTGCTGATCAGGGTCAGATCCCGCGGCCTGCGGCGGATCAGGGCATCCAGCAGTTCGGCGGGCTGTCCGGCGGCGCCAAATCCACCCACCATCACCACCGCGCCGTCGAAAATGTCCGCCACGGCACCGTCGGTGGCGGCAATCCGTTTATCAATCATTTCGTTACCTCGTTGTTATTCGTGGACGGCAGGCTACGCAGAGCGATCCACGCCAGCAGGGCATAGGCCATCAGCAGCAGGGAGATCGGCCATGAGGCGTCGAAATGCATCAGCAAGGCCACCGCCAGCATCGGCCCCAGGCCGCCGGAGAAGATCGAGCCCACCTCATGCCCCAGCGCCAGGCCGGAGTAGCGCACACGCACCGGGAACAGGTCGCTCATGATGCAGGGCTGGGTGCCGATCATCGCCCCGTGGCAGAACGGCAGGCCGAGCAGCATCGCCAGCATGATCCAGCCGTAGTCGCCGGTGGAGAGCAGCCAGAAGAACGGGAACGCCATTACCAGCAGGCCAATGACGCCGATGTAGTAGACCGGCTTCAGGCCGATGCGATCCGAGAGCGCCCCCCAGAACAGGATCGAGAAGAACTCCACCAGCATCGCCAGGGTTACGGCGCTGATGATCTCCCCGGTACCGATGCCGATGTGTTTGGCGTAGACCACCGAGAAGGTGAAGAAGATATAGGAGGCACCGTTCTCCGGCAGGCGCAGGGCGATGGCCTGCATCAGCGCCTTAGGATGCTCGCGCACCAGCACCATCAGCGGGATCTTCTCGTGTTTTTCTTCCGGTCTGGCCTGAGTAAAGGCTTTGCTCTCGCGGATGTTTTTGCGGATATAGACCCCGACCAGGAAGATAACGATGCTCAGCAGGAAGGGCACGCGCCAGCCCCAGCTCATCAGCTCCGCTTCCGGCAGCTTCTGCACCAGGTAAAAGGCGAAGGCGGAGAGGACAAACCCGCCGGAGACCCCCATCTGGCTCCAGGCGGTAAAGTAGCCGCGACGGGACGCGGGCGCGTTCTCGCTCAGCATCAGCACCCCACCGCCCCACTCACCGCCCGATGCCACGCCTTGTAAAAAGCGCAGCGTGATCAGGGAGAGCGGCGCCCAGATGCCAATCTGCGCGTAGGTCGGCAGCAGGCCGATGACAAAGGTGGTGGCTCCCATTAGGGTCAGGGTCATGATCAGCGTCATCTTGCGACTGTAGCGATCCCCAAGATGACCGAAGACAATCCCGCCCAGCGGACGGGCGAGAAAGCCCACCGCAAAGCCGGAGAAGGCCAGCAGCGTGCCCTGCATCGGGTCGCCGACCACCGGGAAGAAGAGCGGGCCAAACACCAGCGCCGCGGCGGTGCCGTAGAGGAAGAAGTCATACCATTCCAGGGCATTACCCAGTACCGAGGCGAACACCAGCTTGCGCATCTGCCCGGCATCGTGTGGAACGGCGGCCGCAGCGTTGCGGTTTTCAGTCACGACATTGCTCATCAGCGTTACCCTTATGGTTGGTTTTACGCTTCCACATCATGCCCGATGGCATGGTAGCGACGGTTAAAGTAGACCAGCCCGCGCGGCGCTTCGCTGATGCGTATCGCCTGCACCTGGCAGTAGAAAACGGAGTGGCTGCCCACTTCATGACAGGTGTCGATCAGGCAGTCGAAGCTGGCGACCGACGAGCTGAGCACCGGCGCGCCGCTGGCCATCACCTGCCAGGAGTCATACGCAAAACGCTGCTCGGATCGCAGGCTGGCGTTGGCGAAGACCCCACAGAGATCCTGATGGTCGCTGGAGAGGACGTTGACGCACAGCGCTCCGTTCTGCTTGAAGTGCGCGTTGGCATAGGAGTTGCGGTTCATACAGACCAGCAGCGTCGGCGGCGAGTCCGTGACGCTGCAGACGGCGGAAGCGGTAAAACCAAATTTACCCGCCGGGCCGTCGGTGGTGATCACCGAGACCGCACTCCCCAGCTGTGCCATCGCGTTACGAAATTCGGTTTGCAGTGTCATAAGGGTTTCCTCACAGATCGATGACTAAACGGGCGCTTTTGGCCCGGGAGCAGCACAACAACATCTGATCGCCGTCAGCTTTCTCTTCGTCGGTCAGGTAGCTGTCGCGATGGTCCGGCTCTCCCTCCAGCACGTCGGTCAGGCAGCTGCCGCAGATCCCCTGTTTGCAGGAGACGCAGACCTTCAGCCCGGCCTGGGCCAGCGCCTCGACGATGGTCTGGTTCTCCAGCACCTGGACGGTAATGCCGCTTGCGGCGGCGACCACCTCAAAGGCCGCACCACCGGTGACGACTTCGGCGCTGAAGCACTCCTGATGCACCTGCTCCGGGCGATAACCGAGGCGGCTTGCCTCGTCGGTGACCGCATCCATCAGCCGGGTCGGACCGCAGGTGTAGACGTGGGTATTGGCCGGGACGTCGCTCAGCACCGCCTTCAGATTGAGGCGTTGCGTGTCGCTGAAGTGCAGATGCACGCGGTCGGCCCAGGCCGCCTGCTCCAACTGGGCAATAAACGCCGCCCCGGCCCGGGTACGGGCGCAGTAGTGCAGGCTGAAGGAGCGGCCGCTGGCGTGCAGTTCGGCGGCCATCGCCAGCATCGGGGTGATACCGATCCCGCCGCCAATCAGCAGGCAATGGCTGGCCGTCTCCTCCAGTGCAAAGAGGTTGCGCGGATCGCTGACCTGGATCCGATCCCCAACGTTGAGCGCATGCGCGGCAAGGGAGCCGCCCTGAGACTTTTTGTCTTTCAGAATGCCGAGCTGGTAGTGACGGCGATCCTGCGGGTCGCCGCAGAGGGAGTACGGACGCACCAGGCCGTCTGCAAGATGGAGATCGATATGCGCCCCCGCGCTGAATGCCGGAAGATCGTTCCCGTCAGCATGCGCCAGCGTCAGCAGGAGCACCTCGCCCTGCAACTCCCGCCTGATAACCTGTAATGTCAGCATGTTGGCTCCTTAACGCATAAACAGACCGCCGTTGATGTCCCAGGTCGCCCCGGTGACAAACGACGCCTGCTCTGATGCCAGCAAAGCCACCGCCTGGGCAACAAACCCGGCTTCCCCTAACTGGCCGACCGGGATCATCCCCAGCAGACCGGCCATCTTCTCTTCCGGCACCAGGGCGTGAACCATCGGCAGATCCAGCGGGCCCGGGGCGATGGCGTTCACCGTCACGCCGGATTTGCCGAGCTCCCGGGCAAAGATTTTGGTCAGGGTCAGAATGCCGCCCTTCGAGGCGGCGTAGTGGGCGCCGGAGGCGGTGCCGCCGTTCTGCCCCGCTAACGAGGCGAGGTTGATGATGCGGCCGTAGCCTGTACTTGCGAAGTAACGCCCCAGGGTCTGGCAGCCGACAAAGGTGCCGCGCAGGTTGGTGGCGATCACCCGGTCGAACTCCTCCACCGTAATCTCCATCACCGGGGTGGCGAGGGTCAGGGCAGCGTTGTTGACCAGCACCTCCAGGCTGCCGAAGCGTTTAATGGTCGCGTCGAGCGCCTGCGCAAAATCCTGCGGCTGGCAGATATCTAACCCCAGCGCCAGCACTCTGCCCTGGCCGTCATCAAGACGATCCGCAGCTTCCCGGGCGCGGGCCACATCAACGTCGGTCAGCACCACCTGATCCCCCTGCGCCAGCAGGTGAGCGGCAATCACGTTGCCCAGACCGGCGGCCGCGCCGGTCACTAATACGGTTTGCGTCATGGGGAGTTCCTCAGAGGATGTAGCCGATGCTGTGCAGCACATCGTCGCTGTTGACCAGGCGGATCACCTTCCGGGTAATCAGCAACCTGCCCTCCTGCGGTGTCAGGTGCCAGGTGATATCCGCGGCATAGTGGCGGCTGTGGCCTTTGCGGTGCTCCCACAGGGACTGCGCCCCGCGCACCACGATCAGATCCTCGCGGGACTCCAGCAGGCGGAAGCGCGACAGGGTGCGCAGGGTTCTGGCGCGGGGCGTGGTGGAGATGGACTCTCCGCTGTAGAGGCGCTTCACCCGCTTCTCGCGCATGTGGTGATCGTCGCAGGCGTAGTTAAGGGTGTTTTTAAAATCGGTTTCGTTCGGGTCGATGGGCACCACGTAAAGGCCGTCGCGCTGCCAGAGATCCAGCCAGGCGTTGAACTCGCCCTGGTCCAGCAGATCGCCTTCGAGGTTGATTACGGACATCGCCGCAAACAGCACAGAATCTGGCGTCATCATTTTTCGCTCTCCGTCATCAATTTTTTCCACTGCTGGTAGGCCGCGCGCATCCCGGTTTCGGCGCTGACGTCGCTGCGCAGGCCGTCATCGGTGCGGTACTCCCCCGCCAGGCCGCGGTTGAGCATGATCCACAGGTCATCCCCCGCGGTGGCTCCGCGCTGCACGCGCTCCCAGGCCTCGGAGTCGTCCGGGGTGCCAAAGCCCATCGGCCCCTGGAAGTGCTCGTGCAGACGCAGCCGCGCCTGGTTCGCGATCTCCGGCCCGCCGTCCATGGTGATCACCGCGTGATGAATTTCGGTTTCCATCACTGAGATGGGTTGCAGGACGCGGAAGAAAGCCATTGAACAGGCGATGTTCGGGAACAGGTTGAGGTTGAAGCCGGAGCCGCCCACCGCGCGCACGATGCGTCTGACCTGCGCTTCGTCGTGATCTTTTCGCAGTTCGTCCGCCAGCCCGATAAAGCGCTCCGGGATGGGCGCATCGAGGTTGGCCTCCAGATCCACCAGTTCCGGGATCATCACCATCACGCTGTGGCCGTTGCCGAGATCTTCGACATAGCCGCTGCCGTCCACGAAGTTGAGCATCTCTTCGGTCTGCTTATCGACGGAGCTCAGGAAAGAACGGTGCACAACCGGGAAGTGATAGCCGTCGGTGGTGTTCTCCAGCTGAATTTTCCAGTTGCCCGGGAAGCGGAAGCGGTGTGCAGGCCCGGTTTTGATCGGGTAGCCCGCCCCCTGCTTCATAAAGAGATCCATCCACTTCTTCGCCGCGCCGAGGAAATCCTCCAGCGGTTCGATCTGCTCGTTAAAGGTGGCGAAAACCATGCCCGCATACTGCTCAGTACGCAGCGACACCAGCCCCAGTTCGTTCTTCTCAAGCCTGTCGGCATAGCTTTCCGGGTGCGGCACGCCGCGCAGGCTGCCGTCTAGGGCGTAGCCCCAGCCGTGGTAGGGGCAGACGAAGCTGTTGGTTTTGCCGCTGCGGTGTTCGCAGACGGTGGCCGCGCGATGGCGGCAGCGGTTTAGCAGGGTGTGGAGGGTGCCTTTGCGGTCGCGCACCACGATCACCGGCTGGGTGCCGATCTCGGTGGTTTTGAAGCTGCCGGTCTCCGGGATCTCGCTGACGTGCGCCACCCAGACCCAGGTTTTGCTGAAAATGCGCTCCAGCTCCAGCTGGAACAGCTCGTCAGAGGTGTAGAGCGACGTGTGGACACGATCCGCCTTTACCAGAGCCGCAATCGCTTCCCGGCTCGGGGCCCTCGGCGTCGTGGTATCGATATTTTTGACATTGATGATCTGGTCACACTGCATAATCTTTCTCCTGCTCGTGGTCGGCGTTTTAGTTTTTGTCCGGTACAGGTAGCGCATCCGCCGCATGCCAGTGGCTTACCGGCCTGCTGAACAGGTTGCGGGTGGTGAAATGGTGCATGGTCATCTCCCCAGCTTCGCGACGGAAAATAATCTGCAGCTCGGCAGCATTCAGGTGCGCGCCACCGGCGGTAAAGGCGGAGGTTTGCAGCATCTGCCAGCGGCCATGCAGCTCGCCGTCGGCCTCGTGCCAGAGCGCCTCGGAGCATAAAAAGTGGCCATTCAGGGCGAAGTGCGCGGGCGTGCGGACGTAGCCCGCCATCATCGCTACAATCGCCTCGCGCCCCTGATGTCTGCCCAGCCGGGTGGCGTAGGGTTCACCCAGCCCTTCCCAGCAGGCGTCTGCGCTGAACAGCGCGCCGATGGCCTGTACCGTCTCCATGCTGTCGAGGCGATCGCACAGCCGCATGTAGGTGCTGATACAGACCCGGGCGGCCTGCTGATCCTCAAGCTGCTGTAAACGCAGCGCATCCTGTGGGCTCATGGTGTGCTCCGTTACTGAATGATCAGCTCACGCCCGACGCGGGCTTCGATCTTGCAGTACTTCCACAGCTTGTACTCGCCGTCGCCCACCGGAGTGGTGCGGAACAGGTTGCAGGCGGCCACCACGCTGTCGAGGGTGTCGGCATCGGCCAGCACGTAGGTGGTCCAGGGCGAGGTGGTGGACGGGCCGACCATCAGGCGGTCATCGTCCATGTTGCCGATGACGCGGATGCCCTGGGTTTCGTCGATGCCTTTCATCATCACGCCGAACGCGGCCCACACCTGTCTGGCTTCTGCCGGGGTGGCATCAAAAAAGTTTTGGTTCACGCCGATGCAAAACAGCACGCGTAAGGTTGTTATCTGGCTCATCTGTTGCTCCTGTGGTGAAAATTACAAATAACCCGGCAGAGGCTGGCCACCGAAATAGACCGTACCGGCGTTGAGATAAGAGAGGTCGCCCATAAAGGCGTGCTGGGTGATCACCATGGTGTCGCGGACGTAGCGTTGCAGCGGGCTTTTCATAGTGATGCCGCCCATGCCGTTCAGTGCCAGCGCCTGGCGGGTAACTTCAGCGGCCACGCGGGTGGCGTGGGTGGAGGAGAGCCGCAGGGCGTTGATCTGCGCGCAGGCAGGGTCATCCCCGGCGAGGATGCACTGCCACACCTCGTCGATGGCCTCATAGAACCAGGCCCGGGCGGAGCGCAGTTCCGCTTCGCAGCGGGCTATCTGCATCTGCGCCTGCGGCCGTTCCGCGAGGCGCGGCGCGCCGGTCACCGACTGCTGACGATGGGCAATGGCATAGATTTCATGGAGGGCCGCGCGGGCGACGCCGAGCGCCACCACCGAGAGCACCTGGGTGGCCAGGGAGAGCACCGGATAGCGATAGAGCGCCCCCTCCAGGTTAAGGGCGCCGCCGCGTATAAAGGTCCACTCCTGCGGCACAAACGCATCGTTAACCACCAGATCGTGGCTGCCGGTTCCGGCCAGGCCGACGGTGTTCCACACCGGGTCAATCTGCACGCTGTCGCGGGGTAGTACCGCCATGCGCGGCAGCGGTTCGCCGCTCTCCGGCAGGATGCCGACGCCAAAGACCGAGGCCCCCATGCTGCCGCTGGCAAAGCCCCAGCGGCCAGAGACGCGGTAGCCGCCATCCGCCAGCACCGCTTTCTGCGGCGGGAAAATACCGCCGGCGAAGACCACGTCCGGGCCGTCACGGTAGAGTTCTTTCAGGGTGTCCGGCGGCAGCGCCCCAAGGTAGAAGGGGCTCATGCCGAAGCTGGCGACCCAGCCTGCGGAGCCATCGGCGGTGGCAATCTGCTCGATCAGCTCACAGAACTGTGCCGGGGTACACTCCTCGCCGCCGTAGATTTTGGGGACTAACGCGCGGTAGACGCCCACCTGCTTAAAGCGGGCGATGATGTCGTCCGAGATATGACGCTGTTGCTCAAAATCGGCGCTGCGGGTGGCGACTTCATTCAGCAGTGGAACGAGTTCCTCACGAACATGAACGGCAGACATAGCTTCCTCCCAAAAGAGTGTGCGGCCCGCAGAGAGACGAGTGCTGCCGCAATGAGTGGTACTCACTGAGTTAGTGTTGAAACTGTCGGTAAAGCGGGATGGTTAGCGGCGTCGTCGCTCAGAGAGCCATTCAGCCGCCTGCACCAGCAGCCCCTCCTGCCCTTTGCCGGCAACGAGCTGTAGCGCCACCGGACGGCCATCAAGCGTACCCGCAGGCAGGGTCAGCGCCGGGTGGCCGCTGAGGTTGAACGGGCGCACCAGCCGGGTGAGATTGACGACGCTCAGCGGATCCTTCGCCTCTTCCAGCGTGGGCGGCAGTTCCGGCAGGGTTGCCAGGGCCAGCAACGGGGTTTTCGCCAGTTGGTCATCCACCTGGGCGGTAAATGTGCGGCGGATAGCCTCTGCGGCCTCAAGGGCATGGGCATCGATCCCGGCCCCGGCACGGATGCGGGTGCCGACGTCGGCAGAGACCCTGTCGTCACGCAGTAGCGTTTTAAAAGCCTGCCAGTTTTCATGGCTGATGAGGGTCAACCCGGCGCGATGGGCATCCCCCAGCAGCGGCAATTCAGCCTGACGCGGTTGCAGGTCGGCCTGGGCGAGGAAGTTCAACAGCAGGGAATCGATGCTGATGAGCGCCGACGGGATAAAGCCGATGGCGGGCATCCTGTGCAGCGGCGCGTCAACCGGCAGCCCCAGTCGGGTCAGTACGTCACGCAGGACGCCCGGCTCTCGGGCGAAGATCCCCACGCAGTCCAGCGAGCTTTGCGCGGGCATCACCCCTGCCCGGCTCACGGCGCCGTAAGTCGGTTTTAAGCCGAGGATGCCGCAGCAGGCGGCAGGCATGCGCACCGAGCCACCGGTATCGGTGCCGAGCGCAAAATCCACCTCACCAGCAGCCACCACTGCGGCAGAGCCGCTGGAGGAGCCGCCGGGGATCAGGTCAGGAAACAGCGGGTTAACCGGCGTGCCGGCCCAGGGGTTGATTCCGGTGACACCAAACGCCAGCTCGTGCAGGGTGGTTTTTCCGGTCAGGATGCACTTCTGCCCGAGAAGGGTTGCGACCACGTCGGCATGTTGTTCCGCCGCCGGGTTTGCGGCCAGTGCCGGGCAGCCTGCACGGGTGGGAAAGCCTGCGATGTCGAGGGTGTCTTTTACCGCGAAGCGGAGATCGCCCTCGCCGAGGGTACATCGGGTGACAAAACCATTGCTCTCAGTAACAGGTTGCATAATTTGCACCTTAACCAGAAAAAACGAATCACATTTGGGTGACGCACTCTTCGCTGCGGTTCGACCCACGTTTGTTCTGGTCAATCATGGAAGATTTAGATGAATATTCAAGTAATATTTCACGTTAATTTTACGAAAAAATAACACTGAAACATTTTTCTAACAATCCATGAAGAGAGGCTTAGGATGATGATAAATAACAATAAACGCGGCGCGGAAATGAAAAAAGAGCCGCTCTGGTCATCAGAGCGGCTCTTTTATAATATTATACTTTACAGTGACTTATCTTGAATTTTTAAGGCTGTCACAAATCCGCAATTCTCTGCGGGAACGCTTCAGAGCGCGTTGAGGTTGTCGAGTACCTTCGACAGTGAGAGGTTCATTTTTTCCCGCTGGGCCGCGGTCATGCCCTTAAAACCCTTCTCGAAAACCTTGCGGGTAAGGCGGTGTGCCTCGGCCACTTTTTCGCGTCCGGCATCGGTGAGCATCACTTCGGTCACTCTGGCATCCTGCACGCTGCTGGCGGTGGTCACCAGGCCATCGTCGCGCAGGCGACCAACGATTTTGGTGACGGTGGGCATTTTGGCCATCGCGAATTCGGCGATCTGCGAAATGCTGGCCTTACCGTACTGCTCGGTAATCATCAGCACCCGAAAGCGGGACACATCAAGCTGCACCTTTTTCAGTGTGATTTCCATCACTTGCGTATAACGTGCGTAGACGTTAACTATCCAGTAGAACGGGAACTCTTCGCGGTGAAAAGTGGGGCCGCTGTCTGACGATGTGTTCGTATGACTCATGAAATGACGTTCCAGAAGTAATGCATTGACCGCAATTATACCCGCTATTTATCCCCCGCTATAGCCCGATCGCACCCTGCCCCCTGCGGTTAACCACTCGCTGCGCCGCAAAAGCCGATCGATATCGCATTATGATTCAAAAACGCTACGAGATTAACAATTACGTATCATTTTTTAAACAGAACATTGACGTCCATGCTCGCGATTTCCTATACGTTAGCGCACGTGTTTGCATCGCGTGCACCGGGTAGCTCCCCTTACCCGCTAGTTATCGGCTTTTATTAAAATTTACCTGCTTATCAACACATTATAAAAACACCCCGCGTCAAACGGGGCTAACACTACCTCTAACCGTTATGTGGAGCATTTCATGAATGAGAGCCCATCGATGGAGCAAACACGCGCTAGCGTGCTGGCTCCGCCTGCGTCTGCTGACGACACGCTCGATCCGCGTCAACAGCGGGTGATCAAAAAGTTATTCCGGCGATTGATCACCTTTTTGTTCATTCTGTTCGTCTTTTCGTATCTGGATCGCATCAACATCGGCTTTGCCGGTCTGACGATGGGCAAAGATCTGGGCCTCACCAGCACCATGTTCGGACTGGCAACCACGCTGTTTTACGTGATGTATGTCATCTGCGGGATCCCCAGCAACGTGATGCTGAGCAGAGTGGGCGCGCGCCGCTGGATTGCGATTCTGATGGTGGTGTGGGGGATCGCCTCCACCGCCACGATGTTCGCTACCGGCCCTAACAGCCTGTACGTGCTGCGTATGCTGGTGGGGATTGCCGAAGCGGGCTTCCTGCCGGGGCTGTTACTCTATTTAACGTTCTGGTTCCCGGCGCACTACCGCGCCCGCGCTAACGCCCTGTTTATGATTGCCATGCCGGTGACCATGGCGCTGGGTTCGCTGGCCTCCGGCTATATTCTCAACCTAGATGGGGTGATGAACCTGAAGGGCTGGCAGTGGCTGTTCCTGCTCGAAGGCTTCCCGTCGGTCATTCTGGGCTTTGTGGTCTGGTTCTGGCTGGACGACAGCCCGGATAAAGCGCGCTGGCTGACCCAGGATGATAAAGCCTGCCTGAAGGAGATGCTGGAAGCGGATCGCCTGAACGCCGAGAGTAAGCAGCTGCGGGAGCAGGCCGCCCTGGCGCCGCAGCAGCGTAGCCTGATGCGCGAGCTGTTCACGCCCACTATCATGCTTTACACCCTCGCCTACTTCTGCCTGACCAACACCCTGAGCGCCCTGAGCGTCTGGACGCCGCTGATCCTGCGCAGCATCAGCGAGGAGAGCAGTAACGTGACTATCGGTATCCTGAGCGCCATTCCACAGGTCTGTACCATTGTGGCAATGGTCTGGTGGAGTAAACGTTCCGACAAGCGCAACGAGCGTAAAGTCCACACCCTGCTGCCGTACCTCTTTGCCGCCGCAGGCTGGATCCTCACCGCCACCAGCACCGATCCGATGCTGCAGTTCACTGGCATCGTGATGGCCTCGGCCGGGGCCTTTGCCGCCATGGTGATCTTCTGGACCACCCCGGATCGTTCCATCTCTCTGCGTGCCCGCGCCTTAGGTATTGCAGTGATCAACGCCACCGGGATGACCGGCGCCGCGCTGGGCCCACTGCTGATGGGGATGATGAAAGATCTCACCGGGAACTTTAACGCCGGTATTTTTATGGTGGCCGGTTTCCTGGTGCTGGGTGCGGTAGTGATTGCATTGATTCCGATGAAACAGGCGGAACCGCAGCGATAGCCCTTCCTCTAAAAAGCCCGGAACAGCAGCCCTGTTCCGGGCTTTTTCCTCTCTGTCTCCGGCCTTGCCTCGTCCCAGCCCGCGCGGAAAAGATCATTTTGCGTGATACATCGTTCTATTAATATAGATAAAAGATATTAACAATATAAAATTGATCACTTTTAATTATATAAACCCAGGAATGACGACATTCATCACATTTTCCTTATTTTATTCAGCGCATATTTAACAGCATAGGATTTTACTCAAAAAATATAATGCCCATCATAAATTGAAATCATTCGCGCGTATTTTATTTCTACACTTAATAAGTATAAGAGAGTTATTTTATGAATATTGAACCAATTATCGATACCAATCTGGATACATATGTAGACGCAGGAAAAGCGCCCCTGGATAACTATCTCTTTGTATCACCGGAGCTGGAAGAAAAGCATCGGGGTCTGATGGTACTGGACTGTGCCATCGATACTGAAAAACATGCCCTGCTGCGAATAAATCAGAGTGGAAATATTCTCTTTGTCTTAACCTCTGCTGAATTAACCATACGCACCAAAAAATTATTTGCCAGCGTGGCGGTGTTGTTTGCAGCCATGTCCAGCGCGATGAATCAATCGGGTAGATCACTTTTTGACTATGAGGCATGGCGCTCCCTGATGGGTAAGTCTGCTTTTTTTGTTGAAGTGCAGAAAAACAGGAACATACTAACAATCAAAAACAGTGGGGTTAACGTTGATACACAAATCATACAGCAGCTCATCCCCGGCCTGAGTAGTGGCAGCGCGATGGCGATCGCCAACGGGGTGTTGAGTGCGGTAAAGGGAGAATTTCAGGCAACTGAACGCGATGAAAACGCGAAACGAGGCCACCTTCTTTTTATCTGTGAAGAGCTTTACGGGGCCCCGAGCGTAACGGTTCGTCTGTTTTACGCCTCGAAAAAATCTCACTGTGCCCTGTTCCAGCCTCCGTGCGATAAGTCGGTTAACGCCACGTTTGAGCAGTTACAGGAAGCCCATACCTTCCTGTTTGTTTCACCTGATACGATCGCGGAATATGCCACTATTTTTACAGCGCAACCCGCCAGATATAAAAATCTTATTGAACGTTTTAAAAAAATGGTTAAGGAAAAATAATACCCCCTCCTTTATACAAAATTAAGCCAGCCATTTTTTATATTATTGTACGCTTGCACAACATCGGCGTGACGATAATGAAGCTGAAGTGTGCCAGTAATATTAATCTGGCTAACCCTAAGCCTCTCTGGTTAGCCAGTTTACGGCTTCGTTATGCGTCCGCGGCTACCGGCTTAACCCGCACGCTGGCAAAATATCCGAACTGCGGATGCGGCTGGCGATCCACTATATCGGGCAGGAGAAACAGGCGATTGAAACCGTGGCGTTGCGTCTCGGCTACAGTTCGCTGGCGGCATTCAGCCGGGCGTTTAAGCGTGTTGTCGGTAAGTCGCCGGGGGCATTGCGTGAAGCCAGTCAGACCCCAGAGGAGATCTGACCGGTTCGCTTTACAGGAGAGATTAAAGCCAGCTCTGCTGGACAGGGGCGCCTTCGGTGCGCTCCGTGCGAGGCATTTCAATTGCCAGCGTTGACAGGTGTTTAGCCCACAGGTCAGCCACCCATTTCACGCCGCGGGCGGTAAAGCGTGCCTGAGACCAGGTGCGCTCGTTTTCGCCCACGCCGCTGTGCAGGGTAAAATAGCCCGCATCAATGTGGTGCTGCGGCGGAACCAGGTTCCCGCCGACGCGCTGCATGATATTCCGCTCAAGCAGGAACTCCCGGAACTGGGGCTCTTTCGCTTTGAGGATCTTACAGAGCTGACGGAAGCCCAGCGACTCCTTGACCTGAACAAACTGATCAAAGAACGCCGCCTTTGGTGCCCAGAGGGCTAGCTGCTCCTCAGCACGCTGGCGTTTTTCATACTGCTCGGCCCAGGCGCGCGCCGCCGCCGCCGGGTTGGTGAAGTCCGGAATATTGACGTTTCTCTCCTGCTCCTGCCAGCGATCGAGCATGGCGGCAGTAAAGCCCGGGGAGATACGCGAAACCGTCAGCAGGGAGTCCCGTTTGTTCAGCAAAAACTCCTGCCGCATTTCACCTTCGCGCTCATACAGGCTGGCCGTTACCGGCTGCGAAAGACGCTGCGCCGTTTCCAGGCTTTTTACCATGCGCTTCACCTCGGTATGAGCAATACCGGTCAGCTTCGCGATTTCGCGACTGCTGATGGTGGCAAGCTGGCCACTGGACTGGAAAGTTTCAACAGGAATTACCATAGGTTTCACCCCTCACTCATACATTACTCGGGTAATTTGCTCTAATAGTATACAAATACCTGTTCAAATATCCAGTATAATTTTTAAACGATCTTCTGCCAGAGCAGGCCACGCCTAAGTTGCGGTAATTAGAGCTGTTTTGCCTGTGTCACCAGGCTCTCCAGTTCCCGTGCGTCATGGCTACAGAAAAAAGTGATGTCGTGGGCATGCGCGCAGGAGAGCTCCCGCAGCCGCTGCTGGTTGTGCCGCCGGGTACCGTTGTCCATCGCCATCATCCACTGGTAAAACCGCAGCCCCGGCGTGCAATGGCGCTGCGGCTGGCGCATCTCATCCCGATAGAACCAGGCGTCGCCACCGTGCAGCAACCACCCGGACGGCTGGCTGATGGCGATCCCTGCATGCCCCGGCGTGTGCCCGGCCAGCGGCACCAGCAAAATTTCCGGCGGCAAGCCGCGTAACGCCGTCACCGCATCGAAGCCAAACCAGCGTTCGCCCTGCACCTGGTATCCCTCCCAGCCAGAGATACCGCTCCACTGCCCGGGACGATAGCGCTCCCGTTGCAGCCAGCTATGGCGCCGTTGCGCCGTGTCGATCTCCTGCTGCATTAAATGGATGCGCGCGTGAGGGAAATCGCTCAGCCCACCCGCGTGGTCGAAATCGAGGTGCGTAAGCACAATATGGCGGACATCCGCCACGCTAAAGCCCAGCGCCTCGACGCGGGCGCGCGCCGTAAGGGACTCCCGACGCTGGATATTGTTTAGCGCCCGGAAAAAGCCCGACAGCCGGGAGGGATCGCGTACATCCCCTTGCCCAAAACCGGTATCCACCAGCACCAGTCCGTCATGGTCGGTTTCGATAAGCAGGCAGTGGCAGACCAGGTGCGCATGTAGCCCCTTGCTGAAACCGTCGAACAACGCGCCGCCCAGCGGGCACATACAACCACAGTTAAGATGATGAATCTTCATATCGCCTCCTCATCAGGGTAGGTGTTTCTGCTGACTCTGCTCGGACGTGCCGAAATGGGTAGTGTCCCCATGCCCGTGTTCGCCGCTGCCCTGCACGCGTTTAAGCTGAATGACCTCGCCGCGCTGCCAGGCATTGGCCCCTTCCGCTACCGGATGGGCCACGATGTCGGCACGCTGGGCTTTGATCTGCTGCGTATCGATCCCCAGACGACGATCGCGATCCGCCAGCAGCCGGGGATCGAGCTGTCCCTCGCCGGTAAAGCCCATCATCAGCGCAGGTATGCCGAGCGGCAGGGTCTTATCCCTGTCGGTGTGCCAGGTATGCCAGGTTTTGCCGTAGGTGTTGACGATTTTATTCATCAGCGCCTTGTCAGCGACCGCAGGCAGGCCAGGCGCCACCAGGCTGCCCGATTTCACTTCATACTGGTGGCTGTGCCAGAGCTTTTTCTCCTCCGGCGGCAGGCTGTTAAAGAGGCGTTCGCTGATGATGTACTCTACCCCCATCAGCCGGGCATCCTTTGTATTGCCGTCATAGATGACCGCCTGCATGACCTCTTCATTGAGTACCGTCACGTAGTGATGCGCCTCCATCTGCCCGTTTTTATCCCCGTTGTAAAAATGAAAACCGTCAAGATAGGCACTGATAGCCTCCACCGGCGGTCGGGACTGGATCACCTGGGCACCCGTCTCCAGGGTACTGAGGGTAGTTGAGGTGGTTTTACCGGGAACAGGCACCTGCGGCGGGGTATTATTCGCTCCGCAGCCGACAAGCAGCAGAATGGCTGGAAGGATCTGAGGTAATGATTTCATTGGCACTCCCTTTCATTTGAACTCGTTATGAAGGTAGTGCAGATGTGGCAAGCCAGCCAGACCGTGCCGGAGGTCTGGCTGGGAGACGATCAGAAGTAATATTTAAAACGGAGGCGGCCACCGTAGCGGGCGTCGGTGTCGCCGTCACCCTCTTTCGGGTGAGCATCGATCCACGAGGCATAGGCTCCGAGATAAACATTGAAGTTTTTCATTTTCATTACGTCAGGGAACAGATACGACGCGTGAAGCGTATGGATATCGTAATCGCCCGGATGGGTGATCCAGCAGTCGCCATCGCAGTCGTCATTCAGCCCGGCAGCGCTGAATCTGTCGATCTCGTTATGGGCGTAGATATAGCCCAGCTCAATGTTCTTCCACAGACCATTCACCCCGGCGGTGAAATCAGTTTCGTCGCTGGCATCCATGTACGCGGTGTTGAGGTTGACCACCACGCCGTTATCCGGGTCGGTTTTTTGCCCGTTCCAGTTCATCGTCAGGCCATAGCCGGTGCGATCGGACTGATCGATCCAGTGACCTTCTGCATCCCGATAACCGTAAGCGTTGTTCACCAGGTTGCTCTCCATAGCCAGCGCCGTGGTGAAGCGCCCCTCTGACCAGGCGATAACCGGGCGCACGTAGGCCACGTTTTTATCGTTATCCAGGTCCATGCCATGGTACTGCTTATCGACAAACAGCGAGCTGCCGTTTTCCAGCAGGGTGTTGACCTCAAAATACCAATTACCGAGGTTTTTACTCAGCAGGAAGTTACCGCCGCTGTCGCTGCGCCCGCGCCCCTCTTTCATCATGTAGATGTAGCCATAACCGTCACTGTAGAGATCGTTCGCCGTGTTGCCGGAGTATTCGATAAAGGTGTCCTGGTTGAGGGGAAACATGTCGTAGGCTTCGAAACGCCCGACTTTGATTTTCCAGTCGTTCTCCTGGCCGAAGAAGAAAACCGCGTCATCCAGATTCATCTTGCCGGTAAGATCCGCCAGCGGCTGCGCCGAGAAACCGGCAAACTGGCCGTTGTCCATTCGCCGATAGCCGTCAAACCCCAGCAGGAGACGGCCATTGATATCCCAGCGCTCGTTGTTTGACGGGGCCCAGTCCTTATTGGCACTGGTGCGCATGGATGTCAGGCTGCCGCTGCGGCTGGCGGCGTCCATATTGAACTCCACATCGCCATAGAAGCGCAGATCGCCATAGCCTGACAGGGTTAACGTCGGCGCTGGAGACGTCGGGGGTTCAGCTGAGACCACATTCACCGCCGGAGTCTGTTGCGCCTGCGCTAAGCGCGCAATCTGGGCTTCGGCTTTTGCCAGACTGGCTTCCAGCCGGGCGATTTTCGCCTCCATGCTGTCCGTTTGGGTGGCCGCCAGCGTGGTCGCCGGAATAGAGGCGCTGATCAGCAGCGCAATATAATGAATACGCATAGATTCCATCCTGTGAGTTTATTGTTGATTCCACTGGTACATTAGGGCTTTGCAAATTTTCCGTTATTTAAATCCGTCACCACGGTATTCATTACCTGTTCATCGAGGCGGTAGAATTTAATTGCCAGCGCGGTCAACAGATAAAAGAGCGAGGGGATAAGGGTAAATAACCAGACAACCCCCTGCACCGCCTGAGGGGATTGCACTGCTGCGCTGGCTTGATATTCAAACCCGGCCAGAACCCAGCCCAGAATAGCGCCGCCGACAGCCACGCCTAATTTAATGACAAAAATATTGGCCGCGACATTCATGCCGGTAATTCGCCGCTGGGTTTTCCACTCGCCGTAATTATTGGCGTCGGTGATCATCGACCACTGCAGCGCGCCGTTTCCGCCCTGCACCGTCTGGATAAGAAAATGGGCCACCAGCGGAATTAGCCAGTATTGCACCGGCAACCAGAAGCAGACGATGCCCAGCCCGGCGTTGAGCAGGTTTATCCAGAATGAGAGTTTGATTTTGCAGAACCGGGAACCCAGCGGCTGCGCCAGCGCCGAGCCCAGCATTGAGGCGATCATCCCGCCCAGCATAAACAGCGAGATGATAGTAGAGCCCTGACGCAGCACGGTATTGACGTAATAGACCACCGCGCCGCCGCGGATCACCACCGCCACCAGCATCATAAAGTTGTAGATCGACAGAATGCGCCACTGCTCATTGCGAAACAGAATTTTGACGTCACGGACGACATTGAGGTTTTCTTCTTTGATGGGCTGAACGCGCTCTTTGGTGGTGGCGAAACAGATGATAAACATCAGGCAGCCAATCACCCCGAAAATGGCCATCGCCATCTGAATGCCGCTCGCGCGATCCTGAGGATAGAGATAATCCGCCAGCGGCAGAATGCAGGCGGTGCCCAGGGCGCCGCCCAATGGGGTGATGGCAAAACGCCAGGATTGCAAAGAGAGGTTTTCCCGCGGATCGGAAGTAAGTGCCGCGCCCAGCGAGCAGTAAGGAATATTGATGGCGGTATACATCAGGGTCATAAAGATATAGGCCGCCACGGCATAGACCACTTTACCGCTGTCAGAAAAGGATGGGATGGTATAGACCAGTACGCAGCTGACCGCGAACGGGGCGCAGATCGCCAGAAGCCACGGACGAAAGCGTCCCCAGCGTGAGGAGGTGGCATCGGCAATCGCCCCCATTATCGGGTCGGTGATGGCATCCAGCAGCCTGACCAGTAAAAACATTGTCCCCATCACTGCGGGCGGCAGCCCGTAGATATCTGTATAGAAATAGGCGAGGATCGCCACTGAGGAGTCAAAGACGATATGGCTGGCCGCATCGCCGAGGCTGTAGCCTATTTTTTCTTTTACCGTTAATTTTTCCGTTGCCGACATTTCAGGTCTCTCCCTGTATTTTTCAGTCCTTTCGTTGTAGCTGCCGACATAATTTCCATATCCCTTCCAGAGCAATCTATTATGTTTTCTCGCTAAGAAGTTATGATTTTCCCTTTATGTGATCTGCGTGATTAGTGGTTATTTATGCGATAAATAAATCGCGCCACTACTATATTTCTGACACTGCTTCAGGAGGCTAAATACGCAACGGTAAATAGTCTGGTTTTGTGCAAAGTGTTACCTCCGACACGCGAAGTGACAAATATTCGTCTAAGGTTTTCAGGTGATTGATGGTAGCGGTCGCGCTGCCCAGAGAACCCAGGAGAACAACCATGATGAGACCTCAGCAGCAAACAGCATTGCGGCTGGCGATTGGCGGCATCCTGCTTGGGATAACTGCCTTTAGCTATGCGGAAGAACCGTCCGGCGCCCGGAAACAAGCCCCCGATATTCTGTTTGGCCCGCTGTTTAACGATGTGCAAACCGCCAAACTCTTCCCGGATCAAAAGACCTTCGCCGATGCAGTACCGAAAAACGATCCCCAGACGATCCTTGCCGACTATCACATGCAGCGTAAACAGTCCGGCTTTGACCTGCGCCACTTTGTAGAGGTGAACTTCACCCTGCCGACCGAGAAGGAAAAATATGTGCCGCCTGCCGGGCAGAGCCTGCGGGCGCACATTGATGGTCTGTGGCCGGTGCTGACGCGCACTACCTCCAGCGCCGGAAAGTGGGATTCCCTGCTGCCGCTGCCGAAGCCTTACGTAGTGCCGGGCGGACGTTTTCGCGAGATCTACTACTGGGACAGCTACTTCACCATGCTGGGGCTGGCCGAGAGCGGCCACTGGGACAAGGTCGCCAGTATGGTGGACAACTTCGCGTACGAACTGGACAGCTGGGGTCATATCCCTAACGGTAACCGCAGCTACTATCTGAGCCGCTCCCAGCCGCCCTTCTTTGCCCTGATGGTGGAGCTGCTGGCGACGCACGATAAAGAGGCGCTGAAAAAATACCGTCCGCAGATGGAAAAAGAGTACGCCTACTGGATGGAGGGGGTAGATGCCCTTCAGCCGGGCCAGGCCAGCCAGCGGGTGGTGAAGCTCGACGATGGCGCCGTGCTTAACCGTTACTGGGACGATCGTGATACGCCGCGCCCGGAATCGTGGCTGGATGATATCAACACCGCGAAAAAATACCCCAGCCGTCCGGCAACCGAGATCTACCGGGATCTGCGCTCCGCCGCCGCCTCCGGCTGGGACTTCAGCTCACGCTGGATGGACGATCCGCAGCAGCTGGGAACGATCCGCACCACCAGTATCGTGCCGGTGGATCTGAACGCCCTGATGTTCAAGATGGAGAAACTGCTGGCGAAGGCCAGCCAGGAGGGCGGTGACAGCGCCGCAGCCAGCCGTTACGAGGGCCTGGCCTCCGATCGTCAGAAAGCGATGGAGCGCTATCTGTGGAACGAGAAAGAGGGCTGGTACGCCGATTACGATTTGAAAACCAACCAGGTCCGTAATCAGTTGACCGCCGCGGCGCTCTTCCCGCTCTACGTCAAGGCCGCCTCGCAGGAACGCGCGGACAAAACCGCCTCTGCTGCCGAAGCCCAGTTGCTGAAAGCGGGGGGCATTTCGACCACCACCGTTAACAGCGGCCAACAGTGGGATGCCCCTAACGGCTGGGCGCCGTTGCAGTGGGTCGCCACCGAAGGATTGCAGAATTACGGGCAGGATAAAGTGGCGATGGATGTGACGTGGCGCTTCCTCACCAACGTGCAGCACACCTACGATCGCGAGCAGAAGCTGGTAGAGAAATATGATGTTTCCACCACCGGCACTGGCGGCGGCGGCGGTGAATATCCGTTGCAGGATGGCTTCGGCTGGACTAACGGCGTGACGCTGAAAATGTTGGATCTGGTCTGTCCGCAGGCGAACCCGTGCGACAAAGTGCCCACCACGCGACCCGCGGCCAATGAGGGTTCGGTAACTACCACCCCATCGACTACCGGCGCACAACCTGCGGCGAATGGCACATCCACCACCGGCGACCAGCCAGCGGCGACAAGCACCCCGTCGACAACTAACCCGTCAACGACCACCACAACGCCACCGGCTACCACCGACCAGCCAGCGGCTAACGATGAAACAGAAACGCAGAAAAGTGTCGGACAGCAGTAACCTCCAGGCCGGGTAAGGCGTATCCGCCACCCGGCATGCCGTCCAGGCTCTGCCCATAAAAAAACGGCTCTTAACAAGAGCCGTTTTATCGGTTTCAGGCGCGTCGTACCATCCTGTAGATAAGCAGTACCAGAATGGCACCCACCACAGCCACCAGAAAACTTTGCAGGTTAAATCCGGATACACTGCCACCGATGCCAAACATCGTCGCCAGCCAGCCGCCGACAACCGCACCGATGATCCCAAGGATACAGGTCACGATAAAGCCGCCGCCATCACGTCCCGGCATGATGAACTTTGCGATAACGCCAGCAATCAGACCAAATACAATCCAGGCGATGATACCCATAGTGTTGCCCTCTTGCAGAGTTAAGCTTGCGCAGGACACCCCCAGCGCAGGTAATAGTAAGTATAGGCAATCGCCGGAAAACCAGTTTTACTACACCGACTTAATTGCGGCTCAGGCGAAAAAAATAATTGCCGGTTTGTATTAAGTTCCGCGGCCCGCTGCCGATAACGCATCCACAGACTGTCATCTAACGAGGAGCCCCGGGGCGTGAGTAATTACAGTGAGCAGTTCCTGAAAACTAATCCGCTGGCTGTATTGGGTGTAGTACGCGATCTGCAAAAAAATGACGTTCCCGTACGTATCAGCTGGGGGAACAACCAGTTCATCAGCAAAATCCTGGATGCTACCCCGGAACGACTGATCATTGATTTGGGCAGTCAGGAGTTTGAAAACCGCTCGGTGTTACGTGCGGAGAATATCACCGTGGCCGCCGATACCCAGGGGGCCAAAGTCGAGTTCGACCTGCCGAAGGTGGAACAGGGTGACTACCAGGCGCTGCCTGCTTTTATCTCGCCGCTGCCGACCTCCGTATGGTGCATTCAGCGCCGGGAGTACTTCCGCATCAATGCCCCGCTGCATCCGGCCTACTTCTGCAAAGCCCGAATGCCTGATAAGAGCATCATTCGTTTCCGCCTGCACGATCTGTCGCTGGGCGGCATGGGCGCGCTGATGGATACCGCGAAACCCGAAGGCCTGGTCGAGGGAATGCGTTTTTCGCAGATCGAGCTGGATATGGGGGGCTGGGGCCGCTTCTTTTTCGATGCGCAGCTGATTACCGTCAGCGAACGTAAAGTGGTGGACAGCAAAAACGAGACCATCACCACGCCGCGTCTGAGTTTCCGGTTTCTTAACGTCGGGCCGGGTCCTGAGCGAGAACTGCAGAAAATCATCTACTCGCTGGAGCGTGAAGCGCGGGAACGTGCCAATAAAGTGCGTTAATCGCCACCGGGCAGCGCGTGGCTGCCCGGCAACAGATTACATAGCGTCCATCGCTTTCTGCACTTTCCAGATATAGCGTGGGGCCTGCGGGGCGGGATGGTTATTGACGACATGATCAAAGAACTCGTCTTTATCCATGTCATTGATTTCGGCGATCGCCTTTTTACGATCCGACGAGAAGGTACGCAACAGCGCGCCCGCGCCGTTCACGTAGGAGACCACCAGCGCATACTGCATCACTTCCGGGTCCTCAATACCGTTCAGGATCCCGTGCTCCAGAATGCTCAGGTAGGCGGTACCCATAGAGATATTGCGTTCCGGGTTCTTCAGCTCGCTGGTGGAGGGTTGCCCGCTCCAGCCCATGTGCCGGTAGACCTCACGCCCGGCGGTGGAGGCTTTCAGCTGCATCAGACCCACCGCGTTTGATTTACTCACCAGGTTCGGGTTCCCACCCGACTCCACCGCAATGATGGCGGTGATCAGCCGTGGGCTGACTCCCCACGCCTCACCGGCTTTTTCACTGATCGGCATCCACTGCATCGCCCGTTTAACCGGGACTTCCGGGTTCCATTCCGGCTTCTGGTAATCCTGCTTTGAACTACAGCCTGCAAGTAGCACAATCAAAAAAGCAAACCATCTTAATTTCACGTCATCTGTCCTTATGGTCATTCATCGCTGTTACCCTATCCTCCGCTTGATGAAGGACGCGCTCAGGCGGCATGATATATACATTCAGCTTTATAAGTCAGCAAGGAAATGCCATGTCTCAGTTTCATCTCATTGCACCATCAGGGTACTGCATTAATCAGGAGGCGGCGCAGCGGGGCGTGGCGCGATTACTGGACGAGGGTCATCAGGTACAAAATCAGACGATTATACCCCGCCGCCAGCAGCGATTTGCTGGTACCGAGGCGGAGCGGCTGAATGATATCAACGCCCTCGCCCGTCTGCCGGGCGCCGACCAGATAGTGCTGCCGGTGCGCGGTGGATACGGCGCCAGCCGCCTGCTGGAACAGATTGACTGGGAGGGCCTGGCGAAACGCCAGCAGCAGGATCCCTTGCTGATCTGCGGCCACAGTGATTTCACCGTGATCCAGCTCGGCCTGCTGGCGCTGCACAACGTCATCACCTTCAGCGGCCCGATGCTGGCGGGCAATTTTGGCGCCCCGGAGCTGAACGCCTTCACGGTAGACCATTTCTGGCGGGCGCTCAGCAACAGTACCTACTCCGTTGAGTGGCCGGGGGATGGCCCGTCGTGCGTGTGCGAAGGCCAGCTGTGGGGCGGCAATCTGGCGATGGTCGTGTCACTTATCGGCACCCGCTGGCTGCCCGCCATTGAGAACGGCATCCTGGTGCTGGAGGATATTAATGAGCATCCGTTCCGCGTAGAACGGATGCTGCTCCAGCTGCATCACGCGGGTATTCTCAACCGTCAGCAGGCGATTGTGCTCGGCAGCTTCAGCGGCGCGACCCCTAACGATTACGATGCCGGATACGATCTGGCAACCATGGTCGATTACCTGCGTTCCCGGATATCGGTGCCGGTTATCAGCGGACTCGACTTCGGCCACGAGCAACGGACCGTTACCCTGCCGCTCGGTGCGCAGGCAACGCTGGTTCACACCCCCGGCAACAGTCGTTTAACCCTGAGCGGGCATCCGGTGCTCCGGGCATAAAAAAAGCCCCTTAAGCGGCGGATTAACGCCCTGTAAGGGGCGTTAATATGATAGGGTTTTACTTCTAGTCATCGCGTCAGGCAGGGAGTACGCACACATTGGATGCCGCAGCAATAATCAGTCTTTTTATCCTGGGTTCAGTTCTTGTAACCTGTAGTATTTTATTGAGTTCGTTTTCTTCGCGTCTCGGCATCCCCATTCTGGTTATTTTCCTCGCCATCGGCATGCTGGCGGGGGTTGATGGCATCGGGGGCATCCCCTTCGACAACTACCCGTTTGCGTACATGATCAGTAACCTCGCCCTGGCGGTGATCCTGCTGGATGGCGGGATGCGCACCCAGGCCAGTTCGTTTCGCGTGGCGCTGGGCCCGGCCCTGTCGCTGGCAACGGTCGGGGTGCTAATCACCTCCGGCCTCACCGGGATGATGGCGGCGTGGCTGTTCCACCTTGACCTCATGGAAGGGTTACTGATTGGCGCGATTGTCGGCTCTACCGATGCCGCGGCGGTCTTCTCCCTGCTGGGTGGCAAAGGGCTGAACGAACGTGTCGGCTCGACGCTGGAGATTGAATCCGGCAGTAACGATCCGATGGCGGTATTTCTCACCATCACCCTGATTGAGATGATCCAGCAGCATGAAACCGGCCTGAGCTGGATGTTCGCCTGGCACATCATTCAACAGTTTGGTCTGGGTATCATCTTTGGCCTTGGCGGCGGCTATCTGCTGCAACAGATGATCAACCGCATCTCGCTCCCGGGCGGGCTCTATCCGCTGCTGGCGCTGAGCGGCGGGATTTTGATTTTTGCCCTTACCACGGCGCTGGACGGCAGCGGCATTCTGGCGGTCTATCTCTGCGGTTTCCTGCTCGGCAACCGTCCAATCCGCAACCGCTTTGGCATTCTGCAAAACTTCGATGGCCTGGCCTGGCTGGCACAGATTGGCATGTTCCTGGTGCTGGGGCTACTGGTGACGCCGTCGGATCTGCTGCCGATTGCCGTTCCGGCGCTGATGCTGTCACTGTGGATGATCTTCTTTGCCCGTCCGCTGTCGGTCTTCGCCGGGCTGCTGCCTTTCAGAGGCTTTAACCTGCGCGAGCGGGTGTTTATCAGCTGGGTGGGACTGCGCGGTGCGGTGCCGATCATCCTCGCGGTGTTCCCGATGATGGCTGGGCTCGATAATTCCCGTCTCTTCTTCAACGTGGCGTTCTTCGTAGTGCTGGTGTCGCTGCTGTTCCAGGGCACGTCGCTGTCGTGGGCGGCGAAAAAAGCGAAGGTGGTGATCCCACCGGTGGGCTGGCCGGTCTCCCGCGTGGGGCTGGATCTTCACCCTGAAAACCCCTGGGAGCAGTTTGTGTACCAGCTCAGCGCCGATAAGTGGTGCGTGGGCGCCTCGCTGCGCGACCTCCATATGCCCGCCGAGACGCGCATTGCCGCCCTCTTCCGCGATAATGCCCTGCTGCATCCGACCGGCAGCACCCGGCTGCGCGAGGGAGATATTCTCTGTGTGATTGGTCGCGAGCATGACCTTCCTGCCCTTGGCAAGCTCTTCAGCCAGTCGCCGCCGGTGGCACTGGATCAGCGCTTCTTCGGGGACTTTATTCTGGAAGCCAGCGCCAAATTTGCCGACGTGGCGATGATTTACGGTCTGGATGTCGGGCTGGAGTATCGCGATAACCAGCAGACCCTGGGCGAGATCGTGCAGAAGCAGCTCGGTGCCGCGCCGGTCGTGGGTGACCAGGTGGAGTTTGCCGGGATGATCTGGACGGTGGCGGAGAAAGAGGATAACGCGGTGCTGAGGGTGGGCGTGCGCGTGGCGGAGGATGCCGAAGAGTAGGCCGGTTTGCCGGGTGGCGGCTACGCCTTACCCGGCCTACGGGTTTTGTAGGCCCGGCAAGCGTCGCGCCGCCGGGCGATGTTACACAACGACGATCGGTACTCGTGGCGCTAACGCCGTTAACAGCTCATACCCGACGGTGCCCGCGGCGGCGGCGACATCGTCCACTTTCACCTCGTTGCCCCACAGCTCAACCGGCGTACCGATCCCCGCATGCGGGCACGGCGTCAGGTCAATCGCCAGCATATCCATCGACACCGTGCCGACCGTGCCGGTGCGCACGCCGTCCACCCATACCGGGGTACCGGAAGGGGCAACGCGTGGATAGCCGTCGGCATAACCCCCGGCGACGATGCCGATCCGCTGTTCGCCCGACGCACGATAGCGGCTGCCGTAACCCACGGTATCCCCCGCTTTCAGGGTCTGGACGCCAATGATCTCACTGCGCAGGGTCATCACCGGCTTCAGGCCGCTGTTGGCGATATCCTGCCACTGACCCGACGGCGAGGCGCCGTAGAGGATGATCCCCGGACGCACCCAGTCAAAATGCGCCTCCGGATGCCAGAGCGTTGCCGCCGAGTTGGAAAGCGAACGCGGACAGGCCAGACCTTCTGCTGCCTGCTCGATGCGCTTCATCGGTTCGACAATGCCCTCCGTCTTTTCCGCATCGGCAAAATGGGCCATCAGGGTCATTTCGCCGACGTTCTTCAGCGCCCGCAGCTGTTGCCAGACGCTGTGCACGCGCTCCGGCTGGAAACCGAGCCGGTTCATACCGCTGTTCATTTTCAGGTAGATATCGAGCGGGGCATGCAGCTTCGCATTCTGTAGCGCCTTGACCTGCCAGTTGCTGTGCACGCTGGTAGTCAGGCGGTACTTATCAAACAGCGGCAGTTCATCGCTGTGGAAGAAACCTTCGAGCATCAGAATCGGCCCTTTCCAGCCGCGCTCGCGCAGCAGGATCGCCTCTTCAAGGTTGAGCAGCGCAAAACCATCCGTGGCGCTTAACGCGCTCCAGATGCGGTCCAGACCGTGGCCGTAAGCATTGGCTTTGACCACGGTCCAGACGCGTGAAGCGGGCGCAGCGCGACGGACAATTTGCAGATTATCCTTCAGGGCCTGCAGATCCATCTGAGCCAGAACAGGACGGGACATGACGACTCCTTGTTAGTTATGCGCGCCGTGTAAATGTTGTGGACGTGACGGCGTGAATCCCGGACGGTAGCGCGCAACGCTTAAATCATCAAACGGAATAGCGGGTGTGCGCCCGGAGATCAAATCACTGAGTAGCTGCCCTGAACCGCAGGCCATTGTCCAGCCCAGCGTACCGTGTCCGGTGTTTAGCCACAGGTTTTTAAACGGTGTCCGCCCGACCACCGGGGTACCGTCCGGGGTCATTGGACGCAGCCCGGTCCAGAAGGTCGCCTGTTCGATAAAGCCGCCGCGGGGGAAGAGATCGCCAACGACCATCTCCAGCGTTTCCCGACGCGGTTTCAGCAGCTCAGTGTTAAAGCCGACGATTTCCGCCATTCCTCCCACGCGGATCCGGTTGTCAAAACGGGTGATCGCGATTTTGTAGGTTTCATCAAGGATAGTTGAAACCGGGGCACCGCTCTCCTCTTTGACCGGGATAGTGAGCGAATAACCTTTCAGCGGGTAGACCGGAATGTCCACAATCCCTTTCAGCATGGCGGTAGAGTAAGAGCCAAAAGCCATCACGTAAGCGTCGGCCTTCACCACCTCGTCGCCACACAGCACGCCATAGATGTTATCCCCTTCGTAGAGAAGTTTATCGACACCGGTGTTGTAGCGGAATTTGACGCCGGCCTGCTCGGCCATCTGCGCCAGATTCTGGGTAAAGAGCTGGCAGTCGCCGGTCTCGTCATTGGGCAGACGCAGACCGCCGGTCAGCTTATGCGCGACCTCCGCCAGGGCCGGTTCCACCTGCGCCAGCTGGCTCGCTTCCAGCAGCTGATACGGGACGCCCGCATCCTTGAGTACAGCGATATCACGGGTGGCGTTTTCGTACTGCTGGGCGGTGCGGAATAGTTGCAGGGTGCCTCCCTGACGGCCTTCATACTGGATACCGGTGGCGGCACGCAGCGCTTTCAGGCAGTCGCGGCTGTACTCCGCCAGACGCACCATCCGTCCTTTGTTTTCCATGTAGTGCGAAGTGTCGCAGTTGCGCAGCATCTGCCACATCCACTTCAGCTGGAACTGAGTGCCGTCGAGACTGATCGCCAGCGGCGCATGGCGCTGGAACATCCACTTAATCGCCTTCAACGGTACGCCCGGTGCCGCCCACGGCGCCGCGTAGCCCGGAGAGATTTGTCCGGCGTTCGCCGCGCTGGTCTCCAGTGCCGGACCCGGTTCCCGATCGATGACGGTTACATCATGCCCGGCCTGACTCAAATACCAGGCGCTGGTCACACCAACGACGCCACTTCCCAGTATGACAACACGCATAGCCACTCCATTTATAAGCAAAAGAACAATCTTCTGATTACATATTGATAACCCAGATGAAAATATTATTCAACATAGGCATTTTTTATGGTGACTTACCTCACACCTTCCCCCTATGACGGGGCTGTGGCGTATTTGGCATCTCATGCTGCGCGGCATTTTTAACCAGCAGATTATGCTGTTACCCACCCCCTTTTCGTCATGCCCGCGACGGGAAATCGCAAAGAAAAAAAATAGCGCACCAGCACGCTTTTGAATGGCGTGTTCTATGCTTGAAAAGAGGTTCTCCAGACAGAGAGAGCTACCAACAACGAGGGCGCGCTAATGGCTACTATTGATTCCATGAATAAGGACACCACTCGTCTGAGCGATGGACCCGACTGGACATTCGAGCTGCTGGACACCTATCTGGCGGAAATTGACCGGGTGGCAAAACTCTACCGTCTGGACGCCTATCCCCATCAAATCGAAGTGATCACCTCCGAACAGATGATGGACGCTTACTCCAGCGTCGGGATGCCCATTAACTATACCCACTGGTCGTTTGGTAAAAAATTCATTGAGACCGAACGGCTCTACAAGCACGGTCAGCAGGGGCTGGCCTATGAGATCGTCATTAACTCAAACCCCTGTATCGCCTACCTGATGGAAGAGAACACCATCACCATGCAGGCGCTGGTAATGGCGCACGCCTGCTACGGGCACAACTCGTTTTTCAAAAATAACTACCTGTTCCGCAGCTGGACCGACGCCAGCTCGATTGTCGATTACCTGATCTTCGCCCGAAACTACATCACCGAATGTGAAGAGCGCTACGGGGTGGAAGAGGTCGAGAAGCTGCTGGACTCCTGCCATGCGCTGATGAACTACGGCGTGGATCGCTACAAACGTCCGCAGAAGATCTCCTTGCAGGAGGAGAAAGCCCGGCAGAAAAGCCGTGAAGAGTATCTGCAAAGCCAGGTGAATACCCTGTGGCGTACCCTGCCGAAACGGGAAGAGGAGAAAGCGGTTCCCGAAGCACGCCGTTATCCTTCTGAGCCGCAGGAGAACCTGCTCTACTTTATGGAGAAGAACGCCCCGCTGCTGGAGCCGTGGCAGCGTGAGATCCTGCGCATCGTGCGCAAGGTGAGCCAGTACTTCTACCCGCAAAAGCAGACCCAGGTGATGAACGAGGGCTGGGCCACCTTCTGGCACTACACTATCCTCAATCACCTCTATGACGAAGGCAAAGTGACCGAACGCTTTATGCTGGAGTTCCTGCACAGCCACACCAACGTGGTGTTCCAGCCGCCCTATAACAGCCCCTGGTACAGCGGCATTAACCCCTATGCGCTGGGCTTTGCCATGTTCCAGGATATCAAGCGTATCTGCCAGAACCCGACGGACGAGGATAAATACTGGTTCCCGGATATCGCCGGTTCCGACTGGCTGGAGACGCTTCATTTCGCGATGCGCGACTTCAAGGATGAGAGCTTTATCAGCCAGTTCCTGTCGCCGAAGGTGATGCGTGATTTCCGCCTGTTTACGGTGCTGGATGACGATCACAACAACTATCTGGAAATTTCTGCTATCCACAATGAAGAGGGATACCGTGAGATCCGCTCCCGTCTCTCGGCCCAGTACAACTTAAGCAATCTGGAGCCGAATATTCAGGTCTGGAATGTGGATCTGCGCGGGGATCGCTCCCTGACGCTGCGCTATATCCCGCATAACCGCGCGCCGCTGGATAAAGGACGTAAAGAGGTGCTGAAGCACGTACATCGTCTGTGGGGCTTTGACATTCTGCTTGAACAGCAGAACGAAGATGGCAGCGTGGAGTTGCTGGAGCGCTGCCCACCTAAGGGTAATATCCTTTAGGCCGGTATCGCCTGTTTGCCGGGTGGCGTTCGCTTATCCGGCAAACATATATTGCGGATTTTGTTGGCCGGGTAAGGCTTAGCCGCCACCCGGCAAAAAAACCTCTCAGATGAGAGGTTTTTTATTTTATCGGCCGTGGATGGAGAGATCGCCCGGCAGGGTCTTCTGCATCCGATGCCAGATCTCGCCGCTGTCGCGACCGTAGCGACGCACGATGTCATACACCTGATCGTGCTGGCCTTCGGCACAGAGTTCGCTCAGCTTGTGATAGAAGCCCAGCGCGAGGCTGCGGGCTTCCGGATTGGCGAAGTAGTGACGACCGATGCGGGTATAGAGCCCTTTCATGCCGTTGAGGATCAGGCCGTAAATTGGGTTGCCGGAGGCAAACGCCAGCCCGCGGAAGACGTTGTAATCCAGCAGCGCAAAGGCGTCGGCGTGATCTTCCACCGCCGTAGCGCGGGCGAGCACCTCCTGCGCCTTATCCGGATGCTGGCGAAACGCCGTGCGGATAAAGATGGTAGCGATGTTGGTGCGCACGGAGAGCAGATTGTCGATCAGCTGCGGCACGCTCTCGTGATCGAGGCGCGCAAGCGTTTCAAGGATATTCAGACCCGACGTTTCCCAGAAGTTATTCACTTTGGTCGGTTTGCCGTGTTGGATCGTCAGCCAGCCGTCGCGTGCCAGTCGCTGCAACACTTCACGTAAGGTGGTACGTGTGACGCCAATCAGTTCAGAGAGTTCGCGTTCTGCGGGAAGAATCGAGCCTGGGGGGAAACGGTTGTTCCAGATGCTTTCGATAATATACTCTTCCGCGAAACCCGCCGGGCTTTGCGCCTTTATTACCATAGTGAGTTTTCCATTCCACTGCTTTTTACAAAATTCACTCATCATACCAGAGGCAGACAGAGGCAGATAGCGCAGCGAGCCGAGAAAAAAGGGATCGCCGTTTTATTTTTATCATTTAAAAAAACGCGGCCTGCGCTCCTTCCCCGGCGCCATTTGCGTATACTTAGTGCGTAATTATGTGACGGGCAAGGAAATCTGTTGTGAAAATGTCGTATCGTCGCGCCCTTTGGCGCAATTTTTTAGGCCAGTCTCCCGACTGGTACAAACTGGCTCTGGTTATCTTCCTGGTAATTAACCCGCTTATCTTTATGGTGAGTCCTTTTGCCGCAGGCTGGTTGCTGGTGGCAGAGTTCATCTTTACCCTGGCCATGGCGCTGAAGTGTTACCCCCTGCTGCCGGGCGGCCTGCTGGCCTTCGAGGCGGTAGCAATAGGGATGACCAGTGCGGAACACGTGAGAGAAGAGCTGGCGTCCAACCTGGAAGTGCTCCTGCTGCTGATGTTTATGGTGGCCGGGATCTATTTTATGAAGCAGCTGCTGCTGTTCATTTTTACCCGCCTGCTGTTGAGCATCCCCTCAAAAAGGCTGCTGTCGCTGGCCTTCTGTCTGGCGGCCGCTTTTTTATCGGCCTTCCTCGATGCATTGACCGTGGTGGCAGTGGTGATCAGCGTCGCCGTCGGCTTTTACGGGATTTATCACCGGGTGGCCTCTTCCCAGCCGGCATCGGGCATGCAGGATGACAGTCAGGTTGATGCCCACCAGCGCGACGTGCTGGAGCAGTTTCGCGCCTTTCTGCGCAGCCTGATGATGCATGCTGGCGTGGGGACTGCGCTGGGCGGCGTCATGACCATGGTCGGCGAGCCGCAGAACCTGATTATCGCCAAAGCCGCGGACTGGAATTTTATCGAATTTTTCCTGCGCGTTGCTCCCGTCAGCGTGCCGGTGCTGGTGTGCGGCCTGCTCACCTGCTGGCTGGTAGAGAAGTTCAGGTGGTTTGGTTACGGCACCCTGCTGCCGAATCAGGTGCGCGACGTGCTGCAACGCTTCGACGAAGAGAGCCGCAGCCAGCGTACCCGTCAGCAACGGCTGGCGCTGATTTCCCAGGGCATCATTGGCGTCTGGCTGATTATTGCCCTGGCGTTTCATCTGGCGGAGGTGGGACTGATTGGTCTGTCGGTCATTATCCTGGCGACCACCTTCTCCGGCGTGACGGATGAACATGCCATCGGTAAAGCCTTTACCGAAGCGCTGCCGTTTACCGCGCTGCTGGCGGTCTTTTTCGCGGTAGTGGCGGTGATCGTCGATCAGCACCTGTTTGGGCCGATCATTAACTTCGTGCTACAGGCGGCTCCCGATGCCCAGCTGTCGCTGTTTTATCTGTTTAACGGCCTGCTGTCGGCCATCTCCGATAACGTCTTTGTCGGTTCGGTCTATATCAACGAAGCGAAAGCGGCGATGGAGAGTGGTATCATCGACCGGGAGCAGTTTGAACTGCTGGCGGTGGCGATCAACACCGGCACCAACCTGCCTTCCGTGGCCACGCCAAACGGTCAGGCGGCCTTCCTGTTCTTACTGACCTCCACCCTCGCCCCACTTATCCGCCTCTCTTATGGCCGGATGGTATGGATGGCGCTGCCTTATAGCCTGGTGTTAACCGCTGTGGGTTTGCTGTGCGTCAAAATTACCCTCATTCCTTTTACCCAATGGATGCTGCAGGCAGGTATACTGGCGACGCATTAAATGAGTCGGCCGGGCGGTCATTGCCCGGCTGCACTTGTGCATGATAAGTATTCGATTACGTTATATTTTACGCGCTGAAGCTGGCGCGTAGATTGATTTCGTTTACACTGCGCTTTCTATACCTGCTCCAGGGAAATGATTATGTTGAAATTTTTGAACCAGTGCTCGCGCGGTCGCGGGGCGTGGTTGTTGTTGGCCCTGACCGCCTTCGTGTTAGAAATGGTGGCATTGTGGTTCCAGCACGTAATGCTGCTGAAGCCATGCGTACTCTGTATCTATGAACGCTGCGCGCTGTTTGGCGTCATGGGCGCGGGTCTGGTGGGCGCCATCGCCCCAAAAAGCCCGCTGCGCTATGGTGCCATTGCCATCTGGCTTTACAGTGCCGGTAAAGGCCTGCAACTGGCCTGGGAGCACACCATGATCCAGCTGCACCCGTCGCCGTTCCAGACCTGTGACTTTGCCGCCAGCTTTCCGAGCTGGTTGCCGCTGGACAAGTGGCTGCCGCAGGTCTTTGTGGCTACCGGTGACTGCGCCGTGCGTCAGTGGGAATTCCTGACCCTGGAGATGCCGCAGTGGCTGGTGGGCATTTTTGCCGCCTACCTGATCGTGGCGCTGCTGGTGCTGATTGCCCAGCCGTTTAAAGCGAAAAAACGCGATCTGTTTGGTCGTTGATGCCCGGCGGCGCTTCGCTTGCACGGGCCTACGGGTAAGCGCAGCGTCACCCGGCAATAAAGCCGCACATTAAAAAACCCGCCTTGGCGGGTTTTTTATTATCAGCGGTTGGGATGATTCAGAATATGGTCTTCCCAGTCGCGCACCTCGGACTCTTTCACCGCGATATGACGCACGGAGATCCGCTCGCCGTGCATCGCCGCTTTTGAGCCGGTCAGCAGCGGGTGCCACGCCGGCAGATCTTTCCCTTCCGCCAGCAGGCGGTAGGCGCAGGTCGGGGGCAGCCATTCGAAGGTCGGCAGGTTATCCCGGGTCAGCTTGATGCAGTCCGGCTCCAGCTCGAAACGCCGCTCGTAGTTGCGGCACTGGCAGGTTTTGATGTTCAGCTGATTACAGGCGACATTGGTGAAATAGATTTCGTCCGAGTCTTCATCCATCAGCTTATGCAGGCAGCACTGCCCGCAACCATCGCACAGCGATTCCCACTCGGCGTCGGTCATGTTGTCGAGAGTTTTGCTTTGCCAGAAAGGGATTTCGCTCATAAGGATGTCCACACGTCAAAATAAAGCGCACCTTATAACCAGTCTGGCACCTCGATGCAAGTTTCGCCGACCGAAAAGCGCGGCAAGCGAGGATTACAGTACGCGTGTTTTCAGTGACAGACCGTTGACGGATAGGTCCAGCTCATCGCCACTGTGCAGCGGCCCCACCCCTTCCGGGGTGCCGGTGAGGATCACATCGCCCGGTTTCAGGGTGAAGTAACGGCTCATATAGGCAATCAGCGGCACAATCTTATGGATCATGTCAGAGGTAGAGCCCTGCTGACGCACTTCGCCGTTAATTTTCAGGCTCAGGGTCGTATTCTGCGGATCGTCCTGGAACTCCGCCGCCGGTACAAACCCGGAGATGGGGCAGGAATTATCAAAACCTTTGGCTTTCTCCCACGGCTGGCCCGCTTTTTTCATTTTGCCCTGCACCTCGCGCAGGGTGAGATCCAGCGCCACACCATAACCGGCAATCGCCTTCTGCACATGATCTTCAGAGGCCTGGCGCAGCGTGGCGCCAATCAGCACCGCCAGCTCCACTTCGTGGTGCACCGACCCCAGCCCCTGCGGGATCACCAGCGGCTGGCGGATATCGCAGAGTGCGGTTTCGGGTTTAATAAACAGCACCGGCTCGTCCGGAACTGCACTGCCCATTTCCTGAATATGCTTTGCGTAATTACTGCCCACACAGACGACTTTACTGACCGGATAATCCAGCAAGGCGCCTTGCCAGTTATGATGCTGATACATAATGAGCCCCTAAAGGTTAATGTAACGCTGACAGATTAATCTCAAACTATTTTTTCCCCAGCGCCTCAAGATGCTGTTTGAGTAAATTCTCTTGCGGCGGAGGGAGTTGTAAATAATAGCCCTGTTCGGCTAACGCGCTTTTTACTTTTTCCAGATCGGCGTTCTTCAGCTGCTTACGCCCGTCAAGCGGCATGAGCATCACCAGTTGCGGCTTACCGAAGCTCTTCATCAGCGCCTCAGGCACACGGGAAAAATCGTCTTTTTTTTCGACATAAAGATAGGTCTGGTCGCGCTGGGTACTTCTGTAGATCACACAAAACATATATTTACTCAGAATTAACGGGGAGGGTGACTTGCCTCAATATAATTGTGACTATAACATGCCTGATACTCTTCGGAATATCACGACGCACACGCCGTGGTAAAAAGCAAATTGAGTAAGGCCAGGATGTCAAACACGCCAATCGAGCTTAAAGGCAGTAGCTTCACCTTATCAGTGGTTCATTTGCATGAAGCAAAACCCGAGGTTATTCGTCAGGCGTTAGAAGACAAAATCGCCCAGGCGCCCGCATTTCTGAAACATGCGCCCGTCGTCATTAACGTCAGCGATCTTGAAGCGCCGATTAACTGGCAGCAGCTGCAACAGGCGGTCTTAGCCACCGGGCTGCGGATTGTCGGCATCAGCGGCTGTAAAGATCCTGAACTGAAAGCCGAAATCGACGAGGCGGGTCTTCCGCTGCTCACCGAAGGTAAAGATAAAGCCCCGCGCGCAGAGCCCCCTGCCCCGCCTGAACTTCCTGTTACACCCGCCACAAAAACGCGTTTGATCGACCTGCCGGTACGTTCCGGGCAGCGTATTTATGCGCCAAATTGTGACCTTATTGTAACAAACCACGTCAGCGCAGGAGCGGAGCTTATTGCCGATGGCAATATTCATATCTATGGCTCAATGCGAGGCCGGGCGCTGGCAGGCGCCAGTGGCGATCGCGATGCGCAAATTTTTTGTACCCACCTGGAGGCGGAGCTGGTCTCCATCGCAGGTGTTTACTGGCTGAGCGATAACATCCCGGCCGAATTTTCTGGCAAAGCAGCGCGTTTGCGTCTGGCAGACAACGCTTTGACCGTTCAACCGTTGAATTGATCCCTTTTTAACAAGGAATTTCTATGGCACGCATTATTGTTGTTACTTCGGGTAAAGGAGGCGTTGGCAAGACCACCTCCAGCGCGGCCATCGCTACTGGTTTGGCCCAGAAGGGAAAGAAAACTGTCGTTATCGACTTTGATATCGGCCTGCGTAACCTTGACCTGATTATGGGTTGTGAACGCCGCGTGGTTTACGACTTTGTAAACGTGATTCAGGGTGATGCCACGCTGAATCAGGCAATGATTAAAGATAAGCGTACCGATAATCTCTATATTCTTCCCGCTTCCCAGACGCGCGACAAAGACGCGCTGACCCGTGAAGGCGTGGAAAAAGTGCTCGATGAGCTGAACAAGATGGACTTCGATTTCGTGATCTGCGATTCACCTGCAGGCATCGAAACCGGTGCGCTGATGGCGCTCTACTTCGCCGATGAAGCGATCATCACCACCAACCCGGAAGTCTCATCCGTGCGCGACTCGGACCGTATTTTAGGTATCCTTGCCTCAAAATCCCGTCGAGCGGAAAATGGTCAGGAACCGATCAAAGAGCACCTGCTGCTGACCCGCTATAATCCGGGTCGTGTCAGCAAAGGTGATATGCTGAGTATGGAAGACGTGCTGGAGATCCTGCGCATCAAACTGGTTGGCGTTATCCCGGAAGATCAATCCGTGCTGCGCGCCTCTAACCAGGGTGAACCGGTTATCCTCGACGCCAACGCAGACGCGGGTAAAGCGTATGCGGACACTGTGGATCGTCTGCTCGGAGAAGAACGTCCTTTCCGCTTCATTGAAGAAGAGAAGAAAGGTTTCCTCAAACGCCTGTTCGGAGGATAAGTTATGGCATTACTGGACTTTTTTCTCTCGCGGAAAAAAAACACCGCCAACATCGCTAAAGAACGACTTCAGATCATCGTGGCGGAACGCCGCCGCAGCGACGCTGAACCGCACTATCTGCCGCAGCTGCGCAAAGACATCCTGGAAGTGATCTGCAAATACGTGCAGATCGACCCGGAAATGGTCACCGTGCAGCTGGAGCAAAAAGACGGAGATATCTCGATTCTGGAGCTCAACGTCACCCTGCCGGAAGCGGAAGAGTCGCGTTCATAAACGTGCGTATTGCCGGGCGGCACGTCGTTTGCCCGGCCTACGGTTTGTCGTTTTGTAGCCCCGGCAAGCGCAGCGCCGCCGGGGGTTACAGATCGCGCTTACTGCGGATACTCTTCCAGTAACGCATTCAGGCGATCGGCCATCAATTCCCCGCGCCATCCGGCAATCAGTTCCGGCGTGCCGTTTTGCGGTTTCAGCTTCCAGTGCGCGTTCAGCAGCTGGTTGATCTGACGGCGTGAGGCCAGCAGCTCGGCGCTGACTTTGCTCTCTGACGCCACCTCCTGCACCAGGGCCTTGATCGCCTTAAATGCTTTGCGATACCCTGGCATATCCATCAGATTCAGCAGCGGCTCCGGCAGCGCCTCATCCGGCAGTTGCTGAGCTTTCGCCACCAGCGCCAGCAGCGTTTTCCCGTGGAACCGGATCTCCGACCCCGAAAGCCCGATGCTGTCCAGCTCGCCCAGGCTGCCCGGCATGTACCGCGCCACGGCCCAGAGATGCTCCTCACGCACCACAAAATTCACCGCCAGGTCACGCTCGCGCGCCTTACGCAGACGCCAGTCTGCCAGCAGTTGCAGACAGGCCAGCTGACGGGTGCGCAGCTGCCAGGCGTTGGTGATGTCGCGCCACGCCTCTTTCGGGTCGGCGATCTCCTGACGACGCTGCTGCGTCATCTGGCACTCATTCAGCGCCGCAGCCAGCCAGCCGGAGGCTTCGGCCTCTTTCATCAATTGACTGGCGATGGGCAGCAGGTAGAACACATCCGCCGCCGCGTAGTCGAGCTGACGTTCGGTCAGCGGACGCGCCAGCCAGTCGGTGCGGGATTCGCTCTTGTCGATGACAAGGCCGGTATACTCTTCCACCATGGCAGCAAAGCCCCATGACAGTGGACGACCCGCAAACGCGGCGAGGATCTGGGTATCAATCAGCGGCTGCGGCATGATGCCGAAGGTGTTGAGGAAAACTTCCAGATCTTCACTGCCGGCATGCAGATATTTGGTGATGGCGGTGTCCAGCAGCAACTCACGCATCGGCGTCCAGTCGGTGATCCCCAGCGGATCGATAAGCGATACCCGTTTGCCGTCATACAGTTGGATGAGACCCAGCTGCGGGTAGTAAGTGCGGGTACGAACAAACTCGGTGTCCAGCGCGATGGCGGATGCATCGCGGGTGAGATCGCACAGCGAAGCCAGTTCGTCGTTGGTGGTGATCATCTGGTAATTCAAATCATTTTCTCTATGGTTTGCGCCCATAAAAAAACGCTGGCCAGGCCAGCGTTTCTGGGTGACTAACACGAAGCTCAGCCTTTATTGTCTACTTTGGCGCGCGCTTCGTCACGTAATTCTCGTCGTAATATCTTCCCGACGTTCGATTTTGGCAGTTCGTCGCGAAACTCCACCAGCTTCGGCACTTTGTAGCCGGTAAGATGGCGACGGCAGAAGGTGATCAGCGCGTCTTCGCTCAGGGCAGGATCTTTTTTCACCACAAAGATTTTTACCGTTTCGCCGCTGCTGCCTGCCGGTACCCCTACTGCGGCCACCTCCAGTACGCCGTTGTGCTGCATCACCACCTCTTCGATCTCGTTGGGATAGACGTTGAACCCGGAGACCAGGATCATATCTTTCTTACGATCGACGATGCGCAGGAAACCTTCGTCATCCATCACTGCGATGTCGCCGGTGTGCAGCCAGCCATCCTTGATGATTTCGTCGGTAGCGTCCGGGCGTTGCCAGTAACCCAGCATCACCTGCGGCCCTCTTACGCACAGCTCGCCAGGCTCGCCATGCGGCACTTCGTTATCGTCGTCATCCACCAGTTTAGCTTCGGTGGAGGGCACCGGCAGGCCAATGCTGCCGCTGTGATAGTCGATATCGTGCGGGTTTACGCTCACCAGCGGGGCGCACTCGGTCAGGCCATAGCCTTCAAGCAGGTACTGCCCGGTGAGCTTGACCCAGCGCTCGGCCACCGCCTGCTGCACCGGCATCCCGCCACCCGCTGACAGATGCAGGGTGGAGAAATCGAGCTGCTGGAACTCTTTATTATTGAGCAGCGCGTTAAACAGGGTGTTTACCCCGGTCATGGCGGTAAACGAATATTTCGCCAGCTCTTTCACCAGCCCCGGAATATCACGCGGGTTGGTGATTAGCACGTTCTGCCCGCCGAGTTCGATAAACAGCAGACAGTTCATGGTCAGGGCAAAAATGTGATACAGCGGCAGCGCAGTAATGACCAGCTCTTTGCCGCGATGCAGCAGCGGCCCGTAGGTGGCATTAACCTGTTCGAGGTTCGCCAGCATGTTGCGGTGGGTAAGCATCGCCCCTTTCGCCACGCCGGTTGTGCCGCCGGTATATTGCAGGAAGGCCAGATCCTGCGAGACGATCTCAGGCTTAACGTACTGCATCCGGTAGCCGGTGTGCAGCGCCTGGCGAAAAGAGATGGCATCCGGCAGGTGATATTTCGGCACCAGACGTTTGACATATTTGACGACGAAGTTAACCAGCGTCCCTTTGGCGGTGGAGAGCTGGTCGCCCATCCGCGTCAGGATGACGTGTTTGACCTGGGTCTTATCAACCACTTTTTCCAGCGTGTGGGCGAAGTTGGAGACAATCACAATCGCCGCGGCACCGCTGTCATTCAACTGATGTTCCAGCTCACGCGGAGTATAGAGCGGGTTGACGTTAACCACGATCATCCCGGCGCGCAGAATGCCGAACAGCGCCACCGGATACTGCAGCAGGTTGGGCATCATCAGCGCCACGCGATCGCCCTTCTGCAGGCCTAAGCCCTGTTGCAGATAGGCGGCAAAGGCCCGGCTGCGCTCTTCCAGTTTACGGAAGGTCATCACCTCGCCCATGTTCACAAACGCAGGCTGATCGGCGTAACGCGTTACGGAGTTTTCAAACAGTTCAACCAGGGATTGATAACGGTCAGGATTTATCTCTGCGGGAACATCCGCAGGATATCGGTTAAGCCAAACCTTCTTCACTACATCACCTCTGAAATGCGTGTTCGTCGTCATCACAACCCCGGTTAATAAACAAGTCGTTAACATAATATTAACTCAGCGTACCAGTTTATTTATTGTCCGGATTTAAGGTTGCGAAGCGCGTCACTATTTATTTTTCTTATTACCGTGGAAAAAAACAAAACAGCGGACGGGCCGCTGTTTCTTAATTAAGAATAACAGTGACTTACTCTGTTACTATCGTTCGGACCTGAGCTGGACCGGGGCCATAGCCTGGCCATCCGCCGTAGCCGTAACCATAGCCATAACGCCATGGATGCGGTCCCCAGTACCAGGGGTCGGGTGGCGGCATCATCACCTGCTGCTGCACCCGCCAGCGTTTATAGCCGTTGGCCTGCATGGTCATGAATTTATAAGGCGTGTTGCCGACTTTACCCTGCTCTGCGCCGGTGATCGGTCCCACTACGGTGATCAGTTGTCCCCGGAAATCCACCGGATCGAGGAAGCCGTTAACATCGGCGTAGATACGGCCTCGTGAGGCTTCACCCAGCACCGGACGCGCACCGCTGTCGAGGGGAACGGTGGCAATCTCCAGACGGGTTTTCCCCTGCTGGTTGAGCACCTCCACGACTTTGCCGCCGAAACGCGCTTCCTGACCCACGTAGAGTTCCGGGGCGTTCATCACCCGGACCAGATCCTGCTGCGGCGTGGGGCTGCTGCCCTGGATGGCATCAGGTACGGAGATACATCCCGTTAACGCCAGGGCCAGCGCCCCGACGGTCAGCAGACGAACGACATATTTTTGAACCGCCATGATGCGACTCCTTTTTCTCAGGCTCTTATACTGAGATTCACTCCCGGCCCGGAAGTTTCTTCCACGCTACGGTGTTTCGCAAATAAACCGGCTCGGCTTTCTCCACCGCCACGGTTTGCCCTGCCTCCAGCATCTGACAAGCGATGGGCAGCATATCTTCTGCGGCAGGTAACAGGACAGTGCCGTCCACCAGGGTCAGACCGCTCTCCTTTGCCATGTCAGGCCAGGCTGGCCAGCCGGTCCCGACGGTCGCCCACTCACCGGAAAGCTGCTTCATGCGCTCACCTGCCGCTTCCGGCGTGAGCACCGCTTCGCTCTCTTCCCCGTGCCAGACGCCCTGCTCATCACGGGTGTACTCCGCCCAGTAGACTTCGCCCATGCGGGCATCAATAGCCGCCAGCACGCGGGTCGCACCGGTACGGCGCCACGCCCCCTGCGCCATGGTCGCCAGGGTCGAGATGCCAATCATCGGCAGTTCAGCGCCCAGCGCCAGCCCCTGGGCAATGCCGATACCGATGCGAACGCCGGTAAAGCTGCCCGGACCACGGCCATAGGCCAGCGCATCGAGGTCGGTAAGAGAGGTATTGCCCTCGGTGAGGATCATCTTCACCAGAGGCAGGATACGTTGGGTGTGTTCCCGGGGGCACTCTTCGAAATGAGCAAAGGGAGTACCGTCATTCCACAGGGCAACGGAGCAGGCCTCCGTGGCGGTATCGATAGCCAGAATTCGCATGTATTGTCGCGCTCTCGCAGTGGTCAGTCACAAAAAGGGGCGCATTTTAGCACACCCACCAGCAAATTACTGCGTCTGCGACGCGGCAAGGAAACGCACGGCGCGATCGATATCCCGGGTACGTGGCGCCGGCGGCAGGCTGGCGATAAAGGTGGCGCCGTAAGGTCGCATGACCAGGCGGTTATCGCAGATCACCAGCACTCCGCGATCGTCCACGTCACGGATCAGGCGCCCCACTCCCTGCTTAAGAGTAATGACCGCATCCGGAAGCTGCACCTCATCAAACGGATCGCCTCCCCGCAGGCGGCAATCTTCCATCCGCGCCTTCAGCAACGGATCGTCCGGCGAGGTAAAGGGCAGTTTGTCGATGATCACCAGCGACAGGGTATCGCCGCGCACGTCGACCCCTTCCCAGAAGCTACTCGTGGCCACCAGCAGGGCATTGCCGTGGCTGACAAACTGCTGCAGCAGCTGGCCTTTGCTGGTTTCACCCTGCAACAGTACCGGCAGCGTCATGGTGGCGCGGAACTGCTCCGCCAGATCGCGCATCATGGCGTGGGAGGTGCAGAGCATAAAGCAGCGACCATTGTTGGCCTCAATCATCGGCTTGAGCATCGCCGCCAGATGGCGGGCGGCGCCGGGCTGATTAGGCAGCGGCAGGTTGCGCGGCACGCAGAGCAGCGCCTGGGTGGCGTAATCAAACGGGCTCGGCAGCAGCAGGGATTTGGCCTCTGCGATGCCGAGACGTTCGGTGAAATGGTGCAGATCGTCGTTAACCGACAGCGTGGCGGAGGTAAAGATCCAGCTACCCGGCTTCTGCGCCATCACATCCTGGAATTTATCGGCCACGGTGAGCGGCGTCAGCGCGAGGGTGAAATGGCGCGAGTTGCATTCGTACCAGTAGCTGTAGCCGGGCTGGTTAAATTCTTTCAGCCGTTTCAGGCGCGCGCGGTAGAGCGTGGCGCGTTCAAAGGCGGCATCCAGCAGCGCCGAACGGCCGAGGGAGAGCTTCGCCACGTCGTAACAGAGCTCCAGGGCATCATCCAGCAGCAGCAGCGCGCGCTGAATATGCTGATCGGCCAGCAGTTCGCGCAGGTTGCCACGAAAACCCGGATCGCCAAGCTGCATGCGAAAATCCTGCGTACTCTGCGCCAGGCGGTCGGCGCACTTCTGTAGCTGCTGGGTATCTTTCAGTTCGGTGCGGTAGGCGATGGTAAAATCTTTCGCCAGATCCAGCAGCTGGCGGCTGGAGAGCGACTGGCCGAAATACTGGCTGGCGATATCGGGGAGCTGATGGGCTTCGTCGAAGATCAGCACCTCGGCTTCGGGGATCAGCTCGCCAAAACCGCTCTCTTTCACCACCATGTCCGCCAGGAAGAGGTGATGGTTCACCACCACCACGTCGGCCTCCATCGCCGTTTTACGCGCTTTGACCACAAAACAGTCTTTATAGAGCGGACAGTCGCTGCCCAGACAGTTGTCGTTGGTGCTGGTGACCAGCGGCCAGGCAGGAGAGTCTTCGGCGACGCTGGCGCAGGTACTGATATCGCCATCCTGGGTCTGGTTGGCCCAGCTGCGCAGGATGATCACATCGCTGAGGGTCTGTACCGGCAGATCGCCGCCCGCGAGCGCCTGCTGTTCGAGCCGCTCAATACAGAGATAGTTGGAGCGCCCTTTCAGCAGGGCCAGACGGCCTTTATATTTCAGGGCTTTGGCGACGGTGGGCAGATCGCGGCTGTAGAGCTGATCCTGCAACGCTTTCGAACCGGTGGAGATGATCACCTTTTTCTTCGTGCGCAGCGCTGGCGCCAGATAGGCGTACGTTTTACCGGTGCCGGTCCCCGCCTCTACCACCAGTGGCTGGGCGCTGTCGATCGCCTCGGCTACCGCGTGCGCCATCTGGCGCTGCGGTTCGCGCGGCTTGAAGCCGGGAATTGCCTTTGCTAACTGTCCGTCTGCTGCGAAATCGTCTGCCACTCTGCCCCCTGTAATTTTGCACAGGGATTATGTCAGGCCGATCGTCCTGGCGCCAGTCGAGAGTGACGCAGGCAAAACAATATGGCAGTCTTGCCCGCAGAAAGTCACCATAACGAGGAAACGTGTATGACAATTGTGCGCATTGATGCCGAAGCCCGCTGGTCAGATGTAGTGATCCACAACCAGACCCTCTACTACACCGGCGTACCGGAAAACCTGGATGCCGACGCCTATGAGCAGACCGCCAATACCCTGGCGCAGATTGACGCAGTGCTGGAAAAACAGGGCAGCGACAAATCCCGCATTCTGGATGCGACCATTTTCCTTGCCAGTAAAGAGGATTTTGCGGCGATGAACAAAGCCTGGGACGAGTGGGTGGTGGCGGGTCACGCGCCTGTCCGCTGCACGGTACAGGCGACGCTGATGAAGCCGCAGTATAAGGTTGAGATTAAGATTATCGCTGCGGTGTAAGGGCGTTACTCCTCTTCATCATCCTCAAAACGCGCCACGATCCGCTCGCCGGTATGGGTGGCGCGAAGCTCTTCTGCCACCTGAGAAATTGCCTGCCCGCTGCTCATCCCCTGGGACATCAGCTCCTGTATGCGCTCGACGGCCTTTTGCTGCTGCTCGTGGCTCAGTGAAGGTAAACCTGCAAACATTGTCAACTCCTGCTAAATTATTGGCGCTAATTATTTCACGCTGCCCGGTTGTTTACCACCCATGAACTCGCTATCCCCCACTGTTATGACATTACCGTGGCGTCCTGACGCCGCAGAATTCTGGTTTGCTCCGCTCAGCCATCTGCCGTGGGCCATGCTGCTGCACTCGGGCCATGCGGATCACCCCTACAGTCGCTTTGACATTCTGGTCGCTGACCCGCGCAGCACACTGGTGACGCACGGAGCGGATACGATGATCGACGGGGTTCATTCTGACGCCTGCCCGCTGAGTTTGTTGCAGCAGGCCCTTGATGAGATGGGCCTGCCCTGCACGCCTGACCCGGACCTCCCCTTCCAGGGCGGCGCGCTGGGGCTGTTCGGCTATGACCTTGGCCGCCGCTTCGAAAAGCTGCCGGAACGGGCCTTGCGTGATATCACCCTGGCGGATATGGCGGTGGGCCTGTATGACTGGGCGATAATCGTCGATCACCACAAAGAGCGGGTGTCGCTGGTCTGTCATGGCGATGCACAGGCGCGGCTGGCCTGGCTTGAAGCACAGCGCCCCCCTGAGAACGTACCTGCATTCCGGCTGACCTCCGGCTGGCAGGCCAATATGACCGCGGCGGAGTACCAGGAAAAATTTGAGCGCGTGCAGGCCTTCCTGCACAGCGGCGACTGCTATCAGGTGAATCTGGCCCAGCGTTTCCAGGCCCGCTACGAGGGCGACGAATGGCAGGCGTTTACCCGGCTGAACGCCAACAACCGCGCCCCCTTCAGCGCCTTTTTGCGTCTTGAAGAGGGGGCGATCCTGAGCCTCTCCCCGGAGCGTTTTATTCATCTGGCGGAAGGCACCATTCAGACCCGCCCGATCAAAGGCACTCTGCCGCGCCTGGCGGATGCCGAGGCGGATCGCCAGCAGGCGGAGAAGCTCGCCGCCTCGCCGAAAGACAGAGCCGAGAATCTGATGATTGTCGATCTGATGCGCAATGATATTGGCCGGGTGGCGGAGCCGGGAAGCGTGCGGGTGCCGGAGCTGTTCGTGGTGGAGCCCTTCCCGGCCGTGCATCACCTGGTGAGCACCATCACCGCCCGCCTGCCGCAAGCGCAGACCGCGTGCGATCTGCTGCGCGCCGCGTTTCCCGGCGGGTCGATCACCGGCGCGCCAAAAGTGCGGGCGATGGAGATCATCGACGAACTGGAGCCGCATCGCCGGAACGCATGGTGCGGCAGCATCGGCTATATCAGCCTCTGCGGCGGCATGGATACCAGCATCACCATTCGAACCCTGACGGCGGTGGAGGGGCAGCTCTACTGTTCCGCAGGCGGTGGCATTGTGGCTGACAGCCAGGCCGGGGCGGAATATCAGGAAACGTTTGATAAAGTGAATCGTATTCTGCAACAACTGGAGTGCTAACTGGTGAATATCGACGATCTGACCCTCGACCATTTTTTATCGCGTTTTCAGCTGTTGCGCCCGCAGGTGAACAGCACGTCGCTGAACCAGCGTCAGGCGGCAGTGTTGATCCCGGTGGTGCGCCGGGAGCAGCCGGGCCTGCTGTTGACCCGGCGCTCGGCGAAGCTGCGTAAACATGCCGGTCAGGTGGCCTTTCCCGGCGGCGCGGTAGACAGCACCGACGCCTCATTAATTGCCGCCGCCCTGCGTGAAGCCGAAGAAGAGGTGGCGATCCCGCCGCACAAGGTCGAGGTGATTGGCGTCCTGCCGCCGGTGGACAGCGTCACCGGTTTTCAGGTTACGCCGGTGGTGGGGATTATTCCGCCGGATCTGCACTATCACGCCAGCGAGGACGAAGTGGAGTCGGTCTTTGAAATGCCGCTGGCGGAAGCCCTGCGTCTGGGCCGTTATCATCCGCTCGATATTCATCGCCGTGGCCACGATCATCGGGTGTGGCTCTCCTGGTATGAGCATTATTTTGTCTGGGGCATGACGGCGGGAATAATTCGTGAGCTGGCGCTGCAGATCGGCCTGAAACCTTGACTATACTTTACATTCGCCTCTTTTTTGCGCCTTTGCGATCGGCCTCCCGCTATTAGTTTATCAGGCGTTAATCATTAGTTTAATTCATGTGAATAGTTAAGCTGACGACAGGGTTCCCTCTTACACTATGCGAAGTTATTACATCGTTACTGGAAACCCGGTAACCCTGTCAGGAGTGTTAAAGTGATTAGTATATTCGACATGTTCAAAGTGGGGATTGGTCCCTCTTCTTCCCACACTGTCGGGCCGATGAAGGCCGGTAAACAGTTCGTCGATGACCTGGTCGAAAAAGGATTACTGGATAGCGTTACCCGCGTGGCTGTAGACGTTTACGGTTCACTGTCGCTTACGGGTAAAGGCCACCACACCGATATCGCCATTATTATGGGTCTGGCCGGGAATATGCCGGGCACCGTAGATATTGACGCCATTCCGGCGTTTATTCGCGACGTGGAAACGCGCGGTCGTCTGCTGCTGGCGAATGGCCGGCATGAAGTCGATTTCCCGCAGGACGACGGCATGCGTTTTCGCAGCGACAACCTCTCCCTGCATGAAAACGGGATGCAGATCCACGCCTTCAGCGGCGAGAAGGTGGTCTACAGCAAGACCTACTACTCCATCGGCGGCGGCTTTATCGTCGATGAAGAGCATTTCGGCCAGGACGTCACGGGCGACGTAAAGGTGCCTTACCCATTCAAATCGGCGACAGAAATGCTGAATTACTGCAAGGAGACTGGCCTGTCCCTCTCCGGCATGGTGATGCAGAACGAGCTGGCGCTGCACAGCAAGAAAGAGATTGAAGACTATTTCGCCAACGTCTGGCAGACCATGCGCGCCTGTATCGATCGCGGTATGAATACCGAAGGGGTACTGCCTGGCCCACTGCGCGTGCCGCGTCGTGCCTCTGCCCTGCGCCGGATGCTGGTTACGACGGATAAGTACTCCAACGATCCGATGAACGTGGTGGACTGGGTCAACATGTTTGCCCTCGCGGTGAACGAAGAGAACGCCGCCGGTGGCCGCGTGGTGACCGCGCCGACCAACGGTGCCTGCGGGATCGTTCCGGCAGTGCTGGCCTACTACGATCACTTTATCGAATCGGTAAGCCCGGATATCTATATTCGCTACTTCCTCGCCGCAGGCGCGGTGGGTGCGCTGTATAAGATGAATGCCTCCATTTCCGGCGCTGAGGTTGGCTGTCAGGGTGAAGTGGGCGTGGCCTGTTCCATGGCGGCAGCCGGTCTGGCTGAGCTGCTGGGCGCCAGCCCGGAGCAGGTATGCGTGGCCGCCGAGATCGGCATGGAACATAACCTCGGTCTGACCTGTGACCCGGTTGCCGGTCAGGTGCAGGTGCCATGTATTGAGCGTAACGCGATTGCCTCCGTAAAAGCGATCAACGCCTCCCGTATGGCGATGCGCCGTACCAGCGAACCGCGCGTCTCGCTGGATAAGGTGATCGAAACCATGTACGAAACCGGTAAAGATATGAACGCCAAATACCGCGAAACGTCCCGCGGCGGTCTGGCCATTAAGGTGCAGTGCGACTAAGACGCTGAAAGCGCTTCTGCAACTTTCGTCTTTCATGCTTTAAACGCCCATCTGATAGGGATGGGCGAATTTCATCCCCTTTCCTCGTTACCTGAAATAATGCCGACTACACTAGCCAGGTTGCCACGGGCATCTGCGCCAGTGGCTCTTCGGGTGACCGTGGCATGCAAACAACGCACAGGATAATTAAAAATTATCACCGCAAACGGGTAATCGTTTGCCTCCTGCTGTCCCTTTCCACTCTCGTTTGCACGCTAATTATCGGCTTTATTTCACAGCGCAATTTAAATCAGCAGACCACCGTGGCCTTTGTCTCCCATGCTGTCGATACGCTGGATAAGATCCTGCAGCCGCTGGAGACGGGACGCGAGGTGGTACAACCGCTTATCGGCCTGCCCTGCGTGGAGGTCAACTTTTTACTGCGCAAGCACGCCGCCTCCCTGCAAACCGTGCGCTCAATCGGCCTGATTAAAGACGGCATTCTCTATTGCTCAAGCATGTTCGGTGACCGCGATATCCCCATCAGCCAGTTTCAGCCCCTGCTGCCCGCCGCGCAGCCCTTACTGCTCCTGACCACAGACCAGCCGCTGATGAAAGGCAGCCCGGTGCTGATCCAATGGTATCCGGCGCCCGGCCAGAGTGAGGATGGCATCATGGAGATTGTGAATATCGATCTTATCGCCCGGATGCTGCTGGAGCCCCAGCTGCCGCTCATCAGCGACGTTAACCTCAGCGTCGGCGGTAAGTACCTGAACCATGAGCGCCAGCTTTCGGACAGGCTGGTGACAGACGCTGGCGACAACGTTTACCAGCAGGCTTCCCTCAACTTTCCTTTCATCATCACCGTCAACGGCCCGGGGCTGACCGCGCTGGCGCTGAAAAATCTGCCGTCGCAGCTGCCGCTGGCGGTGATATTCAGCATGCTGGTGGGGTATATCGCCTGGCTTGCCACCGCCAGTCGCATGAGCTTTACCCGGGAGATCAACTTTGGCCTGGCCTCCGGTGAGTTTAAGCTCTTTTGCCAGCCGCTGATCGATGCCAAAAAACAGGATTGCGTCGGCGTGGAAATTCTTCTGCGCTGGAATAATCCGCGGCAGGGGTGGATCGCCCCGGATATTTTTATTCCGCTGGCGGAGGAGCATAACCTGATTGTCCCCCTCACCCGCTACGTGCTTATTGAAACCGTCCGTCATCTGGCGATGTTTCCTACCGCGCCGGGCTTTCATATTGGGATTAACGTCGCAGCCAGCCATTTCCGTGACGGCACTCTGCTTCACGACCTGAATCGCGTCTGGTTCAGCGCCGAGCCCGAGCAGCAGCTGGTCATTGAATTAACCGAGCGCGATACCCTGCTGGAGATGGACTACACCATGGTAGAGGCGTTACATCAGAAAGGGGTGAAGCTGGCGATTGACGATTTTGGTACCGGGAGCAGTTCGCTTTCGTGGCTGGAGAAACTCAATCCGGAAGTGCTGAAAATTGATAAATCTTTTACCGCCGCCATCGGCACGGATGCCGTCAACTCAACGGTGACAGACATTATTATCGCCCTGGCTCAGAGACTGAATATTGAACTGGTGGCTGAAGGGGTGGAAACCCGCGACCAGGCGAGCCATCTGCGCCTGCACGGGGTGGATATCCTTCAGGGATTTTTGTACGCGCGGCCGATGCCACTGCGGGATTTCCCGCAGTGGCTGGCGGAGAGTTCCCCTCCGCCAGCCTCTCATAACGGCGATATGATGCCGTCGGCTCCGTAATTACTCTTCTTCGTCGTGGGCGGACTGTTCTTTAACAATGCGCACCAGATCAACGCGGTAATCGTTGGCGGTCACGATGGTTATCTTCAGCGGCGGCAGCTCAAGCACATCACCGGCTCGCGGAATTTGACCGTTCACAGCAATCACCAGACCGGCCACCGTCGCGATATCTTCATCGTGGTTGGTCAGGTGTTCCAGCCCCAGCGTATGTTGCAGGGCGTGCAGATCCGTGGTGCCTTTGACCAGCCAGCCATCATTATCGTTAACGATCTCCGGCGTTTCGTCGGCATCCGGGAACTCACCGGCAATCGCTTCAAGAACATCCAGCGGCGTAACCAGACCCTGCACCACGCCAAACTCGTTGGTCACGATGACAAAGCTACCCCGGGCACGGCGCAGCACGCCAAGCAGGTTGATCGGGTCGAGCGTTTCCGGCACCACGATAGCAGGCGATGCGGCGGCAATGGCCTCAACGTCCACGCCCTCTTCCAGTGCCACCAGCATCTCTTTGGCACGAACCACGCCGATGATCTCATCCAGCTCGCCGCGACACACCGGGAACAGGCTGTGCGGAGAGGAGAGCAGCTGCTGGCGGATTTCCGTCACGCTCAGTCTGGCATCGACCCAGCTGATTTCACCGCGCGGGGTCATGATGCCGCGCAGGGAACGCGAGGCCAGGGACAGCACGCCGTTAATCATATAGCGCTCTTCTTCAACAAAGGCGCCTTCCGGAACCGGCACCGGGACATGGTTATCGCTGTCCTGCTGTGCTTTGGCTTCGCGGCGGCCACCCATCAGACGCAAAATCGCATCAGCGGTCCGGGCACGCAGCGGCTGGTTCGACTGCTGGCGAATAAAGTTGCGACGGGCAATCTGGTTAAACAGCTCTATAATGATGGAGAAACCAATGGCGGCGTACAGATAGCCTTTCGGAATATGGAAGCCGAAACCTTCTGCCACCAGGCTCAGACCGATCATCAGCAGGAAGCTCAGACAGAGCACCACCACGGTCGGATGCTGGTTAACGAATCGCGTCAACGGCTTCGAGGCGAGTAGCATCACCGCCATCGCGATAATCACGGCCGCCATCATCACCGGCAGATGATTCACCATACCGACAGCGGTAATGACCGCGTCGAGGGAGAAGACCGCGTCCAGTACCACGATTTGCAGTACCACTACCCAGAAGCTGGCATAGCCTTTACCGTGTCCGTCGTCGTGCTGGCGGTTTTCCAGCCGTTCATGGAGCTCGGTTGTGGCTTTGAAGAGCAGGAATATCCCCCCCAGCAGCATGATCAGGTCGCGCCCTGAGAAGGTGAAGTTGAAGGCAGTGAACAGCGGTTGCGTAAGCGTAACCATCCATGATATCACCGACAGCAGCGCAAGACGCATAATCAGCGCCAGCGACAGACCGATTAAACGTGCTTTATCACGTTGTTTAGGTGGAAGTTTATCCGCAAGGATCGCGATAAACACGAGGTTATCGATACCGAGAACGATCTCAAGCACCACCAGCGTGAGCAATCCTACCCAGATTTGCGGGTCCATTAAGAATTCCATGACAAGCTCCTGCTAAAGGAATGGCAAAACGGCGCCGCGAAAAGGTCGGGCGAAGCGGTAAAGAACGTAAACAGTGAGTGGCGCGAATCGCCGATAAGGCTGGCCAGAGCTGGCCGGGTGTGTGACTGGCGTCGGTGACGGTCCATACAGTGGGCTACTGCCCCATACTCCTGACAATTAAACGGATGGTAAACATATCAGAGACCTGAGCTCTTTGGCAAAGATTTACTTTCCTTTGCAAACAGATGTTTCCGTGCTTTTTTTGATCACAGAAATATCTCATTGGCTTAGGCTAAATTACGGATCTTCATCACATAAATTATTTTTTCGATGTCTAAAATAAATCGCGTAAGTCTTAGTTAATTGAACTCTAACCCTTATCTGAATCGATTCGTTCTTTCGAAGATGATCTCTAATGCTCCTCTCACCCGGGGGCATTAACGATAATAAAAGGAGGTAGCAAGTGACTATTGCTATTGTTATAGGCACACATGGTTGGGCTGCAGAGCAGTTACTTAAAACCGCAGAAATGCTTTTAGGCGAACAGGAAAACGTCGGTTGGATCGATTTCGTTCCCGGTGAAAATGCTGAGACGCTGATAGAAAAATATACCGCTCAACTGGCAAATCTGGATACCAGTAGCGGCGTGCTGTTCCTTGTTGATACCTGGGGCGGCAGTCCATTTAACGCGGCAAGCCGCATTGTGGTTGATAAAGAGCAGCATGAGGTTGTTGCCGGGGTTAACATCCCCATGCTGGTCGAAACGCTGATGGCCCGTGACGACAATCCAAGCTTTGACGAGCTGGTTGCCCTGGCTGTCGAAACCGGTCGTGAAGGCGTGAAAGCGCTGAAAGCGAAACCTACAGAAAACGTCGCTCCGGCGGCGGCCCCTGCCCCGGCTGCTGCCCCGAAAGCCGCCGCCCCGCTTAAGCCGATGGGTCCGAACGATTACATGCAGATTGGCCTGGCGCGTATCGACGACCGTCTGATTCACGGCCAGGTGGCTACCCGCTGGACCAAAGAGACCAACGTCCAGCGCATCATTGTGGTCAGCGATGAAGTCGCCGCTGATACGGTTCGTAAAACTCTCCTTACCCAGGTGGCCCCGCCGGGCGTAACCGCGCACGTGGTGGATGTCGCCAAGATGATCCGCGTTTACAACAACCCGAAATATGCGGGTGAGCGTGTGATGCTGCTGTTTACCAACCCAACGGACGTCGAACGTATTGTTGAGGAAGGGGTAAAAATCACCTCCGTGAACATCGGTGGTATGGCTTACCGTCAGGGCAAAACGCAGGTGAACAATGCGGTGTCGGTGGACGAAAAAGATATCGAAGCGTTCAGGAAACTTAACGATCGCGGGATCGAGCTTGAAGTCCGTAAAGTCTCTACCGACCCGAAACTGAAAATGATGGATCTGATCAGCAAAGTGGCGAAATAAGCCGGCGCTGGTTGACAAATTTCACACTTAAGTCTGTTAAAGCTATAGGAGAAGTACAATGGAGATTACCACTCTTCAGATTGTGCTGGTGTTCATCGTCGCGTGTATAGCGGGTATGGAATCCGTACTAGATGAATTTCAGTTTCACCGTCCGCTGGTCGCCTGTACGTTAATCGGCGCCGTTCTCGGCGATATGAAAACCGGTATCATCATCGGTGGTACCCTGGAAATGATCGCCCTGGGCTGGATGAACATCGGCGCGGCCGTTGCGCCGGATGCGGCTCTCGCCTCCATCATCTCTACCGTGCTGGTCATCGCCGGCCATCAAAATATCGGTGCCGGTATCGCGCTGGCTATCCCACTGGCTGCAGCAGGCCAGGTTCTGACCATCATCGTGCGTACTATCACCGTTGCATTCCAGCATGCGGCAGATAAGGCGGCGGAGAATGGCAACCTGACGGCGCTGTCGTGGATCCACGTCTCGTCCCTGTTCCTGCAGGCCATGCGTATCGCTATCCCGGCGGTTATCGTGGCAATCTCCGTCGGTACCAGCGAAGTCCAGGGTATGCTGAACGCCATTCCTGAAGTGGTCACCAGCGGTCTGAACATTGCAGGCGGCATGATCGTGGTCGTCGGTTATGCGATGGTCATCAACATGATGCGCGCAGGCTACCTGATGCCGTTCTTCTATCTCGGCTTCGTTACCGCGGCCTTCACCAACTTCAACCTGGTGGCACTGGGTGTGATTGGTGCGGTAATGGCTATCCTCTACATCCAGCTCAGCCCGAAATATAACCGCGTAGCCGGTAGTGCACAGGTTGCTGGTAATAACGATCTCGATAACGAACTGGACTAGCAGGTGAGCGAAATGGTTGATATGACTAAAACTACCCCTCAGAAAAAACTGACTTCGGGTGATATTCGTGGCGTGTTCATCCGTTCAAACCTGTTCCAGGGTTCATGGAACTTCGAACGTATGCAGGCGCTGGGCTTCTGCTTCTCTATGGTACCGGCAATCAAACGTCTGTATCCCGAGAACAACGAAGCGCGTCGTCAGGCGATTAAACGTCACCTGGAATTCTTCAACACCCACCCTTACGTCGCAGCGCCGGTTCTGGGCGTAACGCTGGCGATGGAAGAGCAGCGTGCTAACGGCGCAGAGATTGACGATGGTGCCATCAACGGTATCAAAGTGGGTCTGATGGGGCCGCTGGCGGGCGTAGGTGACCCGATCTTCTGGGGTACCGTGCGTCCGGTCTTCGCCGCGCTCGGTGCGGGTATCGCCATGAGCGGCAGCCTGCTGGGTCCTCTGCTCTTCTTTATCCTGTTTAACGTGGTACGTCTGGCAACCCGCTACTACGGCGTGGCCTATGGCTACCGTAAGGGCGTGGATATCGTCCAGGATATGGGCGGCGGCTTCCTGCAGAAACTGACTGAGGGGGCGTCAATCCTCGGCCTGTTTGTCATGGGGGCGCTGGTTAACAAGTGGACGCACGTTAACATCCCGCTGGTGGTGTCAACCATCACCGGTCAGGATGGTCAGACCCGTGTGACCACCGTGCAAACCATTCTTGACCAGCTGATGCCGGGCCTGGTACCGCTGCTGCTGACCTTCGCCTGTATGTGGCTGCTGCGTAAAAAGGTCAATGCGCTGTGGATCATCGTCGGCTTCTTCGTTATCGGTATCGTCGGTTACGCTATCGGTCTGCTGGGTCTGTAATTTTTTTGTGAATACACCGGGGGCATGAACGCCCCCGTTTTTTTATCCGGAGGATGAATGACGGTCACGGACATCGTACTGGTTGTCTTTATTGTTGCCCTTCTGGCGTATGCCCTCTACGACGAATTGATCATGCCCCGCCGCAACGGCGCGACGTTGCTCTCAATCCCCCTTCTGCGCCGCGGTCGCGTTGATGCCATCATCTTTACCGGTCTGCTGCTGATCCTTATCTATAACAACGTGATGAGCCAGGGGGCATTACTGACCACATGGTTATTATCTGCCCTGGCATTAATGGGGTTTTACCTGTTCTGGATCCGGGCGCCGAAAATAATCTTCAAATCCACTGGATTCTTTTTCGCCAATGTCTGGATAGAATATAACCGCATTAAAGAGATGAATTTATCAGAAGACGGCGTGCTGGTGATGCAATTAGAGCAGCGACGTTTGCTTATCCGGGTAAGAAATATTGACGATCTGGAGAAGATATACAAATTATTGGTTAAGACTCAATAAGATAAAAAAATAGCACTGGCTATATTTCGCTATGCTTTTCACAGTGTTATATAGCCAAAGCTATATTATTACGCGACATTTACGGGCTATTATTAACGTTATCTTCACATCAATTTCTAAATGAAAATCGTTATCAAAAACTAATCTGAATAATACTCCCCTGTAGTTGTTTTATATTCTCAAAATATGTTAAGGTTGCGCCCGTCGTTGGGGAGTAGCCGATTTCCGGTTTACCGGAAATGTACGTGTCAACATACTCGTTGCAAAACGTGGCACGTACGGATTTTTCTGCACAGCAGAAGGATCAGGCGAGACCATAGACGCATCGACTGCTGTTTACTGGGGGCAGTGATGTGTCATATGGATATCCCCGGTCTGGACGCGCTGATGAACCTCTCTGCAACACTTCTCCTGGCCTTTGGCATGTCGATGGATGCATTCGCCGCTTCCATGGGCAAAGGCGCCACGCTGCATAAACCTAAGTTCTCTGAAGCCCTGCGTACCGGTCTTATCTTTGGTGCTATCGAAACCCTGACCCCGCTGATTGGCTGGGGGCTGGGGATGCTCGCCAGCCAGTTCGTGCTGGAGTGGAACCACTGGATCGCCTTTATACTTCTGACCTTCCTCGGCGGACGTATGGTTATCGAAGGCATTCGGAATGATGTCGAGGACGATGAGCCGATTCAGCGTCACGGCTTCTGGCTGCTGGTGACAACCGCTATAGCTACCAGTCTGGATGCGATGGCGGTCGGCGTCGGCCTGGCTTTCCTGCAGGTCAACATCATTGCCACCGCGCTGGCGATTGGCTGCGCGACCTTTATTATGTCTACCCTGGGCATGATGATTGGCCGTTTTATTGGCCCGCTGTTAGGGAAACGCGCCGAGATCCTCGGCGGTATCGTCTTGATCGGCATTGGCGCACAAATTATGTGGAGCCACTTCGCCGGTTAACTGACTCGCTGCCAGCAGTGGATACTAAAATCGGTCTGGCAGCTGAAATGCGTCTGTTTTGCCAGCGCCTCCCACACCTCCGGCTTTGCCCGCCATGCAAACGGGGTCATCTGCAAAAGCGCTACCGCCTCTTTTCCAGTCAGTGACATGTTATAGGCCAGCGACAGCGCCTCTTTCAGGGCAAAACCCTCCAGCTGCTCCGAATGCGGCGCATGCAGCAGAACTTCACTGTAAATCAGCCCTTTCAGCTCCATCAGGTGACGCGGTCCTGGCGTCACGGTGATCACCCAGCCGCCCTCTTTTACCACCCGCGCCAGCTCCTCGCCTTTGCAGGGGGCGTAGATGCGGACTACCGCATCCATACTGTTCTCTTCAAAAGGCAGACGATGGCTGGAGGCCACACAGAACGTCACCTCTGAATAGCGTTTAGCCGCCGCGCGGATGGCAGATTTTGAGACATCCAGACCAAAGGTGGTCGCGCCCTTTTCCTGCGCGGTTTGGGCAAAGGCCGATGTGTAATAGCCTTCGCCACAGCCAATATCAAGCAGCGAGGTCGCGCCATCCGGCAGCAAGGCCGCCAGCTTACCGGCTACCGCGTCACGCAGGGGCTGATAGTGCCCGGCATCGAGAAAGGCTCTGCGCGCCTGCATCATCTCTGCACTGTCGCCCGGATCGCGCGATCGCTTGTGCTGGACCGGCAGCAGATTGACATAGCCCTCTTTCGCCATATCGAACCGATGCCCCTGTGGGCAGGCGTAACTTTTATCCGCATGGGCGAGCGGCGCGTGGCAAAGAGGACAGCAGAATGTCATGGGAACTCCGGGCAATCATAAAGGGCGAAAGTGTACCGCTAATCGCCCTGCTATAAAACGGCCTTAACGCATTACGATGAGGTGGCTGGAATCGGCCGGGAGTCCATCCGGCTTGATGTTTTCAATACGCAGCACGTCACCCATAATCTGGCTGAATACCGGTGCTGAAACCGCCCCGCCGTAATAGGCGCCGTTTTGCGGATCGTTAATGACCACCGCCAGGGCAAATACAGGGCGGCTGGCCGGTGCGACGCCGGCGGTGTAGGCCACATATTTGTCGACATAATTACCGCCATCGTCGATTTTCTTCGCGGTGCCGGTTTTCACCGCCACCCGGTAGTCACGCACCGCGGCTTTGATGCCGCCCCCACCCGGCAGGGCCACGCTTTCCATCATGTGCTCCACCTCCTGCACAATCGACGCGGGCATCACCTGGGTACCGATAACCGGCGGATCGATGCGGGTGATAGAGAGTGGACGCTCCAGGCCATAGCTGCCGATGGTGGCGTAGACGTGGGCGAGCTGCAACGGCGTGACCATCAGGCCGTAGCCGAAGGCAAAGGTGGCGCGATCGAGCTGGCTCCAGAATTTACGCTCCGGTAACAAGCCGCTGCTCTCCCCCGTCAATCCGAGACCGGTGGAACGACCAAAACCAAACCCGTGGTAGGTATCCAGCAGCCGCTGGATCGGCATCGCCAGCGACAGGCGCGACACACCCGTGTCGCTCGATTTTTGCAGAATGCCGGTCAGCGTCAGCTCCGGGTAGTAACCGACGTCGCGGATACGGTGTCCGGCCAGGGTATAAGGATGGGTGTCGATCACGCTGTCTGGCTGCACCAGCCCCTGCTGCAGGGCGGTCATCAGCACCAGCGGCTTAACGGTAGAGCCGGGTTCAAAGGTGTCGCTGATGGCACGATTACGAAAATCATTCAGCGTGGCACCCTCGCGGTTATTGGGATTGAAATCCGGGTAGTTGGCCATCGCCAGGATCTCCCCAGTCTGGATGTTGATCAGCACCGCTGCCCCCGACTCCGCTTTATTCCAGGCGACAGCATTGTCCAGCGCATCTTCCGTAATCGTCTGCAGCCGTTCATCAATGCTTAACTGGATGTTGTGCGCCGGAACGGGCGGTACTTCGGTAATATTTTCGATCACGCGTCCGTAGCGATCCTCACGCACGCGGCGCAGACCGGGTTTGCCGGTGAGCTGGGCATTAAAACTTTTCTCGATCCCTTCGATGCCCTGACCGTCGATATTAGTAAAGCCGATCAGGTTAGCTGCCACGTGTCCGGCCGGGTAAAAACGGCGCGACTCATCACGCAGGCTGATACCAGGCAGCCGGAGTTTGGCGATCCACTGGGCCTGAGCGGGATCCACCTGGCGGGCCAGATAGATAAAACGGCCATGTGGATTGCTGTTGATGCGCGCCGCAAGCGTGGGGAGCGACAGATGCAATGCACTGGCTAATGCCTGCCAGCGCGTGTCAAAACCCACTCCCCCTTTTGCCAGCACCGTTTTCGGATCCGCCCACACGGCCCGCACCGGCACACTCACGGCCAGCGGTCTCCCCTCCCTGTCCATAATCATCCCTCTGGGGGCATTGATGGCGACCTCGCGCAGGGAGCGCATATCCTCCTGCTTAACCAGCGGATCGGGTTTAACGATCTGCAACCAGGCGACACGACCAAGAAGAAAGAGAAGGCTGCCTAAAATCACCAGACAGAGGAGAGCAAAACGTAACGGGGTGAAGTTTGCTGCGGGATTGACGGGTTTCTTTTTCACCAGGGCTCCAGGGCTGAGTAACAACGCCCTGATTTAACGGCAAATTTGAGCCGCGAGGGTGAAAACAATGCTAATACTCTCGCAGCTTTGAAACAAACTGCTAACAGCGACGCATGTGGTAACACTTTGAAAAATATCCATTAAAAAGCCCCGCACAGGCGAGGCTTTATATCTCTGCAACTGAAACGTCGTGACGCTTCAGATCAGGCAGGGGTTCGATCAGATAGCGGTTACGTTAACAGCAGCCGGACCTTTCTGGCCGTCCTGAATTTCGAACTCAACGTTCTGGCCTTCAGCCAGAGTTTTGAAGCCGTTACCCTGGATTGCAGAGAAATGTACGAATACATCTTTGCTGCCGTCAGCAGGAGTAATGAAACCAAAACCTTTAGACTCGTTGAACCACTTAACTTGACCTTTGATCTTTGCCATTTGCAAAATTCCTTAGAATGTTTTCTTAGCCCGCGGGCATTAACTGAGATAAAACTGAGACATTACTGCATGAGGCACTAATATAAGGTTCGGCAGAGAAGCGGTATTCAACGACAACGTGTTTACTCAGGACTTCTTTACTGAAAATGCCACACATAAACAGAACTGTACCTCGTTTGACCCAAACCGTGTTATCACATACAACTTAAATAATGGCAAGCCATTTTTAAAGGTGTCTCGATCAGCCGCACAAATTCCGAGACTGACTTGCCACAATCTGCACAGTAATGCACGTTCAGTGTATACCAGACCAAAATGTTGCCTGCCCAGTCGCTGTCAGGATAAGCGCTGTTATCAAAGACTTTTTTACATTAGCTCAATAACTTCATATCGTCCAGCAAGCGCGCCAGAATTTCTGTGGTCGCTATTTCATTTAGAACTTTTCGTGAAAAGTTATGCTGAATTGATCGTAACGACAAGGGATTGTTTCAGGAAAAAAACATTGTATATCGGTTCGCTTGTTTAAGTTATATACACCTAAACCGGTAATCCGCTATGCACCAAAATAATGATATTTTTATGAACCTGCCTCAAAAAAAGGCAATCAAAACGTTTCGATTAAAATAAAATATGACAACCGTCGATTTAATAAAAAATATTCGCTAATTGAACAAGTATTCGTTTACAAGGATAAATATTGACCAATGCGCAGCGGATGAAAGTTATCGCTGCGCGGGGATAACTCTGCCAGTGCCTGCGCGAGCTCTCTGACAGGCTCATCCAGTGATTCATCCGCCAGTTCAAAGACACCCCAGTGGATCGGGATCGCCAGCGGCATGCCCAGCTGTTGCCAGAGCTTCACCGCCGCCTGCGGATCCATATGATGAATCGACATGAACCAACGTGGTGCATAGGCTCCGACAGGTATGGCAGCGGCATCCACTTTTCCCAGTCGCTCCGGAATGGTTAACAGTTCCGGGGTATAACCGGTATCGCCGCTAAACCAGAAGCGCTGCTGCTCGCTCTCAAAGACCCAGCCACACCATAACGAGCGATCGCGATCCCAGAGGCTACGCATGCTCCAGTGCTGTGCCGGCACGGCGGTAAACACCAGCCCTTCGAAAACATAGCTTTGCCACCAGTCCAGTTCAATAACCTGTTTCGCCCCGCGGCGGCGGCACCATGCCCCAAGACCTAAAGGCACAAAAAAGGTCAGCTGCGGAAAACGATGCACAAGCTGGCGCACCGTGGCCGAGTCCAGGTGATCGAAATGGTTATGGGAAATAACAACAGCATCAAGGACTAGGAAGCGCCGCGACACTCATCACCGGAGGCGTTTTTCGTATCGGTCCGGCAAACAGCACCGGCGAGGCGCGCCGGGAAAAGACCGGATCGGTAAGGATATATTTTCCGTTCAGGCGTAGCAGCAGGCTGGCGTGGCCCAGCCACCAGACACCATCTTCTTCCAGGGTGTTAAGCGTAACGGGTTGCCACCACTGGCGGATAAAGGCGTCATAGCCTTCTGAAGGGGGTTTTGGCAACCCGGCGGCTTTTCGCGCCTTGCGCCAGCGTTCAACATCGCCGGGTTGACGAACAGGGGCATCCGGATTGCGGAAACCCTGCGGGGTATGGTGTGCAAGGGAGGGATTATACCAGGGATTACGCCAGGCCATACATACCTCCCCTGACCGATTAGCGTTCGGCTACCAGACGAATAAAGTCATCGTCCTGGCTCTTAGCCGTCTCTTCTGGCGCTTTTGGTACCTCTTTCTCTTCCGGCTCATTGGCTTCGCACAGGCGACGCAGCAGGACATTCTGTCGTTTCTGCAGGTCGACTAACTTCTCTAGCAGTTCGATCTGCTCGTTGGTACGGGAGCTCGCGCGATTGACAAAAAACCACAGCACCAGACCCGCAACCAGCAGTACGATCGAGATCGCCAGAGATGCCACGCTGAACATCCCGGAATTTACTAACTCACCCATTTCACTCCCCCATAAAAGCGCCTATTTTACCACTCGCGTTAAGGAAGGAAATCACTTGCGATAAAAATGACAACTACCAGGGGATAAACTTATTGATAGAACAAATACCGCTAAAGAACTGTACATCCTGGTCGCACATCACATTGATGGTCTGCGTCCAAAGTAAAACACAGGCCACTAACACTAAGACCAGAATAACCCAGCGTATTTTCTTCACTCCACTCTCCGTACCGTAACTGCCTGATGCCAGGTTATCATGCGCAACTTAAACCATGCCTAACTGTAACGCGAAGGCGATGCTTTCGGAATCATAGACTTGTTAAAGTAAGTGTATCGATTACGCTAAGCGGCAGTTATTCAAAAAATGAGGTAATGATGCGCTTTTTTATTCGCACATTGATTGTTATAGCACTGGTCTGGACGGGTATACTGCTCGCAGGCTACGGTGTCTTGATCGGCAGTAAAGAGAATGCGGGCGGGCTCGGGATCCAGTGCCAGTATCTCACCGCGCGCGGCGTCAGCACGGCGCAGTATATTCATTCAGACAGCGGTATTATCGGCCTCTCTCGCTGCCCGCTCCTGCGAAAGAGCGAGACAGTGATCGATAACGGCTGATCCCTTGCATAAAAAAACGCCGCCATAAGGCCGCGTTTTTTTATCGCGCTTTCAATCAGAACGGATAGTCGTTGTAACCCATCTGTTCAGAAATCTTACGCGCCGCTGTGTGCAGCATTTCAACATACTCGTGCAGATGCTCTTCAGAGAAACGCAGCGTCGGGAAGGAGATACTCAGGCCGGCAATGACCACACCGAAACGGTCAAATACCGGAACGCCGATGCAGCGCAAGCCTTCTTCCTGCTCCTGGTTATCTTCGCCATAACCTTGTTCACGGACTTTATCCAGCACCTGCAACAGCTCTTCGGTGGTGGTAATGGTGCGCTCAGTGCTGCGTTTGTACTCCACGTTCTCGAGGATCTGCTTCACTTCATCACGGTCGCGCCATGCCAGCAGAACTTTACCGATAGCGGTACTGTAGAGCGGGTTGCGGCGGCCAATGCGTGAGTACATACGCAGGTTATACATGGAATCAATTTTATGGATATAGACGATACTGTCTTCATCCAGCGCCCCCAGGTGCACCGTCTCTTTCGTCAAACGGGAGAGTTCGCGCATCTGAATATCCGCGCTGCGGATCAGATCGACGTTCTGCAGCGCACGAGCGCCCAGTTCAAATAACTTCAGGGTCAGGGAGTACTTTTCGGACTCGCCCTCCTGAGCAACATAACCCAGTGATTTCATGGTCTGTAAAAAGCGATAAACGGTGCTTTTTGACATCATTACACGCTGGGACAGCTCAGTAATACCGATTTCGCGCTCTTCACCAAGCGCCTGCAGGATGCCGAACACCTTTAACACGGATGAAACAGAATCTGGCTGTTTATCCAAATCCGCGATTGCCATTAATCACCTCAACGCAAGTGTTTTATAAAATTCAGAACCGGTTTTTATTATAAATTCGCTCCGGCGTTGCTGCAATCAATCCTGGCTTACCTGGTTACAAATCTGCGACACACAACAGAAATAACAGTGATAATATCCTTACCCTGTTAATAATAACCTCCAATGCTAATTAATTTTCATGACGACTCTCCCCAAAGACGGCCTGCCGCTGCCGCAACGTTATGGTGCCATTGCAACCATTATTATCGGTATTTCAATGGCTGTACTGGATGGCGCTATCGCCAATGTCGCCCTGCCAACCATTGCCAGCGACCTGAATGCCTCCCCGGCCAGCTCAATCTGGATTGTTAACGCCTACCAGATAGCCATTGTTATCTCGCTGCTCTCGTTCTCGTTCCTCGGGGATATGTTTGGCTACCGCCGGGTTTATCAGTGCGGGCTGGCGGTATTTACGCTGACCTCCCTTTTCTGCGCCCTTTCAGATACGCTGCACATGCTGACGCTGGCGCGTATCATGCAGGGGTTCGGCGGTGCGGCGCTGATGAGTGTGAATACCGCGTTGATCCGTCTTATCTATCCTCAGCGACATCTGGGCCGGGGGATGGGGATCAACTCCTTTATTGTTGCCGTGTCGTCTGCGGCGGGCCCAACTATCGCCGCAGCGATCCTCTCGGTCGCGTCCTGGCAGTGGCTATTTTTAATTAACGTTCCACTTGGGATCGTGGCGTTGCTGTTCGCCCTGCGTTTTTTACCGGCCAATGGCGCGAAAAGCAGCATGCCAAAATTCGATCTTCCGAGCGCGGTGATGAACGCCCTCACCTTTGGCCTGCTGATCACCGCCCTGAGCGGCTTCGCTCAGGGACAGTCGCTGATGCTGATTGCGGGCGAGGTCGTGGCGCTGCTGGTGGTAGGCTTCTTCTTCGTGCGTCGCCAGCTGGCACTGCCGGTGCCGTTACTGCCGGTAGATCTGCTGCGTATTCCGCTCTTCTCCCTCTCTATCTGCACCTCTATCTGCTCCTTCTGCGCACAGATGCTGGCGATGGTTTCTCTGCCCTTCTTCCTGCAAAGCGTGATTGGCCGCTCGGAAGTGGAAACGGGCCTGCTGTTAACGCCCTGGCCTCTGGCGACCATGGTAATGGCTCCGCTGGCGGGCCATCTGATTGAGCGGGTACATGCGGGGTTACTGGGCGCGCTGGGACTGGTGGTGATGGCGACAGGTCTTTTCGCTCTCGCCCTGCTGCCTGCGGCACCTCACGATCTGGATATTATCTGGCGGATGGTGCTGTGCGGGGCGGGCTTTGGCCTGTTTCAGTCACCGAATAACCATACCATTGTTACGGCAGCGCCTCGCCACCGCAGCGGCGGCGCCAGTGGAATGCTGGGCACTGCCCGCCTGCTGGGACAGAGTACCGGCGCGGCACTGGTGGCGTTGATGTTCAACCTGGCCGGACAAAGCGGCACGCATCTGGCGCTGTTGACCGCCGGCACGCTGGCCACCGTCGCGGCCATCATCAGCGGGTTGCGGGTGACCCAGCCTCATTCACAGCCATAAAAAAAGCGCGTCTTTGGACGCGCTTTTTTATTAGCAAACCGAGGCCGTTATTTCAGGTATTCACCGTTACGCAGCGCTGCGATACGCTTATCCAGCGGCGGGTGAGACATAAACAGCTCGCTCAGGGATTTTGATTTACCGTTGATGCAGAATGCCATCATGCTTGAGGCTTCCTGCGGTTCATAGCTGGTTTTCAGACGCTGCAGCGCAGCAATCATCTTCTCGCGTCCCACCAGTTTGGCTGAACCCGCATCCGCATGGAATTCACGGTGACGGGAGAACCACATGGTGATGATGCTTGCCAGAATACCAAATACCAGCTCCAGCACCATAGAGACCGCGAAGTAGATCAGTGGGTTACCGTTACTTGATTCGCCTTCCTCACGATCGCCCCCCATAAAGCCTGCGGCAATCTGGGCAATAATACGCGAGATAAAGATAACGAAGGTGTTCACGACACCCTGAATCAGGGTCATGGTCACCATATCGCCGTTCGCAATGTGGCTGATCTCGTGGGCGATAACCGCTTCGGCTTCATCACGGCTCATGTTCTGCAACAGGCCGGTACTCACCGCAACCAGAGAGGCGTCGCGACGCGCGCCGGTGGCGAAGGCGTTGATATCCGGCGCGTGATAGATCGCCACCTGCGGCATGGCGATACCCGCCTGACGGGACTGGTTAGCAACGGTGGTCATCAACCACTGTTCCATATCGTTACGCGGTTGCTCAATAACCTCGCCGCCAACGGACTTAAGTGCCATCCACTTGGACATCAGCAGTGAGATAAAGGAGCCACCAAAACCAAACAGCAGCGCCATAATTAACAAACCCTGAACGCTGCTCGACTGAATTCCTGTCAGGCTGAGCACCAGCCCGAATACCACCATGACCGCCAGGTTGGTGAGCAGGAAGAGCGCGATTCGCATCATAATATTCTTTTAACCTCATTTTAACAAAACGCACTATGCGATTACCCACATCGTATGGGTATTCCGTATATTTTCAAGGATTGCAGCGGCGTAAGTCACCAGAAAGACACAACTTTACACAATAAAAGGAATGCCTGACGGCAGGATGCGGTTAACAAAAAAACAGGCACAATTTCTTGTGCCTGTCAGGGGAGATTATTTAGCCGGAGCGGGATTCCCGGCTGGCTTATCTTTTTCCAGTTTCGCCAGATCGATAGCGATTTTTACCGTCTCATCAAGATAGGGATCCGGCTCCTGATAATCCTTCGGCAGGTCATCCAGTTTTTTGAGGGCTGGCTTTCCTTCGCGTTTGAAGCGGTCGTTGATCCGCGCCAGACGCGTTGCATCATCCTCTTCGTTCTCTTTCAGACGCTGCGCGTAGTTCAGAGAGACGATATTGCGTTTCGCCTTCAGGGCGTTAAAGCGGGCAATATCTTTGATGATGTACTGGAACTCAGGATCTTTGGCAATGCGATCGTCGTGCTGCTTCAGCAGCGCCGGACCAAACGGAGTCATGTCGCCCGACTTCACGAAGGTGGCAGCGTTTACGCTATCCCACGGCAACGCGTTATCTTCAAACTTCTCACCTGTTTCGGTCTCTTCGTTGCCCGTCGGCATGATGATATCCGGAGTCACGCCTTTACGCTGGGTACTGCCGCCATTCACGCGGTAGAACTTCTGAATGGTGTACTGCACCGAGCCCAGCGCTGGCCATTCCGGACGCAGCATCTGATCGTAAATACGGTTCAGGGAGCGATACTGCTGTACCGTACCCTTACCGAAGGTCGGTTCGCCAACAATCAGCGCGCGGCCATAATCCTGCATGGCGGCAGCAAAGATCTCTGAGGCCGAAGCACTGAAGCGATCGACCATCACCACCAGCGGCCCTTTGTAGTAGACAACGCCATCGGTATCCGCGTCTTCACGCACTTTACCGTTATTGTCGCGAACCTGTACCACCGGGCCGGACGGGATAAACAGGCCCGAAAGCGAAACCGCCTCGGTCAGGGCGCCACCGCCGTTGCTACGCAGATCGATAATTACGCTCTTAACGTTCTGTTTTTCCAGTTTCTGTAGTTGGACTTTGACGTCGTCCGTCAGGCCCACATAGAAACCAGGAATATCCAGCACGCCAACCTTGTCTTTACCCACGGTTTTCACCGACATTTTCACCGCGCGATCTTCCAGACGGATGCGCTCGCGGGTCAGGGTAACGATACGGGTCTTGGTGCCTTTACCCGCTGGCAGAATTTCCAGACGGACTTTACTGCCTTTCGGCCCTTTGATCAGGGCAACCACATCATCCAGACGCCAGCCGATGACATCGACCATGCTCTGACCAACCTGACCGACACCCACAATGCGATCGCCTACGCTTATCGCCTTGCTTTTGGCAGCCGGACCGCCGGCAACCATGGAGTTAATCACGGTGTAATCGTCGTCCATCTGCAGCACCGCGCCGATCCCTTCAAGGGAGAGGCTCATCTCGGTGTTGAACTGCTCGGTGTTGCGCGGAGAGAGATAGTTAGTATGCGGATCGATTTCGTGCGCGAAGGCGGTCATCGCCAGCGAGAAAACATCTTCACTGTTGGTCTGCGCCAGGCGACGAATAGCAAATTTGTAGCGGCGGGTCAGCGTTTCGCGGATCTCTTTCTCATCCTTACCGGTGAGTTTGAGGCTCAGCTCGTCATACTTAACTTTGCTGTCCCACAGCTGATTCAGCTCGGCTTCATCTTTTGGCCACGGCGACTTGCTGCGGTCAAGATTAAAGGTGTCGTTACCCGTGAAGTCCATTGGACGTTCAAGCACCTTAAGCGCGTATTGATAGCGCTCAAAACGGCGTTTCTGCGACAGATTATACAGGTCGTAGAACAGGTCCAGCTTGCCGCTGCGTAACTCATCCCCGACCTGGGTCTGCTTTTTGGCAAATTGTTCGACATCGCTCGCCAGCAGGACGTTATGGCTGTAGTCCAGCAGGTTCAGATAGCGGTCGAAAATTTTTGTCGAAAAAGCCTGGTCGAGATCGAACTGACGATAGTGCGAACGGGTGAAGCGCGACGTGACGCGCTCACTCACCGTCGCGTGCTGAGTCTCTTCCTTCAGAACCGGAATCTGATCGACACGCGTAATCTCGTCCACAGCGAAAGCGTGGCCTGTTATCGCAAACAGGCCAGCCAGCGCGGTGAGCTTAAAAAATGTGTTCATGCCGGGCTTGGCCTCCGTTTTAGAACAACAAGTGTTCTGCGCGTACAATCATTGACAGACCAGAAGTCAGCTGTACACGAACGCCATCTTTGGTGATTTCCTGTACGGTGGCATCCATAGCATTGTTACCCGCTTTTACCTTCAGAGACTGACCGACGCTCAGGGCGTTAATGTCAGAAACCGGAGTGTGGCGCGGCTCTTCACGAGGCGCACGCGGGGCTTTTGCCGGTTGCTCAGCACGAGGCTTACGCTCGGTATTCTCTTTGCGACGCGGTGCAGGACGTGGCTTGCGCTCACGGCGAGGCGCTTCTTCCTGGCCATTGGCCGCAGCCGCTTCGCGTTTTTTCGCCTGCTGTTCAGCACGCTGAGCCTGAACGCGCGCTTTGGCTTCTTCAAGCTGCTTACGCGCATGCTCTACGTGCTGCTCGTCCAGCACGCCGCACGGGTTGCCGTCGAGGTCAACACGCGTTGCGCCCGCTTTAATACCGTAAAGGTAACGCCAGCTCGAAGTATAAAGACGTAAGGCGGAGCGGAGTTGGGTTTTGCTGAGGTTCATCTCACCTTCAACACGCTCTACCAGATCCTGAAAAATACCAATTTTCAGGGGACGAGCTTCGCCCTCGGCACTAAAACATTGAGGAAAACGTTCGGCCAAAAACGCGATAACTTCTTTACTGCTATTCAACTTAGGTTGATTTTCCATGAAATTTCCTGATTACAACGGACGTTGCCGACAAGCCGCAGGCATGAACAGGCGTCATTATAATGACGCCATCCGTAAATGCTACGTTATCCGTTGATTATCCTGCGACGCTCGCAAAGAATTTATGATAATCGGTCGCGGCGAGAACCTGTTCCAGATTCCCTACCACCTCGCGCAGCCCCTGTTCGTCCTCGGGGGTAAAGCGATTGAAGACCGTGCTGTCGATGTCCAGAACACCAATAATCTGATTCTCCACAGTCAGTGGCAGCACGATTTCAGCGTTGCTGGCGCTGTCGCAGGCGATATGCCCGTCGAACGCATGAACGTCATCCACGCGCTGCACCTGGTTTTGTGCTACCGCCGTACCGCAAACCCCGCGCCCAACCGGGATACGGACGCAGGCCAGTTTGCCCTGAAACGGCCCCAGCACCAGCGTGTCGCCTTCCAGCAGATAAAAACCGGCCCAGTTCACATCGGACAGACGTTCAAAGAGTAACGCGCTGGTGTTCGCCAGGGTGGCCAGGAAACTGGTTTCACCTGCCATCAATGCCTGGAAATCGCGGTTTAAGTCCGCGTAGAATTCTGTTTTGTTCATTATTCAATCACTTGGTTGTCTTACAAAATTACAGCATAGCCTATTAAAATACGCATTATTTGCGTTCATGCTCAAGATGAATCAATTCATGAGTTAAGATAACTATTAACTATCCCTTTTTAGCGCGACCGATGGCTCTTAAATCACCGAAAATAATGCCGACGAAAAAGATCACTGTGCACACGGTCGGCGATGCGCTGCCTCGTGCACATTATCAGCGTTGCCCGCAATGCGATACGCTTTTTACGTTGCCAAAGATGAAATCATACCAAAGTGCTTTCTGCCCGCGCTGCAACGCAAAAATCCGCGATGGCCGCGACTGGTCGCTGACCCGGCTGGCGGCGATGGCCGTGACCATGATGCTGCTGATGCCCTTCGCCTGGAGCGAGCCCCTGCTTCAGCTGCACCTGCTGGGCGTGCGCATCGACGCGAATCTGTTGCAGGGGATCTGGCAGATGACCCGCCAGGGCGATCCCCTGACGGCCTCCATGGTGCTCTTCTGTACCGTCGGCGCGCCGGTGGTGCTGGTGGCGGCGATAGCCTATCTGTGGTTCGGCAATATTCTGGGTATGAACCTTCGCCCGGTGCTCCTGATGCTTGAGAAGCTCAAAGAGTGGGTGATGCTGGATATCTACCTGGTAGGGATCGTCGTGGCCTCAATCAAAGTGCAGGACTACGCTTATCTGCAGCCGGGCTCTGGCCTGTTCGCCTTTATCGCGCTGGTGATATTGAGCGTCCTGACCCTGATTCACCTCAACGTGGAGCAGCTCTGGGAGCGCTTCTACCCGCAGCGCCCCGCCACCCGCTACGATCCGGCACTGCGGGTCTGTCTGGGCTGCCACTATACCGGCCTGCCCGACGCGCGGGGCCGCTGTCCGCGCTGCCATATTCCCCTGCGCCTGCGGCGGCATAACAGCCTGCAGAAATGCTGGGCGGCGCTCATCGCCTCGCTGATATTTCTGATCCCGGCTAACCTGCTGCCGATTTCGGTGATTTATGTCAACGGCGCGCGGCAGGAGGATACCATTATGTCGGGCATCGTCTCGCTGGCCCACAGCAACATCGCCGTGGCTGCGATCGTCTTTATCGCCAGTATTCTGGTGCCCTTTACCAAAGTGGTGGTGATGTTTACTCTGCTCGTGAGCATTCATTTCAAATGTGAGCAGGGGCTGAGAACCCGCATACTGTTGTTGCGTTTCGTGACCTGGATTGGCCGCTGGTCAATGCTGGATCTGTTTGTTATTTCGTTGATGATGTCGCTGATCAATCGCGATCAGCTCCTTGCTTTTACTATGGGACCCGCAGCGTTCTATTTCGGCTCTGCGGTGATTTTGACTATTCTTGCAGTGGAATGGCTGGATAGCCGCTTACTTTGGGATGCACATGAGTCAGGAAACGCCAGCTTCGCCGACTGAAGCGCGAGTTAAAACAAAACGTCGTATTTCGCCATTCTGGTTATTGCCGGTTATCGCTCTGATGATCGCCGGCTGGTTAATCTGGACCAGCTACGAAGATCGCGGCAATACCATCACCATTGACTTCCAGAGCGCCGACGGCATCGTTGCAGGCCGAACGCCCGTCCGTTTTCAGGGGGTTGAGGTGGGCACCGTCCAGGATGTTTCCCTGGACAAGAACCTGAATAAAATTGAGGTTCGCGCCAGCATCAAATCCGATATGAAAGATGCCCTGCGCGATGAGACCCAGTTCTGGCTGGTTACGCCCAAAGCCTCGCTGGCGGGCGTCTCCGGGCTGGATGCGCTGGTCGGGGGTAACTATATCGGCATGATGCCGGGCAAAGGTGAGCCAAAGGATCACTTTACCGCCCTCGACACGCAGCCGAAATACCGGCTTAACAATGGCGATCTGATGATCCATCTGCATGCAGCGGATCTGGGCTCCTTAAACAGCGGCTCGGTGGTCTATTTCCGTAAGATCCCCGTTGGCCGCGTATATGACTACGCCATCACCCCTAACAAGCAGGGGGTGGTTATCGATGTGCTGATTGAGCGACGCTTTACCTCGCTGGTGAAAAAAGGCAGCCGGTTCTGGAACGTCTCCGGCGTGGATGCCGACCTGAGCCTGAGCGGGGCCAAAGTGAAGCTTGAGAGCCTGGCGGCGCTGGTGAACGGCGCAATCGCCTTCGATTCACCGGAAGGTTCTGAGCCCGCTACCCAGGAAGATGATTTCGGCCTGTATAAAGATCTGGCTCACAGCCAGCGCGGCGTGATTGTGAAGCTCACCCTCCCCTCGGCGGATGGCCTGAAGGAGGATTCCACCCCGCTGATGTACCAGGGGTTACAGGTCGGGCAGCTCACCAAAATGACGCTTAACCCTGGCGGGCTGGTAACCGGTGAGATGACCGTTGACCCCAGCGTGGTCGATCTGCTGCGTAAAAACACCCGCATAGAATTACGTACGCCGAAACTGACGCTCAGCAACCCCAGCGTCAGCAGCCTGCTGACCGGCAGTACGTTTGAGCTCATTCCCGGCGGCGGCGAACCGGTTAACCAGTTTGTCATCGCCCCGGCCGATAAGGCGCTGCTGCAAAAACCCGGCGTGCTGACCGTGACCCTCAACGCACCGGAAAGCTACGGCATCGACGCCGGCCAGCCGCTGATTCTGCACGGGGTGCAGATTGGCCAGGTGCTTGAGCGCAACTTAACCAGCAAAGGCGTCACCTTTGCGGTGGCGATTGATCCGCAGTACCGCGAGCTGGTGCATGGCGACAGTAAATTCGTGGTTAACAGCCGGGTGGACGTGAAAGTCGGACTCGACGGCGTCGAGTTCCTGGCGGCCAGCGCCAGCGAGTGGATCAGCGGCGGGATCCGTATCCTGCCGGGTGAGAAAGGCGCCATGCGCGACAGCTATCCGCTGTATGCCAATCTCGATAAAGCCCTGGAAAACAGCCTGAGCGATCTGCCGACCACCACCCTGACGCTGGTGGCCGACACCCTGCCGGATGTGCAGGCGGGCTCGGTGGTGCTGTATCGTAAATTTGAAGTGGGTGAAGTGATCCTGGTGCGCCCGCGCGCCAATGCCTTTGATATCGAACTGCATATCAAACCGGAATACCGCAAGCTGTTGACCAGCAACAGCGTGTTCTGGGCTGAGGGCGGGGCCAAAGTGCAGCTTAACGGCAGCGGCCTGACGGTGCAGGCCTCTCCGCTCTCCCGCGCCCTGCGCGGGGCCATCAGCTTCGACAACCTGAGCGGGGCCAGCGCCAGTCAGCGTAAAGGCGACAAGCGGATCCTCTATCCTTCTGAGACCGCAGCGCGTGCAGTCGGCAGTCAGATCACCCTGCATGCCTTTGACGCGGGCAAGCTCTCCGAAGGGATGCCGATACGCTATCTGGGGATCGATATCGGGCAGGTCCAGAGCCTGAAGCTGATCACCGCCCGCAATGAAGTGCAGGCCACGGCGGTGCTCTACCCGGAATATGTCGACAACTTCGCCCGCACCGGGACGCGCTTCTCGGTCATCACCCCGCAGATCTCCGCGGCGGGCGTTGAGCATCTCGATACCATTCTGCAGCCCTATATCAACGTGGAGCCCGGACAGGGTAAATCGCGCCGCGACTTCGAGCTGCAGGAGGCGACCATCACCGATTCACGCTATCTCGATGGCCTGAGCATTGTGGTGGAGGTCCCGGATGCAGCATCCCTTGATATCGGTACACCGGTGCTGTTCCGCGGTATGGAAGTGGGTACGGTCACCGGCCTGTCGCTGGGGACGCTCTCGGATCGGGTGATGGTAGCCCTGCGTATCAGCGATCGCTATCAGCACCTGGTGCGTAACAACTCCGTCTTCTGGCTGGCCTCCGGCTACTCGCTCGACTTCGGCCTGACCGGCGGGGTGGTGAAAACCGGGACCTTTAATCAGTTTATCCGCGGCGGTATCGCCTTTGCGACGCCGCCTGGCACCCCGCTCGCGCCGAAATCTCAGCCTGGCAAGCACTTCCTGCTGCAGGAGAGCGAACCGAAAGAGTGGCGCACCTGGGGAACGGCCCTGCCACGATAACCCCTACGCTCCGGTGTCAACCCACCGGAGCGTTTGTGGTACACTGCGCGCCTCTTTGACTCCCTGTGGTGCGCTCGTGTCTCAACGTTCCGTCTATTTGCCAGAAGAATTTCTGGCACAAATGCGCCAGGCTCTGCCTGACCCTCTCTCTCTTGATGCGTTTATCGCTGCCTGCCAGCGCCCGCTGCGCCGCAGCCTGCGCGTCAATACCCTGAAAATCAGCGTGGCGGATTTTCTCACGCTTGTCGCCCCCTACGGCTGGCAGCTCACCCCTGTGCCGTGGTGCGAAGAGGGATTCTGGATCGAGCGTGACGACGAAGAGGCGTTGCCGCTGGGCAGTACCGCAGAACATCTGAGCGGGCTCTTCTATATTCAGGAAGCCAGCTCCATGCTGCCGGTTGCTGCGCTGTTTGCCGATGGCAATATGCCCGCCCGGGTGATGGACGTGGCGGCCGCCCCCGGCTCCAAAACCACCCAGATCGCCGCGCGGATGAACAACCAGGGCGCGATCCTCGCCAACGAGTTCTCCGCCAGCCGCGTTAAGGTGCTGCACGCGAATATCAGCCGCTGCGGGATCAGCAACGTGGCGCTCACCCATTTCGATGGCCGCGTGTTTGGCGCCGCCCTGCCGGAAGCTTTCGATGCGATCCTGCTGGACGCCCCCTGCTCCGGCGAAGGGGTGGTGCGAAAAGATCCCGATGCGCTGAAAAACTGGTCCGTTGCCAGCAACCTGGAGATCGCCGCCACCCAGCGCGAGCTTATCGACAGCGCCTTCCACGCCCTGCGTCCGGGCGGCACGCTGGTCTACTCCACCTGCACCCTGAACCGCGACGAAAACGAAGCCGTTTGTCTGTGGCTGAAAGAGCAGTACCCGGATGCCGTTGAATTCCTGCCGCTTAACGACCTGTTCGCCAGTGCCGGGGACTGCGTCACGCCTGAAGGCTTCCTGCACGTCTTTCCGCATATTTACGATTGCGAAGGCTTTTTCGTGGCGCGCCTGCGTAAAAAGGCCGCCGTTGCACCGCTGCCCGCTCCCAAATATAAGGTCGGAAACTTCCCGTTCACGCCCCTTAAAACCCGCGAAGCCCAACAGATTACTGCCGCCGCTAACCAGGCGGGCCTGTTCTGGGACGACAGTCTGCGTCTGTGGCAGCGAGATAAAGAGGTGTGGTTATTCCCGACAGAGATTGAGCCGCTGATCGGCAAAGTGCGCTTCTCCCGTCTTGGCCTGCGCCTGGCGGAGACGCACAACAAAGGCTATCGCTGGCAGCATGAAGCGGTGATCGCGCTGGCAGGCCAGCACAACACCTTTGCCTTAACCCAGGCGGAAGCGGAAGAGTGGTATCGCGGACGCGATGTCTGGCCACAAACAACCCCGTCCGGGGATGATGCGGTAGTGACCTGGCAGGGCTTCCCAATAGGCATGGCGAAAAAAGTGGGCTCGCGGCTTAAAAACAGCTATCCGCGCGAGCTGGTTCGCGATGGCCGCTTGTTTACCGGTAACGGTGAAACGCGCTAAAAAAAGCACTTTTTTACTGGCGCTTTTGCTCTTCATTGTCCAGGCTGAAAAGTGGGCGACTATACTGGTCGTACCAGAACACAGCGTGATCATGGAGAGCATTATGACGAAAACCAATGTGCGCATTGGCGCATTCGAAATCGATGATGCCGAGTTAAGCGGCGATACGCAGGGCGAACGAACGTTAACCATCCCCTGCAAGTCCGATCCCGACCTTTGCATGCAGCTCGATGCATGGGATGCAGACACCAGCGTCCCGGCAATCCTCGATGGCGAACACTCAGTCCTTTACCGTGAGCATTACGATCAAAGTTCCGATGCCTGGATCATGCGCCTTGCCTGATTCAAAGAGAACCCGCCCGCAGGCGGGTTATTTATTCTCATAATCTCCTCTTCCCTGAATCATCCCCTACAATATCAATATGGTAGTAAATGCTGAGGGGCATGATGTACGCACTGGTGTTATTTATCTGTTATCTGGACGCAGGCTGTGAAGATCTGGTGGTGGATGTGTATCGCACCGAACCGCAGTGTGAGGCCTCGATGGACGATCAGCGTATTCGTCACGGCGGCTGTTATCCGGTTGAAGACTTCATCGACGGCTTCTGGCGTCCGGCGCAGGAGTATTCCGACCTGTAATCACTGTAGCTGCGCCAGGGTCAACGCGCCGCCAAATACCGCCCCGGTGTCGATATAGTGCAGGTTCTGGCAGTCATAACGTGTTTTGAGCGGTGTGTGCCCGAACCAGAAGTGATCCGCCCCAGCGATCCCCGCCTCTTTGCCGCTCATCAGTTCCCGCAAGTGTGCCCTGTCCCAGAGGACGCTTTGCTTGTTGACCGGCTTGTCCCGCACGTAGTGGGAGGACGGGTAATTGGCATGAGCAATAACATTCACGCCGTTGGCGCAGGCAATTTCGATAATCCACGGCAGGGTCTCACTGCGCCTGAGCAACGCCAGCGCCTGCGCCTGCTGTTCACCCTTTAATTGTGCTAACCAATTGCCGCCATTCATCATCCACAGGCCAAAATCATTATTCTGCAGCGCGTCCAGCGCCATCTGCTCATGGTTGCCCCGCACGGCATAAAACCACGCTTCATTTAATAGCTGCAGGCATTTCACGCTATCCGGTCCGCGATCGATTAAATCGCCAACGCAAATAAGTAAATCCTCATACGGGTTAAAATGCCGCTGCCGCAGATCTGCCATAAGCATTTGATAACAACCGTGAAGATCGCTTACCACCCAGACGTGTCGCCAGTTGTGACCATCAAGATTGAGATACATAGCGCCCCCTCATGATCAGTATAGCCCCTGGAATGCTGACAATAAGATGAGCGGTAACTGGGGTTAGGAATAACCTCAATCGACATTAAACAAAGCGGAAATAAAGGTTTAGCAACGCTTAAATGATTATCCGATGGCCTTTAAGATAATTGCAGAAATATAAAGAGGTCTTCATCGTGTCTAATACCATCCTGCCTGCTGAGCTGTCTTTAACGCACCGTTCTTCTGTTATTTTCGCCCTGGCGAAGGGCGAGTTTATGCCCGGCCCGCTGTGGCATAAACGCGATTACAGGCTGAAATTTTTCCTGCGCTCCCTGCTGTTCTGGTCCTCAACCACCCGCATGCTGGAGACGCTCTCCCGTCGCGATGATTTTCCGCTGTTGTTAAAAGCACAAACTACGCTGCCGGTGAAAACCCAGCGTCAGTATCTCACTCGCGGATTACGTGCCGGTGAGCGGGCCAACGCCATCCTGCACCATTACGCCTGGCTTGATGCGCTGCCGGACGCCAGCCTGGCGCGGAGCTTTAGCAGCCCGACTCCACTTTCGCTGCTGCAGTTCGCCACTAAAGACGATGCGCACTATACGATTTACGCCAGCAGCGCGGTGAAGGCCGAACGCGAGGGCGAAACCACGCTCTGGCTACGGGCCGGGGATAACACCCTGCTGGCGAGCCTGACCTTCAGCGTTGTTGAGGAGAAGGGCCAAAGTGCGCTGGTGATTGGCGGCCTGCAGGGGCCGCGAAAAGACGTAGGGCGGGAGACGATCAAAAATGCCACCCGCGCCTGTTATGGCCTGTTTCCAAAAAGGATCCTGCTGGAAGCGATCTTCAATCTGGCGAAGCAGTCAGGTATCAGCGCCATTTATGGTGTGAGCGATGAAGGCCATGTTTTTCGCGCCCTGCGCTATCGTCTGAGTAAAGGTCGTCATCTGCATGCCAGCTATGACGAATTCTGGCAATCGCTGGGCGCTAAGTCGTGCGGTGCATTTCGCTGGGCCCTGCCAGCAGGTATGGAGCGCAAAGCGATCGACAGCATTGCCAGTAAAAAACGCGCGGAATACCGCCGCCGTTTTCAACTGCTTGATGAGATTGAATGCGGCATCAGCGCACGTTTTTGCCGCTAATCTCTGCTTTCATCGGTAACAGCTAAAAATTTAACAAAACCGCTAAAAAGCACTGGACTTCCGCCGGGCGTAGTGTGGTATGGTTTAACGAAGAACAGAGAATGTTGCCCATCTGTTAAAGTCCGCAACGGGAAAAGGCGTTTACTTTCAACAGATAAAAAGAGACCGAATACGATTCCTGTTTACGGCTTAACCTCTGTTCTTCCTTATATATCAAGAAGTTACTACACAAAACACCCCTAAATAAACATCGCAACACTTACCATTACACCCTTTCAAGATCAAACTCTTACTCTCTAATTCGAGGGAGCGACGAGTAAACTTCGTGGCGGCCTTAATCCACAAATTAACATCCCCTCACGGCTCTACATGGTCCGCACAAAACTTTGCGTAGCTCCTTCCAGAAATCACTTCTGCCGCTTTACCAGCTTTGACTACCCTGGCAGAATCGCTACCGATCCGTTTGTAAGATTTAATGGTGCGCACCGCTTCTTACATCGAAGGCCGCTTTGTGCCAGAAGCAGACGTTAGCAGGAGTACCTTTCTGATCCCTTCCCTGACAATGATCTTCATGGTGAAACATTGATCTTCCTTTGCTTTCGTTTATAGTTAAGCGCCTGTTCTGACAAGATCAGGCTTCGTGGTCTGTGTTCATCTCCTGATGACCTGGCTTAATTCAGTCCTGAAGGTATCGTTTACCGTAAAGGAGAACTCAAAAAATCATGCGTCTTACGCCACCCTGAGTTGTAACCCTCCTCTGTCGCACTGAGTAGTCTCAGTCGCACAATCAAAAGCATCCCGTCTGCGGATGTGTTTTTTCGTATCTGAAATTTTTTGCCCACACGGGCTGACTGTATTCAAAATCTGAGAAATTACTATGTTGCTGTCCTCGACACGTAAGGACTGGCTGGGTAACGTCCGTGGTGACGTTCTTGCCGGTATTGTTGTCGCGCTCGCGCTCATTCCAGAAGCGATCGCATTTTCCATTATTGCCGGTGTGGATCCCCAGGTAGGCCTCTATTCGGCGTTCTGTATCCCTCTCGTTATGGCCTTCTTTGGCGGGCGTCCGGCGATGATTTCTTCATCTACCGGTGCAATGGCGCTGCTGATGGTGACTCTGGTGAAAGATCATGGCCTGGAGTATTTACTGGCCGCGTCCATCCTTACAGGAGTATTCCAGCTGATAGCCGGATATCTGAAGCTAGGTGGGCTGATGCGTTTTGTTTCACGCTCAGTGGTGACGGGGTTTGTTAACGCACTGGCAATCCTGATTTTCATGGCCCAGTTGCCTGAGCTGACCAACGTTACATGGCATGTTTATGCCATGACTGCGGCAGGGCTGGGAATCATCTATCTCTTCCCCTATATCAACAAAACCATTCCATCACCGCTTGTGTGCATCGTGGTGCTGACCGGCATTGCCATGTGGCTGCAACTGGATGTGCGAACCGTCGGCGATATGGGGAAACTTCCCGACAGCCTGCCGGTCTTCCTGCTTCCTGACGTGCCTTTAAATCTCCAGACACTGCTCATCATCCTGCCTTATTCTGCCGGGCTTGCGGTGGTTGGCCTGCTTGAGTCGATGATGACCGCCACGATTGTGGATGACATGACCGACACGCCAAGCGACAAAAACCGGGAGTGTAAAGCGCAGGGTATCGCGAATATTTGCACATCCTTTATCGGAGGAATGGCAGGCTGCGCGATGATTGGGCAATCCGTTATCAACGTAAAATCCGGTGGCCGTGGACGGCTTTCAACCCTCACAGCTGGCGTGGTGCTGCTTTGCCTGATTGTGTTCCTGCGCGACTGGGTATCGCAAATCCCGATGGCGGCGCTGGTCGCAGTGATGATTATGGTTTCCATCGGAACATTCTCCTGGCGCTCCATTACTAACCTGCGTACACACCCCCTTTCAACCAGCGTGGTCATGCTTGCCACCGTCGCGGTTGTGGTGGCAACACATAATCTGGCCTTCGGCGTGCTGACCGGAGTGCTGATTGCTTCGCTCAACTTTGCTACGAAAGTATCCCGGTTCATGCGTGTAACCTCAGTTCTGGAAGGGACGAGTCGAACGTATACCGTCACCGGCCAGGTATTCTTTGCATCAGCAGATCGCTTTACCAGCCACTTTGATTTCCGCGAGGCGATTGAGAATGTGACGATAGATGTTTCACACGCCCATTTCTGGGACATCACTTCGGTGAGTGCCCTGGACAAGGTGGTTATTAAGTTCCGCAGAGAGGGAACTGAGGTTGAGATACGTGGGATGAATGATGCCACCCGTACCATTGTTGACCGGTTTGGTGTGCATGATAAACCCGAAGAAGTTGATAAATTAATGGGAGGTCATTAATGTCCGAAAGTCATGAAATGAACAATACCGTTGTTGCCTGTGTGGATGGATCGTCATCAACAAAGGCAGTCTGCGAATATGCGGTCTGGGCTGCCTCCGCGCTGAAGATATCGGTGGCCCTGCTTCATGTCCTGGAAAAAAGTGACCAGCCTTTGGTTTCGGACCTGACAGGAACCATTGGCTTAGACAGTCGGGAGCATTTTACAGATGAGCTGGTTCGCCTTGAGGGTGAACGTAACCGATTATTGATGACGCAGGGTAAAGCCATCCTGAAAAACTGTGCTGAACTGCTGACAGAGGCGGGATTACCGGCACCACAGCAATTACAAAAACATGGCACGCTGGACGGGATTTTGGCTGAACTGGGGGATACGCGTCTTATGGTGCTGGGGCGCCGGGGGGCATCCAATCCGGTCGGGAGCCATATTGAGAATGTTATTCGTCTGCAAAAAAATCCTGTGTTAATTGTACCCGAAACCTTCTCTGTTCCTTCACGCGTAATGTTCGCCTATGACGGAAGTGAGGCGAGTCTGGAAAATTTGCGCCGACTTTCTGTAAGTCCATTGTTCCTGAATCTGACCTGCCACCTGGTGATGGTGAATGGAAATTCAGAATCGCTGGATGCAGCTCAGTCTCTGTTGCAAAGAGCTGGCATAACCAGTCAGGCGAGTCTGCTGAAAGCCGATACCGTGGCTAATGCACTGTGCCGCTACGCCGGGGAACACGGGATTGATCTTATGGTCATGGGAGCGTACGGACATTCACGGCTGCGCAGATTCTTTATCGGCAGCAACACAGCAGAGATGCTATCTAATAGCAGTCAGCCCCTGCTGATGCTCAGATAAAAACAGGCGGGCCCTGATTTGAGGGTCCGCTTTTCGCTCATAGCGGACCTTAGACTTTTGAGCAAGGCCATCATGTCTTTCTTTCCACTGCGTTCAGATGCTGGCCGCTTCTTAGACTGGGCACTCATCTTCATGAGCGTCCGCGCTGTTGATGAAGTAAGTGACCCTCCCCATAACCTCGATATCTTCCGCCGCTTCACCCTCTATCGCTTCGCCATCTTCCGTGATTAAAGCCCGACCCATGACCCGAGCAAACTGAGTGCGGCCGCCGGACAAAATCAGCAGAACCTGATTCTGTACCAGCCTGGTGCACGGTTCGATCACCGCAAACCCGGATGACGTTTCCAGGATGCGGGTATCAATGCCTACGCCGCAAATCCTTTCTGGAGTGAGCCTGGTCTCTATATAGTCGCTGGCAGGTGAAGGGAATCCCATTACAGAACCCTCCCCATATTGCGCAGCATCCATAGGCGGTTCTGGCTACCGTCCGGCGTCTTGTCTACGAAGCAAGTTTGGTACTGCTCGATCCAATCATTCGCATCAGCCTGGGTGAAATGCCAGTTCCTGGCGCGCAGCTCACGTATGAAGTCTTCTGTATGCAGGCATTGATACCCTTTCGGGTTTAGCTGTATCGCCGCGGTAAAAGCCGCGTTAATGTCTGATTTGCGGGGCATGGTGACCTCTCATTTATCATTACTGTGTATTTATGCAGTAGTTTTAAAGGGAGTCCAGGGCAAGGAGGCTGTGCCTATTGATAATTACTGCTGAACATCATGATGCTGTTACGCTTTCAGCGCGTTAATCTCTGCCTTCAGGTCAGCGACTTCCTGCATCAGAGCTTCCATCTTGGCGATAGTGTGGTGGAGCGCTAGTGCGGTGTCCATCATGATGACGTTGTTATCCAGGGCTAACGTGTCGTCTTTATCACAACGATTCCCGTCCTCATCGAACTCAGGTGCAGCAGGAACCAGCTTCACATACTCACGATCGATATCACGCAAAGCATCCTGAGCAATGATTCCCCGGCGTGCCCGTTCGAAGTAATCCCCGTTATACACGAACGTGCAGGGTTTCAGCTTCCTGATGTTCTCGTAAGATGCCTGGCCGTCGTCATAGGTGATATCGTGCTTCAGAGTGGCATCAGAGGTCGCTGACTTCTGATAGGTGTAGTTGCCAGCAAAGCCGCCATCGCCACTTGTCGAGGTGACTAAATCCCCGTTGGCTGGGGTGAAATACCAGTACCGTATCTTGGACCCACTATCTCCGAACTGTGTTAGCGCAGTGTTAGCCCAGGCGCCCAGCCCGTTACCAACATTACCCCACATCGATCGAAGGTTATACCCACCACCATGTTGATACCCCCAGGAAAGGCCAGCTATAGCCCCGTTACCCGGAGAATCCGTGGCGGTCTCCGCGTAATAAGAGGCATAGTGGGCCTGTGCTGAGTTCCACCACGAACTCACGGCTGGACCGCCCATATACAAACGTCCGGGAATTTGCACATTGCCGTTGGACATGAAGTCGAAGTAGTTGTTCTGCGCGGAGTCAGTACCCCCCGCATTTTGCAACACCACCAGTCTGGCAATGGAGTAGTTCCATTCGATGCGTTTCACGATCTGGAGTTGGGCGGATATCTTCTCAACGCCATTTACGGTGTACTGTGACTTTATGTATCCGCCATAAACCGTACTCCCGACCCCCGGCAGAGACGCGTCATTGATGGTGGATGTCCAGGCAGCAATGGCCCTGCTTAATTCAGCTGTGTCTATTCTGTTTGCCATAACTTAATTCCTTACGCCCAGACGCGAGCCGGTGTTTTCGGTTTAACCACAAATTTGTTCAGCCCGGATAAATCGAGCGAGTCATTCATGACCCGTAAATTGACGTGATAGTCGGGTTCGGTGGTGTACTTGATAACTTCGTTTTCTTCGCCGGGATTGATAACTTCAGCAGGGAGACTGATAACGCCAATGATATCCAGGCTGATAACCGGGTGAAATAAACCTCCCTGCTCTTCATCATCAACAAACCCCGCCGCGATTAACTGCGTGCGCATTTCGTCGGCGTCATTAAAGCGCAGATATAAGTCTCTCATTAGCGGAGTCCATTAATTTGGTTAAGAGTTAGCAGGCGGTGCCAGATACGGAAGTTGCGAATGTGGTAAACAACGTTCGGGTGCCCTTGTATATCAATACTCGTCGGTTTAGACGCTGGATTTACTGGTGCTGACCTGCTCCCCGTTGATTAGTACACCCCGATGTTAGTAATGTCTTCATAAGCCACATGAGGACATCCCCATGAAGAAGCGTTTTTCCGACGAACAGATCATCAGTATTCTCCGCGAAGCCGAAGCTGGGGTACCCGCCCGTGAACTCTGCCGCAAGCATGCCATTTCCGATGCCACGTTTTACACCTGGCGTAAGAAGTATGGCGGTATGGAGGTGCCTGAAGTTAAGCGCCTGAAGTCGCTTGAGGAAGAGAACGCCAGACTCAAGAAGCTGCTTGCCGAAGCCATGCTGGATAAAGAGGCGCTTCAGGTGGCTCTTGGGCGAAAGTACTGACGACAGACCAGAAGCGGGAAGCCGTGATGTTGATGTGTGATGCGACCGGTCTGTCGCAACGTCGTGCCTGCAGGCTTACAGGTTTATCCCTGTCGACCTGCCGCTATGAGGCTCACCGTCCGGCTGCTGATGCGCATTTATCAGGGCGCATCACTGAGCTGGCACTGGAGCGCAGGCGTTTTGGCTACCGTCGTATTTGGCAGTTGCTGCGCCGTGAAGGGCTTCATGTTAATCATAAGCGCGTGTACCGGCTTTATCACCTCAGTGGCCTGGGCGTAAAACGCAGAAGACGTCGTAAAGGGCTGGCAACAGAACGTCTGCCGCTGCTCCGTCCGGCGGCGCCCAATCTGACCTGGTCGATGGATTTCGTCATGGACGCACTTTCCACCGGTCGCAGGATCAAGTGTCTTACCTGCGTCGATGATTTCACAAAGGAATGCCTGACGGTCACTGTTGCCTTTGGGATTTCAGGCGTTCAGGTCACGCGTATTCTGGACAGCATTGCACTGTTTCGAGGCTATCCGGCGACGATAAGAACTGACCAGGGGCCGGAGTTCACTTGCCGTGCACTGGATCAATGGGCCTTTGAGCATGGTGTTGAGTTGCGCTTAATCCAGCCGGGCAAGCCAACGCAGAACGGATATATTGAGAGCTTTAACGGACGATTTCGCGATGAATGTTTGAATGAGCACTGGTTCAGCGATATCGTTCATGCCAGGAAAATTATTAATGACTGGCGGCAGGATTATAACGAATGCCGCCCGCACTCCACGCTGAATTATCAGACACCGTCTGAATTTGCAGCGGGCTGGAGAAAGGGTCATTCTGAGAATGAAGATTCCGACGTTACTAACTGAGTGTTGTATCTAATCGTGGGGGCAGGTCAGTGCTACCGTCCTGCTGTTAATTTTCCCATCGAAGTACATGCTAGTCGTATTGTTGGCATCTACAGATTGTGCGTAAACTTTTCTATCGATTGGATATGTAACTGGTAGAGATGGCCCGCTCCCACCAATATATGTGAAAAGGGTAGATGCTCCCGCCCTGAATATAATATCGTTGTTGGCGCCGGTCGCCCTGATAAGGTCAGCGTAATTATTACTGGGCGTGACATATCTATTAATAGCGATTTCAAATGCCAGTGTCCTGTTGAACGCATCCCCGAGTAGTTGATACCCAACATTACCAGACGGTTGTAATGAGAGCTTATCAGCGGCTCTTGTTACAGCTGAGGCTGCTGTTGGGATATAACTGGTCATCACTGGCACGGCCTCTAGTTGCGCGCCCCAGACATATAAACCTGATACACCGTCCCCGGTGTAGCTCGCGGTTACGCCGTCCTTAGCTAATTGAAGGCGAACAACTGTGCTCTGACTCGTCGCAGCGGTAAATGTCATCCATACGCGATAGACACCATTACTGAGGACGTCAAACCCACGATCAACATATTGAGCCCCCACTCCGCCACTCCCAACAAACGCCCCTGCCACCGGGTCAAAGAAGACACCGGACGTACTTCCAGAAGCAATACGTAGATATAAAAGACGTGAATTTGTATGGGCTTTGACAAACACCGAATAGCAATAAGTTGTCCCTGCTGTTAACGTAATATTACGGTCTTGCGAATAGTGTTCAGAATTATTAGTGTCCTCAACCAATAACGCCATCGTTTTATCGCCACGAGGAGAGTCACCGGCATTATTTGTAGTGGTGATGCGCTGGCCTGCACCCCACTGTTCAGAGTAAGTATATAGGTTTGAACTAGACCCCTCTAGTAATAAACCTTCACGTTCAAAACGAGGTTCATTAATATCTGCGACTTGCAAGACATCCGACTTATCTCTATATAGTGCTATTGTGGACCTAGTAAAGGTTGCGGATCTCGTCGGTAGTTCCACAATTTTTCCAGAAATAGTCAACGTGTCGTATGGTCCAAAACCAGCATCTAATTTTGAACTATCGTTCAACGGTATACATACATCAGGGGACGGCGCCGCCTCATAGGGTACAGACGTCAGCAGCTGCGCGGCGGCCAGTGATGCGGCGGCACTGCTGGCGCTGGCGGCTGCGTTGTTCTCCGACGTTTTGGCATTCGTCTCAGACGTTTTTGCGTTCGTCTCAGAGGTTTTGGCATTCGTTTCGCTGGTCTTGGCTGCTGAAGCGCTGCTTGCCGCTGCGGTTTTTGATGAGTTCGCATTCGTCTCAGAGGTCTTTGCATTTTTCTCTGATGCTGCCGCTGCAGCGGCGCTGGCTCCTGCCGCACCGGCTTGGGCGATCAGCTTCGTCCAGCTGGGACCCGTCTTTTTCGAACCGTCTGCCAGGGTTACGGTGACGTCACCGGTGCCCGATAAAATCAGGTCCTGGTTGATGATGCTGCCTTGCGCCAGGCGAAATCCTTCTGTGACGGCTTTCGCTAAATCGTCATCAAGTGTGGCCATTCGTGATGTCCTTAAAATAAAAAACCCAGCCGGAGCTGGGTTATAAGGGTGGGATTCATATCAATTACCGGAGTAACCAGAAAAGTTTGGGGTATTTCTCTTGGTGATTAATACCATTGATGGCTGCATGTCCATATAAGCCTCGCCATTAGCTATTCCTCTCAGGCCAACACGTATAGCTACAGGCCCTGAATTTGCAGGAATATCCAGACTAGCCGTAACAGGTACATAACAGTTTACCTGGCGTTGAGTGTTATTCGGGCCGGCATACGACAGCCTTAACCCAAGAGGCGCGACTGTAATATTACGTCCGTTTATATTGACGTAGGCTTCCATGGCAGCGTTATAACTATCACTTTCATTCCATACGACAAAGGTCGGTACAGCGATAGTGACATCATATGGAACACCACCCGCCCAGGTAACCTGTCGATAGAAATCCTGTTGTTTGCCAGGATCCCCCCGATACCTGCCACCAGGGAACGAGAACATATTAACGACATCGCCTACGATTTTATTCGCGTACACGGTGCCCTTGAAGTCTCCATCTGTAGCGTAAACCGTACCCCGGAACTCTCCGTTGGTGGCATAAATCGTCCCCCGAACCGTCACACCGTTAAACGTGGCATACCCGGATTTATTGATATGCCAGCCGACATTGCCGGTACCGTCCCAGTTGCTGGACTGAATGTAATTACCGATCTTACCGTTATCAATAGAACCGTCCTGGATGAACACCGAACGCATGAATATCTGGCCGCCGGTCGAAGCAAATACCAGCTCCTGGCCGTTCGTCGTCGGGTTATATACCGCGAACGTATCGGCAGAAATCAGGAAGTTTGATGCCCCTGTGCCATCAATACCCAGTTGGATACCCGCGATGCGTTTAACACCGTTTGCCTCCACCTGAACCTTAACGCCCCACTGCGCTTTCAGCTTGCCGTTAATGTCAGCAACAGCCTCGCTGGTCGTCTGGACATTTGCATTGGTATCGCCGATTGCAGCCGTCACCTGCTCAATACTGGTCGCGGTAGCGCTCTTCAGATCCGTAACGGCTTTATCAATGCGCGTGATGGCTGCGGCGTTAGTCTGGCCGTTTTGCTCAACCGTGGCCTTAAGCGTCGTGACCTGCTCCGCCACAGCGCTTGTGGCATCCGCGGCGGTCTTCCGGGCCTCTGTGATTTCAGCCATCGTTTTTGTTTCACCAACAGCAAACGTGACGCGCTGATCAGAGAAAGCCATGAAGTTGGCGAGAGCGTTGCTGACGTTGCCGACAATACCGGCGTCGCGGCTGGCCGTGTTGCCATCCACATCCACTTTCAGGCTGTCGATACGGCGACCGAGCGCGCTGTCTGCATCCGTGCGGGCCGTGGTTTCCGTGCTGATGTCCGCCGTGTTCTGGTCTGTTGTGGCTTTTACAGCAGCCAGCGCGGTAGTTTGCGCTTTGTTGTTATCGGCTACAGCTTTATCGATACGCGTGATATCGCCGGTATTTTTCCCGACGGTGGTCTGCAGGCCCGACAGCGTGGTGGCCTGCGCCTCCTGCTCAGTCGTCAGCGTTGCCAGTTCCTGCGTCACGCTGGCTTTGTTGGCGTTAACGGTCGATTCCAGCGCCGTCCGGGCTGTCACCTCCGCTTCCTGCGCCGTGATGCGCGCCTGGCGTTCGGTGAAGAGCAAGCCCGAGGCCAGCTTCGACGGATCATCACCGGTATAACCGCCCCGGATCTGCGTAGCCAGCGTTTCTCGCGCTGTGGCTTCCGCCTGGTCGCCAGCGACACGGGCTGTCGTTTCCTGCTGCAGCGCCGCCATACCCGCGCCGGGCGTAGGCCGTCCGAGCGCCACCCAGTCAATCAGAAAGTAATTCGTCGCATCCTGCTTAGTGGACAGATCCAGCCTGAACTGATTCATCGTGGTTTCAGTCAGCCAGGGGATATTGTCGAACTCAAGCGTGGCGATCCCGTTCGCGTCATAAGCAGGCTCAGCGACGGTGACCATGTTGGTGTCGTTAAAGCCACCGGTACCCCGCCACCGCAGTTGCCCCGCCCAGCCCGGCGCCCCGAACTTCCTGATGCGCAGTTTAACGAAGCGATAGGACGACGAGTTAATACCCAGTGAACCGGGAGACTGCACCCATGGATCGGTGGCATGGTTCGACGGGCGGATCCACCCGTCAACAATCGTCGGGGTCCCGTTCCCGGACCAGCCCTCTACCGTCGAATCGAAGTACCAGATTTTGGCCGGGTCGAACTGCGAACCGGTGCCAGCAGAAATCTGCCCAATCTGCTGCGCCAGTGACTCGGTGGTGGTCTGGATCGTCTGATTGACGTTGCTGATATCCGCGACGCGCTCGTTCTTCTCGGTCAGCAACGCCTGGCCACGTGCTGCCGCTTCATCGGTGATTGCTTTCTTACGGTCCGTGACCTCCTGTGCCAGGCCTGCTTTGGTTGCCGCCGACTCTGTCGTAACTTTGCTGATGTCGTCGTGCGCTGACTGAATATCGTCGCTGAGATCAGCGATATCCGAGGTGAGTTCCTTATACGCGTCTGTCTGTTTGATCTGGTTGTCGATATCCACCAGGTAATCGGCCGCAACCGAGCTGCTGCTGCCCTGAATGAAGTCAGTCCATGCCGACTTATTGCCGGTGCGATCCACAAGCCGCGCGCGGTACCAGAATCCTACCCCGGCTTTCAGGCCCAGTTGCTGATAAACATGCTGCGGATAGGGTACCCCGGCCAGCAGAAGCGGATTTGTGCCAGTCGATGCAGTGGAATACTGGATCTCCGTCTGTAAGGTATCGCCGGTACCAGCCGGGAAATCCCAGTCCAGCTGTACGCCCCAGAGCAACGGCGTGGTACGGAAATTGGCGGGCTTTGGCACATCACCGGCCCGGCCCTTGAGATGCGTCAGCACTGAGGTGGCCCACAGGCTGGATGCGCCGCCAGCGTTAATCGCCCTGACACGCACCAGGTAATCACCTTCGTAGATCCCCGGCACTTCGACATTGCGCAGCCCGGTTTGCGGTACGTTAACCCACTCACTATCACCCCGGCGCCACTGTGCCTGGTAGGCGATAACGTCTGCCTGCGGTTTCCCGGCTTTATCCAGCGGAGCATCCCAGGAGGCTGTCAGCGTGGCATTGCGCTGCCCCTGTCTCACTGAGTCGTAGCTCGATACCACGACGTTTCCGGGCTGAGAGACAACACCAGTAGGAATCAGGCTGACAGGCGGGATGTCCAGGCGCGCATTGTTATCGACAGCGTCATATTTCGAGGCGTTGTATTCCGCACCCGTAATGGTGTAGGTGTTCTCCTCGTCGTTGAATGTCAGGTTCATCACACGGAAATACTGCAGGCGCAGCTGTCCGGCATCGATAACGAAAACAGCATCTGGCGCTGGCGCAGAGGAAAACGCCGTGGCCACGATTAACTGCGTGCCGTTGACCGCCTGAATGACCCGGTTTTCCACAATGCCGCCCTGTGTGCGGATCATCAGCGTGTCGCCCGGGACGGCGCTGGTCCCGCGATCGGTTGTAACGGCCTTAAGCCCGGCGTTGTAACTCACAACGCGCCCACCATACACTCGCCCGGAAAAACGTTCATCCGCAAAAGCAAACACGGTGCCGGGAACATAGGCAAAGCCATCCAGCCCGGTTTGCAGCGTGATCAGGCGATCGAGATAGTTGGAGTACACCGCCCAGCCGCCGCGACGCTGCGCCTCACTCTCACGCGTACAGCCAATGGCAGTCAGCTGCGTCTGCTTGAATTTGAACTGCTTAACCAGGTCAGGAAACATCACCGCAGTGGTGCGATCCTGATAGTGGTTGTCCGGGTCGCTGAAGTTAATCAGCGCCGAACTGTAGCGGTTCTTCTCGCTGCCGCTGGAATAGTTCGGCTTTCCGACGACCGATGCGCGGGTGAGGATCTGCAGCTTCGTCGTGTCCGCTGGCATGTCCGAGACAACATTGAACATGTTGTTGCCCCAGAATGTCATACCGTTGAAGCCAGCGGCGATATCCTTAATCACCTGCCAGGCATCGGCCTGCGACTGGATATAGACGTCAAACAGGAAGCGCGGCTCGGTACCGGTGCCGCCCTTACCGTCCGGCACCTTCTGGTCACAGCGCTGGGCTATGCGGTACAGTTCCCACTTATCCAGCATGGCTGCCGTTACCCGACGACCCAGGCCAAAGCGCGGCTCCGTGAGTACATCGAACCAAATCCACGCCGGGTTATTCGACCAGCCCCATTTGAATGTCCCATCCCAGGTGCCGTTATAAACCCGGCTAACCGGATCATAGTTCTGCGGGATGCGGATAATCCGCCCTTTCGGCTTGCAGGATATCTTCGGGATGTTGTTGAAGGATTTTGCGTTGAACGACACATACAGTAGCGCGGTATGCGGATACCGCAGGCGCGCGTCGATCACCTCCGTGATGGCCTGCACCTGTGTCTTGTTCTGTAGCATCTGGCTGGTGCTGTCGGCAGTGTCGCGAACCACGCGGATCTGCCAGCCGGTGTTAGCCTTCGGCAGATTGATGCGATGGGTCAGCTCGTACAGTGAGCTGAGCTTTTCGGTTACGGTTTTGGTGAGCACAGTGCTGTATGCACCGCCATCTAAAGCCACATCGATGTGATAGGTGACGGAAGTGCCGACGATATCGCCATCATTCTCCTGCTGCTGCAGACCGGTAATGCCGATACGCACCAGCACTGCGTCAATCTGGGTATTGCTGATGGCACGGGTCCAGGGAGTGACCTTCGTCAGCGACACGCCAATGCTGGTCTCGTTCTCCACGGCTGGGAACCCGGGGATCGGCGACTGCGTCTGCGTGCCCGGACGAAAGTCCCAGGAGACATTCTCGAAGTTCATCGATCCGTCGGCGTTGCCCAGCGGCGTGCCGTCAAGGAAGATCCGGGTAGCATCCAGTCCACCAGCGAACTCGCCTTCACCGAGCGCCAGCAGCATACGGCAGCGCGCCATCGACTGCGCGGAATCGGGTTGTTCAACAGGCGTGTGCTGCTTCTGACTGCCGCCTTTTGCACCAGTAATCGTTGCCATATTGCATCCATAAAAAAAGCACCCGATTGGGTGCTAATTGAAGAGTAAGAAATTCTCAGATGTCCTCGGCCACGATCCCCGCACTGATTATGGCGCCGCCAATTTCGCGCTCGCCATACAGCAGCGCGACCGGGTTGCCCATCGCCAGGGTGTTCACTGCGCCGCCGAAGGCATAGCTGGGCTTATTGTCAGGGTCATCGCGCCCCTGAAGGCCTTTGGGCTGCGGCGAGAGCATCTGGTAGATACCGCCTGCAGCCATGCCGATACCAGCAGAAATCATGGCGCCACCGACCGGACTGGCCCAGCCAGCAGAGAGGCCAGACACCACGATGCCCGCCACCACCATCACTGCGCCAAGGATCGTCTGAAATAAACCTGCCTTTTTCGCCCCTTCCAGCACAGGCGCGATGCGGATATCACTGTCACCACCCAGCTCCTTGAAATCCTGTTCGCCGATGTTGCGTTTGCCACGAAACACCGCGAAGGTCATGCCGTTTTTTTTGGCATTCATGAGAAAGCTTTCCAGCCCGTCCAGGTTGATGCACAGCGCTTTTACCGCTTCCGCTGACGTCTGCACCGCCAGCCGGTGAACGCGGCCAAACCGGGCACCCAGCGCGCCATACAATCGAATCGTGGTTAAGCGCGCCATGGTTTAATCTCCTGCGGCAGGTCTTTGTGCCGAACGCAGATCATCGTCCGGTCTTTAAAATATCCACGGGCATAAGGTGTGATACAGGATGGCTGGCCGTACAGGTGGTGCAGCAGCTCGCCCTCTTCGGTGATGATCCCCGCATGGTTCCACTTGTCCGACTCGACCTGCATGATCACCATGCACCCGGGCGCGGGGTCGCATTCGACAAACCCCTCGCGCTCCCAGTTATCGAAATAGAGGTTGTCCGGGTACTGGCTTTCCCACCACGGATAATCCACGCGGAAATCGTTCAGCGTGACGCCCTGTATGGCGTGCCAGTCCATGACCAGGCCCCAGCAGTCGTGCGAGCCAAGGAGGAACGGGCGGCCAATCAGCGGGATGGCGTCCGGTGTTATCTCTGCGTAATCATCGCAGTCCGGCGCGTAAATGCCCCAGACCACACCAGAGTTATTACACTGCTGGCGATCGAGGTCAGACGGAATAGGTCGTGCGCCATCGCCCGGGTGGGAGTGAATGACGCGGATAATGGTTCCTGCGTCCTCGGCGTTCGCCCAGTGCAGACCATCGATTCTGAAATGCTCGGTCGGGTTTTCGTGGCTGTTCGGCACCGGGATATAGCGCTGGCGCCGTCCTGACTGAATGACGAAGCCGCAGCACTCGCGTGGGGATTCCTCCAGCGCATGCGCCCGGATCGCCGTCATAATGATTTTGTTCATGGGTATATCCGGTTATCGGGTGAAGAGAACTGTCGCCGGGTAGCCGCCGAAATCAAGAACGGCAGTGTTCGGTTCTGCCAGCCCGGCGCCGAAACGCTTGCGGCAGTCACTGAGGCAACCCCCGCATACATCAAACGCCGGGTCAGCTACCGCATTACCCTTCGCATCGAAATATGCCGTGCCGTTGTAGGTGCAGCCGTCACCGCTGCGGTATTGTCCGCGCAGTGCCCATTCGCAGAGAGAGGTGATCTGCCGGGTGGGTATAACCAGGTTCTGCAGGTCTGCCGGGCTACTGAGCGACCAGGACACCATCTCGTCATCTTCAGAGGTTTTGGTGTCCAGCCAGAAGGTCTGTAGGGAGAACATCGTCGGGTCTGCTGTCGGATTAACACCGCCCGGGAAGTTCACCGCATCCAGGTAAACCGCGTAGGTGTCAATGATGCTTACCTTTGCATTCACCATGTCTTTAAACTGGAGACACAGCGCAGTGATATGGCCGTCGAGGTTAGACACGCTGAGCTTTGGCTCGGCGGCCTGATCCGTTGAAAGCGCCAGGTCGGCAATCTGGAAGGGCCAGAACTCGTAGGCGTTGCCATCCCAGATGATGGGCTTCGGCCCCAGCCTGGCCTCGTCGCCGTTCGCCGCGTCTATCTCGGCAGGTGAATGGGGAAACGGGCTGTAGTGAAAGCGGTGGATCCCGCCGCTGAACTCTGAGGCATCCACTTCGACCAGGCGGACCCTGCCACCTGGCGCCAGCTTCGCCGCCTGATCAACAAGTGCCATTATGCGTATACCCCATAGGCCCGTTTAATAGTGAACGTCAGCTCTGCGAATTTGCTGCTGATCTGGTTTTTGCGAACAGAGTCGGCGACAACGCGATACATTCCCTTCTCTTCGCCCGGCGGCGTAATGATGAAGGCCTTCACGGTATGAGCCAGAAGGAAATCGCGCACTGCGTTTACCTCTGTCTCAGTGCCGGTATGTTTCATCGGCACCTGGATCGCGGTGGAGTTGATGCCGTTCTCGGCAACCTGCTCATAGCCATCGCCAAACTGCGCCGCACGCACCGTCTGGCTGTATTCAACAGCACCAGCGCCGAGCTGCGAGCGCCAGCTGTAGGTTTCGACTGCCATGTTTGCTCCATAAAAAAGCCCCGCATTAGCGAGGCTTGGGGTGGTTGAAAGCCCCGGACTGGGCTTGGTTGTTAGTCGGTTCTACATGAACTCATTCGGAAGGTGTAGCACCACAGCGACAAATTTAAGAGCCCAGATGACAATGTGCTTCTTAATAGATTGCTGTAATATTGCGCGCCATTCAAATCAACTGCTCGCTTTTCAATCAACTAAGATTAGCTAAGACACCCTTTGATATGTCAAAATCTAACATGGAGTTATAAGCTGCCACAGAGCGGCCCTGCCCCATCGCATCTTTAATTAAAGGAGTTTCCAATGGGGTTTAGATTTCGCAAACGAATCCGAATTGCTCCCGGACTCGCTATAAATATCAGCAAAAGCGGCGTAAGCACATCAATCGGTAAAAGCGGCTGTACCACAAATATCAGCAGTAGAGGCGTAAAAACAACGCTTGGCATCCTTGGCACTGGAATTTCATACACCGCCGGTACTTCAGGGAAAAAATCTGCTAATAAGAAAGGCAGCAGCATAATTAGCAATCTTATTTGCTTATTTATTTTATTTGTGATTTACAAAGTTTTTACTTCATAAATTCTTATTACAATAACCTGCATAAACATCGCATTACATTAATATTGGTAAGGATTAACAAATGAAAAAAGTACTAGCACTGTTACTGGTAGTAGCATTCGGCTTGATGACCACTAACTCAATGGCCTGCCCGAAAGGTACACATCCGCATGGTGGAACTGGTTCGCATCACGCGGGCGGCACTTGCTACTAACAGTTGGGCGGCTTCGGTCGCCCTTTTAATATCAAAAGCACATCTGAGTAGGTTATCAAGCCTCCACAGAGCAGCCCTGCACTATCGCTTCATATTTGTTCAGAGGGTCACATGAACCGGGTTTGGCTAATCGTGTTGATTGTCACAATTTGCGCTGGTTTGGCGCAGGATTACATAACTGAAAAAGCAGCTGAACGCATTACTACAATCAGACAGTCATGTGTGATTGGGCATGGTTGCAAGAACATGTAGCCCATCTGAGTGGGCTGTTATTGAAGTCCGGCCAGGACTTGGTGGTTATGGTCAGTTATGCTTAACTTCCGCTCAATTCTTCAAGTCGGTAATCAGTTTTACCGTCTTTATCTTCGACGCATACAGCTCTGAATTTCTGCTCAAGGCCGAATTTGTTCTTGGCGCTAAACTCCTGTGTTGCGTAAAACTTCCCGTCATTACCCAGCAACCTTTTTGCACCAAACGCAGACATATTCAGGGTGCTTTTGTTAAGGACTGATTTTTTAACGTAAGCATCACAGGATTCACGAAGCTGATCCAGTTTCGCATCAGAAAGTTCTTTGGCCTCTTTCTGCTTCTTTTCTGCTTCGGACGGCTTATTAAGTACAGCAGCAATACCGACCACAATGATGAGAAGAATAAGCATCCCAACAGTCTTGAGAATTTTCATAAATATTTTTTTAAGCACTATCATCCCCTGATTAGTATGTTTTTAAACATGATAACCAGGGGATGCATTGCTGTAACCAGGCGCGCGTGATATTGCCATCTCAGGATCACAACCCAGGGTCACTTGCTCTGGAACTGCCTGCCAAGAAGGCCATCGCTTCGAGCAGCCCTCACAAGGATCTCCGTTACCTTAGTTTCTATTTCTTTCCCTAACGCCCGCGCTGCAGCGCTGCCATCCCCAGACGTGTTAGATGATGCATTGCCCTTATTATCCACATAAATATCTATGTTGACCTGCGGCTGCGCACCACCCCCACCCTGTGCCCTGACACCAAGCCGGCCAGCGGAATCACGCGTCAGCGGCATGATTGCCTCAGCGCCAGCCTCAGCGAAGACACCCCCCTTGGCAAACTTAGAGGCCCCCTGGAATGTGAAATACTGAGGTGTATCGTACACGCCATTCACATACTTACTGAGACCCGGAGATTCATATACTCCGCCTTTAGCGTTAAATGTTAAACCTGCAGCTGCGTTCGCGTATGCTCCACCAGGTGTGTTGCCACCTCCTGATCCCCCACTTACCCACCCCATCGCAGCCTGTACTGCATAGGCAACCATGAGGCGGTTCGTCACATCCAGGATCATCTTGAGCATCGATTTCCCGAACTCTTTAACCGATGCTTTGCCTGTTGTCATAAGCTCGGTCAGCATGTCGCTCAGTCCTGTTAGCGTGGAGCTGGCAACATTCTTTACGGCATCGTAGGTATTTATGGCGGCGTCCAGATACTCATTCCAGCCGCTTACTGCACCAGCTTTCCAGTCACCGCGCAGCTTATCCTCTTCGGCGTAGTAATTGCGAAGTGCTGCCAGCTCTTTTTCATAACCAGCATCTTCAAGCTTGCCACCGCCATTCAGCCATCCCTGTCGAAGCTGAGCTTCTTCCATCAGGCGCTGCGTTTGACGACTACTTAACCCGGCGCTATCACGCAATGCATCGGTTTTTTCAGCCATCTGGGTGACATATTTGTTTGCCTGCTGCGCCAGCCCGTTAATCTTCTGCTGGGCCTCAACTTCCTTATTTTTCTGATCCACAACTTTGGCGGCGTTGAGGATGGCCTCACGGTTCGATAGAAGAGATTTCTCCTGTGCGCTCAGAGCGCGAGACTTAGCAGCCTCGTCCAGCTCGGCAAAATGGGATTGCTGTTTGCTGAACTCGGTATTTTTGGCGTGAACATCTCCCGTCTGACGCAGCGTTTCGAGCGTTTCCGTTAGGGTTCTGGCCTGGGCGCGGTAGTTCTCCAGGGTGCGATCGCCAGCATCCAGCGTAGCTCTTGCCTCTTTGGTCTTTTTGGCAGAGTCCTGGGTAAGCTTCGAAACTGCATCTCTCGATTCGCGACTTGTACCCCCTTCACCCTTGACCGAGATTCCTCGCGCTTCAGCCTCGTAATTAGCTTGCGCGTTTGGTGCGGAGATCCGTTTCCAGAGTTCATTGTAGCGTTTTTTATTGGCTGCGATTTCTTTGTCAGCTTCAGCCCCAGCCTTTTTCATTGCCTCGACATCCATGCCGAGGAAATTTGCCAGCGCACCACCACCAGGAATTTTTTCAGCCCATCCGGCAACTGTTCCGGTGAATTTAGCGTCAAGCGAGGTGAGATTCAGAAACAAATCATTGATGGATGCTTTCAGCAAATTGAAGATATCAATGATTTGATTGCCCCAGGCCCGAACTGTAATCCCGATTTGGCCGAAAATGTCGGAAGAGGAGGCTTTTAGTCCGTTCCAGGCTTGCCCGATATTATCGGTGGCCTCAACAATTTTGTTGCTACGGTCCTCCATAGTGCTGGCAAACAATGTTATCGCTTCGTTTGCAGCTGCTGTTTTGCCCTTAGTTTTTTCAAGGGTGATGATGTGCTTCATCATAGCTTCATCAACAAAGCCATATTGCTGATTAAGGCTTGCCAGCGCCTTAATAGGATCGCTTGCCAGCCGTGAAAAGTCCGCCAGCGCAGCCTTCGTATCGAGGCCAGCATCGCCCATAGTCATAATGGATTTGGCGATTTTAGTCATCTGGTCGGCGGTATACTTCCCGGTGTCATTAAGTTGCACCAGGGTATCAACAGAATCAGCCAGGGACGCGCCAGCATTTTCTGCAACATCTTTTGCCGCGTCATTCAATTGCTGCATTGATGAGAAGCCAGCCCCTCCCATCAAAATGAGCGATCTGGCAACATTGTCGAACTGCTGGGATGAGCTATATGCAGCTCCCGCCAGAACAGCCAGAACGGCTACAGAACCCGCAATAGCAAGGTTAAAGGTATTTAGCAGACCACCCGCCCGCCCCAGTTTTTCCGCTGCCTCACTCGTGTTATTAAGACCTTCAGCAGCATCACTGATGTTTGTTGCCGATTCAGCGGTCTCTCTGCTTTCTTCGTTAAAGCCAAATAATGCATCTCTCAGAGCCTGGAGCATTGGACCGAGGCCCCCGAAGGAATCCTTAATCTGCCCACCCTGCTGTAGCAGGATCAGGAATGGGGATTGTCCACCTGCCAGTTGAGTAGCAATATCGGTAAACTGCGCCGGGAGCGTGCGCAGCGCAGCACTGTACTGCCCCACAGAAATTCCAGCGCGGCGTGCAGCGGCCTCCTGTCGGGATAGCGCCTCAGGCAGCACGTCAGCCACGCCAGAGAGCCGTTCACGCGTCTGGTTGAGGATGGTGTTGAAATGCTCGAACTGGGTTCCGTTAATGCGCCCTGCTTCGAAGTGTGCCACCAGCTGCGCATGCTGCTCGTCCAGCGAGTTGAATGCGCGGATCGTCGGGTCGATTGAACCCAGCAGGTTCTTCAGCGCGGCTGATTGCTTCTCTGCCGCCTGAGTGGCCGCGAGTTCTGCCTGGGCACGCGCAGCTGCTTCGCCGGTATCCGTCAGCTTAAGCCGGGTATCGTCGAGGATTTTGTTGTAGTGCTGAAAATCATCGGTATCCAGAAAGCCTTTGGTCTGGAAGTTACGCAGAGCGGCCTGTTGTTCGTCCAGCCGGTTCAGCGCTTTGTTTACCGGATCGATATTCTCAAGCAGGCCTTTCAGCGCAGCCTGCTGCTCCTTAATGCCTTCGCTACCCTGCTTTGCAGACTCAGCACCAGCGCGGAATACGCTGTTAAGGTCATCAGCTTTGCCGACGGCACCAGCCGCGGCTTCACCGAGTTTATCCAGCTCATTGCTGGCAGTTTTCAGGTCAGAAACATCGGCCCGCAAAGTAATCGAGGCGATCTGGTCTGTCATTATTTCGTCTCCTTATGCATTACTTTGAGAGCCTCGCTTTCCATAATCTGAAGGTCAGCCATGCAGGCCGCCGCATCATCAATCCCGTGTAACTCAAACACCCAGGGGAGAACGTTGTAATCAAGGCCGGTCGCCCCGCCCGCGCCAACGCGCCATTGAGTCGCCAGTGCAGAGAAGATAGTGAATGATTTCCATACCGACGGCAGGATCCCCACCTCTTCCTCCACGTCCTCAGGCGTCAAACCAAAAGCGGCTAACTCCGCGAGAGTCGGTCCGGGCGTGTACAACGCTGCGGCGACCTGCCTCAGTTTTTTTCTCGTACACCCATCAGCTCTTTGGTATAGGACAGGCCGATGTTGTCGAACGCGCGCGGGTAGTTCTGCAGTAGAACGATCACGTTATCGCGGTTGAACTCGTCAGGCAGTGCCCAGCCGTCAACGATCGCCATCAGGTAGTCGGCCTGTGGCTCGATAAGGGACTTTTTGCCTTCGGCACCTTTGCGCAGCTTCTCATCCATGGCGTACAACTCTTCGAGCGTCTTATGGCGGAAGGTAAAGGTCAGCTTGCCGTCTTCAGCACCGGCGCGCGGAATGCTGGCAGTGGCGGGAAAGGTCGGGTTTGGGATCAGGGAGAATTGGGTCATTTCGGTTCCTTAGAAAGGTGCAGGATGGGGCCGTAAAAAAGCCCGGCGAACCGGGCCAGAATGGTTAGCTGACCGTGACGACACACGCACCAGAGGTGATGGTCTTGCCCGCGGCGTCTGTGACTTCGCAGGTGTAAGAGCCAGCATCGCCGGATACCACAGACGGGATGTTGAACGTCGAGGCCGTTTTGCCCGGGATAGCGGTACCGCCTTTCTTCCACACGTAGGTGTAAGGCGCGGAACCGCCCTGCATGACAACCGCCAGATCCAGCGCAGAACCAGAGGCGACCGATTTGGTTGCAGGCAGGTCAGTCAGGAAGACCAGCGGCATAGCGGAGGAGTCGGCGATCGGGTAAATCTGCATATCCGATTCGAAGTTCATGCGCGCTTCGTTGCTTTCCACGGCGTTGATTTCGGTACGTGGCACGCGCTGGAACGACACTTTGGCAGAGTAGTAACGATCCGCTTTCCCGCGAGGGTTGTGGAACCAGACCGCCGTGGTGTCGCTGGAGTCGTCCAGGTCGATGAGGCGCTTGTAAATCGCCAGCTGCGGGTCGTGGGCGAACGTATAGACCTGAACCACGGCGTTTTTAAACGTCGGGATGGTACGGGCCTTATCATCTTCCAGGAACTGGACACTGATGGTCTGCTGGTCGCCGCCTTCGGTAGAGAGCGTCATGACCTGAGGCATAGTGATCCACGAGTCGATTTTGCGCAGTGTGCCTGCGCCGGTGCCCGCCGGGAATTTCTTGGTATCGGTGGTATCAAACGCTTCCAGCACAATTTTGGTGCCGGTCACCGATTTAACGCGCAGCACCATGTTATCGAGTTTGAGCCAGCCAGAGCTTACCTGGACGACATCGCCCGCAAGGATCCCGGCAGCGGAGGCAACGGTCAGTTCGCATTCCGTCGCGTTGGAGGCTGCTGTGAAGACAATCGGCGCAAGATAGGCCTTGGCCACGTTCACACGTGACCCGTTAGGGATTGCGAATGCCATTGCATTCTCCTGAATTGAGGTAATAAAAAAACCCACCAGGCGGCGGGTCAGTAATCAGCGCGGTACTGCATGCTGACGGGGGTGGTGTAGGTTATAGAGCCGCTACTGCCGTTTGGTGCTGATGTCGGACGATCCTGTATCGGCGTACGCACCTGCGGTGGACCGTTGATGTAGACGGTCAGGTCACCATCCACCATCGGCAGACCTTCGGGGAAGGCATCAACAACAGACTTTGCCAGTCCCCTGGCCTGAGACACGCCGCTGCCGGCAGGCGCGATGATGTTGAGCTGGAGAATGCCCTGATAGGTGCGCAGTTGGCCTTCCAGATCCTGCCCAACGGTCTGCGCAGGCAGGATATAAACACGCCCGTATGGCGCATTATCCGGGGGAGTGAACGCGATGTTCGGCCAGGCCACCGGCAGGCCAAGCGACGAGCAGATAACCGCAACACGGCTCTCCAGCAGGCCAGCGATACGCATTGACTGGTCACTGGCCATTACGCACCTCGCTCATTGCCTCACGGAACATTTGCGCGGCATCCAGCGCAGTGATACCCACCATGCCGCCGGGCGCCTGACCAGAGTGCCCGTTCTCAAGCGCTGCCGCATAACGCAGATTATTGGTGAAGTAAATCGAGCTGACCTGGCCCACCCTGAACACTTCGAGCACCGCCATGCCACGGGAGTTTGAACCCTGGCCGGAAGCGTCCGGTGTATCGTTGGACTGCGTCGGCTGGCTGTCGAAACCCACATACCAGTTGTTTTTGAAGCGCCCGCCGACATAGCCCTCAGGCTTTTTGATGTCCATCGAGTCATTTACGCGCAGACCTCGCTTAAGCCGTCCCGATTTGGTCAGGTTGGCAGGGTCATCGCGAAGGGCAGCGTTATGCTCCCGCACCGCAGTGTTGTACGCCGTCGCGGTCTGGTTGACCTGCCAGATATCCGGCTGGCCCACCGGGGACATCTCAACCAGTTGAGCGAGGATTTTAATACCCGTCCGGCGCACTACCTGATCCATCTCCTGCTTCGAACTATCCACAAATAACTGAATGGCAGCCAGGAACGGCTGATTAACAGAGCTGGCCATAGTCACGCCCTCAGTTGGATGTTGTAGGAGATGAGTACATCGGCAGGCTTAACCGGATTAGGCTGCACCACCCGCCATGCTTTGCCGTCGATCTCGATGCGGTCGTCAATAAGTACTTCCGTTTCGGCTGTGGCCGCCAGTTTTTTATCGCCAGTAGTAATCAGAGAGCCATCTATTTCACGAGATGAGTATTCAGTGACAACGCCAGTGACGGTCGCAGTGATAGCCGGGGTGGTTACCTCTTTGCCGAACTGATCGCGGGTAGTGCCGCCACCGCGGGTAAGCGGATAAGTCTTCCCGTTCTCGGTCAGCAGTCGCGTTGCGGTGTTTCGAATGCGGCGGTAGTCGATTTGCATATCACCCCCTTTCGATGCGGATCTGATTGCCGCCCACCACCAGCCCGCGCAGCGATGAATAGAACCACGGGAATGAAGGCGCGGCCTTGTTGGTTCCCGGTTCGTACTGGACAGTCACCGCACCCTCGACGCGTTCCATCGTCACCGCCCCGCCACCAACAACCGAAGGCGTGAGATCTATCTCCTGCGATTCGAGAGCCAGGCGGCACTGGGCGTCAACGAGGCGCTGCGGGATGGAGTCATCAGGAAGGTCAACGCCATCAAAGCGCACGCCCGAGCGCGGCCACGACAGCGGCTGCGATGTGCTGGAGCGCTGGCCGCGCCAGGCCTTCCCTTCGAGGAAATCCATAGCCTGCATCAGCATCTGGCCGCACTCACCGTCATCGGCAGGAACGGTATACCCGCGCCCCGCCGCGAACGCACGCAGGTCAGCAACGCTGGCGTAACTGTTGAAGGCAGGTGAATGGGGATCGGCAACCAGCATGGTTATTCCTCCAGACGCCAGTCCAGCGCCAGCCAGTTATCCACCTCGTCAGGGTGAACCTCAGCGCTCAGCGGGCCGCCGGGAAATTCTGGAGTATCGCGCACCATCACCACCAGCTCAATACCCTGCTGGTCCTGCTGGTCCTGCTGGTCCTGCTGGTCCTGCTGGTCCTGCTGGTCCTGCTGGTCCTGCTGGTCCTGCTGGTCCTGCTGGTCCTGCTGGTCCTGCTGGTCCTGCTGGTCCTGCTGGTCCTGCTGGTCCTGCTGGTCCTGCTGGGCAGGAGCATGTTCAGCTCCGTTCTGCGCGGCAAGCTTCTCAGCCTCACGCTGCGCGCGCTGCTCTTTGGTTAATCCGGCCATTGGGCCTCCTAAAAACAAAGGGGCCGAAGCCCCTGTGGGTTAACCCATGATGATGGTGGAATGTTCAGGCTGAACAGATGCCACACCCCATGCCACGCCAACCTCGTAACGCACCTGACGGTACTGGCGATACAGCGCGATCTGGAAGGTGATACCAGAGACCGGATCGGTTACGTTCATCACGTCGTCAGCGGTATCGCCGCCTTTAGGCATGGCCGGGGTACGACAAGCCAGCAGAAATGCGTTACGGTCAAAGGCAACGTTTGGCGCGAACTCGCTCAGCACAGTGACAGTTGCCTGGTCTGCAAGATCCTGACGCAGGCCCGGCGCACCGATGGTGATAGTGGAAGAGGTTGCCGCTACGACCATGTACTGGTTGTCATCGCCATCGAACTTCACTGCTGTTCCGGCAGCAATACCGCCAGTGCCAGCAGAGATAGCAACAATGATGTCGCCCTCTTTCTTCGCGCCGTTGACCTTATAGCCCGCCGCAGTGCTTTTCGCGGTGCGCTTGATGTTGGCGGATTCGTGCAGGTTAAAGCCCATCACACTACCAATAATGCCTTCACGCAGCAGTTGATCGGTACCGGCTTCGTTCGCTTTGAACAGTACGGACTGTTTACCACGGATGGACGCCATCGCTTCGCCGCCCAGGACCATGCGCATGTCAGTGGTTGGTGCGCCGTTATCAGTCAGCACCTGGCGAGCGTTCGCCGCATCAGACAGGTCGTCTTTGATGCTGAACGGGGTGTCTTTCGGCGCACCAATTGCACGGGAAGACTTGTAAGCCAGCGCTGCCAGGTCAGCGTCCATTTCGTTGCTCAGTGCGCGGAATGCCTGAGAGAACTGGTCAGCCAGGACAATGTCATAGGTGCCTGACGGCCCGATGGCAAGCTGCTCTTCACCATTCCATTTGACCGGGGCCATTTTGGACTTGGTGATTTTGACGTCCACAGTACCAATGTTCTGATCACCGTCGTTTGGCGCGGTTGCCGCCGGAGTGATATCAACGGTGGTGGTTTTTGGTGCGACCGGTGCGGTCACGGTTTGGTCTTTAGCCGCGGCATCGGCTTTGGCGTTACGGGCCACCGCCGGGATAAAGCCCACCTGCTCGCGGGATACGCGATTCAGGGCGGTGAAGATGGTTGGGATGAGGCCAGTGAGGGTGTTGGACATTCAGGTTTCCTTTCGGTTAATCAACGATGCTCGTGCCGCCGCCAATTACCGTTTGTTGTTCAACTGGCGGTAAGGCGTCGAAAGCAGCGCGTTTCATGGTTTTCTGCCCGGCCTGATGCTGCGACTGGTGAGAGCCACCGCCGCTGTTGCCGGACGCTTTGAGGATGTAGTCTTTCTGCGGATGCAACTCGACCAGAGATTCCAGCGCTTCATCGAAGCCAGCCAGTTCGCCAGGCTTGGTGCGGGAGAACACCTTGTTGCCCTGCCCGTCGTAGGCCACGACCTTGCCGTCTTCGATTTTGAAGTTCTGGCCGAAGTGGGAACGCACGAACTCAGCCGGGATCGCCATCTTCTCGGATATGAATTTCGAACCACCGAAGCGGCCGCCGATCATCTCGTCGTAGAGCTGGGTTTCGAGCTGTTTGGTCTTGCCGTTCGCTTCGTCCAGTTGCTGCTGGTAAACCTTGGTAATCTCGGCCTTCACCTGGTCAACGGCGCCAGCGTCGATCAGCTTCTTCTGGTCGATTTTGGTCATCATTTCCAGGGCCTCAAGCGCCTTGGTCGGGTCGGAGATGCCAGCGAATTTCGCGAGGTTGGCTTCCGCCGCTTCCTTCGCCTCACGGTGGGTTTTGGCTTCACCGTTCAGGGAGGTGATTTTGGTCATCGCTGCGGCTGCATCGAACGGGAACACTTTGCCGTCATCATGGACGTACACAGGCATACCGTTTTCAACAACCACATTTCCGTTAGCATCGAGTTTGAGTTTCATTGTTTTGCTCCAGCCTTCCGGCCATTGGTAGTGGGTCATCCGACCCGGTCACCGCGTCGCATCCGCTCGGCGGCAGGCATAAAAAAAGCTGCCCGGAGGCAGCCTGTTAGATAAATTCAATGGTTATTACGCCGCGTAGCTTGCGGGAATAGATCTCATCCCGCTTTCGCTTGTGGATCCGCAGCGGGTGTGGATGTATGCAGGCGATACCTCGCTTAATGTCAGCCCATATGCAGCTCTTAAGTTCGTTGCCATTAACGAACACTCGGCGCTTGCCGCAGCCATCGCCCACGCAGTGAAAATTGTCGTTACGCATCTGCTATTCCTCAAACGCCGAAGCATCCACGCGGCGCAGTTCGTCCAGGGTCAGGAACTCCCCGGCATCGTTGAACATCTCGGGTACCGTGATTTTGCCGTCACGCAGCATCTGCGCCCGGGTAACACCCAGCACCTGCTCCTGTCGCGCGTATGGTTGCCGGGCGAGCCAGTCGGCATAGCTGGTATGCGCTGGCACCTGCCCGTCCATCGACGCACGCGTAGCGCTGCTCAGCTCGCCAGAGGATATCTGCAACTCCTCCCACGATTTCGTGATCAGAGTTTCCCCAGAGCGGCAGCAGAAGTGAATTTTGCCGGGGCCGCGCAAATACGGCACCACATGCCCCAGCGGCTTGCCGTCGAGGGTGTAGAGCTTGCGGTCGCGGATGATGCACCACTGACTGGTATGCGTATCCAGCGTGGATGACCACTGCTTGGCCTTGACGATATCGCTGTTGGCCTGGGCAAACTCCTGCCGCGCCGTAGCGGCCATATGATTCACAGCGGTGCGGGTCACCACCGCCAGGTCGCGCCGGGATGCGTTGATCACCCCGTCTTCACGATTGAGTTTCGGCGTACCGGCAACGCGCCGGACAATCTGCTCTACCGTTTCTCCCTGGAGGAAACCGGTTCGCACAGCGTTGGTGATTTTGTCCAGCCTGTCAGCTTCGAGCTTCTGGCCCCACTCCTTCAGCAATCGCCCCTGGAACGGCTGCGCCGCTGCTGCGGCGTAGACCTGCTCGGGTGCAATGCTTTGCAGCGGAACGTGTTTCAAGATCTGCTGCGGGATGATGTTGCTGAACAGGTCCAGTTGATACCCGGCCTCATATTCAACGTAGCGCGTCAGTTCGCGTGCCAGCGCCGCGTTAACCGGTTCGTAGGCCTGATGATTCAGCTCACGCACACCAGCCAGCAGCGATGCCAGGCGACGGGCGCTGTAGGTATCCGCCCGTTTGCCGTCCAGAAGCACCAGCAGTTTCGCGGCCAGGTCTGCATCGAGTTTATTCAGCAGCGCCACCATGCGCCGGGCGACGCCAGTGCCGTAGCGCGTCACATAGAGGCCATGCGCTATCGTCTCATCCTGCAGGCGGTCGTTGACGGTACGGGCCATATCACACCTCTTCTGCTGGTGGCTCAATCAGCGAGGCCGATTCAGTCAGTAGTTCATCCAGGACCTTCTCAGGGTCGGCATCAGCATCAATCAGGTTGAGCTTCTGCAGGGCTTTAATGGCATCAATACGACGGAGGTCACCACCCTGACGCAGGGACTGAATAGCCAGCGCCGCCGGAGGGTTGAACTCTTTCGACTCGACATCCAGTTCAGTGCGGACATCGACACTGCCGCCGTCTTTCTCCCCAATGTACTCGGCCATGATTTGCAGGATGTTGTCGATCGCGTCTTCCAGGCTGGTTGCCATGGTGTAGAGCGGGGACTGCTCCTGCATCTTCTCTTCTGAGGTCTGGTCTACGGACTTGGTCGAGGTATTGTCGGTGCGCAGCAGCTTCGCGCCAGCCTGGCGCATCTGCTCCACCAGCTCAGCCAGCGACTCTTTGCCAGCGCCGATGGAGGAGCCGGTGTGCTCGACGTACTCGAGGCCCTGTTTCTGCCGATCATTGAAACTTGCCGCAGATGAAGAACCAATTACCAGTTCCTGCCCCTCCTCCAGCCCGAACACAGTGAGGATCGGCACCCGGGCGACGTGAAGGATGTTGTCCTGCTCGCTCTGGCTCTGCCAGTGCTTGACGTTCAGCAGCGCCATGTTGAGTAGCGGCGGTGAACCGCACATAAAGCCGGTGCGCTTGGTGTAGAGCGTGACCAGGGTGATATCGCGACGAGAGGTTTGCCATTCGTCGTGTAACGCCCAGGTGGCCTGCCCCTCTGCACCGGTAGACTTCCGGTAAATCTCAACCTTGCCCGGCGTCAGGAGGCGGATCTGTTCGACTTTCGTCTGCCCGAAGTCGTCACCGTCTTCGACCACCACCTCTTTGATGCGCAGCGACGTAAGCACGACCTTGCCGCCAGTCATCTTCGACTTCCAGCCGATCACCTGGCGGGGATTCAGCATGGTAACGTACGGACGCGCGCCGGTGGCCTTCTCATCCGCCTTCGTCTTCACCTGTTCGGGGTCAACGCGGGGATAGTCCACCAGCGCATGGGAGAGGCCATACTGCATCGCCAGGCTGAAGAACGACTGCGCCCATACATCCAGACGGGTGCCTTCAAGGTCCACGTCTTTTGCGAACTCACGCAACTGGTTCGGCACGTTTTCGCCCAACTGGATTGGCTCAGCGAACACACGCCCGACGTTCTGGTTGATCGTCTCTTCGTAGGCAGGAAGTAGCGTGGCCACAGCCAGGCGCTTTTTGAAATCCTCTCTGTCTTCCTTCGGCCAGCGCGGCAGATAGGCCTCACCCAGTTCGCGCATGTACAGCGTACCGCCCATCAGAGCGTCGTTAATGTCCCACGCCTGCACCATGTTCCCATAGTCCAGATTGGGTGTTGAAATATCAGGCATGGGGTTAGAGCCTCAGGCTGGTGACTTTGCCGACTTTCTTCGGCGGTGAATGCAGGACGGCGTAGCGCGTGCCATCCCAGTCGTGATCTTCCTGCTGGGTGTCTACGTCGTCAGGGTTCTTACTGTCGCGAACGAGCACCGGCACACGGCTAATCCAGCCCCGGCAATAGTCGAACACGTAGAATGCTGGTTTCTCGGGCGTACCTGATTCCAGCTTCTTGCCCTCAATGACGGCCTCCAGCATGTCAGCAAACAGGGCCGCGCCGTTCACACGCGATCCCGGCTTCTTGTTGGATGGCACCCATTTAACGCCCTGGAATTCCATTTTCTGGGCAATAGATAATTCGTCATCACCGGTGTTGTAGATAGCCCCGTCAGCAGGGCCGGGAACAACCTTCTTGCAGATACCGGGCATGATGTTCAGCTGCCCCTGCGTCACCCCGTTGAGTTTTATCTCCTCGGGCTCAGCAAGCTCTTCTCCCACCAGCCGTTTATCAACCCAAGCCACGCCTTTCGCGACGTTTGTGGACGACATATTCAGGCCTTTGTTCAATTCATCAGGCGGGCAGCCATACCATTCGCCAATTAGGATCAGCGACCCGGCCGGCGGACAAAACTGGCGACCATCAGGCAGCTCGGCGGCGGTGCCGTCGGCACGCGCCCACCAGAGGTTGGAGAACGGCTTCGATTCTCCCCAGTCGTGGGAGCGATCAACCGTCCAGCTATCAGGAATGCGGAACGGCTTGATGACATGATGCGAGGCATTCCACAGATGGTCAAAGCGCCCACCACTGGTGACATCCCATGAGCCCTCAACCCATGCCTTACGGCGGTTAGGGTCTTTGATGGCCATCAGCGTCGCGATGTACTGGGGATCCAGATAGGGGTTCTCTTTAAACGATCCGTGAATCGCAACGCGCGTAAGAGTAACGTCCTCTTCTCGCTCGGTCTGCGGGTTAAACACCTTTTGCGTTTCGCGAATGATGGTGCCGCGCGGTGCGGGCTCGATGAAGCGTTTCTTCACCCAAGTGTGGCCGATGCCAAACGGGTTGGTGGTGCTGAACGTCTCCAAGGGGATCGGCTTCAGCAGCGAGCCATCATCGCGCGGATAGTTCTCTGGCCGAAATGACGAGCGTCGGCAGGAGAACATCATCTCGTAGAACTCACCCGACTGCTGCTTGGTCAGCTCGTTAAAGCCGATGAACGGGAACTCCTGACCGTGATAGTCCCAGTAGTCCCCCTCTTCCTTCCCGAAGCGGAACAGCAGCTCTTCACCGGTAGGCCATACCCAGCGCAGTTCAGACGCTGACGCCAGATAACGTGCACCGTCATTAAACAGGCGGTACATACGCTTTGACTGGGTGATGATGTCGGTGAGGTTCTTATACTCAGTATCAAATATTACTCCACGCCAAAACGAGCCATAGCCAAGACCAACTAGGCGACGAAAGCGCGCCAGTTGCGCGGCAGTTTTGCCCGGCCCGCGCGTTCCCTCGTAGAGAATTTCATTACACGGGCAGCTCAGGGAGAGCGATTGCGATCCCGGCAAGGGTTTCCAGACGGCTTTGTAATTCATCCACCAAGAACCTCGCTCTGCTGCTTCTGCGCTGCCGCTTCCCAGTCGTCGACGTTATCGCACGATGGGACCGGCATGTTGCTGTGAGTTGCGGTGACCCTCTGCTCCACCTGCTCTTTGAAGGCCTGCACGCGCACATGTTTGCCGAGCAACTCAAGGTTCTTAACCTTGTCAGGCCATTTAATCTTTTTGAGGATTGTTTCCGCCGTCTCCTCGTCGAAGTTCTGAATGGTGGTACTGATATCCAGCCCGGTGAGCGTCGTTCGCCACGACTTGGGCCATAGGCTGATAGCTTTAAGGCTGCCGTCATCGTTAAGAATATCCAGAACGTCCATCTGGTCGATTTCAACCAAGCGCCGGAGCACATAATCGGCATCAATACCCACATCTTCGTTGCGCTTGGCTTTGAGTTCAGCAATCCTGTTTTGAATGACAGCTTTTGACAGCAACTTTGTGGCGGTACGGTTAGCAGTTTTAGCGCTGTACCCCACACGAATTGCTGCCTGAGTGGCGTTTAAATCGATGAGGTACTCGCGACAGAACATATCCTGTTTGTCAGTGAGTGCCATTTAAATACCTTTGGGAGATGCCTATGGGCAACGTGAAGATTTACGCTGGCTTGGTTAACGGCGACCTTATGCCAATCATTGAGGATAAAACCTCAGAAGATATCGTTACTGCCTTCACAAGCGATGATACTGGCGCACCGCCAACATCTGTGACTATTGAGGTGATTACCGAAAGTGGCTCTAAGGTCAAAATTTACATCCCTAACAGCTCAGCTGATGCCAGCGTTACGGTTGATGGTAAGAGAGTGTAGCCAAGTCGCCATTACGATGGGTCCGCCCATGGTGATAGCTATAGGTCTCTGATATGTTATTTATAACATTACAAGGAGTTCTTCTATGCGTCGTAAGGTTCCATGCAGCGGGGATATTCTTCGAATAAGAAGAAAGGGCCGTATCAAAAATTATTGGCACTGGGCCGTATATGTTTCCCAGGATGAAGTAATCCATTACACATCCTTAGATTCTGATGTCGGTTCAGACTTGAAGATTCAGGCTACACATTTATCACATTTTCTCAGGGGTGAAACGAAATTTGAAATTGTTAAATTCCCATCAAGTTACTCAGGGAAGAAGACTTTCACACCAGCAAGTACAGGAGCAATTGTTTTACCCATAACTGATTTCATAACTCAAATGTGGGATCAAAAATATGAAACCCGAGAGTTCCTATACGAACTATTCAGTCCTGACGAAGTTGTTGAAAGAGCCCGAAAGGAGATTGGCGAGCAACAATACAGCCTGCTCTTCAATAACTGCGAACACTTTGCTGTTTGGTGCAAAACAGGATTGCTTGAAAGTGAGCAAGTGGCATTTTGGAAAAAAATCGCTGAACGCAATCGCAAAGCAAAAAAAGCAACAGAAAAGATAAAAGATCATTTTCTCTTTTCCTCATTTTTTTGCTGATGTTCAATGCGTTTTATATCGGCTTTATCCAAATTGCACTGGCCCAGCGCCGACAGCAGGCTGACATTTAGCTCCAAACTGGCCCCGTAGGTCAGCGGGTCGGGAATGGCTGGTTGCTGCGTCTCAGCTGTCAGGTTTGCCGGGAGTGGTACCACCGGCACCGGCACGTACACTGTCCGCGTATTCCCGCAACCGGTCAGCAGCTGCAGGAGGCACAGGCCGATGAGCGCAGTCATCATTCGCAACAGCCACTTTGATATCTGCCTGGGCTCTCTGTGACTCCAGTGTGATCTGGTTCTTTGCATCCTGGTTGGCCTCTGAAATAGCATTGATGATGTTAACGGCCTGAATGACGTTGGCGGTGACGATGTTTGACGATTCGGCCTGCTGTTCTGCGCTGTCCGCCCGGGCCTTTTCCCGGTTGGCTTTATCGCTGTAATACCAGGCTGACCAGCATGCCCCGCCGAACAGGCAGAGAATGAATATTGCGATCGCAATGAGATAGTGGAGTTTCATCAGAACACTCCCGGGGCTGATGGTGGAGTACCCGGGTTAAGCGGCCCGGCGCCACCGTCAAACAGCTGCGGCTTTTGCTGCCACTCGCAGACTGAGCGCTCTATCTCGCGTCGGGTGATCAAGCCTTTCCACTGTTGCCCGCCAGCGTACGTCCAGCGCTGCAGCTCTTTGCAGGCACCAGCTACATCACCGGAGTTCAGCTTTTTCAGCAGCGTTGATTTGCCAAACGCGCCAGCGCCCACGTTATAGGTGAACGAGTAAAGCGCCGCTCTGGTGGTCTCAGGGATACGAACCTTAATCAACGGATCGATGGCCGCTGCCACCTTGCGCAGGTCTGACTGCAATAGGGCATCGCATTCCCGGTTGGTATAGCGGTAACCGCGCCGAACGTCAGCTCCAGTGTGTCCGTCGCATACGGTCCATATGCCAACCACATCCTGGTATGCGTAATACCTTCGCCCTTCCAGTCCGCCAGCATTGCCCAGCATAACCGCTGCAATCGTGATGGCTCCCGAACCGCCAGCAATCGCGGCCATCAGCTTATTCCTCAATGTCGGGTTCATGCCGGCTCCTGTTGCGACGGTTTTCTTCGCGGATTTTGAAGTACAAATTTGTCAGGTACGTAAGAACAGCAACTACTATGCCCACCAGTACGCCAATGGCGTTCCACTGCTCAGGGCTGTATGCGTTAAGAATGCCGTTCAACACGCTCCCCGCAGAGGCGCCATAAGCTGCGCCGGTGGTTATTTTGTCCATTCGAAACATCTCTCACCTCCGATAATTCCGGGGTGCTGTGTGTAGTTGGGATCAGGCTCTCCGGACGAATTAACGACAAGACGAGTGATGGGAGTTCCGGGAGCCTGAGATAAAAAAAGGCCCGCATTTTCAGCGGGCCTAACTGAGTTTAAATCTAAGTAGGTAGGTATGTTCCCCAGCCACCATCCGTATTGCTACTGTGTCGAGCAGCATTACTGACCGGTCAGGAGCTCCGGTTAATGGTTATGACTTGGTTACGATTAAATAATAGCACTACTAACGAAGCGCATATAAAAAAAGCCTGCTTTTGCAAGCAGGCAATACTAAACCCAGGTATTGATACTAAGACAGGTGCCGGGTGCCTCCCGGTGACTCGTTACCAGTTATACGAGCCGCAAGCATATCTGCACTTAGCAGTTAACTGGATTGCCCCGCCGCACAGGGGGATTCACCTGACTCTTAACAATAGCAAAAGTTTGTCAGAATTCTAAAGTGTCGATGCTCAAACAGAAAACTGGAAGCAAGTTCCATTAAGCCATCGAGCGGCACGCTTCTGCGCAACGAAGGCAAGCTTCAGAGCATTTCTGACAATGTTCTGCTTCGTGCTTCCCACATTCTTCACCGCATTTCTGACAGACTTCTGCGCAGACACGGCATAGCGATTTGGCAAATTCACTATCAAAGGTCATAAATTGCGCTGCGAGCCGACAAATATTCGCGCACTGCATATCGAGTCTTATGCACTCACGCATCATATCCACTTGTTCTTCTTTCAGACATGAAGCAGCACAATAATCACAGGCAGCCGCGCATTTGTAGCAGGCCTCGATGCATTCAGCATGGTTAATTGGCATATTTCGCTCCTTTCAGTCGTAAGCAGAAAACTAAGTCTGGTTACAGGAGTGCGATGATGCCAGTTAATAGGAGCGTTATTCCAAATTCGCCTAAATTGTAATTACAGGGAACGCATTCGAATAACGACTACCTTCATCAAATTCCGAAACGACTAACGATCTCATGATGGTGTAAGAGGACCTTCCAGAACTTCTGCTTCACCATTATCACAAATGGGATCCCCCTGCGTCAGGTGCCAGATACCGGTTACGGTCTTACCCGTTTCAAGGTCTTCGGTTTCTCCGTGGGTGTAGTAGGCAACCTGGACCTTCCCTTGGTGCTGTATCCAGTAAAATCCTTCCTCCATAATCATTGTCCTCTGCAAGCTCTGACAGAACTCATCAAGATGACATTATCTGATATGTAAACCGGAATCCAGGCTTGCTGTGCGCCACATAACTTACATTAGGGCCGGACAAAGAAGTGCATGAGTGGGTGTGATGCCGGGTGCCTCCCGGTGACTCTGCGCCAGACCACAGAACCGCGTTCTACTCACCTGCCAGTCTAGTCGCCCCGCCGCATAGGGGGATTCATCACAGGCACAGCCTAGTCTTCTTCCTGCCATAAAGCTATTTATATCTGTATATTTATTCAGTATGAACAAAAAGACCAGCAGTGCTGTGCTGGTTAGGGTCAGGTAAAACAAAAAGGCCGTCAATCGACAGCCTTAGAAATAGAAGATAATGAGGTTGTGGTGCCGGGTGCCTCCCGGTGACCCTGCGCTAGACCGCAGAACCGCGTTTTACAAACCCGACTCGTTTTGCCTAGTCGCCCCACCGCTAAGGGGGATTCACCACCCGGGCACTCTACGTTGCTTGCATGTTAAAAGATATATTTAACTTACAAGTTACTTAATAATAAAAAACCCCGCCGTAGCGAGGTTCAGAATTTTTAACTCTGGACATATAAAGCCCATCGTTAGTAAGAAATTAACACAGATTCCGGAAAAGTAAATAGCCCTCGCTTGAAACGTAAGCTATTTCCGTGAGCGCTATCGCGTTATCTGTTTCAGCTGCGCCTCTGCCCACGCCTCTTCAATGTCGAATTTAGTGATCAACTGGTCGTAGAACCGCTTAACCGACTTTTCCCAAGTAGCAACAGAGATCGCATCGGTAATCTGGCAAACAGCCGCATGTGCCTCAGTCGAAGGGATCCGCTCGTACCCTCTCCCGCCGCAGCGCTTGCAGTCGGCCAGAACCGGAACACCCTGCTGATCGGTCAGTTCTTTGCTTACCGCTTTACCGCGCCCCCGGCAGTCGCTGCATGCCGCGCTGACCTGGCCTGCGCCATTGCATTTTTTGCAGAGCACCTTAACGGTCTCTTGAACCTTCACCATGCCGGCCACGGTCATCTTGCCTTCCGGCTTGCGGTATTTATTGGTGAAGACGTCGGCCAGAATGAAGCCGGCCCCGGCACAGCAATCACACTGCTTAACGCTGGCTGCGCTGCGGGAATAATCCTCAAAGGCGAAGGCTGCCAGCTGATGCATTACCAGCGGCTTAACTCCTTCGCTCAGCTTGCGCAGCGCTGCAACCTTGTCGCATTTGGTCAGTGCGTATTCGGCCAGCAGCGCGATCGCCTTCTCCCTGTCATTATGGCTGATCCCCATCTTACCGAGGAAAGCGCTATACCCCATGGCGGCGCGTTCCTGCGTCATGCCCATGGCTGCCATGATGTCCGTACCGGTCAGGGAATCTGATGCGGTGGCGCGCGGGGAGTCGCTGATCATCGTGGACTTTGCGAAGTGGTATTTCACTGTGTTTTCGAGGTTCATGTTGCGGCTCCTGCCATCAGGTAAATGCGGATCAAGTTACGAAGGATGCGATAGTCCACCAGCACCGTTCCCGGGCGGCGATAAATGCGGAGGCGCAGCCAGCGCATGCGAAGCGATTCGATCAGTTCTGGTTTCATGCTGCTACCTGTTTTTTCAGCGTGCGTAAGTCTGCGAGGGCGGTGAGCCTGATTTCTTCAAGCTCTTCAACCGTCCAGCGATGCGGGGTATTGTTGCTCTCCAGTGCCAGAACCAGCTCTACTCCGTAGCGTTCCACAAGAGCGGCGCGATAGGCTTCAATGTTCCCAGATTTGTAGACGTTGCAAACGTCACACTGAAGATGGATGTTGATACGAGTAAAACGTAAGTGCCCTGCTGCAGCAGTTGTCCGGTAATGGCCGGCATGCCAGGCAAATGCTGTTTTAGTTCCGCATGATATGCACCCCTTACCTTCTGCGAGTTCGGTTTCCCTGCAAATGTCGTTAACGGCGCGCTGCGTCAGATCCACCCAGTGCTTAAGAGGCTTTACCGCGGCTTTCCTCTTGCGCCAGACAGCGTTTTCTTTTTTCTCGATGGCGCGCTGTTGGGCCAACTCTTTACGTTGAGACGCCTCACGGGCTTTTTTGGTCTGTTCTTTTCCGACGGCAGTAGCGCATTCGTAGCTGCATACCACCTGGCCGTCGCGAGCTGGGTGGAACCACTCGCGGCAGATCTGGTTTGCGCACTTACGGCGGGGTTTCTTAGCCATGCTCACCCCCAGACCTTTTGGCGGAACGTTCGCGGCGTTGGCTCGAGGTACTTAACCTCCTGCCGCTCTACGCTGACGGTCCAGGTGAGGTAATCAGGATTGAGGCTGCGCTTAACGGCTACGCCGCGGCGCTGGTACTGCCGCTGAAGTTCATCGGCCTGCTCGGTTGTGCATTCGGTATGCTGGAACCATGAGGATTTCATCGGCATCATCCCCCGAAGCTCATCAGCTGCGCAGCGGCGTTGTCCGCCTCGCTACGGCTCTTGAATGTCCTGGACAATATCCAGCGCCACAGGACATCCAGTGCGGCCCTGTAGAGCTGCTGAAACTCGGTCTCATCCATATTGGCGAAGGCGATACTGCGGGGATGTTTCCGGAGGGTTCCGTCAGGCAGCTGGATGGCGTCGTAATGCCCTGCCTCGATGGTTACCCAGGCACGGTAGGCATCGAAGGATTTGCAGGCGCTGATGCTGCCAGTGCGTTTGTCGGCGATGCGCTCGAGATACTGCTCAGCAGCATCCAGCAGCGCAGCTTCGCTCCCGCCGAACGAGGCCAGAAACTTCGCATAGCCGGTCACCAGCTTGCGTTCGTTGGATGAGATAGCTCCGCCGGTTGGCTCCCAGTATTCGAAGCCGAGATTCAGCAGAGCGAAGAAACGACGATGGAAGGCCGGATTACGGACCTGTTTGAAGTCGGCCACCAGCACGGCGCCGAGCTTGATTTTTGATTGCAGTAATTCGCTGGTCTCCGGCGAGGCGGGGATCAGGGTTCCTGCAGAATTCTTGATGAGTTGTAACTGCGCCATGGTGTTCTCCGTGGCGCATCAGGTCAACGGGTGTTCAGTCCGTTGATATCATAATATCAGAGGGTTGATTGACGTGGTAGCCGAGGCGGCGAAGAAAACGGGTTCCGGACGAAAGATTAAAAATTCCTTCATCCTCCAGCAGCGGGCGGCAAGATACCATCCCGTTCCTGGTGTAGACCAGGTACCGGCGCTCAAGCGACATTGAGCCCACAACCGTCCCGTCCGAGCGCCTGACAATGTCATACCAGTCGGTTTGTTCCTTGCTATCACTCACAAAACCCCCTTCTTTCCCACAGATAAACCAGAAATTTATTCTTCAGCAAATGCCTCCCGGCACTGCACTTTAGGCACGATAGCAAAGTCGATCTGTTTGTTAAGGGCTTAAAAAAAAATAAATTTCGAAAGTCGTTTTCGCTATCAAAAGGCAAATAGTTAAACCTGAATTACTGTATGCATTTACAGTATAATTTCATTTGCCCAAGTATGCACAAAAACCATCTATGGATGCAATACCATTTATCCGATTGATTTAAGTAAATATTATTGCTACCTGAGCGCAAACATTGATCGTTATTTTTAACAAGGCGGGCACGATGACAGCGCTGCGCTTAAAGGTTTGATTTGGCATCTGTACCCGTACGGGAAACACAGGGAATTACGTGACCGTCGCGGCAGCACCGCAAAGGCCGGCAGCGAGGCAGGCCGAAAGGTTGAGGGTTTGTTGTCGACCTGTGCGCACTTCTTAATCACTTTTGCAGATCAATATTGCGTTATCGATCGGTTGTATCGATCAGTAGGCAGATATGCGTAATGCCACCCGCTCCCGTCTCACTGCGAGCCCTCTGTGACACCCAAGAAAAAGGCCTCCGAAGAGGCCCTGACTGTCGATATGGGAATCCCCATATCGCTTGTATGGTAGGTTATGCGGCCTGCTCCCGTTGCTCGCACATCTCCGGCAGGTTTGCTCGCACCAGCGCCTCGGCAAACGGATGCGTCAACGCGTTATCGCTGCGGGCTACCTGCTCAGCGTTGAAGGGCATACCATGAGCTATTTGTCAGTCATTACTGACTCGGCAAGATGAACGTTGATCTTGTCGTGTGTATTATCGTTCTTTGCTGCCATTGTGAGGATTATCATTGAATGTTCCTTTAAATAACTCATCAATCACTTAACTGATAGATTCACTCGTTCCAGAGGCACACGAAGTTCAGTATCATGAATATCTTTATATCGAGGTTCAAGCCTTGCTGATTCAGAAAGAATAATACGGTTACCCTCAAAACTCAGGTGATCACTATCAAATAACTTATGGAAATCGGCAGCCAGCACAATTCCATTTTCTACACTTGCCCGACCTCTATCAGCGTGTCTAATTATATGACAGGCTTCAACTGCTAATGAACTACCGGTAATTGCACATTTACCGCCCCAGTTCGTCATAACTGCTTTACGAAACTTTTTTTGCTCTCTACGAATTTTAACCATGCGCAGACCATCCTCCCTGCGTTCCGGGGCTTCGGTCTGCTCATCTGGCATTACTATCAGTGAATTAAGTACCGATATGATTTTATCATCCAGAACTGCTCCAAGCGAAGCACCCTGATGGCAGAAATGTCGTTTAAAATTGGTCCATGGCTCTTTTCGCTTGCTTAGCGGGAGTTGTTCACCAATGAGCGATTCATCCATAGGCAAGAATGAATCAAGCACAGATAGGTCTTCGAGTTTAACTCGATAAGGATATTCATTATCTGGAGCATCGTAAGTATCAATAACTTCATACAAACCACATAGCTGGAAGCCTTTCGCACCAGCTAGTTTTTGAATAATAAAAAGGCGGTCACCGGAATTTACTTGACGTATTTTCCATTCCTGACCGACGCCATAGCCGTTACGGTAATTAAAATCCTGCGTATTTTTTGGGCCATGATATGCATAGAAATATTGCATGTACTATACCTTTCCTTTTTATAAAGAAAAAAACTATATCGGCAATTCTGCGAGAAAACTTAACTTGTTAATGCGTTCCGATTGTTGATACATGAAGCCGTGAATACGGCGCGCGGATCCTGCTTATCGAACCAGAACATGCGGGAGCCGCAGCACATATCCAAAATGGTTTGCTCTGCCATCTACTCCTCCTTGATGCTGATGCCAGCAGCGTCAATTTCCGCCTGGCTGCGATAATCTCCACCGATCACCACCTTGAGGCGGGCGATGGTTTCCCATGAGTTCTCCGGTGTTGCGCCTTCCAGCAGAGTCAGCGCGCGTTCCCGGGATTTTTGCTGTTCAGCGATCCGCTTCTCTGCGGCTTCCAGCGCTGCTATCAGCTCGTCGGTATAGTTCTCTACCGCTGATGCCATAATCCGCAGTTCATCGGTATGCGATTCCATGGTGAGGCGAGATAAGCGGTGTTGATTGGCATGTTTAGGTGCGCCTAAAAGCTCGTGTTTGCTTATGCTCATGCTGCACCGCCATGGCGAAGTTGGGCGGCGAACTCATGACCTGCCGCGAACACTGAGTTAGGTGTGACAACAATTTCTCCATCAACAACCGATTCATAGTAATCAGCCATTCTCACGAACTCTTCGACGGTGCTGGCCCGCACTTCAGCCAGGAAGGCGTCGGTTGATGGTGTTTCTGTGAACTCGCTAACCCAGTCATGGCCGAATTCTTCGGCGCACATCTTATCGAACTCACGCTCCGATTCTTTCAGCGCCGCATTCTCAGCAGCCAGCGCATCCCGCTGCTTCGTCATCTCGCGCAGCGCCGCGGTGGTGCAGTCCAGCCGTTCGGCCAGGCGAGTGAACATCTTCGCCATATCCATGATCGCCGTGTCGCTGCTCAACGCCTTGGCAAATTGATGACCAACGGCCACCAGCTCTTTGTTGTTCAGTGAATCACTCATGTGATGCTCCTCGGTGCGTATAACGTTCCATATCAAAGTCGATAACTGCCCGCTGATCGCGGAAGACGCCGCTGCGGCCGTGGCGGATAAGATGGCCCTGCTCTATGGCAGCCCGAATGTACTTCTCTGCGGTGTTGCGATGTAGACCAAACATGGCGGCGACATCGTTGGTCGTTGCGCGGCCATGCGTTTTCACCAGCTCGATAATCCAGGCGATGAACAGTGTGCGTTCCTTAGGTGTTTTTGGTCTTGGCATACTCACCCCCTTCTCACTTCACGGTCCGCAGGTGTGACACGTTCCCGCGGTAGCTTGCCCAGTCGAAGTTGACCCAGATGCCGCCATCCATACGGAGGCGGTCTACGACTCGCGCACCGAGTGTGACAACCAGCTCTTCGTAATTCAGGTTGCTCAGGATGCCAACTGGCTTCATGGCAGATAGACGGCGGTCGATGACCTGATTGATGATCACCTTCTCGCCGCTGCTGCCGCGCTGAATCCCTACTTCGTCCAGCACCAGCAGATCGACGTTGCAGAGGTCATTCAGCAGCGACGATTCGGACTGCCCGTCGTCGTAACATTCGCGGACGCGGAGCATCAGGTCAGGGATGGTAACCACCAGAACGGAGTGGCCAGCGGCCAGCAGGAAATTACCGATCGCCGCCGCCAGATGGTTCTTTCCGGTCCCCGGCGCGCCGCTGAAGACGAAGCTTGCGAATCCACCGCCGCCAAAATTCTGCGCGTAGCTCTTCGCCATGCTGTACGCCTTGCGCTGCTCTGGGCTCGAAATCTGGTAATTTGCGAACGAGCAGCTGCGGTGCAGAGCCTGGATGCCGGCACGACCAAAAATCTTCTCCGAGCGCGCACGCTGGTTCTGCTTGTCGATCTCCTCAGAACGCTTGCGGCCCTCAGCTTCCTGCCATGCCTGCCACTCTTCGACGCTGTTAAATTTCGGCTGTACGCTGTCCGGGATGAACTTCTTCAGGCGCTCAAGTGCGCTGCCAGTTCCGATTAAGCTTTTCATCGCTACCCCCTGAAACCCGTTGGGATTTTCTTGTCTGGTTGAGAAATGCGGTTCACATCCCGCCCCGCATTGCGGCTGCTCAGGCCGAATTTTGGCTTGAACAGTCCCTGGTACCCGTTGGCGATGCTGGCGTTGATTACGGCTACCGGATCGTGACCTTCGTCCAGACACTGTTTCAGCAGGCTGAACGCCTTGGTGACAGTCAGCTCGGTTTTAATGGCTTTGCCAGACTGCTGGCGATAGGCGACCCACTCACTCCAGGACGACGCGTCCAGCCATTCAGGAACCGGGATACTCAGCGGGTCAAATCTTGCCGCCCGATCTTTTTTGGCAGATTTAGACCCGCCGATTATCAGAACGCCCTGCTCAGTACGCCTTGCGATGTCGCCACGTCGTAAAACGCAAATGCCCGACTCGACTGCGCCAAGTTTCAGTAGTGATTTTTGTCGAGGGGAAATTCGATCTAGCTCGATACCACACCGAGTTCCATTCCCATCAGTCACGACGATATCAATCCTCCCTTCACGCCCATCACCGCGTTCAGGAACCGGATACTCGCGGTGAACATCCAAACCGGCAGCTTGCAAGGTGGCGATCGCTGAATCGTGAAATTCCAATGCTGAAGCGCCCGATAATTTTCCCTCAAGCACCCCAGCAACGTACTCCCGAAAATCCCTTCCAGCAGGGAAGGGTTTGGGTTGGGTTAGATCTGTATTTATATTTGTCTTTGGAAGAATGTCTTTGGTGTTCCCTGTTTTCAGGGATCCCTTTCCCTGTTTTTGGGGATGGTTATCCCCGTTTTCAGGGATGGTTGAAGGGGTAAAATTGCTATCCCTGAATTCAGGGATGGTGATAACCCATGTGACAACTTCAGCAGCAGGGAAAGCCGCTGGACATTTCGTGCAATTTGGCTTTGCGTAAGCCCATTTATCCAGATTGGTGTTGATCCCTATGTATCTGGTTTGCCCAATCCGGCGCAGGATGATGATGTTCCGGTAAGCCAGATTCAGCACGGCTTCAGAAACATGTTTCACCTTCAGCGTCGTTTTGTCTGCGATGAGGCTGTTGGCGATCCGGTCTGATTTTTTCGACCAGCCATACGTCAGCCGAACGATGGCATTCAGAACGCGGAATTCCCGGCCCGATAGCTCGACGATACACAGGGCATCCTGAATCTGGTTGGCTAAACGCAAATAGCCGTTCTCCAGTTCAGCCATGCGGCTCTCCTGTTTTCCCTGCTGCGCGGGGAATTTGTATATTTCAGCGGTATTTGACATACTGATCTCCGCAATTACGCTCAGTTTTTGCATCAGAAAGCCGTTGGTGTTCGCGCACCTCGGCTTTCGCCTTTTTAGAAACTGTCATCACATCACTCCCGGAACCATCGCGGCCAGGCTCGCCAGAACCGGGCCGAGGGAATCAGTTGGCAGGAAGCGCAGTAATGCTTCTGCTGCTTCACGAACCTCCTTCTCCAATCGCTGAATTGGCTGCCCAAGCAGTTTTGCCTGATGCGCCTCTCCGCATTCTTTGATGGCTTCTGCGATCAGCTCTTCATTCGTTTTGCCCGTCACCAGGCCGAATTCCCGCGCTACTGCTTCGTTATCGCGAGCCATCACCGCCACGATCGCAGGAGTCAGCATTTCCAGGTACTTGTCATACTTTGGCCCGGTGTTATTAATCATCCGGAAGAAATTAACTTTGGTGCCATGCACCGAACCGGCCAGCAGCAGGCCGCGACCACCACTGGAAAACCACTCTTTCGCAACCAGCTGCGAGATGTAGTTTTGCGCATCGCCGGGCGTTGCCCTGTTCCAAGCTTTCACAGCCTCCCGGATATTTGAGAGTTTGCACGAGTGGCGCGGCAGCTCCTGATATTTCAATGTCACTCGCCCTGGGGCTGGGTTGCTATCATGGTTAAAAATTCGTGTTTGCATTGTCAGTACTCCTACTTAGGTAAACCATCAGTGGGGTTCGGGTAGAGATCAGGACGCAGTTCATGGGGGGTTACGCCTGTCATTTTAAAAATTGGGAAGATATAGCTTGGTGGTACGATCCCCTGGTCACGATTCTTCCAATGACTTACAGACATGCTTGTCACACCAAGTGCGATGCTGAGCTTTCTGGCAGAGCCAGCGGCTTTAATTGCTTTATCGAGTGCGGACATGTGGTTCTCCTGCTTATTGACAGCAGAAGTAAACCACAGATTTACAATTCATGCAAACTTTGGATTTATTGTATGTATAAACCAAATATTTACAATGACGATATGAGAAAAGAAGAACCCAACCTCGTTCTGGTAGAACGCCTCACCGAGATCACTGATCGCGGCGTTACCAAAGCAGATATGGCACGCATAGCCGGAGTGACCCCTCAGGCGGTAAACGGCTGGTTCAAAAAAGGCGTGATTAGTAAGAAATCAGCACTGGCCATAGCCGATGCTGTTGGAATCTCTGTCGCGTGGCTTCTCGGTGAAGATGTCGGAGAGAAAGACGGACTAAAGCCGGACGAACAGCGCCTACTGGAGCTCTACCGCCAGCTGCCTGAAGAAGAGCAACAGAACATGCTTCGCATCTTTGCTATCCGACTGAAGGAGTTGGATGAGTTATATGAGAAGTACATGAAGGGTCGGATTCGATCTCAAGAAAATTAATACTCTAGGTTAGCGCTTTTAACGGGATAGAATTTTTGTAGCTATCAGAAAATGAGTTTAAATCAGACTGGGCGAACGTACCGCCAAAATCGTTGGTACACATTTAATTAAAACATGTAAGGGATTACGCTTCTTATGTCTAAGAAATGCTATCCGCCACTTTTCACACCCGGTTTTCATGACCTTGACGACAATGAATTGAAGAAAATCTGTGTTGATAGTTTTCCTCAGTCAACTCGGCGATCCATGCTATACTGTAATTTTATACAGTTAATTTCCAGCCTGCGTGTTCTCAATAAGCAATTTAATTGCTTTCTGGAAATTTGGGTAGATGGCTCATTTACAACTGAAAAACAAGATCCTGATGACGTTGATATACTTGTTGTTATGGATTTTGATGCTATAAATGCCATTCCCGTTATGTTTGTTCCTCAAGTGGAAAGTCTCTTGGATAGGGATTTCATAAAGTTAAATTATCATATTGATCTTCTGCCCCTGTTCAAAGGGGATCCAAAGTCTGACTATACAAACGACAGGATGTATTGGAGAGGGTGTTTTGGGTACGATAGAGAGGAAACACCAAAAGGTTTAGCGAGGGTTGTAGTATGAGCACAGAGCCTAAATTCATAACTTTAAAACAAAGGATTGCGTTCATTCAGGATCGTATGAACAAAATCGGCCCTGCTCATGAAATGACTCTTGCCGACAGAATTTTAGCGCGCAGCTTAGACTCTCATTTGAGTGATTTGAGGGCTGAACTGAGATCTGTTGAGATAGAGCACCCTCTACAAGATTTCATGGAGTTAAGGTTTAAAGGCTTCCTTGTTGACGCAGGAACCATGCCTTTGGAATTACTTTCCGTTATATCTGGCAACCTTGCTGGCTTAGTTCAAAAAGCTGTGCATCGCATTTCATCAGGAAAAGACTCCCGCAAGGTGCCTGTTGGAATAAAGCAGTCTCTAGATATGAGACTCGCTGATTTGAGGCCTGGTTCAACAAAGCTAGCCATCACGTTTTCTACAGGTGCATGCGAACTAGTTGATACGGTTTCTAGCCATGCCGTTAAAGAGATTTTCTCAGTACTAGAGGCTACTGACGAAGATTCATTTATATCTAAGCTTGCAGAAATCGGATCTAACTCAACCCATAATCTTAAAAATATTGTAGAAGAGTGCGAGCGGAATAGCTTAGCACTAGAAATGTCGTGGATCGGTCCATTAAGTGAAGGTAGACGTTCAGTTTCCTTAAACAAAGAAGCTATTGATAGGCTCACAAAACGGTTGGCTTTCACGGAAATATCCAAACCATGGGATGAGATTATCACAGGTGAGCTATCACTGCTCTCCATGTATGGCAAACTAGAAGTGGTAAATGCTGACGGAAAAATAAAAGCATCCTATCCTATTGATATGCTTACTGAAATCCAATCAAAGTTTAAAGTCGGCTCGCACGTATCAATGGTCGCTAGTGTTACAGAAATTCATAATGACAGATTAAAAATTTCTAGACGTAACTATATGATTAAAAGTCTTAACTAACCAACCCGGCCACCGTGCCGGGTTTTTTATACCCTCCCCCACCAGCTCCGCTGCCAAACTAACACCCCGCCCCCCCCGATCCCGACCATAGCGTCGGGTTTTTTTTGCCTGAAATCAGGCAGAGCCCTCACAAAACCCACCTATATAAACCATCGATTTACAATTAGCATTAACCTTGAGTTGACATATCTATAAACCAGTGATTTAATCTCTATCACCAAGACGCACCACGAACCACCCAGGCATGGAGCCCACGAAGTAGCCGCCGACGGCATACGAATAGTCGGATGAGGTGGAGTGATTAACGCGCATCAGGTTCAAGAAACGTTCCGCCAGCCTGGCGACAAGGGCAAATGAGAGGGAATCATCATGGTTCATCAGCACTATGGCACCCAGACGGTCAACCGCGGCGCAGTTCTACCCGGCATGCTCGTTAAGCACAAAGACAGCACCTGGACGGCATCAGCTAATAAGCGCGGAAAACTCTACCTGCATCGTGGTATTGAGCGCACTTACACCACCGATCTGCTGGTCGAAGTTTTTCTGAATGGCGTGGGGAATGGCCTGAGCCATTAACGGAGGGAGTCATGCAAGAGAAGAAATGCGCGTACTGCCGCAAACCAATCGAGCAAGGGAAAGAAGTTAAAAACGTATTGCTCTTCATCCGCGGTGCCCAGCTGGCGCGCGAACAACGTGATTACTGTTCTGTGCGTTGCGCTTCGTACGACCAGATGGCCCACGAAGCCTAACGTAAAACCCGCGCAAGGCGGGGTCTACGTCCGGTGCCACCGACCAAAGTACACCGGAATTTTTACCAAAACCAAAAACACACCCAATGGGCGCTATCTCTGGCCCGGGGATCTTACATCCAAAAATGAGGATCTGACATGGAATTTTTCTACGTGGTTAAGGCCACTCAGAAATCCGGCAAGCAAGATGCAGTGATCTGGTTCACTGCGAAAAGCGAAGCCCGCGCCGCCCTGACGCTTGATGTTGAGCTGGAAGAAGCTGGCATCGAAACCGGCCGTGGGAAAGACTACGCCAAGCCAGTACGCACCGACATGCCTGTTGTTGACGACCTGCCGGAAGAAGGTGTCGTCTGCTTCGAGTTCTGTAAGCGCTACGCTCTGGCCGACGACCAGCGCACCTGGAATGTGATCCCTGGCGCCGCGTCTCAGGGCGAAGCCACCCCTACCCCGGCGACCACCAGCGATGCGGAACAGCCTGCCGCGCCGGTAACCTCCACTGATACCGCAGACGCCGGCAAAACTTCCCTGCTGGAAAATCGCACCCCGGCTGTCCGCTTCGCCGTCCATCTGTTGGGTGATAAATACCTTTCGGAGATTAGCCAGGATCAGCAAATCGTTGCCAACGAACTGGCGACCGATGAGGGGAATGCTTACTTCCAGAACCTGCTGCAGGCCAAAAATGACGTTGCTGATATTGGCGGCCTCAGTCTGCATGCTGAGTGGAAACTGGTGCAGGCCATCAAAGACGTTTTCCCCCAGGACAAAGAACACGAACCCGCGATACTGGCTACCTTCATGTCGGGCTGGATTAAAGCTGATGACCGCAACCAGCTGGTAGAGGACTGGAAGAGCGGCAAGCTTCCCGCCAAGGATGAGCCGACTCATTGGTATGAAAACGGCCTGCGTGTAAATAAAAACGACGATGGGTTAACACGCTATCCGGTCTGCAAAATGCCATTCCGCAAACAGCTGCTTGCCCAGTTGACGGTGGACGAACTGCGCCATCACATCACCCGCAGCGAGAATGCGGAACTGCATGCGCTGGAAATGGATACGGATAATGGTTATGTCCAGGATCTTCTGCTCGCTGCTGAAAATTTCCCGGAAGTTAAGGCGTTCGATACCAAAGACCTGTGGCGCTATACGAATGCCATTCGCAAAGTGTTCAGCATGGACAAACGCCATGAGCTGGGCCTGCTGCTGCAGTTCACTAAAGCCTTCGTAACTACACCATATATCGACCGCGGGATCCTGACGCGGGAATGGACCGCCGGCAACCGCATCAGCAACGTACAGCGCACTGACGCCGGGACCAATGCCGATGGCGGGTACGTAACTGACCGCGGCGCTGATGCGCACCATACCCTGGATACTCTCGATTTGGAGATCGCCTGCGCCCTGCTGCCGATGGATTTTCACCACTTTGAAATCCCTTCCAGTGTTTTGCGTCGCGCAAAAGAGATTGTCGCGACCAAAGAAGAACCATGGAAATCGTGGAGCAAAATCCTGCGCAATCAGCCTGGCGTTCTGGCAGTGAACCGCGCGGCTATCTTCAACTTGGTACGCATCGCGCCGGAGAATATCCACCTGACTCCTGCTGCGCATCTGGAGTTCGTGAACCGGACAATGACGGCTGAATTTAATGCTGCCGTTGAATTGCTGCCACTACCTGCACCAGTTGAACCTGAAATTGATAGCCAATTTGTTGATGGGCAACTGGCGGCCGACCGCGGCGAATTCGTGGAAGGCATCAGCGACCCAGCCGATCCGAAGTGGGTTAAAGAGAACCTGACCGCCGCCAGCCAGCCGCAGGTCGAAAACCTCGGTGGCGGCATGTTCTCCATCGAAGGCCTGATGAACGAAAAACAACCAGAAAATGATGACCGTTCACCGGTTAATGAGGAGACCACCAGCGATGTGCAGATGGAAGAGACTGACCCGGCGGAAGGAGAAGCTGGTAATCCGGTTCAATCAGGCGAAAGCGCTGATGCAACTGATCCGCAAACAGATGCCCTGAGCCCGGCAGAGATTCTTGCCGCCGCGGCGCCGACCCTGGCAAACCATGACGAGGCGGATGTAAACCAGAAAACGGAAAATGCGCATCAGAATGAGGATTCTGCGCATCAAAACGAGCCAAAAGTGAATCAGAGCGAGCCAGAAACGCATCAGGCCGAACCAGAATCCGAATATCCTGCCTACTTCGAACCTGGCCGCTATGAAGGTCTGCCGAATAACGTGTATCACGCGGCGAACGGGATCAGCAGCACCCAGGTGAAGGATGCCCGGGTCAGCCTGATGTACTTCAACGCGCGCCACGTTGCTAAAACCATCCCGCGCGAAGGTTCCAAAGTGCTGGATATGGGCAACCTGGTGCATGCGCTGGCGCTGCAGCCGGAAAACCTCGATGAAGAGTTCAGCGTGGAGCCCGTGATCCCGGAGGGAGCATTCACCACTGTGGCGACCCTGCGCGCCTTTATCGACGAACACAACGCCAGCCTGCCGGCGCTGCTGAGCGCTGATGATATCAAATCGCTGCTGGAAGAGCACAACGCCACCCTGCCCGCGCAGGTGCCGATGGGCGGCAGCCTGGAAGAAACAGCGCAGAGCTATATGACGCTACCAGCTGAGTTCCAGCGTATCGAGCAAGACCAGAAACAGACTGCTGTCGCGATGAAGGCCTGCATCAAAGAGTACAACGCCACCCTGCCTGCACCGGTGAAAACCAGCGGCAGCCGTGACGCGTTGCTGGAGCAACTGGCGCTCATCAATCCTGACCTGGTGGCGCAGGAAGCTCAGAAACCGGCACCGCTGAAAGTGTCCGGCACCAAAGCAGAGATGATTCAGGCGGTGAAGTCCGTTAAGCCGGATGCTGTGTTTGCTGACGAACTACTGGATGCGTGGCGCGACAATCCGAGCGACAAGATTCTGGTGACCCAACAGCAGATGCAAACGGCGCTGGCCATTCAGAAAGCGCTTCGTGAGCACCCGACCGCCGGGAAACTGCTGCTGCACCCTGATCGCGCTGTTGAGACGAGCTACTTCGGTATCGACGAAGAGACCGGGCTGGAAATCCGCGTACGCCCGGATCTGGAAATTGACATCGAGGCGGTACGTGTGGGCGCTGACCTGAAAACCATCAGCATGTGGAACGTCAAGCAGTCCGGCCTGCGCGCCCGCCTGCACAGGGAAATCATCGACCGCGATTATCACCTTAGCGCTGCCATGTACATGCAGACCGCTGCCCTGGACCAGTTCTTCTGGATTTTCGTCAACAAAGACGAGGGCTACCACTGGATCGCCATTGTTGAAGCCAGCGAAGAGCTGATTGAGCTGGGCATGCTCGAGTATCGCCAGACGATGAACCGCATCGCAAACGCGTTCGACACTGGCGTGTGGCCAGCGCCGATCACCGAAGACTACACCGACGAACTGAACGACTTCGACCTGCGCCGCCTTGAAGCGCTGCGTACTCAGGCATAAGGGGAATGACGATGGAAAACATGAATATCGTAACCGCGGAGCAGCAAGCTCCAAACACTATCTCTGCTACTAATTCCATTTTTAACGTGCAGGCGCTGGGGCAGCTCCAGGCGTTCGCCGGATTAATGGCGCAGTCCGCCGTCACCGTTCCTGAGCACCTTCGTGGCAATCCCGCCGACTGTATGGCGATCGTCATGCAGGCTATGCAGTGGGGGATGAACCCGTACGCGGTGGCGCAGAAAACGCACCTGGTCAACGGCGTGCTGGGCTACGAGGCGCAGCTGGTAAACGCGGTGATCTCCAGTTCAAACGCCATTGTGGGCCGCTTCCACTATGAGTACGAGGGCGATTGGTCGAAATGCGCCAGCATGCGCGAAGAGATCGTTAAGAAGCCAGCGAAAGGCGGCGGTACGTACGACAAAAAAGAAATGGTACGCGGCTGGACCAGTGCTGACGAGCAAGGCCTGTCTGTTCGTGTGGGGGCTGTCATTCGCGGTGAGAGTGAGATCACCTGGGGCGAACCGGTATTCCTGTCCAGCGTGATTACGCGTAATTCTCCCCTGTGGATTTCGAATCCTAAGCAGCAGATCGCATATCTGGCCCTCAAATACTGGGCGCGCCTGTACTGCCCTGCGGTCGTACTTGGCGTGTATACCCCGGATGAAGTCGAGCAGCGCACCGAGAAAGAGATCAATCCGGCCCCAGTCCAGCGCGTGAGCCTGGCTGATATCAAAGGTGACAGCGTAACAACCACCCTCAGCGCGCAGGAATCAGCCACCAACATTGACGCTATGGCTGATGATTTCCGGGATCGCATTGAGGCCGCGCAGGACGTAGATAACGCCAAAGCAGTTCGGGCCGATATCGAAACTGCCAAGAACACGCTGGGTTCGGCCCTGTACACCGAGCTGAAAAACAAGGCCGTGAAGCGTTATCACCTGGTGGATGCATATAACAGGGTCGAGGCAGCGATCAACTCCCTGCCGCAGCCCGGCGAACCGGATGGTGCCGAGCGCTTCGAAGAAGCTGAACGCGTGCTGGCGTCGGCAAAACGTCATCTGGGCGACGAGCTGCACGATAAGTTCAGCATCACCCTGGCAGATATGAAACCGGAATACGTGGCCTAAGGGAGGCGGGAGGGTTCGCCCTCCCGGTAGAGAAATTATGCGATTAATCAACCGCAGCACACAGTCACCGCTGGCGCGTCAGGCCTGCGAAATCGCCCTGGCGGCCCATCAAGAGCGATACGGAAACTACGGGCGCAGCCGGATGAAAGAGACGTACACGGTACGGGTGGAAGGAGTGAAGGTCTGGGTGGAGGTGGTGAACCGGAAAGCGAGCTACGTGGCCACGGCAATGACCGGCATGCGCCGCCTGCGATCCTTACCCGGGCAGATCGCCTGATATAGAAATATCACAAACACTTTTCCGGCAACTTTATAATGAGTTGTCGGAAGCAGGAGGTTATATGGCCAAGCTTCTAAATTTACTGGAATGGGCAGACCTGACTTATTCAAAGCCGCCTTCCCTTTCCACTCTGCGCCGCTGGGCACGAGAGGGCCGCATTTACCCTGCGCCCGAACTGCACGGAAAAGAATATAAGGTTCAGCAAGACGCCACCTATGTGGATCCGAGCAAAAAGAACCTGCGGCAAAAACCGAAACACCTGAAGCTGCCAGCTGGCGGCACCTTACTGGAGAGACTGACTCATGGCGAAAAGGCCAGTTCGTTACGACGCTAATCTGCCCCGTAACCTGACCTATCGCAAAAGAGACAGGCTTTATAGCTGGCGAAATCCGACAACCGGCCAGGAAATTTCTCTTGGCCGGATCGACAGAAAAGACGCCGTCGCCCAGGCGATCGAAGCCAACAACTATATCGACCAGAATTACCTTCCGTCCTCCCTTCTGGACCGTATTAAAGACGCGCCTACTTTTACTGTGTCGGCGTGGCTTGAGCGTTACGAGGTGATTCTGGAACGAAGAGAGCTAAAGCCGAATACGATGAAGGTCAGGCGAAACCAGATCGCCACTATTAATGATGAGTTTGGCCGCACGCCACTTTCGTCAGTCAGCACTAAAGACATCTCGAATTTTCTGGAGTCATACATCCTCTGCGACAAGAAGAGCATGGCAGCCGGTTTGCGTTCGGTACTCCTGGACATATTCAGGGAGGCAATCGTGGAGGGACATATAGAAAGGAACCCGGCGGAACCGACACGAACGCCGACGCCGAAGGTTAAACGAGAGCGTTTACTGCTCGAGCATTTCCTGGCGATAAGAGAAGCGGCTCTCACACATTCGGAATGGCTGCCCAATGCGTGCGATCTTGCTCTGGTGTCTGGACAGCGCCGCGAAGATATTACGCTTTTCCGGTTCAGTGATGTAAAAAACGGGAGATTGTTTATTACTCAGGAAAAGACCGGGCACAAGCTGGCGCTTCCACTCGATCTGAGACTAGAAGCAGTAGGGCTGGAGTTGGGAGAAGTGATCGAGCGGTGTAAGGTGAATAATCCATCAGATTTTATGATCTATTCTCCCGTACGGCGGGGAGGCAGAAAACCGGGTCCATTAACTCCAGATGGATTAACCCAGGCTTTTGCAGACGTTCGTGATGCGACTGCCTTAAAATTTGGCCCTAACCCTCCCCCGTACCATGAGATCAGGAGCTTGGCGACCAGAATGTATGAAAGAGAGCGCGGAGAGGAATTTACCCAGAGATTACTTGGTCACAAAAATATCGCCATGACAAAAAAATACCTGGACGCACGCGGTGCAGAGTATGTTATGGTTTAAACAGGATATGGACATTTCGAGTAATTTTCGTGGGATTTCGTGAGGACGCCGAAAAAACCTATAGAAAACAAAGACATAAAAAGAGACCGAATACGATTCCTGTATTCGGTCCAGGGAAATGGCTCTTGGGAGAGAGCCGTGCGCTAAAAGTTGGCATTAATGCAGGCTAAGTCGCCTTGCACTTTAAGAATAGATGACGACGCCAGGTTTTCCAGTCCGCAGCAAAAGTGGCCTGAAAAAAAGCGTTAGTCTCTCCTTAAACATAAAAACCGCAATGCTTCCGAAGAGAAGCCTGCGGTTTTTTTATTGGAAGCGGGAAGCTAGCAGAGCGTCTTCGCGCGCTCGATAAATGGCGCCAGGCTCATCTTTTGCCCCGGGTTTGCCGGATCGTCAATCTGAATAACCGAGATGGGCTGGCCGTTGCTTTTACCGCTGTCGACCTGCTGCTGCGCCACGTCGTTCAGGGGATACTGCACCAGGGTGCTGGGGTTAATGGCATAGAGCGCGTGTCCCGGACGGCAGGTCAGCATCACCTCTTCACGGTTGAACGCCCATTTGTCTTTACCCACTTCGAACCGGCTGACGGTGATCACCTGCGGAGCTGCCAGTGCCGCGCCGGAGCAGGCCAGCAATAAGAAAGAAAGTACTGTTTTTTTCATTGTATTCCACCTCGTCAGAAGGGTTCCCAGGTCGCGAACAGGCTGACTGCCGCCAGCACCAGCGCCCCCAGCACAACCTCACTCTGCGTCATCCTGATAAAATAGCGTTGCTCGCGTCCGTCGCCAGAACGAAACCGCGGCACCAGAACATACCGATTCACCAGGGCAATTACCACCATCATTACCACCAGCGCACATTTCACCAACAGCATTTTCCCCCAGGCCGAGTGCCACGGCAGCACCCACCCCTGGATCAGTACAATATTTGCCATTCCGGTGAGGAGCACCCCCGCCACCGCCAGATGCCCGTAGCGCGAGAAGCGCATCATGGTGTGAACGGCGGCTCGCCGCCAGCGTCCACGGGACAGGCGCAGGCAAAACAGCAGCGGCGGCAGGCCCCCCAGCCAGCCTGCGGCACATAAAAGATGCAGGCCATGGTTGCTGCGCTGCATCAGGCCCGTTATCCCATCATGCAACGCCGCATGCCCGGTTCCTGCCAGCAGGAAAAACTGCGCAGCGGTAAAGAACAGCATCAGCAGCATGGTTTTTCCCGGCTGCATCCAGGCGACCCAGAGTGTAATCAGGGCCAGGATCATCTGCCATAACCAGATCCGTCCAAAATGGGTCGTGAGTACCGCCTGCCAGATAGATGGGCTGACCACATCTGGCCAGCCGTTACCCATCATCCCGCCCTGTAGCGCCAGCATCATCAGCGCCGCGAGCAGGCTGATAAACGCGATTTTTTTTTGCTGGCCGCGAAAGCGACGCACCATCAGCCGCCGCAGCGCAACGGGCGCCAGCCATGCACCGTACAGGGCATTGCCAAACAGCACCATCAGGGCAGCAAAATGCGCGAAGCGCAGCGTAACGTAGCAGAACGCCAGCATCTTACTTCACGCTAAAACGATAGCTGCCCTCGGTCTTATGACCATCTACGGAGACCACATGCCACTTCACCTGATAAGTACCCGCCGTCAGTGAAGAGGTCATCGGCACGATCAGCTGGGTCGGGTCTTTCTCGTTGCGTTTTACCGCCCCGAGTGCGACGGGCTGCTGTTTATCATCGGTGAGGGTGACGCCGCTAAAACGGGGTTCGATCCCCTCGGAGAAGTTCAGGGTCAACGCCTGAGGCGCCGCATCTACAGCAGCGTCTGCCGCGGGATATTGATGCTGTAAATGAGCATGAGCAAAAACAATGGGTGTCGTGAGCGTCGCCAGCAGCAACGTCAGGGTGCAGGTAAGGTGTTTAGTCATCACATATATTCCTTTTTGTTATGCCTGATTACCAGAGGATAACGCTGTATAATGGTCCAGTCGAGGATCATCCTGCCCGGGCTTGTCAACGCCCCGCCGTTTGGGTAACGTTGGCCCGCAAATGAAGGAGACGGTAATGCATATTAATCTCGCCACCCTCCCCCAGGAGGAGATGGACAAAGTGAATGTTGATTTGGCGGCCGCAGGTGTGGCGTTCAAAGAGCGCTATAACATGCCGGTGATCGCCGAAGTGGTGGAGCGTGAGCAACCGTCGCACCTGCGTGACTGGTTTCGGGAGCGCCTGATTGCCCATCGATTAAACTCCGTCAACCTCTCACGCCTGCCGTGGGAGCCAAAAGTTAAGTAAGCTTAACCAGCGTTACATTTCCTTACACCGTTTATGCCAGGATAGAAATCCATGTTATATTCATGGACTTTATGAATCTCTGCGACTCGGTGTATAAGGAAATCACGATGTCTCACTGGAATATTGCTGCCGCACAGTACCGCCTGAACCATCACCGCGTTGATGAACACATCGCGCATCACCTGCGTTTTATCTCCGCCGCCTCGAAGCTTGAGTGCAATTTAGTGCTTTTCCCGGAGCTCTCTTTAACGGGCCCTGCCCTGCCCGATGGCCAGCTTCCTGCCCCGCCCGACAGCCATCAGCTGGCGCCGCTTGTTGATGCCGCCTGCGCCCATAACGTCTCGGTGATTGCCGGAACGACCGTAGAAGTGAGGGGAGAGCGCCAGCCTGGCCTGGCCTGGTTTACCCCGGACCAGCCTGATGCCGCCCTTTATCCCCATGGCGCAGGGGCCTGCCTGGAGAGCAGGCATGGTGGTCTGAGTATCGTTGATTCTCACCCCGATTTGCCCAATATCGCTCCCGATGCCGCCCTGTTTACCCGCGGCATGGCGGTAAGTGAAACAGGCTGGTCAGCCACCTTTTCCCAGCTACAGCGTTTTGCCCATCGCTATGCTATCGCCGTATTGATGGCGAACCGTGATGGCGGGAGCGCGCTGTGGGATGCCCGTGGGCAATTAATCGTCCGCGCCGATCGGGGTGAGCTATTATTGACCGGGCGCTTTGTTGAGCAGGGTTGGCAAGGTGATATCATTCCATTACGCTAAGCCTTTTACGGCCAGGAGAGAGCCATGCTACGTGTCATCGACACCGAAACCTGTGACCTGCAGGGGGGGATTGTGGAAGTGGCATCTGTCGACGTTGTGAACGGGCAGATCGTCAATCCACGCAGCCATCTGGTACGTCCGGATCGCCCCATCAGCCCGCAGGCGATGGCTATCCACCGCATCACCGAGGCGATGGTCGCCGATAAACCCTGGATTGAAGAGGTGATCCCGCAGTACCACGGGAGCGCCTGGTATGTGGCGCACAATGCCAGCTTCGATCGCCGTGTACTGCCCGAGATGCCCGGGGAGTGGATCTGCACCATGAAGCTGGCGCGGCGCTTATGGCCGGGCATTAAATACAGCAATATGGCGCTCTACAAATCGCGCAAACTGAGCGTCCGGACGCCGGAAGGGCTGCACCACCACCGGGCCCTGTATGACTGCTACATCACCGCCGCGTTGCTGATCGATATCATGAACACCACCGGCTGGACGCCGGATGAGATGGCCGACATCACCGGACGCCCGGCGCTGCTGACCACCTTTACCTTCGGCAAATACCGCGGCAAAGCGGTGGCGGAAGTGGCAGACAAGGATCCGGGCTATCTCCGTTGGCTGTACAATAACCTCGACAGGATGAGTCCCGAGCTGCGTCTGACGCTGAAGCACTATCTGGGCGGATCCTGATCGACCTCTGCCGCCTGGCTGGTTAACGTCTCCTGGGCCAGGCCAACCAGAAAGGCATACTCCAGGGCCACCCCTTCGTAGGATTTGAAGCGACCGGATTTCCCGCCGTGCCCGGCATCCATATCGGTGCAGAGCAGCAGTAAATTATTGTCGGTCTTCATTTCCCGCAGCTTCGCCACCCACTTCGCTGGCTCCCAGTACTGAACCTGGGAGTCATGTAAACCGGTGGTAACCAGCATGTGAGGATAGGCTTTCGCGCCAACGTTATCGTAGGGGCTGTAACCTTTCATGTAGCGATAGTAGGTCTCATCCTGGGGATTGCCCCACTCTTCATATTCACCAATGGTCAGCGGGATAGATTCGTCCAGCATGGTGGTCAGGACATCCACAAAGGGCACCTGCGCTATCACCCCTTTAAAGAGTCCTGGACGTTCGTTAATCACGGTGCCCATCAGCATGCCGCCCGCGCTGCCGCCCATGGCAAAGCACTGTTTGCGATCGCCATAGCCCAGCTCCAGCAGTCCCTCGCAGACATCCAGGTAGTCATTGAAGGTGTTTTTCTTTTTCAGGAATTTGCCATCTTCGTACCATTTTTGCCCCAGCTCGCCGCCGCCGCGGATATGGGCGATGGCGAAGACAAACCCCCGGTCGAGCAGGCTCAGGCGGCTACCGCTGAAATCCGCGTCAATACTGGAGCCATACGAGCCATAGCCGTAGATGAGGATCGGGTTTTTACCTTTGCGAAAATGGTGCTTGTGATAGACCAGCGAGACGGGCACTTCGGTGCCGTCGCGGGCGACAATCCATACGTGCTCGCTGCGATAAAGATCGGCATTAAACCCTTTCACCTCAGCCTGCTTCAGCACCCGGCGCTGCCCGGTGTCCATGTCCAGTTCAAACAGGGTGTCCGGGGTGGTCATGGAGGAGTAACCGTAACGCAGGCGCGACGTTTCCGGCTCGGGGTTATAGCCAATCCAGGTGACATAGGCGGGATCGTCGAAGGCGATGCCAATCACTTCGCGGGTTTTACGGTTGATTTGCCGCAGGCTGGTGAGCCCGCGCTGGCGCTCTTCAACCACCAGCCAGTCGGTAAAGAGGGTGAAGCCTTCCAGCATCACCTGATCCCGCGGCGGGATCAGCACTTCCCATTTGCGTTCATCTCGTACCTTGGTCTTGTAGAGGCCAAAGTTTTTCCCCTCCCGGTTGGAGCGCAAATAGAAGGTGTGCTGGAAGTGATCGAGGCTGTACTCATGATCCTTGCGACGCGGCATAAAGCACAGCGGCTGAGCGTCCGGCAGCTCGGGGTCAAGCAGCAGCACCTCAGTAGTGGTGGCGCTGGCGAGAAAAATAATCACATAGTGTTTGGAGGTGGTTTTATGCAGGCTGACGTAAAAGGTTTCGTCTTTCTCCTCATATACCAGTTCATCACTTCTCGATGAAGTACCGACCGTATGCCGCCAGACCTGATAAGGATGCAGGGTAGTGGCGTGCTTTTTAATGTAGTAGACGGTTTCAGAGTCGTTGGCCCAGATAAAGTCGGGTGAAACGTTATCGAGCATCTCCGGATACCAGTTGCCGGTCTCCAGATTGCGGAAACGCAAACCATACTGTCGTCGGGAGAGGTAATCTTCCGCCAGCGCCATGATGGCGTTATCCGGCGATACCGCCATGCCGCCCAGGGTATAAAACTCGCTGTGCGCCGCACGCTGGTTGGCGTCCAGCAGCGTCTCCCACTCTTCCCACTCGGCGCAAAGTACCGACTGGCGCTGGTAGATGGCATATTCGTTTCCGGGCTCATAAATGTGCCGGTAACGATAGCCATTTCGACTCCAGGGGGCCGAGACGTCACGCTGCGGGACGCGCTCAACCATTTCGCTGAGCAGACGATCCTGCAGCGCCTGCTGCGTCGCCATGATCCTTCGGCCATAGTCGTTTTCCTCGTGGAGGTAGTCCAGCACCTCCGGCTTGGAGCGGGTATCGTCGCGCAACCAGTAATAGTTGTCGATACGCGTGTCACCGTGCATGGTGAGAGCGTGCGGTATGCGTTGGGCTTTAGGTGGCATGGCGTTATGATTCTTCTACGTTTAACACCCTATAAGGTTGGCAAAACATGCGCACGATGCAAGCGAAACGGCTCCGCAAGGCGTAAAAAACTAGCCGGGGAGCGCTTGTTTTTGCTGGCGAATATCCTGCTCGATCCCTTCCCGCACGTCTGCCGGGATTTTCAGCGCATCGCCCAGCGCATTAAGATAGCTGCGCTCCATAAAGTGATCGATATCGATAGCCGCACAGCTCAGGAAGTAAAGTTCGAGAGCCTCCTCTTCATTCTGGATCCCCTGGGCCAGACGTGCAGGATCGAGCGGCTCCTCGATAGCACGTGCCACCAGCGCCCTGCCCTGTTCTTCCACGCCCGCTTCGCGCAACTGCTGCTCGATGGCCGCCCGCTCTTTATCGTCGATGTGCCCGTCACTCTTTGCGGCAAAGACCAGCGCCAGGATCAGCCTTTCGCTGCGCACGTCCAGCGGCGACGCCTGCTGGCCAAACTGCGGCTCGCCCTGATGCGCGCTGCGAATCTTCTCTTTGTACTTGTTCCAGAGCACGGTACCGGCAACGGCACCGCCCCCGGCAAGCAGCGCGCCGGTGCCATATTTGCTCAGTAATTTACGCGAGGATTTATTCGCTACCAGTAATCCGGCCAGGCCGCCAAGCGCACCCGGCGTCAGCAGTTTGCTCAGGCCTTCACCGGATGACGACCCTTTCTGCCCGAGCAGAGACTGTAATTGATTCAGCCAGTTTGACATGTTTACCCTCACTTAACGGTGGATGAATTTCACAGCGTAAGCGAGGGGATGTCAGGAAATGTCTATGGCGACAAAAGAAGCGAAAATTCACCTCTTCGACGACTGATACTGCGCGCTACCCGCTTTACAGTCGATCTTCACCTGATAATGGATATCGGTGTTTTTGCCTCGCACCGTCAGCGGTACCGTCCAGCGATCTTTCTCGCCTTTCACCTGCTTAGGGTTGATCCAGGCCACCGGATCGGCCTGTCCCAGGGTTTTCTGATCGTCCGCCCAGCGCACGATGCGGTTTTGCAGATAATCCCGCTTCACGCTGGCGGCAATACCTTCGGCATTCTGCCCTTCGCAGGTGGGAAATTTCACGGTTTTCTCCTCTGCGGCCTGCGCCGTCAGGCTGGCGGCCAGCAGTGCTATCGCTACCCCTGTTTTTTTCATCATGCTCTCCTGTTTTGGTTCAACAAAAGCATGGTCGAAAAATGCCGCGATGCAAATAAACCTCCGTCAGCGCGACAGATTTTCGCAACACAAGACAGACGCAAACGTTTTCGTTTATACTGCGCGCAACTTTTTCAGGGGAATCATTATGACTCGTTTAGGAACTGCGCTGCGTCCGGCAGCAACGCGTGTGATGCTGCTGGGCTCAGGTGAACTGGGTAAAGAGGTGGCCATTGAGTGCCAGCGTTTAGGTATCGAAGTGATCGCCGTTGATCGTTATGCCGATGCGCCAGCGATGCACGTTGCGCATCGTGCCCACGTCATTAATATGCTCGACGGCGATGCCCTGCGCGCCCTGATCAATGAAGAAAAACCGCACTTCGTGGTGCCGGAAATCGAAGCCATCGCCACCGATACCCTACTGGCGCTGGAAGCCGAAGGCCAGCGCGTGGTGCCCTGCGCCCGCGCTGCGAAGCTGACCATGAACCGGGAGGGTATCCGGCGTCTGGCGGCGGAAGAGCTCTCCCTGCCCACCTCACGCTATCGTTTCGCCGACAGCAAAGATGATTTTTTGCAGGCTGTCGCTGACATTGGCTACCCGTGCATCATTAAACCGGTGATGAGCTCCTCCGGTAAAGGACAGAGCTTTGTGCGCAGCGCCGAACAGCTGGATAACGCCTGGGATTACGCCCAACAGGGAGGGCGCGCCGGAGCCGGACGCGTGATCGTCGAGGGTGTGGTGCAGTTTGACTTTGAGATCACCCTGCTGACCGTCAGCGCCGTGGATGGGGTCCACTTCTGCGATCCGATTGGTCATCGCCAGGAAGATGGCGACTACCGTGAATCCTGGCAGCCGCAGCAGATGAGCCCGCTGGCCCGGGCGCGCGCCGAAGAGATCTCCCGTAAAGTGGTGCTGGCGCTGGGCGGCCATGGGCTGTTTGGCGTGGAGCTGTTCGTCTGCGGCGACGAGGTCATCTTCAGCGAGGTCTCCCCTCGCCCGCACGACACCGGTATGGTGACCTTAATTTCGCAGGATCTCTCCGAGTTTGCCCTGCACGTTCGCGCTTTCCTTGGTCTGCCGGTTGGCGGCGTGCGTCAGTATGGCCCGGCAGCGTCGGCGGTGATCCTCCCGCAGCTGACCAGCCAGAACGTCACTTTCGATAATGTCGATGCCGCGGTGGGCGCTGGCCTGCAGCTGCGTCTGTTTGGTAAGCCAGAAATTGACGGCTCGCGTCGTCTGGGCGTGGCGCTGGCGACGGGCGACAGCGTGGAAGAGGCCGTTGAGCGGGCGAAAACCGCGGCCGCCAGCGTGCAGGTAGCAGGATAAAAAAAACGGGCCGATTGGCCCGTTTTTGTATGGCATTTGACGTTTATCGTAGGCCGGGTAAGGCGAAACCGCCACCCGGCAAAAAACGCGCACAATACCTGAATCTTACTGCTGCGCGCCTTCTACCGCTTCGCGCGCCAGCTTAGTGATGCGATCCCAGTCGCCCGCTTCCATGGCATCCGCCGGCACCAGCCAGGAGCCACCGATGCACAGCACGCTTTTCAGCGCCAGGTAGTCACGGTAGTTCGCCGGAGAGATACCGCCAGTCGGGCAGAAACGGACGTTCGCGAACGGACCTGCGATAGCCTGCAGCGCTTTGGTGCCGCCGTTCGCTTCCGCCGGGAAGAATTTGAACTCCTGCAGACCGTAGTCCAGACCCAGCATCAGTTCAGACACGGTGCTGATGCCCGGGATCAGAGGAATGGAGCCTTCGGTTGCGGCTTTCAGCAGAGGCTCGGTCAGGCCCGGGCTGATGGCGAACTGCGCACCGGCTTCGGTAACCTCAGCCAGCTGCTGCGGATTCAGTACGGTACCCGCACCGATGATCGCTTCCGGCACTTCTTTGGCGATGGCGCGAATAGCATCCATTGCACAGGCAGTACGCAGCGTGACTTCCAGTACGCGTACACCGCCCGCAACCAGCGCTTTCGCCATCGGGACTGCGTGTTCCAGCTTATTGATCACGATAACCGGCACTACCGGGCCAGTTTTCAGGATTGCTTCTGCACTTGTATTCCAGTTTTTCATCAGAGTTTTTCTCTCGCCAGATCGATAATTCTTGTCGTCTTAAAACGTAATACAGGTCGCGCCCTGTTCTGCACCCGAGAGGTTCTCGCGTAACGCGCTGAACATTTCGCGTCCCGTTCCCACGCGCGATGCGCTCAGGTCAGGAATATGCGGCTTACGTGCGGCCAGGACCGCCTCATCCACCAGTAAGGTCAACTCGCCTGTCTGACCATTAACGCGGATGATGTCGCCATCGTACACTTTCGCCAGCAGTCCACCGTCGTAAGCTTCCGGGGTGACATGAATAGCGGAAGGCACTTTACCCGATGCACCGGAGAGGCGTCCATCGGTAACTAATGCAATTTTGAAACAGCGGTCCAATAATACACCAAGTGGCGGCATTAGTTTATGTAATTCTGGCATTCCGTTCGCTTTTGGACCCTGATGACGGACAACAACGACGCAATCTTTGTCCAGCAGACCGGCTTCAAAAGCCGGCAGAACATCATGCTGGCTTTCGAAAACCACTGCCGGGGCTTCAATGATCTGGTTTTCCACCGGCACCGCGGAGGTCTTCATCACCGCCCGGCCCAGGTTGCCGGTCAGTACTTTGGTGCCGCCGTGGTGGGAGAAAGGCTTGTCGAAGGTGGCGATGACGCTGTCATCCAGCGAGGCCTGGGCGCCTTCACGCCAGTCCAGCTCGCCCTCGTTCAGCCACGGCTCCAGGGTGTAACGCTGCAGGCCGAAACCGGCCACAGTGTTGACATCTTCATGCAGCAAGCCGCCCTTCAGCAGCTCGCGCATCAGCACCGGTACACCGCCCGCCGCCTGGAAGTGGTTGATATCGGCCGGACCATTTGGGTAAAGACGGGTCAACAGCGGAACCACTTCAGACAGATCGGAGAAATCATCCCAGTTGATCTGGATCCCGGCGGCACGCGCCATCGCCACCATATGCATGGTGTGGTTAGTGGAACCGCCCGTCGCCAGCAGGGCCACGATACCGTTCACCACCACTTTTTCATCCACCATTTTACCGAGCGGCATCCACTCGTTGCCGTTACCGGTCAGGCGGGTCACCTGACGGGCAGCGGCCGCGGTCAGCGCTTCGCGCAGCGGAGCATCCGGATGGACGAACGACGAGCCCGGCAGCTGCATCCCCATAAACTCCACCACCATCTGGTTAGTGTTGGCGGTGCCGTAGAAGGTACAGGTCCCCGGTGCATGGTAAGAGGCAGCCTCGGATTCCAGCAGCGCCATGCGGTCAACTTTGCCTTCGGCGTAAAGCTGACGAATACGGACTTTCTCTTTATTGGCGAGACCACTGGCCATTGGGCCTGACGGCACAAACAGCGCAGGCAGATGACCAAACGACAGCGCCGCCATGGTCAGGCCCGGGACAATCTTGTCGCACACGCCGAGGTAGAGCGCGCCGTCAAACATGTTATGCGACAGACCAACCGCCGTGGACATGGCGATCACTTCGCGGCTCAGCAGCGACAGCTCCATGCCATCCTGCCCCTGAGTCACGCCGTCGCACATGGCGGGCACGCCTCCCGCTACCTGGCCTACCGCGTTGGCCTGATGCAGCGCCTTGCGGATGATATCCGGGTAGGTCTCATAGGGCTGGTGTGCCGAGAGCATGTCGTTATAGGAGGTGATGATCGCGATATTGTTACGCAGCATACTTTTCAGCGAGGCTTTATCTTCCGGCTTACAGGCGGCAAAACCGTGCGCCAGGTTGCCGCAGGCCAGCTGCGATCGATGGACCGTATCGGACTTCGCCTGCTGGATGCGCGCAAGGTAGGCAGAACGGGTCTGTTTCGAACGCTCAATAATGCGCTGTGTTACCCGTAACAATGTCGAATTCATAGAAGCTCCTGTCATTTATCTGTCCGCGCTCTGGAATTAACAAAGTGTTTAGCAGGCGATAACATCGCTGAAACGCTTGATTGCCGGAGCCCTGGGGCAAAATCGCTGCTGGCAGTGTAATAAAAAAAGCCCCGGGTGGAAATCCACCCGGGGCTTAAATGATTAAAAATTGCACGTTGGTCTGAGCCAGATCATGTTACCGGTAAAATACCCCGTAGGGATTAGCGGTCAGCCTTACTCAAACTCGTTCCAGGAACGGCCATCACGGGTGATCATCGCCACCGAGGCGACCGGTCCCCAGGTGCCCGCCTGATACGGTTTCGGTGCATCCTGATCCGCTGCCCACGCTTCGGTGATGGAGTCGACCCACTTCCACGCCTCTTCCACTTCGTCACGACGGACGAACAGCGCCTGGATACCGCGCATGGTTTCCAGCAGCAGACGTTCGTACGCATCCGCCAGATGGGTCTGGTTGAAGGTTTCGGAGTAGCTCAGATCCAGTTTGGTGGTCTGGAGGTTGTGTTTGTGGTCCAGGCCCGGCACTTTGTTCAGCACCTGAATGTCCACGCCCTCGTCCGGCTGCAGACGGATGGTCAGTTTGTTCTGCGGCAGCTCCTGCCAGGACTCTTTGAACAGGTTCAGCTCTGGATTTTTGAAATAGACAACCACTTCAGAGCATTTAGCGGGCAGACGTTTACCGGTACGCAGGTAGAACGGAACCCCCGCCCAGCGCCAGTCATCAATGTCCACGCGGATCGCCACAAACGTCTCGGTGTTGCTGGATTTGTTCGCGCCCTCTTCTTCCAGATAGCCTGGCACTTTTTTGCCCTGCGCAAACCCGGCGGTGTACTGGCCGCGTACCGTCTTCTCACGCACGTTGGAGCGGTCGATACGGCGCAGTGACTTCAATACTTTCACTTTCGCGTCGCGGATGCTGTCCGCAGTGAGATCCGACGGCGGAGACATGGCGATCATACAGAGCACCTGCAGGAGGTGGTTCTGGATCATGTCGCGCATCTGCCCGGCCTGGTCGAAGTAACCCCAGCGCCCTTCAATGCCGACCTCTTCTGCCACCGTGATCTCAACGTGATCGATGGTGCGGTTATCCCAGTTATTCACAAACAGGGAGTTCGCAAAGCGCAGCGCCAGCAGGTTCAGCACCGTCTCTTTACCCAGATAGTGGTCGATACGGTAAACCTGGCACTCTTCGAAGTACTCGCCAACCTGGTCGTTGATTTCGCGGGAGGTGGCAAGGGAGGTGCCCAGCGGTTTTTCCATCACCACGCGCGCAGGTTTGGCGTTGAGGTTCGCTTCACCCAGCCCTTTGCAGATGGCGCCGAAGGTGCTTGGCGGCATGGCAAAGTAGTTAATGGTGACGCGATTTTTTTGATCGAGCATTGCGCTCAGGTTGGCAAATGCCGACGTGTCGTTAACGTCGAGGTTGCAGAAATCGAGACGTCCGCTCAGCTTGTCCCACAAACTTTCATCGATTTTCTCTTTCATGAAAGTTTCCAGGGCTTCGCGCACGACTTTGGTATACGCGTCTTTATCCCAGTCCGCACGGCCCACGCCCAGGATGCGGGTCTCCGGGTGGATTTGACCCGCTTTTTCCAGTTGATACAGGGAAGGCAGCAATTTACGGCGTGCAAGATCGCCTTTCGCGCCGAAAATGACCAGGTCACATGCCTGGGCTGTTTGCGTTACCGCCATGTCATTCTCCTCAGTTGGATATCCTGGTGCTTTTGCCAGAATATCGTTGTAATTTTATTACAATGCACTCTACTGCTTTTACGTCATTCCCGAAACCATTTGCGCTTATCCTCCCGTGCGATACGGCGATATTTCGCCCGGAGCGCGCAGCAGCGAAGGTAAGGGCGATGAAACTGGTGAAACTTTGCTCAGTCACGCCGTTGCTAAAATCCGACAGCGATCAAGTAATGAAAAAAAACAACAACATTTTTTCCATGGTTTGTCCTTTTCGGACTATCACAGGCGTATATTCTTGCTAATTCGAATCGCGATTTCACCCATTTATGAAATCGCTTCCACCGATGAGCGCTGTGTTAATAATGAACATGCTGGAAAAAATCCAGTTTCAACTGGAACACCTTAGCAAATCCGAGCGAAAAGTGGCTGAAGTAATTCTCGCCGCGCCCGCTCAGGCCATTCATTCCAGCATTGCCGCCCTGGCACAGGAGTCCGGGGTCAGTGAACCGACCGTCAATCGGTTCTGCCGCAGCATGGAGACGCGTGGATTTCCCGATTTTAAACTGCATCTGGCGCAAAGTCTGGCGAACGGTACGCCCTATGTGAACCGCAATGTCGATGAAGACGACAGCGTGGAAGCCTATACGGGCAAAATTTTCGAATCGGCCATGGCGACGCTGGATCAGGTTCGCCAGTCGCTGGATATGACCTCGGTTAACCGCGCTGTCGATCTGCTGACCCAGGCGAAGAAAATTGCTTTCTTTGGCCTCGGTTCCTCCGCCGCTGTCGCTCACGATGCGATGAATAAATTTTTTCGCTTTAACGTCCCGGTTATCTATTCCGACGACATCGTGCTGCAACGCATGAGCTGTATGAATTGTAACGAAGATGACGTGGTGGTGCTGATATCACATACTGGCCGCACCAAAAGTCTGGTCGAACTGGCCCAGCTGGCGCGTGAAAACGATGCCATGGTTATCGCCCTCACCTCCACCGGGACGCCGCTGGCGCGTGAAGCGACGCTGGCGATCACGCTCGACGTGCCGGAAGACACCGATATCTACATGCCGATGGTGTCCCGTCTGGCGCAGCTCACCGTCATCGATGTGCTGGCGACCGGTTTTACCCTGCGCCGCGGGGCGAAATTCAGAGATAACTTGAAGCGTGTCAAAGAAGCGCTCAAGGAATCGCGTTTTGATAAAGAATTGTTCATCAAGGGTGACATTCCCTGATTTCAATTACAAAGTTGTTACTTTTTTCGGCATTCGGTAAGTTTGCTGTTGCTATTAAAGACGGACAACGTGCCGAATCATCGTTCACGCAACACCAGGTTGTTTTAGACAACGGAGTATTACATGTCCAGAAGGCTTCGCAGAACCAAGATCGTTACCACCTTAGGCCCGGCTACTGACCGCGATAATAACCTTGAGAAAATTATCGCCGCAGGGGCCAACGTCGTGCGTATGAACTTCTCTCACGGTACGCCAGAAGATCATAAATTACGTGCAGACAAGGTCCGTGAGATCGCGGCAAAACTGGGACGTCATGTCGCTATCCTCGGTGATCTGCAGGGTCCAAAAATCCGTGTATCCACCTTCAAAGAAGGCAAAGTTTTCCTCAATATCGGGGATAAGTTCCTGCTGGATGCCAACCTGAGCAAAGGCGAAGGCGATAAAGAGAAAGTGGGCATCGACTACAAGGGCCTGCCCGCTGACGTGGTGCCGGGCGATATCCTGCTGCTGGACGATGGTCGCGTTCAGCTGAAGGTGCTCGACGTTCAGGGCATGAAGGTCTTCACCGAAGTGACCGTTGGCGGCCCGCTCTCCAACAACAAAGGCATCAACAAGCTGGGCGGCGGTCTCTCTGCTGAAGCCCTGACCGAAAAAGACAAAGCTGACATCATCACCGCCGCGGATATCGGCGTGGATTATCTGGCCGTCTCCTTCCCGCGCTGTGGCGAAGATCTGAACTATGCCCGCCGTCTGGCGCGCGACGCTGGCTGCGATGCCAAAATCGTGGCGAAAGTAGAACGTGCTGAAGCGGTCTGCAGCCAGGATGCTATGGACGATATCATCCTGGCGTCTGATGTGGTGATGGTTGCCCGTGGTGACCTGGGCGTTGAGATTGGCGACCCGGAACTGGTCGGGATCCAGAAAGCGCTGATCCGCCGTGCGCGTCAGCTTAACCGCTCCGTGATCACCGCAACCCAGATGATGGAGTCGATGATCACCAACCCAATGCCGACCCGTGCGGAAGTGATGGACGTGGCGAACGCCGTCCTCGACGGCACCGATGCCGTGATGCTCTCTGCGGAAACCGCTGCCGGCCAGTACCCGGCGGAGACCGTGGCTGCAATGGCGCGCGTCTGCCTGGGTGCAGAGAAGATCCCAAGCATCAACGTTTCTAAACACCGTCTGGACATTCAGTTCGACAACGTCGAAGAAGCGATTGCGATGTCCGCCATGTACGCGGCGAACCACCTGAAGGGCGTGACGGCGATCATCACCATGACCGAATCGGGCCGTACTGCGCTGATGACCTCCCGTATCAGCTCCGGCCTGCCGATCTTCGCCATGTCCCGTCATGAGCGCACCCTGAACCTGACCGCGCTCTATCGCGGCGTGACGCCGGTGTTCTTCGACAGCAATAACGACGGTGTGGCCGCGGCGAACGACGCCGTGAACCTGCTGCGCGACAAAGGCTATCTTGTCTCCGGCGATATCGTTATCGTCACTCAGGGCGATGTGATGAGCACCATCGGCTCGACCAACACCACCCGCGTGATGACCGTCGAATAATCCGACGGTTTCGCCGGGTGGCGCTGCGCTTACCCGGCCTACAGGTCCGTAGGCCCGTGCAAGCGCAGCGCCGCCGGGCAATAAAAAAATCCCCCGTTTCCGGGGGATTTTTTATTTCTTCGGATAGAGCTCTTTACGCTTATAGGGCTCTTTCTCGCCGGGCTTGCGCGTCTTCAGCAGTTTCAGGATCCAGGTGTACTGCTCCGCGTGGGGCCCCACCAGAATCTCCACCTCTTCGTTCATCCGGCGTGCAATAGTGTTGTCGTCCGCGGTGAGCAGATCGTCCATCGGTGGGCGGACTTCAATCGTCAGGCGATGGGTTTTGCCGTCGTAAATGGGGAATAACGGGATCACCCGCGCCTGACACACCTTCATCAAGCGGCCAATGGCGGGTAACGTCGCTTTATAGGTGGCAAAGAAATCGACAAACTCGCTATGTTCCGGCCCGTGATCCTGGTCCGGCAGATAGTAGCCCCAGTAGCCCTGGCGTACGGACTTGATAAAGGGTTTGATCCCGTCGTTACGGGCATGCAGGCGTCCGCCGAAGCGACGACGCACGGTGTTCCAGACATAATCAAAGACCTTATTTCCCTGATTATGGAACATCGCCGCCATTTTTTGCCCTTGCGAGGCCATCAGCATCGCCGGAATATCCACGCCCCAGCCGTGCGGCACCAGGAAGATCACCTTTTCGTCGTTGCGACGCATCTCTTCGACGATCTCCAGCCCCTTCCAGTCGACCCGGCTGGTCACTTTTTCCGGCCCGCGTAAGGCCAGCTCAGCCATCATCGCCATCGCCTGCGGCGCGGTAGTAAACATCTCATCAATGATGGCTTCGCGTTCTGCCTCGCTCTTCTCCGGGAAGCAGTAAAACAGGTTTATCTGGGCGCGACGACGGGCGCTTTTGCCCAGTTTGCCCGCCAGGCGCCCCACTTTGCCGAGCAGCGGATCGCGCAGGGCGGGCGGCAGCATCGCAATACCTGCAAACGCATAGACACCCAGCCAGGCGCCCCAGAAGCGCGGATGACGAAACGATTTCTCAAATTCAGGAATGTATTCACTATTGTTCTTTTTGGTTTCCATGCTTTTTCCAGGGCGGGTGATGCTTTAAAGAGTGATGAGATAGTTTAGCGAGGCCATGTGCAACGCACAAAAGAAAAAGCCGGTGCAGGAGTGCACCGGCTTTTAACGCTGCTGAATTAATTCAGGGTCAGCTGGGGAATAACCTCTTTGACCTGCGCCAGATAATCGGTGCGGTCTTTACCGGTCAGCCCTTCGGTGCGCGGCAGCTTCGCCGTTAACGGGTTGACCGCCTGCTGGTTGATCCACACTTCATAGTGCAGATGCGGGCCGGTAGAACGCCCGGTATTGCCCGACAGCGCAATACGGTCGCCACGTTTCACTTTCTGGCCCGGCTTCACCAGCAGCTTACGCAGGTGCATATAGCGCGTGGTGTAGGTGCGCCCGTGACGTATGGCGACATAATAGCCCGCCGCGCCGCTGCGTTTTGCCATTACCACTTCGCCGTCACCGACAGCCAGAACCGGCGTACCCTGCGGCATGGCGAAATCCACCCCACGGTGCGGCGCAACACGGCCAGTGACCGGATTCAGACGACGCGGGTTAAAGTTCGAAGAGACGCGGAACTGTTTCGACGTCGGGAAGCGTAAAAAGCCTTTCGCCAGACCCGTACCGTTACGATCGTAGAATTTACCGTCTTCGGCGCGGATGGCGTAATAATCTTTACCATCCGTGCGTAGACGGACGCCCAGCAGCTGGCTCTGCTCGCGCTTGCCGTCCAGCATTTCGCGGGACATCAGCACCGAAAACGAATCGCCTTTTTTCAGCTTACGGAAGTCCATCTGCCACTGCATGGCTTTGATCACCGAGCTGATTTCACCGCTGGTCAGCCCCGCATCACGGGCGCTGGCAACAAAACTGCCGCCACTTAAGGTACCTTTGATGGCGCTGTTAACCCAGTCACCCTGCTGCATTTCGCTGCTCATCTTGAAACCGTTTTCAGTACGATCGTAAGTACGGGTTTCACGACGGGAGACTTCCCAGGTCAGGCGCTGCAAGTCACCGTTATCGGTGAGGGTCCAGGAGAGCTGTTGACCGATTTTCAGGTTCCGCAGATCTTTATCAGACGCAGCAAGCTGGCTGATTTCACCCATTTCAATGCCGTACTGGTTCAGAACGCTGCTTAATGTATCGCCCGTTGACACGACATATTCGTGTACGCCCACTTCGGCTTCGGTCTTTTCATCAAGCTCATCCTGCGGAATCGCTTCTTCTTCCTGCGGGGCCTGGTCGATAGGTTCACTGGCTTCCGGCAGCAGGGAGCGAATTTCACTCTTTTCCAGCTCAATGGTTCTGATAACTGGCGCGGAATTTGGGTGGTATACAAAGGGCCGCCAGACGGCGACCGCTAAGGTGAGAACTGTAAGCGACCCCAGCATGACGCGGTGGGGCCGGGGCAGATTGTTAAATGCCAGGGCGACAGAGCGGGCTATCTGTTGCACGTAATCACTTCCTCGTTAATCTCCTTTCAGGCAGCTCGCATACTGGTTCGCCAGTTGGCTGAGGAACTGTGAATAGCTCGCTTTGCTCAACTGGATAGAGGTTCCCAGTGGGTCAAGGGTGCCCATACGGACGGACGTTCCCCTTGCCACGGCTTCAACGACCGCTGGCCTGAACTGTGGCTCAGCAAAAACGCAGGTCGCTTTTTGCTCAACCAACTGTGTTCTGATTTCATGTAAACGCTGCGCACCAGGTTGAATTTCTGGATTCACGGTGAAGTGGCCAAGCGGCGCAAGACCGTAGTGTTTTTCGTAGTAGCCATAGGCATCATGAAAAACGAAATATCCCTTACCTTTCAATGGTGCGAGCTCGGTACCCACCTGCTTGTCGGTTGCGGCAAGTTGTGCCTCAAAATCCTTCAGGTTGGCGTCTAGTTTGGCTCGACTTTGCGGCATAAGTTCCACTAATTTTTCATGGATTGCAACCGCTGACAGCCGCGCTATTTCTGGTGAAAGCCAAAGGTGCATGTTGTAGTCACCGTGATGGTGATGCTCGTCACCTTTTTCCTCGGCACCGTGGCCATGATCGTGGTCGTGCTCGTCATCATCCGCCCCTTTCATGAGAAGCGGTTTCACACCTGCAAGGCCAGAGATGTTAACCTGTTTAGCGTCAGGCAACTGACTCGCTGACTTCTGCATGAAGGCTTCCATCTCCGGGCCAATCCATACAACTAAGTCCGCGTTTTGTAAACGTTTTACGTCCGAAGGGCGCAGGGAGTAGTCATGCTCTGACGCGCCATCAGGCAATAAAACCTGGGTTTCGGTGACGCCATCTGCGATAGCGGAAGCGATAAAACCGAGCGGTTTAAGCGAAGCGACAACGGCGGCGTTAACATCTTGTACTGCGGTACCCCAAAGGGCAGCGGATAATGCTGCGAAAAGAAGCGTATTTTTCTGTAACATAATGCGACTAATCATCGTAATGAACATGTGGAATGTGATATTATAACATTCGATGACTTCTGCAAGCATAAATTGATATGACGACTTTGGTTTCTCTCGAAAATATTTCGGTTTCATTTGGCCAGCGCCGCGTCCTCTCTGACGTTTCGCTGGATCTGAAGCCTGGCAAAATTCTGACGTTACTCGGCCCCAACGGCGCGGGTAAATCAACGCTGGTGCGGCTTGTACTCGGCCTGGTAGCACCCGATGCGGGCCTGATCAAGCGTGATCGGCAGCTACGTATTGGCTATGTCCCTCAGAAACTGCATCTGGACGCCACGCTGCCGCTGACGGTCAGCCGTTTCCTGCGTCTGCGTCCCGATACGCGTAAAGAGGATATTCTTCCGGCGCTCAAGCGGGTACAGGCCGGGCATCTTATCGACGCGCCCCTGCAAAAACTCTCCGGCGGCGAAACCCAGCGCGTGCTGCTGGCCCGCGCCCTGCTGAATAAGCCGCAGCTGCTGGTGCTCGACGAGCCGACTCAGGGCGTGGATGTCAACGGTCAGGTTGCCCTGTATGACCTCATCGATCAGCTACGTAAAGAGCTGGACTGCGCTGTGCTGATGGTGTCGCACGACCTGCATCTGGTCATGGCGAAAACGGACGAAGTGCTTTGTCTTAACCATCACATCTGCTGCTCCGGCACGCCGGAAGTGGTCTCCATGCATCCGGAGTTTATCTCGATGTTTGGTCCTCGCGGTGCCGAACAGCTGGGCATTTATCGCCACCATCACAACCACCGCCATGATTTGCAGGGACGCATTGTCCTTCGCCGGGGAAACGGTAACTCATGATTGAACTCTTACTGCCCGGCTGGCTGGCCGGGATGATGCTCGCCTGCGCGGCGGGTCCACTGGGCTCGTTTGTTGTCTGGCGCCGGATGTCCTACTTTGGCGATACGCTGGCGCACGCTTCCCTGCTGGGGGTGGCGTTTGGTTTGCTGCTGGATGTGAATCCATTCTACGCGGTGATTGTGGTTACGCTGCTGCTGGCCGCCGGCCTGGTCTGGCTGGAGAAGCGCCCGCACCTGGCGGTGGATACGCTGCTTGGGATCATGGCCCACAGCGCCCTGTCGCTGGGTCTGGTGGTGGTCAGCCTGATGTCCAATATCCGCGTGGATCTAATGGCCTATCTGTTTGGCGATCTGCTGGCGGTGACACCTGACGATCTGATCGCCATTGCCATCGGGGTGGTGATTGTCCTCGCAATCCTGCTGTGGCAGTGGCGTAACCTGCTGGCTATGACCATCAGCCCGGATTTAGCCTTTGTAGATGGCGTGAAGCTGCAGCGCGTGAAGCTGCTGCTGATGCTGGTCACCGCCCTGACCATTGGCGTGGCGATGAAGTTTGTCGGGGCGCTGATCATCACCTCACTGCTGATTATCCCAGCCGCCACCGCCCGTCGTTTTGCCCGTACCCCGGAGCAGATGGCCGGTGTAGCCGTGGGTGTAGGGATGATTGCCGTCACCGGCGGGCTCACCTTCTCGGCGTTTTACGACACCCCTGCCGGACCGTCGGTCGTGCTGTGCGCGGCAGTGCTGTTTATCTTCAGCATGATGAAGAAACCAGCCAGCTAAGGTCATTAATTGCCCGGTGGCGCTACGCTTACCGGGCCTACAGGATCGCGCTTTTGTAGGCCGGATAAGGCGCAGCCGCCATCCGGCAACTTCCGCCGAGGTTACGGCATCTCCGGCGGCGTAATGCCAAAGTGATCCCAGGCCCGCACCGTCGCCATGCGCCCGCGCGGCGTACGCTGCAAAAAGCCCTGCTGGATCAGATAGGGCTCCAGCACATCTTCAATGGTCTCACGCTCTTCGCCAATCGCCGCCGCCAGGTTATCCAGCCCGACCGGCCCGCCAAAGAATTTATCCAGCACCGCCAGCAGCAGCTTGCGATCCATATAGTCGAACCCTTCAGCATCGACGTTCAGCATATCCAGCGCCTGGGCGGCGATCTCATGCGAAATCGTGCCGTCGTGCTTCACCTCGGCAAAATCACGCACCCTGCGCAGCAGCCGGTTGGCGATACGTGGCGTACCGCGGGAACGCTTCGCCACTTCAAAGGCCCCCTCTTCGCTCATATCCAGCCCCATAAAGCGCGCGCTGCGGCTGACGATATGCTGGAGATCGGGCACCTGATAAAACTCAAGACGCTGCACAATGCCGAAACGATCGCGCAGCGGTGACGTTAACGACCCGGCGCGGGTGGTGGCGCCAATCAGCGTGAAAGGCGGCAGATCGATCTTAATCGAACGCGCAGCCGGACCTTCGCCAATCATGATATCCAGCTGGTAATCTTCCATCGCCGGATAGAGCACCTCTTCCACCACCGGTGACAGGCGGTGGATCTCATCGATAAACAGCACGTCGTGGGGTTCAAGGTTGGTCAGCATCGCCGCCAGATCCCCTGCCTTTTCCAGCACCGGGCCGGAGGTGGTGCGCAGGTTAACGCCCATCTCATTGGCGACGATATTTGCGAGGGTCGTTTTCCCGAGCCCCGGCGGGCCGAAAATCAACAGGTGATCGAGGGCATCGCCGCGAAGTTTCGCCGCCTGGATAAAGATCTCCATCTGCGAACGCACCTGTGGCTGGCCAATATACTCATCAAGCAGTTTCGGGCGGATCGCCCTGTCCACCAGATCTTCTGTCTGAACACTGCCTGCCGAGACCAGACGGTCTGCTTCAATCATCCTTTACCTCACAATGCGGCGCGCAGCGCTTCACGAATCAGGGTTTCACTGGTGGCGTCCGGTTTAGCCACTTTGCTAATCATCCGGCTCGCTTCCTGAGGTTTATAGCCCAGCGCCACCAGCGCGGCAACCGCTTCCTGTTCCGCATCGTCTGTTGCCGGGCCAGCCGGTGAGGTCAGCACCAGGTCGGCGGCAGGGGTAAACAGATCGCCATGCAGACCTTTAAAGCGATCTTTCATCTCGACAATCAGGCGCTCGGCCGTTTTCTTACCGATGCCAGGGAGCTTAACCAGAGCCGCGGGATCTTCACGCTCTACGGCGTTAACGAACTGCGGAGCCGACATCCCGGAGAGGATGGCCAGCGCCAGTTTTGGCCCCACGCCGTTGGTTTTAATCAGCTCTTTAAACAGGGTGCGCTCCTGCTTGTTGTTAAAGCCATACAGCAGCTGGGCATCTTCACGCACCACAAAGTGGGTAAAGACGATCGCTTCCTTGCCCGCGTCCGGCAATTCATAGAAACAGGTCATCGGCATATGGACTTCATAGCCCACGCCTCCGGTCTCAAGCAGCACTATCGGGGGTTGTTTTTCTAGAATGATGCCTCTGAGTCTGCCTATCACGTGACGCTCCTGCGTTAAGGGCTAAAAGTTACCGCTGCCATAATAAAAAAAGGCTGGATAAACATCCAGCCTGATTTTTACATTTAGCGCAATCGACCGCGCGCCAGATTGAGCCGCGATTCGCTCATCTGCACCGCATTCTGGCTGATGTGGCAATGGGTAATGGCGATCGCCAGGGCATCGGCAGCATCCGCCTGCGGATTGGCGGGCAGTTTAAGCAGGGTACGCACCATGTGCTGCACCTGGCTTTTTTCCGCACTGCCAATTCCCACCACGGTCTGCTTAACCTGCCGTGCGGCGTATTCAAACACCGGCAGATCCTGATTCACCGCCGCGACAATCGCCACGCCGCGCGCCTGGCCAAGCTTCAGCGCCGAGTCGGCGTTTTTCGCCATAAATACCTGTTCAATGGCGAAATAGTCCGGCTGGAACTGGGTGATGATCTCCGTCACGCCCGCATAGATCAGCTTCAGGCGCGACGGCAGATCGTCCACTTTGGTACGGATACAACCACTGCCCAGGTAGGTCAACTGTCGCCCGACCTGACGGATAACGCCATAACCGGTGATGCGTGAGCCCGGGTCAATACCGAGAATAATTGCCATCACGCCGCTCCGGTTATTGGTTTACGTTGGGCCATTACAGCGTAGCCGCAACCTCGTCGGAGATTTCACCGTTGTGGTAGACTTCCTGCACATCGTCGCAATCTTCGAGCATATCGATCAGACGCAGCAGTTTTGGTGCGGTTTCCGCATCCATATCCGCTTTGGTGGACGGGATCATGGAGACTTCAGCCGCGTCGGCTTTCAGGCCAGCGGCTTCCAGTGCATCACGCACCGCGCCCATCTCTTCCCATGCGGTATAGACGTCAATCGCGCCGTCGTCATAGGTCACCACATCTTCAGCACCCGCTTCCAGCGCCGCTTCCATGATCACATCTTCGTCGCCTTTCTCGAAGGAGATGACGCCTTTTTTGCTGAACAGGTAGGCAACGGAACCGTCGGTACCCAGGTTGCCACCGGTTTTGCTGAAGGCATGACGCACTTCCGCCACGGTACGGTTACGGTTGTCGGACAGACACTCAACCATGACCGCCGTACCGCCAGGACCGTAACCTTCATAAATGATGGTTTCCATGTTCGCGTCTTCATCGCCGCCTACGCCACGGGCGATAGCACGGTTCAGGGTGTCACGGGTCATGTTGTTGCTCAGCGCTTTATCGATCGCTGCGCGCAGACGCGGGTTGGAACCGGCATCGCCGCCACCCAGACGGGCTGCGGTAACCAGCTCACGAATGATTTTGGTAAAGATCTTACCGCGTTTGGCATCCTGTGCCGCTTTGCGGTGTTTGGTGTTGGCCCACTTACTATGACCTGCCATAAAAATATCCTCAAAGAGCGCGCCCTTTCAGGCGGCGTTAATTACAAATTCTTCAATCGCCTGCCGGTTGCTCCACGACTTGGTTAACGCCGCGGCTTCGGTCGCATTAACCCAGCGGTAGGTCAAATGTTCGGTGAACACGATCTCCCGTTCGTGGGGAAGCGCAAGGCAGAACCAGGATTCTGTATTGCGTTCAGTCCCCGGCGCATAGCGATGACGTAAATGACTAAAAATTTCAAACTCCACCGTGCGCTGACAGTCCTTCAGGGTCAGTTGCTCGCGAGCAACGTCAATGGTGACCTCTTCCTTTACTTCGCGCGCGGCGGCCTGCAACGCGGTTTCTCCCTCCTCCAGGCTGCCGGTTACCGACTGCCAGAAGGCGGGATCGTCGCGTCGCTGCAACATCAGCACCCGCTTCGTGTCTTCTGCATAAATGATCACTAACACGGAAACGGGAAGCTTATATGCCATATCAGTTTTTCTCTTCCTTTTTCACCACTTCGATACCCAGCTCGCTTAAGGAGGCAGGGTTAGCAAAGCTTGGCGCTTCGGTCATCAGACAGGCCGCGGCGGTGGTTTTCGGGAAGGCGATAACATCACGAATGTTGTCGGTACCGGTCAGCAGCATGGTCAGACGATCCAGACCAAACGCCAGGCCCGCGTGCGGTGGAGTACCGTACTTCAGCGCGTCCAGCAGGAAGCCAAACTTCTCGCGCTGCTCTTGTTCGTTAATGCCCAGAATACCAAACACGGTCTGCTGCATTTCACCGCTGTGAATACGCACGGAACCGCCACCCACTTCGTAGCCGTTGATGACCATATCGTAGGCGTTCGCCACGGCCTCTTCCGGCGCCGCTTTCAGCTCTGCCGCGCTCATATCTTTCGGCGAGGTGAACGGGTGGTGCATAGCGGTCAGGCCGCCTTCGCCGTCGTCTTCAAACATTGGGAAGTCGATAACCCACAGCGGCGCCCATTTGGCTTCGTCGGTCAGGTTCAGATCTTTACCCAGCTTCAGACGCAGTGCGCCCAGCGCGTCGGCAACCACTTTCTTGTTGTCTGCGCCGAAGAAGATCATGTCGCCGTCCTGGGCTTCGGTGCGCGCCAGGATGGATTCGACGATCTCAGCATTCAGGAATTTCGCCACCGGGCTGGTGATGCCTTCGATGCCTTTCGCGCGCTCGGTGACTTTGATGTAAGCCAGGCCTTTCGCGCCATAAATCTTGATGAAGTTACCGTAGTCGTCAATCTGCTTACGGCTCAGGCTCGCACCGCCCGGTACGCGCAGGGCAGCCACGCGGCCTTTCGGATCGTTAGCCGGGCCAGAGAAGACCGCAAACTCAACGCCTTTCAGCAGGTCGGCAACGTCCACCAGCTCCATCGGGTTACGCAGGTCTGGCTTGTCGGAACCGTAGCGGCGCTCGGCTTCGGCGAAGGTCATGATCGGGAAGTCGCCCAGATCCACACCCTTCACGTCCAGCCACAGGCTGCGCACCAGCGCTTCCATCACTTCACGCACCTGCCCGGCGGTCATGAAGGAGGTCTCGACGTCTATCTGGGTAAATTCTGGCTGACGGTCAGCACGCAGATCTTCGTCACGGAAGCATTTGACGATCTGATAGTAGCGATCGAAACCGGACATCATCAGCAGCTGTTTGAACAGCTGAGGAGACTGCGGCAGCGCGTAGAATTTGCCTTTATGAACGCGGGATGGCACGAGGTAGTCGCGCGCGCCTTCCGGGGTCGCTTTGGTCAGCATCGGGGTTTCGATATCGAGGAAACCGTGATCGTCCATAAAGCGGCGCACCAGGCTGGTGATTTTTGCACGGGTTTTCAGGCGCTGGGCCATTTCCGGGCGACGCAGATCGAGGTAGCGGAATTTCAGACGCGCTTCTTCGGTATTGATGTGGTTGGAGTCCAGCGGCAGCGATTCTGAACGGTTGATGATGGTCAGATCGGTCGCCAGCACTTCGATTTCGCCGGTCGCCATGTCGCTGTTGATGTTTTTCTCGTCACGCGCACGCACGGTACCGGTCACCTGGATGCAGAACTCGTTACGCAGTTCAGCTGCCAGCTTTAACGCATCGGCGCGGTCTGGATCGAAAAACACCTGCACGATGCCTTCACGGTCGCGCATATCGATAAAGATAAGGCTGCCAAGATCACGACGACGGTTGACCCAACCACACAAGGTCACCTGCTGTCCGACGTGGGACTGACGCAGCTGCCCGCAATATTCTGTACGCATGAGATATCCCTTAACTTAGCCGCAGGCTACTATGTCGCAGCTTTTTGTATGTCAAACTGGATGAAAAAAGGCGGCTATTATACTGGAAATTCCGCCAGACGATAAGAGAGAAGCGCGCCATGCGCGCGTTTGCTGCTCGCATCTTGCATATTCTCACAAAATTTAACAAAAATATCAGACCTGGAACAGGCTGGCTCAGCGTAAGGTATTAGCATGGCTCACTATTTAACAGGAAAAACCATGTTCACACTCGACGCTGCCCGTACCGCCCTTGTGGTGATTGATTTACAGGAAGGGATCCTGCCCTTTGCCGGTGGCCCGCATACCGCTCAGGATGTGGTCAGCCGCAGTGCTCGTCTGGCGGAAAAATGCCGCACCAGCGGTTCGCCGGTGGTGATGGTCCGCGTGGGCTGGTCCGCTGATTTCGCCGAGGCGCTGAAGCAGCCGGTAGATGCACAAGCCCCTGCCCATGCTCTGCCGGAAAACTGGTGGGACTACCCGCTGTCACTGGGTAAGCAAGAGAGCGATATCGAAGTGACCAAGCGCCAGTGGGGCGCGTTTTACGGCACCGATCTTGAGTTACAGCTGCGTCGTCGCGGCATCGATACGATCGTTCTGTGTGGGATCGCCACCAATATTGGCGTCGAATCCACCGCCCGTAACGCCTGGGAGCTGGGCTTTAACCTGGTGATCGCCGAAGATGCCTGCAGCGCAGCTTCGGCCGAGCAGCATCTCGGCAGTATGACCAATATCTTCCCGCGTATTGGCCGGGTACGCAGCACCGAAGAGATTATCAACGCACTATGATCTATCTGGGGTTACCCCAATGGTCGCACCCGAAATGGGTGCGGCTGGGCATAACGGGTCTTGAAGAGTACGCCCGCCACTTTAATTGCGTGACGCGGTAATTTTTAAAATCACTAAAGAACGCCCAAGAGCATGTGTTTTCTTTAGGTTAATCAGTGCATTATAAGACGCCTCCATATGAAATTCGGTTAAGTTCATATGAGTTAAAATGTCCCAACCATGCCCCAAAACTGGCATTTATGCCCCATACATGCCCCAAAAACCTTCCTTAAAAAGCTACGTGCCCAACCGTTGACACTGTATAAATAAACAGTATAAATTGCGTGCAAAATCATTGTTGCTTTGGAGGCGGTATGTTCGTTGAGTTGGTGTACGACAAACGGAATGTTGAAGGATTAACAGGTGCCAGAGAAATAATTCTGAATGAGTTAACAAAGCGAGTGCACCGGATCTTTCCGGATGCAGAAGTGAAGGTTAAGCCGATGCAGGCGAACGGCTTAAACAGCGATGCCAGCAAAAGCGATCGGGAGAAGCTGAACCGCATGCTGGAGGAAATGTTTGAAGAATCCGATATGTGGTTAGTTTCGGAGTAGTGCCAGCTTTTACCAAGTCCTTTTCATACCTTTCTGGATACGGGAAACCAAATTCCCGTATTGGATGAACCATTGCCGCCCTTTTTTAAAGCTGCTCTACCAGCGGATAAAAATTATGATCCTCGCGCTGCATTCGTTCATGCACCTTGCGCAACACTACATTCGCGTCGCGGCGAAATGCCTCGTCACAATTGATAAGCTTATTTGCCGTATTCCAGCGACGGGAAAACTTTTCATACTCGGCAACAATATCAGCCATCTCGCGCTGAAAATTTACGCTCATTGTTTTTAGCTTTTGATCGTTCACCTTTTCCAGATAAGGATATAAAAACTGATCTTCGGCAGAAAGGTGTACTTTAATCACAGAACTCATACTGATAACGGTTTGAGCGATTTCTTGCGCATGAGCCGTCACACCCGCCCGGCTAAGCTCCCTGAGGCGGCTAATTTTATGGATAATCTCGGCATGCTGGATCTTCATTTTATCAATATTCACTGGGGAATCCCTTAATGAGCTTTGCAATTTATAACATATATATTAAATGCATCTTTAAAAATAAGCAACCTGAGTTGTTTTTATTAAATTTTATAAATTTACGTTATGTAAATACATAATAAACAAAATTTGAATGCAAATATAAAGAGATCTATTGCCAATCTTCGTAATTTTTCTATCGTACATATGTCTCAAAACTGCGCCAATGCCGCCTCAGGAGATATCGCAGCATCAGTGCTGTTGATAAAGTGCGTCACCCGCCTCATAACCTCAGCCTCTTCAGCTGCATCACCTTCGATCGCTTCGCCGTCATCCGTGATTAACGCTTTACCCCTAAGCTTCGCAAACTGCGTCCGACCTCCGGACAGAATCAACAGCGCATCACCCTGCTGTGGGCGCGTGACCGGGACGATGATCGCATAACCCGCCGACGTCTCGAGGATGCGACTGTCGGGAGTCATGCAGACACTGGCTGGCGTAACCCGCTGCTCTATATAGTCGGTAGCTGGTGAGGCGAAGCCCATTAGTGAACCCTCCCCATATTGCGCAGGATCCACAGGCGGTTCTCGCTCAGGTCTGTAGTCTTGTCGGCGAAGTCGGGCTGATAGCGCTCTATCCACTCGTTGGCGTCGGCCCGGCTGAAATGCCAATGGACTTTTGCCAACTCGCGGATAAAGTCTTCAGTGCGTAAGCACCGGTAGCCCTTGGGGTTTAGCTGTATTGCGGCCACAAATGCGGCGTGAATGTCGGAACGGCGGGGCATGAGCCGCACTCCTTCCACTGTTTTTATATACAGTAGTTTTAAAGAGGGTGCAGATCAAGAAAGCATTGCCTATTGATAGATAATGCTGAATATCTGGCTGTTCTGCCGAATTGACCAAGCGGGTATACCAGAATTTCCGGTATAAAACTGAGCTCTGAAAAGCCCAGAGGACTGTAGCGGTGACAGGAGCCCGCTTCGTGTCAGCAGGGACTTAATCCACCTGTTTAGGCCAGCGTCTTCTGCGTGGCGTTGGACGAATGGAGCGCGTAGTAAGTCGGGTTCCGCATACGGAACATACCGCGCCGTGGGGCAGGTTTTGCTCGGGATTAAAGGAGGTGAAAAAGAACCGGTTACTTCTGCAAACAGGACAGATGAATTTCATGACAGGTACGATGCCCCCGGGCCGTTAGCTGTATCAAATTAATAAATATTTTTATATAGCTAACAGTGCCTCAATTCAACATTTCTCAGTATCAATACTTCACACGCAGTTTGACCCTGCCCCATTTCCGCCTGTGCCATTTGGCCGGTCGACATTTTAAAAAGCTGATTTTTAAAGTAAGGGCAAATGCTGCCGATATGTTACTTACCTGCGTCATGAACGCAGGATTAATAACAAAGCTAAGGGAGTTATGCCCGCTCCCGTGCGGGCTTTTTTTCTATCCTGAGTTGTTCGCTGAGACAGCTGATGATAATTACGGCTGAACATCCGGCTGTTCTTCTGGGACTGTTTCAGCCATAGCAGCCGCGGCCTCCAACTGGCGCTGATTCCAGATGCTGTCCACCGGCATCTCCACACGGACAGAGACGAACTGATCGACCGGGATATCAACCGGGTCGCCTTCGGAAATCCCGGAGATCTCATTTCTGGCGAACGCCGGAGCATCAGGGTGGGTACGGTGAAAGGTTTTTACCAGCACTGAGCCGTCCGGGTTAACTTTATAATCCAGCCAGATAAGCGGCTGACGGTTACGGTCTTTGGGTATATCGAACCCGCCATCAACCCCACCCCAGGCCGCATCTGAATTGAGCCCTATGCAGCCGCTTATCAGATACTCCCCGACGCCCAGTCGCTCAACTGCGCACCCCTCAGATTCTTCGTTGCAGACTGCGCGGCCGTCATGAAACAGGCGGATGACTGGCGAGGCTGCTTTTAAGGTTCCATCGGCAGCCTGGGTCGTATTCCCTGAGTGATAGAAATTAACCCTCCACTCTTCAGACGCACCAAAGCATGCAACCCCTACAACCTTCCTGTCCCGGTTGAAGTAATTGATCATCCTGATTACTGAGAGGCCGCCTGTTGCAGCAGATGAAGCCCTGAGAACGTGCTTGAGTTCCACGCCTGAGCCACCATACCCGGTGTTCCCGTCATAATATGCGTAATGAGCGCCCTTCTCCTGAGCTGACGTCGGGACAGTAACGACAGGATCACCTATTCCCAGCGTATCGCCCACCGTTATAACCTGCCCCTTCGCTGCGCCAACATCCTTTTTGGCGGCCGTGCCCAGATCCGAAATCTCCGCAGTGGTCAGAGTAATACTGTCTTTTCTGTTTGCCATGATTTAACTCCTAAGCCCAGACGCGAGCCGGTGTTTTCGGTGTAACCACAAAGTCGTTCAGCCCGGATAAATCGAGCGAGTCATTCATGACCCGCAAATTGACGTGATAGCCGGGTTCGGTGGTGTATTTGATAACTTCGTTTACCTCACCGGGATTGATAACTTCAGCAGGAACAGTGATAACGCCGACGATATCCAGGCTGATATCCGGGTGATAAAAGCTGCCATGCCCCTCATCATCCATAAACCCCGCCGCGATTAACTGCGTGCGCATTTCGTCGGCGTCATTAAAGCGCAGATATAAGTCTCTCATTAGCGGAGTCCATTAATTTGGTTATCAGTTAATGCGCGGTGCCAGATGCGCAGATTTCGAATGTAATATACGAACCGGGCAACTGACTGACTTGTATTCCCAAATTTCGTAATTACATTATTGTCAGTATTAGCTCGTGTGCCTGATGTAATCTTGCCATTGAATGACATATACACATTATTACCCGCAACTCTGTATGAAAAAATACTTGCCGTCCCATCTTGTGAGGCAATTTCCAGCGGGGAACTCCTGTAAGAACGGATCATTTTATTCGTATCAAGTCGACAAATGATGTCATATCTAGGACCCTGGACAGATATAGCCTCTGTATAGCCACCAACAGGCATAAATTTTGTCGTTAACTCCACGGCAACGGTTCGGTCAAAAAGCGTGGTAAGAGTTTTATATCCTGCATTCTCCGCTGGGATGACCCAACTATCCGCGGTCCGAGTCACTGCTGCCGCATTTGTAGGGATGTATGAAGTTGGGAAAGGACTGTCTTCTAATTGCGCACCCCAGACATATAAACCGGATACACCGTCACCGGTATAACTCGAAGAAGGTCCATTCCCCAATTGAAGGCGAATAACTGTACTCTGGCTGGCCGCAGCGGTAAATGTCATCCAGACGCGAAAGATACCATTACTGAGAACTTCAAATCCACGGTCGACAAACTGAGCACCATTACCAGTTCCAACCCAGGCACCCGCTACAGGGTCGAAGAAAACACCGGCTGTACTACCAGCTGCGACACGCAGATATAGATTACGTGGATTTGTGTGAGCTTTTACGAAAACCGAATAACAATAAGTTGTGCCTGCTGTTAACGATATATTTCGGTCTTGCGAGTAGTGTTCAGAACTTGCTGTATCCTCAACCAATAACGCCATCGTTTTATCGCCACGAGGCGAGTCGCCGCTATTATTGGTTGTGGTAACTCGTTGCCCCGCCCCCCACTGTTCGGAGTTTGTATATAAATTCGTGGCCTGAGATTCCATTAATAACCCCCCGCGCTCAAAACGCGGTTCGTTAATATCTGCTAAACGCATTGACCCTGACTTATCCATAACTGTTGCAGTGGTTGAACGGGCAAAGGTCGCTGACTTTGTTGGTAGCTCCAGTACCTGCCCGGAAATCGTCAGCCGGTCATAAGGCGCGGAACCCGCCAGCAGGCGCATGTCATCATTCAGCGGTAACCAGACGTCAGGGAACGGAGCCTCCTCGTAAGGTACAGACGTCAGCAGCTGTGCCGCCGCCAGTGATGCTGCGGCGTTCGTTTCGCTGGTTTTGGCGTTATTCTCTGAAGTCTTCGCGTTCGTCTCAGACGTTTTCGAGTTGGTTTCTGAAGTTTTGGCCGCGTTCTTCGACGAGAGAGCATTCCCCTCAGACGTTGCCGCGTTCGTGGCGCTTTGTGCTGCTGCATTTTTTGAAGCAAGAGCGTTTGTTTCGCTGGTTTTGGCTGCGGCGGCGCTGGCTCCTGCCGCACCCGCCTGGGCGATCAGCTTCGTCCAGCTGGGACCCGTCTTTTTCGAGCCGTCTGCCAGGGTTACGGTGACATCACCGGCACCCGATAAAATAAGGTCCTGGTTGATGATACTGCTTTGCGCCAGGCGAAACCCTTCCGTGACGGCTTTCGCTAAATCGTCATCAAGTGTGGCCATTCGTGATGTCCTTAAAATGAAAAACCCAGCCGGAGCTGGGTTGGATGGTCTGAGGTTGTAGGGATCAGGAGAAGGAGCCGGTACCGCGGGTCACAGTGATAGTTGGTGCATAAATTGCCACGGTTGCATTACTGGAATTAACGACAATGCTGGCATCAATACGTTGTCCACCCATCCCGGTCGCCGCGTGCCGTGCAGTGAACCATAGCCCACCTACAGGAACGTCATAATTGAACGTACGGACGTTACCCGCGATAGTTACCTGAACGGTGGACGTAACCGCACCTGTAATCCCCCGCACATATATCAATGACTCTACAACGGCGTTTTTATTCAGCCCGTTATTGCTGGAGTCGGTGTATGCCATGGCTACACTGGTAGAAACGGCATTGTTAGACCGGTTGCTGGAGTCGGGATACACCCCTGTGTTGGCGACATCCCCAATGAAAGATGTCGCTTCAACCGTGCCCCTGAAGCTCCCGCTGGTCGCCTCAACTCTGCCTCTGAAACTCCCGTCGGTGGCATAGATCGTGCCGCGAACGGTCACGCCGTTGAACGTGGCATACCCGGATTTATTGATATGCCAGCCGACATTGCCGGTCCCGTCCCAGTTGCTGGACTGGATGTAATTCCCGATCTTGCCGTTGTCGATAGAACCGTCCTGGATGAACACCGAACGCATGAACATCTGGCCGCCGGTCGAAGCAAACACCAGCTCCTGCCCGTTCGTCGTTGGGTTATAAACCGCGAACGTATCGGCAGAAATCAGGAAGTTTGAGGCCCCTGTACCGTCAATGCCCAGCTGAATACCCGCGATGCGTTTGACACCGTTCGCTTCCACCTGGACTTTAACGCCCCATTGGGCCGAGAGCTTGCCGTTGATATCAACAACAGCCTGGCTGGTCGTCTGGACGTTAGCGTTGGTTTGCCCAATCGACGCAGTCACCTGCTGGATACTGGTCGCCGTGGCGCTCTCCAGATCCGTAACAGCTTTATCAATGCGCGTAATGGCGGCGGCGTTGGTCTGGCCGTTTTGTTCAACCGTGGCCTTAAGCGTCGTGACCTGTTCGGCTACAGCGCTTGTGGCATCCGCGGCGGTCTTCCGGGTCTCGGTAATATCGGCCTGCGTTTTGGTTTCGCCAACGGCAAACGTGACGCGCTGATCCGAAAACGCAAAGAAGTTGGCAATGGCGTTGCTGACGCTGCCGACAATGCCTGCGTCGCGGCTGGCAGTGTTACCGTCCACATCCACTTTCAGGCTGTCGATACGACGCCCCAGCGCGGAGTCACCATCCGTACGGGCCGTGATTTCCGTGCTGATGTCAGCCGTGTTCTGGTCGGTAGTAGCCTTGACCGCAGCCAGCGCGGTAGTCTGCGCTTTGTTGTTATCGGCGACGGCTTTATCGATGCGCGTGATATCGCCGGAATTTTTCCCGACGGTGGTCTGCAGGCCCGACAGCGTGGTGGCCTGCGCCTCCTGCTCAGTCGTCAGCGTTGCCAGCTCCTGCGTTACAGCAGCTTTGTTGGCATTAACGGTCGCTTCCAGCGCCGTCCGGGCTGTAACCTCCGCTTCCTGCGCCGTGATGCGCGCCTGGCGTTCGGTGTAGAGCAAGCCCGAGGCCAGCTTCGACGGGTCATCACCGGTGTAGCCGCCACGGATCTGCGCCGCCAGCGTCTCGCGCGCTGTGGCTTCCGCCTGGTCGCCAGCAACACGTGCTGTCGTTTCCTGCTGCAGCGCCGCCATCCCGGCCCCCGGTGTTGGCCGTCCGACCGCCACCCAGTCAATCAGGTAATAGTTCGTCGCGTCCTGTTTAGTGGACAGGTCCAGCCTGAACTGATTCATCGTGGTTTCGGTCAGCCAGGGGATGTTGTCGAACTCCACAGTTGCGATACCGTTCGCGTCATAGGCAGGCTCGGCGACGGTGAACATGTTGGTGTCGTTGAAACCACCCGTACCACGCCACCGCAGCTGCCCCGTCCAGCCCGGCGCACCGAATTTCCTGATGCGCAGTTTGATGAAGCGATAGGACGAGGAGTTGATGGCCAGTGAGCCCGGGGATGCCACCCACGGATCGGTGGCATGGTTCGCTGGTCGAATCCACCCGTCAACGATTGTTGGGGTCCCGTTCCCGGTCCAGCCCTCTACCGTCGAATCGAAGTACCAGATTTTGGCCGGGTCGAACTGCGAGCCGGTACCTGCAGAAATTTGCCCAATCTGCTGCGCCAGTGACTCGGTGGTGGTCTGGATCGTCTGATTGACGTTGCTGATATCCGCGACGCGCTCGTTCTTCTCTGTCAGCAGCGCCTGCCCCCGCGCCGCTGCCTCGTCGGTGATGGCTTTCTTACGGTCCGTGACCTCCTGCGCCAGGCCCGCTTTAGTCGCCGCCGACTCTGTCGTAACTGCGGTGATGTCGTCGCGCGCCGACTGGATATCTTCACCGAGATCGGCAATGTCCGACACGAGGTTTTTGTAGCCCTCGGTCTGTTCAAGCGTGTCGCCGATCATGTCGAGATAATCACCGGCTTTCGAGCTGGACTGTCCTGCCGCCCACTCTGTCCAGTCGCCGGTGTTGCCGATACGATCCACCAGACGGGCGCGGTACCACTGACTGACGCCCGCCCGCATCGGGCCATGCTGGTAATGCGTGGCCGGATACGGCACCAGAGCCAGTAATTGCGGGTTAGCCTTGTCTTCTGTGGTGGCGCGCTGAATCTCGGTGTATGCCGTATCACCTGAGCCATCCGGGAAAGCCCAGGTAATATCGATAGCCCAGACAACATCGTCCGTGGCGGCCAGTGCCTGCGGCGTTCCAGGCCTGCCGTTTTTGCCCGTAAGATACGTGGTATCAGCATAACCCCACGGCGAGCTTGAATCCTGAGCGTTCAGCGCACGCACCCGCACGTCATAACTCCCGGTGTAAATCCCCTGCACCGTAAATCCCTGGGCGCTGCTCACCGGAACGTTTATCCAGTCGCCGTTATCCTTGCGCCACTGCGCCTGGTACCGGATCGCACCATCCACCCGATCCCAGGAAGCATTCATGGTGGCAACGGTAAGTCCCTGCTCGATATGGTCGGTTTCGGTGAGGGTGATGTTTTTCGGTGCCGGCAGAACGCTTACCGGCGTGACGGTGACTGGCGCTGGGGTAATGCGCACACCGTCATCGATATAGCGGTATTTATTCGGGTCATGCTGAACTGCGGTGATCGTGAAACCACCGTTGCTGTCGTCGTTCGCCCGGATGGATGTCACACGAAAATACTGGATAGCCAGGTTGTCGCTGTCGATGGCCCACACTGCACCGGACTCAGGCAGCAGCCTGAAGGGGGTGGTGACCGTCACCGTCTGTTTGTCCGCGCTGATGGATGCGATTGTCCGCGTCTGCGCCTTGCCGTCCGGCAGGTTGACCACCAGGCGGTCGCCGGCGGCGTAGTCAGCAGGGCGATCAAGCGTGACATTACGCCCGCTCACCGCCCGAATACGCCCGCCGTTTTGCCTGCCGGCACGGAACGGATCCGCGATACCGATAATTTCTGCAGGCAGGGGAATATAACCGTCCAGCCCAACGCCAAATGACACCGTTCCGTCGCGCGCATTAGACAGCAGCGCCCAGCGGCCCCGGCGGTGCGCTTCACTCTGGGATGTGCAGCCAATCGCCGTCATCGACATCTGGTTGACCTTGTACCGCTTCACCAGGTCGGAATCGTAGACACTCTCAACAGTATCGCTGTAATGATTCTGCGGGTCAGACCAGGACACCAGGGCAGACGAGTAGCGGTTTTTGTAGCTGCCGCCGCCGTAGGTAAACAACCCGTCGATCACGTTCGAGGCATGGTAGGTAAAATCAACCTCATCCTGCGGCACATCCGCGCGCACGTAAATCTGGTCGTTGCCCCAGAAGGTAATCCCCCGGAATATCGCTGCCAGATCGCTGAGAACGGTGTAGGCGTCCTGCTGGCTCTGGATGTAAACGTTGCAGGTAAAGCGCGGCTCGGTACCACCCGCCCCGTTCGACACCTTCTGGTCACAATACTGCGCAATGGCGTACAACTCCCACTTATCGATCATGCCTGCATCGATGCGCGTACCCATGCCGTAAATCTCATCCAGCACCAGATCGTAAAATACCCAGGCCGGGTTGTTGGTGTAGGCCATTTTGAAGCCACCGGACCAGGTACCGCTGTAGGTGCGCGTAACCGGATCGTAGGAGTCCGGCACGCGTACCAGTTTCCCCTTCGGCCTGCAGGTCACCTTCGGCGCGCCATTGGTAAACTGGCTGGCATCGACCTCGATATACAGCAGCGCCGTATTGGGATAGCGTAACTTGCTGTCGATCACCTCAGCAAACGAGAACACCTTGAAGGCGTTTATCAGTTTTGAGTTCCCGATGGAATCAGGCGTGATACGACGTACCCGCACAGCCCAGCCAGTAGTGGCCGCTGGCAGATCAATGCGGAGGTCGCGCTGGTATTCCGTGGTTGTCTTTCCGTCGAATTTGCCGTTAACCACCGTCTGCCAGGCAGCACCATCAGTCGAGAGATCAACGGCGTACTCTGTGACCGTCCCGACCATATCACCGTTGTCTTTATAGGTGTACTGTACGGGCAGGCTCAGTTTAATACGCACGGCATCCAGCATCAGGTTAGAGAACTGGCGTGTCCACGGCGCGGTGGTGGTCACTGTCACGTTGGCCGACATTTCGTTGTCGACCTCCGGCAATCCCTGAATGTAGTCCTGATCCTGAGTGCCCGGGCGAAAATCCCACCTCACGCCGGTGAAGTTGTAGCTGCCGTCGGCGTTCGCCAGCGGGGTGTCGTTTAGGAAGATGTTCTGTGCCGTCAGCTCGCCCTGGATTTCACCTTCAGCGATCGCCAGCAGCATTTTTAATTTTGCTGTCGACAGCAGGTCATCCGGATCCTCAACAGGGGTGTGCTGTTTAGCGCCACCGCCTTTACGTCCCTGAATAAGGGATTCATCTTCGAGAAGTCGCATAGTTCACCCATAAAAAAAGCCACCCGGAGGTGGCCTGTAGCTGAGAATAAATTTCACTGCTGGTCGCTGGAGAAGATCCCCGCGCTGATAACTGCCCCGCCGATTTCGCGCTCACCAAAGAACACGGGAACCGGATAACCCACCGCCACGGTGTTCACCGGCGCGCCAAAGGCGTAGTTGGGTTTGTTGTCCGTGCTGGACGACGCGCCGACGTTGTATTTCGGCTGGGGTGTCAGCAGCTGAACAACACCCCCCAGCATCATCGACAGGCCCAGGCCGGTTAGCGCCGTTGTTGTGGCGGTCGCAGCAGCTGTGCTCAGGCCTATCGCCGTCAGCGAAGCCCCCGCGGTAAAATACGCGGCCACGAGAGCCACCGCCCCGATAACGATCTGCAGCACACCGCCGCGCTTTGAACCTTCGGTAATGGCCGAAATCCGATACACCGCACCGCCGCGGGTCATGTCGAATTCGTCGAGCCCGATGTTGTTTTTGCCATTGAAGAAGGCAAAGCGTATCCCCTGCATATGTCCTTCTGACAGGTAGCGTTTAAAACCGGGAACCTGGCTGCACATGGCGCGCAACATCTCGCGCAGATCCTCAACGTGAAATTTGTGTTCACGCCCGAACTTTTTCGCCATACGGCCTTCAAGAATCAGTGTTTTCAGCATTCATTAGCTTCCTGTGCCGGACCACACGAACGGTGCGGTCGCGGTAATACTTGCCGTACGGCACCCGGGCAGAGAGGCTGCCGAAATTATGGTGCAGTATGATGTTTTCCTGGTGCTCGTGATGACCGAGGTAAACAGCCGCGTGATTGGTTACCTGCGCCTGTATGCGCATCATGATCATATCGCCGGGCCGCATATCAGCAGGGTCCACCTGGACAAAGCCTTCTGCCTCCCAGTTATCGTCGTAGCGATTTTCGCCCTGCTCCCACCACTCGTACGGTACCGAGTAATCACCCAGGGTAATGCCGTGCTCACGCTGGAACCACTCACGGATCAGCGACCAGCAGTCAGCAAAGCCCAGCACCCAGCGCCGCCCGGCGTAGTCCCGGTCCTCACGGGGTGCCAGAGTGCAAAAATCACCGTCCGGCCAGCTCATGATGCCCCATTCCACCCCGGACCAGTCGCACTGCACCCTGTCCATTTCGGACGGCACAAGCTGCACCACATCAGGATGCGAGTGGATAATCATAATGATTTCTCCCTGCTCCGATGCAGCCAGCTTATCCCCCGGCGAGATCGTGAAGGTCTCAGTGGGCGTTTCCGAAATATTCCGGCACGGAATGTACTGCTGCGCCCGTCCGGCCTGCACCACCACGCCGCACGCCTCGTTCGGATATTCCGCGGCAACATGAGCGCGGATCGCATCCATCAGTTTTTTTCGCATGGTTATTTACCCTGAAGGTTTGCCGCCGGGAAGCCGCCAAACGGCAGCGGGTTACCGGTTCCGAACCGCGCTTCGCAGTCCTGTATCTGGCCGCCGCACATATCCAGCGCCGGGTTATCCGTGGGGGTGCCATCCTTGAGAAAATAACGGTTCCCGTTGTAGTCGCACCCGGTGCCGGTGCGGTACCAGCCGCGCGTGCACCAGGTGCAGACCGGCGTAATTTGCCGGGTGGGCAGCTGCAGGTTCTGGATGTCAAAGGGTGAGCACAGTTCAAAGTCGACCTGCACCCGCGTTTCAGCGGTTTTGGCATTGACGTAAAAAAGCTGTACGCGCTCGTCGGCCGGGCTGGCGTTCGGGTTGCCGGCTGTCCAGTTGGCCGCGTCCAGGTACTTCGCCAGCGTGGTGTGGATCTTCACCTTCGCCCTCGCCAGGTCGTCGTACTCGAGACACAGCGCCGTCACATAATTGCCAACGTTCGACACGGAAAGCGTGGGTGTGGGCTGTGCTCCGGTACTGGACAGCTCCAGGCCTTTCAGCTCGTAAGGGTAAGGGTCGTACTGCTGACCCTGCCAGATAATGGCAGGCAGGTTGTCAGCCGCGAATGCAGCCCAGCCTGCAGAAGCAATATTGTGGGCATGAAAGCGCAGCACGGTATCCATGCCAAATTCGGTGCCGTCGATCTCGATGAGCTGTATCAGTTCACCCGGTTCCAGTTTCTGTACGTCGTTCGTAAAGCTCATATTCAGCCCATAAAAAAAGGCCGCGGAAGCGGCCCTGGAAAAGGAGGAATAACTAAGGCCCGAAGGCCTGTTCAAACACAAACGATAATTCTACAAAGCCACCGTGGGGAAAGGTTGGGCTGACAGAATCAGCTTTAACCCGGTATAGCTTCTGCTCGCCCCACGGGTTAACCCACCAGAACGATTTGATGACATGGCTCAGAAGGAAATCGCGTACATTCTTCATCGTCGCCACATCGCCATTGCATGCCAGATTCCAGGTTTCGGCATCGGTGTTGATCCCATTGCCAGCCACCTGCTTATAGCCGTCGCCAAACTGCGCCTGAAGCGTGGCCACAGTATTTGCTCCAGTGGGCCCTATGCGGACGCACCAGGTAAAAGTGTCGATTGCCATATTGCTCCTTAGCGGCGATAGAGGATGCCGCCTGGCGATATTTCTTTCCTCAGGCGATCGGTAAGGGTTTGCTGAACAATGCCTTCAAGCTGGCGTGCTGTGCTGGCGTTATTGGCGTTACTAATTTCACCTGCAGAACCATCCTGGGTAATGTTGACCGGGGCATGAACAGTGATGGCTGTATTGCCATAACCTGTTGCATTATTAACACCAGAAGATACGGCCCGCACGCCCAGCGAACCATCAGCGGCCCGGGTCAGCGGCATGATCGCCTCCGGCCCCGCCTCGCCCATGACGCCCGCGCCTTTTGCAAAGGCGAAGAATGTCGGTGTATCAACAATGCTGTTACTGAACGCACTCAGCGAAGGAGAGCCGTAAACTCCGCCTTTAGCGTTGAATGTGAGCGAGCCCGCAGCGGCGGTATATGCTCCTGATGGAGTTGCGCCAGCGGCACCGCCACCAAAAGCTCCCGCCACGCTGCCGACCAGCGAGCCTAAAATCCCTGACCCCGAGGAAGAAGACCCACCCAGCGCGCTAACAGCTGCCATCTGAAGACTGACCTTCGCGATCATCTCCAGCGCTGACAGGCCCCACTCTTTCCAGTCTGCCTTTCCGCGAACAAGCATAGAGGCTACGTTATCCAGAGCGCTGTCCATAGTAGAGGTAATACCCTGCGAAACCGTGCCTGCAATATTGCTGACATTATCCATCCAGTCAGCCAGACCAGCACTTACGCCAGCCCGCCAGTCCAGTTCGCTGGCTTTAGCCTGCTGATATTTTTTATCAAGCGCATCCAGCGCTGAGGCGCGGGCAGCTACAGCCTCAGCACCTTTATCGGTTTTATCAAAGACTCGTTCAACTTCCTGCCGTGAACGGTACAGCTCCTGATCACGGCTACCCATCCCAGATGTTTTGGCATTAAGTTCTGTTTCATCCTGATATCGCCGCGCCGCGTCTTTGAGATCCTTAAGCGCATCGGCCATCTCGCGCTGTTTCCGCACCGCCTCATCTGCTTTTTGCGTCCATTGAGCCAGCGCCAAGGATCCCGCCTCTATGGATTTACGCTGTTCTTCACTCCATTTAGTTCCGTTTTCGTGCGATGCCGCGTACAACTCCGCCGCCTTTTCCCCCTGCAGTGCACGGACCTTTTGCACTTCGGTAGCAATACTAAGATCGGCCATTTTGCTTGAGTACTGTTCCGCCTGGCTCGCAGCTTCGCGTTCTGCCTTGCTCTGGGCCTGAGAGGCAGCCGTTGAATCCTTTTTAGCCGATGCTGCTGCTGCATCCTTTTTGGCGGCCTGATCCTTGTTATAGATGTACTGGGTATAAAGCGCGCCGGTCAGCTTAAGGTCTTCTGCTTCGTAGACATGCTGCTGATGCAACTTTTCCAGCCCGCTAAGGCTGGCCATTTCGTTATCACGTCGTGACCGCTCGAGCGCCGTTTGCTGTTGAGGCGTGGCGTTTGCCATCGATACAACCGGACCGGCATACTGCGGAGGTTTTGCGCCTGCGGTCGCTGACATCGAGCGGTTAAGCAGGTCATAAGCACCTTTAAGGATGGAAACTGCGCCAGCCTGCTCAATTGCTTTCTGTGTCGCCAGATCACTGGCATCGTTCACCAGTTTCTGCGTCCGCTCAACCTTCGAGGCAGCCTGTTCGCGCTGATACTCCAGCTGATTCAGCTTATCGGTAAGCTCCACGTTTTTGGCCGTGATGTCGGCCTGATCCATGAAGGTGTTGATCAGGGTTAGCGTCGGGTGGCGGTTGTAGTCCTGCTGAATCTGGTCAACCGCCTTAAGGCTGTCCTTCACTCGTGCAATCTGCGAATCAAGTTCGGCCAGGTCCTGCTTCTGAGCCTGTAATGATGTCCGGGCATCAGCCGCCGTGGAGCGAAGCCCCATTACTGACATCTGCTTCAGTTTGGTGTTGATCTCGTCGAGGTTGTTGGCAAACCCAACCGCTTCACGGTGTACCTGCTGCGTGTGCTGGTACAGTCCGTACATCGCAGCGCCTGCACCAATAATAATGCCTGGCCATCCGCCGAGAATGCCCAGCACCTTGCCACCCAAATTGGACATTACCGAAGCTGTACTGGTGAGGTTGTTAACGGCGGCAGCCCTACCTGCCAGAGCTTTATCCAGCGATGTCTGAGCGGCTGCGAGCTTACGCTCTGCGACAATCTGCGCCTCAATACTGGTTGCCGCTGCTCGCGCCTGTTGTGCCCGGTAGACAGCCTGCCGGCCAGCGGCAACGCTAACCTGCGCACCGCGAACCTGTGCCTGAGCTAAAGTTACTTCTGCAGTAGCGTTAGAGATCACTGCGCGGGTGGACTGCCCTATACTGCCAACCATGTTGCCAAAATAACGGGCCAGCCCGACGCCAACCAATAAGCCTGCCGTATTTGCTACACCATCAATGTTATTCGCCAGGCCATCCAGCACGCCGGAAAGCGTGGAAGATGCCCCGACTGCATCATTAGCCCCGCCCACCCAGGCGAGAAAAGCATTTTCTACTTTTTGAGCAGAACCACTGATGGATGCCGGCAGCGTATCAAACTCCTTGCGCAGGATCTCGACATTGGTCAGCAGTGGGACGATCTTGTTTGTCGTCAGCTCGCCATTGTTGGCCATATTACGAAGGCCGCCAACGGTGGTCCCCAGTCCGTCCGCCAGCAATTTAGCCAAACGTCCGCCGTTCTCCATGATGGCGTTAAATTCCTCGCCGCGCAGAACGCCAGATCCCAACGCCTGGCTCAGTTGGGTAATCACCGAGCTGGCTTCTTCCGTGCTGGCTCCAGAAAGCTTGAGGGACGTGGCAACGGTCTCGGTCACCTTTGCCACGTCTGAGGAGGCATAGCCAGCGTCCCGCAGCGACTGGGCGATACGACTGTAAAGGTTGCTGTTCGCCTCAAGTGATGTCCCGGTACGCTGGCTTATTTCCATCAGTACCCGCTGGGACTGGGCATAATCCTCACTGGAAGATGACGCCAGGCGAAGGCGGCCGTTCAACTGGTTCCATGTATCTGCGAAAGCGACGAGTTGATGCGTGGCAAAAGCACCAGCCCATGCACCGGCCAGACCAGCAGCTGAGGATCGTACAGTCGCAAGTTGTGAGTTCAGGTCTGACAGGGAACGCTGTGTTTCACGCGTGGCCGCTGCTGCCTTTTTCCCGCCCTGCTCCATAGTGCGGTAGTAATCTGTCCCCATGCGGGAAGCCCGGGCGATCTCTGTCTGGAAAGAGGAGGAGTTCGCCGAAATTTTGATAATTAGCTCGCGCAGGGTTGCCATAGTTGACCTATAAAAAAAAGCCCCAAAGGGCTTTAATTATTTACTGGCATATGCTCCTGAAATTACCTTCACCTTTATCATCGTTCTCGTCAATTATTTTGACAGGACTATTATCAACAACCTTATCGTCTTTAACAGTCAGGTGAACATAATAATTTCTATTTCCAACATAGCCGCCGTATGAGTTTTTTGCATTAACCGTTCCACAAACATACCCAACACCATCTCCAAATGGTCGATAATATGAACTAAATTTTGCGCTCTCGGGGTCTTTAAGTGATTGAGCAACTAAAGACTCGCCAAATTTAATCATTTCTTCATCACTGGGTTTACATGCAGAAATAAATAAAGTTAATAAAACAATCAATGCATATTTAAACATTTGCGGGCTTCCCTATGAATATATAATCACTCATAGGTTACCTCATGAACATCAAAATTGGCAGATTTAGTTACAATCCAGATATCCATTCCTCCAGCTCGCTAATTTCCCTGTCTTCTTCCTGCTCTCCCCATTTCAGCATCACGTCCGGAATGGTGAATTTGCCGCCCTGAGAGTTCAGCGTCGCAACGGCGATCTGTGCCGCCTGCGCGTCGGCGCGCCAGTCGCCAATCGGACTGATGCGGTCAAACTCGATCCACATTTTCAGTTCGCTGGCGGTGATGGTCTGGCGCAGCTCCTGCAGAGTCCGCCCCAGCCGGAGCGCCAGCGACATAAGGAAGAAGGTCAGCGGCTGCTTTACGGCTTTCCCGCTTCTTCCTGGCTCATTCCGAGGCCGAGAGCCTGGGCCAGCAGTCGGGCATGCACCGGGCCGTAAATCTCTGAAACCTGCGCCTGATCGTCATCACTGAATACGCGCTCACCGTTTTCATCCAGCAGAACGTCAATAAACAGAACGACATCGGCCTCTTTGTTACGCAAAAACTTCTGCGATTCGGTCAGGACAGGCGGCTCTTCACCTTCCGGGATCTGGGGGTTGACGATCTCACGGAACTTTACCCAGGCATCGCCGGAGGGTTCGCGCAGTGTGACCTTTGCGCCGTCCCATTCGGGCACGGTAACGCCCGGTTTTGTGCGGTACGCTTTCGATGCAGTAAGCGCCACGTTGCGTAATGAATTCTGTGATGTCCTTTGTGCCATTTCATTCTTCTCTTGTTGCAGGATAAGGGGATTAAAAAAGCGGCCGAAGCCGCTCAGGAACCAGACGCGAAAATGCGTTTAGGCTTGCCGCGAACGCGCAGCGAATAGGTCGCCCCAACAACGGAAGACGTTGCCGCAGACCACGAGCTCTGGCGAACTTCCACCAGCACATAAAAACCGTTGCCCGACGGGAAAACCACGCGCAGCGCACGCAGTTCGTCATTTTCGTAAGCGGTCTGCAGTGCCTCCTGTGCGGCTTCGTCGCCTACCCAGTTACGGGTAATGCTCATCTCCGCCGGTGCGGCCAGGCCGTTGGTCTGCTCCTGTTCGGTTGAGCACAACGTGGTGACGTCAATATCACCCTTCTGGCCACCGGCGAAGGTGATTTCCTTCGTTGCACAGGCCGCTTCCAGCCAGGTAACACCGGATCCCGGGAATGCAGATGCGTTAAAGTCATCTGCGGTTACGGGGGCTGAGGAGACAGCAAAGGTCATCCCCTTAGTGACTTCGTACTTACTGGCCATGATTTCTCCAGATAAAAAAAAGACCGCCGTAGCGGTCTGTGAGGGTGAGTGAGGCTAAACGGTTACCTGAAATTCAAGCGTTGCCCTGTGATAGCGCAGGTCAGGTTCATAACCAGGCGTTTTGACGATATTTCCCGGCTTGAGCACCTGGACGGCATCCAGCGCCATATCCCTGATCGCGCGCGCTTCGGTAATGGCACTGGAATAGACATCCACCTGGACCGATACGGCAGACTCTGCCTGTCCGCAAAGAACGTCTGCGGCCACATCGGTGATGATCGAGAAAATCACCCACGGCGGCGCGATTGAAGGCTGCCCATCGCTGCCGAGAGGTGCAACGTAGGGATAAACCTTGCCGCCAGCCAGTGATGCCAGCAGCGGATAGAGATCGTCTTCGGTCATTTGCTTAACGCCTCGTCAATGGCCTGGTTCATGCGCCGCATAGCCACCTCTGTGGCCTGCTCTTGCCGCACATCAAAAGCCGGACGCACGAAGGGGTGAGGCGGCATGTTGGCGGTTCCCATCTCAACGAAACGCCAGTAAAAAGCGTTCCGCGGATTCTTCGCCTTCATGGTGTTATCGCTGTTGCCGGTGCGAGGGTTAACTCCACGGATATGCACACCGGAAGAGATTTCACCGCGGCGTCGGCTTTTCTGTGTCACCACCACCACGTTTTTCTTCAGCTTGCCGGTGCGTACCGGGGCGCGGGCGATCACCTCTTCTTTAAGCACTTCCGCGCCGGCGCGCGTGGCATCGCGAAGAACCTTGTTATTTTCTGCGCGGCTGAGTGCTTCAAGGTCTTTAGCTATGTCGGCCAGTCCGGAAAAATCAAGGCTCGTTCCGATCACTTTTCAGCTCCTGTTTTACACAGAATTTCCAGGCGAGTACCGTTCGGGTTGGCGACAGGTGGGCCGATAATATTCAGCAATTGGCCTTTGTATGGGCCGCTGAGCACTTCTACGCGGGAGGAAGCATGTACCTCAGGCCTGAACCGCATCCAGATGCGAATCGTTGCCTGTGCCATCTCCGCTCCACCTGACATTTGCTCTCTGCCGCTGATCCCTTTCACCTCTGCCGGAACCGGATCGCCACCACTCCATGACTCCACTGGCTGACCAGATGAATCCCGGGAGGTTGTGAAGTTCAGGATTTTAACCCTGTGCCTGAATCGTCCAGGTTCCATCAGGAGCCCTCCTCAGGTTCCGCTTTTCCGCGCCAGTTGCGATGAATAAACATCATTCGCTCAGCAGCAGCATTTTCGTAAAGCTGAACCTCGCTTTGTGCGGTCCGGTGTTCGAACATGTCAGCAAATACCAGGAGCACGGCTCCCTTAACCGCTGCCGGAATATCACCTGGCGCCTTCCATGCTGGCTCGTCACACCATCGATAGCAGTAGTCAAAGGCTGCCTGGGCGTAAAGCGTGATCAGCTCGTCCCGGTCATCTTCTTCAAACTCTATCTGCTGCTTAAACAGGTTGAGGCCGATTACCTGCAGAACATCTATCGCCATACGTTAAAAGGGCGGGTTACCCCGCCCTCCCCCATCATGAGCCAGAAGAGAAAGTGCCCTTGATGATTGCTGTCGGGCGATAGTGAGCCAGCGCCAGGCGTTCTTCACACAGGATGGTCAGCATGTTTTTCACGAAGTTGTCGCGGTCTTCACGGCTGACTTCCACGGTGGCATCCATGCGATCCCAGACCTGAGACGCCATGTCGAAACCGCCGACGGTGAAGGTGCCGGCTGCCTGCGCCTTAGTCGGAACGACTGGCAGGCCCCACATGATATTGCTGGTGAATGCCTGTGGGCCACCGAAGAGATAACGACCTTCGTTGTCTTTCAGCAGCGCGATGTTGTGCCAGTCGCGCGGGTTAAGGACAATGCCGGAGGCGCTGAACTCGGACTCGGTCACCTGATAAATAGCGTGAGCGATGATGTCCGCGCGGGTATCACCGGTGACATTCAGCGATGTGTCGTAGGCGGTGGCCACTTTGTTCAGACCTTCCAGGTTATCCCCGCTGCCGTCGCCGTTCAGCAACTGACCTTCTTCCTTCAGCGCCAGACCGTACATCAGGCGGTCATTGACGTAGGACTGCAGCATCGGGGCGTCGTCCATAACCTGGCGCGAAGCCTGCACCCAGTGGGCGATGGTTTTGACGTTGGCGGTCTGCTTGCTGAAAGTGATATCCGATTCAGGCTTAAGCGCCTTTTCAGCGACCACATCGGCGCTATTGGTAAACACCTCTTCGCGCACGTACTCCAGTGAGTTACTGGAAATGCGGCCCTGTGCCAGCAGGTCACGAATGGTCAGGCGGCGCAGGCCCGGCATGATAATGCCCGGAACCTGCATCGGCTGGATCAGGCTGCCAGCAGATGCCGCAGTACTGCCCAGGGATTTATTGAAGGTCTTCGCATCGAAGCTGCCTTTGCTGCCGTTCCAGGACTTTTGCAGCTCTTCAGCTGCGCGCTCAGAGAAGGATTTCTTCTCACCTGGGTTTTCGGCACCGGAAGCCAGTTTCTGTTCCAGATCGAAAAGGCGGGTACCGGATTTACTCAGCTCTTCCTGTACTTTCGCCAGATCGGACTGCAGCTGTTTGGACACCACGCCGGTGCTTTCGATTTCTGCCTTCTGGGCATCGAAAAGCTGGGTCATTTTCAGCTGGGACTCTTCGATGGCTTTTTGAATTTGAGCGAGTTCAGACATAATTATTTTCCTAAATTAGAAGGGAAGGATTTGATGCTCTCAAGCAGAGCGTTGATTTGTGCTTCGTTTCCGTCGCCCTCGGACTCGCTCCGAATCGCTGACTTAAACCGGGCTATTAACCCAACTGCCTGTGATTTGGTGAGGCCGACTGAATCCCTCAGCCAGTTCTCCACGTCACGGATCGTTTCAATGCCATCGACACTTTTCATGGCTGCAATGCCAGCCTGTTCGTTGGCCGGGAAGGTGCAGACGCTGATTTCGCGCAAGAACGGGATATTTTTGAAAATGCGCCCGCTGGTACCGATGGAGTAATCGTCTTTCGTCACTGAAAAGCCCACCGACATACCCTCAACGGTGCCATGTTGCATGGCCGCTTTGAGGTCAGTGGCACCGCTGTGCCCGGGCGTTAACTGACCGCGTACAAACAGGCCCTTATCGTCTTCTGCGATGCTGTCCCACTTTCCAACCGGCAATTCCCATGTTTTGTGGTTGAAGAACATCGCCACTTTCCGGGTCTGGTTGGTCAGCGCGTTTTTGAAAGCGCCGGGCAGAATGATGTCGCCGTCGGAATCGGTGTTATTGAAAACAGAAGCGTATCCTTCGAAAACGCCCTGCTTCCCGTCACCGGTGAACTTGATTTCTGTCTCGTCGAAAGACAGGGTTTTTACGATCTCAGGCATCGCGGCCCCCATAAAAATTAAGCCCCGTCATTGCGGGGCTCTTTGTTGGTTCCTAAATCGGTGATCGGCACGTATTGCGACTGCCGCATTGCCACATCGCCACCCGGCAGCGGCGGGAGGTTATCTGTTCGCCGCATCTCATTGATCGTGCGAAGCCCCGCCTCGCCCATCGCCTTCATGAATGCAGCGCGGGAAGCAGAATCACCTCTCAACAGACCATCAAGATTGTGCTCAGCGTGAATGCGGCCAACGTCCTTCGCCTGGATCAGCCATCGCTGGATGCTGTTTTCCCAGCGCGAGATATAGGGCTGCAGGGTGTACTGCAGGAAGCCGAGATTCTGCTGCTCGATGCCCGATCCCCAGCTCGTTGACTTCTCAACGTCGCCAACAAGGTGAGGCGGTACGCCAAAGAATCGGGCCAGTTCGCTAACCTGGAATTTTCGGGACGCCATCATTTCGGCATCCTGAGGTGTCACGCCAATTGCCGAAGTCGAAAAACCCGCTTCCAGAATCCAGAGGCGTTTTTTTACCGGGCCGCCGGCGATCTCTTTGAAGTTCTCTTCAACCTGCGAACGCTGCTGCTCGGTTAGCACCTTTTCGCCGGTAGAGAGGATTTGGGGCGATTTAGCGCCGTTGGCAAAGAAATCTCGCTGCTGGTCTTCCATCGCCACCGCCACGCCTGCCGATTTACAGGCAAACGCGATGGGTGAGAGGCCGACCAGCCCGGTAAAACCGAATCCTTTAAGGTGAAAAATCTCTCTCTGGGAAAAGTCCGCGTATTCGCTGTCGCGCTGATAGCGATAAACCACTTTCTTACCAACCATCTTCACATCCATATTCGCGGACTGAAGCGGTATCAGGCTGATCACGTCGCCAGCGCTGTTACGATCCACCAGCGCATAGGCGTTCCCGTAGAAACAAAGCTGCATCGTCATGGCCTCCCTGAACTCCTGGGCGGTCATGTACTGATTGGGGGAATAACGCAACAGGCGAGCCAGCGGATTGCTCAAACCGACTTTTTTTCGGTTGTCGCTCGGGTCAGTCTCGAAGACATCCAGCGGAAGGCACGCAGTAAGGGTCGAAATCAGGCTCACGCAGCGCCACACCGTCGATATTTGCAGTATCCGTTCATCGTTAATGGATGAATCGCCCAGGTGTCCGTGGGCCGAAACAGGCCCTGTTTGCGAGCCCTGATTTGGGGTGACTAAACGCCCGCCGACAAACCAGGACTGCAGCCTTGCCCACCAGCCGTTATTGGTTCGCAGGTCAATCGTGTATTTAGGTTCTTCCATCACATGCTCAGCGGTCGAAAAATGAAGTCCTCGAAGTCACCACCCTGTTCGGTAACTTCCCCATTGGCGGCACCAACGGACATTGTCATTGCGACCATGCCATCAATACGACCCGTTGCTTTTGATTTATCGAGTTTGCGGTTGCCGGCAGCATCTTTAACGATCACCGCATTCACGGCGCACATCGTTAAAACCGGGTGCATGCCATGCCTAACCCGCCCGTTAAGCATCAGCGATTCAAGGGTGTCCACTGCCGGGCCCATATCCTTAAAGCCCTGGCCGAACTCAACCAGAGGGAGGCTCAGCCCGATGGTGTCCGCCTCTTTCCTGAACTGGTCAATGCGCCAGCGGTCAAAGGCCATCGAGGTAATATCGAAATCACCGATAATTGCGGCGATATCAGCGACCACGAATGAATAATCGACAGACGCGCCTGGCGTCGTGCGTAGAAGGCCTTCTCTGACCCAGACGTCATACGGCGCGCGGTCTGTTTTGGTGCGTTCTTCAAGCGTCTTTTCAGGCGTCCAGAAGAAGGGGAAAACATCCCAGACACCGTCTTCTGCTTCACCAGCAATGACCAGCGCCGTTAAATCGTTTCTGGCTGACAGATCCAGCCCGGCATACCATTTCCGCGCTGTGTTCTGCGGTATGCCGCCGCACAGCTCCCAAACACTGCGGGATATGAACGGCGATACAGTAGACACGCGCTGGTTCAGGTTCAGGTTGCGGAAGGTGTTCTCGAAACTCGGCATGCGCCCCGCTTTTTCCGCCTGGCGCGCCATGTCTTTTTCAGACCTGAACGTACCAAGCGCCGGGTTAGCGGCAAGCCATGATTCACGCTTACTGATATCCGCCTCTTTGGGGGCCTCGTAAACGTGACAGACGATGTGCGGATCTTTCGATTTAACCGCGTCATCTATCCAGATGCTCAGCAGGTCGGCATCGTTCGCCGCCTGGGTGCTGATAACAATCAGCAGCGGGCTTTCATGTGCGCCCTGAGCCGTGGTTATGGCGTCGATAAAATCATCCTGCGGCCCCCTTACCTGCCCGGTTTCATCCAAAATCGCAAGAATGGGCGAAAGGCCATGTGTGGTTTTACCCTCAGCAGATAAAGCTTTGTACTCCACATTACACGGCAACCCGATCAGCTTTTTGCCGCTGGGCGTGATGTGAACCAGCTCCTGCAGCTTCGGATTAAGGTTAACCATCTTCACTGCCAGGTTAAAAACGATGGCCGCCTGCTCCCGACTGAGAGCGCCGCTGACGATCTGCGTGTTCTGTACCGCTTCGGGTCCCACCAGATGCGCCAACAGGATTCCGGCAATCAGCCCTGTTTTACCGTTTTTACGCGCGATGCTGAGGATCGCCATGTCCGTACCGGCCGGATTGTCATAAATCGACAGGATGAATGTTTTCTGAAAAGGGTCGAGCCGCATTGGCTGCCCGATTAGCTTGCCTTCAGGCACGATGCAAAAGCGCTCAATGAACGCTATTACGCGCTCACCTCGCGTCATAGTTTTTATCCGTGTTTGGGAAAGGCGATCAGGTTGTCGTCCTGGTCCTGATGTTCAGCTCGGGTATCCCGGGCGGCACGATCATTCTGGTTGCGTTTCTTCTGGTCGCGGCTTTCGCCGTTGGTTGCGTGGGAATGGATCTGCAGGTCACGTCGCTGTGCCAGGATGGTTCGCTGCAATTCTGGAATTTGCTTCCGCAGGTCTTTAATCAGTGCCTCGTTTCTGCCTTCACCGCGCACGCGCTCTTCTTTGCGCAAATCTCTGCGTAAAACGGTGATATAGAGCTGGTTATTCGCCAGTTCTACAGCGGCTAAAAGGTCGGCGGGTGTCCAGCTGTCCAGAGCTTTCGATCTGATATTGTCATGCCAGAATGGTTCGGCTTTTTTCTCCAAACCTGCATGGGACGGCGGATCGATGGTGTCCACTGCTGCATTATTCATGGCCTGAATCGCCGCCGCCGAACTGTCGGAGCGGGTTCGTTTATCTGCCATATGTCAACACCTTAAAACGGAAAAAATCGGGTTAGCGTTAAAATCAAACTTTGGCGGCGGTCATTTGGGGCAATGGATTTGAAGATTTGATCCCCCCCTACCCCTGATGCGATTCATTATCATTTGACATCATTGCATTTGAAATGATTTCATTTGATGTCTATCCCCTGCCTCATCGCCGCGCTAGGCCGAGTCTTTATCCACCTGCAGGAGGACTGGATTGATCTTCTCAGGTTCAGGCCATAAGTGACCCGATACACTCAGCGTCGGCACGTCCTGGCCGACTGAGTGGGAGAACTCAATCGAGGTCACGCCCTTCATCACCACGCCATCGATCACCAACTGAACAAACTTACCGTCGCGGTATTCAATACTGAGGTCTTTCATTACGTGCTCCAGTGAGACGCAGGATCGAGTGGGTAGCCGTTGGCATCACAGCCGATGACGGTGCCGCTCTTCTCCATTCTCTGCTTCGTTGAATCGTGGTGGGCTTTGCACAGTGGCTGCCAGTTCTCTTTACTCCAGAACAGGTGCTGTGCCTTCGAGATGGCCAGCGGGTTACCCGACTTAAGCGCATCTTTGAGCTTGTGAGGTTCGATGTGGTCAACGACCGTGGCCGCCGTTATTCGTCCCTGCTGCTCGCACATCACACAGAGCGGGTGCTGCTGCAGGAAACGCAGGCGGGCCTTATCCCATCGACTGCCATATATCCGGGGCTCTTTGTTCATGCCAATCTCCATGCTCGGCGGCGTTCTGTCCTCGGCTCGTTGTCCGGGTGACGCTCAACCGTCGGCAGGTCAGCGTGATCCACCAGCGAGTAACACGGGTAAACCACCCTGCCGCCGTAAGCCTCACCAACTGCGTAATCTGCTGCCAGCGTTTTATTCCATGCGCTGAGCATGCGCACTAACCTGCCCTGAGGTGGGCTATAGCAGACACCGTGAATCAGCTTTCGCATCACGATGTGATCACCACAGACGCGATCAGCATCCACCAGCATTCCGGCTATTTCTTTTTGATACTGCGGCGGTCGTCCTGTACCCAGATAAAAGCTCAGCATGTCGTCAGGGAAACGGGCCAGCCAGTCAGCCACCTTGTCAGCGAACCCGGGCACGGGTAAAGCATCGTCTTCCAGCACCACTACCCGGCAGGATTGTTCGGCGGCCCATTCAAGCGCGCGCCGGTGATTCCAGTTCGCGCCGTGATTCCCTTCATCAAGAAGAAGATGGGCTCCCAGTTCACCAGCGAGCAATGCTGCTGAGGCAAACCGGGTGTGATGGCCAACGACAACGAACCTCACTTGTGTTTCCACCATGCTGCCTCCTTACCGATGCCGTCTGTTTTGAATATGGTGTGCACCTTAGGGCCGGTAACGACACGATCGCCGAATGACTTTGCAGCCATACCGAACGCGCCCATGTCCACCAGCGTGGCGGGCGCTGTTTCTATCTTCCAGAAGCGGTGGCTTTCAATCAGATAATGCTGACGGATGATCCGGTGGGCGAACTCCATTACATCTTCACGGCTGCCACCAATCAGGCCAGCATTAAGCAGCTGTTCATCCCGGTGCAGATCGAGGAAGTCGCTATAGGCTTTGCCGTGGTGATTGGCCTTCATCCACTTGTCAGCGTAGGTCTTGTGCTCAGAGCCAACGTAAATTTTACCGGGCACCATTTCTGCCCAGGGCTCACGCAGCATCTCAACGTCTGTCCCGTCAGTACACCAGACAAGATGGTATTCAGGGTGGGCACGAAGATACTGATAGATATGCAGCCAGCGCGCAAAGTAAGGGCTCATGTCTAATGCGGGCACCTCGCACAGGCTGGCACCGCTGGGAGGTTCTTTAAGTTCGTCGGCCAGCACCATCGGCAGCGCGCCGGATATGGAGCCTGACCAGGACTGAAGAACCTGCGGTTCGGGTCTCATCTTTCCGGTGCGCTGTGGATCCGGCTGGCTCGTGAGCAGCGTCGTTAATACCAGATTCGGATTGCTGCTGTACGAGGCAAAGCCGGTATACCCACTGTCGCGTCGTGCGTTGAAGATGCCAACGTTTCGTTTTACCAGCGCCTCCCGGTCGGGCCGGGGTATTGAGCGTGTTCCTTCTTCGTGCTCATCCATCGAATGAATCAGCTTTTCAGAACCAGCCACATCAGCAAACGCCCATGTCGATAACCCGGCGTTGTGAATGCGAAGGGCCAGATCCGGATGCTCGTACATGCCGCGACCGTATACCGGATCGAACCCGCCCACCTTCTCGATGGCGCTGCGGTGGTAATACAGCATCACTCCGCGCTGCCCGGTGTAAGCGACGTGCTTGTCATCCCGGTACAGCACAGCCATATCGTTCAGCTTATTGCGGCCAGCCAGATCGAGGAACTGGTAAGCCAGGTGTGGTTCAGGTGATTCGATATAAGGCAGGTGCCAGTTATCGGCAATCGGCCAGGCGTCATCATCCCACAGGAAGAGATGCTCACATCCTGCATCCATCAGTACGGTCAGGCTGGCGTTCTTTGAGGCGACGATTCCGAGTGATGTTTCATGGCGAAGCAACTGCACGCCGCTGGGCACTACTGCTGCAGATTTGGAACCATCATCGATAACCATCAGCAATGCTCCAGCAGGCAGATGCTTCATGTGCTGCTCGAAAGCGAGCTTAAGAACTTCTGGCCGATTATGCGTGGTTATTGCTATGCCAATCTTGGAGGAAGAAAAACTTACTGGCGCATACTGGACGCCATCTATGGTGACCTGCATTTTTATCCCCTATAGGGCATATTTACTATTTATCCGCTATAGACATTACGATGAGTCTACCCATGATGATGTCCATAAAAAAACCCCGCATATGTGCGGGGTTTATAGTTAAATTACAGGTAAATTATTCAAAGCGTCCTAATAGATGCCCATCAATTTCGTCTATGCGCATTCTTAGCAGGCCACCTAAAAATGGAGTGAATTCAGAATCTGAACCTTGCACTGCTACTTTTTTGAGATGAATGTAATTCAATGGAGGCTCATTTCCCTTAGCGGGGTCCATTTCATAAAAGGTCTTACCAATTTCAGAATAAAGATTTTTCAGGGCTTCGCCTTTACAGTTCTCAACCATCGAAGCAAAATATTCTTTACCTGAAATCACATCTCCTGATATCACGGTTCCTTTGCAAAATAAGGTTAAACCTACTGAGATTTCATCCAAGTTCGTTAAATGAACAATATTAAGTAAGACATTATCTCGGACCTTTGAAGCGACCACTTCCTGCACTTCTCTATCATTACCATTGAATTCAAGCATAGCTAACCCCTTTGCATTATGGAGCATGTATAATATCCATTGCTTGAAAATGGTTAAAGCATTATCAAGCCCACCCGCAGATGAGCTTTGGAATGCGTTAACAATCAGAGTCAGGACGTGTTACTGCACGACAGGCCCACATGCAGGCTTCTTGCATTTTGGTGCGGGCAATAGACAGGCAGCGCAATGCGTCATCAATCTCACGTGCCTGCTCAGTGCTCAGCATTGCTGGCCCATTACGGACAGTAAGCAGCTCGCTGCGCTCGGTATCCAGCAGGTTGCAGAATTGACGACTGACGTCCTTCAGGCGGTTCATGCGTTCGATTTCACCCGGAGTTAACGAGCGGTATCCCTTTACGGTACTGCCATCTTGCGGTTTTGCTTCACTCATTTCGCTGCCCTAACGTAAGGTTGTTGGCAGTTCGCCTGCCACGCTTTGTTATGCGCCAGGATGTCTTTCTTCGTCTGCTTATCCAGCACATCAATGTCATGATCGGTCAGGTAGATTGGCTTTACCCAGTCACAGGCGGTATCAAACACTACCGGGGCGCTGCCACGAGTCACGCAGCTCGCGATCAACATCGTCGCCAGGCATATGGTTAACAGTCTGCTGTACATTGCTGGCCTCTTTCGTTGCTTCAACCCGGCGTTCTGCCACAGCGACCGTGGCCGCGGCGTTATCTTCGGTTCGCTGCTGGTCTGCTTTTGCTTCGGCTTTGCTGGTGCCGCGAACGTGGCCCAGGCCAAAAGCGCCAGCAATGGCTGCTATCACTGCCGCGGCCAGACCGATGATCGTTTCAATACCCATATTGACCTCACACCAGCACGGATTTTGCCAGGTTGAACAGAATGCGCCGCTTATCCAGCCCGTTGCGGCCGCCGTTGATGATCAGCGTAACGCGCTCCACATCGCCGGAGTGAAGAAGGCAGCCACGGGATGCGAAGAACCATGCAGCTGATCGGGCAGCGTAGACATCCTGCTCAAGCAGTTCCGGGTGCGTGACCAGATCCAGCTTCAGGGCCAGTCCGCAGCTGCGATAGTTGCTCAGCCCGGTAATCTGCTTCAGTCCGCGCCCGCGATATTTCCATCCATCGCCCGCCACCTGATTACCCAGATTGTTTTTGCCCCACTCATTCCCATAAACCAGATTGGCGATCGCCTTCTGGTTTGCAGGCTGCGTTGCCGTTCTGCCGAGGGCAGCGGCCTGCTGTGCGGTAATGCGGTGACTACCGAACGTTGGTACCAGGCTCTCAGCTGCATAGTTCAGGTTTTCAACCACCCGCGTAAACCCGGCGGACTCATGCCCCATCTGGGCAATAAACATGGCCTGATCGAGCGGAGCGGTTATGCCGTACTCTTTCATTGCAGCGTCAATATGCGGAAACCAGCGCGCAGCCAGCCCGGCGCTGATACGAGCCGCCTTCTGAAATTGTGTTTGATTCATTATTGCCTCAGATGATCAACCAGACGCGCTACGTTGCCCCTGACGGCCACCAGCACGAAAAGGAAAAGAACGTTGGCCCCAATGGTGGCCCACGATGAATGAGGATAAATGCCGCAAAGGTAGGCCAGTGGCACGGCGCTGTACGTCACAGTAATCAGCCATGCCAGGCGGGAAACCCACGGGCGATGCCGTGAATCACCCCGGCGGTAAAACATCAGAGTAAGAACTACGCCAGCGCAGATCAGCGCGTTAATAGTTGCTGTCGGGTCATTTAGAACCACCTGAACCTCCCCGGCGCGTTATCAGCGCCACCAGCGAGCCGACATCCTGGTTATTCAGGAACGTCAGGATTTTGACGGCTAAAGCAGAAACGATAACGGCACCAATGGCGTCCAGGGGTTTGTCGCTGTAACCGGTCAGATTAGCCAGCTTCGACCCGACCAGGCCGGAGCACAGAATGCCAGCGATATAGGACACGATAAAATAAGCAAGTCGGCGTGCTGCGCCCAGGTCGGCTGCCGTGGCGATATAAAATACCGCCCCTGCAAATGCGCCAAAAACTACACCGTAATCGGTCCCGGTCAGCAGTCCATAAACGCTGGCCCCCGCCAGGGTGCCACCGGCTAACCCCGTGCCGGAAATTGGATCGGACATTGGTCCCCCTCAGTGCTGTGAATCCTCTCAATATGAGGGGAAAGAAGGCCGCTGTGCGGCTGGATGTCACTCTGTCAAAGGCCATCGCAATGACCTTTTGCACAGTGTTATTTACTGGATTTAATCAGGGGCCAGAGCAGGGCAACCACCCCAGCCACCATCACGCCGTCTGCCAGAATCGACATCATCTTGCTGGTAAAGTCGATTGCCACCACAAGGAACAACAGCACCCCGGCAGCGGCCCAGCGGAGATTGCCGATCACAGATGGTTTTCCAGACGCAGGCCGAGGACGTTGGCGATCTCTTCCAGCACCTTGCGCTCTTCTGGCTCTACTTCACCATCAGCCTCTGCGATGGCCACGGCCACATCGAGAACGTCTTCAGCTTCGCGGGTGTCGTGCTTAACATCTTCAATCTCACGCAGCGCAGCACGGCGACCAATCTTAAAGTTGGTGTCCAGCTGACCGACGATCGTTGCGCTGATGGCGTTGATTTCAGAGGTGAACGCTGCCAGTGATGGCTGATTGCGCAGCACTTGCTCAATCTTCGCCTTTTCTGATGCTTCGCATTCACCATCTGCATAAGCCACCAGGTAAGCAGCGTTAACCACTGCCTGAGCCAGATCGCGCTTTTCGAACTTTTTGATGTCGCTTACTGCTTTACGGGCTTTTTTACCGAAACCGAACATAGTGACTTTCCTTTTAGCGGGTGAGCCAGCGCTCAGGAATGATCGGCCCACAGAGACAGTCACACCGACCGTTCCCTATGGCTCACCCCTGAAAGGCTCTGTGGTTGAATTGCGCCGAGCGTGGCGCGAAGAATTACAGGCATAAAAAAACCCGCACAGAGGCGGGTTTGATGTCGTGCAGGCGTAATATCCCACGATGGAAAGCATACAGGACAACTTTATGCAAAGTCAACGCTATCGTGCAATAAAATGTCGCCATTTGTTCCGAAAACATTAATAAGCTGTGGCCTTCTCGAATTCTACAGCGGCTTGCCGCTCTCCCTGGCGCAGCGTGTCCGCCAGCATTTCATAGAATGGTTTCCAGTTTCGTGACCATGAGGACTGATGGAGATCCGGGAGACGCTTCAGAATGGCTCGGTGTGCCGTGGCAGAAGAGACAACAGAGAAGCCATTACCAGAGCAGCGGCCACAGGTTTTAAACACCGGGGCCCCCTTTTCCTTCGTCGCGGCACGGTCGAGGACCTCGCCTTTACCTCCGCAGCGGCAACGGGCATGGATCACTCTCTTACCTCCACAGGTGCCGCATATACGCTTCACCGTCTCACGCTTGATCTTCGGGGCCACAACTTCAGCGCCGTCTGCATCGAAAATACCAGGGTGCTTGATTACATCCTCGAGCTGGGACATAAAACCGGTACCGCCGCAGCTACTGCACGCCGCGCTGGTGGCCGCCGAACGGGAATAATCAGCAAAGGCAAATTGCGCCAGGACCTGCATGCACCAGCCGAACTCACCACCAGCTGCTTTACGCACGTTCTTTGGAGCGGAATCCATCGCATAACGGGCCAGCGCCTGAACCGCGAGCTGTTCATCTGTTTTGCTGATGCCAGCCTTTCCGAAGAAAGCAGCCAGGCCGAAGCGCGCACGGCTGCTGGTGGTACCAATCGCCGCCATAACATCAGTGCCGGTGAGACGATCCGGAGAGGTTCCTTTTACGTCGTCGCTGATATGCATTCCCTGAGGACTAAAATGTTTAAGTGCTGCTTCCAGTTTCATGCGGCCACCTGCTGTTTTTTATAGAAAACCATTTCACGAACCTGATCGCCGTTCATGAGCATGTCGTTAAAGTCTCCATTATCCGGCCAGTAGATACTGACCTTTTCGAGGTCGTTTTTTGCCATCAAATTGGCATGAGCACATTCCATAGCAGCCGCTAAACCGGTAGCACTGTTGACGTCACGGTCTGCAAAAATGATGAAGTTCTTCACGCCAGCCGGCACACGGAATTTCTTCATGAATCCGCTGGTCATGGTTGCCCAGGTGTTGACCCCGTAAAGCTGGTGCGCTGACAGGGCTGTTTCGATGCCCTCGGCGATGCCCAGCGTGGTGGAAACTGGGAACATACGGATCGCCACCGAACGGGCGTGATCCAGGTAACTTTCTTCCTGAAGTGATTTTTGACGCTTCGCCCCTGATGAATCTTTCAACTGAGCCTTCCGGTTTCCGTCCAGCAAGGTTCTGTGCAGATAGCAAAGCTCGCCCTTGTCATCTGTTGCGAGTGAATACAGGCTCTGGAAAACCTTTCCGCCGTAGCGCTCATGGTCGTTGAATCTGATAGCGTCCTGCGGAAGCTGGTAGACACCACGGGAGCTGAGATACTCAGCGCCGGACGTGCCGCGCAGCGGTGCAAGCTTCGAAAACTTACTGATCACCCTTTTGCGCAGGCTGCCAGCGTTACTGGTGACCGGTATTTTTTCCCGAGCAAAGGTATTGCCGATCAGCTCGTCGATTTCACGGCAGATCTCATTGAAGGGTTTGCCCTGGGTTTGCGTAACCAGTTTTAATCCATCACCGCTGCCGCAGGTACAGATCCAGGTGCCGGCACCGTCACGATCATCGATACGGAACTTACCAATAGAGTCACATAGCGGGCATTTGCCTTTGAAGTGGTTTTTGCCGGTGATCGGCGGAAGCCCATAATGTTCAAAAATCATGGCCCACTGGCCTTTAGCCGCTGCTGCCGTCTTCATGCTTGTTTCCCTAACTGCTGCCTGATTTCGTTAATCGTGTTATGCGCGTGGCGAATACGGGAAGTCGCAGGTTCTGCTGCTACATCCTGCTGGCGTTTAGCCTTCCCTTTCACAAAGGCGATCTGTTTGTGCCTGATGAAGTTCGAAACCGTAGGAGTGATGTCCATCGGGTAGTCGCTCAGGCCGTTGGGCCACTCTCCGAAGCGATCATGAAAAGTGTGCTTACACCACCCATCGCTTACGGGCTTTTTGCCCAAAGATTCACGCTGACGCTGGTAAAACTTAATCTGGCTCCACCAGGCCTGTTTCTCGGCCTTTGTGGGCTGGCGCTGTTCGGTGCCCAGCTTTTTAAGCTTGCGCCCGGTGTCTGTATCGATATCTTCACCGGCCAGCGGCTTGTGTCCGCATTTCGGGCAGACATAGACACCAGCTGGTTTCATGTAATGGCATTGCGAGCACTCGTGTGGCAGCTTCTCTTCGCGTTCTTCAGCTGCGCGGCGCGCGCTTTCTTCCATACCATCTGATTTGCCGGGCAGATCGTCATACTCGATGGAATCCGGATAACCCAGGCGGTGTACGGTGCCGCTGTGATCGAAGATGAGGCAGGACTCTTTGCCCGGCGCGGTGCGCAGACCGCGGCCCAGCGCCTGCAGCCAGCGAATTTCGCTTTTGGTTGGCCTGGCGTAAATAATGCAGCGAACGTCGCTGTCGAACCCGGCCACCAGGACGCCCACGCTGACGATGATCTTTGTAGCGCCGGTTTCAAAGCGATGAACGATGGTCTGGCGATCCTCCACCGGGGTGTCGGCGGTCATAACCTCAGCGTTAACGCCAGCCTGGTTAAACCGGATGGTCAGGAAATTGGCGTGGGCTACGTTCACGCAGAACGCGATTGTCGGCAGATCCCGGCCATGCTCCAGCCAGTTCTGAACGATATCGCCCACCAGCGTGGAGCCGCACATAATCTCGGCCAGCTGCGTCTCGTTGTAATCGCTGCCGAACTCCAGTGATGGAGCCGATTTGACGCCTTTCAGATCCGGCTTAGTGGGCGCGTAGAACTCGTATTTGCTCAGGTCCCCGCGCTGGATCAGCTCGCCGATGGTGGTAGGTTTAATAAGCCGGTCATAGTATTTACCCAGGAACGGTGAAAACGGCGTACCTGACAGGCCAATCACTTTCACGCCTTTAGCGCGCAGACGTTCGATATCCTGCAGGATGCGTTTTTTACGCAGGTGCGCTTCGTCGATTATCAGCAGATCGATGTTGTCAGGGAACACGCGGCGAATAAGCGTATCAGCGCTGGCAATCTGGATTTTCAGAGACGGATCGTAATTCGGATGATCCGCCCAGATATAGCCAATTTCATCACCCGGCAGGCCATATTCAACAAAGCGATTGGCCGTCTGACCGATCAGGATGGTGTATGGTGCGCAGAACAGAACGCGCATGCCGCGGCTGACGAACCCGGCGACAATGAAAGCGGCCAGCCCCGTTTTGCCGCTGCCGGTTGGCGAGTACACCATGAAGGTGTCGTTTGCCTTCCAGTTCCGGCGCAACATATTCAGCGCGCGCTCCTGTGCAAAATTCGGTGTGATCGTCAGCTGCATTGTGCTGCCCCCGCGGTGATGAGATAATAATTTTGTGATGTGGTTTTCATGGATTCCCCTCACATGGCTGGCGGCCTCCCCAAAGGTTGCCAGCCTCCCTTCTTAATCAGTCCTCCTGAAATTCACTCTTCCAGGAAGAACCTTCCTCGTTTCTCTGCGCCTTCAGCTTTCGTACTACCTTGCTGATACGGCCGCTTTTTTTGGTTCAGCCCTTAAGACTGAGATCTACCTAACCAATGGATCTCGCCTGTTGGAAAAGGCCCTATTCCTACCCCTACACCCAATCCCCCCTTACCCCCCTTTCCCTCTTCCCCATAAAAACGTACTACTTCCCTAGTACGTATGGGGATGAGGTTCAGATGGTTGCCAACCTGATCAGGCACCTTTAAGCCTGCATCTGTTCGGGTGCCTTTAAACCCGGAACAATCAAGAACGCGCTTGCATTCCAGCCGGGGGTGGTTCGGCGGTATACCCCTGTAATGCCCTGCCGTGATTCCTTACGAACAGGCGAAGCCGTGTGTTTGCTTCGTGCCTTGCCCGGTTCTCCTTGCGATATGAAACGGGTTCAGCCTCAAACGTTTCCTGATACACAGCTGCGTAACGCTGGATGGCTTTTTGCCGTACTGCTGGCGCCAGGGTTAATAATTGCTGCCTAATCCAATCCGAATCCGCCTGGCTATGACCATCAGGCATAACCAGGTGCTCATTACGGGTGATATCCATCAGGGCTAAACCTTTCGGGATAGAGGATCTGAATTTCTGTCAGCTCCGCGCTGAACAATTTGGCCAGCTTCTCAGCAACTTCCGGAGAAGGCCTCTGTATACCTCGCTCCATTCGACTAAGATTACCGGGGTCGCACTTGATGGATGATGCAACCTCCTGAATGGTCATCTTTGCTTTGAGGCGAGCTTTGCGTAGCGGTGTAGTAAACATGCGCATAACTCCATATGTGTTTAAGACATAATATGCGCGACAAACATATTATGCAAGTTGAGTTGTGTGAGTTGCAAAATTATGTATAAAATACAAATTAAATAACATTTGGCGGGGGTGCTTCGATGAACGTAGGGCAACGCATTAGAGAGCTGAGAAAAGCAAAGAAAATGACTATAAACCAGCTGGCGTCCCTGACTGACTGGGACGTCGGCAACATTTCTCGGCTCGAAAGAGGTATGCAGGGCTACAGTGAAGCCAGCCTCAAAAAGATTGCCGAGGCTTTAGAAGTTCCACTCTCTGAACTATTCTCTTTCCAAGATAAAAAAGATACTGTAGATACATACAGTATCAATTCACTTTCGCAGGAAAGGAGAAGGGACGTGTATCGAGTTGATGTGATGGACGTTTCTGCAAGTGCAGGCAATGGCAACTCTACCCGTGACTTCATCGAAGTTATTAGTTCGATAGAGTACGTTACCGAAGAGGCGAGAAATCTCTTTGGCCACCGGCCCGCAAATCAGGTCAAGCTCATTAACGTTCGCGGCGATAGCATGCAGGGCACAATCGAGCCAGGTGATCTCATTTTTGTTGACGTTGGTGTAAACCACTTCGATGGTGACGGCATATACGTTTTTGATTTTAGCGGCGATCTTTTTGTTAAGCGCCTTCAGAAAATCAAGACTCAGCTACATGTGCTTTCAGACAATCCACTGTACAGAGAATGGCAGATCACTGATGCAGAGATGGACATGCTTCACGTATGCGGAAAGGTGCTTCTAAGCCAATCACAACAATTCAGACGCCACGCATAACCCTACCTTCCCACACATACAAAAGAGCCTGAGGGCTCTTTTTTTTTGCTTTTGAAACATATCTTTTAAAGTCACGAAAACAGTTGGTTAGACCCATAATATGTTTATCACGCATAATTATGTTTGACAGACAATTTTGGTGATCGTATGCTTATTTCATCGGCAAACAATGGAGCCAATAAAATGACAGCTAAACCGACCACCAATAAGTTTTATCAGTTAGTAGATATCAAAGATTTCCGAAGTGAAGCTAATTGCTCTGATATTGGATATGCTGATCTCGCCTCTGATTGCGATACCAAAACTATCAGTTTGCTGGATGCTATTAATCACATCAGTTTAAATATTTTCTCTTTAACTGAGGATGATGAAACTGATAAAGAAAAAATCAGCAATCTTTCCACTATTATTTCATCTCTCGCCGAATTGGCGATTGCAACAAATAAAATTTCTCAAACCGCTGCTTATCTTTCTGGTGTAAAGGACGGGAATCATGGCGCATGAAATTTCTTTAGAGCAAGCAACTGAACGTGCGCATCAAGCTGAAATTATTTGCCTGATGATGGAATCTTATCCAGACCGAATGGCTGATTCCGAAGTGATAGCTATTGCCTCGCTACTGCGCAGACTCACTGGTGATGTATGTGCGTGGTTGATTGAAGAGCAGGCTGTTAAAGCCAAAAACAAATAACCATCCATTTAATTTAACCTGGAATAAATACAGCTTAATCGCTGGGGAATATTACATTCTTTTAATAGGCTTTCATCATGGTAAATAAAGCTGCTTATAAAACAGCGCAGTTAATGCGCAGCGCCGGATATTGGCACATCGCCAATCTCTTTCTAAAGAAAGCATATGGGAGATAAATTATGTCCATTCAACAACGACAAGATATTCAGACACTGAATATCAAAGCAGAACAGCTCAACTTCCTTATGCAAACTATCCACGCCCATCATAAGGATTTCGATTGCTACCAGCTTGATGGCCTTTTAGGTCTGGCTTATGACCTCGCTGGCTCTGTTTATTCCTGGACCGAAACAGAGGAAAAAATTGTACTGGCGAATGAAGACGCGCAAAGAAGGATTATTTAGATGGATAAATTAATCGAAACATATCGGCGTCGAATTCTTAAAGCTGCATTACTCCGCCACCTGCGTAAGACAGGCAGCAATTGCATCATTATTAATCAGCCCAAAGGCGAAATAAAAACAATCGAATTAACAGAGATTCTTCTCGATGGCCTGTTGAGCCGATTTGAAAAACAAGCCGTGAGTGAATTTGGGAATATCGAAGGGGTTAAGGCGGTCAGGGGAATTTATAGCAGCGCCGTAGATGTGAATGGCCGCGGCGAGTTCCTGACAGAAAGCGGCAAAGAGTTAATCGACGATCTCATTAAGGAGCTGGTGGATTTTGCCAAAAAGCACAAACCAGCATTAGCGGAGGGTCAGCATGTTAAGTCAGCAAAACGCTAACCCGGGTTGCCGCCCGGTTCTGAATATTGATCTGCATGTTCTGCCTGACTTCACTGGCCGGGTCGTTCTCTACATCGAAAACGGGCAGGTGAGGTGTGATCGGCGGTTATCTCCCGACGAGCACATTTGCGCTTTGGACACGTTTATTGAAATGGCTCGCGACATGGAGCTGCGGCTCGCGGAGGTAAAAAGTGACGCTGACTGCAATTCGAATTCCTGAGTGGGTTCACCTCAAAGCGGCTCACGTGTTGCGCCAGTTCAGGGCGAGGAGGATTCACCCCTGCCGCATGATCGGCACCGGGAATCTGAGCCTGAAGGTAAATCACCGCTGGCGGCTACTTTCACGCGATGGCGGCAAGAGCTGGGAAGTAATGAGCCATGAAACCTATAACCGGGAGAAAGATAAATGACCGACCTTGAAAAAGAAAACGTGAAGCAGCTTGTTGCTCGCCTGAAGGAAATCCAGAAGCAATCCGACGTAACGATTCCCGGTTGGATGCTTGACGAAAACCGCTATGGCAAAGGCTCCCTTACTTTAGAAGAGCAGCATGAGTGGGCTCAAACCGTCGTCCAGTCCATGCGCGGTACGGTCGCCCTGCTTTATCTCATCACCTGCGAAAACCGCTGGGGACTCCGAGACGGGCAATACCAGTTTAAAACCGAGGAGTTTACCTTCGGCTTAACCCGGGAACTAATTGAAAATCTGCTGATTAAGCATGTGGAATGCGCACTGATCGAGCACAAGCCTGAGGAACGCTATCTGGCGGTTTACCAGTTCTACTACGCCAACGATCAGCGCCTGAAAGAAGTCGGTCATTCGTGGTTCGCAGAGTTTCTCGACGAGATATTTGTAGATCTCGCTGCCCAGTTGCGCACCGGTAAAACAATGCCAGCCAACCACGTTTTGTATTAAGGAGCAGTGATGATGGCAATGAAAGCAGAATTAGCACCAGTAGCGGCCCGTGACTTGCAGATCATCGAGTATCGCGGCCTGCGCGTAGTGACCACCGAGCAAATGGCAGTGGGTTACGGTGCCACGGAGAAAATGCTCACAAATAACTTTTCTCGCAACGAATCGCGTTTCGTTGAGGGTAAGCACTTCTTCAAAGTGGAAGGTGCTGAATTGCAGGAGTTCAAAAGGCTCCCCTCTTTAAGAGGGTTGGTTAGTAAATATACGAGTCAGTTGATTCTCTGGACCGAACGTGGCGCAGCCAATCACGCAAAAATGCTGGAAACTGATCAGGCATGGGGTTACCACGAAGACCTGGTGGAGTTTTACTTCACACAGCGTGACGCAATTGCCCTGCCAGTCAGCCGTAAAGAGCTGGCGCTGATGGTTATCGAGGCCGAAGAACGAGCCGAAGCCGCTGCGTTGGAAAACAAAACGCTCAGTGCCACCGTCGAGAGTCTGGAGAAGCACTTCACCAAAGGCATGACGATCCCGGCATTCTGCAAGGCGCTGAACGGCGTCAACATCAACAAAATGATGTGGTGGGCGTCCGAGCGTGACTGGGTTTTCAACGAGCAGCGCGACCCAGAGAAAGATCCGCGCTGGCGCGTTGCCTCCTACGCCCGTGATAAATACCTGACCGAAGACCAGACGCAGATCACGCCGCACGGCAAGGATGCTTTCACGAAGTTTACGCCAGTGCTGCTAGAGAAAGGCTGCCACCGCCTGTATCAGCTGTACATGAAAGGTGAGCTGCCAATGAAAAAGACCTGGAATGGCGCGTACCTCCACGATAAAGCGATTTATACCCCGGAGGGGCGCAAGTATGAATAAGCAATTCTGGTATCCCGCTGGCTCACTGGAGGAAGCCCACCAGCAGGCGCTGACATGGGTGTGTGATGCCTACCTGTTCCATCTGGTCAGCCTGCACCGTCGCCCGGTATATCGCCACCAGTACGGTGATATTTCGCTAGACCAGCCAGCGCTGCGGGGTTTTATCGACTCGTATCTGGAAGAAAAGAGCTGGGATTTAGATCGCCGCCGCGCGCATTACATCAACATGCTTGACCTTATCCGCTATATGGGTCGAAAAAATTCGGACTTCATTGACTGGGGAACCGTGCCATCACTAACGCCCCGCGGGTTGCGCTGGATGAACGCCTGTTTCTCGAGGTTGGGAGAAATGGTCAACAGCTGCGGTGGTTGGGAAAACTGCGTCGAGAAGAAAATGGAGGGTACTAATGCGTGATACTGCCGATGTCGTTTGGCTGGTCCCGAATGATTGGGTGAGCGAAAAGGTGCTGATCGCGGTCACCGGGCTCAAGCCCGGAACCATCCTCCGGGCCAGAAAGGAGTGCTGGATGGTCGGGCGGGAATATCTTCACGTCTCACCGGACGGAACCCCGAAGCCATCCAGCGAGTGCATGTATAACCGGAAAGCGGTTGATGCATGGGTCGCCTCAATGAAAAACAAACAGCCTGGGTGATTTGATGCCATGAAAAAGGTAATCTCATATCGCTCTTGGGCGTCTGGAGGAGTCAATGGATAAAGTCACATATCCAACAGGCGTCGAAAACCACGGTGGCACATTGCGCATCTGGTTTAATTTTAAAGGTAAGCGTGTCAGGGAAAGTCTCGGTGTCCCTGACACCGCTAAGAACAGGAAGATCGCCGGGGAGCTGCGGACATCGGTATGTTTTGCCATCCGCACAGGCACATTTGATTATGCGGCACAGTTTCCGGATTCCCCTAACCTCAAGACTTTTGGGGTGGGTAAAAAAGAAATTACAGTGTCAGAGCTTGCAGAAAAGTGGCTGGATCTGAAGAGGATGGAAATCTGCGCGAACGCACTCAACCGTTATGAGTCAGTCGCAAGGAATGTGGTGCCCAGGATCGGGGGTAATCGGCTTGTGTCGGCGGTGACCAAAGAGGAACTGCTGTATATCAGGAAAGATTTGCTGACCGGTCACCAGACGCCAGTTAAGGGAAAGGCTCCGGCGAAGGGACGAAGTGTTGTCACCGTGAATTATTACATGACAACCATTGCCGGAATGTTTCAGTTTGCCGCAGATCACGGCTACGTAGAGGCAAACCCCTTCGAGGGGATGAAACCTCTTAAAAAAGCCAGGGCAGAGCCAGATCCGCTAACTCGTGACGAATTTATTCGCCTGATCGATGCATGCCGGCATCAGCAGACGAAAAACCTGTGGTCACTTGCAGTTTACACAGGGGTACGTCACGGGGAGCTGACCTCCCTGGCCTGGGAGGATATCGATCTTGAAGCTGGAACAATAACAATCAGGCGTAATTATACAAAACTGGGCGAATTCACTCTACCGAAAACTGAGGCGAGCACAAACAGGGTCATACACCTTATCCAGCCCGCGATCAGCGTCCTGAGGAATCAGGCGGAAATGACCAGGCTTGGAAAGCAGCATCACATTGCTGTGCAGCTGCGCGAGTACGGCAGAACGGAGAGCCACGACTGTACATTTGTCTTCAACCCTCAACTGGTCAGAAGATGTCAGCATGTCGGGTTCATCTACAAAGTCGACTCGATAGGTGATTTGTGGGATGCAGCGGAGAAGCGAGCAGGGATAAGGCACAGGAAAGCTTATCAGTCGCGTCACACGTATGCGTGCTGGTCACTGTCAGCTGGCGCTAACCCCAGCTTTATTGCAAGCCAGATGGGCCATGCGAGCGCCCAGATGGTCTTCAATGTGTACGGGGCGTGGATGGCTGACAGCAGCAGTGAGCAGATCGCGATGCTGAATCAGAGGCTTGCGAGTTTTGCCCCACAGATGCCCCAAAGCCTGCAAAGCAGCACCAGAGCATTATTGAAATCAGTAAGTTAAATACGAATGCCCGACATGTTAATTGCGTGGAAGGTAACACCACGCTCTATGCCCTGCCTAAACCTGAAGTGGTGGCGCGCTGGCGGGAGCAGACCGACGACGACTTTCGCTTCTGCTTTAAATTCCCGGCTACCATCTCCCATCAGGCTGCGCTGCGTAACTGTGACGATTTAACCGCAGAATTTTTTACCCGCCTGGCGCCGCTGGCCAACCGTATTGGCCAGTACTGGGTGCAGCTCCCCGCCACCTTTGGCCCACGCGATCTGCCCGCGCTATGGCAGTTTCTCGATGCCCTGCCCCGGGAGTTCACTTATGGCGTTGAGGTTCGTCATCCTGAATTCTTCATGAAAGGCGAGGCGGAGAAAGCGCTTAACCGCGGTCTGCATGAGCGCGGCGTCAATCGCACCGTTCTCGACAGCCGCCCGGTCCACGCCGCCGTGCCGCATAACGAGGCCATCATCGACGCCCAGCGTAAAAAACCGAAGGTGCCGGTACATGCGGTGATGACCGCCAGCAATCCGATGGTGCGTTTTATCGGTAGCGACAACATGCCGCAAAACCAGGCGCTGTTTGCTGTCTGGTTACAGACTCTGGCGAAGTGGGAACAGACCGCCACGCCATATCTTTTTTTGCATACCCCTGATATCGCCCAGGCGCCACAACTGGTCGATGCTCTCTGGCACGCCTTGCAGGCCGTGGCACCGTCCATCGGCGACGCCCCCGCAATTCCGCAGCAATCTTCTCTTTTCTGAGCTCACCCCCTATCATAGAAGTGCCATCTGCCAAAAAACAGGGAGTTTGTATGGTTTGCGCGCTGTATGCGGTACTGGGTGCGTTGCTGTTAATCAAGTTTTCGTTCGATATTGCGCGCCTGCGGATGTTGTACCGCGTCTCTTATGGCGACGGAGGTTTCTCTGAGTTGCAAACCGCAATCCGCATTCATGGCAATGCGGTGGAATATCTCCCGGCGGCACTGATCTTGCTGTTATTTATGGAAATGAATGGCGCAGAGACCTGGATGGTGCACGTCTGCGGCCTGCTGCTGATCCTTGGGCGCCTGATGCACTACTATGGTCTCCATCAGCGTCTGTTCCGCTGGCGCCGCTCCGGCATGAGCGCGACCTGGTGTTCGCTTGTGCTAATGGTGCTGGCTAACCTGTGGTATATGCCCTGGGAGTTGGTTTTCTCCCTGCATTAGCGCACAATACGCCCCTTTATTTATCCCGGATTTTTACGTTATGTCAGATCGCGACACGCTTTTTTCTGCGCCTATCGCCAGTCTGGGCGACTGGACCTTTGATGAACGGGTGGCTGAAGTCTTCCCGGATATGATCCAGCGCTCGGTCCCCGGCTACTCTAATATCATCTCCATGATCGGCATGCTGGCGGAACGTTTTGTTCAGCCGGACACGCAGGTCTACGATCTGGGATGTTCGCTGGGCGCAGCCACGCTGTCGGTTCGTCGTAATATTAAGCACGACGGTTGCAAAATTATCGCCGTCGACAACTCACCGGCCATGGTTGAACGCTGCCGGCGCCATATTGACGCCTGGAAAGCCCCGACGCCGGTAGAAGTGGTCGAAGGCGATATCCGCCATATCGAGATTAAAAACGCCTCGATGGTGGTGCTGAATTTTACCCTGCAATTCCTGGTGCCCGAAGACCGTCAGCTGTTGCTGGACAAAATTTATCAGGGGCTGAACCCTGGCGGCGCCCTGGTGCTGTCGGAAAAATTCAGTTTCGAAGATGCCACCGTCGGCGAACTGCTGTTCAACATGCACCACGATTTCAAACGTGCCAACGGCTACAGCGAGCTGGAGATCAGCCAGAAGCGCAGCATGCTGGAAAATGTGATGCTGACCGATTCGGTTGAAACCCACAAAGCCCGTCTGCACAAGGCGGGTTTCCCGCACAGCGAGCTGTGGTTCCAGTGCTTCAACTTTGGCTCCCTGGTAGCGCTGAAAGGCGGTAACGCATGATTGATTTCGGTAACTTTTATCAGCTGATTGCCAAAAACCACCTCTCCCACTGGCTGGAAACCCTGCCCGCGCAGATTGCCGCCTGGCAGCGTGAATCCCTGCACGGCCAGTTTAAGCAGTGGAAAAATGCGGTGGAATTTCTGCCAGAGATGACGCCCTATAAGCTCGACCTGCTGCACAGCGTTACCGCCGAGAGCGAACAGCCGCTGAGCGAAGGCCAGATGCTGCGTCTCGAAAACCTGATGCGCAACCTGATGCCGTGGCGCAAAGGGCCGTTTTCTCTCTACGGCATGCAGATCGATACCGAATGGCGTTCAGACTGGAAGTGGGAGCGCGTGCTGCCGCACCTCTCTGATTTAACCGGACGCACCATTCTAGATGTCGGCTGCGGCAGCGGCTATCACATGTGGCGTATGATTGGCGCAGGCGCCCATCTGGCGGTAGGCATCGATCCGACCCAGCTGTTCCTCTGCCAGTTCGAAGCGGTGCGCAAACTGCTTGGCAACGACCAGCGCGCGCACCTGTTGCCGCTGGGGATTGAGCAACTCCCGGCGCTGGCCGCGTTCGACACTGTCTTCTCGATGGGCGTGCTTTACCATCGCCGCTCCCCGCTGGAACACCTCTGGCAGCTGAAAGATCAGCTGGTCAACGGCGGTGAGCTGGTGCTGGAGACGCTGGTGGTAGAAGGGGATGAGAACACCGTGCTGGTGCCAGGGGATCGCTATGCCCAGATGCGTAACGTCTACTTTATTCCGTCGGCGCTGGCGTTGAAAAACTGGCTGGCGAAGTGCGGTTTTGTCGATATCCGCATCGCGGATGTCTGCCCTACCACTACCGACGAACAGCGCCGCACCGAGTGGATGACCACCGAATCTCTGGCCGAGTTCCTCGATCCGAATGACAGCAGCAAAACGATTGAGGGTTATCCGGCTCCGGTTCGCGCAGTGTTGATTGCTACCAAGCCGTAATTTATGCCGGGTGGCGGCTGCGCCTTACCCGGCCTACAAAAACGGTGCCGTGTCGCCGGAAAATGCATAAAAAAAGACCCCTGTTGAAATTGCAGGGGCCTGGTACAAACAAGCATCATATTGGGCGACATGATGCGCGGTAAAAACTGTTTTAGCGACAATAGCGTGCAATTATCGCCTTCATCTCTGCAACCGACTCTCCCTCGACGCCGTAGCGGGAATATTCATCCGCGTCGGCATCCGTCGACATCGACAAGCCTGTGTTGCGATAGCGCATGGGTGACGGTAGCCACTTCCCTGCCGAGCTGTGCAACTCTTCCACCCCTGCCCGTAAAAACGTCTCCAGATTGGCGGCGCGAACGCCAGCACCCGCCATTATTATTGGAACACCTGATTGGGCTTTTAGTTCCTTAATTAATGAAATACCTTTTTCGGCGGAGGCGTGTTGACCCGAAGTCAGCACGCGCGCAACCCCCAGTTCCGCGAGATTTTCAAAGGCTTGCCGCGGATTTAAACACATATCGAAGGCGCGATGAAAAGTTACCGCCATTCCCTTCGCAGCAGCCATAATCTGGCGCATGCGCGGCATATCGATATGACCATCTTCATTCAGCAGGCCGATGACCAGCCCCGGGAAACCCAGCGCCTTAACGAGGGCGATATCCTCCAGCATGGCGTTAAATTCGCCGCTGCTGTAGCAAAAGTCCCCGCCGCGGGGTCGAATAATCGGGTGAACCGGAATGCTCACCGCCTGACGCACCGATTTCAGCACCCCATAAGAGGAAGTCAGCCCGCCCTCTTTCGGAGCGGCACAGAGTTCAATACGATCGGCCCCATGCGCCTGGGCGGTCACGGCGCACGCCATGCTGTAACAACAGATCTCCAGCAATGCCACGAAATCTCCTTATAACCTGTTGGGTTTTGCATCATGCCATGCCGCTTTCCCCGCGACACGGCGTTACCTCACAACTCTTTCGCTTTATTGTTCACTGGCGACAATCTCTTCGATTGTCCAGGGGTGAAACTTCACCGTCACGCTGCCGTCGGTAACCGCCAGGGTCGGATTTGGCAGTCGCTCGCGCTCCCCTTTTGGCGAGCTGGTTTTCACAAAAATGCCAGGCTGGCTTAAGCCCTCATCAGAGAGCAGCGCCAGGGCGCGGGCATTCAGGGTATCCGGGTCGCCGGGGAGGACGATCTCAATATGCTCCCAGCCTTCGTGGGGGTAGCGTTTTTCACCCGGCCACGGCAGTTCAACCACCGTAAAGCGCCAGTGGGCGACGCAGACGGGTTCATGCAGCTTAAAGAGGCAGATAGGACGGCCATTGATGATGTTCTCCGAGAGCAGTTCGCCGCACTGCTCAAACCCTCGCCGCCAGCGCTCCGCCGTGGCATTCTGATGGCAGCGCAGGGAGATGTGGTCCGCCGCGAGCGGAGCGATATCCAGACCCAGGCGAGCGGAAAGCGCCGCAAAGGCGTCAGTGAAACGCGGTAAATCGGCTGCAATATCCTGCAGGTCGTCAATAGATTGCCAGTTCGCCATCATCAGTACTCTTATCGTCATGCAAAAGCGTTAATTTACTCTGTTGCTGGCCTGCGACCAACCGCTGTTTTGAGCCAGTGCTGACGGCAACGGGCAATTGCAGTATACTCCCGGCCTAAATTCGTTAACGGGCGCGGCAACGTGATGCGCGCGTCAAAAATGTAAGGTATCCCGGTGAATATTCAGGCTCTTCTCTCAGAAAAAGTCAGTCAGGCACTGATTGCTGCAGGCGCACCTGCAGACTGTGAACCGCAGGTTCGTCAGTCCGCGAAAGTACAGTTTGGCGACTATCAGGCTAATGGCGTGATGGCCGTAGCGAAAAAACTGGGCATGGCGCCACGACAACTCGCAGAGCAGGTTCTGTCCCATCTGGATCTCAGCGGTATTGCCAGCAAAACCGAAATCGCCGGACCGGGCTTTATCAACATTTTCCTCGATCCTGCCTTCCTGGCGCAGAACGTCGATGCCGCGTTGCAGTCCGATCGTCTGGGTGTGGCGCAGCCGCAGCCTCAGACCATCGTCGTTGATTACTCTGCCCCGAACGTGGCGAAAGAGATGCACGTCGGCCATCTGCGCTCCACCATCATCGGTGATGCCGCGGTACGCACCCTGGAGTTCCTCGGCCACAACGTAATCCGCGCGAACCACGTCGGCGACTGGGGCACCCAGTTCGGGATGCTGATCGCCTGGCTGGAAAAGCAGCAGCAGGAAAATGCCGGTGAAATGGCCCTGGCGGACCTCGAAGGCTTCTACCGCGATGCGAAAAAGCACTACGACGAAGATGAAGCCTTTGCCGAGCGCGCCCGTAGCTACGTAGTGAAACTGCAGGGTGGCGATGCGTACTTCCTTGAGATGTGGCGCAAGCTGGTGGACATCACCATGTCCCAGAACCAGATCACCTATGACCGCCTGAACGTCACCCTGACCCGTAAGGACGTGATGGGTGAAAGCCTTTATAACCCAATGCTGGCCGGTATCGTGGCCGATCTGAAGGCCAAAGGCCTGGCGGTCGAAAGCGAAGGCGCGACGGTGGTGTTCCTTGATGAGTACAAAAACAAGGAAGGCGAACCGATGGGCGTCATCATCCAGAAAAAGGATGGCGGCTTCCTCTACACCACCACCGATATCGCCTGCGCGAAATACCGCTACGAAACCCTGCATGCGGATCGCGTCCTCTATTACATCGACTCCCGTCAGCACCAGCACCTGATGCAGGCATGGACCATCGTGCGTAAAGCGGGCTATGTACCGGACTCCGTACCGCTGGAGCACCACATGTTCGGCATGATGCTGGGTAAAGACGGCAAGCCGTTTAAAACCCGTGCGGGCGGCACCGTGAAGCTGGCGGATCTGCTGGACGAGGCGCTGGAGCGTGCCCGCCGTCTGGTGGCGGAGAAAAACCCGGATATGCCTGCCGATGAGCTGGAAAAACTGGCCAACGCCGTCGGCATCGGTGCGGTGAAATACGCGGATCTCTCCAAGAACCGGACCACCGACTACGTTTTCGACTGGGATAACATGCTGGCGTTCGAAGGTAACACCGCGCCGTACATGCAGTATGCCTACACTCGCGTGCTGTCTGTCTTCCGTAAGGCTGACATCGATGAAAGCGTACTGGCCCGGACGCAGGTGACCATCACCGAAGATCGTGAAGCGCAGCTGGCGGCGCGTCTGCTGCAGTTCGAAGAGACGCTCTCCGTGGTCGCCCGCGACGGCACCCCGCACGTGATGTGTGCCTACCTGTATGACCTGGCGGGCCTGTTCTCCGGCTTCTACGAGCACTGCCCTATCCTCTCTGCCGAGAGCGAAGCGGTGCGCAACAGTCGCCTGAAGCTGGCGCAGCTGACGGCGAAGACCCTGAAGCTGGGTCTGGATACCCTGGGTATCGAAACCGTCGAGCGTATGTAACATCGGTGCCTGGTTAACGCCTGATGGCGCTTCAACCGGTTATCGCAATAACACAAAACCCGGCGCAAGCCGGGTTTTGTGTTTGTAGCCCCGGTAAGCGTAGCGCCACCGGGGAGTGCAGTGGTCAAAAATACTTGCGCAGATACTCCGTCAGACAGAGGATTGCCATCGCCTGACCATACGGCATTGAGGTCAACGGGATCTGACGATAGAACGCCAGATCGCTGCCCATGCCGGTACCGAACGAGGTTTGCAGCAGTTCCCCTTCCGGGGAGATGTTCTTCACGATCCCGCGAATGGCTCTCTCCGCCACCTCCGCATATTCGGCTCCCACATAGCGCTTGCGTACCGCTTTCAGGATCCCGTAGCTGAACCCGGCGGTGGCTGAGGCCTCAAGATAGGAGTTGGGATCGTCGAGCAGCGTATGCCACAGGCCGCTCTCATCCTGACACTTCGCCAGGGCAGCAATCTGCGCGTTCAGCACCTGCACCAGATAGCGGCGCACGGCGTTATTTTCTGGCAGATCCACCAGCTCAAGGAAATCAGGAATAACGATCGTCAGCCAGCTGTTGCCGCGCGCCCAGCGGGCGTTGGCAAAGTTGTGGTGGCCATCGTAGTTCCAGCCGTGGAACCAGAGCCCGGTCTCCCGATCCATCAGGTTCTGCACGTGCAGCAGGAACTGATAGACCGCCTCCTCAACATAGTCGGGTTTATTGAGCAGTTTACCAATCTTCGCCAGCGGCAGGACGGTCATCATCAGGGTGTCGTCCCACATCTGCTGGTGGTTCTCCTCCGCCAGGGTGATGTGCTGCATACCGCCGTGATCGGTGCGCGGCATCTCGTTCATCGCCCACTCCGCCCAGCTCTCCAGCCACGGCAGCCAGGCCGGGTTGCGCGTCTCTTCATAGCGATATGCGAGGGTCAAAAACGGCGACATGGTGTTGACGTTTTTGGTGGTGGCCCCTTCGGCAAAACGCTCGGCAAACCAGCTGTCGATGATATCGCGCATCGCTTCATCCCCGGTCTGGCAGTAATACTGCCAGATACCGTAGAGACCAACGCCGTGGGTCCACTCCCAGCCCGCCCAGCCTTTGGTGTCGATTACCCGCCCGTCGTCCAGCCGCAGTAAAAACTCGCCGGTTTTATCGTGAATGTTCACCAGGTTATGCGTCACGTTTTGGATCAGCGTTTTCAGTTCATCTCTGGCGATAAAACGCTCTGGCTGACGCAGTAACGGGCTATGTTTGACAGGCCAAACCTTCATAATCTTAACCTCTGTTGTATGTCGAATTCAGTGGAGCACGTTCTTTCAGGGACGGTGCAGCGGGTTTATTGCGGTTCAGATAGCCGATGTTGTTGTTTCCCCACAGGCAGTCGTAAGGCATACCGGCCAGCATCTCAACCGTGGTGCGGGCCTGCGGCGTGGCGGCCTCCGGCATCGCGCGGCCAGATTCACGCATTTTGGCCGTCTCTTCACGCAGCGTACTGTGCGTCTGTAAATTCAGCTTAAAGCGCAGCGACACCAGGAAGCCGCAGGTCAGCACCAGGATAGTGCCCACGCTCAGGATCATCAGAATGGTGTGGCTTACCCCTTCCGGCTGCACCTTCTGGCCGCTGACAAAGCCAGACATCTGCATGACGATACCCACCAGCATGATGGCTCCCGCCTGGGACGCTTTACGGGTCAGAGTCATGATCCCGGCGAAGATCCCTTCGCGGCGCTGGCCGGTGATGACTTCATCCACATCAGCGATATAGGTGTAGGTGTTCCACGGCACATAGTTGATCCCACCGCGACCCAGACCCGCCAGGGCAGAGACCAGCAGCAGCAGCGCGTAGATGTCGCTCATACCGGCGTAATACAAACCGGCATAGGAGAGCGACGCCAGACCAAACAGCACCACCACCATGCGGTACGACGGTGCCGGTCCAAAGCGGATGCAGAGCGGGATCATCGCGATAACGGCCAGGAACTGGAAGATAGCCATGGTGCCCAGCAGATTCGAGGCCATAGAAGCTTCCTGCATCAGCACAAAGACCACGTAGTAGGTAAAGACGGCGTTGAACACATCCTGGGCGATGTAGCCCCCAAGGTACATCCCCAGGTGCTGGCGGAAGATTTTGATCCGCAGGGTAGAGCTCAGCTCAACGAACAGACGGTTCAGGCTCTGGCCGAGGGTCAGTTTTTTCTTCTCCTCTTCGGCGCGCAGCGCGGCTTCGCTCCACTCTTCACGCGGACGTTCCCAGGTGAAGAACCAGACGAAGGTCAGCATCAGGGCGCACAGCACCGAGAAGACCAGGCTGGCATAGAAGAAGGAGATGGCGTTGTCTTTACCGAAGTGGGTTAACAGAATACCCGGCAGGAACGAGGCCAGAATCGCCGACATCTGCGCCATAGAGATACGCGCGCCGGAGAACTTGGTTTTCTGTTTGAAATCGTCGGTCATCTCCGGCACCAGCGTTTCGTATGGGACCAGGATCATGGTGTAGACGATATCGAAGATCAGATAGGTCAGCAGGTAGTACCAGAAGCCCATATCGCCGACCCACATCAGCGAGTAGCTGAAGACGCAGGGGATGCCGAGCAGAATAAAGAACTTGCGGCGGCCAAAGCGTTTGCCAAGCCAGGTGGTGCCAAAGTTATCGGTCAGGAAGCCCATCAGCGGACTGACGACGGCATCCAGAACCCTTGCCGCCGCAAAGATGAAGGTAGCCTCAATCGGCGTGAGGCCACAGAAGGTGGTGTAGAAATATAATAGCCAGGCAGCGGTCAGCGCTGTGGTCCCTGCCCCGAGAAAATCACCCGATCCGTAAGCAAGATAGTTCGCGAGTCCAATTTTACGTGTTTTCATTACCGTCGACCCTGTAAGTTTTAGATGACTCCCGGTTAACGCGACGCCAACGGGAGTGACTAGACGGTTACAGTAAGAGTATCGCTTACGGGATACCTTTCTGTTTCTGCCACCGCCAGGCGGCAACTGGCAAAAATGCAAAGAGAATTACTACGCGTGTCACTGTTTTATAAAACAGCGTTTCTTTTGCTTCAAAAGGAGGGGTCAGTTTTGCGAGCCAGTCATCAGAATAGCCTGATAACTGGCGAAAAAGCGATCACTAAACGGTCTGTTCAGAGGGTTGTGTTGGTAAGCAGCAAAGCCAGAGAATATAGATAGCCGGTAATACATTTAGCGTAATCGTGATGAACGCCGTCACCTGCTCTGCAGAGTGATTATCTACCGGGATAAGCATAACCTGATGAATACCCGTCAGAATGAGCGGCAGGATCAGCAGAATGAAGAGCAGCGCCCCGCCAAACCACCACCCCGATTTTCCTGCATCGTGCATTCGGCGGATACCCAGTGAGACGACTGGTACGAGCAAGATTACCGGGGCAAGCGCCCTGAGCGGAAGCCAGACAAACCAGGCCCACACCAGTATCATTCCCCCGCGACCGGTACGATCGGCAATCAATGCTATGAGAAAGCAATAACTCAGTGCGGCAATAAAGAGAACAATCGCTATATTAATGACGATAAATAACCAGAACTCTCTTCTTGTCGCTCGCCCCTTATAAACTAACGCCTTTTTCCAGCCGTCGAAATAACAATCCTTAATACTTTTATGCATACCTTCATCCTTTTAAAAGAATATCCCTGAGTGATTAAGCATTATTTATTTAATTTTCCTGAGATGATTACCGAACTGACCTTTAGCGCCTCTGAAATCAGCAATAAAAATAACGCCACCGCGACGTTCCCCGGAGTAATCCATTTCATAATCCAGGGTAAAAAGGTGAGAGACGGCACAACCACCAGCAGGCGCAAAGGGGTCTGCGCAGCTACCAGGTAGCCGACCTTATTCCATGCGGTAAGGAGAAACAGGGCAGAAAACCCAATGGACAGGGTTGTTATCATTGACAAAACAAAGAGAATAAGGAGCCAGTAGCTGCCACCCTGTTCTGAATAAAGCGCGCTAAAATTGATAATATCATCAACGAAAGGAATACGCCCCTGGGTACTACTCTTCCAGACATAGGTTGCCAGATATAAAACATCCATAACCCCCCAAAAGATGCATACTTGCTGAAAGCTCAATTTCATACCTGCTCCCTTTTGCATTATTGCGTTCCATCATTGATATGTATATCACATTATCTCAGCGCGTAGAGTAGATTCTCCGGATGTTGACTTCCAGAGCTATTCTCTTAATGAAAAGAGTGAGGGAAAAATTAACAGGGCAAGAAGAGCAGGAAAAATAACGAAGCCTGTGGAATGACACCCCCATTCCGTTCGGGCGAACGGAATGGAGTCAGAGGGTTAGCGGTAGTTCACAATCACTTCGTTACGCTGGACCTTCAGGGCCGGGATGAGGCGACCACCGCCGGGGACTTCCCAGATAAAGCGCAGCGGCTCGACGGCGGGCACGTTGTTGAACGCATGGGTCGTGCCGCTGGCCCCATCCAGTTCGGTACAGCGCGTCTGGGAACAGAGCCGCACCCGCAGCCCGGCGGGGGTCGGGCCATTCAGCTCATAGCGCCAGGCCACCAGAGTCATCAGGCCCGATACCGGCTGCTGCGCCGACAGTGGGCGTGACGAAGCCGCCACGCCACGGTGGGCAAGGGTCAGGCCGATACTGCTGGCCTGCCATGCCCCCTCCCCTGCGGCCTGCGCCATCAGCGGCAGGGCCAGTAACCAGAGTAATTTACGCATTACTGGCCTCCGATGGTGGCGGTCATGCGGATATGGCGGTTGTCCGACAGTTCCATATTCGACAGCACGACCAGCTGCGACAGGCTGCGGCGCAGGAAGCGCGAGAGCAGCGGACGCAGGGCGTGATTCACCAGCAGCACCGGTGGCGCCCCCAGCATCTCCTGACGCTGCAACGCCTCCTGGGTTTGCGCCAGCAGACGATCCGCCAGCCCCGGCTCCAGCCCGCCGCCGCCCTGCAACGCCTGCAGCAGCAGACGCTCAAGCGGCGTGTCGAGTCCAATGACCTGCACCTCGCCGGTACCCGGGAACCACTGCTGAGTGATGGCGCGGCCTAACGCCACGCGCACCACCGCCGTCAGCTCGTGCGGATCGTTCTGCAGCGGTGCATGCTCGGCCAGAGTCTCCAGAATGGTGCGCATATCGCGGATCGGCACTTTCTCGTCGAGCAGATTTTGCAGCACCTTGTGCAGCGTGGTCAGGGTCAGGACACCCGGCACCAGATCTTCGGTGAGCTTCGGCATCTCCTGAGTGACGCGATCCAGCAGCTGCTGCGCCTCCTGGCGGCCGAACAGCTCTGCGGAGAACTGACCAATCAGGTGGTTAAGATGAGTTGCCACGACGGTACTGGCTTCCACCACGGTATAGCCCTGGATCTGCGCCTGCTCTTTCAGGGCACTTTCGATCCAGATGGCGGCCAGGCCAAAGGCCGGGTCGATAGTTTGTTCACCCGGCAGCGTACCCGCCGCGGTGCCAGGGTTAATGGCCAGCCAGCGCCCCGGATAGGCATCTCCGCTGCCGATCTCCACCCCTTTCATCAGAATGCGATAGCGCGCAGGAGGCAGATCCATGTTGTCGCGGATATGCACCACCGGCGGCAGGAAGCCCATGTCCTGGGCGAATTTTTTACGAATACTGCGGATACGTCCCAGCAGTTCGCCATCCTGCTGGAAATCGACCATCGGGATCAGGCGGTAGCCCACTTCCATGCCCAGCGAATCTTCCAGCTGGACGTCGTTCCAGGTGGCTTCCACCGCCTGGGTGTTTTCCGGCATTTTCACCGGAGCAGGCTCGCTCTTCGGTTTGGCTTCGCGTCCGCGTAGCCACCAGGCCAGCCCCAGCAGTGCGGCGGTGAACAGCAGGAAGACGAAGTTCGGCATTCCCGGCACCATGCCCAGCAGGCCAAGTACCGCGGCAGAGAGCATCAGCACGTTCGGGTTGTTGAACAGCTGCCCGACCATCTGCTCGCCGACGTCCTGATCGGTGGCGACGCGGGTTACGATCACACCGGCTGCGGTGGAGATCACCAGCGCCGGGATCTGGGCGACCAGACCGTCACCAATGGTCAGCAGCGTGTAGCTCTCTGCTGCCTGGCCCATAGCCATTCCGTGTTGCAGCACGCCCACCAGCAGGCCGCCGATCACGTTGATCACCATGATCAGAATACCGGCAATGGCATCGCCGCGAACGAACTTACTCGCACCGTCCATCGAGCCGTAGAAGTCCGCTTCCTGGGTCACTTCGGCACGGCGTTTTTTCGCTTCATCTTCGCCAATCAGACCGGCGTTAAGATCGGCGTCAATCGCCATCTGTTTACCCGGCATCCCGTCCAGGACGAAACGCGCGCCAACTTCTGCGATACGCCCCGCACCTTTGGTGATAACCATGAAGTTGATGATCACGAGGATGATAAACACCACGATCCCGATGGCGAAGTTGCCGCCGACCAGGAAGTGGCCAAAGGCCTCAACCACCTTACCTGCCGCCGCGCCGCCGGTATGCCCTTCCATCAGAATGATACGGGTGGAGGCGACGTTCAGCGCCAGACGCAGCAGCGTGGTGAAGAGCAGGATGGTCGGAAACGCGGCGAACTCCAGGGTGCGCTGGGTGAACATCGCCACCAGCAGCACCATAATGGAGAGCGCAATGTTGAAAGTGAAAAGCAGGTCGAGGATGAATGCCGGCAGCGGCAACACCATCATCGACAGGATTAGCAGGATGAGGATCGGCCCGGCAAGGATCTGCCATTGAGTCGATTTCAGGTTGCCGGGGAGGCGCAACATTGCCACCAGATTAGCCATCAGAGTCCTTCTCGTTCATAAAATCCAGCGCGGCAGGCACCGGGAGATTCTCAGGTTTGACAGGCCGTTGACCACCGGCAAGACGCCAGCGTTTCAACTGCCATACCCACGCCAGCACTTCCGCGACTGCGGCATAGAGCTGGCCCGGGATCTGTTGTCCTATTTCCGCATGCCGGTAGAGCGCACGCGCCAGTGGCGGCGCTTCCAGCATCGGGATACGGTTTTCATTACCAATTTCGCGGATGCGCAGCGCGATAAGCCCCGCCCCTTTCGCCACCACTTTAGGCGCGCTCATTTTGTTTTCGTCATATTGCAGCGCAACGGAGTAGTGGGTTGGGTTGGTGACAATCACATCCGCTTTCGGTACATCTTCCATCATCCGGCGACGTGCGGCGGCACGCTGCATCTGGCGAATACGCCCTTTGACGTGCGGGTCACCTTCCATCTGCTTATGTTCATCCCGGATGTCCTGGCGGGACATGCGCAGTTTTTTAATGTGGCTGTAGATCTGGAAGAAGACGTCAAATCCGACCATCGGGATAATCGAGAGCACCACCAGCAGCGAACAGAGCCCCACCAGATTGAGCGCGTTGCGCATGGCGGTGAACGGCGACTCGCTGATCAGGCGCATCATCTCCGGCCAGTTATGCCAGATAAAAAATCCCGCCACGCTGCCCATCAGCGTCGCTTTCATCAATGCCTTTAGCAGTTCGGCGGCGGTCTGCGCGGAGAACATTCTCGCGATACCAGGCAAGGGGTTCAGCTTGGAGAATTTAAACTGCAGCGATTTCCCGCTGAACACCAGCCCGCCCAGCATCACCGGCGATACGATAGCCACCAGCACTACGCCGGTGATTAACGGCAGCAGCGCGACCATCGCGCTTTTGATCAGCAAGATAATCTGGCTGAGGATCAGGTTAGGGTCGTTGACCATGCTGTGATCGAAGCGCAACCCGGCCGAGAGCATGCCGGCCAGTCTGCGGGCAAGGGACTCCCCGCCTATCCAGATAATGCACACGCCAACCAATAAAATCAGCAGCGAGGTGAGTTCTCGGGATCGGGGTATTTGCCCTTCCTCACGCGCTTTTTCAAGTCGGTGGGGTGTGGGGGCTTCTGTTTTGTCGTCGCTGTCTTCTGCCACGGCAAGCATCTCGCAGGTAGAGGTCTGGACGATATGATGCCAAAGCCGCGCCTGACCAATGCGTTAATTAGGGGCGTGAAAAGGGCTGATTTAGGGCTTTCGCCTGTGACAGGGAAAATTGAAGAACAAAACGCCACCTTTACAGGTAGCGTTTTTGCCTGGCGGCGCTTCGCTTGCACAGGCCTACCGGAACCGCGCAATATGATGATATTGCAGGTTTTGTAGGCCGGGTAAGCGCAGCGCCACCCGGCAATTCCAGCAAAACGCAGGCTATCAGAACCCTAAGCTGTCCAGCAGGTCGTCCACCTGGTCCTGGCTTGCCACGACACCGGCTTTGGTGGTGTCGAGCTGGGGGCCATTCAGCAGGCTTTCGTTTTCGCGTTGTGGACGTGCGGAAGGTTCCGGCATGTTCTCCAGCAGCACCATTAACAGCTGACGCTCAATCTCCTGGATCACGTCCATCATGCGCTTGATCACCTGACCCGTAAGGTCCTGGAAATCCTGCGCCATCATGATGTCCAGCAGTTGGGCATTAGTGAAGCTGGTATGGTCCGGCACCGCTTTCAGGTAGTGACGAGTATCGGTCACCAGTTCGCGGGCGTCGGAGAGTTCGATCGGATTTTCGAACCATTCGTCCCAGCGTTTGGTCAGCGCTTTTGCGCCCTTTTCCATCTCGTCCTGATGCGGCTGTGACGCTTCAACACTGTTCAGCGCACGCTCTGCCGCCTGGGCAGTCATCTGTACAACATAATCCAGACGGTCGCGGGCATCGGGAATCGCTTCCGCCGCTTCCGCAATCGCCTGATCCAGGCCCAGCTCACGCAGGCTGTCGCGCAACATACGCGTCAGGCTGCCGATGCGGGCAATTATGTCGCCGGGTGAATGCTCATCCGTAGGTTTAATCGAAGGCTGCATCATCTCCCGTACCTCACATGCCGAGTTTCTCGAAGATCTTACCGAGTTTTTCTTCCAGGGTTGCCGCGGTGAATGGTTTCACCACATATCCGCTTGCGCCAGCCTGTGCCGCAGCAATGATGTTCTCTTTCTTCGCTTCAGCCGTCACCATCAACACAGGCATAGAGGCCATCGCGGCATTCGCACGAATGGTTTTCAGCAGTTCCAGACCATCCATGTTCGGCATGTTCCAGTCGGAAATAACAAAACCAAAGCCGCCGGCATTCAGTTTGTTCAGCGCATCAACGCCGTCTTCTGCTTCTTCTACGTTATTAAAACCCAGCTCTTTAAGCAGGTTGCGCACGATGCGACGCATGGTGGAAAAGTCATCCACAACCAAAAACTTGAGCTCTTTGTCCGCCATAAAACTACACTCCTCGTTAAATACGTATTGCCTGTCCGGCACTGATTTTCGCCAGCATCTGCTGACTAACCTGACTAAGATCGACCACTTCGCTGACGCCACCCATATTGATGGCCTCGCGCGGCATGCCGAACACCACACAACTTGCTTCATTCTGCGCGATGGTCCAGGCGCCAGCCTGGTGCATCGCCAGCATTCCGGCGGCGCCATCGTTGCCCATCCCCGTCAGGATCACCCCAACGGCGTTGCGCCCCGCGTGTTTCGCCACCGAATGAAACAGCACATCCACCGACGGACGGTGCCGGTTAACCGGCGGCCCGTCATGAATTTTGATTTGATAGTTAGCGCCGCTGCGCGCCAGCTCCATATGCTTGTCGCCCGGGGCGATATAGGCATGCCCCGGCAGAACGCGTTCGCCATCCTCCGCCTCTTTCACGCTAATCTGACACAGCTTGTTCAGACGCTCCGCAAACGAGCGGGTAAAGCCTGGCGGCATATGTTGAGTGATCAGAATACCTGGGCTTGAAAGCGGCAATGGCTGGAGTACATGACGAATTGCCTCTGTTCCGCCGGTAGAGGCGCCGATAACCAGAAGCTTTTCCGAGCTCAGCAGCGGACCGGCTTTCAGGGTGGCCGGGGCCGCCAGCGGCTTATGCGTGGCAACCCGCGCCCTGGCCGCGGTACGAATTTTTTCGGCGATCATCTCGCTGTACGCCAGCATCCCCTCGCGAATGCCAAGCTGCGGTTTGGTGACGAAATCCACCGCCCCCAGCTCCAGCGCCCGCAGGGTGATTTCGGACCCTTTGCCGGTCAGAGAAGAGACCATCACCACCGGCATCGGCCGCAGACGCATTAACTTTTCGAGGAAGTCGATGCCGTCCATGCGCGGCATTTCGACATCCAGGGTCAGCACGTCGGGGTTATATTTTTTAATTAAATCCCGGGCTACCAACGGATCGGGGGCCGTCGCCACCATCTCCATGTCGCTGTGGCTGTTGATAATCTCAGTCATGATCTGGCGCATTAACGCTGAATCATCAACTGACAAGACCCTGATTTTACTCATGCTTTATCCTTACTCAGCGCATATACCGTCTGGCCACGCAGGCTAAACTCGCGCACAAGATTGCTGAAGTTCTCCGAGTGCCCGGCAAACAGTAAACCGTCAGGTTTGAGCAACGGAACAAAGCGGCGCAGGATCTCCTGCTGCGTCGTTTTGTCGAAATAGATCATCACGTTACGACAGAAAATGGCGTCAAAGGGCCCCGCCACGTTGTACTGCTTCTCCAGCAGGTTGACCATGGAGAACTCCACCGCATTTGCCAGTTCGCTACGCACCCGCACCAGCCCTTCGTGCGGACCGGTGCCACGCATGAAGTAGCGCTGAAGCTGCTGGGGTGACAGCGTTTTTAGCTCCTCCTGGCGATAGATCCCGCTCTGCGCTTTTTGCAGCACCTCGGTATCTATATCGCTGGCGATCACCTTCCAGCGGCCCGGGGCGGTACCCAGCGTGTCGGCCAGGGTGATGGCGAGCGAGTAAGGCTCTTCCCCGGTCGACGCCGCCGCGCTCCAGACGCGATATTCGCCGCCGCTGCGGCGGCGGGCATGCTCCGCCAGCACCGGGAAGTGGTGTGCTTCCCGGAAAAAGGCGGTCAGGTTGGTGGTCAGGGAGTTGATAAACGCCTGCCATTCCGCGCTGTTTGGATTTGCTTCCAGCATCCCCAGATAGCGACCAAAATCATCCAGTCCGAGCGTGCGCAGGCGACGCACAAGGCGGTTGTAGACCATGTCCCGCTTGTGATCGGCCAGCACAATCCCCGCGCGCTGGTAGATTAACTGACATATCCGACGGAAATGCGCGTCGGACAGCGCGAGGCGCTGTGTCATCTGTAACAATAATGACGATTGCCCTGAGGGCAGTGGTGATGTCATAGCGCCTTCTTACTTAATCACGTTCAGGTTCCGACTGGTACGGCCTGCGACCGCCCGACTTCTGTAACTGTTTCAACACGTTCATTCACATTAAATACTGCCACCAGCGAGGTAAGGTGATCCGCCTGGCCGGCTAACTGATCGGTGGCTGCCGCGGCCTCTTCCACCAGCGCGGCGTTCTGCTGAGTCACCTGATCCATCTGACTTACCGCCTGCGCCACCTGCTCAATACCGCGGCGCTGTTCATCGGATGCGGAGGCGATTTCGCCCATAATGTCGTTAACCCGGGTGACCGAGCTGACGATCTCGGTCATGGTTTTCGCCGCCGTATCCACCAGCGCCGAACCCTGCTGAACGCGGGACACCGACTCTTCAATCAGCACCTTAATCTCTTTCGCCGCGTTGGCGCTGCGGCTCGCCAGGTTACGGACCTCGCCAGCCACCACCGCAAAGCCACGCCCTTGCTCGCCCGCGCGGGCGGCTTCGACCGCGGCGTTCAGCGCCAGAATATTGGTCTGGAACGCGATGCCATCGATCACGCTGATGATGTCGCCAATCTTTTGCGAACTGGCGGCGATCTCATTCATGGTGTTCGCCACGTGGGACGCCTGTTCGCCCCCCCTCTTCGCCGTCTGCGCCGCGCTCTTTGCCAGACCAGAGGCCTGGCGGGCGTTGTCGGCGTTCTGCCCGACGGTGGCGGTTAACTGCTCCATGCTGGCTGCCGTTTGCGCCAGCGATGCCGCCTGCTGCTCGGTGCGCGAAGAGAGATCGTTATTGCCCTCGGCAATTTCGGCGATCCCGGTGTGCATGGCGTAACTGCCCTGACGCACCTCCGATACCGTTTCACGCAGCGAGCCCTGCATCGCCTTCAGGCTGGCGAAAATGGCCGAAATTTCATTTTTGCCGTATACCGCCACCGGCCGCGCCAGATCGCCTTTGGCAATGCTGTCGAAATGGCTGCTGATAATTGCCAGCGGCTGGACAATCATCTTGCGCGACCAGAACAGCGCGGCGCTGGTCAGCAACACCGCCAGCACAATCATGGTGGCGAAAATCACGCCGGACATGTGGTAGCTGTTGCGGCTGTCATTCCCCGCCGCCTGCACAAAGTTATTGATCTCCTGCTGCCAGGCGTCGGTGCTGGCGTCAAATGCCGCCTGCGATTCCTGCACTGGCGCGGTCAGGAAATCTGACAGCTGGTTGTTCTCAAGCCACGTCGCCTGATGCTCCAGATCGCCATACCACTGGCTGAACGCACCCTGCATCGCTTTTTTCAGCTCTGCGTCCTTCGCGCTAATCGCCGCCTGGCCGCTAAAGGTTTTGAACAGGCCATCAGCCTGCTTCAGGCTACCGCGTGCGGTCACCATCAGCGCCTTAATGTCATCGGGCGGATAGCTCAGGGCGGTTAAGGTGCCCGCTTTATTCAGCGCCGTGCTGGCCTGCAACAAGACTGCCCGACTCTGGGTAAGCAGCTCACGCTGCTGATTACTGCCCTGCATCTCCTGTAAATTTTGATAACCATCGCGAAAAGCCCAAAATGACAAGCCGTTACTGCCAACCTGCAACACCCCACAGAGAATCAAAATCAAAAACAGGGTGGTCGAGATACGAATACGATTTAACATCCACGCTCCCATTTAGCGGCCAGCAGCCGCGATTTAACGTACAATCAAAATGTTTCCCAATTCTCATCTTTCCCGGTTGCCACTGCGCGTACGTAAGCCGGTGCGTTAACCGGCGCGGCCGGTTGCGGGCTGACGCGCGATGAAACCGTGCTTGCAGGTCCAGAGTTAAGACGAAACGCCGAGACGGCCATCTTCAGACGGCTCGCCTGCTCTTCCAGTTGCGCCGCAGCGGCTGCGGACTCCTGAACCAGCGAGGCGTTTTGTTGTGTGACGCGATCCATTTCCGATACCGCCAGGGCCACCTGGTCGATACCACGGCTCTGCTCATCGGAAGCGGAGGCAATTTCCCCCATAATGTCCGTGACGCGGGTAACGGCATTCACGATGTCATTCATGGTTTCGCCCGCGCTCTCCACCAGCACCGAGCCGGTGTCGACGCGCGCGACAGAGTCTTCAATCAGAGCTTTGATCTCTTTCGCCGCGTTGGCGCTGCGGCTGGCAAGGTTACGCACTTCACCGGCGACCACCGCAAAGCCGCGCCCCTGCTCACCGGCACGCGCCGCTTCTACCGCGGCGTTCAGCGCCAGGATATTGGTCTGGAAGGCGATACCGTCGATCACGCTGATAATGTCAGCGATCTTCTTCGAGCTTCCGGCGATGTCGTGCATGGTTTTCACCACGCCATCCACCACCTTGCCGCCGCGCTGTGCGGTTTCGGAGGCGCTGTTCGCCAGCTGTGAGGCCTGGCGGGCGTTATCCGCATTCTGTTTCACGGTGGCGGTGAGCTGCTCCATGCTGGCCGCGGTCTCTTCCAGCGCCGACGCCTGTTGCTCGGTACGGGAGGAGAGGTCGTTGTTACCCATTGCGATTTCGCTGGTGCCGGTATAGATGGCCTCCGAGCCCTGACGCACGTTCGCCACCGTCTCGCTCAGCGAGCGCTGCATGTGGTCAACGCTGATGGCCAGCTGGGTGATTTCGCTGCGCCCGGTGATGGTCAGGGACTGGGTCAGATCGCCGCTGGCAATGTGACGGATATGGTCGATGACACGGTTTAACGGGTTAAGCAGGGTATGGCGAATGCCGTACCAGACCCCCACCAGTACGATCGCCAGCGCCAGGGCCAGGATCCCCATCTGCCATTTGGCAAAGGTGTAATCCTTTACGCTGGCATTAAACGCCGCCTGGTTACGCACGTCGGACGCGGAAACGTAATCCCGCAGAGCGGTCCCCAGCGCGTTCTGTTTTGACTGGGTTGCCTGGGCGAAATAGGCCTCCATGTTGCCGTTATCAAGGAACTGGATCAGTTCAGTGAGCGCCGCTGCATAGTCCCGGTATGCCTCATTGATGGTCTGGCTCACCTGCTCCATCGAAGGCTGTGGAGGGATGGCGCTGTAAGCTTTGAAGTGTTTATCCGCTTCCGCCAGCGTAGTGCGGGCGCTGTTCATCAGTTCCGTTTGCGGCTTAGCGGGATCGGTCACCATACGTGCGGAGGCGCGGCTCAGGTTGATGCGCGTTTGCAGCAGGTAATCCCAGGTGGAGGTGATTTCACTTTGTTGAACCCGGAACGCGTTAGAAACCGCGAAACTGTCCTGGTTGGCTTTAATGGAAGAGAAAAAGAGACTGCCGGAAACGAGCTGCAGCAGAGCGAAGACAGCCAGCACCAACATCAGCATTGTCACAACGCGCATACGGTTCAACATACAACACCTTCTCATTGTTTTGTTCTCGGTGTTATCGGCACAACTGAGAGGAACTTTACATTTGCGAAAGGGAAAAGCGCGGTTCAGAACGCGACGTCTACCACGAGGGTATCGCTGTAGTTGCCGGCAGGGGGCGTGGTCTGGTTGGGGAGGATGCGGGCAGTGTAGTTATAGGTGCGCAGCAGGCCGTCGGTACTCACCTGGGATGAGGCTCCGCTCGACCAGCGCTCGGTGCCGCTTACGCCCCAGCGGTTGGCGGTGGCCTCTTTATAGATCTCATAGCTCATGCGGTTGTTGCCGCTGGCCATGCGCCGGACATTATTCAGGGCGTTGAGGCCGTTATTGATGCCGATGGTATAGGCGCTGCCCTTGGTGCAGGTGACGGCGATGGACTGGGAGATGGTGGGGAAATTCTGTACCAGCGGCGCGCTGTTAAAGTTGATGTTCGGGGTGGTCATGGCGCTGCAATCATTGGTGACGTTCATATTGAGGGTGATGCTGGTCACCGCCGTACCGGTCTGAGGGGTCAGGCAGAGCCCCACGGCCCCTACCTGGCAGACGTTGTAATTAACGCTGAAGTTAAGCGTCACCTGATAGGGCCCGGCGCTGACGTTCTGCCCGGCGACGGTGCGGAAATAGAGCGGAATATTGTACTGTCTGGAACCGAGCAGCCCCAGCAGCGTGCTACCGCTCCAGGTGTAGGAGCGGGCGATCTGCACTTCGCTGGTGCCGGTGCAGCCCGACGCACCGCACAGTCGGGTGGGAATAACATCGGTGATGGTGGCGTTATCGGTGCGTTTCAGGGTGGCGCGGCTGGCGGCGCTGACGGTGGCGCCGGTGTAGTTGAGGGTGATGGAGTCGTTGGTCAGCAGGTTAAGCACCGCATCGCAGCTTACCACCAGGGTGCCGGTGGTCTGTACCTCGTTGCCCCCACTCAGGGCGAAAGAGGTCACGCTGCCAAAGCTGGCGTTGACGGTACTGACGGCACAGGCCCCCCAGCCGGTACCGGAGACCAACAGCAGCAGTAACAGCAGCAGGCGCCTCATGGTGCCAGCCTGCAGGTCAGCGGGCCGTAAGTTTGCAGCTTATGGTCCGGGTTAGGGGCAAGGGTCAGGGTCACCTGGCAATATTTGCCCTCCGGGGTGCGCACCTCCAGTGGGTTAACGTCATTCAGGTTCTCCAGCCAGGCGATGCCATCATAGCCCACGGTGGCCGGGGCGCGTGAGGCGCGTCGCACCTGGCTGCCGAGCGGAATATCCTGGCCCTCGCCGTCGTGCAGGATCACGCTGGCCACCCGCTCCTCCTCCATCGGGAAATCCACCAGATACCCGCTGTTGCGGCGCAGCGCCACCCGCCGCTCGGTCTCTTTTAGCCGGGTATCGGCGGGCAGGTTCAGGGTGTTGATGCTGTAGCTCGCCGGATAGTAGGCGGATACGCCGCTCACCAGCAGGTAGCCATTTTGGTTGGTTTTTCCCACCGGCTGGTTTTCGTAGCTTACCGGCACGTCGGGCTTGCCGTCGGTGCTGATGACCACGAAGGCGTCGTTGATCTTATTGGCGGCAAAGAGTTCGCCGTCCATCAGCACCAGCGAGCCCAGCGCCTCGCCCCACCAGGTCATCATGTCGCGCTCGCCGTAGGTGCCGCCCTGCACTTCAATACTGTTGTTACGCCAGCCCAGCGAGGCCTGCTGGTAGCTGCGGGATCGGGACTGGTTCGCCAGGGCCATGTTCCAGCTAAAGCCGCCGTCGGTGGGCATGGCGTGGTTGTAGTTAATGCGCTGGGTGCTGCCCGCGTCCGGGGTGTTTTCCAGGGTGACGGCGGCGCTGTCGCGTTCGCCGAGCGGAATTTGCAGCGACAGGGCGACCGTCCAGTCGCCCCGCTGCTGGTCCCGGCTGGCGGCAAGATAGATACTGCTGCTGCGCCACAGGTTGCGGCTCCAGGAGAGGTTGAGCAGCTCGGTTTTCTCGCTGTCGAAACTCTCCACCCCAATCCAGGCGGCGCCGATATTGCCATAATCACCCAGATTAAGGCTCAGGGAGTACTGGTCCGTATTGCGGCTAAGGCTGGCGATGGGCTGGTTGAATTCGTCGTATACCGTCGGCTGGTCGTAGAGGGCCAGGTTGCCAAAGCCGCGATCCCGGCGGCTGTGCTGGGTAGCGATGCTGAATTCGCTGGTGCTGTACTGGTAGCCCCAGTTAACCTGCCCCCCCTCTTCACCATACATCCGGCTGCGGGTATATGCGGTATTGACCACGCCGAAACGCCCCATTTTTACCACCGTGCCCACACCGCCCAGCGCCAGCTCTTCGGCCCCTTCGCCATGTCCTTCGAGGGTCAGCCAGTCGGTCAGCCCGTAGCGGTAAGAGCCGCTCCCCGCCGCCGGGCCGTAATCAAAGCTTTCAATACCGTAGTTGCGGCGCAGGCTGCCGAGGGTCACTGCCCCGTCGCTCAGCCCCGCCTTCAGCAGTTCGCTGGTGACGTAAAACGGCAGCGTGGTGCTCACCTGGCGGCCCAACGCATCGGTGGTGACCAGCACCGCATCTCCGGCGCCGTTGATATAGGGCAGATTGGTGAGGGTGAACGGCCCCGGCTGCAGGCGGGTGGAGCCGGCGCGATAGCCGTTAACGAACAGGTCTACCGAGGTGGGCACCGCCGCCTCCCCGGAGAACTCCGGCAGCGGCCAGGTGACCAGATCCGGGCGGAGCGAAAAGTCGCGGCCATAGCTGATGCCCCCCATGCGCACGCTGCTGCTCCAGCTGACGGCATCGCTGATGACATCCCCGGCGGTCCAGGTGGTGGCATTATCTTCATTGGTGACCAGCAGCGTGGTGTCGTAACGCACGTATCCCTCCTGCATGCCGCCGCCGGAGAGGTTTTTGCGCACAAAGCCGGTGGAGGAGAGAGAACCCCGCTCGTCAAAGTAGCGGAACTCATGCCAGAGCGAGGCTTGCCCGCCCGCATGATCGGTCTTGCTGGTATAGAAGTCATAGTTGAGCAGCGCCCCTCTGCCGTAGTGGGGAGTACTCTGGGTCAGCTCGCCGCCAAAGGGGGTGACCCGGGCGGAGATCCACTCCCGGGGCACGCTCAACAGCAGGCGCTGCCCGGCGCTGTCATACTCGCTGCGCACATCGGCGAGGGTCGTCAGATTAACCTCCCCCGGCGGGACATTTTCCGGCGGCAGGCCTGCGCGCAGCAGGTCAGCGCTGGAGACCAGATAATCGCCGTTGCGCCGGGTGACAGGCACCACCAGCCCGGTATCGTAGTGGTTGACGATCAGCGCCAGCTGAAAGACCGCTTCGTCGTTCAGGGACTGGGGCGCGGGCGGCGGCGGTAGCGCATCGTCGCCGGTGTTGGCCCAGCCTGCCGTGGAGACGCAAAGCAGGATCATCATCGTGCGTTTCAGTTGACGGGGGCCGACTGCCATTCGGTATCCCTGGCATTAATTTGCGCACTCATCTGGCCCGGCTGGGTGATGCCTGAGGGGAGAGGCCAGCTGCGTTCACTGCCCGGCAGAACATACCCCAGCAGACCGTCCGCCATGCTCCTTTTCTGTCCGCCCTGAGTCAGGGAAACCTGACTGAGCCGAACGTGGACATCACCCCGGTTACGTACCTGCAGCGCGGGCTGGCCGTTTTCGCGGATAACCCGCCAGCTCAGGTTGCGCGGCTCGGCAAGGGCATGATGTTCCCCCTCTTTGATGGTTTCGATCCCCTGGCCGTAAACAAACAGCGGAATGGAGTAGCGCATCTGCAGCTTAAGGCCGATCTGCGGCGTGGTGTTGTCCTGAGGCTGGGGAATTTCGTCGACGATGATGCGGTAGGCCTGCTCAACCCCCATCGGCACCCCGCCCTGTTTTATCAGGCGAATAAGCTGCTTGCTGCCTTTGGCAATAGTGACAATCGGCGGGCTGGCTACCACCTCCTGCTGGGCGGTGTAGCGCTCAAGGCCGCCCTCCTGGCGCCAGCGCACAATGCGCACCTGCATGGTGGTGGCGCTGTTGCCCTGGTTTTGCACCCACAGCTCGGTCGCTTTGGTATCGGCCGATAGCCAGGGATCGATGGGCCACAGCAGAATGGATGCCGCGCCCTGGGCGGCGTGCGCCGTTATCCCCAGCGCCACCAGCAGCGCCAGCGGGCCGCTTGCAAATGCCTTCATGGTCGTTCTCCCTGTATCACCAGGACAAGGTCACGGTGAGTTGATCTGAATAGTTCCCGGCCGGGCTAAAGCCCGTCAGAAGCGCCACGCCAAACAGCGGCAGGGCGATGTTATTGCTATTGGTATAAGTTACGGGTATGGCCTGGTTAACGCCGATTTCGCTGTTTGCCCCCAGCGAACTGCTGCTGTAGAGCCGGTAGGCGACCCGTTGGGTGCCGCCGGCGCGCTGCATATTGCGCACCGAGGCGTAATACTGTCCGCCATCGATGCTCATGCTCAGCGCCACCCCCGGCGTGCAGGCGATACTCAGCGAACCATTAGGCACAAAGCTGGTGCTGACCTGACCGCTCTGCACCCCGCTGTAGCTGCCAAAATTGAGCGCCCCCAGGACTCCGCCGGTGCCGGAAATCACCGAGCAGCCGGGAGTAATGGTGGCATTCACCTGAAACGACTGGCTGGTCACCGCCCGGGCACTGGTCGTCGTCAGCATCAGGGCGACCAGGCAAAAAATGGCATGCAGCCTCCCCTCACTCCACGACAGGAGTGATATGGTCATGCGCTTCATCAATCGCGCGGCTAGTAAGTGACGCTGACGTTTATGGTGTCGGTGTAGGTGCCAGGGACCACGGTGACGCTGTTGCCGCCGCCGGTAATACGGCCATAGAGCGTGTAGCTATTAACCCCGCCTGCGGTAGAGGCCACCGGGATCGGCGCGTTATTGGCGATCACGTTGTTAAAGCTGCTGTCGCTGAACAGGCTATATGCCACACCCTGAGCGGTATTCGCGGTGTTGACCAGATAGCGCGCTGGCGTGCCGGGCGTACCCACAACCGTTCCCGGCGCGGTGGAATTGGTATTGCCGGTAATGGCGACCGTGTAGCTGTCGGTGGTGCACTGGATGGTAAAGGTATTGCCCCCATTGGCTCCGGTGAGCTGGGTGGTGAGCGTGGAGAAGGTTGCCGGATGGGTACCGAAATCGAGGGTACCGAAGTTAATGCCGTTCTGGTTTGGCGATCCGTTGATCAGGCAGCCGTTGGTCAAGGTCAGGGTTGCGCCGATGGTCCCGCTGCTGGTTACCGCCTGTGCCGGAACTACCGCCATCGCCAGGGCCGATCCCGCCAATAACACCAAAATTTTTCTGTTCATTTTCCACCCTCCAGAAAATGTCGCCGTCGTTATCCTCTATTTTTGATAACGCTCAAATTGTTAGCACCCATTACTATTGTTAATAGGTGGTTAAAATCAATTTAGATTAAGGCACCGCGAACAACCACTTTAGCCAGACGGCTAAGACAAACGGCGTATTGACAAAAATTATCTTTTAATAACAACAGGATAAATTTTTAAAACACCTGAATATCGAAGCCAGGCGAGATAAAAAATAGGAATAATGTGATACAGATCACAATATATCTTCTTGTTTTCATTGGTTATTTTAATAGCGGTTAAATAAGAGTTAAGCCAGAGACACGATTACCTGAATTCGGGTGATGAATATATTCACAATTTGAATAAATAACGGGCAGAAATAAGAACAGGTCGGTACATAACGGGAGAAATAAATAAGGGGACCAGCATGGTCCCCTTGAAGTGTTGTCCTGGCCGCCGCAGCGGTGATGGCGTCAGGCTACGTGGCTTGCCGCCACGTCCAGCAGCGCCATCTCATCACTGTTCAGCAGCTTCTCGATATTCACCAGAATCAGCATACGGTCACCGAGCGCCCCCAGACCGGTCAGGTATTCGGTGGACAGCGTAACCGCGAATTCCGGCGCCGGGCGGATCTGCTCGGCGGTCAGGGAAAGGACATCGGAAACCCCATCAACCACAATCCCGACCACGCGCTGGCCCAGATTGAGCACGATCACGACCGTATTGTCATCATACTCGACATCGCCCTGGCTGAACTTCACGCGCAGGTCGACGATTGGCACGATAACGCCACGCAGGTTGGTCACGCCTTTAATGAAATCTGGCGTGTTGGCGATGCGGGTCACCTGATCATAGCCACGGATCTCCTGCACCTTCAGAATATCGATACCGTACTCTTCGTCACCTAAGGTGAAAACCAGGAATTCCTGCCCTGATGGCTCGCCGGCCAGCTTGGTTACATTACTCATACCGGTCATTTTTTTACCTTCTTAACTGAATCAGGCGGCTGTGTGCGCCATACGTTGTTCACGATTTAATCCCTGAAGCGCCGAAACATCGACGATCAGCGCCACGCTGCCATCGCCGAGGATGGTGGCGGCTGAAATGCCAGGTACTTTGCGGTAGTTGCTCTCGAGGTTCTTCACCACCACCTGATGCTGACCAATCAGCTGATCGACCAGCAGAGCGTAACGGCGGCCTGCGCTTTGCAGAATAACCACAATCCCCTGCGTGGCTTCGGTTTTGGCGCCGTCCACGTCGAACACTTTCCACAGTTCCACCAGCGGCAGGTATTCGCCACGCACTTCCAGCACGCGCTCACCGCCTGCCAGCGGGTGCAGATCTTCTTCACGCGGCTGCAGCGATTCCATCACCGCGTTCAGCGGCAGGATGAACACTTCGTCCGCCACTTTGACCGACATGCCGTCGAGGATCGCCAGCGTCAGCGGCAGCAGAATGCGGATAGTGGTACCTGAGCCCTGCTTCGACTTGATCTCAACGTGGCCGCCCATCTCCTGGATGTTGCGTTTCACCACGTCCATACCCACGCCGCGCCCGGAGACGTCTGTCACCTGCTCCGCGGTGGAGAAGCCTGGGGCGAAGATCAGCATACCCACCTCTTCGTCGGTCATGTTTTCGCTGACCGCCATCCCCTGCGACATCGCTTTCGCCAGGATACGCTCGCGATTCAGGCCTGCGCCGTCATCGGTCACTTCGATGCAGATGTTCCCGCCCTGGTGTTCCGCAGACAAAATCAGGTTACCCACCGGGGATTTCCCTGCGGCAACACGGTTTTCCGGCAGTTCGATCCCGTGGTCAAGGCTGTTACGCACCAGGTGCGTTAACGGGTCGATAATGCGCTCAATAAGGCTCTTATCCAGCTCGGTGGAGCTGCCCATCAGCGTCAGTTCGATTTGCTTATTGAGCTTGCCCGCCAGGTCGCGCACCAGACGCGGGAAGCGGCTGAAGACGTATTCCATCGGCATCATACGGATGGACATCACCGATTCCTGCAGATCGCGGGCGTTACGTTGTAACTGGCCCATGCTGGTGATGAGATCGCCATGGTTGACCGGGTCCAGCTCGTTGGAGCGCTGGGCCAGCATCGACTGGGTGATCACCAGTTCGCCCACCAGGTTAATCAGCTGATCCACTTTTTCCACAGCGACACGAATACTGGTCGATTCGCTGGAGCGGGCGGCCGGTTTTTCACGCTCGCCGCGGTTTGGCGCAGCGGATTCGCCCGGAACGGCTTTCAGCGCAGGCGCGGCAGGTGCCACGGCCGGTACCGCCGGTGCAGCCGCGACTTCGGCCACTTCCGCCGTTTCTGCAGCCGGTGCATCGGTCACGGCCTCAAAGTCAATCTGCTCAGGTTCAATGACAAAACAGAGCACGGCGATCACGTCATCTTTGCTGATGCCGCCATCGAGGTTAGCTGCCAGCGTGTCCTTGCCCTTCACCACGTTGCTCAGGGTGGCGAGATTGCTCAGCTCTTCTTCCAGAAGGTTAACTTCGCTCTCTTTCAGGCCGGACAGCACCACGCGCAGACGGTTGTCAGCGGCAGGTGCGGCCGCCGGGGCGGGCTCAACAACGCTCAGTTTTGCCGGGCTGACGGCAACGGCTGCCGTCTCGCCTTTGGCTTCCAGCGCTAACTGACGCAGCGCGTTGCAGATATATTCAAAGCTGGCAGCGTCCGGCTCTTCCGAGCTTTTATAGGCATCGAGCTGTTCCTGCATAATGTCTTTCGTTTCCAAAAACAGGTTAATAATGTCGGTATTGAGCTGCATCTCACCGCGTCGGGCCTCATCGAGCAGGTTCTCCATCAGATGAGTGGTTTCCTGCAAAATGGTAAAGCCAAACGTACCGGCGCCTCCTTTAATGGAGTGAGCTGCGCGAAATATGGCGTTGAGCTGCTCTGAATCCGGCGCCTCGGGCACCAGATCCAGCAGGTGTTGCTCCATATCCGCCAACAACTCGTCGGCTTCATCAAAAAACGTCTGGTAAAAATCGCTAATATCCATGCTCACGCTATCACCTCGGATTGGCTGGTGGCGATGTTGGAACGGCAGCCGAAGGCGCAGGGCCTGGCTGTTTTAAATCATCCAGTGACTCATTCTGACTTTCGGCATTTTCGTGCAGGATGGCCTGCTCTGCCTGTTTGTTGAGCACTAAGAGACTAATACGGCGGTTGATGGCATCATCCGGGCCGCGGTCGGTCACGCGCATGGTGGCGGCCATGCCGACGACGCGCAGCACTTTGCCATCGTCCAGCCCGCCGATCACCAGCTCACGACGGGATGCGTTTGCACGATCTGCCGAGAGCTCCCAGTTGCTGTACCCTTTTTCGCCACCGGCGTAAGGGAAGTCATCGGTGTGACCGGAAAGACTGATTCGGTTAGGGATTCCGTTCAGCACTGGCGCAATGGCGCGCAGGATGTCGCGCATATAGGGCTCCACATCGGCGCTGCCGGTTTTAAACATGGGACGGTTCTGGCTGTCGATAATCTGAATGCGCAGCCCCTCCTGAACGAGATCGATCTTCAGGTGCGGACGCAGGGCGCGCAGCTTCGGATCCGCTTCGATCAGCTGATCCAGATCGCCGCGCAGTTTTTTCAGGCGGCTCTGCTCCATGCGTCTTTTCAGCTCGTCGATGTTCGGCTCGCGCTTCACCTCACCCTGCTTTTGCGTGTAGTCATCTCCACCGCCCGGGATCGGGCTGTCGCTGTTGGAGATACGCGGCCCCCCCGACACCGCCGTTGCCAGCGGGGTACGGAAATACTCTGCGATCTGAATCAGCTCTTTCGGGCTGGAGATAGAGATCAGCCACATCACCAGGAAAAACGCCATCATCGCGGTCATGAAATCGGCGTAGGCGATTTTCCACGAGCCACCATGATGGCCTCCATGCCCTTTATGCTTGCGCTTTTTGACTATGACGATGGGATGGGACTGGTTTTTCATGCGTCCTCAGTGCTCGTCTGCTGGTTTGGGTTCTTCACAGCGCGCACGTGCTCTTCAAGCTCAATAAACGACGGACGCTCGCTGGAGTACAGGGTTTTACGGCCAAACTCTACCGCGATCGGCGGGGCATAACCGTTAAGATTCGAGAGCAGCGTTATTTTGACGCACTGCATCATTTTGGTGGTTTCAGCGCTCTTCTGACGCAATACGGTCGCCAGCGGAGAGATAAATCCGTACGCCAGCAGGATGCCGAGGAAGGTTCCCACCATGGCGTGCGCGATCAAGGCGCCCAGTTCAGCCGCCGGACGATCCGCCGAGGCCAGGGCGTGAACGACCCCCATGACCGCCGCAACGATACCGAACGCAGGCAGGGAGTCACCCACCATCGCCAGGCTGTTGGCCGGGACTTCAGCTTCGCTTTCATGCGTCTCAATCTCTTCATCCATCAACGCTTCGATTTCGAAGGTGTTCATGTTGCCGCTGATGATCAGACGCAGATAGTCGACGATAAACTCAAGCATCATCTTATCGGCGATAATGCGCGGGTAGCTGGCAAAGATCTCGCTCTCTTTCGGATTCTCAATATCGCGCTCCAGGGAGAACATCCCCTGTTGACGCGACTTGGCCATCAGGCGATAGAGCAGCGCCAGAAGGTCCATATACATACTTTTGGTGTATTTCGAACGACGGAACAGTAACGGCAACGCTTTTAACGTTCCCTTGATCGCCTTGCCGTTGTTGCCAACGATAAACGCCCCCACCCCTGCACCACCGATAATAATCAGTTCGGCCGGTTGATAGAGTGCCCCAAGGTGCCCGCCGGTCATCATGTAACCGCCGAAAACTGTACCGAGAACTACCAGGTAACCTAATACGATAAGCACGACATCATCCTTCCGCTAGTGACTGTAGCCAGGATGCGCAGGTCGGGGTTTATCCTTCTGCGGGGCAAAAAAAAGCAGCGGTAATCTCTACCGCTGCTGGATCCTTGCCCACACGTTCGGGTTAAACAGCCTGTTCGATCTGTTCATCCAGCAGTTGTGGATTACTATCGGCAGCATCCCGGGAAAGTTTACGTCTTTTTACCGCACGAGACGGTGGTTGGCACAAACTGCAGGCGAAGCTGCCCGCGGGCTGATGTGCATGGGTGATAAAGTTGCCGCTGCAGCAGTTGCAGCGGGAGAGTTCCAGCAATCCGCTCTCAACAAAACGCACCAATGTCCATGCGCGGGTCAGGGCCAGCAAAGGGCCTTCTTCAGGCTGCGGGCACTGCTCGAGGTAAAGTTTGTACGCTTTAATGACCGCATCAACGCCGCTGCATAAGCCGGTCTTGAGCAGGTACTGCCAGGCATTACAGAACATGGAAGCATGAATATTCTGCTCCCAGGTCATAAACCAGTCGGTAGAGAATGGCAGCATCCCTTTTGGGGGTGGGCTGCCACGTAATTCTTTATACAACTTGATAAGACGGCCACGGCTCAGCTGGGTTTCGCTTTCCAGCATTTGCAAACGAGCACCTAGCGTAATCAGTTCCATGGCCAGTTGAATATCACGCGCTTCCTGAACAATGCTCTTCTCACTCATTTTTAGGCCCTTTTCTTACGGGCTACGTCATCAGGCTGGCTGATTTCGTTAAGCAAACGGGTAGAAAGCAGAATACCGGTGTGAACCTGTTGCAGATCATCCACGCGGGATTCCTGCGTCAGCTGCGTGACGGTCTGGTGATTATCAAAGCGGAACTGGCAAACCAGTTGGTTTGTCTCGGCCAGTTTCACCATCTGCGGCAACGTTAAACCGCCAAGCGTGGTGGCCATTTCTTCCTGAATACCCAGACGAAACATTGCAGAGGCTTTATCCTGGCTAATCAAACGTTGTGCAAGTAATAAATATGACAGGTTGATGTCATAGATGTGTTTTAGCAATTCGGATGTGTTCATTTATTCCTTCCCGAATAACACTTTAATTTCTTGTGCGGTCAACCCGCACCCCGTGATGTCGCCGGGAAAACCCCGGTAAAAAAAAGAAAAGGCTAAAACGCATAGTTGAATTAAGTTTTGTATCGATGAATCACGTTAAGAAAAACAAAATCTGTCTCTTACACATTTATCGCTTCTTACAATTAACTAAGACTTTTCCTAATTCGCGGCAACTTTACCCGTCCGATGTACCACATACAATGTGGCTTCACCTGAAATTTAAAAAAAATGTGACGCAGATCACATAATTTAAGTGAATTTTACCCAAAAATCCATCAGCACTCCTTCTAATTTGTTTGTTTTATGAGCGATTAAGCGCAGAATATATTCTTTCCGGGCGAATATTCATGCAGAAGTATGAACAAAGAGGGCATGTTAATTGCCTGTCGTTGTCATAGCGTAAACTGGCAACAAACCAGTCCATATCTATCACAGAAACACTTTGTCAATATGGTTTTAAAACAAAGGCTTATATGAAAAAGTGACAAAAGTTATTACCTGGCGTTATCATTTTTAGTTGAAGCATTTAGGTGGATTTTTTGCGATTACAGCGGGCTCAAAGCGCATGATTTACGTTTAGGAAGCGGATTTTTGCCCTTTCGTCCAGTCCCCCTGCAATTCATTGCATAAGAATAATTAATGAATAATTATGACAACTGTCACACTAATGCCATCTTTGGCTATTGCGCAAAAAAAGCATTCGCGCTAATGCTGAAGTATGTGCAATAACCACACAATGAAGGTGGGTAAAATGAGCTATTCCCATATCCTTGTTTCTGTTTCAGTTTCTCCTGAAAGTCATCAATTGATCGCCAAAGCGGTTGCTATCGCCAGGCCAACGCAGGCGCGTATTACGGTGGTCACGTTAATGGCCGAACCAGAGATGTATAATCAACTGGCAGCACCGATGCTGGAAGATATTCGTGGTGTTCTTCAGGAGGAAACCAGGCAATTTCTTGACGAGCTCATTGCCCGCGCAGAATATCCCATCGCGCAAACTTTGTGCGCGACAGGAGAATTAAGCGAGCAGATAAGTGATATATGTCAAAAGCAAAAGGTAGACCTGGTGATATGCGGAAATCACAACCACAGCTTTTTTTCACGCGCAGCATGTTCCGCTAAAACAATCGTCAGCAACAGTCAGGTTGATGTGCTTTTAATTCCACTCGGCGCAGAATAAAACGCCGAGTGGAATATAATCAGGCTAATTTAGGAAAGGTTGCGACCTTTTTTTGCAGATTGCTCTCCACGCTGCGGGGAGTGATCTGGTTCAGGTCCTCAATGAAGCGCGCCTGCCAGCGGTCTATGTCATTTTCGCGGATCACCTTCATCATGTCGGCATGACGTGAAATACGCTCCGTGAGGGGCATATTCAGCGCACGGTGCAGAGCATTGGCCACATCGTCCCGATCGTACGGGTTAACGATCAGCGCCGAGGTGAGCTCATTGGCAGCACCGGCAAACTGCGACAGCACCAGCACGCCCGGATCGGCCGGATCCTGCGCGGCGACATACTCCTTCGCCACCAGGTTCATCCCGTCACGCAGCGGCGTGACCAGGCCGACATCGGCATAGCGGAAGACCTTCATCAGGATCTTGCGTTCAAAATGCTGGTTGAGATAGAACAGCGGCGTCCAGCCCAACTGGCCGTAACGGCCGTTAATGCGACCGGCTTCGTTCTCAAGCTGATGTCGGATGTCCTGATAGGCCTGCACCTCGCCGCGCGAGGTCGGTGCGATTTGGGTATAGCGGATCTTACCGTGGTGCTCAGGATAATTCTCCAGCAGGGTCTCGTAAGCCTGGAAGCGTTCCGGCAGCCCTTTGGAGTAATCGAGACGCTCAACGGAAAAGATGTTTTTTACGTGCTTCAGCTCTTCTTTCAGCTGCGCCAGCTTAGGCGGTAGCGGCCCGGAGGCCTGCTCGATAATCTCGTCCGGCTCAATACCAATCGGATAGACCTCAGTGCGGAAGCGCTTGCCCCAGGCGGAGTGCGAGTCATCGTCATGCGCCGTCAGGCGCGTTTTGCTGGCCACGCTGTCAAGGAAGGCCAGGCGGTCATTTTCGGTCTGGAAGCCCAGCAGGTCGTAATCACAAAGCTCTTCAAGCAGCTCGTCGCTCGGCGGCAGCGCGTTGAAGATCTCCGGGGTCGGGAACGGAATATGCAGGAAGAAGCCAATCCGGTTGTTTACGCCGCGCTTGCGCAGCTCGCCGGCAAACGGCAGCAGATGATAATCGTGGATCCATAGCACGTCGTCCTGCTGGACTAACGGCAGCAGCTTATCGGCCAGCAGGCTATTGACCCGCGTGTACCCTTCCCAGGCCTCGCGCTTAAACTTTACCAGGTCGAGGCGATAGTGGAACGCAGGCCACAGCACGGCGTTGGAGAACTGGCTGTAATACTCATCGTAATTCTGTTCACTGAGATTAAATGAAGCCCAGGTGATATTCCCGCGCGTCACCTTTTTTAGCGGTTTGTCCTCATTACCAATCTCTCCACTCCAGCCAAACCAGAGCCCCCCCGTATTTTTTAACGCCCCCAGCACCCCAACAGCCAGGCCACCTGCGCTGGCTTTTTTATCATCCGGGGGAGCGATGCGATTAGAAACTACGATCAAGCGACCCATAAGGTTTTCTCCTGTTAATTTGCGCTATTTCTTGTTCTTGTTGATGGTTAGCGGCTTTAATTACCCATTGCCAGACTTCAGGTACCGTAGCCAGCCGCCAGCTGGCTTTGGTCTCACCTGCGCCGACTTTCACTGATACCCCTTTAAGCTGATTCACCACTTCAAAGCCATGCTCATCGGTGAGGTCATCACCAAAGAAAACCGGCGTTCTGCCGAGGAAAGGCGCTTCATGCATAAAGGCTGAGATAGCCTCGCCTTTGTGGATCCCTCTCGGTTTGATTTCGACCACGCATTTACCAGGCTGGAGTGACAGCTGCGGATTGTCGTGCACGATCTGTTCCGCCAGGGCGAAAATATTCTTCTCATATTCCTGAGCCTGACGGTAGTGGATTGCAAATGCCATCCCTTTGGCTTCAAGTTCGGTGCCAGGCAGATATAAAAGCGCCGTTGTAAGCTGCGCATGCAGCGTCTGGATCAGATCCGGGGGAAGAGAAACGGATTGCGAATGACCATGGATGTCGCGGCGCTCCGCCCCGTGTACACCGGCAAGCGGGAAACGGTAGGGTCTGGCGAGCTGGTCCAGCTCGGCCATTGAACGCCCTGATATCAATGCCAGTGCCCCCTCATTCAGCTGTGCCAGCTGATTCAGTGCCTGTAATACTTCTGCGGGAACAACTACCTCATCGGGGTGTGGCTTGATGGTAGCAAGGGTCCCGTCGAGGTCGAAAAAGTACGCAAAGTTTTCTGATAGTAAAGGCGGTGAAGTTAACGTATCGGCCACCCTGATCCTCCTTACAGTTGGCGAGATGAAAAACGGCAAACATCTCAGTAGCCATGTAAGTATAGACAGTGTGACGGGGCTCGCCATTTGACATCCCCCTTCCCGCTGCGGCTGGGAAGGGGGGCTACACTTAAAAGTTAAGTCGGGAGGGGGTGGAAAAAAGGGTTAAACGGTGCGCTTTGCTTTTTGCTTGTAACGGTCGAAAATCACCGCCGCAAGCAGGATTAGGCCACGTACCACATACTGCGAGAACGGGGAGATGTTCAGCAGATTCATGGCGTTCTCAACCGTGCCAAGAATCAGTATCCCGGCCACCACATATGAGATTTTTCCGATGCCGCCCTTCAGCGATACGCCACCTAAAACGCAGGCTGAGATGACGATCAGCTCATAGCCGATAGAGGTCATTGGCTGGCCGCTGGTCATACGTGAAGCCAGAATAATCCCCGCCGCCGCCGACACCAGACCGGAAAGCACGAAGATGATGATCTTGGTCCGTACCACCGGCACACCCGCCAGACGCGCCGCCTCTTCATTACCACCAATCGCCAGGGTATTACGGCCAAAAGTGGTTCTGTTGAGCAGGAAACCAAAGATGATCAGGCAGCCGACGGTCAGCCAGATAGGGGCTGGCAGACCGAGCCAGTTGGCGTAGCCGAGGGTAAAGAAGCGCTCATCTTCAATCCCCACCGCTTTACCGTCAGAGATGATATAGGCCAGCCCGCGCACAATCTGCATGGTGGCGAGCGTGGTGATCAGGGCATTGATTTTCAGGCGCGCAATCACGAAGCCGTTCACCAGCCCGCTGAGCACACCGAGCAGCAGCCCGGCCGCCACACCAATCCACAGGCTTTCGGTCATGTTAATGACCACTGCAGTGGTGACACCCGCACAGGCGATAACCGAGGCGACCGACAGGTCGAAGTCGCCGGATGCCAGACAGAACAGCATCCCGCAGGCCACCATGCCCGACATGGAGATGGCGAGCCCCAGCCCTTTCATGTTAATGAAGGTGGCGAAGTTAGGCACAAAGATGGCGCAGCCGAGGAACAGTACGGCAAACACGACCAGCATGCCGTATTGATCCCAGATCCGCCCAAAGCTGAAGGCCGATTTTGGCGCTCCGGATGTAGTGACAGAGGACATCTTATTCTCCTTACTCAGGCGACAGCCTGGCTGACTTTAGGCATGGCGAGGCTTAACGCCTGCTGTTCATTCGCCTGTTCATGTAGCAATTCACCGGCAATGGCCCCTTCACGCATCACCACGATACGGTCGGCCACGCCCAGTACTTCCGGCAGATCGCTGGAGGCGAAGAGCACCGCCACGCCACGTTTTGCCAGGGCATAAATGACGTTATAGATTTCGTGCTTGGCGCCCACGTCGATACCGCGCGTCGGTTCATCCAGCAGGATCACCTTCATCTCTTCCGACAGCCAGCGGCCCAGAATGGCCTTTTGCTGGTTGCCACCGGAGAGGTTCATGATCAGCTGTTCCGCGCCCGGGGTTTTGATGTTAAGCGAACGAATGTGGTGATCGGCGTTGCTAACCTCCCAGGTGTCGTTAATCAGGCATCCGGCACGGATGGTCTTCCGGCGGGCCGAGATATTGATGTTATCCCGTACCGAGTGCACCGGGATGATCCCGTCGGCCTTGCGGTCTTCCGGGCAGAGCATCATCCCTGCGCGAATGGCATGGGCCGGTTTCTGAATATCGACAGGCTGGCCGTCGATAAACACCTGCCCTGCGGTGATGCGGGTGCCGCCAAACAACCCTTTCATCAGCTCGCTGCGCCCTGCCCCTACCAGCCCGAAGAGGCCAACAATTTCACCGCTGCGCACCGTCAGGCTTATCGGGGTGCGTACGCCCGGGGCTTTAACCTCTTCGAGGCGCAGCAGTTCGCCGCCATACTGGCGCGGTTCCCAGTGATAGATATCACCCAGTTCGCGCCCCACCATCGCCTGCACCAGCAGGTCGTGGTTGACCTGCTGCATGTCGCTGAAGGTGCGGACATAGCGACCATCTTTAAACACGGTAATAGCGTCGCTGAGGGCGAAGATCTCTTCCATACGGTGCGACACATACAGAATGATGCGCCCCTCTTTGCGCAGCTCGCGGATCACCCGGAACAGGTTCTCGATTTCACGCGCCGACAGCGAGCTGGTGGGTTCGTCAAAAGCGATAATTTTGGCATTGCGCGCCAGCGCCTTGGCAATCTCCACCATCTGCCACTGGCCGATGGAGAGATACTTCAGTGGGGTCTGGGGATCAATATCCAGCCCAAGGTGCTTCAGCTGCAGACCGGCCTCATAGTTGAGCAGCGAACGGTTAACAAAACCGCCCTTATGCGGAAGCTGCCCAAGATAGATGTTCTCCGCCACGGTCATCTCCGGCACCAGATGCAGTTCCTGGTAGATGATGGCGACACCGGCATTCAGCGCGGCGGTGGTGTCCGCGAAGGCGACCTCTTTGCCCTGGATGGCGAGGGTGCCTGTCGTGGGGGTGTAGTTACCGCTGAGGATCTTCAACAGCGTGGATTTTCCGGCGCCGTTCTCACCCATCAGGGCATGAACCTGACCCGCATAGCAGTCAAAGCTGATGTCGGTCAGCGCGTTGACACCGGGAAAGGTTTTGCCGATGCCGCGAAAAGAGAGATACGGTTCAGACTGTTGCATAACGTCTCCGAGGATCGAGTAGTGAACGTCTGGCCCCCCGATGCCCGGGGGGCGCAATCACAGTGGAATTACTTACCGCCCAGTCCCTTTTTCTCCAGCTCTGCTTTGAAGTTGTCACGGGTGATCAACACCACGTCGGTAACTTCAGTGAATTTCGCTGGCTCGGCACCTTTGGTGACCCAGTTGTAGAGCATTTCGCTGGATTTATAGCCATGTACGTCCGGGCTTGGCAGCAGAGAACCGTAGAAGCCGGTGGCCTGCGCTTTAGAAAGCTCGCTCACCGCATCAACGCCGTTGATGCCGATGCCGATAACATCTGCCGCTTTGAAGCCCTGGCCTTCGGTGGCGCGCACGCCGCCCAGGACGGTGTTGTCGTTCATCCCCACCACCAGCCAGTGTTTCACTTCAGAGTGCTGCACCAGCATGGAGTTGGCCGCATCGAAAGCGCCCGGGATGTCGTTGGATTTGGTTGGCACTTTGTAGATCTGTTTTTCCGGGAAGCCGGCCGCTTTCAGGGCTTCCATCGAACCGGAGGTGCGACGGCGTGCGGTATCCAGTTCATCGGCGGTGATCGCCATAACCGCGGTGTCCTTCACGTCCCAGCCGCGTTTTTGCATCTCTTTATAGAGCTCCTGGCCCTGGCGCTCGCCGATTTTGGTCGCCGCCATCATCACCAGCGGCACGGTATCCATCGGCTTGCCCTTGGCGTTCACGAACTGATCGTCCACAGCGATGACTTTCATGTCGTAGCCACGCGCTTTCGCCACGATAGCCGAGCCCAGTTTTGGATCCGGAGTACAGATGACAAACCCTTTCGCGCCGCTGGCTGCCAGGCTGTCGATGGCGTTCAGCGTTTTTTCACCATCAGGCACAGCAATTTTAATGACTTCAAAACCCAAATCTTTCCCGGCTTTATCGGCAAATTTCCACTCTGTCTGGAACCATGGCTCTTCCGGTTGCTTCACCAGGAAACCGAGCTTCAGGTTCTCCGCCATAGCGGATTGTGACATAACGGCAGCCAGACCGATGGCCGCCAGCGCTTTAGTAAATTTGTGCATGGTTAACTCCAGCTTTAGCGTTTTAATTTGTAGGGGAATAACAACTAAAATGTTTTTAATCGGACTTAAAACAAGGCATTAGCGCCAGGCGTGTATTTAGCGCATTTGCTTGAGATAGTTTTAGCGGGAAATTAATCATCCATAAGAGAGCGCCATCACACCGCAGAATTACAGTAATTGAGTACATAGATTCAGCGGAAAAAGACATAAATATGCAGGTATTTGTCTGACAAATAGAAAGGGGTAAAGCAGATTAGTCCATAAGATTAGCTAAGATATCCTTGTGATCCGGGCGCGCGGGCGCCCGGCATAATATTACCAGGGATAGTAGATATGCTCGGCGTGATCGCGTACCGGTGCTTCCTCACCCAGCAGACGTGCTGAGAGCGTCAGCGCAAAGTCAAAGGCATGGCCCAGTCCCTTGCCGCTGATGAGGTTGCCATCTTCCACCACTGGCGCATCGACATATTCGCCGTCCTGAATCTCCTGCCAGAGTTCCCCCGAGCAGACATAGCGACGCCCTTTTAACAGGCCATTGCCGCCCAGCACACGCGCCGCAGCCGAACAAATTGGAGCGATAAATTTACCCGCTTCGTCATGCGCGGCGACAAAACGCACCACATCTGCACTGGCCGCCAGATTCACGCTGCCCTGCGGGCCGCCGGGTAATACGACCGCATCGTAGTAACTGTCGATTTTTTCGCTGAGGGTGCTGTCCGCCACCATCGGGATATTATGGTAGCTCACAACCGCCCGCGACTCGGCGCAGGCCAGGGTATCTACCTCAATGTTGAGACGGCGCAGGATATCAATAGTGATAATCGCCTCCGCCTCTTCAAATCCGGGTGCCAGCAGCACCGCTACTTTTGCCATAATGAACTCCGTTAGGGAATATAAAACAATGTTTCATTTTCACAGCGTGTGTAGCGGAAAACTTCCAGCGGGATCACATATCGCACTATTTCCAGTAAAAATGATCTGACGCAATTTTAGCTAGGTGTAAAAATCCATTAATTACCAGAATTATCTGTATTCCACCTGACAGGAATAATTATCTTTTTTTTCGCTAAGCGCCTATTTCACCGCTCCTGAGAAAAACATAAAGTAATTTCACTTTTCGGATAGCATTAAATTTACACAAATCCTTATAATACAATCTCTTAATCATCTTCAACCTCGACCCTCCCCTCTCGAAATCCTCCATGTTTTTTAATTCCTGATGGGGGGTAAGGTTTAGTAAGAATATATTTATAAGGATTTTCTTATAATGGATTCGCTGTTATGATGAATTTTACCTGATGCCTGAAACGAATTTGGGATCACATACAGGGAAAACAGAATGCTTTTATTCTGTAGTGAACTATCGTTAATGATGATTATTTTTTGGTTACATAAACGAAGAAAAGGGAATGGATATGGCTGTCTCGGATATGATCACCAGGCTCAACACGCAGATGAACCTCGAGTTTCATGCGTCTAATCTCTCTTTGCACCTCAGCGAGTGGTGTTCAGAACATCAGCTAACCGGTTCCGCGACTTTCCTGCGCCTCCAGGCGCAGAGCAACGTTACGCAAATGATGCGCGTTTTCGATTTTTTAAAAGCATCAGGCGCTATGCCGGTTTTGAAACCCGTGGATATGACTGACGAAGAGTGCAATTGCCTGGAAGCAGTTTTCCAGCGCACGCTGGAAGAGTATGAGCAGCGCTGTCAGACGCTGAATCAATTAACGGATGAAGCGCGGAAAATGAAAGACACTTCTACGCTTAACTTCCTGCATGATATTGAGAAAGAACAGCAGCAGGATGGAGTATTACTTAAAACCATCCTTGATGAAGTTCGCAAGGCACGTCTCACCGGCATGGGTCTGGAACAGACCGATCGCCAGCTGCTTAACGTCGTCAGCCGTCAGCACCACTGATTCTGCGCGTTAACTGAATTACCCGGCCTGTGCCGGGTAATTTTTTGCAAAAGAGTCAACACCCTACTGATGCAGAGCTTCATGTAACTCACATTTCGGACGACCCTGGGTCGCCCGTTCACATTATTCTCACAAAACCGTTTATAAAATCAAAACACCGGTTTATTTTAGTGAGACTCACCCTGCGGCGTGAACTTCAGCTCGATCAGCGCAATGGCTTTCTGCACGGCGCGCAGCGTAACAGGGTCGGCCGACGCAGGATTGCTGGCGAAATCGATGTTTTTCAGCTGACTGGACATTTTCTCGCGCACTTCTGCGGGAGCAATGATTTCAATCACATCAAGAATTTGTTTGATGACCAGCTGGCATGCAACGACGTCAGAGATCAGTTCCTGATCGGCACTCAGGTTTTGAGACATAGGCTTCTCCTGTTTGAAAGGCCGTCATAGTAGCAAAACGTCAGCCCTGATGCGGCGTACAGGCACAAAAAAACCTGCCGGAGCAGGTTTTTCTTATCAGAACATCGCGCCTGGCGGTACGTCCTTAAAGGTCTTGCAGTAGGATTCGAACATGCTTTTCAGAATTTTGCGCAATTTCATCGGTATGCTCCGGCTAAGTGTTATGCAGGTGTTAATGTTGATGCGGCTATAATATGACCTTCATCACAAAAATCAATGTTTTTGTGATATTCATCACGCCAGTTTATTTAAAACAAAACACCGTTCCGATTAAAATCTAATATTAATCAGCAAATTATCGCACCGCGGGTTACCGTAAATTTTTAAAAAAAATTTTAAGTGGCAGAGAAAAAATGACTGAAAATCACTCCGCTAAAGCGGCCAGCGGGATCTCTCCCGCCGCGCTGCTGGTGGCCGGCGCGTTCTTTATGGAGTTTCTGGACGGTACGGTGATCGCCACGGCATTACCCGATATGGCGAAAAGCTTTGGCATACAGGCGGTCGATCTTAATCTCGGGATCAGCGCCTATCTGATCACCCTGGCGGTACTTATTCCGGCCAGCGGCTGGATCGCCGATCGCTTTGGCGCGCGTAAGGTGTTTACCCTTGCCCTGGCGATCTTCACTCTCGCCTCGGTGCTGTGCGGTCTCGCCACCAGCGTGGATCAGTTCATCGCCATGCGCGTACTGCAGGGAATGGGCGGTGCATTAATGGTGCCGGTAGGCCGCCTTGCCGTATTGCGCACCACGCCCAAGCACCTGTTGATTACCGCCATAGCCACCCTCACCTGGCCCGCGCTGGTGGCACCCATCATCGGCCCGCCGCTGGGGGGCTTTATTACCAGCTATGCTAACTGGCGCTGGATCTTCTTTATTAACGTGCCGTTAGGGCTAATAGCTATCGTGCTGGCGCTGCGCATTATTCCCGATATCTATGAAGAGATCCGTCGCCCGTTCGATACGCCGGGCTTTATCGCCACCTCGGTGGCGATGGTGAGCCTGGTCTATGCCATGGAGATGATGGGGGCGCAGGAGGTGAATACAGGCGTGACCCTTGCACTGCTGGCAACAGGGATGGTGACCATGATTTATGCCCTGCGCCATTTCCGGCGCACCGAGTGGCCAATGATCCGTCTTGATGCCCTGCAGGTGCCCACGTTTCGCGTAACGATGTTTGGCGGCTCGCTGTTTCGCGCCTCCATCAGCGCCGTGCCGTTTTTGCTGCCGCTGCTTTTTCAGGTGGGCTTTGGCATGGATGCCTTCCACTCCGGTTTGCTGATGCTGGCGGTATTCGTCGGTAACCTGACCATCAAACCCGCCACCACGCCACTGCTGCGCGGGCTGGGTTTTAAAAAGTTGCTGCTGATCAACGGCGCGCTGAACGTGCTGGCCCTGCTGGCCTGCGCTTTCCTGACCCCGCAAACCCCGGTGTGGGTTATCATGCTGGTGCTCTATCTCGGCGGCGTGTTCCGTTCCATTCAGTTTACCGCCATCAGCACCCTTGCCTTTGCGGATGTGCCTTCGCCGCAAATGAGCTATGCCAACACCCTATTTTCCACCGCCACCCAGCTGGCAGTGGGGCTGGGGATCACCCTCGGCGCCATCGGGATCCGCATCGGCGAACTGTGTAGCGAATGGCTGGGGATGGCGTCGCTACCGGGCATCAGCTTCCGGCTGGCGTTTGTGGCGATTGCGCTGGTCTGTCTGCTGGGGATGGTCGATACCCTGCGGCTGGTAAAAGATGCCGGCAGTGCGGTATCCAGAAAAGAGGCATAAAAAAAGCCAGCGCAAGCTGGCTTTTTATCGGTGTTAGCAACTTAGCCGATAATACCGCGGACAAAGGCTTCGATCTCTTTATCCTGGCAGTTCTCGAAGAAGCACTGCTGGAAACGCTGACCGGTAACCGCAGTTTTAACCAGCTCCGGATCGATGGCGCGCAGGGTGTCGAGATAGTTCTCTTTCACCACAGCCGCTTTCACCTGATTCAGGATGCCCGCGTTGCGAACCTGAGGCTCTTTACGCTCTGGCGGATAACCTTCGCCTTTACGGCCAGTGAAGGCTTTTTCAAAGATAAAGCGCACGTTCAGCTCTGCACCCCAGCCGAAGCCTTTGGCAAATGGCAGGGCGAGTGCGTTACCGTTGTTGATCTGTGCAAACAGGAAGGCGTCAGCAGGATCGATGCAGTAGCCACACACCACGCCCGGGTGGATGTTCAGGGACATCAGCGCACCCTGGCCGGTACCGCAACCGGTCACCACGAAATCAACCGCTTTAGAGTTCAGCAGAATGCTCGCCATGATCCCCAGATGAATATAGGTCAGGTGGTGATCGTTTTCGTCGCTCATCCCAACGTTATAAACCGGTAAACCTTTCTCTTCAGCAACGGCGTTCAATTCCTTGAGGATGATGGCGTTTTTTTGCGCCTGGCTGTTTTCCATCATCAGTGCAATTTTCATACTTCGTCTCCTGAATGCGATGCGGGGCACCCCGCTGTGAATAGCTTACTCAATCCACCTTACTACTAAGCAAACGCACTTTCAAATTAAGTGAAAAATAGTTTCAAAAAACAAAGATGCGCTCACAATTTTGATGGAGAGGGATGTGAGCACCGGTTCGCAAAAGGATGGCTTATGATTGAAGGAGCCGGATGCTCGTGGCGAAGAGAAAAGAGAGAACAGGTGGTTATTCCTGGCATTGCGCTTTACGTCTGGCGTTAGTATAGGTTATTTCAACGCATTCAGAGTGTTCTATGAAGAGATTATGCACGGTCGGTCTGGTGCTGTTACTGGCAGGTTGCGGTATTACCCGCAAAGCTGAAGTGAGCAGCGTCGATGTCACCTCGGGGGTCGTCAGGCTTGATTATGGTCAGCCACTATTCCAGACCTCTTATGATGATGCTTATGTAACAAGTGGCACTGCCACCCGCGAATGTCAGGCCATGGGATACAGTACGGCCCAGGCCTACGGTCAGCCGATCGAAACCTGTAGCGTGATCAGCGGCTCGTTGTGTCTGAACAAAACCGTCACTATCCAGTACCAGTGCCACGGTTACGCCCCCGCCCCTGCCGTCACGACCTCGGCTTATTACTAATTTCGTTGCCAGCTTTAGAGCTGGCAATAAAATTCTGAACACGAAACAGAATAATTCTCATTAATATATTTGAGTTGCGCGCAATGCGTTTTATTCCCATTCGTATTATGATTGCTTAAATATTTATTTTACTTTTTGCAAATAAATAAATAACAAATTATAGTGACGCTCACGTTGACCAGTTAATAATAAAACGGAGCCACACCATGCTTAAAAGTGAAATGATCGACAAGCTCAATGAGCAAATGAATCTGGAGCTTTACTCCTCCCTGCTCTATCAACAGATGAGTGCCTGGTGTAGCTATCACAGTTTTGAAGGCGCGGCGGCGTTTATGCGTCGTCACGCCCAGGAAGAGATGACACACATGCAGCGTCTCTTTGATTATCTTACGGATACCGGCAGCCTGCCGCGCATTAACCCGGTAGCATCGCCATTTGCAGAATATGCCTCATTAGATGAACTGTTCCGCGCTACCTACGAGCATGAACAGCTGATCACACAAAAAATTAACGAACTGGTACACGCGGCTATGACCAGCCAGGATTATCCCACCTTTAATTTCCTGCAGTGGTATGTGGCAGAACAGCACGAAGAAGAGAAGCTGTTTAAATCGGTTATCGATAAACTCACCCTGGCCGGAAAATCGGGTGAAGGTCTGTACTTTATTGATAAAGAGCTGTCGACGCTCGATGCCCAAAATTAATATTCATGCGGCGCCATCTGGCGCCGCAAATTATTAATGGCGGCAGATTTTACTTTCATGAGTTGAAAAACCCGACGCCTGCGGAATGAATTTACCGCGCGCCGCCAGAAATGCCACCAGCTCTGCTGCCGTCATGTCCGCGGCTGAACAGGTGTGAAAACGCGCCTCGTCACCAAAACGCGCCGTAATCGCGGCAATCAAACTCTCTTCGCTGTATTGCTCGCCGGACTCGATCATCATCGTCAGCACATCGTGCCCATGAATGGATGCCATAAACCCTCCAGAAGAAAAGGCGCAGCCTAACCCTTTCCTCCCCGCAACGCTTTGCGCTGGCGCAGGTTTACATGCAACCCGCACAGCTGGTGCAGCGCCAGTCCTGTTTATTGACCGCCTGATAAAACTGGCGATAGCTGGCCGTCTCCAGCGGGATGCCGTGGTCGAAAAAGAGATCGGTCAGCCATTCGACGTTTTCAATGATCCACTCATCTTCCTGCAACTCCTGGGCAAAGGTCTCATCTTCGGGATCGATAATCGAATAGATGGCCCAGGTACCCATATCCTTTTCCCGCCTTGCCTCCGGTAAGGTTAGCGCCTGGCCCTGCCAGCTGATTATCCAGTGCCCGTGACACAATAAATTGCCTGAACGACTCCATTTCGCACAGAAGGGATTACTGGCCGTCATCGCCGTCTCACTTTTTTTGAATATTTATAAGAAACGTTTACGTTACGCCTGATTATCGGGCGAAAACATTGCTCTTATGAAGTAGGCAAACCTCCTCATTTTTACGGGCATATGACCAGAGCGACGCTTAAGTTAAATAACGTAAAGATTACATTACACTCGTTGTAACGCCGGTTTGACGAGTCCGTTCTTTTCCCTTACTCTGCGCCGCAGATTTTGTCGTCGTGTCGTAGGGTTTTAGAGGAAAACGTGAAGAACAGAACGCTGGGTAGTATTTTTATCGTCGCCGGAACGACGATTGGCGCCGGGATGCTGGCGATGCCGCTGGCGGCGGCAGGTGTCGGTTTTGGCGTTACGCTGGTGTTACTGGGCGTACTGTGGGCACTGATGTGTTACACCGCCCTGCTGCTGCTCGAAGTGTATCAACACGTTCCAGCCGATACCGGGCTGGGATCGCTGGCCGGGCGTTATCTGGGGCGATTCGGCCAGTGGATCGCCGGCTTTAGCATGATGTTCCTGATGTATGCCCTGACGGCAGCCTACATCAGCGGCGCCGGGGAGTTAATCGCCTCCAGCGTCAATGACGGGTTCAACGCTGATATCTCTCCCGCCACAGGGGTGATCTTATTTACCCTGATTGGTGGGGGCGTGGTCTGCGTGGGCACGTCGCTGGTCGATCTGTTCAACCGCCTCCTGTTCTCGGCAAAAATAGTCTTCCTGGTGGTGATGCTGGCCCTGCTGGTCCCGCACATTCATAAGGTCAACTTACTGACGCTGCCGCTGGAGAAAGGGCTGGCACTGTCGGCTATACCGGTCATTTTTACTTCGTTTGGTTTTCACGGCAGCGTGCCGAGCATTGTCAGCTATATGAATGGCAACGTGCGCAAGCTGCGCTGGATCTTTATCACTGGCAGCGCCATTCCGCTGGTGGCTTACATCTTCTGGCAGCTGGTCACCCTCGGCAGTATCAACTCGTCGAGCTTCATGGGAATGCTGGCAAACCATAGTGGGCTGAACGGGCTGTTGCAGGCCGTACGCGAAGTGGTTGCCTCGCCGCACGTTGAGCTGGCGGTGCATCTCTTTGCCGACCTCGCCCTGGCGACCTCGTTCCTGGGAGTGGCGCTGGGTCTGTTCGACTACCTCGCCGACCTGTTCCAGCGCAGCCGCACGTTCAGCGGACGTATCCAGACCGGGGCGATCACCTTTCTGCCGCCGCTGGCCTTCGCCCTGTTCTACCCACGGGGTTTTGTGATGGCGCTGGGATACGCGGGCGTGGCGCTGGCGGTGCTGGCGCTGCTGCTGCCCTCTCTGCTGGTCTGGCAAAGCCGTAAGCATCATCCTGAAGGGAACTACCGGGTACCAGGCGGTAAGCCTGTGCTCTGTCTGGTCTTCGCCTGCGGGATCGCGATAATCCTGGTGCAGTTCGGGATTACGGCGGGGTTGCTGCCAGAGGTGGGATAGCGTGCAATGATCCCGGGTGGCGCTGCGCTTACCCGGCCTACGAATAGTGTAGGCCCGCGCAAGCGAAACGCCGCCGGGCGCTGTTAATGCAGACAGCAGTTCTTGAATTTCTTGCCGCTGCCGCACGGACAGGGATCGTTGCGTCCCACTTTGGTGCCGTTGATCACCGGCTGCTGAGTAACCGGCTCTTGCGGGTTGGCAATCCAGTAGTTATACAGACGCAGCGCTGCCGGACGAATCCCCTCGATGCTCTGCTGGAACTCCTCTTCACTGAAGGAATCCAGGCGCTCAAATTTCTCTTCGGAGCCGTGCAGGGCAATTAAATCCAGATCGGCACGCAGTGACTCCGGCAGGGATGACCAGTCGGTCAGCGCCACGCCGCGCATATAGCCGAAGCACCACTCTTCCACCACGGTATAGGTTTCACCGTCGACATCGTTCATGCCGAACATCGGTTCAAACTGATCCGGGTAGTCGCTCAGGCGTTCGGCGATATCGTTCATATGCTTGAAGCAGAGATCGATGAAGCGGTTCATCTCGCGCTCGTTCTTCCAGCGCGGAATGTTCTTTTCACCGCCCCACACCGCCACCAGCCAGCGGTCCGGCTCCACCACCACGGGGCCGGAAAGCACCGCGGTCAACATACCGTCGAGTTCTGAGACATCCATAACGGACTCGTCATCATGACCGTAGGTCATTAAGGTCTCTTCCAGCCACTCCATTTCGGTTTCGTTTAACGGGCCTTCAGTCATGGGTCAATCTCCTGCAGAATAGAATGGCGTGCAGGGTAACACAGAAACGGTTCTCTTCCCTGTTTATCCGCGGTCTTAGCTGGTGCAAAAAAGGTTAAATCATGACCGTTGCACCGGGTATCTGTTTTGCTGTTAATGAGATGGACGGAGCGTAACCGGCGCCCCCTACGGGTGGAAATCGTCCGGCAACTGCGCGAAATCTACTTTCTGCATCTTAAAGTTGGTCACCCAGGCGCTGCCCGCCTCCTGTTCCGAGACAAATGCGTATTTCGGCGTCAGCTCCTTCGCCTGAATGCCGGTCCAGACCGAGAAGAAATCGAGAAAATCATTGGCGGAACGCCGGGCTTTGATCAGGCGGTGCTCTTTATCGTCACTCGATACGATCATAAACGGCACCTGGTAGTTTTGCTGCCAGGCATCACCGTGAGCCATATATTGCCCGCCGGTCAGACGGGCTTTATAGGTCAGACCGTGATCGGAAAAGTAGACCATCGAGAAACTGTCGCCAGTGTTCTGCAATTGCTGATAAAGCTGTTTTAACAGGGTATCGGTCTGGGTGATGCTGTAGATATAACAGGAGGTCTCTTTCGACTGCACAAACTCGGCGTATTTCCCCTGGGTGCGTTCGCAGGCCTGCGGATGGGAACCCATCAGGTGCAGGACAATCAGTCGCGTTTGTATGCGCGGGGTTGAGAGCACCTGCTGGGTCATCTGCAGTAAGGCTTCGTCCCGAGGATTACTCTCGTCTTCGTAATACCCCTTTCTGAGAAACTGCACCTCATCGGCCCGCTTCGCAATACTGGCAATGGCGGTATCGTACTCGCCAATCTGCCCCTGATTGGAGAACCACCAGGTCTGAAATCCGGCGCGATTCGCCAGCGTGACAACGTTATTTTGATACTCCGGCGTATCACCACTCACCCGGCTCAGGGAGTACCCCAGCGAGGTTTGGGTGGAGGCGCTGGCGGCAATGTAATCGGTAAACAGGATTCCCTTCACCGAGCTGGCGAACGGCGTATTATTCCACTGCCCGCCAAAGGCACCCAGCGCATCCCGGCGTGCGCTTTCACCGATCACCATCACGTAGTTATGGTAGCGGGGCTTCACCGCCAGAACGGTCCAGTTGTCCTTCACTTTGGCCAGCTCCAGCATGCGGGCTTTCTCCGTAACCACTTCCCGATTGTTGATCACCACATCTTTTACAAAGCGGAACACCGGATACCCCACGTCCATCAGGGTAAAGTGCCCCCAGTAAACCAGGTTTTTCAGGGGGGTTAAAAAGAAACAGAGGACGCTAAAGGCCAGACAGAGCATATCGAAACGGCGCCAGCCCTGTTTGGGCATAATCTTACGCCGGAGTGCAATGAGGCCTAATGTCAGAATAATGAATGACACCAGGTAGCTGTGCCACGGAAATATCGTCAGGATCTCGACGGACTCATTAAAATTGGTGGAATGTAATGCTAACAGCGTATTGAAATTTGGCGCGCCATACGCTTGCTGAAAAGGAAAGTAGATCGCAGCCAGCAGACTGCACAGGATAATAACGCCTTTTTGCAGGCGGGGGGTGATTCGCCAGAGCACTAACAGCACGCAGCAAAATGCCACCGTATAGATTGCGCTGAATGAGTAGCCGAAAGAGTAATTTATTAGTACCGACTGAAGAAAATAAAAGGCGATCCAGGGATTGAGCGTAATATCGCGGATCCAGAGGGTATATTTGCTGGCTGTTATATTCATATTTACCATCACCAAAAATATAGTGTAAAAACGCTGAGAGCAAGGAGCGCTCCACCGCCGATAAAGAAAAGGCATGGATAAAAAGGATCGTTTTATGGAGAAAGTTATCAAAAGATAGAGCGGACGAACGGGAAGATCAACGTTTCGTAACAATATATTTATAAAACTGAAGGCGTATCATCATTAATTATTAATAATTGTCTGAAATAACGCCTTTCCCTCATCCAGGGAAAGGCAAAAATACATTAAACAACAATTAATCCATCATGAGTTCGTATTATATTTACAGCTTTTCAATATGATTGAGCGTCGCCGTATAACCTGTTTTCGCCACCGCCTGTAATAATGTCTCGACAGGGAAACCTTCCGCGACGATAACGTCGGTTTGTCGGGTCTTTAATGACGCTTTCGCTTTCACTACCCCTTCGGTTTCCCGCAGCGCCTGGTTAACCGAAATGACGCACAGCGAACAGGTCATGCCCTGAATATCCAGCACCACTTTTTGATTCGCCGCCTGAGCAAACAGCGGAAGCAGCAGACACGCGCTTATCAACAGTCGTTTCATTCCATCACCTCATAAACCCAGGTCACCACCGTGGGGTAGAACAGCACCAGCAGCAGCACCGGCAGCGTGAGCCAGAACAGCAGACGCATCTGCCCCAGGGTTAAACGCCCGGTACACCACAGCCTTTTTGAAAAATAGAGCCGCCAGAACACCCGCAGCATCAGCCCGAGGGAGAGCACAATCATCGGCAGGCGCAGGAACTCAAGCTGGCTGAGCCCGGCAAACCCCGCCGCCGAGATGCCAAAGAGCAGGTAGAGCAGCGGACCGACGCAGCAGAGCCCGGCGGTAACGGCAGCCGCGGCTGCCGTCAGCAGGGTAAGGCCTGCCCCCTTAGCGTTGTTCGGTTGAGACATAGTGGTAAGTGAACACCTTTGGATCGTAGAAATTGAGTGGATCGCCGTCCACCTCGGCATAGGGGTAGCCAAAGTTATTTACCGCCCCCTGCTCCGTCGCCGGATAGAGCTCAAAATCGCGCCCATAGTTGAAGCCCACCCAGTTCATCTCCCAGTTGCCAAAGAGGTAAGCATTCACCGCCTGCACATCGGGATCCTGATGGGCTTTTTTCTCCGCCAGACGCATTTTGGTGACGTCCGCCGGGTCACACGGCAGCCAGCCGTAACCGGCCAGATAAAACTCCGCGCGACAGTGCTGTCCGCCGCTGACATCGGCCACGCCCGCGCTATCGGCTTTGCCGAAGGCGCTGGCGGAGTAGCGCTCCAGTTTGTTGGCTCTGCCCAGACGGATGCCGAACAGTTCCCGCGCCGGGATCCCGCTGGCGCGCGCCAGCGCTACAAACACCGAGCTGATGTCGGTGCATTTGCCGCTGAGCTTGCCGCTTTGCAGAATGGTCGCCACGTCGCCGGTGCCACAGCCAATGACGTCGTTATCGCGTTCCATATGGCTGCTGACCCATTCGTAAATGAGGCGCGCTTTCTTCAGTGGATCGGTTTCGCCGCCGGTAATTTTTTGCGCCGTTTCGCGCACCAGGCCATCAACCGGTGTGTGCGTTGTTGGCAGCAGGTATGGCTTCACCGCCAGCGGATAAACAATCTGTTCCGGTGCCTGCCAGTTTTTCAGCGCGTCATGTTTCAGCGGCTCCCAGTCCGCCGTTTCGATCTCCAGATCGAGCTGAAGCAGCAGGTCGCCTTCACTTTTTGGCCAGGTTGCGAACAAAGTTTTCGCACCATAGGCGTTGTTGGTGGTGACATAGGCCTGCTGATAGTTGCCGGTAAACGCCATGCCGGTCATCTGCTGAAAGGCAGTATCCACCGGAAGCGGGATCCACAGCTTCACGACGCCGCTGGAGCCCTGTGGCGGCGCCAGTTTATAGGTTTGCGACAAGACAAAGCGGCGGCGCATCACCGGCGCTATGGGCGCCAGGCTGGTTTTTACCGTCTCGCTGGCGAGAGCCGGGCCTACTAAACCTGCGGCAGAAAGAAGAACGCTATTTTTAAGAAATTGTCGACGCTGCATGGCTATCTGTCCCTTGAAAATGAGTCTGGCGACGGCAAAACGGGCCGACAGCACAGAGGTTCATCACAGCAGACAGGCGCTGGCGCGAAGCGATGGGATTTATTCATCAATAACAGACCTGTTAACTGTGAATGATAAAAATTTTGGAGACGGTATTAGGCGCTTTTCAGCGCCGGTTGTACAGGCTTGAAGTCAAAAAAAGCGGCAGTTTCTCTCAAACGCGCCAGACGGTTGCTTCAGCCCGGCGGATGGCGCAGTAAGCCGAATAAGTGATGGAAATCCCAAAACGGAGTATTGGCAAAATAGTCCATGCGATAAGCCAGTAGTTCCATAACATTATAAATATGAAAACCCTACTGTTAATTCTTTTAAACCAGCGGAGCTAACTTGCTATTTCCCCTGGCTTTATCTGGGATAAAGTCTGCGAGGAAAGGATTATTATCACCTAATATTAAAACGCACACGGGTAGGTCAAACAGCGAAACAACGTTATCACTATCATTTATTTTCACCACCATTCAGAGGTATGAGATGAGTAAAATGTGCTTAACAAAATTACTGTCGGCTGGTTTGCTCGGATTGATGGTCTTTTCCACTTCCGCAATGGCGAAAGAAATTGAAGTGGTAAATATTTCAAAAATAGATGGCATGCCCTGGTTTAATCGTATGGGGGAAGGTGTCACCAAAGCCGGCAGCGACCTCGGTATTAAAGCCTCTCAGGTAGGCCCTTCCAGCACTGATGCCCCGCAGCAGGTAAAAATTATTGAGGACTTAATCGCGAAAAAAGTATCGGCGATCGGGATTGTTCCCAACGATGCCGATGTGCTCGAGCCGGTATTTAAAAAGGCGCGGGATGCTGGCATCGTGGTATTAACCAACGAATCTCCCGGACAACCGAGCGCCAACTGGGACGTTGAAATTATTGATAACGAAAAATTTGCCGCCGATAACGTTGAAGAGATGGCCAAAGCCATGGGCGGTAAAGGAGGCTATGTTATTTATGTCGGCAGTCTGACCGTGCCGCAACATAACCTGTGGGCGGACTTGTTCGTTAAATATCAGAAAGAGCACTACCCGGATATGCATGAAGTCACCAGCCGTATGCCGGTGGCCGAGAATATCGACGATGCCCGCCGGACGACCATCGACCTGATGAAAGCTCACCCCGACCTGAAAGGGATTGTCTCCTTTGGCTCTCAGGGACCCATTGGCGCGGGCCGCGCGGTGAAAGAGAAACGGGCGAAAGGCAAAGTGTTCGTTTACGGCATGATGATCCCCTCTCAGGCCGCTTCCCTGATTAAGAGCGGTGATATCGCCATGGGCATCACCTACGACCCTGCCTCTGCGGGTTACGCCATTACCGCCGTGGCCGACAAGGTTCTGAAGGGAGAAGAGATTACTCAGGGTCTTGAGATCCCCAATCTCGGTAAAGCGGATGTGGATACCGAAAAACGCATCATCAAATTCCATAAAGTCCTGCGCGTGACGAAAGAAAATATCGACAGTCTGTATTAACCCGTTGGTTCTGCACGCCCTGCTGCGATCGTCGCAATACGGGCGTGCTGTGTGAGCCCCTGAGAGGTAATAATGGAGCCGTTTATTTCACTGGGTCATATCAGCAAAACGTTCTACGGTGTGAAAGCGCTGGATAACATCGCCCTGACGCTATTTCCCGGGGAGGTTCACTGTCTGGCCGGGCAGAACGGATGCGGTAAATCGACGCTGATTAAAATTATTTCTGGCGTCTATAAACCCGATCCCGGCTTTCAGATCGTCATTGACGGTAAGCCCCGCTCCCACCTCTCCCCCATCGACTCGGTGAAAGCCGGAATACAGGTTATTTATCAGGATCTCTCACTGTTCCCGAACCTCACCGTGGCGGAAAACATCGCGATCCACCAGCATCACCATAATCTGCTGGTGAATAAGAGCGAGATCCATCGCATCGCCGCGCGCACCGTGAAAAGCATTGAGGCGGAGCTGGATCTGGATGCCAATGTAGAATCCCTGCCCATTGCCCAGCGTCAGATTGTGGCGATCTGCCGGGCGCTGGCCCAGGAAGCCAGGCTGATTATTATGGATGAGCCCACCGCCTCTCTCACCATGCAGGAGGTAAAAGGACTGCTGCGGGTGATTGGCGATTTAAAGAAAAGAAACATTTGCGTCGTGTTTGTCAGCCACCGTCTGGATGAAGTGCTCTCTATTTCCGACCGTATCAGCGTGCTCAAAAATGGCACCCTGGTTGGCACCTGGCCTGCCAGCGACATCAATAATAAAAAACTCGCTTTCCTGATGACCGGTAAAGAGTTTTCGTATGCGTTATTACCGCCGATAGAAAAACTTGGCGACGTAGCGCTGAGCGTTAAGAACCTCACTAAGCATCACCAATACAAGAACATCTCATTTCAGGTGCATCAGGGTGAAATCCTCGCCATTACCGGATTACTCGGTGCGGGCAGAACAGAGCTTTGCCTGAGCCTGTTTGGGCTCACGCAGCCTGACTCCGGGGAGATAGTGCTGGCAGGCAAAGCGGTGCGCTTCGCCAGCAACCGGGATGCGATCAATGCCGGGATTGGCTATGTCTCTGAAGACCGGATGAGTACCGGCCTGGTGATGGAACAGTCCATCAACGACAACATTATCTCTACCGTGCTTCGACGGCTGAAAACCCCCTTTAAATTGTTAGACAGAGCCAAAGCGGACCGCGTTGTCGCCGATTTAGTCGGGCAGCTGAGCATTAAAATTGGCAGCGTCAATCTGCCGGTCAATACCCTCTCCGGGGGCAACGCCCAGCGTGTGGCGATAGCCAAATGGCTGGCGATCAATCCCAGGGTGCTGATCCTCGACTCCCCCACCGTCGGGGTGGACATTGCCAATAAAGCGGGGATCTATCAAATCATCTCTGCTCTGTCGCGCCAGGGGATCGCGATGCTGATGATCACCGATGAGATCGATGAAGCCTACTTTAACAGTCATCGCATTTTAGTCATGCGCAAGGGTGAGATCGTCGCGGAACTCCTCCCGGAAAAGACCTCGGAAGCCGCGCTGGCGGAGGTGGTCAATGGTTAATAAATTCGGGATTAAAACCCACGAGCTGTTTTTAGGCCTGACCATTCTGGTGATTGGCGGCTATCTGTCGTTTGCCAGCAGCGATTTCCTGACGCTCGGCAATATCTACGATCTAATCAATAACTACGCCATGCTCACCATTCTGGCCTGCGGCTTGTTTATTGTGCTGATTTCCGGCGGGATCGATATCTCCTTTCCCGCCATGACCATCATTTCACAGTACGTGATGGTGACGCTGATTCAGGGTACCACCGGTAATTTTGCCCTCGCGTTTGCGCTGGCCGGGGGGCTGGGATTGCTGCTCGGGTTGATCAACGCCACGCTGGTCAACCGGCTCAACGTGCCTTCCATCATTATCACCATCTCAACCCTGAATATTTTTTACGGCCTGCTGCTCTACCTGACCAAAGGCGTCTGGCTCTACAGCTATCCTGAGTGGTTTGAAGAGGGGGTGATGCTATTCAAATTCACCGCCGCAGATGGCTACGATTATGGCTTAAGCCTGCCGATCCTCACCCTGCTGGCGGTGGTGGCGTTAACCGGCTTCATCATGAATAAAACCAGCGTCGGGCGGATGATTTATGCCATGGGCGGCAACCGGGAGGCGGCCTCCCGCATGGGATTTGGCATCTTTAAGATGCAGCTGTTTGTATATGGCTACATGGGGCTGATGTCCGGGGTGGCAGGCGTAGTGCAATCCGCGACCGTCTTAACCGTCGCGCCCGACTCCCTGCTGGGCTACGAACTGACGGTACTCGCCGCCGTGGTGTTAGGCGGAACCAGTATCGTCGGCGGGCGCGGCACCTTACTCGGCACCCTGTTAGGGGTGATTTTACTCGCCGTGTTGCAGAACGGTCTTAACCTGTTAGGGATCTCTTCGTACTGGCATACGGTCGTTACCGGGGTGGTGATCGTCACCAGTATCAGTATGACGGCATGGAGTCAGCGTAAAGGTCAGGGAGTCATAGTATGAGCGCCAACAAAACCCAGGATCGCGTCGAGATTTACCTGAGCGTGTTAATCGCGGTGGTGGTGATCGCGTTCAGCTTCCTGATACCCTCGGTCTTCTGGTCAGCCGCTAACTTCCAGTCCATTGCCTCGCAAATGCCGATCCTCGGCGTGCTGGCCCTCGCGATGGCGGTGACGATCCTCACCGGGGGGATCAACCTGTCCATCATCGCCACCATGAACGCCTGCGGGCTGGTGATGGCCTGGGTCGCTACCCATTATCCTCCAACCTTCAGCAGCATGCTGCTGGTGATTGCCGCCGGGTTAGTCATGGCCCTGGCGATCGGTTCGGTGATTGGATTTTTGGTTGCCGTGGTGCGGGTCTCGCCGATTTTAGCCACCCTTGGGATCATGACCCTGCTGAAAGGCATTAATATCCTCATCTCCAAAGGTTCGGCGATCTCTAACTTCCCGGACTATATTCTGGTGATTAACAGCACCAACATCCTCGGCATCCCGCTGCCGCTGCTGGTCTTTCTGGCGGTGGTGGTCGTACTGTGGGTGATCCTCGAAAAATCCGCCTTCGGGCGCACCCTCTACCTGATCGGCTCTAACGAGCAGGCGACCCACTACTCCGGGATTAACACCCGTAAAACCCTCATCTGGGTCTATGTGCTCTCCTCGGTGCTGTGCGTGATCGCCGCCCTGCTGATGATGTCGAAACTCAATTCAGCCAAGGCCTCTTACGGTGAATCTTATCTGCTGGTGTCGATTCTGGCGGCTGTACTGGGCGGGGTAAATCCGGATGGAGGCTTCGGTAAAGTCTTTGGCATGGTGATGGCGCTGATCCTGCTCCAGATGCTGGAGAGCGGCCTCAATATTCTGGGCGTGAGCAGCTACATCACCATGGCTCTGTGGGGCGGTTTGCTGTTAGCGTTTATTTTCCTGAAAGGGGCGCAGATCTCGCGTCTGTTTGGTAAACCCTGATTGCCGCTAATTGTGCTCGCTGCGCCGGTTGGTGTGGTCGTCACTGCGCTGTTTGCCCTGATCATCATCCTGCTTATCATGGCGGATGGGATGGCCGTGGCTGTCATAGATGATATCGTCATCGCCCGCAGCCCAGGCGCATGATGCAGCGAATGTCACTAACGCGGTAATCAAGGTCAGTTTGTTCATTTTGAACCTCTCGCGAAATGGTCGTTATTAGCGAGTACTACCTTTTTACAGAATAGTTATCCGTAACGCGAAGCTGGTCGTAAAGAAAGGTGATTAATTCCGGTGAATACGAGGAAAGTTTGAGAGGGCGATGAAATTTCAGGCACAAAAAAACCACCTTTCGGTGGTTTCACGACACTGCTTATTGCTTTGATTATTCTTGTCTTTCCCATGGTAGCCGGAGTGGGACTTGAACCCACACAGCGCGAACGCCGAGGGATTTTAAATCCCTTGTGTCTACCGATTCCACCATCCGGCCTCGGGAAGAAAGTGGAGGCGCGTTCCGGAGTCGAACCGGACTAGACGGATTTGCAATCCGCTACATAACCGCTTTGCTAACGCGCCTTAAATCTTTTGTCTTACGACTGACACCCGCTATTGCGCATGTCTTAAATTTGGAGCGGGAAACGAGACTCGAACTCGCGACCCCGACCTTGGCAAGGTCGTGCTCTACCAACTGAGCTATTCCCGCATTTATCAAGTCATTATGCTAATCACTTGATTTTGCTATCGACTAACGGGCCGTGCCGTCGTTCGATGCGTTGCATTCTACTTACCTGACGTTTTGAGTCAACGTTAATTTTCGCAAGGATAGATCGTTTGCTGAAAATTGCGCCGAAACGATCACTGATCAAGCAAATCCCCACGCGCGGCGTTCAAATATTGCAACATTGACCACAGCGTCAGCACCGCCGCGACCATAAACAGGCCAATACCCGCCCACTCTACCCACTCGTTTGGACGCCACAGCATCCATACCAGCGCCGCCATCTGCGCGGTGGTTTTGACCTTACCGATCCAGGAGACGGCCACGCTGCTGCGTTTACCCAGCTCCGCCATCCACTCGCGCAGGGCAGAGATAATAATCTCACGGGCAATCATGGTTGCCGCAGGCAGTGTGACCCACCAGCTGTGATAGTGCTCAACCACCAGCACCATGGCGATGGCCACCATCACCTTGTCAGCCACCGGGTCGAGAAACGCGCCGAAACGGGTGCTTTGATTCCAGCGACGCGCCAGGTAGCCGTCGAACCAGTCAGTGACTGCCGCAACAAAAAAGATAAGTGCACATGCGAAAGGCGCCCAGACAAATGGCAGATAAAACGCCAGTACGAAGAAAGGAATGAGAACGACGCGGAAAAGCGTCAGCAATGTAGGGATATTTAATCGCATAGTGACGGTAACTGTTTGTTGTCAGTAATTATTAGCCCTATGTTGCTACAGAGCCCTCAATGTTTCAACGAGTAGTAGATCTTTTCTGCCAGCCCTTGCGAAATACCTGGCACTTTTGCAATTTCCTCTACGCTGGCGTTGAGTAATCCTTGCAAACCGCCCATATATTTCAGCAACATCTGGCGACGTTTTGGCCCGACCCCTTCGATCGTTTCCAGAGTGCTGGTATTTTTCACCTTTGCCCGTTTTTTACGGTGACCGCTAATGGCGTGATCGTGCGACTCATCGCGAATATGCTGGATCACATGGAGCGCAGGCGAGTCCGGCGGCAGGCTAAAGCCCTCCCCTTCCGGCTCAAGGAACAGCGTCTCCAGCCCGGCTTTACGATCGGTGCCTTTCGCCACGCCCAGCAGCAGCGGATGATGCTTATCCCAGCTTACGTCCAGTTCGGCAAAAACGGATTTTGCCTGGGCGAGCTGGCCTTTACCACCATCAATCAGGATAACGTCCGGGATCTTACTCTCTTCAATAGCTTTACCATAGCGACGGCGCAGCACCTGATTCATGGCTGCGTAATCGTCACCGGGAGTGATATCCGTAATGTTGTAGCGCCGGTACTCCGCCCGCAGCGGTCCGTTAGCATCGAATACCACACAGGAGGCCACCGTCTGCTCCCCCATCGTGTGGCTGATGTCGAAACACTCCATCCGTTTCACTTCCGGCAGCTTAAGCACGGTTGCCAGCGCGATAAGACGCTGATGGACAGTCGACTGCTGCGACAGTTTAGTAGTCAATGCCGTTGCCGCATTGGTGCGCGCCAGCTTGAGGTAGCGGGCACGATCGCCGCGCGGTTTAGTCTGGACGTTAACCCGGCGTCCCGCCAGCTCCGACAGCGAATCTGACAGCAGCGTTTTATCGCTGAGATTAAAATCGAGCAAAATTTCCGACGGCAGGGTTCGCATCTGGCTGCCCTGCAAATAGAACTGGCCGACAAAGGTCTCAACGACTTCACCCAGTTCGGTACCGCCCGGCACTTTCGGGAAATAGCTGCGGCTGCCCAGCACCTTACCCTGGCGGATAAAGAGCACATGCACGCAGGCCATGCCCGCATCAAACGACACGCCAATCACGTCCAGGTCATCGCCGGTATTAGAGACAAACTGTTTTTCCGTGACCCGTCGTACCGCCTGGATCTGATCGCGGATCCGCGCCGCCTCTTCAAAGTTCAGCGCCTGGCTGGCCTTCTCCATACGGGCGATAAGCTGGTTCAGCACCTGATCGTCTTTACCGGCCAGGAACAGGCGCACATATTCTACCTGCTGTGCGTACTCCTCTTCGCTGACCAGCCCTTCCACACAGGGCCCGAGGCAACGACCAATCTGATACTGCAGACAAGGGCGAGAGCGGTTGCGATAGACGCTGTTTTCGCACTGGCGAATCGGGAATATCTTCTGCAGCAGCGCCAGCGTTTCCCGCACGGCGTAGCCGTTAGGGAACGGGCCGAAATACTCACCTTTCGCATGTTTGGCACCGCGATGGGTAGCCAGACGTGGATGGGTATCGCTGCTGAGAAAAATAAACGGGTAGGATTTGTCATCGCGCAGCAGCACGTTATAACGCGGCTGGTATAGCTTAATGTAGTTATGCTCCAGCAACAGCGCTTCGGTCTCTGTGTGGGTCACAGTGACGTCGATCTGCTGGATCTGAGCGACCAGCGCTTCAGTTTTGCGGGAGGCAAGATTGCTGCGGAAATAGCTGGAAAGACGCTTCTTAAGATCTTTCGCTTTACCGACGTAGATAACCGTCCCGCCTGCGTCATACATCCGGTAGACGCCTGGCTGGCTGGTGACGGTTTTCAGAAAAGCACTGGAATCAAACACTTCACTCACTGACTAATTAGGGTCTCGGCATTGCACAGACCATGACGGATGGCCAGGTGAGTGAGTTCGACATCGCCATGAATGTTCAGCTTACTGAACATACGGTAGCGGTAGCTGTTCACCGTTTTTGGGCTGAGATTAAGCTGCTCAGAGATCTCATTCACCTTCTGGCCTTTGGTAATCATCAGCATAATCTGCAATTCGCGCTCAGACAAACTGGCAAACGGTGATTCGGTCTTTTCTGGTTCAATCTGGCTGAGCGCCATTTGCTGCGCGATATCAGAAGCGATATAGCGCTGCCCGGAATAGACAGAACGGATAGCATTAACCACTTCCTGAGGGGCAGCGCCCTTGCTCAGGTAGCCCGCGGCGCCCGCCTGCATCACTTTTGCAGGAAGAGGATTTTCAGTGTGAACCGTCAGCATGATCACTTTGGTATCAACCCAGGCGCGCGCGATTTTACGCGTTGCTTCAAGGCCGCCAATACCGGGCATGTTCATGCCCATCAGGACAACATCAGCACTATTCGTCCGGCACCATTTGACGGCATCTTCACCGCAGCAGGCCTCGCCAGCAACTTTTATACCTTTAATATCTTCAAGAATGCGTCGTATCCCTGCGCGCACCAGTTCGTGGTCATCAACAAGAAGGACGTTGATCAAAGGAAATTCTCCAGAATAGGGATAACGCTACAGACAGTTAATTCGGCTCATATTAACGTTTTTTATCGCAAACTGAAAACGTTAAAAAATGCAGGCCTTCGTTATAACTCTCTTTTTTGGAAATTAACTTGTACATCAACTGGAAACGGAAGCCTTGCGCCATGCGGCTTAGGCATCATTTTTTAGGCTAATGTTTTCAAAAATTTACAGATTTGAGAGGCTATTTTCTTATTGTTAAAATACCACACGTAATTTTGTAACAATAATTAACCTGTTAACTACCTTAGTTAAACAATTACCCTGCGCTTAACGCCTTAAAAGTGTAGGGCGAACGGTCATTCAATTAAATAACCAAACCGGCTAAAAGTACAAAAAACAAGCACTGCGTTTTTTTTTAAGGCTTGTGGTATACTCCGCCGCCTTGAACTTTGAACTATGCGCTCAAGCGCCGTTTTTATCATGAGGAAAATAAATGAGCACACCTGATTTTGCCACTGCTGAGAATAATCAAGAACTGGCACAGGAAGTCTCCTGTCTGAAATCTCTGTTGACCCTGATGCTGCAGGCAATGGGCCAGGCGGATGCCGGTCGTGTGATCATTAAGATGGAACGCCAGATTGCGCAGATGGAAGACCAGGCTCAGGCTGAGGTATTTTCCAGCACCGTTAAGCAAATCAAGCAAGCTTACCGTCAATAAAACAAAAACGGCTGAAAGCAGTGCATTCAGCCGTTTACTCGTCTGCCACGCAGAACTGAAGTGTAGTCAGATAATGCCCGTCGCTGCCGCATAGCAGGCTATTTGCGTTTTATTCGGCGCATTGAATTTCTTCTGCATATTCTTCTGGTGGAAGTTCACCGTGTTTTCAGAGATAGAGAGAATAATCGCTATTTCTGCTGAGGTTTTGCCTTCCGCTGTCCATTTCAGGATCTCCTTTTCGCGCTTGCTGAATTTCATCTCGGGTGGCATCACCATTTCATGCTCCAGGCGTAGCAGCGTGGTCAAGGCCATGTGCACCAGCATTTGCAGACGCAACTCAACCACTTCATTCGCCATCATATTAACCGACAGGCTGGTGCTGGAGACCGACAGGAACCCCATCGCATGATTAGGCAGCATCAGACACTGGGTGATCCCTTTGCGCAGGCCGTGGTCGCGCGCGCCGTCCCATAAGGATTGCGCTTCGGCGAATAAGGCGTCGTTCCAGGGTAAGTGCCCGTGGACGAAATTCTCGGGTTTCAGCACAGGATCGATGGTGAAATAATTTTCCGCCAGATAGTGCGCCATCCACTGTTGCGGATAGGTTGAATGCACCGAGACTTTCGGTCGGGTAAACGGTACCGGATGACGGACGCAGAGAGCGAAATACTCATAACCCAGGTTCTGAGTTTGACGCTGAAGTTCGGGATATACCTCGCTGGCGGATGTCATCTCCTGAAAACGGAGATAGCACTCCCGTCGCCATGTAAAAAAGTCTAAATCCTTCATACCAAGTGAATGAAGCCCCTGTAAAGATAATCATTATTATGATTTCTTAAATTAACACATAAATCTTATTTATATGTATAAAATATCGACCCTGAGGTAATTATCTACAGATTTTATGCACTTAGGGGGTTTGTGGCGGGATAAAATCGCGGGACCATTCTTTTCAGGGATGAATATTTTGCTCCGGAGATTAATTCCGGAGCAATTAAAAGCAAATATGCTATTGCATCAGGAATTTCTCAAGGAATTGCCGGGTACGGGGCTGCTGAGGATCGGCAAACAGCGCTTTCGCCGGCCCCTGCTCCACAATACGTCCCTGATCCATAAAAATCGCCCTGTCTGCCACATCGCGGGCAAAGCTCATCTCATGGGTGACAATGACCATAGTACGTTTCTCCTGTGCCAGCTGGCGAATGGCATTCAGCACCTCCCCCACCAGCTCCGGATCCAGGGCTGAGGTCGGTTCATCAAACAGGATCACATCAGGACGCATTGCCAGCGCGCGGGCAATCGCCACACGCTGCTGCTGTCCACCGGAGAGACGGCGCGGGTAACTGCCCTCTTTCCCGGAAAGCCCCACTTTTGCCAGTAACTCCCGGGCACGGGCTGTGGCCTCCTCTTTGGGTTCGCCTTTGACAATTACCGGCCCTTCAATAATGTTTTCCAGCACCGTGCGATGGGGAAACAGATTGAAGCTCTGGAAGACAAAGCCGACGTGCTGACGCAGACGACGAATCAGCCCCTTTTGCTGACCCAGCGACTTACCGGTATCAATGGTGATATCACCCACGCGAATGGTGCCGGCTTCCGGATGCTCCAGCAGGTTGATACTGCGCAGCAGCGTGGTTTTACCGGACCCGCTGGGCCCGATAATCGCCACCACTTCTCCCTCCTGCACTTCCAGGTCGATACCGTGCAGCACCGTCTGGCCGTGAAATTTCTTCACCAGGTTTTTAACGTCGATAGCACTCATTTCGGATCACGCTCCTGGCGGTTAAGCTGGTTTTCAAAATAGTTTTGCAGCGCGGACAGCACGGTTGCCATGATCCAGTAGATCAGCGAGGCAGCCAGATACATGGTAAAGACCTCCAGCGTGCGCGAGGTGATCAGCTGCGCCTGGCGGAACAGCTCCGGCACCTGAATGGTGGCCGCCAGCGAGGTGTCTTTTACCAGACTGATAAAGCTGTTGCTGAGCGGTGGCAGGGCCACGCGCGCGGCCTGCGGCAGGATGGCCCGGCGCAGGGTCTGCCACGGCGTCATCCCGATACTGGCTGCAGCTTCCCACTGGCCTTTGTCGATGGAGGAGATGGCTGCACGCAGGGTTTCCGCCGCATAGGCAGCAGTATTAAGCGACAGGCCGATCATTGCCGCCGGGATGGGATCCAGCTCAATACCAAACTGCGGCAGGCCGTAGTAAATCATGAACAGCTGGGCAATTAGCGGCGTGCCGCGGAAGATGGAAATATAAAAACGCGCCAGCCAGCGCACGGGCAGCAGAGGCGACATGCGCATCAACGCCAGCACAAAGCCCAGCACCAGACCGAAAAACATCCCGCCAATACTCAGCTGCAGCGTAAATACGGCGCCTTTCAGCAGGAAGGGCAACGAATCAATCACCAGTTGGATACTTTCTTGCATTATGATTTTTCTGCCTGTGATTTAGACATGAGGATGGTAGGCAAAGAGAGCGGGCGCCCCGCCAGTATGAATAAACAGAATCGGGCCTTCATCTTTAAAGCGTTTCCGTTCGATTCCGTCAATAAGCCCGGCCATAGCTTTGCCGGTATAGACCGGATCCAGCAAAATCCCTTCAAGACGCGCCAGCAGTTTCACCGCCTCGGTCCCCTCATCATTAGGCGTGCCGTAGCCCGGCGCGAAATAGTCATCCCACAGCACGATATCCGCCTTTGCGCTCACCTCCAGCTGCTGTGCCACCGCCTGTTGCAACGACACTACCTTCGGTTTTTGATCGGCTACGCTGCGCGATACGGTGACGCCAATCAGTTCAACCTCCGGCATCAGCTGCTCAAGCCCGACCGCCAGCCCGGCATGGGTGCCTGCACTGCCGGAGGCCACCACCACCGAGGAGAGACCGACCGTGCCCTCACACTGCTGGGCAATCTCCAGGGCGCTTTCGACGTAGCCCAGCGCACCCAGCGCATTCGAACCGCCAACCGGGATCACATACGGGCGAAAACCCTGGGCTTCAACGCGGGTCGCCAGCGCATTCAGCTGCGCCACGGGATCGGTCAGCGCATCGCACATCTCTATCTGTACATTGAACAGATCCAGCAGTAGACGGTTGCCGTTGCTGAGATAATTTTCCGCCTTTGTGCCAATCGGGTTTTCCAGCAGGGCGATACAGTGCAGCCCCAGCTTTGCCGCGACGGCAGCGGTCTGGCGAACATGGTTCGACTGGATAGCGCCTGCGGTGATCAGCGTGTCGGCCCCTTCACGCAGCGCATCCGCCGCGAGGAACTCCAGCTTGCGCAGTTTGTTGCCCCCCATTGCTATGGGCGTCACATCATCACGTTTGATAAGGATGTCGCGCCCCAGGTAATCCGATAAGCGCGGCAAATACTCCAGCGGCGTCGGCGCGCCGATAAACTCCAGGCGCGGAAAACGCGTCAGGTTCTGTAATGACATGAAAACCTCCATAACCCTGTCTAAGTCTGATTTTTTTATTATGCACGTTGATGGCGAGGAAATAAAAAAGGCGCTTATCAAAGCGCCTTTTTTTTCAGTCAACTGCTTACTTTGTGACGTCTGCCCCGAACCATTTTTCGGAGAGCGCCTTCAGGCTGCCGTCTTTCTGCATCTCGGCAATGGCACCGTCAACAGCTTTGACCAGATCCTCGTTGCCTTTGCGGATCGCAACGCCCGCTTCCTGACGGGAGAAGGCATCACCGGCTACGGCCAGGGTGTTGTTGGTCTTCTTCACCAGATCCAGCGCCGCCAGGCGGTCAACCAGAATGGCATCAATACGGCCTACGCGCAGATCCTGGTATTTGGTCGGGTCGTCGTCATAGGTGCGGATATCAACGCCCTGCACGTTCTGGCGCAGCCACTCTTCGTAGTTGGTCCCCAGACCGACGCCCACTTTTTTATCTTTCAGGTCGGCAGCAGATTTAATGGAGCCTTCGTTACCTTTTTTCACCAGCGCCTGGATACCGGAGACGGTATACGGGGTGGAGAAGTCATACTTTTTCTTACGTTCGTCAGAGATGGTGACCTGGTTAATCACCACATCAATACGTTTTGAGTCCAGCGAGGCCAGCATGCCGTCCCATTTGGTCGGCTTCAGCGACGCTTTAACACCGAGGTGTTTTGCCAGCTCTTCAGCAAACTCCACCTCAAAACCGGTCAGTTTACCGTCGTCACCCTGGAAGCTGAACGGAGGGTAGGTTCCTTCCAGCCCAACCAGCAGCGTGCCGCGCTCTTTAACTTTGTTTAAAAGACCCTCTGCAGCGAAGGTCTTGACGCTCATACCCGCAACCAGCGCAACGGCCATTACACCCATCAGCGCCTGACGACCCAGAAGTGCAAATTTCATACATACCCCGATATGATTGGAATTTTGGTTGTAGTGTAGGGCGTTCGGCCGCAAGGTCAAACACGACTGCGCTACATGTTATTCATTTTTAATATATATCAGAAGTTGTTTCGCGGTGGACTTTCTGCTTCACCGCCATCGGCATTTGCGACCTGTATTGCGCATATTTGCGCAGCGCGATCCGGTAGTTGTTGGTGCTGGTCGCAGGCAGCCACGGTTCAAGATTTTCATCCAGATAACCGTTGGTCAGAAGCTCACGGGAAATATTCAGCGAGGTCAGATGCTGGCCAAGACGACGCAGACGCACAACATACTCGCGCACCGTTCCGTGACTCATCTCTGTCTGTTCAAACAGGAACTGCTTGAAGCCAATAATATCGAAAAAGTCGCTCTGCTCTTTACAGTGCAGGTCGCCACAAAAACGACATAACGCCACCCACTCCTGCTGCTCTTGCTGCCAGCCGGCTTCATCCAGCAGGGTATCGAGACGGGAGATCGCGATTTTATTGACGATCTCTCCACAACGGACCAGCGTGATGCGGTCAAGCAATTTATGGCAATGGGCGCAATGCGTCTGGCTGTGTTTAAAGTCTTTCAGGTAGCGGCTTAATGGCCGTCTTTTAGATTGCTGCACCGTCATGATAACTCCTGGTTGTCAATACGTTGTGCGGCACTTAACGGGTGACAAGGATCACCTATAACTTACCCAGCTTGGTACGTAAGCGTTTAATGGCCTGGCTGTGCAGCTGGCTAACCCGCGACTCCCCCACTTCCAGCACGGCACCAATCTCCTTGAGATTGAGCTCTTCCTGGTAATAAAGGGTCAGCACCAGTTGTTCGCGTTCCGGTAAAGCTTCAATAGCTTCCATTACGCGCTGGCGTACGTTGCCTTCCATTAACTGGTGCAACGGGTTTTCCTGCTGATGATCGTCCGTCACCAGTTCAATGCTATCGCCATGCTCTTCGCGCCACTCATCATAAGAGAAGAGCTGGCTGTTGTTGGTATCGAGCAACATCTGACGGTAGTCGGCAGTAGTGATCCCCAGACGATCCGCAACTTCGGTTTCCGTCGCGTTACGTCCAAGCTCCTGTTCCAGCTGCCCCATCGCTTGCGCTACTTCGCGTGCATTGCGGCGAACGCTGCGCGGCACCCAATCCCGGCTGCGCAGTTCATCCAGCATCGCACCACGAATACGCTGTACTGCGTAAGTCGTAAATGCCGTTCCTTGCAGAGCGTCGTATCGGTCAACTGCATTCAGTAACCCGATCCCGCCCGCTTGTAGCAGATCGTCCAGTTCCACACTCGCCGGCAGACGTACCTGAAGCCGCAATGCTTCATGACGCACCAGCGGAACATAACGCTGCCACAGCGAGTGTTTATCCATTACACCTTCAGCGGTATAGAGTGAATTCACGATAAACAGCCCTGCGTTAGTTGAGTTATCGGCATGATTATCCGATTCTGGAGGGGTTTTAATCGTGTGAATAGGGGTGAAATGGGGGGGTATTTTGAGAGTTAAGCTAAATGCAGACAGATTGCAGCAAGGATAATTAAGATATCCTTGCTGCCGATGAGAGAAGTTAAGAAATTGCTTTATTTATTAACATCATAAATTTCTCCTACCGAGAAACTTTCAGGCTCACGCCCTTCGCAATAATCTTGCCAGCACTTATACAGCATCTGTTCAACATAACCAGCGATACTTTCTTTCTGATTATTTTTAATTTTCATGCTGTTACGAAGATTCATGCGAATCGAATAAAGTTCATTCAAACGCTGCGTCCAGCCTACTGCATTGGCGACATACTCTTCTTTACTGTGCGCAATAAATTCAGGTAAATCCAGCGAATACATAATGGATGCCCCCTGGCGCGACACCAGCGTTTCCCCTGAAAGTGAGACCGTCGGCACACCCATCCAGGCCGCATGGCTGGTTACCGTTCCACCGGTGAACGGGAAGGTATCCAGCAGCAAATCAACCTCATTATGCGCTTTCAAATAGGATTGCATATCGGTTGCTTCACGCAGCGTGATGCGGTCTTTATCGATACCGCGTATTTCAAATTTATGTTCCAGTTCTGGCCATGTCACCATTGGCATATTGGCAACAATCATCCGGGCCGTTGGAACCGCCAATAGAATTTCCGCCCAGGCATCCAGGACGCTGTCATTCACTTTATTTGGTCGGTTAAAACTTCCAAAGGTGAAATGATTATTTTCAAACGCAGGTAAGATATTAATGTCCGGACTCTCTTCCTTTGCCCCGAAATTGCGTGGCAGTGAAAGATAAATCAATTTCTCCGTGAATTGCGCCTCAAGTGCTGGATCTTTCGGTACCGGGAATATGGTCGCATAATAATCCATGGTCGGCAGTCCCGTGGTGGCATGGTAGCCCACCCAGGAGATCTGCACCGGTGCAGGTTTCAACGCAAACGTCATCAGACGGTTAAACGCCGTATGACCAGCCAGATCGATAAGAATATCAATCTGATCCTGCTTGATCATTTCCGCCAGTTCCGTAGTGCTGGTATGTTGAACTTCTCGCCAGCCGTCAGAGGTCTTCTCGTAATAGTCCGTGCCGGCATTTCTTCCATACGCAGGGGCGCTGTTATAGGCAAAGAGCTCGAATTTGCTTCTGTCCAGTGCATCCCAGACAGGTAAGAAGAAGAAGTTAACCGGATGGTTCTCTTTGAAATCGCCCGAGACAAAGCCAATGCGTAATTTGCGGTTACTGGTTTTATCTGCCGGTTGGTAACCCACAAATTTCTGCTGCTCAGCCCAGCGCATTGCGCCATTCGCATAGCCCAGATGGCATTCTAAAATTTCCTGCACAGAGGCGTTGCCGCTGTGCGTCAGAATAAAGGCCAGAGATCCCATATTGCCAAAATCGACAGCAGGATCTTTAATCGACTGTTTCAGAAACGCAATGCCTTCTTCTGTTTTGGCTTGCTCACACAAGCAACTGCCCAACAGGCTAACCATCTGTTTGCTGGTGGGCACTAATTCCACGCCCTTGCGAGCACAATACTCTGCCCGCTCAAGCGTTTTACTCTCTTTGTGCAAAATACCCAGCAGATACCAGTCCGGACCGCTGGTTTTATCGCAACGCAATATCGCCCTTGCTAAACGCCCTGCCTGCCACGACATACGGTATTCGTATAAGGCCATGGCCAACTCAGAATAGATAAACAAGCTGGTCGAATTAAAAGAGAGCATGCGGGTAAGGGCAAGAATTGCTGCAGGATAATCTGCAACGCGCTTATAAAAACGGAGAAGATAGTAATTGCCGTTTAAAGTTTCTTGAAGAAGTGGCAATCTTTTTGCCACCAACTCACGCGCTTGGGTATACTCGCCTTTAATAAGAAGTTTGTTAATTTCAATGATCATATCCGCATCCACTTCCGGCTCTGTACCGGTTTGCGTGGACAGCGTCATCTTTTTGGCTACTTTTTCAAACGCACTGGTATAGAAGCCGCCTGCCGTTTCATTACTGGAGAACAGCAGCAATGAAGTGGCAATACGCCCTACCTCGGTAATAACTGCTTGGTTAGCCAATAACTGGTAATAGCGCTTCCAGCCGATGACTGAGCCCGTCAGCAAACCTTTGAATATCAGCCCTTCAAACAAATGATGATGCTCTTCATCGCTGATGAATTTTGTACCGCTCATCAACGTGCGCTCTTCATCGTTGACGTTGACTGTTTCGCCCCAGAGATTTATAAGCACGCTGGCATCAGGTTGAGCCAGAAGTTGTGCAGCCACCATAGGAGCCACGCCTAACTCATGCTCCGCTGAGGCAGGTTCCGCCTCACGCACATAGTGCAAGCCGGCAAAATTTGTTTTGAACAGTGCTGTCAGTGCAGCCAGCACTTTTTTTCTGTGGGACTGTTCGTCATTTTCAAGTGGGTCGTCATCAGGCAGGCGAGTATGGAACACGAGCTGTTCAAAACTGACGCTAAGCGGCCAGGCCTCACCCAGGATATCGAGGATCCCAAGGGTGGTTATATCTTCCGTAGCAATCGGCGTCCCGTCGTGCCCGGTCAAAAAGTTAGGGCTATGGCGAATATGTTGGCTTTTACGGCGGAAGCTGCCTGCCCAGCGCATACCAGCCAGACGACCGTAGTCGACGGTTTCCAGAACTTCAGCACTTCTGCTCGCATTCACTAATAAGCTAAACCGGCGATTACGGTTAACCGCAATATCCAGATATTGCTGGGTTAAAATCTTCCCGGCGCCGTTGGACATCTCCAGCCATGACTGCGTCATGCCATCATCATAATAACTGGTATGTTCGGTGGCAGGCCTGAGATCACCCACATAGGCCAGCCCGTTGTTCCCGATTCGCTCGTTGAATTCGATCAGGTAGCTGGCAGTATGATCGCTGCTGAGATAGTGATGGCTTAGCAGTTCGTCAGAAAGCCCCTGAGAAGTTTCGTTGATATAAGAAATCAGTTTTTTGGTTGTACTGGTTTCAACTGTGGTTTGATCAAGCCAGTTCAGCATTGCGCGTGCTTGATTGACTTGCCCTGTGTGCGTGTCGGCCCGGCTGCTGTGGATCTGCATCGCATCGCGGAGCATTTCTGTGAACCTGGCACCAGGCTGACAAAACCAATCAACGGCAACGATCCCTTTCTCGCTTAAACGCTGTTGGCAAGATAGCAAAATCGCATCTGTCAGCGAGTTTGCCAGGAAAGTAAAACTGCCCTGCACAATAATGAAATCGAACTTGCCTAAATCAGCCTCAAGGAACGTTTCAATTGAGGCAGAATAGAGTTGCAAGTTATCTCTGCCACTCCCCAGCGTTGCCAACATAGCGTCATGGCGGTTCTCTGTCTCTAGTTCAATTCCCACAATGTTTGCATAAGGATATTTAACCGATGTGGCAAGCAGCTCCTCTCCCTTTCCACATCCCAGAACTAACACTGAAGCATGGCGAACGCGGGCTGTTTCGACACCATATAACCACGCTGTAGCGCGAATATGTTCAATAGAGCTGTAAAGACGACGAGCTCCGGAGGGCGTAAATTCAGCCGGAGTTTCATTATTGGCCACGCTGTTCATGGTTCTACCTCTTGTATTGATATAGCGGAAGAGTAGCAAAACCCATCATGTACCAATTAGAGGAAGAGCCGGATTTATTACCCTCAATTCGCGTTTATCCCAGCACAATAAAAAAGGCCAGCCCTAAGGCTGACCTTTGTTGAACAAGGAGCGATATTAACGCAGAAGAGACAGTACGCCCTGAGGAACCTGGTTCGCCTGAGACAGTACAGAAGTACCAGCCTGCTGCAGGATCTGCGCGCGAGACATGTTGGACACTTCGGTCGCATAGTCAGCATCCTGAATACGGGACTGTGCAGCAGACAGGTTGGTGATGGTGTTGCTCAGGTTAGAGATGGTGGATTCGAAACGGTTCTGAATCGCACCCAGATCTGAACGTTGGTTATCAACTGCTTTGATTGCTGCATCAACGTTGCTTAATACATCAGTAGAAAGCACATCGAAGCCACCACTTAACACACTTACTGAACGTGCGTCTGTTCCAACGCTGGCCAAGGACATGGTGCTTACTGCAGTACCTGAAGCAGAAGTACTAGCGGCAGTATCTGAAGATGAAGTTACAACGTTGCTAGTGTAGCTTGCAAATGCTTGAGTCGCAGTGTCTGCGCCAACTGAGTTGGCACCCAATTTGTTCCAATCTGCGTTTGCTTTGATACCGATATCAATTGATTCGTTGTCGTTAGCGCCAACTTGGATCTTGATATCGGTATCAGCCGTGTTGTTCGCCAGAATTTTGCTGCCGTTGAACTGAGTCTGCTGAGCAACACGGTTGATTTCCAGCAGACGCTGGTTAACTTCAGACTGGATGGAGTCGATGTCGGAAGCAGAGTTAGTACCGTTCTGCGCCTGAACTGACAGCTCACGAATACGCTGTAAGTTGTTGTTGATTTCGTTCAGAGAACCTTCAGCAGTCTGCGCCAGGGAGATACCGTCGTTGGCGTTACGGGAAGCCTGAGTCAGACCCTTGATGTTAGAGGTGAAGCGGTTAGAAATCGCCTGACCCGCTGCATCGTCTTTAGCGCTGTTGATACGCAGACCGGAGGACAGACGCTCGATTGCTGTACCCAGGGAAGACTGAGATTTGTTCAGGTTGTTCTGAGTAGTCAGGGACAACAGGTTAGTATTGATAACTGCCATAATTTTCATTCCTTCAAAATTGGGTTTAGGTTTCGGTGCCTAACACTCACGGCGTCTCTCACCGTCAACAAGGTTATCGACGGGTCGCCAAAAGACTTTAGAATCAATTTTTAAAAAATTTTAACCTGATGATAAACAGAGAATTTTATTAAAAAAATCACATTTAGTCTTTCTGAATAAATCCCCCCTAACGCAAACTCACTCTTTTGTTTTCACTCTCTCAATCGACGTTTTACTTCTTAGGGTGATCTTCACGACCTGACGCAATCCCTCCATATACCCTATTCAGTGGCGGCTTTTTCTTAGATTATTTTTTTTTTGAGGCCGTAAACTTTTATCCCAAGACGCCGATAACGAGTTCTGAACTACTTCGTCTTTTAAGGAAAATATGCATGGCAACTATCAGTAATCTCGGGATAGGTTCTGCAGGACTCGGGGATTTGTACAATCAGTTAGAAGCAGCGGAAAGAACCAAGCTAACAACGATTACTTCCCAGCAAACGACCTATAACGCGCAATTAAGCGCGTATGGCAAACTGCAGAGCGCCATGACCAGTCTGCAGACGGCAACTGCGACTCTGGGTAAAACCACTACCTGGAACTCGACGGCGGTGAGTAGTACCAACACGGCATTTACGGCGACAACATCATCCGAAGCGGCTATCGGATCTTATACGGTGAACGTCAACCACCTTGCAAAAGCGCAGTCTCTGACGACCGGGACTATTGGCAGCAACACCGATGCGTTAGGCGACACAACAGGCACCACGCGCAAAATTACGATTACCCAGCCGGGCACCGAAAAGCCGCTGGAAGTGGAACTGTCGGATTCCGACACCTCCCTGAACGGTATTGCCAGCGCCATTAATAAAGCAAACGGCAATGTGACCGCCAGCGTAATCAAAGCGAAAGATGGTGATTACCGCCTTATGTTGACGTCTAAATCCACCGGTACCGACGGTGAGATGACGATAAAAGTCACTGGGGACGACAAATTACAAAGTGCAATTGGCTATGACTCAACAGCCAAAACCGGTGCATTGAACGTTCAGACCGCTGCACAAAATGCCACTATCGTGGTGAACGATATTACGATTGAGCGTCAGTCAAACACGATTTCCGATGCGATTCCGGGCGTGACGTTCAACCTGAAAGCAGAGAGTAAAGCTGACGAATCGCTGGATATTACCCGTGCAACGGACGCTAACCAAAAAGCAATTTCTGACTGGGTGACAGCGTATAACTCGCTGCAATCCACAATCAACAGCGTCACAAAGTATGTTGCTGTCGAGGCGGGAGCCGACAGCCAGTCCTCCAGTAATGGTGCACTGGTGGGTGATGGCAATGTCCGCGGTATCCAGTCTCAGCTGCGCGGTTTGTTGACCGAAGTGCAAAGCGGCTCAATGCAGATCATGGCTCAGCTTGGGGTAACTCAGGATCCTAACCGCGCGACGGATGGAACACTCGGCAATTTAAAAATTGATTCCGACAAGCTGAAAAAAGCTCTGGCCGATAATCCGGATGCCGTTCAGCAGTATTTTATCGGTGACGGTAAAACGACGGGGCTCGCCACCAAAATGAGCAAAACGCTGGATACCATGCTGAGTACCAGCGCAGGCAGTACCGGCGTGATCCAGAATGCGAAAGACGGTATCAATGCGACGATCAAAACGCTGGGTAAGCGATATGACGCGATGGAAGCCTCTATTGAAGCAACCATGGAGCGTTATAAAACACAGTTTACCAGTCTGAACGTCCTCGTGACGAAAATGACGAATACAGGTAACTACCTGACTCAACAGTTCTCTAGTTCATCGTAATTTCAGGAGCAAATATGTACAACACCTCTGGTGTTCAGTCCTATCAGCAGATAGGGGTGGAAAGCGCGGTAATGAACGCCAGTCCACATCAGCTAATTGTCATGTTGTTCGATGGGGCGCATAGCGCCCTTGTTCGGGCCCGCCTGTTTCTTGAAGCAGGCCAACTGCCGGAGAAAGGCGAAGCTTTATCTAAAGCCATTAACATCATCGACAATGGCTTAAAGGCTGGCCTGAATATGGATGTTGACAGTGAGTTGCCGGGAAATCTCGCCGCACTTTATGACTATATGGTTCGTCGTTTATTACAAGCGAACCTACGAAATGATGTCGAGGCGATCGTCGAGGTTGAGGGCTTATTGAATAACATTGCTGACGCGTGGAAACAAATCGGCCCCGATGCTGCCTCTATTTCAGGATAATTTTGATGAACAGTCCTAGCTCAGCTCTCAACAACTGGCATGCTCTCCATGCCTTGAGTATTGCCATGCTGAACCTCGCTCATTCCGGTCAGTGGGATGAGCTTATTGAAAAAGAAGTGGAGTACGTTCAGTTAGTCGAGGGCATCTCGCATAACCCTATCTCCGCATGCCCTCCGGCACAGATTGAACAGGCACGCTTTATTCTTGAAAAAGTACTGCAAAATGAGACTGAGCTTAAGGCATTGTTGAAAGTAAGAATGGATGAACTGCGTGAATTGATCACCCAAACCGGCAAACAACAATCTCTCTCCTCTACTTACGGCAGACTGTCTGGCAATATTCTCTATCCGGAAAATTTAACCAATATCACCCCGTTATGATTCTTATGATCCATACTCCAGAGGTCAGCCGAAACGGCTTCTGGAGCACGGAAGATGAAAAACCCCACCCTCTTGCAGTTCTTCCACTGGTATTACCCTGAAGGCAGTCAGCTTTGGCCGGAAGTGGCCGAGCGCGCCGACGGCTTAAATGATATCGGTATTAACATGGTCTGGCTGCCCCCGGCCTATAAAGGCGCGACCGGCGGCTACTCTGTCGGCTATGACTGCTACGATCTTTTCGATCTCGGCGAGTTCGATCAAAAAGGATCTATTCCCACCAAATATGGTGACAAAAACCAGCTGCTCGCCGCTATCGACGCACTGAAACGCAACAATATCGCGGTGCTGATGGACGTGGTCGTGAACCACAAGATGGGCGCCGATGAGAAAGAGGCCATCCGCGTTCAGCGGGTGAACGCCGACGATCGCAACCAGATCGATGACGAGATTATCGAGTGTGAAGCCTGGACCCGCTACACCTTCCCGGTTCGCGCCGGAAAGTATTCAAAATTCATCTGGGATTACAAATGTTTCAGCGGCATAGATCATATCGAAAACCCTGATGAAAACGGCATCTTCAAGATCGTCAATGATTACACCGGCGAAGGCTGGAACGATCAGGTCGATAACGAGATGGGAAATTTTGACTACCTCATGGGCGAAAACATCGATTTTCGCAACCGTGCGGTAACCGAGGAGATCAAATACTGGGCGCGCTGGCTGATGGAGCAAACCCAGTGTGACGGCTTCCGTCTGGATGCGGTAAAACATATTCCGGCCTGGTTCTATAAAGAGTGGATCGAACATGTCCAGGAGGTAGCGCCGAAACCGCTGTTTATCGTGGCGGAATACTGGTCGCCAGATGTTGATAAACTGCGACAATATATCGATCAGGTGGAGGGGAAAACCATGCTGTTTGACGCCCCGCTGCACATGAAGTTTCACGAAGCTTCTCTGCAGGGGCGTGATTACGACATGAGCCAGATCTTTACCGGCACGCTGGTAGAGGCAGCCCCCTTCCACGCGGTGACCCTGGTCGCTAACCATGACACCCAGCCGCTACAGGCGCTGGAGGCACCGGTTGAAGCCTGGTTTAAGCCGTTGGCCTATGCCCTGATTTTATTGCGCGAAAACGGCGTTCCCAGCGTCTTCTACCCCGATTTGTACGGCGCCAGCTATGACGATACCGGTGGTGACGGCGAGATGTACCACATCGATATGCCGGTGATTGAGCAGCTCGATCAGCTGATCCTCGCCCGCCAGCGCTTTGCTCACGGCATTCAGACTCTGTGGTTCGATCACCCTAATTGCATCGCCTTCAGCCGCAGCGGCACCGACGATAATCCCGGCTGCGTGGTGGTGCTCTCTAACGGTGACGAAGGCGAAAAAACCATTACGCTTGGGGAAAACTACGGCCATAAAACCTGGAAAGATTTTCTCGGTAACCGCGAGGAAGTGGTAATGACCGACGAAACCGGTACCGGTGTCTTCACCTGCAACGGCGGCAGCGTCAGCGTGTGGGTTATAGAAGCGGAATAGTAAGGCGTTGATAGCCGGGCGGCGTTGCCCCTGCCCGGCCTGCAAATCCCTTAAGGCAGCTTGCTCTCAAGCGGATTTTTACTCAGGTAATTTGCACACTCGACGGTAGGTTTGTCGACGCGCTGCAGGCTCATGCCATCGTACTCAATGGCGGAGCCTTCCCGCTCCAGCGGGTAGATATCCAGCTTGCGGGTGACGTTGTAATAATCGTCAGAACGCAGCATGATTTTCCCCGGCACGGCCACCACGCGCTGCCACTGCCGGCAATCGAGGGTATCCCCCTCCTGCGTCACGACCAGCGTCGCGATCGCTTCCGGGCTGACCATGCTGCTCTGCGGCCCTTTCGACTGCCAGTAACCCGCCAGTTCAGCCGGGACAGGATGTTTGATCACGTCCTGATATCTGTCGACCTGTACACAGCCGGTTAAGGCCAGCAGCCCCGCTATAATTGCTATTTTTTTCATCATGATTCCGTCTATGTCGAAAAAAATAGTGTGGCATTAAAGCCGTCGCGTCGCCAGCACCAGAAGGACTAAACCTGCATCGACATAACGTCCTGATACGCCTGCATCAACTTATTACGCACCTGAATGCCCATCTGCATCGATACCGATGCTTTTTGCATATCGGCCATCACATCGTTCAGACCAATGCCCGGTACGCCGAGGGTGAATTTTTCGCCCTGCACGCGCGCCGCGGTTTGCGTGTCGCTGATCCGGTCCAGCGCCGCATGCAGCTGGCCCGCGAAGCTGACCGTCGACTGCACATCAGCCACGTTCTGATTACGCGCGGTCATCGCCGTTGCCTGGAGCTGGCTGATGACGCTTTCAATGCCCTGTATTGCCATGACGTTCCCCTGATGGTTTTCTACGCGCTCAAGAGTAGCAGTCTGTCAATGAGATAAAGGCGCTAAATAGCGTTAAAAAACCAGGTTATTTGACGCATAGAAATTCCCGTTTCAACAAATAATGGCACAGCCATGATTATGGAATTTTTTGTGTGTTTGCCGACCCGGGAGTCTGTTTTGTTTCTCCACACTAATAATGAAATCCACGATGAGTCGCGAGGTGCGCTATGAGTGCGTCAGCAACAACAAGCCCTCAAACTAAATCTCTCGAATGGATGAGCCGCTTGCGCGCGAACCCTAAAGTGCCGTTGATCGTGGCAGGCGCTGCCGCCATCGCGATTGTTGTCGCTATGGTCTTATGGGCCAAACAACCAGACTACCGCACGCTCTTCAGCAACCTTTCCGATCAGGATGGCGGCGCTATCGTCACCCAGCTCACCCAGATGAACGTCCCTTACCGCTTCGCGGATAACGGCGGCGCGCTGGAAGTCCCCGCCGATAAAGTTCATGAACTCCGCTTACGTCTTGCCCAGCAAGGCCTGCCGAAAGGCGGGGCAGTAGGCTTTGAACTGCTGGATCAGGAAAAATTTGGCATCAGCCAGTTTAGCGAGCAGGTGAACTATCAGCGCGCGCTGGAAGGCGAACTGGCCCGTACCATCGAAACGCTGGGTCCGCTGAAAAGCGCCCGCGTGCACCTGGCCATGCCGAAACCGACCCTGTTTGTCCGGGAACAAAAAGCCCCTTCGGCATCCGTCACCGTTAATCTGCAGCCTGGCCGCGCGCTGGACGAAGGGCAAATCAGTGCGGTGGTGCATCTGGTCTCCAGCGCCGTGGCGGGTTTACCGCCGGGTAATGTGACCCTGGTGGATCAGACGGGTCGTCTGTTAACCAAATCCAACACCGGCGATCGCGACCTCAATGACGCACAGCTGAAATATGCCACTGATGTGGAAAATCGCATTCAGAGCCGCATCGAAGCCATTCTCGGGCCGATTGTAGGGACAACCAACGTTCATGCCCAGGTTACCGCGCAGATCGATTTCTCCGATAAAGAGCAGACCGAAGAGCAGTATCGTCCGAACGGCGATGCCGCCCAGGCGGTGATGCGTTCGCGTCAGGTAAATGAAAATCTGCAGGTGGGCGGCCCATTCCCGGGGGGCGTACCGGGTGCGCTCTCTAACCAACCAGCCCCGGCCAACACTGCGCCGATTAATGCGCCAGCGCAGAACCCGCAGAACGGTCAGCAGGCGAATCAGCAGCAAACGGCGGCTGCGGCCAATTCCGGCCCGCGCACCAGCAGCCGCAACGAAACCACTAACTACGAAGTCGATCGCACCATTCGCCACACCAAAATGAACACGGGTGATGTGCAGCGTCTCTCCGTGGCGGTGGTCGTCAACTACAAAACTCTGCCGGACGGTAAGCCGCTACCGCTGACCGCCGAGCAGATGAAACAGATTGAAAACCTGACCCGTGAAGCGATGGGTTACTCAGAGACGCGTGGCGATACCTTAAACGTCGTGAACTCGCCGTTCAGTGCGGTTGACGATAACAGCGGCGAGCTGCCGTTCTGGAAAACTCAGTCCTTTATCGCCCAGATGATGGATGCCGGTCGCTGGCTGCTGGTGGTGATTGTCGCCTGGCTGCTGTGGCGTAAAGCGGTACGTCCGCAGCTGGTACGCCGCGCCGAAGAGGCGAAGGCGCTGAAAGAGCAGACCATGCTGCGTCAGGAAACAGAAGAAGCGGTGGAAGTCCGTCTCAGCAAAGACGAACAGCTGCAGCAGCGCCGTGCTAACCAGCGCATGGGCGCTGAGGTGATGAGCCAGCGTATTCGCGAAATGTCAGATAACGATCCGCGCGTCGTGGCGCTGGTCATTCGCCAGTGGATGAGTAACGAAAATGAGTAACCTTACCGGAACGGATAAAAGCGTCATCCTGCTGATGACCATTGGCGAGGACCGGGCGGCGGAGGTGTTCAAACACCTCTCCCAGCGCGAAGTGCAGATTCTCAGTGCGGCAATGGCCAACGTGCGTCAGATCTCCAACAAACAGCTGACCGACGTATTGTCGGAGTTTGAGCAGGAAGCGGAACAGTTTGCGGCGCTCAACGTCAATGCCAACGAATACCTGCGTTCGGTGTTGGTCAAAGCCCTCGGCGAAGAGCGTGCCGCCAGCCTGCTGGAGGATATTCTCGAGACCCGCGATACCGCCAGCGGCATCGAAACGCTCAACTTTATGGAGCCGCAGACCGCAGCCGATCTTATTCGCGACGAACATCCGCAGATCATCGCCACTATCCTGGTTCACCTTAAGCGTGGTCAGGCGGCCGATATTCTGGCGCTGTTCGACGAGCGCCTGCGTCACGATGTGATGCTGCGTATCGCCACCTTCGGCGGCGTCCAGCCGGCGGCGCTGGCGGAACTGACCGAGGTACTGAATGGCCTGCTTGATGGCCAGAACCTCAAGCGCAGCAAAATGGGCGGCGTGAGAACGGCGGCCGAAATTATCAACCTGATGAAAACGCAGCAGGAAGAGGCGGTTATTACCGCAGTGCGCGAATTCGACGGCGAACTGGCGCAGAAAATTATCGACGAAATGTTCCTGTTCGAAAACCTGGTCGACGTGGACGACCGCAGTATCCAGCGCCTGCTGCAGGAAGTGGACTCCGAATCGCTGCTTATCGCCCTCAAAGGCGCCGAACAGCCGCTGCGCGAGAAGTTCCTGCGCAACATGTCCCAGCGTGCGGCGGATATCCTGCGCGACGACCTTGCCAACCGTGGCCCGGTCCGTCTGTCTCAGGTGGAAAACGAACAGAAAGCGATCCTGCTTATTGTGCGTCGTCTGGCAGAAACCGGCGAGATGGTGGTAGGCAGCGGCGAGGATACCTATGTCTGATGAACTGCCGTGGAAAGTCTGGACCCCGGACGATCTCTCCCCTCCCCGCGCGGAATTTGTGCCTGCGGCCGTCGCTTCTGCCGATCTGGGCGAGGAAGAGGACGCGCCAGAGCTGAGCGAAGAGGAGCAGCGCGCGCAGCAGCTGGCGCAGATCCAGATGCAGGCGCACGATCAAGGCTACGCGGCCGGTCTGAACGAAGGCAGGCAGAAAGGCCAGGAGCAGGGCTATCAGGAAGGTCTGACTCAGGGGCTGGCCCAGGGGTTAGAACAGGCGCGTTCGCAGCAGGCGCCGATCCATGCCCGGATGCAGCAGCTGGTGAGCGAGTTCCAGAATACCCTGGACGCGCTGGACAGCGTGATCGCCTCGCGCCTGATGCAGATGGCGCTTGAGGCGGCACGCCAGGTGATTGGCCATACGCCGCCAGTGGATAACTCTTCGCTTATCAAACAGATCCAGGGGCTGCTGCAGCAGGAGCCCTTGTTCAGCGGCAAACCGCAGCTGCGCGTCCACCCAGACGATCTGCAGCGCGTGGAAGAGATGCTCGGCGCGACCCTGAGCCTGCACGGCTGGCGTCTGCGCGGCGATCCGACCCTGCATCACGGCGGCTGCAAAGTCTCTGCCGATGAAGGGGATCTGGATGCCAGCGTGGCAACCCGCTGGCAGGAACTGTGCCGCCTGGCGGCACCGGGAGTCATCTGATGACCGCTCGCCTCACCCGTTGGCTCACCACCCTCGACAACTTTGAAGCGAAGATGGCGCAACTGCCCCCCGTTCGTCGCTATGGCCGCTTAACCCGCGCCACCGGTCTGGTACTGGAGGCGACGGGCCTGCAACTGCCGCTGGGGGCCACCTGCATTATCGAACGGCAGGACGGTAACGAGATCCACGAAGTCGAGAGCGAAGTGGTCGGCTTTAACGGCCAGCGTCTGTTCCTGATGCCGCTGGAAGAGGTCGAAGGCGTGCTGCCCGGCGCGCGGGTCTATGCCAAAAATTTCTCCAGCGACGGACTGCACAGCGGCAAGCAACTGCCGCTCGGCCCGGCGCTGCTCGGACGGGTGCTGGACGGCGCCGGTAAGCCGCTGGATGGCCAGCCCGCGCCCGACACCACCGAAACCGGGGCGCTGGTCACACCGCCCTTCAACCCGTTACAACGCACCCCAATCGAACACGTACTGGATACCGGCGTGCGCCCGATCAACGCCCTGCTGACCGTCGGTCGCGGCCAGCGTATGGGCCTTTTTGCCGGCTCCGGCGTCGGAAAATCGGTGCTGCTCGGCATGATGGCCCGCTACACCCAGGCCGACGTTATCGTGGTGGGGCTGATTGGCGAGCGTGGCCGTGAAGTTAAAGATTTTATCGAGAACATCCTCGGTGCGGAGGGGCGTGCCCGCTCGGTCGTGATTGCCGCCCCGGCGGATGTCTCTCCCCTGCTGCGCATGCAGGGGGCTGCCTATGCCACCCGTATCGCCGAAGATTTTCGCGACCGCGGCCAGCACGTGCTGCTGATCATGGACTCCCTGACCCGTTATGCGATGGCCCAGCGTGAGATCGCTCTGGCGATTGGCGAGCCACCGGCTACCAAAGGCTACCCGCCTTCGGTGTTTGCCAAACTCCCGGCGTTGGTGGAGCGCGCCGGGAACGGCATCAATGGCGGGGGCTCCATTACCGCCTTTTACACGGTGCTGACCGAAGGCGATGACCAGCAGGACCCGATTGCCGACTCGGCACGCGCGATCCTCGACGGCCATATCGTCCTGTCGCGCCGCCTGGCCGAAGCGGGCCACTATCCGGCTATCGATATCGAAGCCTCTATCAGCCGTGCGATGACGGCGCTGATTACCGAGAAGCATTACGCCCGGGTGCGTAACTTCAAACAGCTGCTCTCCAGCTTCCAGCGCAACCGCGATCTGATCAGCGTCGGGGCGTATGCCAAAGGCAGCGACCCGATGCTCGACAAGGCGATTGCCCTGTGGCCGCATCTGGAGGCGTATCTGCAGCAGGGTATTTTTGAGAAGGCCGACTGGGAAAGCTCAATCCAGGCTCTGGAGATGATCTTCCCGCAGGTGTAACAAGGTAGAGGGCGAATGTCATGGCACAACACGGCGCATTAACCACGCTGAAAGATCTGGCCGAGCAGGATGTTGATCATGCCGCGCAGCACCTTGGGGTGATGCGCCGCGGACAGCAACAGGCGGAAGAGCAGCTGAAGATGTTGATTGACTACCAGCATGAGTATCGCACCAACCTCAATACCGATATGACGCAGGGCATCGGCAGCCAGCGCTGGATCAACTATCAACAGTTCATCCAGACGCTGGAGAAAGCGATCGAACAGCATCGCCAGCAGGTGGTTCAGTGGAGCAATAAAGTCGACCTTGCGTTAACAGCCTGGCGAGAGAAGAAACAGCGCTTACAGGCCTGGCAGACACTGCAGGATCGCCAGCTTGCCGCCGCAACCCTGGCGGAAAGCCGTCTCGATCAGAAAAAAATGGATGAATTTGCCCAGCGGGCATCAATGAGGACCCCGGAATGATCACCCTTCAACAACTGCTTTCGAGCGACAGCGATCTTACGGCTGGCGCGCGGGGCGGAAAAGCGGCCGACGGCGCGCAGGATTTTCTTGCCCTGCTGGCGGGCGCGTTAAGCGATGCCAAAGGTCAGGGCAAAGATGTCGGCCTGACGCTGAACGATCTCCACTCATCGGGCGGCAAGTTCGCCCAGGCGGCGCTGCAAACCGGTGCCGCCGATAGCGACGTTGACGCCGATGCCGGCAAGCTTGCCGAGCTGCTGGCGCGTCAGGATCTGACGCTATCCGATGAAGATGCCAGCCAGCCGGGGCTGGCACACGGCCTGTTGCCGGTCGCCAAAAGCGAGGTGCTGAAATCGCTGGCCCAGGCCGCTAAAGAGGCTGACAGCAAAACGGAGCTTAGCGAGGAAGAGCTGGCGGGATTAAGCGCCCTCATGGCGATGCTTCCCCACCAGCAGACCGCAACCGCGGCCGCGCCTCAGCCAGTGAGCGCCGGAAGCCTGGATGTGAAGGCGACGCTGAATGGCGATCGTGGTCATCAGCCAGCGCTGGATACCGATGCGCTGCGCACCGCAAAAAACGTGGCTCAGGATAAAGGTGCGGCCTTAGCCTCTGACACCCAACTGACGCCAGCCGTCGCCGCGGCAACGACCAGACAGGCGGCTGAGAGCACACCATCCCCGACCGGGCCGACCATCACGATGGGGCCGATTGTCAGCAATCTTACCTCTGCTCAGCCGACGATGGCCGCCGCACCGGTGGTCAGCGCCCAGCTGGGCAGCAATGAGTGGCAGCAGACCATCAGCCAGCACATCACGCTGTTCACCCGTCAGGGCCAGCAGAGCGCCGAGCTGCGTCTGCACCCGGAAGATCTGGGCCAGGTGCAAATTACGCTTAAGCTGGATGATAACCAGGCGCAGCTGCAGATGGTGTCAGGCCACAGCCACGTTCGCGCGGCGCTGGAAGCGGCACTGCCGGTGCTGCGTACTCAGCTGGCGGAAAACGGTATTCAGCTTACGCAAAGCAGCATCAGCAGTGAAAACTTTAACGGTCAACAGCAGGCCTCCTCTCAGCATCAGCAGCAGGCATCCCGCTCCGGCAATAACGGCGGATTTGATGAAGAGAGCGATGAGCTGCTGGCGGCACCGGCCTCGCTGCAGTCTGCAGCCCGTGGAAACAGTGCCGTCGATATCTTCGCCTAAACCTAAACGCCAGAGGTAGCGTGATTATCCCCGTCTTTTCGACCCTTTGACGGCGACAGGACACGGGATAATCACCACATTAGCAGTCCCGAAACAGGAAGCACGCAACAGATGACTGACTCCGCCATCACCAAAAAAAGTAAGCGTTCCATCTGGATCCCGCTGTTGGTGTTAATTACGCTCGCCGCCTGCGCCACCGCAGGTTACAGCTACTGGCGTATGAATAAAGCCCCTTCAGCCGAAGCCAAAGTGGAGCCACCACCGCCGGCGGCACCTGTCTTTTTTGCGCTGGATACGTTCACCGTTAACCTGGGCGACGCCGATCACGTCTTTTACGTGGGCATTACGCTGCGTCTGAAAGACGAAGCTACCCGCGCGCGTCTGAGTGAATACCTGCCGGAAGTGCGCAGCCGTCTGCTGCTGCTGTTTTCTCGTCAGGATGCCACCCAGCTCTCTACCGATGAAGGTAAGCAGAAGCTGGTGGAAGCCATTAAGCAAACGCTGGCCGCGCCTCTGATCAGCGGTCAACCTAAGCAGGAAGTCACCGACGTTCTGTATACAGCTTTCATTCTGCGGTAACGACATGGGCGACAGTATTCTTTCTCAGGCGGAAATCGATGCGCTGCTCAACGGCGACAGCGATAAAGCCGACGAACCAAAAGCGGGCCTGGCGGGCGAAAGTGATATTCGCCCCTACGATCCCAATACCCAGCGTCGCGTGGTGCGCGAGCGTCTGCAGGCGCTGGAGATCATCAACGAACGTTTTGCCCGTCAGTTCCGTATGGGGCTGTTTAACCTGCTGCGCCGTAGCCCGGATATTACCGTCGGTGCGATCCGCATTCAGCCGTATCATGAGTTCGCCCGTAACCTGCCGGTGCCGACGAACCTCAACCTAATCCATCTGAAACCGCTGCGTGGCACGGGTCTGTTCGTCTTCTCGCCAAGCCTGGTGTTTATCGCCGTAGATAACCTCTTCGGCGGCGACGGACGTTTCCCGACTAAAGTGGAAGGCCGCGAGTTCACCCACACCGAACAGCGCGTTATCAACCGCATGCTGAAGCTGGCCCTTGAGGGGTACAGCGACGCATGGAAGGCGATCCACCCGCTCGACGTGGAGTATGTGCGTTCCGAGATGCAGGTGAAGTTCACCAACATTACCACCTCGCCAAACGACATCGTGGTCAACACCCCGTTCCACGTGGAGATCGGCAACCTGACCGGCGAATTCAATATCTGCCTGCCGTTCAGCATGATTGAGCCGCTGCGCGAAGTGCTGGTGAACCCGCCGCTGGAGAACTCCCGCCATGAAGATCAGAACTGGCGTGAGAACCTGGTACGCCAGGTTCAGCACTCCCAGTTAGAACTGGTGGCCAATTTTGCCGACGTGCCGCTGCGTTTGTCGCAGATCTTAAAATTAAAACCCGGCGATGTTCTGCCGATAGAAAAACCCGACCGCATCATTGCGCATGTGGATGGCGTGCCCGTGCTGACCAGCCAGTATGGCACCGTGAATAATCAGTACGCGTTACGCGTTGAGCACCTGATCAACCCGATTTTGAATTCTCTGAATGAGGAACAGCCCAAATGAGTGATATGAACAATCCGTCCGATGACAACACCGGAGCACTGGACGATCTGTGGGCTGAGGCGTTAAACGAACAAAAAGCACCGGCCAGCAAAAGCGTTGCCGATTCGGTATTCCAGCAGCTGGGCGGCGGCGACGTCAGCGGTACGCTGCAGGATATCGATCTGATTATGGATATCCCGGTCAAGCTGACCGTGGAGCTGGGCCGTACCCGCATGACCATTAAAGAGCTGCTGCGCCTGACGCAGGGTTCGGTCGTGGCGCTGGATGGCCTGGCCGGTGAGCCGCTGGATATTCTGATCAACGGCTACCTGATTGCCCAGGGTGAAGTTGTGGTTGTCGCCGATAAGTACGGCGTGCGTATCACCGACATCATTACCCCGTCTGAACGTATGCGTCGTCTGAGCCGTTAAGCATGAAGACCCAGGCAGTCGTCTCTCAGCCCTCTGCGGTGCCAGGTTCGCCGCTGCTTCAGGTCAGCGGCGCGCTGCTGGGTATTATTGCCTTTATTCTCGTTGCCGCCTGGCTGGCTAAACGCGTGGGACTGGCGGGCAAAACCGCCGGTGCCCGCGGGCTGAAGCTTGCTGCCAGCACTTCGCTGGGCCCGCGTGAGCGCGTGGTGATCGTTGAAGTGGAAGACGCCCGGCTGGTGCTGGGTGTGACCGCCTCAAACATTAATATTCTGCATAAATTACCGCCTGCGCCGGTCTCTGAGGAGAGTCGCACAGAGGTTCCGCAGGATTTTCAGTCCGTGATGAAGAGTTTGCTTAAGCGTTCCGGGAGATCGTGATGCGCCGTTTGTTATCCCTTACGCTTGCCGGGGTTGGCCTGTTTGCTCCCGCCGTGTATGCCCAGTTGCCCGGCCTGATCTCGACGCCGATGGCCAATGGCGGTCAGAGCTGGTCTCTGCCTGTTCAGACGCTGGTGTTTATCACCTCGCTGACCTTTATCCCGGCTATTCTGCTGATGATGACCAGCTTTACCCGCATCATCATCGTCTTCGGTCTGCTGCGAAACGCCCTTGGTACCCCGTCCGCGCCGCCTAACCAGGTGCTGCTCGGTCTCTCCCTGTTTTTGACCTTTTTCATTATGTCGCCGGTGATCGACAAGATTTACACCGACGCCTATCAGCCCTTCAGCGAAGAGAAGATCTCCATGCAGGAGGCGCTGGAAAAAGGGGCGCAACCGCTGCGGGAATTTATGCTACGTCAGACCCGCGAAGCTGACCTGGCGCTCTTTGCCCGTCTGGCGAACGCCGGGCCGATCCAGGGGCCTGAGGCGGTGCCGATGCGCATTCTGCTGCCCGCTTACGTCACCAGCGAGCTGAAAACCGCCTTTCAGATTGGTTTTACGATCTTCATTCCGTTTTTGATTATCGACCTTGTTATCGCCAGCGTCCTGATGGCGCTGGGGATGATGATGGTGCCGCCAGCAACCATTGCCCTGCCCTTCAAGCTGATGCTCTTTGTCCTGGTGGACGGCTGGCAGCTGCTGGTGGGGTCGCTGGCACAAAGTTTCTACAGTTAAGGAGCGCCCGGTGACGCCAGAATCGGTCATGATGATGGGCACGGAAGCGATGAAGGTCGCCATCTCCGTTGCCGCTCCCCTGCTGCTGGTGGCGCTGGTCACCGGTCTGATCATCAGTATCCTGCAGGCCGCCACGCAGATTAACGAGATGACGCTGTCGTTTATCCCGAAAATCATCGCCGTGTTTGTGGCGATCATTATCGCCGGGCCGTGGATGCTCAACCTGCTGCTGGATTACATGCGCAATCTGTTCACTAACCTGCCCTATATCATCGGCTAGGTATGCTGCAAGTTACCAGCATCCAGTGGCTTGAGTGGCTGGGCCTCTACTTCTGGCCGCTCTTGCGCATCCTGGCCCTCATCTCCACCGCGCCGATCCTGAGCGAGCGGGCGATACCCAAGCGGGTCAAGCTGGGCCTGGCTATTCTCATTACCATCATCGTTGCCCCAACGCTGCCGCCGGTAAATGTGCCAATTTTCTCCGCGCCAGCCCTGTGGGTTGGGCTACAGCAGATCCTGATTGGCGTGGCCATCGGCTTTACGATGCAGTTTGCCTTTGCCGCCGTGCGCACCGCCGGGGAGCTGATTGGTCTGCAGATGGGTCTCTCCTTCGCCACCTTCTTTGACCCTGGCAGTCGGCTTAACATGCCGATCATTGCTCGTATCATCGACCTGCTGGCGATGCTGCTGTTTATGTCCTTTGACGGGCATCTGTGGCTGATTTCGATGCTGGTGGATACCTTCCACACCCTGCCGATTGGCGGGGAGCCGGTAAACAGCAACGCTTTTATGGCGCTGACCCGTGCGGCCGGGCTGATTTTCCTTAACGGCCTGATGCTGGCGCTGCCGCTGATTACCCTGCTGCTGATCGTCAACCTGGCGCTGGGTTTACTTAACCGTATGGCGCCACAGCTGTCGGTGTTTGTCATTGGTTTCCCTATCACCCTGACTATCGGCCTTGTGCTTATCGGCCTCTTAATGCCGCTTATTGCGCCATTCTGCGAACATCTATTTAGTGAAATATTTAATTTATTGGCCAATATCGTGCGCGAGCTTTCCGTGAAACAATAAACCCTCTTTTTTATATTGTCTTTCTGAGGATATTCCTAAAATAGAAAATGAGAAACATCTGCCAGGATATATCTGGAGCGGGTTTAATGCTTTTATACTCCTCACATAATTCAACATTTACTTTACTTTAAGAAGTTTCCTGGCAAATTATACGTAACTTTACGGGATAGTGAGTTCGCCTGAAAGTCCTTGTAATGCTCACAGGTAATTTATTTTTCCATCCCGTTTGGCTGTTAAAGAGCTCTCAGGCAGGTGGTGAATTATCGTTATGCATTGAGTGAGGGTATGCCATGTCAACGATCATTATGGATTTATGCAGTTACACCCGGCTAGGGTTAACCGGGTATCTGGCCAGCAGAGGGGTAAAGAAAAAAGAGATCAACGATGTACATACGGTTGACGAACTTGCCGCCGCATGTGACGCCCTTACGCCAGGTGTGGTGTTTATTAATGAGGACTGTTTCATTCACGATCCCGCCAACAGTCAGCAAATAAAGCAGATCATTAATCAGCATCCCGGCACCCTGTTTATTGTTTTTATGGCTATAGCCAATATCCATTTCGATGAATATTTGCGGGTGCGTCAGAATCTTCTGATTAGTTCGAAATCTATTAAGCCGGAATCGCTGGATGAACTGATCGGGGATTATTTAAACAAAGAGATAAAGAGTGTAGCGAAATTTAATTTTCCCACTTTATCATTAAGCCGAACTGAATCCAGCATGCTGCGAATGTGGATGGCTGGACAGGGAACGATTCAGATTTCAGACCAGATGAATATCAAGGCGAAAACCGTATCGTCACATAAAGGAAATATTAAAAGGAAGATTAAAACGCATAATAAGCAAGTGATCTATCATGTCGTTCGCCTGACCGACAATGTGACCAACGGAATTTACGTTAATCTGCGTTAACCCCTTCCCTTTTTGCCACGTAAACCGATCTCTGGCTATGCCAGAGATTTTTCATTTCGGCCGCGCCAGCCCGCGTCAGCCGACACGCATGTTACTCCACGCTCTCAACAAAAATCCCGTCAGGGTGGCCAAGCTCGTTAAAGAACCAGATCCCGAGCGGGTAGTCCTCCAGCGAGACCAGATACATCGTGCCTTCATTAAACTGCTCAACTGCCAGTACCACACCCGGGCGACGCGGCCCGCCGTCGGTTTTGACGGTTACCCGATCGTTGACGTTCATAAAATCCTCCTCTGGTTTTGAGCCAGTGTAGAACAAAACGTGAAAACTGGCAGCGTGTTGCTGCGCGTTTGCCGCTTTTATCGGCGGTCTATACTTAAAGCTGTAAAGGGTAAACGAGGAGTACGCAATGAAGACCGAAAAAGAGTACAGCGAAACGGCTAAACGGGAAGTGAATGTTGATGTGGATGCCTTGCTCGCCGCGATCAATGAAATCAGCGAGAGCGAAGTACAGCGCATAGAGGATGACCCTACCCGGGTACGGGTTAACGATCGGGATTACCATACCTGGCGCGAGCTGGCTGAAGCCTTTGAGCTGGATATCCATGATTTCAGCGTCACAGAGGTGAATCGCTGAGGCGAAAAAAATCCCGGTCATGGGGTGACCGGGATCAAACTTGCTCATGCAAGAAGCACTTGTAAATTCGTTACACCAGGAAATCTGATGTCGCGTAAACATTATCTGCAATTTTTTTGCAAGACAAGGAAATATTCTTCATATTTATAGTTTCCCTGTGCAATTAAAATGTTGATTATAGTTGCCCAACAGGCATCAGCCGTGGGGTGCGCGGGATCGGTTCCATAAGATAACCGTTTTGCAGAATTTTATTTTAAGAAAATTCTTATAAAAGACCTTCATCTGTTAGGGGAGATGCTATGCCTTCACTCGACGATCCGCTGCTTATCTATAGCGATCTGGACGGCACATTGCTGGATATTCACACCTATGACTGGCAGCCCGCTCTTGGCTGGCTGGATACCTTACAGGACCATCAGATCCCGGTGATCCTCTGCAGCAGCAAAACCGCGGCGGAGATGCTGGAGATCCAGAGCGATCTGGGGCTGGAGGGCTTGCCCTTTATTGCCGAAAATGGCGCGGTGATCCAGCTGGATGTCCGCTGGGATGACCATCCCAACGCCCCACGGTTAATCAATGGCGCTCCCCATGCCGATATCGTTAACATCATCAATCAATTGCGCGCCCGGGAGGGTTACAAATTCACCACCTTCGATGACGTGGACGAGCGGGTTATTAGTGAGTGGACCGGTCTTAATTATGCCCGTGCTAGGCTGGCGAAACTGCATGAAGCCTCGGTGACGCTCATCTGGCGCGACAGCGATGAGAGAATGGCTGCGTTTGAAGATGCGCTGACCGCGCTGGGGTTGAAGTATGTTCAGGGCGCACGGTTCTGGCACATTCTTGATGAACGCGGCGGTAAGGATCAGGCGATTAACTGGCTCAACGAGCAATACCTGCAGCGCGAAGGCGCGCTTCCCACTACTCTCGGTCTGGGTGACGGGCCAAACGACGCGCCGCTGCTGGATAGTGTCGATTTCGCGGTGGTGGTTAAAGGCATCAATCGCCAGGGAATTACGCTCAAAAACGACGATCCGGCGCGGGTTTACCACACCCACCAGCCTGGTCCTGCTGGCTGGCGTGAAGCGCTGGATCACTTCTTCTCGTCCTGACCCACCACCTGGTTGCGTCCTCGCTGCTTCGCCTGGTAAAGCCGGGCGTCGGCGATGGACTGTAGCTGTTCAAAATCGTAGTTACCGCTCTCCTCTGCGCTGCTGACGCCAATCGACACGCTGACGCGCGTCGTCTGGCTTTTTTTCACCAGGATTTCCCGACGATTGATGCGCTCGCGGATCCGCTCGGCAATTGCCATCGCCTGTTCCGGCCCGGTGTCCGGTAACACTACACAGAACTCTTCTCCGCCGACACGTCCGGCAACATCGGTGTCCCTTATCGTGCGGGTAATTAAGCCAGCCGCATGCGTCAGCACTTTATCCCCCGCCTGGTGACCAAAGCTGTCGTTAACCCGTTTGAAATGGTCAAGATCCATCTGCATCACCGAGTAGGGCTGATTTTGCTGTTCACACCGCTTCGCCAGCGCTTTTGCCCGCTCAAACAGCGCGCCACGGTTATTTATCCGGGTCAGCGGATCGTGCCAGGCCTGCCACTGCAGCGAGTGTTGCAGGCGGTACATATTGCTGACCATCCGGCGGATCACAAACCATGAGCCCACCAGCATCGCGGTAAAGAGCAGCCACAGCATCGCCAGCGCGATAGTAATGCTGCCGAAATCACCGTTCGCCCCTTCCCTCAGGGTGTGGATGCGCAGCACAAGACCATTAAAATGATCCAGATGATGCCAGTTGACGTAGCGGCTCCCCAGACGGATATCCCCTTCGGTATCTTTTTCCAGAGCAGCGGCAATTTGCGCCCGCTCGCGCTCGTCAAAATGATTCACGTTGTCCGCAATATTCTCCGACGTGGCGAGCAGATTAAAGCCTTTATCATAGAGCTGGAACTCACCTTCACCATTGCCGTCTACTGCATCCTGCAGCAGTTTCTTCAGCCCCGGGAGCGTAAACTCTAACGCCAGCGCGCCGTACCAGTAGCGTTGGTAATCGACCGGTACGCTGACGGTAACGGTGCGATCGTCTGCCCCATGCGTAAACCAGCGCACGCTTCGGGCCCGGTTCTCACGCTCCGACTGGCCGGTGTACCACGGACGTGTGACCAAATGATAGTAGCGGGAGATAATGTCACCTCCCCAGTCGGTGGGATCGGTTGAGACGTAAAACCCGGCGCGGGAAACATAGACCACGCGCCTGGCGTGTGCTGCCGGAGAGTCGATGCGCAGCAAATAGCCCATTTCAAACGCGGCGCTCAACTCTCTTTCAATCCGTTCATCATCACGTGACAGGCTGGTGGTTTGCCGTACAAAGGCATCAGAAAACCGTTCAAGGGTAAGGTGCGACGCACATCGAAGGTCAGCTGCCAGGAGGGCTTGCCCTGCAGATCGTTAAAGTGGTCGACAGTATTACGCAACAGTGGGGATGCGAGGGGCGTTTCAAGGGCGTCGCGCATGCCGTTGCGAAAGAACAGCAGCTTTTCCACGCTGAACTCAAGCTGGCGATCCAGTGAATTGGCCACCGTCTCCAGATGATTTTTCTGGCTGGCCGCGTACGCATCCTCCAGCACCACGGCTTCACGCCAGGTCAACAGCGTGGAGAAGATGAGGACGACAATAAAGCAGATGTTAACAACCCGGCCCGGATGAAAGCGATGTCGTGCCGTAAAAGCGTCTTTTCCTGAAACGATGTCGTGCTCCACACCTACTCCGTGAAGGCCACCTTCGCCATCTGCATGACGTCAAAGCCTGGCTGATTTTGCAATGCTACTGCGGTTGGCGCGATTATAACGTACAAAAACGCCCGGCAGTGCCGGGCGTAGCGTGACTTAAGCCTTGTCCTGTCGCCGGGTGCCATCACCATGCTGAAGCTCATCTTCATGAAACGCTTCCTGCTTGATGCCGTAACCGTCGTACCAGCGACATTCCACCATTCCGCTTGCATAGCCGGTGACGACCATACGTGGGCCGCCATTTTTAGGCTTAACTTCATCGCTGACCAGAAAGACCATAACCGCCTCCTTTATCAGTGTGAAACTGTATCAATTTAGTCGAGGAATAACAGTTATGCCTGGTATAGCTTCAACCTATTAATGTGAGTGCCCTCGCATTTTTTCCACAACTTTCACGACTGCCACAACGATAAGGCCAATGATAAAGCCGAGCACCAGGTTGAGTAACGTTGGCAAAATGGCTGCAATAACAGATGCTTGTGCTTCTGCAAAGTGTTCAATGGCATGATGCAGCGGCGCAATACCGTGCACCACAATCCCGCCGCCGACCAGGAACATCGCCAGGGTGCCAATCACCGATAACGACTTCATTAGCCAGGGCGCAATCACCAGCAGCGCTTTGCCTGTGGCCTTCGCCAGCGCATTGCGCTTTTCGTTTAGCCAGTAGCCGATATCGTCCAGTTTGACGATGAGCCCTACCAGACCGTAAACCCCAATGGTCACCAGAACGGCGATCCCCGAGAGCACCAGCACCTGATTCAGCAGCGGCGCATCCGCCACGATACCCAGAGTGATGGCGACAATTTCCGCCGACAGAATAAAGTCGGTGCGAACAGCCCCCTTCACCTTATCGCGCTCGAACGCGACAGGATCCTTTGCTGCCAGCGCTTCCAGACGCTGTTGCCGCGCGGCCGGAGACTCCTTCTCCTTATCTTTACGTGATGCCAGGGAGTGGAGGATTTTCTCCGCCCCTTCAAAACAGAGAAACGCCCCGCCGATCATCAGCAACGGCGTAATGGCCCACGGAATAAAGGCGCTGATCAATAGCGCCAGCGGCACGAGGATCACTTTATTGAGCAACGATCCCTTCGCCACGGCCCAGACCACGGGCAGTTCCCGGTTGGCACGCACGCCCGTCACCTGTTGGGCGTTTAGCGACAAATCGTCACCCAGCACGCCTGCGGTCTTTTTCGCCGCCAGTTTTCCCATCAGTGAAATATCGTCCAGCAGCGTGGCGATATCATCCAGCAGAGTTAATAAGCTACTTCCCGCCAAAATAAGGTTCCTTCTTTTTGTTAATTACCACAACAGTATGGAGTAAAACCGCAAACCTCGAAACCACCCCGTATATGTCAACAAATTATTCACATCAACGACACAATTAAAGGACTCGCCAGCGTGATAGTTTTCACGTTAACTATATGCGACCTTTTTAATTCGCCGTGAGGGAGTATGCGTTTCAGGCAAGTCTTACCATTAGCGGGCGCCCTGTTTGCGCTCTATATCATCTGGGGCTCCACCTACTTCGTGATCCGCATTGGGGTGGAAAGCTGGCCCCCTCTGCTGATGGCGGGGGTACGGTTCCTCTCGGCGGGTACGCTGCTGCTGGCGTTTCTGCTCCTGCGCGGCCATAGGCTGCCGCCGCTGCGTCCGTTACTCAATGCCGCCCTGATTGGCGTCCTGCTGCTGGCGGTGGGCAATGGCTTTGTCACCGTCGCCGAGCATCAGAATGTGCCGTCCGGTATCGCCGCGGTGGTGGTGGCCACCGTTCCGCTGTTCACCCTCTGCTTCAGCCGTCTTTTTGGCATCAAAACGCGCAAGCTGGAGTGGCTGGGGATCGCCATCGGGATGGTGGGCATTATTCTGCTTAACAGCGGTGGTAACCTCAGCGGTAATCCGTGGGGAGCGGTGTTGATCCTGATTGGCTCGATGAGCTGGGCGTTTGGTTCGGTTTACGGCTCGCGCATTGAATTGCCCTCCGGCATGATGGCCGGCGCCATTGAGATGGTCACCGCCGGGATCGTACTGCTGGCAGCGTCCCTGCTGTCGGGGGAGAAAATGACCGCCCTACCCGACCTCTCAGGGTGGCTGGCGGTGGGCTATCTGGCGATTTTCGGTTCGGTGATCGCGATTAACGCCTATATGTTTCTGATCCGCAATGTCTCACCGGCGGTCGCCACCAGCTATGCCTATGTCAATCCAGTAGTGGCCGTCCTGTTGGGCACGGGTCTTGGCGGGGAATCGCTCTCGGCGACAGAGTGGCTGGCGCTGGGGATTATTATTATGGCGGTGGTGCTGGTGACGCTCGGCAAGTACCTGCTGCCGGCAAAACCGGTGGTTACCTCTTGTCAGGCTGAGAAACCGTAAGCGGGCGAATGCCCTGCGTGTCGATCTGCGCGGCGTTACCGCCGCTGCAGATCCACTCTTCCAGCCGCTCCGTGAGCGCCCTGTCATCGAGCTTCATTTTGCCGCGCAGCGCACACTCCCACACCACCAGCACCCGCCAGCCCTGCTCCTGCAACACAGCGATATCTCGTGCATCACGCGCGACATTCTTGCCAATTTTTTCCAGCCAGAAATCGGTTCGGGTCGCCGGGACTTTAAACAGATAGCAGTCGTGACGATGCCAGAAACAGCCGTGGGTAAAGATCACACACGTATGGCTGTCGATGACAAAATCAGGCCGTCCGGCAAGGGCGGCATCCTGCACACGAAACTCAAAACCGACCTCCGTAAGCAGGCCGGCCAGCCGTTTTTCGATAGCCGTATCCCGCGTGCCGATAGCGCGCATGTTTTTACTGCGGGTGGCTTTATTATGAACGTCCGCCATTCGCGGCCTCAGCCTTGCGTTTCTCAACTGCCTGCAAAATGCGCGACTCCAGCAACCGGGCAACAGCTGCAAAAGCTGGCACGACCACCGAATTACCAAACTGGCGATAGGCCTGAGTATCTGATACCGGAATGCGGAAGCCGTAGCCCTGAGGGGTTTCAAATCCCATCAATCGCGCGCACTCCCGCGGCGTCAAACGGCGCGGACGGTGGCGCTGGTTTTCGGCATCATCGAAATCGCGCTCGCCAAGGGCTTTATCCCAGCCTCTGTCGATGAGGATCTCGGCGCCATCTTTGTAATAGCGTGCCGACAGCGTGCGGGCGACGCTGTGTGGGTTGGTAGGATCGACCATGCCGAAACCAAAACCGTTGCCCTTCGCCTGATGCTTTTTGGCATAGCGATAAAGATATTTCCACAGCACCGGGGTGAGAATGAATTTGGCGTCCACCACGGGCTCAAGCAGATCGGCAATGGTCGGGCGTCGGGTCGGCCACAGCCCCGGGAGATCCCGCAGCGTAAAATTACCACACAGGTTGAGATCGCGACGAAAGCCTACCAGCACAATGCGCTCGCGGTGCTGCGGCAGAAAATGTTTACCGTCAACGATCTTAGGATCGTCCGGGCCGCTGTCAGCGGCATCCGCCACGTCATATCCCAGTTCATCCAGGGTCTGCATGATGATGCGGAACGTTTTGCCCCCGTCGTGGCTCTTCAGGTTTTTGACGTTTTCAAGGACGAAGATGGCCGGGCGGCGGGCATCAATAATGCGCGCCACATCGAAGAAGAGGGTTCCCTGGGTATCGCAGGCAAAGCCGTGCGCGCGGCCCAGCGCGTTCTTTTTTGATACCCCCGCCAGGGAAAACGGCTGGCACGGGAAGCCCGCGAGCAGGACGTCATGGGCAGGAATGTTGTCACGAATGTGCTGCGCCGCCTCTTCGTCCGTCACACCGCTCTGGTGGCTGAGCGTCACTTCGCGAATGTCCTCGTTGAACTGATGCGCGTCAGGATCGCAATACCAGTTGGCTTTATAGGTACGCACCGCGTGTTTATTCCATTCGCTGGTAAACACGCACTGCCCGCCAATCGCCTCAAAGCCGTGGCGGATGCCGCCGATCCCGGCGAAGAGATCGACAAAACGGAAAGCATAGTGAGGATGACAGGCTGGCGGACGAGGCAGCAGATTTTGCAAGACGCTATATTCGCCGTCGCTGAGACGACGCCCTGCCCGCTCACTGGTCACCAGCCGCTTAATGATTGCCGGGCTCCAGTGGCTTTCGCCCTGAGCATTCAGCAGATGCGCCAGCGTTCTGGCATCGTAAATTTCCAGCAGTTGGCACAATAACGCCTGCACTGACGCCGTTGATTTTTCTGCCAGCAAAAACGCGGACTCCGTCACTGATACATTTTCCTGCATACATTTAACCGGACCAAAAGGGGTTAAAAGAGAGTAACACAGAAAGCCTTTACAGACTTTCCCGGAAACGCTGTAACACCGCACTGTCGGTGCCTTCGTAATCACCGCGTAGTTCGGCACTCAGCCGGGCCATAAACTGGATTAAAAAATCAGCGCTCTGACGCGCCAGCTCACGCCCGGCGGCGGTTTGCATCGTCTGCGGCAGGCGCAGCAATTTGGTCTGAAAATGGTCAAGCGCAAAGGCGCGGTCGTTCAGCTCGCGCTCATCGGCAAAGGGATCTTCCGGGTCGAAAAGCGGCACACCCAGCGCGCCAGAGACGGCAAACACGCGTGCCAGACCAATAGCACCCAGGGCTTCCAGTCTGTCAGCATCCTGCACGATTTTCGCTTCCAGCGTGCGCGGCGGGATCCCGGCACTGAAACTGTGCGCTTCAATCGCATGCTGAACGGCGGGGTAGCGTGGGGGCGGGAAATCGGCAAAGTCCTCGCGCAGGATCGCGATCGTTTTTTCCGCTGCCAGCTGCGACGAGCGGCCTCGCTGCGGATGATTTTTTGGCAGACTGACAATATCGTGAAAATAACAGGCGGCCAGGATCGCCAGCGCATCGACCGGCTGGTCAGCCATCAGGCGTTTAGCGGTGTTCCAGACACGACGGAAATGGGAGATATCATGGGCGGTATCCTCGCTGGCGTAATGCGCCGTCAGCCAGTTTTCAAAGCGTTGCTGCCACTGCACAAGTTCCATAGCGCTTTCCATAAAGTGAAAAGCTGTACAATAGCAACTATTTACCGATCTGACATATCACGCGGCCGGGTATACCAGGCAATGCCGCCGAGGATCGCCCCCACAACACTCAATACCAGAAAGCCGCACAGGGCGCCCAGCCACTTGCCGGCTGTCGAGCCGGGATCGCTTTGAATCAGCGAACCTGATACCGAGCTGACTTTACTGATGACCCATACATAGCGCGCCATCGCCCAGAGAAAGTAGCCGCAAAAGGCGTAAAATACCCACAATGCCAGTTTGCCGCCCAGGCTGCGTTCGTTTTTCTTTGCCATGTTCTCCTCTCAGCGCAGCAGCACCACTACATTCACATCAATAATATAAAATGTGAAATAAATCACATTTTTCTATTTAATGCACTCTCCTGAGCAGATTTTATGCTGCCGATTTGCGTTAAGTTGATCTTAAGCAATTTTTAAGCGTGCCTGTTTATTACGCGGCTTCGCTTACGCGCTAATGAGAGGTCAGCAGGAGATCAATTATATTGCGGCATTATTTTGCTCTCAGCATTCCGATAAACCTGTTTTCTAAAGCTTATAATTATGTAATGATAAAGAGGTTATGAGCTTTTTTGTCGTTTCATGATTAAACACCCTTAAATTACCCTTATCTTCGCCCGATAATATTATCGGGCTTTTTTATTACTTTTTCCCGTCCTGAAAACATAAAGCAACCTAATAAATCCAAACCATCAATAACTAACTGATATAAAAATCAATAATCACCGTATATGCTTGTCTTAAACGTATAAAATAAACATATAAAGACACTTATATTAATATTTTGAAATACTCTAAATAATTCTGTTACATTTATTTTTAAACAGAAAAAACCTGCACTGAAATAGTATTACCTCCGTAACCCGGAGGGGCTTACGTATATTCATGAAGAAAATACATACAAAGGAATATATAATGAAAAGAAAAGTTCTGGCAGTTCTTGTCCCTGTTTTATTATGCGCTGGCGCGGCTAATGCGGCGGAGATTTTCAACAAGGACGGCAATAAATTCGATCTGTACGGAAAAATGGTCGGTGAGCGTATCTGGGACAAGACCGATGATAGCAACAGCGAGAATGCCGATACCTCCTATGCCCGTTTCGGTATCAAAGGCGAAACGCAGATCAACGACCAGTTGACCGGTTATGGCCAGTTTGAATACAACCTGAACGCCAGCACTCCGGAAGGCGAGCAGGATGAGAGCACCCGTCTGGCGTTCGCAGGCCTGAAATTCGGTGACTATGGTTCGTTCGACTATGGCCGTAACTACGGCGTGGCGTACGATGCAGGTGCATACACCGATATGCTGGTGGAATGGGGTGGCGACTCCTGGGTTCACACCGATAACTTCATGACTGGCCGCACAACCGGCGTGGCGACCTATCGCAACAGCGACTTCTTTGGTGCCGTTGAGGGTCTGGATTTTGCCCTCCAGTACCAGGGTAAAAACAACGATCGTCAGATGAAAAAAGCCAACGGTGACGGCTACAGCACTTCTCTGGCCTACAACTTTGATGGCTTCGGCTTCGTGGGTGTATACGGTAAGTCTGACCGTACCAACAAGCAGACTGCTGACGGCTACGGCGATACCGCAGAAATCTGGTCACTGGCAGCGAAGTATGATGCCAACAACCTCTATGCTGCGGTGATGTACGGTGAAACCCGTAACATGACCTGGGCGGGAGATGCGGGTTTCGCTAACAAAACCCGCAACGTCGAAGCCGTGGTCCAGTACCAGTTCGATTTCGGCCTGCGTCCTTCTCTGGGCTACGTCTACTCCCAGGGCAAAGACCTGTATGCACGTAACGGTCATGGCGGCGTTGATGCCGATCTGGTGAACTATGTTGAACTGGGTACCTGGTACTACTTCAACAAAAACATGAACGTTTATACCGCCTATAAATTCAACCTGCTGGATGAAGACGAAGCGGGTATTACTGGCGCGCATGCTGATGACCAGTTCGCGATGGGTATCGTTTACCAGTTCTGATTGAGATCGCCAAACGCTCTTAAGCCCGCTGCAAAGCGGGCTTTTTACTTTCTGTCGCCACCAGTTTTACATCGCTTTTACAAATCCCGCCCATCAGCGATAATGCCCCCCTTTCCCTCTTGACCGGAGTTTCAATGCGCGATTTGCCGCCCCTTCCCCCCACGCACAAGCGCCCAATGAAACTGAACACGCTGGTCACGCTGATGGTGTACGGTGTAACGGGCGCAATATTACTGGTGATTTTTGTTCTCTACTTTGCCCAAATCACCCGCGCCACCCGTGATGGTGTGCGGGATACCGCTCTCGCCGTCGCCAGAACCCTGGCCGACAGCCCGGAGGTGATCCGCGGCTTATCCTTCCCGCCGGACAGCAACATTATTCAGCCTGTCGCTATGGCAGTGATGCAGCGTAATAATCTGCTGTTTGCCGTTGTCACCAATATGCAGGGGATCCGCTATTCCCATCCTAACAGCGCCCTGCTCGGCAAAGCTTTTATTGGGGCCGATCTGCGGCCTGCGCTGGAGGATAAAGAGAATGTCGCCATCAATCACGGCGTACTCGACGAGGCGCTGCGCGTGTTCACTCCGGTGTATAACGCGCACCACCAGCAAATTGGTGTCGTTGCCGTGGGGATCTCACTGAATAAAGTAGAGCAGCAGATCGCCCGCAATCGCTGGGACGCCATCTGGCTGGTGCTGTTCAGCGCGCTGCTGGGCGCGCTCGGCGCCTGGGGACTGGTGCGGATGCTGAAGCGCATTCTGTTTGGGCTGGAGCCTTATCAAATCTCAGCCCTGCTCGAACAACGTCAGGCGATGCTGCACTCCCTGCGCGAAGGGGTGATCGCCGTGGATCAGCAGGGGCGTGTAACGATGGTCAACCACGCCGCCCGCCAGATCCTGAATATCAGCGCCAGCAGCAAGGCCCTGCACGAGGAACCGCTGCTGGCGAATCTGCGCGAGGTGCTGCGTAGCGGCATGGCTCGCCAGGACCAGGAGCTCAACTGCCACGGCAGGTTGTTGCTCTGCAATACCTTGCCCGTCAGGAGCGATAATCAGCTGATGGGCGCCATCACGACGTTTCGTGATAAGACGGAGATTAGCCAGCTCCTGCAACGGCTGGACGGTATGGTGAACTATCTGGATGCGCTGCGCAGCCACTCCCATGAGTTTATGAACAAGCTGCATGTGATACTTGGGCTGCTGCATATGAAGCACTATGCCAGACTGGAAGAGTATGTTCTGTCGACCGCCAACGCCTGGCAGACCGATGTCGGCACGCTACAGCGCAACATCAAATCGCCGGTGGTCGCAGGATTTCTGCTGGGTAAAATCAATCGCGCCAGAGAGACAGGGTTTCGCCTGACGCTCTCCGATGCCAGTCAGGTGCCGGATAATCCCAATGCGCAGCAGGTCGCCGGGCTGATTACCGTGCTGGGTAATCTGATTGAAAATGCGCTTGATGCTATGACTGGGCAGCCCGAGGGCGAAATCGGTCTGCTGCTGCACTATCAGCAGGGCTGGCTTAGCGCCGAGGTGAGCGACGATGGTCCGGGCATCGCCCCGGAACATCTGCACGCCATTTTTAGCAAAGGGTTTTCTACCAAAGGGGAGAACCGGGGGGTGGGATTATACCTGGCCCGTCAGCAGATCGAGGATCTGGGCGGAGAGATCGTCGTTGAATCGGAACCGGGCGTGTTTACCCAGTTTTTTGTGCAACTCCCCTGGGAGAGTGAAAGGAATAGCGCGTGATACATGTTTTAATTGTTGATGACGATGCCATGGTGGCCGATCTTAACCGCCAGTACGTCAATCGGGTTGAGGGTTTTTGCTGCTGCGGCGTAGCCACTTCCCTGGCAGAAGCCGGGGCCATACTTCACTCCCCTGCCCGGCAGGTTGACCTGATCCTGCTGGATGTCTATATGCAGCGCGATAATGGCCTGAGCCTGCTGCCGGTTATCCGGGCATCCGGGCGCAAAACAGACGTCATTATGATTACCTCGGCCTCTGATGGTGCCACTATTCAGGTCGCCATGCACTATGGTGTGGTGGACTATCTGATCAAACCGTTTCAGTTCCCGCGTTTCGAAGAGGCACTAAAGGGCTGGCGCGAAAAAAAGCAGCTGATGGAAGCGCATCAGTATTATGACCAGGCTGATGTTGACCGGCTTCTGCGTGGCGGTGCGCCGGCGCTGGCAGACAGCCGCCGTCTGCCAAAAGGGTTAACCCCGCAGACGCTGCGAACGCTATGCCTGTGGATTGATGCGCATCCGGAAACGGAGTTCTCCACCGACGAACTGGCTGGCGCAGTTAATATCTCGCGGGTATCCTGCCGCAAATACCTGATTTGGCTGGCGCAGGTCAACATTTTACACACCAGCATTCACTACGGCGCGACCGGCCGGCCGGTATATCGCTATCGCCTGCGGCCCGAGCAGATTGCCCTGCTCAGACAGTATTGCCACCAGGAGTAATGAATGCACTTCAACCTCTTCCGATAAACATCCTGATTTAGCTCACATATATTGTCTTGAGGCAGTAAAGGGCTATTACTCCACATAAGTGGAATGATAAGGTAGCCAGCGTAAAAGATCTCTGACGAGAAAACGTGCGGAAAGGGTGACGGAAGAGAGCGTGGCGGAGAGAGGGGGATTTGAACCCCCGGTAGAGTTGCCCCTACTCCGGTTTTCGAGACCGGTCCGTTCAGCCGCTCCGGCATCTCTCCGTTTTGATGTTGCCATCATGCCGGGTAATTTGGCATTTTAACAGACCATAACCGTTCAATTTTGTTCAAGTGACGAGTTTGCGAGCAAAGCGATGATTAAGTGGCCCTGGAAATCGAATGAATCCGCCCGAAGCGCGGCGCTGCCGTGGGAAGAGGCCCTGGCGATCCCCGTCCTGTCCACCTTATCGGATGAGGATAAATCGCGTCTGGTACAGCTTGCCATACGGTTCTTACAGCAAAAACGCCTGGTTCCATTGCAGGGTTTTGAGCTCGACGATCGCAAAAGCACCCGCATAGCGCTGCTCTTTTGCCTGCCGGTACTGCAGCTGGGGATCGAGTGGCTGGACGGTTTTCATGAAGTTCTTATCTATCCGGCACCTTTTGTAGTGGATGACGAATGGGAGGATGAGATCGGGCTGGTGCACAATCAGCGGATGGTGCAGTCCGGTCAGAGCTGGCAGCAAGGGCCGATTATCCTCAACTGGCTGGATATTCAGGACTCGTTCGATGCGTCAGGTTTCAACCTCATCATTCACGAAGTGGCCCACAAACTGGATACCCGTAACGGCGATCGCGCCAGCGGCGTTCCCTTTATTCCCCTGCGTGAAGTGGCAGGCTGGGAACACGATCTGCACGCCGCCATGAACAATATTCAGGATGAGATCGATCTGGTGGGCGAAAGCGCGGCCAGTATCGACGCCTATGCTGCCACCGATCCCGCCGAATGCTTTGCGGTATTGTCGGAATATTTCTTCAGTGCACCCGAACTTTTCGCTCCGCGCTTCCCGGCCCTGTGGCAGCGTTTTTGCCACTTTTACCAGCAGGACCCGCTACAGCGTTTACGTGAAAATGAAGGACCTGGCGAAGATTCCGCCGCGCAAGTACACTAAAACAGCAGCCTGTGTCATAATTAATCAATTGAATCAGTGCGTTGAATTTAGTGTTGACACAAAATAGCGAGGCCATTAATATGCGCCTCGTTCACACGATTCCTCTGTAGTTCAGTCGGTAGAACGGCGGACTGTTAATCCGTATGTCACTGGTTCGAGTCCAGTCAGAGGAGCCAAATTTAAGAAGCCCGCTTAAGGAAACTTAAGCGGGCTTTTTGCTATTTCTCACCGTTAAAACCCCGCATCGCAGGGTTAATCTGGCTATATCTGGTAGTCAATCGCCACCTCTTCCGGCTCCATAACCTGACGCTTGATCTCCTCTACCGACAGTCCGGCGTTGCAGAGTTCGATAAAGCGCCAGACATAGTTGCGCTGCAACTGCCCTCGCTTAAGGCCGAGCCACACGGTGTTGGCATCGAAAAGATGACGGGTATCAAGACGCACCAGGCTCCCCTGCTCGTGCTCGCCGCCGGACTGTTCCGCCACCAGCCCGATACCCAGCCCGAGCTCGACGTAGGTTTTAATCACGTCGGAGTCCTGGGCGCTGAGCACCACATCCGGCGTCAGCCCTTTGCGGTTGAAGGCCTCATCAATGCGTGACCGCCCGGTGATACCTTGCCGATAGGTGATTAAGGGCCATTTTGCGATAGCCTCGAGCGTCAACGGAGAGACCTGCGTCAGCGGATGGTCTGGGGGCAGCAGCAGGCTGTGATGCCAGCGAAACCACGGGAACGCCGCCAGCAGCGGATCGTTGCTTAAGCGCTCGCTGGCAATGCCAATATCCGCCCCACCGTTTTGCAACAGCATCTCTATCTCCTGGGGCGTACCCTGGATGAGCTCCAGGCGCACATCCGGGAACAGCTCCCGAAAGGCCTTGATCACCGGGGGCAGGCTGTAGCGGGCCTGAGTATGGGTGGTCGCGATAGTTAACACGCCGGTGGCGTCGTTGGTAAAGAGATCTGCCAGACGGCGCACGTTGCTGGCTTCATTGAGAATACGTTCGGCGATGGTCAACAGTGCTTTGCCGGGCTCGGTCATTCCCAGCAGACGTTTGCCGCGACGAATGAAGATCTCAATGCCCAGCTCCTCTTCCAGCTCGCGGATATGGCGACTGACGCCCGACTGAGAGGTATAGAGCATGTTGGCGACCTCGGTCAGGTTGTAATCCCGACGGGCCGCCTCACGGATAATTTTAAGCTGCTGGAAATTCACGGTTCACTCCGGCGAAACTGACATGACGCTATTGTTAAAGTGCGTCCGCCGTGTAAACAAATAATAAAAATCCGCAACTTATGCTTTTATGGAATATTAGCTGACCAGCTGCAGCTCGCGGTTCTCCAGCGACGGGCGGCTCACCAGCGACATCAGGATCTCTTTCACCGCCTGCGCCTGCGGTGACAGCGAGCCGCGGGCCGAGACGTTAAGCGATAACGGCAGGCTCATGGACGGCGAGCTAATTCTCGCCATCCAGCCGTTAGCGGCACTGGAGAGCGATCGCGCAGCCGATTCAGGCAGCACCGTCACCCCCATTCCGCTGGCAATGGCAGCGGTCAGGGTAGAGATGGAGTCGATCTCGCCAATGATTTTCGCCGTCAGACGGCGCAGCGAGAAGGCTTCATCGACGCGCAAACGCACGGCGCTATAATCACGCGGTAAGAACAGATTCATCTCGGCCACCGCCGTTAAATCGACGCTCTGACCCGGGCAATCCCGCGTCCCTACCAGATAGAGATCTTCTTTTAGTACTGGCTGGCTGGTGATCCCCGCCACGGGGGAGCGATCGTAAAGCACCGCCATATCCAGCTGTCCGCTGAGTAATTTGTCGTTCAGCGCCGCGCCGCTGTTTTCATGCAGGTAGACCAGTACCTCCGGCAGCTCTGCGCGCACCGCCTGCAATAACGGCATAGTCACAGACGAGGCCGCCGTACCCGGTGCCAGGCCAATCGAAACCTGGCCGGTCAGCGTCTGCCCGACATTGCCCACCGCCAGCTGCGCCTGTTCACACTGGCGCAAAATAGTGCGTGCATGGGTATAAAGGATCTTGCCTGCTTCGGTCGGGGTCACGCCGCGTTTCGTGCGGATCAAGAGTTGCTGATCGAGTTCACCTTCCAGAGTGGCCACCTGCTGGCTCAGTGCCGGCTGCGCGATATGTAACACTTCAGCGGCCTGGGTCAGGCTGCCGATATCGACGATTTTTACGAAGTATTTCAGTCGTCTTAAGTTCATGTTGCCCCCTGTACGAAATGCGTTGCCGGTTCCGGCGCGAATGTACAGAGGGTTTTGCAAGATGCTTGCCAGTTTTTAAAAGAGGTCCGATATGTCCGCTAAGCGGCTGAAAATAAGGAAATCCAATCACTGTCGTCGCATTTTAAAGTGAAACAGCGGTTTATGATCTGCCCCATTCGGGGTATATCCGCACCAAAAACGTGCAATCCGCTGGGGAAAGCATCACTTTGCTGATTTTGTCAGCAAACGCGTCAAACAGAGGAGATCACCCTTTGACAACGGCGACCCACGTCGATAATATGCGCCCCGTTCACACGATTCCTCTGTAGTTCAGTCGGTAGAACGGCGGACTGTTAATCCGTATGTCACTGGTTCGAGTCCAGTCAGAGGAGCCAAATTTAAGAAGCCTGCTTAAGGAAACTTATGCGGGCTTTTTGTTTTTGTGCACGGGTGCCGACAGCGTCGGCACCACCGGGTTTACTGGTATTCGAAAGAGGCCACGATGGCTGAAGAAACGTCCCCTGGCATAACGGTTCCCGCTTTCGAATAAACGCGCGCCTGAAGTTTGAAAGTGGTACTCCCCCCTTCCACAGCACCGATTAATGAGCTGTTATTGCTCAAAATGGTTCCCGTGGTTTGCTGAGATAACTCAACGGCAGTATTGGCTGCAGGTTGCGCCGCGTTGTTTGCCCATCGCGTGGCATCTGTCTGGTCAGGGGTACCCGTAAAAGTCACTTTTACATTAGTGGTGCTGGCCGGGCAGTCGGTCACAGGTAAATCAAACATGGTTATGGGTGACCCCGAACCTGCCGCCTCTAAGGACGTGGCCGCGATGGATTGTCCCAAGTCCACGTTCAATGTACTGGAGCCACCATTAAGTGTTTTACAGGGAGTAGCAATCACTTTTCCTGTGACATTGATACCCACCGTATCTGCCGCGTAAATATTGCCAGCAAAAAGAACAGCGGAAATGGATGCGGTCAAATAGCATAAACATTTTTTCATTTTAGCCCACCTTGGCATGATATTAAGATATGACAAACGTCATTGATATGTCAGTGTCAGCGTAGCAGTTGAATTCGCTTCACCGACAGTGACATGATTTTTTGTCTGATAATAACGGGCAGTAACAGGAAATAACTCTTTCCCGCCGCTGGATGTTTTTAACGCCAGCCTGCTGTTAATAATAAGAGGTTTACCATCATATAATAACTGCACCCCAACGCCTTGCGCGGTATTAGCGCCACCTTGATTATTTAATGCCATTACACTGGGATCGCTGACATCCGGGTTTTGCTGTCCGTTCAACGTGACATAGATATTGGCAGCTCGATCGCAATCCAGGCCAAGATTCTGCGTGCTGGTTTTTCCAGGGGTAAAGCCTGGCGTTGTGCCAAAATCCGCTTTTGAAACATTGCCTATCGGAAACGTTAAATTAGGTGTAGTGATCGAACAGGCCACTTGGGTAATGCCTCCCCCGTTCAAATGAACAATAACGGGTGTGATTCCTGATACCGACCAGGTGCCAAGTTGTCCGATAGTGAATGCACCGGACTGAATAACGCCCGTTTTATACAATGTATAGCTAATCGGGGGGAGGTTCACTGAACCTGAAACTGTATTATCGGTGGAGGGCGGGTTGTCCAGATATGCCCACGAAAAGTTTACTTCAATAGCCACACCGGGAATATTGGTCGCATAGGCATGGGTAATCGATGTCGCTACGCCACCCAGATAAGTCATTTTATAATAGTTAGTATTTGTGTCACCCTTGCATTCCAGCAGTTTCTGGCCTACTCCGGTCGAACTTGAATAGATTACGGAGCCAACGGGTACATCTCTTTGCACTATCACGTTATTGGGCGAAAAGCTCAGGATTTGTTGTCCCTGGCCCTCAGCAAATACACAATCGGCAAACACATCAAAGCTGGAAAACCAGCATACCATTATGAGTAATACGCCAGGGATCTTAGCGCCCATAATTTTATTTGCATATTTCATTGCTTAATACCACTCCGGAATTAATTGCAGATTCATGAAGCACATAATTAACGCGGCATTGTTCATCCGCTGCCTGGCCCCAGCGTGCAATGAGCTCTCCGCTGTTTTCGAGTCCGGTGAGGTAAACCTGGCCCTGATCCCCAACAATAAATCCGCGAGAATTTTTGTCTCGGGCAAGGGTCACCGTAGTTCCGAAGGGAACGGGCAGCCCATTTCCCCGTGTCAGGGTCATTAATACACGGATCCCCACGTTAGCGATATATTTCGCGCTGACCACCGCACCGCGAGTAGGAATAACGGTCTGAGTCGTTAATTGCAGTTCAACATCATCAGGTAGCGTTTCCGTCTCCAGGCTCAGGCTATTTTTGCGATATGGCGAGACATTGCTGGCGACAGTATAACCGCGAAAATCCGTTCTCACGCCGGTCTGGCCAGAGACGCCCACGCCCGACGCGCCCGGGGCTTTAATCAACGCGATGGTTTCGCCAAAAGGCTGAGCCAGCGTCATCCCGTTGGCATGAACCAAAATCCCCCCATTCAGGCCGTAGTTGACGCGCTGCATATTTTCGTCAGTGCTATAACCGCCGGTCACTTCGCCGTAGGTTCCGTGATAGTCAGCGCTAAGATTACCGGTACGACCTGCTGCGTTGTTGCTATACCCTCGCTGCATACTCCAGTCCAGGGCGTTTTCTTCCAGCGCCGTGCCACTCAGACTCACCGTCTGGGTTGTGTTTCCTTTTTTACTGGTATTCAGACTGTAGCTGGCCCAGGTATGACTCAGGAAACGATCCAACGGAATGCTGATATTTAATGCCAGGATCCGATCTTTATCGTACGTTTTCCCCCCGCCGCTGCCCGCTGCGCTCGCATTATTGCTGTAGCTATAACTCAGCCCCCAGGTAATGCCGTTCCATGCGTTGTTATAGCTGACGCTGTATGAGCTCATCGTCTTGTCAGCATTCCAGTAATCCTCACGGATTGCGCTGCCGGTGAGGGAGCCGAAGGCGGGCCCCAGCGTCTGACTTAACGTCATTTCAGCACGGTTACGCCGACGATCCTGCAACGAATCACTCTCGCCGTCGGCATCCAGCACCTCCTGCATTGCGTAATAGCCTGCCGTAGAGTAGCGATAGCTGGTCGCCGAAAAATTGGTTCCGGTATCGGTGAAATTTTTACTGAAGCGTACGCGCCAGGCTTGCCCGCTTGATTTGCTCATCGAGGCAGGGTTCGACCACGCCTGGGTGACATCCACTGACAAGGCGCCAATCGTTCCCATATTTTTACCGATGCCAAGGGCCCAGGCGTGATATGGGCGAGATACCTGTATGCCGCCATAGAGTGTTAAGCCCTGAGGCAGACCATAAATGGCGGTGCCCTGCATCAGCGGACGCTTTTCAACCTCGCTGTCACTGGGACGATACTGACCGCCCGTCAGGCTGTACTTCAACCGCCCCTCTCGCTGCAGAACAGGCACAGAGGCATAGGGCACCACAAAATCATGTTCGCTGCCGTCCGCTTCTTTAACGGAAACCGTTAAATCACCGGCGCCACCGGTGGGATACATATCGGTAATTTCAAATGCGCCCGGGGCAACATAACTCTGATAAATGATGTAGCCATCCTGGCGGATAACTACCTGGGCATTCGTGCGCGCAATGCCGCGAACCACGGGCGCGTACCCTTTCTGACTGTCCGGCAGCATCTCATCATCAGAGGCCAGCTGACCGCCGCGAAAAGGGATACTGTCGAAAACGTCGGAAGGCGATGAACTGTCGCCGAGCGTCAGCTGGCTTTTCAGGGGGATAATGTTGCGCTGGGCATAGGTGTAAACCGAATCCCACTGCGCTTTGCCGTCGTTATCCCGGCGCCAGGTTGTATAATTTCGCAGACGCCAGGGCCCCATATTGATACCCGGGCGCAGGTTGGCATACTCGCTATGGCTGTTATTCGTCGTGCTGTTTCTGCCCCAGGTATTATCGCCGCTGAGACTGTAATTCAGCAGCAAGGCGTTAATCCCCTCGTCCCACATTTCCGGCGCAACATAGCCGCGCGCCTGGGAAGTGAGTGCGGCCTGCGGAAAACTCAACAACAGTTTTTGCGCACCAAAGATAAAGTCGGCAGACGCCTGAGGAATGGCGGCGAGTTCTACGCATTCGCTTTCGGTATCGAGCCCGGGGAAGCGATCGGTTTTGACGCCATAACTTTGTAGCAAACCTGGCGACAGGCAAGGCTGCAGACGATTATCACCCCGGGTCGTGGCAACCGATCTGAATGCAATTTCGCGTGTATCCACCGTCTGACCGTTAACAACCACCTCAACGCGATATTTCCCTGGCACCTGCGCACCACGCGCAAAGGATGAGAGATCAACGCCTTTCATGGAGGGATTATCGACTTCCAGCAGTGCCGGATTAAAATACTCCTCTGCACAGGCGCTCTGCATCACACCGGGTAAAGCCAGTATAATTAATAAGGCGAGCCGGGTCGGTGGAAACCAGCAACATAATATCGTGCGCATAATGAGTTTTTATTAACCATCCCTTGGTTATCAACGCCTTAAATAGCGGCATGATGTGTCGCTCCGACACCACCATAGTCATTAATCAATTTAAATGTGACAGGCCCGGAACTGACCCCTGCCGGAAGTAAAAACGACGCCGATGCGCCTGGTGCGACAAAAGTCGGTTCAGGCACGTTTTTTCCCGCAACGGTAATTTCATTAAAATTCATATAATAATTACCCGGATTACGCACCGAAACGTGATTCGCAGAAATTTTCCAAATCAATTTTTCAGCAAAATCCTCAGGTACCTTTCCTTTTAATGACGAAGGGCGATAAATTAATTTGATGCGTGTTTTTACTGCAATCTGAAGCGAGTTCGCTTTTTTTTCCGCCGCAGGAATGGCCTTGATATTTAACCAGTACATCGATTCTTTATTGTCCGGTAAATTCCCGGCGCGGACGATCCTCATCACATTCTCCTGACCGCGATCCAGTCGGTACAGAGGAGGCGTAATAATAAAGGGGATCCTTCCGGTGCTATTATCCTGATTATCAAACCATGACTGAATAAGGTAAGGCACGGTATCGGGATTGGAAACGCTAATGGCTGCTTCCTTTTTTCCGCCGTCGTAAATCACTCGCGTTCCGCCTATATTAACGCCCGCATAGGCTGACGATGCGCCAGAGAGTGCCAGCAAAACGGTAAAAAGGATATTTCTGAAACGTTTCATAAAATCTGGGTTTTAAATAAGCTGGTAAATATTTCACCAGAGTATTTATCTTTTCATTTAAGCCAACAATGAAAACCCAGCGTAATTTTACTCTGACAGACGCTTTACCTGCATTAAAGTAAAAGCCCGCTTAAGGAGACTTAAGCGGGCTTTTATTCTTACGGCCAGGCTTACTGGCTGGACGTCATGACCAGCGGCGTGCTCTGTGCGCCGATACCGACATTCACCGGCATCCCCGACCGGCGCTCCAGCGCCCCGCTAGCCTTCACGGCATCCACATCCGCGCCGTTGAGCTGGGCGCGTAACCCTGCGGTCATCGGTAGCGGCACCTTATTTGTCGATTCAAACTCCGCACGATTACGGGACAGCGGCTCATGCACTTCGACCCAACGACTGCCGTCCGGCTCGGTGGTGACTTTAATCGGCTGATCGATAAGCTGCACGCGCGTCCCGACCGGAACATTATCGAAGAGGTATTTGATATCGTCGTTGCGCAGACGAATGCAGCCCTGGCTCACGCGCAGCCCGATCCCAAAGTTTGAATTGGTGCCATGAATTGCGTAAAGCCTGCCGATATAGAGCGCATACAGCCCCATCGGGTTGTCCGGCCCCGCAGGTACAAACGCGGGCAGAGTCTTGCCCTCTTTGGCGTAAGCCCGACGGGTGTTTGGGGTTGGCGTCCAGGTGGGCCCGTCCTGCTTGCGCTCGACGGCGGTTACCCAGTTACGCGGCGTCTCGCGCCCGGCTTCGCCGATACCGATGGGGAAGATCTCAACGGTGCTACCCCCTGGCGGGTAATAATAGAGGCGCATCTCCGCCACGTTGACCACAATCCCCTCACGCACGGTTGCGGGGAGGATGAGCTGTTGCGGCACTACCAGCTGTGTACCGGGTTGAGGCAAAAACGGATCAACGCCCGGGTTCGCCTCCAGCATATTACTGAGCCCCTGCCCGTACTGGGCCGCAAACGCCTCCAGCGGCAGTTTGTTGTCCTGCGGAACGGTGATCACCTGCGAGGCTCCCACCAGACGACTCCCTTCAGGCGGCAACGGATAACTCACCGCCAGCGCATGCTGACTGACCAATAAAGCAGCGATAAAGCCCAACTTCATTATACGACGCATTATTCCCTTCCTCTGTCGCTCCGCGTATCTGACAAGCATAGCCCTGTTGCTGTGTTTATCGCCAGTTAACAAACCATCATTTCAATGAATATCACCCGTTTACCTCACGCGGGGATAAAATCGTTTTCACCCGTCCGCTATCGCGGTAGTCTCATACCCGTCGCCGTTTCAGGGCGACCGCAACGTGAGCGATATTCTTTCTAATACCTATAAAAAATAACGTCAGACAGGATCACTATGGATACCACCCTCGCCTCCTCGTCCCCCGACGGGGCTATACCATCGCTGCATCGCGCGCGCCGCGCGGCCCTCGGCAGTTTTGCCGGTGCGGTAGTCGACTGGTACGATTTTTTGCTCTACGGCATTACCGCCGCGCTGGTTTTTAACCGTGAGTTTTTCCCGCAGATCGATCCGGCGATGGGCACCCTCGCCGCCTTTGCCACCTTTGGCGTCGGTTTTTTGTTCCGCCCGCTGGGCGGGGTGATTTTCGGCCATTTCGGCGACAAGCTGGGCCGCAAGCGAATGCTGATGCTGACGGTCTGGATGATGGGCATCGCCACAGCGCTGATTGGTCTCCTCCCCTCTTTTGCCGTTATTGGCTGGTGGGCACCGGTTCTGCTGGTGACCCTGCGGGCCGTGCAGGGTTTTGCCGTCGGCGGCGAATGGGGTGGCGCCGCGCTGCTGTCCGTTGAAAGCGCCCCGGCACGGAAAAAAGCCTTCTATAGCAGCGGCGTACAGGTGGGCTATGGCGTAGGTCTGTTGCTTTCTACCGGGCTGGTGTCGCTGATCAGCACGCTGACCACCGATAAACAGTTCCTGAGCTGGGGCTGGCGCATCCCGTTCCTTTTCAGCATTGTGCTGGTGCTGGGGGCACTGTGGGTGCGTAACAGGATGGATGAGTCTGCCGAGTTCGAGCAGCAGCGGCAACAACCCGCAGAGAAGCGTCGCCTGCCGGTGATGGACGCGCTGATCCGTCATCCGGCCGCGTTTTTGAAAATTATCGCCCTGCGCCTGTGCGAGCTGCTGACCATGTATATCGTCACGGCTTTTGCGCTGAGCTACTCCACCCAGAATCTCGGCCTGCCCCGGGAGCTGTTTTTGAATATCGGCCTGCTGGTGGGGGGCATCAGTTGTCTCACTATTCCCTGTTTTGCCTGGCTGGCGGACCGGTTTGGCCGCCGTCGGGTCTATATCACCGGGGCGTTAACGGGCGCATTGAGTACCTTCCCGTTCTTTATGGCCCTCGAAGCCCAGTCCGTTATCTGGATTGTGGTGTTTGCCATTTTGCTGGCGAATATCGCCCATGACATGGTGGTGTGTGTCCAGCAGCCGATGTTCACTGAGATGTTTGGCGCAAGTTACCGCTACAGTGGCGCCGGGGTTGGCTATCAGGTGGCGAGCGTAGTAGGCGGCGGTTTTACGCCGTTTATTGCCGCCGCGCTGGTGACCTTCTCCGGCGGTGACTGGCACAGCGTGGCGATCTACCTGCTGGCCGGGTGCCTGCTCTCCGCCGCCACCTGCCTGGTGATGAAACCGGCCGCTACCTGATCTCACTTTTGTTTCACATACAGGTGACATACTATCGGGTAACGCCGTACACCTGTGGAACAAGGAGACAGAGATGAATAATAAGGACTCCAGCCTGACCCCGGCTCAGGCACTGGACATGCTGGATGCGCTGTACGATCAGGCGGTTAACGCCCTGCGCAGCGCCATCAGCGACTATATCAAAGACGGAACGCTCCCCGATGCCGAGGCCAGAATGAATGGCCTCTTTGTTTATCCGTCACTCTCCGTGACCTGGGATGGCAGCGCCACCAATACGCCGAAGACCCGCGCCTATGCGCGATTCACTCACGCTGGCTGCTACTCCACCACGGTCACCCGTCCGACGCTGTTCCGCCCTTACCTGGAGGAGCAGCTGACGCTGCTGTATCAGGATTACGGTGCCCATATCACCGTGGAGCCCTCGCGCCATGAGATCCCCTACCCGTACGTTATCGATGGCTCAGAGCTGACCCTGGACCGCTCCATGAGCGCGGGCTTAACGCGCCATTTCCCGACCACCGAGCTTTCGCAGATCGGCGATGAGACCGCAGACGGGATCTACCATCCGGCGGAGTTTTCCCCGCTGTCGCACTTTGATGCCCGCCGGGTCGATTTTTCGCTGGCGCGCCTGCGACACTACACTGGCACCCCCGCCGAACACTTTCAGCCATTTGTGCTGTTCACCAACTACACCCGTTACGTGGATGAGTTTGTCCGCTGGGGCTGTAGCCAGATCCTCGATCCCAACAGCCCCTATATTGCTCTCTCCTGCGCGGGCGGGATCTGGATCACCGCCGAAACCGAAGCGCCGGAGCAGGCCATTTCTGACCTGGCGTGGAAAAAACACCAGATGCCCGCCTGGCACCTGGTCACCGCCGACGGTCAGGGCATCACCCTGATTAACATTGGCGTGGGCCCGTCGAACGCCAAAACCATCTGCGACCACCTCGCCGTGCTACGCCCGGACGTCTGGCTGATGATTGGTCACTGCGGCGGCCTGCGTGAGAGCCAGTTGATTGGCGATTACGTGCTCGCCCACGCCTATCTGCGTGACGACCATGTGCTGGATGCGGTGTTGCCGCCGGACATTCCGATCCCAAGCATCGCCGAAGTGCAGCGGGCGCTGTACGACGCCACCAAAGAGGTGAGCGGCATGCCGGGAGAAGAAGTTAAGCAACGGTTGCGCACCGGCACGGTTGTTACCACTGACGACCGTAACTGGGAGCTGCGCTACTCGGCCTCGGCGCTGCGCTTTAACCTGAGCCGCGCGGTGGCGATTGATATGGAGAGCGCCACCATCGCCGCTCAGGGTTACCGCTTCCGCGTACCCTACGGCACTCTGCTCTGCGTCTCCGACAAGCCGCTGCACGGGGAAATTAAACTTCCCGGCCAGGCAAACCGTTTTTACGAGGGGGCGATCTCCGAGCATCTGCAGATTGGCATTCGCGCTATCGATCTGCTGCGCGCCGAAGGGGATAAATTGCACTCGCGTAAACTGCGTACCTTTAACGAGCCGCCGTTCCGCTGATCATAAAAAAGGAAAGTTATGCAAACCACCTCACCCCTATCCACCCTGCGCCAGTGGCTGGAGACCCAGGCGCTGGATGGCATTATCGTCCCCCGCGCCGATGCCTTTCAGAGCGAATATTGCCACCCTCATGACGATATTCTCGCCTGGCTGACCGGCTTTGACGGCTCGGCGGGACACGCCCTGATCCTGCGCGATCGCGCCCTGCTGTTTGTTGATGGACGCTATCAGGTTCAGGCCCGGGAACAGGTTAATCTGGCCGAGATTGAGATCCTGCATCTGCACAACGATCCGCTGGCAGACTGGTTACAGCAGAACATGAAGCCCGGGGCGCGTATCGCCTTTGAAGCGATGCTGATGACCCATACCCAGTATGAAGCACTCAATGCCAGTCACTGTGAGCTTGTCGCCCTGAATGCATCGCCGTTTGATACCCTCTGGCAGGATCGTCCGGCCCCGCCTGCGGGTGCCATCCGCGAAATGCCGGTGGAGATCAGCGGTGAAAGCAGTACCGACAAGCGCCAGCGCGTTGCTGCCATTCTGGCAGAACAGCACGCCGATTATCTGGCCATCACCCAGCCGGATAACATCGCCTGGCTGTTGAACGTACGCGGCAGCGATATTCCGACGAGCCCGGTACCGAACTCGTTTGCCCTGCTGAGCCGCGACGGCGCGGTGACGTGGTTTGTCACGCCTGAAAAAACCCGCGCGCTTCCGCCCGCGCTGCTGGAGAGCCTGACGCTGGCGCCTGAATCCGATTTTCTGTCGCAAAGCCAGCAGCTGTGCGCCGGTAAGCGCGTGATGGTGGATGCCGATTCCGCCCCTGTCGCCCTGCGCTTTGCCGTAGAGCCGCAGGGGGAGATTCTCTGGCACGCTGACCCGATCACCGCGATAAAAGCGTACAAAAACCCGATTGAGCTGGCGGGCTACCGCGACAGCCACCATCAGGATGGCGTGGCATGGGTCAATTTCCTGGCCTGGCTGGCGCACGAGGTGCCGCGTCGCGAAGCCTCTGGTCAACCCATTACCGAGCTGGAAGCCCAGGCGCAGCAGCTTCTCTTCCGTCAGCAGCGACCGGGCTTTATCGAGCAGAGTTTTGCCACTATCTCCGCCTCTGGCAGCAATGCGGCGATGTGCCATTACCACGCCAGCGAGCAGACTAATGCGGCTATCACCCGCAATCATTTTTACCTCAATGATTCCGGCGGGCAGTATCACAACGGCACGACCGACGCCACGCGCACGCTGGCTTTCGGGCCGCTGAGCGACCAGTGCCGTCTGCATTACACCGCCGTGCTAAAAGGCTTTCTCTCGCTTATTTCCCTGCAATTCCCGTCCGGAACCTGCGGGCATCAGATCGATGCGTTCGCGCGGCGTGAGCTGTGGGGGCTGGGGCTCGATTTTGATCACGGCACCGGACACGGCGTGGGTCATCAGCTGCTGATCCATGAAAATCCGCAGCGTATCGCGAAGAAGGTTAACCCCTGGCCGCTGGTGGCGGGAAATATCATCACCATCGAGCCGGGCTATTACCTGGCCGATGCATATGGCATTCGCATTGAAAACCAGGTAGAGGTGGTGGAGAGCGTACCGGGCTTCTGCCGCTTTGCGTCGCTGACGCTGGTCCCCATCGACCTGAGTCAGGTGGATCTGCATCTGCTGAGCGAAAAAGAGATTAAATGGCTGGATGATTATCATCACCAGGTGCGTGAGGCACTCTCGCCGCACGTTAACAGTGAGGCGCGCCCATGGCTGATCGCGGCCACGGCGCCTGTTCGCGTACACGGTTAAAGCACAAAGACCAGAAACGGTAACCTTCGGGTTACCGTTTTCGGTTTACCGACCCATTTTCAGGGAAGCGGAAAGATGTTAATCACGCATATACTGGTACATTTCTGAAGCCGTCAGATTCCAGTGGCCTCCATCAAATAGTGGCATATAGCTGCCATCATCCACACCGAGTTCATCCGCGATCAGCTGATTTAATTTGTCGTTCATTTTTATGATCAGATCGCGATAGCGTTCCGGCTCTGTAGCCAGATTATGGTTTTCATCGGGATCGTTGACGATATCGAAGAGTTCAACATCGTTATTATCCAGCAATGCTTCCAGTGTCACTGGAGTATTATGCTGTTTCAGGGAGAAGTAGCGAGCAAATTTATACTGACCATCATTAATCATTCGGATAGCGGAGCGGTGCTTAAAATCAGGCGCTATTTTAGATATCTCTTTTTTGAACTCCTCATGGGGAAGCTTTTGGGCTGCAAGCGCTCTGAATTGTGCAGTATATTTCGCATCCATATATAAGATCATCCCATAGCAATAAAGTGAGCCAGAGCGAAGGGTATGTACACCTGCTCTTTCTGGCTGACTAAGCAGTACGCTCATATCGCGGCCTTTCCTGCCAGCCAGAACTTTACTGCGTTTTTCTATATCACATCCGGTCAGACCCACCAGCGTCGGCACTAAATCCAGATGGTTGGTTAAACTATTACAACGTTTGTTTCCCGGATAAGCGGGGTGGCGGATAATCATCGGGGTGTGAATCTGCTCTTTGTAAACTGATGAACCTTTGCCATGCATCTGATGTGCCCCGCCTAATTCCCCATGGTCTGCGGTAAAAACGATGATGGTCTTATCGGTCAGGAGCAGATTATCCAGTTCGTTGAGAATAGCCTCAAGATGCCGGTCATTGTCGCGAATACAGTTGAAATAATAATCCAGCAATTTGCGCCAGCGGCGATCTTCGTCTGGAAACTGCCCCTCCATGACGGCCCGGGCATTCTGATACTCTTTATGTGCGGCAGGTCTTCCGGGTTCGTCAAATGCCTGGTGGCGGTTGGCCGGAAGAGGATAATCAGGCCAGCTCTGCTGATAAATTTTATTATGCGGCGGCTGTGTCGGGAGCAATGTATGATTTTCTTTATCCATTGGGCCTTTCCATTGCACTTTTTCACCCGCTTCATCAGTATCGATAAACATCACATCATGTGGATTAACCAGATTAACGGCGGCAAACCAGGGTTTGTTCTCATCATTCAGCGGGCGCCCGGTATTACGTAACCAGCTTATCGTTTGCCCTGTGGTCACCGAGTCAAAGAAATAGCCGCCTTTACTTTTACCAATAAGATCGCCAATACCGTGATAGTCAGAAAAACCATACTCTTCCATAATCTGGTTCAGGCGAGGCGTTGGGATTTCTGCAATATCAATTTCTTCTACCGATTTCCCAGCAACAGGCTGATCGATTTCCCGTGTTAAGTGCCATTTTCCTTTGTAAGCGGAGTAGTAGCCCAGTTCACGCATCATATGACCGACGGTGCGGAGCTCAGGATCAAGATCGTAATTCATCCATGGAAAGCCAAGGTTATCAAACATGCGGGTTTGCGGCATATGTAACCCGGTATACATCACTGACCGTGAAGGTGTACAAACGTTGGCCGTATTCTGGTGATTGGTAAAAGTCACCCCTGTTTTCATCAACCGCTCACGTCCAGGCACAGGAAAGGGATAACGATCGAAAAAACGTTCCTGATCGCAGGTTATCAATAAAATGTTATAGCCTTCAGGGAGGGTTTCCGGAATTTTACCTGTAAACGGCCTATCCCAGGCAGGTTTAGTTTCAGCACAGCTCTGCGCTGCATTTCCGGTTTCTGGCAACAGACTGGCAACAACGGCAATCCCCAGGCCTTTTAATAAATCACGACGATTTTCATTTATTATATTCTTTTCTTTCATTCTCCAGACTCCGTTAATTTTACTACCTGCGCCCGGATTTCCGGGGCAATTTTCATCACCAATGCGGGCGGCTGGTGATTTAATAGAAGCGTTCTCATGACGTTCATATAGGGTGTGATATGGCGGAAAAAAGCTAAATAGCCTTCGCAGAGGTAATTCTGTGCCTCGTTGCCCTCGGCGATAATACGGTGTTTAGGGCATCCGCCATGGCAGGCAAAGCGCCAGTGACAGTTCATACAGCGTGAGGAAAGCCGGGCCTTTTCTTGCCCAAACTGCCGTTGAAACGGCGAACTGGCCAGAACGGCCATTGAGTCCTGTTTAAGATTGCCCAGCTTATATTCCGGTGAGACAAAGTGATCGCAGCTGTAGACATCGCCATTTTTTTCAACCAATAAGCTCTGTCCGCAGGTCGGTTGCATTGTACAAAGTGTTGCGGGCTGCCCTGTCCATACGCCAAGCAGGTTGTCAAAAAACTGGATAAACACCTCTCCGACATCCTGTTCCAGCCATTCATTGAAAATAGCGCACAAAAATTCCCCCCAGCCCTCTGGCGTCACTGACCAGGGAAACGCAGGTTCAACGAGAGGAATGAACTGAATATGGCGGAGGCCCAGTTTCCGGGTCAGACAACGGTAGAGGGTCTGTCCCTGAGTCTCAGACTGATGGCTGACCACCACCATGGCGTTAACCGGGACATCGTGCTGCTGAAGGCAGCGAATTGCCTGTACGACTTTTTTCCAGGAGGGCTTTCCCGCACGCGTTTTACGCCATGCGTCGTGAAGTGAAGCGGGCCCATCAATTGATAACCCCACCAGAAAATCGTTCTCTTTCAGAAAACGGGCCCACTTATCATCAAGCAGAATGCCGTTGGTTTGCAGGCTGTTGTGAATGGTTTTGTTACCACGGTAACGCTGTTGCAGCGCAACCACCTGTTCAAAGAACGCCAGTCCACATAATGTGGGTTCACCACCTTGCCAACAAAACTCCACGCTCATAGAGGGTGTCGACGCAATGGTATTCTGGATATAGGCTCCCAGCGTTTCGTCATCCATTACGGTACAGGCAGGACGGGACACATTATTTTTAAGATAGAAACAATAATCACATGCCAGATTACAAAGATTGCCCCCTGGTTTGGCGACGGTGTTAAAATTATTACTCATTACTGCTTATGCTCGTTGGTATTAATTGCAGTGATGATAAAATCATTTGTATTAATAAGATCGTTGCCATTGTTACTAATAGTTCTGTAATTATATTTTTCTTGTTTTATCTTTATTTATGTCAGCTACAAAAGCGAAGATGTTATTATCCGTTATAATTGGTGTAATTTAATAACGCCTTAATCATCTGGAAATAGAAATTTCTGGGTCGTGATGACTGTTTCTTTAAGGTGATCTATCAGGAAGCTATAAAAGCTTTCGAGGATTAAGCATTCGAAGAAAATATCAGTAAGGGTTGGAACTGACTGCGCGGGTGCTTGCCGGATGTGAAGGATTTATCTACGAGGCTGAGCTTGCGAATAGCGGTATCAGTGAAGGAGACCATGGGGGATCAGAAACGGCCAACGGAGCGTGAAGTTCCCGACCAGGCCGCAAAAGCGACAGAGATCAAAAAACCCGGCCATCTTACTCAGATGGCCGGGTTAATCTGGCTTTAAAGCATCCTAAGAGTCACTGCGCTTTCTTAAGATTAAAATTTGGCTCCTCTGACTGGACTCGAACCAGTGACATACGGATTAACAGTCCGCCGTTCTACCGACTGAACTACAGAGGAATCGTGTGAACGGGGCGAATATTAACGATGCCACCTGGCGTTGTCAAAGGCAGAATGCAGATTTTGCATCGTTTGCCGATTTATTCCCCACTTTGCGCATTCACTATCCGTTCTGCGGGGATCGCCGCCACATTTTCACGCACAGGCCGCGGATATTTCCATAACCAGCGCCCGCTGACCATTCGCCAGTAGAACAGCGCGCCGCGAACCGTCCAGTCGAGGAACATCCCCAGCCAGACACCCACCACCCCCATACCCAGCATGATCCCCAGGGTGTAACCTGCTACTACGCGGCAGCCCCACATCCCGAGCATCGAAACCCACATGGCAAAACGGGCGTCCCGCGCCCCTTTAAGCCCGGCAGGCAGCACCCACGACGCCGCCCAGATGGGCATAAAGGCGGCATTCAGCCAGATTAAGATAACCACCACGTCTTTTACATCCTGCTCATGGGTGTAGAACGACGCCATCAGGCTGGCAAACGGCGCGGTGCCCCAGGCAATGGCCGTGAGCCCGATTGTCGAAAGCCAGAAGACATGGCGCAGCTGGCGCTCCGCCTGGCCTATCTGCCCTTTCCCGAGCCGTTTACCGGTAATGATGGTGGAGGCTGAACCCAGCGCGTTACCCGGCAGGTTGATCAACGCGGCAATGGAGAAGGCGATAAAGTTACCGGCAATCACGTCAGTACCCATTCCCGCCACGAACATCTGGGTCAACAGCTTGCCGCCGTTGAACAGCACCGACTCAATGCTGGCGGGTACGCCGATCCCCATCACTTCCCAGATAATGGCGAAGTTGAGCGGCTTGAAATAACTTTTGAGGCTGATGCGCAGTGACGGGTTAAAACCAACCGCCAGCACCACAATAATGGCGATGGCGCCAATGTAGCGGGAGATAGTCAGACCCAGACCGGCCCCGATAAAACCGAGCCCGTCCCAGGAAAAAAGCCCGTAAATCAGCACGCTACTGATTAGAATGTTGAGGATGTTCATCCCACCGTTTATCAACAGCGGAATTTTGGTGTTCCCTGCCCCACGCAGCGCCCCGCTGCCAATCAGCGCAATCGCCGCGGCCGGATAGCTGAGCACCGTCATTTCGAGATACGACAGCGCCAGAGCTTTTACTTCTCCGGTCGCTTCCCCAGCCACCACATCGATAATCTCTTCGCCAAAATAGTGGATCACCGCCGCCAGTACAATGGAGAACAGCGTCATGATCACCAGCGATTGCCTCGCAGCAGCCCTGGCCCGGCGCGGATCGCGCTTGCCCAGGCTAAAGGCCACCACCACCGTGGTACCGAGGTCTATCGCCGCGAAGAAGGAGATAATGACCATATTGAAGCTGTCGGCCAGCCCGACACCCGCCATCGCCTCTTTACCGAGCCAGCTGACCAGGAAAGTGCTAAGCACACCCATCAGCAGTACACAGGTATTTTCCAGAAAGATAGGCACGGCAAGGGGGGTGATTTCGCGCCAGAAGAGAACTTTGTAGCTCTTGCGTTTGCTATACCAGCGCGTGCGCATCACGGCCTGGCGTAAAGCGGAGGTGACGTTCAAAGTGGACCTTAAAGAGAAAGTTGAAACTACATTTCAAATAATGAGGGAGAAATGCAGATCCTGCAAAGTATTTCCCACAAAAATATGTAGGGAATTACGACAAACTGGTGACAGAATCGGCAGTTGGTCGAATCGGACTAAGATCAGGTTTGACAAAAGTTTTTTCGCCGCTAAGATAACGCTCCACAACGATTCCTCTGTAGTTCAGTCGGTAGAACGGCGGACTGTTAATCCGTATGTCACTGGTTCGAGTCCAGTCAGAGGAGCCACATTTAAAAAGCCTGCTTTCGAGCAGGCTTTTTGCTTTTCTGATGACGGTAGACCGGCGCCCAAAAAAAAGCCCCCCGACAGGTCGGAGGGCTTTGCTTTTTGGCGGTGATTACTCGCCTTTGGCTTCCGCGTGCTTCATCTCGCCCATAACTTTCAGTTTCTTGGAGATCTCGCGACGCTCTTTAGAGATCTCGGCGTTTTTGATGATGTAGTCGTCTACGCGGTCTTCGTAGTCGCTTTTCATGCTGGCAATGATGCCCTGGATTGCTTCAACGCTCATGCCTGGCTTGATGTAATCGCTCAGGTTGTCCAGCAGCAGAACACGCTTCTGGTTGTCACGGATCTTCTTCTCAACGTCCTGGATTTCACGTTGCAGTTTGTTCTTGCGGCGGAACAGGCGGACGAACTCCAGAACATCCTGGAACGAAGGCTTAGTTGTTTCCATTTTTACACCCCTGATAATGTGAGATTCGGATTCGTTTAAACAACCGCGATAGCATTAACCTTACTGACAGCGATTGCTGATGACAATAATTTTTCCGTTGTCCCTATCATAACCTCAATTTCTGCTGAATCGAAGCAGCAGACGACACAACCCTGCATAGCCGCTTTTTATTTGCGCAATGCCCGGCAGATTAGATGCGACAATAATTCCAGCTGGCGAGCAAGTTCCATGCTCAACCATACATAGCCGTGTATGGGCGTTTCCGCCACGTTTTCATTGTGATGATCGTTGATCAGCTGACGCAGCTCGGCAACGATTTCGTTCAGCCGCTCGGTGTTCGCCAGTATGGGCTGCGGATTGCCTTCATAAAGCGCATGGGCAATGGTGAGCAGCGTTTGCTGTGTCATCTGCTGCGTCTCTTTTAAGGTCCGGGCATTCAGCATCACAAAATGGCTGGCCCGGGAGGACCAGTGGGCGTTGATCTGTAGCTCGAGCATGCAGACAAGATTGCGGCTCACGGTCTGGATCGCTTCAAAGATCGCTTTCTGGATATGGGTCTCTTTGCTGGCCGGGGTAATCAGACCGCGCATTTTGACCACATCGTTGAGGATGGTTTGCAGGTGTTTTTCCAGCCGTGGTCGTTCCACCAGGTTGGGGGAAAAGCCCGCCTGATAGACCCGGTTAAAGGCGGTGACGTAGTTCGCCATCTGAATACGCCAGTGCAAAAAGGCCCGCTGCGGCCAGATGCCAGTAAAGAGCATCGCCAGCAATGACCCCAGGATCACATCACCGCTTCGCCAAAGCGCAGTTTGCATATCCCCGGTCGGCGCACCAATCACCACCGCAAGGGTGATACCGATAAGCAGCGCCTGATAGGGTCGTTTGCCCAGTGCCAGCCAGCCGCAGAGAAACATGGCCGCCGCGCACCACAGCAGCATCAACGGCAGAGAGATAAGCTCCAGTTTCAGGGCAATTAACCCCATTGCCGAGCCCAGAATGGTGCCGCCAATGCGCTCATACGCGCGCGGAACGACGTTCCCCCAAAAGGAGATCGGCCCCATGATGACCACCAGGGTGATCAGCGGCCATGTCCCTTCCGGCACGGCCAGCAGACGCACCAGTAAAAAAGTGAGGATAAACGCCAGCGCGATACGGCATCCATGTACGATGCGGTAATGACGATACAGTCGAATTTCAAAAGGCGTTAGAGATTTGTCGGGGCGCACACGCTCTCCAGCTTTACGGCAAACCCTGATTGTACTGCGTTTTCTGCCGGAGTTGTGCTCCCCGGCAGAAAAACCCTGTTAAGTGTGGGCATTAAGGAACCGTTATGCCATGCGGCTCTGTACCGGAATAAACATCTCAATATCCCAGTAGCCGTCGACATTCCCATCATTCAGATAACGTTCAAAACAGGCTTTTGGCGCGATCTGGTAATCGACATCCTCAAGCAGACTGTCGAAAAACCGATTCCACGGCGTGGCGAAATCATGGTTCTCAACGCGGGCCGTCGCCACCGCGTAGTCGCCTGCCGCCACTTCGGTCAGGATCACCCCTTCACTGTTGGGAGGGATAACAAAATCGTCCGGCACGGTGACAACCGTGTCGCAGCGTAGTTTTTCGGCAGGCACTTCGTCAGGGTTATCATAATAGACCGCCACCCACTCCAGCGGCTGGATCTGACGCCCCTCTACCCACATCATCAGTTGTTCAAAACCCTGCTTAACGGTTTGCTCCCACGGGCCAACCATATGAAAACCGGCAATTTTGCGTTTATTCTGGTGCGTGATGCTGTAGTCCATGCTGCCTCCGATTGTTTACTGTATATACATACACTGTAATGCAGAAAAAAGCGGTTTAACAATAATGACCTGTCTATTATGGGAGCAGGCTCGCACTGTCGCCAGCCTGCTCCTCCAGGCGCTACGCCTTATGGTGCAGATAGTCGCTCAGCCGCGAGAACATCCCGCCTTTACCCACATTCTCCAGCGTCACCAGCGGCCAGTGGGCTACCACTTTATCGCGATCGTACAGTTCGATCTCCCCGACCCGCTGATGGGCGGCAATCGGTGCTTCGAGCTCTTTCTTATCCAGGACATACTTCGCCTTGATGTTCGGCAGCTCCGCCTTTGGCAGTGCCAGCCAGAAGTCCCGATCGGTACCTAACGAGATACGCTCTTTATCGCCGTACCAGATGCGCTCGTTGCCCACCTGCTTACCGTTACGCAGGATCTGCACGGTATCGAAATTCTGCTGGCCCCAGTGGAGCAGTTTGCGCGCCTGATCCTCGCGGCCTTTTGGGCTTTCAGCCCCCATGACGACAGCAATCAGACGGCGCTCACCGTCAACAGCAGAGGCGATCAGGTTAAAGCCGGCGCCAGAGGTGTGTCCGGTTTTCAGGCCATCCACGCTGAGCGACTTGTCCCACAGCAGACCGTTCCGGTTCTGCTGGGTGATACCGTTCCAGGTCAGGCTCTTTTCACTGTACATATGGTAAAACGCCGGCTCGCCGTGGATGATGGCGCGGGAGAGCACCGCCAGATCGTAAGCGGAGCTGTGCTGGCCCGGCGCATCGAGACCATGTACCGTTTCAAAGTGGGTGTCGCGCAAATTCAGCTTTTTAACGTAATCATTCATCATATTGACGAACTGCGGCTGTCCGCCCGCCACGTAATCGGCCAGCGCCACGCAGGCGTCATTCCCGGAATCGACAATCAGTCCGCGGCTGAGGTCGCGCACGGAGACCCGTTCACCCGCTTTCAAAAACATTAGCGAGGAGCCGTTAAAAACCGGGTTCCCTTTGGCCCACGCGTCCTGGCCTACGGTCACCATATCGTCCGGCGTAATGCGATGGCTGTCGATCGCGCGGTCAACCACATAGCCGGTCATCAGCTTGGTCAGGCTGGCCGGATTGCGCTGCTGATGTTCGTTGCTCGCCGTTAAAATTTGTCCCGTCGTATAGTCCATCAGCACCCAGGAACCCGCCTGGATAGCTGGCGGCTGCGGCGCATAATTAATCGGGTCGGCAGCCAGCGCGGATGAAATGCTCAAAGTGAGTAAAGAAACAGCAATAAACAGACGGCGTTTCAACGGTATATCCTCAGGTCATTTAAAATCGTTGCCCTTTTTACGGAAGTTTCCCGCTGGATACCTGGAATAATTGCAAAAAAATGTGACAGCACGCATGTTTTTCCCGGATACCAGGTCGCAAATTTGCAGGTGGGCAGCGCTTTTTCTTCGGCGTGCCTGGCCGGATGGTTTACCATAGCAGTGTCACTCATAAACAGGATGGTATTACTGGTGTCTGACTCCGCCGCGCGCCCGACTTTTTTATTCCACGATTACGAAACCTTCGGCACCAGCCCTTCGCTGGATCGCCCTGCCCAGTTTGCTGCCATCCGCACCGATGCGGATTTCAACGTTATTGGCGAGCCGGAGGTATTCTATTGCAAACCGGCCGATGACTATTTACCCCAGCCGGGGGCGGTGATGGTGACCGGTATTACGCCGCAGGAGGCCCGCGAGAAAGGGGTGAATGAGGCGGAGTTTGCCCGTCGCATTCACGACCTGTTCACCGTGCCCAACACCTGCGTGGTGGGCTACAACAACGTGCGCTTCGATGATGAAGTAACCCGCCATATTTTTTACCGTAACTTCTACGATCCCTACGCCTGGAGCTGGCAAAACCGTAATTCGCGCTGGGATCTGCTCGACGTGATGCGCGCCTGCTACGCCCTGCGTCCGGAGGGGATTAACTGGCCGGAAAACGACGACGGGCTGCCCAGCTTCCGTCTGGAGCATCTGACCCGCGCGAACGGCATTGAACACAGTAATGCCCATGATGCCATGGCGGATGTGTATGCCACCATTGCGATGGCGAAGCTGGTTAAGACCCGACAGCCGAAGCTGTTTGAATATCTGCTAAGCCATCGCAGCAAGCAAAAATTAACCACTCTGATTGATGTGCCGCAGATGAAACCGCTGATGCACATCTCCGGGATGTTTGGCGCCTGGCGAGGCAACACCAGCTGGGTCGCCCCGCTGGCCTGGCATCCGGACAACCGCAACGCGGTGATTATGGTGGATCTGGCTGGCGATATTACCCCGCTGCTGACGCTCGACAGCGACCAGCTTCGCGAGCGTTTGTATACGCCGAAAGAGGCGCTGGGTGACGATGCCGCCGTACCGGTGAAGCTGGTGCATATCAATAAGTGTCCGGTGCTGGCGCCAGCCAACACCCTGCGCCCGATCGATGCCGAGCGGTTGGGCATCGATCGTCAACGCTGCCTGGCTAACCTGAAGCTGCTGCGGGAAAACCCGCAGGTGCGGGAAAAAGCGGTGGCGATCTTCGCTGAAGCGGAACCATTTATTCCTTCTGAGAATGTCGATGCCCAGCTCTATAACGGCTTTTTCAGCGATGCGGACCGCAATGCCATGAACATCGTTTTGCAGACCGATCCCCGCAACCTGCCCGCACTGGACATTACCTTTGTGGATGAGCGTATCAGGAAGCTGATGTTTAACTACCGCGCGCGAAATTTCCCCGGCACGCTGGATGAGGCCGAGCAGGAGCGCTGGTTGCAGCATCGCCGTAACGTCTTTACGCCGGAGTATTTACAGGCTTATGCCCAGGAGCTGGAGATGCTCTACGGTGAGTATGAAGGCAATGCGGAGAAGCAGGCACTGTTGAAAGCGCTGTATCAGTATGCGCAGGAGATAGTGTGACCTGAGAAAGCAAAAAAGCCGGAGGCGATGTCTCCGGCTTTTTTTTGCCCGTCGGCACTACGCTGGCGCGGGCCTACGGGTTTTGTGGTCTATTAATCAGGCGACGTCTTCGTACTGCGGTACCGGGTTGCGGAAGCTTTTAGTCACACATGCCAGGTAAACCAGACCAATACCACCCCAGATCAGACCCAGAACCATGGAGCTCTCTTCCAGGTTGATCCACAGCGCACCCACGGTCAGCGCGCCACAGACCGGCAGAAGCAGATAGTTGAAGTGGTCTTTCAGCGTTTTGTTGCGCTTCTCACGGATCCAGAACTGCGAGATCACGGAGAGGTTAACAAAGGTAAAGGCAACCAGCGCACCGAAGTTAATCAGGGCGGTAGCGGTAACCAGGTCAAAGTTAATCGCCAGCAGCGCAATCGCACCGACCAGCAGCACGTTCCATGCTGGGGTACGCCATTTCGGATGAACATAACCGAAGAAGCGCGTCGGGAATACGCCGTCGCGGCCCATGACATACATCAGACGAGAAACGCCCGCGTGCGCCGCCATGCCGGATGCCAGTACGGTAACGCTGGAGAAGATCAGCACGCCCCACTGGAAGGTTTTACCCGCAACATAGAGCATGATTTCTGGCTGTGACGCGTCCGGATCTTTGAAGCGAGAGATATCCGGGAAGTAGAGCTGCAGGAAGTAAGACGCACCGATAAAGATGATGCCGCCCAGCAGCGCCGTCAGGAAGATAGCGCGCGGGATGACACGCTCTGCGTCTTTCGTCTCTTCAGACAGAGAAGAGATACCATCGAAGCCCAGGAACGAGAAGCAGAGGATCGTCGCACCGGTGATCATTGGCACAACATGCGCATCTTCAGACCAGAACGGACGTGAGCTTACCAGCGTACCCGCACCTTCACCGTGAGAAACGCCGTAGATGATCAGACCGACAATGACCGCCACAATCGCCATCTGCAGGATAACGATCAGGGTGTTGAAGTTGGCAACGGTCTTGATGCTGCGCAGGTTAGAGATGGTCATAAAGGCCACCAGCGCCACAACGAAGATCCACGACGGCACGGAAGGCACCAGCGCTTCGAAGTAAATTTTTGCCAGCAGAATGTTGATCATCGGCATGAACAGGTAGTCCAGCAGTGATGACCAGCCCACCATAAAGCCAACAGCCGGGCTAATGGACTTCTGAGCATAGGTGTACGCAGAGCCTGCGGACGGGAAGCGGCGAACCAGCTTGCCGTAGCTCAGCGCAGTAAAGAGGATCGCGACCAGCGCAAAAGCATACGCCGTTGCAACGTGACCGTCAGTGAGGCCTGATACGATACCGAATGTATCAAACAGCGTCATCGGCTGCATATAGGCAAGGCCCATCATAACAACCGGAATCAACGTAAGCGTTTTACGTAATTCCACGCGAGAGGTTTTTGGAGTTGCGTTATGCGACATAGTTATTCTCCTTTACGGTGAATACCGCCACGTAAGCGAATGATTGCCCCATTTCTTTCTTCCTCAGCGACAACAACTGTCGGATTTTAGTAAATATCTATCCGGTACGAAGCCCGGCCTCTTGGATTTAAATGATTTTCTTACATGCAAAAAAAAATAACCGACGCCTTTTATATCGTCGATTATTTATATGTTTGCAGCGGCGCATTTTGCCCTGGTTTGAGGCGAAAAGGCAAGGGTGCGACGGCAATTTGAAACAATAATTCATACTAATTGCTTGATTTTCCGGCTTCGCTTTGGGCATAAACAGCAGCAATAGCACTATTTGCTAAAATTTCCTGCCGCCACCAGGCACTGGCGAGGCCGGCAGTCTGTTCATTCCAGCCTATCCATACTGAATCATAACTGGATTGCGCCATCACCTGCTTCTCAATTAACGCCCCACTTTCGATAAAACGCTGAGCTAAATAACGCGGAAGGTAACCGCAGCCTAAGCCGCTTATTTGCAGTTCCAGTTTGGTTTTAAAATCGAAAACGGTAATGGCTTCCTGATCGTCGAGCAGCTGCGATGACGCGGTGCAGCCAGGCAAAGCGCTGTCGCCCACCACGATGGCACGGTAGCTTTTAATGACCCGACGGTTAATTGGCTCTGGCTCCTGGGCTAAAGGATGGTGCGGGGCAATGACGAAGACCTGTTCGAGCTGCCCCAGACAGGCAAAACCAAATTCACTGAGCTGGGGCGGCTCGTGTAATGCGCCGACGACGATATCTGCCCGCCCCTGCACCAGCGCTTCCCACGAGCCCGCGAGGACGCCGTTGATAAACTTAAGCCGGGTAACGCTGTGTCGCTGATAGAAGGCTTCAATCAGCGGCGAGAGCAGTGAAAAGGGAAAGGTGTCGTCTACGCCGATTACCAGCTCATTTTCCCAGCCCTGATGCAGTTTGACGGCCTGCTTTTCCAGCTCGCGTACTGAATGCAGCACTTCCCGCCCTTTTTCCAGCAGCATTTTTCCGGTGCGGGTAAAGCGCGCCCGGTGGCCGGTACGGTCGAGGATCTGAATGTTGAGGTCGCTTTCAAGCTTATGAACGGTATAACTGAGGGCGGAGGGCGTTTTAAAGAGCTTCGCCGACGCCGCAGCAAAGCTCCCCTCTTTTTCCAGGGCATCGAGGATGATTAGGACATCCAGCAGCGGTTTCATGCTCACCCCCTTGTGGTGCGCTTACGCTCCGCCAGCGGCGTTACTCCATAGGCATAACCAGCGGATCGGGAAAGAGATACTCAAATCCCAGTTCATGACAGATGCGGTTCCCATCAATCAATTTGCCCTTCCCCTCTCCAGGGGCATCGTGAAAGTGCGGTGGTGCCAGGCCAAGCTGACGAGCCATCACCGGATAGAATGTACTGCGTGTCGGATGAGAGGGCGCACATATATTATAGATGTGCCCGCCCTTTGGAGCCTGTAATAGCAGAGTAATCGCACCAATAACATCTTCAAGGTGTACCAGATTGACGCCATGTTGTCCGTCAGGCGCTGATTTTCCGGCAAAAAAGCGCCCCGGATGACGGCCAGGCCCAACCAGCCCCGCAAGGCGTAATATATCCACCTGGGTGCCGGGTAAATTATGCAGCCAGTCCTCCAGCTCTTTTAAAACACGCCCGCTGGAGGTTACCGGCTGGCGCGGCATATTTTCTTTGACGGCACCTTCGACATCGCCATATACCGAGGTTGAGCTGGTGAAAATAATGCGCGGAATATGGTGTGCCAGCGCGCTGTCGACAATTTCCTGCACCGCCTGCAAATAATAGGTTTCACCCGGACCGGTGCGACGTGCCGGCAGCGTTAATACCAGCGCATCCACATTCATCAGAGCGTCCAGGTCATCGGCGTCGCATACCAGTTCCGGCTCAAGGCGCAACTCAACGCTCTCAATACCGCACATCCGCGCCGCCTCGACGCCATCTGCGGTGGTTTTGCTGCCAGTGACGTGCCAGCCCCGCGCCTGTAACGACATAGCCAGCGGCATTCCAAGCCATCCCAGACCGACAATTGCGACCTTTTTCATGCGTTTTCTCCTGACTATTACGCCTCTGCTGTAAGGCTACGCCAGCCACGCTGAACTGACAATTGATAGCGCTAATATGAAATCATTTAATGATTAAAAAAAGCCCTTGCTTTATATAGCGCAAGTGGTTTAGGTTAAACGACATCACATGAATAAGCATTCATCGAGAATTTTATGACACGCGTTCAATTTAAACACCACCATCATCACCATCATCCTGACTAGTCTTTCAGGCGATGTGTGCTGGAAGACAGTTAGATCTTCCAGTGGTGCATGAACGCAAGAAAAAGCCCCCGGAAGATCATCTTCCGGGGGCTTTTTTTTGGACCGTGTTCAGGCAAGTTACAACAGGATCATGAGGAACCGACAATGTTAGATAATTCACGTTTACGCATAGCTATGCAGAAATCAGGTCGTCTTAGCGACGATTCACGCGAACTGCTGGCGCGCTGTGGCATAAAAATTAACCTGCACACGCAGCGTCTGATTGCGCTGGCAGAGAATATGCCGATTGATATTCTGCGCGTGCGTGACGATGACATTCCGGGCCTGGTGATGGACGGCGTGGTGGATCTGGGCATCATTGGCGAAAACGTGCTGGAAGAAGAGCTGCTGACCCGCCGCGCCCAGGGCGAAGATCCGCGCTACTTCACGCTGCGCCGTCTGGATTTTGGCGGCTGCCGCCTGTCGCTGGCCACCGCGGCTGACGAACCGTGGGACGGCCCGGCTTCCCTGAACGGCAAGCGAATTGCCACCTCCTACCCTCACCTGCTGAAGCGCTACCTCGATCAGAAGGGCGTGCAGTTTAAATCCTGTCTGCTGAATGGTTCTGTTGAAGTTGCGCCGCGTGCCGGTCTGGCTGATGCAATTTGCGATCTGGTTTCCACGGGCGCCACGCTTGAAGCGAACGGCCTGCGCGAAGTGGAAGTGATCTACCGCTCCAAAGCCTGTCTGATCCAGCGCGACGGCGAAATGCCGGAAGCCAAGCAGCAGCTGATTGACCGTCTGCTGACCCGTATTCAGGGTGTGATCCAGGCCCGTGAATCTAAGTACATCATGATGCATGCGCCTACCGAACGCCTGGATGAAGTGATTGCCCTGCTGCCGGGCGCTGAACGCCCTACTATTCTGCCGCTGGCAGGGGATCAGCAGCGCGTGGCGATGCACATGGTCAGCAGCGAAACCCTGTTCTGGGAAACTATGGAAAAACTGAAAGCGCTGGGGGCCAGCTCTATCCTGGTGTTGCCGATTGAGAAGATGATGGAGTAACAACCATGAGCTTTAACACCGTGATCGACTGGAACACCTGTAGCGCGGAACAGCAGCGCGCCCTGCTGATGCGCCCGGCTATCTCCGCGTCACAGAGCATTACCCGCACCGTGGCGGAGATTCTGGAAAATGTGAAAACCCGAGGCGACGACGCCCTGCGGGAGTACAGCGCTAAGTTTGATAAAACCGACGTCGCGGCGCTGAAGGTCAGCGAGCAGGAGATTACCGAGGCCGCAGCGCGTCTGAGCGATGAGTTAAGGCAGGCGATGGCTGTCGCGGTACAGAACATTGATACCTTCCACACTGCGCAAAAGCTACAAACCGTCGATGTGGAAACCCTGCCCGGCGTACGCTGCCAGCAGGTGACCCGTCCGGTCGACTCGGTGGGCTTGTATATTCCGGGTGGCTCCGCTCCGCTCTTCTCTACCGTGTTGATGCTGGCGACCCCTGCCCGTATCGCCGGTTGCCGTAAAGTGGTGCTCTGCTCTCCGCCACCGATTGCCGATGAAATCCTCTATGCCGCGCAGCTGTGCGGGGTACAGGAGATCTTCAACGTCGGCGGGGCGCAGGCTATTGCGGCGCTGGCGCTGGGGACGGAGTCCGTTCCGCGCGTGGATAAAATCTTCGGCCCGGGCAACGCCTTCGTCACCGAAGCCAAGCGCCAGGTCAGCCAGCGGCTGGACGGTGCGGCCATCGATATGCCAGCCGGTCCGTCGGAGGTACTGGTGATTGCAGACAGCGGCGCGACCCCGGATTTTGTCGCTTCCGATCTGCTCTCCCAGGCCGAGCACGGCCCGGATTCACAGGTTATCCTGCTGACACCGGATGCAGATATGGCAAAACGAGTGGGTGAAGCCGTAGAACGTCAGCTCGCGGATCTGCCCCGGGCAGAGACTGCCCGTCAGGCGCTCTCTGCCAGCCGCCTGATTGTCGCCCGGGATCTGGACCAGTGCATCGCCATCTCTAATCTCTATGGCCCGGAGCACCTGATCATTCAGACCCGCAACGCCCGTGAGCTGGTCGACAGCATCACCAGCGCCGGTTCGGTATTCCTTGGGGACTGGTCCCCGGAGTCCGCAGGGGATTACGCTTCCGGAACGAACCACGTGCTGCCGACATACGGTTATACCGCCACCTGCTCCAGCCTGGGGCTGGCGGATTTCCAGAAGCGTATGACCGTGCAGGAACTCTCCCGCGAGGGCTTTGCCTCTCTTGCCGCGACGATTGAAACCCTGGCCGCCGCTGAACGCCTGACCGCCCACAAAAATGCCGTGACGCTGCGCGTTGCCGCCCTGAAGGAGCAAGCATGAGTATTGAAGAGTTAGCCCGCGACAACGTTCGCGCCCTGACCCCGTATCAGTCTGCCCGCCGCCTGGGGGGCAATGGCGATGTCTGGCTGAATGCCAATGAATTTCCGAAGCCTGTCGCCTTTGAGCTGACCCAGCAGACGCTGAACCGCTACCCGGAGTGTCAGCCGAAAGCGGTGATTGAAAACTATGCGGCCTACGCTGGTGTAAAACCGGAGCAGGTGCTGGTGAGCCGCGGTGCGGATGAAGGCATCGAACTGCTGATCCGCGCCTTCTGCGAGCCGGGTAAAGACGCAGTGCTCTACTGCCCGCCGACCTACGGCATGTACAGCGTCAGCGCCGAAACCTTCAACGTTGAGCTACGTAAAGTGCCAACTCTGGAAAATTGGCAGCTTGATTTACAGGGTATTGCCGATAATCTCGACGGCGTGAAGGTGGTCTTTGTCTGCAGCCCGAATAACCCCACCGGCCAGCTGATTAATCCCCAGGATATTCGCGCCCTGCTGGAGATGACCCGCGGCAAAGCCCTGGTGGTCGCCGATGAAGCCTATATCGAGTTTTGCCCCCAGGCGACGCTCGCCGGCTGGCTGGCAGAGTATCCGCACCTGGTGATCCTGCGAACCCTCTCAAAAGCGTTTGCTCTGGCCGGGTTGCGCTGTGGCTTTACCCTGGCGAATAAAGAGGTGATCGATCTGCTGATGAAGGTGATTGCGCCTTATCCGCTCTCGACGCCAGTGGCGGATATCGCCGCGCAGGCGCTGTCGGCAGACGGCATTACGGCCATGCGCAGCCGCGTGGCGCAGATCGTTGACGAGCGTCAGTATCTGGTCAGCGCACTTAAAACCATTGCCTGCGTTGAACAGGTTTTCGACTCAGAAACCAACTATATTCTGGCGCGTTTTACCGCCTCGAGTGCAGTATTTAAATCTTTGTGGGATCAGGGCATTATCCTTAGAGACCAGAACAAACAACCCTCTTTGAGTGGCTGCTTACGCATTACCGTGGGTACCCGTGAAGAGAGCCAGCGCGTTATCGACGCCCTGAATGCGGAGAAAGTATGAGCCAGAAGTACCTCTTTATCGATCGTGACGGCACCATTATTTCGGAACCACCCTCGGATTTTCAGGTCGATCGTTTCGACAAGCTGGCGTTTGAAGCCGATGTCATTCCGGTGCTGCTTAAGCTGCAAAAAGCCGGTTTTAAGCTGGTAATGATCACCAACCAGGACGGTCTGGGCACCGACAGCTTCCCGCAGGCCGATTTTGACGGCCCGCACGATCTGATGATGCAGATCCTGACCTCACAGGGCGTCGCCTTTGATGAAGTGTTGATTTGCCCGCATTTACCCGCTGATAATTGCGACTGCCGTAAGCCGAAAGTGAAGCTGGTCGAGCAGTATCTGGCCGAAGCGGCGCTGGATAAAGCCAACAGCTACGTGATTGGCGATCGCGCTACCGACATAGAACTGGCCGCTAATATGGGAATTACGGGCCTGCGCTATCACCGTGACGCCCTGAACTGGGCGATGATTGGCGAGCAGCTGACCAAACGCGATCGTTTCTCCCACGTGGAGCGTAATACCAAAGAGACGCAGATCGACGTTAAGGTCTGGCTGGATCGCGAAGGCGGCAGCAAAATCCACACCGGCGTGGGCTTTTTCGATCATATGCTGGATCAGATCGCTACCCACGGCGGATTCCGTATGGAGATCGGCGTGAAAGGCGATCTCTACATTGACGATCACCACACCGTGGAAGATACCGGCCTGGCGCTGGGCGAAGCGCTGAAGCTCGCGCTGGGTGACAAGCGCGGGATTAACCGCTTTGGCTTTGTGCTGCCGATGGATGAGTGCCTGGCGCGCTGCGCGCTGGATATCTCTGGCCGTCCGCACCTGGAATATAAAGCTGACTTTACCTACCAGCGCGTAGGCGACCTGAGCACCGAGATGGTTGAGCACTTCTTCCGCTCCCTCTCCTACGCCATGGGCCTGACGCTGCACCTGAAAACCAAAGGTAAGAACGATCACCACCGCGTGGAGAGCCTCTTTAAGGCCTTTGGCCGCACCCTGCGCCAGGCCATTCGCGTGGAAGGCGATACCCTGCCGTCGTCGAAAGGAGTGCTGTGATGAACGTGGTGATCCTCGATACCGGTTGCGCCAACCTTAACTCCGTAAAATCAGCCATTGCCCGCCATGGCTACGAGCCGCTGGTTAGCCGCGATCCGGATGTGGTACTGCGCGCCAGTAAACTCTTTTTACCGGGCGTCGGTACGGCACAGGCGGCGATGGATCAGATCCACCAGCGTGAGCTGGTCGAGCTGATTAAGGCCTGTACCCAGCCGGTGCTGGGAATTTGTCTGGGCATGCAGCTGCTGGGCCGCCGCAGTGAAGAGTCCAACGGCGTGGACCTGCTGGGCATTATTGATGAAGACGTGCCGAAAATGACCGATCACGGTTTACCTCTGCCGCACATGGGCTGGAACCGCGTCTACCCGAAAGCGGGCGATCGCCTGTTCCGTGGTATTGAGGACGGGGCGTACTTCTATTTCGTGCACAGCTACGCAATGCCGGTGAACACACACACTATCGCTCAGTGTCATTACGGCGAGCCCTTCACCGCCGCAGTGCAGAAAGATAACTTCTACGGCGTGCAGTTTCACCCGGAGCGCTCCGGTGCCGCAGGCGCGCAGCTGCTGAAAAACTTCCTGGAGATGTGATGATTATTCCTGCTTTAGATTTAATTGACGGCACGGTTGTCCGTCTGCACCAGGGCGATTACGGCCAGCAACGCGACTATGGCAACGATCCGCTGCCCCGACTGCAGGACTATGCCGCCCAGGGCGCCGAGGTGCTGCACCTGGTTGATCTCACCGGGGCGAAAGAACCGGCCAGACGCCAGATCCCACTGCTGAAAAAACTGGTCGCGGGCGTTAATGTTCCGGTGCAGGTTGGCGGCGGCGTGCGTACCGAAGAAGATGTGGCGGCGCTGCTCGACGCGGGCGTGGCGCGCGTGGTGGTCGGCTCCACCGCGGTGAACGATCCCGAGACGGTAAAAGGCTGGTTCAGGCGCTTCGGTGCCGACGCGCTGGTGCTGGCGCTGGATGTGCGTATCGATGACCAGGGTCAAAAACAGGTTGCGGTCAGCGGCTGGCAGGAGAACTCTGGGGTGACGCTGGAGGCGCTGGTCGATCTCTACCTGCCGGTGGGCCTGAAGCATGTTTTATGCACCGATATCTCCCGCGACGGCACCCTGGCGGGTTCCAACGTGTCGCTGTACGAAGAGGTGTGCGCCCGTTATCCGCAGGTGGCGTTCCAGTCCTCAGGCGGCATTGGTGATATAAATGATATCGCGGCCCTGCGCGGGACGGGCGTTCGTGGGGTTATCGTTGGTCGCGCCCTGCTGGAAGAAAAATTTACTGTGATGGAGGCGATTCAATGCTGGCAAAACGGATAATTCCTTGTCTCGACGTGCGGGATGGTCAGGTCGTGAAAGGCGTGCAGTTCCGCAACCACGAGATCATCGGCGATATCGTTCCCCTCGCAAAACGCTATGCGGAAGAAGGGGCTGACGAGCTGGTCTTTTACGATATCACCGCGTCCAGCGATGGCCGCGTGGTGGATAAAAGCTGGGTGGCGCGCGTGGCGGAAGTGATCGATATTCCTTTCTGCGTGGCGGGTGGAATTAAATCGGCGGACGATGCGGCCAAAATTCTCTCCTTTGGCGCCGATAAGATCTCCATCAACTCCCCTGCCCTGGCCGATCCCGAACTGATTACCCGTCTGGCGGATCGCTTTGGCGTACAGTGCATTGTGGTCGGCATCGACACCTGGTTTGATGAAGCCACCGGCAAATACCACGTTAACCAGTACACCGGCGATGAGAGCCGTACCCGCGTGACTCAGTGGGAGACACTGGAGTGGGTACAGGAAGTGCAGAAGCGCGGTGCGGGGGAGATTGTCCTGAATATGATGAACCAGGACGGCGTGCGCAACGGTTATGACCTCGAGCAGCTGAAAAAGATGCGCGCCGTCTGCCATGTGCCGCTGATTGCCTCGGGTGGCGCAGGCACGATGGAGCACTTCCTGGAAGCTTTCCGTGATGCCGATGTTGACGGCGCGCTGGCGGCCTCGGTATTCCACAAGCAGATTATCAATATTGGTGAGTTAAAAACGTTCCTGGCGAATCAGGGCGTGGAGATTAGGGTATGTTAACAGAGCAACAACGTGCGCAGCTGGACTGGGAAAAAACCGACGGCCTGATGCCGGTGGTGGTGCAGCACGCGGTGTCCGGTGAAGTACTGATGCTGGGCTATATGAATCAGGACGCCCTGGCGAAGACCGTCGATAGCGGCAAAGTGACTTTCTTCTCACGCACCAAACAGCGGTTGTGGACTAAAGGTGAAACCTCCGGCCATTTTCTCAATGTGGTCAGCATCACCCCGGACTGCGATAACGATACCCTGCTGGTGCTGGTAAACCCTATCGGACCAACCTGCCACCTGGGCACCAGCAGCTGCTTTGGCGACGCCAGCCACCAGTGGCTGTTCCTGTACCAGCTGGAGCAACTGCTGGCCGAACGCAAAACGGCCGACCCGCAAAGCTCCTATACCGCGAAGCTCTATGCCAGCGGCACTAAGCGCATCGCGCAGAAAGTGGGTGAAGAAGGCGTTGAGACAGCCCTGGCCGCCACCGTGAACGACCGGGCTGAACTAACCAATGAAGCCTCTGACCTGATGTATCACCTGCTGGTGCTGCTCCAGGATCAAGATCTGGACTTAACGACGGTGATTGAGAATCTGCGCCAGCGGCACAAATAAAAAAACCGGGGAAACCCGGTTTTTTTAGCTGTTACGCCCTGCTCTGATAATTGCGTAGGGCATTACGTCCTAACACGATGCCGGAGCCGACAATCCCGCCCAGCAGTACCGCCAGAACAAGCACCAGCGAACGTTTAGGACTGTCACGGCGGATCGGCAGGTCCGGCTTCATCACATAGCGATAGGCATGGATGGTAGTCGGATCGATCTTTAGTTTCTGAATATCGAGCAGTTTCTGTTTGTTCTGATAGTAGCTGTCGGACAACGTTAGCGGACGCGAAGATTCATGAGCGATCATAGATTGCAACGCTTCGGTACCTAACAGGAACATTGTTTCCTGAGTAACATCCTGGGTTTGCTGGATTTTTGGCGTGGTAATGTTGGCCGCTTCAGCATACTTCAGGGCTTCCGTGATCTGTCTGATTCGCAGGTCTTTTTGTTCCTGAGCAATGGTCTGCTGGTTACCCAGCACATCGTTCAAGCTGGTGACCTGCTGCTTGATGTTATCGTTAAGATCAACTTCAAGCTCTTTTTGAATTAGTTCATCAATCTGCTGAATATATTGCGCCACCTGCTTTTGCGCCGCTTCAGCCGAGTTGCCCACATATTTAATACTTAGAGGCATCTCCTGGCCTTTAACGGTAGGCTCGATAGTCAGCGTTTCCGGGACAGCACCGTTTTCCAGCGTCTGGGATAATGCGGAGAAGGAGGCGTTATAACGCGTGATTACGCTTGCCTGAATCTCAGTGAGTTTCGGCGCATTACTACCATAAAGGATATTAAGCGCGTTACTGTAACTGCCAATTTGGGCTGCATCAGGTTGGGTGATGATCGCGGTAGAGGTCCACTTCTCTTTGGCAAAGGCCAAGTACAGGCCGGCAATCACAAGGGCGATGGAGACAAACACAGCAATAAGCCATTTCCCACGCCACAGCTGCACCAAAAGATCCATCAAATCAATCTGTTCAGGGTCATTGCTTCGCATGACCGCGTTATTGTTGTTGTGCGTCATATAATCCTTAGAAGGCCAAAAAGCGCAAATAATAAAGTTTCAGATATAGTTTATCGATTGTTTTCGGATTTTCTATAGGAATCCGATGAGGCATAACGAAAATATGATGTTTGGTTACCCTGCGCATCGCGTTATCATACCGCAAATCCGGTATTTAACGCACCGGACATGATGAGTAACAGATGAGGACAGTTATGAAATTTCTGGTCACTGGCGCAGCAGGCTTTATCGGCGCTCATGTCAGCAAGCGGCTCCTGGATGCCGGACATCAGGTTGTGGGTATCGACAACCTCAATGACTATTACGATGTGAACCTGAAGCAGGCGCGTCTTGATCTGCTCACCTCCGCGAACTTTAGCTTCCATAAGCTTGAACTGGCCGATCGCGACGGTATGGCGGCCCTCTTCGCCGCTGAAAAATTCGATCGCGTCATTCATCTCGCCGCGCAGGCAGGCGTACGCTACTCCCTGGATAATCCACACGCCTACGCAGAAGCTAACCTGGTCGGTCATCTGAACGTACTGGAAGGCTGCCGTCACAATAAAGTCCAGCACCTGCTGTACGCATCATCAAGTTCGGTCTATGGCCTGAACCGCAAAATGCCTTTCTCGACCGATGATTCCGTTGACCACCCGGTATCGCTCTACGCTGCGACCAAAAAAGCCAACGAACTGATGTCCCACACCTACTCCCATCTTTACGGGCTGCCAACGACCGGTCTGCGTTTCTTTACCGTTTATGGGCCGTGGGGTCGTCCGGATATGGCGCTGTTTAAGTTCACCAAAGCTATGGTGGAAGGCAAAAGTATTGACGTTTATAACTTCGGTAAGATGAAGCGCGACTTCACCTATATCGATGATATTGCTGAAGCCATTGTTCGCCTGCAGGATGTGATCCCTCAGGCAGACAGTGAATGGGCGGTTGAGTCTGGCTCTCCTGCCACCAGTTCCGCGCCGTATCGCGTTTATAACATTGGTAATAGCTCCCCTGTCGAACTGATGGACTACATTACGGCGCTGGAGGAGGCGTTAGGCATTGAAGCTGACAAAAACATGATGCCGATTCAGCCTGGCGACGTGCTGGAGACCAGCGCGGATACCTCCGCCCTGTATGAGGTCATCGGCTTTAAACCGCAGACTTCGGTGAAGGATGGCGTGAAAAACTTCGTTGACTGGTACCGCGGATTTTACAAGGTATAAGAAAAAGCCCGGCGATAATGCCGGGCTTTTTTAACTGCTGTATCAGTCGCTACCAAACAGATCGCGGGTATAGACCTTATCCGCCACGTCAGAGAGCTCTTCCGCCATCCGGTTGGAGATGATCACATCCGCCTCTTTTTTGAAGGCCTCCAGATCGCGAACCACACGTGAATGGAAGAATTCATCCTCTTTCATCACCGGTTCATAAATAATAACCTGTACGCCCTTAGCCTTAATACGCTTCATGATCCCCTGAATGGAGGAGGCACGGAAGTTATCCGAGCCGCTCTTCATGATCAGACGGTACACGCCCACCACTTTCGGGTGACGCGCCAGAATGGAGTCGGCGATGAAGTCCTTACGCGTCCGGTTAGCATCCACAATGGCAGAGATTAAATTGTTTGGTACGGATTGATAGTTAGCCAGCAGCTGCTTGGTGTCTTTCGGCAGGCAATAGCCGCCATAACCGAAGGACGGATTGTTATAATGGTTGCCGATACGCGGGTCGAGGCACACGCCTTCGATGATCTGACGGGTATTCAACCCAAGGCTCTCTGCGTAGCTGTCCAGCTCGTTAAAATAGGCAACACGCATAGCCAGATAGGTGTTAGCAAAGAGTTTAATGGCTTCAGCTTCTGTCGCATCCGTGAACAGCACGTCAATGTCCTTTTTGATTGCGCCTTCCTGGAGCAGCGCAGCAAAGCGTTCCGCACGCTCTGAGCGCTCACCGATAACAATACGGGATGGGTGCAGGTTATCGTACAATGCCCTGCCCTCACGCAGAAACTCGGGTGAGAAGATGACATTATCGATACCCAGCTCTTCTTTAATCGACTGAGTGAAGCCAACAGGAATGGTCGATTTGATGATCATCACGGCATTCGGATTGATTGCCGTCACGTCCTTGATCACCGCCTCAACGCTTGAAGTATTGAAGTAGTTCGTCTTCGGATCGTAGTCGGTTGGCGTGGCGATGATGACAAAATCGGCCCCGGTGTAGGCATCAACTTTGTCCGTGGTGGCCCGGAAGTTCAACGGCTTGTTGCTCAGGTACTCCTGGATCTCTTTATCCACGATGGGAGAGATCTTCTGGTTCAGCATATCAACTTTGGCCTGCACGATATCCAGTGCGACCACTTCGTGGTGTTGCGCGATCAGGATCCCGTTTGAGAGACCCACATAACCTGTTCCGGAGATTGTTATTTTCATTGAGTTAACTTCTTTAGATTAAGTGTCCGGGAGCGACTACCGCCCCACCGCAATAAGCAACTTTTGGGGGTTTTACCTCGTATGCCGAGTTGATGTCAAGGCGTATGGCTGGCTACAGAAAGGCATAAATACAGTGGTTTATGCTGCGCTCTAGCGTGTCGGTTGAATCAGCCGAGGTAATGCAGGGTATTACACATAAAAAAAGCCCGGTGATGTTCACCGGGCTTCGCTACATGACTGAGTTAAATCAGATTAATCCAGCCACTCGGTGTGGAATACACCTTCTTTATCAGTGCGTTTATAGGTATGTGCACCGAAGTAGTCACGCTGCGCCTGAATCAGGTTGGCAGGCAGCACGGCGGCACGATAGCTATCGTAATAAGCAACGGCTGCAGAGAAGGTTGGAACCGGAATACCGTTCTGTACCGCATAAGCGACGACATCACGCAGCGCCTGCTGGTAATCATCGGCAATCTGCTTGAAGTATGGTGCCAGCAGCAGGTTTGCGATGTCCGCGTTTTCAGTATAGGCATCGGTGATTTTTTGCAGGAACTGAGCGCGTATGATGCAACCGGCACGGAAGATCTTCGCGATTTCACCGTAGTTCAGATCCCAGTTGTTTTCGTCAGACGCGGCGCGCAGCTGAGAGAAGCCCTGAGCGTAAGAGACGATTTTGCCCAGGTACAGTGCACGGCGAACTTTCTCGATAAATTCCGCTTTATCACCGGCCAGTTTCGGCTGCGGACCGCTCAGTACCTTAGATGCCGCTACACGCTGCTCTTTCAGGGAAGAGATATAACGTGCAAAGACCGATTCAGTGATCAGGGACAGGGGCTCGCCCAGATCCAGGGAGCTCTGGCTGGTCCATTTACCGGTACCTTTGTTTGCCGCTTCATCAAGGATCACATCGACGAGGTATTTACCGTCTTCATCTTTCTTGGTGAAAATGTCTTTGGTGATGTCGATCAGGTAGCTGCTCAGTTCACCGTTGTTCCAGTCGGTGAAGGTTTGCGCCAGCTCGTCGTTAGTGAGATTCAGGCCGCCTTTCAGCAGAGAATAGGCTTCAGCAATCAGCTGCATATCGCCATATTCAATACCGTTGTGAACCATTTTTACGTAATGACCCGCACCATCCGGACCGATATAGGTTACACACGGCTCACCATCTTCGGCAACAGCAGCAATCTTAGTCAGGATTGGCGCAACCAGCTCGTAAGCATCTTTCTGGCCGCCTGGCATAATAGATGGGCCCTTCAGCGCGCCCTCTTCACCGCCGGATACACCGGTACCGATAAAGTTGAAGCCTTCAGCTGACAGTTCACGGTTACGACGAATGGTGTCGTGGAAGAAGGTGTTGCCGCCATCAATGATGATGTCGCCTTTTTCCAGATACGGTTTCAGGGAGTCGATGGCAGCATCAGTACCAGCGCCAGCTTTCACCATTAACAGGATACGACGAGGCGTCTCCAGGGATTCAACAAACTCCTGAACCGTATAGAACGGAACGAGTTTTTTGCCTGGGTTCTCGGCAATCACTTCTTCAGTTTTATCACGGGAGCGGTTGAAAACGGAGACGGTATAACCACGGCTTTCGATGTTCAGCGCCAGGTTGCGCCCCATCACTGCCATACCGACGACGCCGATCTGTTGTTTGGACATTACATACTCCTGTCAGGTGTGGTCACCGCGTCATGTACGCGGCTTGAAATGTGGCTTAGATGTTAACTCAACGAATGTTTTTTTTAAAAGATAATTTTTGGATATTAGCAACAGATAATATATTAATTTTTTGTTGTTAATAAGTGTTTTATGGTTTTATCCCAATCATAAAATGCATCATCTTTTTCCAGACTCACTTCATTGAATACGGGTTTACCATTCACTAAATCAACAAACAAATCTGCTAAAGCATCTGAAGAATAAGGGTCAATGAAAGCAGCGCATTCATAATTACCCAAGGTTTCATGTGCATAGGGTAAATCTGCCAATATAATCGGCTTTGCATGCGTCTTCGCTTCTGAAATGGGCAGACCCCATGTTTCCAACAACGATGGGAATATAACAACGTCACATTGGTAATAAGCCTGCTCAACCTGAGTAAAATTTAATATGCCGGTAAAATTTACACCTTCAACATGTCTATATTTTTCAATTAAATGTTTTGCATATTTATTCGTATCTTCAGAAAAAGTTAAGGTGAGCGTTAGCTTGCCTTTATGCTCAGGCAATTTCTCATTGAATAGTGAGAGTGCATCAAGCAATAACTCAAAATTCTTGAACGTTCTGGGTAATGCAGGATAGAACAGATTCGTCGTAGGCTTAGGAGTAAAAGAAGGTTTCAAATCATTAACAATAGGATTAATTGGGCGAGAAACGATATAGCGCTCGGCTCCTACATGGTTTTTTAAATACTCGCCAAACCAACGCTGCTGTACAATAATCGCATCGTTTTTTTTGATATTGATTTTATAAAGCAAGTTATAGAATTTAGAAAAAAGATAGAACTTTGGCTCGTATACTAAATCCTTAAAATTTGCCTTATACACTGTAGAGCAATTATGGCAATAAACATATTGTTTTTTAGCGGTGACATTTGGTGTGATATCGTGCATAGCCAACCACACATCCGCGCCCCATTTTTTACTCAAAGCCTTACATGTCACAAGCTCAAAATGGAGTCTTTTGAGCCAGCTTTTTTTAATGTCTGGAAACTCAATGAATGTGATGTTTTTAAAAACAATATCGTTAAACAAATCTTTTTTATGTACCAATGCATAAACAGTATCATCAGGAGAAGTATTCTTATCTAATGTTATCAATGCATCTCTGAAAACCTTAAGCGTTCCCCCCTCAACAAGATTAACGCCTGAAATGACTATAAACATAAATATTCCTTTCCACCAGATTACATTTTTTTATTTAAATTACGGTACATAAAGAGCGATGACATCATCATAAATACATATGGGTTCAAATACCCGGCACCACGAATATAGAGTGGAATAATAAATGACAGTAAGAAACAATAAGCAAATACATGCTGAGCAGAATAGGTTTTTTTCGAGTTAAACGAAATGAAAGCCTTGATAAATTTAAGCGTAAATAAAATGCAGAAAACTAAACCAATCAGTCCAAACTCAGAAATAAATTTCGAAGCAATAAATGAACCATCATACAAGTTCAAATGTCCGGCGCCTAAACTTTCTAAGACCTTTTGGCTTTCTCCAACCACGCCGTTGTAACCCATTTGCTGGAAGCCTGTACCCAACCCTAAACTTTCAGTGAAGTTTAAAAACGCACGTTCAAGCCCGGAAAGATATACCAGTACAGAAAAGTTGGTAGAGTTGGCAAAACTTAAGCGCGAAGAAAAGTAGGTATAATCATAAGTGAACTGATAAAAAGTCCAGACAAATATTATCAAACATAACGCTATAGCGAAAGGTAAAACCCTTATCTTTTTAAGAGCAATTACGCAAAAGGCCAAACCAACCAGTAAGGTCAAATTCTGTACGGCAAGTGCAATACTAAACGATACGATAAGGATAATTATCGTGGTTGTCCCTCTTGCATAAAATAATGCAAACGAAAAAAATGGCAAAAATATCAAGGCATAGGCAGAGGGTTCAGAGAAAAATATCATGCTTTTATCTTGCACTACTCCGCCAATAATTAGCAGCGCTCCTAACAACCCTATAGCACAAAGAATATAAAACATTCTTAATGAAGCTTTTTTAATAGTGTAGTCCGACAGATAATTTACAGTATTCGCAAAACAAGATGCGAAGTAAACCATAAGCAGTAATGATACAACAGAGAAATACACCTTTATATTAAAGAGTTCGGCAATACCATTAACAAAGAAGCTAGCAATAATATTTAATACCAGCACAAAAAAGACCAGCGCAGTTGCCAAACGACACTCACGGGTTATCCATTTAAAGCGTAAAAAAACGAATAAGACAGTTAATGCGACCAGAGTTGCAAGTGAAAAGTTACCAAGCCCTAATCGATAGTATATAAAATCAGGAGCAATAAACACAAGCATCAAAAATAATAAAAAAGTATTTGTATTGTGAGATTTAAAATTATTTATAGTCATACATTAACTCAATTATTTCTTTTGCCCATGCGTCCCAATTTAAATGACTATGATATCTTTCAAATGCATTACTTGCATAGCGATTATAGTTATCTAAATTATGAATTATTTCATAAATACTGTTCGCGAACGCTTGAGAATCTGTTGGATCATTAATCAGCAATCCAGTTTCACCTTCAATAACAATAGAACTAATCCCGCCTGTATTAGTTGCAACAACTGGCATACCATAAGCAGCTGCCTCACAAAACACCATGCCATAGCATTCAGCGATCGTTGGTAATAAAAGCACATCGGATTTAAGGAGAACATTTTTAAAAACATTCATCTCAGATGGAATGTCTTTATTCAGGCGGCCTGTCACTTCAACCCACTCTGGAAGATCTCTGGTATCAGGGGTACATCCGCAAACAATAAGCTTAGCGGCAATATTTTTACTTTCACGCAAATATTGCACTGCCTCTAACGCTACTTTTCCACCTTTGCGTTCCCAGTCGACGCCCAAAAATAATAAGGTACACGATTTATCATCATCTTTGGTTCTGATTTTTGGATGAGTATAAGGTTCTACTATATTAGCCCCCCAGAGTAATTTTTTAACTTTTGACTCAGGTATGTTGTAATGTTTGACACAAAAATCAGCAGCCCAGTCTGAAGGGAAAGATACTATTGCAGCGTTATTTAAAGCAGCGTTCTCAATCTTACTTCCCTGGTAATGGAAAGAATCATTAATAGAATTAAAATTACTATAATATTTTTTTAGCTGATCGTAAGTTGTGTCTGATAAATATAATATTGGAATGTTGGTTTTTAATTTTGCTATTTGCGTTGAGCCTGCCGGCGCAATAATGAAATCTATGCCTGACAATTTTTTTAATCTTTTATTAAACCGAAACGCATATTCATAAGATAAAATCGAAGAGTAACTATAATCATAATTGATCCCGAATAATTTTAGAACCAATTTAAATGCTTTCAACAATGGCTTAGTAAATGAATTTACGGGACCAAGTACCTTAACGTCAATATTATGCCTTTTAAGCGCAGACAGCATATAATAAGGTGTCCCTGACCAACTACCTGTTGAGGTAGGATCATAAGATGACAGAAATGCAACTTTCATCTAAACGCTCCCCTAAAAAAAGGCTTTTGTTTTAGCACAATATTTAATAATACTTCTCACATGCCAAACAAAATGTTTAGAGAGTAATGATCTATTGGCATGCTGTGCTTTATGTACTGCGCTAATCATCGGGTAATAGATGAGATTTATCCCCTCCACTTTGCTTCTGTAACAAATATCGATATCTTCGCAATACATGAAAAATGATTCATCAAACCCGCCTAGCTTAGCGTAATGATCTGCCCGGAAAGCGAGGAATGAACCGGCTGCCCAATCAACAACACATTTATTATTAATAGAAGCTTTTTCGATAATTGTTTTATTTTGGAAACCAAGATATGAAAGGAAAAAGTCTTTAAATTTTGGAAAATGTCTTATCGAATTATCGTAAATGATTTTTGCATCATCTTTAAATAAATTTATTGTTGCAGCTTTTTCATCATTTTGTTGCATAGCCTGACATAATTCAACAACATCAGTTAAATCAATCAATACATCTGGATTCAAAACAATAAAGTAATCTTCTCCTTTCATATTTAAATGACTTTGACAGAAGTTGAAAACAATATTGTTATTCTCTCCAAATCCACAATTAAATTGCTCATTGATAAAATAAATACATTCTGAATCTTTTTCATTTAATGAGGAATGTATTTTGTTATTTTTAACGACAAGATTAATATTCTTATAATTTTTAACTTGTTCAAGAATCCCACTTTCACGAATCATATCGTCATGACCATGAGATACAATGGAAATAAATATTTTACTTTGATTATTTTCCATGTTGTAATTTTTTCCTACCAAAACTAAAAATAATGAGAAGACATACAATCATCTTGTTGAATTCTTTTCTTCTGGCTCTATTAAAAGCAACACCGAACAGAGATAACCATACTGTGATAAAGCATTGAGGATAAAACTTAGCAGTTACCAGAAGTCGGTTCCTGATGGAGCAAAAATCAGCAACTTTACTTTTACCGCCGCCTGTGCTTGCACCTTCTTTATGATAAACAATGCTGTCAGAGCAAACACCCAGTTTGAAATTAGCCTTTCTCGCCCGCAAACAAATATCTAATTCTTCATAATATAAGAAATATTCTTCATACATTAAACCAATTTTATCCAGACACGCTTTAGTGAAGAACATCGCCGCGCCTATGACATAATCGATTTGCTGAGCAACAACTTCATCATTATATTTAGCATGTGCACTTTCACCGATGCCATACTGTTTTGTTGTACACAGCCATTTATTATGTAATCCACCTAAGCCTTGCTGCGTTTCTCTGTCATCAAAATATACTAACCGAGAACCACATATACCAAGGCTTGAGTCTTTACTACATTTATCAACTAAATATTTAAGTGCGTTGATATCGACTTCTGTATCATTATTCAACACCCATACATAATCGGCATCATCCTGGTTAAGCGCAAACTTCACGCCCAGATTATTTCCACCAGCATAGCCGCGATTATAATCTGACTGAATGTAAATTATTTTTTCATCATTCTTAACTTTATAAGTGTTAATTTCTTCCGTCGTAATTATATTGGCCTGACGCTTATCACTGGCCTTGCTAATCACTTCGTTTTTTATCGTGGTATATGAGTCATCCGTTGATTTATTATCTATTATAATAATTCTAAATTTATCATAATTCATTTGGAGTAAGCTATTGACGCACTGGCATGTGTCCTTCGCCCCATTCCAGTTTAATACTATTACATATACCATTACTTTACCTTTGCGTCTTCATAAGAATATTACATCTATGGCTCATATAATACAAAAGCATAAAATCAACAATAACTCTTGCAGTCCATAAAAAGGCAACACCAACAATTCCGAATTGCTTAGTAAACACAAACAATAAAATCATATACGGAATAAATTCTAGCATATGAATATAAGCTGTATATTTTGCCTTGCCAAAGGCTTGTATATTTGCAAATGGTATTTGTGAAAAGCAATTAAAGAAAAAGCCAACAATCATAATTTGCAATATTGTTGACGAGGCCCCTGCAAATTGACTACCCATCCAGATAGTTAATATTTTCTCAGCGAAAATATAGACGAAAATACATAAAGGGAGACAGATAAGTGTCATCAGCTTGTAGGCGTTCTTCTGATGCGTAATAGACTCATCGTAATTATTCAAGCGGCTAAGTTTTGGGAAAATAGCTTTGCCTAATGAGCCCGGTATTATAGACAATCTGTTTACAAGTTCATTTGGCACAGTATAAAAAGAAATTTTCGATGCGCCCGCAATATTTGATAAGATGAATCTATCCATGCTGATCAACAGCGGCGATATAATGTTACTAACGGTTACCCACCCTCCGTAATAAAACATACGTTTTAAAACAGATAGTGAAAAATAGCTTATGCCTAAGGTAATTCTTTTCCTGACGTATAAATAACTTAATAGCAGGCAGATAATCCTAGCCAAAGCTATCCCTAACACGGCAAAAAAAAGACTCTCCTGATAGAAAACAAAGCAGACAGGCAAACCAGCAATAAGTGAATTACCAATGCTCTTTTGAATGTTTAAATGCCCAAAATATTCACGCCCTTCAAGTTCGGCGAGGAATATTTGCGTCACTAAGAACACAGGAATAAGTAAAGCAAGGACGACAATTGAACGATATACATCGGAATAATACTGGCTGCTAATATTAAGCAACGTGATAATATTATCTCTGAAAAGAAATAACGCCCCTCCACCTAACAATCCTAATATAAAAATAGCAACGAGCGATGTTATGATAACGGTATTGCTGTCTGATTTATTCTCTTTTAACAGCGCTATTTCTCTTACAACAGCTCTGGTTAAACCTGCATCAAATATGCTTGCATATCCAATAACTATCATCGACAACGTATACAGCCCAAATAATTCAACGCCTATCTTTCGTGCGATAATTCCAAATGCTGGAATGGCAATCAACGTCGGGATTGCATACCCTGCCATATTCCATATGCTGTTTTTCAAAAGTGACATAATTTAGTAATTTCTATTCATAAATAGTGTTTTATTGTAACCCTTTCTGAATTGGCCAATTGATTTATTTGGTTAGTAACCTTTAAGCATTTTCAACAAATATTGACCGTAAGCATTTTTCGCTAAAGGTTTCGCAAGGTCTTTAACCTGCTCCGCATCGATGAAGCCTTTACGGTAGGCGATCTCTTCCGGACAAGCCACCTTCAATCCCTGGCGCTCTTCAATGGTTGCAATGAAGTTACTCGCTTCAATCAAACTTTGATGCGTTCCCGTATCCAGCCAGGCAAAACCACGGCCCATCATCGCAACGGAGAGATGGCCCTGCTCCATATACAGACGGTTGATGTCAGTGATTTCCAGTTCGCCACGCGGGGAGGGCTTCAGACTCTTCGCCATTTCCACCACGCTATTGTCATAGAAATAAAGACCGGTTACGGCATAATTACTTTTTGGCTCAGCCGGTTTTTCTTCGAGACTGACAGCCGTGCCTTCTTTATCAAACTCAACAACACCATAGCGCTCCGGATCGTTCACATGATAAGCAAAGACGGTAGCTCCGCTCTCTTTGTTTACAGCGGAGTCCATTAACTTCGGCAGGTCATGGCCGTAGAAGATGTTGTCGCCCAACACCAGCGCACAGTCATCGTCACCAATGAACTCTTCGCCGAGAATAAAGGCCTGCGCCAGGCCGTCCGGGCTCGGCTGGACTTTGTACTGCAGATTAAGGCCCCACTGACTGCCATCACCGAGCAACTGCTCAAAGCGAGGCGTATCCTGAGGGGTACTGATGATCAGAATGTCACGAATACCCGCCAGCATGAGCGTGGAGAGCGGGTAGTAGATCATCGGTTTGTCATAGATGGGCAGCAGCTGCTTGCTGACAGCCATAGTGACCGGATACAGACGAGTTCCTGAGCCACCGGCTAAAATAATCCCTTTACGCGTTTTCATTTCATCATCTCTATATGTGCAAAATGCCCGTAAACGGGCATTTAATGTAAGGTCAGACCGCAGTAGTCGTAAACAGCTCAGCCAGCATTCGTTTCACCCCGATATCCCATTGAGGTAATACGAGGTCGAAGTTCTGCTGGAATTTCTCAGTATTCAGACGGGAGTTATTCGGACGGCGTGCAGGGGTAGGATAAGCGCTCGTAGGCACCGCGTTAAGCTTTGTAATCGCCAGTTCAATACCTGCTTCACGCGCTTCGTCGAATACCAGGGCGGCGTAGTCATGCCAGGTGGTCACGCCACCCGCAACCAGATGATAGAGTCCTGCAACTTCAGGTTGTTTCATCGCCACACGAATCGCATGCGCTGTACAGTCTGCCAGCAACTCAGCTCCTGTCGGTGCGCCAAACTGATCGTTGATGACCGACATCTCCGTACGCTCTTTGGCGAAACGAAGCATGGTTTTCGCAAAGTTATTGCCTTTACCCGCGTAAACCCAACTGGTGCGAAAAATTAAGTGGCGGGCGCAATTTTCCTGCAAAGCTTTCTCACCGGCCAGTTTGGTTTCGCCATAGACATTCAGCGGCGCAGTGGCATCTGTCTCCCGCCATGGTTTTTCGCCGTTGCCCGGGAAAACATAATCGGTGGAATAGTGCACAACCCAGGCACCGATTTTGGCGGCTTCTTTGGCAATGGCTTCAACGCTTGTAGCATTCAGCAACTGCGCAAATTCTGCCTCTGACTCGGCTTTATCTACGGCGGTATGGGCAGCCGCATTCACGATGACATCAGGCTTAATGCGACGGACGGTCTCAGCCACCCCTTCAGGATCGCTGAAATCCCCGCAATACTCGGTGGAGCGAACATCCAGGGCAATCAGATTACCCAGGGGCGCGAGCGAGCGCTGTAGCTCCCAACCCACCTGCCCTGTTTTGCCGAACAAAAGGATATTCATTACTGACGTTCCCCATAGTTCTGCTCAATCCAGGACTGGTAGTTGCCACTTTTCACGTTCTCAACCCATTCGTTATTAGCCAGATACCATTCCACCGTTTTGCGGATGCCGCTCTCAAAGGTCTCCTGCGGCTTCCAGCCCAACGTCTGGCTAATCTTATCGGCATCGATAGCATAACGACGGTCATGACCCGGACGGTCAGTCACATAGGTGATCTGATCGCGATACGACCCCTCTTTAGGCACGATCTCATCCAGCAAATCGCAGATGGTATGCACCACATCCAGGTTCTGCTTCTCGTTGTGTCCGCCGATGTTGTAGGTCTCGCCTGGCTGCCCCTGGGTTACCACGATATAGAGCGCGCGAGCGTGATCCTCAACATACAACCAGTCGCGGATCTGATCGCCCTTGCCATAAATTGGCAGCGCTTTCCCCTCCAGCGCATTGAGGATCACCAGCGGAATCAGTTTTTCCGGGAAGTGATAAGGACCGTAGTTATTGGAGCAGTTGGTCACGATGGTCGGGAAACCGTAAGTACGTAACCATGCGCGAACAAGGTGATCGCTGGACGCCTTCGAAGCAGAGTAAGGGCTGCTTGGAGTATATGCCGTTGTTTCAGTGAATAGCGGCAGTGCTGCCGAGGCAGGATGCTCGTCCGGGTGCGGTAGATCGCCATAGACTTCATCCGTGGAGATGTGATGGAAGCGGAAGGCTTTTTTCGCCTCTTCGTCAAGCGTAGACCAGTATGCACGGCCCGCCTCCAGCAGCACATAGGTACCGACAATATTGGTCTCGATAAACGCAGCCGGTCCGGTAATGGAGCGATCAACGTGGCTTTCTGCCGCCAGATGCATCACCGCATCAGGCTTATGCTCGGCAAAAATACGGTCCATCGCCGTTTTTTCGCAAATGTCCGCATGCTCAAAAGCGTAACGTGGGCTGTTGCTCACGTCAGCAAGAGATTCCAGGTTACCGGCGTAGGTCAATTTATCGACATTAACGACTTCGTCCTGAGTGTTTTGAATAATATGTCGGACAACCGCAGAGCCGATAAAACCGGCACCACCAGTAACAAGAATTTTCACGCGTTATTTTCCGTTAAATGAATATTTCGGGATAGTGACGACTGCCGCGGCCTTTAATCGCAAGGCAGAAATCAGACACGCTACCGCCCCTGGCTTTACAGCTACCAGTGCACTGAACGTTGTCGTAAATGAGGTAATTCACCGCCTGACCCCGGCAAAATCGCGACAGGGTAGCGTTCAAGTCAATTAATAATTGTCGTCTTAAATGCTTGCAGAAACAAGGGAAAAAAGCAGGCTAACAACACAAAAAAGCTGCAATTAATTCACTGAAATTTAAGGGCAAATTTAAAAAAAGAAAACGGCAGTGTCATTCTCATGGCCAATAACGCCTGGAATGATCCACTGCCGTTTAGTCAACGACCAACCAACCGTTAGTCGTTGGTTAAGAGTTTTTTCATGCTTTCCCGGAACTTCTGTCCCTCTTTCAGGTTACGCAGGCCATACTGTACAAAGGCTTGCATGTAACCCATCTTTTTACCGCAGTCGTAGCTGTCCCCGGTCATCAGCATCGCATCGACTGACTGCTTCTTCGCCAGTTCAGCGATAGCATCCGTCAGCTGGATACGATCCCAGGCGCCTGGCTCGGTACGTTCCAGTTCAGCCCAGATTTCCGCGTTCAGCACATAGCGGCCGACGGCCATCAGATCGGAATCCAGCGTCTGAGGTTGATCCGGCTTCTCGATAAATTCAACGATACGGCTGACTTTACCTTCGGTATCCAGCGGCTCTTTGGTCTGAATAACGGAGTATTCAGACAGATCGCCTTTCATGCGCTTCGCCAGCACCTGGCTACGGCCCGTCTCGTTGAAACGCGCCACCATGGCCGCCAGGTTATAGCGCAGCGGATCGGCAGAAGCATTGTCCAGAATGATATCGGGCAGGACGACCACGAACGGGTTATCCCCCACTACAGGACGCGCGCACAGAATAGAGTGGCCCAGCCCCAGCGGCTGCGCCTGGCGAACGTTCATAATGGTCACGCCCGGTGGGCAGATGGACTGCACTTCCGCCAGCAGTTGACGCTTAACGCGCTGCTCCAGGAGGGCTTCAAGTTCGTAGGAGGTGTCGAAGTGGTTTTCCACCGCATTCTTGGAGGAGTGCGTAACCAGAACGATTTCTTTGATCCCTGCAGCAACAATCTCGTCGACGATGTACTGAATCATCGGCTTGTCAACGATCGGCAGCATCTCTTTAGGAATGGCTTTTGTGGCCGGGAGCATATGCATGCCCAGACCGGCTACCGGAATGACTGCTTTCAAATTAATCATATTTCTTCCACCTTAAAATGGTTGCCGAATTATAGCCCTTTAGCCTGGTTTCGCCAGCACGAATTGCTACAAATCTGGAGACGATGTTACGCAATTACAGCGTAAATTTCAGCGGATGCAATCCGAATAGTCGCGCTTTAATTCCAGGAATCCTCGCAAAATGCCGGCTGGTTAATATTTAGCGCTTCGGCAGGTTAAAATTCAGCCGTTCCGTATTGAGCGTATGATGGTCAATTCGGTCGATATCGACCGAACTTTGCCCCTTTTCATTAACCGCGTTAATGTTCGCCAGCGAGAGCAGCGTTTCGTCCCGCGCCATAAACTTGCCGCGCACATCTTTGCGCAGATCAAAATTCAGCTTCAGGGCTGGGCCCCTGTCTGCATCCTGCATCACGTTGATATTACGCATAAAAAGATGCTGAGGTTTATTATGGAACTCCAGAGAAGCGCGCCTCATCTCAAGGTTGGTGAGGGCTACGAACGAGGTTTTATTGCCGGAGGAGATCTGTATTCCGCGCAATTTTCGTGCAAGTTTCTGGTTATCCAGATGAATATTGTTGAGGCGGAAATTCTGCGGTATCGACAAATAGTCGCCTTTAATCACGCCGTAACCAATTAACATCCCGGCGCTGTCGGTCATCTCAACATTATCGATGACAAAATTATCGCAGCCATATATCGCGACCGTTGCGTTATCAATACCCGCTTTCTTACTAAAGTCCGGGGTGATATTGCGGGCCTTAACATTACGTATGATAAAGTGTTTGCCGTTTTCAACGTGCACCAGCTGACGGCAATTGCTCCCGGTAATATTGGCCACCACAAAGTTCTTTACCGTCTGGTCTTCAGGGTAGTTATTGTCGTAGGTGCTGCCCGCCAGACCGATGCCGATACCCCAGTTAATTTTCCCGTTAGTGCAGTCGATATGGTCGATCACGTGGTCTGAGATGAGGATGTTTTTGTCATTAATCGCCACGTTCCATTCGATGGCGTCACCCTGCAGGTAGCTGAAATGACAGTTGGTAATCTTTACGCCATCCATCTGGTTATGAAACCCCTGGCGCAGGATTGCATAGTTGGCTTTAGTGACCCGCAGGTTGTCGATCAGCAGATTACGCATCACCCGCTTTTGTTTACCGCCAATGTAGATCTGGGTCACCGGGCCATAGCCGCTCATCGCCAGGCCCTGGATCACGCAGTCAGAACCGCGCACGTCGAGGGTGATGTTTTCGCTGCGCCCCTTCCCTTCCCCGATTACCTTGCTGCCATCCTGCAATACCAGCCGCCCGCGGCCATTGCCGGTCATCGCACCGAGAATGCGCAGGGTTTTGCCCTCGGGAATAAAAATGGCGGCGTTGATGTTCTCGCAGGTGACGTCCGCAGGTACCACGACGGTATCACCCTCGTTAAAGGCCTTCTTAAATGCGGCAATTCCGTCACGAAGGTCATACCGGCTGATCTCCACCGTGGCAGCGTTTTTGGCGGCCCGAACGCCGACCAGCGGCGCGGCCGCCAGCACGGAACAGGTGGTGACAAACGCGCGTCGCGTCATCTCTTTCGGCATATCGCCTCCGTTTAAAGCGTGTGTAGCAGAGTGGCTAACTGTCGGTTGATAAGGTGTTGATTGAAATCGGTCTCCACCTTTTTGCGCGCATTGTGCAGCACAGGCGAGAGCTCCTGATGGGCAATCGCGGCAAACTGTTCAAGCTGGTTAGCCAGCGCCTCCGGATTGTTCTCCTCCACCAGCCAGCCGGAATGGCCTGGTTCGATCAGTTCAGGAATACCGCTATGCACCGTGGACAGGACCGGTATGCCCACCGCCATGGCTTCCATCAGCGCAACCGGGATCCCCTCCATATCACCGTCTGCGCCGGTAACGGAGGGAAGTAAAAAGATATCGGCGGCATCGAGCATGGCTTTGACCTCATGGCTGGGCTTGAACCCTGGCATCTCGACATGCGCCTCCAGCTCATACTGTTCGATCAGGGTGCGCAGCCGGCGCTCCCAGGGGCCAATGCCCAGAATACGGTAGCGAAAATCCACCCCACGCGCTTTCAGCTGGCGGCAGGCTTCGATTGCCACGTGTAGCCCTTTTTTCTCCGTCAGACGTGCAACAGAGATGATTTGCAGTGGGCTTCCCGGCGTTTTAACCGGCCGCTGGGTAAAGCGCTGCATATCCACGCCCATGCGCGAAACGGTGATTTTCTCCGGCGGACAGCCCATGGTTTTGAGCCGCCCGGCCCACAGTTCGCTGATGGGCAGCATCATGTCGCCGCGCTGAAAGAGCCGCTGGTATTCAGGTGTATAGTGGTTCAGCACCTCACGGCTGGAGATATCAATGCCGTGAAAGACGGTGGCGATTTTCCCCTCAATAACGCCCAGCTCGCGCAGCTTGGCCGCCGTCACGCCTGCCGGACCGAAGTGGGCGATAAACACATCCGCACGCCAGGGACGCTGCGTCTGGCCGCAAATGGCGGAGAGGATCAGATTGCGCGACTCGGCGCCATAGCGGGAGATATTCAGCGCCTTCCAGGTGCCAGGGCGGTGCAGCCCGCGCAGGGTCTGGCGGGCGCGGTAACGCAGTTTCGCAAGCCGGCCCTGGGGCTCATCCTGCAGCCAGCGGGTTTTGCTGGCGAGGTCATACTGCGTCCATGCGGCGTGGGTATTTTGCGTATCGCCCTTTTGCAGGGCGATAATCTCCACGTCATATCCCATATCGATAAAAGCGGTGATCTGGTTAAGCACAAACGTTTCGGAGGAGAGCGGGAATTTCAGTAAGAAGAAACCAACCTTCATTTGCCCTCCCCGACCCGATCCAGTACCGATTTCACCATTTTGATGCCGTTTTCACGTTCGGCTTTCACCGCTACCGCCAGGCGTTCGTTGATGGCTGGCAGCTGGCCGAGGGTATCGCCGACCATTGCCCCCAGGGAGCCATCCAGCAGATGACGAATATCCACCGCCATCTCCGGCATACCCAGCTGCTGCATGATCCCGGCAGACTTGTGTTCGTAGTTAATCGCGATGGCCGGGGTGCCGAAGTTCATGGAGATAATGGCCGAATGCAGACGGGTGCCTACGGTCAGATCGCACGCCCCCAGCAGCTTGCCCATCTCCAGATCGTTAAGTTCGTCCATCACCACATGGTAGCGGGACGGATCGCTGACGTGCTGGCGCAGATTCAGCGCCACCATCCGGTCATCTTTGTTGTAGCTGTCGATGCCGGTACAGGTAGAGAGCGCCAGCACCTGATAGCCGCTGTCCAGCACCCGGTTGACCACCTCAGCAAAGGCTTTCTCATAGGCCGCCTGGGTGGTGCCAAGACGCTTATCAAACGGCGCCAGCTCGCGCAGGGTAATGGCGACGGTCTTCTGCTGCGCCGCCACGTTCAGCCAGTGCTGCACGGCATAGCTGGGGGTAAAATTCGCCTCCTGATGATCCACCAGCCAGGCGGTATCCACTCCCTGCTCGACCTTGCTTGTGTCGATCTCGCTACGCTGCATCAGATTCAGGCTCACCGACTCGCGCAGGATTAGCGCGTCACAGTGACCAAACACGTAGTTTGCCAGCTGATTGAACTGGGGATCCTGGAACGGACCGACGCTGTGACCGACCATAAACAGCGGCTTTTTCGCCATAAAGGTGCAGAGCGCATGCTCAAACTGCGGCACGCCGTAAAGGTCGACAAAAAAGGATCCGCCCACCTGAATAATGGCGTCGTAGCCGGAGAGCAGACGGACAAAATCGGTAAAGCCCTGGGCAATGGCAATATTACGCAGCTTGCCGGTGTCGGTCACACGTGACAGCAGCACCTGGTGCTGATAGCGGCGGCGCAGCACCTTTTTCACCCGGCCCATCACGCCCGCGGCGCTGTTATGCTGCTTCATCTGGCTGTAGAGCGGATCGCCCATCACCGGGCGGTTCAGTAGCCAGGAGGAGCTGACCGGATAACGGCTCATCACATCCACTTCTGTCTCAGGGGAGAGGGTGTAAATCGCATCCAGCAGGCCGCGCAGAATGGCGCTGTCACCGCGGTTGCCACAGGTATGGTTGCCCAGAATCAATAATTTCATAATAACCTCTTAAAAAATTCCCCTCCCCAACGGAGAGGGGGAGGAAATAATTAACCTGCGCGAAGCAGCGTTTTCATCTTTTCGTTGCGGCAGAACTGGCGCTTGATCTCCACCACCAGCGCGTTCCGCGACAGCACAATCATCACCGCGAAGGCCAGGGCGCCCGCGGCGACCTGCACCGCCAGCAACGCCGCCAGCGGCAGATGGCCTTGCAGGGCCAGCCCTAAGCCATAGCTCACGGCAAGGGTTGGCAGTGAGAGGTAAAACGGCAGCCAGAGGCTCAGGATGTACTGGCGGTAGCTGGAGCCCAGCACCGGCTTAATCATCACGAAGTAGCTCAGGATGGTGTTGACGATCTGCACCAGCAGGAAGCCCAGCGTGACGCCCATCGCGCCTGCCAGATGGCCGCCGATAACGATCGCCGGAATAAACAGAAAGGTTTTGAAGACGTTGAATTTAAAGCTGATATCGACGCGGGCTTTTGCCATCAGCAGCGATCCGATCGGGTTGCCGACGGAGCGCAACAGCCCCACCACGCACAACAGTTGCAGGATCGGAACTATGCTCAACCACTTCTCACCGAATACCAGCGGCACCAGATTGCCGGAGACCACCATCAGCCCCAGCAGGGTCGGGAAGTTAATGATCCCCACCACCGACAGCAGCTTGTAGAAGTTGAGCCTGAGTTTGTCGGTGTCATCCTGAATTTTGGCGAACGCCGGAAACAGCACCCGGGTGATGATCGGGTTGAGCTTCATTGGCGGAACGACCGCCACGTTGTACGCCAGGTTATAGCCCCCGGCGACGCTGGCACCGAGAATACGCGCCAGCACCAGGGTAGAGAGGTTGGTATTCACATAGTTGATGATGCTGTCGGCGGTCAGCCAGGCGCCGAAGCGCAGGTTGGAGGACACCGATGCGAGCGAGAAGTGGAAGCCCGGACGGTAGATTTTGCGCCCGAAGTAGCCGAACAGCAGCGTGCGCACGACAGAGTTGACCAGGTAGCCGAGGATGGCGGTTAACGCCAGCGGCCAGAAGTGGGCGCTGATCACGGTAAAAGTAAATCCGGCCAGCACCGAGCTGGTCTCGATCATGCCGATCTTGCTGAACTCAAGCTCCTTTTGCATCAGCGCGCGGAACTGCTGTCCGTGAGGGATCACCACAAACGCGAACGACAGCGCGCGCATCAGGGGCGCCAGCTCAGGGTTATTCAATACCCGGGCAATAAGATCGCTCAGCAGGAACAGCGACACGAACACGAGAATACCGAGGCCGACATTAAGCCAGTAGAGGGTGGTTAGCTCCAGCTGGCTAATCTCTTTGCGCTGAATAATCGAGTTGGCGATGCCGAAATCAGACAGTGTATCGGCGAGGGCGATGATCACCAGCGAGACGGTCAACAGGCCAAACTGGTGGCTATCGATAATGCGCGCCAGCACCGTCATCTGCACCAGCCCAAGGCCGATGATGATCACCGTCGCGATAGCCGACCACTTTGCCCCGCTGAGGGTTTTTTCACGTAAGCTCATGTCAGTACGCCGCTTTGTTCACAAAGCCCTTGAAGATGGTCAGAAAGACGATCTTGATATCGAACCAGAGGCTCCACTCGCGGATGTACTCGAGGTCGAACTCAATGCGTTTTTCCATTTTCTCCAGGGTGTCAGTTTCGCCGCGCCAGCCGTTGATCTGCGCCCAGCCGGTGATACCCGGCTTCACCTTGTGGCGCAGCATGTAACCTTCGATCAGCTGACGATACTGCTCGTTATGCGCTACCGCGTGCGGGCGTGGGCCGACAATGGACATCCCACCGGTAAACACATTGATAAACTGCGGCAGTTCATCAAGCGAGGTGCGGCGCAGGAAGTTACCCACGCGGGTGACGCGCGGATCGTTTTGCGTCGCCTGGGTCACCACGTTGTCGTTTTCCATCACCTTCATGGAGCGGAATTTCCACACCATGATCGGCTTACCATCCATACCGTAACGGGTCTGGCGGAAGATCACCGGCCCCTTTGACGTGAGCTTCACCGCCAGCGCAATGGCGCACAGCACCGGGGAGATCAGCAGCAGGATCAGGGATGACAGCACGATGTCCTCCACGCGCTTCAGCACCCGGTTGAGGCCAGAGAGCGGCGTGTCATACAGGGGCACTACCGGTACGCCGTTCACCTCTTCGATACGGGAATGCAGAATGTTAAAGGTGAACACGTCCGGGATGAGGATCACCGAGCAGGTGGTGTCTGCCAGCTTACGCATCAGGGTTTTGATACGGGCCTCGTCGCTCATCGGCATGGCAATGTAGACGTTATGGATCTTGCCCGCTTTGGCATCGTCAATCAGCTGCGAATAGTTACCGGCCCAGTCCGAAGAGACGCCACCCGGCTGCGCGTCGTGATAAACGCCCACCACGTCAAAGCCCAGCCACGGCTCTTTGCGAAAACCGTCAAGCAGCGCCAGTCCGGCCGGCAGGCTCCCGGCTACCGCCACCCGGCGGGTGTTGTAACCCCGGTTACGCAGCCAGCCCGCGCCAAAGCGGATCAGAGAGCGACAGACCACCATCCCCACGCTGGTTAACAGATACCAGGCAAAATAGGTAGCAAAGCGATTATCGAAGTCGTTGTTGAAGGCCACCAGCCCGAAGCTGAAGACCAGGCTTAAGGTCCAGTTCTGCAACAGCAGTTGCAGCTCGGTGGTGATTTTGACGCCCCGCCATGAACGGTAGAAGTCGGTCATGCCGCCGATCATCTGGAAGACGACCAGCGCGATCAGCGCCATCAGCAGATGCATGTAGAGGAACGGCAGCCCGCTGATTTTACACACCATCCACAACCCACCGAACATGATGGTGATATCAGAAAAACGCTGCACCATAGAGATTAACGATGCATTCGTTTTGGCTCGCTCGCGCTTTTTTAGATTTGTCATCGTTGTTCCTGTTTCAGGGCCCCCTCCCCCAACGGGAGAGGGGGAAAGGTTACTGATTCAACAGCGCCATAATGTCCTGTGTTCGCGCCGCCATCAGCGCCGCATCGGCACGGGATTCTACGTTCAGGCGCACCACCGGCTCGGTGTTGGACGAGCGCAGGTTGAAGCGCCACTGCGGGAAGGTCATGCTGATACCGTCTGTACGGTCGATCTCCAGCGCGTGCAGGGCAAAGTGATGCTCCACCCGGGCAATCGCCTCGGCAGGTGCCGCCAGCGTGCTGTTGATCTCGCCGCTCGCCGGGAAGGCCGCCATGCGGTCGCGCACCAGTTCACCCAGCGACTGGCCCTTCAGGCACAGCAGCTCGGTCACCAGCAGCCACGGGATCATCCCGCTGTCGCAGTAGGCAAAATCGCGGAAGTAGTGATGGGCGCTCATCTCGCCGCCATAAATCGCGTCTTCTTCGCGCATCCGCTCTTTGATAAAGGCGTGACCGGTTTTGGACATCACCGGTGTGCCGCCTGCCGCGGAGACCACATCCACCGTATTCCAGGAGAGGCGCGGGTCATGAATGATGCGCGAGCCGGGGTTTTTCTCAAGGAAGGCTTCCGCCAGCAGGCCGACGATATAGTAGCCCTCGATAAACTGCCCCTTTTCGTCGAACAGGAAGCAGCGGTCGAAGTCGCCGTCAAAGGCGATGCCCATATCCGCGCCATGTTCAATCACTGCATTGCGGGTATCGTCGCGGCACTCCGGCAGCAGCGGGTTTGGAATACCGTTCGGGAAGGTGCCGTCCGGGGTGTTGTGCACTTTGACGAAGGTGACCGGCACGTTAAGCGCCTTAAAGCGCGCTTCCAGGGCATCCACCACCGGGCCTGCGGCGCCGTTGCCGGAGTTGATGACCAGCTTCAGCGGTTTGAGGTTCGCCACATTGATGTAGCCCAGCAGGTGATCGATGTAAGCATCACGCAGATCGATTTTCTTATAGCTGCCGCGCGTTGACTCGTTCACCGGTGGGAAGTCGTTGGCTTCCGCCAGACGCTGTACGTCGCGCAGGCCGGTATCGCCGCTGATCGGGCGCGCACCCTCGCGCACCAACTTCATGCCGTTATAGTCCATCGGATTATGACTGGCGGTCACTTCGATCCCGCCGTCCACGCCTAAATGGAAGGTGGCAAAATAGATCTCTTCGGTACCGGAAAGGCCGATATCCAGCACATCCACACCCGCGTCCTGCAACCCTTTAGCCAGCGCCAGTTTTAACGCTTCGCTGGTCAAACGGACGTCGCCGCCCAGCACGATGGTTTTCGGCTTTAAATATTCGCCATACGCGCGGCCAATGCGCCACGCAATGTCCTCATTCAGCTCTTCACCGAGCTTGCCGCGAATGTCGTAGGCTTTAAAACAGGTTAACTTTTGCATCATTACCCCTTTTTCAGGCAACAGTTGGCCCGCCCGATATACAGGCCAATTTGATTTTTTTGTTTTCGTAGGCCCGGTAAGCGCAGCGCCACCGGGCAAAATGCGTGAGTGCTACACCCTGCCGTATCTGTCCTCAAATCGGACGATATCGTCCTCTTCCAGATAGGAGCCGGAGCGCACTTCAATCAGATCGAGAGGGATTTTCCCAGGGTTTTCCAGGCAGTGCGTCGCCCCCAGCGGGATATAAATCGATTCGTTTTCACCGAGCAGGGTTTCAACATTGTCGATAGTGACTTTGGCGGTACCTGCCACCACTACCCAGTGTTCCGCCCGGTGATGATGCATCTGCACCGACAGCCCCTCGCCCGGTTTAACGGTGATGCGTTTCACCTGATAACGGTCACCTTCGTCGATGGAGTCATATTTGCCCCACGGACGATAGACTTCGCGGTGAATGTGGTGCTCATGGCGGCCATCGGCCTTGATCTGCTCCACCACTTTTTTGACGTCCTGCACCGCGTTGCGATCGGCAATCAGCACCGCGTCTTTGGTCTGTACTACAACCAGATCTTTAACGCCGACGGTGGTGACCAGGCCCGATTCGGCATAGACATAGCTGTTCTCGGTTTTATGGCTAATCACATCCCCGTGATGGACGTTACCTTCCGGCGTGTGCGCGCTGATCTCCCACAGGGATGACCAGGAGCCGACGTCGCTCCAGCCCGCATCCATCGGCACCACCACCGCATCGGCGGTACGTTCCATTACCGCGTAATCCACCGACTCCTCCGGGCAGGCAAGGAACGCGGCTTCGTCCACGCGGATAAAGTCCAGATCCGGGTCGACGGTGGCCATTGCGCGTTCGCAGGCTTCCAGGATGTCCGGGCGATACTTTTGCAGCTCTTCCAGATAGCGTCCGGCGCGGAACAGGAACATACCGCTGTTCCAGTAGTACTCGCCGCTGGCGACGTAGGCCTGCGCGGTTTCCAGATTCGGTTTCTCAACGAACTGCGCGACGTCAAAGGCCAGGCTGTCGCCCTCCCCCGGCGTGACGTTACCGCGACGGATATAGCCATAGCCGGTCTCCGGCAGGTCCGGCACGATGCCGAAGGTGACCAGCTTGCCGCTTTCGGCATAAGGGATGGCGGCACGCACCGCATCGCGGAACGCCTCTTCCTGCTGGATGACGTGATCCGCCGCCAGCACCAGCATCAGCGGATCGCAATCCGGGCTGCTGCGCTTCGCCGCCAGCGCGGCGAGAGCGATGGCCGGGGCGGTATTGCGTCCGGCCGGTTCAAGAATGATATTTTCGGTGAGCTTGTTCAGCTGTCGCAGCTGCTCGGCGACGATAAAGCGGTGCTGTTCATTACAGATCACCACCGGGCTTTCGCAATCGACGCCATTAAGACGGTTTACCGTGGTCTGCAGCATGGTGAGCTCCCCTTTCAGGCAGAGGAACTGTTTCGGATAGAGCACGCGGGAGAGTGGCCATAACCGGCTACCTGAGCCACCCGCCATCACAACCGGGTACAACGTATTCTTATTCATGATTTATCCCCGAATATCTGCAATAAACTGGTTCAGCACGTTCTCTTTCTCGAGCGTGCGTTCGGCATAGTCACGCGCGATGGCGTTCTCTTTGGGCATATTCAGCGCCTGTTCGATCCCGCCCACCAGGGCGGATACCGACTCCGGCTCGACGCACACCGCGATCCCCGGCAGGGTGTCGCACAGCTGGCCCAGCTCGGTATGGGCCTCGGCGGTGATCACCGCGTTGCCGCCCACCGCCAGAATGTTGGTCAGCTTGGAGGGCAGAACGGCATCCGCCGCGCCGCGCTTTTGCACAACCAGATGGCAATCGGCCATCTTCAGCAGCGCCGGTAAGGCCTCGTAGGGCTGCAGCGGCAGGAAAGTGATGTTCTGCAGGCCACGTTCCTGGGCCATCTTTTGCAGCCGCGCTTTGCCACCCCCCTGGCCGACAATCACAAACTGCCAGGGCTGGTCGCGGAGCTGCTCAGCGGCATCAATAACGTTCTCAAGCCCCTGCTTCTCACCGATGTTGCCCGAATAGAGAATGATTTTTTTGGCTTCTGGCAGACCCAGCTGCTCGCGCAGGGCCGCCGCCTCAACAGCAGTCACATCGCGAAAACGGGCCACTTCCGACCAGTTTGGAAAGAAGATCACCTTCTCCGCTGCCACGCCCTTCTCCTGCGCTTTGTTCATCATCGAGCGGGAGATGGTCGAGACGTAATCGACGTTATGCAGGCTGCTGCGCTCGAAGGCGCTGGCCAGTTTCGCCACTTTGCCGCCCTTGCCTTTCCCGGCCATTCCCAGGCCCAGCATGGCGTCCACTTCGTAATCCTGAATGTGCAGCAGGGTGCGGGCGCCTGAGAGCTTGCCCAGCAGGCGCATACCTGGGGTGCAAAACAGGGTCGGCACCACGCCGATAATGCGATCCGGCTTCCAGCGACGTTGCGCCATCAGCGGGAAGAAACTGCTCAGGGCAAAGCTGCCCAGATGAATCAACCGCTTTAAGGTCGAGGGCTGCTTTGGCACGTAAAGCGGACAGCGCCAGACGGTCGCGGCCCCCTCTTCGCGGCGGTAGCGCCAGCTGGAATAGTGCTCGTCCACCTGCCACTCCGGGTAATAAGGTGGTGCGGTAATGACCCGCACCTCATGGCCCTGACGGGCCATCCACTCCACCATCTCGCCGGTGTACTTACCGATCCCGGTCAGCTCCGGCGAGTAGTTAATGCCGTATACGAGAATTTTCATAAACCCGGCACTCCGGCCTGCTTCAGAAAATAGGCCCGGCTGTTGTCATGGACGTTATCGCTGGCCAGCAGCGCGTCGGGCGTCAGCCAGCGATAGTCGTCATGCTGCGCATCAGGCAGATGCAGCTCTGCCTGATCCACCTTCAGGCGAAAACCGAGCACCACATAGTGGGTGGTGAAATCGGTGCCGGAAAAGTTGTCGTCATAGAAGTGCTGCCAGACCCCGTAGAACTGCCCTGCCGTCATCGGCAGACGGAGCCCCAGCTCCGCCTGCGTCAGACGCGCAAAGGCATTTTCCAGCGTCTCATCTTTCTGCACCCGCCCACCTGGCACGAACCAGTAGCCCTGTGCCGGACGATTGGTGCGCTGTCCGAGCAGGAACTCGCCACGCTCGTTCTCCACAATCAGATCGATGGAGATCAGCGGCGTGGAACGCACTACCGTGGCAAAATCTTCCTGACTTAAAAACATAGTTACCCCCGGAAGCGGTGCTGATTTTCCAGGAACCACTGATAGGTGCTGGCCAGCCCCTGGGCCAGCGTCACCTCGTGGAACCAGCCCAGCTGGTGCAGACGGGTCACGTCCAGCAGCTTGCGCGGGGTGCCGTCGGGTTTAGTGGCATCGAAGGCCACGCGGCCCTTGTACCCCACCACCTCAGCGATGGTTTCAGCCAGTTCGCGGATAGTGCAGTCCACCCCGGTGCCAACGTTGATATGCGACAGCATCGGCTCGGTATTCTCCTGCCACACCTCGCGGGCCAGCTCCATCACATGAATGCTGGCGGCAGCCATATCATCCACGTGCAGGAATTCGCGCATCGGCGTACCGCTGCCCCACACCACCACTTCCGGTGCGTTGCTGACGGTGGCTTCATGGAACCGGCGCAGCAGCGCCGGGATCACATGGGAGTTGCTCGGGTGGAAGTTATCGTTCGGGCCGTACAGGTTGGTCGGCATCACCGAACGATAATCGCGGCCATACTGGCGGTTGTAGGACTCGCACAGCTTGATCCCGGCAATCTTGGCAATCGCGTAGGGCTCGTTGGTTGCCTCAAGCGTGCCCTGCAGCAGCTCGCTCTCGGCAATAGGCTGCTTCGCCATCTTCGGGTAGATACAGGATGAGCCGAGGAACAGCAGCTTGTTCACGTTGTGCAGGTGCGCCGCGTGAATGATATTGCTCTCGATCATCATGTTCTCGTAGATGAAATCCGCCGGGTAGGTATTGTTGGCGACAATCCCACCCACTTTTGCCGCCGCCAGATAGACCTGGTCGATGCGCTGTTCAGCAAAGAAAGCCTCGACTGCTTGCGCATCCAGCAGGTTAAGCTCGTCACGGGTGCGCAGCACCAGCTCGACGTTGCCACGCTGCTCCAGCTGGCGAACAATCGCCGAACCCACCATCCCGCGATGTCCGGCAACAAAAATACGTTGTTTGGTCATTCTCAGGACTCCAGCGCGATGGCAACCTCGTAGCCGTGGGATTTAAGCAAGGAGTGTTTTTTCGCCGCTTCGAGATCTTTTGCCACCATCTCGGAGACCATCTCCTGCAGCGTGGTTTCTGGTTTCCAGCCCAGTTTTTCGTGCGCCTTGGTCGGGTCGCCCAGCAGGGTTTCTACCTCGGCAGGACGGAAGTAGCGCGGGTCAACTTCCACAATCACGTCGCCCGGCTGTACGCCCGGTGCGTCGTGGCCGGTGACGGAGACCACAATGCCTTTCTCGTCCACGCCGGTGCCTTCGAAGCGCAGCTTGATGCCCAGCTGAGCAGCGGCCATCTCAACGAACTGACGCACGGAGTACTGCACGCCGGTGGCGATAACGAAGTCTTCCGGTTTTTCCTGCTGCAGCATCATCCACTGCATTTTTACGTAGTCTTTGGCATGGCCCCAGTCACGCAGGGAGTCCATATTGCCGAGGTGGAGCTTCTTCTCCAGGCCCTGGGCGATGTTGGCGATCGCGCGGGTGATCTTACGGGTCACGAAGGTCTCGCCACGGCGCGGAGACTCGTGGTTGAACAGGATGCCGTTGCAGGCGTACATGCCGTAGGATTCACGGTAGTTAACGGTGATCCAGTAGGCGTACATTTTTGCCACTGCATACGGGGAGCGCGGGTAGAACGGCGTCGTCTCTTTCTGTGGGATCTCCTGCACCAGGCCGTAGAGCTCGGAGGTGGAGGCCTGATAGAAACGGGTTTTCTTCTCAAGACCGAGGAAACGAATCGCTTCCAGCAGACGCAGGGTGCCGATGGCATCCACGTCAGCGGTATATTCCGGGGATTCGAAGGAGACGGCCACGTGGCTCATCGCGCCCAGGTTATAGACTTCATCCGGCTGGACTTCCTGCAGAATACGGGTCAGGTTGGAGGTATCGGTCAGATCGCCGTAGTGCAGATGGAATTTCGGGTTCGCCGCGTGCGGATCCTGATAGATATGATCCACGCGCTCGGTGTTAAAAGAGGAGGCACGACGTTTGATTCCGTGCACTTCGTAGCCTTTTTCCAGCAGGAGTTCCGCCAGATAAGAACCATCCTGTCCGGTTACGCCGGTGATGAGAGCGACTTTAGACATGTTTATTTTCTCCAGACTTATCAGAAGTTATTCAGTTTCAACGCGTTCGCGTATCACCACTGCGGGATTGCCACGGCAAAGTTTGTTTGCCGGTAGCGATTTAAAAACACTGCTGCGCGCACCTATAACGGTGCCATTGCCAATGGAGACACCGGGGGCGACAAATACGTCGGTCGCCAGCCAGCATTTCTCGCCAATGGTGATTGGCTGCGCGTTAATATCAAAATGTTGACTCATATAATCGTGGCTGCCGGTACAGAGGTAGCATTTCTGAGATACCACTGCATTCGCGCCAATCGAAATTTCACCCAGCGTATATAACACCGCGTCGTCACCAACCCAGGCGTTATCCCCAAGGGTTAATTTCCATGGGTAAGTAATTTTTACCGACGGGCGAATCACTACGTTTTTTCCGATTTTTGCACCGAAGCTGCGTAATAAAAATGCGCGCCAGCGATACATAATTTGTGGGGACCAGGCAAATAATGTCGCCTGTACCGCCCACCATAACTGCACCTTAATCCCCCCTGCGCCACGAAATCCTTTTGGCACAGAGAAGCCGCTTAATTCCTGCATACTTTTTCCTTATATTCAGACTTTGTTATATAAGGCTTTGGTTTTACCCGTGGTTTTAAGGCGCAATAAATAAGATAATTCCGCCCATACGCCCGGTACGCGTAATATGTCGCGCTGCACCTTGCGGGCATCCTGGCATAATTCCAGATTATTCGACGTTGACACGCCGCCCATCGAAAATTCAGAAACCAGACCTGGCAGACGTTTAAAAGGATATCCGGCTTTATACAGCCGAGCGGCCAGTGCGTAATCCGATGAAACGCGGTACTGCAGATCGTACGGGTACGTTTTTAACCCGCTCAGCGGGAAGAAAATCGCCTGATGGCTGGCCGGCAGGCTGTGATAAATATACCAGCCCGGTTTCGCCGTACGGCGTACTTTATTTCCATCACCGAAATCAAGTAACGCATCGCCCATGTACATGGCGTTATCCTGGACTCGAACGAGTTGACGGACAAACTGCGCTACGTCGTCATGAAAAATATCGCCAGAATTAAGGAAGATGGCATAGCGCCCCTGCGCCATGTCGATACCTTTATTCATGGCATCGTAGATACCGCGATCTTTCTCGCTGATGTAGCGTAAGTTATACTCACCATTCAGTTTTTCGAGGAACTCTGCGGTGCCGTCGTTCGAACCACCATCCACCACAATCCATTCAAAGTTGAGGCTGTGATCGCCTGCCAGATTACGCAGCGACCGCCAGGTTTTTACCACGCCCTCGTAGTTACGAAAGGCGACAGTAATAACGCTTAGTAACATAAACCACCTCGTTATGAATGCGTAATATTAAGCGCCTTGCGCAAAATAAACGGGCATACAATCAAAAATGCATACTCTGGGCTAAATATTGACCCGGTAAAAAACAGCGATACTGGCGTAAAGAGGTAAAGCTGTACGCGAAAATTCTGATTATCACCAAAGGCGCTGATCATCATTTTGAAAACTTTAAACAGATACCACGCCGTTAATAATACTGCGAACCATGAAAAATAAATAATCAGCAGATACAAGCCATTGTCTATTGTTTTTCCGACGTCCGCACCGTTAAAGATTCCGAATGACGCGACATATTCATAAAGTGAGCCAAATCTGACTACACCGTCAATATGGGTTAAAGAGTACCCCACCATCACCAGCGGACCGATAATACGGTAATAAGAGGATGATCCTTCGGTGCCCAAATCACCCAGACGCTCGGAAATATACGGGAAGGCAAATACCACCCCGACTAAAAAGACGGACAATGAAATGATCGCTAAAGGTAACTTTTTCCTGATCGCCTCTTTATTCAGATACTGGAACGCCCACTCCAGAAGGTAAAACAGAATAAACGTCATAACCCCAGAGAACGATCCTGACAGAACGATTCCTGTAAGAATCATAGCATCGCTCTTGGGCGTTTTGATACCAAACTGTTTGATGCTGAGCCAAATTGAGATTAACGCCAGAGCGAAGAATGCCGGTTCAAAATAGAGCGCTGTGGTACGTTTGCCGCCAAATTTAATGAAATTCAGTACATAGCTATTACTGTAAATAAGATATTTCGAAATTATTTCCATCAGGCTACTGCCACCGGTCAGAATAATTTGCGCCATCTCCAGTGCGGCGAGGGTGACAATGATTCCAATGACCAGATAAAAGAACCTGAGGATCTTCCGATAATTGTGCGGCGAGACGGTTTTAAAGCGGATACTCCACACCATGCCGATAATGATGACGATATAAACAAACAGCATGGTGGAAGTAACGTATTTACTGGCATCCAGCGACTGACCAAAAATGTAGTTGAAGGCCGTCAGCCCCGCCCCCAGCCCCAGCGCTATCATCAGCTTTTTCACGCTGATTTTGTCGACAAACAGCAACAGCAGCAGCGGTAAAAAGGTCACGATAGTGATGGGGAAGCTCTCTCCCAGCTGGGCAATCTTGACGTTGACCAGCAGGTAGATGAGCGGCAGCAGCAGATAGCTACAGATTCTGATAGAACGAGACATACTCCTCCAGCATCTGTTGTCCACTGTAGGCCTGGCGGCTGCGGGTGCGGAATGCCTCAAGGGAGGTGCCAAATACCGCCTGGGCGATATCCGCTTTCGCCAGCTGCACCAGAGGCAGCACTTCCTCTTCGCTGAAGGTTTTGCCCCCCGATTTTTCCAGTACTTCCCGCGCGGCGTCGCTGTGGGTGGCGATCACCGGTACTCCGATGGAGAGCGCTTCGCACAGGATCAGCGGGTAGTTATCCACCCTGGAGCTGAACACCAGCGCATCCATCCCGTTCAGGGCGCTCATCAGTTTGCGTTTGTCGGTTTCGAAGCCGTGGTTCACCACGTTCGGCCCTTCAAACGGCGAGAATTTGCCGAAGGTGTGCAGCTCGATCTTGTCGCCAAGCGCCATCATATCCCGCACCAGCTGCTGGTTGGTTTTGCCGTCGTAGCGCAGATCGTGAGCGACGACGGCAATTTTCGGCTTGCCGGCGGTAACGGCGACCGGGGTCAGCTCTGCCAGAATCGCCTCTGTCGCCACGTCGATACCGTTATTGATGATCCGGCAGCGCCCTGCCCCGTACAGGCTGTTAAAGGCATCGGCCACATGCTGGCTGGGAGAGATAAACTGACAGCCCAGCGCCAGCATGTCACGGAACAGCTGACGCTTGCCATCTACCAGCTTACGGGCGCGATCCACCTTCACCGGCGGATAGTTGCTGAGCGTCGGGCACTTCTGGCAGTTCGTTTTCCAGCCTTCGCAGCCGTCGGTAAAGGCGCAGCGGCCAGTGACGCTCCAGTGATCGTGCAGGGTCCAGACGAACGTGGTGTCGGGTTTGTGCGCCTGCACCTTCTGGCAAAACGCCACGACCTCTTCCAGTTTCAGCCAGTAGCTGTGCAGGACGTGAAAATGGAGCACTACCGGGCCCGGCGTGCGGGTAACGGTGCGATAGAGGCGGTTAAGATTGCCAAAGAGATCGCGGTTAAACAGACGGAACAGGGCAATATTGGCCACCGAGGTCAGGCGCGGGGTATGTTTCACCACCTGCGGATAGCGATCGTGGCTGACGCTTTTTTTACCGCCCTTGCCGTAGCCGTAGATAAAGCGCGACTGAAGTCCTTTTTGCAGCGCGCGCTGGTGCAGATCCAGCGCCACTCCCGCCGCCCCGCCCTCGGCGAGACGGACATTAAATTGCAGAATGTTCATTTGATCACCTTCACGCGGGCCTTCTCGCCCACCACCAGCGCGTTGTCGGGGATGCTGTCCAGCACTACGCTTCCTGCCCCCACGGTGACGTTATTACCGACGGTGATATCACCGATCATCACCACGTTGGCACCCAGCTCAACGTTATTGCCGATGACCGGACAGGCCAGGCTGTCCGGGCCGCGGTTACCGAGGGTCACCCCGTGGCGGATGGTAAAATCATCCCCGGCGACCACGAATTTATTGATCACCACGGCATAGCCGTGGTGAATGGTGAAGCGGCGGCCGATGGTGGCCGCAGCCTGGATTTCGTAGCCGAAAATGCACTCGGTGATGAGGCGGTAAAGCACCAGAACCGGCGCCGCCCAGAGATTGTTAAGGACGTTTTTTTTGCGCCACACCGAGCAAAAATGGGCCACCCGGTAGGCCAGCACCATGCAGCAGGGGCGCAGGCTCCAGCTGTTTGCGCGACAATCTTCCAGCACCATTATTTCCCCCGCAGTCCGTCGGCCAGACGCTTACCGTTACGAACCGAAATCAGCGTCAACAGGGTGCGCCAGTTCATCCGCTTATTGCGGATCTGATACAGCGTAAAGAGCTGATACTTGCGGCTGGCGCGGTCGAACTTATCCCGGTGCTTGCGGTAGAAGTGGAAGTAGCCGGAAAACTTCTTCGGCGACGAGGTGATCTGCATTTCACCATGATTGATGTGCAGGATCTGAGTGGCTTCTTCTACCTTCCACGGCTCGCCATACTCCACCACCATCCGCAGGAAGATGTCGTAATCCTGGGCGGCGGCCAGTGACGTATCGAACAGGCACTCCTTGAAGCGCCACGCCCAGGTAAAGACCTGATTGCCGATAATGTTGCGCTTGTAGAACAGGCGGCGGGAGTACGGCGATTTTGGGTACAACGGCAGGCTGGCGGGCTGAGAGTAGACCTCCCCCTCGCAAACATAGTCGTTGGCGTACAAAAAGGCGTGGGTAACCAGGTGATGCTGATGCGCCAGGAAGGTAGACAGCCGGTTTGGCGTCCACTCGTCGTCATCGTCAATACCGGTCAGATACTGGCCAGAGGCCTGCAAAATAGCCTGATTGCGGACCGCGCAGGCGCCGGAGTTAATGGCGTTATGGGTGTAGATCACCCGCGGGTCGTCCAGGTCAGCGACAAACTTCTGGAGCTGCTCGTACGAGGAGGAGCAGTCATCGACGATGATCAATTCCCAGTGGTCATAATCCTGGCGTAATACCGATTTTATCGCACGGATCGCCAGCTGCTGACGGTTCCATGTCGGCATATAAATGGAAATCAAAGGACGTGGTGTCATGGTGTTCCCCGAATGGCTCATTACTTGCTGTCCGACTTATATTCGTACTCGTAATACCCGTAATCTTGATACCCGGTGGCGCGGCGGAAGATGGAGTTGAGGATCACCCCTTTCACCGCAATGCCGTTCTGTTCGAAGCGGCTGAGGCTGGTTTCGACCTCTTTCAGGGTGTTCACCGCGTAGCGCGCCACCATCAGCGTGGTGCCCGCATGGCGACCGACAATTGCCGCATCCGTTACCGCGAGGATTGGCGGGGTGTCGATCAGCACCAGGTCATAGTTTTCACTGGCCCACTTCACCAGCTGGGTAAAGCGTTCGCTCATCAGCAGTTCCGATGGGTTCGGCGGCACCTGTCCGCGCGTGACCAGGTCAAAGTTAGGGATGGAGGTCGGCTTCGCGCACTGGCTGATATCGCCCTTGCCCAGCAGGATGTCCGACAGACCGTTTACGTTGTTCGTGCCGAGCAGCTCGTGGGTATAGCCCTTACGCATATCGCAGTCGATCAGCAGCACGCGCTTGTTGGTCTGGCTGACTACCGCCGCCAGGTTGGCGCAGACAAAGGTCTTGCCGATGGAGGGGCTGACCCCGCTGAGCATCAATACGTTGTTGCTGGCCTGCATCATGGCGAAGTGCAGACTGGTGCGCAGGCTGCGGATAGCCTCGATAGCCAGATCCGTCGGATTGCCGACTGCCAGCAGCTGGCTCTGCTTGTAACGTTTGATGCCATTGGACGTTTTGACGCTGTCACGCGATTTCTGCCACTCCGACAGCGGGATGCTGGCGTAGACGTTGATGCCGTGCTCCTCCAGAACCTGCGGGCTTTCGATCCCACGGTTAAACAGGGAGCGCAGCAGTACGCCGACGATGGAGAGCATCAGACCGAGAATAATGCTGCCGAGAATAATCAGCGCCTTCTTCGGCTTCAGCACGCCCGGCTGGGTGATGGCCGGGTCGACAATACGCACATCGCCAACGGTGCTCGCCTCGGTGATCTTCAGCTCCTGCTGTTTGTTCAGCAGCTGCATATAGACCTGCTGGCCAGACTCCACGTCGCGGGTCAGACGCAGGATCTCCTGCTGAGTCTTTGGCATCGCGGTGACGCGGTTATTGAGTTTGGCTTTTTCCTCTTCCAGCGTCTGGCGTTTTTCCAGCAGCGTACGGTAGGCCGGATGGCGTTTGGTGTAGAGTTTGGAAATTTCCGCCTCTTTAAAGGTCAGCTCGTTGATCTGGGCGTCGATATTGACCATCGAATCCAGCACCGACTTCGCTTCGAGCGGCAGGTCGACGGAGTCTTTATCCTGACGGAAAGCGTTGAGCTTGTTCTCGGCCTGATCCAGATGGGCGCGCACTTCCGGGAGCTGTTTCGCGAGGAAGTCGAGGCTTTTTGACGCCTCTTCCGACTTACGCTTCACGTTCTGCGCCTGGTAGTTGCGGGTAATGCTGTTGAGAATGTCGCGGATCTTGTCCTTATCCTCGCCGGTAAAGGTCAGTCTCAGCACCCCGGTATCCTTTCCGGTTTCGGTGACCGACAGGTTGCCCTGCAGATTATTGATCATCCCGAGCATTGAGAATTTGCTGACGGTGAACTCGCTGCCGCTCTGGGCATGGATGTCGCTGACCATCATGCTGACGCCATCTTTATTCAGCATCTCCCCCACCTTGCCGCGGGCGCTAAACCCGGCGTCGCTGGTAAGCTGATACTGATCTTTCCCCAGCACTTCAAGGGTAAACTCCTGGCTGGCGCCCCCGGCAGGAAGCTGGAAGGTGGTCACTTTAACCGTATCATTCTGACGGCCCATCAACCGGTCCCAGCCCGCACCAAACACCGGGAAGGTGTTTTTAGTAACGCCGATGTCGAGATCCAGATCGTCCACGGTTTTTCCCAGCACCAGGCGGGACTGGATCAGCTCAATTTCCGCCTGTGAGGCGGGCGGCTTGTTTGCCAGCGCCGAACCGATGTCCTGCACCAGCGAATTGCCGGTGTTTTGCTCTATTTGTACCAGCGCGTCGGCGCTGTAGATCGGGGTGGCAAAAAAGGTGTAAATCACCGCCGCAACGGCAAAGAGCGCGGTGATGCCAATCACCCACCAGCGCGCCTCGACCACGGTTCCGATCAGACGACCAATATCAATTTCATCACTGCCCGCACTCGGGGCGGCAGAAGGTTTTACGTTTGCTGTCATTATTATCCCTGCTGAACGTTCAGTGCCTCTGCCCACTGGCGGGCAGACTGGTCGAGTAAGGTGTAAACCGCCTCAAACGCTTCATGGCTTTTGCGGTACGGGTCGGGGATCTCACGCTCGTTGTCCCAGTGACCAAACAGCATCACTTTGCCGCGCATCTCCGGTGCGATATCGCACAGGGCATGAATGTGGCGTTTTTCCATCGCGAGGATCAGGTCGTAGTCCCGGCACAGGCTGGCCGTCACCTGACGGGCGCAATGCCCGTCGAGTGAAAGCTGATGCTCTGCCGCAACCTGACTTGCACGCTCATCGGCCCCTTTGCCCACCAGCGCGCCCAACCCGGCTGACGCCACGGTGAGCTGCGGTTGGTACTGCTTAAGTAGCCGCTCAGCGGTAGGGGAACGGCAGATATTCCCCACACAAACCACCAGAATTTTGTTAAACATCGTTATCACCAGTTGTGGTACTGATGTACCGTGTCGGTCATGGTATGGATATTGTTGATGGTCGGCATCAGCTGGTTCATCACACGGTTCCAGCGCGTTATCGGCGCGGTGGTGACATAGACCACGTCATACGGCTGGAGGCGGAAGCCGGTCGCCATCACCAGTGAGGTGGCATCAGACATATCCAGCTGGTAGACGTTGGCAATCTTGCCCTTCGCATTGTTTCCTGTAATCGGACGGATCACGAAGATACCGCTGGCGTCGGAGGTGCTCATATCCAGCCCTTCCGCGTTGCCCAGCGCTTCGGTCAGGGTCATACCGCTCAGGTCCATCTTGAGGGTGCTCTGTTTCTTCACTTCACCCATCACGAACACTTTCAGGTCGTCATTGCGCGGCACGAACAGGATGTCGCCCGGATAGAGCAGACGGTTCTGGCTCAGATCGCCGTTCTGCATCAGCGCCTGCAGGGAGATACGCTCCTCTTTGCCTTTATGGGTCAGCACCACATTGCGCCAGTCGGCGCCATCAGTGAGCCCGCCCGCGGAGTTGATGGCGTCAAGCACCGTCAGCGGCACGTTGGTGATCGGCTGTTGGCCGGATTTATTCACCTGGCCGGAGACATAGACTTTCTGCGAACGGAATGCGGCGATATTAACGTCCACCTGCGGGTCAGCGATGTACTGCGCTAAACGGCCGGTAATATCACTACGGATCTGTGCGAGCGTTTTGCCCGCCACGCGAAGTTTGCCGACATAGGGATAGAACATGGTGCCATCTGCCTGAACCCAGTTACCGGTATCGCTGGAGCTACGATACTGCCCCGCCGGGGTGGTCAGCTCCGGGTGATCCCAGACGGTGACGTTAATCACGTCCCCGGGCCCGACGCGGTACTGGTAGTTGGCGATCTCCTGGTCGAGATCGACATTCGGCCGTGCGACAATCGGGCGAGGGCGTAATTGTTCAACCAGCTGCGGGGTCATGGGATAAACGTTAACCATGCGGTTGATGTCAAAATCAGCATCCTGCTGTTTAATCACATCCTTACCGGAAGTTGAGATATTGCTGCCGGGGAAGATCGTACAACCACTCATCAAGGTCACAGAGACCAATAATGGCATCAATTTCATTTTGGATTTCATCATTGATTATTTATCACTATGGCAGAGTAATTATCCTGTGCATTTAAATAAGTGCGAAGGCGTATTACTTTTAGCATGCAGTCAATAAAAGAGAAATATAACTGGCATCAGTCCTAAAAGAAGCTTATTCGCTCTCAGGCTATTGACAGAATAATCGAGGCTGATTAACACGCTTTCAGGCACGCTACCGCCCTTGGCTTTCAGTTACCAATCTACTGTTTAAACAGCTAGTTAGGGACAAGCACCCTCTTTGACAGGGTTTAATGAGAATATATAACGGGCAAGATTAATCCGAACACGATATACATTTTTCAGGTCATTAAACCGACACAGAAATAGCACCAAAAACGACCGCTATTTGATGCTGAAAGAATTGTTGCAGCTATCTGAAAAGCAGGCAAGGAATCATCAACGAAGGCGTGTCTTTTAAGAATAATATTAACGGTCGCATTTCCGTGTTTTTAGGAATAGCTTTATATTGACATTATTAAATAACACCATTCACCCTGCGATATTTCTTATTTTTATTGATTCGGAATTATTCCGATATTAACACACAGAATGCAGGGTTTATTACCGGCCAGATAAGGAAAATCTATGCAGATAAATGCCAGGCCGGCATTGCATTTTTCTGGCGCAGTATCCATGATCGAAATGTGACAATTGTCATATAACGAAAGGTATTACGCTCACTATGGAATGGATAGCAGATCCATCAATATGGGCCGGTCTGGTCACCCTGGTGGTGCTGGAACTTGTGCTCGGTATCGATAACCTGGTCTTTATCGCCATTCTCGCCGAAAAACTGCCCCCTGCTCAGCGCGACCGCGCCCGCATCACCGGTCTGTTAATGGCGATGGTCATGCGCCTGCTGCTGTTGGCCTCTATCTCCTGGCTGGTGACCCTCACCCGCCCGCTGTTTACCGTCCACGGCTTTGGCTTCAGCGCCCGCGATCTGATCATGCTGTTTGGGGGATTTTTCCTGATCTTCAAAGCCACTGTCGAACTCAACGAAAGGCTGGAAGGCAAGGACAGCGAGAACCCCACCCAACGCCGTGGGGCGAAGTTCTGGGCGGTGGTGGCGCAAATCGTGGTGCTGGACGCCGTCTTCTCGCTGGATTCAGTCATCACCGCCGTGGGGATGGTCGATCATCTGCCCGTCATGATGGCCGCCGTCATTATTGCCATTGCGCTGATGGTGATGGCCAGCAAGGCGCTGACGCGCTTCGTTAACGACCACCCGACCATTGTCATTCTCTGCCTGAGCTTCCTGCTGATGATTGGCTTTAGTCTCGTGGCGGACGGTTTTGGTTTCCATATTCCGAAGGGGTATCTCTACGCCGCGATCGGCTTCTCGGTGATAATCGAGGCGCTGAACCAGCTGGCGATTTTCAACCGCCGTCGCTTTCTCTCCGCCAATCAGACGCTGCGCCAGCGCACCGCCGAGACGGTGATTCGTCTGCTGAGCGGTAAAAAGGAGGATGCCGAGCTGGATGCGCAGTCCGCCTCCCTGCTGGCCGACCATGACAACAGCCCGATCTTCGCTCCTCAGGAGCGGCGGATGATTGAGCGGGTGCTCCACCTGAACCAGCGCTCCGTCAGCAGCATCATGACCTCGCGCCATGATATCGAGCATATCGACCTCAATGCCCCGGAGGCGACCATCCGTGCGCTGCTGGATAAAAACCAGCACACCCGCATTGTGGTCACCGGTAGCGACCGGGAAGAGGAGCTGCTGGGGGTGGTTCATGTGATTGATCTGCTCAATCAGCAACTGCGCGGCGAGCCGTTAAACCTGCGGGTGCTGATCCGTCAGCCGCTGGTCTTCCCGGAGGTGCTGCCGCTGCTGCAGGCCCTGGAGCAGTTCCGCAACGCGCGCACCCACTTTGCTTTTGTGGTGGATGAGTTTGGTTCCGTGGAGGGGATTGTCACCCTTAGCGACGTGATGGAGACCATCGCGGGTAACCTGCCAAACGAAGTGGAAGAGATCGACGCCCGGCATGATATCCAGAAGAACGCCGACGGAAGCTGGACCGCGAACGGCCATATGCCGCTGGAAGATCTGGTGCAGTATGTGCCGTTGCCGCTGGATGATAAGCGCGAATATCATACCATCGCCGGGCTGCTGATGGAGAACCTGCAGCGAATCCCCCAGCCGGGGGAAGAGGTGCAGGTGGGTGATTACGCGCTGAAAACGCTGGAGGTGGAGAACCACCGGGTGCAGAAGGTACAACTAATCCCGCTGATCACGGAGGATGATGTGGATTACGAGGTGTGATGCGATTCCCCTCACCCTCTCGGGTGAGGGGAGATAGCGCTACTGAAGCTTATCCAGCAACTTCTTCACATCTTTCCCGTTCTTCGACTCTTTATTCTTCTCTGCCCAGTCGCTCAGACGACGTTTCGCTTCATCCTGGAGATGCTTACGCAGCAGCTGATCCACCTGCAGGGTGTAGTTCAGCGCCTGCCATTTGCCGTAGACATTCAGCGGGATCGGCGTCGTTTTCAGGAAATCGACCAGCTTACCTTCGCCAAGCCAGCCCTCCAGCACCCGAACTTTGAAGCGGGTGTCGGCGGTCTCCTTAACCAGATCCAGCGTGCCGTTGCCTTCGAGCATCAACATTGGTGATTCGCCCTGCATCCCCTCCAGCGTCACCTGCCCCTTATTGAGGGTCAGATCGGTGACAAAGCTGTCCAGACGGGTCGCATTGTCAAAGTTGTCTTTGACCTTCACGTTACTGCTGCGCTCCACCGCCTGCTGCACCAGTTGCTGGAAGTTAAGCCCTTCCATGCGGGTATTGTGCATTTCCAGATGCGCCTTACCCTGCCAGTTGTGGCGGAAGGCTTCCGCGTCAATCTTGCTGCCGGAGAAGTCCCCGGCCAGGTTCAGGCTGCCGGTCAGCGCAATCGGATAATTAAAGGCCTTCAGGATGGTGCCGCTCTCAATGTTATCGAGACGCGGCTGGAAGGTGGTCTGGGCGGTGGCTTTACGCACGTCGAGCGTACCGGGCAAGGAGAGCTGCCCTTCCCCCAATTTACCGCTCAGTTCCGCAATGGTCAGAAGCCCGTTCTCGTTGCTCATCTGGCTGCTGACCTGGGTGAAGTCCATCCCACGCCAGCGTACGCTGTTGGCTTTGAGCTGGATATCGGCACTGAAGCCACGCAGACCGTTGTAATCAGGCTGGTCCAGACTGGAGGCGATAACCGGGCGCTGGGCTCTGGCCTGATTTTGCCCCTGCTGTACCGCCTGATTGTTTGCCGCTGCGGTCGCCTGCGCCGGGAGCAGATTTTCCAGATTAAGCCTGTCGAACTGCAGATTCATGTTCCACTGCGGGTCGGTACCCAGGATCACGCTGGCCTGTCCGGTGAGGGCACTGTCATTAGCCTGCAAATTGAGTTGATTGAGCGCGAGCTGTTTCTGCTCCTCGCGCCACTGAACCTGTAAGGTGCCCTGCCCGCTGATGCCCTGCGCCGGCAGATCGACGCCGGTCAGTTGCCAGGTGAGCTGCTCAATGTCGGCGCTCAGCAGATGCGGATAGTCAGAGGCGTTGACGTTAGCGCTAAATGCGAGGTTCAGATCGCGCTGATTGCGGTTCACGCGGGCGCTAAAATCGATTTTGCCTTTGTGGTGTTCATCCTGTTCCATCTGCAGGTTGAGATTGCGAACCGTGACCTGCTCGTCCCCCTCGTGCTGGAACACCAGCAGGCTGTCAGCCACCTTCAGACGGCCAATATCGAATGACCAGCCGGTATCCTCGGCTTTATCCGGCAGCGTGTTTTCACGCGGGGCCACCGGCGCATCGGCATTACGTACCGCTTCAGACTGCGGGGTCAGCTGGATCACCGCCCCTTTGAGCATCACCTCATTGACCTGCAACTGATGCGACAGCAGCGGCATTAACGCCACGTCAAGGCGCATATTGTCGGCAGTCACCATCGGCACCGACGCCCCCGGCGCGGTGAGGGACATGCGTCCGGAAAGGATGCTAAGCTGCGGCCAGACGTGCCAGCGCAGCGGGCCATCCAGCTTCAGGACATAGCCGCTGCGCGCCTCCACCTGACGCACCATGTAGGTGCGAAAGTCATTGGGATTGACCAACAGAACCAACGCTGACAGGCCTGCAATCAGCACCACCAGCAAAATCATCAGCGTTGTCAGAACTCTTCTCATGGCTTCCTCAATGGACCGGATTTAAGCTCAATCTTTATCAATACGACTGGCGACAGCACCCTGCTGATCGCGATATTTAGCATCCTGGCGGCGGTTGTAAGGACGTGCCGCCGGGCCGGTTAACGGCTCAAAACTCAACGCGCCAATCATCATGCCCGGACGCAGCGCCAGGGGCAGTTTACCGGCGTTGAAGAACTCCAGCACGATACGCCCTGACCAGCCCGGATCGATACGGTGCGCGGTCACGTGTACCATCAGCCCCAGACGCGCCAGCGACGAACGTCCGTCGAGCCAGCCAACCAGATCCGCAGGCAGGGTGATGGATTCAAAGGTGACGGCCAGCGCCAGTTCACCCGGATGTAAATAGAACGCCTCGCCGTCGTCCAGCACGATTTCGTCGCTCATCACCCGATCGAGTGCGGCGCTGACTTCATCTTTCGGCCCACTGAGGTCGATAAAGGGCGCGGTATGGCCGCTAAAGGTACGAAACTTATTCCCCAGACGGACATCGACAGTCACGCCGTTAATGCGCTCGACCGGCGGGCGCGGGGTAATGCTCAGACGTCCTTCGTCCAGCCAGGCTTCAATATCTCGGTCACAAAGACGCATCACTTTCTCCTTTCGTGCAGCGCGCCCTCAGGCCACCAGAGCCGGAGGGCGAGCCCGGTTATCTTTGAACGGTACACAATTCGCGCGTGTTATTCAAAAAACTGGCTGATTTTCGCTTTCAGAATATCAATAGCGATGCGGTTTTTACCCCCGCGCGGCACGATGATATCGGCGTACTGTTTGGACGGTTCAATAAACTGCAGGAACATTGGGCGGACCGTTTTCTGGTATTGCGCCATCACCGAATCCATTGAGCGGCCGCGTTCGTTCACGTCGCGTTTGATGCGGCGCATCAGGCAGATATCCAGCGGGGTGTCGACAAAAATCGAGAAGTTCATGGATTCGCGCAGACGGGCGTCGGTGAGCAGCAGGATCCCTTCGAGGATAATGACCTTTTTCGGCGCAATGCGCACGGTTTCCTGCAGACGGGTGTGTTCAACATAGCTATAGACGGGCAGCTCAATGGCAGTGCCGTTCTTCAGGGCCTGAAGATGCTGGAATAACAAGCTGTGGTCCATCGCGCTGGGATGGTCATAGTTGGTCTTGACACGCTCTTCCATCGACAGATGGCTTTGATCTTTGTAATAGCTGTCTTCTGGAATAACGCCGATGTGCTCATCACCGACCTGTTCACGTAATTCACGGTAAAGCGTACTGGCAATGAGACTTTTACCTGAAGCCGATGCGCCGGCGATGCCTATAATGACGCACTGATGAGACTTATCAGTCATAAATTTTGCGACCTGAGTAACCTGGATGTAAGGAAAGACGACGCCTGAGCGTCAAACGCGGCAATTATAGGGATTTCATCGGCCTGATACCAGCCGAATAGAAATGTTATGCGAGACACGTTCAAAGTCCGTGCAGATTACTCCTGATACAAATTTTTTCGGCTACTTTTCCAGCGCCAAAGATGAATTTTTTGCAGGATAAGTATTTAATAATGCTGTGATGTCAATTTATGAGCGCATACCATATAAATTGTAAATTGTTTGTACTAGCATGATCAAAATTAAAAAATGAACTCGTCTGGAGAAGACTCCTGGCGGCATGGTGTCTTCGGATAGAGCGGTAATGAATAAAAAATACCAGCGCGTTTTGGTCACTACGCCACATCCTTTACTACGGCTTGTCAGTCTTGGACTGGTTACCTTTATATTCACACTTTTCTCGCTCGAATTAACGCGTTTAGGCACTTTTTTAGCACCTTTATGGTTCCCGACCTCAATTATGATGGTGGCGTTTTACCGCCACGCCGGAAAGATGTGGCCCGGGATCGCCCTCGCCTGTAGCGTCGGGAATATCTTCGCCACCTGGCTTATCTTCTCCTGGGACACCGTCAACCTGTGGTACACGGGCATCAACGTTGTGGAGGCCTTTGCCGGTGCTTTACTGCTGCGCAAACTGCTCCCCGCCTACAATTCCTTACAGAATCTCGGAGACTGGATCCGTCTGGCGATCGGCAGCGCGCTTATCCCGCCCCTGCTGGGCGGCGTGCTGGTCTGGCTGCTGGTCCCAAGCGACGAGCCGCTGCGCAGCTTTATGGTCTGGGTGCTGTCAGAATCTGTCGGCTCGCTGGCGCTGGTGCCATTAGGCCTGCTGTTTAAGCCGCACTATCTGCTGCGCCATCGCAACCCGCGCCTGCTGTTTGAAACCCTGCTGACCATGGCAGTGACGCTGCTTCTGAGCTGGATCGCTCTGCATTTTTTGCCCTGGCCCTTTACGGCCATCATTGTTCTGCTGATGTGGAGCGCCGTGCGTCTGCCGCGTCTTGAAGCCTTCCTGGTCTTCCTGGTGACGGTCATGATGGTGTCGTTGATGATTGCCAAAAATCCGGTTCCGCTGACCACGCAAAATTTTGGCGCGATGACCAACGCCCCATGGTTGCCCTTCCTGATGATGCTGCTGCCCGCCAACGTAATGACGATGGTGATGTACGCATTTCGCGCCGAGCGTAAGCACATTACCGAGAGCGAAGAGCGTTTTCGCAATGCGATGGAGTATTCCGTTATCGGTATGGCGCTGGTCAGCACCGACGGGCAGTGGCTGCAGGCTAACAAAGCGCTGTGTCAGTTCCTCGGCTACTCCCAGTCCGAGCTGCGTTCCCTTAGCTTCCAGCAACTTACCTGGCCGGAAGATTTAGAGAGCGATCTGGAGCAACTGGATCAACTGCTGCAAGGCAAAATCAACAGTTACTCGCTGGAAAAGCGTTACTACACCCGTAGCGGCGAGGTGGTCTGGGCTCTGCTCGCGGTCTCCCTGGTACGTCACGCCGATGGTACCCCGCTCTACTTTATTGCACAGATTGAAGATATTAACGACCTCAAGCATACCGAGTGGGTGAACAAGCGACTGATGGAACGTATTACGCTTGCCAACGAGGCTGGCGGAATTGGTATCTGGGAGTGGGACGTCAAACCCAACGTTATCAGCTGGGATAAGCGCATGTTCGAGCTGTATGAAGTGCCTGCCCATGTTAAACCCACCTGGCAGCTCTGGCATGAGTGCATGCTGCCGGAAGATCGTGCCATGGCGGAACAGGTGGTACGGGATTCGCTGGCGGCCCGCGTTCCGTTCAAGCTGGAGTTCCGTATCCGGGTAAAAGACGGTATCCGCCATATTCGCGCCCTGGCGAACCGGGTGCTGAATAAGCAGGGTGAAGTGGAACGCCTGCTTGGTATCAATATGGATATGACCGAGGTGAAAGAGCTGAACGAGGCGCTGTTCCAGGAAAAAGAGCGCCTGCATATTACCCTCGACTCCATCGGCGAAGCGGTGCTCTGTACCGATATCAATATGAACGTCACCTTTATGAACCCGGTGGCGGAGAAGATGAGCGGCTGGCTGCAGGAAGAGGCACTGTCGCAGCCGATCCTCTCGGTTCTGCATATCACCTTTGGCGATAACGGCCCGCTGATGGAGAACATCCACAGCGGAGATATGTCCCGTAGCGATATCGAACAGGATGTGGTGCTGCACAGCCGCAACGGCGGCAGCTACGATATTCACTACAGCATTACCCCGCTAAGCACCCTCGACGGGCAGAACATCGGCTCGGTGCTGGTTATTCAGGACGTTACCGAATCGCGTAAAATGCTGCGCGAGCTGAGCTATAACGCTTCTCATGATGCCCTTACCCACCTGGCGAACCGCGTCAGTTTTGAGGCTTCCCTTAAGCGGATGTTGCACACCGTACAGGAGACGCGCCAGCGTCACGCGCTGGTGTTTATCGATCTGGACCGCTTTAAAGCGGTCAACGACACCGCAGGCCACGCGGCGGGGGATGCGCTGCTGCGGGAGCTCTCCTCCCTGATGCTGAGCATGCTGCGTTCTACCGATATGCTGGCCCGTCTGGGCGGGGATGAGTTTGGCCTGCTGCTGCCGGACTGCAACACCGAAAGCGCGCGCTATATTGCCGGTCGTATCATCGACGCCATCAATGGGTATCACTTTATGTGGGAGGGCCGCCTGCACCGCATCGGGGCCAGCGCCGGGATCACCCAGATCGACGAGCGCAATAACCAGGCCTCAGAGGTGATGTCCCAGGCCGATATCGCCTGCTACTCGTCGAAGAACAGTGGCCGTGGCGTAGTGACGGTGTATGAACCGCAACAGGAGCGAATGCTGAACGCGCCGGGCACCATCTCGCTGGACGAGCAGTGGCACATGATCAAAGACAATCATCTGCTGATGATTGCCCGCAGCGTCGCCTCGCCGCGTATCCCTGAAAGCAGCACCTTCTGGATGCTTGCCCTGCGTCTGTGGACCAACGACGGCGAGATGCTCGAAGAGCAGGCTTTCCGGGCGGGGCTGGCGGAGCCGGAGTTAATCCACGCCCTGGACAGACGTATTTTGCAGGAGTTTTTCCGCAACTTCGCCACCCCATTGACCAACAAAGGCACCGGGGTCGCCCTGCCGCTCTCCATGGCCGGTCTTGCCAGCGCCACGCTGGTGGATGAACTGCTGGAGATGCTGCGCGCCTGTCCGCTGCAGCCGCGACTGCTGCATCTGATCGTTAACGTCAGCGTCCTGACGCAGGAGGATGACAATACCCACCACAATCTGCAGAAGCTGCGTGAAGCCGGATGCCGTATCATCCTGAGCCATGTGGGCCGCGATATGGAGGTGTTCAACCACCTGAGTGCGCAGATGGCCGATTATCTCCTCCTCGATCCCGAGCTGGTGGCGAACGTTCATGGAAATCTGATGGATGAGATGCTGGTGACCATTATCCAGGGCCACGCCCAGCGGCTGGGCATCAAAACAATCGCCGGGCCGAGCAATCAACCGATCATGATGGATACCCTCTCCGGCATTGGCATCGACTATATCTACGGCAATACCATTGGCGAGCCGCAGCCGCTGGAGCTGCTACTGAATACCAGCTATTTCGGCATCAACTGACGGCGACCAGCCGTCGGTATACCAGATATGCAGCAGGGCGTACGAGCGCCACGGCTGCCAGCGTTCAGCATAGCGGCGGATTTGCGCCGGCGTCATGCCGGCAAAGCGCTGCTTAATCAGATAATCGTCCGCCAGAAAGACATCTTTTGCCTGCCAGCCGCGCAGGGCAAAGTAGTTTGCCGTCCAGCGGCCAATTCCGGGCCGGGTCTGCAACCCTTTAATCGCGCTTTCAATATCGGCCGGGGCCTCTGTCGGGAAATCCCCTGCCATGACCGACCGGGCCAGATGGATCAGCGACTCTGCGCGTTTCAGCGGCATGCCCAGCGCTTTCAGTGCCAGCGGATCGGTTTGTGCTACCGCGGCAGGCGTCGGGAAACAGCAATAGCCCGGCGCCTCCGGCAGGGGGTCACCACAGAGCGCCACCAGCTTCGCGGTGAGTTTCGCGGCCATGGCCACGCTGACCAGCTGCCCGAGGATGGCGCGCACGCCCTGCTCCCAGGTATCCATCGAGCCCGGCAGGCGCAGGCCAGGCCGCGCGGCGCCGAGCGAGCCCAGCGCCTGAGCGATCTGCTGCGGATCGCAGTGCAAATCGAACAGGCGGGTAAGCCGTGCCAGGCACAGTTCAGCGATGGGCAGCAGGCCCTCGCTGAGCCCTACTTCCAGCGTGCCCCCGGGCTGTGGCGTAACGCGGATCAGCCCCCGGTGTCCCAGGCAGGCAAAGCTGCGGGTGTAGTCGGTGGGGGTCACGGTTTCAATCCCGGCGACCGCGCGATCGCCGAGAAATTTCAACATCCATTGCCAGTCATAGGGCGGCTGCCAGGTGAGGGTAAACATCGTCGCTCCTTATTTTGTCCTGTCACAGCATAAACGGAGATTGCCACCTGCGCCTTGCTTTCATATTCCTGTTGTCGCCAGCCAGACATTTCGCTACAGTCTCGCCCCTTCTCAATGGCATGGGGACGCTGAAGTGTTTATCGGATTTGACTATGGCACCGCCAACTGTTCAGTTGCGGTGATGCAAAACGGGCAGCCGCAGCTGCTGAAAATGGAAAATAACAGCACGCTGTTGCCGTCGATGCTCTGCGCGCCGACCCGCGAGGCGGTGAGCGAGTGGCTGTACCGCCATCATCAGGTGCCGGCTACCGGCACAGAAACCCAGGCGCTGCTGCGTCGGGCTGTGAGCTTTAACCGCGAAGAAGATATCGACGTCACCCCGGCCAGCGTACAGTTTGGCCTCTCTTCCCTGGGTCACTACATTGAGGATCCGGAAGAGGTCTACTTTGTGAAGTCGCCAAAATCTTTCCTCGGCGCCAGCGGCCTGAAGCCGCAGCAGGTGGCGCTGTTTGAAGATCTGGTCTGCGCCATGATGCTGCATATTCGCCAGCAGGCGCAGACTCAGCTGACGGATACGATCACCCAGGCGGTGATTGGCCGGCCGATTAACTTCCAGGGGCTGGGCGGCGATGACGCCAATCAGCAGGCGCAGGGGATTCTGGAACGCGCCGCGCAGCGCGCCGGTTTCCGCGATGTGGTATTCCAGTATGAGCCAGTCGCTGCCGGTCTCGATTTTGAGGCGACGCTTGAGAGCGAAAAACGGGTACTTGTCGTGGATATCGGCGGCGGAACCACCGACTGCTCGCTGCTGCTGATGGGCCCGCAGTGGCATCAGCGCCGGGATCGCGAGAACAGCCTGCTGGGGCATAGCGGCTGTCGTATTGGCGGTAATGACCTGGACATCGCCCTGGCCTTTAAGAGCCTGATGCCGCTGCTCGGCATGGGCGGGCAGACAGAAAAAGGCACCGCGCTTCCGATCCTGCCGTGGTGGAACGCCGTGGCGATAAACGATGTGCCGGCGCAAAGCGAATTCTACAGTGTCGCCAATGGCCGTTTTCTTAACGATCTGATCCGCGACGCTCAGGATGGCGACAAAGTGGCGCTGTTGCATAAAGTGTGGCGTCAACGTCTGAGCTACCGGGTGGTACGCAGCGCGGAAGAGAGCAAAATTGCCCTCTCCGAGGCCGCAGAACACGCCGTAACGCTGCCGTTCATCAGCGATGAGCTGGCGACGGCCATCAGCCAGCAGGGGCTGGAGGCGGCGCTGGCGCATCCGTTACAGCGCATCCTCGAGCAGGTGCAGCTGGCGCTGGATAACGGCAATGAGAAGCCGGACGTGATCTACCTGACCGGCGGCAGCGCCCGTTCGCCGCTGATCAAAAAAGCCCTGGCGCAGCAGTTGCCGGGCATCCCGATTGCCGGGGGTGATGATTTTGGCTCTGTCACCGCCGGGCTGGCGCGCTGGGCGCAGGTGGTCTTCAGCTAGGCTGGAAATGCCGGGCGGCTACGCCTTACCCGGCACGCAGACCGCATCCAACCCGTAGGCCGGGTAAGGCGCAGCCACCACCCGGCATGCAGACCGCACCGGCCTTGCCCCGCGCCATTCGGACAATTCCCGACAGTCTTTCATATTTCCTCCATTTTTCCGCTCAATTGCCTCACTAAACTAGTATTATTTTCCGCACTGTTTCAGGACGAGAACATATAACGATGAAAGGCCGCAATAAATCCCGCTGGGTAATCGCCGCTGGCATCATTGTGGTGGCCCTTGCCGCCGCGTGGTACTGGCATCAACACGCTTCGGCTCCTGCCGGTGCATCCAGCCAGGCGCAGCGCCCGGCAGGCGGTGGACGTCACGGCATGCGCGGCGGCGCTCTGGCGCCGGTTCAGGCCGCCACCGCAGTCAGTAAATCCGTGCCGCGTTATCTCTCCGGGCTCGGCACCATTACCGCCGCCAACACCGTCACCGTGCGCAGCCGCGTCGACGGGCAACTTATCGCCCTGCACTTCCAGGAAGGACAACAGGTGAAGGCTGGCGATCTGCTGGCCGAAGTCGATCCCAGCCAGTTCAAGGTTGCGCTGGCCCAGGCCCAGGGACAGCTGGCTAAAGATCAGGCCACCCTTGCTAATGCCCGCCGGGATCTGGCCCGTTATCAGCAGCTGGTGAAAACCAACCTCGTCTCCCGCCAGGAGCTCGACGCCCAGCAGGCGCTGGTGAGCGAAAGCATGGGGACCATTAAGGCAGACCAGGCCGCTGTCGCCAGCGCGCAGCTCCAGCTCGACTGGAGCCGCATCACCGCCCCTATCGACGGACGCGTGGGATTAAAACAGGTGGATATCGGCAACCAGATCTCCAGCGGCGATACCACCGGGATCGTGGTGCTCACCCAGACCCACCCTATCGATCTGGTGTTTACCCTGCCGGAGAGCGATATCACCACCATTATCCAGGCGCAGAAAGCTGGTAAAAGCTTAACCGTGGAGGCCTGGGATCGCGCCAACAAGCAGAAGCTCAGCGACGGCACCCTGCTGAGCCTCGATAACCAGATCGACACCACCACCGGCACCATCAAGCTGAAAGCACGGTTTAACAATCAGGACGACGCCCTGTTCCCGAACCAGTTTGTTAACGCCCGCATGCTGGTCGCTACCGAAGAGAATGCGGTGGTGATCCCAACGGCAGCGTTGCAGATGGGTAACGAAGGCAACTTCGTCTGGGTGCTGAACAGTGACAACAAGGTCAGCAAGCACCTGGTGAAACCGGGCATTCAGGACAGCCAGAGCGTGGTCATTGCCGCCGGGCTGTCGGCAGGCGACCGCGTGGTGACCGACGGCATCGACCGTCTGACCGAAGGGGCAAAAGTGGAGGTCGTAGAATCCCACGCCGACACCCCTGCCGATCCTGGCAAACGCGAAGCTAAAAAACAGGGAGAGAACGCCTGATGCAGGTGATGCCCCCGAGCGCTACAGGCGGGCCGTCGCGTCTGTTTATCCTGCGCCCTGTCGCCACCACCCTGCTGATGGTGGCGATCCTGCTGGCGGGGATCATTGGCTACCGCTTCCTGCCGGTCTCTGCCCTGCCGGAAGTGGATTACCCCACCATTCAGGTGGTGACGCTCTACCCCGGCGCCAGCCCGGATGTCGTCACTTCCGCCATCACCGCCCCGCTGGAGCGCCAGTTTGGGCAGATGTCGGGCCTGAAGCAGATGTCCTCCCAAAGCTCCGGCGGCGCGTCGGTGGTGACGTTACAGTTCCAGCTCAGCCTGTCGCTGGATGTCGCCGAGCAGGAGGTGCAGGCCGCTATCAACGCTGCCACCAACCTGCTGCCGTCCGACCTGCCTAACCCGCCGGTCTACAGCAAGGTGAACCCGGCGGATCCGCCGATCATGACCCTCGCCGTCACCTCCTCTGCCATGCCGATGACCCAGGTGGAAGATATGGTGGAAACCCGCGTGGCGCAGAAGATCTCCCAGGTCTCCGGCGTCGGGCTGGTGACCCTCTCCGGCGGCCAGCGTCCGGCGGTTCGCGTGAAGCTCAACGCCCAGGCGATCGCCTCCCTGGGGTTGACCAGCGAAACCATCCGCACCGCCATCACTAACGCCAACGTTAACTCGGCGAAAGGCTCGCTCGATGGTCCGACCCGGGCGGTGACCCTCTCCGCTAACGACCAAATGCAGTCCGCGGATGAGTATCGTCAGCTGATTGTCGCCTACCAGAACGGGGCGGCGATCCGGCTTGGCGACGTGGCGACCGTCGAGCAGGGGGCAGAAAACAGCTGGCTCGGGGCGTGGGCCAACAAACAGCAGGCGATTGTGATGAACGTCCAGCGCCAGCCGGGGGCTAACATCATCGATACCGCCGACAGCATTCGTGCGATGCTGCCCACCCTTATCGATAGTCTGCCAAAATCGGTGAGCGTTAAGGTGCTGTCGGATCGCACCACCAACATTCGCGCGTCGGTGAGCGATACCCAGTTTGAACTGATGCTGGCGATTGCGCTGGTGGTAATGATCATCTACCTGTTCCTGCGCAACGTTCCGGCGACCATTATTCCGGCGGTGGCGGTGCCCCTGTCACTGGTGGGCACTTTCGCCGTTATGGTGTTCCTCGACTTCTCGATCAATAACCTGACGCTGATGGCCCTGACCATCGCCACCGGCTTTGTGGTGGATGACGCTATCGTGGTAATCGAGAACATCTCCCGCTATATCGAAAAAGGCGAGAAACCGCTGGCGGCGGCGTTGAAGGGGGCCGGTGAGATCGGCTTCACCATTATCTCCCTCACCTTCTCGTTAATTGCGGTGCTGATCCCGCTGCTGTTTATGGGCGATATCGTCGGGCGTCTGTTCCGGGAGTTTGCGGTGACCCTGGCGGTGGCGATTTTAATCTCAGCGGTGGTGTCGCTCACCCTGACGCCGATGATGTGCGCCCGCATGCTGAGCCATGAATCTCTGCGCAAGCAGAACCGTTTCTCCCGCGCCTCGGAGCGGATGTTCGAGCGGATTATTGCCGCTTACGGACGCCTGCTGGCCAAAGTGCTGAACCATCCGTGGGCGACCCTCGGCGTGGCGCTGGGTACCCTGGCCCTGAGCGTGCTGCTGTGGGTGATGATCCCAAAAGGCTTCTTCCCGATCCAGGATAACGGCATTATTCAGGGCACGTTGCAGGCCCCGCAGTCGGTGTCGTTCGCCAGCATGGCCCAGCGCCAGCAGGCGGTCTCAGAAGCGATCATGAAAGATCCGGCGGTGGAGAGCCTGACCTCGTTCGTCGGCGTTGATGGCACCAACCCGTCCCTCAATAGCGCTCGCCTGCAGATCAACCTCAAGCCGCTGGACGATCGCGACGACCGGGTGAACACGGTGATCGACCGACTGCAAAATGCAGTGGCGAAGGTGCCTGGCGTGGAACTCTACCTGCAGCCGACGCAGGATCTGACCATTGACACCACGGTGAGCCGCACTCAGTATCAGTTTACGTTGCAGGCCACCAGCCTTGATGCGCTCAGCACCTGGGTGCCACAGCTGGTGGATGAGCTCCAGCAGCTGCCGCAGCTCTCGGACGTCAGCAGCGACTGGCAGGACAAAGGCCTGGCGGCCTATATCAATGTCGATCGCGACAGCGCCAGCCGGCTGGGCATTAGCATGGCGGATGTGGATAACGCCCTGTACAACGCCTTCGGCCAGCGACTGATCTCCACCATCTATACCCAGGCTAACCAGTACCGGGTGGTGCTGGAGCACGATACCCGGCAGACGCCGGGGCTGGCAGGACTGGATTCGGTGCGCCTGACCAGCAAAGATGGCGGGATTGTGCCCCTGAATGCAATTGCCAAAGTGGAAGAGCGCTTTACGCCGCTGGCGGTGAACCATCTGGATCAGTTCCCCTCCACCACCATCTCGTTTAACGTGCCGGACGACTACTCGCTGGGCGAAGCGATTCAGGCCATTACCGATACGGAAAAACGTCTCAGCTTCCCGACCGATATCCAGACCCACTTCCAGGGCAGTACGCTGGCGTTCCAGGCGGCGCTCGGGAGCACCATCTGGCTGATCGTGGCCGCGGTAGTGGCGATGTACATCGTGCTGGGGGTGCTCTATGAGAGCTTTATTCATCCCATCACCATCCTCTCGACCCTGCCGACCGCCGGCGTGGGTGCGTTGCTGGCGCTGATGCTGGCGGGCAACGAGCTGGATGTGATTGCCATCATCGGCATTATCCTGCTGATCGGCATCGTCAAGAAGAACGCCATCATGATGATCGACTTTGCCCTCGCCGCCGAGCGCGAGCAGGGCATGCCGCCGCGGGAGGCGATCTATCAGGCCTGTCTGCTGCGTTTTCGTCCGATCCTGATGACCACCCTCGCCGCGCTGCTCGGCGCCCTGCCGCTGATGCTCAGCACCGGGGTCGGGGCCGAACTGCGCCGTCCGTTGGGGATTGGCATGGTGGGCGGTCTGCTGGTGAGCCAGGTGTTAACTCTGTTTACCACACCGGTGATCTATCTGCTCTTTGACCGCCTGGCCCTGTGGAGCAAAAGCCGCTTCCCGAAACGTGAAGAAGAGGAGGCGTAAGTGAAGTTTTTCGCCCTCTTCATTTACCGCCCGGTGGCGACGATTTTAATCTCCCTCGCCATCACCCTCTGCGGCGTGCTCGGCTTCCGGCTACTGCCGGTGGCCCCGCTGCCGCAGGTGGATTTCCCGGTGATCATGGTCAGCGCCTCGCTCCCCGGCGCCTCCCCGGAAACGATGGCCTCGTCGGTGGCAACGCCGCTGGAGCGCTCGCTCGGGCGCATCGCCGGGGTCAACGAGATGACCTCCAGCAGCTCGCTCGGCAGTACGCGCATCATTCTGGAGTTTAACTTTAACCGCGACATCAACGGCGCGGCGCGCGACGTGCAGGCGGCGATCAACGCCGCGCAAAGCCTGCTCCCGAGCGGCATGCCGAGCCGTCCGACCTACCGCAAAGCCAATCCGTCCGATGCGCCGATTATGATCCTGACGCTCACCTCGGACACCTACTCCCAGGGGCAGCTGTACGACTTCGCCTCCACCCAGCTGGCGCAGACCATCGCCCAGATCGAGGGCGTGGGCGATGTGGACGTCGGCGGCAGCTCCCTGCCCGCGGTACGCGTGGGGCTGAACCCGCAGGCGCTCTTTAACCAGGGCGTCTCGCTGGATGACGTGCGCAGCGCCATCAGCAACGCCAACGTGCGCAGGCCGCAAGGGTCGGTGGAGGATGGCAGCCGCCGCTGGCAGATCCAGACCAACGACGAGCTGAAGACCGCGGAGGAATATCAGCCCTTAATCATCCACTACAATAACGGCGCGGCGGTGCGCTTAAGCGACGTGGCAAGCGTCACCGACTCGGTGCAGGACGTGCGCAACGCCGGGATGACCAACGCTAAGCCCGCCATTTTGCTGATGATCCGCAAACTGCCGGAAGCCAACATTATTGAGACGGTGAACAGCATCCGCGCCCGTCTGCCGGAACTGCAGGAGACCATTCCGGCGGCCATCGATCTGCAGATTGCCCAGGATCGCTCCCCCACCATTCGCGCCTCGCTCGAAGAGGTAGAGCAAACGCTGATTATCTCGGTGGCGCTGGTGATCCTGGTGGTATTTCTCTTCCTGCGCTCCGGGCGCGCGACGCTGATCCCGGCGGTGGCGGTCCCGGTGTCGCTGATTGGCACCTTCGCCGCCATGTACCTGTGCGGCTTTAGCCTCAACAATTTGTCTCTGATGGCCCTGACCATCGCCACCGGCTTTGTGGTGGATGACGCCATCGTGGTGCTGGAGAACATCTCCCGCCACCTCGAAGCGGGGATGAAACCGCTGCAGGCGGCGTTGCAAGGCTCGCGTGAGGTGGGCTTTACGGTGCTCTCCATGAGTCTCTCCCTGGTGGCGGTGTTCCTGCCCCTGCTGCTGATGGACGGACTGCCGGGGCGTCTGCTGCGTGAGTTTGCGGTCACGCTGTCGGTGGCGATCGGTATATCGCTGCTGGTGTCGCTGACGCTCACGCCGATGATGTGCGGCTGGATGCTGAAACGCAGCCCGCCGACGTCGCAGCCGCGCAAACGGGGCTTTGGCCGGATGCTGATGGCGTTGCAGTCAGGCTACGGTAAATCGCTGAAGTGGGTGCTGAACCACACCCGGATCGTCGGGCTGGTGCTGATCGGCACTATCGCCCTCAATGTCTGGATGTATATCACCATTCCAAAAACTTTCTTCCCGGAGCAGGACACGGGGGTGCTGATGGGGGGAATTCAGGCCGACCAGAGCATCTCCTTCCAGGCGATGCGCGGCAAATTGCAGGATTTCATGAAGATCATCCGCGAAGACAAAGCCGTGGATAACGTCACCGGCTTTACCGGCGGCTCGCGGGTCAACAGCGGGATGATGTTTATCACCCTCAAGCCCCGTGACGAGCGTAACGAAACTGCGCAGCAGGTGATCGACCGCCTCAGGGGCGCGCTTTCGAAAGAGCCGGGAGCAAATATGTTCCTGGTGGCGGTGCAGGATATCCGCGTGGGCGGGCGCCAGTCGAATGCCAGCTACCAGTACACCCTGCTGTCAGACGATCTTGCCGCCCTCAGAGAGTGGGAGCCGAAGATCCGCAAAGCGCTGGCAGCGCTGCCGGAGCTGGCGGACGTTAACTCCGACCAGCAGGACAACGGCGCGGAGATGGCCCTGACCTACGATCGCGAAACCATGTCGCGGCTGGGGATTGACGTCAGCGCCGCCAACAGCCTGCTGAACAACGCCTTTGGCCAGCGGCAGATCTCCACCATCTATCAGCCGATGAACCAGTACAAGGTGGTGATGGAGGTCGATCCCCGCTATACGCAGGATATCAGCGCTCTGGATAAGATGTTTGTGATTAATAACGACGGTAAGGCGATCCCGCTCTCCTATTTCGCCCGCTGGCAGCCCGCTAATGCGCCGCTGTCGGTCAACCATCAGGGGCTGTCGGCGGCCTCGACCGTGTCGTTTAACCTGCCGACCGGGAAATCCCTCTCGGAAGCGAGCGACGCCATCAACCGCGCCATGACCCAGCTTGGGGTGCCGTCCACCGTGCGTGGCAGCTTTGCCGGCACCGCCCAGGTGTTCCAGGAGACCATGAACTCACAGGTGATCCTGATTCTGGCGGCGATCGCCACGGTCTATATCGTGCTTGGGGTGCTGTATGAGAGCTATATTCATCCGCTGACGATCCTCTCCACCCTGCCCTCGGCGGGCGTGGGCGCATTGCTGGCGCTGGAGCTGTTTGGCGCCCCGTTCAGCCTGATCGCGTTGATCGGTATTATGCTGTTAATCGGCATCGTGAAGAAAAACGCCATCATGATGGTCGACTTTGCCCTGGAGGCACAGCGCAACGGCAACATGACGCCGCAGGAGGCGATCTTCCAGGCCTGTCTGCTGCGTTTTCGCCCGATTATGATGACCACCCTGGCGGCGCTGTTCGGCGCTCTGCCGCTGGTAATTTCCAGCGGGGATGGCGCGGAGCTGCGCCAGCCGCTGGGGATCACCATTGTTGGCGGGCTGGTGATGAGCCAGCTGCTGACGCTCTATACCACCCCGGTGGTCTATCTGTTCTTTGATCGCTTACGGGTGCGTTTTTCACGTAAACAGAAAGAGACGGTAACAGGCTAATGACGGATCTCCCCGCGAACGTTCGCTGGCAGCTGTGGATTGTCGCCTTCGGCTTCTTTATGCAGTCGCTGGATACGACTATCGTCAACACCGCCCTCCCCTCAATGGCGAAAAGCCTTGGGGAGAGCCCGCTGCATATGCATATGGTGATTGTCGCCTATGTGCTGACGGTGGCGGTGATGCTCCCCGCCAGCGGCTGGCTGGCGGACAAAGTGGGGGTGCGCAATATCTTCTTTACCGCCATCGTGCTTTTTACCGCAGGCTCCCTGTTCTGCGCCCGGGCGGAGACGCTCAACGAGCTGGTGATGGCCCGGGTGTTGCAGGGCGTCGGCGGCGCGATGATGGTGCCGGTAGGCAGGCTGACGGTGATGAAGATCGTCCCGCGCGAGCAGTACATGGCGGCGATGACCTTCGTGACCCTCCCCGGCCAGGTGGGGCCGCTGCTGGGCCCGGCGCTGGGCGGTGTTCTGGTGGAGTACGCCTCCTGGCACTGGATCTTCCTGATTAACCTGCCGGTGGGGATTATCGGGGCGATTTCCACCCTGATGTTGATGCCGAACTACAAAATGCAGACCCGGCGTTTCGATCTGGGTGGCTTTTTCCTGCTGGCGGCGGGGATGGCGACCCTGACCCTGGCGCTGGATGGGCAAAAGGGGCTCGGGATCTCCTCCCTGGCCCTCGCCGGACTGGTGGCCATCGGCGTGGTGTCGATTCTCTGGTATCTGTGGCACGCCCGGGGCAATGACCGGGCGCTGTTCAGCCTGACGCTGTTTAAGAACACCACCTACCGGCTGGGGCTGCTCGGCAGCCTGGCCGGACGCATCGGCAGCGGCATGCTGCCGTTTATGACCCCGGTCTTTTTGCAGATTGGCCTCGGCTTTTCGCCGTTTCACGCCGGGCTGATGATGATCCCGATGGTGCTCGGCAGCATGGGGATGAAGCGCATTGTCGTGCAGGTGGTGAACTACTTCGGTTATCGCCGGGTGCTGGTCGCCTCCACCCTGGGGCTGGCGCTGGTGAGCCTGCTGTTTATGGGCGTTGCGCTGCTGGGCTGGTACTACGTTCTGCCGCTGGTGCTGTTCTGCCAGGGGATGATCAACTCCATCCGCTTCTCCTCCATGAATACCCTGACGCTGAAAGATCTGCCCGATGAGCAGGCGAGCAGCGGCAACAGCCTGCTGTCGATGATCATGCAGCTGTCGATGAGCGTGGGCGTGACGATTGCCGGGCTGCTGCTGGGCTTGTACGGGCAGCATCAGCTCACCGCCGACAGTGCCGTCGTCCATCAGGTATTCCTCTACACCTACCTGAGCATGGCGCTGATTATCGCCCTGCCAGCCTTTATTTTCGCCCGGGTTCCGGATGATACCAGCAAGAATGTCGTCATCAGGCGGCGCAAAAGGAGTGAAAGATGAAGTTCTGGCGACCGGGTATCACCGGCAAGCTGTTTCTGGCCATTTTCGCCACCTGTATGGTCCTGCTGATCACCATGCACTGGGCGGTGCGGGTCAGCTTTGAGCGCGGCTTTATTGACTACATCAAACACGGTAACGAGCAGCGTCTGCAGGGCCTGAGCGATGCCCTGGCCGAGCAGTACGCTCTCCACGGCAACTGGCGCTTTTTACGCAACAATGACCGCTTTGTCTTTCAAATCCTGCGCTCGCTGGAGCACGATACCGACAGCGATCGTCCCGGACCCGGCATGCCGCCCCACGGCTGGCGCACCCAGTTCTGGGTGATCGACCAGGAGATGCGTGTGCTGGTCGGCCCGCGGGCTCCGGTACCGCCGGACGGCACGAAGCGGGCCATCACCGTCAACGGCGCGGCCGTGGGCTGGGTGATCGCCTCCCCGGTCGAACGGCTGACGCGCAATACCGACATCAATTTTGATCGACAGCAGCGCCAGACCAGCTGGCTGATAGTGGCGCTCTCCACCCTGCTGGCGGCGCTGGCGACCTTTCCGCTGGCGCGCGGCCTGCTGGCCCCGGTCAAACGGCTGGTGGACGGCACCCACCAGCTGGCTGCGGGGAATTTTTCCACCCGCGTCGATACCCGCAGCCAGGACGAACTGGGCAAGCTGGCGCAGGACTTTAACCAGCTCGCCAGTACCCTGGAGAAAAACCAGCAGATGCGCCGGGATTTTATGGCGGATATTTCCCACGAGCTACGCACCCCGCTGGCGGTGCTGCGCGGCGAACTGGAGGCGATCCAGGATGGCGTGCGTAAGTTCACCCCGGAATCGGTCGCCTCTTTACAGGCGGAAGTGGGCACCCTCACTAAACTGGTAGAGGATCTGCATCAGCTGTCGATGTCCGACGAAGGGGCGCTGGCCTACCAGAAAGCGCCGGTGGATGTGATCAACATTCTGGAAGTCGCCAGCGGCGCCTTCCGGGAACGCTTTGCCAGCCGCGACCTGCGCATTGAGCTCTCGCTACCGGAAAACGCCGTAGTGTTTGGCGATCGCGACCGGCTGATGCAGCTGTTTAACAACCTGCTGGAAAACAGCCTGCGCTATACCGACGCGGGCGGCGCGCTGCGGATCGCCGGCAAGTGCGAAGAGCAGCGCTTTACGCTGACCTTCGCCGATACCGCCCCTGGCGTCACGGACGACCAGCTCAACAAGCTGTTTGAGCGTTTTTACCGCACCGAAGGCTCCCGCAATCGTGCCAGCGGCGGCTCCGGCCTGGGACTGGCGATCTGCGTCAACATCGTTGAAGCCCACGGCGGCACCCTCCGCGCCGCCCATTCGCCTTTTGGCGGGGTTAGCATTACAGTAGAGCTACCGCTGGAACGCGATTTATCGAGAGAAGCATGACTGAGTTACCCATTGACGAAAACACACCCCGCATTCTGATTGTGGAGGACGAGCCTAAGCTTGGGCAGTTATTAATCGACTATCTGCGGGCGGCGAGCTACGCCCCGTCGCTTAGCAGCCACGGCGATCAGGTCCTGCCATATGTACGCCAGACCCCGCCGGATCTGATCCTGCTTGACCTGATGCTGCCGGGCACCGACGGCCTGACCCTGTGCCGCGAAATCCGCCGCTTCTCTGAAGTGCCGATTGTGATGGTCACCGCCAAAATTGAAGAGATTGACCGCCTGTTAGGTCTTGAGATCGGTGCCGACGATTACATCTGCAAACCCTACAGCCCGCGCGAAGTGGTGGCCCGGGTGAAAACCATTCTGCGCCGCTGTAAACCGCAGCGTGAGTTGCAGGTGCTGGATGCCGAAAGCCCACTCATCATTGATGAAGGTCGTTTTCAGGCAAGCTGGCGCAGTAAGTTACTGGATCTCACCCCGGCGGAATTTCGTCTGCTGAAAACCCTCTCCCATGAGCCGGGGAAGGTATTCTCCCGCGAGCAGCTGCTGAACCACCTGTATGACGATTACCGGGTGGTGACGGACCGCACCATCGACAGCCATATCAAAAATCTGCGCCGCAAGCTTGAAGCGCTGGATGCCGACCAGTCGTTTATTCGCGCAGTGTATGGCGTGGGGTATCGCTGGGAAGCGGATGCGTGCCGGATTGGCGGGTGATAAGAGAGAACGTTACCCGCTGCGGCGGGTAATGGCATCAGACGGCGTCAGCCGCCCCGTGTGCCGTAATGACATACCCCTGATTTTGCCAGTGCTCCAGCTGCTGGCGCTGTTCGTCTGATAATGTCTCGCCTGCCCAGACGAGAATATGTTGGCCCGGGAAGAACTCCGGATGGGGTAACGCCAGAGGTTCAGCAAATACGTTGATGCGCCAGCCCCGATGCGAAAGGCGCCACGCTTCCAGCCACAGGCGGGTTCGGTCCTCAATACCCCAGCCTATCAGTAACGCATCCCTGCCTGCTTTCGCACGCGACTCCGTCAGGCTGGTGACCGCCTGCTCGATCAGAATACCGTCCAGCAGGCTGCCCATCGCCCGCGCGGTGGCGTGATCGAGACGGAGAGTGGCCCGCACGGGAATAAATACATGGTCTACCAGCGCATCCACGGAGTGGTGCTGGCAGAAAATCGCGATCTGCGCGCGGGATTTTGCCGGGTTGACCTGCCTCAGGGTGGCAATCATCTCTTCCCGCAGCACGCGCCAGTCTCCCGGCTCGGGGGCTTTATCCCCGTCAAGCAGGGCTTTTACCTTACCAACCGGTACGCCACGCTCAATCCAGCGCTTGATCTCCTCAATGCGCTGGAGGTCGTCATCATCAAATTGTCGATGTCCGCCTTCACTGCGCTGCGGTTTTAGCAGGCCATACCGACGCTGCCATGCACGCAGGGTGACGGGGTTGATGCCGCAACGTTCTGCCACATCGCCAATACTGTAAAAGGCCATCGATTCCTCATGACTGATCGATATATTCATTGTTCAAGGTAACGAATCTCGCCGGGCTGTACAACTCGTTATATTGTACAACAGAATTGTAACACTGCCCGGCGAAGGTTAGCGCACGACTTCCTCGCGCGGCTCAGGCCACGAAACTGGCGGGATGCCGGCCAGTTCAGGGTGGGCAAACAGGTGCCCCTGGAACTGCGAAACGCCGGCAGATTCGAGCCACATCCACTCTTCTGGCTGCTCAATGCCCACCGCGGAGATCAATATTTCCAAAGCTGTACAACATTTGATGATGGCGAGCACAATCGCCTGCCTTGGACCACTCTTGTGCACGTCGCGGATCAGGTCCCGGTTGATCTTAATTCTGTCTGGCTGGAACTGCGCCAGCAGCAATAAGCCGGCAAACCCGCCACCGAAGTGATCGATCGCCACGCCGATACCTGCGGCTTTTAGCTCACGTACCGCGCCGGTGAACTCGTCCAGACGGGAGATAACCTCGTGCTCGGTAAACTCTACCACAATCTGCTCGGCTACCAGCCCGTTAGCTTCTATCTCCTGGAGCAGATAGTTGACCGCATTGGGAACATTGACCAGCGTCATCGGTAAAAGGTTCACTGACAGGCTCTGTTCCCCCAGCCCCAACTCGCTTGCCATCGCGAAAGCAACGCTCTTGCTTTTGAGGTCAGCTTCGTAGACAGCATCCCCTTCGAGCCCCTCAAACCAGTGCTGGGCAGACTCCCCGTCCGGGGTGCGGATCAGGGCTTCGAAGGAGACAATTTCACGGGCCAGCGGGTCGATAATCGGCTGGAACGCGAAGTTGCACGTATTGCTTAAACGCCCCTGCAGCGCGCGTACGCTGGGAGCGTCATTATCCGGGACAAATACCCAATGATCCCCTGACGGCAGCTCAAAGTAGTTCTCTTTCTCACTCTCCTCGACGAAGGTTCTGAAGAACTGCAGCGCCCTGTCGTTATAGGTCATCTGGTACTTTGTGGTGCCCTTATCCAGCACGTTTTGCATCACCTCGTGACGGTCATAGTGGCGCAGATCGAAGAGTTCCATGCCGTACTTGCCGAAGCGTCGGGCGCGGGAGTAATCGCACAACAGTTCCACCACGTTGTGGTGACGCGGGTCTTCACAGATCGCGCGGTAAATGGCTCTTACCTTCTCCTCAGGTCCTTCGAGCAGCTGAAAAAAGAGCTTGCCGGTAAACAGGAGAATGCCGCTTACGCCGGCCTCTCTGTTTTTTACATTCGCTGCAACAACCATGTCTTCCAGCACGGTAACCGGTACGTCGTCACGAAAATGACTACGGTAAATGATGGTAGTGAGCATCGGGTTTCCAATAAGAGGAGGTGAATGAAAGTCCACAGTATCAGATGGTTGGCTGCACGTCTTGGCAGCCTGCCCAGACGGGAAAATAGCCCGTCACCTGTACCCGCCTTAATGACGAAAATCGTCGACAATGTACAATCTTTTTAGACTGTTTTACACAATTTGTATTTTTTAAGATGTTGAATAGAAACACTTAGCACGTATTGATCAAAATATATTTGTTAACTTGTACAATTAGTATGTACAGTATTTACCAGTTAACAAGATATTAACCATTTAAATACAGCGGAATTCAGGAGTGACATATGCGCGAGAACGGGTACACACCGAACACAGCCAATGCCATTGCCCAGTACTTTAACAAAGCAAACCAGCCCTCCCAGCAGGAGACGCTGGGTCAAATTGTGGTTGAAATTCTACGGGAAGGAAAAATCCTTAACCGAAAGGCGATTTGTACCCGTCTTCTTCACCGCATGGAACAGGCGTCGGATCGGGAAGAGGAGAGCCGATATCAAACTCTGGTTGGCCTGCTGTTTGAACGTTAAGCGATACGCCACAGCAGCTGATTACCTTGTTTTTTGAGTCAGTTTTTTCTTTGCAACAGTTTTTTTATACTGTCGCCACAGACTGACTTTATGCCGCTTCTCTCCTGGCAGGAAGATGCGGCGACAGAGACGTAGTTATGAACAGAAGTGACCATGAACGACTGACTGATGAACTTATTGGCGAAGCCACGTTTTCTTTACTGAAAGATAATGGCCCCATCAGCATGAAGCTGTTGCTGGAGAGGCTGCAGCAGATGTTATCGGTAGAGCAGGACGGGCAGCGCCGGAATGCGCTTTCCCAAATTATTCTGGAAATTTCCAATGATGGAAAAGGGAGCGCCCGGCGTAATAACCAAAGTGAACAACAGGCGTGGGACACGGATGGTCGACACAGCAGCAGCAATGTCTATCCTCTGTTTGGCAATAGCCCGCAAGCCAACAGAAATAAGCATTAACTGCATAATTAACTTATATAACTGAACCGGTGTGACACTATGAGCCAGGCTATGCTCCAGAATAATGATTTTTACGACGAACTGCCCAATGCTGCATTGTCCAACTACTTTCGCAGTGCTGGCGGTTTGCTGGCCGAAGAGTGGGCGCTGCTTCAGACTGTAACGGGTGCCATTCTGGATGCGAAGGAACCGCTGACTAACAAAGCGATTATTTTACGTTTGATCCGCGAAATTGAATCGACGCGCGACGTTGTCCGTGCCGATGTCATTCGTAAGACCCTGGAAATCATTGTCGATCACACCCAGGACGACCTCTGATTCCCCACGCCTGAGCTGATGCCGACGGTACTGTCCTGCCGTCGGCGTTTACTCACTCAATGGTTTACCTCCCCTTCCCGCAGCGCTACAATGCCCGCCCTTAATGTATGGGATCTCCTCCCGGCGCCCACCTTGTGCGCGCATCTGACCTGTCATCAGAACGAGAACGAACATGTTTAAACCGGAACTCCTCTCCCCGGCGGGAACGCTGAAAAATATGCGTTACGCTTTCGCCTACGGCGCCGATGCCGTTTATGCGGGCCAGCCGCGCTACTCCCTGCGCGTGCGTAATAATGAATTTAACCATGAGAATCTGCAGCTCGGCATCAACGAAGCCCACGCGCAGGGTAAAAAATTCTACGTGGTGGTCAACATCGCGCCGCATAACGCCAAGCTGAAAACGTTTATCCGTGACCTGAAGCCGGTGGTGGAGATGGGGCCAGACGCGTTGATCATGTCGGACCCGGGTTTGATCATGCTGGTGCGGGAGCACTTCCCGGAGATGGACATTCATCTCTCGGTACAGGCCAACGCCGTAAACTGGGCGACGGTGAAATTCTGGAAGCAGATGGGGCTGACCCGCGTGATATTGTCCCGCGAGCTGTCGCTGGAAGAGATCGAAGAGATCCGCACCCAGGTGCCAGACATGGAGCTGGAGATATTCGTTCACGGCGCGTTGTGCATGGCCTACTCTGGCCGCTGCCTGCTCTCCGGGTATATCAACAAGCGTGACCCGAACCAGGGCACCTGCACCAACGCCTGCCGCTGGGAGTATAACGTTCAGGAAGGCAAGCAGGATGAGGTAGGCAATATCGTGCATAAGCACGAGCCTATTCCGGTGCAAAATATTGAACCGACGCTGGGTATCGGGGCTCCGACCGACAGCGTGTTTATGATTGAAGAGGCCCAGCGCCCGGGTGAATACATGACCGCGTTCGAAGACGAGCACGGCACCTATATTATGAACTCCAAAGATCTGCGTGCCATTGCCCACGTGGAGCGCCTCACCCAGATGGGTGTGCACTCCCTTAAAATCGAAGGCCGCACCAAGTCCTATTACTACTGCGCGCGTACCGCCCAGGTTTATCGCCAGGCGATTGACGATGCGGCTGCAGGTAAACCGTTCGACAGTACCCTGTTGCAAACGCTGGAAGGGCTGGCGCACCGCGGTTATACCGAAGGCTTCCTGCGACGCCATACCCATGACGATTACCAGAACTATGAATATGGCCACTCGGTTTCTGAACGCCAGCAGTTTGTCGGCGAGTTCACCGGCGAGCGCAAGGGCAACCTTGCGGCGGTGGCGGTTAAAAACAAGTTCCTCGTAGGCAACAGCCTGGAGTTGATGACCCCGCAGGGCAATATCAACTTTACCCTGGAGCATATGGTGAATGGCAAAGGCGAGTCGGTCACCGTCGCACCGGGAGATGGACATACCGTCTGGCTGCCGGTCCCGGAAGAGATTGCCCTGGATTATGCGTTACTGATGCGTAATTTTAACGGCGAAAATACCCAGGCGCCGCACGTTAAGTAATGAAAGCGGGTTATTTTTTGGTATGAGATGATTCTTAGAATTCGATCACATACCGCTGCGTTTGATGAGGGTATTATTGCCAACGCTGAAAAACATAACCCATAAATGCTAGCTGTACCAGGAACCACCTCCTTAGCCTGAGTAATCTCCCTTACGCAGGCTAATTTTTTTGTCTAAAAACCCCTTCTTTTTTCTACCCAGTATCGTAACGACCTCAAAGCCCGCCCTTAACGTAAATTTCTTTCTTTTTTCGCCGGGAAGTGACTTAATTTATCAATTTATTAAAGTCAGGTTATTCATAAACATGTCTGATGCTATTCTTCTTATGAAGGAAATTTCACTTAAGGAGAAGGAGGAAATATGTACTGGGTGGTTGAAAAAAGGATGGTTTGCCCTCGTACTGGAACAATTTTTATACATGTACTCACCGTTAAAAATCTCAGGCTGATAATCTGGTACAAGGGAGATTATTTTATCAGCGTCGGCTCGGTCCTTGTGACAAGTCCCTTCGGTATTGTTATCGACGGTAAAATCAGAGCACTAAACATTCTTCGTACATTCCCTTATAACCCCACGCTTTGGTCATCATTTCTGAAAAGTTCCGGCTGCCCTGGCAATGAGGGGGCGCTGATCACCCGCTGTATGCATCGTCGCGACTGCGTCTTTGCATTATGTCCCTATGGCGCGATAACGTCTTAATATCCTGACCGAGTGGCGCAAACTTAGGATCGCCACTCATTTAATTTTTCGCCTTTCGTCCTCTTCTTACCCGCTTTTCTCCGCGCTGCGATACACTTCTTGAAGATCAGCACAGGAGCAACGTGGATGGCGACCTATCCGGCAAGTTTATTAATTCTCAATGGTAAAAGCGCGGGCAACGATCTTTTGCGCGAGGCGGTTACACTGTTACGCGACGAAGGCGTTCAAATCCACGTGCGCGTCACCTGGGAAAAAGGCGACGCGGCACGCTATATCAATGAAGCCCGCACGCTTGGCGTCGAGACGGTCATTGCGGGCGGTGGTGATGGCACCATTAACGAGGTGGCGTCCGCATTAATTAATCTGCAGGGCGATCACCGTCCCGCGCTGGGTATACTGCCCCTCGGCACAGCGAACGATTTTGCCACCAGCGCAGGCATCCCGGAGGCGCTCGATAAAGCCCTGCAGTTGGCTATCGCCGGAAAAGCCACGGCGGTAGATATTGCCCGGGTCAACGACAAAACCTGCTTTATCAATATGGCGACGGGGGGATTTGGCACCCGTATTACCAGCGAAACCCCGGAAAAACTGAAAGCGGCATTGGGTGGGGTCTCGTACCTGATCCATGGTCTGGCGCGATTAGATACCCTGAAACCCGATCTGTGCGAAATCCGCGGCGAGAACTTCCACTGGCAGGGTAACGCCCTGGTGATTGGCATCGGCAATGGCCGTCAGGCAGGCGGCGGTCAGCAGCTTTGCCCGGAGGCGCTGATCAATGACGGGCTGCTCGGGGTGCGTATCATCACTGGCGATGAGCTGCTGCCTGCCCTGTTCACTACTCTGACCAAAGCGGAAGAGAGCCCGCATCTTGTGGATGGCGAGTCGGCGTGGTTCGAAATTCAGGCGCCGCACGGCATGACCTTTAACCTGGATGGCGAGCCGTTGAGCGGGGACCACTTCCACATCGCCCTTTTGCCGGGGGCGCTCAAATGTCGGTTGCCGCCGGACTGTCCGCTTCTGCGCTGAGTTGCCCGGCGGCGCTGCGCTTGCGCGAGTCTACGGGTTTTGTAGGCCGGGTAAGGCGAAGCCGCCACCCGGCAAACAGACCGCACTAATAGACCGCCACCTCCCTCGCCATCTCGCGGCTGTACTGCTGGCTGGCGCTGACCAGCATTCGGGTGTAATCGGTTTTAGCCTGCCCCGCCACCAGGTCATCCACCGTCAGCGTTTCCAGAATTTTGCCGTACTGCATCACCGCCACCTTCTGGCAGAGATGGGCGATCACCCCCAGGTCATGGGTCACCATCAGGTAGGTGAGTTTCGACTCGCGCTGCAGTTCCGCCAACAGGTTTAAGATTTCTGCCTGTACCGAGACGTCCAGCGCTGAGGTAGGTTCATCCAGCAACAGCACCTGCGGCTCCAGGATCAGTGCCCTGGCAATGGCCACGCGCTGGCGCTGGCCGCCGGAGAGCTGATGCGGGTAGCGGTCGCGGAAAGCGCGATTGAGACCAACCTTGTCCAGCAAGCCGTGAATACGTCGCTCCCGGTCGTTGATGCCGTGAATTTGCAGCGGCTCTTCCAGAATATCGCCGATGGTGTGCCGGGGGTGCAGCGAACCGTACGGGTCCTGAAATACCATCTGCACCAGACGGCAGCGTTGCGGGCTGATGCGCCGCTCCAGCGCCTGGCCGTTAATCGCCAGCGCCCCCTCCCAGTGGGTGAATAATCCTGCCAGGCACTTTAACACCGTGGTTTTACCGGAACCCGACTCCCCTACCAGGCCATAAATCTCCCCTGGCTGCACGCTGATATTGACGTCGTACAGAACCTGGCTGCGTTTTTCCCCTTCACCAAAAGCCAGATTCAGGTTTTTTACCTCGATCATCTTCGCTCCTTATTCGGTCAGCCAGCTGGCCTGGCGCTGCAACACCGGCAGCACCGGACGGCGGTGATTCATCTCAGGCAGGGCATTGATCAACCCCTGCGTGTAGGGGTGCTTCGCGTTGTGCAGATCGTGGGCGGCGATGGACTCCACCACCCGCCCGGCGTACATCACCAGCACCCGGTCACAGAAGCTGCGCACCAGGTTGATATCGTGACTGATAAAGATCAGCCCCAGCCCGCGGGACTGGACTAAATCGTCCAGCAGGCCCAGCACCTGTAGCCGCACCGAGACGTCCAGCGCTGACGTCGGCTCATCGGCAATCACCAGCTCCGGGTCCGTGATCAGCATCATGGCGATCATGATGCGCTGCCCCTGCCCGCCGGAGATCTCATGCGGATAGAGCTGATAGACCCGCTCCGGCTGGCGAATGCGCACTACATCGAGCATCTCCAGCACTTTGGCTTTCGCCTCGGCCTTACGCCCAGGATGATGAGTCAGCCAGGCCTCGGCAATCTGATCCCCAACGCAGACCACCGGGTTCAGGGAGTACTTCGGATCCTGCATGATCATCGAGATGCGCTTGCCGCGGATGCCGCGCATCTGCGCCTCGCTGACGCTGCGTAAATCGACATCGCCAAACTGCATTCGGGTGGCAGTGATCTGCGCCTTTGCCGGGTGCAGGCGCAGCAGCGCCCGCCCGACGGTGGATTTCCCGGAGCCCGACTCACCGACAATCGCCAGCTTCTCGCGCCCGAGCTGAAAGGAGACGCCGCGCACCGCGTGGGTGACCGCGCGTCCGTTGATAAAATCGACGTGCAGATCGCGCACGTCGAGCAGCGGCGCATCAGGCGCTGCGAGGATCGAGGATGTCACGTAAGCCATCTCCTAAGAAGTTGAACGCCAGGCTGTTAATCAGGATCGCCAGCCCCGGAATTGTCACCACCCACCAGCACTCCATCATGTAGGTGCGGCCGCTGGAGATCATCGCCCCCCACTCCGGCTCCGGCGGCTGCGCGCCAAGGCCGAGGAAGCCCAGCCCGGCAGCGGTCAGGATGATCCCGGCCATATTCATGGTGATACGGATAATCACCGACGGCAGGCACAGCGGCACGATGTGGCGCCACAGCACCCGTACCGGGGAGGCCCCCTGCAGACGCACGGCGGAGATAAAGTCGGCCTGGCGTAACGACAGGGTTTCAGCGCGAGCCAGTCGGGCTATCGGCGGCCAGGCGGTGAGCGTAATGGCGATCACCACATGTTCCAGCCCCGGGCCGAGCGCTGCGACAAACGCCAGCGCCAGCACCAGGCTCGGGAAAGAGATAAAGATATCGGTGACGCGCATCAGGACCGCATCCACCTTGCCGCCAAAGTAGCCGGCGGTAACACCCAGCAGCAGCCCCAGCGGGCCAACGGTGACCGACACCAGCAGTACGATATAGAGCGTGATGCGCGAGCCGTAGACCAGGCGGCTGAAGATATCCCGGCCAAATTCGTCAGTGCCGAACCAGTGCTGCGCGTTCGGCGCCACCAGGGCGTTGTTGAGATCCTGCACCAGCGGGTTGTACGGGGCGATCCAGGGCGCGAAGGCCGCCACGATCAACAGCAGCAGAATAATGCCGCCGCCAATGGCCGTCAGCGGGTTACGCGCCATCTGCCCGGCAAACCCAAAGGTGCGGCGGGCCATCCGCGCCAGACGCTGGCGCCCTTCGCTGCGGGAAGCGCGCAGCGGTGTATCCAGAGAAACGGTCATGATTTCGTCCTCGGGTCAAAGAGTTGATACAGCATGTCGGAGAGCAGATTGAGCATCACGAAGATCATCCCCACCAGCAGCACGCAGCCCATCACCGCATTCATATCCCCCAGCAGCAGGCTGCCGGTGAGATAGGAGCCAAAGCCCGGCCAGGAGAAGACGGTTTCAATCAGCACCGCCCCTTCCAGCAATGAGCCGTAGGCCAGCGCCACCACCGTCAGCAGCTGCACGAGGATGTTGCGAAACGCATGGTTCCAGATCACCTGGCGCTCGGTTAAGCCTTTTACCCGGGCGGTGATAATGAACTCCTGCGACAGCTGGGCCAGCATAAAGCTGCGGGTCATGCGGCTAATGTAAGCCAGGGAGTGGAAGCCCAGCAGCGAGGCGGGCAGCACCAGATGGTTAATGGCGTTCCAGAAGACCGCGCTATTACCCGCCAGCAGGGCATCGACGGTCATCAGTCCGGTGCGACGCGGCACCAGGCCATCCAGCCCTAAATCCAGCCGTCCGGCGCCCCCTACCCAGCCAAGCCAGGCGTAGAACAGCAGCAGCCCCATCATTCCCACCCAGAAGATTGGCGTGGAGTACCCGGCCAGGCTGATGATGCGTACCACATAATCCGAGACGCTGTTACGGCGCGCGGCCGCCAGCACCCCAAGCGGGATCCCTAAACCGGCGCCGACAATAATCGCCATGGTTGCCAGCTCCAGGGTGGCCGGGAAGACGCGCAGAATATCATCCAGCACCGGTTTGCCGGTCAGCAGGGCATTGCCAAAATCGCCGTGCAGCAGGTTATTGAGGTAGATCCCGAACTGGGTCAGCAGGGATTTATCGAAGCCCAGCTGTTGATAGACCTGCTGATAGGTGCTGTGGTCCGCATCCGGGCCGACAATGGCCAGCACCGGGTCGACCGGCATGACGCGGCCAATGAAAAAGGTCAGCACCAGCAGGCCGAACAGGGTCACCAGTACCTGGGTCAGGCGTTTTGAAAAACGCCGGGTGCGGGAGCCTGGGGCGAGGATCGCAACACTCATTTTTCACCTCCAGTTTTGTAGACTTCCCGCAGGAAGGTGGTGGCGGAGGGATGCGACTGGAAGTTTTTGACTTCGTTACGCACCACCACCGAATCGACCATCTGGGAGAGCGGGATCAGCGCCGGGATCAGCTGGTCGTAACGCACCTGAATCTGCTGATAGTCGGCGATCTGTTTTTGCGGATCGCGCTCCAGCAGCGCTTTATCGATCATCTCGTTTAGCGTTTTGTCGTAAAAACTGGTGCGCCAGCCCTGGAAGTTAGTCAACCGGGCTTCATCGCTGTTGTCCGGGTTATAGACCAGCGCGCGCAGGCTGGAGTGCGGGTGCGGCTCCACGCCGCTGCCGCCGCGCCCCACCAGCATGTCGAACTTACGCTCGCGCATCGCGCCGTAGATCTGATTCCCGGTGCCGGTAATGATTTTGGCGTTGATACCCGCCTGCATCAGGGTGGACTGTACGGCGATGGCGATATTGAGGAACGGCTGATCCGCCAGCACCCGCAGGGTGGTGTCAAAACCTTCCGGATAGCCCGCCTCCGCCAGCAGCTTTCTGGCGCGCGGGATATCGAGTTTGTAGCCCGGATCAGGCAGCGTCGACGGCATTCCCGCTTTGATGGGCCGCTGGTGTAGTACGCCATAGCCCGGCATCAGCGCCTTGTTGATACCCTGATAGTCAATGAGATAGCGCACCGCCTCGCGCACTTTCGGGTTGGCGAAGTGTTTCTCCTTCATGCTCATCGCCACGTAGTAGACCGTGCCCTTTTGCACGGCTTCGACAGTGAGCTGCGGATCCTTGCGCAGGGCGTTGATGTCAGCCACCGCCATGTTGCTGGCGATATCCAGATCCCCTTTCTCCACCATCAGGCGCAGGGTTTGCGACTCCTGGAAGTGGCGCAACACCACGCGGTTCATATTCGGCTCTTCGCGCCAGTAGTGCGGATTGCGCTGCATGCGCAGCACATCTTTTGCCTGCCAGGTCTCCAGCATAAACGGCCCGGATCCGGCTTCGTTGGTGGTGAGCCAGCGGTTGCCCCAGTCGTTGTTCACCTCGTGGCTAAGCACCGTTTTGCGGTCCAGCACGCCAAGGTTGCCCAGCGCCCCGAGGGAGTAGATCACCAGCTGCGGATCGTTGGCCTTAGGCAAGGTGAGCTGTACGGTGTAGTCATCCAGGGCCTTAATCTGCTGGTCGATGTTCTTCTTACTGAAACCGTAAGATTTCCATACCGAGGCCTGAGCGAGGTTCAGGTGCAGCAGGCGGCGCATGGACCACACCACGTCTTCGGCGGTCAGCGGGTTACCGGAGTGGAAGGTGACGTTATCGCGCAGGTGGAAGGTCAGGGTTTTGCCGTCCGGCGAGATATCCCATGATTTCGCCAGCGCCGGTTTGACGTTGGTGAGCGTGTTAGGATCCAGTTCCACCAGCGAATCGTAGAGATTGACCACAATGCCCACCACCTCGTTGCCGGTCATCGCGGCCGGATCGAGGGTCAGCAGGTTATTCATGTTCATACCGATGATGAGCTGATCGGGCGGCGTTTTCGCGTACGCCGCACCGCTCCCCATCATCAGCGAGAGCGCGAGTAAACACGCCCTCGTGAGGGAGTTTTTCTTCATCTGTGTATACCGTTTGTAGGGTAGAAGTTTTATTTATCAGTCGTGGCTGACGGTATTGGCTTCGATATACGCAAAATTAATCTCTTCGCCGAGTCCCGGACGCGTCGGCAGGCTGACCATGCCCTCATCATCCATCGGGTCGATCAGGCTGTGCAGGTACGCAGCTGGCTCATCGTAATCGAGGAACGGGTGCAGCAGTCCGCGCTCGTACCAGCGGCAGTTCTTGATCGCGCCAATCACCGCCAGGCTCGCCGCGCCGTTGCCGTGCACTTCGCAGTCCATACCAAACGATTCGGCCAGGTTGGCCACTTTCAGGGTTGGCGAAATGCCGCCCACGCCATTGGCACCGGCGCGCAGGATGTCGCACGCCCCGGCTCTAACCCAGTCGGCGCGGCTGTGGTGTTTACCGCCCAGGCTTTCCGGCCCGATAATCGGAATGGAGAGGTTTTCCGCCAGCCAGGCATAGGAGGCCATGCTCTCCTCTTCCATCGGCTCTTCAAACCAGGCGAAATTGAGTTTTTCCAGCTCCTTACCGATCCACAGTGCTTCCACGCGGCTGTACCAGTGGTAGCCGTCGATCATCAGGTCGATATCCGGCCCGACCGCTTCACGCACCGCGGCGCAGGCTTTGATATCCATCTTCGGGTTGGGGGCGAAAGAGACTGGCGGCATCCAGGTGTGGAGCTTGATCGCTTTGTAGCCGCGGGCAACCAGTTTTTCCGCGAAGCTGGCGTACTCTTCCGGGGTGGAGAGACCGCCCGGCAGGTCATCGCCGCACATGGTACTGCCGTAGGCGGGGACTTTATCGCGATAGCCGCCGAGGAGTTTCCACACCGGCATATTCAGCTTGCGGCCAATCAGATCCCACAGCGCCTGCTCGACAAAGCCCAGCGCGCGCTCGGTCAGCTGATGAGCGCTGCCGCGCTGCCAGTGCGCCAGCTCCTGCCAGATCTTTTCGCGATTAAACGCATCCTGGCCGATCAGCACCTTACGGAAGAAGGTATTGACCACAAAGGGGCGCACCACTTCCGGCGGTGCAAAGGCGTACCCTTTGGTGCCATCGTCTGCGGTAATGGTCAGCATCGCCATTTTCGCCAGGCTTTCCGGTCCCGGATGGGAATGTCCGGCGCTGTCAGAGACCCGGCGGGTGGGATACTGAAAGACGGTGACGTTTACAGATTCGATTTTCATTTTTTGTCCTTAAAACGGCGTAGGTTCAGCGTGTTCTTTCATTTTGAAAAGCTGTTTCGAAACTAACTTTAAGCGCAAAATTCGTCCACTGCCTTAGACAAATTCCGCTAAGCGCTGACCATTTTTTGTGCATCTGCACGGGAGGGAGTGATACTTTTCACAAAAGAGAGGGGAAATGTGAAGTGGATCGGAAGGGTGATTTGAATGAAATGAAACAAGGTTTCGTTAGCAGTTCTCGTCGCTGTAGGCCGGGCAAATAAAGTGCCGCCCGGCATCTGCCCCTCTTCCAACGGAAGAGGGGCAGAATGGCTAGGCGATAGTGACTTTTTTATCCAGATACACGTCCTGCACGGCGTTAATCAGCTTCACGCCGTCGGCCATCGATTTTTTAAACGCCTTACGGCCAAGGATCAGCCCCATACCGCCCGCGCGTTTATTGATCACAGCCGTGCGCACCGCATCGGTGAGATCGGTCTCGCCTCCTGCCGCACCGCCTGAGTTGATCAGCCCCGCGCGGCCCATATAGCAGTTCGCCAGCTGGTAGCGCACCAGGTCGATGGGGTTATCGCTGGTCAGTTTGCTGTAGACCCGATCGTCGGTATAGCCAAACTTGACCGCCGTATAGCCGCCGTTGTTCTCGGCCATTTTCTGCTTAACGATATCCGCCCCGATGGTGGCCGCCAGATGGTTGGCCTGCCCGGTTAAATCGGCAGAGACGTGGTAATCCGTGCCGTCTTTATTGAAGGCCGGGTTACGCAGATAGGCCCACAGCACCGTCACCATGCCCAGCTCATGGGCACGCTCGAAGGCGGCGGAGATCTCTTCTATCTGGCGGCGCGACTGCTCGGAGCCGAAATAGATGGTCGCCCCTACCGCTACCGCACCCATGTTGAACGCCTGCTCGACGCTGGCATACAGGGTCTGATCATATTCGGTAGGGTAGCTCAGGGTTTCGTTGTGGTTGAGCTTGACGAGGAACGGGATGCGGTGGGCATAACGTCGCGAGACCGAGGCCAGCACGCCATAGGTGGAGGCCACGCAGTTACAGCCCGCCTCGATCGCCAGCTCGACGATATTCTTCGGATCGAAATAGAGCGGGTTAGCGGCAAACGACGCCCCGGCCGAGTGCTCCACCCCCTGGTCCACCGGCAGGATCGACAGATAGCCGGTTCCCCCCAGACGCCCGGTGTTATACAGGGTCTGCATATTTCGCAGTACCGCTGGCGGGCGGTTGTTGTCGACCATCACGCGGTCAACGTAGTCGTGGCCAGGCAGATAGAGCTGGTCGGCTGGAATGGTCATACAACGATGCTGTAACAGGCTTTCGGCATCTTTGCCAAGCAACTGCGCAATATCAGTCATAGTTTTGCTCCCCTTAGTGCCGACGGGCTGTCGGCATGTTTTCTCCAGGCTCACAGGATTGCGAGCTCCCTAAGCCTGGTCTGTGGGTGGCGAATTTTCCAGCGATAGGCGTTAACCTTCACCACCAGGCATGGAAATGGTGGACCGGACCAATGCCCTGCCCCACTTCCAGCGTGTCCGCCTCTGCCAGCGCGCAGGAGAGCCAGGCTTTGGCCTCGCGCACCGTATCCGCCCAGCTATCATGCCGCGGGCGCAGCGCAGCCAGCGCGGCCGAGAGCGTACAGCCGGTGCCGTGGGTATTTTTAGTATTGATGCGCGGGGCGGCAAAACGCAGGGTTCCATCCCGGGTGAACAGCCAGTCGGGGCTTTCAGGATCGTCCAGATGCCCGCCCTTCATCAGCACCGCTTCACACCCCATCGCCAGCAGGGCATCGCCCTGGGCTTTCATCTCCTGCTCATTGCGGGCATGGGGCGCATCCAGCAACGCCGCGGCTTCGGGTAAGTTAGGGGTAATGAGCGCCACCTGCGGCAGCAGTTTCTTACGCAGCGTATCGACGGCGGAAGGTGAAAGGAGCGGATCGCCACTTTTCGCCAGCATCACCGTATCCAGTACCACGTTCTTCACCTGATGACGCAGGAGCTGCTCCGCGACGGCCTCGACGATATCGGCCTCCGCCAGCATGCCAATTTTGGTGGTGTCGATGCGTACATCGCTGAACACCGACTCCAGCTGCGCCGCTACAAAATCAGGCTCAATGCGATAGACCGACTGCACCCCACGGGTATTCTGGGCTACCAGGGCGGTGATCACCGAGCAGCCGTATGCGCCGAGCGCGGAGAAGGTTTTCAGGTCAGCCTGGATGCCAGCGCCGCCGCTGGGGTCGGTACCGGCAATGGTCAGGGCATTAATGCGTTTCATCGCTGTGCCCCCAGTGCCCACAGGGCATCAAGGAACGTTGCCGCAAAACTGCCCGGCCCGCGGCTTTGAGCAGCCGCAAGGGTACCGGCCCGTTTCATCCAGCCACAGGCCGCCGCGATGTTATCCAGCCGGTCGCCCGGCAGCGAACAGCTGGCCGCCACCACCGCCGATAGCGCACAGCCGGTGCCCACCACCCGGGTCATCATCGGGTCGCCCCCCGTCAGGGTCTGGGTGCGCAGTCCGTCAGTGACGTAATCCACCTCCCCCGTCACCACCACAATCGCATTGGTTTGCCGCGCCAGAGCCTGGGCAGCGGGCAGCGCGCTGGCCGCCGTGTCGGTGGTGTCCACCCCGCGCCCGCCCGCGCTCATCCCGGCGAGCGCGAGAATTTCCGAGGCATTGCCACGAATGGCCGCCGGTTTCAGGGTGAGAATTTGCTGGCAAAAACGGGTGCGGTACGCCAGCGCGCCAACGGCTACCGGATCGAGCGTCCAGGGCTTGTCCGCCGCCACCGCGCTTTCAATGGCCCGGCGCATCGCCTGGGCGCGGGGCGCGGTTAACGTCCCGACGTTAATCAGTAAGGCATCAGCAATCGCAGAGAATTGTTCCGCCTCTTCGGCTTCAATCACCATCGCCGGTGATGCACCAAGGGCCAGCAGGACATTGGCGGTAAAGGTCTGCACCACGTCGTTGGTCATGCAGTGGGTCAGCGGAGAACGGGTTCGGAAATGGTGTAAGGCGTGTAGATTAAGCAGGTCAGGCTGCATGGTATCGCTCCTGCCTTGCGCGAAGAAGCGATAGCCCGGAGGGCATCTGACTTCCCTACGCTGGCATTATCCAGATCAGGTGGTACGGGTATTTCTCAGCCTTCACGTGGAAGGGCACCCCGAGTCAAATTACATACTGTAATGGAGGCAGCGTAGAGGATGCGTGTGGCAATAGCAAGATCCTTTCTGGCCCCTCTTTACTACATTCCCGTCACCACCCGGCTTACATCTGCAAAACCATTTTCTGACCTCCGGATAACCTTCAGCCAGGATAACTCTCAAGTTTTTAGCTATTCGTGCTAAATGTGATCTCCGTCAACCTGATAACGCATCTCTTCCGCGATAGTCATCCCGAGCCATCGCTGCGTTTCTATTATAGACGCACGCAAAGAATGGCCAGACCAACAATAATGAACTTATCAACCCCGGGGAATATCGGTTCCTCAACTTATTTAAGGTTAATGTATGAAAAAGATTCTGTTAGTCGGGATAGTGGCTACGCTTCTTGCGGGCTGCGTCTCAGAAGAGCAGCGCTTGGCGCAGTGTCAGGCCAAAGGCGTAAGCCGCGACGCCTGCTACGTTGCCGACCAGAACCGTCAGGCCGCCATCAATGCCGCGGCGGAAAAACAGGCCCTCGAGAATGCGCATGAAGCCGTACAACACGGTCAGGCGGCACACGTTGCCGACCCGCTGCGTGAAGCGTCATTTAGCGCCAACGGTATCAAAGCCAGCATCAATAACGGCTTTACCCAGGCGACCATCAACGGCAAAAAAGCCACGGTGAAACGCTTTAATGCTAACTTCTACGAAGTCAGAGGCGCAGGTTACGTCCTGTCGATCTCACTGGATGCGGACGGCGTGACCGATGCCTCGTGGAATAAAACCCATGGGCGCGACAACGGCATTCTGAACGTCGTTCAAAAGTAGTCCAAAAGTATTCTAAAACGCCCCTCTTTTTTTCACGAAGCGCCCCCCACAAAACCTCAGCTACCATGCGGGGTTACGCCTTACGCGCGTTGATTCAACGCGCGTTACAAAACGATAAACAATTAACCATTGAGCCCCGGGCAAAAAGGCTCTATATTGGCCGCGTTTTTTGAGGCCCTTCTCATTTTTTTCATTAATTATTCAATCGGAGCCACGTGCTGAGCTGCGGTTGTAGGAGTGATATGATGACGGATAAAGTCCGTATTGATACTTTGAATGCTTCTTCTTTCAAAACCAACGAAACCTATCTGGCCCGTCAGGCCGAAATGGAATCCAATGTCAGGAGTTATCCGCGCAAACTGCCTTTAGCTATTACGAAGGCGGAAGGGGTGTGGATCACCGATGCGGATAATAAAGAGTATCTTGATTGCCTGGCCGGTGCGGGAACGCTGGCGCTGGGTCATAACCATCCTGATGTGCTGAAAAGCATTCAAAGTGTCATTACCAGCGGCTTGCCGTTACATACCCTGGATCTGACTACGCCGTTAAAAGACGCGTTCTCAGAATACCTGCTCTCCTTGCTGCCAGGTCAGGGTAAAGAGTACTGCCTGCAGTTTACCGGCCCATCCGGTGCAGACGCCGTTGAAGCCGCGCTGAAGCTGGCGAAAAAAGTAACTGGCCGCAGCGGCATTATCAGCTTCTCCGGTGCTTATCACGGCATGACCCACGGCGCACTGTCTGTAACCGGCAACCTCTCTCCGAAAGAAGCGGTTGACGGCATGATGCCTGAAGTCCAGTTCATGCCTTACCCACACCAGTACCGCTGCCCGCTGGGTATCGGTGGTGAAGCGGGCGTGAAAGCGCTGACCTACTACTTCGAAAACCTGATCAACGACGTGGAAAGCGGCGTGCGTAAACCTGCTGCCGTGATTCTGGAAGCGGTCCAGGGCGAAGGCGGTGTGAACCCGGCGCCGGTTGAATGGCTGCAGCGCATCCGTAAAGTGACTGAAGAGCACGGCATTCTGCTGATCCTCGACGAAGTTCAGGCTGGCTTTGCCCGTACCGGTAAATTCTTCGCCTTCGAACACGCAGGTATTCAGCCAGACATCGTGGTGATGTCCAAAGCTGTAGGCGGCGGTCTGCCGCTGGCCGTTCTGGGTATCAAAAAGCAGTTCGATGCCTGGTCTCCGGGTCACCATACCGGTACTTTCCGTGGCAACCAGCTGGCGATGGCTACTGGCCTCACCACCCTGCAGATCCTCAAAGAGCAGAACATCGCTGATAAAGTTGCCGCCCAGGGCGAGTGGCTGAAAGCGAAGCTGGTTGAGCTGCAGAAACGCTATCCGGTTATCGGTCACGTGCGCGGTCTGGGCATGATGATCGGCATCGAGATCGTTAAACCGCACGAAGCTGCCGACCATATGGGCTGCTTCCCGGGCGACGGCGAGCTCGCTGCGCTGATCCAGAAGAAGTGCTTCGAAGCGGGCCTGATTCTGGAGCGTGGCGGCCGTAACGGTAACGTTGTGCGTCTGCTGCCTTCCCTGCTGATCAGCGATCAGGAGCTGAATGTGTTCCTGGACAAATTTGAGCAGGCGCTGCTTGCTGCGGGCGTTCGCCCAGTTTAACCGGAGACAATGGATAGAATGTCAGATTTAAACCCGATTTTGTCGTCCTCGGCGCAAAGCATCGAAGCCTACCAGCAGGCGATCGAGCAGAGCACCCAGGCGGTCATGCAGTGGCTGAAACAGCCGGAAATGTACCAGGGTAAAACGGTCGCCGAACTGCGCGAGCGTATCAACCTGGAATTCAGTCCGGAAGGGCTGGGCAACGAAACTGCTATCGAGCGTGCCGTTGAATATTTCCTGAAAGACAGCCTGGCGGTGCATCATCCGCAGTGTGTGGCGCATCTGCACTGCCCGAGCCTGGTGGTAAGCCAGGCGGCGGAAGTAATGATCAACGCCACTAACCAGAGCATGGACTCCTGGGATCAGAGCCCGTCCGCGACCATTATCGAGATAAAACTGATCGAGTGGCTGCGTACCCGCCTGGGTTACCAGGCGGGCGACGCTGGGGTCTTCACCAGCGGCGGCACCCAGAGCAACATGATGGGTCTGATGCTGGCGCGCGATGCCTTCTTTGCGCGTCAGGGCCACTCCGTCCAGCAGGATGGTCTGGTGGGCGATCTGCGTAAGATCCGTGTGCTCTGCTCCGAGAGCGCGCACTTCTCTGTGCAGAAGAACATGGCGCTGATGGGCCTCGGCTACCAGTCCGTTATCCAGGTAAAAACTGACGAATGTTCGCGCATGGATCTTAACGATCTGGCCGCGAAAATTGAGCAGTGCAATGCCAACGGCGAACAGATTCTGGCGATCGTTGCCACCGCAGGAACCACCGATGCGGGTGCTATCGATCCGCTGCGTGCGATTGCAGAGCTGGCGGCGAAGCAGAATATCTGGGTTCACGTCGATGCGGCATGGGGCGGCGCGCTGCTGATGTCCGAGAAGTATCGCGATTACCTCGACGGTATCGAGCTGGTGGATTCCGTTACTCTGGACTTCCACAAGCAGTTCTTCCAGACCATCAGCTGCGGGGCGTTCCTGCTGAAAGAGGCGCGTCACTATGAGCTGATGCGCTATCAGGCGGCGTACCTGAACTCTGAGTTCGACGAAGAGGCTGGCGTACCAAACCTGGTGTCCAAATCCCTGCAGACCACCCGTCGCTTTGACGCGCTGAAGCTGTGGATGAGCCTGGAAGCGCTGGGCGAGAAGAAATACGCTGAGATCATCGATCACGGTGTCACCATGGCCCAACAGGTTGCGGCGTATGTCACTGAGCAGCCGCGACTGGAACTGGTCATGCCGCCGCAGCTGGCGAGCGTTCTGTTCCGTTTCCGTCCGGAGCATCAGCTGGATGACGCGGCCATCGCGTTGCTCAACCAGAAGATTGGCGATGCCCTGCTGGAATCAGGCCGCGCTAACGTGGGTGTTACCGAGCATAACGGTGTCACCTGCCTGAAGCTGACCCTGCTGAACCCAATTGTGACCCTGGAGGATGTTAAAGTCCTGCTGTCACTGGTGGAACGCACGGCGAACGAGCTGCTGGCTAAGTAAGTTGTCCCACCCGGCAGCGTTCGCTGCCGGGTCTCTCTTTCGTTATCTCGCTTTACTCTTCTCGTTTTCGTGCTGTCCGGCAGAATAACCATAAGCATTGTAACCGGAAGCATAATAGCTGGCCGCCGATTTCACGACGTCGTTCAGAATTGCCCCTTTGATGTTGACCCCCATCTGCTGTAAACGGTGCTGGCTGACCTCCATCTCGCGAACGCTGGTCACGTTAAACCGGGCTACCAGCAGGGTAGAGCCAGCGATCCGACCTACCAGCGCAGCATCGGTGACCGCCAGAACCGGCGGAGCGTCGACAATCACTATGTCGTACTGTTCGCTGGCCCAGGTCATGAATTCACCAAAACGATCGTGCGTTAGCAGCTCTGAAGGATTAGGCGGATACTGCCCGCAGGTCACGACATCAAACTGTCCGCTGGTGTAAGTCTGAATCGCCGCCTGGAAGGTCACTTTACCTGACAGTACATCCGACAAACCGGCATCATTGCGTAACCCAAAGATGTTATGCACGTAGCCTTTACGCATATCAGCATCAATAAACAGCACCCGTTTATCAACCTGCGTCACCAGCGCCGCCAGTGAGGTACTGACCAGTGTTTTATCGCAGTCCTGAGTCGGGCCGCTGAACATGAGAATATTATTTACGGCATCCATCATCGCGAAGTGCAGGCTGGTGCGTAATCCGCGCACGGCTTCGACAAAATTATCCAGCGGCCTGTCGACGGGCAAGAATGGCACATCTTTGATTTTATGCCGCCTGGAGCAGTGGAAGAAATAGCGGTTGCCCACCCGGGTTTTGCTGTGCAGCCAGACCGAATGGGGCAAGGTGGCATAAACGTTAATACCCTCTTTTTCAAGTTGTTCCGGTGCGTTAATGCCGCGTCGTAACGCTGCTTTTGCCAGCACGCCAGCGGCAGAGATAAAGAATCCGAACAGGGTCATAAAAGCGACAATTAACGCCTTGCGCGGCTTGATAGGCCCAGGGTTTGTGGCTGCCGAGTCGATAATGCGCGCATTGCCAATCGTGCTGGAGCGGGAGATATTGAGCTCCTGCTGACGGGTCAGAAGCTGAAGATAAACCGCCCGATTGGTATCCACGTCGCGGCTAAGGCGCAAAACCTGCTGCTGCGTAGACGGCATCGTCTCAACACGTTTGTTCAGTCGTTCACGTTCGCTCTCTAAAGTCTGCCGCTTTTCACGCAGCGCCCGATAGGTGGGGTGGTCTTTTTTAAAGTGCTGAGAGACCTCCGCCTCGCGGAAAGTAAGCTCATTCAGCTGATTGTCAACGTTAACAATCTGTTCCAGCACTGACTTGGCTTCCAGGGTTAAATCCACCGAGTCCCGCTGTTTACGATAGGTATTGAGACGCTCCTCGGCCTGCTCCAGCTCTTGCCGCACCAGCGGCAGCTGGCGTTGCAGAAAGACGAGGCTCTGTGAATCCTGTGCGGCCTGGCGGGCAATATTCTGCTGCAGATAATTGTGCATGATATGATTGAGCGTGTTTTTAATCTGCACAGGATCGTGGCCTGTCAGACTCAGCATCAGGATCCCGCTCTCTTTGCCCTGCTCTGTCACGCTAAACTGACGGCTCAGGGCATTTATCACTTCCAGTGGGCCACGTTGCCGAACCCGGAATTGCGTGCCAGGCGGTGCTGACAATTCACGAACGGTAATGCTCACCCCGCCATGCTGCAATGGTCTACCTACCGTGCCGTGCGCGCTGATACCCTCTCCTTCCAGCAGAAAACGGCCTTTAACTTCAGCGGTCAAGGTCAAAATAATCGGCTCGCCCGCGGTTTCGGGAAGCGTCAGATTATCCAGAATCAATGTGCCGTCGGGTTGACCAGTCAGCTTCGCCCATGCTTTGCCTATCAGCGGCAGGCGAACCTGAGTGATTTCATCGCGTAAGCGCAGCGCTTCCACCGTTTCACCCAGGATCATTCGCGATTTTAGTATTTGAATTTCGGCGCTGGAATCTGGTGAAAGCGCCGGTGTCAGCTGATTTAAGGTTTTGAGAATACTGTTCTGCTGCTTATTTTCTATTTGCACCATCGCATCGGCAAGATAGACCGGTGATGCAAAGAGTGCGTATAACGTTCCGAAGAGCGCAAAAATTAGCGTAATGCCGAGAATAGCCACGCGATGATCGATTAACTCTCCCAGAAGACGTGCCAGATCAAGCTCATGTTGGCTATCAGCCTGACCCTGAGTATTTACAATGTTCGACGACATGTACGTAATCCCTTAACGGTAAGTCGGTTGGCCCATTCCTGGCTTGCTTCGCCAAGCAGGCGAAAAACATATTCAAAAGCTTCCATGCTTTTGCCGTACGGATCGGGTATCTCCTGTTCCCTCAGCCATTGCCCAAACAGCAAGGCTTTGCCACGCACCTCAGGGGCGATAAGCGAGATCCGGTTTATTTGATCTGACTCCATGGCAAGAAGCAGATCGTATTCCCGCATCATTGCTATCGTCAGCGGCCGTGCAACATGATCCGCCAGCGACAGGCCATGCCTGGCAGCAATTTTTTGCGCATAGCGATCCGCCGGGTACCCGGCAAGCGCGCGGATACCTGCGGATGCGATGGTTAACGAGGGGAGCTGTTGCTGTAACAGCCGCTCGCCAATCGGGGAACGGCAAACATTTCCCGTACAAATCACCAGAATGGATCGGATCATTATTCAGGCCACGATTTAATGAAGCGCACTGTTTCGGTCAGATCATGCACGCCGCTGATCGTCGGCACCAGCTGCGTCAATACCCGGTTCCAGCGTGAGACAGGCGCGGTGGTGACATAGACGATATCGTAGGGCTGGAGCTGAAATTCTGTGCCAAGCACCATCGCAGACGCATCGCGGGCATCGAGTTGATAGATACGCGCGATTTTGCCGTCCTGACTGTTGTTGCCGTTGGAGCGAATGACGAAGATACCGGTCGCATCGGCCATGCTTTGGTTCAGGCCACCCGCGTTCGCCAGGGCTTCTGCCAGCGTCATGCCGCTGCGATCCATCTTGAGGGTGCTCTGTTTCACCACTTCACCCATGACAAAAACTTTCAAGGCATCATTGCGTGGTACAAACAGAATATCCCCCGGCCACAGCAACCTGTTTTGCGTCAGGTCCCCGTGCTGCATCAGGGCATAGAGTGAGATCCGGGTGTCCTTACCCTTGTGCGTCAGTACCACATTTCGCCAGTCCGCGTCCGGGGAGAGGCCACCCGCCGCATTGATCGCATCCATAATGGTCAGCGGAATATTGGTAATTGGCTGCTGCCCTGACTTTACCACTTCGCCAGTAACGTAGGCTTTTTGCGAACGAAACGCCGCGATACTGACGTCAACCTGCGGGCTTTCAATCACTCTGTCCAGGCGGGCGGTGATCTCTTCGCGCACCTGGGCGAGCGTTTTTCCGGCCACGTGCAGTTTACCGACGTAAGGATAAAAGAGCGTTCCGTCTGCGCCGACCCAGTTTCCGGTGTCGCTTGCGCTACGGTACTGCCCGGCAGGGGTTGTAAGTTCAGGGTGATCCCAGACGGTGATCATCAGCACATCTCCGGGGCCGATACGGTACTCCCAGTGCTTTAATTGCTCATCCAGATTCGGATTTGCCTGAGATTTCACCTGGCTTGTGCGAAGCTGTTCAATCACGGAGGGCGTTAATGGCCAGACATCCATTTTTTTATTTAAATCATATGGATTGTCAGTAACCGCAATATTATTTTTCCCGGAAGTATTTATATGCTGGCCAGGCGTAATGGTGCAGCCTGTCAATAATAGCGCGCAAATAAAACTTACACTGGTGCGGAGTGGTATTGTCATTAATAAGAGGTGCTCTATTATATTCCGTTAAATGCCCACGCATTTCCCTGTAGCTCTCATTAAATTTGCTACATTATTAAATTTAAAAATATTAACTATAGTCAGAGAGTTACAAAAAATAACCTAATAAAAAAACACTGGCCGTACTGGAGATTGTCTGTTGATATCTTTTAAAAAAAGCAAATCAAAAACAGCACAAATTAATCAAACGGCATCATAAACATTCCACAGAAAAAATAACATAGCACGTTGACGACTATTATGTCTGAAGGCAGTGATTTAAGAATTTATAAAAAGAAAGATAAACACTATAAATCTAAATCAGGAAATAAATTCACAATGTAAATATTTAAAGCTGATGCGATTAGCGGGGGGATGTGTTGATTTGTTACATTTTTTACACCCTTAGCCAACCGGCAAAACATAAAATAGACTATCTGTTGCTCAGCCACGAAACGGCAGAACAAGAGTAATGGCCACGGTAAATCTGGAGATAAAATGACTAAAGGTAAAATTCTACTTCTGGGCGTATTGATGTCACTGGCGAGCGCAGCATTTGCTGCCCCACAAGCCGCAGCGGCCCCCTCTGGCATCCAGGCCTATGAGGAACAGGAGTTTGTAGCCGATTTTACGAAATACAAGATTGGTGATTTCGCCCCGGCGCAGTACCTGACACCTGAGTACACCATCAAGCAGTATAAGCTGCGTAACCTGCCTGAACCGGATGCGGGGACCCACTGGACTTACATGGGCGAGAACTACGTACTGGTGGGTGATACGGACGGTAAGATCTACAAAGCGTATAACGGCGATATCTTCTACCACCGTTAATCGCTTAATGCGCCAGGTGGCGCTTCGCTTACCTGGCCTGAGGTGTAGGCCCGCGCAAGCAAAGCGCCACCCGGCAAAGGCTTACACCGCGCGGAACGCGATGTCGCCCGGGATCACCTCACCCTGCCAGTAAAGCTGTGCGGCAACGCGATCTGCCAGCTGACGATACATCTCAGCGAACTCACTTTCAGGGCGGTTGACGACGGTCGGCTTGCCGCTATCCAGATCTTCACGCAGCGTAATGTGCAGCGGCATCTGTCCCAGCAGCTGGGTATGATACTGCGCAGCCAGTTTTTCTGCCCCGCCGGTGCCGAAGATGGCTTCATGATGACCACAGTTGCTGCAAATATGCATGCTCATGTTTTCAACGACACCCAGCACCGGCACCTCAACCTTCTCGAACATCACAATGCCTTTTTTGGCATCAATCAGCGCGATGTCCTGCGGAGTGGTGACGACCACCGCGCCGGTCACCGGGATGTTCTGCGCCAGGGTCAGCTGAATGTCACCGGTGCCAGGCGGCATATCGAGCACCAGATAATCGAGATCCGGCCACATTGTCTCCTGCAACATCTGCATCAGCGCCTTGCTGGCCATCGGCCCGCGCCACACCATGGCGTTGTCGTCGGTAACCAGATAGCCAATGGAGTTGGTCGCCAGACCGTAAGCCATAATCGGCGCCATATGGGTGCCATCCGGCGAGGTCGGGCGCTGATTTTCCGCGCCCAGCATGTTAGGAATTGACGGGCCATAGATATCGGCATCCAGAATACCGACCTTCGCCCCTTCAGCGGCCAGCGCCAGCGCCAGGTTCACGGCGGTGGAGGATTTCCCTACCCCGCCCTTGCCGGAACTGATCGCAATGATATTTTTCACGCCATTGATACCCGGATGGTTCTTCACCCGTTTCAGCGTGGCGATGGTATGGGTTAATTTCCAGTCGATGGCTTTCGCCCCGGTGATGCGCAGCAGCTCGGCGCTGGTTTGTTCTTTCAGCGTCTCGAATGCATGGCTCCAGACGAAAGGCATATGCAGTTCGACATGCAGGGTATCATCCAGCCACGCCACGTGATGTAACGCTTTCAGCGTGGTGAGATTGTGCTTCAGGGTGGGGTGCTGAAAATTAGCCAGCGTCCCGGCAACCATTGCGCGCAAGGCTTCCGGTGATTTGGCCTGGGATTGAGAACTCATCCCGACTCCTTTGTAGTTGTTCTGAAAAAGAGATGTAATTACCAAGTTTACCCCAGAGGTAACAATTATTCATTTATGGATTAATGCCCTTATCACTTGGCGTAGTTATTCCCTTTCGGGTAACATCAAAAACCCTTTTTACAGCTAAAAGAAGTAATACCTACTATGACTCAAGTCGCGAAAAAAATTCTGGTGACGTGCGCTCTGCCGTACGCTAACGGCTCAATCCACCTCGGCCACATGCTGGAGCATATCCAGGCTGATGTCTGGGTCCGTTACCAGCGAATGCGCGGCCACGAGGTAAACTTCATCTGTGCAGACGACGCGCACGGCACGCCAATCATGCTGAAAGCGCAGCAGCTGGGTATCTCCCCGGAGCAGATGATTGCCGAAATGAGTCAGGAGCATCAGACCGATTTTGCTGGCTTCGACATCAGCTATGACAACTATCACTCCACGCACAGCGACGAAAACCGCGAGCTGTCGGAGCTGATCTACACCCGTCTGAAAGAGAACGGTTTTATCAAAAACCGCACTATTTCTCAGCTCTACGATCCGGAAAAAGGCATGTTCCTGCCGGACCGTTTCGTGAAAGGCACCTGCCCGAAATGTAAGTCGCCGGACCAGTATGGCGATAACTGCGAAGTGTGCGGCGCGACCTACAGCCCAACCGAGCTGATTGAGCCGAAGTCCGTGGTATCCGGCGCGACCCCAGAGATGCGTGACTCCGAACACTTCTTCTTCGACCTGCCTTCGTTCAGCGAAATGCTGCAGGCGTGGACCCGCAGCGGCGCGCTGCAGGAGCAGGTGGCGAACAAGATGCAGGAGTGGTTTGAATCCGGCCTGCAGCAGTGGGATATCTCCCGCGATGCACCCTACTTCGGCTTCGAAATCCCGAACGCGCCGGGCAAATACTTCTACGTCTGGCTGGATGCGCCTATCGGCTACATGGGCTCCTTCAAGAACCTGTGCGACAAGCGCGGCGATACCGTAAGCTTCGACGAATACTGGAAAAAAGATTCCACGGCCGAGCTCTATCACTTCATCGGCAAAGACATCGTTTACTTCCACAGCCTGTTCTGGCCAGCCATGCTGGAAGGCAGCGGTTTCCGCAAGCCGACCAACCTGTTTGTCCACGGCTATGTCACCGTGAACGGCGCGAAGATGTCCAAATCGCGCGGCACCTTCATTAAAGCCAGCACCTGGCTGAACCACTTTGATGCCGACAGCCTGCGCTACTACTACGCGGCGAAGCTTTCGTCCCGTATCGACGATATCGACCTGAACCTGGAAGATTTCGTGCAGCGCGTCAATGCCGATATCGTGAACAAAGTGGTCAACCTGGCCTCCCGTAACGCCGGCTTTATCGCCAAGCGTTTCGACGGCGTGATGGCGGCGGAACTGGCCGATCCTGAGCTGTACAAAACCTTCACCGACGCGGCTGCCGTGATTGGCGAAGCGTGGGAGAGCCGCGAGTTTGGTAAAGCGGTGCGTGAAATCATGGCCCTGGCCGACCTGGCGAACCGCTACGTTGACGAGCAGGCACCGTGGGTAGTTGCCAAACAGGAAGGCCGCGACGCTGACCTGCAGGCGATCTGCTCCATGGGTATCAACCTGTTCCGCGTGCTGATGTCTTACCTCAAGCCGGTTCTGCCGCAGCTGGCCGCGCGTACCGAAGCGTTCCTGAACACCAAACTGAGCTGGGACAGCATCAATCAGCCGCTGCTCGGCCATAAGCTGAACGCCTTCAAGGCGCTCTACAACCGCATCGAGATGAAGCAGGTTGAAGCCCTGGTTGAAGCCTCGAAAGAAGAGGTGAAAGCCGCCGCCGCACCGGTAACCGGCCCGCTGGCGGACGATCCGATTCAGGAAACCATCACCTTTGACGATTTCGCGAAGGTCGATCTGCGCGTGGCGCTGATCGAAAACGCGGAATTTGTGGAGGGCTCCGATAAGCTGCTGCGCCTGACCCTCGATCTGGGCGGCGAGAAGCGCAACGTCTTCTCCGGCATCCGTTCCGCCTACCCGGACCCGCAGGCGCTGATTGGTCGCCACACGGTGATGGTGGCGAACCTTGCGCCGCGCAAAATGCGCTTCGGCATCTCTGAGGGGATGGTGATGGCCGCAGGTCCTGGCGGGAAAGATATTTTCCTGTTAAGCCCGGACAGCGGTGCGCTGCCTGGTCACCAGGTGAAATAAATAAAAAAGCCGGAGATAATCTCCGGCTTTTTTTATGCCTTTTTGCCGGGTGGCGGCTTCGCCTTACCCGGCCTCCATAACCCGTAGGCCCGCCGCCGGGCAACATTACGGCTTCGCGGCATGCACCCGGTTGGTGAGCCCACGCAGGAAGTAGCGCAGGAATTGATCCCCACACTCGCGGTAGTTTTTATGGTCCGGCGCGCGCATCATGGCGGTGATTTCCGGCATTGAGACGCGGAACTTTTGCTCGCTCATGATGGCCAGAATATCGTCGGTTTTCAGTGAAAAGGCGATGCGCAGCTTCTTCAGCACCGTGTTGTTGTTTACACGACGCTCCAGCGACAGCTCAGGCGCAGATTCATCTTTGCCACGCTTGTGGTAGATCAGGCCGTTCAGAAAACCGGAGAGGATGATGTCCGGGCAGCGAACAAACCCCTCCTCGTCCTCTTTGGTCATCCAGGTGTCGAACCCGGCCGAGGTGGATTCCATGTCGGCAAGCGCAAGAATGCGCACCATGTCGTTGTTATTGGCTTTCAGGGTGTAGCGCAGGCTACGAAGAATATCATTACTGAGCATAGAGCCTTCGAGTGTCGATGATGCAATGGCGCGCAGTGTAGCAGTTTTACAGCCCTATCGCCTCTTTCAAACTTTTCAGGTAGCGACGGCTGACCGGCACCGTCTGTCCGGCGCGCAGCACCAGTTCCGCCTGACCGTTCTCTTCAAGGCGGATCTCTTTCAGATGCGCCATGTTCACCAGGTACTGTCGATGGCAGCGCAGCAGCGGCGTGCGGCTCTCCAGAGTACGCAGCGTCAGCTCGGTAAAGCCCTCTTTGCCTTCGTGGCTGGTGACAAACACCCCGCTCATCCGGCTGCTGACAAAAGCCACGTCCTCCATCTGCAGCAGATAGATCCGGCTGTGGCCGGTACAGGGGATAAACTTCAGCGGCTGCTGGTGTTCCGCCAGCAGCGATACGTCCTGCACGTTGCGCTCCTGGCGCAGGCGGTTAAGCGTTTTTTCCAGCCGCGGCTCTTCGATGGGTTTCAGCAGATAGTCAAAGGCGTGCTCTTCGAACGCTTTTACCGCGTATTCATCAAAGGCGGTGAGAAAGACAATGTAGGGTCGATGTTCCGGGTCGAGCATGCCCACCATCTCCAGGCCGCTGATGCGCGGCATCTGGATATCCAAAAACAGCACGTCGGGACGCAGCTTGTGCACGGCGCTAATGGCTTCAATGGCGTTAGCGCACTCGCCGACAATCTCAATATCGCTGTGCTCCTGCAGCAAAAATCGCAGGTTTTCTCGCGCTAACGGCTCGTCATCGACAATCAGCACATTCAACATGCGTGTTCCTCCAGAGGCAGTCGTAAGGTTATACGGGTAAAGCTGTCGGGCTCACAGGTGACGGTAATGCCGCAATCTTCGCCAAAATGGGCGCGCAGACGCTTGTCCACCAGCCCCATTCCCAGGCCTCCCCCCTCTTTTGCACCGCTATAGAGCCCGGCATTGTCTTCAATATCCAGCACCAGATAGCGGTTAAAGCGGCTGGCGGTGATGGCGATCTCGCCGGTGCCCAGCAGCTGGGAGGTGCCATGCTTGATGGCGTTTTCCACAATCGGCTGCAGGGTAAAGGCTGGCAGCTGCTGCCAGGCCAGCTCATCCGGCACCGACAGCGTCACCTGCAGGCGCGACTGGAACCGGGCCTGCTCGATTTGCAGATAGGCATTCACATGCTCAATTTCATCCGCAAGGGTGACAATTTCCGAGGGCCGCTTCAGGTTCTTACGGAAAAAGGTCGAGAGAAACTGCACCAGCTGCGTTGCCTGATCGCTGTCCCGACGGATCACTGCCTTCAGGGTATTGAGGGCGTTAAACAGAAAATGCGGGTTCACCTGAGCGTGCAGGAGCTTGATCTCCGACTGGGTGAGCAACGCCTTCTGCCGCTCATACTGCCCGGCGAGGATCTGGGCCGAGAGCAGCTGGGCGATCCCCTCTCCTAATGTTCGGTTGATGGAGCTGAACAGACGGTTTTTCGCTTCATACAGCTTGATGGTCCCCATCACCCGCTGGTTTTCACCGCGCAGGGGGATCACCAGCGTCGAGCCCAGCTTGCATTGCGGATGCAGCGAGCAGCGGTACGGCACTTCGTTACCGTCGGCGTAGACTACCTCACCAGTCTCGATGGCGCGAAGCGTATAAGCGGACGAAATCGGTCTGCCTGGCAGGTGATGGTCATCGCCGGTGCCGGTAAAAGCCAGCAGCTTTTCGCGATCGGTAATGGCGACCGCGCTGATATCCAGCTCCTGGTGCAGCACCTGCGCCACCTTCATGCTGTTCTCTTCGTTAAAGCCCTGACGCAGGATCCCCTCCGTCGAGGCCGCGACCTTCAGCGCCGTTGCCGAAAAGGCCGAGGTGTACTTTTCAAACATGGCCCGCTTATCAAGCAGGATGCGCATGAACAGCGCGGCGCCTACGGTGTTGGTGACCATCATCGGCGCGGCAATGCTGCCCACCAGATGCAGGGCATCCTCGAAGGGACGGGCGATCAGCAAAATGATCAGCATCTGTACCAGCTCGGCCACCAGGGTTATCGCGCCTGCAGTAAGGGGACTGAAGACTTTATCCGGGCGACCGCGACGGATCATCACGCTGTGGACGAGGCCGCCAAGCAGCCCTTCGACAATGGTCGAAATCATACAGCTCAGCGCCGTCATGCCGCCCATTGAGTAGCGGTGCAGTCCCCCGGTCAGCCCCACCAGTCCGCCGACAACCGGGCCGCCGAGCAGGCCGCCCATCACCGCGCCGATCGCACGGGTGTTGGCAATGGAGTCTTCGATATGCAGGCCCAGATAGGTGCCGAGAATGCAGAAGATAGAGAAGGTGACGTAGCAGAGCAGCTTGTGCGGCAGACGAACGGTGACCTGCATCAGGGGGATGAACAGGCGTGTTTTACTCATCAACCACGCGATGACCAGAAACACACACATCTGCTGAAGCAGCAGCAACACCAGATTAAATTCGTACATACCCACAAACCGCAAATTCTTAAAGCGCGTAACATACACCGAAGCGCAATAACTTTCTTTGCAGTCAAAGAACGAAAATGTGTTTTCGTGTGAGCCATCACACCTTTAGCCGAACATAATCTGATATTCGCATTTTTTTTGGGAAAAAAGAGCGAAACTTCCTGGTTCAGCATTCTCCGTCTACAGTTAATCTGGGCATGCGCAAGCCGGAGGGAAAACATGGCGCTCTACACGATAGGAGAAGTGGCACTCCTGTGTGATATCAATCCTGTGACGTTACGGGCATGGCAGCGACGTTACGGATTACTGAAACCGCAGCGAACCGACGGTGGCCACCGGCTGTTTACGGATGCGGATATCGACCGGATCCGTGAGATCAAAGGCTGGATCGATAATGGCGTCCAGGTCGGGAAGGTTAAAACGCTATTGAGCCCGGAAGGTCAGAAGGAGCAGGACATCTGGCGCGAACAACAGGAGGTGCTGCTGCGTTATCTGCAATGCGGCCATCTGCACCGTCTGCGTATATGGATCAAGGAACGAGGCAGTGAATACCCTGCGCAAACCCTTATTACCCAACTGTTCATCCCGTTACGAAGGCGTCTGCAATCGCAGCAGCCCACGCTCCAGGCACTGCTGAGCGCGCTGGACGGCGTACTTATCAACTATATCTGTATTTATCTTGCTACGGCGCGAAAGAAGAACAGCAAAGATGCGCTGGTAGTCGGCTGGAACGTGCACGACACGACTCGCCTGTGGTTTGAAGCGTGGATTGCCGCCCAGCAGGGCTGGCGCGTCGACGTGCTGGCGCATTCGCTGGCTCAGCTGCGCCCGGAGCTGTTCGACGGACAGACGCTGCTGGTCTGGTGCGGAGAATCACCGACGGCGGCGCAGGAGCAGCAGCTCACCCAGTGGCAGGCGCACGGCTATCCCGTCTTCCCGCTGAAAGGCAATTAATGGTTCATTAACACCCGCGCTTCACCGTATAATCGCCCTGTTAACATCAGGAGCACATTATGAAGGCAACCAAAGTCGCGGTTATCACCCTCTTCTTTCTCATGGCCGTCAGCGGTATTGGGGGCGTGATGCTGGCAGGTTATTCGTTTATTGTCCGTGGCGGTGTTGGCTGAGGCTTCGTGCCAGCCGTTCGAAGGCGCGATCGACCACAATCGCCACCAGCGCCACCAGCAGCGCACCCTGGATAATATAGGCGGTATTAAAGCCACTTAAGCCGATAATAATCGGCGTCCCCAGCGTGTTTGCCCCTACCGTTGAGGCAATGGCTGCGGTACCGATATTCACAATCACCGAGGTGCGGATCCCCGCCAGCATCACCGGCGCGGCCAGCGGCAGCTCGACGTTGCGCAGGCGCTGCCAGCCACTCATCCCCATCCCTTCGGCTACGCTGATGGCCGCCGCGGGCACTGCCGCCAGCCCCGCCAGCGTCGCCTGTAAAATCGGCAGCACCCCATAGAGGATCAGCGCGATAATCGCCGGCTGTTGGCCAAAGCCCATCACCGGTACCGCAATGGCCAGTACCGCCACGGGCGGGAAGGTCTGCCCGACGGCGGCGATGGTCTCCACCAGCGGGCGAAACTCCCGGCCCGCCGGCCGCGTTACGGCAATCCCGGCGCCTGCCCCCACCACGATGGCAAAGAGGCTGGAGATGCCGACCAGCCAGAAGTGGGCGAGCGTCAGGCTAACGAAGCTCTCCTGCTGGTAGACCGGGCGCGGCAGCTCCGGGAACAGCGCGCTGAAGAGCGGCGCGCTGTAGGGCATCAGGAACAGGAGCGCCACAAACAGCGCCACCAGCCACAGAAGTGGATCGCGTAATAGCCTCACGACGCCTCCCGGGCCAGCAGATCGCGAAACCAGAGCGTGCCGCACGGCCTTTCCTGATCGTCCACCACCGGCAGACGCTCACAGCCCTGGCTGACAAATGCCGAGAGCGCATCCCGCAGGCTCATGGACGCCCGCAGCGGGCTGGACTCGCCCGAGGTGATTTCCGGGCGCATCGACTCGCCGACCGTGCGCAGCGACAGCAGGCGTACGCCCAGTTCGCTGCGGCCAAAAAACTCGCGCACAAATCCATTCGCCGGTCGGGTCAGCAGCGCCAGCGGCGTCCCCTGCTGCACTACCCTGCCGCTGTCCATCAGCACCAGGTGGTCTGCCAGCCGGAGCGCCTCGTCGATATCGTGCGTTACCAGAACAATGGTCCGCCCCAGAATGCGATGGATGCGGGTCATCTCCAGCTGCAACGCGCTACGGGTGACCGGGTCGAGGGCGCCAAAAGGTTCATCCATCAGCAGCACCTCCGGGTTAGCGGCCAGTGCCCGCGCCACACCGACCCGCTGCTGCTGCCCGCCTGAAAGCTGGTGCGGATAGCGCTCACGCAGGGCAGGATCCAGCCCCAGCAGCGCCATCAGTTCATCCACCCGGTCGTCAATCTGTTGCCGAGGCCATTTTTGCAGCTGCGGCACGGTGGCGATGTTGCGCGCCACCGTCCAGTGCGGGAAGAGACCGATGGACTGAATGGCATAACCCATCCGCCGACGCAGCTCCAGCACCGGCAGGCTGCGGATCTCCTGCCCGGCAAAGCGGATCAGACCGCTGTCATGCTCCACCAGTCGGTTGATCATCTTCAGGGTGGTCGATTTGCCCGAGCCCGAGGTGCCCACCAGCACCGTGAAGGCCCCTTCGGCAAAGGTCAGATCCAGATTGCTGACCGCGGGCTCGCCGGCAAAGGTTTTACTTACATCATCAAACTCAATCATCGGTTCTCCTTCGCAGCAGGGCGATCCACAGCGCAAACAGCGCGTCCACCACCACCGCCATCACGATGGTCGGTATAACGCCCAGCAGCACCAGATCCAGGGCGCTGCTCAGCAGCCCCTGGAACACCAGCGCGCCGAATCCTCCGGCGCCAATTAAGGCCGCTATCACCGCCATCCCCACGGTCTGCACCGCCACTACGCGCAGGCCGCGCAACAGCACCGGCAGGGCCAGCGGGAGCTGGATCTGCCAGAAACGCTGGCGGCTGTTCATCCCCATCGCGTCGGCGCTCTCCAGCACCTCGGCGGGCACCTGGCTGAGCCCCGCCAGCACCCCGCGCGCCAGCGGCAACAGGGCATAGAGCACCAGGGCGATCAGCGCGGGCGTCAGGCCGGTTCCGGCAATGCCCAGCGAAGACAGCCACGGCCAGGCGCGGGTCAGCCCGGCAAGCGGGGCAATCAGCAGGCCGAACAACGCCACGGAAGGGATGGTCTGAATGATATTCAGCACCGCAAACACTGGCCCCTGAGAGGCCGGACGGCGATAACAAAGCAGCCCCAGCGGCACGCCAATCAGCAGGGCCGGGATGAGGGTGCCCAGCAGCAGCGTGAGGTGCTGCTGCCCGGCATCGTTAAAGACATCCTGCCGGTTGGCGTACTCTTTCATCAGCGAGAGGGCGTTGAGTTCGCCGCTGAACAGCAGCAGCAACGGCAGGATCCAGATTTGCGCCTGCAGCAGCCAGCGCCAGAGCGGCGGCAGGTTAAGCCGACGAATGGCATCGCTGCAGGCGAGCAGGCAGAGCGCCAGCCAGAGCCACAGGCCGCTGCCCACGGCAGTGCGCGCCAGCGGACTTTCGCTGCTGGCAAGATGCGTGGCGGCAAGCCCCGCGCTCCAGACCAGCCCGGCGAACAGCAGCTCGCACACCACAAGCGTCGCCACCACTGCCCCGCGACCACGCATCAGTGCAAGCACGATTAACAGACCCGGCACAATAAGCAGCAGTGCAGGCGAGAACGCCCACACCTGCCAGACGGCACGCCCTTCCCCGGACACCAGCCGGTTCGGGGCAAAATTCACAAAGGGTAGCGCGGCTGCAGCCAGGGCAATGAGAGCCATCAGCAGCAGCACGCGGTTATGACATCTTATCGGCACAGCACAGTCCTGCGGCGGGTTATTTCACCAGCCCTTTTTGCTTCAGGTAATCTGCCGCCACTTTTTTGGCATCCAGCCCCTCGACTGCAATGCTGGCGTTCAGCTGTTGCAGGGTTTTCTCATCCAGCGTTTCAAATACCGGCTTCAGCCAGGCGTCCAGCTCCGGATAAGCCTTCAGCACCGCCTCGCGCACCACCGGCGCCGGGGCATAGATCGGCTGAACGCCTTTTGGATCGGTGAGGGTTTGCAGACCCAGCGCCGCTACCGGGCCGTCGGTACCGTAGGCCATCGCCGCGTTCACGCCCGAGGTTTGCTGAGCGGCTGCTTTGATGGTGACGGCGGTATCACCCCCCGCCAGTGAGAGCAGCTGGCTCTGATCGAGCTTGAAGTCATAGGCTTTTTCAAAGGCAGGCAGGGCATCCGGGCGTTCGATAAACTCGGCTGAGGCGGCGAGTTTGAAATCACCCTTCTCTTTCAGGTAGCGGCTGAGATCCTCAAGGGAGGTGAGTTTGCCTTTCTCCGCCACATCCTTGCGTACCGCGATGGTCCAGGTGTTATTCGCCGGAGCCGGGGTAAGCCAGATTAGCTTGTTCTGTTCGGCATCGAGTTTTTTCACTTTCTCGTAGCCATTGCTGGCATTTTTCCACGCCGGGTCATTTTCATCTTTGAAGAAGAAGGCCCCGTTGCCGGTATATTCCGGGTAGATATCCAGTTCGCCGGAGGTGATGGCGCCACGCACTACCGGGGTAGTACCCAGCTGCACTTTATTGACGGTTTTGACGCCATGGCTCTCCAGCACCTGCAAAATAATATTGCCCAGCAGCGCCCCTTCCGTATCAATTTTCGACCCGACCTTTACCGGCTCCGCTGCCTGTAATGGCAGGCTCAACGCCGCCAGCAGCGCCGCTGAACCAACAATCCCCTTTAAAATAGTCATTCCGCTTTCCTCATGATTTTGCCGCCTTTTTCAGAGGCTTGAGAGAAAAGCGTAGTCGATAAGTGGCGTTTTAGCGCGTCTCAGGCAGTTTTAACGGCAGGGTAAGCACGCTGGCGGCAAAGTAGAGCATGGCGATCACCCACAGCGTTCCCTCCACGCCGAGGGGGGCCACGCAGAGGGTGATAATCAGCGGCCCGACAAAGTTGCTCAGGCCGGAGCCCAGATTGAGGCAGGCGATCGCCGCGCCTTTGTTATCAGGAAGCAGGGAGGGGATCAGCGCGCTGAGCGGCCCGAACGCCCCGAGCCCAATGGCATAGAGCGCTAAGGCGCAGAACAGCGCGGGCTCGCTGTTACCAGACAGCACCGGGGCGTAGCATACCGCCACCATCGCCAGCCCGCACAGGGTGCCGGAGAACCAGACCACCGTGTTACGCCAGCCGATGGTGTCCCCCAGCCAGCCAAAGAAGTAGCTGGCGAAAATATTAACAACGTTCACCAGCCCCCAGATGGTGAGCCACGTCGCGATACTGAAGCCAAAGCGCGGCAGGTAGACCGGCATCAGGATCACCAGCGAAAATTTGCCGATGTCGTTGATGGTTTTGACGATCACCGCGAGACGCATTTTAGGCTCCCGCACCATCACCATGATCCCTTCGGTGAGTGCCGCCCCCATGCTGCCGCCCTGCGCCGTCTGCGGCCGATCGGGATTGAGCACCAGCGCGCAGAACGCCCCCAGTACCACAAAGATAAAGCCGCTCAACAGGGTGGCGGTTTCGCCGATCCGCGGCAGCATCAGGCTGGCGTACCACGGTCCGATAATGGTCATCCCCACGCCAAAGGCGATCCAGAACCAGGAAACCGCCCGCCCCAGGATACGCGGCTCGCAGCGCTGGTTAATCCAGACCAGGAACGAGTAGGCAAACAGCGGGTAAGCCACGCCGCGCAGGGCGTAGCTGGCGACCATCAGGGGGTAATTTCCCTGCGGCAGGGCATAGCCGATAAACGGGATCGAACCGAGAAAGTAGATCGCCGTGGCACTCCACATCAGACGACGCAGGCCCAGTACCCCCGCGCCGATCCCCGCAAACCAGGAGATCACCGCCACGCACAGGCCGAACACCGATGAGAGCAGGCTGATGTGAAACGCATCAAAGCCGCGGTTTTGCAGCATCGAGGCCAGCCAGCTTTGCTCGATGGTGGCACCGGTAATAAACAGAAAAATGCCGATAAAACCCCAGCTCAGTTCCCGGGGCAGACCCAGTCTGGCCCAGATCCCTTGCTGAATATATACGCTGTGTTCTGTCATGTGCTTCGTCCTGAAAGACCGGGGGCCCGGACCCGGTCAGGCTGTGAGGATCAGGCGTTGGTGAATTGCGGAGGGCTCTGACGCGCCATCATCCGTTTGCGGTTGAGATAGCCAACGGTGTTCTCGCCCCAGCAGTGCTCATACGGCATACCGGTCAGGCTTTCGATAACCGCACGGTTTTCCGCGCTGACGGTCGCCTTGCTGCCGCCCTGCTTCAGGCGCGCCACCTCTTCGTTCAGAATGGCGTGGGTGCGGCTGTTGATGCGGAACTGGCAGGCCGACCAGATCCCCCAGACGGTGAGGATCATCGGTAGCACAATCATGATCACCATGATCATGTTGATGGCCGACTGCGGCTGCGCGGACTGCCCGGAGACAAAGCCCGACATCTGCAAAGCCACGCCAACAAGGAAAATCGACATCGCCTGAGAGGCCTTACGCAGCAGACTCATAAAGCCGGCGAAGATCCCCTCCCGACGCTGACAGGTGAGGATCTCGTCCACGTCTGCCACGAAGGTGTAGTTATTCCATGGAATGGCGTAGATCCCGCCGCGCGCCAGGCCGGCAATCGCCGCCCCGGCATACAGCAGTACTATCCCACCGGTCTGGTGGAAGTACGCTGACACCAGCAGGGCAAAGGCCACCAGGGCCATTGAGGCCTGGGTGGCGAAGGCCCGGGACGGGGAGTAACGCAGGGTCAGCCAGGTGGCGATCCCGACGCCAAAGAATTGCAGGGCATTGATCACGCCGAGCAGGTTAGAGGCCATCACCGACGAGGTCATCAGGGCGAAGACCACGAAGTAGGTAAAGACGGAGTTGAAGATATCCTGCGCCACTGAACCGCCCAGATACATCCCGAGGTGCGATCTGAACGTTTTGATTTTCAGGGTGGAGAGGAAATCGTAATAGATATGGTACGTCCGGGTTGCCAGCGGCTCCTTCTCTTCCTCTTCACTGTGGGCTTCGCTCTGCTGGATCTCCTCCAGCGAACGTTCCCAGGTGCCGAAGTAGACAAAGAACAGTACGATCATAAAGGAGACGGTGAAAATGGCGCCGGTATAAAAGAATGACGCTGACGACTCCGGCCCGAAGTATGCCACCAGACGTCCCGGCAGGAAGGCGGCAGCAAAACCGGCCAGTTGGGCGATATACATGCGGGCGCTGGTGAGTTTTGAGCGCTTTTTGAAGTCGGAGGTCATCTCTGCCGACAGGGTGTCGTACGGGATGATGATCATGGTGTAAACGATCTCAAACAGGATGTAGAACAGCAGGTACATCCAGTAATTGAAGCCCTCCACCCACAGCAGGCTGTAGACCGACACCAGCGGAATGCTGGCCAGCAGGAAGAAGCGGCGACGGCCAAAGCGTCGGCCCAGCGCCGTCTTATGGAAGTTATCGGAAATGTAGCCGATGACCGGACACATGATCACATCGACAATACGCGCCACCGCAAACAGCGAGCCCGCCTGAATCGGCGTCAGCCCGCAGAAGGTGGTTAAGAAAAACAGCAGCCAGGCGCTGACCAGCGTGAAGGCACCGGAGCCAATCACATCTGCCAGCCCGTAACAGACATAGTTACGCAGTTTAATTTCTCGCACTTTTTTTATCATTTTGTATTCCCTGTATTCGCCGGGTAAGTTCGGATGCTCTCTTCATCCCAGCCCGCAGGTAACGGCAGCGGACGGGCAATCTGGATGACGTGCAGCTGTAATCCCTCAACACCTGCGGCATAGAGCGCGGGCAGTCCGTGCGGATAGCGTTCTACGCCGTAGGCGCGCCCCGTTTGCGGGTTAACGCGCCAGGCGTTATCCAGTCCCATCCCTGTCGGGCGCGCGGGGTTACAGGGAGGGCGCACGTCATAGCAGCCCTGCTCCTCGCTGGCGCTCAGGCGCTGAGAGAAGCTCAGCCCGTTAAAGGTGATGTCGTGAATGGCGCCCGGCACGTCGCTGTGCAGGTTGATAGCCCCTTCCCCGCTTCCGCTGAGGCTTAAGAACGTGACCTGGCTTATCTCGCCGGGCGCGACGTTGGGCGCGCGGTGGCGGACGGAGACAAAGACCGGATCGGCTTTTCCCCAGTGGCAGGGATCGCCGTGCCGGCAATCAAAGACGATATTGCTGAACAGCATCTGGCTGAACCGTCCGCCGTCGCGGGAGACCAGGCCGATGGCGCGGTTGGATTCGAAAATGACGCAGTTGCTGACCACCAGGTTGCGGATGTCGGCAAAGGTCTCGGTGCCCACTTTGATGGCGCAACTTTTTGAGCGAATGACGCAGTTATTGACCGTGACGTTCTCCATCGGCTGCTGCAACGCTGCGCTTTTGGCGGTGGTCTTCAGGCAGATGCCGTCGTCGGCGGCGCTGAAATAGCTGTCGCTGAGGTGCACATGCTGGCAGCTGTCGAGATCCAGCGCATCGGTATTGGAGAGCGCCAGATCGTTATCAATGGTGATCTGTTTGATAAAAACATGCCTGCAGCTGACCAGGTGCGCGGTCCACATGGGTGCGTCGTACAGCGTGATATCGGCGATCCGCACCTGCTCGCACCCTTCCAGCACCAGCATGCGCGGACGATGGGTTTTAGGCTGACGGTAGCCCTGGGCGTCCGGCGCTGGCGCAAACCAGGCGCTGGCATTGCCGTCGATGCAGCCTGGACCGCACAGGGTCAGGTGATGGGCATCACGCGCATAGAGGAGCGCCATTCTGGAAAGCTCGGCCATGCTTTGGGTTTCGCAGGCCTGGTAGTCCGCCTCATGGGGGCTCGCCAGCAGACGCGCACCGGCTTCCAGATGCAGGGTGAAGTTTGACGGTAATACCAGCGTGCCCGTCAGGTAGGTACCCGGCGTGATCACCAGCGTACCGCCACCGGCCTGGGCGAGGGTCGCAATCAGCCCCTGGAGGAGATCGGTGACGGGAGTCAGACCGCTGCGGTCGAGAACGACATTTTCTAACGAGAGCTTCATGTTGATACCTGTCAGCTGTTAAGTGACAGGCATTTAACGCCGTTTTATCCCCCTGCTCGCGGGCCCTGTCTGGGGATTTTGAGCGAAGAGTGAAGATCGTCACGCCAGGATAAGGCGGTAGAAAGGGCTTTTGATGGGGTTCACGTTTTATCAGGGGCGGCAAAAATGAAGTGTGAAAATCATCACAAATCACCCGCCAGGGAGGGATAAAAAAGAGGGAATCAGGTCGGTTTCAGGCGGGACTGGAAAAAAATTGCGGGGCCGATCACGAATCAGGTGAGGCGGCCCCGTCTGGATATTGCCCGGCAGCGCCGGGCTATTTTTACAGCAGTTCGAACTCACCCTTGTTTACGCGGGCAGAATCCGTACCGATAAAGACGTTGAACTTGCCTGGCTCAGCGTCATATTTCATCTGCTGATTCCAGAACTTCAGCGCATCCACGTCGATCGGGAAGCTGATGGTCTTCGTTTCACCCGGTTTCAGGTTAACCTTCTCAAAGCCACGCAGCTGTTTTACCGGGCGGCTCATGGAGGCGGTAATATCCTGAACGTACATCTGAACCACCGTCTCCCCTTCACGTTTGCCGGTGTTGGTGACATCCACGCTGGCGGTCACCGTGCCGTCCGCCTTCATGGTCGGGGCCGACATTTTCACCTCAGAAACCTTAAAGGTGGTGTAGCTCAGGCCATAACCAAACGGATAGAGCGGACCATTGGCTTCGTCAAAGTAGCGCGAGGTGTACTTGTTCGGCTTGTCGGCGTTGTAAGGACGGCCGGTATTCAGGTGGCTGTAATAGACCGGGATCTGCCCCACCGAGCGCGGGAAGGACATCGGCAGTTTACCCGACGGGTTGTAGTCACCAAACAGCACGTCGGCAATGGCGTTACCGCCCTCGGTACCGGCGAACCAGGTTTCCAGAATCGCGTCAGCCTGCTGATCTTCTTTCACCAGCGCCAGCGGACGGCCGTTCATCAGCACCAGCACCAGCGGCTTGCCGGTGGCTTTCAGCGCGGCAATCAGATCGCGCTGGCTTTGCGGCAAGGTGATATCGGTACGGCTCGAGGCTTCATGCGCCATCCCCTGAGCTTCACCCACGACGGCCACGACCACATCAGACTGCTTCGCAGCATTCACCGCTTCGTCAATCATCTCCTGGGCGGAGCGCGGATCGACCTTCACGGCCTCTTCATACTGGTTGAGGAAGGTGACGATGTCTTTATCGTTGGTGACATTGGCCCCTTTGGCGTAAATCACTTTGCCTTTGTCGCCCAGCGCATCTTTAATGCCCGTCAGCACCGTGACGGACTGATCCGCCACGCCTGCCGCAGACCAGCTGCCCATCACATCGCGTTTGCTGTCGGCCAGCGGGCCCACCACCGCCACGGTGCCAGATTTCGCCAGCGGCAGGGTCTCGAGACGGTTTTTCAGCAGCACCAGGCTCTCACGCGCCACTTCACGCGCCTCTTTGCGGTGCAGGCGGCTTTCAGCGTTGGTGTCTACCGGGTCAGACTCTTTTGGCCCCAGGTGGCTGTACGGATCGTTAAACAGCCCCATATCATATTTGACGTTCAGAACATGGCGCGTGGCGTCATCCAGCTCCGCCATGGTGACCTTACCGCTCTTCACCAGACCCGGCAGGTACTTGCTGTAGTACTCATCGCTCATGCTCATGTTGATGCCGGATTTCAGCGCTACCCGCACCGCATCTTCCGGATCCGCCGCCGTGCCGTGCTTGATCAGCTCCTTGATCGCCCCGTGATCGGAGACGGTGATGCCCTTAAAGCCCCACTTGTCGCGCAGAACCTCTTTCAGCAACCAGCTGTCGGAGGTGGCCGGCGTCCCGTTCAGGGAGTTCAGGGCCACCATTACCGCGCCGCTGCCGGCATCCAGACCCGCTTTGTACGGCGGCATATAGTCGTTAAACAGGCGCTGCGGGCTCATGTCGACGGTGTTGTACTCTTTACCGCCCTCCACGGCGCCATAGGCGGCGAAGTGTTTGACGCTGGTCATCACCGAGTAGCGATCTGCCGGGCTTTTGCCCTGCATCGCTTCTACCATGGTTTTACCCATCGTCGCGGTGAGATAAGTATCCTCCCCGAAGCCTTCTGAGGCGCGGCCCCAGCGTGGATCGCGGGAGACGTCCACCATCGGGGCCCAGGTCATGTTGAGGCCATCATCCGCCGCCTCGTATGCAGAGACGCGACCGACGGTTTTCACCGCCTCGAGGTTAAAGGAGGAGGCCAGGCCGAGGCTGATCGGGAAGACGGTACGCTGGCCGTGAACCACGTCATAGGCGAAGAATAACGGGATTTTCAGGTGGCTGAGTTCCATCACCTGATCCTGCATCTTGCGGATATCCTGGCGGGTGACGGTGTTGAAAATCGCCCCTACCTGCCCGTTTTTAATCATCTCGCGAATGGCTTCTTTCGGATTATCCGGCCCGACGCTGATGAGGCGCAGCTGGCCGATTTTCTCATCAACCGACATCTTAGTAAGCAGGTCGGTTACAAATGCGTCCCGGGCTTCCGGCGTGAGCGGATGATTGCCAAACAGGTCGTCAGCCAGCGCGGGTTGCAGCGCCAGACTTACAGCCACACCTACAGAACAGAGCCATTTCATTTCGTTTACTCTCTCATCAATAACCGCCGGATAGTCGCGGCCAGACCGTACGAAAAGCGCAGTGTGCCATAAACCCTCTGAACGTTGCAGGGTTTATTCTCTGATTTTTCTGGTGAATAGTCGTTCGCTTAAACATTAATCGCGCTATGATTTTCGACGACGCATTTGAATAACCACAAGGGGTGGATGATGTCTTCTGTACAACTGCACGATAACACCAGCTTCATTAACGAGTTGTCACGTCTGGTAGGCCAGGCGCACCTGCTTACCGACGCCGCAAAAACCGCCCGCTACCGCAAGGGCTTTCGCTCCGGCCAAGGGGACGCGCTGGCGGTGGTGTTCCCGGGCACGCTGCTGGAGCTGTGGCGGGTACTTAATGCCTGCGTCGCGGCAGACAAAATCATTCTGATGCAGGCGGCCAATACCGGCCTGACCGAAGGCTCCACGCCGAACGGCAATGATTACGATCGCGACATTGTCATCATCAGCACCCTGCGCCTCGATAAGCTGCATCTGTTGGATAAGGGCGAGCAGGTGCTGGCCTACCCGGGCACCACGCTCTACTCCCTGGAAAAGGCGCTCAAGCCGCTGGGCCGGGAGCCGCATTCGGTGATTGGCTCCTCCTGTATTGGCGCCTCGGTGATCGGCGGGATCTGCAATAACTCCGGCGGCTCGCTGGTGCAGCGCGGCCCGGCCTATACCGAAATGTCGCTGTTCGCCCGCATCGATGAGCAGGGCAAGCTGACGCTGGTGAACCATCTGGGTATCGATTTAGGGGTCACGCCGGAGCAGATCCTCAGCAAGCTGGATGATGACCGCGTTAAAGATAGCGATGTCCTGCATGACGGGCGCCACGCTCACGACCATGATTACATCAGCCGGGTACGTGAAATTGATGCCGACACCCCGGCGCGCTATAACGCCGACCCGGACCGTCTGTTTGAATCCTCCGGCTGTGCCGGCAAGCTGGCGGTCTTTGCCGTACGCCTGGACACCTTCCCGGCCGAGAAACGCCAGCAGGTGTTCTATATCGGCACCAACCAGCCGGAGGTGCTGACCACTATCCGTCGCCACATTCTCGGGGAGTTTACCCATCTGCCGGTCGCCGGCGAGTATATGCACCGGGATATTTACGACATCGCCGAACGCTATGGCAAAGACACCTTCCTGATGATCGACAAGCTCGGCACCGACAAGATGCCCTTCTTCTTCACCATGAAGGGACGCACCGATGCGATGCTGGAGAAGGTGTCGCTGTTTAAGCCTAACTTTACCGACCGCTTCATGCAGAAGCTGGGCAGCGCATTCCCGGCACACCTGCCGCCGCGGATGAAAAGCTGGCGGGATAAGTATGAACATCACCTGCTGCTGAAAATGGCGGGCGACGGCATTGCCGAAGCGCAAAGCTGGTTGAGCGAATTCTTCAAAACCGCGGAGGGGGATTTCTTTGCCTGCACCCCGGAAGAGGGCAGCAAGGCCTTTTTACACCGCTTTGCCGCTGCTGGCGCCGCGATCCGCTATCAGGCGGTTCACGCCGACGAGGTAGAGGATATTCTGGCGCTGGATATCGCCCTGCGCCGCAACGATACCGAATGGTTCGAAAAACTGCCGCCGGAGATCGACAGCCAGCTGGTGCATAAGCTCTATTACGGCCACTTTATGTGTTACGTCTTCCACCAGGATTACATCGTTAAAAAAGGGGTCGATGCCCACGCCCTGAAGGCGCAAATGCTGGCCCTGTTGAAGGCGCGCGGCGCGCAATATCCGGCGGAACACAATGTCGGTCACATTTACGAAGCACCGGATTCATTAAAACAGTTTTATCGCGCTAATGACCCAACTAACAGTATGAACCCGGGGATTGGCAAAACAACCAAGCATAAAAACTGGAAAGAGGAGTCAGAAACAGTGCGTAATGGCTCGCAAGCTACTGATCACACCAGTTAGCCCGAACGGACCTACTATTAAGCCCCTATAAATCGTACTAGAGTAGCCACGGGTCGCCAGAGAAACGTTTCTCTGGCTTTTTTTGATGAGGAGCGGACATATTATGTCGGCTGTTGAAACTTTCTCCGAAACTGACGTTCAGGTTCGCGATGCCGAGCTTGAGGATGCGCATGCCATTGCCGCCATCTATGCCTGGCACGTGCTGAACGGACGCGCATCGTTTGAAGAAGTGCCTCCTACCGTTGACGAGATGCGCGAGCGCATACACGCGGTGACCAGTCAGGGGTTGCCGTGGCTGGTGGCGCTCTATCGGGGTATCGTGGTGGGTTACTGCTACGCCACCCACTATCGTGCACGCCCCGCCTACCGTTATACCCTTGAAGAGTCGATTTACGTCGAGGCCAGCACGCCCGGACGCGGCTTTGGCAGCGCGCTGCTGAGCGCCCTGATTGCCCGCAGCGAAGAGGGGCCGTGGCGCCAGATGATCGCCGTGGTGGGCGACGGGCCAAACAACGCCGGGTCGTTACGCCTGCATAAAAAGCACGGTTTTGAAGTGGCGGGGCAGCTCAGAAGCGTGGGATATAAGAAAGGTGACTGGCGCGATACGCTAATTTTGCAGCGCCCCCTTAACGAGGGTGACTGGACGCTGCCGGAGTAATCTATTTCAACGCGGTATTGCCGGGTGGCGCTGCGCTTACCCGGCCTACACAACCCGTAGGCCCGTGCAAGCGAAGCGCCGCCGGGCATTAAACGCGATTCAATCGTTCTGCGCCGTCGCCATCTGGGCGGCTTTTTGCTTTTTGTAGCTCAGGGCCGCGGCGGGAACCGGGGTGACTTTTCCGGTTTCAATCCAGGTCCGCAGCCGGCTGGCATCGGCAAAGTGGGTATATTTGCCAAAGGCATCCATCACCACCAGCGCTACCGGCTTGCCATTAAAGACCGTGCGCATCACCAGACAGTGGCCCGCCGCGTTGGTAAAGCCGGTTTTAGTCAGCTGGATATTCCAGTTATCGCGGTAGACCAGATGGTTGGTGTTACGAAACGGCAGGGTATAGGCCGGATGCGAGAAAGTGGCCATCTCTTCGCGGGTGGTGCTGAGCTGGCCGAGCAGCGGATACTGCTTAGTGGCAATCAGCAGCTTCGTCAGATCCTGCGCCGTCGAGACGTTATGAATCGACAGACCGGTTGGCTCCACAAAACGCGTCTGGGTCATGCCCAGCGCCTTCGCTTTGGCGTTCATGGCGCGGATAAAAGCGTCATAGCCGCCCGGATAGTGGTGGGCCAGGCTTGCCGCGGCGCGGTTTTCCGAGGACATCAGCGCCAGCAGCAGCATATTTTTACGGCTGATTTCGCTGTTCAGACGCACGCGGGAATAAATCCCTTTCATCTCTGGCGTATGGCTGATGTCGACGCGCAGTTTTTCATCCAGCGGCAGCCGTGCATCCAGCACCACCATCGCGGTCATTAATTTGGTAATCGAAGCGATCGGGCGCACCAGATTCGGGTGGCTGGAATAGATCACTTTGTTGGTATTCAGATCGACGATCATAGCGCTGCCGGAAGCAATCTCCGGCTGTGTCGCCGTAGCCACAGCGGCAGTGTTGGCGATTGCGGGGGTCGCCACTGGCACAGCCAGCAACAGAGCAAGACTCAGTAAAGAAACGCGGAATTTCAGCATGGTGAGATTTCGGATAATTATTCACGCACGTAATAACGTACGCCGCCCGGGCCGAAGCGAGAACACGGGCTGGCTAAGGCATCATAGCCGTCCGGATGCCTTGCTACCAGTAGTTAATCGTGAACAGATGCTGCATTGCTGGCAATTCCGCCAGCAATGCAGTGACGTCAGAAGAGACGATATCCATAACCCCAAAGAATAACCGTCAGCGCCAGTAACACTTCCAGCAACAGCACACCGATGGCGAGCGTAGAACCGGAAAAGCTGCGGCCCTCCTCTTTATTGATATTCAGGAAGGTAGGAATACCGATATAGAGCAGATAACCGGTATAAAACAGCGCCAGGGTGCCCACCAGCGCGCAGAGCCAGACAATAGGATAGAGCGCCACAATCCCGCTTAAAAATAGCGGCGTTGCCACGTAACCGGCAAACACCATGCAGTGCGCCAGGGAAGGACGCTGCGGATAGCGACGCGCCATCCAGTAAATCACCCGCCCCATTACCGCCACCCCTGCCAGCATCAGCGCGTAAAAGACCGCGGCCAGCGCCAGTCCGGTTGTCCACGAAAGTTTTACAATGTTGCCGTCGTCAAAATCCCAGCCAATTTGCGTGGTACCAATGAACGCGCAAATTACCGGTACGGCGGCCATCAACAACACATGGTGGGTATAGTGATGGCTGACCGTTTCGTTTTCGCTTCTGATCACGTGCATTTCACGATCGGGATGGGAAAAGAGTCCCCAGACATGGTTCATAACGCCCCCTTGTTGTCGGCCCGCTAGCGATAACTCAAGTATAATGCAGCCTGAGATTATTTTTTGAGCAACACAAGGAAATGGTCATTGTCGGTTCATTGACAGAGGGAGTGTATGATTAGGCAGACTTTCTCAGGACAGCTACGCTTACCCCTATGGACATTAATACTCTCATTGCACAGTATGGCTATGCCGCGTTGGTTATTGGCAGCATAGCGGAAGGCGAGACTATCACCCTACTGGGTGGCGTGGCGGCGCATCAGGGGCTGCTGCGTTTTCCCCTGGTCGTGGCCGCAGTAGCGCTGGGGGGCATGATCGGCGATCAGCTACTCTATCTGCTTGGCGTCCGGTTTGGTCCGGCGATCCTGCGGCGCTTTTCCCGCCATCAGAAGAAAATCAACCGCGCCCAGCAGCTGATCCAGCGCCACCCTTACCTTTTCGTGATCGGCACCCGCTTTATGTACGGTTTCCGCATCATCGGCCCGCTGCTGATTGGGGCCAGTCACCTGCCGCCAAAAATTTTTCTGCCGCTGAACATTGTGGGCGCCATCATCTGGGCGCTGCTCTTCACTACTTTAGGCTACGTGGGCGGTGAAGTGCTGGAGCCCTGGCTGCACGCGCTGGACCAGCACCTGCGCCACTGGATCTGGCTGATTGGGGTGCTGGTGCTGGTTTTCGCGGTGCGCTGGTGGCTTAAACGCCGGGATCGCAGCTAAGCATTACTGCTCCGGTTTAAACTGCGGATTGCCCAGCATAAAGCCGCCATCGACGATAAATGACTGTCCGGTGGCGTAGCTGGCGTCGGTGTCACATAGCCAGGCGACCAGGCTGGCAATCTCTTTGGTATGCCCCGGCCTTGCCAGTGGAATGTTGGGCATGGAGCCGGGCTTCACTTCGCTGTCGTCCATGTCATTCATCGGGGTGGCAATGGCGCCCGGCGCCACGGCGTTCACCAGAATGTTATGGTGAACCAGCTCCATCGCCATCGACTTGGTCAGGCCGCCGAGGGCGTGTTTGGCTGAGGTGTAAGCGCTGGCCTCCGGCAGCGGCGTGTGTTCATGCACCGAGGTGATATTGACGATACGTCCCCCCTCCCCCTGCTTCACCATCTGCCGGGCGGCGATCTGCGAACAGAGAAATGCCCCGTCCACATCGACGCTAAAAATGGATCGCCACTGGTCATATTCCATCTCAAGAAACGGCGCTTTGGTCATCGCTCCGGCGTTATTGACCAGCACGTCAAGACGGCCGAAACGTTCAATCAGCGTCTCGATGGCTTTCGCCCCGTCCGGCAGTTGGCTGAGATCCAGATGGATGGCCTCTGCCCGCTGCCCGCGCGCCTCGATCTCGCGACAGGTTTTCATCGCCCCTTCTTCATCCGAGTGCCAGGTCACGCCAATATCAAACCCACGCTCCGCCAGCATCAGCGCTGTGGTTTTGCCGATTCCCGAATCTGATGCCGTTACAATAGCCACACGATTGGTTGAACCCATACTCACCTCCAGAAAAGAAGACAAAGAGATAAGTATAGTTACTTCTCACTTTTCACCCGTGGTGATAGCCGCCGCCGAGCGCAGAGGTGAGTTGCAGGGTGGCATCCACGTATTGCCCCTGCAGCGCAATCCCGGCGAGTTGTTCCTGCAGGGCGGGGATTCTGGCCTCGCTGACGCGCGAGCCTGCGACAATCCCGGCGTTGAAACGCGCCTGCGCCAGGGCCACGACCCGGGCGGCATCGGCTTCCACGCGCTGCTGATGTTTATTTTTTGCCATCAGCGTTTCAACGTCGCTGGCGCAGCGGGTCACCTGATTGACCGCCTCCACCACCGCTTTGTTGTAGTGAGCAATCGACAGATTGCTTTGCGCCTGGGCAATATCAAGATTCGCATTCAGGCGTCCGCTGTCAAAAATTGGCAGGGTCAGACCGGCGGTGACGCCCATCTGCTGCGCCGAGGAGCGGAACAGATCGCTTAAGTGCAGCGCATCCTGTTGCAGGAAGGCCATCAGGTTTACATCGGGATAGAAGGCCGCTTTCGCCGCATCCACCTCATGCAGGGAGGCTTCGATATACCAGTGCGCCTCCTGTAAATCAGGGCGGCGAGCCAGTAATTCATAGCCGAGGGCCGACGGCAAATTGCTCTCCACAGTGGGCAAGGCATGCGGGGTGAGCTTCACCGTCGGGGAGTTGGTGAGCGCCGCCAGACGTGCCTCGATGGCTTTCATTTTCCCCTTCACCTCCGCCAGTCGCTCATCGGTTTTACTGGCGCTAATGTCGGTTTCCACCCCTTCCACGGAAGAGGTAATGCCATGCTGGTATAGCTCCCGGTCGGTACCGATAATCTTGAGCTGCTCCTGTTTGATGGCGGTTAAGAGATGCCCGATGGCCGCCTGGGTCTGCCAGTCCCAGTAAAGACGCGCCACGCTGCTGGCAAGCAGTTGACGGGTCTGCTGCAGCTCCGCCTGTTGTGCATTGACCTTCCCGATGCGGGCTTCCACCTGGGCGCGGTTTTTACCCCACAGATCCAGATCCCAGCCGGCGGTCAGGCCAAAGGTGCCGTTGGTATACCAGGGGCCGGTGGTTCCGGCCGCCGGATCGGTTATCGCGAAGGGGCCCATTAGCCCTTCGGCTGACATCTTCTGGCGCTCTGCATCGGCAGAGAAATTAACCTCCGGGCCATCGGCAGCCATGGCCATTTTGGCCTGCGCTTCGGCAAGGGCGATGCGCTGACGGGCAATGGTCATATCTGGCGCATCGGCCAGGGCTTTGGTAATCAGCTTATTTAATTCTGGATCGTGAAAATCTTCCCACCAGCTATCTTTAGGCCACTGGCCGGCAGCCAGGCCGGTATCGATTTTCGCAGCGGGGATCTGTTGATTAAGCGAGGCAGCGGGATCGTGGCCGGGCGCGCAGGCAACCAGAAGCAGAGATAAAGGCAGGCAGCAGAAATAAAAAGTCGAACGTTTCATCACGTTATTCACCCCAATAAAGAAGGGGGCAAAATACGCCCGTCTCGCCTCCTTTGTTTAGGAATGGGTGGCAATCCACAATTTGTCATACCTTTACATACCTGGAAAAGGCGCCCGGGGCGTGGCGGGCGCCATTGCAATCATCAGGCTTTCAGCGAAGCGCCTTTGGTCGCAATCACCTCCTGATACCAGTAAAAACTCTTCTTGCGGCTGCGCGCCAGGGTGCCGGCCCCGCTGTCGTCACGATCGACATAGATAAAGCCGTAGCGTTTTGAGAGCTCCGCTTTGGAAGCACTCACCAGATCGATCGGCCCCCAGCTGGTGTAGCCCATCACTTCCACGCCGTCGTCAATCGCCTCGCGCACCTGCACCAGGTGGTCGTTGAGATAGCTGATGCGGTAATCATCCTGCACCCTGCCGTCGGCGTCCGGCTTGTCCTTCGCCCCCAGGCCGTTCTCAACAATAAACAGCGGCTTCTGATAGCGATCCCAGAGCACGTTCAGCAGGGTACGCAGGCCAACCGGGTCAATCTGCCAGCCCCACTCCGAGCTTGCCAGATGCGGGTTAGGCACCATGCTGAGGATGTTGCCGCGCGCCTGCTGGTTCAGTTCTTCATCGGTAGTGACACAGCCGGTCATGTAGTAGCTGAAGGAGATAAAGTCGATGGTCGTTTTCAGCGCCTCGCGATCGGCCTCCGTGACGTCAAGCGTGATGCCGTGATCGCGGAAGAAGCGCAGCATATAGCCCGGGTACGCCCCGCGGCACTGCACGTCGCCGAAGAACTGCCAGGCGCGGTTTTCCTGCAGGGCTTCCAGCACGTCGTCCGGCTTGCAGGTCAGCGGATAGACCAGGCCGCCCAGCAGCATGTTGCCGATTTTGGCATCCGGGATGATCTCGTGGCAGGCTTTTACCGCCAGCGCGCTCGCCACCAGCTGATGATGGATCGCCTGATAGACCTCCGCCTTGCTGCTGGTTTCCGGCAGGCCGACACCGGTCATCGGCGCGTGCAGGGACATATTGATTTCGTTAAAGGTGAGCCACAGCTTTACCTTGTGCTGATAGCGAGTGAAAACGGTGCGGGCATAACGCTCGAAGAACCCGATCGTCTGGCGGCTCCCCCAGCCGCCGTACTGCTTCACCAGCCCCCACGGCATCTCGTAGTGCGAAAGGGTCACCAGCGGGGTGATGTTGTGGGCCGCCAGCTCGTCAAACAGTTTGTCGTAGAAAGCCAGTCCGGCCTCGTTCGGCTGCTGTTCATCGCCGTTCGGGAAGATACGCGTCCAGGCAATGGAGACGCGCAGGCAGCTGAAGCCCATTTCGGCAAACAGTCTGATGTCCTCCGGGTAGCGATGATAGAAATCGATCGCCACGTCTTTGATACCGCTGTCGCCCGCCACGCGCTCCACCACCGGGCCAAACACCCCCTGGGGCTGTACGTCAGAGGTGGACAATCCTTTGCCATCGTCCAGATAAGCGCCTTCTACCTGATTCGCGGCAACCGCGCCGCCCCATAAGAAATCGTCCGGGAAAGTTTTCATTCGGTTCTCCTGTTATTGATGGCTTACGCAAAGCAACGGCGCGCCGGCCTCGACGGCGGTCGCCGCCACGGTCTCGACAGCACGGTAGTCGTCGCTGTTGCTGATAATAATCGGGGTCGCCAGATCGTATCCGGCATCGAGGATGGCCTGGCGGTCAAACTCCAGCAGCAGATCGCCAGGCTGTATTTTGTCACCCACCTTCACGTGGGCGGTAAACGGCTTGCCGTCGAGCTTCACGGTATCGATCCCGACGTGGATCAGCACCTCGATGCCGCTGTCGCTCAGCAGGCCGATGGCATGTTTAGTGGCAAATATCGAGGCCACCTCCCCGGCAAAAGGGGCAATGACTTTATTATCAGCAGGAATGATCGCCGCGCCCTGACCGAGCAGGCCGCTGGCAAAAGTGGCGTCCGGCACCTGATCCAGTGCCAGCACTGTGCCACGCATCGGCGAGAGCACCGTGCCTTCATCGACGTTCGCCGTCACCGGGGCAGTGGCCGGGCTGGCGGGCATGCCGGCAATCAGGGTCAGGACGCAGCTCAGCACCAGCGCCACCACCATACCCGCAATCCCGCCCCAGAGCGTGGCATCCACCCCGCCCGGCGGGATCATCTGTGCGATGGTGAAGATATTGCCGAAGCCAAAAGAGTAGACATGGGTATCGGCGAAACCGACAATCGCGCCGCCGACCGCCCCCGCCACGCAGCCAAAGATAAAGGGACGGCGCAGGGGCAGATTCACGCCATAAACCGCCGGCTCGGTGATACCGAAAATCCCCGCCGTGACTGAGGAGCCCGCCAGCATTTTCAGCCGTGTATCGCGGGTTCGCAGGAAGACGCCAGACGCGGCCCCCACCTGGCCCATCACCGCCGGGAGTAACATTGGCAGCATGGAGTCGTGACCCAGCACGGCGAGGTTATTGATCATCAGCGGCACCAGCCCCCAGTGCAGGCCGAAGATGACGCAGACCTGCCAGACCGCGCCCATCGCCGCGCCAGCCAGCCAGGGAGCAAGCACGTAGATCCACTGATAGCTGTTCGCCAGCATCTGGCTGAGCCAGGTGGCAACCGGGCCAATGACCAGGAAGGTCAGCGGCACCGTCAGACCTAAGCAGATCAGCGGGGTGAAGAAATTTTTCATCGCCGACGGCAGGCACTTGTTGCCCTGCTTCTCCAGCCAGCAGCTGACCCAGGCGGCGAGAATGATCGGAATGACCGACGAGCTGTAGTTGAACCAGGTCACCGGAATGGCGAGGAAGGCATTGGCCGCCGCGCCCGCCTGCTGGCTGGCCTCAAAGGCCTGAATCATGGTCGGATGCACCAGCGCCCCGCCAATCACCATGGTGATAAAGGGGTTGCCACCAAACTTTTTCCCGGCGGTGTAGCCCAGCACCAGCGGGAAGAAGAAGAACAGCGCGTCACTGGTAGCAAACCAGATTTTGTAGGTGCCGCTGTCGGTGGTCAGCCAGCCGCACACCACCGCCAGCGCCAGGATCCCCTTCAGGATCCCCGACGCGGCGAGGACGCCGATAAAGGGGGTAAAAATGCCGGAGACGATGTCGATAAGCTGGCCGCCGAGGCTGGTTTTTTCGCCTTTAATCTCTGCGGCGGGCGCGTCGTCAGCCAGCCCCGCCTCCTGGCATACCGCCTGCCAGACGTCGTGGACGTGGTTGCCAATCACCACCTGGAACTGGCCGCCGCTTTCAACCACCATGATCACGCCTGGATTTTTCTTCAGCCCTTCGGCATCGGCATGCTGAGCGTCTTTCAGTTTAAAACGCAGCCGGGTAGCGCAATGAACCAGGCTGACAATATTCTCCTTGCCGCCAACGTGGCCGAGAATATCCTTCGCCAGTGCTTGATATTCCATCTCTGTTTCCTTTTTCACTGCCCGCAGGCAGGGTTTGACTGAGTCGTAAAAATAAAAAAACCCGAGAACGACACCCTTTCGGGCGCCGCGCTCAGGTTTTGCCTGCGTAACGCAGTAACAATCCGTTTGTGGGGGGCTTAGCGCCCCTCTTTTCTCACGCGCTCAATATGAATGGTGAGAAACATAATCTCTTCTGTGGTCAGCTCGCGCTGATAACTCTTTTGCAGATGCCGGGCAATCTTCTCGGCGCACACCCAGGCTTTGCCGTAGTTCTCTTTTACCGCCGAATGCAGCGTGGCATCATCATCCGCCACTACGGTGCGGGTCAGCATCCGCTGGGCGAAGAACTTCAGATGGGTGACGAAGCGCTGATAGCTGAGCGACTCCTCGTCATACTCCAGCTGTAAGCTGTATTTCACCAGCTGCAGGATCTCCTGCATCACCCGGGTGACGTGCATGACCTCCGGCATCTCGCTGTGCAGCTGGGCAGTTACCAGATGCAGCGCGATAAACCCGGCTTCATCTTCGCCCAGCTCGACATCCAGCCGTTTGGCGATGATGGCCCGGGCCTGCTGGCCCAGCTCAAACTCTTTCGGATAGAGCCGCTTAATGTCCCACAGCAGCACGTTTTTGATCGCCAGCCCCTTCTTCTGCCGCTCAATCGCAAAGTAGCAGTGGTCGGTTAAGGTGATGTACAAACTCTCCTGCAGTTTCCCCAGCCGCTGCGCCGCCAGCCCGATAATGCGGTCGCAGGTGGTCATCACTTCCAGCGGGATCTGGCTGAGTAACTCCCCCAGCCGCTGCACCAGCTCGTCGCTTTGCAGGGCAAACACTTTCTCGATGTTCTCTTTCGGGACACTGTCGCCAGGGTGCTTTTGAAAGGCCAGCCCACGGCCCATCACCACCTGCTCACGCCCCTGTTCATCCAGAACAACCACCACATTGTTATTCAGTATTTTGGCAATCTTCATCCCATGCCCCAGAAACAAAAAAACCTGATTATCCGGCAGATGCCAGATAATCAGGTTTTGCCTGCCGCAGCAGTAACAATCCAGTTAGCGCACTTTACCAGTTTCGCGCTGCGCCTCAATGCGTCCCGCTGAAAAACGTGATGCAGATCGATGTTGGCCTATTTTGACTGTATGACCCGGGCAATCTCCGCTGAAGATTGCAGAGCGCGGATCTCCTGAAACAGATCCAGGGCCTCGTCGTACTCTTTACGCAGGTAGCTCAACCACTGCTTGATGCGCGCCACGTGGTACAGGCCGGTGTCGCCCTGCTTTTCGAGGCGGGAGTACTTCTTCAGCAGCGTGACGACATCCGCCCACGGCATGCGCGGCTCATCGTATTTAATCACCCGGCTGAGGTTGGGCACGTTGAGCGCCCCGCGCCCGATCATAATGGCATTGCAGCCGGTCTCCTGCATGCAGGCCAGCGCGCTTTCGCGATCCCAGATTTCGCCATTGGCCACCACCGGGATAGTCAGCCGTTTGCGGATCTCGCCGATAGCCTGCCAGTTAATGCGTTCGGCTTTGTAACCATCTTCTTTAGTGCGCCCGTGAACTACCAGCTCGGTCGCCCCCGCCTGCTGCACGGCGTCGGCAATTTCAAACTGCCTGTCGCCGCTGTCCCAGCCGAGGCGTACCTTCACGGTCACCGGCAGATGCGAGGGCACCGCCTCGCGCATCGCTTTTGCGCCACGGTAGATAAGCTCGGGATCTTTCAGAAGCGTGGCGCCGCCGCCGCTGCCGTTGACCATTTTCGACGGACAGCCGCAGTTAAGATCCACGCCCCAGGAGCCCAGCTCGACGGCACGCGCGGCGTTTTCTGCCAGCCATTCGGGGTATTGTCCCAGAAGCTGGACGCGCACCAGCGTACCGGAGGCGGTGCGGCTCTGGCGATGCAGCTCCGGACAGAGTCTGTAAAACGATTTTACCGGCAACAACATATCCACCACCCGCAGGAACTCGGTGATGCAGAGATCATAATCGTTAACGTCAGTCAGCAGCTCGCGCACCAGCGAATCGAGCACGCCTTCCATCGGTGCCAGTAATACACGCATATCAATATCCGTAAAAAAAGAGGCGCTATGGTATCTGCTCTGTGTAACGGTGGAAAGCCCTGTTTCAGGGCTCGTGGAACCGGGCTGATTTATAATGTTTTTACCCTTCTGGCTGGGGGAATGCCCGAGGTTCCAAATGGGAATGTCTGGTATGCTCAAAAGTCATGATGTGATCCGTAGCACGTTTCCGGTTTTAATTGTATGATGAATGCGTTCCATTAAGGGCTTCCACCATGAATAAATCACTGATCGTTGTCTGGCAATACCTGCGCGCCTTCATCCTTATTTATGCCTGCCTCTATGCAGGTATCTTTCTTGCCTCTCTGCTGCCGATCGCCATTCCCGGCAGTATTATCGGCATGCTGATCCTGTTTGTGCTGCTTGCCTTGCAGATCCTTCCGGCAAACTGGGTCAAGCCAGGCTGCTCGGTCCTGATCCGCTATATGGCCCTTCTGTTCGTCCCCATCGGTGTGGGCGTGATGCAGTATTACGACCTGCTGAGCGCGCAGTTTGGCCCGATCTTCGTCTCCTGCACGATCAGTACGCTGGTGGTGTTTTTAGTGGTGAGCTGGAGCACCCATCTGGCGCACGGGGAGCGCAAAGTGATTGGACAGAAAGGAGAGAAAAAATGATGGCGAATATCTGGTGGTCGTTGCCGCTCACCGTGGCGGTCTTCTTCGCCGCCCGCAAGCTGGCGGTGCGCCTGAAGTTTCCTCTTCTTAATCCCCTGCTGGTAGCGATGGTGGTGATCATCCCTTTCCTGCTGTTAACCGGCATCCCTTACGCTCACTATTTCCAGGGCAGCAAAGTTCTCAACGATCTGCTCCAGCCTGCGGTGGTTGCGCTGGCGTTTCCGCTTTATGAGCAACTGCACCAGATCCGCGCCCGCTGGAAATCGATTATTACCATCTGTCTCGCCGGGAGCGTGGTGGCGATGATCACCGGCACCTCGGTGGCGTTGCTGATGGGGGCGACACCCGAAATTGCCGCCTCCATTCTGCCCAAATCGGTGACCACGCCGATTGCAATGGCGGTGGGCGGCAGCCTCGGCGGCATTCCGGCGATCAGCGCCGTGTGCGTCATTTATGTCGGTATTCTGGGTGCGGTGTTAGGCCATACGCTGCTGAATGCCATGCGCATTCGCACCAAATCTGCCCGTGGGCTGGCGATGGGCACCGCCTCACACGCCCTCGGCACCGCCCGCTGTGCGGAGCTGGATTATCAGGAAGGTGCCTTCAGTTCGCTGGCGCTGGTGATCTGCGGGATTTTGACCTCGCTGATCGCCCCTTTCCTGTTCCCGATAATTCTGGCTGTGGTGGGCTAAAATTTGCGACGCGTCGCGCATTTTTAATCTGAGTTTCATAAGTTGCACACATAATGAGATCTAAGTCACATATAAAGCCCCAGCGGCTCCGTAAACTACCGATCCATTAACCTTTATGAGGCAACGCCATGCATCCACGTTTTCAATCAGCTTTTGCCGAGCTAGCAGAGAATTTGCAGTCAGCCCTGGCCCCGGTACTGGCGGATGCACACTTCCCCGCCCTGCTGACGGCTGAACAGGTCGCCGCACTGAAACGTGCCACGGATCTGGATGATGACGCGCTGGCCTTTGCGCTTCTGCCGCTGGCAGCGGCCTGCGCCCGCGCCGATCTTTCCCATTTCAACGTCGGCGCCATTGCCCGGGGCGTGAGTGGCACCTGGTACTTCGGCGGCAATATGGAGTTTCTCGGCGCTACCATGCAGCAGACCGTTCATGCGGAACAGAGCGCCATCAGTCACGCCTGGCTGCGCGGCGAACAAGCCCTGGAGGCGATCACCGTCAACTACACCCCATGCGGCCACTGCCGTCAGTTTATGAACGAACTCAACAGCGGATTAGCGCTGCGCATCAACCTGCCGGGCCGCGCCCAGCATACGCTGGCGGATTATCTGCCCGATGCCTTCGGACCGAAAGATCTAGAGATCAAATCGCTGCTGATGGACGAGCAGGATCACGGTTATGCCGTGAGCGGAGATGAACTGACCCAGGCAGCTATCCTTGCCGCCAATAAAGCACACGCGCCATACAGCAACGCGCCGAGCGGCGTGGCGCTGGAGTGTCGTGACGGGCGAATCTTTACCGGCAGCTATGCCGAAAACGCCGCCTTTAACCCGACGCTGCCGCCGTTACAGGGTGCACTGAACCTGCTCAGCCTTAACGGTTATGACTACCCGGATATCCAGCGCGCCATTCTGGCGGAAAAAGCCGATGCACCGCTGATCCAGTGGGATGCCACTGCGGCCACGCTGCGGGCGCTGGGTTGTAGCAACATTGATCGTGTCCTGCTGGGCTAAGCGTATGATGCGGGCAGCCATGCCCGCACAACTGATGAAAATCCCCCCAATTAAATCGCCCTTTCTTGCGCTTACCAGACGGGTAAAGTAGCCTGAGTGAAATTTCACCTTTGGTAAGAGTCATCTGTATGTTAAAGCGCGTGTTTTACAGCCTGGTTGTCCTGATCGGCATCGTGCTGTTGACTGCGCTGGGCCTCGACCGCTGGATGAGCTGGAAAACGGCTCCTTATATCTTTGATGACCTTCAGGATCTGCCCTACCGGCAGGTCGGCGTGGTGCTGGGCACCGCCAAGTATTACCGCACCGGGGTGATCAACCAGTATTACCGTTACCGCATTCAGGGGGCGCTCAACGCCTATAACAGCGGCAAAGTGAATTATCTGCTGCTGAGCGGTGACAACGCGCTCCAGAGCTATAACGAGCCGGTCACCATGCGTAAGGATTTGATTGCCGCAGGGGTTGATCCAGCCGATATCGTGCTCGACTACGCCGGTTTCAGAACCCTCGATTCGATAGTTCGCACCCGTAAGGTATTTGATACCAACGATTTCATCATCATTACCCAGCGCTTCCACTGCGAACGCGCGCTGTTTATCGCCCTGCATATGGGCATTCAGGCCCAGTGTTATGCCGTTCCATCGCCAAAAGATATGCTCACCGTGCGGGTACGCGAGTTTGGCGCACGCCTGGGGGCGCTGGCGGATCTCTACATTTTTAAACGCGAACCGCGCTTCTTAGGCCCGCTGGTGCCGATCCCGACGATGACGGAAGTCCCGGCCGATGCCCAAGGTTATCCGGCGGTCACGCCAGAACAGCTGCTTGAGATGCAGAAGAAGAAGTAACCCCCGCCGGGTGGCGGCTTCGCCTTACCCGGCCTACATTACCCCGTAGGCCCGCGCAAGCGCAGCGCCGCCGGGCATAAAAAAACCCGCACAAGGCGGGTTTTTTGCTAACCGAAATCTTACTTCTTACGCGCGTACTTCAGGGAGTCCAGCGCTACCGCAAAGATAATGATGGCGCCCTTGATAATGTACTGCCAGTACGGGTTGACGCCGATATAGGTCAGGCCGTAGTTGATAACGGTGAAGATGATCACACCGGTTACCACACCCAGCACAGTACCCACACCACCACTGAACGACACGCCACCTACGACGCACGCGGCGATGGCATCCAGCTCATACATAAAGCCGAGGTTGTTGGTGGCAGAGCCGATACGGCCCGCTTCCAGCAGACCACCGAAGGCGTAGAACACGCCCGACAGGGCATAGATAACCAGCAGGTTCAGCGCCACGTTAACACCAGAGACTTTTGCCGCTTCCGGGTTACCCCCGATAGCGAAGATGTTCTTACCGAAGCGGGTTTTGTTCCACAGCACCCAGACGAACGCCACGGCAATCAGCGCGTAGAAGGTGATGTAGGAGAGGCGGAAACTGCCCATCGCGATAAAGCCCTGCGTAAAGGTCGAGAATCCACTGTCGAAACCGGAAATCGGTGATGCGCCCACGAAGTCGTAGTACAGGGAGTTAATACCGTAAACGATGATCATGGTACCCAGAGTGGTGATAAACGGCGTTACGTTCAGGTACGCAATGATGATGCCGTTAATCAGACCGATAACCGCGCCAATGGCACAGACAATCAGGATCACCAGGAAAATGGGCATGGTTGCCATTTCCGGGAAGACCTTGTTGGCGTTTTCCATCGACTGCAGAAGCGTTGCCGCAACAACCGCCGCCAGACCAACCTGACGGCCGGCTGACAGGTCAGTACCCTGGGTGACAATAAGACCTGCCACGCCGAGGGCGATAATAATACGCACCGAAGACTGGGTCAGAATGTTACTTAAGTTCAGCAGACTTAAGAAAGTCGGATCCTGGAAAATAATAATGGCCAGTAAGACTAAAAGAACAACGTAAATACCGCCTTCTTTCAGATAAGTAAGAAAACTTTTCTTATTTAACGCACTCATGAGGAGCCCCTGATCTTAAAGGTGCAAAGACGCAAGACGCAAAATTTCGTTTTGCGTTGTCGTTTTGGTGTCAACAATTCCGGCAACGAGACCATTGCTCATAACCAGGATACGATCTGTGATCCCTAACAATTCCGGCATTTCGGAAGAAATAATAATAATCCCTTTATCTTTCTTAGCTAATTCAGCAATCAGCTGATAAATTTCAAATTTTGCACCAACGTCGATACCGCGGGTTGGTTCATCCAGCATCAGAATTTCTGGCTGGGTTAACAACCAGCGTCCAATAATAACCTTTTGCTGGTTACCACCGGAAAGCGAGCCAATTTGCGTGCGGTGTCCTGGGGTTTTTACGCGCATGGAGTCAATCACCCACTGGGTATCGCTCTTCATGCGGGAATTATCCAACAAACCGATTTTATTTTTATAATTATGAATATTAGAAATTAAGGAGTTAAAGTTAATATCCAGATAGGCATAAATACCGGTCGAGCGACGCTCTTCGGTAACCAGCGCAAAGCCGTGGTTAATAGCTTCGTTGGCGTTATGGTTATTAATCTTTTTACCGTGCAGGGTAATGGTCCCGGCGGATTTCTCGCGGATACCAAACAGCGTTTCGACGATATCGGTACGCTTGGCGCCCACCAGACCGGCAATCCCGAGGATCTCCCCTTTATGCAGATCGAAGGAAACATCGCGAATGGAAGGCTGACGCAGTGAAGTCAGGTTGCGCACTTCCAGAATCACTTCGCCCGGCTTGTTCTCTTTGTTCGGGAAGCGCTGGTTCAGGGAGCGGCCAACCATCATGGCGATGATCTTGTCCATGTCCAGCCCTTCCAGTGACTGGGTGGCGATCCACTGCCCGTCGCGAAGCACGGTGATTTCATCACACAGCTGGAAGATCTCTTCCATTTTGTGAGAGATATAAACGATGCCGCAACCGCGCTCTTTCAGTTTACGGATAATGGTGAACAGGTGGTTCACCTCTTTCTCCGTTAACGAAGAGGTAGGCTCATCCATAATCACGATTTTGGCGTTATAGGAGAAGGCCTTGGCAATTTCGATCATCTGCATTTGTGAAACAGACAATGTACCGACGCGCGCCCGGGGATCGATATCAATATCCAGTTCATCAAAAATAGCTTTGGTGTCGCGATACATTTTGTCCTGATCGACAAATACGCCTTTGGTCGGATAACGACCCAGCCACATATTGTCCATAACAGAACGCTGAAGTACCAGGTTAAGCTCCTGGTGAACCATCGAAATACCGTTTTCCAGCGCCTCTTTGGCGGAATGGAAATCGATCTCTTTCCCCTGAAAAAGAATGCTGCCAGAATCTTTTTGGTAGATCCCAAATAAGCATTTCAATAATGTTGATTTACCCGCACCGTTTTCACCCATTAAGGCGTGAATGGAGTGAGGCCGTACTTTTAAATTAACATTATCCAGTGCTTTAACACCGGGAAAAGACTTGTTGATACCGCTCATTTCCAACAAGTATTCACCGGACGACTGAGTCGTTGTGCTGACCATAATTATACCTTCTCGGCCTCGCGTCGCGTGATAAAAGGGCGCAGAAACTGCGCCCAGTGGAATGCTATAACTTATTTACCGGTGAACTGCGCCAGGTTTTCCTGATCTACGCCAACGTACGGTACACGAACAACTTTGTTGTCAATTTTCCAGTTAGTACCGTCAGCCGCGCCTTTGCCTTCTGCCAGGTTTTTCGCCAGATCGAAGGTGGCTTTCGCCTGGTTGTTTGCATCGTTCAGTACGGTACCCGCCATTGCGCCAGATTTAACCAGTGCCAGCGCTTCAGGCAGGGCGTCCACACCAAATACCGGGATAGAGGATTTGTTGTGTGCTTTCAGGGCTTCTACCGCACCCATTGCCATCGCGTCGTTGTTGGCGATAACCACTTCAATTTTGTTCGCGTTCGGGCCGGACAGCCATGCGTCCATCTTGTCTTTCGCCTGAGCGGTATCCCACATTGCGGTATCTAAAGCCAGCTGCTGGGTTTTCAGACCCTTGTCGTTCAGCTCTTTGATAACGTAGGTGGTACGTGCTTCAGCATCCGGGTGGCCTGGCTCGCCTTTCAGCAGTACGAACTGTACCTGACCGTCTTTGTTCAGATCCCAGTTCGGGTTAGCGGCCCAGTGTTTGGCAATCAGGTCGCCCTGAATAATGCCGGATTCTTTGGAGTCGGTACCGACGTAGAAGGCTTTGTCGTAGCTATCCAGCGCTTTGCGGGAAGGTTCTTTGTTGAAGAACACAACCGGCACGTTCTGGCCGCGTGCTTTTTCAATAACAGTGCCTGCTGCTGCCGGGTCAACCAGGTTGATTGCCAGCGCTTTTACGCCTTTCGCCAGCAGAACGTCGATCTGGTCGTTCTGTTTGGACTGGTCATTCTGGGAGTCATTCATCAACAGCTGTACATCTGGTGCGCCTGTACCCTCTTTCTCGATTGCCTTACGCACAACGGACATGAAGTTGTCGTCATACTTATAGATAGTCACACCAATACGGCTATCTGCAGCGTGCGCGGCGGCACCGAAAAGCATGCTTGCCATAACAGCAGACAGAGTCAACACCTTCTTATTCATGATATCTCCGATTTTTATGCAGGGTAGTTCGTGTGAATAACGCTCGGCGGGCACATGTTAAAGAAACGTTACTGCCGGCCGAAGTCCACTTATAAAATTTCTATCTTCCTTGGTCGGTAACGCTCCAGAATGCGTTTTTTTGGATGTTTAACGGACCTCAGCTATGGTCAAAGTGATTAATCACCGTTACATAGCGTTTCAGTTGCTAAAACGCTGACATCATAGACAGCGCATTGTTAAGTTACTGTGAATTTACTCACAAATTGAAAACGGTTACATCACGGCGAATTATTAGTTAGTGATCGGCACCACAGTTTGCCGAATGGCAACGGAGTGGCGACGCACTAAAGTTGGCATGAAACAGTGTGTTGCATCGATATCCAGCTTCCCGGCGGCCCCCTGTAATGCCAGCTCCGTGGCCAGCCGGGCCATGGAGGCGATGGGGTAGCGAACCGTCGTCAGCTGAGGGTCCGTGTAACGGGCAATCGGTATATCATCAAAACCAATCAATGACAGATGCTGCGGCACCGCAATGCCGTTGTCTTTCAGCGCCGTGAGTGCGCCCGCCGCCATGCTGTCGTTGTAGGCAAAGACCGCGGTCAGCTGCAGGTTGCGCCCGAGCAGCTCCACCATCGCTGCCTCTCCGCCCTGCATGTCCGGAGCGCCGGTGCCGATCCAGCTTTCCGACCCCGTAATCCCTTGTTCCAGCAAGGCTTTCTGCCAGCCTTCCCGGCGCATATCGTCGTCCTCGATGCGGTGGCTTGAGGCCAGATAGCCGATACGCTGATGCCCGTTGTTCATTAGCATCCGCGTGGCCATCATCGCTCCGCTGACGTTATCGAGGCAGACGCAGCGGTGGGCATAGCCGGGAACGATGCGGTTAATGAGCACCATGCCGGGGATCTGCTCCATCAGCGCGGAAAGTTCCTCATCGCTTAACGCTTTTGAATGCACGATCAATGCGTTACAGCGTTGACGAATCAGCACCTCAATGGCGTTGCGCTCTTTTTCCGCCTCGTGATAGCTGTTGCCGATCAGCACGTTTTTCTGGTGCTCCTGCGCCACCATATCGACGGCTTTCACCAGCGCGCCAAAGAACGCATCTGACACGTCCATCACCACCACACCGATGGTGTCGCTGACCTGGGTCGCCAGCGCCTGGGCGTTCGCATTAGGCCGGTAGCCCAGCGCCGTGACGGCTTTCATCACGCATTCACGCGTCTCCGGGCTGACCAGTGCGCTATTGTTAAGAACCCGGGAAACGGTGGCGACAGAAACGCCCGCCTGACGCGCGACGTCACGAATGGTGATCATATTCACCACCCTTATTTAGATTGCAGCGACTCACAGACACCCCCTGTGTTTAGCAAGGTGCCTATTCTGGCAGCGACAAGGCGAGGACTACGTGAAGAAGGTCACAAGGATGAAAACGGTTACATCGGTTTTGTTAATGATTGTGATCCAGATCGTTATCCGGATGTATGGCTTGATGAAACGCCTGACGCACGTATGGTCAATTGTCGCCATACCCATTCCAGCGGCCCCTGACGGAAATGGCGCAGCCAGAGGACGGAGAATAGAATATTAACCAGCCACACCGGCAGGACAATCCCCAGCAGCTGTAGCCGGTCGAACTTCATAAATAAGCCAAGCTGATAGAACAGGGTGGTACAGATCAGCGTCTGTAAAATATAGTTGCTGAGCGCCATGCGCCCCACGCAGGCCACCGCCGTCACCAGCCTGAAACGGCAGAGCTGCGGCCAGTAACCGTAGATGAGCGCGGCATAACCAATCGTCTGAAACGGCGCGCTCAGTTCACGCGGCGCCTGCAACAGGAATGCGCACCAGCGATAATCCCAGTGCAGATACCACTGGGCGATCACCGCCGGAAGGTTGATCGCCAGCCCCACCAGCACCAGCCACATCCCGGTACGGCGATAGTGGCGCGGGCTGAACTCGCCCTTCAGCCAGCCGGTACGCATCAGCGCGGCGCCGATCAGCATCATCCCCGCCAGCTGCCAGCCATACTGTGCGCCGAGCGCCAGTAAACTGTTGCCGATCATATCCGCCCGGTTGCTGATGGCTTCCAGTCCACCGCCCAGCTTCCAGTACTGCTCATATTGCAGGTTCGCCGCATCCGGCACCCAGGAGCGGTTGGTCGAGCCGCCGGAGATAACCCCCAGCAGTAGCAATATAGCCACGCCGATAAGAAACAGCACCACGCCGGTATTGAAGAGATTTTTGACGTCGTGTGCGTCGCGGATGATGCGCCAGCAGATCAGCCCTACCAGCCCATAGGCCAGCAGAATGTCGCCATCCCAGAACAGCAGCCCATGAATAAACCCGAACAGCACCAGCAGAGAGAGCCGGGCCTGGATCCAGCGTTTACCACGTTTCAGTAACAGCTGAAGACCTGCCCCGAACAGCAGCGCAAACAGGGTGAGGAATTTGACCTGAGCAAAGAGATCCAGTATCGCCCATGTCCAGGCGTCGCGGAGAGTGATATCGCCATACCAGGCGGGATTGAGGTAAGCGGCCTTCGGCAAACCGAAGGCGCTTATATTCAGAAGCAGAATACCCAGAATCGCGACGCCACGAACGAAATCCAGCGTGACATTTCTTTCCATGTACCCTGCCCTGACGATTAGCTAACGTGACGGACGGCGCGCAGGAACTCCTGGCGGGTATTCTGGCTCGATTTGAACAGGCCGCCCAGCGAGGTGGTAGTGGTGGCGCTGGTCGCATCACGAATGCCACGCGCTTTCACGCAGTAGTGTACCGCATCAATCGATACCGCCACGTTGTTGGTGCCCAGCAGCGTTTGCAGCGCGATGAGGATCTGCTGGGTTAAACGCTCCTGCACCTGCGGACGCTGGGCAAAGAACTGTACGATACGGTTGATTTTGGACAGGCCAATCACCGCGTCTTTCGGGATATAGGCCACGGTCGCTTTACCGTCGATGGTCACAAAGTGATGCTCGCAGGTGCTGGTCAGGGTGATATCGCGCACCGTCACCATCTCATCGACCTTCATTTTGTTTTCAATGACGGTAATTTTCGGGAAATTGGCGTAATCAAGCCCGGAGAAAATCTCATCGACATACATTTTGGCGATGCGACGCGGCGTCTCCATCAGACTGTCATCACTCAGATCGAGATTGAGCAGCTGCATGATTTCGGTCATGTGCCCGGAAATAAGACTTTTACGTGTTTCGTTGTCCATCTCCTGAACCGGTGGGCGCAGCGGCGTTTCAAGGCCGTGTGCTACCAGCGCTTCATGGACGAGGGCAGCTTCTTTACTCATTGATGACATTCTTTTCTCCTGCAGGTGTGGCGCTCTTCTGCCCTCCGTGGGGCAAAATGTGCACTCATTGTGCGCGAGGCGGCGAGCATAATCCAGTATTCACCGCGATAATTATTCCAATTGTCGTTACCTTTCAACCTGACGCTGCCAGACCAGTCCACCCGCAACAAACAATGCGATACCCGCAAGGCCCAGCGCAGGCTCAAGCTGATGGGTAAGCCAGCTCGACAGTGCCGATGTCATCGGGCCAATTAGCTGCCCGATGGCATAGCCGGTCGTCAGTAATCCGGCCATGTAACGCGTATGATTCGGTGCCAGTTCACGCCCATAGAGCAACGAGAGCTGCACCGCACATAAAAATCCGCCGCCGACCAGCAGCGCACCGGTCACAAGCCCAGCCATCCCCGGCATCAGCCAGGCGGCAATCACCCCTACCGCCTGCAACCAGAGCACGATCGCCAGCCGACGATGGGTCGACGCGACGTGGCGCAGGGCGATGCTGAGAGCAATCCCCACCATCGAAGCGACACCAAAAACCGGCCAGACAAACTGGGCAAAGGCGCTACCGGGAAAGCGCAGCGCCGCCATCTGCGACAGAAAGGTCGCCGGGAGGATGTAGCCAAACCCGGCGAGGCTGTAGCTCCAGACCAGACGACGAAGATCGCGGGTTAGCGTCAGCGGCTCCGGCGTGGTGCCCGGACGATGCAGCTGTCCGGCTCGCGGCAGGTAGCGGCCCACCAGCGCGACGAGCACCAGCGCCAGCAGGCCGTAGATTTGCCAGGCGGCGCTGGCGGAGAGCGCCTGCGCCTGGATCCAGACCGCCAGCAGACCGCTTAAGGCGATCCCCGCCCCCGGCCCGGCAAACACCGCGGCACTCAGGCCCGGCTTGCCATAATGGGCCAGCCGCTCGTTGGTCCAGGCGGCGACCAGCACCATCGACCAGCCGCTCATGCAGCCAATCACAAAGCGCAGCAGCCCGTGGACCACCGCATTATCCGCCACGGCGGAGAGCAGCGTCAGCGCCACTGCGCCCCCGATCCCCAGCCATAAACGTCCTTCAACGAAGCGGTGCGCGCGCATGGCATCCCATGCACCCACCAGATAGCCGAGGTAGTTCATCGCCGCCACCAGCCCGGCGCTGGTCAGGGTGAGCTCCCCTGCCGTAATCATCAGCGGCACCTGGGGCGTAAAGGCAAAGCGCCCTATTCCCATCGCCACCACCAGAACCACAAATCCGCTGAGCGCGATACGCAGCGCCATGACCACCCCGATTGTTAAAGTTTCGTAAATTCATGATGCAGGATATGAGGCGAATGCGGAAGTGAAAGTTGCTCACACGTTACTGAATAATCTGTATTATGGCTTTCAATCCCGATCTCACCTTCCTGAAGGAGCCCTGCATGGAACTGCTCGAAGAGCACCACTGTTTTGAAGGTCGACAGCAGCGCTGGCGTCACGACTCCACGGTGCTGAACTGCGCGATGACGTTCAGCATTTTTCTTCCTCCGGCGACCGACGGGGCGAAACCGCCGGTGCTTTACTGGCTCTCCGGCCTGACCTGCAATGATGAGAACTTCACCACCAAAGCGGGCGCCCAGCGCGTGGCGGCCGAACTGGGGATCGCCCTGGTGATGCCGGATACCAGCCCGCGCGGTGACGACGTGGCGGACGATGCCGGGTATGACCTGGGCAAAGGCGCCGGGTTCTACCTGAACGCCACCCAGCAGCCGTGGGCGCGTCATTACCGGATGTATGATTATCTGCGCGACGAGCTGCCGGCGCTGATCCAGGCGGAGTTTGCGGTAGCCGATCGCTGTGCCATCAGCGGCCATTCGATGGGCGGTCACGGTGCGCTGGTGATGGCGCTGAAAAACCCGGGTAAATATGTCAGCGTCTCGGCGTTTGCGCCAATCGTCAACCCGACGCAGGTGCCGTGGGGGCAGAAAGCCTTTAGCCACTATCTGGGTGAGGATGCTGCAAACTGGCAGGCGTGGGACAGCTGCGCTCTGATGCTGAACAGCCAGCCGGAACAGGCGATCCCGACGCTTATCGATCAGGGCGATGCCGATCAGTTCCTGGCGACCCAGCTCCAGCCAGCCGTACTGGCGGAAGCGGCACGGCAAAAAGCCTGGCCGCTGACGTTACGTATCCAGCCGGGGTACGATCACAGCTATTATTTCATTGCGTCGTTTATTGAAGATCATCTGCGCTTCCATGCGCAGCAGCTGTTGAAGTAAGTGCCAGCCTCATGCCCGGTGGCGCTTCGCTTACCGGGCCTACAAAACCCACACCAGCCCTTAGGCCGGGCAAGCGCAGCGCCGCCCGGCGTTTCAACCATCAGAACTGGTAATCCACCGCCATAAAGTAACGGCGTCCCTCTTCGGTATAGGTGTAGTCGTCGCGGCTGAGATCTTTATCCAGCAGGTTCATGACGCCCGCACGCAGCTTAACGTTTTTGGTTGCCTGCCATGCGCCACCCGTGTTCCACACCACATAGCCACCCGGCGTTGCCGCGCCATCGGTAATCGCGCGTTTCTCACCCGTGTAATTCCCCTGCACGTAGAAGGACCACGCCTGGGTCGCCTGCCAGTCCAGCGTGCCGTTTGCGGTATGGAACGGCAGCTCGGAAAGCGGCTTGTTGCCGCCGTTGCTGATATCACGCCCGTCGTTATAGGTGTAATTCAGCGTCATTCGCCAGTCTTCGGCAATGGGGAATTTCAGCTCCGTCTCCAGGCCGCGGATACGCGCCTTATTGACGTTGTAATAGCGGAATACCGGCTCACCGTCACCGTTCAGCCCGACATAGTTAGGGTAGCTCTGCGCCTGGCTAACGCTGGCGGTACGGCTGATGCTGATCCGGTCATCAACGTCGTTCTGGAAAGCGGTGATGCTCCCCTGAACGCCCTCTAACCAACCCTCTTCCCCGCTGTAGTACAGCCCCAGCTCGAAACTTTCGCTGGTCTCTGGTTTCAGATCCGGGCTACCGACAATTTCACAGGCACCGCGGCAGGAGCCGGTGGTCCAGTCCGGACTCAGCTGCAACAGCGACGGCGCTTTGAATGCCGTTGCCCAGCCGCCTTTTACCGTTACGGTATCGGTGGCGTTATAAACCAGGTAAGCACGCGGGCTCCAGTGATCGCCGTAGGTTTCATGGTCATCCATGCGTACGCCGGTGGTCAGGGCCAGCGGTTCGAAGATCCGCCATTCATCTTCCAGGAACAGCGCATACTGGCTGGCCGAGGTATTGCTGCTGCTGCCGCCGGTAAGGTTGACCGGATCTTTCAGCTTGTCGTGACGCCACTCTCCGCCGAAGGTCAGCAGCTGGTTAATCTCCCCCAGCGGCAGAACATATTTGCCGTCAATGGAGTTGCTTTCGGACGTAATCGGGTTGGCATTGCCCGGGTTTTTGTTATCCACCTTCTCGCCGTAGAATTTTAGCTCGCTGTTGCCCAGCCCCCAGCGGCCATTGTGGCTCAGGGAGTAGTTCTGACGCTCCAGGCGGTTTTTATCCAGCGAGTCGGAATCCCGATCCTGACGGTCAAAACCATACCCGGCGGTGAAATCGTGGTTTTCGTTCGGGGTCCAGGCAAATTCCACGTTGGCATCACGGCTGGTGAAGCCTTCGATACGCGGGGTTTCGCCCGTGGCGCTGGTGGAAGAGGACTGCGGATCGTCTTTATCACGCTGGGAGACGCTGCCGAAGGCTTTCAGGCCGAGGAGGCCATCCACCAGCGGGCCGCTGGTATAGAACTGCCCGCCGTAGGTGTCGCCGCGATCGCGATGTTCCTGAATAGTGGTGTCGGCAGTAAGGGTGCCGGTCCATTTCTGGCCGATCTTTTTGGTGATGATATTGACCACGCCGCCCAGGGCATCGGAGCCGTAGAGAGAGGACATCGGCCCGCGCACCACTTCGATGCGCTCGATGGCATCCACCGGAACCCAGTTCAGATCAAAGTCGTTATGGCGGAACACGGCATTGCGCGAGTTGACGCGTTTGCCGTCGATCAGGATCAGCGTATAGCTGCTGTCCAGCCCGCGGATACTGACGCCCTTGCGGTTGTCCCCTTCGTTGGTTAACTGCACGCCCGGCACGTCCTGTAACACATCTTTCAGGTTCTGCACCGGCTTACGCTGCAGATCCTGCTGGGTGATGACGCTGATACTGGCGGGGGCATCCTTCAGGTTTTGCTCGTTGGCCGAGGCGGTAACGACCATCGTGTCGCCAGATTCCACCGCCGCAACCGGCAGCGCCAGGGAAAGAGCAGACGCGCACAGCCCTCCCCGAACGAAGGGATTCAACCTAAACATTCCATTTCTCCATGAGGTAAACACAGCAAAATCAAATATGTACTGCTCACATTGCATTGCATGCCGCCCGCTTCTTTGGGCGGGTCGGTCTGGTAATTCTTTGCAGGTGTGGCCGCAACCCCTCCCCTGACCAGGGCGAGAAAGTTGACTCCTTCATCCTTTTGATTACTTTGCTAATGATAAAGCAAACGATAACCATTATCAATTCAATTGTTAAAAGTTATGTCAAGAGAGCATACTGTGGAGAAATAAAAAACCCGCTCGGCTGAGCGGGTTAGAGAGAGGTGGTGCGCTTATTTTTTAAAGCTATTCGGGAATTCCATTTCACTGTAACGCACAAACTTCGTTCCCTTCGCCAGCTTGTAGCCAAACCAGATGATCAGGAACAGCGGAATACCGATATAGGTGGCCGCTACGCCGCCCCAGTCGATGGTGTCGGCCAGGAAGGCTTCGTAGTTCTGGCCGAGAGTGATGATCAGACAGAGCACAAAGGCGAAGATCGGACCCAGCGGGAAGAAGCCGGAGCGGTATGGCAGGTTGTTAATATCGTAACCCTGCTTCACGTAGCCGCGACGGAAACGGTAATGGCTGATGGCGATGCCCAGCCAGGCGATGAAGCCCGTCATCCCGGAGGTATTCAGCAGCCACAGGTAGACGGTCTGGTTGCCGAACATCGAGGTCAGGAAGCACAGGCAGGCAATCACGGTGGTGGCATAGAGCGCGTTGCGCGGCACACCGCCCCGGGAGAGCTTCGCGAAAATACGCGGCGCTTTGCCATCGCAGGCCAGGGAATAGAGCATACGGGTAGAGGCATACATCCCGGAGTTACCCGCCGACAGCACCGCCGTCAGGATCACCGCGTTCATAACCGCTGCCGCAGAGAGCAGGCCGGCATGCTGGAACACCAGGGTGAACGGGCTGACGCTGATATCTTTCACATCGTTACGCAGCAGGCTCGGATCGGTATATGGAATGATCAGGCTGATAATCAGGATGGCGAACACATAGAACAGCAGGATACGCCAGAAAACCTGACGCACCGCGCGCGGGATGTTCTTCTCCGGGTTTTCAGATTCACCAGCGGCAATGCCGATAAGCTCCGTCCCCTGGAAGGAGAAGCCGACAATCATCGCCACGCCAATCATCGCCGATAATCCCCCCGCAAAGGGTGCATCGCCAACCGTCCAGTTGCTCCAGCCCGCAGGCTCGCTGCCCTGGAAGATACCGACGATCATCGCCAGGCCGACGATAATAAAGATGATCACGGTCGCCACTTTGATCAGGGAGAACCAGTATTCGGCCTCACCAAAGCCGCGCACGGAGATGTAATTGAGCAGGAAGATCACCGCCAGGAAGAGCGCGCTCCAGATCCAGCCCGGCGTGTCCGGGAACCACCATGTCATGACCAGCTGTGCCGCCACCAGGTCCACGGCGATGGTCACCGCCCAGTTGTACCAGTAGTTCCAGCCCAGCGCGAAGCCAAAGCCTTCTTCAACGTATTTCTGGCCGTAGGTAGAAAAAGAACCGGATACCGGCATGTACGCCGCCAGTTCACCCAGGCTGGTCATCAGGAAGTAGACCATCAGACCGATCAAGATATAGGAAAAGAGCGCGCCGCCAGGACCCGCTGCTGAAATCGTCGCGCCAGAGGCGACAAAAAGGCCTGTACCGATAGAGCCGCCAATGGCGATCATCGTCAGGTGACGCGCCTTGAGTTCGCGACGTAGCGCGGGCGCTTCTGTGGTTTTAGTTTCGGAAACCATGTGAAAATGCTGTCCATTCAAAAAATGAGGCGCGATTGTAGCAGACGATCGCCGGCTCTTCCGGCACAAATGCCCTGTTATAAGAGAGCTTCATGACCGGTCCAGGATTATAAGTAAAGCAGAGAATAGTATTGATGCGAGTAATGACTACCGGCGGACAAAACGCCGCCGGGCAGGATTACATTTCGCAGTAACGCAGAAAACGCTGGAGGGAATTAGAGAGGTGCTTCTGGCGGTGATGGATGCGCCACAGGGTGCGCACCAGCTTATTGGGCAATGGCACGGGGATCTCCACCAGCGTTCCGCTCTCCAGCTGTTCGGCAATTACCCGCCGCGACAGGCAGCTGATGCCAAGACCGTGGCGCACCGCATGTTTGATGGCCTCTGAATTGCCGAGCTCCATGCCCATATGGAACTGCGGCAGATGGGAGAGCAGCAGATAATCGACGATCTCACGCGTGCCTGAGCCCTGCTCGCGTAAAATCCACGGCGCCTGAGCCAGCCGCTCCAGGGTCACCTCCTGCTGTAATAAAGAAGAGGCCGGCGAGGCGAAGACCACCAGCTCATCCTCCAGCCAGGGCTCAGCAATAATGTCGGCGTTGTGGCATGGCCCTTCGATAAGGCCAATATCCACCCGAAAATCGATCACCGCGGTGATCACATCCTGACTGTTGCCGACGCTCATCTCCAGCGGCAGGGTCGGGAAATCCCGGCGATAGCGGGCAATCACTTCAGGCAGGATATAGTTGCCAATGGTGCTGCTGGCGTAGACACGAATGGCGCCGTTATCCTCGCGAAAGAGCTGTTCGATTTCGACCGTTTGCTCCAGCAGAGCCAGCGCGCGCGGGTAGAGCAAACGTCCATGCTCGTTCACCACCAGCCGCTTCCCTACCCGGTCAAAGAGCTGAACCCCCAGCTGACCTTCAAGATCGGTTAACGCGGCGCTGACGGCGGACTGAGAGAGTGCCAGCATCTGAGAGGCCTGCGTAGTCGATCCGCTTTTCAGCACTTCGGCGAAGACTTCAAGCTGGCGTAAGGTAATGTGCATAGTCGCTATCCGGTAGGGTAAGCACCCTGCTTACCACTTATAAAGATTAATTATAAATATATAATCAATTTTATTTTTAAGCCAGCGCGCCGTAACCTTTTAGCCAGAGAAAAGGAGACGGTTATGACAACACTCACCCTACAGCATCATCGTACCGTGTGGCACTACATCCCGGGCCTGGCGCTCAGCGCGCTGGTCACCGGTGTCGCATTATGGGGCGGCAGCATCCCGGCGGTTGCAGGCGCCGGATTCAGCGCCCTGACCCTGGCTATCCTGCTGGGGATGGTGGTCGGTAATACGGTTTATCCGAAGATTTACAAGCCGTGCGACAGCGGCGTCATCTTCGCCAAGCAGCACCTGCTGCGACTCGGGATCATCCTGTATGGCTTTCGTCTTACCTTCGCGCAGATTGCCGACGTCGGAGTAAGCGGTATTGCGATTGATATCTTAACCCTCTCGAGCACCTTTTTACTGGCCTGCTTTATCGGCCAGAAGGTGTTCGGGCTCGACAAACAGACCAGCTGGCTGATTGGTGCAGGCAGCAGCATCTGCGGCGCCGCGGCGGTGCTGGCCACCGAGCCGGTGGTAAAGGCCGAGTCCAGCAAGGTGACCGTGGCGGTGGCGACGGTGGTGATCTTCGGTACCCTGGCGATCTTCCTCTATCCGGCCATGTATCCGCTGGTAGCCCACTGGTTTAGCCCGGAAAACTACGGCATCTACATCGGCTCGACGATGCATGAGGTCGCCCAGGTGGTCGCGGCGGGTCACGCCATCAGCCCGGACGCAGAAAATGCCGCGGTGATCGCCAAAATGCTGCGGGTGATGATGCTGGCCCCGTTCCTGCTGATCCTGGCCGCAAGAGTGAAACAGCTTGCGCCAGCGGGCAACGGTGAGAAGAGCAAAATCACCATCCCCTGGTTCGCCATTCTGTTTATTGTGGTCGCGGTGTTTAACTCGTTCCATCTGCTGCCCAAAGCGGTCGTGGATATGCTGGTGACGCTGGATACCATCCTGCTGGCAATGGCGATGGCGGCGCTGGGCTTAACCACCCACGTCAGCGCCCTGAAAAAAGCCGGAGCGAAACCGCTGCTGATGGCGCTGCTGCTCTTTGTCTGGCTGATTGTCGGCGGGGGCGCCATTAACCTGGCGGTGCATAGCCTGATGGCATAAACCGCTGTAGCCTTATCCTGTTAACCCGCTATCATATGCGTTTGCGGGTTAACAGGAGTCCCTTTATGAAATATGTTGGAGCGCACGTCAGCGCTGCCGGCGGTCTGGCAAATGCCGCTATTCGCGCCGCCGAAATCGAGGCGACCGCCTTCGCCCTGTTCACCAAAAATCAGCGCCAGTGGCGCGCCGCGCCGTTAACCACTCAGGTGATTGATGAGTTCAAAGCGGCCTGCGAAAAATACCATTTCTCCCCCGGCCAGATCCTGCCACACGACAGCTTCCTGATTAACCTCGGTCACCCGGTACAGGAGGCGCTGGATAAATCCCGCGCGGCCTTCCTTGATGAGGTTCAGCGCTGCGAGCAGCTCGGCCTGACGCTGCTGAACTTCCATCCCGGCAGCCATCTGTCGCAGATCGACGAAGATGCTTGTCTGGCGCGGATCGCCGAGTCGATCAACATCGTGCTGGCACAGACCCAGGGGGTGACGGCGGTGATTGAAAATACCGCCGGACAGGGCAGCAACCTCGGTTTCCGCTTTGAGCATCTGGCCGCCATCATCGATGCCGTGGAGGATAAATCCCGCATTGGCGTCTGCATCGATACCTGCCACGCCTTTGCCGCCGGTTACGACCTGCGCAGCGCGGAAGCGTGTGCAAAAACCTTCGCCGAGTTCGAGCGCGTCGTGGGCTTTGAGTACCTGCGCGGTATGCACCTCAACGACGCGAAAAGCACCTTTGGCAGCCGCGTTGACCGTCACCACAGCCTGGGTGAAGGCAACATCGGCCATGATGCGTTCCGCTTTATCATGCAGGATCCGCGTTTCGACAACATTCCGCTGGTGCTGGAAACCATCAACCCGGATATCTGGGCCGAGGAGATCGCCTGGCTGAAAGCGCAACAGCATGCCGAGGCGACCGCAGAATGATGAACGAAAGGGAAAAGCAGATCCTGAAGATCCTGCGGCGCAACCCCCTTATTCAGCAGCATGAGATCGCCCAGATCCTCGATATCAGCCGCTCCCGCGTCGCTGCGCACATTATGGACCTGATGCGCAAAGGAGCGATCAAGGGCAAAGGCTATATCCTGACCGAACAGGATTATTGCGTGGCGCTCGGCGCCATCAATATGGATATTCGCGGGGTGGCCGATATTCGTTTTCCTGAACCCTCCTCCCAGCCGGGAGCCATTCAGTGCGCGGCGGGCGGCGTGGCGCGTAACATCGCCCACAACCTCGCACTGCTGGGGCGCGAGGTGCACCTGATCTCTGCCGTGGGCAGCGATTTTTATGGCGAAACCCTGCTGGAGCAGACCCGCCAGGCGGGCGTTAACGTGCAGAGCACCATCCGCCTGCACGGACAAAGCACCGCAACCTATCTGTCGATTGCCAGTCCGCAGGACGACACTGTGCTGGCGATCAATGATACCCATATCCTGCAGGGGCTGACGCCACAGCTGCTGAATCACTCCCGGGAACTGCTGGCCCATGCGGGCGTCGTGCTGGCCGACTGTAACCTCACCGCGGAAGCGCTGGAGTGGGTCTTTACCCTCGCCGGGGATGTGCCGGTGTTTGTCGACACGGTTTCAGAATTTAAAGCCGACAGGATCAAACCCTGGCTGTCGCGCATCCATACCCTGAAGCCGACGCTGAAGGAGCTGCAGATCCTGGCGGAGTGCGAGGATCGCACGAGTGCCCTCGCCGCCCTGCATGAGAAAGGGGTGCAGCGGATTGTGGTCTGTCTGGAAGATGATTCGGTGCTCTGCAGCGAACAAGGCGCGGAGCCGCTTCTGCTATCGCCGTTCACCCATCCGGTGGTTGACCGCTTTGGTGCCGATGACGCCTTTATGGCGGGGTTGATTTATGGCTTCCTCGACGGGAGCGATTTTACGGAAAGTGCCCGGTTCGCGGGTGGCTGCGCGGCGCTCTCCCGCGCCAGTGAAAGCATCAATAACCCGACGCTGTCGGTAGATAACGTCCTGTCGCTGCTGGAGAGCCAGCCGTAAACAGGCCGGGTAGTTGCCCTACCCGGCCTGCGTCACTAGCCTGCCAGACCAATAAAGAAGCCCGCAATGGTGGCGCTCATCAGGTTAGAGAGCGTGGCCGCCACCAGGGCCCGCACGCCCAGCTGGGCAATCTCCGGGGCGCGCTGGGGCGATACCGCAGAAAAGGCGCCCACCACCACGCCAATCGAGCCGAAGTTGGCAAAGCCGCACAGAGCAAAAGAGATGATGGCGATGGTCTTCACATCCAGCTGACCGGCGGTTTGCAGGTATGGCGAGAAGTTGAGATAGGCGACAAATTCGTTAATCGCCAGCTTCTGTCCAATCAGGCTGCCTGCGAGCGTGGCATCCTGCCATTCGACCCCCATGAGCCACGCCAGCGGTGCCAGGGCATAGCCAAACAGCCCCTCAAGGCTCAGGCTTTCAATACCCAACCAGCCGCCAATGCCGCCCAGCATACCGTTCAGCAGGGCGATGATCGCCACAAAGGCCATTACCACCGTCGCAACCCCGGCGGCGATTTTTAACCCGGTCATCGCCCCGGTCGCCGCGGCTTCGATAATGCTTTTCGGCGGCGTGTCGCTGAACGACAGGTTATCGAAGGTGACCTGTGACGCCTCCGTGGCCGGGCTCAGCAGACGGGCAAACAAAATCCCGCCAGGAATGGCCATTAACGAGGCGGCGAGCAGGTAATCAATCGGCACCCCCATCCCGGCGTAGCCAATCAGCATCGAACCGGCAATGGACGCCATCCCGCTACAAATAGCGGTAAACAGCTCATTGCGGTTCAGCTTATCGACGAAGGGTTTCACGATCGCCGGGATCTCGTTCTGGCCGAGGAAGATGGTGGTCACCGCCACGAAGGATTCAATTTTACTGATACGCAACGCTTTCTGGAAAATGGAGCCCAGAATACGGATCAGCAGCCCCATCACCCCGATGTAGTAGAGCAGGCTTATCAGCGCGGTGACAAAGATGATGGCGGGCATCACCCTGAAGGCAAAGACGAACCCGGCACCGTCAAACAGCGTATCCATTTTGGGGCCAACCAGCGCGCCAAAGATAAAAGCACTACCGGCATCGCTGTAGGACATTACCTTGCTCACCCCTATCGCGGCCTGTTCAACCAGCCATTTTCCTGGCGGGAAATAGAGCATGATGCCGCCAATTGCCACCTGCAAAATGAAAGCGGCGCCAACGGTACGCAGACTGATACGGCGTTTATTGACCGACAGGAGGAAGGCTATTGCTAACAGCACCGCCATACCCAGCAGACTTCTCATTACATCCATAATGATTTCCTTACCTGAAAACCCGGCGACTGGCCGGGTATCCGTGATTCCACTGTGAAGACAGGCGACGGCAAACTGCCTGTGAAAAGATTACGCGATGCGCTGGTACGCTTTCGCGATGTCGCAGGCCAGACGGGCGTTGTTAAAGACCAGCTGGATATTGGATTTCAGGCTGTCGCCGCCGGTTAATTCCGCCACGCGGGCCAGCAGGAACGGCGTGCTGGCTTTGCCGGTCACACCCTGCTCTTCCGCTTCTTTCACCGCCTGATCGATCGCGGCGTTGATGGTCTCTTCAGGCATCGCAAACTGTTCCGGGATAGGATTCGCCACCACCAGGCCGCCGTTAAGGCCGGTCTGCCATTTCACCGCCATTGCGCGCGCGATGGCTTCAGCGCTGTCGAGACGGTTGCTGACCTCAAACGGGCTGGTGCGACAGAAAAAGGCAGGCAGGGACTGGGTCTGATAGCCAATTAACGGTACACCGTTGGTTTCCAGATATTCGGTGGTTAACCCGAGGTCGAGAATAGATTTCGCCCCGGCGCAAACCACGGCGACATTGGTTTTCGCCAGCTCCTGTAAATCCGCAGAAATATCAAATGTGTGTTCCGCACCGCGGTGTACACCGCCAATTCCGCCGGTAGCAAAGACCTTAATCCCGGCCATTGCCGCAATAATCATGGTGGAGGCAACCGTGGTCGCGCCATTAATTCCTGCGGCAACCACAAAAGGTAAATCCCGGCGGCTGACTTTGGTCACCGCATGGCCTTCACGGCCTAACAGTTCAATTTCTTCTTTGCTGAGCCCCACTTTCATTACGCCACGAATAATGGCGATAGTGGCGGGAATAACCCCCTGCTGGCGGATCGCATCTTCAACTTCCAGCGCCGTCTGGGCATTTTGCGGGAAAGGCATGCCGTGAGAAATAATGGTGGATTCAAGGGCCACAACTGGCTTGTTATTATTTAAAGCGTCCTGAACCTCAGGAGAAATTTGCAGGAACTCAGCAGATAATTTTAATTCAGACATGTTCTCTCTCCATTAATGCGTTAACATTTTCAGCCGATAAGTCGGGGTTATTGGTATATACGGAAGCGAGCGCCAGCGACGAGCAGCCCTGGGCAAAACGAACGGAATGGGCAAATGTGGCTCCTTCCAGCCAGCAGAAGGCGAGCCCCGCCATCATCGCGTCCCCCGCGCCGGTGACATTGACAAGCCGGGTTTTAAACGGGGCTGACCAGCCGCTTTCGCCCCCTTTCTCGCTGTAATAAACGCCGTCGCCGCCCATGCTTAATACCAGCCGGAACAGGCCGTGCTGGTGAAACCAGGCCGCGACTTTCGGGGCATCCGCCGCGCAGGAGAGCGGGATGCCGCTCAGGGTTTCGGCTTCAATCCGGTTGGGCTTCAGCGTGTGGATATGGCCCAGCCAGTCGCGCACTTTGTTGCATTTCCAGGCCGAGACGGGGTCAACGAATACCGGTGCCTGGCCTGCATTTTCAAATATCCAGCCCAGCGCAGATTCACTGAGATTACAGTCCACCACCACCGCGTTTGCCGCACGCAGAAAGGCCAGGTGGTGGGCCAGATAGTCCGGATTGATGTAGTCAGAAATAGCCATATCATTAATGGCTACCAGCATTTCGCCGGTATTATCCAGCAAGGATAAATAACTGGAGGTGCCTTCGCCCGCGATCACCTGACATTTTTCCACCTGTACGCCAGCGGCCTGGGTTTGTGATAGCAGCGACTGACCGTAAAAGTCATCGCCGACCGCCGAAAGTAGCCAGACATTTTTTCCCAACAGCGCAAGGTTTTGCGCAATATTCCGCCCAACGCCGCCGGGGGTAAATTTAATTTTCCCTGGGTTAGAGTCCGCATAATTAAGCGAGGCGTGTGAATACCCCGCAACATCCATATTCGCAGAACCAATAACAGCAATATAATCCTTTTCACGCATAGAACATCCTCTGGCACGCCGGCCATCGCAATGATAATTAAGCGAGTGAGTGACTTTTAATTCTATTAGAGCACATGTTTATACACGAACACGTGTTTATAGTATGCGCAGGAAGGGTAAAGTAAAGCGGTGGAAAAAAGGGTGTGAAATGGTTATGAACAGAATCACAATTTTTTGTAGAGAGAGTTTTGCTGTCTACAAAAAACTGCGAACAGTAGCACGATAAAAAGCAAAAAAAGGGCAGAGTCGCCTCTGCCCTTTTCGGATGAAGAAAGATTATACTGCTTTTGCGGCAACCGCTTCAGCTTCCGGGCGTTTCAGCACCGCGTAAGAGAGGCCCGCTACCAGGGTACCGGCGATAATCGCAAACAGGTAACCCAGCACTGGCGTAATGGCGCCCGGGATCAGCAGAACAAACAGACCGCCGTGCGGCGCCATCAGTTTCGCGCCAATCGCCATGGAGATAGCGCCGGTCACCGCGCCACCGACGATACAGCATGGCAGAACGCGCATTGGGTCACGGGCAGCGAACGGAATTGCCCCTTCAGTGATAAAGCACAGGCCCAGTACCAGCGCCGCTTTACCGCCTTCCTGCTGCGCCTTGTCGAACTTACGACGGGCAACGATAGTCGCCAGGCCCAGCGCCAGCGGAGGCACCATACCCGCCGCCATAATGGCAGCCATTGGCGCATAGGTCTGGGTACTCAGCAGGCCGACACCGAAGGCGTAAGATGCTTTGTTCACCGGACCACCCATATCGGTACACATCATCGCACCGAGGATTGCACCCAGCAGGACCGCATTGGCGGTGCCCATGGTTTGCAGCCAGTGGGTCAGGCCTTCGAGGATACCCGCAACCGGTTTACCGATCAGGTAGATCATCGCCAGGCCAACCACCAGGCTGGAGATCAGCGGAATGATCAGGATCGGTTTCAGGGCTTCCATGCTCTGCGGCAGTTTCAGCTTCGAGCTAATCAGCTTCGCCATGTAGCCTGCGAGGAAGCCCGCGATGATCCCGCCGATAAAGCCAGAGCCGGTGCTCACAGCCAGCATACCGCCGATCAGACCTGGAGTCAGACCCGGACGGTCAGCAATAGAGAACGCAATGTAACCCGCCAGGACCGGCACCATCAGCGCGAACGCCGAGCCGCCGCCAATCTGCATCAGCGCCGCCGCCAGGGTACCCGGCTCTTTAAAGGCTTCGATACCAAAGGCGAAGGAGAGCGCGATACAGAGACCGCCCGCCACCACCATCGGCAGCATATAGGAGACGCCCGTCAGCAGGTGACGATACGCGCCAGCGGACTCTTTTTTGCCTTCAGAAGCCGTAGACGCAGTGTTGCCCGCAGGCTGGAACGGTTTCGCTTCGGCCTGGGCTTTATCCAGCTCTTGCGCGGTTTTCTTCAGCGCCAGACCGGTGGAGGTGCGGTACATCGGCTTACCGGCAAACTTCGCCAGATCCACTTCGATATCTGCCGCCACAATCACCAGATCCGCAGCCGCCACCTCTTCCGGGGTGATCGCATTACCTGCGCCCACGGAGCCGCGGGTTTCAACTTTTACCCACCAGCCGCGTTTTTTGGCTTCAGTTTCAATGGCTTCAGCCGCCATAAAGGTGTGCGCTACGCCGGTTGGGCAGGCGGTAACCGCCACCACGCGTTTCGGACCCGCAGCAACAGCCGTCTCCGCCGCTGCGACAGGTGCGGTATAGAGTGCCGCATGGCCTTTCGCTTCGCTCAGGAACAGTTCCGGGTGTGCAACGGCGCGGTTGATATCGCCCAGCCACACTTTTTTGCCGTTCAGCGAACTGTCGGCGGGGATTTTGTCGCCGAGAACGATAACCAGTTCGGCATCGCCCGGGTTGTCGATGAAATCAAGGTGTGCTTTATGTCCCGCCGAACCGAGCAGGGTTTTCGCCATATAGGCGCGCGCCTGTCCGAGTGCAGAGTCAATAATCAGCAGCGTTTTCATTATGCCTCTCCTGCTGTCAGTTAAAGGGTTTTAAGTCAACGCGCGCCATCATCGCGGCCAACTGGGTACGATCGGTAATACCGACATTGCTCTGGCTGACGGCCAGGGCTGCAACGGCGGTGGCAAGACGTAAAGTATGTTCACTGGATTCGCGCATCAGCAGGCCATAAATCAGCCCGCCAACCATCGAGTCGCCGGCACCAACGGTGCTGACCACTTCCATCGACGGCGGTTTCGCTATCCATTCGCCGGAGGCATTAACCCACAGCGCGCCCTCTGCCCCCAGGGAGATGACCACATGAGCGATACCCTGCTCACGCAGCGCATGGGCGGCTTCAATCACATCCTTTAATTCTGGCAGCTTACGGCCTGCCCAGATCTCAAGTTCGCGACGATTAGGTTTCACCAGCCACGGTGCGGCTTTCAGACCGGCCACCAGCGCATCGCGGCTGCTGTCAAAGATGATGCACGGGCACTGGCTGCGCAGACGCGTCATCCAGTCGGTAAAGGCTTCCGGGCTGACGCCGGACGGCAGACTGCCGCTGACGCAGACCATGTCGAACTGACCCAGCCAGCTCAGGGAGTCATTCACAAAACGTTCCCAGTCCGCCTGGGTCACTTCAAAACCGGAGAAGTTCAGATCGGTGACTTCGCCATCTTTCTCGGTCAGCTTCACGTTGATGCGGGTACGCCCCTGCACCACCTGGAAACGGTTGGCGATCCCCAGCTCGCTGAACAGCTGCTGGAAACCATCCTGGTTATCTTTGCCGAGGAAACCGCCGACGGTGACGTCGATACCCAGATCCTTCAGCACTTTGGCAACGTTAATCCCTTTACCTGCCGCGTGCAGGCCAGTGGTACGCACGAGGTTGACTTCGCCGCGTTCAATTTCCGGGCAAAAGCCCACGAGGTCGTAAGCCGGGTTCAGCGTAATAGTGGCAACACGTCTGCTCATTATGCGCCCTCCCCCAGACCCGCCGCGATGGCTTCGCCAATCGCTTTCAGCGCCTGTTCAGCATCCGCACCCTGCGCGGTGAAGCGCAGGCGATGCCCTTTCTTCACGCCCAGCGCGACGACTTTCATCAGGCTACGGCCGTTGGCCGGTTTACCGCTGCCGTCGAGGTTGGTGACGGTCACGTCGCTGTTGAACTGCTTAATGGTATTGACCAGCATGGTGCCAGGACGGGCATGCAGGCCGTGTTCGTTGCGCACGACAAACTCGGCGCTCAGCAGTTCATCGGTGATCACATCATCGCTGGTCAGCAGCGCCAGCAGGGTCGCAGCATCCGCTTTCAGCAGTTGTTCAGCTTTTTTGTTCAGCAGCAGATCGCTAAGGCGCTTCAGCACCTCAACCGGCTGTTCATCGGCCATGGCGACGGTCACCAGCATCGCCGTGGTTTCGCCGGCGGTATCGAATGCGGTTGTTGCACGGCTGACGGCGATAGCGCTGCGCAGGTTGCCTTCAGCACAGTCGTTCAGCCAGACGCCCTGACCGAGATTCAGCGGTTTATCGTTAATGGCGTGGGCCACGAAGGCGGTATCCACCGCACCGGCCTCTTTCAGGCGACCGGCGTTCAGCGCCTGCAGGGTCACCAGATCGGAGGCGGCTACGTCGAGCGTCAGCGTCTCGTTATCCAGCTTCAGGGCTTCGCTCTGCTTTTCACCCATCAGCAGGGCGCGCAGCTCTTCGGCGGTGGTGGCGGATTTCAGCTGTTCAGCCACGGCGTCGTCGCTCAGGACGTGCGTCAGCTGACGCAGCAGACCGAGGTGTTCGTCGCTGCTGGCGGCGATGCCGATGGCAACATAGGCTACCTGGCCTTCACCCCAGAGCACGCCCTGCGGGAACTGATAGACCTGAACGCCGGTTTTCAGCACCTGATCGCGGGTATCGGTGGTGCCATGCGGAATGGCGATGCCATTGCCAAGGAAAGTAGAGGTCTGCTGCTCACGCGCCAGCATGCCGTCAACGTAGCCGCTAGCGACATTGCCCGCCTCTACCAGCGCGGCAGCAATCTGCCGGATAGCCTCTTCTTTAGTGCCGGCCTGTTCGCCGGGATGAATGTCCTGCACGGATAACTGGAACATGGTTCTCCACTCCTGCTGAAATTGAATCGTTTCAGCTTAAATGTGAAAAAAGGCGCCAATCCGTTTGGGTTAGGTAAACCAATTAGCGCTGAAACGTTTCAAGAAGTCTTGCGCTTTCCAGGCATCCTTGCAAGTAAAGCCGCATTTCAGCTTGCAGAATTTAGAGTTACAGCACATTTTTGCTTCAGGCCGCTGCCTTCAGGGGTGAACAGCCGTTCGGCTTCAGCAACTTCAGCAAGCGCAGCGACGGACTGAAAACACGTTTTGATTTTTTGTGGGGTAACTGGCGAGGATATCTGTCTATTTTATGACAAGCGGCGTAAACTCCGCGTCTCTTCATATCACTGATATAGAAACATGCACACCACTCCCGCAGCCGCCTCACCCAAGCCATTTGATTTGACCTCATCGGCGTTTTTGATTGTTGCTTTCCTTACCGGCATTGCCGGCGCGTTACAGACCCCGACGCTGAGCCTGTTCCTCACCAACGAGGTGCATGCCCGCCCGGCCATGGTGGGGTTCTTCTTCACTGGCAGCGCCATTATCGGCATCCTGGTCAGTCAGTTCCTGGCCGGTCGCTCAGATAAGCGGGGCGATCGCAAATCCTTGATCGTCTTCTGCTGTCTGCTGGGTGTCCTGGCCTGCCTGCTGTTCGCCTGGAACCGTAACTACTTTGTGTTGCTGTTTGTCGGCGTATTCCTTAGCAGCTTTGGCTCTACCGCCAACCCGCAGCTGTTTGCCTTAGCCCGCGAACATGCCGACCATACCGGTCGCGAGGCGGTGATGTTCAGCTCGATCCTGCGTGCCCAGGTGTCGCTGGCCTGGGTCGTGGGGCCGCCAGTGGCCTATGCGCTGGCGATGGGCTTTGGCTTCCCGGTGATGTATATCAGCGCCGCCGTGGCGTTTGTGGTCTGCGGCGCGATGGTCTGGTTTTTCCTGCCGACGATGCGCAAGGAGCCGAAGCTGGCAACCGGGGTGCTGGAGTCGCCGCGCCGCAACCGTCGCGACGCCCTGCTGCTCTTTACCATCTGCACGTTAATGTGGGGCACCAACAGCCTCTATATCATTAACATGCCGCTGTTTATCATTAATGAGCTGCATCTCTCCGAGAAGCTGGCGGGAGTAATGATGGGAACCGCTGCCGGGCTGGAGATCCCGACGATGCTGATTGCGGGCTACTACGCAAAACGCTTCGGTAAGCGCTTCCTGATGCGCGTTGCCGCCGTTGCCGGTTTGCTGTTTTACGTCGGGATGCTCACCGCGCACACGCCGGTAGTGTTACTCGGGTTACAGCTGCTGAACGCCATCTATATTGGCATTCTCGCCGGGATCGGCATGCTCTATTTTCAGGATCTGATGCCGGGTCAGGCTGGCGCGGCCACCACGCTTTATACCAACACTACCCGCGTCGGCTGGATCATCGCAGGCTCCGTGGCGGGCGTCGTGGCCGAGATCTGGAGTTATCACGCGGTATTCTGGATTGCGCTGGGGATGTGCATCCTCACCACGCTCTGCCTGACGCGCATTAAGGATATTTAAGGCGCGGTAAGCGTCTCGAGTTCGAGCAGCCAGGTCATGGCCTGGCCGCGCGTATCGCCGCACATCTCCCGCGACGGCTGCAGGCCAGCACACACTTTCGGGCGCGAGCTCGAGCCGAAAATTTTGCAGCGCTGTTGCGCGTCCAGCTGCACGCAGGGGGTATTGGCAGGCTTGCCGTTGGGCATCCCGGGAATGGGGCTGGTGATGGAGGGGGCGGTGCAACATGCTCCGCAGTCCGGACGGCAATCCATATTCGTACTTTACCTGAAAGAAAGCCGCTCCCGCGGGCGTGACGGGCACAGTAACACCTTTTACGTATTGATAGCAAAAGCCACGAAATCCACTTGCCTGAAATGCCGCGCGCGAGTACTTTGACGCGATATTTTTGACCTTCCCGTTAACAGGATTACTGCAATGCCAAGAGCGAACGAAATTAAGAAAGGTATGGTGCTGAATTACAACGGCAAATTGCTGATTGTAAAAGACATCGATATTCAGGCACCCAGCGCCCGTGGCGCAGCAACGCTGTACAAAATGCGTTTCGCCGATGTACGTACCGGTCTGAAAGTTGAAGAGCGTTTCAAAGGCGACGATATCGTGGATACCGTTACCCTGACCCGTCGCTATGTCGATTTCTCGTATGTTGATGGCAACGAATACGTCTTTATGGATAAAGAAGACTACACGCCATACATCTTCACCAAAGATCAGATTGAAGAAGAGCTGCTGTTTATTCCGGAAGGCGGCATGCCCGACATGCAGGTTCTGACCTGGGATGGCGTTCTGCTGGCGCTGGAGCTGCCGCAGACCGTCGATCTGGAGATCGTGGAAACCGCACCGGGCATTAAAGGCGCATCCGCGTCTGCACGTAACAAACCGGCGACCCTGACCACCGGTCTGGTTGTGCAGGTGCCGGAATACCTCTCCGCAGGCGAGAAAATTCGTATCCATATCGAAGAAAAACGCTATATGGGTCGTGCTGACTAAGTGCGGGCTGTTTTGCCCGGTGGCGCTACGCTTACCGGGCCTACAAAAAAACCGGCCATTGAGCCGGTTTTTTTGTGTCTGCTTTTGTAGGCCGGGTAAGGCGAAGCCGCCACCCGGCAATACCGGTTAAAGAAGCTCAGGATATTTGGTCATCTTCAGCGCCAGCTCCACGCCGCGCACTTCCGCCATCCCTTTCAGACGGCCAATGGCCGAATAACCCGGGTTGGTTTTCTTACGCAGATCGTCCAGCATCTGATGCCCGTGATCCGGACGGAATGGAATAGGACGCAGATCTCCCGCCTGCTTACGGCGCTTCTCTTCACGGAGAATGGCATCCACGACTGCCACCATATTCACGTCACCGCCGAGGTGCGCCGCTTCGTGGAAGGTCTTCGGATTCTCTTCCCGGCAGGTTGCCCGCAGGTGGGTAAAGTGAATGCGGTCGCCAAAGGTTTCAATCATCTGCACCAGGTCGTTGTCGGCCCGCACGCCGTAGGAGCCGGTACACATGGTGAAGCCGTTGCTGATGCTGTCGACCGTCTCTTTCAGCCACTGCATATCCTCAATGGTGGAGACGATACGCGGCAGGCCCAGGATAGGACGCGGTGGATCGTCCGGGTGAACGGCCAGACGCACACCCACCTCTTCCGCTACCGGCACAATAGCGCGCAGGAAGACGGCCATATTTTCCCGCAGCTGGGCTTTGTCGATGTTGCCATACTCCGCCAGGCGCGCGCGGAACTGGTCGAGGGTGTAGCCCTCTTCCGCCCCCGGCAGACCAGCGATGATATTGCGGGTCAGCTTTTCGATATCCGCTTCGCTTGCCGCATCGAACCACGCCTGCGCCTGCTGCTGCTCTTCTGCAGTGTAGTCAGCCGCTGCGCCTTCACGCTTCAGGATGTGCAGCTCGAACGCGGCAAAGGCGATCTGGTCAAAACGCAGCGCCTTTGAACCATCCGGCAGCTGATATTCGAGGTCGGTACGCGTCCAGTCAAGGATGGGCATAAAGTTGTAGCACACGGTATCAATGCCGCAGGCCGCGAGGTTGCGAATGCTCTGCTGGTAGTTGGCGATCCAGGTCTGATAGTCGCCGGAGTGGGTTTTAATCTCTTCGTGAACCGGAATACTCTCCACTACCGACCAGGTGAGTCCTTTTTCGGCCAGCAGCGCCTGACGCGCTTTGATCTCTTCTACCGGCCACACCTGACCGTTAGGAATATGGTGCAGCGCGGTGACAACGCCCGTTGCGCCAGCCTGACGCACGTCATCAAGCGAAACAGGATCATTGGGTCCGTACCAACGCCAGGTTTGTTCCATCGATTCACCCTCTAAAGTTGTTATACCAATATTTCGTCATGTGATGACGACTACCATACATGCATGCGGAAACAGGTCAACTCGCCTCGCAATATTGATTGATCCATCTCACAGTTCCCGGATATTTACGGCTTACCAATTCAATTTGCTGTCATATAACTTTACACTCACCTTGTTAATTAATGGTTAATCAGGTGTTTATTTCATGAAGACAATTGCCACCACCGCGCTACCCGCTCACGTGTTGCAGCCGCAGTACGATCGCCAGGCGTTACGCTCCCGTATCGTCCATTTCGGCTTTGGCGCCTTTCATCGCGCCCATCAGGCCCTCCTGACCGACCGGGTGCTCAACGCCAAAGGCGGCAACTGGGGGATCTGTGAGATTAGCCTGTTTAGCGGCGATACGCTGATGAGCCAGCTGCGCGCGCAGGATCATCTCTTTACGGTGCTGGAAAAAGGCGCCGACGGAAATCAACCGATTATCGTCGGGGCGGTACATGAATGCCTGAACGCTAAACTCGATTCGCTGGCGGCCATTATTGAGAAGTTTTGCGAGCCGCAGGTAGCGATCGTCTCCCTGACCATCACGGAAAAGGGTTACTGCATCGATCCGGCCACCGGCAAGCTGGATACCCGCAACGAGCGTATTATTCACGATCTGGAGTACCCGGATGCGCCGCACTCGGCGCCGGGTATCCTGGTCGAAGCCCTGCACCGCCGCCGCGAGCGCGGCCTGGCGCCGTTCAGCGTGCTTTCCTGCGATAACATTCCGGACAACGGCCACGTGGTGAAAAATGCGGTGCTGGGGATGGCCCACAAGCGCTCGCCAGAGCTGGCGGAGTGGATCGCCGCCAACGTCAGCTTCCCGGGCACGATGGTGGACAGGATCGTACCCGCCGCCACCGACGACTCCCTTGCGGAAATCGCCCGCGAAGTGGGCGTCGAGGATCCGTGCGCCATTAGCTGCGAGCCGTTTATTCAGTGGGTGATCGAAGATAACTTTGTTGCCGGCCGCCCGGAGTGGGAAGTGGCCGGAGTACAGATGGTGCAGGACGTCCTCCCCTGGGAGCAGATGAAGCTGCGCATGCTCAACGGCAGCCACTCTTTCCTCGCTTATCTCGGCTATCTGGCCGGTTTCGCCCATATTAATGACTGCATGGCCGACAGCGCGCTGCGTGACGCCGCCCGTCGTCTGATGCTTAACGAACAGGCGACGACGCTGCGCATCACCGGGGTGGATCTGATCGCCTACGCCGACAGCCTGATTGATCGCTTCGCCAACCCGGCACTGCAACACCGCACCTGGCAGATTGCGATGGATGGCAGCCAGAAACTGCCGCAGCGAATGCTGGAGAGTATCCGCCTCCACCTTCAGCGTGACACCGCCTGGCCACTGCTGGCGCTGGGAGTCGCCGGGTGGATGCGCTACGTCAGCGGCGTGGATGATGCGGGCAATGCCATTGACGTGCGCGATCCGCTAAGCGATAAAATTCGCGCCATCATCGAGACCAGCAGCGAGGAGGAGCGCGTGACCGCCCTGCTGGCGCTGAATGAAATTTTTGGCCACGACCTGCCTCAGGAACCCCGGTTCGTGGAGGCCATCACCCAGGCTTACCAGCGTATCAGCCAGTCGGGCGCGCGCCAGGCGATTATCGACACGCTGTCGCTTTAACCTTTATTGCGCTTAAGGCGAGCGGGAAGTCTTCCGTTCGCCCTTCCCCTTCCCAATGCTGTTCTTTTCCGCCAGGATTATTGATAATTGTTATAGCATTACATTTATCACCCTGGAGCACCTGTGACTAAAACCAACCTCATTACCGGTTTTCTCGGCAGCGGGAAAACCACGTCAATACTGCACCTGCTGGCCAATAAAGATCCTGACGAAAAGTGGGCCGTGCTGGTCAATGAATTTGGCGAGATCGGCATTGATGGCGCGTTGATGGCCGATAACGGGGCGCTGATAAAGGAGATCCCAGGGGGATGCATGTGCTGTGTCAACGGCCTGCCGATGCAGGTGGGGCTGAATACCCTGCTGCGACAGGGCAAGCCCGACCGGCTCTTGATTGAACCTACCGGGCTCGGTCACCCAAAGCAGATCCTCGACCTGCTGACCGCCCCGGTCTATGAGCCGTGGATCGATTTACGCGCCACCCTGTGCCTGCTCGATCCCCGTCAGCTGCTGGACGAAAAGTTTGTCCAGAACGAGAATTTCCGCGATCAGCTGGCCGCCGCCGACATCATCATTGCCAATAAAGAGGACCGCGCCACCCCGGAAAGCCGCGCTGCGCTGGAACTCTGGTGGCAGCACTTTGGCGGCGAGCGTCAGATTGCGCACACCACCCAGGGAAGTGTGGACAATGCCCTGCTCGACCTGCCGCGGCGTAATCTTGCTGAATTGCCCGCCAGCGCAGCCCATTCCCACAGCCACGGCGAAAAACAGGGTCTGGCGGCACTGAGTCTGCCTGCGCACCAGCGCTGGCGTCGCAGCCTGAACAGCGGCCAGGGGCATCAGGCCTGTGGCTGGGTCTTTGACGCCGACACCTGCTTCGATACCATCGGTTTACTGGAGTGGGCGCGGCTTGCCCCGGTTGAACGGGTGAAAGGGGTAATGCGTACCCCCGATGGGCTGGTACGGATTAATCGTCAGGGGGAAGATTTCTTCATCGAAACGCAGGGCGTGGCGCCGCCGGACAGCCGAATAGAGTTAATTAGTGCGGTTAACACCGACTGGAATGCCTTACAGTCGAGCTTGTTGAAGCTTCGTTTAAGTTCGGGGAACTAACGTTGCCCTGATTGAATTACTTACGGCGTGATGATGAAAACCCGACTTTTCCCCATTTTATTGCTTAATGTCGCCGGTGTGGCGCTCTTTTTATCCTGGTATCTGCCGGTCAACCACGGTTTCTGGTTCCCGCTGGATAGCGGCATATTCCACTTCTTTAACCGGCAGCTGGGAGAGAGCCGCGCCTTCCTGTGGCTGGTGGCGATCACCAATAACCGTGCCTTTGACGGCTGCTCGCTGCTGGCGATGGGTTATCTGATGCTGACGTTCTGGCGAAAAGAGAGTCCCGCCGGGCGTCGCCGTATTCTGATGATCGGCCTGGTGATGCTACTGACCGCGGTGGTGCTGAACCAGCTGGCGCAGGCCTTAATACCGGTGAAACGCTCAAGTCCGACGCTATTTTTCCCGGATATTTATCGCGTCAGTGAATTGCTGCATATTTCCACAAAAGATGCCTCTAAAGACAGTTTCCCAGGCGATCACGGAATGATGCTGCTTATTTTCAGCGCTTTTATGTGGCGTTATTTCGGGCATAAGACTTTCGCATTAGCCCTGATTATTTTTGTGGTTTTCGCATTCCCTCGGGTAATGATCGGTGCGCACTGGTTCACTGATATTGCCGTCGGGTCGCTTTCGGTGGCGTTGATTGGTCTTCCGTGGTGCCTGATGACCCCATTGAGTGAGCGTTTAATCGCCTTCTTTAATCGTTATCTGCCCGGCAATAAAACAAATTCGAAACAAGTTACTAACAGAAATTAACAATAACCATCAGGGATCATTACCGATCCCTGATAGATTTCCCCCTCGATTTCAGCGCCTTTGTCATCTTCCTGTCACATTAATCACGTTAGAAATTAATGCGTTGTACAGAACTTAACCTAAATTACCCTGCCCGACCACTCTCCTGTCAACGTACTTTTACTATCACAATTACTTATAAAAAAAGTGCGTATTTTTACTCGCATTACCCGCCTCAATCAGGTAATCTCAGACTCGTTTTACCTCAGCGCCACAATTATTATCGTTGTAAATAAATTTGTGCGATTCGCCACAGATTTGACCATAAAGAATTGTCTGATAGTGCGCAGGTATTTAGTCTCGTCTCGCTTGGCATTTTTTATAACGATATTTGTCGTTAAGGACTTCAAGGGAAAATAAACAACATGGTCAAATCTCAACCGATCTTGAGATACTTCTCACGGGTAATCCCGGCGATTGCAGTCGCGGTTCTGCTTTCAGCTTGTAGCGCATCGAACACCGCAAAGAATATGCATCCTGAGACGCGTGTTGTGGGGTCAGAAGACGCCTCTTCACTGCAAGCTTCTCAGGATGAATTTGAAAAAATGGTCAGCAATCTGGATATCAAATCCCGATTAATGGACCAGTATGCCAGCTGGAAGGGCGTGCGCTATCGCCTGGGCGGCGAAACACGTAAAGGCATTGATTGTTCCGGTTTCGTACAGCGTACCTTCCGCGAACAGTTTGGTTTAGAACTTCCGCGTTCAACCTATGAACAACAGGAAATGGGCAAATCGATTTCACGTAACAGCTTACGTACCGGCGATTTAGTTCTGTTCCGTGCGGGTTCAACCGGCCGTCATGTCGGCATCTATATTGGTAACGACCAGTTTGTCCACGCGTCCACCAGCAGTGGTGTGACGATCTCCAGTATGAACGAGCCATACTGGAAAAAGCGCTATAATGAAGCGCGTCGTGTACTGACTCGCAGTTAACCGCCTGTGCTGTCCGTTTCCCTTGACTGACAGCATGGAAAAAAGCACTGCTATGGCAGTGCTTTTTTTTTATCGCAGGACGCGATAATTCTGGACGGCTCGTTCCAGGTTATAGTTTTATCGTTGCGTGAGTTTAGCCGTCATGATAATGCGGGCGGCAAATCAGGATTCCATAACGTTTATGTTTACCCGCCATTTATCTTCCCGCCGAAAGGTGCTGATGCTCAGCGTACTTTCAGCTCTTATCGTCGCCCTGCTCTGCGGCGGTATGCAGTTTTTTTTCAGTTACCATAAACGTGCAGTGAAATACGATAACCTGATTAAAGACCTCCATGACTACATCGAAAGTTATTTTAAAGAGCTGCGCGTTTCTGTTGATGAATTACAGCCACTGACGCTCAGCGAGTGCCAGGATGTACGATCTGAACTCACCTCCCGCGCGTCATTCAGCCTGAACGTCCGCGCCTTTCTGCTGGTGAAAGATAAAATGGCCTTCTGCTCATCAGCAACCGGGCCGATGCATGTCCCGCTCAGCGAACTGGTGCCGAAAATCGACGCAACTAAAGCGGTAGATATGGCCCTGCTGCCGGGTACGCCAATGATGCCGAAAAAACCGGCCATTGTGTTGTGGCATCGTAATCTGCTGATGAAAGATGGGGGGATATTTACCTCCATTAACCTCAACCTGACCCCTTATCTGCTCTACACCGCCCGCCAGGATGAGTTTGCCGGTATTTCTCTGATCATTGGCGATACGGTTTTTTCGACCTATTCAAACCGCATCACCCACGTTTCGGAGCTAAAAGAGCGCCCTGCGCGCTCAAGCAAAATCGAAGGACTGCCGCTCACCGTTAATCTCTACGCCGAAAGCTGGACGATGGAAGATCTGGTCTTTGCACTACTGTTTGGTCTGTTGTGCGGTTCCAGCATCGGGGTACTCTGCTTCTACTGGCTAATGATGCGCGCCAACCCGCGTAAAGAGATCCTGACCGGCATTAAGCAGAATCAGTTTCATGTGGTCTACCAGCCAGTGGTAGGTGCCAGCGATTTGCAGATGCGGGGCGTGGAGGTGTTGATGCGCTGGCAGCATCCCGGCGCGGGGGCGATCCCGCCGGATGCCTTTATTAACTTTGCAGAGGCCCAGCAACTGATTGTGCCGCTGACGCTGCACCTTTTCGATCTGATCCTGCGCGACGCACCGGCGTTAGCGAAACGGCTGCCGCCAGGCTCCAAGCTGGGCATTAACATTTCGCCAGGCCATCTGCACGCCGAGAGCTTTAAAGATGACATGCGCAAATTTGCCGCCTCGCTGCCGCCGGATCATTTCCAGATTGTGCTCGAAATTACCGAGCGCGACATGCTCAATCAACGGGAAGCGACAAAGCTGTTTGAGTGGCTGCATCTGGAAGGTTTTGAAATCGCCGTGGATGATTTTGGCACCGGACACAGCGCCCTGATCTACCTTGAGCGTTTTACTATGGACTACCTCAAAATCGACCGGGGTTTCGTGAATGCTATCGGGATGGAAACTGTCACCTCGCCGGTACTGGATGCGGTGCTGACCCTGGCGCGGCGGCTGAATATGGTGACCGTCGCCGAAGGTGTCGAAACCCCCGAGCAGGCGAAATGGCTGCGCGATCACGACGTCAATCTGCTGCAGGGCTACTGGATAAGCCGACCCCTGCCCCTGGAGCAATTCCTGAACTGGCAACCTGATATTCACCTTGATCGCGAATAATTGCCCAACCACCGCTACGTCACTTATTATTCAGGTATCTTGCCCGGGCCGAACAGAGAAGGAAAACGTAGCGTAATGATAGTGCGCATTGTGGTGCTGATGGTGGCGTTAATGAGCGGGTTCAGTCAGGCGCAAACCATTAAAGAGAGCGACGCCTTCGCGGTTATTGGCGAGCCAAAATATGCCATCAATTTCGATCACTACGATTACGTCAATTCTGCCGCGCCTAAAGGGGGCGCTGTGACCCTGGCGGCAATTGGCACCTTCGATAATTTCAACCGTTATGCGCTGCGCGGCGTGGCGGCAGAAAGAACCGACGCCCTCTACGACACCCTCTTTACCACCTCAGACGACGAGCCCGGCAGCTATTATCCGCTGGTGGCCGAGACCGCCCGCTATGCCGATGATTTCTCCTGGATGGAGCTGACAATCAACCCGCAGGCGCGGTTTCACGACGGTACGCCGGTCAAGGCCAGCGATGTTGCCTTCACCTTTCACAAATTTATGACCGAGGGCGTCCCCCAGTTCCGGCTGGTCTACAAAGGGGCGACGGTAACGGCCATCGCGCCGTTGACGGTGCGCATTACCCTTGCCAGCCCCAATAAAGAGGACATGCTGAGCCTGCTCACCCTGCCGGTAATGCCGGAAAAGTTCTGGAAAGATCATAAGCTCAGCGATCCGCTCTCCACCCCACCGCTGGCAGGCGGCCCGTATCGCATCACTCGCTGGCGGATGGGGCAATATGTGATTTATTCCCGGGTAAAAGATTACTGGGCGGCAAACCTGCCGGTAAACCGGGGCCGCTGGAATTTCGACACCCTGCGCTACGACTACTATCTGGATGACAACGTGGCCTTTGAAGCCTTTAAAGCGGGTGCCTTTGATATGCGGGTAGAGAGCAGCGCCAAAAACTGGGCCACCCGCTACACCGGGAAGAATTTTGACCGCCACTATATCGTAAAGGAGTCCTTTAAAAATGATTCCGCCCAGGATACGCGCTGGCTGGCGTTTAATATTCAGCGCCCGGTATTTACCGACCGCCGCGTGCGCCAGGCCATCACCCTCGCCTTCGATTTTGAGTGGATGAACAAAGCGCTCTTTTATGGCGCCTACAGCCGTGCCAACAGCTATTTCCAGAATACCGAGTATGCCGCGCAGGGCTACCCGGATGCCGCGGAGCTGACGCTCCTCGACCCATTAAAAGATGCAGTTCCCCCGGAAGTGTTTACGACTCTCTTTCAGCCCCCCGTCTCGAAAGGCGACGGCTTTGATCGTAACAATCTGCTGAAAGCCAGCCAGCTACTGGACGAGGCGGGCTGGGTCATCCGAAATAAACAGCGGGTCAATAAGCAAACCGGCAAACCGCTCAGTTTTGAACTGCTGCTGGCTTCCGGGGGCAACAATCAGTGGGTACTGCCGTTCCAGCACAACCTGGCGCGGCTGGGCATTACCATGAATATCCGCCAGGTGGATAATTCACAGATCACCAACCGGATGCGCAACCGCGATTACGATATGATGCCGCGCCTGTGGCGGGCCATGCCGTGGCCGAGCAGCGATCTGCAGATCTCCTGGGCCTCTCAGTACATTGATTCCACCTACAATTCACCGGGGGTGCAAAACCCGGCGGTGGATAAGTTGATTGCGCAGATCGTCGCCGCGCAGGGGGATAAAGCCAGACTGGTACCGCTTGGCCGGGCGCTGGATCGGGTTCTGACCTGGAACTATTACATGCTGCCCATGTGGTTTATGGGGGAAGACAGGGTCGCCCGCTGGGATAAGTTCGCCCTTCCCGCCCAGCGCCCGATTTATTCTCTCGGGTTTGATACCTGGTGGTATGACGTTAACAAAGCGGCGAAATTACCCGCCGAACGGCGTTAAGGATACGCAATGGGCGCATATTTACTTCGTCGTTTACTGCTGGTGATCCCCACTTTGTGGGCGATCATCACCATCAACTTTTTTATCGTGCAGATTGCTCCAGGCGGCCCGGTGGATCAGGCGATTGCCGCCATCGAGTTTGGTAACAGCGGGACGATGCCCGGCGGAGGCGATGCGGGCATGCGCGCCAGCCACGCCCGCACCGGGGTCGGCAATATCAATGAGAGCCACTATCGCGGCGGGCGCGGGCTCGATCCGGAGGTGATCGCCGAGATCACCCAGCGGTACGGCTTCGACAAACCGATCCATGAGCGCTACTTCAAAATGCTGGGCGACTATCTGCGCTTCGATTTTGGCGACAGCCTGTTTCGCAGCGCGTCGGTGCTGCATCTGATCAAAGAGAGCCTGCCGGTCTCCATTACCCTGGGGCTATGGGGAACGCTGATCATCTATCTGGTCTCCATTCCGTTAGGTATTCGTAAGGCGATGGATAATGGCAGCCGGTTCGACATCTGGAGCAGCACCTTCATTATTATTGGCTATGCCATTCCGGCATTCCTGTTTGCCGTCCTGCTGATCGTCTTTTTCGCCGGGGGTAGCTACTTCGATCTCTTCCCGCTGCGCGGGCTGGTCTCGACCGATTTCAGCAGCCTGCCGTGGTACAAAAAGATAACCGACTACCTGTGGCACATTACCCTGCCGGTGCTGGCGACGGTGATCGGCGGCTTTGCGGCCCTGACCATGCTGACCAAAAACGCCTTTCTCGATGAGATCCGCAAGCAGTACGTGGTCACCGCCCGCGCGAAGGGGGTGAGCGAGCGACGCATCCTGTGGAAACATATTTTTCGCAATGCCATGCTGCTGGTCATCGCCGGTTTCCCGGCCACCTTTATCAGCATGTTCTTTACCGGCTCCCTGTTAATTGAGGTGATGTTCTCCCTTAACGGCCTGGGTCTTCTGGGCTACGAGGCCACCGTCTCGCGGGATTACCCGGTGATGTTTGGCACGCTCTATATTTTCACCCTGATTGGCCTGCTGCTGAATATCCTCAGTGATATCTGCTATACGCTGGTCGATCCGCGTATTGATTTTGAGGGTCGCTGATGCTGCGCTTAAGCCCCGTCAACCAGGCCCGCTGGGCTCGCTTTCGTCACAACCGCCGCGGCTACTGGTCGCTATGGATTTTCGCCCTCTTTTTTGCGCTGAGCCTCTGTTCGGAGATCATTGCCAACGACAAACCGCTGCTGGTGCACTTTAACGATCGCTGGTACGTGCCGGTTTTCAAGAATTACAGCGAGAGCGACTTTGGCGGCCCCTTTGCCACCGAGGCGGATTATCAGGACCCGTGGCTACAGGCGCAATTGAATGAGCACGGCTGGGTGCTCTGGACGCCGGTCCGCTTTGGCGCCAACAGCATTAACTTTGCCACTACCACCCCGTTCCCGTCGCCACCCTCGGTACAAAACTGGCTGGGTACCGATGCCAACGGCGGCGATGTACTGGCGCGTATTCTGTACGGTACCCGCATTTCTATACTGTTTGGCCTGCTGCTGACCCTGTTTTCCAGCGTCATGGGAGTGCTGGCCGGGGCGATCCAGGGCTATTACGGCGGCAAGATTGATCTCTGGGGACAGCGGTTTATCGAAGTGTGGTCCGGCATGCCAACGCTGTTTTTAATTATTCTGCTCTCAAGCGTGGTGCAGCCTAACTTCTGGTGGCTACTGGCTATCACGGTGCTGTTTGGCTGGATGGCGCTGGTAGGCGTGGTGCGGGCGGAGTTTCTGCGCACCCGCAACTTCGACTACATTCGCGCCGCCCAGGCGCTGGGGGTAAGCGATCGCGGGATCATTTTCCGCCACATGTTGCCTAATGCGATGGTCGCCACCCTCACCTTCCTGCCGTTTATTCTGTGCAGCTCTATTACCACCCTCACCTCGCTCGATTTTCTCGGCTTCGGCCTGCCGCTGGGCTCGCCTTCTTTGGGGGAGTTGCTGTTGCAGGGCAAAAATAACCTCCAGGCACCGTGGCTTGGGATCACCGCCTTCCTCTCCGTTGCTGTGCTGCTCTCATTGCTGATTTTTATTGGCGAAGCGGTACGCGACGCCTTTGATCCAAATAAGGCGGTTTAAGATGACGCAGCCTTTACTTCACATCGACGCGCTCTCCGTTGCTTTTCGCCAGCAGGGCGAGCTACGCACCGTGGTGAATGATATCTCCCTGAAAATTGACGCCGGCGAGACGCTGGCGCTGGTCGGCGAGTCGGGTTCCGGAAAGAGCGTCACCGCCCTGTCGATCCTGCGTCTGCTCCCCGCCCCGCCGGTGGTCTATCCCCAGGGCGATATCCTGTTTCACGGCCAGTCCCTGCTCCATGCTGACGAGCGCACGCTGCGCGGGGTGCGCGGCAATAAGATCGCCATGATCTTTCAGGAGCCGATGGTGTCGCTGAATCCGCTCCATACTCTTGAAAAACAGCTCTACGAGGTGCTTTCCCTGCATCGCGGTATGCGTAAAGAGGCGGCTCGCGGAGAGATGCTGGATTGTCTCGAACGCACCGGGATCCGCAACGCCGCAAAACGGCTTGCCGATTACCCGCACCAGCTTTCGGGCGGTGAGCGCCAGCGGGTGATGATTGCCATGGCGCTGTTGACCCGTCCGGAACTGCTGATCGCCGATGAGCCCACCACCGCGCTGGATGTTACGGTGCAGGCGCAGATCCTGCAGCTATTACGCGAGCTGCGCGACGAGCTGAACATGAGCCTGCTGTTTATCACCCACAATCTCAGCATTGTGAAAAAGCTGGCCGACCAGGTGGCGGTGATGCAGAACGGTCGCTGCGTGGAGCAGAACCGCGCCGCGCCGCTGCTTGCCGCACCGCAGCATCCCTATACCCAACGCCTGCTCAACAGCGAGCCCGCAGGGGATCCCGTCCCGCTGCCGCAAGATGTTCAGCCGCTGCTGCGGGTCAAGGATCTCTCGGTGGCGTTTCCGCTACGTAAAGGCATCCTGCGCCGGGTGGTGGATAACAAGCAGGTGCTGAACAACGTCAGCTTTACCCTGCGCCCGGGTGAGACCCTGGGGCTGGTGGGTGAGTCTGGCTCCGGCAAGAGCACCACCGGGATGGCGCTGTTACGCCTGATCGCCTCGAAGGGGGAGATCCTGTTTGACGACAAACCCCTGCATGAGTGGGATCGCCGCCAGATGTTGCCCGTCCGCCACCGGATGCAGGTGGTTTTTCAGGATCCTAACTCTTCTCTTAACCCGCGCCTCAACGTGCAGCAGATCATTGAGGAGGGGCTGCGGGTACACCAGCCTGGCCTGAGCCTGCAGGCGCGTGAAGAGGAGGTCATTCGGGTAATGGGCGAAGTGGGGCTCGACCCGCAGACCCGGCATCGTTACCCCGCCGCCTTTTCCGGCGGCCAGCGCCAGCGGATCGCCATTGCCCGGGCGCTGATTTTGCGCCCGGAGTTGATAATTCTGGATGAGCCGACCTCATCCCTCGATAAAACCGTGCAGGCGCAAATCCTGGCGCTGCTAAAAGATTTACAGCGAAAACACCGTCTGGCCTATATTTTCATCAGCCACGATTTGCAGGTGGTACGTGCGCTATGTCACCAGGTGATTGTGTTACGTCAGGGAGAGGTGGTCGAGCAGGGAGACTGTCAGCGCGTGTTTGCCGCGCCGACGCAGGAGTATACGCGTCAGCTGTTAGCGTTACGCTGACGCTCAGAAAGGATTCTGGCCAGAAAAAGGCTCGGCGATAGCCACACCGACGTTTTTCAGGCGGCAGGTTGCTGCAAACTCATCCTGGCTTTTCACGAACAGGCACGGCTCGCCTTCGCACTCCAGCACCGAGCTGTAAAGCTCAATGTCCGTCAATGCCTGGCTCAGCTTTTCCATCAGCGGCCATGCGTTGCCCTCTTCCGGGCTCAGCAGTTTGAGCGCCACCAGACAATTATCAGGGGTTGTTCCACTTTGCGGAATCGGTTCAACCTTCGAGCCTGCAAAACCCGCCGACCAGCGATAGCTCTGCGGCAAGCGATGCACAATTGAGAGCTGTAATGTATTCACGTTTATTCCCCGGAAGCAAATTTACTTCACAATCTATTTACATTTATAGTAACACAACATTAACCGCCTGCTCTGTTTTTAATAAGAAAACGCTTACACCCACTATTCATGGGTGCAGGGGCCTTGTTTTTCAGGGCTTTCTGACGGTGTTTCAGGTTTATAGCGGCGCTATATGTACCCGTTTCTGTGATCTAACACAACCTTTTTAACTACAAAGATGTGACTATTTACACAAATAGATTTTACATAAAAGAAACAAACAAGAGGTCAAAGAACCGCCTTTTAATTGACCTGCATCAAAAAAGGGCCCCGACAGGGCCCTTTTTTGTGCATCATTTCACCAATTTCTTTGGCCGGCTGGCATAAAGGCAGAAAAGAATCGAGCCGGTGGCGCACAGCGCGATTGACCAGAGCATCGGCCAGGCGCTGTTAAACGTCGCCAGTGAAAGCAACGCGCCGACAATGGCGCCGATACCAAAGCGGAAGGTCCCCGCCAGTGAAGAGGCGGTACCGGCCATATGCGGGAACTCGTCGAGGATGACCGCCATAGCGTTGGACGAGACCATCGATATACAGCCAACAAAGGCCGCAATACCGATTACCAGCGCCCAGAATCCGATATCAAAGTAAGCGGTTACCACCATCCACACCGCCATCACAAACTGGATCCACAGCCCGATACGGAACATATTCAGCGCCCCTACCCGGCGCACGAAGCGGCTGTTGATCATCGTCAGCACGAAGATGAATACCACGTTCAGCGCGAAATAGTAGCCAAATTGCTGCGGTGAGACATGGTTAAGCTCAATGTAGACAAACGGCCCGGCGCTGAGGAATGAGAACATCCCGGCAAAGCTGAAACCGCTGGCCAGCATGTAGCTCAGCACGCGCTTATGGCGAAACAGCGAGGCAAAGTTGCCAAGCGTGGTGCGAATATGAAACTTCTGCCGGTGTTGTGCAGGCAGGGTCTCTTTAATAAAGAAGAAGATCATTGCCGAGGCCAGCAGGGCCGCCAGCGCCAGGATCCAGAAAATAGCGTGCCAGCTAAACCAGACCAGCACCGCTCCCCCGACCATCGGCGCCACCAGCGGCGCGACGGTGGTCACCAGCATGACGAATGACATCATGCGGGAGAACTCCTCCTTCGGGTAGATATCGCGCATCAGGGCATTGATGACCACGCTTGCTGCCGCAGCCGCCAGGCCGTGGAAGAAACGCATCACAATAAGGTAATCGACAGATTGCGCCATCGCGCAGGCCATCGCCGCGCCGGCGAATACCAGCGTACCGCCCAGCACCACCGGTTTGCGCCCCAGGCTGTCGGCCATTGGCCCGTAAAGCAGCTGACCGAGGGCAAAACCGAGAATATAGCTGCTGAGAGTCATCTGTACGCTGCCTGCCGGCACGCCAAACTGCTCGGCGATCACCGGCAGTGCGGGCAGATACATGTCGATGGACAGCGGCATCAGCATGGCCAGCAGGCCAAGAATAAAAACAATGCTGAACGACGAGTGTGGCCTGGTGGTCACAATTAACTCCTGAAATTAGCGTGAAGAGAGGCCAACGCTGGCAATTTCTTCTTCCGTCAACGGGCGGTATTCGCCTGGCTCAAGGTCCGGGTCGAGAGCGATAGCCCCGATCCGTTCGCGATGCAGACCGACCACGTGATTTCCCACGGCGGCAAACATGCGCTTCACCTGATGATAGCGCCCTTCACTGATGGTCAGACGCACTTCGGTTGGGGTAATAACTTCCAGCACGGCGGGTTTGGTCAGATCTTTTTCATTATGCAGCTGGACGCCGTGGGCGAACTGCTCTGCCGTACTGTCGCTCACCGGATTTTCCAGCGTCACCCGGTAGGTCTTTTCGCAATGGTGGCGCGGTGAGGTGATGCGGTGTGACCACTGACCGTCGTCGGTCATCAGCACCAGGCCGGTGGTGTCGATATCCAGACGCCCGGCAGCATGCAGTTTGTGAGCGACCGGCTCATCGAGAAAATAGAGCACGGTGGGATGGTCGGGGTCTTCGGTGGAGCAGACATAGCCTTGCGGTTTATTGAGCATGAAGTAGCGCGGGCCGTTCTGCTGGGTCAGCGAGTTGCCTTCATACTCCACCTGATGCTCAGGCTGGAGTTTAAACGCGCTGTCTCGCACAATGTCGCCATCCACGGTAACGTGGCTGCCGCGGATCAGACGCCCGGCAATAGCGCGGCTTACGCCGAGTTGCTGAGCGATAAACTTATCAAGTCGCATGAAATATTTTAAACCTTACAGGTGCCAGGAGCCGGACAATGCGTCCGGAAAAGAAGCAGTCAGGAACAGTCCAGTATAACGGGCTCTGTGCGCCACTCAAGGGAAAAAGTTTCGTGGCATAATATGAGCGAGATAACCAAACCGAGACCCCATGACCTTTACACTTCGCCCCTACCAGCAGGAAGCCGTGGACGCTACCCTCGCCCACTTTCGTCAGCATAAAGAACCGGCGGCCATTGTCCTGCCCACCGGCGCGGGCAAAAGTCTGGTGATCGCCGAGCTGGCGCGCCTGGCCCGGGGCCGCGTGCTGGTGCTGGCGCACGTCAAAGAGCTGGTGGCGCAGAACCATGCCAAATATCTGGCGCTGGGTCTGGAGGCTGATATTTTTGCCGCCGGCCTACAGCGTAAAGAGAGCCACGGTAAAGTGGTCTTTGGCAGCGTGCAGTCGGTGGCGCGCAATCTGGATAAATTCCAGAGCGAGTTCTCCCTGCTGATTGTCGATGAGTGCCACCGTATCAGCGATGATGACGATAGCCAGTATCAGCAGATCCTGACCCATTTGAAAAATGTTAATCCGCAGATCCGCCTGCTGGGGCTTACCGCCACCCCGTTCCGCCTCGGTAAGGGCTGGATTTATCGCTTTCATTACCACGGCATGGTGCGCGGCAATGAAAAGGCGCTCTTCCGCGACTGCATTTACGAGCTGCCGCTGCGCTACATGATCAAACATGGCTACCTGACGCCACCGGAACGGCTGGATATGCCGGTGGTGCAGTATGATTTCAGCCGGTTGCAGGTGCAGAGTAACGGCCTCTTCAGCGAGGCGGATCTTAACCGCGAGCTGAAAAAACAGGATCGTATTACCCCGCATATCATCAGCCAGATCATGGAGTTTGCCGCCACGCGTAAAGGGGTGATGATTTTTGCCGCCACCGTGGAGCACGCCCGGGAGATCACCGGCCTGCTCCCCGCCAGCGAGGCCCGGCTTATCACCGGCGAAACGCCAGGCAGCGAGCGCGATCGGCTGATTGAGGCGTTTAAGGCGCAGCAGTTCCGCTATCTGGTCAATGTGTCAGTGCTTACTACCGGCTTTGATGCCCCGCACGTGGATCTGATTGCCATTCTGCGCCCGACCGAATCCGTCAGCCTTTACCAGCAGATTGTTGGCCGCGGCCTGCGCTTAGCCCCCGGGAAAACCGACTGCCTGATCCTGGATTATGCCGGGAACCCGCACGACCTGTATGCCCCGGAGGTGGGTACGCCAAAAGGCAAAAGTGACAACGTGCCGGTACAGGTGTTTTGCCCCGCCTGCGGCTTTGCCAATACCTTCTGGGGTAAAACCACCGCCGACGGCACGCTAATCGAACACTTTGGCCGTCGCTGCCAGGGCTGGTTTGAAGATGACGAGGGCCATCGCGAACAGTGTGACTATCGCTTCCGCTTTAAAAACTGCCCCCAGTGCAACGCCGAGAACGATATCGCCGCCCGCCGCTGCCGCACCTGCGATGCGGTGCTGGTCGATCCCGACGATATGCTGAAAGCGGCCCTGAAGCTGAAGGACGCCCTGGTGCTCCGCTGCAGTGGGATGGCGCTGGCACACGGTGCCGATGACAAAGGCGAATGGCTCAAAATCACCTACTACGATGAAGATGGCGCCGATGTAAGTGAGCGCTTCCGTCTGCACACACCCGCCCAACGCACCGCCTTTGAACAGCTGTTTATCCGCCCGCATACCCGCACGCCGGGCGTGCCGCTGCGCTGGATCACCGCGGCGGATATCGTTCATCAACAGCCGCTGCTGCGCCACCCCGATTTTGTGGTGGCGCGGAAAAAAGGGCAGTTCTGGCAGGTGCGAGAAAAAGTGTTTGATTATGAGGGCCGCTTCCGCCGTGCCAATGAATTGCGGGGATAGCGGGACTTTTCATTGATGTGAAAGCCATTTGAGTATAAAATGCCGCCCGCTTCACATCCGTGAGGCAGAACACTCACCTGTTGCTGGGTCGCCTGTAGCAGGATTTTTTATACAGAGAGAAATCAATGTTCACTATCAATGCAGAAGTACGTAAAGAGCAGGGTAAGGGTGCGAGCCGCCGCCTGCGCGCAGCTAACAAATTCCCGGCCATCATCTATGGCGGCGAAGCTGCTCCTGTCGCAATCGAACTGGACCACGACAAAGTGTGGAACATGCAGAACAACGCTGAATTCTACAGCGAAGTGCTGACTCTGGTTGTTGACGGTAAAGAAGAGAAAGTTAAAGCTCAGGCAGTACAGCGTCACGCTTTCAAGCCAAAACTGACTCACATCGACTTCGTTCGCGCGTAATCGCAAACTTGTCGAAAAAAAACCCCGCATTGCGGGGTTTTTTTATGGCCGTTATTTGCCGCCAGAGGTGCGACGCTGCAGCTGATCCCGCAGATTTGGCGGCGTGCCTTTAATGGTCAGCGTGTCGGTCGCCGGATCCCAGAAAATGCGCTCGCCGAGCAACATGGCATCAAAGTTGATGGTTAATCCGCCGCCGCTACCGGCAAATTTGGTGAGCTGACGCAGCGTACTGCGATCCGCCGGGAAGCTCTCTTCCAGCTCGTAGCCTTTCTCCGCCGTAAAGTCCTGGAAGCTCACCTCGCTGACGCCCGCCAGCTCTTTGGAGAGCGATTCCAGTTCAATCTCTTCGCCCGCCTGTAGCTGTTCGTTGCAGTAGGCATAAACCTGCTGGCGCACGTTCTGGCGTTCCGCTTTGTCCAGCTCGGCTTCTGCGGTGAAGTCATCCACCGCCTGCAGCAAACCTTTATTCTGCGCTTTGGCATTCAGCCCTTCGCTGGCGCCGAGGAAATCCATAAAGAAGTCGGCCACCTTGCGCCCTACCCGGCCTTTCAGGAAGGTCAGATAGCGGGTGGATTCAGGATTGGTTTCCCATTCGGTCAAATCGATGCGCGCCACGATATCCGCGTGGTTGATGTCCAGATAGTGGGTCGAGCTGATATCCAGCTGCTCGTTGACGCGCATGCTGCTTAAGTTGTTCAGCACCGCCACCAGCAGGTACTCGACCGCCAGGTAACGATAATGGCAGAACAGGACGATGCCGCCGTCGGCAAACGGATATTTTGCCAGCTCATCGCGCAGGCGGCCGGTGGCGGCCCGGCTGAACGCGAGAAAATCGTCTTCACCCTGACGCTGCTGGCGCAGCGCCTGCGCCAGTTCGCTCTCTTCGCTGAACAGGCCGTAGGCTTTGTTTTTGGCACTGTAAACCCGATGCAGCTCCGCCATCATGTCCACAACGGTAGGCGTCGGCTCCAGTAACGAATCGCGCAGCACCAGCTCAAGGGTTTGCTCATCACGCTTGATAAGCTGGTGCAGAGCAATCTGGTTGATATCCAGACTCATGTTAAACTCTCCTTTTAGACCGGGCCGTATTCAACCACCCCCCAGTCATGTATGCAACCGAAGATAAAAAAGGGGAAAAAAAGCTGTTGCTACGGTAATATGTTGCCCTTTCCTCCACAAACAGATTTAGATTTATGCCACAACTCTCCCGCTACAGTGATGAACACGTTGAACAAATGCTCAGTGAGCTGCTCAACGTACTGGAAAAACATAAGGCGCCGACCGACCTTTCCCTGATGGTTCTGGGAAATATGGTGACTAACCTTATCAATACCAGCGTTGCGCCGGCCCAGCGCCAGGCGATCGCGAAATCTTTCGCTCAGGCCTTACAGTCCTCGGTTAACGACGACCAGGCGCACTAAGGGAAACAAACGACAGTTTATGGTGACGAATCGTCAGCGCTACCGTGAAAAAGTCTCCCAGATGGTTAGCTGGGGGCACTGGTTTGCCCTGTTTAACATTCTGCTGGCGATGGTGCTTGGCAGTCGTTATCTGTTTGTCGCCGACTGGCCGACGACGCTTGCCGGACGGGTCTTCTCCTGGATAAGCGTCATTGGCCATTTCAGCTTTCTGGTCTTCTCCACCTATTTACTGATCCTCTTCCCGCTGACGTTTATCGTCATGTCACAGCGGCTGATGCGGTTTATCTCCGCTATCCTCGCCACCGCAGGCATGACGCTGCTGCTTATCGACAGCGAAGTCTTTACCCGTTTTCACCTGCATCTTAATCCCGTCGTCTGGGAACTGGTGATCAATCCCGACCAGAACGAAACGGCGCGCGACTGGCAGCTGATGTTTATCAGCGTGCCGATTATCCTGCTGATTGAGATGCTGTTTGCCACCTGGAGCTGGCAAAAACTGCGCAGCCTGACGCGGCGCCGTCGCTATGCCAAACCGGTGGCCGCCCTCTTTTTTGTCGCCTTTATCGGCTCGCATTTTATGTATATCTGGGCGGACGCTAACTTCTACCGCCCCATCACCATGCAGCGCGCGAACCTGCCGCTCTCCTATCCGATGACCGCTCGTCGTTTCCTGGAGAAACACGGTCTGCTGGATGCCCAGGAGTATCAGCGCCGCCTGATTGAACAAGGGGATCCTGAAGCGGTATCGGTACAATATCCGCTGAGCGATCTGCGCTACCGTGACATGGGTCAGGGGCAAAACGTCCTGTTGATCACCGTCGACGGTCTGAACTACTCGCGCTTTGAGAAACAGATGCCAGCCCTGGCGGAGTTCGCCGAGAAGAACATCAACTTTACTCAGCACATGAGCTCCGGTAACTCAACCGATGCCGGGATCTTTGGCCTGTTCTACGGCATTTCACCTGGCTATATGGACGGCGTGCTGTCATCGCGTATCCCTGCCGCGCTCATCACCGGGCTCAACCAGCAGGGCTACCAGCTGGGGCTGTTCTCTTCGGATGGCTTCAGCAGTCCGCTCTATCGCCAGGCGCTGTTGTCCGACTTCTCTCTGCCGACCGCACAGAGCCAGTCCGACGAACAGACCGCCGGGCAGTGGATCAGCTGGCTTCACCGTTACGCGCAGGACGACAACCGCTGGTTCTCCTGGGTTGCTCTGAACGGCACGACGCTGGATGACAGCAACCAGAAAACCTTTAACCGCCGCTATGCGCAGGCCGCAGGCAATGTTGATACCCAGATTGCCCGGGTGCTGGACGCGCTGCGGGAATCGGGCAAGCTGGAGAATACCGTGGTGGTGATCACCGCCGGTCACGGTGTGCCGCTGGGCAGCGAGCGCAACGATGTCGACTGGGCGCGCCCTCGCCTGCATGTTCCGCTGGTGATCCACTGGCCTGGTACGCCATCCCAGCGCATTAACATGCTGACCGATCATAAAGATGTGATGACTACCCTGATGCAGCGTCTGCTCCACGTCAGCACGCCAGCCAATGAGTATTCCCAGGGTCAGGATCTGTTCAGCGCAACGCGTCGTCATAACTGGGTGACGGCTGCCAGCAACAACACGCTGGCCGTTACAACGCCAACCCTGACGCTGGTGCTGAACAGCAACGGTAATTACAAAACCTATAACCCGCAGGGTGAGAAACTCAACGACCAGACGCCGCAGTTAAGCCTGCTGCTACAGGTGCTGACGGATGAGAAACGGTTCATTGCTAATTGATTTAATATTAATCAGTTAGCCAGAACCACCCTTGCATTAAACGCGGAAATAGGTAGTATAAATTTCACGTGTCGGCACGTAGCGCAGCCTGGTAGCGCACTGTCATGGGGTGTCAGGGGTCGGAGGTTCAAATCCTCTCGTGCCGACCAAAATTTCCCCAAAAAAAACCAACCTTCGCGGTTGGTTTTTTTATGCCTGCAAGAGATGGCTAAAAAGCCAGCCCGATGGCAGGCTGGCTTTTGCACGAACATGCTGCTGATTAGATTTCCGGGGTATGCTTGTACCCGGTCAACATCAGTATCAGGCTCTCTTTAGAAGAGGCAGGGCTGAACTGATAGTGATTACCCTGACGGTCGCCACCGATATACCAGGAGATTTCAGTCTTGCCCGCCGCCAGCGCTTTGCGCACCGCCTTGTCGACATCCACCATCCGGTATTCGCGCTTGTTGTTGAGATAGAGCAGCGCATCGGACGAGTAGTTACAGGCCGGACGATTTTTCCAGGTGACGGTGGCGGGATCCCAGTCGTTGCTCGCCGGATAGAAGAAGATCTGATCCGCGCCGTTAGCCTCGACTTTTCCGCCATAGATCCGCACCCGGTATTTGAACAGAGAAGGATCCTGGCCTTCAGGCAGCGCAGGGATCGTAAACTTAACCAGACTCATCGTTTCGCTGTTACGGGTGCGGCCGCCGTTTTTCCAGTTATCCTGCACCAGCAAGGTCTGCGCCCCAGGTACCGGGGTATCTGGCGTCTCGCTACTCACCCAGACGTTTGCCAGCGCCTTTGAATAGCCGTAGGGGACGTTAGTGCCGCAGTCCATGCCCTGATTCATGCACATCTCAGTCATAAAGCGGGCACCCTCTTCAGTCCAGCCATTCATAAAGTCGGCGTGGGCGGTATAGAGGCTGCCCCAGTGCTCTTCGCGCACATCGCCATTCATGGTGGGATCGAGCGACAACTGGGCTTTGGCGGTATCCAGGGAGGTGATCCCGTGCAGCACCCAGGCCACGTTCATATTTACCGTCGGGATTTTCACCGGATAGCCGGACGGGCACTGCCCTTTCACATCGTAGGTCGCATTCGCCATGCCATGGTGCGGCTGCAGGTGGATACCATCCCAGCAGTTAGGGAACTGGATCCCGATATTAAACTGCACCGCATCTTTGGCTTTTCTCAGCCCACACACTTCACCGACTTTATTGCTGTAGCCTCTGCCGTTAGCGCATAAAAAGGTTATGCGGGCGTTAGGCCCGGTACCGTGGTGATCGCCCGCCAGCAGCGCCAGCCCTGCCGGAAATGGGCTGAGCGGGAACTGTTCCACGTTAGACGCCTGGTAATAGGTTTTTTGGTAGGCGGGTTGAACCACCGTCCCGTCCGGCAGGCGCAGCGACGGCGCCCAGTAAGCTGAGCTGTCGGCTTTGTTATCGCAGGTGGTTTCTGACTGCTTACGCAGTGATTGATAGGTCGAATGGGCGTCCGTGCGGGTGTTGCCGAAAAAGTCGTGCCACATCGCCTGGTTGGTTTTGCCAAACATCATAATGGCGTCATCGCCCAGAGTATGGCTATAAGCACAAACCACGTGCGCCTGCGGGCCTGCATGGGCATAAAGTGACGGCAACAGCAGGGCTGACGCCATCGCGGTATAAAGTGTGGTCCTTTTCATAAGTATCTCCTGATAGAAAGGACCACATTGGTAACAAAACGGCACTCACGCTTCGAATGATTTGCGCAATATTTTTCTGCGCTTGCGCGCTTTACAACGCCGCGGGGGGGTTGCGCAGATATCCCAGCGTCAGCAGGCAGATCGTCGCCCCGGCATAAAAGGTATATTCCGCGCCCCACGTTTCCCAGATGATGCCAGCCCCCAGGCTGGCAACCAGCAGCGCCACGCCGCTCACCATACTGAACAGGCCAAACGCCGTACCGCGCAGGTCGGGGGGTGCCGTCTTCGCAATCATCGCGGTCAGCAGCCCCTGGGTCATCCCCATATGGATGCCCCACAGCGCCACGCCGGCAATAATCCCGATCCAGTGGGTGCTCAGCGCCAGTACAATATCGGCGGCGATCAACACCGCCAGTCCCCACTGGAGCAGGCGCGTATGGCTCATGGCATCGGAGAGTTTGCCAAACGGATAGGCCGAAAACGCGTATAGCAGATTCATGGCGACCATCACCAGCGGGATCAGCGCCAGCGGAATGTCCGCCTGCTGGGCACGCAGCACCAGAAATGCCTCACTGAAACGGGCGAGAGTAAAGACAGCGCCGAGGCCAATTACCCACCAGCAGCTGGCGCCGAGGCGTTTCAGGTTCTCTTTTTTGATGGGATTGGACCGTTTATGGGCAACAGGCGTGGCGGGCTCATGCAGGCCCACAAAGAGCAGTAAGACGGCCAGCACGCCGGGGATGACGGCGATCCAGAAGATAGTGCGGAAATCATCGTTCCACAGCAGCATCATGCCGACCGCCAGCAGTGGGCCGAGAAACGCGCCAATGGTATCCATCGACTGACGCAGCCCGTATGCCGCCCCGCGCAGTTCCGGCGGCGTGACGTCAGCTACCAGCGCGTCGCGGGGGGCACCGCGGATCCCCTTTCCTACCCGATCAATCAGACGCGCCCCGAGGATCATCCCCGACGACGAGGCGATCGCAAACAGCGGCTTACTGGCCGCACCCAGACCGTAGCCCAGCAGCGCCAGCCCTTTGCGTTTCCCCAGATAGTCGCTGATGGCACCGGAAAAAACCTTAATGATAAGCGCGGTGGCTTCCGCCAGCCCTTCAATCAGGCCAATGAAAATGACGCTGGCGCCCAGGGTGGTCACCATAAAGAGCGGCAGCAAGCTATGGATAATTTCCGATGAAATATCCATCAGCATACTGACGCCGCCAACAACCCAGACCCCTTTTGGGATCAGGCTCAGCGTGGAAAACCGGGAAACCATGCTCCACTCCTGTAAACGGGGAAAAAATCATTTAACCCGAAAACGGCACAGGAGTGAAACAGGCATTAATCGCGTTGGCGACTCAGTTTTTATCGCTCCCGCCGAGGAAAAATATACCCAGCGGGATAGCCAGCAGCACGGTAAAGACCGTGCTGTAGACCAGCACCATCGCCGACTGCAGCACGTACATGCTGGTGGTCCACTCCGTCAGTGGGATATTGTACTGCTCAACCACGCCAATAATAGTCACACGGCCTACCCCCATCACCGCGATCAGAAAAACCGTCAGCAGTGCCAGCAGAAATTTTTTCCCCGCCGGGGTGTTGAGTTTATTACGTACCATGCGTGTTTCCTTCACAGATAGATAACAATGATTGCAGCTCACCCTACCACGATCGTTCCCCCGGGGCCAATACAGAATTTAAAACCAAATCACAAGGCACTTACCAGTTATATAAACCAGTTAAAAATAAAATTAAGGTAAAAAACACCATTCATGGTAGTGTATGGCCACCGTTTGACATAAAAAGGAATCACTGTGAAAAACGCCGCTAAAAGTCTCATCACTCTGCTGGCTCTGACCTGCGCCAGCGCATACGCCACCCCTGCTGACCAGCCGCTCAGTAAAACGGCCCCCTACCCGCAGGCGGAACAGGGGATGAAGCGCCAGGTCATTGACCTGCCTGAGCAGAAAGATGAAGCGAATTACAAGGTGGAACTGCTGATCGGCCAGACGCTGGAGGTGGATTGCAACGCGCACCGCCTCGGCGGTCAGTTAACCAGCAAGACGCTGGAAGGCTGGGGATATGACTATTACATCTTTGATAAGGTCACTTCGCCGGTTTCCACCATGATGGCCTGTCCGGACGGGAAAAAGACCACAAAATTCATAACCGCGAATCTCGGCGAGCATAGCCTGCTGCGCTACAACAGTAAGTTGCCGATTGTGGTTTATACGCCTGCGGATATCGAGGTGAGATACCGTATCTGGCAGGCTGACGAGAAGGTTGAAAGCGCCGTCACGCGCTAATAAAAAAAGCCGGGTAAATCACCCGGCTTTTTAATATCAGAGTGCGATATCCGCAACCGGTTTGCTTTCCGGCTGGGAGGTCGCCTGTGCCTCAGGCTGAGGCGCCGCATCCGGTGCCTGCGGTTTTTCATACTTCAGTTGCAGCACGCGGCTGGTGTACTCCAGCTCCTGCTCGGTGGCCTCAACGTTGCCGTTCAGCGCCGTACCGTATGAAGGAATAATGGTCTTCAGCTTCGCCTGCCACTCCGGGCTGGCGACTTTGTCTTTAAACACTTTTTCCATCAGGTGCAGCATAATCGGTGCCGCGGTGGAGGCGCCCGGGGAGGCTCCCAGCAGCGCGGCTACAGTGCCTTCTTTATCACTGACCACTTCAGTGCCCAGACGCAGCACGCCGCCTTTTTCCTCATCACGCTTGATGATCTGCACGCGCTGGCCCGCCTGCCACAACCGCCAGTCCGCTTTCTTCGCTTCCGGATAGTACTCTTTCAGCGCCGCAAAGCGATCGTCATCGGAGAGCATCACCTGGCTAATCAGGTATTTCACCAGATCGAAGTTATCCAGACCAACATCAACCATCGGACCCACGTTTGAAGTGGTGGTGGAGCTGAGCAGATCCCACAGCGAACCGTTCTTCAGGAATTTGGTCGAGAAGGTGGCGAACGGCCCGAACAGCACCACGCGCTTACCGTCGAGAACACGTGTATCGATATGCGGCACCGACATCGGCGGTGCGCCCACGGACGCCTGGCCATAGACCTTCGCCAGATGGCGATTCACCACCTCCGGGTTTTCCGACACCAGGAACTGGCCGCCAACCGGGAAGCCCGCGTAATTCTCCGCTTCCGGAATACCGGTCTCCTGCAGCAGCTTCAGCGCCGCGCCGCCCGCACCGATAAAGACAAACTTCGCCTTAATGACGTGCTCTTCTTCATTGTGCTTCAGATCGGCGACGGTCACGCTCCAGGAGTTGTCCGCGTTGCGCTTAAAGCCGCGCACTTCGGTATTCAGCGACAGCGTAAAGTTCTCTTTTTTTTGCAGAGAGCCCACCAGCTGACGGGTGATTTCGCCATAGTTAACGTCGGTACCGATTTCGGTACGGGTGGCCGCCACCTTCTGGTTCGGGTCGCGCCCTTCCATCACCAGCGGCGCCCACTCTTTGATCTGGGCGTGATCTTCGGAGTACTTCATGCCGCGGAACAGCGAGCTTTGCTGCAGAGCAGCATAACGTCCGCGCAGGAAGTTCACATTGTCGTCTCCCCAGACAAAGCTCATGTGCGGGACGGTGTTAATGAAACTGTGTGGATCGTGCAGCACACCGCTGTTCACCTGGTGAGACCAGAACTGACGAGAGATCTGAAACGCTTCGTTGATCTCCACCGCTTTCTCAATGCTGATGGAGCCATCTTTCTTCTGTGGGGTGTAGTTCAGCTCCATTAACGCGGAGTGGCCGGTCCCGGCGTTGTTCCAGCCGTTAGAGCTCTCCTGCGCTACGCCGTCCAGGCGTTCAACCATGGTCATGGACCAGTCCGGCTGAAGCTCCTGCAAATAGGTTCCCAGCGTGGCGCTCATGATCCCGCCACCAATTAACAGAACGTCCGTTTCCTGCTCTTGCGATGCCTGAGCCTTCGCCGCCGTGGAGACAGCACTAAGGCTTGCCGCCGCAGCCAGCAGCAGGGCAGTCATTTTTTTCATAATTAATGCCTTCGTAATACGCGTTTGTTCGCTATTTATGCAGATGAAGTCGAGTGCGGCGCCACGGTAGCAATAATTAAATATTGTTTAAAGGTTAAATAATTATTGTAATTATGATAATAAATGTCGCTGCGTTTGTAGGGGTATGGCTAACCCGGTGCTGGAAAAGTGCGCCATTTCTCGCTACTATGCAGCGCTTTGTGATCGCGCGCACAGATAGCTCTGGGCTGCACTCATTCTCCTGACCTGCGAAAAACTATGTCTTCAGTACACGCTTCTCCTTCTGCGCTCTCTATCCTGCGCTCTCCATCGCTGTTTATGCGTGAAACCCTTGCCGGTGTTATCACCGCCCTGGCGCTGATTCCGGAAGTGATCTCGTTTTCCGTGGTAGCGGGAGTCGATCCGAAGGTGAGCCTGTTCGCCTCGGTGGTGCTGTGCCTGGCGCTGTCGGTGATGGGCGGTCGCCCGGCGATGGTGACGGCCGCTGCGGGCTCCGTGGCGCTGGTGATTGGGCCGATGGTGCATCAGCATGGCGCGCAGTATATTCTGCCGGCAGTGCTGCTGGCGGGGCTTATCCAGATCCTGTTCGGCGCGCTGGGAATGGCGCGTCTGATGCGTTTTATTCCCCAGGCGGTGATGACCGGGTTTGTTAACGCCCTCGGGATCCTGATTTTCTTTGCCCAGGTGCCGCATTTCTGGAGCAGAAGCCCGCTGATTGTCGGCCTGTTCGTCCTGACCCTGCTGATTGTGCTGTGGGCGCCCCGCTACATTAAAAGTATCCCTTCCCCGCTGATCGCGATTGTGGTCCTGACGCTCTTCACCGTCACCAGCGGCCAGCTGCTGCCAACCGTGGGGGATGAAGGCTCTATCGGCGGCGGGCTGCCGGGGATCACCCAGATGCTGGTGCCGCTGAATCTGCACACCCTGAGCATTATCTGGCCCTGCGCCCTGAGTATCGCCTTTGTCGGCCTGATGGAGTCGCTCCTGACCGCGAAGCTGGTGGATGAGCTGACGGCAACCCCGTCCAGCAAGCGCCGCGAGAGCATGGGGCTGGGCGTGGCCAATATCATGGCGGGCTTCTTTGGCGGGATCGCCGGTTGCGCGATGATCGGTCAGACCATTGTTAACGTCGAAATGGGCAAAGGCCGCAGCCGCGTCTCCACCTTTGCCGCCGGGCTGGTACTGCTGGTGCTGGTTACCGCCCTGAGCGAAGTGATGGCGAAAATTCCGATGGCGGTGCTGGCGGGGATCATGGCGATTGTCGCCATTAAGACCTTCAACTGGCAGAGCATTCGCCCTGCCACGGTGAAAGGCGCGCCGGTTGCGGAAACGCTGGTGATGCTGGTGACCGTCGGGGCCACCGTTTCAACCGGCAACCTGGCAATTGGCGTGGTAGGCGGGATTATCATGATGGTGATCCTCCCTGCCCGCCTGCGACGCAAACACGCCGTTACAGCAGAAACAGTGTCGCCAGCCCAAGAAAAATAAAGAAGCCGCCAGTATCGGTAATGGCGGTGATCATCACGCTCGACCCCACTGCGGGGTCGCGCCCGAGGCGGGTCATGATCATCGGGATGAGAACGCCCATCGTCGCCGCCACCAGCAGGTTCAGCACCATCGCCAGAGTCATTACCCCACCCAGCGCCATATCGCCGTACAGCCACCAGGTCACGCCCCCCATGATGCCGCCCCACACCAGGCCATTAATCAGCGCCACGCCGAGCTCACGCAGGATCAGAAAGGTAAAGTTGCCCGGCTGAATATGCTGAAGCGCCAGGGCGCGCACGATCATGGTGATGGTCTGATTACCGGTATTGCCGCCAATGCCCGCCACGATGGGCATCAGCGAGGCCAGCGCCACCAGCTGGGAGATGGTGTGTTCAAATCCGTCAATGACACGTGAAGCGATGAAGGCGGTGCAGAGGTTGATCGCCAGCCACGCCCAGCGGGTTTTCACCGCCTTGCTCACCGGGGCATAGACATCCTCTTCGGCACTTAACCCGCCGAGGGCACGCATATCGTTATCGGTCTCTTTGTAGACCACGTCGACGATCTCATCGATGGTCAGGCGCCCCAATAGCTTACCCGCCGGGTCTACTACGCCCGCGCTGAGAAGGTTGTCACGTTCAAAGGTGCGGGCGGCTTTTTCGGCGTCATCTTCCGGGGAAAAGAGCATCGGCTGCGTTTCCATCACCTCGCTGACCAGGGTCTGGGTGCTGTTAAGCAGGATGGTCTGTAGCTCAAGCTCGCCGAGCAGGGTTTTATCCCGTGAGGTCACAAACAGCTTATCGGTGTTCTTTGGCATTTTGCCCAGACGTCGCAGGTAGCGCTGGACCGCGCCCAGCGTGACGTCAGGGCGCACCGTAATGACGCTGAACTCCAGGATTGCGCCGACGCGGTCCTGCTCATAGTGCATCACCTGTTGGACCCGGGCACGATCCTGAGGCGGCAGCGACGCCAGCAACTGTCCGGTCAGGTTGCGCGGCAGGTGCTGGACCATGTAGAGCTGGTCGTCGATATCCAGGGTGCGTACCGCGTCGAGAATGGCCTGGTCGCTCATCTCGTCGATCAGATCGTCCCAGACGTTTTCGGAGGCTTCCAGCAGTACCTGACCGCGCTCGTGATCCTCTACCAGCCGCCACAAAGCGTGGCGCTCTTCCGAGGGCAGCGCTTCGAGGGTGTCGGCGAGATCCGGCGGCGGCAAATGGGCTACCAGCGCCCCTACCTCAGCAATATCGTCGGCTAACGTCCCGACATCATATTGCTCAGCCAGGGTCAGTTTACCCAGCAGGGTGGAAGTGAGCGCTTTGTCGGTGGTCATCAGCCAGATCAGGCGCGCACGCTCTTCATCGCGCAGCCGTGCGCTGTTTTTGGTTAATCCAGACATTAAATATCAATCCATTAAATAAGTTGGCATTAAGCATAGCGTGGGGTTGTGTAAATTTTAATAAACGGATGAGAGGAGAGGTTAAAAAAACAGCAGGCGGGGAAAACAAGATCGCAGGCCGGGTGAGGCGAAGCCGCCACCCGGCACAGTTACGCTCAGGCGGTACGGGCTACCGCATCACGCGACGCGGCATCACGCTCAGCGCCGGTCAGTTCCGTCAGCTGGCCGCTGCGCATCTCAAGCAGACGGTCAGCATGGATAAAGTAGTGGTCGTCATGGCTGATGGCGAAGATGGTTTTGCCCATCTGCTGCATCAGCGGCAGCAGCACCTGGTAAAACTCGCGACGGAAATGTGGGTCCTGGTCGGCAGCCCACTCATCCAGCAGAATAATGTCACGCTCTTCCGCCAGCGCCAGCAGCAGCGCCACGCGCTTCTTCTGCCCTTTTGACAGCTTGAGGTTGAGGATTTTACCATCCTGTAGCTCCAGCTTGTGGGACATCTGCAGATGCGCCAGCCACTTCTCCACCAGCGCCGGATCGGCCTGCTTGCCTTCCGGGCCCAGCAGCTGATCGAACAGCCAGACGTCGGTAAACACCGCCGAGAAGAGCTTGCGGTAATCCTCCGGTTTTTCAGCGCTGAGCGGTTTACCGTCCAGCAGGATCTCGCCCGACTGGGGCTGATACAGGCCGGTCAGCAGCATCGCCAGCGTCGATTTGCCGCTGCCGTTGCCGCCAATCAGGAACAGCAGCTCACCGCGCTTAAGGGTTAAATTTACCGGCCCGACGGAAAATGCATTGTCCTGGTACTGGAAGGTGACATTGCGCAGCTCCAGCGTCTGCCAGTTTGGGAAGGCCTCAGGGCGCGGGAACTCAGGTTTGAACGGCGCCAGGGCAAACTTGCGCAGTTTGTTAAAGGCCACCTGGGCGCTGAGCAGGGTCGGCAGCGCACCGACAGCCGAGAGCAGGGGCGTGCGCAGGAACAGCAGCGTCAGCGAATAGGTCGCGGCAACGTTGGTATCCGCCCAGCCGAGGCTGTTTGCCATCCAGAAGACCAGGCCAATCGCCCCCAGCATCATGATATTCGACCAGTTGACCGCGCTCAGGTGGAAGGTATCGGCCCGGACGATATGGTGGCGATACTCACGGGCATCCGGGATATAGAGATTATTGAAGATGTGCTCGGCGCGCTCGCGGTTCAGGGTCAGCTCTTTGCGCCCTTCCAGCACCGTCTGATAGTCGTTGTAGAGCTTATCTTCGGTTTCGCGCAGCACCGCCATATGTTTGTAGACGCGCGACACCAGCAGGTAGCCGCCCCAGATGGTGATCGCAATCCACAGGGCAGTGATGGCCAGCATTTTGGTGGAGAGCCAGGCCAGATAGACCGCCGATCCAAAGGTCAGGATGATCCCCTGCACCAGCTCCGGCAGACGCACAAAGGCGATGGTGATCGAACGTACGTCGCTAGTCAGTCCGGCCAGCAGCGAGGCGCTGCCCAGTTGCTCGACGCGTTCAACCTGAGTATCCAGAATCCGCTTGATGAACTCGCTGCGCAGGCGGTAGACAAAGTGGTGACCGAGCGTCGTGAGCGCCAGCTGCGAGCCGAGGGTGACGGCCATCAGCAGGACCAGCAGACCGAGAAATTCCGGCAGCACCATCAGGGTGGTATCAACAGTTTCAATCAAACGCAGGTTGATAAAGGCGATAAGCCCAATACCCAGCGCGGCGCTGAGCAAGCTCAATGCCATCACCGCGATAAACGGCCAGCGGTATTGGCGCCAGACCAGTAACAGGAGTTCCATGCAGAGCAATCCAGACAAGAAAAAACAGCCAGCAGTGTAAACTGCTCGCCGTTTACATCAAGAATAATTCTTATTTTTATTCGCTATCCGCCGCCTGGCGGAAGGTCAGGTTGTAGCGACAGTCGCCGGTAAGAGGATGCGTACCAGGCTTAAGCGGCTGAATACCATGATAAAACAGTCGTGATGCCCCACCCCAGACCACCACGTCGCCATGCTCCAGCAGCAGACGTTTAAGGGGATCGTTACGCCGTAATCCGCCAAACTGGAATACCGCCGGCAGGCCGAGGGAGACTGAGACAATCGGCGCCCGCAGGTCCGCTTCATCTTTATCCTGATGCAGCGAGAGTTTGGCCCCAACGGCGTAGCGGTTGATGAGACAGGCGTCCGGCTGGAACTCAGGGTAGCCCGCCGCGCAGGCAGCATCGTGGCACAGGGTAGCGAACGCCTCCGGCATCGGCGGCCAGAGGGCGTCGGTAAGCGGGTCTTTTGGGGAGTAGAGATAGCCCCGCTGATTGGTGGTCCAGCCCAGCCCGCCGCAGTTGGTCATTGCCACCGACATGGTGTAGCCCCCGGGGGTGACCATCTGGCGGAACGGCGAGACGGTAGCCACCTGTTCGATTGCCTGCATTAATGCAGGCGCCCCAGCCCGGGCGAAGCGGCGCAGGATCACCGCACCGGGCGCCAGCGGCTCCTGCCAGGGTTGTTCATCTGCAAAGAGATCGAGCATCACACCTCCTCTTTTTTCGCTTCCCGACGCAGCAGCGCCGCTTTGCGGGCCGTGCCCCAGCGGTAGCCCGAGAGCCCACCATCACTACGCACCACCCGGTGACAAGGGATGATAACCGCCAGCGTGTTGGCGGCACAGGCCCGGGCCACCGCCCGCACCGCGCCAGGATGGCCAATGGCGTTTGCCACCTGTTGATAGCTTGCCGTCTCGCCGCTACGTATGGCTCGCAGAGCTTGCCAGACCTGGCGCTGAAAAGCGGTGCCGCGAATATCCAGCGGCAGGGGGAGCGCCACGGCGTGGTTATCCACGCTGGCGATCACCCGGGCGACGCGGGCGGCAAAGGCGGCATCTGCCTGTTCCCGCCGGGCGTGAGGAAAAAGGGTCTCCAGCTCGGCAATCAGCGTGCTGTCGTCATCGCCGGGTAAAATGGCGCAGATCCCCCGCACGCTCTCCGCCACCAGGCACCGCCCCAGCGTACAGTCGCTCAGGGCGTAGCGCACGGTGGTCTCTTCCCCGCCGTTGCGGTACTGCTTCGCGGTCATCCCCAGCGTGGCATCGGCGTTGCGATAGTAGCTGCTGCTGTCGGGGAAACCCGCTGCCAGCACGGAGTCGGTAATTTTATCCCCCTGCGCAAGGGCATGGCGTAGCCGTTTCGCCCGGGCCGCCTGCTGCCAGGCTTTCGGGGTCATTCCGGTCGAGGATTTGAACAGACGATGAAGATGATACGGGCTCATCGCCACCTGCTGCGCCAGCTGCTCAAGGGTCAAAGGTTGCTCCTGCTCCAGCAACCGGCAGGCTTTTTCGATGGTGGCGGCGCGCTGCGCCTGCGGGTCCTGTTGATCCGGGCGACAGCGTTTGCAGGGGCGAAAACCCGCCAGCTCCGCACGGTGGGCATCAGGATAAAAGCGGACATTCTCACGCAGAGCATGGCGAGCCCGGCAGGAGGGACGGCAGAAGATGCCGGTGGTCTGCACGGCAAACACAAACTGACCATCGGCACTCTCATCGCGGGCCAGCACCGCCAGCCAGCGTTCATCATCATTATTCAGGTTCGGCTTTTTCATGATCGGCTCCTACTGTAAGCATACTCATAGCCTGCCTGAGCGCCAGCCGACAAAAACCCGCAACCTTGCTTTTTAATTCTTCCCGTTAACGAGGAAACTGGCGAACTGCGGGGACATCCAGGTTTTGAAGCCCTCCCCTTCCCGGGTGATCATATAGACAGCCAGCCCTTGCTGACGCACGACCTCTTTGGCTTTTTCCGTCCCCAGCACCATCAGGCCGGTATCCCAGGCATCGGCCTCCAGGGCCGTCGGGGAGATTACCGTCACCGACACCAGGTTGTGGGTAATCGGACGGCCGGTCTGCGGATCGATTACGTGCGAAATGCGTTTTCCGTCCAGCTCATAATAGTTGCGGTAGCTGCCGGAGGTGCTGATCCCGTGGCCGTTGATATCGAGAATGGCCTGCACGGCGTTTTGCTCATCGGTCGGCTTCTGGATCGCCACGCGCCAGGGCTTATCGCTGGCGTTCATGCCCCGGCTGACCAGCGCCCCGCCTACCGACACCAGATAGCGCGAGATCCCCTCTTCGGCCATTAGCCGGGCCAGGTGATCGGCGGCGTAGCCTTCGCCCACCGTGGAGAGATCGACAAACAGATCGGGAATATCTTTTTGCAGATACTGCTGGCCGGACTGATTAATCACGGACAGATGCTGCAGCCCCGTTTGCGCCCGGGCATCGTCAATCTGCGCCTGATCGGGGGTTTTCACCGGCTGCTTGTTTGGGCCAAAGCCCCAAAGGTTAACCAGGGGACCGACGGTAATATCCATTGCGCCGTTAGTTTTGTAGCCCACCCGCAGCGATTCGGTGACAATGTCCGCCATCGCTTCGCTCACCGGCCAGGGCGACGTACTCTTCGACTGATTAAAGCGCATCAGTGCGGAGTCGTTTTTATAGGTGGACATCAGTTGGTCATCGCCGTCCAGCTGAGCCTGGATCTTCCCGCGCAGCTCTTCCGCCCGGGCAGCGGAGAGATCGATGGCGCTGACGCGCCAGAAGGTGCCCATCGTTTTCCCTTCCAGCACCGTCGCGGCGGCGGTTTCGTTCTTTGCAGATGGAGCAGGTGCGTCACACGCGGTCAGCATAAAAAGTGTTGCCAGCAAGCCGACACGTAAAAAAGTAATTTCCATTCGTTATTATCCTCAAGCCTGAGACCGGCAAGAGTACACCAAAAAGCAGGCTTTGTAAGGGCCTGACGGTAAAACCAAAAAAAGGGGCCATTTGGCCCCTTTCGCAAGAGTACGTAAGACTTAGAACTGGTAAACCAGACCCAGTGCTACGATGTCATCGGTGCTGATGCCTGCACGGTCGGTGAAGGCGTTTTCATCCAGCAGGTTGATTTTGTAATCAACATAGGTGGACATGTTTTTGTTGAAGTAGTAAGTCGCGCCCACATCAACATATTTCAGCAGATCCTGGTCGCCGTTGCCTTCGATGTCCTTACCTTTAGACTGCAGGTAAGCCACGGATGGACGCAGACCGAAGTCGAACTGGTACTGTGCAACCACTTCGAAGTTCTGTGCTTTGTTGGCAAAGCCGTAAACAGCATTAGCGCGGTCGGACTGAGAGTCACCGAAACGGGTTGCATTGTAGGTCTGGGAGTACTGCGCTGCCAGGTACAGGTTGTTTGCGTCATATTTCAGGCCGCCGCTGTACACTTCAGCACGGTCGCCACGGCCGTAAACGCGTGGACCGTTCTGGTCTGCGGTACGTTTAGAAGAGGCTGCTGCCGCACCTACGCTGAAGCCTTCGCCCAGATCGTAAGTCAGGGAGCCGCCGAAGCCGTCGCCGTTCTGTTTCAGCAGGCTACGACCGCCCACGTTTTCACCGCTGACGCTGCCGTTTTTACCCTGATACTGCAGAGCAAAGTTCAGGCCATCAACCAGACCGAAGAAGTCCTGGTTACGGTAGGTAGCAACGCCGTTACCACGGGATTGCAGGAAGTTATCGGCACCGTAAGTGTCGCCGCCGAATTCTGGCAGAACGTCAGTCCAGGAGGTGACGTCATAGATTACGCCGTAGTTACGACCGTAGTCGAAAGAACCTGCTTCAGCGAACTTCAGACCTGCGAAGGCCACACGCGTCCAGGACTGGTTCTCGCTCTCGCTGGTGTTGCCCTGAATCTGGTATTCCCACTGACCGTAGCCAGTGATCTGGTCGTTAACCTGAGTTTCGCCTTTGAAGCCGAGACGCATGTAAGTCTGATCGCCATCAGCGCCATCGTCATCAGAGAAATAGTGCAGACCGTCTACTTTACCGTAGAGATCTAATTTGTTGCCGTCTTTGTTGTAAATTTCAGCCGCATTCGCTGCGCCTGCTACCAGCAGTGCTGGTACCAGGAGGGACAGTACTTTAACTTTCATTATTTTAACCCTCTGTTATATGTCTTTTATTACCACTGCTTACTGATTAACCCTCTTAACCAGTCGGCAAGTTCATTCTCCGCAAAAAAACAGAATAATCCAATAAGAATATGATACGAAAACTTTTAAGATGTTTCATATTGCCACATAGATGTTTCAATTTGTAAATTTTGGGGAACTTTTTGGCCACACATTTAGTTAAAAAATAGAGCACCAATAATCAAAAACACAAAATAAATCATAAAAATCAGTTAGTTATCCAAAAACAAATTATAGCACTGATTGATAAAACAAAAACCGCAGCGGCGACTAAAATATTTACCGCTATCATCATTAACTTTATTTATTACCGTCATTCAGATTTGAATGTCTGTTTATCCAGAATTGAACCGAATGCAATGCATTCGGTTTTTTTTTACTCATCTTTACGCAAACTTGAATAATTTGTGCTACCTGCCTGAAACTATAACGACTATTAATTAAATCTTCGCTTGCTATTTTTAGGCGCATAAATTTCATGGTGATTTTAATTTCTTGTTTATTCGTGCTATTTTTTTCCTATATTGGGACTTATTTGTACAATTTTTATCTGAGCGTACAGATTTAAAACAGTCCATTTTCGTCTCACAGCGACATGAAAAAGTCAGCCCCGGTAGTGGCGTGAGGCTGGAAATTCGATTATTACGCTTTATACTGCCCTATTCGCCTGAAGCGCAGCCATAACGGGTTAAACACATTAATGAGTCAGTCTGAAACCACAGCCGCGAACAAGTTTTCCCTGCTCCCGGGCAGCATTACTCGTTTCTTTCTTCTATTGATCGTTGTGCTGTTAGTGACCATGGGCGTAATGGTGCAGAGCGCCGTGAACACCTGGCTCAAAGACCGCAGCTATCAGATTGTCGATATCAGCCACGCGCTGCATAAACGCATCGACACCTGGCGCTACGCCACCTGGCAGATTTATGACAACATCGCGGCAACCCCTACCACCTCCTCTGCTGAAGGTTTGCAGGAGACGCGCCTGAAACAGGACGTCTACTATCTTGAGAAGACGCGACGCAAAACCGAAGCCCTGATTTTCGGTTCCCACGACAGCGCCACGCTGGAGATGACCCAGCGCATGTCGACCTATCTGGATACGCTTTGGGGCGCGGAGACTGTTCCCTGGTCGATGTACTATCTCAACGGTCAGGACAACAGCATGATCCTGATCTCCACCCTGCCACTTAAAGATCTCTCTTCCGGGTTTAAAGAGTCTACGGTGGGTAATATTGTCGACTCCCGTCGCGCGGAGATGCTCCAGCAGGCTAACGCTTTGGATGAGCGCGAAAGTTTCTCCTCCCTGCGCCGACTGGCATGGCAAAATGGCCACTACTTCACCCTGCGTACGACGTTCAATCAGCCGGGCCATCTGGCCACGGTGGTGGCCTTTGATCTGCCCATCAACGATCTGATCCCGCCGGATATGCCGCTGGAAAGTTTCCGCCTGGAGCAGGACAATAGCGTGCAAAATATGCGCGCGCCAACGGATAAAGAGAGCCCTGACAGCGTCTCCATCTCCTTTAATGGTTCGAAAATCGAAATTGCTTCCGCCCTGAACACCACCGGCATGCGTCTGGTCTGGCAGGTGCCTTTCGGCACGCTGCTGCTGGATACGCTGCAAAATATCCTGTTGCCGCTGCTGCTCAATATTGGTCTGCTGGCGCTGGCGCTGTTCGGTTACAGCACCTTCCGTTCGCAGCCGGGTCGCCAGAGCGATGTTCCCGTGGCAGCCGGTACCCATAATGAGCTGCGCGTCCTGCGCGCGCTGAATGAAGAGATTGTCTCTGTGCTGCCGCTCGGCCTGTTGGTGCACGATCAGGAGGCTAACCGCACGGTGATCAGCAACAAAATCGCCGACCACCTGCTGCCCCACCTGAATCTGCAAAACATCACCAGCATGGCGGATCAGCACCAGGGGGTGATTCAGGCCACGATTAATAATGAGCTGTACGAGATCCGCCAGTTCCGCAGCCAGGTGGCGTCGCGCACGCAAATATTCATTATTCGCGATCAGGATCGCGAGGTGCTGGTGAATAAAAAGCTCAAGCAGGCGCAAAGGCTGTATGAGAAAAACCAGCAGGGCCGCGCAGCGTTTATGCAAAATATCGGCGAAGCGTTCAAGCTGCCGCTGAAGGCGCTTGCCAGCGAAGCCGCCCATTTATCCACCCCGGAGAGCATGCAGCTGTCCGCTCATGCCGATACGCTGGTACGGCTGGTGGATGAGATCCAGCTTGCCAACATGCTGGAAAATGATACCTGGAAGAGCACGGCGTCGCTGTTTTCCATTCAGGATCTGATTGATGAAGTGGTGCCGGAGGTACTGCCAGTCATCAAGCGTAAAGGGCTTCAACTGCTGATCAACAATCCGCTGCGCGCGAACGATGAGCGTCATGGCGACCGCGACGCCCTGCGCCGCATTCTGCTGATGCTGATCCAGTACGCGGTCACTACCACCCAGATCGGCAAAATTACCCTTGAAGTGAGCAGCGATGAATCGGCTGACGACCGCCTCACCTTCCGCATTCTGGATACCGGCGAAGGGGTGACGGCCAGCGAAATTGATAACCTGCACTTCCCGTTCCTCAACGAGACTCAGGGCGACAACTATGGCAAAGCCAATGCCCTCACCTTCTGGCTCTGCGATCAGCTGGCGCGTAAGCTTGGCGGCCATCTGAATATCAAAGCGCGTGAGTCGCTGGGCACCCGTTACTCTCTTCACGTTAAAATGGCGGCCAGCCCGCAGGATGCGGAGGAGGATGAACGCCTGCTGGATGATGTGGTAATAATGGTGGATGTGACCTCAAATGAGATCCGTAATATTGTGGTTCGTCAGCTGGAAAACTGGGGTGCGAGCTGTATCTCGCCGGACGAACGGCTGGCAAGTCAAGAATATGATCTCTTTTTAACAGATAATCCGTCTAATCTTACTGCCTCGGGCTTGCTTTTAAGCGATGATGAGCCAGGCGTGCGGAAAATTGGCCCCGGCCAGGTGCGCGTCAACTTTAATATGAGCAATGCTATGCAGGAAGCTGTACTACAACTAATAGAAGAGCAACTGGCGCAGGAAACGATCCCGGAATCCCCACTGGGCGGCAATGAAAATGCTGAACTTCATGCCAGCGGATATTATTCGCTCTTTGTAGACACAGTTCCAGATGATGTTAAGAGGTTGTATACTGAATCGGCCGTGAACGACTTCGCGGCGCTGGCTCAGACAGCACACCGGCTCAAAGGGGTGTTTGCCATGCTTAATCTGGTTCCAGGCAAGCAATTATGTGAAACGCTGGAACATCTTATTCGTGAGAAAGATGCCGCCAGCATAGAAAAATACATCAGCGACATTGACGCCTACGTCAAAAGCTTGCTGTAGCAAGGTAGCCCTATACATGAACAATATGAACGTAATTATTGCCGATGACCATCCGATTGTACTGTTCGGTATTCGCAAATCACTTGAACAGATCGAGTGGGTGAATGTAGTTGGCGAATTTGAAGATTCCACAGCACTGATTAATAACCTGCCTAAGCTTGATGCGCACGTGCTCATCACCGACCTTTCCATGCCTGGAGATAAGTACGGTGACGGGATTACGCTGATCAAATACATCAAGCGCCATTTCCCGAGCATTTCGATCATCGTGCTGACCATGAACAATAACCCGGCGATTTTAAGCGCGGTTCTGGATCTCGATATCGAAGGCATCGTCCTGAAACAGGGCGCGCCGACCGATCTGCCGAAAGCGCTGGCCGCGCTGCAGAAAGGGAAAAAATTCACGCCGGAAAGCGTCTCCCGCCTGCTGGAAAAAATCAGCGCCGGCGGTTACGGTGACAAACGCCTGTCGCCAAAAGAGAGTGAAGTCCTGCGTCTGTTTGCCGAAGGTTTCCTGGTAACCGAAATTGCCAAGAAGCTGAACCGCAGTATCAAGACCATCAGTAGCCAGAAAAAATCGGCGATGATGAAGCTGGGTGTGGAGAACGATATCGCCCTGCTGAACTATCTCTCTTCCGTGACCCTGAGTCCGGCGGATAAAGAGTAATGAGCTACATGCCCGGCGGCGCTTCGCTTGCACGGGCCTACAGGTAGCGTAGGCCGGGTAAGCGTCAGCGCCACACGGCAATAATAAAAAAGCCCATTTCTGGGCTTTTTTTATCCCCGCGCTCTTCTCACCCGCTCCGCATATACCGATAGCGTCTGTTTCAGGACATCCAGCGTTACCGGCTTGGAAAGACAGCTATCCATCCCCGATTCCAGACAGCGCTGCTTCTCCTCTGCCAGCGCGTTAGCGGTGACACCCACCACCGGCAGCGTCAGACCGAGCTGACGGATACGCTGGGTCAGGCGATAGCCGTCCATATTCGGCATGTTCACATCACTCAGGACAATGTCGATATGGTTTTTGCTCAGCACATTGAGGGCATCCACGCCGTCATTCGCCGTTTTACACTGATAGCCCAGCGAGCCGAGCTGATCGGCCAGCAGGCGGCGGTTAATCGGATGGTCGTCCACCACCAGGATCATCATATCCTCATTCAACGACTGCTCAGATTCCGGCGACGGCAGCGAGGCTGTTCCGTCCGCGCTGTCCATTTCCACACGATAGATGCGCGCCAGCAGCGTAATCAGCTCATGTGGCGAGGCCACGCTGTTCACCCATTCGCCGTGCGCACGCTCCAGGGCGATACCGATATGGCGCCGGCAGAAGATCACCGCCGCTTTACCCTGCCACGGCTTCGTCAGCTCATCGTCGGTGAGAAGCATATCTTCCGCGTCCGGGGTTTGGCCGGCGTAGCGCGACACCCGAATGCCGTATGAGCCCAGCAGAGACTCCAGGTAGGCATACAGCGAGGCATTATTCACCGCCAGCCAGCAGCGTTTATCGCTTAATCCCTCAATCAGCATGTTGCCCGGAGACTGCGCCGCATAAAGTGGAATACGGATAGTAAACTGACTGCCCATGCCCGGTTCGGTATCCACCGAGATATCGCCGTCCATCATGCTGATCAGTTTTTCACAGATCGCCAGCCCCAGCCCGGTGCCCTGGAAGTTGCGCTGAACCCCCGTCCCCACCTGGAAGAACGGGTCGAAGAGTTTGACCACCTCTTTTGCCGGGATCCCCACCCCGGTGTCGCGCACGCGAATGCTCAGGTAGTCCCCTGCTTTGGCGACATGCATCACAATGCAGCCCATATCGGTGAACTTAATGGCGTTGCTGAGCAGGTTGGAGATCACCTGCTGCAGGCGCATCGGATCGCCCTGCAACGTTAGCGGCACGTCTGGCTCAATAAAGCAGTACAGCCCCAGCTGCTTACGCACCACCAGCGGCAGGTAGTTGGCGCTGATATGGTTCATCACCTCGCGCGGCGAGAATTCGCGCGGTTCAATTTTTAGCTGCTCGGACTCGATTTTAGAGAAGTCGAGAATGTCGCTGATGATTTTCAGCAGCAGGCTGGAGGAGTTGTTCATCGCCGTCACCAGACGGTCAACGCCACGCGGTAACTCTTTGGTCTGCAGCAGATCGAGGTTACCGATAATCCCGTAGAGCGGAGTACGCAATTCGTGACTGACGGTAGCAAGGAACATCGATTTCGACTGGCTGGCCTGTTCGGCGGACTGGGCCATATCCTGCAATGACTCTTCCATTTTGACGCGCGCGGAGACATCCACCAGCACGCAGATCGCCACGTTCTCATTGCGATAGCGCGAATGGACAAAGCTTATCTGCAGGTTGGTGTTGTTACTGGTCAGGACATCGACGAAGTTGACCTGCTGCCCACAGATAATCTGCGTCAGCCGCTGTCGGTCCTCATGGGTGAGCATATTGAGATAGTTATGCGCCAGCTCGTTACTGAGGATGTTGGTCCCGTCAAGGGTGCGTAAAATACAGATCCCCACCGGCGCAGAGGCAACAATCTTACGGTTAAACTGCTCATGCTCTTCAAGACGCTGGGCATCGATCTCCGCCGGAATAAAGATTTTACGCTCGTACATCCGCGCGAGGGTAAATAGCGCAATCCCCACCAGCACGTTCAGCAGTACCGAGTTGAGGATCAGCATCCGAATACGCTCCAGCACCATATCCACCGGTACGGAGTAAACAATGCTCAGCGACGAAGGCGGCAGGCTTTTTTTCAACACCAGGTCACGAAAACCGGCGCTGTAACCAAACCATGAGCGCTCCTGCATCCAGCGAGGATCAACCTTCAGCCGCGATTCCGGCCCGGCCAGCGAAATAAGAGAGTGACCATTTTCATCAAGAATGGTGACGCCCATCGGCAGATTACCCGGGGTGAAAAAGTTCTCCATGCGGATAGTCTGCTCGATACCGAGCATCGCCTGCAGACGGTTGCCCAGATAGACCGGCGTCAGGGCATAGAAGTACCCTACCCCTGAACGCGGCCCCTGGCTTATCCAGAACAGATTATTACCGCGTTCATCCTGCGGCGCGTTACGGTACTTGATGATCCGCTCGTGCAGGCTTTTCAGCGCGCTGTCACGATCCACCGGCACATCGCGCAGGCCAAAATCGGCCATACAGAGATTTTCGCTGCCAATCAGGAAGACGCGGTTCAGGTCATAGGCTGCCGAGAAGTTATCGCGCCAGTAGCGCATAAACCAGGCCAGTGACTCCAGCGATCCCCGCCATGCGGAGCCCATCGCCGAGCAGTCAGAGTCGGGGAAAAGCGGCTCAAAGTTGGGAACGTCCGCCTTACTGTCGCGCCCGCGGATAGCCAGAACGCCATTCTCCGCCGTCAGACGATTCTCGGCGATATACTTGAGCTCCTTCATGACGTCCGCGGTGCGCTGAATATAGCGCTGGGACTGGTCGAAGCTGAGGTTAAACTCCTGACGGATCTCCGCCTCCTTCTGGTGCAGCGCATTGACGATGTAAAACACCGAAAATAGCGCGATAAGCACCCAAATCAGGAGCGCCAGCGCCCGAAAAAGATAGCGAGAAACTTTCAGCGTGGTTCGAAAGGAGACGAGGTATTTCAAGGGGGCGAGGCTCCGCCGTCAGGTTGACAAGGAATGGGTTAAGGTAGCGGTAAATCGCCGCCGTCGCAACGTTCGGTTGTCTGCAATTCAGCGCCGCGACAAAAGAAAAGGGCCGGAAACCGGCCCTTTGTCGTCAGAAGAGATTACTCTTCGGCATCATCTGCCGCATCATCGTCGATTTCCGCTTCCGGCGCGATTTCATCGTCACCTTCTGCCACGCTACCGTCGATTGAATCGAGCTCTTCGTCATCCACTGGCTCAGCAACACGCTGCAGACCCACCACGTTTTCATCTTCCGCAGTACGGATGAGGATCACACCCTGGGTGTTACGCCCGACCACGCTGATTTCCGACACACGGGTACGCACCAGCGTACCGGCATCGGTAATCATCATGATCTGGTCGGCATCATCGACCTGTACCGCGCCCACAACGGAACCGTTGCGCTCGGTGACTTTAATCGAGATAACGCCCTGCGTGCCACGGGACTTGGTTGGATATTCGTCCTGGGCAGTACGCTTACCGTAACCATTCTGGGTGACGGTGAGGATTGCGCCTTCGCCACGTGGAACAATCAGGGAGACCACGCTGTCTTCGCCCGCCAGTTTGATCCCGCGGACACCGGTCGCCGTACGGCCCATGGCGCGCACCGCGTTCTCTTTGAAGCGCACCACTTTACCGGCGGCAGAGAAGAGCATCACTTCATCGGAGCCGGAGGTCAGATCCACGCCAATCAGTTCATCGCCTTCGTTCAGGTTGACGGCGATAATGCCGGCAGAACGTGGGCGGCTGAACTCGGTCAGGGCGGTTTTCTTCACCGTACCGCTGGCGGTCGCCATAAAGACGTTCACCCCTTCAGCGTACTCGCGAACCGGCAGGATCGCCGTAATACGTTCGTTTTGTTCCAGCGGCAGCAGGTTGACAATTGGACGTCCACGGGCGCCACGGCTCGCTTCCGGCAGCTGATAAACCTTCATCCAGTACAGACGGCCCCGGCTGGAGAAGCAGAGGATGGTGTCATGGGTGTTGGCCACCAGCAGGCGGTCGATAAAGTCTTCTTCTTTAATACGTGCCGCTGATTTGCCCTTACCGCCACGACGCTGTGCTTCATAGTCGGTTAACGGCTGGTACTTCACGTAGCCCTGGTGAGACAGGGTAACCACAACGTCTTCCTGGTTGATCAGGTCTTCGATGTTGATATCCGCGGAGTTGGCGGTAATTTCCGTGCGACGCTCGTCGCCGAACTGATCGCGGATCAGCTCCAGCTCCTCGCGGATCACCTCCATCAGACGATCGGCGCTGCCGAGGATATGCAGCAGCTCAGCGATCTGCTCCAGCAGCTCTTTGTACTCGTCGAGCAGTTTTTCATGCTCAAGGCCGGTCAGTTTCTGCAGACGCAGATCCAGAATCGCCTGGGCCTGCTGTTCGGTCAGCCAGTATTTGCCCTCGCGAATACCGTACTGCGGCTCCAGCCACTCAGGACGCGCGGCATCGTCACCGGCACGTTCCAGCATCGCAGAGACGTTGCCCAGATCCCACGGCTGGGCGATCAGGCCCGCTTTCGCTTCGGCAGGGGTTGGCGCACGACGGATCAGTTCGATGATCGGATCGATGTTTGCCAGGGCCACCGCCAGCGCTTCAAGGATGTGCGCACGATCGCGGGCTTTACGCAGTTCGAAAATAGTCCGACGGGTCACCACTTCACGGCGGTGACGCACGAACGCGCTCAGAATGTCTTTCAGGTTCATGATCTTCGGCTGACCATGGTGCAGTGCCACCATGTTAATACCGAAGGAGACCTGAAGCTGAGTCAGGGAATAGAGGTTGTTAAGCACCACTTCCCCTACCGCGTCACGTTTGATTTCAATCACGATACGCATGCCGTCTTTGTCAGACTCATCACGCAGCGCGCTGATACCTTCAATACGTTTCTCTTTAACCAGCTCGGCAATCTTCTCGATCAGGCGCGCTTTGTTCACCTGATACGGAATTTCGTGGACGATAATGGTCTCACGGCCAGATTTGGCATCCGCTTCGACTTCGGCGCGGGCACGAATATAGATCTTGCCGCGACCGGTACGGTAGGCCTCTTCGATACCGCGACGGCCATTAATGATGGCGGCGGTCGGGAAGTCCGGGCCCGGGATGTGTTCCATCAGCCCTTCAATGCTGATCTCTTCATCCTCGATATAGGCCAGGCAGCCGTTAATCACTTCGGTGATGTTGTGCGGCGGAATGTTGGTCGCCATACCTACGGCGATACCGGACGAACCGTTTACCAGCAGGTTAGGGATCTTCGTCGGCATAACGTCAGGAATTTTTTCCGTGCCGTCATAGTTGTCGACAAAATCTACCGTCTCTTTTTCCAGATCGGCCATCAGCTCATGGGCAATCTTCGCCAGGCGGATTTCCGTATAACGCATTGCCGCAGCGGAGTCGCCGTCGATAGAACCGAAGTTACCCTGACCATCAACCAGCATGTAACGCAGCGAGAACGGCTGCGCCATACGGACGATAGTGTCGTACACCGCGGAATCACCATGAGGATGGTATTTACCGATTACGTCACCAACGACACGGGCAGATTTTTTGTACGCTTTATTCCAGTCATTGCCCAATACGTTCATGGCGTATAGTACGCGACGGTGTACCGGCTTAAGTCCATCGCGGACATCCGGCAGCGCACGGCCAACAATGACCGACATCGCATAATCCAGATAGGAGCTCTTCAGCTCTTCCTCGATGTTAACCGGTGTAATTTCTCTCGCAAGGTCGCTCATCTAACCGCTATCCCTCTACTGTATCCCGGATTCAAAGGTCGGAAATTATAACACACCCGCTTAGGTTTAAACTAATTTGCTTTGTTATCCTGATATACTTCCTCGTCTTTAAATTACGGAGTAAAAGCGTCCATGAATGCGGAAAAATCCCCGATGGCTGACAACGTCGACCACGAAGAGATCGCCAAATTTGAAGCCGTGGCCTCGCGCTGGTGGGATCTTGAAGGTGAGTTCAAACCGCTGCACCGCATTAACCCTCTGCGCCTGGGCTATATCGCGGAGCGTTCCGGCGGCCTGTTCGGTAAAAAAGTGCTTGATGTGGGGTGCGGCGGCGGCATCCTGGCCGAGAGCATGGCGCGCGAAGGCGCCACGGTGACCGGGCTGGATATGGGCTTCGAGCCACTGCAGGTAGCACGTCTGCACGCGCTGGAGAGCGGTATCCAGGTGGAGTACGTGCAGGAAACGGTTGAAGCCCATGCGGCGGAGCACGCCCACCAGTACGACATCGTCACCTGCATGGAGATGCTGGAGCATGTTCCCGATCCGCAATCGGTGGTGAAAGCCTGTGCCGCGCTGGTGAAGCCGGGCGGTCAGGTGTTCTTCTCCACCATCAACCGCAACGGCAAGGCCTGGCTGATGGCGGTGGTTGGCGCAGAGTACGTGCTGCGAATGGTGCCAAAAGGCACGCACGATGTGAAAAAATTCATCAAGCCGGCAGAATTACTGAGCTGGGTCGACAACACCTGGCTTAAAGAACAGCATATGACCGGCCTGCACTACAATCCCCTGACCGACAAATTCAAACTGGCGCCAGGCGTGGACGTTAACTACATGCTCCATACCACCGCCAAAAAAGAGCAAGAGTAATTACTCTTTTTCTGACGAATGCGCAGCAGTTTGTTGCGCATTTTTGACAGCCCGTTGAAGAAATCAGCAGTCGATCAAATTTTCATTTTTTTTTCTGGAATATTGACATGTCTTCCAGGCCTTACGGTACGAGGACTTACGCTTTTTTACGCTTTAACAACCTCAATTTAACCTCAAAATCAACTCTTGTACTCAAAAGAATCCTTACTAGAATACTCACCATCTTGCGTTATCCTTATTGTAAAACCCCTATATGTAGTATTTATCCACAGAAGGCTGTGGATAAGCGGGGGATATTTTCATTTTCACGGACAGGTAAAAACCCACATGAATCAGAGTCTGCTGGTGACAAAGCGCGACGGTACCACCGAGCGTATCAATCTGGACAAAATCCATCGAGTTCTCGACTGGGCAGCAGAAGGACTGAATAACGTATCGATCTCCCAGGTTGAACTGCGCTCCCATATCCAGTTCTATGACGGCATCAAAACGTCTGATATCCACGAAACCATTATCAAAGCCGCGGCGGATCTCATCTCCCGCGACGCGCCGGATTATCAGTACCTCGCTGCCCGTCTGGCGATTTTCCACCTGCGTAAAAAAGCCTACGGTCAGTTTGAGCCGCCAGCGCTGTTCGATCATGTCGTGAAGATGGTCGAGCTTGGCAAGTACGACACGCATCTGCTGGAAGACTACACGGAAGAAGAGTTCAAGCAGATGGACGGGTTCATCGATCACTGGCGTGATATGAACTTCTCCTACGCCGCGGTGAAACAGCTGGAAGGGAAATACCTGGTCCAGAACCGCGTGACCGGCGAGATCTACGAAAGCGCTCAGTTCCTCTACATTCTGGTGGCGGCCTGCCTGTTCTCGAACTACCCGCGTGAAACCCGTCTGGAATACGTGAAGCGTTTCTACGATGCGGTTTCCACGTTCAAGATTTCTCTGCCAACGCCAATCATGTCCGGCGTTCGCACCCCAACCCGCCAGTTCAGCTCCTGCGTGCTGATCGAGTGCGGCGACAGCCTGGATTCCATCAACGCGACCTCCAGCGCCATTGTGAAATACGTTTCCCAGCGTGCCGGTATCGGCATCAACGCCGGTCGCATTCGTGCCCTGGGCAGCCCAATTCGTGGCGGTGAAGCGTTCCACACCGGCTGTATCCCGTTCTACAAACACTTCCAGACCGCGGTGAAATCCTGCTCTCAGGGCGGCGTGCGTGGCGGTGCAGCTACCCTCTTCTATCCAATGTGGCACCTGGAAGTAGAAAGCCTGCTGGTGCTGAAAAACAACCGTGGCGTGGAAGGCAACCGCGTGCGTCACATGGACTACGGCGTACAGATCAACAAGCTGATGTATACCCGTCTGCTGAAAGGTGAAGATATTACTCTCTTCAGCCCGTCCGATGTTCCGGGCCTGTATGATGCCTTCTTTGCCGATCAGGATGAGTTCGAGCGTCTGTACAGCAAATATGAAAAAGACGACAGCATCCGTAAACAGCGTGTGAAAGCGGTTGAACTGTTCTCCCTGATGATGCAGGAACGTGCCTCTACCGGCCGTATCTACATTCAGAACGTCGATCACTGCAACACCCACAGCCCGTTCGATCCGGTCGTTGCGCCAGTGCGCCAGTCCAACCTGTGTCTGGAGATCGCCCTGCCGACCAAACCGCTGGAAGATGTGAACGACGAAAACGGCGAAATCGCCCTGTGCACGCTCTCCGCGTTCAACCTGGGCGCCATCAATAGCCTGGACGAACTGGAAGAGCTGGCGGTGCTGGCGGTTCGCGCCCTGGATGCGCTGCTGGATTACCAGGATTACCCAATCCCGGCGGCAAAACGCGGTGCAATGGGTCGTCGTACCCTGGGTATTGGCGTCATTAACTATGCTTACTGGCTGGCGAAAAACGGCAAACGCTACTCCGACGGCAGCGCTAATAACCTGACGCACCAGACCTTCGAAGCCATTCAGTACTACCTGCTGAAAGCCTCGAACGAGCTGGCGAAAGAGCAAGGCGCCTGCCCGTGGTTCAATGAAACCACCTATTCCAAAGGCATTTTGCCGATCGATACCTATAAGAAAGACCTGGATGCGATCGCCAACGAGCCGCTGCATCTTGACTGGGAAGGCCTGCGCGAATCCATCAAGACCCACGGCCTGCGTAACTCCACGCTCTCTGCCCTGATGCCGTCCGAGACCTCCTCGCAGATCTCTAACGCCACCAACGGTATTGAGCCGCCGCGCGGTCATGTCAGCATCAAAGCGTCGAAAGATGGGATCCTGCGCCAGGTGGTACCGGATTATGAGCTGCTGAAAAACAACTACGAGCTGCTGTGGGAGATGCCAAATAACGACGGCTACCTGCAACTGGTGGGGATTATGCAGAAATTTATCGATCAGTCGATCTCTGCCAACACCAACTACGATCCGTCACGCTTCCCGTCCGGAAAAGTGCCGATGCAGCAGCTGCTGAAAGACCTGCTCACCGCCTACAAATTTGGCGTGAAGACCCTGTACTATCAAAACACCCGCGACGGTGCGGAAGATGCGCAGGACGATCTGGCCCCGTCCATTCAGGATGATGGCTGCGAAAGCGGCGCATGTAAGATTTAATGTAAATGCCGGGTGGCGCTACGCTTACCCGGCCTACGATTTTGTTTGCCCGATCTACAAAATCTCTCACAGGACACACTCATGGCATACACCACCTTTTCACAGACGAAAAACGACCAGCTCAAAGAGCCGATGTTCTTCGGCCAGCCGGTCAACGTGGCGCGCTACGATCAGCAAAAATATGACATCTTCGAAAAGCTGATTGAAAAGCAACTCTCTTTCTTCTGGCGTCCGGAAGAAGTTGACGTTTCACGCGACCGCATCGATTTCCAGGCGCTGCCGGAACACGAAAAGCACATTTTCCTCAGCAACCTGAAGTATCAGACGCTGCTGGACTCCATCCAGGGGCGCAGCCCGAACGTGGCATTGCTGCCGCTGATCTCCATCCCGGAGCTGGAGACCTGGGTCGAGACGTGGGCGTTCTCCGAGACGATCCACTCCCGCTCCTATACCCACATCATCCGTAACATCGTCAACGATCCGGCGATTGTCTTCGATGATATCGTCACCAACGAACAGATCCTGAAGCGTGCGGAAGGCATCTCCCACTTCTACGACGATCTGATCGAGATGACCAGCTACTGGCACCTGCTGGGTGAAGGCACCCACACCGTAAACGGCAAAACCGTCACCGTGAGCCTGCGCGAGCTGAAGAAGAAGCTCTACCTGTGCCTGATGAGCGTGAACGCGCTGGAAGCGATCCGCTTCTACGTCAGCTTCGCCTGCTCCTTCGCCTTTGCGGAACGCGAGCTGATGGAAGGCAACGCCAAAATCATTCGCCTCATCGCCCGCGATGAAGCCCTGCACTTGACCGGTACCCAGCATATGCTGAACCTGCTGCGCAGCGGCGTGGACGATCCGGAGATGGCCGAGATTGCGGAAGAGTGCAAGCAGGAGAGCTATGACCTGTTTGTCCAGGCGGCACAGCAGGAGAAAGAGTGGGCGGAGTATCTGTTCCAGGGCGGCTCCATGATCGGCCTGAACAAAGATATTCTCTGCCAGTACGTCGAGTACATCACCAACATCCGCATGCAGGCGGTCGGCCTGGATCTGCCGTTCCAGACCCGCTCCAACCCGATCCCGTGGATCAACACCTGGCTGGTCTCTGACAACGTGCAGGTGGCGCCGCAGGAGGTGGAAGTGAGCTCCTACCTGGTCGGTCAGATTGACTCCGAAGTCAACACCGACGATTTGAGCGACTTCCAGCTCTGATGAGCCGCGTAACGCTTCGTCTTTCTGGCACAGAGCTTCTGTGCCAGGAAGAGCACCCCTCCCTGCTTATTGCGCTGGAATCCCACCAGATTGCCGTTGAATACCAGTGCCGCGAAGGCTATTGCGGCTCCTGCCGCTGTCGTCTGGTGACCGGTCAGGTTGACTGGATAACTGAACCACTGGCCTTCATCAACGACGGTGAAATTTTGCCCTGCTGCTGCCGGGCGAAAGGGGATATAGAGATCGAGATGTGATTGTGCCGGGTGGCGCTTCGCTTACCCGGCCTACAAAACCGCAGTCCATAGGCCGGGTAAGGCGCAGCCACCACCCGGCAATTTCAGCCTTTATCCTTCAAAAAGCTCACCGCTTTATCCGGGAAGTCCGTAAACAAACCGTCCACGTCCGCCTGCTTATATAACACCTCGTAAAGCTGATTCACGTCTGTGGCGTACGGCGGCAACTGGTCAGCACGCACCGTATACGGATGCACCTGCATCTTGCTGGCATGCGCCTCTTTCACCATCGCCGTTAGCTTCACGTGACCCGGGGTTGAACCTTCCGCCACCAGCATGTGGTAATCGGGTCCGATCCCGTCGGCGTACTGCGCGATCTGCTTCATCGCACCCGGTTTGAACATCCAGTCGTAGTTGTAATTTACCCACTTGCCGTCTGCCTGCTTCTCCTGGGTTTCATTCCAGTCGGTATAGGCGATCAGCTGAACCAGATTGAGATCCATCCCCATCTTTGGCTCCAGCTCGGTTTTGATGCGCTTCAGTTCCGCGGCGTCAAAACACTGGAGCCAGACTTTGTCCTTCTTGCTGGTGTAGCCGTACTGCTTCAGCACCTCCAGCGTTTTCGCGGCGATATCCTTCCCTTCCTGGTGATGGAACCACGGGGCTTTAATTTCCGGATAGATACCGATATTTTTGCCCGTCGAGTGGTTCAGCCCCTGAACAAACTCAATCTCTTCCTGGAAGGTATGGATGCGGAACTCAGATTTGCCCATCGGGAAACGTCCCGGATAAACCTGCACCTTCTTGCCGTTTTCAATCTCGAAGCCCTCGGTAAACTTCAGAGAGCGGATTTCATCCAGGGTGAAGTCGATGGCATAAAAACGGCCATCTTTACGGGCGCGGTCCGGGAAACGTTCCGCCACATCGGTCACCCGGTCAAGATAGTGGTCATGCAGGACGACCAGCTGGTCGTCCTTTGTCATTACCAGATCCTGCTCCAGATAATCGGCCCCCTGCGCATAGGCCATCGCTTTCGCCGGCAGCGTATGCTCCGGCAGATAGCCGCTTGCGCCGCGATGGGCAATAACGATTTTATCCGCCGCCAGGGCGGATCCGGTCATCAGGCCCGCCAGCAACAGACCGGCCGCTATTTGCGTGAATTTCATGGCAGTGCTCCTTATTGACGACGCGCCAGCACGTCCGCGTGGTGACGTTTTTCACCGATCATCACAACAATCAGCAGCAATACCGCCAGCACGCTGCCGCCGATCATCACCATAAAGCCGCCGTCCCAGCCGAAGAAGTCAACGGTATAGCCTACGATGGCGCTCGCCGCGACCGAACCGCCCAGGTAGCCGAACAGACCGGTAAAGCCTGCCGCCGTGCCTGCCGCTTTTTTCGGTGCCAGTTCCAGGGCATGCAGACCAATCAGCATAACAGGGCCATAAATCAGGAAGCCGATGACGATCATACAGGCCATGTCCACGCCCGGGTTGCCCGGCGGGTTGAGCCAGTAGACGACGGTGGCAATGGTCACGAGGGTCATAAAGAAGACGCCCGTCGCGCCACGGTTGCCCTTAAACACTTTGTCCGACATCCAGCCGCAAATCAGCGTCCCCGGGATCCCGGCGTACTCGTAGAGGAAGTAGGCCCAGGAGGATTTATCCAGCGCAAAATGCTTCACCTCTTTCAGGTAGGTCGGCGACCAGTCGAGGATGCCGTAACGCAGCAGGTAAACAAACACGTTCGCTACCGCGATGTACCACAGCAGTTTGTTCGGCAAGACGTACTTCATGAAGATCTGCTTTGCCGTCAGCTCTTCTTCGTGCTTCTCGCTGTAATCATCCGGATAGTCGTTTTTATACTCTTCAATCGGCGGCAAACCGCAGGACTGCGGCGTGTCGCGCATCAGCGCAAAGGCGATAATCGCTACCAGGATTGCCCCAAAGGCTGGCATATAGAGCGCCGCGTGCCAGTCGTTGAACCAGGCCATCCCCAGCAGGAACAGCAGCGGTGGAAGCCCGCCCCCGACGTTATGGGCGCAGTTCCAGACCGACACGATACCGCCGCGCTCTTTCTGCGACCACCAGTGCACCATAGTGCGTCCGCACGGTGGCCACCCCATCCCCTGGAACCAGCCGCAGAGGAACAGCAGCACAAACATAATGGCGATGCTGGAGGTCGCCCACGGCACAAAGCCCATAAACAGCATGACCGCTGCCGCCAGGATCAGGCCAGCGGGCAGGAACACGCGCGGATTCGAGCGATCCGACACTGACCCCATAATGAATTTCGAAAAACCGTAGGCGATAGAGATCCCCGACAGCGCGAAACCAAGATCGCCGCGTGAGAAGCCCTGTTCCACCAGGTAGGGCATGGCGAGTGCGAAGTTTTTACGTACCAGATAGTACGCCGCATAGCCAAAGAAAATCCCCATGAAGATTTGCCAACGCAGACGGCGGTAGAGAGGGTCTATCTCTGCCTCTGGCAGTCGCGCCCGATGTGGCGCAGGTTTAAAAATACTGAGCATAACAGCCTCCGTGGCCTTTCAAAAAGTGACCGGACATCACGCGCCCGGCTAGAGAGGCGGGGATGTTAAGAAATCACGGTGATTGTTACTGTGAATCAACGCACAGATTGTTACAGAAATATGACAGAATGCGCAAAAAAGCGCATTAAATCACGTTTCACTTTCGAATTTCGCTCGTTTGTGTTCGATATCAAACAAACCACAGTTTTTATGTGGCTAAATGAGACAAAACGAACACTGAGGGATGGCAATGACAATTCACGATCCACGCTATAGCGATGTGATTATCATTGGCGGGGGCGCGACCGGCGCAGGCATCGCCCGCGACTGCGCGCTCAGGGGGCTGAGCGTCACGCTTCTGGAGCGCCATGATATTGCAACAGGCGCAACCGGACGCAATCATGGTCTGCTGCACAGCGGCGCCCGCTACGCCGTCACCGACGGCGAATCGGCCCGCGAATGTATCGCCGAAAACCAGATCCTCCGGCGCATTGCCCGTCACTGCATTGAGCCCACCGACGGTCTGTTTATTACGCTTCCCGAAGACGATCTCGCCTTTCAGTCAACCTTCATTACCGCCTGCCAGGCCGCAGGCATTCAGGCGCAAGCCATTGATCCTGCCCTCGCGCGCCGCATCGAGCCTTCGGTTAATCCAGCATTGACCGGGGCGGTGAAAGTTCCGGACGGCACCGTGGATCCGTTTCGCCTGACGGCGGCCAACATGCTGGACGCCCGCGAGCATAGCGCGCGGATCCTGACCGGCCATCAGGTCACCGGGCTTATCCGTGAGGGGCATCGCATCGTAGGTGTGCAGGTCCTGGATACGCATTACAACGAACACCACGAGCTCTATGCCGCCGTGGTGGTCAACGCGGCGGGGATCTGGGGGCAACGCATCGCGGAATACGCCGATCTCTCTGTGCGCATGTTTCCGGCCAAAGGCTCGCTGCTGATCCTCGACCACCGCATTAATAACCATGTCATCAACCGCTGCCGCAAACCGTCTGACGCAGATATCCTTGTACCGGGCGATACCATCTCGCTAATCGGGACCACCTCCACCCACATTGACTACAGCGAGATTGATTTCAATCGGGTCACCGCAGAAGAGGTCGACATCCTGCTGCGCGAAGGAGAAAAACTGGCGCCGGTGATGGCCCAGACCCGTATCCTGCGCGCCTACGCGGGTGTGCGTCCGCTTGTTGCCAGCGATGACGATCCGAGCGGACGCAACGTCAGCCGTGGCATTGTGCTGCTTGACCACGCCGCGCGCGACGGGCTGGACGGCTTCATCACCATAACCGGGGGTAAATTGATGACCTACCGTCTGATGGCCGAATGGGCGACGGATGCCGTCTGCCGCAAGCTGGGCAATAGCGAACCGTGCGTGACCGCGGAACAGCCCCTGCCCGGCTCGCGCCAGTCCACCGAGAAAACAGTGCAAAAAATTCTCTCCCTGCCCGCCCCCCTGCGCGGTTCGGCTGTCTATCGCCATGGCGACAGAACGCCGTTGTGGCTGGGCGAAGGACGGCTGAGCCGCAGTCTGGTATGCGAGTGCGAGGCCGTTACCGCCGGGGAAGTGCAATACGCGGTGGAGAATCTGATGGTGAATAGCCTGCTCGATCTCCGCCGCCGCACCCGCGTCGGGATGGGCACCTGTCAGGGGGAGCTGTGTGCCTGCCGTGCCGCCGGGCTGTTGCAGCGTTTTCATACCACCACCGCCACCCAGTCGCTCGATCAGCTCAGCGATTTTTTAAACGAGCGCTGGAAAGGCATTCAGCCTGTCGCCTGGGGCGATGCCCTGCGTGAAAGCGAATTTACCCGCTGGGTGTACCAGGGGCTTTGCGGTCTGGAGAAGGAGCAACGCGATGAAATTTGATACGGCGATCGTCGGCGGCGGGCTGGCGGGTCTGCTCTGTGGCATCAAACTCACGAAGCAGGGACTGCGCTGCGCCATTATCACCCGGGGCCAGAGCGCCCTGCACTTCTCGTCGGGCTCGCTGGATCTGCTGGACGAAACGTACCGCGAAAAACTGCCGGCAGAGCATCCTTATCACCTGATCGGCGCGCAGCACATTGACCGCTTTGCCCTGGAAGCCGAATCTCTGCTGGCTGATTGTGGCGCACGTATGCAGGGGAGCGCCAGGCAAAATCACGCGCGCGTCACGCCGCTCGGTACGCTGCGCGCCGCCTGGCTCAGCCCGGAAGAGGTCCCCGTTGCCCCATTCAAGGCCACGCGCGTGCGGGTGGTGGGTATTAGCGGTTTTCTGGATTTTCAGCCCCATCTGGCGGCGGCCTCGCTCAGTCGCCAGGGGGTCAACGCTGAAACGGCAGAGATTGACCTTCCTGAGCTGGATCTCCTGCGCGACAATCCCAGCGAGTTCCGCGCGGTGAATATTGCCCGTTTGCTCGATAACGAAGAGAAATGGCCGCTGCTGTATGAGGCGCTCAAACCGCTTGCAGAGGGATGCGATGCGCTCTTTATGCCAGCCTGCTTTGGCTTAGGTGATAACCGGCTGTGGTGCTGGCTCTCCGATCGCCTGCCCTGCTCGCTCGGCCTGCTGTCGACGCTTCCCCCTTCCGTGCCCGGCATTCGCCTGCATACCCAGCTTCAGCGCCAGTTTGTGGCCCAGGGTGGCGTGTGGATGGCGGGCGATGAGGTGAAAAAAATCACCCTGACAGACGGCACGGTGAGCGAAATCTGGACCCGCAATCACGAGGATATTCCGCTTCGCACGCGTTACGCGGTGCTGGCAAGCGGCAGTTTCTTTAGCAACGGTCTGCTGAGCAGCCGGAAGGGCATTCGCGAGGCGATTATGGGGCTGGATGTGCGCCAGAGTGCCTCCCGCGCGGACTGGTATCAGAGCGATTTCTTTTCCCCGCAGCCCTGGCAGCAGTTCGGCGTGATTGTGGATAACCAGCTGCATCCGCAACTTTCCGGAAAGCCAGTTCCAAATCTCTACGCCATCGGTTCGCTTTTGGGCGGATACGATCCTATCGCCCAGGGCTGCGGCGGCGGCGTCTGCGCCATAACGGCGCTCTATGTAGCAGAGCAGATTTGCCAGCACACGGAGGCTGAACAATGAACGACACCCGCTTTGAAAGCTGCATCAAATGCACGGTCTGCACCACCGTCTGCCCGGTCAGCGGCGTTAACCCGCGCTATCCCGGGCCGAAACAGGCCGGACCGGACGGCGAGCGCCTGCGTCTGAAGGACGGCGCGCTGTACGATGACGCGCTGAAATACTGCATCAACTGCAAACGCTGTGAAGTCGCCTGCCCGTCGGATGTGAAAATCGGCGACATTATTCAGCGCGCCCGGGCACGCTATAGCACGCAAAAACCGTCGCTGCGCGATGCCATTCTTAGCCATACCGACCTGATGGGCAGCGTCTCCACGCCGTTTGCCCCGCTGGTGAACGCCGCGACCTCGCTGAAACCGGTGCGCCAGCTGCTGGATGCCACGCTAAAGATCGACCATCACCGCAGCCTGCCTAAATATTCCCACGGCACCTTCCGCCGCTGGTACAAATCCGTAGCGGCAGAACAGGCGCGGTATGCCGACCAGGTGGCGTTCTTCCATGGCTGCTACGTGAATTACAACCACCCGCAGTTGGGCAAAGATCTGCTGAAAGTGCTGAACGCCATGGGTACAGGCGTGCAGTTGCTGAGCAAGGAGAAGTGCTGCGGTGTGCCGCTGATCGCCAACGGGTTTACCGATAAAGCGCGCAAACAGGCCAGAAGCAACGTCTCGTCGCTGCGCGAGGCCATCATCGATAAAGGCATTCCGGTGCTGGCCACCTCCTCGACCTGCACCTTCACGCTGCGCGATGAGTATCCGCACCTGCTGGAGGTGGACAATACCGGCCTGCGCGAAAAGATTGAGCTGGCGACGCGTTTCCTGTGGCGCAAGCTGGACAGCGGGCAGACGTTACCGCTGAAAAACTTACCCCTGAAAGTGGTCTACCATACGCCCTGCCATATGGAAAAAATGGGCTGGTCGCTCTACACGCTGGAACTGTTGCGGTTAATTCCGGGGCTGGCGCTGACGGTGCTGGATTCGCGCTGCTGCGGCATTGCGGGGACGTACGGCTTTAAGCGTGAAAATTACGAAACATCACAGGCGATTGGCGCGCCGCTGTTCCGCCAGATTGAGGAGAGCGGCGCCGATATCGTGGTGACCGACTGCGAAACCTGCAAGTGGCAGATAGAGATGTCCACCAGCAAGCGCTGCGAACATCCCATCACGCTGCTGGCGAAGGCGTTGGGTTAGCTATCGCCGGGGCCGCCGCCCCGGCAAACCGGTTACTCAACGAACAGCGATTCCACCACGTTGATCCAGCCGTGCTCGCTGGCCACCTCCTTACCTGCCAGCCAGCGACGCAGCATGTTCAGCGCCATCATGGCGCAGACCTCCTGACGCACCGCCAGGCTGTGGCGGCTGATACCCATTTTGACTCTTAAGGCATGGGTCCCTTCCGGCGTGGCGAGCGCAAAATTGAGATACTCTTCATCCAGTCCCCCAACAAACAGCGCCAGACCGGCAAAATGTTTCACCCGGCGTTCTGACGCCCAGCGTGCCGTCTGCGCCAGCGTCTCCTGCTGGAAGGGCACCACTTCGCTGGCCAGCAGTGGGGCACTGGCCCGGTTTAACTGCAACGCCAGCAGGCCACCGGTAAACTGCTCGCTCAGGGTAACGCTCAGCTGGCGCGACTGCAGATGCTTCGCAATCTGCGCTGGTAGCCCTTCCGTACCCTCGAAAATAAGACTTTCGCCCGCCACGCGCTGCACTTCCGGCCAGAGCGCCAGCATCGCCGCTTTCTGCGTCGCAGGCCCGGTCAGCTTGAGTTCAATGATCGGCATGGAAGAGCGATAGCCCATGGATACCCCCGGTGGCAGCGGCAGGTGATCGAGGCTCTGCGCCAGATCGCTTTCCGAGCGGCCAAAGGTGGTCAGGCGCAGGCAGACTGGCGGTTCAGGCAGGGTAAAACGTTGACGAAGGCGCGGCAGGATCTGCTGTTCGACCATCACTTTAAATTCAGACGGGACACCCGGCGTGAAGAACATCAGGCAGCGGTTCAGTTGAACGGCGAAACCGCAGGCGGTACCCACCGGGTTATCGACCAGTTCGGCGCTGGCCGGGATTTCAGCCTGTTTGCGGTTGCTGGGGGCCATCACGCGGCCACGTTCGGAGAAGAAACGCTCCATCTGGGCCAGCCACGCCTCATGCAACACCAGCCCTTCGCCTTTGGCGGTCGCGGCAGCCAGCGCGCTGAGATCGTCGCCGGTGGGGCCGAGCCCACCGTTCACAATCAGCACGTCGCAGTGTTCGCTACGCTCGCGCAGAACAGTCACCAGCGACTCAAGACTGTCGCCTACGGTATTGCGGCGCGTTAACGGTAATCCTTGCTCAAAGAAAAGATCGGCAAGCCAGGCAGCATTGGTATCAATAATCTGTCCATGCAGCACTTCGTCGCCGGTGGATAACATCTCCACGTTAATCATTGTGTTCTCCCGCTTATATGGTGAAAACACTATAGCGCAATCACCGGCACGGAGAGGAGAGAAACTGGCGCGACGGACGCCGCGCCGGAGGGGTTAGAAGCCTGCGCTGACGCCCACGTACGGGCCGTCAGCCAGCGCGTTGTCGCGGTTGCCCTCTTTGCCCGCCAGGTTCAGATAACGATAGCCCGCTTCGATGGTAATCGGACGCATGATGGTCCAGCGCGCACCCGCGTTAGCTTCTTTATAGCTGTCGATACCGCTGGAGAGGGAGTCCGGAGAGTAGTAATACTCGCCGAACAGGCCGAAGCTGTCGCCAATTTTCCACTGCAGACCGCCGCCCACTGCCGCCGCGTAACCTTCGTCACCGTCGTTCGGGTTGGTATAGATGCCTTTACCGCCGACGGTCGCCAGGAATGGACCAAGCGGAACGTTAAAACCGAGGCCCAGGCTTGCCGCATCGCCATCGTCGTCGTTATGCGTCCAGCCGCCGGTCATCGCCAGGCCTGCGCTATCCGTGCCAAGACCAAAGCCCAGGTGGGTATAGTCCTCGCCCGCCGAGCCGTTGAAGGAAATAGCGTTGGCCGCTGCCGATACACACATCAGGCCTAAGCCCATTAATGCCACTTTTTTCATTGTCGTGATCCCGCACAATTTGTTCACAGATATCCAAAACCGCGAGATTTTAACCTGACTGGCTATGGGATCAATGGACTCCGTGTGCGTCGGACAATTAGTTTGTAACGATTTGATAATATCAACATTTACGTCATCAATAAAAAGCGCATTTTGACGCACAGACCGCCCAGATTTTCACTGGCCATCAGTTGAAGATGGCTGCGGTGCAGGCGGGCGATATCGTTGGCCAGCGCCAGCCCAATCCCGGACCCGGTGGCATCTCCTACATTATCCAGCCGATGAAACGGCAGCATGGCCTGGGAAATCTGATCTTCAGCAATTCCCGGTCCGCTGTCCTCCACGCTCAGCTCAACAGCGTCGTTAACCGTGTGCAGAGACACGGTGACGATGCCCTGCTGCGGGGTGTATTTGATCGCATTCTCCAGCAGGTTGGCACACAGTTCGCCCAGCAGCACCTCATCACCTTCAATCATGACGGATTGCTGAATGCCGTCATAACCTAAATCGATCCCCTTGCTGCGCGCCTGCGCCAGCCGGGAGAAGCAGCAGTTCTGCACCACCTGAACCAGATCCACCGGGGCAAACTGGCGCTCTCCCTGCTCTTTGTGCTTCACCGTGGAGAACTGCAACAGCCGTTCAGTAAGGACGATGGTGTTGTCCAGCGTCACGTTCATGGCGCGTAAACTCTCCTGCCACAGGGCCGGATCGTTTCGCGTCAGGGCAACGGAAACCTGGGTTTTGAGCACCGCCAGCGGCGTTTTGAGCTGATGAGAAGCATCGGCGTTGAAACGCTCCTGGCGGGAAAGCACGCCGCGTAATCTGTCGATATAGCGGTTAAAGGCCACGATCAGCAGCCGCGTTTCTGACCAGGGCAGCAGCTCCGGCAGCGGGGCCAGCAGCCCTGGCTCACGGCGCACCATCAGCGAGGAGAGCTGACGCATCGGGCGCAGCACGCGGCGCAGCAGCCAGGCGGTTAAGACCAGCGTCAGCAGCACCAGCAGCCCCTGCGAAACGAGCGATGAAAACAGGAGCTGTGTGGCGAGATAGCGCCGCGACTGCAAGGTTTCGGCGACGTAGATCTCCGCCATACCGGAAACATTGTCTTCGTTAATTGGCTGGAGCAGCTTCGCCACGCGGATCGCCTGGCCGCGATACTCAGTATGATAAAACCAGGCCAGCGCGGGATAGTGCGTGGTGCGCGACGTGGAGCGGGGCATATTCGGCAGATCGTCATAGCCGGAGATCACCCGCCCCTCCGGGTCAACCACCTTGTAATAGAGGCGATCGTTCATGTTCAGCTCGAAGCTGTCGAGCACCACCCAGGGAACATCGACCAGCAGCTTGCCGTTGTGCACCTCCAGCCGCTCAGAGACGGTACGCGCCGACGATAACAGCGTGCGGTCGTACGCCTGGGTCGCCGCCTGCAGGGCGCTGACGTAACTGTTAAAGGCCGACAATCCCCACAGCAACAGCAGCGGTAGGCCGAGAAAAAGCAGCAGTTGCAGATAAAGCGACTGAGGCTTAACCCACTTCATCGCCGCACTCCAGCACATAGCCCAGCCCGCGCAGGGTGGTGATCCGCACCCCGCTGCCAGTCAGTTTTTTGCGCAGGCGATGAATGTAGAGATCGAGACTCTCGGGGCTGACGTCGTCATTCAGGCTAAACACCTGATCGAACAACTGCTGGCGGGAGACGGGCCGGGTGCGGCGATGCATTAGCACCTTCAGCAGTGACAGTTCACGCGGGGTGAGCGAGAGCGGCTCATCGCGCAGCAGGAAAAAACCGTCGTCGTCATACTCCAGCTCCCCAAGACGCTGGCGTTCCTGGGTTCGCCCCTCGCTTCGGCGCAGCAGGGCGCGAAGCCTGGCGTCCAGCTCCTCCAGCTCAAACGGTTTTGGCAGATAATCATCCGCCCCGGCGTTCAGGCCTTTCACCCGATCCGCCACGTTGCTGCGTGCGGTGAGAAACAGCACCGGCAAGGTCTGGCCGCGTTTTCGTAAACGGTGCACCACCTCCAGGCCGTCAAAACCGGGCATACCGATGTCCAGTATCGCCACCGCGTAGTTTTCCCCCTGCAGCAGATGATCGGCAGCGCGCCCGTCAGAAACGCAGTCTACGGCAAAGCCTTCCTGCACCAGCGCTTTCTCCAGCCAGTGAGCCAGCTCACGATTATCTTCCGCCAGTAAGAGACGCATATCACATCCTGTAAAGTTGGTGTCGCGTTGAAAGGGAAATGAAAGGTTATTGTTTTAACAATCACGCAACGGAACCGCTACAAGGTGGTTCACATAATCAGAAAAAAACCCGTACCCGTACCCCCGGATCGCCGGCGTGAGGATAAACGATGAAAAAACAATTACTTTCAACGGTTGCTGCAAGCGTATTAATGTTGAGTGCCTCTGTTGTCCAGGCCCAGGACGCCCCGTCCCGCACCGAATGTATCGCCCCGGCCAAACCGGGCGGCGGTTTTGATCTCACCTGCAAGCTGATTCAGGTCAGCCTGCTGGAGACGAAGGCCATTGAAAAACCGATGCGTGTAACCTACATGCCAGGCGGCGTGGGCGCGGTGGCCTATAACGCGATCGTCGCGCAACGACCGGCGGAAGCCGGCACGGTGGTCGCCTTCTCCGGCGGCTCGCTGCTGAACCTTTCCCAGGGCAAGTTTGGCCGCTACGGCGTGGATGACGTGCGCTGGCTGGCCACCGTCGGTACCGACTACGGCATGATCGCCGTGCGCGCAGATTCCCCGTGGAAATCCCTGAAAGATTTGCTCACCGCCATGGAAAAAGACCCTAACAGCGTGGTGATTGGTGCAGGCGCCTCCATCGGCAGCCAGGACTGGATGAAAGCCGCCCTGCTGGCGCAGCAGGCGAAAGTGGATCCGCACAAAATGCGTTACGTGGCGTTTGAGGGCGGCGGTGAACCAGTGACGGCGCTGATGGGCAACCACGTGCAGGCAGTTTCCGGTGACCTCAGTGAAATGGTGCCCTACCTGAACGGGGATAAAATCCGCGTGCTGGCGGTCTTCTCCGAAAACCGTCTGCCCGGACAGCTGGCAAACGTGCCGACTGCAAAAGAGCAGGGTTATGACCTCGTCTGGCCGATTATCCGCGGCTTCTTTGTCGGGCCAAAAGTGACCGATGCCGAATACCAGTGGTGGGTCGACAACTTTAACAAACTGCAGCAGACAGACGAATTTAAAAAGCAGCGCGATCTGCGCGGGCTGTTTGAGTTCAACCTGAACGGTAAGCAGCTGGACGAGTATGTCAAAAAACAGGTGAATGACTACCGCGAGAAGGCAAAAGCGTTTGGCCTGGCCAAATAACCGGAGGCGCTATGAGCGATCGCATTTTTGCCGGGATCTGGTTGTTGCTCTGCATTGGCGGGATGTTCGTCGCCTGGCAGATCCACAGCGAATACAGCTATGAACCCGTGGGGCCACGCCCCTTTCCAATGGGCATTGTCGGCCTGATGCTGCTTTGCTCGGTGGCTATGCTGTTACGCCATCCGGATACCGTAGAGTGGCCGCCCAGACGCATTTTGCAGCGGCTGTTGGTGATGGTCATTGTGCTGCTGATGTATGCCTGGGGCTTTGAATGGCTCGGCTTCCCGGTGGCGACCGCCATCCTGACGATGGTGATCGGCATGCTGTTTAACGCCAGCCTCCCTGCGGCGGGGATCTCGGGTGTGGTGATGGGCATTTTCCTGTGGTACGCCTTTGACCGCCTGCTGGATGTGACGCTGCCGCTTGGCGCCTGGCTTAATTAACGGAGCACGCTATGGATACCTGGATTTACCTCTCACAGGGGTTCGCCGTGGCGATGACCCCGGAAAACCTGGTGATCGCCCTGATCGGCTGCTTCGTCGGGACGATCGTCGGTCTGCTGCCCGGACTTGGGCCCATCAACGGGGTCGCTATTTTGCTCCCGCTGGCGTTTGCCCTGCATCTGCCTGCGGAATCGGCGCTGATCCTGCTGGCGACGGTCTACATCGGCTGTGAATATGGCGGCCGTATCTCGTCAATACTGCTCAACGTGCCCGGGGATGCGGCGGCCATTATGACCGCGCTGGATGGTTACCCGATGGCGCGGCAGGGGCGCGGCGGCGTGGCGCTGTCTATTTCCGCCGTCAGTTCGTTCTTTGGCTCGCTGATTGCCATTGGCGGCATCATTCTGTTTGCGCCTGCGCTGGCCCAGTGGTCGCTGGCGTTTGGTCCGGCAGAGTATTTTGCCCTGATGGTCTTCGCCATTGCCTGTCTCGGCAGCATGATGGCGCAAAACCCACTGAAATCGTTTTTGTCTGCGCTGATTGGCTTAGGGTTAGCCACCGTCGGCGTGGATGCCAACACCGGGGTCTATCGTTTTACCTTCGACAGCGTTCACCTCTCCGACGGCGTGCAGTTTATCGTGGTCGTGATTGGTCTGTTCTCTGTCTCTGAGATCTTACTGATGCTGGAACATACCAGCAGCGGGCAGACGCTGGTGCGTAAAACCGGCCGGATGCTCTTTAACGCCAAAGAGGGCGCGCAGTGTATCGGTACTACGCTGCGTTCAGGGGTGATTGGTTTCTTTGTCGGCATTCTGCCGGGTGCCGGAGCAACCATCGCCAGCGCCATCACCTACATGACGGAGAAAAAGCTCAGCGGCAACAGCGACAGCTTTGGCAAAGGCGATATTCGCGGCGTCGCCGCACCTGAGGCGGCCAACAATGCCTCGGCCTGCGGCTCGTTTATTCCCATGCTGACGCTCGGCGTACCCGGCTCCGGTACCACGGCGGTGATGATGGGGGCGCTGACGCTCTACAATATCACCCCAGGACCGGCGATGTTTACCGAACAGCCGGACATCGTCTGGGGTCTGATTGCGGCGCTGCTGATTGCTAACGTCATGCTGCTGGTGATGAACATCCCGCTGATTGGCCTGTTCACCCGTATGTTGACCATTCCGCTGTGGTTCCTGGTCCCCGCGATCGCGGCCGTCTCGGCGGTGGGGGTGTATGCAGTACACAGCACCACCTTCGACCTGATTCTGATGGTGGTGCTGGGGGTGTTCGGCTACATCTTGCGTAAAATGCACTTCCCGATGTCGCCGCTGATTTTAGGGTTTGTGCTGGGTGAGATGCTGGAGCAGAACCTGCGCCGCGCTCTGTCCATCAGCAATGGTAATGTCTCCATTCTGTGGGACAGCAACGTGGCGAAGATCCTGCTGACGCTGGCGATTGTGGTGGTGGTCGTACCGCCGGTGCTGCGCCTGTTTCGCCGCCGTCAGCGTAAGCCGCAGCCCGATATCGGCTAATTACCCTGACAGTTGGGCATTCACCCACTGTGTTAACGCCTGGCGGGAGATCTTAATCCCGCCATTTTTTAGTTCTGCTGGCAGCACCAGCCAGTGCACGGGCTGCTCAAATCGCGCCATTTTGCCCTGTACCCACTCCGGGAAGCGGGTGAAATCCGTTCCCGGTTCACACTCCACTACCGCCACCGGACGCTGACCAAATTCGGCGTCATTCAGCGGGACAATAAAGACCTGGCTGATGTGCGGATGGGTCGCGATAATCCGCTCAAGGCTCTCCGGCTGAATGCCCTCGCCTCCGCTGAAAAAGAGGTTATCCATCCGACCGAGGATCGTCAGGCGACCCTCATGCAGCTCCCCGCGATCGCGGGTGGCAAACCAGCCCTCAGAATTTGTGAGCGGCAGCAGCGCGCCGTCGCGCCAGTAGCCTGAAGCCATGCTTTGCGCCCTGATCCACACTTCACCGTTAACAACCTGCACCTCCCTGCCCGGCAATGCGCAGCCCACGTCCGGCTCACCGTCAGCCTCTTTCGCGCAGACGGTAGAGGCAAACTCCGTCAGGCCGTAGCCACAAAACGTAGAAATACCCTGCGCGCGCGCCTGTTGCGTCAACTCAACGGGGATGGCGGCCCCGCCCAGGAGTACCGCTTTCAGCGCGATGTGCTGGTGTGTATTAAGCAGACGCCAGAGCTGGGTTGGCACCAGCGAGGCATGGGTACACCCCTGCAAGGCCTGCTCCAGCGGCTGCTTCTCGCGCACGGTTAAGCGCGCGCCGGCCTGCAGCCAGCGCCATAAGATCCCCTGCCCGGAGACATGAAACAGCGGCAGCGAAAGCAGCCAGTCGTCATCCTCGCCGTAGGGCATCAGCGCGAGGACACCCTCAGCGCTGGCAAGATGCGCCCCGCAGGTATGAACGGCCGCTTTCGGCAGCCCGGTAGAGCCGGAGGTGAGCGTCATTGAGGCCAGCCGCTCAGGCTGCCATGCCACGCTGTATTCGCCAGACTGTGCATGCATGCCAAGCGCGGCGAGTCCGTCATAGTGACCGTCCAGCACCAGCGCAAAACGCAGCGTCATTTGCAGAAGCAATACCTCCAGCAGCGGGCGCGGGAGCTGAGGGTTAACGGGAAGAATACGCGCGCCGCACTGGAGCAGCGCCAGCCATGCGAGCAGAGTCTGCGGATGATTATGGGCAAGCAGCAGCACACCGTCCCCCGCCTCCACGCCCTGCTGATGGAACCCTGCAGCCAGATTGTCGATGCGGGTGCAGAGCTGTTGCCAGCTCAGCACCTCGTCGTTGAGACGCAGAGCCGGTTTATCAGCACGCTGCTCGCGCCAGTGCCGCCACGGCCAGTCACTAAAACTCATTGCAACGGCTCCAGGGCCTCAACGCCCGCGCACGGCAGGGCGCTACCCGGCCACGGGCGAATAAGCTGGGTTTGCATCAGGTTTAACGTATCCAGCCCCGGGATGGTGTCGGGCGTTAACCAGGCGGCAATACGCGCCAGCTGCGTCAGCCCAAGGCTGGATTCGATGGAGGAGCTGATCACCGCCGTCAGTCCTGCGCTATGCGCTGCCGTCACCTGGGCACGCACCTTCGCCAGACTGCCCGTTAGCGTCGGTTTTATGACCACGGCGCTGACGCCCGGCTCGGCGGTAAAGGCAAAGTCCGCCTCGCGCAGGCTTTCGTCCCAGGCGATGGCTATGCCGGTTTCGCGGGCAAAGCCGCGTGAATCCTCACGGGTTTTGCACGGCTCTTCCAGAAAAGCGATGCGGCTGCGGTACGCCGGATTGACGTACTTCGCGAACTGCTGCGCCTTAAGCGGCGTCCAGGCGCGGTTGGCATCCAGACGCAGGCGCAGATCGGGGATTGCCTCCAGCAAGAGGTTAGCGACCATGCCGTCGCGTACCGCTTCGTAAAGACCGACTTTGATTTTCGCCACTTTCTCGCCGGGCATAGCGCTGAGCAGTGCAAACAGCTCATCCGGATCGCCGGTACAGAGCGGCGCGGCACGGTAATCGGCCTCATCAGGGAGGCTGCCGTCGAGCTCCGCGAGCGCACAACTGATGCCGAACGCGGCGGAAGGAACGTCGGGCAGCGGCGGATTCAGGCCTGTACGCCATTCCTCTACCCATGCCACCAGCGCAGCCTGCGCCTCCTCCAGCGACTCCAGGCTAAAGCCCGGCAGAGGCGAAATCTCGCCCCAGCCCTGCCCTTCGCCCTGCTGCAGTTGCACGAAGAAGCCATCACGGGTTTTTAACCGCCGTTCACGCAGCACCACGCCCGCGTCCATCGGTATCTGCCAGCGGTAAACCTGCGCGCTGCGCATTACGGGTTCCGTTTGTATTTGCTGAAGTCCGGCTGGCGCTTCTCGTTAAACGCGTTGCGTCCTTCCTGACCCTCTTCAGTCATGTAGAAGAGCATGGTGGCGTTACCCGCCAGCTCTTGCAGACCGGCCTGGCCGTCGCAGTCGGCGTTCAGGGCCGCTTTCAGGCAGCGCAGCGCCATCGGACTGTTCTGCAGCATTTCACGACACCAACGCACGGTCTCTTTTTCGAGGTCGGCAATCGGCACCACGGTGTTCACCAGGCCCATATCCAGTGCTTCCTGAGCGTTATACTGGCGGCAGAGGAACCAGATTTCACGCGCCTTTTTCTGACCGACAATGCGCGCCATATAAGAGGCACCCCAGCCGCCGTCGAAGGAGCCGACTTTCGGTCCGGTCTGGCCGAAGATGGCGTTCTCTGCGGCAATGGTCAGATCGCACATCATATGCAGCACGTGACCACCGCCGATGGAGTAGCCCGCCACCATTGCGACAACCGGTTTCGGGGAGGTGCGGATCTGACGCTGGAAGTCGAGCACGTTCAGGTGATGGGTACCCGCATCGTCCTGGTATCCGCCGTAGTCACCGCGTACTTTCTGATCGCCACCGGAGCAGAACGCTTTTTCACCTTCCCCGGTCAGGACGATAACGCCGATGTTGTCGTCATAGCGCGCATCCGCCAGGGCCTGAATCATCTCTTTGACGGTTAACGGGCGAAACGCGTTACGCACCTCTGGACGGTTAATGGTGATTTTGGCGATGCCGTCAGTGGACTTGTGGTAGCGAATGTCGGTATAGCCTTCGGAGCAGTCCAGCCATTCCACCGGTGCATAGAGCATGTTTTCATCAGGGTAGATCATAGAGTGTCCTTAATTGAAAGAAGGAGTATCTGGGCCAGACGCTCAGCCACCGCAGCGGGGTTTTCCCGATGGGCGTTATGTCCGGCGTGAGGAATTTCATGGCGGGTGGCGGTAAGCTGCCGGGCAATATCCCGAAACTTAGGGTCCTGTTCGCCATAGAGATAGAAAAAAGGAAGTGCGCACGAGGCGAGCTCAGGGCGTAAATCGGCTTGTTCGGCAAGCGACGTCGCCTGGAGCATGGCGGCCAGAGCTGGACCATTATTCTGGCTACGCAGGGCGACAAGCTGTTCGCGCTGCGCGGGGGTTAGCGAGGCAAATACCGGCTGCTGATACCAGTCGGCAAACACCGACGCCAGAGGTTCATGGCGCAAGCGTGCCGCCCACTGCGCATCGGAGGCGCGACGGCGCGCGCGCGCGTGTTCATCGCTCAACCCCGGATGCGCCCCCTCCACAATCAGCCCCTGTAGCCCCGGGGGCCGCTGGCAGGCGTGATACATCGCAATGCGGCCGCCGAGGGAGTACCCCACCAGCCAGTAATTTAGTATGTTGTAACTAATCAGGGTGCGATTGAGCAAGTTGCTGAGATGATGGAAATCACTCACCACAATGGAGGCCGACTCTCCGTGTCCCGGCAGATCGAGATAGAGGCGGGAATAATCGCTCAGGCGCTCCCCTGACACCTGCCATTCGCGGCAATCGCCGGAAAAACCGTGCAGGAAAACCAGCCAGGGCTTATCCGGCTGACCTTTACGCTGAGTTCCCGCGAGGATCATAGATGGCTTACCTGCGCCAGCAGGTTTTGCAGCATCTGCGCCCCGTCGCTGTCGTTTACCACCACCTCGATTAGCGTGGTGCCGGGTTTGCTCCACGCCGTGCTGAGCGCGCTCTCCAGCTCCGCCCAGTTTTCCGGGCGCTGATACTTGAGGCTGAACATCGCCGCCGCATGTTCAAACTGCACGTTCTGCGGCATCAGATAAAAGCGTTCCCGTTCGCTCTGCGGCGTCGGCAACAGGGAGAATATCTGGCCGCCATTGTTGTTGATCACCAGCAGCACAAAGGGCGCCGAAGCCTGACGAAGCAGCGCCAGCGCGTTCAGATCGTACAGCGCCGAGAGATCGCCGACGATCGCCAGCGTCGAACGGGCATTCGCGCGCTGAACCCCTGCTGCGGTTGAAATCAGCCCGTCGATACCGCTGGCGCCACGGTTACTGAATACCGGGTAGCCCGCCGGCAGGCGGGAGAAAGCGTCAATCAGACGCACCACCAGGCTGTTGCCCACAAACAACTGCCCCTGTTCGGGCAGATAGCGATGGATGCGGTGGGCCAGCTGCGCTTCACCGAATGCGTCGCTGTGTTGCGCCGTCAGTTCCCAGGCCTGGCGAGAGAGTTCAGGAATGTCGGTTGCCCAGGGGGCACGTTTTTCCGCCGGATGCAGCTCCAGCCACTCGGCCACGCTGGATACCAGCCGACGGCCACGATGGTGCGCGGGATCCAGCCGCCCTTCGCGGGAATCGACCAGCCAGTACTCTTCCGGCCTGCAGGTGGCCTGCCACTGCAGAAGACGTTTACCCGTCAGGCTGCCGCCAAGCTGCACCACAATCTGCGCCTGCTCCAGTTCGGTCACGGCTCTGGCGTTGCCGAGCCAGAGATCCGCGCACGGCAGCGGCTGGCCGGTCTGGGAGAGCACGTCGCCAATCAGCGGCCAGCCAAGCCGTTGCGCCCACTGCGCTACCTGCTTGCCTTCCTCGGCGCTCATCCTGCCCGCGATGACCACACCGCGTTTCTGCCGCCAGAAGAACCAGTCGCGCTGTTGGGGGCTTGAAAGCGCCGCCGGAGCGCGCAGCCAGGGTTTATCGCTCTGCCACCAGTCGCCCAGCGCCTGCTGCCACTCAAGATCGGTATCATCCATTTCGCCATACAGCGGCTCGGCAAACGGACAGTTGATGTGCAGCGCCCCGGCACGCAGTCCGCCCAGGGCGTTATCCACCGTCGAAACCAGCCAGCGGGCGGGAATATCGCGGGTCGGACGCGGCAGCGACAGGGTTTCTGTCGGATGGGTGGCAAAAATCCCCGACTGGCGAATGGCCTGATTGGCGCCGCAGTCGATCAGCTCCGGAGGACGATCTGCCGTCAGCAGCACCAGTTTTTCACCGGTCAGACCGGCTTCGATCAATGCGGGATAGAGGTTAGCCACCGCCGTGCCGGAGGTCACAATCACCGCCACCGGCTCATGGCTGGCTTTTGCCAGCCCCAGCGCCAGATGGCCGAGACCGCGCTCATCAAAATGGGTGTGATGAATAAAGGCGCGGTTTTCGGCGGCGGCCAGGGTCAACGGCGTTGAGCGCGAGCCGGGCGCAATGCAAACATGCCTGACGCCATGGCGGGTCAGGGCTTCAAGGATCACCGCCGCCCAGCGCCGGTTAAAGGAACTCACTGACATGGAATTGTCCGGTATCAATATTGCGACGTAGTATAAATAATAGAGAAAGATGTAATTTTGATATGAATCGGGAATGTATGACTCAGTATTAATCCTTTAGGAGCAGAGAGCGCAGCCCGGCTGCTTTATTTTCAATCTCCTGCCACTCCTGATCGGGGTCAGAACCGCTGACGATCCCCGCCCCGGCATACAGGCGAACACAGCTCTCCTCAACGCTTGCCGAACGCAGCGCCACGCAGAACTCGCTTTGTGCTAACGAGAGATACCCGGCGGAACCGGCATACCACTCCCGGTCGAAGGGTTCATTGTGGGCGATGAAATCCCACGCCGCCTGGCGCGGCAGACCGGCAACGGCCGCGGTAGGCTGCAGGCGCAGCAGGCACTGTTCATCGTCCGGCTGTTGCAGCGCGGTCCAGATGCAGCGGCGTAAATGCTGAACCTTCCGCAAGCGCACGATTTGCGGCGGGAGGACATCAAGCACCCCGTTTTCCCGCTGCAGGCGCTGGCAGATGTCCTCAACCACCAGCATATTTTCCCGCTGGTTTTTATCGTCGGTCATCAGCCAGTTACCCAGCCGTGCGGCATGGGCATCGTCCGGATGGCTGGCAACGGTACCGGCCAGCGCTTCGGTGCGCAGCAGCAAACCGCGCCGCCGCCACAGCCGTTCCGGCGATGAGCCGAGAAACGCCCGGCTGGCATCAGGGCGCATAAAGAAGTGATAGCACTGGAAGTTGACCTGCCGGCTGGCCGCCATCAGCGCGGCGGGGTTTACCGCCTCGTTAAACTGCAAATCTGTCGCCCGGGCCAGCACCACTTTATCGAATGCCCCCCGGCCGATAGCCTCTGTCGCCCGGGTAATCAGCTGAAGCCAGCCGGCCCGGTCAGGGAGATGCGTTTCGCTCACCACCGCCTGCGTGACCGGGGCGACAGGCTGGCTCTCCGCCAAAGTCTGCATAAACTCCCGCGCGCGCTGGGCCTCCGCTTTCAGGGAGGTGTCGCTCCAGAGCACCAGGCGCAACGTTGCGGTCCCGCCGAAGCGCTGCCACAAAAGGCGCGGCAGGAACAGGCTGCCCTGCTTTGGATCGAAGGCATTAACGCCCACCACTCTCAGGTCGGGTGCGTGTGGATAACGCTTTAAAAACTGACGGGCAACGGATAACGAGGAGAAATGCGTTATCGCTCCGAGAGCAGCATACTCTTCGTCGCCATTGCGCTGCTGCCAGTAGAACTGCGGGTAGATGTGCTGGGCATTCAGCCAGCCGAGCGGATCAAACGCGTCGTTGAGGGCAAAGGAGACATCGAGATAATGCAGGCCTGGGGTATCGGGAAAATCGTCAGCTAATTGTTGGCAAAGGCCTTTCAGCGCGGTTGAAATCGAGTGCACGCGAACTTCTCCCAGCTCAAAAACCTCACATTATAAGGGGTACTAAACAGAAAAAGCAGTACCCCGAGTTGGCAGGGAGAAGCGTTCGTGCTGTGTTGTTAACGGCGGGCGAGTAAAATACCCAACACCAGGCCGGCGGCGGCGCCTACGCCAATCCCCTGCCACGGCTTTTCACGGACATAATCATCCGCACGATAGACCGCTTTTTTGGCCTTGTAATAGTATTGATCGGACGCATGACCCACGCGCGTTTTCACATCATGCAGAGCCTGCTCAGCACGCGCTTTTAGCTCAATGTATTTCTGATCGGCCGGATCGCCGGAAGAGCGTAAGACCTCCTCCAGGGTTTCACTCAGCAGGGTCAGATCGTCATCTACATGGTTATCCGATGATTGATAAGACATAGTGTTCTCCATGTGGTTGCATCAGTTCCGTAACTATAGACAATGCTTGACGATTCCGCCTGCTACGCTTGTTGTACCTCTTTTGCCATACCCACGTGCGGAATGCCATCTTCGTCGTAGATATCCGTCACCTGCACAAAGCCAAAACGGGCATAAAAAGTGTGCAGATGCGCCTGCGCCCCGAGGTATAACGCCTTGTCGGGCCAGTTATTTTCGCAGGAACGCAGCGCGTGCTCCATCAGGGCATAGCCCAGCTTCTCGCCCCGCACCTCGCGGCTGATAATCACGCGGCCAATCACAACGGGGGAGAAATCGTCGTCACTTTTCAGAATCCTCGCATACGCCACCAGCCGGTTATCTTTCCAGCCGAGGATATGGCGGTTCTCCCCCACCAGGTCTTCGCCGTCAATGTCCTGATAGGGGCAGGTTTGCTCAACGACAAACACCTCACAGCGCAGTTGAAGTAAGGCGTAAAGCACAGGAACGGACAGCTCGCTATGGTGCAGATCTTGCCACTGGATCATTGGGGTCTCCTTATCGTGAGGGGAGCCGTTATACTAATGACTTTTCATCCCCGGTGCAGAGGCTGAGTGCATTATGGAGCTGTTTTTTTTAGGAACATCCGCTGGCGTACCGACCCGTACGCGCAACGTCACCTCAATTTTGCTGGATCTCCAGCACCCCACCCGCGGCGGGCTGTGGATGTTTGACTGCGGCGAAGGCACGCAGCACCAGCTGCTGCGCACCGCCGCGCATCCCGGCAAGCTGGATAAAATTTTCATTACTCACCTGCACGGGGACCACCTTTTTGGCCTGCCGGGGCTGCTCTGCAGCCGCTCGATGGCAGGCAATATCCAGCCGCTGACCATTTACGGCCCGCCCGGTATCCGGGAGTTTGTTGAAACCAGCCTGCGGATCAGCGGCTCGTGGACGGATTATCCCCTCGAGATTATTGAGATCAAACCGGGCGTGGTGTTCAAAGATGATGCCTACACGGTGACCGCCGCGGCGCTCAATCACCCCGTGGAGTGTTACGGTTTTCGCATTGAAGAGCGGGATAAACCCGGCGCGCTGGACGGTGCCGCGCTGATTGCCGCGGGAGTGCCCTTCGGCCCGCTGTTTCAGCAGCTAAAACGCGGCGAAAGCGTCACCCTGGAAGATGGCCGAACCATCAATGGCGCGGCGTATCTCTCCCCGCCCCGTCCGGGTAAGAAGCTGGCCCTCTTCGGGGATACCGCCCCCTGCGACAACGCCCTTGCGCTGGCTCAGGGCGTCGATCTGCTGGTGCATGAGGCCACCCTGGAGGTAGCGATGGAGGAGAAAGCCAATAGCCGCGGCCACAGCTCCACGCATCAGGCGGCCAGGCTTGCCCGCGACGCGCAGGTAAAAAAACTGATCGTCACCCACGTCAGCTCCCGTTACGACGCCGAAGGCTGCGCCATGCTGCTGGCGGAGTGTTGCGCCATCTTTGCTGCCAGCGAGCTGGCAGAAGATTTTGCTACCGTGCGCGTTTAATGCTCTGGTTTTCCCCGAAACTGCCGATAACCCTATCAGGCCGGTATTTTTCACTGAGGGGCAAACATGGATAACTTCCAGAAAGACATTGATGACAGGGCAAATCTTACTCTGTCGAACCGATTTGAGCTGCTGCTGTTTCGTCTTGGCCGCTCAATGAATGAAAACAAATCTGAGCTGTTCGGCATCAACGTCTTTAAGCTTCGCGAGATTGTGCCCATGCCCTCGTTCACCAAACCGGCGGGGATGAAGTCGCCCCTGATGGGTATGGTTAATATTCGCGATCAGGTGATCCCGGTTATCGACCTGGCCGCGGTGGCAGGCTGCAAGCCAACGACGGGGCTGAACATTTTGCTGATCACCGAGTATGCCCGTAGCGTCCAGGCGTTTGCCGTGGAGTCGGTCGAAAATATCATGCGCCTGGACTGGAAGCAGGTGCATGCGGCGGAAACCGCGGTCAGCGGACGCTATATCACCAGTATCGCCTGTCTGGATGAGAAGACGGATACCAACGATCTGGCGATGGTGCTGGACGTTGAGCAGATCCTCTATGACATCACTCCGGCTAACCACGACCTGCATGCTACCGATCTGAAAATCACCAAATTCAATATCAAGCCGGGTGCGGTGGCGATTGTGGCAGAAGACTCCAAAGTGGCGCGCTCAATGCTGGAAAAAGGGCTGCAGGCGATGCAGATCCCGGCGCAGCTGCATATCACCGGCAAAGAGGCCTGGGAGAAGATCGGCGTGCTGGCCGCGCAGGCCCAGGCGGAAGGGGTGCCCATTACCGATAAGATCTCGCTGGTGCTGACCGACCTTGAGATGCCGGAGATGGATGGCTTTACCCTGACGCGCAAAATCAAAACCGACGCCATCCTGAAGGATATTCCGGTGGTGATCCACTCTTCCCTGTCCGGTAACGCCAACGAAGATCATATCCGCAAGGTGAAAGCCGATGGATACGTGGCGAAGTTCGAGCTGAACGAGCTGTCATCGGTGATTGAAGAGGTGCTGGAGCGCGCCAACAAGAAAATCGACGGGCCGCTGATTAGCCGTAAGCAGCTGGCTTAAGCCCGGCGGCGCTTCGCTTGCACGGGCCTACGGTTTTGTAGGCCGGGTAAGCGCAGCGCCACCCGGCAATAAAAAAACCCGCCGAAGCGGGTTTTTTTTTCTGCCATTTTTACATCAGCGGCATCGCATGCTGCACGATGGTGATCAGCGGCTGCGGATAGATACCGAAGATCAGCACCAGCAGCGCGGAGATGAGCACCACAATACCGCCGGCGCTGTACTGCCAGTTGCCTGGCGCATCGCGGTTGAGCTGCTGAGGCGCACTCAGGTAGAGGCTCACGGCAACGCGCAGGTAGTAGTAGAGACCAATCGCGGAGCCGATAACGACACCCGCCGTCAGCCACCACAGACCGGCCTGCACACCCACTGCCAGCACATAGAACTTCCCGATAAAGCCGAGCGTCATCGGGATACCTGCCAGCGAGAGCATCATCACGGTCATCACCGCGGAGAGGATCGGACGGTGCCAGAACAGACCACGGTAGGAGAAGAGCGAGTCGGCATCCGGGCCACGGTACGGGCTGGACATCAGGCTCACCACGCCGAAGGCGCCGAGGCTGCTGAACAGGTAACCGGCCAGGTAGACACCCACGGTCTCCATGGACATCTGACCGCTCTGCAGGGCAATCAGCGCCACCATCAGATAGCCGAGGTGGGAGATGGAGGAGTAACCGAGCAGACGCTTGATGTTGGTCTGGCTCAGCGCCATCAGGTTACCGAAGATGATGGAGACAAAGGCGATCACGCCCAGCACTACGCGAACCGCTTCGCTGTCACCCACCGGGGCGTAGAGGAACAGACGCATCACCACCCCGAAGATAGCGATCTTGCTCGCCGTCGCCAGGAAGGTGGATACCGGCGCTGGCGCACCCTGGTAGACGTCTGGCGTCCACAGGTGGAACGGCACCAGAGAGAGTTTAAAGCCGAGGCCAACAATCATCATGCCCAGACCCGCCAGCAGCAGCGGCTCATGCAGCATGCCGTCGCCGAGGCTCTTGCCGAGCGCTTCAAATGAGAGGTTACCGGACTGAGCGTAGAGCAGCGCAATACCAAACAGCAGGAAGGACGAAGCAGCAGCAGACAGGATCGTATACTTGATACTCGCTTCCAGAGAGCGCTTCTGGCGGAAGGCATAACCAATCAGGCCGAACAGCGGCAGCGAGATCAGCTCAATACCGAGGAACAGCGCCGCCAGATGGTTGGCATTCGCCAGCAGAATGCCGCCCAGGGCCGCAATCAGAACCAGCAGGTAAAACTCTTCTCTGTTGTCGTTGTACCCTTCCAGCCACGGGTAGGCAAAGGTGCAGGTCGCCAGACTGGCTAACAGCACCAGCCCGGTGTAGAGCATGGCGAAGCCATCAACGCGCATCAGCGGCGTGACGTCCATCGCCCCCGCCTGGCCAACAAACCAGAGGGAGACTAACGCAGCGTTCAGACCCAGAACCGCCAGCGTGGCATTCAGGAAGTGATTGCGTCGCCACGCAATGGAGAGCATCACAACCACCACCGTCAATCCGACGATCAGCAGCGGTAGCAGCGCAATCAGTTGTTGTGGAGTTATTGTCATGGCGATTTACGGCCTTGTAGTAGAAGCAGAATTAACAAACCACTGCTGGATATTACCCATCGCGGAGTGCGAGGTATCCAGAATCGGCTGCGGGAAGAAGCCCAGCAGCACCAGCAGTACGACCAGCAGCAGGATGATGAACAGCTCGCGCAGCGACATCCCCGGCAGTTCTTTGGCAGCGATCTCACTCTTCGCTTTACCGAAGTAAGCGCGGTGCAGCATCGCCAGCGAGTAAACGGAGGCGAACACCAGACCGAAGGTGGAGATGACGGTAATCATCGGTACCACCTTGAAGCTGCCGAACAGGATCATAAATTCGCCAACGAAGTTACCGGTCCCCGGCATCCCCAGCGTGGCAACCGCGAAGAACATCGACATCGCTGGCAGCCACTTAATTTTGCTCCACAGACCACCCATCTGACGCATGTCACGGGTGTGCAGACGTTCGTACAGCTGACCACACAGGATGAAGAGACCGGCTGCGGAGAGACCGTGGGCAATCATCTGGATCACCGCGCCCTGGTAGGCCAGCTGGCTGCCGGTGTAGATAGCAATCAGCACGAAGCCCATGTGGGAAACGGAGGTGTAGGCAATCAGACGCTTGATGTCGTACTGCGTGAAGGCCATCCAGGCACCGTAGAAGATACCGATCACACCGAGCCACATGGCAATCGGCGCAAACTCTGCGGAGGCATTCGGGAACAGCGGCAGCGCGAAACGCAGCAGACCGTAGGCCGCGGTTTTCAGCAGGATACCCGCCAGGTCAACGGAACCCGCCGTTGGTGCCTGGGAGTGCGCATCTGGCAGCCAGCCGTGCAGCGGCACCACCGGCATCTTCACCGCAAACGCAATGAAGAAGCCCAGCATCAGCAGGTATTCTACGCCGTGGGACATTGGGGTCTTCAGCAGGTCCTGATAGTTGAAGGTCCAGACGCCGGTCGCGTTGTAGTGCACGAAGACCAGCGCCAGGATGGCAATCAACATCACCAGACCACTCGCCTGGGTATAGATGAAGAACTTGGTGGCCGCCGTGATACGCGTTTTACCGTCGGATGCCTTATGGCCCCACAGCGCGATCAGGAAGTACATCGGCACCAGCATCATCTCCCAGAAGAAGAAGAAGAGGAACATGTCGATGGCAAGGAACACGCCGATCACGCCGCCCAGGATCCACATCAGGTTCAGGTGGAAGAAGCCTTGGTATTTTTCGATTTCTCGCCAGGAGCAAAGCACCGCCAGAACGCCGAGCAGACCGGTCAGCACCACCATCAGCAGCGACAGACCATCAATCGCCAGATGGATGGTGATACCGAAACGCGGGATCCACGGCAGAATAAATTCAGACTGCCACTGCGGAATGCCCGCAGACTGGGTCAGTGAATAGCCGCCCTGCAACCAGAGTTGCAGACCGAGCGCGAGCGTCAATCCCATGGTGATCAGCGCAATCCAGCGCGGCATCTTCACGCCAAAGCGTTCGGTCTGCCAGCACAGGAACCCACCGATAAAGGGAATTAATATTAGCCAGGGTAGTAACATGGCGATTTGCATTCCTTTTTAAGGCCCCCAGAAGGGGCCTGATTTTCAACGAATTCGAATAAAATTCACTTAACGATCAACGCAATACCATCAGCAGCGCCAGCACCACAACCGCGCCGATGCTCATGGACGCTACATACCAGCGCAGATACCCGTTCTCGCTGAACAGCAGGCCTTTACCTGCCAGGCGGGAAAGGATGGCCGGGATGTTCATTACCGCGTTCAGCGGATCGCGTTTGATAAGCCACGCAATGCCGAGGAACGGTTTCACGAAGATCATGTCGTACAGCCAGTCGAAGCCCCACGCGTTATACCACCAGGTGCCCAGCAGACGGCCCGGCGCACTGTTGGCAACCGAGGTGACCAGGGTACGTTTGCCCAGCCACAGCCATGCCGCAATCAGGATACCCGCGATAGCGACCACACCGGAGGTGATTTCAAGCGTCAGAACGCGACCGTGCTCAAGCTCGGTGGTGTCTGGCAGTACGCCCTGCAGCGGTGGCACAATCATCGCGCCAACGAAGGTGGAGAGTACCAGCAGCACAATCAGCGGCAGGTGGTGGGTAATCCCCTTCCCTGCGTGAGCGTGAATTTGTTCTTTACCGTGGAAGACGATGAAAATCATACGGAAGGTATACAGGGAGGTCATAAACGCACCGACCAGACCCGCAACCATCAGATTGATATGCCCGTTCGCCATGGCCCCCGCCAGGATTTCGTCCTTACTGAAGAAGCCCGCGGTGATCAGCGGCAGTGCCGCCAACGCCGCGCCGCCCACCAGGAAGCAGACGTAAACCAGCGGGATGGACTTACGCAGTCCGCCCATTTTGAAGATGTTCTGCTCGTGGTGGCAGGCCAGGATCACCGAACCGGACGAGAGGAACAGCAGCGCTTTAAAGAACGCGTGCGTCATCAGATGGAAAATCGCCGCGTCCCACGCCTGTACGCCCAGCGCCAGGAACATATAGCCAATCTGGCTCATGGTGGAGTAAGCGAGAACGCGTTTGATGTCGGTCTGGACCAGCGCGGCAAAGCCTGCCAGCACCAGCGTCACCGCACCGACGATACCCACCAGATGCAGAATTTCCGGAGTCATCAGGAACAGGCCATGGGTACGCGCAATCAGGTAAACACCGGCGGTCACCATGGTGGCGGCGTGGATCAGCGCGGAGACAGGGGTTGGACCCGCCATCGCGTCGGCAAGCCAGGTCTGCAACGGCAGCTGTGCAGATTTACCCACAGCGCCACCCAGCAGCATCAGGGTTGCCCACCACAGCATATTGTTGCCGGCTTCGAAGTGCGCCGGTGCCAGTTCCACCATCTCGCGGAAGTTCAGCGTGCCCAGCTCGTTGTAGAGAATGAACAGCGCGAAGGCGAGGAAGACGTCACCCACACGGGTCACAACGAACGCTTTCATGGCCGCTGCGCCATTCTTCGGATCGGTGTAGTAGAACCCGATCAGCAGGTAAGAGCAGAGACCCACCCCTTCCCAGCCGAGGTACATCAGCAGCAGGTTATCCGCCAGCACCAGTACCACCATGCTGGCGATAAACAGGTTGGTGTAGGCGAAGAAGCGGGAGTAACCCTCTTCACCGCGCATATACCAGGAGGCGAACATATGGATCAGGAAGCCGACACCGGTGACCACGGAGAGCATGGTCAGAGAGAGGCCATCCAGCACCAGATTAAAACCGATGTTGAAATCACCCACCGACATCCAGGTCCAGAGTGGAACGCTGAAAGCCTGACGTCCGTTATTAAAGAAGTCGATCCCCGCATACGCTGTGACCAGTGCGGCCAGGCCCACAGAGCCCATGCCGATGGTCGCAGAGAGATTCTCAGACCAGCGGCCGCGTGAGAACGACAGCAGCAGGAAGCCAATCAGCGGAAAAATAATGGTTAAGGCAAGCATGTTCATCCACGCAACTCACTTACTGAATCGATGTTCAGGTTCTGGCGGCGACGATGGAGCTGCAGCAACAGCGCCAGGCCAATACTCGCTTCCGCAGCCGCGAGGCTGATAGCGAGAATGTACATCACCTGACCATCGGTCTGGCCCCAGTAGCTACCGGCAACCACAAAGGCCAGCGCGGAAGCGTTGATCATGATCTCCAGGCCAATCAGCATAAACAGCAGATTGCGGCGGATAACCAGACCGGTTAAGCCCAGCACGAATAAAATCGCGGCGAGGATCAGTCCGTGTTGTAAAGGGATCATGCGTGATCCTCCGTTTTTCTTTTCGCGCTGTCGTCCTTACGGTTGCTCAGCACTTCACCCATGCGCTCTTCGCGACCCACGTGGAAAGCAACGACCAGGCCTGCCAGCAGCAGCATCGAGGCCAGTTCCACCGCCAGTACGTATGGCCCAAACAGGGTGACACCCACCGCTTTGGCGCTGATTGGCGTGCCGTCGATACCCTGGTCGTTCACACCCAGAATGGCGTAAACGATCACCGCCAGCATGATGGCCGACAGAATTGCCGGGCCAATCCACACCTGCGGTTGCAGCCACTGACGTTCCTGCTCGATCTCAGAGCCGCCCAGGTTCAGCATCATCACCACGAAGACGAACAGAACCATGATGGCCCCGGCGTAAACGATGATTTCAAGCGCACCGGCAAAGTGTGCGCCCAGCGCAAAGAACACCCCGGAAATAGCCAGCAGCGAAATGATTAAATAGAGCAGCGCATGCACCGGGTTGGTGTGCGTAATCACTCGCAGCGTAGCCAGGATGGCGATCAGGCCACAGATATAAAAAGCGAATTCCATTGCCCCTCTCCTTACGGTAACAGGCTCTTGACGTCGATAGGCTTGGCTTCGTTCTCTGCTTCGCCCTTATCTTTGCCGTCGATTGCCATACCCGCCATCCGGTAGAAGTTATATTCCGGGTATTTGCCCGGACCGGAAATCAGCAGATCCTCTTTCTCGTACACCAGATCCTGACGTTTGAATTCACCCAGTTCGAAATCGGGGGTCAACTGAATCGCCGTGGTCGGGCACGCTTCTTCACACAGGCCGCAGAAGATGCAGCGTGAGAAGTTAATGCGGAAGAACTCAGGGTACCAGCGACCGTCCACCGTCTCTGCTTTCTGCAGAGAGATACAGCCTACCGGACAGGCTACCGCACACAGGTTACAGGCAACGCAGCGCTCCGAACCGTCCGGATCGCGCGTCAGCACGATACGGCCACGGTAGCGCGGCGGCAGATATACCGGTTCTTCCGGATACATCCGGGTTTCGCGTTTAGAAAACGCGTGCAGGCCGATCATCCAGATACTGCGTACCTGGGTGCCGAAACCTACCAATAATTCTTTTAAGGTCATGATCTCAAAGCCCCTTATGGCTGCTGCCAAAGAATGACAGCCGCCGTTACCAACAAGTTGACGAGCGTCAGCGGCAGGCACACTTTCCAGCCGAAGGACATTACCTGGTCATAACGCGGACGTGGTAATGCAGCGCGAATCAAAATGAACATCATCATGAAGAACGCGGTTTTCAGCGCGAACCAGATGAACGGCGGTAAGAACGGGCCATGCCAGCCACCAAAGAACAGCGTGACCATCAATGCGGAAATGGTGACGATACCGATGTACTCGCCCACGAAAAACAGACCGAACTTCATACCGGAATATTCAATGTGGTAACCGTCAGCCAGTTCCTGCTCGGCTTCTGGCTGGTCAAACGGGTGGCGGTGACACACTGCCACACCGGCGATAGCAAAGGTAACAAAACCAAAGAACTGCGGGATAACGTTCCAGATGTCGGCCTGGTTGTTGACGATGTCGGTCATGTTGAATGAACCGGCCTGCGCCACCACGCCCATCAGGGAGAGACCCAGGAACACTTCGTAGCTGAGCGTCTGCGCAGACGCACGCATCGCACCCAGCAGGGAGTATTTGTTGTTACTGGACCAGCCTGCAAACAGTACCGCGTAAACCGCGAGACCTGCCATCATCAGGAAGAACAGAATGCCGATGTTCAAATCAGCGACCACCCAGGTCGGGCTGACCGGAACGATAGCAAACGCCAGCAGCAGCGAGGTAAAGGCGATCATCGGTGCCAGAGTAAAGATCACGCGATCCGAGAAGCGCGGGATCCAGTCCTCTTTGAAGAACATCTTGATCATGTCCGCGACCAGCTGGAGTGAACCACCCCAGCCCACGCGGTTCGGTCCGTAACGGTTCTGGAACAGACCGAGCAGACGACGTTCACCAAAGCTCATGAACGCACCGCAGGTGACCACCACCAGCAGGATAACAACCGCTTTCAGGATGCTCAGCAGGATATCGATAAGATCCGGCGTTAACCAACTCATGCTTTTGCCTCCTGCAGGTTATCAAGACGCGCGCCGGCCAGCACCGGGGCGATGCCAGGCATACCCATCGGCAGACCCACCTGCCCTGCTGTCAGACCTTCAGAGATAATCAGCGGCAGGCTGATTGTCTGGCCTTCATAGCTAAAGCTGATGTTCGCGCCCGCGTTGACGCCAAGCTTCGCGGCGTCTGCCGGGTTGAGCTTGATGTAAGGCTGCGGCATGCGGGTCTGGAAGACCGGGGAACGCTGTGACAGCTCGTCGCTACCAAACAGATGGTAGTACGGCGCAATACGCCAGTTACCCTCTTCTGCCTGGAAGCGTGCCGGAACGGTGGAGAAGAACGCCAGACCGGTTTCGCTGGCTTCAATCAGGCGTACGCCCGGATCGCCGTGGCGCAGAGAACCACCCACTTCAGCCTGGAACTTGTTCCATGCCTGCGGGGAGTTCCAGCCTGGCGCCCATGCGAATGGGATCTGCGAACGTGGCGCAGACGGCTGGTTGTTCCCTTCCATCGAGAAGGCGAACATGGTGTCTTTATCCTGCGGCTGACGCGGTTCGTGTACGCTGATATTGGCGCGCATTGCAGTACGGCCACTGTAGCGATGCGGTTCACGCGCCAGTTTCTGGCCGCGAATACGGAAGCTCGCTTCCGGCGCCGCATCTTTGATGCCTGCCAGCTGCGGCAGCTTTTCAATAACGGCGTCGATCACGTGGTCGAGCTGCGTCCAGTCCACCTCACGGCTCAGCACGGTGCTGTGCAGGGAGTGCAGCCAGCGCCAGCTTTCCAGCATCAGGGTGGTATTGTCGTAGTAGGCCGGGTCATAAACTTGGAAGAAGCGCTGGGCGCGGCCTTCGTTGTTAATCACCGTCCCGTCGCTTTCCGCGAAGCTTGCCGCAGAGAGCACCAGGTGCGCTTTGTCCATAATGGCGGTGCGCTGATGGTCGATAACCATCACCAGCGGCGCCTTAGAGAGCGCAGCATCTACGCGTGCGGCAGAAGCATGGCGGTGAAGATCGTTTTCAAGTACGACAACGGCATCCGCAGAGCCAGATTCCAGTTCACTCAGCGCCTCTTCCAGAGAGCCGCCGCCGATCATACCCAGACCAATGCTGTTTACCGCACGGGCAATCATGGTTACGCCAACGTCGGCGCCACGGCCTTTCAGCGCTTTGGCCACGTTCGCTGCCGCTTCAATGATCTCGCTGCTGCCGGCGTTGGTACCGGAGATAATCAGGGGTTTCTTCGCACCGGCCAGCGCCTGCACGATAACGTCAACTTTGTTCTGCAGATCGCGATCCAGCTCAACGGCCGGGGCACTGCTGTCCAGGCCGTTAGCAATAGCAAAGCCGAGACGGGCCTGATCTTCCACCGGCGCGCGGTAGGTCCAGGCGGCGATGTCGTCGAGACGGGTGTCATCAACGTTGGTCACGAACAGCGGATGCTTCGCGCGCTGACCGATGTTGAGGATAGCCGCGATCTGCCAGTCAGCCACTTTCTGTGCCGCTGCCATTTCACGCGCTTTCCCTTTCACCGCCTGACGAACCGCCAGGGCTGCGCGAGCGCCGGTCTGGGTCAAATCTTCGCCCAATACCAGTACCGCATCATAGGATTCGATTTCGCGCAGCGCCGGGGTATGGATACCGCCTTCGCGCAGCACTTTCAGCACCAGCTGCAGACGTTCCTGCTCGCCCTGGGCGATACCGGTGTAGAAGTTATCCGCACCCACCAGCTCGCGCAGCGCGAAGTTGCTTTCGATGCTGGCGCGCGGGGAGCCGATACCGATCACTTTCTTCGACTGGCGCAGAATATCCGCCGCGCCCTGCATCGCCTGTTCAGCGTTCAGGGTGATGAAGTCATCGCCACGGCGCTGAACCGGACGACGCGGACGGTCTTTCAGGTTCACATAGCCATAGCCGAAACGACCGCGGTCGCAGAGGAAGTAGTGGTTAACAGTACCGTTGTAACGGTTTTCGATACGACGCAGTTCGCCGTAACGTTCACCCGGGCTGGTGTTACAGCCCAGCGAACACTGCTGGCAGATGCTTGGCGCAAACTGCATGTCCCACTTACGGTTGTAACGCTCGGAGTGAGTTTTATCGGTGAAGACGCCGGTCGGGCAGATCTCTACCAGGTTACCGGAGAATTCGCTCTCAAGCGTACCGTCTTCCGGACGACCGAAGTAGACGTTGTCATGCGCGCCATAGACGCCCAGATCCTGACCATCCGCGTAGTCTTTGTAGTAACGCACGCAGCGGTAGCAGGCGATGCAGCGGTTCATTTCGTGAGAGATGAACGGCCCCAGATCCTGGTTACGGTGGGTACGCTTGGTGAAACGGTAACGACGGAAGCTGTGCCCGGTCATCACGGTCATATCCTGAAGGTGGCAGTTACCGCCCTCTTCACAGACCGGACAGTCGTGCGGGTGGTTGGTCATCAACCACTCCACCACGCTTTCGCGGAACTCTTTGGCTTCCGCATCGTCGATAGAAATAAAGGTACCTTCGGCGGCTGGCGTCATACAGGACATTACCAGGCGACCACGCGTGTCTTCCGCGTTTTGATATTGCTTCACCGCACACTGGCGGCAAGCACCGACGCTCCCCAGCGCCGGATGCCAGCAAAAATACGGAATATCAAGGCCGAGAGACAGACAAGCTTCCAGCAGGTTGTCCGCCCCGTTGACCTCATATTCTTTGCCGTCTACATGAATCGTAGCCATTAGCATGCTTCCAGTTGTCTCGGTCGAAACCGAGCGTTAATCAAAATTCTGTTTTTACCAGCGCGCTTTCAGCAGGTTCGGCTGAATCCCATTGATTGAATGGGTATTGCTGAACGGCTGCTTGATGCCTGCTTCGAATTCGTCGCGGAAATACTTAATCGCGCTCTGCAGCGGCTCAACCGCACCTGGCGCATGCGCACAGAAGGTTTTACCTGGGCCCAGGAATCGACACAGTTGCTCAAGTGTCTCGATATCGCCAGGCTGGCCTTCGCCACGCTCAATAGCACGCAGGATCTTCACGCTCCACGGCAGACCGTCGCGGCACGGCGTACACCAGCCGCAGGACTCGCGGGCAAAGAACTCTTCCAGGTTACGCACCAGCGACACCATGCCAATCTCGTGGTCGACGGCCATCGCCAGCGCCGTACCCAGACGGCTGCCTGCTTTACCAATGCTTTCGAATTCCATCGGCAGGTCAAGGTGCGCTTCGGTCAGGAAGTCTGTCCCTGCCCCACCCGGCTGCCAGGCTTTGAATTTCAGGCCATCACGCATACCGCCGGCGTAGTCTTCAAGAATTTCACGGGCGGTGGTGCCGAACGGCAGTTCCCAGACGCCAGGGTTTTTCACGCGGCCGGAGAAGCCCATCAGCTTGGTACCGGCATCTTTACTTGAGGAGATGCCCTGATACCACTCCACGCCGTTGGCGAGGATAGCCGGAACGTTACACAGGGTTTCGACGTTGTTCACGCAGGTCGGTTTACCCCATACGCCTGAGCTCGCCGGGAATGGCGGCTTGGAGCGCGGGTTGGCGCGACGCCCTTCCAGAGAGTTAATCAGCGCGGTCTCTTCCCCGCAGATATAACGCCCTGCCCCGGTGTGCACGAACAGCTCGAAATCAAACCCGGTGCCGAGAATGTTTTTGCCAAGCAGGCCCGCTTCGGTCGCCTCGGCAATCGCGCGACGCAGGTTCTCTGCCGCTTCGATGTACTCGCCGCGCAGGAAGATGTAGCCGCGATAGGCTTTCAGGGCGAAGGCGGAGATCAGCATGCCTTCCACCAGCAGGTGCGGCAGCTGCTCCATCAGCAGGCGGTCTTTATAGGTGCCCGGCTCCATCTCATCGGCATTACACAGCAGGTAACGGATGTTCATGGATTCGTCTTTTGGCATCAGGCTCCACTTCAGACCGGTGGAAAAGCCTGCGCCACCGCGCCCTTTCAGGCCAGCGTCTTTAACCGCGTTAACGATCTCATCCGGCGCCATGCCGGAGAGGGCTTTACGCGCCCCGGCATAGCCGTTTTTGCTCTGGTACTCTTCGAGCCATACCGGCTGTTTGTCATCACGCAGACGCCAGGTCAGCGGATGCGTCTCAGCAGTACGAATTACAGTTTTCATTTGTACTGCTCCAGCAGGTCAGGAATGGCTTCCGGCGTCAGATAACTGTGAGTGTCCTCATCAATCATCATGGTCGGCCCCTTGTCGCAGTTACCCAGGCAGCAGGTTGGCAGCAGGGTAAAACGACCGTCAAAGGTGGTCTGGCCCGGCTTGATATTGAGCTTCTTCTCAATCGCAGCCTGAATGCCCTGATAACCAGTGATATGGCATACCACGCTGTCGCAGTAGCGGATCACGTGACGGCCTACCGGCTGACGGAAGATCTGGCTGTAGAACGTAGCCACGCCTTCGACGTCACTCGCCGGAATACCCAGCACTTTTGCAATCTCATAGATCGCGCCATCCGGCACCCAACCACGCTGTTTCTGTACGATTTTCAGCGCTTCAATGGACGCCGCACGCGGGTCTTCGTAGTGGTGCATCTCGTGCTCAATGGCGGCACGCTCTGCTTCACTCAGCTCAAAAGCCTCGGTTTGTGGTTGTTGATTCTCGTGCATAATTAGCGGTCCACATCTGACATAACAAAATCGATACTACCCAGATACACAATCAGGTCAGAGACCAGACTGCCGCGAATGGCTGACGGGATCTGCTGCAGGTGCGGGAAGCTTGGCGTACGTACACGGGTACGGTAGCTCATGGTGCTGCCGTCGCTGGTCAGGTAGTAACTGTTGATACCCTTGGTCGCTTCAATCATCTGGAAGGATTCTTGCGCCGGCATAACCGGACCCCAGGAAACCTGCAGGAAGTGCGTGATCAGGGTTTCGATATGCTGCAGCGTGCGCTCTTTCGGTGGCGGCGTGGTCAGCGGGTGATCCGCCTTGAACGGGCCTTCCGGCATGTTGTTGAGGCACTGCTCAAGGATGCGCAGGCTCTGGCGCAGCTCTTCCACTTTCAGCATCACGCGGGTGTAGCAGTCGGAAACACCGCCGCCCAGCGGCACTTCAAAGTCGAAGTTTTCATAGCCAGAGTAAGGACGCGCTTTACGCACGTCGAAATCGATACCGGTGGCGCGCAGGCCAGCACCGGTGGTGCCCCACTCCAGCGCCTCTTTCGCGCCATAGGCAGCAACGCCCTGGGAACGGCCCTTCAGGATGGAGTTACGCAGCGCGGCTTTCTCGTAAGAGGCCAGACGCTTCGGCATCCAGTCGAGGAATTCACGCAGCAGACGATCCCAGCCGCGCGGCAGGTCATGCGCGACGCCGCCAATACGGAACCAGGCCGGGTGCATACGGAAACCGGTGATCGCTTCCACCAGATCGTAAATCTTTTGACGGTCGGTAAAGGCGAAGAAGACCGGGGTCATCGCGCCGACGTCCTGAATGAAGGTGGAGATGTAGAGCAGGTGGCTGTTGATACGGAACAGTTCAGAGAGCATAACGCGAATCACGTTAACGCGATCCGGCACGGTGATGCCTGCCAGTTTCTCAACGGCCAGCACGTACGGCATTTCGTTTACGCAGCCGCCGAGGTACTCGATACGGTCGGTGTACGGAATGTAGCTGTGCCAGGATTGACGCTCACCCATCTTCTCGGCACCACGGTGGTGGTAGCCGATGTCTGGCACGCAGTCGACGATCTCTTCACCATCAAGCTGCAGAATAATACGGAACGCACCGTGCGCGGAGGGGTGGTTTGGACCGAGGTTGAGGAACATGAAGTCCTCGTTGTCGGTGCTGCGCTTCATGCCCCAGTCTTCCGGCTTGAAGGTCAGCGCTTCCATCTCCAGATCCTGCTTGGCTTTGGTCAGCTCAAACGGGTCGAATTCGGTGGCGCGCGCCGGGTAGTCTTTACGTAGCGGGTGGCCGGTCCAGGTCTGCGGCATCATAATGCGCGTCAGATGCGGGTGGCCATCGAAGGTCATGCCAAACATTTCCCAAGTTTCACGCTCATACCAGTTAGCGTTCGGGAAGAGTTTGGTGATCGTCGGCAGATGCATGTCGTTTTCAGACAATGCCACCTTGAGCATGATATCCGTGTTGCGGTCTATTGAGATCAGGTGGTAGAAAACGGAAAAATCCGCCGCGGGTAAACCCTGGCGGTGAGTACGCAGACGTTCGTCCATGCCGTGTAAGTCAAACAGCATGACGTAAGGTTTAGGCAGTTTCTTGAGGAAATCAACCACTTCCAGTAACTGCTCACGCTTCACCCAAACAACGGGTACCCCGGTGCGGGTGGCCTGAACAGTAAAGGCATCCGGCCCAAAACGGTTGCGCAGTTCGCCGATGACCGGGTCATCCAGATGATCCCGTGTTTGCCAGGCGGCGTCTTGCGCGGTTAAGTCGGTCATAGTGTTCACCATTGCAAAAGGTCCGTGGTGACTGTTGGGCGTGGCTTCGCGCTATTTGAATAGTGATATGCGAAGGTTATCTCCATGCCCACAGGCGCAAATTAAATTTCGTCTGGTGTCCGCAGATTGGTCACTGCGATACGTTCACCGCGTTTACGCTCGCGCTCAGACTGCATGTTAGCGCGGTACACGCCCTGGTCACCCACAACCCAGGAGAGCGGGCGGCGTTCTTTGCCAATCGACTCCTGCAACAGCATCAGCGCCTGCATGTAGGCTTCCGGACGCGGTGGGCAGCCCGGGATATAAACGTCAACCGGGATAAACTTATCTACGCCTTGTACGACGGAATAGATGTCGTACATGCCGCCAGAGTTGGCACAAGCGCCCATGGAGATAACCCATTTTGGCTCGAGCATCTGGTCGTACAGACGCTGAATGACCGGTGCCATTTTGGTAAAGCAGGTGCCCGCTACCACCATCAGGTCAGCCTGACGCGGAGATGCACGCAGTACTTCCGCACCAAAACGCGCAACGTCATGCACCGCAGTGAATGACGTCACCATTTCAACGTAGCAGCAAGAAAGGCCAAAGTTGTATGGCCAGATGGAGTTCTTACGACCCCAGTTGACCATATCGTGCATGGCATGCTCGAGCTTGCCCATGTACACGCTTTTGTTGACTTCTTGCTCCAGGGGGTCGGTTACGATCTCCTGCTTTTGCAGGGGGTAACGGTCATTCTCACCGTTAGGATCTATGCGGGTGAGCGTATAATCCATCTTATTGCCTCGCTGTTACTGCTGACGATTAGGGATACTGTTTTCCGGGTTGATACGTTCACGGCGTGAACGTGCAGGTGTCCAGTCCAGCGCGCCAATACGCACCAGATAAACCAGACCGGCCAGTAACACTAAAATGAAAATTGCGGCCTCGACAAAGCCTACCCAGCCACTCTCACGAATGGAGGTCGACCATGCGAACAGGTAAAGCGCTTCCACGTCGAAAATGACGAAGAACATGGCTACCAGATAGAACTTGGCAGACAGGCGTAAACGCGCGGTACCTACCGAATCGATACCCGATTCGAATGGAGTGTTTTTGTGCCTTGCGCGGGCGCGACCGCCCAGGAACCAGCCGCCGACTAGCATCAGGCAGCACAGGCCAATGGCAACGATAAGAAAGATTGCGAATGCCCAGTGATGAGCGATGACTTCTGTGGATGTTGACATACTCATTGCTTACTCATCAAAAGTGATACCTGAAACACTGCTCTTTCTGGCAGATGGGCATCACATCGATTCATGGGGAGGAACAAATAACCGTACACTAACTGTCGAAAATGAGACATAGACAGCAAAATGATGTGGTTTTTTACTCCTTTCTATAACCTTTTGTCAACTTTAACAAAAGTTTCTTCACATTAAATTACATTGATCGAACTTCATTAACATTTAATGCCCTTTACCCTCATTAAGTGTGAGGCGCGTACCTGCGTGGGGGTGTTGAATCGTGTCCGTAATGAACTAATACAAAGATTACCCGCCTATTTTGACAGGATTTGCCGTCGATTCCTCCCCCCAAAGAGGAGTATTTTCTTGATCTGTGACACGCTTTTGTTAATTCAATCAAAAAAACAGCAACATCTTTGCTGCTTTTTTAACATGCCCATTGACATTAGAAAGAACAAGTATAGCGGGGTTTTGGAGAAAGGCAGGATATCTATCAGATTGATAAAACACAAAATTAGCAATGACTTAAATCAAATCCCTGGAATCTCATGCAAAAAAAGAACCACTGTGCGCAGAGGCAGCAGCAGTGGTTCGTTATCGTCTGGACGAATTGTTATCAGATTATTAGGGACCCTTTTACTCGAAATCACTTTCAATGATTACCGAGTCATCCCCTCCTTGTTGAGTCACTGTATTGTACTGCCAGGGGTTATGGTAATCATCCATGGTGCTAAAGATGGTCTGCGCAAGCTCGTTGTTACTGGCCGGATTATGGCACAACAGATATTCCGTATCCGGCAGCGCGGGCAATCCGTCCGCTTTGCCTAACACACGCAAATCGGGGCTCATCATCTCCACCGGGCGTGCCGTTACGCCGAGCCCCGCTTTTACCGCGGCGCGGATCGCAGGCAGCGTGGAGGCGACATAGGCCATTCGCCATGGGACATTGGCAGCATTGAGCGTAGCCAGCACAACGTCGCGGAACGGGCTGGGATCGTCCAGCAGGACTAACGGCACCGGCTCGCCGCGCTGCAGCGTGAACTCGGCGGCGCAGTACCAGTGTGTCGGCGAGGTGCGCAGCGTCAGACATTCGAACTGGCTGGTACGATGGGTGGTCACCACCAGATCGACCTCCTGCTCCTGCAACATATCAACCATAAAGGCGTTGCGTTTCACTCTGACATCAAGAGCAAGTTTCGGGTAAACCGAACTGATGCGATTGAGCAGGAACGGCAGAATGGTGTCGGCCGACTCGTCAGAGGCGCCTAATGTTAAGACACCCTGCAGGTTGCTAAACATTAATGATGAACATGCTTCATCATTGAAGCGCAGGATTTTTCTGGCGTAACCCAGGAGCTGAATACCATGCTCCGTTAACAGCTTATTGCGGCCATGACGGGCAAAAAGCTCTTTACCGACCAGTTGTTCCAGTCGTTGCATTTGTTGGCTTACTGCGGACTGGGTACGGCAAACTGCCGCCGCAGCAGCAGCAAAGGTGTTCAGATCGGCGACCGCCACAAAGGTTCTCAGCAGATCGAGGTCGAGATTCAGTATCGGACGATTTGCATTAATCATATCTTTTCACTTACAGGTTGCTCGTACGGAGCTGCCCCGGGTTTAAGCTGTGTGCGTAAAAGTAATACAGTTCCTTCTGAACGAAATCCGCTGACGTCCCGGTCTGGCAGGGGCCTGCATAATGTAATTGTGCTGGTTATATCAGTGGTCAGAAACAACTTATCTGACGTTATTTTTATTCTCAAAATCGTTCGAGATATATAGGTATTTGCCGGATGATGTAAATTCGATTAAAGAAGATGCATATCCAACGTTAACTTTATCGCAGTACAGGTTGAGCGGCAATGGTATCGCTTAACTTCTCAAGGCAGAGATAATTCCAGCAATTACAATAAACTATTAAAGGTCCAGGCATCAAGGCCTGCTGTGACCTGTTATCTTTCATCGCTAAACCCGGCATACATCTTACCCTAAAACCTTTTTCTTTATAAGCCTTATTGCAAATCCTTTGATTTAACCTGAATGGTAACTAGCTAAACTAATTTTATTAATATTAACGAAAGTTGCGATTTCGTCTTTATTTAGAAATAAACAATAATTGAAACCGGACTTAATGATTAATAATACTTAACATTAATTTCACATGAGCAACGTTAATATAAAAAGGCAGGAAAGCGAATACCAGTGAGTTTCATTCAGCTTTTACGAAAAATCACTACAGGAAACTGTAGCACCACCAGCGCAAGCCGCTCAATTCACCCCTTTTTTACAGTGTAAAATCCATATTAAAACACCCACAACAGGACAAAACACCAACAAAAACCAAAAATACATACGTTAAAGTGATTAACCCATTAAAAAAGAGTTAAAAGATTCAGGGCAAAGCGGCAGCAATGCACAAAATCTTCTTCTGCCAACGCTTCAAAATCGGGCGTTCGAGGAGTACATTGTTTCGTGCTGACTTCCACGGCAGGACGTCGCAATAACAGTGAAAAGGTCAAAGATTCATGTCACCCATCGAAAAATCCAGCAAGTTAGATAACGTTTGTTATGACATTCGTGGCCCGGTTCTTAAAGAGGCAAAGCGTCTCGAAGAAGAAGGTAATAAAGTACTTAAGCTCAATATCGGCAACCCGGCGCCATTTGGTTTTGATGCACCGGATGAAATTCTGGTTGATGTGATTCGCAACCTGCCGACGGCGCAAGGCTACAGCGACTCCAAAGGTCTCTACTCTGCGCGAAAAGCGATCATGCAGCACTATCAGGCGCAGGGTATGCGCGATGTGACTGTAGAAGATATCTACATTGGTAACGGTGTTTCCGAGCTGATTGTCCAGGCGATGCAGGCCCTGCTGAACAGCGGAGACGAAATGCTGGTTCCCGCTCCGGACTACCCGCTCTGGACTGCGGCCGTGTCCCTCTCCAGCGGTAAAGCGGTGCACTACCTGTGTGACGAATCGGCTGACTGGTTCCCGGACCTGGATGATATTCGCGCCAAAATTACGCCGCGCACCCGCGGGATCGTCATCATCAACCCGAACAACCCCACCGGCGCCGTCTATTCCAAAGAGCTGCTGCTGGAGATCGTCGAGCTGGCCCGCCAGCATAATCTGATCATCTTCGCGGATGAGATCTACGACAAAATTCTGTATGACGCCGCGCAGCACCACTCTATTGCCGCGCTGGCGCCGGATCTGTTGACCGTCACCTTTAACGGCCTGTCAAAGACCTATCGTGTTGCGGGCTTCCGCCAGGGCTGGATGGTGCTGAACGGGCCGAAGAAACACGCCAGAGGCTATATCGAAGGCCTTGAGATGCTGGCCTCCATGCGTCTGTGCGCCAACGTTCCGGCCCAGCATGCGATCCAGACCGCACTGGGTGGCTATCAGAGCATCAGCGAATTTATCGTGCCAGGCGGGCGACTGTATGAGCAGCGGCAGCGCGCGTGGGAGCTGATCAACGATATTCCGGGCGTCTCCTGCGTGAAGCCAAACGGCGCCCTCTATATGTTCCCGAAAATCGACATCAAACGCTTCAACATCTTTGACGATCAGAAGATGGTGCTCGACTTCCTGCTGCAGGAAAAAGTGTTGCTGGTACAGGGAACGGCATTTAACTGGCCGTGGCCGGACCATGTTCGCATCGTAACGCTGCCGCGTGAAGATGAGCTGGAGATGGCCATCAGCCGGTTCGGACGCTTCCTCTCCGGATACCATCAGTAAACGATAATCGGGCTGCCACAGGCAGCCCGATTTGCATCTCACCGCCCCTCCCCTCACAATGAAACCTGTCGCTGTGCAGATTTAAGGTAACTTATGAGTCAGAGTCATTTCTTCGCCCATCTTTCCCGACTGAAACTGATCAACCGCTGGCCGCTGATGCGCAATGTGCGCACCGAGAACGTTTCCGAACACAGCCTGCAGGTAGCGATGGTCGCCCACGCGCTGGCCGCCATCAAAAACCGTAAGTTCAATGGTCAGCTAAACGCCGAACGTATCGCGCTGCTGGCTATGTACCACGATGCTTCAGAAGTGCTGACGGGCGATCTGCCCACGCCGGTAAAATACTTCAACTCGCAAATCGCCCAGGAGTACAAGGCGATTGAAAAAATCGCCCAGCAGAAGCTGGTCGACATGGTGCCGGACGAGCTTCGCGATATTTTTGCCCCGTTAATAGACGAGCAGAGCTATAGCGAAGAGGAGCACTTCATTGTGAAGCAGGCCGATGCGCTGTGCGCCTACCTGAAGTGTCTGGAAGAGCTCTCTGCCGGCAATCACGAGTTTTTACTGGCGAAAACGCGTCTGGAGAAGACGCTCGAAGCGCGCCGTAGCGAGGAGATGGACTACTTCATGGAGGTGTTTGTCCCGAGCTTCCAGCTCTCGCTGGATGAGATTAGCCAAGATTCGCCGTTGTGAGTTATGCCCGGCGGCGCTTCGCTTGCCGGGCCTACGGTTTCCAGGCAGCAAGCTTAGCGCCGCCGGGCAAAACTGTCAGAACGGGAACAACATCGGGATCATCACTACGCACACCACCATCACCAGGATCGTGAAGGGCACGCCAAGCTTAACGAAATCGCTAAAGCTGTATCTTCCCGGCCCCAGCACCAGGGTGTTAACCGGTGACGACACCGGCGTCATAAATGCTGCGGAAGCGGCCATCGTCACCATCATGGCGAACGGATAAGGTGAGACTCCCATCGATTTCGCCATCGCCAGCGCAATGGGCGCCATCAACACAGCGGTCGCGGTATTGGAGATAAACAGTCCGATCGTGGCGCACATAACAAACAGGCACATCAGCATCATGTATGGGCCATAGCCGCCGCCGAGCTCCATCAGACCTTTCACCACTAAATCGACACCGCCAGTTTTTTGCAGCGCCAGCGCAAAGGGCATCATGCCGACGATCAAAATGATGCTCGGCCAGTGAATCGCTTTGTAAGCGCTTTCAGCGTCAATACAGCGGAATTTCCCCATCAGCAGACAGGCAATGATCGCCGCCACCGGATTGGGGATTTCGTCGGTCAGCATCAGAGCGACCATCAGCACCAGACAAAAAATGGCGTGCGGTGCCTGGCTGTGGGCAGGGGATGCATCGCTGACCTCGACAGGCAGGTTGAGCACCACAAAGTCTCGCCCTCTCTGCCCCAGCTGGGTAATCAGCTTCCAGTTACCCACCACCAGGAAGATATCCCCCAGTTGAAGGGGCTCATCCACCACCGAGCCGTTCATCGCCTCGCCGTCGCGCTTTAACCCCACGACGTTCAGACCGTACCGGGTACGAAAGCCGATTTCGCGAATGGTTTTGCCGAGCAGCTCCGACTCAGGGATCAGCGAGACCTCGGCCATCCCCACATCCAGCGCCTGATCGGAGAAGTACTCCCCGCGCAGGACCATCGGCTCCAGCAGCTGTTCGCTGCAAAATTCACGCAGATCGACCTCTGCCGAAGACATATCAATGAGCAACACGTCACGGGCGCGAAACTCCGATACACCGTTTACGTTGACGATAACCCGACGAAAACGGCGCCAGCGCTCCACGCCGATGACGTTGGCCCCGTAGCGTTCGCGGAGTTTTAAATCATCCAGACGCTGCCCAATCAGCGGTGAACCGGGGCGGATCGCCAGACGGCGGGCCCGCCCGGTGAGGCGATACTCTTTGATCAGATCGCGAAACGTGCGGCGCTTCCAGCCGTCGCGGGTTTTATCCTGCTTTTCGCTTTTCAGGGCAAAGCGGGTCAACAGCATATAGACAATGCCCATCACCAGGACAACCAGCCCCAGCGGCGTCACGCTGAAGAAGCTGAAACCGTCCAGGCCTTCACGCAGCAGTTCACTGTTTACCACCAGGTTTGGCGGGGTCGCCACCAGCGTCATCATGCCGCTGATAAGGCCGGCAAAGCTCAGCGGCATCATCAGGCGCGACGGCGAAATCTGCATGCGCATGGAGACGCTCAACACCACAGGAATGAAAATAGCCACCACACCGGTGGAGCTCATAAAGGCCCCGAGTCCGGCCACGGTGAGCATCAAAAAGACCAGCATTTTGGTCTCGCTGTTGCCCGCCACGCTCACCAGCCAGGTACCCATGCTGGTTGCCACGCCGGTCCGCACCAGGCCGTCGCCGATGATAAACAGGGCGGCAATGAGAATCACGTTGGGATCGCTAAAGCCTGAAAAGGCTTCCGGGAGGGTTAAGGTGCCGCTCAGCACAAAAGCGACGATCACCAGCAGCGCCACAGCATCCATGCGGATTTTGCCGGTTGCAAAAAGAAGAATGGCGATAAGAAGCAGGCTTAACACCCAGATGAGTTCACCGTTCACAACAGATCCTTGTCAGAAAAGAGTGCGTCAGATAGTGCCATAAAAAAGCCCCAGCAATGTGGGGCTAAATCATGTGATTACATTTTCCGGGTGACTGTTACATTCCCGTCGGGCTCGCGGCTGACGGCGAGTGCCTCCAGCGTGGTAAGCACAAAATCCGCCTCATCCAGACGCGGCGAGTTAGCGGGGACATTGACGGCAATGACGTGGCTTCCGGCATTGAGTCCCGCCAGCACGCCGGCTGCGGCATCTTCTACCACCACACACGCTTCAGGCGCCAGCCCCAGCAGCTCCGCGCCCAGTAAAAAGGCATCAGGCTCCGGCTTGCCGCGCTTGACCCGCTCCGCGGTGATAAAGACTTCCGGCAGCGGCAGGCCTGCCGCTTTATGACGCGCATGAGCCACAGGAACCGAACCGGAGGTGACGATAGCCCAGGGGATCGCCGATTCATTCAGATGGGTGAGCAGCGCCTGGGCCCCCGGCAGCGCGGTAATACCGTCGGTATCGGTGGCCTCGACCTGCTCAAGCCAGCTGAACTCCGCCTGAATTTCCGCTTCACTTTTTCCCTGGAGAAAGTGCCGTAAAGAGGTTATGGCCTGTTTGCCATGGATAAAATTCAGTACGTCCTGATGGTCGATGCCATGTCTGTCGGCCCAACGGCACCAGGAGCGTTCTACAACCGGTAGCGAATCGACCAGCGTACCGTCCAGATCAAACAGAAAACCTTTACACTGCACATCTACCTCCGTCAGGCATTAATAATTTGTTGGATCTCGTTACTGCTCAGGTGGTATTGGCGAGGACAAGCGTGCCATACGCTGAGCATGCGCTGATATTTTTCCCACATCGGGGTCTGGGCATTAAAGCCATGCGTACCGGCATCGAAATGGGTATAGCGTCCTTCGACATTGACCATAAAGCGGACATAGCTCAGGTAACGGGATTCAGTGGCCGCATCAAAACCCAGGAAGGTGACACGACGTTCGTCGATGCTCTGGGCATCTTTCAGGTTGGTCCAGGAGACATGCAGGGCGTGATACATCTCCATGATGTCGATGACGATGCGGCAGGTCTCTTCTTTCAGTTCGCCAAAGTCGCGATCCAGCTCGCGCATCTGTAAACCAAAGCCACGTTCGATGATAGTCTGCAAGCGGCGATAGCGCTCTGCGTTGTCGGGATCAAGCATAGTCATCATTTTGTACTGATTGGACAAAATCAGACGTTGAGCGTGGGTCATTTCCATCTTTCGACTCCTGTTGCGCATGGCAGCTTTAAAAAAGACACGGTAACGGTGGGTTACTGTGCCTTCTTTTGGTCATCGTTTCGATGATCAATCACAAGTCATCGAGGAATGTTTTATCAAGTTGCTTGAATGCCCGCTTCAGCGTATCAGCCAGCGCCTGATAATCGGGTTTTCCCTCTACCGGCGCGAGCGCCTGACCAGCATCCTGCAATTTGCCGCGCACCTCATAGAACCAGGACAACACGGATGGCGGCAGCGGTGTGACCGAGCGTTTGCCGAGCCACCACAGCCCCTGCATCGGCAGACTCAGGGCAAACAGCGCGGTAGCAACAGCAGGACCAAGCTGTCCGCCCAGCGCAATCTGCCAGCACAGAGTAAAGACCGCGAGAGGCGGCATCAGGCGAATAGCGTGACGGGTGGCGCGGATCACCCGGTTTTCAATAAAGACGGGCGCCAGGCGCTTTTCCAGTGGCCACGTCTTTGCATAGTGCTGTCCCCGGCGAAACAGGCTAAAAAAGCTCACGGATGGATTCTCGGGTGTCGACATGGCTTACCTCAACTTCACATATAAAATTTAAAAAATTCGTGCAAAACCACAACTGCTCATGACAACGTTCAAAAACTTTTGTCAGCGCTACCCAGTATCGGGTATCCTGTGCCGGCCTGCAAAGGCCTTAGACGAGGAACGTTCACTCGTCAAATTATCGCACATTATGCCATTGCCGGAAAAATGCGCAAAATGGCATAAAATCATATGTATTCTTTTCGTCATGCCAGAATGTCCTTCAGGCATGATGTTAATCATAAATGTCAGCGATATCTTGCGCTACGATCCTTGACTCACTGACGTTTTTTTAGCCACGTATCAATAATAGGTACTTCCATGTCGAGTAAGTTAGTACTGGTTCTGAACTGCGGTAGCTCTTCCCTGAAATTCGCCATCATCGATGCGCTCAACGGTGAAGAGTACCTTTCTGGTTTGGCCGAATGTTTCCATCTCCCTGAAGCACGTCTGAAGTGGAAAATGGACGGCAGCAAACAGGAAGCGGCTTTAGGTGCAGGCGCCGCTCACAGCGAAGCGCTGAACTTTATCGTTAACACTATTCTGGCACAAAAACCGGAACTGTCCGCCCAGCTGACCGCAATTGGTCACCGTATCGTTCATGGTGGCGAGAAGTACACCAAATCTGTGGTCATCGATGACAGCGTTATTCAGGGTATTAAAGACTCAGCCTCTTTTGCACCGCTGCATAACCCGGCTCACCTGATCGGTATCGCTGAAGCACTGAAAGCCTTCCCGCAGCTGAAAGACAAGAACGTGGCCGTATTTGATACCGCGTTCCATCAGACCATGCCGGAAGAGTCTTACCTCTATGCCCTGCCGTATAAACTGTACAAAGAGCACGGCGTTCGTCGCTATGGCGCACACGGCACCAGCCACTTCTACGTCACGCAAGAAGCAGCAAAAATGCTGAACAAGCCGGTAGAAGAAGTGAACATCATCACTTGCCACCTGGGCAACGGCGGTTCTGTTTCTGCTATCCGTAACGGCAAATGTGTTGATACCTCCATGGGTCTGACCCCGCTGGAAGGCCTGGTCATGGGCACCCGCTCCGGTGATATCGATCCAGCGATCATCTTCCACCTGCACGATACCCTGGGTATGAGCGTAGAAGATATCAACAAGATGCTGACCAAAGAGTCTGGCCTGCTGGGTCTGACCGAAGTGACCAGCGACTGCCGTTACGTTGAAGACAACTACGCCGAGAAAGAAGACGCGAAACGTGCAATGGATGTTTACTGCCACCGTCTGGCCAAGTACATCGGCTCTTACACTGCGCTGATGGACGGTCGTCTGGATGGCGTGGTCTTCACCGGCGGTATCGGTGAGAACGCGGCAATGGTGCGCGAACTCTCCCTGGGCAAACTGGGCGTGCTGGGCTTTGATGTTGACCATGAACGTAACCTGGCCGCGCGCTTCGGTAAGTCTGGCTTCATCAACAAAGAAGGCACCACGCTCGCAATGGTTATCCCAACCAATGAAGAGCTGGTCATCGCGCAAGACGCGAGCCGTCTGACTGCCTGATTCCCCACCGCCAGCAATGCTGGCGGTGCTGTTTTGAAGCCCGCCCGTTTTCGGCGGTAACGAAAGAGGATAAATCGTGTCCCGTACTATTATGCTGATCCCGACCGGAACCAGCGTAGGCCTGACCAGCGTCAGCCTCGGTGTTATCCGTGCGATGGAACGCAAAGGCGTTCGTCTGAGCGTGTTTAAGCCAATCGCTCAACCACGTGCTGGTGGCGACGCACCAGACCAGACCACCACTATTGTTCGTGCAAACTCTAACCTGCCAGCCGCTGAACCGCTGAAGATGAGCCACGTTGAGTCTCTGCTCTCCAGCAACCAGAAAGATGTGCTGATGGAAGAGATCATCGCTAACTACCACGCTAACGCCCAGGATGCGGAAGTGGTACTGGTAGAAGGCCTGGTTCCGACGCGCAAGCATCAGTTTGCCCAGTCTCTGAACTTTGAAATCGCCAAGACGCTGAACGCGGAAATCGTGTTTGTGATGTCCCAGGGTACCGATACCCCGGAACAGCTGAAAGAGCGTATAGAGCTGACCCGCAGCAGCTTCGGCGGCGCGAAAAACAGCAACATCACCGGCGTGATTGTTAACAAACTGAACGCACCGGTTGATGAGCAAGGCCGTACCCGCCCTGACCTGTCCGAAATTTTCGACGACTCGTCCAAAGCAAAAATCGTGAAAATCGATCCGGCTAAGCTGCAGGAATTCAGCCCGCTTCCAGTGCTGGGCGCGGTGCAGTGGAGCTTCGATCTGATCGCCACTCGTGCTATCGACATGGCGCGTCACCTGAACGCCACTATCGTGAACGAAGGCGATATCAATACCCGTCGCGTGAAGTCCGTGACTTTCTGTGCGCGTAGCATTCCGCACATGCTGGAGCACTTCCGTGCAGGTTCCCTGCTGGTTACCTCCGCTGACCGTCCTGACGTGCTGGTTGCAGCCTGTCTGGCCGCAATGAACGGCGTGGAGATCGGTGCGATCCTGCTGACCGGTGCCTATGAAATGGACCCACGCGTCAGCAAACTGTGCGAACGCGCATTTGCCACCGGCCTGCCGGTCTTCATGGTGAACACCAACACCTGGCAGACCTCCCTGAGCCTGCAGAGCTTTAACCTGGAAGTGCCGGCTGACGACCATCAGCGTATCGAGAAAGTGCAGGAATACGTTGCCGGTTGCATCAATCCTGACTGGATTGAATCTCTGACCGCGACCTCCGAGCGCAGCCGTCGTCTCTCTCCACCAGCCTTCCGTTATCAGCTCACCGAGCTGGCGCGTAAAGCGGGCAAACGCGTTGTTCTGCCTGAAGGCGACGAACCACGTACCGTTAAAGCCGCGGCAATCTGTGCCGAGCGCGGTATCGCCACCTGTGTGCTGCTGGGTAATCCGGATGAGATCACCCGCGTCGCGGCGTCCCAGGGCGTTGAGCTGGGTGCGGGTATCGAAATCGTGGATCCGGAAGTGGTGCGCGAAAGCTATGTTGCCCGTCTGGTTGAGCTGCGTAAGAGCAAGGGTATGACCGAAGCCGTTGCCCGCGAACAGCTGGAAGACAACGTGGTTCTCGGTACCCTGATGCTGGAGCAGGACGAAGTTGATGGCCTGGTTTCCGGGGCTGTTCACACCACCGCGAACACCATTCGTCCGCCGCTGCAGCTGATCAAAACTGCGCCAGGTAGCTCTCTGGTTTCATCCGTGTTCTTCATGCTGCTGCCGGAACAGGTTTACGTTTACGGTGACTGTGCGATCAACCCGGATCCAACCGCTGAACAGCTGGCAGAGATCGCGATTCAGTCCGCTGACTCCGCGATTGCGTTCGGTATCGAGCCGCGCGTTGCGATGCTCTCCTACTCCACCGGTAACTCTGGTGCAGGTAGCGATGTAGAGAAAGTACGTGAAGCCACCCGTCTGGCGCAGGAAAAACGCCCGGATCTGGTTATCGATGGCCCGCTGCAGTATGACGCCGCAGTTATGGCTGACGTTGCCAAATCTAAAGCGCCTAACTCGCCGGTTGCTGGTCGCGCTACCGTGTTCATCTTCCCGGATCTGAACACCGGTAACACCACTTACAAAGCGGTACAGCGTTCTGCCGACCTGATCTCCATCGGGCCGATGCTGCAGGGTATGCGCAAGCCAGTGAACGACCTGTCTCGTGGCGCGCTGGTAGACGATATCGTCTACACCATCGCCCTCACTGCGATCCAGGCTTCACAGCAGTAAGCTGCTGCCAAACGTAAAAAGGCGACCCCAGGGTCGCCTTTTTTATTATCACCGTTACGCTTCTTCTTGCTTAGCCGGTTCGTTGTTGGCATTGCGGCTCATCCACAGCGCCAGCGCTTTTAACGAATCAGGCGTGAAGTCATCGCAACGGGCGGTGATCTCCGTCGGGGTCATCCAGAAGACTTCGCTGACCTCTTCTTCCTGCAGCGCAAACGGGCCGTGGGAGACGCAGCTGAAGAGGCCTCCCCAGACGCGGCAGTGGCTGTCTTCAAAGTAGAACTGACCGTGTTCGGCAAACGGCACACCGGCAATCCCCAGCTCCTCTTCCGCTTCACGGCGGGCGGAGTCAAGTAACAGCTCATCGGCCTGCACCACACCGCCGGCCGTTGCATCGAGCATGCCGGGCATGAAGTCTTTCGTTTCGGTACGGCGCTGCACCAGGATATTGCCCATACCATCATGCACCACGATATAGGTCGCGCGATGGCGAAGGCGCTGCGCGCGCATCTGCTCGCGGCTCGCCTGGGCGATGACTTCATTGTCTTCGCTGACTATATCTACCCACTCAGTACTTGCCAAATGACTCTGCTCCACCATCGGGAAACCTTCTCTTTATAGCGCTCTCACGGCGCGTTTACTGTTGAGGAGTAAGTTACGGATTAATCCTGGACTCTGCAATAACCTGGCTGTCATTCAGCGTCATAACGCACAAATGGCCCTCTTCCAGCATCCCATAGCTGGGTGGAAACCCGCCTTTAGGCAGGCTGACGGAGCCAGGATTGAAATGAATAATGTCGCCCTTCTTCCCGACCACCGGAATATGAGTATGACCATAAACCAGGACATCGCCAGCATTCAGCGCGGGCAGATTATCCGGACCAAACAGATGGCCGTGGGTGATAAAGAGACGGCAGTCCTCCAGCAAGATCTGCTGCCACGGGGCGGTGATGGGAAAGTGCAGTAACATCTGGTCGACTTCGCTGTCACAGTTGCCCCGCACGGCAATAATGCGCGAGGCAAAAGCATTAAGCCGCTCTGCAACCTCAGCGGGGGCATAGCCTTCGGGTAGCGGATTGCGCGGGCCGTGATTCAGCACATCGCCGAGGACCACCAGCCATTGCGCCCCGCTCTGGTTAAACAGCGAAAGCACTTTTTCGGTCGCCGGTAGCGAGCCGTGAATGTCCGATGCAAACATCAGCTTCATCAGTGACTCCTTGTAGTGAAAAGCCGCCCCATCATACCTGAATCAGCAGGCCTTATCAGCCAGCCCGCTTCGCTGAAAGCGCCACATAACGCTGCACCGAGGCGCGCTGCCACTGGAAGCTGGCGTAATCCACCAGCTGTTGTGGTACGTCATCACCATTGAGCACCAGGCGGTTGAGCATCAGCGCCAGATCGCTATCCGCAATGCACCATTCCCCGAATAAATTCTGATTGCCGTGGGCCAGAAGCGAGGTGGCGGTATCAATCAGCTGGCTTGCCGTGCGCTGGGCAGTTTCGCTCAGGGCCGGTTTTTTCACCCCGGCAAATACCACGTCGGTAGAACGTTCTTCACGGATGGGCATCAGATCGCTGCGCAGCCACGCCTGTATCTGACGCGCGCGGGCGCGTTTTTGCAGATCGAGCGGATAGATCCGCTCCCATTCCGGCGGCGCAAAACGCTCTTCCAGATATTCGGTAATCGCGGAGGATTCGCTGAGTTCAAACCCGTCCACTTCAAGGAGCGGCACGCGACGGGTCAGCCCATAGCCCCGCCACTGCGGCTGACGGTTCTCCCCCCGGCTGAGGTCGATGGTTTTCAGGGCAAAGGGCAATCCCTTTTCGGCCAGCGCGACGTACACGCTCATCACATAGGGTGAAAAATAGTCGGCATCTGACCACAGGGTAATCGCAGGTTGGCTCATAACGTCCTCATAAGGCTTCGCGTGATGGGTAGATATCCAAAATATAACCTCCTGCCCCGGCTGTCACTTGATGAAAACTCACGATTTATCATCACCACCTATACTCGATCTATGTAGAAAAAAGCGCTATGACAGGAGTTGCGATGATTGACCTTTACTACGCCCCGACGCCCAACGGGCATAAGATCACTCTTTTTCTGGAAGAGGCCCAGCTGGACTACCGCATCCTGCCGGTCAATATCAGCAAAGGCGAACAGTTCCGCCCCGAGTTTCTCGCCATTTCCCCCAACAATAAAATTCCGGCGATTGTCGATCGCGATCCGGAGGATGGCGGTACCCCGCTGAGCCTGTTTGAGTCTGGCGAAATATTGCTCTATCTGGCAGAGAAAACCGGCAAGCTACTGAGCGGGGAATTACGCGAACGCCACGTCACGCTGCAGTGGCTCTTCTGGCAGGTTGGCGGCCTGGGGCCGATGATTGGTCAGAACTACCACTTTAACCATGCTGCGCCACAGCCTATCGCCTATGCCATCGAACGTTTCCAGGTCGAAACGCAGCGGCTCTATAACGTCCTGAACAAGCGTCTGGAAAAATCGCCGTGGCTGGGAGGCGAACACTACAGCATCGCGGATATCGCCTGCTGGCCGTGGGTCAACACCCATGAAAACCATCGTGTCGACCTGGCATCATGGCCTGCGGTAAACAACTGGTTTGAACGTATCCGCACCCGCCCGGCAACCGAGCGTGCAATGCAAAAAGCGCAGCAGATATAAACGCTTTCCTCATGTATTATGGTGTCGATAATGACACGGAGGAAGCCTGCAATGTCCCAGCAAGACGCAATTATTCGTATTAAAAATTTACGCCTGCGCACCTTTATTGGAATCAAAGAGGAGGAGCGTGCTAATCGCCAGGATATCGTTATTAACGTGACGATCCACTATCCGGCAGACAAAGCCCGCGCCAGTGAAGACATTAATGATGCGCTGAACTATCGCACCATTACCAAAAGCATTATTCATCTGGTGGAGAATAACCGTTTCTCTTTGCTGGAAAAATTAACTCAGGATGTGCTGGATATCGCACGCGAACATCACTGGGTCACCTATGCTGAAGTCGAGATCGATAAACTTCACGCGCTGCGCTACGCCGACTCCGTCTCGATGACGTTAAGCTGGCAACGCTAAGCGCAACCCTGGAGGTGGTATGAAAATCCTGGTAACCGGCGGCACCGGCCTGATTGGCCGGCATTTAATCCCACGTTTGCAGGTATTGGGCCATGAGCTGACCGTAGTCACGCGTAGCCCTGAGAAGGCGCGTCAGCTACTCGGCTCCGGCATCGATATCTGGAAAGGGCTGACGGAGCACCAGGATCTCAACGGCTTTGATGCCGTCATCAATCTTGCAGGCGAGCCCATCGCCGACAAGCGCTGGACAAAAGAGCATAAACAGCGTCTGTGCAACAGTCGCTGGAACATCACCCAGCGGCTGGTCGATATGGTTAAGGCCAGCGACACGCCGCCCTCGGTCTTTATCTCCGGTTCGGCTTCAGGTTATTACGGCGATTTAGGCGAGGTGGTGGTGACCGAAGAGGAGCCGCCGCACAATGAATTTACCCATAAGCTGTGCGCCCGCTGGGAGCAGATTGCCTGCGGTGCCCAGAGCGAAAAGACCCGCGTATGCCTGTTGCGCACCGGCGTGGTGCTGGCCCCCAAAGGCGGGATTCTCGGAAAAATGCTGCCGGTATTTAAGCTGGGTCTTGGCGGCCCGGTCGGTAACGGGCGTCAGTACCTGGCGTGGATCCATATCGACGATATGGTCAACGGCATTCTCTGGCTGCTGGATAACGATCTGCGCGGCCCGTTCAATATGGTCTCCCCCTACCCGGTGCGTAACGAGCAGTTTGCCCATGCCCTGGGCCATGCGGTGCATCGCCCTGCCGTAGTTCGCGCGCCCGCCACCGCTATCCGGCTGCTGATGGGGGAATCCTCCGTGCTGGTGCTGGGCGGCCAGCGCGCGCTGCCGAAGCGCCTGGAAGCCTCCGGCTTTGCTTTCAGGTGGTATGACTTAGAAGAGGCCCTGGGAGATGTGGTAGGTTAAATTTACCCTGTCAGATGTTAATTTGTTATCTTCGCTCCCTGTTCAAGGCGCTTTGATGGCAACCATTACCACTCCCCGGCTGACGCTCTCCCCTTTTGAGCCCGCCGACTGGCCTTTTTTCCACAGGCTGCGTGAAGCGCCGGAGATCATGCGCTATATGGCCGCGATCGCCCCGGAAAAAGAGATCCGACGCCTGTTTGCCGCCCGTCTTACCGCCCCGCACACCTTTGTGATCCGCGTCCATGATGATGCCACCCCGCTCGGGGATATTGGCCTGCAAATCAGCTCCCACTACCCTGAAGAGGCCGATATTGGTTACACCGTGATTGCCGCCGCCCAGGGCCAGGGAATAGCCTGCGAGGCGCTGCGTGCCGTGTGTGAATATGCGTTTATCCGGGTGGGCGTAAAAGCGATTAACGCATATGTGCTGGCGGACAACGGCGGATCGGTGCGGGTGTTAGAGAAAGCGGGTTTCATGCGCACCCAGGTACTTGAGCAGGCATATGAGATTAACGGCGTGCGGTATGACGACTGGGTGTACCGACTGGAGGTAAGTGCGGCCTGAATGCCGGGCGGCACTGCGTTTGCCCGGCCTACGGTTTTGTAGGCCCGGTAAGCGTAGCGCCACCGGGCAACAAACTACTTCAACGATCCCTTAAGGAACTGCTGCAGACGCGGGCTCTTCGGGTTGGCCAGCACCTCATCCGGATGCCCCTGCTCTTCGATTACGCCCTGATGGAGGAAAATCACGTGGTTGGAGACGTTACGGGCAAAGCCCATCTCGTGAGTTACCACCACCATGGTTTTCCCCTCTTCAGCGAGCTGCTGCATGATGCGCAGCACTTCCCCCACCAGCTCGGGATCGAGCGCGGAGGTAGGTTCGTCAAAGAGCAACACTTCCGGCTCCATCGCCAGCGCACGGGCGATAGAGACACGCTGCTGCTGACCGCCGGAGAGATGCACCGGGTATTTCATCTGCTGGCGTTCGTCGATACCCACTTTCGCCAGGTATTTCTCCGCCCGGGTACGGGCTTCCTGCTTGCTTAAGCCCAGCACCTGCACCGGCGCTTCCATGACGTTCTCCAGCACCGTCATGTGACTCCAAAGGTTAAAGTGCTGGAACACCATCGTCAGACGAGTACGCAGCAGACGAAGCTGGTGTTTATCCGCCACCTTCAGCTGACCGTCTTTGTCCTGCACCAGATTGATGTTCTCACCGCTGACCACAATCGAGCCGGCACTCGGCTTTTCAAGAAAGTTAATGCAGCGCAGGAAGGTACTTTTACCCGACCCTGAGGAGCCGATAATACTGATCACATCGCCCGCATTAGCCTGCAGCGACACCCCTTTCAGCACTTCATGTTCGCCGTAGCGTTTGTGCAAATCGATAACGTTTAATTTGTTCTCAGCCATCTTCATTCTCAGTGCGTCGAAGGTTTGACATGCTGCAACCAGCGTTTTTCCGCTTTGCGGAACAGGCTAATCAGGACATAAGAGATGATTAAATAGAGCACTGCCGCGATCCCGAAGGCGGTAAAGGGCTGATAGGTCGCCGAGTTAATATCACGGGCAATCTTCAGCAGATCCGGCACGGTAGCGGTAAAGGCCAGCGCGGTGGAGTGCAGCATTAAAATCACTTCGTTGCTGTAGGCAGGCAGCGCAATACGCAGCGCCGACGGCAGAATAATGCAGCGATAGAGCTTCACCGAAGAGAAGCCATACGCCCGCGCCGCCTCAATTTCACCGTGCGGCACGGAGCGGATCGCGCCGGCAAAGATCTCGGTGGTGTAGGCGCAGGTGTTGAGCGTTAATGCCAGCACGGTACAGTTCAGCCCGCTACGGAAGAACGCGTTCAGCATCTCGGTGCCTTTGACGATTTCCAGCGTGTACATCCCGGAGTAGAAGACCAGCAGCTGCACATAGAGCGGCGTACCGCGGAACACGTAGGTAAACAGCCAGATGGGGAAGCGAATATATTTGTTGCTGGAGACGCGGCCAATGGCGAGGAAAATCGCCAGGATCCCGCCCATTACCACAGAAGAAATCAGCAGCCAGAGGGTGATCGCCACACCGGTAAAACGGTATCCGTCGGTCCACAGCAGGGATTTCCAGTATTCCTGAATAATTTCGATCACAGGTCAGCCCTCTTCACACCCACGGAATAGCGCCGTTCGAGCAGGAGCAGCACGCCATTGGAGACGGTGGTAAACACCAGATAAATCACCCCGCAGACAATCGCGAAGTAGAACGGCTCCCAGGTGCTTTTGCCTGCAAGCTGCGTGGCTTTTACCACATCTTCCAGCCCCAGTAAGGAGACCAGCGCCGTTGCTTTGAGGATAACCTGCCAGTTGTTACCAATTCCCGGCAGCGCAAAGCGCATCATGGCCGGAAACATAATGCGGCGAAACGTCTGTGAGGAGGTAAACCCGAAGGCCGTAGCCGCTTCGATATGCCCTTTCGGCACCGCGAGATAGGCCCCGCGGAAGGTTTCGGTAAAATAGGCGCCATAGATAAAGCCCAGGGTGATGATACCGGCCACCATCGGATCGATATCAATCTGCACCATACCGATGGCATCCGTAATGCCGTTAAGGGCGATTTGCAGACCGTAGAAGATCAGCAGCATCAGCACCAGGTCAGGCACACCGCGGATCAGGGTGGTATAGCCCTCAAACAGCAGCGCCATCGCCCGATTCGCAGAGAGCTTCGCGCCCGCGCCTGCAAGGCCTATCAACACGGCCAGCACCACTGAACTGAGAGCCAGTTCAAGGGTGACCAATGCGCCTTGTAAAATTACGCCAGAAAATCCGTACAGCATACCGCCTGCCCTGTCGTGAGTGGTGTAGCCGTGTCTTTTCCCCTCCCTGGACGGAAGGGGCCGCACGTTATTAAGTGGAGGGATTAACCACCGTAGACATCAAAGTCGAAGTATTTCTTCGCCAGTTTTTCGTAAGTGCCGTCGGCGCGCATTTCAGCAAAGGCTTTGTTCAGCGCTTCACGCAGTTCGTTATCCTCTTTACGCAGACCCATACCGGTGCCCACGCCGAAGAGTTTCTCATCCTTGATGGACGGACCGCCAAACTTGTAATCTTTACCAACCGGCTGTTTCAGGAAGCCTTCGCTGGCTGCCACTTCATCCTGGAAGGCGGCGTCAATACGGCCCGCAGTCAGGTCAGCGTAGATATTCTCCTGGCCCTGGTAAGAGACGATTTCAATTCCTTTCGGTGCCCAGTGCTCGTTGCCGAAGGTCTCCTGAGTGGTGCCCTGCAGCACGCCCACACGTTTACCTTTCAGGGATTCAAGGGTTGGCTGAATATCGGAAGATTTCGCTACCACCAGACGCGAGTCCGCTGCATAAAGCTTGTCGGTAAAGGCAATCTCCTGCTGGCGTTTTTCGGTGATAGAGAGGGAAGACATAATGGCATCAATTTTTTTCGCTTTCAGCGAAGGGATCAGCGCATCCAGTGGGTTTTCAACGAAGGTACACTCTGTTTTGATACGTTTGCACAGCTCTTTAGCCAAATCGATATCAAAACCTACCAGTTCACCCTGCGCATTCTTCGATTCGAAGGGGGCATAAGTCGGGTCAATACCAATACGAACTTTTTGCGGAATTGCTGCAAATGCCGCGGTAGCGCTGGAAAAGGCCAGAGCCAGAGAAAGTGACAAAACCAGTTTTTTCATATCTATCCTCAACAGACTGTCTTCTTACGGGATTTTAACGCCGACGGGGCGCCTTTAATGTGCCACTAATCGCCGCGGCAAGGCAAAAGATTATGCCCGGCAAGCGCGAAAAAGTGCATTGCGAGTGCTTAACTATTCACTTTATAACCAACACAGCGCACGATTTGCACCATCCTGGTTCGCAAAGGCCATTGTCGCACCATAACGGGGAGCCATTATGGTGCGCACCCGTCAGTTCCGGTTAGTCGCCGTAAACATTGAAGTCGAAGTATTTCTTCGCCAGTTTGTCGTAGGTACCGTCTTTACGCAGTTCAGTGAAAGCTTTGTCAAAGGCCGCCTTCAGCTCGGCATCGTCTTTACGCAGGCCGATCCCGGTGCCGTCGCCGAAATATTTTTTGTCTTTGACTGACGGGCCAGCAAAGGCAAACTCTTTGCCCGCCGGTTGTTTCAGGAAGCCTTCGCTCGCGGCGACTTCATCCTGGAAAGCCGCATCCAGACGCCCTGCCGCCAGATCGGAATAGATCAGATCCTGGTTCTGGTACGCCACTACATCCACGCCCTTCTCACGCCAGTTGGCGTTCGCATAGCCTTCCTGCGTTGAGCCCTGCAGAACGCCTACATGCTTGCCTTTCAGCGAGTCAATGGTTGGCTGGATTGGGGAGCCTTTCGCCGCAATCAGACGTGAATCCGCCGCGTAAAGTTTCTCAGAGAAGGCGATCTCCTGCTGACGCTTTTCGGTAATCGAGAGCGAGGAGATGATCGCGTCAATCTTCTTGGCTTTCAGAGACGGGATCAGCGCGTCGAAGTCGCTGCCCACCCAGGTACATTTCACGGACATGCGTTTGCACATCTCATTTCCCAGGTCGATATCAAACCCAACGAAATCCCCCTTCGCATCTTTCGATGAGAACGGGGCATAGGTTGCGTCTGTACCGATACGTACGTTCTGTGGGAGCGCCGCAAAGCTGCTTGCCGCAGCGCTTAATCCCACCAGCAAAGACAGAGCCAGAACCGTCTTCTTCATACATTACCCTCAAGTGTCGTGATTTTCTTATGTAATAGATTGTGTTGTGTGTTGTTGCAGGCAATCTCATGCAGGTCTTATGCCATATTGCAGATAACGCAAAATTACGGCGTTAAATATGTTAATGAAAGGTTGCAGGATTGCCTTAATGGTGAAAGATAGCAGGTCTGCCAAACGAACCGCAGTGCCTGGAAAGGAAAAAAGGAATTAAATGTTGAGGATATGATCGCTGTTGCAGAATTGCCCTGAAACAGGGCACGTTGCGGTGAAATGCACTCTGGCAGAACAGCCTTACCGTCAGGCGCCCTGCCAGCGGGTAAAGAGAACGTCCGGCAGGTCAATGTCGAACTGATCGAGCACCCGGTTTACGGTCTGATTAATCACATCATCCAGGCTTTGCGGACGGTGATAAAACGCCGGCACCGGCGGCATGATCACCGCCCCCAGTTCAGCGGCCTGGGTCATCAGGCGTAGATGGCCCAGATGCAGCGGGGTTTCGCGCACGCACAATACCAGCGGGCGACGCTCTTTTAATATCACATCGGCCGCACGGGTCACCAGCGTATCGGTATAACTGTTGACGATGCCAGAGAGAGTTTTGATGGAACAGGGCAGGATCACCATGCCCGCCGTTTTAAACGACCCGGAGGAGATGCTGGCGGCGATATCGCGCGCGTCATGCACCACATCGGCCAGCGCCTGAACGTCACGCAGGGAGTAATCGGTTTCGAGAGAGAGGGTCTGACGCGCAGCCTGGCTCATCACCAGATGCGTTTCAACCTCGGCGACGTCGCGCAATACCTGCAACAAACGGACACCGTAAATCGCGCCGCTGGCCCCTGAGATCCCTACAATTAATCGTTTCATGATGTTCGCCCTTGCTGTTACAGGGCTGACTGTGCAGGATTTTGGCGGGAGTTGCAAGCGAGGGCAGATGCCCTCGCCTGCGATAGTGCTTAACCTTCGTTATGCATCTCTAAACTTTCGAGATCGTTCGCCAGCTGGACGGCTTTCGCGTCGTCGTTGCGCAGTGAATCGAGGTAGTCCAGGTAGCCCTGATCCACATCTTTGGTGACGTAGATACCGTTAAACACCGAGCACTCGAACTGCTGAATATCCGGGTTCTCGGCGCGCACCGCGTCGATCAGATCGTTCAGATCCTGGAAAATCAGGCCGTCGGCACCGATGATCTGGCGGATCTCATCCACTTCACGACCGTGGGCAATCAGCTCGTTGGCGGTAGGCATATCGATGCCATACACGTTCGGGAAGCGAATTTCCGGTGCCGCAGAGGCCAGATAGACCTTCTTCGCACCCGCTTCACGGGCCATCTCGATAATCTGCTCAGAGGTGGTGCCGCGCACGATGGAGTCATCCACCAGCAGCACGTTCTTATCGCGGAACTCGGCGCGGTTGGCATTCAGCTTGCGGCGCACCGATTTACGGCGCAGCTGCTGGCCCGGCATGATAAAGGTGCGGCCAACGTAGCGGTTCTTCACGAATCCCTGGCGGTAAGGTTTACCCAGAATACGCGCCATCTCCAGGGCGATATCGCAGGAGGTTTCCGGGATAGGGATCACCACGTCGATATCCAGGTCTTCCCACTCGCGGGCAATCTTCTCGCCGAGCTTGGTTCCCATATTGACGCGGGCGCTGTAGACGGAGATTTTGTCGATGAAAGAGTCCGGGCGAGCGAAGTAGACGTACTCGAACAGGCACGGATTGCTGACCGGATTCTCTGCGCACTGACGGGTAAACAGCTGGCCTTTCTCGGTGATGTAGACCGCTTCGCCAGGTGCGACGTCACGCAGGAACTCAAAGCCCAGGGTATCCAGCGCCACGCTTTCGGAGGCGACCATATACTCGGTGCGGCCATCGCCAATATCGCGCTTGCCCAGCACCAGCGGGCGGATGCCGTTAGGATCGCGGAAGGCGACCATACCGTGGCCGATAATCATCGCGACGCAGGCATAAGCGCCACGGATCAGGCGGTTAGTGGCGGCTACCGCGGCAAAAATGTTGTCAGCTTCCAGCGGATAGTGGCGGAAGTTATCCAGCTCGCTGGCAAAGACGTTGAGCAGGATTTCAGAGTCAGAAGTGGTGTTAATGTGACGACGCTTCTCTTCAAACAGCTTCTTACGCAGCTCGTGAGCATTGGTCAGGTTGCCGTTGTGGGCAAGCGTGATGCCATACGGCGAGTTAACGTAGAACGGCTGAGCTTCAGAGGCGCTGGAACTGCCAGCAGTCGGGTAACGAACGTGACCAATACCCATGTTGCCTTGAAGACGCTGCATATGGCGGGCTTCGAACACATCGTTTACCAGGCCGTTGGCCTTACGTAAACGGAAGCAGTTGTGTGCATCAATGGTGATGATACCCGCAGCATCCTGCCCACGGTGCTGGAGCACCGATAATGCGTCATAAATAGACTGGTTTACCGGCATGAAACCGGCGATACCGACAATACCGCACATTCGTCATTTCCTCGTTAAGCCACATCTCAGGGTTTATGCCCTGGGCAAAAAACTCGACGAGCTTTGCAGATAGTCAAAGAACCATCTGATGATGAAGCTGAACTGCGGGATAAGCTGCGATTTCTGCCAGTCTTCACTTTTTGAGAACCCGGTAAAGGTATCAAGGAAGAATAGTATCGCGGCAACAATCAGCGCGCCTCGCAACGCCCCGAAACAGATCCCCAGCACCCTGTCCGTTCCTGACAACCCGGTTTTCTCGACCAGCTGGCCAATCACGTAGTTAACAATGGCGCCGACAATCAGCGTCGCGATAAACAGCACCGCGATGGCAATCCCATTTCGAACCAGTTCATCTTCAAAGCCCGTGAACCAGACAGACAGGTAAGTGTAGTAATGACTGGCAACAAAGAAGGCACAGCCCCAGGTTACCAGCGATAACGCTTCACGAACAAAGCCACGGATCAGGCTAACCAGACAGGAAAAACCTATCACCGCAATGATGGCGTAATCAATCCAGACCATATGTGTCCCACGATCAAACGCCCTGTCATCCAGTTCGGGGCGAATTCTAACAGAAAAAGAAAACGTTTGCGTAGGGATTTCCTTCCCGCGCGTAAATAAAAAAAGCGCTGAAAAAATATTCAGCGCCCCAGGCGGGTCACCTTCTCAGGCAATCTGCTGCGCCTGTTTTTGCCTTATCCCGTAAACGAGAGAAACCCTCAGTTCACGCTGTAATTCATCACCACGCCGCTCAAACCAGAGAGTTTATTCAGCTCTCCAAGCGATCCCTTCAGCTTGTCTCTCGACGCATCCGGCCCTACGAGAATACGGGTGATTTTACCCTGTACCGGTGTGGTAGGTGAAGTGTAAACGCGATACCCCGCACCACGGAGTTTGGCCACCACCTCGTTGACCTTATCGGCGTTTTTCAGGGCACCGAGCTGCACAACGTAGGCTTTACCGGTCGGGGCCGGTTTCTCTTCTGCCGCCGGTTTGGCCGGTGGGGTTTCTGTCGCCGCCGCCAGCTGCTGGCTGGTGTTATCGCGCTGCGGTTTCGGCTGCGGCTTCTCAACCGGTTTCGGTTTTTGCACCGGTTTTGGCGCATACTGCTCAACCGGCGCCGGAACGGGATCCAGCTCGTTGTTGTTTCCAGCTGCCAGACGCGCCGGATCTAACGATGGCGCCGCGGCATCGCCCGCGCGCACCTCTTCAGCCGCCCCTTCTGGTGGCTGTGCAGGCAGAGCCTGTGTTGCCGGGAGCATGTCCGGCTCATCCCGATCGCCCGGTTTCGGCACCAGCGGGATCGCCGCAAACTCATCCTGATAATGTTTTTTCTGTCCATCAAGCAGCCCGGGGAGAATAATCACCCCCAGCGCCACCAGCACAATGGTGCCTGCTAAACGGTTCTGAAACTTACTTGCCACCGGTTCTCCCCGCATCCATTACGTCCATGACATGTGCCACCGTGTGGAACGAACCACACACCAGCACGGTATCTTCTGGTCTGGCATCGGCCATCGCCGCCCGCCAGGCCTGCGCCACGCTATCAAAGCGCTGCCCTGCGCCGAGATGCGCCATTAACTGTTCGGCAGTCGCCCCGCGTGGGCCTTCCAGAGGGGCACAATACCAGCTATCGACCACACTCTCCATGCAGGCCAGCGTGCCGCCAATATCTTTATCATGAAGCATACCGATAACCGCCAGCACGCGCCCGGTTTTTGGCAATAATTTGAGACGTCCTGCGAGATAAGCCGCGGCATGGGGGTTATGCGCCACATCCAGAATCAGACGCGGTGATTCGCTGACTATCTGGAAACGCCCCGGCAGAATCGCATGCTGAATGCCGTCGCGCATCGCCTGCTCCTCTACCGCCAGACCACTGGCGCGCAGTGCGGCCAGCGCCGTCGCAGCATTCGGCTGCGGTACCTGCGGCAGCGGCAGGTTATCCAGCGCGCCCGCCGCGTCTTCAAAGCGCCAGCCGCTTTCCGTCACGCTGTAGCGCCAGTCGACGTCACGGCGCTGCAACAGCGCCCCTTTCTCCTGCGCCACGTCAGCAATAGTGTGCGGCATATCGGGTTCGCCGACGATAGCCGGTTTGCCCGGGCGGAAAATACCGGCTTTTTCACGGCCAATGCTCTCGCGATCGGGCCCCAGCCAGTCGGTATGATCCAGCGCGATGCTGGTGATTACCGCCACATCCGGGTCGACAATATTAGTGGCATCCAGACGTCCGCCTAACCCGACCTCGAGGATCACCACGTCCAGCTGCGCCTGCTTAAAGAGCCACAGCGCCGACAGGGTGCCATATTCAAAATAGGTCAGCGAAATATCGCCGCGCGCGGCTTCGATCTCCGCAAACGAGGCGGTGTGCGCGGATTCAGCCAGCTCCGCATTCTGTACCCGCACGCGCTCGGTATAGCGCACCAGATGAGGTGAGCTGTAGACCCCTACTTTGTAGCCTGCCGCCATCAGCATCGCTTCCAGGGTGCGGCAGGTGGTGCCTTTGCCGTTGGTACCCGCCACGGTGAAGACAAAGGGAGCCGGTTTCAGAACATCAAGGCGCGCCGCGACCTGGCTGACGCGCTCAAGTCCCATGTCGATGGCTTTACTGTGCAGGTTTTCCAGATAAGAAAGCCACGCGGCCAGAGGCGACGTGGCTTGGGGAAGAGTAGTATTTTCCATGTTGCGCGCTTTTCAGTTACGGTTAGAAAGCAAAAGGGCAGCGCCACTGGCCCTGCCCTTTTCAGTTATCAGGCCTCGGGTTCCTGATCCGGTACCACCGCGCCTTCGCGCGGCTCATCCGGGCTCGGCGACGGCAGATTCATCAGCTTCGCCAGAATGCTGGCCAGTTTCAGGCGCATTTCCGGACGGCGAACGATCATGTCGATAGCGCCTTTCTCGATAAGGAACTCACTGCGCTGGAAGCCCGGCGGCAGCTTTTCACGTACCGTTTGTTCAATAACGCGCGGGCCGGCAAAGCCGATCAGCGCTTTCGGTTCAGCGATGTTCAGATCGCCCAGCATCGCAAAACTTGCCGATACGCCGCCCATGGTTGGGTCGGTCAGCACGGAGATGTACGGCAGACCGCGCTCCTGCATTTTCGCCAGCGCTGCGGAGGTTTTTGCCATCTGCATCAGCGACATCAGCGCTTCCTGCATACGGGCACCACCGGAGGCGGAGAAGCAGATCAGCGGACAGTTGTCTTCCAGCGCCTGCTCAACGGCACGCACGAAGCGCGCGCCCACTACGGAGCCCATTGAGCCGCCCATAAAGGAGAACTCAAACGCCGCCGCGACAACCGGCATCTCGTGCAGGGTGCCTTTCATCACCACCAGGGCATCTTTCTCGCCGGTCTCTTTTTGCGCAGAGGCCAGACGGTCTTTGTATTTCTTGGAGTCACGGAACTTCAGCACATCTTTCGGCTCAAGCTCGCTACCCAGTTCAACCAGAGAACCTTCATCCAGCAGGCTATGCAGGCGGTTACGCGCCGACATACGCATGTGGTGATCGCACTTCGGACAAACTTCGAGATTACGCTCCAGTTCGGCGCGGTACAGGACCTGGCCACAGCTGTCACATTTAGTCCACACCCCTTCAGGAATACTCGCTTTGCGGGTTGGGGTGATATTGCTTTTAATTCGTTCAATCCAGCTCATTGATAACCTTTCTGCCTGAACCAGGTTTGCTGCAAGGGGCGCATAATGCCATTTTTGCCCCCGGCAGACCATGAATGTTGCACATTAAAACATAACAGCCCGAAACTTTGGATAAAAAAGTGGTCGAACCGCAGTCGTGCCTTTATTTTACTTGTTTTGCCGCCGCGCGACGGTGACGAATCACTTCGATAACGCCCGGCAGAATGGAAACCACAATAATCCCTACGATCAGCAACTTAAGGTTTTCCTGGATCATAGGAATGGTCCCGAAGAAATAGCCCGCGTAGGTAAAGCTCAGCACCCACAGCAGCGCACCGGTGACGTTATAGAGCGCGAACTGACGGTACGACATATGACCCATACCCGCAACAAACGGGGCAAAGGTTCTGACGATGGGCACAAAGCGCGCGAGAATGATGGTCTTACCGCCGTGTTTCTCATAAAACGCATGGGTTTTATCGAGATAGCTGCGACGGAAAATCTTCGAGTCCGGGTTACTAAATAACCGCTCGCCGAACAGCCGCCCTATAGTGTAGTTCACCGCATCGCCAAGGATGGCGGCAATCAGCATTAACACCACCATCAGGTGAACGTTAAGGTCGTTGGTCTCCAGCGACGCCAGCGCACCCGCCACGAACAGCAGCGAATCGCCCGGCAAGAAGGGCGTCACCACCAGCCCGGTTTCGCAAAACAGGATCAGGAACAGAATGGCATACACCCAGACGCCATAATCAGCGACCAGCTCTGCCAGGTGCACATCGATATGCAGAATGAAATCGATCAGAAAGCGAATTAAATCCATATTGTCTAAACCTTTATTGCCACGGCTATCAGTCCGCTAAGAACAGCGGGCCCATTGGCGGTTTTGGAAGGTCAAACCGATCCGGGTAATCGACCGAGACCAGATAGAGCCCTTCCGCTTTCGCCGTTGCTGCCGCCAGCGTTCTGTCCTTCGCCGCCAGCAACTCTGCAATCCAGCTCTCCGGCTGGTGTCCGGCGCCTACTTCCATCAGGCTGCCTGTAATATTCCTGACCATATGATGAACAAAGGCATTCGCTTTGATATCCACCACCACATACGCGCCATGCCGACTGACGTTAATGTGCATCACGTTGCGCCACGGCGTGCGAGACTGGCACTGCACGGCACGGAACGAGGTGAAGTCGTTTTCGCCAATCAATGCCTGCGCCGCGCGGTGCATGCGATCGGCATCCAGCGGCTCGTAAAAATGGGTGACGCCCTGGCCTAACACCGCCGGACGAAGACGCTGGTTATAGATGATATAGCGGTAGCGGCGCGCGGTGGCGCTGAACCGCGCATGAAAATCATCCGGCACATTTTTGACCCAACGTACCGCGATGTCACCAGGCAAATTCGCATTTACCCCCAGCGTCCAGGCCGCGTCTTTACGCACTGCGGTGGTTTCAAAATGCACCACCTGCCCCGTACCATGGACACCGGCGTCGGTACGCCCCGCGCACAGGACATTGATGGGCTCATTCGCCACCTGAGAGAGCGCTTTTTCCAGCTTTTCCTGGACGCTGCGCACCTCATTCTGACGCTGCCAGCCATAATATTTACTGCCATCGTACTCAATGCCGAGGGCAATCTTATGAACGGGCTTTTGCTCCACTTCAGACATCAGTAGAGATACTCCTGCACCAGTTTTTCAGCGATTTTCACCGCCATCAGCGCGCCGCCGAAACGCACGTTATCGGCGACCGACCAGAACTGGATCTGCTCCGGCATACCGTAATCGTTACGTACACAGCCAATGGAGAGACGCGCGTTGCCCGTTGCGTCGCCCACCTGGGTCGGGAACTCGCGCTCTTCAGACAGCTCAATATCTTCGCCGCGGCCAAAGGCATCGCGCGCCTCTTCCGCAGCCAGCGGACGCATGGCTTCAAAGCTCACCATCTGGGCATGGCCGTAGAACACCGGCGACTGCACACAGTTGGCGGAGATCATCAGTCCGTCGTCCTGCAGGATCTTACGCACTTCATCGATGATACGGCGCTCTTCGCGCACGCTGCCTTCACGATCCGGCAGCAGCGGCAGCATGTTGAACGCCAGCTGACGGCCAAAGAAATCCTCTTCGTCCACCGGAATACCATTCAGCAGCTTCGCGCTCTGCCCTGCCAGGGCATCCACCGCTTTTTTACCGCGGGCAGAGACTGACATCAGGCTGGTTACGGCGATACGGGACAAGCCACCTTCGTCGATGAGCGGTTTCAGGGCGCTAAGCAGCTGGCTGGTCAGGCTGTCCGGGACGGCGATGATGTTACGGTTGCGGTAGTCGGCCAGCACGAAGGGGTTCACCTCCGGCACCACCAGCGGCACGTCCGGTTCAAGGGCAAACAGGCCGCTTAAATCAATGACCAGACAGCCTGCGTTGGTGGCCTCTTCAATATACGCGGCGGAAGCCTCGACCCCGGCCGCGAAAAAGGCCAGCTGCGCCTGGGTCCAGTCGAACTCAGCCGCATCCTGAACCATGACAGATTTACCCGCAAAGCGCAGGTGCTCGCCCGCGCTCTCATTACGCGCCAGGGCATAGATGTCGCCCACCGGGAACTGACGCTCAGCAAGGGTTTCGAACAGGGCTTCGCCCACGGCGCCCGTTGCGCCCAGTATGGCAATGTTCCAGCCTTCAGACATGGTGGTTTACTCCAGAAATAAAAAAGCGTCCCTGGCGGGGTATCCGCCAGGGAGCATTAAGAAGACATTAACGAACCGGGTGATGAACGGCGTTGAAACCCAGCTTATGCAGCAGCGACGCCGCAGCAGGATCATCACACATCACATACAGAGAGGACCATTCGCGGCGCTCAACGTAATGCTTACGCAGCTTGTCAAACTCACCCGGTATACCCGCTACTTTTCGCAGCAGTGCGTCATCGCGGCGCACATCATACACTAAATGCACCAGCCTTTTCAGCGTTCCCTGATCCAGCGGGCCGTGCAGGGTGATGCGGCCAAAATCCGGGGTTGGCAGCAGGGTATCCAGCGCCACCTGCTGGGATTTGCCGATAAACGCGCTATACGCCTCAAACACCTGGGTGGTGCCGCGGGCTTTACCTTCGAGGGTGTAACCCGCGATATGCGCGGTACCGATATCCACTTTGTCCAGCAGGGCCACGTTGAGATCCGGCTCCGGCTCCCACACGTCCAGCACCACGCTCAGATCCTGACCAGTTTCCAGGCGCTGCAGCAGGGCCGCGTTGTCCACCACCGGGCCACGGCAGGCATTAATCAGGATGGTGCCCGGCTTCAGGCGGCTAATCAGAGCGTCGTCTGCCAGATGGCGCGTTTTATACGGCCCGTCTTTAAATAGCGGCGTATGGAAGGTGAGCACGTCACACTCGGCCACCAGCTCATCCAGGCTGCGGAAATCCCCTTCATCGCCACGGTCAGCGCGGGGCGGATCGCACAGCAGCGTGCGGATACCTAACGCCTCAAGGCGCTTTTGCAGGCGGCTGCCGACGTTACCGACACCGACAATGCCTACGGTCCGGCTGGTGAGCGTAAACCCGTCACGCTCGGCCAGCATCAGCAGAGAGGAGAAAACATACTCCACGACGGCAATAGCGTTACAGCCCGGTGCGGCGGAAAAGCCAATCCCGGCCTGCTTCAGCCACGCGTCATCCACATGATCGGTTCCTGCGGTTGCCGTGCCGACAAATTTGATCCCTTTGCCAGACAGCAGCGCCTCATTCACTTTGGTTACCGAGCGCACCATCAGGGCATCGGCATCAGTCAGCTCGGCGAGCGGAATGGGACGTCCAGGAACGGCCTTAACCTCACCCAGGCGGCTGAACAGCTCGCGGGCGTAAGGCATATTTTCATCAACGAGGATTTTCACGTCTGAGTACCTGTTTGAGAGGAAGAAAACCTGTCAAGTGTGCCATAATCTGGCCGCCAGGCATATACGTAAACCTGGTTAACGATGAGTAACGACTTTAAGGATTTTTTGCCGATGCAGCCCATTTCAGGTACGCCGCCACAACCTCCGGGTGATGGCCCGCGTCCATCCCACGTCGCGGGCGAACAGCCCCTCTCCACACAGCAACGCACTGTACTGGAACGTCTGATCACCCGGTTAATCGCTCTGACGTCGCAGCAGAATGCGGAGGTGTGGGCCGGAGTGAAACACGATCTGGGATTAAAGAGTGATGCGCCCATGCTGTCGCGCCACTTCCCTGCTGCGGAGCAAAACCTCAACCAGCGCCTGAACACCGCCCAGCAAAACCACACCACCCGGCAGATGGTCTCCCAGTTGACGGAGCTGCTGACTCAGGGCAATAACCGCCAGGCGGCCAGCGATTTTATTCGCCAGCAGTATGGCCAGACCGCCCTGAACCAGCTGACGCCCGATCAGCTCAAAACGGTGCTGACGCTGCTGCAAAATAATCAGCTCAATATTCCGCAGCCACAGCAGCGCCCGGCCACGGAGCGCCCGCTGCTGCCAGCCGAACACAATACGCTGAAGCAGATGGTGACCAAACTTGCCGCCGCCACGGGCGAGCCGACCAAGCTCATCTGGCAGTCGATGCTGGAACTGTCGGGGGTGAAAGCGGGAGAGTTAATCCCGGCCAGGCAGTTTACCCACCTTGCCACCTGGCTACAGGCACGCCAGACGCTGAGCACGCAAAGCGCGCCAACCCTGCACACCCTGCAGGCCGCGCTGAAACAGCCGCTGGAGGCCCAGGAGTGGGACAGCATTCAGGACTATGCCCGGCAGAACTGGCAGGCGACGCCGCAGACGGTGCTGACTACCGCCCAGGTACAGGATCTGCTCAACGAGATCTTCGTCCGCCGCACCGAGCGTGAAGCTGGCGTGACGGAAGTGCGCAATATCCAGCCGATCTACAGCCCGCTCTTTGCCCCGGTAGTGGAAACCTTCAGAACGCTGTCTGCCCGTCCCGGACTGATGTTGATCGCCTTAATCATTGCGCTGGCGATTTTCTGGCTGGTCGCCTGATGTTTTGCCCGGTGGCGCTCCGCTTACCGGGCCTACAAAAGCACGAACTGTAGGCCGGGTAAGGCGCAGCCGCCACCCGGCAACAAACAGCTAACCCCGGCGAAACGCCACCAGCGTCACCACAATCCCAACCACCGCTGAAACGGCCCCTGCCAGGAAGACCGACGGATAGCCAAACGAGGTGGCTAACAGCCCCGCCAGCGGCCCGGTTATCCCGTATGAGATATCCTGAAAGGCGGCGTAGCCCCCCAGCGCCGTGCCCCGCACCTGCGGGGCAACGCGTTTAACCACTTCAACACCCAGCGCCGGGAAGATCAGCGAACAGCCGCAGCCGGTCAGGGCTGCCCCCAGCAGGGCTACCGGCGCGCTCGGCGCCTGCCAGAGCAACACCAGACCCACGGTTTCAATCACCAGCGACGCCACCGCTACCTTTACGCCACCAAAGCGATCCGGCATCCAGCCGAACAGCACCCGCATCAGGACAAACGCGCCGCCAAAAGCGGTGAGCGTAAACCCGGCCATCGCCCAGCCGCGGCTCATAAAGTAGAGCGAAACGAAGGTGCCAATCACCGCGAAGCCAACGCCCTGCAACGCAAGGCCCAGGCCTGGCTGCCAGATCTGCCCCACCACGCTCCACAGGGAAGGTCGTTCGCCTTTATGGGCCGGAACTTTACGCACCGAGCCGTTAAACGCCCAGGCCAGCAGCGGCAGTGCCATCGTGGTGACGGCCAGCGCCGCAAAGCCCAACTGACTGTTGATCAAAAGACCCAGCGGCGCGCCTGCCGCCAGCGCACCATAGATCGCCATTCCGTTCCATGACATCACTTTGCCGGAACGCGCAGGCCCGACCAGCCCCATCCCCCATGTCAGGGTGCCGGTCAGGAGCTGGCTTTCACCAAAACCGAGAATTAATCGCCCTGCCACCAGCAGCGCGAATTTCCAGGCCGCCTCCACCGGCAGCAGCGCGGCCAGTAGCCATGCACCACCCGCCAGCCCGCAGGCGAACATGCCCTGCAACGCCGAGCGTTTTGCGCCGTGCTGATCCGCCAGCCGTCCGGCATAGCCGCGGGTTAGCACCGTGGCTAAAAACTGAATACCTACGGCGATGCCGACCATGGTGTTGCCATAGCCCAGCTCCTGGTGCACAAACAGCGGGATCACCGGCAACGGCAGGCCGACGGTCATATAGGTAAGGAATACCGCAAAGGCGATACGGAACAGCGAGACGTTGCCGGAAGCGGCGTGTTTATCTGTGGTAACGGCCGTCATGCATAACTCCATGTTCAGGCATAAAAAAAGGGAGCCATCAGGCTCCCTTCTACTATACATTCAAACGCTTATGCTTTCAGCTTACGCATCACCAGCGTGGCGTTGGTGCCGCCGAAACCAAAGCTGTTGGACATGACGGTAGTCAGTTCACGCTCGGTGGTTTCAGTCACGATGTTCAGACCTGCGGCCTGCTCGTCCATCTCTTCAATGTTGATGCTCGGCGCGATAAAGCCGTTTTCCAGCATCAGCAGGGAGTAGATCGCTTCCTGCACGCCAGCCGCACCCAGGGAGTGACCGGTCATGGCTTTGGTGGCGGAGATAGCCGGGCTGTTGTCGCCGAACACTTCACGGATAGCACCCAGCTCTTTCACGTCGCCTACCGGAGTAGAGGTACCGTGGGAGTTCAGGTAGTCGATTGGGGTATCAACGCCGTGCATCGCCATCTTCATGCAGCGCACTGCGCCTTCGCCAGATGGAGCAACCATGTCTGCGCCGTCAGAGGTTGCGCCGTAGCCCACAATCTCAGCATAAATGTGCGCACCGCGGGCCAGCGCGTGTTCCAGCTCTTCAACCACGACCATACCGCCGCCGCCTGCGATAACGAAGCCGTCACGGCTTGCATCATAGGTACGGGAGGCTTTTTCCGGGCATTCGTTGTATTTGGTGGACAGGGCGCCCATCGCATCGAACTCACAGGCCATTTCCCAGCCCAGCTCTTCGCCGCCGCCAGCAAACACGATGTCCTGTTTACCCAGCTGGATCTGCTCTACCGCGTTACCGATACAGTGCGCGGAGGTCGCACAAGCGGAGCTGATGGAGTAGTTTACGCCGTGAATTTTGAACGGGGTTGCCAGGCAAGCGGAAACCGCTGAACCCATCGCTTTGGTCACCACATATGGACCCACCGCTTTCAGGCCGCGCGGGCTGCGCATCGCGTCGGCACCAAACACCTGCGCTTTAGAGGAGCCGCCGGAGCCAGCAATCAGACCCACACGCGGGTTGTTCTGATAAACCTCTTCGCTCAGGCCAGCGTCAGCAATCGCTTCCTGCATAGAGAGATAGGCGTAGATGGAGGCATCGTTCATGAAACGGACCACTTTGCGATCGATCATGCCCGTGGTGTCCAGTTTTACATTACCCCATACGTGGCTACGCATACCGGAATCTTTAAACTCTTCAGAGAAGGTGATCCCGGAGCGTCCTTCACGCAGAGATGCCAGGACTTCCTGCTGGTTATTACCGATGCTGGAAACGATGCCCAAGCCAGTAATCACTGCACGTTTCATTCAATACCTCTGTAAGTCGCACTATTTAAGTTTCGAGTCGCACAATAGCGTACACTTGTACGCCGAACAAGTCCGATCAGCCAATTTCTGTGGAAATTTGCACCATCAGACGCACATCGTTAAGATCGCGGCACAGCCTGTCAGACGAGTAACTTACGTGAAACAAAACGCTATACAACCCGCCAACCTCGAATTCAATGCTGAGGGTACACCTGTTTCCCGAGATTTTGACGATGTCTACTTCTCTAATGATAACGGACTGGAGGAGACGCGTTATGTTTTCCTCGAGGGAAATCAGCTAAATTCCCGTTTTCCGCTGCATCCCCGCGATCTCTTTGTGGTGGCCGAAAGCGGCTTTGGCACCGGGCTGAATTTTCTTACCCTCTGGCAAGCGTTCGATCGCTTTCGTGCGGCACACCCTGACGCTACCCTGCAAAGGTTACATTTCATCAGTTTTGAGAAGTACCCGCTGGCCGCCGACGATCTCCGTCTGGCCCACCAGCACTGGCCGGAATTAGCCCCCTGGGCAGAACAGCTTCAGGCCCAGTGGCCGCTGCCTATCGCAGGCTGCCATCGTTTGCTGCTGGACGGCGGGCGCGTCACGCTCGATATCTGGCTGGGGGATATTAACGAACTCACCGATAAGCTGGATGACTCCCTGAACCAGCAGGTTGACGCCTGGTTCCTCGACGGCTTTGCCCCGGCCAAAAACCCGGATATGTGGACCCCAGAGCTGTTTGCCGCCATGGCGCGTCTGGCGCGGCCCGGTGGCACGCTCGCCACCTTCACCTGCGCCGGTTTTGTCCGTCGTGGCCTGCAGGAAGCGGGCTTCACCATGAAAAAAACCAAAGGCTTTGGCCGCAAGCGCGAAATGCTTGTCGGGGTGATGGAGCAGGATTGCCCCTCCCCTGCCCGCACCCCGTGGTTTGCCCGTCCGGCCAGCGACGGGCGCGAAACCGCCGTGGTGGGCGGCGGGATTGCCAGCGCGCTACTGTCGCTGGCGCTGCTGCGCCGTGGCTGGCAGGTGACGCTCTACTGCGCCGACGATGCCCCGGCAGCGGGCGCCTCCGGCAATCGTCAGGGGGCGCTCTATCCCCTGCTCAGCGCCCAGGATGCTGCACTGAGCCAGTTTTTCCCGGCGGCGTTCACCTTTGCCCGCCGCCTGTACGACACCCTGCCGGTGGCCTTTGATCATGCCTGGTGCGGCGTCACCCAGCTGGGCTGGGATGAAAAGAACCAGAAAAAAATCGACCAGATGCTGGCTCTGGGCCTGCCCGAGCAGATTGCGGTGGCGGTGAACGCCCAACAGGTGGCGGAGAGCACCGGGGTGCCCACCGGCTGCGGCGGGATCCAGTATCCGCTCGGCGGCTGGCTGTGCCCGGCGCAGCTTACCGCAGCGGCGATCGCGCTGGCGCAAACTCTGGGCCTGCAGGTGCGCTATGGCCGCAAGGTAACGTCGCTGGCCCAGACCGACGCCAGGTGGATGTTGCAGTTTGCCGACGGTGAGCAGGCGCAGCATGGCAGCGTGGTGCTGGCGAACGGACACGGCATCAGCCAGTTCAGCCAGACCGCACCACTGCCGGTCTACCCGGTGGGCGGTCAGGTGAGCCATATCCCGGCGGCACCGCGGCTGAGCCAGCTACGTCAGGTGCTCTGCTACGACGGGTATCTGACCCCGCAAAATCCAGCCAACGGCCAGCATTGCATCGGCGCAAGCTATCATCGCGGCCAGACCGAGCCGCGGTACAGCGATGAGGACCAGCAGCATAATCGCCAGCGTCTGCTCGACTGTTTGCCGCAGGCGGCATGGGCGCGTGAGGTGGATGTCAGCGCAGGCGAGGCGCGCAACGGCATTCGCTGCGCCACCCGCGATCATCTGCCGATGACGGGTGCGGTACCGGACTATGAAGCCACGCTGACGGCTTATCAGGATCTCGCCAGCAACACATCCCAGGCGGTCAGCGCCCCGGCGTTCCGGAATTTGTTTATGCTGGGCGGGCTGGGCTCCCGCGGGCTCTGTACGGCGCCGCTGACGGCGGAGGTTCTTGCCGCCCAGATGAGTAACGAGCCGATCCCGCTGGACAGCCACACGCTGGCCGCGCTCAATCCGAACCGGTTATGGGTGAGAAAGTTGTTGAAGGGGAAAAGGGTGAAAGCGTAGGCCCGGTAAGCGTAGCGCCACCGGGCGATTACCGATTAGTTCAGGCTGGCTTTCTGAAACAAGGTTTCCCACATCCCCAGCACTAATGACTGGTCGCGCGGAGAGAGTTCGCCGGCCAGAATCGCTTTTTCCAGGCTGCGGGAAACTTCAGCATGCACCGCGTCCGCAGAGTGGTCGTCACCGGCTTCCAGTTCGGCGACGGCCAGCGTCAGGTGACCACGCAGATAACCGCTGGCAAACAGTTCATCGTCACTGGCGTGCTCCACCATGTCATCAATTAACGCCAGAATGCGTGATTCAAATTCTGCGATCATCTTCTTTCCTCAGTTAAGATCTTCCGGCCACGGGAAGTGTTCCGCCGTGATGTCCGGCGTGTGGTAATAATTCTGTAAAGCCTTGATCAAGCGCGCCGGACGTTCCGGGATGCCTTTCTCAAGATACTCCATCACCTGCGCGTGCACGCGGCGCTGGAAGACAATACGGTCTGGCTCGAAGTCGCCTTCGAGATTGTCGCAGCTGACGTTGAACGGAAATCCTGCCGCCACGCAGAAGAGCCATTCCAGCGCCTGGGGTTTCACTTCCACATCTTCAAATTGCCCCTGGGTCGCGGCGTCACGCCCGTCCGGGCAGTACCAGTAGCCAAAGTCCACCAGCTCGCGGCGCGCTTTACCGGCAATGCACCAGTGGGATATTTCATGCAGACCGCTGGCGTAAAAGCCGTGGGCAAAGACGATCCGGTTGTACGGTAGCTCTGCATCAGCAGGAAGATAGATCGGTTCGTCGTCGCCTTTAATCAGACGGGTATTAAAATCATCAGCAAAACAGCCGTCGAAGATCTCAATCAGCTGTTCATATTTATGCGTACTGTTCATTAGTTCATCCCCAACCAGTGGAGGATCTCCTGTCCGTGGCTGTCATAAAGAAGTTTGGCACTCATGACGGCCGAGACAATGACAATCATCGGACGGATGAGCTGTTGCCCTTTGCTTAACACCAGGCGCGAACCTGCCCGCGCGCCCAGAAATTGTCCGGCCATCATCACAAAGCCTGTCGCCCAAATCACCTTCCCGCCGATGATAAAGAGCAGCAGGCCACCGACGTTAGAGGTGGCGTTCAGCACTTTCGCATGGGCGGTGGATTTGGCGAGGTTAAAACCGGCCAGCGTGACAAACGCCAGGGCGTAAAACGACCCGGCCCCGGGCCCGAAGAAGCCGTCATAAAAGCCGACGCAACCGCCCGCGATCAGCGCAAACGGCAGACCGTGCAGGCGGCGCTGCCTGTCCTCTTCACCCAGTTTCGGCATCAGTAAAAAATAGAGACCAATGCAGATGACGAGAATCGGCAAAATCTGGCGCAAAATATCGGACTGCACGTGCTGAACCAGCAGCGCCCCGCTGGTAGAGCCGATAAAGGTCATCAGAATGTTGAGCTTCTGATCGGCGAGGCTCACCACCTTGCGGCGGATAAAATAGAGCGAGGCGGATAACGATCCGCCACACGCCTGCAATTTGTTGGTCGCTAGCGCCTGGGCCGGGCTCATGCCCGCCGCCAGCAGGGCCGGAACCGTCAGTAACCCGCCGCCACCGGCCAGGGCATCAATAAACCCGGCCAGCATGGCGATAAAAAACAGCGCCACCAGCATCAGCGGCGACACCATAAACAACTCAGCAAATTGGTCCATCACAGGGCATGCTCATCCAGTAGCGCCTGGCAGGAAGGCGGCAACGGAGGCGGTGTCTTCTTCTCAGGCTTGGTGGGTCCAGGTTTCGCTGGCTCAAACCAGCTTTGTAATTCCGCGCCGCAGCCATCGCCTGGCGGCGGTAACGGTTGATCTTCACACTCGAGGCTGTTCGCCGGGCATCGCAGGCGCACGTGCATGTGCGCGCGGTGCTGGAACCACGGCCGCACTTTGCGCAGCCAGTCGCGGTCGGTTCCGGCATCTTCGCATAGCTGCTGCTTGATGGCCGGGTTAACGAAGATACGCGTGACGTCGTTATCTTCCGCCGCCAGCTTGATCATGCTGGAGACCTCTGGCGACCAGCGCGACGGCACCACCCGCTTGCCATCGCTGGAGACCAGATCGAGGGCCTGCGGCTTCAGCAGTTGCGAGGATGACCAGCGCGTTTTCGGCAGCTGGAGGAAGATATCGACATCCAGCCCTGTCTGGTGGCTGGCGTGGCCGCCGTTAAAGCGTCCGCCTGCCGGCATCCCCATATCGCCAATCAGCATCGTACCGAGCCCCAGGTTATGCACCTGGTTACCCAGACGCTGAATAAACAGCACCAGGTCCGGGTGGCCGAAGTAGCGGCGCTGGTCGGTACGCATCACCTGATACGTATCCGACTGCAGAGGAAGTTCCTGCGCACCAACGATACAGCCATTAGAGAACGCACCAATGGACTGCGCGCTGCCTGCCACCGGATGGGTGATTTTTTGCCATGGCGTTGCCGCCAGAGCGGCTCCACTGGCAAGCAGCGCCAGCAGAGCAATTGCGGTTTTTTTCATGGTTACCAGCGTGGAATGGTGGTCGTCACATCCGCATTCTGCGCGCGCTGGCGCAGGAAGTGATCCATCAGCACGATCGCCAGCATCGCTTCGGCGATCGGCACTGCGCGGATCCCGACGCAGGGATCGTGACGTCCTTTGGTGATCATCTCAACTTCTTCACCAGAGCGGTTAATGGTGTGGCCCGGCACGGTAATGCTGGAGGTTGGTTTCAGCGCAATGTTGGCGATAATCTGCTGCCCGCTGCTGATGCCGCCTAAAATGCCGCCCGCGTGATTGCTCTGGAAGCCCTGGGCTGTGATCTCGTCCCGGTTCTGGCTGCCACGAAGCTGAACCACGTCAAAACCGTCGCCAATCTCCACCCCTTTTACCGCATTGATGCTCATCATCGCATGGGCGATATCAGCATCAAGGCGGTCAAAGACCGGCTCGCCCCAGCCCGGCGGTACGCCGTCAGCCACCACGGTGACTTTGGCGCCAATGGAGTCGCCCTCTTTCTTCAGGGCGCGCATCAGTTCATCAAGCGCTTCCAGCTTCGAGGCGTCGGCGCAGAAGAACGGGTTCTGCTCAACCTGCTCCCAGTCGGCGATCGCCAGCGGGATGTCGCCCATCTGGGTCAGGCAGCCGCGAATGGTGATACCAAACTTCTGTGCGAGGTATTTTTTGGCAATGGCCCCTGCCGCGACGCGCATGGCGGTTTCACGGGCGGAGGAGCGTCCGCCGCCGCGATAGTCGCGAAAACCATATTTCTGCTCGTAGGTATAGTCGGCGTGGCCCGGACGGAACACATCCTTAATGGCGCCGTAGTCCTGGGAACGCTGATCGGTATTCTCAATCAACAGGCCGATGCTGGTGCCGGTGGTGCGTCCTTCAAAGACGCCTGACAGAATTTTGACCTGATCCGGCTCGCGGCGCTGGGTGGTGTAGCGTGACGTGCCTGGACGGCGTCGGTCGAGATCGTGCTGTAAATCGGCTTCAGTCAGTTCGATGCCTGGCGGTACGCCATCGACGATACAGCCCAGCGCCAGCCCGTGGGACTCACCAAACGTCGTCACACGGAATAATTGTCCAATACTGTTTCCTGCCATCACGGCTCCGTTTTCGTTGTTCTGTGTTTGAGCTTTCTGTGTTTGCGCAATGTGAAACGGGCCGAAGCCCGTTGGATTAATCTTTGTAGATGCTGAAGTGTTCGCGCGCGGCGAGAAGCTGCGCTTTGGTCAGCATGAAGACGCCGTCCCCACCGTTGTCGAACTCGAGCCAGGTGAACGGCACATCCGGATATTGCTCCATCAGATGTACCATGCTGTTACCGACTTCACAAATCAGAATGCCGTTGTCGGTGAGATAATCCGGCGCACAGGCCAGAATGCGGCGGGTCAGCTTCAGGCCGTCGGAGCCGGAAGCCAGGCCCAGCTCTGGCTCGTGACGGTATTCGTTTGGCAGGTCTGACATATCTTCTGCGTCAACGTACGGCGGATTGGTCACAATCAGGTCGTACTGCACTTTTGGCAGGTCACGGAACAGATCGGAACGGATCGGCGTGACATGATGGATCAGACCGTGCTCTTCAATATTGTGTTCCGCTACCGCCAGCGCATCAGGAGAGATATCGACAGCATCCACTTCTGCTTCCGGGAAGGCGTACGCGCAGGCAATGGCGATGCAGCCGCTGCCGGTACACATATCCAGGATATGCTCAGGCTGATGGTCAATCAGGCCGGCGAACTGGTTGTTGATCAGCTCACCAATCGGCGAGCGCGGCACCAGCACGCGTTCATCGACAAAAAACTCATGGCCGCAGAACCAGGCTTTGTTGGTGAGGTAGGCCACCGGAATGCGCTCGTTAACGCGACGGATCACGCGCTCAACGATGCGGTGTTTTTCGCTGGAGGTCAGGCGGGCTGCGCGCATATCTTCCGGAATATCCAGCGGCAGATAGAGGGATGGCAAAACCAGCTGTACCGCCTCGTCCCATGGGTTGTCGGTACCATGGCCGTACCAGATATTGGCCGCGCTGAAACGGCTGACCGCCCAACGCAACATGTCCTGAATGGTTTGCAGCTCATTCACCGCTTCATCGACAAAAATTTTATCCACTATGTTCTCCAGGGCATGCTCGCTAAATTTTCGGCGGCTAGTGTGCCATGAAGACGGCGATAAATCAGCATTGTCAGCCGCCGCCGGCATTGAAAAAATGCGTTTTGCCGCGCAGTGAGTCAGGTACACTGTCGGAAATAAGAGATGAGACGACCCCATGAAAAAGAAAATATCGCTCAGCGAGGAGGATCAAACGCTGTTTCGTCAGTTAATGACCGGCACGCGTCAAATCAAGCAGGACACCATTGTCCACCGCCCGCAGCGCAAAAAAGTGAGTGAAGTTCCGGTAAAACGGCTGATTCAGGAGCAGGCCGACGCCAGCCACTACTTTTCCGACGAGTTTCAGCCGCTGCTAAATACGGAAGGTGCGGTGAAATATGTGCGCGCGGACGTCAGCCATTTCGAGCTGAAAAAACTGCGTCGGGGAGATTATTCGCCGGAGCTGTTCCTCGATCTGCACGGGCTAACCCAGATGCAGGCGAAACAGGAGCTGGGCGCGCTGATTGCCGCCTGCCGTCGCGAACATGTTTTTTGCGCCTGCGTGATGCACGGCCACGGCAAACATATTCTCAAGCAGCAAACCCCACTGTGGCTGGCTCAGCATCCACACGTGATGGCATTTCATCAGGCACCGAAAGAGTATGGCGGTGATGCCGCCTTGCTGGTGTTAATTGAAGTGGAAGAGTGGCAACCGCCTGAGCTCCCCTGAGAGGCAGGCGGGTGGCTGGATGCTACCCGCCTGGGTCCGTTTTACATCAGATAGCTTTCGCCATCTTCAGATTGCAGGGGCTCATCTGCCAGTTGAAGACGCCAGCACCCGTTTCAGAGAGGGTAACGTTGGCAATGGCAGAGGTGCTGAACATTGGCGGCGTTTCGCCCGGGCAGAGTTCAGCCACCAGATAGCCGACTAACGGCAGATGGGAAATTACCAGCGCAGAGGTGACACCTTCATTGCACAGCGCCTGAAGATAGGCACTGACAAGACCCACGTCGCCGCACGGGGTAAGCTCTGGCAGAACATCGACATTGGCTGGCAGGTTCATACACTCCCCTACCACATCCAGCGTCTGTTCAGCGCGTAAGAACGGGCTGACGAGGACACGTTCAATATCCACTTTTTGCCCTTTCAACCAGGTAGCCATTTGACGGGACTCGTCACAGCCGCAAGGCGTCAGAGGACGTACAGAGTCACTGGCAGCATCAAGTGCCGCGTCACCGTGACGCATGATAAAAACTTGCATATTGCACCGCTTTTGTTGACCAGGATCACCGGTGTTATTACCCCGCGTGAACACTTAACGAGGTAAAAACCCGATGGCCGGGCATTGTGCCTGATCCATCCGTTGAATGAAACGCTGTTTTTTACCTCAACGGCGTAAGTATAGTCAATGTCTGTTTACAAATTAGACAGGACCAGCCCCTTCAACGGCGGATTTACTCTTATTTGACCTTAATTTACAAGGTCAGTTTCCTTTGCTGGCCAAAATCGCAGCCCCTGATCCGCCATCTGCAATAATGTGTCACACGGTGTAAACCGCGGCCCATATTGCACAGCCAGTCGTTGTAAAATCGCAACAACTTCACCCGCACCTACGCTATCCATATAGCGGAACGGGCCACCCAGGAAAGGTGGGAAACCAATGCCAAAGACGGCGCCAATGTCGCCATCTCGACCATTTTTAATAACCTTCTCACCAAAGCAGCGCGCCGCTTCGTTGAGCATCATCATCACGCAGCGTTCCGCGCACTGTGTCGCAGAGAGTTTGCCCTCGCCGCCTGGCTTAATAAGCCCATAAATCGCCGGGTCTACCCGCTTCTTGCTTTTACGCCCTTTTGGCTCGTAAAGATAGAAACCGCGGCCATTTTTTCTGCCTTTGCGATCGTCATTCAAAATTGCAGAAACAATGTTTGCGGGCGCGCTAAACCGTTCTCCATAAGCGCTTTCCAGCACAGGTATAATTTTAGTGCCGGTATCGATTCCCACCTCATCCAAAAGTTGGATTGGGCCGACGGGGAAACCAAACTTCACCAGCGCATTATCGATATGCTCGACCTTTTCGCCTTCGGTCAGCAGGCGCATAGCCTCGTTGATATAGGGGGCCAGAATGCGGTTGACGTAGAACCCGGCTTTATCAGCCACCACCACCGGCGTTTTGCCCTGCATTTTTGCCAGCTTAACGACGGTGGCAATGGTCTGCGGGCTGGTTCCGGCATGGGGGATAACCTCCACCAGAGGCATTTTTTCTACCGGACTAAAGAAATGCAGCCCAATCACCTGCTCAGGGCGCGCGGCCTGGGCCGCAATATCGCCGATAGGCAATGAGGAGGTATTAGAGGCAAAAATGGTGTGCGGCGCACAGTTCGCTTCGACCTCGGCCACCATCTGCTGTTTCAGCGCCAGGTCTTCAAATACTGCCTCAATCACCACATCGCGATGACGGAATCCGCTGTAGTCAGTGGTGCCGGAGATCAGCGCCAGCTCGCGATCGCGCTCGCTGGCATTGATATGGCGGCGTTTGACCTTTTTATCAAGCAGCTGCCAGCTGTACTGCAGGGCGTGGTTGATCCCTTTCGGATTGATGTCTTTGATCCGCACGGGTAATTTGCCTTTGCTGGCGCTGACGAAGGCGATCCCGCCCCCCATCAGGCCACCGCCCAGCACGCCAATTGACGCCAGCGGCGCAGGCTCGGCTTCGCTGCCGGGATCTTTCTTCACGTCGGTGCTGGCAAAAAAGATGCTGCGCAGCGCCTGAGACTGCGGCGTCATCGCCAGCTCGCCAAAGGCTTTCGCTTCTGCAGCATAGCCGCTGCTGCTGCCCTGAGTCAGACCGGTATGGATAACCTCAAGAATGCGTTTTGTCGCCGGGTAGTTGCCCTGGGTTTTTTGCTCGGTTTTGTTCGCCACCATTTTAAACAGCAGCGCACGGCCCAGCGGCCCTGCCAGTACGCGCTCGCGCACCGGTAAGCGACGGCTATCGGGTTTGCCTTTCAGCGCGCGCGCCACGGCGGCCTCCAGCAGAATGGAATGCGGAACCACCTCATCTACCAGCCCGACTTTCAGGGCCTGACGCGGACGCAGCTGTTTGCCGGCGAGGATCATCTCCAGCGCCGTGCTGACGCCCACCAGTCGCGGCAGGCGCTGGGTGCCGCCTGAGCCCGGCAGTAAGCCAAGCTGCACCTCCGGCAGGCCCAGCACCGTTTTGGCGTCGTCGGTACAAATTCGTCCGTGGCAGGCTAGCGCCAGCTCCAGGCCGCCGCCGAGACAGGCGCCGTTGATCGCCGCAATCACCGGAATGGTCAGGGCGTGAATTTCGGCCATGATCTGCTGCCCCTGACGGGCCAGATCTTCCGCTTCCTGGGCGCTTTCAGCGCGGGCAATCATGTTGATATCGGCCCCGGCGATAAAGTTATCCGGCTTGGCCGAGATAAATACCAGCCCGCGCAAGGCTTTGTTTTCTCGCACCTGTTTGAGGATAGCGCGAACCTGACCGCCAAACTCCGCTTTCAGGGTATTCATCTTTTCGCCTGGGGCGTCAATGGTGACGACCGCCACGTTGTCCGGACGCACGTCCAGGGTGAATGCCGTTGTCATCTCCATTACTCTACCTCCAGAACCATTGCGGCACCCAGGCCACCCGCAGCACAGGCGGTGACCAGTCCAAACCCACCGCCGCGACGGCGCAACTCATGCAGCGTCTGGGTGATCATCCTCGCCCCGGTCGCGGCAAAGGGGTGGCCATACGCAATGGAGCCCCCCAGCACGTTAAATTTGCTTTCGTCCACTTCGCCGGTGGCGTGGGCGCGGCCCAGCACATCCCGGGCAAAACGATCGCTTGCCAGCAGTTGCAGGTTGGCCAGGGTTTGCGCGGCAAAGGCTTCATGCATGTCGATGAGCGTCAGATCGCCCATCGTCAGTCCGGCGCGCTCCAGCGCCAGCGGCGTGGACCAGGCCGGCCCCAGCAGCATATCCTGCCAGACATCAATGGCGGTAAAGGCATAGCTGCGCAGATAGCCGAGCGGCTTCAGGCCCAGCTCTCTGGCGCGGGATTCGGTCATCAGGATCACCGCTGCCGCGCCGTCGGTTAACGGCGTGCTGTTCGCCGCCGTGACGGTGCCATGTTTGCGGTCGAATGCCGGACGCAGTTTCGCATAATCCGCCAGCGTAGAGGTGCCGCGAATATTGTTATCCTGGCTTAGCGGTTCGCGGAATGGTGGGGTGTAGGCGGTCATCACCTCCTCCGCCAGCTTGCCTTCTGCCCAGGCTTCTGCGGCGCGCTGATGCGAGCGGTGCGCCAGGGCATCCTGCTGCTCACGGGTGATGCCATAGGTTTTCGCCATCTGCTCGGCGGTATCCCCCATTCGCAGCCCGGTGGAGTATTCCGCCACGGCGGGGGGAACAGGAAGGAGATCGCGCAGACGCAGGCGCGAGAACAGTGACAGCCGCTGCCCGGTGGTGCGGGCCTTGTTGACGTCCACCAGCACACGCGCGAGCTTTTTGCTGACGCCAATCGGCAGAACTGAGGAGGAGTCGGCACCCCCGGCTATCCCGACGCGAATGGTACCGGTTATCAGGCTTTCTGCCACGTTCGCCACTGCCTGAAAGCTGGTGGCGCAGGCACGGCTGACGCTGTAAGCATCGGTGTGGACATTCATTCCGGTGCCAAGCACGATTTCACGGGCGATATTCGGCGCTTCCGGCATTTGCACGACCTGGCCAAAGACCAACTGTTCAATCACCTCGGGCGGGATTTCGCTGCGAGCCAGCAGCTCCCCTACAACCATTTTTCCCAGATCGACGGCAGGTACGCCATGATACGCCGTCGCCTGACGGGCAAATGGCGTGCGTAATCCACTGACAATGGCAATGCGATCCCCCTGACGGGTGATTAGCGGTAATGCCTGACTCATAACGCTCCCCTGTGAATAACAAATGCGCAAAGTGGTCTGACCTGATAACAGTCTTAACTAAATTTTTACATTAGCCAATCGGGGAGAGGAAAAATTGCGAGCGAACACACAGAGAGGAGACGAAACGCCTCCCGGAAGGGAGGCGCGGGAAGGGATTAACGCAGACCGAGTTGAAAAATCAGGGATTCTGCTTCGCAGCTGAACACGAAGTCGATGTCCAGACGAACGCCACCTTCCACTTCAGTGAAGTTGGCGTTGATTGCACACGGTTCAGACTCCACGCCGCGGGCTTTTTCGGTCAGCGCGGCCAGCGTCTCTTCGGCGTCGGCACGGCGGGTAAACTCACGGCTGTAAGAGGCGGTGCAATCCGTGTTGTCCACAATGGTGCCCACATCCATACAGCAGCAAACCGGGGTTTCATCAGCACTGCATTTACTCATAGTAGATTTCCTCTTCATTCGCGCATGGCGCGAGATAAACACGATGCTGATATTTTACGCGCCGGGCGGGAGCGGCTCCAGTTGTTAATGGCTTTAAACCGGGTAAGTGAGCAATATCACAAGTAAAAATGATCTAAAACAAAAATCACCCATTAGGAGGACGCGAACTGGTCACAATTTTGCCAACCAGATCCCGTTTCGAAAAACATATCGGTAAATATTCATAAACACCCTTGCAACATTCTATCTGGTCAGACCTATACTCTCGCCACTGGTCTGATTTCTAAGTGTTACCACAGACCCTACACTTCGCGCTCCTGTTACGGTATGTAACAAAAATTGAATAAAAATAACTCAATGAGGTTATGGTCATGAGCCAGAAAACCCTGTTCAAAAAAACTGCGCTGGCAGTCGCAGTGGCAATCGTCTCCACCTCCGCCTGGTCAGCGGGCTTTCAGTTGAATGAGTTCTCTTCCTCAGGCCTGGGCCGCGCCTATTCCGGGGAAGGTGCTATCGCTGATGACGCAGGGAACGCGAGCCGTAACCCTGCCCTGATCATGATGTTTGATCGTCCCACCTTCTCCGCAGGTGCCATCTTTGTTGACCCTGACGTGGATATCTCCGGACGCTCGCGAACGGGCGCAAGCCTGAATGCGGATAACATCGCGCCAACAGCATGGGTGCCAAACCTGCACTTTGTCGCACCAATCAACGATCAATTCGGCTGGGGCGCATCCGTCACCTCTAACTACGGACTGGCGACCGAGTTCAATAACAACTACGCAGCAGGGGCATACGGCGGTACCACCGACCTGGAGACCCTCAACCTGAACCTGAGCGGTGCTTATCGCCTGGATAATCACTGGAGTTTCGGTGTTGGCTTTGATGCGGTCTATGCGAAAGCGAAAATTGAGCGCTACGCGGGTGACCTGGGTCGCATCGTTGCAGGCTCCGGGGCATTACCTCCGGCTCTGGCACGACAGGTCGCAGGGATCCCGGGAGATACCCAGATTGCCTACCTGAAAGGTGATGAGTGGGGCTTTGGCTGGAACGCCGGTATTCTGTATGAAATCGATAAGAACAACCGGTATGGCTTGACCTACCGCTCTGAAGTGAAAATCGATTTCGATGGCGACTATAAGAGCAGCCTGCCTTCAGCCTATAACCAGATCCTCGGCAACTTTGGTCTGCCAATGGGGACGGATGGCCGCACCACTGGCGGTTCTCTGACCCTGAATTTACCTGAGATGTGGGAACTGTCCGGTTATAACAGAGTCGCGCCGCAATGGGCCATCCACTATAGCCTGACCTACACGAGCTGGAGCCAGTTCCAGGAGCTGAAAGCGACTAACAGCGGCGGTGATACGCTCTTCTATAAAGACGAAAGCTTCCGTGATGCTTACCGCATCGCTCTGGGTACCACCTACTACATGGACGATAACTGGACATTCCGTACCGGTATTGCCTTCGATGACAGCCCGGTTCCGGCAGACAAACGCTCTATCTCCATTCCGGATCAGGATCGCTTCTGGCTGAGCGCCGGTGCGACCTATGCATTCAACAAAGATGCCTCCATCGATGCGGGTGTCTCTTATATGCATGGTCAGAAAGTGACGTTCCAGGAAGGTCCGTATGAGTTCTCTTCTGAAGGTAAAGCCTGGCTCTATGGCATGAACTTCAACTACGCGTTCTAATCACGCAGGGATAAAAAAGGTGAGCCTCGCGCTCACCTTTTCTTTTTTATTCCGCATCAATCTCGGAGAGTTCATTCTCGATCGCTTTGGCGTTCGGGTTATCTTCCGGTTTCAGCTTACCGCCGTTAGCAATGAAGTCGTGATTCTGGAAGTACGCTTCACGCACCATGAGATACGGATCGGAAGACTGACGCAGCAGACCGTCTGAATCCAGCAGTTGCGCGCGCGTCTCCACCCCTTCCAGCGTCCATTTACCCACCGACAGCGGCCAGGTCAGCCACGACAGCACCGGATAGAGCGTATCGACCATATCACCGCCGTCATCACGCAACGTGAAGCTACCGTAGAACGGCAGATGCACGTACGGGCCGTAACCCACATTGTAGTGACCCAGCGTACTACCGAAGCGGTGCGGCTGTTCGCGCTGCAGCTTCGGATTCGCCATCCCGGCAACGTCAATAAAGCCACCCATACCTAACAGGGTGTTCAGGAAGAAGCGGGTAAAGTGGACCATCCCCTGATAGGGATCGCCCTGCAGGAAGTAGTTCGCCATCACCGCTGGCTCTTCGAGGTTGCTGGTGAAGTTGCTCAGCCCGTTACGGGCAGGCTGTGGAACATAATCCCGCCATGCCACCGCAACCGGACGCACCACATACGGATCCAGCACGTTGTAGTTGAAGTTGTACATGGTGCGGTTAAATCCTTCCAGAGGATCGGAGCGCCCCTGCTGCTCGCCAGAGCTGGCGCAGCCCATCAGCAACGTGGTGCTCAACGCAACCACCGACAGCCGAAGTTTCATATCTTTCTCCCTGTTAAGTATGGCTATCAGCAAAAGCCATCCGTCATGGCGCTTTCGCGCTCTGTCTGTAAACGTGTAAGTGATTGTATCAGCGCGTTTACTGATGTCTACGACCACAAATCGGGGCAATAAACACTCTCTGGTATGATCTCAGAATAGCCTGGCTTTAGGTTTTCGTTTGGCTGGCAATTTTATACGGCCTTTGCCAGCGATGTATCGCCTTTATTGCCATTACAGGAATTTAAGAGCTTCCCCACGGGCGGCGGGAGAAAAAGCGCTACGCTTAAAGGTATCTGCAACCTATGGAGCATTGCGATGGACGAGCTAAAAGAAGAAAAAATTGATAACCATACCGAAGAGCTGGAAGTTGAAAGCGAGGAGAATCGCCGGGGAAAGAAGATTGAGGTTGACGAGGATCGCCTGCCCTCACGTGCAATGGCAATCCACGAACATATTCGCCAGGATGGTGAAAAGGAGCTGGAGCGCGACGCCATGGCGCTGTTCTGGTCGGCCATTGCCGCCGGATTATCGATGGGCGCTTCCCTGCTGGCAAAAGGGATTTTTCATGTCGAGCTTGAAGGGGTACCCGGCGGGATAATCATCGAAAACCTCGGATACACCTTTGGCTTTATCATCGTGATTATGGCGCGCCAGCAGCTCTTCACCGAGAATACCGTCACCGCCGTACTGCCGGTGATGCAAAGCCCAACCTGGGGCAATTTCGGCCTGCTGATGCGCCTGTGGAGCGTGGTACTGCTCGGCAATATTATCGGTACCGGTGTCGCCGCCTGGGCGTTCGAGTTTATGCCGATATTTGATGAGCCCACCCGCGACGCCTTTGTGAAAATCGGGATGGGAGTCATGGAAAACAGCCCGGCAGAGATGTTCGCCAACGCGATCATCTCCGGCTGGATTGTCGCCACCATGGTCTGGATGTTCCCGGCGGCCGGTTCAGCGAAAATCGTGGTCATTATTTTGATGACCTGGCTTATCGCTCTGGCCGATACCACTCATATCGTGGTGGGTACGGTAGAGATTTTATATCTGGTCTTTAACGGCACCATTCACTGGAGCGAGTTTTTCTGGCCCTTCGCGATCCCTACTCTGGCAGGCAATATCTGCGGCGGCACCTTTATTTTTGCCTTGCTGAGCCATGCGCAAATCCGTAACGATATGTCGAATAAGCGCAAAGCCGAGCTTAAGGCCCAGCAGGAGGAAGCGGAAGAAGATAAAAAAGCGGTGTGAGTGGCGACACTTTAAGCAGTCAGGCGGTCACGCGCTTAACGCATTGTATAAATGACGTTATACTCGTGCCGCTTTGTCCCCTTAGTTAAATGGATATAACGAGCCCCTCCTAAGGGCTAGTTGCAGGTTCGATTCCTGCAGGGGACACTTTCCTGCCGTCAGATTTACCATTTTTTCCCGCAACTTCGTAAGTTACTTTCTGTTCAATAGCACCCATAAACACAACTTAACGGGTTGCTGTAATGTACTCTCCCGCCATCAGAACGTATCCCTGGCTTACCAGGTAATACAAAATTGAACGGAGAAGTTGATGAAAAAGATCCTGATCGCACTGGCTTTAATCGCCCCATGCTCAGCCTTTGCTGGGGTTGTGTTTCACCCTGTAGAACGCGCAGCCGTGGTCGCAAATTCCGCCCACCCGGTAGCGGCTGCAACGGTTACCGCGCAGGCAAGAAATCACCGTGCCGCCAGGGTAGATGCCGTTAACTGCAACGATGGGCATTGCGTACAGCGCGGTAACGTCATTCGCTAAGCGTTACGGAGCCCCGAAAGCTCGGGGCTCTCACCAGATGTTATTTCATCGAATCATTCAGCAGTGACAACACTACCTGTGACGTCTGGTTGGCTTTGGTCATTAACGAGGCGAACGTTTCCTGGAGCATCTGCGCCCGGGCCATACTGGACACTTCCGCGGCATAGTCCGCATCTTCAATCCGCGAGCGGGACGCACTGACCGCAACAGACATTGTCGCCTGGAGATTTTGCGTGGACTCCAACCGGTTCGCCACAGCGCCCAGCGTGCTGCGTCTTTCATCAACCTGTTTAATGGCATTATCGAGCGCGGCCAGAGGGTTCTCAGGATTTTTCAGGCGGATCTCATCGCCGACTTCAGCGATATTCAGGGTCGTGTAGTTGGTCGCCGCATCCGTAGAGGCACTAAAAGACGCCTGGTAGTAGATCTGGAGATCCCCCAGACCATTCAGCGTTTTTAGCAGGAAACGGGCAGGATTCTCATCAGTCAAAACCAGAGTGGCTTTTTTTGTCTCAGTGCCGTTCACCACATCCATGTAGTAATTACCGTCCGCGTCCAGGCGCAGCACATCGTTGGAGATATTACCTTTGGCATCGGTATAACGCACGTTGACCTTCGCAGGATCCATCGTGACCCTTGACGACCCGCTGACCTGATTCACATCAGAGAAATTATTCAGACTGGTAGCGTTATTCGCCGTCACCACAAGCGAACTGTTCGTACCGTCAGTCGTGGTCGTTACTGAGGCAGTGTAATAGTTAAAATTACCATTGCCATCATCCACTTCCATAATGTACTGGCTGCCCGACTTCAGGAGTCGGGAACTGGAGCCGGAAAGCGGATTATTACTCGCATCCCTGAAGCTCAATGCTGCGGTCGTGGCATCAATATTGGGCGTAGTCGTTACGACAGCCGGAAGCGTAGCGAAATCCGTATCCAGTTTTGCCGTGGTGCTGGTCATTTGTGCGGTGACGGCACCCGATGAACCGTAGCTCAGGGTTGCAGGATAATAGAAATCATCCTGCTCAATATAATACTGACCGTTTGATTCTCTTAATGACGGCGCGGGACTATTGCTTAACATTCCCCCGTTGGTATCGATATAGCTCACCGAAGTAATGGTCCGGCTATTTAGCTGGGTGACGCTGCTGTAGAGAGGCGTTCCATTGGTGGCACTGATATTTACAGTTCCGGTTCCGCTGGCGGTATCCCAGCTTGCGGCCGTGGTGGCCTGATAATAAGCTGGCTTGCCGTCGGCTCCCGTGTCCTGAATGTAATACCGGCCATCAGTGGCGTTTCGCACCAATTGCGGCGAGTTGTATGAGCCCGTCGGATACCAGGTTACGCTGACATTACCGCTGTTCAGGTCGATATTACTGGCATTTCCAGAAACCTGATTGATATCTGAAACCTTACCGCTGATGCCACGAATAACGAAATCCTTCAGGCCGATACTCTCTACGCTGAAATTTTTCGATAAATCGAGGGAGATTTTTTCATTATCCCGGGTGCCGACCTGAAAACCGACGGTACCCGCACTGCCATTCAACAGATTGATGCCGTTAAAGTCGACAGCGCCGTTCAGGCGGTCGATCTCTTTAAGATTTAAGTTGATTTCGGCCTGAATGGTATCGGCATCCACCAGGGTATTGGATTCACTGAGCCCTTTGACTGTAAGCTCGCGAATACGCTGCAAACGATTGTTAATTTCATCCATTGCGCCTTCGGCCGTCTGAATCATCGACAAGCCATCACCAGCATTCCGCTGCGCCTGCTGCAGCCCATTTTGCTGGCTGGTCATGCGGTTAGCAATCGCCTGGTTGGCCGCATTGTCCTTCGCGCTATTGATACGCATGCCGGAAGACAAATTGCGGATAGACTGCTCCAGGGCAGAGGTGTTTTTTGCAGATTGACCCCGCAGCGTTAACGCCATCAGGTTAGTTTTTAGGCTCAGCATTTCGATATACCGATACAGGTTTCTCTGAAGCTGTTATCGGTCGTACAGTAGATTAGTTGATGATTTATTTGAGCCTTAACCAAATTTGGTAGGGGGCGTGGCGCATAATTGCGAATATGTTAATGCGTTCCAGCGTTAAGAAGATGCCCAAAAACCGATAATAACCCTGCCAGTGGCGAGGTTTAAGGAGGATTACATGCCAAAAGCACTACTCATCATCGATATGCAGAATTTTGTCACAGAGAGAATTCAGCAGGGCGTGGATTACTTCCCGCATAACAGCATTGAAAACATGACCTCTGTAATTGAAAAATTCAGAAAATCAGGCCTTCCCGTCATCCACGTTCGCCACCAGACGCCTGAACAGGGCTCGCTTTTCCATCCCAGCTCCTCCTCCAGCTTACCCCTGGACGCCTTTGAAGAATCAGCGAACGAACCGGTCTTTATCAAACACACCTCCTCCGCGTTCAGCTCAACGGGATTACTGGATTATCTTCAGGATGCGCAAATTTCAGAGGTTGTTGTCACTGGCGCGGTGGCCGGATTTTGCGTTAACTCCACCGTCAGGATGGGTGCCGACCTTGGATTAAAGATGACGGTGCTAAAAGATGCGGTAATCAGCTTTGAACTGAGTCAAGCTCAGCTCAGCGCAAAAGTCATTCATGATGTCACCCTTGCGCTGCTTGCGGCCGATTTTGCCCAGGTTATCCCTGCAGTGGAATTACAGGTATAATCTGCCCATCATTTGACAGATTTCAGAAACGACGATGACCAAACTCACACTACAAGAGCAGATGCTGAAAGCTGGCTTAGTCAGCAGTAAAAAGCTGGAAAAAGTGCAGCGCACCGCCAAAAAGTCCCGCGTCCAGGCGCGTGAGGCCCGGGAAGCGGTAGAAGTGAATAAGCAGGCGCAAATTGAGCGCGACAAAGAGCTTAGCGAACAGCAAAAGCAGGCGACGCTGGCAAAAGAGTATAAGGCGCAGATCAAGCAGTTGATTGAGATGAACCGCATCGTCATTGCCAAAGGCGATATCGGCTTTAACTTCACCGACGGCAATCTGATTAAAAAAATCACTGTGGATAAAATCACGCAAAAACAGCTGATCAATGGCCGTCTGGCGATTGCGCGTCTGGTTGCTGAAGCGGGTCGCGAGAGCGAATACGCCATCATCCCTGCCGTTGTGGCGAATAAAATTATCCAGCGTGATGCGAGCTATATCGTCTTCAGCGGTGAACTGACGCAGGAAGCGAAGGATGAAGACGATCCGTACGGCGATTTTGTCGTGCCTGACGATTTGATGTGGTAACACTTAAAGGCCACCTCCCGGCGAGGTGGCCTTTCTCCATACTTATTAGCGTTCGTGGAACGCCTCCGCTCTGGCGCGCAGAATCGGTTTCAGCAGATAGGCCATCACCGTTTTCTTACCGGTAATAATATCCACCGACGCCACCATCCCCGGAATAATTAACAGCGGCTTTTCATCCGTGCCGAGATGGTTTTTATCGGTGCGCAGGCGAATCACGTAAAATCTTTTCCCGTCTTTGTCGGTTACCGTATCAGGGCTGATCTGCTCCAGCGTCCCTTTAAGGCCACCATAGATGGTGTAGTCGTAGGCGGTGAACTTCACCGTTGCTTCCTGGCCCGGACGTAAAAACGCAATGTCCTGCGGGCGGATTTTGGCCTCCACCAGCAGCTTGTCGTCCAGCGGCACAATCTCCACCAGGTCGTTGCCCGGCTGGATCACGCCGCCGATGGTGTTGACCATCAGCTGTTGCACCACGCCGCGCACCGGCGAAGTGACCAGGGTACGGTTCACCCGGTCGGAAATCGCCTTGCCCGATGCCTCTATCTTGCTGAGATCGGTTCGCGCCTCGTTGAGCTGCCCCAGCGCCTCGCTGCGATAACGCCCGCGCGTTTCGCTGACTTTGCTCTCAATCTCCTTGATGGCCGCTTCCGCCCGGGGAATGGCAAGGGTCACGGAGTCGAGCTGTCCCTGGGTTTCTACCACGCCACGACGCAGGCGGAGCACTTCGACTTTGGAGATCGCCCCTTTCGCCACCAGCGGTTCAGACATGGCGACCTCCTGCTGTTGCAGCCCCAGGCTACGACGGTACTGGCTGGCTTTGCCCTGGAAGTCGAGCAGCTCCTGCTTCTTCTGCACCAGCTGTTCGTTGAGCCCCGCCAGTTCGCTCTGAATACGTTTGTTGACGCTGGCGAAGAGTTCCATCTCACCGCTGGCGATCTCCGGCGCCTTCTTCACTATCTCCGGCGCCAGGGTCAGGGTTGTGGCATCGTTCAGCTGCGCGGTCAGACGCTGGATGCGCGCCTGCAGCGCCAGCCGGTCGGCTTCGCTCTCCCCGGCGTTGGAACGAAACTGGGTATCATCCAGACGCAGCAGCGGCGCGCCGGCTTTCACCACCTCGCCTTCATGCACAAAGACTTCGGCCACGATCCCACCCTCAAGGTTCTGCACTTTCTGCAGACGTGATGAGGGGATCGCCCGCCCTTCCCCGCGCGTCACTTCGTCAATGCTGGCCAGCGATGCCCAGAGGATCATGGCGATAAAGAAGGCGAAGATAGCCCATAGCGTGACGCGCACCACCCGGGGGGCATCATCCAGCAACGCTTTGTTGACCTCGTTGGTGGTAAACGGTGCGGGCTGTTTATCTCCTGACAGCCAGCTCATCAGGCGGCTAAGCGTCTCAACGATTCGCATGAATTTGTCCCTTCTTCAGCGCACTCATGACGCTCTCTTTCGGGCCATCGGCAATGATTTTGCCGTTGTCGACAATAATCAGACGATCCACCAGCGTCAGCAGCGACGCACGATGGGTGACCATCAGCAGCGTTTTGTTGGCAATCACCGGTACGAGCGCCTTTTTGATCAAATCTTCGCTGGTGTTATCCATCGAACTGGTGGGTTCGTCCATTAACAACACCGGCGGGTCGAGCAGTAGCGCCCGCGCCAGGGCGACAGCCTGCCGCTGGCCGCCGGAAAGGCTCATTCCCCGCTCACCCACCTGCATGTTGTAACCGGAGGGGTGACGACGGGCAAACTCGTGCACCCCGGTCAGGGTAGCCACCCGCAGCATCGTCTCGTCATCAACGTAGCTGGCGCCATACACCAGGTTCTCCCGCAGGGTGCCGCTGAACAGATGAATATCCTGCGGCGCGTAGCCGATGTTGTGCCGCAGGTCGTGAACATCGATCTGACGGGCATCGATGCCGTCGATCAGCACATTCCCGCTGTCCGGCTGGTAAAACCCGACCAGCAGTTTCGCCAGCGAGCTTTTCCCGGACCCACTGCGGCCGATGATCCCCACCTTCTCCCCGGGCTGGATCGTCAGCGAGACGTTGCTGAGCGAGGCATACTGATTGCCGGGATAGATAAAGGTCACATCGCGCAGCTCAATGGCGCCGGAGAGGGTTTCCCGCTTCAGCGGCACTTCGTCGTCCTGCACCTCCTGCTCAAGATCCATCATCCGGTCGATGGTGGCCTTGGTCATTCGCGCGCGCTGGTAGCGGGTGATGAGGCTACACAGCTGGCCGATGGGCATCATGGCGCGACGGTGCAGCAGATAGCAGGCAATCAGCCCGCCCATGCTCAGGTTGCCGCCGATAATGATGTAGACCCCGGCCACGATCAGGGCCACGCCGCTGAACTGCTGCAGCCAGGCAGTAAAGTTCACCGCCACATAGGAGAGCGACTTCACCCGCAGTTCCAGCTTGCTCAGCTGACCGGTGAGGTGCTCCCACTGATACTGACGCTCGCTCTGGGCGTTGTTGATTTTGATGGCATCCAGGCCGGTGAGTGTCTCCACCAGCATCGCCTGGCGTTCGTTGGAGAGCTGATAGGTCTTCCTGACCCGCGACATCAGCGGACGCTGGATCAACCAGTTCACCAGCAGCGCCAGCGGATAAGCGAGCAGCGGGATAAACACCAGCGGGCCGCCAATGATGCCAATCACCAGCAGGATCAGCAGGGTAAAGGGGAGATCGATAAAGGCGGTCAGCGTCAGCGACGACAGAAAATCACGAATCGACTGGAACTCCTGGAAATTCTGCGCAAAGCTGCCCACCCGCTGCGGGCGGAGCTTCATCTTCATCCCCAGCAGCCGCTCGAACAGCGCCGAGGAGACCACGAGGTCGGTTTTTTTGCCCGCCAGATCGAGGCAAATTCCCCGCAGGATCTTCAGTACAAAGTCGAACACAAAGGCAATGCTGATGCCAATCGCCAGCACCCACAGCGTGGCGGTGGCCTGATTGGGCACCACCCGGTCATAGACGTTCATCACAAACAGCGGGGCGCTGAGCGCCACCAGGTTGACGAGGAAACTGGCGACCACCGCATCCAGGTAGAGGGATTTCGACAGTTTGAGCGTATCCTGGAACCAGGCTTTGGTACGCGGCAGAGTGGCCGTCGGCTGGGCATCAAACTCATGCTCCGGAGAGATAAAAATCACCCGGCCGCTGTAATTCTCCGCCAGCGTCTCTGGCGACACGGTGATCTCACCGCCCTCCGTTTCACTGGGCAGCAGCCGGACGCGCTGCTGCGCATCCCAACCAATCAGCACCGCGGCCTGATTGTTCTTCAGCAGGAGAATGGCGGGCAGAGAGAGCGCGGTGATGTTTTCAAGCCCACGCTGCACCACCCGCGCCTTGAGCCCGGCCCGTCCGGCGGCGCGGGGGAAGGTCTCTGTCGTCAGGGTGTGGGCTGCCAGCGGCAACCCCGCGGTCAGGACGTTGCGGCTGGTGCCTATGTTATGCAATTTACAGACGATCATCAGCGCATCCAGCAGGGGATCGTCATGGCTTTGCCGCGGATCCAGCCTGCCCTGCGCCTGCGGGGCCATCTCGATGCGATCAGAGGAGTCAATATCAGGCGTCATTCTCTGCCTCAGTGTTCTGCGGACGGGAACCGCAGATAAAAAAAGAGAGGGTTGTTGCCGTTATCTCTGCCAGCAACAACCCCGTCAGCCTCTCAGGGCGTCTTACTTTAATTCAGGCAGTTCTGCCTGGGAAGATTTCGCTTGCGTGAGCGGCTCCGCTGCCGTCGGCGGCTGAATATTCAGGCTCTTAAGCAGTTCGCCGGTACGGGCGCTGATGCGGTAGGTGGTAAACATGTCGACAAACTGCAGCTCGACGTAGCGGCGCTGGGCGCTGAACACCTCGTTTTCACTGTCCAGCATATCGAGCAAGGTCCGGTCGCCAAGGCTGAACTGCTCCTGGTAGGCGCTACGCACCTGCACGCTGCGATCGGCATACTCTTTGGCGATCGGCACCTGCTGCCCGGCGTTTTTCAGGGCGTTCCAGGCCAGACGGAGATCTTCGTTCAACTGACGCTGGGCGTTGTTTTTCACATCCTGCGCCTCTTTCATTTTGTAGGCGTAAGAGGTGATCGTTGCCTGGTCGCTGCCGCCGTTATAGAGGTTGTAGCGCATGCGCAGCATCGCCTGCCACTCCTGGCTGTGACCGCGGGTTCCATCGATGTTGTTATCCATGGTACGGCCAACTTCAACGTTCACATCCGGATAAAATCGCGATTTTGCCGCCTCGTACTGCTGGCGGGTCGCTTCCACATCGGCATCGGCCTGTTTCAGCAGCGGGTTGTTTGCCAGCATGACGGTCCGCGCGGCCTCCAGCGAGGCGGGTACCGCGATTTTGGCGGGCATGACGAGAGTGTCAGGCTCTTGGCCGGTGATACTCTGGTAGTTGGCGCGGGCGTCTTCGAGGTTAGTTTGCTCGGTCAGCAGGTTGTTGCGCGCCTGTGCCAGACGAGCCTGGGCCTGCTCGAAATCGGCCTGACGCCCCACCCCCTGCTCGGTACGCAGGCGGATCTGATCGAACACCCGCTCGTGATTCTTAAGGTTATCTTCTGCCAGCGCCACCATCTTCTGGCGCATCAGCACGTCGAGATAGGTCTGGATCGCCTGCAATGCCGTAGATTCGCTGGTATTCATTACCGTCCAGGCGCGGGAGTTGACCGTCGCTTTCTGGCGGTCGACTTCGCTGGTAGTGGCAAAACCGTTGAAGACGTTCTGGCGCAGATTGATGGCGGACTCGCTGCGGTGCAAATCACGCAGATGATCGCCTGCCCCGCGCGTGCTGGCGTTATCGGTTTGCTCCCAGCCGGTACCGGCGGTGAGATCCAGGGTCGGGAGATAGCCACCCTTGGCGGCGCGGAGATCCTGATCGGCGGAATAGCGGCTGTTTACCGAGGCGTTAACTTCCGGATGCCATAACAGGCTCTCTTTCACGGCCTGTTCCAGGGTCGTGGCCTGGCTATATGTGGCGCTCAGCGCCAGGGTAGCCCCTATAACGAACTGACTATACTGTTTCATCTTATTTTTTCCTTCATATCCCTTGATTATTGGTCAATATTCACCAGAGAAACCCCATCAGAGAGAGGGGAAAAATGTACCCTGCGATTTTGCGGACAGACGGGATCCCTCGTCTGTCCTGAATAATGTTTGCCGCGCAGGCCAGACCAGCCCTGCGCGACGCCAGTCAGGCGTGCTCTTCCGGTTTGGCGATCAGGCTGTCGAGCATCGTGTCGTTACCCGCGTCATACCCCTCCGTTCCGGCGATCTCACCACCTTCAGCAGGGACATGCTCGACCTCCGCCGGGCCCTCCACCGTGTCGCTCTGCGGCCCCGCCTGGATCAGCGTGCTGAGATCGTTATGCTCTTCATCATGAATGAGATCGCTAAAGTTCAGCTGCTCCTCCTGATCCGTACTCTGGAGCGTGAGGTTTTCGCTCTGCGCATTATCGACCGTTGGTGTGCCGTTGTTATCCACACTGTTGGTATTGAGCATCAGGTTGTCGTCATCGATTAATGATGCGGCGTGATCCCCGTTCGCCAGAGTGTGGTCGGCGTCATGCTCATCAGCCGTCAGGCTGCTCGTCTGCTTGTGATTCTCTTCACTGTCGCTTTCAACATGATTCTCCTCAACGCTGTGGTCAGCCATCAGAGGGGGATCGTCAACGTTATCATCGGCGTGCTCTTCTCCACCGTGGCTTTCGCTGACAAACGTTCCGCCCTCTTTCCCGTCAACGGTGAAGTCGGTTTCGTGTTGATCGACGGCGGTAGAGTCCACTTTCAGCCCGATCTCCCCGAAATCGCTCTGACCGTCCGGCAGTTCAACGCTCACCTGGCCGTTGAAGTGCGAGGTGTCGTTGTCAAAGGTCAGGGTGTAGCTCTTCTCTTCGGCGTTGTAACTGACGCTCGCATAGTTGCCGGTGAAGGTCGCGTTTTCCGGGATACCGCTCAGGGTGATGCTGTTAAGGTGATCGCTGCTGTCTGAGCTTTCGAGATTGACATCCAGATTCAGCGTCACCGTGTAGCTGACGGTGGTATTGCCACCGAGCTCAGAAGAGGGTCCGTCACCAAATACCACCCCTTCAATGCCGTTGGCATTCTGGAACGGTGACTTCCCGGTCTCGTTATCAACCACATGCAGGTTATCTATATCGTTGTTTTTACCATTCTGTGGATGGTCGACACCGGTAACGGTGTAGTCAGCCTCATTCCCCTGAACAAAGATATAGTCCTTACCCACGCTGCTCTGAGGTAAGCCCTGGTTGCCAGTGATGCCGTTGAGCGGTCGGAATTCATAGCGATCCTGCGGCCAGTCACCCTGCTGGTAATAGCCACCCGTATGGTCACCGACCACAAAGATATCGGTGTAGGTCTTGTCGCCGTTATTGGCATTGGCGTTACCCTGGCTGTTGTAGTAGTGGATCTGATCCGGGCTGTCGGCCTTCGGCACGAAGTCGCCCTGGATCTTACCGTCCGGGCTATCCGGAGTCAGCCAGACATGTACGTTGCTGCCGATCGCCACAATCACGCCGTTCTGGATGTCGTAACCGTTAGGATCGCCGCTGCCGCCATTAACGTGGATGATCTGGTCATCTGTCGTCTCGGTCGTCTTACTGCCTGGAGTGACGGTAACGGTTAGTTTGACGTCGGCGTCGGAATCAGCATCTGCATCAGCGTCAGAATCTGCATCGGCATCGGCGTCAGAATCCGCATCCGCGTCGGCATCAGCATCAGCATCAGCATCAGAATCGGCATCCGCATCCGCATCCGCATCCGCATCCGCATCCGCATCCGCATCGGCATCTGCATCGGCGTCCGCATCGGCATCGGCGTCCGCATCCGCGTCGGCATCGGCATCCGCATCTGAATCGGCGTCTGCATCTGCATCGGCATCCGCATCGGCATCGGCGTCGGCATCAGCGTCGGCATCAGAATCAGCGTCGGCATCAGCATCCGCATCAGCGTCTGCATCCGCATCCGCATCGGCATCGGCGTCGGCATCAGCGTCCGCATCGGCATCAGCGTCGGCATCAGAATCAGCGTCGGCATCAGCATCCGCATCAGCGTCTGCATCCGCATCTGCATCGGAATCCGCATCGGCATCGGCGTCTGCATCTGCATCTGCATCTGCATCTGCATCGGAATCGGCATCTGCATCCGCATCCGCATCGGCATCGGCATCGGCATCGGCATCAGCATCAGCATCAGCATCGGCATCAGCATCAGCATCAGCATCAGCATCAGCATCAGCATCAGCATCAGCATCAGCATCAGCATCGGCATCGGCGTCGGCATCAGCGTCGGCATCAGCGTCCGCATCCGCATCCGCATCCGCATCAGCGTCGGCGTCCGCATCTGCATCGGCGTCCGCATCGGCATCCGCATCGGCATCAGAATCCGCATCGGCATCCGCATCCGCATCGGCATCGGCGTCGGCGTCCGCATCTGCATCAGCGTCAGAATCCGCATCAGCATCAGCATCAGCATCAGCATCGGCATCCGCGTCGGCATCAGCGTCCGCATCTGCGTCGGCGTCGGCGTCCGCATCTGCATCAGAATCGGCATCCGCATCAGCATCAGCGTCGGCGTCTGCGTCTGCATCAGAATCAGAATCAGAATCGGCATCAGCATCTGCATCGGCGTCCGCGTCGGAGTCAGAATCCGCATCGGCATCCGCGTCTGCATCAGCGTCAGAATCCGCATCAGAATCCGCATCGGCATCGGCATCGGCATCCGCGTCGGCATCGGCATCGGCATCCGCGTCGGCATCGGCATCGGAATCCGCATCGGCGTCTGCATCTGCGTCCGCATCGGAATCAGAATCGGCGTCTGCATCAGCATCGGCATCCGCATCGGAATCAGAATCAGCGTCAGCGTCGGCATCGGCATCGGCATCAGAATCCGCATCGGCATCAGAATCCGCATCGGCATCGGCATCCGCGTCGGCATCAGAGTCCGCATCTGCATCTGCATCTGCATCGGCATCGGCGTCCGCATCTGCATCAGAATCGGCATCCGCATCTGCATCTGCATCTGCATCTGCATCGGAATCAGCGTCGGCATCCGCGTCGGCATCCGCATCAGCATCAGCATCAGCGTCAGAATCCGCATCAGAATCCGCATCGGCATCAGAATCCGCATCGGCATCAGCGTCCGCATCGGCATCAGCGTCCGCATCAGCGTCAGCGTCAGCATCAGCATCAGCATCGGCATCGGCATCAGAATCCGCATCGGCATCAGCGTCCGCATCGGCATCAGCGTCCGCATCAGCGTCAGCGTCAGCGTCAGCGTCAGCGTCAGCGTCAGCATCTGCATCTGCATCTGCATCTGCATCCGCATCCGCATCCGCGTCGGCGTCCGCATCTGCATCGGCGTCCGCATCGGCATCCGCATCGGCATCAGAATCCGCATCGGCATCCGCATCCGCATCCGCATCCGCATCGGCATCGGCGTCGGCGTCCGCATCAGCATCCGCATCAGCATCAGCGTCAGAATCCGCATCAGCATCAGCATCAGCATCAGCATCGGCATCCGCGTCGGCATCAGCATCAGCATCGGCATCCGCGTCGGCATCAGCGTCCGCATCTGCGTCGGCGTCGGCGTCCGCATCTGCATCAGAATCGGCATCCGCATCAGCATCAGCATCAGCGTCGGCGTCTGCATCAGAATCAGAATCAGAATCGGCATCAGCATCTGCATCGGCATCGGCGTCCGCGTCGGAGTCAGAATCCGCATCGGCATCCGCGTCTGCATCAGCGTCAGAATCCGCATCAGAATCCGCATCGGCATCGGCATCGGCATCCGCGTCGGCATCGGCATCGGCATCGGCATCAGCGTCGGCATCAGCGTCGGCATCAGAATCCGCATCGGCATCGGCATCCGCGTCGGCATCAGAGTCCGCATCTGCATCTGCATCTGCATCCGCATCCGCGTCGGCATCCGCATCCGCATCAGCGTCGGCGTCCGCATCTGCATCGGCGTCCGCATCGGCATCCGCATCGGCATCCGCATCCGCATCCGCATCGGCATCGGCATCGGCATCCGCATCCGCATCGCGCGTCGGCGTCGGCGTCCGCATCAGCATCCGCATCAGCATCAGCATCAGCGTCAGAATCCGCATCAGCATCAGCATCAGCATCGGCATCCGCGTCGGCATCAGAGTCCGCATCTGCGTCGGCGTCGGCGTCCGCATCTGCATCAGAATCGGCATCCGCATCAGCATCAGCATCAGCGTCGGCGTCGGCGTCGGCGTCCGCATCTGCATCCGCATCTGCATCTGCATCCGCATCGGCATCAGCGTCGGCGTCCGCATCCGCATCCGCATCCGCATCCGCATCCGCATCCGCATCCGCATCAGCATCAGCATCGGCGTCTGCGTCTGCATCAGAATCAGAATCGGCATCAGCATCTGCATCGGCATCGGCGTCCGCGTCGGAGTCAGAATCCGCATCGGCATCCGCGTCTGCATCAGAATCGGCATCTGCATCTGCATCGGCATCCGCATCCGCATCCGCATCCGCATCAGCATCAGCATCTGCATCTGCATCGGCATCCGCATCCGCATCCGCATCCGCATCCGCATCAGCATCCGCATCCGCATCAGAATCGGAATCCGCGTCGGCGTCGGCGTCAGAATCTGCATCGGCATCGGCATCGGCATCAGCATCAGCATCAGCATCGGAATCAGAATCAGAATCAGAATCAGCGTCCGCATCTGCGTCAGCATCGGCATCCGCGTCAGCGTCCGAATCGGCATCTGCATCCGCGTCGGCATCCGCATCCGCGTCAGCATCCGCATCAGCATCTGAATCATCAATATCGAGCAGCGTTAATTCTTCCGGGGGCTCATCATCGGGGAAATCCAGGCCGATCGTTGGGTAACCCGCAGTGGGATCAACAATTTCGCCGGTAAGATCGAGCACGACGTGGGTATGTGACCCGCCGCCGCTGCCGCCTGGCTCGCCGCCAGAATTACCGGATTGCGGACCAGCTGCTGTCGCTTCCAGGGTTTGCGTCGGGTCCTGCCCGTCGGCAATAGCCTGCTGGATGGCTGCCACGTCCTGCTGCTGGGTCGCCGTGGCCTCTGCCACTATATGCCCTGAGCTGTCCCACTGACTGTCACGCCCCAGATCCAGTTGTTTGCCATCCGGCAAAGATAAGGTAATTGCGCCAGCCGCTCCCGTCTGGACGTGTTCTCCTTCGAGAACGCGGTCGCCTTCGGTCAGCAAACGCTTACTGCCGTCAGGGCTGACGGCAAATACCTGCCCGATTACTGCTTTGACAATCCCGGATACGCCACTCATATATTGTCTCCCTCAATCTTTTTCTTGCCCAATTCATCCATTTGTCAGGCTTAGAATGCTAAAAGAGTATTTAATCTGTATTAGTAATATGCTGTGCAACTATGACTACAATACGCCTTTATGCACCAGATTTATTGATGCAGATACGGATCAGGGCGCTATATTAATAGATGCCATGAATAAACAGGAAACTAAAAAGATCTGTACTATCAAAATAGGGAGCCAGGGAAATATCCCCCTATTAATTGTTGATTAATCCCGGTACGCAAAAGAGGCTAAATAAGCCCCTCGTCCTCATCCGCGATTAACCCTTCCAGACCACTCAGCGAGCGACGCGCCTGCGCACGGCTGGTGAGTTTGGCCTGTGCGGCAGGCGGCAGGTCAGTAATGGTGATAACCCCTTTACTCATCAGAACCTCGATCAGATCCTCAAGCACACGCACCATCTCAAGGTCGCTTTGCCGCAGCTGATACAGCGTGGCTTCGCGGATATCACGCTGGCGCAACCACTCGTCAATCTCGGGCGTACAGAGATCGTGCTGTTCTGTCATTGCGGGAAAAGGTGTCAACTCCACCCGAATTATTCGTCTTTCTGTATCGCGTTCTACGTAATACATATTCAGCCTCTGTATAGCCTGTGAGGTTAATTTCCGCCCAGCGTACTGGCATCAGCAAAATAGCGTCCCATTGCGCCATACAGCCCCATTTTTTCAAGGATCGCCAGCTCGCCCGCAGTTTCTACTCGTTCGGCAATTAAGGGAAGATTTATCTGACGGGCGGCCCAGTAAATAGCCTCAATAAACAGTTTTTTATCGGCTTCGCTGTCTATATCGCGAATATAACTGCCATCAACCTTAATCCAGGCCAGACCCCATTGCGGTAAATTGCCGATAAGGTGGAAGCGTCCACCAAAATGCTGGATCCCCAGACGACAACCCAACGCCTTCAGACGGCTGACCAGAACGTTCACCCGCTCGACATCGGGCAACTCATTCTCATCCAGCTCAAAGATCAGCCAGGTTGCCAGCTGCGGCGCGCTTTTCAGCGGCTGCAACAGGGCATTCAGGCTCTGGTCATCCGCGACGCTGGCCCCGCTGATGCTCAGCGCCAGCGGACGCGGTGATTTTGCCAGTTCACTTAGGGTCTGCTGGAGCATCACAATGTCCATGCGGCGGCTGAGATTGAGCCGGTGGATCCACGGCATAAAGCGTCCGGCAGGCACCAGCTCCCCCTCCGGGGTTTTAATTCGCGCGAGGATCTTATGATGCAGCACCTCACGCGCGCTGTTGCAGGCGTAGACCGGCTGTGAAAAGAGCGCAAAGTCGCCGCTTGTCAGCACCGCGTCCAGACGGGTGTACCAGCTGTGATGATCGTCTTCGCTCTCGGTGGCCGATGCGGTATCGGGCGTCGCAAAGATGCGCATTTCGGTTTCGGCTCTTGCCAGCGCCTGATCCGCCTGAGCCAGTACTGCCTGGGGCGTATCGCCTGGGTTAAACGGCACCAGGGCAAAATGCGCCACCGGCGTCACGTCGCTCATGCCCATCTCAGACAGCGCCTTCAGCTGGGTGCTGAGGGTGTTGCGCAGATTATCGAGCTCCTGGCCCAGGATCTGCGGGGCGATAATGGCAAACTCCCCGCCGCGCACGCGGGCTACAAACCCCTCGTTGTGGAAATAGTTGCGCTGCAGGCCGCTCAGAATATCCGCCACGGCCACCAGCAGCTGATCGGATTTCGCCCCACCCAGACGGTGGTTAAGCCCCATCAGATCCTGCACCCGCAGCAGCATAATGTGGCCGGCGGCGTTCTCTTCATCACTCAGGCGTGACTGGAGCTGCATATCAAACGCCCGGCGGTTGCTCAGGCCGGTCAGGCTGTCGTGATAGGCCTCCTGGCGCAGCGCTTCGGTACGCCGGGCCTGCTCGCTGAATAACACCTTGAGCTGGGTCACCATCATGTTGGTGGCGTCCACCACCCGGCGCAGCTCAGGCGTTTTTGGCAGCGCCTGTATATTAAGAAACTCGCGGCGGCAGATGGCCATCGCCTGTCCGGCAATATAGTTAAGCGGGCGCAGAATGCGGTTCAACAGCAGGGTGGCTGCCAGCACAAACAGCAGGCTACAGCCGATCAGCCACAAAAAGCTGGCAACGATACTGTTCCACAGGCGGGCCAGGGCGAACATCGGATGGCTGACCACTTCTACCCGGGCAACCTGCGTCCAGCCCCGCATCACAATGGCATCGCCTTCGCCTGGGCTGAGGTTCACCAGCCGCACAAACCAGTGCGGTACACGGGTGCTCTGGGGTACGTCGCTGCGCTCGATAATCGGTTTATTGGTTTTAATGTCGATCACGCGAATGCGATAGAAATAGCCGCTGTCGAAGATGGAGTTCACCATCAGCTCGGTCATGGCCGGATCGTCGATATGGGTGGTCAGCGACACCCCCAGCGCCGTCGCCGCGTCCTGCGCGTGGGCGCTAAGCTGATTGCGGTACTGCTCCCGTGAGCTTTCCAGGGTAACGAAAAAGTTGCCGCAGAAAATGACGAGCGTAAATAAACAGATGCCAATCAGTAGCTGTTTATAAAGAGACATGGCCCTATCCTATTCATGAATTACAAATCCTTCTGCACGCATACGGGTGAGAAGATCCTGCCAGCGGGAGAGCCGTTTGCTGTCACCCACGCGTTTGTTGCCGCCAGATTGCGGCAGCCACAGCCCTTCGCCGTTAAACGCATACACCGGAAGCAGATCGGTACGCTGTGTAGCAGGCAAGATGGCGGTTTTCAGGTTATCCAGAACCAGTGGGATCGCCGTGGGGGTGGAATACCATGTCACCACCATGTGCGCCTGATTCAGTTCGAGTGCTTTAACATAGGTAATACGTAACTGGTTCGCCGGCACGCCCATTTCGCGCAGGGTGAAATATTTCGCCAGCGCAAAGTCCTCGCAGTCCCCTGCCCCCTGACGTAAAAACTCAATTGGCGTTGCCCAGTAATCCTGCTGCTTCCAGACGACGATATCATCGCGAAACGCCATCCGGGCGTTAAAAAACTGGTTAACCCGGTTTAAGGTGTCATGGATCGTGCCCTGCGACGGCTGTTTAAGCAACGCTGCCCACTCATCAATCCGCTGCCGGGCGGCGGGGGTAGCCGGGCCATACAGCCGTTCGGTACGGGTGCTGATGGCGCTGAAATCCCACCCGGCGCCGAGTCCGGGGGAGATAACCAGCAGCAGCACCAGCCAGAGCGACAGCCAGCGTCGACAGCTCACCAGAAGAGAAGGATAAAGCCGCATGACGTAACTTACTGCTCGCCTGACCGGGCCAGCCAGCGCTTACGGTACGCGACATAGCCGGAAAGGTAGTGTTCAACATCGTCGATTCGCACGCGATAGCTGTGGTGACGAATAAAAAAGCTGCCGACGATGCGCGGCGGGTTTTTAAAGAACATCGCCAGTTCCGGCCAGAAAAAGCCGTTTGCCAGATAGCGGGCGCGGCTCTCCAGCGCCTGGTTGAACACCGCCATGTCGAAGCCCGCCAGCAGATGTTTATGCGGCGATGTCTCAAGCCGCGCGATCATCCGTGAGGCCGCCATCATCAACTCAAGCAGCGTAGGATAAGTGGTGACGCGGTTCTGAACGAAGTCGAGATGATCGCGCACGTTATCCAGCCCAAACTGGTAATAGCGCTCCAGCGGCTGGTAGCACGTCAGCTCGTTGACGCAGTAGCTGAGCCAGTGATCGTGTGCCTGCCAGTGCTTCTGCACAATAAAATGATCCATCGCCCGTTCGACCATTGCCAGCCAGCGCGGCGCTTTAGTCAGTCCGTAAAGACGCATCAGCGCAAACGCCGCCTCACCGTCGTAATAGATAATGCGGTGCGCCGCCTTCAGCGACAGATCCCCTGCGTTCAGCACGTGAACAAACCCGCCCGTCTGTGGATCCTGCATAAAGCCGATCCCGTTCGCCAGCCGCGCCATCGGTTCCAGATACCGATCATCACCGGTCAGCTCGCTGTATTTCGCCATCGCCAGAATACACACCGCATTGCCGCCAAGCTTAATCTCATCCCCGGTATCGACCAGGAAATCGGCGTCGCTGCCGTCCGGTAGCCGGTAAGTACGAATAAAGCTGGCGCAGAGGTCGTTGAGTGCCCGCTCGATTGCCGCGAACTGTTCAGGCTGCTGCGTCACTTCCCATCCTTCGAGCAGTGCATAGGTGGAGCTGGCGTGGCGCAAGGCGTTATAGGTGGGAATGGCGCGGTCGAAACAGGGGAACCAGCCGTACTGATAGCGCCCGGAGGGGGCGATCTGCCGGGCAAGGTAGTCGGTGGCGGAGGCGATCATCGGCTCAAGCGCCGTCGCCTGCCAGTCGGGTAGCTGGCGGTAGCCGCTGTTACGCCCGGTCGATTCGATGGGTAACAACTGCTCGCCGTCGCAAAACAGCGCCCGGGTGGTGAAGCGCCAGAGCGTCTGGTCAGGCTCCTCCGGCCAGCTCAGCACAGCGCCGAAGCGACGGCGGGAAAAATGGGCCAGATTAGTGGCATTGGGCGTGGCAACGCCGTGATCGCCATGATAGAGCAGCGCGTTGGCGGCAATCTCCTGCTCCAGCATCGCGTAGCGAAACGCTGGGTCCAGGCTGATGCCGAAGCGAAAATAGTTGCGTTTGGTCTTGGCTAAGCGGGCTTGCAGGTTATCCCAGCGCAGGGCCTGCACCTGATCCACAAGGTCAACGCGCAGCCAGCAAACCACCGCCCCACTCTTTTGCTGCCACTGCAGCAGCGCCTCTACGCCCTGCTGCCAGGCCTGATCGAAGCTGTCGCCAGAGCCCTGCACAATATGCGCACGGCTTTGACCATCGGAAGCACTAAAAAAGATCGCCCAGGCGGGGCAAATCGGCGGTTTGGGCGCGACGTCCAGCAATTCCATCGCCGGGCGGGTTTGCGCCAGTAATTGGCTGAGCGGCATTTTTACTCCTGATAACGCCTGAAGAAACCCTGTCAGAAAAATCCTAACCAGATAATACCATTATGTATGACAAGTTGTGTATTCTGTATGTCTATTGTTTCTTCCGGGGCGGTGGTGTGAGTCGATGTTTCGCGGTATGGATCCTGCTGCTAATCAGCGTTTTCGCTTACGCTGAGACGCCGCTGCTGTGGAACCAGCCAGCCTCCCGACAGCACTGCCCGGTCGGCGACGAGGCCGTGTGGGTACACTACCCTCAAGGCAACGCCTGTATGCGCTATTTCAGCGCCGGAAATCTCCAGGCTGCCCCGCTGGCGGTGGTGATGTTAAAAGGCGACCGCGTCTCGCTGATAAAGCGTCCACCCGAAACCATTCCCGGTAACACCGCCGCCGACCAACGCCGTCAGGCACGGGCGATCCTACGCCAGACCGGGTTGCCGACCATTATTATCGCCCGCCCCGGCACCTACGGCTCCAGCGGCAACCATTACCGCCGTCGTCAGGCGGAAGAGTTCCAGGCTATCGATGCCGCCCTCAATGCTATCAAGGCCCGCTATGGTATCCAGCGCTTTATTCTCAGCGGACACAGCGGAGGCGCCACCGCCGCTTCGGCGCTGTTGACTACCGGCCGCCGGGACATCGCCTGCGCGGTGCTTACTTCCGGCGCCTGGGGAATACTCGAGCGGGCGCAGCGCCTGCGTCAGCAGCGTGGCGAAGCCCCGGCGCCTGCACTGGACGGCACCGGCCTCCCTCACCCGTGGGATCCCCTCGACCACATCAGCGGGATCGCCGCCGATCCCTTCCGGTTGATCCTGGTGATCGGCAACCCGCAGGATCGCAATACGCCGTTCGATCTGCAGGCGCGATTCGCGGATGCGCTGCGGGAACATGGCCACCGGGTAGAACTGCTCGAACGCCCCGCCAGACCGCCGCAATTTCATAATTTGACGGGGAATGCCGGTATCAACGCCATTCGCCTTTGTCCGCTACGCGGATAAGCCCAAAAAAGCAGGAATAAAAATATGAGCCAGAAACCGCCCCGCCAGCCACGCGCAGAGACGCAAGCCCCGGGATGGACCGCTGCCGAACTCGAAAAACTACCCGGTAGCGTCTGGTACAATCGCCCGGATGCAGGCTGGTGCGCCACTGACATTGTCCTTTTTCATGATAAGGCGCAGCCTGGCCATCCCTGTCTGTTTGTCGCCATCGATCCCGACACCTGGCACAAGGGCTCCGGCAACACCGGAGTTTACGCTGGCTGGGATGATACTCATCTTTCGCTTTCCCGCCACGCCTCTCGTTACTGCGGGGCCATCGTCCAGCGACGCCTTGAAGATCTCCCGCCAGACTTCCCTCAACTGGTGGTGGGCAACAGCTATCAGGCCCTGCTTTGGCTTGCAGAAGAAGCCCGGCGGCGACTGGACGGTAAGCTGGTGGCGATCACCGGTACGGTAGGCAAAACCTCGACCAAAGAGATGCTCAACAGCATCCTGACAAAGCATATGTCGATAGTGGCGAGCCGCGGAAACCATAACACCCGCACGGGGGCCTCCATCACGCTGGCGCGTGCAGTCTGCAATCCGCAGGCGGTGGTGCTGGAGGTGGCGATCTCTGCTCTGTGGATGCGCAACGGCGGGATCGGCCCGCGTATCAAATCGCATATCGTCATTATTACCGAGATCGGCCTCACCCAGGTGGGCAGGAGCGTGACCTCTCTCGACGATGTGGCCCGCTTTAAAGCGCGCATCAGTCACGGTCTTATTCCGGGTGGTTACGCCATTTTAAACCGTGATATGGCCAGCTATGACACCGTGGCTGCGAGCGTCACCCGTGACGGTGCCCGCATCATCAGCTACGGGTTTGATGCCGACGCTGACGTGCGGATCACGGCGTTTACCCAGAATGCCAACGGGAGCCTGATCACGCTCAGCCTCCGTCAGCAGAGCCTGAATTACCGGCTGGCTGTGCCAGGCAAAGGCGCCGCGCTTAACTCGGTGGCCTCGCTTATCGCCGCCGATCTGCTCGGGGTGAGCCTGGCGGAGATCGTGGCCAGCCTCGAAACCTGGCGCAGCGATGATCAACATATGGGCATTTCCGCGCTGCCGCTGCCGGGCGGCGGGGCTGTCACCCTGATTGACGACAGTTATAACGCCGAATACCTCTCGATGCTCAACGCGTTTGAGGTGGCCGCTCAGCGAGCGCAGGAAGGGGGCGGCCGTGTGATCGCCCTGCTGGGGCGGATCATCAACCTCGGGGATCGGTCCGCCGCCATCCACCGCTCGCTGGCGCAGCCCCTGCTGGCGGCTGGCTGTCAGCAGGCATTTCTGCACGGTGACGAGATGTGTGCCCTGCACGACGCCCTGCCGGAGGAGGTTCGTAGCGGTCATTTCAGCACCGCAGAAGCGCTGGTGGAAGCCGCTGCGCCAGCGTTGCGCGACGGCGATATCGTGCTGGTCAAAGGGAGCGTGCGTAATTCCGACTTCAGGCGGGTTGTCGGCCTGTTGAAGCGCCGACTTACCGCGTCGCCAGCCCTGGCAAAAGGGCAAACCGCCCGCCTGCTGATGAATCTTACCACCGGCGAAACCCGGCTGTCTGAGCAGGGTGACAGCGCGTTTGCCCCCACGTACTTGAGCCAGCTGCTGCTGGCCGTCTGCCTGGCAGAACGGCTGCTGGCGAAAAAAATAGACCTTGATACGCCTGTTGAGATGCACGGCATCGCTGCCCACGTTCTGCAGGGCAATCCGGCTCTTGGCCTGCAACGGGGGAGCACGGCAACCGTGAAATCGCTGGTGCAGGGGATGCTCATCCACAACGCCTGCGACGCCGCCATTCATCTGGCGGAAACGCTGGCCGGCAGCAGCGCGGAGGCGTTGAAGGCGCTGCGCAGCCTTGTCGACCAGCTGGAGATGCGCCACACCCATATCAATAACGTCTCCGGTCGGCCCCGCCCCGGCCAGCGCACCACGCTTACGGATATCGCCAGGCTGATGCACCATTTCCAGCTGCGCTACCCGCACTGGCTTACGTGGCTGGGTGAGCACGAGGCGGCCATCGGCGAGCGGGTCTACCGTAAAAGCGGCAACCTGCACAGCAACGGCAGCGCATGGGGACAATTCTGCGCCGGACGCTGGGGCGTTGCGTTGCAGTGGATCGCAGGCGAACTCTGGCTGGCCTGCGCTGCCGGGGCGGATGACGCCTTTCATCTCGACTATCTGCTGGATGGGCTCCTGGCCGGAGTTGATGGCGCAGTGCCGGCACCGGTGCCCGTCGAACGGCACATCGACAAACCTGTGGCGACCCTCACCTTGTTGGGCGACACCTACTTTGGCGAGTGGTATACCCGCAAGCGCCAGGCGCGGGGTCTGGATGATGCCCTGCAACGTTACGGCTACGATCACAGCTTTCTGGGCATCGCCCCCCTGCTGCGCGGTAGCGACTTCACTCTTGCCAACTTTGAGGCGGCCCTCGCCACCGATCTGCGCGCCAGTCTGGAAGGCCGAAAGCCGTTCTGCCTGACCGGGGATCCGGTCGCCTCGGTTACCGCCCTGCGTAAACAGGGTATCGACGCGGTGGCCCTTGGCAATAATCACGCCATGGATGCCGGACTGCCTGGGCTGGAGAGCACCCTGGCGGCGTTTGGCGGCGGCGGCATTGCCTGCATCGGCGCCGGACGCAATGCGCAGCAGGCCCACGCTCCGCTGGTGCTGACGGTGGGCGACAGACAGTACAAGATTTTCAGCGCCTACTGGTACCGGCGCTACATGGAGCAGGATTGCGCCTTTTATGCCCGCCCACGTCGGGCAGGGGTCGCCTGCCTGAGCGGCGGCCTGGCTGAACAGCTGCGTCTGGAGAAAGCACGCCCCCGGCCAGCCACCACTATCGTGCTCGCTCACTGGGGGCTAGATTACCAGTGGACAACGGTGGGACAGCGGGCGCTGGCGCAGCGTCTCTGCGAGGCCGGAGCCGACCTGATTATCGGCTCCGGGCCGCACATGGCAGGCGAGGCGGTAAAACAGGGCGAAAGTCTGGTGGTCTACAGCATCGGCAACGGGGTGTTTAACAGTAACGGTGAATACCAGTCGCGCGGCGTGCCGCCGTATGGTTTTATCGTCCGCCTGCTGCTTGGCAATCCGCAGCCGCAGATCGCGCTTCTGCCGATCCTGACCGACAATAAACAGACTTTCTGGCAGCCCCGCCCGGTGACCGGGGCGGAATTTGCGGATCTGATCGCGCAGCTTACCGCGCAGGGCATGCCCATTACCCAGGAAGAGACGTCCGATGCGGGCTGGCGCGCCGTCAGTGAGGAGGGTGAATGCAGGCTGATCATGCCGCTGGCGCACCTGGCCGGGAGGTAAGCAGAATTTTTAAGCGATACAACTACCTGAATTAAAATTCCCGATTACATTTAAAAGACTTCACTCCGCTGTGCGACAGAGTCAGGACAAACTGATGAGCGTGCTACTGCAAAAAATGCCCCGCTGCGGGGTGGTGTTGTTAACGCTGCTTCTGAGCGTAAGCGGTTGTGCTAGCCATGATAAGAATCCCAGCCGGGCGCGTGTAGCGCCGAAATATGTTCGCCCTGCGCCTGTGCAGCCCGCGTATAGCGCACCTGAATCGTTCCTGAACGCGCCAGAAGCGTCCCCTGCGCCGCCCGTAAGAGTAAAAAAACGGCCTCAGGATAAAGCCGCCGAACCGCCCGCGCCCCGGGTCATGCCGGTGCTGGATAACTCGTTGCCGGAGCAGATCTGGCAACCTGCGATCACCCGTCAGACCAGCCTGGAGCTGAAATCATGACGGAACGCGCTCTCGGTGAACTGGAAAACCGGGCCGATATTAAGCGCCCTACGCTGCCGCTGTGGCAAAACGCAGTGGTTATTCTCCTCACCCTCACCTATCTCATCTGCGAGCTGGCCTTTAACTCGCGCCTGCTCGATCTGGTGGGAAGTCTCTCCACCCCCGATGACATCCACAATATGGAGCGTTATGGCCGGGCTTTAACCGCTATCGCCGCCGCGCTGCTGATGTTTCAGCTGGTGCTGGCAGCGAACGCCTGGCTGAAAAAACGCGGCATTGCCTTTCCCGCCCCCTGGGTGGCAGGCATGGTGTTCTCGCTCTGTCTGCTCACCGGCGTGGTGACATGGCAAACGGTGGAGCGGGTTATTGAGCGCCAGGTCGCCCAAAGTACCGGCGAGTTTCGCCAGAAGTCGATGCTGGCGCAGCTCTATCAGCAGTCTTTAATTGACGGGCACCAGACGCTGGAGGGGATCCCGCTTGATGACGATGGCAGTCAGCGCGAAACCTGGACCAGCCCATCCGGGAAAGCGTTTCTGGCGATGCTGCCGCTACTTATGAGTTCGGTCAGCCGCTATCACGAACTGCTTGAGCGAGAGGCGGCGCAAAACCTGCGCGACAGCATCAGCGTTCAGGAGGGCGGGCTCCTCGGCTATTACAAACTCTGGCTGGCCGCGCGCGCAGAGATTTATCAGGACTATCTCGACTATACCAGCGTTACGCAGAAAAATGGGCTCTATCATGGGGTGACAATCCCGGCCCGCCTCGACTGGGAGACATTTTTTATGCTGGACCCGGTGCAGAAAAGGCTGCGGGAAAAGCTGGCCCTGCCGCTGCAAACCCGGGTGCAGCCTGAATATCCGAAAGAGGACGCCCTGAAACAGTTCGCCCTGGCGCTGCAGGCTCCCCATCTTGACTACGCCGTGCAACAGCAACTCCCCCGCCTGCAGGCTGCGCTGGCCAGCTACGGCACGGGCGGAGCAAATGAAAAACGGGGCGAGGATGCGGCGCGGGCGGTGATTGTTCCTCCCATTGCGCTGATGTTCTCCCTGCTCGGCGCCCTCACCCACCTGGCAAAACTGCTCTATCTGCTGCTTCTGCCGTTAAGTGCCGCCCTGCTTTCTGTTACCGCCTGGCGGCCCGTTCGCCTGCTTAACCGCCATCCGCTGATCTTCCCGGTGCTGTTAATCTGCCTGCTGCTCGGCCTGTGCAGCGTGACCAATAACAGTATTACGGCTTCTCCGGCCTATCAGTCGCTGCGGCACGCATTGCAGGGAGCGGAAGTGGCGATCACCAATACCCCCTCACCCCTCAGCGGCGGCACGCTGTTGCGGGCGATCCATACGGTCAGCATCGGGCAGAGTTACAGCTATCCGCTGAATCATGCCATACGCCAGAACGTGCTGTTCGGCTTTGATTTTGGATATGGAAAGCCTGACTAATCGCGTTTGAATGTGGATAAAAATAGCCCCGGTTTGAGCCCTTTTGTGGGTTATTTTTTGCGCAAAAAGTAGTGTTAGCAGTTAAGATATATCAGTGCTACATTACGCCGCCCAGCGCCGACAGCCTTTTTTCAGACCTTGGGCATATACGGTAATCACCATGAACCAATAGTATTAACGCAGGTCTTAATAGCATTCCGGCGTAGCGCCAGTCTGGGGCTACCAATATACTCTCCATAAAGGTCGTTTTATCTTGTCTCAATGCAAATTCACGCGCACGCTTCTGCACCCGCGTTACTGGTTTACATGGTTTGGTCTGGGTGTCCTCTGGCTGCTCGTGCAACTTCCTTATCCGGCGCTACGCTGGCTCGGTGCCAGCCTCGGAAGTCTTTCGCGTCGTTTTCTGAAGCGCCGTGAATCTATCGCTCGCAGGAACCTCGAACTCTGTTTTCCGGCGCTCTCCCCTGAAGAGCGTGATCATCTCATTAGTGAAAATTTTAAATCTATCGGCATGGCGTTACTGGAAACGGGGATGGCCTGGTTCTGGCCGGACTCGCGGGTACGTAAGTGGTTTGACGTTGAAGGCCTGGAAAATTTGCAGCGCGCGCAGGCAAAAAACTGCGGGGTGATGGTGATCGGCGTTCACTTTACGTCGCTGGAGCTGGGTGGCCGGGTGATGGGGTTGTGCCAGCCGATGATGGCCACTTATCGTCCACATAACAGCGCCCTGATGGAGTGGGTGCAGACGTGCGGGCGCATGCGTTCAAATAAGGCGATGATCAGCCGCAATAATTTACGCGGGCTGGTCAGCGCCCTGAAAAAAGGCGAAGCGGTCTGGTTTGCTCCGGACCAGGACTATGGCCGCAATGGCAGCAGCTTCGCCCCCTTCTTCGCGGTAAAGGAGGTGGCCACCACTAACGGCACATTTGTGATTCACCGTCTTTCAAAGTCGGTGATGCTGACGGTCACCATGGTCAGAAAAGACGATAAAAGCGGTTATCGCCTGTTTATCATGCCGGAGATGGAGAACTATCCTCAGGAAGAGGCGGCCGCCGCGGCTTACATCAACAGGGTGATCGAGAGCGAGATCATGCGTGCGCCGGAACAGTATTTATGGGTGCATCGCCGTTTTAAAACGCGTCCTGTGGGGCACGCTTCCCTCTATCTTTAACCCCGTTGAAGGTTAGTTTCTTTTAGAAACTAACCTTTTCAATCACCTGTAATCACTCAGGTTTATCGTTAGCACGCTATCTTGCCGAACGACAATTTATTACCCGCCGAAATTAAACTGTCGCCGTTCCACGACACTCGTAAGTCGTGGAAATTATTTAGAAAAATGCCTCTTGTCACTCCTGAAATTTAAGCGTACATTAGCGCCGTCTGGCTACCTGAAAGCACAGAATTCTGAGCTGGAGTCGTCGCTGAAACGGGATAATTCTCATTTCCGCCCCGGCCTGACTTCACCTCTCTATACTCAGTTGGACTCTATTTTTATTGCGTATCACGAAATACGCGGAGCGATGAACGTGAAATATTTCTTTATGGGTTTTTCAGTGATTTTGTTCGCATGGGTCGGTACGTTTGCCCTGATGATGAACTGAGCAAAGAAAATGTAGTCAAAAAAACAGGCGCCCAAGGCGCCTGTTTTTTTTGGGGTTACTGACCCGCCTGCTCTGGAATCGGCTTTGTTACCTGGGGCAGTAATCCGTCGGCGCGGAACATGCTTTTAATGCCCCTCACCGCCTGACGGATACGATCGCTGTTCTCAATCAGCGCGAAACGCACGTGCGTATCGCCGTAGTCACCAAAGCCAATCCCCGGGGAGACGCACACCTTCGCATCCTGGAGGAGTTTTTTGGCAAACTCCAGCGATCCCATCGCGGCGTAGGCGTCCGGGATCTTCGCCCAGACGTACATCGAAGCTTTAGGCATCTCCACCATCCAGCCCGCCTCATGCAGCCCTTTGACCAGCACATCGCGACGGCGTTTATACTGGGCGGCAATGTCCTTCACACACTGCTGATCGCCTTCCAGCGCAGCAATGGCCGCTACCTGCAACGGGGTAAAGGTGCCGTAGTCGTGGTAGCTTTTGATACGTGCCAGCGCGTTGACCAGCGTCTTGTTACCGACCATAAAGCCGATACGCCAGCCCGCCATGTTGTAGCTTTTCGACAGGGTGAAAAACTCCACCGCAACGTCGCGCGCGCCGGGTACCTGCATGATCGACGGCGCTTTCCAGCCGTCATACACGATATCGGCGTAGGCCAGGTCATGCACCACAAGCACGTCGTAGCGCTTCGCCAGGGCCACCACTTTCTCAAAGAAGTCGAGTTCCACGCACTGGGCGGTCGGGTTGGAAGGAAAACCGAGGATCATCATCTTCGGCTTCGGATAGCTTTCCCGGATGGCGCGCTCCAGCTCGTTAAAAAAGTCGACGCCTTCAACCAGCGGCACAGAGCGCACCTGCGCACCGGCAATGACCGCACCGTAAATATGGATCGGGTAGCTGGGGTTCGGCACCAGCACCGTGTCGCCATGGTCCAGCGTCGCCAGCATCAGATGCGCCAGCCCCTCTTTTGAACCGATGGTGACAATGGCTTCGCTCTCAGGGTCGATCTCCACCTGATAGCGTTCCTGATACCAGCGCGAAATGGCGCGGCGTAAACGCGGAATCCCTTTAGAGGTTGAGTAACCATGCGTGTCCGGGCGCTGGGCGACGGTGCAGAGTTTTTCCACGATATGGGGCGGCGTAGCGCCGTCCGGATTACCCATACTGAAATCGATAATGTCTTCGCCGCGCCGGCGCGCAGCCATTTTCAATTCAGCAGTAATGTTAAACACATACGGGGGAAGACGATCGATACGCGAAAAACGGCGTTCAGGACTGGAGTCAGCCATAAATTCCTCAGATTACGTTAGCGCCCGGACCGTCCGAGCGACGTCGCCACGGATGTGGCGTGCTTAGAAAATAACCTGAAAAAATTCGCCTTGTCGAGGGGGGAAGAAATAAAAAAAAGCGTAGCGCTAAAACAGGAACTCTGCTGAGGCAAAAAACGGAAGCAAAAAAGAAAAGAGGTATTATTAATACCTTTTTATTAACATTTTAATATCATTACAGTTACGACTTCCGGGTGGCTTTTTAGCTTTTCTGCCCGCTCAGGCGACCTTAGATACAATCCCCTTTGATTAACGTGGTTTATCCCCATTTTATAAAAGAGCGGGATGGCTGGTCATTGAGCGTCAGGTTTTTTATCATGGTTCTTTCCTCTTTTCCCAGGTTTACCCGTGCACGAAATATTCAATATGCTGCTGGCGGTGTTCGATCGCGCGGCGTTAATGCTGATTTGCCTCTTTTTCCTCATTCGCATCCGCCTGTTCCGCGAGCTGCTGCATAAGTCTGCCCACTCGCCCCGGGAACTGCTGGCGGTCACTGCGATCTTTTCGATGTTTGCCCTGTTCAGTACCTGGTCCGGGGTACCGGTGGAAGGTTCCCTGGTTAATGTGCGGATCATCGCCGTGATGTCTGGCGGGATCCTGTTTGGCCCATGGGTCGGGATCATCACGGGCCTCATTGCCGGGACCCACCGTTACCTGATTGATATCGGCGGCGTGACGGCGGTTCCTTGCCTGATCACCAGCATTATCGCTGGCGTGCTGTCGGGGGCGATCAACCGCAAAGTCCCTAAGAAACAGCACTGGAAAGCGGGTATCATCGCCGGCATGCTCTGCGAAACCCTGACCATGATCCTGGTGGTGGCGTGGGCCCCCACCACGGCGCTGGGGCTGGATATCGTCTCAAAAATTGGTATTCCGATGATCCTCGGTAGCGTCTGCGTGGGCTTTATCGTGCTGCTGGTGCAGAGTGTGGAAGGCGAAAAAGAGGCCAGCGCCGCCCGGCAGGCCAAGCTGGCGCTGGATATTGCCAATAAGACGCTGCCGCTGTTTCGCGACATTAACGCTGAATCGCTGCGCCAGGTGTGCGATATCATCCGCCGCGACATCGACGCCGATGCGGTGGCCATCACCAATATTGACCGGGTGCTGGCCTACGTGGGCGTGGGTGAAGCAAACTACCGGGATAATGATGATACCATCAGCCCCACCACCCGCCAGGCAATCAGCGGCGGCAAGATCATCATTAAGAATAACGATGAGGCTCACCGCACCCCGGAGATCCACTCTATGCTTGTGATACCGCTGTGGGAAAAAGGGGTAGTCACCGGCACGCTAAAAATTTACTACTGCCACGCGCACCAGATCACATCGACCTTACAGGAGATGGCGGTCGGGCTGTCACAGATTATCTCTACCCAGCTGGAGGTCTCCCGTGCCGAGCAGCTGCGGGAGATGGCAAACAAGGCAGAGCTGCGCGCCCTGCAGAGTAAAATTAACCCCCATTTTCTGTTCAATGCGCTGAACGCCATCTCCTCGTCGATCCGCCTGAATCCGGACACCGCCCGCCAGTTGATCTTCAATCTGTCGCGCTATCTGCGCTACAACATTGAGTTGAAAGACGACGAGCAGATCGACATCAAAAAAGAGCTTTATCAGATCAAAGATTACATCGCCATCGAACAGGCGCGGTTTGGCGATAAGCTTACCGTCATCTATGACATCGATGAAGAGGTGAACTGCGTGATCCCGAGCCTGCTGATCCAGCCGCTGGTGGAGAATGCCATTGTCCACGGCATTCAGCCGCGTAAGGGTAAAGGGGTGGTCACCATCAGCGTGGCCGAATGCGGTAACCGCGTGCGGGTGGCGGTGCGCGACACCGGCCACGGGATCGACCCGAAAGTGATTGAACGGGTGGAGTCGAATGAGATGCCCGGCAATAAAATTGGTCTGCTCAATGTCCATCACCGCGTTAAGCTGCTCTATGGTGAAGGGCTACACATTCGCCGCCTTGAGCCGGGTACCGAGATCGCGTTTTATGTTCCTAACGAACGCGCCGCCGTTCATGCCCAGACGTTGTTGTTGCCTTAGAGGGAGTGACGCATGAAAGTCATCATTGTGGAAGATGAAATACTCGCCCAACAGGAGCTGAGTTGGCTGATTAAAGAACACAGCCAGATGGAGATCGTCGGCACCTTTGAGGATGGTCTGGACGTGCTGAAATTTCTGCAGCACAACCGGGTAGACGCCATATTTCTGGATATCAATATTCCCTCTCTGGACGGGGTACTGCTGGCGCAAAACATCAGCCAGTTTGCCAGTAAACCGTTTATTGTCTTTGTCACCGCGTGGAAAGAGCATGCGGTGGAGGCCTTCGAGCTGGAAGCGTTCGACTATATTCTTAAGCCGTACCAGGAGTCGCGGATTGTCAGCATGCTGCAGAAGCTGGAACACGCCTGGCACCAGCAGTCCGGCGCGGAACAGGTCGCGGCCTCACCGGTCATGCGCGAAAATGACACGATCAATTTGATCAAGGATGAACGCATCATCGTGACGCCGATGAACGATATCTATTATGCCGAAGCGCATGAGAAGATGACCTTCGTCTACACACGCCGCGAGTCGTTCGTCATGCCGATGAACATCACCGAATTTTGCAGCAAGCTGCCGGCGAGCCACTTCTTCCGTTGCCATCGCTCTTTTTGCGTCAATCTGAACAAGATCCGCGAGATCGAACCCTGGTTCAACAACACCTACATTCTACGGCTGAAGGATCTCGATTTTCAGGTGCCGGTGAGTCGCAGCAAGGTGAAAGAGTTTCGCCAGCTGATGCACCTGTGAGGGGAATGCCCCGGTGAACAGACGTCACCGGGGAAGAGCCATTACAGTACCTGGCCCAGGGTCTGGCGCAGATGCGCGCCCGAGCCCAGCAGACCCGGATTGTCATGTACAATCAGGTACACCGGAATATCCCGGACATAATCGCGGAAGCGCCCCTTGTCTTCAAACCCGCCGCGGAAACCGGAGGATTTAAAGAAGTCGAGGAAGCGCGGTACGATCCCGCCCGCGATATAGACCCCACCAAAGGTGCTCAGGTTCAGCGCCAGGTTGCCGCCAAAACGCCCCATGATGACGCAGAAGAGCGACAGCGCGCGACGGCAGTCGGTGCAGCTATCTTCCAGCGCGCGTTCGGTCACATCTTTCGGCTGTAGATTCTCCGGCAGACGGCCATCGGATTTCACAATCGCCCGGTAGAGGTTCACCAGGCCCGGACCCGAGAGCACCCGCTCCGCCGAGACGTGGCCGATCTCCGCGCGCAGCTCTTCGAGGATAATGCCCTCTTCTTCGCTGTTTGGGGCGAAATCGACATGTCCGCCTTCACCCGGCAGGCTGATCCAGCGCTTGTCGACATGTACCAGATGGGAAACCCCCAGGCCAGTGCCAGCGCCGTAGACGGCAATGGGCTTACCTTCAACCGGCTCGGTGCCGCCGAACTGGATCAGATGCTCCGGCTTTAACATCGGGATCGCCATCGATACCGCGGTAAAGTCGTTAATAATTTCCAGATGGGCAAAGCCGAGGTTGGCCTTCATTTCGGCGACAGAGAATGCCCAGGTGTGGTTGGTCATCGCCACCCAGTCGCCGGTAATCGGGCAGGCAATGGCGATACAGCCATCCTCAACGCTGACATCATGCTCCGTCAGATAGACACGAACCACCGCTTCCAGGCTGGGGTAATCCAGCCCGGAATAGGTTTTGGCGCGGGAGATTTCGCCGGTGTTGACGTCACATAACGCCAGACGCGCGTTAGTCCCCCCTACATCACCTACCAAAGCATACTTTGTCATTCTTCTACTGCTCCGCTAAAGTCAAAATAACTGTTTGGCACACTCTAAATTCAAGGCCCGTGAACAACAACGACCTGGATAAAAGCACCCCAGGATTATCGATCTTCATCACAGAATAACTTTACCGTTTCAGCACCATTTGCACTATTGCCATAAGGCTGAACGTGCAAAGTACAGACAGCTATTTTTAACAAGGAAATCATCATGCTCCATCCGCGAGCCAGAACGATGCTGCTGCTGGCCCCTCCTGCGCTGATTATTGGCGTTGCATCCAGCCTGATCCTGATTGTGATCATGAAGGTCGCCTCCGTGCTGCAGTCGGTTTTGTGGACCTCATTACCGGCTTCCCTCGGCCTTAACGCAAGCTCGCCGGTATGGGTTATTTTAATCCTGACGCTTACCGGTATCGCTGTAGGAGTGGTGATACGCTACAGCCCGGGCCATGCCGGGCCAGATCCAGCCACTGAGCCGTTGATTGGCGCGCCGGTCAATGCCGCTGCCCTGCCCGGGTTGATTATCGCCCTGATTATTGGTCTGGCGGGCGGCGTCAGCCTTGGGCCTGAGCATCCTGTGATGGCGGTGAATATCGCCCTGGCCGTCGCCATAGGGGCGCGGGCCTTCCCCCGGGTAAACGCCCTTGACTGGACCATTCTCGCCTCTGCCGGCACCATCGGGGCGCTGTTCGGCACACCTGTCGCGGCGGCGCTGATTTTTTCCCAGACCCTGAGCGGCAACACGGAGATCCCGCTCTGGGATCGTCTGTTCGCCCCGCTCTTATCCGCCGCCGCCGGAGCCCTGACCACCAGCCTCTTTTTTCATCCTCACTTCTCACTGCCCGTTGCCCACTACAGTCAGATGCAGATGGTGGATATTTTCAGCGGCGCGATCGTCGCCGCCTTCGCCATCGCGCTGGGGATGGTGGCGGTCTGGTGTCTGCCGCGCCTGCACCGTCTGATGCATCGTCTGAAGCACCCGGTACTTATTCTTGGCGCAGGCGGATTTATTCTGGGGATCCTTGGGGCAATCGGGGGCAATATCACCCTGTTTAAGGGCCTGGATGAGATGCAGCAGATGGCCTTCAGCCAGATCTTCAGCGTGTCGGATTATCTGCTCTTTGCGCTGATAAAACTGGCGGCGCTGGTAGTGGCTGCGGCCTGCGGTTTTCGCGGCGGGCGCATTTTCCCGGCGGTGTTTGTCGGCGCGGCGCTGGGGTTGATGTTGCATGAACATGTAGAGGCGGTTCCCCTGGCGATCACCATCTCCTGTTCGATTATGGGGCTGGTGCTGGTTGTCACCCGGGATGCGTGGCTAAGCCTGTTTATGGCGGCAGTGGTGGTGCCGGACACCACCCTGCTGCCGCTGCTCTGTATTGTGATGCTGCCCGCCTGGCTGCTGCTGGCGGGCAGACCGATGATGGCTGCATGGAACGATGAGAAATAATCAGGCGCTTTTGCGTGCTTCCAGCGCCTGGATAATGCCGCTCAGCAGCGGCGGAACGTCGGCTTTCGGCAACATCACCTCAATCAATGACAGCCGTTGTGGGTGCGCGACTCTCTCCAGCACCTCTTCCAGCTGCACCGTCTCGCTCACCCGCCAGCACTCGGCCTGACAATCCAGGCTGAGCGCCTGCGGGATCTGCGTCCAGTTCCACAGCGCTATGTCGTTATAGCGCTGGTTCGGACCATGAATGGCGCGCTCCACCGTGTACCCTTCGTTATTCAGCACCATGATCACCGGGCGCTGCTTGTCCCGCAGCATGGAGCCCAGCTCCTGGATAGTGAGCTGCGCCGCGCCGTCGCCGGTAATGGCAATCACGCGACGATCCGGGCAGGCGGTCTGTGCACCGTAGGCGGCGGCCAGGGTGTAGCCAATCGATCCCCAGATCGGCTGCACGATAAAATTTACCTCATCCGGCAGACGCAGCGCGCCAGCCCCAAAGGCCGAGGTTCCCTGGTCGGCGAGAATAATGTCCCCCGGACGAATATAGGTTTGCAGCGTTTTCCAGAAGCTGTCCTGGGTTAACGAACCGGGATGAACCGCATGAAGCTGTCTCGCCGGGCGAGGCGTATTGCCGGTTTGGGCATACTGATGGCAGAGGCTGGAAAGTACCTCAATGGCCTGGGTCATGGGGATCCCGGTGTACCAGACATCGCCTATGCGCGAGGCATGCGGCTGAACATCAATAGTCTGCTGATGGGTAAGTTTGTGGGTGAAGCCTGCGGTAAGCGTATCGGTAAAGCGCGTACCCACGCAGATCACGGTATCGGCGCCTTCAATGGCCTCGTTAACCTCGGCTGCGCTGGCGGAGCCGCTGTAGGTGCCAGCAAAACCGGGTTTGCGCTCGTCAAAAATCCCTTTCCCCATCAGCATGGTGGCGTGGGCGATGGGCGTTTGGTCCACCCAGCGTTGCAGCTGATTTTTCAGGCCATAACGCAGGACCAGGAAGTCGGCCAGCAGCGCGGTGCGATCGCTCGCGGCCAGCCGTTTTTCTGCCGCCTGGCGGAAGGCGTCAAGACGGAAACTGTCGCTCTCATAAAGAGGGTTCATGAGCGTGCTCACAGGCGGCGTGGCCGGTTTTTTTGCCACATCGGCAGGCAGCATAATATAGCCCGGACGGCGCTCCCGAAGCATCTGGGTCAGGACCCGGTCGATTTCATAGCAGGCATTTTGTTCGGTCAGGTGCGCCTGGGCGACGGTAACGGGCTCACTCATCTTATAGAAATGACGAAACTCACCGTCACCGAGCGTATGGTGCAGTAGCTCCCCTTTTTTCTGCGAGGCGCTGCCCGGGGCACCCACGATATGCAGAACCGGCACATGCTCGGCGAAACTGCCCGCGATACCGTTCATGGCGCTGAGCTCGCCTACCCCGAACGTTGTCAGCAGCGCAGCAAACCCTTTGCAGCGCGCATATCCATCGGCGGCATAGGCCGCATTTAATTCGTTGGCACAACCTACCCAGCCAATATCCGGGCTGGCGATAACGTGATCGAGAAACTGCAGATTGTAGTCGCCCGGCACGCCAAACAGATGATCGGCACCACAATCTGTAAGACGGTCCAGCAGGTAATCGGCGACGGTGTAGGGGGTTTGCATGACAGTTATCCTTATAATGTTGACTTCAGTTTGAGTATTGAAGAAGCGTGATAGCTGTCCAGGAATGGCGATAAACTGCCCATGGAAATAATGCTTTACGTATTTTCGCGAGGTAATCTGCCTGCCTGACGTTTAGTGTAAACGTATACACTGAATGACATTCTGACGCAGAGGGGCAAGACTCATGGTTTATCAGGCGAATCAAAACCGTTACCAGTCAATGAATTATCAACGATGCGGGCAAAGTGGTCTTAAGCTCCCTGCCATCTCCCTGGGGCTGTGGCACAACTTTGGCGACGCCACATTGATCGAAAACAGCCGTCAACTTTTACATCGTGCCTTCGATGTGGGGATTACGCACTTCGACCTTGCCAATAACTACGGTCCACCGCCGGGTTCCGCAGAACGTAACTTTGGACGAATCTTGCAGGAAGATTTCAGCGCCTGGCGCGATGAACTCATCATCTCGACCAAGGCGGGCTATACCATGTGGGAGGGCCCTTACGGCGACTGGGGCTCGCGTAAGTATCTGATTGCCAGCCTCGATCAGAGCCTGAAACGGATGGGCCTGGAGTATGTCGATATCTTCTATCATCACCGTCCGGACCCGGAAACGCCGTTGAAAGAGACGATGAAAGCGTTAGACCACATCGTGCGCCAGGGCAAGGCACTGTACGTTGGGCTATCCAACTATCCGGCAGAGCTGGCTCGCCAGGCCATTGAGATCCTCGATGATTTAGGCACGCCCTGCCTTATCCATCAGCCGAAATATTCGATGTTTGAACGCACCCCGGAAGCGGGCTTACTGGGCGTCCTGAAGGATAAAGGGGTGGGCTGCATCGCCTTTTCGCCGCTCGCCGGGGGCCAGCTGACCGACCGCTATCTTAACGGTATTCCGGCAGATTCCCGCGCCGCCAGCGGAAGCCGGTTCCTCAATCCGGATCAGCTCACCGAAGAGAAGCTGGCGAAAGTGCGTCAGCTTAACGCCCTGGCGGAACGCCGCAACCAGAAGCTATCGCAGATGGCGCTGGCCTGGGTATTACATCAGGAGGCCGTCACCTCGGTGCTGATTGGCGCCAGCAAAACGGCGCAAATTGATGATGCTGTGGGAATGCTGGCGAACCGTCACTTCACGCCTGAGGAACTGAACGAAATCGACGGAATTCTGAATAGTGTAAATTAAAAGCGCTTTTAGCAAAAAGTGCTACGCCTTCTGAATTAGGAGTTAAAGCGATTATCCGGGGCTTTACCGCCCCTTAATATTGCGTTAACAAGCCGATTACGGCTCCGATCGTGAAGGAGAAAAACCATGTTCAGGTCTCTGATTCTTGCAGCAGTATTACTGGCTTCAGCCCCGCTGGTCGCTAATGCTGGCGAAATCACCCTGTTGCCATCCATAAAATTACAAATTGGCGATCGTGATAATTATGGTAACTACTGGGATGGCGGCGGCTGGCGTGACCGCGACTACTGGCGCCGACATTATGAATGGCGCGGCAACCGCTGGCACAGACATGATAACGGCTACCATCGTGGCTGGGATAAACGCAAAGCCTATGAGCGTGGCTACCGCGCAGGCTGGAGCGATCGTGACGATCATCGAGGCCCACGCGGTCGTGGTCATGGTCATGGCGGGCACGGTCACCGTCACTGATACGAAAAAGGCGCCTTCCGGCGCCTTTTTTACAATCCCAATGCGGTCCCGATAAGTAGCCACAGATTCAGCGCCACCACCAGAACCACGATCGCCCACCCCGTCCGTCTCACCGCCTTACTGTTAACCAGATCGCCCATCAGCTTCTTGTCACTGGTGAACACCAGCAGCGGCACCAACGCCAGCGCAATACCAAAACTGAGCAGCACCTGGCTCATCACCAGAATGCGGGTCGGATCCAGTCCCATCAGGATCACCACAAACGACGGCAGCATCGTGATCGAACGGCGCACCCATAAAGGAATGTGGAAGCGCACAAATCCCTGCATCACCACCTGCCCTGCCAGCGTGCCTACCACGGTGGAAGAGAGACCCGCTGCCACCAGGCTCAGGCCAAAAATGGTCGCCGCCGCGTGACTCAGCAGCGGTTCCAGCGTCAGGTACGCCTGATCCAGATCGGCGACGCCGGTATGGCCGTTGAAATGGAATGCCGCTGCGGCGGTGGCCATCATCGCCAGGTTAACAAACCCGGCAATGGTCATAGCGATGGCGACGTCCCACTTTGTCGCGGAGTAGCGCTCATGCCGGGAACCGCCATGCAGGTTCTGGGTCAGCGAGGAGTGCAGATAGATCACGTGCGGCATAATGGTCGCGCCCAGTACCCCGGCCGCAAGGAACACCGCTTCGGTGGTAGGCAGACTTGGGATCGCCATTCCTTTACCCAGTTGAACCAGATCCGGCTGGGAGAAGATGAGCTCAACAATGTAGGCTGCCGCCACAAACAGCAGCAGGCCGCCAATTACTTTCTCCAGCGGTTTCTGCCCGCGTCGTTGCAGCATCAGAATAAGGAAGGTGGCGATACCGGTTAATACCGCGCCCTGCAACAGCGATACGCCGAGGATCAGCTTAAAGCCGATCGCCGCGCCGATAAATTCTGCCAGGTCGGTCGCCATGGCAATAATCTCCGCCTGCACCCAGTAGAACCAGACCAGCGGACGCGGATAGTGGTCGCGGATCTGCTCCGCGAGATTTTTACCGGTGGCAATGCCCAGTTTTGCTGACAGCACCTGGATCATCATCGCCATCAGGTTGGCCCAGACCACCACCCACAAGAGTTTGTAGCCGAAACTGGCTCCGGCCTGGATGTTGGTCGCAAAATTACCGGGATCGATATAGCCAATGGCGGCAATAAACGCAGGTCCCATCAATGCGAACCGCATTTTGCGTGCAGCCCTACCACTGCTACTCTCATCAACGCGACTGTTGCTCATTTTTGCCTCAGTAATATAGCCTTTGCTATGTTAAATGCTATCAAAATGCGAATGATTATCAAGTTCATTTAAAAGGATTATCGTGATTGCAGTGATAGCGAAGAACAATTAGCAGGCTGGAATGAAGTATAGATAGCGGGCAGAAGCACGCGCCTTTGTGAAGCGTAGCACACAAACTTAACTTTTAACTCATTTACATAACATAACAAAAATGTATCGTATGTCACTATTTTTGAAACTCGTCACAGGACTCAACGATAGTGTGGCTTTGATCTCGTTTTCTTTACGCTTGTTTCATAGAATGTGCAGCGAAATTAAACCTGCCTCATATTTGGAGCAAATATGGACCGCGTCCTACATTTTGTCCTGGCACTTGTTGTCGTTGCCGTGCTTGCGTTGCTGGTCAGCAGCGATCGCAAAAAGATCCGCATTCGCTATGTCATTCAGTTACTTGTTATTGAAGTATTGCTCGCCTGGTTCTTCCTGAACTCAGACGTGGGGCTGGGCTTTGTAAAAGGCTTCTCCGAGATGTTTGAAAAACTGCTCGGATTCGCTAATGAAGGAACCAACTTCGTGTTCGGTAAAATGAACGATGAAGGTCTGGCATTCTTCTTCCTGAAAGTGTTGTGCCCAATCGTCTTTATCTCTGCCCTGATCGGTATCCTGCAGCACATTCGCATTCTGCCGATTGTCATCCGCGCTATTGGTACCGTGCTGTCTAAAGTGAACGGCATGGGCAAACTGGAATCTTTCAACGCCGTAAGTTCCCTGATCCTCGGTCAGTCTGAGAACTTTATCGCCTATAAAGATATCCTTAGCAAAATGTCCCGCAACCGCATGTACACCATGGCGGCAACGGCAATGTCTACCGTTTCCATGTCTATCGTGGGCGCGTATATGACCATGCTTGAGCCTAAATATGTGGTGGCTGCGCTGGTACTGAACATGTTCAGCACCTTTATCGTTCTGTCACTGATTAACCCGTACCGCGTGGACGAAAGTGAAGAGAATTTGCAGATGGCGAATCTGCACGAAGGTCAGAGCTTCTTCGAAATGCTGGGTGAATACATCCTGGCAGGCTTCAAAGTGGCGGTGATTGTTGCCGCGATGCTGATCGGCTTTATCGCCCTGATCTCCGCGCTGAATGCCCTGTTTGCTGCCGTACTGGGTATCTCCTTCCAGGGGATTCTGGGTTACATCTTCTACCCGGTAGCCTGGGTGATGGGTGTGCCAGCCAGCGAAGCGCTGCAGGTGGGCAGTATTATGGCGACCAAACTGGTTTCTAACGAATTCGTCGCGATGATGGATCTGCAGAAAATCGCCGGTAGCCTCTCCCCGCGCGCCGAAGGCATTCTCTCCGTCTTCCTGGTTTCATTCGCTAACTTCTCTTCCATCGGTATCATCGCCGGTGCGATTAAAGGCCTGAACGAAGAGCAAGGTAACGTGGTTTCCCGCTTTGGTCTGAAACTGGTCTACGGTTCTACGCTGGTCAGCGTCCTGTCAGCGTCCATCGCTGCACTGGTACTGTAATCAGCATAAAAAAACCGGGGATAACACCCCGGTTTTTTTTCGTCTGTCATTCAGTGAGCGGTTGCGGTTTGCCGATCAGATATCCCTGTAAATAGTCCACTCCCGAGGCGAGCAACTTTTCCCGCTGCGCTTCCGTTTCGACAAACTCCGCCACCACGCACAGCGACCGGGTCTTTGCCAGGTTACAGATGGATTTCACAATCATCGCATCCATGCTGTCGCTGCAAATATCCTTCACAAAGCAGCCGTCGATCTTGATGATATCCGCCTGCAGGCGCTTGAGTCGTTCGTAATTGGCGTACCCGGTACCGAAGTCGTCGATAGCAATTTTAAAGCCATACTGACGCAGCTGCTGAATGTTAGCGATACTGACTTCCGAATTGGAGAACGCCTGCTCTTCGGTCACCTCAATAATAACCGTCTGCGGCTTCACGCTGTAGCGTTCAAACAGTGCAATGATCTCTGACGCAACCTCTTTTTGCATCAGCGTTAACGGCATCAGATTCACCGAGAAACGCGCGCAGCACCCCTGTGCAGGATGATCCTGCAGCCATACCAGCAGTGCTTCAACCACGCTGATATCGAAGCGTCGGCTCAGGTTAAATTGCGCCACCAGGGGCAGAAATCTGTCGGGCGTAAGGAGTTCGCCCTCGCTCTCCAGTCGCGAGAGGATTTCATGGTAGCCCACGCCATCGGCTCTCTGAATGGGTTGTGCATACAGACGCAGCCCCCCCTCATCCAGAGCGCGTTTGATCCGGCTCAGCATCAGCACACGCTCCGTCGTCTGGCCCGAAACCGTCTCAAAGCTGTTATTCAACGACAGAACCTGATTCGCCGAGCAGGCCTTTTCTGCCAGCCAGCTTAGCTGGCCCAGCGTGTGGTACAGGCTCTCACCCCCGTTAGATTCCACACCGCCCCAGGCGCCGCCAAACTCAATATCCATGCCGATATTGTTCCAGTAAATTTTGCGGCTGTTGAGATAATCAGTAATGTGCTGCAGGCGCGCTCCGGTTTCCGGGCCGCTAAGCACCACCACCAGCTCATTACCCGGGATTTGAAAAACCTGTTCGTTGACCATCAGCAACGGCTGCAGCTGGCGAATAATGTCCCGTTTACACTGCACGCGCATCATCAGGCCGTAATGACGGCTCAGAAACTCCAGGTTGTCCATGCGTAAACAGCACAGGGTGATATCCCTGTTGCCCTTCATAAAGCATTCCAGCGCGCGCAGATTACGCAGCCCGGTTAATGGATCGACCAGCGCCCTCTCCTGCCAGCCACGTTTGAGCCATTGACTGCGCTGAAAAATGCGGGACATATAAGCCAGACAAATTGCGAAGGAGATCAGCACCGACAGCACAAACGCCAGTGAATAACCGTTCTGTACGCCCTGTAGAAAATTGCTGTTGTAGGTAAGCAGCAGCAAAGCGCTTAGCGCCCAGCCCAACGCGATGAAAGGATAGCGAAATCGACTGACCCCTAAGGTGAATAAAATGAATATGACGGGAACCAGGTAGCCTGCAATGATATCGGAGGTAAAAGGTACACAGAGCAGCAAAAGGAAAGCAACAAGCGTGAGAAGTAATGCGGATGTAAATAACCTGTTGCGAAATGAAAATGAATTATGAATATTGCGCCGCCAGAAAGCGCGCGCATAATGGGGATTGATAATCATCCTTAAGGGATAATAGAACAGCATGGTAAAAATCAGAACCGCACAAATCAGGCTTTGAATATCGACTATATGGTAAATAACCGAGCCGCGGTCGGAGAAATTCGCAAGGGTAATCGGAAAATCACATAAATAACCGGCCAGATACATTGAGAGTTTGGTGGCTAGCGGCAGGATAAATCCCAGCCAGAAAATGCGCGCGCCGATAAAGCGATTGGGTACGTGATAACGCCAGCACGTTCCAAGTTGCCATCGCAGGATCCCACAGACCACCAGCGTACTAAATACCTGACAAAATAATAAGATAGCAACCTGCCCTGGCGTTAAATCTAAATTCCATTCGTTAATGATGGCAAAACTGATGATGATTGGAAGAATAGCCTGACGACCAAATAAGAGTATCATCGCCAGCATGACGCTCAGCGGCATCCATGCCAGATAAACTTCAAAACCATCAATAACAGACTTCGGTGAAATAAGGCGGGAGAAAGGAATGACAACCAGACATAACACCAGAGCGAGCGAGAAGCGCTTTACGTCAATAGTAAACTTAATATTCATTAATTTTATTAAACAGTTTATCTGGCGTTATTAAATTCACAATAATAATAATTTCTTTATGCAGGTGATTCAACTTAAGGTCCAGGAAATAGCATTTCCTGCTCAGGAGTAAACCTGAATAAGATTTATTTACAGAATTACGAGGAGAGACAGGAAACGGTATCGCGGGCATAAAAAAACCCCCGCCGTCTGGCGAGGGTTAATATTTTGGTGGAGCTAAGCGGGATCGAACCGCTGACCTCTTGCATGCCATGCAAGCGCTCTCCCAGCTGAGCTATAGCCCCACAGTATTCTTTACGCACCAGACTCTGTTGGGTTCAGAGTTTGGTGGAGCTAAGCGGGATCGAACCGCTGACCTCTTGCATGCCATGCAAGCGCTCTCCCAGCTGAGCTATAGCCCCATCGCGTAAAGCGTGTCGTGTTGACGGGCGGCATCATATGAATTCCATTGCTGAGTGTCAACGGCAAATTCTCACACTCTGGTTCAATCGCTGAAAATTCATGCAAATGAATCACATTGCGAGAGTGCTCGCAGCCATGAGTTAATCTTGTCACGTTTTCCAGTAAAAGGGTGTTATAAAATGACTCACTAATTAACCACACTCTTACTCAGGAAATTGCATGATCAAGGAACGAATGACGCCAGAAGAGTTGGCCCGACTCACTGGCTATAGCCGACAGACCATCAATAAGTGGGTGCGGAAAGAGGGTTGGTCCACATCGCCAAAACCCGGCGTCCAGGGCGGTAAAGCACGTCTGGTCCATGTGAATGAGAAAGTTCGGGAGTTTATCCGCAACGCACGCAGAGCCCCGGATGTGGCCGCATCGCCGGAGATCTACCCTGAGAACTCGCTACAGGCCCTGCTGATTACGCTGGCCAATGAAATGACACCCACAGAGCAGAAACAATTGACCTCTTTATTACTCCGGGAAGGGATTACCGGTTTGTTACAACGTTTAGGGATCCGCGATCAGAACTGATATGAAAAGATTACGTAGCAAAATGACCACCGAGGAGCTTGCGGAAACGCTGGGCGTCGCCAGGCAAACCGTCAACCGTTGGGTGCGCAATAATGGCTGGAAAACGGAAGGCATTAACGGCGTAAAAGGTGGGCGGGCGCGCCTGATTCATATAGATGCGCAGGTACGCGAGCACATCATGAACATCCCCGCCATTCGTAAACGGCAGGCCCTCTTTCAGTTGGCGGAGACCTCGGCCAGCTATGGTAATGGGCAACCCGTTGCCGTGCTGCGGCAGATTACGGATGCACTGGAGAAGATGACCCCACCTGAGCAGGAGCGGCTGGCCGTTTTGCTGGCGCGCGAGGGAATAGAGGGTTTTCTGGTGCGGCTGAACATTCATCAGTCAGCGCAATAAAAAACGGCAGGGAAACCTGCCGTTTTATTTTTTACGTTCTGGTTACTGCTGGCTTTCGCGTTCAGCAATAAACGCCAGCGCTCTGTTGATGCGCGCCACGCTACGGGTTTTGCCAATGGCGTGTACGGTAACGTCCAGTGCCGGAGACTGACCCGCACCGGTGACCGCCACACGCAGCGGCATACCCACTTTACCCATACCGACTTCCAGCTCATCCGCTGTCGCCTGAATGGCATGATGCACATTCTCAGCGCTCCAGTCGGTAATGGCTGCCAGCTTGTCGCGAACCACTTCCAGCGGCTGACGCGCAACCGGACGCAGGTGCTTCTTCGCCGCATCAGCATCAAACTCGTCATACTCCTCATAGAAGTAGCGGCAGTTTTCCGCGATCTCTTTCAGGGTCTTACAGCGTTCACCCAGCAGTTTGATCAAATCGGCAAGCTGTGGACCGTTGCGGGTATCAATATTTGCCTGCTCAATGTGCCACTGCAGCTGGGTCGCAACATACTCTGGCGGCAGGGTATTGATGTAGTGGTGGTTCAGCCACAGCAGTTTATCGGTATTGAACGCACTTGCAGACTTACCCACCGCACTCAGGGAGAAGAGCTGGATCATCTCTTCGCGGCTAAAGATCTCCTGATCGCCATGGGACCAGCCCAGACGCACCAGGTAGTTCAGCAGCGCTTCCGGCAGGTAGCCGTCGTCACGGTACTGCATGACGCTGACTGCACCGTGGCGTTTAGACAGTTTTTTACCGTCGTCACCGTTGATCATAGAGACGTGGGCGTAAACCGGTACCGGCGCATTCAGCGCTTTAAGGATGTTGATCTGACGTGGGGTGTTGTTGATATGGTCTTCGCCACGCACCACGTGGGTGATCGCCATATCCCAGTCATCCACCACGACGCAGAAGTTATAGGTTGGTGAACCATCGGTACGGCGGATAATCAGATCGTCCAGCTCCTGGTTGCTGAATTCGATCGGGCCGCGGATCTGATCGTCAAAAATGACTGAACCTTCCTGCGGGTTAGCGAAACGCACTACGCACGGTTCATCCGCAGCGTGATGTGAATGGTCATGGCGGCAGCAACCGTCGTAACGTGGTTTTTCGTTATTCGCCATCTGCTCTTCACGCAGCGCTTCCAGGCGCTCTTTCGAGCAGTAGCACTTATATGCAGTGCCCGCTTCAAGCATGTCATCAATTACGGCGTTGTAGCGATCAAAACGTTTAGTCTGGAAATAGGGGCCTTCGTCCCAATCCAGATTGAGCCAGTTCATACCATCCATAATGGCTTCGATTGCTTCCGGCGTGGAGCGTTCGAGATCGGTATCTTCGATACGCAGCACAAACTCACCGCCCTGGTTGCGAGCAAACAGCCAGGAATAGAGAGCAGTACGCGCACCGCCGACGTGCAGGTAGCCTGTCGGGCTTGGCGCGAAGCGAGTTTTGATTTTCATGAAGTGGCCTTACAGTGATAAAGATGCCGACAACCGGCATATCCTGGAAACTAAAGTGGGCAATATTCTATCACTCCAGCCTGATTCCTCAATCTTGTTACTGTCAGATCGTTCTCTGTAGCCGTTTTTGTTTAGAAATCATGCACCACAGGCGGTTTTGCGATCGTTTTGTTTAATTTTACGACGAACGAACAAAATCTTAAGAAAAGGCGTTGACTCATTTTCAACTCTCCCTATAATGCGACTCCACACAGCGGGGGTGATTAGCTCAGCTGGGAGAGCACCTCCCTTACAAGGAGGGGGTCGGCGGTTCGAACCCGTCATCACCCACCAACTACTTTATGTAGTCTCCGCCGTGTAGCAAGAAATTGAGAAGTGGGTGATTAGCTCAGCTGGGAGAGCACCTCCCTTACAAGGAGGGGGTCGGCGGTTCGATCCCGTCATCACCCACCACTTTCTCGCCAGCTGGATTTCTTGCAGTAGTAAATGAAGTACCGAAGTGGGTGATTAGCTCAGCTGGGAGAGCACCTCCCTTACAAGGAGGGGGTCGGCGGTTCGATCCCGTCATCACCCACCACTTCGGGTCGTTAGCTCAGTTGGTAGAGCAGTTGACTTTTAATCAATTGGTCGCAGGTTCGAATCCTGCACGACCCACCAATGTAAAAAGGCGCCCTAAAGGCGCCTTTTTGCTATATGCGATATTAACGATTCGAACCTGCGCAGGTTCGGGACGAACGCAGTGAGTCAACGGAGCCGCCTGCGGCGACGGCCCGAAGGGCGAGCGAAGCGAGTCATCCTGCACGACCCACCAATGTAAAAAGGCGCCCTAAAGGCGCCTTTTTGCTATCTGCGATATTAATGCGCTTACTACCTCTTCAGGTAGCTATTCTCAAGCCCTTCAATTTTCTGCCGATATCTCTTTTTTAGGCAAGAGACTATCGTCATGACAACCATTCAGACATCCACCCCGTCCGTACAAACCCAAAGCAGCGGCAGCAGCAGTTCCGCCGGCAATGACCTTGCGTCGCAAATCAGCCGCCTCACCTCACAAATCACTAAACTGACCAAACAGCTGAAAGAGGTCGCCAACGGCAGCGGCTCGGCGGAAGAGAAAAAAAAGCAGCAGGAGCTGCTGCAGAACCAAATCAAAATGTTGCAGGCTCAGCTCCAGCAGTTGCAGCGCCGCCAGGCAGAAGAAGCTCAGCAGAAGCAGGATAAACAGCAGGCTAAAGTGGAAGGCGTTAACTCCCCTTCCGCTGAACACCAGATTGATATCTACGTTTAACGGTTTTCTGGGTTAAAAAGCGGATCGCGTATGCGGGCCTGCGTCAGCCGCTTCGCCTGCATGCGTACCACTTCCCACAATGCCTGGGCGGCCCCCGAAAGTGAGCGATTCTTTCGACGAACCAGCATCAGCTTCCGTTCGATGATTGGAGTGAAACGTTTTACCGTCAGTCGACTCCCCTGCGGCAACGGGAGCGCCAGCGCGGGCAGCACGCTAATTCCGATTCCGGCTTCCACCATTGGAAAGAGCGTGGCGGGATGACCAATCTCCTGCACAATCGTCGCCCTTACCTGCTGCTCTGCCAGAGCCGCATCAATGAGTGGCCGACTGCCAGAGGCGTAATCCTGTAACACCAGTTTGGCACCCTGAAGCGACTGCCACGTCACCTCCTCCAGAGCAGCAAGGGGATCGTCGTCACGGCACAGCAATAAGAAAGGCTCAGAGAGCACCTCTTCACACTCCAGATCGCTAACCGGCCCCGGATCGATAACGATACCGAAATCCACCTCTCCCAGGCGGATGCTCTCCAGAACCCACTGCTGCGGCCGGTCATGGAGCACAAAATTGATATCCGGATACTGATGATTACTTTGCGCGATACAGTGTGGAATTAAATGCGCCGAAATGGTCTGGCTGGCGGCAACCCTTACTGTTCCGGAGAGCTGTTGCCCTACTCTGCCTGCATCCCGTAGCGTGCTGGTAAGTTCATCCAGCAATCTTTCCAGACGCGCGGCCAGCTGTTGCCCCGCCTCTGTTAACACCACCTCACGGGTGGTGCGGTCGATAAGCCGCACGCCGGTCTGTAACTCCAGCTCTTTCACGCTATGGCTCACCGCCGACTGGCTCAGGCCGATCATCGTCCCCGCGCGGCTGAAACTTTTCGCCTGCGCGACGGTAACAAATATACGAAGTTGCCGCAGAGAGTAATTCATCTGTTTTACTCATAAATTGATGCAATAAATCAATTTTATTTCTCAAACGGAGTTAAGCACAATAGCGTTATCTGTTTTCAGGAGTATTTATGAAACTTTTGCGCATTCTTGATCCGTTCACCCTTATTCTTATCGTCGTGGTTCTGCTCGCCTCCTTCTTCCCGGCTCGCGGCGGTTTTGTCCCCTTCTTTGAAGGCTTAACCACTGCCGCCATCGCCCTGCTGTTCTTTATGCATGGGGCAAAACTCTCCCGTGAAGCGATTATCGCGGGCGGCAGTCACTGGCGACTGCACCTGTGGGTAATGTGCAGCACCTTTGTTGTTTTCCCGGTCCTGGGCGTGCTGTTTGCCTGGTGGGCACCGGTCAACGTCGACCCGGCGCTCTATACCGGTTTCCTCTATCTCTGCATTTTGCCAGCTACGGTGCAGTCGGCCATCGCCTTTACCTCCATGGCGGGCGGCAACGTGGCGGCTGCGGTCTGTTCAGCCTCCGCCTCCAGCCTGTTGGGAATTTTCCTTTCGCCGCTGCTGGTGGGGCTGGTGATGAATATACATGGCGCGGAGGGCAGTCTGGAGCAGGTGGGCAAAATCATGCTGCAGCTGCTGCTGCCGTTTGTGCTGGGACATCTTTCCCGCCCCTGGACCGGGGCATTTGTGGCGAAACATAAGAAGTGGATCGCCAAAACCGATCAGTCATCGATTTTGCTGGTGGTCTATTCTGCGTTCAGCGAAGCCGTGGTGCATGGCATCTGGCATAAGGTTGGAGTCGGATCGCTGCTGTTTATCGTGGTGGTCAGCCTGGTGCTACTGGCGATTATCATTGCCATCAACGTCTTTGCCGCCCGCCGCTTTGGGTTTAACAAAGCTGACGAAATCACCATTGTCTTCTGTGGCTCGAAAAAGAGCCTGGCTAACGGCATCCCGATGGCCAATATACTGTTTCCAGCCTCGGTGGTTGGGATGATGGTGCTGCCGCTGATGATCTTCCACCAGCTGCAGCTGATGATCTGTGCGGTGCTGGCGCGTCGCTACCGTCGCCAGACCGATGAGTTGCAGGCCCGGGAGCAGGCCCGCGCGGCAAAAGTTTAAGGACGTCTCAGGGGCTGAACCAGCTGGGTCAGCCCTTCGGTTTTAATCAGCAACGTTAAGGCCATCAGCTCACCCAGATGCCCGGCAGGAAATTCATCCTTACGGGCAAACCACAGCAAATACTCTTCCGGCAAGTCAATCAGCCGACGGCCTTTATACTTGCCGAACGGCATTTCGGTGTTGGCAATCTCAATAAGCTGCGCTTTATCCACGTTACTCTCCCAACAGACGTAGCATTTCGGCTTCGTCGATGACCGTAATGCCCAGCTCCTGCGCTTTGGCAAGTTTAGAGCCCGCCGCTTCACCGGCAATCACCAGGTCGGTTTTCTTCGACACGCTGCCGGCCACCTTCGCCCCCAGCGCCGTCAGACGCGCTTTAGCATCATCGCGTGAAAGCTGGCTCAGGCTGCCGGTCAGCACCACGGTTTTGCCGGCAAACGGGCTGTCGATCTCGTCGGCGTTGATCGCCACCGGCGCAGGCCAGCGAATCCCTTCGTTAAGCAGCTGGCCGATAACGTCGCGGTTGCTCTCTTCCGAGAAGAAGTTAAAGACGTGGGTAGCAACCACGATGCCAACGTCCGGCACCTTTTGCAGTTCGTCGATCGTCGCCTTTTCCAGCGCCTCCAGCGTACCGAAATAGCCCGCCAGCCCCGCCGCCGTCGCCTCGCCCACTTCACGGATCCCCAGTGCGTAGAGGAAACGGGCAAAGGTGGTCTCTTTGGCCTTTTCCAGCGCGTCGGCCACATTCTGGGCAGATTTAGGCCCCATGCGATCCAGCCCGGTCAGCTTACCGGGCGTCAGGCGGAACAGATCGGCTGGCGTATGGACATACTCTTTCTCTACCAGTTGGTCGATAATTTTGTCGCCCATACCGTCAACATCCATCGCCCGGCGGGAGACGAAATGTTTCAGGGACTCTTTGCGCTGGGCACCGCAGACTAAACCGCCGGTACAGCGGGCTACGGCCTCTCCTTCGACGCGCTCAACGTCGGACCCGCACACCGGACAGTGGGTCGGGAACTCAACGGGGCGCGTATCGTCAGGACGCTCTGATTCCACTACGTTCACCACCTGCGGGATCACATCCCCGGCACGGCGGATCACCACTTTATCGCCAATTCGCAGCCCCAGCCGGTCGATCTCATCGGCGTTGTGCAGGGTTGCATTGCTGACCAGTACCCCGGCCACCTGAACCGGCTCCAGACGCGCCACCGGCGTTATCGCCCCGGTACGGCCCACCTGGAACTCAACGTCGCGCACAAAGGTCATCTGCTCCTGCGCCGGGAACTTAAAGGCTACCGCCCAGCGCGGCGCACGGGCAACAAAGCCAAGCTGTTCCTGCAGCGCGAGAGAGTTGACTTTGATCACCACCCCGTCGATATCGAAGCCCAGCGTCGGACGATTGGCTTCGACCTGACGATAAAACGCCAGCACGGCCTCCGGCGAGTCGCACAGCTGCACCCGGTTGCTGACCGGCAGCCCCCAGGCTTTAAACTGCAGCAAACGGCCCAGATGGGTATCAGGCAGCTCGCCCCCTTCCAGGATGCCGACCCCATAGCAGAAGAACGTTAGCGGGCGCTTCGCGGTAATACGCGGGTCAAGCTGGCGCAGCGATCCGGCGGCGGCATTGCGGGGGTTAGCGAAGATTTTGCCGCCGGTACGACGCGCCTCTTCGTTGATTTTTTCAAATCCCGCCTGGGGCAGGAAAACTTCGCCGCGCACTTCGAGACGTGCCGGAATGTTCTCGCCATGTAATTTGAGCGGAATGGCGCGGATGGTACGCACATTGGCGGTAATGTCCTCGCCAGTGGTGCCATCGCCGCGGGTGGCCGCGCGGATCATCACGCCATTTTCGTACAGAATGCTGACGGCCAGCCCATCCAGCTTCAGCTCGCAGCACCAGCTCAGGGCATCGGTATGCTTCAGGCGATCCTGGACGCGTTTGTTGAAGGCGAGGAAGCTCTCTTCATCAAAGACGTTATCCAGCGACAGCATCGGCACTTCATGACGGACCTGGCTGAAAAAGGCCAGCGGTGCCGCCCCGACGCGCTGAGTTGGCGAGTCCGGTGTGATTAACTCGGGGTGCTGCGCTTCAAGCTCGCGCAGCTCACGCATCAGACGGTCATACTCCGCGTCCGGCACTTCCGGCGCATCCATCACATGATAGAGATATTCATGGTGGCGAAGCGTGGTTCGCAGTTCGGTGAGTTGTTGTTCGATTGAGTCCATGTCGCACCATTAATGAGAAAAACCCCCGACAGGCGGGGGTTGAGGAGGTGTGAAACAAACGCGAATGTTTACGCGTTAGCTTCTTTCACTTCGCGGATGCGGTCCTGATATTCGCGCAGTTTCTGCGGCGTCATCATTCGACGCTGATCGTCGAGCACCATACCGCCCACTTCATCGGCAATATGCTGAGCGGACTGCAGCATCAGCTTAAAGTTTTGCAGTTCATCGCCATACGAGGGCACCTGCATAAAGATGGTAATGCCCGGCGTCGTGAAATCGCCGGTCATCTCCGGATCGAAGGTTCCCGGATTAACCATATTCGCCAGGCTGAACAGCGAAGGGCCGCTGCCGTCAGGGCTGAGGTGGCGATGGAAGATATTCATATCGCCAAATTTAAAGCCCGCCTGATGAATGCTGTTAAGCAGCACATCGCCATTCAGGGTGGTGCCCTGGTGAGCCGCAACGCTCATGACAATCACCGTCTCTTTACGCTGTGGTTTTTCAGCTACTGGCGCGGCCTCGACAACCGGCTCCGGCTCTGAAACCGGCGCTGGGGCTGGTTGCGGCGCTGGCGCAACAGGCTGCGGCGCCTGCTGTACGACAGGTTGTGGCTGCGGCTGTGGTTCAGGCTGCGCGGCATATTGCGGCTGCGGCACCGGCTGCTGACGCACAGGTTCATGCTGCTGCGGCACGGGCTGCTGTCGCACAGGTTCATGCTGCTGCGGCTGCGGCTGGCGTACCGGTTCGGCCACGGGTTGCGGCGCAGCGGGACGTGGCTGTGCAGATGCGTAAGGCGGCTGGTACTGATGCTGCGGAGGCTGACGAGGCGCTTCATGCTCCCCATGGCCTGCGCCGGGCGCAGTATTGGCCCGATGAACGCGTACTTCACCCACACCCTCATCTTCCATGTCGTCGATATCCTCATCGCTATCGTCGTCACGGGTAGACTTCATGCGCTTCAGTGGGCGATCGCGAAACATAGAAGAGCGCTCTTTACGGCTGGTCCAGAAACCATGTACCAGTAAAGCGATTATGGCGATCGCGCCAACAATGATTAATATCAGACGCAAATCCTGCATCATTATATTCTCTGTTGTTCTAACACCTTGCCACCACGGCAAACATTTACTCACTAAGAGTATTTGCCGATTACGTCAAGTGCAAGTGCGTGCAGAGCATTCGCAGCATAAAGATGAGTTAAATCGTGCTTTTTGCTGTTTTTTCGAACATTTCCGAACTGGTCAACGTGCCGCAACTGGCTAATATAGGCAGGCAATTTCACTGGTTGTGATAAAAGGAGCTCAACCTGGTTATGGTTTCATCGACATCTTCCCCTTCACGCAGCGGCGTCTGGTACTTTTCGCAGGGCTGGAAACTGGTTTCCCTGCCCGGCATCAGACGCTTTGTGATCCTGCCTCTGCTGATCAACGTTCTGCTGATGGGGGGCGCCTTCTGGTGGCTCTTTACCCGTCTGGACAGCTGGATCCCGGCGCTCATGAGCCATGTCCCCGACTGGCTGCAATGGCTGAGCTATCTACTATGGCCGATTGCGATCGTTTCGGTGCTGCTGGTGTTTGGCTACTTTTTCTCGACGCTCGCCAACTGGATCGCCGCGCCCTTTAACGGTCTGCTCGCCGAACAGCTGGAAGCGCGGCTGACGGGCGCCACGCCGCCGGACACCGGCGTGCTGGGGATCATGAAAGATCTGCCGCGCATTATGAAACGCGAATGGCAAAAGCTGGCATGGTATCTGCCCCGCGCCATCGTGCTGCTGCTCCTCTATTTTATTCCCGGCATCGGACAGACCGTAGCGCCGGTACTCTGGTTCCTGTTCAGTGCGTGGATGCTGGCCATCCAGTATTGCGACTATCCCTTTGATAACCATAAGGTGCCCTTCAAAGAGATGCGCACCGCCCTGCGCAGCCGTAAGATGGCCAATATGCAGTTTGGCGCGCTGACCAGCCTGTTCACCATGATTCCGTTCCTTAACCTTTTCATCATGCCGGTAGCGGTGTGCGGCGCGACGGCGATGTGGGTGGATTGTTATCGCGACAAACACGCTTTGTGGAAATAAGTTAAAAAGAGGGGTGGCTTATGCCGCCCCTTATTCCATACTGATCCCCATTATTTCTATGCAGCATATAGATATGCGATTTCCTTACTTCCCCCTACCTATGCAACAGGTATGCTGGGACGGTATCCCAATTTCAAACAGTTAAGGACAGGCCATGAGTAAGATTTTTGAAGATAACTCGCTGACTATCGGTCACACGCCCCTGGTTCGACTGAACCGTATCGGTAATGGACGCATCCTGGCGAAGGTAGAATCTCGTAACCCAAGCTTCAGCGTAAAATGCCGTATCGGTGCCAACATGATTTGGGATGCGGAAAAGCGTGGCGTACTGAAACCGGGCGTTGAGCTGGTTGAACCAACCAGCGGTAACACCGGTATCGCGCTGGCCTACGTTGCCGCCGCGCGCGGTTATAAGCTGACGCTGACCATGCCAGAAACCATGAGTATTGAGCGTCGTAAACTGCTGAAGGCCCTGGGCGCAAATCTGGTCTTAACCGAAGGCGCAAAAGGCATGAAAGGCGCTATTCAGAAAGCAGAAGAAATTGTGGCCAGCGATCCGGCTAAATACCTGCTGCTGCAGCAGTTCAGCAACCCGGCTAACCCGGAAATCCACGAGAAGACCACCGGTCCGGAGATCTGGGAAGATACCGACGGTCAGGTTGATGTCTTTATCTCTGGTGTGGGTACCGGCGGTACGCTGACGGGCGTGAGCCGTTATATTAAAGGTACAAAAGGTAAAAAAGACCTTATTACCGTTGCCGTTGAGCCAACCGACTCTCCAGTCATTGCCCAGGCGCTGGCCGGAGAAGAACTGAAGCCGGGCCCGCATAAGATTCAGGGTATCGGCGCGGGCTTTATTCCGGGCAACCTGGATCTGAAACTGATTGATAAAGTTGTGGCTATCACCAACGATGAAGCCATTTCTACCGCGCGCCGCCTGATGGAAGAAGAGGGTATTCTGGCGGGTATCTCCTCCGGTGCTGCCGTAGCCGCCGCGTTGAAATTACTCGAGGATGAAACCTTTACCAATAAGAACATCGTGGTTATTCTTCCATCGTCGGGTGAGCGTTATTTAAGTACTGCCCTGTTTGCCGATCTCTTCACTGAAAAAGAACTGCAACAGTAGTGCCAGAATGTAAATATCGCGTAAAAAAGCACCCAACTGGGTGCTTTTTTGTGGCCTGCTTCAAACTTTTATCTCTTCCGGCATTGCTCAACCCCGTTGGCTCTGGTATTTAAGCTGACAATTATTTTGAAGCACGAAATTAATCGATCCAGGAATTCGCGCTGCTGAATCGATTTTATGATTTGGTTCAAGTCTTGCTTTCGCGGCATAATGTTTAATGTCGAGCGAGACGTCAGCAGCCTGACATGCCAGTGCCGGAATACGTTTGACACATTTGTGCCTCGTGCCGTTAAGCCGGTGCTAACAATACAGGCTAAAGTCCTGCCGCCAGGCTAGACTTTAGTTCCACAACACTAAACCAATAAGTTGGGGAAATACAATGTTCCAGCAAGAAGTTACCATTACCGCTCCGAACGGTCTGCACACCCGCCCTGCTGCTCAGTTTGTTAAAGAAGCAAAAGGCTTCACTTCTGAGATCACTGTGACTTCCAACGGCAAAAGCGCAAGCGCAAAAAGCCTGTTCAAACTGCAGACTCTGGGTCTGACTCAGGGCACCGTTGTGACCATCTCCGCGGAAGGCGAAGACGAGCAGAAAGCAGTTGAGCATCTGGTTAAACTGATGGCTGAGCTCGAGTAAGTATCCGGGTTCTTTTAAATATCAGTCACAAGTAAGGTAGGGTTATGATTTCAGGCATTTTAGCATCCCCGGGTATCGCTTTCGGCAAAGCACTTCTGTTGAAAGAAGACGAGATCGTCATCGACCGGAAAAAAATTTCTGCTGATAAGGTAAATCAGGAAGTTGAACGTTTTCTGAGTGGCCGTGCAAAAGCATCTGCGCAACTGGAAGCGATCAAAACTAAAGCTGGCGAAACTTTCGGTGAAGAAAAAGAAGCCATCTTCGAAGGGCACATTATGTTGCTCGAAGATGAGGAGCTTGAGCAGGAAATCATAGCCCTGATTAAAGATAAAGGCATGACAGCGGATGCCGCTGCGCATGAAGTTATCGAAGGTCAGGCATCTGCCCTGGAAGAGCTGGACGATGAATACCTGAAAGAACGCGCGGCTGACGTGCGTGATATCGGTAAGCGCCTGCTGCGCAACATCCTTGGCCTTGCCATTATCGATCTGAGCGCGATTCAGGATGAAGTCATCCTGGTTGCTGCCGACCTGACCCCGTCAGAAACCGCACAGCTGAACCTGAACAAGGTGCTGGGTTTCATCACCGACGCGGGTGGCCGTACCTCCCACACCTCTATCATGGCGCGTTCTCTGGAGCTGCCAGCCATCGTGGGTACCGGTAGCGTGACCGCACAGGTGAAAAACGACGATTATCTGATTCTGGATGCCGTAAACAACGTGGTTTACGTCAACCCAACTAACGAAGAGATCGAAAAACTGCGTACCGTTCAGGAGCAGGTTGCGACTGAAAAAGCGGAACTCGCTAAGCTGAAAGATCTGCCTGCTATTACGCTGGATGGTCATCAGGTAGAAGTGTGCGCAAACATCGGTACCGTACGCGACGTCGATGGCGCTGAGCGCAACGGCGCGGAAGGTGTCGGTCTCTATCGTACTGAATTCCTGTTCATGGACCGTGACGCCCTGCCAACCGAAGAAGAGCAGTTCGCTGCCTATAAAGCGGTTGCTGAAGCCTGTGGCTCCCAGGCCGTTATCGTCCGTACCATGGACATCGGCGGCGACAAAGAGCTGCCGTACATGAACTTCCCGAAAGAAGAGAACCCGTTCCTGGGCTGGCGTGCCGTGCGTATCGCAATGGATCGTAAAGAGATCCTGCGCGACCAGGTCCGCGCTATCCTGCGCGCCTCCGCTTTCGGTAAACTGCGCATCATGTTCCCGATGATCATCTCTGTTGAAGAGGTGCGTTCACTGAAGAAAGAGATCGAAATCTTCAAACAGGAACTGCGCGACGAAGGTAAAGCATTCGACGAAGCTATCGAAGTTGGCGTGATGGTAGAAACCCCTGCTGCCGCGACGATTGCCCGTCATTTAGCCAAAGAAGTGGACTTCTTTAGTATTGGTACCAACGATTTAACCCAGTACACCCTGGCAGTTGACCGTGGTAATGATATGATTTCACATCTTTACCAGCCAATGTCCCCGTCCGTACTGAACTTGATCAAGCAAGTTATTGATGCTTCTCATGCAGAAGGTAAGTGGACAGGCATGTGTGGTGAGCTTGCAGGCGATGAACGTGCTACACTTCTGTTGCTGGGTATGGGTCTGGACGAATTCTCTATGAGCGCCATTTCCATCCCGCGCATCAAGAAGATTATCCGTAACACGAACTTCGAAGATGCGAAGGTGTTAGCAGAGCAGGCTCTTGCTCAACCGACAACGGACGAGTTAATGACGCTGGTTAACAAGTTCATTGAAGAAAAAACAATCTGCTAATCCACGAGATGCGGCCCAAATTACTGCTTAGGAGAGAAGTCTAATGGGTTTATTTAGTAAACTATTCGGTGACAAAGGCAATAACGACACCGGAACTATTGAGATTGTTGCTCCGCTGTCTGGTGAGATCGTCAACATCGAAGACGTGCCAGATGTCGTATTTGCTGAGAAAATCGTTGGTGATGGCATTGCTATCAAACCAACCGGTAACAAAATGGTTGCACCGGTTGACGGCACGATTGGTAAGATTTTTGAAACCAACCATGCATTCTCTATCGAATCCGATAGCGGTATTGAGCTGTTCGTTCACTTCGGTATCGACACTGTTGAACTGAAAGGCGAAGGCTTCAAGCGTATCGCTGAAGAAGGCCAGCGCGTTAAAGTTGGCGATCCGGTGATTGAATTCGATCTGCCACTGCTGGAAGAGAAAGCCAAGTCTACCCTGACGCCGGTTGTTATCTCCAACATGGACGAAATCAAAGAGCTGATTAAACTGTCCGGCAGCGTCACCGTGGGTGAAACCCCGGTTATCCGCATCAAAAAGTAATTTTTGACCGCACAGAAAAATGGCGCCTTCGGGCGCCATTTTTGTTTGTCAGAGGGGTAAAACCAGCTCGTCGTACCCTTTTTCCTGAGTGTACTGCATGACCTGCGTCACCCTCTCCCCTGCCCGGTTTATCGCCGCCGCCACACTCTCATTCTGCACCAGCGCGCTGACAAGCTCTGAACAGAACAGATCGCCAGTACCTTTAAGATCGACGTTGACGCGGGGATGGGTGCTGATTGTCACCTCGTCATGGGATACCAACACCACATGAATAGCGTCAGCGTCACCGGCCACCGGGGCGCTGGTAATCGCTACCCACTGCAGCGTATCAGAAAGTAGCCCTTTTGCCGCGGCAATGGCGCTGGCGTTATCCCGACACGATTTGCCACTGAGCACTTCCAGCTCGTAGACATTGGGCGTAATCCCCTGCGCCAGCGGCAGCAGATGCTGACGGTAGGCTTCCGGGATTTCGGGTTTAACGTAGGTTCCGCTGTCGGTGTCGCCAATGACCGGGTCCACCAGGATAAAGAGATTCGGATGCTGTGCCTTAATCGTGCGCAGCCAGTTCGCCAGCAGGATAATCTGGCTGGCGCTGCCCATGTAGCCGGTGGTGACCGCTTTCAGCTCCCGCAAAATGTCCCGCTCTTCCAGCGCCTGCAGGTAGCCGCTGAACCACTCGTCGGGGATCACCCCACCGTAAAAGGTGTCGTAGTGGGGGGTATTACTGAACAGCACGGTTGGTATCGCCGTCACGTTGAGGCGATGCTGGCGAATATTAGGCACCGCAATGCTGTTACCCACGCTGCCGTACACCACCTGCGACTGAACCGCCACAATATCGCTCTGCTGCGCCCGGGTTTTATCCCGGAATAAAATCATCTCCATCGCCTTTAGATCCCTGCGCCCTGCGCATAGCTCTCTTCACCAAACACGCCGGTAGAGAGATAGCGATCGCCGCGATCGCAGACGATCGCCACCACCACCGCGCCCGGCACCGCCTGTGCAATGCGCAGGGCGCCCGCTACCGCGCCTCCTGAACTGACGCCGCAAAAGACACCTTCGCGCACGGCCAGTTCACGCATGGTATTTTCCGCCTCGCGCTGGTGAATATCCAGCACCTGGTCCACAAGCTGAGCATTAAAAATGCCCGGCATGTACTCCGCAGGCCAGCGGCGAATACCCGGGATGCTGCTCCCCTCTTCCGGTTGCAGGCCAACAATGGTGACCGCTTTTTCCTGCTCACGCAGAAAACGGGAGACGCCGGTGATGGTGCCCGTGGTTCCCATGCTGGAGACAAAATGGGTGATGCGGCCTTCGGTCTGCTGCCAGATCTCCGGGCCGGTGGTGGTGTAATGGGCATAGGGGTTATCGGGGTTGTTGAATTGATCCAGCAGCTTACCTTCGCCCCGGTTCGCCATCTCAAGGGCCAGATCGCGAGCCCCCTCCATACCCTGCTCTTTACTGACCAGAATTAACTCGGCACCATAGGCCCGCATCGCGGCACGGCGCTCCTGGCTCATGTTGTCCGGCATCAGCAGCTTCATGCGATAGCCTTTGAGGGCGGCGATCATGGCCAGCGCAATGCCGGTGTTCCCGCTGGTCGCCTCGATCAGCACATCGCCGGGCTTGATTTCACCGCGCTTTTCCGCCTGGACAATCATCGACAGCGCGGCACGATCCTTCACCGAACCCGCCGGGTTGTTGCCTTCCAGTTTGATCCAGATTTCGCTGCCGTTATCCGGCCCCATCCGTTGCAGCTTGATCAGAGGGGTGTTGCCGATGGTTTGTTCTAATGTGTTCATGACCGCTGTCCAATAAAAAGCCCGGTGGCGCTGACGCTTACCGGGCCTACACAGAGCATATCGTAGGCCGGGTAAGCGCAGCGCCACCCGGCAAAACTACGTGGCGTTAACCTATCAGGCAGATTCCGCCAGAGCAAGATCTCCCCGCGTCTCGATGCGATCCTTATCATGGTAAATGCGCGCATGTTGCAGGCCGACAAACAGGCGTTCACCGCGGTGCGGCGGCTCCTCGTCGCGCATCACCACCGTCAGCGGTTCGTTGTACCAGCCCAGCGGCTGGACGACCAGTTGGGTGTAATGACCTTTCGGGCTGGCTTCCAGCACCTGGACCGGCAGCGGCGAGTCGAGACTGGTGCGACGGCTGACATCCACTTCCCACGGACGCAGGAAGAGATCGACCGGCCCCTGATAGCCAGGGGTGTAACCCAGCGGCCAGCGGTGGGCCCCGACATGGAACTGGCCGCCGCGGATATTGCCGTGCAGTCGGTTCACTTCACCCATAAACTCCAGCACGAAGCGGGTCGCCGGTTCACGCCAGAGCTGCTCAGGCTCATCAACCTGTTCGATATTCCCCTGGCTCATTACCACCACCCGGTCGGCCACTTCCATCGCCTCTTCCTGATCGTGGGTCACGAAGACGCTGGTGAATTTCAGCTCCTCATGCAGCTGACGCAGCCAGCGGCGAAGCTCTTTACGCACCTGCGCATCCAGCGCGCCAAAGGGTTCATCCAGCAGCAGGATTTGCGGCTCAACGGCGAGGGCGCGCGCCAGGGCCACACGCTGTTTCTGGCCGCCGGAGAGCTGCGCCGGATAACGATCAGCCAGGTGAGCCAGCTGCACCATCTCCAGCAGTTTGGTAACTTTCGCCTTGATGGTGGCGGCGTCCGGACGTTCACGACGCGGCAGCACCGTCAGGCCAAAGGCGATGTTATCGAACACCGTCATGTGGCGGAACAGGGCGTAATGCTGGAACACAAAGCCCACTTTACGGTCGCGGGCATGCAGGCGGCTCACGTCAGTGCCGTGGAAGCGGATGTGCCCGCTGGTCTGATGCTCGAGACCGGCGATGATACGCAGCAGCGTGGTTTTACCGGAGCCAGACGGCCCCAGCAGCGCCACCATTTGTCCGGAAGGGATATCCAGCGAGATATCATTCAGCACCTGGGTGCGACCAAAAGACTTCTTAATATTGGCAATCTCAATGCTCATGATTTCCCTCCTGATGCTGACGTTTTTCCTGATTCTCTAAACGCCACTGCACCACACTCTTCAAAAACAGGGTCAAAATAGCCATCAGCGTCAGCAACGCTGCGGCGGTAAAGGAGCCGATGGTGTTGTAGTCCTGCTGCAGCAGTTCAATCTGTAACGGCAGCGACAGGGTTTCACCGCGAATGGAGCCGGATACAACAGAAACGGCCCCGAACTCGCCAATTGCACGGGCGTTCGTCAACACTACGCCATAGAGCAGCGCCCAGCGGATATTCGGCAGGGTGACGCGGCGGAACATCTGCCAGCCGGATGCGCCCAGCAGCACCGCCGCTTCGTCTTCGTTGCTGCCCTGGCTTAACATCACCGGCACCAGCTCACGTACCACAAACGGACAGGTGACAAATATCGTAACCAGCACCATGCCCGGCCAGGCGAACATGATCTGCAGGTTATGCTCATCCAGCCAGCCGCCCAGCGGGCCGTTGGAGCCGTAGAAGAGCAGATAGACCAGACCGGCCACCACCGGTGAAACCGCAAATGGAATGTCCAGCAGGGTCAGCAGCAGCTGGCGGCCCGGGAAGTTAAAGCGGGTGACCAGCCAGGCCAGCAGAACACCGAACACCAGGTTCACCGGCACGGTGATAAGCGCAATCATTACCGTCAGCCAGATGGCATGCAGCATGTCCGGGTCGGCCAGATTGTGCAGCGCGGGCATAATCCCTTTACTGAACGCCTGGACAAAGATATAGACCATCGGCACGACCAGAATGAAGGCCGATACCAGCACGCCGGTGCCAATCAGCACCCATTTTCCCCAGTTGATACGGGGAGCGTCGTAGCGTTTCAATTGAGTGATTTCCGCCATCAGTGACCTACCACGCGTCGACCAAAGCGACTTTGCAGAGTGTTAATCGAGAACAGCAGCAGCAGCGATGCCGCCAGGATCACCGAGGCAATGGCGCTCGCCGCCGGGTAATCAAACTCCTGCAGGCGAACAAAAATCATCAGCGAGGTCACTTCGGTTTTCCACGCGATGTTACCGGCGATAAAAATCACCGCGCCAAACTCACCGAGGCTGCGGGTGAACGACAGCGCCACGCCCGCCAGCAGGGCCGGAGAAAGCTCAGGCAGTACCACCTTGCGGAAGCTCTGCCAGCGCGTTGCGCCCAGCGTTTCTGCCGCCTCTTCATATTCCGGGCCTAACTCTTCCAGTACCGGCTGCACGGTTCGCACCACAAACGGGATGCTGGTAAAGGCCATCGCCACCGCAATGCCGAGCCAGGTATAGGTCACTTTGATATCAAACTTCGCCAGCCACTCGCCGTAAAAACCGTTGACGGAAAACAGCGAGGCCAGAGTCAGGCCCGCCACCGCGGTGGGCAGCGCGAAGGGTAAATCCATCAGCGCATCCAGCAGCGTGCGGCCCGGAAAACGGTAGCGAGTTAAGATCCACGCCATCAGCAGGCCGAACACGCCGTTAAACAGGGAGGCGACAAACGCCGACAGCAGCGTCACTTTATAGGCCGCCACCACCTGCGGATTGCTGATCACCTCCCAGTACTGGGACCAGCTCATCTCAGAGAGCTGGACCACCAGCGCGCTGAGCGGTAATAACAAAATGAGACAGACGAACAGCAGGCTGGTCCCGAGGCTTAAGGTAAAGCCCGGCAGCACACGTCTGGAGGAAACTGCAAACATTACTTACGCCCCGCCGCCAACAGTTTGTCTAACTCACCGCCGCTGGCGAAATGGGTTTTCATCACCTCAGGCCAGGCACCAAAGTGCTCTTCCACGCGGAACAGCTCGGTCTGCGGGAATTTGTCTTTCAGCTTGTTCATCACGTCCGGGTTATTCACGCGATAGTAGTAATCGGTGATCACCGTCTGCGCCTGCGGGCTGTAGAGATAGTTGAGATAGGCTTTTGCCGCCTTCTCCGTGCCGTTGGCTTCGATATTTTTATCCACCCACGCTACCGGGAACTCCGCCAGAACGTTGGTTTTCGGGATAACCACTTCAAAGCCCTGGGCTTCGTACTGCTTACGGATGTTGTTCACTTCCGATTCAAAGCTGATCAGCACATCGCCCAGACCGCGTTCCGCGAAGGTGGTGGTGGCACCGCGACCGCCGGTATCAAACACTTCAACGTTTTTCAGGAACTGGGTCATGAACTGTTCAGTTTTGGCTTTATCGTTGCCGTCCGCTTTGTCTGCGGCGCCCCAGGCGGCCAGGTAAGTGTAACGGGCGTTGCCGGAGGTTTTCGGGTTCGGGAAGATCAGCTTCACGTCAGAACGCACCAGGTCGTTCCAGTCGTGGATGTTCTTTGGGTTGCCCTTACGTACCAGGAAGCCCATGGTTGAGTAGAACGGCGAGCTGTTGTTCGGCAGACGGCTCTGCCAGTTGGCCGGGATCAGCTTGCCTTTATCGTGCAGGATCTGCACATCAGTGACCTGGTTATAGGTGACCACATCGGCCTTCAGCCCCTGCAGAATGGCCAGCGCCTGTTTCGACGAGCCGGCATGAGACTGCTTAATGGTCAGCTTATCGCCGTTATTCTCTTTCGCCCACTGCTGTTCGAAGGGCGGGTTCAGGGCGGCAAACAGCTCGCGCGAGACATCATAGGAGCTGTTCAGCAGCTCGGTTGCCTGCGCCTGCGCGACCAGCAACACTGAAGCTGCCAGCACCAGAGATCCTTTTTTCAGTACAGTAATGGCCATTGCGCACCCTTAAGATGTGATGTTTTTCTCAGGGTCATGATATTTATAACGCGTACTAAAGGAGTAACGGTTTTATATACCGTTTAGTGATTTGGAAGCAGAAAAGGGAATAAGGGTGCGGGAAAAGTGCCGGGTGGCGCTTACGCTTGCCCGGCCTGTGAAAGGAGTGCCGTTTTATAATGCCAGCAGACGCTCGATGGATGGCGCAAAGTAGTAGCCGCCGGTCACCGGTTTGGTGAAACGCAGCATCGCGTCGCGCTTGCCGTCGGTATCGCCAAACATGCTCAGCAGCTGCTGTTCAATGTTATACAGACGCGCGCAGTAGGCGCAGAAGTAGAGGCCGTGTATGCCGCTGGCGGTACCATACGGCAGGCTCTGGCGGACAATCTTCAGCCCTTTGCCATCCTCTTTCAGATCCACACGGCTCAGGTGAGAGGTCGCCGGGCGATCGTCGCCGTCGATCTCTTCATTGGCCTCTTTGGTGCGGCCAATCATCATCTCCTGGTCGTGTACGCTCATGCGGTTGAGCTGTTTGAGGTTGTGCTCCCAGCGCTGGACGAAGACGTAACTGCCGCCCGCGTCCACGCCCTCTTTGATCACCGCGACTTCACGACGGATCTCGTCCCCTGCCGGATTTTCGGTGCCGTCAACAAAGCCACTCAGATCGCGCTCTTCCACCCAGCGGAAACCGTGGATCTCTTCTTTTACTTCAACGCAGTCGCCAAAGGCAGCCATCGCAGCCTGGGCGATGGAGAAGTTCACGTCGTGACGCAGAGAGAGAATATGGATCAGCACGTCGTACTGGGTGGCCGGAGCCAGACCTTTACCGTAAGGGACAAAGTCTTTCAACTCTTCGGCCCCTTCTCCGCCGCTCAGCTGACGCCAGACGTTGTGACCAAATGCCACCACTGCGCCGCAGTGGGCATCCGGGAATTTGGCCTGGAAGGTGGCCACGTTATCAATAAAGACTTTGCTGGCCGCACGCAGGGCATCAACATCCCCTTTGACATTGGCTTCGATCCAAATCGCCGCGCGGCAATGTTCTGGCAAAATGCCACTCTGAACCTGAGACATCGCTCCTCCTGAAAAAAAGATGCCACGAAGTCGTGGCATGGTTGGCGGCGATTATACCCGCTTTTTCAGCGAGGCGGCTTGTCCAGGCGCAATTTACTGCTGCCAGATAATTTTGCTGACTTTCCAGTTTTTCAGGGTGTCGTCAGAGGGCATTAACCCTTGCGGGCCATTCCAGGTTCCGCTGAACTCATAGCTGATATGCTGGCTGCCTTCCGCCTTGCACTCTACCGCCACCCCCTCTTCTGCAGGGGCGCTCGCGCAGTTGCCGTAGGCTTTCTGATAGAGGTCGCTGAACGGAGTACCGATCTTCACCCCAGTGTCAGTTTCGATGTCGCTATCCAGCACCTCGATGCGCGTCACCGTCTCTTTATTACCGTTAATCACCAGGGCCAGTTGGTCATCTTTCAGTGCTTCGTAATAGTGCACAATGTTGCCGTTCTCGGTTTTCATGCCGCTGCGCAGCCGGTAATCACCGCCTAATGCCGATTCGATGGCGCTCTGTTCCAGCGGCGTGGCGGCGGTGAGGTTGCCCACCCCCTGCTCAGTCACATCGCTGGATGAGCCGAACCAGTTCCAGGGATAAGCCGCAGACCAGTTAACGGCGGAAAGCGTTGAGCAGCCCGTCAGGACAACGGGGAGGGCACATAACAGTAAACGCAGCGATTTCATCGGGAGTTCCTTTCTGGTTATTTGAACGCTTGTTGGAGTACAGCATCGCTAAAAAGTGCCGTTTAATCTTTCTCGGGGGTGAAACAGGCGCGCAGACGGGGATGGGTCAGCAGCCACAGCAGCGCCACAATATCGGCCACCACCAGCGCAATGCCTGGGCCGCTCAGGGCTTCGCCGTTCAGCCACAGCAGCGGCTGCCAGCACAGCAACACACCCTGGGCAAGGATAAGCAGCCCGTGCAGCGCACGCCACAGGCGCGGCCAGAGATGACGCCGCCCGCTCAGTAAAAAGGCAACTACTGCCGGGAGCCCCGGCAGCAGCCCGAGCCAGAAGTTATTGCGATCGGGATAAAACAGGCTCAGCAGCGTGTTGCCCTGATCCCGGGAGGCGCCAGCCAGCACGAACAGCACCCAGGTGCGCGCCTGAAGGAGCAGCACGCACCAGAACAGAAACGGCAGGCGTACCCGGCCATAGCTGTCATAGTCGCCCGGGTGAAAATCAATACTCTTCATCTTCTATCAGGCGCTTGCCCAGCGTCAGCACGTCGGCATGTTCATAGTTAAGACGCTCGTACATACCCAGTACCATGTCGTTATCTTCCCGCACCATGATCTGAATTTTTGGACAGCCGCGGGCGATCAGTTTCTTTTCCAGACGATTGAGCAGCGCGTTGGCGATACCACGCCCGCGAAACTCCGGGTGCACGCCCAGATAGTACGCCGAGCCGCGATGCCCGTCGTAGCCGCCCATTACGGTGCCTACCACTTCGCCGTTCACCTCCGCCACCAAAAACAGGCTGACGTCATGATTGAGCTTGCGCTCGATGTCCATCTCCGGATCGTTCCACGGTCGCAGGAGCTCGCAGCGCTCCCAGAGAGTGATCACCTCTTCGAAGTCTGCCTGGCGAAAAACACGTATCTCCATGGTATTAACCGCCTTTTTGGGTTCAAAAACAGTGATTATGACGCGAACGCCCGCTTTCGCCAATATCCCGCGAAAAACGCCTGAAAATTTGGCATAATGGCACTTTGTCACGTATTGAAATGAAAAGTAAAACAATTCGCCACATGGACTGTCGTAACGGAAAAGACGATACGATATAACACCAGGACCCCAATTTTTACAATTCAGGCCGCATGAGCACATTCAAACCATTAAAAGCACTCACATCGCGTCGTCAGGTTCTCAAAGCGGGGCTGGCGGCCTTAACGTTAACGGGCATCGCAAAGCAGGCTCAGGCAAAAGACGAGAGCACGCTCAAAACCAGTAACGGACACAGTAAACCCAAAACCAAAAAACCCGGCGCGAAGCGTCTGGTGATGCTCGATCCGGGTCACGGCGGCATTGATACCGGCGCCATTGGCAGAAACGGATCGAAAGAAAAACACGTTGTGCTGGCAATTGCAAAAAATGTCCGGTCGATTTTACGCAACAACGGCATTGACGCCCGCCTGACCCGCACCGGCGACACCTTCATTCCGCTGTACGACCGCGTGGAGATCGCCCACAAGCACGGCGCGGATCTGTTTATGTCGATACATGCCGACGGCTTTACTAACCCGTCGGCGGCGGGGGCATCGGTATTTGCCCTCTCCAACCGCGGCGCCAGTAGCGCCATGGCAAAATACCTCTCCGACCGGGAAAACCGCGCGGATGAAGTGGCCGGAAAGAAAACCACCGACAAAGATCATCTCCTGCAGCAGGTGCTGTTTGACCTTGTTCAGACGGATACCATCAAAAACAGCCTGACGCTCGGCTCGCATATTCTGAAGAAGATTAAGCCGGTACACCGTCTGCACAGTAAAGGCACCGAGCAGGCGGCGTTTGTGGTGTTGAAATCGCCGTCGATCCCATCAGTACTGGTGGAAACCTCTTTTATTACCAACCCGGAAGAGGAGCGTCTGCTCGGCACGACGGCGTTTCGCCAGAAGATCGCCAACGCGATTGCCTCCGGCATTATCAGTTACTTTAACTGGTTCGATAACCAGAAAGCGCACTCCAGGAAACGTTGATGAAACCCAATGCACAGCTGGTTAAAACCTTTCTGCTGCAACTGCAGGATGACATTTGCCAGAAACTGAGCGCCGTCGATGGCGGTGAATTCCAGCAGGACGAGTGGCAGCGCGAGGCCGGTGGCGGCGGACGCAGCCGCGTACTGCGCAACGGCGGCGTCTTCGAGCAGGCCGGGGTTAACTTCTCCCACGTCCACGGCGACGCGATGCCCGCCTCGGCCACCGCGCACCGCCCGGAGCTGGCAGGCCGCAGCTTTGAGGCAATGGGCGTCTCGCTGGTGGTGCACCCGCATAACCCCTTTGTACCGACCAGCCACGCTAATGTGCGCTTTTTTATCGCCGAAAAACCGGGTGCTGAGCCGGTGTGGTGGTTCGGTGGCGGCTTCGACTTAACGCCTTATTACGGCTTTGAAGAGGACGCGGTGCACTGGCACCAGACCGCCCGCGATCTGTGTCAGCCTTTTGGCGACGAGGTCTATCCGAAATACAAGAAGTGGTGCGACGACTATTTTTACCTGAAGCATCGCGACGAGCAGCGCGGCATTGGCGGGCTGTTCTTTGACGATCTCAACACCCCCGATTTTGATACCGCGTTCCGCTTTATGCAGGCTGTGGGCAAGGGCTATACCGATGCGTACCTGCCGATTGTCGAGCGGCGGAAAAACCACAATTACGGGGTGCGCGAGCGCGAGTTCCAGCTCTATCGCCGCGGGCGCTACGTGGAGTTTAACCTGGTCTGGGACCGCGGGACGCTGTTCGGTCTGCAAACCGGCGGGCGCACGGAGTCGATTCTGATGTCGATGCCGCCGCTGGTGCGCTGGGAGTACAGCTATGAGCCAAAAGAAGGCAGCCCGGAGGCTGCCCTGAAGGATTTTATTAAGGTTCGCGACTGGGTTTAACCCCAGGCAGCGCTGCGCTTGCCCGACCTACAGGTCGGGTAAGCGAAAGTGCCACCCGACACTTACCCACTACAGCGGCTGCGTCTGCGCCTCAACCACCGCCAGCGCCACCATGTTCACGATACGGCGCACCGAGGCAATCGGGGTTAATACATGCACCGGTTTCGCCACCCCCATCAACACCGGCCCGACGGTCACCCCTTCTGAACTGGAGACGCGCAGCAGGTTGTAGCTGATACGCGCCGCTTCCACGTTCGGCATGATCAGTACGTTGGCAGAGCCTTTCAGCGGGCTGTCCGGCATCCGCTCGTTACGGATGCTCTCCACCAGCGCGGCATCGCCATGCATCTCCCCGTCGATCATCAGCTCCGGCGCGCGCTCGCGCACCAGCGCCAGCGTCTGGCGCATTTTGCAGGCGGCAGCCGATTTGGATGAGCCAAAGTTGGAGTGCGACAGCAGCGCCACCTTCGGTTCGATACCGAAGCGACGCACCGTTTCCGCCGCCATCACCGTAATTTCCGCCAGCTGTTCCGGGGTCGGATCGTCGTTAACGTAGGTATCGGCAATAAAGGTGTTACCGCTTGGCAGCAGCAGCGCATTCATCGCCCCGGCAGTATGCACGTTGTCGCGATAGCCGAAGATCTCCTGCACCACGCTGAAGTGCTCATGGTACTCACCGATGGTGCCGCAGATCAGCGCGTCGGCTTCACCGCGGTGCACCATGATCGCCCCGATCACCGTGGTGTTGCCGATCACCGCCCGCTGCGCCTGCTCCTGGGTGATCCCCCGGCGCTTCATGATGCTGTAGTACTCGCTCCAGTACTCCTTGAAGCGTGGATCGGATTCATTGTTGACGATCTCGAAATCGACGCCTGGCTTGATCTGCAGACCCAGCTTCTGGATACGCATCTCGATCACGCTCGGACGACCAATCAGGATCGGCTTCGCCAGCCCCAGGCTTACCAGCTCCTGAGTGGCGTGCAGGACGCGCGCCTCCTCCCCTTCCGCCAGCACCACGCGTTTTGCGTCCGCGCGCGCCTGGGAGAAGATCGGCTTCATGAACAGGTTGGTTTTGTAGACGAATTCGGTGAGTTTATCGACGTAGGCATCAAAGTCGGCGATCGGGCGTGTTGCCACGCCGGAATCCATCGCCGCTTTCGCCACCGCTGGCGCAATTTTGACAATTAGACGCGGATCGAACGGCTTCGGAATAATGTAATCCGGGCCAAAGCTCAGATCCTGATCGCCATAGGCGGAGGCCACCACTTCGCTCTGCTCCGCATGGGCCAGCTCGGCAATGGCGTGAACCGCTGCCAGCTTCATCTCTTCGTTGATGGCGGTCGCGCCGACGTCCAGCGCCCCGCGGAAGATGAACGGGAAGCAGAGAACGTTGTTCACCTGGTTTGGGTAGTCTGAACGACCGGTACAGATAATGGCATCCGGGCGTACCGCTTTCGCCAGCGGGGGCAGGATCTCCGGCTCCGGGTTGGCCAGGGCGAGGATTAACGGCGCGCGCGCCATCTTCATCACCATCTCTTCGTTCAGCACTTTCGGGCCCGAGCAGCCAAGGAAGATATCTGCGCCCTCCACCACCTCTGCCAGAGTGCGCCTGCCGTCATCCTCCACGGCGTAGGCAGCTTTGGTCTCCGCCATATTGGCTTCGCGGCCTTTATAAATAACGCCTTTGGAGTCGCAGACCACAATGTTGTGCTTCTGCATCCCCAGCGCCACCAGCAGGTTCATACAGGCGATAGCTGCCGCACCCGCACCGGAGACCACCATGCGCACGTCAGAGAGGTTTTTCTCCACCACCCGCAGGCCATTGAGGATAGCGGCGGTGCTGATGATGGCGGTTCCGTGCTGGTCGTCGTGGAATACCGGAATGTTCATCCGCTCGCGCAGTTTCTGCTCGATGTAGAAACATTCCGGCGCTTTGATGTCCTCAAGGTTGATGCCGCCAAAGGTCGGCTCCAGCGCGGCCACCACGTTGATAAATTTATCCGGGTCGAGCTCATCCACTTCAATATCGAACACGTCGATACCGGCAAATTTCTTAAACAGTACGCCCTTGCCTTCCATCACCGGTTTACCGGCCAGCGCTCCGATATTCCCCAGCCCCAGCACCGCGGTGCCGTTGGAGATCACCGCCACCAGGTTGCCGCGGGCGGTGTATTTGTAGGCCGCCAGCGGATCTTTTTCGATTTCAAGACAGGGCGCGGCCACGCCCGGCGAGTAGGCTAACGCCAGGTCGCGCTGGGTGGCGAGAGGCTTGGTGGGGGAGACCTGAATTTTGCCGGGTACAGGGAATTCATGAAAATCGAGGGCACTCTGTTTCAACTGATCGTCCATTGTAAGGTTCCTTTCACGTGTCGTTCAAAATGGGTGATGTTGTTATGGTCTGAGTTCACCCAGGGTGGCGGATAGTATCGCTGCTGACCGCGGTTCAAACTTTGAAGGGTGCCAAAGTCTCACTATCCAAAAACAAAAATTGTTATCAATTTATAACAATCATGTTACCTGCCCAGCGAAGCAAGACCATGTCCGTCTGCTATGCTTTTTTGTTAAGTCCATCGCGAATTTCGCAGAAGTGTGATCTAACACACTCCACCAACTCTTTTATTTTCAAGGAGTCATCATTTATGAACCAACTAGACGGCATCAAACAATTCACCACAGTCGTGGCTGACAGCGGTGATATCGAGTCTATTCGCCATTATCAACCCCAGGATGCGACCACCAACCCGTCGCTGCTGCTGAAAGCCGCCGGGCTTGAGCACTTCTCGCACCTGATTGACGACGCTATTACGTTTGGTAAAGCCCGCGGGAAGACCAAAGAGCAACAGGTTGCCGAGGCCAGCGACAAACTGGCGGTGAATATCGGTAGCGAAATTCTGAAAAGTATTCCGGGGCGCGTCTCTACCGAAGTGGACGCCCGGCTGTCGTTCGACCAGGAGAAGAGCATCGCCAAAGCGCGGCAGATTGTGCAGCTCTACGAGGAGCAGGATGTGGAGAAATCGCGCATTCTGATCAAGCTGGCCTCCACCTGGGAGGGGATCCGCGCGGCCGAAGTGCTGGAGAAAGAGGGGATCAACTGTAACCTGACCCTGCTCTTCTCCTTCGCTCAGGCGCGTGCCTGCGCCGAAGCCGGGGTGCATCTGGTTTCACCGTTCGTCGGGCGTATCTACGACTGGTATCAGGCCCGCCAGCCGATGGACCCCTATGTGGTGGATGAGGATCCCGGCGTAAAATCCGTTCGCAATATCTACGATTACTATAAGCAACACCGCTACGAAACCATCGTGATGGGCGCCAGCTTCCGCCGGACCGAACAGATCCTGGCCCTCACCGGCTGCGACCGCCTGACCATCTCCCCTAACCTGCTGAAAGAGTTGCAGGAGAAAGATGAGCCGGTTATTCGCCGTCTGGTGCCCTCCTCCACGGTGCTGCCAAAACCCAAACCCATGACCGAAGCCGAATTCCGCTGGGAGCATAATCAGGACGCCATGGCGGTCGAGAAGCTGTCAGAAGGGATCCGTCTTTTTGCGGTCGACCAGCGCAAACTCGAAGATCTGCTTGCCGCCAAACTGTAACCTTGCCATGGAGTGAACTATGTCCCGTAAAGAGTTAGCCAATGCCATTCGCGCCCTCAGCATGGATGCCGTGCAAAAAGCCAATTCCGGTCACCCAGGCGCGCCGATGGGCATGGCCGATATTGCCGAAGTGTTGTGGAACGACTTCCTGAAACATAACCCTAACGATCCGACGTGGTATGACCGCGACCGCTTTATTCTCTCTAACGGTCACGCCTCGATGCTGCTTTATAGCCTGCTGCACCTCTCCGGCTATAACCTGCCGCTTGAGGAGTTGAAAAACTTCCGTCAGCTGCACTCAAAAACGCCGGGGCACCCGGAACTGGGTTATACGCCAGGGGTTGAAACCACCACCGGGCCGCTCGGTCAGGGGCTGGCGAATGCGGTCGGGCTGGCGATTGCCGAGCGCACGCTGGCGGCGCAGTTTAACCAGCCGGGACATGAGATTGTCGATCACCATACCTATGTCTTTATGGGCGATGGCTGTCTGATGGAGGGGATCTCGCACGAGGTCTGTTCCCTGGCGGGCACGCTGGGCCTGGGCAAGCTGATCGGCTTCTACGATCACAACGGCATCTCCATCGACGGCGAAACCGAGGGTTGGTTCACCGACGACACGGCCAAACGCTTTGAGGCCTATAACTGGCACGTGGTGCATGAGATTGACGGCCACGATCCAGAGGCACTGAAAGCGGCCATTCAGGAAGCGCAAAGCGTAACCGATAAACCGTCGCTGATAATCTGTCGCACGGTCATCGGATTTGGTTCCCCGAACAAAGCCGGCAAAGAAGAGTCCCACGGCGCGGCGCTGGGGGAAGAGGAAGTAGCTCTGACGCGGCAGAAGCTGGGCTGGAAATACCCGGCCTTTGAGATCCCTAAAGAGATCTACAAAGCCTGGGATGCCCGTGAAGAGGGCGAAAAAGCGCAGGCGGCCTGGAACGACAAATTTGCTGCCTATCAGAAAGCCCATCCGGAGCTGGCGGCAGAGTTCAGCCGTCGCATGGGGGGTGGCCTGCCTGAAAACTGGGAAGAGACCACCCAGGCGCTGATTGAGAATTTACAGGCTAATCCGGCGAAAATCGCCACCCGTAAGGCCTCGCAAAACGTCCTTAACGCTATTGGCCCGATCCTGCCGGAGCTGCTCGGCGGCTCGGCGGACCTGGCACCGAGTAACCTGACTATCTGGTCGGGCTCGACCTCGCTCAAGGAAGATATCGCCGGGAACTACATCCACTACGGGGTGCGCGAGTTCGGCATGACCGCTATTGCCAACGGTATCGCCCACCACGGCGGGTTTGTGCCTTATACCGCCACCTTCCTGATGTTTGTGGAGTATGCGCGTAACGCCGCGCGTATGGCGGCACTGATGAAGGCCCGGCAAATCATGGTTTATACCCACGACTCCATCGGTCTGGGGGAAGATGGCCCAACTCACCAGGCGGTGGAACAGCTGGCCAGCCTGCGTCTGACGCCGAACTTCAGCACCTGGCGACCGTGCGATCAGGTTGAAGCCGCTGTCGGCTGGAAGCTGGCGATAGAGCGCCACAACGGCCCGACGGCGCTGATCCTCTCCCGCCAGAACCTGGCGCAGATCGAGCGTACCCCGGAACAGGTGAAAAATATTGCCCGCGGGGGGTATATCCTGAAAGACAGCGGCGGCAAGCCGGATCTGATTTTGATTGCGACCGGTTCGGAGATGGAGATCACCGTCAAGGCGGCGGAGAAGCTCACCGCCGAAGGCCATGCAGTACGGGTGGTGTCGCTGCCTTCAACGGATATCTTTGATGCTCAGGATGAAGAGTACCGCGAGTCGGTGCTGCCATCAGACGTGACGGCCCGTGTGGCGGTGGAAGCGGGTATCGCGGACTACTGGTACAAATATGTCGGGCTGAAAGGGAAGATTGTCGGCATGACCGGCTACGGTGAATCCGCCCCGGCCGAGAAGCTGTTCCCGTTCTTCGGCTTTACGGTGGAGAATGTGGTCGAGAAGGCGCAGGCCTTACTGTAAGGGGTTTGCCCGGCGGCGCTGTGCTTGCCGGGCCTGGAAGGTTAACGTCATCCGTGGGCCGGGTTAGCGCAGCGCCACCCGGCATTTTAGCGCGTTATCCACAACGTCGGCCATGCATCCGGCCCATGCCAGTTATCACAGCTTGGCTCTTCCGCATACCGTACCAGACGGAAGCGCTGACCGGTAAAACGCCAGCGCGTCTGGATACCGCAGTCGGCAATCCCGCGTCCCAGCGCAAGGGTTGTCAGCTCGCGGCTCTTCTCATCAAAACTGGCGTTCATTAACTCCATCTCGCTGCTGTCGCTGGCGGGAACAAACGGCAGGCGCAGACGTACCGCATGGGAAGCAAACGGCTTTTTGCGTGAGACCAGCCAGGCCAAATCGACGGTGTTGTACGCCCCCGCCTCGCAGCCAACCATCAGCAGCGCTTTGTCATCCGTCAGGGCGGTGACCCGCACTTCACGACGCGCCGGGTCAAGTGAACACTGGCTGTTGTTGATACGCCAGGTGCCATAGTCGAGCAGATCGCTGCGCTCCTCGCGAGTGAGCGGCGTCGGCGTCGGGTTTACCACGGCCACCTCTTTTAGCGCCGGTGCGGGCGGTACGCTCAGCGGGGGTTGCGCCCCTTTGTTGATCCACGCGGTTTCGCTTCCGCCACGCTTTTGCTGGGCATCAATAAACTGTAGCGCCTCTTTCATCCCATCCAGGGAGATGACCTGCTTGCCACCAGCGAGCGTGATGACCCTTTTTTGCTGAAGCGTAGTCAGCAGGGCAGTAATGGTGGCGGCATGGTCGGTCGTCAGACGCCAGGGGGTGATTTGCCAGTGCGGGGGGCCAAGCTGCAACGGCTCGCCGTCGAGCAGCAAGCGGGGAGCAATGGCGGGCTGTTTAGGATCGGGCGTTGCCAGCCCACCGAGATCGATGCGCAGCAGCGCGTCAGTTTTTGCACCCGCGCTGCGGCTTAAGGTCATCACCAGCCCGTGATGTTCGCCGGTATTACGGGCGATGCAAAAGTTCTGGTTGTTGCAGGTCACCTGCCAGTCGATAAACGACCGCTGTGCAGGTGCTGCCCGGGCTAACGTCGCGGGCAGCACGCTGAGCATGAAAACAAGTAAAAGGCAGTGACGCATGAATAGCAGGATCCCGGAAGCAATAGCTGAACAGACAGAGCGTATCTTCCTGCTCAGACCGGGGTTGCTCAATCAGATTTATCGGATAGATTTATTCTGAATACATCTTATTAACGGCAACAAGATCAAGCCATTAACCCGGAACTTTGCAAATACTGTAATAATATCACCGTTTTGCCGTCCCGTATTTCACCCGATTGTATCATCGATAATGCCTGAGCAAAGGGCAGCTCCAGCACCTCGATCTCCTCATCTTCGATGCCCCCGCCCTCTCCGGCGCGCCGGGCGTCGCTGTATTCCGCCACGAAGAAATGGACGATTTCCGTTACGCCGCCCGGAGACATATAGAGCTCAAAAACTTTGCGTGCCTCGCCGACGACAAAGCCGGTCTCTTCAATCGCCTCTTTGCGAATGCACACTTCCGGCTCATCGTTATCCAGCAGTCCGGCACAGGTTTCAATCAGGCGCCCGTCGGGGTTGCCATTCACCCAAGTGGCAATGCGGAACTGGCGAATCAACACCACGCTCTGCTTCTCACGGTTGTAAAGCAGGACCGTGGCACCGTTACCCCGATCGTAAACTTCGCGTTTGTGGCGCACCACCTCACCGTTACGCCGCGTCAGATCGTAGGTCAGGTTGCGCAGGATGAAATAGTTATCCGAAAGGCACTTGTCTTTAATTAATTCAATTTTCACGGTAATACGGGCTCCGTTGCGCTCAATACTGGCCATACTACGCTGCGAAACCCGCCTTGTCGCCCGTCGGGTTAATGTTCGGTGGGAGAAGCGACCCCAAGCCAGTCGGCGATCCCCAGGGCGGCGTGTCGCCCTTCCGCCATCGCCGTTACCACCAGATCGGCTCCCCGCACCGCGTCGCCACCGGCAAATATCTGCGGGTTGCTGGTCTGGTAGCGATAGCGCGATTCCACGCTTGCCGCAATCCTGCCCCAGTCATCCACCTCAACCCCCTGCGCCTGTAGCCAGGGCATCGCATGCGGGTTAAAGCCAAAGGCCATAATCACCGCCCCGGCAGGCATCACAAACTCGCTGCCCTCGATGGGCTCCGGACGACGGCGTCCCTGCGCATCCGGCTCACCCAGCCGGGTGCGCAGCAGGCGGATGCCGTTGACCCGCCCGGCGTCATCGAGGGTGAGCTCCACCGGCTGGACGTTAAACTCAAAGGTCGCGCCCTCTTCTCTGGCGTTTTTAACCTCTTTTTTCGAGCCCGGCATATTGGCCTCATCCCGGCGATAGGCGCAGGTGACATTCGCCGCTCCGTGGCGCAGAGCGGTGCGCACACAGTCCATCGCCGTATCGCCGCCACCCAGCACCACGACGTTGAGTCCGGCGGTATCGACGAAGGGCTCTTCCACCGACGGCGGCAGCCCCATCAGCTGACGGGTATTGCCCACCAGGAACGGCAGCGCATCGTAAACGCCCGGCGCATCTTCATTGGGAATACCCGCTTTCATTGAGCGATAGGTTCCCACCCCGACAAAGAGGGCATCGTACTCGCTGAGCAGCTGCGCCAGCGGGATATCTTTACCCACCTCGCAGTTCAGTTCGAAGCGGATGCCCATGGCGGTGAAGATCTCCCGGCGGCGGGCCAGCAGGGATTTATCCAGCTTAAAGGCCGGAATACCGAAGGTGAGCAGGCCGCCAATTTCCGGGTGGCGGTCAAAGACCGTGACGCTGACGCCGCGACGGATCAACGCGTCAGCGCACGCCAGCCCGGCGGGCCCAGCGCCGATGATGGCCACCTGCTTATTGACCGGCGTAACGTGGCTCAGGTCCGGTCGCCAGCCTTTCGCCAGCGCCTGGTCGGAGATATAGCGTTCGATGTTGCCAATGGTCACCGACCCGGCCACGTCGCGCACCGTGCAGGCGCCTTCGCACAGTTTGTCCTGCGGGCAGACCCGGCCTGTTACTTCCGGCAGGCAGTTGGTCTGGTGAGAGAGCTCGACCGCCCCAGCGATATCCCCCGCTTTCACCCGTTCGATCCACTGGGGGATATGATTGTGCAGCGGGCAGGTCCATTCGCATACCGAGTGCTCGCCGCAGGTAAGGCATCGGTCGGCTTCCCGCTTCGCCTGCGCCGGACGGAACGGCAGATAGATTTCGTTGAAATTACCCGCCCGCGCCTCAGGGGTGAGCTTATCCGGCTCGCCACGCGCGGGCGTAGCTGCCAGCTGCTCGCGTTTGCTACCTGTTCTGGTCACGCTCGCCGCCCGGGTCTGCCACGGCTGGGCCTCATGGCGCGCCGTGCGCAGTTGCCGGGCGCGAGCCAGCTGGTTCAGGTTATCGGGCGTCACCAACGACAGGGCATCCGCCGGGCAGTTCGCCACACAGGCGGGCCCCTGCGGACGCTCAAGGCAGAGATCGCACTTCTGAGCGGTAGCCGCCAGCGGTGTAGTGACAATCTCGATGGTGCCAAACGGGCAGGCAACCACACAGGCTTTACAGCCGATACATTTGCGCTGATCCACCTGTACACTGTCATGCATGCGGCTGATGGCCCCGTTCGGGCAGCTCTGGGCGCAGGGGGCGTTTTCACAGTGGTGGCAGGTTACGGCGCTCTGTTTAGTGCCCTCTTTGACCACGGTGATGCGCGGGGTAAAATGGCGCTGGCTGAGGGCATGTTGCTCATTATTATGTGCCATGACGCAAGCGACCTCGCAGGCATAGCATCCAATACATTGCTGGCTATTTGCCATAATAAAACGGTTCATGACGGTTCCCTTGCTGGCCCTGATAACCTTATTCTTTTAACGGAATAGTGTATTTACCCACCGCAACGGTAACAGGCAATGTTCATTTGCCCAGGAACGGAAAATATTTCGCCTGAACCTGTATCAGATCAATTTATTTCAGCGCGGGTGAAATTACGTTTCATTCCCTTGCACAAATGCTTATCAGGACGCGACCGGTGAGAGTTAAACAACCTGTTTCACGCAGCCTTGCCCGGGCCTTTTTCTCCATCATTGCCCTGTCGCTGCTGACCAGCGCGATTGCGCTGTTTACGCTCGCCAGCGGCCAGCGTGATGCTGAAGCCATCAACCTGGCCGGTTCGTTACGGATGCAGAGCTATCGCCTGGGTTACGACATTCAGCGGGGCAGCGTCGACCTGGTGCCTCATCGCCGGATCTGGCAACAAACCCTGGACGCCCCTGCCCTGCAAACCCTGAACAGCTGGTATGTCCCGGACGAGGTTAAGCAGCGCTATCGCCAGCTGCAGATCCGGTGGCAGGCGGTGGATCAGAAACTCGCTCAGGGTGATTACGCCTGGTATCAGGCGCAGATGGACGAGTATGTGGCGCGTATCGACGCCTTTGTCCTCTCCCTGCAGCACTATGCCGAACGTAAGATCACCCTGGTCTTCGCCATCTCCTTTGCCGGTGGGGCCAGTATTTTTCTGCTGGTGTTTGTCACCCTCCGCCGCATCCGCCAGCAGGTTGTCGCCCCGCTCAATCACCTGGTCACCTCCAGTTTGCGCATTGAACAAGGTCATTTTGATACCCCGGTGCCGAATACCGATCTCTCCAATGAGCTTGGCCTGCTCTCCCGCACCTTTAACCATATGTCGGCGGAGCTGCACACCCTGTACCGCTCGCTGGAGATTTCGGTTGAAGAGAAGACGCACCACCTGCACGAAGCCCACCAGCAGCTGGAGATGCTGTTTACCTGCTCCCAGGCGTTGAACACCGACAAGATTGACAGTCACTGCTTCCGCCACATCCTGCACATTGTTTGCGAATATACCGGGATCACGTATCTGGCCCTGCACACCAGCGACGGCTGGCAGATGCAGGAGGGTGAAGCCGCACTGCATCTCGACACCCAGGTGCTGCCGGTAGTGATGATGGAGACCCGCTTCGGTGAGCTGCGCTGGCAAAGCGCGCAGCGCCCCGTCCCGATGCCGCTGATGAAAAGCGTGGCGACGATGCTTGGCCGCGGCCTCTTTTCCAACCAGGCGCAGAAGCACTATCACCAGCTGCTGTTGATGGAGGAGCGCGCCACTATTGCTCGCGAACTGCATGATTCGCTGGCGCAAGTGCTCTCTTATCTGCGGATCCAGCTGACGCTGCTCAAACATGCGGTGCCGGAAGAAAACGAAACGGCGCAGGGGATCATTACCGATTTTTCCCAGGCACTGAATGCCGCCTACCGCCAGCTGCGCGAGCTGCTTACCACCTTCCGCCTGACGCTGAACCAGGCCAATCTGCCGGCTGCGTTGCAGGAGATGCTGGATGACTTACAAAAACAGACCGCTGCGCGGCTGACTCTCGACTGCCAGCTTTCGTCTCTGGCGCTGGATGCACAGATGCAGGTCCACCTGTTGCAGATTGTCCGGGAGGCGGTACTGAACGCCATCAAGCATGCGCAGGCCAGCGACATCACGGTCTGCTGCATCACCGCCCCGGATGGCAAGCACACGGTGACAATTTGCGATAACGGCATCGGCATTGGTGATGCCAGCGAACCTCCGGGCCACTACGGTCTGAACATTATGCGTGAACGTGCCGACCGGCTGGGGGGAACCCTGAGCTTCTCACAGCCGCCAGCTGGCGGTACCCAGGTCAGCGTGCGCTTTTGTTCTTCGACCGCAACCGAGGGTAAATAACGGTAAAAACAGGCGGGGGATCGCCTGTCAGCCACGCAGATGAACAATACTCACCGCTGCACCAGGGCGATGGCGCGGAAAAAGCGCATGATAATTTACATTATCTCCTTTATTTCTCCACGTTTGACATCCCCCTTGCCGCTAGAGTGAAGCGGGCTATCTACAATGACGACGCGCAGCAAAACGAGGTCCTATTTTAATGGCGAATTTTTTCATCGATCGCCCCATTTTTGCCTGGGTGCTGGCAATTTTATTGTGCCTGACCGGCACGCTGGCTATTTTTTCTCTCCCTGTTGAGCAGTACCCGGATCTGGCCCCACCTAACGTGCGGATCACGGCTAACTATCCGGGGGCATCCGCACAAACTCTGGAGAACACCGTTACCCAGGTGATTGAACAGAATATGACGGGCCTCGACAACCTGATGTACATGTCCTCCCAGAGCAGCGCCACCGGCCAGGCGTCGATAACGCTCAGCTTTACCGCGGGCGCCGACCCGGATGAAGCGGTGCAGCAGGTGCAAAACCAGCTTCAGTCAGCCTTGCGTAAGCTGCCGCAGGCGGTGCAAAACCAGGGCGTGACGGTGCGTAAAACCGGCGATACCAACATCCTGACCATCGCCTTTGTCTCCACTGACGGTTCAATGGATAAGCAGGATATCGCCGACTATGTCGCCAGTAATATTCAGGATCCGCTGAGCCGTATCAACGGCGTGGGGGATATCGACGCCTACGGGTCGCAGTACTCCATGCGCATCTGGCTCGACCCGGCGAAGCTCAACAGCTTCCAGATGACCGTGAAAGATGTCACCGACGCCATTGAATCGCAGAACGCCCAGATTGCGGTGGGTCAGTTGGGGGGCACGCCGTCCGTGGATAAACAGGCACTGAATGCCACCATTAACTCCCAGTCGCTGTTGCAAACGCCCCAGCAGTTCCGCGACATCACCCTGCGTGTCAATCAGGATGGCTCCGAGGTGCGCCTGGGGGATGTCGCCACCGTGGAGATGGGGGCCGAGAAGTATGATTACCTGAGCCGCTTTAACGGCAAGGCGGCCTCCGGGCTGGGGGTTAAGCTGGCTTCCGGCGCCAACGAGATGGCCACCGCAGAACGGGTTATCGACCGTCTCGACGAGCTGTCGCACTACTTCCCGCACGGGCTGGAGTACAAAATCGCCTACGAGACCACCTCGTTCGTGAAGGCTTCTATTGAGGATGTGGTGAAAACCCTGCTCGAAGCCATCGCGCTGGTGTTTTTAGTCATGTACCTGTTCCTGCAAAACTTCCGCGCAACATTAATCCCCACCATCGCCGTTCCGGTAGTGTTGATGGGCACCTTCACGGTGCTCTACGCCTTTGGCTACAGCATCAACACCCTTACCATGTTTGCGATGGTGCTGGCGATAGGCCTGCTGGTGGATGATGCCATCGTGGTGGTGGAGAACGTTGAACGTATCATGAGCGAAGAGGGACTCTCGCCCCGGGAAGCGACGCGTAAATCGATGAAGCAGATCCAGGGCGCGCTGGTGGGTATCGCCATGGTGTTGTCGGCAGTGTTTGTGCCGATGGCCTTCTTTGGCGGTACCACCGGGGCGATCTACCGTCAGTTCTCAATCACCATCGTGGCGGCGATGGTGCTGTCGGTGCTGGTGGCGATGATCCTCACTCCGGCGCTGTGCGCCACCCTGCTTAAACCCCTGCATAAAGGTGAACACCACGGTCAGAAAGGCTTCTTTGGCTGGTTCAACCGCATGTTTAACCGCAACGCGGCGCGCTATGAGGCGGGTGTGGGACGGGTTCTGCATCGCAGTCTGCGCTGGATGCTGATCTACATTCTGCTGCTGGGGGGCATGGTTTTCATGTTCCTGCGGCTGCCCACCTCGTTCCTGCCGCTTGAAGACCGGGGCATGTTTATTACCTCCGTGCAGTTACCGAGCGGCTCGACCCAGCAGCAGACTCTGAAGGTAGTGCAGCAGGTAGAGTCGTACTTCTTTAATCAGGAGAAAGACAACGTGCTGTCGGTCTTTGCCACCGTCGGCTCCGGCCCGGGCGGGAACGGACAGAACGTGGCGCGTATGTTTGTCCGTCTGAAAGACTGGGATGAGCGCGATGCCACAACCGGCAGCTCGTTTGCCATTATCGAGCGCGCCACCAAAGCCTTCAGCCGCATTAAAGAGGCGCGGGTCTTTGCCAGCAGCCCACCCGCCATCAGCGGGCTCGGCAGTTCGGCGGGCTTTGATATGGAGCTGCAGGATCACGCCGGGGCCGGACATGATGCGCTGATGGCCGCCCGCGACCGTCTGCTGGAGCTGGCCGGAGAAGAACCTTCCCTGACCCGCGTGCGTCACAACGGTCTGGACGATAGCCCGCAGATGCAGATCGATATCGATCAGCGTAAAGCCCAGGCGCTGGGCGTCTCCATCGATGATATCAACGACACCCTGCAAACCGCGTGGGGTTCGAGCTACGTGAACGACTTTATGGATCGTGGCCGCGTGAAAAAGGTCTACGTGCAGGCGGCGGCCAAATACCGCATGTTGCCGGACGATATCAACCTGTGGTACGTGCGCAATAAAGAGGGCGGCATGGTGCCCTTCTCGGCCTTTGCCACCTCGCGCTGGGAGACGGGCTCGCCGCGCCTGGAGCGCTACAACGGCTACGCCGCGGTGGAGATTGTCGGTGAAGCCGCGCCGGGCGTCAGTACCGGAACCGCGATGGATGTGATGGAAAATCTGGTGCGGCAGCTGCCTGCCGGATTTGGTCTCGAGTGGACCGCCATGTCCTATCAGGAACGCCTCTCGGGAGCCCAGGCTCCGGCGCTGTATGCCCTGTCGCTGCTGGTGGTATTCCTCTGTCTGGCCGCGCTGTATGAGAGCTGGTCGGTGCCATTCTCGGTGATGCTGGTGGTGCCGCTGGGGGTTATCGGCGCCCTGCTCGCCACCTGGATGCGCGGCCTGGAAAATGATGTCTATTTCCAGGTAGGGCTGTTAACGGTCATCGGTCTGTCGGCGAAGAACGCCATTCTGATTGTCGAGTTCGCCAACGAGATGAATGAAAAAGGTCAGGAGCTGATGGCCGCCACCCTGGAAGCCTGTCGCCAGCGCCTGCGCCCCATCCTGATGACCTCGCTGGCGTTTGTGTTTGGCGTTCTGCCGATGGCCACCAGCTCTGGCGCGGGCTCCAGCAGTCAGCATGCGGTGGGTACCGGGGTGATGGGCGGGATGATTTCGGCCACTGTTCTCGCCATTTACTTTGTTCCGCTGTTCTTTGTGCTGGTACGGCGACGTTTTCCGTTAAAGGAAAAACAGAAATAAGATCTTGATAATAAAAAAGGCGTCCTTACCGGCCGCCTTTTTTGTGTGTTAATTTTCACACTTTTATTATTTAGAAAATTAAGTGCTCTTGCGTTACTTGCTGAATGTCATTTACGAAGCATGCCTTCGATAAAATCTTTCCAGTTCCCCAGTTCACGTTCAATCATAACTACCTCTCTTATTATTATCGGCCATTCTACGAGAATATATCATCATTGTGAAGAGTTTTTAATCAGTGATACTGCTCTACCCCCGTTGGTACGACTGGCTTGTAGATACTATGGGCTCTTCGCGTTAAATTTTATGTGACCAACTGCAATATTTTGAAATAACCTTAATCAGGGCCGGGAAAATAACTTTGTAGCTGTTCTTAAATGCATTTTTGGCTATCAGCGCTCTATGCAATAAAGATGAAATTATATTCAGGACTTAAGTGCAATTTGTCACGCTGCTGAATATTCAATAAGGTAATAAAACAAATGTGTTATATTTCCACAAACGTTTACTCATCGAAATTACTGAGCAACTGACCACTTTTAAGACAAAAGGATTCACCATGATCACCCTGTATGGCATTAAAAATTGCGACACCATTAAAAAAGCCCGCCGCTGGCTGGAGCACAACAACATTGAGTACCGTTTTCACGACTATCGCGCCGACGGTATTGATGCTGATTTGATGCAGAAATTTATTGCTGAGCTCGGCTGGGAGGCGCTGCTCAACACGCGCGGCACCACCTGGCGCAAACTGGATGAAAGTGTGCGGGCCAGCATCAACAATGCCGACAGCGCAGCCGCATTAATGGTGGAAATGCCCGCAATCATCAAACGCCCATTGCTCTGGGCGCCCGGTAAGCCTATGCTGCTGGGTTTCAACGAAAATCAATACCAAACCTATTTTATTGAGGTGTAGTCTATGTCATGCCCGGTCATTGAGCTGACTCAGCAGCTTATTCGCCGCCCCTCCCTGAGCCCTGATGATGCGGGTTGTCAGGCTCTGATGATCGAACGCCTGCGGGCGATTGGTTTTACCGTCGAACCGATGGATTTTGGCGACACGCAAAATTTCTGGGCCTGGCGCGGCCAGGGTGAAACCCTGGCATTTGCCGGACATACCGATGTGGTACCCGCCGGTGATGCCGATCGCTGGATCAACCCTCCTTTCGAACCGACCATCCGCGACGGCATGCTCTTTGGTCGTGGCGCGGCAGATATGAAAGGATCGCTGGCAGCGATGGTGGTTGCCGCCGAACGTTTCGTGGCGCAATACCCGAACCATAAAGGCCGCCTGGCGTTTTTAATCACCTCTGATGAAGAGGCCAGCGCTAAAAACGGCACCGTGAAGGTGGTTGAAACGCTGATGGCCCGTAATGAACGTCTGGATTACTGCCTGGTGGGCGAGCCGTCCAGCACCGAAATGGTGGGCGACGTGGTGAAAAATGGCCGTCGCGGCTCTATCACCTGCAACCTGACCATTCACGGCGTCCAGGGTCACGTGGCTTATCCGCATCTGGCCGATAACCCGGTGCACCGCGCCGCGCCGATGCTCGAGGAACTGGTTGGCATTGAGTGGGATAAAGGCAATGAATATTTCCCACCGACCAGCATGCAGATCGCCAACATTCAGGCCGGTACCGGCAGCAACAACGTGATCCCTGGCGATCTGTTTGTGCAGTTCAACTTCCGCTTCAGCACCGAGCTGACGGATGAGATGATCAAAGCCCGCGTCGTGGCCCTGCTGGAGAAACACCAGCTGCGCTACAGCATCGACTGGTGGCTTTCGGGCCAGCCGTTCCTGACCGGGCGCGGCAAACTGGTGGATGCGGTAGTTAACGCCATCGCGCACTATAATGAAATTAAACCGCAACTGCTGACCACAGGCGGTACCTCTGACGGACGCTTTATTGCCCGCATGGGTGCACAGGTGGTCGAACTTGGGCCGGTGAATGCCACGATTCATAAAATCAATGAATGCGTGAATGCCGCTGATTTGCAACTGCTGGCCCGTATGTATCAACGTATCATGGAGCAACTTGTCGCCTGACGGTTGCCCCAAAGAAGGATAAGCGAATGGACTGGCTGGCTAAATACTGGTGGATCCTGGTACTGGTTTTTCTGGTAGGCGTACTGCTGAATGTGATCAAGGATCTCAAGCGCGTTGACCATAAGAAATTCCTCGCCAACAAACCTGAACTCCCCCCACATCGTGACTTTAACGACAAGTGGGATGATGAAGACGACTGGCCGAAGAAAGACCAGAAGAAGTAATGCCTGCCCCTCTCCCCCGGCGGGGAGAGGGTTATCCGCTAAAAGAACTCCACGATGTCGTCATCATTGGGCTTGCCGCCGCTGAGCGCTTCATCGAAGTAACGTTTCGGCACGGTAAAACGCAGGTGATCCAGCGCAAACTGCATGCTGCGATCGTCAATGGCGTGCCCCAGATCGTCGACAATATCCAGCGTCACATCACCGCCCGCGCGGATCAGCGCCTCCTGGGCAGCAACCGCATGGGAGAGCTCAATCACGCGATCGTCCCCGCCGTGGATCAGATGAATAGTGGTTCTGGTGGTCGCCTGTCCGGGCAAGGTCGCATAGCGGCCATTGAAAGCAATTACCCGCGAGACCAGGCCTGGCTCCGCTTTTATGCTCTCCAGCGCCATAATCGCTCCCTGGGAAAAACCGATCAGCGCCGTGGCATCCGCCTTCACACCGCTTTGCTGCTGCCAGTAACGCACCGTTTCGACAAAGGCCGGCATGATGGCATCCACGCGCTCCTGACGGCTCTCTTCGGTCACGCCCTGCACGGAAAACCACTGACGGCCGTTCGGGCCGCAAGGCTCCGGAGCGCCCACGCTCACCACTAGCGCGTCAGGAAACAGGGGTGCAAACCAGCGGCCAATCTCCCCCATATTGACCGGGTTGTCGCCAACGCCATGAAACAGCAGCAAAAGCTGTTTGGCTGGCATAGCGGGGCTCTGGACAACAAAATGGTCATGTTTCATGGCAGTCTCCTTAATGGGTAAGCGGGATTCTACGCCTGACAGGCAGAATGAACATGCCAGTTTACTGATGAAGTTATTGAAAAAATTGCCATTGCAAAACCGTCTGCTTCAGCTCCTGACAGCGCTGACTGTCCAGCTGCGCCAGCGCCTGGCCCGCCTCGCTGCGCAGATAATTCAGTAACGCTTTGCGCCCGTTCAGCCCCAGACTCTGGCTCAGAGCGCCGTCGTCCCGGTCCTGCTCGATTTTGCCCCGCAAGCCTGCCAGGGGCAGAACCGTTGACCGCAGCAGGCGCGTCAGACTGGCAAACGACGCCGTGAGGGGGCGATGCGCAAAAGCAAATCCGGCCAGCTCCAGCCAGTCATCATCATTAAGGGTAGACTCACCCGCGGGCTCTACCGGGATCTTTTCTCCGTTCATGCGTTCAATCACTGCGGCATCACGACAGAGCCGCTGATGCTCGCGCTGACACAGCGCCTGCCCCGCCGGGCTAAGCGGCAGGAGTGCCATCGCCGTGAAGCAGCCGCTGCTGGCCTCCCGGTGGCTCCCCATGCGCACCAGCACAAAACCGCAGCGCTGCCAGAAACGCCAGAGCGCGTCGGTGTAACCAAAGCTCACAGAAAGGTAGTCGAGGCTCGTCTGCTGGCAGGCCGCGGCCACCAGCGCCCGGCCAATGCCTTCGCGCTGGCGGGCAGGATGAACGGCTACGCGGGTCACCCGTCTCGCGCTCAGCGTTGCCGCCAGGGGCGAGCCCCCGTGTGCCGCCAAAGATTGCGCCACCAGATTACCGCGCGGACGCCGGTAGCCCGCCCATACCGCCTGGCTGAGCGCCGGGCTTAAGCCTCCCTCCTCCACCAGCCACAGCGCGCCGCAGACGCTCTCCCCTGCCCGGGCGACGGCAAAATGCTGTCCGGGGGCATCCATCATGCGTCGCAGATCGAGGGGGGATGTCCGGTAGTGGGCCGCGCAAAGCAGTTTATAGACCGCCGCCGGGAGCGCAGGGGCGCGGTTCCAGGCCTCCTGCTCCAGGGTTGCGTAGCCGATCTCCCCCAGCGGGATGCTGTCGTCGGGCTCATCATCAAACAGCAGCACCTGGGCGATAAGGCGCTCCAGCGGGCAGCCTGACGCCCAGCGCACCGGGGTGGAGAGGGTGAAGTAACGCAGCCCGGCAAAACGGGCGCAGAACTTCAGCAGGAACCCCCTGCCGGTGCCCTCATAGCCCTGCACCGTGGTGGTAAGCAGGACCCGGGGGAAGCGCGTCACCAGCCGCTCCAGCAGCGGGCCGGGAATGGCCGCCGCCTCATCAACGATCAACCAGTCGGCATGTTCGTCCGGGGCCAGCAGCGCGTCAGGGGCCATAAAGCGATAGCGCTCACCGCCGAAACGGGCAATGACGTCGGTCGCCGCCCTGGCGGGAGCGGTGACAATGGCGTTGCCCATAATGCGATGCAACAGCATGCCCGCCAGCGCCGACTTGCCGCGCCCGCGTGGAGCGGTGACGGCGGCGACGCCTTCAGGCATGGTAATGAGCTGGTCCAGTATCGCAGCCTGCTCGCTCTGGGGCTCGCCGCTGGCTGGATGCCAGTCGGGTGCGGGTGGCGTTGGCGTAAGCATAAAAGGCTCGCCCTGCTGCCAGCGTAACACCTGCGGATCGCCCAGGATGTGGCGGCAGAAGCGGTCAATAAAGCGCGGCGTAGGGATGGGCTCTGGCCTGTCGCTCCAGCGCAGCGAATCCTGGTCGGGAATCTTTGGCCAATGCGTCAGGTCGGGTGTGAGTAAAACCAGTAGACTGCCGGCTCGCAGGGTGCCCGCCACGGCAGCAAAGGCCGAGACGTCGAAGCCGTGCCGGGCGTCGAAGATAGCGTGAAGAAACTCACGGCCCAGCAGCCGATGCAGCGCCTGGGGCGCGCAGGATGGCGGCTGCGGGGCATCAGCGCCAATCCACAGCCACTCCCCGGGATACTCCTCTTTCAACAGCCGCGCCTGCTGCTGCGTCCAGGTTTCATCCCCGCTCAGCACCAGCAGCCGCCGGTGCCCTTCCCGCGCCAGTTGTTCAGGCAGGCCTGATAAATTCATCCCTGACATTGAAAATTACAGCGCCTTGCCGAAGGTATTGCACTGTGCCGGATCGCCGCCGTCAAAGCCCTTTTTGAACCAGTTATAGCGCTGTTCTGACGTACCGTGCGTAAAGCTGTCTGGCACGACATGGCCCTGACTTTGCTGTTGCAAACGGTCATCGCCAATGGCGTGGGCCGCGTTGAGGGCCTCTTCCAGATCGCCCGCCTCCAGCACGCCCTCCTGCTGCATCTTGTGACCCCAGACGCCGGCAAAGCAGTCGGCCTGCAGTTCCATGCGTACCGACAGGGCATTCACCTCTTTCTCGCTGGCATTCTGCTGCAGCTGACGCACTTTAGGTTCAATCCCGAGCAGTTTTTGCACGTGATGGCCGACTTCATGGGCGATAACATAGCCCTGGGCAAAGTCGCCGTCGGCGCCCAGCTTATGTTTCATGTCATCGTAGAAGGAGAGATCGATATAGACGGTAGAGTCAGCAGGACAGTAGAACGGACCCATGACCGATTGTCCGGTGCCGCAGCCGGTGCGGGTGGCGCCGCGATACATCACCAGCTTCGGTTGCTGGTAGGTACGGCCCATTTTTTCAAACAGCTGGCCCCAGGTATCTTCCGTGGTGGCGAGAATGACCGACGTAAATTTCGCCGCCTCGTCTTCGCTCGGGCTGATGGAGCGCGTTGCCTGCTGCTGTTGCTGAATCGGTTGCCCGGTTAACAGCCCGCTCAGGTCGACCCCGTAGTAGCCCGCCACCACGACCACCAGCAAAATAATAATGCCGCCCTTGCCTCCCGGCAGGCGAAATCCCGGGCCGCCCATTGACGGGCCCCTACTGCTGCGTCTGTCATCCACATTGTCACTTTCGCGACGCCCTTGCCAGCGCATAATCCCACCTCGAAAAATATCATCTTGATAACAGGTATGATCGTAGGCGCTTCGAAGCAAGATTACCACAGGAAACAGGAGTGAGATGCCAGAGGAGGCTGTGCTCCTCTGGCAGGTAGGGCAGGATTAATCGAGTTTAACACCCAGACGGTGAGCAACGGCTTCGTACGCTTCAATCAGGCCGCCCAGGCTTTGGCGGAAGCGGTCTTTGTCCATTTTATCCAGGGTCTCTTTGTCCCACAGGCGGCTGCCGTCCGGGGAGAATTCATCACCCAGCACCACCTCACCTTTATACAATCCGAATTCCAGTTTGAAGTCGACCAGAATGAGGCCCGCGTCGTCAAAGAGCTTCTTCAGCACGTCATTGGCTTTGAAGGTCAGCTCCTGCATACGCGCCAGATTCTCTTTGCTCACCCAGCCAAAGGTTTCGCAGTAAGATTCGTTGACCATCGGGTCGTGCATGGCGTCGTTTTTCAGGAACAGGTCGAACAGCGGTGGGTTCAGCTCCATGCCCTCTTCGATGCCCAGACGCTTCACCAGGGAGCCCGCGGCGCGGTTACGGACGACACATTCAACCGGCACCATGTCCAGCTTCTTCACCAGACACTCTGTATCGGACAGTAACGCTTCCATCTGCGTCGGGATACCCGCCTCTTCGAGCTTGCTCATAATGAAGTGGTTGAACTTGTTGTTCACCATGCCTTTACGGTCAAACTGCTCAATGCGCGCGCCATCTCCTGCTGACGTATCATTGCGGAACTCGAGCACCAACAGATCCGGGTTTTCGGTGCTGTATACGGTTTTCGCTTTGCCACGATACAACTCAGCTTGCTTCTGCATCTTCATTACTCCTGGTGTGATGATTTGTGTTCAAAACTGGAGATATTATGCCACGCACACGTTTGCGTAGCACGAAAATTAAAAGGGCTGGATTAACCAGCCCCTTTTTTTACTTGCTGAATGCCGCCTGAAGGACAGCGACCAGCGCATCATTCTGCGACTGGGTCAGCGTATGGCCTTTCGGATCGATAAACTGCAGGCTGCTACGGTTGTCCAGATCGCCGACCTGAAGTTTGTAATCGCCCGAAGCCAGACCCGGATCGCGTACGCCCAGCTCTTCCCAGCTGCTGTCAGAGAGCGGTTTGTAGGTGAGCGTCATGCTGCCGGTTGAGCGGGTGCTGTCGGTGACTTTCATGCCGACACGCTCAAGGGTGGAAGGCAGACGCTGCCAGACCTGGTTGAACGGACCACGCACTACCAGCATTGGCAGACCGGTATCGTCGGCAGCGCTCTGCACGTCGAAGGTGGCACCATTACGGTTCTGAGCAGCATTCGCCGCGTCGGTGGCGCTCTTATCAAGACCCGCAGCAATCACGTTAAGCAGTTCGGTGCTGTAACGCTGCATGGATGCCGCGTCGGCAACCGGTTTGCCCGCCTGCTCCAGGTTGATGAGTTTAACCACCACCGCCTGCTGATAACCCTGAGGTTTAACAGAGACTTGATAGCGCCCACGGTACTGCTGGTCTTCATCCAGACGGCTCCATTCGATCCAGTCTGTCGTCAGCGTCTGGCTGGCATCGTCGCGCTGGGTAATCGCGTAGTTCTTCGACTGAAGTACGCTCACCACCTGCGGCCACAGCCCGGCATTGCGCGCGCTCTCAACCTGCAGCGTCGCGGTATCGCCGGTGAACTGAGTACGCGCCCCGCTTACCAGCGCCAGAGGCTGTGCTGGCGGACGAATATCAAGCGCTTTGCCTACCGCGCCGCTACCGTTGGCAACCGGAATGTTGTAGTCGCCATTCTGAATGGGCAGGATCATGCCAGCAGGTGCATGAAGTTCAGCAAGCGGCGCAGCATCCAGATAGGATTCGTCACCGCTCACCTGGCGCTTGTAGCGTGAATCTGAGCTACAGGCCGCGAGCAGCATAACAAGCGAAACACCCGCAACCTTCACCAGGCGCGACTTCTGTACTGAGTAAGCCATCAAATCTCCCTAAACTTTACAGCAGACCGGCATGCTTCAGCGCCGCAGTGACCGTTTCACGACCGTGGTCGGTAATCGGGGTCATTGGCAGACGCAGCGTATCGGTCGCTACAAGTCCCAACTCCTTACATGCCCATTTCACTGGGATTGGATTGGGTTCGACAAATAATTTGTTGTGCAGCGGCATCAGACGCTGGTTAATCACACGCGCTTCCTGGAAATGACCAGCCGCAGCCAGTTTACACATTTCAGCCATATCGCGGGCTGCAACGTTAGAGGTCACGGAAATCACGCCGTGGCCGCCGAGCTGCATAAAGTCCAGCGAGGTCGCATCATCGCCACTCAGCAGAATAAAGTCGTCTGAAACCAGCTCTTTGATCTGATGAACGCGGCTTAAGTTCCCGGTCGCCTCTTTAATACCGATAATATTTTTTACTTTCGCGAGGCGGCCTACCGTTTCTGGCAGCATATCGCAGCCAGTGCGCGACGGCACATTATACAGAATTTGTGGCAAGTCAGTATGTTCAGCGATGGCTTTGAAATGCTGGAACAGACCTTCCTGGGTAGGACGGTTGTAGTATGGGGTTACCGTCAGGCATCCCACCACACCACTGTCGTTGAAGCGCTGGGTCAGACTGATGGCTTCAGCCGTGGCGTTGGCACCTGTACCAGCGATAACCGGGATACGCCCGTCAGCCAGTTCAAGGGTCATCAACACCACTTCGCCATGCTCTTCGTGGCTCAACGTAGCAGACTCACCGGTAGTTCCTACCGAAACAATCGCCGAGGTTCCGCTGGCGACATGATAATCAATCAGTTTCTTCAGGCTTGACCGGCAGACATTACCTTTCTCATCCATCGGTGTTACAAGCGCGACAATACTTCCCGTGAACATGGGCCATCCTCTGTGCTTACAAGAGCCTCAATGGTACGTTTGGTGCTGTAATAAAAGCAAGCGACGTGAGACCTCCAGGTTATTGTATGCCGGTTTTTTTTATGCTTTCCTTAGAAAGACTAAACCAAGCAAAGGAAGAACAGGTTTGACAACCTCATCACAACATTACCTGGTTATTACTGCGCTGGGTGCCGACAGGCCGGGGATCGTGAACACCATCACCCGCCACGTCAGTAGCTGCGGCTGCAACATCGAAGACAGCCGCCTGGCGATGCTGGGTGAAGAGTTTACTTTCATCATGCTGCTTTCCGGGTCGTGGAATGCGATTACCCTGATTGAATCGACCCTGCCGTTAAAAGGCGCAGAGCTGGATCTGCTGATCGTGATGAAGCGCACCACCGCGCGCCCGCAGCCTGCCCTGCCGGCTACCGTCTGGGTCCAGGTGGAAGTGACTGACTCCCCGCATTTAATCGAACGCTTTACCGCCCTGTTTGACAGCCACCAGATGAATATCGCCGAGCTGGTCTCGCGGACGCAACCGGGCAAAGATGACGCCGTGCCGAAACTGTTTATTCAGATCACCGCCCACAGCCCGGCGTCGCGGGATGCCTCAAATATCGAGCAAGCGTTCAAAGCCCTCTGTACAGAACTGAATGCGCAAGGCAGTATTAACGTCGTCAATTATTCCCAGCATGAACAGGATGGAGTTGAGTAATGAATCCACTGAAAGCCGGTGACATCGCACCGAAATTTAGCTTGCCCGATCAAGACGGTGAGCAAGTAAATTTGACCGACTTCCAGGGACAGCGTGTACTGGTCTATTTCTACCCGAAAGCCATGACCCCAGGCTGTACCGTACAAGCCTGCGGCTTACGCGATAACATGGACGAGTTGAAAACCGCCGGCGTCGAAGTGCTGGGTATCAGCACCGACAAACCGGAAAAACTGTCTCGTTTCGCCGAAAAAGAGCTGCTTAACTTCACGCTGCTTTCTGACGAAGATCACCAGGTTTGCAACGCGTTTGGCGTCTGGGGTGAGAAAACCTTTATGGGTAAAACCTATGACGGTATCCACCGCATCAGCTTCCTGATCGACGCTGACGGCAAAGTTGAACACGTGTTTGATGACTTCAAAACCAGCAATCACCACGATGTGGTGCTGGAATGGGTGAAAGCGAACGCCTGATTTGGCTCTTCGCTTGTTTGGCCGGGTGGCGCTACGCTTACCCGGCCTACAAAATCCATAGGCCCGTGCAAGCGTTAGCGCCGCCGGGCAACAGCCTACTCCTCCACTGCCGGCACATCCGGCCAGGCATGCACCACCGCTTTAACCAGCGTGGCCAGCGGGATCGCGAAGAAGACTCCCCAGAATCCCCACAATCCGCCAAAAATTACTACCGACAGAATAATGACGAGTGGGTGCAGGTTTACCGCTTCCGAGAACAGCACCGGAACCAGCAGGTTTCCGTCCAGCCCCTGAATAATCAGATAGACGACGAAACAGCTCCAGAACTCGGTGCCAAGACCAAACTGGAAGAGCGCCACGCCCACTACCGGAATGGTGACCACAAACGCCCCGATATAGGGAATCAGCACCGAGAAGCCTACCAGCACCGCCAGCAGTAGCGAGTAGTTCAGGCCGAAGATTAAGAAGCCAATCCAGGTGGCAACCCCAACGACAATCATCTCCAGCACTTTGCCGCGAATGTAGTTGGTGATCTGCTGGTTCATCTCCTTCCACACCTGCCCTGCCAGCCCACGGTTACGCGGCAGGACGCGGCGCACCGCGTTAAGCATCTGATCTTTGTCCTTGACCAGGAAGAAGACCATCAGCGGCACCAGCACCAGATAGACCGCCAGCGTCAGCAGCCCCACCAGCGACGCGAGGGAGAATTTGACCACCGTATCCCCCATCGTCATGATGCGGGTGCGCATGTTCTCAGCCATGGCATCAATGATGCCCGCATCCATCAGGGCCGGATAGCGGCGCGGCAGGGTGGCGGCAAAGTCAGAGAGTTTGCTGAGCATCCCCGGCATATCGCGGATGAGATTGATCCCCTGCTGCCAGGCGATCGGCAATACTACAAAGGACATCACCATCAGGATGCCGACAAAAAAGACCAGCACGATGATGCTGGCCCAGCGGCGGGAACAGCCAATATTTTCCAGCCGGACGGTAGGCCACTCCAGTAAATAGGCGAGCACGATTGCCACCAGTAGCGGCGCCAGCAGCCCGCTAAAGAAGAAGAGGATGCCAAAACCGGCAACCAGAATAATCAGCAAAGCAATGGCCTCAGGATCGCTAAAACGTCGGCGGTACCACTGCATTAATAACTCGAGCATTCAACCCTTCCCTGAAGATATTGGCGGAACGTAAAGAGTGAATTGTATCGAAGAGTTAATGAAAAGACTTTCGCTTTTTCTTGCTCCGTCACAAAACGCAAAAGCCTGAAAAGAGGGATTTTCTTATCGCCCTGAGGCGCATACACTTGCAGAGCAGCCGCAGATGAACGATATGCGGGTTCTTCGGTCAAATTAGCACACCCACCAGACAGGACAGAGGTTATGTTCAGGCAGTTGAAAAAAACGTTGGTTGCGACGCTCATCGCTGCGCTGACCGCTGGCCAGATGATGCCAGCCTTCGCTGACTCTGCAGACGCATTGCCGGATATGGGCACCTCGGCAGGAAGCACGCTCTCCATTGGTCAGGAGATGCAAATGGGCGATTTCTACGTGCGCCAGCTGCGCGGCAGTGCGCCGTTGATCAACGATCCATTGCTGGTGCAGTACATCAATTCGCTGGGGATGCGCCTTGTCTCCCACGCGGATTCGGTAAAGACCCCTTTCCACTTCTATTTGATCAATAACGACGAGATCAACGCCTTCGCCTTCTTCGGCGGCAACGTGGTGCTGCACTCGGCGTTATTCCGCTATGCCGACAACGAAAGCCAGCTGGCCTCGGTAATGGCGCACGAAATTTCTCACGTCACCCAGCGTCACCTGGCGCGCGCGATGGAAGATCAGAAGCGCAGCGCCCCGCTCACCTGGGTGGGCGCACTGGGCTCTATCCTGCTGGCGATGGCGAGCCCGCAAGCGGGTATGGCCGCGCTGACCGGTACCCTGGCCGGCACCCGTCAGGGGATGATCAGCTTTACCCAGCAAAATGAACAGGAAGCGGACCGCATCGGTATTCAGGTACTGCAACGCTCCGGGTTCGACCCGCAGGCGATGCCGAACTTCCTCGAAAAGTTACTCGACCGGGCGCGCTACTCCTCGCGTCCGCCGGAAATTCTGCTGACTCACCCCCTGCCGGAAAGCCGTCTCTCGGATGCCCGCAACCGCGCCAACCAGATGCGTCCGGTGGTGGCGCAGTCCTCAGAAGATTTCTATATGGCGAAGGTCAGAACCCTCGGCATGTACAACTCGGGGCGCAACCAGCTGACCAACGATCTGCTCGATGCCCTGAATAAAGGCAACGTGCGTGAACAGCGTGCCGCCCGGTATGGCCGTGCCTTACAGGCAATGGAGGCCAGCAATTATGACGAGGCGCGCAAAAACCTGCAGCCGCTGCTGGCCGCAGAGGCCAACAATGCCTGGTATCTTGATCTGGCAACTGACATCGACTTAGGGCAGAAAAAAGCCCAGGATGCGATCAACCGTCTGAAAGGCGCCCGTGACCTGCGCAATAACCCGGTCCTGCAACTCAACCTGGCGAATGCTTACTTACAGGGTGGACAGCCGCAGGAAGCCGCGCCCATTCTCAACCGCTACACCTTCAATAATAAAGATGATCCTAACGGCTGGGATCTGCTGGCCCAGGCGGAAGCCGCGCTCGGCCATCGCGATCAGGAGCTGGCTGCCCGCGCCGAAGGTTATGCCCTGGCCGGACGTCTGGATCAGGCCATCTCCCTGCTGAGCAGCGCCAGCTCGCAGGTGAAACTCGGCAGCCTGCAACAGGCCCGTTACGATGCCCGTATCGATCAGTTGCGCCAGCTGCAGCAGCGCTATCGCGCGTATGAAAAGATGTAAAAGGAGAAAAGATGTCTGACGCGGTTACGATCTACCATAACCCTCGCTGCTCAAAGAGCCGCGAAACCCTGAACCTGCTGAAAGCCAACGACGTTGAGCCGCAGGTGGTGCTCTATCTGGATACGCCGCCGGATGCCGACACCCTCCGCACGCTGCTCGCCCAGTTGGGAATGACCAGCGCCAGAGCGTTAATGCGCCAGAAAGAGGAGCTTTACAGAGAGTTGCGTCTGGCAGACAGCGCGCTCAGTGAAGATGAGTTAATTCAGGCGATGGTGGAGCATCCGAAGCTGATTGAGCGCCCGATTGTGGTGGCCAACGGCCAGGCCCGGATTGGCCGCCCGCCTGAGCAGGTGCTTGAGATTGTGAAGTAAGCAGGAATGGCCCGGTAGCGCGTGCGCCGGGCCTACAGATTGAGAATGTCTTTCACAAAAGGAATGGTGAGCTTCCGCTGGGCGGTGATGGATGCCTTATCCAGCTGATCGAGCGTCATAAACAGCGTACGCATCTCGCGATCTAAACGTTTTAGCAGAAAACGTCCCACATCTTCCGGCAGTTCAAATCCCCGTAACCGCGCCCGCAGCTGCAAAGCCTGCAGCTTATCTTCATCGGAAAGCGGCTGTAATTTGTAGATTTGTCCCCAGTCGAGACGCGAAGCCAGATCGGCCAGCCCGAGATTCAGCTGACGCGGCGGTCGATCGCCGGTAATCAGCAGCCGGGTCTTCCCCGACTCCAGAATGCGGTTATAGAGATTGAAAATCGCCATCTCCCACAGCTCATCCCCCGCCACGCATTCGATATTGTCGATGCAGACCAGCGACAGCTGTTCCATTCCATCGAGCACCTCCGGCACAAACCAGGTGCGTTTATCCAGCGGCACATAGCCGACCGCATCCCCGCGCTGAGAAAGTTCAGCACAGGCGGCGTGCAGCAGATGGCTGCGCCCCGCGCCTTCGCGTGACCAGATATAGATGTAACCGCTGTGCTCCTGGCGCAACACGTTTTGCAGTGCAGCCAGTAAAGAGGGGTTATCACCCGGCCAGAAACTCGCGAAAGTTTCGTCGTCGGGAAGATAAAGTGGCAAAGAGAGCTGTGCCGGTGCGTTCAGAAATACCTCAACCAGGTCTTACTCGGAATCGGCCCAGAGTTTAACACGGAACAAGCGGGGAGAGAACCGGGCGGATCGGCCACCCGGTTGCAGGATCAATGCGAGACTTTTTCGCTCTCTTCGGCGTCCAGCACCACCTCTTCCGGGCGCAGAACGGAGATCAGCTTGAAGATCAGGGCCAGACCGATACCGACGATGGTGGCCAGCGCCATGCCTTTCAGCTCGGCGGCGCCAATGTGCACCTTGGCACCACTGACGCCGATAATCAGGATCACCGAGGTCAGGATCAGGTTTTGCGCTTTGCTGTAGTCAACTTTTGAGTCGATCAGAACGCGAATACCGGAGGCGCCAATCACCCCGTACAGCAGCAGCGAAACACCGCCCATCACCGGAACCGGGATAATCTGGATAGCCGCCGACAGCTTACCGACGCAGGAGAGCAGGATGGCGAAAATCGCCGCACCGCCGATAACCCAGGTGCTGTAGACGCGGGTAATAGCCATCACGCCGATATTCTCACCATAGGTGGTGTTTGGCGTGGAGCCGAAGAAACCGGAGATGATGGTTGAGAAGCCGTTGGCAAACATTGAGCGGTGCAGACCCGGGTCGCGGATCAGGTCGCGCTTGACGATATTCGCCGTCACCACCAGGTGACCGACGTGCTCGGCAATCACCACCAGCGCCGCAGGCAGAATGGTGAAGATGGCAAACCACTCAAAGCGCGGGGTGTAGAAGGTTGGCAGCGCGAACCAGTGGGCCTGGGCAATCGGGGTGGTATCCACAACGCCCATCGCAAAGGAGAGCGCATAGCCAGCCAGTACGCCGATCAGGATCGGGATAATTGCCATAAAACCGCGGAACAACACGGAGCCAAAGACCGTCACGCCCAGCGTGACCAGCGAGATAGTAATGGTTTTAGTATCCGGGGATTGCCCGTCGGCAGGCAGCAGGCCCGCCATGTTTGCGGCCACACCGGCTAATTCAAGACCGATGACGGCAACGATTGCGCCCATCGCCGCAGGGGGGAACATCACATCCAGCCAGCCGGTCCCCGCTTTCTTCACAATGAAAGCCACCAGACAGAACAGCACGCCGCACATAATGAAACCACCCAGCGCCACTTCATAGCCTAACGGCAACAACAGCAAGACCGGGGAGATAAAGGCAAAGCTGGAGCCCAGGTAGGCCGGAATCTTACCTTTACAAATAAAGAGATAAAGCAGCGTACCGATGCCGTTAAACAGCAGCACGGTGGCCGGGTTAATGTGGAACAGGATTGGCACCAGCACGGTTGCACCAAACATCGCAAACAGGTGCTGCAAACTAAGCGGGATTGTCTGCAAAAGTGGCGGTCTTTCACTCACCCCGATAGCACGGCGCGTCATAGAATCTTCCTCAAGTGTTGTTTGTTTTAAGCGGTTGGGTTTTTTATTCAAAAAAAAGCCGACTATCAAAGTCGGCTTCTTTTTCGTTATTCACTTATTTAGTACCAAAAATCTTATCGCCGGCATCGCCGAGTCCCGGGATGATGTACCCGTGCTCGTTCAGGCCCTGATCGACAGAGGCGGTGTACAGTTCAACGTCCGGGTGCGCTTTTTCCAGCGCAGCAATGCCTTCCGGCGCGGCAACCAGTACCAATACTTTGATGCTGCTGCAGCCCGCGTTTTTCAGCAGGTCGATGGTGGCGATCATGGAGCCACCGGTGGCCAGCATCGGGTCAACGACCAGCGCCATACGCTCGTCGATATTGGAGACCAGCTTCTGGAAATAGGGCACCGGCTCCAGCGTCTCTTCGTTACGGTAGATGCCAACCACGCTGATACGCGCGCTCGGAACGTGCTCCAGCACCCCTTCCATCATGCCCAGACCTGCGCGCAGGATTGGCACAACGGTAATTTTTTTGCCTTTGATCTGCTCAACCTGTACCGGGCCGTTCCAGCCTTCGATGGTCACAGTTTCGGTTTCCAGATCGGAGGTTGCTTCATAGGTCAGTAAGCTGCCAACTTCAGAGGCCAGTTCACGAAAGCGCTTAGTGCTGATGTCATGCTCACGCATCAGGCCCAGCTTGTGTTTAACGAGTGGGTGTTTCACTTCCACAATCTTCATTCTCTTTCTCCTTCGGGTGGCAGCCACAAAAAAATCGCCGGATTATACCGCTTTTTTCGGATAGCACCATACCCATCTTGCTTGACCGGGATCAACCAAAGTGAATTAGAGGCTGTCAGAGAGTATAAAAGAGACAAAAAAAACCGGCGGGGGATCGCCGGCTTTTGTGCGGATTTTCGCCCGGCGGTGCTGCGCTTGCACGGGCCTACGGTTTTGTAGGCCGGGTAAGGCGAAGCCGCCACCCGGCAGTGGGCGTTTAAAGCGACTCGCCGTTGCTGGCGATCACCTTCTGATACCAGGCGAACGACCTCTTCTTGCTGCGATTCAGCGTGCCGTTGCCTTCGTTGTCTTTATCAACATAGATAAAGCCATAGCGTTTTTTCATCTCGCCCGTTCCGGCAGAGACCAGATCGATACAGCCCCACGGGGTATAGCCCATCAGATCCACGCCATCTTCCACCACCGCTTTTTTCATCTCACGGATATGGGCGCTGAGATAGTCAATGCGGTACTGGTCATTGACCGTGCCGTCACTCTCCAACACGTCGATGGCGCCAAACCCGTTCTCGACAATAAACAGCGGCAGCTGGTAGTGATCCCAGAACCAGTTCAGGGAGTAACGCAGCCCCACCGGATCAATCTGCCAGCCCCAGTCCGATTTCTGCACATAGGGGTTGGAGACCAGGCTTTTGCTTTCGTCGTAGTCGAGCTGCGGGTTGTCCTCCGTGGCTTTGGTGGCAAACGACATGTAGTAGCTGAAGCCGATGTAATCCACGCAGCCCTGTTTCAGCGCCGCTTTATCCTCTTCGGTGATATCCAGCGCAAAACCGCGACGGGCAAAGTAGTTCAGAAGATGCTGCGGATAGGCGCCGCGCACGTGCACATCGGTGAACCAGTAGCGGCGGTGCATGGCATTCATCGCCATCATCATGTCGTTCGGGGCGCAGGTCAGGGGATAGATCGGACACATGGCGATCATGCAGCCAATTTTCAGGGACGGGTTGATGTCGCGTCCGGCTTTTACCGCCAGGGCACTGGCGACCAGCTCATAGTGCGCCGCCTGGAACATCACCGGCTCGCGATCTTCACCCGGCTGGTACTTCAGCCCGGAGTTGGTAAACGGGGCGAAATCTTCGTGGAAGTTGGCCTGGTTGTTGATCTCGTTAAAGGTCATCCAGTATTTCACTTTGTGCTGATAGCGCTCGAATACCACGCTGGCAAAGCGCACAAAGAAGTCGATCAGTTTGCGGTTACGCCAGCCGCCGTACTCTTTCACCAGGTGATAAGGCATTTCGAAGTGCGAGAGGGTGATCACCGGCTCGATGCCATGCTTCAGGCACTCATCAAACAGATCGTCATAAAACTGGAGCCCCGCCTCGTTAGGCTGCTGTTCATCGCCTTTCGGGAAAATACGCGTCCAGGCTATGGAGGTGCGGAAACATTTAAAGCCCATTTCCGCGAACAGCTGGATGTCATCTTTATACCGGTGATAGAAATCGATGGCTTCATGGTTGGGGTAGTTTTTGCCCGGCAGTACGCCGTCGGTAATTTCGCGGGGGACGCCGTGGGCGCCAGCGGTCATCACATCTGCCACGCTCGTGCCCTTCCCGCCCTCCTGCCAGCCGCCTTCAAGTTGATGCGCCGCCACTGCGCCGCCCCACAGAAAACCCTCTTTGAATCCTGACATGCAATATCCCTCATTCAGCGTTAATTATCGGCAAAAAAGAGTACAGAAACCGGTTTCAGTGAAATGATGTGCATTCAGTGGCAGGGTTGCAAGAATAAGAATGTACCCGGTTTCATTTTCGTGAACGGGTTCATGTTTGTATGCTAAGAGTCGATTTTTACTCAATTTTCAGGCGCACATTTTTCTGTTGCAGAATGGGCTCGCAAACGTTTGCCTGGACTGTTAGAATTGCGCCGATTTTTCTTATATCGCAATGCAATCGCGTGGGGACTTGAGCCGTGACCAACAAAACTTCTCTCAGCTACAAAGATGCCGGTGTAGATATTGACGCAGGTAATGCGCTGGTTGACCGTATCAAAGGGGTAGTTAAAAAAACCCGCCGCCCGGAAGTGATGGGAGGTCTGGGAGGATTCGGCGCACTGTGCGCGCTGCCGCAAAAATACCGTGAACCGGTTCTGGTCTCAGGCACCGACGGCGTGGGCACCAAGCTGCGTCTGGCGATGGATCTGAAACGCCACGACACCATCGGCGTTGACCTGGTTGCGATGTGCGTGAACGACCTGGTGGTTCAGGGCGCTGAGCCGCTGTTCTTCCTCGACTACTACGCGACCGGCAAGCTGGACGTCGACACCGCAGCCAGCGTCATCAGCGGTATCGCAGAAGGCTGTTTGCAGTCAGGCTGTGCACTGGTCGGCGGTGAAACCGCTGAAATGCCGGGCATGTACCACGGCGACGATTACGACGTGGCTGGCTTCTGCGTGGGCGTTGTCGAAAAATCAGAGATCATTGACGGCAGCAAAGTGGCCGACGGCGACGTGCTGATTGCGCTGGGCTCCAGTGGCCCGCACTCTAACGGCTACTCCCTGGTGCGCAAAATTGTTGAAGTGAGCGGCTGCGACCCTCTCACCACCGAGCTGGAAGGTAAACCGCTGGCCGATCACCTGCTCGAACCGACCCGCATCTACGTGAAATCCATTCTGGAGCTGATTGAGAATGTGGACGTTCACGCGATTGCCCACCTGACCGGCGGCGGCTTCTGGGAAAACATTCCGCGCGTCCTGCCGGATAACACCCAGGCGGTGATCGACGCATCCTCCTGGCAGTGGCCTGCGGTATTTAACTGGCTGCAGGATGCCGGTAACGTCAGCGATCATGAGATGTATCGCACCTTCAACTGCGGCGTGGGGATGGTTATCGCCTTGCCGGCAAGCGAAGTGGACAATGCCCTGGCGCTGCTGCAGGCGAAAGGTGAAAACGCGTGGAAAATCGGTATCATCAAAGCATCTGATTCCGAACAGCGTGTGGTCATTGAATGAAAAATATAGTGGTGCTCATTTCCGGTAACGGAAGTAATTTGCAGGCTATCATCGATGCCTGCAAACAGAAGAAGATCAACGGCACCCTCCGCGCAGTATTCAGTAACAAGGCCGATGCATACGGCCTTGAGCGTGCCCGCCTCGCGGGCATTGCCACGCATGCGCTCAGCGCTGCCCAGTTTGCCAGCCGCGAGGCGTTTGACCGCGAATTGGTGCAGGAGATTGACGCCTACGCCCCGGATGTGGTGGTGCTGGCCGGCTACATGCGGATCTTAAGCCCGGCGTTTGTCGCGCACTATGCCGGACGTCTGCTCAATATCCACCCCTCCCTGCTGCCTAAATATCCTGGCCTGAATACCCACCGTCAGGTGCTGGACAACGGCGATGAGGAGCACGGCACCTCGGTCCATTTCGTTACTGACGAACTGGACGGCGGCCCGGTGATCCTGCAGGCGAAAGTGCCGGTGTTTGAAGGCGACAGTGAAGAGGAGGTGACCGCCCGGGTGCAGGCTCAGGAGCACGCTATCTACCCGCTGGTGGTGAGCTGGTTCGTTGAAGGCCGTCTTGAAATGCGCGACGGCGCCGCCTGGCTGGATGGCGCGCCGTTACCCCCGCAAGGTCACGCGGCGGAAGAGTAAACTTTTGCCGGGTGGCGCTATCGCTTACCCGGCCTACAGCACCTTTTGCCCCGCCAACTCTCTATTATCCCTCAAGAAAAAATTTAACTGTCATACTTTTCTGACACAGTTGGACATATTGTGGAAATGCTCGCCATAATAAAGGCGAGACGGATTTACCACGTCCTGTGATTGAACTGGAGTGTGAGTAGTAATGGGTCAGGAAAAGTTATACATCGAGAAAGAGCTAAGCTGGTTAGCGTTCAACGAGCGCGTGCTTCAGGAAGCGGCCGACAAAAGTAACCCGCTGATTGAGCGCATGCGTTTTCTGGGGATTTACTCCAATAATCTGGATGAATTCTATAAGGTACGTTTCGCTGAACTGAAGCGTCGAATCATCATTAGCGAAGAGCAGGGTTTAAACTCGAATTCGCGTCATCTGCTTGGCAAGATCCAGTCCCGGGTACTGAAAGCCGACCAGGAATTTGACAGCCTGTATAACGAACTGCTGCTGGAGATGGCGCGTAATCAAATCTTCCTGATTAACGAGCGTCAGCTCTCGGTTAACCAGCAGAGCTGGCTGCGTCACTATTTCAAACAGTATCTGCGCCAGCACATCACCCCGATTCTGATTAACCGCGAAACCGATCTGGTGCAGTTCCTGAAAGATGACTACACCTATCTGGCGGTGGAGATTATCCGCGGCGACAGCATCCGCTATGCGCTGCTGGAAATCCCGTCAGACAAGGTGCCGCGCTTCGTCAACCTGCCACCGGAAACGCCGCGCCGCCGCAAGCCGATGATCCTGCTGGATAACATCCTGCGCTACTGCCTGGACGATATCTTCAAAGGCTTCTTCGACTACGATGCGCTGAACGCCTATTCCATGAAGATGACCCGCGATGCCGAGTATGACCTGGTGCACGAGATGGAGGCCAGCCTGATGGAGCTGATGTCATCCAGCCTTAAGCAGCGTCTGACGGCGGAGCCGGTGCGCTTTGTCTATCAGCGCGATATGCCTGATGCCATGGTTGATATGCTGCGCGAAAAGCTGACCATCTCCCGCTATGACTCCATTGTGCCGGGCGGTCGCTATCACAATTTCAAAGACTTTATCGGCTTCCCAAACGTCGGCAAGGCCAACCTGGTGAACAAGCCGCTGCCCCGCCTGCGCCATATCTGGTTTGATAAGTTCCGTAACGGCTTCGACGCCATTCGCGAGCGCGATGTCCTGCTCTACTATCCGTACCACACCTTTGAGCATGTGCTGGAGCTGATGCGTCAGGCGTCGTTCGACCCCAACGTGCTGGCGATTAAAATCAACATCTACCGCGTGGCGAAAGATTCCCGCATTATCGATGCGATGATCCACGCTGCCCACAACGGCAAAAAAGTGACCGTGGTGGTGGAGTTGCAGGCGCGTTTCGATGAAGAGGCCAACATCCACTGGGCCCGTCGTCTGACCGAAGCGGGCGTACACGTGATCTTCTCGGCCCCTGGGTTGAAGATCCACGCCAAGCTGTTCCTCATCTCCCGTAAAGAGGGTGATGATGTGGTGCGTTATGCCCACATCGGCACCGGTAACTTCAACGAGAAGACCGCGCGCATCTATACCGACTACTCGCTGTTGACCGCCGATGCGCGGATCACCAACGAGGTGCGTCGGGTCTTCAACTTTATTGAAAACCCCTATCGTCCGGTTAATTTCGACTATCTGCTGGTCTCCCCGCAGAACTCCCGTCGTCTGCTGTATGACATGATCGACCGCGAGATCGCCAACGCGCAAAACGGCCAGCCGGCCGGCATTACGCTTAAGCTCAACAACCTGGTCGATAAAGGACTGGTGGATCGCCTGTATGCCGCCTCCAGTTCGGGAGTTCAGGTTAATCTGCTGATCCGCGGCATGTGCTCGCTGATCCCCGATCTTGAGGGCATCAGTGAAAATATTCGCGTCATCAGCATCGTCGATCGCTATCTTGAGCACGATCGGATCTATATTTTTGAGAATGGCGGCGATAAACGCGTCTACCTCTCTTCCGCCGACTGGATGACGCGAAACATCGATTACCGGATTGAAGTGGCGGCACCGCTGCTCGATCCGCGGCTGAAGCAACAAATTCTTGATATTATCGACCTGTTGTTAAGTGATACTGTAAAAGCACGTTATGTCGATAAAGAACTGAGTAACCGCTATGTGCCGCGCGGCAATCGCCGTAAAGTACGGGCACAGCTGGCGATTTACGACTATATAAAATCACTCGAGCAATCCGATTAACCTATGCCGATAAACGATAAGACCCCACGACCGCAGGAGTTTGCTGCGGTCGACCTTGGTTCTAACAGCTTCCACATGGTCATCGCCCGTGAGGTGGATGGCGCAATGCAGATCATCGGTCGTCTGAAGCAGCGTGTGCACCTGGCTGACGGCCTGGATGCGAACAATATGCTCAGCGAAGAGGCGATGGAGCGCGGGCTGAACTGCCTGTCGCTGTTTGCCGAACGCCTGCAGGGTTTCACCCCGTCGAGCGTCTGCATTGTCGGAACGCATACCCTGCGCCAGGCCGCAAACGCGACGGAATTTTTAAAGCGCGCGGAAAAGGTGATCCCCTACCCTATCGAAATCATTTCGGGTAACGAAGAAGCCCGTCTGATTTTTATGGGCGTGGAACATACGCAACCTGAAAAAGGCCGCAAGCTGGTGATTGATATTGGCGGCGGCTCGACGGAGCTGGTGATCGGCGAAAACTTTGAGCCGCATCTGGTCGAAAGCCGCCGGATGGGCTGCGTCAGCTTTGCCCAACTCTATTTCCCCGGCGGGGCGATCAGCCGGGAGAACTTCCAGCGCGCGCGGATGGCCGCGGTACAGAAGCTGGAGTCCCTCGCCTGGCAATACCGTCTGCAGGGCTGGAACGTGGCGCTTGGCGCCTCGGGTACGATCAAAGCGGCACACGAAGTGCTGGTGGAGATGGGCGAAAAAGATGGCTTTATTACCCCTGAGCGTCTGACCAGGCTGATGGAAGAGGTGCTCAAGCATAAGAGCTTTACCGCCCTCAGCCTGCCGGGTCTCTCCGAAGAGCGCAAAGCGGTGTTTGTGCCGGGTCTGGCGATCCTGTGTGGCGTGTTCGATGCGCTGGCGATCCGCGAGCTGCGTCTTTCCGACGGCGCGCTGCGCGAAGGGGTACTCTATGAGATGGAAGGCCGTTTCCGTCATCAGGATATTCGCAGCCGCACCGCGCAGAGCCTGGCCAACCAGTACAATATTGACCGCGAACAGGCCAGACGCGTGCTGGAAACCACGACCCAAATGTATGAGCAGTGGGAAGCCCAGAACCCGAAACTGGCGCATCCGCAGCTGGCGGCTCTGCTCAAATGGGCGGCGATGCTGCATGAAGTGGGGCTCAATATCAACCACAGCGGGATGCACCGCCATTCGGCCTACATTCTGCAACACAGCGACCTGCCAGGCTTCAACCAGGAGCAGCAGACCATGATGGCCTCGCTGGTGCGCTATCATCGTAAAGCCGTTAAGCTGGATGAGCTGCCGCGCTTTACGCTGTTCAAGAAAAAACAGTTCCTGCCGCTGATCCAGCTGTTACGTCTGGGCGTGCTGCTGAACAACCAGCGCCAGGCGACGACGACGCCACCTACGCTGACGCTCACCACGGACGATAACCACTGGACGCTGAGTTTCCCGCATGACTGGTTTAGCCAGAATGCGCTGGTCTTGCTGGATCTGGAAAAAGAGCAACAGTACTGGAGCGCCGTCACCGGCTGGTGCCTGAAAATTGAAGAAGAGCACTCCCCGCACGTCGCCGCGTAATCTTCCCGTCAGGCGCTCATACCGAGCGCCTCACCCCTAAGCAGACTCTCCAGCGGCACAGGTTTGCCAATCAAATAGCCCTGAAAATAGTCAATGCCCAGCGCTTCAGCCGCATGGCGGATCTCTTCGCTTTCAACATACTCCGCCACCACCAGCATCTTTTTCATCCGCGCAAGATGACAGATCGAAGCGACAATCTGGTAATCCAGACTATTGCTGACGATGTTACGAATAAAGCTGCCGTCGATCTTCAGAATATCGGCATCCACGTTTTTCAAGCGCGCATAGCTGGCGTAGCCGGTACCAAAATCATCAATGGCAATCCGGCACCCCATCTGCTGCAGATGGTTGACGGTCTGCATCGCCAGCCCGGCGTTGCCGAAGCTGCTGCTTTCGGTGATCTCGAAGATGAGCTGCCAGCTCTCAATGGCATATTTTTGCAACATTCGGCTGACCTCAAGCGGCAGCTGGGCCCGGCAAACGGACGTTGGCGAAAGGTTAATGGCGAACCGCTGCCCCGGGAGCGTTTCGCGATTCTTCGCCATAAACTGAAGCGTCTTCTCCAGCACCAGCAGATCAATTCGCGACGAAAGGCCAAACTCCATGGCAACGGGCAAAAAGATATCGGGCGAGATCAGCCCGGCATCACCATTTTGCAGGCGGAGCAGTATCTCGTGATAGCTATCGCCGCGGATGCCCTGTACGGGCTGCGCCAGCAGGGTAAACTCATCTTTTTCCAGCGCCCGCTGCACGCGATTCATCATCGCAACCTTGTCTTTCAGACCGCGCTGCAGGTTGATTGCGCCCCGCTGCTGCAGGTTTTCCGGGTGGTTGGTCGCAAGAGAGAGATCCGCAATGGTACTCAGCTCACCCAGCAGCAGATAGATATGCACCACCGGTGAACGCACATAGCAGTAACTGACCCCCACCTGCGGCTGCAGCGGCATCCCATCCCAGATAAAGCGAAAGCGTTTGATGTGCAGATCCAGCTCTTCAATACGGGATTGGTGCAGCTCGGTATTTAAACGCAACACTAAATCGTGACCCGAGAGTTGATAGATGCACTCATCCGGCTGCAGATAATCATTCAGCCAGGCGGCCAGCTTCTGTTTGTACTGGATGCGCAGCAATACGCCATAGTTACGCCCCAAAACTTCCAGTTCAGGGATGCGCAAGAAACAGAGCACCGACCAGGGCTTTTTGCCCAGGGCACGATTGAGCGCCCGCAGGTTTGGCATGTGCACCACCGGGTCGAGAAACGCCAGCCGTCTGGCACGAATATTGATGGCCCGCTGACGTGTCGCCAGTACTGCCATATAGACCACCACGAAGGTAAAGACCAGATAACTGGAGGAGGTAATGGTGAGCTGAATATCGTATCCCTGTGACCAGGGGATATAGCGGTAAAAATAGTGAATAGAGACGATCAGCACTGGGGTCCAGATCAGAGACATCAGCTTATAACCGAAGCGCATCGATCCCCACAGCATGACCGGCATCAGCAGCGACAGCGTATAGTTGGTACTGAAGATGCTGCTGTTTTCGTTAATCGGCCATAACAGCAGGGCCAGTAAGGCACTGTTGATCAACACCCATAATAGGGCTTCTGCCAGCGACACTTTGCGGTCTATCTGGCTCCTAATCTGCGATATCAGGCTGCGCAGATAGCGGGGATGACGGAGGATGCGGATGATCACATAGCTGAAGGGCACCCCTGTCAGGCAGCCAACCAGTAACCCCTGATAGTTAATCAGCGAGCGGATCCCGGGAGTACTGATACCGGCCAGGTCAAACCGCGTCTGGTAAACGCCGAGGTAAACCGCGAACTGAAATAGCAGGAGAAAAATCGTGGCCGGGCAGAACATCTGCCAGAACATCCGTTGCGCGATAAGCCGTGCGTCGCCATAGGCAGTCATATTACGTCGGGGTGTGAAGACCCGATATCCGCCCCAACTGAGAGTTATAGGGATCAGGAAATGCGCAATGGCAATCGCCGTTTCGTAGTCGCCAATCGAGGGATAATAGTGCAGGAAGAGCGCAACCATAATGCCCGGCACTGCCGCCATTCCATAAAACAGCATGAGCGCGAGTAACAACGCCAGCGGCATATAGTAGAGCACCACCAGACTCCCCTCAACCTGGGTGTAGGTAGTAGCTAAGCGCGCAATGGGCAGCAGCACGATCGGCAGAAGCATCGGCAGCGCCCACCAGCGATCTTTGTATTTTTTGTATAAAGTGAAAATAGTCATAGATGCCATAGTAAACCCGCTGATCCCGGGGGTAATTCAGACAGGCATCCAACCTGACACTGTTGCCGCGCATCGAATAACGATTACACGAAGGGAATAAAAGATTTTAATTAGCAACGGCGGGTGACATTTGACTTAAATCAAAAATATTAATATCGCTCAATTAGATTCACATTTTTTGACCACACTTTTGTGCTAATTATCAATGGCGTAAATAAGTTAATTATTATACATAACATTAAGTGAGTGAGTTGTTGACGCAATTTTACATTACGATTAATTGACCCCTGCCCGCCCGTATGCCTTAATGGCGTACCGCCCGCAGGGTATTATCAGGAAAACAACAGTGAGTCAGGCCACACGTATGCGAAGACGACATCGGTTTAACACTCGGATGACGCGTATCATACTGCTAATCAGCTTCTTCTTTTTCCTTGGCCGTTTCGTCTATTCCTCTATAGGTGCCTGGTATCACCATCAGGAGAAAAAACAGGCCCAGCAATCCAGCCTCTCTGTCGATTATGCCGGGCGTTCCACATCGACAATTAATTAATCGTTTGGTTTTTATTGGTTAATTTAATTATTCTGTTGTTTGTAATAAACGAATAATTTCGCTCATTCCTTTGCTCAGTATTTTGTCCTGACGCATAACAATAGCCAGCTGGCGCTGTAATACCGGCGTAAGCGATTGTACGCATAATCCCTGTCTGTCCTGCGCGCAGGCGACCGCCATGCGGGGAATAATGCTGTACCCCAGCCCGACACGAACCATACGCTTGATCGCTTCGATGCTGCCGGACTGCATCACCGGCTGCACCTCCACGCCGCTTGCCTGGAACCAGGCGTCGATGACCGTACGCGTACTGCTTCCCGCACTAAAGGCGATAAAGGGTCGATCCTGTAGATGCTCAGCGGTCAGCATGCCGAACTGCCTCTGCTCTTCCCCGGCGGCGATATAGACAAACTCCTCATTCATCACCGGTGCGATCGAAAGCGCAGACCCGGCAGCCGGGAGTGTCACCAGCCCCAGATCGAGACGGTTCTCCTCGATAGCGCGAACAATCTCAAGGGTATTGCCGGTGGTGACGCCAACCCGCAGCAGGGGATGATCCTGACGCAGCTGCTGCAACAGAGGTGGCAGCAGATGGATGCAGGCCGTGGCACCCATTCCGAGGGTAATGGTGCCGCTCACCTCATGGCTGAAGGCCCCTATCGCGCGTATCGCCTCATCCACCGCCTGCTCGATGCGCTCGCCGTGCGTAAGTAACGTGAGCCCCGCCGCGGTGGCTTTAATCCCCCGTCCGGTTCGCTCGATTAATCGCGCCTGCAGAAACTGCTCCAGCTGGCGGATCTGCAGACTGACGGCCGGTTGCGAAAGTCCCAGCAGATCCGCCGCGGCAGAAAAACTGCCCCGCTGCACCACCAGACGAAAGGTCGCCAGCTGTCCCAGATTCAGCGTCGTCATCACAAAGTTTCTCTTATAGGAGCCATAAATGCACCGGCCTGCCAGGGTCCTGATGCAACCGATATGCTCAGCATAACGCCCTGATGGAATGAAAGATAATGAAAAACCCTGCCCTGCCCCGCGCCCTCTCCCTCACTGCCGGCTGTAACCAGCTTATCAACTGGGGGATCTCTTTTTATATGCCCGGCACCTTTGCCCGGGCGATGACGGCGGATACCGGCTGGTCGTCAGCGCAAATCTACTCGGGCCTGACGCTCGCCATGCTGGTGATGGCTGCCCTCTCGCCGTTTGTCGCCCGCTTACTGGCGTGGATCGGCGGCCAGCGCGTGGTGATGACCGGCTCCCTGCTGATCGCCTTGAGTTGTCTGCTCATGGCTTACACGCACTCGCTTATGACCTGGTACGGCGCCTGGGTGTTAACTGGCATCGGTATGCGCCTGTCGCTGTACGACGCGCTGTTTGCGGCACTGGTGAATCTCTACGGTCAGCAGGCGCGGCGAACGATCTCCCGCGTGACGCTGGCGGGCGGGCTGGCCTCGGTGGTCTTCTGGCCGCTGGGAGAGGCACTGCTCATGGTCATGTACTGGCGTGAAGCGCTGCTGATCTATGCCCTGTTCGGCCTGCTGAGCGCCGCGTTAACCCTGTCGCTACCCAATCAAACTCACCCTCTAGCCAACAAACCCGCCGCCCCTGCCGGGGGAGAGGATCGGCGCAACGGCTGGCTGTACGCCGCGTTTATCGCGCTGATCACCTTTGTCTCTAACGGCACCTCGACCCATCTGCCGGAATTTATCGCCAGCGTCGGGCTGCCGGTTGCCGTCGGCATGTTATGGGGAATTGGGCAGACCGGGGCGCGGTTCCTGGAGGTGGTGGCCGGAGCGGGACTGACTCCGCTGCGCCTGACGCTGCTCACCGCGCTTGCCATGCCGGTCTGCTTTCTGCTGGGGCTCTGCAGTACGCTCTGGCTCTGGTCAGCCGCCGGTTTTGTGCTGGGCTACGGGGCGATTAACGGGCTGGTGACCATCGTCAAAGCCACGCTGCCGTTGCAGCTGTTTGCCCCTGAAGAGTACGCCAGACGCACCGGCGTGCTGCTGATCCCGGCCCAGCTGATGGCGGCGGCTTCTCCGCTGGCCTATGCGTGGCTGAACCGGGCTTTAGGGACGATGGGGGCGATGTGGCTGTCGTGGGGGCTGACGCTGGTGATTGCCGGGCTGGCGGTGGCGATGGTGAAGGGACAGGCCGCGCGTGGGGGCCAGGGCATCCCTGCCCTGAGTGACTAAAGAACAAATCCGCCGTCAATGGTCAGGCTTGCCCCGGTCATGTAGCCGGATGACGCCCCGGCAAGCCAGGACGCCAGCGAGGCGATTTCGTCCGGCTCGCCCATTCTTTGCAACGGGATGCTACCGACGATCTGCTCCGCCATCCCGGCGGTCATATCGGTGGCAACAGGCCCTGGCTGAATGTTGTTAATGGTGATGCGCCGTGGCGCCAGATCCAGAGCGAGGTTCTGCACCATCGATGCCACCGCCGCTTTGCTCATGGCATAAACGCTGCTGCCCGCATGCCCGGTACGCACGGCGGTATTGCTGCCGATGGTGATAATTCTCCCCCCTTCCGTCATCGGCTTCACCGCCGCCTGAATGGCGAGGAAGACGCCGCGTACGTTGACCGACAGCGTGGCGTCCAGATCCGCCAGGGCATACTCCTCAATCGTTCCAGGGCGAAGCACACCCGCGTTCACCACCGCGACATCCAGCCTGCCGTAGCGGCGCAGCGTCGTATCCACTGCCGCCTGGATTGCTGCCGCATCTGCGCTGTCGGCTTCAATGGCTATCGCCTGACCGCCCTGTTGTTCAATGGTTGAGACCAGCGCCTGCGCCCGATCCGGGCGGGATACCCATGTAATGGCAACCCGGTAGCCCTCGCGCGCCAGTCGCGCCGCAGTGGCCGCTCCGATCCCGCGTGCCCCGCCGAAAATCAACGCTACTTTTTCGTGATTCATGATGGTCATTCTCCTGTTGGCTTGAGCACCCAGCCGGGTGCCTCTGCAGACACCCTGCCAGCAGAAACTCCCCTGCGCATGCGCGGAATGTATCGCACTGTATCCACGCCGCCCTGCTTACGCAGCCATACAAAAAAGCCGCCCACAGCAAACAGACCCGATACATAAAAATGGTTTTCTGTATCTGTCGTCACTGATTACCTGAAGAGGAGATACCCGGATGATGCATCGAAATGTCCTGCTCACGCTGTTCGCCTTGTCATCAGGCTGTACCTGGGCCGCACCGTTAAGCGGGCTTAGTGCGGCGGAGGTGAATGGCCCTGCTGCCGTAGCACCGCTCGAACAGCCCCAGCCTCCGGCGAAGCTGATTGTGGATCCGCCGCTGGCGGGCCCGCTAAGTAAAGGCGCGGTCTTTATTCAATACCGCGCAGAGAACATGCGCATTGAACCGGTGTTCGGGCCTGAGGCGTTGAAAGTGACGCCGCGCATCGGCCATATCCACGTCATCGTGGATGACAATCCCTGGCACTGGGCCGACGCCAGCGGTGAACCGATCATTCTGGTGGGGCTACCCGCAGGTCATCACAAGGTGACCCTTATTCTCGCTGACCCAACTCATAAACCTGTTGATCGTAAAACCATTGAATTTACCGTGCCGCCGCATGCCGCGATTATGCACTGAACGCAACCCCTGACCTATTTTTGAGGATTTAAACCATGAAAACATTACTGATTGCTGTCCTGACCTTCACTGCCGCAATGACCTCTTCCGCTTTCGCCGCCCAGGAAATTAACCAGCCTCAGGGAGAGCAAAAGATTGGCACCGTTTCCGACAGCAGCGGTGCGACGTCGCTGGCGGATCTGGAGGCAAAACTGCAGGCCAAAGCCGATAAAGCGGGCGCCAGCGCGTTTCGTATTACCTCCGCCGGGGGGAACAACACCCTGTCCGGCACCGCCGATATTTATCGCTGAGGCGTAACCATGAAAAAAGTCTCTATCCATACCGTTGCGGTGGGCCTGCTGCTGGCCGCCGCCAGCGGCTCCGCGCTGGCGAATAATAAAACCGTCGTTCTGGTGCACGGCGCGTTTGCCGACGGCAGCAGCTGGAACCGCGTGATCGACAAGCTGCAACACCAGCATACCGAGGTCATTGCCGTTCAGCTGCCGCTCACCTCGCTGAAAGAGGATGTCGCCGCAACCCAGCGCGCCATCGCACGGGCCCACAGGGATGTGGTGCTGGTAGGCCACTCCTGGGGCGGCACGGTGATAAGCGAGGCGGGTAACGATGCGCGGGTCAAAGCGCTGGTTTACGTGGCGGCGTTTGCCCCGGACTCGGGCCAGTCGACGGCGGATCTGGCGGGGAGCTACCCTGCCCCACCGGGCAGCGCAGGCATCGCCAAAACCGCGGACGGTTTTCTCTATTTGCCTGCCAAATCGGTACGTCAGGACTTTGCCCCGGACATTAATGCGGCCGAGCAAAGCACACTGGTCGCCACCCAGGGCCCGATCCGCGCAGAGGCTTTTGCAGAAAAGGTCACGCATGCGGCCTGGCACGATAAGCCGAGCTGGTATGTGGTCAGCAAGAGTGACCGGATGATCAACCCGGATCTGGAGCGGGCAATGGCGAAAGCGATTGATGCGAAAACCAGCGAGGTAGCGGCAAGCCATGTGTCGATGGTGAGTCATCCCAGGGAGATTGCCCGGGTGATTGAGCAAGCGGTGAAATGAGGCCAGCGAAAAAAAGCCCGCACGATGCGGGCTTGATTTATATGCGCTTAACAGGCGGGATTTATTCCCACTCGATCGTCGCCGGTGGCTTACCGCTGATGTCATACACCACGCGGGAAATACCGTTCACTTCGTTGATAATACGGTTGGATACGCGGCCCAGGAAGTCATACGGCAGGTGCGCCCAGTGGGCAGTCATAAAGTCGATGGTCTCCACCGCACGCAGGGAGACAACCCAGTCATACTTACGGCCATCGCCCATTACGCCTACAGAGCGAACCGGCAGGAAGACGGTGAACGCCTGGCTCACTTTGTTGTACAGGTCAGCTTTGTGCAGCTCTTCAATGAAGATCGCGTCCGCACGACGCAGCAGGTCACAGTACTCTTTCTTCACTTCGCCCAGCACGCGCACGCCCAGACCCGGCCCCGGGAACGGATGACGGTAGAGCATGTCATACGGCAGACCCAGCTCCAGACCGATCTTACGCACTTCGTCTTTGAACAGCTCGCGCAGCGGCTCAACCAGACCCATCTTCATCTCTTTCGGCAGGCCGCCCACGTTGTGGTGAGATTTGATGACGTGTGCTTTACCGGTGGCGGATGCCGCGGATTCGATCACGTCAGGGTAGATGGTGCCCTGCGCCAGCCACTTCACATCTTCCAGCTTCAGCGCTTCTTCATCGAACACTTCAACGAAGACGCGGCCAATGATTTTACGTTTGGCTTCCGGATCGTTTTCACCCGCCAGCGCGTCGAGGAAGCGCTGCTCGCCTTCCACGTGAACGATGTTCAGACCGAAGTGGTCGCCGAACATGTCCATCACCTGCTGGGCTTCGTTCAGGCGCAGCAGACCGTTGTCGACGAAGACGCAGGTCAGGTTTTTGCCGATGGCGCGGTGCAGCAGCATCGCGGTCACGGAGGAGTCAACGCCGCCGGACAGACCGAGGATCACTTTGTCGTCACCCACCTGCTGGCGGATACGCTCCACGGCGTCGTCGATGATTTTTGCTGGCGTCCACAGCGCTTCACACTGGCAGATGTCGATGACAAAACGCTCCAGCATGCGCAGGCCCTGACGGGTGTGGGTCACTTCCGGGTGGAACTGCACGCCGTAGAAGCGCTTCTCTTCGTTCGCCATGATGGCAAACGGGCAGCTCTCGGTGCTGGCAACGGTCACGAAGTCGGACGGGATAGCGGTGACTTTGTCGCCGTGACTCATCCAGACGTCGAGCAGCGCTTTGCCGTCGGCGGTCAGGGAGTCTTCGATACCGCGGATCAGGGCGCTGTCGGTCTGTACTTCAACCTGTGCATAGCCGAACTCACGCTCGTTGGAGCCCTCTACATGGCCACCCAGCTGCATCGCCATGGTCTGCATGCCGTAGCAGACGCCGAACACCGGCACACCGGCTTCGAATACATACTGCGGCGCGCGCGGGCTGTTCTCTTCGGTGGTGCTTTCCGGGCCGCCAGAGAGAATGATACCGCTTGGGTTGAATTCGCGAATCTGTGCTTCCGTGACATCCCACGCCCACAGTTCACAGTAAACGCCCAGCTCACGTACGCGACGTGCCACCAGCTGAGTGTACTGCGAACCGAAATCCAGAATGAGAATGCGATGTTTATGAATATTTTCCGTCATTGACGCTAATTCCGAGGCAAGTGAAACAAAATCGCCCGGCTTATAGCCGGGCGTGGAAATTTATCAGGAGCCCATGCGGTAGTTCGGGGACTCTTTGGTGATGGTCACGTCGTGAACGTGACTTTCCTGGATACCCGCACCGCTGATACGCACAAATTCCGCTTTGGTACGTAACAGGTCAATAGTACCACAGCCGGTCAGGCCCATACAGGAGCGCAGGCCGCCCATCTGCTGGTGGATGATCTCTTTCAGGTAGCCTTTATAGGCCACGCGGCCTTCGATACCTTCCGGCACCAGTTTGTCAGCAGCGTTGTCGGTCTGGAAGTAGCGGTCGGAGGAGCCTTTGGACATCGCGCCCAGAGAGCCCATTCCACGGTAAGATTTATAAGAACGACCCTGGAACAGTTCGATTTCGCCCGGAGACTCTTCGGTACCGGCCAGCATGGAACCCACCATTACCGCTGCCGCACCGGCCGCGATCGCTTTCGCGATATCGCCAGAGAAACGGATACCGCCGTCAGCGATAACCGGAATACCGGTGCCTTCCAGCGCTTCTACCGCGTCGGATACCGCAGTGATCTGCGGAACGCCCACGCCGGTCACGATACGGGTGGTACAGATGGAGCCTGGGCCGATACCCACTTTCACTGCGCTACAGCCCGCTTCAGCCAGGGCACGCGCGCCCGCGCCGGTTGCCACGTTACCGCCGATGATCTGCAGGTCAGGGTATTTTGCACGGGTCTCACGAATACGCTGGAGAACGCCTTCGGAGTGGCCATGAGAGGAGTCGATCAGCAGCACGTCAACGCCCGCCGCAACCAGCGCATCAACGCGCTCTTCGTTGCCCGCACCTGCGCCCACCGCCGCGCCAACGCGCAGACGGCCATGCTCGTCTTTACAGGCGTTCGGTTTACGTTCTGCTTTCTGGAAGTCTTTAACGGTGATCATGCCGCGCAGGTGGAAGCTGTCGTCCACAACCAGCGCTTTTTCAACGCGTTTTTCGTGCATTTTTGCGAAGACCACGTCGCGGGATTCACCCTCACGCACGGTGACCAGACGCTCTTTCGGGGTCATGTAAACGCTGACTGGCTGGTTCAGGTCGGTGACGAAACGCACGTCACGGCCAGTGATGATGCCCACCAGTTCGTTATCGGAGGTGACAACCGGATAGCCTGCAAAACCATTACGCTCGGTCAGCGCTTTCACTTCGTGCAGGGTGGTGGTTGGCAGAACGGTTTGTGGGTCGGTAACGATGCCAGATTCATGTTTCTTCACGCGGCGAACTTCTTCCGCCTGACGCTCGATAGACATGTTTTTATGAATAAAGCCAATGCCGCCTTCCTGAGCCAGGGCGATAGCCAGGCGCGCTTCCGTCACGGTGTCCATTGCCGCGGAGAGCATAGGAATGTTCAGGCGAATGGTCTTGGTTAACTGCGTGCTGAGGTCGGCAGTATTCGGCAGAACGGTGGAATGAGCGGGAACGAGGAGGACGTCGTCAAACGTCAGTGCTTCTTTAGCAATACGTAGCATGGGCAATATCTCTGACCTGGGTGGTTAAATATTGCCGTGGCATTATACAGAGCGTAACCGATTGCATCCACACTTTTTTATAAATAATGCTTGCGATTGCCTCTTATCAGGTTACTATCGACTGAATAACCTGCTGATTTAGAATTTGATCCCGCTCACATGTTATCCTCCCAGTCCCCCTCAATTTATACTGTTAGCCGCCTGAATCAGACGGTCCGCTTGCTGCTTGAGCAGGAAATAGGCCAGGTGTGGATCAGCGGAGAGATCTCCAATTTCACCCAGCCGGCGTCCGGTCACTGGTACTTCACCCTGAAGGACAATACCGCTCAGGTGCGCTGCGCGATGTTCCGCAACAGCAACCGCCGGGTGACCTTCCGTCCGCAGCACGGGCAGCAGGTGTTGGTTCGCGCCAGTATCACGCTGTACGAGCCGCGCGGTGATTATCAGATTATCGTTGAGAGCATGCAGCCTGCGGGGGAAGGGCTTCTTCAGCAAAAATATGAGCAGCTGAAAGCGGCGCTTTCCGCTGAGGGCCTGTTCGATCAGCAGTACAAACAGCCCCTCCCCTCCCCCGCCCACTGCGTGGGGGTGATCACCTCGAAAACCGGCGCCGCGCTGCATGACATTCTGCACGTCCTGAAACGCCGCGACCCTTCCCTGCCGGTCGTTATCTATCCGACCGCGGTGCAAGGCGATGATGCGCCGGGTCAAATTGTCCGCGCCATTGCGCTTGCTAACGCCCGTCAGGAGTGTGATGTGCTGATTGTCGGGCGCGGCGGTGGCTCGCTGGAGGATCTCTGGAGCTTTAACGACGAACGGGTGGCGCGGGCAATTTTTGCCAGCCGGATCCCGGTAGTCAGCGCCGTCGGCCATGAAACTGACGTCACTATCGCCGATTTTGTTGCTGACCTGCGGGCCCCCACACCGTCCGCTGCGGCAGAGATGGTGAGCCGTAATCAGCTCGAGCTGCTGCGCCAGCTGCAAAACGGCCAGCAACGGCTGGAGATGGCGATGGACTATTTCCTCGCCAACCGCACCCGTCGCTTTACCCAGCTTCATCATCGTCTGCAACAGCAGCACCCGCAGCTGCGCCTGGCGCGCCAGCAAACCGTGCTGGAACGTCTGCGCCAGCGGATGAACGTGGCGGTGGATAGTCAGCTTAAACGGGCGGTGCAACGCCAGCAGCGCGTTACCCAGCGCCTGAACCAGCACAACCCGCAGCCGCGTATTTACCGCGCGCAAACCCGCATTCAGCAGCTGGAGTATCGCCTTGCGGAGAATCTGCGTGCCCGCCTGAGCAGCACCCGCGAGCGTTTTGGTAATGCGGTCACCCACCTGGAAGCCGTCAGCCCGCTCTCAACCCTGGCGCGCGGCTACAGCGTGACCACGGCAACCGACGGCAAAGTGCTGAAGCAGACGAAACAGGTTAAAGCGGGGGATGTGCTTACTACCCGCCTGTCAGACGGCTGGGTGGAAAGCGAAGTGAAAGGCGTGACGCCGGCCAGGAAAACCCGCGCCCGCAAAAAGGCCTGACGCGGTTAATTCCGGGGGGCGGGACTCACCATCACCATCGCCAGCGATAACGCGGAGAAGGCCAGCAGCGCCCACGCCGCGCCGACAAATCCATACAGCTGGCCAAAGAGCACCGAGCCGATAATCTGCCCGACCGCCAGCATCAGAAAGGCAACGCTGACCCCGGCCGCAGGCGAAGGCTCCGCGACCCGCGCCCCCTGAACCAGCAGCACGCCGGATAAAATCACATATCCCGCCCCGCTCATCGCCACCACCGGTACCAGCCACCAGGCAAAGCCCTTGCTGAAGGCCAGGGCAATCAGCGACCCCGCCATAAAGATCTGCGATCCGCGATAAACCCCGCGCATGCCGATGCGTTTCGCCAGGCTGCCGGTAAATACGGCGGCCACCCCAGCCCCGCCGCTCACCAGCCACAGGATGTTGGTGGCGGCGTCCTCCAGACTGGTATGGCGCTGCAAAAGCTCGGGGCCAAAGCTCCACCAGGCGGCGCTGGCGATGCCGCTGACCAGCGCAATAGCGGAGAGCCGAATCATCCCCGGTTTATGCATCAGGCTGCGCCAGCCCGGGGTCGTTTCGCCCGCCCTTCCCGCGCGGGGCAGATAGCGCCAGACGGGAAGAAGAGAGGCTAACGCCAGCAGGGCAAAGATCGCGCAGGCAACCCGCCAGCCTCCCGGCACAAAAAACAGCACCGGCACCGACAGAATGATGCCACCGCTGGTCCCGGCATTGATAATGGTGTTCACCTGAGTTTGCCGCTCGGGGTTAACCCCGATGCTTACGGCCCCTGCCAGGGCGGGAGACGCCAGCCCCGAACTGAGGCCAGCAATGAACAGGCCCACGGCCAGCACCGGCGGCGAAGGGGCGAACGCCAGAATCAGCAGCCCGGCCGCCGCCGTTAAGGCCGCCAGAACCGCCGGCAAGCGCGGCCCGAAGCGCTCAGTGAGAGACGAGGCGAAAAAAACCGACAGGCAATAGGCCCCGTAGCTGCAGGCGGCAATCAGGCCCGCGGCCTGCGGCGAGAAAGGGATAGCCTGCCGGATATCCGGCAACATGATGCCCCATGAAAAGCGCGCCATCCCATAGGTGATAGCGATCAAGGTAAATCCTGTGATGGCCAGAGCCAGGTTTTTCTTCATGCCGTTCCTCGCGTTGGGTCGTTAAAACCTAAACCCTGCGCGCCGGGTGCGCCACTTTTTCGCCCCGCGATTTGTCCGACTTGCCTGCCGTTTTGCTGCGATGGCATACACTTAAGCTGTTGCTTTTTTCGGCATTGCCATAACAGGAGAGACGCATGACCCGAATCTATAGTGTGATCCCGCCCTATATCCTTCGCCGTATTATTGAGAGCGGCTCTGAGCCGCAGCAGCGCTGCGCTCGCCAGACCCTGACCCATGTCCAGACGCTGATGGCCCATATGCCGGGCAAACCTGTCGCACCGCACGTGAACAGACCCGGGCAGCTGGAGCGGGACATTTACGACGCCAGGCAGACCCAGGAGCTGCCGGGCACCCAGGTGCGCTATGAGGGGCAACGCTCTAACGGCGACGTGGCGGTGGACGAAGCCTACGATTATCTGGGCATCACCCATGATTTTTTCTGGAAAAACTATCAGCGTGACTCCCTCGATAACAAAGGGCTAATCCTCACCGGTACCGTGCATTATGGCCGGGAGTATCAGAACGCCTTCTGGAACGGGCAGCAGATGGTCTTTGGCGACGGGGACGGTGAGATTTTTAACCGCTTTACCATCGCCATCGACGTGGTCGCCCACGAGCTGAGCCACGGCGTCACCGAAACCGAAGCCGGGCTTATCTACTTTGAACAGTCCGGGGCGCTGAACGAGTCGTTATCTGACGTTTTTGGTGCGCTGGTGAAGCAGTATCATCTTAAGCAAACCGCCGATAAGGCCGACTGGCTGATTGGCGAAGGCCTGCTGGCAGAGGGCGTTAACGGCAAGGCTCTGCGTTCCATGTCCGAGCCGGGCAGCGCCTACGACGATCCACTGCTGGGCAAAGATCCGCAGCCGGGGCATATGGATGATTTCATTAAAACCCGTGAGGACAATGGCGGCGTTCATCTGAACTCCGGCATCCCTAACCGCGCCTTTTACCTGGCGGCCACCGCCATTGGGGGCTATGCCTGGGAAAAGGCTGGCTACGCCTGGTACGATACGGTGTGCGATCGCAACCTGGCGCAGGACGCAGATTTTGCCGCCTTTGCACGGCTGACCATCTATCACGGAGAGAAACGCGCCGGCGGCGACGTGGCGGCAGCCATTGAACAGGCCTGGAAGAGCACAGGAGTACTGTAAATGCAGATCCCGGAACTGACGGATGACGCCGTGGTTGAGCTGGCCCGCGAGGGCGGCGTCGCTTTTATTCCTAAGCTGAGCGGCCTGCGGCGTATCGCCCTCTCGGAACTGAACGAGCAGCAGCGCCAGCGGGTGGTAGCGATCCTCGACCAGGCGCTGAACCTTGGCCAGCCGCCCGGCCAGGCATCATCACCGGGGCGCGGGGATCAGCGCTATTTTCGCATCCAGATCGTCTGGACCCGGCACAACCAGGCGCAGTATACCGACGTGATCCTGCTGGTGCCGGAACAGGAAGCCCCGCCCTCGCTGGTAGATTTGTGGCGTAAGGGCGAAGACTGCGTCTGCGATTAAGCGCCGGGCAGGACGAACTCAACGCGCTTTTTCGAGATCAGGCCGTGGCCGTTCTGGCAGAAATAGTCCACCGCACCGCAGGCTTTTAACACCTCGAGCGGCTTATGGCACTCCGGGCAGCGCGCTTCCAGGGCAATATCCTGGTTGCAGTTTTCACAATGCGCCACGCCGTTTTGCGGTTCAATCTCCGCATGGCAATCCGGGCAGGTAATCGACATGATGACTCCTTGAAAGGATATTCAGTACGCTGTTGATTTTAACACGATGCGCTCAGTGGGGGCCACGTAGCTGTTGCTGTAATGTCAGCAGGCATGTTACTTCCTCCAGCCGACGTTGCGTTGTGCGGCTCACCTCCTGCGGGGCACGTTCAAACAGGCTCTGCTCCCCCAGGATATGCTCCGCCAGACAGTGGGCGTAAATCGTGCCGCCAAAACGCCAGCTCTGAACAACCTGCCCCTTATCAATGAGCTCCAGCACATCTTCCGCTCCGCGCCGGTCGTGGCTGAGGATACGGCCGTCACGCAGATAGAGCCGCAGCCCTTTTTGCCCGCCGCTCGGCCCCGCATATTTGTTGAGCCAGATATCCACCGGCACGCCGCTAATCTGCCCCTGAAGATGCGCCTCGCCTTCCGCGGTGGTCAGGTCGCCTTTAGCGATATCGCGCCCCAGCCGATCTCTGGCGGTCACCACCTGCAAGGCCAGATCCCCACTGCCGCCCAGATAGCGCACCGTTTCGCGCATCATCGCCAGTACGTGCGTGCCGATATCGAGGATCACCCCATCCGGGTGGCGAAGCGTCCGGGTATCCGGCTCGCCGGTGGCAAAGTTAAGCGCGACAGGTTCCCCCGCCGCGTTAAACCCGCTCGGCTCCTGCAAAAAGCCCTCGATCCTGACGATGTCAGAGAAGGAGCCGATCAGCCCCAGACGTATCAGATGAATGCGCGCCATCCAGTGATCGAGCGCCAGCACCCGGGAGGCCGCCTCCGGCCTCGCCAGCAGCGATGTCAGTTTTTCGGCCTGGGCAAGCGTGGCGACAATCGGTTTTTCGACCACAATCCTCGATATGGAGGAGGCCAGCGCCTGCTCAAGCACATCCAGATGGTGTAGTGATGAGGTCGTGATAAAAAGCGTATCGAGGGGGCGGGCAAGGAGGTCGTCGAGCGCAGGAGATCGGGTGATGCCTGCAAGGGTCTTTGCGGGCTGGATATCAAACCCCAGAGAGTGGAGTGAATCACCAAAGGTATTTTGTAGTGCGGGCAGGTAGGCGGTTTCAACCACCGCGCCAAGCCCGACAAATCCAATCTGCATCTGTTACCTCTTTCGTTGCATTGCCGGGGCGTAACACCGCCCCGGCCAGGAAAGGTCAGATTCAGGCGTTGGTTACGGGTTTCGGCTCACTTTTCGTTTGCGCATTTTCCAGCATACGACGCACCGGAACAATGAGCACCGTCAGAACAGCGGCACAAATCAGCAGGGCAATGGAGCAGCGCGCGAAGAGGTCCGGCAGCATATCCAGCTGGTCGGCCTTCACGTGCCCGCCAATCAGGCCCGCCGCCAGGTTGCCCAGCGCGCTGGCGCAGAACCACAGCCCCATCATCTGACCGCGCATTCTTTCCGGGGCCAGCAGGGTCATGGTCGCCAGACCAATCGGGCTCAGGCACAGTTCACCGAGGGTCAGCATCAGAATACTGCCCACCAGCCAGAATGGGGAGACACCCGCCCCACCGTTACTGAGGACATTCTGCGCCGCCAGCATCATCAGGCCAAAGCCCCCTGCCGCGCACAGAATACCGATCACGAACTTGGTGATGCTGCTCGGACGAATATTGTTTTGCGCCAGTTTAGGCCAGGCCCAGCTAAAGACCGGCGCCAGCAGAATAATAAACAGGGCGTTAATTGACTGGAACCACACGGCCGGGATTTCAAAATCGCCGATCATGCGATTGGTGTAGTCGTTCGCAAACAGATTGAACGAGGTCGGCTTTTGCTCGAACGCAGACCAGAAGAAGGCCGCAGAGACCAGCAGAATAAAGCAGACCAGCAGTCTGGCGCGCTCTTTCCGGTTCAGGCCGGCAAAGGCAAACAGCCAGATGAAGTAGAGCGCCACAGAGGCGGCAATCACATACACCAGCACGCTGGCCACGGCGACCGGGTTAATGACAATCACGCCCTGAGCAATCAGGGTAACAATAATCGCAATACCCACTGCCAGTGCCAGCAGCCAGCCGCCGACACCGTTTTTCTTCGCAACCGGGCTGTTCCAGGTGGAGTCCAGCCCCACTTCACTGTCATAGCGTTTCATGGCCGGTACGGCAAACAGGCGGAAGATGACCAGCGCCACCAGCATCCCGATGCCGCCGATACCAAAGCCCCAGTGCCAGCCGTGGGATTTAATCAACCAGCCGGAGATCAGCGGCGCGATAAATGACCCCATGTTGATGCCCATATAGAACAGCGAGAAGCCGCCGTCACGACGCGCATCGCCTTTCTTATACAGGGTGCCGACCATTACCGAGATACAGGTTTTAAACAGGCCCGAACCAAGGACAATAAACATCAGGCCGATAAAGAACAGGTTGTTACCCATCACCGCAGAAAGCGCAATCGACAGGTGGCCGAGCGCAATCAGGATCGAACCGTACCAGACCGCTCTTTGCTGGCCGAGCCAGTTATCCGCCAGCCAGCCGCCCGGCAGTGCGGCCAGGTACATGGTTCCGGCGAAGATACCGACGATAGCGGAGGCATTTTCACGCGCCAGCCCCATGCCGCCATCATAGACGGTGGCCGCCATAAAGAGGATCAGCAGCGGACGGATACCGTAAAACGAGAAGCGCTCCCACATCTCCGTGAAGAACAGCGCGCCGAGCGGATAAGGATGGCCGAAGAAAGTTCGGCTTTCGTTTTTATTAACAGAGGATTGCATAATTCTCCCGAGATGATGTGTCGTCGTACTTGTTAGCACCGGAAGTCAGCCGTCCCGTTAGCATTCGGGTGGCTTTTTTACATCCGGCGAAATGTTATTTAACCATTTGATAACCTGAAGCAACTTTTGTCCAGCCCCTGGTGCACCACCAAAAGATGAAAGTTCGACAATCATCTTATTTCTTAGATTTTATGTTGGATAAACATGAATAGTGATTGACATCACATCAATAATTATTCGTTCCTGTCAGGCATAAAAAAACCCGCGACAGGCGCGGGTTTTTTGGCAGAGCAGCAAAGATTATTTGCTTTTCTTGATGTGTTTAATCAAACGCTTACGTTTACGCATCTGGTTCGGCGTCAGGGTGTTGCGTTTGTTAGCAAACGGGTTATCCCCTTCCTTGAACTGGATACGGATCGGCGTACCCATTACGTCCAGCGATTTGCGGAAGTAGTTCATCAGGTAACGTTTGTAGGAGTCCGGCAGATCCTTCACCTGGTTACCGTGAATCACCACGATCGGTGGGTTATAACCACCGGCGTGCGCATACTTCAGCTTCACGCGACGACCACGCACCAGCGGTGGCTGGTGGTCTTCTGCCGCCATGGTCATGATGCGGGTCAGCATCGCGGTACCGACACGGCGGGTAGAGCTGTCGTAGGCTTCGCGTACGGATTCAAACAGGTTGCCGACGCCGCTACCGTGCAGGGCAGAGATGAAATGCACACGAGCAAAGTCGATAAAGCCCAGACGGAAGTCGAGGGTCTCTTTCACCTGCTCACGCACTTCATTGCTCAGGCCATCCCACTTGTTGACGACGATAACGAGTGAGCGCCCACTGTTGAGGATAAAGCCGAGCAGGGAGAGATCCTGATCGGAGATGCCTTCACGGGCATCGATAACCAGCATCACCACGTTGGCGTCTTCAATCGCCTGCAGGGTTTTGATTACCGAGAATTTTTCCACTACATCGGTGATTTTGCCGCGCTTACGCACGCCCGCGGTGTCGATCAGCACATATTCACGCTCGTCGCGCTGCATCGGGATGTAGATGCTGTCACGGGTCGTGCCCGGCATGTCGTAGACCACCACGCGGTCTTCACCGAGAATACGGTTAGTAAGCGTTGACTTACCGACGTTTGGACGGCCCACAATCGCCAGCTTGATCGGCAGATCCTGTGGATTGAAGTCGTCTTCAGGCTCTTCTTCGCCCTCTTCGCTCTCTTCAAACTGCGCCCAGTATTCCGCGTCTTCATCCACCTCTTCTGGCGGGTTGATCTCATCAACAAACGGCAGCAGCGCGGTTTCCAGCAGGCTGGTCACGCCACGACCGTGAGAGGCGGCGATCGGGTAGATATCACCCAGGCCTAATGACCAGAAATCGGCCATCGCCTGGTCGGCATCGATACCGTCAGTTTTGTTCGCCACCAGGAACGTTGCTTTTTCACGTGAGCGCAGATGCTTGGCAATAGCCGAGTCGGCAGGCATCAGGCCCGCGCGCGCATCGACCATAAACAGCACGATATCGGCCTCTTCGATCGCCAGCAGGGATTGCTCCGCCATGCGGGTTTCCACGCCGTCCTCTGTACCGTCGATACCACCGGTATCGATACAGATAAACTCACGACCTTCCACTTCTGCACGACCGTACTTACGGTCACGCGTGAGCCCCGGGAAATCCGCAACCAGCGCATCACGGGTGCGTGTTAAACGGTTAAAAAGAGTGGATTTTCCAACGTTCGGGCGCCCGACAAGCGCGACCACAGGTACCATGTTTAAAGCCTCATAAAATTCGATATCACGTCGCATTTGCGGCGTTTTTTAAAAAATCAAAACGGCCCCTGAAGCAACAGGAGCCGTTGAGTATACTACAACCGCGGTGATTAACGCGTGATCGCGTACAGCGTGCCGTCTTTTGCCTGGATCAGCAGTTTACCGTCAACCGATACCGGCTCGGTCAGGAAGCCGGAACTGTCGACCTTCTCCTGCGCGACAAAACGACCGTTGCTCGGGTCAATCCAGTGCATATAGCCTTCGCTATCACCCACCACCAGGCTGCCGTTATAGAGTGCCGGCGCGGTCAGCAGACGGTGCAGCAGATCGCTTTGCGTCCACAGCGTCACGCCGCCTTCAGTGCTCAGGGCCAGCACGCGATCGTTCTGATCGACCAGGTAGATGCGGTTGCCGTCAACGATGAAATCGTTCACCGAGCCCAGCTCACGTTTCCACATGATTTGACCACTACGCAGATCCATCGCGGTCAGGTTGCCGTTATAGGCCAGCGCATACACAACGCCATTCACGATAACCGGCGTGGTATCGACGTCGCTCAGACGGTCGATTTCGGTCGGACCGGTAGCCTGAGAGATACGCTGCTGCCAGATCAGCTGACCTTGCTGCATCAGTACGGCGCTAACGCGACCGTTATCACCGCCGACAATGGCGGCGCCAAACGCGGTAGCCGGAGCCGATTCGCCGCGTAGGGAGAGCGCAGGCATATCCAGGTTCACGGTCCATTTCACCGCGCCGTCAGTTTCATTCAGCGCCTGCAGCTGACCGTTTGCGGTATGCACCAGCACCATGCCGTCGCTGACGACCGGACGAGAGAGCGATTCGCCCGCCACGCGGGTCTGCCAGGCAATGGAGCCATCGCTGGCGTTAAGAGCATAGACCTGTGCCTTCTCGCTGCCGATATAGACATGGCCACCGGCGACCGTTACACCACCGGAGAGCAGCGCAGGCGTGCGTGACAGCCAGCCGCTTTTTTCTGCGAGGTTAACCGACCACACTTCTTTGCCGTCGTCGGCATTCAGGGCTTTCACCGTGCCTTTACGGTCAGCCGCATAGACAACGCCGTCCGCAGAAGCCGGATGCAGGTTAGAGTAGAAATCACCAATCCCGTCGCCCACGGAGGTGCTCCAGGCGGTAGAAGGTTCAAACTGGTTTTCAACCGTCGGCAGTGGCGACATGGTCACGACATCTTCTTCACCGCTGAACAGTGAACAGCCGCTCAATAACGTAACGGAAAGCAGTCCTGGCAGAAGTAATTTACGCAATTGCATCGGGTCCCTCTCAGACGGACAAATTATTTATTTTCATCTGCAGCATTTCGCTCAGCGCTGGCGAGGCGTTACTTTTCACGCCCGCTTCCCACGCGCTGCGCGCGCCCTGTTTGTCGCCTTTGCTCAGCAATGCTTCGCCACGCAGGTCGGCAACAATGGCGGCGTAACCTTCACCTTTAACGCTGTCCAGCGTTTTCAGCGCGTCGTCAGTTTTTTTCTGCTGAACCTGAATACGGGCGAGACGCAGGTTGATAACCGCTTTCAGATTATCGTCGCTTGCTGATGCCAGACCCTGCTGCAGCTGGGCTGCCGCTTTGTCCAGTTCATTTTTATCAACAAACTGCTGAGCCACTTCCAGGGAAGCCAGCGCACCGTAGGTGTTTTTGTTGTCTGCGGCAAATTTCTCTGCCGCCGCCAGCGTTTGTGGCTGATCGGCGCGGATTGCGCTAACGGTATTTTCATACTGTAAGGAAGAACCACGGGCAGAGTCGACCTGATGATTGTTCCAGTAACGCCAGCCCACCAGGGCGCCAACACCTAAAATGACCCCAACAGCCAGGGCTTTGCCGTTTTCAGCAAAGAAGCGTTTAAGTGCATCAACCTGGTCGTTTTCGTTCTCGTAAATTTCCACGCAGTCCTTCTCCTTAGCCCAGTAGAGTGCGCAAGTGCGCCGCAACGCCGTCCTGCGTTACCGTTGTTTGCTCACCAGAGCGCAGATCTTTCACTACCACTTCGCCGTTAGCCACTTCTGACTCGCCAAGTACCAGTGCGATACGCGCGCCCCACTTATCGGCACGGGCGAACTGTTTTTTAAAGTTGCCGCCGCCGTGGTTGGTCATCAGCTTAGCCTCCGGGAGCGCATCGCGCACGCGTTCGGCAAGCTGCATTGCCGCAGACTGCGTTTCCGCGCCTGAGGCTACCAGGTATATATCGACAACAGGATCGGCTTTAAATTCCGGATTAACTGCCTGAACTAACAAAACAAGTCGCTCAAGGCCCATGGCGAAGCCAACGGCAGGTGCTGGGCGACCGCCTAACTGCTCAACCAGACCGTCATAACGGCCACCGGCACAGACAGTCCCCTGGGAACCCAGGCTGGTAGTGACCCACTCAAAGACGGTGCGGTTATAGTAATCCAGGCCACGTACCAGGCGCTGGTTAACCGTATAGGTAATACCAGCAGCTTCCAGCAGTTTGCACAGACCAGCAAAGTGTTCGCGGGAGTCGTCATCCAGGTAATCACCCAGCGCAGGCGCATCGTTCAGCAGCGCCTGCACGTCCGGGTTCTTGGAGTCCAGCACGCGCAGCGGGTTGCTGTACATACGACGTTTGCAGTCTTCGTCCAGCTTCTCTTTGTGCAGTTCCAGGAAGGCCACCAGCGCATCGCGGTAGTTCGCGCGCGCTTCAAGAGAACCGATAGAGTTCAGCTCCAGCGTAACATGTTCAGCGATGCCCAGCGCACGCCACCAGCGCGCGGTAAGCATGATCAGCTCAGCGTCGATATCCGGCCCCTGCAGGCCAAAGGCTTCGACACCCAGCTGGTTAAACTGGCGGTAGCGGCCCTTCTGCGGACGTTCGTGGCGGAACATCGGGCCGATATACCACAGGCGTTGCTCCTGATTGTACAGGAGACCATGCTCGATGCCGGCGCGAACACAGCCCGCCGTACCTTCCGGACGTAAAGTCAGGCTGTCGCCGTTACGATCCTCAAAGGTATACATCTCTTTTTCAACCACATCGGTCACTTCGCCGATAGCGCGCTTGAATAACGGGGTCTGCTCTACAATCGGCAAACGGATTTCGCTGTAACCGTAGCTGCCGAGCACCTGCTTCAGGGTGCCTTCAATGCGCTGCCAGATGGCGGTCTCGGCAGGCAGATAATCGTTCATGCCGCGAATGGCTTGAATATTCTTTGCCACGTTTGTTCTCTTTCTATAGACAAAAATGAACCCTGGGGTTCATAACCGAAGGGTTCAATCATACACAGGAAGCATACCGCTTCCCATCACGTTATTTTTCGACCTGGTGCACGCTGATGCGCTGCGCTTCATCAAGCATGGTCGCTTTGGCGCGGATTCGGGCTTCAAGCTGATCGATCATGTCGCTATTATCCAGACGATCTTTGCGAACGCCATCTTCATAGAGACCACTTTTCTTGTTGCCGCCCGTTACACCAAGCGTTGACACCAGCGCTTCACCCGGACCGTTTACCACGCAGCCGATAATCGAGACATCCATTGGGGTGATGATATCTTCCAGACGCTGCTCAAGGGCATTCACGGTACCGATGACATCAAACTCCTGACGCGAACAGGTCGGGCAGGCGATAAAGTTGATGCCACGGGAGCGGATACGCAGGGATTTCAGAATATCGAAACCGACTTTAATCTCTTCGACCGGATCGGCGGCCAGCGAGACGCGCAGGGTATCGCCAATGCCTTCGTTCAGCAGCAGGCCGAGGCCAATGGCTGACTTCACCGCCCCACTGCGCGCGCCACCGGCTTCGGTGATCCCCAGGTGCAGCGGCTGATCGATCTGCTTCGCAAGCAGACGATAGGATTCAACGGCAAGGAAAACATCAGAGGCTTTCACGCTGACTTTGAATTGATCGAAGTTCAGGCGATCGAGATGATCCACATGACGCATGGCCGATTCCAGCAGCGCCTGCGGCGTCGGTTCGCCATACTTTTCCTGCAGATCTTTTTCCAGAGAACCGGCGTTTACGCCGATACGGATGGGGATGTTTTTATCGCGGGCGCAATCCACCACCGCACGAATACGCTCTTCGCTGCCGATATTGCCGGGGTTGATACGCAGACAATCGACACCGTATTCCGCCACTTTCAGCGCGATGCGGTAATCGAAGTGAATATCGGCAACCAGCGGAACAGAGACCTGCTGCTTGATGAGTTTGAATGCTTCTGCCGCATCCATCGTTGGCACGGAAACGCGAACAATGTCCGCACCTACGCGTTCTAACGCTTTGATCTGATTGACCGTCGCTTCCACATCCGTGGTGCGGGTGTTGGTCATCGACTGAACGGCGATGGGGGCACCATCGCCGATTGGCACATTTCCGACGTAAATACGTTTCGATTTTCTACGTGGAATAGGAGCCTGGTTATGCATGAAAAATCTCCCGCGTTGCCTGTCCGTTACTTACTGTGCTGCTGATTGTTCGGCATTTACGGTCAGACGCGCAACCTGGTTAGTTCTGATAAAACGGCTCAGATCGACAGGTTTACCCTGGAACTGGATCTGGACCGCAGCCGGAGCACCAATCTTGAGTTTGTACGGCGCCTGGCCTGTCAGGTTTAAATTACCGTCTTTACGCTGCAGACCGCTGAACAGCTTTTTGCCCGTCGCATCGGTCACTTCCAGCCAGCAGTCGGCGGTGAAGTTCATCACCAGCGCGTTCGGGTCAACAGGTGCTGCCGACACGCCTGCCGGATCGGCAGGTAAGGTCTGAGTGGCATCCGCCGTCGCTGCAGGTGCGTTTGCAGGCGCAGTCTCGACGTTAGCCTGAGAAGGCGACACCACCGCATTGTCTGCCGGTGCCTGCGCCGTCTGATCCGCGGCTGGCGCAGCAGTTTGCGCCGTTGCCATATCCTGAGTGCCGGTTGCTGGCGTCTGTGAATCGCTGGCTCTTGCAGAGGCGTCGGTATTCAGCGGGATGCTCTGGGCACCATCGCCCGCTGAGTTATTGAGCTCGGCGGAAGTTTGATCGGCCATGGTGGTGATCTCTTCCTGCTGCGCTTTATGGTTCTGCCACCACCACGCGCCCGTCAGGCCGATGACCACAAACAGCACCAGCCAGGTGAAACTCATCAGCCAGCCATCACGTTTTTTACGGCGTTTGCCCAGCGAAAAACTCTGCATCGGCGCGACTTTCGCCGCTCTGACCGGTGCCTGTTTTTCCATCATTGGCAGCAGTTCGTTTTCAGGGATATGAACCAGTTTCGCATAGGAGCGGATATAACCACGCAGAAACGTTGAAGCAAGATCGGCAGGAGCCTTATCTTCTTCAATATCGCGGACCGTGGAAACCTTCAGACATAAGCGCTCCGCAACGACTTGCTGGCTTAGTCCAAGTTGTTCACGGGCGTTACGAAGACGTACGCCAGTGGAAAGTGCTGCATTTTGGTCGTGAGTGGCTTCAGTATTCATTCGCTACAACTACTGGTACGTGAAAAGTGAGTATCCTGGCGCCGGTGAGTCACAATGCCACCTGCACCGCGAAACTTCTGGTCAGTTAACCTTAGTAACCCCGCCCAATGCTGTCAGGTTATCGTTGACAGAGGCGGTCTGGCAGTGAGGCTAAACTGTTGTTGCATCGTTACATACTGCCTCAAAGTCATATAAAACGCACCGTAATTATTACCCATATGCCGGCGCAATGACTGTTTATTCGCATCCGTAGCCGCCACGGCGCAATAGACGCGCCGTGACGGCATAATAATTACACGGACTTGATCGCGATGGCGTCGCCCTGCATGCGTTTACGCAGTGTGCGCTTGGTGCGGTCGATAACATCACCGGCCAGCTGACCACAGGCGGCATCAATATCATCACCACGGGTTTTACGCACGATAGTGGTAAAACCATACTCCATCAGAACCTTGGAGAAACGGTCGATACGGCTGTTTGAGCTACGGCCATACGGCGCGCCCGGGAACGGGTTCCATGGGATCAGGTTGATCTTGCACGGCGTGTCTTTCAACAGTGCCGCCAGCTCGTGGGCGTGTTCGGTACCGTCGTTGACGTGATCCAGCATGACGTACTCAATGGTGACGCGACCCTGGTTGGCGTTGGACTTCGAAATGTAGCCACGAACCGAGTTCAGGAAGGTCTCAATGTTGTACTTCTTGTTGATGGGCACGATCTCATCGCGGATGGTATCGTTTGGCGCATGCAGCGAAATCGCCAGCGCCACGTCAATCATATCGCCGAGCTTATCCAGCGCGGGAACAACGCCTGAGGTAGAGAGTGTGACGCGACGTTTGGAGAGGCCAAAACCGAAGTCGTCGAGCATGATTTCCATCGCCGGAACCACGTTGGTCAGGTTCAGCAGCGGCTCGCCCATCCCCATCATCACCACGTTGGTGATTGGACGGGTGCCGGTGATTTTTGCCGCACCGACGATTTTCGCCGCACGCCACACCTGGCCGATGATCTCTGACACGCGCAGGTTACGGTTAAAGCCCTGCTGCGCCGTGGAGCAGAATTTACACTCCAGCGCACAACCCACCTGGGAGGAGACGCAGAGGGTAGCGCGATCGTCTTCCGGGATATAAACCGTTTCAACACGCTGATCGCCAACCGCAATCGCCCATTTGATGGTGCCGTCAGCGGAACGCTGCTCTTCCACCACTTCCGGCGCGCGGATTTCGGCCACTTCTTTCAGCTTGTTGCGCAGCACTTTGTTGATGTCGGTCATCTCATCAAAGTTGTCGCTGCAATAGTGGTACATCCATTTCATGACCTGGTCGGCACGAAACGGCTTTTCGCCCATCTCTTTGAAGAACTCGCGCATCTGCTGACGGTTCAAATCCAGCAGGTTGATTTTTCCATTTTTATTCGGAACCGCAGGAATGGCGACTTCGGAGGTGTTAACTAATTCAGACATAATATATTCCGGCCTCGTTGTTACACGTTATGGCCCGTGGAGGGTTGAAAAGAAACGCCCCGGAAAGCGATCGGCTCATCCGGGGCGTTACATTGTACAAAGTCTGGTGCAGGGATGCCACGTTTGCACGCGGCATTTACGAAAATAATGTGTAAACGAAACCGTTATATTAACGGGTACGTGGACACACTTCGCCTTCCGCGAAGAAGTAGGCGATTTCGCGTTTAGCAGATTCTACGGAGTCGGAACCGTGGGTGCCGTTCTCGGTGAAGCTGTCAGCGTAGTCTGCACGCAGTGTACCTGCCAGCGCGTTGTCCGGGTTAGTGGCACCCAGCAGATCGCGGTGACGCTGAACGGCATTTTCGCCTTCCAGAACGGAAACCACGATTGGGCCAGAGGTCATGAACTCAACCAGGCCGTCGAAGAATGGGCGACCTTCGTGCTCAGCATAGAAACCGCGAGCCTGCTCAACGGTCAGATGCAGCATTTTGGTACCAACAATTTTGAACCCTGCCGCTTCAAAGCGCGCAAAGATGCTGCCAATAACGTTTTTTGCCACCGCGTTTGGTTTGATGATGGAAAAAGTACGTTCAATAGCCATGATTACCTCTGTGATTTGTTCTGTTGTTTTGCATTCATGCGAAATATATGGCGCGGATTATAATGAGCATTGGCGCCATTGCCTATGGATGCATGTAACATTTTTTTAAAATAAGACGAGTTTTAACAACAGATCCTCGTCAAAACACCTTTTATCTATTGCAGCGTGAAATCCACAGTCGCCACCTGCCCCGCCTCATCCATTACCAGTAGCTGATAATCTCCTGCATTTTCAAGCTGCAACGTATACATTCGCCCCTGGACATTCAGCGGTTCGCCATTAAGAAACCACCAGCGCGGTCCCTCGCTGCCGCTGACCAGCAGAGGCAGCGAGACGCGCGACTCCCCCGGCAAACGCTTAATCACTGCCCCCTGACGAATGCCGGAGAGCAGCAGCGGCGCCGGGAAGGTCTGACCGAGCGGCGGACAGGTTGCAGACGCGGGCGGGATGCGGGCAGACCGTCGCTCTGCCTGGGGCAGCCACGGCTCCAGCGGCAGCGGCCAGACGTCGACGCTTTTTTCCTGCGCCTGCGGGCAGTCTGCTGCCACCCGCTTACCGCTGTTATCCAGCCAGATCGGAAAATGAATGCCGCGGATGCCCTCCTGCTCCGGCAGTAACAGCGTCGGCGGTTGGCTCCCTTCGAGCAGCCACGTCGCGAGTCGACGGCGGCAGTTGCTGTCCCCGTCTGGCAGCGACTGCCCGCCCGGCCAGCAAATCACCCCGCGGCTAACGGAGGCCGGGCGCGGATCGCGCGGCAGACGCGCCTCATCCAGCGCCGATCGCGACTGCAGCAGGTTATTAACCTGATTTAACACCGGCACGGCGCTGGCAAAACCAAACTGGCCGGCCACCGGGGTGCCGTCCGGCCTGCCGGTCCAGACCCCGATGACGTAGCGCGCATTCAGCCCAATCGCCCACGCATCACGATAGCCATAGCTGGTGCCGGTTTTTATTGCCAGGGGCACTACCTGAGCAAGCGCGCTGTCGGGTAACGGCTGCGCCTCACTGGCAAGAATGCGTCGGATGATCCACGCGGACCCAGGCGAGAGTAGAGGCCGTTCCAGCAGCGGGTCGTCGGGTTTCAGGCGCAGCTTCCCTGCCCGACCCTGACGGGCAAACGCGCTGTATGCCGCGGCGATATCCGCCAGACGCGCCCCGGCGCCCCCGAGAATCAGGGACAGATTCGGCTGAGCCCCCGCAGGCAGGAGAAGCGGTAAACCAGCGTTACGCAGCATTCCGGCAAACTTCTTCGGCCCGTAGGCCTCCAGCACCTGGACGGCGGGCAGGTTCAGGGATCGCACCAGCGCTTCGCTCATGCTCACTGGACCGTGAAAGCCGCTGTCAAAGTTACCCGGACGGTAATCGCCGGTGCGTCGCGGCACATCCTGCAGCAGCGAGGCGGGATGGATCAGCCCCTCATCCATCGCCAGGCCATAGATAAAGGGCTTCAGCACCGATCCCGGGGATCGGATCGCGCTGATCATATCCACATGGCTGAAGCGGCTGTCGTCGTTGATATCGACCGATCCCACCCAGCCGCGCACCTTCATATCGGTATGATCCAGGACGATCATCGCCAGCGAGCTGCGGGGCGGCAGGCGGGATTTCCAGTTCAGGGCCAGCTCCTCCAACTGACGCTGCAGCGTGGCATCCAGCGTCGTCACCACTTTGCTGTCGCGGCTTTTGCCCAGCATCATGCGCGAGAACAGCGGCGCCAGCTGCGGCATCTGGCGTGGCGCCAGCCAGACGGGCTCTTCCTGCGACTCTTTGACCTGGCGGGCGGACCAGACGCCCTGGGATGCCATCCGGTTGAGCACTTTGTTACGCGCCGCCTCTGCCCGCTGCGGCCAGCGATCCGGTCGCAAACGGCTCGGCGCCTGGGGCAGAACGGCAAGCAGGGCGGCTTCGGAGTAGCTCAGTTGCGCAGGGGATTTTCCCAGATAGGCCCAGCTGGCGGCCCCCACCCCCTGTAGCGTGCCGCCAAACGGGGCGCGGTTCAGATAGAGCGTCAGGATCTCAGCTTTGGAGAGGTGCCACTCCAGCTGGAGCGCCCGCCAGAGCTGACGCACTTTGCCCCCCAGCGTACGGGAATGCGGATCCAGCAGTCGCGCCACCTGCATCGTCAGCGTGCTGCCGCCCGAGATCACCTTTCCGGCCAGCAGATCCTGCCAGGCGGCGCGCAGAACAGAGAATGGGTTAACGCCGGGATGATCCCAGAACCAGCGATCCTCATACTGGATCAGCGCCTCAAGATAGCGGGGTGAAACCTCTTCAATGGTGACCGGATAGCGCCAGATCCCGTCGCGATCGGCAAATCGCCACAATGGAATGCCCTTTTCATCCACCACCAGGCGGGCAGGGTTGACCTCGTGTAACGGCAGCGGCCACAGGCGATCGGCAGCCACGACAGCGCCCCATAGCAGAAGAAGCGCTCCCGCCAGCCACAGCCAGCGGGAGCGTAACAGAGAGCGGCGCTGCACGTTACGGAACGACAGTTAGCGGGCCGCTGGCCGCACCCGTTGCCCGCCACTGCGGTACGTACATGGATTCCACCATCGGTACCGGCACCGTGTAGGTTCCCGGGGTGACGGCACGGGCCAGATAGACCAGCGTCACTGTCTCATAATTTTTCACCGACACGGCGGCGACAAAGCGATCGTCGCGGAACTCCATATGCTGGATATCCGCCTGCTGCATCTGGTTGAGCAGGTTTTGTACCTCGCTGCCGCTCTCCTGCAGGCTGGCGCTGCTGCTGGCGAGGTTCTGGTTTTCCAGCTCCAGCCCCGCAGGCAGCAGATCCACCACCAGCGCATCCGGCACGTTCTTGCTGGCACGCACGGTCAGCCAGACCAGAACCAGCTCCCCGCTTTTCAGGGAGGAGAGCGACTTGCTGCTGCCATCGGTGGCCAGAATCTGCCGTTCAATTTTCAGCACGTTCGAGGCGGGCTGCGGCGCGTATTGTGGGTAGCCGCTGCTGTCCAGACGCACCCACAGCGGTGCAGTGCCGGTATTGGTCACCTGCAGGGCGGCCAGTTGATCGGCATTAAGATTTTGCACCTGCGGTTTGTCTCCCCGCATATTGCCTTCTTTAAACGACGTGGTGGCCTGCCACTCTCCGGTGAGTTTCTGTACGGAACGCCCCGCCAGGAACAGAGCGTTACTCTCCTGCGTTGAGAGCCAGCGCTGGCTGTACGCCTGCTCAGAAAGCACATTCAGCAGCGTATTCTGAGCGTTCGGCAGCAGTTTGTACTCTTCCAGCAGGCTGAGCATCATCGCGTTATCGCGAAGCGGGCTGCCGTAATCGGCCAGCCAGCTTTGCGTTTCGCTGCGCGGCGTTTTGATTGCCAGATCGAGCGCCTGCTGGCTGCGCGGCGCATCCCCCATCAGCTTCAGCGCCAGGCCAAGCTGCATCAGCGGCAGGCCCGATTTGGCCTGACCATGACGATCCCAGATTTCACGCAGCGCCCCCAGCGGCGCTTTTTGCTGACGAGCCAGCACCAGCGCGGCATAGGCCTGGATGGCAAATTTGCTGGCGGTGGTGTTCTCGCTGTAGCGGACAGCCATCATGCCCGGGTCCTGCAGATAGCGCAGCAGGCGGTTGTTGGCGTTGGTAATGGCCTCAGCCGGGACGCTGTAACCCTGCTCGCCCGCCCGCACCAGGAAATCAGTGACGTAGGCGGTGAGCCAGTACTCTTCCTCACCGTTTTTATCCCACAGGGCAAAGCCACCGTTGTCACGCTGCATCTGCAGCAGGCGGGAGATACCGATCTCAATAGCCGCGCGACGTTTTTCGTCGCTGTCACCCTTAATCCCTAACGCGCTTAGCTGGGCGGCATTGGTATACAGAGACGGGAAGAGACCGCTGGTGGTCTGTTCCAGACAGCCATACGGATAGGCCTGCAGCTCACGAATGTAGCGGGCCAGGTTGAGCGGCGGCTTGCCGCTGAGCAGAAGCTGCCCCTGTAAGGTCACCGGCGAGAAATTCGCCAGGTGCTGTTCCGGCGCATGCCAGCTTTCGCCCGGATTGAGCATCGTGCCGGTGTTCACCGTCTGCGCCGGGAATGCCGGGCGCACGCCGATTTTCCAGCTCTTCTGCTGCGGGGCAAAGGTTTCGCCGGGCAGCGTCAAGCCGTTTACCTGCGCGACGATTTCGCCCTCGCCGTAACCCTCCAGCGCCCGCACAGGAATAAACAGCGTCGAGCGTTCGCCCGCGGCCAGTGTAACCGGCTGCGGCTGGGCCCCTTCCAGCGCCAGATTACCGCCAGCGGTCAGGGCGACGTTCAGGGTCTGCGGACGATCGGTGAGGTTAGTCAGATCCAGCGTCAGCCTGGCGCTATCGCCGCTGGCCAGGAAGCGCGGTGTGTTTAGCTCGGTGATCACCGGTGCGGCAACGATGATTTTGCTCTCGCTACTGCCAAAATCATCATCGGTCCAGGCCTGGGCCATCAGACGCAGCTCGCCGTTAAAGTCGCCAATGGGTAACGAGACGGTGCCCTCCCCGTTGGCGTCCAGCTCTACCGGCTGCGCCTGCTGGGCGATAATGGTGACGTGGTTAACCGGCGGTTTGCCGCCGCGCTTGAGCTCATCGCCGTCGCCGCCAAAGCGCAGCGACGCCAGACGCCCCTGGCCTTCAATCACCTGCCCGTAGATATCGTAGATGTCCGCGCCATAGCGCTTCTGGCCAAAGAACGCCTGCCACGGATCCGGGGTGACGTAATCGGTAATGTTGAGTACGCCGCTGTCCACCGCCGAAACCAGCACGTTAACTTTCTGCGGGGTCGTCCCCTCTTTCACGCTGGCTTTCACTTTCACCGTCAGCATCTGGTCAGGACGCATTTTGGGCGGATTTTCCAGGGCGATGCTCAGGCGACGGTTCTCATCGCCCATCGGCAGATGCAGCAAGCCCACAGCCCGTTTTGGCGTGGCCGATTTGGATTTATCGCCGGGGCGAACCACCAGCGTGGAGAGGTAAAGATCGTGACGTTTCCAGGCTTTATCTACCGGGATCGTCATATCCAGCCCTTCAGCCGGGACGTCGATCTCTTTCCACCACAGCGGCCCTTCGCTGGATTCGATCATCGCGTAGCCTTTACCTGCCGCCGGGGCGGCAATGTGCAGCTTGATGGTATCCCCTGGCTGATAGGCCGGTTTGTCCAGCTTCAGGGTGACGCGATCCGGTCGCGCCGCGCCGGAGCCGTCGCTGTTATCCTGCCAGCTGTAGCCCGACCAGAAGCGCACGCTGCTCACCGCCTCATCCGGGGCTTTCACCTCCAGACGGTAGGAGCCCCACTCCACCGGGAAGCTCACTTTCCCCGTTTCGTCCGCGGCCAGATCCAGCGCCTGCTCGCCTTCGATCAGATCTTTTTGATCAAACTGCGACTGCCAGCCGTCACTTTCCGACCAGGTCCAGGCGTAGTCCCGACGTTCGCGGATCAGGCGAACCTGCAGACCAGAAACGGCTTTTTTCGCCCCGCTGGCATCAGCGTAGACAATATCGAATCCGGCCTGGCTGTTCTCCTCCACAATCGGCTGGTTGACGGTGGTATCGGTGCGGTAGTCATAGACCGCTTTGCTGGCGAACTGCGGACGGATGCCCGGCAGGGTGGCCGCTGGCCAGACGGCCTGTTCCGCCCGGCGGGTCACCGGACGTCCGCCGGACTCCAGCAGGCTGGCCTGCAAAATAACCTGCAGCGGGGAGTGCGTCTCTTTCCACTGGCTTTCGCTGGTCACCTGACCCCGCCCTTGTTCGTCCAGGGTCAGCTGCACTTCGTCGAGGCTGCGGCTCAGGTTCTCTTCGGCGATATCGCCAAACTGGAAGCCCGGCAGTGCGGCCACGGCGTCACGCAGCGGGCGTAAAAAGAGCTGTCCTTGCAGGCTGTTGCCGTTGGCGGGAGCGCCGTACAGGTAATACCCCGTCACGTCGAACGCGACATCATCCTGCGGCGCAACCGGCGCTTTTTGCCCGGTAAGATTCAGCGCCATGCGCTCTGGCATAAAATCTTCGACGTGGAAATCCCACATCCGCTGCTGGTTATCGCCGGTACTGGCGCGCACATGCCACATGCCGGTCTGCGCCCCGCTATCAAGGGGATAGTTAAAGCGATAGAGACCGTTTTCCGGCTGGCTGACCACGGTACGTGCCACCTGGCCGTCCGGGCGTAATACCTCCAGCTTCACCGGCTGGTCGGGCAGCGGTTTGCCGTCGCTGTCGCGCAGCAGGCCGTTGAGGATCAACGTTTCGCCCGGGCGATAGAGATCGCGCGGACCAAACATAAAGAACTGCTTGTTCAGGCCTGGCGCGCCGGTGATGGCAAACTCCGCCAGATCCAGCGCCGGAAGGGTGAGATCCAAAAGCGTGGTCTGCCCATCTTTACGGGCGAGAAGCAGCGCGGCCGCTTTATCTGTTTGCAACGTCGCGTGACCGTCGGCATCGCTCGACGCCTGGGCCAGTGTCTGCCCTTTATCGTTGAGCAACAGCACCTCAATGCCCGACTGCGCCGCGCCGTTCTCCAGGCTCTGGGTAAAAATATCCAGCCGGTTATGGTAGCGGTGGGCGGAGAGACCAATATCGCTGAGGGTAAAGAGCGTGGCGGCGTTGCTGTAGTTATAGTGCCCGGCCTGATTCATCACCGCGATGTAGACCCCCGCCTGCTGTAGCGGCTTGATCTCCGCCAGCGGCAGCAGCAGTTTCTCGCGGGTATTGCGCGCCGGGTTAAGGTCGAAGCGGCCGGTATAGACCAGATCGGCCATCTTCAGCAGATTGTCGGATTCCCAGTTGGTAAGCGAACTGCGGTACTCCCACTGGCTGACGAACGCGGCCAGGGACTCGGGTTTGACCCGGTAGAAATTCACATCGACGTTGTTTACGTTCAGCGCCATTACCGGCAACCCTTCTACCACCTTGCCCGGCAGCAGCGAGCCGCGGCTGGCGAAGCCCACGGTCGGCTCAATATCGCGGGTGGTGATGGTTTTTTCGATATCGCTGCCCAGCGTGGCTTTATTCAGCCCAAGCAGCCCGCTCTCGACGGTGACCACCAGATTCCGGTTTGGCTCCAGATGGCGCAGGCGCAGCTCCTTCAGATTAGGCGCCAGCTCCCATGCCCCATCAACCTTGCCGCTTTTTTTGTCCACCACGTGCACGGTACGGGCGAAATCCTGGGCGGGATCGAGGGGAACCGAGAAGGTCAGCACCAGGGCTGCCGCGCCGTCGAGCTGGAGCTCTGAAGCATCCAGCAGGGTCAGCGCCTTGCCCTGGCTCTGCGCTGCCAGTTTTTCCAGCGTGGCGCCGTCAGGCTTCGCCGGGACAGTCGGTTGTGTGGTGGATGCAGCCGCCGCAGCGGGCGCCTGGGGTTTGGGCTTATCGTCACTGTTGTCACAGCCGATAAGCGCCAGTGAAGTGAGCAGCGCTAATGAAAGTGCGGCGAAGCGAAACGGTTTCATCCTTTATCCCTGGCCTCTCGGGCCTGTTGGTCGTCGTCGGGGTAAGTATTATCCGCAAGTTTCATTAATACAAAAGCACTCAATCCAATTACGGACAGCACCTCGCAAAATAATTATCAGCATTAAAAATTCCGCTGCTACGGCGATCACAGCCCATAAGGTTACATGTAACCTTTAACGTCATTTGTTTTTAAAACAAGAAGATATATGGATAAACCGGCGTTCCCACTGCTAGTTTTACTCTCAGACGCACCTTGAGTGCGCGGTTCAATAAGAGAGAACATGATGAAACGAGCCGTGAACGCCCTACAAAATTTCGGAAAATCATTATACGGACCGGTACTTATCCTGCCGATTGTCGGTCTGTTTATTGCCTTTGGAAACGTGCTGGGTAACGGTGGTCTTGCCGGCTATCTGCCATTCCTCGGCCATCCACTGATCCAGAGTATTGGCCAGCTGATCGCCAAATCCGCCGTCTCGGTGCTGGTTAACCTCGCGCTGGTGTTCGCCGTGGGGATTCCCATTGGTCTGGCAACACGTGACAAAGGTTACGCGGCGCTGATTGGTCTGGTGACCTTTGTGGTGTTTATCAACGCCATGAACGTCACGCTGCAACTGCAGGGCGCGCTGGCCCCTGCGGAGCAGATGAAAGCCGCCGGACAGAGCATGGTGCTGGGGGTACAGGTGCTGGAGATGGGCGTGTTCGCCGGGATCCTCACCGGGGCGCTGTCGGGCTACCTGTATAACAAATACTCCGGGGTGCAGTTTAACGGCGCCATGGCAATCTACTCCGGCCACTGCTTTGTCGCCATTATTATGCTGCCGGTCTCAATGCTGCTGGGGGTGGTGATGAGCGAGCTGTGGCCGTTTGCCCAGCACGGGATCAGCACGATGGCCTTAGCAATAAAAGGTTCCGGACCGTTTGGGGTGGCGATTTACGGCTTCCTTGAGCGCATCCTGGTGCCGACCGGCCTGCACCATCTGGTTTATACCCCCTTCCTCTATACCGAACTGGGCGGTACCCAGGAGGTCTGCGGCGCTACCTACCAGGGCGCGCGTAATATCTACTTCGCCGAGATGGCCTGCCCGGACGTGAAACAGCTCAGCAGCACCGTGGTCTGGGATGCTCGCGGTATCAGCAAGATGTTTGGCCTGCCTGCCGCCGCGCTGGCGATGTATGTCACCGCGAAACCGGAGCGTAAAGCCGCGGCGAAAGCGATTCTGATCCCGGCGGCGCTCACCTCGTTGCTGGTGGGCGTTACCGAACCCATTGAGTTCTCCTTCCTGTTTGTCGCCCCGCTGCTGTTTGTGGTGCATGCGGTGCTGACCGGGATTGGCATGATGCTCTTCTCCCTGTTCGGCGTTCACGCCATCGGCGCCAACGGCATCATCGATTTCATTCTCTATAACCTGCCGCTGGGCACTGAGAAGTCTAACTGGCCGATGTACATCGTGGTCGGGCTGATCATGTTCACCGTCTACTTCGTTGTCTTCCGCTTCCTGATCCTGCATTTCCGCATGAAAACGCCGGGACGCGAGGAGGAAGATCAGGAGACCCGTCTGTACAGCAAGCAGGAGTATCAGGCGAAGGGCAGCAATGATGGCCTGGGCGAGGCGATTGTGGTCGGCCTCGGCGGACGTGAAAACATCGAGGTAGTGGACAACTGCTACACCCGCCTGCGCGTCACGGTGAAAGATGTCGCCGTCATCGACGAGCCGCGGCTCAAGGCGACGGGCGCGAAAGGCATTATCAAACAAGGTAACAACGTTCAGGTGGTCTACGGGCTGCATGTCAAAAAAATGCGAGAAGCGGTCGAGACGGTTCTCTGAAGGAGATAAACATGATTACACCCCCATTCATTCTCTCTATCGCCGGTGGCGGCAGCACCTATACGCCCGGGATTGTGAAAAGCCTGATGGTGCAGCTGGACAAATTCCCGCTGGCGGAAATTCGCCTCTACGACATCGATGAAGCGCGGCAGAATACCATCGCGCCGGTGGTGGAGAAGGTGATTCGCGATCACAGTCAGAGCATCAAATTCACCGTCACCAGCGACCCGGAAGTGGCCTTCAGCGGTGCCCATTTTGTCTTCGCCCAGATGCGCGTGGGTCAGTACAAAATGCGCGAGCAGGATGAGAAGATCCCGCTGCGTCACGGCGTGGTTGGCCAGGAGACCTGCGGCCCGGGCGGGCTGGCGTATGGCTTACGCACGATCCTGCCGATGGTTGAACTGATCGACATGGTCGAGCGCTATGCGCATGAAAAAGCGTGGATCGTTAACTACTCCAACCCGGCGGCCATCGTCGCAGAGGGTGTGCGCCGCCTGCGACCTGACGCCCGGGTGCTGAACATCTGCGATATGCCGGTCGCGGCGATGCGCAATATGGGGGCCATTCTGGGCGTGGATCGTCACAAGCTGGAGGTGGATTACTTCGGTCTGAACCACTTCGGCTGGTTTACCCGCGTGCTGGTGGATGGCGAGGACAAACTGCCGGAGCTGCGCCGCCATGTCGCCAGATTTGGCCTGCTGACGGAAGATGCGGCTAAAACCGACCCGCAGCACTCCGATCCATCCTGGGTGAAAACCTGGCGCAACATCAAGCCGATCATGGATAACTTCCCGGAGTATCTGCCGAACCCCTATCTGCAGTACTACCTGATGCCAAACCAGATCGTGGAGCACCAGAACCCGGACTATACCCGCGCCAACGAAGTGATGAACGGTCGCGAGAAAAAGCTGTTTGCGGCTGCGGAAGAGTATAAACAGACCGGGATCCTGCCGGATGCGTTCCACGTGGGGGTACACGGCGAGTTTATCGTGGATGTGGCCCGCTCGCTGGCGTTCAACCTGCGTCAGCGCCATCTGGTGATGGTAGAAAACCGCGGGGCGATTACTAATCTGCCGTATGACGCCATGGTTGAAGTGCCGGCCTATATCACAAGCGAAGGGCCAGAGCCGATCCGCATCGGCCAGGTGCCGCTGTTCCACCAGACCCTGCTGCAACAACAGCTGGCCTCGGAGCAGCTGCTGGTAGAGGCCACCATCGAAGGCAGCTACGAGAAAGCGTTGCAGGCGTTCACCCTGAACCGCACCGTGCCAACCATGGAGCATGCCAAAGCCATTCTGGACGAGATGATCGAAGCTAACCGTGAATACTGGCCTGCATTGCAGAAAGCGTGGCAGGACGGAGAAGCGGTGAAAAAATAAGGGCTTGCTCGCGAGTTGAACGTGGTTCCCTTGTCGGTGTCAGAAAAAACACCGACAATCCATTATTGGATTCATTTATGGAGGCAACCATGTCCACCTCATATTTTGTCGCAGCCGACTGGCTGATTGAGCACAGTGACGATCCTGAAGTCCAGATCCTCGACGCGCGCATGGCGCCGCCGGGGCAGGAGCATCGTGACGTTCCCGCGGAATACCGCGCCGGGCATCTGCCGGGGGCGGTATTTTTTGATATTGAAGCCCTCTCCGATCACACCTCTCCCCTGCCGCACATGATGCCGCGCCCGGAAGCGTTTGCGGTCGCCATGCGCGAGCTGGGCGTCAGCCACGATAAGCATCTGGTGATTTATGATGAAGGGAATCTCTTCTCCGCACCACGGGCGTGGTGGATGCTGAAAACCTTCGGCGTGGAAAAAGTGTCGATTCTGGCGGGCGGGCTTGCGGGCTGGCAGCGGGCGGAGCTCCCGCTCCAGCAGGGCGATGTTTCCCTGCCGGACAGCGATTTTGAAGCCACCTTCGACGCCGGGGCGATCAAGCGCGTCACCGACGTGCTGCTGGCGAGCCACGAACAGACCGTACAGATTGTCGATGCCCGCCCTGCCCCGCGCTTTAACGCCGAGGCCGACGAGCCGCGCCCTGGCCTTAAGCGCGGCCATATCCCAGGCGCACGTAACGTGCCCTGGGGCGATCTGGTGTTTGAAGGCGAGCTGAAAACCACCGATGAGCTGCGTGAGATTTTTGCCCGTCAGGGTGTGGATCTGCATCAGCCCATCGTCACCAGCTGCGGCTCGGGCGTCACCGCCTGTGTGGTGATCCTGGCGCTGGCTACCCTCGGCAAAACCGACGTGACGCTCTACGACGGGGCGTGGAGTGAATGGGGTGCCCGGGACGATCTGCCGGTTGAACCGGCGCAGTAATGGATAACCGCCTGGCGACATTGTTATCGCGCGGGGAGACCCTGACCCGCGCGGAATATCGCGTGCTGGCCCATCTGACCGGGCATCCACTGCTGGTGGGTCAGATCACGGTGCGGGAGCTGGCGCAGGCGACCTTTGTCTCTACCGCCACCATTATGCGCCTCTGCCGCAAGCTGGGGTTTAGCGGCTTTAGCGAGTTCATCTGGCACTGCAAGCAGCTATTGAGCGACACGCCGCACATTGCCGCCGAAAGCCGTCAGCCTGCGGAGTTGCCCGCGCTGTTCAATCAGTTTATCGCCAACTATCAGCAGACCTTTCAGTGGGCGACGGCGCAAAAGCGCCACTATTTTGCCGAACTGCTGCGGGAAAAAGAGAGCTTCTTTCTCTACGGGGCGGGCTTTTCCTATCTTTTTGCCGAGTACCTGACCAAAAAATTGCAGGTGCTGGGCAAGACGGCCTTTATCTCCGGCCCGGGCGACAGCCGTAATATCTTTCTCAGCAACGCCTCGCGCTATCAGGTCTTCATCGCAGTCTCGCGCAGCGGGGAAACGGAACAGGTTCTGGATAAGGCGCGCATTGCGCAAAACGTGGGGATGACGGTGGTGGCTTTTACCCGCGCGTCGGCGAATAGCCTGGCGGGGATGGCGGATCTGCATTTTGCTTTGTACGACGAAGCGGTGCATTTCGCCGCCGAAGCCGCAGGGGTGACCTCGTTTGAGTCGAACCTGGTGCTGCTGATGGATTTACTGCTGCTGGAAGCAACGGGGTGAGTGCCACCCCGTAAGATTCAGATAATGCGGTTGTTTTTGAAATCGCGCAGGAAGCCACCCCAGCGGCGCTCATAGAACGGCGTGATGTGCTCGGTGATAAAGTGGCTGATGCCCTTCTCCCCCGCCACTACCCGGCAGATATCGATCGGCTCGTCGCCCGGCAGGGTGTCGGTCGCCACGCTGCCCGCGGCCTGAATGATGTCGTCGATCTCGCCATCCGCCTCGATACCAATCAGCAGTACCGGCTGTTCGTCAGCCTGCTCTTTGATGGAGCAGAGAAACGCGCGCTTAACCGGCTTGAGGGTCTGGAAAAGGGTGGTCAGGGAGTCGATCATCTGCGCCGGTGGCTCGGCCACTTCCGACAGCAGCAGCGACTCGCCGCCCTCCAGCACCTCCTGGGTGCTAAGCGGGTTGCCCTCTTCGCCAATCAGATGGCTGATTTCACGCGGGGTGAACTCTTTCCCGGTCGGCAGTTTGGCATTCAGAAACAGGGTTTCGCCCAGCGTCATCTCAAACAGGGTGCGCACCGGCATCACCACGAACGCCTGCTCATCTTCAACGGCTTGCTGTAAGGCCTCAAGGGAGGAGAAGAACGGGATCACCGAGGTGCCGTCGTCTTTTTCCCAGTGCAGCAGATCCAGGGCGCTGTCCTCAACAACCTGCTCGCCTTCCGCCGCCGTACCGGGCACCCAGACGGTGGACTCCAGCAGCGCGCGGAAGAATGCCGGACGATGGGCGGGCTCGGTGGCCGCTTTCTCCAGCAGGGTTTCTAATTCGTTTTTGGTTTCTGACATAGTTTCACTACTTCAAAAAACGCCGGGTGGCGCTTTGCTTACCCGGCCTACAACACCCGTAGGCCCGTGCAAGCGCAGCGCCGCCGGGCAAGCTAATTACTCTGCCGTCAGCAGGTTCGCAATGGTACGCACGCCCAGACCGGTCGCACCCGCGGACCACTGTTCAACCGCCGCTTTACGGTAGGTCGCGGAGCAGTCGATGTGCAGCCAGCCTTCGCGATAGTTCTCGACAAAGTGCGACAGGAAACCGGCGGCGGTGCTTGCCCCTGCCGGATAGGCCGCGCTGGCGGTATTGTTCAGTTCGGCAAAGTTCGACGGCAGCTGGCTGCGGTGGAACTCGGCCAGCGGCAGACGCCAGAACGGCTCGTTCTCGGCGGCGGCGCTCGCCAGCAGGCGGTTTGCCAGCTTATCGTCGAAGCTGAACAGCGCGTGGTAGTCGTTGCCCAGCGCGGTTTTCGCCGCCCCAGTCAGGGTCGCCATGTCGATAATCAGCTCTGGTTTTTGCGCCGAGGCATCGATCAGCCCATCCGCCAGCACCAGACGGCCTTCGGCGTCGGTATTCATCACTTCAACGTTTTTGCCGTTGCGGTAGCGAATGATGTCGCCCAGCTTAAAGGCGTTACCGCTGACCATGTTGTCGGCGCAGCAGAGCCAGAGCTTCACGCGTTTGTTCAGGCCGCGGGTGATGGCAAAGGCCAGCGCACCGGTGATGGTCGCCGCGCCGCCCATGTCGGACTTCATGGAGTCCATGAACGCGCTCTGCTTCAGGCTATAGCCGCCGGTGTCAAAGGTAATGCCCTTCCCGACCAGGCAGGCGAATACCGGGGCCGCTTTATCGCCGGTTGGGTTGTAGTCCAGCGCCAGCAGCACCGGCGGGCGCTCAGAGCCGCGACCCACGGTGTGGATGCCCATATAGTTCTGCTCGCGCAGATCTTCGCCTTTGGTGATGCGGTAAGAGACGTTGTCGCCCGCCACCTTGCTCAGCAGATCGACAGCACGCTGCGCCAGCTGCTCCGGACCCAGCTCTTCCGCCGGGGCGTTGATGGTGTCGCGCACCCAGTCGATAATGGTCAGACGGCTTTCCAGCTCGCGCTTGCCGGCTTCGTCCAGATTAGCCCACTCAATTTTACGGCTGCCTTTTGGCCCTTTATAACCGGCCCAGAAGGCCCAGCTACGATCGGTGTCCCAGCCTTCGCCGTCGAGTAACACATGTTTAATGCCCAGGCCGTCAATTTTACGCGCCGCGCGCTGGATCAGGCCTAAATCGTCGCTGCCGTTCAGGTGCAGGGTAATACCGTCGTTGTTGATGCTGTAAGTGGCTTTTTCACCCCAGCGCGCATCGGCAGGCTGAGTAGAGAGCGTAATCTTCATCGCTTCGGTCATTTTATTTTTCCTTATTAGCAACAAGCAAACGGGCCGCCTGAAGGCAGCCCGTTACGTTTTTATTCTGCTTCGTCCAGCCAGACTAACAGAATCGCCTCCAGAATTTTTTCATTGGATGCGTTGGGATCGTCGTCAAACTCTTCCAGATCGCAAATCCACTGATGCATATCGGTGAAGCGTACGGTCTTCGGATCGAGATCCGGGTTGGCGTCGTACAGCGCCTCGCCGATTTCACGGCTGTCTGTCCACTTCAGTCCCATATTAATGCTCGCGTGCGTGGTTAAGCGTATAACGCGGAAGTTCGACCACCAGATCTTCATCGGTGACGCGCGCCTGACAGCTCAGACGGCTTTCCGGCTCCAGACCCCATGCTTTATCCAGCATGTCGTCTTCATCTTCTGTGCTCTCCGCCAGGGAGTCAAACCCCTCGCGGACGATGCAGTGGCAGGTTGTGCAGGCACAGGATTTTTCACAGGCGTGTTCCACTTCAATACCGTTACGCAGGGCAACGTTAAGGATGGTTTCGCCGGTCTCAGCTTCCAGAACTGCGCCATCCGGACAGAGGTCCGCATGTGGCAGAAAAACAATCTTTGGCATATTAAACCTCGTCCACGGAGTGGCCTTTCAGCGCGGTACGGACAGACTGGTCCATACGACGAGCGGCAAACTCCTGGGTTTGTTTATCAACGTTTTTAATCGCTTGTTCTATGGCGTCAGCATCATTGCCTTCGGCCACCGCAATCAACTGTGCGACGGCATCGTCAATGGCCTGACGTTCAGCGGCGCTTAGCAGCGCGGCATCAGCAGTGAGTGCGCTATTCAGGCTTTCCAGCACGCGTGCGGCTTCGACTTTCTGTTCGGCCAGCATACGCGCCTTTACATCCTGCTCAGCAAAACTCATTGAGTCCTGAATCATGGTGGCGATCTCATTATCGGTCAGACCGTAGGACGGTTTCACCTGAATGGAGGATTCGACACCGGTCGATTTTTCCATCGCCGTGACGCTCAGCAGGCCGTCCGCATCCACCTGGAAGGTCACGCGGATGTGCGCCCCGCCTGCAGGCAGCGCCGGAATGCCGCGCAGGGCGAAACGCGCCAGCGAACGGCAGTCCTGAACCAGCTCGCGCTCACCCTGCAGCACGTGGATCGACATTGCAGTCTGGCCATCTTTAAAGGTGGTGAACTCCTGCGCGCGGGCCACCGGAATGGTGGTGTTACGCGGGATCACTTTCTCCACCAGGCCGCCCATGGTTTCTAACCCGAGGGAGAGCGGGATGACATCCAGCAGCAGCATTTCGCTGTCCGGCTTGTTGCCGACCAGAATATCGGCCTGGATAGCGGCGCCGATAGCGACCACTTTATCCGGATCGATAGAGGTTAATGGCGTGCGGCCAAAGAACTCGCCCACGCGCTCACGCACCAGCGGCACACGGGTTGAACCGCCGACCATCACCACCTCCAGCACCTCTTCGGCTTCCACGCCCGCATCTTTCAGCGCGCGGCGGCAGGCCAGCAGGGTGCGTTTCACCAGCGGGGCAATCAGTTCATTGAACTGCTCGCGGCTGATGTCGCCTTTCCAGCCCGCCACCTCAACGGTCACGGAGGAGGCATCGCTTAGGGCGATTTTGGCGGCAATGGCCGCATCCAGCAGCTCGCGCTGGACGCGCAGGTCGCTGCGATCGGCAATCCCCGCCTGCTCGCGGATGTGATCCGCCAGCAGATGGTCGAAGTCGTCACCGCCGAGGGCAGAGTCGCCGCCGGTCGCCAGCACTTCAAACACTCCTCGGCTCAGGCGCAGGATGGAGATATCAAAAGTCCCGCCGCCGAGATCGAATACCGCGATCACCCCTTCCTGGCCGGAGTCGAGACCATAGGCAATGGCGGCCGCGGTCGGCTCGTTGAGCAGACGCAGCACATGCAGGCCCACCAGACGCGCGGCATCTTTGGTGCCCTGACGCTGGGCGTCATCGAAATAGGCCGGCACGGTGATCACCACGCCATCCAGCTCGCCTGAAAGGGTCGCGGTGGCGCGGGCGGCCAGCGCCTTGAGAATATCGGCAGAGACGCGGATCGGGTTCAGTAACCCTGCGGCAGTGGCGATCATCGGCAGGCCATTTTCACTTGCCTGCAGCTGATACGGCAGATGGGGATAACGGTTCTGGATATCCGCCAGCGAGCGGCCCATCATGCGTTTTACCGAGCTGATGGTGTTGGCAGGATCCTGCGCGGCATTTGCGCGGGCATCGAAGCCCACGCTGTGGCCCTGAGGCTGATAGTGGACCACAGAAGGCAACAGATGTTGACCCTGCGCATCCGCCAGCGTCTCAGCCTGGCCGCTGCGCACGGTCGCCACCAGCGAGTTTGTGGTGCCTAAGTCGATGCCCACCGCCAGACGACGCTGGTGCGGTGCGGCACTTAAACCTGGCTCACTAATTTGTAATAAGGCCATAATCGCTTCCGAAATTAAAAATCGAGCAGCTTTTCTTCGAGTTGTTCAGCACTGCTTCGCAGTTTATCGAGAAAACGCAGCTTGCGAACGCTGTCCGCTGCCACATCCCACGTCTCGTTATTCAATTGGTTAACCATCTGCTGATGGCGGGTATCGAACATCCCTTTTACGCGCTTGATAAAGCGCTCCAGACGGGCTTCGTCTTTGGCCTGTTCAATCTCATCCAGCTCTTCACGCAGCTCCAGCTGTTCCATCAGGAACGCGGTGTCGCGGACGGTGTGTTGCTCACTGGAGAGATCAAACCCGTGACGCGAAAGCAGATATTCTGCCCGGCTCAGCGGATTGCGCAGGGTTTGCCACGCCTGATTGATGGTCGCAGAGTGCTGCACCGCCGCCAGTTGTTCCGCCTGCGTACCGCTGGCGAATTTATCCGGGTGATACTGACGTTGCAGATCCTGGAAACGGGCCGCCAGCGCCTGAGTATCAATTTCATACCCGGCTGGTAACCCAAAGAGGGTGAAGTAATCCATAACAATCTCAGGGTTAGCTGATTAAAGCAAACCCCACACACAGCCTGGCTGCGGTGGGGTTAACAGGTGATGCGCAATTATACGTGGAAGCTTTCGCCGCAGCCGCACTCGTCTTTCACGTTCGGGTTGGTGAACTTAAACCCTTCGTTAAGACCTTCTTTAACAAAGTCCAGCTGAGTGCCGTTCAGGAACTGCAGGCTTTTACCATCGACCACCACCTTCACGCCTTTGTCTTCGAACACGGTGTCTTCCGCCGCAGGTTCGTCAACAAATTCCAGTACATACGCCATACCGGAACAACCGGAGGTGCGTACACCCAGTCGCAGGCCAAAGCCTTTGCCACGGTTTGCCAGGAAGGCGCTTACTCGCGCGGCAGCGCTGTCGCTAAGGGTAATCGACATAACAACCTCAACTAATTATTTTGCTTCACGTTTGCTTTTGTAATCCGCAATTGCGGCTTTGATCGCATCTTCCGCCAGGATAGAGCAGTGAATTTTCACCGGCGGCAGTTCGAGTTCGTCAGCAATATCGGTATTTTTAATCGCCTGCGCTTCGTCCAGAGACTTGCCCTTTACCCACTCGGTAACCAGGGAGCTCGACGCGATTGCGGAACCGCAACCGTAGGTCTTGAAGCGCGCGTCTTCAATGATACCTTCATTGTTGACTTTAATCTGCAACTTCATCACGTCGCCACACGCTGGTGCACCCACCATGCCGCTGCCCACGCTGTCGTCGCTGTTGTCGAAGGAGCCCACGTTACGTGGATTCTCGTAATGATCGATAACTTTTTCGCTGTATGCCATGCTGAATTCTCCTTACAAACCGATTAGTGATGTGACCATTCAATGCTGTTCAGATCCACGCCTTCTTTGTACATTTCCCACAGTGGAGAAAGATCACGCAGACGGCCAATGGAGTTGCGAACCAGTTGGATGGTGTAGTCAATCTCTTCATCGGTAGTAAAACGACCTAAAGAGAAGCGGATAGAGCTGTGTGCCAGTTCGTCGGTCATGCCCAGCGCACGCAGTACGTAGGACGGCTCCAGGCTTGCGGAAGTACACGCAGAACCGGAAGAGACGGCCAGGTCTTTCAGCGCCATGATCAGCGACTCGCCTTCAACATAGTTGAAGCTGACGTTGAGGATATTTGGTGCGCCCTGCTCGAGATCGCCGTTCAGGTAGACCTCTTCCATATCCTTCACGCCTTCCCACAGACGGTTGCGCAGCGTACGCAGGCGCGCCATCTCGGTTTCCATCTCTTCTTTGGCGATACGGTAAGCTTCACCCATGCCCACGATCTGGTGAACAGGCAGCGTACCGGAACGCATGCCGCGCTCGTGACCACCGCCGTGCATCTGGGATTCGATGCGGATACGTGGCTTACGACGCACGTACAGCGCGCCGATACCTTTCGGGCCGTAGATTTTATGGCCGGAGAAGGACATCAGGTCCACTTTCAGCTGGCTCAGATCGATAGGCAATTTGCCCACGCTCTGGGTCGCATCCACGTGATAGATAATGCCGCGCGCACGGCACAGCTCGCCGATTGTCGCGATATCCTGCACCACGCCGATTTCGTTGTTAACGTGCATGATGGAGACCAGAATGGTGTCGTCACGCATTGCCGCTTCGAGCTCTTTCAGGTCGATGATACCGTTGCGCTGCGGAGCGAGGTAGGTTACTTCAAATCCTTCACGCTCCAGCTGACGGCAGGTATCCAGCACGGCTTTGTGTTCAGTTTTGCTGGTGATGATGTGCTTGCCTTTTTTCTGGTAGAAATTAGCGGCACCTTTAATCGCCAGGTTATCGGATTCGGTTGCGCCAGAGGTGAAAACAATTTCACGCGGGTCGGCACCAACCAGCTCGGCAATCTGGTTACGGGCGATATCTACCGCCTCTTCAGCATGCCAGCCAAAACGGTGTGAACGGGAAGCTGGGTTACCAAAGTTTCCGTCCAGGGTCAGACACTGCATCATTTTCTCGGCAACACGCGGGTCCACCGGCGTGGTTGCGGAGTAGTCGAGATAAATCGGTAATTTCATTGCTCTATAAACTCCGTACATCGCTTCAATGCAAGGAATCAGGCAACCGGCTGGATGTACGACCGAGTACACGGGGCGTTACGCCCCGGCCTGATTCTGAAATACTTATCTTTTTATTACGCGCGTAATTTGACGTCGATAGCGTCCTGCGCGCGGGTATTACGATGGGAATCGTGGCTGTGCTGACGGCCTGATACATCCAGAACTTCCTGGTTATTTACCAGCTCACCGAGGGTGATATTGTTCAGGAAACCGGTCAGACGGTCGCTCAGATCGCGCCACAGCGCGTGCGTCAGGCATTTGTCGCCGCCCTGACAGCCGCCTTTACCCTGGCAACGGGTCGCGTCGACGGATTCGTCAACTGCGCTAATCACTTCACCAACCGCAATACTGCCCGCGTCTTTACCTAACAGATAACCACCGCCAGGACCGCGAACGCTGGAAACCAGGCCATTTTTACGCAGTCGGGAAAAAAGCTGTTCCAGATAAGAGAGGGAGATTCCCTGACGTTCAGAAATATCAGCCAATGGAACCGGGCCCGCTTCAGAGTTGAGCGCAACGTCCAGCATCGCGGTCACGGCATAACGCCCTTTAGATGTCAGTCTCATGTCTTACTTAACCTCAAACTCGCCCCTGCCCGGGGTTTTTTATTGTAAAGTGGGGGTATTGCATAGCAGGGCCAAGTCTGACATTCCTGACTAAAATGGTCAACTATTTACTTGACTGATTTAGTCAGGTATTTAACCTTCTGTGCGCTCATCAGTTTTTGCCCGGCGGCGCTTCGCTTGCACGGGCCTACGGGTTTCGTAGGCCGGGTAAGCGCAGCGCCACCCGGCGCCACACCGCACTACTCTTTATTCTTCTGCTCAATCGACGCCAGAATACCGCGCAGGATGTTCAGCTCCTGGCTCTCCGGACGGGCGCGAGTAAAGAGGCGGCGCAGACGATTCATCACCTGACCCGGATGACCGGCGCGGATAAAGCCGGTGGCGAGCAGGGTCTGCTCCAGATGGCCGTAGAACCGCTCCAGATCGTCCACCAGCGGATAAGGCGTCTCTTCCTGCGCGGCGGGAACATCTTTTTCCTGGGTTGCCAGCCAGGCCATACGCACCTCATAGGCGATGACCTGCACGGCCATGGCCAGGTTCAGCGAGCTGTACTCCGGGTTGGCGGCAATGGCGACGTGATAGTGACACTTCTGCAGCTCATCGTTGGTCAGCCCCACGCGCTCACGGCCAAACACCAGCGCCACCGGCGCATGCTGGCCTTCGCTGATGCTTTTCAGCCCGCATTCACGCGGGTCGAGCATCGGCCACGGCAGGGTGCGGGAACGCGCGCTGGTACCCACCACAAGGCTACAACCCGCTAAGGCTTCATCCAGGGTATCGACGATCTGGGCATTGCCAATCACGTCGCTGGCCCCTGCCGCGAGGGCAATGGCCTGGGAGTCGGGTTTGACCAGCGGGTTAACCAGCCAGAGATTGGTTAAGCCCATGGTTTTCATAGCGCGGGCTACGGAGCCCATGTTGCCGGTATGCGATGTTTCGACCAGCACGATTCGGATATTTTGCAGCATAATTTTTCTGAGTATGGAGAATATTCGATGATGTTATCATAAACGGAAGACATATTCCGATCCCGCTGCTATACTCTGCGCCGTTTTCGTTTCCCCGTTCTTTAACATCCAGTGAGAGTAACCGATGCAACATCCTATGTTGACCATCGCCGTGCGCGCAGCGCGCAAGGCGGGTAATGTAATTGCCAAACACTACGAAACACCCGATTCCGTAGAAACCAGCCAGAAAGGCAGCAATGACTTTGTGACCAACGTTGATAAAGCGGCAGAAGCTGTAATTATCGACACCATTCGCAAATCTTACCCGCAGCACACCATCATCACCGAAGAAAGCGGTGAGCATGAGGGCGAAGATCAGGATGTTCAATGGGTTATTGATCCACTGGATGGCACCACCAACTTCGTTAAACGTCTCCCACACTTCGCTGTTTCTATCGCTGTACGCATCAAAGGCCGTACCGAAGTGGCCGTGGTTTACGATCCAATGCGTAACGAACTCTTCACCGCCACCCGCGGTCAGGGCGCACAGCTGAACGGCTACCGTCTGCGCGGCACCAACGCTCGCGACCTCGACGGCACCATCCTGGCGACCGGCTTCCCGTTCAAAGCCAAACAGCACGCCCCTGCGTACATGAAAATTCTGGGCAAACTGTTCACCGAGTGCGCCGACTTCCGCCGTACCGGCTCCGCTGCGCTGGACCTGGCTTATGTTGCCGCTGGCCGCGTTGATGGTTACTTCGAGATTGGCCTCAAGCCGTGGGACTTCGCCGCTGGCGAACTGATCGCGCGTGAAGCGGGTGCGCTGGTGTGTGATTTCACCGGTGGCCACAACTACATGCTGTCTGGCAACATCGTTGCGGGTAACCCACGCGTGGTAAAAGCCATGCTGGCGAACATGCGTGACGAACTGAGCGAAGCGCTGAAGCGTTAATCTCAGCAGGCGGGTGAAGATCTTTCACCCGCCTCTTTTCCTGCCCTGCCCGCCCCAGACAATTAACGATTACTGCAGCAGTGACAGCAGTATACGAATGAAGGTATTGGTGACCATCGCCAGCACCGCCATGCCGTTAAACAGCGCAAAATACCGCCCCCCTTTTTGACACCGTGCCTCCCCCAGCCACTGATGCAGCAGACAGGCGATACCGCCCGTCGCCAGTCTGGCTAACAGCACGCCAATCATGGTGGGGACGAATAGCAGCCATCCTGTCAGGATCAAATCATGCTCCCGCGCCCCCAGCAGTAGCCACACGATTTGTGAAGGCATATAGAAGCTCAGCGCGAAAATGAGCGGCAGCCGAATATTGCTCCGGGGACCTTCAGCGCTTTTCCGCCAGCACAAGGCATCGCGAACCAGCAACACACCCAGTACCAGCGTGGCGAAATAGCAGACGTAGTTGAACGCTGCGACAAAGCGCAGCAATACCTCGTGGGAGAGATTCTGCGTAAATCCGATGCGCCAGAAAACAATGACAAAAAAACCGCCCTGCAGGATCCAGCTGCGCACTATCCAGTCAAAGAATTGCCTGGCCGAAGGCTGGTTATGCAGCATCCAGGCGACGAGAGGTATTTTGCTGTAGCCGGGATGCAGAAAAGCCAGCACAAAACCGGCCACCAGCAGCTTGCCGTACATGGCGAGCGGAAGCGTGTCGATGCTGGTTTGCCCCATACCGATAAGAAAATAGAGGGTGGAATAGATGCGGGGGAGATCTTCAGGCCACCAGCTCGCCAGTTCGGGCCAGAAGCAGACGAGCGCCAGGCCGACAGCAGGCCGGACCCGGCGGCTAACCAGAGATTGCGTGTTGAAACAGTAGTATTATGATCGGTCATCGTGACTCCTTGTCATGACCCCAAAGCAAAGCTTGCAAACTAAAACATCCCTGTCGAAGCGACAATCATATCCCGCCATTTTGGGATTTTTGCCCGGCAGGGACGACTAAAACGGCCTCAGCCCTCTGCCCACCGGCACCGCGCTCAGCCACATGATGACTGCCGCCGCCAGCAACACCACACCGCCCGCTAATGCCAGCGTCGTCCATCCGACCTGTCGCCACAGCACCGGCGTTTTATTGCCGCTGAGCCTGACCGCCAGATGGCGAAAGCCGTGCACCAGCAGTGCCAGCGAAGAGATGGTTAACCCCGTTCCCGCCGCCATCGCCAGCGCCGAGGCCACACCCCAGCTGAATACGCCGATCACCTTACTGAACAGCAGCACCATAATGGCCCCGGAACAGGGCCGCATCCCCATCGACAGAATAATCATCAGCCGCGTCCGCCAGTCGTCCGCGCCCTGCATCTGCCCCGGCGTGGGCAGATGTTGATGGCCGCAGCCGCAGTTTGCGTCGTGGACGTGATGCGGGGTAAAGGCTTTGAAGGTCGGTTTGCGCAGCAAGGCGCGCAGTTTTTTCAGCGCCCGCCAGCAGAGCATAATCCCCAGCACGCCCACCAGGGCGTAGCTGCCCTTCTCCAGCCAGAAGCTACTCATGTGCAGATCCCGCGCCGGGAGCCGCAGCAGCATTAATACCCCCACCACCAGGGCGATCGCCACGCCCCCCTGTAATAAAGAGGAGGCCAGGGTTAAGCCGATGCTCGATTTCAGTTTTGAGGGGTGGGTAGCAAGCCAGGTGGTGATAACAATTTTGCCATGTCCCGGCCCCAGCGCGTGCAGCACGCCATAGAGGAAGCTGAAGATCAGCAGTGACCCGCCTGCTGCCGTCGGGTTATCGGCCACCGCTTTCAACAAACCGCTCATCTGCTGGTTGACCTCCCGCTGCCAGAGAATGCTCTGGCGCATCACCTGCGGCCACGCCTGCCATAACCACACGGCTCCCGCCGCCGCCACAACGAGGAACAGCGCCAGCGGCCAGAGATCCCACCCACGTCGCGCGCGCATTACTGACATTGTAAGGTCACCGTCTGGGCAAACTGTTTGCCGAGATTCATATCTTCCGGCGGGGCATCATCTTTATCCAGCGAGCTGGCAAAGTTGAGCGTCTCATCGCTGGGCTCCGGGGTATCGATAGTGAGGGCGCATTGACTTTTCAGGCCGTCAGGCAGCGTCACGTCACTATCCTCTGCATAGCTCATGTCGACGTAATAAGAGGGATCGAAGGTCGAGAAGGTGTACTTTTGTCCGGCCAGCGGCTGGGGCTCCGCCAGCGGCAGGATAAATGTCAGCACCGCCTGGTGATCAATGCGGCTCATACCGTACTGAGTGGGGCGGTTAAGAAATTTCACCTTCTCCCCGTTATGCCAGAACTCGGTAAAGTAGTGCTGGCCGAGCACGTTGGCCATGACCTCCGCCGCCAGCTTTTTCCAGATTTCATCCCCGGGCTTTGCGTTCCCGGCATCATAAAGCAGATCGGCGGATGTTAGCTCGTCCATTACCCAGCGCATTTTCAGGCCGGTGACCTGCTCATCCTTCACCATGATTTGCGTTTTCAGGGTGATAAAGCTGTGAGGGTGCGCGACGGCGGAAAAAGACAAAACCGCCAAAAAAAGCGCAGTTGCGCTGCGTTTAACTATTTGCATCTCATCCTCACGTCAAAAATTCTGTGATGTTCACCCGCATTCCTGAAGGAAAGCCCGGCATCCCGTGCTATGGCGTACATCCTTTAGCTATTCTTATCAAACACACTCACTGGAACCCGACAGATGATGACGACTCTCGAAATGCCATCTGCACTTTCCAGTTCGCAGCGCCGCTGCCAGGTTCTGTTGATGCTCTATGTGCCAGGCTTTCGCGCCACTCTGCAAAGCATCGGGGAAATCAATGGTGTCGATGATGCCCTCTGCCGGCAGGATATCGACGAGATGCGCATGGAGATCCAGCGCTATCACCAGCTCGACATTGCGACACAGCATGATGGCTGCTACCTGCTGGAAGGTAGCCACCTTAATCAACGCTTATGCCTGCTGCACTGGTTGCGCCGGGCGTTACGCCTCTGCCCCCACTTCATCGCGCAGCAGTTTACCCCATCTCTGAAGATCGCGCTAAAGCAGCTCGGCATCGCCCGCACGTTATATGACGACACTAACCTGCAGGCGCTGGTCAATTTCTGTTCCCGCCGACTGCAACGGCAGTTTGAATGCCGTGACGCGCAGTTTTTACAGCTCTACCTGCAATACTGCCTGCTCCAGCACCATCTGGGCCAGACGCCGCAGTTTACAGTGGTTCAGCGTAACTGGACCCAGTCGCGTAACGAATATCTGATGGCGCAGGAGATTGTACGCCACTGGCAGCGCCGCGTGGTGCAGGTACCCCACGCGGATGAACAGCTGTTTCTGGCTCTGCTGTTTATGATGTTGCGTACCCCCGATCCGCTGCGCGATGCGCACCAGGAAGATGAACGCCTGCGCCACGCCATTACCCGGATGATCGACCGCTTCCGGGAACAAACGGGGATGCATTTCAGTGACGAGCAGGGACTGACCGCTCAGCTCTATATCCACCTTGCCCAGGCGCTGGACCGCTCGCTGTTTGGCATTGGCATCGACAACAGCCTGCCGGAGGAGATCCACCGCCTCTATCCGCGCCTGATGCGTACCACCCGGGAGGTGCTGTTTGAGCTGGAGTCCGAATTCGGCCTGCGGTTCTCCGAGGAGGAGGCGAGCCTGGTGGCGGTGATCTTTGGCGCCTGGCTGATGCAGGAGACCGATCTGCATGAAAAGCAGGTGGTGTTGCTGACCGGTGAGGATAAAGCGTGCGAGGAGCTGATTGAACAGCAGCTCCGGGAACTGACCCTGCTGCCGCTGAACATTCGCTATGTGACGCTACAGTCTTTTCAGAAGGAGGGTGCCCCGCGCGAAGCGGCCCTGGTGGTCACACCTTACACCACCGCCCTGCCGCTGTTCTCGCCGCCGCTTATCCATGCCGTCGAGGCGTTGAATGCGCAGCAGCAGGAACATATTCGCGCCATGCTGGAAACTTAGCGCACTGCCACGCGCGGACGCAGCAGAACCGCGGGCAGCGCCACCAGCGCCATCACCCAGAAGACCCCGTGACCCAGATGCTGGTAAAGGAAACCGGCAAACACGGTCATGATGGCAATACTGCCCCCCATCGCCACGGCGGAGTAGACCGCCTGCAGGCGGATCACGTCGCTGCCTTCGCGCGCCGCGATATAGCGCATCGCCGCCAGGTGGCACACCGTAAAGGTGCCGCAGTGCAGGATCTGCGCCACAATCAGCCACGGCAGCTCCGTGGTCCAGCCCATCAGACCCCAGCGTACAATCCCGCAGAGGGCCGATAACAGCAGCAGGTCCCGGGCGCTGAAGCGGCGAAACAGCCTGTTGCTGAGAGCAAAGATAATCACTTCCGCTACCACGCCCAGCGACCAGAGATAGCCGACAGCGGAGGCTGAATACCCGGCTCCCTGCCAGTAGATAGCGCTGAAGCCATAGTAGGCGGCATGCGCCCCCTGCAGCAGACAGACGCAGGCCAGAAAACGCCAGCTCTGGGCGACAAGCGATCGCCAGGCGGGCCAGCCTGCGCTCTCCTGCTGACGGCTCTCCCCCTGCGGCATGACTGAAGGACGCAACAGCATACCGAGCAGCATCGACAGGATCCCCACGCTCAGCAGCGCCAGAATCGCACGATAGTCGTAAAGGCTCACCAGTTTGCCCACCAGCGCCGAGCCAATCACAAAGGCAATCGAGCCCCACAGCCGCACCCGGCCATAGTCCATGGTGATCTGCTTTTGCCAGGTATTGGCGAGCGCGTCGGTCAGCGGGACCAGCGGCGAGAAGAAGAGGTTAAAGCCCACCATCACCACCATCAGCCAGGCAAACTGCTGGCTGACCCAGAAACCGGCCATAAACACCAGGGTGAGCAGCGCCAGCACGCGTACGGCTTTGATTAACAGGGAGGGATCGCTGACGCGCGGCGCAATAAGCAGGCTACCGAGAAAACGTGCCACCAGGCCCGAGCCCAGCAGAAGGCCAATCATCTCCGGCGTAAGGCCAATTCCCTTGAGCCAGACGCTCCAGAAAGGCAGAAAAATACCGTAGCTAAAAAAGTAGGTGAAGTAGCTGAGCGCCAGCCAGCGTGTGGAATGCAAAACCATGAATCCCTCCCGTTTTGGAGGCGATAGTCTGGCGGCAAAAACGGGCTGGCGCAAGGGAGTATTAACAGCGGTTTAACAGTTTCGGCGAGCCTGTTCGACGGCGATTTCCATCGCAAAACGACTGCTCTCTCCCTGGGCTAACGCCACCAGGCCAGGCTGCCCGGCCATATGGTGGGCATTGACCGGATGGCTCTGGGGCTCAAGACATAAGAACGATTGGCCCGACATTCTGAACAGCATCAACCACGGAGTTTGCGCTGTAATTGTGATATTCATCACATCATGATCCAGGGTCGCCACGCCGTTCCAGCCGGAATAGCCGACGTTCAGCCAGCGATCGCCACCATGGCGTGACGTGCTGAAATCGACATCCGCCGGGATATTGCTCTGCCAGGCTTGCGGTAAATGGTGTGCACCTTCCGGCCAGTAGCCGCTGGCGGAGAAGCGCAGGCGGCTTTGCGCATCAAAACAGAACCACGGGTGAAAGCCCAGGCCGTACAACACCGGCGCCTGACCAAGATGGGTGAGCGTCAGCTCCGCCCGCAGAACGTTCCCGCGCAGCTGGTAGCGCAGCCCGGCCTGATAATCAAAACCGCACTGATGCTGGCTGCGCAAGGTGAGGACGCACGCCTTGTCGGAATGCGAAGCTATCTGCCAGCGCGACTGCCAGCCGTCACCGTGCAGGAAGAAGCGCTCATCAACCGGACTTTGCGGCAGCACCACCTCCCGCCCCTGAAACCAGAAGCGATTCCCCGCCACCCGGTTTGCCAGCGGCACCATCGGAAACAGCGCGCTGTCGCCGCCGTTCCATAACACCGGCTGCCCGCAGGTCAGGGAAAAGAGTTCCTGTAACCCGCCGCCCTGCGGGTTGACGCGCATCCGGAGATGCGCGTTTTCAATCAACAGCGTTTCCATTAGTGCACGCGCTCAGCATGATTTGCGGAGGCAACCTTGCCGTGCTGTTTTTCCAGCTGTGCCTCCAGCGCCTCCAGCGTCACGCCTTTGGTCTCCGGCACTTTACGCAGAATGTAGAGATAGCCCGCCGCGCAGATCACCCCGTAGAGCAGGAAGCTCCCCGCAGCACCCAGACCGGCATTGAGCAGCGGGAAGGTGTAGGTTAACATGAAGCAGGCGATCCACAGCGCCAGCGTGCCCACGGACATCGCCAGGCCGCGCACGCGGTTGGGGAAGATCTCCGACAGCAGCACCCAGGTGACCGGCGCCAGCGTCACGGCGTAGATGGCAATCGCCGCCAGCACCAGCAGCAGCACCGGCCAGCCCATGATGTTCATGGCGTAGGCGCTGGCAATCAGCACGTAGATAATGGTCAAGCCTGAGGCGCCGAGCAGCATCAGCTTGCGGCGGCCAATCTTATCCACCAGCGGCAGCGCGGCGAGGGTAAAGACCAGATTAATGATGCCGGTCGCCACGATCGATTTCAGGGTGTCGTTGATATCAAACCCGGCGGAGGCGAAGATCTCCTGGGCATAGTTGAAGATCACATTGATCCCGCACCACTGCTGGAACATCGCCAGCACGATGCCGATGATGACAATCGGTTTGACCTGCGGTTGCAGGAGCGTGGAGAACGCCACCTTCTGGGTGTCTTTCTCCAGGGTGTGGGCGATCTCTTTTAAGGTCTGACTGGCGTACGCCGGGGTGCCAATACGCTCCAGCATGGCGCGGGCACGCTCTGGCTTGCCCGCCTTCATCAACCAGCGCGGCGATTCCGGGACAAAGAACATCAACACCAGAAACGCCAGGGCGGGAACCAGCTCAGCGCCAAACATCCAGCGCCAGCCGGTCTGCCCGTTCCAGGTCTGAATGATGGCCTCCTGAGTGGCGCCTGCCGCTACCGGCTCGGCAATCATCAGGTTAATCAGCTGTGCGGCCAGCACGCCCACCACGATGGTCAGCTGGTTAATGGCTACGAAGCGACCGCGCTTTTCCGCCGGGCTGACCTCCGCGATATAGAGCGGACTCAGGGCGGAGGCCAGGCCGATACCGAGGCCGCCGACGATGCGCCAGACCACAAACATATCAAAACTGCCCGCCACCGCCGTACCCCACGCCGAGGCGCTGAACAGCACCGCCGAGAGGATAAGCGGACGCTTGCGGCCAAATTTATCGGCACACCAGCCGGAGATCAGCGCCCCGAAGATACAGCCCACCAGGGCGGAACTCATCGCCCAGCCGGACTGTGCCGGGTCGGTAATGGAGAACCAGGCTTCATAGAAGGGCTTGGCCCCGCCAATCACCACCCAGTCGTAGCCAAACAGGAGTCCGCCGCAGGCGGCGACCAGACAGATAGTCCAGACGTAGCCCATTTTCAGTTGTGTCTGCGCGCTATTATTCATGTTGATTCCTCTTTAAGGGAAACGCAGGGTACAGAGGGTTAACAGGTGGGTTTCCCCACCTGCGAGGTCAGTTAATGGAAAATGCCCGTGGCCTGCGCATGCTGAAACAGATGCGCTTTGTCATGGGCCGGGTTCAGCGCCAGTAAGTTCCCCAACAGGCGTTTGCAGGCCGCGAGATCGCCCAGCCCTGCATAGCCCAGCGCCTCAATGAACAGGCAATGCTGCTGGTGCTGATGACCCGCTGGCGTATCCAGTACCACCAGATCCGGGAGCGAAACCGCAAAGAAATCCGCTTCGGGCAGGTCGTCGCGATGGGCCTGCACCCACGCCAGGAATCCCTGGAAGTGGCGCTCCGCCGCGGCGGGATCGCCCAACTGGCGCAGCGCCATTCCCTGCCAGAACAGATAGTCTGCTGGCTGATCGTTGTAGTAGCGTCCGGCATCGAGAGTGGAGCCGCCCTGTGCCGCCCGGGCAAAACAGCGTTGCGCGTCGGCATGTGCGCCACTTTGCGCATGGCAGTACCCCAGCAGATACCAGATATCGTTATCGGTTTGCCCCGGCAGACGCCCCTCCCCCAGATTGTGTGGATAGTGTAATGCCGCCTGCAGCAGAGCCATCGCCTCCTGGAATTCCCCGCGGCTTATGTGCTGCAGGGCACGATGCTGCTGGTTCAGCAGATACTGCCCGGTCACTTTGCCTTCACCCCCTTCCCACGGATGGAACTGCCGCTCCTGAAGTACCTGCGCCGCAGCATCGTAGCGCCCGGAACCGTTCCACAGACTCAGGAGTTCTGCGGTGAGGTCATCGCGCTTCAGCGCCACGCGCTCCCGCTCGGTGAGCATGGCGAGGCGTTTCGCCACCGGCTGCCCGGTGAGCTTATTGAGATAATCAAGCTCAAACAGGAAACGCGGATTGTCCGGCTCCAGGGCCACGGCGCGCTGCAGACACTGCTCCGCCAGCGCCAGGTTGTGCTGTTTATTCCAGGCGTAGATCCCCAGCAGGCGGTGGGCAGGGGCAAACTCCGGCTCCTGCGCCAGGGTGGTCTGCCAGCATTTCACCGCATCGTCATAGCGGCGTTTGCTGTACCAGAAGCAGCCCAGCAGATAGCAGGCATACGGGTCGTCGTGCAGGGTTTGCAGCATCTGCACTTCATCAAGCGCATTCGGGAAACGTACCCGGTTGGCCTCGCAGCGCCGCGCCGCGGCAATATAGCGGGCACGGGTAGCAGGATCGTCGCTTAAGGCGGCCCGCCACAGCTGGGGCAACGTCTCCTGGCTGTCGAGCAGATCCAGCATCTCGCGGGCGGCGTCGCGCATGCCCATCGAGATTAACCAGCCCGCCAGCAGGCAGGCATTGGCCCCTCGACGACCAGTCACCTGCAACAGCTGGTCACAGGCAGCATCATCCCGGCTGATTGCCCAGCGGGCATAGTGCAGGGCGTAGCTCAGAGGATGGGTTTGCAGGCAGCGCTGAATGTAGTCCAGCGCTGCGCCTTCGCCCTGCACCTCTGCCAGCGCGAGGGCTTTCAGCCCCATCGCCAGGTTGTTGCTGGCGTTGGTGCTAAGGCTGATATCAACTTTTTCCAGCGCATCAGCCGCGTTGCCGCGCTTCATCGCCAGCCGCGCCAGGGATAAGAAAGCCGCATCACGGCAGTTTCCGCTCCACGAGGCTTTGTAGTAGTGATCCCATGCGGCGTCGTCCTGCCCCTGCCGCTCCAGGGCCGTCGCCAGCAGCTGGCTGGCTTCGCCGTCGCGGGGGTTTTTATTCAGACGATGGGCGCGAACCAGCGCGGCTTCGGCGCAGCGTTGCGCCAGCGCCCAGTCGGCACAGTTGAGCGCCAGCGTGCCCAGCGCCACGTTATTGCGATAGTCGTTAGCATCCAGCGCCAGCGCCCGGCGATAGTAATCTTCCGCATAGCGGCTGGCATGGTTGTACTGCTCCAGATGCTGCCCGATAAAATAGAGTTCATCGCTGTTGCTGATCTCTTCCGGCATGGCGGGCGCGGTGGCCGGATCCGGCAGCGGCGTCTCCTGCGGGATATGCTCCTGGTAGTGGAGCAGCGTGCGGCCCGAGGCCTCTTTCACCCTCAGCGTTAAGCGCTGCGGCCAGGTATCCGGCAGCGCCTGCTGCCAGCTTTCGCCCGGCATCAGGGTCAGGTGCGTCTCCCAGACCGGTTTTTCGTCGGCGGTCAGCTCGAGCCGCACATCATGCAGCGGTGCGATGGCGTAGAGGCCGAGGTAAAGCTGCTGCTCACGCCGTTCCAGCTTAAGCGCCAGCTGCGTGTTGGCGTTATGCACCTGTCCCAGTTCGCTATAGGGCAGGAAGTTCTGCACGAAGATCTTCTCTTCGTAGGGTGCAAGCCAGGTGAAATCGGGCTGGTTATCGGTAAACACCCCGGTCATCAGCTCGATATAGGGGCCGTTTTCATCGGTCAGATTGCGATCCCAGGCACGGCCAAAATCGTCATGACCCCAGGTCCACTGCTTTTTCCCCGGCGACACATGGTGGTCAGCCACGTGCAGCAAGCCGCCGCGCTCGCCGTGATGGTATGCCCCGACGAAATCGTAGTCCGATTTTTCCGCCATGTAGGAGGTTGGCACCGGCACGTTTTTGTAGCGGGAGATATCCACGCCCGCCGAGTAATCGACTTTATAGTAGGTGCCGGTGGCGATCGGGAAGGCAGAGACGGCGCGCTTGCCATGGTCAAATACCGCCGTGACGTCCGGCGGGAAGACGCTCTGGTGATCGTCCCCACCTTTCACCGCCGGATTTGCCCACCACAGGAAGTGGCGCGGCGTGGCGTTGCCGTTGAAGACTTTACCGGCGATCTCAATCAACGCCCGGTCAGGGTAAAGGGTAAATCCGGTCATCACCTGCAGGCCGCGCATCGGCTCGGCCTCGCCCAGCCAGACGGTTTGCGCCCCGTTATCCTGCTCCTGAATGGTGACGTCGACAGGCATAAAGGTGGTTGGGCGGTGGTGCTGCGGCCAGTTAAACTCGATCCCACCGGATATCCACGGCCCCAGCAGCCCCACCAGCGCCGGTTTCACTACTTCGTTGTAGTAGACGAAATCACGCTGCTGGACTTTGTCATACGCGCGATGAATACGTCCCCCCAGCTCCGGCAGCAGCATAATGCGGATGAAGTCGTTTTCCATCCAGACGGCCTGGTAATTACGGGTTTCGCGAACGCCGGTCAGGGTATCGGTCACGCCGTAGGGATAGACCGCGCCAGAGGAGCCCTGATAGACGCGCTTTTCCAGGAACATCGGGTTGGTATCTTCTGCGCCGGTGGTCCACGTCGGTAATGCCACGGTCTCCCGCCAGACCTTCACTGCTCCAGACATATTCACTCTCCAGTAAACAAATAACAGTAAAAAGCGATAAGATGGCAGTGTAGAGAGGAATTCAGCGCGCTGATTGCGTAATGCTCACGCAATATAATTAACGGAGTTTAGTGAATGCAGCTATCCGGTCTGAACAATCACAGGGTACGACAGCATAACCGCCGCACGATCATGTCCCTGGTCTGGCGCTACAAGCGCCTGAGCAAATCCCAGCTGGCCCAGCACACCGGGCTCTCTATTCCGGCGGTAAGCAAGATCCTGGATGAGCTGGTGGCGGACAAAAAGCTTGGGCATTCCAGTGAAAACCTCAGCACCCGGGGAATGAACAGCGGCCATTATCAGATCCCGGATGCGGGGCCATTAATACTCTGCATGAATGTCAGCCCCACCAGCATTGAGAGCCAGCTTATCGACGCCCGTATGTCGCCGTTAGGCGAGTTTCGCTGGACTGACGTGAACGCACAGACGCCCGAAGCGTTGTTACAGGCCATTGAGAACCTGTGGCAGCAGCAGCGCAAACAGTGGCCGGGGCAGCGCATTAATCTGGCGCTGGGGATCCACGGCCAGGTCGATACCGCCACCGGGGTATCGCAGATGATGCCCCAGGCGCCGTGGAAAAAACCGGTTGAGATTAAGTATCTGCTGGAAGAAAAACTGGGCATCACGGTGAAGGTGGATAACGACTGTGTGATGCTGGCGCTGGCAGAGAAGTGGCAAAACCCGGCCAACCGCGACGATTTTTGCGTGATTAACGTCGATTACGGTATCGGATCCTCGTTTGTGATTAATGGCCAGGTCTATCGCGGGACGCTTAACGGCAGCGGGCAAATTGGCCACACCATTTTCGATCGCGACGGCGTAGCCTGCGCCTGCGGACGCTACGGCTGTCTGGAGACGGTCGCCTCCCTCTCAGCCCTTAAAAAACAGGCGCGTTTATGGCTGAAATCCCAGCCCGGCACCCTCGGGCTTGATCCGGACAGCCTCACCAGTCTGCAGCTGATTGAGGCCTGGCGTCAGGGGAATGCTCCAATTCAGCGCTGGGCTGACGAGGCCGCCAACGCTATCGGACTGACGCTCTACAACCTGCTCAATATCCTTAATATCAACCAAATCTGGTTCTATGGCCGCAGCTGCGCCTTTGGCGAACGCTGGCTGCAGACCATCAATCGCCAGATTGGATTTACCCCCTTCGATCACGGCGATGCGGTGCGTAACCGGCAAACGGAAATCGCCTTTGGCGGCTTAACCCGGCAGCAGCAGATTATCGGCATTGGCTTTCTGTTCGTGGAGGACGCGCTGGCGGAAGGCTAGCGGAGAACATGCTGAAAGGGGGGGGGAATTTAAATCATCCTGATGGCTGATTTATGGCGAAAAGCGGAATGGCGGGGCGGCAATTTGTGTATTAGCTTTAAGATAAATCCCACCCCAAACGAGCCTGCCATGAACACACTACGGTATTTCGATTTTGGTCAGTCCCGGGCGCTGATCCTGTTGATTGCCCGTCTCGCCCTTATCCTTCTGTTCATTATTTTCGGCGTGCCTAAAATGTTCGGTTTTGACGGCACGGTGCAGTATATGGTGAAGCTGGGCGCCCCGATGCCGATGCTGGCGGCCATTGTGGCGGTGATCATGGAAGTGCCCGCCGCCATTCTCATCGTGCTCGGCTTTTTTACTCGCCCGCTGGCGGTCCTGTTTGTCTTTTATACGCTGGGAACGGCGTTGATTGGGCACCACTACTGGGATATGAGTGGCGATGCGGTAATGCCGAACATGATTAACTTCTTCAAGAACATCAGCATCGCTGGCGGATTCCTGCTGCTGGCGGTGGCCGGGCCGGGCGCTATCTCCATCGACCGGCGTTAGCCATAAAAAAGGCCGCTTGCGCGGCCTTTCTGTTCTGCGAGGCAGACTTATGCGTAAACCGGGAAGCGGGCGCAGATCTCCAGCACTTTCGCTTTCACGCGTTCGATAACCGCTTCGTCGTTGATGTTGTCCAGCACGTCGCACATCCAGCCCGCCAGCTCTTTCACTTCCGCTTCTTTAAAGCCGCGGCGAGTGACAGCCGGAGAACCGATACGGATACCGGAGGTCACAAACGGGCTCTTCGGATCGTTTGGTACGCTGTTTTTGTTAACGGTGATGTTGGCGCGGCCCAGGGCAGCGTCAGCTTCTTTACCGGTCAGGTTTTTATCAACCAGATCCAGCAGGAACAGGTGGTTTTCAGTCCCGCCGGAGACCACTTTGTAACCGCGGTTCAGGAAGACTTCCACCATCGCTTTGGCGTTCTTAGCAACCTGCTGCTGGTAAACCTTGAACTCTGGCTCCATCGCCTCTTTCAGCGCCACGGCTTTTGCCGCGATAACGTGCATCAGCGGGCCGCCCTGCGCGCTTGGGAAGACAGCAGAGTTCAGTTTTTTGTACAGCTCTTCGTCACCGCCCTTCGCCAGGATCAGGCCGCCGCGCGGACCGGCCAGGGTTTTGTGGGTAGTGGTGGTGACAACGTGTGCGTGTGGAACCGGGTTCGGGTAGACGCCTGCGGCGATTAGACCGGCAACGTGTGCCATATCGACGAACAGGTATGCGCCGATGCTGTCTGCGATTTCACGCATTTTTGCCCAGTCAACAACACCGGAGTAGGCAGAGAAACCACCGATGATCATCTTCGGTTTGTGCTCTTTGGCCTGCTTCTCCATGTCGGCGTAGTCAATTTTACCGGACTCATCGATACCGTAAGGGATGATGTTGTACAGTTTGCCGGAGAAGTTAACCGGGGAGCCGTGAGTCAGGTGGCCGCCCTGCGCCAGGTTCATACCCAGTACGGTATCGCCCGGCTGCAGCAGTGCGGTATAGACAGCGAAGTTAGCCTGAGAGCCAGAGTGCGGCTGCACGTTAGCGTAGTCAGCGCCAAACAGCTCTTTTGCACGGTCGATTGCCAGCTGTTCAACCACATCGACATACTCGCAACCGCCGTAGTAGCGCTTGCCCGGGTAACCTTCAGCATATTTGTTGGTCAGCTGAGAGCCCTGCGCCTGCATCACGCGCGGGCTGGTGTAGTTTTCGGAGGCGATCAGTTCGATGTGCTCTTCCTGACGTACTTTTTCCTGCTCCATAGCCTGCCACAGTTCGGCATCATAATCGGCAATGTTCATTTCACGCTTTAACATCCGCATCTCCTGACTCAGCTAACAAGTAAATTTTGGCCTGAAAAGGCAGTCCTGATGGACGACGGGCAACAGTATAACTGATTAGCAGAGTGATAACAGGTCTTGACAAAGGATTTTACGCAAACGTTTACCTACCCGCCACGCAAGGGTTTGAGGAATAGCGTCCTCGCCCTGCAAAAGGGAATTCTTTTCAGGTTTGTGATGCAGTTAATTCATGTTGCAAAGAACCATTTACAAAGCAGGGTTATTTTTTATAAGATGCATTCAAAATACACTATTAAAGTAACATTTTAAGGAAGCTGCTATGTTAGATGCCCAAACCATCGCTACCGTAAAAGCCACGATTCCCCTGCTGGTCGAAACGGGTCCTAAACTTACCGCCCATTTTTACGATCGTATGTTCGCGCACAACCCGGAGCTCAAAGAGATTTTTAACATGAGCAACCAGCGTAATGGCGATCAGCGCGAAGCGTTATTCAACGCCATTGCCGCCTACGCCAGCAACATCGAGAACCTGCCGGCCCTGCTGCCAGCAGTGGAAAAAATCGCTCAGAAACATACCAGCTTCCAGATCAAACCTGAGCAGTACAACATTGTTGGCACCCACCTGCTGGCGACCCTGGACGAAATGTTCAGCCCGGGCCAGGAGGTGCTGGACGCCTGGGGCAAAGCCTACGGCGTGCTGGCGAACGTCTTTATCAACCGTGAAGCGCAGATCTACAGCGAAAACGCCAGTAAGACCGGCGGATGGGAAGGTACCCGTGCCTTCCGTATCGTGGAAAAAACCCCGCGCAGCCAGCTTATCACCAGCTTTGAATTTGAACCCGTCGACGGCCAGCCGGTTGCCGATTACCAGCCAGGCCAGTACCTGGGCGTGTGGCTGAAGCCTGAAGGCTTCCCGCATCAGGAGATCCGCCAGTACTCTCTGACCCGCAAGCCAAACGGCAAAAGCTATCGCATTGCGGTAAAACGCGAGGAAGGCGGTCAGGTTTCGACATGGCTGCATAACGAAGCCCGCGTGGGTGATGTGGTGCATCTGGCCGCCCCTGCGGGCGACTTCTTTATGGCTGTTGAAAGCAATACCCCGGTGACGCTGATCTCCGCCGGTGTCGGTCAGACTCCGATGCTGGCGATGCTGGACACCCTGGCGAAGGCGCAGCATAAGGCGCAGGTGAACTGGTTCCACGCCGCAGAGAATGGCGAAGTGCATGCGTTTTCTGATGAAGTGAAAAGCCTGGCTGCCGGCCTGCCGCACTTTACCGCTCATACCTGGTATCGCCTGCCGTCGGATGACGACCGTGCCGCTGCCCGCTTCGACAGCGAAGGCCTGATGGCGTTAAGCGAGCATAAAGAGCAGTTCCACGCCCCGGAGATGCAGTTCTACGTCTGTGGCCCGGTGGCCTTTATGCAGTATGCCGCCGCGCAGCTCCTTGAGCTGGGGGTGAATAAAGAGAACATTCACTACGAATGCTTCGGCCCGCATAAGGTGCTGTAATGCAAAAAGCCCCTCAGTAGAGGGGCTTTTTTTTGCCCGGCGGCGCTGCGCTTGCAGGGGCCTACGGGATGTCAAACAACGGGTAATTAAATCGCTGCGTCGTCTTCTTCGCCGGTACGGATACGGATCACGCGCGCCACGTCAAAGACGAAGATTTTGCCATCACCAATTTTGCCGGTCTGTGCGGTGCGGATAATGGTATCCACGCAGGTATCCACGATGTCATCCGACACCACGATCTCAATCTTCACCTTTGGCAGGAAATCGACCATGTATTCTGCGCCACGGTAGAGTTCGGTGTGGCCCTTCTGACGACCAAAGCCTTTCACCTCTGTCACCGTCATGCCGGTAATGCCGACTTCTGCCAGCGCTTCGCGCACATCATCCAGTTTGAAAGGTTTAATAATCGCATCAATCTTTTTCATGGTGGTCCTTAAACTTATGCCTGTCAGCTGCCTCGTAATCGGTTGCTCACAGTATCATATTCAGGCGGAATTTAGCGCATCACTCTTTAAAATCGTTTGCTTCCAGCTCATGGCGCGAGAGCAGTTTATAAAACTCGGTGCGGTTACGCCCAGCCATGCGCGCCGCATGGGTGACGTTGCCTTTGGTGATCTGCAGTAACTTACGCAGATAGTTAAGCTCAAACTGGTTGCGGGCTTCAACGAAGGTCGGCAGGGCGGTGTTTTCGCCCTCCAGCGCCTGCTCCACCAGCGCATCGCTGATCACCGGCGAGGAGGTGAGCGCCACGCACTGCTCAATCACGTTCACCAGCTGACGCACGTTACCGGGCCAGCTGGCGGTCATCAGCCGCTTCATGGCGTCGGTGGAAAATGCACGGACAAACGGCTTGTGCCGCTCGGCGGCCTGGCGCAGCAGCTGAGTAGCGAGCAGCGGAATATCTTCTGCCCGCTCCGCCAGCGCAGGGATCTTCAGGTTAACAACGTTGAGACGGTAGAAGAGGTCTTCACGAAACTCGTTGCGCGCCATCGCCTTGGGCAGATCCCGGTGGGTCGCGGAGATGATGCGCACGTTGATGTCGATATCGCGGTTACTGCCGAGCGGTCTGACCTTGCGCTCCTGCAACACGCGCAGCAGTTTTACCTGCAGGGGCGCCGGCATGTCGCCAATTTCATCGAGGAACAGCGTGCCGCCTTCCGCCGCCTGGAAAAGCCCTTCCCGGCTGCTGACCGCACCGGTGAAGGCGCCGCGCGCGTGTCCAAAGAGCTCGGACTCCAACAGCTGCTCGGGCAGCGCCCCGCAGTTAATGGCGATAAAGGCGTTTTTGCCGCGCGGGCTGGCGTTGTGAATGGCCTGGGCGAGGATCTCTTTCCCTGTGCCGCTCTGGCCGTTAATCAGCACGCTGACATCGGACTGCGCCACCATGCGCGCCTGCTCCAGCAGACGCAGCATAATCGGGCTGCGGGTAACGATCGCCTCCCGCCACGTTTCGTCGCCGGAGGGGGCGGCGTGTTCCAGGGCATCATCAATCGCTTTGTAGAGCGCGTCTTTATCCACCGGCTTGGTGAGGAAGCTAAAGACCCCCTGCTGGGTGGCGGCCACCGCATCGGGGATGGAGCCGTGGGCGGTAAGAATAATCACCGGCATGCCGGGCTGGAGCTTCTGGATCTCGGTGAAGAGCTGCATGCCGTCCATTTCGTCCATCCGCAGATCGCTTATCACCAGATCGATCTTCTCGCGGCCCAACACTTTCAGCCCCTCCTGACCACTTTCGGCGGTCACGATGCTGTAACCCTCGCTCACCAGACGCATCCCCAGCAGCTTCAGCAAACCGGGATCGTCATCCACCAGCAAAAGATGCGCAGGTTTTCGGCTTGTCATGGCTTTACGTCCTCCTGTTTCGGGGCATCGCTTTTCGGCTCTGTCGCATCACCCTCGGTGCCGGCGGGCGACGCGGCACTCTTCGGCGCGTCCGGCAGATAGTTACTGACCGGCTTACGGGTGGAGAGCTGCCGTTCAATATCGGTCAGGTTTTCCAGCTTGCGGGTTGTGGTGTCCAGCTGCGCCCGCAGGTATTGCTGCTGCTGGCGCAGGGTATCCAGTTCACCGTCGGTGGTCTGCTGCAGCTTACCGTAGCGGAAACGCTCCTCTGCCAGCTGCAGTTGCAGCACCTGACCGTGTCGCCACAGCTGATACAGCGGGCGCACCTGGGCCGGGATCTGCGGGCTCAGCGCATCCAGCCGGGTGGTCAACTGGCGCCGCTCCACGGGATTAATTTTGGCATTGGCCAGCAGGATCCCGCGCTTAAAACTCTCCTGCCAGGTATCATCGTCCCATCCCCTCGCCTCTGCGCGCGCGGCGGCGGGTGAGAGGCGATCTGCGCAGTCCATGCCGCGCAGCCAGTAAAGCGGGTTGCTGTCGGTCTCCTGACCGTGCAGCTGCCAGATATTATTGCAGTCGGTAGACAGGAAGTCCGCCAGCTGATGCTCAGGCAATTTTTCACCCTGCTTGTCGCTGATGGCACTGGTCGGCGTACTGGTGACGCACCCGGCCAGCAGCAGGCAGGGAAGGCTCAGAAAGAGAGAGTGACCGGAAAATACCGCGTTAATGGCGCGGGAAAAGACGTGTGACATACTCACCAGATTTAGATTCATTTTAGTGGTTTTTCCGACTCAAGCGGCAGTTCGATGCGAAAACAGACATCGGTACGGTCGTCAGTGACAAGGTTAAGCTCTCCATGCATACGACGAATACAGTCGCGTGCGATACTCAGCCCCAGGCCGCTTCCCTTCACCGCCCCTTTTCGTTGATGGCTACCCTGATAAAAGGGTTCAAAGATCATCGCTTTTTCATCGTCGGGGATCGGGCTTCCGGTGTTGGCGACATCGATACAGACTCGCGAGCCGCGCGTAAAACTGCGAACATAAATGGTACCGGATTCAATACCATAGTGCACCGCATTGGAATAAAGATTATCCAGCACGCTCATCAGCAGCATCGGCTCGGCTAAACAGGCGGGTGTCGCCAGCGCCAGTTCAGTATGCATCATTTTAGCGCGAGCAGGCAGGCTGTGAGCAGACAGCACCATATCCACCAGCGGCGCGAGCTCGACGCGCTCAAGCTCCGGGATGCCGTCGGCCAGTTTACGGTTGTAGTCGAGCAGCTGTTCAATCAGCTTTTGCAGGTTGCGGCTGCTGGCATCAAGGATCTCGACAATCTCTCTTTGCTCCGGGGTCAGCGGCCCGGCAACCTCATCGGCCAGCAGTTCGGTGCCCTCACGCATGCTGGCGAGGGGCGTTTTCAGTTCGTGGGAAATATGGCGTAAAAACTGGTGACGTTGGGATTCGAGCCATGACAGCCGCTCCGACAGCCAGATGATACGTTGCCCGACCGAACGCAGCTCGCGCGGGCCGGTAAAGGCCACGGTATTGCCCAGCGAGCGCCCCTCCCCCAGCCGGTTGATCATCCGCTCAATGCCCTTAACCGGGCCGATGATCATCCGGGTGAAGAGCACCACTAACAGCAGGCTGAGCAGAAAAAGGACCAGCGTCTGCCAGCCAAAGAACTGGCCGCGCTCGGCAATCTCCTGCTGGAGCTGTTGCCCGCGGGAGAAGATCACCGACCGGGTCGCCTGAACCATCTCGGTATTGGCATTCGCAAAGGCCTCCAGTCGCATAGCGGCCTGGGCATCAGGCCCGCTGTTAATGCACTGCAGCTGGGACAGAGCGTTAAGATCCTGGCGCAACGTTTGATAGAGCTTATCGTCGGGCAGTACACCGGCATGGGCGTCGAGCATATCGCTGTAGCGCTTACGCTGATCCTGGTACACCCGGGCCAGCGTTCTGTCGTCGAGGACGCAATACTGCCGGTAGCTGCGCTCCATCTCCAGGGCGGCATTGGTCATCGCCTCGCTGCGGCGGGCATCAATCAGGGTGGTTCTGTTGGTCAGCGCCGCCTGCGCGCTGAGCGCGTTCAGGCTCTGCCACGCCTGCCATGCCAGCACCAGCAAAGGCAGCAGGATCAGCAGGAAGGCCATCATGACTAACTGTCGTAAGGAGCGAGGGAAAACTGGCCAGCGTTTCAACGCATTACTCTCTGTCGCGAGGGGGTAAGGGGATGCTAGCCGGACATGCGTTCAGATACAACAAAGCCGGGTTAAAAACCCGGCTTTGTTGCGGAATGAGGCGGTGCCTAACTCGACGTTTCGCCCTGGGTCTGATAAAGCAACGCTATGATCAGTAGTTGGACGGCAGGCACCTTTTTGTGCGTCATTCGAAGTTTATGTAGCACGTCCCGAAGGGGCTGACATAAGAAGGTGAATGAGCCACTGGTTACTATTATGCAACAGATGTGCCAAAATGCAAATAAAAATATTAATGTGTTGAAAAATATGAATTTATAGAGTTTTACGTACTTATTCAGCGCGTGATGATTTTCAGGGTATCTGTCGCTAATCAGCAACACTCTGGCAGAATCCTTACTACCATTATAAAAATCAAAAACTTAAGTGTCGCCTTTTGGCGACACCGCAGAATGTGAGTTGTCGCACATTTGCGACACTGAGGAATTGCCGGGCGGCACTGCCTTTGCCCGGCCTACAAAATTTATCCGGCTTTTGGAGGCCCGGTAAGCGAAGCGCCCCCGGGCACAACAACGATCTCTTAACCTAACTGCTTACGCGCGTTGCGGAAGATACGCATCCACGGGCTGTCCTCGCCCCAGTTTTCCGGGTGCCAGGAGTTACTGACGGTGCGGAATACGCGCTCAGGGTGCGGCATCATCACCGTGACGCGACCGCTTTCGCTGGTCACCGCGGTGATCCCGTTGGCAGAGCCGTTCGGGTTTGCCGGGTAGTTTTGCGTTACCTTGCCGAAGTTGTCGACAAAGCGCAGCGCCACCAGACCTTTGCTTTCCAGCTCCGCCAGATGCGCGGCATCACGCAGTTCAACCTGCCCTTCACCGTGGGAGACAGCGATCGGCATCTGCGATCCCACCATTCCCTGCAGCAGCAGAGACGGGCTCTGGGTCACTTCCACCAGGCTGAAACGCGCTTCGAAGCGATCGGACTGGTTACGCACAAAGCGCGGCCAGGCTTCGCTGCCCGGGATCAGCTCGCGCAGGTTCGACATCATCTGGCAGCCGTTACAGACGCCCAGCGCCAGGGTCTGTGGACGGTGGAAGAAGGTTTCGAACTCATCACGGACGCGTTCGTTGAAGAGGATGGATTTTGCCCAGCCCTCGCCCGCGCCCAGCACGTCACCGTAAGAGAAGCCGCCGCAAGCCACCAGCGCCTGGAAATCAGCCAGACCGGTGCGCCCTGCCAGCAGGTCGCTCATGTGAACGTCGATGGCATCGAAGCCTGCACGGTGGAAGGCGGCCGCCATCTCAACGTGGGAGTTCACGCCCTGCTCACGCAGGACAGCTACTTTCGGACGCGCACCCTTCGCAATGTACGGCGCGGCGATGTCTTCGTTAATGTCGAACGAGAGTTTGACGTTCAGGCCCGGATCGTTGTCGTTGGCTTTCGCCTCATGCTCCTGATCGGCACACGCCGGGTTATCACGCAGACGCTGCATCTGCCAGGTGGTTTCCGCCCACCACATACGCAGCGTGGAGCGGCTTTCGGCAAAGACCGTCTGGCCATTCGCCTCGATAACAAAACGATCGCCGCTCACCGCTTTACCCAGATAATGTACGCAGTCGCCGAGACCGTGCTGCGCCAGCAGCGTTTCCACCGCCTCGCGATCTGCCGCCCGTACCTGAATGACGGCGCCCAGCTCTTCGTTGAACAGCGCAGCCAGATTATCGTTACCCAGAGAGGCAATATTCACTTCCACGCCGCAGTGGCCGGTGAAGGCCATTTCCGCCAGGGTGACCAGCAGGCCGCCGTCGGAACGGTCGTGGTAGGCCAGCAGTTTGCGTTGGGCCACCAGCGCCTGAATGGCGTCGTAGAAGCCCTTCAGCTGCGCCACATCGCGCACGTCTGCCGCTTTGTCACCCAGCTGGCGATAAACCTGCGCCAGCGCGGTGGCACCCAGTGCGTTATGACCTTTACCCAGGTCAATCAGCAGCAGGGCGTTATCTTCGGTAGAGAGCTGCGGCGTGATGGTGTGACGCACGTCTTCCACGCGGGCAAAGGCGGTGATCACCAGCGACAGCGGAGAGGTCATCTCGCGCTGCTCGTTACCTTCCTGCCAGCGGGTTTTCATCGACATGGAGTCTTTGCCCACCGGAATGGTCAGGCCCAGCGCCGGACAGAGCTCTTCACCCACCGCTTTAACCGCTTCGTACAGCCCGGCGTCTTCACCCGGGTGACCGGCTGCGGCCATCCAGTTGGCGGAGAGCTTGATACGTTTGATGTCGCCAATCTGGGTGGCGGCGATGTTAGTCAGCGCTTCACCTACCGCCAGGCGGGCAGAAGCGGCAAAGTCCAGCAGCGCCACCGGGGAGCGTTCGCCCAGCGCCATCGCTTCGCCATAGTAGCTGTCAAGGCTGGCGGTAGTGACCGCGCAGTTCGCCACCGGGACCTGCCACGGGCCCACCATCTGATCGCGGGCGACCATGCCGGTCACGGTACGGTCACCGATGGTGACAAGGAAGGTTTTCTCCGCCACCGCCGGCAGATGCAGAACGCGGTTTACCGCCTCGGCAATCGTCACACCCTGCAGGTCGAGCGCTTTACCGCTCGCTTTGCGGGATTCAACGTCGCGAGTCATTTTCGGCGTTTTACCCAGCAGCACGTCCAGCGGCAGATCGATCGGCTGGTTGTCGAAATGGGTATCGCTTAAGGAGAGGTGCATCTCTTCGGTGGCCTCACCGATCACCGCATACGGGGCGCGCTCGCGACGGCAGAGCTCGTCAAACAGCGGCAGCTGATCCGGGGCAACGGCCAGCACGTAGCGCTCCTGAGATTCGTTACACCAGATCTCCAGCGGGCTCATGCCGGGTTCATCACTCAGGATATCGCGCAGGTTGAAGCGGCCCCCGCGGTTGCCGTCGCTCACCAGCTCCGGCATGGCGTTGGAGAGACCGCCCGCACCCACGTCATGAATAAAGAGGATCGGGTTGGCATCGCCCAGCTGCCAGCAGCGGTCGATCACCTCCTGGCAACGGCGCTCCATCTCCGGGTTGTCGCGCTGTACGGAGGCGAAGTCGAGATCTGCATCAGACTGGCCGGATGCCATAGAGGAGGCGGCCCCACCACCCAGACCGATATTCATCGCCGGGCCGCCCAGCACGATCAGCTTGGCACCCACGACGATCTCGCCCTTCTGCACGTGATCGGCGCGAATGTTGCCGATCCCGCCCGCCAGCATGATCGGCTTATGGTAGCCGCGCAGCTCTTCGCCGTTGTGGCTGTCCACTTTTTCTTCGTAGGTACGGAAGTAACCGTTCAGTGCCGGACGACCAAATTCGTTGTTAAACGCCGCGCCGCCCAGCGGTCCGTCGGTCATGATATCCAGCGCGGTAACAATACGCTCTGGTTTGCCAAAATCTTCTTCCCACGGCTGTTCAAAGCCCGGGATGCGCAGGTTGGAGACGGAGAAGCCGACCAGACCCGCTTTTGGTTTTGCCCCACGACCGGTTGCGCCTTCGTCACGGATTTCACCGCCGGAGCCGGTGGCGGCACCTGGCCACGGCGAAATAGCCGTCGGGTGGTTATGGGTTTCCACCTTCATCAGGATATGCGCCGGCTCCTGATGGAAGTCATAGCGCCCCGCTTCGCGATCGGCGAAGAAGCGGCCCACCTCGGAACCTTCCATAACTGCGGCGTTGTCTTTGTAGGCAGACAGCACATGATCAGGGGTTTGCTCGAAGGTGTTTTTGATCATTTTGAACAGCGACTTTGGCTGTTGCTCGCCGTCGATAATCCAGTCGGCGTTGAAAATCTTGTGGCGGCAGTGCTCTGAGTTGGCCTGCGCGAACATATAGAGTTCGATGTCGTTCGGGTTGCGGTTCAGCTTAATGAACGCGTCCTGCAGGTAGTCAATCTCATCTTCTGCCAGCGCCAGGCCTAAACGCAGGTTGGCGTCAATCAGCGCCTGACGGCCCTCACCCACTAGGTCCACGCTCTGCACGGGCGCAGGCTGATGGTGAGAGAAAAGCTGCTGCGCGTCGTCGAGAGAGGCGAACACGCTCTCCATCATGCGGTCGTGCAGTTCTGTTGCCACGGCTGACCACTGTTCATCAGTCAGGCTTGCGGCTTCAACGTAATAGGCCACGCCCCGCTCCAGACGATTAATCTGGCTCAGACCACAGTTATGGGCGATGTCGGTTGCTTTAGAAGACCAGGGGGAGATGGTACCCGGACGAGGCGTAACCAGCAGAAGTTTACCGTTCGGGGTATGGCTGCTCAGGCTTGGCCCGTACTTCAGCAGGCGCTCAAGCCGGACTAAATCCTCTGACGTTAAGGGAGCATTCAGGTCAGCAAAATGGACATACTCAGCGTAAATATTGCTTACCGGAAGGTCGGCCGCCTGAAAACGTGCCAGCAGTTTATTGATACGGAAGGCAGACAGTGCAGGCGAACCACGCAGAATTTCCATCATAAGTCTCTCGTCTTCGAAGCGCCGGAGGCGCTTACAGTGTGCGCAAGGGGGGAAAACGGGCGCCATTATAGTGGATCCTGCGCGCCGACGAAACCGTTTGCGTCGTAATAAAATCGTCGTCGTCATTTAACCATTGGTGTTGCCTTTCCCGCTAATAAGTTGCCAAGTGGCGCAACTTTACGCAAAATGCCGCGAAATCTTTGGTAATACTTGTTTTTACTATGGCCAATAAACAACAGAATAATACACAGCGCATAGAATCAACTTATTGAAAAAATTAAAGATTAATTATCTGTTCATCGGCATCGTGACCCTGCTGTTGGCAGCGGCCCTGTGGCCTTCAATCCCTTGGTTCGGTAAAGCCGAAAATCGCATCGCCGCCATTCAGGCGCGGGGGGAGCTGCGCGTCAGTACCGTGGCCTCTCCCCTCACCTACAGTGCGATCAACGATAAAGTCATTGGGCTGGATTACGAGCTGGCGCAGCATTTTGCTGACTATCTGGGCGTAAAGCTCAGAATTACGGTACGCCAGAACATCAGCCAGCTGTTTGACGACCTGGACAATGATAAGGCTGACATGCTGGCTGCTGGCCTGGTCTATAACAGCGAGCGCAGCAAAAACTATCAGCCAGGCCCAACCTACTACTCTGTCTCGCAGCAGCTGGTCTATCGCGTGGGCAGCCTGCGACCACGCACGCTTGCCGGGCTCACCGCCGAGCAGCTCACCGTTGCCCCGGGCCATGTTGTCATTGACGACCTTCGGGCGCTGAAAGAAAAAAAGTACCCTGAACTTAGCTGGAAGGTTGATAAGAAGCTCGGCACCACGGCGCTGCTGGAGCAGGTGACAGACGGGAAACTGCCCTACACCATCGCCGACTCGGTTGCCATCAGCCTGTTCCAGCGCGTTCACCCGGAGCTGGCCGTGGCGCTGGACGTCACTGACGAGCAGCCTGTCACCTGGTTCAGCCCTCTCGACGCCGACCAGACGCTTTCCGCCGCCATGCTCGATTTCTTTAACAGGATGAATGAAGACGGCACGCTGGCGCGTCTGGAGGAGAAGTACCTCGGTCACGGGGAGGGCTTCGACTATGTCGATACCCGCAGCTTCCTGCGGGCGGTGGATAATGTCCTGCCGACGCTGAAGCCCCTGTTTGTGAAGTATGCCCAGGAGATTGACTGGCGACTGCTGGCCGCCATCTCTTATCAGGAGTCTCACTGGGACGCACTGGCCACCTCGCCAACCGGGGTACGCGGCCTGATGATGCTGACCAAAAATACCGCCCAAAGCCTGGGACTAACCGACCGTACCGATGCTGAGCAGAGCATCAGCGGCGGCGCGCGCTACCTGCAGGCGATGATGGACAGAGTGCCGGAGAGCGTCCCGGAAGAGGAGCGGATCTGGTTTGCGCTGGCGGCCTATAACATGGGCTATGCCCACATGATCGACGCCCGCGCCCTGACCGCGAAAACCAAAGGCAACCCCGACAGCTGGTCAGACGTAAAACAGCGTCTGCCGCTGCTGAGCCAGAAGCCTTATTACAGCAAGTTGACCTATGGCTACGCGCGCGGCCACGAGGCGTACGCCTACGTGGAAAACATCCGCAAATATCAGATAAGCCTGGTGGGGTATCTGATGGAGAAAGAGAAAGAGGCGCAGGCAGCCCAGCAGCTGGCCCAGGCCTATCCGGTGGTGGCACCGGAGGAGCTTACTCACCCGATAACTTCCATTCTGCCTTTTGCTGCTTTTTCTGCTGACGCCGCATTCGAAAGAAGTCACTTAGCATCGCCGAACACGCTGGTGCCAACACCTCTCCAATAACCTTGACCTGATGGTTCATGCCGGGATGGCTGAGCACGTCCAGCAGCGAACCTGCCGCACCGGTTTTTTCATCCCGCGCCCCATACACCACCGTACCGATCCGGCTGTGGATCATGGCGCCGGAGCACATGACGCAAGGTTCGAGAGTGACATACAGGGTGGTGTCCAGCAGGCGGTAGTTTTGCAGCACCAGTCCGCCCTGGCGCAGGGCCATAATTTCGGCATGGGCGGTGGGGTCATGGCGACCAATCGGGCGATTCCAGCCCTCGCCGATCACCTGATTATTGTGTACCAGCACGGCACCGACCGGGACTTCGCCTTCATCCCAGGCACGTTGGGCAAGCTGGAGCGCATGGCGCATCCAGTATTCATGATTAAGTTCAGGGTCGGACAACGCAGCATACTCCAGTCTGAAAAGCGGGCGCATTATACACACCCGCTATGCATAATCACAAAATCATTCCAGTTGCTGAAGTTCGCCCAGCGGCGTAACGCGCCAGCGGTGCTGGCAGAAGTAGAGCAGCGGGTTATCCTGTTTGCTGTCGCTGTAGCCGCTGTAGAGCCGCAGTGGGGTGCCGATTTTCTTCTCCAGCTGTGCCACCTTCTCATGCCCGAGACAGCGCATGGTCAGCACCCAGCCGCCATAGGCGCGGCCAATCTGGGTGGCGATCAGGTTAACGCGCGGCAGCCAGGGGGTATCAAAGTAGACCTGTTCCACCAGCGACTGCGGCGAGCCGGTGATGAGCCAGATGTCGGCATCGTTGGCGTCCAGGTAGTTTGTCAGCCGATCCTGCACCACCGGAAAGGCGGTGACATGTTTGCGAAACCAGGTGACAAACTCTTTCTCCAGCTGTTTAAGCCGGGCTTCGCTGTGGCCGAAGGTACACCCCCACAGCAACAGGCTCATCGGCCAGCGAGCGGCGCGCCCCTTCACCAGCAACACGCCGCCAATGATTGGCAGCAAGGGCAATACGAGCAGGGCATTCAGGGGCTGTCGGCGCAGTAAATAGCGCATAAAGGTGCCGAACATATCCTGCTGATGCAGCGTTCCGTCCAGGTCAAAAAAGACAACACGACGCTCGTTATTTGCCAAACCTTACTCCTCTGGATCGTTAAACCCTAACAGCCAGGTAAACAGGAACCCGGCGATCACCGCTACCAGATAGCCTAACAGATAGAGCATGACTTTTCCGGTCACGATGGTTAATGCCAGCGGTAATCCGGAAATACCAAAGGTGATGACGGTCGCCACTTTCCAGTAACCGATCAGCGCCCCACCGACCGCGCCACCCAGACAGGCCCCGATAAACGGCTTGCCGAGCGGGAGGGTGACGCCAAAAATCAGCGGCTCGCCGATGCCCAGCAGCCCGACCGGCAGCGCCCCTTTGATCACCTTTTTCAGGCGTGCGTTGCGGGTTTTCATCAGCACCGCGATGGCCGCGCCGATCTGTCCGACCCCGGCCATCGCCAGAATAGGCAGCAGGGCGTTGTAACCGTGCGCCTGCACCAGCTCAACGTGGATCGGCACCAGCCCCTGATGTAAACCGGTCAGCACCAGCGGCAGGAAGGTACCCGACAGCACTGCCCCCACCAGGAACCCACCGCGATCGATAGCCCAGGAGGCACCGTGGGCAATGGACTCCGAGATCCAGCCTCCCAGCGGCTGCAGGGCGATGATGGCGATACTGCCGGTGATAAGCGTGGTCAACAGCGGGTTGAGGATCAGCTCCAGGGAGCCTGGCAGAACATTACGCAGCTTTTTCTCGAGCCAACACATCAGCACCACCACCAGCAGCACGGCGATCACCCCGCCGCGCCCCGGCTGCAGCGCTTCGCCGAACAGGGTGATCTGCGCCAGCTGCGGGCTGGAGAGAATACCGGCCATCACCCCGCCTAACGCCTGCGAGCCGCCAAACACTTTGGCGGTATTAACCCCCACCAGAATGTTCATGATGGCAAAGACCGCGCTGCCGAAAATGCCGAGGATCCCGAGCAGGTTTGGATAGTGGGTCGCAAAATCCCCGACAATGTCCGGGCGTTTGAGGATATTGATAATGCCGGTGATGAGCCCCGAGGCAATAAAGGCCGGAATGAGCGGAATAAAGACATTCGCCAGCATGCGTAGCGCATCGCTCATCGGGGCTTTATATTTCGCTTTTGCCTGCGCTTTGGTGCGCTCGGCATCATCAATCACCGCCCCGCCCATCAGGGAGCGCATGGCATCCACTACCTGCGCGGCTTTACCCGGCCCGACGATGAGCTGGTGCTGCTCCCCCTGCTTTACGTATCCGCTGACGCCAGGCAGTTTTTTCAGGGTGGCCGGATCGAGCTTGTCGTCATCCTGCACTTCCACCCTCACTCGCGTCATACAGTTTTCCAGACGCCGTATATTTTTTTCTCCGCCGATCCCCGCAAGAATACCGCTGGCGAGCGCTACTGTTTTTTCCATGTACGCCTCTTTAGTTTTCTAATGCCGCACGTAAGAATCCCTGATGCGCGTCAAGCCTGGCGCGCGCCGCAGCGGCATCCAGCCCGCTTAAAATCATCAGAATGGCCGGTTTGACGTCGTACCCGGTCTGTTTCAGCACCTCTTCCGCCTCTTCGCGGGAGCTCCCTGTGGCTTCGACCACCATGCGACACGCCCGGTCAATGAGCTTCACGTTGGTCGCTTTCATGTCCACCATCAGGTTCTGGTAGACCTTACCGAACTTGACCATTGCCCCGGTGGAGATCATATTCAGCACCAGCTTTTGCGCCGTGCCGGATTTCAGGCGGGTGGAGCCGGTCAGCGCTTCCGGGCCTACCACCGGCGAGATAGCGATCGTCGCCACCTGGGCGATGGGGGAACCGGGATTGCAGGAGATGGCCACGGTAGTGCAGCCGGTCTGGTTCGCATACTCCAGCCCGCCAATGACGTACGGCGTGCGCCCGGAGGCCGCCAGCCCGACCACCAGATCCTGCGCGGTCAGGTTAAGCGCTTTGAGATCGTCTTCACCGAGCTGCTTGCTGTCCTCTGCCCCTTCCACCGCTTTCAGCAGCGCTCCCGGCCCACCGGCGATGAGGCCGATCACCAGGCCATGTGGTACGCCGAAGGTGGGTGGGCACTCTGAAGCATCCAGCACCCCCAGACGCCCGCTGGTGCCCGCCCCCATATAGATAATGCGTCCCCCCGCTTTCAGCGCATCTGCCGCGGCATCCACCGCTTTCGCCACCTCGGGCAATGTTTCTTTCACTGCCTGCGCGACCAGCGTATCCTGTTGGTTGAAGCGATGAACAAGGTCAAGCGTGGAGAGTGCGTCCAGGTCCAGGGTTTGTGGGTTGCGGGATTCTGATACCAGTGAGCCGAGATTCATTTTTTTGTACCTCAAGAATTTTTAATTCATAATAATCGCATTATCATGGAATATAAAATTCATTCAGGCGAGCAGAATTCGCATTTGCTGCAGTCATCACATTTCGCCAGGAGTCCCTATGAACTGTCTAATTCGCATCCGCCAGCGATACGCGGGTTTTGCCCAGAGCGATAAAAAGCTGGCGGATTTTTTACTCTCGCATCCCGATCGTGCCCGCCATTTAAGCTCTCAGCAGCTTGCCAGCGAGGCGGGCGTGAGCCAGTCAAGCGTGGTGAAATTCGCGCAAAAGATTGGTTTCAAAGGTTTCCCCGCCCTGAAACTGGCGCTCAGCGAGGCGCTGGCCAGCAACCCAAATCCGCAATCCATGCCGGTTCATAACCAGATCCGCGGCGACGATCCGATGCGCCTGGTCGGGGAAAAGCTCATCAAAGAGAACGTGGCGGCGATGCATGCCACCCTCGACGTCAACAGCGAAGAGAAGCTGCTGGAGAGCGTGGCCATGCTGCGGGCGGCAAGACGGGTGATCCTAACCGGCATCGGCGCCTCGGGGCTGGTGGCGCGTAACTTCGGCTGGAAGCTGAATAAAATCGGTGTGATTGCCATTGTCGAACAGGACATGCATGCCCTGCTGGCTACCGTACAGGCGATGGAGCCTGACGATCTGCTGTTGGCCCTCTCCTATTCTGGCGAACGCCGCGAGATTAATCTGGCCGCTGATGAAGCGCTGCGCGTGGGGGGCAAAATTCTGGCGATCACCGGCTTTACTCCCAATGCCCTGCAGCAGCGGGCCACACGCTGTCTGTATACCATTGCCGAAGAGCAGGCCACCCGCAGCGCGGCGATCTCGTCCACCAGCGCGCAGATGATGCTGACCGATCTGCTGTTTATGGCGCTGGTTCAGCAGGATCTGGAGCATGCCCCGGAACGTATTCGCCACAGCGAGGCATTGGTAAAAAAACTGGTTTGAACAGACAATGAGCGTATAATGCCCGCCCTGTTTGTGTTGTTTCTGAGAATTTCCTGATGGCGCTGTTAATCACCAAAAAATGCATCAATTGCGATATGTGCGAACCCGAATGCCCTAATCAGGCAATTTCAATGGGAGCGAGCATTTACGAGATTAACAGCGACCGCTGCACCGAGTGCGTGGGCCATTATGAGACGCCAACCTGCCAGAAGGTGTGCCCGATCCCCAATACTATCCTGAAAGATCCGGCACATCCTGAATCGGAAGAGCAGCTGTGGGACAAGTTCGTTCTGATGCACCACGCCGATAAAATTTAACTTTCGATAATCACCGTGGCGCAGGCGTAATGGCGTTCATCCGCCAGCGTCACATGCATGTTCGCCACGCCCAGCTTTTCTGCCAGATTTAGCGCCTCGCCCCACAGCCTGAGGCGCGGTTTACCCAGCTCATCGTTAAAGACTTCGAACTGATTGAACGCCAGACCGTTGCGGATGCCGGTACCGAAGGCTTTTGCCGCCGCCTCCTTCACCGCAAAACGTTTGGCAAGAAAACGCACCGGTTGCTGGTGCGCTTCCCAGATGGCCCACTCGTTATCGCTGAGCACCCGACGGGCAAGGCGATCGCCGCTGCGGGCAATCACCGCTTCGATGCGGGCGATCTCAACAATATCCGTGCCTAAGCCGAGGATAGCCATTACTTGCGGGCTTCCAGCATCAGACGCTTCATCTCTGACACCGCCTCTTTCAGACCGCTCATCACCGCGCGCCCGATAATCGCATGGCCGATGTTCAGCTCATGCATCTCCGGGATCGCCGCAATGGCCTTAACGTTATGATAGGTCAGACCGTGACCAGCATTCACCTTCAGACCCAGACCCGCCGCGTAGGTTGCCGCTTTGGCGATGCGATCGAGCTCTTTCGCCTGGGTCGCTTCGTCTTCGGCATCGGCGTAGCAGCCGGTGTGGATCTCAATAAACGGCGCGCCAACGTCGGCGGCGGCTTTGATCTGCGCTTCATCGGCATCGATAAACAGGGATACTAAAATCCCGGCATCGGCCAGACGTTTGCAGGCGTCACGCATCTTATCCAGCTGACCGGCCACATCCAGCCCGCCTTCGGTGGTCACTTCCTGGCGCTTTTCCGGCACCAGGCAGCAGAAGTGCGGTTTGGTCTCAACGGCAATCGCCAGCATCTCTTCGGTGACGGCCATCTCCAGATTCATGCGGGTGTCCAGGGTCTGGCGCAGGATGCGCACATCGCGGTCGGTAATATGGCGACGGTCCTCGCGCAGATGCACGGTAATGCCGTCGGCACCCGCCTGCTCGGCGATAAAGGCCGCCTGGACCGGGTCAGGATAGGCGGTTCCGCGCGCATTGCGCAGCGTGGCGATATGGTCAATGTTGACGCCTAACAGTAATTCAGCCATGACAATCCTCGGTTTCTCGTTGTTCATTTACGCTTTGGCATAAACTGCCTGAATAATTCGCGGCTCTTTAAGGGCTTGCCACCAAGATACGGCTTGAGCGCAATACGGGTAAAGCGTTTTGCCGCCCGCAGAGTGCTGGCGTCCGGAAATTCGCGTTCCGCCAGCGCCCGCAGATCCCGCCCGGTAAAGGTGCTGTTGTCGATAACCACGCTGGCGATAAAGCCCTTCTCTTCGCGATAGCGGTAGGTCATGGTGTCTTCGACTGGTTCGCCGCTGCCCGCGCAGTGCAGAAAATCGACGCCGTATCCCAGATGCCCGAGCAACGCCAGCTCAAAGCGGCGCAGCACAGGCTCGGGCGAGCCGCTCACGCCAGCCAGCGCCTGAAGACAGTGCAGATAATCGAAAAAGAGTTCAGAGAAGCGGGTCTCATGTTCAAGCACGCGCGTAATAAGCTCGTTAACATACAGACCGCTGTAGAGCGTAATACCAGAGAGAGGGAGCGCCAGAGAGACGGCTTCAGCACTGCGCAGGGTTTTCACTTCCCCACGTCCGCCAAAGCGCACCAGCAGCGGTGTGAAGGGCTGCAAAGCACCTTTCAGATTAGAACGTTTAGAACGTGCGCCTTTGGCAACAAGGCGCACGCGGCCTGACTCTTCCGTGAAGACGTCCAGCATCAGGCTGGTTTCGCTCCAGGGACGACTGTGAAGGACAAAGGCTCTTTGCCATCCATCCACGTTTTAGTGGCTTATACGTCGTCGCCGTAACCAAGACTGCGCAGTGCGCGCTCGTCATCGGCCCAGCCAGATTTCACTTTCACCCACAGTTCCAGGTGAACCGGCGCTTCGAACATCTCCTGCATATCCTTACGGGCTTCAATACCGATGGTTTTGATTTTGGCACCTTTATTGCCAATCACCATCTTCTTCTGCCCTTCGCGCTCAACGAGGATCAGCCCGTTGATGTCATATCCGCCGCGCTCGTTAGTCTGGAAACGTTCGATTTCAACGGTGACAGAGTACGGCAGCTCCGCGCCAAGGAAACGCATCAGCTTTTCGCGAATGATTTCAGACGCCATAAAGCGCTGAGAACGGTCAGTGATGTACTCTTCAGGGAAGTGATGAATCGCTTCCGGCAGATGCTTGCGCACGATGCCCGCGATGGTGTCGACGTTCAGACCGGTCTCGGCAGAGAGCGGGACGATATCGAGGAAGTTCATCTGGCTACCCAACCACTGCAGATGCGGCAGCAGATCGGCTTTTTCCTGCACGTTGTCCACTTTGTTGACCGCGAGGATCACCGGCGTTTTACCGTCACGCAGTTTGTTCAGCACCATCTCGTCGTCCGGGGTCCAGCGGGTACCTTCGACAACAAAAATCACCAGCTCAACGTCGCCGATAGAGCTGCTCGCCGCCTTGTTCATCAGACGGTTAATGGCGCGCTTTTCTTCCATATGCAGACCCGGGGTATCGACATAAATCGCCTGATATGCCCCTTCGGTATGGATACCGACAATGCGGTGACGCGTGGTCTGCGCCTTGCGGGAGGTAATAGAGATCTTTTGCCCCAGCAGATTATTCAGCAGGGTTGATTTGCCTACGTTCGGACGTCCGACGATGGCAATAAATCCACAATAACTTTTTTCTTCGCTCATTCCAGCTCCAGCATTTTCAGCGCCTGTTCGGCGGCAGCCTGTTCCGCCTTACGACGGCTTGAACCTGTGCCAACCACCGGTTCACTCAGGCCACTGACCTGGCAATGGATGGTAAACTCCTGATCGTGTGCTTCGCCACGAACCTGCACCACCAGATAAGATGGCAGCGGCAAATGGCGACCCTGCAAATACTCCTGCAAACGGGTTTTTGGATCTTTCTGTTTATCACCCGGGCTGATCTCATCCAGACGCGTCTGATACCAGTTCAGGATCAGCTGCTCCACCGTCTGGATATCGCTGTCGAGGAAAACACCACCGATTAACGCTTCGACCGTATCCGCGAGAATAGATTCACGACGGAAGCCGCCGCTTTTCAGTTCGCCAGGCCCGAGTCGCAGGCATTCACCCAGTTCGAATTCACGGGCAATTTCGGCAAGCGTATTGCCACGTACCAGCGTTGCGCGCATGCGGCTCATATCGCCTTCATCCACACGCGGGAAACGGTGATAAAGCGCATTCGCAATAACAAAACTTAAAATGGAGTCACCCAGAAATTCGAGTCGCTCATTGTGTTTGCTGCTGGCACTGCGATGGGTTAATGCCTGTTGCAACAACTCCTGATGCTGAAAAGTGTAGCCCAGCTTCCGTTGAAGCCGATTAATTACGATGGGGTTCATGCGATACCAATAGAATAAATGCGTCAAAAATGCAGCACACGAAACCGTCCTGAGAAAGCCAACGCGGTTTCGTGTGCCGTGGCACTGAATCAGCGCCAACCTTAAACTTCGGGGGAATATTCTATACGCAACGACAGGGGTTGTCGTTAGTCAGAAGAGATTTATCAGTGAAATAATTCACGTAGCCTCTGGTTAAAGAGGCTACGTGCTCATTTATCAGGAATTAATGGATGCCGCCAATACGATTTAACCGTACGCCGGTTGGCCATTCGCCTTCCTGTTTCTCGAAGCTCATCCAGATGGTGGTGGCTTTACCCACCAGGTTCGCTTCCGGCACAAAGCCCCAGTAACGGCTGTCCGCGCTGTTATCGCGGTTATCACCCATCATGAAGTAGTGTCCCGGTGGCACGATCCAGGTCGCCAGCTGCTGCCCCTTCTGCTGATAGTACATGCCCAACTGATCCTGCGCGATGGAGACGGTCAGGATACGGTGCGTCACATCGCCCAGGGTCTCTTTACGCTCGTTCAGACGAATACCGTTCTCTTTGGTCTCGCCTTTCGGCAGCTGGAAGAAACCGCTGGTCGCTTCGCCGCCGTTGCGACGGGCAAAGGTCTGCACAAAGTCGCTTGGCTCAACGCCGGAATAGGTCACCGGTAATGCGCTACCGCAAGCGGTGCCGGAACTGCAGCCTGGCTGAACCGTCACCTCTTTGGAAACCGGATTATAGGTCACCTTATCACCCGGTACGCCAACGGTACGTTTGATGTAATCCAGACGCGGATCGTCCGGATATTTGAACACCACGATATCGCCGCGTTTTGGATGGCCGGTTTCGATCAGCGTTTTCTGGTAGATCGGATCTTTAATGCCATAAGCAAACTTCTCGACCAGAATAAAATCACCGATCAGCAGCGTTGGCATCATCGAACCGGATGGGATCTGGAAAGGTTCATAGATAAACGAACGTACCACCAGCACAATGGCCAGCACCGGAAAGACCGAAGCGCCCGTTTCCAGCCAGCCCGGCTTAGGGCTGACTTTCTTCAGAGTATTCGGATCCAACTGGTCGCCCGTGGCAGCCTGCGCGGCGGCCTGACGTTCGCGACGTTTCGGAGCAAAGATAAACTTATCCAGACACCACAACAGCCCCGTCACCAGTGTGGCAATCACCAGGATCAGGGCAAACATGTTCGCCATGCCAACTCCTTAAGGGTTATTTTCCGTCTTTACCAACGTGCAGAATGGCGAGGAACGCTTCCTGCGGCAGCTCAACGTTACCGACCTGCTTCATACGCTTCTTACCTTCTTTCTGCTTCTGGAGCAGCTTCTTCTTACGGCTGACGTCACCGCCATAGCATTTTGCCAGAACGTTTTTACGCAGCTGTTTCACCGTAGAACGGGCGATAATATGGTTGCCAATCGCCGCCTGAATCGCAATGTCGAACTGCTGGCGTGGGATGAGATCTTTCATCTTCTCGACCAGTTCGCGACCGCGATACGGGGCGTTGTCGTTATGGGTGATCAGCGCCAGCGCATCGACGCGCTCGCCGTTGATCAACACGTCCACACGCACCATGTTGGAGGCCTGGAAGCGTTTGAAGTTGTAATCCAGCGACGCATAACCGCGTGAAGTTGACTTCAGACGATCGAAGAAGTCGAGCACCACTTCCGCCATCGGGATTTCATAGGTCAGCGCCACCTGGTTACCGTGGTAAACCATGTTGGTCTGCACACCACGTTTTTCGATACACAGCGTGATGACGTTACCGAGGAACTCCTGCGGCAGCAGCATGTGACATTCGGCGATCGGCTCGCGCAGCTCATGAATATTATTCAGCGGCGGCAGCTTGGATGGACTGTCGACGTAGATAACCTCTTTGGAGGTGGTCTCGACTTCGTACACGACCGTTGGTGCGGTGGTGATCAGATCCAGGTCATATTCACGCTCCAGACGCTCCTGAATGATCTCCATGTGCAGCAGGCCGAGGAAGCCGCAGCGGAAGCCGAAGCCCAGCGCCGTCGAGCTTTCTGGCTCATAGAACAGGGAAGCATCGTTCAGGCTCAGCTTGCCGAGCGCGTCACGGAAGTTCTCATAATCGTCAGAGCTGACCGGGAACAGACCGGCGTAAACCTGCGGTTTCACCTTTTTAAAGCCTGGCAGCGCTTTTTCTGCCGGGTTGCGGGCGCCCGTCAGGGTATCGCCCACTGGCGCGCCGAGGATGTCTTTGATGGCGCAAACCAGCCAGCCTACTTCGCCGCACTTCAGTTCGGTACGGTCGACCTGTTTTGGCGTGAAGATACCCAGACGGTCAGCGTTGTAAACCTGTCCGGTGCTCATCACTTTGATCTTGTCGCCTTTACGCATGGTGCCGTTTTTAATACGCACCAGCGAGACAACGCCGAGATAGTTATCGAACCAGGAGTCGATGATCAGCGCCTGCAGTGGCCCCTCCGGATCGCCTTCCGGCGCCGGGATGTCACGCACCAGACGTTCCAGCACGTCGGTTACACCCACGCCGGTTTTTGCCGAGCAGCGCACGGCGTCGGTCGCGTCGATGCCGACGATATCTTCGATCTCTTCCGCTACGCGCTCAGGGTCAGCGGCTGGCAGGTCGATCTTGTTCAGAACCGGCACCACCTCGAGATCCATTTCCATCGCGGTATAGCAGTTCGCCAGGGTCTGGGCTTCTACGCCCTGCCCCGCATCCACTACCAGCAGCGCGCCCTCACAGGCCGCCAGCGAACGGGAAACTTCATAAGAGAAGTCAACGTGGCCTGGGGTGTCGATAAAGTTAAGTTGGTAGGTTTCACCGTCAGACGCTTTATAGTCGAGCGTAACGCTCTGCGCTTTAATGGTAATACCGCGTTCGCGTTCCAGGTCCATGGAGTCCAGTACCTGGGCTGCCATTTCACGATCAGACAGGCCACCGCAAATCTGGATAATACGGTCAGACAGCGTCGACTTACCGTGGTCAATGTGAGCAATGATCGAAAAGTTACGTATGTTCTTCATATAGTTAAATAATTATGCCTTACGAATTCCTGGAGGCCGCTGTTCTTAGCCTGACGTTTTTCAGTGCGAAAACGCAGCATTCTACACTACATCTCCGTCACCAGGAAATGCTCTTCCAGCAAGCTTAGCGCGAAGATCTGGCGTTTTCTTTTATGAGATGTAAATAAAACAAAGCCCGGTAACATCACCGGGCTTCTGAAGAGAGCGTGTCGACACGCAGCTGATCGGGTGGCAATCCGACGCTGAGAATAACGGGCTGCCACGCTTCACGCACCGCAAGACGGGAGGAAAAGCCGCGAGCCAGTAAAAAACCGCCTACGCCGCCCAGCGCTGCGCCGCACATGGCGGCGAGATCGGTCCCAAACAGTACCTGGAACAGACCGCCAAGGGCAAACAACCCCACCAGCGGGGAGAGATAGACCAGCATCGCCGAGCCAAGCAGGCTACCTTCAGCGATCCCTAACTCGACTTTTTGCCCCTCCACCAGCGGCTCTGCGCTGGGCACGCTGATCGTGTGTGAGGTCTGCGGTCCAAGTTTGTTCAGCACCCGGCTGCCGCAACCGGCGCGGGAGGCGCAGCTGTTGCAGGATGCTTTGACGTCGCAGCTGACCAGCGCGACGCCCTTATGCCATGAAACGACCGTTGCCCACTCTTTAATCATTGTGCAGCCCTGAATTTAATGCTGTCGGCGATACGTTTAGCGGTTTGCGGCGGCAGTTCACCGACAACGGTGATCTCTGCGTTATCCCGTATTGTGGTGCTGACGGTGCGACGCCCGGTACGCAACATCTGATCGGCACTGACCGGTGTTGCCCGGTTAATATTAACCGAGAAGCTGAACAAGCCGTCGGAGTAAAGACGGGATTCAACCGGGGTATCGATGGTGGGCAGCTGGCGTCGACTGCTGGAGACTTCACTGAAGCCCTGCGGGATCCAGTTGGGCGCCCAGTTAAAGTTGACATTATCCCCCGCCGGGACGGAGAGCAGTGGCGGCAGGTTCGCTTTTGCCAGATTCTGCATGCTGTTACCGACCTGATCGTCGATGGTGAAAGAGATCACCCGGAACTGCTCCAGCGTCTCACCATCCCGATCCAGCAGATCGACCCGCATTGGCAGCTTGGTCTCTGCATCCATCCAGACGATATAGCTGTAACGTGTTCCGTCTCTGGCGACCACCCGCAGCACCTCGCAGAGCCGATCGGCGATACGGGTACGTCCTACGGAGATAAAGTCGTAGTAAGGGGAGAGCCGTTTAAAATCGGTATAGATGAGCGAAGGCAGCGAATCAACAATGTAGTCGCCATTCAGCGTAAAGGGTTCGAGACCCGGCTCGAAATAGCTGATTTCATTGCCACGCTGCACGACTTCGCGGCGCGGACCATCCATCTGCAAAAGCTGGGCAAGCGGCTGTTTATCAAGACGGGCATGGCGATAGCGTAACGACTCTACACCTTGCTTATTGATACTGATAAAAGACAGCTCGTAGTTGAGTGACTGGCTGGCCTGGTTCATTTGCTGCAACAACGCCCCGGACGATACATCAGCCGAGGCGTTGACAGTGAACAACAGGCTACCCGCCATCAGAGACATGGCGCACCAAAGTTGCTTCATTACTGCGATTGCGTTCCTAAAGTTTGGTTTCCTGGCACTTGCACAGCAGCCTGCTGCGTTTGCGCCTGTTCAAACTGAAGCTGTTCAGAATGCAGACGACGCTGCAATTCATAATCCTGCAACATCGCATTAATACGACGGCGCTGCTCCTGGACCTGCTGCTGCTGACCGGCACCGGCCGAGGCATCAGAAGGAATACCCAGACTTACCGGGCTGGCTTTGCCCATCATCGGCAGTGTATTAAACACTGGCGCTTCTGGTTGCTGGCTCACTTCAGATTGAGTGTTATAGTGCTGGACGCCCACAATAACTGCAAGCGATACGCAAGCAGCCACACCCATTTGAGTCAGTTGACTCGCCCAGGGGCGCACTTTGTTCCAGAAAGGCATCTTCTGCCACAGGTGCGGTGCAGGTTGGGCTTCGGGGATTAGCGGGGTGGCCTGAGAAACAGGTTCGTTCTCTATGGCCGCCATTACGCGAGCTGAGATATCAAAATGGAGGAGATCGCTGGTATCGCCGCGCAGAGTATCGCGAATGAGATGATAACTCTCCCAGGTTTTTTGCATCTCAGGAGAGCGAGAGAGCTCGTTGAGCATCTCACTGTCCAGCGTTTCACCATCCATCAAAGCGGAAAGTTGTTCTTTCTGCATGCCTAATACCTTTTCCAGTATCCCGCTATCGTCAACGCCTGATTAGCGGTTGAACTTTATTATCAATAGCTTCTCGCGCACGAAAGATCCGTGAGCGAACCGTACCGACCGGGCAATCCATGATAGCGGCTATCTCTTCATAGCTCAGGCCATCTAACTCCCGCAACGTAATTGCCATGCGTAAATCTTCCGGGAGCGACTCGATGGTGCGAAAAACTATTTGTCTCAGTTCTTCTGACAACATTAAGTTCTCAGGGTTCGAAATTTCTTTCAACGCACCGCCGCTTTCAAAATTTTCAGCGTCGATAGCATCGACATCGCTTGAAGGCGGACGTCGGCCCTGAGCGACGAGGTAGTTCTTAGCCGTATTGACGGCAATACGGTACAGCCAGGTATAAAAAGCACTATCTCCCCGGAAAGATTCCAGCGCACGATAGGCCTTAATGAAAGACTCTTGTACCACATCAGGAACATCCCCTGACGGTACATAGCGGGACACCAGACTCGCCACCTTATGCTGGTAGCGCACCACCAGTAGGTTAAAGGCTTTCTGATCTCCCTTCTGGACCCGTTCAACCAGAATCTGGTCCGTTAACTGCTCGCTCATCCGAGGTAAAGTCTCCCCAAACCTAAATTCCACGCGTTATCGAAACGCCACTCCAAACACTGCACTGTGAGCAAGCAGTTGCTTTGAGGGTCTTTATTTCAATTAGTTCCGTCACGCCTTTGTTTTTGTTAATCACGTCGCAGACCGTTCATTTTCTATCATTATAAGTCTGATACCGATACGTACCCAGTTTCTGCTAAGAAATGGTCTTTTACCGCTTGCAGGGTAACGCAAGACGGGCTTTATTTCACCACAAAATCTGAAGCTAACGATCTGCTACGCAAAATATTTTCGCCCTTTTAGTCCCTTATCGCTGTCCAGCCTTTGTTTAGTCATTGCAACAACTCTTAAAAAAAACGTGCGATTCATCGCATTCAGGTGCTATGCTGGCCAAACACTGTTTAGTAAATTAAACACACATCATGAACGCAATTTCCGAACTCACCTGTGACGTACTGATTATCGGCAGCGGTGCCGCCGGCCTTTCACTGGCGCTGCGACTCGCCCCACACCAGAAAGTGATTGTCCTCAGCAAAGGTCCTGTTAGCGAAGGTTCTACCTTCTATGCCCAGGGCGGAATTGCTGCGGTGTTTGATGAAACTGACAGTATCGACTCCCATGTCGAAGATACCCTGATTGCAGGTGGCGGTATCGTGGACCGACACGCGGCTGAATTTGTCGCCAGTAATGCCCGCCACTGCGTGCAATGGCTGATCGATCAGGGCGTGCTGTTTGATACCCACGTGCAGGCCAATGGAGAAGAGAGTTACCACCTGACGCGTGAGGGCGGACACAGCCATCGCCGGATCCTGCATGCCGCAGATGCCACTGGTAAAGCAGTCGAAACGACGCTGGTCAGCCAGGCGTTAAGCCATCCCAACATCCGGGTGCTGGAACGCAGCAACGCGGTGGATTTGATCATCTCCGATAAGATTGGTCTGCCGGGCACGCGGCGCGTTGTGGGAGCCTGGGTCTGGAACCGTAATAAAGAGAAGGTGGAAACCTGTCGGGCAAAATCGGTTGTACTGGCAACCGGCGGTGCCTCTAAGGTGTATCAGTACACCACCAACCCGGATATTTCCTCAGGGGACGGTATTGCCATGGCCTGGCGAGCAGGCTGTCGCGTGGCCAATCTGGAATTTAACCAGTTCCATCCCACTGCGCTATTCCACCCGCAGGCACGCAACTTCCTGCTGACCGAAGCGCTACGCGGTGAAGGCGCGCATTTAAAACGCCCGGATGGCTCGCGCTTTATGCAGGACTTTGACGAGCGGGGCGAGCTGGCGCCGCGTGATGTTGTGGCCCGCGCAATCGACCATGAGATGAAACGCCTGGGCGTGGACTGCATGTATCTGGATATCAGCCACAAACCCGAAGCCTTTATTCGCCAGCACTTCCCGACCATCTATGAAAAACTGTTGGGGCTCGGCATCGATATCACCAAAGAGCCGATGCCTGTGGTGCCCGCGGCGCACTATACCTGCGGCGGCGTGATGGTCGACGATCATGGCCGGACCGACGTTGACGGCCTGTACGCCATCGGCGAGGTGAGCTACACCGGCCTGCATGGCGCGAACCGAATGGCATCAAACTCGCTTCTGGAGTGCCTTGTGTATGGCTGGTCAGCGGCGGAAGATATCACGAAGCGCATGCCTTACGCCCGCCAGGTGGAAAACCTGCCGGACTGGGACGAAAGCCGCGTGGAGAACCCGGATGAACTGGTCGTGATCCAGCATAACTGGCACGAGCTGCGCCTCTTTATGTGGGATTACGTCGGCATTGTGCGCACCACCAAACGTCTGGAGCGCGCCCTGCGCCGTATTACCATGCTGCAGCAGGAAATTGATGAGTATTACGCCCATTTCCGCGTATCCAATAATTTGCTGGAACTGCGTAATCTGGTTCAGGTGGCGGAGCTGATTGTGCGCTGCGCAATGATGCGCAAAGAGAGCCGCGGTTTGCACTACACGCTCGACTACCCGGAGCAGCTTGAGCATTCCGGCCCGTCGGTGCTCTCACCGCTGGCTCACATAAATAAATAGAAGGGGTGGGTCAGCGCCGTGTAGTCATCGGAATAACGCTGATCTGGCCCACGTATCACCAGCCTGTCGCTGAAGCACTCTCCCTCTTTCGGCGACAGCGCCAGCAGCACCCGGTGCGGCAGCCTGCCGTCGGTTTCCGCAATATCGGTGCGCAGGCGTAAAAACCAGCCCATCTCCAGCGCGCTGGCAATAAATGCACTGCCTGCGCTCTCCGGTAATACCACGCAGAAAAATCCCTCTTCGGAGATCAACCCGGCAGCGCAGGCTAACAGCGCGCCATGATCGAGCGTGTCGGTATACCGGGCCTGCTCTCGCTGGGGTGTAGCACAGGCTACGCCCGGTTCAAAATAGGGAGGATTGCTGACAATCAGGTCATAGCGGCCCGTTTGTTCTGGCGCCCAGGCAAGAACATCCGCACAATGAAGAGATACGCGCGAAGCCCAGGGGGATTCCGCTACGTTTTCCGCTGCCTGCTCAGCCGCCTGGGGATCCAGTTCAACCGCGTCAAGCGTGACAGCGTGTTCGGTACGCTGCGCCAGCATCAGGGCTAATAATCCGCTGCCGCTGCCAATGTCGAGGATACGTTTAACGCCTGCTACCGGTGCCCATGCCCCCAGTAAAATGCCATCAGTGCCGACTTTCATTGCACAGCGATCGTGGGCGACAAAGAACTGCTTAAAAGTAAAACCATCGCGGCGCAGCTGCGCTTTGAGTTGAGACATGTCGGAGCAACCTTCAAAGTGAAACGGGAGTAGCATAGGTGAAAGCGTAACGACGGAAAAGGGATATCCACACAAACAGATGAAGATTGCAGCCGTAACGTCTATAATCAGCGCCCCACACAGAGGTAGAACATGACTGTAACGACTTTTTCCGAACTTGAACTCGATGAAAGCCTTCTGGACGCGCTCCAGGAAAAAGGCTTCACACGCCCGACCGCTATTCAGGAAGCGGCAATTCCGCCTGCACTGGAGGGCCGTGACGTGCTCGGTTCTGCGCCAACCGGCACGGGTAAAACGGCAGCCTATTTGCTGCCTGCGTTGCAGCATCTGCTGGATTTTCCGCGTAAGAAATCAGGTCCGCCGCGTATTCTGATCCTCACCCCGACCCGTGAACTGGCGATGCAGGTTGCCGATCATGCCCGTGAGCTGGCGAAGAATACCCACCTGGATATCGCAACCATTACCGGCGGTGTGGCCTATATGAACCACGCCGAAGTATTCAGTGAGAACCAGGATATCGTCGTTGCGACGACCGGGCGTCTGCTGCAATACATCAAAGAAGAGAACTTCGACTGCCGTGCGGTTGAAACCTTAATTCTTGACGAAGCTGACCGTATGCTGGATATGGGCTTTGCGCAGGATATCGAACACATTGCCGGTGAGACCCGCTGGCGTAAGCAGACTATGCTCTTCTCCGCGACGCTGGAAGGCGATGCAATTAAAGATTTTGCTGAGCGTCTTCTGGAGGACCCAGTTGAGGTTTCCGCCACCCCGTCCACCCGCGAGCGCAAGAAGATCCATCAGTGGTACTACCGCGCCGATGATATTCAGCATAAAACCGCGCTGCTGATCCACCTGCTGAAACAGCCTGAAGCCACCCGCTCTATCGTCTTTGTACGGAAACGTGAGCGTGTGCACGAGCTGGCGACCTGGCTGCGTGAAGCGGGTATCAATAACTGCTATCTCGAAGGCGAGATGGTGCAGATTAAACGTAACGAAGCGATCAAACGTCTGACCGATGGCCGCGTGAACGTGCTGGTGGCGACCGACGTTGCTGCGCGCGGTATTGATATTCCTGATGTCAGCCACGTGTTCAACTTCGATCTGCCGCGCACTGCGGATACCTATCTGCACCGCATTGGCCGTACCGGTCGTGCCGGGCGTAAAGGGACAGCCATTTCGCTGGTCGAAGCGCATGACCATCTGCTGCTGCAAAAAATTGGTCGTTACGTTGAAGAGCCGCTGAAGGCCCGCGTGATCGACGAACTGCGTCCGAGCACCCGTGCGCCGAGCGAAAAAATGACGGGCAAACCGTCCAAGAAAGTGCTCGCTAAACGTGCCGAGAAAAAGGCGAAAGAGAAAGAGAAACCGCGCGTGAAGCAACGCCACCGTGATACCAAAAACGTGGGCAAGCGTCGTAAGCCTAGCGGCAGCGCGCCGGTGACACAGAAAGAAGAGTAATAAAAAAGCCGGGTTCTAACCCGGCTTTTTTTATCTGTACGCTGGTAACGATTACAGGCTGGCAGTAAAGGTACGGGCAATAACGTCGCGCTGCTGTTCGGCAGTCAGTGAGTTAAAGCGTACCGCGTAGCCAGAAACACGGATGGTCAGCTGCGGATATTTTTCCGGATGCTTAACAGCATCTTCCAGCGTTTCACGACGCAGCACGTTAACGTTCAGATGCTGACCGCCTTCAACGCGGACTTCAGGTTTGATTTCCATCGGGATTTCGCGGTATTCGAACTCGCCCAGCGCGTTAACCTGAACAACTTCATCTTCAGCAAAGCCTGCTTTTGCGCATACGCAACGCGCTTCGCCTTTCTCGCTGTCCAGCAGCCAGAAAGAGTTCAGCAGGTCGTCGTTTGCAGCTTTAGTAATCTGGATACCAGTAATCATGTGATGTCTCCCTTACACTACAATATTGGGTGTCACCCGTTCGTCCGGGCAATTGGTAAAACCATTGTTGCTTGAGTGTATATATATCAGTCAAACCCTCGTCATTCCTTGACTTAAATCAACAAAAACCACACCAGTAAAAGGGTGATAAACGGAGATTATTGTTTTATATCAATTTTACCCTCGCAATTGAATTCAAAATTCCGTGTAAATTTTCAATATTTTTCAGTGCAATGACATTTTTGGCGCGCCAGTTTTGTTCCCTCGTCATATGCAGTTAAGCTAAAGACAGTGAAAATTCGCAGGAGAGCGAGATGACAGCACCTTTAACCTGGCACGACGTACTGGCCGATGAAAAAAAACAGCCTTACTTCGTTAATACTCTGAATACCGTCGCCGCGGAACGTCAGGACGGCATCACCATCTATCCGCCCCAGAAAGATGTGTTCAACGCCTTTCGTTTTACCGAGCTGGCAGATGTCAAAGTGGTTATCCTGGGACAGGATCCCTACCACGGACCGGGTCAGGCACACGGCCTGGCGTTTTCTGTGCGTCCGGGCGTTGCTATCCCCCCTTCCCTGCTGAATATGTATAAGGAGCTGGAAGCCTCCGTACCGGGGTTTACCCGACCTTCACATGGTTACCTGGAAAGCTGGGCGCGTCAGGGCGTTCTGTTGCTCAACACCGTGCTGACGGTTCGCGCCGGGCAGGCCCATTCTCATGCCAGCCTCGGGTGGGAGACATTTACCGACAAGGTCATCAGCCTGATTAACCAGCACCGGGAAGGCGTGGTCTTTTTGCTCTGGGGATCGCATGCGCAGAAGAAAGGGTCGATCATTGATACTCAGCGCCATCATGTGCTGAAAGCGCCGCACCCGTCACCGCTGTCAGCCCATCGCGGCTTTTTTGGCTGCAATCATTTTGTGCTGGCGAATGAGTGGCTGGAGAAACAGGGCGAAACGCCGATTGACTGGATGCCGGAGTTACCGGCTGAAAGCGAGTAAGTTGTTGTAGGCCGGGTAAGGCGAAGCCGCCACCCGGCACATTGCCCGGCGGCGCTACGCTTGCCGGGCCTACGAACGACGAACAAAGCGGGATTATGCTTTGTTCTGACGCCACCATTCCGCCAGCAGAACGCCGGTCGCAACGGATACGTTGAGGCTTTCTACATTGCCGGTGCCATCGATAGAGACGCTCAGATCGGCGCTGGAGAGTGCCGCATCGGAGAGACCATCGCGCTCCTGACCCAACACCAGCACCATCTTACGGGGCAGTGTCGCTTTAAACAGCGGCGTGGTGCCTTTGTGGCTGGAGGTGGTCACGATGGCATAGCCCGCCTGACGGAACTGCTCAATCGCTTCCAGCACGCTGTCGCCAGTGATCGGCTGAACGTGCTCCGCGCCGCCTTCCGCCGTACGGATTGCTGCGCCGGATTCCAGCAGAGCCGCATCCTGCAACAGAACGCCTTTCACGCCGAAGTGGGCGCAGCTGCGCATCATGGCGCCGAGGTTGTGCGGGTTACCCACGTCTTCCAGGGCCAGCACGCAATCATCTTCGCCAGCCTGGCTGACCCACTGCTTAACGGTGGTACCGTTACGTTTCTTAATCAGGAAGCAGACGCCACCATGGTGTTCGGTGCCAGACGCTTTGGTGATCTCAGCATCGTCCACCACATGGTAGGCTTTGCGGTTGGCCGCCATCCAGCGCAGCGCTTCTTTGAAACGCGGCGTGACGCTCTGGATGAACCAGGCGCGCACGATGCAATCAGGACGGCTCTGGAACAGGGCCTGACAGGCGTTTTCGCCATAGACGCGCGTCTCTTCGGCACGCTGACGGCGGATCACTTCCGGATCGATAACCGTTTTACCGGCCATGCTGCCGTGATCGACGGGCGCAGTGGACTCGTCGCCCGGCGCGCGGGAGACGGTACGCCACGGTGAGGCGTCGCGGCTGAAATCGTCGCGTTTGAAATCATCACGCTTACGGTCGTCACGTTTGCGGTCATCACCGCGGCTGCTTCTCTCATCGCGGGCGGGGCGACGGCCACCGTCTGCACGAGATGGCCCTGGACGTCCGCCACCTTTTCCGGTACGCGGATTTTGGGTGCGTTTATCAGAGTCATCGTCACTGCGGACATACATCACTTTGACCTTGCCGCTTTTGTTTTTCAGTTCGTCGTTCATGCTTTTCTCCACCAGCGCTGCGCGAAGCGCGCAGATTACCCGATGTCCCGGCGCATAGCCATTACTTCGTATAAAAGCCTGTGACTATTAGTCTCATTGAACAAAACGCATTGTCGTTTCAAACAGGGTCGTTGATAATATGTAACATATTGGAAACATAACCGGCATGTTGCCGATTTGTCCCCCTGCTCTACCTGAGGTTAGTTATGAATACCGTATGTGCCAACTGCCAGGCTCTTAACCGCATTCCGGAAGATCGCATTGATGACGGAGCAAAATGCGGACGCTGCGGTCATGAATTGTTCGATGGTGACGTGATTAATGCTACCGGCGAAACTCTGGATAAACTGCTGAAGGATGATCTGCCGGTTGTTGTCGACTTCTGGGCACCCTGGTGCGGCCCTTGCCGTAACTTTGCGCCGATCTTTGAAGATGTCGCCGAAGAGCGTAGCGGTAAAATGCGTTTTGTGAAAGTGAACACCGAAGCTGAGCGCGAACTGAGCTCCCGCTTCCGCATTCGTAGTATCCCGACCATTATGATTTTCAAAAATGGTGAAGTCGTCGATATGCTCAATGGTGCCGTTCCGAAAGCACCTTTTGATAGCTGGCTGAACGAATCCCTCTGACATTCCGGGGCACGTAACTTGTGCCCCGCCCTCGCCTCTGCGAGAATGGCGTTTTTTCTGCGCTCCTTCCCATGACTGATAACGCCGTACTGCAACTGCGCGCCCAACGCCTGGCGCGTGCGACTCGCCCTTTTCTTGCCCGTGGTAACCGCATTCGTCGCTGTCAGCGCTGTCTGCTGCCGCTCAGGCAGTGTCTCTGCGCGACGCTGGCGCCCAGCCATGCTCAAAGCCGTTTCTGCCTGGTGATGTTCGATACCGAACCGATGAAGCCCAGCAACACCGGACGGCTGATCGCCGATATTCTACCGGATACCGCAGCCTTCCAGTGGTCACGCACTGAGCCACCTCAGGCGCTGCTCGATCTGGTCGCCAGCCCCGACTATCAACCGATGGTAGTGTTTCCGGCCTCCTACGCCGGTGAGACGCGCCAGGTAATTACCGCGCCCTCCGCCGGTAAACCGCCGCTGTTTATCATGCTGGATGGCACCTGGACTGAAGCGCGTAAAATGTTTCGCAAAAGCCCCTATCTGGATGCGCTGCCGGTGATCTCCGTCGATTTGTCGCGCGTCTCGGCTTACCGGCTGCGTGAAGCCCACGCAGAAGGCCAGTATTGTACTGCCGAAGTGGCCATTGCCCTGCTGGATCTGGCGGGGGACGTTCAGGCGGCAGGCGCCCTGGGCGATCACTTCTCACGCTTTCGCGAACGTTATCTGGCCGGAAAAACCATTCATAAGGGAAGCATCACAGCGGCGGAGCCGGAAAGCGTTTAAAATCATCAGGTCACTCGCCTTTTCAGGAGATCTGTATGAGCCAGCGCGGGCTAGAAGCCTTACTCCGCCCTAAATCCATTGCCGTGATTGGCGCGTCGATGAAGCCTGAACGCGCCGGTTATCTGATGATGCGTAACCTGCTCGCTGGCGGCTTTAATGGCCCGATACTGCCGGTTACCCCCGCGTATAAGGCGGTGTTGGGTGTCCTTGCCTGGCCGGATGTGGAGAGCCTGCCCTTCATTCCCGATCTCGCGGTGCTCTGCACCCACGCCCGACGTAACATCGCCCTGCTCGACGCACTGGGGAAGAAGGGCTGCAAAACCTGCATTATTCTCTCTTCGCCCCCTGAACAACAGGCGGAGTTGCTGGCCTGCGCGACGCGCTACCAGATGCGACTGCTGGGGCCAAACAGTCTGGGTCTGCTGGCACCGTGGCAGGGGCTGAATGCCAGCTTTTCTCCCGTCCCGATACGTAAAGGCAAGCTGGCCTTTATTTCCCAGTCGGCGGCGGTCTCTAATACCATCCTCGACTGGGCCCAGCAGCGCGAAATGGGCTTTTCCTATTTCATTGCGCTGGGCGACGGTCTGGACATTGACGTTGACGAGCTGCTGGATTTTCTGGCGCGCGATAGCAAAACCAGCGCCATCCTGCTCTATCTTGAGCATCTCAGCGACGCGCGACGCTTCGTCTCGGCAGCCCGTAGCGCTTCACGCAACAAACCGATTCTGGTGATCAAAAGCGGGCGTAGCCCGGCCGCCCAGCGTCTTTTGCATTCTCATTCAGGCATGGATCCGGCATGGGATGCCGCTATCCAGCGTGCCGGCTTGCTGCGTGTTCAGGACACCCACGAACTCTTTTCCGCTGTCGAAACGCTCAGCCATATGCGCCCGCTGCGCGGGGAACGGCTGATGATCATCAGTAACGGGGCCGCACCGGCCGCGCTGGCGCTGGATGAACTGTGGCTGCGTAACGGTAAGCTGGCCACCCTCAGCGAAGAGACAATGCAGCGCCTGCGTGAGGCATTGCCGTCCGGCGTGGAGCCGGGTAATCCACTCGACTTACGCGACGATGCCAGCAGCGAGCACTATCTCATGGCACTCAATATCCTGCTGGACAGCCAGGATTTTGATGCCCTGATGGTTATTCACTCCCCTAGTGCCGTAGCCCCGGGCAGCGAAAGCGCTCGTGCGCTGATTGATATTGTGAAGAAGCATCCGCGTGGAAAGTATGTGTCGCTTCTGACCAACTGGTGCGGTGAATTTTCATCTCAGGAGGCGCGACGTCTGTTCAGCGAGGCTGGCCTCCCCACTTACCGTACCCCGGAAGGCACTATCACCGCTTTTATGCATATGGTGGAGTACCGGCGCAATCAGAAACAGCTGCGGGAGACGCCTGCCCTGCCGGGAAACCTGACCGCCAATACGGGTCATGCTCACGACCTGTTGCAGCGTGCCATTGATGACGGCGCGCGTTCGCTGGATACCCATGAGGTACAGCCGATCCTCACCGCCTATGGCCTGCATACACTGCCCACCTGGATCGCCAGCGACAGCGCGGAAGCGGTGCATATTGCCGAGCAGATCGGTTATCCGGTAGCACTGAAACTGCGTTCGCCAGATATCCCGCATAAATCTGAAGTTCAGGGGGTGATGTTGTATCTGCGTACCGCGGCGGAAGTCCAGCAGGCGGCGGATGCCATTATCGATCGCGTTAAAATGGCCTGGCCCCAGGCGCGGATCCACGGCCTGCTGGTGCAGAGCATGGCTAATCGTGCCGGCGCGCAGGAGCTACGGGTGGTAGTGGAACACGATCCGGTCTTCGGTCCGCTGATTATGCTGGGCGAAGGGGGCGTGGAGTGGCGCCCTGAAGAGCAGGCGGTGGTTGCCCTGCCGCCCCTGAACATGAACCTGGCGCGTTATCTGGTGATTCAGGGGATTAAGAGCAAAAAGATCCGTGGACGCAGTGCCTTAAGACCGCTGGATATCGCCGCCCTGAGCCAGTTCCTGGTGCAGGTATCGAACCTGATTGTCGATAGCCCGGAAATCCAGCGTCTGGATATTCATCCTTTACTGGTATCCGGCAGCGAACTGACGGCGCTGGATGTGACGATGGATGTGGCGGCCTATACCGGCGATCGCGAAAGCCGGCTTGCTATTCGCCCTTACCCCCATCAGCTTGAAGAGTGGGTGGAGATGAAAAATGGCGAACTGTCGCTGTTCCGCCCTATCCTTCCTGAAGATGAACCCCAGCTTCAGCGCTTTATCGCCCAGGTCACAAAAGAAGATTTGTATTACCGCTACTTTAGCGAAATCAACGAATTTACCCACGAAGATTTAGCCAATATGACGCAGATCGACTACGATCGGGAAATGGCTTTCGTTGCTGTCCGACGCACTGAAGAGGGCGATGAAATCCTTGGCGTCACACGTGCCATCTCCGATCCTGATAACGTTGATGCGGAGTTTGCGGTGCTTGTTCGCTCCGATCTGAAAGGTCTTGGGCTGGGAAGACGATTACTCGAAAAACTGATCAGTTATACGCGCGATCACGGACTGATCCGCCTCAATGGCATTACCATGCCTAACAACCGTGGCATGGTCGCCCTGGCGCGAAAGCTGGGCTTTACCGTTGATATCCAGCTTGAAGATGGGATCGTCGGGTTGACTCTGCAGCTTATGCCATCAGGTAAACAAGAGTAAGGTACTGGAAATGTTGACCACTTTAAACGGCACTGGTGGTATGATTGCCCGCTTCTGTTGTCTACATAGTACATATAATCCTTCAATGAACAGAGAAGAAACGCACTGTGATGTTGTCAAAATTTAAGCGTAATAAACATCAACAACACCTTGCTCAACTACCGAAGATTTCTCAGTCAGTTGATGATGTAGAGTTTTTTTATGCTCCCGCCGACTTTCGGGAGACGCTACTGGAAAAAATTGCCAGCGCAACGCATCGTATCTGCATTATCGCGCTTTATCTTGAACAGGATGATGGCGGCAGCGCCATTTTACGCGCCGTGTACGAAGCCAAACGCCAGCGCCCTGAGCTGGATGTCCGTATCTTGGTCGACTGGCATCGCGCCCAGCGCGGTCGTATTGGCGCCGCTGCGTCCAACACCAATGCCGACTGGTATTGCCGCATGGCGCAGGAAAACCCTGGCGTAGATGTCCCCGTTTATGGTGTTCCTGTTAACACCCGCGAAGCTCTGGGCGTTCTCCATTTCAAAGGCTTTATCATTGATGACAGCGTGCTCTATAGCGGCGCGAGTCTGAACGATGTCTATCTGCATCAACTGGATAAATACCGTTACGATCGTTATCACCTGGTGCGTAATGCCCGCATGGCTGACGTCATGTTTGAGTGGGTGGACCAACATCTGGTGCATGGCCGCGGCGTGAATCGGCTTGACGATCCGCAGCGACCAAAAAGCCCGGAGATCAAAAATGAGATCCGCCTTTTCCGTCAGGAACTGCGCGATGCCATGTTCCATTTCCAGGGCGATGCCGATAATGAACAGCTTGCAGTGACCCCACTGGTTGGGCTGGGTAAATCCAGCCTGCTCAACAAGACCATCTTCCATCTGATGCCGTGTACAGAACATAAGCTGACCATCTGTACACCGTACTTCAACCTGCCGGCGGTGCTGGTGCGTAACATCATTCAGCTGTTACGCGACGGTAAAAAGGTGGAAATTATCGTTGGCGATAAAACCGCGAACGATTTCTTCATTCCTGAAGATCAGCCATTTAAGATCATCGGCGCCCTGCCTTATCTCTATGAGATCAACCTGCGCCGCTTCCTGAGCCGCCTGCAGTACTATGTGAATACCGATCAGCTGGTTGTGCGTCTGTGGAAAGATGAAGATAACAGCTATCACCTGAAAGGCATGTGGGTTGATGATGAATGGATGCTGCTGACGGGCAATAACCTCAATCCCCGCGCGTGGCGACTGGATCTAGAAAATGCGATTTTGATCCACGATCCCCGCCAGGAGCTGGCTGCTCCGCGCGACCGTGAACTGGATCTGATCCGCACGCACACCACTGTGGTTAACCATTATCGCGATCTGCAAAGTATCGCTGACTATCCGGTGAAAGTGCGTAAGCTAATTCGCCGTTTACGTCGCATCCGAATCGACCGGTTGATTAGCCGCATCCTGTAATCTTCAGCCCTGTCATTGACGGGGCTTTTTTATGGAGGTCGTTGTGCGTTATTTGCTGTTAATGGGCTGCCTGGTTTTGGGCGGATGCAGCCATATGGCTCAGGATAGCTGGTCGGGTCAGGATAAGGCGCAACACTTTTTAGCCTCGGCGATGCTCTCGGCTGCGGGTAATGAATATGCACAGCGCCAGGGCTACAGCCGCGACCGCAGCGCTGCATACGGCCTGATGTTTTCGGTCAGTCTGGGGGCATCGAAAGAGCTCTGGGACAGCCGCCCGGCAGGGAGCGGCTGGAGCTGGAAAGATTTTGCCTGGGACATAGCCGGTGCGACTACCGGCTATGCCGTCTGGCAGATGGCGGATCATTAAAGACGCACGCCTTTCCCTTTGCGGTGCAGCATTAAAGAAACCATAAATGCCAGCGCCCCCATCAGCGTGACGTACCAGAAAAAGATTGCCTCACTCCCCACCGATTTTAATGACAGGGCTACATATTCCGCTGAGCCGCCAAACAGCGCGTTAGCCACCGCATAAGATAACCCAACGCCCAGTGCACGCACCTGAGCCGGAAACATCTCTGCCTTAAGAATGCCGCTGATCGAGGTGTAAAAACTGGCAATGACCAATGCGACCATCACCAGTGCAAAAGCGGCATAAGGAGATGTGACATGCTGGAGTGCAGTGAGAATGGGCACAGTACATATTGCCGACAACCCGCCGAAAATCAGCATTGAGCTACGACGACCGATTCTATCCGACAGCGCACCGATAATGGGCTGGATGAGCATAAAGACAAAGAGCGCCACCGTCATGACCATGCTCGCCACGTTAGCGTGCATACCCGTTGTATTAACCAGATACTTCTGCATATAGGTAGTGAAGGTATAGAAGGTGAGCGAACCGCCAGCCGTAAAGCCGAGCACCATTAAAAAGGCCTTCCGGTTACGCCACAAGCCCTTAAAAGAACCTGCCTCTTTTAACGTCCTTACCTCTTTACGCGACGTTTCGTCCAGCTGACGGCGCAGCCACAGCGCCACAATGGCAAGGAGGGCGCCAAGCGCAAAAGGAATACGCCATCCCCAGGCACGGAGATCTTCATCACTCAGAACCTGTTGCAGGATCACGACGGCCAGAATTGCCAGGAGCTGTCCCCCGATCAGGGTGACGTACTGAAATGAGGCATAAAAGCCTTTACGCCCTTCCACGGCAACTTCACTCATATATGTCGCGCTTGTGCCATATTCCCCCCCAACGGAAAGTCCCTGGAACAAACGCGCCAACAGCAGTAAGGCTGGAGCCCAAGTGCCGATAGTGTCATAGCCCGGAAGGCAGGCGATAACCAGGGAGCCGAAACACATCATGCAGACGGAGATCAGCATGGACGTTTTTCGCCCCTTTCGATCGGCAATACGCCCAAAGAGCCAGCCGCCGATTGGACGCATCAAAAAGCCTGCGGCGAAAACGCCTGCAGTTTGCAGAAGCTGGGTAGTGGTGTTGCCGGATGGGAAGAAGATATGGGCAAAATAGAGCGAGCAAAACGAGTAAACGTAAAAGTCGAACCATTCAACCAGATTGCCTGAAGATGCGCCGACGATTGCCCAAATCCTGCGGCGAGTATCGTCCTCTGCCAGTTTTTTACTATCCGTATCTGTACTTGCTACGGTTTCTGTCATTTTAAATCCCCTGTCTTACAATGCGGGCCAAAGCACCCACTCCAGTAAAACCAGATTTAAAATTTAACGTTAGGTAAAATAATTGTTTCTATTATGTTTCATTTAATTTTGTTATCTCCGTCACAAAATGCGTCCTGGCACGGATAACATCATCAGCCCCACTTTTTTTGATGCGCTTGTTTTCTCTGTAAATAATCCTCATCGGCGCGAATTTTGTCCCACCATCCTTTGAATACTTTTGCGGCTTCGGCTTTAACGGGATCGTGATCCAGTGGACGAACATTGCGTTCATCATCGTACTTTTTTCCGCCTTTGTGGTTGGCGTAGCGTCTGGCGCGGGTATATCCCATCTGGATGAATTTTCTGGCCATATCCATGCCCACAAAATCGTCTTGCTGACGGTATTGCTCAAAGAGTGCGTATATTTCCTGCGCAGATTTTGTCGCAACCTCAGCATTTTTGTATCGCCAGTAGGGCAGAATTTCGCTTTTGTAAGGTTCAACCAGCAGAACGCCTTGTTCTCCCCGCCCTACCTGGTAAAGCTCAGGATGGTCGCGAAAGTTTATGTTGGCGAAATCTTGTTGATAGTTAAAGGGGGGGTTCGGCAAAATAACCTCGCTGACGATGCGTATCTTGTTATTTTAGCCAGAGATTGTTGATTGTGCTCGCCAAGGTGGAAAAGCAAAAAACCCCGCACCATAAGGTACGGGGTTTTTTAATTTGATGCCTGGCAGTTCCCTACTCTCGCATGGGGAGACCCCACACTACCATCGGCGCTACGGCGTTTCACTTCTGAGTTCGGCATGGGGTCAGGTGGGACCACCGCGCTACAGCCGCCAGGCAAATTCTTGGTGCTCTGTACGCAATACTTTATCGCATCAGCCGCGTTGGCCGCGCTCGTAAAGTCAGTCACATACTTCAGTATGCTCCTTCCTTTCCTTCGCTTGCCGCCTTGCTGCTGCGCAAACTATTGTGTACTTAACTCTGAATCAATGCTGAAAATTTTCTCAAATCCACCGAAACAGCTTCGGCGTTGTAAGGTTAAGCCTCACGGTTCATTAGTACCGGTTAGCTCAACGCATCGCTGCGCTTACACACCCGGCCTATCAACGTCGTCGTCTTCAACGTTCCTTCAGGAGCCTTAAAGGCTCAGGGAGAACTCATCTCGGGGCAAGTTTCGTGCTTAGATGCTTTCAGCACTTATCTCTTCCGCATTTAGCTACCGGGCAGTGCCATTGGCATGACAACCCGAACACCAGTGATGCGTCCACTCCGGTCCTCTCGTACTAGGAGCAGCCCCCCTCAATTCTCCAGCGCCCACGGCAGATAGGGACCGAACTGTCTCACGACGTTCTAAACCCAGCTCGCGTACCACTTTAAATGGCGAACAGCCATACCCTTGGGACCTACTTCAGCCCCAGGATGTGATGAGCCGACATCGAGGTGCCAAACACCGCCGTCGATATGAACTCTTGGGCGGTATCAGCCTGTTATCCCCGGAGTACCTTTTATCCGTTGAGCGATGGCCCTTCCATACAGAACCACCGGATCACTATGACCTGCTTTCGCACCTGCTCGAGCCGTCACTCTCGCAGTCAAGCCAGCTTATGCCATTGCACTAACCTCCTGATGTCCGACCAGGATTAGCTGACCTTCGTGCTCCTCCGTTACTCTTTAGGAGGAGACCGCCCCAGTCAAACTACCCACCAGACACTGTCCGCAACCCGGTAACGGGTCTACGTTAGAACACCAGCCATTAAAGGGTGGTATTTCAAGGACGGCTCCACGCAGACTGGCGTCCACGCTTCAAAGCCTCCCACCTATCCTACACATCAAGGACCAGTGTTCAGTGTCAAGCTATAGTAAAGGTTCACGGGGTCTTTCCGTCTTGCGCGGTACACTGCATCTTCACAGCGATTTCAATTTCACTGAGTCTCGGGTGGAGGACAGCCTGGCCATCATTACGCCATTCGTGCAGGTCGGAACTTACCCGACAAGGATTTCGCTACCTTAGGACCGTTATAGTTACGGCCGCCGTTTACCGGGGCTTCGATCAAGAGCTTCGCGTGCGCTAACCCCATCAATTAACCTTCCGGCACCGGGCAGGCGTCACACCGTATACGTCCACTTTCGTGTTTGCACAGTGCTGTGTTTTTAATAAACAGTTGCAGCCAGCTGGTATCTTCGACTGATTTCAGCTCCACCCGCAGGGGCTTCACCTACATATCAGCGTGCCTTCTCCCGAAGTTACGGCACCATTTTGCCTAGTTCCTTCACCCGAGTTCTCTCAAGCGCCTTGGTATTCTCTACCTGACCACCTGTGTCGGTTTGGGGTACGATTTGGTGTTACCTGATGCTTAGAGGCTTTTCCTGGAAGCAGGGCATTTGTTGCTTCAGCACCGTAGTGCCTCGTCATCACACCTCAGCGTTAATAAGGTACCGGATTTACCTGGAACCTCCGCCTACATGCTTAAACCGGGACAACCGTCGCCCGGCCAACATAGCCTTCTCCGTCCCCCCTTCGCAGTAACACCGAGTACAGGAATATTAACCTGTTTCCCATCGACTACGCCTTTCGGCCTCGCCTTAGGGGTCGACTCACCCTGCCCCGATTAACGTTGGACAGGAACCCTTGGTCTTCCGGCGAGCGGGCTTTTCACCCGCTTTATCGTTACTTATGTCAGCATTCGCACTTCTGATACCTCCAGCATGCCTCACAGCACACCTTCGCAGGCTTACAGAACGCTCCCCTACCCAACAACACATAGTGTCGCTGCCGCAGCTTCGGTGCATGGTTTAGCCCCGTTACATCTTCCGCGCAGGCCGACTCGACCAGTGAGCTATTACGCTTTCTTTAAATGATGGCTGCTTCTAAGCCAACATCCTGGCTGTCTGTGCCTTCCCACATCGTTTCCCACTTAACCATGACTTTGGGACCTTAGCTGGCGGTCTGGGTTGTTTCCCTCTTCACGACGGACGTTAGCACCCGCCGTGTGTCTCCCGTGATAACATTCTCCGGTATTCGCAGTTTGCATCGGGTTGGTAAGCCGGGATGGCCCCCTAGCCGAAACAGTGCTCTACCCCCGGAGATGAATTCACGAGGCGCTACCTAAATAGCTTTCGGGGAGAACCAGCTATCTCCCGGTTTGATTGGCCTTTCACCCCCAGCCACAGGTCATCCGCTAATTTTTCAACATTAGTCGGTTCGGTCCTCCAGTTAGTGTTACCCAACCTTCAACCTGCCCATGGCTAGATCACCGGGTTTCGGGTCTATACCCTGCAACTTAACGCCCAGTTAAGACTCGGTTTCCCTTCGGCTCCCCTATACGGTTAACCTTGCTACAGAATATAAGTCGCTGACCCATTATACAAAAGGTACGCAGTCACACCCCGAAGGATGCTCCCACTGCTTGTACGTACACGGTTTCAGGTTCTTTTTCACTCCCCTCGCCGGGGTTCTTTTCGCCTTTCCCTCACGGTACTGGTTCACTATCGGTCAGTCAGGAGTATTTAGCCTTGGAGGATGGTCCCCCCATATTCAGACAGGATACACACGTGTCCCGCCCTACTCTTCGAGTTCACAGCCTGTGTGCTTTCGTGTACGGGAGTATCACCCTGTACCCTGCGACTTTCCAGACGCTTCCACTAACACACAAGCTGATTCAGACTCCGGGCTGCTCCCCGTTCGCTCGCCGCTACTGGGGGAATCTCGGTTGATTTCTTTTCCTCGGGGTACTTAGATGTTTCAGTTCCCCCGGTTCGCCTCGTTAGCCTATGTATTCAGCTAACGATAGTGTGACGAATCACACTGGGTTTCCCCATTCGGACATCGCCGGGTCAAGGGTTCATATCACCTCGCCGGCGCTTTTCGCAGATTAGCACGTCCTTCATCGCCTCTGACTGCCAGGGCATCCACCGTGTACGCTTAGTCGCTTAACCTCACAACCCGAAGCTGTTTCACTTCGCGTTGTGAAAATTTGAGAGACTCGAACACACCTTCATCTGTTCTTATTACGGAGAACAGACACAGTGTGTCGTTTCAATTTTCAGCTTGATCCAGATTTTTAAAGAGCAAATATCGCAAACATGACTCTGAAGTCAGTTTTGAGATACTGATTGGTTGTGCCTTTCACTCACACCCAGCAAGTGGCGTCCCCTAGGGGATTCGAACCCCTGTTGCCGCCGTGAAAGGGCGGAGTCCTAACCGCTAGACGAAGGGGACACGAGGTGTCACGACTTCGCAGCCGTCTTGCTTTCTACTTTCTATCAGACAATCTGTGTGAGCACTGCAAAGGCAGGTTCTTTAAGGTAAGGAGGTGATCCAACCGCAGGTTCCCCTACGGTTACCTTGTTACGACTTCACCCCAGTCATGAATCACAAAGTGGTAAGCGCCCTCCCGAAGGTTAAGCTACCTACTTCTTTTGCAACCCACTCCCATGGTGTGACGGGCGGTGTGTACAAGGCCCGGGAACGTATTCACCGTAGCATTCTGATCTACGATTACTAGCGATTCCGACTTCATGGAGTCGAGTTGCAGACTCCAATCCGGACTACGACGCACTTTATGAGGTCCGCTTGCTCTCGCGAGGTCGCTTCTCTTTGTATGCGCCATTGTAGCACGTGTGTAGCCCTACTCGTAAGGGCCATGATGACTTGACGTCATCCCCACCTTCCTCCAGTTTATCACTGGCAGTCTCCTTTGAGTTCCCGGCCTAACCGCTGGCAACAAAGGATAAGGGTTGCGCTCGTTGCGGGACTTAACCCAACATTTCACAACACGAGCTGACGACAGCCATGCAGCACCTGTCTCAGAGTTCCCGAAGGCACCAAGCCATCTCTGGCAAGTTCTCTGGATGTCAAGAGTAGGTAAGGTTCTTCGCGTTGCATCGAATTAAACCACATGCTCCACCGCTTGTGCGGGCCCCCGTCAATTCATTTGAGTTTTAACCTTGCGGCCGTACTCCCCAGGCGGTCGACTTAACGCGTTAGCTCCGGAAGCCACGCCTCAAGGGCACAACCTCCAAGTCGACATCGTTTACGGCGTGGACTACCAGGGTATCTAATCCTGTTTGCTCCCCACGCTTTCGCACCTGAGCGTCAGTCTTTGTCCAGGGGGCCGCCTTCGCCACCGGTATTCCTCCAGATCTCTACGCATTTCACCGCTACACCTGGAATTCTACCCCCCTCTACAAGACTCAAGCCTGCCAGTTTCAAATGCAGTTCCCAGGTTGAGCCCGGGGATTTCACATCTGACTTAACAGACCGCCTGCGTGCGCTTTACGCCCAGTAATTCCGATTAACGCTTGCACCCTCCGTATTACCGCGGCTGCTGGCACGGAGTTAGCCGGTGCTTCTTCTGCGAGTAACGTCAATCACTGTGGTTATTAACCACAATGCCTTCCTCCTCGCTGAAAGTACTTTACAACCCGAAGGCCTTCTTCATACACGCGGCATGGCTGCATCAGGCTTGCGCCCATTGTGCAATATTCCCCACTGCTGCCTCCCGTAGGAGTCTGGACCGTGTCTCAGTTCCAGTGTGGCTGGTCATCCTCTCAGACCAGCTAGGGATCGTCGCCTAGGTGAGCCATTACCCCACCTACTAGCTAATCCCATCTGGGCACATCCGATGGCAAGAGGCCCGAAGGTCCCCCTCTTTGGTCTTGCGACGTTATGCGGTATTAGCTACCGTTTCCAGTAGTTATCCCCCTCCATCAGGCAGTTTCCCAGACATTACTCACCCGTCCGCCACTCGTCACCCGAGAGCAAGCTCTCTGTGCTACCGTTCGACTTGCATGTGTTAGGCCTGCCGCCAGCGTTCAATCTGAGCCATGATCAAACTCTTCAATTTAAGTTTGATGCTCGTGAATTAAACTTCGTAATGAATTACGTGTTCACTCAGAGACTTGGTATTCATTTATTGTCCGAAGACATTAAGAATCCATGTCACTTTGAGTGCCCACACAGATTGTCTGATAAATTGTTAAAGAGCAGTGCCGCTTCGCTTTTTCGCTGCGGCGCGGGGTGTGCATATTACGCTTCCCCGCCTCAGAGTCAAGCGATTATTTCGCGCTTTTCTCTGCTGATTCGGCGGCTTGCTTGCCGTTGTTCCGTGTCAGTGGAGGCGCATTATAGGCAGTTCTTCGGAGCTGGCAAGTATAAAGTGAAAATTTTTTATCGACCGCTCACTTTCCAGGCAATTCCGCATTTGGACCTCTATTTTTGCCTGGTTTTTAAACAAAAACGAGCCCTCCGGGGGCTCGTTTTTGCGTTTTGTGATTTACTGCACTGCCACAATACGATCGTCGTTGGCTTCCAGACGGATAACTTTGCCCGGAATCAGCTCCCCAGAGAGGATCTGCTGTGCCAGCGGGTTTTCGATCTGCTGCTGGATAGCACGTTTTAATGGACGCGCACCGTATACCGGATCGTAACCATTCTCGCTCAGCAGCTTCAGCGCATCGTCGGAAATGTGAATTTCATACCCACGCTCTTCCAGACGTTTATAGAGACGCTGCAGCTGAATCTGCGCAATCGAGGCAATGTGTTTCTCACCCAGAGGATGGAAGACCACCACTTCATCAATACGGTTGATGAACTCAGGACGGAAGTTATGGCTCACCACCCCGAGCACCAGGTCCTTCATATGGCTGTAGTCCAGTTCACCGAAACGTTCCTGAATCAAATCAGAACCCAGGTTCGAAGTCATGATGACAACCGTATTACGGAAGTCGACCGTTCTCCCCTGCCCGTCCGTCAGACGACCATCATCCAGTACCTGTAGCAGAATGTTGAACACATCCGGATGCGCTTTTTCCACCTCATCCAGCAGGATGACGGAATAAGGACGACGGCGCACTGCTTCCGTCAGGTAACCGCCTTCTTCATAACCAACATAACCAGGAGGCGCACCGACCAGACGTGAAACGGAGTGTTTTTCCATAAACTCGGACATATCGATACGCACCATCGCATCGTCACTGTCGAACATAAAGTTAGCCAGCGCTTTGCACAGTTCGGTTTTACCGACGCCGGTTGGCCCCAGGAACAGGAACGAACCAATCGGGCGATTCGGATCGGAAAGCCCTGCGCGACTACGACGGATAGCATTCGATACCGCTTCAACCGCCTCGTTCTGCCCAATCACACGATTATGGAGATCCTGTTCCATACGCAGCAGTTTTTCACGTTCGCCTTCAAGCATGCGCGCCACCGGAATCCCGGTCCAGCGAGCAAGCACTTCAGCAATTTCCGCATCCGTCACTTTATTACGTAACAGACGCATCGTTTTACCTTCCGATTGCGTCGCCATCTGAAGCTGTTTTTCCAGCTCAGGAATTTTGCCGTACTGCAGTTCAGACATGCGCGCCAGATCGCCCACACGACGCGCCTGCTCAATGGCAATTTTTGCCTGTTCAAGCTCAGCTTTGATTGTTTGAGTGCCAGACAGGGAAGCTTTCTCGGCTTTCCACTCTTCTTCTAACTCAGAATACTGGCGCTCTTTATCATCCAGCTCTTCATTAAGCATATCCAGACGCTTTTTACTCGCTTCATCAGACTCTTTTTTCAGCGCCTGCTGTTCCAGCTTGAGCTGAATGATCCGGCGATCGAGTCGGTCCAGCTCTTCTGGCTTAGAGTCAATCTGCATACGAATACTGGAGGCCGCTTCGTCGATAAGGTCGATCGCTTTGTCAGGCAGCTGTCGGTCGGCAATATAGCGATGCGACAAGGTAGCAGCCGCCACGATGGCCGGGTCAGTAATCTGCACATGGTGGTGCAGCTCATAACGCTCTTTCAGGCCACGCAGGATCGCGATGGTATCTTCCACTGACGGTTCAGCCACAAATACTTTCTGGAATCGACGTTCCAGAGCAGCATCTTTTTCAATGTACTGACGATACTCATCAAGCGTGGTGGCGCCCACGCAGTGCAGCTCGCCGCGAGCAAGAGCGGGTTTCAGCATGTTCCCGGCATCCATGGCACCATCGGCTTTACCTGCTCCCACCATCGTGTGCAGTTCGTCGATAAACAGAATGACGTTGCCTTCCTGTTTCGCCAGATCGTTGAGCACGCCTTTTAAGCGTTCTTCAAATTCGCCGCGGTATTTGGCCCCGGCCACCAGCGCGCCCATATCCAGTGCCAGTACACGGCGGCCTTTCAGACCCTCCGGCACTTCACCATTGACGATACGCTGGGCAAGCCCTTCCACAATAGCCGTTTTACCGACGCCCGGCTCACCAATCAGCACCGGGTTATTTTTGGTACGGCGCTGCAGGACCTGAATGGTACGGCGGATCTCTTCGTCACGGCCAATGACCGGGTCAAGCTTGCCCTGTTCCGCACGCTCAGTCAGGTCGACCGTATATTTTTTCAATGCCTGACGCTGATCTTCAGCACCCTGATCGTTCACGCTCTCACCTCCGCGCATTTGTGCAATCGCCTGCGTCACATTGGCGGTAGTTGCGCCAGCTGTTTTCAGCAGGTCGGTCAAGGTGCCACGTGATTCAAGCGCCGCCAGAACAAAGAGCTCTGACGAAATAAAGTTGTCGCCGCGTTTCTGCGCCAGTTTGTCGCACAGGTTTAATACGCGAACCAGATCCTGAGACGGCTGAACATCTCCGCCTGTGCCCTCTACCTGCGGTAAACGGCTCAGCGCCTGATCGATCGCTGTGCGTAACTGGCCCGCATTAATGCCGGCAGATGTCAATAAAGGACGTACCGATCCCCCTTCCTGATTCAGTAAGGCGCTCATTAAATGAAGAGGTTCGATAAACTGATTGTCGTGCCCCAGTGCGAGAGACTGGGCATCGGCGAGAGCAAGCTGGAATTTATTAGTAAGACGATCCAGACGCATAACTCCTCCCATAACAGGTCAAAATTGCTACTGGAGATTAAATGAGGTCATCCCTCAATTATTCAAGGTGAATGACCTGAATTATGCGAAAAGAAAACGGCGCGTACCGGATCGTCTTGATTCTATAGGTTATATCAGCCAAATGAAACTTGCCATACGCCCGGTAGTCTTGTCGCGGCGATAGGAAAAGAAATCATCGTTTTCGGTGAAGGTGCAGCGATCGCCGCCGTAGATCTGGCTGATACCGACGCGGGTCAGGCGCTGGCGGGCAAGCTGGTAAATGTCCGCCATATACTTATCCCCGGCCGGAAGAAAAGCGCTCTGCGCCTGCGGATCGTGCGCCATAAAAGCGTCACGCACCTCCGGCCCCACTTCAAAAGCCTGTGGGCCAATGGCCGGGCCAAGCCAGGCGATGATGTTATCCGCGCCGTCGGCAAAACAGGCGACGGTCTCTTCCAGTACGCCGGCGCACAATCCGCGCCAACCGGCATGGGCGGCGGCCACTTCCGTGCCCGCACGGTTGCAGAAAAGCACCGGCAGACAGTCAGCAGTCATGACGGCACAAACCGTGCCCGGAGTATTGCTGTAAGACGCATCGGCACGTTTCGAGGCATACGGTTCACCGGTGAGACGAAGCACAGCGGTACCATGTACCTGTTCAAGCCAGACCGGTTTTGACGGCAACTTGCCTGCCGCAAACAACCGCTTACGATTCTCTTCAACGTGATCGAGGTTATCGCCACAGTGAGCGCCCAGGTTCAATGATTCCCAGGCCCCCTCACTCACGCCGCCGATACGGGTTGAACTGCAGGCCGCCACACCTTCTGGCGCAGGCCACTCCGGGACAATCAGTTTGGTCATAACCAGTCCACGTCATCCTTATGTTCTTCAAAATCGGCACGCATCGCGTCGATAAGATCCACCATATCCTGTGGAATTGGCGCATGCCATTCCATCTCAATGCCGGTGATCGGATGGTAGAGACGTAGCATGGTTGCGTGCAGGGCCTGGCGGTCGAATTTACGCAGCATCGCGATAAATTCGTCAGACGCCCCTTTCGGTGGACGCGGACGACCACCGTACAGCTGATCGCCCACCAGCGGATGGGTGATATGGGACATATGCACACGGATCTGGTGCGTACGGCCCGTTTCCAGACGCAGACGCAGACGCGTATGAATGCGGAAATGCTCCATAATGCGGTAGTGCGTGACGGCCGGTTTACCCATCGGGTGAACGGACATGTGGGTACGCTTGGTCGGATGGCGACTGATAGGCTGCTCTACCGTGCCACCGGAGGTCATATGCCCAATAGCAACCGCTTCGTATTCACGGGTGATTTCACGCAGCTGCAGGGACTCCACCAGACGCGTCTGCGCCGGAATGGTCTTGGCAACGACCATCAGGCCGGTGGTGTCTTTATCCAGACGGTGAACGATCCCCGCACGCGGTACGTCCACAATAGGAGGATAGTAGTGCAGCAGGGCGTTCAGTACAGTGCCGTCAGGGTTACCTGCGCCAGGGTGTACAACCAGATCGCGCGGCTTGTTAATAACCAGGATGTCGTCATCTTCATAGACGATATTCAGCGGGATATCCTGAGGCTCAAAACGGACTTCTTCTTCGATATCAGCATTGATGGCGACCACTTCCCCACCCAACACTTTCTCTTTTGGCTTGTCCCAGATCTTGCCATTTACCAGCACGCGCTGGTCAAGAATCCATTCTTTTATGCGTGAACGCGAATAATCAGGGAACATTTCGGCCAAAGCCTGATCTAAGCGTTGTCCGAGCTGTTTTTCGGAGACTGTTGCGGTGAGTTCTACTCGTTGTGCCATAGACTGCTTCTTCGTTTAACGTTGGGTTTTACGGCTTTGCCGTTTAATATAGTGTGCTATTGTAGCTGGTCTTAATCGGGAGCAGGAAAGAGATTCTCCCGGACAAACATTTGAGGAAAGTCAAAACGTCATGACGCGCATGAAATATCTGGTGGCAGCGGCCACGTTGAGCCTGGCTTTGGTAGGCTGCTCCGGTTCGAATGAACAGGTCCCTGACAATCCGCCGAATGAAATCTATGCGACTGCTCAGCAAAAGCTGCAGGACGGTAACTGGAAACAGGCGATAACGCAACTGGAAGCGCTGGATAATCGCTATCCATTTGGCCCGTACTCCCAGCAGGTACAGTTGGATCTGATCTACGCCTACTATAAAAATGCCGATCTGCCACTGGCCCAGGCGACGATTGATCGCTTCATGCGTCTGAATCCGACCCATCCGAATATTGACTACGTGATGTATATGCGCGGCCTGACCAATATGGCGCTGGATGACAGCGCGCTGCAGGGCTTCTTTGGTGTGGATCGCTCCGACCGCGACCCGCAGCACGCCCGCGATGCGTTTAATGACTTCTCTAAACTGGTTCGCGGCTACCCGAACAGCCAGTACGTAACGGATGCCAGCAAACGTCTGGTGTTCCTGAAAGACCGTCTGGCGAAATACGAATACTCTGTGGCGGAATACTATACCCGTCGTGGTGCATACGTTGCCGTCGTGAACCGCGTCGAAGGCATGCTGCGTGATTATCCGGATACTCAGGCAACGCGTGATGGCCTGAAGCTGATGGAAAACGCCTATCGCCAGCTGCAGATGACCTCCCAGGCTGACAAAGTGGCGAAGATCATCGCCGCGAACAGCAGCAGCTCCTGATCGTCCAGTAGAATGCAAAACGGCAGCCTCAGGGCTGCCGTTTTTTTATCCATTTCCGCATCAAGCTGAACCGGTTTAGCCTGCACGAATCCTATCAACTATGGCCGCAATTTGTCGCTTCGACAAGGTAAATGTTACGTGTTCCTGTCCTGCCTCACAAAAAGAATCCGTTGACAAAAAGTGACATAAAAATGTGATTTACATCACACATTTTGACATTAGGAACGGTATGCTGGACTCACCAAGACGGGAAAGACAAGAGGTAAAATTTATGACAATGAACATTACCAGTAAACAAATGGAAATTACTCCGGCAATCCGCCAGCACGTCGCAGACCGTCTCGCCAAACTGGATAAATGGCAAACACACTTGATTAACCCACATATCATTCTCTCTAAGGAGCCACAGGGTTTCATCGCTGACGCAACTATCAATACTCCAAACGGCCATCTGGTCGCCAGCGCGAAACATGAGGATATGTACACCGCCATCAACGATTTGATTAACAAGCTGGAACGGCAGCTCAATAAAGTGCAACACAAAGGTGAAGCCCGTCGCGCCACAACATCGGTGAAAGACGCCAGCTTCGCAGAAGAAGTTGAAGATGAGTAATCCCTTACATTGAGTCTATCGCCAACGCGCCTTCGGGCGCGTTTTTTATTGACAGGGTGAAAACAGTACGGGTACTTTAAGTCTGTCTTCTGAAGGAATTTTCCATGACCATTAAACCGTTTTTCTTCGCATTCTTTTTTACCTTCCCCTGATTGGGAGGCGTTTCGTCGTGTGATAAAGAATGCGAAGACGAACAATAAGGCCTCCCACACCGGGGGGCCTTTTTTATTGATAACGATAAATGACAAAGGCAACGCTATGACACCGGAAAACCCGTTACTGGATCTGCGAGATAAGATCAGCGCTCTGGATGAAAAATTGCTTTCACTACTGGCCGAACGCCGTGCGCTGGCCGTTGAGGTCGGAAAAGCAAAGCTGGCTTCACATCGTCCGGTACGCGATATCGATCGGGAGCGCGACCTGCTGGAACGCCTGATTAACCTTGGTAAAACGCACCATCTGGATGCGCACTACATTACCCGTCTGTTCCAGCTGATTATCGAAGATTCCGTTCTCACCCAGCAGGCGTTGCTGCAGCAGCATCTGAACAAAACTAATCCGCACTCGGCGCGTATTGCCTTCCTGGGACCAAAAGGGTCCTATTCCCACCTCGCTGCACGTCAGTATGCTGCCCGTCACTTCGAAGAGTTTATTGAGAGCGGCTGCGCGAAGTTCGCCGATATTTTCAATCAGGTAGAAACCGGCCAGGCAGATTACGCTGTCGTGCCGATTGAGAACACCAGTTCCGGTGCCATCAACGACGTTTACGATCTGCTCCAGCACACTACGCTGTCGCTGGTCGGCGAGATGACGATCCCGATTGACCACTGCGTACTGGTTTCCGGAACGACTGACCTCGACAAGATCGAGACGGTCTACAGCCACCCACAACCTTTCCAGCAGTGCAGCCAGTTCCTGAACCGCTATCCGGGCTGGAAAATTGAATATACCGAAAGCACGTCAGCCGCGATGGAGAAGGTCGCACAGGCCAACTCCCCCACCGTTGCCGCGCTCGGCAGCGAAGCGGGCGGGGCGCTGTATGGCTTACAGGTGCTGGAGCGCAACCTGGCCAACCAGACGCAAAACATCACCCGTTTCATCGTGCTGGCGCGTAAAGCGATCAACGTCTCCGATCAGGTGCCGGCCAAAACCACCCTGCTGATGGCGACGGGCCAGCAGGCCGGTGCGCTGGTTGAGGCTCTGCTGGTACTGCGCAATCACAATCTGATTATGACCAAACTGGAATCGCGCCCTATTCATGGCAACCCGTGGGAAGAGATGTTCTATCTCGATATCCAGGCCAACCTGGAGTCTGCGTCCCTGCAGAAAGCCCTGCGTGAACTGGGTGAGATCACCCGTTCCATGAAGGTGCTGGGATGCTATCCGAGCGAAAACGTCGTCCCGGTCGATCCGGCTTAACGCGCGATAAATGGGCCTTTTTTCACTCCTGCCACGCTGACGGGCAGGGTGAAAATGGCGCCGGAAAGAGGATATGCCGCCACCTCCTGTGCATTCATGTTCTCACGGGTAGTGGTAATAAACAGCGTATGCATATCATCGCCCCCGAAACAGACCATTGTCGGACAGCGCACCGGCAACCGGTACTCTTCCAGCTGTTCGCCCTGCGGTGAAAAACGGGCGATCCGCCAGCCGTCAAACAGCGCGCTCCAGTAACAGCCCTCCACATCCACCGCCGCGCCGTCCGGGATCCCCTCCCCCGGCTGGAACCGGCGAAAGACTTCCCGTTTACCCGGTTCGCCCTGCTCATCCAGCGGCGTACGGTAGATCACCGCATTGGGCGTGTCTGAGGTGTACATCCAGCGCCGGTCATCGCTAAAGGCCAGCCCGTTATGGCCGTGGATATCACACTGGATCACCTCCGGCGTCAGGTCGTTATCGATACGCATCAGCAAGGCGCCGTTATAGTCCCCCGGTGCCCAGAATGTGCCCGCGTAAAAGCGGCCGAAATGATCGGTTCCCCCGTCATTAAAGCGTGCCAGCTGCGGGTTCGACGGATTATCACAAACTTTTCGTTGTAGCAGCCCATGCTTATCCGCCAGCCAGATGCCCGTGCGCATGGCGACAATAAAGCCCCCATCCTGACGCAGCGCGAAGCACCCCACCTCTTCATGGAAGGATAAAACGCTGTGTTCACCCGTCGGCAGATGGTAGCGGTGGATCTCGCCTTCCAGAATATCCGCCCAGTAGAGCGCGCTTTCTGCTTCGCTCCAGGTGGGGCACTCTGGTAAGTGCCCCGTATAGTCAAACAAAACGCGTGGTTCAGCCATGACAGTTCCCCAAAATAAAAAAAGCCAGCAGTGCTGGCTTTCAGTATATACATCATCAGATTACTGGCGACTGTCATTCGCCTGTCGGAGCAAAATGCGGCTCTCGCTCTGGAAACGCTGGGCGTAATCGCCAAACCAGTGCTCGACCTTGCGGAAGCTGTCGATAAAGGCCTGCTTATCGCCCTGCTCCAGCAGCGTAATCGCCTCACCAAAACGCTGGTAGTAACGTTTGATCAGCGCCAGGTTATTGCCCGAGGACATAATGATATCCGCATAGAGCTGCGGATCCTGGGCAAACAGTCGTCCGACCATCGCCAGTTCAAGACGATAGATAGGAGACGACAGCGACAGCAGCTGCTCAAGCTGAACGTTCTCTTCCGCCAGGTGCAGGCCATACGCGAAGGTTGCGAAGTGACGCAGCGCCTGGATAAAGGCCATGTTCTGGTCATGCTCGACGGCACTGATCCGGTGCAGTCGTGCGCCCCATACCTGAATCTGCTCCAGGAACCACTGGTACGCTTCTGGCTGGCGGCCATCACAATAGACGACTACCTGCTTCGCCAGACTGCCGCTGTCCGGGCCGAACATCGGGTGCAGCCCCAGCACCGGACCACGGTGTGCGGCAAGCATCGCCTGCAATGGACCATTTTTTACCGAGGCGAGATCGACCAGAATACAGTCATCCGGCAGCGGTGGCAGTCGGGCAATAATCTCTTCGGTGATGTGGATCGGTACGCTGACAATGACCATACCCGCATCGGCCACCATCGCCTGCGCCCGGGTCCAGTCCTCTTTTTCAAGGATGCGGACCTGGTAGCCTGAGAGCGTGAGCATCTTCTCGAAGAGACGCCCCATCTGCCCGCCGCCACCGACAATGACCACCGGGCGCAGCGTCGGACAAAGGGTTTTAAATCCCTTGTCGTTTTCGCTGGAATACGACTCGCGCATCACCCGGCGCAGTACATCTTCTATCAGGTCCGGCGAGACGCCCAGCGCCTGCGCCTCTTTGCGCCGGGAGGCCAGCATGGAGGCTTCGCGCTCCGGCACGTAAATCGGCAAGCCATATTTACTTTTGACTTCACCTACCTCGGCGACCAGCGCCATGCGGCGCGCCAGCAAATCCAGTAGCGCCTTATCTACCTCATCAATTTGATCGCGCAGGGCGGTCAATTCAGCAACCATAACAAACCTCTTAAGCCAGACGCGTCGCCAGCTGGCCGTTCAAATCTTTGTGGATCTCACGCAGCAGCGCATCGGTGGTTTCCCAGCTGATGCAGGCATCCGTAACAGATACCCCGTATTTCATGGTGCTGCGCGGCTGCTCAGATGACTGATTGCCTTCATGGATGTGGCTTTCAATCATCAGGCCAATAATCGAACGGTTGCCATCTTTGATCTGCGCGACGACGGATTCCGCCACCGCAGGCTGACGACGGTAATCTTTATTGGAATTACCATGACTGCAATCTACCATCAGCGCCGGGCGCAGTCCTGCCTGTTCCATCTCTTTTTCACACTGCGCCACATCTGCCGGGCTGTAGTTAGGCGCTTTGCCGCCGCGCAGGATAACGTGTCCGTCCGGGTTGCCCTGGGTCTGCAGCAGGCAAACCTGGCCCGCCTGGTTGATGCCGACAAAACGGTGCGGCATGGCAGCGGCACGCATAGCGTTGATGGCTGTGGCCAGGCTGCCGTCTGTTCCATTTTTGAAACCGACCGGCATGGAGAGGCCAGAAGCCATTTCACGGTGCGTCTGAGACTCGGTCGTACGCGCCCCGATTGCCGACCAGCTAAAGAGATCGCCCAGGTATTGTGGGCTGTTCGGATCCAGCGCTTCTGTCGCCAGCGGCAGCCCCATGTTCACCAGCTCCACCAGAAGATTACGCGCAATCTTCAGACCGGCTTCCACATCAAACGAGCCATCCATGTGCGGATCGTTAATCAACCCTTTCCAGCCGACAGTGGTACGAGGTTTTTCAAAATAGACGCGCATGACCAGGTAGAGGCTATCGCTGACCTCCTCGGCCAGAGCTTTAAAACGATGGGCATATTCGATGGCAGCTTCAGGATCATGAATAGAGCACGGACCACATACCACCAGCAGACGCGGATCGCGCCCGGCGATGATGTCGGAAATGGTCTTGCGGGAGTGCGCGATTTGCGCCTCCTGCTCAACGCTCAGCGGAAATTCCGCTTTCAGTTGATCCGGAGTAATCAAAACATGTTCATCAGTAATATGTACGTTATTCAGCGCGTCTTTTTGCATGATTGCGGTCCTGGAAGCTCGTTTGCGATAGTGGTTTCCTCACTGAGGAAGCCCAACGATATCACATCAAGTAAAGATTTCAATCCAAAATGCGTAAATAATAGTTTACAACACCTCTTTTCAAGCAAAAAATATCTGATTAAGGTGTAACGTAAAAATTACAGATAGATTCTTATCGCCAGGCTATGCTCAATGGAAAAAGGAGAATGCCTTATGCGCCTGACCGTTATCCCGCTTTTGGGTCTGCTATTAACCGCTTGTCAGATTGATCCTTACACTCATCAGCCTCACTGGACCGGCACCGACTGGTATGGTGCGGGGAAAGAAGACGCGATGGACGGCGTGGCCGTAAAATCCCGTGAAACGCTTGCCGCTAATTTTAATGACCCTAAGGTGGACCGCCCGGCCTATCTCAAAGGATATAAAGAGGGACAAAAGAAAATATGCGAGGAAAATTTTGTTTACGCCTGGGGATTAGCCGGTCGAATATTCCCCGCCAGCTGTGATACCGCTGAAAACGCCACTCAGCTCCGCACCGCCTGGCAGCAGGGTATGGATGAAGGTACAAAAGCCAGCCGTTTGAATTAATAACCTCGATAGCTCCTTTTTAAATTAAGGAGCCAGGATTTTACTTAAGCTCCTTAATATCAGCGCGACGTAATGACGATCCGGGTAAAAAATGGTATTATTGCGGCAAAACTAAAGGGCTAATATTCCCAGAGTGGTATGGCGGATTCTGGTGGGTAACTATTTTCTCATTTCCGGTTGTCGGGTAGCGCTGGTAGTGATGCTGTTAATATCCTGCGGACACGCTATTGGCGGAACATTATCCAGAACGGATAAATCGGTACGTTCAATTGTCTCCGGGATCGTCAGTTATACCCGCTGGCCCACCCTCTCTGGCCAGCCAACCCTGTGCATTTTTGCCTCTTCCCGCTACGTTGAGGCGCTCAGTATCGATGGCCCGGACACGCTGCCCTATATCCCCGTCATTATCCATAGCGATCAAGAGGCACTGAGTGCAGGATGCCATGCGCTCTATTTTGGCAGTGAGCCTCCCCACGCCCAACTTGAATTAAGCACAGCATTTAATGCCAGACCGTTACTCCTCATTGCGGAGCAAAATTCGCAGTGTCTTACAGGCAGCGCTTTTTGCCTGATAATAGACGATAGACAGGTCAGATTTTCCGTCAATATGAATGTGCTGTCGCGCAGCGGAGTCCGGGTTAGTCCTGATGTGTTAATGCTTGCATGGAATACAAAGCATGAATAAGGAATTTACATCAGCGCCGCGTCCAACGTTCAAAAGAACCCTCAGGCGCATCAGTATAATTAGTGTTCTCATTACCATGACGCTGGTCTGGTTATTATTGTCTATTGCTTCGGTATTCACACTGAAACAGTACGCGCAACGAAACCTTGAATTAACCAGCGCCACGGTAAGTCGCAGCCTGGAGGCGACGCTGGTCTTTAATGATACCGCCGCCGCTCACGAAGCGCTGGCCACACTCGGCAAACAGGGGCAATTTTCGTCAGCAATATTGCTGGACCGCCACGATAACCCTTTTGCGGCGTGGTCAATGGAGCCAGACGTGCAGGCGGATCCCCTGAGTCAACTGGTCAGCCAATGGTTATTCCCCCAGCCCATCAGACAGCGCGTCTGGCACAACAACCTGCCGATTGGTGAGTTACGCCTTACCGCACGTGACAGCCTTATTAGTCACTTTCTCTGGACGTCTCTGGCCGTGTTAACCGGTTGCATCCTGTTTGCCTCCCTGGTGGCGTTAGCGATAACCCGCACCCTGCACAATGGCGTGGTCACCGCCCTGCAAAACATTACCGAGGTGGTGCATGATGTCCGTACGAACCGGAATTTCTCCCGCCGGGTGCCAGAGGAGCGTATTGATGAATTTCATCGTTTCGGTCAGGACTTCAACAGCCTGCTGGATGAAATGGAGGAGTGGCAGCGCAAACTACAGGCGAAAAATGCCCAGCTGCTGCGCACTGCCATGCACGACCCGCTCACCGGGCTGGCGAATCGGGCCGCTTTTCGTACCCGCATCTCGGCCCTGATGAGTGACGCCTCCTCGCGGGCTAACGCCGCCCTGCTCTTCCTGGATTGCGATGACTTCAAGCTGATTAACGATACCTGGGGGCACGCCGCGGGCGACGATGTGCTGATTGAAGTGGCCCGCCGCATGGTCGAATTCAGCGGCGGGCGTCATCAGCCCTATCGTCTGGGCGGGGATGAATTTGCCATCATTCTGTATGGCGTCCACTCGGAGTACGAGGTTCTGCGCCTTTGCGCTGCGCTGACGCAGCAGTTCAGCCCCTCATATGAGCTGCAAAACGGACTCAGCACCAGAATGTCGCTCAGCATTGGCTTCGCGCTGAGCTGGGAACACCATTCCGTTGAAGCGTTGCTCGATCAAGCCGACCGGAATATGTATCTGGTGAAGCATCAGCGTCCTAGAAATTCCGCGTAGAAGACAACGCCGCTGATGTCCCGCGCCAGCGCAGCCAGTCAACGATGACGAACAGCGCCAGGCTGCATCCCATTACTGGCATCGCCAGCCCCAGTAAAAAGGCGATAGCGAAAGAGAGCACGCGCCCCCACAGCGGCAACGCCAGCCAGCTCTGACACAGCGTCTGCGCCGGATTGGTTGCCGTCTGGCGGGGTCTTCGCATCCACCACATCCGGTATCCCCAGACGATCATCACACACAGCGCGAGGCCAAAAGCGATCAGCACCAGCTGGTTTGGCAGGCCAAACAGCACCCCCATATGGAAATCCACACCCCAGCGGGTCAGTTTGGCCATCAGCGGGAAATCCGCAAAGCGGGTCCGATCGATCACCGTCAGGGTCGCCGGGTCAACAGCCACCGCGTCCACCTGCGTCGGCCAGCCGCGATCGATCTCCGTTACCGTCCACGCCGTGGTAGCGCTTTTCGCCGGGCGGATCTCCAGCTTCGTGGCATCAATACCTGCTGCATAAGCCGCGTTCATTACGCCGTCATACAATGCCAGGTCAGGCTTCATCTGCGGCATGGGCATCGACATGTGGTGGCCATGATGATCGGCATGCGGATCGGCGACCTCCGCCGGACCGTGCAGCTGCGTATTCACCTGCGGCGTGAGCCAGTTCAGCTGCGCACGCAGTTTATCCACGTTGCCGCCCGCCCACTGGGACCAGGTCAGGCCGGTAGCCGAGAACAACAGCATGCCCAGCAGCAGACACCAGCCGAGGGAGACGTGTAGCCGACGGTGGTTCTGGAAGCGGTTATTGATGCGCCGTTTTGGCCGGGTATAGAACCACAGCGCGATCCCTCCCAGCGCAGCGATCCACATCCATGACGCGGCCAGCTCGCTGTAGATACGCCCGATATCGCCCAGCAGTAATGACCGATGCAGATAATCAATCTTCTGGCGTAACGGCAGGATACCGCTGGTGCCATAGACGGTCATATCGCCGCGCACCGCCAGGCTGACCGGGTCGATAAAGATGGCCCGGTTCTCAGAGGCGTTCAGCGCCGGGTCGGCATACATCACCCGGGTGGTCTCACCTGCAACCAGGCCCGGACGTACCGCATGCAGAGGTAGCCCTCCGCCGGTGACCTTTTCTGCGACCGCGATCTGTTCAGCAAGGGGACGCGCTTCTCCCTCGGTCTCGCTGAACAGGGCATGATGATAAAGCGCATTTTCCAGCTGCGGCGTAGCGACATAGAGCGTACCCGAGAGCGCAGCGATGAAGATAAACGGCCCGACAAACAGACCAATATAGAAGTGAAGACGACGCAGCAGGTTGCCCCAGGCTGCGCGCGAAGTGCAGGTAGTCATGCTTTCCCTTTTTCAGGCAATAGATTATCGGTACACCAGGGTGTACGTTTTATTTAAATGGAATAAGCAGACAGGTGCGGCGGTGCGCGGGTATCGGGGCAGAGCCAGGGGAAGAAGTGCCAGTGGCGAACAGAGGGGCGCGGCGGCGTCAGGCGCTGCCTGAGTAATACCGCGCACAGCAGCATCACCAGCGCCAGAATCACACCCGGCACGTGGGCCAACAGTACGCAGTAACCGCAGGCTTCGGCATGGTCAACCGGCATGCTTTCGGGCGGGGCATGGTGCTCTGCCATCATGCTCATGTCATGGTGCATGCCGGGCATCGCGCTCATGGGATCTTTTTGCAACGAGACAGAGACCAGCGGCGCAAAGACGATCATCAGGATCGCAAATAACGCGAGACCTGCCGCGATACGTTGCCATTTTGTCTGATGCTGTTGAGTCGTCACTTACCCTCCGTTAGAGCAGGGGCATTGTAAACGATTTATGACGAAGAAGTTAATGCGCAGGGCACAGAGAGATAAAAAAAGGGCCGGCCATTCGGCCAGCCCTTTTTACAGGATGTCGCACAAGCGAATCTTAGTTCAGACGCTCTTTAATACGAGCAGACTTACCAGTACGCTCACGCAGGTAGTACAGTTTAGCTTTACGTACAGCACCACGACGTTTAACAGCAATGCTGTCAACTACCGGAGAGTGAGTCTGGAAGACACGCTCAACGCCTTCGCCGTTGGAAATTTTACGAACAGTGAATGCAGAGTGCAGACCGCGGTTACGGATAGCGATAACCACGCCCTCAAATGCCTGCAGACGTTTTTTGGAACCTTCAACAACCCATACTTTCACTTCCACGGTATCACCCGGACGGAAGGAAGGTACGTCCTGCTTCATCTGCTCTTGTTCAAGTTGCTTAATAATGTTGCTCATAATTTAATCTCTTATCCTGGGTAAACTGATATTTGGGGGCCTCAGGCCATCCCATCATGTTTCTGCTGCTGGTGCGCGTGTTCAGTTTTGAACTCGGCCAGCAACTTTGCTTGCTCTTCAGTCAGAGCCAGGTTTTCCAGAAGTTCAGGTCTTCTAAGCCAGGTACGGCCCAGCGACTGCTTCAGGCGCCAGCGACGAATCTCGGCATGGTTTCCCGACAGTAATACTGGCGGTACCTCCATCCCTTCTAACACTTCAGGACGGGTATAGTGTGGACAGTCCAGCAATCCATCAGCAAAAGAGTCTTCTGTTGCTGAAGCTTCATGGCCCAGAACCCCCGGAATAAACCGGGAAACCGAGTCAATCAGCGTCATTGCCGGTAACTCACCACCGCTGAGAACGTAATCGCCGATAGACCATTCTTCGTCAATCTCGGTTTGAATTACGCGCTCATCTATCCCTTCGTAGCGACCACACACCAGAATCAGTTTCTGATTCGTTGCCAGTTCGCTGACGCCCGCTTGATCAAGCTTGCGTCCCTGAGGTGACAGATAAATCACCTTTGCGCCTTCACCTGCCGCGGCTTTTGCTGCTGCGATGGCATCCCGCAAGGGTTGAACCATCATGAGCATCCCCGGTCCGCCGCCGTAAGGACGATCATCCACGGTACGGTGCCGGTCATGCGTGAAGTCACGTGGACTCCAGCTTTCGATGCTCAGCAGGCCATTTTTTACTGCCCGGCCAGTTACCCCGTAATCAGTAATCGCGCGGAACATTTCAGGAAACAGGCTAATAATGCCAATCCACATAGCGCCGTCTTTTACCGTTTTCAGGAGAATTTAAAAACCAGGATCCCAATCTACTTCGATAGTACGAGTAGCGAGATCGACTTTCTTGATAACCTGCCCATCGAGGAACGGAACCAGCCGCTCCTTGATACCAAACGCATCTTTCAGGTTTGCCTTAATGACGAGAACGTCATTGGATCCGGTTTCCATCATATCGATGACTTTCCCCAGACCGTAACCTTCAGTCGTGACTACCTGGCAACCCATAAGGTCTTTCCAGTAGTAGTCACCCTCTTCCAGCTGTGGCAACTGCGACGAATCGACGACAATTTCACAATTAGTCAGCGCATTCGCGGCATCACGATCGTCAACGCCTTTCAGCTTGATGATGATGTCCTGATTGTGGTGACGCCAGCTTTCCAGCTCGACCTCTTCCCACTTACCGGCCTTCTGGATAAACCAGGGCTGATAGTCAAAAATGCTTTCGGCGTCTTCGGTGGAGGAAAACACTCTGAGCCAACCACGGATACCGTAGCAAGAACCCATTTTGCCCAATACAATCGGTTCAACAGGTGCTTTTTTGCTCATCATGACCACCGTGACAGATTAAGCTGCTTTGTTTGCTGCTTTGATCAGCGTAGCAACGCGATCGGAAACAGTAGCGCCCTGGCCAACCCAGTGAGCGATACGATCCAGATCCAGACGGGTTTCTTCTTCTGCGCCAGCGGCCAGTGGGTTGAAGAAACCAACGCGCTCGATGAAGCGACCGTTGCGTGCATTACGGCTGTCGGTGACAACAACCTGGTAGAACGGACGCTTTTTCGCGCCGTGACGTGCTAAACGAATAGTTACCATAACATCCTCTTGTGTGAATAAAACACCGGGCCCCATCGAGGGAAGGAGCCCGGTGTCATATTAAAAGCCCGAAAATTTTACTGATTTCTGGGGAAAATGCAATCAGCATCTGTTTTTTACTGCACAAGGCCAGGGCGTAACCGGTGCAGCCAGTTTGGCGTCGGCGTGCGCGCAGCTACCGGAGCGTACTTTGCGTACGTGAGGATAGCGAGCACACCCCGGCGTCAAAATGGCAAATAAGGTAGCCCGATATTATCTACCCGGGAATCCTGGGGGCATCATGCCTTTCATGCCGCGCATCATCTTGGCCATGCCGCCCTTCTTCATCTTCTTCATCATGCGCTGCATGTCGTCGAACTGCTTCAGAAGACGGTTCACGTCCTGGACCTGCATCCCACAACCCGCCGCGATACGGCGTTTACGGGAGCCTTTGATGATTTCCGGCTTCGCGCGCTCTTTCAGCGTCATGGAGTTGATAATCGCCTCCATACGCACCAGGACCTTGTCGTCCATCTGCGCTTTTACGTTATCCGGAATTTGCCCCATGCCCGGCAGCTTGCCCATCAGGCTCGCCATACCGCCCATGTTTTTCATCTGGCGCAGCTGCTCCAGGAAGTCGGTCAGATCGAAGCCGTCGCCTTTTTTCAGCTTGGAGGCCAGCTTCTCAGCCTGGGCACGGTCAACCTTGCTCTCGATATCTTCGATCAGCGACAGCACGTCGCCCATGCCGAGGATACGGGAGGCAATACGGTCCGGGTGGAACGGCTCCAGCGCTTCGGTCTTTTCGCCAACGCCGAGGAACTTGATTGGCTTACCGGTGATATGACGAATAGAGAGCGCCGCACCGCCGCGGGCGTCGCCGTCCACTTTGGTCAGCACCACGCCGGTTAACGGCAGCGCTTCGTTGAAGGCTTTTGCGGTATTGGCCGCATCCTGACCGGTCATGGCGTCAACGACAAACAGGGTTTCTACCGGGTTGATCGCGGCATGCACCTGTTTAATCTCGTCCATCATCGCTTCGTCAACGTGCAGACGACCGGCGGTATCCACCAGCAGCACGTCAAAGAACTTCAGCTTCGCCTCTTTCAGCGCCGCGTTAACGATATCGATCGGTTTCTGTCCGACATCGGACGGGAAGAACTCCACGCCAACCTGTTCAGCCAGGGTTTCCAGCTGTTTGATCGCCGCCGGGCGATAAACGTCGGCAGAGACGACCAGCACTTTCTTCTTGTGCTTCTCGCGCAGGAATTTACCCAGCTTACCGACGCTGGTGGTTTTACCCGCACCCTGCAGACCCGCCATCAGCACCACTGCGGGTGGTTGCGCCGCCAGGTTCAGGCTCTGGTTCTCTTCGCCCATCGCCGCAACCAGTTCGTTACGCACGATTTTGACGAACTCCTGACCCGGGGTTAGGCTCTTATTCACTTCATGGCCAACCGCTTTCTCTTTTACGCGGTTGATGAAATCACGGACGACAGGCAGCGCGACGTCTGCTTCGAGCAGCGCCATACGCACTTCGCGCAGCGTCTCTTTAATATTGTCTTCGGTAAGGCGTCCACGGCCGCTGATGTTGCGCAGCGTGCGCGACAAACGATCGGTTAAATTATCAAACATTGTCTCTCGCCTGGGGTAGAAACGTTAGGTCGCTGGCGCGACACGTACACAGAATTTTGCCGGAGTATAACATGAAGCCGTCTTTGTTGTTATGCAACGGTTGGAGCACGCCTCACGTAACGTTATACTGCATCTCTTTCTTATCCGGACAACTGTCGACACCTATATGCCTGTTTTCGCTCTGATCGCCCTCGTCGCGTACTCTGTCAGCCTTGCGCTGATCATTCCCGGCCTGTTACAAAAAAACAGTGGCTGGCGGCGAATGGCTATTTTGTCGGCGGTCATCGCGTTGATAAGCCACGCTTTTGCGCTCGAAGCGCGCATTTTACCGGGCGATGGCAGCGGGCAGAACCTGAGCCTGCTTAACGTCGGCTCACTGGTCAGCCTGATGATCTGTACGGTGATGACTATCGTGGCCTCGAAAAACCGTGGCTGGCTGCTGCTGCCCATTGTCTACGCCTTCGCGCTGATCAATCTGGCCTTTGCTACCTTCATGCCGAACGAATTTATTACCCACCTTGAAACCACCCCGGGCATGATGGTGCATATTGGCCTGTCGCTGTTCTCCTATGCCACGCTGATTATTGCCGCGCTGTACGCGCTTCAGCTGGCCTGGATTGACTACCAGCTCAAAAATAAAAAGCTGGTCTTCAGCAATGAGATGCCGCCGCTGATGACCATTGAGCGTAAGATGTTCCACATCACTCAGGTTGGCGTAGTATTGCTGACGCTCACCCTGAGCACTGGCCTGTTTTATATGCATAATCTCTTCAGCATGGAGAATATCGACAAGGCCGTGCTCTCCATCATCGCGTGGTTTGTCTATATTGTCCTGTTATGGGGCCATTATCATGAAGGCTGGCGCGGTCGCCGCGTGGTCTGGTTTAACGTGGCGGGTGCAGGCCTCCTGACCCTTGCCTATTTTGGTAGCCGCGTCATCCAGCAATTTGCCGGCTAAGTAACAAAGGAGTTCCCCCTGGAACACATCTCCACTACCACGCTGATCGTTACCCTGATCGTCATGGTGGTTATCTCCGCCTATTTCTCCGGCTCGGAGACCGGCATGATGACGCTCAACCGCTACCGGTTACGTCATCGCGCCAAACAGGGTAACCGCGCCGCTCGCCGTGTTGAAAAACTGCTGCGTAAGCCAGATCGCCTGATAAGCCTGGTGCTTATCGGCAATAACCTGGTCAACATTCTCGCCTCCGCGCTGGGCACCATTGTCGGCATGCGTCTCTACGGCAACGCCGGGGTCGCTATCGCCACCGGGGTGCTGACCTTTGTGGTGCTGGTCTTTGCCGAAGTGTTACCGAAGACCATCGCAGCCCTCTATCCTGAGAAGGTCGCCTATCCCAGCAGCTTCCTGCTGTCGCCTATGCTCGTTCTGATGATGCCGCTGGTCTGGCTGTTAAATGGTGTGACCCGGATCCTGATGCGCCTGATAGGTATCAAAGCAGATGGGGTGGTCAGCAGCGCGCTGAGCAAGGATGAACTGCGCACCATCGTGCATGAATCACGCTCGCAAATCTCCCGCCGCAATCAGGATATGCTGCTGTCGGTGCTGGATCTGGAGAAGGTGAGCGTGGACGACATTATGGTGCCGCGCAATGAGATCGTCGGTATCGACATTAACGACGACTGGAAAGCGATTGTCCGCCAGCTGACCCACTCCCCGCATGGCCGCATCGTGCTGTACCGTGATTCGCTGGACGACACCATCAGCATGCTGCGCGTGCGTGAAGCGTATCGTCTGATGACCGAGAAAAAAGAGTTTACCAAAGAGGTGATGCTGCGCGCGGCAGATGAGATTTACTACATCCCGGAAGGGACACCGCTCAGCACCCAGCTGATTAAATTCCAGCGCAATAAAAAGAAAGTGGGTCTGGTGGTCGATGAGTATGGCGATATTCAGGGCCTGGTGACGGTGGAAGATATTCTGGAGGAGATTGTCGGCGACTTCACCACCTCCATGTCCCCTACCCTTGCCGAAGAGGTCACGCCGCAAAACGATGGCTCAGTGCTGATTGACGGCAGCGCGAACGTCCGTGAACTCAATAAAGCCTTTAACTGGCAGATGCCGGAAGAGGAAGCCCGAACCATCAACGGCATGATTCTGGAAGCGCTGGAGGAGATCCCGGCTGCAGGCACGCGGGTGCGGATTGGTCAGTACGATATTGATATCCTGGACGTGCAGGACAATATGATTAAGCAGGTCAAGGTCGTGCCGGTTAAACCGTTGCGGGAGAGCGTCGCGGAGTAAGATGTTGTAGGCCGGGTGAGGCGACGCCGCCACCCGGCACTACGGGAGGCAAGTTACGCCTTTGCTTTCGCCACGGAGACCATCGCCGCGCGAATGGTACGACCGTTCAGGGTATAGCCTTTCTGCATCACCATCAGCACGTTGCCGGCAGCCACGTCCTCAGATTCCACCATCGCAATGGCCTGATGCACGTTCGGATCCATCGGCACGTTGGTATCGGCAACCACTTCCACACCGAACTTCCTCACTACGTCGAGCATGGATTTCAGCGTCAGCTCAATCCCTTCAACCATCGGTGCCATATCCGGGTTCGCTTTATCCGCTACTTCCAGCGCGCGATCCAGGCTGTCGATAACCGGCAGCAGTTCGTTGACGAATTTTTCCAGCGCAAATTTATGCGCTTTTTCAACGTCCAGCTCGGTACGGCGACGCAGGTTTTCCATTTCTGCTTTGATACGCAGGATGCCATCGCGCTCGCGGTTCTGGGCTTCAGCTAACTGCGCTTCCAGATTCGCAATTTTTTCATCGCGCGGATCCACCTGCTCAGCACCAGCCTCAGCCTCTACAGCCTCAACCTCTTCGTGCTGCTCCGTGATAATTTCTTCCGGGGCTTGCCCCTCAGGCGTTTTCTGTTCTTTACTACTCATGAATTTCTCCGCGTTTTTCTGCATTCAACTCGCTAACTTCGCTTATTATGGGGATCAGTTTCCGGGATTCAAGGGAACAAGCCACATTGTCATCATTCATTCGCACAAGGACCTTCAGAAAATGAGCAACCATTTCAAGTGTATTGGAATTGTCGGTCATCCACGTCACCCTACTGCGTTGACGACACATGAAATGCTCTATCGCTGGCTGTGCGCCAAAAATTATGACGTGATTGTGGAACAGCAAATTGCCCAGGAGCTGCAGTTAAAAAACGTTAAAACCGGCACGCTGGCGGAAATTGGACAGCAGGCCGACCTGGCCGTGGTGGTCGGTGGCGACGGCAATATGCTGGGCGCCGCCCGTACCCTCGCCCGTTACGATATTAAAGTCATTGGCATCAACCGTGGCAACCTGGGCTTTTTGACCGACCTCGACCCGGATAATGCCCAGCAGCAGCTCGCCGACGTGCTGGAAGGCCACTACATCACAGAAAAACGCTTTTTACTGGAGGCGCAGGTCTGCCAGCAGGATTGCCAGAAGCGGATCAGTACCGCTATCAACGAAGTGGTGCTGCACCCGGGCAAAGTGGCGCATATGATTGAGTTTGAAGTCTATATCGACGAAATCTTTGCCTTCTCGCAGCGCTCCGATGGGCTGATCATATCGACACCGACCGGCTCGACAGCCTACTCGCTCTCGGCGGGCGGCCCGATCCTGACGCCTTCGCTGGATGCCATCACCCTGGTGCCGATGTTCCCGCATACCCTTTCAGCCCGCCCGCTGGTGATTAACAGCAGCAGCACCATTCGTCTGCGCTTTTCCCACCGCCGCAACGACCTGGAGATCAGCTGCGACAGCCAAATCGCGCTGCCTATTCAGGAAGGTGAAGATGTGCTGATCCGCCGCTGCGATTATCACCTGAATCTTATTCACCCTAAAGACTATAGCTATTTCAACACATTAAGCTCCAAGCTCGGCTGGTCGAAAAAATTGTTCTGAAATAGCATCCAGCACTTTACTGTATAAAAAACCAGATTATACTGTACACAAACACAGTCATGGTTTTTCATACAGGAAAACGTTTATGCTGGCACAACTGACCATCAGCAACTTCGCCATCGTGCGTGAGCTCGAAATTGATTTCAACAGCGGTATGACGGCTATCACCGGCGAGACCGGGGCCGGTAAATCTATTGCGATTGACGCGCTGGGGCTCTGCCTTGGCGGTCGTGCTGATGGCAGCATGGTGCGCGCCGGTGCCAGCCGCGCCGATCTGTGCGCCCGTTTTTCCCTCAAGGACACTCCCGCCGCGCTGCGCTGGCTTGAAGAAAACCAGCTTGAAGACGGACGTGAGTGCTTACTTCGCCGTGTTCTCAACAGTGATGGCCGCTCACGTGGCTTTATCAACGGTACCGCGGTGCCGCTCTCCCAGCTGCGCGAGCTGGGCCAGCTGTTAATTCAGATCCACGGCCAGCATGCCCATCAGCAGCTTATCAAACCTGAACAGCAGAAGTCGCTGCTCGACGGCTACGCCGGTGAGTCTGCGCTGATGCAGCTGATGGCTGCTCACTATCGTCAGTGGCATCAAAGCTGCCGCGAACTGGCGCTGCATCAACAGCAGAGCCAGGAGCGTGCGGCCCGCGCCGAACTGCTGGCCTATCAGCTGAAAGAGTTAAACGAATTCAGCCCCCAGGCGGGCGAGTTTGAGCAGATTGACGAAGAGTACAAGCGCCTGGCCAACAGCGGCCAGCTGCTCTCCACCAGCCAGCAGGCGCTGAATTTGCTGGCCGATGGCGAAGATGTGAATCTGCAAAGCCAGCTGTATGCCGTACGCCAGCTCGTGACTGAACTGGCCGGTATGGACAGCAAAGTCTCCGGCATGCTTGATATGCTGGAAGAGGCGGCGATTCAGATCTCCGAAGCGAGTGACGAGCTGCGCCATTACTGTGAGCGACTGGATCTGGACCCTAACCGCCTGTTTGAACTGGAACAGCGTATTTCGCGTCAGATCTCCCTCGCGCGCAAGCACCACGTTTCACCTGAAGAGTTGCCCAATTTTCACCAGTCCCTGCTTGATGAGCAGAATCAGCTCGACGATCAGGCCGACTCGCTGGAGACCCTCTCTCTGGCCGTCAGCGTCCATCATAAGCAGGCTCTGGAAACGGCGACGCAGTTGCACAACGTGCGTCAGCGCTATGCTCAGGAGCTGAGCCAGCACATCACCGAGAGCATGCATCTGCTGTCGATGCCCCACGGCGTCTTCACCATTGATGTCAAGTTCGAAGCCAACCATCTGACGGCTGAAGGCGCAGACCGCATTGAATTCCGGGTCACCACCAACCCGGGGCAACCGCTGCAGCCTATCTCCCGGGTCGCATCGGGCGGTGAGCTGTCGCGTATTGCCCTGGCGATTCAGGTGATCACCGCGAAGAAAATGGAAACCCCGGCGCTGATCTTCGATGAAGTGGACGTTGGTATCAGCGGCCCGACCGCGGCGGTGGTCGGTAAGCTGCTGCGTCAGCTTGGCGAGTCCACTCAGGTAATGTGTGTGACCCACCTGCCGCAGGTTGCTGGCTGTGGCCACCATCACTTCTTTGTCAGCAAAGAGACCGATGGCGAGATGACCGAAACGCATATGCAGCCGCTGGACAAGCGCGCCCGTCTGCAGGAGCTGGCGCGTCTTCTGGGCGGCAGCGAAGTCACCCGCAATACGCTGGCGAATGCGAAAGAACTGCTGGCTGCCTAAACTTTTTCGGTATCTCAGGGTCATACAGAACAATAAAAACGCCGACAGACCGGCCGCCAGAGGTTTTAATGTGGTGAAAGGTCTATTATCATCGGCATATTACATATGAGCCGTCGCGTATTGCCCGGGCCCGAAAAGGAATCAAATCACTATGCGCTGTAAAACGCTGACCGCTGCCGCAGCGGTTCTTCTGATGATGACCGCAGGCTGCTCCACGCTGGAAAAAGTGGTTTACCGCCCTGACATCAACCAGGGGAACTATCTCGCACCTAATGATGTGTCTAAAATTCGCGTCGGCATGACGCAACAGCAGGTCGCTTATGCCCTGGGCACACCGATGATGTCCGATCCATTCGGCACCAACACCTGGTTCTACGTCTTCCGCCAGCAACCGGGCCATGAAAACGTGTCGCAGCAGACCCTGACGCTGACCTTCAACAGCAGCGGCGTTCTGACCAATATCGACAACAAACCAGCGCTCACCGACAAATAAGGTTTCAGAAATGCAAAAGGTGCTCAATGAGCACCTTTCTTGTTCTCTCTCGCTGCCTGTAGCCCCGGTAAGCGCAGCGCCGCCAGGAAACCCGCTTATTTAGCCGCTTTCTCCGCACGCTGACGGCGTAGCTCCTTCGGATCGGCAATCAGCGGACGGTAAATCTCGACCCGATCGCCATCTTTCAGGGTATCGGTTAGCTTCACCGGACGGCTGTAAATACCGACTTTGTTTTTCGCCAGATCGATATCGCTTCGCAAGGTCAGCAGGCCAGAAGCGCGGATCGCCTCTTCAACGGTCGCCCCCTCTTCCAGCGTAACGCGCTGTAGATATTGCTTTTCCGGCAGCGCGTAAGCCACTTCCACCACGATCTCAGGCTGCACTGTAGACCTCTTTGGCGCGCACGGTGAACGCCTGAACCATATTGGCCGCCAGCTCTTTAAATATGCGGCCAAACGCCAGCTCAATCAGGGCGTTGGTAAACTCGAAGTCAAGATGGAATTCGATCCGGCAGGCATCGGCACTCAGCGGAACGAACTTCCATCCACCCATCAGTTTTTTGAAAGGACCATCCACCAGATGCATCAGAATACTCTGGTTATTGGTCAGCGTGTTACGGGTAGTGAAGGTTTTGCTGATCCCGGCCTTGGAGACATCCACTGCCGCCGTCATTTGCGTCGGGCCTGACTCCAGCACGCGGCTCCCGGTGCACCCCGGGATAAACTGCGGATATGACTGTACGTCATTCACTAACTGGTACATCTGTTCCACACTGTAAGGGACAAGCGCAGTACGACTAATCTGAGGCATAACATTTTTCCTGATCAAACAACCAACAAATAATAACATTTATCACCTGTTAAAAAAACGCTGAGCCTTATCTCATGCTAATATAGCGCGTTAGACCTCACAGGACGCAATGAGGTGACTTTTTGACATCAGATTACCTACGGCTTTACGACACTTATGACGAAGAAAAAAGCACATAAACCTGGCTCGGCAACCATTGCGCTCAACAAGCGTGCCCGCCACGAGTATTTCATCGAAGAAGAATTCGAAGCTGGCCTTGCGCTGCAGGGCTGGGAAGTTAAATCGCTGCGCGCGGGTAAAGCCAACATCGGTGACAGCTACGTGATCTTTAAGGATGGCGAAGCCTTTCTGTTTGGCGCGAACTTTCAGCCGCTGACGGTCGCCTCTTCTCACTATGTTTGCGATCCGACCCGCACCCGTAAGCTGCTGCTGAACAAACGTGAGCTGGATTCGCTCTTCGGGCGTATCAACCGCGAAGGTTACACCGTGCTCGCCCTGTCGCTGTACTGGAAGAACGCCTGGTGCAAAGTGAAAATCGGCGTGGCGAAAGGTAAGAAGCAGCACGACAAGCGTAACGATGTGAAAGATCGCGAGTGGCAGGTCGATAAAGCGCGCATCATGAAGCACGCAGGCCGTTAATTTCCGGATACTTATTGAGCGATTCAATAAGTTAGCGTTCCGGGGTGGTAACCGGTCTGCAAATTCTGGTATACTTGCTGTAACACTATTGGGGCTGATTCTGGATTCGACGGGATTTGCGAAACCCAAGGTGCATGCCGAGGGGCGGTTTGCCTCGTAAAAAGCCGCAAAAAAATAGTCGCAAACGACGAAAACTACGCTTTAGCAGCTTAATAACCTGCTAAGAGCCCTCTCTCCCTAGCTTCCGCTCTTAAGACGGGGATCAAAGAGAGGTCAAACCCAAAAGAGATCGCGTGGAGGCCCTGCCTGGGGTTGAAGCGTTAAAACTAATCAGGCTAGTTTGTCAGTGGCGTGTCCGTCCGCAGCTGGCCAGCGAATGTAAAGACTGACTAAGCATGTAGTACCGAGGATGTAGAAATTTCGGACGCGGGTTCAACTCCCGCCAGCTCCACCAAATAAAACAAGGGGTTACGTGAAAGCGTAGCCCCTTTTTTTATGCCAGTGGCGGCAAAATGGCGACAGCATTTTGGTTGTGGCGGCGGCAGGCATAAAAAAACCCGCCTTAGCGGGTTAGTATGCAAATTGTTCCTGCATGCCTTTTGGGTGAGGTGGGGCTGCGCCGATTCTTTGAGGTCGGCACACTGAGCGAACAAATGTTTCATGCGTTACGAATGTATGACCGCACTCGATATTAGTGCACTGGTTATAGCGTTCTTTAGTTTCGCTGGACACTTGAAAACTGCTGCGTGTATGTGCTGCCAGTCCACACAATGGGCAGTTCATCATAATAGTTTCCCCCCTTACCTTTGCTGATATCGCAATAATGATACACTATTATTCAATAATGAGAACCTCTCACTGCATTTCGAGATCATCAATTTTCACTTCAAGCTCAATACTGGTAACAAAGCCGCTATCCGGGCCGATAGAATGGGTCAGGGTGGTTATGGTCCATTCCGCATCATCTATTGGCTGTTTAAAGCCGCTGACCTTTACCGGTATTTCCGTATAGAGATCGGCCCGACCTTCTGCGAGCTGCAGGGAAAACGAAGCCACCCCGCGCTGCAGCCGTTCCCACTGCATTTTTGCAGCCCGTTCAGCGTTAGCCCTGTTGGCATAGGTCCGGTTAAGTACCAGCACGTTTTCATCCGTACCGACCAGGTAATCCCCCTGTTTAGCCTCCGGCTCCTTTGGTTTCGTGGTCTTCCTGCGGCGCTTAACTTTCATCGTTTCCTTTTTCTTTGGCTCCCGGGTATGCAGCCAGCTGGCAATAACGCCGGTATAAGCGCCACGATCTGCCAGGGTGAAACGGTGGCCGTCACCATCCTTTCGCGTGATGGTCACAACCGGCAGCGGCTTTCCGCTTGCTGTTCTCCCCTGCCCCTGCCGGATAAACAGCAGATTGCCGCTTTTGACTGATGCTATAGCCCCGTACTGGCGTGCCAGCTTCATCAGAAAACTTGCGTCGCTTTCGTTCGTCTGGTCCAGGTGATCCAGTGGCCGTTCTGACAGGTCCTGACCGATAGCCATTTGCAGATTATGGCGGGTGGCGATTTCCCTGATAACGTCTCCCAAAGTTGTCTGATGCCAGGACTTTTCGCGGCGGATATTCAGGGTTGTGCGGAAATCAGCACTGCGGGCGCGAATCGTGAGGCGATCAGGCGCGCCGCTGTGCTCAATTTCATCGACTGTAAACGCCCCTTTAGGGAAAAGCGGCTGGCCTTCCCACCCCAGCGCAAACTGAATGACCGCACCACGACGCGGCAGGACAATCTGCCCGTCCGCGTCGTCCAGTTCCAGATCAAGCTGGTCCGCTTCAAAGCCCCGGTTATCGGTGAGCGTCACGCCCATCAGGCGATTATCCAGTGCGGTTGTAACGTCCTTACCTTCGATAACAATACTGAAGGCCGGGCTTTTCCCGTACAGGCTAAGAAGTTCAGAACTGAAATTCACTGCAGTAACCCTCCAACCGTATTGGTAATATTCCCTATCGCAGACGATGCGGAGTCTTTCAGGTTACTGAGCTGGTCGCTCAGGCTGCCGAACATATCGGACAGCGATTCATCCACCCGCCTGAGCGTCAGCGTGAACTCAATCCGCCGCGGCATCCCGCTTTCGAAAAATTCCGTCTTTGTCTGGCTCAGACCCTCAATCACAAACATGCCGTATATAGTCCCGCTGCCCTCAATCAGAGGCCATGCCTTGCCCTGTTCCGCCATCTGCTCCAGCGCCAGCAGTGACAGCCTGCCCCCGGTGATTTCCGGCAGCAGGACGCCGGACAGCGTCAGCGAGTCGTTGTCCGGGCCAAGAAACTGCGTTGACGGGCGGCGATTGATGCGGCTGTTAACCGCATGCCGCCAGTTGCGCTGATACTGCAGCTCCTGATACGGCACCGTGCGCAGCATGAAAACGTATAGCCCCAGCACCATCATCATGATTCATATCCCCCCTGGTCACTGTAATTGCTGCGCGCCTTCGCGCGGGTGCGGCGTTCCCGCTCGTCGAGCTGGCGGGCAACTTCGCGCGCAATATCCTGCGGGTTCTGCCCTGGCTGCGCATGAATTGTGATCGGCGCGTGCGTTTCAAAGTGCATTACTGCCGGTGCGCGCTCCGCCTTCGCGGGCTGGCTCTGTTTGTATGCCATGGCGGGAAGGCTGAACGGATGCAGGGGTGCAGCTTCTGCAGGTGCCGCCGCCATGCCCAGGGTTCCGGCCACAACCGATGCCAGCGCCGCCGTGCGCCGCCTGCTGGTCACGTTTGCCGGGCCGTTCACAATTTCAGGGCCATTCTCACCGACTATGCCAAACTGGCCGCGCGGGATAGCGCCCCCGTTGTCATACATACCCGCAAAGCCCATCATGGGAAATCCGCCAGGCGGCAGCACCACTTTTCCGTCACCGTTCACCGTGGCGGGCTGCGGCTTCACCACCTGGTCCGGCAGCTTCGCTTTCGCAGCTTCCTGGCTGACAATGCCCAGCTTTTCCAGAAGCCACGTTACGCCCGATTTAAGCGACTCCAGCGGCTGCATCACCATGTTCAGGCCTTCAGCCAGGGCCTCACCAAACCTTTTCCCCATGGCGGCCGCGTTGTTCAGCTCCTCCGCCGTGGATTTAACCGGCGTCAGCAGATCCCGGAACCATCCCCATAACGCCTGTACTTTATCCCCTATCCACTGGAATAAAGGCCGGACAGGCTCAAAGGCTGCGCTGATGGGAGCGGCCGCAGCCCTGAACCCTTCCACCACGCCTCCCAGAAAAGCGCCGATTGGCTGCCAGTATTTCCAGATGACCAGTGCCACACCCGCAAGTGCAGTAACTACCAGCCCGACAGGGCTGAGTAGCGCGCCCAGCAGTCCCGAAATACCGAAAAGTGCACCACGAAGTAAGGTGAGCGGACCGGATACCAGAAAGCGCAAAACTCCCCCGGCAGCGGTCAGCCCTCCACGAAGCGCCGCCAGGGGGTTCATCACTGCAGCTATCACGCTGCGCACTCCGGTCATTCCGGCGCGAAATACTGCCACTGGCGCGCCCGCCACCGCTTTCAGTGCATTGCCCACAATTCCGGCTGAGCGATGCAGAGCATTCAGCGGGGCAGTAAGCATGCCAGTGCTACTACCCGTGGAAGCCATTCCGCGTCGAACCAGGGAAAGTGGTGTATTTGCCAGCCATGTCAGCGCGCTGCCGGTGCGCTTAACCGCCGTGAATACAGACGGCAGCGTTTTTACGCCAAGCATGGAAAAGCCAAACCGCAAAACCGCCAGCGGCCCCAGCACAGCCGCCACCACAACAGCTAACGTACCAAGCCCAAGCGTGATCGCAGCGATAGCGGCAGCCACTTTCATCAGCGTGCCTGCCAGTTGCGGATTAACTTCAATCCAGCGCCGTAGCGCCCCGGTTACGCTTTTCACGTAATCCATGATATCCATCAGCGGCTGACGCAGCGTTTCGCCCAGGCTGCTGAAGGCGTTCTGCGCCCCCGTTTTTACCAGCATCCACTGCGCAGAAAGGGAATCCCGGTTGATGTCGGACTCTTTCTGCATTGAGCCATCTGCGCTATTACCGGCAGTGAGCTGCAGCTGACGGCGCAGCTCCGGCAGGTTGTTAGCCAGCTTTGCTGCATCATCGCCATATTCCTTGCCAAACAGCATTGTCATGGCGGACAGGCGTTTGTCCTGCGGCAGCTTTTCCACCTTTTCCATCACCCGCAGAATGGTGCCCATGGCATCCTTCGTCATCTGCTTTTCAAGCTCTTCTGGCTTGAGCTTCAGCATATCCATGCCATCCATAAAGCGGTCACTTTGCATGGTGGCAATGGACAGCTCACGCACCATGGCGTTTGCGGCACTGGCTGCCACCTCCGGCGCTGCGCCCAGTGACAGGAACGTGGAGCCAAGCGCCGCAGCCTTACGAAAGTCCAGACGGTCAGCCACGCCCCCCATGCGCTGCAGCACGTCGATAATGTCCGCGCCCTTAGACATCGCGTTATCGTCCAGATAGTTCAGCGCATCGCCCAGCTGCTCAATATTGCGGGTCGGCACCTTGTAGAGACTGGCGATTTTACCCAGGCCTTCGGACAGTTCATCGGCGGGCAGTTCAAACGCGGTTGCCGCTTTGGCTGCCGTACTGGCAAAGGCCAGAAGGTCACGCTTCTGGTCTTCCCATGAATCATTCGGGTTCGCCACGTTCATACGCGCGCCACCCTCGACCAGGGCGGCATAGTCCACCGCGCCATTTTCCATGGGCAGCTGTTCGCTGGCAGCCTTGATCGCATCCTGCATTTCATAGAACCGCGCGGTGCGGTTTCCGTCATCGTCACGCAGTCCATTGACCTGCTTTGCCACGCCTTTCATGGCATCTTCCATGCTGGCATAGCTTTTCACCGCCGCCACGACCGGCGCGCCCATTGCCAGCCCTGCGGCTGAAGTCGTGGCCCCGGCCCCGGCGATGCGGTCCCGCACTTCCAGGCTGCGGGAATACTGCTCCCTGACGGCATTAACCCTGGCCTGCTGCTCACCGAGCCGTTTAAGGGATTTCTGCTGACGGTCCAGCGCCTGCCGGGTTTCGTCGGCATTCTGGCGCAGCTCGCGCTGGGCGCTGCTGAGCTTCCGGGTATCCATTCCGGCCTCGTTCAGCGCAAGGCGTTGCTTCTGCACCGACTGCCGCAGGCCGTTGTATTTGGTCTGCAGCTCCGAAACGCGGTTTCTGGCCTGCTCAAGCAGGCGGGCCTGCGCCGCCGTCGGGCGGTTTGTATCGGTAAACTGCGTGGCGAGCCGGGCCGCTTCTTCGCGGGCAGCTTTAAGGTTATTACCGGTGATTGCCAGCTGCGCGCTGGATTTACGAAAGCCCTCAACTTTACCCGCCTGAGCGTCTAACTCTTTCAGCCTGGCGCGGCTTTGTTGAATGGCGGTAGCCAGCTCTTTTGAGCTGGCCTGCGCAGAACGGAATGGGCGGGTGAGTTTATCAACCGCATTAAGAATCACCTGCAGACGCAGGTTAGTGTCACTCATCGCTGGCCCCGCTTCTCTGTATCGCTTTATGCCGCCACTCCAGCACTTCGGTCAGCGGCATAACGTCAGTGACGGACGGCGGCCAGTGAAAAATGGTGGCGATATCTGCCACCAGATCGTCAACCGTCAGGCTGTCGGTAAACCGGCAAGCACCGACTTCTTCAACAAAAAAGTCACTACCTCAACGGACAATGCAGTGAGATCGGCAGGGTCAAGCTCTGCCATTTCCTGCGCCGTCAGGGTCGGCGTGGAGATACGCGGAATGACGGTCATCATTGCGCCCACGTCCATATCCATAATGGCCTGCAGGCGGGTGCCACGCAGCGCGCCGGACTGGGGTTTGCGCAGCACAATTTCCGTGATTTCACTGTTACCGCGCTTGATAGGGGTATCCAGCTGTACGGTCTTTTCGGTCAGCGTGTCGGTCATGTTCTTTTCCTGTTAATGAGTTACTGGCGCGGCTGCCCGCGCCGTTAAGGTTAATCAGAGGCCCAGCGCGTTACGGTGCGCTTCCATCAGGTCCACGCCGTCAACGATTTCAATCATGTTGACCAGATCGACCTCATAGAGCACTTCGCCGTTAATGGTCAGCTTCGCGTAGCTGTTGGTGCTGCTGACTTTGGTGGTGTTGCTTTCGCCGGTCTTCCACTCGCCGGAATCCACTTCCTTATGGCGTCCGCGCACGACCAGCTCCACGGCCTGCACCTCTCCGGTGTCGTCCCGCTGAATAGAGCCGGTGAAACGCAGTTGGATGCCGTCCACCGTGGTTTTGCCCATCTGCTTAAAGAGCAGCAGTTCGGTGCCGCCAATGGAAAATTCCGTGTCCAGCGCGCCGTCATCCAGTCCCATGTCCACATCAACCGCACCGGGCATACCACCACCGCGATATTTCTCATATTTGCGCGTGAATTTCGGCAGGGTCATGGACTCAATGATCCCCTGCCAGTTGTTCCCGTCGTTGAACAGGTTCAGATGTTTTAACTTGCGTGGTAAAGCCATGTGGTCCCCTTAAGCGCTGACCCGGCTGGAGAAATCCAGCAGGTATTGATCGGTGATGCGCTGGCGCAGCATCAGGTTTTCAAGCGGCGGCACCGGCGTGTAGTCGTAGTCGATTGTGAGTTTCCCGGCTTTCAGGGAGTCCTTATCGTTCACAGACTCATCCAGCCAGCAGTCTGCGCCGATGATGTAGCCCTGCGTTTTCAGGTTGCGCAGTTTGGCGCGGATACCTTCGATAATGTCGCGGGCCAGTGACGGGTTAAGCACACCATCCACCGCCCACATGTGCGCTTCTGCAATGGTGTCAGCCAGCACCTGCGCCGTGCGGGTGTAGTTTTCAAAGGCAAACAGCGGATCGTCGCTGAGGCAGCGGGAACCCCAGAAGCGGAAGCCGTCTTTGCGGATCAGCGTGGTCACATCGTTCTGGTTCAGCAGGCCCGCATCGGTGGCCGGGTCCTGTAGATCCCAGAACACATCTGCCGAAAGCCCGGTAACACCGTTCACGCCGACGTTGGACAGGGTTTTGTGCCAGCCGGTCTGTTCGTCAATTTTGGCGCGCAGGCCGAGTGCACGGGCGGAAGCGTAAGCCTTCGCATCTGCATTCAGCACGGTGTCAAAGTTGATGAAGTCAGGCCAGATCAGCATCCCTTCGCGCTGGCTGAAGTTATCGCGATAAGCAATAGCCTCCTCCACCGTTTTGCAGCCATAGGCGGACAGGTAGGCAAACCCGCGCAGGCTCTGCGCCACGCTGAGCAGCTCAGTGGCAACTGCCTGCGTGTCATGCCCTGGCGCACCGAGAATGCGCGGCTTAACACCAAGCTGCGATTGCGCCGAAAGCAGAGCCTTCATACCGGTTTTTTTACCGTCAGCGGTCACGCCGCCGATAATGTTGGAGGTGGTTTCCGCTTCGGTTTCGCCCTGCGCCACACGCACGACAACCGTCACAGGTTTTGCCTGGTCTGCAATCGCATCCAGCGAGCGCGCCAGCGTGCCGGACTCGCCCGCTTTGCCGCTGGCGGTCAGTACATCGGTCAGCAGGACCGGCTTGTTGAGGGGGAACATGGACGCATCTGCATCGTCGCCGGTGCAAACCATGCCCACGATAGCGGTGCTTACCGTGGTAATGGATCGGGTGCCGTCGTTGACTTCAACAACGCGCACACCGTGGTGGTAATCCTGAGCCATAAGGCAGTCTCTCCGGTTACAGGGGGTACGCCTATGTTCTGGTTGATATGCGCGCGGCGCACGCGGCGGGCTTTGTCTGGGGAATGGCACAACGAAAGGGTTAAAAAATCCCCGCATGTGTGGGCTAAATCACCATGTTTCCTTTGCATCACCTGCCGGAATAAGGAGGTAAAAAAAGAGGCCGCATAAGCGGCCTTTTGTCATAGCGGTTTATCAGGATAGATTGGGTTTTCTGGGTCAACCTTTGTCAGACTGTAGCGATACTTCTGCCATTCCGTCAGCCTGGGTTTATCTGCCTCGTCAATATAACCCCCCTCTGAGGCATCTTTCAGGGGGACTATTACCGAATCCGCCTCTTTGCGCAATGCTGTTAATCTAAGAATTGCCGCCGCTTTTAGCTGTTCTGGCGTGGGCGGTGGAATATCCTCCCAGCAGGGCATTCCATTTTCCCCCGCGGCCCGTTGCTTACCAGGGGGAGGATCACCCATAAATTGGGCAGCAGTCTCACTGTCCACCTCCACCCCGTCGAACGGCCACGTACCTGCCTGCTCGTAAGAATCCCTCAGAGAGTTGGGGAAAAACGCATTCTCATATGCGCTATAAACATATTCACTCATATTACCTCCCGAAAGAAATCCACTGACCGCCTTCCTCAGAGACATTCACGTGAGCAGTGAAGCCAATCGGCTGTTGTTCGGTCGCGCCCCACATATTCCCTCCACCCCATCCCGCATCTGAAACGATCACCTGGTCCACCTTTGTGGGGTATCGGATTGGGAAGTTGATTGTTTTGGTTGTTGTATTCGTAAAATCTATTGTGCCGTACTGGATCAGCAGATCGCCGAGCTTGTACCAGCCAGGGCCGGTAAGGATGTTCAAATCTGCCCGTACCAGCGCCGCGCTGTTGCGTGACAGTAAGGTTCTGGCAAAGGCGGTGAAATCGGACAGGACCAGCAGATCCTTGCCGACAAAATACGGCAGCTTATCGGCAGCGCCAGTAAGTCCAGATAAAGACGTTAACGCCGCATTAATGGGTTGCTTACCGGATAATGCATTCAGCACAGTTGTAGAGAAATTAGCATCCCCCCCCAGGGCATCTGCCAGTTCCTTAAGCGTATCCAGTGCCGCGGGAGAGCCATTAACAATCGCAGCGATGGCAGCTTTTACGAAAGCTGTGGTTGCTATCTGCGTGTTATTCACTGTCTGTGCTGGCGTCGGTGCCGTCGGTATGCCGGTTAAGGCGGGGCTGACCAGCGGTGCGCCTCCAAGATTGGCAAGACCACCTGCCGGAGTAGACGAGCCGGTGCCTCCGTTGACAACAGGCACTACGGTTGAGGATGCGCTATTGAAGTTCTGCATCACGAAAAATGTTCGTGAACCCTTCGCGCCAGAGATAACGACGGTCTGATCGTAGTTAAATCCTGATGTTGGTGATTGAGAGGTGATCCTGACTGAATATCTGTTATTTGCTGTTCGGCAAATTACACATTCGATATTCACCACATCGCCGGATAAAAATTTAAGTTCCGCCGGTGCGTTCAGCCAGCCGGTAACGTTAACCAGCAGTTTCTGACCTGATTTAAAATCAGCTTGTTGCCAATCGAAAGATGAAACTGGTAGTTGTGTTGCTATGCCAATCCCCAAATCATCAAAACCGAGAGTTTTACGGCCACCTTCTGGCGTAGTTTCGCCAAGCCCACCATTGGCGAGCGGGATTACGGTTGACGAGTCGTTGTTAAAGCTTTGAACAACAGTAAAATTTCGGCTTCCTTTGGCACCGGTACAGGTAACAACATATTCCGCGCGGTTGCCATTTGATTGAGCATTAGACGTAAGGCGCAAAACCAAACGGTTTGGCTGATTGATAACGCAGGTAATATCGACGTTTGTCCCTGAGTTATACGTAATGCCCGTGGGGGGGTTTAACCATGCGGTTGCAGTATATGTGGTTAGCCTCTTCTGACCTGTAACCATATCAATCTGTTGCCAGTCGATGGGATCAGTCGGTGCAACGTTTGACTGGCCTATACCAATCGCCGCCATTGCATCAGCGCCAATCAGCCGCCAGCCGTTAGCATCGCCACCTGGATACCAGCTGACTGAAGTCCATCCGGTTGTCGCGTTAGGTGCGCCATGGCGTTCATACGTTCCGACAGTGGTAAACAGGAGCTGATTAAGCCCTGCGATCGTTCCACCCTGGCGGCGAATCGACATAATGACGGCGTTACCGTTTATACCAGCAGGTAAATCAGACCGTGAACCGGATAATACGTAAGTCTGGTTTTGCGCAAAGTATGCGGCATCTGAAAGGGTGGCAGACGCAGGCAGTACCGTGTTTGAGCTTAATCCTCCAACCTCCGTCCAGTCAGACCATGAGGGGCTTGCTGCATTCCATACTGCGTTAAGCCAGCGAATGAAGATTCGACCGCCGTCAGTTGTATATCGCTGCGTGCCGTTGTTGCGTCCCCCTGCGAAAACTTCCAGCACTCCTCGCTCTGCTGCCGGATATCCATTCGCAATGTCGGCAGCGGTAGCGCTTACGCTCGATTGACTCCACACGCCTGTATAGTCGGAAGTTGGCCCAAAGTTGTTAAGGTGCGAACTGGCCGGGATGCTGCCGCGCACCAACAATGCGGGTGCCACCGCACGGGTGACAAATTCGGTTGTTGCCAGCTGCGTATCATTTGAGGCCTGCGGTGCTGTGGGCGCTGTCGGCTTTCCGGTCAATGCAGGACTGGCAAGCGGCGCTTTGGCGGCCAGGGCATTGAGCATGGTAGTTGCAAAGTTCGGATCATTTCCGAGGGCCGCCGCCAGTTCGCTGAGCGTATCCAGTGCGCCAGGCGAGGAGTTAACCAGCGCAGCGATTGCTGTCATAACAAACTGCGTGTTTGCGAGCTGCTGCGAATTATTACCTGCAGCAGCCGTCGGTGCCGTCGGCGTGCCGGTCAGCGCCGGGCTTGCAAGCGGCGCTTTGAGTTTGGCCTCATCCATGACGGTTTTCACCGCTTTTGGGGTGGCGGCCAGCGTTTCGGATATGCTGGTTGTCGAGCTGCTGAGCTGCGTAAAGCCTTTTGCAGTCAGGGTAGCGTCCGGGTGGTTGCGGGATTTTGCGTGCTTGTCGATTTCACTATCAACATAATCCTGCGTGGCCATCACGGTTGACGTGTCCATGGTGATGGTGATCGCGTTGACCTCGCTGACCGCAATCACCATGCGGATCACCATTTTGCGCCCGGCACCTTCGCTTAATGATGGCTTGTAGGTTTCTGCCATGTTGCCGACGGCCAGAAGTGTTCCGGCGGCATCATACAGCGCCATTTCACGAATCCAGAACCCACTCGTTTCCGGTTTTTCCGGTGGAATCACCAGTTCAACAACAATATTTTTCGGATCGCTGGCATCAATGCTCGCTCTGTTAATCGGCGCGCGGTAAACCTCCCTGACCAGTTTTGTCTGGGCAGGGTTCGGAGTGGGCAGCGTGCCGCCGCCATCACCCACGGCCATTTTTGCGGTATTGTCCAGAACAATGCTGGCGGTGCCAGCCAGAACCGCCGCGATTTTTGCGGCACCTGCTGTGGTGATAATAGTTTTAAATTTCGCCATGATAATTACCCTGGATAAACCGTAATAATGTCGCCGTCATAGATGGCCCCGCCGGTGTACAGATAACCCGGCACTTCCTGCACAATATTGATTGAGCAGTGACGACTGACGGGCCTGGCATCACTGATCAGTCGGTCCATTTCGATATTCATGTTTGGCGTCATACCGCTTTCCGGCACTCCAATGTCCAGTTCGAACGTGCCAGGCGTGGCATTGTTTTCCCACCATTCCGTAATACCGATGATTCGCCCAAGCGGGCCAACCGCACTGCGGATAGCGGCAAGCGTCCCTTTGCGGCGGTGAATGAAAAAGGCGTCACTGACAGCCTGGCGCTTGACGTTCTCTGCCCAGGCTTCATCCCAGCGGTCAACCGAAAACGCCCACGCCAGATAGGGCAGAAACTTCACCGGGCATCTCCAGGGGTTCCACAGGTCACGCAGTGGCACATCAAGGTTGCTGATATCGCTGCAGGCCTGCGCCAGTCGGCGCTCAAGGACAGACGATCCCGGAGGAAGCAGACTATTCATCCGTTCCCCCGATGGTTACGGTTGCTGCTGTGCAGTAAGCCGCTTTTGATTTATCCAGCACCACATCAACTGCAGGCGCGGTCAGCTCTACACGCTGGACTCCTTCCACATGGAGCGCACCGTAAATGGCAGATCTGCGGATATCACGTCCCAGCCGTGCCTGAGCTTTAATGTAGGATTGCAATCGCTCAATAGCGGCCGCTTTAATAGGCTCCGCCTCCGGCCCTGGATAGAGATAGAGCTGGGCATTAATCGTATAATTCACGATGGAGGCAGACTGCACTGTTACCCGGTCAGCCACCGGGCGCACACTTTCATCATTGAGCGCAGCAGCCACAACAGCGAGCAGGTCTGCCGCTGCCGTTCCATCTCCTTCGCGGGAAAGTATGGTAACGGTGACATTTGCCGGTGTCGGGCTGATAGCTGACGCATCAGCCACACGGCCATCAGCACTGCGCGCGTGAAATTCATAGGCAGCAGATGGGCCAGCCACGCTCAAACCCTCCATTGCCGCCGGTATGCGCTGGCGTAAATCATTATTAGACTCCATCACCGCCTGAACCGGCGGAATCGCCGTCGGGTCTCCGGGAATGATCGTAAGTCGTTTTACGTTATTAATGGCTGCCAGTTGATCGAGATCACTACCCATGGCATAAGCCACCATGACCGCCTGCGCAGCCTCATTGATTCGCTGACGCAGCAGGATTTCCCGGTATGTGTTTTCCTGCAGTAATTTGGTGACGGGTTCAGATTCCAGCTCAAGTGTGCGCCGCACCGCGTCCTGTTCATCCACCGGATGAAGGGCTACAAAAGCTGCCTTGCGCTCAGCAAGCAGCGCCTCAAAGTCCGGCACCTCAATAATCTGCGGGGCCGGGAGCTGGGAAAGGTCAATTACTGCCATTATCTGCTCCTGTTGGCACTGAAAGGGATACAGACGCGCCGTTATTGCGCTTCCCGGTTAGCTCAACCACCATTGAGCCGTCAAAGCTGCTGCTGATAGTGATGGAATCCAGCGTAAGCCGTGGCTCCCATCGGCTCAGGGCTACGTAGACCGCAGACATGATCTGCAGACGCAGCGCCGGGTTCTGTGGCTGGTCTATCAGGGCAGACAGCAGGGAGCCATATTCCCGGCGCGCAATTCGGCTCCCTTGCGGGGTCAGCAGAATATCCCGTACTGACTGGCGCAGGTGTTCCGTATCAGTGATAGCCCTGCCGTTACCCTGACTCATGCCGATATAGAGCGTCATACCGGGCCTCCCGAGGTATCGCCGCCTTTCATAACTTTGATATGGGCATGGTTATCCACCACGATCCCGTTAGAACTCATGGCACCGCCGCCCTGGGTGACGCCACCATTGATCACCACCTGGCTGTTTATGCGCGTGTTGCTTGCTTCCACAACAAACTCACCGGTTTTCAGGGTGATGTTGTCAGCCGCCTCTATCACCATTGATTTGATACCTTTGACGTGCCAGCGGCCGGTCGCGGGTTCATATTCAAACCAGCCTCCGTCCGGGTATTCCGTTACACAGCCGTCCACAGAATTCGACGGCGGTGCAAACTGATTGGAGTAAATGGCAGGCAGCGCAAAAGCGGTTTCCAGATTGCCGCCCAGGCTCAGCACCACCACTTGTTCATCCAGGGACGGACACCACCAGGTGCGACCGCCACCGGCACGCAGTGTCAGCCAGTTAATCCAGTTAGTTTCTAGCTCGCCCACCTTTACCCGGCACAGCCAGTTTTCCCGGTCCACTTCGGTCACGGTGCCGGTGCGGATCAGGTTGGTGATAAGGCGCATGATTTCGGTCAGTTGTGCATTCATGGCTTAAGATTGCCATTAGCTACTTTTGAAATGCAGTGTGATAACTTGTATGGAACTCCACACAAAGCTATAAATGAAGAAAATGAATTCTAGAAAATATCCAACCTACGAACTACGTGAATACAGTAATGCGGATGAACTATGGGATGCTTTATCCCCTACAAAACAGATTGACCAAAACTGTATTGATAACATTGTTTATAGAGGGCAAGGTAATGCTGACTGGAGTTTGATACCATCAGCGCTTCGAAAACCATCACGATACCTGGCAAGAAGAACAGCATCAACATCAGATGATATAGTTGCAAGTGAGATAATAACTCTTATGTCATTTGTTAAACATTGTGACAGAGTCGGAATCCGTATTCCTGGTGATAGCCCAGACTTTCGTAGGGCACATTTAGACATTGGTTTTCAGGACTACTGGCTTACAAACCCTTCCTCATGGCCTAATCCAGAGGTTTTGGATGTAATGGCCTTAGCACAACACCATGGTGTGCCAACCAGACTTTTAGATTGGACACGAGTTCCGTATATAGCAATTTATTTTGCTGTCAGTTCATGTATTGCTAATTATGAAAAATGGACACCAACCAGCAAATTAGCCGTATGGGCATTTAATAGAGAACGTATAAACCTTCATCCGCAAATAAGGTTGCATTCTTCAGCAGGCTCAATTAGCCCACATCTTGCTGCGCAATTCGGACTTTTTAGTGTTCACCCGCATACTGGAGGTAGAGGACAGCCAGCAGTTATACATGGGCTTGATCAACTTTCAAGAGATTATCAACATCCGGTATTTTTCAAATATACACTCCCTATAAAAGAAACATATAAAGCATACTTGCTTCTCAATAAAGCTGGATTTAGTGCGGCAAGTATATATCCTTCCGCTGATGGGGCAGGAAAAGCAATCCATGACGAAATCAACCTGGATAACGCGAGAAATAAATTAGATGAATTAGAAATCAGTTTTTGATAAACCAGCGCAAAAGGATATCACTAGTAATTTCTTCACTCTTGTCGTCTACACCCAGCAGGCGGCGCTGTGAGTAGCGGATCTGCGGCCCTTTGCGACTGGTTCGATCACGCAGGCCATAATGGTGAACGCGGGCAATGCGCTGCACTGAGCCGTCAAATTGCACGCTGACAGAATCCGCACTGGCTGTTGTTTTCAGGTATTTAGTGGTGCGAAGTTTCGCAAACATCTGGCGCTTAATTCGCCCCTTCTTACTGCGTGCCGTGACCCGGCGCGGCTCATAGCCGCTTCCGTCGGGATTGCGCTGCAGCCTGATGTTTTGCTGCTGCGTGCGGCGCAGCTCCTGCGCCAGCTGCCGCATCATGCGGCTGCGCGCGGCAGGCTCAAGATTCGCCAGCAACGCTGCCAGCCAGTCATCCACCCTCTGTAGCTCACCCATGTTTCACCGTCCACATCTCTTCCGCTACGTCCGGTTCCGGCACCGCCTCCACGCTCGACATGCCCCCGTCTGTGCTTACAAGCACTCGCTCCGTCAACTGCAGGTTCAGACTGATATCGCACACATCATTGCGCAGAATATCCACGTCAAAGGTAAACAGCTTTTCGCGCAGCTCAGGGTTATTGATTGCATCCGGCTGATTGTCAGTGAGCCAGAGCAGAACGGGAGCCATCAGCAGATTCTGGTCCCCGCTGAAATCCTCGATCACCACGTTCAGGGTGTAGCGGTACTCCCATGACATGGAGCTGGCCCCGGTTGCCACCAGTGAGCCGTTATCCACAAACAGGTGCAGTTTGTCCGGGTTACTGCGGACATACGGCACCGCCTTATTCAGGGCGCTGCGTAAAGACTGCGGCTTGTTCACTGTCTCGCTCCTGGCACGCAATTATCGTGTCTACTTTGTCAGCACACGCCGCCCAGGCGGCCTCCGTTTCATCCAGCACCGCATTCAGATCGCCGTTACTGCGCGGCGCTGACCTTTCCAGGCGGCACTGCGTCACTCTGGGACAGCCACTCACGGTAAGCTGCACCTCCGGCGAGGGCCGGACGCTCCCGCAACCTGATAACGTCAGCAGGCAAAGGAGTGCTAGCCCAGCGGCGCAAATCCTCATTTTCACGTTTCAGTTCCTCTATCCGGTGCTGACGGTTACGCAGCAGCGCGGAGGTCTGCTCCGCCGCCGCATAAAGCCGCGTCTGCTCCCGGCTGTTGGTTTCAGTCAGAATGGAAAGGCCGATCAGCTGGCTGTTTTTCTTCGTCAGTTCCTGCGCTTTGCTTTTCAGCGCCGCGCCCTGCGTCTCGATGGTGTGGCTGGCATTGTTAAGCCGCCACGACTGCCAGCCCAGCGCCGCAAGCGTCAACGCCAGCACTACCGCCAGCGCCCGCATCAGGCTGCTGCCGTCTCTGACAGCTGAGAACGGGCAACCCGGTAAACCAACAGCGTCAGTAAATAAAACACCAGGGTGATCACCCAGCCGGACCACGCCAGGCAGACAACAATCAGGATTTTCATCAGCCAGCTGAGCAACGGCTTATCCGGCGCAGCAAAGAATTTCCTGAGCAACTCTTTGATGGACTGTTTTGCTGAACCTCCGGCAATTGCGCCAAGCACGCCACATAAGGTCAGCGCCCAGGTTAAAAGGCTCATAACCCAGACAGCGGCAACAACCAGGACCGGGGCGCTACTGCGTGGATAAAACAGCGCGGCCATCAACAACACCACCCAGGCGATCTGAAAAAACACGTTCATAAGTTTCTTTTTCATTGTATTACGCTCCTTTTAAGCACCAGGCCAACTCCCGCGCGCGGCGGTTCTCCAGCCCTTTATTTTTCTTACCGTTGACGTAAACCCAGCGCGGCAGCTCGTTGCATGCCTGCCACCACTGCTGGCGGTTGATGTAGGACACCATGGAGGATCGGCATATTGCGCCGGTACCCACGTTGAAGCCGATGCTTACCAGCGCATCGTAAACATGCTGCGGGGGTCTGACCTTCAGGCAGGCATCCAGCCTTTTTTCCGTCAGCAACACATTGCTGATTAACCCCTGCGCCGCCTGCCGCTCCGTAATGGTTTTACCGGGCGCCACGCCGGACGTATTGCCGATCCCGTCGGTCCAGACACCCGCGCTGCACTGATAAGGCTGCAGGCGGCACCCCTCGAAATCGGCTAACAGCTTCAGCCCCTCAACAGAGGTATTCAGCGACTGGAAACCGGGCAGCGTGGCGGCGATAGCCAGCACCACTCCGACAAGGCAGCGTTTAACGATTGAAGGATTCATATTCCCCCCGCGTGATTTGCCCGTCGCGCAGCAGCTGGTAGGTTTTGTGCTTGTAATACCAGTTGATAGCCAGCATCAGCACACCAATCAGCACGCCGCCAACCGTTGAAGCATCCTTAAGCGACAGATCGCCCAGCCATGCCAGCAAAACAGCGATGCAGTAAGTGATAAAGGCGCTGATTCGTTCAAGCGTCATAATTCAGTCCCATAGCTGGACGGTCTGCGCCGTGGTTGTCGCCGGAATGTCCGGCAGCTCCACCTGCAGCCCGTGCGGTAAAAAAGGGCCATACTCAGCCAGCCCCGGATTTGCCTGCAGAACCTGCTCGGTGACACCCTGCGTACGCCCGTAATGACGCCAGCAAAGCGCGTCCACCGTGTCATACTGGTGCGCACGCACTTTCATCAGATAAGCTCCACCGTGCAGTGCGGTGCATCCTGCACCCGGCTGATAGCCCAGCGGGCATCACGCCACAGATCGCCGCTGGCCTCCGCCAGTTCCTCCCCTCGCTTCACCCCGGACGCCGTGGCGTCATAATCCTGGTAACGCTCATTGAGCACGGCGCGCGCCCAGCAATAGACGGCGTTAAGATAGTGCTGAATGCGCTCGCTTTTGCCGTCCAGCATTTCCGCCGGCACGTCAGCCAGATCCCGGTAGCCCAGCATCTGCTGACGGTTGCGGAAGTCGTACAGCTCAGCGTTAACCTCTGATATTGCTGTAAGCGCAACCTGCCTCAGACGCGGCTGCGTCACCGTGCCGTCAGTGCGCATCACACTGCGAAATTCCGACAGGTCCACGTCAGGCCAGAACGGCGTATTTTTAATAACTTCCGCCTGTTCCGGGACCTGTTCTGGCGCAATAAACTGCATGCGGCTTTCTCCTGAAATAGTGGGCGGTGGACGGGGTTTTGATGTGGCAGTGCCTTTCACCACCCCGTGCCGCCCGTGCGCGGGGCACGTTCGTTAGCGGCTGTCACTGCGCAATCTGCGCTCCAGCTGCTGCTTTTCTTTTTTCACGCCGCAGCGGGGATCGAGCTGCAGCGCATGGGTAAGGTGATTCAGGGCAGAAGCCGGGTTAATTTCGGTCAGTACCGCGCCGATGGCTTTGTGCAGGCGCGCCCGGGACTGGTCCGGCATATCCTGATCGGTTGTCAGGTCCAGCGTCTGCAGGAGCAGATCGGCATCAAAACTGGTGGCTGCCAGCAGGGCGCTCTGTGCGGCGTCCGCCATTTCTTCCGCCAGAACGGTCTGCACGTTGCGGTTGCCCAGCGGCATCACCCAGCCATGGCGCAGTGCATGACGCCCGATTTCCAGCGCACCGGCATAATCACCGGCGTCGATACGCCACAGCATCACGTACATCAGCACGTCATCCTGCTGCGCACCTCCGGCAGCCAGCACGCCCTCCGCCCAGGCGGCATACTTCGGCAGAAGCTCCACCTTGATTTCCGCCTTTTTCACGGTGGACTGGATACCCTTAAGGCGGCGGCGGTCTTCTGCCAGCTGCAGCAGCATCAGGTCATAGCCGGACGCATGGCGAACACTGCCGCCCTCGCGGGCGGCCTGTTCGGCCTGAATGCGCAGGCGGTGCTGCCGTGCGGGACTCAGGCTCATGCGTTACTCCCCACCTTCCGGCGCAGATGGCGTGGTGAAATCACCGATTTCGATGTTTTCGACCAGGGCCGCGCAGCGATAATCTTCAATCACATACGCTTCGTTGACGGATTCGAAGTTTTCGATCCGGTCACGTTTCGGGTTGTCGATAACAGAACGGCGGCGGGTGTCTTCCTGCCAGTAAATGGACAGGTTATCCAGACGGGTGATCAGCAGGGCATTCGCCGGGAAGAACGGCGCGCGTACCGCCTGCAGACCGCCCATGCGTTTCTGGCTGATAATCAGATCGGCGGCGATTTTCTCGCTGTTTTCCTGCTCTTTGTTGACCAGCGGGAAATACTTGTCAGACAGCAGTTCACGACCGCAGATAACAACCAGTTCGTCATCGTCCTGGTAAACTACGTCGATCAGTTCATTGACCGCATCCATCACCACGGCGTCCAGGTTGGCATAGTCGCCGCCCTTGCCCACCTTCACCGCGCCTGCAGTGGTGGAGCCGTCCTGGGTGGTGCTGCCCATAACGTGGTCCGCCGCGTCTTCGCGGATTTTCTGCAGCCAGCCCTTATTCACGTCCTGCAGCAGCGGGTTTTCAGCGCGGTTAGAGGTTTTGGCGCGCTTCACGCCGTTGAAGCCGATCATGATGCGGTCCAGCGCCTGGCGCTTGATGATGGCGTTACGGATACGCACCTGAAAGTCCTGGAATTTCGCCCACAGGTCCAGCTTTGCGTAGGTCAGCACCGTGTCAAAGTTGGTCTGTTCGCATTTATATTCCACGTCCTCCATCAGCATCGGATCGGTAGGTTCGCGCTCTTTGGTGGTGGTGTCGGTGGTTCCGGCAATGGTGGAGCCAACGCCCAGGCCAAGCAGCTGGCCGGACTGCTCATCAACAGGCGAGACATTAATGAGCGTCAGGAAAGCGGCGGACTGCTGGATCTGGTCTTCCAGCGTCTGCTGCACGGACGGCTCAACGGTGAACTTGCTGGAAAGTTCTTCAACTTCTACGTTGTTCAGGCGCGCCAGCTGCTGCAGGTAGGCGTTAAAGGCAAAGCGGGTTTTCTTTTTCATCGGGTTGTATGCTCCATCAGCAATTGGTCAGGGTGCCAGCCGGTGCGTCACCGCCCGGCGCGCGCTGGCGGTAATCTTTACGGCTGTCTTCACGGCTCAGCTGCTGCTGAAGCTCGGCAAAGGCGGCCTGCTGCTCCTGCAGCGAGGACTCCAGCTCTGAAATGCGCGCGTCCTGGTCGGACAGGGATTTATCAGTGCGCTCGCTCAGGTTCTGCTGCTCGGTGGCGACCAGCTCAACGGCTTTGTGCACGTCGGAAAAACGCGCATCATCGGTCTGCTCTTTTTTGGTGAACAGCGCGGTGACGCGGGCAAAGAGGGACGGCTTTTCGTCCTGGGTTTCTTCCAGTTCGATCAGCGTTTCTTCGGCGGCGGTAAACAGGTTTTCAGGATTCTGCTTGCGGTGAGCCAGCGGGTTTTGCGCGGCGCTGGCGCTGAAGGTCAGCATTTCGGTGCCCAGGCTCGCCGGATCGTCAGTGGCGGCCAGGCCGACAAGGTAGGCTTTGCCGGTGTCGGCAAACTTCGGGCTGACTTCCATGGAGGTGAAAAGCTTCTGGCCTTTTTTGACCAGTTCAACGAGTGAGCTGGTCGGCTCCACGTCGGCATACAGCGCCATTTTGCCCTTCAGCGGGCCGTCCTGAATTTCTTCAGCTAACAGCCCGGTCACTCTGCCGTAGCGGTTAAAGGCGCTGTCCGGTGAATAGGACTTGATGTGCTCAAGGTTAATCAGCGCGGTATAGACCGCCGGGTTGTAGCTGGCCGCCATCTGCTCCAGCCATTCGCGCTGGATTTCGCGTCCGTCGGTGGTGGCACCTTCCACCCCGATACGAAAACGCTTTGTCTTCACTGTCATGAGCCGTGCTCCGTTAGAAAAAACTTACTGGAGCCTTATGGTTGCGGTGATGGGGGGAGTGAAACAACGCGCGGCGCTTGTACCGCCCGTCACACAAACCGCAGCCGGGGAAAGCTGCCGGGCAAGGCCGTATGTTTGGGCCATGAACACGACACTGACCCCCGCAGACCTCGATCCCCGTAGGCAGGCCATGCTGCTTTACTTTCAGGGATACCGCGTAGCCCGCATTGCTGAGATGCTGGGCGAGAAAGTTGCAACCGTTCACAGCTGGAAGAAGCGCGACAAGTGGGGCGACTATGGGCCGCTGGATCAGATGCAGCTCACCACCGCCGCGCGTTACTGCCAGCTCATTATGAAGGAGCAGAAAGAAGGGAAGGACTTCAAGGAAATTGACCTGCTGGCACGTCAGTCAGAGCGCCACGCACGGATCGGTAAATTCAACGATGGCGGGAACGAAGCTGACTTAAACCCGAACGTAGCCAACCGCAACAAAGGTCCGCGCCGTCAGCCTGAAAAGAACGTTTTCACCGACGAACAGATCGAGAAGCTGCAGGAGGTTTTCCACAGCTCGATGTTCGCCTACCAGCGCCACTGGTACGAGGCAGGCAACCGCCACCGTATCCGCAACCTGCTTAAATCGCGCCAGATTGGGGCAACCTTCTTTTTTGCCCGGGAGGCACTGATTGACGCCATTACTACCGGCCGTAACCAGATTTTCCTCTCAGCCAGCAAGGCGCAGGCCCACGTTTTCAAGCAGTACATCATCGACTTTGCAAAAGAGGTTGATGTGGAGCTGAAAGGCGACCCGATGACGCTCAGCAACGGCGCGTGCCTGTACTTCCTCGGCACCAACGCCCGCACGGCGCAGAGCTACCACGGCAACCTGTACCTGGATGAATATTTCTGGATACCGAAATTCCAGGAGCTGCGCAAGGTGGCATCCGGGATGGCCATTCACAAAAAATGGCGGCAGACCTACTTTTCCACACCGTCCAGCCTGACCCACAGCGCCTATCCGTTCTGGTCCGGCGCACTGTTCAACCGGGGCCGCGCCAAAGCGGACAAGGTGGATATTGACCTGACCCACAGCAATCTGGCCCCGGGCCTGCTCTGCCCGGACGGTCAGTACCGCCAGATCGTCACCGTGGAAGATGCGGTGCGCGGTGGCTGTAACCTTTTCGACCTCGACCAGCTGCGCATGGAGTACAGCCCGGACGAATACCAGAACCTGCTGATGTGCGAGTTTATTGACGATCTGGCGTCCGTGTTCCCGCTGAGCGAGCTGCAGGCCTGCATGGTGGACAGCTGGGAAGTCTGGTCCGATTTTCAGGCGCTGGCGCTGCGCCCGTTTGGCTGGCGCGAAGTCTGGATCGGCTATGACCCGGCGAAAGGTACGCAGAACGGCGACAGCGCCGGGTGCGTGGTCATGGCACCGCCCACGGTGCCGGGCGGCAAGTTCCGCATTCTTGAGCGGCACCAGTGGCGCGGGATGGACTTCCGCGCCCAGGCTGACGCGATCAAAAAGCTGACGCAGCAATACAACGTGACCTATATCGGCATTGACTCGACCGGCGTCGGCCACGGCGTCTATGAGAACGTGAAGGCGTTCTTCCCGGCGGTCCGGGAGTTTGTCTACAACCCCAACGTCAAAAACGCCCTGGTGCTCAAGGCATACGACATTATCAGCCACCGCCGCCTGGAGTTTGACGCAGGACACACCGACATTGCGCAGTCATTCATGGCTATCCGGCGCGCCACTACCGCCAGCGGCAACCGCCCTACCTACGAAGCCAGCCGCAGCGAAGAAGCCAGCCACGCAGATTTGGCCTGGGCAACGATGCACGCACTGTTTAACGAACCGCTGCAGGGCGAAGCCGCCAATACCAGCAACATTGTGGAGATTTTTTGATGGGCAAGAGGAATAAAAACCGCGCTGCAGCTAAACAGAGCGTTCAACAGAGTAGCGGCGTATCTGCAGAAGCATTCAGCTTTGGCGACCCGATCCCGGTACTGGACCGCCGGGAATTGCTGGATTATGTGGAGTGCGTGCAGATGGACCGCTGGTATGAGCCGCCGGTGAGTTTTGACGGGCTGGCGCGCACCTACCGCGCCGCCGTGCATCACAGTTCACCGATTGCCGTTAAGCGTGACATTCTCAGCAGCACCTATATCCCGCACCGCCTGCTCAGCCAGCAGGCTTTTTCCCGTTTCGTTCAGGACTACCTGGTATTCGGCAACGCCTACCTTGAGAAACGCACCAACCGGCTCGGCGGCGTTCTCTCGCTGGAGCCAGCCCTGGCGAAATACACCCGCCGCGGCGTTGACCTGGACACATACTGGTTTGTGCAATACGGATTCACCACGCAGCCCTACGAATTTACGCCGGGTAGCATTTTCCATCTTCTTGAGCCTGACATTAACCAGGAAGTTTACGGGCTGCCCGGCTACCTCTCAGCCATTCCGTCCGCCCTGCTCAACGAGTCCGCCACGCTGTTCCGCCGGAAGTATTACATTAACGGCAGCCATGCGGGCTTTATCATGTACATGACCGACGCCGCGCAGAACCAGGAGGACGTGAACAATATCCGCCAGGCCATGAAAAGCGCCAAGGGTCCGGGTAATTTCCGCAACCTGTTCATGTACTCGCCCAACGGCAAAAAAGACGGGATTCAGATCATTCCTTTGTCAGAGGTAGCGGCAAAAGATGAATTTCTGAATATCAAGAATGTGAGCCGGGATGACATGATGGCCGCGCACCGCGTGCCGCCGCAGATGATGGGCATCATTCCCAACAATACCGGCGGCTTTGGTGACGTGGAAAAGGCCAGCCGCGTCTTTGTGCGCAATGAGCTGATGCCGCTGCAGAAGCGCCTGCAAGAGCTAAATGACTGGCTGGGCGAAGAGGTGATCCGCTTCGAGCCATACACGCTGGGACTAGACACAACCAACGCTAACTAAAATTAATAAGCAGCGCCTCTGCTTGTTAAAGGCGCTGCTAAACCTCAAAAATTTATCGATCTTCCCCAAGAACTCCGGTCTTAATCAGCTGATTCCAGAAATTTTTCATTTTCTGCCCTGTCTGCTGATTAACAAATAGAGATGATCTGGCACCGTGTGGATATCCCATCAACTGCCCGCGCATATCTTCCCAACTTTCACAATAAACTGCGTGCCGCCAGTTAGGAACCTCGCTTTCAAGCATCAATCCAATTGCTGCTTTTGCTGGGATGGTGCCATCTTCTTCCATATCTTCCGAAAAATGCCAATGGCATTTAATTAGTAATGGGACGGCGTTTTCATGATAAAGCACAACGTCTTCAATCTTTTCGATAGAGATATAGGCGTCCCCGTGCTTTAGACGTTTTACACCTGCTATAAATTCATCAACATCATGGCCATAAGGACAGGTAAGAATACCGTTCCTGAAATAGACCGTGTGATCCAAATATTTAAAGCTGGGAGTATTTTTGGGAACCGTAGGCGCCCAGTTAGCTTTATCTCTTTCCAACAAAAAAGGATGCCATGCCGGATACCCATCCACTACTGGCCCACACTCTTCAACAATTTCCTCTAACTTCGCCCTGACCTTCGAACGCATCTCCTGATTTGAACCTTGTGGAACTAGATATCTGTAAGCATTTTCGAAGTTCGCTGCTGCTGCCTCTTCCGCTCTGAAAGCCATAAAACACCTCATAACATTAACGACTCACGCACAAAATAAGACATTCATGCGCAAGCTGCAAGTGTTATGTTTTGCCGCTTAAGCCAATCCCCTCAATAAACAACCTCAACAGCTTTCTGCGGGGCGCTTCTTTTTTTGCGGCTGCACCTCACCCTTTCAATTGGAAGCCGCCAGCGAGCCGTAGGCTGCGCCGGACTTTTGCTATTTCACCCCTTTGCGCGCGCTCGTATCCCCGCCACGCCTGCCCGCTTTAGGTAGCGGTTTTCATGCAGGCGCATGACATAAGCAAAAGCCCGCCAGTTCTGGCGGGCCTAAGCAAAAACGATCCTTAAACGATCATGCGATTTCATGCAGCATAGTCATGCACTGCCAGAGTTTTCTATCTTCACTGGTTCGGGTGTGGAGAAGTCTTCGAAAGATTTATAGGTTTCAGTATCGAAAATTGAAATACTTTCAACCTGTTCCATAGGGATTACATGCCTAAAATGCTTGAGATTCAATGGTGATGAATCTGCTGTAATGTTCTTGCTGAGATAGAGTTCATAGTAACGATGCTGCTCATGGTAGCGCAGCGTATCTTTATCGCGATATCCGCTAATGTATGGTATGAGAGCAAGGTGTTGAGTTTCCTGATGCTCCATCCGGGGGGCGGCAACATAACCAATGTAAACTTTTCTGGACTTAAGGGTGACAAAGATAAGTTTACCTTCATCAATGGCCTGCACAAGCAGGGACTCAATCCCATCTTGGGCAGCCATCTCGCGATACGCAGTCTGCCTTATTTCTTCATTTTCAAGTGCTTTGCGTGCATTGTTGCCTTGGTCATAAGCAATAAACACAGCGAGAACCATGGACAAAACAAAGAACAGCGGATAAGACATTACCTTTATATCTGTAAGCCATGAATAAAAATCTGCATGGAACTTAGGCCATATGAAGCCGAAAATATTGATAACTGTGCTTAGGATTAACAGAGCAATGAAGGTAATTGCTACCAGAGTAAAGCCCTGTATGGCAAACTTGCAGCCATGCATGGCTACATAAAAATATGAATTCCAACCGTTACTTCTTGCTTGCCGGATGCGGGACTGGTAGTGATTTTCCGTGTACCAGAACCCGCATACCAAGACGACCATGATAACTAAAGGCCCCATTCCTCATCCTTGTCTTTTAGCAGCCAACTCTTCCATTCTGGCGCGCATTGATTCTCGCACCTGTTTATTATTCATGTTTAAAGTCGCAGCACCGTTAGCATCTGTAATAATCTTACTATTATCAGACTGTTGCACGTCCTGACGAATAACATCCTGCATAAGTCTACCGGGAGCCGAGAGAACTTTACGAAGAAGTTCAGACATAACACCTCCTAATGCCTCAGACGCCACAGAGTATGGCGCGTGGAATTTGATACCTTCTAATTATAAGACAACAAAAATGTGAACCTATTCTAAGAGTGCTACGTATTAACCTATTTACGTACCGATCTGCAATCAATTTATCCACTGCTAACGCCTCGCATGCTCGTTGTTCAACCTTGCGGATGCCAGAACAACGTTCCGACATCCACAACGTTAGCTAGTGCAACCAGCTGTCGTCTTCCCAGACCTGCTGCAGAATTTCCATTACACGTTCCTTATCTTCAGCCTGTTTTACCCCACTAAGTTCAATGCCATTGGCACTACCTTTGCGGATTCGGATAGCTGTTTTTGGGTAGAGGGGGCGCAAGTTTCGGTAAAGCTCGGATTCAAGTGCTTCTAACAGCGCCTGGCTAATTTTCTGCTCTTTATCGATCATTATTTCAATGCGCATAGATTTTTCCCTAACTGGTAACGTCCATTGTGCGGCTGTATTCATGGTTGCGAATTTTCGCCATCAGCTCGTCAGTCAGCTCAGAAACCCACTGGATAGCCAGCCGCTTTTCTTCGTCGCTGCACTCACTTGCCGCTACCAGCTTTATGAAAAAATCAATGCGCTGAAGTTTCAATGACTCCAAAAGATAATCCTGCATTTTCCCTCCTATTACGGCCACTTACACAATATAACTGTATGTATACACACTGTTTATATATACAGTATAGTACCGATTTCTAAATGTAAAACGCTTTTTTGGCCTTCAATAAGAAAGCCCTGACATGAGTCAAAAACAGGATTTTTTTGGTTGGTCAGTAATACTGCCGCCACTTGTCATCCTCACGCAGCCGCCCGTTCTGGTAAAAGATGCGCAAGCCACCCCCTGACGGAAGGCTGCCGCCGCGTACAAGTAAATTAACCTCATATTCACTGCCATCGAACCCTCTGGACTGCAGTTCATACTCAAGCTGAAGGCGCTGCTGATCCGAAATGTTCTGTTTGTATTCCTTTTTCCGCTTCGGTTTAACGAGCCTCAGCCTTGCGGTCAGCTCACGGCGTTCTTTCCGGCCCATGCTGTGCAGGTACTCATGCAGCTCCTTGTCATTCATGGATTTAATCTCGGGTAGATCCCCGCCTGTTTGGTTCAAATTTTCAACAGGGGGACAGTTATTGCCACGAGTCCAAGGGGCGCAAGCGCCCTGGTCGGCTGTCGCCTCCTGAAGGTCAACGGCTTTACGAACCATTTTCCACTTCACTGCATGCGTGCAGATCCGGCCCTCAATGATCGGGGACCAGATACCATAAATACGAACACCATGATCGCCGTAGGCGCTCGGCTCGTCGTTCAGCTCATAGGCAGTTCTGACAAGGTGATGTTTGCGGGGAACCAGGACGCCGCCCTGCTTCATGATGTAGGTGGCAAAACAGCCAGCATCAGCTGCAGCCAGCACCGCATCCAGACGCGGGTTTTCCAGTACCGGCGCGCCTGCCTTCTGGTCACCCTGCGCCCTGGTAGCCTGACCAGCCAGCAAGCGCAGCTCGCGGTACGCCTGACGGCCAGGGATACCAAAGAAACGGAATTGCTGAACACGGTGCAGCGAAGCCCAGGCGTTTACGTTCTCAGCGTTATCGCGCAGTGATTTGCCTGTTTCTTTACTAATTTCCTGCGCCAGCCCGCGCCCGTCGATATTCTTGCTGATGTATTTGGCGATATAGCTGGTCGGTGTACCCTTGCGCGGGTTAACAAGCTCAGACTTGAAGCGCGGCCCGGTATTATTGCCCAGCTCCTCCCGGTCCTCACGAATGGCGAATTTACGCAGCAGCGCGGTGACGGATTTACGGTCTTTTTTGCGCATGAAGCACAGCAGATGCCAGTGCACGGTGCCGTCATGGTGTGGCTCGGCAACGCGGACGCCATACCAGCGCAGCCCGGCTTTGTGCATCGCCTTACGGAAGGCGGCGAACATATTCACCAGGTAATCGCTGCTCTGCCGGACCGTGGCACTGGTCCATTTCGGGTTAGGCCTGCCGTTATTGAGCGTCGCGTGAAAGCGTGACGGGCAAGTGATGGTATAGAACACGGCGCATTCGCCACGCATTTCTGCGATAAGCTCCAGCCCCTTAACACAGGCCATCATTTCGTTGCGCCGGTGCGCCGGATTGCTGCTACTGGCGTTTACCACCTCTTCCATATCCAGCGTGTCACCTTCGGCGTTAACCAGCTCATGCGAGCGGAAAAACTCCAGTGATTTACGGCGCTGTTCGCGTTTGTGGATCACAGCTTCATAGCTGACATACGGGGACGCCTTTTTGTTAACCAGGCAAACAGCTCGCTGCTGCTCCTCCCGCCATTCACACCGCATCTGCCACATCTTGCGATACCACCAGTCCGCACAAAGCATACGGGCCAGTGAACCCGGAATAAGCTCATACGGGACCGGGTTGCGGCGGTTCTTTTTACGGCGCAACTGTTCAAATGCAGGCGGTATAACATCAAGGCGCATAGCTTCAACGGCGACCCTTTCCCATGACCGGCGGATCTCTTCCGGCGTAACGTCATCATCCGTAAACAGCTCACCGCAGGCAGTATCCAGACACATGCTCATATGTGCGGCTACCAGGGTGGATAACCGTTTGACCTGCTCCTGATTCATTTCTGGCAGAACCAGCAAGCCCTCCATCCCGTCCTGGCTCGCCATAAAACGGAAGGAGGCGGAAACCTGACTGGTACGCACTTGCTCCAGCCGTTCAAGACACGGCCTGATGGTTTCCCGCAGATAACGAGAATATGCCTTTGGTTTACCCAGGCTCTGGAAATATTTAATCCTTTCGAGCAGAGGCTTGCTGATGTGCGCCGGTTGGGCGCTCACGTCAGCAATAATGACCAGATCGGGATTGAATTGCTGCTGTTCGCGGGCCATTTTGGCGCGGCTTATCAGCTGGTCCTGCTCCATTTCTCGCTGAACAGGATCACGGGATTCATTGTAGAAATAGCGCTCCCAGACCTCATTACTCAGGGCCTCGCGGCGCAGCTGTTCCTGCTCGTTATCCGCAGCATAGAGAGTAATCAGGTTTGAAAGCTCAGAACCCGGCGTAACTTCCGCCGGGTACAGATAGGGGTTAATCGCCTTTTTAGGTGCATTCCAGGTAAAAGCAGCGGCGGAATCATCTGCGCCGCCGTGCTTTTTAACTTCGTGATGACTCACGCGCGCACCTCATGCACGACAGAGCAATCAGGGCCGCCTGCTGGATCAAAGCCAGCCCATACTCTCGGTTTGAGTACAGCAATCAGTTCGTCTGCGGTTTTCCCTTTGCCTGCAGCAACACCGATGCTGCGTTTTACGTTAATGCGGTCATGAGTGAAATTGCGATACAGGGAACGAGTCAGGAAAGTGTCACTGTTCGAAACGATGACCGGATGGCCTTCTGATGCACGGCGCTCAAGAATAGAGGCCAGATGATACTGATCGTCCTCAGTAAAACCGGCAGTGTGATAGCCACTAAAATTACCGTCATAAGGCGGATCGCAATAAATAACATCCCCAGGCACCAATAATGTCAAAGTTTCGTCATAGCTGGCGCAGATGAACGTGGCGCGGGTAGCTTTTTCAGCAAAAGCGCGTATTTCATTCTCAGGAAAATACGGATTTTTATAATTACCGTAGGGCACGTTAAATTCGCCCTTTTTGTTATAGCGGCAAAGGCCGCGGTAACAGTGTCGGTTTAAGAATAAGAAAAGAGGCGCACGCCAATCAGGGTCTTTATCATAATTGAATGAATCACGGCTATCATAATAACCGTCTTCACTATTGAACATTTGAAACAGATGTTTGGTCCGTTCAATAAAATCAGAAGTGTTGCGGGAAATCTCCTGATATAGATTTATTAAATCAGGATTAATATCCGCAACAAGATAATGAGGATAGTCTGTCGCTATCATCACAGCGCACGAACCCGCGAAAGGTTCAACCAGTCGCGGACCAGCAGGAAGGTGCTTAATCAATTCGGGCATGACTTTAGTTTTATTGCCCGCCCATTTCAGGATGGTGCTCATACAGCACCTCCGTTGTAGTGTTTGCCTTTAAGCTCTGCGATTTCCTGACAGGTAACACAGAGATCACAGCCCGGTACGGCGGCTCGGCGTTTTTCTGGAATGACAATTCCGCAGCTTTCACACTCCAGTGAAGAAGCCCCAACCTTTCGGCTGCGGGCATTGTGGATGTGGCGCTGCAGTTGCTCCTCAACGCGCTGCTGTACGAGGTCCATAGAATCGGCCATCAGTGGATCTCCTGAGCTTCGTTCTGAATCTTCACCGCTTCTTCACGCAGCAGCTCCGCCGCTTCCGTGTGATTGAGCTGGCGCGACACGATACGGGCAGCAATGGATTCCATGCGGGCTGCCATTACATCAGCACGGCCACGGCGTTCTTCTTTGCGCGCTTCAATCAGCATCTGGTTCAGGCCAGCATCATCTGGTCCGGTTTTAGTGGTGCGGGTTTCGATATTTCGCATATTCATTACTCCTGAATTTAGGCATAAGAATGCCCGGCGGGTTTACGCCATAAATTTTTGTTGTCGGTTAATTCGGCATGGTTAGCCGTTTGGGAAATAAGCTCACCACTGCACGAAAATGATTCATTGCTTTAACCAGTTCCCGTTTTTCGTCAGTAGTCAGATCACTAATATTGACGCCGTGACGTTCTGCCGGAATTTTTGCCATAAAGAATATGGCTGCCAGTGCTCGCTCATTTTGTTTATGGTTTATATCGCGTCGGTCGCTCATATCTTTAATAAACCTTTCAAGTTCTGGCTCAATTTTCAGACCAAACACGTTTGCCCTTAATTCCGCTATGCGGTTTAGCCCTTCCAGACGTTGACCCGGGCTTAATGGAACAGTCGCAGCAGCGCCTTCAATAGCCATGGTTTCACCTGTTTGGTAGTGGTCAGCCCTGCCAGCAGTTCGTCCTGAGAGCGGGACGGGTGCCAGCGTTTGCCATCTTTCCCGATAATCCAGCCATGTCCGCAGTGCATTGCCGGGCTTTGTTTAACTAAAAGCGATGCGAATGAGGGTTCTTTAGTCAGCATAATCACCTCAGATGATGCCGAACGAAGCGCCAAGGCCCGTTACGGTGTCCACCGCACTTGCCATAGCGGGGTTGGCCTGCAGGCGGGCCTGCATGGAAATGGCAGCCAGTGCCATCAGGCGAGTCACTGAGTTAATGCTGCTGATCACATCACGGCGTCCGGCAGTGGTTTTCACATCGCCAGTAACGGCGCCGGCAGCAACGCGCCCTATCTCAGCGGTGGCGCTCATGACGTAATGCGGCAGCTTCTCTTTTGCCACTTCGTTCATCGGTACACATGGCAGGCAGTGAATTTGTGCCAGGAAGCCGTCAACCAGGGTAGAGTCCTCAGTGAGATCGGTAAGCAGCCAGATTTCAGGCGGTGTGAGCTGATGCGGCTGGTCCGGGTTCAGCTTGTTACGCAGCGTCTGGACATTCATTCCCGCGCGTTCTGCCAGCTTCGCTATGTTGTGACGCAGTGCGAAAGCCCGGCAGGCCTCTTCAAAGTGTGGATGTTTGGAAATCTTATAATCAAACATGTAAGCCTCTTAGAAAGTTCTCATAATTGAACTTACTGACCGACAACAACGCGGAAGTTGGAATGACCAAGGGACTCACGAACCTGATCGGTTTTGTACATCAGATAACGCAAGCTTACGCGGCCCTTATTTTTATCTTTTTTAACCATGTACTTAGCCAGCTGGCCATGGTGGATTTTTTGATAAACAGAACCGCGTGAAATGCCTTCCCATTCGGCGAATTCCGCAGGCGTAGCCATCTCTTTTGGTACACGAATTGAAATATCAGTGCTCATAGTGCAATATCTCTCAGTTAAGGTTTGGTTTATGTCGTTTTATCTTGTTTTATGTGATTTAACATTTGAACAATAGAGATACTACGATCCAATATTTGATACGTCAATAGGGTTAAAAAATGATACAGGTGAAAGCTGGCGAGAATACAGGGGGTAGAGAGGCTATCCATAGGTTGATAGCTGCCTATGATTTCAAATCCAGACAGCAGCTATGCGATCACCTTGGTGCATCTAAAAGCACCATGGCAAACAGATACTTAAGGGACAGCTTTCCAGCAGAATGGGTAATCCAGTGCGCTCTCGAAACAGGTGTTTCTTTACTCTGGCTAACCACAGGACAAGGCGAGCCAAGAGCAAAAATTGATGATAACAAAAGTATCAATTTCGTGAACTCCAGCAAGGTAAAACCTCTTTCTGAACTTGTATCGCCAGAGATCGACAAGGCTACCCTTATAGGAGGCTCGTTGGTTGAAGCCGGGAAGGCCATCATTGATAGCAGCCTGCTTCCCCCTAGCTCAAACGAGTTGCTTCTCGTAAATACCACTGGCGATTCATATTTAGTTGACCGTAACCAGACACCACCAGTGAATGGGATGTGGTTGGTCGATATCGACGGGATAAAGAGTATTGTTAAGCTAACTCGCCTTCCGGGAAACAGATTAGTTGTGCATCAAGATGACTCTTCTTTTGAGTGCAGCTTGGATGATATCGAGGTTGTTGGCCGCGCATTGAAAATCATTAAGAGCCTTTGATATGACCATCAGAAAACAGCCGAACGGAAAATGGTTGTGCGAGTGTTACCCTAACGGGCGTGACGGCAAGCGTGTGCGCAAGCAATTTGCGACAAAGGGCGAGGCTGTAGCATTCGAAAACTTCACCATGGATGAAGTGAACAAAAAGCCTTGGCTGGGTGAAAAGGAAGATCGGCGGCGTTTGTCAGAATTGATTGAGCAGTGGCACTCTTTATACGGCCAGACGCTCGCAGACCCTAAGCGCCTTATTGCAAAACTGAAGATTATCTGCAATGGGCTGGGCGATCCTATTGCCTCAGAGTTGACAGCTGGTGACTTTACTAAATACCGCGAAGCACGGCTAAAGGGTGAAGTGCGAAATGAATATGATGCACTTATGTCACCAGTTAAGCCCCGAACGGTAAACCTCGAACACCGCAACCTGTCATCAGTTTTTGGGACTTTAAAAAAGTTAGGGCACTGGTCAGCCCCCAATCCTCTCGCCGGGCTGCCAACATTTAAAATCGCAGAAGGTGAACTGGCGTTCCTGACGCCTGAAGAAATTAAGCGCCTGCTGGAAGCCTGCGTAGATTCTCAAAGCCCGAGCCTACTGATGGTTGCAAAAATATGCCTTGCCACCGGCGCGCGATGGAGTGAAGCCGAAAACTTACAGGGCCATCAAATATCAAAATATCGCATCACTTATACCAAGACCAAGGGTAAGAAAAACCGTACCGTGCCGATTTCTCAAGATCTGTATGACGAACTCCCTAAGGGTAGAGGGAAGTTATTCACCCCTTGTAGAAAAGCCTTCGAACGAGCAGTAAAGCGAGCTGGTATCGAGTTACCAGAGGGCCAGTGTACCCACGTGCTGCGTCATACATTTGCAAGCCATTTTATGATGAATGGTGGGAACATACTGGTGTTGCGCGATATACTTGGTCACTCTGATATAAAAATGACCATGATATACTCGCATTTTTCACCAGAGCATTTAGAAGATGCTGTGACTAAAAATCCTTTATACAACCTGAAATGAGACTAATATGTGTTTGACTGACTACTTAATTTCACTCACACCATTGTGGATTTATCTCGCCCTTATTGGGATTGCCATTTACTTTATCATTAAAAGAAAATATTACACCTTCAATCATGAACAATTATTAAAACAGACACCTTTCCATATTGCTATATTAGCGCCTTTTTTAAGTTTTTTGTATTTTGGATACTTATCATGGAACGGACACACTCCACAATTTGATAGTAAAGGAATGGGTGTTTTCCTAGAAATCAGCAAATTGCCATTGCTAATTCTCAGTTTAACATTGCCCTTAGGAGCGCTAGCAGCTAACGTCCATAGAACGTTCCAAATAAAAAAACAAATAGAACTATCAGAAGAAAAAAATCTATCTGATATGTATTATGCACATAACAAATCATACGTCGAAAATTTTTCAAAAGTCAATGCCAGCAGACCAATAAGGACGTCACCAAACGAAAAATTAAATATTTATATTGAAAAAATAAATGAACTAAGCGTATATGTTGGTAGACCAAACAGTCTTTATGAAAAATTCTATCCGGAATCTTCGCCTGAATTTGGACCACAATATGTACCATCAAAGAAAACACTACAAATAATGGAACGTCTGATAGATAAATCTTTGGACACATTCAACGCTTTTGACGAGAAAGTCATTAATCAAAAAAAAATCACAGGTGTTACGCAGAAAGATGCCGACCTTTTAAAAATAAAAAATGGGTTACTCTCAATCTGCAAATACATTGCTCTTGATGAATATATTGCATATTACAGGTTCTTCGATGCAAAGATTGAAAATAAAGAAATCCAATTAAAAATAGCAACCGTTGAATTGTTTATTTTTTGCCACAAACTATATATAGTCTTATCTGAGATACTCAATATAATTGGTGTAACAAAGAACACACACCCAGAGTTAATTAATAAATGCAGAAAACTACGGTCATGCGCCAAAGATATATATGATGCGATATAGTTGTCTCTTTTAAGTATTTTTTTACTCTCAGCACAAGCTTTCGATATCCCAGTGAGTGATGCTGGAAAGACTTCTCACGAGGAATATAATTTTGGCGGCAAAATGGCGGCGCAACACCAAAACCGGCTAAAACCCTTACATACCGCTAAAAACTAACAAATTGTTTTATAAACAAAAACCATGATTTCATTATGTTTTAATTAGTATGTAGAAATTTCGGACGCGGGTTCAACTCCCGCCAGCTCCACCAATCATGATTGGACAGTGATAGGACATCACTAGCAATAACAGGAAGTTAGCAGTCTCAGCAGGACACCGACCAGACGGTGAGGGGACAAAAAAGGATACGTAAAGGAGCCGCGGCTCCTGAGCTAGCAAAAGCCCGCTGATGCGGGCTTTTTTTGTGGGGAAAGCTTATGATCCAGCTACAGGATATCATTACCCTTCTGAGTAACGGCGAGGAAGGAACGACTAATGCCTTGCTGCAAACAAAGGTATTCCTCTTCTCTATAGGTAAAAAAGATCTATCATCTTGGATAGATCACGAAATAAATGGTTACCCCTCTGTCAAAGATGCCCCTGAATACAGAGTAGTTAAGGCTAGAATTCTTGGTAACCTTAACAATGGCTACCGCCATTACAATGGCCTTCAACTTCCTGTCGCTTACTTAAACGATAAGGAATATAAGGATGCTCACGAATCCGTAGTAACAATGTCGATTAGCCAAATTGAGCAGTTGGTTATAAACGCAGGCGACAACAAAAACCTACAACAACATATTCCAATAGATGTAGCCCGTATAAAATACTGCAAGTCTATTGAAGATAGTTATGAAATAACATCATGTTACAAGGAAATCGCACTTCATAGTTTTACGGGAATTTTAACGCAAGTACGCTCACGCTTATTGAGTTTCTTATTAGAGCTTTCAGACCAAACCGCTGGAATGCCAGAGGAGAAAAGCATGGCGGATAAACTAAGCAAAGTCGATACAGATTCTATTTTTCATAGTGCCATCTTCGGTGATAACACTGTAATAAATTTAGGGCATGAGAACTCTTTTACTATCAATAATCAAGTATGCAAAGGTGATCTCTCCGCCTTAAAAAAATCTCTCACAGAGAATGGTATTAGTGAAACTGACGTTAATGCTCTGGAAGCGGCAATTATTGCAGATGGTCCAATCTCGCCTCGTAGCAATACCTATGGCAAAAATGTTAGCACTTGGTTCTCCAATGTTATAACAAAAGCGGCCAATGGTACGCTGGGCATTGGAGTTACTGTTGCTACTGAAGTGCTTACCGACGGTCTTAAAAGATATTTCGGCTTACAATAGCCATCATAGAATGCCAGAGGCCAGACGTTAAAAACCCTCTTGTGCCGACAAAGATCCTCAAGGAAACCAACCTATTGCTGTTGGTTTTTTTATGGCTGAGATTTGTCGATCGCATAATCAGCGTTAAACTACGAAACTGATTTTTTAATTTCAGGAAATTCATTCAATTATCATAAAATCAGTTAGTTGCAAAAGAACGGTAATGGACAATATCGGGCAATGTAGGTCATTTCATCGCCCCAAAATACGCCCCAAAATGAATTTTGCCCCCAATTTTGCCCCCGCATCAGACCCACTTTTACGTAGCTTCTTCCAGAAATGACACCCCCCTGCTTTACGAGGCGTCATTCCCTGGGCATTATCGCTACCGATCCGTTTGTAAGACTTCCTGGTGCGCACCGCTTCTTACATCACCGGACAGTCATCAAATTCTCCAGAACGTGCATCATTGATAATGTATGTGATCACTCCGAATATTGGACTCGAACAACAGTATGAATCGTCGCTTTCAGGTACTGGTTCTTTTCTGCCGGTATCCACGCTCTCAAGATGTGGGTCAGGATGCTTGCGATAACGCCTTATCCTGAATTCACCATCCATTGCACAGACTAATAATGATCCGTCACAAGGCTGTAATGAGCAGTCTACTATCAGCAATGCCCCGCTCATCACCCCAGCCTTATAGCTCGTTTCTGATGCCCGCATAAAGAATGTTGCAGCACGGTGAGAAATCAAATGCTCATCGAGCGACAATTCTTTTTCCACGTAATCGCCCGCAGGGGAAGAAAAGCCCATTACAGAACTCTCCCCATGTTACGCATCATCCAGAAGCGGTTTTCACTATTATCAGGCGTCTTGTCGACGAAGAAGGTCTGGTAGCGCTCTATCCAGTTATTGGCGTCGGCCTGGCTGAAATGCCAGTTTCTTGCTCGCAACTCCCTGATGAAGTCTGACGTGTGAAGGCACTGATAACCTTTAGGGTTTTGCTGTATTGCGGCGACAAATGCGCTGTGAATGTCTGATTTGCGGGGCATGATCTGCACTCCTTTTACTGTTTTTATATACAGTAGTTTTAAAGAGGGTGCAGATCAAGATAGGCTTACCTATTGATAATTACTGCTGAACATCCGGGTGTTCTGCCGAATTGACCAAGCGGGTGTACCAGAACTTGCGGAATTAAATTGAGCTCTGAAAGGCCCAGAGGGCTTTAGCGGTTACCGGAGTCCGCTTCGTGTCAGCAGGGGCTTAAACCACTTGTTTAGGCCAGCGCCTTCTGCGCGGAGTTGGGAGTATGGAGCGTTGAGTAAGCCGGGTTCCGCATACGGAACATACCGCGCCATGTGGCAGGTTTAGCACGGGATTGAAGGAAGTGAAAAAGAACCGGTTGCTTTTACATGCAGGACAGATGAATTTCATAACGGGTACCATGCCTCACGCCGTTTGCTGAACTGACATCATACACAGCTTCTTTATAACTAAAGGTGCAATGATTAACATTTCTTAATGTTTTCGTAGCCAGGCTTAAAAGCACTGACTAAAAAATATTACCAAGTGCAATGAGCCAGCAGCGCTAGCAGTTTATGGTAGGGCCACGCGTCATCCGGGGCGATTTAATGTTGCTCCAGACCGCACCAGATATTTAATAACGTTCTCAAAAGACTGATAAGACCTGACAAGATCACCACAATCCAAACGGCTAAAAACGCAAAAATTGCCATCTGAGCCTCCATCAGGGCCGTAAAAAAAAGCCTGCTGATTAGGCAGGCAAATGAAATCAGCACAAACAAACAGCTTTAGGTGCCGGGTGCCTCCCGGTGACTCGTTACCAGTTATACGAGCCGCAAATATATCAACACTTACATCAACTGGATTGCCCCGCCGCACAGGGGGATTCACCTTCATTAAAGGTAGATGATTTTAAACGAAGCGCTAATACCCCCTACCTAAAGTTATGGCTCATGCTGCCGATACGTTAACGACCTGAGTCATGAGCGCGGGGTTGATAACAAAACTAAGGGATTTGTGCCCGTTCCCGTACGGGCTTTTTTTCTCTACTTCAGAGTGATCGAGAATGCGCCTGTTGATAATTACTGCTGAATATCATGGTGCCGTTATGCTTTCAGCGCCTGAACCTCAGCCTTCAGCTCCGCGACCTGCGCGGCCAGTGTTTCGATTTTGGCAATCGCGTGATGCAGAGCCAGCGCCGTATCCATCATGACGACGTTGTTATCCAGTGCCAGGGTGTCATCTTTATCACAACGATTTCCCTCTTCGTCGAACTCAGGCGCCGCAGGAACCAGCTTCACATACTCGCTGTCGATATCCCGCAAAGCGTCCTGGGCGATGATCCCCCGGCGCACACGCTCTAAGTAATCGCCGTTATACACGAACGTACAGGGTTTCAGCTTCCTGATGTTTTCGTAAGAGGCCTTTCCGTCGTCATATGCAATATCGTGTTTCAACGTCGCATCTGAGGTTGCGGCCTTCTGATACGTATAGTTGCCCACAAAGCCGCCATCCCCGCTGACTGAGGTAACAAAGTCCCCGTTGGCGGGTGTGAAGTACCAGTATCGTATCTTGGCTCCACTGTCGCCGAACTGGGTAAGAGACGTGTTGGCCCACGATACTGTCCCGTTACCCACGTTACCCCACATAGACCGGAGGTCGTACCCCCCACTGTGACGGTAGCCCCACGATAACCCGCCGATGGCCCCATTACCTGGGGTGTCAGTCGACGTCTGGGCATAATAGGCCGAGTAATGCGGCTGGGCAGCGTTCCACCACGAGTTTACGGCGGGGGCACCCACCACCAGCTTACCGCCGAACTGAACGTTGCCGTTAGACATAAAGTCAAAGTAGTTGTTCTGGGCCGTATCCGTACCGCCTGCTGCCTGCATCACCGTTAATCTGGCGATTGCGTAGTCCCATTCAATGCGTTTTACGGCCTGGAGCTGGGCGTACATCTTCTCGACGCCGCCCACAGTGTACTGTGACTTAAAGCCACCCCCAAAAACTGTATTGCCGACCCCAGGTAGTGTGGCGTCGTTAACCAGAGACGTCCATGCACCCAATGACCTTGTCAGTTCTGCCGCGTCTATTCTCATTGTCATTTCTAATCTCCTTATGCCCATACCCGGTACGGGCAGGCCGGGAAGACTGCGAAGGCATCTAACGATGCCAGTTCCAGCGAATCGTCTGTCACACGCAAATTGACGTGATAACCGGGCAGGTTGTCGTACTTAATACTTTCGTTTTCGTCACCGGGATTGATAACTTCAACAGGGACAGTGATAATGCCAACGATATCCAGACTGATATTGGGATGATATAAACCACCCTGCTCTTCATCATCCACAAACCCCGACGCGATTAATTGCGTGCGCATTTCGTCGGCGCCATTAAAACGCAGATATAAGTCTTTCATTAGCGGAGTCCATTAATTTGGTTAAGAGTCAGCAGGCGGTGCCAGATACGGAAGTTGCGAATGTGGTAAACAACGTTCGGGTGCCCTTGTATATCAATGCTCGTCGGTTTAGACGCTGGATTTACTGGTGCTAATGTTCTGCTGTTAATTTTTCCATCGAAGTACATGCTAGTCGTATTGTTGGCATCTACAGATTGTGCGTAAACTTTTCTATCGATTGGATATGTAACTGGTAGAGATGGCCCGCTCCCACCAATATATGTGAAAAGGGTAGATGCTCCCGCCCTAAATATAATATCGTTGTTGGAGCCTGTCGCCCTGATAAGGTCAGCGTAATTATTACTAGGCGTGACATATCTATTAACAGCGATTTCAAATGCAAGTGTCCTGTTGAACGCATCCCCGAGAAGTTGATATCCAACATTACCAGACGGTTGTAATGAGAGCTTATCAGCAGCCCTTGTTACAGCGGACGCGGCTGTTGGAATATAACTGGTCATCACGGGTACAGGCTCCAATTGCGCACCCCAAATATATACACCAGACACACCATCTCCGGTGTAACTGGCGGTTACACCGTCCTTAGCTAATTGAAGGCGAACAACTGTGCTTTGACTCGCCGCAGCGGTAAATGTCATCCAGACGCGATAGACACCATTACTGAGCACTTCAAACCCACGGTCAACATATTGAGCCCCCACCCCACCACTTCCAACAAATGCCCCTGCTACTGGGTCAAAGAAAACTCCAGACGTACTTCCAGAGGCAATCCGAAGATATAAAAGACGTGAATTTGTATGTGCTTTGACAAATACAGAGTAACAGTATGTTATGTTGGCTGTTAAATTGATATTACGGTCTTGTACGTAATGTTCACTCCCCGATGTGTCCTCAATTATCAGCGCCATTGTTTTATCGCCACGAGGCGAGTCGCCGCTATTATTCGTTGTAGTAACTCGCTGCCCTGCACCCCATTGCTCAGAGTAGGTGTATAAGTTAGAACTGGATCCCTCTATTAATAAGCCCTCACGCTCGAAACGAGGTTCGTTAATATCAGCATTTTGCAAGATACCTGATTTATCGTAATACATTGCAGTTGTAGAGCGGATAAGTGTCGCTGACTTTGTTGCTAACTCCAGTACTTGTCCTGAAATAGTCAGCCGGTCATAAGGCGCGGAACCGGCCAGCAGGCGCATGTCATCATTGAGCGGCAACCAAACGTCGGGGAAAGGCGCGGTCTCGAAGGGCACGGACGTCAGCAACTGCGCGGCTGCCAGCGATGCTGCTGCACTGCTGGCGCTGGTAGCTGCGTTAGTCTCCGACGTTTTGGCGTTCGTCTCAGAGGTTTTCGCGTTGGTATCTGAGGTCTTAGCATTAGTCTCAGATGTTTTCGCATTTTTTTCTGAGGTTGCCGCCGCGGTTTTTGATGAGTTCGCGTTAGTCTCTGACGTTTTTGCGTTCTTCGCTGACGCTTCCGCCGCTGCGGCGCTGGTCCCTGCTGCCATCGCTGCAGCGATCAGCTTCGACCAGCTCGGCCCTGTTTTTTTAGACCCGTCAGCCAGGGTTACGGTGACGTCACCTGTCCCGGATAAAATCAGATCCTGGTTGATGATACTGCTTTGCGCCAGGCGAAACCCTTCCGAGACGGCTTTTGCTAAATCGTCATCAAGTGTGGCCATTCATGATGTCCTTAAAATGAAAAACCCAGCCGGAGCCGGGTTATGTGGTCTGAGGTTATGAGGATCAGGAGAAGGAGCCGGTGCCCCGGGTAATGGTCAGTGTCGGGGCGGCAATGCGCTTACCTGCCGTGCCCGAGCCAACAATAGTAATGGTCCCGTTGATCACATTGGCCGTAAGGTTGCGTACTGCGTGACGTACGGTTATCCAGAGTCCTCCCGTTCCAGCTGGCACGCCAATAGAGCCCATATCGCGGACATTACCGTTTATGTTGAGGGTGATATTTACGGACGTTGTGCCAGAGATAGATGTGACATAAACCATTGCCTCAAGCAGAGCCGATTTATCCAGCGATGAGGAGGATGAGTCGGTAAAGGTAATTGAACTTGATGCTACGCCAGCGCCTGATATGTAGGCATCCGGCGCTATACCTACGTTTGCCACGTCCCCTATGAAAGACGTAGCCTCTACGGTACCCCTGAAGCTCCCGCTGGTTGCCTCGATGCTTCCTTTGAAGCTCCCGTTGGTGGCATAAACAGTCCCTCTAACTGTCACGCTATTAAAATAAGCCGATCCATCCTTGCGGATACACCAGCCGCGCCCGTTCGGGTCCCATGGGCCGAGATCGTTCCAGTCATTAGAACTTATCTGGTAGCCAATCTTGGCGTTATCAATGGAACCATCCTGGATAAACACCGATCGCAAGAACATTTGGCCGCCGGTCGCCGCGAACACCAACTCCTGTCCTGTGGTCGTCGGATTATAAACCGCGAACGTGTCGGCGCTGACGAGGAAGTTAGAGGAGCCTGTGGCATCAATGCCCAGCTGGATACCCGCGATACGTTTGATGCCGTTCGCCTCCACCTGAACTTTAACGCCCCACTGCGCGCTCAGCTTGCCGTTGATATCAGCAACAGCCTGGCTGGTCGTCTGTACATTGGCATTGGTTTTCCCAATAGACGCCGTCACCTGCTGAATGCTGGTTGCCGTGGCGCTCTCCAGATCCGTAACGGCTTTATCAATGCGCGTGATGGCTGCAGCATTGGTCTGGCCGTTTTGCTCTACCGTGGCCTTAAGCGTAGTGACCTGCTCCGCCACGGCACTTGTGGCATCCGCAGAGGTCTTCCGGACGTCGCTGATCTCGGCCATCGTTTTCGTTTCACCAACGGCGAACGTCACGCGCTGATCCGAGAACGCCATGAAGTTGGCGAGCGCATTGGTGACGTTGCCAACAATACCGGCATCCCTGCTGGCCGTGTTGCCGTCCACGTCAACCTTCAGACTGTCGATACGGCGGCCCAGCGCACTGTCACCATCCGTACGGGCCGTGGCTTCCGTGCTGATGTCCGCCGTATTCTTGTCAGTCGTGGCCTTAACCGCAGCCAGCGCGGAGGTCTGCGCCTTGTTGTTGTCAGCAACGGCTTTAGTGACCGTCGTGATATCGGCGGTGTTTTTGCCGACAGTCACCTGCAGGCCCGAAAGCGTGGTGGCCTGAGCATCCTGCTCAGTTGTCAGCGTTGCCAGTTCCTGGGTCACAGCGGCATGGTTGTCATTTACGGTCGATTCCAGCTTCTTCCGCTCCGTCACCTCAGCTTCCTGCGCCGTAATGCGCGCCTGGCGTTCGGTGTACAGCAGACCCGATGCCAGCTTTGACGGATCGTCACCGGTATAGCCGCCCCGGATCTGCGTCGCCAGTGTCTCGCGCGCCGTAGCTTCCGCCTGGTCGCCAGCAACACGGGCTGTCGTCTCCTGCTGCAGCGCCGCCATCCCGGCCCCCGGTGTTGGCCGTCCGACCGCCACCCAGTCAATCAGGTAATAGTTCGTCGCGTCCTGTTTAGTGGACAGGTCCAGCCTGAACTGATTCATCGTGGTTTCGGTCAGCCAGGGGATGTTGTCGAACTCCACAGTTGCGATACCGTTCGCGTCATAGGCAGGCTCGGCGACGGTAAACATGTTGGTGTCGTTGAAACCACCCGTACCACGCCACCGCAGCTGCCCCGTCCAGCCCGGCGCACCGAATTTCCTGATGCGCAGTTTGATGAAGCGATAGGAAGAGGAGTTGATGGCCAGTGAGCCCGGGGATGCCACCCACGGATCGGTGGCATGGTTCGCTGGTCGAATCCACCCGTCAACGATTGTTGGGGTCCCGTTCCCGGTCCAGCCCTCTACTGTCGAATCGAAGTACCAGATTTTGGCCGGGTCGAACTGGGAACCGGTGCCCGCCGAAATCTGGGCAATCTGCTGCGCCAGAGAGTCGGAAGTAGTCTGGATCGTCTGGTTGACGTTGCTGATATCCGCGACGCGCTCGTTCTTCTCGGTAAGCAGCGCCTGCCCGCGCGCTGTTGCCTCCTCGGTGATGGCTTTCTTACGGTCCGCGACTTCCTGTGCCAGGCCCGCTTTTGTGGCAGCCGATTCCGTAGTTACCGCCTCGATGTCATCACGGGCAGACTGAATATCGCTACCCAGATCCGTGACTTCCGAAACGAGGTCTTTATAGGCGTCGGTCTGTTTGATCTGGTTATCGATATCCACCAGGTAATCCGCGGCATCCGAGCTGCTGCTACCCTGAATGAAGTCAGTCCAGGCCGACTGGTTACCTGTACGGTCGATAAGCCTCGCACGGTACCAGAACCCCACCCCGGCTTTCAGGCCCAGCTGCTGATACATGTGCTGCGGATAAGGCACGTCCGTAAGCAACATCGCATTCGTGCCGGCAGCATCCGTGGAATACTGAATCTCGGTCTGCAGGGTATCCGCTGTATTTGCAGGAAAATCCCAGTCCAGTTGCACACCCCAAAGTAAGGGTGTCGTCCTGAAGTTGACAGGTACCGGCGGGGCGCCAACCTTCCCTTTTAACGTTACTTCAAGCGAAGTGGCCCACTTCGAAGAAATTTCAGCAGCATTAATGGCGCGGACGCGCACCAGATAACGCCCGGCATAAATCGCCGGAACTTCAAACGAGGTGGTAGAGCTGCGCGGTACGTTTACCCAGTTCCCGTCATTGCGACGCCACTGAGCCTCGTAGACGATCGCGTTCGGAGCCGGGTCCCAACTGGCGCGCATGGTTTCGATGCTGATGCCCTGATTCACCATCGAGTAGGAGCTGATAATTATATTTCCTGGCGCGAACTGATTACCGGGAGGGATCACGCTTACCGGACGCTGGTCAATGATGGCGCCAGTATCGATGCGGGCATACTTATCCGGATCGTGAGCCGCGCCGGTAACAGTAAACGTTCCGTCGTTATTGTCGCTGATGCTAATCACCCGGTACTGCTGGGCATACAGCTCATCGGATTCCGCCACCCAGACACTTTCCGCCTGCGGCGTTTCGCTGTAGGCGGTGCTGACCGTTACTGCTTTTCCGTTCACTGCCTGTATTGTACGAGCCTGAGATGCACCGGACGGAAGGTTGAGAATAAGACGGTGACCTGCCTTTGCATCCGGCGCGCGGTCCAGGGTAATCACCCGGCCATTCACCGAGCTGATACGCCCGCCAGTGACCTTACCGGATAGCATTTCATCGGCCACGGCGATGATGTATCCGGGTTGAGGGATGTTGCCATCCAGACCGACGTCAAACGATACAACGCGATCCTTGTTGTTGGTGAGAATGCCCCAGCGGCCCTTACGGTTCGCCTCAGATTGCCGGGTACAGCCGATGGCTGTCATTTCCAGCTGGTTAAACCCGTAGCGCGCCACCAGGGCCTGCTCGAATACGGGCTCCATCGCGTCAGCGTAGGCATTAGCCGGATCTGACCAGGACACCAGCGCCGTGGTGTAGCGCGTTTTGGTCGTGCTACTGGAGTAGGTAAAGCGGCCATCAACTACGTTAGCGCGGGTGTAGCTGTAATCCACATCCCGCGGCATATCTGCCAGGGCAACAATCTGATCGCCACCCCAGTAAGTCATGCCCCGGAAGATGGCCGCAAAATCCCGGAGAACAGTGTAAGCGTCGTTCCGGTCCTGAATGTACACGTTGCAGATGTAACGCGGCTCGGTACCGCTGCCGCCTTTACCGTCCGGCACCAACTGATCGCAATACTGGGCCACCTGGTACAGCGTCCATTTGTCGATGTTCGCCGCGGTAAGACGGTGACCCAGGCCGAACCGGTCGGAAACCACCAGGTCGTAAAAAATCCACGCCGGGTTGTCAGTCCACGCCCACTTAAACGCACCGGTCCAGGTGCCTGTGTAGGTACGGGTTTCCGGGTTGTAGGTGTCAGGTACGCGGATCACGCGGCCGCGCGGCTCGCAGGAGATCTGCGGGATAGAGCCATTGAACTGGCTTGAGTCGAATTCGATATACAGCAGCGCGGTGTTCGGATAGCGCAGCTTGGCGTCAATTACCTCGGTGAAGCTCTGCAGCGTCATCGTGTCGCCGATCTTTGCGCTGTTTGCATCAGCGGTAAGCTTGCGCAGGCGTATAGTCCAGGTGCTGCCCGCCTGCGGCAAATCGATACGGTGGCTGCGCTCATAACCGGATGTCGTTTTCCCGGTCACGCTGGTATTCAGCACCGTCTGCCAGGTGCCGCCGTCGGTCTGCAGGTCAATCGCGTAGTTAATCGAGTACCCGACCAGATCGCCGTCGTTCTCCTGCTTGAACAGCGAGGGCCATTTCAGGCGCAGACGAACCGCTGAGAGCTGGGTATTGGTAAACGTGCGCGTCCAGGCAGTGGCGCTTGATACTTCGGTACCCACGCTGATCTCGTTTTCGGTACCCGGTATGCCCTGGATGTAAGTTTGTGCCTGCGTACCCGGACGAAACTCCCACGACACGCCACTAAAGTTTTGCGAGCCGTCGGCGTTCTCCAGCGCTGTGCCATCCAGAAAAATATTTTTGCCGGTAAGCTGACCGGAAAACTCGCCCTCTCCCAGTGCTATCAGGATTTTGGCCTTTGCTACCGACTGGAGATCGTCTGGCTGCTCTGTGGGGGTACGGGAACTCGAGCCGCCGCCCTTGCGGCCCCTGATCGCGGTTGCGTTTGCCATATTGCGCCCATAAAAAAAGCCACACGAAGGCGGCCTGAATGAAAGGTTTAATTTACTGCTGATCTTCGACGTAAATCCCGGCAGAAATGATCGCGCCGCCGATTCGGCGCTTACCGTAAAGCAACGGCACCGGATATCCCTGTGCGGCGGTGTTCGTTACGCCGCCGAATGCATAAGAAGCCCGGTTATCGGCATCCTGTTTGCTGGCCAAGCCCGTCGGTTGAGGGGTAAGCATTTGGACTACACCGCCGAGCATCATGGCAGCGCCTAGCTTTGCCGCACCATAGCCTACTGCTGAGAGGGTTCCGCCGGAAAGATAACCAACCGCTACGCCAACAACCACGAGCACTGCGCCGAGGATTGTTTGGAGGACACCAGCTTTTTTGCTGCCAATTACAACAGGCACAATTCGAATAACCTCGCCAGTCACCGGAAAGCCAAAATCGTCATGTCCGATATTTTTCTTATCTTTAAAAACCGCATAAGTAAGACCACGAGCTTTGCTGGTAATTAAAAATTTTTCGATCCCGTCGATTGTTTTTGTAAGAGAATTTATTGCCTCTGCGGTTGTACGTATTAAGCGATGGTGAACCCTTCCGTAGGTTTTTCCTAATATGCCGCCGAGTTCAATTTTAGTCATCACCTCAGACATCATCATTCTCCATAAAAAAGCCACCCGAAGGTGGCTTAACTTAATTCATTTAGTTAAAGGCATGTTCTGGCCGCTGTAGCCCAATGATCGTTCCATCCTTTTGCGACGGCATATACCTTAACATCGCTTCCGCCGGTTTCTGATTTATCAATATTAACCACCGAAAGTGCCCCGAAAATATCGTCAGAGGCTGTTATTTTGTAACCTGACTCAGTGGGAATGCTGGAACTTGATGAACGAAGTTCCACCCACTTCGGAGCAAGGCATCTGTTTACCTGCTCGGGGCTCTTCGATGTATGCTCAGAAAAAATAGGATTTTGAGATTCAAGTGAATTCACAGAGCAGCCTGCTAACCCCATAACAAGCATCAGGAATAACTTTTTCATTTTCATGCTCCTTTGAAATTTATCAAAGGTTAGCATAGAGACTTGTAGCGTAGAACCTTCATCGTTCTTTCCTGCCAGTAGCCGCCATACGGCACGCGCTGGCTTAAGTGTCCGTAGAGATGGTGCAGAAGCATATTGCCTTCCAGCAGGACACCTGCGTGATTCCACTTATTAGCCTGAACCTGCATGATCACCATATCGCCAGGCTGCGGTGCGCCGTCGAATTCACGGAAACCACACTCGTACCAGCAATCCTGATAAAAGTTATCCGGGTACTCGTCCTCCCACCAGGGATATTCCACCCGGTAGTCATGCAGCTCTATCCCGTGCGTCTGCCGGAAATAGCTCATCACCAGACCCCAGCAATCGTACACGCCCAGAATAAAAGGCCGCTCAATGAGTGGGATCTCTCCCCGGGGCATGATGGTCCGTAAGTCACCTTCCGGCCAGCTGACGATATGCCAGGGCAGCCCGTTCAGGTCACACTGGGCTTTATCCGTTTCGCTCGGCTGGGTGGTTGCATCGGGGTGGCTGTGAACGATGGCGGTCACCGGCCCCCATTCTTCGGCGGCGGCGTAGTCCTCGGGGCACAGCACAAAGTTGTCCTCCGGGTTCGTGGCCACATTGCGGCAGGGAAAATATCGCTCTACCCGGCTCTTCTGCGCCACCACCCCGCAGCACTCACGCGGATATTCCTGCGCAGCGTGCGCCATGATGGCCGTGACGATCTTTTTACGCATGCTAACTCCTAATCAATGACGTACCCGGAAACCCGCCGAAGGAAAGCTCGTTATTTTCCCCGAACCGAAGCTTGCAGGCGGACAGAGTGCCGTTGCATTCGTCCAGAGAAGGATCGCTGACCGGTTTATTGTTTTTGTCGAAATAGCGCGTGCCGCCGTAATCACAGCCATCACCAGTGCGGTATTTGTTACGAATGCACCAAGTACACAAAGAATGGAGCTGGCGCGTAGGTATCATCAGCCCCTGCAAATCCATCGGGCTGGAGAGTGTGAACTCAACCACCTCGTTGGTTTCACTGCTCTTTGAATCGATATAGAAAACCTTCAGCTTTTCCTGTGTCGGATCGGCCGTGGCATTGCCACCAAGGAAGTTTTTCGTATCCAGATAGTGCGCCAGGGTGTCATGGATCGTCACTTTTGCCTGCAGCATATCGTCGTATGCCAGACACAGGGCTGTAATAGAACTGTCCAGATTAGCTACCGAGAATTTAGGCTTAGCATTGCCGCCACTGGTGGATGCTTCAATGCCCGTGATCTGGCAGGGCCATGCTTTATATTCCTGGCCCTGCCACCAGATGGATTTGGCGGGTAGCTTAGCCTCATCCCCTCCCGCCGCCTCAATTTCCGCGGAAGTGTGGGCAATATTGTGGGAATGAAAGCGCATGACGTCTGAGACGCCAAACCCGGTACCATCGACTTCAAAGAGACGGACTTCATTACCCGGTTCCAGCTTCTGATAATCGTTATTAAGACTCATGGAGCAAAGGCCTGTTCAAAGGTGGCAGAGATATACATTACGGTTTTCCCCTTCACTACTTTCTGCAGGCTGTCTGCTTCAACGCGCCATAGGGCCAGTTCTCCGAACGGTGGCTGAAAGGAAAATGACTTCGTCTTGTGACGCCTGAGGAAAGCGTAAATCTGTAGACCTTTTTCCGGAGGTCCAGTAAAGGAATATTCATAGGTCAACGTCTCGTCATTGATCCCCGATCCACTGACCTGGGTATAACCGTCACCAAACTGGGCTTTCCGGATGGAGTCTTTGCTTTTCGTGGTTGGCTGGCTGGCCGACTGAATGGAACAGGGAAATTTTTCGATAGCCATTAGCGCCTCCCATTATTAAGATTCCAGATGATTCCACCCGGTTCGCTTTCCCGGGCGATCCCTTCTCTGATGGAACGGTCTACTACCTGCTGGTAAGCCCTCGCGGCTGCGCCATTATTTGTCTGGCTCGCTTCTGAGCCCTGCTGAGAAGGGGTAACCGTCACAGGGGCGTAAACACTCACCCCCAGAGGCGTGACAATGCCTTTGCCACCTCCGACAAGTCCGCCACTGGCATATCCCCGCATCAGGCTATAAAGGTTTCCTACGCCGATCCGGCTGGTAGCCTCTTTGGTGAAGACAAATTCACCCCGGTGGACAACACCGGCCGGGTCATTTTTGCCGCCATAACCAGTAAATCCACCAGCAGCAAACCCCAGAGCTGTCGAGGCTGAATCAACCAAACCAACCATCGCCTGCTTAATGAGGATCTGCGTCATCATCGACAGAATGGATTTTGTGAAATCTGACCATTTACCTTTACCGGTCGTAAGCATATCGGCCATGTTCTGGCTGATACCATCAAAGGTGGCGGCAGCCAGCGATTTCACCTGCCCGTAGGCATCGTCAGCTGAGTCAACATAATCAGCCCAGGCCGTTTGGGCGCCGGCCTGCCAGTTCTGGCGGAGGGCGTCCTGTTCACCATAATAATTCCTGAGCGCGTTCAGTTCGTTCTGGTACTGCTGATCGCCCTCATTACCTCCGGCATTTTTCCAGCCCTGTAGCAGCTGCGCCTCCTCAAGGCGTCGCTGGGTCTGGCGGCTGCTCATACCCGCACTTTCTGCCAGCGCCCGCGTTTTCTCGCTCATCTGAGTGACATACTTCTGCGAGGTGTCCTGCAGGCGATTGAGACGTTCTTGGGTGACAATCTGATCGCCCAGTCTGGCATTGATTTCCGCCTGGGCGAGCACCTTGTCCTTGCTGGCGAGGAGGGATTTTTCATCATCAGTTAAGTTGCGGGTTTTGGCGGCCTGCTCGAGAATCGTAAATCTGGCCTGCTCTTTCCATAGCTGCTGGCGTTGCTGGCTAATCTTGTCGTTGATTACAGAGTGCTGGCGTAATACCTCCAGCTGGGTTTGCAACTCGAGGGTCTGGGCGCTGGTATTGTCAGTAAGTTTCGTTCCGCCCGGCGTCCTGGTTTTTGTCGGCTTCTTAAGCGAGTCCTCATATTCCTTTTTCGCCGCGGCCAGGTTGATGTTGTAATCAGCCTGGAGGATCCTGCCCTCTTTCAACGCTTTGTTCAGCTCGCTCTGGCGAGCGGTGTACTTCTCCAGAGCCGTCTGCGTTTTACTGTAATTCGCCTGGGCTTGTTGCGCGTATTTGAGGCGATCGGCTTCCACTCCTGCCTCACGGGTAGCGCTTTCCTGGGCGAGTTGAGAATTACGGGCCTGTTGCTGAGCCATATCCAGCGCCAGGCGGGCTGTCTCACGGTCGTTCCAGAAGCGGGCGCGCGCTTCATCGTTGACATAACGATCGCCCTTCCGCAAATTCCAGATTTCATCAGCCCGCTTGAAGGCATCTTCTGCCTTGCTCAGCATTTCCTGAGAGGTATCCGGCCTGCCAATATCCAGTGCCGCATCCCACATGGATTTGAACGCATTTTTAAGGGAGTCTGCGGCCGATTCAATCGTCCCCATGTTCTCGTGGATGCTGGCAGTCTGCTTGTTGAACCCGGCAGTTGCTGCTTCGTTTGCCGCCTGCAGTGCCCCTGCTTCATTTCCTGAGCGCTGCAGAGCGGCAACATATTCAACCTGCTCAGCTGTGACATTGTGAAACTGCTGCGCCATCGCCAGCAGCCCTGACGCCGGATCGTTGACCATGCGTCCAAATGCTTCAGCCACCTTATCGACCGGCAGACCGGATGCGTCCGTGAATTTCGCAACCGAAATCGCAAGCTCTTCGAAGTTAGCACCCGCGCGAACGCCTGCATTAACAAGCGCAGTCAGTGCCTGGCTGGTCTGGTTAAACGTAAGCCCCGCTTTCTCTCCGGCAGCTGCAATGGTCTGCATGCGAACAGCTGTGAGGCCAGCAGTATTACCGCTCAATGTCAGCGTTTTATTAAATTCAGAGAGCGTACCTGAACCCTGATAATACGAATACATAAGCGCCGCAGTACCAGCTGTTAACGCGCCGACACCCAGCATTACTGGTGAGATTGAGCTGGCAAGGCCAACCAGCATTGGTCGAATCCCGCCAAACATATCTTTCACCTGCCCGCCCTGCTGAAGCAGGATCAGCCAGGGGTTCTGCCCCCCGGCTAATTGCGTGGCAACATCCGTAAACTGTGCAGGAAGCATGCGCATAGCATTGCTGTATTGCCCGACGGATAAACCCGCTCTTTTTGCGGCTAATTCCTGGCGGGTAAAAGATTTCTGGACCTGAAGAGCAGCGTCGTTTGCAGCCTGGCCGGTGCCTTTGAGTTGCTTATTTACATAATTCACCTGCTCAGTGAATTTGGCCGAATTAACATCAAGGTTAACGACCAGATCACCCACTGACTGTGCCATAGCGCACTCCTCCCAGGCTTTCCGCCACAAACATCATCACATCATCATCCATCGGTAAGGTTTCCGGCTCGGGCGGGTTCAGAAGGCTGAAATTAATTGGGGTTAGCTCAGTTCCCGGGCACACCACAGACACAACCAGGTGACTGAGCCGGGAGAAATGCGCATCCAGCAAATCGTTTTCAAAATACTGCTTCTGATAAAAACGCCCCCACTCAGCCAGCTCAGTCGAAGACATGCCGGCAAGCATTGCGCGCCAGTCCGGGCGCCGGAACTCCTGCGCCAGTTTCATTACAAAACTCAGCTCACCGGCTAACGCTTTTCCGCGCTCACGTCCTCATCCACAGCTGCGTGGTCTGCGTTTTCCTCACCGCTGGTCAGCTCTGGCTCCTGTACAGGCAGCATGTCAGAGAGATTTTTAACGAAGTGTTCTCCGGCACCAATCATTGCTGGCGACCATCCGGACAGAACTTCATGGTGCAGAGAATCAACATTCTTTGAGGTGTCTCCCTGCCACAGTGACATCGCGATCAGCCGGGCACCACGCCGGATATTGCTGGCTACCCGTAACGGAAGATAACCCTCTTCCCCTTCGTCTTTTGGCAGCGATTTCTCATCCAGCACCAGGTATTGCAAATGCTCGATACGTTGCAGCGCGGACAGCTCAAACAACTCAATAGTGTTGCCGTTAAAAGTAAATGGCTCTGATTTCAGAAAACTCATGGGGTGCTCCATTAAAAATGACGGGGCAAGCGCCCCGCCGGTCAGGAAACGGTAACAGTGCAGATCGCGACTTTCAGACCATCGTTCATCATCACGATAATTTCAGCAGTGCCTGCAGCAGCCCCCGTCACGGTCAGTACGTTACCGTTGGCGGTTACAGTCGCTTTAGCCGGATCAGACGAGGCTACACGGAAGGTTTTATCAGTAGCACCGGAAGGCGTGACCGTAATATTGATTGTGTTTTTGGCGCCGACAGCAACCGCGAGGATAGACTTGTCGAGCGTTACACCTGTGACGGACACGGCCGGGATACGGCTTTCTTCTGCCAGCGATGGCTTGCCGTTATTACTGATCTTCACGCTGCGGGTAATGACCTCCTTCGCCGGGATGGTTTTACCGAGGCTGCTGACCCAGCCCTTAAAGACGTCGATCGTCCCGTTCGGGTATTTAATTTTGTAGGCGCGCACATCGCCGCTGTAGAACCAGTCCACCAGCGATTGCTGCCCGGATTCACCCGGTTTCCACGCCAGAGTGAAACTGGCCTCACCGGCTGACTTCTCGCCCTGCGCTGTGTTGGCCCAGTCTGCGTTCGGATCGTCAAGGTAGGTGTCGTCATAGGACTCTGCGGTCAGTTCACCTGGTGTCAGGTCTTTGATTTTGGCCGTGCGGGTCCAGTCAGTATCGCTGGCCGGATTGGCATAGGGATCGCCTGTACCTGTGTAGAGCCAGAACGTTGTGCCTGCCCCTTTTACGGGTTCAAGCGGGCTTGGTGTTGGCATGATTACCTCACATTACGTATGAAATTGAGTATTTGAGATCAGCCGATCCCCACGTCGCCATTTCGTCATCTCGCTGATAGTCATAGCCCAGAGCAGACATGGTTTCGATTAAGGGGGTAAGGCCGGGGAGTGCATTGAGCTGGGGATAGATTTTGCTTTCCATCCAGGTATCGAGCGCGGTATCCGTTTCGCTCGCTTTCAGGAACACCTCGATATGAAGCGTGGCGCGCCAGATATCTTCGTCGATGGATTCCTCCGTGGACTGCGCGTCAGTGATATAAACGGCGACAGCCGGGAGATCTTCGGACTCAAGAACAGCGGGACGGCCATCAGACCACGTTACAGGGTCAGTAATGCCAGCTTTCAACGCATCCAGAACCGCCAGGCGGATCAGGGGATGTTTCATTTGGTCAGGATTATCCTCAGTTGATTGCGTAAGGCCGCAGAGAGCTCTTTTGGAAGATCGGTGGCCGTCAGGCGGGTGCTTTCCTGCTTGAATGCCTCCGTCAGCGGGACCGCCAGAGGAATGCTCACCACCTCGAGCGGGTAGCGGCTTTTGGTGGTTCTCCGCAGGACATGCCAGCGCCCGTTTTTGAGTTGCTGGATGAATCCGCCCGGGAAGCGAAATCGCCCGATGACCAGAACGCTTCGGACACCAGCCTTGTCACGTTTTCGCCGGGAAAGGCGCACGCTGGCCACGCCCAGCTTGATCGCCGGGAGATTGCCCCGGTTAACGCGAATGGTGGCCTGCGGTTTGCGTACCGTGGCTTTCTTCAGGCGGGCACGCTGATTGACGAGTTTCCGCTGCACCCGGGTATCCTTCGCAACCTGACGGGTACTGCGGGAGATCGCCCGGGTAGCCACACGGTTCACCGCCTGAGAGGATGCCCGTGGGACGGCGGTTTTGCTGATGCTTTCCAGGTTAGCGATCGCCTGTTCGAGCCCTTTAATGGACATAGAACCTCCATTACTCAATCCAGATCTGTGGCTTACCGTTGAACAGCTGTTTGCGGGTAACGATGTAGTCCTGGCCCTTCCAGTGAATGGCATCGCCTTTGCGTGGCGACACTGCCAGGGAGAACACCACCAGTGAAAGGCCATCCCCCACCAGCGGCCCCATTTCTGCGACAAACTGGCTTTCAACAGCATCAAAACTGACACCGTTGATCGTGACCTTATCCGACATCAGATTGACGGTGGCCGCGTCCATACGGGCCACCATCGCGTCGAAGGGGTTAGCCATTCAGTTTAACCAGTACAGCGGCAACGTTCGCACCGGCAGCATGCCAGGCTTTCCCGGCCGGTGTCGCTCCGGTAGCATCCAGCTGCACTTTCCCGCTTTTGAAGTACACGGTTTTACCCTGGGCGATATCATCCGCCGCCAGTTTCGGTAACTGGACTACGCCACTGGTTAAACCCGTGCCGGTTTCGCCGACAGGAATATCAGCGATTGCGATCGCCAGGACATCACCCACGACAACAGGCGTGCCACTGGCGATCACCGCCGAACCCGAGTTGGTCAAATCGATAGTGTGACCATCCTGTACGTAATTCTTCATGCGCTCTCCGTATGGCCCCCATCGGGGCCATGTTGCAGATATAAAAAAAGCCCTTTCGGGCCGGTTCAATGTCGGGGTGATTACTTACCGGATGATTTAGCCAGACCGCGATAATCCAGCGGCGCCACACCAGCATCGATGCGAACTTTCGTCGCAACACCGTCAGTGGTGAAACCTTCCTGCTGGTCGATGTACGGGGCATCAATGCCATTGAGGTACGCCACTTCGATGGTATCGGTGCCCTGTGCAGCAGCCAGATACCAGGCCGCCGGGTCGGCATCATCGAGACGAGCTTCTGAAATCACTTCAGCAAAGTTCTGGATAGGGTTGTTGATACCAGCGTTAATGTCGGCACCTTTTACACTGGCGGACTTGATGGTCTGGTTGGCCAGCGTCTCGAGCGCAACCGGCACCAACATATAAGCAGGGCGAATATTCAGCGCACGCTCACCCTCTTTCTGCTTGCGCATGTTCTGGCGTGCCTTATCAAGGCTGTCTACGCTAATGGCGCCAGATGAAAGGTTGGCATGGTCAGCATGGAAGAGCGCCTTACCATCTGACAGTTTCCCGTTACCGGTCAGCACGGCATAGACCAGGTCACCGATTGTTGCTTTTGCAGCGCGCCCCATCTTCATCGGAACGTCTGTCAGCTGGTTCAGATCATCGTTGATGATGGCCTGACGGGTGATGGAGAAGATCTCGCCGTAAGTGGCAAGCGCGATAGTTTCACCCTTATCCTGCGTGGTGATGTACTTATACTCCGCCCCCTCTCGCACCTGACGCAGCGATGGGAAGCCGCCCATGCCAACGCGATGCGCCGTTTTAAAGTCGGACAGCTGGCCTTTTTTGGTCCAAAGCTCAAAGGTCTCTGCCGCTTCATCCCAGCCCTGCAACAGTGCCTTGTTGGCGACATCGAGCAGGATATTGCCAAAATCAGAGGTGCTGTGCGTCAGCGCAAAACCGACCATCTGCATCGGGTTGTAACTGGACACCCCGATGCCGCGCTCAGTCAGGGACATGCGGGCGTATTCGCGCAGCGTCATACCGTTATAGACGTTGTCGCGCTCCACATTTTCATAGCCGGCACGCGCCATCAGCGCCTGGCGAATCCCGTCGCCGACAAAGTTACCGTTCCCGGCGTGAATATGTGGCTGGGTGGTTTTGTTGGAAGGCGTGGCGGTTTTACCCAGCTCAGCCAGCAGCAGGTCTTTGGCCTGTGCTACCGAACAATCCGGATCAGCAACGCACTTGTTTTGCAGTTCCATATGCTTGTTGCCGAACATGGCAAAGAGATCACCGATGCCATTCATACGGGCTTTTTGCTCTGCCAGAACCTGAGCGCGAATTTCGCTCTCATTAAGTGTAGGAGCAGCTGGCGGCTGTTGGTTCACTGGTTCGCGCTGGGTGGAGTTGCGCGGCGGGGTGATCATGTTACGAATGCTGTTTGGCATCTTTTCAAATTCCTCAATACGTTTCGAATGGATACAGGCCATTGCCTGTAGTGAAGGTGTCACCTGGTCAGCAAAACCCAGCTCGACACACTCGTTGCCGTTCATCCAGGTTTCATCCTCCAGCATTGCCGCAATTTCTTCGGGGCTTTTGCCCGTCTTTTGCGCGTAGGCCGGGATCAGCACCGACTCCACTTTGTCGAGCAGGTCGGCATAGTCGCGCATGTCATCAGCGTCACCACCAGCAAAACCCCAGGGCTTGTGGATCATCATCATGGTGTTTTCCGGCATGATGACCGGGTTTCCTACCATGGCGATTACTGATGCCATTGAGGCAGCCAGACCGTCGATATAAACGGTGATCGCCGCGCCGTGGAATTTCAGGGCATTAAAAATGGCGATACCGTCAAAGACATCGCCACCAGGGGAGTTGATATGTAATTTGATGTGGGTGACGTCGCCCAGCGCCTTAAGGTTTGCGACGAACTGCTTCGCCGTTACCCCCCAGTAGCCGATCTCGTCGTAGATATAGATTTCGGCTTCGTTTTCCGAACTGGCCTGCATACGGAACCAGCTATTTTTTGCCTGGGCTTTTGGGCGATTCTTTACCCGGTTTTGTTTCCTCGACACTGGTGTCTCCTTTGTCGTTTGCCGGGTCTGTATCGAACACCAGCCCCTGTTTACGGTTTTCATCAATTTCCGCCTTACGGCGGCGTTTCACATCATCCGGATTTGCACCGCGGGCGCGCACCCATTCACTTTCGGTTGCCGCACCACCACGGAGCAGAATTTTCCAGGCGTTCGCCTCTTTGACAGGGTCAATCCATGGCATAACGGGGCCGGAGAACACGGCGCTGTAAAGCGTGGCTTTATCCACATTTGGCGGGACCGTGATCTCGCCAGAAGCGATCGCCATTTTGAGCCAGGCCCGGTACATCGGCCGGGTGATCGCCGCGATGAATGCGTCCTGCAGGATGAAGTAGCCTTCGGTTGACTCCACCAGCTCCTGGCGCTGCGCGCTGTATGTCCCGTCGTAGTTACGCGCAATACTTGAGAAGCTACCGCGCGAACCGGCGGCCACCGCACGGAGTTGCCCGTTGCGGAAAGTTTCGAGGTTGGGATTTGGTCGGTCTGATTTGATCATCCCGATATCTTCACCGGGACGGAGATCGTCAAACAGCATGCCGGGCTCAATGTTCAGTTCCCGGGAGCCCTGCGCGCTGTCTTCCGGATACGACTGACCATCACCTTTCTTGATGAACATGCCCAGCGCCGCAGCGATGCGGGCAGCGGTCAGTTCGGCGTCCTCGTACTCCTTCAGCGCAGAAAGACGCATCAGCACCCCGGCAAGCAGTGAATTACCCCGGATTTGATGCAGGCGCCGCATAAACTTCAGGTGAAGCATGTTCTCCGCCTGAATATCCTTTGTGTCACCCTGGCGCATACCTTCTGCCGGAAGGTTTTTGTAGACCATGTATCTGGTCGGACGGCCCCAGTCGTTGAGGTAAATGCCCTGGCACAACTTCTGCCCCGACTCTGTCCGCTCCATCGGCACAAAGTTGGGTTCCAGCGCCTCAATCCAGAAAGGAATTTCCGCCACAGGCGACAGGCCATTACCGGTACCACTGACCAGCTGCGCGAACACTTCTCCATCACGTAACCAGGTCCGACACATCAGACGCTCAAGCACTGGCCGGGTAAACTGGCCGGTAACATCCGGAGAAACGGACCACTCCGCCCATTTGGCACGGATCTGTTTGGCAACGCCAGCGGCTATCTCGCCGTTTTTCATCAGGGGTTGTGGCTCAACGATGATGCCTTTCGCCCCCACGATGCGCTCTTCGAGCTTATCAAGGATGCCGATCACCAGATCGTGGTTACAGTCGAGCCACCGGGCCTGCTCGCGCAGTGAGCGCCCGCCAAACTGCGTCAGCTGATTCGCTGAACGGTTTTCGCGTTTTGCCCGGTGCGTCCGGGTAGGAATTACAGCCTCGTATGCCTTGATCATCAGGCGCGACTTAAGGCGCTCTGCTTTCCAGCCCGGAGAAAACACACCTATCAGATTATCCAGTGCACTCATCGCGGGAACCTCGCCAGTTTAAAGGAGCCACCCCTGCCGGATGCGGCAGCCACAGCAGCAGCCTCTTTTCGTTCCCACTCCTGACGGCCTTTCCGTATCTCGCTCAGGTTCTCCATGGTCATCTGCTGACCATTAAACGTTATGGACTTGCCCTGCAGGATCGCCATTTCCGCTTCGGTATAGCGTCTGACCATGTCCTGAATATTATTGAGATTCACACCCAGCCTCCTGATGATGATGACCATGCCGATTCACGGGCTGGTTTCGTAGCCTTAGGCTCTGATACTGACGGTTTTGCAACCGGCACCGGTGCCACTGCAGGCGCATCTGGCGATGGCTCAACCACCAGATAACTCTCCCGGCGCGCCCACTCAGGGGCATCAGGCCACTTAATCTTTTCGTAACCATGAAGAATGACCAGGGCATGTGCGTAAACCATAAGGTCAAACGCTTCGTTAGCCCCCTTACCAGGCTTCGTCCATTTCCCATCAGCTGATCGCTCCTCATAGGTCAGTTCGTCGTAAAACCACCCTCCCAGCCAGTCAGGGAAATGCACGTAGTTCGGCCCCGGCACATCGCGCCACAGCGCGTTGTTGATCCGGTCTTTCAGTGCGTTGGTCTGGAGAAGGTAGAGAGGGACATCACCGGCTGCCTTCGCGCGCCGGGTAGAACGCCCGGTGTTATCCGGGTAGGTTTTAGTAATCAGCTTCGCCCGGGTCTGGCTGTCACCCTTGAAAAGCCAGACTTTGCGCTGCAGACCGTCACGGCGACAGCGCCGCCAGAACTCATAGGCATTGTCGGTAACGCCATCCTCACCACCGGAGTCGACGGCCATTGCCAGCAGGCTCATTCGCTTGCCCGGTTCGCCATCAAGCGCCCAGGTTTTCTCCAGCACATCGGTGCGCAGCAGATCCCAGTCCTCCGGGTAGCTGGCAGGATCGATATGGTAGCTTTCGCCGTCAGGTGTGGTGCGCATCGACTGCATGATGTTGTACCGGTCAACCACCCAACGCTCGCCGTGGGCACCATAGCCAACTACCTGCACTACAAATCGCCGGTTTTTACCGCCCTGCACATCGACGGTCGCCACCAGGAAGTTGACGCCAGCAGGCACACGCCGACGCTCAACCGGTTCGGCGCGCTGCAGCAGTTCATCACCTTTGCGTTGCTCAATGCTGGAACGCGGGAGATACGGCAGCCCCCAGTCGGTGTTAATAACCGTCTTCAGCGTTTCTTCGCTGCCGGTCGCTTCGTACTCCTGTTCAGCGGTCAGCAGTTTGTAAACGAGTTGGGCCCATGTCTGATATGCAGCTGCCGGGCCTTCCATCCAGAACGACGCGATTCGTGACTGCCGTCCGGCACCCGTTATTGTTCCGCTGCTGTCGATCTGCTGATCCTCTCGCAGCCAGACACCTTTCATATTCAGGGCGCGTTTCTGACCGGCGGTGATCACCCCGGAACAGGAAGGGCAATGGATACAGGCCGCTTCGCTGGCTTTTACCGGATCGCTGATTTCCCGATAACCGGTCATTGCCGTCATCTCAGGCTGGAAATACTCACCACAATGCGGACAAGGCCAGTACCAGCGGCGGCGGTCGCCGCGGTTGTACAGGGACAGAATGCCGGTTGTCGGCGGGGCTTCATGCGCCGAACTCCGGCGCCACTTCGTATCGCGGATGTCCCGGCCTGGCGAACTCTCCACCAGCGTCATGCCGGACGACATAAACGTGGTGGTACGTTTGGAGGCCAGAGAGAATGCATCACCTTCCCCGTCTATGTCCTCTGGAAAGCGGTCGTAATCAGTAAGGGCGACGCACTTGTAATCCGACGAGGACATGATATTGACCGACGGCCAGCCTATTTTGAGATAGTTACCTGCCCTGAAAGTCCTGTCGTAAACGTTGTTATCGTTCCTGCGGGGGCTCAGGCGGGTTGCCACTTCCGGACTGCAACGGAACGTGCGATCCAGTCGTTTCTTCGAGTGCTCGCGGGCCTTTTCCTCTGTCATCTGAATAATCAGCATGTCAGACGGGTCGCAGACCACGTTATAAACCACCCACCCGTCAATCAGGCCTATAGTCTTCCCCGTTCGCGCCGGGCCGACAAACACCACTGCGTCATACTCGCGCGACGCCAGGCAGTTCATTGGCTCAAGTACATACGGAGCCAGGTTCGGATCCCAGGGAACGGAGTTACCGGCGCCCATTGGCACGCGCATAAATTTACTGACTGCATCGGCCACCAGCATGCGGCGTGGGGCACGAAGTATTCCAGGGATATCCTTGCGGATCCCCCGGGCAGATGCCCGCTTCGCCATCAGTCCTCCTCTGGCTCGTCCTCCTCCGGTTCTGCGTCCAGAACGCGCTGCGCAATCTGGTCGCGAAGGTCATCAATAACACTCTGTACCCGACTGATAGCCGAGGGGCTCATGGCGCAGTCACGCTCCAGAATGTCCGGCAACGTTTCCAGCACCTGCACCACAGCTTTTGCCATGACAGAAAATTCACGGGCCACCTCATCAGCCGGGATTAGCTGGCCGGTATCCTGCTCGAATTTGAGCCGCTCGTTTTCCGCTTTCCAGTGGGCGAGCCTGTCCGAGGGCGTCATATCTTCGGCGCTGGACGCGACGACGGGCGCCATCAGCTCGGTCAGCACATCGGTGATGAGATAGAGTTTGAGTTTGTTATTACTGCCCAGCGCAGGCTCGAGTTGCTTAAGCCTGGCGGCAACGGTCTGGCGATGAACGCCGGTGATCCCTGCCAGCTGATTAATGTTCAGCTTCAGGGTGGAGAGTTCCTGGTCCATGATGGTGAACACTTTTTGAACGATTCGACATCATTGCAAAACGGCACTGTTAAAAATCATACAGTTATACACATGATGATGATGACCCTGGATCACGAAAACTAGCCGTTTTCCGCGTGCCCGCCGCCTCGTGGTGGGCCCCCCTTAAAGAGGACCCAACTGATTGTAATTACTTAATAAAAAAGATTTAGAATATGAATTCTGCATCTAGAATTTCCTTTAGTTTCGATTGAATAGTGTTCTTATCCTTGTTCCCTCCGATATATTCACTAAATAGTTTCTCTAGGTCTTTAAATTTTGAGGTTATATCTGTATTAGCAAAACTAGAATCACACATAATCCAACAGTCCGAAACATTTTTCCAAGCTGCGATAGTTTCATTATATTTGTCAAGAATACTCAAAACATGGCTATTACTTTCCTGAACCTCAACACCCAGCCCTAATAAGGATCTAGCGGCATTTATTTGTACAAAATTCCATTTACTAGGCATAGGTAGTGACCTGCCCCCACGATTAGATACAACACTCAGTTAGTAACGTCGGAATCTTCATTCTCAGAATGACCCTTTCTCCAGCCCGCTGCAAATTCAGACGGTGTCTGATAATTCAGCGTGGAGTGCGGGCGGCATTCGTTATAATCCTGCCGCCAGTCATTAATAATTTTCCTGGCATGAACGATATCGCTGAACCAGTGCTCATTCAAACATTCATCGCGAAATCGTCCGTTAAAGCTCTCAATATATCCGTTCTGCGTTGGCTTGCCCGGCTGGATTAAGCGCAACTCAACACCATGCTCAAAGGCCCATTGATCCAGTGCACGGCAAGTGAACTCCGGCCCCTGGTCAGTTCTTATCGTCGCCGGATAGCCTCGAAACAGTGCAATGCTGTCCAGAATACGCGTGACCTGAACGCCTGAAATCCCAAAGGCAACAGTGACCGTCAGGCATTCCTTTGTGAAATCATCGACGCAGGTAAGACACTTGATCCTGCGACCGGTGGAAAGTGCGTCCATGACGAAATCCATCGACCAGGTCAGATTGGGCGCCGCCGGACGGAGCAGCGGCAGACGTTCTGTTGCCAGCCCTTTACGACGTCTTCTGCGTTTTACGCCCAGGCCACTGAGGTGATAAAGCCGGTACACGCGCTTATGATTAACATGAAGCCCTTCACGGCGCAGCAACTGCCAAATACGACGGTAGCCAAAACGCCTGCGCTCCAGTGCCAGCTCAGTGATGCGCCCTGATAAATGCGCATCAGCAGCCGGACGGTGAGCCTCATAGCGGCAGGTCGACAGGGATAAACCTGTAAGCCTGCAGGCACGACGTTGCGACAGACCGGTCGCATCACACATCAACATCACGGCTTCCCGCTTCTGGTCTGTCGTCAGTACTTTCGCCCAAGAGCCACCTGAAGCGCCTCTTTATCCAGCATGGCTTCGGCAAGCAGCTTCTTGAGTCTGGCGTTCTCTTCCTCAAGCGACTTCAGGCGCTTAACTTCAGGCACCTCCATACCGCCATACTTCTTACGCCAGGTGTAAAACGTGGCATCGGAAATGGCATGCTTGCGGCAGAGTTCACGGGCGGGTACCCCAGCTTCGGCTTCGCGGAGAATACTGATGATCTGTTCGTCGGAAAAACGCTTCTTCATGGGGATGTCCTCATGTGGCTTATGAAGACATTACTAACATCGGGGTGTACTAATCAACGGGGAGCAGGTCACCGGTACTTGCCCGTTTGCGGCAACAATCCCTTAAATCCAGCAGCTATCGGTGAGTAATCCACGCCTGAGCTATCACTTGCAGCCCACCCGCCCCACAACTCCATGACCTTCTGAATATCACGCATCAACTCTCTCCACTAAATTACGCCAGTGCACCGATGGCCAGCGCCCGGTCTAAGGTTTTCAACAGCAGCTCCGGCTGCGTGCCGTACTTCGCTTCAAATGCCACAGCGTCAGCGTGCAACTCATCGTGATGCGCCCTGCACAGCGGTATCACGAATAAATCATGCGCTTTGGTGCCCATGCCACCCATGCCGTGGCCGATCAGGTGGTGGGGGTCGTCTGCCGAGTTCTGGCAACATGCGCACTGCTGCGCCTTTACCCAGCGGGTGTATTTCTCGTTTTGCCAGCGTCGACGCTTTGGCCTCAACATGAAGGATTCGGGCGTCTCAGGATCCACCTGCAGCGCCAGCACCTTTTTAACCGCCTCCTCTACAATGCTGGTGGGCGGTACCGACGGCACAATGTCAGCCTCACGCGTCACCGATTGCATTTTCTCTGCCGGAATACGCAAGACCTTACGCGCCAACGTCTCAGGGATGGCATGCACCAGCTTGTTGAGCGTCAACCACCAGCACAGTTCTGGCAGAGTCACGGCGTGCGAATCATCGAAACCAAGCCCGCCGCGAACAACCGATAGTAGCCAGGCTACCAGGTTCTCCCGCGCAATGCCCGCCAGTTCGTTAGTAAATTGCTCGCGCACCCGGATATCGCAGGCCCAGCACAGCCGCAGTACGCCGGGCGAATGCCGCATGGTGACCATTTCGTGGTGGTGATAGTCGCTGTGCCGGTACTGGCAGCCAGATTCCCGCATCAGCCAGGCTTCGAGACATGACAGGCCACCAGCCCGCTTAATCACATCGGCATGCTCAAACACGGGCATCATTGCCGGGTCCTCCGCCAGCGGCTGCCGCGCCGCCGGGATCTCCCCGGTTGGAACACCCGCCAGGCGCTCCGGCTCGTTCTCCAGAAGAATGCGGCCACGTTGGAAATGCGGCATAAGCTCAGGACCGGGCCGAAAAGCCACGATCCCGAACTCTTTTACGACGACAGGGCTTAATAACGCTCTCACGCAGCCTCCCCTTTAGCGATATGCTCTGCCCACAATCCGCCGATCCACCTCACCCCTTTAGCCGTAAAGCGCGCCTGGCTGAAAGCGTGGTTTGAAGTAGTCGAAGTCCCCGTTTTAACCTCAAAGCGCCCTGCATCGATATGCTGGTGCCGCGGCGTCAGCGCCCCACCGAGCCGATACATGATGTCGTTCTCGATCAGGAAAAGGCGGAACTCAGTCTCTTTGGCTTTAAGCAGTTTCGCTACCTGGCGGAATGAGATTGAGCCGCTGGCGCTGCAGTAGCGATCGACAAATTCAACCTTCGGTGCGGCAGCTGCAAGCTGGAGCGTCAACTGCTCTTTTTGCTCGGCCAAATCTGCCGCCAGGCGCAGCGCCTCAGGTAAAGATCGGGGCACGCTGATATCCCGCCCCTCCTCCAGTTCCTGCCAGCGATCGACAACCGCTGCGGTAAACTCTGGCGACAGCCGGGCGACCACGACCAGCGAATCACGTTTGTTGAACCGGTACTCCTGATAAACGTTGCCATTGTGCTCAAAATCGAACTGCGCCAATGGCGCGGTCAAAACGCCACCAGCAACGAGGCGCTCCGCTGAGCGTTTAACGTCACTGTGTTTGCTCTGTACCAGATCCGCAATTTCCCGGCTGGACATTGTCACTGCACCATTCACGATTAACTGATTCATGCGATTCTCCACTTGTCAGGCGGCTGCCCCCGCCGGTTCGTACTTACTGATCGTGATTTCAACCTTTCCTTTCTGCGTTACTGGCCCCCACTCCACCAGCATTCGCTTAATCTGGCCGTCGTCCTCCCAGATGCCCGCGTGAGTCAGCGCGTCGAACAGCGCTTTGTTGTAGTTGTCGATGTCGCGACGGCGGGCGTCCGGCGGGAAAAGAACGATCTCCACCGCCGCCGGCGCACTGCTGGGCTTCGGTAATCGGCGCAGCTGCTCGATGATCGCCGCGCATGCCTCGCTCTGGAATGCCCGCCCCTTGGCGCTAACGAGAGTGCGGCCTTTCAACGGGCCGCTGTTTGGGGATCGCCAGTAGGCATTGACACTCGGCGGGAATGGCAAGGTCAGCTTCATAGCTCGACCCCGCGGATCTCCAGGAATGTAAGCGCCTGCTCCCGCGCCCTTTCATCGCCGATCAGCAGCGCACGAATTATCGCAATGGCTTCATCTTCAGATTGCTGCCCTGTAATAGAGATCCCCCGGGAAACGCCGGGGGTGATCGTGATGGCCCCTTTTCGCTGGAGGATGAGCAAAGTGTCCCGCGCCGAGTTATGCGAGCGACAGCCCATTAAATCGGCCAGTTCAGCAACGGTTGGAGGGAACCCGTGTTCTTTCTGGTAATCGACCAGCAGAGCCAAGACCTCCTGCTGGCGCATGCTCAGGGTTTTCACGCTACTTTCTCCTCACTCAGCCCGGCTTTGCGTTCATCCATCAGCATCCGGAACCGGATCCTGAGAGAGCGAATATTGTTCCAGTGATGCCGGGGGATGGTTTCGAGGATGGCGGCTACCTCATCGCACGCCAATCCATATTCGCTGATCATCTCTGGCGCCAGAATTAGCAGGCGCTCCTGCATGTCTTTACGGATGTTGTCATGCTCGAAGCTTTGCTGATCCAGCCAGGTAATCAGCTGCTGCTGATCAACATTTTCTCTTATCAGCGCTACCGCCCGTGCGATAGTTTCGAGCGGCACAACAATGAATTCAGGGCTGGCCACTGAATCAGACGCCCAGGTGTGTGCAAAGCGCGATTCGGAGAATGTGTATTCCTCTTTGTCGCCGAACGCCGCACATGCACACGCCCAGAAGTTAAAACCGCTTTGCTCCAGAATATCTTTCTTGGTCAGCGGGAGTTCTGGCTCAGCAACTGCTGGTGAAGCTTCATCCACCAGCACATGGCTGGCCGGAACATGCGTTTCCTCCTGCGGGGAGAGAGCCTCCGGAATAAGCTGCTGAGGTTGCCCATGCGGATCATCATGCTTAATCAGGCGCTCAGCTTCACGGCGGATCTGCGCCATGAATGCATCCCCTCGCGCTTCCAGATCCTTACGGCTGATATAGCTCATTGCCTGGCCGCGCCAGGTCTTGTCGAATACGACGACCGCACCGGCGAAGAACGCTCCGGACGGCACCTGCTTTTCGTTTTTTGGCACAAACCACATCGGCAGATCGAAACCAATGCGGCCGCGGATAAACGCAACGTGATCGGCATCTTCAGGCCACCATACCTCGCTGGTTGCAGCCTTGAACAGGAAGACAAAGCGACCGCCCTTGTCACGCATCGCGCTGGCGTGCTGCATGATGTAACGCATACCGGTGATGTAATCATCTTCATGCATGCTGGCGCGGCTGTAAGGCGGGTTCCCGAAAGCGGCGCCGTTGAGTTCTGACACCCGGGCGGACCAGTCCTGCACCAGCGCGTTGTCCTCAGCGGTGTAGTACGCTTCGCATTTGCTGTTCTCGCCGTCGGTAAACAAGTCCAGAACGAACGGGCCAAACATGGAGTTGATGCCCCAGAAAATGTTATCCGGCGTACGCCACTGGTCGCCGACTTCCTTCAGTTCGTGCAACGGCCGGCTGCGCAGTTCGGCCAGGTCCCGGCAGTATTTATTGGTCATTGCTCTTCTCCGATGTAATGGCCTGCCAGCAAACATGCGTCTGTTACGCAGCGTTTCTTGGCCTGCTTGAGGCATGATGCACGTCGTTTGACGTAACGCTCCCAATCCTTATTCGCTGGAGACAGGTCGAAAGCCTTAAGCCATACCGTGGCGGCACGCAGGTAAAACCCCTTCCTCTCCAGCTCGATGGCGTAATTTTCTAAATTAGTCAGGGTCTTCACTGTGTCTGCGTAGGAAGCAGCAGTTGCTGCGGTTTCTGTTTTGACGAAGTCTTCGCAGGGGTAATACACAATCGTCGTGTCGTTATGAACCTCGCGCTTGAGCTTCCCCTCGTTGTGAAAACGGAATAGGCAGCGGCTGATCGTGCGAAACGAGCTATGAGTCAGAACATTGGCAACCTGCCGGGTGCTGCAGCCTGGGTTATCCAGCGCGTACTGCAAAACTTCTGATTCGATGTTCATCCGTTCACCACCCGGAAGCCTTTGGCTCCCTGCGAATAGTCGGTGCCGACATAGCTGGATTTAAAAAGCGGATCCTCTTTGATGCCGGAACTGGCTGGAACCATCCAGTCGTCTTCGTAGTGCATGTCAGGGCCGAAGAAGGTTTTGGCCTGTTTGACAAACTCGGTACCGGTCTTGCCTGTTTGAGCAACAAACCCGGCATAGCGCTTCACACTCTCCAGCATGACGAGAGGCGGCACCCCTTCACGAACGCGGGCATCCCAGGCTTTCAGCGCAGCACTTTTCGAGTTACCACCTGCCCGCTTTGGATATAACGCCCAGGCCAGATCAAATAAGTTTTCATTGACTGGTTCATTGACTGGTTCAGAGAACTGACTGGTTCCGGGTGCAGCTCCTGCACCACTAACCGGTGCAGCAGATTCACCACCTGGTGCAGGAGATTCACCACCCGGTGCAGGACGTACACCAGAGGGTGCAGCATTTGCACCACTGGGAAGGTTGAGTTTGTAGACGTTGGTTCGGTTCAGACCTGTGGCCGCCTTGCGGACTTCAACCGATACCAGACCATCCACAACCAGCTGTTTGATATGGTTTTGCACTGAGCGCTCAGATATCTCGCATTGCTCTGCGATATAGGGAACGGAGGGCCAGCATTCGCCCTGATCACTGGCGTTATCGGCTAGTTTGATCAGCACGAGCTTGCGCAGCGGGTTACCCACTTTTGCTTTCATGGCTCTGACCATTAATTCCATGCTCATCTGGACCTACCTCAATTTCCCTGAAATCGCTCTTGAAGACCTGGAGTGGACTTGAGCACTCGTGTGGGTAGCCAGAACGCAGGTATATAACGCGCTGCGCTTCTGGTTCCCAGCGGATGACACGAACGGGGATCCCCCGGCGGTCTTTAAACCAGCGGTCGAGTTCGCGCATAAGGCCTTTGCCCTCCGGTAGTACACACCCACGATTGCAGTGGCGCGGCTGTGGTTACATGCCACCCAGCGGTTTGCTACTCTGCGTTCATACCGAAACAGCGGAAGGCCCGGCACCGGGATCATCCGAAGTTGCGGTAAGCGGTTCTTTGCCGTTAAACTGTTCATGCGTTAGTTTCTCCACTGTTACGACACGCCACGACGCCCGGAGCTGCACACTCGCGGGCGTCATTCTTTTCTGCCGCACAAAAAACGCGATACAGCAGCGTTAAATGCTCCTGCCATTTCTGCATGACCTGATAACTGTTCTCTTCGATTTGCTCGCGTTCGGCCTGGTCAATCACGCCATCAGCGGTAGCCTTGCGAACGTATGTTGAGTGTTTACCAATCCACTCAATAGACTCCATCAGGCGCTGATTAATATCGGCGTTATCCACATCCTCAATTTCCACCAGCGGAACGTTGACGCTGTTCGACTGGCGCGAAACCGCATCCGCGATGTGCTTGGTGCCGCTGGCCTGCTGGAGAACCATCGCCCAGCCCATTGGGAAAATCTGATCGCCGCCACTGCGCAGGCGGTTAAACAACGCATCTTCTGTTACTCCCAACCATTCCGCCGCTTCTGAATAACCTCCAGGAAGACTGGAAATCGTTCGCTTAATTGCAGCCACCAGCCAGGCCGGTTGTTTCTCTGCTTGCCAATGTTGATTACCCACGGTTAACCCCTTAATTCTGTGGTTTCTGCTATGCCGCTTTCTCGTTACGCTTCTGATAAAGCGAAGCGTCAAATTTGAGTTTTCCTTTAGTACGTGCAGCAGCTTCAGCTGCACGACCTTTAGGAATCAGTTGGCCCGGGCGAGTACGCCATTGATAAAAGGCTTCTGGCGATACCCCAAAAAATTCAGCCGCCTTGTTTGGCGAACCGAAGTACTGCTCAAGTTCGGTTGTGGTCATAATATCCTCCTAAGAATATTTAGATACTATTATCTAATCTTTTTTAGGTCAATAAAAAATAAGATTACTTAGGTTTTCATTTCTAAGGGTTTGAATCGTGGGAACACTTGGCACGCGGTTAAAGGAGTTAAGGAAACAGAGAAAGCTTACTCAAGGCCAATTGGGTAAAGCGCTTGGAGTTTCTGATGTAACGATTGGCTACTGGGAGAGAGATCTGAACGTGCCGGGCGGTAAATCGCTGACAAAACTTGCTCAATATCTCAGTGTAACTGAAGGATTCCTGTTATATGGCCGGGAGGACGAGGCTAACATTGGGCCTGCACCAATAGCAGCGCAGCAAGTTCCAATCATCAGTTATGTCCAGGCTGGAGCTTGGTCACCTGAGTGCGACGCCAGAAATATCGATGGCACGGTGGAGTATATTTTGACGTCAGAGTTTCACTCTCATTCAACCTTTGCCCTCAAGGTCAAAGGAAAGTCAATGGAGCCCGACTTTGTTGAAGGTGATGTAATTATTGTGGATCCTGAGCTACACCCAGGCCCTGGCGATTACGTTGTCGCAAAAAACGGCGGTGACGAAGCTACATTTAAAAAATACCGTGCACGCGGAATCAGTGAAACTGGCGAAGAAATATTTGAACTCGTGCCACTGAATGAAGACTACGCTATCCGCAATTCTGCAAAAGAAAAGATTCATATCGTTGGGGTGGTTGTTGAACACCGCCGCATGATGCGCCGCAAATAATTACCATTCCCCTCAGAAAATCTAAATTAACTTAGATTTTCTGCTTGACCTTCAGTCTAAGTTATTTTAGATTTAATTAAGGAAAGCGAACAGGCAGGACGCCCATGCAGTAGCCGCCCCAGGCATATGAAGATGGGATGATTTGCTGGCAATAAAAAAGCGCCCTGCAGGACGCTTGCTCTTTAACAATCTGGATGCCCCAAATTGAACTACTTCCCCGGAGGAACAGGTGGGCGTGGTTTTACAGGAAGATGATCATGTCTATCCTGGTGAGTCAAAATGTTATCCATTTTAACGCACACCCTTCGGAGCTGGCGGTCGAGGATGAGGAGGCACATGAAACGGCTCAATTGGTTTTGTCATTTTTTTTGTCCTTTAGGCTGCGAGGAAGGTCTCCCGCAAGCCAAGCTATGGCGCAATGCAATTTGGACAGTTTCGTATCATCGCTTCGTCCGAGAGCAATGCAAGTTCGTTTAAAGGCTGCATCCTGAAGGGATCGCCAAGGGTTGCTATCTGCATCCTGTATTTTTAAGAATCTTGTTCGCAGCTCTTCCTCAGGAAGTATTGAGAATTCAACCAACAATCTTTTGTACTGCCTCATTTGCTCCTTTGATAAGCCAGCTTCCTGACCAAATTGATAGACCAATTGTAGAACGGAGAGCACAGCCACAAAGAGACCGAAGACGAACATATTACTGAATGGTGCGAAGACTGAACAACCAAGGACAATTAGCGAAAGAGTAATACCCTTATCAATTCGATTTAGAAGGGTAAAGTTCATTTTTTCGATAAAAAATGAATAAGTGATATCAAAATGCAAATCGTCCAGAGTCATTTTACACCTCAGTCATCGTCCGGTTTCGGCGGTTCAGGTCGCTTATAAGGCGGCATGTGACGCTCTTCATAATCGATTCTTAACATCGTTAATCCTTTAATGTCGTTGGGGATATCCAGATTAACCGAATCCTTGTTGTTGGGGAATAGCAGGATCCACCGAGCCTGAAGTGGTGAAAAGACAGGCACAGAACATGGAAGCGCAATCCTTCAAACCAGTTATGGGTGACAGGAGTGAAAGCAGCGTAGTGCGCTTCGAGTTGTGGTGAATTACAGCCGCACGATGACAACCAGAAGAGCAGCGGCTGGCTCACAACCGTAATCATAAAAGCAAGCGTAGTGGTTGTTTGGCGATGCCAGTTTTTTATCCCTTGATGGCTGGTACCGCCCTTTTTTACACAACATATGAGAGCATCACCGGGTGACGGGCTCATAACCCAATAGCACTGGCAGCTCCTCTAGCGGGTGCTCTTCTATGATGTGTGGATAAACTAACGGGCGGTGGCGTTTGAGCTTAAATGCGTGCTGTATGAAGGGTGAACAACACTTGAGTGTGCGTAAAAGCATACTGAACAGTGATGAAATATGTTTTGTTCGGCGTATTGTCCAACTTGAAACTGTTCTTTATTAAATCCCCGGCACCACAGGGGTTTAATTTTCGAAAAGATAGGTGGGTGCGGGTAGCCCCCGCAACCGAGACGTGATTTCAAATGTTGTAAAATTGGTAGACCAACCAAGCAAACATCGCTAGGTGATAGATTGCTTTAAATACAAGCATTAGCGCCATGTTTAAACCCCTTATAACGGGGCAAGGTCTTATCAGCTGCCGTAACGCGTAGCCCTGCACTGATAACCCTCCATTACTGGAGAGATTGCAAGTGAAGCATGAGTAAGGCTACTACTCACCAGGGTTACTTAAAAAAGAGTTCTTTACAGCACCTTAAACCTAGCATGGCAAAGGAACGCTCTTTTATAAGATATGCGAAACAATTTCACTGCCTCTCCAGAGGTGGCTGAATTCTAGCAAAAAAATGCTTATTGTAAATACTTAATAATTTTGTTTGAGACAAAACAATAAAAACAAGATGTTTTGCGTTATGTCCTTACAAATTGCTGATAATTGATATTACTACCCGGGTGCAGCCGGGGTAATGGAGGAAACTATGCTGAACCTCGATTGTGTCCCTATCTCAGCTTATTGCAATGAAACTGGTGAGAGCATTGATGCCATTAATAAGCGCTTACAGCGTGGAGTTTGGCGTGAAGGTGTTCAAGTTCTGAAGGTGGAAGGCGTTAAGGAGAGATGGATTGATCTAAGTGAGGTAGCTAAATGGGCAAGAAAGAGTCGCCTAAACTCCCGCGCGGCGTGACCATCAGGAAGCACAGCCAGGGTGAAACCATTAATATCACGTTCACTTATAAAGGGGTGAAATGCAGAGAGCCCCTTTCCAATTTAGAAGTGAGCAGCAAGAACCTGAAATACGCCGAGCGGACTCTCGGCGAAATTCATAACCAAATCGAACGTGGAACATTCGTTTATGCAGAATATTTCCCGCGATCCGCACGGTTAAAATTATTTGGCAATGCAGCCGCCGGCAAGACAATAAAAATGTACCTGGACGAATACATCAACATCTGTGAAACGCGAAAACTTTCGCCATCCACCATCGGCGGTTATAAAAAATGTCGTAGCGCTCTGGTAGCCCTTCATTCACTGCCTGCAAGCGAGCTGACGCCGGCGGCGATGAAAGCATGGATCCAGAGCCGCACCACCACGCTAAAGACAATTCGCAATCAACTTTCTTTCCTGCGCTCAGCTCTTGATGAGGCTGTAACAGATGGCGTGCTCCAGCTCAACCCGGTATCACTGGTAACGGCATCACGGTATCAAAGCGACAAATCAACTGCAGAGAGCGACTATGTTGTTGATCCGCTTTCACCAGCCGAAGTAAATGCCCTCCTCTTCTCTGCCGGTAATAAGCAGTGGGAAAATCTGTTTATGTTCGCTATCCAGACGGGTTTGCGCAGTTCGGAATTATGCGCACTGCGCTGGCGCGATATCGACTTCATCGGGAAGACTGCGCACGTTCAGAACGCAAGTGTGGTAGGCATTATCAAGGGAACTAAAACAAAGGCAGGTACACGTAAAGTAGAACTTAACGATGTGGCTATGGCAGTGCTGGTGAATCAGAAGACTTTCACCTTCATGAAAGATACCACTATTTTCGAGGATCCTAAAACGAATAAGCCGTGGGCCAGCGCAGACGCAATCCGCAAGAAAGCTTGGGTCCCGACATTACGTAAAGCAGGAATCAGATACCGTAACCCATACCAGACCAGGCATACCTTCGCGACACGCCACATCAGCCAGGGCGCCAACCTTTTCTGGCTCGCCGGACAGATGGGGCATAAGGGGCCGGAAATGCTCTTCAGGCATTACGGATCTTATTTGAAAGAGTACGACGGGAATGTTACAACTTTAGCAAAAAATACAAATAATTAGACTTAACCTCGCCATTCGGCGGGGTTAAACAAAGGACTGCATTGCCTCGACAATTAATCGCTTGTGTTTACGCAGCATCGTTTCTGACATTTGAACGGCTTCATATATTGATCGTAGGCAATAATTAGCAACGCGTCCTTTGTATGTCTCAGTGTAGTTGATGGTAATCTGTTCTCTCACTGCATCCAAATCAAAAGCCTGATGCGCTTCGATGCAATTAACAAACGAGTCCCACTCAAGAAAAGGGTGATCAGCCTCAAGCAAGTCTACTTGGCACTGTAGTAATGCGGGCCTAGCCTGAATGTAATCACTAATTTCAGAGTTGATAAGCAAAACAAGCAACGGCTCGCAGCAACAAACCACCATGAACTTGTGCTTTTCGGGGGTTGTAAAATCACAGAAGAGATAAATCACATCACCAACAGAAAGCTGGTGATGTGATGCAAAAACTTGGGCAAAATTTGAAGGGAACATATCCCCTAAATTAGGCATGTTATCTTCCGCTGAAAAGATGTGGAATCAGTATATCAGCATCTTTACAGCTTCTGGCAATAACCTCTAACGGAATTTCTCCATTCTCGTTAGCTGATGCCCAAACTTCGTCATGACTCATTTCACGAATTTTACCAAACGATAAATGGCCTATCCGTTCAATTGCTTCATCGATACAGCGAATGTCAGAGTCACTGAAGACATCATCATCGCAAGTTCTCAATGGTTCAACACGATAATTATGAGCTTTTTCGTAAACTCGAAGCGCCGCCTTAATATCCTCAACATCAATACCATTTGGTATAAAACGTCCTTTGCCTTGGGCAATCTTAATGATGTCGTAGGTGTTTTCTGCGACTGGACCATCTTTCATTGCTTTGTACTCATCACCTGTGATGAGTCGCCCGTAGCGTTCGAGGTGGGCACGGTCAGCATAATAAAGGATTTTCCCAACATGATAGATGTCAGGGACGGGAGCTTTAGAGGCTACATACAGAATGGCCTCTAAAGCCTTTTCTGAATCGAACCGAATCTTAAGCATCTCGATACCTTCATTGATGTGGCCTTAAACTGATGGCAGCGGGCTATTGCCACTGCATTTACAGTGCAATTGTGAGCTATTACACCGTATTGATAGTGTATAGCTAGCTGCACACATTAATCAACGGGAGATTGATCATGATAGGTGCACAGTTCTCATGTTTTCACGGCCACATTTTGCACGTTAGCATCAATTTCGAAACATTTACCCTTAAGGTAAAAGCACGATGTTAGCAATATCTAAATTTGTAAAGAGTTAGTGGCTAATTCAAAATTTTGTTGACATTGAAATGCACAGCACAATTCGTTCAAAATCGACAAACGTTAAAAGCTGTTTAATTACAAATGTTGATCATCTTGCAAAGGATAAAGACAGTAGATAGACGCTGAAGTATCCTGACCTGCTCCCCGTTGATTAGTACACCCCGATGTTAGTAATGTCTTCATAAGCCACATGAGGACATCCCCATGAAGAAGCGTTTTTCCGACGAACAGATCATCAGTATTCTCCGCGAAGCCGAAGCTGGGGTACCCGCCCGTGAACTCTGCCGCAAGCATGCCATTTCCGATGCCACGTTTTACACCTGGCGTAAGAAGTATGGCGGTATGGAGGTGCCTGAAGTTAAGCGCCTGAAGTCGCTTGAGGAAGAGAACGCCAGACTCAAGAAGCTGCTTGCCGAAGCCATGCTGGATAAAGAGGCGCTTCAGGTGGCTCTTGGGCGAAAGTACTGACGACAGACCAGAAGCGGGAAGCCGTGATGTTGATGTGTGATGCGACCGGTCTGTCGCAACGTCGTGCCTGCAGGCTTACAGGTTTATCCCTGTCGACCTGCCGCTATGAGGCTCACCGTCCGGCTGCTGATGCGCATTTATCAGGGCGCATCACTGAGCTGGCACTGGAGCGCAGGCGTTTTGGCTACCGTCGTATTTGGCAGTTGCTGCGCCGTGAAGGGCTTCATGTTAATCATAAGCGCGTGTACCGGCTTTATCACCTCAGTGGCCTGGGCGTAAAACGCAGAAGACGTCGTAAAGGGCTGGCAACAGAACGTCTGCCGCTGCTCCGTCCGGCGGCGCCCAATCTGACCTGGTCGATGGATTTCGTCATGGACGCACTTTCCACCGGTCGCAGGATCAAGTGTCTTACCTGCGTCGATGATTTCACAAAGGAATGCCTGACGGTCACTGTTGCCTTTGGGATTTCAGGCGTTCAGGTCACGCGTATTCTGGACAGCATTGCACTGTTTCGAGGCTATCCGGCGACGATAAGAACTGACCAGGGGCCGGAGTTCACTTGCCGTGCACTGGATCAATGGGCCTTTGAGCATGGTGTTGAGTTGCGCTTAATCCAGCCGGGCAAGCCAACGCAGAACGGATATATTGAGAGCTTTAACGGACGATTTCGCGATGAATGTTTGAATGAGCACTGGTTCAGCGATATCGTTCATGCCAGGAAAATTATTAATGACTGGCGGCAGGATTATAACGAATGCCGCCCGCACTCCACGCTGAATTATCAGACACCGTCTGAATTTGCAGCGGGCTGGAGAAAGGGTCATTCTGAGAATGAAGATTCCGACGTTACTAACTGAGTGTTGTATCTAATCGTGGGGGCAGGTCAATCCGCAAAGGAGCCGCGCGGATTTTCATAGAAAATTAATTGATATTTATTAGAGGCTTAAAAAATTTCGGACACGGGTTCAACTCCCGCCAGCTCCACCAAAATTCTTTGTTAACGGTCACCAGAGCCTGATACAAAGTCCTGAAAGCCCGCAATGCGGGCTTTTTTGTTTCTACCGTCCCTCTATTCCAGTACTCTAACCTTCCCTGCGTCCCTCAACAGAATCCTTAAGCCTCTACCGCCGTCAGGTAATCCAGCCGCAGCGGCTCCGCCAGCAACTCATCCATCTGCAGGATAAAGGCCTGGAAATGGGGCAGCGCAATGTGAGCCTCTAGTGCCTTCTGGCCTCGCCAGGCTTCCCGGACGTAAAACATGTCCGGCGTATCGCGCAGCTGAAACAGCTGATACACAACGTTGCCCGGCTCCTGACGGGTCGGCAGCAGCAGCGCCTGTAAGGCCGTCTTCAGCGCGTCACGTTTGCCGGGCTTCGCCTTCAGAACCGCTATAAGCGAGATGATGTCAGAGGTGGCCATCTCAGAACCCCTCCAGTACAATCTTCCCGACCGCACGCCCGGTCTCGAGCTGCGCATGGGCCTTCTGCACATTCGCCGCCGTAATCGCCCCGTAATGCTCACCCAGCGTCGTGGTAAGCACCTGCTCGTCAATCAGATTTGCCACGCGGGTCAGCATCTGGTGCTGGGCAATCATATCGGCGGTCTCAAACATAGAGCGGGTGAACATAAACTCCCAGTGCAGGGAGATGCTTTTTGCTTTCAGCGGACGGGCGTCCAGCGTATCGGGATCGTCGATCAGCGCCAGTTTGCCCTGCGGCGCTAGCGCCTTAATAATCTCATCATAGTGCGCTGCGGTATGGGTCAGGCTGGCGACGTGGGTCACCTCTTTGATACCCGCGGCGGCTAATTCTTCCGACAGCGGCTTGCTGTGATCGATAACGTGATGCGCCCCCGCTTCCCGCACCCACTGCTGGCTTTCCGGGCGTGAGGCCGTACCTACTACAGTCATTTTCGTCAGCTTGCGCGCCAGCTGCACCAGAATCGACCCCACTCCGCCCGCCGCGCCGACGATCAGCAGCGTGTCGCCTTCATTACCCTGCTCCTGAATGCCCAGGCGATCGAACAACATCTCCCATGCGGTGATAGCGGTTAACGGCATTGCGGCAGCGGAGGCGTTATCCAGGGTTTTGGGCTTCAGGGCGACAATGCGCTCATCCACCAGCTGAAACTCGCTGTTGCTGCCAGGCCGTCCCAGCGCACCGGCATACCAGACTTCATCCCCGGGCGCGAAAAGCGTTACCGCCTCGCCCACCGCCGCCACAACGCCCACGGCATCCCAGCCGAGAACACGCGGCGTATCGCCGGTAAAACCGGCGCGGACCTTGGTATCCACCGGGTTTACGGAGATGGCTTTCACTTCAATCAGCAGATCGTGTCCTGTCGCTTGCGGCTGCGGCAATTCGATATCCTGCAGGAACGCGATGTTGTCAGGGGCAGAACGGGTAATGGCAATGGCTTTCATAATCTCTCCGTCGTTTATCGTGTGTGTCGCAATAATGTGATGGTAAAGCGTAGCTGTGGCGGGAAAAATAGCCTCGCGACGATAAGACTTGTACTCGGGAGATGAAAATGGCCCGGCTTGAAGATTGCGGAGCACGCCTGACGGGCCATGAGAATGACGCATGTTGCTGAATATCCTCTGTCCGCACCGCAAACCGCTGTCTGCGGGCGTCAGATGAGTGTAGGAAGAGTTAAAGCCTGTTATGAAGGTCAGTCAGCGCGCGATGATGCAGTTTAATCACCGCTTTTTTAAGCATACCGGGCTTCGCGGTAAAACAGCCCGGCTTATGGGGTTCGCCCGGCATAAAAATGGCAAACATCCCCGGCTTCAACGTCAGGCACTGTTCATTCCCGATGCGGTCACAGAGCTGATAATCCTCCTCCTCGTGCCACGCATCGCAGGCCCGGGCGCTTCCCGCCAGTCCGTAATAAATGTGCTCTTCTCCCTCCAGCAGGATCTGGATATCGATATAGTTGCGGTGCAGCTCGGCACGTTTTTGCTCAGCGCGCTGGGTCTCAAACTGCATCACGTTGACGAACATCTTCTCGCCCTGCAGCGGATAGCTACCCGGCGCCAGCTGCGCTAGCCCCGCGCTCAGGGCCTGGTCGATCGCCTGACAGAACACCGTCGACAGACCGGCAGCCTGCAGACGGTTGATATCACCCACAATCATTGCCACGCTCCTTTTGCCCATAATGCAGCACCCAGCAGCCCCGCGTCGCCGCGATGGCGGGCTGAGCAGAGTTCGGTCTGATAAACAGCGGGCTCCTGCGCAAGGTGATGCTGTACCTGCGTGAGATAGCCGTCGGCCAGGCCAATGCTGCCGCCAATGACCACCCGTTGACAGTCGGTCAGCGCTTTTATATCCGCAATGAGCCGCGCCAGCGTCCGGGCGGAACGCGCAATCAATCTCCCCGCCTGGGCATGTCCCTCTGCGGCGCGGGCAAAGATGGCTTTCGCATCCAGCCCGCAAAGCTCCCCTTCTGCCGCCGCGGCGATACCCCGGCCTGAGGCGATCGCTTCCACACAGCCGATCCGCCCGCAGCCGCAGCGCGGTCCGTTCGGGTCGGCCTGAGTGTGGCCGCAGTGTCCGGCCAACCCACCGGAGCCGGTCACCAGGCTGCCGTTATGGATCATCCCGCCCCCTACGCCGGTCGAAACGGTGATAAAGACCATATCGCGCACGGCATCTGGCATGTGTTGATACTCCGCCAGCGCCGCGGCCTGGGCATCGTTTAGCGCCACGCCGGGGAGCCCGGTTATAGCCGAGACCGATTTCACCAGCGGAAAATGCGCCAGCCCGCCCAGATTTGCCGGGTTAATGGAGGTGAGTACCCCTTGCTGGATAATCCCTGTCGAGGCGATAGCGAACTGCTGCGCCCGGCGGTATAGCGGGGTGACCAGCTCGCACAGCGCCGCTTCCAGCGCATCCGGCGTTTTGCTGGCAGGGGTGGGGATCTCCCTGCGTTCAATAATCCTCAGCTCGCGGTCGACCAGCGCCGCGGCGAGTTTGGTCCCGCCAATATCAATAGCCAGCGTGATCATTTTGTCGCGTCCTGTAAGGCGTCCCGATACCACTGACAGATATGCTCCAGGCGGGTGATGGCAGAGCCTACCGTCACGGCCCATGCCCCGTGCTTCATAGCCTGCGCGGCCAGCTCCGGTGAGTTGTAGCGCCCTTCGGCCACCACCCGGCACCCGGCCTGACTCAGGGTTGAAACCAGCGCCAGGTCCGGCTCGACGGGCGTAACGTCTGAGGTATATCCCGACAGCGTGGTGCCAATCAGTTCAACCCCCAATTGATGGCAATACAGCCCCTCCTCCTGCGAGGCGCAGTCTGCCATCGCGATCAGCTGATGGTGCCGGATGCGCGCCAGCAGGGCCTCAACCGGCACAGGCCGCGTGCGCTGTGTGCCGTCAAACGCAATAATGCTGGCGCCTGCCTCAGCCAGCGCATCCACATCCTCCAGCCAGGGCGTAATACGCACCGGGGTATCGGGCAGATCGCGTTTAATAATGCCAATAACCGGCACGCTTACCACGGCACGCACCGCCCGCAGGTTTTCAATACCTTCGATACGCAGCGCCACGGCACCCGCCTGCTCCGCCGCCAGCGCCATCGCCGCGACGATCAACGGCTTATCCAGCGGGCTTTGCGGTACCGGCTGACACGAGACGATCAGCCCGCCCCGGGCTTTTATGTTTGCATCCAGTTCATCAAGGAACGACATAACTCCTCCGTTAAAAATTCAGCCTTAGTGTTTGGCAAGCTGGCTCGCCCTTTTGCCGGCCACAATGGCGCCGCTGAACGGTTTGCCGTCGATGGCATCGTGGGTACGCAGGGCTTCAGGATGCAGCCAGCGCTGAACGCGGGACGGCATATCAAAACCAATCAGCAAAATGACGACGAACGTCAGACCAAACGAGAGCGAGCAGAGCGCGGTGCCCAGATCGAGACGTTGAGCGATAAACGCCCCCAGAACCGGGGCCAGTGCACCGCCGAGCGCGCCGACGTTGTAGGTAAACCCGAGCCCGGCCGCGCGCTGTTCGGTATCAAAATAGCCTCCGATCAGTTTAGGCAGGATCCCTGAGATGCCCTGTCCAAGCATCTGCTGGAAGAAGAGCAGCAGGCCCAGCACCCAGACGCTGCTGCCGCCAAGGGTAAATACCGGAATGATCAGCAGCTGCGAGGCGAGCAGGCTACAGACATAGGCTTTGCGCGTGCCCAACCAGTCGCCAAGGAAGCCCCCGGCGCAGCAGCCTGCCGCCGCACCAAAGCCGCTGAAAAACAGCACCTGAGCAACGGTGGCGGGATCGTAAGCCAGATCGGTTTTCAGCCAGGTAGGCAACAGCGCCTGAATCGGCCAGGAGTATAAGAAGGCAAACAGCACCACCACCATCAGGGTGACGCCGGTCGGCCAGCGCTTGCCGTTGCTTTGCACCATAAAGCTAATGAAGATCCCCGCGCACAGCAGGCCGAGCAAGGCCACAATCGCCGCGCTCTCCAGCTGGCCTGCGAAGCAGAACCACAGCGAGACGGCGGCCACCAGGGTCATCATAATATTGATAACCCGATGTTCACCGCGATAGAGAATATCGACCATGGTTTTCACGGGCGCATTACTCTGCTGCTTCTCTTTCCAGTCTTCGGCTTCCGGAATATTTTTTCTCAGCCAGAGGGCAAAAACGATCGGCAAAATGCCGATGAAGAAGAGCGCCCGCCAGCCCCACTCCGGCACCACCAGGCTATAGACCTGAGCCGCCACCACCGCGCCGACGGAGAAGCCCGAGATCAGGAAACCACTGGCTTTGTTACGCAGGTGTTTGGGCCAGCTTTCAATCACATAGGTGGCGCTGGAGCCATACTCCCCCGCCATCCCCATGCCGATCACCAGACGGGCGATGAACATGGTGGTATAGCCCTGGGCCAGGCCGCACGCCAGCGTCCCGACGGAAAAGAGGATAATGCTGCTCACCATCGCCAGACGGCGACCGTAGCGATCCCCCATTGCGCCCAGCACCAGACCGCCAAACCAGCGGGAGATAAAGGCGGCGGAGATCAGGCTCGCGGCATGAAGGGTGGTCAGGCCGAATTCGGTTTTTATATCGGTTAAAACAAGAGCGATGAGGACAAAATCAAAACCATCAAGAACATAACCGACCCAGGCGGCAGAAAACGCGCGCCACTGCTGACGGTTGAGGCAACGATACCACGGGACATTTTGAGTCATTGTATTCATGTCAGTCTCCGCAATGGGTAAACCCATACGCTGTTTTGCAGGATACAGCTTTAGTAATGCCGGGTATGCCCGGCATCCGGCGTTGTCTTAACGTTGCTCTTTTTCTTGCTGGAGCCGCTGCGCTAATGCCCGTAGCGCGGGGAGATACTGTTCATCGACAGGGGCAAACGGCTTGCGGCACAGCGGAACATCAATCACGTCCATATAGTGCAGCACCGTTTTCAGGCCGCGGAATACGCCCACGTTGACCAGCAGGTCGATCACTTCATTACACTTGACCTGCAACGCTTTGGCGGTGGCGATATCCCCCTCCTTTAGCGCCCTGACGATCCCCTGATAGCGCCAGCCCATGATGTTATAGGTGCTGCCGATGCCACCATCCGCACCCGCCAGCAGGCCGGAGGCGAAAATCTCATCGTAACCGTTGTACAGCACCAGATCCGGGTGTGCCCGGCGGATCTGCTCCATCTGATAGAGATCGCCGGAGGTCTGCTTCAGCGCGCACACGCCGGGTAAGGTCACCAGCGTATTGATCTGATCCAGAGAGAGTTTGACCCCGCTCAGGGCCGGGATGTTGTAGACCACCATCGGCAACCCATCTGCTGAATCAATAATTTCCCGATAGTGATCGAAATGCTCTTCAAAGCTGAACGGATAGTAGAAGGGCGTGACCGCAGAGACGGCGTCATAGCCATAGCGGCTGGCCGCCTGGGCCAACTGCTGGCTCTCGTGGGTGCTGACGGTGCCGACATGGGCGATCAGGGTGACTTTGCCTTTTGCTTCTTCAGCAACGATCTCAAGCACTTCCTGACGTTCGGCGCTGTTCTGCACGAAGGCTTCGCCGGTAGATCCCCCAACATAGAGGCCATCGATGCCCTGGGCAATGTTGAACCGTACCAGCTGGCGCAAGCTTTGCGAATCCAACTGCTGGTTGCGATCGAACGGTGTAAGCAGTGCGGGCATAACCCCTTTAAGCGTGACGGACATAGATACCTCGAATGTAATGTGATGACGCGATAATGGTAGACCTTTATACCTGTTATACCAGACACATTAAAAACAGCGCGATCGAAATGCGCAGAACGCGATCGAGTTCACTAAATCATCGAGGCGATTATTTGCGGCGTTTTTTGCCCTGCTCGAAGGCGTGCCAGGTGGCGAAAACGCTGGTGAGGTGGGCCTGTAATGCCTCTTCAGCCGCATCGGGATCGTGGCTGCGGATAGCGTTAAAGATGGCGATATGTTGTTGATAGCTGGTGTTATTATGCTCGTGCAGCGCCTGCTCCGGTACCGTGGGGCGCGCGGCAATCAGCCAGTCGATCAGCGCCACGTGGATCGCCAAAAAGATCGGGTTGTTGGGGATCTCCGCCAGCACGCGGTGAAATTCCACGTCGGAGCGAATAAACAGCGCATTGTCATCCAGCGACTGGCTGTTCAACGTCAGGGCTTTTTCCAGCAGGGCAATCTGCTCATCGCTGGCATGCTGTGCAGCATGGCGCACCAGGCTGGACTCAAAGAACAGGCGCAGCTGCTCAAAATGAGCGATCCCACCCGGATGGGCGAGGAAATCTTTTGCCATACCGGAGAGTTCGCTAATGATGGTGTCCGCAGAGGGGCGCGAAATACGGGCGCGCTCGCCGTTCTGGATCTGCACCAGCCCTTTGCGTTTGAGTGCCGCCAGCGCCTCGCGCACTGAAGGTCGCCCGACATTAAAAAAGGCCATCAGCTCACGTTCAGAGGGCAGCTGTTCACCTTCGGCAAACTCACGGCGACGGATCATCTGCTCCAGCTCTTCTTCCACCATCTCGGACAATTTTTTGCGCGCCAGCGGGCGACGACGCAATGTCCGCCCAATGGTTTCAGAGGAGATTTCTGTCTGTTTTTCGCTGGAAAGAGTCATAGACGCTACATCATAAGAAGTTGAGTTAAGGAGTTCTTTATCATAACACAGGCGTTGGTGCCAGGTGCGATGGGTTACGCAGGTGCCAGAGGATAACGTCAACGCAGACATTCACTTATATGGCGAGGTAGACCCAAATGGCCCCGGCGTTATCGCGACGCTCACCTGAAACTTTCTCAAACTGTGAACCCGCTACAAACGCATATTTAACACTCTTCTGAAACCCCTTGCTCACGCGCTTCCCTGTTTCTACGCTTATTCTCACGCAGGGCAACACCCCTCTTACACCAAACAAGCCTGCGCGCTGATGCGTTAACTTGCAACCTGTGAATGGGAGAGCCCCCTATGCTGCGCCGCATTCTTCTGCTGGTCTTCATGATCGCTTGCCCGTCGCTTTACGCCGCCCCCGTCGTCTATGTCATCGACACGCAGAAGACCGCCATCAGGCTGTCGTGGCGCGCCTTCGGCGGCATACCCTCCTGGGCGCATCTCCAGGGGGTGACGGGGACGGTCACGCTGAACCCGGACAATGAATATGACGATCGCATCCGGGTGTCGGTGCCGGTCGCCACACTTCAGGCCTCCAACAATCTGCTCACCTGGCAGTTGAAAAGCGATATGTTTTTTGACGCCGCCCGCTACCCGACGATCACCTTTACCAGCACCCGGGTGGTGAAAGTGAAGGACGATCATTACCGCGCGTTCGGCACTCTCACCGTCCGGGATCTCAGTCGTCCGGTGATCCTCGAAGCCACGCTCGATCGTCTGCCGGACGAGGCGATCGCGCTGCATGCCACCACCGCCATCTCCCGTTCAGCGTACAAGATGGATCGCTTTGCGCTGGTGGTGGACGATCGCATCGCCATTGCCATTGAGATCCAGGCGATGCGGCGTCAGTAAAATTTCGACCTGATACAATAATATTTATTAATAATTGCTCCGGTAAAAAATCCCGCCTGTTCTATACTGCCTTTCAGAAAATAATAAACGCGCAAAAAATAGTACAAACGTCGTAGAGCGTTTTGTAGAAGGCGTTATCCAGACGAGAAAAAATCATACCTTTGTATTATTCAAAAATTCAGCAACGCTTCTATTAGCCGGTGGCGAAAATATAATAAATAGCGTGTTATCGCGCCCTCGAATTTAATAAATATAAAAGCTAATCCAGCGATGAAACTTGTGATCTCTCGCAATCTCCGCTTCATCATCCGCACTAACAAAACCCGACACATCAGAATAAAAATAGATAAAATACAACATTTTAATCAATAATTCTGGCGATTGCCCACTGGTTTATTAGGTTTCAACGCGGTTAAGTAAGCGCCTATGCTTTATTTCACCGCTTCGTCATTTGCGCTTTTGGTTCTTTATGACTATATCCTTTAATGCACTTATAAAAAGCCAGCAATATAAATAACAGGGATGGCAATCATCACGCCTGCGCAAAAAACAAAAAAGTCGCAGAAAAACTATTACAGCAGAACATTATTTCTGACAAATAGTGTCTCCTTCGGGACGCTTAAACTCTGCTGAAAGAAAAACGATTTTTACACACAGCATTCATTACACTCTGTTGGGAGTCATACAAATGAGTAAATTCACTGTTATCTCCAGACTGACGCATCAACAAACAGTCGCAGAAGGTAACCAGATCATTCTGGGCGAGGATTCCGTTGTTAAGCTCGATGCAGGCAGGGGCGATATTGCCAGTTATTCCCGCAGCAATAACGATTTGCTGGTCAGGATGACCAACGGCGAAACCGTGACGCTGAAGAACTACTACATCAACGATCATCAGCTGGTACTGAATGAAAACGGCGCGCTGTGGTGGATTGAAGATCCGCTGGCGGTTGAGCGTTACCAGTCGATCCCGTCAACCGACGCGTTGATTGCCGGTAACGTCAGTAGCTCATCGGGCGATACTCCTATCTGGCCGTGGGTGCTGGGTGGCGTGGCCGCAGCGGGGGGCATTGCGCTGGCAGCAGGCGGTGGGGGCGGCGGCGGTGGGGGCGGTGACGATCGCATCGATCCGGGTCCGGTAGCGCAGGATACCACGCCGCCCGGCGCGCCCACTAACCTGCATTTCGCCAACGGTAACACCCAGCTGCTCGGCAGCGCCGAAGCCAACAGCATGGTAACCATCACCGATGCCAGCGGTAACGTGGTGGGCAAAGCCAAAGCCAACGGCAATGGTGAATTTACCGTCGAGCTGGGGGTGCCCTACACCAACGGCGAGACGCTGACGGCCACAGCCGCCGACAGCTCCGGCAACGTTAGTCCGCCCACTAGCCTTACCGCCGCGGATACCACCCCGCCAGATGCGCCCATGATTATTATCGCTGACGACAACGCCGGCAGCCTGACCGGGGCGCTGAACAGCGATCAGACCACCGACGATCCGCGCCCGGTCTTTAGCGGCAGCGGCGAGGCCGGTTCGACCATCACGGTGTATGATAACGGGAAGAACATCGGCAGCACGGTAGTGAACAGTGACGGTAGCTGGACGTTTACCCCCACCGCCGATCTCGCTAACGGCTTGCATCAGATCACCGCCAGCGCCACCGACCCGGCAGGCAATACCAGCCCGGACTCTCCCGCGTTCAACCTCACCATCGATACCGTCGCCCCGAATGCGCCGGTTCTGCAGGTGATGGATGAGGTAGGCAACATCCAGGGGTTCATCACCTCCGGGGGTTTTACCGATGACAACCAGCCGGTGCTGAGCGGTACGGGCGATCCCGGCAGCACCATTACCCTCTACCACAACGATCTGCTGGTGGCGGAGATCATCGTTCCGGACAACGGCTCCTGGAGCTACCAGCTTGCCGAGCCGCTGACGGAAGGGCTACAGACCTTTACCCTGACGGAGACGGATATTGCGGGCAATCTGAGCCCCTCTTCCGCGCCGTTTGAATTTACCGTCGACCGCACGCCGCCCGCCGCGCCGAGTGGCCTCGCCATCAATGCCACTGGCACCATCGTCACCGGTAGCGCCGAGCCCAACTCGACGGTTACGGTGACCAACGACCTGGGTGATAGCCTGGGTACGGCCACCGCGGACGTCAATGGGGCATTTTCGCTGACCCTGACCACTCCGCAGGTCAATGGCGAAACCCTGAGCGCCGTGGCTACTGACCGGGCGGGTAACGAAGGTCCAGCCTCTTCGCTGCCTGTGCCGGACATCACCCCGCCAGCGGCACCGACAGCCCTCTCCGTCGCCGCGACGGGCGACAGCGTGAGCGGTGAAGCGGAAGTGGATGCCCGCATCTCGGTACGCGACGCCACGGGCCAGGAGATAGGTACCGGCACCGTGGGTGCCGACGGCAAATTCACCGTCAATATCGCCCCGAACCAGCTCAACGGCGAAGTGCTGACGGTCTACGCCTTCGATGCCGCCCAAAACCAGAGCCAGCCGGCGCAGGCCACCGCCCTTGACTCCACGCCACCGGCACCGCCTGCAGGGCTGGATGTCTCCGATAATGGTCTGGCGCTCACCGGCACGGCGGAAGTGGGTAGCACCGTGGTCGTCATGGAAGGCACCACTAAACTCGGCGAGCTGATTGTCGGCGAATCGGGTAGCTTCTCCTTCACCCTGCCTACCGCCAAACTGAACGGGGAGATCATGACGCTTACCGCTACCGATAAGGCGGGCAACACCAGCGCGCCCGGTACGGTAGAAGCCGACGACACAACCCCGCCGGCCACACCGATCATCACCAACGTGGTGGATAACGTTCCGGACGCCATCGGCACCATCGTGAGGGGGACCTTATCCGATGACCGCACGCCGCTCATCTCCGGCACCGGTGAGGTCGGCACCAAAATTTATGTCTACAGCGAGCAGATGCAGATCGGCTTTACGGAGGTGGATTCGGCAGGTAACTGGTCGTTCCAGGTCTCCGCCAGTCTGACCGATGGGCTCCACTCCCTGACCGCCGATGCGGTTGACCGCCGCGGCAATCACAGCCTGATCTCCGAGACCTGGACGATTAACGTCGACCCGCTGGCCCCGAACCCACCGACGGCATCAGTGGCAACCGCGGCGTTTGCCCAGAGCGAGGAGCCATTGGTGAGCACCCTGAGTGCCAGTACCACGGGCGAGACGCTGATTTATAACGTGCTCAGCGATAACGGCGGGGAGCACGTCGGTAACTTCTCGCTGGCACAGGGCGACAAAATCGACATCAGCCAGCTGCTGGTGGGCTGGAATGGCGATGGCAACACGCTGGGGGATTATCTCCATCTCACCAGCAACGGCGATGGCAGCACGACAATCACGCTCGACCGGGATGGTGCAGGCACCAGCTTTGCCCCGGCCACGCTGGTGACGCTGGATCACGTGCAGACCACCTACGAGGAGCTGGTGAACCAGAATCATATTATCACCGGTTAACTCAACCCCGCCGGGTGGCGGCTACGCCTGACCCGGCCTACAAAACCAAAAACCCAAAAACGAAAAACAGCAATGAAAAAGTCAAATAAAATAAATAGCTTACCGCGACTACCGTGTCCGGCTGAAAATCGCTGAGGCGTTGACCGCAGGCCGGGGCGAGGCGCAAGGATCACGCCCGCCCCGATAGCCGAAGGGAATAAGCCGAAGACAAAATTGCCGGGAGCCCGGGTCGCCAGGGTGGTGGCGATTGAGCCACCCTGGCACGTTCACCGGTTCAGGCGTAACAGAAGCAGAAAACGTGAGGTGAACGGAACCCCTACTTCGCCACATATACTTCTCTTCATTCCCCACAAGAAGAAAATAATGTGATCTCTCCCACCGTAATAACATTTCTACCAAATAACCTGGTTGCCTTAACTTATACGCCCATCTAAATAGCACAACTCTTTATTAATTCAACCTAGATTCGACAATATTAAAAACCTTCTCAAATATATCATATTCAATATCAACTTCACTCCCGTTTAAATATTTATACAGCCACACTAAAATACCCCTATAAAATACCTCCCCCTCACCAAATGTCGCTATCTCATTAAATTAAAAACAAAAATCCCTACACACGCCTCGCTCAGCAGACACCTGCAAGCCGCGCCACGCCTGCCACCGCCATTTTCACACTGCACAGCGCAATATTTTAAATATGACTAACCATTTATTAACTCACGCTTAATTTGCACTTCTGGTACTTTCTGGCTATATCAAATTCAGTCAATCACAAATTCTTACCATTATTAAAGACAAGGATTTTACCGCTGAAAACATATTCCCAATCGCATTATTTTTTTGAGTATCAAAGGCTAAATGTCGCTGCCACCATCGCTATATCGGCAGCTTTTAATCACTTTCACATAATTACCCAGGGTCATTGTTTTAAATAAACAATATCCCTTTGGGTGGCGCTTAATCTGCTGAAAAGAAATGGCGAAAAATAGACGCCGTTTCTCTGCACTCTGCCGGGAGTAATACACATGAGTAAAATCACTGTCATCTCCAAACTGACGCACGTCGAATCAGTAACAGACGGGTCTCAGGTGACGCTGAATGATTCCTCCATTGTAAAAATCAACGCTGAACGGGCTGACATTCTCGAGTACAACCGCAGCGGGAATGACCTGATCGTTAAGCTGACCGACGGCGAAACCATTACCGTCAAAAACTTCTTCGTCAGCGGCGATAACGGTATCAGCCAGCTGGTACTGGAAGAGGACAACGGTGCGCTGTGGTGGATTGCAGACCCGATGGCAGCAGAGCAATATCAGTCGATAGCCTCCATTGATGCCCTGCTGGCAGGAACCACAACCGCGTCCGCGGGCGAAGCGGCGATCTGGCCGTGGGCGCTGGGCGGAGTGGCGGTCGCAGGGGGCATTGCGCTGGCCGCTGGTGGCGGTGGCGGCGGTGGTGGCGGAAGTAATGGCGACGGTGACGGCGGCATTGATAACGGCGGTGGCAGCGACAACGGCGGGAGCCCCAACCTCCCGGGCAGCCCGAACGACACCACCCCGCCGGGCGCACCTGCCAACCTCCGATTCTCAGCAGATGGCACCCAGCTTAGCGGGAGCGCCGAACCCAACAGCACCCTCACCGTTACCGATGCCAACGGCAACGTCATCGGTCGGGGCCAGGCCAACGGCAACGGCGAATTCACCGTCGATCTCGGCAAGCCTTATACCAACGGGGAAACCCTGACCGTCACGCCAACCGATGGCGCAGGCAACGTCGGCCCGGGCACCCCGGTGACCGCCGCAGATACCACCCCACCCGCAGCGCCAGTTGTCGCCAGCGTGGTCGATGACGTGGGCAACGTAACCGGGTCGCTCACCAGCGGCCAGACCACCGATGACGCCCGCCCTACCTTTAGCGGCAGCGGCGAACCCGGTGCCACTATCACGATTTACGACAACGGCAACGCCATCGGCACCGCGCAGGTCAACAGCGACGGTAGCTGGACCTTCACCCCGGCCAGCGCGCTGGGCGAAGGGGCGCATCAGATCACCACCCGGGCCACCGACGGCGCGGGCAACACCGGACCGGCCTCCCCGGCCTTCAGCTTTACCGTGGATACCGTCGCGCCGAATGCGCCATCCGGCGTGACGGTGAATGACACCACCGGCACGATACAGGGAGTCATTGCCGCCGGGCAGACCACTGACGCCAACCGCCCTTCCCTGAACGGCAGCGGTGAGGCGGGCAGCACCATCCGGATTTATGATAACGGCCAGCTCGTAGGCGAGACCGTTGTCGGCGCAGACGGCACCTGGAGCTTTACTCCGGAGACGCCCCTTGCCGACGGGCCACACTCCCTCACCCTGACGGAAACGGATCTCACGGGCAACACCAGCGCCCCCTCCGAGCCGTTTGCTTTTACCATCGACCGTACGCCACCGGACCAGCCAACCATTAGCCTGATCCCGGGCGGCACCGAGGTCGTCGGTACCGCCGAGCCGGGCAGTAACATCATCATCACCAACGGTGCCGGGGACGAAATTGGCCGCGGCACTGCCGATGCCAACGGCGACTTCACGATCCCCCTCGACGAGGCGCAAAACGAAGGCGATACCCTCAACGTGGTGGCCTCCGATGCCGCCGGGAACCAGAGCCAGCCCGCCACTGCGGTGGTGGGGGATGTCACCCCGCCTGACGCGCCAACCGATCTGCAAATCTCCCTGAATGGCGCCACCGTTACCGGTAAGGCGGAGGCGGGCAGCACCGTGACCATCCGCGATGGCGACGACGTGATCGGCAGAGGGGTGGCGGACGCTGACGGCAACTTCAATATTCTTCTCAGCACCCCAAGGCTCAACGGTGAGGCGCTGGCGGTTACCGCCACCGATGCCGCGGGCAATACCGGGCCGCAGGGCACCGTTGCCGCCCCGGACGTTACCCCGCCCGAGGCGCCGATTATCAACAGCGTGGTTGATGACGTGGATGATGTTACTGGCCTGGTTCTCGAGGGTCAGATCACCAACGACACCCGTCCGGTTATCACCGGCACCGGGGAACCAGGGAGCACCATTTACATCTTAAGCGGCGACGTTGTGGTCGGTTCTGCCGTAGTGAATGCGGACGGCAGCTGGTCAGCGCAAACAGAGCTGGGCGCGGACGGCGGCTACGTCCTGAGGGCGGAAGCGGTGGACAGTGAAGGCAACCGCAGCGGCCCGTCCAACACCTGGAGCATTATTCTCGATGCCACCGCGCCGGGTACGCCTGCCATCGTCCAGGTGATCAACGATCTGCCTGACTCCGCTGGCGTGATTAATAACAACAGCGCCACCAACGACAACCGCCCTACCCTCTACGGCACCGGTGAAGCCGGGTCGACCATCACTATTCTGGTGGATGGCGTGGAGGTGGGCACCGCGCAGGTGGGCAGCGGCGGCGAGTGGAACTTCACCCCGGCGACGGCGCTTGAGGATGGGGAGCACGCCATCACGGTGGTGGCGAAAGATACCGCCGGGAATAACAGCGCCGCCTCCGACGCCTTTACGCTGACCGTTGATACCACCGCCCCCGCCGCCCCGGTCATTACCCGGGTGGCAGATAACACCGGCAGCGTGCAGGGTGATGTGGGCAACAACGTGCCCACCGACGAAACCCGTCCGGTGTTCTACGGCACCGGCCCGGCGAACGCGCAGATCGCCCTCTATGAAGGCACCACTCTGCTGGGCACCACCACCACCAATGCGCAGGGCGAATGGAGCCTGCAAGTGACCGTCCCGCTGGGGAATGGCACTCACACCATTACCGCCACCGTCAGCGATGCGCTGGGCAACACCGCCACCTCGGAGAGCTTTAACCTGGTGGTGGATACCCTCGCCCCGAACACTCCGGCGCTACCGGAGATCACCGTCAATCCTGACGGCGGCGAGGAAGCGATCCTCACCTCCGGCGGCAGCACCCGCGACACCACCCCAACCCTGAGCGGTACCGGTACGGAAGGCGACATCGTCACCATCTACGACGGCACTACCAAAATCGGCGAAACCACCGTCCAGCCAGACGGGAGCTGGAGCTGGACCCCGCCAGAAGGACTGCCTAACGGCACCTACGATCTCAGCCTGACCGTGACCAACAAAGATGGCGCGGGCAACGAGAGCGCCCCGTCGCAGCCGGTGAGCATTACCATCGATACCGACGCGCCGGATCAGCCTGCCGCCCCGGTAATTACCGATAACGTCAGTGAAATTACCGGCCCGGTTGGCAACAACGGCGCCACTAACGATACCCGTCCGGTACTGAGCGGCACGGGCACGCCAGATGACACCATCAGCATCTACGACCAGACCGCCACGGGCAACGTCAAGGTGGGCGAAGCGGTGGTCGACATCAACGGCAACTGGAGCTGGCGACCTGATGACGAGCTGGCCCAGGGGCAGCACAGCTTTACCGTGACCGCCACCGACGAGGCGGGTAACGTCTCGGCGATCTCAAACACCATCACCGTGACCGTCGACAGCGAGGTACCGGCGATCCCGGTTATCAGCAGCGTGGATGACAACCTCCCGGCGGGCGGCAGCAGCAACGACAATACCCCGACCGTCACCGGTACCGGCGAAAACGGCACCACCGTGATCCTTTACAGCAACGGCGTGGAGGTCGGACGCAGCCTGGTCACTGACGGCAGCTGGAGCATCACCACTCCGGAACTGCGAGATGGCCCGACTACCCTGACCGTGGCGGCGGTGGATGCTGCCGGGAACGTCAGCGGCGCGGGCAACGATTTTGCCTTCACCATCGACACCCAACCGCCAGGTAACCCACAGCTGCTTGCGATCTCTGAAAGCACCCTGGCCGGTGGCCAGCTTTATGTGAACAACGCCACTCCGACCCTGAGCGGCAGCGGTGAACCACTCAGCACCATCACCGTCGTTATCGACGGCAACGCCGTAGGCGAAGTGCAGACCAATGCCGATGGCCAATGGACGTTGCCGCTGCCCGAGGGCACCACGCTGAGCGATGCCAGCCATACCATCACCGTGGTGGCGCGCGACGCGGCGGGTAACACCAGCGAAAGCACGCCGGTTAACCTGATCGTTGATACCCAGGCACCGGGCGTGCCGGTGGTGACCGGAATTGTCTCCGGCGGTACGCCGCTGACTGGCACTGCCGAAGCGGGTTCCATTATTACGGTGACCGGCCCGGGCAACGTGGTGCTGGGCACCGGGGTCACCAACGCCCAGGGGCAGTTCTCCGTCGCCCTGACCCCGCCGCAAAGCGACGCGGTCACCCTGAACCTGACCGCCAGCGACGTGGCGGGCAACACCAGCCTGCCGGGATCGTATGACGTTCCGGCTACGCCAGCGCTGCCGGAGGTGCCGGTCATCAACGAGATTGTTGATGACAACGGTACCGGCGGCAACGTTAAAGGCGGCAGCTCCAACGACACCACCCCGACCCTCACCGGCACCGCCATCCCGGGCAGCGAGGTGACACTCTATCTCGACGGCAGCACCACGCCGCTGGGCACCGTCACCGCCGACGCCACCACCGGCGCCTGGTCGTTCCCGATTGAAACTGCCCTGGATGAGGGCAGCCATAGCTTCAGCGTCACCGCCACCGTTGACGGCCAGACCAGCGGCCTGTCGCCGGAGGCGACGGTCAATATCGATATCACCCCGCCATCCGCCCCGGCGTTCGGTAGCGTGGTGGACGACGTGGGCCCGGTTTCGGGCGCCATCGTCAGCGGCAGACCGACTAACGATGATCTGCCGACCTTTAACGGCACAGCGACGCCGGGCGACGTCATTACCCTCTATGCAGGCGACACCGTGCTCGGTACGGCAACGGTGGGCAACACCGGGGCCTGGAGCATTACCCTCGCCCAGCCGCTGGATGATGACACCTACAGCCTGACCCTGACCGCCACCGATCCGGCGGGCAACGAAAGTCCGCGCTCGGCACCGTTCACGCTGGTGGTGGATACCAGCGCGGGCGAAGTGCTTATCACCGGCGCTAACGACAACGTCGATCCGGTCAGCGGCAACGTGGCTAACGGCGGCAGCACCAACGACAACACCCCTACCCTCTCGGGCACCGCGGAGGCGGGCAGCAGCGTGGCGATCTACGATGGCATTACGTTGCTGGGTACCGTCACCGCCAGCGCCACGGGCGCCTGGAGCTTCACCCCCACCCGCGTGCTGGCGGAAGGTCAGCACAGCTTTACCGCAGTCGCGACCGACAGCGCGGGTAACGTCAGCCCGGTATCCGGTGCTTACACGCTGTTCGTGGACATGACCCCACCGGCCACCCCGGTCATTGTCAGCGTCAACGATGATGTGGAGGGCAGCACCGGCCCGCTGACCAACGGCCAGGTCACCAACGACACCCGCCCGGAACTGACCGGGACCGGCGTGGCGGGCAGCACCGTGCATATTCTCGATAACGGCGTGGAGATCGGCACCGCCTTAGTCAGCGAAAGCGGCAACTGGAGCTTTATCCCTGGGACCGATCTGACGCCGGGCTCGCACGATCTGCGCGTCAGCGCCACCGATGCCGCAGGCAACCTCTCGGGCACCTCGCCAGCCTTCACGCTGAACGTGGATACCGCCGCCCCGCTGGCGCCAGTGGTGATCACCGTTGTGGATGATGTCGGCGCGGCCACCAGCACGCTGGCAAGCGGCGATACCACCAACGACACCCGTCCAACCTTTACCGGCAGCGGCGAAGTGGGTGCCACGATCCGTATCCTTGTTGACGATCGGGAGATCGGCACCGCGGTGGTTAACGCCGCGGGCAACTGGACTTTCACGCCCGATCAGCCCCTGGAAGAGGGCACCCGCAGCATTCGCTTTACCGCCACTGACGTCGCCGGAAATACCGGGGATGCCAGCGAGCCGTTTGTTCTGACGGTGGATACCCAGGCGCCAACGGCGCCGACCCTCACCGCCATCAGCGATAACGTCGGGACGATCCAGAACCCGATCACCACCTCCGGCCAGACCACCGACGACACCACCCCGACTCTGAGCGGCAGGGCTGAAGCCAATGCCACGGTGGATATTTATGACAACGGCGCCCTGATCGATACCGTGCAGGCCAACGAAGCGGGTGACTGGACATACACCCCAGACCAGGCGCTCAACAACGGCAGCCATACCTTTACCACCCGCGCCACCGACGCGGCGGGCAACGTCAGCGAGCTCTCGCCGGGCTTCACCCTGATTGTCGATACCCTTAAACCGGTAGCCCCGGTGATCGCCCTGGCCCAGGATGACGTCGCCCCGGGCACCGGCGCGCTCGCCAGCGGAAGCAGCACCAACGACACCCTGCCGGTGCTCACCGGCACCAGCGAGCCGAATGCCCGGATACAGATCTTTGAAGGCGAAACCCTGGTGGGCGTTGGCGTGGCGGATGCGCAAGGAAACTGGACGGCCACGCTCACCGAGCCGCTCAGCGATGCTCAGCACAGCTTCAGGGCGGTAGCCATTGATGCCGCGGGCAACGCCAGCGATCCATCCGCCGCCTTCACCCTGACCGTCGATACCCAGCCGCCAGCGGCGCCGGTACTGGTTTCGGTCACTGATGATGTCGGCGCCGGAGGCATCCTCGACAACGCCCAGCTGACCAACGATGCGAACCCGACGCTGCGCGGCACGGCAGAGGCGGGCACCACGGTGAACATTTACGACGGCGCCACCCTGCTGGGCACGGCGCTCGTCGGGGCCGACAACGCCTGGATCTTTACCCCGCAGAGCCCACTGGGCGACGGTCTGCACACCCTGACGGTGACCGCCACCGACGCGGCGGGCAACGTCAGCCCGCCGACCAGCGGATTTGTGATCAACGTGGATACCATCGCGCCGCCAGCGCCTGCCATCGTCTCGGTTGTGGATGACATCGGTTCGGTACAGGGGCCTGTTCTCAACGGCAACCCGACCAACGATACCCGTCCGACCCTCAACGGCACCGCCGAAGCGGGGGCCATCGTGCGTATTTACGACGGCGACACCCTGGTGGGCGAGACGATCGCTAACGCCGAGGGCCAGTGGACCCTGGCGCAGACCACCACCGCTCTCATCGACGGGGTGCATAACTTCACCGCCACCGCCACCGACACTGCGGGCAACCTCAGCGCGAGGTCACCGGTTACGTCGATCACCGTTGACACTATCGCCCCGGGCGCGCCGGGCAGCTTCACCGTGCTCAACAACGGCAATACCCTCACCGGCCAGGGCGAAGCGGGCAGCACCATCACCGTGCGCGATGGAGACACGGTGATTGGCACCGGGGTCGTTGACGAGACCGGCAACTTCTCCCTTACCCTCACCACGCCAAAACAGAATGGGGAACTGCTGACGGTAACGGCAACCGACCGGGCCGGGAACACCGGCGCGGAAGGCCAGATCGTCGCTCCGGACACCACGCCGCCTGCCGTTCCGGCGATCACCGACGTGGTGGACAACGTGAGTGCGTATACCGGCACCATCAACGACGGGCAGACCACCAATGACAACACGCCACTGGTGCGCGGCACCGGCGTTGCCAACGCCACTATCCTGCTCTACAGCGGCACGGATCTGGTTGGCACCACCCAGGTCAGCGCAGAGGGAACCTGGGAGATCCAGCTGACGGCACCGCTGCCTGATGGCGGTCACGTTCTGACCGCGCAGTCGGCGGACGCCGCGGGCAACAACAGCGCGCCGTCCAACAGCTGGAGCATCGTAGTGGATGCCACCGCCCCGGACGCCCCGGTCATTACCCAGGCGATCAACGATCTCTCCGGCAGCCCGGTTGCCATCAGCAATAACGGCGCCACCAACGACAACCAGCCAACCCTGAGCGGGACCGGGGAGGCGGGCACCACCCTCAGCATTCGGGTGGACGGCGAGGAAGTGGGTACTGTCCAGGTGGGCGCGGGGGGCGAATGGACCTTCACGCCGCCGGAGGCGCTCGGCGAGGGGCTACGCGTCATCACCGTGGTGGCGACCGATGCCGCCGGGAACACCGGTGAGCCGTCCGCCGCCTTTAACATCACTATCGATACCGTACCGCCAGCCGCCCCGGTCATCACCCTGGCCGTGGACAATACCGGCAGCGTCACCGGCGACGTGCTCAGCGACCAGCCGACCGATGAGAATCTGCCGCTGATCCGCGGAACGGGTCCGGCGAACGCGCAGATTAACCTCTATGACGGCACCACCCTGCTGGGCACCGCCACCACCAGCGCGACGGGAGCATGGAGCGTACAGCTCACCACGCCGCTGGGGAACGGCACCCACGCCCTGACCGCCACGGTGAGCGATGCGGCGGGCAACATCGCCACCTCCGGCACCTTTAACCTGGTGGTGGATAACGTGCCGCCTGCCACGCCGGAGATTCCGGCTATCACCGTCAACCCGGACGGCAGCGGCGAGACCCCGCTTACCGGTGGGGGCAGCACCCGTGATACCACCCCAACCCTGAGCGGGACCGGGAATGAGGGGGATCTCGTCACCATCTATAACGGTACCACCCCTATCGGTGAAACCACCGTGCAGCCGGACGGGACCTGGACCTGGACGCCGCCTGCGGATCTGCCTAACGGCACCTACGATCTGAGCCTGACCGTGACCAACAGCGACGGCGCGGGTAACGAGAGTGCGCCATCCCAGCCGGTAAGCATCACCATCGATACCGAAGCGCCAGAGACGCCAGCGCTGCCGGTGGTGACGGATAACGTCAGCGATATCACCGGCCCGGTAGCCAACAACGGCGCCACCAACGATACCCGTCCGGTGCTGAGCGGCACAGGCACGCCGGACGACATCATCACCATCTATGACGAGACCCTCAACGGAAACAATCCGGTGGGCGAAGTGGTGGTCGACATCAACGGCAACTGGACGTGGCGTCCGGACCTGCCGCTGACCGAGGGCAGCCACAGCTTCACCCTGACCGCCACCGATCCGGCGGGCAACGCATCGCCGGTATCGGGCAGCATGACCGTCACCGTTGACAGCGTCGTGCCAGCGATCCCAACTATCGGCATCGTGGACGACAACGTCGGTCCGGTCACCGGCAACATTACGGCGGGGGGCAGCAGCAACGACAATACCCCAACCGTCACCGGTACCGGAGAGAACGGCACCACGGTGATTCTCTACAGCAACGGCATTGAGGTGGGACGCGGCCAGGTCACTGACGGCATCTGGAGCATCACCACTTCGGAACTGCGAGATGGCCCCACCACCCTGACCGTGGCGGCGGTGGATGTTGCCGGGAACGTCAGCGCGGCGGGGAGCGACTTCGCCTTCACCATTGACACCCTCCCTCCTGCCATCCCGCAGCTGCTGGCGATCTCCGACAGCACCCTGGCGGGCGGCCAGCTCTACGCCAACAGCAGCACCCCGACCCTGAGCGGGACCGGGGAGCCGCTCAGCACCATCACCGTCTCTGTTGACGGACAACCGCTGGGCGAGGTGCAGACCGACGCCCAGGGCCAGTGGACGCTGCCGATCCCTGACGGCACCCCGCTCTCCGATGCCCCGCACACCTTTACCGTGGTGGCGCGGGATGCGGCGGGCAATACCAGCGAAAGCACGCCGGTTAACCTGATCGTTGATACCCAGGCGCCGGGTGCGCCGGTGGTGACCGGGATTGTCTCCGGCGGTACGCCGCTGACCGGTACCGCCGAAGCGGGTTCCATCATTACGGTGACCGGCCCGGGCAACGTGGTGCTGGGCACCGGGGTCACCAACGCCCAGGGTCAGTTCTCCGTCGCCCTGACCCCGCCGCAAAGCGACGCGGTCACCCTGAGCCTGACCGCCAGCGACGTGGCGGGCAACACCAGCCTGCCGGGATCGTATGACGTTCCAGCCACGCCAGCGCTGCCGGACGTGCCGGTTATTGACGCCATCGTGGATGACAACGGCACCGGCGGCAGCATCAACGTCAAGGGCCTCAGCTCTAACGACGCCACGCCAACCCTTACCGGCACGGCGATCCCGGGCAGCGTGGTGACCGTTTATCTCGACGGCAGCACCACGCCGCTGGGCACCGTCACCGCCGATGCCACCACCGGGGCCTGGTCGTTGCCGGTTGCCACCGCCTTGAGCGAAGGCAGCCATAGCTTCAGCGTCACCGCTACCGTCGACGGCCAGACCAGCGGCCAGTCGCCAGAGGCGACGGTGAATATCGACCTCACCCCGCCTGCGGCACCTGCTCTGGGCACGCTGGTGGATAACGTCGGCACCGTCACCGGTTCAGTGGTTAGCGGTACCCCGACCAACGACAACCAGCCAACCCTGAACGGCACGGCGACACCGGGGGATGTGATCACCATTTATGCCGGTGATACCGTGCTCGGCACCGTACCGGTGAGCGCAACCGGAGCCTGGAGCTTCACCCCCGCCGAGCCGCTGGCGGATGGCACCTATACCCTGCTCCTCACCGCCACCGATCCGGCGGGCAACCAGAGCCAGCCGTCGGCACCGTTCTCACTGGTGGTGGATACGGTGGTGACACCACCGGTTATTACCGGAGCGAATGATGACGTCGGGCCGGTGACCGGCAACGTGGTCAGCGGCGGCAGCACCAACGACAACACTCCGACCCTGACGGGCACCGCGGAAGCGGGCAGCAGCGTCGCCCTCTATGAAGGCACCCGTCTGCTCGGCACCGTGGTCGCCAACGCCAGCGGGATCTGGAGCTTCACTCCGACGGTGGTGCTGCCGGAGGGCCAACACAGCTTTACCGCCATCGCCACCGACCTGGCGGGCAACGTCAGCGTAGCGTCCGGGGCCTATACCCTGACCGTGGACATCACGCCACCGGCGACGCCAGTCCTGGTCAGCGTTAATGACGACGTGGCGGGCAACACCGGCGTACTGGTCAGCGGCCAGATCACCAATGACGCGCGTCCGGAACTGACCGGGACCGGCGTGGCGGGCAGCACCGTGCGCATTCTGGATAACGGCCAGCAGATCGGCACCGCGCTGGTGGACGGCAGCGGCAACTGGCGCTTTACCCCGGACACCGATCTGGCCCAGGGGCCGCACGAGCTGCGCGTCAGCGCCACCGATGCCGCAGGCAACGTCTCGGGCACCTCTCCAGCCTTCTCCCTGAACGTCGATACCGTCGCGCCGCTGGCGCCGGTGCTGGCAAACGTGGTGGATGACGTCGGGACCCTTACCGGCACGGTGAACAACGGCGGCATCACCAACGATACCCGCCCAACCTTTAACGGCACCGGCGAAGCGGGCTCGATTGTCACTATCCTTGTGGATGGAGAAGCGGTCGGCACCGCGGTGGTTAACGCCGCCGGGAACTGGACCTTTACCCCTGACACCGCCCTCGCCGAGGGGCTGCGCAGCGTCACCTTCACCGCCACCGATCCGGCGGGGAACACCGGTCCTGCAAGCGCAGCCTTTACCCTGACGGTAGACACCACCGCCCCGGCGGCACCGACCATCCTGGCCGCCGCCGATAACGTGGGCAGCATCCAGACGCCGCTCACCGTTTCGGGCCAGGTGACCGACGATCCGACCCCAACCCTGTCCGGCCAGGCGGCCGCCAGCGCCACGGTGACGATCTATGACAACGGCGTGGCCCTTGGCACCGTACAGGCCAGCGCCGCCGGGGAGTGGAGCTTTACCCCGGCCACGGCGCTCGGTAACGGCAGCCACACCTTCACCGCCAGCGCCACCGACGCGGCAGGCAACCTCAGCGAAGCCTCGGCGGGGTTCACGGTGATTGTCGATACCGTCAAACCGCTCGCACCGGTGATCGCCCTGGCCCAGGATGATGTCGGCAGCATAACCGGGGCACTCCCCAGCGGGCAGCGCACCGATGACACCCTGCCGGTGCTCACCGGGACCAGCGAAGCGAACGCCCGGGTGCAGGTGTTTGAAGGCGATATCCTGCTGGGCACCGCCACCGCGGATGCCAGCGGTAACTGGTCGATTGCCCTGACCACCCCGCTCACCAACGCCACGCACAACTTTACAGCGTTGGCGACGGATGCGGCGGGCAACGTCAGCGATCCGTCCAATACCTTCAGCCTGACGGTAGATACCCAGCCGCCAGCGGTGCCGGTGCTGGTCTCAGTGGTGGATGATGTCGGTGCGGTGACAACCCTCACCAGCGGCCAGCTGACCAACGATGCGAGACCGACCCTCAGCGGCACCGCGGAAGCGGGCGCGACGGTGAGCATCTACGACGGCACCCTGCTGCTCGGCAGCGTGGTGGCCGATGCCAACAGCGCCTGGAGCTTTACTCCAACTACCCCGCTGGCGGATGGCCTGCACACCCTGACGGTGACCGCCACCGACGCGGTGGGCAACGTCAGCCTGCCGACCGCGGGCTTTACCGTGAATGTCGATGCCACCGCCCCGGCTGCGCCTGTCATTACCTCGGTAGTGGATGACGTCGGCTCGATCCAGGGCCCGGTGATCAACGGCAATCCGACCAATGACACCCGTCCAACCCTCAACGGCACCGCCGAAGCGGGCGCAATAGTGCGCATCTACGACGGCACCACGCTGGTAGGCGAGGTGACGGCCAACGCCCAGGGCCAGTGGACGCTGGCGCAGACCACCACCGCCCTCACCAACGGAGTACATAACTTTACTGCCACCGCCACCGATGCGGCGGGCAACCTCAGCGCAGCATCGCCGGTCACCGCCATCACCGTCGACACTATCGCCCCAGGGGCACCGGGCGGCTTGACTGTACTGGAGAGCGGGGGCCGGATTAACGGCACCGCCGAGGCGGGCAGCACCGTCACCATTCTCGGCACCGACAACGTGACCGTGTTGGGCACCGGCGTAGCCGACGCGTCCGGGCGCTTCAGCATCGCGCTCTCCACGCCGCAGGTGAACGCCGAACTGCTGCACCTCTTCGCCACCGACCGGGCCGGTAACGTGGGGCAGACGGTGGATCTGCGGGTGCCGTACTCGGTGATCCCGAATCCGCCAGTCATCACCAGCGTCAACGACAACGTGGGCAGCATCATTGGCAATCTGCTCAACGGGCAGCGCACCGACGATACCACCCCAACGCTGACCGGGACCGCGCAGCCGCTCTCCACCATCACCCTGTATGACAACAATGTGTTGTTAGCCACGGTGACCACCAACAGCGCCGGGGTCTGGACATACACCCCAACCGTGCCGCTGGGTAATGGCCCTCACGCCTTTACCGCCACCGCAGGCAATGCGGTTGGCACCAGCCCGGTGACGCCGCTGAGCTCGATTGTCGTGGATACCGTCGCCCCGGGCACGCCGCAGGGAACCTTTAACGCCGACGGCAGCGTTCTGAGCGGGACCGCCGAAGCGGGGAGCACCATCACCCTGCTGCTGAGCGATAACAGCGTGGTGACCACCACCGCTAACGCCCAGGGCAACTGGAGCTACACCTTCCTCGACAGACAGTCCGAAGGGGAGCGAATCACCCTTTCCGCCACCGATGCGGCGGGCAACACCTCCGCCACCGGTACGGTGATTGCGCCAAACCTGCCGCTGTCCGCGAGTGACAACGTGGTAGGGCTGGCCCTGACCACCAACGCCACCACCAGCACCGCCCAGTACAGCGACTACGGCGTGCAGCTGGTGGGCGGCGTCGGCAACGTGCTGTCGCTGCTGGGGGAGAATTCCGCCCAGGTGACCTTCACCGTACCGACCGGCGGTAGCGCAGATATGGAGATCAACGCCAGCGCCACGGGTATCGTGCTCTCCCTGCTTAACACCCTGGAGATCATTGTGCAGCGCTGGAACGGCAGCTCCTGGACCACCGAAGTGGATACTGGCCTGCCGCAGTTCGCCAACCTGCTGACCCTGGGTGCCAGCGGCGTGACCCTGAACCTGGCCGGTCTGCCGGGCGGGCAGTATCGTGTGCTGAGCTACAACACCAACCTGCTGGCAACCGGGTCATACACCAGCCTGGACGTGGACGTCACCCAGACCACGGCTGGTACCCTGTCCGGCACGCTGGTGCAAAACGGTAACGTCATCACCGATATCGATCCGGTGAGCGGCAGCGACAGCGCGCCAAACGGCACGGTGGTGACCAGCGTGACCAACGCCAACGGCGTCACCGTCAACGTGGCGGCAGGGGCGGCGGGCACCACCATCAACGGGCTGTACGGCACCCTGACCCTGCACACCGACGGGAGCTACACCTACACCCTGACCAACACCAGCGCCTCGGTGCTGGGCCGGACCGACACCTTCATCTATAACATCGCCGGCAAAGGGGCCACGGACGACGCCCGCCTGGTGATCACCCTGGGTGAGAACACGGTGCGCAACAGCGTGACGGCGGTGGACGACACCGCGTCCCTGACCTTCGGCACGCAGGTACAGTCCATCGACTACGGCCCGTCAAGCCAGGGCGGCTTTACCGTGGTGGGGGTTAACCTCGGCAACGTGCTGAACCTCAACCTGCTGGACGATCGTAGCGAGACCATGAAGTACAGCGTGGCGGAGGGTACCACCCGCACCATGACCATCCAGAGTAGCGTCGGCGGGGTGGCCCTGGCCTCGGTGTTTGACCTCTATATCTACAAGTTCAACCCGGCAACCCAGAGCTACGAGCGGGTACGCACCGAGGCAGGCTGGCTGCGCGCGCCGCTGCTGGGTGGCACCTCGGCACCGCTGACCCTGACCCTGCCGGCAGGGGATTACATCTTCCTGATGAACACCGTCTCGGGGATCACCGCCCTGACCGGCTACCGTCTGAACGTGCTTGAGGACCACGTTTATGCCGTCACCAGCACCACCGCCAGCACCACCGGCGACGTGCTGCAAAGTGACATCGCGCCTGCGGGCACGCTTGTCACCCAGGTGAACGGCGTTAACGTGAACGCCACCGGCACCACCCGCATCGAGGGAGAGTACGGCACACTGCTGATCGACGCCCAGGGCAAATATACCTATACCCTGCGCGCCGGGGTGGGCGCCGACCAAATCAGCACCCCGGACAGCTTCATCTACACCGTGACGGCACCGAATGGCGATAAGGACACCGCCTCCCTGAACATCACCCCGACACCGGTGGCGCTGGATGCGGTGAACGACGTCAGCCGCGAGCTGGTGGTGGATACTACCCCGCAGGTTGCCGCCTACCGCGATGACACGGTGGGTAACGCAACGTGGAACGCCGCCCTGCTGGCCCCAACCTCCCGCAGCGGCAGCGGCACGTTTGTGGTGGACGCCAACACCGCCCTGCATGACATCGTGCTCCACTTTAACGTCGCCTCCCTGCTGTCGTTGGGCGGGCTGAACGTAAACTGGACCATTACCGGGGGAGGGGTTTCCAGAAGCGGTTCATTCAATGGCGGCCTGCTGTTGGGTGGCGTGGCGACCATTAACGTCACCGGTCTGGATCTGGACGCCGGGACCTACACCCTGAGCTTTACCGGCTCCATGGGGCCGCTGGGAGTGGGCCAGATCTCCATCACGCCATACGTCACCGGTACTACCGTCTACCTGAACAATGAGCTCACCACCGCGGGCCACACCGTCACCGGCAATATCTTCGACGGGACGGATTCCGGCGGCGTGCTGGATCAGCTGCACTCGGTAGACAGCCGTCTGAGCATCACCGGCTATAACGGCACCACCACTACCCTCGATCCGTACACCACGGCCAACGCTACCGCCAACATTCAGGGGCATTACGGGGTGCTGAACATCGGAGTAGATGGTCACTACACCTACACCCTGAACAGCGGCGTCTCGCTGGCCTCAATGACCACGAAGGAGACCTTTACCTACAAACTGACCGGCGATAACGGCACGACCGACACCGCCACCCTCACCATCAACATGGCACCGAAGTTCGTCAGCACGGAGCATAACGATACCTTCACCGGTAGCGCCTATGGCGACACGCTGATTTACGAAGTGCTGAACAACACGGCGGGGAACGGGACGGCAGGCAACGGCGGTAACGACCACTGGACCAACTTCTCACTGGCGCAGGGAGACAAGATCGATATCAGCGATCTGCTGGTGGGCTGGAACGGAAGTAGCGCGACGCTCGGTAACTATTTGCACGTCACAAATAGCAATGGCAATACCGTGATCTCCGTCGACCGGGACGGAGCGGCAAATATTTACACGAATACTACACTGGTAACACTGGATAACGTTCAGACAACTTATGAGGAGCTGGTTAACCAGAATCACATCATCACCGGTTAGCGCTAATAACAAGACCCGGGCGCTCGTCGCCCGGGCTTAACATTATAAAGTTGTTCAGTTTTTTTAGGGATAATGCCATGAACAAAGTACCTTGCTGGTGGCTTGGGTGCTGCCTGTTGTCTGCACAGGTCCTTGCCGCCGATTCGCCTGCGGTAATCAGTTTTGGACAATTAAATGAAAATCAGGCGCTGCCCGCTCTGGATGGACGGGTCGCCCTGCCCACCCGTCAGGCCGCCCCCGGTACCTTAACCCTTGGCGATGCGGTGACCCGCGCCGTCAACTGGCATCCCACCATTCGCGAAGCGGTGGGCAAACTTTACGAACAGATCCAGCAGGTCGATGTCGCTAAATCGAAATACTATCCGCAAATCAGCGCCGGGATAGACAACGGCTACAGCAATAACTCCAGCGATACCGGCTTTACCCCCTCGGTGGTGGTCTCCCTCTCCCAGATGCTCTATGACTTTGGCAAGGTGGCAAGCCAGGTGCGCGCTGAAGACGCGGGCGTGGTGCAACAGCAGGCCAACGTGCTGTTGAGCATCGACACTATCGCCCGGGATACCGCCATCGCCCTGGTGCAGGTGCAGATGTGGCAGCAGATGGTGGAGACCGCAGAAGAGCAGCTTGAGGCGCTCGGCGCCATCGGCAAGCTGACGCGCCAGCGTAACGACGAAGGGGCCACCTCGCTCTCGGACGTGGTGCAGACCGACGCCCGTATCGAAGGGGCGCGTTCGCAGCTGATGCAGTATCAGGCCAACCTCGACAGCGCCCGCGCCACGCTGATGAGCAACCTCGGCTGGAGCAATCTGAACGCGGTCAGCAACGCCTTCCCGGAAAAACTGGCCCGCAGCTGCGACATCAACGAGCCGGATGACCGGCTGGTGCCCGCGGTGCTGGCTTCCTGGGCGCAGGCTAACGTGGCGCAGGCGAACCTCGATTACGCCAATGCGCAGATGACTCCTACCGTCTCGCTGGAGCCGCAGGTGCGTCACTACATGAACAACCGCTACCCCGGCCACGATACGCTGGACAAGACCCAGTACAACGTCTCGGTGAACGTCGAGATGCCCCTCTACCAGGGCGGCGGGCTAAGCGCCCGGCGCAACGCCGCCAGCCACGCGGTGGAAGCGGCGCAGTCCAATATTCAGCGCACCCGGCTGGACGTGCGGCAAAAGCTGCTGGAGTCCAAAAGTCAGGTGATGAGCCTGATGAGCACCCTGCAGATCCAGTCCCGCCAGGAGACGCTCAGCCAGCGTACCCGCGAACTCTATCAGCAGCAGTATCTCGATCTGGGCTCCCGCCCCCTGCTGGACGTGCTGAACGCCGAGCAGGAGGTCTACCAGGCCCGCTTTACCCAGTGGCAAACCGCCGGACAGCTTCGCCAGCTGCAGATCAACTGCCTCTATAACACCGGGCGAATGCGCAATGCCTTCGGCCTTGAAAACCACACCATTCAGTCAGTGGAGATCCAGCCATGATCCGAGACGATATCCTTTATGAGGAGACACTGACGCAAGAGGCGCTGGAGCACTGGGCGCAGGCGTTTGGCTACGTCGCCACCCGCTACCGGGTGGCCTGCTCCCCCGGCGCGCTGGTGGCGGGCGCGCCCTGGCTGCAGGGCAAAAGCAAAATCCCGGCGCTGACCGGGCTTGCCCGCGAGGCGGGCCTCTCCTTTCAGCTGCTCACCAACGGCCAGGAGTCCATCAACAGCTGGCGCCTGCCGGTGGTGGTGGAGCTTAATGACGGCAAGATTGGGGTGATTGAGCACTTCGACGGCGAGGATCTGCTGGATGTCTGCTTCTTTGACGGCAAGGCGCAGACCAACCGCATCTCGCTGGCGAAGATGCTCCCGGCCATTCGCCAGGTGGTGGCCCTGCGCCCGCTGGCGGCGCTGAAAGACAGCCGGGTGGATGCCTATATCTCCAGATACCGCCCCGACTGGCTCTACCGGCTGGTGATGCGCGACCTGCGCCCCTATACCTACGTCATGCTGGCGGCGCTGTTCATCAACCTGCTGTCGCTGGCGGGCATTCTCTTTTCAATGCAGGTCTATGACCGGGTGATCCCCGCCCAGTCCTACCCCACCCTCTATGTGCTGACCATCGGGGTGCTGATTGCCACCCTGTTCGGCTTTATCCTGCGTCTCGCCCGGTCTCACATTATGGATCTGCTGGGCAAACGCGCCGACATGCGCGTCTCGGACCGGGTGTTTGGCCACGCCCTGCGCCTGCGCAACAGCGCGGTGCCCCGCTCCACCGGCAGCTTTATCTCCCAGCTGCGTGAGCTGGAGCAGATCCGCGAGATGGTCACCTCCTCCACCATCTCTACCATCGTCGACCTGCCCTTCTTCTTCCTGTTTGTGGTGGTGCTGGCGATCATCGCCCCGTCACTCGCCTGGATCGCCCCGGTTGCGGCAGTGGTGATGGTGCTGCCGGGCCTGCTGCTACAGAAAAAGCTGGCGGCGCTGGCGAAGCAGTCGGCCCACGAGGCGACCCTGCGCAACGCCGTGCTGGTGGAGAGCGTGCAGGGGCTGGAGGACATCAAGCTGATGCAGGCGGAGAACCGCTTCCTGCAACAGTGGAACAGCTACATTCAGATCACCGCCGAGTCGGGCCTTAAGACCCGGGAGCTGACTCAGGGCCTGATCAGCTGGGGGATGACCATTCAGAGCCTGGTCTACACCGCGGTGATTGTAGTGGGTGCCCCGATGGTGATCGAAGGCGAAATGACCACCGGTGCGGTGGTGGCCGCCTCAATGCTGGCCTCGCGGATGATCGCCCCGATGGCGACCCTGTGCGGCGTGCTGGCCCGCTGGCAGCAGGTGAAGGCGGCTAAAGAGGGGCTGGACAACATTATGCAGTTGCCCACCGAGAACCAGCGTGAAGAGACGCCGATCCGCCAGGACGTGCTGCGTGGACACTACCTCTTCGAGCAGGCGCAGTTCGCCTACGGCGGCGACGCGCAGAACCCGGCGCTGCGCATCAACCGGCTGGAGATCAAACCCGGCGAACATGTGGCAGTGCTGGGACGTAACGGCGCGGGCAAATCGACCCTGCTGCAGGCGATGGTGGGCAGCATGGATCTGGTGGGCGGCGAGCTGCGGCTCGACAACCTCAGCCTGCCCCATCTCGACATGGCGGATGTGCGCCGCAACGTCGGCCTGATGAGCCAGAACGCGCGGCTGTTTTACGGCACCCTGCGGGAGAACATCACCCTCGGGATGCCGCGGGCCACCGATGAGGAGATCTTTGCCGTGCTGGAGATGTGCGGCGCGGCCAGCTTTGTGCAGAAGCTGGCGAAGGGGCTGGATCACCCGATTATGGAGAACGGCGTCGGGCTCTCCGGCGGCCAGCGCCAGTCGATTTTGCTGGCGCGGATGTTCCTGCGCGATCCCAACGTCGTGCTGCTGGATGAACCCACCGCCTCGCTGGATGAGCACACCGAGCGTGAATTTATCCAGCGTCTGGGCCAGTGGCTCGGTCATCGCACGCTGATTGTCGCCACCCACCGCGTACCGATGCTGGAGCTGGTGGAGCGCGTGGTGGTGCTGAAAGAGGGCATGCTGGTGATGGACGCGCCGAAAGCGCAGGCGCTGAGCAACAGCCGGATGCAGCAACCGCAGCAGACAAATGGCCGGGAGTGGAAAAATGAAAATCAATCAGCGTGACGTTGCGGCGATGGATGACCTGGATAACGCCCTCGGCTCCGAGAGCGGCTATACCGGGGCGAGAAGCATTGTGTTATTCAGCCTGCTGCTGTTTGTCGCTGCCGGGGTGTGGGCGTGGTTCAGCATTCTCGATGAGGTTTCCACCGGCACCGGGAAGGTGATCCCCAGCTCCCGGGAGCAGGTGTTGCAGTCTCTCGACGGCGGGATCCTCGCCGAACTAAAGGTTCACGAAGGGGATCAGGTGCAGGCCGGCCAGGTGCTGGCGCGTCTCGACCCGACCCGCTCTGAATCCAACGTCGGCGAAAGCGCCGCCCGCTACCGCGCGTCGCTGGCCTCCAGCGCCCGTCTGCGTGCGGAGGTGAACGATCTGCCCCTCATCTTTCCGCCGGAGCTGGCGAAATGGACCGACCTGATCGCCGCCGAAACCCGGCTCTACAACTCCCGCCGCGAGCAGCTGGAAGACTCCCGGCGCGAGCTGCGCCAGGCGTTGGATCTGGTGAATAAAGAGCTTGCGATCACCCAGCGGCTGGTAAAAACCGGCGCCGCCAGCCACGTCGAGGCGCTGCGCCTGCAACGCCAGAAGAGCGATCTTGAGCTGAAGCTCACCGACCTGCGCTCGCAGTACTATGTTCAGGCCCGGGAGGCGCTCTCTAAATCGAACGCCGAAGTGGATATGCTCTCGGCGGTGCTGAAAGGACGTGAAGACTCGGTGACCCGCCTGACGATGACCTCGCCGGTGCGCGGCATTGTGAAGAACATCAAGGTGACCACCATCGGCGGCGTTATTCCCCCGAACGGCGAGGTGATGGAGATTGTGCCGGTGGACGATCACCTGCTGATTGAAACCCGCCTGTCGCCGCGGGATATCGCCTTTATCCACCCCGGCCAGAAGGCGCTGGTGAAGATCACCGCCTACGATTACGCCATCTACGGCGGGCTGGATGGCGTGGTGGAGACCATCTCCCCGGACACCATTCAGGATGAAGCCAAACCGGAAGTGTTTTACTACCGGGTGTTTATCCGCACCAGCCAGGATTACCTGGTGAACAAAGCGGGCAGGCACTTCTCGATTGTGCCGGGGATGATTGCCACGGTGGATATCAAAACCGGCGAGAAATCGGTGATGGATTATATGATCAAGCCGTTTAACCGGGCGAAAGAGGCACTAAGGGAGCGGTAGCAAGAGCGCCGGGTGGCGGCGGCGCCTTACCCGGCCTACCAAACCGGCACGCCCTTGTAGGCCGGGCAAGCGAAGCGCCGCCCGGCAAACAGGTCGCACCGGTGCAAACCCACCAGGCCATACTCTCAACGAAACATTAACGGCAAGGTTTCGCCAGGCTGCTGCGGTCGGGTTGCGCCTGATGCTGAAGGGTGTTCGATAAAATCAGGGTGATGAATAACATTGTTTGTCGCCAGATTAAGGGCGCAGTGCATCTCATACAGCAGCCTTTCCTGTTCAGGCCCGCTGCTGCCGGACAACTGCTGCGTGTAGCCTTTCACCTGAAGCAAATTTTCCGTCATGCGCAGATTCGTCAGCTTGCACGCCTCAGCGTGCTGACTGGCAGACTTCAGCTGCCCCCGGCTCTCCTCCAGCGCCGTTTCAAGTTTATCAACCTCATTGGTCAGCCGGGAAACCATCATAAAGAGGATGGCGACCCCGGCGATGACAGGAACAATTAACCACCATGACACAAACATGTGAGTCACCCTGCAAGATAAGTAGCGTAGTTACATTCTTATTAGCAGGCTGACTTAGAGCAATAATAGGAAATCATTAGAAACGCCCGCGCCTCTTTACTCCTTCATTGCGGATTGCCAGTAAAGGGGCGTGCCGAAAAACGCCACGTAGTAGTCAATCACCGCCCTGACGTTCAGCGGTGGATGACGCGCATTGGGGTAGATCGCCGAAATGTTCTGCGGTTCCGTGTTGATAGCGGCCTCATGGTCCGGCAGCAGTTTTACCAGCTCCCCGCTGCGCAACCGGTCGCCGATAAGCCAGTCCGGGAAGAGCACCATCCCCATCCCGCCCAGCGCCGAGGTCAGCAGGGTTTCCGCGTTATTGGACGATAACAGCGGCGACACGGGATAGTGGACCCACGCCCCGCCAGGCGCACGCAGCAGCCAGCGGTTGGGGCCGGACGAACCGCGGTAGACAAGGCATTTATGTCGGGTTATGTCGTCCGGCACCTCGGGCGCGCCGTATTTGCGCAGATAGGCCGGAGAAGCGGCGAGGTGATAAAACTGCGGCCCGAAAACCCGGGCGTGAAAAGAGGAGTCGGTCAGCATACCGATGCGAAAGATCAGGTCGGCAGCATCCCGGTGGGGATCGATATAGTCGTCCGTCAGCGTCAGCTCGATGCTGAGCCGGGGATAGCGTTCCGTCAGGCCGGGAAGCCCCGGCGCGATATGCCGCTGACCGAAAAAGACCGGGGCGTTGATGCGCAGCAGACCGGAGGGCTCCTGCTTGCGCGCGTCCAGCTCCCGGCGCGCCTCCTCAAGGTTGCCGAGCATCAGGCGGGCATAGCGGATAAAAAGGTGACCACTTTCCGTGGGAATAATTGCCCGCGTGTTGCGGTAAAAAAGCTGCTGGCCGAGCGCATCCTCAAGCTGATGGATGACCCGCGAAACCTGCGAAGCGGAGATCCCCTCCCGGCGTGCCACCACCGAAAAATTCTGGGATTCATAGACCTCTTTAAAGGTTTGCAGCCAGCGGAGGCTGATCGTGGCGGGGTCGCGCATTAATGCATTTCCTGCACAGGTGTTTCTTTCATTATGGCATTTTTCTCACGGATGTTCAGGGGTACGCTTCCCCGCCTTGAAAACGGAGAAGAGTAACTATGCAGCTGATATTGATTTTACTGGTTATTGCCGGGGGGATGGGGTTGTCCGTCGAGGCAGGGCTACTGGGGCCGCTCGGCGGTGAGGTAGGTGATTTATGGGCCACGTTCAGCGTGTTCGGCGTCGGTGCCGCCCTGACCTTTTTGCTGATGCTCTTTTTCAGCCCACGCAACAGCCCGTCGTTTTTTTCACAGCCTTCATGGCAGCTGCTGGGCGGCGTTCTCGGCCCGGTCTACGTCATTATTCTCACCGTGGTGACGCCCGCCATCGGTATCGCCATGACGATGATTGGCATCCTTGCCGGCCAGGTCTTTAAAAGCCTGATCATCGATCACTACGGCCTGCTGGGCACGCCGCACCGCAAAATTGACACTAAACGCATCATCGCGCTGATTTTTATCATTGCCGCGCTGGTTCTGGTTGCACAGGGGTAAGACGATGACATTAATTATGATTATTCTGGCGGTGATTGGCGGTGCGACGCTGAGCATTCAGGCCGCCATCAACGGCCAGCTGGGCAGCAAGGTGGGCGTATTCAAAAGCGCGTTCCTGACCTTTTCCGTCGGGGCGCTGATCACCGCCCTGCTGATCTTCTTCTTTGAACCGCGCCATGCCGTCAGCCTGCTGGATGTGCCCAAATGGCAGCTGCTGGGGGCGATGTTTGGCGTGCCGTACATCGTCATCATGGTGCTGGCCGTGCAGCGTATCGGTACGGCGGTGGCCACGGTGGCGGTGATTTTCGGCCAGCTGACCATGAGCATGCTGATCGACAATTTTGGCTGGCTGGGGAACGACGCCATTCCCTTCTCGATGACGCGCCTGGGTGCGGTTCTGTGCCTCGGGATCGCGCTGTGGTTTATCTACTCCAGCAGCACGCAGAAGTCAGAGGAGAAGGCGCCTGCAGAAACGCGAAGTTAAGCCAGCTTCGGTGAGGGGAGGCGCAGGCAGGTGTTTTTGCTTTTCAGGTCATTTATAGTACTTCCCCTCATCCCGTAGCCATTAACACCATGAAAACCGATAATAAACGCGTTCGTGCTTATCATTTTTCCCCCTTTCGCCATCTTTTTGCCGCACGTTTTCTCACCGTTCTGGGCAACGGTATCGCCCCCATTGCGCTGGCATTTGCGGTGCTGGATATTGGCGGCTCGGCCTCTGATTTAGGTATCGTCGTGGCCTCCCGCTCGATTTTTAACGTGCTGTTTCTGCTGCTGGGCGGAGTATTAGCGGACCGCTACTCCCGCAGCCGGGTGCTCGTCTCCTCGTCGGTGGTGGCCGCCATCTCACAGGCTGTCGTGGCGTGGTCGGTGCTGGACGGGTCCGCCACGGTGCTCAGCCTGACCCTGCTTGGCGCGGTAAACGGTGCCGCCGCGGGCATCACCCTTCCCGCCTCTTCTGCCCTCGTTCCCCAGACGGTCCCCGGTAAAAGCCTGCGCGAAGCCAACGCCTTCATTCAGCTCGGGGTGTACAGCGGGACGGTTATCGGCGCGTCGCTGGGCGGCGTTCTGACAGGCGCCGTCGGACCGGGCTGGGGGCTTGCCATTGATGCCCTGGGGTTCGCCGCCGCCGCCCCCCTCTACCTGATGATTCGCGTGACCGCCCTTGAAGCCGGGCCTTCTCAAAGCAACATGCTGCAGGATTTAAAAGCGGGGTGGCAGGAGTTCGCCAGCCGGGCCTGGGTGTGGTCGATCGTCGTGCAGTTCACCATTATTAACGCCGCTTTTAGCGGGGTAATGATGGTGCTCGGGCCGGTGATTGCAGATACCTCTTTTGGCCGGGCGCAGTGGGGGATTATTTTGGCATGCCAGAGTATTGGCCTCATTGTGGGCTCCTCCCTTGCCCTGCGCTGGCGACCGCGCCGGGATCTCTTTATCGGCGTGATGCTGGTGTCATGCTGCGCCCTGCCCATCTTTATGCTGAGCCTGCTCCCCTCCACGCCCTGGCTGATTGCCGCGTTCTTTATTGCCGGGGTGACCTTTGGCCTCTTTGGGGTGGCCTGGGCCCAGTCCCTGCAAACGCATATTCCGCAGGATAAGCTGGCGCGCGTCTATGCCTACGATGCGGTGGGATCGTTTGTGGCGATCCCCTGCGGCGAGCTTATCGCCGGGCCGCTGGCCAACCAGTACGGCACCAGCAACGTGCTGCTGGTGGCGGCCTGTGCCGTGGTTCTCGCCACGGTAGCCGCCAGCCTGGTGCCGGCGATAAGACGACTCGATAACACGTCACAGCTTAAATCGCATACATAATGGGTTATCATCCGTCTCCCTCTTGTTTCTGCGGTCAGACTGATGTCAGTGATTATCGATAATTTTATTGCCCCGCCCTGCCATGCGGCGATAGAGACGCTCTGGCAGGACGATCATCTGGTGCTGATCAATAAACCCAGCGGGCTGCTCAGCCTGTCGGGGAAAAATCCGCAAAACCTTGATTCGGTGCATTACCGGCTGGTGCAGATCTTTCCCGGCTGCACGCTGGTGCATCGCCTCGATTTTGGCACCTCCGGGCTGATGGTGATTGCCCGCAACAAGGCGATCAATGCCGCTCTCTGCCAGCAGTTCAGCCAGCGCAGCGTAACCAAGACTTACACCGCCCTGCTCTGCGGGCATCTGGCCGATGATGAAGGGGTGATAGACGCCCCCATAGCCAAAGATCCGGCGCTGTTCCCGCGGATGTCGATTTGCGCTATCAACGGCAAGCCCGCCCGTTCCCGCTATCGGGTGGTGGAGCGCGGGCATTATCAGGGTGATGTGCCGGTCACGCGGGTGGAACTGACGCCGGAGACGGGACGCACCCACCAGCTGCGCATTCACTGCCAGCAGCTGGGCCACCCGATTTTAGGCTGCGACCTGTATGGCGGAGTGCAGATACCCGGCACCGAACGCACGCCGCGCCTGATGCTGCACGCCAGCGAGCTGCGGTTCGTGCATCCGGTCAACGGGGAGCCTGTCCATATCCGCCATGCCAGCCCGTTTTGATAGTGCCATTTTGCCACGCGGCTCTCTGTCAGTTCAGCCCCACGCCTGGTTCTGAATCACCACCCGGTACCCGTTGTCATCCACGAATGTGTGCCCATTGACCTCCCAGTAGGGGTTAAACGCATTTACCTGCGTAAAGCCCGCGCTGCGCATTCGCCCGCAGGTCGCTTCCCATTCGGCTTTATCGGGATAATAGAGAACGATCAGATCCTCGTTCGTTTGCAGAGGCTGAACGGGATGGTGGTGGCACACGGTAAATTCGATATGCCAGGGTAAATCTTCCCGCCCTAACATGATCCCGCTGAAGCCCTGATGATCGCTAAAGTCCGCAATCTTTTTCAGTCCTAATCCCTGGCTGTACATCAGGAAAGCGTTGTCGAGGTTTATGACAGGTCTGGCAATACGCATATGGGTGAACATCCGGGCTCCTGTGGGCTGCTGGTTTATCATGCCGTCTCAGTCTACCTGCCGTTGCGTTTGCCATTTTCCTCTCAGTGCGTTCCGACATAACGGCGGCACGCCTGATGTTGCATCGCGCCGCCGGGCGGTCCGGGTGAGTTTGCAGCGGAATGTGGCTATCCGGTTAATCCAGAACGATGAGCCCTCTCACCCCGACTGCTGCACCTGTGCCGACAAATAGACCCGCACGTAGCGTACAAATTTGCCGACAAAGACCCCGGCGAACAGCCCGCCGGTAATGATGGCGAAGGCGCTTGCGCCGGGGCGCTGCAGCGTCTCGGGCGCAATGGCGCTGATCGCTCCCAGCACATATTTCACCGCGAAGGCCAGCATCATAATGGGCAGTGCCGAGTAGTCCGCCGAACGGTAAATGCTGCGCGGGGCGGCAGCCCGGCTCACCGTCACCCCTTTGCTCAGGATATAGCCCATCGCCGCGCCGCTGAGTAGACCTGCCAGCCACAGGGAGCCGGTGCCGAAGGTGAGTGTGCGAAAGACCAGCAGGTCGTAGATATCCCAGATCAGAAACAGGGCCGGAACGATGGCGAGCTTTTCCAGCGCAACGGTGGCGGGCTTACGCGCCCGGATGCCTCTGCTTATCAGGAACAGCAGAACCAGATAGACCCAGACGGGGGTATGAATCAGGACACCAGAGATGAAATCAAGCATAGGGTTCACCTTCGCCTCCGGGGTGACACCGCGTCACCGCTCCGGTTGAGTATTGCCTGGGGTACCCGCTCTACCATCATACTTTATCAGGTTCTTTTATTTGCCCTTCGCTTACCCTTTTTGAAGTAGTAATTTCCGTGAGTAACTGTAATCCATACATAATATACGCAAACAATTTGTTATATTATTTAACAGCCGAAAACAATGTCCATAAATAATATAAAAACCAATTAAGATTAATCCCACGCACAATATTTTCATATGGGCTATAAGCGGGCCACCCTGAACGTAAACTTACGTAAAGAGCCCCGCCACGCCTGGACTCGAACGTTTCAGCGAAACACAAAACAAGCGATAAAGCAGAACAACCGGAAGGTCGTTTGTTTACATTACCTTGGCGAAACTTATTTGCGAAACAAGCGGAGCGATATATTCAGTTAAATCTTAAAACATAAGATAATTTATTTTCAAAACCGCATTTGACTCTTCTGAAATAGGGGCTAAATTTAATCCTGAACGACAACGGATACGAATAAAAACGTATCTTACTGACATAAACGATGTAAATGAGGAAACATAATATGGCAGAGCAACGTGGTGGTTCAGGTAATTTCGCACAGGATCGTGAAAAGGCCTCTGAAGCAGGGAAAAAAGGCGGTCAGCAGAGCGGTGGTAATTTCAAAAACGATCCGCAGCGCGCTTCCGAAGCAGGTAAAAAGGGCGGTCAGCATAGCCATGGTGGCGGACGTAAGTCTGACAACTCTTAATTCATCTCATTATTAAAGCCTGTTCTTCACTTTAATGGGTAACCTCTGCGGGTCCGCGGGCTCGCAGATTTTTATAGCACTGGAGAAAAAGTATGAATATGAAAAGTATAGAGGATGTATTTATTCATTTGTTATCCGATACCTATAGTGCAGAAAAACAGCTTACTCGTGCGCTGGCTAAATTATCCCGCGAAGCCGCCAGCCCCGATCTGAGCGCTGCGTTTAAAGCGCACCTGGAAGAAACCCATGGTCAGATTGAGCGTATCGATCAGCTCATCGAGAAAACGCCAAATATTAAATTGAAAAGAATGAAATGCGTGGCGATGGAAGGGTTAATTGAAGAAGCCAATGAAGTCCTTGAAAGCACAGAAAAAAATGAAGTGCGTGATGCAGCATTAATCGCTGCGGCGCAAAAAGTCGAACACTATGAAATTGCCAGCTACGGCACGCTCGCTACCCTGGCGGAGCAATTAGGATACACCCAGGCGGTCAAATTATTAGCCGAGACGCTGGAAGAAGAGAAATCCACCGATCTTAAACTGACCGATTTGGCAGTCGGAAATATTAATCAGAAAGCAGAAAAGTAAGCCTGAATTAACCGAACCCGAGGACGAAAATATGAATCACGTAGAACACTACCATGACTGGCTACGCGATGCTCACGCCATGGAAAAGCAAGCGGAATCTATGCTCGAATCAATGGCGAGCCGTATCGATAATTATCCTGATGTCCGCGCCCGTATTGAGCAACATCTTACTGAAACCAAACAGCAAATAAATGTACTGGAAGAGATCCTCGACCGTAACGATATTTCCCGCTCAATGTTGAAAGACTCCATGAGCAAAATGATGGCGTTCGGCCAGTCTGTCGGCGGCATTATGACCTCGGATGAAATCGTAAAAGGCTCTATTAGCGGCTACGTTTTCGAGCAGTTCGAAATTGCCTGCTATACCTCCCTGCTGGCCGCGGCGCGAAAAGCCGGAGACGTGGCATCGATTCCAGCGATCGAATCGATCCTCGCCGAAGAGCAGCGCATGGCCGACTGGCTGATCCAGCATATTCCTGACACGACTGAGCAGTTCCTGCTGCGCTCAGATGCTGACGGTGTCGAAGCGAAAAAATAACCAGGGAGTGATCGTATGTTTCGACACGTAAAACAATTGCAGTATACCGTCCGCGTTGCCGAGCCGAACCCCGGCCTGGCAAACCTGCTGCTTGAACAGTTTGGCGGCCCACAGGGCGAGCTGGCGGCCGCCTGCCGTTACTTCACCCAGGGGCTGAGCGATGACGATCCAGGCCGCAGAGAGATGCTGATGGATATCGCGACCGAAGAGCTCAGCCACCTTGAGATCATCGGTACGCTGGTCGGCATGCTGAACAAAGGCGCCAAAGGCGAACTGGCGGAAGGTACCGAAAGTGAAGCGGAACTCTACCGCTCACTGACGCAAAACGGTAACGACAGCCATATCACCTCCCTGCTGTATGGCGGTGGGCCACCGCTGACCAACTCCGCAGGCGTGCCATGGACTGCGGCGTATATCGATACTATCGGGGAAGCCACCGCCGATTTGCGCTCCAACATCGCGGCGGAAGCACGCGCCAAAATCATCTATGAACGCCTGATCAACGTCACTGACGATGTCGGGGTAAAAGATGCCCTTGCGTTCCTGATGACCCGTGAAGCCGCACACCAGCTCTCGTTTGAGAAGGCGTTGCAGTCGATTCGCAATAATTTCCCACCAGGGAAACTACCGCCAATCGAACAATACGCAACCACCTACTACAATATGTCTGCAGGTGATGATCTTCGCGGCAGCTGGAACAGCGATGAAAACTTTGAGTACGTTGCCGATCCGCAACCCGCCGTTGATGGCGGCGATGGCAGCGCTGAGGTTACGCTCACGAAAGAGCAGGCCGCACTACTCAAAGCGATGGCGAGCCGCACCGAGTCGGATCCAACAGCCGATCCGCTCACTGGCGCTGAGCTGGGTGCCGGTAAAAATAAACCGTAACCCCGCCCGCAACAACAGCCGTACCACGATGCCCCGTTTTATACGGGGCTTTTCGCTGACAGGGGAAGAGTACGATGTTCGAACTCGATGCGTTTTATCTCGCCAGGCTTCAGTTTGCCTTCACTGTCTCATTTCATATTATCTTCCCGGCGTTAACCATCGGCCTTGCCAGCTATCTGGTGGTACTGGAGGGGATGTGGCTGAGAACGAAAAATGATGTCTGGCGCTCGCTCTATCATTTCTGGTTAAAAATCTTCGCCGTTAACTTCGGCATGGGCGTGGTCTCCGGGCTGGTGATGGCTTACCAGTTTGGCACCAACTGGAGTGGCTTTTCGCAGTTTGCCGGCAGCATCACCGGCCCGCTGCTCACCTATGAAGTGCTCACCGCCTTCTTCCTCGAAGCGGGTTTCCTTGGGGTCATGCTGTTTGGCTGGAACAAGGTTGGGCCTGGCCTGCACTTCTTTGCCACCTGTATGGTGGCGCTGGGCACTCTGATGTCCACCTTCTGGATCCTCGCCTCCAACAGCTGGATGCACACGCCCCAGGGCTTTAGCATCGAGAACGGTCAGGTCATCCCCGAGGACTGGTTCGCCATCATCTTTAACCCCTCTTTCCCGTATCGTCTGATCCACATGTCCATCGCCGCCTTCCTGAGCAGCGCCCTGTTTGTGGGCGCCTCCGGCGCATGGCATCTGCTGCGCGGTAACGACAGCCCGGCGGTGCGCAAAATGTTCTCAATGGCGCTGTGGATGGCGCTGCTGGTGGCGCCGATACAGGCCTTTGTCGGGGATATGCACGGCCTGAACACCCTCGAACACCAGCCGGCAAAAATCGCCGCCATCGAAGGGCACTGGGAAAATCCCCCAGGCGAAGCGACGCCCCTGCTGCTGTTTGGTGTGCCCGATATGGAAGAGGAGCGCACCAAGTATGGGCTGGAGATCCCGGCGCTTGGCAGCCTGATCCTCACCCACAGCCTGGATAAGCAGGTCCCGGCGCTGAAAGATTTCCCGAAAGATGAGCGCCCTAACTCGCTCATCGTCTTCTGGTCGTTCCGCGTGATGGTGGGCCTGGGGCTGCTGATGATCCTGATGGGGGTTATCAGCCTTTGGTTGCGCCATCGCCGTCGGCTCTATCACTCCCGCCCGTTCCACCGCTTTGCCCTGAGTATGGGGCCAGCGGGTGTAGTCGCGATCCTCGCCGGCTGGGTCACGACCGAGGTGGGCCGCCAGCCGTGGGTCGTATATGGCTATCTGCGCACCATTGATGCGGTGTCGCTGCACAGCACCCTGCAAATGAGCATCAGCCTGCTGGCGTTTATCGTTGTTTACTGCTCGGTATTTGGCGTGGGGTTAGTCTATCTGGTGCGGTTGATTAAGAAAGGACCGCAGCCTACCGATAATCTCTCGATGAAGACCGACGGCAGACCCGCACGCCCGCTCTCGGCGGCAGAACCGGTTCCGGAAGAGGAGAAACTGTAATGGGCGTCGATATCTCAGTTATCTGGTTTGCCATCATCGTTTTCGCCACCCTGATGTACATCATCATGGATGGCTTCGATTTAGGTATCGGCATGCTCTTCTACTTTGAGCGCGACCCGCAGGCGCGCGACGTGATGGTAAACAGCGTCGCCCCGGTATGGGACGGAAACGAAACCTGGCTGGTGCTGGGGGGAGCCGGGCTGTTTGGCGCCTTCCCGCTGGCCTATGCGGTGGTTATCGACGCCCTTACCATCCCGTTGACCGCGATGCTGATCGGGCTCATCTTCCGCGGGGTGGCGTTCGAGTTTCGTTTTAAAGCCACACCGTCGCACCGCGCCTTCTGGGACTACTCCTTCGCCGGGGGCTCGCTGCTGGCGACCTTCAGCCAGGGGATTGTCGTCGGGGCGATGATTAACGGCTTTGACGTTGAAGGCCGCCGCTTCGCGGGTTCGTCGCTGGACTGGCTGACCCCCTTTAACCTCTTCTGCGGGCTGGGGCTGATGGTGGCCTATACCCTGCTGGGCACCACCTGGCTGATTATGAAAAGCGAAGGGGCATTACAACGCCATATGCGGGATTTGACCCGCAAGGTACTGCTGGCGCTGCTGGCAGTAGTGGCGGTGGTAAGCGTCTGGACCCCGCTCGGCTGGCAATATGTGGCCGACCGCTGGTTCACGTTGCCGAACTTCTTTTACTTCCTGCCGGTGCCGCTGCTGGTGGGGATCTTCGGTCTGTGGATCTGGCGACTCACCCGCGATCCGCACAGCCATACCCGGCCCTTCCTGCTGACCCTCGGGCTGATCTTCCTTGGCTTTAGCGGGCTCGGCATCAGCCTGTGGCCCAACATTATCCCGCCACGCATCACCATCTGGGACGCCGCCGCGCCGCCATCCAGCCAGCTCTTTATGCTGGTGGGCACGCTGCTGATCATCCCGTTGATTCTGGTCTATACCGCCTGGAGCTACTACGTGTTTCGCGGCAAGGTGACCGACACCGAGGGCTACCATTAAGCGCGGCAGCATTGCCGGGTGGCGCTGACGCTTACCCGGCCTACCACAGCCGCCGGGCGTTGCGCAATAAAAAGCCGGGTGACGGCTTTGCCTTACCCGGCCTACAAAACGATACTGCTTACCCTATTTCCGCCGGGTGATCAGTTTCCCCACCAGCAGCAGCCCCGCCAGCGCAGCGCTACCCAGCAGTACTTTCCCCGGCACGCCGGAGGTGATGGCCGTCGCCCGGGTTCTCGACTCGTCGGAAAAGCGCCCGTGGACCTGGTGCATCCCCCTGACCGGCCCGGAAAGATAATCCTGCCGCTCGGGGACGTTGAGTTCGTTGGTCATCTGCCCTTCCCACGCCTTTTTCACCATCATGCGATCCAGCAGGCCGGGGAAGAGAAACTGGCCGATAATCGCCTGCATGGTGCTGCGCCCGACCCACAGCTCCCGCACCGGGCGGCGGGTCACGTTGAAAATCGCCTCGGCGGCCACCTCCGGCTCGTAGACCGGCCCGATGGGGCGCATGGCGAAGGCAAACTTATTGCGCGCCCAGCTAAACTGCGGCGTGTTAAGGCCCGGCATCTGCACCATCGTCAGCTGGATATTGATACGCTCGTGGATAAGCTCGGTGCGTACCGCGTCGGTAAAGCCGCGGATCGCCGCTTTCGCGCCGCAGTAGGCGGACTGGAGCGGGATGGAGCGGTAAGCCAGGGCAGAGCCCACCTGGATAATCTGTCCCGCATCGCGCGGGGTCATCACGGACAATGCCGCCCGGGTGCCGTTAACGTAGCCCAGGTAGGTTACGTCCGTGACCCGGCGAAACTCCTCATCGCTCATGGCGCGAAACGGCGCCAGTACCCCGCACATGGCGTTGTTGATCCATACATCAATTGCGCCGAGCTGCGTCTCGAACGCGTTGGCCGCCGCCATGATGGCCGACGCGTCCGTCACATCGGCATTCACCGTGTGACACTTCACGCCGAAGCGTTCAATTTCGGCCCGCGCCGCCTCAAGGCTGGGGTCATCCCGGGCGATAATCCCCACGTGATAGCCCGCCTCTGCAAAACGCAGCGCCGTGGCTTTGCCCACGCCAGCCGTCGCTCCGGTGATCACCACAACGCTCATCATGCTCTCCTTAATGCAGTTGCTTTTTCCAGTGCGGGATCTGCCGCAACAGTTCAGAAAGCGCGTAACGAACCGCTTTCTCAATCACATCTTCACACTCGCCGGTGAAGTGCTGCACGGCGGTAGTGACCTCACCGCGAAAAGACCAACCAAACCAGACGGTGCCTGCCGGAGTGCCATCCTCACCGCCGTCCGGCCCGGCATAACCGCTGATGGCGATGCTGATATCCGCGTCGGCAAGCTCCAGTGCGCCCTGAGCCATCTCGCCCACCGTCTGGCTGCTGACGGCGGTATATTTTTCCAGGGTGGCATTGTTGACACCCAGTACCTTGTGTTTAGCTTCGTTGTTAAAGGTGACCACGCCGGTACCAAAGAACGAGGCGGTATCTTTCTCGGCGCAGAGCGCAGAGGCCAGGTTGCCGCCGGTGCAGGATTCTGCGGTAGTAAGCAGCCAGCCCAGATCGATCAGGACAGTTGATACCTGGCTGGTGAGTTCTTTGGTGGTTTTGGCCTGGTTCCAGACATTTTCATTTTCTTTCATGATGCACTCTCTTCAGGAATAATCGAAATATGACCATTACGTTCAAGTATGGCGTATTTAATTTCTTCCAGAGTGGTTATGCCGTGATTTTGCCGGGCAGAGACCAGAATGTCGTCGCAGGAGACATCGACTTTCTTTAATTTTTCGTTTTGCAGTTCACCGTGCACCACCAGAATAACCGGGGAGCCGTCGATGGCCGATTCCGCACCGGATATATATTTTTTTACCATGCCAAACAGCATATCCACCACTACCAGCGTAATAATGGTGAGCATGGCGCCGGTGACGGAAAAATCATCCCCCAGCAGCGCCTGTTGCGTAGCTTCACTAATAATTAATAACAGGATCAGATCGAAGCTGGTCATTTGCAGCAGCGCCCGCCTGCCGGCGATTTTAAATACCACCAGCAAAATCAGATAAATCGCCACCGCCCTGAGTATCATTTCCATGTTGGTGCCTTAGGGATAGATAAATTGCCAGAAAGAGAGGCCCGGTTGATTATTTACCGTGACAGAGAGGTCGGTTTTGCCGGGGCGTTGTGGGGTGGTATAGAGCCAGACGGTTAAACCCTTGCGCGGTTCCTGATAAACCAACACGATCTCCCCGCCCTCGCTGTACATTTCATCGGGCTGCGGCCAGATATTATCGGTTTGCATCCGTTCCATATATTCGCCGCCGATGCGCAACGTCAGCGGCGTAGTACTCTGTTCTGGCACGCTAATTTTCAACTCAATGGGCGTTTGCAAGCGTCCAAAACGTTCATACTCAACCTGCAAATTACCCGGAGCGTTACTCTTTGTCGCTTCGCTAAAATAGCCACCAGAAAAAAGCCCTGACAGCGCAGCGGTGATAATGAGTATTAACAGAACAAAACCGAAGCGGTGCGCATCGTATTCAAACTGCAGGGAAGCATGACTCTGTTTGACGCCGGGCAATTCAGGGGGATTTTCTTTGGCTTTTGCCATTTATCACCTCACCGTCTCGTTAATTAATATTATGCAGCCAGATGATTTTTATCGATAAATTTGATTAAGACTGTTCCTGTTTGCAAAATAAAAAATAGCAACCAGGCTTAATCTGTCAAGCAGGCTAAACCAAGGAGGCTGTATGAAATTATCCGTCGCACCCTTATTGTGTTGTCTTATAATTCCGGCTGTATATGCCGATGATAATGGTGGACTGAAGAAAGATACTGCCCCTCCTCCACCGCACGCGCTGGATGATGGTTATCGTGGCGCGGAAGATGCCCGCATCATGACCGTGGAGCAGGCCAAAGAGATGCACGACGGGGCTACGATCTCCCTGCGCGGTAATCTCATAGAAGGTTCCGGCGGCGATAAATTTAAATTCCGCGATAAAACCGGCACTATTGATACAGTGATCCCCCAGGCGGTATTTGATGGCCGTACCGTCCAGCCCGATAATATGATCAGCATTAACGGCAGTCTGGATAAAAAATCAAATCCACCGGTGGTCCGTGTCGACCGTATTCAGAAATAGTGTAAATTTCACTTAAGTTTCTCGTGGATATTCCCAGATATCCACGAGAACCCTGCGGAATATATTCTCTAAACCTTAACCTACCAGATTTAAGGAGCCAAAAACTCGGATAATTCCGGGCTTTAGGATTAATCCCCCTTTCCTTCCCCTGGCAATACTTAAACAATTTTACACAAATTCACATTGCCTTCTTTATTGCTTACACAGCACGGATTCGCCGATGAAAGCCCGACATAATATTGCCCTGATAATGGCGACAGCCTCTGGTCTGTCTTTAATGGTCTCTGCCCATGCGGCGCCACCCGATAATCAATTTATTATTCAGCAGCAGCGCCAGAGAGCATTAGAGGAGCAATTAACCCCGCCGGTCCCGGATGTGCGCCTTTCAGAACCGTCATCCGGTTCTGGCAACATTGCCTTCCCGACCGAAACGCCCTGTTTTCTGATTAACCGCGTCGAGCTGAGCGGCGAGGAGGCCCTGCCCCACTGGGTGCCGTTGCAGCGTATTGCGGACCAGGCGCAGGGGCGCTGTCTGGGCGGCAAGGGCATTAACCTGCTGATGAGCACCCTGCAGAACCGCATCGTCGACCACGGCTGGATCACCACCCGCGTGCTGGCCCCGTCGCAGGATCTGAAGAGCGGCACCCTGAAGCTGGCCATCGTGCCGGGCACTATCCGCCACGTGAAGCTGACCGAAGAGAGCGACGACTATATTCAGCTCTATAGCGCCTTCCCGGCGCACGAGGGCAACCTGCTGGATCTGCGCGATATTGAGCAGGGGCTGGAAAACCTACAGCGTCTGCCAACGGTTGAGGCCAGTATGGAGCTGCTGCCGGGGGAAAACCCGGGCGAGAGCGACGTGGTCATCACCCGCAAGCAGAGCAAAATGTGGCGTATCGGCCTGTCGCTGGACGATGCCGGGACCGAAACCACCGGGCGCTACCAGGGCGGCGTGACGCTGTCGCTGGATAACCCCTTCTCGCTGAGCGATCTGCTCTATGTCTCTGCCAGCCACGATCTGAACGACAAGGGCGGCAAAGGGAGTAAAAACGTCACCGCCCACTACTCGGTGCCGTTTGGCTACTGGATGCTGGGCGTCACCGGCAGCGACTACGACTACCACCAGACCGTCGCCGGGCTGAACGAGGATTATCGCTACAGCGGTAAAAGTAAAAACCTCGACATTCAGCTCAGCCGGGTGCTGCACCGCAGCGGCTCACAAAAAACCACCTTCTCTTACGACGTGCTGGCGCGGGAGACCCGCAACTATATCGACGATACGGAAGTGGGCGTCCAGCGCCGTCAGACCGCGGGCTGGCGCATCGGGCTGGATCATCGCCACTACATCGGCCAGGCGACGCTGGATGCGGGCATCAGCTATCAGCGCGGCACCCGCTGGTTCGGTGCCCGGCCTGCGCCGGAAGAGTACTGGGGCGATGCCACCGCGCTTGGCAAAATTACCCTGCTGAGCGCCCAGCTCGATCTGCCGTTTGCCATCGGTACGCAAAACTTCCGCTACAACGTGCAGTACCTGCGTCAGATCAGCAACACGCCGCTGACGCCGCAGGATCAGTTCGCCATCGGCAACCGCTGGACGGTGCGCGGTTTTGACGGTGAGCGCACCCTCAGCGCCAGCCACGGCTGGTACGTGCGTAACGATGTGGCCTGGCGCACGCCGCTGCCGAACCAGGAGTTCTATCTGGGCGCCGACTACGGCGAAGTGGGCGGCTACAGTTCCGATCTCCAGGTGGGTAAACATCTGGCGGGCGGCGTAGCGGGCCTGCGCGGCAACGCCTTTAACACCGGCTACGACCTGTTCGCCGGGACGCCATTCTCGAAGCCTGACGGCTTTGAAACCAGCGATCTGACGCTCGGCTTTAACCTCAACTGGAGCTGGTAATGCGCGTCGGAGATCTGGATATCAAAGCGCCGCTGATCCTCGGCGGTGAGGAGAGCGAGGCCGAAGTGCTGGGCGCCACCGTCTGGCTGTGGATGCACTCCCCGATGCACCGGGACGCCCCCCTGCACGCCCTGCCCACCCTGCTGCTGCCGATCATCAAGCGCCGCCAGTACGTGCTGGTGAGCGAAAACGACCGCCCGGTCTTTTTCCTCAGTTGGGCCTGGCTGAACGAGGAGGCGGAAGTCCGCTACCTCACCCGCCCCGCCATCGAGATGCGAGAGGCGGACTGGGACTGCGGGGATCGGATCTGGTTCTGCGACTGGATCGCCCCCTTCGGCCATACCGCCGCGATGTATAACCTGATGCGTCGCGATATCTTCCCCGACCACGTCTGCCGCGCGCTGTATCACCGCGGCGCGGCGCGTGGCAAGCTCGTAATGCTGTTCCACGGCAGCCGCGTCAGCCGTCAACACGCCAGAGAGTGGCAACAGAATCACCCGCTCATCGTGAGCCTGCCGGAAGCGTTTAAAGGAATGAACCATGAATAAGAACCTGTACCGAATTGTCTTTAACAAAGCGCGCGGCATGCTGATGGTGGTGGCGGATATCGCCCGCTCCGGCCGCGCCGGTTCGTCCCGTTCTTCCGGCATTGGCCATACCCACAGCCAGCTTATCGGCAAGGTGAGCGCCTTAAGCTTTAGCCTGTGGCTGGCGATGGGAGCCGTGCAGACGGCGCAGGCCGCTATCGTGGCCGACGCCGGTGCGCCAAAAAACCAGCAGCCAACGGTCATCAACAGCGCCAACGGCACGCCGCAGGTCAATATCCAGACGCCATCTACTGCGGGGGTGTCACGTAACAACTACACCCAGTTCGACGTGGAGAGCAAAGGGGCGATCCTCAACAACTCGCACAAAAACGTGCAGACCAACATTGGCGGCATGGTGGCGGGCAACCCGTGGCTGGCGAAAGGCGAAGCTAAAGTGATCCTCAACGAGGTGAGCTCCCGCGACCCGAGCAAGCTGAACGGCATGATCGAAGTGGCGGGTAAAAAAGCCCAGGTAGTGATCGCCAACCCGTCAGGCATTACCTGTAGCGGCTGCGGCTTTATCAACGCCAACCGCGCCACCCTCACCACCGGCCAGCCGCAGATGAAAGACGGCGCGCTGACCGGGTTTAACGTCGAGCGCGGCGAAGTGGTGGTCGAAGGCGCGGGGATGGACACCTCCGGCGCGGATTACACCGACATCATCGCCCGCTCGGTGAAGGTTAATGCCGGGCTATGGGCCAACGATCTGAAGGTCACCACCGGGCGCAACAAGGTGGATGCCGCCCACGAGACGATCGAAAAAGGCAGCGACGATCCTGCCACCCGCCCGCAGCTGGCGGTGGACGTGGCCAGCCTCGGCGGCATGTACGCAGGCAAAATCCGCATGGTCGGCACCGAGAGCGGCGTCGGGGTACGTAACGCCGGGACCCTTGGTGCCCAGGCGGGCAGCGTGACGATCTCCGCTGACGGCCGCATCGAGAACAGCGGTTCCCTGCGCGCTGGCGACAGTGCCAGCCTGCAAACCGCAGGGGAAGTGAACAACAGCGGCGTGATGACCGCCGCGAATAACGTCCGGGTGAGCGCGGCCAGCTTCACCGGCAGTCAGCAGAGCGTGCTGGCCGCCGGGGTGAAAAGCGACGGCAAGCTCGCCGATGCAGGGGATCTGGAAATCAGCACCCGCGGCCAGCTAAGCGCCCACGGGCAAACCCTGGCGGGCGGCAATCTCAGTGCCAGCGGCCAGGGGGTGGACGTCAGCGGCAGCCAGACCCAGGGCAAACGCGTGCTGCTGGACGGCGGCGCGGAAGGCGTGAGCACCGCCAGCGCGAAGGTCAACGCCAGCGAACTGACTGTGCGTACCGGCAAAATGCTCAATAACAACGGCGGCACGCTGGGGGCGGAGACCATCAGCCTCAGCGCCCACGACCTCAGCAACCAGAAAGGCAACATCGTGCAGCGCGGCGGCAGCACCCTGGCGGTAGACCTGCCAGGCGCCCTCAATAACCAGCAGGGGCAGATTGGCGCGGCGAACGGCGTGCAGCTTAAGGCCGGGACCCTCGACAACACCGCCGGGCAGATCGTGGCGGTAGCGGGCAACACCCGGCTCGAGGCCGGGAGCGTAAACAATCAGCAGGGGTTGATCTCAGCTAGCGCGGGTGACGGCGAGATTGCCAGCCAGCAGGCGGTGAACAACGCCAAAGGCCGCATTGAGGCGGCGAAAACCCAGCGCATAAGCGCCGCAAGCCTCGACAACCAGCAGGGGGTGATTGTCGCCGACGGCGCAACCCTGGCCCTCAACGGCGGCGCCCTGGATAACCGCGACGGCGCCCTGCTCTCTCAGGGCTCCCTTAATCTTGAGAGCGGCGCGCTGAATAACCAGCGCGGCTTCCTGGCGAGCGAGGGCGATTTTAGCCTGAGCGCGGGGGCTATCGACAACACCGACGGGCAGATTGGTGCGAACCGGACGTTGACCGCCGGGTTCGACACCCTCGCCAATAACGGCGGCGCGCTGAAGTCGGTCGGGGCTATGACCCTCAGCGGCGGCCTGCTTGATAACAGCCAGGGGACTACCTTCTCCGGCGAAAGCCTGAATTTCAACGGCGGCACGCTGAACAATACGTCCGGGCAGCTTGCTGCGACAGGGAGCCTGTCACTGGGCACCTCGCAGCTCATCAATAATAAAGGCGTGCTGCAGGGCGACGGCGTGGCTGTCACCTCTGGCACGCTGGATAATAGCGCGGGCACCCTGAACAGCCTGGGGGCGCTGAACCTCTCAGCGGACAACGTGAATAACCAGGCCGGCACCCTGGCGGCCAGCGGCGCGGCGGAGATCGCCGCCACCAGCCTGGATAACCGCAACAATGGACGCATCATTGGCGAGGCCGATACCGCCCTGCATACCGGTAACCTGCAAAACGGCGGCGGAGAGATCCAGTCGGTGGGCGACCTGCTGCTCGACAGCGCCCAGGGTATGGTGGATAACGTCTCCGGGCTGATCCGCAGCGGCAAAAGCGTGACCCTCACTGCCCTGGAATTTGTTAACACCAGTACGCTCGGCGAGAACCAGGGGCTGGAGGGCCAGAGCCTGGCGCTGAACACCGGGAGTCTGGATAACCAGCGCGGCAGTATCCTGGCGAATAACACCCTGAGCATCAATAACAGCGGCGTGCTGAACAACGGCGCGGGGGTGCTGGCCTCGGGTGATACCCTGGATCTCAGCGGTAGCGCCCTGAATCTGCTGAACGCGGACGGCACCCTGAAAGCGGGTAAAGCGCTGCGCGTGGAGGCTCAGTCTCTGGATGCCAGCGGCCAGCTGCTGTCGCTGGGGGATATGACGCTTCACAGCACCCGCGGCGTGAACAACAGCGGCACTACCCTCGCCAACGGCAACCTGACGTTCACCACCGATGGCGATCTCACCAACAGCGGCCAGCTAATGGCGGGCAGCGCCCTCAACGTGCAGAGCGCGAATCTTAATAACCTCGCCAGCGGTGAAATCAACGCCGGCAGCACCACCCTGACGGCCCGCGGCACGGTACGCAACACCGGCCTGATCGACGGGATCGCCACCCGCATCAACGCCAACACCCTGACCAACACCGGCACCGGGCGGATTTATGGCGATGCGGTGGGGGTAAATGTGGGTACCTTTAACAACCTCGCCGAAAACGGCACCGCAGCGACGCTGGCCGGGCGCGAGCGCGTCAACCTCGGCGTGCAGACCCTGAACAACGCCGATCACGGCCTGATCTACAGTGCGGGCAGCATGAGCATCGGCGGCGCGCTGGATGATAACGGCGCCGTCACTGGCCGCGCCGCGACCATTAACAACCACAGCTCGACCATTGAATCCGCCGGGGATATGGCGATTGCCGCCGGGCAGATCAATAACATCAACGACCACTTCTCCACCGAGGTGGTGCGGGTGTCGCAGGAAGAGCTCACCGACTATCAGCACACGGGCTCAACCAACCGCTGGAGTTCGACAGAAAAAGGCGTCTGGGTGGATGACAACTCTTCCGACGGACTGCGTAACCTGAATACGCCAGAAGACAGCGGCGCAAATAACGACAACTTCAACCAGTACGACTACACCCGCACCATTGACGAAACGCGCATCAAAGAGAGCGACCCGGCGAAGATCCTCGCCGGGGGCAACCTGCTGCTGACCGGTGACAAACTGTTTAACGACAAGAGCCAGGTGATTGCAGGCGGCACCCTGGCAATCGACCAGCTGGGCAGCGTGCAGAACGAGGACGTGCCCGGCAAGCGTTACACCACCGATGAGGGCACCGTCACCCACTACTACCGTATTCGCCACAAAGGCGACGATGAGCAAGGGCGCGACCGCACGGCATACACCCCGCCCACCACCATTCAGGACATCTCCCTGAAGCCGGGCCAGCTGATCAGCAACGGCAGCGTCGAGGGCAGCAATCTCAGCATCACTCCGCTGGTACTACAGGGAACGGACGTGACCATTGGCCAGGCCGCCGGGGTGAAACCCGCCCCGCAGCAGACCGTTTCGCCGGGCGAGCCGGTGACCCCACCTGCCGGACAGCAGTTTGAAGTGACCCCGGCCGACGGTGCGATCCGCATTATCGGCCCCAACACCACCCTGCCGGACAACAGCCTGTTCAAGGTGAACCCGTCGGCGGAGGTGCCGTACCTGGTGGAGACCGATCCGCGCTTCACTAACGAGCGCCAGTGGCTCGGCAGCGACTATATGCAGGACGCCTTTACCGCCGATGGCGACAACACGCTGAAACGGCTGGGGGATGGCTACTACGAGCAGCGCCTGATCCGCGAGCAGGTGATTGGCATCACCGGCCAGCGCTACCTGGATGGCTACAGCAACGACGAAGAGCAGTACAAGGCGCTGATGGATCGCGGCATCACCTTCGGCAAGCAGTACGACCTGAAGATTGGCGTGGCGCTGACGCCAGAGCAGATGGCGCTGCTGACCGGGGATATCGTCTGGCTGGTCAACACCCGGGTGAAGATGCCGGACGGCTCCACCGAGAACGTGCTGGTGCCGCAGGTCTACGCCAAAGTGAAACCGGGTGATATCGACGGCTCTGGCGCGCTGATTGCCGGGAACAACGTCTCCATCAAGCTTAACGGCGACCTGTTTAACCGTGGCACCCTTGCCGGGCGCAAAGTCCTGCAACTGGACGCCGACAACATCACCAACCAGACCGGGACGATTCAGGGGGCGGACGTCAACCTCAACGCGCGCACCGATATCAACAATATCGGCGGTGCCATCGTGGGTGACAACAGCGTGCTGGCCAGCGCCGGACGCGACATCAACCTCACCAGCACCACCCTCAGCGCCGACAGCGTGAACGGCGAGAACCGCTTCGCCCGCACCACCATCAACAGCGTTTCCGGCATCTACGTCCAGGGCGACGACGGCAAACTGGCGTTGCAGTCCGGGCGGGATATCACCCTGACCGGCGCACAGGTGATCGCCAGCGGCGAGAACGGCAAAGCGCAGCTGGTGGCCGGGCGGGATATGACCCTCAACGATCTTCAGACCGCCAGCCGCGATAGCCTGGTGTGGGATGGCGACAACAGCCTGAAACAGGGGCAGAACAACAGCGTGGGCAGCGAGGTGACCGGCAAAGGCGACGTGACCCTGGCCGCCGGGAATGACCTCAACGCCCGCGCCGCCGCCCTCTCCGCCGGGCAGGCGCTGAACGTCAGCGCCGGGAATAACCTGACCCTGACGGCAGGCGAAAACAGCCAGGATCTGGACGAACGGCATAAAGTGGTGGGCGGTAACGGCTGGCTGTCAAAAACCACCACCACCACCCGCGACCAGATCGCCCGTCAGACGGTGCAGAGCAGCGAGCTGAACGGCGACACTGTTAACCTCACCGCCGGAAACGATCTCACCGTGCGCGGCAGTAACGTGGCGGGCACGGGGGATGTGGCCCTGCTGGCAGGCAACAACCTGAGCGTGGAGACCCAGGCCGAACGCAATAACGAGCTGCACCAGAAGCAGGAGAAAAAATCGGGGCTGCTGAGCTCGGGCGGGATCGGCTTTAGCGTCGGTACCCGGAGCATCAAAACCACCGACACCGGCGCGGACGCGACCCAGGCGGGCAGCACCGTCGGCAGCGTCGACGGCGACCTGACCCTGCGGGCGGGGGAGCGCCTGACGGTAAGCGGCTCCGATCTGGTGGCGGGTCAGGACATGACGCTGACCGGTAAAAACGTCGACATCACGGCGGTGAACAACCGCAGCCAGCAAACTCATGAGGTGGAACAGAAAACCTCCGGCCTGACCCTGGCGCTCTCCGGCACCGTCGGCAGCGCACTGAACAGCGCCGTTGAGGCCTCCCAGCAGGCGAAATCCTCCGGCAGCGGCCGCCTGCAGGCGTTGCAGGGCGTGAAGGCCGCGCTCTCCGGCGTGCAGGCTGCCCAGGCCGCACGCATGGACCAGGCGCTGGGGGCAGACAAATCAAACACCAATACCGTGGGCATCAGCCTCTCTTACGGCAGCCAGTCGTCGAAATCGACCCAATACAGCGAGCAGAACACCGCCCAGGGCAGCACGCTTAACGCCGGGCGCGATCTCAGCGTTGTCGCCACCGGCAGCGGCGCGCGTGGCGTGGACGGCGATCTGACCGTGGAAGGCAGCCAGCTGAAAGCGGGCAACGATCTCACCCTCGCCGCCAACCGCGATCTGTATCTGCGCTCGGCGCAAAACACCCAGCTGCTGGACGGCAAAAACGAGAGCAAGGGCGGCAGCGTCGGGGTGGGCATCGGATACGGCTCCGGCGGCGCGGGCATCAACATCTCCGCCAGCGTCAACCGCGGCAAGGGTAACGAGAGCGGTAACGGCACCACTCACAGTGAGACCACCGTGGACGCGGGCCGCCAGGTGAATATCCTGACCGGACGTGACGCCACCCTGACCGGGGCGCAGGTGAGCGGCGAAACGGTAAGAGCGGATATTGGCCGCAACCTGACCCTCACCTCCGAGCAGGACAGCGATCGCTACGACTCGAAGCAGCAGAACGCCAGCGCGGGGGGCAGCTTCAGCATCGGCTCTATGACTGGTTCGGCCAGCGTCAACCTCAGCCGCGACAAGATGCACAGCAACTACGACTCTGTCGTGGAGCAGACCGGGATCTTCGCCGGCAAAGGCGGCTACGACGTTACCGTGGGCGAGCATACCCAGCTCAACGGGGCGGTGATTGGCTCTACGGCTACCGCCGATAAAAACCGTCTCGATACCGGCACCATTGGCTTTAGCGATATCGAAAACCGCGCCGACTTCGAGGTGGAACACCAGAGCGTGGGCATGAGCACCGGGGGCAGCATCGGCAGCCAGTTTGCCGGGAATATGGCGAACGGCCTGCTGGTGGGGGCGAACCGCGACGGGCATGACAGCAGTACCACGCACGCGGCAGTATCGGACGGCACTCTGATTGTCCGCGACCAGGATCGTCAGGTTCAGGATGTCAATCAGCTCAGCCGCGACGTGGAACACGCCAACCAGACCCTCTCCCCTATCTTCGACAAAGAGAAAGAGCAGGAGCGGCTGCAGCAGGCGCAGCTCATCGGTGAGATTGGCAATCAGGTGGCGGATATTGCCCGCACCGAGGGGAGCATCCGCGCCACCAACGCGGCGAAAGAGAAGCTGAATAACGTCAACGCGCAGGATCTGCAGGAGGCAAAAGCGGCGTGGGAGAAAGCCAATCCGGGCAAAACCGCGACTCTTGAAGACATTAACAGCCAGATCTACCAGACGGCGTATAACGACGCGCTCAGTGCCTCCGGCTTTGGCACCGGCGGGCAGTATCAGCAGGCGATTCAGGCGGCGACGGCAGCGGTTCAGGGGCTGGCCGGGAGCGATCTCAGTGCCGCTCTCGCGGGCGGTGCTGCGCCATACGTGGCGGAGGTGATTGGTCACTACAGCGGTCTGAACGACGCGGGCAAAGTCGCCGCCCACGCGGTGGTCAACGCCGCGCTGGCCGCCGCCCAGGGGCAGGACGCGCTGGCGGGTGCCGCCGGTGCCGCCACAGGCGAGCTGGTGGGGATGATCGCCACCGAGATGTACGGGAAACCGGCCGACGAGCTGGACGAAACGCAGAAGCAGACGGTCTCTGCGCTGGCGACGCTGGCGGCGGGGCTTTCCGGCGGCCTGGTGGGCGACAGCTCTGCGTCTGCTGTGGCGGGGGCGCAGGCGGGTAAAACGACGGTTGAGAATAATTTCCTTGGTTCTACATCTTCAGACAAACTTGACAAAGCCGTTGAGAAAATTAAGAACGGTGATAAGTCATTAGCAACTGCCAATGAGCTAATCAAGCTGGAAAATGCCGACAAACGTAGCGATGCACTGGTTTCTAAATTTACTAAAGATCCATCACAGATGAGCAGCAATGAACGGGCTGAATTGGCAGGTTACTTACGTGTTTACGCATCAGAGATGGAGAGGGAATACGGTTCTGCTGTTTCGCAAGAACTGGTCAAAGGTTTGCTCTCCGGACAGGATTACATGAAACGTAACCCTGACTCTGAGGCCATGTCTAAGGCTCAGACAATCATGAATACCTGGGGCTACCATAAATCGAATGCCAGCATTGGCGACGCACCTGTCATGTTCGGGGGCAGCGTGCTGGGCATTACTGTGAAAGGTATGGCCGCTAATGCTGCAATTGGTATTGGAGTAAATACGGGTGTGCAACTGGCAGGAAAGGATCCTTTCAGTTATGTGGACGCAATCATGGCGGGAGTAACAGCCGCAGCAACAACGGGGAAAGGTATTCTGGTTTCAACTCCTATAAATATGGGTGGTGCGGCAATAGGTAGTAGTATTAAAGGTGAAGATCCAACTAACTCAACTATTGGCGCCGGAGTTGGCTCTCTATTTGGTGGTGGTATTGGCAAAGTGGCAACCGAGCAGCTAAAACCTGTTATAAAAGAAGGTAGTGCTGAAATAATTGGAGCAGCTACGGGGGCCACTGTGGGAGAGGTTTCCGGCAATAAAGTTAAAGATAAACTTGACAATGCAGGAAAGAAAAATGGAAAAAATTAACATTAAGGATTTGGTTAAACTGGTTTGCATATGTGTAAGCATATTGTTTATTGCGGTAGTCATCGGCTATCTAATCGTTTCAGTAATCGTTTATTTTAAAATAAATGTATTTGAGTTCGATTGGAGAGAAGCTTTCAGTGATGCCTTAAGGAAAGGTATCGCTGGCGGCTTAATACTTGCTTTCGGCATCTGGATTAAAGCCAGGTTACAAGAGCGTAAAAAGAAAAAAAGAAGCAGATAAATAAGCCAACAACAATCTCAGCCAGCAGACTGGGATTGTTGTTGATAATAGCGCCCCTGGCGACATCGCCACGGGGTAAGTGCCCGGTAAACCCACCGAGCAAATGGCCGAAGAACAGGTGAAGGTATTGACTATCGAGAAAACGACGCTAATCGTAGAGAAAATGCAACGCATGGCTACTTTATTAGAATTAGGGGGTTATGCCGAATGGTCAGTAGTATTTGTAAACTGGCTAAAAAATATGAGCTGGAACCTGATGATACCAAACACATTTTTCTCAATCTCTATGGTGGAATGGGATCTCTAAACGATCTCGTACTGTATAGAAACGGAAAGGTTTTGATGAGTGAGAACGATGAACTCGATCAGCTCAGACGCGACCTGTTTAACCTTCTTTCCTGAACAAAAATTAAGGTAAGGTGATTATGGCTGGAAGGTTGTATTTGGATGTGAATTCGCTCTGTCCCGATGACGTGGCCAGGATGATGTAAATTATTTCTGCTTCCTGAACAATGAACGAAACGATTATCGACGGTGACGACAGGGGCCTTTAAATGACGAATAAATCAGTTAACCAATTACGGGCAGGATTAGATCTCTACCAGTCAAACGGCTATGTCGAATCTAATTCATTTAACGATCCGAATGATGATGCTCTGGAATATCTGGGCATGCTGCTCGTGGAAGAACAACCCACGGCGCTAAAGTATTGCCAGAGATTTTTGCTGCAGTCCCAGGCCAATGATGAACTAAAATCAGCCGCACTTGATTTCTTACTACTGTCCAGTGAATGGAGTTTCGCGTATCAGTATCTTTATAGCCAGGCGGAAAGACTTTCTATCCCGGAACTTGAAAAGGCGTTTTTTTATTTTTATTGTGATAAAAACGAAGCCGCACCTTATCCCGTTCCCGAAGGGCTATTCACTAAATTGTTAGCACGATACGAAGTTGTTAAGAATGAGCCCGATGCTTATTTTTACCATCTTCATGAAGCCTATAATGACTTTGTTGAAACACTTTCTGATACGCGGAATTGACTTTAAATTGCCTGGCACTTTGTTAGCGGAATTTTGGCTATAAATTTGTTCTTTAACAAACAAGATATATTATAGTTGAGAAGCACACGCCAGATGGGGTTATAAAATGACAGTGGAATGGGCTAGTTTTATAGATGTTCTTGGTGAAAGGGAAGATTCTATTGGAGTTATCAACCTGTGTCATGCTATCGGTGAATCCCCGGTTATATCAGCTGATGCTGGCGAATATAAAGATCCGGATGGAAAAACGAAGTATTATAAATTTTACCACTCGGGTATCGAGATGGGGTTTCGGAAAAACTGCTTAAGTCATATTCATTTTTACTTTGGCAATGAAGATGAATATTCACCGTTTACTGGTAATTTCACCCCTGGAATTGAAGCGGGAATGGACAGAGCATACATTACAAAATTGCTTGGAAAACCCACTTTGGTTGGCGAAGGCAAAATCGACATGCTCCTTGGATGGATTAATGGATGGTCAAAGTATGATTACGGGAACCACTCAGTACATATTCAGTACACGGAGCATAATCATCTGTGTCACGCAACGTTAATTAAAAATTAAAACACAATGATTTGTAACGATTTTAATCAAATTTTAGCCCGAATCGGTGTATAGCGATTACGGGCACAAATATTGCCCTCTTTGAGCAAATTTATCTGTCAGGAGGAATGATGCGCGAATCCCAGGATATTTATAATGACATTGGTTCAGTACTGCTCTCGATCGCACCTGATACTGCGGAAAAAATCATTCTGTGTGCCACGTTAGATCCGGAAAGTGACTGTGGTGAGTTTACTTATAACTATATAGATAAACAGGGTAACCAGCACTGGATCACTGAAACCGCAGATGCCAGTGCAAGACTTTTAGATCTTTTAGTCGAACTAAGAAATTTCTTTGTTGATAACTTTAAATCACAAGAAAAGCCATTCTGGCATGGGTGTGAAGTAACGGTAAACATTGAAACACTGAAAATAAATATCGACTTCAAGTATGAGAGTTAATAAACAGTCTCTCGCCCCTGCCGGCGGGATGTTGGGTTTACGTTAGTAATAAGGGGAAAGGGTCTATGACTCACTCGCATCATTTGATTAAAATTATCGCTGATATGACCATTTTTCTTGAATTCACTGACGACCATTCGCTCAATCCAGATGCCGCTGTGGAAATGATGGAACGTATTGCCGCCGAGCTTCAGCGACTAACGGACGCTGAGAAAGCGAGAGTTATCGATTCCTTTACAGAGATTGCGAAAGCGTATCGGGGGGATGAGTCCGACTTTGTCAAAGATCTGCCCGATACCTTTGGTTTGCGTTGACCAGTCGTTGTCAGTCAGGCGCGACAAGGAGAAAGAGCAGGAATGGCTCCCGGAGGCGCAGTTGATCGGCGAGACTGGTAATCGGGTGGCGGATATTGCCCGTATCGAGGGCAAAGCCGCCGCCCACGCGGTGGTCAACGCTGCGCTGGCGGCAGGCTTATCCGGTGGGTTGGTGGACGATAGCTCTGCTTCTGCACCCTATGCTGCAAAGACAGGATGGGCCTATTGCGGATAGTGACGCAAACTTTCCACAACGATAACAGCATAACTTCTGGTATAAATCGTGCACAACTCAACAGATGGCGCTCTGATTAGTGGAAGCAGCGAGCTAACGATTTCAAATAGGTGACGGTATGACTAACAGCCTGAATAATGTTATTGAAGAGTTAAAGGTTGTATCCGGGAACGAGAGAACTAATATTCCTTTGCCGGATGAAGCTCTTATTTCTAAATATGAAGAAGAGACAGGCTTTTCTTTTTCACCTGACTATAAGAAACTTCTTAAGGAAGCTGGCAATATCTATTATGGAACAATCGAATTGTTGTCTATCACAGAAGACAAAAAATTCTATGGCGAGTTATTAACGGCTATAAATGATGCAAAAGAAGTTGGAGTACCTGAATCGTGGTTACCGATATGTGAAGATAACGGTAGTTATTATTGTTTAGATCAACAAGGTCGTGTCCGATACTGGACTGGCGATGGTGATAGTGAAGAGCAGTGGCCTGATTTAGCCGCCTGGGTGAAAGATGTCTGGATCGATGGCAACTAAGGTAATTATTTTACCTGAAAATCCCTGGCACCATAAAAGATGATTTTTGGAGCACCTGTAGAAAAGGCTTATGGTTTGAGTGTTACGATGATCTTGCTCGTAACGCCCTCTTCTTCGCTGAAGATGTTTTTGGCGGTCAATTTTGTATAAAAGAAGATGGAATATACACATTCGATCCAGAGACAGGTGCTTTTGATTATCTTGCTCCAGATATCAATGAATGGTGTAAACATATTCTTGAAGACTATGAGGTATTAACGGGCTACCCACTGGCAAACGCATGGCAGAAGAAGTATGGTTCAATACCAGCGGGCTATCGCCTGGTTCCAAAAATTCCGTTTGTAGTGGGTGGCGAATATGAGCCAGATAATCTTTATTTAGAAAAATCGACAATAGCAATGAAAGCAAGAGCCACTATTGCATTGCAAATAAGAGATGTTCCTGATGGTAGCAACATCCAGTTAACGTTAAAATAGTGTGCAGTGAGGTTCAATAATATGTTAGTCAACATTGATGAAATACAAAAACAAGTTAATGAAATTATTTTGCGAGCAGGCTTTCCAAAACATTCAGTTAATCTGTGTTCTGCTCCCTATGGCGATGGCACTCCCTATATTTCATTCGAAAATAGTTCATATAACTATATTTACTCAGAAAGAGGGTATGAGTTCTCCCGAAAAGTCACGCACTCTTTAAACACGCTGCTTTATTGGATAATCTCCGAATTTGCCTATAAGATTGCATACCAGTATGAGTTAGATCACAGGGTTGAAGGCAGAGATGGACGCCGCATCGCTTTTCCAAAATTTATTGAAATAATGGCGAATATGAACCCAGCATGGGAGTTAAAAGCGCGAAATGAAATTCAAAATATTCTGGCTGAAGCACCCTTTGACGATAGCCTCTATACATAGTTGAGGGCAGCATCGCATCAGCACCGACGCAGAAGATGTCTGCTCATTTTGACAAGGTAATGGCTATCAATCACAGGGAGTCGCAAATGAAAATATTCCCCATCCTGTTCTGTTTCATGCTCAGCGGCTGTGTTGTTGGCAATATGGATTCAACCGACTATCAATACGTGCGCTATGCGCAAACGTTTCAGAAGCCAGGTGCTGGCGGTTACACCGATAATGAACAGCGTAAAGCCGATCTCTATAGCTGTGGCGTACCTAAAAATGCCAATCTTGATGATGGTAGCTGGAACGGTGGTAGCGCCCGCCCGGAGCAAACGCTTCAGGAGATCGTTGCCAGGAACGAAAAAATTTCAGGCTGTATGAAAAGTAAAGGCTACAAGGTGTACGGTTACGATGCGTGTGGCCCGCTTAAAGCGCCGACCGGCCTTTGCCCTAATTAATACGATTTGTCACCCCAGGATGAAAATATGCGCGAATCCCAGGCTATTTATAATGATATTGGCTCGGTCTTAGTTGCCGCAGCGCCCGATAACGCCGCAACCATCATCGTGCGTGCTGAGCTGTCGCCCGAAAATGATCACTGCAAATGTGAGTTTGATTAGGTGGACAGCACCTCAGGTGAGACAAACTGGTTTACTGCAGGCGCACAGGCCAATGCTGATTTGCTGGACCTTCTGGTTGAGCTGAGGACATTTTTTGTTAATAACATCTCCTCAAAACAGCCTTCGTTCTGGCATGCCTGCGAAATAACGGTCGATGTTGAAACGCTCAGAATCAAGATTGATTTTAAGTATGCTGATTAACAGATAATAATCTCGCACTAAATAAAACTTCAGGACAAATAAATGAGCGACTTAGACGATCTGCATAATAAAATTGGTCAATTACTGGTTGATGCCGGTCCTGCTGAGGCGAAGAAAATCATTGCTCGCGCAAAATTAGCCCAAGATGGCGAGTCCTGTGAATATGAATATGATTATGTTGATCAGCAGGATAACCTGGACTGGTTCGTGCCGGATAAGCTCGCCAGTTATCATCTTCGGCTCCTGTTAGTTAACCTGCGGGACTATTATATTCAGAATAATATGATGCAGGGTAAAGCGCCCTGGACAGGTTGCGATATCACCGTTGAAATACCCGCAGAGAAAATAAGCATCAGCTTTAAATATGACGCCCTACCAATATAGGGGAGGCAAATTCCAGGACTATTCCGGGCTTTAAGATTATTCCCTATTTCATCGCCTGCCAAAAAAACCAACAATTTTATCGCCTTAATTTGCAGTGGAATATCTCCAGCCTGACAGATGGGGATATATGGCATTACACATAAAAAATGACAACAAGGATTACGGAAAATGAAAAAACTCTCTCTGGCGGTATGCGTTGCGGCGAGTCTGTCAAGCGGGGCTGCTCTGGCGGATAATCAGACTGTTTCTGTGGGTTATGCGCAGAGTAACGTTGAAGACTTCAAAAATATCCGCGGCGTGAACGTTCAGTATCGCTACGAGTGGGATTCCCCGGTCAGCCTGATGGGTTCATTCACCTATATGAGCGGCGATCAGGACGAGCATTATTATCTCTTCTCTGACTCCGTTAAAAACCACGTCGAAGTGAAATATTACTCCCTGATGGCAGGCCCGGCATATCGCCTGAATGATTTCGTTTCCCTGTATGCGCTGGGCGGCGTGGCACGCGTGAAAGCAGACGGCCACACCACCTGGGTGAACGGCGGCGACAACTATACCCAGCGTGACGGCATCGATGAGAAATCCACCTCTTTCGCTTACGGCGCGGGCGTACAGTTCAACCCAACGCCTGAGCTGGCGATCCACGTCGGTTACGAAGGCACCACTGCCGACCTGGGTGATGATTACGGGATCGACGGCTGGAATGTGGGCGTAGGTTACCGTTTTTAATTGGTGCGGCCTGATGCCGGGTGGCGGCGATGCCTTACCCGGCCTACGGTCCGGTGCGGTTGTGCCGGGTGGCGGCGATGCCTTACCCGGCCTACGGTCTGAAGGTTTTGCAGGCCCGGCAAGCACAGCGCCGCCGGGCGTTACAAACCGCACTGTGCCTGCATAATATGCGCAATAAATTGGGTTAACTTCGGCAACGGACGTAGATCCTGACGCCATAACAGGTGCACCGGTCGGGGTTGTGGTGTGTAACCTTCTAAAACACGTATCAGCCGTCCATTCGCCAGCTCATCCGCCACCAGCACCTCCGGTTGCAACAGCAATCCCGCGCCGGCAATCGCCGCCATCCGCAGACCGTAGCCATCGTTACAGCGCAGGATCGCATCGCGCTTCCAGCGCACCTCCCCTTCCACTCCCGGCAGCCGCCACTCGTTGCGCGCGGTCCAGACGGTATGAGAGAGACAAAGATGCTCCACCAGATCGTCCGGCGTTTGCGGCGTGCCGTGGCGGGCTAAATAGTCCGGGGCAGCGCAGATCACCATCCGGTACGGGCAGAGGTATTTTGCCACCAGATCCTCGGTTTGGATGTCGCCAATGCGGATCGCGAGGTCCACCCCCTCCTCCACCAGATCGACCATCCGGTTAGTGAGATCCAGCTCGACGCGCACCTCCGGGAAACGCTGCAAAAAGGTGGCAGTCAGCGGGGCAATCACGCACCCGCCGAACGAGGTGGGCGCAGTCACCCGCAGCGTGCCCGCGGGCGCGGTACGCAGACGCTCCACCGAACGTTCAGCGATGGCGACCTGCTCGATAACCCGCTTTGCCTCTTCGAACCAGACCCGCCCGGCGTCAGTCAGGCTCTGGCGGCGGGTATTGCGCTCCAGCAGCCGGGTGCCAAGCTGCGCCTCCAGCCAGGCGATATACTTCCCGACCATCACCGCCGACATCTCCAGCCGGGCGGCGGCACCGGTAAAGCTGCCGCTCTCCACCACCGCGATAAAAGTCTCCATGCCGCGAAGCTTATCCATATTGCAAACCTCTGGTTAATAATGATCTAACTTTAGCCCAGTTTATCCGTTCTCTGGTTTGTTAAACAATCAAGGCTCACAACACAGAGGAGTCGGCTATGAAAATCGTCATTATTGGTGCCAGCGGTACGGTCGGTCAGGCCGTTACAGAAGAGCTGAGTCGTCGTCATGAAGTCATTCGCGTGGGTCGCACGAAAGGCGATCATCAGGTAGATATCACCTCCCAGGCCAGCGTCCAGGCGCTGTTCGAAAAGATCGGTCCGGTGGATGCGATTGTCTCCGCCAGCGGCGGGCTGCACTTTGGCCCTCTGTCGACCATGACCGACAGCGAGTTTAACCAGGGATTGCAGGACAAATTGCTGGGCCAGGTGCGGCTGGCGCTCACCGGGCAGCACTATCTGAATGAGGGCGGGTCGATCACTTTGATCAGCGGCATCGTCGCCCACGAGCCTATCGCCCAGGGGGTGAATGCCACCACGGTAAACGTCGCGCTGGAAGGCTTTGTCCGCGCCGCCGCCTGCGAACTGCCGCGCGGGATCCGCATCAACCTGATTAGCCCGACGGTACTCACCGAATCGGCTGAAGCCTACGACGGTTTCTTCCCGGGCTTCGAAAGCGTGCCCGCCGCAACGGTCGCCCAGGCCTATCGCCGCAGCGTGGAAGGGGTACAGAGCGGACGGGTGTATCAGGTAGGGTATTGATGGTAACCGGGGCGAGTCGGCCTCGCCCCGTTCAGGTTCAGAGCCTGCGGCGGATTTTTTCCACCATCGCCGCGGTGGAGATCCCGTAGCGGTCGTGCAGGGTCGGCAGCGCTCCGGCGTCGAGGAAGGCGTCCGGCAGCGCGACGGTATCAAAATCGACCTGCACCCGGTTGCGCATCAGCAGTGACGCCACCGCCTCGCACAGGCCACCCACGCTGCTGTGGTTTTCCGCCACTACCACCAGCCTGCCCGGCTTCGCCGCCTGCGCCAGAATGGTCTCCTCGTCCAGCGGCTTGATGGTGGGCGAGTGGAGCACCGCCACGCTGATGTTATCCTTACGCAGCTGCTTCGCCGCTTCCAGCGCCCGCATGGTCATCAGGCCGGAGGCGATAATCAGCACATCGCTCCCCTCCTCCAGCAGCGCGGCTTTGCCGATTTTGAACTGGTAGTTGTACTGGTCCAGCACCACCGGCACCTTGCCGCGCAGCAGGCGCATATAGACCGGGCCATCGTGCTCTGCCATGGCCGGTACCGCCTGCTCGGTGTCTATCGCATCACAGGGATCGATAATCGTCATGCCCGGAATGCCACGCATAATGGCGAGATCTTCCGTCGCCTGATGGCTGGGGCCGTAACCGGTGGTCAGCCCTGGCAGCGCGGCGCAGATCTTCACGTTCAGGTGCTCTTCGGCAATCACCTGATGAATAAAGTCATAGGCGCGGCGGGTGGCAAACACCGCGTAGGTGGTGGCGAAGGGGATAAAGCCCTCTTTCGCCATCCCGCCCGCGGCGCCCATCAGCAGTTGCTCCGCCATCCCCATCTGGAAGAAGCGCTCGGGGTGCGCCTGGGCAAAGATATGCAGGTCGGTATATTTTGAGAGATCCGCCGTCATGCCGACGATCTCCGGGCGCTGCTCCGCCAGCTTCACCAGCGCGTGGCCGAACGGCGCGGCGCGGGTCTCCTGCCCCTCTTCGGCAATAGAGGCGATCATCGCCGAGGTGGTTAAACGCGGTTTTTTCTCGGTGGTCTGGCTCATCACTGCACTCCTTCCGGTTTGTTCGCGTCCAGCACCGCGAGCGCTTTTTGCCACTCGTCAGCATCCACGCGGATAAAATGGTTCTTGTCGCGCTGCTCAAGGAAAGGCACCCCCTTGCCCATCAGGGTGTCGCAGAGAATGACGCGGGGCTGATTCTCCGGATAGCGCTTCGCGTTATCGAACGCCGCCACCAGCGCCGGCGCGTCGTTGCCGTTGACCCGCTGCACGTACCAGCCAAACGAGGTCCACTTATCTTCCAGCGGCTCAAAGCCGAGGATTTTGTGGGAGTTGCCGTCGGCCTGCTGGCGGTTGATATCCACCAGCACGATCAGGTTCGACAGGCCGTGGTGGGCGGCGGACATCGCCGCTTCCCAGGTGGAGCCTTCGTCCAGCTCGCCGTCGGACATGGAGTTCACCACCCAGGCATCACTCCCCTTGTGCTTCAGTCCCAGGGCCATGCCCACGCCGATGCTCAGGCCCTGCCCCAGCGAGCCGCCGGAGATCTCCATGCCCGGTGTGTAGGTAGCCATGCCGGACATCGGCAGGCGGCTGTCGTCGGCGCCGTAGGTCTCCAGCTCCTCTTCGGGAATAATGCCCGCCTCGATCAGCGCCGCGTAGCAGGCGATGGCGTAGTGGCCGTGGGAGAGCAGGAAGCGGTCGCGCCCTTCCCACTCCGGCTCGTCGGGCTTAAAGGTCATGCCGTGGGCAAAGGCGGTAGCCAGCACGTCGGCGTAGCCCAGCGCCTGGCCGATATAGCCCTGCCCCTGCACTTCGCCCATCCGCAGGGCATAGCGGCGGATGCGCCACGCGGCGGCAGCGACCTGTTGAATCGTGGTATCAGTCATAATCCTGTCTCCTTAGTGGATCAGCATGCCGCCGTTGACGTCGAGGGTGATGCCGGTGGAGTAAGAGGAGAGATCGCTGCCGAGGAACAGCGCGGCGCGGGCGATATCCTGCGCGTCGCCGAGGCGGTTAAGCGGAATGCCTGCCAGAATGGCGGTTTTCATCTCGTCCGAAAGTTTGCCCGCGGTGATGTCGGTCTGGATCAGCCCCGGGGTGATGCAGTTAACCCGCACGTTATCCGGCCCCAGCTCGCGGGCCATCGCCTTCGCCAGCCCCAGCACGCCCGCTTTGGCGGCGCTGTAGTGCGGCCCGCCGAAGATGCCGCCGCCGCGCTGGGCCGACACCGAGGAGATGCAGACGATGCTGCCGGACTGCTGGCCGCGCATGGTGGGGATAACGGCCTGAGACATTAAGAGCGTGCCGCGCAGGCTGACATCCAGCACCGCGTCATAGTTTTCCCGCTTAATATCCATCAGCTTGATCGGCTGGGTGATGCCGGCGTTATTCACCAGAATATCGATGCGCCCGTATTTGCCCAGCACCTGCTCGATGGCGGCATTCACCTGCAGCTCGTTGCTGACGTTCGCCGCCAGCCCCAGATGCCCCTCGCCCAGGCTTGCCGCCGCCTGCTTGCTGGCCTCTGCATCTAAATCAATAATGACCACTTTCGCGCCCTGTTCGGCATAGAGTTTTGCCGTAGCGAAACCCAAACCGCGTGCGGAAGCCGCGCCGGTAATAACGGCGACTTTATCTTTCAGTAGCATATATTTACTCCATAATATTGAGAGGTGTTTAATTTATTATTTCGGTTCTTCCAGCAGGGTGATCATTAATAAGCCAATAGCTGCGCAAATACCGAAATAAATAAAGACGGAATTAAAACTTCCTGTTTTATCCAGCAGATAACCCGCCAGCATTGGCGAAACAAATCCGCCGAGATTACCGCCGCTATTAATAATGGACGCGGCGATGGGATAGGTTTTACTGTCCGCCACCGCCATGCCGTAGGCGGTAAAAGCGGGCCAGCCGATATTCAGGCACAGGCCAACGAAGAACAGCCCCACGCACACCGCCACGGTGCTTTGCGGAATATTGAGCATGATGACCATCATCAATACGGTGCTGATGGCGGTAAACATCATGGTCGGCTTACGTCGGCGCCCCAGGAGCTTGTCCGACACGTAGCCGCCGAAAATCGCCCCGATAAAGCCGCCGATGCAGGGCATACTGGCGACCAGCCCCATGCTCATGAAGGTAAAGCCTTTCTCTTTGACCAGGTAGAGCGGGATCCAGGTCAGCAGGCCGTAGAGCACGCTCACCATCATGAAGTAGGCCACGCAGTCGCCAAGAATATTCTTCGAGGTGAAGAGACCTTTTACCGTCTCTATCGGGGCCAGCTCGCGCACGCGGATCAACCGGTCGAGGCGGTTGAAGCGCGGTTCAATCACGATATTTTCCCGCCGGGTTTCCGCTGCGTTTTGCCCCCCGACGATGGTCTCCAACTCAGCTTTAGAGACCATCGGGCTCTCTGCGGGACGGGTGCGCACCAGCAGATACCAGAGCACGGCAATCACCAGCCCCGGAATGGCGAAGGAGAAAAAGACCCAGCGCCAGCCCCAGGTCATGGCGATCCACACCGCCAGCGGCGGCACCAGAATGGGGGCGAACATGGTGGCGGCGATATAGACGCCGGTGGCGGTCGCTTTCTCCTTCGGCGGGAACCAGTTATTGATGGTGGAGGCCAGCCCCACCGGGCAGGGGCCTTCCGTCAGGCCCAGCCCGAGGCGGATAAACTTCAGCCCCAGCACCGAGGTGGCGGTGCCCATCAGCCAGGTGAAAGCAGAGAAGCCAAATATCGACAGGGCCACCATGCCGCGAATGCCTTTTTTAGCAATAAAAAAGCCCGCCGGGATCTGGCTCAGGGCATAGCCTAAAAAAAACATGCTGGCGATGGCGCCGGCCTCGAAATTATTGATATGAAATTCATCGATGATAAAGGGAAGCACGGCGCCAATATTGGTTCTGTCTGCATAATTAATGGCATACACAATAAATATTAACGCCAGCACCACGAAGCGGTAATTGGTTTTTTTAGTGGCTATGTAGGGGACAGCTTGTTCTATACGAGACATGTTTTACCTCATTATTCGAACAACGTGAGTCGTTTTAATTTCGCGTTCAAACTCAATATATCGGCTTACGTTTGAAACACCATTCAATAAAACTCATTTATTGCTGAGATAAATTTGATTCGCGAAGCGCGTCATAAAAATAACGGCTTCGTTTATGGGGATATAGGTTTTTTAAAAATGTGGCGGGGATCCTGTTTAATCCATTCAGCCGCAATAATATTGCCGGTGCAGGGTCAGAATGTTATGTTTTTTTACCGCAACATCCTCAAGGAGGACCGGTTATGCCCGCGCAGGATCGCCAGACGCTCCCCATCCCTTCGCTGCGAAACATTCAGTCTTTTATCGCGGTCGCCAACTCCCTGAGCATTCACCTGGCGGCCGAGCAGCTTAACGTCACCCCCTCGGCGGTGAGCCATCAGATCGCCTCCCTGGAGTCCTGGATGGGCAAAAAGCTGTTTATCCGCAGCGGCAAGGGGGTCACCCTTACGCCTACCGGAGAGAAGTATCTGCGGGAGGTCTCGGCGGCCATGAGCGCCATCGGGCGCGCCACCGAGCAGGTGATCAAAGAGAAGGAGAACGCTGTGCTGCGCGTGCACTCCTCCCCGACCTTCGGTTTATCCTGGCTGCTGCGCCGCCTGGGCAAGTTCCGCGCCGAATATCCCGATATCATCCTCAACCTCACCTGCTCTTATGAGAACCTGCAGTTCGCCCGGGATAATATCGACATCGACATTCGCCACGGCATCCCGGACTGGGACGCCTACCGGGTGATGACCATTAAAAATGACGCGCTGGTGGTGCTGGCCTCGCCCGATTACCTGCGCGAGCATCCGGTACAGTCACCGCAGGATCTCTTACAGCAGGCGCTGATTTCATCCACCAGCACCCTGGTGAACTGGGAGAAGTGGTTTGCCTGGCACAATATCGACCGGCCCTGGCTCAACTTCAGCCTGAGCTTCGATCGCTCCTATATGAGCTTTGAGGCGGCGCGCATGGGGCTGGGATTTATTCTTGAAAGCAAGATGATGGCCACCGATCACCTGAACGATGGTTCGCTGGTGCAGGTGCTGCCGGACAGCATGGGGATCGCCATAAACGCCCATCATCTGGTGATGCCGCACATGAACGAGCGTAGCTGGAAGATCCAGCAGTTTGTCGAGTGGATCGACCGGGAGTTGCGGCTGTCGGGGTATCACCTGTAACGCCGGGTGGCGGCTTCGCCTTACCCGGCCTACAGAACGTGCGGTCTGATGCCCTTCCCCACAGAGCTGAGGAACCCCAGGTAATTTAATTGCCTTTAAAGCAATGAAATAATCACATAAAAATTAGGAACTTAAAGCGGCTCCCTGGTCCGACTGAAAATCGCCGAAGCGTTTCCGGAAGGCCGGGGCGAGGTTTGCTTTTACCTCGTAGGCCGGGTAAGGCGTAGCCGCCACCCGGCTTCACATCACCCCACCGTGCCCCACACCAGATTCCCGTTATGGAAGGTCGCGGTACGCGGAGAGATGCGCGCCACCGCTTCGGCGGAGCAGGAGGCGTCCACCAGCACAAAACTGGCGGCATCCTGGGCTTTCGGCCATACGCGTTCGCCTTTATCGTTCAGCGGCAGCACGTCGCCGGTGGCGATACCCAGCGCGCGGGAGAGCGTCTGCTCGTTCGGGCGGATGTAGAGCTGGGCATAGAGATTCGCTTTCTCCAGCATGTCCCCCAGGCCATACGGCGACCAGTGGTCGATCACGCTGTCGGTCCCGGTCATGACAAACACGCCTTTGTCACGCAGCTGCCTGAGCGGCATGTGGAGCGTGCCAATCGGCACCGTAGAGGCGATCGTCACCTGCTGCGCCGCCATGCGGGTGGCAATCTCATCCACCTGCTGCGCGTTCATCGTCGCCAGCGCAAAGGCGTGGCTGATGGTCAGCTTGCCCTTCAGCGCCGGGGTCTTCTCCACGGTTTCCACCATATAGTTCACCGCCGCCACGCCCGCCGGGCTGGTTTCGTGCAGGTGGATATCCACCCCTTTGTCGTAATCGAGCGCAATCTGGAACATCAGGTCGAGGGATTTCTCCATCGCGCCGTCAACGCTGGTGGGATCCAGCCCGCCGACGTAGTGCGCCCCGGCCTGCATCGCCTCACGCATCAGCTTTTCAGCGTTTGAGAGCAACAGGCCGTGCTGCGGGAAGGCGACAATCTCACAGTCAAACCCGGGTTTACGCCGGGCCAGTACCGCCTGTAAATTTTCCAGGTTTTTTAACCCGGAGGTTGGCTCGATATTGCAGTGGCTGCGGGCGATGGTGGAGCCCTTCGACTGGATCAGGTCGATCAGTTTTTCCGCCCGCTCCTGGGTATAAGGTTGCAGCTCCGGGAGCAGCTTTTGCTCCAGGCGGATCATATCCTGAATGGTAGTGCCCGCCGGGCGGTTGAGCGAGCGCCACGGGCCGCCGTAGAAGGTCTTATCCAGATGGATGTGCATATCGCGCATCGCCGGTAACAGCAGTTTGCCGCCCGCATCGTAGTGCGGCAGCGTGGCGTCGGCGTGGCTGTTGTTGTCGCGCAGGGCAGCGATCTTGCCGTCCTTGATCTCCAGCGTTTTCAGTTCGGTGCGGGTGCTGACGGCCACGTCGCCGTCGACGTTAAACCCGGCCTCCAGCAGCACGTTGTCCAGATAGTAGTGTGTCGCGGTGATGTTCATCGATTTGCCCGTCTCGCAGGTCGCTTTTGCGGTGTCAGCAGCATACGCGACGGAGCCAGCAGTGCCAAACAGGGCGCAGGCGGTTGCAGCGGTGGCGATTTTGCCGCTCTGGCTGAGAAACTCCCGGCGGCTTTTATTCTCACTCATTGTCTTGTCCTTTTACTTACGCATTCACACAGCGGGCGGGAAGCCCGCCAGGGTTAAGCCACAATATGGGTCCCGGTTTCACCACGCAGGGCTGCGGGCAGGCAGTCCGGCGAGGTGATGATCACCCGCTTGCCGCCGTGGTGCAGAAATTCCAGCGAGGCCATAATTTTCGGCAGCATACTGCCCGCCGGGAAGTGCCCCTCTTCCATATAGCGCGTCATCTGCGCCACGTTGACGGTGTCCAGCGCCTGCTGGTCTGGCTTGCCGAAGTTAATGCACACTCTCTCCACCCCGGTAGTGATCACCAGCACGTCGGCGCGGATCTCACGCGCCAGCAGCGCGGTAGAGAGATCTTTGTCGATCACCGCATCCACGCTCTGGTAGTCGCCCTGTTCGGTACACACCACCGGAATGCCACCACCGCCCGCGCCAATCACCACAAAGCCTTGTTGCGTCAGGGCCTTGATGGCATCCGCCTCAACGATGCGTAGCGGCTGGGGCGAGGCCACCACCCGGCGGTATCCGCGCCCGGAATCCTCGACGAAATGCCAGTCGGGATGGGCGCGTTGCAGCTCATCGCGCTGCGTCTCGCTGAAAAACGCCCCGATGGGCTTGGCAGGATGGGTAAAGCCGGGATCGTTTTTATCCACCTCCACCTGGGTGACCACCGTGACCGCTTTCTGCTCCCCGCGGGCGGCAAGGCGGTTGTTGAGCGCCTGCTGGATCAGGTAGCCGATGCCGCCCTGGGTATCGGCCACGCAGTTCGCCAGCGGGGTCAGGGGGAGCCCTTCCCGCTCGTGGGCAATCTCGGCGCGGCGCAGATCCAGCCCCACCTGCGGGCCGTTGCCGTGGGTGAGGACGATGTCGTAGTCCGAGGCCAGCATCTCCAGCACCGACTCGGCCACCGCTTTCACCGCCTGCGCCTGGTGCTCAATCGACTGGCTGGCGTTATCTTTGATAATGCTGTTGCCGCCAATGGCAACGACCATAAGCTCTTTCATACGTTGTCCTTTATAACGGTGCCCGACGTCGCGCTTGCCGCTTCGCGGCTATCCAGAACATGCTTCAGCACAAACATGCCGCTCATCATCAGGTAAGCCAGCACAAAGGTCAGCGAACTGCCCTCAGCAAAGCCCACCACCGGAGCGTGGATCACCCCGAACAGCGCCAGCAGCGCACCGACCGCAGCGGCAACGGCACCGCGCAACGGCTTGTTGACGATGGCGAAGATGGCGATACAGCCCCACAGCATGCTGGCGAGCGGTGCGCCGTTACCCAGGTGCATCAGCCCTTCGTAGTAAATGCCCTTGCTGTGCAGCACGTCGGTGCCGATTTTCGCCGCGTTGGTGCCCGCCGCGCCCATCACGCTGTTCATCATGGTCAGCGCCCAGTTGGCGATCCACGGGAACAGACAGATAAAGATGACGGGCACCTCCACTTTGGGCGTCTCCCTCACCACCTGGTTGGCGGTAACCACGCCGATAAAGACCAGAATCGGCACAATGGCGGTCATTGGGATGATGGCGAGCATAAAGGCTCCCAGCCCGAACAGCGGCACGATGAACATGGTGACGCCGGAGGCCAGCGTGTAGCCGATGCTGGCCCCCATCGCTTTCCAGCCCGCGTGGCCGACGTAGACCGTTACCGGGAACGGGTTCCCCATCAGGCAGCCGAGCATGGACGAGAGCCCGTTGGCCAGCATCACCTTGCGGGTCGGGTACTCATCCCCCGCCGCGTGGGCGCTTTCGATGTTCTCCAGGTCAAAGATGTAGTTGGCCAGCCCCAGCGGCACGGCAGAGGCCAGATACGGCAGGGCGTGCGGCAGGCCCTGCATAAAGCTGTCGATATGCACTTCCGGCGGGTTAAAGCCGAAGGAGGACATCGACGCCTTGATCGCTTCCGGGCTTTGCAGGCCGGAGATCCACGCCAGGGCCGTACCGGCGATCAGCAGCAGGAGACCGGTGGGGATGCGGGCGAAGATCGGCTTTTTGCCGAACCAGTTGATGAAGATCAGCAGCAGGACGATAAAGGAGACCGTCGGCGCTTCGAACGCCTGCAACATCGGGTTCATCGCCAGCAGCAGCAGACCCAGACCGGAGAGGCACGAGAGCAGCACGGTACGCGGGATCATCTTGCGGATGGTTTCGCCGAGGAAGGAACCGCCCGCGAGGATCATCGCCTCCACGAAGCACCACACCAGACCAATCTGGATGGCGAAATCCGCGTCACCGGTCTGCTGGTAGACCGGCATCAGCACCAGAAAAGTGACGGTGAAGATCGAGGGCGCGCTCGGCCCCGACGGCAGCGCAGTCACGTCGTTACGCCCGGTCTGGCGCGCCATCTGCAGACCAAACCACGCGTAGCAGACGCTCGCCACCAGCACCGCCAGCCCGAAGGCTGGCGCAATACGTCCATAAACAATCTCTTTCGGGATGCCGACGACAAAAATGAGCAGCCCCATCATGGTCAGCAGGTTCGTCAGGTTGTTGGTCATCAACCCGAAGTACGCCGCCCAGTCACCTCTTTTCCACTCCAGTTTCATGCTTTTCATGGATGCTTACCTTACAGGAAGTAGCGATCGCGGAAGGCCAACAGCGCCTTTTCAAAACAGCTAAACGGCGGGTGAACGATGCCCGCCCCAATCATGCCGATGCCCGCATCTTTATGGGCGATGGCGGTGTTAATGACCGGCAGAATACCGCTGCCCGCCACGCGGGTGATGTCGATGGCGGTGGGAATGCCCATAAAAGAGAGCAGCGGAATGGTGACGTTCGGGTTTTCGCCGAGGGTGATCTCGCGCATCTGGCGGGAGAAGTCGATGGCCTCTTCCACCGTGCCGCCCACCAGGGCGACAATCGCCGGAGCCGTCGCCATGGCAAAGCCACCGATGCCGTAGGTTTCGGTGATGGCGCTGTCCCCGATATCCAGCCCGGAATCTTCCGGTTTGTAGCCCGCGAACATCGGGCCAATCACCTGCTGCGCCGGGCCGGTGAACCACTGCCCCGGCAGGCCGGAGACGCGCAGGCCGAACTCGTAGCCGTTGCGCGCCATGGTGGTGACTACGGTGCTGTACTCGATGCCGTGGGCAGCGTCCAGCGCGGCTTTACACATCGCCATCCAGGTTGGGCCGGAGAAGTAGTCGCTGCTGGCGACAAACTCAAACACCTCGCGCTGCTGCTCTACCGGGTAGCCCGCCTGGATCAGCCCCGGGGTCAGGGCCTGAATCAGCAGCGTGGTGCCCGCGTTATTACGGTTGTGGCACTCGTCACCCATGTGCAGTGCCTGGGCCAGCATCAGGCGCAGATCGATTTCGCCGATGATCTTCATGGCGTCGCGCAGCATCGGGCCGAGCACGTCGCGCATCCAGTTCAGGCGGTCAATGACGCTCTGGTCGTTGGCCCCCATGCGCAGGATCTTCGCCATCTGCTCGCTGAGGTTAGTGAAGGCGCGGTTGCCGTAAGTTTTGTTCTCGACGATATGCATAAACATCGACGCCGAGGTGACGCCCGCCATCGACCCCACGCAGTCGTGTTCGTGGCAGGGCGAGAAGGTGATCTCGCCTGAGGCCGCCAATTGCGCCGCCTCTTCCAGATCTCTGGCTAAGCCTTCAAATACCAGCGCACCGGTGACCGCCCCTCTCATCGCCCCGCACATGTTCTCCCAGGCCACCGGCGGGCCGGCGTGCAGAATGGTGGTGCGGGTCATCCCTGGCACGACGTTGATCGCCTGATCAAAGCCCACCAGCACCGGATGGGACTGGATAATGCGCTCCAGCGCAACCTTGTTAGCCGCGGCGATTTTCTCCGCCAGCGAGTTTTCTGCCAGCTGATCGAGGGCCTCAACGACCTGCATATTGCCCTGCCCCGGCGGGGTCCAGTCGAGATGGGTGACCGGAACGTGCTGCTTCTTCAGATCGTCGCTGAACAAGGCGATGCCGACGTTAATGACGTTCAGCGGCTGGTTAAATAAGGTGGTCATCAGGCTTTCTCTCCTTTGAAGACAAATTCACGTGCCAGTAATCCGGTGTTAGTGCTGCTGCTGGCCCAGATGACGCCCGCGTCGGTGAGCCGCTGGCACTGCTGCGCCAGCGACTGGGGATCCTGGTCGGTGCCAAGCACATAGCCGAGGATGACCAGCGGCCGGTGATCGGCCTTCGCGATCGCCTGCGCCTCTTGGATCGCCTCGATCATCACCCCTACCGGATCGTCATGCGATCCAAAGCCGAGGACGAAATCCATCACGATCACGCCTACTTCCGGATCGCGTGCCTCCTGCAACAGGCGGCTGATGCGGTTGGTCGGATCGATCATCGGGTGCGGTTTGCCGTTGGTGAAATCGTCATCGCCGAAATCGAGGAAGGTATGGGCCTGGCTGACGTTGATGTCCTTCAGGCGCTTAGCCGGGTCCGGCTGGATGTTGCTGTAGACCTCGTCATATTTCTCCAGCGCGGCGAACATCGCTTCGTCGCACAGGGTGCCGCCGCAGAAGAGGCCGCGAATGTACTTCTGCTGCGGGGTGAGATGGGCGCGCACCTCTTCAATCAGCGGCCAGTTGAGCGGGTGCAGATCGAGGGACTCTTGTTTGATGCCGGTGAGCAGCACCGCCTTCAGCGCCGCCTCTTTGGTGCCGCGGGCAAACTGTAATCCCGCTTCATCGGCAGGCGGCTCGTTGCGACCAAGGAAACAGACTACGACCGGTTTGCGGCAGGCGCGGGCGCGGGCCAGCACTTTCTCGGCCACCGCAGGCGCTGGCGGCTTGGAGATCAGGGCGATGACCTGGGTGGCCTCGTCCGCTTCCAGCATGGCGATAGCATCCAGCATCATCAGGCCGCCGATTTTTTCACTCAGATCGCGGCCGCCGGTGCCGATCAGCTGGGAGATGCCGCCGCCGAATTCGTGGATGCGCGCGCTCAGCTCCTGGCTGCCGGTGCCGGAGGCGCCGACGATGCCAATGGATCCGCGACGGACCGCGTTGGCGAAGCAGAGCCCTGCCCCGTTAATGATGGCGGTGCCGCAGTCCGGCCCCATCATTAACAGTCCTTTTTCGTGGGCCAGTTGCTTGAGCGCCAGCTCGTCGTCGAGGGAGACGTTATCCGAGAAGAGCATTACGTTGAGGTTGTTCTCCAGCGCCTGGCGCGCCTCACGGGCGGCAAAGGTGCCGTTGACCGAAATCACCGCCAGGTTGGCGTCCGGGCGGTGGGTTTTGGCGCTGGCGAGCGTGGCGTAGCGCGATTCGTGTGAGCCTGCGCGCTCCTTGCGGGTAAACAGCGCCTCGATGGCGGCCAGCGTCTCGTCGTTGGCGGCCTCACCTTTAATCACGATCATCAGATCGCCGTTTTTGGCGTCTTCTAATTCCGGCGTCAGCAGACCGAGATTTTTTAATACGCCTTTATTCATTTCGGTGGCCATAGCAACAAAGGCCTGCTCCACGCCGGGCAATTTGTTGGCTTTGGTGGAAACCGACATCAGCGAAACAGAATCAAAATAGGTATTCTTTCTTATCACGATTTTGGTGGGCATTACGTCCTCCTGAATGCGGGCAAAAGGGGGCCACATCACGCCCGAAGGCATGACGGCAAGAGCTATTTTTAATTCAGGCCAGCGCGAAACTGCTGGCCGGGAGTATTACGCGCCGGCGGCGATCAGCAGGTCGGCAATTTCGCTGAAGCCTTTTTCCCGCGCCAGTTCGAGGGGGGATTTGCCGTATTTATCGGTCATATGCGGGTTGGCGCCGTGGTCGAGCAGCAGCTTCACAATCGCCTGCTGGCGAGGGCCGCCGTCATTTAACACAATGGCTTCGAGCAGCGGGGTCCAGCCGACAAAGTTGGTGTGGTTAACGTTGATGTCGGTGCGGGCCAGCAGCTCCTGCACCACCTCCAGATGCCCTTTCTCGCTGGCCGGGGTGATCCCCACCCCGCCAAAACGGGTCAGCCTGTCGAGATCCGGGTTGGCCGGTAGCACAAGACGCAGCAGGGTGAGATCGTTGGTCAGGCAGCTAATCAGGAACGGGTTGAAACAGGTCTGATCCTGCTGGTCGATATTTGCGCCAGCGGCAATCAGCCGCTCCACGCAGGAATAGTGTTTATTCAGGCTGGCGATAATAATGGCGGTTCTTTTCTGCCGGTTGGTGGCGTTTATATCCACCCCTTTTTCCAGACAGGCGTTTAATGCCTCGACATTCCCCTGTTCGGCGGCTAACAGAAATTCAGTAACGAGTTCATTGCTGGACATATCCACACTCCGGGTTTTCCTTTCTGATGGAGTGAGCATAGCAATGGCCTGGTCAGAAAAGAATCCGCTTAAAAATGATTCATCGACAGGCAATTCATTGTTGAGATAAATTTAACAGTCCGGTCAAAACGTGCGTCCGTGCAATCTTTTTCTTATCTTTGGCCGCGTTTTTACCGCCCGCGCTGCATTCTGCTTATGGTTAACGAGCCCTTGCCCGGCGGGGCTCGCAGCAATTTCGCAGAACTGTGACCGGCATCAAATGAGTTGTAACCGCGTTGTTAAAATATGTTCAAAACTGATGGGTGCCAGGAGCCATGATATGAATTCCATCTTTACCGAAGAGAACCTGCTGGCGTTTACTACCGCGGCCCGCTTCAGCAGCTTCAGCAAAGCGGCTACCGAACTGGGGGTCACCACCTCGGCCATCAGCTATACCATCAAGCGCATGGAGACCGGCCTCGACGTGGTGCTGTTTGTGCGTAACACCCGCAGCATCGAGCTCACCGAATCGGGCTTTTACTTTTACCGTAAGGCGGTAGACCTGCTGAATGACTTCCATGCCATCAAGCGCGGGATAGATACCATCTCCCAGGGCATTGAGACGCGGGTGCGGATCTGCATCAACCAGCTGCTCTATACGCCGCGCCATACCGCCCGCCTGTTGCAGGTATTAAAGAAACAGTTCCCCACCTGCCAGATCACCGTCACTACCGAGGTCTATAACGGCGTCTGGGATTCGATCATCAATAATCAGGCGAACATCGCCATTGGCGCGCCGGATACCCTGCTGGACGGCGGCGGGATCGATTACACCGAGATTGGCGCGATCCGCTGGGTGTTTGCCATCGCCCCGGACCACCCGCTGGCCCTGGCCCCGGAGCCGCTGGCCGAGAGCCAGCTGCGCCTGTATCCCAACATCATGGTCGAAGACACGGCGCATACCATTAACAAGAAAGTGGGCTGGCTGCTGCACGGCCAGGAGGCGATCCTGGTCCCGGATTTTAATACTAAATGCCAGTGCCAGATTCTGGGTGAAGGAATCGGTTTTTTACCGGAACATATGGCGAGAGAGGCGGTGGAGGCGGGGCTACTGGTGACGCGGCGCATCAATAATCCGCGCCAGGACTCGCGCATGCTGCTTGCCACGCAGCATGCGGCAACCGGTCTGGTCACCCGTTGGATCAAACAGCAGTTCGCGCCCGACGGGGTGCTGACCGGGATCTACAGCGATTTACTGTGGCGGGATTAGCTGCGGCTCTGCACCCAAAACGCATGGATAAGGCCGGGGAGGTAACCCAGCAGCGTCAGGATGACGTTGAGGATAAAGGCCCAGCCAAACCCTTTGCCCAGCAGCACGCCAAGCGGGGGAAGCAGGATGGTAATTACGATACGCCAGAAACCCATAGATTCTCCATACAAGCAGTCAGGTCATTGTAAAAAAAGAGATTTTCACTCTAAGAGTAGCGAGTCTACGCACAGCTGCCAGCGTTGGCGTGAAGTTTTACCCTCTTTTACCCTCTTTACACAGGTTTAGGCGGGCGATTAAGGGGTATTCCACCCGCCGCGCTGTACCGCGGCCTGCGCCTGGGCTAAGCTCGGAGCTCATCTATCAGAAGGAGGTAACTATGTTTTCTGTTGGCGATCTCGTACAGCCGCGCATGGGCGGCCCGAAACTTAAAGTCATCGAAGTGCATGAAGATCAGATTGTGGCGGTGCAGGCAAGTAACGAGCAGGGCGAGAAGTTCACCCTGAAAGCAGCGGATGTGGCGCTGTATAAAGAAGATGGCGATTTCGGCGTCTGCTAAGCGCCGGTGCTACCGGGCGGTGTCAATCCGCCCGGTCTGCGCGGATTAAATCAGGAAATCATCCAGCGATTTACCCTCTGCCAGCGCAAGGGAGATAGGCTTCGGCGTACGTCCCTGGCCGGTCCAGGTTTTTTCAGTGCCATCGAGATCGGTATAGCGATATTTTGCAGCACGCGGTTTGCGCTTTTTCGGCTGCGCGCTGGTGCTCAGCAGTTCCGAACCCAGCAGGTCTTCGGCCGAAATACCGTCAGCTTTCATCATCTCCAGCAGAGCGCTAATTTTCTGCTGCTGCTCAGCACGCTGCTGTTCAATCTCAGCCTGCTCGTTACGTTTTTCTTCCGTGACGATGCGCAGCTTTTCGAGCATATCTTCCAGCACGTCCAGAGAGAATTCACGCGCCATCGCGCGGAGTGTACGGATATTATTAAGAGTGTGTAATGTTGAAGTCATATAATATGAAAACCTTTTCAAAAGTCTGCTAAATAATCAATACCGGCTCATGGTAATTCATTTGTTTATAAACATCCAGACGATACCGCACGAAAATATAATCCAGCCCAACATCTGAGAATAAAGAATATATAACGGCGGTTATTTTTAGAATGTATGATTTATTCAGCGTAGCCGTTTAACCATTATTTATTTGTCCTGTGTTATTACCCGCATCAATGGCGGTGACGCCCTCGCCCGAAACGAATAGCCATTCACTGGTTTCGCATAAAACCAAACCCTTACTTCCAGAGCTTTACGCTACATAGCGACCACTTAGCAACACAAGTTGCTTGAGAGGTGCGCTTTTTACCTTATCTGCAGAGAGCTCATGCCAGAGCGCAGAAAGAAAACCACTTAAGCCATTGTTTAACATTGATAAAAATAACCAGGACAGAGAAAATAACGCCGTTCTGGCAAAACCGGTTCGTTTAGAGAATTTTACGGACAAAACGCCATTAAATAAAAATTTATCGCTAATTGAGAGTTTTAATGCAGAGAGATACGCTATACACGAAAAACAAAGCAAACTAAAGCACTATCCCAACCCGCTTTAGCCTCGTTATCGTATCATCTTCAGGAGTCAGAACATGTTCTCACGGCAGTCTCGCCTGCGCCACGCTGTAGCGGACACATTTGCAATGGTGGTCTACTGTTCGGTGGTGAACATGCTGATTGAAATATTCCTCTCCGGAATGACCTTTGAGCAGTCACTTTCTTCACGTCTGGTCGCCGTGCCGGTGAACATCCTTATTGCATGGCCGTACGGTTTCTACCGCGATGCGGTGATGCGTTTTGCCCGCCGCTATTCATCTACTGGCTGGATGAAAAATCTGGCGGACGTGGTGGCCTATGTTACCTTCCAGTCGCCGGTATATGTCGCCATTTTATTAACGGTGGGCGCAGACTGGCACCAGATCGCCGCTGCTGTAAGCTCGAATATTGTGGTGTCGATGATGATGGGTGCCGTCTACGGCTATTTCCTCGACTACTGCCGACGTCTGTTTAAAGTGAGCCAGTACCAGCAGATCAAGGCCTGAAGCACGGCGACTGGCGAAAGCCAGTCGCGTCGTTATTGCGAGTCGCCAAACAGGCCTTTCAGAAAGCGCTCCAGCGCCATGCGGGAACTGAAACCATGCGGAATACCATAATGTTCCTGATTATTGCCCCCTAAATAGAGCGGGAACTGCTGGTAATGGTCGCTGGTTTTCATCTCTGAAGCAGGCTCCGCGAAGGAAAGACTTCTCTCTTTCAACGTCGGATGAATGATCAGCGCAGTGCGCCCCATGCGGGCTTCCCGGTTCACATAAACATAATTATCGCCACGACGATAACCGTATGCTTTTTGTGTTACCACATCCACCGTAAATCCCGCTTTTTCAAGTTCGCGCGCAACCTCATCGGGTCGTAAATACATATTCTTTCCTCGTTATCATTTCCTGCCGGGCAACCTTACCGTATTCAGCATTAGCAGTGCTTTCAGAAAAATCCATAAACGGCCTGATAAGCCGTGACCGGCTTCAGATATTAAAAAGGTGGTCTAAACTGTTTATTACCGCAAATTCAAGGGAGAATTGTATGTTTAGCCGATCAAACCGAAACGACATTGAGGACGATGCTCAGGATATCCATAACGATGTCAGGAAATTAGCGGATACGCTGGAAAGCGTTTTGAAATCCTGGGGTTCAGATGCGAAGGGCGAAGCGGACGACGCCAGACGGAAGGCGCGGTCGCTACTGCGTGAAACCCGTGCGCGCCTTAATGGATGCTCCACCAGCAAACAGTCTGCCTGCGATGCCATAAACTGTGCGAACACCTTTATTCGCGAGAGACCCATGTGTGCGGTAGGTACTGTCGCCGCCGTCGGGATCTTCATCGGTGCGCTGCTCGCCCTGCGTAAGTAACGCCCAACGCCGTACTGTGTTCTTCTACCCCAATGCCCTGCGGTGTTGGGGTTTTTCATTTTTATAAGCCATACCTCCCCTTCCCGTAACAGTTGTTACCGGCAGCAAGCACGCTTGAATTTCCCATATCTTGTGTGGTTGAAAGTTTAGATAACTACATCTAGTATTCCTTTTAGCAAGACAGACTCCTGTGACGCGTTCAATCGCGTTGGACTCTCATTTTAAACGGAAATACGAATCATGCGCATTATTATTTACACTCGCGACAACTGTGTGCAGTGCCATGCCACCAAACGCGCCATGGAGAGCCGGGGCGTGAGCTTCGAACTGGTGAATGTGGATCAGGTTGCCGACGCGGCAGAGAGGCTTAAAGCCTAGGGGTTCCGCCAGTTGCCGGTGGTGGTCGCCGGGGAGATGAGCTGGTCGGGGTTCCGTCCGGACCTGATTAACCGGCTGCCGCAGGCTGCGCAGGCCGCCCGGGCATGAGCCTGCTCGTCTACTTCTCCAGCAGCTCGGAGAACACGCACCGCTTTATCGTGCGCCTCGGGCTGCCCGCCGTGCGGATCCCGCTGAACGAACGGGAGCGCATCCAGGTGGACGAGCCTTTTATTCTGGTGGTGCCCAGCTACGGCGGCGGCGGAACCGCCGGGGCGGTACCGCGCCAGGCGATCCGCTTTCTTAACGATCCCCATAACCGGGGGCTTATCCGCGGGGTGATCGCCGCCGGCAACCGTAATTTCGGCGAGGCCTTCTGCCGCGCCGGGGATGTCATCTCACAAAAGTGCGGCGTGCCGTACCTCTATCGCTTTGAGCTGATGGGGACCCAGCAGGACGTCGACAACGTGCGTAAAGGAGTAAACGAATTTTGGCAACGACAACCGCAGAACGCGTGATACAGGGATCGCAGGATTTCCATGCCCTGAACGCCATGCTGAACCTGTACGATGAAGACGGGAAGATCCAGTTCAGCAAAGATCGTGAGGCGGTGGACGCCTTTTTTAATGCCCATGTCCGCCCCAACAGCATGACCTTTGCCAGCCCGCAGGCGCGTCTGGACTACCTGCTCAGGGAGGGTTACTACGACCCACGGGTGCTGGCGCGCTATGAGAGCAGCGTTGTGCTGGCGCTCTTTGCCCATGCCCATGCCAGCGGTTTTCGTTTCCAGACCTTCCTCGGCGCCTGGAAGTTTTACACCAGCTATACGTTGAAAACCTTCGACGGAAAGCGCTATCTGGAGAGCTTTGAGGATCGGGTGGTAATGGTCGCCCTGACCCTGGCCCGGGGAGATGAAACGCTGGCCCGCCAGCTGACGGACGAGATCCTCGCCGGGCGTTTTCAGCCCGCCACGCCGACCTTTCTCAACGGCGGCAAGGCACAGCGCGGGGAGCTGGTCTCCTGTTTCCTGCTGCGCATTGAAGACAACATGGAGTCGATTGGCCGGGCGGTCAATTCGGCACTACAACTTTCCAAACGCGGCGGCGGCGTGGCCTTTTTACTTTCGAACCTGCGGGAAGCGGGGGCGCCCATCAAGCGCATCGAGAACCAGTCCTCCGGGGTGATCCCGGTGATGAAGATGCTGGAGGATGCCTTCTCCTACGCCAACCAGCTTGGCGCGCGCCAGGGGGCCGGAGCGGTCTATCTTCATGCCCATCACCCGGACATCATGCGTTTTCTTGATACCAAACGCGAAAATGCCGACGAAAAAATTCGCATCAAAACCCTCTCCCTGGGGGTGGTGATCCCGGATGTCACCTTCCGGCTGGCAAAAGAGAATGCCGATATGGCGCTCTTCTCCCCCTACGACGTGGAGCGCATCTACGGTAAGCCGTTTGGCGATGTGGCGGTGAGCGAGCTGTATGACGAGATGGTGGCGGATACGCGGATCCGCAAAAAAACCCTCAATGCCCGGGAGTTCTTCCAGCGGCTGGCCGAGATCCAGTTTGAATCCGGCTATCCCTACATCATGTACGAGGACACGGTCAACCGCGCCAGCCCCATTGCCGGGCGCATCAATATGAGCAACCTCTGCTCGGAGATTTTGCAGGTTAACAGCCCTTCAACCTATGACGAGAATCTGGACTACGCCCGTATCGGGCACGATATCTCCTGCAATCTGGGCTCGCTGAATATAGCCCATACCATGGACTCGCCGGACTTTGGCCGCACCGTTGAAACCGCGGTGCGCGGCCTGTCGGCAGTGTCGGAGATGAGCCACATCCGCAGCGTGCCGTCGGTGGAGGCCGGGAATGCCGCCTCGCACGCCATTGGGCTGGGGCAGATGAATCTGCACGGCTATCTGGCGCGGGAGGGCATTGCCTACGGCAGCCCGGAGGGGCTGGATTTCACCAACCTCTACTTCTACACCATCACCTGGCACGCGCTGAACACCTCTATGATGCTGGCCCGTGAAAAAGGGCAGCGATTCGCCGGTTTTGCACAGTCGCGTTACGCCAGCGGAGAGTACTTTAACCTGTACCTCAACGGTGACTGGCAGCCGAAAACGGAAAAAGTGCGGGCGCTGTTTGCCCGCGCCGGGGTCCGCCTGCCGACGCGGGCGATGTGGCAACAGCTGCGCGACGACGTGATGCGCTACGGCATCTACAACCAGAATCTGCAGGCGGTACCGCCCACCGGGTCGATCTCGTATATCAACCATGCCACCTCAAGCATTCACCCGATTGTGTCGAAAATCGAGATCCGCAAAGAGGGGAAAACCGGGCGCGTCTACTACCCTGCCCCATTTATGACGAATGAGAATCTGGACCTCTATCAGGATGCTTATGAAATCGGCCCGGAAAAAATTATCGATACCTACGCCGAGGCGACAAAACATGTCGATCAGGGGCTGTCGCTGACGCTCTTCTTCCCGGACACCGCCACCACCCGCGACATCAACAAAGCGCAGATCTATGCGTGGAAGAAAGGGATCAAGACCCTGTACTACATTCGCCTGCGCCAGCTTGCGCTGGAAGGCACCGAAACAGAAGGCTGCGTGTCCTGCGCGCTGTAAGGAGAGAGCATGAAACTGTCCCGGGTTCACGCCATTAACTGGAACAAGATTGAAGATGACAAAGATCTGGAGGTATGGAACCGCCTGACCAGCAACTTCTGGCTACCGGAAAAGGTGCCGCTGTCGAACGACGTTCCGACGTGGCAGACCTTAAGCCACGAAGAGCAGCAGGTCACTATCCACGTCTTTACCGGCCTGACCCTGCTCGACACGGTGCAGAACACGGTGGGCGCACCGTCGCTGATTGACGATGCGCTGACCCCGCACGAAGAGGCGGTGATGTCGAATATCAGCTTTATGGAGGCGGTGCATGCCCGCTCCTACAGCTCCATCTTCTCGACGCTTTGTCAGACCAAAGATGTGGATGCCGCGTACCGTTGGAGCGAAGAGAGCGTTGCGTTGCAGCATAAAGCCCAGCGGGTACTGGAACATTACCGCGCCGACGAACCGCTGAAGAAGAAGATCGCCAGCGTCTTTCTGGAGTCGTTTCTCTTCTACTCCGGTTTCTGGCTGCCGATGTACTGGTCGAGCCGGGGTAAGCTCACCAATACTGCGGATCTGATTCGGCTGATCATCCGGGATGAGGCCGTACATGGCTATTATATTGGCTATAAGTATCAGAAAGGGCTCGAGAAAGTTAGCGAGGCCGAACGCGAGACGTTGAAGGGCTTTGCGCTGGATCTCCTGATGGATCTGTATGATAACGAGCTGAACTATACCGACGAGCTCTATGCCGGAACGGGCTGGGAGGAGGATGTGAAAGCGTTCCTCTGCTACAACGCCAACAAAGCGCTGATGAACCTCGGCTACGAGGCGCTCTTCCCGCCGGAAATGGCGGAGGTCAACCCGGCGATCCTCGCCGCGCTCTCGCCGAATGGTGACGAAAACCATGATTTTTTCTCCGGATCGGGATCGTCCTATGTCATGGGAAAAGCGGTGGAGACAGAAGACCAGGACTGGGATTTTTAAGTAAAATAAATCGGTTTTCAATGCGAAATATATCACTTAATGTCTGACAAATATCTCTTCGTGATCTACGCTGTAATTCTCCGGTCATATTCGCCTGAATCACATCGATTCAGGCGAAATTTCCCATCCGCACGGTAAAAATCTCAAAAAAATTCATTTCCCGCTCAGCCCTTATCTCATGGGAAATTGAGCGATATTACCTGCGTGCAAACCACGGCAAAATTCATGCCACAAGCGCCGCAAGGGTTGTCTCAGATTCTGAGTATGTTAGGGTATGGCCTGCTTATTATTTCACTGGTAACGCTATCGATTTAAATAAATAACGGGACATTCTTTATTGCATGGCAATTAAATTAGAAGTTAAAAACCTCTACAAAGTATTTGGCGAGCACCCGCAGAGGGCTTTCAAATATATTGAAAAAGGTCTCTCAAAAGAACAAATTCTGGAAAAAACCGGGCTATCGCTTGGCGTTAAAGACGCCAGTCTGGCCATTGAAGAAGGCGAGATATTTGTCATCATGGGATTATCCGGTTCGGGTAAATCCACTATGGTTCGCCTTCTCAATCGCCTGATTGAACCCACCCGCGGGCAGGTGCTGATTGACGGCGTCGATATCGCCAAAATATCAGACGCCGAGCTTCGCGAGGTGCGCAGAAAAAAGATCGCGATGGTGTTTCAGTCATTCGCCCTGATGCCGCATATGACGGTGTTAAATAACACTGCCTTCGGCATGGAATTAGCCGGCGTACCGGCCAATGATCGCCAGGAAAAAGCGCTGGATGCGCTGCGTCAGGTGGGGCTGGAAAATTACGCCCACGCATATCCGGATGAACTTTCCGGCGGGATGCGCCAGCGCGTAGGATTAGCCCGCGCATTAGCGATCAACCCCGATATATTATTAATGGATGAAGCCTTCTCGGCCCTCGATCCATTAATTCGCACCGAGATGCAGGACGAGCTGGTAAAACTGCAATCCCGGCATCAGCGCACCATTGTCTTTATTTCCCATGACCTCGATGAAGCCATGCGAATTGGCGATCGTATTGCCATTATGCAAAACGGCGAAGTGGTTCAGGTGGGTACTCCGGACGAAATTCTCAATAATCCGGCAAATGATTATGTCCGCACCTTCTTCCGCGGCGTGGATATTAGCCAGGTGTTTAGCGCCAAAGATATTGCCCGCCGCACGCCAAACGGCATTATCCGTAAAACGCCAGGGTTCGGCCCGCGCTCGGCACTGAAGCTGCTGCAGGATGAGGACCGGGAATACGGTTATCTGGTTGAACGCGGCAATAAATTTGTCGGCGTGGTCTCCATCGACTCCCTGAAAACCGCCCTCGGCGAAGGTCAGGGGATCGATGCGGCGTTAATCGACGCGCCACTTGCTGTGGACGCCGAAACGCCGCTCAGCGAGTTGCTCTCTCACGTTGGCCAGGCGCCCTGTGCGGTGCCGGTGGTTGGAGAGGAACAACAGTACGTCGGCATCATTTCAAAACGCATGCTGCTGCAGGCTTTAGATCGCGAGGGGGCAAACAATGGCTGATCAATCTAACCCGTGGGGTACTACAGAGGCGGCGGACAGCGCGGCGCAATCCGCTGACGCGTGGGGTTCTTCTACGCCAGCACCCACCGACGGCGGTGGCGCTGACTGGCTGACCAGCGCCCCTGCGCCTGCGCCAGAACATTTCAATATTATGGACCCGTTCCATAAGACCCTGATCCCGCTCGACAGCTGGGTGACGGAGGGGATCGACTGGGTAGTGACCCACTTCCGCCCGGTCTTCCAGGGGATCCGCGTCCCGGTGGACTACATCCTCAACGGCTTCCAGCAGCTGATGCTGGGGATGCCGGCTCCGGTCGCCATCGTGCTCTTCTCGCTGATCGCCTGGCAGTTTGGCAGCGCGGGGATGGGGATCGCCACGTTGATCTCGCTGATCGCCATCGGCGCCATTGGCGCGTGGTCCCAGGCGATGATCACCCTGGCGCTGGTACTGACCGCCCTGCTCTTCTGCGTGGTGATCGGCCTGCCGATGGGGATCTGGCTGGCGCGCAGCCCGCGGGCAGCGAAAATTATTCGCCCACTGCTGGATGCGATGCAGACCACCCCGGCGTTTGTCTACCTGGTGCCTATCGTGATGCTGTTCGGCATCGGCAACGTGCCGGGCGTGGTGGTGACCATTATCTTCGCCCTGCCGCCGATTGTGCGTCTGACCATTCTGGGCATCAATCAGGTGCCGGCGGATCTGATCGAAGCCTCGCGCTCGTTTGGCGCCAGCCCGCGTCAGATGCTGTTTAAAGTCCAGCTGCCGCTGGCGATGCCCACCATTATGGCGGGTGTGAACCAGACCCTGATGCTGGCCCTGTCGATGGTGGTGATCGCCTCGATGATCGCCGTGGGCGGTCTGGGCCAGATGGTGCTGCGCGGGATTGGTCGTCTCGATATGGGGCTGGCCACCGTCGGTGGCGTCGGGATCGTGATCCTCGCCATTTTCCTTGACCGCCTGACCCAGGCTGTCGGTCGTGATGCACGCAGTCGCGGCAACCGTCGCTGGTATAACACCGGCCCTGTCGGGTTGCTTACCCGCCCATTCACAACGTCTAAATAAGGAACAACGATGCGACATAGCGTACTTTTTGCCACAGCGTTTGCCACCCTTGCCTCCACCAGCGCATTCGCTGCCGACCTGCCGGGCACCGGTATTACCGTGCAACCGGTCCAGAGCACCATCTCCGAAGAGTCATTCCAGACCGGGCTGGTCAGCCGCGCGCTGGAGAAGCTGGGCTATACGGTCAATAAACCCAGCGAAGTGGATTACAACGTCGGCTATACCTCTATTGCCTCGGGGGATGCCACCTTTACTGCCGTCAACTGGCAGCCGCTGCATGACGACATGTACACCGCCGCGGGCGGCGACAAAAAGTTCTACCGTGAAGGGACCTTTGTCTCCGGTGCGGCTCAGGGTTACCTGATCGACAAGAAAACCGCCGATCAGTACCACATCACCAATATTGAGCAGCTGAAAGATCCGAAGATTGCGAAGCTGTTCGATACCAACGGGGACGGCAAAGCCGACATGATGGGCTGCTCGCCGGGCTGGGGCTGTGAGGCGGTGATTAACCATCAGAACAAAGCCTTCGACCTGGCAAAAACGGTGGAGGTGAGTCACGGCAACTACTCTGCGATGATGGCGGACACTATTGCCCGCTTTAAAGAGGGTAAACCGGTCATCTATTACACCTGGACGCCATACTGGGTAAGCGACGTACTGAAGCCGGGTAAAGATGTGGTCTGGCTGCAGGTGCCGTTCTCCTCGCTGCCGGGCGAGCAGAAGGATATCGACACCAAACTGCCTAACGGCATGAACTACGGCTTCCCGGTGAATACCATGCACATTGTGGCCAACAAAGCCTGGGCTGAGAAAAACCCGGCAGCGGCGAAGCTCTTCTCGGTCATGAAGCTGCCGCTGGCGGACATCAACGCGCAGAACGCGATGATGCATGCCGGCAAGTCATCTGAGGCCGATGTACAGGGCCATATCGATGGCTGGATCAAAGCCCACCAGCAGCAGTTTGATGCATGGGTAAATGAAGCCCTGGCGGCACAGAAGTAACGCTACTCTGCTCCTCTCTCCCGGAGAGGGGAGCAGACCGCACGATCCATCACTCAACAACTCCCCGCCTCCTCTCTTCATCCGTTATTATGGTTTACGAAAAAATAATCACTTAACTAATGATTTCGAAACCAAATGACAAAAACACCTCAGGGGCTTAGCCCCGCACTTATTCTGCTGATGTCAGTGGCAACCGGTCTGGCGGTCGCCAGCAACTACTATGCGCAACCCCTGCTGGAAACCATCGCCCGCAACTTCTCGCTCTCGGCAAGCTCAGCCGGTTTTATCGTTACCGCCGCCCAGCTGGGATACGCTGTGGGTCTGCTGTTCCTCGTCCCGTTGGGGGATATGTTTGAACGCCGGGCGATGATTGTCTCCATGACGCTGCTGGCCGCGGGCGGGATGTTGATCACCGCCTCCAGCCAGTCGCTTAGCATGATGATCCTCGGCACCGCCCTGACCGGTCTCTTCTCGGTGGTGGCGCAGATTCTGGTGCCCCTCGCCGCCACCCTCGCCTCGCCGGATAAGCGCGGTAAGGTGGTCGGCACCATTATGAGCGGCCTGCTGCTGGGGATTTTACTGGCGCGTACCGTTGCGGGCTTACTGGCGGGTATCGGCGGCTGGCGCACCGTCTACTGGGTCGCCTCGGTGCTGATGGTGGTGATGGCGCTGGCGCTGTGGCGCGGCCTGCCGAAGGTGAAGTCAGAAACCCATCTCAACTATCCGCAGCTGCTGGGCTCCGTCTTTAGCCTGTTCATAAAGGATAAACTGCTGCGTACCCGGGCGTTGCTCGGCTGTTTCACCTTCGCTAACTTCAGTATTCTCTGGACCTCGATGGCCTTCCTGCTGGCCTCTCCGCCGTTTAACTATTCCGAAGGAGTGATCGGTCTGTTTGGTCTGGCCGGGGCTGCCGGTGCGCTGGGGGCGCGTCCTGCGGGTGGCCTGGCGGACAAGGGTAAATCGCACCTCACCACCACCGCCGGTCTGGTGATGCTGCTGCTCTCCTGGGCAGCAATCTGGTACGGACATGTCTCGGTGCTGGCGCTGATTATCGGCATCCTGGTGCTCGACCTGACCGTGCAGGGGGTGCATATCACCAACCAGACCGTGATTTACCGCGTCAAGCCGGATGCCCGTAACCGCCTGACGGCCGGGTATATGACCAGCTACTTTATCGGCGGTGCGGCCGGGTCGCTCATTTCGGCCTCGGCGTGGCAGCATGCCGGCTGGACGGGCGTGTGTGCGGTCGGGTCGGTGATGGCGCTGCTTAACCTGCTGGTCTGGTGGCGCGGTTATCACCGTCAGGAGGCTATTCAATAAGGTTTACATAAGTTTGGGGCTCTCAGGGTGTTAAGGAGCCCCTCAGTCTGTTAAGGTACGCAATCATTTATACCGAAAATTTTTATGTGGGTAATATATTAGAATACCGCATGAATAGCTTACGCCTGATGACTCATCCCCGTTTTGCCAGCGCCACCCCCTCTTTTCTGTGCTTACCGGGTCACGGATCAACCCGGCTCTTGATGACAGTGAAATTCGCCTTGTGGATTTTATCCGCACAAATAATTCATTTACATTATTTGTCACTGTCGTTACTATATCGGCTGTAATTAATGAGGTTATGCCCAAATGGATAGTTCGTTTACGCCCATTGAACAAATGCTTAAATTTCGCGCCAGTCGCTATGCAGATTTCCCATATCAGGAGATCCTGTTAACGCGTCTCTGCATGCACATGCAGGGTAAGCTGCTGGAAAATCGCAATAAAATGCTGAAAGCTCAAGGGATTAACGAGACGTTATTTATGGCGTTGATTACGCTGGAGTCTCAGGAAAATCACAGCATTCAGCCTTCGGAACTGAGTTGCGCGCTGGGTTCGTCCCGTACCAATGCGACCCGTATTGCCGATGAGCTTGAAAAACGTGGCTGGATTGAGCGCCGCGAAAGTGACAACGACCGCCGTTGTCTGCACCTGCAACTGACCGAGAAAGGTCACGAATTCCTGCGCGAGGTGCTCCCACCTCAGCACAACTGCCTGCATCAACTCTGGTCGTCTTTAAGTAACGCAGAGAAAGATCAGCTCGAGCATATCACCCGTAAGCTGCTCACCCGTCTGGACCAGATGGATGAAGATGGCGCTGTTCTTGAGGCGCTGCGCTAACGCGACGACACGCTCCAAAATCCAGATTAATAAGAAAACCGTCAGGCCAGCATCTCATCGTGCTGGCCTTTCTGATAACAGGTCGGCTCAGCCGATGTGAAATAATAAGATCGTGGAGAACAACATGAGCGCAAATGCGGAGAACACAACCCCGCAGCAACCGGTCAACAAGAAAGGCAAACGCAAGCGCGCCCTTCTGCTGCTGACCTTGCTCTTTATTATCATTGCCGTGGCATATGGGATCTATTGGTTTTTAGTACTGCGTCATAGTGAAGAGACGGATGACGCGTATGTGGCAGGGAACCAGGTTCAGATTATGGCGCAGGTGTCGGGCAGCGTGACGAAAGTCTGGGCTGACAATACCGACTTTGTGCAAAAAGGTGATGTGCTGGTAACGCTCGATCCGACCGATGCCCAGCAGGCGTTTGAAAAAGCGCAGACTGAGCTGGCCTCGAGCGTACGTCAGACCCGCCAGCTGATGATCAACAGCAAACAGCTGCAGGCCAATATTGACGTGCAGAAAACCGCCCTCGCCCAGGCCCAGAGCGACCTCAATCGTCGCGTCCCGCTGGGTTCGGCCAACCTGATTGGCCGCGAAGAGCTGCAACACGCCCGTGACGCGGTCGCCAGCGCGCAGGCCCAGCTGGATGTGGCACTTCAGCAATATAACGCTAATCAGGCGATCGTGCTGAATACCACGCTCGACCAACAACCGGCGGTAAAACAGGCGGCGACCGAAGTCCGTAACGCCTGGCTGGCGCTGCAGCGTACTAAAATCGTCAGCCCGATGACCGGCTACGTTTCCCGTCGTTCCGTGCAGCCTGGCGCGCAGATCACCTCCTCCACCCCGCTGATGGCGGTGGTGCCGGCAACCAACCTGTGGATTGACGCCAACTTCAAAGAGACCCAGCTGGCGCATATGCGTATCGGCCAGACCGCCACGGTCGTCAGCGACATCTACGGCGACGACGTAAAGTACACCGGCAAAGTGGTGGGGCTGGATATGGGGACCGGCAGCGCCTTCTCGCTGCTGCCTGCGCAGAACGCCACCGGGAACTGGATCAAAGTGGTTCAGCGTCTGCCGGTGCGTATCGAGCTGGATGAGAAACAGCTGGCGGACCATCCGCTGCGTATTGGCCTCTCCACGCTGGTGACGGTGGACACCTCCAACCGTGACGGCCAGATGCTGGCAAACCAGGCACGTTCGAACCCGGCCTACGAAAGTAATGCCCGTGAGATCAGCCTTGAGCCGGTGAATAAACTGATCGATGAGATCGTGAAGGCAAACGCCGGTTAATCCGAAGGTGAGCGTTATGCAGCAGCAAAAACCGCAAAAACCGTTGGAAGGGGCGCAGCTGGTCATCATGACCATTGCGCTTTCGCTGGCGACATTCATGCAGGTGCTGGACTCCACCATCGCGAACGTGGCGATCCCGACCATCGCCGGGAACCTTGGCTCATCCCTGAGCCAGGGGACATGGGTGATCACCTCGTTCGGGGTGGCGAATGCGATCTCCATCCCGATTACCGGCTGGCTGGCGAAGCGCGTCGGGGAAGTGAAACTGTTCCTCTGGTCAACGATCGCTTTCGTGCTGGCCTCCTGGGCGTGTGGCGTCTCCACCAGCCTGAACATGCTCATCTTCTTCCGCGTGATCCAGGGGATTGTGGCCGGACCGTTGATCCCGCTGTCGCAAAGTCTGCTCCTGAACAACTACCCGCCTGCCAAGCGCTCTATTGCGCTGGCGCTGTGGTCGATGACGGTGATTGTCGCCCCGATCTGCGGCCCGATTCTGGGCGGTTATATCAGCGATAACTATCACTGGGGCTGGATCTTCTTTATCAACGTGCCGATTGGCGCCCTGGTGGTACTGCTGACCCTGCAGTCGCTGCGTGGCCGCGAAACCCGCACTGAACAGCGGCGGATTGATGGCGTGGGGTTGGCGCTACTGGTGCTGGGCATCGGTAGCCTGCAGATCATGCTCGACCGCGGGAAAGAGCTGGACTGGTTCGCCTCGCAGGAGATCATCGTTCTGACTGTTGTGGCGGTGGTGGCGCTCAGCTTCCTGATTGTCTGGGAGCTGACGGACGACAACCCGATAGTCGATTTGTCGCTATTTAAATCACGCAACTTCACCATAGGGTGTTTGTGTATCAGCCTTGCCTACATGCTTTACTTCGGCGCCATTGTTCTGCTGCCGCAGCTGTTGCAGGAGGTATACGGGTATACCGCCACCTGGGCAGGGCTGGCGTCGGCGCCGGTCGGGGTGATCCCGGTCCTGCTGTCGCCGATCATCGGCCGCTTCGCCCATAAGCTGGATATGCGACGCCTGGTGACCTTCAGCTTCATCATGTATGCGGTGTGCTTCTACTGGCGCGCCTATACCTTTGAACCGGGCATGGACTTTGGCGCCTCCGCGTGGCCGCAGTTCATCCAGGGGTTTGCAGTGGCCTGCTTCTTTATGCCACTGACCACCATCACCCTCTCCGGTCTGCCGCCGGAAAGGATGGCGGCGGCATCCAGCCTGTCGAACTTTATGCGTACGCTGGCGGGCTCTATCGGGACCTCGATGACCACCACCATGTGGACTAACCGCGAGTCGCTGCACCATGCGCAGCTGACTGAATCGGTGAACGTGTTCAATCCGCAGGCGCAGGAAGTCTACAGCCAGCTGCAGGGGATGGGCATGTCTGAGCAGCAGGCTTCCGGATGGATAGCGCAGCAGATCACCGCCCAGGGGCTAATCATCTCGGCCAACGAGATCTTCTGGCTATCGGCTGGGGTGTTTATTGTGCTGCTGGGGCTGATCTGGTTCGCCAAACCGCCGTTTGGCGCGGGCGGCGGAGGCGGTGGCGCGCACTAATCATCTGAAAAGAAAAACGGATCTGCATGCAGATCCGTTTTTTTATGGGCGCGATAGAACTTACTTAATGCCGATAATTTTAATCGTAATGATCGAGACCGTGCCTGGTGGCACAAAGCCGGGTACGCCCTCTTCACCGTAGGCCTGTTTCGCCGGGATATGGATTTTTGCCTCCCCGCCCAGACCCAGTTTTTTCACTACCGTCTGGAACAGCGGCGGTAAATCCTTAACCCGGCTGGCGCGCACCTCTTTACTGGACATCACTTTACCGGTACCCAGCACCTCATCAATCTCGGCAATGATCTCGTTCTGGGCCGTAATCAGCGGCGCCTCACCTTGCTGAATCACCCGATAGATAGCTCCTTCCGGCAGTCGTTTAGCGCCTTTCTCATTCGCCGCCTTAGTCATGATCGCTTTGCTCTGCTTTTCGTTTTCACTTTGCATTGCGACAAACTGCTTTTTCTGTACCTGATCCAGCGCGACCAGCTCCTTCGACAGCGCTGCTGGCGTCATCTGGAGCTTATTGTTCACCTTGTCGTTAAAGCCCTGCATAAAGGCGTTAAGATCGAGCTTTTTGTTCAGCCCGTGCAGCTTGCTCTTTTCACGCCCTGCCGCATCGCCATACCAGGTGCCGATAGCGTAGCTGGTCAGCGTATCTTTTGCCGCCGTCTTATCGATCTTCATCCGCTGCGGCTCCTTAGTCGCTTTTGCGGATGCTGCCTGACTCTCCTTCAGCTTCTGGTTTTCGGCCGTCAACGTTGCCAGGGAGGCGCTTTGCGTTTTCTGCTGCTCCTCAAGCGAGGCTTTTTGCGTCTGTAGCTGGGCCAGCTGCTTTTTCAGCTCCTCGGTATCTTTTCCGGCAGCAGCCAGTTGAGTGACCAGCGCACCGCTTTTATCTTTCTCGCTGCCAACGTTATTTTTCTGAAGAGCCAACAGGGACTCCTGTGAAGCGATAACTTTTTTAGCATCCTCAAGCTGGTTCTGCGCAATCTCAGATTTTAACTTCTCGCTTTTAAGCACTTTTTCCTGCTCGGCCAGCCGGGTCTCCAGAGTGGCTTTTTGCAGGTTCAGCGACGACAGCTGGGCTTTTAAGGCATCCGCCTCTTTTACCGCGCCGGTGCTCTTATCGCTGCTGGTTTTAAGGGTCGCAAGCTGCGCCTCCACCGCTTTCTTCTGCGCCTGCAGATCGGCCAGTTCTTTGGACAATGCCACGTTTTTCTCGCGGATCGCTTTCAGGGCAGCCAGCTCCGTCTCCAGCCCCTTTTTCTGCGTTTGCAGTTCGGTCAGCTCTTTCGCCAGCGCGGCACTTTTCTCATTGACCGCTTTCAGCGCCGTCAGCTGAGTATCCAGCGTCTTTTTCTGCGCCTGCAGATCGGTCAGCTCTTTGGTAAGGGTCGCATTTTTCGCACTGGCTTCTTTCAGAGAAGCAAGTTGGGTATCCAGCGCTTTCTTTTGCGTCTGCAGATCGGACAGCTCTTTGCTGAGAGTGTCATTTTTGGTACTGACCTCTTTCAGGGAGGCCAGCTGGGTTTCCAGCGTCTTCTTCTGCGCCTGCAGATCGCTCAGCTCTTTAAGCAGCTTCTCTTTGTCGCTTCCGGCGCTGCTCTTCTGCACAGCCAGCAGCGACTCCTGCGAGGCAATCACCTTTTTGGCATCTTCGAGCTGGTTCTGCGCAATTTCAGACTTTGTCTTTTCGCTGCTGAACGCTTTTTCCTGTTCGGCGAGCCGGGTCTCCAGAGTCGCTTTTTGCAGATTCAGCGACGACAGCTGGGCTTTTAGAGCCTCAAGCTCTTTTGCCACCCCGGCGCTTTTCTCGCTGCTGGTTTTGAGGGTGGCAAGCTGGGCATCCAGCGCCTTCTTCTGTGCCTGTAGGTCGGTCAACTCTTTCGTCAGCGCGACGCTCTTTTCCTCGGCCGCTTTCAGTGAAGCGAGCTGCGTTTCCAGCGCCTTCTTCTGCGCCTGCAGATCGGTCAACTCTTTCGCCAGCGTGGCGCTCTTCTCATCGGCCGCTTTCAGTGAAGCCAGCTGGGTTTCCAGCGCCTTCTTCTGCGCCTCCAGGTCGCTCAGCTCTTTAAGCAGCTTCTCTTTGTCGCTTCCGGCGCTGCTCTTCTGCACAGCCAGCAGCGACTCCTGCGAGGCAATCACCTTTTTGGCATCTTCGAGCTGATTCTGCGCAATCTCAGACTTTGTCTTTTCGCCGCTGAACGCTTTTTCCTGTTCGGCGAGCCGGGTCTCCAGAGTCGCTTTTTGCAGATTCAGCGACGAGAGCTGGGCTTTTAAAGCATCGAGCTCTTTTGTCACGCCAGTGGTCTGGATGCTGTTGGTCTTAAGGGCACTCAGCTGCGCATCAAGCGCGTCCTTCTGCGCCTGTAGATCGTTCAGCGCTTTCGTCAGAGCGGCGCGTTGCGCGTTGGCTTTATTGAGCTGCTCCACCAGTTCTGCATTTTTTTGTTGATCGACGCCAGCAGGCTTCGGCAGCATCGCGATCAGGCTCTCAATGGCAAGCTTTTGCGCGCTGCCTTCCGATTGTGCTGTCAGCCGGGAGAGCTTCTGCTCTTTTTCCGCGACACGATCCCTTTCATGAGCAACCGCCTGTTCCAGCAGCGCCTTTTCGCTTTCCACCGCACTTAGCTGTTTATCTAATTGGGTGATGGTGGTATTGGCCTGACGAAGTGCCTCGGTGAGGCGGGAAAGTTTGGCCTGATCGGCCGCGACGGCCTTGTCGTTTTTAACAGACGCGGCACGGGTCGCCGGACGGGCAGGTTTTACCTGCTGCGGCGCTGTATCCAGGGGAGTAGTGGTGGTCTCTGAGGAGATAAAAGGATTGGTTGAATTATTGCCGATAATTTTTTCGTTATTTAAACGTTCCAATAGTTCCGTTCCGGCTGAAAATGCTTTTCCACCCGATAATAACAATCCGCAGTACAGTGCTGCGCTAAAATATTTATTCATAACTTGTTCATTTCATTGGCACGGTTCATCATATTGGTATAAACCGTATTACGAATCCTTACGCATACCAGCGACAGTTTTTTATTAATTTCGGTGAGCATAACTTCGGAAGCGTTATCATCAACCAGAGATTTATTCGATTCGTAAATTTTATAGTTTTTATTAATATTCTCAAATTGCTTACGGTAGGTCTCGTAGGCCGCCGGGTCGAGCTTTTGCAGCGCAGAAAACTCCTGATAGCACTGCACCTCCTGCTTACGTTCGGCAGGGGCTTTGGCTATAGGCGTAGTCACCGGTTTAGAACTGCAGGCAGACAGCAGAATAGCGGAAAAAAGAATCGCGGAGCCAGCAAAATAAACTTTCATAAATCCCTCTTAATTATATTCTATTCCATGAAATATTAACGCATCAATAATTACAGTGAATGAGCGTTAAGGTTTCATCCATAGATATAATATATATAAATAACTATCATGCGTTAGCTGCAATAATAAAGAGAAAGAGAGGATTGCACAACGAGTGACAGGCTTTTAGGAATTTATTAATAGAGTAATATTACCCGGCATACTCCTTGCGAAGAGCCGGGTAATTTGCTAGATGTGCAGTTCCTGCAACTTCTCTTTTGGCAGCGCCAGTTCGTCATTGCTGTTGACGCGAACGTCACGCTCAAGGATGTGGCGGGCAATATCCTGGGCTTCTTCCAGAGAGTGCATCTGATATGTACCGCACTGGTAAACGTTGAGCTCCGGGATCTGGTTCTGCTCTTTAACTTTCAGCACATCTTCCATCGCCGCTTTCCACGCATCTGCGACGCGGGTCTCTTCCGGCACCCCAATCAGGCTCATGTAGAACCCGGTACGGCAACCCATAGGCGAGATATCGATGATCTCAACGCCGTTACCGTTCAGGTGATCGCGCATGAAGCCGGCAAACAGGTGCTCCAGGGTGTGAATGCCTTTTTCCGGCATCACTTCTTTATTCGGTACGCAGAAACGCAGGTCGAATACCGTGATCGTATCGCCGTGCGGGGTATGCATGGTCTTCGCAACGCGTACAGCAGGTGCTTCCATACGGGTATGGTCGACAGTAAAGCTATCTAATAACGGCATACGTCACCTCCGATAGTGATTTTTTTTTAAAAAAAATGAACTCTTCTTTTCAACGCGCGTCTGAGTATATGAAAGACGCGCATTTGTTATCATCATCCCTGTTCTTCAGAGATGTTATTTTGGCCACAGCGATGTGGCCTTTTTCTTTTCTGTCAGGTCTGTTTCGCCAGAAACTCAGCAAACGACTCTGTATCCGCCGCCTCAATCTCACGCTGACGCACCGTTGACGCTTCGCGTTCAGCAGCGAACTCAGCTTCGGTAAGCACCTCCAGCGGTTCCTGCAGCAGCATATCGCGATACTCCGCCGCAAGTGCACGACCGGTCCCGCCGATGCCCCGATCAATCATAGAACGCAGAATGCGTGCCGAGAACGTTAGCTCAGGATTATCAAAACTTTCGACCAGCTGATCGCAAACCAGCTGATACGCATCGCCACCATAAACGCTGTCCAGTGTCTGGGCGACGCGTTTGAGATCGCGGAACAGATCTTTACCCACCTGTTGCAGCGGGAACTGTGCCGTCTGGCAACCTATGCCCAGCGTCAGGCCAGGTTTACGCCCTTCAAGGATCACCCGGTTCCAGTTCGTGCGGGTGCAGAGCAGTTCGTCAGCACTCATTTCCGGCGCATCGGCCAGCACGCACCAGACCATAAACAGATCCAGGAAGCGTACCTGCTGCTCGTCCACGCCGATAGGCGAGAACGGGTTGATATCCAGGGAGCGCACTTCGATGTACTCAATCCCACCGCGCTGTAACGCATCCGATGGTGTTTCTCCGCTGCGCGTGACGCGTTTCGGACGGATAGGCGCGTACAGTTCGTTTTCAATCTGTAAAACGTTACTGTTGATTTGCAGGCGCTTACCGTCTTTCTCAAGACCGATCTTTTCGTAGGTTTCCGACGGGGTTTTGATCGCCCGCTTCAATCCTGCCACATACTCGTGCAGATCGTTAAACGTAATACCGAGATTGCTTTGCGACTTATTGGTATAACCCAGGTCGCTGAGACGCAGGGAGGTGGCATATGGCAGGTAGTACATACCGCAGTCGGTTTTCTCAAACGGCAGCGTGGTCGGTTTGCCCTGCAGGAAAGAGGAGCAAATCGCCGGAGAAGCCCCAAACAGATACGGGATGACCCAGCCGAAGCGATAGTAGTTACGAATCAGGCGGAAATAGCCTGCGGAGATCGCCTCTTTATCTGTTTCGCCGCACTTCGCCTGCCAGAATGCCATCGGCAAGGAGAAGTTATAGTGCACGCCAGAGATCGTCTGCATCAGCGCGCCATAGCGATTTTTTAATCCTTCGCGATAGAGCGTTTTCAGACGACCGATATTGGACGTGCCGTACTGCGCCAGTTCAATATCCTGCCCCTGCGCGATATAGCACGGCATACTCAGCGGCCACATCCGCTCATCACCCAGATTACGGGCGCTGTAGCGGTGAATGTCACGCATGATTTTCAGCATGTGGTCAATTTCGCCGTCGACCGGCGTAATAAACTCAAGCAGTGCTTCGGCGAAATCAGTAGTGATCCATTTATGGGTCAGCGCCGAACCCAACGCCTGTGGATGGCCTGTCGTTGCGAGACTGCCATCTGCGTTAACGCGCAGCGTTTCGCGCTCAAGACCGCGCTGAATACCCTTCAGTGCCTGAGGGTGGTTTTCCAGCCAGGCCAGTGCCTGTGATACGTCCGGGATCAATTCGACCTCCCGCCTGTCAAAATCATTTCATTTAGCATAATTGTAATGGTTTCTGGTCACAAACAGTCCAATTAGTGCCACCACGTCATGCCCTGCAAAGTTGCAACCGCTACAAGAATGTAGCGCAATGCCTTGCCAAGGCATAAAAAAAAGAGCACAGGCCCCCAGGAGATGCGCATCCATCCCGCCAGCAGGCACAGTAAATCACCGATTACCGGCATCCAGCTTAGTAAAAGCGTGGCAGCGCCATAGCGTTTTAGCCAGCCGACTGCCTTTTCCTGCCAGCGCGATTTTTTGCGTAGCGGAAAGAATCGCCCAAGAATAACGTTAGTCAGCCCTCCAAGGCTATTACCCATTGTTGCTATTAACACGAGTAACCACGGCTGACTGACACCGGACAAGAGCATCGCCACCAGTACCACCTCGGAATTTCCGGGCAGGATCGTGGCGCTTAAAAAACTGCTGGCGAATAATGAGGCGAGTGACAGTGTGTCACTCACAGTAAGCGAACATCCACCGCGGCCATACCGGCATCACGTGCTGCCTGGATACCAAAATCGGCATCTTCAAACACGACACACTTCGCGGGTGGTACGCCCATCAGCTCTGCACAAAGCAGAAAGGTGTCAGGTGCAGGCTTGTGGTTTTTAACGTGATCGGCCGCGACCACGGCAGAGAAATAGTGGCGCAGGTTAAGGTGGTTGAGCAGTGCTTCAGCGATAGCGCTTTCACTGCCCGTACCGACGGACATGGGACGTCGCCCGTGCCACGCCTTCACTACGTCGATTAAGGGCAAAGGACGCACAGTGTCCAGCAGCATGGCTTTTACTGCATCGGTTTTTTCACGCGCGAGCAGGTGCGGGTCGAGATCGGCCTGATTCAGTTCAATCACGGCCTGCGCAATACGCCAGGTTGGAGATCCGTTGAGGGCTATCATCGCCTGTAAGTCGAAACGCATACCATAACGACCCAGGACTTCAGTCCATGCCTGGCGATGCGTTGGCTCAGTGTCGAGGATGGTGCCATCCATATCGAAAATCAAACCGTCATACTGTGCGTACATCGTGCTCTCGCGAAAGGATTACAAAGCGTTACTTTATCGTAAACAAGGGATTTTGTCGCTGACAGAGAAGATGATTGCTGACGAAACGTCGAAGGAATAAACAATGAGGGAGAAGATGGTGCATCCGGGAGGATTACTCGGCGTTGCCTCGCCCTCCGGGTCGTTGCTGAAGCAACGTTATCCTCCCTGATGCTGACGATTGATTCGCAGACCATGAAACAACAGCCTGGCTGTTATCTCTGAGAAGATGGTGCATCCGGGAGGATTCGAACCTCCGACCGCTCGGTTCGTAGCCGAGTACTCTATCCAGCTGAGCTACGGATGCATCGGGATTTACTACTGTACTACTCGATACCACATATCATTTCGAAATCGACATGCAATAAAAGATGGTGCATCCGGGAGGATTACTCGGCTGCGCCTCACCCTTCGGGCCGTTGCTGAAGCAACGTTATCCTCCCTGGTACTGGCGATTAACTCGCAGACCTTGAAACAACAGCTTCGCTGTTATCTCGGAGAATATGGTGCATCCGGGAGGATTCGAACCTCCGACCGCTCGGTTCGTAGCCGAGTACTCTATCCAGCTGAGCTACGGATGCATCGGGATACTGCTTTGAGATGTAGTAAATGGTGCATCCGGGAGGATTACTCGGCTGCGCCTCACCCTTCGGGCCGTTGCTGAAGCAACGTTATCCTCCCTGGTGCTGGCGATTAACTCGCAGACCTTGAAACAACAGCTTCGCTGTTATCTCGGAGAATATGGTGCATCCGGGAGGATTCGAACCTCCGACCGCTCGGTTCGTAGCCGAGTACTCTATCCAGCTGAGCTACGGATGCATCGGGATTTACTACTGTACTGCTCGATATTCATATCACTTCTAAAGCAATATGAAGTAATAGATGGTGCATCCGGGAGGATTCGAACCTCCGACCGCTCGGTTCGTAGCCGAGTACTCTATCCAGCTGAGCTACGGATGCAAAATGGCGGTGAGGCGGGGATTCGAACCCCGGATGCAGCTTTTGACCGCATACTCCCTTAGCAGGGGAGCGCCTTCAGCCTCTCGGCCACCTCACCACACAACGCCTCTTTCGAGTGCTCCGAGTAACTCGCTAAGAGCTTCTCGTCGCTGCGTGGCGCATATATTACTTTCTGGGACTTATAAGTCAAACAATTTTCCACAAGCTTTTATCGTTTGCACAATTCACAGGCAATTCGGACGTAAAACCTGCAAAGAGAGTGTTTTATAAACGTATTTTGCCCCTCTTTCTACACTCTTCTGCATGGAGAACGGTAGATTTTGGCGAAGTAAAAGAGATGAGAGTGGTCAAAAACAGAGCGAACGAAACAGAACGGTAACTTTAAGGAAGGAGAATGTCAGGAGGGGTGCGTCTCGCCAGAGAGCGAGACGCGATAATATCAGTAACTTGACTGCTGGGATTTTTCAGCCTGGATACGCTGGTAGATCTCTTCACGATGAACAGAGACTTCTTTAGGGGCGTTCACACCAATACGTACCTGGTTACCCTTTACCCCTAAAACTGTCACGGTGACCTCATCCCCAATCATGAGGGTCTCACCAACTCGACGAGTCAGAATCAGCATTCTTTGCTCCTTGAAAGATTAAAAGAGTCGGGTCTCTTGTATCCCGGCATTATCCATCATATAACGCCAAAAAGTAAGCGATGACAAACACGTAATGTGTAGGTAGTCACGGCATCACAATCTGTTAAACGTAAGTTTAGCCGATATACACAAACTCAACCTGACTTTATCATTATGGATAGCGTAGAGCGCAGTACGCCATAACGGTGTCGTTATGGCGTCTGATTACGCTTTGTAATTATTACAGTTTCGAATTTACCCAGCTTTCTACACTGGCCAGTGCTGCCGGGAGGGCCGCAGCGTCCGTACCACCGGCTTGCGCCATGTCAGGACGACCACCGCCTTTACCGCCCACTTGCTGAGCGACCATACCAATCAGCTCCCCTGCTTTCACACGGTCGATCACGTCCTTAGATACGCCCGCAATCAGAGAAACCTTACCTTCCGCTACCGTTGCCAGAACGATAACCGTTGAACCGAGCTGGTTCTTCAGATCGTCGACCATGGTACGAAGCATTTTCGGCTCAACGCCCGTCAGCTCGCTGACCAGCAGTTTAACGCCTTTAATTTCAACCGCTTTGCTGGAGAGGTTTGCGCTCTCCGCAACCGCAGCCTGCTCTTTCAGCTGCTGGAGTTCTTTTTCCAGTTGGCGGGTACGTTCCATCACGCTGCGCACTTTCTCGCCCAGGTTCTGGCTGTCGCCCTTCAGCAGCTGCGCGATGTCGTGCAGCTGATCGCTCTCAGCATGCAGGCTGGCAATCGCGCCTTCACCGGTGACCGCTTCGATACGACGAACGCCTGCCGCGGTACCGGATTCGGACACGATGCGGAACAGACCGATGTCGCCCGTACGGCTGGCGTGCGTACCACCACACAGCTCGGTGGAGAAGTCACCCATGCTCAGCACACGTACACGGTCGTCATACTTCTCACCGAACAGGGCCATTGCGCCTTTGTTCTTCGCCGCCTCGAGGTCCATGATGTTGGTTTCGATCGGCAGGTTACGACGGATCTGAGCGTTAACCAGATCTTCCACCGCGCGGATTTCTGCCGGTTTCATCGCTTCAAAATGGGAGAAGTCGAAACGCAGCACTTTGTCATTTACCAGGGAGCCTTTCTGGGCAACGTGCGTACCCAGAACCTGGCGCAGCGCGGCGTGCATCAGGTGCGTCGCGGAGTGGTTCAGACGAATACGTGCGCGGCGCGCTTCGTCAACGATAGCCTGAACGCCCTCGCCCACTTTCAGTTCGCCGGATGCCAGCGTCCCCTGGTGGCCGATTGCCTGACCATATTTCTGCGTGTCGCTGACGGCAAAGCTGAAACCATTGCCTTTCAGTTCGCCTTTATCACCCACCTGGCCGCCTGATTCCGCGTAGAACGGCGTCTTGTCCAGAACCACAACGGCAGTCTGGCCCGCGCTGATGCTCTCCACGGCTTTGCCGTCAACAAACAGGGCTGTTACTGTGCCGTTGGTTTCCAGATGCTCGTAACCTTCAAATTCGCTGCTGCCATCAACGCGGATCATGGCGTTGTAATCGGCGCCGAACCCGCTGGATTCACGCGCACGACGGCGCTGCTCTTCCATTGCCGCTTCGAAGCCCGCTTCGTCAACTTTAATGTTGCGCTCGCGGCAAACATCAGCCGTCAGGTCAACCGGGAAACCATAGGTGTCGTACAGACGGAAGGCGGTTTCACCATCCAGAGTGTCGCCTTTCAGCTTCGACAGCTCGTCGTCCAGCAGGGTCAGGCCACGTTCCAGCGTACGGGCAAACTGCTCTTCTTCGGTTTTCAGAACCTGCTCAACCTGCGCCTGCTGACGTTTCAGCTCTTCGCCCGCTGCGCCCATAACGCCAATCAGCGGCCCCACCAGCTTATAGAAGAAGGTATCTTTCGCGCCCAGCATGTTGCCGTGGCGGATCGCGCGGCGAATGATACGGCGCAGCACGTAGCCGCGGTTTTCATTCGATGGGATCACGCCGTCAGCAATCAGGAATGCACAGGAGCGGATGTGGTCGGCAATCACGCGCAGGGATTTGTTGCTCAGGTCGGTCGCGCCAGTCACGTCGGCAACGGACTTAATCAGAGTGCTGAACAGATCGATGTCGTAGTTGGAGTTAACGTGCTGCAGTACTGCGGCAATACGCTCCAGACCCATACCGGTATCTACGGATGGCTTCGGCAGTGGCTCCATGGTGCCGTCGATCTGACGGTTGAACTGCATGAAGACGATGTTCCAGATCTCGATGTAACGGTCGCCGTCTTCTTCTGCGCTGCCAGGAGGGCCGCCCCAGATGTGGTCGCCGTGATCGTAGAAGATTTCGGTGCAAGGACCGCACGGACCGGTATCGCCCATCTGCCAGAAGTTGTCAGACGCGTACGGGGCGCCTTTGTTATCGCCGATGCGAATAATACGTTCGCGCGGGATACCCACCTCTTTTTCCCAGATTTCATAGGCTTCATCGTCGGTTTCGTAGACGGTAACCCACAGGCGCTCTTTCGGCAGGTTGAACCAGTTTTCACCGGTCAGCAGTTCCCATGCGTACTGGATAGCGTCATGTTTGAAATAGTCGCCAAAGCTGAAGTTACCCAGCATCTCGAAGAAGGTGTGGTGACGTGCGGTATAACCGACGTTTTCCAGATCGTTATGTTTACCACCCGCACGTACACAACGCTGTGAGGTGGTCGCGCGGGAATAATTACGCTTGTCGAGACCAAGGAAGACATCCTTGAACTGGTTCATCCCGGCGTTGGTAAAAAGTAAAGTTGGATCGTTGTTCGGTACCAGGGAGCTGCTGGCAACAACCTGATGTCCCTTACTATGGAAAAAATCGAGAAACGCCTGTCGGATCTCAGCGGTGCTCTTGCTCATAATTATCCTGAAATCAAGCTAACGAAATGTCACAGCGGGTCACTACGCAACCGTTGTTGGACGGACCAGCTACTGTAAAAAGTGGGAATAAGATAAGTTTTCTTTGGAGGGAAGTAAAATCCCGCATGCGTTCAATCGGTAAAATTACGCCAGATATCCTGTATATCCTCCATCAGGAAACCGCGGTAGAGCAAAAAGCGCTGGATTTTGACTTTTTCTGAAAATTCACGCGGCAGCGGTTCGCCGTATTTTCGCACCGCCTGTTCCCGCGCCAGTTCGCACCAGTCAATCTCGCATTCACGCATCGCGCGTTCTGTGATTTCCCGTGGGATACCTTTCTGATTAAGCTCCTGGCGGATACGCGCCGGGCCATAACCTTTACGGCTGCGGCTGGCGATAAAGCGAGAGACGAAGCGGCTATCGTCCAGATAGTTATGCTCGTAACACCAGGCAATAACGCGGTCATAATCTTCCGCGGTCGCGTCGATTTGTTCCGGGCCGTTTTTGCTCATGACCGGCGCCATGAGTTTGCGGCGCAGCTCCTGTTCGCTATGGTCGCGCACGCTCAGTATGCGTACTGCGCGATCAAGCAGACGGTTCCAGGCGGGGCGTCGGGGGGATGATTCACTCATAAAGCACCTGCTGAAAAACAAATGCAAAAAAGGGCCGCAATCGCAGCCCTTTTATTACATCAAGTGATTAGAAATCTTCGTTGGTTTCTTCTACGTCTGCGTCATCCGCAGTGAAGTCTGGCTTAGCATCCTGATTGTTGAGAAGCAGATCGCGTACCTTCTTCTCAATCTCTTTCGCTGCTGCCGGGTTCTCTTTCAGCCAGGAGATAGCATTCGCTTTACCCTGACCAATCTTGTCGCCGTTGTAGCTGTACCAGGCGCCCGCTTTCTCAATCAGCTTCTCTTTCACGCCGAGGTCAACCAGTTCGCCGTAGAAGTTGATGCCTTCGCCGTAGAGGATCTGGAATTCAGCCTGTTTGAACGGTGCAGCGATTTTGTTCTTAACCACTTTCACACGCGTTTCGCTACCCACCACGTTCTCACCGTCTTTAACGGCACCGATACGGCGGATATCCAGACGCACGGAGGCGTAGAATTTCAGCGCGTTACCACCGGTGGTGGTTTCCGGGTTACCGAACATCACACCGATCTTCATACGGATCTGGTTGATGAAGATCAGCAGCGTGTTGGACTGCTTCAGGTTACCGGCCAGCTTACGCATCGCCTGGCTCATCATACGTGCCGCGAGGCCCATGTGAGAGTCACCGATTTCGCCTTCGATTTCTGCTTTTGGCGTCAGCGCCGCTACGGAGTCGACGATGATTACGTCAACTGCGCCAGAGCGCGCCAGTGCGTCACAGATTTCCAGTGCCTGCTCACCGGTATCCGGCTGCGAGCAGAGCAGGTTGTCGATATCAACACCCAGTTTACGTGCGTAAACCGGATCCAGCGCGTGCTCAGCATCGATAAAGGCACAGGTTTTGCCCTCGCGCTGTGCAGCAGCCACAACCTGTAAGGTCAGGGTGGTTTTACCGGAGGATTCTGGCCCGTAGATCTCTACGATACGACCCATAGGCAGGCCGCCAGCACCCAGTGCAATATCCAGAGAAAGCGAACCGGTGGAGATAGTTTCTACATCCATGGAACGATCTTCACCCAGGCGCATGATGGAACCTTTACCGAATTGCTTTTCGATCTGGCCCAGTGCTGCCGCCAACGCTTTCTGTTTGTTTTCGTCGATAGCCATTTTTTCCTCTCATGCCGGGTGAAACAACTGCGCTTCACCTTGGATTTCTGTTCTGTTGCAGCAATTATACTGTATGCTCATACAGTATCAAGTGTTTTGTAGAAAATGTTGCCAGAGCGTTTTTAACGCATAAACGGTGGCCTGACGACGCACGCTTTCACGGTCGCCGCTAAAGCATTCCCGGCGGGTAATCCCCTCCCCTTGGGCCGTCGCAAAGCCAAACCACACTGTTCCAACAGGCTTTTCCTCGCTGCCACCGTCCGGCCCGGCGATGCCGCTAATAGAGATAGCATAGTCCGCCCGGGCAGCACGCAGGGCGCCAATCGCCATTTCAATGACCACCGGTTCACTCACCGCGCCGTGCTCGATGAGCGTGGGCTCACGAACCCCAATCATCTGCGCTTTCGCTTCATTACTGTAGGTGACAAAACCGCGTTCAAACCAGGCGGAACTGCCCGCGATATCGGTGATAGCTTTCGCCACCCAGCCACCGGTACAGGACTCAGCCGTGGTGACCGTGGCACCGCGCTGTTTCAGCGCCTGCCCTACCCTCTCACTGAGCTGCATTAATTCATGGTCACTCATCTCGTTTTGTCTCCATAAAAACGTGCAGCACAAGATAGCACTTTAGTCGGTAGATATGAGGATGAGGTGGCGCTTTTACGAGGGGGATTCAGAAAAAATAAACGTAGCCATCCGGCCAGGAGTGAAACGTGAGTGGCGTAAGCCACCCACGTTTTCAGGCGTTAACTGAACGGCGAGGCCGCCCTCGCCTGGGCCACCGCCAGCCCCAGCTGCCAGACCGCCATCGCATAGTGCGTACTGTGGTTGTAGCGGGTGATGGTGTAGAAGTTCGGCAGGCCGTACCAGTACTGATAACCGGTGCCAATATCCAGACGTAGCAGGCTCACCTGCTGATTGCCGTTCAGCGGCTGCTGCGGCGTGAGGCCGGCAGAGGTCAGCTGTGCCGCGCTGTAGCGGGTTTTAAAGCCGTTCTCCAGCCCCGGTGCCTGGCCGTTAGCCATAACCGCGACCGGCTGGCCTGGCGTCCAGCCATGCTCTTTAAAGTAGTTGGCAACGCTGCCAATGGCATCTTCAGGATCCCACAGGTTGATGTGCCCGTCCCCATTGAAATCGACCGCATACTGCTTATAGGAGGAGGGCATAAACTGGCCGTAGCCCATCGCCCCGGCAAAGGAGCCTTTCAGATCCAGCGGGTCGTCCTGCTCGTCACGGGCCATCAGCAGGAAGGTTTCCAGCTCAGAGGAGAAGTATTCCGCCCGGCGCGGGTAGTTAAAGGAGAGGGTCGCCAGCGCATCAAGAATGCGGGTTTTTCCCATCACCCGGCCCCAGCGGGTCTCCACGCCGATAATCCCGACGATGATCTCCGGCGGCACGCCGTAAACCTGCTGGGCACGGGTCAGTGCATCCTGATACTGATTCCAGAACGCCACGCCATTCTGCACGTTGTCCGGGGTAATAAACTGCTTGCGATAGCGCAGCCATGCGCCGTTCGGTCCGGCCGGAGGCTGGGTGGTCGGCGCCTGACGATCCATCAGTCGCAATACATAATCCAGACGTTTCGCCTGGGAGAGGATCTCCTGTAGCTGGGCTTTGTTAAAGCCGTGCTTGCTCACCATTTTGTCGATGAACTGCTCCGCCGCAGGGTTATTGGCAAAGTCGCCCCCCATCTGCATCACATTATGCTGAGGCTCCAGCAGGAAGCCGCCGGAAGGGGCGCCTGCCGTTTGCTGGACCTCTTCGGTCTTCGGTTTACTACTGCATGCGGAGAGCAGAATAAGCGCAGGGAGTAGCGCTGCGTAACGACGCTTGAACATGACACATCCATTCACGAATTCGATAAGTGGCAAGTATGGTAAAGCATCCGGGACACCTCAAGGAAGGGGCGCACACGCACCCGGCAAAATCTTTACGCTGCCTAAAGGTAAATTCAGTCTCTTCTTCACCACGCCGCCGTCACCTTTCTTATTATCTTTCAAAATAATCACTTTTTCTTTCATTGTGGGATCTATTTAACACTTTAAAGCCTTTCAAAGTGATTATTATTACTCCGCCAGAGCGAACATACCCTACAGGAGAAAATAATGATAGAAATCATCACCCATGGCGCCGAGTGGTTTATCGGGCTGTTTCAGAAAGGTGGCGAAGTCTTTACCAGCATGGTCACCGGCATTCTGCCGTTGCTGATCAGCCTGCTGGTGATCATGAATGCGCTGATCAACTTTATCGGCCAGCAGCGGATTGAAAAGCTGGCCCAGCGCTGCGCAGGTAACCCCCTTTCCCGCTATCTGCTGCTGCCCTGCATTGGCACCTTTGTGTTTTGTAACCCCATGACCCTGAGCCTCGGGCGCTTTATGCCCGAACGCTACAAGCCGAGCTACTACGCGGCAGCATCCTACAGCTGCCACTCCATGAACGGCCTGTTCCCGCATATCAACCCGGGCGAGCTGTTTGTCTATCTGGGGATCGCCAGCGGCCTGACCACCCTCGGCCTGCCGCTCGGCCCGCTGGCGGTGAGCTACCTGGTGGTCGGCCTGGTGACTAACTTCTTCCGCGGCTGGGTGACCGATCTCACCACCGCCATTTTCGAAAAGAAGATGGGCATTCAGCTTGAACAGAACGTCCAGCTTAAGGGAGCCACAGCATGAGCCGGATCCGCATTGAAAAAGGCACGGGTGGCTGGGGCGGCCCGCTGGAGTTCGACGCCACCGAAGGCAAAAAAATCGTCTACATCACCGCGGGCACCCGCCCGGCTATCGTCGACAAGCTGCGCGAACTCACCGGCTGGGAAGCGATGGACGGCTTTAAAGAGGGCGAGCCGCCGGAAGCGGAGATCGGCGTGGCGGTGATCGACTGCGGCGGCACCCTGCGCTGCGGCATCTACCCGAAACGGCGCATTCCCACCGTCAATATTCATTCGACGGGGAAATCCGGCCCGCTGGCGCAGCATATCGTGGAGGACATTTACGTCTCAGGCGTAAAAGAAGAGAACATCACGCTGGTAGACGGGGCTGCACCAGCCAAAAAGCACGCGCCGCGCGAATATGACACCAGCAAGAAGATCACCGAGCAGAGCGACGGTCTGCTGGCAAAAGTCGGGATGGGAATGGGCTCTGCGGTTGCGGTCCTGTTCCAGTCCGGGCGCGACACCATCGATACGGTGCTGAAAACCATCCTGCCGTTCATGGCCTTCGTCTCGGCGCTGATCGGCATCATCATGGCCTCCGGGCTGGGGGACTGGATCGCCCACGGCCTGGCTCCGCTGGCCAGTCATCCGCTCGGGCTGGTGACCCTGGCGCTGATCTGCTCCTTCCCGCTGCTGTCGCCGTTCCTCGGTCCCGGCGCGGTCATCGCCCAGGTCATTGGCGTACTGATTGGCGTGCAGATTGGGCTGGGCAATATTCCCCCGCACCTCGCCCTGCCCGCGCTGTTCGCCATTAATGCCCAGGCCGCCTGTGACTTTATCCCGGTGGGGCTGTCGCTGGCTGAAGCGCGCCAGGAGACCGTACGCGTCGGCGTCCCTTCGGTGCTGGTAAGCCGCTTCCTGACTGGTGCGCCAACGGTGCTGATCGCCTGGTTCGTCTCCGGCTTTATTTATCAATAAGAGGAATTCCTGATGACCGTGATTTACCAGACCACCATTACCCGCATCGGCCAGAGCGCCCCGGATGCGCTGAGCGACCAGATGCTGATCACCTTTCGTGAAGGGGCCCCGGCAGATATTGAGGAATTCTGTTTTATCCACTGCCACGGGGAGCTCAATGGCGAACTGAAGGTCGGAAGCGAGCTGGAGCTGGGCGAAACGCGCTATGCCGTCACCGCCGTGGGCGACGTGGCCGAACAAAACCTGCGCGAGCTGGGCCACATCACCCTGCGTTTCGATGGTCGGCTCCAGGCGGAGTACCCCGGCACGGTTCACGTGGCGGGCCCGGTTCCACAGGCTGTTACCCCAGGCTGCACATTAAAATTTGTTGCGTAATTAAGGAGAGAAATATGAGTCAGGTTGCCGTTGTCATTGGTGGAGGACAAACCTTAGGGGAGTTCCTCTGCCGTGGGCTTGCCGCAGAGGGTTACCGCGTGGCGGTAGTCGATATCCAGAGTGAAAAGGCCGCCCGCGTGGCGGACGCCATTAATACCGAATTCGGTAACGGGATGGCCTGGGGATTTGGCGCTGACGCCACCAGCGAGCAGAGCGTGCTGGCTCTCGCCCGCGGCGTGGACGAGATTTTTGGCCGCACCGATCTGCTGGTCTACAGCGCCGGGATCGCCAAAGCGGCATTTATCAGCGATGTGGAGCTGGGGGATTTCGACCGTTCATTGCAGGTGAACCTGGTGGGCTATTTCCTCTGCGCCCGGGAGTTCTCGCGCCTGATGATCCGCGACGGCATTGCCGGGCGCATCATTCAGATCAACTCCAAATCCGGCAAGGTGGGCAGCAAGCACAACTCCGGCTACAGCGCGGCCAAGTTCGGCGGCGTGGGGCTGACGCAGTCCCTGGCGCTGGATCTGGCGGAATATGGCATTACCGTGCATTCCCTGATGCTCGGCAACCTGCTGAAATCGCCGATGTTCCAGTCCCTGCTGCCGCAGTACGCCACCAAACTTGGCATTAATGAGGATCAGGTGGAGCAATACTACATCGATAAAGTGCCGCTGAAGCGCGGCTGCGACTATCAGGACGTGCTGAATATGCTGCTGTTTTATGCCAGCCCGAAAGCCTCTTACTGCACCGGGCAGTCGATCAATGTCACCGGTGGGCAGGTGATGTTCTGAGTTCATTCCCCGGGGGCGCTGCGCTTACCGGGGCTACAAACCCCGAACCCCAGGCCGGGCAAGCGTATCGCCGCCCGGCCATAGCACAGGAGCTAAACATGGTCACCACCCTGATCACCGTCGCTGTTATCGCCTGGCTGTGCCAGCTGGCACTCGGCGGCTGGCAAATCCATCGTTTTAACCGCGCCTTTGACGCCCTTTGCCAGAAAGGGCGCGTGGGCGTGGGCCGCTCCGGCGGTCGCTTTAAGCCGCGGGTGATTGTCGCCATTGCGCTGGATGATAACCACCGGGTCTGTGACTCCTTGATGATGCGTGGGCTGACGGTCTTTGCCCGACCGGTGAAAATTGCAGCGATTAACGGCACCGCGTTGCAGGAATTAGAGCCCGATGTGATCTTTCCCAATGATTCGCTCTGTCAAGATGCACTATCATTAGCGCTTAAATTGAAACATGGATAATTTCGTTGTGAACGTTATAAGCTTGCGAAATTATCATTTCGCAACCTAAGGAACTCAACGCCTATGAAACCCCGCCAGCGGCAGGCGGCCATACTCGACCATTTGCAAAAACAGGGAAAATGTTCGGTTGAGGATCTGGCCCACTACTTTGATACCACCGGCACCACAATCCGCAAGGATCTGGTGATCCTGGAAAACGCCGGGGCGGTGATCCGCACCTATGGCGGCGTGGTGCTGAATAAAGACGAGGCCGACCCGCCTATCGATCACAAGACGCTCATCAACACCCATCAGAAGGCGTTAATCGCTGACGCCGCGGTAAAATTTATCCATGACGGCGACTCCATTATCCTCGATGCGGGCAGCACGGTTCTGCAGATGGTGCCAATGCTGAGCCGCTTCAATAACATCACGGTGATGACCAACAGCCTGCATATCGTCAACGCCCTTTCCGAATTCGACAATGAACAAACCATCCTGATGCCCGGCGGCACCTTCCGCAAAAAGTCGGCCTCGTTTCACGGCCAGCTTGCGGAGAACGCCTTCGACCATTTCAGCTTCGACCGCCTGTTTATGGGCACCGACGGCATCGACCTCAACGCGGGCGTCACCACCTTCAATGAAGTGTTCAGCGTCAGTAAAGCGATGTGCAATGCCGCCAGGGAGGTGATCCTGATGGCGGACTCGTCAAAGTTTGGCCGTAAAAGCCCGAATATTGTCTGTAGCCTGGAGAGCGTCGATAAGCTGATTACCGACGCGGGCATCGATCCGGCGTTTAAGAAAGCGCTGGAAGAGAAAGGAATCGACGTGATTGTAACCGGAGAGCGTGATGAGTGATTTTCTGTTAAACGCGGGTCGCCAGACCCTGATGCTGGAACTGCAGGAGGCCAGCCGCCTGCCGGACCGTCTGGGGGAAGATTTTGTTCGCGCAGCCAATACCATTATTCACTGCGACGGGAAGGTGATCGTCTCGGGCATCGGCAAATCCGGGCATATCGGCAAGAAGATTGCCGCGACCCTTGCCAGCACCGGCACCCCCGCCTTTTTTGTCCACCCTGCTGAAGCCCTGCACGGCGATCTGGGGATGATTGAGAGTCGCGACGTGCTGCTCTTTATCTCCTACTCCGGCTCGGCAAAAGAGCTGGATTTGATCCTCCCGCGTTTGCAGGAAAAATCGGTGGCGCTGCTGGCGATGACCGGCAAGTCCCGCTCGCCGCTGGCGCTGGCCGCCAACGCTACGCTGGATATTTCGGTGGAGCGCGAAGCCTGTCCGATGCACCTTGCGCCGACCTCCAGCACCGTCAACACGCTGATGATGGGCGATGCGCTGGCGATGGCGGTGATGCAGGCCCGCGGGTTTAATGAAGAGGATTTTGCCCGCTCGCACCCGGCAGGCGCTCTGGGAGCACGCCTGCTGAATAAAGTGCACCACCTGATGCGCACCGACGAGGCTATCCCGCAGGTGAAACTGAATACCAGCGTGATGGACGCGATGCTGGAGCTGAGCCGTACCGGACTGGGGCTGGTGGCGGTCTGTGATGATGTCCAGCAGGTCAAAGGGGTCTTCACCGACGGCGACCTGCGCCGCTGGCTGGTGAGCGGCGGCAAACTGGAGATTGCCGTCAGCAACGCCATGACCGCCGGTGGCCTGACGCTGAATGCCGACAGCCGCGCCATTGAAGCCAAAGAGCTCTTGATGAAGCGCAAAATCACCGCCGCGCCGGTGGTGGATAGCCATGGCCGCCTGTGCGGTGCCATCAACCTGCAGGATTTCTACCAGGCAGGCATTCTCTAACCCTTAAGACCCAGACGTTTCGCCAGCCGGTGCAGGTTGGCGACGTCCGTCTCCAGCGCCCTCGCGCTCGCCGCCCAGTTGCGGCTGTTCTGCTCCAGCGCCCGGACAATCATCTGGCGCTGAAACGCCTCCGTCGCCTCACGCAGGTTCTGATTCTCAACGCGCGGCGTCTCCGGCGTCACCACGGGTGTGCTCTCATCATGCAGAGCAAAGTGCTGCGCGTGGATCACCACTTCATCCCCTGCCCGCGCCGCCCGGGCCAGTACTACCGCCCGGTGAATGGCATGTTCCAGTTCGCGCACGTTGCCCGGCCAGGCGTAGCTCAGCAGATGCGCCCGGGCGCCGGGGCTTAGCACCACCCGGGATAACCCCATCCGCAACCGGCACTGTTCACAGAAATAGCCTGCCAGCAGTACCACATCTTCGCCACGCTCGCGCAGCGGCGGCACCGAAAGCGGAAACACACTCAGGCGGTGGTACAGATCGGCGCGGAAGTTCCCGGCCAGCACCTCTTCACGCAGATCGCGGTTGGTGGCGGCCAGCACCCGCACGTCGACCCGCAGGCTGCGGTCATCGCCCACCCGCTGGATATCGCCATACTGCAATACGCGCAGCAGCTTAGCCTGCAGCGCCAGCGACAGCTCGCCAATCTCATCCAGGAACAGCGTGCCGTTATCGGCCATCTCAAACTTGCCGCTGCGGTTGCTGATGGCCCCGGTAAACGCCCCTTTGACGTGACCAAAGAGCTCGCTCTCCGCCACGCTTTCCGGCAGCGCGGCACAGTTGAGATAGACCAGCGGATTCACCGCCCGGGGAGAAGCCTGGTGAATGGCTTTGGCCACCAGCTCTTTACCGGTGCCGGTCTCCCCTTCGATCAGCACGTTCAGGTCGGAGGCGGCGACAATCTCAATCTCTTTTTTCAGGCTCATCATGCCCGGCGAGAGGCCAATCATCTCGGTGCTTTTTACCTGCTCAAACCCCGTCGGGCGGGTGGAGAGGGTGTTCTGGCTCTCGAGCTGCTCAATCAGCAGGGCATTATTCAGCGCCCCGGCGGCCAGGGCGGCAATCAGCCTCAACTCTTCGTCGCTGAAGGTGTCGAACTGGTCCGGCGACATGCCATCGAGGGTCAGCGCGCCAATCAGGTTCTGCCCGGCAAACAGCGGCAGGCCGATACAGGCGTGCACCTTCAGACTCTCCTGACCGGGGATCAACCCGTCGTAGGGATCGGGCAGGTCGCTGTCGGCCGGGAAGCGCACCACATCCCCGGCGCGGGCGATGGTCTCCAGCCGCGGATGGCCTTCAAGGGTGAAGCGCCGCCCCAGCACATCCTGCGCCAGCCCGTCGATCGCCAGCGGGATAAACTGCCGCCCTTCGTAGCGCAGCAGCGCCGACGCATCGCACTCCAGCACGTGACGCAGGGTGGAGATCAGCCGCTGAAAGCGATCCTGATGGCCGATGCCGCTCTGCAATTCAATGGCGATTTTCGCCAGCACCTCTACAGAAAAACTCATTCTCGCCTCGTTGTCATTTTGACAATACGCAGTGTCATATTGACTATACCAGACACAGTCAAATTGACTACCACAAGAGTGCGGTTATTTTTAAAACCATTAAAAATTAATAACTTAAAAAGTTGGCACGCACCCTGCACTAGGCATGACATCTTTCATTTAATTGCGCTGTATTAAGTTGAGGTTGCTATGTCTATTCTGGTTAAAAACAATATTCATTGGGTTGGTCAACGTGACTGGGAAGTACGTGATTTTCACGGAACGGAGTACAAAACGCTGCGCGGCAGCAGCTATAACAGCTATCTCATCCGGGAAGAGAAAAACGTCCTGATCGATACCGTCGATCATAAATTCAGCCGCGAGTTCGTGCAGAACCTGCGCAGTGAAATCGACCTGGCCGATATCGACTACATCATCATTAACCATGCGGAAGAGGACCATGCCGGGGCGCTGACCGAGCTGATGTCCTGCATCCCGGACACCCCGATCTACTGCACCACCAACGCCATCGACTCCATCACCGGCCATCACCACCATCCGGAGTGGAACTTCAACGTGGTGAAAACCGGCGACTCTCTGGATATCGGCAACGGCAAACAGCTGATCTTCGTGGAAACCCCAATGCTGCACTGGCCGGACAGCATGATGACCTACATGACCGGCGACGCGGTGCTCTTCAGTAACGACGCCTTCGGCCAGCACTACTGCGACGAACGTCTGTTCAATGACGAAGTGGATCAGGCCGAACTCTTTGAGCAGTGCCAGCGCTACTACGCCAACATCCTCACCCCGTTCAGCCGTCTGGTGACGCCAAAAATCACCGAGATCCTCGGCTTTAACCTGCCGGTGGATATGATTGCCACCTCTCACGGTGTGGTATGGCGTGATAACCCTACGCAGATCGTCGAGCTGTACCTGAAATGGGCGGCGGATTATCAGGAAGACCGCATCACCATTTTCTACGACACCATGTCCAACAATACCCGCATGATGGCCGACGCCATCGCCCAGGGCATTAATGAAGTTGACCCGAACGTGGCGGTGAAAATCTTTAACGTCGCCCGCAGCGATAAAAACGACATTCTCACGAACGTCTTCCGCTCAAAAGGCGTGCTGGTGGGTACCTCCACCATGAACAACGTGATGATGCCGAAAATTGCCGGCCTGGTGGAAGAGATGACCGGCCTGCGCTTCCGTAACAAACGTGCCAGCGCCTTTGGCTCCCACGGCTGGAGCGGCGGCGCGGTAGATCGTCTCTCCACCCGCCTGCAGGATGCCGGTTTTGAGATGTCCATGAGCCTGAAGGCCAAATGGCGCCCGGATCTCGATGCGCTGGAAGTCTGCCGTCAGCATGGTCGCGATATTGCCCGTCAGTGGGCGCTCGCTCCGCTGCCTGAAGCCAGCGTGAAACCTGCCGCTCAGGCGGAAGAAAGCGCCAGCGTCGAAGAGACCACCGCCGACCTCGGCCCCTGCATGCAGTGCAGCGTATGCCAGTGGATCTACGATCCAACCCTCGGCGAGCCGCTGCAGGACGTCGCGCCAGGTACCCCGTGGAGCGACGTGCCGGACAACTTCCTCTGCCCGGAATGTTCCCTTGGTAAAGATGTATTTGAAGAACTGGCATCGGAGGCAAAATGAGCCACGGTATCGTCATCATCGGCTCGGGCTTCTCCGCCCGCCAGCTGGTGAAAAACATCCGTAAACAGGATGCGAACGTCCCGCTGACGCTTATTGCAGCGGACAGCATGGATGAGTACAACAAGCCAGACTTAAGCCACGTTATCAGTCAGCGCCAGCAGGCCGACGACCTCACCCGCCAGACGGCGGGAGAGTTTGCCGAACAGTTTAACCTGCGCCTGTTTCCCTACACCTGGGTCACCGACATCGACGCCGCAGCCCACGTGGTCAAAGGGAAAGACAAGCAGTGGTCCTATGACAAACTGGTGCTGGCAACCGGAGCCTCGGCCTTTGTGCCGCCGGTTGCAGGCCGCGAGCTGATGCTGACCCTGAACAGCCAGACGGAGTACCGGGCCTGCGAAAGCACCCTGCGTGACGCCCGACGGGTGATGATTGTTGGCGCAGGTCTTATCGGCAGCGAACTGGCGATGGATTTTTGCCGGGCCGGGAAAGAGGTCACCCTGGTTGACCATTCCGCCAGCATTCTCTCAGCGCTGATGCCCGCCGAAGTGAGCAGTCGCTTACAACACCGGCTGACCGATATGGGGGTGCATCTGCTGCTGAAATCCCAGCTGCAAAGCCTGACCCAAACCGACACTGGGATCTGCGCCCTGCTGGATCGGGATCGCTGCCTTGAAGTCGATGTGGTGATTGCCGCCACTGGCCTGCGCCCGGAAATCGGGCTGGCACAGCGGGCCGGTGCAGAAACAGATCGCGGGGTAAAGGTCGACAGCTATCTGCAAACCACCCGGCCCGATATTTATGCTCTGGGCGACTGCGCCGAAATTAACGGTCAGGTGCTGCCGTTCCTGCAGCCGATCCAGTTAAGCGCCATGTATCTGGCGAAGAATCTGCTCGGGGCCAGTACGCCACTGAAACTGCCTGCGATGCTGGTGAAGGTCAAAACGCCGGAACTGCCGCTGCACCTGGCAGGCGAAACCCAGCGCCAGGATTTGAACTGGCAGATCGCCATCGAAGCCCAGGGGATGGTGGCGAAAGGGGCCGACAACGAGGGCAATCTGCGCGCCTTTGTGGTCAGCGAAGATCGTATGAAGGAGGCCTTCGCCCTGCTGAAAGCCTTACCTGTTTAACCCTCAAACTCTTGTTCTACTCGTTGTATGCTTGTCAGATTTTGCCTTTCGCAGCCCCGGTGCCCGGGGCTTTTTTAATGCGGAACAGTGATGAAACCGCGTCAGGTTTTAAGCCTGTTTTCCGGCCTACACTGTTGCGCTACTCCTTCACCGGAGACGACACATGGCAAACTTCACCCAGGAAATAACCTGGCTTGCCGCCTGGTTCAGACAGGTCAGGAAGCATGAACCTCTTTTTTCGCTGGCGCTGTCTCAGCCCATCACCGCTCAACGCCCTGGAAAACGTGCAGGATATGGCGCTGACCGCGGGCGGCCGACTCGGCTTTACTTGTGCCTGGCTGCCCTGTAAATCAGTGGTGCGGGCCGGGGATGACGGAATCACGCAGCATCAACTCTCCGGCGAAGGTCTGCCGGAAGGTGAAGTCCCCACCATCGAGCATAAAGATCAGACGGCTGATGGTCTCTTTCACCATCTCTGTCACCGGTACGCGCACGCTGGAGAGGGAGGGTACCACGTAGGGCGCCATCGCAATGTCATCGAAACCCACTACCGACACCGCCTCCGGCACGGCGACCCCACTGTCGTGAAGCTGCTTGATGGCGCCGATCGCCATGTCGTCATTGCTCGCCACCAGCGCGGTAAAATGCTCGCCGCGCGCCAGCAGCGTCGCCACCCCTGCCGCGCCGCTGGCCGGGTGCCATTTACCCTCGACAATCAGCGACTCGCGTAGCGGAATGCGGTGCGCAGCAAGGGCCTCTTTGTAGCCGGAAAGGCGTTCGATCCCGGTGGGGGAATCGAGCGATCCGGTGATAAACGCGATATCGCGGTGGCCCTGCTCGATAAGGGTCGATACCGCCGCCTGGCTGGAGGCTTTATGATCTGACCAGACGCAGTGGCTGCTGTTTTTACGCAGGCGGCGGTTAAGCACGATCACCGGCTGGGCGTGTTTCTGGATGATCTCGTCCATCTCATCAACGCTGAGAAAACGCGGGTAGATGATGATCGCATCGCAGCGCATATCCAGCAGGTACTGAATCGCCTCGCGCTCCTCATCGGCGCTGTGCTTACCGTCGGCGAGGATCAGCTGACGTCCCTTCTCTTCGGTCATTCTGGCGGCATGGAACAGCAGCTCGCTGAAATAGACCCCGTGGTAGAGGGTGTTGGTCACCACCAGCCCAAGGGTTTGCGTGCTTTTGGTCGCCAGGTTACGCGCCAGTAAATTAGGCCGATACCCGCTCTCTTCAATCGCCTGAAAAACCTTGTCTTTTGTCTCCTGGCTCACGTAGCCATTGCCCGAAAGCACCCGGGAAACCGTCGCCTTCGAGACCCCTGCCCGCTTCGCCACTTCCAGCATCGTGGTCATGCATCTGTTCCGTCTTAATCCCGTGAGCGGCAGTGTACTGCACCGCGTGAAAATTGTCGCAGCGTCTGTCACACGCTTTTTAACACGCCAGGTGATCGCCATCACGAATTTAAAAAATGGCTAAAACGTGATCTTGTTAGATTCCAGGAAACTCTTCATGATTTTGTGGAACCGGTTTCCTATATAAGTTTCATCGCTCACCCCGATGAAGACGTACCTTACTGATAAAACAGGATACAACCCGATGGCCAAAAATTATGCTGCGCTGGCGAATGCCGTTGTCAGCGCGCTCGGCGGCAAAGAAAATATCGTCGCGGTCACCCACTGCATGACCCGTCTGCGCTTCGTGGCAAAAGACGAGAGCCTGATCGACAGCGCGACGCTGAAAAGCATCAGCGGCGTGCTGGGCGTCGTGCGCAACGACAACCAGTGCCAGGTGATCATCGGCAATACCGTTTCCCAGGCGTACCGCGAGGTGGTCAACCTGCTGCCCGCCGACATGCAGCCTGCCGCGCCCCAGGGGCCGCAAAAGCTGACCCTGAAACGCATTGGGGCGGGCATTCTTGATGCCCTGATCGGCACCATGTCACCGCTGATCCCGGCGATCATCGGCGGTTCAATGGTCAAGCTGCTGGCGATGATCCTCGAGATGAGCGGCGTGCTGACCAAAGGCGATCCGACGCTGACGATCCTGACCGTCATCGGCGACGGCGCGTTCTTCTTCCTGCCGCTGATGGTGGCCGCCTCTGCGGCGGTGAAATTCAAAACCAACATGTCGCTGGCGATCGCTATTGCGGGCGTGCTGGTCCACCCGAGTTTTATTGAGCTGATGGCGAAAGCGGCGCAGGGCGAGCACGTTGAGTTCGCGTTTGTGCCGGTGACGGCGGTGAAATATACCTATACGGTGATCCCGGCGCTGGTGATGACCTGGTGCCTGTCCTATATCGAACGCTGGGTGGACAAAATCACCCCGGCGGTGACGAAAAACTTCCTCAAGCCAATGCTGATCGTGCTGATTGCCGCCCCACTCGCCATCGTCCTGATTGGGCCGCTGGGGATCTGGATCGGTAGCGGCATCTCCGCGCTGGTTTACACCATTCACGGCTATCTGGGCTGGCTCTCCGTCGCCATCATGGGCGCGCTGTGGCCGCTGCTGGTGATGACCGGGATGCACCGCGTCTTTACGCCTACCATCATTCAGACCATTGCCGAAACGGGCAAAGAGGGGATGGTGATGCCGTCAGAAATCGGCGCCAACCTCTCCCTCGGCGGTTCGTCGCTGGCGGTCGCCTGGAAAACCAAAAACCCGGAACTGCGCCAGACGGCGCTGGCCGCGGCCGCTTCCGCCATCATGGCCGGGATCTCTGAACCGGCGCTGTATGGCGTGGCGGTTCGTCTGAAACGTCCTTTAATTGCGAGCCTGATCAGCGGCTTTATCTGCGGCGCCGTGGCCGGGATCGCCGGGCTGGCCAGCCACTCGATGGCGGCGCCGGGCCTGTTTACCAGCGTCCAGTTCTTCGACCCGGCCAATCCGATGTCCATCGTCTGGGTATTCGGAGTCATGGCCCTGGCCGTGGTGCTCTCTTTCGTGCTGACCCTGATTCTGGGCTTTGAAGATATCCCGGTAGAAGACGAAGCAGAAAAAGCGCGTGCGCTGCAATCCGCACCGGTTCAGGCCAAAGCAGCACAAGCATAAATTTATAGCGAGGTAAGAATGTCAGTTTTTCCACAAGGATTTTTATGGGGCGGCGCACTGGCCGCTAACCAGAGCGAAGGCGCATACCGCGAGGGCGGCAAGGGCCTGACCACCGTCGATATGATCCCCCACGGCGCAAACCGCCTGGCGGTGAAGGTCGGCAAGGAAAAACGCTTTTCGCTGCGTGACGATGAGTTCTATCCCAGCCACGACGCGATCGATTTTTACCATCGCTATAAAGAAGATATCGCCTTAATGGCCGAGATGGGCTTCACGGTATTTCGTACCTCCATTGCCTGGAGCCGTCTCTACCCAAACGGCGACGAACCGCTGCCTAATAAAGAAGGGATTGCCTTTTACCGGGCCGTGTTCGAGGAGTGTAAAAAGTACAATATCGAACCGCTGGTGACCCTCTGCCACTTTGACGTGCCGATGCATCTGGTGACCGAGTATGGCTCCTGGCGCAACCGCAAGATGGTCGATTTCTTTGCCCGCTACGCCCGCACCTGCTTCGAAGAATTTAACGGGCTGGTGAAATACTGGCTCACCTTCAACGAGATCAACATCATGCTGCACAGCCCCTTCTCCGGTGCCGGGCTGGTGTTTGAGGAAGGTGAAAATGAGGATCAGGTGAAGTATCAGGCCGCCCACCATGAGCTGGTTGCCAGCGCGCTGGCAACCAAAATTGCCCACGAGGTGAACCCACAAAACCAGGTGGGCTGCATGCTGGCGGGCGGTAACTTCTACCCCTACTCCTGCAAACCGGAAGATGTGTGGACGGCATTAGAAAAAGATCGTGAGAACCTGTTCTTTATCGACGTCCAGGCCCGTGGCCGCTACCCGGCCTACTCTGCTCGCGTGTTCCGCGAAAAGGGGGTGGTGATTGTCAAAGATCCGGGTGATGACGCACTGCTGACACACACCGTCGATTTTGTCTCATTCAGCTATTACGCCTCGCGCTGCGCCTCGGCGGATATGAATGCCAACAACACCAGCGCGGCCAATATCGTGAAATCCCTGCGTAACCCGCATATTGACGTCAGCGAGTGGGGCTGGGGCATCGACCCGCTGGGCCTGCGCATTACCATGAACATGATGTACGACCGCTACCAGAAGCCGCTCTTCCTGGTGGAGAACGGCTTAGGCGCGAAGGATGAGATGGACGCCAACGGTGAGATTAACGACGATTACCGCATCAGCTACCTGCGGGAGCATATCCGCGCGATGGGCGACGCCATTGAAGATGGTGTTCCGCTGATGGGCTACACCAGCTGGGGCTGCATCGATCTGGTTGCCGCCTCCACCGGCGAGATGAGCAAGCGCTACGGCTTTATCTATGTCGATCGTGATGATGCGGGCAACGGCACCCTTGAACGCAAACGCAAAAAATCGTTCTGGTGGTACAAGAAAGTGATTGCCAGCAATGGTGCAGATTTAGATTAACCCCCCTTCGCCGGGCGGCGCTACGCTTGCCCGGCCTACAAATCCCCTATGAAACCCAATAATTTCATGACGTTATTATCGTTCATTGACACCGTGAATATATCATTGTATAAAACCCCGCCATAATAAATGATATTCATTCTCAGCCATGCTCCCGGGCTGTCATCAATAAATTAATGAAGGATAGCGTTTCATGAAAAAGATCATCAGTGCATTAGGCTTGCTGATCGCGACAGCCGGTTCTGCTTTTGCAACCACCTACCCTCTGACGATCGAGAACTGCGGCTATAAAGAGACCTTCACCAAAGCGCCAGAGCGCGTGGTGGCACTGGGCCAGAACACCGTAGAAATTCTCTTACTGCTGGGCCTGCAGGATAAGGTTGCCGCCAGCGCCTTCTGGCCGACCAAAGTGCTACCTGAACTCGCTGAAAAGAATGAAAAAGTTAAATTGCTGACCGTTGAGATCCCGACGCTGGAGTCTATCCTTGCGCAAAATCCGGACTTCGTTCCGGCCCAGCTGCCGCTGCTACTGGGGCCAGAGAGTAAAGTCGCCAAACGCGAAGATCTGGCCACCGTCGGCGTCAACAGCTACATGTCGCCGGGCATGTGCGCCACCAAAAAAGATATCGGCGATATGTACGGCAGCCGCCAGAAGCTCTGGGATATGACCTTCCTGTATAAAGAGATTGAAGATTTCGCCAAAATCTTTAACGTCGAAGATCGCGGCCAGGCGTTGATTGCCGATTTCAAAAAGCGTGAAGCCGACCTGCGGGCTGAGTTCAGCAAAAACAAGAAAGATCTCTCATTTGTCTTCTGGTTCTCCAGCTCCTCCCCCTCTTCTGACGCTTACGTCGGCGGTAAAAACAGCGCCTCCGGCTTTATTGCTAACGTGCTGGGTGGCCACAACGCCATCACCTCTGAAACGGAATGGCCGACCGTCGGCTGGGAAAGCATTATCGCGGCCAACCCGGACGTGATCGTGGTCTCCAGCCTCGACCGCAACCGCTGGGCGCTGGATAACGCCGAGGAAAAAATCAAATTCCTGAAAAGCGATCCCGCCGTCAGCCAGCTCGACGCGGTGAAAAAAGGCCACATCGTGGTGATGGACGGCCAGGCGATGAACCCGACCATCCGCACCCTTTACGGCGCGGAGCAGATTGGTGAACAGCTCAGAAAAATGGAACTGAATTAATGACCGCGGTAGTACAACAGACCCGCCTGAGCTGGCTGTTGCCAGCTTCGGGTTTCCTGGCGGTGGTCGCGCTGCTGCTGGTTATCGCTTTTGGCGTCAGCGTGGGGGAGTTGTCGATCCCCCTGCAGAGCGTGTTCTACGCCATTACCAATAAAATGGGCTTAACCGAGGTGCCGCTCAATCGCATCTATGAGAGCGTGATCTGGGACTTTCGCCTGAGCCGGGCGCTGGTGGCGGCCTGCTGCGGTGCGGGTCTGGCTATCTGCGGCGCGGTGCTGCAAAGCCTGCTGAAAAACGCCCTCGCCGAACCTTACGTTCTGGGGGTCTCCGCCGGGGCGTCAACCGGGGCGGTCTCCGTGGTCGTGCTGGGCATTGGCAGCGGTACCGTGACGCTTTCCGCCGGGGCCTTCGCCGGGGCGTTTACCGCCTTCGCGTTTGTGGCCCTGCTGACGAACGGTGCCCGCGGCGGCAGTGAACGCACCATCCTTGCCGGGGTTGCCGCCTCGCAACTGTTTAACGCCATCACCGCCTGGACCGTCAGCACCTCGGCCAGCGCCCAGCAGGCGCGCGACGTGATGTTCTGGCTGCTGGGCAGCTTTAGCGGCGTGAGATGGCCCGAGTTCCAGATGGTGCTGGTCGCGGTGCTGGTCGGTCTGGCTGTCTGCCTCTGGTACGCCCGGGCGCTCGACGCCTTCACCTTTGGCGATGATGCCGCCGCCTCGCTGGGGATCGCCGTCCCTTGGGTGCGGCTGATCCTGTTCATCGTTACCGCACTGATGACCGCCACCATCGTCAGCATGGCGGGTTCCATCGGCTTTGTCGGCCTGGTGGTGCCACACATGATGCGCTTCTTCTTTGGTCCGCTGCACCGCACGCTGCTTATCGCCAGCGCGCTGGCGGGTGCCATCCTGATGGTGCTGGCGGATATCGCCTCACGCCTGCTGATCGCTCCGCAAAGCCTGCCGGTGGGCGTCGTTACCGCGCTGGTGGGCGTCCCGTTCTTTGCTGTGATTATCTACCGTTCAAGGAATAAGTGATGAGCATCACTGCTGAAAATATCACCTGGAAGGTGGGTAAAAAGGTCATCGTCGACAATGTCTCGCTGGCAGTATCCCAGGGGCAGACCGTCGGCCTGCTGGGGCCAAACGGCTCCGGCAAATCCTCGCTGCTGCGGATCCTGGCCGGGTTACGTCGCCCCCATAGCGGCACCGTCGCGCTGGATGGCAAAAGCATCAGTGGCATCCCGAAAAAGCAGCTCGCCCGGCGGGTAGCCTTTGTGGAACAGCATGGCATGACCGACGCCAACATGCGCGTGCGGGATGTGGTGAAGCTGGGGCGTATTCCGCACCACTCCCCTTTCTCCGGCTGGACGGCGCAGGATGACGAAACGGTAAACCAGGCGCTGAAGACGGTGGATATGCTGCATCATAGCGAGCAGGGCTGGCTGAGCCTCTCCGGCGGCGAGCGCCAGCGGGTGCACATCGCCCGGGCGCTGGCGCAAATGCCAACCGAGATCCTGCTGGATGAACCCACTAACCACCTGGATATTCACCATCAGATGCAATTGATGCAGTTGATTAGCCAGCTGCCGGTCACCAGCATCGTCGCCATTCACGATCTTAACCACGCCTCTATGTTCTGTGATGCGCTGATCGTGATGCAAAAAGGGCGCGTTGTCGCCAGCGGTACGCCGCAGGCGATCCTGACCGAAGAGCTGCTGTGGGAGATATTCCGGGTGAAAACCCGCATTGAGCTCTCCCCCGATCATGGCAAAAAACATATTCACTTCCTCGTCTGAGGCAAAATAACAGGTGCTATCCATTCGCCCCGCGACGCAACTCTGGCCGCCCGTCTTACTGGGCAGCCAGTTTGTTTTCAATATTGGTTTTTATGCCGTCGTCCCCTTCCTGGCGATTTTTTTACGCGACGATATGCTGCTCTCCGGCGGCGTTATCGGGCTGGTGCTCGGGCTGCGGACCTTCTCCCAGCAGGGGATGTTTATCGTTGGCGGCGCTCTCTCCGACCGCTACGGCGCGCGCATCATTATTCTTTGCGGCTGCGTTGTACGGGTGGTGGGCTATCTGCTGCTGGCCTTTGGTTACACCCTGCCGGTCATTATTGCCGGGGCGTGCCTCACCGGGATCGGGGGCGCGCTCTTCTCCCCCTCCATCGAAGCCTTACTGGCTAAAGCCGGAACCCGCAGCGAGGCGCAGGGAAAACGCAGCCGCGCCGAGTGGTTCGCCCTCTTTGCGGTATGTGGCGAGCTGGGGGCCGTCCTGGGCCCGGTCGCGGGTGCCCTGCTCACCGGCCTGGGTTTTCGTCAGGTGGCGCTGGCCGGGGCCGCGGTCTTCGTGGTGGCGCTGATAGTGCTGTTCTTCTGTTTACCTTCAGGCTCAGCAAAAAACCAGCCGCTGCATATCACCCCCTGGTGGACCACCTTTCGCCAGCCGCGGTTCGTGGCGTTTATCATCGCCTGGAGCAGCTGGCTGTTGAGCTATAACCAGCTCTATCTGGCGCTCCCGGTGGAGATCCAGCGTGCTGGCGGCAGCGAGAAAGATCTTGGCCCGCTGTTTATGCTGGCCTCGGGGCTGGTGATCCTCTTTCAGCTTCCGCTGGCGCGTTTTGCCCGTCGGGTGGGCGCGGTGCGGGTCCTGCCGGTGGGTTTTCTGCTTATCGCCGCCGCGTTTCTGAGCGTCGCGCTGTTTGCCTCTTCGCCGCCGGGCACGGGGTTACTGCGGCTGCTGCCTGCGGCCTGTTTTGTCACCCTGCTGACCACCGGGCAGATGCTGCTGGTACCGGCAGGAAAAGATGTGGTGCCATGGTTTGCCAGCGAATCGACCCTGGGTGCGCACTATGGCGCACTGGCTACCGCTGGGGGCTGTGCGGTGCTGGCGGGAAATTTACTGCTCGGCGATCTGCTCGATCGGGCGCTGACGCCATCCACCGGGGCGATCGTTCCGTGGCTGGTGCTGGCGGTATTCCCGCTGTGCAGTGCAATTGCTATGGTGGCAATCTGCCGCCCGATGCGCAGGCCGCGCACCTGAGAGGTTACTTTTTCGGGCGGTACTTTTCCGGCAGCTCGGGCACCGGGCGGCGATCGTCAATCAGATGGCGAATCGTCAGAATCGGGTGACGCCAGAGCATGCGCGGCCCCGCCCAACGCATGACCTGCTTCATCTCTTCACGCTTAGCGGGCTGGTAGCAGTGGACCGGGCACTGCTTGCAGGCCGGTTTCTCTTCACCAAACACGCATTTATCCAGCCGCTTGTCGGCATACGCATTCAGCGCTGCGTAATGCCCCGCCTCGTTAGATGCCTGCGGGCACTGCTTTTCATAGAGCGCGATCATCTTACGGATGGTCTCTTTTTCGCGCGCGATCCGTTTTCCTGCCATAGCCTGATACTCACTAATAAGTTGCATGCATAATACCTTTTTAAATCGGGAATTTCAGCCCGATTTCATATTTTACATTTCGTTTTCTGAAGACGCTTCGCAGTTCTGCGTTTGTCTCAGGTTCATTTTACTGGCATTTTATACAGGTATTTTTATCACCTGATCCTTGCCTGAGAAAAAGGAGTTTCTATGTCAGATATCAGCATTTCCAGACCCAGCCGCCAGCTCACCGTGGGGTATTTCAGAAAGCGTCATGAGGATCGCAAGACCAAGATCCCGACCCGCTACAGCGTACACGCCGCGTTGAGTTTAAAGGGCGACTGGCTGGAAGAGGCCGGTTTTAAAACCCATTCCCGGGTACGGGTGCTGGTTGAACAAGGAAAACTGGTGATTGAGCTGGTCGGCGAAGAGCCGGACTAAGGCGGTGACATTTTGCTGCGCCGGGCCATTTTTTCATGCGACAATAGCGGTAATACACGACCCTAACGTCGCCTGAAAAGCACTGTTTTCAAAGAAATGGACATCATCACTCCATGACCACTACCGATAATTTTGACGCCCATACCCCTATGATGCAGCAGTACCTGAAGCTGAAAGCTCAGCATCCGGAGATCCTGCTCTTTTACCGGATGGGCGACTTTTACGAGCTGTTTTATGACGATGCGAAACGCGCCTCGCAGCTGCTCGACATCTCCCTGACCAAACGCGGCGCCTCGGCCGGTGAACCCATCCCGATGGCCGGTATTCCGCATCATGCGGTAGAGAACTACCTGGCGAAGCTGGTTAACCAGGGTGAATCAGTCGCCATCTGCGAACAGATTGGCGATCCGGCCACCTCGAAGGGCCCGGTCGAGCGCAAAGTGGTGCGTATCGTCACACCGGGCACCATCAGCGATGAAGCGCTGTTACAGGAGCGCCAGGATAACCTCCTTGCCGCCATCTGGCAGGAGAGCAAAGGTTTCGGTTACGCCACGCTGGATATCAGCTCCGGGCGTTTTCGCCTGAGCGAACCGGCCGACCGCGAAACCATGGCGGCCGAACTGCAACGCACCAATCCTGCGGAGCTGCTCTATGCCGAAGATTTCGCCGAGATGGGGCTGCTTGAGGGGCGTCGCGGCCTGCGTCGCCGTCCGCTGTGGGAGTTTGAAATCGACACCGCGCGTCAACAGCTCAATCTGCAATTTGGCACCCGCGATCTGACCGGCTTTGGCGTAGAAAACGCGCCGCGCGGCCTGTGCGCCGCGGGCTGTCTGCTGCAGTACGTAAAAGATACCCAGCGAACCGCCCTGCCGCATATCCGCTCCATTACGATTGAACGCCAGCAGGACAGCATCATTATGGATGCCGCCACCCGCCGCAATCTGGAGATCACCCAGAATTTAGCCGGTGGTGTGGAGAACACCCTCGCCTCGGTGCTCGACAGCACCGTCACCCCGATGGGCAGCCGTATGCTGAAACGCTGGCTGCATATGCCGGTCCGCGATATTGCCACGCTCACCGCGCGCCAGCAGACCATTGGCGCCCTGCAGGATCGGTATAGCGACCTTCAGCCGGTATTGCGTCAGGTGGGCGATCTGGAACGTATTCTGGCACGACTGGCGCTGCGCACCGCACGCCCGCGCGATTTAGCCCGCATGCGCCATGCCTTCCAGCAACTGCCTGAACTGCGCAGCCTGCTGGCGGAGATCGACAGCGCCCCGGTGCAAAAGCTGCGCGAGGCGATGGGCGAATTTAGCGAACTGCGTGAACTGCTGGAAAAGGCCATTATCGATGCCCCGCCGGTTCTGGTGCGTGACGGCGGCGTGATTGCCCCGGGCTACAACGAAGAGCTGGACGAGTGGCGCTCGCTGGCCGATGGCGCGACGGACTATCTGGATAAGCTGGAGATCCGCGAGCGTGAGCGCCTTGGGCTGGACACCCTGAAAGTGGGTTACAACGCAGTGCACGGCTACTTTATTCAGATCAGCCGTGGACAGAGCCACCTGGCTCCTATTCACTACGTGCGCCGCCAGACGCTGAAAAACGCCGAGCGCTACATTATTCCGGAGCTGAAAGAGTACGAAGACAAAGTGCTCACCTCAAAAGGCAAAGCGCTGGCGCTGGAAAAACAGCTCTATGACGCCCTGTTCGACATCCTGATGCCGCACCTTGCGGATCTGCAGCAGAGCGCCACGGCGCTGGCCGAGCTGGATGTACTGGTCAACCTGGCGGAACGTGCCGAGACGCTGAACTACTGCTGCCCAACCTTCACCGATAAGCCAGGCGTGCGCATTACCGAAGGGCGCCACCCGGTGGTGGAACAGGTACTGAACGAACCGTTTATCGCTAACCCGCTGAACCTGTCGCCGCAGCGCCGGATGCTGATTATTACCGGGCCAAACATGGGCGGTAAAAGTACCTATATGCGCCAGACGGCACTGATTGCGCTGCTGGCCTACATCGGCAGCTACGTTCCGGCGCAAAAGGTGGAGATTGGCCCTATCGACCGTATCTTTACCCGCGTGGGCGCGGCGGACGATCTGGCGAGCGGTCGCTCCACCTTTATGGTCGAGATGACCGAAACGGCAAATATCCTGCACAACGCCACGGAGTACAGCCTGGTGCTGATGGATGAGATTGGTCGCGGCACCTCCACCTACGACGGGCTCTCGCTGGCGTGGGCCTGTGCCGAAAGCCTGGCCAATAAGATCAAAGCCCTGACCCTGTTTGCCACCCACTACTTCGAGCTGACGCAACTGCCGGAGAAGATGGAGGGCGTGGCGAACGTGCATCTGGATGCGCTGGAGCACGGCGATACTATCGCCTTTATGCACAGCGTACAGGATGGCGCGGCGAGCAAAAGCTACGGTCTGGCCGTGGCGGCGCTGGCGGGCGTGCCGAAAGAGGTGATCAAGCGGGCCCGTCAGAAGCTGCGCGAACTGGAAAGCCTGGCGCCAAACGCAGCGGCTACCCAGGTAGATGGCACCCAGATGTCTCTGCTGGTCCCTGCCGAAGAGACCTCCCCGGCGCTGGAAGCACTGGAGAACCTCGACCCGGATTCTCTGACACCACGTCAGGCGCTGGAGTGGATTTATCGGTTGAAAAATCTGGTGTAAAGCTCTGCGGTCTGTATCGCCCGGTGGCGCTATCGCTTACCGGGCCTGCGGAGATTTCATGCGGTTTTTACGCCCGGTGGCGTTATCGCTTACCGGGCCTACAAAAGACGCTGGATAGTAGGCCGGGTAAGGCGTAGCCGCCACCCGGCTTTTTTATCCGCGCTTATCTTCCGCCAGCAACGGCGGAATAGTCGGCACCTGCGGGGCATCGTCGATATCTTTCTGCGTCATGCGAAACGCTTCGGGATAGTGCTCGCGGCTGGTGCGGCGCAGCGGCTCGGTATCGCGCCAGGTATACAGACAGTGCTGGCACTGATACACCGTCCAGACATCTTTAACCGGCGACGTCGCCATCACCTCAATATGTTCATCGGCACAACGTGGACAAATCATTTTCCCCTCCTTATTTACGTGCGGCCAGCATCGCGGTCAGTTTTTCAGCCCAGGCTTTGGTTTCAGGCAGATCCTGTACCGGCTGGCTGTAGTGTCCACGCATATCGGGTGCAACCGGTGTGGTGGCGTCGATAATCAGTTTGTCGGTGATCCCCGCCGGACTTGAACCCGGATCCAGCTCCAGCACCGACATGTTCGGCAGCTGCACCAGATCCCCCGCGGCGTTCACCTTCGACGACAGGGCCCACATCACCTGCGGCAGGTTGAATGGATCGACATCCTCGTCCACCATGATCACCATCTTCACGTAGCCCAGGCCATGCGGCGTGGTCATCGCCCGCAGCCCCACGGCGCGGGCAAAACCGCCGTAACGTTTTTTAGTGGAGATAATTGCCAGCAGGCCGTGGGTGTACATCGCGTTCACCGCCTGCACTTCCGGGAATTCAGCTTTCAGCTGCTGGTAGAGCGGCACGCAGGTTGCCGGGCCCATCAGGTAGTCGATTTCGGTCCACGGCATCCCGAGATAGAGCGACTCAAAAATCGGTTTTGTGCGGTAAGAGACTTTATCGATGCGTACCACGGTCATGTTACGGCCACCGGAGTAGTGCCCGGTGAACTCCCCGAACGGCCCTTCGATTTCGCGTTTGCGGCCTTCAATCACCCCTTCGAGGATCACTTCCGAACCCCAGGGCACGTCAAAACCGGTCAGCGGCGCGGTGGCGATCGGATAGGGACTTTCGCGCAACGCACCCGCCATCTCATATTCTGATTGATCGTACTTGAGCGGCGTCGCCCCCATCAGGGTGATGATCGGGTCATTGCCCAGGGTGATCGCAATCGGCAGATCCTGCCCGCGCTCTTCCGCTTTATGCAGGTGCAGGGCGATGTCATGCATCGGCACCGGCTGCAGACCCAGCTTGCGTTTGCCCTTCACCTCCATGCGGTAGATGCCGACGTTCTGCTTGCCGAAGTGATCCGGGTCGAGCGGATCGCGGGAGACCACACAGGCTTTATCCAGGTAGAAACCACCGTCACCGTCGTTCAGGCGGAACAGCGGCAGAATATCGAACAGATTGATCGCGTCGCCATCCACCGTGTTCTCTGCCCAGGCCGGGTTGGCGCGACGCTCCGGCGCAACCGGGAAGTTATCCCAGCGGCGAATAAACTCGTCGATCTGCTTTTTCACTGGCGTATTCGGCGGCAGCCCCAGCGAGATGGCGTGGTTTTGCCAGGATCCGATAGTGTTCATCGTCACGCGGGCGTCGGTAAAGCCGCGGATGTTGTCAAACCAGAGCGCAGGTGCGCCATCGCCAATGCGCCCGGTGGCGTTGGCTGCCGCGGCCAGATCCGGCTCCGCATCAACCTGTTCCGTGATTTTTAGCAGTTGCCCTTGCTCATCGAGCGCCTGCAGGAAGCTTCTCAAATCATCAAATGCCATGTTTATTCTCCTGGGAAAAATCTCTGGCCGCCTGTAACCCCTCCCAGCGACGGGCTTTGTTATGCGCCAGACCAAACTGATCGAGCACCCGGGTCACAATGTGTTGAGTAATGTCATCGGCGGTTTGCGGATGGTTGTAATAAGCGGGCATCGGCGGCACCATTGCCACGCCCATGCGGGAAAGCGCCAGCATATTTTCAAGATGGATAGTGCTGAGCGGCATTTCCCGCGGGACCAGCACCAGCTTGCGTCGCTCTTTTAACACCACGTCAGCGGCACGCCCCACCAGCCCTTCGGCGTAGCCTGCGCGGATGCCCGCCAGCGTTTTCATGCTGCAGGGAATGACGATCATGCCGTCGGTGCGAAAGGAGCCGGATGAGATGGTTGCCCCCTGATCCGCCGGGCTGTGAACCACATCCGCCAGCCCGGCAACGTCCTGAGCGGTATACGGCGTTTCCAGTTCAATCGTTGTTTTCGCCCATTTCGACATCACCAGATGGGATTCAACTTCCGGCATGTCGCGAAGCGCCTGCAGCAGCGCCACGCCGAGCGGCGCACCGGTCGCCCCTGTCATCCCAACAATCAATCTCATGCAAAACCTCATTTAATTTGTTCGCATACGAACTTGTTGCTTACCGTACGCCCGGATCTGAACGCTGACAAGATCGTTCGCATGCGATCACACGAAATGGTAAAACGGGCTGCGTTAAATTCGCCGCTGATCGGGGCTATCATAAAGAGATCATTTTTATGCTGGAGAGTTCATGGAACTAAAACAAGAAGCGTTCCACCTGTTACGTCAGCTTTTTCAGCAACATACTGCGCGCTGGCAGCAGGCCTTACCCGAGCTGACTAAGCCGCAATACGCGGTGCTGCGTTCTATCGCGGAACATCCTGGCATTGAGCAGGTGGCGCTCACCGAAGCGGCGGTAAGCACCAAAGCTACCCTCGCGGAGATGCTGAGCCGTATGGAATTACGTGGGCTGGTGAAGCGCGAAGCCGATGCTGCAGATAAGCGCCGCCGGTTTGTATTCTTAACGCCGGAAGGCGAAGCGTTGCTCGGCAACTGTAAACCGGTAGGGAATCATGTCGATGAGGCTTTTCTGGGGCGTTTAACGGCTGAGGAGCGTCGCCAGTTTACGGAGTTGGTTCGCAAAATGATGGTAAAGGAGAGAGAATGACCCGCTATGAAACAGAAATTATTGATGCTCACATCGCATTAGAAAAGTGGTTAGGCCAGGGTGAAGGCGATTTTGCCCCCCTGCTCGCCCGTTTTCATCAGGACTTTTTGATGATTGCCCCAACCGGCGCACACCTGGATCACCCCGCGCTCGCACGTTTCCTCGAGGCGCAGCGCGGCAGCCGCCCTGGACTGAAGATCGTGATTGATGAATTAACGACGTTGCAGACCTGGGATAACGCCGCAGTGCTTCACTACCGTGAAACACAAACCCGCCCGGATCAGCCGGTGAACGTGCGCTGGTCCAGCGCCATCCTGAACCAGGAGGGAGACAACCTCACCTGGCGTCTGCTACATGAAACCGCAGCGCCTTAAGCAAAAGAAAAAGGCCAGTCGAAAGACTGGCCTTTTTTGACGAAAAGGTGCTTACTCGCGGAACAGCGCTTCGATATTCAGCCCTTGCCCCTGCAGGATTTCACGCAGGCGACGCAGACCTTCTACCTGAATCTGACGAACACGTTCACGGGTCAGGCCGATTTCACGACCGACATCTTCCAGTGTCGCAGCTTCATACCCCAGCAGACCGAAACGACGTGCCAGCACTTCACGCTGTTTGGCGTTCAGTTCGAACAACCATTTGACGATGCTCTGTTTCATATCATCGTCCTGCGTGGTGTCCTCCGGGCCGTTGTCTTTTTCATCGGCCAGGATGTCCAGCAGCGCTTTCTCGGAATCGCCACCCAGCGGGGTGTCGACAGAGGTAATACGCTCGTTGAGACGCAGCATACGGCTAACATCATCAACAGGTTTATCAAGCTGTTCGGCAATCTCTTCCGCGCTTGGTTCGTGGTCCAGCTTATGGGACAACTCGCGCGCGGTACGCAGATAAACGTTCAACTCTTTCACAATGTGAATAGGCAGTCGAATCGTACGGGTCTGGTTCATGATTGCCCGTTCGATGGTCTGTCGGATCCACCATGTCGCATAGGTTGAGAAACGGAACCCACGTTCAGGGTCAAATTTCTCTACTGCGCGGATCAGGCCCAGGTTGCCCTCTTCAATCAGATCCAGCAGAGCCAGACCACGATTGCTGTAACGACGGGCAATCTTAACCACCAGACGCAGGTTACTTTCAATCATGCGACGACGTGAAGCCACATCACCACGTAATGCCCGGCGCGCGAAGTAAACTTCTTCTTCTGCTGTTAACAGTGGGGAGTAACCAATCTCCCCAAGGTAAAGCTGAGTCGCATCCAGCACACGTTGTGTGGCACCCTGCGATAACAGCTCTTCTTCAGCTAAATCGTTATCACTGGGTTCCTCTTCTACTAAGGCTTTTTCGTCAAAAGCCTCTACTCCGTTCTCATCAAATTCCGCGTCTTCATTTAAATCATGAACTTTCAGCGTATTCTGACTCATAAAGGTGGCTCCTACCCGTGATCCCTGGGCGCAACATACCAAAAGATATGTCCCGCCAATTTATCGCTGCGGTAAATACTGCAGCGGGTTTACGGATTTCCCCTTGTAACGAATTTCAAAATGCAAGCGTGTAGAACTGGTTCCGGTGCTACCCATAGTAGCTATTTTTTGCCCCGCCTTAACTTCTTGTTGTTCCCGGACCAGCATCGTATCGTTATGGGCGTAGGCACTCAGGTAATCATCGTTGTGTTTGATGATAATAAGATTACCGTAACCGCGCAGAGCGTTACCGGCGTATACCACGCGTCCATCAGCGGTCGCGATAATAGCCTGTCCCTTACTCCCTGCGATATCGACCCCTTTATTTCCCCCCTCGGAGGAAGAAAAGTTCTCGATAACCTTGCCTTCAGTCGGCCAGCGCCAGGAAGAGATTGGCGAGCTGGACGTCTGACTACTGGCAACGGGTGCGGTAGAGCTAACCACAGGAGCCGTAACGGGTGCTGTAACTACAGTCGCAGTCCCCTTATTGTTCGGCAACATCTTGTTAGCACTCTGTTCACCTGAATCTTCAGAATACGTAATTGTCGGTTGCGACGCAACCACTGTGCTTGATTTTTGCGCAGGCGTCACACTGTTATTTTGCGCTGTGACGTCAGCCGCAGAAACAGTATTGCCTGGCGTTAACGGTGCGCCGGTCGCATTGCCCACCTGTAGCGTCTGGCCGACATTCAGGCCATACGGGGCCGGAACGTTGTTTCGCTCTGCCAGATCGCGGAAATCGTTCCCGGTGATCCAGGCAATATAGAAGAGGGTATCACCGCGTTTCACGGTGTAGGTGCTGCCGCCAGTATAGCTGCCTTTCGGAATGTTCCCATACTTGCGGTTATACACAATGCGGCCATTTTCCGTCTGGACAGGTTGTTCCACTGGCTGAATCTGTACTGGCTGGGTAACCGGACGCTGAACAGGCTGGATTTGCGGAGTTTGTTGCGCCGTTGAGGTGCCCATTTTGGGCGGAGGGGTGATCAGCATGCCACCGGATGAATTACCAGAGCCGCTATTACCGCCGACCGAACTGACAGGCGCAGGGGCATTATTCGATGTTGAACAACCTGCCAGCCAGATTGAAACCAGTGACAATGCCGCAACTCGGCTGATGGTGAATTTTGGGCTTCCCGCGCTCATTTATCCCCCAGGATTATTTTTAATTACCAGTGACTTAAAATTACCGTAATGTCACGACGTTTTGCGCCACACCATACGCTGAATTTGCCTGAATAACCCTGGAAAAATCCGAGTCTCAGGCCAGCTCTCCTTTTACCAGAGGCACGAAACGTACGGCTTCTACGGTATCGATAATAAACTCGTTGCCCCGTCGACGAACACGCTTCAACAGTTGGTGTTCATCGCCCACCGGTAAAACGAGGATCCCGCCGTCGTCCAGTTGCGCCATCAGCGCAGCCGGGATCTCAGGCGGTGCAGCCGTCACGATAATGGCATCAAACGGGCCGCGTGCCTTCCAGCCCTGCCAGCCATCCCCGTGACGGGTAGAAACATTATGTAAATCGAGCTGCTTCAGGCGGCGGCGCGCCTGCCACTGCAACCCTTTAATGCGCTCAACCGAGCAGACATGATGCACCAGGTGCGCCAGAATGGCGGTCTGGTATCCAGAACCGGTGCCAATCTCCAGCACCCGCAAGTCCGGGGTCAGCTCCAGCAGCTCGGTCATGCGCGCCACCATATAGGGCTGGGAGATGGTTTGCCCCTGCCCTATCGGCAACGCGACGTTGTCCCACGCTTTGTGCTCAAACGCCTCATCCACGAATTTTTCCCGCGGTACCCGCGAGATGGCGTCCAGCACCCGCTCGTCAGCAATGCCCTGACTGCGTAATTGATTCAGAAGAGTTTGTACACGATTGCTTACCATTGCGAGCTCACCCCGGCGCGATCCAGCCAGCCTGAAACCACATCCTGCGCGTTATGCGCGGTCAAATCGACGTTCAGCGGGGTGACGGAGACGTAGCCTTCATCTATGGCGGCAAAATCGGTATCCGGCCCGGCATCATGTTTTTCGCCCGGCGGACCAATCCAGTACAGCGTGTTGCCGCGCGGATCTTCCTGCGGGATCACTTTATCCGCCGGGTGGCGGCTGCCGCAGCGCGTCACGCGGATACCTTTGATTTGATCCAGCGGCAGATCCGGCACGTTGATATTAAGGATGCGACCGGTGCGCAGCGGTTCACGGCTCAGCGCGCGCAGAATGGCGCAGGTGACCGCGGCGGCGGTGTCATAATGCTGATGGCCGTTAAGCGAGACCGCCAGGGCAGGAAAGCCGAGATGGCGCCCTTCCATGGCTGCCGCCACCGTACCGGAGTAGATCACGTCATCGCCCAGGTTGGGTCCGGCATTAATGCCGGAGACCACCACGTCCGGACGGGGACGCATCAGCGCATTAACCCCCAGAAAGACACAGTCGGTCGGGGTGCCCATCTGCACGGCGATATCACCGTTATCAAAGGTAAAGGTGCGAAGAGACGACTCGAGGGTTAACGAGTTAGAGGCACCGCTGCGGTTACGATCGGGAGCCACCACCTGCACCTCGGCGAACTCACGTAGCGCTTTCGCCAGCGTCTGAATGCCTGGCGCATGGATCCCGTCATCGTTACTCAGCAATATTCGCATAGTCACCCGAAGTGTTGATAAGTTCCCTGACAACACTGGTGGCAAAGCTGCCTGCCGGCAGCCAGAAACGTAGCTCGACGGTTACGTCATCCCACCAGTTCCAGCTCAACTGTTGCGGATAGAGCAGCATCGCCCGGCGTGCCGCTTCGACTTTTTCCCGCCCCAGCAGTGAGCATAACTCTGTTTCATCGGCGATGGCAGACTGTTCAAAGCGCAGCGCATCACCCTGCGGACCCCAGTCGCCGGTACCCGGCAGGGCCGCAGTGATCATCAGCGTTTTTGCCTCGACGCGCGCCTGCACATCGCGCAGCTCTTCGTCAGTGGCGACAAACCAGCTGCCGCGTCCCGCTAATTGTAGCGCATCGCCGACAACAACTTGATTCGCGTCTGTTTTTTTCAGTCGCTCGCTGACGATTTGATTAAACAACGCGCTGCGGGCTGCCGACAACCAAAAACTGCGTTTATTGCGATCGCGCACCGGGGCATTGCTCTGCGCCCAGCGTAGCGCCCCCTGCAGGTTACTGCCGCCGATGCCAAAACGCTGCGCGCCAAAGTAGTTCGGCACACCCTGCGCCTGGATGGCGTTAAGACGCTGTTCTACCTCGTCGCGGTTGCTTACCTCGCGCAGCACCAGGGTAAAGGCGTTGCCCTTTAACGCGCCGAGGCGCAACTTGCGCTTATGGCGGGCATATTCCAGCACCTGGCAGCCTTCGAACTGGAACTGGCTTAAATCGGGCATCCCGTTACCCGGCACCCGCGCGCAGAGCCACTGTTCCGTCACGGCGTGTTTGTCTTTCTGCCCGGCGAAGCTTACTTCACGAGCGTGAATTTTCAGGAACTTTGCCAGCGCATCGGCCACAAAACGGGTGTTACAGCCATTCTTCAGGATCCGCACCAGAATGTGCTCGCCCTCGCCATCCGGCTCGAACCCCAAATCCTCGACGACCACAAAATCTTCCGGGTTGGCTTTCAGCAGCCCCGTACCCTGCGGTTTACCGTGCAGGTAGGTCAGGTTGTCGAAGTCCGTCATTTCACCGCCTTCACCAGCAGCGCCACGGCTTCGCAGGCAATGCCTTCACCACGGCCGGTAAAGCCGAGTTTCTCGGTGGTGGTCGCTTTGACGTTGACGTCGTCCATATGGCAGCCAAGATCTTCGGCAATAAAGACGCGCATCTGAGGAATATGCGGCAGCATTTTCGGCGCCTGGGCAATAATGGTCACATCCACGTTGCCAAGGGTATAGCCTTTGGCCTGAATACGGCGCCAGGCTTCGCGCAGCAGCTCGCGGCTGTCGGCCCCTTTGAAGGCCGGATCGGTATCCGGGAACAGCTTGCCGATATCGCCAAGCGCCGCCGCACCAAGTAGCGCATCGGTTAACGCGTGCAGTGCAACATCGCCATCAGAATGCGCGAGCAGTCCTTTTTCATAAGGGATGCGTACGCCGCCAATGATAATTGGGCCCTCGCCGCCAAAGGCGTGTACGTCAAAACCATGTCCAATTCGCATTATGCCTTCTCCTGATGGGTCGAACGGGTAAGATAAAATTCTGCCAGCTGTAAATCTTCGGGGCGCGTCACCTTTATATTATCTGCGCGCCCTTCAATCAGTTCCGGGTGAAAACCGCAGTACTCCAGCGCCGAGGCTTCGTCGGTGATGGTTGCGCCTTCGTTCAGCGCACGGGTTAAGCAGTGGTGCAACAGCTCGCGAGGGAAAAATTGCGGCGTGAGTGCATGCCAGAGGTCAACGCGCTCCACCGTATGGGCGATGGCCGGCAGGCCGGGCTCGCCGCGTTTCATGGTATCGCGGACCGGCGTGGCCAGAATGCCACCAACGCGGCTGGTTTCGCTGATGGCCAGCAGCCGCGCCAGGTCATCCTGATGCAAACAGGGCCGCGCCGCATCGTGCACCAGTACCCACTGTGCGTCACCGGCGGCTTTCAGTCCCGCCAGCACCGAATCGGCACGCTCTGCGCCACCGTCCACCACGGTCACCTGCGGGTGGCGGGCAAGCGGCAGCGCGGCGAAGCGGACGTCGCCCGGGCTGATAGCGATAACGACCCGCGTCACACGTGGGTTCGCCAGCAGCGCCGCCACGGTGTGCTCAAGGATCGTTTTATCACCAATTGAAAGGTACTGCTTAGGACATTCAGTCTGCATGCGCCGGCCAAACCCGGCGGCTGGCACAACGGCGCATACGTTGGAAAATGTTACTGCCATGGCGTAATCCTGGGCCTGATTATCGAGTGTTTTGTACTGAGCCCTGGTTGCGTTTAGACGCATCCGGCACCAGACGATAGAAGGTTTCGCCCGGCTTAGTCATGCTGAGTTCGTTGCGCGCACGCTCTTCAATGGCTTCCTGCCCGCCATTGAGATCGTCAATTTCCGCAAACAGCTGATCGTTTCGCGCTTTTAATTTGCTGTTTGTTGCCTGCTGCGCCGTCACGTCATCGCTGACGCGACTGTAATCGTGAAGGCCGTTCTTACCGAACCACAGCGAATACTGAAGCCAGACCAGCAGAGCCAGCAACAGCAGCGTAAGTTTACCCATCCTGCCCCCTGAAAAACGGCATCATCATCCCATAACTTTCCCCATGACTCTACATCGGGGCTACAGAGATGCCGCAACATTGCGGGCAAATGTACCACATTTTTTTTGCAGATTCGCGCAAGCCAACAATGTCACATAGTTGGTTACGGTTTGAATTATGGATGAACTTATCCCATGAGCCACAAAAATAACAGTCCCACCATAGCGACCACCGTTAACACGGTGATAAACGAACTGTAGAGCAGCTTGCCGTGAAGCAGAGAGTGGAGCGCGATCCCTACCACAACGGCAACGGGCATCAGCGCCAGAAAGAAAGGCCAGGTATAAAGGAAGAAAAACAGCGTATTGCTGCCATAAAACAGGAAAGGGATCCCCAGTGCCATCAGCCATGACGCAAAGCCGACAATCGCCCCAGGAAAAGACCAGGTCGTCTCGTCATGTGCCGATACTGTGTCCGACCCGGTGATGATGTAGTTTTCACTGTTCCGCATAGCTGATCCTGTGACCGTGACATATTGATGGAGATTAAGCATCCCCATCAATACCATCTCAGGATCTGATAATATCGCCCTGCCGGAGCAGGTCTAATAATTGACCCACCAAATTTGTTACCAATTGTTGGCCTTGCAGGTGAATATCGGGGTTTTCCGGCGCTTCGTAAACCGCATCAATGCCGGTGAAGTTCTTCAGCTCGCCAGCGCGGGCCTTTTTGTACAGTCCCTTCGGATCGCGCTGCTCGCATATTTCCAGCGGGGTATCAACAAACACTTCAATGAAGCGGCTGTTCCCCACCCGCTCACGCACCATCTGCCGCTCGGCGCGGTGCGGTGAGATAAAGGCGGTTAACACCACCAGCCCGGCATCGGCCATCAGGCTGGCCACTTCGCCCACCCGACGGATGTTCTCTTTGCGATCCGCATCGCTAAAGCCCAGATCGCTGCACAGCCCGTGGCGCACGTTGTCGCCATCCAGCAGATAGGTGCTGACGCCCGCTTTGTGCAGTGCCTCTTCCAGCGCCCCCGCGACGGTGGACTTACCGGACCCCGAGAGCCCGGTAAACCACAGCACAACCCCACGGTGACCGTGGAGCTGTTCGCGTTCGGCCACCGTGACCGGATGAGGATGCCAGACGACGTTCTCATCATGCTGCGCCATTACTTGCCTCCCAGCAGATCGCGCGCGCCCCAGTGCGGGAAGTGTTTGCGCACCAGCGCGTTGAGCTCCAGTTCAAAGGCGCTGAATTCAGACGGCACCGCGCTCGCCTGCGCTTTAGGTTCGCGCACCATCCCTGCGCCAACGGTGACGTTGGTCAGACGATCGATAATAATCAGCCCGCCGGTCACCGGGTTCTGCTGATACTCGTCCAGTACCAGCGGTTCGTCGAAGGTGAAATCCACCAGACCGATGCCGTTCAGCGGCAGTTCAGTCACGCTGTGCTGCGCCAGATTGTTAATGTCGACCTGATACTGAACGCCGTCGACGCGGGCGCGGGTTTTCTTCCCGGCAATCTTGATGTCGTAGCTCTGGCCCGGGCTCAGCGGCTGCTCGGCCATCCACACCACATCCACCGCGGCGCTCTGTACCGCAGGCAGCGACTCCTGCGCATCCACCAGCAGATCGCCGCGGCTGATATCGATCTCATCTTTCAGCACCAGGGTGACCGCTTCGCCGGCCCCCGCTTCCTGCAGATCGCCATCGAAGGTCACGATACGGGCAATGGCCGATTCCACGCCGGACGGCAGTACCTTCACGCGCTGGTCTACGCGCACGCTGCCGGAGGCAATCGTGCCGGAGAAGCCGCGGAAATCGAGGTTCGGGCGGTTAACGTACTGCACCGGGAAGCGCATCGGCTGCGTATCCACGTCGCGCTGGATCTCAACGGTCTCCAGCACTTCCAGCAGCGTCGGGCCGCTGTACCACGGCATGCTCACGCTCTGGGAAGCGACGTTATCCCCTTCCAGCGCCGAGAGCGGCACAAAGCGGATATCGAGATTGCCCGGCAGCTGCTCGGCAAAGGTCAGGTAGCTTTCGCGGATCTCGTTAAACTTCTCTTCGCTGAAGTTCACCAGATCCATCTTGTTAACCGCCACCACCAGGTGCTTGATCCCCAGCAGCGTGGAGATAAAGCTGTGACGACGGGTCTGATCCAGCACCCCTTTACGGGCATCGATCAGCAGGATCGCCAGGTCACAGGTGGAGGCGCCGGTCGCCATATTGCGGGTGTACTGCTCATGCCCCGGGGTATCGGCGATGATAAATTTGCGCTTCTCGGTGGAGAAATAGCGATAGGCCACGTCGATGGTGATGCCCTGCTCGCGCTCCGCCTGCAGGCCATCCACCAGCAGGGCCAGATCGAGTTTTTCGCCCTGGGTACCGTGACGCTTGCTGTCGTTATGCAGGGAGGAGAGCTGATCTTCATAGATCTGACGGGTATCGTGCAGCAGACGGCCAATCAGGGTGCTTTTACCGTCGTCCACGCTGCCGCAGGTCAGAAAACGCAGCAAACTTTTATGCTGCTGGGCGTGCAGGTAGGCTTCGACGCCGCCTTCATTGGCGATCTGTTGAGCAATAGTGGTATTCATGGCGGCTCCTTAGAAATAACCCTGACGTTTCTTCAGCTCCATCGAGCCTGCCTGGTCGCGGTCAATCACGCGCCCCTGTCGCTCGCTGGTGGTGGACACCAGCATCTCTTCGATGATCTCCGGCAGCGTTTGCGCGTCGGATTCCACCGCGCCGGTCAGCGGCCAACAGCCGAGGGTACGGAAGCGTACCATCCGCTTTTTGATCACTTCGCCAGGCTGCAGGTCGATGCGATCGTCGTCGATCATCATCAGCATGCCGTCGCGCTCCAGAACCGGGCGTTCAGCCGCCAGGTAAAGCGGAACAATCCCGATATTTTCCAGATAGATGTACTGCCAGATATCCAGCTCGGTCCAGTTGGAGAGCGGGAAGACGCGGATGCTTTCGCCCTTGTTGATCTGGCCGTTGTAGTTATGCCACAGCTCAGGACGCTGATTTTTTGGGTCCCAGCGGTGGAAGCGGTCACGGAAGGAGTAGATACGCTCCTTGGCGCGGGATTTCTCTTCATCGCGACGGGCACCACCGAAAGCGGCATCAAAGCCGTATTTGTTCAGCGCCTGCTTCAGCCCTTCGGTTTTCATGATATCGGTGTGCTTGGCGCTGCCGTGGACAAACGGGTTAATGCCCATCGCCACCCCTTCCGGGTTTTTATGCACCAGCAGTTCACAGCCGTAGGCTTTGGCGGTACGGTCACGGAACTCATACATTTCGCGGAATTTCCAGCCGGTATCCACGTGCAGCAGCGGGAACGGCAGCGTGCCCGGATAAAACGCTTTACGCGCCAGGTGCAGCATTACGCTGGAGTCTTTGCCGATGGAGTACATCATTACCGGATTTGCAAACTCAGCGGCCACTTCGCGGATAATATGAATACTCTCCGCTTCCAGTTGCCGCAGGTGCGTCAGTCGTTTTTGATCCATAACTGTTCCTTATAAGGCCTGGTGCAACAGGCGTTATTGTTGCAGCCAGTTTTGTCACGGCCTGCGCACAGCAACCGGAGCGTACTCAAGTACGTGAGGATTGCGAGCACAGCCCGGGGCAAAAATGGCAAATAAAATAGCCTGTTGCTCCAGGACTAAGCCAAATTGACAACAGAAGAACTAAAGCCTTCTGTGTCGGTTGTATGTTGGAACCAGGCGAGGGTGCTGTGCAGCTGCACCACTTCCCCCACCACAATCAGGGCGGGCATCGGGGCGTCTTTCGCCAGGGTTGCAAGGTGTTGTAGTGTTCCGATCGACACATGCTGATCGACGCGCGTGCCGCGGGATATCACCGCGACCGGGGTATTCGCATCGCGCCCGTGTCGAATCAGTTGTTCGCCGATCTCCGCCGCTTTCATGGTGCCCATGTAGATGGCGAGGGTCTGACGGCTCTGCGCCAGATGCGTCCAGTCAAACGGGGTGCTGTCGGCCTTGTAGTGGCCGGTGACAAAAGTAACGCTCTGGGCGTAATCACGGTGCGTCAGGGGAATGCCGGCATAAGCCGTGACCGCCGAGGCCGCGGTGATCCCCGGCACCACCTGGAAAGGTACGCCCGCTTCGGCTGCCGCCTGCAACTCTTCGCCACCGCGACCAAAGATGAACGGATCGCCGCCTTTCAGGCGTACCACGGTTTTGCCCGCTTTGGCCGCCGCAATCAGCATCTGGTTGGTATCGTGCTGGGGAACAGCGTGCCCGCCCGCGCGTTTGCCCACGCAGATTTGCTCGGCGTCGCGACGAATCAGCTCGCGCACGCCGTCGCTCACCAGGTGGTCATAGAAAACCACATCGGCGTCCTGCAGCACCTGCAACCCCCGCAGGGTCAGCAGGCCAGCATCGCCTGGCCCGGCGCCTACCAGAATGATCTCCCCGCCAGTGCTGCCGGGGTTATCGAGTTCGTCTTCAAGAAGCTGTTGCGCTGCTGTCTCATTACCGGCCTGCATCAGGCTGGCAAAACGGCCACGAAATACGCGCTCCCAGAAGCGACGGCGTTCCGCCACGCTGGTCAGACGGGTTTTCAGATGGTTGCGCCAGTAGCTGGCCTTCTCGGCCATGCGGCCCAGGCTTGTCGGCAGCAGCGCTTCGATTTTTTCCCGCAAGACGCGGGCCAGCACCGGGGCAGTCCCGCCAGAAGAGATCGCCACCAGCAGCGGCGAGCGATCGACAATTGACGGAAAGATAAAGGAGCAGAGCGGCTGGTCGTCCACCACGTTCACCAGGCGGTGACGGGCGTGGGCGGCATCGGAGACGCGCTGGTTGAGCGCCCGGTTTTCGGTGGCGGCAATCACCAGCACCACATTGTCGATTTGCGATTCAGCAAAGTCCGCTTCGGCAACAACCTGCACGCGAGCGCCTGCCCGATGTAAAAAGGCAATTTTGCGCTCCGCGATTTCGCCGCTGCCGACAACTAGCACCGGGCGGTCTTTTACAGCAGCGAATAAAGGAAGGTAATCCACAATGCTACAACTCGCTAACAACCAGGAATAGGGGGACTATAGGGGGCGGCTACGAGCGAATGAAATTACGAATTGGAATGAGTAGTTACTCAATGGAATAACGCCCTGAAAAAGCTCATATCAAAAAGTGCTTAACGCGCGACATTCCGGGCATTTAAGCGCAAATCAAATTGTGTAAGCGCGGTCACAGTTTCATACTAAGCGCGTTAAAATTTTGCGTTATTTTTTTAAGGACTCACTATGTTTTCCGCAATGCGCCACCGATACGCTGCCCTGGCGCTCGGCGTTTGCTTAATCGGAACGGTTCAGGCTAAGACCTCGCCCCTGGGTGAGATGGCCGCGACGCAGGCACGTCATATTGCCACCTTTTTCCCGGGTCGGATGACCGGCACCCCCGCCGAAATGCTCTCCGCTGACTACGTGCGCCAGCAGTTCGCCGGGATGGGCTACCAGAGCGATATCCGCACATTTCAGAGCCGCTACATCTATACCTCACGCAATCTGAGTAAAAACTGGCACAACGTCACCGGCAGTACCGTGATTGCGGCCCATGAAGGCAAAGCCGCGCAGCAGATTATTATTCTGGCGCACCTGGACACCTATGCTCCGATGAGCGACAGCGATGCCGACAACAATCTTGGCGGCCTCACGTTACAGGGCATTGATGATAATGCCGCTGGGGTCGGCGTGATGCTGGAGCTGGCCGATCAGCTAAAAAATATTCCCACCCAGTACAGCATCCGCTTTATCGCCACCAGCGGCGAGGAAGAGGGACGGCTGGGTGCCGAGAATGTCCTTAAACGCATGAGCGCGGCCGAGAAGAAAAACACCCTGCTGGTGATCAACCTCGATAATTTGATTGTGGGGGATAAGCTCTATTTCAACAGCGGCAAAACCACCCCAGGACCGGTACGCAAGTTAACCCGCGACCGCGCGCTGGCGATTGCCCGCGCCCACGGCATCTATGCTGCCACCAACCCGGGCGGCAACGCCACGTATCCGAAAGGCACCGGCTGCTGCAATGATGGCGAGGTGTTCGATAAAGCCGGGATCCCGGTGCTCTACGTTGAAGCGACCAACTGGTCCCTGGGCAAAAAGGATGGTTATCAGCAGCAGGCAAAATCAAAAGCGTTTCCAGCGGGAACAAGCTGGCACGACTTCAGGCTGGATAATCTGCAGCACATCGACAAGGCATTGCCGCAGCGGATTGAACACCGCAGCCGGGATGTGGTTCGGGTGATGCTGCCGCTGGTGAAAGAGCTGGCGAAAGCGGAGAAAGCCTGAGGCCCTGCGCTTACCGGGCCAACAGGATGCGCATTTGTAGGCCCGGTAAGGGGTAGTCGCCACCGGGCAAAACATTACCCTTCGTGCAGCCCGCACTCGCGCTTGAGACCAAAGAAACGGGTCTCTTCTTCTGCCATACCCGGCTCCCATTTACGGGTAGTGTGGGTATCCCCTACCGACAGATAGCCCTGATCCCACAGCGGGTGATACTTCAGGCCATGCTGTTGCAGGTACTGGTATACGGTCCGGTTGTCCCAGTCGATAATCGGCAGCACTTTGAACACCCCGCGCTGGATCGCCAGAACCGGTAAAGAGGCCCGGCTACCGGACTGATCCCGGCGCAGGCCGGCGAACCAGGTTTTGGCGTTGAGCTCGGACAGCGCCCGGTTCATCGGCTCAACTTTGTTGATGGCATTATATTTCTCAATGCCCTCGACGCCCTGCTCCCACAGCTTGCCGTAGCGAGCTTCCTGCCAGGCCGCGCTCTGCTCTGCGCGGTAGACCTTCAGGTTCAGCTTAAGCTTGTCCGTCAGCTCATCGATAAACTGATAGGTTTCCGGGAAGAGGTAGCCGGTATCGGTGAGGATCACCGGGATATTCGGGCGAATTTTATTCACCAGATGCAGGCTGACCGCCGCCTGAATACCGAAGCTCGACGAGAGCACATATTCGCCCGGCAGATTTTCCAGCGCCCAGGCGACACGCCCTTCGGCGTCCAGCTTCTCCAGCTGGGCGTTGGTTTCGGCCAGCGCCAGAATGCGTTCGACTTTTGGCAGATCGTTAAGGGCGTTTAGATCGAGTACGGACATAAGAACCTCGTTTGCCTGTTTTGCCGGGCGGCACTGCGTTTGCCCGGCCTACAAAACCCGTAGGCCCGGTAAGCGAAGCGCCACCGGGCAAAGGGTGGGTTACTCCCAGAAATCCCGTGCGGGATCGAGCACCGGGCGAATGATGCCCGCACGCACCGTAAAGTCGCCGAAGCCTTCACCCGCTTCGCGCTCTTTCGCCCAGCGCCCGATAAGCAGGTCGATGGAATCAAGGATTTCCGGCTCGGTGATGTTTTCCCGGAACATGCGCGGAATACGGGTGCCGATACGGTTACCGCCCAGGTGCAGGTTATAGCGCCCTGGCGCTTTGCCCACCAGCCCCAGCTCGGCCAGCATCGCGCGGCCGCAGCCGTTCGGGCAGCCGGTCACGCGCATCACGATATGTTCGTTCGGAATGCCATGTTTCTCCAGAATCGCTTCAACCTTGTCGGTGAACGACGGCAGGAAACGCTCAGCTTCAGCCATCGCCAGCGGACAGGTCGGGAACGACACGCAGGCCATGGAGTTTTCGCGCTGCGGTTTAACCGCCTCCATCAGGGCATGATCCCGCGCCAGCTTCTCGATCTTCGCCTTCTGGCTTTCCGGCACGCCGGCAATGATCAGGTTCTGGTTGGCGGTGATACGAAACTCGCCCTGGTGGATCTTCGCGATCTCCAGCAGACCGGTTTTCAGCGGGCGACCCGGATAGTCCAGGATACGGCCATTTTCAATAAACAGCGTCAGGTGCCATTTATCGTCGATACCTTTTACCCAGCCAATACGATCCCCACGCCCGGTGAATTCGTACGGGCGGATCGGCTCAAACTTGATACCCGCACGGCGTTCCACTTCGGCTTTGAACGTCTCAACGCCCACGCGCTCAAGGGTGTATTTGGTCTTGGCGTTTTTACGATCGGTACGGTTACCCCAGTCGCGCTGGGTGGTCACTACCGCTTCCGCCACCGCCAGGGTGTGCTCCAGCGGCAGATAGCCAAACTCGCTCGCGGTACGGGCGTAAGTCTTTTTGTTACCGTGTTCAATAGAGAGACCGCCGCCCACCAGCAGGTTAAAGCCCACCAGCTTGCCGTTCTCGGCAATGGCCACGAAGTTCATGTCATTGGCGTGCAGATCGATATCGTTCTGCGGCGGGATCACCACCGTGGTTTTGAACTTACGCGGCAGGTAAGTCTGGCCCAGAATTGGCTCTTCGTCGGTGGTCGCCACTTTCTCCTGATCGAGCCAGATCTCGGCATAAGCGCGGGTACGCGGCAGCAGATGCTCGGAGATCTTCTTCGCCCACTCGTACGCTTCGGCATGCAGCTCGGACTCGTACGGGTTGGAGGTGCAGAGCACGTTACGGTTCATGTCGTTGGCGGTCGCCAGCGCGTCCAGCCCGACGGAGTGCAGCATCTGGTGTACCGGCTTCACGTTCTTCTTCAGAATGCCGTGGAACTGGAAGGTCTGACGGTTGGTCAGACGGATGCTGCCGTAAATTGTATTTTCACCGGCAAACTTGTCGATCGCCTGCCACTGTTTGGTGGTGATGATGCCACCCGGCAGGCGGCAGCGCAGCAGCATCGCATGACGCGGCTCCAGCTTCTGTTCAGCACGCTCGGCGCGGATATCGCGGTCGTCCTGCTGGTACATGCCGTGGAAACGGATCAGCAGGAAGTTGTCGCCTTTGAAACCGCCGGTCAGACCATCATTTAAATCTTCGGCAATGGTGCCGCGCAGGTAGTTACTCTCAACCTTCATGCGCTCGGCATCAGACAGTTTGCCTTCGACCACCAGTGGGCCAGGATGTTTTTCGCTCATTAGTAGACATCTCGCTGATAACGGCGCTCGACGCGCAGCTCACTTAAATATTCATCCGCCGCTTCGGCATCCATACCGCCGAATTGGGCAATCACTTCCAGTAAAGCCTGCTCAACGTCTTTCGCCATGCGATTGGCGTCGCCGCAGACATAAATGTGGGCACCGTCATTGATCCAGCGCCACAGCTCTGCGCCCTGTTCGCGCAGTTTGTCTTGTACGTAGATTTTTTCTTTCTGATCGCGGGACCAGGCCAGATCGATGCGGCTCAGTACGCCCTCTTTAACGTAGCGCTGCCACTCCACCTGATAGAGGAAATCTTCGGTGAAGTGCGGGTTGCCGAAGAACAACCAGTTTTTACCTGGCGCTTCGTCAGCGGCGCGCTGCTGCATAAAGGCGCGGAACGGCGCAATACCGGTGCCCGGACCAATCATGATCACCGGGGTTTCCGGGTTGGCGGGCAGGCGGAAGTTGTCGTTGTGCTCGATAAAGACCCGCACCTCGCCCTCTTCTTCCACGCGATCCGCAAGGAAGCTCGACGCGCCGCCGGCGCGGGCGCGCCCTTCGATGTCGTAACGCACGACGCCCACGGTGACGTGGACTTCGTTCTCCACCTCGGCCTGCGCAGAGGCGATAGAGTAGAGGCGCGGCGTCAGCGGACGCAGCAGGTCGATTAACGCCTGGGCATCCAGCTGGGCTGGCGCGAAACGCACCATATCCACGATGGGCGTGGCGGCGGCGTAGTGTTGCAGCCTGGCTTTATCGCCCACCAGCGGCAGCAAGGATTCGCTGCGGGTCAGCGTGGCGTAGTTCTCCACGATGTTCGCGGTATTAACGGTCAGCTCGAAATGCCACTGCAGCGCTTCAGAGAGCGGCAGCGTTTTGCCTTCCACGCTGACCGGCTCGTCACCCTTCAGCCACAGCAGCTCAACCAGCTCTTTCACCAGCGCCGGATCGTTCTGGTACCAGACGCCAAGGGCATCACCCGGCTGGTAGCGCAGACCCGAGTCGCCGAGATCGATTTCGATATGGCGCACATCTTTCTCTGAATCGCGACCGGTGATTTTCTGGTTCACCGAGAGGCTCGCCGTCAGCGGGGCCTCTTTGGTGTAGGGGCTGGTGTGAATGTCGTTGACTGCGCCAGCGGCGGTGGCTGCCGCCTGGGCTGGCGTCCCGGTCGGTACGCGGGCTTTCAGCACCTCGACAATGCGCGCGCGCCATTCGGCCGCCGCAGACTGGTATTCAACGTCGGTATCGACGCGGTCCAGCAGGCGTTCTGCCCCCAACTCGGCCAGTTTGCTGTCGAAATCTTTGCCCGACTGGCAGAAGAATTCATAGGAAGAGTCGCCAAGGCCGAAGACCGCAAAGGCGGTGCCCGCCAGTTTTGGCGCTTTTTTCGAGAACAGGAACTTATGCAGCGCAACCGCTTCTTCAGGCGGCTCACCTTCGCCCTGGGTTGAGGTCACAACGATAACCAGCTTCTCTGACGCGATTTGCTTAAATTTATAGTCCCCGGCGTTCACCAGGTTCACGTTCAGTTTGGCTGCGAGCAGATCGTCGCGCAGGGCTTCCGCCACGCGACGGGCGTTGCCGGTTTGCGAGGCGGAGATAAGCGTGATTGCCGGGATCTCTACAGCCGTAGCCGGCGCACTCGCCACAGCACCCGGCTGTTGATTGAGCATTCCCCAGAAATAACCGGATACCCAGGCCAGCTGGGTGGGTGAAAAGTCAGTGGTGGCCGCCTGCAGGCGTGCCAGTTGCTCCGGGTTCAGGGGAAGCAAATTTGAAGGTGGGGCCTGTGTTGTCATGCGTCGTTATGTTCCAGTAGCAAAGCTGAATTTTTATCTGAAAGACAGAACAGAGTGTAAGGTTAACGGCGCGGATCATAACAATTAAAGACAGGATGGAAATAATAAATAACCAAATGGACTAACCTCTTTTAGCTATTGTTCTTAACAATAAAAGTGATTAACCATCCCCTTGAAAAATAAAATAAAAAACAGCCCTTATTACGCTGTCAGGTGCCCCTGACCATAATGCCCGTTTTAGTTAATGATAAAAAATGTACTTTCCGGTACTCTACGGCGGTTTTTTCCGCATTTTTGAGAGTCCACGATGTCCACCACACTGTTTAAAGATTTCATCTTCGAAGCCGCCCACCATCTGCCTCACGTCCCGGAAGGGCATAAATGTGGTCGTCTGCACGGACACTCCTTTATGGTGCGTCTGGAGATCACGGGTGAAGTCGATCCGTATACCGGTTGGATCATGGATTTTGCCGAGCTGAAGGCCGCCTTCAAGCCGACCTACGATCGCCTCGATCATTACTATCTGAACGATATTCCGGGTCTTGAAAATCCGACCAGCGAAGTGCTGGCAAAATGGATCTGGAATGAGATCAAACCGCTGGTGCCGCTGCTGAGTGCGGTAATGATCAAAGAGACCTGCACCGCGGGCTGCGTCTACCGCGGCGAATAATTACGTCTCATGAGAGAGCAACGGCGCAAGCTCAAAGAGCATCAGCGCGTTGCTTTCCAGCGACGCCGTAATCTGCCAGCCATCATGAAGCCGTTCATCACGCATTGACAACGTTGGACGCGCTTTATGCTCCATCCAGCGCCACATCTCTTCGTCAGGTCCCCTTTCACTGCGCACGCCTTCAATCAAGGGGTACAGCGCGCCGTTGTGCTGATCAAACAGATGACACTTAATCCGCCACCTGCCGCTTAGCCCCTTCAGCTGAACGTGGTACTGCTGGCGAAAACGCTGAATGAAAGCCTCTTCGCTGGAGAGTAACGGGTTAAACACCACCGTATTGCGCAGCAGCAGTTGGTATCCGTTGTGGTGGCGCAATAGCAGAAGATTCTTTTCGTTGACTAACACCTCACCGCGCAGGCGTCGCCACAGCCAGACTACCCAATAGATCGGGCGCGGCAGGCCGTGGTTATACTGCAGCGCCAGGCTCGAGGTATCGATGGTATTGTTGGCCCGCGCTTCCCCCTGTAAGCCCGAGTTGAGCCAGAACCCGGCCAGCCACACCTGTTCCGACAGTCCGAGCAGGTTTTGCATCAGCAGTGCCCCACGAAAAAACCAGCCGTTGGTGGCGCGCGTGTTGCCGGTGAGGGTATTCCACGACAGCAGCCATACCGGAAGCGAGAGCTTTCGCTGACGAAGCGAGGTCAGGATCTGCCGGACCTTCTGCACCGGATAGTTTTCAGAGGAAGAGAGATGAGCCGGATCCAGCTGCGCCAGATCGAGAAGCTCATTGGCATCGGCCGGACAGGCCAAAAAATCGGCCTGGGTGAGGAGAGTCGAGTCCAGCAGAGCCTCATCGTTATGCCCCGTGTGCCCGGGCGCAAAACTGTGCCACACGCCGAACGTCGCCTGCGGCAGATATTCCCGCAGCGTCGCCCGCTGAGCCTGCCAGACCTGCGCTCTTGTCTCCTCGCTCGCCTGCGTTGACCAGTGCATCACAAATTGCCAGCGATCGGTAATCTCAGGCGAAAAGTGATTGACCGACTGCTGTAAGAAACGCGCCAGCAGGTCGGTGCGGGTTGTCAGGCCGGTATGCAGCAGCACCGTCCACTGTTTTTGAGCAAGCCAGCTGAAGACCTGATGAAGGTTGTACCAGCAGGCATAACCTGCCATCAGCGGATCGTCCCAGCCGCTGGCAAACAGGCGGCTACTGAGAAATGGCTCAGCGATATCAATCCCGAAAAGAGGCATCGCCTCCCCCAGCTTTTCCAGCTCCCGGCGCACATCCTCCCGCAGCAGATCGTCCAGCTCACGCACCGTCACTACCATTCGGGTATGACGCAGCGGCGCGGCGGGCTTGAGAAGATGCAGATCGAGCACCCTCTCCTGCACCGGATGCGGGGTTAATGGCAACGGCTCCCGACCGCGCGTTTCGGCTTCATTTAGCAGGCTGAAGAGCTTGTCCACTGCCACCGGATAACGCTGCTCCCCATTGCCTGGACGTAGACGGGGCATCCCGGCGTGATGACGACGTTGTTTGCGATACGCTCCCGGGGCCATCTGGTGATGACGCCGGAACAGATCGCTCATCATCCGCGTACTGGCGAACCCCTGCTCCAGCGCAATCTGATGCAGCGGACGGTTGGTCAGGCGAAGCGCGTCGGCCGCCTTCTCAAGGCGCAGGGTGGTAATGTACTGCATAAAACTGACGCCCATCTCTTTGCGAAAAAGACGGGAGAGCCAGGCTTCTGAAACAAATTCGCTTCCGGCGATTTCAGCAAGCGTAATGCGTCGGGTGTAGCTGGCGTTGATGCGTTCCACCACTCGGGCGATGCGTTTGCTTACGCCCGGATGATGTTCCCGCAGAAGCAGGCGGGCGGGTTGCTGAAACCGGCTGGTCAGCAGGAGCAGGATCTCGCTCAGCCAGCGGGTCGCCTCCAGCCGGTAGCGATGCTGATCGTTGATCAGGGTGCAGACCAGCAGTTGGCGCAGAAGATGGCGTAGCTCATCACCAGGAGGCCAGCCGCTCCCGGCTTCGGGCGGGATGGCGTAATCATGGGTAAAAAAGTCGCTACAGAGCTGCTGGATCCAGCGCCCGGAAAGCATGACACACATCGTCGTATTGCCGCTCTCGCTGGTGAGCTGCCAGCGTTGATTGCGATTAACGATCGTCAGGCTATCCGCTGTCAGGGTCATCTGCCGCTGGTCGGTGTGCAGGTCGGCGCTCCCTTCCAGCAGCCACAGCAGCGTCAGCGCGTCGTCCTCCTCCTGATGAAACTGACGAATATCCTGCACCTTCACCCAAAACTCGCTACCCCGATGCTCCATGTGTTCCTCCAGGGAAGACAAATTATGACGCGCTGTTTTTTGTTATAACGGAATTGTATGAAAAACAATCAGAAATAATGCGTCGCTTCACAACAAAAAAGTGCATTTTCCGTCGCTGCGATCGGCATAAACTCGAAATTAGCATTGTTTGATAAAAAAAGGATAACAAAAATGACACATCCGATTGTTGAAGCACTGCAGGGCAACGAAGCGCAGTTTATTGAGCTGCGGCGACATTTTCATCAGCATCCTGAGATCGGTTTTGAGGAGCAGCAAACCAGCCAGCGCGTTGCGGAACTGCTTCAGCAATGGGGATATGAGGTACATCACGGGATGGCAAAAACCGGGGTGGTCGGCACCCTGAAAGTGGGCAACGGCAGCAAACGTCTTGGTCTTCGCGCCGATATGGATGCGTTGCCGATGCAGGAGGAGAGCGGCAAAGCGTGGAGCAGCACCGTTGAAGGCAAATTCCACGGCTGCGGTCACGACGGCCACACCACCACCCTGCTCTATGCCGCCGAGTACCTGGCGCGCACCCGCAACTTTAACGGCACGCTGCACCTGATTTTCCAGCCAGCGGAAGAGCTCATGTATGGCGGACGGGTGATGGTCGAAGATGGCCTGTTTGAGACCTTCCCCTGCGACCATATTTTTGGCCTGCATAATATGCCGGGGCAGAAACTGGGCAAAATTGGCCTGCGCGATGGCGCCATGATGGCTTCCTCGGACACTATACACATTGAAGTTAATGGCGTGGGTGGGCACGGTGCCCTGCCGGAACATACCGTCGATGCGACGCTGGTGGCCTGCCATATTACCCTCGCCCTGCAGTCGATTGTGTCGCGCAATATCACTCCATTTGAACCCGCCGTGGTGACGGTCGGCAGTATTCAGGCCGGTCATGCGCCCAACATCATCAACGACAAAGTTCTGATGAAACTGACCGTGCGCACCCTGAACGAAAAGGTGCGTCAAACCGTTCTGCAGCGCATCCACGATATCGCCGTTGCGCAGGCAGAGAGCTTCAACGCCACGGCCACCATCCGTCATATCAACGGCAGCCCGGTGCTCATCAATAATCCTGCGGCCAACGAGATGGTGCGTACCGTCGCCCAGGATCTGTTCGGACAGGATGCTGTGGCCGCTATCGGTTCATTCATGGGCAGTGAAGACTTCGCCTTTATGCTTGAAAAGAACCCTGACGGCTGTTACTTCACCATCGGCGCTGGCGATGAAGCGGATCGCTGCATGGTGCATAACCCGGGCTATGACTTTAACGACAAGATCCTGATCACCGGCGCCGCACTCTGGAGCGCCCTGACCGAACACTATCTGCGTTGATCCCATATCCCCAGGAGGGCTGCACAATGAGTACCGTTCCCCTGACAGGCACCCCGGCTTTCGCAGGTAACGATCGACTGCTGGCGGGTATTGTTCTGAGCGTTCTGACATTCTGGTTATTTGCCCAGTCGGTGATTAACGTCGTGCCGGCCATGAAAAATAGCCTCGACATATCCCTGGAGACGCTCACGCTGGCAGTCAGTCTCAGCGCGTTATTCAGCGGCTGCTTTGTGGTTGCCAGCGGTGGCTTTGCCGATAAGTTTGGCCGCGTGCGCCTGACGGTTATCGGCCTGGTGCTGAGTATCATCGGCAGCGGCCTGCTGTTTCTGACCCGGGAACCGGTGCTTTTCCTGCTGGGACGGGCGATCCAGGGGCTGTCGGCAGCCTGCATTATGCCCGCGACACTGGCGCTGATTAAAACCTGGTACGACGGTAAAGCGCGCCAGCGGGCGATCAGCTTCTGGGTCATTGGCTCCTGGGGCGGCAGTGGCCTGAGCTCGTTTGTTGGCGGCGCGATTGCCACCAGCCTGGGCTGGCGCTGGATTTTTGTTTTTTCCATCGCGATGGCCCTGGCTGCACTGCTGTTGATCCGCGGTACGCCGGAAAGCCGAAGCGCCAGTGCTGGTCAGCACAAGCTGGATATTGGCGGGTTGGTGAGTTTTGTCTGTATGCTGGTGCTGCTCAACCTGTTTATCAGCAAAGGGCATAGCTGGGGCTGGGGCAGCGGCCTGTCACTGACGGTGCTGGGGGCAACGATCCTCGCGGCACTCGGTTTTATCTATACCGGCCTGCGCAAAGGCGATGCGGCGCTGATTGATTTTGCGCTGTTTAAAAACCGGGCCTACAGCGCGGCGGTGCTCTCAAACTTCATGCTCAACGGCTGTATTGGCACCATGATGATCACCAGCATCTGGTTACAGCAGGGCCATCATCTGACGCCTTTACAAACCGGAATGATGACGCTGGGGTATCTGGTGACGGTGCTCGCCATGATTCGCGTTGGAGAAAAGCTGCTTCAACGCTATGGCGCCCGCCTGCCGATGATGACCGGCCCGGTGTTGACCGCAATCGGCATCACCTTTATCTCCTGCACTTTCCTGAGCAAAGAGATCTATATCGTGACCGTCTTTTTCAGCAACGTCCTGTTTGGCCTCGGGCTGGGCTGTTATGCCACGCCATCGACAGACACGGCGGTGATGAACGCCCCAGAGAGCAAAGTTGGGGTGGCATCAGGGATCTATAAGATGGGCAGTTCGCTGGGCGGAGCAATGGGGATCGCCGTAACGGCTTCACTGTATGCCCTGCTGCTGCCGCTGGGCATGGCCAGCGCCGCACAGTACGCGCTGCTGTTTAACAGTGCGATTTGTCTCGGTTCGGCGGTGGTGGCCTGGGCGTTATTACCCAAATTGCGGGCCCCTTAGTAACAGAGGCCGCAGGGCTATCAGGCGATGTTCAGGTATTTGTGCGTCTGCATCGACAGACGCCAGTTACGCGCAATACAAGTCTCAATACACAGACGGGTGGCATCCTCTTTCTGGCTGATGGGCTGCAGCGCAATAACGCGCTGTTTTTCGTCCGTCAGCGTTGCCAGCAGCTCGTCCAGCGCTTCGATATCGCGCGTGCGCCCGACCGGGTGTTTGATCTCATCGGCACGCTCCAGCGCCTGGGAGAGGATGTCGTAACCGCCACGCATATTGACTTTTGGCGATACCGTCACCCAGGTGGTGTGGGAGCAGCGCACTTCATGGGTGCCGCTGGTCTCAATCTGACAGCTAAAGCCGTTCTTCTCCAGCAGCATGGTGAGCGGCATCAGATCGTGAATGCAAGGTTCACCGCCGGTGATCACCACATGGCGCGCCGTCCAGCCCTGACGACCAATGATCGCCAGCAGATCTTCCGGATTTGCTGCGCCCCATTTGTCGCTCTCTTTGGTTTTCGCCAGAATGCTGAACAGTGACACTTCCCGATCGCTAAGCGTTTCCCAGGTATGTTTGGTATCACACCAGGCACAGCCAACCGGGCATCCCTGCAGACGAATAAAAATAGCGGGAACGCCGGTGAAGTAACCCTCGCCTTGCAGGGTCTGGAACATCTCGTTAATCGGGTACTGCATAGTTATCTCTGGTCAGATTTACGGGGGGGGCATTATTGCAGATCGCACATAATCAGGCAAAACAACCCCCGTCACGATTTTATTCCGGTCAGTTTAAGGATAGCCAGGTTAACAGCCTTAGGGTGGAAAGCCGTGGTCAGAAGGCAATGTTAAAAACATTAAAACTTACGCTACGCTTTTAAGATATCGCCCACCCGGCTGTCGACGTTAACCCCTTTGACTGAGTAGCCATCAGAATACTGGACAAGCAGAATGAGCCATTTTGCGGTAATAACGCTACCGTTATACAGCCATATGCGCGCTATGGAAGCACTGGCAAAACACCTTATCGTGCGCGGCCATCGGGTCACTTTTTTTCAGCAGGAAGAGGCCCGCACGCTGCTCAGGGAACCGCAGGCGCACTTCATCGCCGTGGGTCACCCGACGCCGTCTGCGATGCACGAGCCGGGTTTTTTCCGCCTGATATCAGACATGGCAAGCGTTACCGATATGCTGTGCCGTGAACTGCCTCTCGCCTTCAAACAGCACAATATTGACGCCGTGATTGTCGATCAGATGGAGCCGGCAGGAGGGCTGGTTGCACAAGCGCTCAACCTGCCCTTTATCTCTATCTGCTGCGCCCTGCCGGTAAACCGGGATAACACCATTCCCTTGCCGGTGATGCCTTTTCGCTATGGCACCAGCAATCGCAGCCGGAAATTATACGCCTCCAGCGCGGATGTTTATGACTGGCTGATGTCGAAACAGGGGCGGGTCATTGCCTGTCATGCCCGGGCGTTTGGTCTACCCTCGCGCACCAGGCTGGATCAATGCCTGTCGCCGTTGGCGCAAATCAGCCAGACCATCCCGGGCTTTGATTTTCCACGCACCTTGCCCGCCTGCTTCCATGCGGTAGGCCCGCTACGCTACGATCCGCCAACGGTCTCTACCGGCAATAAGAAGCCGTTTGTTTTTGCCTCACTGGGCACGCTCCAGGGCTACCGCTACGGGCTGTTCCGCACGATTGCCCGCGCCTGCCGACAGGCTGGTGTGCCCTTGCTTATTGCCCACTGTGACAGACTCAATGCAAGTCAAACCGCCCGGCTGGCGCGTGCGGGGGCGCAAACCGTAGGATTTACCGATCAGCTGGCGGTCTTGCGCGATGCCAGCGCCGTCATCACCCACGCAGGGCTGAATACGGTTATGGATGCCATCGCCACCGCCACGCCGATCCTCGCCGTACCTCTGGCGTTTGATCAGCCAGGCGTCGCCGCCCGAGTGGTCTTCAGCGGCATTGGCCTGAAGGCCTGCCGTTTTTCGCCGAGCCGCACGCTCAGCCAGCATCTTCTCGACCTGCTGGAAAATAAGCAGTACACGCAGCGCATCACCGCCCTCCAGACTCAGCTGATAAATGCCGGAGGGGCAGCACGGGCTGCCGAAATTATTGAACAGGCGGTATGCACACGTCATCGCGTACCGACGGTGTAATGATAAAAAAAAACCCGCCGAAGCGGGTTTTTCTAAAGATGAAAGTTCAGCGTGAATTACTGACCTTTGATCTCTTTACGACCGTTGTAAGGTGCTTTCTCGCCCAGCGCTTCTTCGATACGAATCAGCTGGTTGTATTTAGCAACACGGTCAGAACGGCTCATAGAACCGGTTTTGATCTGGCCAGCAGCGGTACCAACAGCCAGGTCAGCGATGGTCGCGTCTTCAGTTTCGCCTGAACGGTGAGAGATAACGGCAGTGTAGCCAGCGTCTTTCGCCATTTTGATCGCAGCCAGAGTTTCGGTCAGAGAACCGATCTGGTTGAATTTGATCAGGATGGAGTTAGCGATGCCTTTCTCGATACCTTCTTTCAGGATTTTGGTGTTGGTTACGAACAGGTCATCACCAACCAGCTGGATTTTGTCGCCCAGGACTTTAGTCTGGTATGCGAAACCATCCCAGTCAGACTCGTCCAGACCATCTTCGATGGAGACGATTGGGTACTGTTTGGTCAGCTCTTCCAGGAAGTGAGTGAACTCTTCGGAAGAGAAGGCTTTGTTGCCTTCGCCAGCCAGAACGTATTTACCGTCTTTGTAGAATTCAGATGCTGCACAGTCCATCGCCAGGGTGATGTCGGTGCCCAGCTCGTAGCCTGCTGCTTTAACTGCTTCAGCGATTACGGCCAGTGCTTCGGCGTTAGAACCCAGGTTAGGTGCATAACCACCTTCGTCACCAACAGCGGTGTTCATGCCTTTGGCTTTCAGAACTTTTGCCAGGTGATGGAAAACTTCAGAACCCATACGGATGGCTTCTTTAACAGTTTTCGCGCCAACCGGCTGAATCATGAATTCCTGGATGTCGACGTTGTTGTCAGCGTGCTCACCGCCGTTGATGATGTTCATCATCGGAACTGGCATAGAGTATTTGCCTGGAGTGCCGTTCAGTTCAGCAATGTGTTCGAACAGTGGCTGACCTTTAGAAGCAGCTGCTGCTTTGGCGTTAGCCAGGGAAACAGCCAGGATTGCGTTCGCACCGAAGTTAGATTTGTTTTCAGTACCGTCCAGATCGATCATGATCTTGTCAATGCCAGCCTGATCTTTGGCATCTTTGCCAAGGATTGCCTGAGCAATAGGACCGTTTACTGCGCCAACCGCTTTGGTTACGCCTTTGCCCAGGAAGCGGGATTTGTCGCCATCGCGCAGTTCCAGCGCTTCGCGGGAACCAGTAGAAGCACCTGACGGCGCAGCAGCCATACCTACGAAACCACCTTCCAGGTGTACTTCGGCTTCAACAGTCGGGTTACCACGGGAGTCGATGATTTCACGACCGATGACTTTAACGATTTTGGACATTAGATTTTCCTCAGTACAAGTTAAACTAAAACTCCAGACAAACAACGCGTACCTCTGGTACGCGTTGCCGTTCTAACTTTTCTTACTTCGCCTGACGCTTCTGGAACTCCGTCGCGGCTTTCACAAAGCCAGCAAACAGCGGATGTCCATCACGCGGCGTAGAAGTAAATTCCGGGTGGAACTGGCAGGCAACGAACCACGGGTGGTTCGGCACTTCGATGATCTCGACCAACTGATCATCCCCGGAGCGGCCCGCAATACGCAGACCCGCAGCTTCAATTTGTTTCAACAGCAGGTTGTTCACTTCATAACGGTGACGATGGCGTTCAGTGATGACTGGCGCACCGTACATCTGGCGTACCAGGCTGTCATCAGAGAGCTGGCAAGCCTGAGAACCCAGACGCATCGTGCCACCCAGATCGCTTTTCTCGGTACGGACTTCGACGTTACCTTCTTCGTCGCGCCATTCGGTAATCAGCGCCACAACAGGGTACTTACAGTCTGGCACAAATTCCGTAGAGTTCGCGTTTTCCATGCCCACCACATTACGGGCAAATTCAATCAGTGCAACCTGCATACCCAGGCAAATGCCGAGGTAAGGAATATTGTTTTCACGCGCATAGCGTGCGGTGGCGATCTTGCCTTCAACGCCACGGTAGCCGAAGCCGCCAGGGATCAAAATAGCATCCAGATCTTTCAGAATTTCTACACCGCGGGTTTCAACATCCTGCGAATCGATCAGCTTGATGTTGACGGTTACGCGGTTTTTCAGGCCACCGTGTTTCAGCGCTTCGATAACGGACTTATAGGCGTCCGGCAGTTCGATGTACTTGCCGACCATACCGATAGTCACTTCGCCTGCCGGGTTCGCTTCTTCGTAAATAACCTGTTCCCATTCAGACAGGTTAGCTTCCGGACAGTTCAAGCTGAATCGTTTACAAATATAATCGTCCAGGCCCTGTGATTTCAACAGGCCCGGGATTTTATAAATGGAATCGACATCTTTCATTGAAATAACGGCTTTTTCTGGCACGTTACAGAACAATGCAATTTTTGCACGTTCGTTGGCCGGAACCGCACGATCGGAGCGGCAGACCAGAATATCTGGCTGAATACCGATGGAGAGCAGCTCTTTAACGGAGTGCTGAGTCGGTTTGGTTTTCACTTCACCTGCGGCAGCCATGTAAGGCACCAGGGTCAGGTGCATGAACAGCGCGTGTTCGCGACCAATATCAACCGCCAGCTGACGGATCGCTTCGAGGAACGGCAGGGATTCGATATCGCCTACGGTACCGCCGATTTCTACCAGCACGACGTCGTGGCCTTCACCACCAGCAATGATGCGCTCTTTAATGGCGTTGGTGATGTGTGGGATAACCTGAACGGTTGCGCCCAGGTAGTCACCGCGACGCTCTTTACGCAGAACGTCGGAGTAGATACGGCCAGTCGTGAAGTTGTTACGGCGGGTCATTTTGGTGCGAATGAAGCGCTCGTAGTGACCCAGGTCCAGGTCGGTTTCAGCGCCGTCTTCAGTAACGAACACTTCCCCGTGTTGGATCGGGCTCATGGTACCTGGATCGACGTTGATGTACGGATCCAGCTTCATCATGGTCACATTGAGGCCACGGGCTTCAAGAATGGCTGCGAGGGAGGCTGCGGCAATGCCTTTACCCAGAGAGGATACAACCCCGCCGGTCACAAAAATATAGTTCGTTGTCATGCTGAACCTGAGAAGTTAGGGTGAAACGATGGAATAACCAGGACGGGAAAGTAGTATACCCGAACACGGCGAGCGCCACAAACTTTCATTCTCCGTCTCCTGTCTCAGGCTTTGACTCATATTGGGAGTGAGAAAATAGCCCCTTTTGGGTAAATGTTTTTGACGCAAATCAAGCGCTTGTCATTTAAAAAATCACACAAATTGCGCTTGATCGCAAAAACCCGTTAGAGATCAGATTCCTGGCGTTTTACTTCCTGCCAGACTTCTTCCATCGCGTCGAGGTCCACGCCGGTCATTTCCAGGCCGCGCGCCGCGATAATGCGCTCCACTTCCCGGAAGCGGCGCTCGAATTTGAGGTTCGCTTTCTGCAGCGCCATTTCGGCTTTGACGCCCAGATGACGAGAAAGATTGACGGTGGCAAACAGCAGATCGCCCATCTCCTCTTCAAGCTTCTCCTGGTCCACTACCGCCTGCTGCGCTTCGTGCATCACCTCGTCAATCTCTTCATGCACTTTGTCGAGCACCGGGCCTAAGGATGTCCAGTCAAACCCCACCGTCGAGCAGCGTTTCTGAATCTTGTGCGCGCGCATCAGCGCCGGCAGGCTTAACGGAATATCGTCCAGCGCCGAATGTTGCGACTTTTCAGCCCGTTCCGCGCTTTTAATCTGTTCCCAGCGGGCCAGAACCTCGGTACTGTTTTCGGCGGTGGCATCACCAAAGATGTGCGGGTGACGGCGCTCCAGCTTGTCGCTGATGGCGGCACAGATATCGTTGAAATCGAAGCGTCCCTCCTCCTGGGCCATCTGCGCATAGAACACCACCTGGAATAGCAGGTCTCCCAGCTCGCCGCGCAGATCGTCAAAATCTTCCCGGGAGATAGCGTCCAATACCTCGTAGGTCTCTTCAAGCGTGTAGGGGGCGATGGTGGCGAAAGTCTGCTCTTTATCCCACGGACAGCCGTTTTCCGGGTCGCGCAGACGTTGCATAATGCCGAGCAGGCGGTCGATTTGGGTCATAGTTTTGTCCTGATAAAAAAATGCCGGGTGGCGGCTTGCGCCTTACCCGGCCTACAAAAGAAGGTGCGATTATCCGCCGTGCAGACGACGGGCGTCGATCACATCCGGCACCTGGTTCAGCTTGCCGAGCACACGGCCCAGCACCTGCAGGTTATAGATTTCGATGGTCATATCAATGGTGGCGAGCTGCTGCCGCGTATCGCTGCGGCTGGCGACGCCCAGCACGTTCACCTTCTCGTTCGCCAGAATGGTGGTGATATCGCGCAGCAGGCCGCTGCGATCGTTGGCTGAGACCCGCACTACCAGTGAATAACCGGCGGAATAGCTCTCGCCCCACACCGCATCCACGATGCGTTCCGGCGCGTGAGACTGTAAATCGTCCAGCTGATCGCAGTCCGCACGGTGAATGGAGATCCCGCGCCCCTGGGTGATAAAGCCGACAATCTCATCCCCCGGGATTGGCTGGCAGCAGCGGGCAATATGGTGCATCAGGTTGCCGACGCCCTCCACCACCACTCTGCCTTTGTCTTTTTCTTTGCCACGGTGCGAGGGGGCGTAGCTCTTCTGCTGAAGCTGCTTCAGCGCCGCCGCATCCTGCTCTTCCGCGCTCGGTTTGTTGAACTGCGCCTGCAGGAAATTCACCATCTGGTTAAGACGAATATCCCCACCGCCAATGGCGGCCAGCAGCTCATCCAGCTCGTTAAAGTTGTAGCGCGGCAGAAGGAATTTTTCTGCCTCTTTCAGGTGGATGCCTAAATGCTCCAGCTCGTCATCGAGGATCTGGCGTCCGGCAAGAATATTCTTGTCGCGATCCTGCTTGCGAAACCAGGCATGAATTTTTGAGCGCCCGCGGCTGGTGGTGACATAGCCGAGGTTCGGGTTCAGCCAGTCGCGGCTCGGGTTCGGCTGTTTCTGGGTGATGATCTCAATCTGGTCGCCCATCTGCAGCTGGTAGGTGAACGGCACGATACGCCCGCCGATTTTGGCGCCGATGCAGCGATGCCCCACATCGCTATGGATATGGTAGGCGAAGTCGAGCGGCGTTGAGCCTGCCGGCAGGTCAACCACGTCGCCTTTCGGCGTAAAGACGTAGACCCGGTCGTCAAAGACCTGGCTGCGCAATTCGTCGAGCATTTCACCGGAGTCGGCCATCTCCTCCTGCCACGCAATCAGCTTACGCAGCCAGGCGATACGATCCTCGTGCCCGGAGCGCGCCCCGCTTGTGGGCCCCTCTTTATACTTCCAGTGCGCGGCGACGCCGAGCTCGGACTCCTCATGCATCTGCTTAGTACGGATCTGGATTTCGACGGTTTTGCCGCCCGGCCCCAGCACCACGGTATGGATCGATTGGTAGCCGTTCGGTTTCGGATTGGCGACATAGTCGTCAAACTCATCCGGCAGGTGGCGGTAATGGGTGTGGACAATCCCCAGCGCGGCGTAGCAGTCCTGCAGCCGCTCGGCGACGATACGCACGGCGCGCACATCAAACAGCTCGTCAAAGGCGAGATGCTTTTTCTGCATTTTGCGCCAGATGCTGTAGATATGCTTCGGACGGCCATAGACTTCAGCCTTCACCCCCTCTTCTTTCATCGATTTACGTAAGCCGCCGACAAACTCATCGATGTAGTGTTCCCGATCGATACGGCGTTCGTGCAGCAGCTTAGCAATGCGTTTGTATTCCGCCGGGTGCAGGTAGCGGAAGCAGTAATCCTCCAGCTCCCATTTCAGCTGGCCGATGCCCAGACGGTTCGCCAGCGGGGCATAGATGTTGGTGCACTCTTTCGCCGCCAGCACGCGTTCGTCTTCCGGCGCGTCTTTGACTTCCCGGAGGTGGGCGACGCGTTCGGCAAGCTTAATGACCACACAGCGGAAATCATCCACCATCGCCAGCAGCATACGACGCACGTTATCCACCTGTTCAGACGAGACCGAATCGGTGTGGGTGGCTTTGAGCTGACGGATGGCCGCCATATCGCGCACGCCGTGGATCAGCGCCACGATCGATTTCCCGACGCTTTCGCGCAGCACCTCTTCTGTGACCACCTCGGCGTCGGCCAGCGGGAAGAGCATAGCCGCACGAAGGGTGTCGATATCCATACTCAGCATGGAGAGGATCTCAACCATCTCTACGCCGCGCCACAGCAGCAGCTCGGCATCGGGATGCCCCTGCGTGGTGCGCAGACAGTAGGCCCATGTTTCGGTTAAGCGTTCACACGACTGCTGGCTGGCAATCCCCAGACTTGCGATCCATTTTTGTGGGTCAAACTCACCAGCTTTATTGAGATGTGCACTTCTTACCGCAACCATTGTCCTCTCCTTTAGGGACCCCTGCCTGTCGAATTCGACAAGCCGAAACTCATCAATTGTGTTCAAACAACGCCATTGATTCCAGATGCCCAGTGTGCGGGAACATATCAAGCATTGCCAGACGCTGAATCTGGTAACCCGCCGCTAATAACGCCTCGCTATCGCGGGCAAGCGTTGCCGGATTACAGGAAACATAGACCACGCGTTTGGGCGCCAGTTTAATAATATGCTGCATCACGCCTGGCGCGCCCGCGCGTGCCGGATCAAGCAGGATTTTATCGAAACCGTGCGCCGCCCATGGCTGCTGGGTAACATCCTCTTCAAGATTTTCGTGAAAAAATGTCACGTTTTGCAGCGCATTGTGAACAGCGTTATCGCGCCCCTTTTCCACCAGCGCCGCCACGCCTTCAACGCCGACCACGCTTCGTGCCCGTTTTGCCAGCGGCAGGGTAAAGTTGCCCATCCCGCAAAACAGGTCGAGTACCCGGTCCTCCGGCTGAATATCCAGCCACGCCAGCGCGGTCGCGACCATCTGCTGGTTAACGCCGTCGTTAACCTGAATGAAGTCGCGCGGGCTGAACGTTAAGCGTAGCCCGTCTGAATCATACCAGGGCGTTTCGCCGCTCAGTTGCTCAAGTATCTCGCTTTGCGGGGCGAGATAAAGCGCAAGGTCATGAGAATGCGAAAAGCGTTCCAGTTTTTCACGATCCCGGGCCGACAGCGGCGCCGTATGGCGCAGCACCATCAGCGGGCCACTGTTCGCCAGCACCAGCTCAACGTGCCCAAGATGGCGGACGCCCTGCAGGTCAGAGAGGCATTTGCGCACCTCTGGCAGCAATGCCTCAAGACGGGGCACCAGAATGGGGCACGCTCTGACATCAACGATGTCGCTGGAGTTGGCCTTGCGAAAGCCCATCTCCAGACGCGCGGTTTTCGGCTGATAATTGAGGCTCAGACGCGCCCGGCGGCGGTAGCCCCAGGGTTTATCTACGATCACTTCATCAACGTCGTGCTTCAGCAGGCGCGCCAGGGCGTTGCTTTTGCTGCGCTCCTGCAGCGCGACGCTGGCGTGCTGTTGTTGGCAGCCGCCGCAGACGCCAAAGTGCGGGCAGCGAGGCGTTTCACGTTCCGGGCTATCATTAAGACGGCGCTTTACCTGCCCGCGTGCGTACTGACGTTTCTCTTCCGTCAGGGTGATTTCCGCACGCTCCTGGGGCAGCAGGCCGGGAATAAATACGGTCTTGCCCTCGTGGCGCGCCACCCCCTGTCCGAACGGATCGAGGTCTGTCACTTCAACAGTTATGATCTGACGCGTCGTCACGCGTCGCTTTGCAGAGTAGAATTGCGCCATCGCCGGGAATTTTCTCAAATGAACATATTGACTCTAATTGTCCCATAACGGAACTCCATGACCAACTACAGCCTGCGTGCGCGCATGATGATTTTGATCCTCGCCCCTACCGTACTCATTGGTTTACTGCTGAGTACCTTCTTCGTGGTGCACCGTTATAACGACCTGCAACGTCAGCTCGAGGACGCCGGTGCCAGCATTATTGAGCCGCTCGCGGTCTCCAGCGAGTACGGCATGAACCTGCAAAATCGCGAGCCCATCGGCCAGCTCATCAGCATTCTGCACCGTCGTCATTCGGACATTGTGCGGGCGATTTCAGTGTATGACCAAAATAATCACCTGTTTGTGACCTCCAATATTCAGCTTGATCCCGACACCCTGAAGCTGCCGGATGGTACGGCGTTTCCAAAACGGCTGAGCGTGATCCGCCAGGATGAAAAAATGATCCTGCGCACCCCTATTATTTCGGAAAGCTATTCACCGGATGAATCTCCCGCGTCGGACGCTAAGCCCAATAACAATCTGTTGGGATATGTGGCGCTGGAGCTGGATCTCAAGTCCGTGCGGCTGCAACAGTACCGGGAGATCTTTATCTCCACGGTGATGATGCTGTTCTGTATCGGCATTGCGCTGATCTTCGGCTGGCGTCTGATGCGGGATGTAACCAGCCCCATCCGCAACATGGTAAATACCGTCGACCGGATCCGCCGGGGCCAGCTCGACAGCCGCGTCGAAGGCTTTATGCTCGGCGAGCTGGATATGCTGAAAAACGGCATCAACTCAATGGCCATGTCGCTGGCGGCATACCATGAGGAGATGCAGCATAACGTCGATCAGGCTACTTCCGACCTGCGCGAAACGCTGGAGCAGATGGAGATCCAGAACGTTGAGCTGGATCTGGCTAAAAAACGCGCCCAGGAGGCGGCACGCATCAAGTCGGAGTTCCTGGCGAATATGTCCCACGAGCTGCGCACCCCGCTCAACGGGGTGATTGGCTTTACCCGCCTGACGCTGAAAACCGAGCTCAACCCGACCCAGCGTGACCACCTGCATACCATTGAACGCTCCGCCAACAACCTGCTGGCGATCATCAATGACGTACTGGACTTCTCCAAGCTCGAAGCGGGCAAATTGATCCTCGAGAGTATTCCGTTCCCGCTGCGCAACACCCTGGATGAGGTGGTCACCCTACTGGCGCACTCCTCCCACGACAAGGGGCTGGAGCTTACGCTGAACATTAAAAATGATGTGCCGGACAACGTCATTGGCGATCCGCTGCGCCTGCAACAGGTGATCACCAACCTGGTGGGTAACGCCATTAAGTTCACCGAGAGCGGGAACATCGACGTGCTGGTCGAAAAACGCTCCATCAGCAATACCAAAGTGCAGATTGAGGTGCAGATCCGCGACACGGGGATCGGTATTCCTGAGCGCGATCAGTCCCGGCTGTTCCAGGCCTTCCGCCAGGCCGACGCCAGTATCTCCCGCCGCCACGGCGGTACCGGGCTGGGGCTGGTCATCACGCAAAAACTGGTTAATGAGATGGGGGGCGATATCTCCTTCCACAGCCAGCCTAACCGGGGTTCGACCTTCTGGTTCCATATCAACCTCGACCTGAATCCGAACGTGCTGACCGATCGTCCGGCCATGGATTGCCTGCAGGGTAAACGGCTGGCGTACGTGGAGCCCAATACCGCCGCCGCGCAAAGCACGCTCGATGTGTTAAGCACGACGCCGCTGGAGGTGGTCTACAGCCCGAACTTCTCCACGTTGCCGGTTGACCATTACGACATCCTGCTGCTGGGGATCCCGGTGACCTTTACCGGCGATCTGACCATGCAGGAGGAGCGGCTGGCGAAAGCGGCCTCGATGACCGATTACCTGCTGCTGGCCCTGCCCTGCCATGCCCAGATCAACGCCGAGGAGCTAAAACATGACGGGGCGGCCGCCTGCCTGCTGAAACCGCTGACGGCCACGCGCCTGTTGCCAACGCTGACGGAATATTGCCGTCTGAACCATCACATCGCACCGATGACCAGCGATGAGAGCAAACTGCCGATGACCGTGATGGCGGTGGATGACAACCCCGCCAACCTGAAGCTGATCGGGGCGTTGCTGGAGGATCAGGTTCAGCATGTCGAACTGTGCGAGAGCGGTCTGCAGGCGGTGGAGCGAGCGAAGGAGAAGCAGTTTGACCTGATCATGATGGATATTCAGATGCCCGGTATGGACGGCATCCGCGCCTGTGAACTGATTCGCCAGCTTCCTCATCAGCAGCAAACCCCGGTGATTGCCGTGACGGCGCATGCGATGGCGGGGCAAAAGGAGAAGCTGCTGAGCGCCGGGATGAACGACTATCTGGCGAAGCCGATTGAAGAAGAGAAACTGCACAGCCTGCTGCTGCGCTACAAACCCGGCCCTACCACAGGCAACTGGATCCCCGCACCGGAGATTCCGCCGGCGGCCCCGGAGATTGTGACTAACGTCAGTGCCACCCTCGACTGGCAGCTGGCGCTGCGTCAGGCGGCGGGCAAAAATGACCTCGCGCGGGAGATGCTGCAGATGCTGGTCGCGTTCCTGCCAGAGATCCGCAATAAAGTGGAAGAACAACTGGTGGGAGAAAACCCGGAAGACCTGGTCGGGGCGATCCATAAGCTGCACGGCAGCTGCGGGTACAGCGGGGTGCCACGTCTTAAGAATCTCTGTCAGCTGCTGGAGCAGCAGTTACGTTCCGGTACGCCGGAAAGCGAGCTAGAGCCGGAGTTCCTGGAGTTGCTGGATGAGATGGATAACGTCACGCGGGAAGCGATGAAGGTGCTGGGGTCGTAAGGCCCCTCTCCCGACAGGAAGAGGGGGAACAGAAGGGATTACAGCCCCCTTCCCACTTTTAATACGGCGGCGATATTGCGGGCCGCCATCCGCACGTTTTCTTCGGCCTCTTCCAGCGCCTCTTCCAGCGTACAGACGGTATAAATCACGCTGAACACCGCGTCGATGCCATGGTCATGCACCACGCCGACGTCCGCCGTCAGGCTGCCCGCGAGGCCAATGACCGGTTTATTGTAGCGTTTGGCAATCTTCGCCACCCCTACCGGCACTTTGCCATGAACGGTCTGGCTGTCGATCCGCCCTTCGCCGGTGATCACCAGATCGGCATCGGCCACCAGGCCGTCGAGATTGAGCGCATCGGTGACGATTTCAATACCCTGGCGCAGCTGCGCGCCGCAAAACGCATACAACGCCGCGCCCATACCGCCCGCCGCGCCGCCACCCGCCAGCCCGAGCACGTCAACGTCCAGGTCGCGGGCGATGATCCGGGCATACTGCGTCAGCGCGCGATCGAGGCGCACGATCATCTCTGAGGTCGCCCCCTTTTGCGGACCAAACACGGCGGACGCGCCATTGTCGCCGGTCAGCGGGTTAGTGACATCGCATGCCACCTCAATGCGGCACGCCGTCAGTCGTTTATCCAGACCGCTGATATCGATACGTGCCAGCCTTTCCAGTTCACCGCCGCCGGGACCGATGGCGTGACCCTGTTCGTCCAGCAGTTTCGCACCAAGCGCCTGCACCATCCCTGCGCCGCCATCGTTAGTGGCGCTGCCGCCAATCCCAATGATGATATGTTTTACGCCTGCATCCAGGGCATGGCGGATCAGCTCCCCGGTTCCCCAGGAGGTGGTTTTCAGCGGATTGCGCTGGGCCGGGGGAACCAGCTCCAGACCGCTGGCCGCCGCCATCTCGATGAATGCGCTTTTTCCATCGCCGGAGCGGCCATAAAAACCGTCAACATGCTCGCCGAGCGGCCCCGTTACGCGTACCTGAATAATTTCACCCTGGGTGGCGGCGACCATCGCTTCCACGGTGCCCTCCCCGCCATCGGCAACCGGCAGTTTCACGTACTCCGCCGTGGGGAAAATCTCGCAAAATCCTTGCTCTATCGCCGTTGCCACTGCCAGGGCACTCAGGCTCTCTTTGTAAGAGTCCGGTGCGATCACTATTTTCATAAGCCGTCCTTACGCATGTTGACTACCATAAGCATACACCCGTCACGCAAGAGATAATGCCGACTCCCGCAGGAACCGGCACCGGACTTAACGCACCATGCAAGGGCGTTTGTTGTTGAAGGTCCACTCCGGAATCAGGTACTGCATCGCCATCGCGTCGTCGCGTGCGCCCAGACCGTGCTGCAGGTAGAGCTCGTGCGCCTTCATCACCTGATCCATATCCAGCTCCACGCCCAGACCCGGTGTGGTTGGTACCTGCACCATACCGCCCTTGATTTCGAACGGCTGTTTGGTCAGGCGCTGGTTGCCCTCCTGCCAGATCCAGTGGGTGTCGATGGCGGTGATGTTGCCCGGCGCGGCTGCGGCCACGTGGGTGAACATCGCCAGCGAGATATCAAAGTGGTTGTTGGAGTGTGAGCCCCAGGTCAGGCCGAACTCGTGGCACATCTGCGCCACGCGCACCGAGCCCTGCATGGTCCAGAAGTGCGGATCCGCCAGCGGGATATCCACCGACTGCAGCGACAGGGTATGCCCCATCTGACGCCAGTCGGTGGCGATCATGTTGGTGGCGGTTGGCAGACCGGTGGCGCGGCGGAACTCGGCCATCACTTCACGCCCAGAGAAGCCCTGCTCGGCACCGCACGGATCTTCCGCATAGGCCAGCACGCCCTTCAGACGCTTACCGATGCGGATCGCCTCGTCCAGCGACCATGCGCCGTTTGGATCGAGGGTGACGCGCGCCTGTGGGAAGCGTTTCGCCAGTGCAATGATCGATTCGGCTTCTTCTTCACCCGCCAGCACGCCGCCCTTGAGTTTGAAATCGTTAAAGCCGTACTTCTCGTAGGCGGCTTCCGCCAGACGGACCACCGCATCAGGGGTCATCGCCTCTTCATGGCGCAGGCGATACCAGTCGCACTGCTCATCCGGCTGGCTCTGGTACGGCAGCGGGGTCAGCTTGCGGTTGCCCACAAAGAACAGGTAGCCCAGCATCTCAACTTCGGTGCGCTGCTGCCCGTCACCCAGCAGGGAGGCGACGTTAACGCCCAGATGCTGGCCCAGCAGGTCGAGCATCGCCGCTTCAATACCGGTCACCACGTGGATAGTGGTGCGCAGGTCGAAGGTCTGCAACCCGCGGCCACTTGCGTCACGGTCGGCAAATTCGTTACGGACGGCGTTAAGAACGTTTTTATAGGCGCCCAGGGTTTGACCCACCACTAACGGGATCGCATCTTCCAGCGTTTTACGGATCTTCTCGCCACCCGGGATTTCACCTACCCCGGTGTGACCGGCGTTATCTTTGATAATCACAATATTACGGGTGAAGAACGGGGCATGGGCGCCGCTCAGGTTCATCAGCATGCTGTCATGACCCGCGACCGGGATAATCTGCATGGAGGTCACAACAGGAGTAGTAGACGTGCTCATAATTCCATCCTTTAATCAGTGGCGACCGAACGCCGGGCGTTTACGGTCAAAGGTCCAGCCGGGGATAAGGTACTGCATCGGGCCTGCGTCATTACGCGCGCCGCCTGGCAGTTTCTTATACGCCTCATGCGCTTTGTGGATCTGATCCCAGTCAAGTTCCACGCCAAGCCCCGGAGCGTCAGGTACGGCAATCTTGCCGTGTTTAATTTCGAGTGGATTTTTAGTCAGGCGCGCTTCGCCTTCCTGCCAGATCCAGTGGGTGTCTATAGCGGTCGGCGTGCCCGGTGCGGCGGCACCGACATGGGTAAACATCGCCAGCGAAATATCAAAGTGGTTGTTGGAGTGACAACCCCAGGTCAGGCCCCAGTCATCGCACAGCTGCGCCACCCGTACCGCGCCGGAAAGGGTCCAGAAGTGCGGGTCCGCCAGCGGAATATCGACCGCGTTGAGCATGACGGCATGTCCCATCTCGCGCCAGTTGGTGGCGATCATGTTGGTCGCTACCGGCAGGCCCGTGGCGCGGCGGAACTCCGCCATCACCTCACGGCCAGAGAAACCCTGCTCGGCGCCGCACGGATCTTCGGCGTAGGTCAGGACATCGCCCAGCCCTTTGCACAGGGCGATAGCTTCATCCAGCAGCCAGGCGCCGTTGGGATCCACGGTAATGCGGGCATCCGGGAAGCGTTTTTTCAGGGCGCGGGCGCTCTCAATTTCCTGCTCGCCCGGCAGAACGCCGCCTTTCAGTTTGAAATCCTTAAAGCCGTAGCGATCCTGCGCCGCTTCCGCCAGACGCACCACCGCCTCACTGGAGAGCGCCTCCTGATGGCGCAGGTGATACCACTCGTGGCTGCCCGGCGAACGTTCCAGGTAAGGGAGATCGGTTTTGGTGCGATCGCCCAGGTAGAAGAGATAGCCCAGCACGGTGACCGCATCGCGCTGTTTTCCAGGGCCGAGCAGTTCACACACCGGCACGTTCAGCGCTTTGCCGAGCAGGTCCAGCAGCGCCGCTTCCAGCGCCGCCACCGCATTCACCCGCAGCTCAAAGGTCCAGGCACCTTTGCCGAACGTATCGAAATCGGCAGACTGGTTGCCTTTGTGTACGCGCTGCACCACTTTGTTCAGGCGCGCCACCTCCTGACCCACCACCTGCGGAATGGCATCCACCAGGGTCTGGTAGATCACCTCGCCGCCAGGCGCTTCACCTACGCCGGTATTCCCGGCGTTATCGGTCAGTACCACGATATTACGGGTAAACCAGGCGTTATGCGCGCCGCCAATGTTCAGCAGCATACTGTCCTGGCCGGCAACCGGGATAACCTTCATTTCAGTGACGACAGGGCTGGATTGCATACTCATCATCAACGCTCCGTAACAGGTTTCAGCTCGATACGTTTGATATCACCCACCAGGACCAGGTAGCTCAGTACCGCTACCAGGGCATGGATACCGACGTAGATCAGCGCCCCGTTGAACGAACCGGTGGTACCGACAATGTAGCCAATGGCGATCGGGGTGACGATCCCGGAGATGTTGCCGAACATGTTGAACAGACCGCCGCTCAGACCGCTGATCTCTTTCGGCGCGGTATCTGCCATCACCGCCCAGCCCAGCGCCCCGATACCTTTACCGAAGAAGGCCATCGCCATAAAGCCGATAATCATCCACTCGGCGTTCACGTAGTTACACATCACCATCGTCATGGAGAGCAGCATACCCAGCACGATTGGCGTTTTACGGGCGATATTCAACGAGCCAGTACGACGCATCAGCCAGTCGGAAATTACCCCGCCCAGTACGCCGCCGACAAAGCCGCAGATTGCCGGAACGGAGGCGACAAACCCGGCTTTCAGAATTGACATGCCGCGCGCCTGCACCAGATAGACCGGGAACCAGGTAATAAAGAAGTAGGTTAAGGCGTTGATGCAGTACTGGCCGAGATAGATCCCGAGCATCATGCGGGAACCCACCAGCTGTTTGATTTGGCCCCATTTCTGGCTGAAGGGGACTTTCGCTTTGCTGCTCGCCTGATCCATGTTGATCAGCGCGCCGCCTGCGGCAATGTAGTCCAGCTCTTTCTGGTTTACGCCGGGATGCTGGTTCGGTTCGTGGATCACTTTCAGCCAGATAAAGCTGATCACAATGCCCAGACCGCCCATAAAGAAGAACACATGCGACCAGCCCACCTCGTGCGTCAGCCAGCCCATGATGGGCGCAAAGATGACGGTGGCAAAGTATTGTGCAGAGTTAAAAATGGAGACCGCCGTTCCCCTCTCCTGAGCCGGGAACCAGGCAGCCACGATTCGGCTGTTGCCGGGGAAGGATGGGGCTTCTGCCAGCCCGACGAGGAAGCGCAGGGTAAAGAGCGCGACAATGATGCCAAAGCCGTTAAAGATATCGACAAAGCCCTGCAGCAGGGTAAACATGGACCAGATGAAAATGGACCAGAAATAGACGCGTTTTGAACCGAAGCGATCCAGCAGCCAACCGCCAGGAATTTGGCCGATAACATAGGCCCATGAAAATGCCGAGAAAACATACCCCATACCGACCGGATCCAGACCGATATCTTTTGCCATTTCTGAACCGGCAATCGACAGGGTGGCGCGGTCGCCATAGTTGAAGGATGTGACGATAAACAGCATCACCACTATCCAGTAGCGGGCGTTAGTACGCTTTTCAGCGCTGCTCGCCGCTTGGCTTAATGAACTCATTCTTGCACTCCTGAATCATAGCGTTTTCGCTACGTTCATTCTGAACAGCTCAACCGTAGGGTAATCAGAATGACGTGTATGTGTTTTTGCAGTTCGAACATGTAGGTCGTTTCGCCTTACTGACTGCATTTTTATTAACTGGCGGAAAAAGTATAAGAAAGGAACCTGGCCCCTCTCACCGTGCATCAACACAACATTGGCACGGCTCTGTGCGGTTGTTTGTGGCAAAAGCCCAGGACAATGGAAGAGACTTCACGGAAATGAAAACTGCCTGCCCGTAAGGGGGAGGCCAGTGCCAGGGAATAACGGGAGTGTGAAACAGGTCGCTTGACGCAGTGAAAATGCCTGCTAATAACCGCGCTTCAGATGAGGATTTACGGGCGATTGCCCAAAGCTTACTCGATTCAGTTAACTTATACTGGCTGCATGGTCGCTTTGTCAACTGGCAAAGAGTTCTGGCCCTCCGCTCAGGGAGGGCAGGAACTTATTTTAGCAATGTGCCCCACTGTTCAACCCAGGGATTGGATTCGCCTTCCGGCTCAGGGTGTTCAGAGGCGTCAATCATCAGCATATCACCCACGCGCTGCGCGCTTTGCTCCTGTAACAGAGCGTCGAACAGCTTACCGCCACCGCAGAAATTCGCGTAAGTGCTGTCACCGAGCGCAATAATGCCGTAACGCATTTCCGGCTGATAACCCAGCTTATCTTTAATTCCCTGGAATAGCGGAACAATGCTGTCCGGGAGATCGCCCTGCCCGGTTGTCGAGGTGACCACCAGCACATACTGGCCCTGATATTTTTCCCAGTCGGCCAGATCGGGATCTTCATAGACCGTGGCTTTATGACCCATGCCTGCCAGAATCGCTTCGGCCTCTTCTGCCACCAGCAGCGAGTTACCGTACATCGTGCCGACAAAAATTCCGATTACCGCCATGTTTTACTCCCTGATTAAACGCTCGTTCCGATCATCCTGAACGTTGGTTACGTCAAACTCAACCCTTTCATTTTCGGGGAGTTGTCCGCGCCATCCAAACTGTGACAACGCCTGCATCCACACCTCGTCCAGCCCGGCCCGGATCGTCAGTGGCTTGCCGGTAAACGGATGGATAAGTTGCAGCTGGCTGGCGTGTAGCATCAGACGATGGCAGCCGAAATGCTCCGCGGCGCTGCGGTTTTGCCGCAAGTCGCCATGCTTGCTGTCGCCGATGATCGGATGGCGAAGATGGGCAAGGTGGCGTCGCAGCTGGTGCTTACGCCCGGTTTTCGGCTCCAGTTCAATCAGACTATAGCGCGTGGTGGGAAACTTACTGGTGGGAACGGGCATTTCAGTGGTCGCCATGCCGCGATAGTCGGTTACCGCGGGCTGCGGGCCTTTGTCGTCGCGGGCATACTTATCGGCAATTTTATCCAGCTCTTCCGTCAGGGGGTAATCGAGCGTGGCGCACTCTGTCAGCCAGCCCCGGACAATCGCATGGTAGCGTTTCTGGATCTGATGCTGCTCAAACTGCTGCGCCAGACGTCGACCGGCCTCGCTGGAGAGCCCCATCAGCAGAACGCCGGAAGTGGGTCTGTCCAGACGGTGGGCAGTGAAGACATGCTGACCGATCTGGTCGCGCACCGTCTGCATCACCACCACTTTTTCATCCCGGTCCAGCCAGCTACGGTGCACCAGCCAGCCGGAGGGCTTATTAACAGCGACCAGCCACTCATCCTGATAGAGGATCTCGATCATGCTTCGTCGCCGAAGAGCGTATCGAGGGCCAGCAGCACGGCCAGCACCGCGTCGCGTGACGGATGAGCAGCGTCCAGCGCCATTTCATAATAGGGCGCCACGGCAAAGCTCTGGGGTAGCGGATGGCCGCTGTCGAGCAGTGCATGCATGCGGGGAATGAGGACCCATTGCAGCCACTCAAACGGCTCCAGGGTATCCATACAGAAAGGTTGCGTGCTCTCAAAAGCCTCTGGCTGCGGCGCCGTCTCCTGCCACAGCTGATGGTCGCGCAGTAAAGCTTCAATGGCGTGCAGTTGCGCGCGCACGTTGTCGTGATGGGTCATACAAACCTCAACTGAAAATGTGAACGGCGCGCAGCATAGCAAAGACCACGCAGAAATAAAAAAAGGGAGCACTGTAAAAACAGTGCTCCCGGTTCGTTTCGTAGCAATCCAGCTACTTTTAGTGCTCCCTGCTCATCCGTGACAACTTTTCCTCTGACCCTAAGGCCTGGTCTTCCCTTGACCGCTGCATCCTGCGCACATCGTCCTGATGTGACTGCTTCTTCCTGAAGCGTCCTGGTCTTCCTGACCCACCGGACATCTGTACCGGCTCTCATTCTCCTTCCTGGAGGTGTCCTTCAACGCGTCCTGCGTGATCCTCTTGCTTCATCCTGAAGCCTTCCTTGTAGCGTCTTCCTGACGTGTCCTTATTAAGAAACGTCATCATCCTGATGTTCGTTTCTTGTGTCGGCTTCCTGTCGACGGAGATAGAATCCATGATTCCGCTTCGTCTTACAAGGTACTACGTAAGCCAAATTAAAAAGTTTGCGTATCTGTGCTAAGCGTTTTAAAAAGACAAGTTACTGATAAATTAGTGATTATTAAATAGCGGGATGGTTAAAGCATTCAACTAATAAGGGCGATCTCTCACAAACTCTGTAAGAGATCTCTCACACGCGCAGTAGTATGCAGGATTACACGACGGGATGAAGATGATTAAGAAAATCCGCAAGGGAAGCGGAGAGGATCTGACGCTTCTGCGTACCCAGCGTCTCTTTTATCACGTTACCTGTAAGGTTGCAGACAGAGATAACGTCCATTTCACTGTCGAGCGTGGCGATAAACAACGTTGGCGATAGCTTCAGGCGCTTCTGAGTAACAAGGTGCCCAATCAGGTTCTCCTGCACGAGCAGCAGGTCTTCTTCGCTCCAGGTTTGCAGCAGCGTCATCGCTTCATTATCAAAGCGAGCGCACATATCCCCGGCGAACTGTGTGGTATAGAACGCGTGAACCGGAGGTTGTACCACAATGTCCATGGCACGTTCAATGGCTTTTACACTCTGCTCAGCGGTAAACGGCTGCGGCTGCCAGGTCACGGTCTCGCCGGAAGAGGTGATAATGCAGGGTGAAGGCACGCCGTACAGCTCTTCGCTTTGCGGCCATGACGCTTTCTGTTCATGCCAGGCGTCACAGTAACGCGTGGTAAATGCGGTTAACGCAGCAGCAGTCTCTTTATCCACCGGTTTCTCTCTTCATATAAGCCAGGATACACTCAGCCCATAGTTTACCTTTAAAGTGACAATGAAACATGTCTTACGAAAACCATGATGCCTTATCGGGCCTGACGCTGGGCAAAAGCACAGCCTACCGCGACATCTACGATGCCAGCCTGTTGCAGGGGGTGCCGCGCAGCCTCAACCGCGATCCGCTGGGCCTGAAGGCCGATGCCCTGCCTTTCCACGGCGGAGATATCTGGACGCTCTACGAGCTCTCCTGGCTTAACGCCCGCGGTTTACCGCAGGTGGCAGTGGGTCATGTTGAGCTGGATTACACCAGCGTCAATCTGGTGGAGTCCAAAAGCTTTAAGCTCTACCTCAACAGCTTTAACCAGACCCGCTTTGAGAGCTGGGAAGCGGTACAGCGCACTCTGGAGAGGGATTTAAGCGCCTGTGCCCAGGGCAAGGTCACGGTGGCGCTCTACCGGATTGATGAGCTTGAAGGCCAGCCCATCGCCCACTTCCACGGCACCTGCATCGACGATCAAGATATTGAGATTGACAACTATCAGTTTGACACCGCGTGGCTGGAAAAGAGTGCCAGCGGCAAAGTGGTGGAAGAGACGCTGGTCAGCCACCTGCTCAAATCCAACTGCCTGATTACCCATCAGCCTGACTGGGGTTCGGTGCAGATCCAGTATCGCGGGGCAAAAATCGATCGTGAGAAGCTGCTGCGCTACCTGGTCTCCTTCCGTAACCACAATGAGTTCCACGAGCAGTGCGTGGAGCGCATCTTCAACGATATTCTTCATTTCTGCCAGCCGGAGGCGCTCAGCGTCTATGCCCGCTATACCCGACGCGGCGGACTGGATATCAACCCGTGGCGCAGCAATACCGATTTTGTTCCTGCCATCGGTCGGTTAGTACGTCAGTAAAATAAATAAATTTATAATATGCGCGGTATGTTCCGCGCTTTAGGTTGTGAAAGGTCATAAGCCAGGGCTATTGTAATCAACGGGGAAAGACGATAAACGTCCCGTAAGGAGCTCACTTGATTACACATATTAGCCCGCTTGGCTCAATGGATATGTTGTCGCAGCTGGAAGTGGACATGCTCAAGAGCACGGCCAGCAGCGATCTTTATCAATTGTTTCGCAACTGTTCACTTGCCGTTCTGAACTCCGGTAGCCTCACCGACAACAGCAAAGAGTTGCTGTCGCGCTTTGAAAGCTTTGATATCAATGTCCTGCGCCGCGAACGTGGCGTAAAGCTGGAACTGATTAACCCGCCAGAAGAGGCCTTTGTTGACGGGCGCATCATTCGTGCGCTGCAGGCCAACCTGTTTGCGGTCCTGCGCGATATCCTGTTTGTGAACGGCCAGATCAATAACGCCGGTCGTTTTCAGCATCTGAACCTGGAAAGCTCCGTTCATATTACCAACCTGGTCTTCTCTATTCTGCGTAACGCCCGTGCTCTGCACGTGGGCGAAGCGCCAAGCATGGTGGTGTGCTGGGGTGGTCACTCCATTAACGAAACCGAATATCTCTACGCCCGTCGCGTGGGCACCCAGTTGGGTCTGCGCGAGCTGAACATCTGCACAGGCTGTGGCCCGGGTGCGATGGAGGCGCCAATGAAGGGAGCGGCAGTGGGCCATGCGCAGCAGCGCTACAAAGAGGGCCGCTTCATCGGTATGACCGAGCCGTCTATTATCGCCGCTGAACCACCCAATCCGCTGGTTAACGAACTGATCATCATGCCGGACATTGAGAAACGTCTGGAGGCGTTTGTCCGTATCGCCCACGGGATTATCATCTTCCCGGGCGGCGTAGGGACAGCAGAAGAGTTGCTCTATCTGCTGGGCATTCTGATGCATCCGGCAAACCACGATCAGGTGCTGCCGCTGATCCTCACCGGCCCGAAAGAGAGCGCCGACTACTTCCGCGTCCTGGATGAGTTCATTGTGCATACGCTGGGAGAAACGGCCCGTCGTCACTATCGCATTATTATTGACGATGCCGCAGAAGTGGCACGCCAGATGAAAAAGGCCATGCCGCTGGTGAAAGAGAACCGCCGGGATACCGGGGATGCCTACAGCTTTAACTGGTCGATCCGTATTTCGCCCGATCTGCAGATCCCGTTTGAGCCATCCCATGAAAATATGGCTAACCTGAAGCTCTACCCCGATCAGCCGGTTGAAACGCTGGCCGCCGATCTGCGTCGCGCCTTCTCAGGCATCGTGGCCGGTAACGTTAAAGAGGTGGGTATCCAGGCCATCGAGGAGTTTGGTCCCTATAAAATTCATGGCGACCGCGAAATGATGCGCCGCATGGACGATCTGCTCCAGGGCTTTGTCGCTCAGCATCGTATGAAACTTCCGGGCAGCGCCTACATCCCCTGCTACGAGATTTGCGCATAACACCCGTGCCCGGCTGCGTGTCGGGCACCTTCTCACTCTCCCCCGCCGGGAATCGCCTTCAGCCGCCCGGCTTTTTTATTCCCTTCAGCCACATGGCGTGGCTTGAGATATCACCGTAACTTATCTTTTTGCGTTTAGATAACCAAACGCAAACGATTACGTACAATTTCTAAGCGTTATTTATTAGCTACAAACGTCTTAAATCACGAAAAAATCCTCTAAAAACTCACTTTTACAGCGTATGACACCTATATTCCCGGGCTCTCTATCACGCTACATATCGTTAATGTTAGCCTTCGCGCCCAGAAATTCGCTGTGATGTTTTATTAGCAGATAAATGGTCTAAAGATATCCACCTCAAAAGTAGATTATTGCATTTGAGATCGGGATCACTGATAGATCCATTACGAAAATGTATCTTTCCGCCCGCCGATAGTTACGGAGAAAAATTATATAAAAACCGTCACTGAGCGAATTTCATATTACGATTAGCCCTTTTTGCATCGAATTTGACCAGAAACCTGACATTAGCTACTTCCTGGAGACACAGATGGAAACCACTCAAACCAGCACCGTTGCTTCGATTGAAACCCGAAGCGGATGGCGTAAAACCGATACCATGTGGATGCTTGGCCTGTACGGCACAGCAATCGGCGCTGGTGTTCTCTTCCTGCCTATTAACGCGGGTGTTGGCGGCTTAATTCCGCTGATCATCATGGCAATCATTGCGTTCCCGATGACCTACTTCGCACACCGCGGCCTGACCCGTTTTGTGCTATCCGGCAAAAATCCGGGCGAAGACATCACTGAAGTGGTTGAAGAGCACTTCGGGATTGGCGCAGGTAAGCTGATTACCCTGCTCTACTTCTTTGCCATCTACCCAATCCTGCTGGTGTATAGCGTGGCTATCACCAACACCGTTGACAGCTTTATGACCCACCAGCTGGGCATGACGCCGCCACCGCGCGCCATTCTGTCGCTGATCCTGATTGTCGGCATGATGACTATCGTGCGCTTCGGTGAGCAGATGATTGTAAAAGCGATGAGCGTGCTGGTGTTCCCGTTCGTTATCGCCCTGATGGTGCTGGCCTGCTACCTGATCCCTCAGTGGAACGGCGCAGCGCTGGAAACCCTCTCCCTGAGCAGCGCGTCCGCCACCGGTAATGGCCTGTGGATGACCCTGTGGCTGGCAATCCCGGTAATGGTCTTCTCCTTTAACCACTCGCCGATCATCTCCTCCTTCGCCGTGGCGAAGCGTGAAGAGTACGGCCAGGGCGCCGAGAAGAAGTGCTCCAGCATCCTGGCTCGCGCTCACGTGATGATGGTGCTGACCGTTATGTTCTTCGTCTTCAGCTGCGTACTGAGCCTCTCCCCGGCGGATCTGGCGGCAGCGAAAGAGCAGAACATCTCGATTCTCTCTTACCTGGCGAACCACTTTAATGCCCCGGTGATTGCCTGGATGGCGCCAATCATTGCCATTATCGCTATCACTAAATCCTTCCTCGGCCACTATCTGGGCGCACGTGAAGGTTTTAACGGTATGGTAATTAAATCTCTGCGTGGCAAAGGTAAGAGCATTGAAATCAACAAGCTGAACAAAATCACTGCGCTGTTCATGCTGCTGACCACCTGGGCGGTTGCGACCCTGAACCCGAGCATCCTCGGCATGATCGAAACCCTGGGCGGCCCGGTCATCGCGATGATCCTGTTCCTGATGCCGATGTACGCCATTCAGAAAGTGCCAGCGATGCGTAAATACAGCGGCCAGATCAGCAACGTCTTCGTTGTGGTTATGGGTCTGATTGCTATCTCCGCTATCTTCTATTCGCTGTTCGCGTAATGCCTCCCGCGCCATCTTCGGATGGCGCAATCTACTCCTCTGACGTAAAGCAACGGACGCATCATGATTAGCGTTTTCGATATTTTTAAAATTGGTATTGGTCCTTCCAGCTCGCACACCGTCGGGCCAATGAAAGCAGGTAAACAGTTCACGGACGATCTTATTGCGCGCGGAATGCTGCACGACACCACCCGCGTAGTTGTAGATGTCTATGGCTCCCTGTCGCTGACCGGCAAAGGTCACCATACCGATATCGCCATCATTATGGGCCTGGCGGGCAACCTGCCGGATAGTGTTGATATTGACGCCATCCCGGGCTTTATCCAGGACGTTAACACCCATGGCCGACTGCTGCTGGCCAACGGTGAGCATGAAGTTGAATTCCCGGTTGATCGCTGCATGAATTTCCACGCCGACAACCTGTCGCTGCACGAAAATGGTATGCGCATCACCGCGCTGGCAGGCGACAAGGCGATTTACAGCCAAACCTATTACTCTATCGGCGGCGGTTTTATCGTCGACGAAGACCATTTTGGGCAGCAAGAGAGCGCGCCTGTCGCGGTGCCGTACCCGTATAAAACGGCTGCCGACCTTCAGCGTCATTGCCAGGAGAGCGGCCTCTCCCTCTCCGGCCTGATGATGAAAAACGAGCTGGCGCTACACAGCAAAGAAGAACTGGAACAGCACTTTGCTAACGTCTGGGAAGTGATGCGCGGCGGTATTGAGCGCGGTATCACCACCGAGGGCGTGCTGCCCGGTAAACTGCGTGTTCCACGCCGTGCTGCGGCCCTGCGTCGTATGCTGGTGAGCAGCGATAAAACCACCAGCGATCCGATGGCGGTCGTGGACTGGATCAATATGTTCGCGCTGGCGGTGAACGAAGAGAACGCCGCGGGTGGCCGCGTAGTAACGGCCCCAACGAACGGTGCCTGCGGTATCGTTCCTGCGGTGCTGGCTTATTACGACAAGTTTATCCGCGAAGTAAACGCCAACTCACTGGCCCGCTATCTGCTGGTAACCAGCGCCATTGGCTCGCTGTATAAGATGAACGCCTCGATCTCTGGCGCCGAAGTGGGCTGTCAGGGCGAAGTGGGCGTGGCTTGCTCCATGGCGGCAGCGGGTCTGGCAGAGCTGCTGGGCGGCAGTCCGGCGCAGGTCTGCATTGCGGCAGAAATTGGCATGGAACATAACCTCGGTCTGACCTGCGATCCGGTTGCCGGCCAGGTGCAGGTGCCCTGTATCGAGCGTAATGCCATTGCCTCCGTGAAGGCGGTGAACGCCGCACGTATGGCGCTGCGCCGCACCAGCGAGCCGCGCGTCTGCCTCGATAAAGTGATCGAGACCATGTATGAAACCGGTAAAGATATGAACGCCAAATACCGTGAAACCTCTCGCGGTGGTCTGGCGATGAAGATCGTGACCTGCGACTAAGCCTCAAAAGGAGCCTTGTTTTGCGAGGCTCCTTCCCGTTCTTCCCGCCTCTCGTAGTTTCATTCTGCCGACGGTGTTACCCTTAATCCACTGGATATAAGAGGGATTATCTGTGGCTGTTCATTTGCTTATTGTCGACGCGCTGAATCTTATCCGCCGCATTCATGCGGTACAGGGCACCCCCTGCAAGGATACCTGCCTGCATGCTCTGGAGCAGCTTATTCGTCACAGCCAGCCCAGCCATGCGGTTGCCGTTTTTGACGATGAAGCCCGCAACAGCGGCTGGCGTCACCAGCGTCTGCCGGATTACAAAGCTGGCCGCGCGCCGATGCCGGACGATCTGCACGCCGAAATGCCTGTGATACGCGCCGCCTTTGAGCAGCGAGGGGTTCCCTGCTGGGGTGCTCAGGGCAACGAAGCCGACGATCTCGCGGCGACTCTGGCGGTCAAAGTGGCCAGCGCAGGCCATCAGGCTATCATTGTTTCGACGGACAAAGGCTATTGTCAGCTGCTTTCCCCCACCATTCGCATTCGCGACTATTTTCAGAAACGCTGGCTCGACGCGCCCTTTATCGCCAGTGAGTTTGGCGTATCACCCCAGCAGCTGCCGGATTACTGGGGACTGGCGGGGATCAGCAGCTCCAGGGTGCCGGGCGTGGCGGGCATTGGCCCGAAAAGTGCCGCCCAACTGCTGGCTGATTTTCAGGATCTGGAAGGGATTTATGCCCGTCTGGATGAGGTGCCGGAGAAGTGGCGCAAAAAGCTGGAGGCGCACAAAGAGATGGCCTTTATCTGCCGGGACGTGGCGCGATTGCAGACGGATTTACAGCTAGACGGGAATTTGCAGCAGCTCAGGTTAGAGCGAGTGTGACGTCATGCCCGGAGGCGCTGCGCTTACCGGGCCTACGGGACGAGGGGTGTTGTAGGCCCGGTAAGCGTAGCGCCTCCGGGCGTTGTACAGATTACCGCTCGTCGCGACGGCCACCTACGGCAGCCCACCAGCGGCGTACATGCACGGTAACCTCTTCGCGGTCGTGGTACAGTTGACGCGCCTGGATCTCCGCATTGATGCCATGCTCTGCAAGCTGGGTCTGGATGTATGCCAGGTTCTGGGAAACCTCTTCGTAGCGCTTTTTCATCGGCAGCTTGAGGTTAAAAATCGCCTCGCGGCACCAGCCGTTGACCAGCCAGGTAGCCATCAGCGCGGCCACCTTGGCCGGCTTTTCTACCATATCGCACACCAGCCACGAGATGTTATTGCGGTTCGGACGATAGCGGAAACCATCTTCGCGCAGCCAGGTCACCTGGCCTGTGTCCATCAGGCTTTGCGCAATCGGGCCATTATCAATGGAGTAGACCCACATGTTGCGTTTCACCAGCTGATAGGTCCAGCCCCCCGGACAGGCCCCCAGATCCACCGCATACATCCCGTTTGCCAGACGCTCATCCCACTCGTCGGCCGGAATAAAGATATGGAACGCCTCTTCCAGCTTGAGGGTGGAACGGCTCGGCGCGTCGGACGGGAACTTAAGACGCGGGATCCCCATGTAAAACGGCGAATTGTTGGTGGTATAGGAATACCCGGCGTAGCAACAGCCCGGGGCGATAAAGAAGACATGCACCACCGGACGCTTTGGCGTCTCGTAGTTGGTCAGCACGCCGCTGTCACGCAGTGCGGCGCGCAGCGGCACGGTGAATTTGCGGCAGAACTTCATCAGCTCTTTGCTTTCGTTAGTATCGGCCACCTCAACGCGCAGCTCACCGCCCTTCTCCACAACGCCCTGCAGCATACCGGCAATAGGGGTAATACGATCCTCTGGCGGCAGATCCTGCAGCAGCTCACCGGCCACAAACATCTGACGGGCAAAAATCAGCGAGCTGAACGGCAGTTCGCGAACCAGTTTATCGGCATCTTCGGGCTGATAGCATTCGAAAACAACGTAGCCCGCATTCTCTTTCACGCGAGCGAAACCAAAGACTTCACGCTTCGCGGCTTTATCAGTAATTTCCGCGGCACACTCTTTTTCAAAGCCCGGGCGACAATATAAGACAACTTTATTCATGAACAACGCCCTTGCGTTTCAGACGGAACGAACCGATTAACATTAATACCCACCCGACCAGGAAGCTGACGCCGCCCACCGGGGTAACAAACGCCCACAGGCGTAAATGCGACAGCGCAAGGCAATAGAGGCTACCGCTGAACAACACGGTGCCCAGCGCCATAAATACGCTGCTCCAGTAAAACCAGATGCTGATGCGACGCTGCATCGCCACAGCCAGTCCGAAGATTGCCAGGGTATGAAACGCCTGATATTCCAGACCGGTATGGATCCAGCCCATCTCCACCACACCCAGGGATTTGCGTAATACATGTGCGCCAAAGGCGCCCAGCGCAACAAAAATAAAGCCACTCACCGCGGCGAAAATCAGCATAAAACGGCTGGTCATGTTTCTGTCCTGAAGTTATGCGCGCCCTGCACGCAAAAGAAAGTATTACTCGTACCGAAAGCGGAATTTTTCTTGCTCGTTGGCCGCCTTTGCCAGGATCCACTGGCGAAACGCGGCTATTTTACCCAATTCTGCCTGACTGTCATGACAAACCAGATAAAATGCGTTCTTGCTGACCAAAACATCATTAAAAGGGCAGACCAGGCGGCCAGCCTCAATTTCGGACTGCGCCATCACGTTGTTTGCCAACGCCACGCCCTGTCCGTGGATGGCAGCCTGTAACACCATCGCACTGTGGCTGAAGATGGGCCCCTGCTGCACATTGATATGGTTAAGACCGAGCTGCCGGGTATACGTTTGCCAGTCGCGGCGAGAAGCATCATGCAAAAGCGTGTGTTGCGCCAGATTGTCCGGCGTTTTTAACGCTTTTTCGCCTGTTAAGAGTAGTGGCGAGCAGACCGGCAGCAAATATTCTGCGTACAATTTTTCAACACGCAGCCCTGGCCAGTTGCCCCGGCCATAAAAAATCGCTACGTCGACATCGTCTGCCAGCTTCTCTTCCTGACGGTCGACCGCCTGGATGCGAACGTCGATTCCCGGATAAGCTGAGTTAAAGCTTGAGAGTCTCGGCACCAGCCATTGAATGGCAAAACTTGGCAATAAACTGACCGTCAGTGCCCCTTTGGCACTGCGCGCCTGCAGCTTACGGGTAGCCTCGGTAAGCTGGGAAAATATCTCTTTGATATCCTGAAAATAGCTCTGCCCCTCTTCCGTCAGAAGCAGGGAACGGTTGCGGCGGCGGAACAGCTTGAGGCCCAGAAAATCCTCAAGAGACTTGATTTGATGACTGACTGCGGCCTGCGTCACAAAAAGTTCATCGGCCGCGCGCGTGAAGCTCAGATGGCGCGCAGCAGCATCAAATACACGTAATGCATTAAGTGGTGGTAATCGCTTGGACATGGTTATCTGGCTTAGATGTTAACGGCTTTTAACAAACAGGAAACAACGTTTAACCTATTAGTTTTTTTTATCTGAGCCATTATAAATTGTCCGTTGAGGAACTACCAGCAAATACCTATAGTGGCGGCACTTCCTGAGCCGGAACGAAAAGCTTTTTTTGGAATGCGTGTTCTGATGGGCTTTTGGCTTACGGTTGTGATGTTGTGTTGTTGTGTTTGCAATTGGTCTGCGATTCAGACCACGGTAGGAAAACTACCACCTTTTCACTTCCTGTACATTTACCCTGTCTGTCCATAGTGATTAATGTAGCACCGCCCAATTGCGGTGCTTTTTTTTGTCTGCTGTATCCTTACTTATTCAGCTCAACCATCTCTTTCACATCACTACGGTTAATCTGCTGTTTATTCCCGTTAGCATCCTTATACGAGATCATGCCGGTATCATTATCAGTTTGCGGCTTACCTTCTGATACGATAGAGCGGCCATCGTTAGTGTGCATGACATAGTTGTTGCCAGAACAGGCGCTCAGGGCAAAGGTAAGCATACAGGCAGAGGCGATTGCGATAGTCTTTTTCATTTTCTTCTCCTTCAGCAATTAATGCTATTTCAAGCGTGTTTATTAACAGGCTAAGACATTCTCCTGACTCTATTTCAGCATAACCTGCTTCGTCTGTTGCGCCAGGATAAACAGACAATTCCGATAGAGATCAACCTTCTTGCCCTGCTGCGGAATTTGCGCGACGATCTCATCATCACGAAGAGGAATTCCATGAACGCATTCAGCCCTGCCCATTTTCGCGCCCAGTTTCCGGCCCTGGCCGATGCCGGTGTCTATCTTGATAGCGCTGCGACAGCCCTTAAGCCTCAGGCAGTGATTGAGGCCACCAACCAGTTTTACAGCCTGAGCGCTGGCAATGTGCATCGCAGCCAGTTTGCCGAGGCGCAGCGCTTAACCGCACGCTATGAAGCGGCGCGCGATCAGGTTGCCCGTCTGCTTAACGCTGAAAGCGGCAAAAATATTGTCTGGACGCGGGGCACCACCGAAGCCATCAACATGGTGGCGCAATGTTATGCCCGCCCGCGCCTGCAGCCGGGCGATGAGATTATCGTCAGCGAGGCGGAGCACCACGCTAATCTCGTGCCGTGGCTGATGGTGGCCGAACAGACCGGCGCAAAGGTGGTTAAGCTCCCGATTGGCACAGACTGCCTGGCGGATGTGACTCGCCTGCCTGAGTTGATCACCCCGCGTAGCCGCATTCTCGCGCTCGGGCAGATGTCCAACGTCACCGGCGGCTGCCCGGATCTGGCCCGCGCCATCCGCCTCGCCCATGAGAGCGGGATGGTAGTGATGGTGGATGGCGCCCAGGGTGTGGTCCACTTCCCGGCGGACGTACAGCAGCTGGATATCGATTTCTATGCCTTCTCCGCACATAAGCTGTACGGTCCTACCGGTATTGGCGCACTGTACGGCAAAGCGGCGCTGCTGGAGGAGATGACCCCGTGGCTCGGCGGCGGCAAGATGATCACCGAGGTGACTTTCGAGGGCTTTAAAACTCAGCAGGTGCCTTATCGTCTGGAAGCCGGGACGCCAAATGTCGCAGGCGTCATTGGCCTGAGCGCGGCGCTGGAGTGGCTGGCGGATCTCGATCTGCAACAGGCAGAGAGCTGGAGCCGCGGGCTGGCAACGCTGGCGGAAGAGGCGCTGAAACAACGCCCCGGTTTTCGCTCCTTCCGGGTACAGGATTCGAGCCTGCTGGCATTCGATTTTGCCGGGGTTCATCACAGCGACATGGTGACGCTGCTGGCGGAGTATGGCATTGCCCTGCGCGCCGGCCAGCATTGCGCCCAGCCGCTGCTGGCGGCGCTGGGCGTCAACGGCACGTTGCGCGCCTCGTTTGCTCCCTATAACACCCAAAGCGATGTCGACGCGCTGGTTGCCGCCGTCGATCGCGCTCTAGCTTTACTGGTGGATTAATGACAAGCCCAACCCTGGCCGGACATCCGTTCGGCACCGTCATCACTGAAGAGACGTTAAAACAGACCTTTGCCCCGCTGACCCAGTGGGAAGACAAATATCGCCAGCTGATCCTGCTGGGCAAGCAGCTCCCTGCGCTGTCCGATGAACTCAAAACGCAGGCGAAAGAGATCCCCGGCTGCGAGAACCGCGTCTGGCTTGGCGTTACAAAAATTGGGGATAAGCTGCATTTTTATGGCGACAGCGAAGGACGGATTGTTCGCGGCTTGCTGGCCGTGCTGCTGACGGCCATTGAGGGGAAAAGCGCCGCGCAGATCCTGGAGGAGAACCCGCTGGCGCTGTTCGATGCGCTGGGGCTACGCGGCCAGCTTAGCGCCTCGCGCAGCCAGGGGCTGGCTGCGCTCAGTGACGCGGTACTGGAAGCGGCGCGTCAGGCCTGACGTTCCGCCTTCGCCATCATCTTTTTCAGCGCATGAGAGACGGCGATAAAACCAAAGCTCGCGGTCACCATCGTGGCCGCGCCAAACCCAGAGGCACAATCCATCCGTTTTGGCCCTTCCGCACTGCTTTTCATGGCGCAGACTGAACCGTCCGCTTGCGGATAAACCAGCGCTTCCGTTGAAAAGACGCAGTCGATGCCGAGCTTGCCTTTGCTGTTTTTCACCACGCCAAAATCGCTTTTCAGACGCTCGCGCAGCTTGGCCGCGAGCGGATCCTGAATGGTTTTCGCCAGGTCCGTCACCTGGATCTGCGTCGGGTCGATCTGCCCGCCCGCGCCGCCGGTGGTCACCAGCGGCACTTTATTGCGGCGACACCAGGCGATCAGCGCCGCTTTCGGGCGCACGCTGTCGATGGCGTCAATCACGTAGCTGTAGCCAGCTCCCATATACTGCGCCACGTTATCGGCGGTCACAAAATCATCAATGACGGTGACGCGACACTCCGGGTTGATCTGGCGAATGCGATCCGCCATCACCTCTGACTTCGCCAGCCCGACGCTGTCGCGCAGGGCGTGGATCTGCCGGTTAGTGTTGGTGACGCAGACGTCGTCCATGTCGATAAGCGTAATGGCGCCGATCCCGGTTCGTGCCAGCGCTTCCGCTGCCCATGAGCCGACGCCGCCAATGCCGACCACGCAGATGTGCGCATCGGCAAACAGTTGCAGGGCTTTTTCACCATATAAACGTGCGGTGCCACCAAAACGCTGGCGCCAGGCTTCGCTCATTACCACAGACATAAGACCTCAGATGTAAAAAGGGTGAGAGTTACCCCTCACCCCGGAAAACATAGCGTCAATATTACCACACTCAGCCGCTAAAGACGTTGCCCGTACTTGCGGCAGTTTTCAGCACCCACACGCGGCCGTAATGGTTATACCAGCCCGCGCGGTGGCCGGCATCGGCGCCAATGCCCTGATAGATATCAAAGTGCTGGCCTTTAATCGCGCCACCCACATCCAGCGCCACCATCAGGCGCAGCTCGTACTGGCCGCTGAATTTGCCTTCGTTATTCAACAGCGGGACTTCGGCCAGCAGCGTGGTACCCGGCGGGATCACTGTCTTGTCAGAGGCGACCGACGCGCGGCCAATCAGCGGCACCGCGCTGGCGCCTTTCACCGGGGCAAAGTTTTGCGGTTTGAAGAAGACAAACGACGGGTTCTGCTCAAGCAGCTCACGCACTTCATATTCGCTGTGCTTCTCCCCCCACTCGCGGATCGCCTGCATCGACATATCTTCGCGTTTCACTTCTCCGCGATCGATCAGCACTTTACCGATACTGCGGTAGGCATGGCCGTTTTTACCCGCATAGCTGAAGAAGTTAAGCGGGCTGCCGTCGCCAAAATCGATATAGCCGCTGCCCTGCACATCCATGATGAAGTTATCCATCAGCGAGTTGCTGTAAGCGAGGACATAGTTGTCGCTCAGCGCGCCCGAGTAGATTTCGGCCCGGGACGGCAGGCGGCCACGTTTTGGCGGCATGCGGTAGATAGGGTATTTGAACTCACCCTGAGCGGTATGGCGGGCTTGTACCACCGGGGTGTAGTAGCCGGTAAACTGGACGTTACCGTAGTTATCGGTGCCCTCCATCTGCCAGGCATCAATGCCGAACTGGCGCATGGTGCGGGTATCGCCCCCGGCGCGTAGCCAGTCCTGTACTGCGTTATAGACGGCGTTCTGCGAGCCATACAGCCGCGGCGATGCGGTGCGGATCTGGCTTACCTGCTCCGCGAAGTCACCGCCATTGATGGGTGCACCCACGGCATCCGGCTGGTTTACTAAAGAGAAAGGCTGGGTCAGTTTCCCGTCTTTATATTGCTGACCGCGATCGGTCGGTTTGGAGGAACAGGCGGCGAGGATTGCTACCATTGCGCCTGTCATCAGATACTTCGCCCAACGTCCTTTCATATATCCCATCTTCAAGTTGCCCCATTCTGCGCAACGAAGATAACAAACCGGCAAAGGTATTGAAATGCGATTGCCTCCCCTTAGGCAAATTTTGCGTAAAAAACAGCCAAATCGACGGCAGAGCAGGCAATTCAACGTCTAATTTGGTGATTTTTACGAAAAAGGGTTGCAACAAAAAGTCAGCAGAGTATAGTGCGCATCCACGGACGCGGGGTGGAGCAGCCTGGTAGCTCGTCGGGCTCATAACCCGAAGGTCGTCGGTTCAAATCCGGCCCCCGCAACCAATTAAAATTTGATGAAGTACAAGCAGTACGGTGACGCGGGGTGGAGCAGCCTGGTAGCTCGTCGGGCTCATAACCCGAAGGTCGTCGGTTCAAATCCGGCCCCCGCAACCAATCAAATTTGAAGAAGTAGAAGCAGTACGGTGCCGCGGGGTGGAGCAGCCTGGTAGCTCGTCGGGCTCATAACCCGAAGGTCGTCGGTTCAAATCCGGCCCCCGCAACCAACACTTCTTAAAACAATAAACACCCTTCCGGGTGTTTTTTTGTTTTTGTCGTCAGCCCACCCGTAGGCCCGCGCAGGCGCAGCGCCGCCGGGCAGTGTTGATCTTATCCGCGTCTCGCCAGCGTCGCCCCGTCAGAGAAATAGGCTTTAATCCCCGCCAGTATTGACTCCGCCACTTCCTGCTGGAACTTAGCCGTTTTAAGTTTGCGCTCCTCTTCCACGTTACTGATAAAGGCGGTTTCCACCAGAATCGACGGGATGTCCGGCGCTTTCAACACCGCAAATCCGGCCTGCTCGACGCTGTTCTTATGCAGCTTGTTCACATGCCCGAGCCTGCCCAGCACCGCTTTACCAAACTTCAGGCTGTCGGTAATGGTCAGCGACTGGACCATATCGAACATGGTGTGGTCGACGTAGCGATCGCCGCTCCGCCCTACCCCACCGATAAGGTCGGAGGCGTTCTGGGTATCGGCAAGATAGCGTGCTGCGGTACTGGTCGCCCCTTTGGTGGAGAGGGCAAACACTGATGACCCGCTGGGCTGGCGACTGGTAAAGGCGTCCGCATGGATAGAGATGAAGAGATCCGCACGCTGCTTTTGCGCTTTCGCCACACGCACTTTTAACGGAATAAAGACATCTTCGTTGCGCGTCATGTAGGCGCGCATGTTGCCTTCTCTGTCGATCATCGCCTTCAGGCGACGGGCGATTTGCAGCACCACATCTTTTTCCCGGGTCCGGTATTTGCCTACCGCGCCGGAGTCCTCACCGCCGTGCCCCGGATCGAGCATGATCACAATCGGACGATCGCGTCCCGCTTTGCCGGGCTGCGGGCCGCTTTGCGCAGGCGGTACCTGTTTTTCCAGATCGCCTTTGTTGTAATCTTCCAGCAGGGCCAGCAGCGGATCCTGAATATCGGTCGCGTTGGCAGGATAGAGATCCATAACCAGACGTTCTTTAAAACCGGCCACCGGTGCGAGGGCAAACAGCTGCGGTTTGACGTTCTGCTTGAGCTCAAACACCATGCGCACGGTTTTCGGATCAAACTGCCCTACCCGCGCGGATTTGATAAAGGGATCGTCGCCGCGGATCTGGGCGCTCATTCCTTTCAGCACCGAGTTAAGATTTACGCCTTCGATATCCACCACCACCCGCTCCGGGTTGCTCAACGCGAATTGCTTATAGTTCAGCACCCGGTTTGACTCGACCGTCACGCGCGTATAGGTCGAAGACGGCCAGACGCGCACCGCAACAACCTGGCTGACAGCGGCAAACCCGACCTGACTGACGCTAAGCAACCACATTGCTCCGGCCCCTTGTAACAGGCGACGACGACTTAATGCTTTACTGGCTCCCGACATGCTTCTCCCGAGCAAAGATATCGAATAACTTTTCATAACGTCCAAATTGACCGAAAACTTTAACGAATGATGCATAACCTGTCATCCCTAAAAGGGTAAACAATCATGCGTTAACGATAACTTAGCTGAATCTTTTCTTTGCTTCGCAGAAAAGTTTGGCTTGCGCACAGAGCGATAATCGAATAAAAATACAAAAATTACGAATAAACATTCATTAAGGGGTTGTGCCGTGGTGAAGGAACGTAGAATCGAACTGGTCCAGGGATTCCGCCATTCTGTTCCCTATATCAACGCCCACCGGGGAAAGACGTTTGTCGTCATGCTGGGTGGCGAAGCCATTGAGCATGAGAATTTCTCCAGTATTGTCAATGACATCGGCCTGCTGCATAGCCTGGGTATTCGTCTGGTTGTCGTGTATGGCGCTCGCCCGCAGATCGAGGCGAATCTGGCCGCGCATCATCACGAGCCGATCTACCACAAACATACCCGCGTCACCGACGCTAAAACGCTGGAGCTGGTTAAGCAGGCCGCCGGTCTGCTGCAGCTGGACATCACCGCGCGCCTGTCGATGAGCCTTAACAACACCCCGCTGCAGGGGGCGCATATTAATGTGGTCAGCGGTAATTTTATTATCGCCCAGCCGCTCGGCGTGGATGATGGCGTGGATTACTGCCACAGCGGACGTATTCGTCGTATTGATGAAGAGGCGATCCACCGTCAGCTCGATGGCGGCGCGATTGTGCTGACCGGCCCGGTGGCCGTCTCTGTCACGGGCGAAAGTTTCAACCTCACCTCCGAAGAGATTGCCACCCAGCTGGCGATCAAGCTGAAAGCAGAAAAAATGATCGGCTTCTGCTCCTCGCAGGGGGTGATGAACGAGCTCGGGAATATTGTCTCTGAGCTGTTCCCTAACGAGGCTCAGGCACGCGTCGATGCCCTTGAGGCGCAGGGGGACTACTACTCCGGTACCGTGCGTTTTCTGCGGGGCGCGATCAAAGCCTGCCGCAGCGGCGTGCGTCGCAGCCACCTGATCAGCTATCAGGAAGATGGCGCCCTGCTGCAGGAGCTCTTCTCCCGCGACGGTATCGGGACGCAGATTGTGATGGAGAGCGCCGAGCAGATCCGTCGCGCCACCATCAACGACATCGGCGGCATTCTGGAACTCATCCGCCCGCTGGAGCAGCAGGGGATCCTGGTGCGCCGCTCCCGCGAACAGCTGGAGATGGAGATCGACAAGTTCACCATTATTCAGCGCGATAACCTCACCATCGCCTGTGCGGCGCTCTACCCCTTCCCGGAAGAGAAGATCGGTGAAATGGCCTGCGTGGCGGTACATCCGGATTACCGCAGCTCATCGCGCGGCGAAGTGTTGCTGGAGCGGATCGCCCTCCAGGCGCGGCAGATGGGGCTGAGCAAGCTGTTTGTGCTGACGACCCGCAGCATTCACTGGTTCCAGGAGCGGGGTTTCACGCCGGTGGATATTGATTCGCTGCCGGAAACCAAGAAAGAGATGTACAACTACCAGCGCCGTTCAAAAGTGCTGATGGCGGACCTGGGATAACGGTCATCACCCACAGGCCGGGCAAGCGCCGCCCGGCTTTTCACACGCTTATAAGGCTTCAAAAATCGCGCTCAGCCCGCTGCGTCGCTCTGTACGGGTAGTGACAGCCTGGGTCAGCACCCCTTCATCCGCATACAACGACAACCGCCGACGGGCGCGGGTAATGGCGGTATAGACCAGCTCGCGGGTCACGACGGGCGACATCTGGTTAGGTAAAATCAGCGCCGCGTGATCGAACTCAGAGCCCTGGGATTTATGCACCGTCATGGCCCAGGCGGTTTCATGTTCCGGCAGGCGGCTGGGCTGCACGGACTTCACGCTGCCATCCGGCATCTGGAACCAGACGCGCAGCCCCTGACCCCGGTCCAGCGCAATCCCGATATCGCCGTTAAACAGGCCCAGCGCGCTGTCGTTACGTGAAATCATCACCGGCCTGCCTTCATACCAGCGTGAATGCGGCTGACGGCCAATACGGCGTTTTTGCGCCAGGACCTGCTCGAGCTTTTCATTGAGCCCGGCAACGCCGAAGGGGCCATCCCGTAAGGCGCAAAGCAGCTGGTAGCGGCCAAATGCCGCCAGGATCTCCGCTTCGGAGGCTTGCTGCTGCACGCTGTCGAGAAAATGTTGATACCCCTGCAGGGCATCTTCCAGCATCGCCAGATACTCTTCCCCGCTCTGGAGCTGCTTTTTCTCAATATCACTGAATTTGCCATCAAATACCGAGCGGATAGCGTGGCGATCGCCCCGGTTGACCGCGGCCGCCAGTTGCCCGATGCCAGAATCGCTGCCAAAACGGTAGCTTTTTTGCAGCAGGCACAGGCTGTCGCGTAGCGCACCCGCGACCGGGCTGACGTTGCCCTCCATCTCGCATCCCGTCATGCTGGCAAGCTCCTGCGCGCGCCGGACCGTAAAGCCGGCGCTGGCCCAGGTACAGATGTCACCCAGCACCGCGCCCGCTTCGACGGAGGCCAGCTGGTCGCGATCGCCGAGGAAAATAACCCGGGCATGAGGCGGCAGGGCATCGATCAGACGCGACATCATCGTCAGATCAATCATCGACGCCTCATCCACCACCAGCACATCCAGGTGCAGCGGATTACCTGCATGGTAACGCAGGCGCTGGCTGCCCGGCTGCGCGCCAAGCAAACGGTGCAGCGTACTCGCTTCCGTCGGGAATCGCGCGCGCTGGGCCTCGGTCAGGGGCAGTTTTTGCAGCGCGCCGCCCAGGGATTCGGTCAGACGAGCGGCCGCTTTACCGGTGGGGGCCGCCAGCCGGATCCGGCATTTCTCCTCTCCCGCCATCTGGATCAGCGCCGCCAGCAGGCGGGCAACGGTGGTCGTTTTGCCGGTCCCCGGCCCGCCGGAGATCACGGAAATACGCCGCGTTAACGCGACTGCCGCAGCCACCTTTTGCCAGTTGACGGATTCATCAGAGGTGAACAGCGCATTCAGCGTGCGCTGAACGTCGGCGCTGTCATGGGGCAAAGGCTGGTTGGCTTCGCTAAAGAAGCGGGCCACCGCCCGCTCATAGCGCCACATCCGGTTGAGGTAGAGCCGTTCGCCGGTGAGCACCAGCGGCGTCGGTTCATCCCCTGCACTCACCGCGCGGGAGCGCAGCAGCGTAGCGGTCCAGTCCGGCTCCTGGTCAAACAGCGCAAAACAGGCCTGCATCGCGGCGCTTTTCGCCTCGGCACGCAGCCGGGACAACGGCAGGCAAACGTGCCCTTCTCCCGCATCACGGCTTAAGATTGCCGCCGCCAGCATCACCGCCGGTTCGTCGTTCCCTGCTACCATCATCGCAAACTGTACATCCAGACGACGCAGCACGCGCTGCTCTACGGCTTCCAGCAAGTGTTCCTGCATCGTCATTGTGTTAGCTCCTCGTTGCTGGCGGAAAACAGGCTATCCATTTGTTCGATTAACGCTTCATCCGGACGGGTGGCAAAGCAACCGGCGCCCGGCGAGCTGCCATCGACGCCACGTAAAAACAGGTAGATCACCCCACCGAAATGTTGTTGATAGTCATAGTCGGCAATACGGTGACGTAAATATCGGTGCAGCGCCAGGGTATAGAGCTGGTACTGCAGATCGTAGCGGTGCGACTGCATCGCCCGGGCCATAGCCTGCGGGGTATAGGCCTCGCTGTTTTCACCCAGCCAGTTGGATTTATAGTCCAGCAGGTAATAGCGGCCATTATGGCGGAAGACCAGGTCGATAAAGCCTTTCAGCATGCCGCGCACCTGACGAAAATCGAGCGGCGGGCAGCCCCGGGAGAGTGGATCGTACTCGCGGATCAACGCATCCAGCGCCCCGGCGGTGAGCGGCCCGGCGATGGGCAGATAAAACTCCATCTCAACCTGCTTATCAGCGGCTGTCAGCTGGCTCAGTGAGATCCCCTCCTCATTGAGCGGAGTTTCCAGCACCTGCGCGATCCAGCGGGTTAACACCGGCTCCCAGCGGGCATCGTACCCCCCTTTTTGCAGCATCTCCAGCACCCACTCCGGGGAGACGGGCTGCGTAAAATCGAGTGCTTCAAACAGGCTGTGTAAAAAGGTGCCCGGCGAGGCGCCGCGCGGAAACTGATGCGGCGTCAGCTCTGGCTCCTGCGGCACTTCGCCGGTGCCTGCGGCATCAACATCGAGGCGCGGCATCAGATCCTGGGCGATACTGTGCCCGTGCTGCTGAAGTCCGGAATAGCTGGTGACCCGCCAGTCGTCATACAGCATGCGAGCCACCTGCCGCGCCTGCAGATCCGGCATCACCGGATCCGGCATATGCCAGCGGGCGGCGTCTGCCACATCGGCAACCTGCAATGCAATGTGGTCATTGCATAACGCCTCCAGACACTGGCGCAGACCGGCGGCATCTTTCGGCTCGCCGCGCTGGATCAGGCGTCCAAGCGCGCTCAGGTGGACGTCGCTGTCACCCGATTTTTCGCCACGCCGACGGAACAGCGGCGCCACGCCTAAGCTGCAGTGCCACACCGAACGGGTCAGTGCCACATAGAGCAGGCGTAAATCTTCCGCCAGCCGTTCAGCTTCGGCCAGCTCCACGCTGTCATCGGCCTTGCTGAGGTCGAGCACCGCTTCGAAGGTCTTACGATCGTGATAAAAGGCCTGATCCTGAACCCGGTAGTTGGCAATGAAAGGCAACCAGACCAGGGGATACTCCAGCCCTTTCGATTTGTGAATGGTGACGATTTTAACCAGATGCTTGTCACTTTCGAGACGCATTTGCTGGCTTGAGGCGTTGCTGTTCGGCTCGGCAATGTGCTGCGCCAGCCAGCGCACGAGGGCATATTCACTCTCAAGCTGGGCCCCCGCCTCCTGCAACAGTTCGCTGATATGCAGAATATCGGTCAGGCGGCGTTCCCCTCCGGCGGTCGCCAGCATATTTTCGGCGATGTTGCGCTGGGTCATGAGGTCGCGCAGCATCGCCATTACGCCCCGCTTCTGCCAGCGCTCACGGTAGCGGGTAAACTCTTCCACCGCCTCATCCCAGAGTGTCTCACTGTTATTCAGCGTATCGATATCCTGGGCGTTAAGGCCGAGCATGGCGCTTGCCAGGGCGCTGCGCAGGGTGCTTTCACGCTCCGGCGCCAGCACCGCCTGTAACAGCCAGAGCATCTCCTGGGCTTCCAGCGTTTCAAATACGCTGTCGCGGTTGGAGAGATAGACCGAAGGAATGCCCAGCAGGGTCAGCGCATCACGGATCAACGCCGCCTCCTGACGGCTGCGCACCAGCACCGTAATGTCTGACGCCTTTACCGGTTGGGCATCGTCGCCCCGGTGCAGAATGGCTTCGCCGCGCACGCCAGCGCTCAGCCAGTCGCGGATTTGCGCCGCACAGTGCTGGGCCATAAAGGTCTGGTAATCTCCGACGCCACACCCCTCGCCCTCCATCAGCCAGATGCGCATCGCGGGCTGGAAATCGCCTTTATACTCGAAACGCAGCGTGGCGTTTCTCGGGGCAGATTTGACCGGTAAGAAGGGGATTTCACGGAACATGAAAGCATCGTTCATCTGTGAAAAGAGCGTATTCACGCTCTCCACCATGCCGGGCGCCGAACGCCAGTTGGTATCCAGCGTATAGTGCGCGGCCACTTCGCCACGCGCTTTCATGTAGGTGAAAATATCCGCCCCACGGAAGGCGTAGATCGCCTGTTTCGGGTCGCCAATCAGCAGCAGGGCGGTATCCGGCTGCTGGCGCCAGATGCGGCGGAAAATCCGGTACTGCTGGGGATCGGTATCCTGAAATTCATCGATCATCGCCACCGGAAAACGGGTCCGGATGGCGGCAGCCAGCGCCTCGCCATTGTCGCTGTTGAGGGCATCATCGAGACGGCTGAGCATATCGTCGAAGCCCAGCTCACCGCGACGGCGCTTTTCCCGCGCCACCGCTTCGCGGATCTCTGACAGCGCACGGGTGATCATCAGATCGTTAAGGGTTAACGGCTCTGCCAGCAGGTTATCGATGGCGGAAAAGAGCGGGTGTTCCGGTACCTCGCCCCCCGCTTTCGTGCGCTCGGCAAGGAACGACTGGGAGAATTTTTCCAGCGCGTCAGGCAACTGATAGCTGTGCTTCTCTTCCTGCGCCCAGGCCGTAACGCGCTCGATATATTTTGCCTGGTTGCCGCGGTTGAATTTACGCCGATCGATGCCGGAGCGTTCAATCACCGCCTCGATTTCCGCCACGCTGTCAGACCACTGCTGTTTCATGGCGGCGATCAGGCCGACAATCTTCTCATGGCGTGAAGCCAGCGTTTCGTCCGCAGGCGGGGCAGATTTGATGACCGGGGCTTCCCCCTGCAGATAGCGATCGATGGTCCGCAGTAGCTCGTCCGGGCCTTTCCAGAGATTGTGTACCGCTTCGGCGATATCACGTGGCAGGGGGTAGCAATGGCGACGCCAGAAGTCGGCGCACGCCTGGTAGCGCAGCTGGGATTCATCTTCGATAAGTTGCTGCTCAAAAAGCATGCCTGATTCAAACGCATTCAGGCTGAGCATGCGCTGGCAGAAGCCGTGGATAGTAAACACGGCAGCCTCATCCATCTGCCGTTCCGCCAGCAGCAGCCACTGTGCCGCCTGCTGTTTATCGTCAATCTCATCCAGCAGGCTGGCATACAGCGGGTTATCTGTACTCTGCCGCAGGCAGGCGATGCGCAGCTCATGGATGTTAGCGCGGATACGTCCGCGCAGCTCTTCCGTCGCGGCTTCGGTGAAGGTCACCACCAGTAGCTCTTCCACGTTGAGCGGGCGGCTAAACGCCGCGCTGCCGCCCAGACCGAGCAGCAGTCGCAGATAGAGTGCAGCGATGGTGAAGGTTTTTCCGGTTCCCGCTGAGGCCTCTATCAGTCGCTCCCCCTGTAACGGTAAACGTAAGGGGTTAAGGGACTCAGCGGTATCGGTCATTCGTTCTTACTCCTGGGCAAAGATTGCTGCAATGCGCTCACGCTCTTCCATACCGTCCAGCCCGCAGGCGGGGTGACATCGGCTTTCTTACTCTGGCTACCGGAAACCTGAGACAGGATAGCCATCCCCTGCGGGGCGACCACGGCCTGGTGGAAGAAGTCGGCCACTTTCTGTGGCGTGAGCTGTTTTATCTCGGCCACTACTTTATCATGCGAATCGAAGCGCATATTACCCCGATCAAAATCTTTGCTGATTTTTGATGCTTCTTCAGCCAGCGTCTGCGGCGGCTGCATAATCTGGGCAATGACCGCCTGCTGAATTTGGGCAAACTCTTCCGGCTTCATCGCACGCAGCTTCGCTTCGGCCTGCGGGAAGAAGGCCTGGAAACGCTGCCAGAGATAATCTGGCTGTTTATCACTGCTTTGCAGCAGGAAGCCCATCCCCCACTGGCGACCAACGTTCATCGAAAAGGCAAAGACGGCATAGCCCAGCTGCTCTTCGGTACGCAACTGGGTGTAGAACCAGGGCTGCACGATCTGTCCGAGTACGGCGCTGTATGCTGAACTGGCGTATTCGTCATAGCCGGTCGGGACAAAGACCGCTGCCAGAGCGGAATCCGTGCTGCTGCCCGCTTTTTCGAAAATCACGTTCTGCTGTTTTTCGACCAGCACGTCCTGGTTACGACACCATTCGGTCCCCTTCGCACCCAGCTGAGTACGCACATCCTGCGCCAGGGTTTTCGCCTGATCTTCACTCATGTTGCCCACCACCAGAAACTCCGGACGGGCATTGGTCTTCAGCGCGGCACGGTAGGCCATTACGTCGTCCAGCGTGATGGACGGCAGCAGCTCCCGGCGCTCCTCGCGCTGGAAATAGGGAACCTGCGAGAGCATCTGCACCGGCATAATAGCCTGATCGAAGGCTTTGCCCTTTTCTGCGGAATCCATCATCTGCGCATACCAGGACTTAGCCTGCTCCAGCTGCTCCTCGGTGGCGGTGTAGCTGAAATAGCCTTCCAGCAGCGCCTTAAAGAGCTGCGGCAGACGCTGGGTGTAACCGTTGGCGTTGAGCATCAGGCCATTATTGGCGTTGGTGGAGAAACCGATCCCGCCTACCGCGGCCTGGTTGCTGAGCTGATCCAGCGCGATACCGGCCAGATAGTCATTCAGCGCAAACATCACCTGGTTTTTAGCGGTATTCATCGCCGCAGGGTTACGCAGCACCATGCTGACGTTGGCTTTTGGCTCGCTGGCGAAGTAGCGGCTCGGGGTATAGACCACGCGCAGGTCAGGCTCATCCACAATCAGCTGCGGCTGTGGATAATCTTTAGTCGGTTTGATAAGGGTAAAGTCGTCCGGGATGTAAGGGTTCACCTCCGGCAGCTTAAGGGCGATCCCGGCGGCTCGCTTCTGCCAGTCGGCAAAAGTTTGCTCGCTGATTTTGTCCACCTGGTATTCGGCGTTCACAAAGTAAGCGGTCTTGTTATGCGGCTCGTTCGGGCTGATATACCAGATACGGGCGTTCTGCGGCGTCATCATCGCCAGTCGGGCTTTGACGGCGTCGGCATCATATTGATCGGCGATATTGACCGCATCCAGCGTGTGCTCAACCGGCACGCGGATCATGGTGTCAGCCAGCCACTCGACATAGTCCATATCGCGGGTAATGGAAGGATAACGGAAGTCGAGATCCAGCACGTGCGCCAGCTCGTCAAAGTAGCGTTTATCCACCCCTTTTTCACGCAGCAGGGAAAGGTAGCTGAAAATCGCGGCGACGACATCATCGCGATGGGCCAGACCTTTATCGGTTAAGGTGGCGGAGATCGCCAGTACGCCGCTGTTGCCGTTAACGACGGGATCGGAGTCGGCGCGAATACCTTCCACCAGCCCCTGCTTTTGCAGCCAGTCGGAGAGGGTGTCCGGGCTACGGTTGCCAATCAGGTAGTTAACCAGCTCGTCGGTTTTACTGCGAAACTGCGGCGTATTGTTATCAATACGGAACTCCACGCGCAGCACCTTGCGGGGCATCGCGGGAACGTAGTGAATGATCAGGCCTTTCTGCGCGTCGGTGACCACCGGCACGGTGATTTCCGGGCGGGTGATATTTTTATTCGGCACCCGGCCATAGGTCTGGGCAGCCAGCTGCGCCAGTTCCGGCAGCGGCTTATTGCTGTAGACCACGGCCTTCATCAGGTTAGCGGAGTAGTATTTGTCGCGAAACGCGTGCAGCGCATCAAGCACCGGGCTGCCCGGCTTGTCGCTCAGCGTCTCAAGATTTCCGCCGGAGAAACGCGATCCAGGGTGCGCGGGGTTGATGGTTTCGGCGCTGACCTGCGCCATCCGCATCCCGTCCCGGGTACGCGCCAGCGTCAGCTCCGCATTAACGGCATTGCGCTCACGATCGGCATATTTTTTATCCAGCAGCGGGGCAGCAATGGCATCCGCCAGACGATCGACGGCACCTTCCAGCGCATCGTTTTCCACTTCAAGATAAAAAGCCGTGCGGTACGGCGCGGTGCTGGCGTTATGGCTGCCACCGTGCATCTTTAAAAATTCGGCCAGACTGTCAGGCTGCGGATAGTTCTTTGAGCCCATCAGGGTCATATGTTCAAGATAGTGGGCCAGACCGGGATGCGATTCAGGATCTTCCAGCGAGCCCACCGGCACCACCAGCGCCGACAGTGACTTTACGGCCTGCGGATCGGAAACCAGCAGCACGACCATCCCGTTATCAAGGCGGATCGCCTGATATTCACGGGTATCTTTATCACTTTTGCGGATCGTTTCCTGAACGGGTTGCCAACCGGTATTTGCCTGACTGAGGGGGGCCCAAAGAGCGACGAACAAAACTAACGTTTTCAATAAGGTGCTGCCTGGCATTCACTACCTCTTCATCACGGACATCATCATTAACAAGCTTCGTGCCGGACACGCCAGCATCTCTTTGTTTTGGTACATCAGTCCATGACAAGTTGCGCATCATAAATGAATGCCCAAATCCGTGCAATTTTTATACAGCCGTCAGGACTGATTAAATTTATAGAGCGGTAACAGGTAGCGTCGGGCCTCGTTGGTGATGGCCTCGAAGTACTCCGGTTCAAGGGTTCGCCACAGGCGTTGATACCAGACGTCGTCACCTTCCCCGCGGACGATCATGTTGCCTTCGTAGGCCTGCAAAAATTTGCTGCGCGCTTTTTGCAGGGTCGCCTCATCCGTTAACATGGCATCATTTGAGGCGTCATAACAGGTTTTAATCCATGCCCCCCCACTTTCTGGCAGCAGCAGCAGCGGCGTGTTCATCCCCTGCTGGTAACCCTCAACCAGCTGCGACAGATAGTTCATGGCCTGTTCAGCAGAGAGCGCCGGGAAGCGCCATTCACCCTCTTTGCGGACAAATAACCGGCTCTCACCTTCGCCACCGCTCGCACAGTAGACAAGGTGTTCCAGCCAAAGTTGCAGACCTTGCGAAACGCTAAGCATCGACGGTCGCCAGCGCAGCAGCCCGTCGGGCTGCACGTGCTGTAGCCACCCCGTCAGGTTCACACCGTTGCAGTTGAGATCGATCTCCATGCTCGTACCCGGCTGACGGCACTCAATCACCCGGCCAGCCAGGGCCTGCATCTCCTGACACTGAGCCTCCCAGACGATCTCACCGAAGGCGCCGTAGGGCAGTTGACCTGCCGCGCGATAGTGACGGAACAGCTTCTGGGCATCTTCCTGCTCCACCAGCGCATTCAGCAATTGCTGATTGAGCTGGTAGCGGCTTAAGCCATCCAGCGTAAACGGCTCGGCATCCGGGATCTCGCTCTCTTCGGAGCGGAAGTTAACCTGCAACCGCATCTGGAAAAACGCCCGCACCGGGTGCGCCCAGAAACGCTGAAGCTGTTCAAAGGGAACGGTATCAAGCGCTAACGGCTTCAGCGTCTGGATAAAGTCGCCATGGGCTACGCCCTCCCGTTTCGCGGCGGGCAGCCATTCCCGGGCATAGCTCTGCTGCTCGTTAGCCTTGTAGTTCTCCGCATCAAACGGCATACGGCTGTGACAACAGGTGATATGCGCTTTTACGCGCTTTTCGCTCTCATCACAGTTGAGCGCCTCATCGCCCGGCAGGTAGTGGCTTTGCCCGATGTAGTCCACCAGTTCCTGCACCAGCACGGAGGGGAACCGTTCGCTGTTGTCCTGGATAGATCGGCCGATATAGCTGATATAGAGCTGCTGTTGCGCGGAGATCAGCGCCTCAAGGAACAGATAGCGGTCATCATCGCGACGACTGCGGTCGCCGCGCTGCGCATTCTGACTCATTAAATCAAAGCCCAGCGGCGCCAGCGCGCGCGGGTAAATGCCGTCGTTCATGCCCAGCAGGCAGACGACCTTAAACGGGATGGATCGCATCGGCATCAGGGTGCAGATGTTTACCGGCCCGGCGAGAAAACGCTGGCTGATACGCTCCTGGTCGAGACGCAGGGTTAACTCATCCCGCAACAATGACAGGGGGATCGCTTCACCATAGTGCGAGGAGATCCCTTCATCGATGATCGCCTGCCACTGCTGCTCGATTAACGCCATCGCCGCTTCGGTTTCCTGATCCGGCAGGAAGAAATCATTGAGCATCTCGCGACATACCGGCATCCACTCGTCGAGCGGGCGGGCTTTCATCAGCTCCCGACGCCAGCGGTTAAGCTGCATCAGCAGTGACGCCAGATGCCCGACCAACTCGGCAATTAAGCCGCTGGACTCATCATAAGGCAGCACGGCATTCCATTCCCCCTGGCTACTCTCCATGGCATACCCGAGCAGCATACGCGTCAGGCCAAACTGCCAGGTGTGCTGGCCGGTGACGGGCAGCTCAAACTCCTGCACGTTGTCATCGTCCATGCCCCAGCGCACGCCCGACTCGTTAACCCACTGACGCAGGTAGCGCAGCGCCTCCTCGTCAATATCAAAACGAGCCGCCAGGACCGGCACGTCCAGCAGGGCCAGCACATCTTCCGGGACGAAGCGGCTATCCGGCAGGGAAAGCAGGCTGACAAACGCCTGCAGGGCCGGGTGCGATTGACGCGCACGACGGTCTGATATGGCAAACGGCAGGTAGCGGTCGCCCGTCGCACTCCCAAAAACGGCCTGGATATAGGGGCTGTAGCTGTCGATATCCGCCACCATCACCACGATATCGCGCGGCGTCAGCTGCGGATCCTCCTCCAGCATCGCCAGCAGTTTGTCGTGTAGCACCTCTACTTCGCGCTGCGGGCTATGGCACAGGTGAACGGTCACGCTGCGATCGTCAGGATCGAGCCGGCGTTTGCTGTCACTGCGGGCAAACTCCGTAGCGGTGATGCCTGTCACCGCGCGGTTATCCAGCTCCAGAATGTCCCGCTGTATGTTATGCAGCAGGTTGTCCGGGGTGATATCCGCAAAGGCGTCGACATCCCCTTCCCCGGAGGCGGTCAGCTCCGAGAGCATATAGATATAGTCGCGCCCCAGCTTGCCCCAGGAGGCGAGCAGCGGGTTCGGCAAGTGCTGGATCCCCTGTTCGTCAAAGAGTTCAGAGGCCGTCTCGCTGTCTTTAAACAGCGGTACCGTGCCGTCGTCAAACAGGCGACGACGCTGGCGCGTCACCATGCGGGCCAGCCAGCGGGCATCCTGAATATCTCCCCAGTAATGGCGGCAGGGGTTGGTGAAGAGAATATGAATGTCGATATGCCTGCCCAGCGCATTCAGCGCTTTCAGGTAGACCGGCGGCAGTGCGGATATCCCGCAGATAAAGACCCGGGACGGCAAACCGGCAGGCGTCTCAGAGGCGGACTCCAGGGTCGCGATAAAACGCTCATATAAATTTGCGCGGTGCCACTGCGGCTGACCCAGCGCTTCAGTATGGGCGACCAACGCTTTCCACAGCGGGGCCTGCCAGATTTGCGCCTGGTCAAGACCGTCGACAAGCTCGCCCGCCTCCCAGCGCGTTAACCACTCCGGCCGATAGACCAGATACTGGTCGTAGAGATCCGCCGTACGCGACGCCAGCTGGAACAGCTTCCGTTTATCGGTATCGTCATTCAGGTAGTGGCGCAGCATGACAAACTCGTCATGGGTCAGCATCTCAGGCAGCAGCGACATCAGCTTCCAGCTCATGCTCTGTTTGCTGAATGCGCTCTGTTTTGGGATCTCCGGCAGTACGCGGACAAACATATCCCAGATAAAGCTGGCCGGCAGCGGGAAATCAATATTGGCGGCGATACCAAACTTCTGTGAAAGGGACATCTGTAACCACTGCGCCATACCGGTGCTCTGAACCATGATCATCTCTGGTTCAAAGGGATCGTCGAGCCGCTGCTGCTCGACAATAAATTCCATCAGTGCTTCCAGCACATCAAGACGGTTTGAGTGGTAGACCCTTAACATTGCTGCTCCAACTACTGGCTAACCGGGCAGTGCAGGCGTGTCAGTTGACCCTGCCGACCCAGAGGAGAAATAAGTTTGACCGAGATGCTGACACATCCAGCCTGTGTTGTCTGCATCCTGTTTACCTGCCAGCCGCCAGGCGCATCCCCGGCGCTCAGCTGGGACAGCGTCTGAGCATGACGCCAGAGCTGGCGATACTGCTCAAGCGCGACAAACCGAGTGGCTAAAACACGATGGTAACCTGCCAGCGCGGTGACGACCACGACCATCAGCACCATTGCCAGCAGAACCTCCACGATGCTGAACCCTTTCTGTCTGGCTACTGTGGCTGACATAACGCTCTCTCCTTCAGGGGACAAAAATCGCTCCAGCCGTGGGGCAGAAAATGTATGCCGTCTGCCTTTACCTCGCCCAGACACCACAACGTGATGCTGTCGCTGCTGGCGATAAGCAGTGCGCGCTCCCCGGTCAGACGCAAACAGACTCGCCAGGGGTGCAGAGGATGCTGCTGGCACGCATAGTCCACCTGCGTTCGCCAGTCGAGCGTTCTTCCCCACTCCAGCGCTGACTGGGCGGCAGCCTGATGCTGTATCGCCTGGCGTTCTGCACTGACGATACGCAGCAGCGCGTCAAGCTGCTGGTTAAGTCCCGCCAGCATCAGGCTACCCAGAATTAACAGCAGGAGCACCAGCGCCAGCGATGACATTCCCCGCTCGCGGCTCATAAATTAAACCCGGTAACGATGTGGCGCACCTCAACGCCGCCGTCATGCTCTCCGTTGACGGCGGCCGCCAGCATCAGACTCAGCTCCGGCGCAAAGTCTGCGCGGGCAATGCGCTGCACCTGAAAACGCAGGACCGTGATCCGGTCGGGATCGGTTATTCTCTCCCACCCCTTGCCGCCACACTCTGTCGCGCCGCGCACTGTTTCCAGCGCACCGCCGTTCAGGCGAAACCCGGTCTGTTCCGCCGCAGCAGGCGGGGAGGTTTCCCAGCGGCCATTGCTGTTTTCGTCCCACTGCACAATGACACATTCACCACCCTGCCCCACTTTTAACGCCTCGCCAGTGCACTCGCCCGCGCAATACCCCGCCCGCTGCAGATGTTTACCGATAGTGGTTATGCGTAGCCAAAGCTCTTCTTCAAGCTCCTGCTGTTTCGTGAGCCGCGTGACTGACTGCTGGAGCGCGGGCAAAAACCGCGCTGCGCTTAACAGCAGCACGCTGCTTATCGCCATCGCGATCAGCACTTCCGTGAGGGAAAATCCCCGCTGCTTTACCGGCATGCGAACGCTCCCTTGCCGTTACACATCCGGATACGTCCCCACGAAGAGATGAGAATAAGCCACTCGCCGGCCTGGCTTTGCAGAGGCACCCTTCCGGCCCAGGCGGTATCCCGCAAACCGTAAAATCCCAACCCCGGCGTTAACTCGGTAAGGCTGATATCCGCCCACTGCGGGATTAGCACAAAGGCGCTCTCCGCCTCACACGTAGGAATCCCCGTCTTTAACAGGCACCACCGCTTGCCGTCCTGTTTGAGTGTGATGATATGGTCGCGGTTATTTCGCCAGGCATCATTGCGTAGCACCACCAGAAAATCGCGCACCTGGCGCGCCGTCTGCCATAGCTGCTGTTGCTGCTGCCAGGATCGCCAGCCGTACAGCCCCGCAGCGCTCAGCGTCATGATGAGCGAGAGGGCGATCAGCATTTCCATGAGGGTGAACCCCTTTTCCTTTTTCATGGCGGTAGTGTGCCGGGAGGGAAGAAACAGGTCGAGGCGGCGTTAAGCGAATTACGAGGCGCTTTCCGCGCTTTATGAGGGATTGCAGCTCGTTGCAATCCTCGCGGACGCAGGCTCGCAAAAGGCGACGACAGGCATAAAAAAACCGGCGCAGAGTGCGCCGGTTGTGTCAGGATTGCAGCATCAGACCGCTACAGGCGCTTTGATCCCCGGGTGCGGGTCGTAGCCTTCGATTTCGAAATCTTCAAAGCGATAGTCGAAAATGGAGTCCGGCTTACGTTTGATAATCAGCTTCGGCAGCGCGCGCGGCTCGCGGGTCAGCTGCAGATGGGTCTGCTCCATATGGTTGCTGTAGAGGTGGGTATCCCCCCCGGTCCAGACAAAATCACCCACTTCCAGGTCGCACTGCTGGGCCATCATATGCACCAGCAGCGCATAGCTGGCGATGTTGAACGGCAGGCCGAGGAAGACATCGCAGGAGCGCTGATAGAGCTGGCAGGAGAGCTTGCCATCCGCGACATAGAACTGGAAGAAGGCATGGCACGGAGCCAGGGCCATTTTATCCAGTTCGCCCACGTTCCAGGCCGACACAATGATACGGCGTGAATCGGGATCGTTTTTCAGCTGGTTCATCACGGTGGTGATCTGGTCAATGTGGCGGCCATCCGGCGTCGGCCAGGCGCGCCACTGCTTGCCATATACCGGGCCCAGATCGCCGTTCTCGTCTGCCCATTCGTCCCAGATAGAGACATTGTTCTCGCGCAGGTAAGCGATGTTGGTGTCGCCCTGCAGGAACCAGAGCAGCTCGTGAATAATTGAGCGTAAGTGGCAGCGCTTGGTTGTCACCAGCGGAAAGCCTTCCTGCAGGTTGAAGCGCATCTGGTGCCCAAAAATGGAGAGGGTACCGGTGCCGGTACGATCGTTTTTTGGCGTGCCCTCATCGAGCACTTTTTGCATCAGTTCAAGATACTGTTTCATGATTCCTCAGGAGACCTGTTGCTGTGGACGACGGTACGCCCAGACCATCATCGCGATACCCGCGACGATCATCGGAATGGAGAGGATCTGCCCCATGCTGATGTACTGGACCCACGTCCCGGTAAACTGCGCATCCGGCTGGCGGAAGAATTCCACGATAATGCGGAACGCGCCATAACCGATCAGGAACAGGCCAGATACAGAGCCCGTCGGGCGCGGTTTACGGATGAAGAGGTTCAGAATGATAAACAGCACCACCCCTTCCAGCGCCATTTCATACAGCTGCGACATATGGCGCGGCAGGACGCCGTAGGTATCGAAAATCGATTGCCATTCCGGATGCGACGGCAGCAGGGCCATATCTTCGGCACGGGACTGCGGGAACAGCATGGTAAACGGCACGCTCGGGTCGACACGGCCCCACAACTCGCCGTTGATAAAGTTACCGAGACGGCCTGCGCCCAGACCGAACGGGATCAGCGGGGCAATAAAGTCAGAGACCTGGAAGAAGCTGCGTTTGGTGCGCTTCGCGAAAATGACCATCACCAGAATGACGCCAATCAGGCCACCGTGGAAGGACATGCCGCCATCCCAGACGCGGAACAGGTAGAGCGGATCGTTCAGGAAGACCGGGAAGTTGTAAAAGAGCACATAGCCGATACGTCCACCGAGGAAAACGCCGAGGAAACCGGCATACAGCAGGTTTTCCACTTCGTCTTTGGTCCAGCCGCTGCCCGGGCGTTTGGCGCGACGGCCAGCCAGCCACATGGCAAAGACGAAACCGACCAGATACATCAATCCGTACCAGTGCAGCGCGACGGGTCCTACTGAGAAAATGACCGGATCAAACTCCGGAAAATGCAGATAGCCACTGTTCATCTGTCACCACAAGATGTTGTTATTCCGCTGAAAGTGGACAGCGGTAGAGAAGCGCGCAGAGGAGTACCCTGCGCTCCAAAGTTGCGAATCATAGCACAAGCGAGCGTGGAGGTTGCGCCAGAGATGTAAAAGATGTGTATAGGGGTTTGTATCCCCCGGCGCAGACGCTGAGGGATACCTGGTGCCTAACGTCCGCCGCGGATCAGCCCGCCCATGCCGCGACGCTCCATAAAGGCCGCCACCTGATGACGCACCTCCGTTGCCAGCTGGGCTTCAAGACTGCGTTTCGCCAGCTGCTGAGCCTCTTCAAAGTCGATATGGCGCAGCAGATACTTCACGCGGGCAACGGAACGTCCGTTCATGGACAAGTGGCGGAAGCCGAGACCAATCAGGATCGCTACACACATTGAGTCGCCCGCCATCTCGCCGCATAAACGCAGATCAATACCGTTGGCTTCCGCCTCGCGGGCAATCATTGCCAGCGCGCGCAGCATCGCTGGATGCAGGCTGTCGTAGATGCTCGCCACCCGGGTGTTATTGCGATCCACCGCCAGCATGTACTGGGTCAGGTCGTTGGTGCCCACCGAAACAAAGTCGACGCGCGTGGCCAGCTGCGGGAGCATAAAGACCATCGACGGGACTTCCAGCATCACGCCAATTCGCGGCTTCGGTATTTCGTAGCCGATCATCTCTTCGACTTCGCGTCCGGCGCGCTCAATAAGGCGTCGGGCTTCGTCGATCTCATCAATGCTGGTGACCATCGGCAGCAAAATACTGAGGTTGCCGGTCGCCGCATTGGCACGCAGCATGGCGCGCACCTGGATCAAAAAGATCTCCGGCTGATCGAGAGTAATGCGGATCCCGCGCCAGCCCAGGCAGGGATTCTCTTCGCTGATGGGCATATAGGGCAGTTGCTTATCTGCGCCAATGTCCAGCGTACGTAGCGTCACCGGCTTGTCGTTGAACATCTGCAGCATGCCCTGATACTGCGCTACCTGCTCCTCCTCAGAGGGGAAGCCGCTTTGCAGCATGAACGGGATTTCGGTGCGGTAGAGACCAATACCATCAATACGGCTGCCGAGCTTCTCTTCATGTTCCGGGCTTAACCCGGCATTGAGCATTACCTTGATGCGCTCACCGCTTTTCAGCGCCGCGGGCTGGTTGACGTCATCTTCCGCCAGACGGCTCAGCTCGTTCTCTTCGCTGATAAGCCGCTGATATTCCTGCAACAGCACCGGTTCAGGATCGACCAGCAGCTCGCCGCGATAACCGTCCACCACCAGCGTTCGGCGGTGCAGCGCAGAGGGCTGAATATCGGCCCCCATTACGGTCGGGATCCCGAGCGCCCGCACCATAATGGCGGCATGGGAGTTGGCGGCGCCGTCGCGGACCACGATCCCGGCCAGTCTGTCCTGCGGCAACTCCGCGAGCGTGGTGGCGGAAAGCTCATCCGCAACCAGTACAAAGCGCGGCGGCCAGGTATTGGCAGCCTGAATGGTATCATCGAGATGGAACAGCAGACGCTGACCTAAGGTACGCAGATCCCCGGCACGCTCTTTCAGATAGCCATCGGTCAGGGCGGCAAACTGTTCGGCGAATTTTTCGACGACCTTTTTGACGGCCCACTCCGCCACCGAGCCCCTGTCGACCTCATCAAACAGCTCCCGACGCAGCCGGGCATCAGACAACAGGTGTGAATAAAGATCGAAGATCGCCGCCGTCTCTTTTTGCGCACCTGCGGCATAGCGCTTGCTGTAGCGGCGAAACTCGTTGGCAGCCTCCTCCAGCGCGCCGGTCAGACGTTCGCGCTCAAGGGCGGTGTCCAGCGTGGAGGCTTCGTAAACCTGCTCCATGAGCGGCAGCGTGGCGTCCATCCAGCCTTCGGCGATCGCGACGCCGGGTGAGGCCGGCAAGGCGCGAATGCGCGTCTGCCGGTACTGACCAAACAGTGCCGCGAGCTGGGACTGGGAGAGAATAGCCGCCATTTGCGTGGCCAGCGTAACGAGGAATGACTCCTCGCTTTCGTCGTACTGACGCAGTTCGCGCTGCTGCACAACCAGCACGCCCAGCAGCTGGCGACGCTGGATGATCGGTACGCCCAGGAAGGCGCGAAAACGCTCCTCTTTTACGGAGGGGATATATTTGAAGCTGGGGTGTTTTTGCGCATCGGCAAGGTTGATGGGTTCGGCCAGACGCCCGACCAGACCCACAACGCCTTCATCAAATGCCAGCGCAACGGTACGACCACGCGGTTTTTTCAATCCGCGCGTGGCCATAAGGTAATAACACCTGCGGTCATGGTCGGCCAGATAGACCGAACAGACCTCGGTTTCCATCGCAAGGCAGATATCAGTGACCAGAATATCCAGCGCCTCGTTGAGCCGTGGGGCACTGGCCACCTTCTCGACTATTTCGCGCAGGCGGGTGAGCATAATGTGCGTAGCTTAACCTCTTTTACGTCGCCAGGCAGGTGCGCTTTGGGGCTTAGGAGGAACCTCCTGAAGCATCATTACGGCACTTGCGAACTCTTTCATCACCCTGCGGTAAACATCGCGCTTAAACGACACGACCTGCCGAACGGGATACCAGTAGCTGACCCAGCGCCAGCCATCAAACTCAGGCGTGCTGCTGGTTTGCATATTGATATCCGCATCGCTGCTCACCAATTGCAGAAGAAACCATTTCTGTTTCTGGCCGATACATACCGGCTTTGTGTCCCAACGCACCAAACGCTTCGGTAACTTGTAACGCAACCAGTTGCGGGTCGAAGCCAGAATGCGAACATCCTTGCGGCTTAAGCCAACTTCTTCGAACAGCTCCCGATACATCGCTTGCTCTGCGGACTCTCCAGGGTTAATCCCCCCTTGGGGAAATTGCCAGGAGTGCTGACCATATCGCCGGGCCCACATGACCTGCCCCTGGCGATTACAAATTACGATACCTACATTCGGGCGGTAGCCATCGTCATCAATCACCGGACTACCCCAAACTAAACCTTATATATAAATGATTGTTTCACACTCCAGTGAGGCGGTAAACCACTCTCTTTCGGGCCTGGAGCCGAATAACATTTGAATAACTCACAATTATCATCGGAGTTATAAACAGATGACCGCCCGGAAGGGCAATTTTATACACTTTTTCTGTGGATAGAGTTGTGAAGAAGTATGGAATTACCGATGGACAACCCAGATCACTCTGAATATTGCAGAGATTGACATTTTTTACAACTCTCTATTTTTCATTAGCTTAAACGAGATTATCTGTGAAATGCACAGCATTGTGTGATGCAGGTCACCTGAAAGATCGTTGTGCTGATGAAAGATCGAGCAACGTCGGTTTTATCCACAGATTGTGCCAATAAGTTAGGCACATTTTGTCTGAATTTTCGATTTTCGTCGCGCGTCAAGGCTGTAAATGGAAACAGTAGTGGGGGTTATTCCCAGTTATCCCATTTTTCTGTGGATAACTGGGTGTAAGATCCTGTTTATTGTCAGTGACCAGATTTGGACAACCTGGATAACCGACCGGCAGCACAGTAGAAAGTGGCCATAAAAATACATATAAATCATTAACCTGGCACATGCAAAAAGAAAAAGATAAACTCTCTCAGTGCGGTGGAAAACTGCTGTTCATTTTTTAACCAAAAGGCAATTATCATGCTTCCCCTCGCTCCCCTCTCTTCGCCTCCTGCTACAGAAGCGGTGTTACTGCAACAAGCGCAGCGTCTGGCGGGCTATTCGCTGGGTGAACTCGCTGCCCTGGCAGGCCTGCCCATTCCGCCCGATCTTAAGCGCGATAAAGGCTGGACAGGCGTTCTGCTGGAGCTGTGGCTGGGTGCCAGCGCGGGCAGTAAGCCTGAACAGGATTTTGCCGCCCTGGGGGTAGAGCTCAAGACCATCCCCATCGACAGCGCAGGCCGCCCCCTGGAGACGACGTTTGTCTGCGTGGCGCCGCTAACCGGCAATACGGGGATCACATGGGAGAGCAGTCACGTGCGGCATAAGCTGAAACGCGTGCTGTGGATCCCGGTTGAGGGGGATCGCGCGATCCCGCTGGCCGCCCGTCGCGTGGGAGCCCCGCTGATCTGGAGCCCGAACGAAGAAGAAGATCGTCAGCTGCGTCTGGACTGGGAGGAGTTGATGGACATGATCGTCCTGGGTCAGGTTGAGCGCATCACTGCCCGCCACGGCGAGGTGCTCCAGCTACGGCCAAAAGCCGCAAACAGTAAAGCGCTCACCGAAGCCATCGGCGCACGCGGCGAACCGATCCTCACCCTGCCCCGGGGCTTTTATCTGAAAAAAAACTTCACGGGCGCGTTGCTGGCACGTCACTTTCTTTTGAATACCTGACTTTTTAGCCAGAATGTTGCTTTTTATCACATATTTCCCTGTTTTTTCAGAATTGACCACTTTCAGAAAAACAACGGCAGAGTTATTACTACACTGATAACTAACACGAGCCAGGCGGAGGTAACAAGAATGAAGAAATGGGCAGTGATAATCTCGGCAGTTGGTTTAGCGTTTGCCGTTTCTGGTTGTAGCAGCGACTACGTCATGGCGACCAAAGATGGTCGTATGATTCTGACCGACGGCAAACCCGAAGTCGACGATGATACCGGGCTGGTCAGCTACCGCGATCAGCAGGGTAACAATATGCAGATTAACCGCGACGAAGTTTCACAGATTATAGAAAGATAATAGTAAAGGTCAGCGGCTTGCTGGCCTTTTGATTTTTCTCTTCCCCTCTGTCATGTTTATAGTCCTTTGTCGGGAGTTTCCTGACGCAGATAACATGTCAAATAAGGAAGCCGGCTATGCATTATCACCGTATCCCCCATAGCGCTCTTGAGATAAGCCAACTGGGGTTGGGCACGATGACATTTGGTGAACAAAATAGCGAAGCCGATGCCCATGCACAACTCGATTACGCCGTCAGCCAGGGCATTAACCTGATTGATGTCGCGGAAATGTACCCGGTGCCGCCGCGTCCTGAAACACAGGGCTTAACTGAAACCTACGTCGGCAACTGGCTGGCAAAGCGCGGTAATCGCGAAAAGCTGATTGTCGCCTCCAAGGTCAGCGGTCCCTCCCGCAATAACGATAGCGGCATTCGCCCGAATCAGGTCCTCGATCGTAAAAACATCCGCGCCGCGCTGGACGCCAGCCTGACGCGTCTGCAGACCGATTATCTCGATCTCTATCAGGTTCACTGGCCGCAGCGCGCAACAAACTGCTTTGGCAAACTGGGCTATAGCTGGAGCGACAGTGCGCCCGTTGTCACGCTGCTGGAAACCCTGGAAGCGTTAACCGAGTGCCAGCGCGCAGGCAAAATCCGCTACATTGGCGTCTCTAACGAAACGGCGTTCGGCGTGATGCGTTATCTGCACCTGGCAGACAAGCACGACCTGCCGCGTATCGTGACCATTCAGAACCCATACAGCCTGCTGAACCGCAGCTACGAAGTGGGTCTGGCGGAAGTGAGCCAGTATGAAGGCGTTGAGCTGCTGGCGTACTCCTGCCTGGGCTTTGGTACGCTGACCGGTAAGTATCTTAACGGCGCAAAACCGGCGGGAGCGCGTAATACCCTGTTCAGCCGCTTTACCCGGTACAGCGGCGAGCAGACGCAAAAAGCGGTGGCGGCCTATGTCGATATCGCCAGACGTCACGGGCTCGATCCGGCGCAGATGGCGCTGGCCTTTGTGCGCCGTCAGCCGTTTGTGGCCAGCACCCTGCTGGGCGCGACCACCATGGAGCAGCTGAAAACGAATATCGAAAGCTTCCATCTGGAGTTGAGCGAAGAGGTGTTAGCGGAGATTGAGGCGGTGCATCAGGTATATACCTATCCGGCACCGTAATAAACGCAAAAAGGCAACGACAGTTGCCTTTTTAGTTTCACAGGTCGGGTAAGGCGAAGCCGCCATTCGACAAGTCGCTCCGGTGTCGCATGGTTGCCCGGCGGCGCTTCGCTTGCCGGGCCTACAAGGACAAAGGCGGATTTCGTAGCCGCCACCACATCACCGCCGACGCTGCCACACCCACAGCGCCGCTATCGCCACCGCAAACAGCCCGCCAAACCCGACGCCAATGCCCACCACAGGTACGCCCACCTTCACCGCCAGCGAGTAAAGGCCGAGCATCAGCAGCATGGCGGCGTTTTCGCCGAGATTCTGCACCGCGATGGCATTTCCCGCGCCGACGGTATGCTTCCCGCGCTCCTGGAGCAGCGCGTTCAGCGGCACCACAAAGAAGCCACCGCAGATCCCCATCAGGAAGAGCAGCGCATAGGAAGGCAACAGCGCATGTTGCAGGGCGAAGATCAACACCACCAGACCGATCAGGACCCCGGCAGGCATGCAGCGGGCAACGGTTTGCAGCGTAACCAGCTTCGCCGCGGCCCCCGCGCCCAGCACGATCCCCACCGCTACCATGGCGTTGAGATAGGTCGGCGTGGCGTTATCGGTGATGCCCAGCGCCGTCGGCACCCAGAGCACCAGCAGGAAGCGCAGCGTCACCCCTGCACCCCAGAACATGCTGGTGCCCATTAGCGAGAAACGGGTTTCGCCGTTACGCCACAGCACGCGACAGGCGCTAAAGAAGCTGGCGGTCATCGGCGTAAAGCGCCAGGACTGCCCCGGACGCGCCGCCGGCAGTTTCGGGATAAACAGGTTGGCAATCACCGCCCCGCCATACACCACGGCACAAACCCCCAGCGCCGCCAGCACGTGCCAGTCGGCCAGTACGCCACCGGCTACCGAGCCCAGCAGGATCGCCGCAATGGTGGAGGCCTCCATCAGCCCGTTGGCTTTCACCAGCTTATCGCCAGTGGTGAGTTCACCGAGAATGCCATATTTAGCCGGGGAGTAGGCTGCCGCCCCGACGCCCACCAGCGTATAGCCTACAAACGGATTGACGCCAAAGCAGATACTCGCCGCTCCCAGCAGTTTCAGGCTGTTGGCAAACATCATCACCCGCCCTTTGGCGAAGCTGTCCGCCACCTGGCCGACAAAAGGGGCAAAAATGATGTAAGCGCCCACAAACACCATCTGCAGGATCGGCTGGCTCCAGTCCGGGTAAAACTGGGATTTGAGCAGCGCCAGAGTGGCAAACAGCAGTGCGTTATCACCAAAGGCAGAGAGAAACTGGGCGGCGATAACCGCCATCATCCCTTTCGACCAGATGGATGTGTTAGTGGGTACTGACTCACTCATCATGCGGCTCCGCCTGTTCAACCATGCCTTTCAGGGTGACAAAATCCGGCTTACCACTGCCCAGCACCGGAAGTTGCTTGAGATAACGAATATCACGCGGCACGGCCAGCTCAGGGATGCCATGTTCGCGCGCCTGTTGCAGAAGTCGCTCGCGTTTCAGCTCGCTGTCGGTAGTAAAGAGCACCAGGGCTTCACCTTTACTGGCGTCGGCCTTCACCGCGGTGGCGTGCATTTTGTCAGGGGATACCCCCAGCGCCAGCTGCTCCACCATCTCCAGCGAGACCATTTCACCGGCGATTTTGGCGAAGCGCTTCGCCCGCCCCTGGATCTGCACGTAGCCCTGGTCATCGAAGCGCACGATATCGCCGGTGTCGTACCAGCCGGTCTCCACCTCGCCGTTGGCGTTTTCAGCCGTTGGCGCTTCCAGCACGCCCGGATTTTCGACCCGCAGATAGCCGTTCATGATGTTCGGCCCTTTCAGCTGCAGACGTCCGCCCTCTTCAATGCCCGGCACAGCAAGCAGACGGGCATCCATTCCCGGCAGAATGCGTCCTACCGTTCCCGGTTTGGCCGCCATCGGCACGTTAATAGAGACCACCGGCGCGCACTCTGTGACGCCGTAGCCCTCCAGAATGCGCAGGCCAAATTTATCCTGCCACAGCTGGCGGGTGCTCTCCTGCAATTTTTCCGCTCCGGCTACCACGTAGCGCACGCGATGGAAATCATACGGATTGGCAAAGCGGGCGTAGTTGCCGAGGAAGGTCGAGGTGCCGAAGATCACCGTACAGTTACGGTCATAGGTCAGTTCCGGTACGATGCGATAGTGCAGCGGGCTCGGGTAGAGGAACACTTCGGCACCGGTCAGCAGCGGCGTAAACAGTCCCACCGTCAGGCCAAAGGAGTGAAACAGCGGCAGCGCCGACATAAAGCGATCCCGGGCGGTAAAGTCGGCGATGGTCTTTATCTGCTCGACGTTAGCCAGCAGGCTTTTATGGCTATGAACCACCCCTTTCGGGTTCCCCTCCGAGCCGGAGGTAAAGAGGATCACGGCGGCATCTTCCGGCTGCTGTTTTACCTGCGCCAGGTGCGGCATCAGCAGGTGAGCAAAGATCCACAGCTTATCGCCGAGGGTGACTTCCGCCTTAAGATCTTCCAGAAAGACCCAGCGTACCTGAGTAAGCTGCTCCGGCAGATGCCAGAGTTTGCCTTTATCAAGAAACGTGCGTGAGGTGAAGACGGTGTTGATCTGCGCGGCGGTGAAAGCGCTGCTGAGCCCTTTCACCCCTGCGGTGTAGTTGAGCATGGCCGGGACACGGCCACGGGAGACGGCGCCAAAGATCACCGCCGCGCTGATCCCGGCGTTCGGCAGCATCAGGCCAATCTTCTCCCCTTGCTGGCTGTATTTCTCAAGAATTCGGCCGACAAACAGCGTCTTGGTCAGCAGCTTGCGATAAGTATCAGGCGCAAAATTAATGTCATCGATACAGTTTTTCTTCGCGCCATAACGGTACATCGCCGTCAGCAGCGACTCATACAGCGTTTCACGCGGACGCACCGCCATCCGGGCTTCCATCATGATCTGATGCAGCATCTCCCCGGCGATCTTACGTCGGTCGCGGGCGCGGGATGCATCGGGCATCGGCAAGGTGGTTGGCGGCAGCAGATGCAGGGTAATACGCGGGAACAGGCGCTGCTTCACCAGCCCTTTCAGGCGGCTGAAAAAGGTGAGTTCTGCGCCTTCAATGCGCACCGGCACCACAGTGGCGCCCGATTTCGCTGCCACAAAGCCCGCGCCGTCATAAATTTTCATCAGCGAGCCGGTGATGGAGATGCGCCCTTCCGGAAAGATCACCACCGGGCGTCCCTGCCCGATCAGTCGCACCAGATGTTTGATCATCATCGGTTTGGTGGGATCGAGCGGAACGAACTCAATCACGCTCGACAGCCAGCGCATATACCACTGCTGGCTGATGGAGGTGTAGACCGCAAAGACCGGGCGCACAGGTAAAAACAGCGCCAGCAGAATGCCGTCAATAAAAGAGACATGATTGGGGGTAATAATAACGCGTTCTGCGTGCAGAGCCTGGGTGTCGCCAGTCAGACGGACGCGAAAGAGGATACGAAACAGCGTGCGGAAAAACCCAAATAACATTTCAACTCCCTTTGCCTTTCAATTAGCCGGGTTACGGTAAATTGTGGCAGATTACACGAGAAGTGCGGTGGGAGCGACAACCGGATAGAGACAAAAAAAAACCTGCGCATCTGCGCAGGTTGGTGCAAGAGATGAGTACGCAGTACGTACTAAGAATTCTCACCAATCAATACCTCTGGGATCTTGATTGTGGCGCCGGGCAATCCACTTCACCAGCGCAAAAAAGCAAGGGAATGAGCCGAAGTGCAACCAGGTGTGAATTTTATCGATAGCTGTTACATGTTGAACAACAAGCAAAAAAAACCTGCGTAAGAACGCAGGCTGGTGTAAAGCGTGTCAGTTAACCCGGGGTCAACTTCACCTATCAATACCTCTGGGATCTCAAATGTAGCAACGCGGCCCAAACCCCTGCCAGCAGACAATCGCAACAGCCTGAGGCAAAGTGTAACCAAAGATTCAAATTCACCCTCTTCTGTCACGCTTCGCTGTGTAACGATTACACCGTTTCCGCCAGCGTTTCTCACCTTTGTGAATTGCCTCACCGCCCTGCGCTTGAATACACCTCACTTTTCCGCAACACTATTGAGTGTGTAAACGCTTACCCTAACAAGAAGGTAGAGAATGGCGACAATAAAGGATGTGGCCCGACTGGCGGGTGTTTCCGTCGCCACGGTTTCACGTGTGATAAACAACTCCCCAAAAGCCAGTGAAACCTCCCGCCAGGCCGTGCTGACTGCCATGGAATCCCTGAACTATCACCCCAACGCCAACGCCCGCGCGCTGGCTCAGCAGTCCACCGATACCGTCGGGCTGGTGGTGGGCGATGTCTCCGATCCCTTTTTCGGCGCGATGGTCAAAGCTGTCGAGCAGGTCGCCTACCAGACCGGCAACTTTCTGCTGATCGGCAATGGCTACCACAACGAGCAGAAAGAGCGTCAGGCGATTGAGCAGCTGATCCGCCATCGCTGCGCGGCGCTGGTGGTGCATGCCAAAAAGCTGCCGGATGAGGAGCTGGTGCATCTGATGAAGCAGATCCCCGGCATGGTGATTGTGAACCGCATTATTCCCGGCTATGAGCAGCGCTGCGTGGCGCTGGACGATCGCTACGGCGCCTGGCTTGCCACCCGCCACCTGATCCAGCAGGGGCATACCCGTATCGGCTATCTCTGCTCCAACCACCCCATCTCCGACGCCGAAGATCGGCTGCAGGGTTATTACGATGCGCTGCGCGAGAACGACCTGCCCTGCAACGATCGCCTGGTCACTTATGGTGAACCTGACGAGCGCGGCGGCGAGCAGGCGATGACCGAGCTGCTGGGACGCGGGCGTAACTTTACGGCGATCGCCTGTTACAACGACTCGATGGCCGCCGGGGCGATGGGGGTGCTGAACGATAACGGCATTGACGTGCCGGGAGATATTTCGCTGATTGGCTTCGATGACATTCTGATCTCCCGCTATGTGCGACCGCGCCTGACCACGGTGCGCTACCCTATCGTCACCATGGCGACGCAGGCGGCGGAGTTGGCGCTGTCACTGGCGGATAAACGCCAGCCGCCGGAGATCACCCACCTGTTTAGCCCGACGCTGGTGCGCCGTCACTCCGTTGTGCCGCCGGCAGAGTCCGCCAGCGAGTAGCGGTAGAGGTGGACGGTTTTGTCCGGGTATTCCAGTCCGTCGCCGATATAGTGCCAGCCGTAGCGCTCATAAAAATCGCGGCAGGCAGACCAGAGATGCAGTTCGCTAAAGCCGCTCTCTGCGGCGTAGCGCTGAACATGCTGCTGTAATTTCCCCGCCAGTCCCTGTCCGCGCGCCGCGTCGTCCACATACAGCGCCGCCAGCCAGGGATGGAGATCCTGACGGGTAATCAGGTCGCAGCGCCATAACCCCACCGTGCCGAGCAGGCGTTTCCCTTCGGTAGCAATAAAGGTGAGCGGCAGCGCGCCGGGGGTCTGGCTGTGGGTCACGACGCTTGTAAAAAACGTCCGAGGCACACCGTCGCCAAAGGCCTGCCACAGCCAGTCAATCACCTGCTCCGCATGTTGCGGAGCCGCGTACAGCGGTTGAATAATCACATCAGTTTCCCCTGAAAAAGGGAAACCGAATCAAACAGATAGCCGTCAAAGTCCGGGGCATCCTCGTCGGAGAGTTCCAGCAGGCTCTTTTTGACATTTTCCAGATGCTGAAACATGGCCTGCCAGGCGCCCATGACGTCGCGACGGCGCAGGGCGGCGAGGATGGTTTGTCTGTCGCCCAGCCACTTCAGGCGATACGCCCGACTGGCGATATGGGCGTTGAACTGTTGCCAGAGCGGGCTACTGTCCATGTGATGCCAGATGCTTTCGACGGTGGCCAGCAGCATCTGATTCTGCGTTGCCCCCGCCAGCACCAGATGGAACATCTTGTTGTTGTCCTGGCTGTTATCGTTGGCGGCGATCGCCCGCTGCTCTTGCTCGATGATGCGGCGCAGGTTATCGATGTCCGCCCGGGTCGCCATCTTCGCAGCAAAGGCGGCAATGTTACTCTCAAGCAGCTGGCGCGCCTGCAAAATCTCGAACGGGCCGACGTCGCTGTGAAAGAAGCGCTCTTCCTCGTTCTCATGCTCTTCAGGAATGCGCATCACGTAGACGCCGGAACCCTGACGAATATCCACGGTGCCCTGTAGCTCCAGCATCAGCAGCGCCTCCCGCACGATGGTACGGCTGACGCCGTAGGTTTCCGCAATGTTGCGCTCCGGCGGCAGACGTGAGCCCACGGGATAGTGCCCCTGGACGATCTGGGCGCGTAAATCCTCGCCAATCTCCTGGTACTGCTTCTTTTCCGCCGGGACGACAGCCTTATCCACGTTATCACCTGTACTGAGAGTTAATGCGCGGGCCGGGCAGCTTCCCGGCCAGTTTGTGCCCTATGTTACCAGAAGCGTCGCACTCTTCGCCTACTTCCATTCATCATCAATGGTCAGGGTCAGCACGCGCTTATCGCGCAGTTGCCGGAACCAGCTGGCCGATTTTTTTGGGCGTCGGGCGCGGTTGTCCGCCAGATCGATCTCAATCAGGCCGTAGCGGTTCTTAAAGGCGTTCATCGGCGAGACGTTATCGGTGAAGGCCCACAGCATGTAGCCGTGGCAGTTGGCTCCCTCCTCCCGCGCCAGCAGCGTGTAATAAAGGTGCTCGCTGATGAAGTTGATGCGGTAGCTGTCCTCGATGATGCCATCGCGGTTACGGTACTGGCCTTCGTTTTCCACCCCCATCCCGCTTTCGGCCACGAACCAGTCGATATTGCGGTAGTCGTTTTTGATGCGCATCGCCATGTCGTAGATGATGCGCGGGGCGATCTCCCAGCCGCGGGAGGGGTTCATCCTTCGCCCCGGCAGGTCAAACGGCTCGTAGTAGTATGCCGGATGGAACGGCGTCTCGGGATGCCAGGCCCGGGACGGCGCCTTCACCCGGTGCGGGTAATAGAGATTGATCCCCAGCTCATCGACGGTGTTCTCCGCAATAAGAGCCAGTTCGTCGTCGCTGTACTCCCACCGCACCTGGTGTTTTTCCAGCAGGGTGAAGAGTTCCTGGGGATAACGCCCATGCACCAGCGGATCGAGGAATACCCGGTTGTAAAACAGATCGTAGATCTCCGCGGCCTTGATGTCGTGGGCGGCCCGGGAGCGGGGATAAGTCACTTCCGGGTTGAGGATACAGCCTACGCTGCCGCTGTAGCCTTTTTCGCGGAACAGCTTCACCACCTTCGCCGTCGCCAGCACTTTGTGGTGGTTCCACTGCATCCAGGTATGGGTGTTCTGCTCATAAGGCCAGCGCAGGGCGTCGAGGTATACCCGGGTCTGCACCACTATCGGCTCGTTGAAGGTAAACCAGCGCTTCACCACATGGTGATAGCGGGCAAAGACCTGTTCAGCATAGCGGGTGAACAGCTCGACCACATGCTTCGACGCCCAACCGCCGTAGGTTTCCAGCAGCGTACCCGGCAGCTCGTAGTGTTCGAGGCAGATCATCGGCTCAATGCCCTGACGATGCATCTCGGCAAACAGGGCGTCGTAATACGCAGCGTACTCCTCGTCCACCGTGGCGTTTTCGTAGTCGGTAAGAAAACGCGACCAGTTGATGGAGGTGCGGTAGTGGGTCAGCCCGGCCTGCTTCATCAGCGCCACATCTTCCCGGAAGCGGTTAATAAAGTCGGTCGCCACCGCTGGGCCGTAGCCGTTGTGCCACACCTGACGATCGTTTTTGTACCAGAGATCGATCCAGGAATCCTGCCCGGCTTTTTTGCCGCTCCAGCCCTCGGTTTGCCAGGCGGAGGCCGCGGCCCCAAGGATAAACCCCTCGGGGATAGTCATCTGTTTAATGCTCATGCGTTATTCGTCGCCTCCTGGTTCGCGGCCTGTTGCGCGGCCTGCTCTGCCCGGCGGGAGGCGATCTTCACAAACGGCAGATAGATCAGCACGGCGGTGATAATACAGACCAGTTGGGTTACGACCGCGCCCATCGACCCGGCGGTAGAGAGCCAGGCGTTGATCAGCGGCGGCGTGGTCCAGGGCACCATCACCACCGCTTTGCCGGCAAAACCAGTGACGGTGGCAAAGTAGCCGATAGTGCCGGTCACCAGCGGGGTGATGATGAACGGGATCGCCAGAATCGGGTTGAGCATGATTGGCATACCGAAGATCACCGGCTCGTTAATGTTAAAGATCCCCGGGCCGATGGAGAGCTTGGCGATCTCCTTCATCTCTTTGCGTTTGGTGCCGATCATCACCGCGATGAGCAGGCCGATGGTCAGACCCGAGCCGCCGATACTCATGTAGACATCCCAGAACGGCATGGTGATGATGTTCGGGATCTCTTTGCCCTGCTCAAAGGCGCTCATGTTGACGGTGATCGCTCCCAGCAGCAGCGGCTCACGGATCGGCTTGATCATCTGATTGCCGTGGATCCCTATCACCCAGAAGAGCTGGGCCACGAACATCAACAGCAGGATCCCCGGCAGGCTTTGCACCACCCGCTCAAGCGGCTGCTGCACCACCTGGTATACCGCATCGTAGAGGTACATGCCGGTGAGCTGATGGAAGACAAAGCCGAAGGTGGCGATGGTGGTGGTGGTGATGATCGCCGGGATCAGGGCCGAGAACGAGGCCGAGACGTTTGGCGGCACGGTGTCCGGCATCCTGATTTTCAATCCCGGACGCCCCTCCAGCCAGCAGTAGATCTCCACCGACAGGATGGCGATAAACATGCCGAGGAAGAGGCTACGGGTATCCGAGAACTGGCGCAGGAGCACATCTTTTACCATGTGCATTTCGCCATCGACCATCATCTCAACGGTAGTCGGAGTGACGCAGATAAAGCAGATCACCGCCAGCAGCCCCGGGAACAACGACTTAATACCGTTGATGCGCCCCAGCTCAATGCCGATCAGGAACACGGCCCCGATATTGAGGAAGTTGAGCGTGGCGTAGTTCAGGGCGCTGGTGATCGGTTTCAGCGTGGCGAGAAACGAAAGCGACTGAAAGCTGGCTAAGCCGTTTTTCGGATCCAGCACCATGTTGGATATCAGCACCGAAAATGCGCCAACAATGATGACCGGCATCAGGGTGATGAAGGCGGACTTTATCGCCATGATATAGCGATAACTGTTGAACTTCGTGGCGAAACTGCCCAGAGAGTTGATCAGTTTTTCCTGTAATGCCATGGGGTAATACCTCAGTAAAAGGGCCTTTATTGGGATTTAGGTGTTCAGCCGGCTTCTATTGGCATACCAAAAATAGCTTCTGGTGAAGATTTGTTCTGTGATTAAGCTCCCAACGCCGCCAGAGGTATCCCGGAGTATGAATTATCACCACTTTGGTATGCCACTTGTCGTTACTCCCTCATCTGTTGCCAGAAAGCGTGATCGTGGTGGGGGTTTCACCCTCCCGCCCGGCTTATGCCCCTGAACGTCTGTGATAAACTTCCGTGCATAACGTGGAAGCAGGAATAACGAATGGCAACAATGCTGGATGTCTCACTGCGTGCGGGCGTGTCGAAAGCCACCGTGTCGCGCGTACTGAACGGCACAGGTCAGGTAAAAGAGAGCACCCGTCAGCAGGTTTTTAACGCGATGGAAGAGCTGGGCTATCGCCCCAATTTCCTGGCGCGATCGCTGGCGAACCGGACCAGCAACAGCATTGGTCTGGTGGTCTCAACCTTTGACGGTTTTTACTTTGGTCGTCTGCTGCAACAGGCCTCAAGACAGACCGAAACGCACGGGAAGCAGCTGATTGTCACCGACGGTCACGACACCCCGGAGCGGGAAGAGGAAGCGGTGCAGATGCTGGCCGATCGCCAGTGCGATGCCATCGTGCTCTACACCCGCTACATGAGCGAAAAAGCGATCATGAAGCTCATCAACAGCGTGCAGATGCCGCTTATTGTGATCAACCGTGACGTCAGCCAGGCGCGGGAGCGCTGCGTTTTCTTCGAGCAGCAGGAGGCGGCCTTCAACGCGGTGGAGTACCTGATAAGCCAGGGGCACCGGGAGATCGCCTGCATAACCGTGCCGATCCACACCCCTACCGGCAAGGCGCGGCTGACGGGCTATCGCAAGGCGCTGGAGAAGCACCGTATTCCCTGGGATGAGAGCCGGGTGAAGTATGGCGATTCGGGGATGACGCGCGGATACGAGCTGTGTCAGGAGCTGCTGAATGAGAAGGTGGTGTTCAGCGCCCTGTTTGCCTGTAACGACGATATGGCGCTGGGCTCGTCGAAGGCGCTGCACCAGGCCGGGCTGCGCATTCCAGAGGATGTGTCGTTGTTCGGCTTCGATGACGCACCGTGTGCGAAGTGGCTGGAGCCGGGGCTTTCTACCGTCTACCTGCCCATCGACAACATGATCACTACCGCTATCGATCAGGCCATCCGGCTGGTCAAAAACGAGCCGATCGAAGCGATCCCGCCCTTCACCGGCACGCTGGTGTTACGCGATTCGGTGGCGACGGGACCCTGGTGCGATCAGAACAGTTCGAGGGCGAGCAGTTCCTGAATGGTCTGGCGGCGGCGGATCAGGCGCGCCGCGCCCTTATCGAACAGCACTTCCGGCAGTAGCGGGCGGCTGTTGTAGTTAGATGACATAGACGCGCCGTATGCACCGGTATCGTGCAGCACCAGATAATCCCCCGGCACGACCGGCGGCAGCGCGCGGGTTTCCACTTTTCCGCCCTCCAGCTGGGTAAACACATCTCCGGATTCGCACAGCGGCCCGGCCACCACCGTCTCCACGAGATTGGCCTGAGATAAGTCGCGGCCATCGGCAGCCAGCGCCGAAATGTGGTGATAGCTGCCGTACATGGCCGGGCGCATCAGATCGTTGAAGCCTGCGTCAATCAGTACGAAATGACGGCTACCCATCGCCTTCACGCTGCGCACCTGCGACACCAGAACGCCCGACTCGGCGACAAGGAAACGCCCCGGCTCGATCTCAAGTTTTACCGCGTGGCCCAGATGCGCGGCGATTTTATCCCGCGCGCCATTCCAGAGGCCGTAGTAGTGATCGGTATCGATCGCCTCTTCCCCTTCGCGATAGGGGATCGACAGCCCGCCGCCCGCAGAGATCGCCTCCAGATCCTGACCAAACTCAATCACCTGGCGCACCATGGCGCCGCACACCTGCTCGAGATGGCCGTAGTCCACGCCGGAGCCGATATGCATATGAATGCCCACCAGCTTCAGGTTATAGCGTTGCAGTACGGTCAGTGCCGCAGGGAGATCGCTGTACCAGATGCCATGTTTGCTGTTTTCGCCGCCGGTGTTGGTCTTCTGGCTGTGGCCGTGACCAAAGCCCGGGTTAACCCGCAGCCAGACGCGGTGGCCCGGCGACACCTGACCGAGCTGCTCCAGCATGTCCACGGAACCGGCATTGACCGGGATCTGCAGCTCATGCACCCGGGCAAGCGTGGCGCTGTCGATCAGATCAGCGGTAAAGACAATCGCATCGCTGTCGATCTTCGGATCGTAGCCCGCCGCCAGCGCACGCTCGATTTCACCCAGCGACACGGAGTCGACCTTGACGCCCTGCTCGCGCATCAGGCGCAGAATATGGATGTTGGAGCAGGCTTTCTGGGCAAAGCGCACCACGTCGAACTGATGCAGGGCGGCAATTTTGTCGCGAATGATCTGCGCGTCGTAGACCCAGACAGGGCAGCCAAACTCGGCGGGCAGGCGCAGCAAATTGTCGGCATTGAGATCGGTATCGGTGTTGTTCAGCGGGCGTGGCATGGTGCTCTCCGGGAATACGTTTTTTATGATTACGCCACAGCGCGAAGAGAATAAAAAATATCGTTTTATCGCCACTCTATGCAAAAATGATATGGATTATATTCAACCAGGTTGCTGCCATGCCCGCTGTGAATTTACGCCATATTGAGATTTTCCACGCGGTGATGACCGCCGGGAACCTGACCGAAGCCGCGCGTCTGCTGCACACCTCGCAGCCGACGGTGAGCCGCGAGCTGGCGCGCTTTGAGAAGGTGATCGGCCTGACGCTGTTCGAGCGCACCCGCGGGCGGCTACACCCTACGGTGCAGGGGCTGCGGCTCTTCGAAGAGGTGCAGCGATCCTGGTACGGGCTGGACCGCATCGTCAGCGCCGCCGACAGCCTGCGCGAGTTTCGCCAGGGCGAGCTCTCCGTCGTCTGCCTGCCGGTCTTCTCCCAGTCGTTTTTACCCGCCCTGCTACAGCCGTTTCTTGCCCGCTACCCGGACGTGAACCTGACCATCGTGCCCCAGGAGTCGCCCCTGCTGGAGGAGTGGCTCTCGGCCCAGCGCCACGATCTTGGTCTGACTGAAACCCTCGCCACCCCAGCGGGCACCGCGCGTCACGAGCTGCTGTCATTAGATGAGGTATGCGTCCTGCCCGCCAGCCATCCCCTTGGTGCAAAAGCGGTGCTGACGCCGGGTGATTTCCAGGGCGAGAACTACATCAGCCTGTCGCGCACCGACAGTTACCGGCAGCTGTTGGACCAGCTTTTTGCCGAACATCAGGTGAAGCGACGCATGGTGGTGGAGACGCACAGCGCGGCCTCCATCTGTGCAATGGTGCGCGCGGGGGTGGGGATTTCGGTGGTCAATCCGCTGACGGCGCTGGATTATGCCGACAGCGGGATTGTTATTCGCCGCTTCAGTCTCTCGGTGCCGTTTACGGTGAGCCTGATCCGCCCGCTGCACCGCCCGGCCTCGGCGCTGGTGGACGCTTTCAGCGCGCATCTGCAACAGGGGCTGGCGGCGATCACCGACCCGCTGGAAGAGCTTTTAGCCTCGCCCGTTACGAAAGGATAAATTCCACCGCATCGGCGGCGTGGATCGCGGCGGTATCAAACACCGGGATCGGGCTTTCATCCGCCGGGATCAGCAGGCCAATCTCGGTGCAGCCAAAGATCACCCCCTGCGCCCCGCGATCGGCGAGCTTGCGGATCACGCTGAGATAGTACTGGCGTGACGTCTCGCTAAAGGTGCCGAGACACAGCTCTTCAAAGATGATCTGATTGATCCGGGCCCGGTCCGCCTCGTCCGGGATCAGGCTCTCGATGCCGTACTGCGCCGTCAGCCGCCCGCGGTAAAAATCCTGCTCCATGGTATAGCGCGTACCCAGCAGCGCCACGCGGTTCATGCCCGCCGCGGTAATCGCCCGCCCGGTAGCATCGGCGATATGCAGAAACGGCAGGGAACAGCGGGTTTCAATCTGCTCAGCGACTTTGTGCATGGTGTTGGTGCAGAGCAAAATGGCCTGCGCCCCGGCACCCTGCAAGCCCAGTGCTGCCTCTGCCAGGATCTCTCCCGCCTTTTCCCAGTCGCCGCTGGACTGGCAGGCTTCGATTTCATGAAAATCAACGCTGTGCAGCAGCAGGCTGGCCGAGTGTAATCCCCCCAGGCGCTGTTTTACCCCTTCGTTGATCAGACGATAATAGGGAATGGTAGACTCCCAGCTCATTCCTCCTAACAGGCCAATGGTTTTCATCTTGCTCTCCTTTCCGGTTTCAACCAGTGAAGCAAACTTGTGATCGAGTTTCCAGTTCTCTGGTTCAACATTTCCTTTTAGCTGGCTCTGGGATAAATTAAATGAAACGATGTTTCACTATATAACAGGACATGAGCATGTTTATTTTCCACAAAGAGACACAGCTTGAAGATCTGGGTAATGGCGTGACGCGCCGTATTCTGGCGCACGATGGCAAAATGATGGCGGTAGAGGTCAATTTTGAGCAAGGCGCCGTTGGCCCAATGCATAACCATCCCCACGAGCAGCTGACTTATGTTTTATCCGGTGAGTTCGAATTTACCATCGGCGAAGAAAAGCATGTGGTGACCGCCGGGGATACCCTTTATAAACAGCCGCATATTATGCACGGCTGCGTTTGCCTGAAACCGGGTACGCTGCTGGATACCTTCACGCCGGTTCGTGAAGACTTCCTCAAATAAAGTAATAAGGCGATGCGCGGGCATCGCCTTTTTTTGCTTAAGTGCAATTCGCTTTATTTTCGCGAAAAATCATTCAACAAGTTAATTATATCCTCGCTACCTTCAGGCCTGCGTTACATTTTTGCTACAAATATTAGTAGTTTGTATCTGCCATCAATAATTCCCAGAATAGCTGAGTAAAGTCTTCCGTTTAGCCGATCCTTTACCCTCATTTTTTCGCGCCTACCGATAAAAATGCCACCCATCTCACCTTATTGAAACGCTGTTTCGACCTTGATCACATTTCCACTATTTATCGAATGACGTGGATTTAAATCACAATAAAATAAATTAAAACGACGTTTTACAAATTGAAAACGGTGGTTCATAAGTTTTAAAAAATTGCTTAGCGGGCAGGACAGGCCCGGCATTACCGGCACTCACAAACAGGTAAAAGGAGATACCGCCGTGAAATTTCGCACCAGACGCATTCCGCTGTTCGCTTGCTGTTAAGCGGGCAGAGCCGGGCAGATTCCGTTTTAAACCATTAATTACCAGGTAGGTATGTATGAATGAAAACAAGATGCTGGGGCTAGCCTGGATATCACCCTACATAATTGGGTTGATACTCTTCACTGCCTTCCCCTTTGTCTCATCTTTCTTCCTCAGTTTTACTGAGTACGATTTGATGAGCCCGCCCGTATTTAACGGCGTAGAAAACTATCGCTACATGTTTACGGAAGATACCCTCTTCTGGAAATCCATGGGCGTGACCTTTGCCTACGTATTTTTGACTATCCCGTTAAAGCTGGCCTTTGCGCTGGGTATTGCGTTTGTTCTGAACTTTAAACTGCGCGGCATCGGCTTCTTCCGTACCGCTTATTATATTCCGTCTATTCTCGGCAGCTCCGTTGCGATTGCCGTTCTGTGGCGTGCGCTGTTCGCGATTGATGGCCTGCTGAACAGCTTCATTGGCGTATTTGGTTTTGACCCGGTGAACTGGCTGGGCGAACCCTCACTGGCGCTGATGTCCGTGACCCTGCTGCGCGTCTGGCAGTTCGGCTCTGCCATGGTGATCTTCCTGGCTGCCCTGCAGAACGTGCCGCAGTCGCAGTACGAAGCGGCGATGATTGACGGTGCTTCCAAATGGCAGATGTTCATGAAAGTGACCGTGCCGCTGATCACGCCGGTTATCTTCTTCAACTTCATTATGCAGACCACCCAGGCGTTCCAGGAATTTACCGGTCCGTATGTTATTACCGGCGGTGGACCAACCTACTCCACCTACCTGTTCTCACTCTACATCTACGATACCGCATTCAAGTACTTTGACATGGGTTACGGCGCTGCACTGGCCTGGATCCTCTTCCTGGTGGTCGCTGTCTTTGCCGCTATCGCCTTTAAGTCTTCGAAATACTGGGTCTTCTACTCCGCCGATAAGGGAGGCAAAAATGGCTGATATTCAACAACTCTCCACGGCGAGAAGTATCGCAGAGCGTGAAGTGGCGCGTACCCAGCGTCGTGAAAAAATTAGCGCCACCATTCGCTATGTGATCCTGCTGTTTGTTGGCCTGCTGATGCTCTATCCGCTGGTGTGGATGTTCTCGGCGTCGTTCAAACCGAACCACGAGATCTTCACCACCCTCAGCCTGTGGCCCGCACACGCCACCTGGGATGGCTTTGTAAACGGCTGGAAAACCGGTACCGAGTACAACTTCGGCCATTACATGCTGAACACCTTTAAGTATGTGATCCCGAAAGTGATCCTGACCATTATCTCCTCCACCATCGTGGCGTACGGCTTTGCCCGCTTCGAGATCCCGTGGAAGAAGTTCTGGTTCGCGACGCTGATTACCACCATGTTGCTGCCAAGCACCGTACTGCTGATCCCGCAGTACCTGATGTTCCGTGAAATGGGCATGCTGAACAGCTATATGCCGCTCTACCTGCCGCTGGCCTTCGCCACGCAAGGGTTCTTCGTCTTCATGCTGATCCAGTTCCTGCGCGGCGTACCGCGTGACATGGAAGAGGCCGCGCAGATTGACGGCTGTAACTCCATTCAGGTGCTCTGGTACGTGGTGGTGCCAATCCTGAAGCCGGCCATTATCTCCGTGGCACTGTTCCAGTTCATGTGGTCAATGAACGACTTTATCGGGCCGCTGATTTATGTCTACAGCGTGGATAAATACCCGATTGCACTGGCTCTGAAAATGTCCATCGACGTCACCGAAGGGGCGCCGTGGAACGAAATTCTGGCAATGGCGAGCATCTCCATTCTGCCATCCATCATTGTCTTCTTCCTGGCACAGCGCTACTTCGTACAGGGCGTAACCAGCAGCGGAATTAAAGGTTAAGAGGGAAATATCATGGCTGAAGTGATTTTCAACAAACTGGAAAAGGTCTACTCCAACGGCTTCAAAGCGGTACATGCTATCGACCTTTCAATCGCTGAAGGTGAGTTCATGGTCATCGTCGGCCCTTCCGGCTGCGCGAAGTCCACTACCCTGCGTATGCTGGCCGGTCTGGAGACCATCAGCGGCGGTGAAGTGCGTATCGGCGATAAAATCGTTAACAACCTCGCGCCAAAAGAGCGCGGGATTGCGATGGTGTTCCAGAACTATGCGCTCTACCCACACATGACCGTGCGGGAAAACCTCGCCTTCGGCCTGAAGCTGAGCAAGCTGCCTAAAGCGCAGATTGAGGCCCAGGTGAACGAAGCGGCAAAAATCCTTGAGCTGGAAGAGCTGCTCGACCGCCTGCCGCGTCAGCTTTCGGGCGGTCAGGCGCAGCGTGTGGCCGTCGGCCGCGCGATTGTGAAAAAACCAGATGTGTTCCTGTTCGACGAACCGCTCTCCAACCTCGACGCCAAACTGCGTGCCTCGATGCGTATCCGTATTTCGGATCTGCACAAGCAGCTGAAGGCTTCCGGCAAACCGGCGACCACCGTCTACGTGACGCACGACCAGACCGAAGCGATGACCATGGGCGACCGCATCTGCGTGATGAAGCTCGGCCACATCATGCAGGTAGATACCCCGGACAACCTGTATCACAAACCGAAAAACATGTTCGTCGCGGGCTTTATCGGCTCACCGGAGATGAACATCCGCGCCAGCAAGCTGGTGCAACAGGAGGGCCAACTGGCCCTGACCATCGGCAACCAGACCATGCCGTTAAGCCCAGAGCTGAAAGAGAAAGTGGCCGGTCACGCGGATAAGGAGATTTTCTACGGCATTCGCCCTGATTTTGTCTCTATCTCCGATGAGCCGTTCGCTGAAGGTTGCTGCACCGGTGAGATGGTCCGCGCCGAAAATATGGGCCATGAATTCTTTGTTTACCTGAAAGTTGGCGAGTACGAACTGACAGCCCGAATTCCTTCCGATGAAGCTAAACCCATGATCAACAAGGGCCTTCACCGTAAGGTTTACTTTAAGTTTGATATGAATAAGTGTCATATTTTTGACGCAAAAACTGAACAGAACATCTCTCTTTAATGGAGTTATAAAAATGAAAAAAGTGCTTTTAAGCGCCGTTATCTCCGCTACCTTTGGAATGAGTGCCCTACCCACTTTTGCTGCGGACAGCACCGATCTGCGTATGTCCTGGTGGGGCGGCAATGGCCGTCACCAGGTCACGCTGAAAGCCCTGGAAGAGTTCCACAAACAGCACCCGGATATTAACGTGAAGTCGGAATACACCGGCTGGGATGGTCACCTCTCGCGTCTGACCACGCAGATTGCGGGCGGCACCGAGCCGGACGTGATGCAGACTAACTGGAACTGGCTGCCGATCTTCTCTAAAACCGGCGACGGCTTCTACGACCTGAACAAAATGAAAGATGTGATCGATCTGTCCCAGTTCGATCCAAAAGAGCTGCAGTCGACCACGGTCAACGGCAAGCTGAACGGTATTCCGATCTCCGTGACCGCGCGCGTCTTCTACTTCAACGATGAAACCTGGAAAAAAGCGGGCGTCGAATACCCGAAAACCTGGGATGAGCTGATGGCGGCGGGTAAAGCCTTCGAGAGCAAACTGGGTAAACAGTACTACCCGGTTATTCTCGAGCACCAGGATACCCTGGCGCTGCTGAACTCCTACATGATCCAGAAGTACAACATCCCGGCGGTGGACGAGAAGGCGAAAAAATTCTCCTACACCAAAGAGCAGTGGGTTGAGTTCTTCCAGACCTATAAAAAGCTGATCGACAGCCATGTCATGCCGGACACCAAGTACTATGCGTCGTTCGGTAAGAGCAACATGTATGAGATGAAGCCGTGGATCGAGGGTGAATGGGGCGGCACCTATATGTGGAACTCTACCATCAAAAAATATTCCGACAACCTGAAGCCACCAGCGAAGCTGGAGCTGGGCAGCTACCCAATGCTGCCGGGTGCAACCGATGCGGGTCTGTTCTTCAAGCCAGCACAGATGCTCTCTATCGGTAAATCGACCAAGAACCCGGAAGCGGCCGCGAAAGTGATCAACTTCCTGCTGAACAGCAAAGAAGGTGTTGAGACGCTGGGCCTGGAGCGTGGCGTACCGCTGAGCAAAGTGGCGGTGAAATACCTGACCGAAAACGGCGCTATCAAAGAGGACGATCCGGCGGTTGCGGGTCTGCGTCTGGCGCAGTCTCTGCCAGCGAAACTCTCTGTGTCGCCATACTTTGATGACCCGCAGATCGTGGCACAGTTCGGTACCTCGCTGCAGTACATCGACTATGGCCAGAAAACCGTTGAAGAGACAGCCGCTGACTTCCAGCGTCAGGCTGAACGTATCCTGAAACGCGCAATGCGCTAATTCCCATACGTTATCAATACCCTACCGTTATGCGGTGGGGTATTTTTTTATCTGAAGGAACATACTATGAAAGGAAAAATCATTCCCCTGCGTTTTCGACCTCGTCAGGACAGTGAAACCGGACACGAGGTGATCCGCCTGACGCCCCCGCACATCATCTGTCACCGTAACTACTTCTATCAAAAATGTTTTACCCGTGATGGCAGCAAGCTCATCTTTGGCGGCGCCTTTGAGGGCCACTGGAACTACTATCTGCTGGACATTGCGCAGCAGCAGGCGATCCAGCTTACCGAGGGCGCCGGAGATAACACCTTTGGCGGCTTCCTCTCCACGGACGATCGCTCGCTGTGGTATGTGAAAAACAGCCGCGAACTGCGGCGCGTCGACCTCGGGAGTCTGGAGGAGTATGTGGTCTATGAGGTCGATGACGACTGGGTGGCCTACGGTACCTGGGTGGCGAACTCGGACTGCACGAAGCTGGTAGGTATCGAGATTAAAAAAAGCGACTGGCAGCCGCTCACCGACTGGAGCAAATTCCGCGCGTTTTACTTTACCCACCCGGAATGCCGCCTGATCAATATCGACCTGCAAACCGGCGAACGCCGCGTGATTTTGCAGGAAAAGCGCTGGCTCGGACACCCGATCTACCGTCCTTTTGACGATAATACCGTGGTGTTTTGTCACGAAGGGCCACGGGATGCGATCGACGCCCGCATGTGGCTGATTAACGAGGATGGCAGCAATCTGCGCAAGGTGCGCCAGCATGCTGAGGGGGAGAGTTTTACCCACGAGTTCTGGGTGCCTGACGGCTCCGCGCTCTATTACGTGGCGCACAAGGAGAACGATCCTCAGCGCTATCTGTTCAGCGCCGATCCCGCCACCCTGGAAAATCGCCAGCTGATGGCGATCCCGCCCTGCTCCCATCTGATGAGTAACCACGACGGGTCGCTGATCGTCGGCGACGGCGCGCCACACAACACCGGCAATATCAGCCTGAACGATCCCTTTATCTGGGTGTTCGATATTGCCAAAGGCACGCAAACCGCCATCTGCCAGCACAACACCAGCTGGAAAGTGCTCGACGGCGACCGCCAGGTGACCCATCCGCATCCGTCATTTTCACCGGATAATCAGTGGGTGCTCTACACCTCCGACGAAGAAGGGATGCCGGCGCTGTACCTCGCCCGGGTGTAAAAAAGCCGGGTGGCGGCTACGCCTTATCCGGCCTACAAAACCCCATGCCCGGCAAGCGAAGCGCCGCCGGGCAATCTGCTATACCCCAATATTCCGTAACTTCTCCCCTGTCATCAGCTTGCGCTCAATGTGCTCCAGGGTGACGCCTTTCGTTTCCGGAACCAGCCAGAAGGTGATGCCAATAAATGCCACATTCAGCACCGTATAAAGCCAGAAGGTTCCCGCCGCGCCGATCGCATCCAGCAGGGTCAGGAAGGTGGCGCCAATGATCATGTTCGACACCCAGTTAGTGGTGGTGGAACAGGTGATCCCAAAGTCGCGGCATTTCAGGGGCTGAATTTCTGAGCAGAGGATCCACACCACCGGCGCGGCACTCATCGCGTAACCGGCGATGCACATCATCGTCATACCCACGGACAACCAGGATAAGCCGCTGGACGCCGTACCGTTATCAAACTGCATCAGACAATAGCCCAGAATCAGCGTCCCCAGCGCCATCACGCTGAAACCAATTTTAAGGGCAGGCTTACGGCCCGCTTTATCGACGGTAAATACTGCAATAAAGGTGGCAAACATAAAGGTCAGCCCCACCACCAGCGTGGCGATCATCTGCTGCTCGGTGGTGGTGAATCCGGCCATTTTAAAAATACGTGGCGCGTAATACATGATGATGTTCATGCCGGTAAACTGCTGCATCGCCTGCAGCAGCATGCCGAGAAATACCGCACGGCGCACGTTGCGGTTGACTCTGAACAACGACCAGCCCCCCTGTTTAAGCTTGAGGCTTTCGCGGATCTCGTTCAGCTCTTCACGCGCTTTCTCAGAGGTATCGCGCAGCATCCGCAGCACTTCTTCCGCCTCGACGTGTCGCCCTTTTTGCGCCAGCCACCGTGGACTGTTGGGCAAAAAAATCACCAGCACAATCAGCAATATTGCCGGTAATGCCAGTACACCCAGCATGGCGCGCCAGTTGCCGCTGTAGCTGAAATAGGTGTCAGAAAGAAAGGCCAGCACAATTCCGAGGGTCACCATCAGCTGGTACATGCTGATCATTTTGCCGCGCACGTCCTCGCTCGCCATCTCTGACAGATAAAGGGGGGCGGTATAGGAGGCGATCCCCACGGCCACACCCAGCAGCACGCGAGAAAGCAGTAACGCTTCAACGCCTGTGGCAAACGCGGAACCCAATGAGCCGACCACAAACAGAATAGCTCCCACCATCAGGCTATATTTTCGGCCCAGGCGGAACGAGAGCCAGCCGTTGAATAGCGCCCCTACGGCTGCGCCCAGCATCATACTGCTCACCACCCACTCCTGCAGGCGATTGCTGAGCGTGAAGTGATCGGTGATAAAGGGTAACGCACCGGCAATGACGCCGATATCCAGCCCAAACAGTAAACCGGCTACCGCCGCGGACACAGAAACAAACAGGTTCATCCTTCGGGTATCGCGAAGGGCGCGGGGCATAAAGGTAGAGTCATTTATAGATGTCATATTTTCCTGCCTGAACAGCGTAAGACGTTAATCGAAATTACGAGAAACCCTAAAAATGTGTCAGGTCGTATAACGTGAAAATATGGATTTTTCAGCTAGCAAGGTTCGAACTGTGATGGACATTACACTTTAAAACAAGCGTGAAAATTACTCAATTATTGTTAACTGGCTGATTTATGGAAATTAAATGTGTGATCCATGCAATTTTCGTAAAATGCTTATGGATTTTTCTATTTTTGCTATATGGACAATGGCTTATCCAGGTCAAAAAAAACCTCCGCCCTGGGGCAGAGGTTTTTTGACCTGAGCAGGAATTAACGCGCCAGCCAGCCGCCATCAACCGCTACGGTGTAGCCATTGATATAGTCAGATGCGCTGGAGGCCAGGAACACCACCGGCCCCATCAGATCGCTTGGCAGACCCCAACGACCCGCAGGGATACGCTCGAGGATAGCTGCGCTACGCTCTTCGTCAGCACGTAGCTGCTGGGTGTTGTTGGTGGCCATGTAGCCCGGCGCAATGGCGTTTACGTTGATGTTGTGCTGCGCCCATTCGTTCGCCAGCAGACGGGTTACGCCCATAACGCCGCTCTTGGAAGCGGTATAAGAAGGCACACGGATGCCGCCCTGGAAGGAGAGCATGGAGGCGATGTTAATGATTTTGCCGCCGTTGCCCTGCGCGATGAAGTGCTTCGCCGCCGCCTGAGACATGAAGAATACGCTCTTGATGTTCAGGTTCATGACGTCATCCCAGTCCTGCTCGCTGAAGTTGATCGCATCTTCACGACGGATCAGACCGGCGTTGTTCACCAGAATGTCGATTTTACCGAATTCCGCAACCGCACGGTCAAGCAGCTCAGGGATAGCGTCGATCTTACGCAGGTCAGCGGTCAGGCTCAGGAAACGACGGCCCAGCGCGGTTACACGCTCGATGGTCTCCTGCGGCTCAACAATGTTGATCCCCACGATGTCGCAGCCCGCTTCTGCCAGCCCCAACGCCATGCCCTGACCGAGGCCAGTGTCACAACCGGTCACAACCGCAACTTTACCTTGCAAAGAAAATGCATCCAGAATCATTTTTTATCCTTAGTCTTTCAGCGCCTGAACGAACAGGCAAGTTTATGCTTAACTGTCCGCGACTAGCGCAGATCCTTAACGGCAACGTGGTCCATATCATCGAAGACCTGGTTTTCACCTACCATGCCCCAGATGAAGGTATAGGCACGCGTGCCTACGCCGGAGTGAATAGACCAGCTTGGAGAGATGACCGCCTGCTCGTTATGCATCACGATATGGCGTGTCTCCTGCGGCTGACCCATCATATGGAATACACAGGCGTCTTCTTCCATATTGAAGTAGAAGTACACTTCCATGCGGCGCTCGTGGGTATGGCACGGCATGGTGTTCCACAGGTTGCCTGGCTCAAGCTCGGTCAGACCCATGCTGAGCTGGCAGGTTTCCAGCACATCTGGAACGAAGTATTTGTTGATGGTGCGGCGGTTGCTGGTGAGGTTGTCACCCAGGGTGACCGGAGCAACGTCTGCCGGGGTCACTTTTTTGGTTGGGTAGGTGGTGTGTGCCGGGGCGCAGTTGTAGTAGAACTTCGCCGGTTTGTTGCTATCGACGCTGGCAAATACCACTTCCTGTGCGCCTTTCCCGACGTACAACGCATCGCGATGGCCGATCTCATAGCACTGACCGTCAACGGTAATAGTGCCCGGGCCGCCAATGTTGATTACGCCCAACTCGCGACGCTCCAGGAAGAAGCTGACGCCGAGCTGCTTGCCCACTTCCCCACCCACAGAAACCGTTTTGGCAACTGGCATAATGCCGCCAACGATGATGCGGTCAATGTGGCTGTACACCATGGTGTATTCATCTGCGACAAACACTTTCTCGACTAAAAACTCATCACGCAGACCCTGGGTATCCAGCGTTTTTGCATGCGCGCTGTGGATGCTTTGTCTGACTTCCACATTAACCTCCAGAATTTATCGGCCGCGACGGCCTGGATAATTAACAAAACGGTGTTCCGTTTTCATGATGAGCACATATTATCTGCTGTGAAATAGGTTTTCAATTACATTCAAAACGATGTTTCACTTTTTCTGTATGATAATCTCAAAACTGTAGTTCCGATCACGATTGTCAGGGAGTTGACAAGCTTTTCTTAGATCATTTTTTTAAATCCAGTCAGTTATTTTTCATATTAAACAAAAGGTTATAAAAAAATAAAAAATGGATGAGGTCATGAGAAAAAACTGAACAAAATTAATCATATTGATGAATCAGCACGCTTTTCCTTCAGAAGTGCGCCACCAGTCACACACAGTGAAACATTGTTTTGATATTTTAACACCCAGTTTTTAAACTCATATTTACCGATCGGACCGCAGGCGCGATCCTGCCGTCGAATTCAAGGAGCGCATCATGGCAAAAGGTATGCGGGTCAAACTGAACTATGAGGTCAGCCGCGATCCGGATACAGGCGTGGAAGTGACCCGCCTGACCCCCCCTGAAGTTACCTGTCACCGTAACTACTTCTATCAAAAGTGCTTTTTCAACGATGGCAACCACCTGCTGTTTGCGGGTGAATTCGATGGCCACTGGAACTACTATCTGCTGGATCTGAAAAACGCCGAAGCGGTGCAGTTAACCGAAGGCGCAGGCGATAACACCTTTGGCGGCTTCCTCTCACCGGATGATAAATCCCTCTATTACGTTAAGAATGATCGCACCCTGCGGGAAGTCAATCTGACCACCCTAGAGGAGCGTGAAGTCTATCGCGTCAGCGACGACTGGGTCGGCTATGGCACCTGGGTGGCCAACAGCGACTGCACCAAACTGGTGGGCATCGAAATTGCGAAGAGCGACTGGACGCCGCTCAACGACTGGAAAATCTTCCACGACTTCTTCCATAAAGGCCCACACTGCCGCCTGCTGAGGGTCGATCTGCAGACCGGTGAAAGCAGCGTAATCCATGAAGAGAAGAACTGGCTGGGCCACCCGATTTACCGTCCGTTTGACGACAGTACCGTCGCGTTCTGTCATGAAGGCCCGCACGATCTGGTGGATGCCCGTATGTGGATGGTCAACGAAGACGGCAGCAACGTTCGCAAGGTGAAAGAGCACGCCGCAGGCGAAAGCTGCACCCATGAATTCTGGGTACCGAATGGCTCAGCGCTGGTCTATGTCTCTTACCTGAAAGGTGAGCAAGGACGTACCGTGTATAGCTTCAATCCGGATACCGGTGAGAACCGCGCGGTCATGAAGATGCCTGCCTGTTCACACCTGATGAGTAACTTTGACGGCACGCTGCTGGTCGGTGATGGTTCCGGTACGCCGGTCGATGTGAAAGATACCAGCGGCTATACCATCGATAACGATCCGTATCTTTATGCATTCGACGTGGCGAAAGAGGCGTATTTCCGTATCGCGCGTCACGATACCTCCTGGGCAACCGTGGCAAACAGCCGTCAGGTCACTCACCCGCACCCCTCCTTTACCCCGGATGATAAAGCGGTGCTGTTTAGTTCCGATAAAGATGGCAAACCTGCTCTCTATATTGCGAAGCTTCCTGAGCAACCAGAACTGTTGCGAGAATAATGTTTGTGTTTGTGTTCCTGTAACTGGCCTTGCCCTCCTTTATGGAGGGCTTTTTTTATCCGCTGAAAAGGCATAAACCGCAAAAATAATACATTACAGACGCAAAAAAACCGGCTCCTGAGAGCCGGTTTATCCCGGAGGTATTGCTTATTATTAGAATGAATAAGCTACGCCGACACGAAGACGGGTCTGACGCTCATCGGTATCTTTCACACCAACGTTACCCACTTCGCCATACGGAGCCCAGTTCTTATCAATTTTGTACGCCAGCTTAACGTTATATTCCTGGGAGTAATCTTTATTGTTGTTACGAATATTCCCTTCTGTACTTTTCGCGTATACGTAGTTCAGCTCGGTACGCCAGTCGCCCATTACCCAACCAACCCAGGCGTCGCCACGGTTAACTTTATCGTCGTCTTTATTCGCGCTTGACGGATAACGGGTGTAGTCATAGCGATAACGGGCAGCCACATAGAAGCCATTATCGAAGCTATATTGCGCGTGCAGATAGGGTTTATAAATGGTGAAGCTGTCTTTACTTTCGAGCGTAAAGCCTGGTGTTAACGCAATGTTCTGGTTCGCTTTCCAGCGCCAGCTAATCTGATCTTCGTGGCCGTTACCCACCACGTCCGCAAATGGCTGGTCAGCTTTATCGCCGCCAGATTTCCATTTTGCTTCTACTGAGAAACCAAAGCCATTTTCGAAACGGTGCGAAACCGAAACACGGTCGGCGTTCGAGCCGCTATCGATATATTCGTGACGCAGATCCACGGTGACAGCCTGAGCTGCGAAAGAAGCGCCAATAAGTGAAGCAAGGACCAGAGATTTCTTAAACATGGAAAAACCCTCGTTTAAAATGATGTTTCGTTTTTATGGAATTGCATTTTATTTTTTAATAAACGTAATTTTAGTGATCTCGATCGTAATTATCTGTTTCATTTTTTTTGGCAAACCCAGCCGTGAGCAATATCAACAAATGTTGACTTTTAAGCGGAATTTAAAGGATCGCGATCACACTAAATCGTTATTATCGATTCAAGGAATAAGTTAACTATTTTGCGGATGATTAAGATTTTACTGACAGGAGGTAAAAATATGATGAAGCTCACAAACAAATAAGCCTCCGGGATCGGAGGCTTATTTGGATTGATATATATCAACGCGAATTATCTTTCTATAGCCAACGCCACGCCCTGTCCGCCGCCGATACACAGCGTAGCCAGCCCTTTACGCGCATCGCGTTTTACCATCTCATGCACCAGTGAGACCAGGATACGGCAGCCCGATGCGCCAATGGGGTGACCCAGGGCGATCGCTCCACCGTTAACATTCACCCGGCGTTCGTCCCACTCCAGCATTTTGCCCACCGACAGCGCCTGGGCAGCAAAGGCTTCGTTCACTTCGATCAAATCCACATCCGCCAGCTGCCAGCCTGCCCGTTCAAGACAGCGGCGCGTGGCGTGAACCGGGGCGATCCCCATTAAGGCGGGATCAACACCCACGCTGGCAAAGGCTTTGATGCGCGCCAGTACCGGCAGATTCAGCGCTTCGGCTTTGCTCTCGCTCATCATCATCACTGCGGCGGCCCCGTCATTAATCGAGGAGGCATTCCCGGCGGTGACCGACCCGGTGAGCTCAAAGGCAGGGTTCAGCAGCGCCAGCCCCTCTGCGCTGGCATCGGTGCGCGGCTGTTCATCTGTATCCACCAGCAGGTTCTCCCCGCCCTGCTTCTGGGCGACAACCGGTACGATCTCGTCGCGAAAACGGCCCGCGTCGATGGCCGCCCGGGCCTTATGCTGGGAACTGAGGGCATAGGCGTCCTGCAGCTCACGGGAGATGCCATATTCACGCGCCAGGTTCTCTGCCGTGACCCCCATATGGTAATCGTTGAAGGCATCCCACAGCCCGTCATGCACCAGGCTGTCGATAAGCTGGCTATTGCCCAGTTGCGCCCCGGTACGGCTGTCGGTGAGCACGTGCGGGGCACGGCTCATGTTCTCCTGGCCGCCCGCGATCACCACATCGGCTTCGCCACACTGGATCGCCTGGGTCGCCAGATGCAGCGCCTTCAAACCGGAGCCGCACACGTCGTTGATGGTGATGGCAGAGACGGTATTGGGTAATCCTCCCTTCAGCGCCGCCTGGCGGGCAGGGTTTTGCCCGGCGCCTGCGGTCAGCACCTGACCGAGGATCACTTCGTCGATCTCGTGTCCCTCAATGCCGCTTCGCTCCACCAGCGCGCGAACCACCACGCTGCCTAACTCAACCGCCGAGTGGCGTGAGAGCGCTCCCTGGAAACAGCCGATTGCGGTACGCAATGCACCCACTATCACGACGTCTTTCATCTCTACCTCTGCGCAAAATGACACCGCTCATAGTAGAGGATTGTTATCAACTAATGATGTAATTGTTTAAAAAAAGTGAGTTTTATCACAAAGGATTCTGGAGGGCCGAGAGAAATGGTTGCTCAGCCGATACCGGGAAACTTAACCTGCGCGGGCGCAGGGCAAGGCGGGTCAAGATCTCCAGTACTGGGTTAAGGCGGGCGAGTTTCCATTGACCGGATCCCGCTCAGGAAAGGGCAACGCAACGATCCGCGCCAGCATGGCCGGCGTCGCCGCCTGCTTGCAGAGATCAACATCCGTCCCCGGCGGATAGGCACCCACCACCAGAAAATCGTCGGTTGCAGATATCCGGCAGTGCCCGGTTCCGGCAGGCAATAACAGTGCGTCTCCCGCTTCTACTTCGATCTCTTCGCCCCCAGGTCCGCCAACGATGAGGCGTGCCGCCCCCCGGGCAATACCTAAGACTTCATGCCCATTAGAGTGGTAGTGGTGATAATCAAAAACCCCATCGCGCCACTGAGGCGGCCAACCGTTGTCGGCAAATCGTTGTTCAAACTGGCTTGCGCGATCGCCATCCGTTATCACCCCTTTATAGAGCAGCACCGGCAAATGGGGATTATTCGGCACCCACTCTCTGGCGGAGAGCATCAGCGTCCGGGGTGTGATTCTCGTTTTAGCGGTCATGGTCTCTTCTCAGTCAGTTATTACACTCCGCTAAGTGTAGTTCGTTTCAATGTCGCCACTGACGGGGGCAGAGATCACCGTGGATCCGCTTTTTGCTGTAAATAATGGCGCAGCCAGTTGCCTGCCGTTCCCGGCGGGGAGCGTTTATTCCAGACCAGATCGATCGCCACCGAGCGCGGCCAGCCCGGCACATTGAGCTGCACCAGCGCTTTCGCCGGCGCAAACTCCTCTACCAGCGCGCAAGGCAGCGCGCACCAGCCAAATCCCTGAACCGCCATGCTGAGCAACATCAGGTAGTTAGGTGCCGACCAGACCGGCCCCTGCGCCAGCACCGGTTCACGCTCCAGATAGGTATTCAGGCGCAGCTCCCGCCAGCTGTGCAGTTCATCGTGCTCCGTTCGCGCCTGCGCGGCCAGCGGATGGCTGGCTGACGTATAAATCGCCATATGGGTCTGCATGGGAAGGCGAACGGCGGCAATGTCGGTGGGATAGTTTTCCCGCGCCTCGGTGAGGCCAATCTGCGCCCGCCCTTTTTGCAGCAGATCGATGACATCTTCCTCTTCGCCAATCAGACACTCAAATTCGGTATGGGGAAAACGCTCATCAAAACGAAACAGCATCTCCTCCAGCACATCCGGATGCAGGGTATCGGAGAGGACAAAGGTGAGCCGTGCTTCGGTCTCTTCGCTAAGGGATACCGCCAGTTCATCCAGCCGCGCGCTGGCCGCCAGAATCGACTGCACATAGCCCAGCACCTGCTTGCCCTGGGCGGTGAGTACCGGCTGGCGGGCACTGCGGTCGAACAGGGCAAAACCCAGATCATCCTCCAGATGGGCGATGGCGGTGCTGATGGTGGACTGGCTTTTCCGCAGGCGGCGGGCCGCAGCGGAAAAAGAGCCCGCAGCAACCGTCTCGACAAATGCTGTTAACGCTTCGGGTGAGTAGCGCATGTAGTATCTACTTTATCGATGGAATCTCACTTTTATATATCACTTTTAGCGATAAAAATAGCCGCATGATTGGCCGTCCTGGCTTGTTTTTGAGGTAAGAGATTATGCAGCACAACGATGTTCAGCGCAGAAAACTGCCGGAACGCATTTTTCACGCCGTCTGTTTTGAGGGTATTGCCACGGCGATCCTGGCCCCGACCACCGCGTGGCTGATGCAGCGCCCCATACTGGAGATGGGCGGGTTAACTGTTCTCCTCGCCACCACGGCGATGATCTGGAACATCATCTTCAACTACCTGTTCGACAGGCTGTGGCCGCGGCATAAGGTGCCTCGCACCGCGAAAGTCCGCGCCCTGCACGCGCTGGGCTTTGAAGTCGGGTTCATCTTTATCGGCGTCGGGATTGTATCGCTGGTGCTGGGCGTGAGCCTGCTTCAGGCCTTCACCTTAGAGATTGGCTTCTTTATTTTCTTCCTGCCGTACACCATGGTTTATAACTGGGCGTACGATACCCTGCGCGATCGCATGATTAAGCGACGCCAACAGCGGCAGGCTGCCACCTCTTAACTCCCCTGGCCGGAAATGCTTTCCGGCCCGCTTAAAACCGTTCCAACCGCCAGGCCAACTGTTGATTATGGTAAAATAGTCTCCTTTTTGTTGGTTTTATAGTTGATACGTTTATCTCATGTCGAAAATCTGGTCTAAAGAAGAGACCCTCTGGAGCTTTGCCCTCTACGGCACTGCCGTGGGCGCAGGAACCCTGTTCCTGCCCATCCAACTGGGATCTGCGGGCGCTGTCGTCCTTTTCATCACCGCCCTTGTGGCATATCCATTAACCTACTGGCCCCACAAAGCGTTATGCCAGTTCATCCTCTCTGCAAAAACCAAAGGTAGCGAAGGGATCACCGGCGCGGTGACCTACTACTACGGGAAAAAGATCGGCAACCTGATCACCACGCTCTACTTTATCGCCTTTTTTGTGGTGGTGCAGATCTATGCCGTGGCGATCACTAATTCGCTGACCGAACAGCTGGCGAAGCATATGACGGTGGACACCCCCGTGCGGGTGCTGGTCAGCCTGGGCGTCGTGCTGGCGTTAAATCTGATCTTCCTGATGGGGCGGCATGCCACCATCCGGGTGATGGGTTTTCTGGTCTTCCCACTGATCGCTTACTTCCTGCTGGTGTCGCTCTATCTCACCCACAGCTGGCAACCCGCGCTGCTCACCAGCCAGATGAGCGTTGATAAGCACACTCTGCACCAGGTGTGGATCTCCATTCCGGTGATGGTGTTCGCCTTTAGCCATACGCCGATTATTTCAACCTTTGCCGTCGACCGGCGGGAGAAATATGGCGAGGCCGCCATGGGCAAATGTACCCGCATCATGGAGGTGGCCTACCTGGTTATCTGCCTGAGCGTGCTCTTCTTCGTCTTCAGCTGTCTGATGTCGATCCCACCCTCTTACATCGTCGCCGCGAAAGAGGAAGGGGTCACCATCCTCTCGGCGCTCTCGATGATGCCCTCCTCCCCTTCGTGGCTTGGGATCTCCGGGATTGTTGTCGCCATCATCGCGATGTCGAAGTCGTTTCTCGGCACCTATTTCGGGGTGATTGAGGGGGCTACAGCGATGGTGAAATCAGGATTAAACCAGGTTGGCGTAAAGAAAAGCCGGGCCTTTAATCGGGCGGTATCGGTGATGGGGGTCTCCCTGATCACCTTTGCGGTGTGCTGCATTAATCCCAATGCCATCTCGATGATCTATGCCATCAGCGGGCCACTTATCGCCATGATTTTGTTCATCATGCCGACTCTGTCGACCTTCCTCATTCCGGCGCTGAAGCCCTACCGCTCCGTCGGCAATGTGCTGACGCTGATTATCGGGGTGTTATGCGTGTCGGTGATGTTTATCGCTTAAAAAAGAGAACCTGCAGCGCGCTGCTGCAGGTTCAGAATCAGGCGCGGATATCGTCATACTCGCGGGTGTTATCAAATTCGTGTTTCGCAAACGGGCAGAGGGGGATAATTTTGCGGTTTTCGGCACGCATCTTTTCCACCACCCTTGCCACCAGCTGTTTACCCACGCCCTGCCCTTTCAGGCTCGGATCGACATCGGTATGCTCAATGATACTGAGGTGCTCGCCGGTGGGGACAAAGACGATCTCCGCAACCTGATTACCTTCGGCATCGTTCACGTAAAACTTGTTATGGCCTTCCTGAATATCCATGGTTTCTCGCTTATTTGTGGCGGTATTTAAGTGCGCCGCTTGGGCAGGTATCGATCACACGCACGACCGTATCGACATCCACTTCGTCAGGGATGATCCACGGTTTACGTTTCAGATTGAAGAGCTTAGCGCTGCCGCGCACGCAGTTTCCCGCGTGTTGGCAGATGCCGGTATTGAAGTAGACGTCAATTTTCTCACCGGTATAGGCCCGGTATCCCGCCTCCAGCAGTTCATTATCCATGACATTGCCTCTGAATTATTATGGTTGGGATTAAGCATAGCGCGACATCTCTATTCAACCTGCTCGTTTAAAAATAAACAACATTAATCTGCAATCTGGCTACCCACGCTGGATAATTAACGCTGTTTTTCAGTAATACAGGTCAGATAATGAGAAAGATATCCCCGCTCATACTGGTATTTAGTATGGTTTTTATCACCGGCTGTAGCAGCCCGGAACCGGACAAAGTTGAACAGATCAACAGATTGCATATTCCATTAGTTCTGCCCGGCAGCAAAGCCCCACCGGCACAGACATCCCATATCGCCTCGCTGTACAATTCCAATAAACAGGATATAGAGAGGCTTACCGACACGCTAAAAAAGCGATATTTACAGGATGTAAAACCCAAAGAGATATTTGAAATGGATAGCGATGTACAGCCCGTCTACGCTTCTCTTTCCCGATTAGAAGCATTAGCCATGATGAATCAGCAATACCTTAAAGATAAGAATGAAATGGGGTTACAGCAGATACATATTGCGCTCAAACCGGTTATTACCGGCTAATCTTCGATAAAAAAACCCGGCAGGTTAATGCCGGGTTTAAAGCGTTCCAGAATTTTATTTATTGCTGATCTCTACCACCACCCGTCGATCCGGGGACAGACAACCAATCAGCGCGTTGCCGCTCTGACCATTACATTGCGCTCCTGTCACGGACTCACTCGCACCGCGGCCTGCTGTGGTGATGTTTTGCGCCGGAATGCCCAGCGCAACCAGTTCATCAGCTACAGCCTGCGCGCGGCGTTCAGAGAGTTGCAGATTGTAGTCAGGCGTACCGATACGATCGCTGTAGCCAATAACCACTGTCGACTTGTCGTTGGCAGGCTGTAAACCCGGGCTATTGTAGAGCTGGCGAATCGCTGCGTGGCCTTCGCTGGTAAGGGTTGCAGAGTCATAGTCAAACATCACATCGGATTTCAGGTTAAAACGCTGTGGCGCCGGGGCCGGTTCAACGGTAGCCGCGGGAGTGGCGACAACAGGTGCGTCCTCATGCTGACCAAAACGGTAGCTCAGCCCGGCCGTAACCGAACTGACATCACTGCTTACTCCAATCTGGTTGGCGTTGCCAACGTTGCTTACCCATTGATACTCAAGGCGGCCCGCCCAGTTTTTGTTAAAGGCATACTCGGTTCCTACAGCAGCCAGCGGGCGGACTCCGGTTTCAAAGCGATTATGACCGCTTACATCGGATTCAGCCCGGTATCCCATTGCCCCGGCCCGGCCATACAGGTCCCATTTCGGCGTGACGGCATAGCTGGCTTTCAGGGACATCTGGATCCCCTGACTTTTCATCCTGGCGCCAGCGCCGGCGTGATGGCCGTTTAACTGCATATTCCCTAAATAGTCGTAACCACCTTCCACAGCAAGCCTGGAGTTAATCTGGTAACCGGTATAAATACCGCCACTCACATTATCCTGGTCTAAATCAAAATGGTTTGAGCCACTGTTATTATCCAGCGCTTTGCTACCCGTGTTGGTATCGAAATAGTGCGACCAACCTAATTTTCCACCGCTGTACCAGGTTCCGGCATCACCTGCAGCAAAAGCTGCGGTAGCGGTAAAAGCATTTGCGATAATTAACGCAACAACAGTCTTTTTCATAACAATCCCGTTCACACTTACTGTAGATAGATTTCTTTATTAATTTCAGTAGGCAAACGATATAGAAAAAAAGCTGTCAGGTTAATTATCATTCTGTTTAAAATTAAATTTTCAGTTAAAAACTCTCTGGCAAACTCTTTAGCTCCTGAAGATAACCGCCACGTTTAAAGTTGATATATCCCCCTCGCTTCAGGGCGGAAATGACATTTAACACACTGCTGCGGGAAAGCAGCGTTCTGTCCTGAATATAATCGAGGATCGATATACGCATGCGAGTCTGTTCCGGCAGCGTGATCATCTCCAGCAGGTGGTTACGTATCACGGAATAGGTTCGTTGTTGTACCACTAGCGCGTCACGATAAAACAGATAAGCAGTATGGTAGGAGAGCACCGCTGCCACCTCCTCCCATAACCCTTGTTGGGAAATAAGTTCCGCCGCCCGCCCTGCATCAATCCGTAACAGTGTCGACTCCGCTTCGGTGCGCAGAATATGGCCTTTTGTCGGCTGGATCATCTCCGCAATACCAAAAAGATGCGCTTCGTAAACCGTGACAATCAACAGCCCATCAGAGGCACGCAGAATGGATAACTCTCCCTCGATAAAAAAGTAAAGCTGGGGACGTCCTTTGTATGTCCAGGTCATTCGCTTGCGGGGGATGACCTGGAGTTTATCCGCGATCGGCTCAAGCGCCGCAAGCAGACGCTGCATGGCCCCTTCGGGACGAACGGGTGAAATAAGATGCATAGTATGACCTGATAACGTTGGATAGCAGCCAGAATAGCTCTGCGATTTGCGCAGGTTGGCCTCTACTTCTCTCTTCAGATATAGCAATGAATAAACGGCGGGTAAAATTTAGGTTGTTTATTTTTAAATTTTTGCACGACGGGGACGGATGCTGTGTCGCGCTGTTGCAGAGATAAAAGCTGGAGCGGGCGAAGGGAATCGAACCCTCGTATAGAGCTTGGGAAGCTCTCGTTCTACCATTGAACTACGCCCGCTTTGAGGTGCGTAAGGCATTATAGACCTTACGCCTCTGCTGACAAGAGACCTGCTTGCTAAGTGGCGATAAAATAATCACTTAGCACTTCGGTTTACCGCCCGGCGCCGGTAAATAGCGGATCGGATCGATAGCCGTCGCCCGATAGCGGATCTGGAAATGCAGCGCCACGGTATTGGAGCCGGTGCTGCCCATAGTCGCAATCTTCTGCCCCGCCTTCACGTTTTGCCCGTTATTCACCAGCATTGTGTCGTTATGGGCATAGGCGGTGATGTAGTCCTCACCGTGCTTAATCATGATCAAATTGCCATAACCCCGCAGCTGATTGCCGACATAGACAACTTTGCCCGCATCGGAGGCATACACCGGTGCGCCGCGGGTGCCGGCGATATCAATGCCTTTGTTTCCCCCTTCTGCGGTAGAGTACGGGATCACCACTTTGCCGCTGGCAGGCCAGACCCAGCAGCGCTGCCCGACAGGCGGCCAGGAAGATTTCGGTACGGTGTAAGATGGGGTGACCGCAGCGGTTTTACCGCGGCTCTTTGACGAAGACTTTCTGGCCGTGCTGCTGGTACCGTTAATCTTCAGCTTTTGCCCCACTTCGATGGTGTAAGGCGGAGAAATATTGTTCAGGCGCGCCAGCTCCTTCACGCTGGTGCCGGTCGCACGCGATATACGGTACAGCGTATCACCGCGTTTAACGGTATACACCGGGCCAGAATCCGATGATTTACTGCCCGCGCATCCCGCCAGCAACAGGGCCAGAATCAGGCAAAACAGAGCAGAAACGGGGTTTTTCGTCGGGCTTCCTGCAAACAAAACAGTTCCTCGGTCAACGTGAATGGCCGCGCTATCATAGCAGCCTCATTACGGATGCCCAAGAGCACCCTGCGCGACAACCAGTGTAGCAGCGATTACGCTCCAGGCCGTGAAGGGCGAAGAAGCCCGGGCTGCAAGAGGCTCACCGCTGCGCTTCGCGACAAACGCCAGGCAATAAAAAAAGCCCCGACGCAATATACGCCGGGGCTTTTTCGCAACAGGGATTATTTTACCGGACGCATCGCCGGGAAGAGGATCACGTCGCGGATGGTGTGGCTGTTGGTGAACAGCATCACCATACGGTCGATACCAATACCCAGACCAGCCGTCGGCGGCAGGCCGTGTTCCAGTGCGGTCACGTAATCTTCGTCGAAGAACATCGCTTCGTCGTCACCCGCCGCTTTCGCATCAACCTGATCCTGGAAGCGCTGCGCCTGATCTTCTGCATCGTTCAGCTCGCTAAAGCCGTTGCCGATTTCGCGGCCACCGATGAAGAACTCGAAGCGGTCAGTGATTTCCGGATTCACATCGTTACGACGCGCCAGCGGAGAGACTTCAGCCGGGTATTCGGTAATGAAGGTTGGCTGAATGAGGTGCGCTTCGGCCACTTCTTCGAAGATCTCGGTCACGATACGGCCCAGACCCCAGCTCTTCTCAACCTTGATACCGATGCTCTCAGCGATAGCTTTCGCAGAGTCGAAGTTATCCAGATCGGCCATCTCGGTTTCCGGACGGTATTTCTTGATTGCTTCACGCATTGTCAGCTTAGCGAACGGCTTACCGAAGTCGAACACCTCTTCGCCGTACGGCACTTCAGTGGTGCCCAGAATGTCCTGCGCCAGGGTGCGGAACAGGGATTCGGTCAGCTCGATCAGATCTTTGTAATCCGCGTAGGCCATATAGAGTTCCATCATGGTGAACTCAGGGTTATGACGAACGGAGATGCCTTCGTTACGGAAGTTACGGTTGATTTCGAACACGCGGTCGAAACCACCGACCACCAGACGCTTCAGGTACAGTTCCGGCGCGATACGCAGGTACATGTCCAGGTCCAGGGCGTTGTGATGGGTGATGAATGGACGCGCAGACGCGCCGCCCGGGATCACCTGCATCATCGGGGTTTCTACTTCCATAAAGTCGCGGCCCACCATGAACTGGCGGATACCGGCCATGATCTGAGAGCGAATTTTGAAGGTCTTGCGGGATTCATCGTTAGAGATGAGATCCAGGTAGCGCTGACGGTAGCGCGCTTCCTGATCCTGCAGGCCGTGGAATTTGTCCGGCAGCGGACGCAGGGCTTTGGTCAGCAGACGCAGCTCGGTGCAGTGGATAGAGAGTTCACCGGTCTTGGTTTTGAACAGTTTCCCTTTCGCGCCCAGGATATCGCCCAGGTCCCACTTCTTGAACTGCTCGTTGTAGATGCCTTCCGGCAGATCGTCACGGGAGACGTACAGCTGAATACGGCCACCCACGTCCTGCAGCGTAATAAAGGAGGCTTTACCCATGATACGACGGGTCATCATGCGGCCAGCAACGGCCACTTCGATGTTCAGCGCTTCCAGCTCTTCGTTCTCTTTAGCGTCGAAGTCAGCATGCAGTTGGTCTGAGGTACGATCGCGGCGAAAATCGTTCGGGAACGGCACGCCCTGCTCGCGCAGCGCAGCCAGCTTCTCGCGGCGGGTTTTCAGTTCATTATTAAGATCGGCTACCGCGTCAGCGCCCTGTGCTTGTTGTTCAGACATGTTGGTTCCTCATAACCCTGCTTTCAAACTTGCTTCGATAAATTGGTCCAGGCTGCCATCCAGCACCGCCTGCGTGTTACGGGTTTCGACACCGGTACGCAGGTCTTTGATGCGGGAGTCATCAAGGACGTAAGAACGGATCTGGCTGCCCCAGCCGATATCAGACTTGTTATCTTCCATCGCCTGTTTCTCAGCATTTTTCTTTTGCATCTCCAGCTCATAAAGCTTCGCTTTCATCTGCTTCATGGCCTGGTCTTTGTTTTTATGCTGGGAACGGTCGTTCTGGCACTGTGTCACCAGCCCGGTAGGGATGTGGGTAATACGCACCGCAGATTCCGTACGGTTAACGTGCTGACCACCCGCACCGGATGCGCGGTAGACGTCGATACGCAGATCTGCCGGGTTGATTTCGATGTCGATATCTTCGTCCACTTCCGGATAGACAAACGCGGAGCTGAACGAGGTATGGCGGCGACCGCCGGAGTCGAACGGGCTCTTACGCACCAGACGGTGTACGCCGGTTTCAGTACGCAGCCAGCCGTAGGCATAATCGCCAATGATCTTGATGGTGACAGATTTCAGGCCTGCCACTTCGCCTTCAGACTCTTCGATAATCTCAGTCTTGAAGCCGCGGGCTTCAGCCCAACGCAGATACATGCGGGTCAGCATGCTGGCCCAGTCCTGGGCTTCTGTACCGCCGGAACCGGCCTGGATATCAAGGTAGCAGTCGGCGCTGTCGTACTCGCCGGAGAACATACGACGGAATTCCAGCTGTGCCAGCTTCTCTTCCAGCCCGTCGAGCTCTGCGACAGCTTCGTTGAAGGTCTCTTCGTCGTCGGCCTCAACGGCCAGCTCCAGCAGTCCGGAAACATCATCCAGACCCTGCGCCATTTGATCCAGCGTATCTACGATAGCTTCGAGAGAGGAACGCTCTTTACCCAGCGCCTGTGCGCGTTCAGGTTCGTTCCAGACGTCTGGCTGTTCCAGCTCGGCGTTTACTTCTTCAAGACGCTCTTTCTTGGCATCGTAGTCAAAGATACCCCCTAAGAACGTCGGAGCGCTCGGTGAGGTCCTGAATGCGGTTTTTTACCGGATTAATTTCAAACATGGTCTGTTTTCTTTTATGGACGAGTAAAAATGCGGTGTAAGGGCGGAATTGTACCGGATTCACGCCCTTTTTTATAGCGGAATAGTGATGCTAAAGTGGCCAGATATGGTCGATGATGATTTGCAGGCTGCGGTTGCCGCGAAACTCGTTAATATCCAGTTTATAGGCCAGTTCGACTTCGCGTACGCCGTTATCAGGCCAGATTGTGGTGTCCACGTTAAAGGCGATACCGTCCAGCAGCGGACCGCCGCCAACCGGTTCCACCATCACCTTCAGATGCCGTTCCCCCACCAGACGCTGTTGCAGCAGGCGAAAACGCCCGTCAAACAGCGGCTCCGGGAACATCTGCCCCCACGGACCGGCGTCGCGCAGCATCTGCGCCACCTCCATGGTCATATCCGCCGGCGCCAGCGGGCCATCGGTGACCACTTCGCCCTGGAGCAGAGCCGGATCCAGCCAGTCGGTGACCAGCTCGCTGAACAGGCGCTGGAACTGGTCAAATTTCGCCTCTTCCAGCGACAGTCCCGCCGCCATGGCGTGGCCGCCAAATTTAATCATCAGCCCCGGATGCAGCGTATGCAGGCGCTCCAGCGCGTCGCGCATATGCAGCCCCTGAATCGAGCGGCCGGATCCTTTCAGGGTGCCGTCTCCGGCAGGGGCAAAGGCGATCACCGGGCGGTGAAAACGCTCTTTAATGCGCGAGGCGAGGATGCCCACCACCCCCTGATGCCACTCGGGGTGATACATCGCCAGCCCGCCGGGCAGCGAGTCGCCGCTGCGCTCCAGCTTTTCGCAGAGGATCAGGGCTTCGGCCTGCATCCCCTGCTCGATCTCTTTGCGGGTCTGGTTCAGCGCATCCAGCTCGTTGGCCAGCACGCGCGCCTCGCCGATGTTATCGCACAGCAGCAGCGCTACGCCCACCGACATATCGTCCAGACGTCCGGCAGCGTTCAGACGCGGGCCAAGGGCAAAGCCGAGATCGCTGGCCGCCAGCCGCAGCGGGTCCCGGTTGGAGATCTCCAGCAGCGCCTTGATACCCGGACGGCATTTTCCCGCCCGAATGCGGTTCAAACCCTGCCAGGTCAGAATACGGTTATTGGCATCCAGCGGCACCACGTCCGCTACGGTGCCCAGCGCCACCAGATCGAGGAATTCCGCCAGATTAGGCGGCGCAATACCTTTAGCGTCAAACCACCCTTCATCACGCAGCCGTGTACGCAGCGCCAGCATCAGATAGAAAGCCACCCCCACCCCCGCCAGCGATTTCGACGGGAAGTCGCAGTCGCGCAGGTTGGGGTTAACGATCGCTTCTGCCGCCGGTAAGGTATCCCCAGGCAGATGGTGATCGGTGACCAGCACCGGGATGCCAAATTCATGGGCGCGCTCAACTCCGGAGTGGGAGGAGATCCCGTTGTCCACCGTCAGGATCATCTGCGCGCCGCGGGCGTGAGCCTGATCCACCACTTCCGGACTCAGGCCATAGCCATCCTCAAAGCGGTTCGGCACCAGATATGAGACGTTGTCGCACCCCATCGCCCGCAGGCTGAGCACGCTCAGCGCGGTACTGGTGGCGCCATCGGCGTCAAAATCCCCTACCACAATGATGCGCGTTCCTTCCCGCAGGGCGTTGTACAGCAGCTCGGTGGCGCGTTCGACGCCGCTAAGCTGCTGCCAGGAGAGCATACCCTTTACGCTGCGTTCAAGGTCATCTGCATTTCGCACGCCACGGCTGGCATAGAGCCGACGCAACAGCGGAGGGAGCGTCGCGGGTAACGCGGCGCTCTCGTCCACTTCACGACGACGAAGTTGTGTCGAAGATTTCACGCGAATTATTTACCGCCAAACTGTTTCTGATGCTCATCAAGGAAGGCTTTCATCTCTTTCGGCCCCTGGTAGCCCGGCACAACATAGCCGTTGCTCAGCACGATCGCAGGCGTACCGGTCACACCAAACTGCACGCCCAGCGCGTAGTGATTGGCAATGTCGATATCACAGGAGGCAGGCTTAACGCCTTTACCGCTCATGGCATCATCAAAGGCTTTGTTGCGATCTTTCGCACACCAGATGGCCTTCATGTCCTGCTCAGGCTGGCTCTGCACGCCCGCACGCGGGAAGGCGAGATAACGCACGGTGATCCCCAGCGCGTTGTAATCTTTCATCTCTTCATGCAGCTTGTGGCAGTAGCCGCAGGTGATGTCGGTAAAGACGGTAATGACATGTTTTTCCTGCGCCGCTTTGTAGACGATCATCTCTTTTTCCAGCGCGTTCAGGTTTTTCATCAGCATCTGGTTGGTAACGTTAACCGGCTGCGCGCCGCTCACGTCGTACAGCGGTCCCTGGATAAAGTGCTTACCGTCTTCGGTCACATACAGCACGCCGCTGTTGGTCAGTACCGTTTTCATGCCCGCAACGGGCGCAGGCTGAATTTCGCTACTGGTGACACCAAGCTTCGCCAGAGACTGTTTGATGGCCGCATCGTCAGCATGCGCCAGACCGGATAATGACGCTGCCAGCAGAGAGAACAGCACTAAAGACTTTTTCATATTGGTTCCTGTTACAAGTCATCACGCACGTGGGTGATGCTGTTGGTGTAGCTGCCGCAGGCGTTCCGTCGCGACATGCGTGTAGATTTGCGTCGTTGACAGGTCACTGTGCCCAAGCAGCATCTGGACCACGCGCAGATCGGCACCGTGATTCAGAAGATGGGTCGCAAACGCGTGACGCAGAACGTGCGGCGAAAGTTTTTCACTGTCGATACCCGCCAGTGTGGCGTAATGTTTGATGCGATGCCAGAAGGTTTGACGTGTCATTTGCTGCGCGCGCTGGCTGGGAAACAGCACGTCAATGGAGACACCGTTCAGCAACCAGGGGCGGCCATGCTGAAGATAGTTCTCCAGCCAGTAAACCGCCTCTTCACCCAGCGGCACCAGACGCTCTTTATTGCCTTTACCGATCACCCGTACCACGCCCTGGCGCAGACTGATATCGCTCATCGTCAGCCCGACCAGTTCAGACACGCGTAATCCTGTGGCGTAAAGCACTTCGAGCATCGCTTTATCGCGTAACTCCAGCGGTTGGTCAACCACTGGCGACTGTAATAATCTCTCAACTTGCGCTTCGCTGAGATCTTTTGGCAAACGCTGGGGCAGTTTTGGCGACGCCAGTGCCGCACTGGGATCATCAGGGCGTATCTTCTCGCGATAAAGGTGCTGAAACAGACGCCGCATGGCGCTCAGCAGCCGCGCGGAACTGGTGGCTTTATATCCCCCTTCCATCCGCTCGGCAAGCAGCGCCTGCAAATTGTCGCTTTGGGCCGTGGCCAGAGAGAGATCATGATGGTGTAACCATGCCACCAGCATCGCCAGATCGCGTCGGTAGGCGCTGAGGGTGTTCTCGGCAAGATTCTTCTCCAGCCAGAGCGCATCGAGAAACTGTTCGATGAGTGAGAGATCCTTTTCCACGTCCGCCTCTTTCGTTCTGCAATGGGGCATTATGCCTGAATGGGTCTTGTTTCTGGTACACTACTCGCAAAGTCATAGCAAGTATTGAGACATTTTAGCGATGAATATTGGTCTGTTTTATGGTTCCAGCACCTGCTACACCGAGATGGCCGCAGAGAAAATTCGCGACATTATCGGCCCGGAACTGGTCACCCTGCACAATCTCAAAGATGATGCCCCATCGATGATGGAGCAGTACGACGTGCTGATCCTCGGCATCCCGACCTGGGATTTCGGTGAACTGCAGGAAGACTGGGAAGCCATCTGGGATCAGCTCGACTCCCTGGCGCTTGAAGGCAAAATTATCGCGCTTTACGGCATGGGCGATCAGCTGGGCTACGGCGAGTGGTTCCTCGACGCGCTGGGGATGCTGCATGACAAGCTGGCACCGAAAGGGGTCACGTTCATCGGTTACTGGCCGACAGAAGGCTATGAGTTTACCAGCAAGAAACCGATTATCGCCGACGGAGAGCTGTTTGTCGGGCTGGCCCTGGATGAAACCAACCAGTACGACCTCAGTGAAGAGCGCCTGCAGAGCTGGTGCGAGCAAATCCTTGGCGAAATGGCGGAGCAGTTCAGCTAAACCACTACCGCCCCTGCGTCGGCTGGTGCGACATCATCCGACGTAGATCCCGCCACTCCGCTTCATCCATACTGTCTGCCGCAAGCCATAAATGATGGCAGCGTTGACCCGCGCCTTTGCGTAAGCGGAGCATCATGCCGGAGTTCAGCATCCACGGCGTGCCGACAATTTCCCACTCGCTCTCCTGCCAGTGCAGACGGGAATCCATAAACAGTTTGATTTCACCCTGACGGGCGTTAATGCGCCGCTGACTGCGTACGCTATCAAACACCACCAGCGACAGCAGCATCAGCCATAATGGGGTGTAGCTCAGCGGCCACGGCATCAGAAGAATAACAGCCGCGACCAGGCCGTGGAGCAGAAGCGACATCCACTGGGCGCGCCATGAGACGCGTAGATCAGATTGCCACAGGACCACGTTCCTGATTCCGTGTCTGAATTAAAAGCACCATCCGTTGCAGCTCGGCGTCGGCGGGTTTGCCGTGATTCATCAACCAGTTAAATAAATCGGGATCGTCGTTCTCCAGCAGGCGAACGAAGAGATGCTTATCCTCATCGCTCAGGCTGTCATATTCGTATTCGAAGAACGGCATGATGGAGATATCGAGTTCGCGCATGCCGCGACGGCATGCCCAGTGAATGCGGGCTTTGTTATTAATGTCCATGTCTGATTCCTGCATAACGTTGAGTTCAGGCAGTGTTCCGTTCGTATCGGCAGAGAAACGTGCTCAACCGGGAAGAAACGGCTCTTAGTGTAACGTGTTTTTTGCTGTTTCATTACTGGAATATTGTGTTCCAGGAGCAGGCTTCCACAAAAAACCACAATAAATAAGCGTGTTCAGCTGTTTTGCGTAGCGTTACGTAGATTAGGCTAAGGGCACGAATAGCCTGTTGAAACCGCTTGCAATGGCTACAGTCTCTTTTACCATTAGGCATTATCAAAGCGTTAAGCAATTCAGGACATCAATATGGCATTTACACCCTTTTCTCCGCGCCAGCCTGTCGCCTCTGCGCGTCTGCCGCTGACGCTTATGACCCTTGATGACTGGGCGCTGGCAACCCTCGTCGGCGTGGACAGCGAAAAGTACCTGCAGGGCCAGGTGACCGCGGATGTCAGTCAGCTGACCGAACACCAGCATCTGCTGGCGGCGCACTGCGATCCGAAAGGCAAGATGTGGAGCAACCTGCGCCTCTTCCGTCGTCAGGATGGTTTTGCCCTGATCGAACGTCGTAGCCTGCGCGACGCCCAGCTCACCGAGCTGAAAAAGTATGCGGTATTCTCTAAAGTGACCATCGCGGCCGATGACGAGCAGGTGCTGCTGGGTGTGGCGGGCTTCCAGGCGCGCGCCGCGCTGAAAAACCTGTTCAGCGAACTGCCTGATGCAGAAAAACAGGTCACCAACGACGGGGCTACCTCGCTGCTGTGGTTTGAACATCCGGCAGAGCGTTTCTTACTGGTAACCGATGTCGCTACCGCCGAGCGCGTGACCCAGGCCCTGCGTGGCGAAGCGCAGTTAAATAACAGCCAGCAGTGGCTGTCGCTGGACATTGAAGCGGGCATTCCGGTTATCGATGCCGCCAACAGCGGGCAGTTTATTCCGCAGGCGACCAACCTTCAGGCGCTGGGCGGTATCAGCTTTAAAAAAGGCTGCTATACCGGTCAGGAGATGGTTGCCCGCGCGAAGTTCCGCGGCGCCAACAAACGCGCGCTCTGGTATCTGGCGGGTAAAGCCAGCCGCGTACCGGAAGCCGGTGAAGATCTGGAGCTGAAAATGGGTGATAACTGGCGCCGTACTGGCACCGTACTGGCTGCCGTTCAGCTTGACGATGGCCGCCTGCTGGTTCAGGCCGTGATGAATAATGATATGGAGCCAGACAGCGTCTTCCGCGTCCGTGAGGATGTGAATACGTTAAGCATTGAGCCGCTGCCCTATTCGCTGGAAGAGTGATAGCTGTTGCCCGGTGGCGCTGCGCTTACCGGGCCTACAAAACCCGTAGGCCGGGTAAGGCGAAGCCGCCACCCGGCAATTTTTATTAGACCTGCCCGACGTACAGATAAATCGCCAGGAAATGGCACACGCTGCCGCCCAGTACAAACCCGTGCCAGATAGCGTGGTTATAGGGGATGCGCTTGCAGACGTAAAAAATGACCCCCAGCGAATAGACAATTCCGCCCACCGCCAGCAGTGTCACACCGCCCGCCGCCAGTTTTACCGCCAACTGATAGATCACAATCAGCGACAGCCAGCCCATGGTCAGATAGGTCACCAGCGACAGCACCTTAAAGCGGTGCGCGATGGTGAGCTTAAACAGGATCCCCAGTAGCGCCAGGCTCCAGATAACAATCATCAACCCACGCGCCAGGGGTGAATCCAGCCCGACCAGCAAAAACGGCGTATAGGTTCCGGCAATCAGCAGATAGATCGCGCAGTGGTCAAATTTCTTCAGCCAGATCTTGGCCCGCTGATGGGGAATGGCGTGGTACAAGGTGGAGGCCAAAAACAGCAGGATCATACTCCCGCCGTAGAGGCTGTAGCTGGTGATCGCCAGCGTGCTGGCGTTAGTGTCGACGGCCTGAACCAGCAGCAACACCAGCCCAACGATGCCAAACACCAGGCCAATACCGTGGCTAATGCTGTTGGCTATCTCCTCAGCCAGCGAATATCCCTGTGTGGTTAATGGTTTGCTAACCATAGATAACTCCGGGAAAACAAAAGTGAATAATGTCTCGCTGTCTATGCTAACTGAGAATGATTCCAGTGAACACCTGTTCGCTAAAATAAATATCAGTTTAAAATTTATTTATTACAATCATAAGGTTGAGGGATTATTTCAGCTAACGGCTGTTCACATAAAAACTTAAAGGCATTTAAATTCAATAACATAAAACTGATGCTGGTCCGGGTAAATGTCTGTAATTACCCGCTTCAGTTCGTCCAGGGACATGTTCTCCTGTTGAGCATGTTTTTCACTCAGCGTATCGAGCGTGACCGTCGACGTGCCTGTAACCTTAATGGTGCAAAAGTAGCCGTCATCCTCATAACGCCCCACCCGCAGCACATCGCCCGCTTTGAAATGTGATTCGCTTTCATCGCGGAGAGTAATGGTCTTACGTCCGGCCAGAATGTCATCCTGAAAGCGCTGAAAAAAAGTGATGTCGTTTGGCTGCATGTTATTATTCCCTGAAGATGAAGTCTGATGAGTGAGTTTAGCCCCAGTGAGCATGTTCTCCCATTCCGCCATTGCCAGCCTCAACAACCTGGAGATGATGGTCTACAACACCGTCATTAAAAACCGCGATCGGGTGATGTACATGACCATTCGTGAACTGGCGGATGCGGCGGGGGTGTCCACCACCACCGTGCTGCGCTTTTGCCGCAAGCTGAACTGCGATGGCTATTCGGAATTCCGCGTGCGGTTTAAATTATACCTTGAGCAAAACGAACCGCAGCAGGCTAATTTTGGCGCCAGTGAGATTATCAGTTTTTTCAAAAGCGTAAACAACGACGAATTTGACGCGCTATTAAATAACGCCGTGGATATTATATTATCCTCGGAACGTATTATATTTGTCGGCGCGGGAACTTCAGGTTCGCTGGCAAAATATGGCGCACGGTTCTTTTCCAATATTGGAAAATTCAGCAACCATATCGACGACCCTTATTTCCCGGTCACTAACGATATGGCAAAAAATGCGCTGGCGATTGTGCTCTCGGTCTCGGGCGAAACCGAAGAGATCCTGCGCTTCGCCAGCCAGTTCAGCCTGCATCACTGCAAGGTACTCTCCATTACCAGCCACGAACATTCGCGGCTGGCGAAACTGGCGGACTTTAACCTCTCATGGCATGTTCCGCAAACGCGTATCGCAGGCGTCTACGATATTACCACGCAGATTCCGGTTATTTATATTCTTGAATCGCTGGGGCGTAAACTGGCGAAGAAATTAACGGAATAAAACACCCTGTTTTTTCGGTGTAACATATTACAACTCTCACGAATTGTTATATCGTGACATTTTATTCCCCTTTGTTAGACTCAAAAACAATAGCAATAAATGAGATTAGCAAAGATGAAAAAACTCACCTTACCAAAAGACTTTTTATGGGGCGGCGCGGTTGCGGCGCATCAGGTTGAAGGCGGCTGGAACAAAGGCGGCAAAGGCCCGAGCATTTGTGACGTGCTGACCGGCGGCGCGCACGGCGTACCGCGTGAAATCACCCAGGAGGTAGTTGACGGCAAATACTACCCTAACCACGAGGCCATCGACTTCCACGGTCACTATAAAGAAGATATCAAGCTGTTTGCCGAGATGGGTTTCAAATGCTTCCGCACCTCCATCGCCTGGACCCGTATTTTCCCGAAAGGTGACGAAACTCAGCCCAACGAAGAGGGGCTGAAGTTCTACGACGACATGTTCGATGAGCTGCTGAAATACAACATCGAGCCGGTCATCACCCTCTCCCACTTCGAAATGCCGCTGCACCTGGTGCAGGAGTACGGCGGCTGGACCAACCGTAAGGTGGTCGATTTCTTCGTCAACTTCGCCGAAGTGGTCTTTGAGCGCTACAAGAGCAAGGTCAAATACTGGATGACCTTCAACGAAATCAACAATCAGCGTAACTGGCGCGCGCCGCTGTTCGGCTACTGCTGCTCCGGGGTGGTCTATACCGAGCATCAGAATCCGGAAGAGACCATGTACCAGGTGCTGCATCACCAGTTCGTGGCCAGCGCCCTGGCGGTGAAAGCGGCCCGTCGCATCAACCCGGAGATGAAAGTCGGCTGCATGCTGGCAATGGTCGCGCTCTATCCTTACTCCTGCAAACCAGAAGATGTGATGTTTGCTCAGGAATCGATGCGTGAACGCTATGTCTTTACCGACGTGCAGTTGCGGGGTTACTACCCGTCCTACGTGCTGAATGAGTGGGAGCGCCGCGGTTTCACCATCAAGATGGAAGCGGGCGACGAGCAGATCCTGCGCGAAGGCACCTGTGATTATCTGGGCTTCAGCTATTACATGACCAACGCGGTGAAAGCGGAAGGCGGCACCGGCGATGCGATCTCCGGCTTTGAAGGCAGCGTGCCGAACCCGCACGTGAAAGCGTCCGACTGGGGCTGGCAGATTGACCCGGTGGGCCTGCGTTACTCCCTGTGCGAACTCTATGAGCGCTATCAGAAACCGCTGTTTATCGTGGAAAACGGCTTTGGCGCGTACGACAAAGTAGAAGAGGACGGCAGCATCAATGATGACTACCGCATCGACTATCTGCGCGCGCACGTGGAAGAGATGATGAAAGCGGTCACTTACGATGGTGTGGATCTGATGGGGTACACCCCGTGGGGCTGCATCGACTGCGTGTCGTTCACTACCGGCCAGTACAGCAAACGTTACGGCTTTATCTATGTGAACAAGCACGACGACGGCACCGGCGACATGTCCCGTTCGCGTAAGAAGAGCTTTGAGTGGTACAAAAAAGTGATCGCCAGCAACGGCGAGACGCTTTAATCCGGCATTGCCGGGCGGCGCTGCGCTTGCACCGGCCTGCGATCGATCCCCTCTCCCCTATGGGGAGAGGGTTAGGGTGAGGGGCCTTACTTCCCGCCCGCTAACTCAATAAAACTGCCCGTCACGTACGAGGCCTTCTCGCTCAGCAGCCAGACAATCGCCTGCGCCACCTCTTCCGGCTGGCCGCCGCGCTGCATCGGCAGCATCGACTTCACCCGATCCACCCGCCCCGGTTCACCGCCGGAGGCATGAATGTCGGTGTAAATCAGCCCCGGACGCACGCAGTTCACCCGGATGCCCTGGGCCGCCACTTCCAGCGATAGCCCGGTCGTCAGGGAGTCCACCGCCCCTTTCGATGCCGCGTAATCCACATACTCCCCCGGCGCGCCGAGTCGTGAGGCTGCTGAAGAGACATTCACGATCGCCCCGCCTTTACCGCCATGTTTCAGCGACATGCGTTTCACCGCTTCGCGGCAGCAGAGGAAATACCCGGTCACGTTGGTGGCCAGCACGCGGTTAATCCGCTCGGCGGAGAGGTTCTCAATGGTGCTCTGCTCGAAGAGAATCCCGGCGTTGTTGACCAGCGCGGCGAGGGGCTCCCCTTCGCGATCGAGGCTGTCGAACATCGCCATAACCTGCGCTTCGTCGCTGATATCCGCGCGCAGGGCAAAGGCTCTGCCGCCCTCTTCTGTAATCTGATTGATCACGTCGGTGGCGGCGCTGATGTTGTGGTGATAATTCACCGCCACGTTATAACCCACACGCGCCAGCTCAAGCGCCGTCGCTTTGCCAATCCCACGGCTGGCGCCGGTGACTAATGCGATTGCCATCTACAACCTCCGGATAAAAAAAAGCCGGGTGGCGCTGACGCTTACCCGGCCTACAGTATGACAGAAAGATTACTGGTATTCGCTCATCGGCACACAGGAGCAGAACAGGTTACGGTCGCCGTAAACGTCATCAAGACGCTTCACGGTCGGCCAGTACTTGTTGGCTACGCCTGCCGGGAAGACCGCCAGTTCGCGGGTGTAACCGTGGTTCCACTCCGCTACCAGTTCGTTCTGAGTATGCGGCGCGTTAACCAGCGGGTTATCTTCCAGGGTCCACTCCCCGGCCTTCACGCGGTCGATTTCGCTGCGGATCGCCAGCATCGCATCGATAAAGCGGTCCAGCTCAACTTTGCTTTCGGACTCGGTTGGTTCAACCATCAGCGTACCCGCAACCGGGAACGACATGGTCGGGGCGTGGAAGCCGTAGTCGATCAGACGCTTGGCGATATCCAGCTCGCTGATACCGGTCTCTTCTTTCAGAGGACGAATATCGAGGATGCACTCGTGCGCCACGCGACCATCACGGCCGGTGTAGAGCACCGGATAGGCATCTTTCAGACGCGTCGCGATGTAGTTGGCATTCAGGATCGCCACCTGGCTGGCCTGCTTCAGCCCTTCTGCGCCCATCATGCGGATATACATCCAGCTGATTGGCAGAATAGAGGCGCTGCCGAACGGTGCCGCAGAGACCGCGCCCTGACGGGTGAGCATGCCTTCGATCTGCACCACGCTGTGGCCCGGAACAAACGGCGCCAGGTGCGCTTTCACACCGATCGGGCCCATGCCCGGGCCGCCGCCGCCGTGCGGAATGCAGAAGGTTTTGTGCAGGTTCAGGTGCGACACGTCCGCGCCGATAAAGCCTGGCGTGGTGATCCCCACCTGGGCGTTCATGTTGGCGCCATCGAGGTAAACCTGGCCGCCATACTGGTGCACAATTTCGCACACTTCGCGGATGGTCTCTTCATACACGCCGTGAGTGGACGGATAGGTGACCATGATGCAGGAGAGCTTATCGCCGGTCTGTTCCGCTTTCGCACGCAGATCGGCCAGGTCGATGTTGCCGTTTTTATCGCAGGCCACTACCACCACTTCCATCCCTGCCATCTGGGCCGATGCCGGGTTGGTGCCGTGGGCGGAGCTTGGGATCAGGCAGATATCGCGATGCCCTTCGTTACGGCTCTCGTGATAATGGCGGATCGCCAGCAGACCTGCGTATTCACCCTGGGCGCCGGAGTTTGGCTGCATGCAGAGTGCGTCGTAGCCGGTCAGTTTCACCAGCCAGTCGGAGAGCTGGTTGATCATCTGGTGATACCCTTCCGCCTGATCGGCCGGGCAGAATGGGTGCAGTTCAGCGAATTCCGGCCAGGTGATTGGGATCATCTCGGCGGCGGCGTTCAGCTTCATGGTGCAGGAGCCCAGCGGGATCATCGCCTGATTCAGGGCCAGATCTTTGCGCTCCAGAGAGTGCATATAGCGCATCATCTCGGTTTCGCTGTGATAGCGGTTAAAGACCGGATGCGTCAGGATCGCGTCATCGCGCAGCATGCTCGCCTGAATGGAGCAACTGTCGTGCGCCACCTCTTTATCGAGCGTGTCCACATCCAGACCGTGGTCTTCACCCAGCAGGACGTTGAAGAGCACCTGCAGATCGTCACGGGTGGTGGTCTCATCCAGGGTGATGCTGACCGCATTCAGGATATCACTGCGCAGGTTAATTTCTGCCGCCTCAGCGCGTGCCAGCACGGCGGCTTTGTCGGCCACGTCAACGCACAGGGTGTCGAAGAAGTGGGCGTGACGCAGTTTTTGACCTTTCTGCTGCAGGCCACAGGCGAGAATATCGGCCAGGCGATGAATGCGGCTGGCGATACGCTTCAGGCCGACCGGGCCATGGAAGACCGCATAAAGGCTGGCGATGTTGGCCAGCAGTACCTGAGAGGTACAGATGTTGGAGTTCGCTTTCTCACGGCGGATATGCTGCTCGCGAGTCTGCATCGCCATTCGCAGGGCGGTATTGCCGGCGGCATCTTTCGATACGCCAATAATACGGCCTGGCATGGAGCGTTTGAATTCATCTTTGGCGGCGAAGAAGGCCGCGTGTGGACCGCCGTAGCCCATCGGTACGCCGAAGCGCTGCGCGGAGCCGAAGACGATGTCTGCGCCCTGTTTACCCGGGGCGGTTAACAGCACCAGCGCCATAAAATCGGCCGCCACGCTGACGACAATTTTACGCCCTTTCAGCTCGGCAATCAGTTTGGCGTAATCGTGCACTTCACCGGTGGTGCCAACCTGCTGCAACAGCACGCCGAACACATCCTGGTGATCCAGCACTTTATCGGCATCATCAACGATCACTTCAAAGCCAAAGGTCTCAGCACGGGTACGTACCACGTCGAGGGTTTGCGGATGCACGTCGGCTGCGACGAAGAAGCGGTTTGCGCCCTTCAGTTTGCTGACGCGTTTTGCCATCGCCATCGCTTCTGCGGCGGCAGTGGCTTCATCCAGCAGCGAGGCGGAGGCGATATCCAGACCGGTCAGATCCAGCGTCACCTGCTGGAAGTTGAGCAGCGCTTCCAGACGGCCCTGAGAGACTTCCGGCTGATAAGGGGTGTACGCGGTGTACCAGCCCGGGTTTTCCAGCATGTTACGCAGGATCACCGGCGGTAACTGCACGTTGGTGTAACCCATGCCAATGTAAGACTTAAAGCGCTTGTTCAGGCTGGCAATGCCCTTCAGTTCCGCCAGGGCGGCATATTCAGTGGTCGATTCCCCCACCTGCGGCGGCGTGTCGAGCTGAATATCCTTTGGCACAATCTGGCCGATCAAGGCGTTGAGCGAATCCGCGCCAACCGTCTTCAGCATCTCCTGCTGTTGCTGAGCATCCGGCCCAATGTGACGTTCGATGAAGGCGCCACGGTTTTCAAGCTGGCTTAAAGTCTGTGTCATGAGCGATGGTTCCTGAAACGTGCAGTGAATCGTATTTGGAATTTAACTGAATACGCTAAATCATTCGCGTTGCAGGAAGGCGGCGACGCAGCGAATCCCCGGGAGCTTACTCAGGTAAGTGACCGGGGTGAGCGAGGAAGCCAACGCGCCTGCAACGTGAAGGATGACGCGTATTTATTCGTCTTCGAGTAGAGCTTCGTACGCGGTGGCATCCAGCAGGGCGGCAACTTCCGCTTCATCGCTGGCTTTAATTTTGAAGATCCAGCCTTCGCCGTAAGGCTCGCTGTTGACCAGCTCCGGGGAGTCGCTCAGGGCGTCGTTAACCGCCACGATTTCGCCGCCGACCGGGGCATAGATGTCTGAAGCTGCTTTTACCGATTCCGCCACCGCACAGTCGTCGCCCGCGGTCACGGTCGCGCCCACTTCCGGCAGATCCACAAAGACCATGTCACCTAACAGCTCCTGAGCATGTTCGGTGATCCCAACGGTATAGGTGCCGTCGGCTTCTTTGCGCAGCCACTCATGTTCTTTGCTGTATTTCAGTTCTGCTGGCACATTGCTCATTGAATTTCTCCTGATAAAAATAATTAGGCGACCGGTTTACCGGCGCGAACAAAAATCGGTTTGGTCACGCGGACCGGCATTTCGCGGTTGCGGATCTGCACCACGGCCGTCTCGCCAATGCCCGCCGGCACACGCGCCAGCGCAATACTGTAACCCAGCGTCGGGGAGAAGGTGCCGCTGGTGATAATGCCTTCGCAGTGGTTGCCATTGGCATCGGTGAAACGTACCGGCAGTTCACCGCGCAGGACGCCTTTCTCGGTCATCACCAGCCCAACCAGCTGTTCGGTGCCCTTCTCACGCTGCTGTTCCAGCACTTCACGACCGATAAAGTCGCGATCGGCCGGTTCCCAGGCTATGGTCCAGCCCATGTTGGCCGCCAGCGGAGAGACCCCTTCGTCCATCTCCTGGCCATATAAATTCATACCGGCTTCCAGACGCAGCGTATCGCGCGCGCCCAGACCCGCCGGCTTAACGCCCGCTTCTACCAGCGCACGCCAGAAATCGGCCGCTTTTTCGTTCGGCATGGCAATTTCATAGCCCGCTTCACCGGTGTAGCCGGTGGTCGCCACAAAGAGATCGCCCGCCTGCACGCCAAAGAACGGCTTCATGCCTTCGGTGGCTTTACGCTGTTCTTCGTTAAACAGGGAGGCGGCTTTCGCCTGGGCATTTGGCCCCTGCACCGCAATCAGCGACAGGTCGTCACGCACGGTGATGTCGATGCCGTAAGGTTCAGCGTGTTGGGTGATCCAGGAGAGGTCTTTTTCGCGGGTGGCGGAGTTTACAACGAGGCGGAAGAAATCTTCAGAGAGGTAATAGACAATCAGGTCGTCAATAACGCCGCCGGAGGCATTCAGCATGCCGCTATAGAGCGCTTTACCCGGCGTCTTCAGTTTGGCGACGTCGTTTGCCAGCAGATAGCGTAAAAACTCCCGGGTGCGGCTGCCGTGCAGATCGACAATGGTCATGTGAGAGACGTCGAACATACCGGCATCGGTGCGCACCGTATGATGCTCATCAATCTGCGAACCATAATGCAGCGGCATCATCCAGCCATGGAAATCGACCATGCGTGCACCGCATAAGGTGTGTTGTTCATACAAAGGCGTCTGTTGAGCCATCTTATCCTCGTTGAATGAGCTGGGCTGTCTTGCGTTTCATGGCGAAAAATTCACCACGAAACCCGGCATCGGCATCGCTCCCGGACACCGACGCAAACGTTCTCTTTCCTCAGAACTTACCACCGAAAACGGTGGTTAACCATAAGGCAAAATGGGTCATCACATTAGCTTATAGTCAAAAAAGCCAGCAAAGCGTACAGAGTTATTCACTATAAAAATGCGAATCGTTCCGCACAAAAGCAAAGTCGATAAGATGGGATTTAGCACAGGCTGATATTTACTGCGGAAAAATGCGCGAAATTTCCGTAACATAAAAATAGCCAGATTAGTTAATCTAATGCGAAAAAGGCGGTGAAATTAGATTATTTCAAACGAGGGAGATCCCCCGGCCTGCAGGCCGGGAGAATAAAGTGTGATGGAGTTCTAAATTAGCGTAGCCAGTCCGGCAGGTCGTTAAGTCCCATCGCCTGACGCAGAAGTTGTGGTTTAACGCCCGGGAGGGTGTCAGCCAGTTTCAGACCGAGATCGCGCAGCAGTTTTTTCGCCGGATTGGCACCGGCAAAGAGTTCGCGGAAGCCCTGCATCCCCGCCAGCATCATTGCCGCGCTGTGCTTACGGCTACGCTCGTACCGGCGCAGGTAAATATGCTGACCAATATCTTTGCCCTCACGATGGAGGCGGCGCAGTTCATTCACCAGCTCGGCGGCATCCATAAAGCCCAGGTTTACCCCCTGCCCGGCCAGCGGATGAATGGTGTGCGCCGCGTCGCCCACCAGCGCCAGGCGATGCGCCGCGAACTGGCGCGCATAGCGACCGGTTAACGGGAATACCTGACGCTCGCTTTCGACAGTGCAGAGCCCCAGCCGGTTATCAAAGGCCACGCACAGGGCCTGATTAAACGCTTCGGCTGATGCCTCCTGCATCTGCTGCGCCTTCTCAGGGGAAAGCGACCAGACGATGGAGCAGAGATGCGGATCGCTGAGCGGCAAAAAGGCCAGAATGCCGTCGTTATGGAAGATCTGCCGGGCCACCGCCTGGTGCGGTTCCGCGGTGCGAATAGTGGCGACCAGGGCATGATGGCGGTAGTCCCAGTACGTCAGGGGAATGTCGGCTTTGTTGCGCAACCAGGAGTTGGCACCATCGGCCCCGACCACCAGACGCGCAGTCAGCATGTCGCCGCTTTGCAGGGTAATAAAGGCATCGTTTTCACCCCAGGCCACCTGCTGCAGTTGTGCCGGGGCAATCAGCGTAACGTCGCTGCACTGCTGCGCTTTCTGCCACAAGGCATGATGGATCACCGCGTTTTCGATGATATGGCCGAGATGGCTGTAGCCCATGCTCTCATCATCAAAGGCGATATGCCCGAAGCTGTCTTTATCCCACACTTCCATGCCGTGATAGCAGCTGGCGCGCTGGGCGATAATCTCTGACCAGACGCCAACGCGGGTCAGCAGCTTTTCACTGGCGGCGTTGATCGCCGAAACGCGTAGCTCAGGCGGCGCATCGGGAGCGACAGGCTGCGGCTGTTTCTGTTCCAGCACCGCCACGCGCAGACCGCTCCCCTGCAGACCGCAGGCCAGCGCCAGTCCTACCATTCCGCCACCGACAATGGCGACATCAACATTCTGCACTTTGTTTACTCCTTAGCGAGCGACCCAACCAAGCGTCCTCTGTGCCAGCACATCGCGTGCCGGAATGAATAGTTCCATCGCCATTAACCCGGCGTTACGCCCCACGACCAGCGGCGCCCAGCGATTGGCAAACAGATGCACCAGCCCGTCGGTTACGCCGATCGTCGCCGCTTTATCTGCCTGGCGACGCTTCTGGTAGTGGCATAACACCGGATATGCCCCGCAATCCTGCTGTTGCGCAAATGCCTCGGCCAGGGTTTCGGCAAGGGTCATGACATCGCGCAGCCCGAGGTTAAAGCCCTGTCCGGCGATGGGATGTAATGTCTGTGCTGCATTGCCCACCAGCGCGACGCGATGGGAGACAGATTGCGACGCCGTAGTTAAGGCCAGGGGATAGAACGAACGCTTGCCCGCATGGGTGATCCGCCCCAGCCGCCAGCCAAAGGCTTTTTGCAGTTCGGTGCAGAAGCGTTCATCAGACCAGCTCTGCACATCGTCCGCACTCTCCAGCGGATGGCACCAGACCAGCGAGCTGCGCCCCTGCGACATCGGCAACATGGCCAGCGGGCCATGTTGGGTAAAACGTTCAAAAGCGCGACCACGATGTGGCTCGGCGGTGGCGACGTTGGCAATCACCGCCAGCTGATGATAGGGCTGCTGTTGCCACTGGATCCCGCACTGCTGGCCGAGCGCCGAACGGGAGCCGTCGGCAGCCACCAGCAGTTGTCCGTCAAGGGTGGTGCCGTCATCGAGGGTGACGCTCACCGCCGCTTCGCTGCGGGTAAAATGCTCCACGCGCGCCGGGCAATGCAGCGTCACGCCAGGGGCCTCCTTTAGCAGACGGAACAGGCGCAGACCCACGTCGTGCAGTTCAACCACCTGCCCCAGCGCATCAATGCGGTAATCCTGCGCCTCAAGGGTGACAAACCCGGCGTGGCCCCGGTCGCTGACATGAACGGTTTCGATGTCCGTGGCACAATCGGCAATCGCCTGCCAGATGCCGCTACGCGCGAGCTGCTGGCAGGTGCCCTGCGCCAGGGCGATAGCGCGTCCGTCAAAACCCGGATGGCCCGTTGACTGCGGGGCAACGGCTTCGATCAGATGGATCGGCAGCTTACCCTGGGTCAGGGAAGAGAGGGTCAGCGCCAGCGTTGCCCCCGTCATGCCTCCGCCAACGATGATGATGCTCATGCGCGCGCCGCCGCCATCAGCGCCTCGATCTCATCGGCATTTTTCACCACCGACGCGGTGAGGTTTTCGTTGCCGGTTTCGGTGATAACGATGTCGTCTTCGATGCGAATGCCGATACCGCGATACTCCGCAGGCACATCGGCATCCGGTGCGATATAGAGCCCCGGCTCAACGGTCAGCACCATGCCAGGCTCCAGCACGCGCGAACGCTCCGGGCCATACGCTCCCACATCATGCACATCCAGCCCCAGCCAGTGGCTCAGGCCATGCATAAAGAAGGGACGGTGCGCACTCTCAGCAACCAGCTGATCGACATCGCCCTGCAGGATACCCAGATCCACAAGCCCGCTGACCATGATGCGCACCACTTCACCGGTCACTTCCTGAATGGAGGTGCCAGGGCGGAACAGCATCAGCGCCGTATCCAGCGAGTGCAGAACAATGTCGTAAATCGCGCGCTGGGCTGGGGTAAATTTACCGTTCACCGGGAAGGTGCGGGTGATATCCCCGGCATAGCCTTTAAATTCACATCCGGCATCAATCAGCACCAGATCGCCATCCCGCAGTTCGGACTCGTTTTCGGTGTAGTGAAGAATGCAGCCATTTTCACCGCCGCCCACAATGGTGTTGTAGGCCGGATAGCGCGCGCCGTGGCGGGAAAATTCATGATGAATTTCCCCTTCAAGCTGATATTCGAACATTCCCGGACGACACTTTTCCATCGCCCGGGTATGAGCCAGCGCGCTGATTTCACCCGCGCGACGCATTACCTCCAGCTCTTCAGCCGATTTAAACAGGCGCAGTTCATGCACAACGGGACGCCAGTCGGTGATCGTTGCGGGCGCTTTCAGATTTTGCCGGGCGCCTTTGCGCAGCTTATCCAGCGCGGCAAAGAGAATCTCGTCGGCATACGCGTATTCGCCCTGGGCGTGGTAAACCACATCCAGGCCATTGAGCAGCTGGTAGAGCTGATCGTTGATTTCGCTGAACGCCAGGGCGCGATCCACGCCCAGCTTTTCCGGCGCGGCCTGCTGTCCCAGCCGACGGCCAAACCAAATTTCGGCGGTGAGATCCCGAACGCGGTTAAACAGCACGCTGTGGTTGTGGGTGTCATCACTTTTAATCAGCACCAGTACCGACTCCGGCTCGTTGAAGCCGGTGAAGTACCAGAAATCACTGCTCTGGCGATACGGATACTCGCTATCGTTACTGCGCGTGGCCTCCGGTGCGGCAAATATCAGCGCGGCGCTTCCCGGCTGCATCGTAGCCAGCAGCGCCTGACGGCGACGAAGGTACTCTTGCTGAGTCATGACACCCTCCAGTAGTTGTTATTAGTGTAAGGTTGGTTTGCGCACTTCCGGCGCAGTGGGCTGAGTCCGCGTAAAGGTATCGTGGCAGAGCAACGACGCGACGCGCACATACTCAATGATCTCTTCGAGGGACATTTCCAGCTCTTCCTGGTCCTCTTCCTCGTCGTAGCCCAGCTGTGCAATGTTGCGCAGATCGTCGATCGCTTCTCCGGCTTCGCCCGTCACCTTTTCAAGTTTAGGCTGCGTTACGCCCAACCCCAACAGGTAATGGTTAACCCACCCGGCCAGCGCATCGGCGCGATCGAACACGCTGACGTCGTCGCCATCAGGCAGATAAAGCTGAAAAAGGAAGCCGTCATCTTCCAGCGCATCGCTGATTGCGCCATGCATACTGCGCAACGCCTGGGCCAGATCGTGGCCAAACGCCAGACCTTCGTTCGTCAGGTCGTGAACCAGCGGCAGCCATGAGCTGTCGTTGTTTCCACCACACAGCATCCCGCTGATCAGACCGTGCATTTCAGCAGGTGTTAAACCCACGCCCTGCTGGTTCAGTAACTGGCTAACGTCGTTGTAGCCAGGCATTTCGTTCTGTATAGACATGCGCATTCGTCATCATTGGGAGGAATATTCATGGTATGCTACCACTTTGGACCCTGGTGAACCAGAATAGGGCTTGTATCTGCGCACCAGGGTAGCTATAGTGTCGCCCCTTCGCAGCCCCCGGAATCGGGTGTGAAGGCAGCGCAGTCAAACAGCAGGAAGGTGGCATGTCTGCACAACCCGTCGATATCCAAATTTTTGGCCGTTCGCTGCGAGTGAATTGTCCGCCTGAACAAAGGGATGCTTTGAATCAGGCTGCGGATGATTTGAATCAGCGGTTGCAAGATTTAAAAGAACGCACTAGAGTCACAAATACTGAGCAGCTGGTTTTCATCGCCGCGTTGAACATCAGTTATGAATTGACTCAGGAAAAAGCGAAGACCCGCGAATACGCGGCGAGCATGGAACAACGCATTAAAATGCTCCAGCAGACCATCGAACAGGCATTGCTTGATCAGGGTCGCATTACTGACAGACCGGGGCAAAACTTTGAATAACACTTCATGGTCTACTATGGTAGAGTGACCCTGAAGGAAAAATTTCTCTGAGATGTTCGCATGCGGGCCAGTCCCCTGAGCCGATATTTCATACCACAAGAATGTGGCGCTCCATGGTTGGTGAGCATGCTCGGTTCGTCCGAGAAGCCTTAAAATCATGACGACACATTCACCTTGAACCAAGGGTTCAAGGGTTACAGCCTGCGGCGGCATCTCGGAGATTCCCTCACCTTTCTACCCAGCGACTACCATGACGCAACTTCCTGAAGCTCCTGCCACACGTCAACAAATTCGTCAGTTTATTCGCCAGCAACGCAGAGCCCTAACGCCTGAACAGCAAGCCCATTTCGCGCAGCAAGCCGCGGCCCGCATGATGGCGTATCCGCCTATGGTCATGGCGCACACGGTGGCCCTGTTCCTCTCCTTTGACGGTGAACTGGATACCCAGCCGCTTATCGATGAACTCTGGCGCAGCGGGAAGAAAGTCTATCTGCCGGTACTCCACCCTTTTAGCCCGGGTCATCTCCTGTTTCTGCACTATCACCCTCACAGCGAACTGGTGGTGAATCGTCTGAAAATCACCGAGCCGAAACTGGACGTGCGCGACGTATTGCCGCTGGATCAGCTGGATGTGCTGGTGACGCCGCTGGTGGCGTTTGATGAGAGCGGCCAGCGCTTAGGCATGGGCGGGGGTTTTTACGATCGCACCCTGCAAAACTGGCAGCAGTACGGTTTACATCCCGTGGGCTATGCGCATGATTGTCAGGGCGTTGAAGCGTTACCGGTGGAGAAGTGGGATATCCCGCTGCCTGCGGTGGTGACGCCGTCCAGAATTTGGCAGTGGTGAAAAAAGCCGGGTGGCGGCGTCGCCTTACCCGGCCTACACAATCCGTAGGCCCGGCAAGCAAAGCGCCGCCGGGCAGCAGACCGCACTAAATCAGTAAAGCAGACGCGCGCGAATCGTGCCCGGAATGGCCTTCATCCCCTGCAGCGCTTTCTCTGCAACGTCTTCATCCGCTTCGATATCGATAACCACATAACCCATCTGCGCGTTAGTTTGCAGATACTGTGCGGCAATGTTGACCCCCTGCTCGGCGAAGATCTGGTTAATGGCCGTCAGCACGCCCGGACGGTTTTCATGGATATGCAGCAGACGGCGACCGCCGTGCAGCGGCAGAGAGACTTCCGGGAAGTTAACCGCAGAGAGGGTGGAACCGTTGTCGGAGTATTTGCTCAGCTTACCGGCCACTTCAAGACCGATATTTTCCTGCGCTTCCTGCGTGGAGCCGCCAATGTGCGGGGTCAGGATCACGTTGTCGAACTCGCACAGCGGAGAGGTAAACGGATCGCTGTTGGTCGCCGGCTCGGTCGGGAAGACGTCAATGGCCGCCCCCGCCAGATGTTTGCTTTTCAGGGCGTCGCACAGGGCAGGAATATCCACCACCGTACCACGCGCGGCGTTGATCAGCAGCGAGCCCGGCTTCATCAGCGCCAGCTCTTCCGCACCCATCATGTTTTTGGTAGAAGCGTTTTCCGGCACGTGCAGGCTCACCACGTCGCTCATGTTGAGCAGATCGGAGAGATGCTGAACCTGAGTAGCGTTACCCAGCGGCAGTTTGCTTTCAATGTCGTAGAAGAAGACGTGCATCCCGAGCGATTCAGCGAGAATGCCCAGCTGTGTACCGATGTGGCCGTAACCGATAATCCCCAGCTTCTTACCACGCGCTTCAAAAGAGCCTGAGGCCAGCTTATTCCAGATCCCGCGGTGCGCTTTGGCGTTGGCTTCAGGGATGCCGCGCAGCAGCAGCAGGAGTTCGCCGATAACCAGCTCCGCCACGGAACGGGTGTTGGAGAATGGCGCGTTGAATACCGGAATCCCGCGCTTCGCGGCAGCATCAAGATCGACCTGGTTGGTGCCGATACAGAAGCAGCCAATCGCCACCAGTTTTTCTGCCGCGGCAATAACCTCTTCGGTCAGGTGGGTACGGGATCGCAGGCCAATGAAGTGGGCATCACGGATCGACTCTTTCAGCTGTTCGGTATCCAGTGCACCTTTGTGAAATTCGATGTTGGTGTAACCCGCCGCACGAAGGCTATCCAGTGCTTTCTGATGCACCCCTTCGACCAGCAGAAATTTAATCTTGTCTTTCTCCAGTGATACCTTTGCCATTTCCCCGACCCTGTCTGATTGTCTGAACTGTTGTTGTGCTGGATTGAAATCCACTCCCGCCAACATATCAAAAAAAACTATTGCAGCAATATGAACGTTTGCGTCGGCACTCTGAAGAAATGTCATACAGCCGCAATTGGCAGTGAATTATTCTGTGGAGCAGGAGGAAAGCGGCAGGATCGTCAGGAGAGGATTATAAATGTGACACAAGTCACCAAATATCGCTTTTGCAAAAATAATTAGCGGGGGGACGCTCCCCCCGTCAGATCATTTCACGATGGTTTTAACGCCCTCGGCGGTGCCAATCAGCGCGACATCCGCGCCACGGTTGGCGAATAACCCTACGGTTACTACGCCTGGCAGGCCATTAATGGCGTTTTCCAGCGCCACGGCGTCGAGGATCTCCAGACCGTGCACATCCAGAATCACGTTACCATTGTCCGTCACCACCCCCTGACGGTATTCCGGGCGTCCGCCCAGCTTGACCAGCTCACGGGCGACCGCGCTACGCGCCATGGGGATCACTTCAACCGGCAGCGGGAATTTGCCAAGGATATCCACCTGCTTCGAGGCATCGGCGATACAGATGAACTTGTCCGCAACAGAGGCGATGATTTTTTCACGCGTCAGCGCCGCGCCGCCGCCCTTGATCATCTGCATATGGCCGTTGATTTCATCCGCGCCATCAACGTAGATTCCCAGGCGGTCGACTTCATTCAGATCGAAAACGGTAATGCCCAGGCTTTTCAGCTTTTCCGTGGATGCATCGGAGCTGGAAACCGCGCCCTCGATCTGCCCTTTCATCGTGCCGAGCGCATCAATAAAGTGTGCTGCCGTTGACCCTGTGCCCACGCCGACAATGGTACCCGGCTGTACATACTGGAGAGCGGCCCATCCTACTGCTTTTTTCAGTTCATCCTGCGTCATGATCTCTTGCCCGTGGTGATTTTGCGTGACGCGCATTATAGAGCATTCACCTGCGCCATGTGATCTGCAAGGTCACCAATTTCGTCTGTATCAAACATAAATTTATGTCATAGTGCGAAGTATTGAATTATTTGGGAGTCAGCCAGAGCAATGAAACGTCCGGACTACAGAACATTACAGGCCCTTGATGCCGTTATACGTGAACGCGGATTCGAACGCGCAGCACAGAAGCTGTGCATTACCCAGTCCGCCGTTTCGCAACGGATCAAACAGCTTGAGAATATGTTCGGGCAGCCGCTGCTGGTCCGTACCGTGCCGCCACGTCCCACCGAACAGGGGCAAAAACTGCTGGCGCTGCTGCGTCAGGTGGAGCTGCTGGAAGATGAGTGGCTGGGTGACGAACAGACCGGCTCCACGCCGCTGCTTCTCTCCCTGGCGGTCAACGCCGACAGTCTGGCAACCTGGCTGCTGCCCGCGCTGGCGCCGGTGCTGGCCGATTCGCCTATCCGGCTGAATTTGCAGGTGGAAGACGAAACCCGTACCCAGGAGCGTCTGCGTCGCGGTGAAGTGGTGGGCGCGGTCAGTATCCAGCCTCAGGCGCTGCCAAGCTGCCTGGTGGATCAACTGGGGGCACTGGATTATCTCTTCGTCGGCTCCAAAGCGTTTGCTGAACGTTACTTCCCGAATGGCGTCACCCGCGCGGCGCTGCTTAAAGCGCCTGCCGTGGCGTTTGACCATCTCGATGATATGCATCAGGCGTTTTTACAGCAGAACTTCGATCTGCCGCCCGGCAGCGTACCCTGCCATATCGTTAACTCATCAGAGGCCTTCGTGCAGCTGGCGCGTCAGGGCACAACCTGCTGCATGATCCCGCATCTGCAGATCGAGAAAGAGCTGCAGAGCGGTGAGCTGATCGACCTGACGCCAGGCCTGCACCAGCGCCGCATGCTCTACTGGCACCGCTTCGCCCCGGAAAGCCGGATGATGCGCAACGTCACCGATGCACTGCTGGCCCACGGCCATAAGGTCCTGCGCCAGGACTAATAAAAAAGCCGGGTCGCGTTAACGCTCACCCGGCTTTTTATTGCTGCTAAAGCACAACCATTACGGGGCTTTTGTCGCCGTATCCGGCTGCTGCGCTTGCTGCTGCACCTGCGGAGTCTGCTGGCTCTGCTGCTGACCCTGTGCTGGCTCCAGCTGGAACACCACATCAACCTGATCGTCGAACTGAATCGTTGGCTGTTCGTAGGTATCCTGCGCGGAGACCGGCGCCGCTTCCGCTTTCATCATGCGCACCATCGGGCTCGGCTGGTAGTTAGAGACGTGGTAACGCACGCTGTAAACCGGACCCAGTTTGCTGTTGAAGCCAGACGCCAGCTGCTGCGCCTGACGCACGGCATCATCAATCGCCGCTTTACGCGCTTCGTCTTTATATTTCTCAGGTTGCGCAACACCCAGTGAGACCGAACGGATCTCATTCAGACCCGCTTTCAGCGCGCCATCCAGCAGGGCGTTAAGTTTATCGAGCTGACGCACCGTCACTTCCACGGAGCGCACCGCGCGGTAACCTTTCAGGATGCTTTTGCCATCCTTATAGTCATAATCCGGCTGGGTACGCAGGTTGGCAGAGTTGATATCTTTTTTACCCACGCCGTTCTGCTCCAGGAAAGAGAGATATTGCGCAACGCGGTCGTCTGCCTGTTTCTTGGCGGTGGCAGCATCTTTGGCCGCCACGTTCACTTCAATGGCTAAGGTCGCAATATCCGGTGCCGCATCCACGCTTGCGGTGCCGGAGGTCACAATGTGCGGGCTGTCAGGCAGTTCACTGGCCTGAACGGATGCTGCGCCAAAACCCATTAATGCCGCCAGGGCAATTGCATTCAACTTCACTTTAATTCCTCCATGTTGCGAAGAGTGCCCAGGTAACAGGGCGCATGCCAGCAAGCTTAGCGACTGCTGGTCGAATGTCCATAAGACAACGCTTAGTTGAATAGTTCACGAATGTGATGAATTCCCTCTTTCGCCAGCTGAAAAGCAATAAACCACATCACCACGCCGACCAGGCCGTTAATAATGCGCTGAGCTTTGGCGGTGCGCAGACGGGGTGCCAGCCATGCAGCGAGCAGCGCCAGACCAAAGAACCAGAGGAAGGAAGCGCTGACGGTACCCAGCGCGAACCAGCGTCTCGGCTCGACATCCAGCTGCCCGCCCAGACTGCCCAGCACCACAAACGTATCCAGATAAACGTGCGGATTAAGCCAGGTTACCGCCAGCATGGTGACGATAATTTTCCAGCGCCCCTGCTTCATGACTTCAGCGCTGGCCAGCTCAATATTGCTGCCCAGCGCCGTTTTAAGGGCGCCAAAACCATACCAGAGCAGAAACGCGACGCCGCCCCAGGTGACCAACGCCAGCAGCCAGGGAGACTGCATCAGTAGCGCGCTACCGCCAAAAATCCCGGCACAAATCAGTAGCATATCGCTTAGTGCACACAGCAGCGCGATCATGATGTGATATTGGCGTCGAATACCCTGATTCATGACGAAGGCGTTTTGCGGGCCGAGAGGCAGGATCATCGCCGCGCCAATCATAAGCCCCTGAAAATAAAAAGAGAACATGAACACTAATCTCAAAAATGTGACTTAAGGGCTGACTATACTGCGGGAGAATAATAAGAGAAAATGGATAATATTAATTGGCAATTAGTGAAGCTAATGTAACCCGGTACGCATTGCGCGCACCAGGTTACGATGAAACGTTATTCCGCCGGTTCTTTCACCCGCTTGAAGTTCACGTCCATCTGCGGATATGGGAAGCTGATGCCGTTAGCATCAAAGTCGCGCTTGATGCGCTCCAGTACGTCCCAGTAAACGCTTTGCAGATCGCTACTTTTGCTCCAGATACGGACAACGAAGTTGATAGAGGAGGCGCCCAGCTCGTGAAGGCGAACCGTCATTTCGCGGTCTTTCAGGATACGCTCGTCAGATTCAATGATGTCGGTGATAAGTTTCTTCACCTGCTCGATATCGGAATCATAGCCCACGCCGATCATAAGCTCGTTGCGGCGAACCGGCTCCCGGGAGAAGTTGGTGATATTGCCGTCGATAACCTTTTTGTTCGGCACGATAACGATTTTGCCGTCCGCGGAACGCAGCGTAGTGGAAAAAATCTGCACGTTCAGCACCGTACCTGCGGTGCCACCGAGATCGACATACTCCCCGGAACGGAATGGACGGAAGGTGACCAGCAGCACGCCGGCCGCCAGGTTTGCCAGCGAGCCCTGTAGCGCCAGGCCCACGGCCAGACCAGCGGCACCCAGTACCGCAATCACCGAGGCGGTCTGAACCCCCACACGCCCCATTGCTGCTATCAGGGTAAAAGCAATAATCGCGTAGCGCACCATTGCCGAGAGGAAATCGGCGACGGTAGCGTCAATGTGCCGGGCGAGCATAACGCGGTTAACGCCTCTGGCAACCGTCCGGGCAACGATCATCCCCACCACTACGATGGCAATCGCCGCAGCGATATTTACGGCATAGCTGATAAGCAACGCCTGATTACGCACCAGCCAGGAGCCCGCGTTATTGATGCTATCTACAACACCGAGATCTTCCATTTATCTTTCCTTATGCACATAAAACACAAATCCGCCCCATGCGGAGAGGAGCAAGTGTGTAAAGGGTAAACAAAAAGCCCGCAATATGCCAAACAGATCACATAAAACAGCCACTATAGCCAGTTGAAAAGACATAAAAAAGCCCGCGATTAACGCGGGCTTTTGATGCTTGCTGTCAGCAGCTTAAATTACAGAACGTCAACCGCGTTCAGCTCTTTGAACGCCTGCTCCAGACGCGTCACCATAGAGGTCTGGGCTGCACGCAGCCATACGCGTGGATCGTAGTATTTCTTGTTCGGCTGGTCTTCGCCTTTCGGGTTGCCCAGCTGGCCCTGCAGGTAAGCTTCGTTAGTTTTGTAGTACTGCAGAATACCGTCCCAGGTTGCCCATTGGGTGTCGGTATCGATGTTCATTTTGATAACACCGTAGCTAACGGAATCTTTGATTTCCTGAGCAGAAGAACCGGAACCGCCGTGGAAGACGAAGTTCAGGCTGTTGTGCGGCAGGTTGTGTTTCTTGGAAACGTACTCCTGAGAATCACGCAGGATAGTTGGCGTCAGAACCACGTTACCTGGCTTGTACACACCGTGTACGTTACCGAAGGAAGCCGCGATGGTGAAACGTGGGCTGATTTTGCTCAGCTCGGTGTAAGCGTAATCAACGTCTTCTGGCTGAGTGTACAGAGCAGAAGCGTCCATATGGCTGTTGTCCACGCCATCTTCTTCGCCACCGGTGCAACCCAGTTCGATTTCCAGGGTCATGTCCATTTTGGCCATGCGAGCCAGGTATTTGGAGCAGATCTCAATGTTCTCTTCCAGAGACTCTTCAGACAGGTCGATCATGTGAGAAGAGAACAGTGGCTTACCGGTTGCAGCGAAGTGTTTTTCGCCCGCGTCCAGCAGACCGTCGATCCACGGCAGCAGTTTCTTCGCGCAGTGGTCAGTGTGCAGGATTACTGGAACGCCGTAGTGTTCAGCCATCTGGTGAACGTGATGTGCGCCAGAGATTGCGCCCAGGATTGCCGCGCCCTGAGGAACGTCAGTTTTCACGCCTTTACCTGCGATAAACGCAGCACCGCCGTTAGAGAACTGAACGATTACCGGCGCTTTAACTTTTGCTGCAGCTTCCAGTACGGCGTTAATAGAGTCGGTACCGACGCAGTTAACCGCTGGCAGCGCAAAGTTGTTTTCTTTAGCTACCTGGAACACTTTCTGAACGTCATCACCAGTGATCACGCCAGGTTTTACGAAATCAAAAATTTTAGACATGTTGCGAGTCCTGTATCTTCGGCCTTGGAAAGGGGCGAGCTCTTAAAAGCGCGCTGAAAATTGGGCAGGTTTCCCTGCCCTAAAATGGCTTACTTCTTAGCGCGCTCTTCGAGCATGGCTACTGCTGGCAGAACTTTGCCTTCCACGAATTCGAGGAATGCGCCGCCGCCAGTGGAGATGTAGGAGATCTTGTCGGAAATACCGAACAGATCGATGGCTGCCAGGGTGTCACCGCCGCCAGCAATGGAGAATGCATCGCTGTCTGCAATCGCGTTAGCCACGATTTCAGTACCTTTACGGAAGTTCGGGAATTCGAACACGCCAACCGGACCGTTCCACAGAATGGTTTTTGCATTCTTCAGGATTTCAGCCAGTTTCTCTGCAGAGGCGTCGCCCAGGTCCAGAATCTGCTCTTCATTTTTGATGTCAGAAACAGATTTCAACTCTGCGGTTGCGGTTTCAGAGAACTCGGTCGCGACGCGAACGTCAGTTGGAACCGGGATATCGCAGGTGCTCAGCAGGCGTTTCGCTTCGTCAACCAGGTCTGCTTCGTACAGGGATTTACCCACGTTGTGGCCCTGGGCAGCAACGAAGGTGTTAGCGATACCACCGCCAACGATCAGCTGGTCAGCGATTTTGGACAGGGAGTCCAGAACGGTCAGTTTGGTGGAAACTTTAGAACCACCAACGATAGCAACCATCGGACGAGCAGGTTCTTTCAGCGCTTTACCCAGCGCATCCAGCTCAGCGGCCAGCAGAGGACCTGCACAAGCGACGTCGGCGAATTTACCGATACCGTGGGTAGAAGCCTGGGCACGGTGAGCGGTACCGAAGGCGTCCATCACGAATACGTCGCACAGTGCAGCATATTTTTTGGACAGGGTTTCGTCGTCTTTCTTCTCGCCTTTGTTGAAGCGAACGTTTTCCAGAACAACCAGTTCACCTTCAGCAACTTCCACGCCGTCCAGGTAGTCTTTAACCAGACGTACCGGGCTGGACAGTTTGTCTTTCAGGTAATTAACAACCGGCAGCAGAGAGAATTCTTCGTTGTACTCGCCTTCGGTCGGACGACCCAGGTGGGAGGTTACCATCACTTTTGCGCCCTGCTTCAGTGCCAGTTCGATGGTTGGCAGAGAGGCACGGATACGCGCGTCGCTGGTCACTTTACCCTCTTTAACCGGTACGTTCAGATCCGCACGGATGAAAACGCGTTTACCTGCCAGATCCAGATCGGTCATCTTAATTACAGACATGGTGAATCCTCTCGTTGATTCTTAAAGTTTTGCAGACGCAATACGCGTCTTACCTGAAACCTTGTGCGGCCATGGCTAACGTGGTGTCGAGCATCCTGTTAGCAAAGCCCCATTCGTTATCACACCAGACCAGCGTCTTGATCAGGTGCGCTCCACTCACGCGCGTTTGGGTGCCATCTACAATGGCGCTGTGCGGATCGTGGTTAAAATCTACTGAGACCAACGGTAATTCCGTATAGTCAACTATACCATGAAATGCTTGCTGTGCCGCCTTTTGCAGCAACAGGTTGACCTCAAAGGCTTTTACCGGTTTTTTAACGGTAACGCTGAGGTCGATCGCCGTCACGTTGATGGTAGGTACGCGGACCGCGATAGCTTCAAAACGATCTTCAAACTGCGGAAAAATTCGGGTTATACCGGCCGCCAGTTTGGTGTCCACCGGGATAATCGACTGACTCGCCGCGCGAGTGCGTCGCAGGTCCGGGTGGTAAGCGTCAATGACCTGCTGATCGTGCATGGCTGAGTGGATCGTGGTAACCGTACCCGACTCAATGCCGTAGGCATCGTCCAGCAGCTTGATGACCGGAATAATACAGTTGGTAGTACAGGAGGCATTGGAGACAATTCGGTGTTCTGCGTGCAACTCGTGATGGTTGACGCCGTAAACCACCGTGGCATCGAGATCGTTACTGCCAGGATGTGAAAAGAGCACTTTCTTTGCGCCAGCCGCCAGATGGGCTTCGCCGTGTTCGCGGTTGCCGTAGACGCCGGTACAATCGAGTACCACATCGACACCCAGTTCACGCCAGGGTAATGCTTCGATCGTCCGCTCATGAAGCACACGGATCACGTCATCACCGACAAGCAGCTGCTCTCTCTCCTGACGAACGTCCCAGGCAAAGCGTCCATGGCTGGTGTCATATTTCAATAAATGCGCCATGCCTGCGGCATCCGCCAGTTCATTGATGGCCACCACGGTAATTTCCGCCCGGCGTCCGGATTCATATAAAGCACGAACCACGTTACGTCCGATGCGACCGAAACCATTAATCGCTACGCGTACGGTCATAAGTCTCCTGCAAAGCTTTCCCTGACACGAGGTGGCTGACAGAGTAATGCAGCAACGCGCTGAGGGGAATCCTTGCCTGTCACAAACTCCAACTGATTGGTCATTTGTCGAACATTTAATCGACTGAAACGCTTCAGCCAGAATAAGCGAAACACGGAATAAAGGGAATGACTGTCCAGACCAATAAGCCAGCTATATGACACACATCACATTTTAAGTGGAATAATTTACAGAGGTATTACATCTTTGAGGAATAACATGCACAAAAAAGCCGGGTGACGCTTACGCCTGCCCGGCCTGAATATTTGTAGGCCCGGCAAGCTACGCGCCGCCGGGCACAACCATGATTACAGCAGTTCTTTCGCTTTCGCGACCACGTTCTCAACGGTGAAGCCGAACTCTTCGAACAGCTGCTCAGCTGGCGCAGACTCACCGAAGGTGGTCATGCCAACGATAGCGCCGTTCAGGCCCACGTATTTGAACCAGTAGTCAGCGATACCCGCTTCGATTGCCACTCGGGCAGAAACGGCTTTCGGCAGTACAGATTCACGGTAAGCCGCGTCCTGCTTGTCGAAGGCATCGGTAGACGGCATGGAGACCACGCGCGCTTTCACGCCTTCGCCTGCCAGCTGATCCCAGGCGGCAACAGCCAGTTCAACTTCAGAACCGGTTGCGATGAAGATCACCTGCGGCTGACCGTCGCAGTCTTTCAGCACGTAACCACCGCGGGCGATGTTCGCCAGCTGCTCTTCGGTACGATCCTGCTGAGCCAGGTTCTGACGGGAGAGGATCAGCGCGGTTGGGCCGTCCTGACGCTCAACGCCATATTTCCACGCTACCGCCGATTCAACCTGGTCACATGGACGCCATGTGGACATGTTCGGGGTCACGCGCAGGGAAGCAACCTGCTCAACCGGCTGGTGGGTCGGGCCATCTTCGCCCAGACCGATAGAGTCGTGGGTGTAGACCATCACCTGACGCTGTTTCATCAGCGCAGCCATACGCACCGCGTTACGGGCATATTCCACGAACATCAGGAAGGTGGAGGTGTACGGCAGGAAACCACCGTGCAGGGAGATACCGTTGGCAATCGCGGTCATACCGAACTCACGAACACCGTAATGGATGTAGTTACCGGCAGTATCTTCGTTGATGGCTTTAGAGCCAGACCAGATAGTCAGGTTTGATGGTGCCAGGTCAGCGGAGCCGCCGAGGAACTCTGGCAGCAGCGGGCCGAAGGCTTCGATCGCATTCTGGGAGGCTTTACGGCTGGCGATTTTAGCCGGGTTAGCCTGCAGCTTAGCGATGAACTCGTTCGCTTTGGCGTCGAAGTCTGCTGGCATGTCACCTTTCATACGACGGGTGAACTCTGCCGCTTCCTGTGGGAAGGCTTTAGCGTAGGCGGCGAATTTCTCGTTCCATGCCGCTTCTTTCGCCTGGCCCGCTTCTTTGGCATCCCACTGCGCATAAATTTCAGACGGGATTTCAAACGCAGCGTGTTTCCAGCCCAGCGCTTCACGGGTCAGGGCGATCTCTGCGTCACCCAGCGGTGCGCCGTGGGAGTCGTGCGTACCGGCTTTGTTCGGAGAACCGAAACCGATGATGGTTTTGCACATCAGCAGGGACGGTTTGTCAGTCACTGCGCGCGCTTCTTCTACTGCACGTTTAATCGCTTCAGCATCGTGACCGTCAACGCCACGCACCACGTGCCAGCCGTAGGCTTCGAAACGTGCTGCGGTGTCGTCAGTGAACCAGCCTTCAATGTGGCCGTCGATGGAGATGCCGTTGTCGTCATAGAACGCAACCAGTTTGCCCAGTTTCAGGGTGCCTGCCAGGGAGCACACTTCGTGAGAAATGCCTTCCATCATGCAGCCATCACCCAGGAATGCATAGGTGAAGTGGTCGACGATGTCATGACCCGGACGGTTGAACTGCGCCGCCAGCGTCTTCTCGGCAATCGCCATACCCACGGCGTTAGCAATACCCTGACCCAGCGGACCGGTAGTGGTTTCAACACCTGCGGTGTAACCCACTTCCGGGTGACCCGGGGTTTTGGAGTGCAGCTGACGGAAGTTTTTCAGCTCTTCGATTGGCAGATCATAGCCGGTGAGGTGCAGCAGGCTGTAGATCAGCATCGAGCCGTGGCCGTTAGAGAGAACGAAACGGTCGCGGTCAGCCCAGGCAGGGTTCTGCGGGTTGTGGTTCAGGAAATCACGCCACAGGACTTCGGCAATGTCAGCCATACCCATAGGGGCACCCGGGTGACCGGACTTAGCTTTTTGTACAGCATCCATGCTCAGCGCACGAATAGCATTGGCAAGCTCTTTACGTGAGGACATTTTGACTCCAGATCGGATGTTGAAGGCCATGCCCGTTTCGGCTTGACGACAGCGCGTTTTGGGCTACGCCAGAAAAAAGTGCCAACAATGTAACCCAAGCGACAAAGCATGTACATGGACCATTCTTTTGCCGCTTAAGAAATCTCTGGAACAGGCTCGCACGTTGCGCAATCTTCTCGCTCGCCTTCGTTTATATTCTTTATAATTGGAGCTGCACCCTCCTCCGGGGCGGCAAAACTTTCAGAATTTATCAAGTTTAACGAGTACGGAAGCAACATAATGAAAATGCGTGCAGTAGTGCTGGCTCTGGGAACGACCCTTCTTCTTAGCGGGTGTCAGAATATGAATTCTGGTGGCCTGCTGAGCTCCGGAGCAGAGGCGTTTCAGGCCTACTCCCTCACCGATGCCCAGGTGAAAACATTAAGCGATGAGGCCTGTAAAGAGATGGACGGTAAAGCGACCATCGCACCGGCAGACAGCACTTACGCTCAGCGTCTGAATAAGATTGCTTCAGCACTTGGCGACAACATTAACGGCCAGCCGGTGAACTACAAGGTTTACATGGCGAAAGACGTTAACGCCTTTGCGATGGCTAACGGCTGCATCCGCGTCTACAGCGGATTAATGGATATGATGAACGACAATGAAGTCGAAGCGGTTATCGGCCATGAAATGGGCCACGTTGCCCTCGGCCATGTGAAGAAAGGGATGCAGGTTGCCCTCGGCACGAACGCCGTTCGCGTGGCGGCGGCCTCTGCGGGTGGTATTGTAGGTAGCCTTTCCCAGTCGCAGCTCGGCGATCTCGGTGAAAAACTGGTTAACTCCCAGTTCTCTCAGCGTCAGGAATCTGAGGCCGATGACTACTCTTACGATCTGTTGCGCAAACATGGGATTAACCCATCAGGTTTAGCCACCAGCTTCGAAAAACTGGCTCAACAGGAAGCGGGCCGCCAAAGCTCCATGTTTGACGACCACCCTGCCTCCGCAGCGCGTGCGCAGCACATCCGCGATCGCATGGCGGCAGACGGGATTAAATAATGTACCGGGGAGGCGCCCGCGTCTCCTTTGAAAAGCCGGGTGGCGGCTTCGCCTTACCCGGCCTGCTTTGTGCGTAAACGTAGGCCCGGTAAGCGCAGCGCTACCGGGCACACAGCTAGTACAGCGTTTTCTGCGGCGGCCCGGCAAACTTCAGGGCGCCAATCTGCCCCATCCGCACCTCCACCACCGACGGCCCCGGCATGGCCAGCGCCTCTGTCATCACCGCATCAAAATCCTCTGCCCGCTCAACGCTCCACGCCTGCAGGCCAATCGCCTGGGCCAGCAGGGTAAAGTCCGGCGTATGCAGCTCGTTATAATACTGCCGCCCGCCAAAATATTTATCCTGAATGCCACGCATCACGCCGTAACCGCCGTCATTCATGATCAGCAGCGTCACGTTGGCTTTCTCCTGCGCCAGCGTCGCCAGCTCGCCTAAATTCAGGCTCAGGCCGCCGTCGCCCACCAGCCCCACCACCTTGCGCTGCGGATTGGCAATCGCAGTACCAATTGCCATAGGCAGCCCCATGCCAATTGCCCCGGCCAGAGAGTGAATGTTCATCAGCGGACCGTTGGCGCGGAACAGACGGCTGCCCCACAGGCTGCCGGAAACGGTGATATCACGCACGAGCAGGCCATCCTGCGGCAGCGCTTTCTCGATGGCGTCGTTGAGCTTCGCATAGGCACCACACTGCTCGCGCAGACCCTGCTCAGCTTGCTCCACCGCCTGCTGTACCTGCGTGTCCCACTGCGCGTTACCCCATTCACGCCCCTGCGCTTTTGCAGCCAGCGCGTTAAGCAGCGCTGAACAATCGGCTACCAGCGTCTTATCCATCAAATAGTTACGGCTTGCCGCCGCCGGATCGATATCGATCTGCACCCGCGGAGAGGGCAGTTCGAGCGTCCATGAACGGGTCTCATTGCTGCGCAGGCGTGAGCCCGCCACCAGCGTAAAATCACACCGGGCGATCAGCGCCTCCACTGACGACGAGTTGTGGAAAGCCCGCAGGCTGGCGCGATGGCTGTCCGGCAGCACGCCGCGCGCGTGGGTGCTGGAGATCACGGTGATGCCCGCATCCGCCAGCTTTTTCACAGCGTCAGCGCTGCCCAGCGCCCCGCCACCCAGCCACAGCAGCGGCTGTTTCGCCTGCTTCAGCTGCGCCCAAAGCGCATCAACCATTCCGGCGTCTGGCGCTGAAACTGACACCGGTTTTACCGGCGCCGTCACCAGCGACAGCGGAATTTTCGCCCCCTGAATATCAATCGGGATCTCCACAGAGACCGGCCCGCACGGCGGCGTCTGTGCCTCCTGAATCGCTTTATGGAGAATCGCTATCGCCTGGTTGGCATTGCTGATGCGATATGCCCGTTTTGAACTGGCCTTCAGGAAGGTCAACTGGTCGCGGGTTTCGTGAATAAACCCGGTGTCGGCATCCAGCCAGGCTTTTTCCACCTGTCCGGTTAAATGCAGCAGCGGCGTGCAGGCATTCATCGCTTCCACCAGCGCGCCTACCGCGTTACCTGCCCCTGCCCCGGTACTGGTCAGCGCCACGCCGAGGCCGGAAAAACGCCCGTGGGCATCGGCCATGGTGACGGATCCCGCTTCGCCGCGCGCGGGCACAAAGCGGATATTGCCGCGCTGCCCTACTGCATCGGCGATGGGCAGGTTGTGAATGGAGATGACGCCGTAGATGGCCTCAACCTGATACTGCTCCAGCGTTCTGGCGATGGCGTCGCCGACGGTTATCATTTCGCTCATTGCTCACCCTTTTTCAGTCGCACCAGTGGTTGACGCTGTTACCCGTCGCCAGATAAATGCTCTTTTGTTGCATCCAGGCTTTCAGCCCCTGAATGCCCTTTTCGCGGCCCAGACCGCTCTCTTTAAAGCCCCCGAACGGGGTCGAAATCGCAAAGACCTTGTAGGTGTTGATCCACACCGTGCCCGCCTCAAGCTGCTCGCTTAAGCGCAGCGCACGTCCGGTATCCCGCGTCCAGATCCCGGCAGCCAGACCATATACCGAGTCGTTCGCCTGCTGGATCAACGCCGCTTCATCGTTAAATGGCATCGCCACCAGCACCGGGCCGAAGATCTCCTCCTGACAGGCGCGGGCGCTGTTGCTCAGCCCTTCGATAATCGTTGGCTGGAAGAAGCTGCCGTTTGCAAGATTGGGATCGGCTGGGATCTCCCCGCCGCACAGCACGCGGCCCCCTTCGCGCTTCGCCAGCTCGACGTAGGCCTGCACGCTCTGGCGATGCTTATCGTTGATCAACGGCCCGACGTGGATGCCGTCGGTAAACGGATGCCCGACGCGCAGGCCACGGGTTAACTCCAGCAACCGCGCCATCAGCGGAGCGTAAAGGCTTTCGTGGATAAACAGCCGCGACCCGGCGATACAGGCCTGTCCCGCCGAGCTGAAGATGCCGAAGCAGATCCCGCGCGCGGCCTGCTCGATATCCGCATCGTCGAGCACGATGGTCGGGGATTTACCGCCCAGCTCAAGAGAGGCCGGGATCAGCTTTTCCGCCGCCACGTGCGCCAGATGACGGCCAGTGGTGGTGCCGCCGGTAAAAGAGATTTTGCGCACTTTAGGATGGCGTGCCAGCGCATCGCCAATGACCGAGCCTTTGCCCGGCAGCACGCTCAGCAGCCCGGCGGGCAGCCCCGCCTGTTCAAAGATGCGGGCCAGCTCCAGCGCCATCAGCGGCGTCGCTTCGGCGGGCTTGAGGATCACCGCGTTACCGGCGGCAATGGCCGGAGCGACTTTCTGCATTTCACTGGCAATCGGCGAGTTCCACGGCGTAATGGCTGCCACCACGCCAAGCGGCTCATAGCGACTCAGGGTTAGTAAATCCGGCTGGCGCGGCGTCGGAAGCTCCCCTTCCAGCAGTTCGCAGGCGGCGGCAAAGTAGCGCGCCGTTCCCGCCGCGCTCATCACCAGCCCGCGTGCTTCCGCCAGCGGTTTGCCGTTATCGCGGCTCTGCATCTGCGCCAGCTCGTCGACGCGGGATTCAATCTGATCCGCCACTCTGTGCAGGATCTTCGCGCGCATATGCGGCAGGCTGTTGCGCCACAAGGGATCGCGCCACGCCAGCTCGCCAGCCTCGATTGCGTCATGCAGATCGTCGAGGCTTGCCGCGTTTAAAACCGCGTTGATCGTTCCATCAGCCGGGAAGTGGCTCTGCATCGGGTTGCCGCCGCCGTGTCGCCACTGCCCCCCGATAAAAATCTTCAGTTCGCTCATCGTCACTCCTCAGCTCAGGGCCAGCTCGCGGCAGGCGCGGACCGCGCTCAGTGCCGCCAGGGTGGAGGTTTTCGGGTTAGAGGCAAGCGGCAGCCCGCTCAGCTCAAGATGGAACTCGCCAAACACGCCTTCGACGTGCAGCGTGTGGGTATTGCGTTTCGTGGCCGGGTCGACCATCAGCTGTACGCGGGTCTCATCCATCCCCACGCCGCCGAGCGCCACGGTCGCCGCCACGTTGGCGTTGGCCGGGAACAGTCGTGCCGCCTCCCGGGCGCTGCCTTCGAAAAAGACCTGCGCCACTGACACCGAATTAAGATCGATAAGCTGTTCGGCGTAGCTGCCGCGCCAACTGGCCGGGCTTTTACGCGACTGATAGGTCACGCGCTCAAGCCCGCCCTCTTTCGCCGCCGCCAGCCCGTCGATGCCGGCCACCGCGCCGGAGAGCAGCGTCAGTTTGCCGCCCGCGTTGAGCAGGCGCTGCTCCAGCGCGCTATCTGCCAGTGCGCCGGTGGAGATCACCGCCAGATGCCAGCCGCGATGCAAAATATCCTCGCCGTACTGCGCCACCGCCTGCTGGCTGGCGCACTCCAGCACCAGATCGGGCGCTTCAGCGCACTCCAGCGGCGAGGTCAGCGCCACCACCGCATCACCAAACTGCTGGCGAATCGCCGCGTGATGAGACGCGCGCGCCACGATCCAGCCGATAGCGACACCGGCAGGCAGGCGCTCGATCACCGCCTGCGCCATGGCGCCGAACCCAATTAACATGATCTTTTTCATGATGCGTCCTTACAGATGGCGGCAGAAGCCGCCGGAAACGTCCAGCGCGGCGCCGGTGGTAAACGAGGCCAGCGGCGAGGCGAGGAACAGCAGCGCCTGCGCGGGCTCCTGCGGCTTGCCGAGGCGCGCCATCGGGATGCCGCGTTTGCGCGCGATCTCTGCCGTCCACTCCGGCCAGCTCTGGCTTTTGTCTGTACGGTTTTCAAAGCGGCGCTGCCACTGGCCGGACTCCACCATGCCGAGCAAGATGGAATTCACCCGAATGCCTTTCCCCACCAACTCTTTAGAGAGTGTCAGCGTCATATTCAGCAGCGCGGCACGGGCGGCAGAGGTGGCAATCATGTGCTCCTCCGGCTGCAGCGCCAGTAGCGAGTTGACGCAGGTGATGGAGGCGATGTCGGACTGCTCCAGCAGCGGCTGAAACGCCTGCACCGGATTGATCACTCCGAACAGCTTCAGCTCGGCCTCGTGCAGCCACGCCTCGCGCGGCGTATCCTGGAAGTGCGCCACGTAGCCCTGCCCGGCGTTGTTGATCAGCATATCCGCCGCACCAAAGCGCGCCTGAACGGCATCCGCAAAGGCCTGCATCTCGTCAGCGTTCAGCACGTCGCATCGATAAGAGAAAACCTCCCCGTCGGGGTATTCGTTATGCAGCGCGGCATGGGCGCTGGCGAGGCGATCCGGATCGCGGCCACAGAAGGCCACTTTAGCCCCCTCGCCCAGCAGCAGGCGCAGCGTTTCAAAGCCAATGCCAGAAGAACCGCCGGTGACGACCGCTATGCGCCCATCAATTTGTGCATTCATCGCGCACCTCTTCGTTAATGCGTAAAAGCTGTTGGTTAAAAAACGCGTCGTTATCGAGATAGCTGGCGTGACCGGCCTGGGGAATGGCGATAAACGGCAACCCGTATCGCAGCGCCAGCCCCTGCACCAACTCCGGCTGCGTAATCGCATCCTGCTCGCCGCACCAGACTTCAAAATCGCCCGGGTAGCGCTTAAGCCAGGCATGGATGTCGTCATATGCCAGCATCCACGCGGCGGCCAGGTAGCCCTCCGGGCGCAGCTTGCGCATCCCTGACGCCACGGTGGCAATATCCTCCGCGCGCGCGCCAGGGCGCAGCAGCTTCGCGGCGCGGGTCTGGGCGAGGATTTCGCCGCCCAGTGCCATCTGTTGCTCGCGGTTGCGCCAGACCTGCTCGCGCTGCTCCGGCGCGGCCTGGCCGTAGCCCTGCGCGGCATCCGCCAGCACCAGATGGATAACGCGTTCCGGGAACTTCGCCGCAAAAGCACTGGCGACCAGCGCCCCCAGAGAGTGCCCTACCAGCACCGCCTGCCAGACGCCCGCCCGATCGAGCATCGCCGCCAGCGCGTCGGCGTAATCTCCGGCGTTTGCCCGTTCAGCTGCCAGCATCGGGCTTTCGCCATAGCCGGGCATGTCCCACGCCAGCACCCGAAAACCGTCCAGCGCCATCTGCTTATGCCAGGAGGCGGCGCCGGAGCTGATGCCGTGCAGCAACATCAGCGGAATGCCGCATCCCTGTTCACGAAATTCCGTCATCGTGCACCCCTTAGTTCCGCTTCACTTTTGAGAGCGGATGATCGGCCGGGTAGGTCGGGATTTCCGGCTTGTTAGTGCCCAGCATGACGCACATCAGCGCCTCTTCTTCGCCGTGGTTGAACAGCCCACGATAGATACCCGGCGGGACGGAGATGAGGTCACGCTCGCGCAGCACGGTTTCGGTGTAGTTGTCGCCATCCTGGATCATCAGCGTGATCTGGCCTTTCAGCATGAAGAAGACCTCTTCCACATCGTCATGCAGGTGCAGCGGCCCTTCGCACTTCGACGGCAGTACCATGGTGGAGAAGGTAAAGTGATCCGCCTGCACGGTGTTGGTGTCGTTCGCCACGCCGGTGGCACCGGTGCCGATGTAGCGCATCTGCGCCCGGCGGTATTTCGGATCAAAATCGGCCTGGAACTTCAGGGCGTTCCAGTCATATTTACGCCCTTCGAAGCGCGCGATGCGCGACTCGACCCACTCTTCCATCGTCAGGTGGTCAGGTTTGATGCCAGATTTGTTGGTTATGGTTGAATCAGTCATGACACTCTCCTCAGTAACGTCTCAGCAGCGGCAGTAACAGGACGCAGCCCACCGCCGCCATCACCGCCAGAAAAATCAGCCCGGAATCCATGCTGTGGGTGAAGGCGATAAGCGCGCCCATCACCGCCGGCGACAGCGCGCCCGCAAAGTTTCCCAGCCCGTTGAAGATGCCGCCCGCCGTAGCACTCACCCGTGGATGGGTGGCCTTTGCCAGCAGGGCGAAAATGTTGGGCGCCCCGGTGCCCCACATAAAGGTACTGAAGCTCATCGCCGCGATGATGGTCAGCGGGGTGTCGAGGTGCATGACCGCTGCCAGCCCCACCGCCGCCCCCGCCATGGAGATAAAGCAGGCCGCGGCGCGCTTATCGACCCGGTCCGAGAGCCATGCGCCAATCACCTCGCCTGCCAGCATGGCGATAAACGGCATCGACGACAGCCAGCCCGCATGCTCCAGATGAATGCCCTTCCCCTTGATCAGGTAGCCCGGCAGCCAGCCGTTGATACCCCACAGGTAGGTCAGGAAGGCGATGTTAAAGATGCAGATGATCCAGAAGTGCGGACTGACGAACAGCTCGCGCCGGGCCGCGCGACGCTCATCCTGCGACGCCTGAGTAGTGGCCGGTTTCGCATCCAGACGGATCCCCCGCAGACCGATGCGCACAAAAATAAGCACCGGCACGGTCAGCATCGCCATCACGAAGAAGGTGCTCTGCCAGCCGAAGGTATTCAGCAACCAGAGGGAGAGCGGGAAGCCAATCGCCGCCCCCACCGGGGTGCCCAGCAGCCACAGCATGGTGGCGCGCGCCTGCAGATGCTGCGGGAAGTTGTGGCGCACAATGGCGAAGGCCAGCGGGAAGAGCGGCCCTTCTGCCACCCCCAGCAGGATGCGCAGGACAATCATCAGCGTGTAGTTATGGGTAAAGCCCATCGCCACCATCAGCACGCACCAGATCACCATCATCCCGGTGAGCAGGCGCAGCGGGGCGATTTTGTCCCCCAGCCCGCTTAAAAAGACCGATGAAAAGCCGTAGCTCAGCAGGAAGGCGCTCATCAGAATGCCGAGGCGCGTGGTGTCGAAATCGATGCCCATCGCCTGCTGGAAATGGCCGTCAGAAAACAGCGCCGCAATGCTGATTTTGTCGAAAAACGCCAGCAGCACGCAGGCCAGCAGCGCCAGCGGGATGGCCCAGCGCACCGCTTTTTCAGGCGTGCGGGTTCCCTCACCGCTCGCCTCAACGGGCGCGGTGTTGGTCTCTAATGTGGTCATATCTCCCCCTACGGGTGCGGGTTAGCTATCGCAATGACATCAGTGAAAAGGTCGGGTCGCTGAGCGGTACGTCTGACAGATCCCTTCCCGCCGCCATCCAGCGCTTCGCCAGCTTGACGGTGCGCGCATCGTTGAACGCCACCAGCTGCGTCAGCCGCCCGTTCGCGTCGAGCGAGAAGAACAGCGAATCGTCCCGCACTATCGTGCTGCTGCCCGGCTGCGGAATACCGAGGATCTGAATGTTGTGCTGATATTGATCTGACCAGAGCCACGGCGCGTCGTCGTAACCTGACGCATCGGGGTTGAGCATTGCTTTCGCCGTCGCCACCGCCTGATTCTGGGCAAAGGCCCAGGACTGGATGCACAGGCCGTAGTGATGATGCTGGGCCACATCCCCGGCGGCAAAGATGAACGGATCTGCGGTGCGTCCCTGGGCATCCACCACGATCCCGCGTTCGGTTTTAAGCCCGGCGTTACGCGCCAGTTCCAGGTTGAGATCGACACCGATCCCCACCACCACCGCATCAAAGGTTTTACGCTGGCCGTCGCAGTGGATGACCGGCAGACCGTTATCGTCTTCCAGCTCCAGCGCGCCGCAGCCGGTGCGGATCGCCACACCCTGCTCGCGGTGAATGGCCTCTAAGCGCTGCGAAACCTCGCCACTCACCGAGCGCATGCAGAGTGCGGGCTGCTGCTCGAACAGCGTGACCGCCACGCCGCTGCTGCGCGCGGAAGCGGCAATCTCAAGACCGATCCAGCCGCCGCCAACGATAGCCAGGGTGCGGCTCTCCGCCAGACGGCTTTTCAGACGCTGCGCGTCCTGCCAGTGGCGCAGGGGGTAGACCTGCGGGTGCGCCGCCCAGGCCTCACCCGGCAGGCGCGCCCGCCCTCCGGTGGCCAGTAAAAGCATGTTGTAACTAAGGCGTTCGCCGTTGCTTAAAACAACCGCTTTCGCTTCACGATCAATGGATTCAGCCCGCAACGGACGATACCAGGTCAGGTTCAGCGCCTGCTGCGCCTCTTCGGAAAAGAGTCGCGGAAGCGCCGCCTCTGGTTGCAAAAGAGCCGCTTTCGACAGCGGTGGCCGTTCGTAGAAATCCCATTCCTCTTCCGCCACCACGCAAATCTCGCCGTCGAAACCCTCGTCACGCAGGGTTTTAGCCGCCCAGCCCCCCGCCTGGCCGCCACCGATAATGACAATGCGCGACGTCATACCGCCTCCGTTTTTTTCTGCTGACGGCGCGTGTCGTGATCGATCCCGCCTTCCACCGCCCATTCGGTAAAGGAGACCAGCGAGTGCTCCAGCTCGCGCGGCTGCCAGTTTTCGGTCAGGTAGTCGTCGTTGGTGTAGTACTCAAACGCGCCGCCGGTCGGGCTATTGACGTACCAGAAGTAGGCCGACGAGACCGGATGGCGGCCCGGCCCGATAAAGGTGCTCCATTCATTTTTATTCATCGCGATACCACCGCCGATCACCTCGTGGATATCGCGCACGGTAAAGGCCACGTGGTTCAGGCCGCGCTTACGGTTCGGCAATTGCAGCAGGAACAGGTTGTGATGCCCCCCACGTACGCCGCAGCGCAGGAATACGGCGCGGTTGATGTAGCGGTCAGAGACCTGGAAACCGAGCACCTCGCGGTAGAATTTCTCCACCGCCGCCAGCTCCTCCACGAAAAACACCACGTGGCCGACGTTGATGGGCTGGGCGCGATCGTAAACCGGGCTGGGGGTGTCAATCCGGCGGGCATCGCCCCACTGGTTGATCGGCTCGACGTTCAGCTCCACGTCGGTCTGCTGGCTGACCTGCACGCGCAGGGTCATGCCGTTCGGGTCAAGGCATTCCAGCGCGTCGCCCACTTCGCGAAAGCCGGGCTGCTGCGCAAGCTTCGAGCGCAGTGCGTCCAGATCGTTCTGGGTCGCCACTCCCCAGGTCATGCGGCGCAGGGTGTTACCCGCTTCAAACGCCGGGGGCAGATCGGGGCTGTCGATCGGGTTAAGCTCCACGCGCGCGCCGCTCAGGGTGGTAAAACGCTGGCCGCTGGCATCGCCCGTCAGGCCAAAATCACGCATAAATTTGGCGCAGTGCGTCAGGTTCTCAACGCCAAATTCCAGCTTTTCAATTCCGGTTACACTCATCGTTCGTTGCCTCATCTGGCCCAAATTGGGCGTAAAACATGCCCGACGCAGTGAAGCGCCTGACGTTAACTCACTGATTTAACTGGCCTGTGATAAATACCCTAAGAAGCCAGAAATTTTGTCCGCCGCCAGACGAACCTCGTTTTGCAGTCGCTCGCGGTCGGCTTGTGGGATCTCTTCCGACGGCACCAGAATGCTCACTACCGCCGCCACGCGATGGCTTCGGTCAAACACCGGATAAACGATGGAGGAGATACCGTGGCGGAAGAAGGATTCACCGATCACGTATCCGCGGGCTTTATCCTGCTGCACCATTTGCCACAGGGCTTCACGGTCGTGAAGCTGACCCGGCGTGTTGCCCGGCAGGCGCTCCTGCGGGAACAGCTGTTCGAAATCGGCGCGGGAAATATCGGTCAACAGCATGCGGCCGAGCGAGGTGCAGTGCACCGGCAGACGGGTGCCAATGCTGACCTGATTGATGCGCGACCCGGCGGCGCTGACGCGGGCGATGTAGATGATGTCGCGCCCGTCGCGGATCGCCAGATGGCTACTGCACTGGCTGACGTCACGCAGTTGTTCAATCACCGGCTGACCCACCTGCGCCACATCCAGCGAGGCGATGTACTCAAAGCCCAGACGCAGCACGTTCATGCCGAGCGAGAAGGTATTGGTACGGGTGTTGCGCTCCAGAAAGCCCATATACTCCAGGGTCTGCACCACGCGGTAGGCGGTGGCCTTCGGCATATCCACCAGCCGGTGCAGCTCGGCAAAGGTCAGATCGCGATGCTGCTCGCCGAAGGCCAACAGCAGCTGTAAACCGCGCTCCAGCCCCGGCACCAGATACTTCACTTCCTGATCGTTTGCCATAATCGCCCTACCTTAGTTAAAGACAAAACCGCCGTTGACCGGAATAAGCTGCCCGGTGATGAACCGCGACAGATCGCTTAACAGCCAGACCACGCTGCCGGTGACATCTTCCGGCTGCTGCGCCCCCGTTAACGCCCGGCCATTTTCATAGAGCTGATGCCGTTCGGCGGGCACATATTCCGTCGCCTCAACGCGGGTTAATCCCGGCGCGATGGCGTTAATACGAATACGCTTTTCACCTAGCTCCCGCGCCATTGAGCGGGTCATGGCAATCACGGCCCCCTTACTGGCGACGTAGGCCATCAGGCGCGGCGCGCCCCACAGGGCGGTATCGGAGGCTACGTTCACAATCCCTGCCCCTTCCCGCAGCAGCGGCACGGCGGCGCGGGTGACCAGCCAGGTGCCTTTGACGTTGACGCTCATTACCCGATCCCAGAGATCCGGATCGTAATCGAGCATGTTTTTGCCGCCGACGCCGGTCGCCATCGCCGCGTTATTCACCAGGCCGTCAATCTGCCCCAGCTCGCCAATGGCACTGAACACCTGTTCGATGGAATGCGGATCGGCCAGATCGATAACGTGCGATTCGATCGCATAACCCTGTTCGCTCAGCCCGTGGGCGCTTTCAGCCAGCTCGCCTTTCAGGATGTCGCACATCACCACCGCCGCCCCCTGCTCCGCGCAGGCTCTGGCGAAGTGGTAGCCCAGCCCGCGCGCGGCACCGGTTACAACGATGCGTTTTCCGCTCAACAGCCCGTTCATCAGGCGGCTCCCTGCTGCGCGTCGCGCATCGCCAGCTGCTCTTTCGCAGCTTTTTGCATCATGCGGCGCAGGCGGGAGAGACCAACGTCATGCTGGTAGAGGTATTCATGGTCGCGGGCGTTTGGCGCCATGCTTTCCAGCACCACACGATCCTGCTCCAGCACTTCCCAGTGCAGTTTTTCCAGGCGGTTACGGTACATAAAGCGCCACATATCGCGCTGCCAGCCCTGCACGCGGCGGATGCGCCAGAAGAAGACGCGGCAGTTGTCGTTATCTTCCGGTACCACCATACCGACGATAAAGAAGTGGCCGCCCGGCCCGAAACGCTTCCTGTAAGGAATGGAGAGGCGCATCCAGCAGGTGCCGCTGTTGCCCAGCTCCACCCAGTCGAAGTTGACGCCGCTCTGCCCTTTTTTCTCAAAGATGAAGCCGGTTTTGGTCGGCTGGAGCACCATGTCGGCCTTGCGGTCCCCTTCCGCCATTGAGTGCGAGGAGGAGTGCAGATAGGTGCCGTGCATCGGGTCCATCACGTTTTCCAGCGCGTACTGGTAATTGCATTTCCACCCGGCGGTGCAGAGGAAGTTGCTGAAATTTTCCATGTCGGCGAGTTCATCCGGGAAGGTCAGTTCGTCCGGCTGCTGATCGGCGGTGACGCCGAACCACAGGAAGATGGCGCCGTGCGCCTCCTGCACGTTATAGCTGCGTACGCACTGCTGGCCGACCAGCGGACATTTGTCCACCGCAGGCACATCTTTCACTTCGCCATTGCCTGCCACTTCCACGCCGTGATACCAGCAGGCGATGCGGTCCCCGAGATTCCAGCCCATCGACAGGCGCGCGCCGCGGTGCGGACAGCGGTCCTCCAGCGCCTGGACCTGGCCGTCTTTGTTGCGCCAGACCACAATCTGCTCCCCAAGGCGGGTAATGCCCACCGGTGCAGACTGCACTTCCCAGCTCGCCAGCACCGGATACCAGAGGCCGCGCAGACCTTTATCGAGATAGTTTTGTACGGTAGTCGTCATCGCGTTGTCCTCAGTAGCCGTTAACCTGTAAGAATGCCTGGAAGCTGGCGTCGCTCCACGGCTCGCCCTGCTGATCGTGCATCCGCACCGCGTTCAGCCCCTTCACCAGCTCCGGTAAGGTTTCAATGCCCTGTTCGAAGAGATCTTCCAGCGTCGCAATCAGTTTCACTTCCCAGCTTTCCGGCTCGCGGCTGCGGGTCTGCCAGATCAGATTCTGATATTCGCCCGGCTTATGAATGGCGCCGTTACCGCCCTCTGCAGGCGGGGTAAACTGGCGGCATTCGGGTAGTGCCGGGTTGAAATTCAGGATGTCGCTCATGCCACGGTCTCCTCGACGAAGGTAATCTGGATTTGATTTTCAAAGACCCGAACCGGGTAGCGGTTGAGGTTGCGACCACCGGGGCCATGCAGACACTGGCCGGTTTTGACGTCAAACACCGCCTCATGCAGCGGGCACTCCACTTTGCCATCTTCCACGAAGCCCTGGCTCAGCAAGGCATAAGCGTGCGGGCACACGTCTTCCAGCGCGTAATATTCGCCGTCGATTAAATAAACGCCGATCTCTTTACCTTCTACGTTGCCGCTAAAAGGGAAATCTTCCTGTACTTGTTCTGCGTCACATACGCCTATCCAGCTCATCACGATCCTCCAGGCTTTTGTTTCATATATGAAACTCTGTTTCTTATTTAATACGGTCAATATAAAAGCGATGAATGTTTCGTCAAGCGTCAATGTGACGAATTTGTTAATTGATCGGCAATTAATAAGCTAAGTGTGCAAGGGATCACGAAAAAATGCAGCGATATGAAATTTTCATTATTGAGGCGTGAAAGAATACGTTTTAGCGATGAGCTAAAAGAGTAAATGAAAAATATTGACTTCTTTTCTTTTTCTTCCTTAAAAATAAAGCAAAGAAAAATCGACAGGTTTCACCCGTGAAACACATTTTAAAACAACCTTTTAAAAACAACGAGTTTCACAGGTGAACCATTTTAGCTCCGTGACAATCACATTGATAAAAATATAAATTCTCGAACGCATAAGGCGGGCAATATGACGGCAAGATGGCAAGGCACAATTGCACTGTTATTTCTCATTATTATTTCCTACGTTGACCGGGTAAATATTTCGGTGATGATTTTAAATCCGGAATTTGCCGAACATTTTCAGTTAAATGAAAACAGAATGTTACAAGGAATGTTAATGACCTGCTTTCTGCTGGGTTATGGATTCTCGGCTTTATTATTAACACCGGTTATCGAAAGCAAACTGCATTATCGGCAGGGGTTGTTAAGCAGCATTGCGATCTGGGCCCTGGTCTGCGCTGTTTCGCCATTGCTGGGCTCGCTAATGGGGATGCTTATCGCCCGCCTGGTATTGGGCATTGCCGAAGGTCCGCTCTTTTCCCTGAAAACGCGCTTTATAAGCGATAACTTCAGCGCGGAAGAGACAGGCAAACCCAACGCCGTCACCGCGCTGGGCGTCTCGCTCGGGCTGGCGGTGGGCTTTCCGCTCGTCACCTGGCTGATGGCACATCTGGGCTGGGCGGGTTCGTTCTATGCGCTGGCGGCAATCAATCTGCTGCTGGGTGGCGGGTTAATCTGGCGCTTCCTGCCCGCACCGCGTGGTGCGGTGAAGATGAAAAAACCAGGATTTGTCGAAACCTTTACCCTCGCCTGGCAAACGCCGCTGCTGGGCTGGATTTTACTGGTTGAAATCGCCACCCTGAGCTATCTCTGGGGAAGCAGTGCCTGGCTGCCCGCGTGGCTGCGGGATGAACACCATTTCTCCCTTCACGCGACGGGCTGGCTTGCGGCGATCCCTTTCCTGCTGAGCCTGGGTTCAAAGTTCCTGGGTGGTGTACTGCTCGATAAAATGCGCCCGGACCAGGCTCCGGTACTCTTTGTTGTGGGCGGCGCGTTGACCGCGTTGTCAGTGGTCGCCCTGATGCTCAGCCATCAGCCGGTATGGCTGGCGCTGTTTATGCTTTCCGCCAATATCTTTTGGGGGCTTCAGGGGGCCGCCATTCCTGCCGTGATCCAGCATCACGCCGCACGAGAAGCGGTGGGCAGCGCCTACGGGATCATTAATGGGATTGGCAATATCTGCGCGGCGTTTATTCCGCTGCTGATGGGGATGGTGATGAAATCGGCCGGGTCGGTCAGTTCCGGTTTTTCGGTGCTGGTGGCGTCGCAGGTTATCACTCTGCTGGCCGGAGGAATGTTGCTGCTGCGCATGCGTCGCGCAGCAGCACTCAGCGCGTAAGGCTTACTCGCCTTTTTTCGCTGCCTGGATGTAGAGCATCTCCAGCGCCAGGGTCGCTGCGGCCAGCGCAGTGATCTCGGACTGGTCATAGGCAGGGGCCACTTCAACGACGTCCATACCGACGATGTTCAGATCCTTCAGGCCGCGCACCAGTTTGATGGCGCGGTCTGAGGTCAGGCCGCCAATTACCGGGGTGCCGGTACCTGGGGCAAAGGCTGGATCCAGGCAGTCGATGTCGAAGGTCAGGTAGACCGGCATATCACCGACGATCTGCTTAACCTGGGCGATGATGTCATCCACGCCGCGATCGTTCACCTGGCAGGCGTCCAGCACGGTGAAGCCGTTATCTTTGTCGAATTCGGTACGGATGCCGATCTGTACGGAGTGGTTCGGATCGATCAGACCTTCCTTCGGCGCGGTGAAGAACATGGTGCCGTGGTCAAATTCACAGCCGTTCGCGTAGGTGTCGGTATGCGCATCGAAATGCACCAGCGCCATCTTACCGAAGTGTTTCGCGTGGGCGCGCAGCAGGGGCAGCGTCACGAAGTGGTCACCACCGAAGGAGAGCATGCGCTTGCCGGCAGCCAGCAGTTTTTCTGCGTGCGCCTGCAGTTTTTCACTCATTTCACGCGCGTCGCCGAAGGCATACACCAGGTCACCGCAGTCCACGACGTTCAGGCGCTCGCGCATGTCGAAGTTCCACGGGAAGCGGTTATGCTCCCAGGCGAGGTTGGTGGAAACCTGACGAATGGCCGCCGGGCCATGACGGCCACCGGCACGACCGGATGTCGCCATATCAAATGGTACGCCGGTGATCACCCAGTCCGCATCGCTGTCGTAAGGCTGGAAGTTCATCGGAAGGCGTAGAAAACCAAAGGCATTGGAAACTAACGAGTTGTCGTACTGGTGACCTAAGGTGCTCATGGCAAAAACCTCATATTCGTCGCTATAAAAAAACCCTCCCGCGTCGTTAGCCCGACGAGGAAGGGTTAGATTGGAAAAAGGCAATAAAAAGAATTATCGCCGTTAATCTGCGCAGGTTCAAGTCAGGAAAAACGATCCCCCACCTCACCCCTTATAAGCGACGCAACCGGTCGATCAGCGGACCGGCCTCCTTAATCAGCGTTGCCGTTGACGGCTGGCACAAACACTCCAGCGAAACCGCCCCCTGATAGTTGGCCGCTTTTAGCGCCAGATAGATGTCGTCAATCGGCAAATGGCCATACCCCGGAAACGCCCGGTTAGAGTCGGCAAAATGCACATGCCGCAGCCGGGAGCCCAGCAAGGCTATCGCGTCGGTGAAATCGCGATCCTCAATATTGGCATGGAAAATATCCCATAACACGCCGACATTTTCCGGTGCGTCGCAGAAGCTCATAAACGCCATCATATCCGCCGCGCTGTGCAGATGCGCGATTTCATAGCGATTGAGGGCTTCAAGGACCAGCGTTACGCCGCACCGCTTCGCCTGCTCCACGCACGGCGCCATCGCCTCCGCCAGCGCATGCATATACTCGGTTTGACTCAGCATCCTGTCCGTTGCGCGCAATGAGCCTATGGTGACATGGCTCGACAGCTGCGCGGCGGCGTCAATATGTTCCGCCAGGCGCTGTTGAGTACGCAAAACCACCGCCCTGTCGCTGGAAAGTAAAGAGAGGCCATCGCGCTTGCGGGCCTGGCCCGTGGCAATAGTCGTACACCCCAGCCGGTAATCATCCAGCCGCTTTTTCAGCCATGAGACCTCCATGCCTTCATAATCATTGATGCACAGTTCGGCGGCGTCGAAGCCGCTTTGCGCCAGCCACGCCAGCCCCTGCTCAAAGTCCTGCGGGGTAAAAGGCGAAAAAAGCGTTTCATAACGGCAGGTTAGCGTTGCGCTAAAGGTAATCATATCCTTCCCCATCATCTGTGAACCGGTATCGTCGGGTTAGCGCATTGCTCTGCCCAGGATGCGTTCGGCATTACGGGAGAAGCTTTTCGCCGCCTGCTCTACCGTAAGGGTGCCCTGGTCGATATTTTCAATGGTGTTGTGCCAAAGCTCGACAAACTGCGGGTTATCGAAATAGGGCGAGGTGGGGATGTTATGGGGCAGTGCCAGGGAGGCGTTGATCCCGGCTACGGTAATATTGTCCTTTTGAATCACTCCCTCTGCTTCCAGCTGCTGCGCGGCCTTTTTACTCAGCGGCGTGCCGCGCTCCAGCCCCATCGCTTTGACGCCCTGCGGATCGTTCATTAAAAAATCGATCAGCTTCGCCGCCTCCTGTGGGTGCTTCGTCGATTTCCCCACGCTGAACATCATTGTCGGCTTGAAGAATAATCCGGCATCTTTCGCCCCCGGCAGCATAAAGAATGGCCCCAGCTCCAGCTTGTTATAGGGCGCGGTCAGGTTGTTTTCATACATCACGGCATTCGTATTCCACATATAGATGCCGCCCCATTTTCCCTGGATCCAGGGCTTCATCTCCCAGGTATTACTTTTGCCGTAAGAGGAGAGTACCCGCATGGAAGGGAAGACGTGGCTGTCGACAAGATCTTTATACAGCTGGAAGAATTCCACCCACTGCTGCGGGGTATAGTTGAACTTGCCCGTTTTCTCATTAATCGCCGGAATCGCGTACTTCTGCACCATCCAGGACTGTACCAGCGTCAACGACTCCATATAGTCGAGAACCAGCGGATATTTCTCTTTGTCTTTTGCCTGAAACGCTTTCCCGGCCGCCATCAGCTCCGGCCAGCTCTGCGGATAGCTGACGCCCATCTCCTGCCATAATTTCTTGTTGTAGTAGAAGCTGCGCGCCGTCACCGCCACCGGAATGCCGTTCAGCTTGCCGTTGACCGTGGTGGTACTCAGAGACTGCGGGTCATATTGCCCGAGGTCGAGCACCGCTTTCTGGCTGTAGAGATCATAAAAGCCGTTGCCGTCCCGGGAAAAAATAGGCAGCCAGTTCCAGTTGGTCTGAATGACATCCGGCTCGTTGCCGCCCGCAATCTGTACGGTCAGGCGCGAGAGGTATCCCTCCCACCCGGCGTATTCGGCCTTCACCTTGATATCAGGGTATTTCTGCTCAAACAGCTTGATGGCGTTCAAGGTCGCCTGGTGGCGGCTGTTTCCTCCCCACCAGGAGATACGGATTTCCGCCGCCTGCGCCGCCGCGAGGCAGGAGCAGGCAAGCAATAATGAGGCGCTCAGGCAAGCGTTACGTTTCTTCATCGTTTGCTCCTTATTAAGCCTTAATGTTTTGCAAAACCTCAGGCGGGATCTCGGCCAGATAGAGCGCCGGTTTACCGTCTTTATCCGTGCTGAACAGCACCGCTTTTTCGTCCGGCGTAAACGAGGGGTGCGGATGCGTCACCTGGCGATCGCCGTCCAGCACCTGCCAGGATGAGCTGTGACGGGCGATTTTGTAGGCTTGCTTTTTCCGCAAATCAAATAACCACAGGTAGGGATCGCTGGTATCGCCATAGCCGGCGTTATCGGCGATATCAATGGGCACGCCGGAACCGTCGCCTACGGCGAGGGAGCCATCTTCGTTACTCATGACGTGCGAACAGGGGGGCATCGCCATCAGACGTTCGTCCTGACCGCTCTGACCATCAATACGGCATAAATAGCGCACAGGGCTGTTTTTCACATAGGTGACGTACATCAGCGCCGAGCCATCCGGCACCCAGAATTCATGGGTATAGCTCTCCCCGGGAGCGGGCTGTCTGGCTTTACGAATATTGCTGCCATCTTCATCCATCAGCCACATACGGGCATCGACCCGGTCCAAAGGACCCTCGTGGCAGAAGGCCACGGTGTTGTCATCAAAGGGTCGATAAATCGGATGCCCCAGCCACTGATTCTCCTCCAGCAGCGTGGTTCTCTCCCCTGTATGTAGATCGATGCGGATAACCCGACAGCGCGGCTGCTCGGCCCAGAAGGTCTGGAAGACGGTCCAGTCGCTAATTGGCCGCCAGCTGTCGCGATGGATCTCCACGCCGACAAGCTTATTGCAGGCGCTGTTCGCCACCCAGGTGCCATATCCCACCCACTCTTCCGGCACCTGATAAACGATCTCTTCCTGCAGCGTCGACAGATTTATCCGCATTAAATTGCGTTCGCTTTTAACATAATAGAGCGAAGTTTCATCCGGTGATAAAAAGCCGCCAAAGGTATTATCGCCCGCGCCTTCCGTTAATTGCATTGCTATACCCGTCGCCAGATCCAGCAAATAATAGTTGCGGTTAACATCGAACTCACCGGTAAAAATTAATTTCCTGCCGCCATCAATAAAACATTTCTGGTAAAAGTAATTACGATGACAAATAACATCAACAGGCGTGAAGCGGGTAACTTTAGCGCCGGTATCCTCATCGATATAGTGTTCAAAATGTAATTGCACCTTCATACCTTTCGCCATGGGAACTCCTCCTGTCAGGGCATAACAATCTGGCCTGCAGATGACACACGTTTTTAGCGCATTCGAGCAGGCTCACACTTTTTTTCTTACGCCAGAAGCGGCGTTTGATCTTTGCGGGGATCGCATCTAGCATGCGTTTTTTATCGCTGCGGAATGCGTTTAATGAATACAACGACGCCTTACCTGTTAATGGAATTTAATTCACCTGAAATATGGCGCTGGGCTTTTATTGAAAAAGCGGTACGACTGGCCACAGGCTATGGTTTTCAGGGCATTATTATTCACCAGCAGTCATTATTAGCGCGTCTGGCTCCGCCTTCACCGCATTGTAAAGGCGCCGATTTAATTAATCTCACCATCGCCCAGGAAAATGCCATTATTTATTTACGCAAAGTGGGCGACTATGTTCAACGTCATAATTTGCAGCTTTGGTTACAGGGAGAAGCCACCCCTAATAGCCAGGAATTAAAAGCGAAATTCCCGGAGTTTTTTCTTTCTGAAAATAACGAATCCCACTTTATTCACGCTTTTTTTCAGAACGTCATTCCGCACATTCTCGCCGCGTTGCCCACCGTTCGCGGTCTGCGCCTGTCGTTATCCACGCCCGACGTCAGCACCGAAAACTGGATTAGCGCACTAAAGGCGTTATATAAGGGCATCCGGCAACTGGGACGCCAGCTTATTTTACGCGATTACCAGGACAAAACCTGGCCCCGGCATATGCTGCGGGAAGCGCTGGAGGCCCTGCCCGGCGACGTTCGCGCCTCGGTTAAAGCAACCGAACTCGATTACCGTCCCGGCTTTGCCGGTAATCCCAATCTGCTCAACATTCGCCATAACCAGAAATGGCTGGAGCTGGATCTCTGGGGGCTGGAATATGGCTGGACGCTGCTGCCCTGTTATCTGCTTGACGAAATCCAGCAGCGCCTTAGCTGGCTTAATCAGCTCGACAGTACGCCAGAGGCCATCACCGTCCGCGTCGACTGGGAGTGGCTGCCCGACCTGACGCTGGAAGATTCCGTTAACGAGCTTAATTTGTCCGGCCTCTCCCGGCTGATCCACGAGCCAGAGATCGCCCCCCGTCAACTGATCGCTCCCTGGCTACAGCAACGCGCCCGCGCCCCTCTCTCCTTGCCGAACCTTAACGCCATCAGCGAAATTCTCGTCGCCAGCCACGAATGGAGCTGTAAAACGCCTACCCTACTGGGGCGCGTGCTGCAATCCCACAGCCGCCCCCCGGAAGATTTAGACCAGACCCTGCATCTGCTTCATCTTGATACCCGCGGCGCCAGCTGGACCCAGTCTTTTCAACCGCTGATGCCGAGCGACGATCCGGAGCTGGGCCACCAGCAGCGTCAGCTTATCGAGCTTGAGGACCAGCGTAGCCGCTTCCTGGCCGACTATATGTACAGCCGGGCATCTAATCTCCTGCCTGATAGCATGCTCACCGACGAAGCCCGGCATATCCTCCTTTCCGGGGTAACCCGGGCGGTGAAATATAGCCATATCTACAGCGCGTTCACCCGGGCGCTGACGCTAAAACTGTGGCTGCGCAAATATGGCGAGCAAGCGGATGTCAGGGCGGAATTCACCGCGGCGCTGGCGCACTTTACTCATCAGAATCGCGAGCTTGAAACGTGGCTGCTTCAGCACGGCTCACAACATCCCTCCTCCTTCGCCACACTGCTCAATCCGCCACGCATCGCGGCGTTGATAGCAAGCCTGGCTCACGACTAAGCGATAGTGAAAGCATGGTGGCACAGGGGCGGGAAGTAAATACGTCAGGCAAAAGGAAAAGAGCGGTTAGCGCAATGAGCGGTAGAAAAAGCGAGGCCGATCACGACCTGGGGAAATTTCAGGTGATCTAACTCACATTTGAGAGGCAGGATATTGTGATCGCCATCTACTGGCTGGGGCAGGAAAAGCCCGGCGACGCAAACGTCGCCGGGCACCGTCATTACTCGTCTTCCAGATACGTGTAACCGTACAGACCGGCTTCAAACTCTTCCAGGAACTGTTTCTGCAACGTATCGTCCAGGTCGGTCTTTTTCACCTGATCGCGGAACTGGGTCAGCAGTTTGTTCGGATCGAGCTGCACGTACTGCAACATGTCCGCCACGGTGTCGCCCTCGTCAGAGAGCTCCACTTCCACATTGCCGTCAGGGAAGACAAACACGTCAACCGCTTCGGTGTCCCCGAACAGGTTGTGCATATTGCCCAGGATCTCCTGATAGGCCCCGACCATAAAGAAGCCCAGCATAGGTGGGTTCTCCGGATCGTACTCCGGCATTGGCATGGTGGTAGCGATACCGTCACCGTCAATGTAGTGATCGATCGCGCCGTCGGAGTCACAGGTGATATCCAGCAGCACCGCGCGGCGCTCAGGCACCTGGTTCAGCCCTTCCAGCGGCAGGACCGGGAACAGCTGATCGATACCCCACGCATCCGGCATCGACTGGAACAGCGAGAAGTTGACGTACATTTTGTCCGCCATACGCTCCTGCAACTCGTCGATGATCGGACGGTGCGCACGGTTGCTCGGATCGAGCTGTTTCTGCACTTCGTGACACATGTTCAGATAGAGCTGCTCTGCCCAGGCGCGCTCCTGCAGACTGAACGTACCGGATGAATAGCCGATATGAATATCATGCAGGTCCATCTGGCTGTCGTGCAGCCACTCGCGCAGGGAACGGCGGGTGCCCGGCTCGTGCATCTCCTGCCAGGTTTCCCACATACTCTGCAGGGCGCGTGGCGCGTCGTCAGCAGGCGGTGTGGCTTCGGTGTATTCGTTGCGCTCAACGCCAATAATGTTGGAGACCAGCACCGTATGGTGCGCGGTCACCGCGCGCCCGGACTCGGTGATCACCGTCGGGTGCGGCAGGCCGTGCTCTTCGCAGGCATCGCCGATTGCCCAGATGATGTTGTTCGCATATTCGTTCAGGCCGTAGTTCACGGAGCAGTCAGACTTGGAGCGAGTACCCTCGTAGTCCACGCCCAGGCCGCCGCCCACGTCGAAGCACTGGATATTCACGCCCAGCTTGTGCAGCTCGACGTAGAAACGGGCCGACTCGCGCACGCCGGTGGCGATATCGCGGATGTTGGCCATCTGGGAACCGAGGTGGAAGTGCAGCAGTTGGATGCTGTCCAGACGACCACGCTCGCGCATGATCTCCACCAGCTGCAGAACCTGGTTCGCCGCGAGGCCGAATTTGGATTTTTCACCGCCGGAGGACTGCCACTTGCCGGAGCCCTGGGAGGCCAGACGTGCACGTACACCCAGGCGCGGCACCACGTTCAGACGCTCGGCCTCTTCCAGCACAATGTTAATCTCAGACATCTTCTCGATGACCAGATAGACCTTGTGGCCCATCTTCTCACCGATCAGCGCCAGACGAATGTATTCACGGTCTTTATAACCGTTACAGACGATCACCGAGCGGGTCATGCCGGCATGGGCCAGCACCGCCATCAGTTCCGCTTTGGAACCGGCTTCCAGACCCAGCGGTTCGCCGGAGTGGATCAGGGATTCAATAACGCGACGATGCTGGTTTACCTTGATCGGATAAACCAGGAAGTAGTCGCCGTTATAGCCGTAGGATTCACGCGCGCGCTTAAAGGCGGCGTTAATGGAGCGCAGACGGTGTTGCAGGATCTGCGGGAAGCAGAACAGAGCGGGCAGACGCTGGCCCTGCGCTTCGCGTGCTTTTACCAGTTTGGCGAGATCGACGCGCGCTTCCGGTACGTCAGGATCCGGGCAAACGCTGATGTGGCCCAGCTCGTTGACGTCGTAGTAGTTGTTACCCCACCACGCAATATTGTATGTGCGCAGCATCTTGCTGGCTTCCTGGGAGCTCATCGCAACCTCCTGCATAGAACGTAGTACACCCTGTTCGCCCGCTGACGAAGGCGAAAACGAAGACATGTCGTCAGACATAGCGAACCTCAACTCTTACTATTAAGTGTAAAACAGTTGACTACTATCGCAGCGTCAATCTGCGATAACAACCCATTATCCGACCGGTTTTCCAGCACAGAATGCTGAAAGCCGGGCCGTGCGACCGGTTTCTTATTCATATCATTGTAAAACACGTATCCGAACTCTGTATGACAAGGTCCGGCGAAACCACGAGAAAACTCTTGTATTAACAAGAGCGCCCTTGTTCAGTCTTCACAAAGCGTAGTGCCTGCCCGGGAATCCTGAGAAGCGCCGAGATGGGTATAACATCGGCAGGTTTGCAGATTAGAAATGCGAATGGCGGGGTACATGTTCCTGCCTGAAAGGCAGAACTGAATTAGCGGAAAACGACGGTTCATTATCTCGTATCACCTCCACGCAAGCCCGATGAAGCTCGCGACAAGTTAAAGCTAAAAGTTCACTGCTTTACCCGGCTGGAAGTGGCGACACGAAGAAACGTCGTGTGCTTTTTTGTATGAGCCGCGCGCCGCGTTTTATACCGACAAGACGCGGAAAATGCAAAATATAAATGCGGGCATTGACGCACCGTCAGCAAAAATTTCCAGCAGGGTTTTCAGGGGCGTGTGGATACATTTAAAAAAAGCTGGAAATCGGGCGAAGAAGTGACCTAAAATAGCCATCCAGATGTTAATCCATCCATACCGATTAACACTCAGACTGCCAGTGTCACCATCTGCAAGTCCTGGTGGAAAAACCTGCCACGGCTATCCCACACGACAGTTTGAGCTAAATAAATTCTCCTTAGGTAAATTAAAACATGGCAAAACACCTGTTTACGTCCGAGTCTGTATCAGAAGGACATCCTGATAAAATTGCTGACCAAATTTCCGATGCCGTGCTGGATGCGATCCTCGAGCAGGATCCAAAGGCGCGCGTAGCGTGTGAAACCTATGTCAAAACCGGCATGGTGATGGTAGGCGGTGAAATCACGACCAGTGCATGGGTTGATATCGAAGAGATCACCCGTAACACCGTACGTGAAATCGGCTATGTGCATTCTGATATGGGCTTTGATGCCAACTCTTGCGCCGTCCTGAGCGCCATTGGCAAACAGTCCCCTGACATCAACCAGGGCGTTGACCGTGCCGATCCGCTGGAACAGGGTGCAGGCGACCAGGGCCTGATGTTTGGCTACGCTACCAACGAAACCGACGTGCTGATGCCAGCGCCAATCACCTATGCGCACCGTCTGGTGCAGCGTCAGGCTGAAGTGCGTAAAAACGGCACCCTGCCGTGGCTGCGTCCGGATGCGAAAAGCCAGGTCACCTTCCAGTACGACGACGGCAAAATTGTCGGCATTGACGCGGTGGTTCTCTCTACTCAGCACGCTGAAGATATCGAGCAGAAATCCCTGCAGGAAGCGGTGATGGAAGAGATCATCAAGCCGGTTCTGCCAACCGAATGGCTGAATAGTTCCACCAAATACTTCATTAACCCAACGGGCCGCTTTGTTATCGGTGGACCAATGGGCGATTGCGGCCTGACCGGACGTAAGATCATCGTTGATACTTACGGTGGCATGGCGCGTCACGGTGGCGGCGCATTCTCCGGTAAGGATCCGTCTAAAGTTGACCGTTCCGCAGCCTACGCAGCACGTTATGTTGCCAAGAACATCGTGGCTGCTGGCCTGGCAGACCGCTGTGAGATCCAGGTCTCCTACGCTATCGGCGTGGCGGAACCGACCTCCATCATGGTTGAAACCTTCGGTACTGAAAAAGTGCCTTCAGAACAGCTGACCCTGCTGGTACGCGAGTTCTTCGACCTGCGTCCATATGGTCTGATTCAGATGCTGGATCTGCTGCACCCAATCTACAAAGAAACCGCTGCATACGGTCACTTTGGTCGCGAACATTTCCCATGGGAAAAAACCGACAAAGCCGCTCTGCTGCGTGAAGCTGCCGGTCTGAAATAATCGACTGACCGCTTACTGAAAAAGCCAGCCTCGTGCTGGCTTTTTGTTTTTTATCCCCCTGAATGCCCCGCCTGAAATCGCTTACATCGCGATAAAAACGCAGCCCTTTCGGAATACTCTCTTTGTCTGTCCCGCCCCTCTCACATACTTTTACAGCATCCCATTCAAAACTTTACATTCATAAAACAAAAAACCAACTGGAGGGCTTCATGCCTGATAATAAAAAACAGGGGCGGACGTCCAACAAGACGATGACATTCTTCGTCTGCTTCCTCGCAGCACTGGCAGGATTACTTTTCGGCCTCGATATCGGCGTGATTGCCGGCGCCCTGCCGTTCATTACTGACGAATTCCAGATCGATTCCCATACCCAGGAGTGGGTGGTCAGCTCGATGATGTTCGGGGCTGCGGTTGGGGCAGTTGGCAGCGGCTGGCTCTCCTTCAAACTCGGGCGTAAAAAGAGCCTGATGATTGGCGCGATTCTGTTTGTCGCCGGTTCGCTCTTCTCTGCCGCGGCGCCTAACGTGGAAGTGCTGATTGCTTCGCGTGTGCTGCTGGGTCTGGCGGTGGGTGTGGCCTCTTATACCGCGCCGCTGTATCTGTCTGAGATTGCACCGGAGAAAATCCGCGGCAGCATGATCTCCATGTATCAGCTGATGATCACTATCGGTATTCTCGGGGCCTATCTTTCTGACACCGCCTTCAGCTACAGCGGCGCATGGCGCTGGATGCTGGGCGTGATCATTATCCCGGCGGTACTGCTGCTGATTGGCGTCTTCTTCCTGCCTGACAGTCCGCGCTGGTTTGCGGCTAAACGGCGCTTTAACGATGCGGAGCGCGTCCTGCTGCGCCTGCGCGATACCAGCGCGGAAGCGAAGCGTGAGCTGGAAGAGATCCGCGAAAGCCTGCAGGTCAAACAGAGCGGCTGGGCGCTGTTTAAAGAGAACAGCAATTTCCGTCGGGCGGTGTTCCTTGGCGTGCTGCTGCAGATCATGCAGCAGTTCACCGGGATGAACGTCATTATGTATTACGCGCCGAAAATCTTTGAGCTGGCGGGTTACAGCAACACCACTCAGCAGATGTGGGGCACCGTGATTGTCGGCCTGACCAACGTGCTGGCGACCTTTATCGCCATCGGTCTGGTGGATCGCTGGGGTCGTAAACCGACGCTGACGCTGGGCTTCCTGGTGATGGCCGCCGGTATGGGTGTGCTGGGTACAATGCTGCATGTGGGTATTGATTCCACCGCGATGCAGTACGTAGCCGTCGGGATGCTGCTGATGTTTATTGTTGGTTTTGCGATGAGCGCGGGCCCGCTGATCTGGGTACTCTGTTCTGAGATCCAGCCGCTGAAAGGCCGCGACTTCGGTATTACCTGCTCCACCGCCACCAACTGGATCGCCAACATGATTGTCGGCGCAACCTTCCTGACCATGCTCGATACGCTGGGTAATGCCAACACCTTCTGGGTGTACGGCGGTCTGAACCTGCTGTTTATCGTGCTGACGCTGTGGCTGGTTCCTGAAACGAAACATGTTTCGCTGGAACATATTGAACGCAACCTGATGAAAGGTCGCCCACTGCGCGAAATTGGCTCCCACGACTAATCCGTCCGGCTTCCTCCCCTGCGGAGGAAGCCGCTTGCACCGCCTCGCCGCAGGCTCTATGCTCTGCTCCTATGAAAACACCCCGTCTCCCTATTGCGCTTCAGCAAGCCGCTATGCGCAGCCTGCGCGATAAACTGGCCCAGGCCAATCTGAAACTCGACCGGAACTACCCTGAACCTAAACTGGTGTGGCAGCAGCGCGGCACCGCAGCAGGCACCGCCTGGCTGGATGCGTACGAGATCCGCCTTAACCCTGTTTTAATGCTGGAAAACCAGCAGGCGTTTATTGACGAGGTGGTGCCGCATGAACTGGCGCATCTGCTGGTTTGGAAGTACTTTGGCCGCGTGGCACCGCACGGCAAAGAGTGGAAATGGATGATGGAAGCGGTGCTGGGCGTACCGGCTCGCCGAACCCACCAGTTCGAGCTTGATTCCGTTCGGCGCAATACGTTCCCCTATCGCTGCCCCTGTCAGCAGCACCAGCTTACGGTGCGTCGTCATAATCGGGTGGTGCGCGGTGAAGCCACCTACCGCTGCGTCAAGTGCGGTGAACCCCTTATCGCTGAGTAACCGGCAGAACAATCAGGAACATTCCTGATCTACCTGATTGCATACAGGAACAACTTTCGTTACGTTGCGGGCTCGTTTTGACACGGAGTTCACGATGTCCCGTAATTTCTCTCTCGCGGTCGCGTTTCTGACGACGGCGTTCTCAGGCCATGCGCTGGCCGAAGGTATCCACAGTTTCTCCCAGGCAAAAGCCGCAGCCGTAAAGGTTAATGCCGACGTGCCGGGCGATTTTTACTGCGGCTGTAAAATTAACTGGCAGGGCAAAAAAGGGGTCGTGGATCTGCAGTCCTGCGGCTACAAAGTGCGTAAAAATGAGAACCGTGCCAGCCGTATCGAATGGGAACATGTGGTCCCGGCCTGGCAGTTCGGCCACCAGCGTCAGTGCTGGCAGGATGGCGGACGTAAAAACTGCGCCAAAGACCCGATCTATCGCCAGATAGAGAGCGATATGCATAACCTGCAACCCGCCGTGGGCGAGGTAAATGGCGATCGCGGCAACTTTATGTACAGCCAGTGGAACGGCGGCGAAGGCCAGTATGGCCAGTGCGCCATGAAGGTCGATTTCAAGGAGAAACTTGCCGAGCCGCCTGCCCGCGCCCGCGGCAGCATCGCCCGCATCTATTTCTACATGCGCGACAGGTATCACCTCAACCTCTCCCGCCAGCAGACCCAGCTCTTCAACGCCTGGGATAAACTCTATCCGGTCACGGCCTGGGAGTGCATACGAGACGAGCGCATCGCCAAAGTGCAGGGGAATCACAACCCTTACGTCCAGCGCGCTTGCCAGGCGCAAAAGAGCTAACCTACACTAGCGGCAACTGTTTCTTAGCGTCCCCCTCCCCCTCTCCCCTGCGGGGTGAGGGGGACTCAGCTCTTGATGGATTTCTTAACTATGCGTGTTCCTCGTATTTATCACCCTGAACCGATCGCCGCTGGCAGTGAAATCGCCCTCTCGGAAGAGGCCGCCAACCATGTTGGCCGCGTGCTGCGCATGGGTGCAGGCCAGGCGATTCAACTGTTTGATGGATCAAATCAGGTTTTTGACGCCGAAATCATCCGCGCCGATAAAAAAAGCGTGCAGGTCAGCGTCCTGCATAGCGACATCGACGATCGTGAATCACCGCTGCATATCCATTTAGGCCAGGTGATGTCGCGCGGCGAAAAAATGGAATTCACCATCCAGAAATCGATCGAACTGGGTGTAAGCCTCATTACGCCACTTTTTTCTGAGCGCTGCGGGGTTAAACTGGATGCTGAACGTCTGAATAAGAAGCTCCAGCAGTGGCAAAAAATCGCCATTGCCGCCTGTGAGCAGTGTGGCCGCAACCGCGTCCCGGAGATCCGTCCGGCCATGGATCTTGAAGCCTGGTGCGCGGAAGAGGAGCAGGGTCTGAAGCTCAACCTTCATCCCCGCGCCAGCGCCAGCATCAACACCCTGCCGCTGCCGGTTGAGCGCGTGCGTTTGTTGATCGGTCCGGAAGGCGGCCTGTCGGCGGATGAGATCGCCATGACCGCACGCTACCAGTTTACTGATATTCTGTTGGGACCCCGCGTTCTGCGTACTGAGACCACCGCGCTAACCGCCATCACTGCCCTGCAGGTGCGTTTTGGTGATTTAGGTTGAAGCATTAACGGAGAAGACAATGATCAAGCTCGGCATCGTGATGGACCCCATCGCAAGCATTAATATCAAGAAAGATTCCAGCTTCGCTATGCTGCTGGAAGCGCAACGTCGCGGCTATCAGCTCCACTATATGGAGATGAGCGACCTCTACCTGATTAACGGCGAGGCGCGTGCGCGCACCCGCATCGTCAACGTCGAGCAGAATTACGATAAATGGTACGAGTTTGGTTCCGAGCAGGATCTGCCGCTTGCCGAACTTGACGTGATCCTGATGCGTAAAGACCCGCCGTTCGACACGGAATACATCTACTGCACCTATATCCTGGAGCGCGCAGAAGAGAAAGGCACCCTGATCGTCAACAAACCGCAGAGCCTGCGCGACTGTAACGAGAAGCTCTACACCGCCTGGTTCTCCGACCTGACGCCAGAGACGCTGGTAACGCGCAATAAAGCGCAGCTGAAAGCCTTCTGGCAGAAACATGGCGATATCATCCTGAAACCGCTGGACGGCATGGGCGGTGCCTCAATCTTCCGCGTTAAAGAGGGTGACCCAAACCTGGGGGTGATCGCCGAAACGCTGACCGAGCACGGTACCCGCTACTGCATGGCGCAGAACTATATTCCGGCGATTGTCGACGGCGACAAGCGCGTGCTGGTGGTGGACGGCGAGCCGGTGCCTTACTGCCTGGCGCGTATTCCGCAGGGTGGCGAAACCCGTGGTAACCTGGCGGCCGGTGGCCGTGGCGAGCCGCGTCCGCTGACCGAAAGCGACTGGGAAATTGCCCGCCGCGTGGGCCCGCTGTTAAAAGCCAAAGGGCTGATCTTCGTTGGCCTCGACATCATTGGCGATCGCCTGACAGAAGTGAACGTGACCAGCCCGACCTGTATTCGTGAAATCGAAGCTGAGTTCCCGGTGTCTATCACCGGCATGCTGATGGATGCGATCGAAAAACGGCTGAAGCAGTAACAGTCCCAATATTTATACACACAACCCTTCATGCTGCATCAAGGCGCAGTCGTTGCCCCGGCAGCGTGAAGGGTGAAGGGTATAGTGACAGTGTCGGGTTTTGTCCGCATACTGGGTACTGTCGCTTTTTAAACCAGGAAACTGAACCTCTGACAATGAATTTACAGCATCACTTTCTGATTGCCATGCCTGCTCTCCAGGATCCGATTTTCCGCCGTTCCGTCGTGTATATCTGCGAGTACAGCGAAGAGGGTGCGATGGGGATTATCATCAATAAACCGCTGGAAAATCTGACTGTTGAAGGCATTCTGGAAAAATTGAAAATTTCCCAGGACGAACGTGTTCCTGAAATTCGTCTCGACAAACCGGTGATGCTGGGTGGCCCGCTGGCAGAAGATCGCGGCTTTATTTTGCATACGCCGCCCGGTTTCTCCTCCAGCATCCGCATCTCTGACAATACCGTTGTGACCACCTCCCGTGACGTGCTGGAGACGCTGGGCACCACCAGCCAGCCGGCGGATGTGCTTGTGGCGCTCGGTTACGCCTCATGGGAAAAAGGCCAGCTTGAGCAGGAGATCCTGGATAATGCCTGGCTCACTGCCCCGGCAGATCTGAACATTCTGTTTAAAACCCCCATCGCCGATCGCTGGCGGGATGCGGCAAAACTGATTGGCATTGATATCCAGACCATGCCTGGCGTCGCGGGGCATGCCTGATGAGCGGCACGCTTCTCGCCTTTGATTTCGGCACTAAAAGTATCGGCGTGGCGATCGGCCAGCGCATCACCGGCACCGCCCGCCCGCTGACGGCGCTGAAAGCGCAAAATGGCATCCCGGACTGGAACCTGATCGAACGACTGTTGAAAGAGTGGCAGCCGGACGAGGTCATCGTCGGTTTACCGTTGAATATGGATGGCACAGAACAGCCACTAACTGCCCGGGCGCGCAATTTTGCCAATAAAATTCATGGCCGTTTTGGCGTGGCGATAAAGCTGCATGACGAACGGTTAAGCACGGTTGAAGCCCGCGCCGGTCTGTTCGAGCATGGCGGTTTTCGCGCGCTAAACAAAGGCAGCGTCGATTCCGCTTCTGCGGTGATTATTCTCGAAAGTTTCTTCGAGCAGGGTTACTGATCCCCCTCCCTTTGCCCGGCAATCCGGGCAATTCATTCCCGGTCCGCCAGCAGCGTAGCGTTGAGCGCAGTCAGCTCATCAAGACGGGAGCGGACGCTCTCATCGTCAATATTCCACATGCCGGCAAAGGCCAGCGCGGCATGGTGCGCCCCTACGGGCACCGCCATCGACACTTCACCGTCGTCATGATGCCAGATCACACGTCCCTGCTCGCGCTGCTGGGCCACATGCGGGGCGAGGTTTTGCCACTGCTCTGGCGTAAAGCGTGGGATTAGCGCGTCATCCGGTTCACTCGCCAGTAGCGACATGCCAATCACCGATTGCCAGGCAGGGAGCATATGGAATCCGGCCAGCGCCTGGCTGGCCTGGCTGCCGGGAACGGCGTGCCAGATATAGATGACCTGATCCTCCCACAGCACGCCCAGGGCCACCACGATATCGCGTGGCGCATGGCGCTCCAGCCGGGGCAAGGCGCGGGAGAAAAGCTCCGAGCCACGGATGGACTGCGCCGCCAGGGCATGAATGCCGGGACCAGGCAGGTAGCGACGATGCTCGTCCTGCATGGTCAGGCCAATAGAGGCCATGGTCATCAGCAAACGGTTCACCCGAGTGGTGTTGATCCCCATCAGTCGTGCGAGTTCACGGCAACCGATAGCACGGTCGCTGGAAACCAGATATTGCAGACAGCGAATGCCGTCGATAAGACTTTGGTTCGGTTGTGATGACATAGCCGCTTTCAATCAGTGCAATCAGAACTAGATTTTAACGCCCGTACTGCAGGAAACAAGGCCATGAGAGGCATTCTCTGCTGGCACAGGCTCATGACAATCGCCCCTGCGCCCTGCGCTCAGCCAGGCTCTGCTCGAAGTTTTGCATGCCAGCCTGCTGCCCGGTCTGGATCATGCCGGGCAGTTGCCAGGTTTTTCCTTCGCGGATTAAATTGGCTGCCGCAGGGGTATTAACCAGTAATTCGAACAGCGCGACGCGCCCCTGCTGGTTATCCCTTTCGAGTTTTTGCGCCAGCACGGCGCGCAGGCTGCCTGCCAGCTGTCTCCGTACCGGCTCTTTTTCCTGCGCGGGGAAGGCATCCACCAGCCTCTCCACTGCCTGGGCGGCGCCCCGGGTGTGGAGCGTCGCCAGCACCAGATGCCCGGTCTCTGCGGCGGTAAGCGCAAGACGTATCGTCTCGCTGTCACGCAGTTCGCCCAGCAGGATTACATCGGGATCTTCACGTAATGCAGCCCGCAGCGCGTCGGCAAAGGAGAGGCAATGCAGGCCAATCTCCCGCTGCTGAACCAGGCAACGCTTGCTTTGATGGATAAATTCCACCGGATCTTCGAGCGTCAGGATATGCCCGTCGCTATGGTGATTGAGAAAATCGACCATTGCCGCAAGGGTGGTGGATTTACCGCTGCCTGTCGCCCCGGTCACCAGTATCAGACCGTTATCGTGCGCCAGCAGTTCGGGTATCGCCCGCGGCGCTCCCAGGGTGCGCAACTGCGGGCACGCGTCTGGAAGCAGGCGGAGCACCAGAGAACACCCCTGCATATGCGCAAAGGCGCTGGCCCGCAGCCGCTGCCTGCTCGCAAGCGTAACGGCAAAATCCACCTGCCCTTGGGCACACCATGCACCCTGCTGCTCGTCGCTAAGCCAGCTTTTCAGCAGCATCGCGACCTCCGGCCCCGGAAAGGGAGCAAATTCCATTTTCCCTCGCCGCCGCCAGCGAGGTGGTGCGTTACTGCACAGGTGTAGATCCGACACATTATGCTTTACACTAAGGGCCACAATTTCTTCCATATCCATTCAATGATCCCCGGAAAATGAACGACATTGCGCATAACCTGGCACAGGTCAGGGACAAAATCTCAGCCGCGGCAACAGGTTGCGGCCGTGCTTCAGAAGAAGTTACGTTGCTTGCAGTCAGTAAAACCAAGCCTGCGAGCGCCATCGCAGAAGCCATTGATGCAGGCCAGCGCATGTTCGGTGAAAACTACGTGCAGGAAGGGGTGGAAAAAATCCGCCATTTCCGGGAAAAGGGCACCGCGGATCTGCAGTGGCACTTTATCGGACCACTACAGTCGAACAAAAGCCGGCTGGTGGCGGAGCATTTCGACTGGTGTCATACCGTCGATCGTCTGCGCATCGCCACCCGTCTGAGCGAGCAGCGCCCGGCAGAGATGCCGCCGCTTAACGTGCTGATCCAAATCAACATTAGCGATGAGAACAGTAAATCCGGCATTGCGCTGGATGCCCTGGATCTGCTGGCGAAACAGGTTGCCGCTCTGCCCGGCCTTCGCCTGCGCGGGTTAATGGCGATCCCGGCCCCTGAAACAGATTACGACAGGCAGTTTGCCGTAGCCCGGCAAATGGCTGTAGCATTTGAGGCGCTTAAAACGCGCTACCCAACGGTCGACACGCTTTCACTGGGCATGACGGACGATATGGCCGCCGCGATTGCGGCTGGCAGCACCATGGTGCGCATCGGGACAGCAATTTTCGGCGCGCGCGATTACACCCAATAATAAGGAAACCTGAGGAACGCCATGAAGACGTTGACCTTCCTGCTCTCAACGGTCATTGAACTGTATACGATGGTGCTTTTGTTACGCGTCTGGATGCAGTGGGCCCGTTGTGATTTTTACAACCCCTTCTCACAGTTTGTCGTGAAAGTGACCCAACCGATTGTCGGACCGCTGCGCCGGGTGATCCCGCCAATGGGCCCGATTGACAGCGCCTCCCTGCTGGTTGCGCTGATCCTGTGCGTGGTGAAAGCGATCGTGCTGTTTATGGTCATCACCTTCCAGCCGATCATCTGGATCGCGGCGGTGTTGATCCTGATAAAAACGATCGGCCTGCTGATTTTCTGGGTTCTGCTGCTGATGGCGATCATGAGCTGGGTAAGCCAGGGCCGTAGCCCGGTGGAGTATGTCCTGATTCAGCTTGCAGACCCGCTGCTGCGCCCGATTCGTAATCTGCTGCCGGCCATGGGCGGGATCGACTTCTCTCCAATGATCCTCGTACTGCTGCTGTACGTGATCAATATGGGTATCGCTGAACTGCTGCAGTCCACAGGCAATATGCTACTGCCGGGGCTGTGGATGGCGTTATGAGTGCTGTCAGCACCTGCGCCGATGGGCTGGTTTTATGGCTGTATATTCAGCCGAAAGCCAGCCGCGACACGATTATCGGGCTGCATGGCGACGAAGTAAAAGTCGCCATCACTGCCCCTCCTGTGGACGGCCAGGCCAATGCCCATCTGGTGAAGTATCTGGCGAAGCAGTTTCGCGTTGCGAAAAGCCAGGTGCTGATCGAGAAAGGTGAACTGGGCCGTCACAAGCAGGTCAAAATTCTTCATCCGCAACAAATCCCGACGGAAGTCGCGGCACTGATACAACAGGATTAACAGATGCAAAAAGTTGTTCTCGCTACCGGTAACGCCGGTAAAGTGCGCGAGCTGGCCTCGCTGTTAAATGATTTTGGTCTGGATGTGGTTGCCCAGACCGAACTGGGGGTGGACTCTGCAGAAGAGACCGGCCTGACCTTTATTGAAAACGCCATTCTGAAGGCGCGCCATGCTGCACAGGTCACCGGCTTACCGGCCATTGCCGATGACTCTGGCCTGGCGGTAGATGCCCTTGGCGGCGCGCCAGGAATTTACTCCGCCCGCTATTCTGGCGTCGATGCCAGCGATCAGCAGAATCTCGAAAAGCTGCTGGAAACGCTCAAGGATGTGCCGGATGAGCAGCGCAAGGCGCAGTTCCACTGCGTGCTGGTCTATATGCGACACGCTGAAGACCCAACGCCGCTGGTCTGCCACGGCAGCTGGCCGGGCGTGATAGCCCGCGAGGCGGCAGGCAATGGCGGCTTTGGCTACGATCCGATCTTCTTTGTCCCGAGCGAGGGCAAAACCGCTGCGGAACTGACCCGCGAAGAAAAAAGCGCGATTTCCCATCGTGGACGCGCCCTGAAACTGTTACTGGAAGCATTACGTAATGGCTAATTTGCCACCATTGAGTCTTTATATTCACATCCCGTGGTGCGTGCAGAAATGCCCGTACTGCGATTTCAACTCGCATGCGCTAAAAGGCGAAGTGCCCCATGACGATTACGTTCAGCATCTGCTTGCCGATCTGGACGCCGACGTACCTTACGCGCAGGGCCGTGAAGTAAAGACCATTTTTATCGGTGGCGGTACGCCGAGCCTGCTCTCAGGGCCGGCGATGCAAACGCTGCTGGATGGCGTGCGAGCGCGCCTTAATCTGGCAGCGGATGCAGAGATTACCATGGAGGCCAACCCAGGTACCGTTGAGGCCGACCGTTTTGTGGAGTATCAGCGCGCCGGGGTGAACCGTATCTCTATTGGCGTGCAGAGCTTTAGCGCGCCGAAGTTAACGCGTCTGGGGCGCATTCATGGCCCGGATGAGGCGAAACGTGCCGCTCACCTGGCGACCGGGCTGGGATTGCGCAGCTTTAACCTCGACCTGATGCACGGCCTGCCGGATCAGTCCCTGGAGGAAGCGCTGGACGATCTGCGTCAGGCCATTGAGCTGAACCCGCCGCACCTCTCCTGGTATCAGCTGACCATTGAGCCAAACACGCTGTTTGGTTCACGCCCGCCGGTACTGCCTGATGATGACGCGCTGTGGGATATTTTCGAGCAGGGCCACAAGCTTTTGACCGCCGCCGGGTATCAGCAGTACGAAACCTCGGCCTACGCGAAGCCTGGCTACCAGTGTCAGCACAACCTGAATTACTGGCGTTTTGGCGACTACCTGGGCATTGGCTGTGGCGCCCACGGCAAAGTGACCTTCCCGGACGGACGGATTCTGCGCACGGCTAAAACGCGCCATCCGCGTGGCTATATGGAAGGACGCTATCTTGAGCGCAGCCATGATGTTGAAGCCGACGATAAGCCGTTTGAGTTCTTTATGAACCGCTTCCGCCTGCTGGAACCCGCACCGCGCAAGGAGTTTACGTTGTATACCGGGTTGCCGGAGTCGGTCATTCGTCCGCAGATTGACGAAGCGCTGGCGCAGGGGTATCTGATCGAATGCGCTGATTACTGGCAGATAACCGAGCATGGCAAACTGTTCTTAAACTCCCTTCTTGAGCTATTCCTCGCCGAAGCGTCCTGAAGCAGGCTTCAGGGTTTTGCCTCCCCCTCTGCTGGTTAAGGGAAAAGCGGGCAGAGTGCGGGGAGGGAACTTACTGGTTCTTATGCGAAACAGCTTCGCCATGAGCGGACCATAGAGACGTCTCCCCTCGCCCCGACCCTCATCCTGAAAGGGAGAGGGTTAAGGTGAGGGGCCCAGAACGCACTAAACTACTTCAACGTCCCCACCAGCGCCTTTCGGCTCTCTTCCAGCGAGACAACACGCTTACACACATCTTTGCCAAAGCTCTGGAAATCCGCTTCCTGGTTTTTCCACTCGTTCTGAATGGCGGTTTGCAGGCCGCCCAGGCTACCCAGTACGCCCTGCAGCGGGTTGCCGCCGCCTTTCAGTACCGCTTTGGCGCCCATTTCGTTAATGCTGTCCTGCAGAATGCCGCCCATCGCCTGGTTCACCAGCTGCTGACCGTCGGCACGTACCTGATCGATCGCTTTATAGTGGAACGTCAGGCCATCGGTGCGATGCTCAATAATGCGGTTCATCTGCTCTTTTAACTGCGCGTCCAGTTTGGTGAGCCGCGAGCGCATGTTGCTGCTCTCACCTACCTCTTTCGCGATGATCTTATCCAGCGCGACACGGCCTTTTTCCACGCGGGTCTGTGCGCCTTCGTCGATCCACGGCAGCGCGCTGCGCAGATCGGCCTGGTAATCTTTTGCCTGTTCACGTTGGGCTGCGCTCAGCGTGTACTGCTTGCCGTTAAACATGACGTTGCCATCCGGGGTGATCACCAGATTGCCGTTCTCACCTTTTACCTGCACGGTTTGGGGACTCAGGATCACATCGTCACGCGGCGTGACTTCACATTTGTACTCTGCGTGAGCGGTGAGTGCCGTGGTCATTAAGGCCGCGGCGAGCAGCGTTTTGCGCATCATATATTCTCCCTCATACAAAATGGGCCAGCAATTGCTGGCCCCTGATGCTCTATTAGTCCCACCAAATGTCGAAAAGTTCGCTGATGCGCACCTCTTCGAATTTGTGGTCTTCCAGCCACTTACGCACAATGGCCTGATCTTCTTCGCTACACTTGCCGATCTCTTGTTTGCAGATCAAACCTTCCCACGCCAGGTAGCCGCTGCCGTCAAACGCCAGCTTGTTCGGCTCGATGACTTCATTGATGAAAGCGTCGACATCTTCATCAATTTTTTCTACGCTGGTGCCTTCCGGGAAACGCCATGCAACCGAAAAACCCACCTCCTGGAACTCCTCGATGTGCATTTTCTTACGCAGACGACGGCTACGGTTCTTTGCCATTATTTTACCCTCTCGAACATTAAGTCCCATACGCCGTGACCAAGACGATGGCCACGCTGTTCAAATTTGGTTACCGGACGCGATTCAGGACGCGGTACATAGTCATTGCTCGCAGACTGGTTTTTATACCCGTCCAGCGCCGACATCACCTCCAGCATATGTTCCGCATACTGTTCCCAGTCGGTTGCCATATGGAAAACACCACCCAGCTTCAGTTTGCTTCTGAGAAGCTCAGCAAACGGCGCCTGAACGATACGGCGTTTATTATGACGTGCTTTGTGCCACGGGTCAGGGAAAAAAAGCTGAACCATGCTCAGAGAATTGTCAGGGATCATCTTGTGCAGCACTTCTACCGCGTCGTGACACATCACGCGCAGGTTCTCGACGCCCTCTTCGTGGGCGGTCGCCAGACACGCACCGACGCCCGGGGAGTGCACTTCAATGCCGAGGAAGTTCTGCTCCGGGCGCGCTTTTGCCATGGTCACCAGCGAAGCGCCCATGCCAAAACCGATCTCAAGTGTAATTGGCGCGTCGCGGCCAAACAGCGCCACAAAGTCGAGCGGCTGTTCGGTGAACTCAACGCCCATCACCGGCCAGTAGTTATCCAGCGCGTGCTGCTGCCCTTTGGTCAGGCGCCCCTGACGGCGGACAAAGCTGCGAATACGGCGCAGCGGGCGACCGTTTTCATCAAATTCCGGTGATATGACGTCGTTTTTCATAAAAGAGTAGTCTGCTTGTGAGAATGTTCGGGAAACGGGCATTATCCAAAGTTAATGACCGGATGCAAGCATGGGAAAGATCCGGTTTACAGCCGCATGCCTCTGTGCTGCAATCTGCCTCCCTGATACCGCAAAGCGAAGACCATGCAAGCCTCTCAATTTTCAGCCCAGGTGCTGGACTGGTACGACAAATACGGGCGTAAAACCCTGCCCTGGCAAATTGAAAAAACACCGTACAAAGTATGGCTCTCAGAGGTGATGTTGCAACAAACGCAGGTCGCGACGGTTATCCCTTACTTTGAGCGCTTTATGGCGCGTTTTCCAACGGTGACCGATCTGGCTAACGCCCCGCTGGATGAAGTGCTGCATCTGTGGACCGGGCTCGGCTATTACGCCCGCGCCCGCAACCTGCATAAAGCCGCCCAGCAGGTGGTTTCGCTGCACGGTGGCACCTTCCCGGAAACCTTCGATGAAGTGGCCGCCCTGCCGGGCGTGGGGCGCTCCACCGCCGGGGCCATCCTTTCCCTCTCGCTGGGCAAACATTTCCCGATTCTCGACGGCAACGTTAAACGCGTGCTGGCGCGCTGCTACGCCGTCGGTGGCTGGCCGGGCAAGAAAGAGGTGGAGAAACGCCTCTGGGAGATCAGTGAAGCGGTCACTCCCGCTCAGGGTGTTGAACGCTTTAACCAGGCGATGATGGATTTAGGGGCAATGGTCTGCACCCGCTCGAAACCGAAATGCGAACTGTGCCCGCTGAATAATCTCTGCGTGGCCTATGCTAACCAGTCGTGGGCGCACTATCCCGGTAAAAAGCCGAAGCAGACCTTACCAGAACGTACCGGCTATTTTCTGCTGATGCAGCACGAGGAGACCGTCTGGCTCGCCCAGCGTCCGCCAAGCGGTTTATGGGGCGGTCTCTTCTGCTTCCCGCAGTTTGAGGATGAAGAGCATCTTCGCGACTGGCTGGCGCAACGCGGCATCCCTGCCGATACTCTTGTGCAGCTCACCGCGTTTCGCCATACCTTCAGCCACTTCCATCTGGATATTGTTCCAATGTGGCTTCCCGTGTCCTCATTCACGGCGTGCATGGATGAAGGCACCGCTCTCTGGTATAACTTAGCGCAACCGCCGTCAGTGGGGCTCGCGGCTCCCGTAGAGCGCCTGTTACAGCAATTACGTGTCGGAGCAACGGTTTAGCTCCGGGCGACAAAGAGGAATCAGTATGGCCAGAACAATTTTTTGCACCTTCCTGCAGCGTGAAGCAGAAGGCCAGGACTTCCAGCTCTATCCGGGCGATCTGGGTAAGCGCATCTATAACGAAATTTCGAAAGAGGCGTGGGCGCAGTGGCAACACAAGCAAACCATGCTGATTAACGAGCGCAAGCTCAACATGATGAACGTTGAACACCGCAAACAGCTTGAAGAGGAGATGGTCAATTTCCTGTTTGAAGGCAAAGACGTTCACATCGAAGGCTATACGCCACCAGAAAAATAATATCGTGCCGCCTTGCCTGGTCTACGGTTTGTAGGCCGGGTAAGCGTAGCGCCCCCGGCGAAAAGAGCCCCAGAACCAACACAACACGCACTCCTGGAATGATGAAAAAATTTTTAGCGCTTGCTCTTGTTGCACCGTTACTTGTTTCGTGTTCCTCCAGTAAGAAAGGCGATAGCTATAACGAAGCCTGGGTAAAGGACACCAACGGTTTTGACATTCTGATGGGGCAATTCGCCCATAACATCGAAAATATCTGGGGATTTAACGAGGTTCTGATCGCAGGACCAAAGGACTACGTTAAGTATACCGACGCTTACCAGACCCGCAGCCACATCAACTTTGACGAAGGTACTATTACCGTCGAGACCATCGCCGGAACCGATCCTGCGGCGCGTTTGCGCGAGGCGATCGTGAAAACCTTGCTGATGGGTGACGATCCGGGCTCTATCGACCTCTACTCCGATGCTGACGACATCACCATCTCCAAAGAGCCGTTCCTCTATGGCCAGGTGGTGGATCAAACCGGCCAGTCCATTCGCTGGGAAGGCCGTGCTAATAATTTTGCTAACTACCTGTTGCAGACGCGTCTGAAAAGCCGCAGCAATGGCCTGCGCGTTATCTACAGCGTGACCATTAACCTGGTGCCAAACCACCTCGATAAACGTGCTCATAAATATGTCGGAATGGTGCGCCAGGCGTCGCGTAAATATGGTGTCGATGAGTCGCTGATCCTGGCGATTATGCAGACCGAATCCTCGTTCAACCCCTACGCGGTGAGCCGTTCCGACGCGCTGGGCCTGATGCAGGTTGTGCAGCACAGCGCCGGGAAAGATGTGTTCCGCTCGCAGGGAAGATCGGGTATGCCAAGCCGCAGTTACCTGTTTGATCCTGCCAGCAATATCGACACCGGTACCGCCTACCTGGCGATGCTGAACAACGTCTACCTGAGCGGCATCGATAACCCGACCTCTCGCCGCTACGCGGTGATCACCGCCTACAACGGCGGCGCAGGCAGCGTGCTGCGCGTCTTCTCCAGCGATAAAATCCAGGCGGCAAACATTATCAACAGTATGTCACCGGGGGATGTATACCAGACCCTCACCAGCCGTCACCCTTCCGCAGAATCCCGCCGCTACCTCTACAAGGTCAATACGGCTCAGAAGAGCTATCGTAGAAAGTAGTGTGACTTTTTTACCCTCTCCTGCGCGGGGAGGGTAAAGAGTCCATCGATCCCCGCCCGCCTTACCCATAGGAAATTGTTATTTGCATCACAATCCAAACTGCAAATTAATGTTGATTGCATTTTTTTGCGGGAGGTAACAAAACATCACGCCACTCGCTGATAGAATTGCATCAAATCCAAAACCCAAATGTTTCTACACCAACATACAGCCCGCTCTCTTTGTGAGGAAAGTAACATGAACCTTAAGCTGCAGCTTAAAATCTTGTCGTTTCTGCAGTTCTGTCTGTGGGGGAGCTGGCTAACCACGCTCGGCTCCTACATGTTTGTCACCCTGAAATTCGATGGTGCTTCCATCGGCGCGGTCTATAGCTCGCTGGGCATTGCCGCGGTATTTATGCCGACCCTGCTCGGGATCGTGGCGGACAAATGGATCAGCGCGAAATGGCTTTACGCCTTCTGCCACCTGGTGGGGGCGGCCACGCTGTTTATGGCCGCGGGCGTAACCACGCCGGGGGCGATGTTTGTGGTGATCCTGCTTAACTCGCTGGCCTATATGCCAACGCTTGGGCTTGTGAACACCATCTCCTACTATCGCCTGAAAACGGCAGGTCTGGACATCGTGACCGACTTCCCGCCGATCCGTATCTGGGGCACCATCGGCTTTATCATGGCGATGTGGGCGGTGAGCTTCTCCGGCTTTGAGCTGAGCCATATGCAACTCTATATCGGCGCGGCGCTCTCCATCGTGCTGGTGCTGTTCACCCTGACCCTGCCCCACATTCCGGTCTCTAACCAGCAGACAAACCAGAGCTGGAGCTCCATGCTTGGCCTGGACGCGTTCGCGCTGTTTAAAAACAAACGCATGGCGATCTTCTTCATCTTCTCCATGCTGCTGGGCGCAGAGCTGCAGATCACTAACATGTTCGGCAACACCTTCCTGCACAGCTTTGATAACGACCCGCTGTTCTCCGGGAGCTTTATCGTTGAACATGCCTCGGTGATGATGTCCATTTCGCAGATCTCCGAAACGCTGTTCATTCTGACCATCCCGTTCTTCCTGAGCCGCTACGGTATCAAGAACGTCATGATGATCAGTATTTTCGCGTGGATGCTGCGCTTCGGCCTGTTCGCCTACGGCGACCCGTCAGCCTTCGGTACCGTGCTGCTGGTGCTGTCGATGATTGTCTACGGCTGCGCCTTCGACTTCTTCAACATCTCCGGTTCCGTCTTTGTGGAGAAAGAGGTACGTCCGGAAATTCGCGCCAGCGCCCAGGGCATGTTCCTGATGATGACCAACGGCTTCGGCTGTATTCTCGGCGGCGTGGTGAGCGGTAAGGTTGTGGAGATGTATACCACCAACGGTATTACCGACTGGCAGCCGGTATGGCTGATCTTTGCAGGCTACTCGCTGGTACTGGCCTTCGCGTTCATGGTGCTGTTCAAGTACAAACATGTTCGTACCCCAACAGGTGTGCAGACCGTCGCACATTAATCTGTGAAATCCCCCTCCCTGCGGAGGGGGATTTTTTTTACTTCAGAACATACCCGTACAAACGCTTGATCCCGTCCGCATCCTTTTCGCTGTAAACGCCCTGCAGTTCCGGAGAAAAACCGGGTAACAGGTTGACGCCCTCTTCCAGCGCCAGGAAGTAACGCTGCACCGCTCCACCCCACAGTTCGCCCGGCACCACACACAGCACCCCTGGCGGGTATGGCAACGCCCCTTCCGCCGCGATACGCCCTTCGGCTTCGCTGATGCGCACCAGCTCGACGTCACCGCGAATAAAGGCCTGGTTAGCATCCTGCGGATTCATCGCCACGGTGGGCAGGCTCTCTTTGCGGAACATCGCCTTTTGCAGATCCTTCACGTCAAAGCTGACATACAGATCGTGCATCTCCTGGCAAAGCTGACGCAGCGTGTAGTCGCGGTAGCGGACCGGATATTTGTTCCAGATGGTCGGCAGGACATCCGCCAGCGGGGTGTCATCTTCAATGTGCTGCTCAAACTGGCCCAGCATCGCCACCAGTTGCGCCATCTTCTCGGCGCTCTCCGCCGGGGTCAGCAGGAAGAGAATGGAGTTGAGATCGCACTTCTCCGGGACAATGCCTTTCTCGCGCAAGTAGTGCGCCAGAATGGTCGCCGGGATGCCAAAGTCGGTGTACTCCCCGCTTTCAGCATCGATGCCCGGCGTGGTCAGCAGCAGCTTGCACGGGTCGACAAAGTACTGCTCTTCGGCATACCCCTCAAAGCCGTGCCATTTCGCCCCCGGTTCAAAGCTGAAGAAACGCAGCTCGCTGGCAATCGCATGGGTAGGATGATCCTGCCACGGACGCCCGGCCACCACCGGCGGGATAAACGGCTTAATCATTTTACAGTTGGCGATAATCGCCTTGCGCGCTTCGATGCCCATCTCAACGCATTCGGCCCACAGCCGACGCCCGCTCTCCCCTTCGTGGATTTTGGCGTTCACGTCAAGGGCCGCAAACAGCGGATAGAACGGGCTGGTGGACGCATGCAGCATAAAGGCATTATTCAGGCGCTTATGCGGGCAGAAACGCGCCTGACCGCGGATATGGTTATCCTTTTTGTGGATCTGCGAGGTCTGGGAGAACCCGGCCTGCTGTTTGTGCACCGACTGAGTGACAAAGATCCCCGGATCGTTCTCGTTTAGCTCCAGCAGCAGCGGCGAGCTGTCGGCCATCATCGGGATAAACTGCTCGTAGCCTACCCACGCCGAGTCGAAGAGGATGTAGTCGCACAGCTGGCCGATTTTATCGATCACCTGACGGGCGTTATAGATGGTGCCGTCATAGGTGCCGAGCTGGATCACCGCCAGGCGGAACGGACGGGCTTCCAGAGCTTTTTCCGGAGCAACATCACGGATCAACTCCCGCAGGTACGCCTCGTCAAAACAGCGATCGTCGATGCCGCCAATAAAGCCAAAGGGGTTGCGCGCCGCTTCGAGGTAAACCGGCGTGGCACCCGCCTGGATCAGCGCCCCATGATGGTTGGACTTATGGTTATTGCGGTCAAACAGCACCAGATCGCCACGGGTCAGCAGCGCGTTAGTCACCACCTTGTTGGCGGCTGAGGTGCCATTAAGAACGAAATAGGTTTTGTCGGCATTGAATACTTTCGCCGCAAACTTTTGCGCATGTTTGGCAGACCCTTCATGGATCAGCAGATCGCCGAGCTTGACGTCGGCGTTGCACATATCGGCACGAAAGAGGTTCTCGCCAAAGAAATCGAAAAACTGGCGGCCGGCGGGATGCTTCTTAAAGAATGCGCCGTGCTGGTGCCCCGGACAGGCAAAGGTGCTGTTATCCATTGCTACATACTGACTAAGGGTGTCGAAAAACGGCGGCAACAGATTCTCTTCATAGCGACAGGCCGCCGCTTCCAGCTCAAGCCACTCCTGTGCCTTACCGTCGATTACCGCATCGACACCCGCAGGCGCGTCTACCGGCTCTGGTGAGAACAGATAAACAGGTAAATGAAAACCGGTGCGTTTCAGTAATGCGAGGATGCCGCTGTGGCTTTCAGCGACGGTAATGACGACTGCCGCCACATCCGTAAAATCGGTGTTATCCAGCGTCACCACTTCCCGGTGCGTGGATAAGGCGGAGGCCAGCTCACGGCTGACGGCAATTTTCATTGATTTCATAAGCGCAAATACCCGTGCAAGGCGAGAAAAAGCCCCGGACAGGGAGTCCCCCTGCCCAACGAATGTGTCTGACCGGAGTTCAGCTCCGACCGCCAGACATCAGTAAAAACAGAGCGCGTCTGGTTTTACTGCTGTCCTGCAGTGAGCCTGCGTTACCCTCACCGCATGGTGAGCTTAGAATAAGCGGTGTGGATACGGCCAGCCATTCGTACAGCGAGAGAAAGTCTGTTCATGGGCGGCCCCGTATCTGAGAGGAGAAAATTCGCGCAATAATGTCACCTTTCGCCAGGAGGCGCAAGGAGGAATCATTATGCAAAAAATAGCATTACTTTTGGCGGTTACTCACTGAAAAGAGTAATAATAATGCAATATCAATGAGTAAATAACAGGAGTTCATAGTGGTTATTGGACCATTTATTAATGCCGGAGCCGTGCTGCTCGGTGGTGTACTGGGTGCCATGCTCAGCCAGCGATTACCGGAGCGTATCCGCTCCTCCATGCCCTCAATCTTCGGTCTGGCGTCGTTAGGCATTGGCATTTTGCTGGTCATCAAATGCGCCAACCTGCCGGTAATGGTGCTGGCGACCCTGCTTGGGGCGCTGATTGGCGAGTTTTGTTATCTGGAAAAGGGTATTAATAGCGCCGTCGGCAAAGCGAAAAATTTACTCTCACGGGGTAAACAGAAAGGCGGTGGCCACGACGCATTTATCCAGAACTACGTCGCCATCATTATTCTCTTCTGCGCCAGCGGCACGGGGATATTTGGCTCAATGCAGGAAGGGATGACCGGCGATCCCAGTATCCTCATCGCCAAAGCCTTTCTCGATTTCTTTACCGCCACAATCTTTGCAACCACGCTGGGGATTGCCGTCGCCGCGATCTCTGTGCCCATGCTGCTTATCCAGCTCGTGCTTGCAACCTGCGCCACGCTGCTGCTACCGCTAACCACTCCGGCGATGATGGCTGACTTTACCGCCGTGGGCGGCCTGCTGCTGCTGGCGACGGGGCTGCGGATCTGCGGTATCAAGATGTTTGCAGTGGTGAATATGCTGCCTGCGCTGGCAATCGCCATGCCGCTCTCTGCCCTGTGGACAGTGTTTTTTGCCTGATAATGCAGCAAAGTGGCGACAGAGTGTGCGGTCAGTAGCGAAACCAACAAATTTCGTTGACGACAGAGGGTAGATCGGGTTTAATGCGCCCCGTTGCCCGGATAGCTCAGTCGGTAGAGCAGGGGATTGAAAATCCCCGTGTCCTTGGTTCGATTCCGAGTCCGGGCACCACTATTTAAAGAACCCGCCCAAAAGGCGGGTTTTTGCTTTCTGAGAGCCGGACATCTTCATCGAACGATGTTCGATTATTCGCCGCAAGCGGCTCACCCCTTCGGGGCCAGCGCGGCAAGCACGCTGTTCAACGCCTCCGGCGTTAGTCCGGGTCCGGGCACCACTATTTAAAGAACCCGCCCAAAAGGCGGGTTTTTGCTTTTGGCAAAACAGAATTTAACAACGGCCCTTTCTCTTCCAGCTTTACTGTCAACGCTTCCGGGCATCTATCAGTACGTCAGCAGCGTTGAACCATTCTGACGTCTTATTTGTGGCACACAGGCGTTGTGGAAGGCTTAACCTCTTCAAAGCAGTTCCCCCTCCCCTGGCCTTTCTCGCGTCTTACCGTCGTTAAAACCGCACTCTGCGTAACGATCGATATAGACCACACGATCGCTAGATGGCTGTTAAGTCATCGGGAAATGCACATGGCAGTGCACGATATTGCTGAACAATCGACAGGGTGACCCGTAGGCCGGGTAAGGCGAAGCCGCCACCCGGCTTTTTTAACGCCCAACGCAAAAAGCCCATCCGTGAGGATGGGCTTTCGGCTTTAATTGATGCCTGGCAGTTCCCTACTCTCGCATGGGGAGACCCCACACTACCATCGGCGCTACGGCGTTTCACTTCTGAGTTCGGCATGGGGTCAGGTGGGACCACCGCGCTACAGCCGCCAGGCAAATTCTTGGTGCTCTGTACGCAATACTTTATCGCATCAGCCGCGTTGGCCGCGCTCGTAAAGTCAGTCACATACTTCAGTATGCTCCTTCCTTTCCTTCGCTTGCCGCCTTGCTGCTGCGCAAACTATTGTGTACTTAACTCTGAATCAATGCTGAAAATCTCTCAAATCCACCGAAACAGCTTCGGCGTTGTAAGGTTAAGCCTCACGGTTCATTAGTACCGGTTAGCTCAACGCATCGCTGCGCTTACACACCCGGCCTATCAACGTCGTCGTCTTCAACGTTCCTTCAGGAGCCTTAAAGGCTCAGGGAGAACTCATCTCGGGGCAAGTTTCGTGCTTAGATGCTTTCAGCACTTATCTCTTCCGCATTTAGCTACCGGGCAGTGCCATTGGCATGACAACCCGAACACCAGTGATGCGTCCACTCCGGTCCTCTCGTACTAGGAGCAGCCCCCCTCAATTCTCCAGCGCCCACGGCAGATAGGGACCGAACTGTCTCACGACGTTCTAAACCCAGCTCGCGTACCACTTTAAATGGCGAACAGCCATACCCTTGGGACCTACTTCAGCCCCAGGATGTGATGAGCCGACATCGAGGTGCCAAACACCGCCGTCGATATGAACTCTTGGGCGGTATCAGCCTGTTATCCCCGGAGTACCTTTTATCCGTTGAGCGATGGCCCTTCCATACAGAACCACCGGATCACTATGACCTGCTTTCGCACCTGCTCGAGCCGTCACTCTCGCAGTCAAGCCAGCTTATGCCATTGCACTAACCTCCTGATGTCCGACCAGGATTAGCTGACCTTCGTGCTCCTCCGTTACTCTTTAGGAGGAGACCGCCCCAGTCAAACTACCCACCAGACACTGTCCGCAACCCGGGTAACGGGTCTACGTTAGAACACCAGCCATTAAAGGGTGGTATTTCAAGGACGGCTCCACGCAGACTGGCGTCCACGCTTCAAAGCCTCCCACCTATCCTACACATCAAGGACCAGTGTTCAGTGTCAAGCTATAGTAAAGGTTCACGGGGTCTTTCCGTCTTGCCGCGGGTACACTGCATCTTCACAGCGATTTCAATTTCACTGAGTCTCGGGTGGAGACAGCCTGGCCATCATTACGCCATTCGTGCAGGTCGGAACTTACCCGACAAGGAATTTCGCTACCTTAGGACCGTTATAGTTACGGCCGCCGTTTACCGGGGCTTCGATCAAGAGCTTCGCGTTGCCGCTAACCCCATCAATTAACCTTCCGGCACCGGGCAGGCGTCACACCGTATACGTCCACTTTCGTGTTTGCACAGTGCTGTGTTTTTAATAAACAGTTGCAGCCAGCTGGTATCTTCGACTGATTTCAGCTCCACCCGCAGGGGCTTCACCTACATATCAGCGTGCCTTCTCCCGAAGTTACGGCACCATTTTGCCTAGTTCCTTCACCCGAGTTCTCTCAAGCGCCTTGGTATTCTCTACCTGACCACCTGTGTCGGTTTGGGGTACGATTTGGTGTTACCTGATGCTTAGAGGCTTTTCCTGGAAGCAGGGCATTTGTTGCTTCAGCACCGTAGTGCCTCGTCATCACACCTCAGCGTTAATAAGGTACCGGATTTACCTGGAACCTCCGCCTACATGCTTAAACCGGGACAACCGTCGCCCGGCCAACATAGCCTTCTCCGTCCCCCCTTCGCAGTAACACCGAGTACAGGAATATTAACCTGTTTCCCATCGACTACGCCTTTCGGCCTCGCCTTAGGGGTCGACTCACCCTGCCCCGATTAACGTTGGACAGGAACCCTTGGTCTTCCGGCGAGCGGGCTTTTCACCCGCTTTATCGTTACTTATGTCAGCATTCGCACTTCTGATACCTCCAGCATGCCTCACAGCACACCTTCGCAGGCTTACAGAACGCTCCCCTACCCAACAACACATAGTGTCGCTGCCGCAGCTTCGGTGCATGGTTTAGCCCCGTTACATCTTCCGCGCAGGCCGACTCGACCAGTGAGCTATTACGCTTTCTTTAAATGATGGCTGCTTCTAAGCCAACATCCTGGCTGTCTGTGCCTTCCCACATCGTTTCCCACTTAACCATGACTTTGGGACCTTAGCTGGCGGTCTGGGTTGTTTCCCTCTTCACGACGGACGTTAGCACCCGCCGTGTGTCTCCCGTGATAACATTCTCCGGTATTCGCAGTTTGCATCGGGTTGGTAAGCCGGGATGGCCCCCTAGCCGAAACAGTGCTCTACCCCCGGAGATGAATTCACGAGGCGCTACCTAAATAGCTTTCGGGGAGAACCAGCTATCTCCCGGTTTGATTGGCCTTTCACCCCCAGCCACAGGTCATCCGCTAATTTTTCAACATTAGTCGGTTCGGTCCTCCAGTTAGTGTTACCCAACCTTCAACCTGCCCATGGCTAGATCACCGGGTTTCGGGTCTATACCCTGCAACTTAACGCCCAGTTAAGACTCGGTTTCCCTTCGGCTCCCCTATACGGTTAACCTTGCTACAGAATATAAGTCGCTGACCCATTATACAAAAGGTACGCAGTCACACCCCGAAGGATGCTCCCACTGCTTGTACGTACACGGTTTCAGGTTCTTTTTCACTCCCCTCGCCGGGGTTCTTTTCGCCTTTCCCTCACGGTACTGGTTCACTATCGGTCAGTCAGGAGTATTTAGCCTTGGAGGATGGTCCCCCCATATTCAGACAGGATACCACGTGTCCCGCCCTACTCTTCGAGTTCACAGCCTGTGTGCTTTCGTGTACGGGAGTATCACCCTGTACCCTGCGACTTTCCAGACGCTTCCACTAACACACAAGCTGATTCAGACTCCGGGCTGCTCCCCGTTCGCTCGCCGCTACTGGGGGAATCTCGGTTGATTTCTTTTCCTCGGGGTACTTAGATGTTTCAGTTCCCCCGGTTCGCCTCGTTAGCCTATGTATTCAGCTAACGATAGTGTGACGAATCACACTGGGTTTCCCCATTCGGACATCGCCGGGTCAAGGGTTCATATCACCTCGCCGGCGCTTTTCGCAGATTAGCACGTCCTTCATCGCCTCTGACTGCCAGGGCATCCACCGTGTACGCTTAGTCGCTTAACCTCACAACCCGAAGCTGTTTCACTTCGCGTTGTGAAAATTTGAGAGACTCGAACACACCTTCATCTGTTCTTATTACGGAGAACAGACACAGTGTGTCGTTTCAATTTTCAGCTTGATCCAGATTTTTAAAGAGCAAATATCGCAAACATGACTCTGAAGTCAGTTTTGAGATACTGATTGGTTGTGCCTTTCACTCACACCCAGCAAGTGGCGTCCCCTAGGGGATTCGAACCCCTGTTGCCGCCGTGAAAGGGCGGAGTCCTAACCGCTAGACGAAGGGGACACGAGGTGTCACGACTTCGCAGCCGTCTTGCTTTCTACTTTCTATCAGACAATCTGTGTGAGCACTGCAAAGGCAGGTTCTTTAAGGTAAGGAGGTGATCCAACCGCAGGTTCCCCTACGGTTACCTTGTTACGACTTCACCCCAGTCATGAATCACAAAGTGGTAAGCGCCCTCCCGAAGGTTAAGCTACCTACTTCTTTTGCAACCCACTCCCATGGTGTGACGGGCGGTGTGTACAAGGCCCGGGAACGTATTCACCGTAGCATTCTGATCTACGATTACTAGCGATTCCGACTTCATGGAGTCGAGTTGCAGACTCCAATCCGGACTACGACGCACTTTATGAGGTCCGCTTGCTCTCGCGAGGTCGCTTCTCTTTGTATGCGCCATTGTAGCACGTGTGTAGCCCTACTCGTAAGGGCCATGATGACTTGACGTCATCCCCACCTTCCTCCAGTTTATCACTGGCAGTCTCCTTTGAGTTCCCGGCCTAACCGCTGGCAACAAAGGATAAGGGTTGCGCTCGTTGCGGGACTTAACCCAACATTTCACAACACGAGCTGACGACAGCCATGCAGCACCTGTCTCAGAGTTCCCGAAGGCACCAAGCCATCTCTGGCAAGTTCTCTGGATGTCAAGAGTAGGTAAGGTTCTTCGCGTTGCATCGAATTAAACCACATGCTCCACCGCTTGTGCGGGCCCCCGTCAATTCATTTGAGTTTTAACCTTGCGGCCGTACTCCCCAGGCGGTCGACTTAACGCGTTAGCTCCGGAAGCCACGCCTCAAGGGCACAACCTCCAAGTCGACATCGTTTACGGCGTGGACTACCAGGGTATCTAATCCTGTTTGCTCCCCACGCTTTCGCACCTGAGCGTCAGTCTTTGTCCAGGGGGCCGCCTTCGCCACCGGTATTCCTCCAGATCTCTACGCATTTCACCGCTACACCTGGAATTCTACCCCCCTCTACAAGACTCAAGCCTGCCAGTTTCAAATGCAGTTCCCAGGTTGAGCCCGGGGATTTCACATCTGACTTAACAGACCGCCTGCGTGCGCTTTACGCCCAGTAATTCCGATTAACGCTTGCACCCTCCGTATTACCGCGGCTGCTGGCACGGAGTTAGCCGGTGCTTCTTCTGCGAGTAACGTCAATCACTGTGGTTATTAACCACAATGCCTTCCTCCTCGCTGAAAGTACTTTACAACCCGAAGGCCTTCTTCATACACGCGGCATGGCTGCATCAGGCTTGCGCCCATTGTGCAATATTCCCCACTGCTGCCTCCCGTAGGAGTCTGGACCGTGTCTCAGTTCCAGTGTGGCTGGTCATCCTCTCAGACCAGCTAGGGATCGTCGCCTAGGTGAGCCATTACCCCACCTACTAGCTAATCCCATCTGGGCACATCCGATGGCAAGAGGCCCGAAGGTCCCCCTCTTTGGTCTTGCGACATTATGCGGTATTAGCTACCGTTTCCAGTAGTTATCCCCCTCCATCAGGCAGTTTCCCAGACATTACTCACCCGTCCGCCACTCGTCACCCGAGAGCAAGCTCTCTGTGCTACCGTTCGACTTGCATGTGTTAGGCCTGCCGCCAGCGTTCAATCTGAGCCATGATCAAACTCTTCAATTTAAGTTTGATGCTCGTGAATTAAACTTCGTAATGAATTACGTGTTCACTCAGAGACTTGGTATTTATTTTTCGTCCGAGGACGTTAAGAATCCATGTCACTTTGAGTGCCCACACAGATTGTCTGATAAATTGTTAAAGAGCAGTGCAACGTGGCTTTCGCTCACCGTTGCGAGGTGGCGTATATTACGCTTTCCTCTTTCAGAGTCAAGCGATTATTTTCGCTTTTCTCCTCAACCGGCCCGGCTGTTAGTGTGAAGTGATTCACATCCGCCGTGTCGATGGAGGCGCATTATAGGGAGTTCTCCGGCGCCCGCAACCCTTAAATGTCATAAAAATGACTGACTGCTGCATTCCCCAGCAAAAGCCCGCCTTATACCTGATTACCCACAGAGTTATCCACAAACATGCTGATATTCTCTGCTATATAGAGGCTAAGGCGGGTTCAGAATCACGCTGCGGTCTGTTCTTTGCGTACCAGAAGGGTGGTAAGTATAAAGGAGAGCACCAGCGAGATCGCCACACCCGCCAGAGCAAAGATAAAGTACGGCCCTATATAAGCAGGCAAACTGAAGATGCTTGACAGGATATAGCCATAGAGGCGCACCCCGAAGAAGGCGATAAAGGCTGATGCCAGCGAGCTGGCCACCGTGGCGGCGATAAAAGCTTTCTTGTAGCGCGTCAGGACGCCAAAGAGTGCCGGTTCGGTAATCCCCAGCAGCGCAGAGATGGCTGCCGACAGCGTAACGGTCTTCTCCTGACGGTCTCGGCTCAGCCGCCAGATAGCAAATGTCGCCCCCGCAATCGCCATATTGGCCATAAACATCATCGGCATCAGCATGTCGTAACCACGGTCGCTGAAGTTTTGCAGGGCAATCGGCGTCATTGCGTGATGCATACCGGTCAGGATCGCCACCGGACGGATAGCCCCGACGATAAGCCCGGCAAAGCTGGCCGACACGCCAAACAGTCCTTCTATAAAGAAGGCGAGTCCTTTACCCAGCCAAATGCCCACGGGGCCGATCACCACCAGTGCCGCCAGGGCGCCTATAAAGAGGGAAAGCGTTGGTGTGAACACGGTTTTCAATACATCCGGCATAATGCTGTCTACCCAGCGATGGATATAGCTTAATGCCAGCACCGAGAAGATCACCGGAATGACGCTCGAGGCATAGTTAAAGACGGAGACCGGTATGGCATTCATTAACCAGAGCGCGCTGACCGCCCCTTCCTGATGTGTCGCCAGGGCTTTCGCTGCTTCTATTAAGGAGGGATACATCAGACAGGCGGCAACCGCCGCGGCAAGATACTCATTCGTTTTGAAGATCTTTGCCGCCGACACGGCAAGAAAGAAAGGCAGAAAATAGAACACGCCGCTGGCAATCAGGTCGATAACCATAACAGTATCGCTTTTCGCTGATACCAACTTCAGTGCAATCAGCCCGGCCAGCAGCCCTTTTATCATCCCGGCCCCGGCAATGGCCGGAACAATCGGGCCAAACACGCCCGAGACGGTATCCATAAAGAGGGAGACCAGACTTTTACGCCCCTTCGTCGCCGTCGGCGCCTGATCGCCCCCTTGACCGAGTACCTTAACCATTTGCACGTACCAGCTGTTCACCTTCGGCCCAATAATCACCTGAAACTGATCGCTCTGCAGTTGCGCGCCCAGCACGCCCGGCAGATTTTTTATCGCGGTCTGATCAACTTTGTTATCGTCGATAAGATCAAACCGTAGCCGCGTCATACAGTGCCAGACTTTATTAATATTCCCCTGGCCGCCGACCAGATAAATAATATTGTTGATGGCTTCTTGCATCCCCATAAAGACTCCTGCCGGTATGGTTGTTGTTTTATTGATGCTCCGAGAATAATTAACCCCCCCATACAAAACAAACCAATAAAATTTGACACCGCTCACACTTAACCATCTAAAAGACGGTAAAACAATATGCAATGCACAATTGGTACGGTTTTTAATTAAAATAGAATAAAATAACTGACCAAAATAAATAATAAAAAAATGGTTTACCTGTAAACATTTTTGGGGCGATGATATTCCCATTCCGTATTTCCACAGCGCAGCAAAGGAGTTTTTCGTGACGCCTGTGATTATCAAAAATATCGAGTGTTTTATTACGCGCCCGGACCGACATAACCTGGTGACCGTGCGCGTCACCACCGAAAACGGGCCCATTGGACACGGTTGCGCCACCTTCCAGCAACGCCCGCTGGCGGTGAAAACCCTGGTGGATGAGTACCTTAAGCCGCTGCTCATCGGCCGGGATGCCAATAACATCGAAGATCTGTGGCAAATGATGAACGTTAACGCTTACTGGCGTAACGGTCCGGCAATGAACAACGCGATTTCAGGCGTGGATATGGCTCTGTGGGATATTAAAGGGCAACTGGCCGGAATGCCGCTTTATCAGCTGCTGGGTGGAAAAGCCCGTGATGCGATCCCGGCTTACAGCCACGCCAGCGGCGAAACGCTGGAGGAACTCTTTGCCTCCGTTGATAAACTGGTGGCGCAAGGCTATCGGCATATCCGCTGCCAGCTTGGTTTTTATGGCGGAACGCCATCGGCGTTACATGCCCCGGAAAATCCGACGTCAGGGGCCTGGTTCGATCAGCATGAATACATCGCGAATACCGTGGAGATGTTCCGCACCCTGCGCGAAAAATATGGCTGGAAACTCCATTTCTTACACGACGTTCATGAGCGATTATTCCCGCAGCAGGCGGTGCAACTGGCAAAACAACTTGAGCCTTACCAACCCTACTTTATTGAAGATATTTTACCGCCGCAGCAGAGTGCCTGGCTGGAACAGGTTCGCCAGCAGAGCTGCGTGCCGCTGGCGATGGGCGAGCTCTTCAATAATCCCGCTGAATGGCACGAGCTGATTGTGAACCGCCGCATCGACTTTATTCGCTGCCACATCTCGCAGATTGGCGGCATTACACCGGCGCTGAAGCTTGCGCATCTCTGTCAGGCCTTCGGCGTGCGTCTCGCCTGGCATGGCCCCGGCGATATGACCCCTATCGGCGTGGCGGTAAATACGCACCTGAACATTCATTTGCATAATGCCGCCATTCAGGAATTTATTCCGCGTTCTGCCGCCACCGACAGCGTATTCCCTGGCGCGCCTGAGGTGAAAGACGGGTTTGTTTATCCGCCGACAGCGCCCGGCATCGGCACCGCCTTCAATGAAGAGCGAGCTCTGGCCTATCCGTTGGTTTATCGCCCGCATGAATGGACGCAAAGCCGCCTGCCGGACGGCTCGATTCACACGCCCTGATGTTGTCGCCAGGCTAAATTATCGCGGTTATACGGGCTGACCCAGGTGCAGGTGTAGTTGATATCAATAATATCGCTCACCTCAAAGACCCGACCCCCCTCCAGTATTCCACGATTATTAATATGCATTGCTGGGCTGCCTTTTTTGCAGCCCAGTATTACCGCCTGCTCCCGGCTGACGCTGACCGCCCGGTAGGTGGTCAGCATATGGGAAATGATCATTCCTTTATTTAAGACGTACTGCTGAATGGAACGCTCAATCGCCTGCTGATTAAGATCGGGGAAATCGGCGGCCGGCATGCTGGACACTTCCAGCTGTACGGGCTGGTCATCGACATAGCGCAGGCGGCAAAAGTGCCAGATAAAACTCTCTTCATCGATGCCGAAGATCTGCTGCGCCGCGCGATCGGGCCTCCTCTTATGCAGGCTAATCATCCGGTAACGCATCTGATCGAATCGCTTTTCCGTGATCGAATTATAAATCAGCGGATTATTGCGCGCATGCTCGTTGATCCAGATCCCCGAGCCCTGCACGATCCGCACCACGCCAATACTGACCAGTTTTTCCAGCGCCTGGCGGATGGTGAAACGCGAGACGCCATACTCTTCGGCCAGCTGTCTTTCAGGAGGAAGTTTACGTGGCCCTGCCGTGGTGTCCTGATAGATTTTGCTCAACAGATCCTGGGTCACAAACTCTTTCTTTTTCATTGTTCCATCCTGAAGTCACTCAACGTTGATCGCACCTCAACACTCCGGCAAATCTTGTGCCAGCAAGCGCGGCCAGACTGCCGCCCAGTCGGAGCCATGCCCCAACCCGCTGACCACCTCCGTTTGCACACAGTTCCCCCCCACCGCCTGTTGAAAACGTCTGGCGACGGCGGGCGGCACGGTGGTATCGGCTTCTCCACTGTAGTGGATCTGTGGCAGGACGCGAAGCGTAGGCGCACGATCAATAGCGCTTTCCGCCTCGGGCATCGGACTGACACGGTGCAGGGCATTGACATACGCCACGTCGAGATTGCCCGCCACCGTGCGCAGAGAGCGCACATCATTCCGTCGTTCGGCTAACAGCGCGGCGATATTACCGCCCCCGGAGTAGCCAACCAAATCGAGCTTCACGCCGGGATAACGCTTCACCATCTGGCTGAGCGCCTCATTCATCGCATCAATGACCGCAGGTGAAAAACGATCCTGCGTCCAGATATTTACACGGCAGTGCGCCGGCAAAGGCGGCCCGATAAACTGGCAGGGCCGGGCCAGATAAAGCACATTGGCATGGCTATCCGCCGCCGCCAGCATCAGGCCAACTGGATTACGAGGTGTCGGATTATCCGAGGGTGTGAAGCGGTTTTTCCAGGCAAAGCCATCCCCCTCGATATAGACCCGCAACGAAACAACCGGAGGCGTGATTCGATGCCAGCTGGTAATCGGGAAGGGATCTGTATCAAACTTCTCACTGATCAGACCACTCTCCCTGGCGATTTTTTGTACGGCACCCTGCGGATTGGCTGAAATACATCCCGCCAATAATAAAGATAAATTAATCAATACCGTTCCCTGCAATAAGTGAGGATATATCCTCATTCCGCCACCAGCCTTAAGTCAAATTATAAACATTACAAAAAATATGCAATAAATTCGCCCTGAAATAATTAAGCAGGACTTATTGTTTTCAGCAACGAATTGTATATTCTGCGCCCGAAGATATCGGATTAATCCGAAGAGATCGCCACAACCTTTGCACAATCATCGCTACTTATGACGGAATACCATGGAAAAGAAACGCCTTAGCCAGCTGATCTCCCTGCTGGTTGCATCGACGGCTGCGCACGCCTTCGCAACGTCTCCCGAGTTAATTATCGACACGCCAACGAGTAATATTCAGATCGCTGACGGAAAAGAGCTGGTGCATATTACCCATGCGGGAAGTATCACCGGCACCCCTACCAATGCCTTAACCGTGAACGCGGGCGTCACTGTAACGACACTTACTAATGATGGGATGATTAGCGACACCGTTGATAACCCATTATTGTTAAACAACAATATTGTTCAGATTGATGGAACAATAGATACGCTAAACAATAACGGCACCATCTCCAGCCAGAGCCTGTATCAAAACGGCAGCGTCGTGGCGGTGGGTGCGACGGGGGTGATTAACACCTTCACTAACAGCGGCACGCTCGAGAGGGTTTCGGGCTCTTACAACCTTTTCGGGTATAACAACAACGGTACCTTGAGCAATGCCGGGACTATCGGCACCCTGGTTAATGCCGTGGATGGCAAGATTGTGGGCTATCGCGGCATCAACAATCAGGGCACCATCGACAACCTGAATAATGCCGGCCTTATCTCTTCTGTGAATAACGATAACGGCATATTCATGGGGCAAAAAGGGGCCATTTTTAACAGCGGTACGATTGGCTCCCTGCATAACACCGGAACAATTGAAGGCGGCACGACCGATTATTACGGCAGCTCCGGGATCATCAACCAGGGCATCATTAACGCTATCGTTAATGATGAGAAGATTAACGGCAGCTCCTTCGGCATTATCAACTCCGGCACCCTTAATACCCTTGTTAATAACGGTAACATCACCGCCAACGACACCGCTGTCTATAACAACAGCAATAACAACAGCGTTATTGGCTCCATTGTGAACAACGGTGAAATCTCGGGTAACTGGAGCGGGATTTACATCTGGAACTACAACAACCAGGGCAACACGGAGATCGTCAATAACGGCCTGTTAAGCGGCGGGGGCTATGCCCTGTTTGTTAACGGTAATAATAGCGACAAGGTAACCCTCACCAATACCGGCACCATTACCGGTGATATTTACTCCACCAGCACGGCACCATTAACTCTTAACGGTGGCACCACCATGGGCACGCTGACCGGCATCGACGGCGCGACGGGCACCATTACTGGCTCTAATGTCACATTTGGCAGCGGCTCGCTGCTGCTCAACGATAATGTCAGCACGTTTAGCGTTATCCCTGAGTATGGCCTGATGGCAATGCAGATGAGCGACGACATTGAAGTGACGACCGGCACCGTACTGAACGAAGCCGCGTCCCTTCAGGTCAATAACAGCATCAACATTCTGGGTGATTATCATCAGAAAGCGGCCGCAACGCTCATCTCCGGCATCTCCGATCTGGCCGAGGCTAACGGCGATGTGCTTGCCGACGCCGGATATGGTCGTCTGAACGTCAGCGGTAATGCCACTATCGACGCGGGCTCAAGCATCAATCTGCTGCGCACCGGCAGCACCTATAAGTTCGCTGAAGGGCAGCGCTATGTGGTCATCAACGCCAGTGGCGCCCAGACCGACTACCATGCCGATCAGCTGAACTATAAAGCGCTCGGCTACCGTGGTGCGGTCAACGGCACCGTGTATGAAGATGCGACGAGCAAGGCGCTGGTGTTAACCCTGGGCGCAGAGCCGGTCACTCCCGATCCGGTAGAGCCACAGCCCCAGCCGCAGCCGCAGCCTGAGCCGACGCCAGAAGTGACCCCGCCTGTGGTGACCGAGCCTGAGATCGCCCCGCCGGTCGTTACGACCCCGGCACAGCCGACCCAGCCTGTGCCAGCGGAACCCACACCTGCTCAGCCGACCAAACGGGGCTATGCCACTATCCCAAGCGCTACCGCGTCACTGGGCGGGCTGGCGAGCTACTCCGGTATCGCCTCACCGCAACTGCTGAATTTGTATAACGCCTCGCTGGCAATTGAAGATAAACAGGAGGCGAACCGCGTTGGCGAGCGTCTCTCTACCAGCCAGAATCTCAACACCAGCTCAGCGGCAACCGTTGCCATCTCTACCGCTCAGGCCGTAGTGGGTGCTCACATCGATGCCGTGCGTAATCCACAGGCCTCCGGCGTGAGCGGGGTGGCAACCGGTGATGACTACGCAGAAAACTGGATTGTCTGGGGTCAGCCGTTCGGCGGTTATGCCCGCCAGCAGAGCAGTGACGACGTGAGCGGTTACTCAGCGAAATTTGGCGGCCTGATCATCGGTGCCGACCGTGCCCTGGGTGACGCCTGGCGTCTGGGCGCGGCGCTGAACTACAGCAACACCTCCGTACATGGTAAAGACAACCTGAGCGGCAACAACTCCACCGCCGATAACTATGGGGTGATTGGTTATGCGGCCTACACCGGCAATCCGTGGTATCTGAACCTCTCCGCGGGCCTGAACCGTCAGAACTACAGCTCCGTTCGCCGCGCCGATTTCACCGGTTTCTCCGGCGCGGCGCACGGCAAGTTCAACGGCCAGTCGGTCACTCTGCAAAGCGAGCTGGGTTACCCGATCACGCTGCCAGCCGACGTGGTACTGACCCCGCTCGCGGGCCTGACCTACGGTTATCAGCATGTGGAGGGCTACAGCGAAACTGGCGGCAATGGGATGGCGCTGGATGTCAGCAGCACCCATACGCAGTCGGTAGTCAGCGATATCGGCGCCCGCCTGGAGAAGAGCTTCTCCACCGGTCTGGGTAATCTGACGCCGTTTGCCCAGCTCTCCTGGATCCACCAGTACGATAACCGCCAGGTCAGCAGCCATGCGACCTATGCCGCCGATGCCGTGGGAGAAACCAGCTTTATCACCAAAGGAGCCTCACCGGTGAAAGATATGGCCGGCGTAGCTATCGGCACCACGCTCTACGACGCCAACGATCTGAGCTTTGACGCGCGTTACAACCTGCAGGCCGGCGACCGTTACCAGGCACACACTTTCAGCCTGCGTTTACGCAAGTCGTTCTGATTGTTATGTCCCTTCAACGGGGCCCTCAGGGGCCCCGTCTTTTTACCCGGGTAAAACATTATGTTTTTAGCACACCTGCAGGCATCCCGTTGAGCGCATAATCTGATGCGCTCAGTTCGTTAAACCGTTCACGGCACAGCTGCTACACTGCCTCAACACCTCCACAAAAAGGCAGATCAACATGTCCGAGAATAACTACCAGCCAGCGAAAGTCTGGGAATGGAAGCAGAACAACAGCGGCGGCGCGTTCGCCAGCATCAACCGCCCAATCTCAGGCGCTACTCACGAGAAAACCCTGCCGGTCGGTTCACATCCGTTGCAGCTTTATTCACTGGGTACGCCAAACGGCCAGAAGGTCACTATTCTGCTGGAAGAGCTGCTGGCGCTCGGCGTCACCGGTGCGGAATATGATGCATGGCTGATCCGCATCGGCGAAGGCGATCAGTTCTCAAGCGGGTTTGTTGAGGTCAACCCGAACTCTAAAATTCCGGCCCTGCGCGACCACTCCACCACGCCGCCAACCCGGGTGTTTGAGTCCGGCAATATCCTGCTCTATCTGGCGGAAAAGTTCGGCCACTTCCTGCCAAAAGATCCGGCTGGACGAGTGGAAACCCTGAACTGGCTATTCTGGCTGCAGGGCGCTGCCCCGTTCCTTGGCGGCGGTTTCGGCCACTTCTATCACTATGCCCCGGTAAAAATCGAGTACGCCATTGATCGCTTCACCATGGAAGCCAAACGTCTGTTCGACGTGCTGGATAAACAGCTGGCGCGGGGTCGCTACGTGGCGGGTGAAGAGTACACCATCGCCGACATTGCCATCTGGCCGTGGTTTGGCAGCGTGGCGCTGGGCCAGGTTTACGGCGCGGCAGAGTTCCTCGATGCCGAAAGCTACAAGAACGTTCAGCGCTGGGCGAAGGATGTCGCCAGCCGTCCGGCGGTGAAGCGCGGGCGTATCGTCAACCGCACCAATGGCGAGCTGAGCGAACAGCTGCATGAGCGCCATGCGGCAAGCGATTTTGATACCAACACTGAAGATAAACGTCAGGGCTAACCCCTGTGCCGGGCGGGCCACCGCCCGGCGACGGTCAGATTACGTTGAGTTTCCCCACTACGGCATTATTGGCCTACCTGGCAAACCGCGCAGCTGGCAGTATCCCCAACGTCTCACTGCATATTTATAAGGGAACAGCCATGAAAACCATGAAAATCACTTTGATGATCGGCGCGCTGATCTTCTCTGCTACCAGCCTGGCGGCAGATAAAACCGCTACCGGGGCGCTGGTGGGTGCCACCATCGGCGCAGTAGCCGGGAAAAGCGTAAAATCCACCGTCGGTGGCGCGGTGGTTGGCGCGGGTACCGGGGCAATGTTTAAAAACGGTGAGAAAGGCAAAGCCGCGCGTAAGGGGGGAGCCATTGGTGCCGCTGTAGGGGCTGGTGCAGCCGCCGTAACCGGCAATAGCGTTCTCAAAGGCGCCGCCCTTGGCGCAGGGGCGGGCGGCCTGGTCGGCGAAGCGACCCACTAATAAAAATGCCAGGTGATTATTCCACCTGGCTTTTTCAGGCCCCTCATTTCTTATTTCCTGGCTGTTTATAAGACCTTCAATATAAGCCTTAACGCAAATCCCTCTCTTTTTTCAACACCATATTTACTTCCATCCAGTAAACTGGCATCAATAATTTCTTTCTTCAGATTATTCGCATGTCAGAAAAGGCGCTGAAACAACAGATTCAGAATCTCAAAAAGCACAATGCCCGGCTTGCCAGGCTGGCGCGTGACGCCCGAAACAAGCTCAGTGCTGCGCTCGACGGAACCGGTCTCTGTTTATGGCAGCTCGACGTTCCTACCGGCAAGCTGATTATCTATAACCGCCGCTGGGGTGCGATGCTGGGCTATCAGCCCAAGGAGCTGAACGCGCAGTTTGAGATCTGGCGTGAGCATCTGCATCCGGATGACAAACAGAACGTGCTGGATGCCTTCTACGATCACCTGCACGGCAAAACCCCCTTCTATGAAGCGCTGCACCGCATGCAGCACAAAAACGGCACCGTCACCTGGGTGCTGGACCGCGGACGGGTGACGGACTGGGATGAAAACGGCAACCCCCTGAAGGTGACCGGCACCCATATCGACATGACCAAAGAGAAGCAGTACGAAGAGCAACTGGCCCAGCTGGCTAATCACGATCCGCTCACTGGCCTTGCCAACCGTCACGCATTGCTTAAGCACTTCGCCCAGCTTAAGGCCCTGGGGCCGCTCAGCATCGCCTTTATCGATCTCGATGATTTTAAAACGGTGAACGACACTTTTGGTCATCGCAGCGGCGATGAGTTGCTGATCCAGATCAGCCAACGCCTGCGCGATGCCTGCCCGCCGGAGGCCGTTGTTGGCCGTCTGGGTGGCGATGAGTTTGTGCTACTGCTGCCTTTCCCGCTTTCCAGTGTACTGGTGAACAGCACCGCCCACCGTTGTCTGCAGGCGGCGCTGACGCCGTTCGAGCTGGATAATGGCCAGGCGCAGGTCGGCGCCTCGGTAGGTATTGACGAAGTAATGGAGCAGGATGATTTCGTCAATGCCCTGCGCCGTGCCGACCGATCGATGTACCAGATTAAGCACACCGGCAAAAACGGCGTGGCGATTGGCCAGACGCCGCTCGCCTTCACCCGTACCGGAACAGAACCATGAAAAGCTCCCGTCATCAGGATCTTATCCGCCTGCTGGCGGCCTCCGACTGGCTGACAACAGAGGCGCTGGCCGCCGCGCTTGGCGTGAGTAAAGAGACGATTCGGCGCGATCTGAAACTGCTGCAGCAGCAGGGCAAGATCGTGCGCCATCACGGGCGGGCGCGGGCGATCCACCCGGATCACCGCGACGGCGGAGAGCCCTTTGGCGCGCGGTTGAAAAGTCACTACGCGGATAAAGCCGATATCGCCCGTCATGCGCTGGACTGGGTCAGCGAAGGCATGACGCTGGCCCTGGATGCCAGCTCAACCTGCTTTCACCTGGCGCGGCAGCTGCCGGATATCGCTCTGACGGTCTTTACCAACAGCCTGCCCATCTGTCATGAGATGGCGAAGCGCGAGCGCATCACCCTGATCTGCTCGGGCGGGACGCTGGAGCGCAAATACCGCTGCTATGTGAATCCGGCCCTGGTGACGCTGCTGAAATCGCTGGAAATTGACCTGTTTATCTTCTCGTGTGAAGGGGTGGATGAGCAGGGTGTGATGTGGGATCCCACCCCGCACAGCGCCGGGTTTAAATCGCAGCTGCTGGGCCGCGCCAGCCAGTCGCTGCTGCTGATCGACAAAAGCAAGTTTCAGCGCTCCAGCGAAGTGAAAATTGGTCACCTGTCGCAGGTGACGCAATTGATCAGCGACGCGCAGCTTGCCCGGCGTTAGTCTGCCAGACGGAACTTCTGCACCGAACGTTGCAGCTCTTCGGTCTGGCGCTCCAGTGCGGAAGCCGCCGCCGACACCTGCTCCACCAGCGAGGCATTCTGCTGGGTCACGCCGTCCATCTGGGTGATCGCCACCCCAACCTGCGAAATGCCTTTGCTTTGCTCTTCCGAGGCGCTGGCAATCTGCTTCATGATGGTGGTGACGCCAGTAATGTCGCGCAGCACCGCCTCCATGGTGGTGCCAGTCTCGGTCACCAGTTTGGCCCCCTCCTCCACGCGGGAGACGGAGTCAGAGATTAACCCCTCGATCTCTTTTGCCGCGTTCGCACTGCGGCTGGCGAGATTCCGTACCTCACCGGCTACTACCGCAAAGCCACGCCCCTGCTCGCCCGCCCGCGCCGCTTCCACCGCCGCGTTGAGGGCCAGAATATTGGTCTGGAAGGCGATGCTGTTGATGACGCTGGTGATCTCCGCAATCTTCTTCGAACTGATGGAGATCCCGGTCATGGTACTGACCACATTTTCCACCAGCGCGCCGCCGCGACTGGCGCTGACAGAGGCGACGTCCGCCAACTCGCTGGCCTGCCGGGCATTATCCGCGTTTAGCTTCACCGTGGCGGTGAGCTGCTCCATGCTGGCGGCGGTCTCTTCCAGCGCCGCTGCCTGCTCTTCGGTACGGGACGAGAGATCGTTATTGCCGCTGGAGATCTCCGTCGCCCCGCGCCAGATGTTCTCGCTGCCGTTGCGGATGGTGCTCACCGCCTCGCGCAGGCTCTCCTGCATCGCCGTCAGCAGCGGTACCAGCTGCCCCACACAGTTACGGCCAAAAGGCGCGATCGGCTGGCTAAGATCCCCCTGCGCAATCAGGCGGAAATGGTGGCGGAGCTGCTCAAGAGGTTTCACCAGCATGGCAACCAGATAACGGTCAGCGAACAGCAGGATCAGCAGGCCGATAATCGTTGCGGTAATCATTACCGTGCGGGTAGTGCTGGTGAAGCCATCCACCGTCACCCGGGTGGTGTCGAGGATCGTGTCGGCGGCCTTATTGAACTGTCCGGCGCTCTCGCCAAAGGCGCGGCTTAGCGGTGGGGTGACATTGTTCGCCTGCTGGCGATAGCCCTCAAGGTTGCCCTGCTGAGCCAGCTGCATCTGGGGCTTAACGCCGTTATCCAGCAACGCCTGCCAGCTGGCGATCACCCGGGCGGAGACGTCGGCATCCATTGGCCCCGGCGACATGGCTTTCAGCTCGTCGAGCCTGATGCTCATGGTATCCAGCGCCTGCTGCACAGCGGCAAAATCGGCCTTGCCGCCTGCCGCCTGCGTCTCCATCGCGCGGCTCAGCCGGGTAACAAAACGGAAGTATTGATCGTTGCCCTGGCTGAGCACCGTCATCTGTCTGACCAGCTGGCGATCGACCTCATTGCCATCCGCCACGCGGGAGAGCGCCCATGAGCCATACAATCCCACGCCCGCCCACATTAAACAGAAGATACCCAGAATCGTCAGCATCACGAACCGGATTGTAAGATTACGAAATATACGCATAACTCTTTCCTTGCCTGAGGGAGATGTCGCCCGGAGGCGAGTATTACCCTCGTTATCGGCAAGAAAAGGCGAAGCAATACCTTTTCCTGGTTATTTTTATAAAACTTTTCATTTCTGTTTACCGGGCCGGAAAAGGATAATCACGCCAGGACAAATACCCCTCTAAATAACGTGATATTAGATTTCATAAAATTTACAAATGTAAATCAGACTCTCCATTCATAATCCACATAACTCTAAAGGGTTAGTCCTCCGATCTCTCTTGACAGAGAATTTTCCTGTTCAAGCGGAAAAAGTCTTACTTTTTGTACGTTAATAAAACTGTAACATTCACAAAACAGATATATTTAGAAAAACCAATCATTTGTTTTTATAAAAATGGTCATTTAATGGCTTGATATAATTTCAAATTTCATTACACCCTTTTCGTCTGAGAAAGTTCTTAATTACGCATATCTGGTTTAAAAAGAATTCACTTTGATCCGGTTATAAGAGATGAAGAAATGCGTATTTCAATGAAAAGGACCTTGTTGTCACAGTGTGTATTACTGTCACTTGCCTCGTTTGCTGCCCAGGCAGGCGAGACCCCTGCCACGCCTTGCCAGAATGGTGACACCACCCAGACCTGCGGCCTGAAAGAATATCCGGACGGCAGTTTCTATCAGGATCCAGGGGTCACTGATGCCGTTATGGCAAATGAAACAGCAACCAATATTTATATGGATGGTGACCGTAAAACAGGCGATACGCAGACCTTAACTGTGACAGGTACGGACATGTCCGGTTATTATATTCAAGGAAGCAATGGCGGTACCGTGAATATTAACGTCACTGACAATGCCAAAGTGGATATGATTGAAGTCGGTTCCGCATTCAAGACCACCAATACAACGATCAACGTCAATGACTCCACGCTGAACGGCCAGAACAGCGACGGGGCCTATCAGCGAGACAAAGATTATATGATGGGCGCCGCCATCTATCTCGACCCGCTCGATGCAGGGTACCACGACGTGAATATCAGCAACGACAGCGCACTGCATGGCAGTATTATCAGCGCCGGTCAGGGCACCCAAACCATCGCCATGAGCGACAGCATCATGGATAATGGCGGTATCTACGTCGGCAGCGATAAATCCGATACCTCCCTTACCCTGACGAACGCCAGCGTGGATGCAACTAACAGCCAGGTGGCGCAAAATCTCGATACCATCGTAGAAACACTGAGCCAGTACCAGCCCTTCCAGAATATCAACGTTGATGCCTTTAGCGATCTGGCAGTGGCACTGTACGGTACCACTCAGGATACGCTGGCACTGAACAACAGCACCGTGACCGGCGACATCGGGGTTATTAACGAAAAAGGCCAGACCAACCTGTCATTCACCAATAACAGCGTCGTGAACGGCAATGTGACGCTGGACGGTAACTCCACCAATACCGTTCTGGTGGATAACAGCACCATTAATGGCGACCTGAATGCCAGCCAGAACAGTGGCGATACCACCATTACTCTGCAAAACGGTGCTAACGTTGACGGCAATATTACGACCGGCGCAGGCGATGATACGGTGGTCCTGGTGAATGATTCCCACGTCACCGGTAATGTCAGCGGCGGAGACGGCAACGATACCCTGTCGATGGATGCGGGTAGCTCTATTTCCGGGCAAATTAATCAGTTTGAAACTGTGAATACCACCAGCGATAACAGCATCAGCCTCGACACCATTAACGATTCAACTACATGGAGTCTGCAAAACGGCTCCACCCTGACCGCCGACACCACGGGTAGTAATGCCGTAGTGAACATGAGCACCGATAGCCGGGTTAACTTCGGCCAGATCACCGGCTCCCGTAACGCTGTGGTAGTCAATAACATTACCTCTTCGGCGCTCAATCAGCAGAACATCGTGCTGGGGTCCTTTACCACGACTACGGCAACCACCACGCCGGAAACGGCCGCCAATGCGACCTTCAGCAACGGTCAGCAGCAGGTTGAAAACCGCAGCGCGGCTTATAACTACAACAATGCTCTGAGCATTGTGCCTGGCGATAACAGCCAGGACTGGAATATTGTCTTTAACAGCTCACGTGGCGCACTGGCCAGCGATGTCCAGGGATTAGTCGCCGGGCTGGATGCAGCCGAACAGGCGGGCCATCAGGTCACTGATGACATCGCCAGCCATTTGGATCGCCTGCACTTTGCTGGCCTGACAGGTGAACAGCAGGAAGGGGCCCAGCTGTGGGGAGATTTCCTCTATCAGAACGGTAACTTCAGCAACGATGTGGATTACAAGAGCATCACTCAGGGCGCACAGGGAGGCGTTGACTGGACGGCGTACCTCGCTAACGGGGACAGCGTAACCGGCGGCGTGGCACTGGCCTGGACCCGTAGCCGCGTTGAAGATACCGCCAACGGCCCGGACAGCTTCAAGGACACCGTCTATGGTAACTACTACAGCCTGTATGGCGGCTGGCAGCAGGCGCTGAACGGTCGTCAGTGGGGCATGTTCGCCGACGCCAGCTTCAGCTATGGCGATATGCGCTACTCCCTCTCCGCGCATAACGTCACTGGCGACACCAGCGGCATGACCGAAGCGCTGCACGGCTCCACAGACGGTAGCCTGTATATGGCTCAGGCTCGTACCGGGGTGAACGTGCTGCTGCCAGGCGAAACCGTGCTGCAACCATACGCCATCCTCGGCTGGGATCAGACCAAAGCTAACGGCTTCTCCGACAGAGAAGTGACCTTTGCTGACAGCCAGGTCTCCTCCTGGAACGGCGGCGCGGGTCTGCGTCTGACCACCACCCTGACCGATCTGAACAAAAACGTGCAGATCATGCCATGGCTGGATGCCCGCGTGCAGAAAGAGTTCAGCGATGATACCGATATCCAGGCAGCGGATTATCACAACACCGCAGGTCATAACAACAGCATGGGAATGTTTGGTGCGGGCGTGAATGCCACTATCGCGCACAACTTCTCGGTAAATACCGGCATTTACTATGGCACGGGCGATGTCGATAACGACGCCAGTGTTCAGGCAGGTATGAGCTACAGCTTCTGATGACCACGCCTACCCGGCAGCCTGAGGCTGCCGGGTATTTTCTTAACTCAAATATTTCTCAAACCATCTCAGGGTTCTTTTCCACGCTAATTCGGCAGCAGGTTCGTCGTAACGCGGGGTAGAGTCATTATGGAACCCGTGGTTGACCCCCGGATAGATCCAGGCTTCGTACACCTTACCGTTAGCTTTAAGCGCGGCCTCATAGGCAGGCCACCCCTCGTTAACATTCTTGTCGTGCTCGGCGTAATGCAGCAGCAGCGGCGCCTTAATTTTGGCGACATCCGCCGCCGGTGGCTGGCGGCCATAAAAAGGGACCGCGCAGGCCAGCTCTGGCCAGGCGACCGCGGCGGCATTAGAGACACCGCCGCCGTAGCAAAAGCCGGTGATCCCCACTTTACCGGTAGCGTCCGGGTGTTTTTGCATAAACCCGATGGCGGCAAAGAAGTCGTTCATCAGCTTCGTCGGATCGACCTTCTGCTGCAGGATCTTGCCCTCCTCATCATTGCCGGGGTAACCGCCCACCGAACTTAAGCCATCCGGCGCCAGGGCGATGTAGCCCGCTTTCGCTACCCGGCGGGCCACGTCCTCAATGTAGGGATTGAGCCCGCGGTTTTCGTGAACCACCACCACCGCCGGCACTTTGCCGGTGGCTTTGGCCGGTTTCACCAGATAGCCGCGCACCTGGCCATGGCCGTCCGGGGAGGGATAGGTGATGTATTCGGGCAGGATATCGGGATCGGTGAATTTCACCTGCTCCGCGAGGGCGTAATTGGGCTTAAGCATATTAAACAGCGCCAGCGCCGTGACGCCGCCAACCGCATAACGGGCAGCCAGATTGAGGAACTCACGTTTGTTGATTTTGCCGTGAGCGTAATAGTCGTAGTAGTCGAGCAATTCCTGAGGAAAGTCTTTGGCGGTCATACGCGTCATCGCATATCTCCATGAATTGTGAACGAACTAAGGTTAGAATAGAAACGCTGTTTCGAAAATCAATCACTAAGAAAGGAGACATCATGCCCTGGAACGCCTCCCCTGACCGCTACGAGACGATGCAGTACCGTTACTGCGGTAAAAGCGGCCTGCGCTTACCCGCCCTGTCACTCGGCCTGTGGCACAGCTTCGGCCACGTCCACGCCCTCGACTCACAGCGCGCCCTGCTGCGAAAAGCCTTCGATTGCGGCATCACCCATTTCGATCTCGCCAATAACTATGGCCCACCGCCGGGCAGCGCGGAGGAAAATTTTGGCCGCCTGCTGCGCGATGATTTCGCGGCTTATCGCGACGAACTGATTATCTCCACCAAAGCGGGCTATGACATGTGGCCGGGGCCTTACGGTGCGGGCGGTTCGCGCAAGTATCTGCTCGCCAGCCTCGATCAAAGCCTCAAGCGGATGGGGCTGGACTACGTGGATATCTTCTATTCACACCGGGTCGATGAAAACACGCCAATGGAGGAGACCGCTTCTGCGCTGGCGCAGGCGGTGCAGAGCGGGAAAGCGCTGTACGTGGGCATTTCCTCCTGGTCGCCGGAGCGGACCCAGAAAATGGCGGAGCTGCTGCGCGAGTGGAAAATCCCGCTGCTTATCCACCAGCCCTCATACAACCTGCTTAACCGCTGGGTGGACAAGAGCGGCTTACTGGATACCCTGGCCGCTAACGGCACCGGCTGCATCGCCTTTACGCCGCTGGCCCAGGGGCTGTTGACCGGAAAATACCTGAACGGTATTCCTGACGGCTCCCGCATGCAGCGTGAGGGCAAAAAGGCGCGCGGCCTGACGGAAAATATGCTGACCGAAGCCAACCTGAACAGCCTGCGTTTGCTCAATGAGATGGCCCAGGCGCGCGGACAGACGATGGCGCAGATGGCGCTGAGCTGGCTGCTGAAAGATGAGCGTGTCACCTCGGTACTGATTGGCGCCAGCCGGACGGAGCAGCTGGAGGAGAATGTGCAGGCGCTGAATAACCTGCACTTTAGCGAAGAGGAGCTGCAGCGGATTGACCAGCATGTGGCCGACGGGCAGCTGAATCTGTGGCAAGCCTCTTCGGATAAATAATTTCAGCGGATAGTGTCGGGTGGCGCTGCGCTTACCCGACCTACAGGCTCCCCGTAGGCCTGATAAGCGCAGCGCCATCAGGCGTTTTGTCTTATTTGCGGCTCAGCTTGTCCAGATATCCCATCACAAATGCCGACAGCACAAACGTGAGGTGGATAATCACGTACCACATCATCTTGTTGTCAGGGATATTTTTGGCATCCATGAACACCCGCAGCAGGTGAATGGAGGAGATCGCCACAATCGACGCCGCCACTTTGTTTTTCAGCGACGACGCATCCATTTTGCCAAGCCAGCTCAGCTTCTCTTTATCCGCGGAGATATCCAGCTGCGAGACGAAATTTTCGTAGCCCGAAAACATCACCATCACCAGCAGGCCGCCCACCAGCGTCATATCCACCAGCGACAGCAAAAGCAGGATCAGGTCAGATTCAGCGATGCTGAATATATGCGGCAGAACGTGAAAAATTTCCTGAAAGAATTTAATACAGAGCGCCACCAGCGCCAGCGAGAGGCCAAAATAGACCGGGGCTAACAACCAGCGGGAGGCATACATTGCGTTTTCAAAAAAGCGTTCCATAGAGTCCTGTCTGCAAACGAAACCAGTGTGCAGTATATCGCAATGGCCCAAATTGTTTGCAACAACTAAACAACAGATCCCCTACACTTGCTCAGGCTTTACCACCGGGCGCTGATACTCAGGCCACACCAGCACCACCAGCGAGGGATACGCCTCGAGGCTGAACTCGCGAAAACACTGGCGCAGGTTCATCACCTCCAGATCGGTGTGCGACACTTTTTCGCCGTTCAGGCAGCGCTTCTTGATATTGTCGTAATATTTGTAGACCGCCGAGTTAAGATCGCTGCAACGACGCTGCGCCTCAAACAGGTCAGGAATGCTATTTATTTCCACCATATTCATTCGTTTAATTGTGGCATGGAGGAAATCAATATATTCATGGTTAACGCGCCAGTACCAAACCGGGGTAATCGCATTCATTAACACAGAAAAATGGTCTTCGCCCTCTTCTTTTGACATCCGCTCCGGCTGAGGCGGGACGTGCGCGCTCCCCACATCGCTACTTTTATTGAACTCGCGCATCAATAAAAGAACTACGGCGGTAAGCAATAACAAAGTAATGACAGTATAAAAAATGCTGTTCATATAGGCAGGCTCCATTTTTTTTGATTTTAAATTTGCCTCATGTTATTGTCAACGAATCTCACACTCCAGACAACCCTACCCCGTTGAAATTAAAGGAAATATAAAATGTTGCCCGACAATCTGGTTCCGGCCAAGTTTCACATTTCTTCCGTGGAACCAAAACCGCCAGAAGCAGAAAGCAATGCCAATTTCACTAAGGGGAAAAGAACACTCGCTGATTACGCGCCAGATATATTAATTGGCGTTACCCGTACCGGTAACTCCCGCAATATGTTGCTTGAAGAGCACGATCGGCATATTAAAGACCGGTTATTTCGGGTAGTTAAAATCGAGGTGTTCGCCCGGCTGCTGAATGATTTGCAGGCGGAGGGGGAAATAGATGCCCAGGCACTAAGTCAAATATTGGCGGAAAAAACCGATGAGATTAACGAAGCCGGTAATGAAATCTGGTTGAATCTTATTACCTGCGAAAAAAACACGCCTGTGTTTTATACGCTAGAGGATGAATAACGTGAAGGATGTTGATAATAACAACGTTTATTTAGCTTTAGATGACAAAAAAAGCGATGAATTTATCTTAGAGCAAAACCTTGCCGCACTTAAAGAGATTAAAAATGCTGAAATACAAAGAATTGCTAAAGATCTGCTCTCCATTCCGGCGGGCCTGGTGCGTCTGAAATGGCAGAATCGCCGTGAAATTTATCCATTGCAGGTAAAAGAAGAGATCTATGGCGCGACAATAAACGCCATTATGCAACAGCGTCCGGATTTAAAAGAAAAAATACTGGCGCGCCTGGAAACCAATTATCAATATATTCTGGCACGTGAAACCGCGACCCTGCGCGTCACCCGTAAGCTGGCTGATGAAGGCTATCGCACCACCAGCGTGACCACCGTTGCGCTGAATGAAGAGGTACTGGCCGCGAAAGCGGACATCCCACCGCAAAAGCCGTAACCTCTCGCCGAACCCTGCCGTCTCGCCTGTTTCTGCTCAGCCCATTTCTTTTAAGGATTATCCTGAATAATCCTCACAGCCCAGTTGATTCTCCTAAGCTTAAAGTCTGATTAACCCCTCAAGGAGAACACCTATGGCAAACTCTCAGAGCAAAATTCAGGATCCGACAACCCAGTACTACACCGGCGAATATCCCAAGCAGAAACAGCCTGTACCGGGGCTGCAGAGCAAGATGGACCCGGTGCCGGACTGCGGCGAAAAGAGCTATAAAGGCAGCGGCAGACTACAGGATCGTAAGGCACTGGTGACAGGGGGCGATTCCGGGATTGGACGCGCTGCCGCCATCGCTTACGCGCGTGAAGGAGCAGACGTCGCCATTAACTATCTGCCCGCCGAAGAAGAGGATGCCCAGCAGGTTAAGCAGCTTATTGAAGAGGCCGGGCGCAAAGCGGTGCTCATCCCTGGCGACCTGAGCGATGAACAATTTGCCCGCTCGCTGGTACATAAAGCCCATCAGGAGCTGGGTGGGCTGGACGTGCTGGCGCTGGTAGCCGGTAAGCAGGTGGCGGTGGAGAAGATTGCCGATATCACCACCGAGCAGTTTAAGCAGACCTATGCCGTGAACGTGCTGGCTCTGTTCTGGATTACCCAGGAGGCACTGCCGCTACTGCCCGCCGGGTCGAGCATTATCACCACCTCCTCGATTCAGGCCTATCAGCCGAGCCCGCACCTGCTGGACTATGCCTCCACTAAAGCGGCTATTCTCAACTTCAGCCGCGGGCTGGCGAAACAGGTGGCTGAGACCGGCGTGCGCGTCAACGTGGTAGCCCCTGGTCCTATCTGGACGGCGCTGCAAGTCTCCGGCGGTCAGCCTCAGGAGAAGCTCCCGCAGTTTGGTCAGCAGACGCCGATGAAGCGCGCAGGGCAGCCTGCGGAGCTGGCGCCGGTCTATGTCTATCTGGCAAGTCAGGAGTCCAGCTACGTGACCGCAGAAGTGCACGGCGTGTGCGGTGGGGAACATTTAGGCTGATGGTGCAGTGCCGGGTGGCGGCTTCGCCTTACCCGGCCTACGTTTCGCATGCAGGCGCCATCCGGCAAATACAAAAACGGCAACCCGTGGGTTGCCGTTTCTCTTTATTTCGCCGCCGCTTTCTCTTCGCCGACGAGACCAATTTTCAGGTAACCCGCCTGGTGCAGCGTGTCCATTACCTTCATCATGGTTTCGTAATCGACCGTCTTATCGGCGCGGAAGAAGACGGTAGTCTCTTTCTTGCCTTCGGTCAGGGCGTTCAGCGCCGGGATCACCGACTCATCGGTCACCGGATCGTTGCCGAGGAACATAGATTTATCGGCTTTTACAGAGAGATAAATCGGTTTTTCCGGGCGCGGCTGCGGCTGACTGGATGACGCAGGCAGATTCACCTTCACGTCTACGGTCGCCAGCGGCGCCGCCACCATGAAGATAATCAGCAGAACCAGCATAACGTCGATAAACGGCGTCACGTTGATTTCGTGCATTTCGCCGTTATCGTCCAGATTTTCATTAAGACGCATTGCCATGACGAATCAACCTACGTGAAATTTCTGAGCAGAACGAATCGGCTTAGCCGAGCTGGCGCTGAGATCCAGATCGCGGCTTTGCAGCAGCAGGACCTGAGCGGCAACGTCGCCGAGGGTCGCTTTGTAGCTGCCAATCATACGGGCGAAGACGTTATAGATCACGACTGCCGGGATTGCCGCCACCAGACCAATGGCTGTTGCCAGCAGCGCTTCGGCGATGCCGGGCGCCACAACCGCGAGGTTGGTGGTTTGCGTCTGGGCGATGCCGATAAAGCTGTTCATGATGCCCCAGACGGTACCGAACAGACCGACGAACGGCGAAATCGCGCCGATGGTCGCCAGGTAACCGTTACCCCGTCCCATATGACGGCCAACGGCCGCAACGCGACGCTCAAGGCGGAAGCCGGTACGCTCTTTAATCCCTTCGTTGTCTTCACTGCCTGCAGAAAGTTCGAGCTCGTTCTGCGCTTCGTTGATTAACAGGGTGGTCAGGCTCTTCGCCTGGAAGGAGGCGGCCATGTCGCTCGCCTGATTCAGGGTACGGGCTTCGGCCAGCTGCTGCTGCTCGCGCTTAAGGCGGCGTTTATGGGAAAGAAGCTCTACGCTCTTGCTAAAGAAAATAGCCCAGGTGACGACAGACGCCAGAATCAGGCCGATCATGACAATCTTCACCACGATGTCGGCATGATGATACATACCCCAGACGGAGAGGTCCGTCTGCATCAAATTATTACCCACTCGGTATCTCCAGGACGCAAATCACAAAATCTGAGCATAATAATATCAAAACAACGTCGAATTGATAGTAGTTCTCATTAGTATTTACATAGTGCCGTAAATTCGTTTCATTTTCCTTGCGCTTACGCAGGAAAAATTTCCCGGAAACAAATTTTAAAAAATTTTCCGCTGAACCCACTACCGTTAAGGTGACCATTTTTACTTTCGTGATAGTCTGGACGTCCAGACGTATAAAAACAGGTTGCGCAGACATGAAAGAGAAGCATCTTGATACCACCCTTGTCCAGGCGGGACGCAGTAAAAAATATACCCTTGGTTCCGTGAACAGCGTCATCCAGCGCGCCTCGTCGCTGGTGTTTGATACCGTGGAGGCGAAAAAGCACGCCACCCGTAACCGGGCCAACGGTGAACTGTTTTACGGGCGTCGCGGCACGCTGACCCACTTCTCGTTACAGGAAGCGATGTGCGAGCTGGAGGGCGGCGCGGGCTGTGCGCTCTTCCCCTGCGGTGCCGCGGCGGTGGCCAATACCATTCTGGCGTTCGTTGAGCAGGGCGACCATATCCTGATGACCAACACCGCCTACGAGCCAAGCCAGGACTTCTGCACCAAAATCCTCAGCAAGCTGGGGGTCACTACCGACTGGTTCGATCCGCAGATTGGCGCGAACATCGCCGAGCTGATCCAGCCCAACACCCGGATTGTGTTCCTGGAATCACCCGGCTCTATCACCATGGAAGTGCATGATGTGCCAGCCATTGTGCAGGCGGTACGCAGCAAAGCGCCGGACGCTATCATCATGATTGATAACACCTGGGCGGCAGGGGTGCTGTTTAAGGCGCTCGATTTTGGTATCGACATCTCGATTCAGGCGGCGACGAAGTACCTGATTGGCCACTCTGACGGGATGATTGGTACCGCGGTTTCCAACGCCCGCTGCTGGGAGCAGCTGCGCGAGAACGCCTATCTGATGGGCCAGATGGTGGATGCCGACACCGCCTATATGACCAGCCGCGGCTTGCGTACCCTCGGCGTGCGTCTGCGTCAACATCATGAAAGCAGCGTGCAGATTGCACAGTGGCTGGCGCAGCATCCCCAGGTGGCGCAGGTTAACCATCCGGCACTGCCGGGCAGCGTCGGACATGAATTCTGGCAACGTGACTTTACGGGCAGCAGCGGTCTGTTCTCCTTTGTGCTTAATAAACGCCTGAGCAATGACGAGCTCGCCGCTTACCTGGATAACTTCTCGCTGTTCAGCATGGCCTACTCCTGGGGCGGCTTTGAATCGCTGATCCTGCCGAACCAGCCAGAGCAGATTGCGGCCCTGCGTCCCGGCGGCAAAGTGGACTTTACCGGCACCCTGATCCGCCTGCATATCGGCCTGGAAAACGTCGACGATTTGATTGCCGATCTGCAAGCCGGGTTTGCGCGCATTGAATAGCGCAGGGCCACAAACACACTCCGCGGACACTTTTCTCTCCATTAGCTGCAGAAAAGTCTGATTTGTTGCGTCTGCGATCAAAGCCCGCCGACGAAATAGGGAGTACAATAGCCTTATATATGCTGTTCCACAGGAAAGCCCATGGCTGTTATTCAAGATATTATCGCTGCACTCTGGCAACACGACTTTGCAGCGCTGGCGGACCCGCACGTGGTTGGGATTGTCTATTTCGTTATGTTCGCCACATTGTTTCTGGAAAACGGGTTACTGCCCGCCTCCTTTTTACCGGGGGACAGTCTGCTGCTGCTGGCAGGGGCGTTAATCGGTAAAGGGGTGATGGACTTTACCCCCACGATGGTGATCCTCACCTCAGCCGCCAGCCTGGGCTGCTGGCTCAGCTATTTGCAGGGCCGCTGGCTCGGCAATACGCGGGTGGTCAAAAGCTGGCTGGCGCAGCTGCCGCATAAATACCATCAGCGGGCGAACTGCATGTTTGACAGGCATGGCCTGCTGGCGCTGCTGGTCGGGCGTTTTCTGGCCTTTGTGCGTACGCTGCTGCCAACCATGGCTGGCATCTCCGGGCTCTCTAACCGCCGCTTCCAGTTCTTTAACTGGCTGAGCGCGCTGCTGTGGGTCGGGGTCGTGACCACTTTTGGCTATGCGCTGAGTATGATCCCGTTCGTTAAACGCCATGAAGATCAGGTCATGACCTTCCTGATGATCCTGCCTATTTTCCTGCTGGTCGCAGGGCTGGTAGGAACCATCGTGGTGGTGATCCGTAAGAAGTACTGCAACGCCTGAGGCGCTGCTGTCGTTGTAGCCCCGGTAAGCGTAGCGCCTCCGGGGAAAAGCGCCGGGCGGCACTGCGTTTGCCCGGCCTACATGTCAATCACATCCCCTGCATCATCCGCATCCGCGCCGCATCTTCCCCCGGCGTCACGCCAAAGTAGCGCTTGAACTCCCGGCTGAACTGCGAGGCGCTTTCATAGCCTACCCGCAGCGCGGCGGCGCTGGCTTTCATACCATCGTGGATCATCATCATCCGCGCCTTATGCAGGCGGTAGCTCTTGAGATACTGCAGCGGCGAGGTGCTGGTTACCGACTTAAAGTTATGGTGGAACGCCGAGACGCTCATGTTGGCCTCAGCCGCCAGCTGATCCACGCTCAGGTTTTCGGTGTACTGGCTCTCGATGCGTTTCAACACCCGGCCAATCAGGCTGAAATGGGTCTGACGGCTGACCAACGCCAGCAGCGCCCCGCCGCCTGGCCCCAGCAGGATGTGGTAGAGGATTTCACGCACGATCTGCTTACCCAGAATCCGCGCGTCCAGCGGCCGCTCCATCACGTCCAGCAGACGTTCAATGGCGCAGAGGATCTCATCCGTCAGCGTGGCGGAGTTGATGCCGCTCGCCGCCATCGACGGGCGAAACAGTTCGTCCTCGCCAATGTCCATCAGCAGTTCCTGCAGTTGCAGAATATCGATATTTAAGCGAATACCTGCCAGCGGTACCGCCTCTGTCGCGAAAGTTTCACATTCAAAGGGTAAAGGTACTGTCAGGAGCAGATATTCGTTGGGGTCGTAACGAAATACCCGCTCGTTGATGTAGCCAATTTTGTGGCCAGAAAAGAGAAAAATGATACCCGGCTGATACATCACCGGCGTGCGGGCGTAGGGCTGAGTCCCATACAGCAGACGAACATCCGGCAGCAGCGTATCAAGATAATTTTCATTATCTTTCAGCTTCTTAATTTGTTCCGTTAGCTGCTGGCAGACGGCTTCACGTTTCATCTTCTCTCACTCCGGGTACGTTTTCCGACACCTGCAGTGTGCGCATTTTTTCCTGTTTTCTCCAGCACTGTGTAGAAATGGGCAAGACAACGGCAGGAATGTGCATTGAGAGGAGCGCGTGCGCTCGCCACAATGAGCACCATCAGGCAGCCCTCTGTGCCGCCCCGTTTTTTCACCCACCAAAGGGAACGAACAATGAACAATTTTAATCTGCATACCCCAACCCGCATCCTGTTTGGTAAAGGCGCCATCGCCGATCTGCGCGAGCAGATCCCGGCCAACGCCCGCGTCCTGATTACCTATGGCGGCGGTAGCGTGAAGAAGAATGGCGTCCTGGATCAGGTTTACTCCGCGCTGGAAGGCATGGACGTGCGCGAGTTCAGCGGCATTGAGCCAAACCCCTCTTACGAAACGCTGATGAAGGCGGTGAAAATCGCCCGTGACGAGCAGATCACCTTCCTGCTGGCGGTGGGTGGCGGCTCGGTGCTGGACGGCACCAAGTTCATTGCCGCGGCGGCCCATTATGATGAAACCATCGACCCGTGGCACATCCTGCAAACCGGCGGCAGCGACATCAAGAGCGCCATTCCAATGGGCTCTGTACTGACCCTGCCGGCGACCGGCTCCGAATCCAATAAAGGCGCGGTGATCTCACGTAAAACCACCGGCGACAAGCAGGCCTTTATGAACGAGCACGTGCAGCCGGTGTTTGCGGTGCTGGATCCGGTTTACACCTACACCCTGCCGCCGCGTCAGGTGGCGAACGGCGTGGTGGATGCCTTTGTCCACACCGTTGAGCAGTACGTTACTTACCCGGTAAACGCCAAAATTCAGGATCGTTTCGCCGAGGGCATTCTGCTGACCCTGATCGAAGATGGCCCGCTGGCGCTGAAAGAGCCAGAAAACTACGAAGTGCGTGCCAACGTGATGTGGGCTGCGACTCAGGCGCTGAACGGCCTGATTGGTGCCGGCGTGCCGCAAGACTGGGCAACCCACATGCTGGGCCACGAGCTGACGGCGATGCACGGCCTCGATCATGCCCAGACCCTGGCCGTGGTTCTGCCTGCGCTGTGGAATGAAAAACGCGACACCAAGCGTGGCAAGCTGCTGCAGTACGCTGAGCGCGTCTGGGGTATTACTGCCGGTTCTGAAGATGAGCGTATCGATGCGGCTATCGCTGCCACCCGCAACTTCTTCGAGCAGCTGGGTGTTCCGACGCGTCTCTCCGGCTACGGTCTGGACGGCAGTTCCATCCCTGCCCTGCTGGCAAAACTCGAGGAGCACGGCATGACGCAAATCGGGGAACATCATGACATTACTCTCGATGTAAGCCGCCGTATTTACGAGGCCGCTCGCTAACTGATTTTACGCGATTGCCTTCCGTTTTTCGGCATTTAGGCCAGGCTTAATGCACATACGCCACCAGGGGATCACTCCTGGTGGATGTCCAATGAAGGAGGAAAAATGGCAAACCAAACCGTAATCAAGCTTCAGGATGGCAACGTAATGCCCCAGTTGGGGCTCGGCGTATGGAAAGCCGGTAACGACGAGGTCGTCTCCGCCATTCATAAAGCACTGGAAGTCGGCTATCGCTCCATTGATACCGCTGCCGCCTACAAAAATGAGGAGGGCGTCGGCAAGGCCCTTGCCAGCGCTGGCGTACCCCGCGATGAGCTGTTCATTACGACCAAGCTGTGGAACGACGACCAGAAGCGTCCGGCAGAAGCCCTCCAGGAGAGCCTGGACAAGCTGCAGCTCGATTTTGTCGATCTCTATCTGATGCACTGGCCGGTTCCGGCTATCGACCATTACGTCGAGGCCTGGAAAGGGATGATTGAGCTGCAAAAAGCCGGGCTGATAAAAAGCATCGGGGTCTGTAATTTCCAGGTCCACCATCTGCAACGGCTGATCGATGAGACGGGCGTCGCCCCGGTGATCAACCAGATTGAGCTGCACCCGCTGATGCAGCAGCGCCAGCTTCATTCATGGAATGCGACCCACAAAATTCAGACCGAATCCTGGAGCCCGCTGGCTCAGGGCGGCGAAGGGGTCTTCGATCAGAAAATTATCCGCGATCTGGCCGATAAGTATGGCAAAACCCCGGCACAGATTGTTATTCGCTGGCATCTGGACTGCGGTCTGGTGGTGATCCCGAAATCGGTCACCCCGTCGCGCATCGCTGAGAACTTCAACGTGTGGGATTTCCGCCTGGATAAAGATGAACTGGGTGAAATTGCGAAGCTGGATAAAGGCAAGCGTTTAGGCCCGGATCCGGACCAGTTTGGCGGTTAGTAAAAAGCCGGGTGGCGGCTTCGCCTTACCCGGCCTACGTTCAGACTTGTAGGCCCGGTAAGCGCAGCGCCACCGGGCTTTTTTACAGGCTTAACCGGCCTTACGTTTTACACTCTTCTTCGTGCTCGCCCCACCGTTCGAACGCTGATGCACAATTGGCGTGTGCTTGGTCAGGGCCGGACGTGTATTGCGGTTCTGGCGGCGCGCTTCGCGCATCTCTTCAACCGTTGGCGCAGGTACCAGACAGTCGCGGCGTGAGCCAATCAGGTGCTTTTTGCCCATCTCTTCCAGCGCCTGGCGGATCAGCGGCCAGTTTTTCGGATCGTGATAACGCAGCAGGGCTTTATGCAGGCGACGCTGTTTGTCCCCCTTCGGCACCACCACATCCTCACTCTTATAGCCAATCTTACTCAGCGGGTTCTTGCCGGTGTAATACATGGTGGTTGAGTTCGCCAGCGGCGACGGATAGAAGTTCTGCACCTGATCCAGACGGAAGCGACGCTGCTTCAGCCACAGGGCCAGGTTCACCATGTCTTCGTCACGCGTGCCCGGGTGCGCGGAGATAAAGTACGGGATCAGGTACTGCTCTTTCCCGGCCTGCTTCGAATAGGTATCGAACAGCTCTTTAAAGCGATCGTAGCTCCCCATCCCCGGCTTCATCATCTTCGATAATGGCCCCTCTTCGGTATGCTCCGGGGCGATCTTCAGGTAGCCGCCCACATGGTGGGTCGCCAGCTCTTTGATGTAGCGCGGATCTTCCACGGCGATGTCATAACGCACCCCGGAAGCGATGAGGATCTTCTTGATGCCCTTCAGATCGCGGGCACGACGGTACAGGTTGATCGTCGGCTCATGGTTGGTGTCCATATGTTCGCAAATGCTCGGATAGACACAGGAGAGACGACGGCAGGTCTGCTCCGCGCGCGGCGACTTACAGCGCAGCATGTACATGTTGGCGGTTGGGCCACCCAGATCGGAGATGACGCCGGTAAAGCCCGGCACCGTGTCGCGAATGGCTTCGATCTCGTTAACGATAGAGTCTTCAGAGCGGCTCTGAATAATGCGCCCTTCATGCTCGGTGATCGAACAGAGCGAGCACCCTATAATTCTGATCATTTAGAAATTTTTTTGCGTTTAAAATCAATGAATTGAAAGATTTCATTTTTCTAAGTCTGATAAAACAGATGAAAACCCAACTGACTATACTCATAAAACTCAATCTTTGCGCTGCTGTACGATACCAGTAATTACAGGCGCCGAGTTTAACATCATGAAAAGTAGCCCAATAATGAATGACGCAACGCCAGCTGCGGTGCCTAACTTCTGACTGAACACCATTGAAACAAAGTACATATTTGGGATAAAAACGGACATAGCAATCACGAAAAGTAACTTATTCAGATAATTATTTATTCGGGTCTTAACCTCAACTCTATCATAAAAAGCCATCGAAACGTAAGCAGTTATCAGTGAATAAAAAGACCATGTCATATAGTTAACCGATTCATTAAATGCCTCTCGCAAAAGCAAAGCACTTTCTGTCATTCCCTACCTCATTAAATCAATAGAAAATAAATCTGAATAATTTATTTTTAAAAGAAAAGAACACAACATAACTTCAGTAGTTATGATTAATCCCTGAATGATTATTTCTTAGCAAGATATAACATGCTTAATGTATATCAGGCAATAAAAAAACTCCCAAAGACCACCGCTGTGGTCTTCAGGTATAGGATTTAAAGAACGAACTCAGTCCGGAAACGTATCACTATCTTCTGTAACGTCCGCTTTCTCTGGTAACATTCTGTTTTTAATATACTGTGAATTCCTGCAGATGAGAGGAAAAATCTCCGAGTTATTCATTATACAACTCGTTGCCGTACGGGCGTCCTCCGGAGACCATGATGAAAATGAAAACGTCTGACGGTCAAGCCATTGAGACAATAATACATTATCAACAGAAGCGCTAAACAGCGCCGCAATAGCCCTGCGTTCAACGGCCTTCTCAGGTTCAATAAACGACAACTCATTATGAAAACGGGTAATAATCGCAATACGGCTGTCAATACGAATATGTCTTTCAAGTAAGACATCGTGCAACTCATCAAGTACAGTCTCTCTCTGGGTATCGTCGAGGCAAGACCACAGGAAATGAATGTTCTCGGCATTTGTGACAACGTCTGGCTCTGCATCACGGAACCATGATGCAAAGATACCCACACTACCTTCCATCCGGATATGCTGCCCCTGAAGTTGCATTTGTTCAAGGATAAAGCGCATGTTCACAGGAAGAACCGTAAAACACTCAATAAGCCTTTCAGAAGAACTAAATACTCCACATGCCAGGGCGTTCAGCTTTTTCTTCAAAATATCAAACTGCTCACCTGACTGATATACGTCATGGAGAAATACTGGACCCATAGCATTCACATCAGACTCAATTATTTTCTCTGACAGTGCTTTTTGACGCTCTCGCACAAATATTAAAAGAGAGGTTGCATTTGTAGCTTCTTTGATGACGTCATACTGACCTTTAACAAAGCTCAGGACAGGTATATTCACCAGAAGACCTAAATCAACAATCCTGCCAACAGCATTTTTGATGTACGGCAGAACATTTTTATCCTTAAGTGCTATAAAGATACTCTCGGCAGTACGTAGATAACGAAGATATGCAGCCAAAGCCAGGTCAAACCGTTCCTCACCAATATGTTCACTGTACGACTCGATACCGGCATAGTTACCATGGAGCACCATGTGAGCAACAGCCTGTGCAGCAAATTCCGCAGGGAAGAGATTCCTCGTCGCCGTATTATTAAGATAATATTGATTTAAAACATTATTATTCCAGTCCGGGCTCAGAACAATTTTTCTGAAATGGATAACGTCCTCAACAACCTGACGATTTTTAAGCGTCATTATTGCAGAGCTAACCTGAGCCCCACCTGTACCATCATTCTTTCCAATTACGTTCTGTACCGCCTTCGATGCAATATTGATATGCCGGATAATTCCCGGATTAAAAAGGTCTATCTGAGGTTGCTCAGCTCCATAGCGTAACATCTCCTCCCGACCGTGATTTCCGATATCTAGTGTGCCAATTTTCAGGTTTGACAAGGTCTCTTCATTATTGACAAGGTATTCCACATAAAATACGCCATCTACAAAATTCTCCATTTTATTCAGTAGTGATTCACCGGCCAGAACAGAGTATGAATCAGCTTCCTGCAGCAACGTCTGCGTGGATTCAGCCTCCAATTTTTCTGAATCCTGAATTTCATCAAGTTTACTCACAATAAACGATATTTGCCTTTCGACGAAAGGCTCTAGGCTTATCCGCCCGTCAGCCATCAGTTTCTGCAGACTCAATACGAAACCTTCATCATTCTTTTCTCTGAGTGAAACAGCATAACTCTGATTCAGCATTTGCACTGCGACTTTGAGTTGCGGTTCGGCGAGAGCCTGACACTTCTCATCCATCCGGCTATAAGAAACCAGCCAGTCTCGCATCTGAATATGTGGTGCCACTCGCTGCCATGCTTCAGCGAAACCCCACAAGGCCGTCAGTTCTTCAAGCCGTGGGATATTTATAGCACCAATCGCGTCTTTAAGAGGCGTATCAAGCAACTCGCTCCTGGCAAGCTCCACCGTGGACTGATAGTGGATGCTCATCAGAAATTCGCTCCATCTTTCTGTATCGTTATTAAAAATTCGGGATATTTGTTGATAAGTTAGCGAGAGCATCTCGTCAAAATCATCCGGAGCAATACCGGGTTCGGTCTGACTAGCTTTGGGATCGCGAAGTAATACTTTAATATCTCGCTCCCCGTATCTGACCACCAGTAAGTAGAGAGCAATAAGAATATGGCGATGATCTTCTGTTGCAGGAACGGTAAGGTTCAGAATATGAATATCATTAACAAACTTCTTCATTAATCGCGGTGTGATACGAGGATACTCAGAGGGTTTCCAGCGCTCAAGCAACACCGTTGCTTCCCGGCACGCTATCCCTGCATCCTCATTTACTGTTTCTTTCCAGTACTGCCTTAACGCTTCCTGCCATCCTGCCGAAATAAGAGGAGGAACCTGAAAACTTACAGGAATCCGCTTTGCAATAAACTCACGCCCGCTGAAACCCGCCACAGAAAGTGAGGCTGAAACCTGTCTTGCCGAATAGGGCACCACTATCCTGAAGTGTTCATGAGTGGCTCCGGCAATAAGCTCCATATCACTCCAGAGCTCTTTCACTTTGTCTGCACTGATTCGGTCCAGATTATCAATGATAAGGATGAAGCGATCTCCATGGGAAATGACCTCTTTGGAGGTAAATCCCTGCAGAGCTTCAGCCAGCTCAATAGCTCCGACCTCCTTATTAACTAGCCAAGTCTCTTCAATCCTGTCAGTACTGTTGCGTTTGAACAAATCACCAATACTCGAATACCCTTTCTTTCTGTACCATTCCATGTTCTGCAGGCATGCCAGTCCTGCGACCATAATGGCAGGAGAAAGAAACGCGGCCACCTCAACATAAAAAAGCCACCCTAATAATGACTCCTTGTTAGTAAAATATTGATTAAGGTCTGTTAGCACATAACGAAGCATCTGCACGGAAAGCAATGACAGTAAAATAAAAACGACGGTCAACCAGCTTAGCCTGCTGCTGACCCTCTTGTCGTATTCAACGATGTTACCCAGAGCCAGATTTTTATACTTATCCAACACATCCCGGGAGCCCGGACATTGTAGGCTGACCCCGTGGTGGATGACATCGATAAGCGCTTTTTTAGTTGAGCCATGATGGTAACGTTCTGCATCAAAGTTAATGAACGTAAAATCATCTTTAAGCTTTTTCTGCAGGAACTTCAATATTGTTGACTTACCTGAACCCAGCTCACCTTCCAGACCAATAATATTGACATCAGGTGTCCTGATGATCTGAGCCACATTCTCTGCAACTTTTTCATGACTGCTGCCTCTAAACATATCCTGGTCAGCGGGTGATTCCGTCTGCAATCGTAGAGTCATTCAGCAATTTCCTTCGTTATAACGTAAGATTCTTTCACTATTAGACACAGTACAGAGCCCACAGCAACCAAATGACTGCAGCCGGGGCAGTTTAGTTTTAAGCATGCATAAGCCGATTTCGATGGAATCCCTTTCACACAATAATATTGAATTGAAGCAATGAAAACATTAATGTGTTTGTTGTGACTAGCTGCAGGGGCCTGGAAGAAATTCCAAAGCCTGACAAACCGGAACAGGGCTTGCTCTGCTCCGGTTTTATCCAGTTCATCTTGAAGCCCTTGTTTTTGTTACATATCCCTGCTCACTCTTTCAGCCATTGTTAAGCTTCTTGTGTGTAATCTGCGAATAATACGGATGCAAAATTGATGCAATGGATTATACATACCTACAGCGCACGTTACGCTGAGCTGAATCGAATTTCAGAGAACGTTCTTCGCTATTACCCTGCCCAGCCAGTTGAACACATTTTATCATCCGGCCCCGAGAGTGACATGTTCTCTGCCTGGTACAGCCTTCATCAGAGTCAAACTAGACGTTATTTACAGGCAAAAGAAGACAGCTACAGAGTTTAAGTCTGACATTATTCGTGGCTGTGTCTGCCTTCGGAGTTTTCAGCTTATCCCGATAACAGCGGTTTTGAAAAATTGACGTTTTTTACACCGGTACATTGCCCGAACGCAATCTCCCCCGTAGCGAAATACCGCCCCGCAGAAAATCGTCCATGCTCGGCATGCCCCTGGAACATCAGCATCTTTTCAATAAAGGTTTTACAGCCTATAGTCTGTATAACACAAAATACACCTTACCTGCTGTATTACAGGGCGGTACTCCCTACTCAGTCTGCGAGGCAGGTCACTTATGAATAATCAGTTCCCGATAAAAACGCTGAACCAGCTCAGACCTGTGCTAATCGGGTTTCGCAAAATCAAGGGCTTCACGCAAAAAGATGTGTCTGAGAGGCTTGCCGTAACGCAGCAAACCTATGCCCGCCTGGAAGCAAACCCTGCTAGCGCCAGTATTGATCGTCTGTACAAGGTATTCAGTATTCTGGGCGTAGAAATAACGCTGTCATCTATTTCCCCTTCACCCTTCATTTCCCACACAGAGATGAGGGGGGCATTTGACAGCACTCCCGCCAGACGGGAGAAATGGTGACTATTAGAAGTTTGCTAGTTTTGTCGAATGACGCCAACTACATGTCCGCATCCATCGAGTAGTGGCTTCAAGCCACGATTGTCACTGCCTCCGCTGCCTTTTTCCAGTAACTCTCTCCTTTTAATTCTAATATTTAGGGGTGTCAACGCAAAGCAGAAACGGCACCTTCTTTGCGAGACAGAAATGACCTGTGATTGCCTGGCCGATTTATGGCAGCTAAGTGCGAGAAGCGGATATAGCGAATTCGCCATTGTACGGGATTAGCAGGTTTACTGAAGCAACCTGCGATGGCGTTATGGCAATAGTCAGTCCCCTGTCCAGTCGGCATAGGTGGCCACCTCGTCACCGCCGGGGATAAACTGATTGAAGCCTCCGCGCAAAATCACTTATTCTTTTCCGTTAATAAAATGCAGGAGCAAAGTCATGACTGGCGAAATTCGTGGGCGAGGCAGGCCACGAAAAACAGAGAGTACCTATACAGATACCCGTAATGACCTGATCCGAAGCGGGCTTGAACTGCTCACGCAGAATGGTTTTCTTTCAACGGGAGTCGATGCCATTGTCAAAAATGCCAGTGTTCCTAAAGGCTCATTTTATTACTATTTCAAGAGCAAAGAAGAGTATGCCCAGACTGTTCTGAGCGCCTATGACAGTTTCTTTGTGCATAAACTCCAAAAACATCTGTATGAATCATCCTTCACACCAATGATGCGTCTGGAAAATTTCATCGACGATGCCTGCGACGGCATTAAAAAGTACAATTTCACCCGGGGCTGTCTGGTTGGCAATATGATGCAGGAGAGTCCGGGTCTTCCACTGTCCTTTATCAAACAGCTCCACGAAATACTTGAGCGCTGGCAGGCGCTTGTGGCGTGCTGTCTGTCCGACGCGTTATCTTCGGGCGAAATCCGTTCCGATATGAATAATACGCAACTGGCGGCCATTTTCTGGAGCAGTTGGGAGGGTGCCGTAATGCGTGCCAAACTTTATTGCTCAACCCAGCCTGTGTACGACTTCTGGAGCTATTTCAAAAAGTCAGTACGCTATCAGCCCTCTAAGGACACGGCTGTTGAAAAGTAAAAAAGGGGCCGCAGCCCCTGATAATAATTATCAAACCCAGGCTGAGCCTGGCTTCCACTTCATTAGCTACACTGAATTACTGCCCGGCCACGAATTCCGCCACTCAGAAGTTTTTCGGCCACATTGATGGCATCACTCAGCGGATAAACGGTGGTCAGGCTATCCAGTCTGGACTCCGGTAAATACTGTACCGCCTGCTGCCAGATCGCCGCTCTTTTTTCCTTCGCGAACATGACACTGTCAATCCCTTTCAGCGTGACGCCACGCAGGATAAACGGAGCCACATTCCCCATTAGTTCCATCCCCTGTGCCATGCCGCAGGCTGCAACAATACTGCCATAACGCACCCCGGCGCATACATTGCAGAGCGTATGGCTACCGACTGTATCAATGGCGGCAGCCCAGCGTTCTTTCTGTAACGGTTTTCCGGGACAGGAGAGCTCGGAACGGTTAATAATCTCGTCCACACCGACCGTTTTATAGAGCCAGGCAGCCTCTTCCGGGCGTCCAGTAGACGCCGTAACGCGGTACCCCATTGATGCAAGGATCATGGCCGCAATGCTCCCGACGCCGCCGCTGGCACCGGTAACAAGTACCGGACCATCTTCAGGCTTAATACCATGATTCAGAAGTGCGTCTACGCACAGCATCGCGGTAAACCCAGCTGTTCCGATTGCCATTACGTGTTTGCCGTTAGCGCCAGCCGGGAGCGGCGTCAGCCAGTCTCCATTTACCCGTGCTTTTTCGGATAGTCCGCCCCAGTGTTTTTCCCCAACACCCCAGCCGGTCAGGAGAACCTTATCTCCGGCCTGATATTCGGGATGTGAACTGGCGGACACTGTACCGGTAAAATCAATGCCGGGCACCATGGGAAAGCGTCGGACGATTGGGCCCCGGCCCGTAATGGCCAGTGCGTCTTTGTAGTTGATGGATGAATAGTCAACATTGACCTCCACATCCCCCTGCGGTAGTTCACTTTCAGCGATTTCAGCAAGTTGCGCACTATAGCGTCCATCTGTTTTGTTGATTAATAAAGATTTAAACACGTTCACCTCGTTTGTCCGGGCGTTTACCGTTCAGTCATTAAGTCGTCAATAAATAATATTGACCGATCGTCTAATAATCAACACTACGATCCCAGTGCTTTGCCAGCATTCAAGAAACATTATTCATTTCATGCACTTAAAGCTGTCTTTTTTGACCGACATCAAACTGTATTCTGGTTTATCTGGTGCAGAGGGAAAATCAGCATCCCTGAAGATACATAGCTAATGCTTCAGAACACGGCTGATGATGCGATAAAACAACCAGGCTTTAATGAGTTAGTCTGAGCGGACCTTCGGCTCAGTAAATAGGTCCGCTCCGTGCCAAGAGCAGACGCTGGTAATTCGGGTAATGGTGCCAACTTACTGATTTAGTGTATGATGGTGTTTTTGAGGTGCTCCAGTGGCTTCTGTTTCTATCAGCTGTCCCTCCTGTTCAGCTACTGAAGGCGTGGTGCGTAACGGTAAAAGTACTGCCGGACATCAGCGCTATCTCTGCTCTCACTGCCGTAAAACATGGCAGCTACAGTTCACTTACACCGTCTCTCAGCCCGGTACACACCAGAAAATTATTGATATGGCCATGAATGGCGTCGGATGTCGCGCCAGTGCACGCATTATGGGCGTTGGCCTCAACACGATTTTACGACACTTAAAAAACTCAGGCCGCAGTCGGTAAACTCACGCATACAACCGGGCAGTGACGTCATTGTTTGCGCGGAAATGGACGAACAGTGGGGTTACGTCGGCGCTAAATCACGCCAGCGCTGGTTGTTTTACGCGTATGACAGGATACGGAGGACGGTTGTGGCGCACGTATTCGGTGAACGCACGTTGGTCACGCTGGAGCGTCTTCTGGGCCTGCTGTCGGCCTTTGAGGTCGTGGTATGGATGACGGATGGCTGGCCGCTTTATGAATCACGCCTGAAGGGAGAACTGCACGTTATCAGCAAGCGATATACGCAGCGCATTGAGCGGCATAACCTGAATCTGAGGCAGCATCTGGCAAGGCTGGGCAGGAAGTCACTGTCGTTCTCAAAATCGGTGGAGCTGCATGACAAAGTCATCGGGCATTATCTGAACATAAAACACTATCAGTAAGTTGGAGTCATTACCGGTGCTCTGATATATTTATTATACTATAGTGGGGTATGTGTTGATCTTAATGTAATACTCCCCTATAGTATAAGAAATACAGAGCAGTGAGGTAAGCAATGCCCAGTACTCCTGAAGAGAAAAAAAAGGTCCTAACCCGGGTTCGCCGTATCCGGGGTCAGATTGATGCTCTGGAAAGAGCACTTGAAAGTGGCGCTGAATGCCGTTCCGTTCTCCAGCAAATCGCCGCCGTCCGGGGCGCCGCTAACGGACTGATGGCAGAGGTGCTGGAGAGCCACATACGGGAAACCTTTGACCAGAATGACAGCTACAGTCATGAAGTCAGTAAATCAGTTGACGATACGATTGAGCTGGTTCGTGCCTATCTTAAATAGGTGAGGCCATTATTACATTGAGGATATATTACGTATGAAATCACGTGCCGCTGTTGCATTTGCACCAGGGAAGCCCCTGGAGATTGTTGAAATTGATGTTGCTCCGCCTAAAAAAGGCGAGGTGCTGATTAAAAACACCCACACAGGTGTCTGCCATACCGATGCCTTTACCCTCTCAGGGAATGACCCTGAGGGCGTTTTCCCGGTGGTTCTCGGCCACGAGGGAGCCGGTATCGTCGTTGAAGTTGGTGAAGGCGTCACCAGTGTGAAGCCGGGTGACCATGTTATTCCGCTCTACACCGCTGAATGCGGGGAGTGTGAATTCTGCCAGTCCGGTAAAACGAACCTCTGTGTATCGGTTCGCGAGACTCAGGGCAAAGGACTGATGCCTGACGGGACCACTCGCTTTTCATACAACGGTCAGCCTCTTTACCACTACATGGGATGTTCCACATTCAGTGAATACACCGTTGTGGCCGAGGTTTCTCTGGCAAAAATTAACCCGGAGGCGAACCATGAACACGTCTGCCTGTTGGGTTGTGGCGTGACTACCGGTATTGGCGCCGTCCATAACACGGCTAAAGTGCAGCCGGGCGATTCAGTTGCCATTTTTGGTCTGGGGGCAATTGGTCTGGCTGCGGTACAGGGGGCCCGTCAGGCAAAAGCGGGACGTATTATCGCTATCGATACTAATCCGACAAAATTTGACCTGGCCCGTCAGTTCGGGGCCACTGACTGCATTAACCCGAATGATTATGACAAACCGATTAAAGATGTTCTGCTGGATATCAACAAGTGGGGTATTGACCATACCTTTGAATGTATCGGTAACGTTAACGTCATGCGTGCAGCGCTGGAAAGTGCTCACCGTGGGTGGGGGCAGTCCGTTGTCATTGGTGTCGCAGGGGCCGGACAGGAGATTTCCACCCGTCCTTTCCAGCTGGTCACCGGGCGCGTATGGAAAGGTTCCGCGTTTGGCGGAGTAAAAGGCCGCACTCAGCTCCCCGGTATGGTCGAGGATGCCATGAAGGGGGATATTGACCTTGAGCCATTTGTAACCCATACGATGACACTGGATGAAATCAATGACGCCTTCGAGCTTATGCATGAAGGCAAATCTATCCGGACAGTGATTCATTACTGATCCCATCAGAATTTTAATCAACTCAAACTGAAGGAAGTGGAAAATGACAACTCCGGTAATTTCTGGTGACGGCATCTTTTCTCATGTGTTCATTGGCGCAGCCGATGTCGAGAAATCCTCCGCATTTTACGATGTCGTCCTGGGCACGCTTGGTATCAATAACCTCGGCCCGTTTGGCAACGGCTGGGTACTCTATGGCCGCGAAAAGCCGGCATTTATCATTGCCCGTCCGGGCAACGGTGAAGCACCTTCCGCTAACGGGGTGACTGTCGGCTTCGCTGCTGCCACCCCGGAAGAGGTTGATGCTTTCCATGCTGCCGGCCTTGCCGCCGGTGGAGCTGATGAAGGTCAACCTGGCCCGCGTGGTCACCTTCCCGGGGCCTATGCTGCCTACCTGCGGGATCCGGCGGGTAACAAAATCACGGCGTATACGTTTATCTGACGTCCGGATTTAAAGATACTTCCCCTGGCTTCGGTCAGGGGAAATAACCATGAGATAACGGCTGATGGAACTCATTGAGCAGCATGCCAGCTCTGGCGGCTGGCAAAACGTGTACCGGCATTATTCACAATCCCTTAATTGTGAAATGAATTTCGGTGTGTATCTTCCTCCCAAAGCAGTAACAGAAAAACTGCCGGTACTATACTGGTTGTCGGGCCTGACCTGTACTGAGCAGAATTTCATCACCAAATCAGGTATGCAGCATTATGCAGCCCGGCATAACGTCATCGTTGTTGTCCCGGATACCAGTCCCCGGGGTAATAATGTCCCGGATGCCGACAGTTACGATCTTGGCCAGGGGGCCGGTTTTTATCTGAACGCGACGGAACAGCCGTGGAATGTTCATTACAGGATGTATGACTATATTCTCAGAGAGCTTCCGGATGTCGTCATGAATCATTTTCCTGCAACGGCAAGAAAATCTATATCCGGTCATTCTATGGGAGGGCTGGGTGCTCTGGTGCTGGCTCTGCGAAATCCTGGTGAATATGTGAGCGTATCAGCATTTTCCCCGATAGTATCGCCTTCTCAGGTGCCATGGGGGCAACAGGCATTTAGCGCTTACCTGGGTGAAAACAGAAAAACGTGGGAAGCCTACGATCCAGTCAGCCTCATTTTACAGGGTGAAAAATTACCAGAAATCTTCATTGATCAGGGGCTGAGTGACGCCTTTTATGAAGAGCAACTGCGCACCAAAATCCTTGAGAGAGTATGCAATGAGATGAACCTCAATGCGTCGTTCCGATATCATACTGGATACGACCACAGCTATTATTTCATTTCCAGCTTTATTGGTGAGCACATTGCTTACCATGCCAACAGGCTCAGGCTGTCAGCATGAGTTGATTTCCAGCCTCAGAAAATGTGCTTAATTTTCAGGCCTGAACAGGGCCTGAACCCTGCAGACCTGAGATGTACTGTAACTGAATCGCCACGGATAATCTAGACACTTCCGAGCCGTTGATGGACTGACCCCGCCCCGGTAGACGATCCTGCCCTATAGTTTGGACTGACCCCACGCCTGTAGACAAATCCTGTCCTCACGACGAGGCCTGTTCGAAGGCCTCCGGACTGACGTCGCCGAGGTGGCTGTGGCGCCGGGACCGGTTATAGAAGACTTCAATGTAATCGAAGATCCGCCCGGGCCAGATCCCTGGTTTTATATATGCGTTTTCTGATCCGTTCTTTTTTCAGCGAACTGAAGAACGATTCGGCCACCGCATTATCCCAGCAGTTGCCACGCCGGCTCATGCTCGGCGCCAGGTTATTGGCCCGGTAGAAGCGCTGCCAGTCGTCACTGCCGTACTGGCTGCCCTGATCGCTATGTACGATAACCTCGCTGTCTGGTTTTCGGCGCCAGACCGCCATCATCAGCGCGTCGAGCGCCAGTTCGCGTGAGAGAGTGGGTTTCATCGACCAGCCGACCACATTACGGGCGAAGAGATCGATAACCACCGCCAGATACAGCCAGCCCTGCCAGGTGCGGATATAAGTAATATCGGTGACCCAGACCTGGGTGGCCCGGACAACGGTGAACTGCCGCTGCACGAGATTAGGAGCAACGACTGAAGGCCTGCCAGCGATACGACGTGGCGCTTTATAGCCGCGCACAGCTTTAATCCGGTCCAGTTGCATGATCCGACCCACCCGGTTTCTACCACAGGTTTCCCCGATTTCGTTCAGATCGCCATGAACCCGCCGGTAACCGTATACGCCTCCGCTCAGGGAATATGAGTCGCGGATAAGCATCAGCAGGCGCTGGTTATCTTTATCACGCGCCGAGACAGGGTTATGCAGCCACGCATAGAACCCGGCCCGGGCGACATTCAGTACCCGACACATCGTCATCACACCCCATACAGTTCGGTGCTCATTGATAAAGCGGTACTTCAGTCGGGCTCCTTTGCAAAGTACCGCGCGGCCTTTTTCAGGATATCCCGTTCTTCTTCGGTGCGTTTTAGCTGCGCCCGGAGTTTCAGGATCTCGCTTTTAGCTTCCAGTAAATCCCGGGCATGCTGCTCGCTGTTATCAGGTTTGATAGCCCGTAGCCACTTGTAGAGGCGGTGTGCAGAGACGCCCAGACGCTCAGATACTTAGGCGACGGAATAACCGCGTTCCGTTATCTGACGGACGGCTTCTTCCTTAAATTCAGGTGTAAATCGTGGTGTGCCCATACGCTCCTCCTATACTCAAACTATAGGGCAGGATCGTCTACCGGGGCGGGGTCAGTCCAGGGAGCCGTTAACGACCTGATGGCGGTTGTTCTGGAAAGCTATCTTCGGGAGGAATTCCCCGATACGGGCAAACGAAATGAGTCGCAGAAGAGGTCAATCGACGACACCATTTCGATAGTCCGCTCCTATCTCCGTTAACTCTGCCAGGCAGATGTCTGATGGGGTCTAAAACTGTAATGAAAGGAAATGACATATGAAATCACGTGCATTATTCATCTGTATTTTTTAATTGGTACCCGAAACCGCCTGAGTGTCGCCATCAGCTGGGTCTGGAACCACAGCGTCGCGTACCGGGGAGCCCGCATTATCACGGGAGCCAAATCTCCGGTCCCGGGTACGCCGCCAGCCAGTTCTCATACAGAAGGCGGATCCGCAGGGTACCGCTGAAACTTCAGCGGTGTCCCACATGGTACCACCGGGCCCAGCTTCAGCAATCTGTTTCCAGTCACACAAACGCTTTTTTCGACGGGCTTTCTGATCGAGCGGTCCGGCACACCAGATACCGTCACAAGAGGTGGCCTTATTAAGAGCGGACACACCTAGCACAGGAAATTCTATGGCAAAGAAACTTTTCGGTTATCATCCCATCCTGACTGACGACAACAATTCAGTTGTGATTCGCGGTGCTCGCGAGAACAACCTTAAAGAGGTGGATGTTTCCATTCCGCGCAACGCATTGGTTGTTTTTTCGGGTGTGTCAGGCTCGGGTAAGTCTTCACTGGCCTTTGGCACCATTTATGCTGAGGCGCAACGGCGCTACTTTGAATCGGTTGCCCCCTACGCTCGTCGCCTCATTGATCAGGTCGGGGTTCCGGATGTGGATGCCATTGACGGACTGCCGCCAGCCGTTGCGCTTCAGCAACAACGCGGTGCCAGTAACGCGCGCTCCTCTGTCGGCAGCGTGACCACCTTATCCAGTCTGGTGCGAATGATGTACTCACGGGCGGGCGCTTATCCTGCCGGACAACCGATGCTGTATGCCGAGGATTTTTCTCCCAACACGCCGCAGGGGGCATGCCCTTCTTGCCATGGTCTGGGCCATATCTATGAGGTAACTGAAACACTGATGGTGCCCGATCCCTCACTTAGTATCCGTGAAAAGGCTATTGCTTCCTGGCCCCCGGCCTGGCACGGACAGAATCTGCGGGATATTCTGGTGACGCTGGGGTATGACATCGACACTCCCTGGAAAAATCTGCCAGCGGAAGACCGTCAGTGGATCCTTTTTACCGAAGACACCCCCACTGTACCGGTTTTCCCGGGACTGAGTCCGGAAGATACGCGCGAAGCCGTCAGGAAAAAAATGACGCCGGGTTATATGGGGACCTTCACCGGGGCACGTCGTTATGTGCTACATACCTTCGCCAGCACGCAAAGCGCGTTGATGAGAAAACGAGTCTCCCGTTTTATGGAAGGCAAGCTGTGTCCGGTCTGTCACGGGAAAAGACTGAAGTCAGAATCATTGTCCGTCACCTTTGCCGGTGTGGACATTGGTGAATTTATGCAGATGCCCTTAGACCAGCTGGCGGAATTGCTCCTTCCAATCTCCCGGGGGGATTTCAGTGCCCACCACGCCGGCGCAGATGCCGACAGGGATATCACCCGTCGGGATCTGACAGAGCGTGCTGCATCCGGAAAAGCGGTCCATTCCGATAACGCCGATGTCTGCCGGACATCGGCGTTATCGGAAGAGAAACGACTGGCGGCACAACGGCTGACCGGTGGTGTCATGGCCCGGTTGTATCAGTTGCAGAAGCTGGGGCTGGGTTATCTTACGCTGGACAGAGCAACCCCAACTCTATCTGCAGGAGAGCTTCAGCGACTGCGTCTTGCCACGCAACTCAGTTCGATGCTGTTTGGTGTGGTCTATGTTCTTGATGAACCGTCTGCGGGTCTGCACCCCTCAGACAGTAAAGCGCTTTACGATGCGCTTGAGAACCTTCGTGATGCCGGCAACTCGGTGTTTGTCGTTGAACATGATCTTAACCTGATGCGACGGGCGCAATGGCTTGTTGATGTGGGACCGTCGGCTGGTGAACAGGGAGGACATGTTCTCTACAGTGGTATTCCTGAAGATCTGAAAGCCGTCACCCAATCTCGTACCGCGCGTTATTTATTTGATGAAGTCCGGCCACCACAATCTTTTGCCCGTATCCCATCCGGGTGGCTGAAACTGCAGGGGATCCATCGCCACAATCTTAAGTGGATCGATGTTGATATTCCTCTGGGTGTGCTGACAGCCGTGACGGGAGTCTCTGGCTCCGGTAAATCCAGTCTGATTGCCCAGGCCTTACCGGAACTGGTGCTTTCTTCACTTGGCGGTGAGCCAGAAGACGTGCTTTCCGAAGCCAGCGACGCTGAGGGGCCATCCGTAACGGAGAAAACGTACGGTACCCTGACCGGTGATACCGGACTGGTAAAGCGTCTGGTTCAGGTTGACCAGAAACCGATAGGCAGGACCCCCCGTTCAAACCTGGCGACATATACCGGGTTGTTTGATCCTGTTCGTAAGCTCTTTGCCGGAACGACTGACGCCAAACTCCATCATTACGATGCGGGTCAATTCTCTTTCAATGTGGCAAAAGGCCGCTGTGCAACCTGTGAAGGTGAAGGATTCGTCAGCGTGGAGCTGTTGTTTATGCCGAGCGTGTATGCACCGTGCCCGACCTGCCATGGCGCGCGGTATAACCGGGATACTCTCAGGATCTGCTGGCAGGACAAAAATATCGCGGAGGTCCTGCATATGACGGTGGATGAAGCCAGTCAGTTCTTTGCGACTGAAGAACCAGTGGCTCGTCCCCTCCGTCTGCTGAGTGAAATTGGTCTGGGCTACCTGCGTCTGGGACAACCAGCAACCGAGTTATCCGGAGGGGAGGCGCAAAGGATCAAGCTGGCAACCGAACTACAACGTAGCCAACGTGGCCACACGTTGTATATCCTAGATGAACCGACAACCGGCCTGCATGCTTCAGACGCCGACCGCCTCCTTGTGCAGCTGCAGCGGCTTGTTGATGCAGAAAATACGGTGATAATGATTGAACACGATATGCGGGCGGTTACTCAGGCAGACCAGGTTATCGACATCGGTCCTGGAGCGGGACATGAGGGAGGACGCCTGGTTGCCGCAGGAACTCCCGAACAGGTATCGCAGGTCAAAGAAAGCCGTACCGCACAGTATATTGCCAGGGAACTCTCACGGAACGGTTAAAAAGGGCTGTGTCGTCATTGCGTCAATGGCGGCACATTCCCGGCGTGTTCTGTATCAGTAATCTCCCGCAGGTATAATTTCAGCGCATCCCACTGGTTCAGCGCGTACGCGAACGCCTTCGACAGCTCCGAGTGCCGTGACAGCGTTTTCTGCTTTTCACGCAGCCAGCCCTCCAGCGCGGTCAGCAGCGGTACCGCTTTTTCCTGCCGAATGGCCAGCCGTTCCGCCGCGCTTTTGCCCCGGATGCCCGCCTCGATGCCATACAGCTCGCCGATACGGCACAGCGCTTCGGTCGTGGTGTCAGAGGGCGTCCGCACGTGCACGTCCGCCTGCAACACCCCGCTGAACCCCGCAAGATGCGACTGCGGATGTGTAACGCTGGCGTGATAGAAATTTTAAGTCAGTCATCAGGTGTCCACCTAATTAGGGGTCAGTTTGGATATCGAAAATTATTGTACGTCAAGGTTATTTTTTGACCTCTCTACTTTAGCGGGCCTCAGCCGACGAAACTTATCGGAAGCCGGTACCGGCCAGTCTGACTGAAGATGGAAGCAAAATTAATGCTGTGGGCTACCATACCTTCTTTAACAGGTGATTTGTGAACTGCAACTTCTCGGAACGGGAGTTTGCGCAAGGACCGGAAGTCCGCTTTTCGCTCATAGCGGACCGTTCCTGCGCACATGTCTGCTATGTGGTAGAGGCAGACAATACTTACAGCACAGGGCGTTAATAAATACGGAACAGATCAACCGCAGATGCCTCCTCCTGAATGTATTAATTTTGCTATCTCGTCGGCAAAATCAGGGAACAAGTCTGGATATGGAAGCGCCTGGCAGCTGAAAGTATGAATAATAACGCCCTGACAGGATATTTTATTGCACCCTGTCAAAAGTCATACATTCTTTCCCGGTTTTTGCTTTCTCATACCGGATAACTCTATTTAAGGCTTAAGGATAACCTTCGTCCATCCTTCATCCCGCTCATCGAAGTGCTTATATCCGGCAGGAGCCTCTTCAAGCGAAAGACGATGAGAAATTATTTTGCCCGGACTGGCTTTATCGTGATGGATGAGGCGAGACAGCTGACGGTTATAGGCCTTAACGTTCGCCTGGCCGGTACGGATTGCCTGTCCTTTAAACCAGAAACTCCCAAAATCAAATGGCATCTTACCCTCTCTGGCAAGCTCCGATTCAGCCCCCGGATCCTGAGGAATAAAGACGCCAACCACACCAATTCCCCCGGTTGCTTTCGTCGACGCAACAAGACTGTTCATGGTAACAGAGTTATCTTCATGGCCATGTTTGTTACAGCACTGATAGCCAACACATTCGCAGCCACAATCCGTACCGCGTCCATCCGTCAGGTCGAGAATTTTTTGTACAGCTTCATCGCCAGTAGCATTGATGCCCGTCGCCCCCATTTTTTCAGCCAGAGCCAACCGGTCTGTGTGCGTATCAACCACAAACACCTGTGAAGCACCTTTAATGATCGCCGAATGAGCTGCCATCAAACCGACCGGCCCCGCGCCATAAATGGCCACGCTTTCACCAGGCTTCAATCCGGCAAGTTCTGTTGCATGCCAGCCGGTAGGAAAAATGTCAGAGAGCATCACATAATCATCTTCTTTTTCTGCCGCATCAGGGGGAAGAACAAGGCAGTTAAAGTCGGCAAATGGCACCCGAAGCAGTTCCGCCTGACCTCCCTCCCAGGGACCCATTTCAGCAAAACCATAAGCTGCGCCTGCCGTACCCGGATTGGTAGTGAGACAAAAGCCGGTCAGACCTTTTTCACAGTTTTCGCAAAAACCACATCCCACGTTAAACGGCAGACAAACATAGTCGCCCACCTTAATACGTTCAACGCCTGAGCCAATTTCGACCACTTCACCCAGGTTTTCGTGACCCAGAATCCGTCCCTGTTCAAAGCTGGTCCGGCCCTCATACATGTGCAAGTCCGACCCACAAATGTTGGTGGTGGTGATGCGGACGAGTACATCCGTGGGGCGGACAATTTTCGCATCCGGTACGTCTTTTACTTTTACATCATAAGGACCGTTGTAAATTACTGCTTTCATGATCTTCTCCTTCTTGCGTGCGGAAAGGAAATGCTGCCCCGCGGATTGGGGTATCAATCGAGTTTAGCTGCCATAACAGATCTCGCGATCGGCGAAAGGACGATTAGGATGTTTCTTAACTAAGTGCATTGAAGTCTGTAAGACAGGTACTTACCGATGAAGGCTGCCTGGAAAACGTAAAAACATCACACGTTAATCCGGTTTTTTTAAGCAGGCAAGGGATTACGGACAGCTTTGAGCGAGAAGCGGATAAAGTAAATCTATCTCATTTCTGCATTGTGCCAGAAGTAGACATAGGTGAATTAGGTAACCCTAGAGATGCACTTTGAATCAATGATATGAAATGCTGAAAAGGTAATTAACTAATTCAAAATTTGAATAATCAGTTATCTCTTCCATGCTTAATACGTAACCTTAGCTAAGGAGAAATTATGTTAGACGAATACAAAAAATGCATCGAAGCCTGTTATCTATGTGCAACGGCATGTGATAACTGTGCGGCTTCGTGTCTCGACGAAGAGAATCTGGAGATGATGCGCGAGTGCATAAAACTGGATATGCAGTGTGCAAATATCTGCCGTCTTGCAGCTCAATTCATGACACTAAATAGCGGGTCTGCCCAGGATCTTTGCCGTCTTTGCGCTGATGTTTGTCAGAAGTGCGGTGACGAGTGTGGAAAGCATGAACATGACCATTGTCAGGATTGCTCAAGCGCTTGTCATCACTGCGCCGAACAATGCAGAAAGATGGCCGCCTGAGAAAAACTCAAATTACCAAACCCGCTTCGGCGGGGTTTTATATTCCCGGTAATAAGTCGTAGAAGGATGAGATAGATGAGTTTAAGAGTACGGGCGGGAAATAGATCTACTCGAAAGTACTAGCCTCAATGACAAATTCTGGCACAGATTATTTGATTGGCTCAATGTCCGTTTTCGCTGACAGCGGACTGCACCCCGCCGGGGTGACCGCTTCGTGCCAGAATTGGACGTTTCCAAAATCTGCATGCACTAATCGGTGGAGAGCAGATCTCACTGCATAGCCATGCAGACGCGCAGAAATCATCAGGGGCGTTTGAAAGGTGCCGGAAACAGGCGGGAGGCCGCAGAAACGTGCTGAGGGCGCCTGCGGCGGTGCGCCCAAGGGTTGTTATGTTTAATATGGCAGAACTTTCCTGTCGCTATCATTTTGACGCCCGCTATTCGCTCATAGATATGCCTGTCGCGTTTGCGGCTTTACTTGTTATACCCAACCTGCCTGATTTTTATCGCCAGCATCCCGGAATTGAAATTATCCTGAGCAGCTCAGACCGCCGACGGAATATGCTGCATGATGGCCTGGACTGCATACTGAGGGTGGGGGAGCTGGACGATGGCGACTATATCGCAAAGGAGGTGGGAACCGTTAAAATGACGACCTGCGCCAGTCCTGCGTATCTTGATCAACACGGCACCCCGGAAACAATGGACGAGTTGCAGCAGCATCAGGCCGTCAACTGGATTAACAGCAGCAACAGACAAGTTATGCCCTGGACATTCGGGACGTCAGAGGGCTCCACCGAAATTGAACTTCCAGGCAGGCTTGTCGTGGATAACTCAGAAGCCTACATTGCAGCAGGCCTGGCGGGGCTGGGAATACTACAGGGCATGAATATTTTTTTGCAGCCTTATCTCGATCGCGGGCTGTTGGTAGAGGTTCTGCCAGATAATACGTCCCCGAATCGCAAACTGTAACTTCTGTATCCGCACCGCCATCTCTCCCGAAAAGTACGGGCGTTTACCGACTGGCTGGAAAGTTTATTGTAAACGCCTGGGGGCCTGCAGCCTGCTGGTACGTGCGCTGCCTTTTATCGGCCCGCCAGCTTCTGTATGGCTTCACGGACAGGAGCATCGCCAGACGTCAGCTCAATGATGACGCGGCTGACGGCAGGTTGCTCAATGAGTTCAGCCAGCGTAGCCGCCACGTCATCACGGGGCACGTTACCATACGGGATGGCCAGGCCGGCACGTACATAACCCGTACCAGTCTTATCCTGCAGCGCGCCGGGGCGCAGGATCACCCAGTCAAGCTCGCTTTGTGCTAGTTCCACATCGGCCATTTTTTTAACACGCATATAATTTTCGAATGATTCAGAAGTGGTTTCTCCCCGTGCGGACTCCGGGAATGCAGAAACGAGCAGAAAGCGAGACACACCGGCACTGAGGGCGGCAGCTACCGACTTTTTCAGCCCTTCGCCGTCGACCGCATTGGTCATCTCCTGTCCCCCCTTACCGCCGGCACCGGCAGTAAACACCACTGTATCACTACCTGCAAAGTGCATCGCCAGCGCAGCTGCATCCAGCTCTGTCAGGCTCCCACTGACGGGCTCAGCACCCAGCTCGCCTAGCAATGCCTGCTGCTCTGGCTTACGGTAGAGGGCACGAACAGCATGCCCCCTACCTGAAAGGATCCTGCACAGACGCTGGCCGATTTTGCCTGCACCACCGATAATGAAAACATGAACCACAGTTGTCTCCTTCTGGGGTTATGATGTGTCCGAAATTATAACCTGACATCAGGTCAGTTCCTTTGAGCCTGACCGATTGCACTGCATGCTGCTGCCAGCACCAGACAGCTGGTCAGATACTCAGTTGTTCTTATAGCTGAGAACAACAGCCGTACCGATTTAGCTCTCCCGTCACGATGAGAACTCCTGAACCGGTTACACGCAATGCCGGCCAATATCTTCCGTTATATTCGAAAGATCCACGCAAGTTACTGAAGTGCGAGGGACGCAATGTGTACCTTGAACGAACTGAAGTCAGCGGAACCCTGAAGGTTCGATTCCATAGCGTTCAGAAAACTGCTTGCTGAAGCTCGATAGTGAATTGTAACCCACCCGCCCCGCGACCGTTTTTACCGGCAGCGTCGATGTCATCAGCAGGCGGAGAGCCTCCGCGATACGTGCATCGGCGATAACTGAGCGTAAGCTGGTTGACTCACTGGCCAGGTGGCGCCGAAGCGTGGGGCCACTGAGTCCCGTCAGATCTTCAATTTCAGCAGCACTCCAGGGATGAGCCGGTTTGTCCGCTACCATCTGACGGATTTTCATGGCCAGACTTGGCTGCCGGGCTCGCAGCAAAGCATGGTATCCCATGCCATAAAGCCAGAGCACCACTTCAACCATGGCGTGCAGGGAAAGCGGACGCTTCCCTTCCCGCATTGCGGCTGTCCAGCGGTTAAGGGGTGAAAGAAGAGCTGATACGGAAATGGCTGCGATGCTGCCGGTGTCCTGTGGTGGTGGTGCGGCAAGTAACAGCCTGGCTGCTTCAAGCTGTTCCTCCGCGAGCACCACGCTCAGGGCAACAAACTCACCACTTTGTTCTGAAGGGGCATATTCTATATCGATGCTACGGGCATTCGGGACGACCATAATCTCGCCCGGGATCACCCGGTGCCATTTCTCATTTTCACGATACCGGAATTCTCCTTCCAGCGGGAAGGAAAGGGTCGCACCTTCCACCTCGAACTTCTTTACCTGATGCGTCTGTTCTGCGCGAAGGCAATCGCAGGGAAGTGGAAAACGGGAGCGTGCCAGGGTAAGAAGCTCAGCGAGGAGATCATCAACGGGAGAATCGGAAAAGCTGACTGTTTGCATATTCATCCGGAATTTGACTTTGACCGCTATTATACGTCGCCATATACAAAAGCATACAGCGACGCGTGCGGTTGTCTATTCCCGGATGACAAAAATCAGGCCGATTATAGTTATTGCCATACCCACAAGCATGGGCAATGTAATGGCCTCTCCAAACAGCAACCACGCTTCAGCTGCCGTGAGAATGGGAACCAGGTAAAAGTAAGTAGCGACTTTGGTTGCTTCACCGCTTCGTATCATAAAAATCAGCAACATAATCGCCAGAACCGATACGCCAATAACCAGCCAGCCCAGACCCAGCGCAAATGATAAGCTCCACTGCGTCGGAGCAGATTCGAACATCAGGCTAATTGCACCCATCGATATTGTCAAAGTGACGTACTGTAAAAACGTGTTCGCAAAGATATGTCCATCTCCCTGAGCACGGCGCTGATAAAGCGCTCCGATCGTTACGCCAAATAACCCCAGCATGACCGACCCAAAAGCCACAGGATCCAGTGCAAAACTATGCTGGCCTGGCGAGAGCACCAGGAAAACGCCCGCAAAGCCAATCGCAATACCCAGCCATTTCCGGGGATGCAGGGACTGACGGTGCATGAGTGAAACCAGTATTGCAGTCAGTACCGGCTGCAGGCCGGTGATGAGCGCCACAATGCCTGACGGCATGCCACGATGGATGGCATAAAAGCATCCGCCCAGAAAGAAGCTCTGCAGGAAAAGTCCGACAATCAGGTTGCGAACCATTCCTCTGCCGGACGGAAAACGGGCCCTGAACCCCAGTGTAAGCAGCAGAAGGACCAGACAGGAAAATGCGCCACGCAGGAATAAAAGATGAAACGGCGCGCTGTACTGCACGGTAAATTTGGCTGCGACAAACCCTGACTCCAGAGGAATACAAAAAGCCAGGGCGCAAGAGTAATGAGCCATTTTTTTGTGAGGCAGTGATATTCATAGTATTGCAGGTGGGTTCTTGTCGGGCGATATGAAAGGGGATCTTCCCGGTCACTATTGTGTGCACCGGGAAGGAAGGTGATCAGACTGCGGGTGACCACAGGTCGTAATTCAGTGCGAAGCTGTTACCTTCACGGATAACCTTACCGGTAGTAGGCAGGTTGAAGTGCATACCACTGACAGCCAGGTTATCGCTCGCTGCGCGGTCAAGCACTTTGCTACGGATGGCCGCCGCCGCCGCAGGATCGCTGTCGAACGCGATAGTAACGTCAGGCTGAGCAACCTGAATGTGCGGGAAGTGAACAATATCACCCCAGATGAGCAGCGACTCTTTTTCATCACCCAGCAGATAACCGGTATGTCCTGGTGTATGGCCGAACAGCGGTACAGTCTGAATACCTGGTAAAATCGCTTCCTCGCGGAATGGCACCAGTTTGTCGTCATAAGCGCTGAAGGCGTTCCTTGCTACTTCAAAGAACGGCTTGAATGCGTCAGGCGCGCCAGCGGAAATGGTTTCATCACGCCAGAAAGCGAGTTCTTTCTCATGCACAAACAACTGCTGAACATTGCGGAAAACGGGAGTCTGCAGGGGGCCTGCAAGCCCGCCGATATGGTCAGGATGCGCGTGAGTCAGGAGAAGGGTATCAATCTGAAGCGGGTCAATGCCTGCCGCGGCCAGGGCTACCTGAAGCCGACCGCCCCAGCCATTGATACCTCCGGCACCACTGTCAATCAGGATGGTTCGCTCAGGCGTCTGGATAACGTAGACGTTGATATTAATACGGGGTACTGCTGGCACACCGCGCTTCTGCAGTAAATCCTCGGCACGTGAGCCGTCAATACCAGACAGCAGCTCAAAAGATACGTCCAGATAGCCATCACTCAGCATGGTCACAGTCATGTCACCTACTTTTTTGCGATTGATAGCCGGGGCCTGCCAGTTCAGTTGTGAAGTCATATTGGTCTCCGTTACGATTAGAGGTCATCAGGTTTTACTTTAGCAATAGTAACGAAATTTCTGGTTCGAACTGCTCATCCTGCTACGTAAACCGCTCATTCTTAAAATCCGGAGCACAGCAGGTTATATTGCTTTTGCCTTTCTCATGTAAGGTGTCGGTATTATCTTTACCGGAGCCTGTAATGGACATTATTGGAATTATCATGTCGGCGGGAAAAGCCTCTGACCAGTCCTCAAGCACCCGACAATAGTGTCCCGCCTCAATCCCCGCCAGGGCAGAAGACTCCGGCAGGTAGGCCAGGCCGTAGCCATCTTTTACTGCCTGAAGCATTGGATAAATGCTTGAAAAAGTAAGCTGCCCGTCCACTTTTTTCACAATCTCCCCCTGCCTGACAAATTCCCAGCCATACAGCGGGCCTGTGGGTGACAGACGTATATTGATGCAGTCATGTTTTTCCAGCTGAGAGGGATGTAGCGGCAGACCTCTTTCTGCAAGATAGGTGGACGATCCAATGACGACAAACCGTATGTCCGGTGCGATTCGGACGGCCACCATATCCTTTAATATGTCATCACCAATTCGGACTCCGGCATCAAAATTGCCCTCAACAATGTCGACAAAACCGTTCTGCTGCGACATTTCCACCTTGATATCCGAATATTTTTTTAGTAACGGTGACAATCGTGGCCAGAGACATTCATGAATCATGTGATCTGATACCGTAAGTCTGACCAGCCCAGCCGGTGTATGGCGCAGTCTCTGAAGAGCTGTCACGCCCGCTTCAATGCGCGCAAGACCGGGTTCAAGCGTCAGTAATAATTGTTTACCGGCTTCGGTGACAGCCACCCGCCTGGTTGTACGCATAAGTAACGGCATGCCAACGCGCTCCTCGAGACGACGTATCGTGTGTGAAAGCGTGGATGCCGAGATCCCGAGGCGGACAGCAGCCCGTGAAAAACTGCACTCCTGTGCTACTGCCATGAATGCAACATAGTCATTAAAATCGTGACGCATACCGTTCCCGTTCAGGATCTCCGATAACATTATCAGAACCATTTAGGTTCATGATGCCGATTCTGTGAGCCATCAGGCAACCCCCCCGTTCCGCTCATCCGATCATAATTTTTATAAATCTAGATATTGGTAAATCTCAATATGTGGAATAAAGTGTCGTGGTTCTGCGGCTACATCGGCCGAACGACGACATGCCAGGTCGTAAATGCTGAGACATGGCGTTTCAGTGATATTGAAAATTCGCTATATCAGGATATGTAATGAAGACGAAAAACCTGTTCTCTCCCACCAGACTAGGTCCCTACACCCTGAAGAATCGTGTTGTACTTCCGCCTTTAACCCGCTCACGGAGCTCACAACCGGGTGATATTCCGAACGAACTGATGGCTGAATATTACGCACAGCGCAGCAGTGCCGGGTTTATGGTGACCGAAGGAACACAAATCGAACCTCGTGGGCAGGGTTATGCGTGGACCCCGGGGATCTACAGCTCACGGCAAGTGGAAGGCTGGAAGAAAGTGACGCGGGCAGTGCATGAAAAAGAAGGCATCATTTTTGCCCAGCTCTGGCATGTCGGAAGAGTATCCCATAACTCCCTGCAGCCATGTAACGCCTCGCCTGTCGCTCCGTCGGCGATACCGGCAGGGGAAAACGTTAAGGTATTCATCGAAACCGGGCCGGGAGAGGGTGCGCTGGCTACCGCTTCCTGCCCCCGCGCACTGGAAAAAGAGGAAATTAGTGAGATTGTCAGGATGTACGCCGGGGCAGCTCAGAACGCCCTTGATGCCGGTTTTGACGGTGTGGAAAGTCACTGTGCAAATGGATACCTGGTTAACCAGTTCATGTCATCCCATAGCAACAAAAGAGAGGATGAATATGGTGGCTCATTACATAACCGGCTGCGGTTTCTGCGCGAAGTGACGCAGGCTGTCGCTGATGTGGTCGGTAAAGACCGTGTGGGAGTCCGTTTTGCTCCGCTCTTTCAGACCACGGATGAAGTAAGGGTCTATCTTGGCCTGGTGGAAGATGATCCCCATGAAACCTATACCGAAGCCGTTAAAATTCTTGAAGAAATCGGAATAGCCTATATTTCTCTTGCTGAAGCCGACTGGGATGATGCTCCCGAATTGCCTGAAGCATTCAGAGCTGAAGTCCGTAAGTTATTCAGCGGTGTAATTATGTATGCCGGGCGATATACGCAAGAAAAAGCCGAACGGATTATCGGTGCTGGCTGGGGAGACATTATCGGATTTGGCCGCCCGTTCATAGCTAATCCGGATTTACCGCAGCGCCTTTATCATGAATGGCCACTGAATCCGGTCGATCCAACAACCATGTATGGTGGAACGGCAAAAGGCTACACAGATTATCCCGCCTTTGGCTAACCATTCTTATGAGCATCAGCTTTTCAAAAGCTGATGCTTAACGTAGAGAAGTATCGTAACATTGCAATTCCTCAATGCGACAAGTGACAGAGTTTATGCCTGATATTGATTTGAATGACGTGATTAAGGCGCTGGGAAACCCTGTTAGAAGAAAAATTCTGCATATGCTCAAGGAACCGAAAATACACTTCCATCAGCCTTATGCTGATGCGGACGAGTTCGGTGTGTGTGTCAGTATCATTCAGGAAAAGGTCGGGCTCTCACAGTCTACCGTTTCTCTTTACCTCTCAGCTCTTCAACGGGCACAACTTGTTACTTCTCAGCGCATCGGTCCCTGGACGTACTACAAACGTGACAATGATAAAATAAGGGTTGTTCTTGAGTTGCTGAAAAATACAATCTGATACAGGACTGAGCACATTCAGTGTAACAGTACCGGGGGTTCGTACTTGCGATCCCGGCAGGCATTCCATGAAAGCGCACTAATTCCTCAATATCAGGCTGCAGACCGGTCATAAGAGGCTAATAGTTTTGCAAAATATCCACCAGTTTGGGTCAAATCACTCTGTCGGTTGGTGTGCATACTCGGTGCAAGGACCTGCAGATATTTAAGATGGCGGATAGCTTGTTACAGTGCCGCTGATGACATTCCGACCCTGTTGCCGTCCGGGTAAGATAATACCTCTGACAGCGGTCATAAAAGCCCAACATAATTGTCTTTCGAGCCATATATTAATCGCTCATCGCGCTCTCTTTTTCGAAGAGGTGTCACTTAATCATGATCGGTCAGTACAAAAAGACAGTGCTTTTCCAAATTCCGGACGGTTGTATGCGAAAACGGTGAAGCTCAACAAATGGTGTCATCGCTGTGCAATGCTCTGCGGGCTCATTCTTTCAGTTAACTGTTTGGTTACAGCTTCAATGAAGTATTTCAGTTAATTCACAGCGAGGGTTTGAGGAAACCACGCTGTGATTACCCAACGCTCATCCGGAGCATCCGGATTGAACTGTCGCTGGAGCTTGTTGGGCGACACGATACTGGCCTCGCCTTTACATGCCCTCGGGCTCCGGTATCCGACCTGAGCCTTTATCCCGACACGTTTCATCAGTCGCCAGACTCTGTTCACTCCGCACTGTTGCCCGCTGTCCCGCAGATCCAGATGGATTTTGCGATAACCATAGACGCATCCCGATTCCAGCCAGAACTGTTTAATCTGTCCTGTCAGTCTCAGGTCTGCCTGATGGCGTTGTGAATGCGGCTGCTGAAGCCAGGCGTAAAAACCACTGGGATGTTCATCCAGCACCCGACAGAGCAGGCGAACAGGCCAGCAATAGGTGTTGTCACGAATAAAGGCGTACCTCAGTCGGACAGCTTTGCGAAGTACGCCGCGGCTTTTTTTAATATGTCCCGTTCGTCGGTAACCCGCTTCAGCTCTTTCTGAAGACGGCGGATCTCGGCCTGAGCATCTGACTGTTCTTTATTAGTGGAAGAATCCGGACCGTAGTTCTTTATCCAGGCGTAAAGGCTGTGGGTGGTGATATCGAGACGCGTTGCAACGCTGGCAACAGAATAACCGCGATCAACAACCTGTTTGACTGCTTCAATTTTAAACTCTTCAGGATAACGCTTACCGCTCATGGGCACCTCTCTTTAAGTCATCTTAAATGACTCTGAGGTGTCTGTTAAACCTGTGGCGATTCACCTCGCGTCCTTCCGTTCAGTATAGCCTCAGTCCCTGACACCACCCGAGAACGGAATGACGTCCCCTTTCTCCCTCCCGGTGTTGCGTTCAAGCTCCCTGACATACTGCTGTAAAAGTATAAGGTTATGTAACAGCTCTACATTTTCAGCCATCATCTTTTTGATTTCTTCCCTCAGCTCATTTCTCTGACGGCGATACTTTTCTTTCAGCTTGATCTGCTGCTCAATGCCCTGCTCATCAACCGGCGCGGTGCCCTGGCACGTTTTTTTCAGACTGCGGATAGCCTCCCTGACCTGCCTGTACTCAGGACAGTTATAATTCAGGGTGCCGTTTGCCAGCCCCGCTCGTTTTTCCACAGCATACTGGCTGATACGCTCCCCTGATAACATCAGTTCCCTCAGGGCCTGCTCTGCTCTTGCCTGTGTTTTTTTAACCCCCGACTGTTCGTTCGTCATGCTCTATTCATCCTTTTCAAAAAAACGGACAGCATCTGCATAAAAATCTCTCTCAAGCATCAGAAAATCCCTGTCAGCCTGAGGAGCATTATTTCGCACGGCAATCTCCAGAAGGTTGTCATAATGAGCCATCCTGCGTTTCCACACGGGAACAGAATCAGCTCCGGCCAGCATGTTCTCACATCCCGGATTGCAGGACGCTGACTGAACAACCGCCTTAAACTCGCAGTCATGGCCATTCATGCAATAAAAACCGTTTCCAAGAGATACCAGTTTTTGCCCGCCTCGTTTAGCCATGCTCATCGCTTTTTTCAGTGTAGGAAACGTCATCTGATGTAAGTGCCCACCTCTCTGGGACATCAGTAACTTCCCGCCTTCGCCATAAAGCAGGCCTTCATGCTGATAAGAAACAGCCCTGGAAGCTGAGAGTTCGGTATCAACCCTCTCAATCTCGGCAGCGAATGCCTGAGGGATCGCCCGGCTAAAATGCGAAGCGTTGAGTGCACCGGACATATACCACTCCGTCATGCCTCTGATTAAGTGCTTAAACTGCCGGATAAGATCATTAGTAGAAATCAGATCAAGACGCCTGAGGTGTACAGCAAGTGAACGGCGAAACTGATGGGTTCGCAATGGCCAGAAAGCCCCCTCCCGAATCTCCATCGCAACGCGTTCATCATCACGTATGTTTGGATTTAAAAGCCTGAACTCATCAATATGGTCACGTCGGATGAACAGATGGTGTCTTTTCACAAATTTCTTTGCCCACTCAGTCTGGCGCTGCGTCCCCATAAAAGAGAGTTTTTGCTCCGAGAACCACGACCTGATATTTAAAGACAATGGAACATTGTCCAGCGTCTTCCCGTCCAGGCCTGTCATGATTTGATTAATTCTGCGTAAATGCTGAAAAGGCTTTTCCACATAGCGACAAACAACCCAGTCTTCGTGACTTCCACCTTCCGGGGCGAACTTATGCAACACCGAACGAAGTCCCAGGATATCACCATCATAAATCAGTGAACCGTGCATCACGCCAAGCACTTCGCTGTGTCTCATCCCCGACATGGCCTGTATCACATTCATGACTTTTAACGTCAGCTCAAAATGCCAGGTGTTCAGCTTTATGTGATCAACGCCAATAAAATCAGATCTCCAGCGCTTATTTTTATGTACCGAGAACCAGCCCTGCATCCCGGGGCCAAGTGTCGCGAAAAGCGCCCGAATTTCCCCGGCAACAATATTGTAGTAATACGCGGCCCGGTAATCCGGTATGCTTTTTGCTGTCCCTCTTTTACGGGCTTCCAGCATCGACGTATAGTAAGGCGAATCATAAAAACCGTTTATGATAGCGCACAGCCGGGAAAACCCGTCAAAATCGAAATCACTGATTTCAGCATCCAGTTCAGTAATCAGCCCTTCCCAGACAGACATCATAAGACTGAAAGGCATACAATATGTCTGGTTTGAATCATCCACACTGTTGTAACTGTCGAAGCTAATATCAGGAAAGTAACCGTATTTTCGAAGACGGGTATGACCTGTCAGCGAGATATCCGCCAGGTCCATAAAGTAATTACGTAATGTTCTTTCAGAACGCTTCCTGCCGTGCTCATCCTCCTCCTTCATCTTTACAATGAAAGCATTCCGGACAAGCGGAAAACGAAGCTGAAACAGACTGCGATACCCCATAGACTCAATAATACGGGCTCCCGCCACAATGTTTGCACATTTCCGGATCAGGGACTGCGTCTTCGCGGTCCTGCCGACAATCCAGAGCAGGCTGGCTGAGATGATTTTGGCTTCAAGACGCAGTTCAGGATCCCGTATGCCTGAAAAATTAACGGTTCTTAACGTTTCACCAATATGGGTTCTGACATAGCGATTGGTCCAGACATCATCCCTGAAATAAATATTCAGCGTCTCCTCATTGATAAAACGCATATCATGTTCATCTGAGCTGGCGATAACCAGGCAGTTATTCAGACGTTCAAAGCTTTTGTTTTCTAGTGCCTCACAGATGATATCCTCAGTCGGAAACTCATCCCCTGAACGAAGCGGCGTTCCGGCAGGAAACTCCGCCATTCGACTACGGCTTACCTCTTTTTTCTTCAAATCTGCCATACCGGAGCCACACCTTCTCGCTGAAGTTTAACGCGCGCTTTTTTCAGGGTCGCCTCATCTACCAGCCCAAGCCGTAAATCAATCTTCAGGAGTAACGTTTCATAACGCTCCACAGCATTGACCGAACCGATGTACAACGGTTTTCCATACTCGATAGCATGCCTGAATGACAGCAGGAGCCATACAGACTCCAGCGTTTCCACAACGCAACTTTTTGAACATTCGACACAATGAGAAAAATCCGCACAAGCCTTTGGTGTCCGGCCAAATCGTTTTTGCTTTTTTATAAAGCGCAATTCAATATCTGTAGGCGGCTCCTGCGATCGACATCCCAGGCCATTCAATAAAAGATCCACACCCTCATCGCTTCCACGCAGATCGATCCCCAGCTCATCAGCAACTTTTACCCGCTCGGATAACGCACGTGTCGCAATCCCCTGATTCATAAGCGTATCAAGTGCAGCACTGAAGTTTTCCTTCGCCCCCTGTGGGTTACCTGCAGCATAATTCCGCCTGTAAGTGCCCCAGTTATGCTGTGCTTTTTCCGCCGTAATCAGACCATTCTTTAATGTTCTGTCCGTATACTGCTCAGACGTTTTGCGCAAGCCAGAAACGGTAATTGATGGAAGCGAGGGATTAAGCTGCCGCATCGTGGCCCACGCCCCCTCAGAGTTAGAAAATTTAGTCAGATGACTGGGATTAAGAGAATAAAGCTTACGGAATTTCACCTGCGGCTCACTCAGAAACAGCGCCTGTACCGGAGGGAAGTTATCTGCGGAAACCAGATAGTTAACGATGTCGTCCCTGAGCCTGATAAAAGACAGAAACCAGTAATAGCCCGCACGTTTGGTCACATACTCCGATTTACCTATCGTCAGACGTATATACTTATTCGCTCTCCCCTTATAAACATAATCAGTGCTGATACCCTTTTCATCCAGATGTATATCATCCCGCGTCAGACCCAGAACCTGAGAGGTGTTTCCCCATGTGTGGTAACAGAACAGAAAAAAAGAAGTAAGAAAGTAATTTTCCAGAACGTCCCTGATGATGATCTCTGCCCTGCTGACCCCGTTCTCTCCCGGATACCGGAAATACGCTTCATAAACAGGTGCCAGCAAAGACGGTGAGAAATGCCGCACCCCTTTTTCCGATTTAGCGATATGCTCCCGGATACATCCCGCAAGGAACTCATTCATGGATGACAACTGCCTCAGGATCTCGGAAAGTTCATTCCTGGTATAGCTATCCCTTCCCTGCTGCTGATACGTTCCTTTCGGTAAGAATTCATATTCATACCGCCTCTGAATCTGCCCGCCCGTAAGCAAAAACCGGTTGACCACGGACAAGTAGTGTCTTGCCATCCTGACTGAAATTTTTCGCCGACGAATATCGTTCATGAGATGTTTAATATACATTTCAACGCCTTCAGCCGTGCCATAGTCATACTGATTGACTGACTGCCATATAAAAAACATATTGAGATAACGGAAAATGGTTAACCTTCCGGCGGGACGGTAAGACAGAAGAAATCGTTTCAGAGAGGCAATAAAATCGCGTTTTTCAGGGCGGGCAAGATGCGAATGTTCACTAAACCATCCGGGGAGCAACACATAATCTGAAAAATGAGCCTGAAGATAAACGTCAAGTAAATAATATCGGTTCAGATCCCGCTGAGTGATGTGTCCGCTGACCGTCTCCCATGACAGCACATTTTCGGCCATCCACGTTATCTGCGTTTCACTCCGGCTCATATATGGCTCCATCGCGACCTGCAGCACCGTCAATCAATGCGTCCATGACCCCGGCGACTGCATCAGAAATCTGGTTTTGCTGAAGAAAGACGATGTATTTCATCGTCGTATTTTCGCTTTTATGGCCCATCCAGTATTTTACTGTACCCAGCGCATTTGCGGCCTGATCGGGATAGCAACTCAGTGCCGAGCGTAAAAAATGGGTCGCAAACGTTGCCCGCAAATCATGGGGTTTATGTCTGAACACATTTCCCGGAGCAGACCGGGCCAGGCGATGGCGAAAACTGTACCAGCGGGAGTAAAAGGCTTTTTCAGACATCCGTTTCCCGTTTGCCATTAAAAATAAAGGCTCGTGCCGCCCTTCCCCACCCTGTCGTGCACGCCATTTTTGGATCTTCTTTTCATACTCCTCATCCGCCAGATAATCCAGAACCTGCTCGTACAATCGTCTGGTGATGAAGAGTTCTCGCGTCATCCCAAACTTCGTATGAACTCCGCATCTCGGACCAATATGAAGCCCCCTGATGGTCAACTCAGATACAGGGACACTGGCAAGGTACTCTTCAGTAAAGAGTGACGACGGCAGGGTCAGCATTTCATCCAGCCGTAACCCACAATTTTTCATCAGCACAATCATTAAACTGAACAACCCGGACTCAGATTTCAGTGCCTCATCCAGGATATGAACCTCTGCATCATTCAGTGGGTTGATTGTCCTTTTTGTTGTGCTGGTTATCCTGATGGCAAGATCCGAACTTATCACCTTGCGTCGCCCGTCAACGACTTTTTCGACCAACGTAAAAAATGAGCTGGCAGCCAGCTCACCACACTTGCCCAGAAATACGTAAAACCGTCGGATAACGCTGATGTACACCGCCGCGGTGGATGAGGCGATGCGCCCCTGCCTTACGGCCCCCAGAAGATACTCCCTGAAGCCATATGTAGGGCTTTGGTATTTCAACGTTCCCGGGGTGAAAGGGTCAAGTCCGTTATCCTCCAGCCACCTTATCCAGCGTAAAAATGCCCGGGCTAAAGGCTTTAAATCCCTGGCCTGCAGGATAGCTTTATCCATAAGATAAAAGTGTACATATCGGCTCAGTTTTCGATTCTGGATGCCGCTAATATAAGGTATTTCAGCATACAGAAATCCGGGTTCAAATTTCAGTTTCGGCTCTGTTGCATCCAGTTTGCTGACACGCCCATAACGCGCATGAATGTTAGTGATTATCCTCACAGTCTGTCGCCCTGAAACGCCACCTCATGCCTACACTATAAATCCGGAAGAAGAAAAAACAAACAACCAGGTTGCCGGGAGTGAATATGCAAATCAGGAGGAAAGTAAAAGATGTAACGACACCATCACGATGCAATACATTGACCTCAACACGTTACCCGGACCATACGTGATAAACATCACAAATCCTTTGAGTGAAGAACTTAAGATGTGATTTTCATTTCCCGGCACAAACCGTGCCCTTAAAAAACAGGCAACGGATACATCTTAATGCCAGAAGTAAACCTTAATTGATTGAATACAGCCTGAGTCCATTGCAAAAATAACACACAGGGTAAATTCGCATATACAGAACCCAACGAAAAGCAAAAGAAACCTGTAACACATTTCGTTTACCTGTCACTTTCAATTGTAAAAGCCAGCAGAAAAAGCGCATATAACTATATTTATCCCTGCGGGGACTTTTGTTTGTGCTATATATTTTTTACAGAGAACCGCAACGCGTCCAAACACAAGAATATATTTACCTCTGGAAAATGGTCTGACTCCCTTTCACGTGGTTGTAGTGACCTGTTCTGTGATTCATGTAATGTCTTTTCTGGATGAGGAAAATATGTCATCACTGATATTTTATACAGACGAAGCACAAGCACTGATTGTAACAGATACCCTTGCCGTCACCGATAATGGGGAGCCGTTATCTTTTGTTTCCAAAGCAGGTTACATCCCCCAGCTAAGAACCATCATAGCAGGTACGGGGGCAGGTGGATTTTCTAACACCTGGTTGCTTGAAGCATCAACCAGAATGGTCGTATCAGGTATACAAAATCTCAATTATCATACATCGGCCTGTCTAAGGAGGCTGTGGAAACAATACAAGCATGACCATGCAATTCCCTCTTCTTCAACGGTGACAACCAGTGTTTATCAGTTCGCAATTTGCGAGGAAACAGGAAATATCGTTTCGTTCGCCTATCGCTCAGTCCATGATTTCGAATCAGAGCAATTACAATACGGAACAGGAGTAAAACCTGAGTGCCAAATCCTGGATGGGGATTTGTTGCAGACAATTCCTGTAATGATGAATGAACAAAGGGCTATACAGGCGACATACTCACACCCGGAACGGATCCATATTGGCGGTGAGATGATTGCGCATTATCTGACATCATCTATGTATCAATGCTTTAAGATTGGGGAATTTGAGGATTTCAGAACTCAGGGAGAGTATATATTGAGCAGGATTTAGGCAAAACGCGGTTCAGATAAAGTGCTTTTAACAGGCTTGCTGAACATTAAAAGGATATCTCTCAATTACGATGAATAGCTTGAATTCTAAAAATAGAAAAGTAGAGTTTAACTCTAAATACATAAAAACAAGAGTAAAAGAGCAGCCCCCGAAGCAGCCACGCATGATGTTGATCGAGAAGCGGATCATCTCATACGCCGGGATACGGCTGTTGCCGTATGACGGGTGCGGCACGCGCTTGTACGGCAGCGCAAATACGCTGTCCATCTCTTCGGTAGAGAGCGGGATCGCCGGCGGGTTTACCCAGATGTAGCGCTCACCGTGCTTTTGCATCAGCGCACGGGCACAGCCCGGGTTGGTTTCGTGGTGCAGAATACGGGACGCATGCGCGTAGAGCACCTTGTCGCTTTTTACCTTCTCAAAGGATGGCAGCAGCACGTAGGTCTTTTCCCACGGCTTCGGACGCGGCGGCTGCACCACGATGGCTTTTGCTTCGGCTTTCTTCGGCGCAACCGGCTTATTATCCGCACACGGCAGATCTTCGCCGTATGGATGCGGGATCGGATCGATTTTGCCCGGCATATCGATGATACGGGAATCCACCCCTTTCCAGCCCGGCAGCGCCTCTTTCACCATGATGGCGGTGTTACGCACGTCGCGGATGTCGCCCACTGGTTCGCCCTGCGCCAGACGATGCGCCACTTCCACCAGCGGACGCTCGCCGTTGCCGAAGATCAGCATGTCGGCTTTGGAGTCCACCAGCACCGAACGGCGCACGGTATCAGACCAGTAGTCGTAGTGCGCGGTACGGCGCAGGCTCGCTTCGATACCCCCCAGGATAACCGGTACATCTTTCCAGGCCTCTTTGCAGCGCTGGGTGTAGACGAGGGTTGCGCGATCCGGACGCTTGCCCGCCACGTTATCCGCGGTGTAGGCGTCGTCGTGACGCAGCTTGCGGTCGGCGGTGTAGCGGTTGATCATCGAGTCCATGTTGCCCGCGGTAACGCCGAAGAAGAGGTTAGGCTTACCGAGGCGCATAAAATCATCTTTGCTGTTCCAGTCAGGCTGGGCAATGATCCCGACGCGGAAGCCCTGGGCTTCGAGCATGCGACCGCAGATCGCCATACCAAAGCTCGGATGATCGACGTAAGCGTCACCCGTCACCAGGATAATGTCGCAGCTGTCCCAGCCAAGTTGGTCCATCTCTTCACGAGACATCGGCAGGAAAGGCGCCGGTCCAAAGCAGGCCGCCCAGTACTGCGGCCAGGAGAAGAGGTCACGATCCGGCTGGATCAGGGAAATTGCGCTCATAATGCTTCCGAAGAAAAAATAATCAAAGGGCGGCGATTATACGCTGTTCTTCTGCAATAAATGAAGTGGGGAACGCGCCAAAATGGCGCCAGGTTAACGAAACTTCCACAAGCGCTGTAAACAACCTGCTAGAATGCCGCGCGCTGACGAATAACCGCTTTACTACGCAGGATTTTTAGCCCGTTTTTGCTCAGCAAAAACGGCCATGACGGGGAATGACACTTTGCGAGGCAGCCACTCTTCTCAGGTTTCCCAGCTACAGGTTGTGATGCATCTGTGCGGGTTTTTGGTGTTGCTTTATAGCTTCTCGATGCTGCCGCCGATGGCCATCGCGCTGGCAAATAAAGAGCGCAGCTATATCGCCTTTTTGAGCACCTTCGTGACCTTTTTTACCCTCGGTGGCGGCACCTGGCTGATGACCAAACATGCCGGGATCCAGCTGCGCACCCGCGACGGGTTTGTGATTATCGTACTGTTCTGGTTCCTCTTTTCGCTGATTAGCGCCATGCCGCTGTGGATGGATGACGCGCAGAAACTCTCGCTGGCGGATGCGCTTTTTGAAGGGGTATCGGGGATCACCACCACCGGGGCTACGGTGATTGGCGACGTCAGCGCCCTGCCAAAATCGTATCTCTACTATCGCGCGCAGCTCAATTTTATCGGCGGCCTTGGGGTCATCGTGCTGGCGGTGGCGGTGCTGCCGTTTCTCGGCATTGGCGGCATGAAGCTTTATCAGTCTGAAATGCCAGGACCGTTTAAAGAGGAGCGCCTCACTCCCCGGCTGGCGGATACCTCACGCACTCTCTGGCTCACCTATCTGCTGCTGGGGCTAACCTGCACGCTGGCCTACTGGCTTGCGGGGATGTCGTTCTTCGACGCGCTGTGCCACGGGCTCTCAACCGTCTCCCTCGGCGGCTTCTCCACCCGTTCGGAGAGTATCGGTTTTTACGACAGCCATGCCGTGGAGCTGGTCGCCGGGCTGTTCTCCCTGCTCTCCGCTTTCAACTTTACCCTCTGGTATGTGGCCATTACCCGCCGCACGCTGAAGCCGTTTCGCCGTAACCAGGAGCTAAAGTTCTTTCTGATTGCCGCGGCCATCATCATTTTGATCACCGCCTGGCAGGTATGGCATGCAGGGATGTACAACATCCCTGACAGTCTGGTGCATGCCTTTTTTCTTGCCAGCTCGATGATGACCGATAATGGCCTGTCGACCGGGGACTATGCCCAGTGGCCCGCGCACACCATCTTTTTACTGTTACTGGCCAGCTTCTTCGGCGGCTGTATCGGCTCCACCTGCGGCGGGATCAAGGCGCTGCGTTTTCTGATCATGTTCAAACAGTGCCGCCAGGAGCTGCACCAGCTTGGCCATCCACGCGCCCTTTTGCCGGTGCGCATCGGTAAAAGCGTGGTCAACGAGCGCGTACTGCGTTCGGTCTGGAGCTTCTTCTTTCTCTACGTCCTGTTTACCGCCTTTTTTATCTGGGCGCTGAATCTGATGGGGTACGATCTGTTCACCTCCTTCGCCACGGTCGCCGCCTGCATCAACAATATGGGGCTAGGATTCGGTGAAACTGCGTCAACGTTCGGTACGCTGACGGAAGGGGCAAAATACCTGATGTGCGTGGCGATGATTCTGGGGCGTCTGGAGATCTATCCGATACTGATCCTCTGCTCGCGCTTCTTCTGGCGGGCCTAGAAACAACACGCCCGGCAGAGGATGCCGGGCGGGAGAGAATTACGGGGCCGGATTCACCAGCAGCTGCCCCACCGAGCCGCGATCCGCCATCTCCAGTGTCTGGCTGTGGAACAGGAACGGGAAGTGCGGCCAGGAAGGCTGCCCGTAATAGACCAGCAGTTCCACCTGCCCGTCGACCCAGACGGTATCCTTCCAGCCTCTGTCTTCCGGGAACGGCATGGCGCCGTTGACGTTGCGGATAAGGAAACTCACCCCTTCGATATGGAACGACTGCGGCCTGTCGGCGCGCACCGTCCAGCGCTCCCAGGAGCCCTGCTGGGCGGTGATATCGATGCGGTTCACATCCCACAGCTGGCCGTTAATGCCCGGATCGTCGCCAAGGCTGATATCCCGGCTGCGCACCGGCGTACCGCTCAGGATCTCCTCCGACAGCAGGCGCATCGGCAGGGTATCGGTCACCAGCGGCAGCAGGCCGGTTGGACGCAGGGTTAACACCAGCGTCGAAACCAGAATGCTCGACGGCTCAAAGAAACCGCGCAGACGATCAACAATGCCCGCCGCCTCGCCACAGGTGATCGACACCTCTTCGCCGTTGGTCATATCCACCAGGATTTCGCGTCGCTCGCCCGGCGCCAGCGCCAGCTGTTTAACCGACACCGGAGCCGGTAAAAAGCCCTGATCCCCGGCAATGACGTGCAGCGCGCGGCCATCGCTCATCTGCAGTTGATAGCGACGCGAGTTGGAGGCATTCAGCAGACGCAGGCGTACCCAGCCGCGTGACACCTCGACATAGGGGCTTTGCGCGCCGTTGACCAGCAGCGTATCACCCACAAAACCGCCGCTGCCCGGCTCGCTGTACTCCGGCGTACCGAAATTATCCAGCCGCTTGTCCTGAATGATGAGCGGGAAGTCATCCACCCCGTAGTGGTTCGGGATCGGCAGGGATTTACTGACCTCATCCTCTATCAGCCACATCCCGGCCAGACCGTTGTAGACCTGCTGCGCGGTGCGGTTTGGGGTGTTGGCGTGATACCAGAGGGTCGCGGCGCGCTGGCGGACCGGCAGAACCGGTGCCCAGTCGGCGCTTGCGGACATCATGCGCGGCGCACCGCCCAGCAGCGGGCCCGGCACCTGCATCCCGCTGATGGTCATGGCGACGTTCTCCGCCAGGCGGTTGCTGTAGATCAGTTTGACGTCATCGCCGCTCCAGACGCGCACCGTCGGGCCGAGGTAGCGTCCGTTGATGCCCCAGACCGAAGCCCGGGTACCCTGAGTGAACGACCAGTGGGCGCGCTGTAGCGTCAGAAACAGCGGCTGCCCGCGGCGGGATTCCAGTAACGGCGGAATGGGCAGCGGCTGCTGCTGCCCGGCGGCGTTTGCCCTCAGCGGAACCGCGCCTGCACAAAGGGCGATCCCCGATGCCTGAATAAACTGACGGCGACTGAGTGACATAATGGCTCCATCTATAAACGCACTAACACACGGGAATTCGTTTTCCCTTTAAGCCGGCTTAAACCTTGCCAGCAGCTTCTCGCTCTGCGACTTCTTTATCGAGCTCAGCGATTTTATTCAGCATTAATTCGCGGCAATGTGCCGCCAGCTCGCGTACCTGGTCTTTGCCATATTTACTGACATCGACCGGCGGCAGCATCTCTACGATGACCAGACCGTTACGCAGACGATTCAGGTTTATCTTATTCGATGTGTTGGAAACACACACTGGAATAATCGGTACGCCTGCCGCAATTGCGGCATGAAATGCGCCAGTTTTGAACGGCAGCAGGCCACGACCCCGGCTGCGGGTCCCTTCCGGGAACATCCAGATAGAGATCTTGCGCTTTTTGAAGTGGTTCACCACCTCGGCAATCGTGCCGTGCGCTTTGGCCCGGTTGTTGCGGTCAATCAGCAGGTTGCCGGTGAGCCAGTAGAGCTGGCCGAAGAACGGGATCCACAGCAGGCTTTTCTTGCCCACGGTGACGGTTGGCGGCTGCACGATTTTCGCTGCGGTCACCATATCGTAGTTATTCTGGTGGTTACCGATATAGATAGCGTTACCAAATTTCTCTGCCCCTTCCGGCAGACGCGTTTCCACCTTCAGGCCAAACAGCGGCGCCAGACGGGCAAACATGTGGCCAAAGGTGGCAACGTGTTTTGGATTACGCGGGCTGAACAGGCAGTAAACAGAGCCGAAGATACAGACCAGAATGCAGTAGATAACGGCAAGAATGGTTCGAACAATTAATAGCATAGCGACCTCAAAAACCCCTGACAGTTGGCGATTATACTGCAACTGTGAGCGGGTAACTCCTTTGTTTCTATAACGGATGTTTTTCACGAGTCCCCCTCCTGAGCGGAGGGGGAGGTGCTCTGTTACGCTTCGTTGTCGCCCGATGTCGCGCGGTGTGGAGAGTCGATCTCTACACGGTCAATGCGCTGCAAGCCACGCATCAGCGATCCTTTGCGTCCACGTTCGCCCACCACTTTCTGCAGCTCTTCCGGGCGCAGCTTGATTTTGCGTTTACCCACATGGATGGTCAACGTGCTCTGCGGCGGCAGAATAAAGAGGTGCGCCAGGCTGTCTTCCCCTTTTGCCGCATCCGCCGCAGCGATGTTGATGATCTTGTTGCCTTTGCCTTTCGACAGCTGCGGCAGATCGCTGAGCGGGAACATCAGCATGCGGCCCGCGGCGGAGATCGCCAGCAGCATGTCGTTCTCGTCTTCAATCACCAGCGGGGCCATGACCCGGGCGTTATCCGGCAGGCTAATCAACGCTTTGCCCGCACGGTTGCGCGAGATCAGATCGTTAAAGGTACAGATGAAGCCGTAACCCGCATCGGAGGCCATCAGCAGTTTCTGCTCATCACCTTCCATCAGCATATGCTCGACGGTCGCCCCTGGCGGCAGCGTCAGCTTGCCGGTGAGCGGCTCGCCCTGCCCGCGCGCTGACGGCAGCGTAATCGGGTCGATGGCGTAGCTACGCCCGGTGGTGTCGATAAAGGCCACCGGCTGGTTGCTCTTGCCCTTCACGGCGGCTTTGAAGCTGTCGCCCGCTTTGTAACTCAGACCCGGCGCGTCGATATCATGACCTTTGGCGCTACGCACCCAGCCGCTTTGTGACAGCACAATGGTCACCGGCTCGGACGGCTGCATGTCATGCTCGCTCATCGCTTTCGCTTCTTCACGCTCGTGCAGCGGAGAGCGACGCTCATCGCCGAAGGCATCGGCGTCAGCCTGCAGCTCTTTCTTCAGCAGGTTGTTCATCTTGCGTTCGGAGGCGAGGATCGCCTGCAGCTGATCGCGCTCTTTTTCCAGCTCATTCTGCTCACCGCGAATTTTCATCTCTTCCAGCTTCGCGAGATGGCGCAGTTTCAGCTCGAGGATCGCTTCCGCCTGGGTTTCGCTGATGCCAAAGCGCGACATCAGGGCTGGCTTCGGCTCATCCTCGGTACGGATGATCTCAATCACTTCGTCGATGTTGAGGAACGCCACCAGCAAACCTTCGAGGATATGCAGGCGCTTAAGCACTTTCTCCAGACGGTGATTCAGACGACGGCGCACCGTATCGCGGCGGAACGTCAGCCATTCGGTGAGGATCTCCAGCAGGTTTTTCACCGCCGGACGGCCATCCAGCCCGATCATGTTCAGGTTGATACGGTAGCTTTTTTCCAGATCGGTGGTGGCGAACAGGTGATTCATCACCGGCTCCATATCCACACGGTTGGAACGCGGCACGATCACCAGACGGGTCGGGTTTTCGTGGTCGGATTCATCGCGCAGATCGTCCACCATCGGCAGCTTTTTATTGCGCATCTGGGCGGCGATCTGCTCCAGCACCTTCGCGCCCGAGACCTGGTGCGGCAGCGCGGTAATCACCACCGCGCCATCCTCTTTGGTCCACACCGCGCGCATACGCACCGAGCCGCGACCGTTCTGGTAGATTTTGCGGATTTCCGCGCGGGAGGTGATGATCTCCGCTTCGGTCGGGAAGTCCGGCCCCTGCACGATATCCAGCAGATCGTCCAGCGTGGTCTTCGGCTGTTCAATCAGGGTAATGGCCGCTTTCGCCACTTCACGCAGGTTGTGCGGCGGGATATCCGTCGCCATCCCGACGGCAATACCGGTGGTGCCGTTCAGCAGAATGTTCGGCAGACGCGCAGGCAGCATTTTCGGCTCCTGCAGCGTACCGTCGAAGTTGGGTACCCACTCCACGGTGCCCTGGCCCAGCTCGCTGAGCAGCAGTTCGGCATATTTTGAGAGACGGGATTCGGTATAACGCATCGCCGCGAACGACTTCGGATCGTCCGGCGCACCCCAGTTCCCCTGGCCGTCGACCAGCGGATAGCGGTAGGAGAACGGCTGGGCCATCAACACCATCGCTTCATAACAGGCGCTGTCGCCGTGCGGATGGTATTTACCCAGCACGTCACCCACGGTACGGGCGGATTTTTTAAACTTGGCGCTGGCATTCAGTCCCAGCTCAGACATCGCATAAACGATGCGGCGCTGAACGGGTTTCAGGCCATCTCCGATAAACGGCAACGCCCTGTCCATGATGACGTACATGGAGTAGTTCAGGTAGGCGTTTTCCGTGAATTCATGTAGCGCGAGGCGCTCTGCCATATCGCTCATTAAATGGGATTCCTCAACTCAGAAACCAGTTGGTTTCAGGCAATATTGCCGCAGATACTACCTTATCTGGCGAGTCGAGTCACAAAGAAAAAGGGGCCGGAATAGCGGCCCCTTGATGGGTTATTTATTCAGCTTGATAACCTGTTTCACGTCGATTTCGAAATCGTTCCACTCTTTATCGACCTTGCCCTGCAGCTCAACCTTATCCTGCGGCGTAATGGTCTGGCCGTTCCAGTGTTTATTGTCGATCTCCACCGTTACCGTGCCGCTCTCATCACGGAAGGTATAACGGTCGTCAGAGAGGCGCTCGGTAATCGTCCCGCGCAGTTTCACCCAGCTGTCATCCTTCATATCCTTGACCTTCTGCGCCGTGGTGAGGTTAGCGTCATTATCGACAAACCCGCCCTGCTGGGTTTGCGTCTGGGTTGCCGTCGCGGATGGGCCATTAAATCCCCCCTGTGCCGCAAACACCGGCGCGGAGGTGATCATCATGATGGCAGCAATAGCAGCGATTTTTTTCATCTTAACTCTCCCTTTAATGTCGTTTCGCAATCCATTAAACAGGGTAAACCTTAACAACTTCTTAAGCGGAAAATTTAAATTTTTTTACTGTACAGCTGTGCGTAACAGAGGGTTTACTGACGGCATCAGGGAGGGAAACATGCGCATTTTACTGGTAGAAGATGACAGGCTGATTGGCGATGGCATTAAAGCCGGGCTGACGAAAATGGGCTTTTGCGTGGACTGGTTCACCGACGGCGAAACGGGCCGTGCGGCGCTCTATAGCGCCCCCTACGACGCCGTGGTACTCGACCTGACGCTGCCCGGCCTCGACGGGCTACAAATCCTGCGCGAATGGCGGGCACAGGGGCGCGACGAACCGGTGCTGATATTAACCGCGCGGGATGCGCTCGATCAGCGCGTCGAGGGGCTGCGCCTGGGGGCTGACGATTATCTCTGTAAACCCTTCGCCCTGATTGAGGTGGCTGCCCGTCTGGAGGCGCTGGTGCGCCGCAGCCACGGGCAGGCGCACAGCGAACTGCGCCACGGTAAGATCACGCTCAATCCCACCAGCCTCGTCGCCACCCTGAACGGCGAAACTCTGGTGCTGAAGCCGAAAGAGTTTGCCCTGCTGGAACTCCTGATGCGCAACGCAGGCCGCGTCCTGCCGCGGAAGCTGATTGAAGAGAAGCTCTATACCTGGGATGACGACGTCTCCAGCAACGCCATAGAAGTCCACATACACCATCTGCGCCGCAAGCTCGGCAGCGATGTTATCCGCACCGTGCACGGCATCGGTTATACCCTGGGTGACGCATGAAACTGACCCAACGCCTCAGCCTCAAGCTGCGCCTGACGCTGCTGTTCTTAGCCCTGTCGCTGACGGCATGGTTTGCCGCGAGCATCGTCGCCTGGCACCAGACCACCGATAAGCTCGATAAGCTGTTTGACACCCAGCAGATGCTGTTTGCCAAAAGGCTGCTGACCATGGATCTCGACGAGCTCAAAGCCCCGGAACGCATGCGCGAGGTGCCGAAAAAAGCCCGTCACGGCCATCTGGATGACGATGCGCTGGCCTTCGCCATCTACACCCCCGAGGGCAAAATGGTGCTTAACGACGGCGAAAACGGACGCGACATTCCGTACCACTATCGCCGGGAGGGCTTCGACAACGGGCGGCTGGACGACGATAACGACGAATGGCGCTTCCTCTGGCTTACCGCCCCGGACGGCAAGTACCGGGTGGTGGTCGGCCAGGAGCGGGAGTACCGTCAGGAGATGGCGCTGGACGTGGTGCGATCGCAGCTCACGCCTTGGCTGGTGGCGCTGCCGGTGATGCTGCTGTTGCTTATCGTCTTGCTGAGCCGGGAACTGCACCCGCTGAAAAAGCTGGCGCAAACCCTGCGCCTCCGCTCACCGGATGCCACTGACCGCCTGCCGACCCACGGCGTGCCCGTTGAGGTTCGTCCGCTGCTCGATGCGCTGAATCATCTGTTCGCCCGCACCCAGGAGATGATGGCCCGCGAGCGCCGCTTTACCTCCGATGCCGCCCACGAACTGCGCAGCCCCCTCACCGCCCTGAAAGTGCAGACCGACGTGGCGCAGCTGTCGCTGGACGATCCTGAGGCGCAGGGCAAAGCGCTGAACCAGCTACACGCCGGTATCGACCGGGCATCGCGGCTGGTTGAGCAGCTCCTGACCCTGTCGCGCCTGGATTCACTGGAGAGCCTCGATGACGTGGAATCCCTGGTGCTGGCCGATGTTCTTCAGTCGGCGGTGATGGCGATCTACTCTCCGGCGCAGCAGGCCGGGATCGAGATGCGCCTGAACATCAACGCCCCGCAGGTCACCCGCCCCGGCCAGCAGCTGCTGCTGAGCCTGCTGGTACGCAATCTGCTGGATAACGCCGTACGCTACAGCCCGCGCGGCAGTGTGGTGGAGGTTACGCTCGATAGCCGCAGTTTTACCGTCCGTGACAACGGAGCGGGCATTGCCCCCGAGGCGCTGGCGCGGATCGGCGAGCGCTTCTATCGCCCGCCAGGGCAGGAGCAAACCGGCAGCGGGCTGGGGTTGTCTATCGTCAAACGGATTGCCGCCCTGCATCGAATGAGGGTAACTCTCGGGAATGCGCCGGAGGGCGGCTTTGCCGTCACCGTCGGCTGGTAGGGAATTATTGCTGCTATAGCAAAAGACTTTGCACATTTTGCTAATTTCACCGCACCGCTGTCGCGCGTAGAATAGCCCTCAGACTCGCTACTCTGAGGACAACTTAATGAGCAATATCTTAATTATCAACGGTGCAAAAAAATTCGCCCACTCCAATGGCCAACTGAATGACACCCTGACCGAGGTCGCGGACGGCTTCCTGCGCGACGCCGGGCATGATGTTAAAGTCGTGCGCACCGACGGTGAATACGATATCCAGGCCGAAGTGCAGAACTTCCTCTGGGCTGACGTGGTGATCTGGCAGATGCCTGGCTGGTGGATGGGCGCACCGTGGACCGTGAAAAAGTACATGGACGATGTCTTTACCGAAGGCCACGGCGCGCTGTATGCCAGCGATGGCCGCACCCGTTCAGATGCCTCGAAAAAATATGGCTCCGGCGGTCTGATTCAGGGGAAAAAGTACATGCTTTCCCTCACCTGGAACGCCCCGATAGAAGCCTTCACCGAAGAAGATCAGTTCTTCCACGGCGTGGGCGTGGACGGTGTTTATCTGCCGTTCCACAAAGCCAACCAGTTCCTGGGAATGGAGGCGCTGCCGACCTTTATCACCAACGACGTGATCAAAATGCCGGACGTGCCACGCTATATCGCAGAATATCGCAAGCATCTGGCTGAAATTTTTGCTTAACTGGTTGCATGTTATCAGGAGAAATGACCATGCTTACCGTTATTGCTGAAATTCGTACCCGTCCTGGCCAACATCACCGTCAGGCGGTGCTGGAGCAGTTCGCTAAAATTATCCCGACCGTTTTAGATGAAGCCGGCTGCCACGGCTACGCGCCGATGGTGGACACCGCCGCAGGCGTCAGCTTCCAGACCACCGCCCCCGACTCCATCGTGATGGTTGAGCAGTGGGAAACCGTCGCGCACCTTGAAGCGCATCTGCAGACTCCGCACATGAAAGCGTGGAGCGAGGCGGTGAAGGGTGACGTTCTGGAAACGCATATCCGTATTCTGGAGAACGGGGTTTAACCCCTGTTTTGCCCGGTGGCGCTACGCTTACCGGGCCTACAAAACCGTAGGCCGGGCAAACGAAGTGCCGCCCGGCAATACCAACAGCACCGAATCTCAGGCCCGGTACGCATAGCGTTTCCGGGCTTTTTTTATCACCTCAAAACGCACCTGCTATGCTTACTTCTGATTTCATTGTTATCTGGAGGAAGGAATGGGAATTTTTAACTTCGTTAAAGAGGCAGGTGAAAAGCTGTGGGATAACCTGACCGATCACAAAGGTCAGAGCGATAAGGTGACTGAACACCTTAAAAAACTCAACATACCGGGCGCCGACAAAGTGCAGGTCAACGTCAACGATGGTAAGGCCGTGGTGACGGGTGACGGACTCACCCAGGAGCAGAAGGAAAAAATCCAGGTCGCGGTAGGGAACATCGCGGGCGTCAGCGAGGTGGAAAACAGCATCACCGCCACCGACACCCAACAAGAAGCCACCTACTATACGGTCAAATCGGGTGATACGCTGAGCGCTATCTCCAGAACGGTGTATGGCGATGCGTCGCAGTACAACAAAATCTTCGAAGCCAACCGCCCTATGCTCTCTAGCCCCGATAAAATTTATCCCGGCCAGACGCTGCGTATTCCAGAAGCCTGATAGCACCGCACCGAGGGAAGATGATGAAGATAGCCTGTCTGGGCTGGGGCTCGTTGATATGGAAAAGCGGCCCACTCCCCGTCGCCGGGGAGTGGAAAACTGACGGGCCATCGCTCCCCGTTGAATTTTGTCGGATCAGCGATGGCGGCGAGCTCGCCACCGCCCTCTGCATGAACGCACCTGCCGTTCCCGTGCTCTGGGCGTGGCTCAACGCGGAAACCCTGAACGTTGCCTGTCAGGCCCTGCGCGAGCGCGAAGGGATCCCTGAGGAACGTTGTGACGGTATCGGTTCGTTGCTGACTGGAGAGCGCCACACCGGCCTGCTTGCTAAATGGGCGGCCGAGAGAGGCATCGAGGCGGTGATCTGGACCGGGCTGCCACCGAGAAGCGCCTCACTGGAGGGGCGGGTGCCTACCGTGGACGAAGCGATTGTCTATCTGGATAGCCTGAGCGGCGAGGCCCGCCAGCACGCGCGGGACTATTTTGACCAGGTGCCAGCCCAAATCGACACCCCCTACCGGCGGGTAATCACTGAAGTGCTGGGGTGGTAACAACGCCACCCCAGCGTTTTCTTACCAGTACAGTTTCCAGCTCTGGGTAAAGCGCACCAGCGCTTCGACGTAGAAGTAATCCCCCCAACTGGCGCACTCGTCCACGCCTTTATTGCTGGCGAGGTGATACACAGAGTGTTTCAGCACGCCGTTGCCCTTCTCCTCTTTTCCCATCAGGTAGTGCCTGGTCAGCGAGGACATGATCCCTTTCGCCCACGCCAGATAGCGCTCGCGATCCGGGTCAGTCACCGGCAGGTGCTTCACCAGCTCCAGCAGGCCGCATACCGCAATCGCCGCTGACGATGAATCACGCAGCGCGTCGGTGCCCACCAGCGCCAGATCCCAGTGGCAGACGTAATCCTCCGGCAGGCGGTTGAGGAAGTAGTTTGCCAGCCGTTTTGACAGGGCGATCATCGTCTCGTCGCCGGTATAGATATAGCTCAGCAGAAAGCCGTAAATCCCCCACGCCTGGCCCCGCGACCAGCAGGAGTCGTCCGCATAGCCCTGCTGGGTATTGCCGTAGCGCGGCGCGCCGGTGACCACATCCATATAGTAGGTGTGGAAGGTGGAGGCATCGTCACGGATAAGGTACGTTGCGGCCTGCATCACATGGGCTTTAGCGGCCTCGGCAAAGCGCGGATCGCCGGTCTGCTCCGTCGCCCAGTAGAGCAGCGGCAGGTTCATGTTGCAGTCGATGATCATCCGGCCAGCCTGTTCCGGGTCGGCCAGATCGCCCCACGCCTGGATGATCTTCGCCTTCTCGTGGAAGCGCTCCAGCAAAGCTTCTGCCGCCAGCAGCGAGAAGCCGCGCGCCTCGCGACTGCCGGTCAGCCGCCAGTCCGCCACGCAGGAGAGCGTGTAGAGGAAGCCGAGATCGTGGGTGTTGGTGTCGCTGCGCCCGGCAATGCGCAGGCCAAACGAGCGCGTGTGTTTTTGGGCCATCTCACGGAATTTCTCCTCCCCGCTCATCTCCCACGCCAGCCACAGCTGCCCGGTCCAGAAGCTGGTGGTCCACTCGACGTTATCGGTCAGGGGATAAAACCCCTCTTTGCAGGTTTCTGCCGGGAATTTGTCACCGAATTCCGTTAAATGACGGCTAATCAGGTCGAGGATATGGCTGCGTGCCGAGATTAATTCATCGCTAAAGGCGCGTTCATCCACGGGCACGGGAATATCGGCCAGACGTTCCTCGGTGATACGACTTAACATAATTCGATTCCTTCTTTGACGACGTAAATTAGTGATGTTCAGCAACGTTCAGCGTTTTTGCGCCGCGCCATTTGCTCTGGCAGGCGGATAACGTGAAGGCGGAAATAAGGGTAAAGGTCAGCGCCGTAGCGCCCATGATGATATAGGTCTGCTCAAAGCCGATGCGGTCATACATATAACCCGCAGGGGAAGAGACCACGACATTACCGACGTAGAGCATTGCCTGATAGCCCAGCAGATACATGGTGGCGTTCACGCGTTTATCGAAATGCTCGGCGATATATTTAAAGACCGACACCAGCAGGAGGCAGATCTCCAGACCGTACAGCGGCTTGAGAACCGAAATAAGCAGGTGCGAATCGCAGATCCCGGAAATAATCAGGCGCGCCCCGACAATCAGACCGACAATCAATAACCCACGCTTGGCGCCAATAAAATTCACGAACAGCGGGATGACCATATACATGACAAATTCCATCCCCGACTGCACGGTGCCCAGATAGCCAAAGACCGCGTTGCCCTGATGCACGTCATCAAAGAAGGTGACGAAATAGCGCGAGAACTGCTGCTCGGCGATAAACATCATCCACGCCACGCCCGCCACGTACAGGCAGAAGGCCCAGAATTTGCGGCTGCGCAGCAGGGCGTAAACATCCGCCGGAACGATTTTCTCTTTGGTCAGCACCTCACCGGCATGGGCCGAGTTGGTGTTCACCTTCAGGCTCAGGAGGACAATCAGCATAATGACCGACGCCACGCTGCCCATAATGAAGTTGTACGCAGGAGAGAGGTTAAACAGCAGGCCGGAGAACGACGATGCCACCGCCCAGCCGAGCGATCCCCACATACGGATCTGACCAAATTCCATGCCGTTAAGACGGCTGAAACGGTCGGAATAGGATTCGCACGCCGCGACGCCCGCATACCAGGCGAAACTTAAATAGAGCGCGCCGATAATAATCCCCAGCATGGTGTTGGACATTAACAGCGGCTGATAGACATAAATAAAGAACGGCGCCATCAGGGCGGACATCGCCACCACAAAATAGAGCAGGTATTTGCTCATGCCGATCTTATCCAGAATATAGCCATAGATCGGTTTCAGAATAACGGAGAAGACACCATTTACCGCAAATACGGTGCCGATCACCGAGCCGCTCAGGTTGGCTTTTTGCCCGAGCCAGATCGCCAGCAAACCAATACTGGCCGACCAGGTAAAGAAATAGAGAAAGATAAAACTGCTGATTTTGTAATATTCAGTTTTGTTGCTCATACCATCCTCGCCGATATCCAGGGTAAGGCTCTTATAAAATGAACGACAGCTTACGTTCGCTTCCGGGCGCGCAAATAACGACCCGGTTATCTTCTATTTTCAGTTGTGGTGTGTTTGCCTCTGCACGCGCTTTCCCGGAGGCGTATACCGCACTGCATAGCCAGCTCTCCCCCTGCGGGAGAGTGGTGGTCAGCACCGGAATGGCGGCGCATTCGGCAAACATGATGCTGCTGTTGGGTGGCGTCACCACGCTGTCAGGCTGACGGCTGATGACAGGCGACAGATCGACAATGACGCTGCTGCCGTTCGCGGCATTCAGATAACTGCCGCGCCCGATAAGCTGATGGTCGGTTTTCATTACCGCAAAACCGCCCTCCACCGTCTGCAACGTGCGGGCGCTGTTGATGCGGTGCAGGCGCAGATGCCACTCGCCAAACGGCACCAGCCAGCTCTCAATGTGGACGTCGTGCCACGGCGACCAGCGCGAAAAGATGAAGTTCTCGTCGACGCGGACCGCCTCGCATTCGCGGCGTCCGCGGAAGTAGTTATCACCATCGGCCAGCAGCAGCATGGAGTCGCAGGCAGCATGCTTGATGCCGAAGCGTCCGCGCTCGATGGTGAACCCAAAGCGGCTGGAGTAGGCAAATTTGGTGTATTTCGCCTCGGTGTTCACATAGTTGTTCAGCTCCAGCTGTCCGGCGGTGAGCATGGTGACGTGATCCGCCTGCATCAGGATCTGCTGGGCATGGGGAATGAGGCGCTTTTCGGCAAGCGCAGGTAATGGCTGCTCTTCTGCCTGCCAGAACGGATGGCTCTCCGGCAGGGCCAGAATCAGGTAGGTTTTCAGCGCCCAGTAAGGCGAGCCGGGAGAGTTATAGTCCTCGCACATCGCCAGGTTCGGGTAGGCGAAACCCAGCGTCAGGATCCCGTCGCGATCGGTCATCGGCTGTTGCTGCCACCAGCGCAGATGACGGAGGATGAGCCCTTTCACAATCCCCGGCGTGAACACCTCCAGCCCGGAAAAAGCCACCGCACTCCAGAAGGCGACCATCGCGAAGCGGTAGGTCAGGCTGCGGCCAAAGGGCACCGAGGCGCCGTCGGCAGCGGACATATAGATAAAATCTTCCGCGAACAGGCGCGAACGCTGGCGCAGCACCTCTGCCCTCGCCTCATCACCGCTCAGGGTGGCGTAGAGCAAACCGTAAAAGTGAAACGCCATTGAGATGTAGTAGTCCTTTGGCCGTCCCGGACCGTCGGAGTACCAGCCGTCCCCCAGATAGTAGGTCTCCATCATGGCGAAGCGGCGATCGATAGCCTGCTGGTCGTAGGGCAATCCGGCGCGCTTAAAGCCAAGCTGGACCATGATGGCGAAGTAGTTCCAGTTGCTGTCCGGCATCGTCGCGTCGGTGATCTGGTTCAGCCAGGCGTGCAGATTCATCAGCTCCCGTTCGCTAAACAGTTCAGTAAGTTTGTCCTGTAGGAGCGCCAGCCCGAGGCCATAGGCCGCCATCTCCACCAGACGCTGGTCATAAGGCCCGGCTTCGCCCCAGTAGCCTGCGCTTTGCGGATCGGTACCCTGCTTAATGGCGGCAAAATATTTATCGCTGAACGGCGTACTGTCGCCTGCGGCCATCAGCGGAAACAGCCCCCATAAGACCCGGGAGAGCCCCTCCATCTGCGCCACATCCCGGGCGTAGTGCGCGCAGGTATCGCCCAGTGAAAACCGCGAACTCCCCGCCGGAAACTGATTATCTACCGCCGCAAGCCACATGTTCAGGGCCGCCACCAGATCCTGGCGGGATGACAACGGATTTGATTTTTCTTTATTTGCCGCGCACATACGCTTGTCCTCGCAATCAACTGCGGCAAAGCATAGTTAATCAACAAGGTGCAGAAATGTTAGCCGGGTCACAGGAGTGAGAGATGAATAAACCCGCAGTTGAGGAAATTTAAAATGGTGGTTTATAAAGAGGAAAGAAAAGGGAAAAGTTGAGTTTTATTGCACTATGCGCGAGACACCTACGCCGGAACACCTTGAGCTCATCACCCTGAACGATACCCTCGTGTCGTTCAGTCGCCTGTTCGCCAACACCGTGCGCTATCACCACTGGCACCAGTGTCTGGAGATCCTCTATGTCGAAGAGGGCTTTGGCGTGGCGATTGTCGATAACCGCCACTACACCATGCGCCCGGGGAGGCTGTTTTTCTTTCCCCCCTTTACCCTGCACAAGGTGATGGTCGACCCCCAGGCCGAAGCGAACTACCGCCGGACCATTATTCATCTCGATCAGCATGCGGTAATGAAAGCCCTGCGTGATTTTCCCCAGACCCAACAGCGACTCCAGAAGCTGTCCCAACGTGGAGGAGAAGCCTGGGTAGCGGACATGGCCCACTGCCACAGCCATATCGATCATCTTTTCAGCTGCTACCCGCCGCCGTTGAACAGCGAACGCATCGCCAGCCTGCTGATTAGCCTGTTCGCCATGCTGCCGCACGATGACGAAGGCCAGCCCGGCAACAGCCACGGTATCGCCAGCCAGGTAATGTTCTGGCTGGATGAGCACTACCAGCATAAGTTCAGTCTTGATGCGCTGGCAGACGAGCTGGGTAAATCCCGCAGCTACGTATCACGGAAATTCCATGCGGAGACGGGAGAGAAAATTCACGATTACCTGAATACGTTACGATTACGCAAAGCCTGTGAGAGCCTGCTGCATTCAGACGCCAGCGTGCGGGAGATTGCCGCGCGGGTGGGGTTTTCAGACGTGACCTACTTTATCAGCGCGTTTAAAAAGGGGATCGGAGAGACGCCCTTACAGTACCGGAAGAATCATCTGCAGCCCTGAGACACACGGCTGCGCGCTCATGTTCATTCATCTCTGAAAAAATGACAGCATAGTGATACTTTTCCTGTTCATCATAACGGCGGATTAATGGCCCCTGACTGAGCAGGCAGCATCAGAATAAAGCGCGTCGAGGTTTTATCTGACTCAACGGATACCCGTCCATTATGGGCAGTAATAATGGATTTAACGATCGCCAGACCGATGCCGCTGCTGTTTTCATCTTTTCGCTGACGAGAGGGATCGACCCGATAAAAGCGATCGAACAGCCGGGATAAATGCACAGGCGCTATAGGCGTGCCCGGGTTTTCCACACTAATATGCACTTCCCCTTCCCCTGAGCGCAGGTGAACGGTAATGGTGCTCCCGCGTGGGGTATAACGGATGGCGTTTGACAGTAAGTTGCTTATTGCCCGACGCAGCATCAGCGGATCGCCCTCCACCGGGGTGGCCTGCCCCTCCAGGCTTAGCGCTACTTCGCGTTCCTCGGCCAGAGCTTCAAAGAAGTCGAAAACCGTGGCGATCTCCGTCGCCAGATCCAGCTTCTCTTTTTCCGGGATCAGCTGGTTATTATCTGCCTGGGCGAGAAATAGCATATCGCTGACCATTTTCGACATGCGTGAAAACTCCTCCAGGCTGGAGTAGAGCACTTCCTCCAGCTCTTTCACGTTACGTGGCTGGCTGAGAGCTATTTCGGTTTGCGTGACAAGATTAGTGATCGGGGTACGCATTTCATGAGCAATATCGGCAGAAAAATTGGACTGCCGGTTAAAGACATCTTCTATACGCTCAATCATATGGTTAAAAGAGATCACCAGCCTTTCCAGCTCAATGGGCACATTTTGTTTATTTAAGCGGACACCGAGATCGGCCGAGCTAATATTTTTGATCTGCTGACTTAAACTGCGGATAGGTTTATGCCCCTGATAGACGGCAAACAGCACAATAAAGATCACGATAATGCTGATTATCGACGCCATTATCATCAGCTTGTTTTTGAGGTCATTGATATAATGCAGATGAAAATTGATCGATAGCGCCATCAGTAAATTATAGGCGGGCGTGCCATCTGCTTTTTTGCCGATGGGTAGCATAATTATACGCCAGGCGCTGTGCTGCGCCTGCGCACTATCAGCCATTCCCTGGTGCGGGGCGGGATCACGCCATAAGAGCACATGTCCGGCACGCAAATCTCTGCCAGGGGCGGGATCGTTGAGAAGGGTGTTCAAATCGGGTCCGGTTGAGGACTGAAAAACCGGACGATTATCCCTATCCAGCAGCAAAACAGAGATATTGGCGAAGCCTGCCACGACATTTTGCAGGATTTCCAGCCGCTCTTTTTCCGGCTCCTCCTGATGGCTCAGTACCGTTTCGAGGGTGAAGCCTATCTGCTTCAAATCATGAATATCGCGCTCTTCGAAATGTGCCTTTACGGAGTGGATCATTACCCAGGTGAAGACAAAAAAAGAGGCAATGGTGGCGAGGCTGATAAAGAACGTGAGCCGCGTGGCCAACGAAAAAGGCCGGGGGGAGCGCCTAAAGATCATCTGGCACCTCAAGCATATAGCCTACACCGCGCACGGTCTGGATGAGCCGTGGTTCAAAATCGTTATCAATCTTGCCCCGCAACCTTTTCACCGCCACGTCGATGGCGTTGGTATCGCTGTCAAAATTCATGTCCCAGACCTGAGATGCAATCAGCGACCGGGGCAATACTTCGCCCTGATGACGAATGAAGAACTCCAGCAAGGTAAACTCCTTGCTGGTCAGCGTGATGCGCGTTCCGTTGCGCGTTACCTTACGGCTGACCAGATCGAGGGTCAGATCGGCTACCTGAAACTGGCTTTCGACCATCACCGCCGCGCCACGACGGAGTAACGTCTTTACCCGGGCCAGCAGTTCGGCAAAGGCAAAAGGCTTAATCAGATAATCATCAGCGCCCAGCTCAAGCCCTTTGACCCGATGTTCAATGGTGCCCAGCGCGGTGAGCAGGAGAATGGGCATCCCTTTGTTGGCCGTGCGCAGCATCCTGACAATATCCCAGCCGTTCACATCCGGCAGCATAATGTCTAGGATCAACAGATCGTAATCTGCGGTCATTGCCAGATGAAAACCGTTCAGGCCGTTGTCTGCCAGATCGACAATAAACCCGGCCTCTTTCAGCCCCTTAGTCAAATACTCGCCGGTTTTTTTCTCGTCTTCGACGATCAGAATTTTCATGACGTTCTCTCCCTGCCCTGCGCTGCGAGCCTGAGATTTTAGGCATCCCGGATTCGATAGCAAAGGCATATTCCGCTTAATGACAGCTTTGTCATTTTCCTGTCACCCGTCAAACAGAGTCCGGAACGTAAAGTACCCGTCGTTGAACTACCCCTTTAAGGATCCGCCCGGGCGAGAAAACCTATGCGTAAATTTCAATTAATGACGCTCAGCGTAAGTTTTATTCTGACCGGCTGTCTTTCGCTGGCACCGGAATATCAGCGCCCGTCCGCCCCGGTGCCGTCGCAATTCTCGCTCAGCCAGAATGCATTAGTGGCTACCACGCCGGGTTACCGGGATAGCGGCTGGGGGGCCTTTTTTGTCGATCCGCACGTCAAGGCCCTGATAGACGAAGCGCTGGTAAATAACCGCGATTTGCGAATGGCGGCGTTGAAAGTAGAGGAAGCCCAGGCGCAATACGGCGTAACGGATGCCGACCGTTTTGCGCAACTGACGATGGATGGCCGTAAAACAGTGAGCGGGAGAGTGGACGGGAATGCATCGACCACGGGGGACTATGAAGCAGGCCTCAACCTTAGCTTCGATCTGGATTTCTTTGGCCGCTTAAAAAATCTGAGTGAAGCTGAGCGTCAGGCGTATCTTGCCAGCGCCGAAGCTCATCGGGCGGTACATATTTTACTTATCTCGAATGTATCGCAGGCCTATTTCAATCAGCAGCGGGCCTGGGCCCAGCTCCAGGTGGCCCAGGAGACGTTAGCCAACTATGAGCGTGTTTATACCTTTGTTGAGAAGCAACTGCTGACAGGCAGCACCAGTGTGCTGGCACTGGAGCAGGCGCGTGGCGTCATAGAGAGCACCCGCAGCGATATCGCCAGGCGGCAAGGGGAGCTGGTGCAGGCCGATAACGCCCTGCATCTGCTGCTGGGTACCTGGAACCCGCTGCCGAAGAATGGCTATCGCGAGGATATTGCAAATAATGGCGTAGTATTACCGCCAAATCTCTCCTCAAACATTTTATTGCAGCGCCCGGATATCATGCAGGCTGAACACGAGCTGCTGGCGGCCAATGCCAATATCGGTGCCGCCCGCGCCGCTTTTTTCCCGTCCATCACTCTCACCAGCGCGTTATCCAGCAGCAGTACCGAGTTATCCAGCCTGTTTTCTGCGGGCAGTGGGATGTGGAATTTTATCCCCAAAATCGAGCTGCCTCTGTTTAATGCCGGACGTAATCAGTCGAACCTCAGCCTGGCTGAAATTCGTCAGCAACAGTCGGTAGTGAATTATGAAAATAAGATCCAGACCGCCTTTAAACAGGTTGCGGATGCGCTGGCATTACGCCAGCACATTAGCGATCAGATTGCGGCGCAGCAGCGCTATCTCACCTCGCTGCAGATAACCCAACAGCGCGCCAGAGGCCTCTATCAGCATGGCGCGGTCAGCTATATCGAAGTGCTGGATGCCGAACGCGCCCTGTTTACCACCCGGCAGACCTTACTCGACCTTAACTACGCCCGTCAGGTAAACGAAATTACGTTATTCACCGCTCTCGGCGGCGGCTGGATTGAATAACTCCCTTACTTCACTCAGGAATTATCACGATGAAAACGCTCTCTACCGCACTCTTATTCGGCCTCTGTTCCGCGACCCTGTTCAGCGCGCACGCCAGCGACAGGCATGACATGGCAAACATGCAGCCCACCGCGGCAACGGCAGAGCAACATCCGGTGGTCAACGCCACAGGAGAAGTAAAACATATTGATATGCAAGAAAAAAAGATAACCATCGCCCACGGACCTGTCGCGGCATTGAACTGGCCAGCAATGACGATGCGTTTCACCCTGACCCCCACGACGCACCTGCAGGATATTAAACCGGGCGACAAGGTTGAATTTACCTTTGTGCAGCAGGGCAACATCTCGTTATTACAGGATATCCACACCCAGGATTAATTTCGCCAGATACGGTGCACTGAGCGTGAATGGAATAACTATGATGCCTTTCAACATTAAAAACACAGCACTTATTGTCGGCGGCGCGATCCTGGGCGGGAGCATTACCGCGGGCATTGCTTTCTCTATTTCAGCTGCGCATTCGACCACGGAAGCTCCCGCCACAGAGCAGCACCGGCAAGTGCTGTTCTGGTATGACCCGATGTACCCCAACACCCGCTTTGATAAACCAGGCAAGTCACCCTTTATGGATATGGATCTGGTGGCGAAGTATGCCGATGAAGAGGGAGGGGAAACCCCTGCCCCTGGCATTCGCATCGACCCGACCCAGACACAAAACCTCGGCGTAAAGGTGGAGTCGGTTCGCCAGGGGCCGCTGCAGTATCAGCGGACCTTCCCGGCCAATGTCAGCTACAACGAATATCAGTTTGCTATCCTGCAGGCACGCTCAGCGGGCTTTATTGAGAAAGTCTATCCCCTGACCGTGGGGGACAAAGTGCGCAAAGGGATGCCGCTGGTGGACATGACTATCCCGGACTGGGTTGAAGCACAGAGTGAATATTTACTCCTGCAGGAGACTGGCGGGACAGGTACTCAAACTGAAGGGATCCTTGAGCGCCTGCGGCTGGCGGGTATGCCGGACGAGGCTGTACGGCGTCTCATCTCCAGCCGCAAAATTCAGACCCGCTTCACGTTGAAAGCGCCTATTGACGGGGTGATTACCGCATTTGATCTGCGCAGCGGGATGAACATCGCTAAAGACAACGTAGTCGCCAAAATCCAGGGTATGGACCCGGTGTGGATCACAGCCTCAGTGCCAGAATCCATCGCCTGGCTGATTAACGATACATCACAGTTCACGTTTTCTGTGCCGGCATGGCCGGATAAAACGCTCTCCGTGAAGAAATGGTCGCTGCTGCCGAGTGTGGATGCGGCAACCCGCACGCTCCAGCTGCGCCTGGAGGTGGATAACCCGGACGAGACCCTGAAACCGGGTATGAATGCCTGGTTAAAACTCAACAGCCAAAGTCAGCCCATGCTGTTAATTCCTTCCACCGCGTTAATCGACAGCGGTGATGAGCAACGGGTTATTACCGTTAATAGCGAGGGGCGCTTTGTCCCGAAATTGGTTGAAGTGTTCCATGAATCCCAGGGTATCACCGCCATTCGTACCGGACTTACAGAGGGTGAAAAGGTCGTGTCGAGCGGCCTGTTCCTGATCGATTCAGAGGCAAACATCACAGGCGCGCTGGAGAGAATGCGTACAACCGGCCATCCGCACGAAGGGAAAGCAAATGATTGAATGGATTATTCGCCGTTCGGTGGCTAACCGTTTTCTGATGTTAATGGGCGTAGCGTTTCTCAGCATCTGGGGTACCTGGACAATCCTCCACACCCCGGTTGATGCCTTGCCGGATCTCTCTGACGTACAGGTGATCGTAAAAACCCAGTATCCGGGCCAGGCTCCGCAACTGGTAGAAAATCAGGTCACCTACCCAATCACCACCACCATGCTCTCTGTGCCAGGCGCAAAAACGGTGCGCGGCTTTTCGCAGTTTGGTGATTCGTATGTGTATGTCATTTTTGAAGAGGGTACGGATCGGTACTGGGCGCGCTCCCGGGTGCTGGAATACCTCAACCAGGTCCAGGGCAAACTGCCCGCGGGCGTAACGGCAGAAATGGGTCCGGATGCCACCGGCGTAGGCTGGATCTTTGAGTATGCGCTGGTGGATCGCAGCGGCAAACACGATCTGGCTGAACTGCGCTCTTTACAGGACTGGTTCCTGAAATATGAGCTGAAAACTCTCCCGGATGTTGCTGAAGTGGCGTCGGTGGGAGGCGTGGTTAAAGCGTACCAGATCGTGGTCGATCCTCAGAAACTAACCCAGTTCGGCATCAGTCTGGCGGAGGTGAAAGCCGCAGTGAATGCCTCCAATCAGGAGGCGGGGGGTGCCTCTGTCGAGCTCTCTGAAGCCGAGTATATGATCCGGGCCAGCGGCTACCTGCAAACGCTGGATGATTTCAATGCCATCGTACTAAAAGCTGGCGTCAACGGTGTACCGATTTATCTGCGTGACGTGGCGCGGGTGCAGACTGGACCGGAGATGCGCCGGGGTATCGCTGAGCTTAATGGCGAAGGAGAAGTGGCCGGGGGCGTGGTGATCCTGCGTTCCGGTAAAAATGCCCGGGAGGTGATCTCCGCGGTCAAAAATAAGCTGGAGACGTTAAAGCAAAGCCTGCCGGAAGGGGTGGAGATTGTCACCACTTACGACCGCAGCCAGCTCATTGACCGGGCCGTCGGTAACCTGAGCCATAAACTGCTGGAAGAGTTCATTGTGGTTGCCCTGGTCTGCGCCCTGTTTCTCTGGCATTTGCGCTCCGCGCTGGTGGCGATTATTTCACTGCCGCTTGGCCTGTGCTTCGCCTTTATCATCATGCGTTTTCAGGGAATTAACGCCAATATCATGTCCCTTGGCGGCATTGCCATTGCCGTTGGCGCGATGGTGGATGCCGCTATCGTGATGATCGAAAATGCCCATAAGCGCCTGGAAGAGTGGCAACACCAGCATCCGGGCCAGAAGCTACGCAACGACACACGCTGGCAGGTGATCACCCAGGCGTCCGTTGAGGTTGGACCGGCGCTGTTTATCAGCCTGTTGATTATCACTTTGTCCTTCATTCCGATCTTTACCCTGGAAGGCCAGGAGGGACGCCTGTTCGGACCGCTGGCTTTTACCAAAACCTGGTCGATGGCGGGGGCTGCCCTATTAGCGATCATGGTGATCCCGATCCTGATGGGATTGTGGATCAGAGGTAAGATCCCGGCGGAAACCAGTAATCCATTGAACCGCCTGTTGATCCGCCTGTATCACCCCCTGTTGCTCAAAGTGCTGCGCTGGCCGAAAACGACCTTACTGGTGGCGGTGCTGTCGGTTTTGACCGTCATCTGGCCGCTCAATAAGATCGGGGGGGAGTTTCTGCCGCAAATTAATGAAGGCGATCTGTTGTATATGCCCTCTACTCTGCCGGGCATTTCCGCTGCGCAAGCGGCGGCGATGTTGCAAACTACCGATAAACTGATCATGACCGTGCCGGAAGTTGCGCGCGTTTTTGGCAAAACCGGAAAAGCGGAAACGGCAACCGACCCGGCACCGCTGGAGATGGTGGAAACAACCATTCAGCTGAAACCTGAAGATCAGTGGCGACCGGGTATGACGATGGACACGATCGTGGCCGAGCTGGATAAAACGGTGCGCCTGCCGGGGCTGGCAAACCTCTGGGTACCGCCCATCCGTAACCGCATTGATATGCTCTCGACCGGGATAAAAAGCCCTATTGGCATCAAAGTCTCCGGTAGGGTTCTGGCCGATATCGACGCCACAGCAGAGCAGATTGAAGGGGTGGCCAGAACCGTGCCGGGGGTCACCTCGGCTCTGGCAGAGCGTCTGGCTGGCGGGCGCTATATCAACGTGGAGATCCAGCGCGACAGAGCGGCGCGCTACGGTATGACCCCAGCCGACGTGCAGCTGTTTATTACCTCCGCCGTCGGTGGGGCCATGATTGGCGAAACGGTGGAGGGCATTGAACGCTATCCTGTTAACCTTCGCTATCCCCAACGCTATCGCAATAGCCCGGAACAGCTGCGTCAGTTGCCCATCCTGACCCCGATGAAACAGCAAATCACCCTTGGGGATGTCGCAGACGTAACGGTCTCAACAGGCGCGTCGATGCTCAAAACAGAAAACGCGCGTCCCACAGGCTGGATTTATATTGATGCCCGCGATCGTGACCTGTTATCAGTAGTTAACGACCTGAAGCAGGCGATTGCTGAAAATGTGCAGTTAAAACCCGGCATCAGCGTAACCTTCTCCGGGCAGTTTGAATATCTTGAGCGCGCCAGCCAGAAGCTGAAATTGATGGTGCCGATGACATTACTCATCATCTTTGTGCTGCTGTATCTGGCATTTCGTCGCGTTGGTGAAGCGTTACTGATCATTACCAGCGTCCCCTTTGCCCTGGTGGGCGGGTTCTGGTTCCTGTTATGGATGGGGTTTCACATGTCGGTAGCCACCGGTACTGGCTTTATTGCGCTGGCCGGGGTAGCCGCGGAATTTGGGGTAGTAATGTTGATGTATCTGCGCCATGCCATCGAGGCCGATCCATCTCTGGACGATCCACGCACCTTCAGTACTGTAAAACTGGACGCTGCGCTGTATCAGGGGGCGGTTCTGCGTGTGCGGCCTAAAGCGATGACGGTCGCGGTGATCCTTGCCGGTTTGCTGCCCATTTTATGGGGCGCTGGCGCAGGCTCGGAAGTGATGAGCCGGATTGCTGCCCCGATGATTGGTGGCATGATCACGGCACCACTGCTGTCGCTGTTTATTATTCCGGCGGCCTATAAATTGATGTGGCTGCACAGGCACCGTCGCGCCCGCGTTTAGAAAGACTTTTCCTGGGCCTTTACCCGTTTGCGTTATTCAGCAGCTAACGCGGCGGATAAAGGCCTTATGAAAAGAGGCCTCGCTGGTCAGCGATCGCTACGGGAGAGGCTCTGAGCAGCGATCTGCATCCGCAGTGAGGTCAGTACGGTAATGCCATCAACCCTCGATATCTGCCAGGTCGCCCTTCTCCTGCAGCCAGTTGCGGCGGTCTTCCGAGCGCTTCTTGGCCAGCAGCATATCCATCACCGCAGTGGTCTGCTGCTCATCTTCATCGCTGATGGTGAGCTGCACCAGACGGCGGGTATTCGGATCGAGCGTGGTTTCACGCAGCTGCAACGGGTTCATCTCGCCCAGCCCTTTAAAGCGCTGCACGTTAGGTTTGCCCTTCTTGCGTTTAAGCTGCTCCAGCACGCCCGCTTTCTCTTCTTCCGTCAGGGCGTAATAGACCTCTTTACCGAGATCGATACGGTACAACGGCGGGAGTGCCACATAGACATGGCCGTTTTTCACCAGCGTGCGGAAATGCTTCACAAAGAGCGCGCACAGCAGGGTGGCGATGTGCAGACCATCGGAGTCCGCATCCGCAAGGATACAGATCTTGCCGTAACGCAGCTGGCTGAGATCTTCGCTGTCCGGATCAATACCGATCGCCACCGAGATGTCATGCACCTCCTGCGACGCCAGCACCTCATCGGAAGAGACTTCCCAGGTGTTAAGGATCTTACCCTTCAGCGGCATGATCGCCTGATATTCACGGTCGCGCGCCTGCTTGGCCGACCCACCCGCAGAGTCCCCTTCCACGAGGAACAGCTCGGTGCGGTTCAGATCCTGTGCGGTACAGTCCGCCAGCTTGCCCGGCAGCGCAGGGCCGCTGGTGAGCTTTTTACGCACCACTTTCTTCGCCGCGCGCAGACGGCGCTGGGCGCTGGAGATCGCCATTTCGGCCAGCATTTCTGCGGCCTGCACGTTCTGGTTCAGCCACAGGCTGAAGGCATCTTTCACCACGCCGGAGACAAACGCCGCGCACTGGCGTGAAGAGAGCCGCTCTTTAGTCTGACCGGCAAACTGCGGATCCTGCATCTTCACGGAGAGGACGTAGGCGCAGCGCTCCCAGATATCTTCCGCCGACAGCTTCACGCCGCGCGGCAGGATGTTGCGGTATTCGCAGAACTCACGCATCGCGTCCAGCAGCCCCTGGCGCAGGCCGTTCACGTGCGTGCCGCCCTGCATGGTCGGGATCAGGTTAACGTAGCTTTCAGTCAGCAGCTCGCCGCCTTCCGGCAGCCACAGCAGCGCCCAGTCCACCGCTTCCGTATCACCGGCAAAATTACCGATAAACGGTTTTTCCGGCAGGGTTGGCAGGCCGTTAACCGCTTCGCCCAGGTAATCATTCAGACCATCCTGGTAGCACCAGCGCTGCTCGCTGTTGTTGACCTCATCCTTGAAGGTAATTTCTACCCCAGGGCAGAGCACCGCTTTCGCTTTCAGGATGTGCGTTAAGCGTGAGACCGAGAAACGCGGGCTGTCGAAGAAGCTCTCGTCCGGCCAGAAGTGGACGCTGGTACCGGTATTGCGTTTCGCGCAGGTACCGATCACCTGCAAATCCTGCACTTTATCGCCGTTCTCAAAGGCGATGTTGTAGACCTGGCCGTCGCGCTTAACGGTCACTTCAACGCGTTTGGACAGGGCGTTCACCACGGAGATACCTACTCCGTGCAGACCGCCTGAGAACTGGTAATTTTTATTGGAGAACTTACCGCCCGCGTGCAGGCGGCAGAGGATCAGTTCAACCGCCGGCACACCCTCTTCCGGGTGGATATCGACAGGCATGCCGCGCCCGTCGTCGATCACTTCCAGCGACTGGTCGGCATGCAGAATAACGTCAACGCGTCTGGCATGACCCGCCAGCGCTTCGTCGACGCTGTTATCAATTACTTCCTGGCCCAGATGGTTTGGGCGCGTGGTATCGGTATACATCCCCGGACGGCGGCGAACCGGCTCAAGCCCGGTGAGTACCTCAATGGCATCAGCGTTATAGGTTTGCGTCATGATTTAAACTAGCAATTCGCAGCGATTGTCAGAGGCTGTGCAGACCGAGAAAATCGACAATCTGGGTGAAATGATCCTCAAAGCCCGTGAAAGCGTGGTTGCCACCCTCTTCTACAGTCTGGCGGCAGGAGGCGTAATACGCCACTGCCTGGCGGTAATCCAGCACTTCATCACCCGTCTGTTGCAGCAGCCAGATAAGATCTGGCGCTTCCAGCGGATCAATCTGCATCACTTTGAGGTCGTAAATATGGCGAGACTCTAGCACATATTGCTGTCCGGTGTAGGGGTTCTCGTTGTGCCCAAGATAGCCCACCAGCAGCTCAAAAGGCCGCACCGCTGGGTTCACCACCACGGCGGGCAGCATAAAGCACTGAGAGAGCCAGGTGGCGTAGTAGCCACCAAGGGAAGAGCCCACCACACCGAAAGGCTCGCCGCCGTGCGCCATGACGATGGTCTCCAGCATCTCGGCAGCGTCAGCCGGGTACGGCGGCAATTGCGGGACGATCATCTCGACGTCGGGATGATGAACCTCCAGCCATTGGCGAAACAGCGTCGCTTTTGCCGAGCGCGGGGAGCTGTTGAACCCGTGCAGATAAAGGAGCGCAGACATCAGTAGCCTTCTGAAGCGGTATCCGGGCGGAACCGGGTGCCTTCCAGGCGGCAGACTTCGGTGGTCAACGAGCCGTCGGCATGCAGTTCCAGCCAGCGCCAGCCTGGCGCAATGGTATCTAACGTGAAGTTCGCGCAATGCGGTTTGAACTGCACGCAGGTAGAAGGCGTAGCCAGCAGGCGACGACCGTTCCAGTCGAGATCCTGCTCCTGATGGATATGCCCGCAGAGCAAGTGCTTCACCCGCGGGAATTTTTCCAGCACCTGATCCAGGGCGGCGGAGTTGCGCAGACTGTGCTGATCGAGCCAGCTACATCCTGCCGGCAGCGGATGATGATGCAGTAAAAGCAGGGTGTTGCGCTCCGGCTCAGCCGCCAGTTTCGCTTCCAGCCACTCCAGCTGAAAATCGCTCAGCTCACCGTGCGGCACGCCGAAGACCTGACTGTCGAGCAGCAGAATCTGCCAGTGGTCGCCGGCGTAGACCCGTTTAGCGGGCGAAATGCCTGAATCCTGAAGTGCGCTGTACATCGCAGGTTGAAAATCGTGGTTTCCCGGTAACCAGACGCAGGGCGCGTGAAAGCTCGCGGTACCTTCAGCGAAATGCTGATAAGCCGCGGCGGTTTGGTCCTGCGCCAAATCGCCCGTTGCGACTATCAAATCGCATTCGCGCTTCTGGCCATGAATGGCTTCCAGAACAGCCTGATAACTCTCCCAGGTATTCACACCTAACAGGGTTTCATGCTTATTGGCAAACAGGTGAGTATCGGTAATTTGTAATACCCTGACTGGCGCCCCACCAGCAACAGTCAGGTTCAACAGGCTTTCCAAATGGTGTCCTTAGGTAGGTTTCACGACGCTAACAAACCGGAATCGCCATCGCTCCATGTGCTAAACAGTATCTTAGCCAATCAGCCAGAAACTGATTAATTTGATGCTTTTCGTCACGTTGATGCAACTTTTTATTTGGGTAATCATAACGCGCTTTGAAGCGGAAGATCTGCTGACTTGAACACACTTCAGCGACCATCGCGTCATGGTACAGCCGCACCGTCATCGACGGCAGGCTCCAGTAGCTGATGGAAGGTGCCGTTTGTTCAATCTCCACCAGCGTAGTGTAACGGGTTGATTCCGTAATCGTTAACCGATACTGCGCGTTGCTCACCTGATAGCTCACTGTTTCGCCGGGCGCGTCATTACGCGGCAGCAAACGGCGCAACTGGGCGAAGTTGGTTTCGCACAGGCGCATCATTTCAGGGAAGTCAGGTGTATAACGCTTCATTTTTTCCACTCGTTTATTAATTCCTGATAGTGCAGCTGTAGCCATTGCAAAGCGATGACAGACGCCGCGTTGTCGATTTTCCCCTCTTCTACCCATTGATAAGCCTGCTCCCGACTTACCACATGAACACGAATATCTTCGTTTTCATCAACCAGACCGTGAATCCCTTGCGCGGTCGTGGCGTCCACTTCGCCTACCAGAACCGATAAACGCTCGCTGGTGCCGCCAGGGCTTGCCAGATAATTCGAAATCGGTTTTGTACGCCCAACCATCAGCCCGGCCTCTTCCATCGCCTCGCGACGGGCAACCTCATCCGGGGTCTCGCCTGCTTCAACCATCCCGGCCACCATCTCCAGCAGCCACGGGCTTTCGCTGGTATCCAGCGCGGCAATGCGAATCTGCTCTACCAGTACCACTTCATCACGCACTGGGTCAAAGGGTAGCAAGACTGCAGCATGCCCGCGCTCAAAAATTTCGCGCCGCACTTCGCCACTCATTTCGCCGTTAAACAGACGATGCCGAAAACGGTATAATTCCAGTGAAAAAAATCCGCTGTAGAGCGTTTCTCGTGCAATAATTTCTACATCGTTTTTTGTAAAAGTCACTGGCAACTTCTCTGGTTTATCCATGTTTGCATCCTGGTATAAATGGTGGCGTTAAGGTGAAATTCAATTCTGCTAAAATGCGGTTTCTACAACAGTATGGTAAATTGGTGCAAGTTACTGCCGCATGGCACGGAACGCCAACCTTTTGCAGTGGCGAAGTCTGCTAGAATCGGTAGATATTTTTTAAATTAGATCAGCGCTAACTAAGCTTCACAACAAGGAAAGCAAATGAAGAAATTGCTCCCCATCCTCATCGGCCTGAGCCTGACGGGTTTCAGCGCGGTGAGTCAGGCAGAGGACCTGATACAGGTTTATAAGCAGGCACGTCTGAGTAATCCGGAACTGCGTAAATCCGCCGCCGATCGTGATGCTGCATTTGAAAAAATTAATGAAGCACGCAGCCCATTATTACCACAGCTGGGTTTAGGTGCAGACTATACCTATAACAACGGTTACCGTGATGCTAACGGCATCGACTCCAACGTCACCAGCGGTTCACTCCAGTTGACCCAGACGCTGTTTGATATGTCTAAATGGCGTACCCTGAGCCTGCAGGAGAAATCTGCCGGTATTCAGGATGTGACCTATCAGACCGACCAGCAGACCCTGATCCTGAACACGGCCACCGCCTACTTCAGAGTGCTGAGCGCTATCGATACGCTCTCCTATATTGAAGCGCAAAAACAAGCTATCTACCGTCAGCTCGATCAGACCACCCAGCGTTTTAACGTGGGCCTGGTCGCCATCACCGACGTGCAGAACGCCCGTTCACAATACGACAGCGTACTGGCGAACGAAGTGACCGCGCGTAACGACCTGGATAACGCCGTTGAACAGCTGCGTCAGGTCACCGGTAACTATTACCCACAGCTGGCTTCCCTGAACGTTGATCGCTTCAAAGCCGAAAAGCCGCAGGCGGTGAATGCCCTGCTGAAAGAAGCTGAAAACCGTAACCTGAGCCTGCTGCAGGCCCGCCTGAACCAGGATCTGGCCCGCGAGCAGATCCGCCTGGCACAGGATGGCCATCTGCCAACCCTGAGCCTGAGCGCCTCTACCGGGGTGTCAAACACCAGCTACAGTGGTTCACGAACCAGCGGAGCCCAGTACAACGACAGCGACGTTGGCCAGAATAAAATCGGCCTGAACTTCTCTCTGCCAATCTATCAGGGCGGCCAGGTCAATTCGCAGGTCAAACAGGCGCAGTACAACTTTGTCGGTGCCAGCGAGCAGCTTGAAAGTGCGCACCGCAGCGTTGTGCAGACCGTGCGTTCCTCCTTCAACAACGTGAATGCCTCTGTCAGCAGCATCAATGCCTATAAACAGGCCGTAGTGTCTGCTCAGAGCTCGCTGGATGCGTCAGAAGCGGGTTACGCGGTCGGTACCCGTACCATTGTTGACGTGCTGGACGCGACCACCACGCTCTATAACGCCAAACAACAGCTCTCCAATGCCCGTTATAACTACCTGATTAACCAGCTGAACATCAAGCAAGCGCTGGGTACGTTGAACGAGCAGGATCTGCTGGCGCTGAACGGCGCTCTGGGTAAACCTATCTCCACTACCCCAGAGGTTGTGGCCCCGGAAAATCCACAGCAGGCTGCCTCTGCTGATGGCTTAACCGCCGCCGCTGCGCGTACCACCAGCAACTAATGATGTCATCCGGCCAGGGCTATCCTGGCCGGGTATTATCGCGCTGCCCGACAAAAAAACGTAAGCCAACGTAAAGATCCCCCAGTTTCGCCCCCATCGCTTCAATTTCCACCACTCATCCTCTATTCTGAGCGTTATTTTCTGTGTTTTATCACTGGGTCCTGGAAGACGATCATGAAACGGACAAAATCCATTAATCACGCCACGTTCCGCAAAAGCTGGAACGCGCGTCACCTCACTCCTGTCGCCCTGGCGCTGGGCGCCGTGTTTATGCTGGCAGGCTGTGAGCAAAGCGACGAAACGGTTTCGCTCTACCAGAATGCCGATGACTGTGCCTCCGCCACCGGCAACAAGGCAGAGTGTACTACCGCCTACAACAATGCCCTGAAAGAGGCCGAACGTACCGCGCCGAAATATGCCAGCCGTGAAGACTGCGTGGCGGAATTTGGCGAAGGTCAGTGTCAGCAGGCGCCTGCTCCGGCTCAGGCGGGCACGGCGCCAGAAAACCAGGCGCAGGCGCAATCCAGCGGCAGTTTCTGGATGCCGTTGATGGCCGGTTACATGATGGGCCGACTGATGAGCGGCGGCGCGGGTTATCAGCAGCAACCGCTGTTCAGCTCTAAAAACCCGGCCAGCCCGGCTTACGGCCAGTATACCGATGCCAACGGCAAAGGTTACGGTGCTGCCCAGCCAGGCCGCACCATGACCGTTCCGAAAACCGCTATGGCGCCTAAACCGGCGACCACCAGCACCGTTACCCGCGGCGGCTTTGGTGAATCTGTTGCCAAACAGAACACCATGCAACGCAGCGCGACCGGCACCTCAACGCGCTCAATGGGCGGCTGATAATGGAACGAGTCAGTATTGTTGAGCGCCCGGACTGGCGCGAAAAAGCCACCGAATATGGTTTCAACTTCCACACCATGTACGGCGAGCCGTACTGGTGTGAAGATGCCTACTACAAGCTGACCCTCGCCCAGGTTGAAAAACTGGAAGAGGTGACGGCGGAGCTGCATCAGATGTGCCTGAAGGTGGTGGAGAAGGTGATCGCCAGCGATGAGCTGCTGACTAAATTCCGCATTCCGAAGCACACCTGGGGCTTTGTGCGTCAGTCATGGCTGACCCATCAGCCGTCGCTCTACTCCCGCCTCGATCTGGCGTGGGATGGCACCGGCGAGCCGAAGCTGCTTGAGAACAACGCCGATACACCAACCTCCCTGTATGAAGCGGCCTTCTTCCAGTGGATCTGGCTGGAAGATCAGCAGAACGCAGGCCATCTGCCGGAAGGCAGTGACCAGTTCAACAGCTTGCAGGAAAAGCTGATCGCGCGTTTCGCTGAACTGCGCGAACAGCACGGCTTCAACCTGCTGCACTTTGCCTGCTGTCGTGACACGGTCGAAGATCGCGGCACGGTACAGTACCTGCAGGACTGCGCCGCAGAAGCGGATGTTGCCAACGAATTTCTCTACATGGAAGATATCGGGCTGGGTGAAAAAGGCCAGTTCACCGATCTGCAGGACCAGGTAATCAGTAACCTGTTCAAGCTCTATCCGTGGGAATACATGCTGCGCGAAGTCTTCTCTACCAAGCTGGAAGATGCTGGCGTGCGCTGGCTGGAGCCGGCCTGGAAGAGCATTATCTCCAACAAAGCGCTGTTACCGCTGCTGTGGGAGATGTTCCCGCACCATCCAAACCTGCTGCCCGCTTACTTCGCGGAAGATGACTATCCGCAGATGGAGAAGTATGTCAAAAAGCCGATTTTCTCCCGCGAAGGCGCCAACGTATCGATTATCGAAAACGGTAACACCGTGGAAGCGGTAGAAGGTCCGTATGGCGAAGAAGGGATGATCGTCCAGCAGTTCTGTCAGTTACCGAAGTATGGCGACAGCTACATGCTGATCGGCAGCTGGCTGATCAACGATCAGCCAGCCGGGATTGGTATTCGTGAAGATCGGGCGTTGATCACCCAGGATCTGTCGCGGTTCTATCCGCATATCTTCGTGGAGTAGCCTGTGGTGCCGGGTGGCGGCTTCGCCTTATCCGGCCTACATCACTCCGCAGGCCCGGTAAGCGCAGCGCCACCGGGCGCTTTACCCCACCTGCACCGACAACATACTCAAGCTGCCCATCTCAATGCCGTCCACCGGTGTGGAAACGGGCTCCTGACCATCCCACGCGCCCAGGACATAGAGCAGCGGCAGGAAATGTTCCGCCGTCGGGTTTGAGAGCGAGCCGCCTTCATGCGCCAGATAGTTCACCAGGGGATGTTCTTCAGCCGGCCCCTGCCAGGTCAGGTTTGCTTTCACGTAATCGTTAAACGACGTTGCCCACGGATAGGGCGTGTTTTCTCTATGCCAGCGGGCTGTGCGCAGGTTATGCACCACGTTACCGCTGGCTACCAGCATGATGCCCTCGTCACGGAGCGCGGCGAGCTTACGGCCCATCTCAAGGTGCCACGCCGCCGGTTTGGTACTGTCGATGCTCAGCTGCACCATCGGGATGTCGGCATCCGGGTACATCTTGATCAGCACGCCCCAGGAGCCGTGGTCAAAGCCCCACGCCTCTTTATCAAGGATGACCGGGAGAGGCGACAGCAGCTCTACCAGCCGCTGCGCCAGGGCCGGTGATCCCGGTGCCGGATAGTGCGTGTCGTACAGCGCCTGCGGGAAGCCGCCAAAATCATGGATCGTTTTCGGCGTTTCCATCGCGGTAACACCGGTGCCACGGGTAAACCAGTGTGCAGAAATCACCACGATCGCTTTCGGACGCGGCAACGTTTCTCCCAGATGACGCCAGGCGCGGGTATAGACGTTATCCTCCAGCGCGTTCATGGGGCTACCGTGGCCCAAAAACAGTGCTGGCATACGAGAAGATGTCATGATGATATCCTTACACAAGCTGTCGATTTGATAGCTTTACCTTACCCGTTAACAGGATAAGATGAACTCTGATAACCATGATGAAGATCATCAGGAAATTTGAATGTAAGGGATCTGTAAAGGCGATTATACCCGCTCGCTTTACGCGCGTTTAGCCTTTAATATGAATGATAATCATTATCATAAGGAGAGGTGAATGTCAGTTCCTCTGATTCTGACGATTCTCGCAGGCGGCGCCACCTTTATCGGCGCCCTGCTCGGCGTGCTGGGCCAGAAGCCCTCGAACCGCGTGCTGGCATTTTCGCTCGGCTTTGCCGCCGGGATCATGTTGCTCATCTCCCTGATGGAGATGCTGCCCGCGGCACTCGGCACCGAAGGGATGTCGCCGGTGCTCGGCTACGGGATGTTTGTTTTTGGCCTGCTGGGCTACTTTGCGCTGGACAGAATGCTGCCCCACGCGCACCCGCAGGATCTGATGCAGAAAGGGAGTCAGCCGCTGCCCCGCAACCTGCGACGTACTGCGCTGCTGCTGACCCTGGGCATCAGCCTGCACAACTTCCCGGAAGGCGTTGCGACCTATGTGACCGCCAGTAACAACCTGGAGTTAGGATTCGGTATTGCGCTGGCGGTGGCGTTGCACAATATCCCGGAGGGGCTCGCGGTCGCAGGCCCGGTCTATGCGGCCACCGGTTCAAAACGTAAAGCGGTCTTCTGGGCGGGTATTTCCGGCATGGCGGAGATTGCAGGCGGCGTACTGGCGTGGCTGATCCTCGGCAGCCTGATATCGCCGGTGGTGATGGCGGCGATTATGGCGGCAGTGGCGGGCATTATGGTGGCGCTGTCGGTGGATGAGCTGATGCCGCTCGCCAAAGAGATCGATCCCAATAACAATCCCAGCTACGGCGTGCTGTGCGGGATGTCGGTAATGGGGCTCAGTCTGGTGCTGCTCCAGACGGCAGGAATAGGGTAAAAAAAACGCCGGGTTAACCCGGCGTTTTTTATGCTGCGTTATCAGCTGGCTTTGCGCTCGTGCGCCTGGCGATACGCCACCAGATCTTCAATGGTAACCACCGCCATGTTGTGTTTCACCGCGAAGTCAATGCACTCCGGCGCGCGGGCCATAGAGCCATCATCATTGGTCAGTTCACACAGGACACCGGCGGGTTTGAAACCGGCCAGCGTTACCAGATCGATAGTGGCTTCGGTGTGGCCGCCGCGAGTCAACACGCCGCCCGGCTGCGCGCGCAGCGGGAAGACATGGCCCGGACGGTTCAGGTCAGAAGGTTTTGCACCGTCGGCAATGGCGGCACGCACGGTGGTGACGCGGTCAGCGGCAGAGACACCGGTGGTCACGCCGCTGGCGGCTTCGATGGTGACGGTAAAACCGGTGCCGAAGGCGCTGGTGTTGTTCTCTACCATCATAGGCAGTTCCAGCTGTTTACGGCGATCTTCGGTGATACACAGGCAAACAATGCCGCTGCCGTGACGGATGGTCAGCGCCATCTGCTCAACGGTCATGGTTTCGGCGGCGAAAATCATATCGCCTTCGTTTTCGCGGTCTTCATCGTCAAGCACCATCACGCCGCGGCCTTCGCGAAGCGCAGCAAGCGCCTGCTCAACACGGTCAGTAGAGGTACCGAAAGAGGAAAGGAGCGTCTGATTCATGGTAAAAAAACCTCATTAAAATTATGGTTACCAGAATCAGGGCAGTCTTAGGAGCGCCGGAGTACGGCAAAAAAATAACGTGAGCGGGCCTCGCCCGACTGGTTCGTTACTCTCTCCCATCCGGACTTTAACCGTCGGCCCCGGAATTACACCGGATCTGCTGACCTTTGAGTATGCACCCAAAGCGCTCGCGGGCTTTCAACATGGTGTTGATTTACCGCCGGTGGGGAATTTCGCCCCGCCCTGAGAATAAGCGGGATAACTATAACGCTAATGATTATGTTCGGCAACGCATAAGCTTCACACAATTCTGGTTTAAGGATCCCCGTAACGCGCTACAATGGTTCTAAACATCTTTACTTCAAGGGAACTATGATGATCGACCCAAAAAAAATTGAACAACTTGCCCGCCAGGTTCATGAATCCATGCCAAAAGGCGTACGTGAGTTTGGTGATGATGTTGAGAAGAAGATCCGCCAGGTGCTGCAGGCGCAGCTGATGCGTCTGGATCTGGTCAGCCGTGAAGAATTTGACGTGCAGACGCAGGTTCTGCTGCGCACCCGCGAAAAGATTGCCCTGCTGGAGCAGCGCCTCACCGAGCTGGAAAACCGCGGTGTTGTTGTTGATGAAGTGAAACCGGCCCCGGCGATCCCACCGGTAGACAACGTGGAATAATTCACACGGGTTACCGTAGGCCGGGTAAGGCGAAGCCGCCACCCGGCAAAAAAACGGGCCTTTCGGCCCGTTTTTTATTTCTCGCTATCTTTCTGGATCTTTTTGATGATGTTGGTGGTTGAACATCCGTCCTCAAAATTGAGCACCATCACTTCCCCGCCGTTGGCCCAGACCTCTTCGCTGCCCGCGATTTGCTCAGGCTTGTAGTCACCGCCTTTCACCAGCAGGTCCGGCAGGATCCCGGCAATCAGGCGCTGCGGGGTATCCTCTTCGAAGGAGACGACCCAGTCCACCGCTTCCAGCGCGCCTAGCACAATCATACGCTGCTCAAGCGGATTCACCGGACGGGTTTCACCTTTCAGACGTTTGGTGGAGGCATCGCTGTTCACCGCCACGATCAGACGGTCGCCCAGCTTGCGCGCGTTGGCAAGATAGGAGACGTGGCCCGCGTGCAGAATGTCGAACACGCCGTTGGTCATTACCACTTTCTCACCACGCTTACGCGCGGCGGCAACGGCCACTTTCAGCTCTTCTTCACTCATCACGCCAAAACCGGTATCAGCACGGCCACGCACCGCGTTTTCCAGCTCGATAGGGGAGACGGTTGAGGTCCCCAGCTTGCCGACCACCACGCCTGCGGCAGCGTTGGCAAAGTAGCAGGCCTCTTCAAGGGTATTACCGGCCGCCAGCGTCGCCGCCAGCACGCCAATCACCGTATCGCCCGCACCGGTGACGTCATACACTTCCTGCGCCTGGGTTGGCATATGCAGCGGCGCTTTGCCCGGTTGCAGCAGGGTCATCCCCTGCTCGGAACGGGTCACCAGCAGCGCGGAGAGATCGAAGTCGGCGATGATCTTCATGCCGCGCTCAACGATCTCATCCTCGGTTTTGCATTTGCCCGCCACCGCTTCAAACTCGGAGAGGTTCGGCGTCAGCAGCGTCGCACCGCGATAGCGTTCGAAATCGGTGCCTTTCGGGTCGATCAGCACCGGCACACCGGAAGCGCGGGCCAGCTTAATCATCTGCTGGACGCTCGCCAGCGCCCCTTTGGCGTAGTCGGAGAGCACCAGCGCGCCGATGTTGCCCAGCGCCTGGTTGATGCGCTCGTGCAGCGGCTCCGGATCTACCCCTTCAAAGCCCTCTTCAAAGTCGAGGCGGATCAGCTGCTGATTGCGCGACAGCACCCGCAGCTTGGTAATGGTCGGGTGCGTTGGAACAGAAACGAAATCACATTTAACGTTCACATCCGCCAGCGTCTTGCTCAGCGCCCGCGCCGCATCGTCGATGCCGGTCAGACCGACCAGACGCGAATGCGCGCCGAGAGAAGCAATGTTCATCGCCACGTTTGCCGCGCCGCCAGGACGCTCTTCAATGGTATCCACCTTCACCACCGGGACCGGGGCTTCCGGGGAAATGCGGCTGGTTGGCCCATACCAGTAGCGATCCAGCATCACATCGCCAACTACCATAACTCCAGCACGTTCAAACTCTGGCAGTGTTACTTTCATTCCTGACTCCAGAAAGATTCACAATTTGCGCGCGATAATATCACACTTGTTTTGTTACGCACGGTTCCACCAGCCACTTCTGCCAGCAGGCGCGCACCAGCTCCCGCTCGGCGTTAAAGCAGTCGAGCGGCAGATGACCGGGCTGCTCCTGCAACGCCAGATGATGCAGTTCATCGCGCAGCGTGGTGTAAGCGCGGGTGAGCGCCAGCGCCTCCTGCTCATCCATAATGTCGTTCTGCGCCAGCAGTTCCAGAATGCGCACGTTATCCGACCAGCGGGTCAGCTTCGGTTTGGCGTGGGCGTCACGCAGCACCAGATACTGGGTGATAAATTCGATGTCGGTAATACCGCCTTCGTCGGCTTTAATATCAAAGCGATCACGATGTTTATTTCCCAGATGGGCGCGCATTTTTTCACGCATCTCGCGCACCTCGGTCTGCAGCGTCTGGCCTTCACGCGTGGCGGTCAGCACGTCGCGCCGGATAGCATCGAACTGCGCCTTCAGCTGCGGATCGCCATAGACCACCCGGGCGCGCACCAGAGCCTGATGCTCCCAGGTCCAGGCTTCGTTCTTCTGATACTCGGCGAACGACTCGGTGGAGGTGACCAGCATGCCCGCCGCCCCGGACGGACGCAGGCGGGCATCCACTTCATACAGAATGCCCGACGACGTGCGGGTGCTGAACAGGTGCATGATGCGCTGGGCGAGGCGCAGGTAGAACTGACGCCCGTCGATCTCACGCTCGCCGTCGGTCATCACATCTACCGGGCAGTCGTGAAGGAAAATGAGATCCAGATCGGAGCTGTAGCCCAGCTCCCAGCCGCCCAGCTTGCCATATCCCACCACCGCAAAGCCGCGCCCTTCCCGATCGGCCAGGTGTTTCGGCTGGCCATAACGCGCCACCATCTGTACCCACGCCTGATGGACAACGGCATCAATAATCGCCTCCGCCAGCCAGGTTAAGTGATCGCTCACTTTCATCACCGGCAACGTTCCGGCGATATCGGCGGCAGCCACACGCAGCAGCTGCGCCTGTTTAAACTGACGCAGCGCCTCCAGCTGCTGCTCCTCATCCTCCTCCGGCACGCGCAGCAGATACTGGCGCAGCTCGTCCCGGTAGGCGTCGGTCGCCGTCGGCTGGTAAAGGGTATTGGGATCGAGCAGCTCGTCCAGCAGCAGCGGATAGCGCGCCAGCTTGCTGGCGATCATTGGCGAGGCGGCGCAAAGGGAAATCAGGTGCTTTAGCGCGCCAGGGAACTCGCTTAACAGCTCCAGATAGGTGGTGCGGGTGATGATCCCGCTGAGCAGCGGGGTCAGGCGCGACAGCGGCACCGGCGCATCGGCGCGGGAACAGACATCGCTGAGCAGGTGCGGCATCAGGTGATCGAGCACCTGACGTCCGCGCGGGCCAATGGCGCGCTTGTTCAGCTCCAGGCGGAAATCGGCAATCAGCGCCACCACCCGGTGACGGTCATCATTACTGAGGTGGGCCAGCACCGGGGTAGTGTCGTCCTCCTGCAGCGCATCCTGCCACAGCTCGCGCCAGTGCTCCGACAGCTCATCATCCTGTGATTCGCTCTCATCGTCGCCAATCAGGTCGTTAAAAATCCGCCGCACCGCGGCCATGTGCGCATCCAGCGCCTCGGTCAGCGCCTGCCAGTCGTCCAGGCGCATTCCCCAGGCGAGGCGGGCGCGATTAAGCTCATCCCCCGGCAGGGTCTGGGTTTGTTCGTCGTTAATGCTCTGCAGCAGGTTCTCCAGCCGACGCAAGAAGAGGTAGGCCTCACGCAGGATCTGCGCATCCCCTTCCGCCAAAAGGTTCAGCTGTGCAATTGCCGCAAGCGTTGGCAGCAGGGAGCGGGATTGCAGCGACGGCTCGCGCCCGCCGCGGATCAGCTGGAACACCTGGACGATAAACTCGATCTCGCGGATGCCGCCCGCCCCCAGCTTGATGTTGTCTTTCAGGCCGCGACGCCGCACTTCCCGGGCAATCATCCCTTTCATGTTGCGCAGCGACTGGATGACGCTGAAATCGATATAGCGACGGAACACGAACGGGCGCAGCATGGCGCGCAGCTCGCTGGCGTAGGCACCGTCGTTATCGCCCATGATCCGCGCCTTGACCATCGCGTAGCGCTCCCAGTCGCGCCCCTGCTCCTGGTAGTAGTCCTCCAGCGCGGCAAAGCTCAGCACCAGCGGGCCGCTGTCGCCGAACGGACGCAGGCGCATATCCACGCGATAGACAAAGCCATCCTGGGTGGGTTGATCCAGGGCCTTAATCAGCCGCTGCCCCAGGCGGGTAAAGAACTGGGCGTTGTCCAGCTCACGGCGTCCGCCGCGGGTGGCACCCTTCTCCGGCCAGGCGAAGATCAGATCGATGTCTGAGGAAAAGTTGAGCTCGCCGCCGCCGAGCTTGCCCATCCCTAAAATCAGCAGCGGCTGCGGGGTGCCATCCTCACTGCATGGCGTTCCCCATTCACGACAGCAGGCGTCGTACAGCCAGTCGCGGGCGGTGACGATCAGCGTCTCCGCAAGGTGACTCAACTGCTGCAACGTGCTCTCTTCACTCACCAGCATCAGCGCCTGCGCCCAGGCGATGCGCACCATTACCCGGCGGCGGAAATGGCGCAGCTCGCGCATCAGCGCGGCTTCATCGCCGACATCTGCCAGCGCGTCGCATAACCACTGCGCGTAGTGCTGCCACTCGTCCGCCTGCGGCGGCGCGGCCTCAAGCCCGGTCAGCCAGTCAGGATGTGCCGTAACGCTCTCCTGCACAAAGTCGCTGAACGCCAGCACCTGCCTGGCCTGCTCGCTTAATGACGAGGCGGGTAATGTTTCCGGCAGACGCTCACATACCGTCTGCCACTGCTGCTGTAAGGGTGAAGAAAGCGGCATCATGGGGGTTCCTTGCCTGCGTTAACGTTTTCCGCTGTGCAGCCAGAATGGCTCCTGCGAAATGGCTTCGTTGCGGAAATGCTCAATTTCAATGTGCTGGCGCGTCTTAATGGCATGCAGCAGACCTTGCCAGTTTTCCAGCCAGGCGCGGGCCACCGGGCCGTCATAGGCCCCTGCCAGCAGCAGCATACTGTCGATGTTGCGCGCCAGACGAATCAGCTGATCGCCATACTGATCCCCCAGCGGATGGGCGAAGGTGGTTTTCAGTTCAGCGGCGTGACGGGAGAGGTGAATATCGGCGAAGCGCTTAAAGTTATCCGCCATTTTGCTCTGCGCCTTCGCGTCGAGGAAGGTGCGCCAGCCGCGCGTCACCAGAAACTCGGTCAGCGCCAGTTTCGCGGTGGCGGTTTGCGGGCTGTAGACCGCCGTCTCGGCAGAGACATCCGACGCCATCAGGGTTTCGGTCTGGGTCAGCAGATCGCGTAAGTGAGCACTCGCTTTACGTGGCACAATGCCGCCGAACAGCGTCAGGCTGTGACGTACCAGCGCCATTGCCGCCAGCACCTCGGCTTTCGCCCCTTTCACGCCGCGGACCCACAGCTCCTCGTGATACTGCCACTGGCTCAGGGCCAGCTCCAGCGAGGCTTCAAATCCCTGCTCGATGGAGGATTTCGGCGCGACGCGCATAATCTCCAGCGGTTTCAGGGTGCGCGGGGCATTGCCCTGGGCCAGATGATAGCCGCGGGCCGCCTTGCTCAGGCTTCCCTGACGCAGACCGCTCTGGGTCACCAGCTTACGCGCCAGCTTCAGCACGTCATCGGCGTGGCCTTCCAGCAGCTCAAGCTCCAGCTCGCAGATCGGCTCCTGGAACTCGCCCGCTTTTACCTCACCCCGGTCGAGGGCGATTTCAATGCGGCTTTTACCTTCGTTCACCAGCCACTTTTCGCGCCAGAAATCGGTGCTGAACAGCGGGCTGGCGCTCTCTTCCAGGCCCTCGGGGAGTTGGCCTTCCGGCCACACTTCCGCCGGGAAGCGCGCCAGATCCAGCGCAGGCTGGTCAATATCAATGTTGTATTCCGGGCGCTGATGCAGACCGCCCACCACGCGACCACCAATTTTCATGGTCATCTCGTAGCGGCCATCAACGCCGCGGATGCGCAGCCCCCTGTCATGGCGACGCAGCCACAGGTCCTGAGTTTCGTAATAGATGTTGAGCAGTTGCACCGGCTCGTGATGTTCAGCTGTCAGCTGGTGCAGATGGTTTTTCAGCGCGTCGACGCTCTCATTTTCAACGATAAACTTTAATTCGATTTCCTGAGCCATGGCCTTGTTCTTTTGATTGCAGCACTGCGGGGTAAATTTAGGCGAACTTACTCGCCACTTTTTTGTCAGTAGATAGTATTTTGCGCCAGATTGCCACGCAATGAGCAATTTGACGGGCGTAAAGTTTGTTAAAGTGGCAAACCCTACACGGAGGATTCCGAATGCTGACGAATCCTTTGCGTGGAGAAGCCGTTACCACTACTATCGTTCCACTTTTTACGAAAATAACGACTGCCTGATGCTTAAATTACGCCTAATCGGACTGACATTACTTGCTTTTAGCGCCGCAACAGCGGTTCACGCTGAAGAGAAACGCTACGTTTCTGACGAACTGAATACCTGGGTACGTAGTGGTCCGGGTGACAATTATCGCCTCGTGGGTACGATTAATGCCGGCGAGGAAGTGGTGCTGTTACAGAGCAATGCCGACTCTAACTATGGCCAGGTGCGCGACAGCAGCGGCCGTACCGCCTGGATCCCGTTGAAAGAGCTTAGCACCAGCCCAAGCCTGCGCACCCGCGTGCCGGATCTGGAAAACCAGGTCAAAACCCTGACCGACAAACTGACCAATATCGACGCCACCTGGAACCAGCGCACGGCTGAAATGCAGCAGAAAGTGGCGCAGAGCGACGGGGTGATCAACGGTCTCAAAGACGAAAACCAGAAGCTGAAGAACGAGCTGATCGTCGCCCAGAAAAAGGTGAGCGCAGCCAACCTGCAGCTGGATGACAAACAGCGCACCATTATTATGCAGTGGTTTATGTATGGCGGCGGCGTGCTGGGTATGGGTCTGCTGCTGGGTCTGGTGCTGCCGCATCTGGTACCGAGCCGTAAGCGTAAAGACCGCTGGATGAACTAAATCGCTATCTCTGCCACACTTACGTATTATTGCCATTTTTAATACGGGAGAGTGTGGCGTGAAGATTTATCTGGTCGGTGGTGCGGTTCGTGATGCGTTGTTAGGTCTGCCGGTCAAAGATAAAGACTGGGTGGTGGTAGGCGCCACACCTCAGGAGATGCTTGATGCGGGCTACCAGCAGGTAGGCCGCGATTTTCCTGTCTTCCTGCATCCGCAAAGCCGCCAGGAGTACGCGCTGGCGCGTACCGAGCGCAAATCCGGCGTCGGTTATACTGGCTTCACCTGTCATGCCGCCCCGGACGTCACCCTTGAAGAGGATTTGCAGCGCCGCGATCTGACCATTAACGCCCTCGCCCAGGATGAAAACGGCCATATCATTGATGCCTATGGCGGCCAGTCGGATCTGCGAAACCGCATTCTGCGCCATGTTTCCCCCGCCTTCTCTGAAGATCCGCTCCGCGTGCTGCGCGTGGCGCGTTTTGCTGCCCGCTATGCCCACCTGAGTTTTCGCATCGCCGATGAAACGATGGCGCTGATGGCCGCCATGACCAGAGCGGGCGAGCTGGAACACCTTACCCCCGAACGCGTGTGGAAAGAGACCGAGAATGCGCTCACCACACGTAATCCACAGGTTTACTTCCAGGTGCTGCGCGAATGCGGGGCGCTGAAGGTACTGTTCCCGGAAGTGGACGCCCTGTTTGGCGTGCCGGCCCCGGCGAAGTGGCACCCGGAAATCGATACCGGCATCCATACCCTGATGACCCTGAGCATGGCGGCGATGCTGAGCCCGGAGGTAGACGTCCGCTTTGCCACGCTCTGTCACGACCTCGGGAAGGGGTTAACGCCGCCCGAACTCTGGCCGCGCCACCACGGCCACGGTCCGGCGGGTGTGCGGCTGGTTGAACGGGTCTGCCAGCGGATGCGGGTCCCTAACGAGATCCGCGATCTGGCGAAGCTGGTTGCCGAGTTCCACGACCTGATCCACACCTTCCCGATCCTTAAACCGGCCACCATCATCAAGCTGTTCGACAGTATTGACGCCTGGCGCAAACCGCAGCGCGTGGAGCAGATCGCCTTAACCAGCGAAGCCGACGTGCGCGGGCGTACCGGGTTTGAAGCCAACGATTATCCGCAGGGGCGGTTGCTGCGTGAAGCCTGGGAGGTGGCGAAAGCGGTGCCGACAAAAGCGGTCGTCGAAGCTGGATTTAAAGGAGCAGAAATCCGGGAAGAGTTAACGAAACGGCGGATCCGGGCCGTCGCAGCCTGGAAGGAACAGCATTGCCCTCAGCCGAAAGACTGAGGGCGGGCAATCAGAAGAAGACCACGTATACCGCGGCCGCCACGATAAAGCGATAGATGGCGAACGGGATAAACGAGATGTGCTTGATCAGTTGCAGGAAGGTTTTGATGGCGATCAGCGCCACGATAAAGGCGGTGACAAAGCCCACGGCAAACATCGGGATGTCGCCCGCGGTCAGGAAGTGATAGCTCTTGTAGAGATCGAGCGCGGTGGCGCCCATCATCATCGGCACCGCCAGCAGGAATGAGAACTCAGAGGCCGCATAGCGGCTCACGCCCATCAGCATCCCGCCTGAAATCGTCGCCCCGGAGCGAGAGAAGCCCGGCCACAGTGCCAGACACTGGAAGCAGCCAATCATAAACGCCTGACGGTAGGTCATGTCGTCCAGACCCGGCGCGCGGGGCTCTTTCGGCTTCAGCAGCTCGGCGGCAATTAGCAGGATACCGCCGACCACCAGGGCATACATGACGTTAATCGGGTTAAACAGCGACTTGATGGTGTCGTGGAGTAACAGACCCAGCACTACCGCCGGAATCATCCCGAGCAGAATGTGCAGCAGCGTTAAACGCCCTTTACCTGTGCCTTCATGCGGCGGATGACCAAAGTGGATGCCAATCAGGCCGAACAGGCGACGCCAGAACATCACCACCACCGCCAGAATGGATCCTAACTGGATCACTACCTCAAAGGTTTTCGCCGTTTCGCCTTCGAACCCCAGCAGATGGCCGACAATGATCATATGGCCTGTACTGGAAACCGGCAAAAACTCTGTCAATCCTTCGACCACACCCAGTATTGCTGCCACCAGCAGGGAGTGCATATCGCTCATCAATTAACCCCTAAAAGACAGAAAAAAGGGCTACCCAGGGGGTAACCGTAAAAGGAACAGCTCTAAGACTGATTTAACAGGAATTGGTTTAACTATTATACCTTTAAATGTTTCCTTTCAGATTTTGGCTACGTTCGATAATGACCCCGACATTGGCCGCCCGCGCAACCGCCCCCGGCTTGCTGACTTTGATACGCACCCATGGGGAGTTGAAGCGGCTGAGCAGCAGCTCCGCGACTTCTTCCGCCACACGCTCCACCAGCGCAAAACGCTGGCCTTCCACGTGACTGATGACCGCGTCACTCACGTCGGCATAGCTCAGACAGTCGTTCACATCGTCGCTTTTTGCCGCGGCGAGGTTATCCCAGCCCATTTCGATATCGAACACGAGTTTCTGCTCGATGGTCTGCTCCCAGTCATACACCCCGATAGTGGTGATTACCGAAAGTTGCTCTATAAATACTATATCCATCACGACCTGCCTGGTTTTTGGCTAAACCGGATACCACTCCCGGCGAATTATGCGTATTATCCACAGATGCTAAGTACAAAACGACATTTTCAAAACGGAACAGCGTTATGAGTGCAATCGCGCCTGGAATGATCCTCCTCGCCTACCTTTGCGGCTCAATTTCCAGCGCCATTCTGGTCTGCCGTATCGCCGGGTTGCCTGACCCACGCGAGAGCGGCTCCGGGAATCCGGGAGCGACCAATGTACTACGAATTGGCGGCAAAGGAGCAGCCGTAGCGGTTCTGATTTTTGACGTTCTGAAAGGAATGCTTCCCGTCTGGGGCGCGTATGCACTGGGCGTCACGCCGTTCTGGCTGGGGCTGATTGCCATTGCCGCCTGTCTGGGCCATATCTGGCCGGTTTTCTTTGGTTTTAAAGGTGGAAAAGGCGTCGCCACCGCGTTTGGCGCCATTGCCCCCATTGGCTGGGATCTGACCGGCGTGATGGCCGGCACCTGGCTGCTCAGCGTGTTGCTGAGCGGCTACTCTTCGCTTGGCGCCATTGTGAGCGCGCTGATTGCGCCATTTTATGTCTGGTGGTTTAAGCCGCAGTTTACCTTTCCGGTGTCGATGCTCTCTTGTCTGATCCTGTTGCGTCACCATGACAATATTCAGCGGTTGTGGCGGCGTCAGGAGACGAAGATCTGGGCGCGGTTGAAGCGGAAGAAGAAAGAGACGCGGTAGGGTTATTCTCGCCTGGTAGGGTTTTATATAGCTTGAGTGGAATCGTTCCGTTCACTCCTGGTCCTCTGCTTTCTGACTGCCTCTCTGCGGTGAACGTGTTAAGGGGGCTGCCGCCGCCCCCTTAACAATCCCGGCTCCCGGCAAAGAAAATCGCCGCTTCGCGGTCCCCTCAGCTTATTCCCTTCGGCTTTCGGGTCGGGCGTGATCCTACATCCATGTAGGTCACGCCCTCTCGGCGCATCCCTGCGCCTCGCCCCGGCCTGCGGTCAACGCTTCGGCGATTTTCAGCCGGACCAGGCAACTCCTCAACCTCCTCAGCCGCCTGAATGTGGCACGGGTGTTGAGTCCCCGCTGAAATCGGCGAACCGGAGACCGGATGACAAGGGCTGGACGCCAGGGATGGCGGCCAGAGGCGAATCGAGACAGGATGTCGAGTTGAGCCGACCGCAGGCAGCAGGTCGTAAGGTGAGCGTAGTGCGAAGCACCGATTTCGTCGCGGGGCCGCGGGGATTGCAAAGGGGGCGGCGGCAAGCCCCCTTTGCACGTTCACCGCAGCGGGATACCCATAAAGCAGAAAAGCCATAGTGAACGGAACCCTTCCACCGCTGCCCCAAAATACTTCATCCCCGCTGATAACCGCCCCCATCCATAAGCGACTCATATGACAGCCTTCATTTCCGCCAGGGCATACTAAAAAAACCCGACGGCGAGCAGATGGATAAAGCATGTCAGCAACTCAGGCGCATGAAAAAACAGTAAAAGGCTGGCAGGCATCCCTTGCCCTGCACTTTTCCTACTCGCCTGAGAAAACCCTCCTCCACTCTGCCCGCCACGTCGGGCCACTCACCGTGCAGCGCCCCTTTTATCCCGAAGGTGAAACCTGCCACCTCTATCTGCTGCATCCCCCAGGCGGGATTGTCGGCGGGGATGAGCTGGCGATTACCGTTCATCTTGCGGCCCATAGCCACGCGCTGATCACCATGCCCGGCGCCAGCAAGTTCTATCGCAGCAACGGCGTCCTGGCGCGGCTGGATCAGCACTTCACGCTGGAGGAGAACGCAACGCTGGAGTGGCTGCCGCAGGACACCCTTTTCTTTCCCGGGGCACAGGCCGCCCTGCGCTCGGTGTTCCATCTGCAGCGCAGCAGTACGCTGCTGGCCTGGGAGCTGTTTTGCCTGGGCCGCCCGGTGATTAATGAGCCCTTCAGCCACGGTCGTATTGAGAGCCGTCTCGAAGTCTGGCTTGAGGGTGAGCCGCTGTTAATCGAGCGCCAGCACCTGGCCGACGGCGATCTGACCCCCGTGGCGGAACATCCGTGGATCGGCACCCTGCTGTTTTACCCGGCGAGCGAAACACAGCTGGAGGAGGCCCGCGAAGCCCTGGCACCGCTGGAGCATTTCGCTGGCGCGACCCTCACCGACGGCCTGCTGTCGGTGCGCTTCCTCGCGCACGACAACCTGATTTGCCAGCAGGCGATGCGTGAGATCTGGCAGCGCCTGCGTCCGCAACTTACCGCCAAAGCCCCCTGTTCGCCCCGAATCTGGCACACCTGAGAGAAGCACGATGGAACTGACCCCCAGAGAAAAAGACAAGCTGTTGCTGTTTACCGCCGCGCTGGTCGCCGAGCGTCGTCTCGCCCGTGGCGTAAAACTCAATTACCCGGAATCGGTGGCCCTGATCAGCGCCTTCATTATGGAAGGGGCGCGCGATGGGCAGACGGTTGCGGAATTAATGGAAGCGGGCCGCCATGTCCTGACCCGCGCCCAGGTGATGGAGGGCGTACCGGAGATGATCCCGGACATCCAGGTGGAGGCCACCTTCCCGGACGGCTCCAAGCTCGTCACCGTTCACAATCCGATCCTGTAAGGGGGCAACATGATCCCAGGGGAATATCAGATACAACCCGGCCAGATCGTCATTAACGCGGATCGCGATACCCGGACGGTGATCGTCGAGAACCACGGCGACCGCCCGATCCAGGTCGGATCCCACTACCACTTTTTTGAGGTAAACCCGGCGCTTAAGTTCGATCGTGAGGCGACCCGAGGCTACCGGCTGAACATTGCCGCCGGTACCGCCGTGCGCTTTGAACCGGGGCAGAAGCGCGCCGTGACGCTGGTGGCTGTGGCAGGCGCGCAGCGTATTGTGGGCTTTCGTGGCGAGGTGATGGGTGAGGTCAACCATGGCTGAGATTTCACGTCAGGCATATGCCGACATGTTCGGCCCCACCACCGGGGATAAAGTCCGTCTCGCCGATACCGAGCTCTGGATCGAGGTGGAAAACGATCTGACAATCTACGGCGAAGAGGTCAAATTTGGCGGCGGAAAAGTGATCCGCGACGGCATGGGCCAGGGGCAGATGCTGGCGCAGGACTGCGTGGATCTGGTGCTGACCAACGCGCTGATCGTCGATCACTGGGGGATCGTCAAAGCGGATATCGGCGTGAAGGATGGCAGGATCTTCGCCATCGGCAAAGCGGGTAACCCGGACATTCAGCCCGGCGTGACGATCCCCATTGGCGCCGCCACAGAGGTGATCGCCGCCGAAGGGAAGATCGTCACCGCAGGCGGGGTCGATACCCATATTCACTGGATCTGCCCGCAGCAGGCGGAAGAGGCGCTGGTCTCCGGGGTCACCACCATGATTGGCGGCGGTACCGGCCCTGCCGCAGGCACCAACGCCACCACCTGCACGCCGGGGCCGTGGTATATCGCCCGCATGTTGCAGGCGGTCGACACGCTGCCGGTGAATGTCGGCCTGCTGGGTAAAGGCAACGGCTCCAACCCGGATGCCCTGCGCGAGCAGGTTGCCGCGGGTGCGATTGGCCTGAAAATTCATGAGGACTGGGGTTCCACCCCTGCGGCGATCGACTGCGCCCTGACGGTGGCGGATGAGATGGATATCCAGGTGGCGCTGCACAGCGACACCCTTAACGAGGGCGGGTTTGTCGAGGACACCCTGGCGGCCATCGCCGGGCGCACCATCCACACCTTCCACACCGAAGGGGCGGGCGGCGGCCATGCGCCGGATATCATCACCGCCTGCGCGCATCCCAACATTCTGCCCTCCTCTACCAACCCCACGCTGCCCTACACGGTGAATACCATCGACGAACACCTGGACATGCTGATGGTCTGCCACCACCTCGACCCGGATATCGCCGAGGATGTGGCCTTTGCCGAATCGCGTATTCGCCGGGAGACCATTGCGGCAGAAGATGTGCTGCACGATATTGGCGCCTTCTCGCTCACCTCGTCCGATTCACAGGCGATGGGCCGGGTGGGAGAAGTGATCATCCGCACCTGGCAGGTGGCGCACCGCATGAAGGTGCAGCGCGGCCCGCTGGCGGAGGAGTCGGGCGATAACGATAACCTGCGGGTGAAGCGCTATATCGCCAAGTACACCATCAACCCGGCGCTGACCCACGGCATCGCCCATGAGGTCGGGTCGGTTGAGGCAGGGAAACTGGCGGACCTGGTGGTCTGGTCCCCCGCCTTCTTTGGCGTCAAGCCAGCCACCATCGTCAAAGGCGGGATGATCGCCTGCGCGCCGATGGGGGACATCAACGCCTCGATCCCCACGCCGCAGCCGGTGCATTACCGGCCCATGTTTGGCGTGCTGGGCGCCGCCCGCCACGCCACCCGTCTGACCTTTCTCTCGCAGGCTGCCGCCGATAACAACATTTCGCAGCAGCTGAACCTGCAGAGCGCCACTGCGGTAGTCAAAGGCTGCCGGACGGTGAAGAAGGCCGACATGATCCACAACGGCCTGCAGCCGAACATTACCGTCGATGCGCAAACCTATGAGGTGCGCATTGACGGGGAGCTGATTACCAGCGCACCGGGAGAGGTTCTGCCGATGGCGCAACGCTATTTCCTGTTCTGAGGAGGACTCATGATCACCTTAACCCAACGCCTTGATCATCCCCATCCCGTTACCGCACACGTCACGCTGCCCATTGATGTGCGGGTAAAGAGCCGCGCCCGCGTAGTGCTTAACGATGGCCGTGACGCCGGGCTGATGTTGCCCCGCGGTCTGTTGCTGCGGGGCGGCGACCTGCTTGCCAGTGACGATGGTCATGAAGTGGTGGAGGTCATTGCCGCCCCCGAGCCGCTGTCGGTGGTGCACTGCGCGGACCCGTTCCTGCTGGCCCGCGCCTGTTATCACCTGGGCAACCGCCACGTTCCGCTGCAGGTCATGCCCGGCGAATTGCGCTATCACCACGATCACGTGCTGGATGAAATGCTGCACCTGTTGGGCCTGGACGTCACTTTCGCCACCCTGCCCTTTGAACCGGAAGCGGGCGCTTATGCCAGCGAAGGGCACTCCCACTCTCACGCTCATTCACATTAAGGATTAATTATGCGTAAGTTGTTACCCCTGCTTCTGCTGGCCTTCTCCCTGCCCGCGCTGGCCCATCCGGGACACGGCAGCGACAGTTTTCAGGCGGGCTTTTTCCATCCCCTGACCGGGCTTGATCATCTGCTGATGTTGACCGGCGCAGGCGTGCTCGCCGCCCTGAGCGGCCGCAGGCTGCTGATGCCCTTTGCCACTCTCGGCATGATGCTCACCGGGGCGATTGCAGGCAGCCTGCTGGGGGGCTTTAGCGGCATGGAGATGCTGATTATCGCCTCGCTGGCGGTGTGTGGTGCCATGATGTTCAAAACCGAAAACCGCCTGCTGCTGGCGGTGCCCGCGCTGGCGATGTTCCACGGCTGGGCGCACGGGGTGGAGATGGCAGGCCACAGCTTCTGGCTGTTTACCAGCGGCTTTATGCTCGCCAGCGCCGCGGTGCTGTGCGCAAGCTTTGCGGCAGGCCTGCTGCTGCGCCGTCACGACGGGCTGCGTAAAACCCTCGGCGGCGGGCTGATCGCCTCTGCCCTGCTGGCGCTGATGAGCTGATGGAGCCGTCCCGCCAGTGGTTGCGCCTGATGCAACTCGCCAGCAGCAGTCTGCCGGTGGGCTCTTTTACCTGGTCGCAGGGGCTGGAGTGGGCGGTGGAAGCGGGCTGGGTCACTACCCCGGCGGCATTCAAAGCCTGGCAGTGTCAGCAGATGGAGCAAAGCTTTTTCCGCGTCGATCTGCCGCTCTTTTCCCGCCTCTACCACGCCTGTGAACAGCAGGATCTGGCGAGCGCCGCGCACTGGACGGCGTACCTGCTGGCCTGCCGGGAGTCCCGCGAGTTGCGGGAAGAGGAGCGCAACCGCGGGGCGGCGTTTACCCGGCTGATCAAAAGCTGGGAGGCGGATTGCCCACCTGACTGGCTGGCGCTGTTCCCGCAAAGCCAGCTATGCGGTATGGCGTGGCTCGGTGTGCACTGGGGCATCGGCCTGCGCGAGATGGCGCTGAGTCTTGGCTACAGCTGGATCGAGAGCGCGGTAATGGCGGGCGTCAAGCTGGTGCCCTTTGGGCAGCAGGCGGCCCAGCTGTTGATCATCGAACTCTGCGATCGCTTTACCGACGGGCTGGCGCAGGCGCTGTTGCTTTGCGATGACGAACTGGGCGCCGCCACGCCGCTGTCGGCCATCGCCTCGGCGCGCCACGAAACCCAATATTCACGATTATTCCGTTCCTGAGGAGTCTCTATGTCTGAGTACAAACACCCCCTGCGCGTGGGCGTGGGCGGCCCGGTGGGGTCGGGTAAAACCGCCCTGCTGGAAGCGCTGTGTAAAGCGATGCGCGACACCTATCACCTGGCCGTCGTCACCAACGATATCTACACCAAAGAGGATCAGCGCATCCTCACCGAGGCGGGCGCGCTGGAGCCGGAGCGCATTGTTGGGGTGGAGACCGGCGGCTGTCCGCACACCGCCATTCGTGAAGATGCCTCGATGAACCTGGCGGCGGTAGAAGCCCTGAGCGAGAAGTTCGGCAACCTGGATCTGATCTTTGTCGAGAGCGGCGGCGACAACCTGAGCGCCACCTTCAGCCCGGAGCTGGCGGATCTGACGATCTACGTGATCGACGTGGCGGAAGGGGAGAAGATCCCGCGCAAGGGCGGGCCGGGGATCACCAAATCCGATTTTCTGGTGATCAATAAAACCGATCTCGCCCCTTACGTGGGGGCCTCGCTGGAGGTGATGGAGCGCGACACCAACCGCATGCGCGGCGAGCGTCCGTGGACCTTTACTAACCTGAAAGCGGGTGACGGGCTGGCAAACATCATCGCGTTTCTGGAAGAGAAAGGCATGCTGAAGGTCTAAAAAAAGCCTGGCGTGACGCCAGGCTTGCCGATCATTTACAGGTGTTGTTCGACGCCCCCTCTTCACGCCATACGCCCCAACTGCTGAAGCCTTTGCCCGGCTCTTCCTGGCCCGGGTTGACGTACCACTGGTTAAACCAGATTTTACCGTTGTGGGACACTTTGGTGCATTTCACCGGATAGGCAATTTTTGGGTTATAGGCCGGAACGATCTCTTTGGCCGGGGTTTCATCCTGGGCCGGGGTTTCGTCCTGGGCCGGGGTTTCATCCTGGGCCGGAGTTTCATCCTGGGCCGGGGTCTCGTCCTGGGCCGGGGTCTCGTCCTGGGCCGGAGTCTCGTCCTGGGCCGGGGTCTCTTCCTGCGCCGGGATGGCCGGCTTGCTGACCTTAATAGTCATGCTGTCCTGCGCTGTGCGACCGTCCGCGCCGGTGGTGGTCAGGGTAAAGACCGCATCGCCCTCGGTATTCGCCGGGATCACCGCGTAGGCATGGGCGCTGTTCACGCTGCTGCTCAGGGTACCGTTCAGGTTCTGCTGCACAAAGAAGGTGCCAGCGCCTTTGGTCACGCTCCAGTTATACGATTTTGCATTGAGGCTTTGGCTGCCGTCCAGCGGCCAGGTTTTCACCCCCGACGTGGGTGACTCCATGCTGTAATCCGCGCCCGCTGCTGCCGTCGGCGCCGGCAGGGTATCGCCCCCATCCTTCAGGGCCAATATTTTGGCCGCCGCCCGCGCCATATCCGGCTGGGTGCCGATGGTCTGCCCGGTGCCGCTGGCGGCCGGTGTTCCGGTCTCCTGGAGGATTTGACGCATCTGTAGCGGCGTCACGGTGATCCCATGCGCTTTGGCGATCCCTGACAGGCTGGCCACCACGCCCGCCACGATGGGCGTTGCGGATGAGGTGCCGTTGAAGCTGCTGGTATAGTTGGCGTTAGGGGCGTTATAAAGCGGGCCGTAACCGGTGGTGGTGACATCGTTGCAGCCCCAGGAGGAGCTGGTGACGCGCTTGCCGTAAGTACTGAAGTGGGCGCGTTTACCATCTTTGGCACAAAGCGCGCCGACGATAATCGCCCCGGAATCGCGAACGTTGGTATCCCACTTGCCGTTAAAGCCCGGCGCATCCAGGTTGATATTGCCGTTGCCTGCGGCGGTGACGACAAACACCCCTTTGTCAGTCAGGGCTTTGATAACATTGAAGTAGCTCTGATCGTTTTCAATCGGTATGTAGCAGTTTTTTTGACAGGTACCGGCCACTTCACCGCCGTAGGTCTGCATGTTCAGCGACACCACGTCCCCGGCTTTGAGCTGAGGGATCAGCTTATACAGATTGCTTGAAGGCCAACCGGCATAGCCCACCTTGCTCTTCCAGCTCAGCCCGCGCACCCCGGCCCCGATATCCCGCCCGGCCAGAATACCCATGGAGGCTGTACCATGTTCCCGCTCAGAGCAGGTGGCACTGGTGCTGGTGGCGCTGCCCTGGCTGAACGCGATGGGCGGTAAATTGACATGTTGCGGGTTCCAGGCGCAGTTTTCTGAAGAGACAAGGGTAATATCTTCACCCTCATTGCCTTTATAAAGGTTGACACTGTCGCGGTTAACCCCGCCCATAAAATAGCCCGCGCGCTTTTCATCCGGCGCTTTTAAATAATCCTGGAGATGGCGAAAATCTGGCACTGAAACCGCACCGAGGCTGCCGCTGGATGCTCTTAAGCCAGGTCTGACGGCGCTGTTCTCTCCCTGCTCCTCTTCCAGCGAAACGGGAAGTGATTCCGGATAGACCGCTTCAATATTTTGATTATGTTCCAGCTCGCTAATAATGCTGTTGATGTAGTTCTTATCCTGGTTCTTATCGCCCGGCAGATTAATACGCAAATAGCGATCGAAGCCGTAGCGCTTATTTATCGCCGCCATTTCGGTGGTATTTTTATCGGCGGGATACATGGCGGTGGCTGCCAGTGAAGGGTCGCTCAGGGTCAGCGAAGGCTGGACGCCCGTGTCTGTCGATGGTTTCAGCTTAACAATGATCGCATCGTAGGCAACGCCCTCCTCCGCCAGGGTGGCCTGAGGTACGGTATCGGCCCAGGCGGTGCTGGAGACGATCGCACAGATCAGTAACGATAAAATTCTTTTTTTCATTTTTGCCAACGTTCCTTAATGACATTTATTTATGTGAAATCCCTTTTTTCACAATGAAAGAAAATCATCGTCCAGCCAATAAGAGCCTTCTTCGAATAAATAAGAACTGTCTCTACGTGTATTAGTTTCCCGATCTTTTTTGAACGCGAAAATGTCAACCGCAACGCAGAGTAAAAATAACCAAAATAATATGCATAACGCGAAAACGACAGGCACTCAGGCGAATAATACCAGCCGCCATAGCGCAAGACATTTCTAATATTAAAAATATCTTCCAAAGGATAATTAATACGCTCTCGCGGGGGTTAAAATTGGTTTTATAAATACGCTGGCCGTTATCGTCTCAGCGTTCAATGCTGGAGAATTACGATGCGATTAAATTTAACCATTGCCGATGAGCACCCGCTGATTCGCCGGGGCGTCCGGGCGATGATCGACGACATGAATAGCGCTGGCGCAGCGATTGCAATCAACGATGAAACGGAGTCGACATCCGATCTGCTGAAAACGCTGACCCGAGAGCTTCCCGATATCCTGCTGCTGGGCTACACGCTTAACGGCGCCCACAGCGCCGATCCGCTAAGCCGTATGGAGGGGCTGGCGCTGGTAAAAGGCCTGCGCCAGCGTTTTCCGGGGCTCAAAATACTTCTGCTGGCCCGCTACAAGAATCCGCAGCTTCTCCGCCTGGCCATTGAGACAGGAGCAAAGGGGTACGTTAGCCACAATATAAACGCGAAAACCCTTCGCGACGCGCTCACCTGCTTAATGAATGACGACGTCTACGTCGAACCGGCGCTGCTGGAGCTGCTCTTCCCCGGTGAAAAGCCGGCCGCGGAGACACTCTCCGCCAGAGAAGTGGACGTGCTGCGTTTACTTTGTAAAGGAGGGAGCCTGACGGATATCTCGCGTCGCATGCACCTGAGCATTAAGACCGTGAGCGCGCATAAAATTCGGGCGATGGAGAAGCTGCGGGTGAAAAATGACTGCCAGCTTTACTGCCTGCTGGCCCGCACCCGGATGTTTGATATTACCTTTTAACATCCGGGCCGGGTGAAAGATCAGGCCGCAGGCAGTTCGGACAGTGGCCAGCGCGGGCGCACGGAGACGCTGAGATCCGCCGTGGCGTTCGATTTCAGACGCACCATACCGGCATAGGCGATCATCGCCCCGTTATCGGTACAAAATTCCGGGCGGGCATAGAAGACTTCACCGCGGCGTTTTTGCATCATCTCAGCGAGCTTCGCGCGCAGCGTGCGGTTGGCGCTAACGCCCCCCGCCATCACCAGGCGCTTAAAGCCGGTCTGATCCAGCGCGCGTTTGCACTTGATCATTAAGGTATCCACCACCGCATCTTCAAAGGCGCGGGCGATGTCGGCGCGTGTCTGCTCGTCGTCGTCATTATTCCGGATGGTATTGGCGGCAAAGGTCTTCAGGCCGGAGAAGCTGAAATCCAGACCCGGACGGTCGGTCATTGGCCGCGGGAAGACAAAGCGCCCTTCGGTGCCCTGCGAGGCCATTTTCGACAGCATCGGGCCGCCAGGGTAATCGAGCCCCAGCAGCTTGGCGGTTTTGTCGAACGCTTCACCCGCCGCATCGTCAATGGACTCGCCCAGCAGTTCGTACTGGCCAATACCGGTGACGCTGATCAATTGCGTATGACCGCCGGAAACCAGCAGCGCCACAAACGGAAATTCAGGGGGATTCTCTTCCAGCATCGGCGCCAGCAGATGCCCTTCCATATGGTGAACCGCGATAGCCGGAACATCCCACGCGAACGCCAGCGAACGTCCGATAGTGGCGCCCACCAGCAGCGCCCCCACCAGACCCGGACCCGCCGTGTAGGCCACAGCGTCAATATCTTTTGCCGTAAAGCCAGCCTCTTTCAGCGCCGCCTGGATCAGGGGCACGGTTTTACGCACATGGTCGCGGGAGGCCAGTTCTGGCACGACGCCACCGTAGTCGGCATGCAATTTTACCTGACTATACAATTGGTTGGCGACCAGCCCTTTTTCATCGTCGTAGATCGCGATGCCGGTTTCATCGCAGGATGTTTCAATACCCAGTACACGCATGACTTGTTTTACCTCACTCAGATACCGCGCAGTGTAGAGCCTGGGCGGGTTGATGTAAAACTTTCCTCACCCCTGGAGTTCACTTCGTGTATACTCCTCACCCTTATAAAAGTCCCCTTTCAAAAACGGCCGCGGTGCTTTACAAAGCAGCAGCAATTGCAGTAAAATTCCGCACCATTTTGAAATAAGCTGGCGTTGATGCCAGCGGCAAACCGAATTTATAAAGGTGAGAGTTACATGCCGGTAATTAAAGTACGTGAAAACGAGCCGTTCGACGTAGCACTGCGTCGCTTCAAGCGTTCATGCGAGAAAGCAGGTGTTCTGGCTGAAGTTCGTCGTCGTGAGTTCTATGAAAAACCAACGACCGAACGTAAGCGCGCTAAAGCTTCTGCTGTGAAACGTCACGCGAAGAAACTGGCTCGCGAAAACGCACGCCGTACTCGTCTGTACTAATCTATTGAGGACGCACGTCCTCAGTCGTCAGACAGAGTAGTAGTCGTAAGGCCGTGCTTCCGGAAGGAATGCGCGGCTTGTTTTCGTTTATACGTTCCTAAAAATTTCTGGGGCCTATGGCTGGACGAATTCCACGCGTATTTATCAACGATCTGCTGGCAAGAACCGACATTGTCGATCTCATCGACGCGCGGGTAAAGCTGAAGAAGCAGGGCAAGAACTATCACGCGTGCTGTCCATTCCATAACGAAAAAACCCCCTCTTTCACCGTAAACGGTGAAAAGCAGTTCTACCACTGCTTCGGCTGTGGCGCGCACGGCAACGCCGTCGACTTTTTGATGAACTACGACAAGCTCGAGTTCGTTGAAACCGTCGAAGAGCTGGCTGCCATGCACAATCTTGAAGTGCCTTATGAAGCAGGCAGTGGCCCCAGCCAGATAGAGCGTCATCAACGACAAACGCTGTATCAGCTGATGGATGGCCTGAATTCGTTTTACCAACAGTCTCTCAAGCAACCTGCTGCTGAGCCTGCGCGTCAGTATCTGAACAAGCGCGGACTGAGCGACGATGTTATTGCGCGTTTCGCTATTGGTTACGCCCCGCCCGGCTGGGATAACGTGTTGAAGCGTTTTGGCGGCAATAGCGAAGATCGTAAATCACTCATCGACGCGGGCATGCTGGTCACTAACGACCAGGGACGTAGCTATGACCGCTTCCGCGAACGGGTGATGTTCCCTATTCGCGACAAGCGTGGCCGGGTAATTGGTTTTGGTGGCCGCGTGCTGGGCGATGCCCTGCCGAAATACCTCAACTCCCCGGAAACCGATATTTTCCATAAAGGCCGCCAGCTGTATGGCCTGTATGAAGCCCAGCAGAATAACGCTGAACCGCAGCGGCTGCTGGTGGTCGAAGGCTATATGGATGTGGTGGCGCTGGCGCAGTTCGACATTAACTATGCCGTGGCGTCGTTGGGTACCTCTACCACTGCCGACCATATCCAGCTGCTGTTCCGGGTGACCAACACGGTCGTCTGCTGTTACGACGGTGACCGGGCCGGACGCGAAGCCGCCTGGCGCGCGCTGGAAACGGCGCTGCCTTATATGACCGACGGGCGCCAGTTGCGCTTTATGTTCCTGCCCGACGGCGAAGACCCGGATACGCTGGTGCGTAAAGAGGGCAAAGCGGCATTTGAAGCGCGGATGGAGCAGGCTCAGCCGCTCTCCACGTTTCTGTTTAACAGCCTGATGCCGCAGGTAGATTTGAGCACCCCGGATGGCCGCGCCCAGCTGAGCACGCTGGCGTTACCGCTGATTACTCAGGTGCCGGGCGAAACGTTGCGCATCTATCTGCGCCAGGAGCTGGGCAAGAAACTTGGCATCCTGGATGACAGCCAGCTTGAACGCTTAATGCCAAAACTGGCTGAAAGCGGAGCGGTTCGCCCCGCGCCTCAGCTAAAACGCACAACCATGCGTATACTGATAGGACTGTTGGTGCAAAACCCGGAGCTGGCCCCACGCGTGCCTTCTCTGGCGGGTTTAGACCACGAAAAGCTGCCCGGACTTGGCTTATTTGCAGAACTGGTCAACACTTGTTTGTCACAGCCAGGTCTGACCACCGGGCAACTTTTAGAGCACTATCGCGGAACAAAAGCCTCCGCAACCCTTGAAAAACTGTCGATGTGGGACGATATAGCAGATAAAGAGATTGCTGAAGAGACCTTCACCGACTCGCTCAACCATATGTTTGATTCGATGCTTGAACTGCGCCAGGAAGAGTTGATTGCTCGCGAGCGCACACACGGTTTAAGCAGCGAAGAACGCCGGGAGCTCTGGATGATTAGCCAGGAGCTGGCAAAGAAATAACAGAAAGACAAAAGTATTTAACGGCTTAAGTGCCGAATATCGATCGGGTAGATCCCGACAGCCGCACTGAGAGGCAGCGGCAAAAATACAAGTACGCCCTCGCTTTAAAGGTTGGCAGCCGTATCGCCGACACCAATCAAACGAATAAGTGTGGATACCGTCTTATGGAGCAAAACCCGCAGTCACAGCTGAAACTTCTTGTCCAACGTGGTAAGGAGCAAGGCTATCTGACCTATGCCGAGGTCAATGACCATCTGCCGGAAGATATCGTCGACTCCGATCAGATCGAAGACATCATCCAAATGATCAACGACATGGGTATTCAGGTGATGGAAGAAGCCCCTGATGCCGATGATCTGTTACTTGCTGAAAACTCAAACAACACTGACGAAGATGCAGAGGAAGCTGCTGCACAGGTTCTGTCGAGCGTTGAATCTGAAATCGGCCGCACCACCGACCCGGTTCGCATGTACATGCGCGAAATGGGTACCGTTGAACTGTTGACCCGCGAAGGCGAAATTGACATCGCTAAACGTATCGAAGACGGGATCAACCAGGTGCAGTGTTCCGTTGCCGAATACCCGGAAGCGATCACCTATCTGCTAGAGCAGTACGATCGCGTTGAGGCAGAAGAAGCCCGCCTCTCCGATCTGATCACCGGTTTTGTCGATCCGAACGCGGAAGAAGACATGGCCCCAACGGCGACGCACGTCGGTTCTGAACTCTCTCAGGAAGAGATGGATGATGACGAAGACGAAGACGACGAAGATGGCGATGACGACAGCAGCGATGATGACAACAGCATCGACCCTGAACTGGCTCGCGAGAAGTTCGCTGAACTGCGCGCGCAGTATGTCGTTACCCGCGACACGATCAAAGCGAAAGGCCGCAGCCACGCAGCCGCTCAGGAAGAGATCCTGAAGCTCTCTGAAGTGTTCAAACAGTTCCGTCTGGTGCCAAAACAGTTCGATTACCTGGTAAACAGCATGCGCGTGATGATGGATCGCGTACGTACCCAGGAACGCATCATCATGAAGGTGTGCGTTGAACAGTGCAAAATGCCGAAGAAGAACTTCATCACCCTCTTCACCGGCAACGAAACCAGCGAGACCTGGTTCAACGCCGCTATCGCGATGAACAAGCCGTGGTCTGAAAAACTGCGCGACGTGACTGAAGAGGTACATCGTGGCCTGCAGAAACTGCAGCAGATTGAAGAAGAGACCGGCCTGACCATCGAGCAGGTAAAAGACATCAACCGTCGTATGTCCATCGGTGAAGCGAAAGCCCGCCGTGCGAAGAAAGAGATGGTTGAGGCGAACTTGCGTCTGGTTATCTCTATCGCCAAGAAGTACACCAACCGCGGTCTGCAGTTCCTGGATCTGATTCAGGAAGGCAACATCGGTCTGATGAAAGCGGTTGATAAGTTCGAATACCGTCGTGGTTATAAGTTCTCCACCTACGCAACCTGGTGGATCCGTCAGGCGATCACCCGCTCTATCGCGGATCAGGCGCGCACCATCCGTATTCCGGTGCATATGATTGAGACCATCAACAAGCTCAACCGTATCTCCCGCCAGATGCTGCAGGAGATGGGCCGCGAGCCCACGCCGGAAGAGCTGGCCGAGCGCATGCTGATGCCGGAAGACAAGATCCGTAAGGTGCTGAAAATCGCTAAAGAGCCAATCTCCATGGAAACACCAATCGGTGATGATGAAGATTCGCATCTGGGTGATTTCATCGAGGATACCACCCTCGAGCTGCCGCTAGACTCTGCCACCACCGAGAGCCTGCGTGCCGCCACCCACGACGTACTGGCTGGCCTGACCGCCCGTGAAGCGAAAGTCCTGCGTATGCGTTTCGGTATCGATATGAACACCGACCACACGCTGGAAGAGGTGGGTAAACAGTTCGACGTTACCCGCGAACGTATCCGTCAGATCGAAGCGAAGGCGCTGCGTAAACTGCGCCACCCGAGCCGCTCTGAAGTGCTGCGTAGCTTCCTGGACGACTAATTCGTCCTGATGTAAAAAAGCTCCCTACGGGGAGCTTTTTTTATGGCTGACGCTTCAGAGCTTAAAGCCCCCGCACGACCAGCGCCTCGTCCAGCTCCCGGTACGCCTCCACCAGCTTCTCCAGCGTTGCCCGGTTCAGGCCGCTCGGATTGGGCAGCACCCACACCTGCGTTACGCCGATGGTGATCTTCTGCTTTCCCCACTGCACCCCACGCTGGCTAAAAGCCTGCTCATACGCCTGCTTGCCGAGGACCGCCAGCGCCGCGGGCTGATAGTCCTCCATCTTTTTAACCAACTCGCGCCCGCCGCTGCGTAGCTCATGCAGGTTTACCTCACTCGCCTGCACCGTGGGCCGCTCCACCAGCATGGTGATGCCGCAGCGGGTATCCAGCAGCTGCTGCTCCTCTTCCGGCTTGAGTAACTTATCGGTAAACCCGGCCTGGTAAATCACTTTCCAGAAGCGATTACCGGGATGCGCAAAGTGAAAACCAGTATGGGCGGAAGACTTGCCCGGATTGATGCCGCAGAACACCACCCGCAGGCCTGGCGCCAGGATATCGCTGATCATTATTACTCCTGCTTATTGATTCAGGCTTTAAGTATAAAAGATTGAAAATGCGTTGTTTATAAAAACAGCAGGCAGGTGCGTATGGCTGGATTGCAGCGAGCAGTTACTTTATAATCCTCCGCCACGGCCCCTTAGCTCAGTGGTTAGAGCAGGCGACTCATAATCGCTTGGTCGCTGGTTCAAGTCCAGCAGGGGCCACCAGATTTTGGCTTTAAAATCAAAGAATTAAGCCACTCCAGTGAGTGGCTTTTTTTTACGCTAACACTAATAAGTAGCTTCTAGCACGCTCTCAGTGCGTCCGGTACGGCTCCCTCACATAATCCCGCAAGATATACACCAGATCGTGCAGCAGCCCGGTCAGATCCTCCGCGACTGCGCCCGGCAGCATATTCCCCAGTAACGCCTGATTCAGCGAACGCAGATATCCCACCATCAAACAGGTATCCTGCCAGCAGTCCGGCATGGCGGAATCCGGCAGCTCATCAACGGTGAGCTGGGCAATAAGGTGTGGGGGTAAATCTTCATCACACAGTTGCGCCAGTCGGGTGAGCACGTGCGACAGCCGTTCGCATAACGCCAGACGCGCGGTAATTTCTTTAGTTTCAAGCAGAACTGTTACCAGAGCCGCGCAACGATCCGTGACCTCAAACAGGTCAGCAGAGGCAGGCAGGGGCGAGGTGAGCAAGTGGCGGATAACGCTTTCGTCAGATTCGGGGTAAGTCAGGGTTGGGATCGTAGCCATAAGGCATCCTCCTTGTACGAGAAATAAGATCACCACCAGAGTTCCTACGCTCGGGGGGTGACGCTGACGGAGGTAGGAATGCCGACGTACAAGGGGATCGGCCAGCCTTTCGGCTGCTCCGCCAGCGCCACTGTAATCATATCGGGATACGCGCTGGCAGGACACCAGATCGTGAATCTGGGTCACCTTGTACTAAAGCGGGTTCCTACGCCCGGTTGCAGGTTTCACCGCAACGAGGAGACTCTACGCCCTGCTCTCCCCCACACAAAACAAAAAGCACCACCGCAAGTCATTCTTGCGAGGCGCTTTCCAGAATCTCACCTTAGGAAGGTAAAACTTACCTTGCCAGCGACACCAGCATCTTCAGACTCGCAGAATAGTAATCCTCCTGAGCCGTGATCTGCGGCTCGCCCGCCGGGAGTTGCCCCATCGCCAGGTCACGCACCGCCAGCAGGCCGCCGTCCATCATATAGGGCGCCGGATCGTTGGTGGTGATGTTCACCCAGGCTGGCGTCTGGGTACGGGAAAAACGTCCCCAGTAGGCGGTATAGGGCGCCATCAGCGGGCTGGTTGGCTGATACCACTTCACGTAGAGCGGCACGCGGATCGCATCGTAGCTGAAGCGCGCCGGCCACTCTTTGGCCGGGGTTACGCGCCCGTCGGCGTACAGTGAAACCCAGTCCGCCGGGAGCTGCGTGTTGCCGAAGCGCATTTTCACCAGCAGCTTCTGCCCGTCATTGATCAAATCACGCCACACCGTCAGATGGCTGCGCTTCGCGAAATCCTCCCAGGCCGGGAAGATAAAATAGGAGGGGTTGAGATTCACATGGCTGTTGAGGTTAAAGCCTTTCGCGCCAGGCAGCATCACGCGGTAACCGGCAAAGCTGATCACATTGCGGGCCACCAGCTCTTTGGTGATGGCGTCCGACGCGTTCAGGTAATTGCTGTCATTCCACTGGGTGCCCGCCTTTAACAGCGCCCAGGCGATAAAGGTATCGCCGTCGGTGGCATTGTTTTTATCCATAACCGGATCGGCGGCCACCGGGTTAAAGCGCCAGTAGAACAGGCCCGTCTGTGGGTTTTGCAGATTCTTTTTGGTCCAGCTCCAGATTTTGTCAAAACCCGCGCGATCGTTGTTGCGCACCGCCATCATCATGGCGAAGCCCTGCCCCTCGGTATGGCTCACGCTGTTGTTGCCGGTATCAATGATGCGACCATCCGGCATCAAAAACCGCGCCTTGTAACTCTCCCATGCGCTTCCAGCGAAAACCTGATGGCTTAACAACAGCCCCAGCGCCAGAACCACGATTTTAGTTCGCTGCCACATGGCCGATCCTTATTGATTGTTTTGATATCTGAAATGGATAACCGTAGCCGAGGGGGATGCCTCCCGCCACAGTGAAACGTGCGATTTTCCGCCCTGCTCGCGCAGCCAGCGGGCATAGAGTCCCTCCAGCACCGCGCTGAAGGCGTGGTTCCAGGCCATCTGCTTTGCCTCTTCAGGCGGCACCGGCAATGCCGTATGCACGATGCGGATCGCCGTGTCGCTGGCATCAATATCAATATAGCCCCAGTTAAAGGCCGCCAGCCGGGCGTTGATCTGCTCTTCGAGTTCGCCCACCGTGTGCGCCAGCATCAGCGGGAAGCGCTCGCCCAGGGCGTCGCCCATCTGCACGAGAAAGGCGCGGCTCTGCGCCTCGCCGACGTTCGCCACCATCGTCTCAACCATCACGTGGATCAGTCCAAACCAGCCCGACTGGGACTGTTGATGCTGGTAATAGTGCAAAAGCTGTTGATCGTTCATTACTTGTTCCCCAGAAGGTAGCGGAAGTAGAGGCTTGCGGTGCTTTCATTGTAATCACCGAAGGTGTCATACCCAATCTGCCCGCCGATGGTCATATCTTTGTTGAGTTTGTAGTCCGTGGACGCGCGCAGGTTGTAGCCCAGGCCGTTTTCGCTGTTGCCTTTGTAGAACGCCTCTTTGGCGAAACCACGGGAGACGTAATCTTCCAGCTGGCGCTGCATGGCCGCGTCCGTCGGGAAGTACGGGCTCTCATCCTGGGAGTAAGACTGATAACCAATCGACGCGCCTAACCCCAGGTTCCAGTTGTCATATTTCTGGGTGTAATCCACCGGGAAGGAGACGCTGATATAGTCCTGCGGACTGAAATAGCCCCCCTGCCCGTAGCTGAAGTAGCTCAGGTTTTTGTCGAAGTTCATGTAGTTCATGTTGATGCCGGCTTTCAGCTCGCGGTCGGCGGCGTAGTAAGGGCGGAAATAGACCCCCGCAGAGCCGGTGACGCTGGTGTTGCTCGGCACGTTCTCCCCGACATAGTCGTACACGCCAAACCCGGCGTAGAAACCTGCATCGGTATTGTCATAGCTCAGCTGCGCGCTGCCGCCGTTTTTGGTGACCTGGCCCCACTTCTTGCCGCTGTATTTGTCCTCAACGCCAACATAGGAGAGGAGGCTGTCTACCACCGCACGACGCTCGCCGGTAAGCACCAGCTTGAGGTAATCGGTCAGCTGTGGCGACCACTGGATCCCACCCACGACGGTATTCAGATCCTGGCCCAGCGGCGTGGAGCCAACGTCAATTTTGTATTGATCCCCGGTGAGCGCCATCGCCACTTCCACACCCTGAGCGCTTTGCGAGCCCTGGGACGGCACCTTGATTTTGTCGATATTCGGCAGCTCAGGCGGCGTGGTGGTGGAGGCGTTATAGAGCTCTTCGGCCACGCCGCCCTGAATCAGCGCCCCGGTACCAAACCGGCGACTGGATTCATCGGACGAGGTACCCGCATCGAGGCTTATCGGCGTGACGTTAACGTCCAGGCGGGAATCACCGAACGGCACGGTGGACCACTGCAATGGCGCCTTGATCTCGGTGAGCTTGCTGAGCCCATCTTCGCCGTCACGCGCGCGCAGGGAGGTTGATCCTCGCGCCCAGGTGGCGGTTTTATCCACCAGCATCTCCATCATGTTATCCACCTGGCGCAGCGTACCGGCCTGGGCGGTTTCCACCGGCAGATCGGTGCGCACGGTACCCGGCGGCGCGGTCTGTGGATTACGCGCCAGCTGGGCCACCTGCCACGGCATCGCCTGGCCGTAGAGCGACGGCGACGCCGCCACCTCGCCGGTGCTGGAGGTACCCACAAACGGGTTGTCGGCCAGTGCCAGGCCGCCCAGCATTGGGGCGGTTTCACCGGTGTTATTCTGCAGGCCGAGCAGCTTGCCGCGCGCGGTGCGCAGATAGCTCATCGCCTGCTGATGGTTGCCTTCCGCCTCGGAGACCCGCGCCAGCAGCAGCAGGCGCTCCGGCGAACCGTCGTTGGTCAGCCCGGCGCTCAGCTGCTTCGCTTTATCGACATTTTTGCTGGCCAGGGCCACATCGATCGCCCCGGCCCGCGCATCCTGCTGCGGTGTATCGCGGGTCATCAGGTAGTCGTAGACCACCCCTGCCTCTTTATTCATCTTGCCGGACTGATAGACGCGGGCCATCGCAAACATCAGATCGGTGTTCTGCGGATCGTTTTGCATGGCGCGGATCAGCTTGTCGTAGGCCGCGGCATAGTTGCCCTGGGTGCGCAGACGATCGGCCTCGTTGATCACGTAGCCGTTACGAATGCTCGCCAGCTGGGTTGGCGTACTGCGGGACTGCAACTCCGGGCTGGCAAGCCAGGCCTGGGCTTCGCTGCCCAGCCCCGCCTGATTGAGCACCGCCACCTGATCGGCATAATCCCCGGCGTTACCCTGCACGCCGCGGCGCATGTTGTCGTGGACCACACTCACCGCAGTGGTGACATCCCCGCTCTGGGCCAGCATCCGCGCCAGCTTGCCCGCATCCGCCGGGCTTTGTGGCGGACGCGCCGCCAGGGCTTTCAGGGTGTTGGCCGCCGCGGTGCGATCGCCCTGCGCCAGATAGCGCTCGGCGACGTTCATCTGGAGGTTGTAGTTGACCCGCTGCGACAGCTCGCGCATATCGCGGTTCTGGCTGGAGGCCGGAATACGCGACAGCAGGGTTTGCGACTGCTGCCAGGCGTTGTTTTCACTGGCGAACAGCGCGGCAGCGTAGAGTTCGCTGTTGCTGGCGTTCGGGCGGAAGGCCGGTGCCATGGTGTTGGCCGCCTCTGCGTCGCGTCCCTGTTTCTGCAACAGACGCGCAAGATCGAGACGCAGCCAGGGATCGGACGGATAGCGGGCCGTCCCCTGCTGCAACAGCGCAATGGCGCGCTGCGGATCGCCGTTGGCCGCCGCCTGCTGCGCCTGACGACGCAACGGATCGGTCGGGTTGCCGCCGGAGACGCGCGGCTGGAGCCTCGCCTGCAGGCTGGCCGGCAGGGTTTGCAACATCGCCTGGGCTTCGGCGGTTTTGTTCTGCTCGCGCAGGACGTAGTAGAGGTTTTCCCGGGCCGCGCCGTTGTTCGGCTGCTCGGTCAGCAGGCCGCGCAGGGTCTGCTCCGCCGAGGTGTAATCTTTGTTATGCCGCTGGACGTCGGCGCGGAACAGCTTCGCCGCCGCCCCCTGTTCGCCACTGCGCTGGGCGAGCGGTGCGCTCAGGGCCAGCGCCTGGCTGACGTTACCCTGTTTGTAAGCCGCCTGCGCCTGGGCCAGCTGGCCGTAAAACTCGGCATCCTGCGCCTGCTGCTTGCGCTCCTCAGAGGCGCTTCCGCCCAGGCTTGCTGCACGGTTCAGGTATTGCGCGCCTGCGGCGTAGTCGCCCTTGCGCAGGGCCACGTAGCCCATCCCGGCCAGGGCGTCGGCATCTTCCGGGTTGGTCTTCAGCGCCTGCTCAAACTGGCTGCGGGCGGTGTCGGTATTGCCGCTGTTCAGCGCCACATAGCCTTCGCCTTTTGCCGCCCCGCCGATGCTTTTACGGAAGTAGTCCTGCACTGCGGTATCGGTGGGATGGCGCTGGAGGTAGGTCTGGTAATAGGCTTCGTCACCCGCCTGCGGCCCCAGCCAGAGCAGAGCCTGACGCAGGGATTTATCCGCGTCCTGACTGCCGCTTGCCAGATCCTGGAGAATATCCATCCCCTCGCGGCGGGTGCTCTCCTGATAGGTGAGCACTTTGCCCAGCGCAATTTTGACGTTGTTATCCTGCGGGTACTGCACGCGCAGCTGACGCAGCTCGCTCACCGCCTGCGGATAAAGGGATTTGTCCCCCGCCATGGTCAGATAGTATTCCGGGGCCAGGCTCGGCGGCGGCTGGTTGCCGGTAAACAGGCTCTGCCAGGTGCTAAGCGCGGCGGGAATATTGCCGCTGCGCGCCTGCTGGCGGGCCAGCTCCAGCTGCCCGCGCGGCACCTGCTGCATCTGTTTGGCGTTATCCAGCGCCTGCAGATTTGCATCCTGCGGCGAGACCGCCGTTAAGCGCTCACGCCACTGCGCGGCCCCTTTCATGTCCCCAGCCTGCTGTGACCACAGCGCCATCAGGTAGAGCGCCTGGGTGTTATTGGGGTCCACCATCAGCACTTTTTTCAGCGATTCCATCGCCAGGTTATCGTGAGACTTTTCGTGCCAGTAGTTCGCCTGGTCGAAGAGCGCTTTCAGCGCCGGGTTATTGGCCGACTGCGCGGCATCCGCCGCCTGGGCGCCCTGAAGGCCCCCGAGCGCCAGCCCGCTGAACAGGCAAAGCACAGGCAGATGTCTGGCGGTTTTGTTTTTATTTTCCATAGTGTTACCACCCTTACTCACGATCTGAATCCTGTGGGTTAAGTCGTTTATGCGCGCGTTTTTTCAGTAACGAGTAGAGGCTCAGGCCAATAATCGTCGCGAACAGCAGGCCAAAAATTGCCAGCATGGCGGAGTGCTGCGTGGCATACCACACCACCATCATGTACCAGGGCATCTGGCCGCTCGGGAACTGCGGGCCGACGCGGAAACTGCGCACGCCGTTTTCATCGGTGATGATCGCCGTATCGCCGCGGATCCCGGCGTTGATGCGGGCCGAGTTAAGATCGTTATGCAGACGCGAAAGCTGTTGGTCATTGCTGCCAATCGCCATCACCACCAGCCGCTGCGGGTTCCACTGGGAGCGGAAGCTGACAAAGCCGCGCCAGGATTCGTTCGACGAGAAGTAGCGGTCGGCATCGACGCCCGACGCGTTCCAGTCGCCCTCCAGCAAGCGCTGCGCTTTTTCCAGCATCTTCGGCTCGCGCACCCCAAAGGTGTGTTCGTTGCTGATAAACGGCGACTGGGCCAGCAGCGCGCGGTTGAAGGCGGTTTGGTCCAGCGTGGAGACCGCCAGCACATCGCTGTTGCTCAGGCGCAGCAGGTTCGCCCCGCCAGAGGGCAGACCGAACATCACGCGGTTGTTGTTCAGCGCGGTCCCGGTGGCGTTACCGGAGCGGGCGGCGAGATCCAGCAGCGTGCCAATCTCGCTTTCGCTCGGGTTTTCCGGCAGGAGTAATACCGTCTGCGAGAAGTCCGCCAGACGGGTAAACGGGAACGATGCGCCGACGAAGTAAGAGAGATTTGGCAGCAGCGCGAAGTGGCGCGAATTGCTCAGATCGATGCTGGAATCTTCGTCGATACGGCTCTTGATGTTGTTATTGAGCAGCACGCTGCACGGCGCGGTCTCTTTGGTCTGGATGTTGAAATAGAGCTGCAGCTGGTTGTCGCCGTAAATCAGATAGGGCTCCAGCGGCATGACAAAGTTCTCCTGGCGCGCATCGCCGCCGAGCTTGTGCCACAGCCCTTCCAGCAGGCCCTGTTTGTTTACCGGCAGGTTACGCAGGAAGGTGCCGTTAAAGGTCATCGACAGGTACGAACGCTGTTCGTCGATCCAGCTTTCGGACGGGAAGCGATAGGCTATTTTCAGCGGAATGGTGTCGCCATCCCACATAAAGAGATCCGGTGCGGCACGGAACCCAAGGGTCAGCGGCTCGTGCCAGATGCCGGTCACCGTCAGGCTCTGATCTTTACGCATCAGCTCGCTCAGCAACACCGGGCGGTCGGTGGCGATCCAGCGCGGGGCGTCATAAGGTTTGCTGACCGGGATGTTCTGGGCCTCCACCAGCAGGCTGGTGGTCTGGCCGCTGAACTCTCCGCGGGTCAGACGCCATGCGGCGCTTTTCAGTTGCTGCTCGTTATTGCCCACCACCAGCAGCAGTTTGTAGATCGGGTTGGCCGGGTTATCCACCACCTGGAGCATCGCCCCGTTAGAGGCAGGCAGCGTCAGGCCGCCAATCGACTCGCCCGGTTTGCCGAACAGGATGCCGTTTTTCTCCGGCAGCTGGTCATGCAGGGCGTCAAACGAAATACCGCGGTAGTCCGCTTCGATCCCCAGCCACGAGGCGATCAGCGCCGCCGCGCCCACCTGCTCCGGCAGGGTTTTGGCCGGGAAGGCGAAGGTCAGCGTGGTCGGCGTCATCTGCATCTCATCAAGGAACGGACGCGGGAAATGGCTCAGATCCGCGCCAATGTTCAGCTGCTGCGCCTCCAGGTCGAGACGCGTGTTCGGCATGATGGTGACCTGATAATTGTCCGACAGATCCCGCTGGCACAGCAGGGCGTCGCCGTCGTTGATTTTGAAGCTGATGTTGTTGCGTGACACCACAATCGCCGCCGGGATCTCCAGCTGATAGCTCGACACATTACTGTCGGCAGAGCCCAACGGTACCGTCCCCAGCGGCTGGCCGTTGAGCATCAGCTGCAGGGTGGTATTACGGGCCGCCATCGCCGGAGAGACCTTCAGGTTCAGCTCCAGCTGGGCATTGGTGATCACCTGGTCCGCCGAGAGGGTGAAATCGATTCCCCCCTGTAGCTGCCCACCGCTTAACACCACGCCATTGGGCTGCCCCATCTGGGCAACGGTGATACTGCTGCTGGTGCCAGGGGTGATCCCCATCGGCACCGGAGAAGCAGGAACGGCGTCGGGCGTCACCGGCATGGCATCCGGTGCCGGGCTGGCAGCCGGTTCCGCAGCCGCCTCTGCCGCCGGCGGGGTCTGGAAAGCGGGCAGCGTATCGGGTGCAGGCAGGGAAGCCGGCGCCGCATCCTCAGTGGACTGCGCTGTGTCCGTCGCGGGCGGGAAATCCACCGGCAGCAGCGATTCCACGGTGGTCGGCTCTTCCGCCGTCACCGGCTGCGCCAGGACGCCAAATACAAACAACATCTGCAGCGCTTTGCGGGTCATCCCTTTCATACAGCGGTATCCTCGGTGGCGTTATTCCTGCGCCCTGCATCCTCATGGCGTTGACGACGCTTATTACGACGGTCTTTCCAGGTCAGCCAGAACAGATCAAATACGCTGCGAATAATGATAAACAACGAGCGGAACGGATTGTCCTGCGGCTTAGGCGGGTTGATCCACGCATCGGCGCGGGCCAGCACCACGCGCACCAGCTCGCGGCGGCGCTCCAGCGGGATCTCGGCAAACATCAGGCGTATATACTGCTCATCGTGGGCAATGACGCTCACCGGAATACTGATCGCCCCGGATTGCAGCTGTAGCTCAATCTCTTCGATCTCATCGGTCAGGTGACGGTCGTCCACCACCGCAATACGGCAGCCGCCCATGGAGAGATCCAGGGTATGGCTGCGCGAGGAGATGCCGCTGGCGTAGTGGATCACCACCGGCACGTTGGCATCGATACGGATCGTCTTACGCGTCTGGCGGGTTTCCCGCGCCACGGCAATGGCCGCCAGCAGGAAGATCAGGCTGTAGATACCCCAGCCGACGTTCAGGGCGATAACCATCGGATCGACGTTGAAATAGTCATGCGCGACGGCGCGCGTGATCCCGGCGACAACCCCTGCCGCCAGCAATACGGCGATGATCAGGTGCGGGCGGACAATGCTGAAGTCGAAATAGCCCACGTCCAGCAGCGCGCCTTTATCGGTTACGTTGAACTTCCCGCGTTTCGGGAAGATCAGGGTAATCACCGTCGGCAGCACCAGATGGAAGGCCAGCACGAGGTCATAGATCTCCCCCCAGAAGCTGTAGCGGAAGCGCCCGTTGACCCGCGAGTTCACATAGATGCAGAGGAACAGGTGCGGCAGCATATAGGCGAAAATCAGGCTCGCCGAGGAGTGGATAATGTTCAGGTTAAACAGCAGGTAGGCCAGCGGCGCGGTGAGGAACGCCACGCGCGGCAACGCAAACTGGAACGAGAGCATGGCGTTGAGATAGCACAGACGCTGCTGCCACTTCAGGCCGCGGCCCAGCAGGGGGTTATCGACCCGCAAAATCTGCGTCATGCCGCGCGCCCAGCGGGTACGCTGGATCACGTGCACCACCAGGCGCTCCGTCGCCAGCCCTGCGGCCAGCGGAATATTCAGATAGGCCGATTTCCAGCCCAGGCGCTGCATCTTCAGCGCGGTGTGGGCGTCTTCGGTAACGGTTTCCACCGCAAAGCCCCCAATCTCTTCCAGCGCGCTGCGACGGATCACCGCGCAGGAGCCGCAGAAGAAGGTGGCGTTCCAGTTATCGTTACCGCGCTGGATCTGCCCATAGAAGAGCTGACCCTCGTTAGGAATATCGCGGCCTGCGGAGAGGTTACGCTCGAACGGATCCGGCGAGTAGAAGTAGTGCGGCGTCTGCATCAGCGCCAGCTTCGGATCCTGCAGGAAGGCCCCAACCGTCGCCTGCAGGAAGATACGCGTCGCCACGTGGTCACAGTCAAAGACGCAGATCAGCTCGCCTTTGGTGAGCTTCATCGCGTGGTTGAGGTTGCCCGCTTTGGCGTGGGAGTTGTCGTTACGCGTGATGTACCCTACCCCGACGTTGGCGGCAAACACCGCGAACTCGCTGCGCTTGCCGTCATCCAGCAGATAGATCTTCAGCTTATCCGCCGGATAATCCAGGCACTGCGCCGCCAGCACGGTATCGCGCACCACGTCCAGGCTTTCGTTATAGGACGGAATATAGATATCCACCGTCGGCCACTGCGACATATCATCCGGCAGCGGCACAATCTTGCGCTGTAACGGAAAGAGGTTTTGCAGATAACTCAAAATAATGGTTATCCAGATATAGAGTTCGGCGAGAAATAACCCGATCCCCAGTATGGCCTCAATTTCGGAATTAAAGTGCAGCGTCTGCGTGGCCCGGAACCAGATATATCGTGTGGACATTAACACCGCCACGATCATCATGATTACCGATACGCGGTGATGTTTGCTAAAGCCGAGCAGCAGCAGCGCCCCAATGCTGATTAAGCCGAAGATATACTGCTTCTGGCTATCCATTGGGGTGATAATAATGAGCACGGCGATAGGTGCTAAGACCAATAGCAGTAGATAAAACAGCGCCTTTTTCATAGGACGTCCCTGGAAATTGTCGTCAGAAACTGGAGGTTCTCAGGTTGGCGTGTACGGCGCCGTCCCCCACCTGGATACCCAAAATGCCCGCGATACGCTTACTCACCAGCTCGATATCGAACGCCGCCGCCGAGGTGGCGCTGAAATCCAGTATCGATTGCTGTGAGGCATTGGCCTCAGGCACGCTTTCATCCCGGTTGATCACACCAAGCAGGCGATCGCCGAGGCGTTGCTGTAAGAAGGCGGTGACGTCACGGCTGATATGGCGCCGGTTGTCACTCTGGTTCACCAGGAAATAGTATCCGGCCTTGTTGTTCGGCGGTTCGCCGCCGGTCAGCCGGTGGTTTTCAATGTGTGGCAGCAGTGACAGCGATGCGGTGTCGGCCAGCAGGGTCACCAGGTGCATATCGGCCAGCGGGGAGATCGCCTTCAGCGCCGGGTTCGGCCCTGGCGGGAAGTCGGCCAGAATAACCAGCCCCGGATAGTTCAGCAGAGAACTTAACCCGCGCGCCAGGAAATTGCTGTCGCTGGTGAGGTTATGTTCAAAGATCAGGCGCTGCTCTTCCGTCACTTCACCGTAGGGCAGGACAAACATATTGTTGCCCGCCGTCAGCACCGACTGGCTCCAGTCGGCGGATTCATTGGCGCGGGCAACGTAGCCGCGTCCGTCAGACAACGGCACGCCAAAATGCAGACGCAGCGCGTTCTGTACGTCGAAGTCAATGGCCAGAACTTTACTGCCGGAACGTGCCAGAGCATAAGCGAGGTTGGCCGTGACCGTAGTTTTCCCGACTCCGCCTTTTGGCGAGCAAATACACACTAACGGCATGAAGCGATTCTCTCCAGGAGCGGTTGTAACGGAAGATCTTTCACCGGATGGCTGGCACGTTCAGACGCTTTGGTGGCGAACAGCTGCTCAAAGCGCACCGGCTCTGCAGGTTTAGGCGCAGGGGTAGCGTGCGCAATGGGCACTACCGGCGCAGGCGTAGCACGAAACTCAGGTTGCGGCGCAGGCGCCTCTTTCACCGGCGGCTGGCTTGCCACCTCAGGTTTAAGCTGTTCGAACAGCGAGGGCGCAGGCTGCATCGGCGCCTCTTTTTCGGCGCGGTCAACATTCATGCTTTGCATGATCGAAGGCGAGGAAACGGCAGGCGCCTTCGTCAGACTGGCAAAGGCAGCATCCAGCTCACCGGGTTGCACTGCCTGGGGAACCGGTACGGCGACGCTGCCCGCTTTCGCCAGCGCCGCGTCATTATTCACACCTGCCAGCTGGTTGATGATCGCCCAGCCGCTACTGGAAGCCTGCTTGTTTTGCGCAGACAAGTCCTTGAAGTTGATGTCACCGGTGCGCGTTTTATCCTTGAAACGCTGCAAATCATCATAATTTTTCATGGCATTACTCGTGATTTACAAGTCAGTATTATTTGTTTCCTGCATGACTTTGCCAGGGACAACCTTTTTGTGGGAATACGAACGTGTAAAGGGGATCAGTGATTAACAACCGCCATAAAGCATTCCCTTTACGGGTAGTCATATTTGCTTAGTAAATATTCTAATGCATATTACGTAGAGCTAATACTATGTACAAGCTTATCGACAGATCGCGTAATTTCTCCACTTTCTGCCAGCAGTAACCCCCAACATACAGATAAAATATCGCTCCATGTCGCCCAGGCGAAAGATTAATCCAGCAAAAATATAGCACGCAAAGCTTAATATCGACAGGAAACTATAAGCAGGGTTTATGAAAAACAGGATAAAGGGGTGAGTATGGCGGGTGCACGGCAGCCTGGCGGGTAATGGGAAAGTTGCAGATAAATAATCCCGGCGCAGGGGCCGGGACTGAAGGAGATTACAGGGCAGTCTGTCCATATTTTGGCGAACGAGGCCCGTACAACAAGCCGCCAGGCCCTGCGCTGAACAGACGGGCGCTGGTCACCTGAGCGACATCATACGCTTTATCGGTTGCCGAATGCGCAATCTGGGTCACCGCCGCGCTGATCAACATACCCAACAAGCCACCGCCAGAATTACTCTGACCCTCATTGCTTGAAGCCGTGGCAATGCCTTTCCACAGCTCTTTCCCGGTGCGTAAATCCACTAACCGCGCCGCTGCGCTCACGCGCGTCTCGCTGCTAATCACCTGGTATGAGGTGCCGTAATCGGTGAGGGTGATGTACATCACCGCATCAGCACCAAAGATCTCGTGCAGTTTTTTCAGCGGGATCGCGCTGATATCGTCCGGATTGGTCACGCCGTTTTGTTTAAACGTCTCTTCCACCACCGCAACCGGGAACACGTAGTAACCGGACTCGGCAAGCGGCAGAGTGACGCTGCTCAGAAAGCCGTGACTGGCGTTCACGTCCGGAGAGGTATTTTTTGGCGGCAACACCAGGATGCTGCGTGGTTTGCTTTCCCGAAAGGCAGAATAATCAGCGGGCGGCGTCTTATTAGTGGAGCAACCCGTAACGATCAGCGTCAGTGCCAGGGTAAGGAGGGCTGAGATTCCTTTCATGTTACGTCCCTTTATTTTTTCGTGGTCAGGAAATGAATATACGAAGCCGATTCCGGATACTGCGTTTTTTCGGCATTAAATTCGGCCATCGCCAGCTCTCTGTTACCCGTATTGCTGTAGAGCATTCCCAGTTGGGCATGCACGCCGGGTGGAACAGGCTTGCTGCTTGCCCGTGACGCGTCGATCAGCTTCTGCAGGGAAGCAATTTGCTCCTGCGGGCTGGTTTTACCGGTGAAGTAGTCATAGACCGAGGTCTGATAATCCCCCCACGCATAGATCTTTTGCGGCGTATTGGTTGCACAACCTGCCAGGAGCAGTAGTGCTGCGCCAGTAACGAGCTTATTTATAGTTGCCATCATCAATTCCTTTTAATGTGTATTTGACGGGTTCCAGCCACCGTTCTCCGTCCCGGCAACCAGATTATTAACCGCTTCGCGAATGGCGAGATCCAGCACTTTGCCGTTGAGCGTAGCGTCGTAACTGGCGGTGCCGCCAAAGCCGAGCACTTCACGATTAGAGAGCGCGTATTCACCTGCTCCCTGCGAGGAGTAGATCACTTCAGAGGTGCGGACATTGATCACATTCAGGGCCACTTTTGCATAAGCCACCTGTGATTTCCCGCGCCCCAGAATGCCAAACAGCGCCCTGTCGCCGGTCTCCTTACGGCCAAACTCCGTCACGTCACCAGTAATGACATAAGTTGCCCCTTTCAACTGCTGGCGCTGACCACTGATGCCGGACTCGGTTTTAATCTCTTCCATGTTCGCGCGATCCAGCACGTTGAAACGGCCTGTTTGCTGCAGGTGAGTAATCAAAATGGTCCTGGACTGGTTCCCCAGATGGTCGACACCATCGGAGAATATTCCATTCATATAGCTGGAGCGGTTATCAAATTTCCCAACGGAGATTGGGCTGCGCTGGCCCTGCCAGGCGGTGTTATAGGTGGCGACTTTCGCGACTTCGACGGAACGGGAGGATTCCGTTGCACATCCTGTCAGCAGTAACGCGCTCAGGCAGAGCGAACTGATTAGTCCTTTTGTTATCATGCTATTCAAATTTCCTTATAATAAAACAGGCTAATTAAAAAAATTATTAGCGCCTCTCACTGACAATCATTTTCTATAAATCAAACCATGAGTCACTGGTTTTTTCATGAATACCAAATTGATTACTTCCTGTTATTCTCCTGACGCATATTTTTATTGGGGCATCTATTATGACAGGTGGCAATTTAATTACCTTATGTTGGTAACATTTTCAGATTATTTTGGGGTTTGCTTTTTTTCATTTAACAATAAAGATGCTGTGCCGATTTTTTTATAGGTGCTGACTATCATCAGGTTGTGCTGTCCGCGTCGCGCTGTTCTGCCTGGATTTATAATCGTTGCTGTCCTGCTGGCTACGCATCAGGAGGTCGCGTCCGATATCGGCCACGATGGTGTTACCGCTCACGTGCGCGCCGTCGAGGATGGCATCGCGCCCGCTGGTCATCGAGACCGTGCCGCCGCTGTCGAGGGTAGTTTCCGTCCAGGCAGTACCGTTACCCTTCTCATGGCCCTTCGCCGCATTCACATTGGCAAAGACGCCGATACCGTAGCCGCTGGTGCCGCCACCGATGCTGACCCCCACGCCCGATACGCGGTTTTATGCCCCGCGTTCCATTTTTACCAAAGCTGTTAAAAAGCCTGTATCTGCATGTCCATCTGGTATTCATTCAGCCCCTGCCTGCGACTGAACGGTAACTGGCTGGCAGAAGCGGGATTCAGCACCGACACGCCGGTCATAATCAGCGTTGAGCAGGGAAGACTGGTGATCGAACCGGTTAAGGGCTGACAGGTAAAAAGATCCCGGCGCTGAGGCCGGAAATTTCGTTATTTCAGAACATAATCAAATTTATCATCCCAAGAAAATTTAATATCCTGCTGCTTAGTTCGCTCAAAGATTTGAATGATTTTGTCAAAACATACACCAAGACGTTGACTCGATAGTTCCGAATGTAGCCATATTATTTTGACAGGTCTTTCCACATCCGTACTTAACCTATCCCATAACGCATCCAGATTTTTCCCGTAGTATGGGCCAAAATCTAATAGTTGAGCGAGAAGACTGTGAAAGTCAGATTCCGTATGTATATTTTGTCCATCCAATATAATTTCGTTGTCAGTCATTTCCACGTACCTATTGAAGTCGCCGTTCTATAATGATCTGTGGTGATGTAGAGAAGACCATCATCGGAATATAAAAGCCTTGTACCTGCTTGGTTGCTGCGTGACATTGTGTTGCTCAAGCCGACATCGGCTTCGTGCCATACACGTCCTGGTGCAGAAGGAAGTAAATTGGTCGAGTTCTCAAATACATCCCCTCCTATCTGTCCATTTGGAGTTGTATTATTTAATGCTTTCCCTGGTTTCCACCCATTAGCCATGGCCTCTGCTTTATTTACATAGTTCTGAGGCAACTGCCCTGTGTTACGTAAACTATCCACAAGTTCGTTTGCTGCTTCAGTTGTTTTCAGATCCATCTTCAACCCAGCATAGTTTGCCGCGTTGTGGGCTGCATTAGCCGCCACAGATTCAGCTTTCGCCGCAATGGCTTCTGCAGTCGTTTTCCCTATCCCTATCGCACCGGCAGCACCCACGCCACCCGGTACAATAGCTTCCGATAATTAGATACCGGCATTATTCAGACACAGCACCACATTTCCGGTATAGGCCTGGATAGCGGCCTGTGCTGCCGCGACTATCTCAGGTGTCGCAGCCGCCAGTACTCCACCACCCAGACCGGCTGGCAACGCCACCATCAGCGCATTCTGCATCGCCAGGCCCTTTTTGCAACTTTCGGAACCTGGATCCGTTGTGCAGGACATGACATTTTTAGCGCGTTCCTGCACGAATACAGTATGACCGTCTTCCGTTCCGCTCAGCAGGTTATTCTCAGCAGCATTCTTCCCTGCTCCCGCCCCCGCTGCCGCAGACGCCGTGCTGTCCCCGGCAAGCCCTCCGGCCATTCCCGCTGAAATCGTCGCCAGGGCGCTGACCGTCTGCTTCTGCTCCTCGCTCAGCTTCGACAGGTCGGTCACGTCAGGATAAAACCCTCCACCCCGCTACCGCTTTCGCCGCAAGCTCCCCGCAGCCGCGTCCGTGGTAGCGGGAGCCGCGTTTGCGCATCTTAGGAGATTATTAACTTATGACATCAGTCGTTGCAAAAATTGCTTCTTCATACTTCTCAAGGTTATTACTTAACCAAGTCTCACCTTGCCGTATTACATGAAATTTAACCACCGCACCAAATTCATCCATCGACACTATCATATTCAGTTTTTTATCGTTTCGTTCAAGGGACCATTTATTCAAAATGGTATTACAAAACAAACAAGCATAGTCTAAGTATCGTTCAGAAACATAATCATCTATATGAAAAGAGTTAACAAAACACTCAACACCAGTCTTATCCATCAAATAGTTATCATTTGGATAGACTGTAAAAAGAGCTGCAAGAAAAAAACAGTCTGCTTGCTTTACAAAACCTTTCTCAACCCATAAACAGAGTTCTTTTGGCAATACTAAGTCACTCCAACAAGCATTACGCAATGCCTCTAACATCAGCGAATTATATATCATTTTTTCTCTCCCAAATATTGAATCATTCCTTTATCTATAGCCTTTTCAAAAGATGTGTCTTTCAATAAATTATTCACTGATTTTGGCGCGTCCGGGAAAGAATAAGTTTTAGGATCATAGATATATTTATTACCCTTATTATCTTGATAGTGCAATTTTCCTGGCCTTTGGCCTGGATTAGGATTTTCGACATCGATACGTTCTTTGCCCGTTCCTTTCCATATAGTCTTGCTGGCCGTTTGAACACCATACTGACCCAGCATAGTGCTACTGTTGCTTTTTGCTACACCACCACCACCTTTCAGCGGATCGCCATCTGCACCTTCAATTCCAATTTTCAACATCGGATTTATATCGAAGATACCGGGCTTATCCTTACTCAGCTAGTTATTCTCAACCGCATTCTTCCCTGCTCCCGCCCCCGCTGCCGCAGACGCCGTGCTGTCCCCCGCCAGCCCTCCGGCCATTCCCGCTGAAATCGTCGCCAGGGCGCTGACCGTCTGCTTCTGCTCCTCGCTCAGCTTCGACGGGTCTTTTACGTCAGGATAGAGCACACCCGCGATGGCTTTCGCCGCCAGCTCGCCCGTGGCCGCACCCGCGGCACCTGCCGCTGCACTGTTACCCTGGATTGCCGCCACGGCACCGCCCAGAATGGCATGGGCCACCACCTTCGCTTCATCGCTCAGGTCGGAACCGTGACCGATACGGTAAGATTAACGCATTCCCCCGTCGCGCCATTCATCAGACATGTGTATTATTCCCTGTTGTTTTCCTGACAACTACCCTTAACTCAAATACTTAAGCGCAAAAGCGAAAAGCATCATGAGCACACCGATCAAACGGCTGGAAATCATTAAAAATGCTATCGAACTGGAAGATGACGACATCATCGAGAGTCAGCTGGCACGGTTAAAAAGCGAAGCCTTTGACGAGGAGCTGCGGGCGATCGTCGTGGCGCTTGAGCAGAAAAACTACACCGGGGCGATGGCGGCCATTACCGCATGGCTCCAGAGCCAGCGTGCCGTTACCACTTGGCGGGATCCGCAGCTGGCCGCCAGCAAGCTGGAGCTGAAAGCGCTGGAAGAGCGCCTGCGCGATCTTATCGATCGCCGTAACGCCCGCGTCCAGCAGCTGGACGAATTTAACGACCTCTACCTTACCCGTCTCGGCCCACTGATGAGCCAGATCCTCGCCCTGCGCAAAACCCTGGCGGAGCTGAATCTGCGTCGTCAGCAGGCAGAGGCGCGCCGCCGGGAAGCGGATTACCGCCGCTGCCAGCAGTATGTCGCCCAGGCGGTGGAGGTGCTGACGACCCTGACCCGGCACTGGCGGGATCAGCCTGCCGACTCGGTGCAGGCCGCCACGGCGCGCAAGCAACTGCAGCAGCAAAGCAACCTGATCGCCAACCTGCTGGCCGAAGCCCAGGAGCTGGAAACCGGGTTGACCCGGGAAGAGGAGCCCGCCCGCCAGGCGCGGGACGAGGCCAACGATGAGTATGAAAAATACCGCGAGCAGCAGCATGAGGCGGAGATCCGGCTGCGCAAAGGCAAAGACCTCTCCGAAGAGGATCAGAACGAGTTAAAACGGCTCTGGCGCCAGGCGAGCAAGCTCTGTCACCCGGATCTGGTGGCGGACGAGCTGAAAGAAGAGGCGAACGCCATGATGGTGCAGCTGAACCAGGCGAAGCAGCGCGGCGACGTGAAGGCGATCCGCTCCCTGGTGGCCCGCCTGCATCAGGGGCTGGAGCCGCTGATGGCCAGCGACCGGCTGAACGATCTGACGCGTATCCGCAAAAAAATGGCCCAGGTTCGCGAACAGATCGACACCCTGGTGAGCGAGCTGGCGGAGCTGGAAAAAGAGGAGTCCTGGCTGCTGGTCTCCTCGCTGAGCAATATGGAAGCCTACTTCGCCCAGCAGGAGAAAGCCCTGCACGAGGTACGCGCCTCGCTGGAACATCAGGTCAGCGAAGCGCAGCTCGACGACGTGGCCTGACTATTTGGCGTGCCAGTACGCGCTGGCACGCACCAGCTTCTGATCGATGGCTTCGGTTTCAAACAGGCGGCTCAGGTTTTTCACCACCTTCCCTTCCCCCGTCAGCCAGATGAAGTAATCGTCTGCCGGCACGCTGAGCGCCGCCAGACGCTCCGCCACCGCCTGCTCGTTATGCCCCACCACCCAGGTGATGTTGAACTCGCTTAAGTGCGCCAGATAGTCCTGACAGGCGGCATCGCTCACGGTCACCACGGCGTGCACTTCCGGGCGCACCGGCAGCGCGCGCAGGGTCTCCAGACGACGGCGCAGGGCGGGCATGCCCGACTCATCACAGACGTACAGCTGCCAGGCGTAATCTTCCGGCACCACCAGCGAACCGCGCGGGCCGCCGATAGAGAGGGTATCTCCCGGCGTTGCCTCTACCGCCCACTGGCTTGCCACGCCGCCGTCGTGGATAAAGAAATCGAGCACCAGCTCGTGACGGGCCGCATCATACAGCGGGGTGTAATCCCGCGCCTGCGGACGGACGCCCTCACCCCACTCCACGCCCTCGTCTGTCACGACCGGAGGAACAAAGGTCGTGCCCTGTTCCGGGAAAAAGAGTTTGCAGTGGTCGTCGAAGCCGCGGGAGCTGAAGCCCTCCAGCGCTTCGCCGCCCAGTACGATGCGCTGAAAACCGGTACTGACGCGCTCCACGCGGAGCACAATCAGCTCGCGAAAGCGCAGGTCGTTGCGAACACGTTGAGGGTAGCGGGTAGTGGTCATAATGTGCCTTCGTGAAAGTGAAATCGATATATCGGAAATGAAAGTTAAATGATAATGATTGCTAATAAGCAGAATTGCAAGATTTTTTTGATATAGAAAGATTTCGCAATCCCAAAGCCAACCACACACATTAAAAAACTTAAATATTAGTAACTTAAATAAATTACGTGCGACGACGTTGCTTGTTTTTAAGATTTAGATATAAATTAGATATATCAAAAATACGGAGAAAAACGATGCGACACTCTCACGACCATGACCACCGCGATCACCCTCACCGCGGACGCGGCGGCGATCATCATCACGGCGGCGGCCGCCGCCAGCGCTTCTTTGGTCACGGCGAATTACGGCTGGTGATCCTCGATATCCTGACCCGCAACGCCAGCCACGGTTACGAGCTGATTAAGGCGATCGAGACCCTGACCCAGGGCAACTACACCCCCAGCCCGGGCGTGATCTATCCAACGCTCGATTTCCTGCAGGATCAGCAGTTCATCACCCTCACCGAGGAGGAGAACGGGCGTAAAAAGATTGAGATCACCGTTGCCGGGCAGCAGTGGCTGGAGGAAAACCTTGACCATCTGGAGCACATTCAGGCGCGCGTCAAAGCGCGTTGCGTGGGCTTTGAGCTGCGCAAAAACCCGCAGATGAAGCGGGCGCTGGATAACTTTAAAGCGGTGCTGGATCTGAAGGTGAATCAGGGAGAGACCAGCGACGCGCAGATCAAACAGATTATCGGCGTGATCGACCTCGCGGCGCTGGAGATCTCCCAGCTCGATTAAGCGGCGGCGACGCGGAACACTTTCACCAGCGCTTTCAGGTTCATCGCCTGCTCGTTAAGGGATGATGCCGCCGCAACGGACTCCTCCACCAGGGCGGAGTTCTGTTGGGTGGTGGAGTCAATCAGGCCAATGGCGCTGTTGATCTGCGAGATGCCTTCCGTCTGCTCATGGCTTGCCTGGCGGATCTCACGCAGGATGACATCCATCTCCTCCACGTTACCCACCATGCCATTAATCAGCCCGCTGGCTTTTTCCACCAGCGCCATCCCGTCCTGGGTCTGGCTGGTTGAGCTTTCAATCAGCTGACGAATTTCGCTGGCCGAGGTGGCGCTTTTCTGCGCCAGCTGGCGAACTTCACCGGCCACCACCGCAAAGCCGCGGCCATGCTCGCCCGCGCGCGCCGCTTCTACCGCTGCGTTCAGCGCCAGGATATTGGTCTGGAAGGCGATGGAGTCGATCAGATTGATGATGTCGGACATCCGGTTGGAGGTCTCGTTAATCAGGCGCATTTTGCTGGTGACCTGCTGCATCATCTCGCCGTTGTGTTTCACCACCCGGGCAGCGTCCGCAGAGAGGTTCGTCGCCTCGCCGGTATGTGAGGCGGTATTTTTCACCGTCGCGGTGATCTGCTCCATCGACGCCGCCGTTTGTTCAACGGAGCTGGCCTGCTCTTCGGTACGCGCCGCCAGATCCTGGTTGCCCGCCACAATCTGCGCCGCGGCGCTGGAGATGCTCTCCGAACCGGTCTGCACCTGCTGCACAATCTCCAGCAGACGGGCTTTCATTTCCATCAGCGCCGTGAGCAACTGGCCGGTTTCATCTTTCCCGTGCGAGGCAATGTTGCGGGTGAGATCGCCCTCGGCAATGGACTGGGCAAAGCCCACCGCCTCGCCCAGCGGACGGGTAATGGAGCGCACGATAAACCAGCCCATCAGGCTGCCCGCCACCACGCTGAAGAGCGTGATGAGGATCAGCACCAGGCGGTTGCTTTTAAAATCGCCCTCCACCTCTTCACCTGCGCGCTGCATCTGGGTGTTCTGGATCGCAATCAGCGCCTGCACCTTCGCCTTATAAGCCTGCTGCAGGCTGAGGGTGCTGGTCATCATCTCCTGAATCGCCCCCGCCCGATCGTTGTTCTGCACCGCCTGCAAAATACGGTAGCGGGAGTCAAGATACTGCTGGCGAACGCCGCGGATATCGGCCAGCACCTGCTGGGATTGTTTATCCTGTAGGGCCTTGTCCAGATCCCCGAGGATCAGGGTGATACGCTCGCTGATCGCCTTCAGATGCTGCTCTGACTGCGCCGTGTAAGTGCCCTGATCGTCCAGCAGCATCAGCTGTTGGGTGCTAATAAATTCCTGAAAATTTTCGATTAACTGGTTGGCTTTTACGGTCGTGGGATAATCGCTGGTGATGATGGATTGCATCCCGTTATTTGCCCGGTTCAGGCTCAACAGAGATAAATTCGCACTTATCCCCATCAGGACAATAAAGAATCCAAACGCCAGAAATAATTTCGTGCCGATTTTAACGTCGTGTAAGAACATATTTACTCCATCGATGTGATTATTTCTCAGACGATCAGCGTTATCGGTAACTCTACCGCTAACTTTATGACTTTGATCGCTTTTTTATTTCATAATCACCGCAATGGATAGGCGCAGACTATTAATTTTAACTCATCGATCGTTATACAACCACCGGAACCGTTTTTTTGACAACGCCTCAGGGAAAACAGACGCAGGCAGAGAGAATTAACCGCGGCGATTTTTTTAATTATTTAATATTTAAGTAACAATAAATGATAAAAATAATGACAATTCGCCATAAAAAAACCGCTTACGCTGTGAAGCGTAAACGGCTTTTATAGAACATTACTGACTCAGTGAAGGACGGTGACCGCATCCTCAAGGCGTTTAGCCCGGTGTTTCACCATCGCCGACACCTGGGCGCTGGTTTCCACCAGCGCGGCGTTTTTCTGGGTAATCGAATCCAGTTCCGCTACCGCGCGGGTCAGCTCCGACAGCCCGGACGCCTGCTCGGAGGTCGAATGGCTGATCTCCGCGATAAGCCGGGTGACGTTCTGCACTTTCTCAACAATATCGTCCATCGTGCGCCCGGCGGCATTGACCTGCTCCGAGCCCGACAGCACTTTACTGGCGCTGGCGTCGATCAGCTTGCGGATGTCGTTGGCGGCGGTGGCGCTGCGGCTGGCAAGATGACGCACCTCTCCGGCTACCACCGCAAAGCCTTTGCCCTGCTCCCCTGCCCTGGCCGCTTCTACCGCCGCATTCAGCGCCAGAATATTGGTCTGGAAGGCAATGTCATTGATCAGCTTAGTGATAGAGCCGATACGCTGGGTGCTGTCGGCAATCTCGTCCATGGTTTTGACCACGGTTTGCATCGCGTGTCCGCCTTCGGTGGCGGCGTCGCTGGCGGCGATGGAGAGCTTATCGGCGTCAACGGCGGTTCTGGTGTTGTTCTGTACGGTCATTGCCAGCTGGTTCATGGTCTCCACGGTCTGCTTCACGTTCGAGACGGTCTGGTGGGTGCGATCGTTGAGGTCGTCGTTGCCCCTCGCCAGCTGCTCGCTGCCGTCACGCACGTTGACGACCTGGCTGGAGACATCATTGATCAGCCAGCGGCACATCAGCCCGAGCTGACCGACCGCCCGCAGGGTCAGCCCCAGCTCGTCGCTGCGGTTGAGATGCTCAACGCTGTTGCGCTCGCCCGTCGCCACCTTCAGCGCCTGACGCGCCACGTTCTCGATTGGATGCACGATCTGCTGCTCAAACAGGAGCGTACCCAGCAGCATGACCAGCGCGCTGGCGCCCAGCGCTGCCCATCCCGCACCGGTGGCAAACAGGGTGGCCGCCAGCACGGCAAATAACGCGGTCATCACGCCGCGGACCCGCCAGCGCAGCGGCATCGACGGGAGTTTGCCGGTCCAGCCTCTGGCAACCACCAGCCCTTTATGCACGCGCTTTTTGCTGCGCCCTTCGTTTAACGCCTTATAGAGCGGCTCGACAGCGGCGATCTCTTCCGGCGTGGCCTTCACGCGGATGGACATATACCCGGTGGTCTGACCGTTGCGCACCATCGGCACCGCATTCGCGCGCACCCAGTAGTGATCGCCATTTTTGCGGCGGTTTTTCACAATTCCGCTCCAGGGTTCGCCCTGTTGCAGGGTGTACCACATATCGGCAAAGGCCGCTTTTGGCATATCCGGGTGGCGGACCTGGTTGTGCGGCTGTCCTGACAGTTCGGCAAGCGTATACCCGCTTACCTGCACAAACGTGTCGTTGGCCTGCGTAATGTAGCTGTGCAGATCGGTGGTGGACATCAGGGTGGTGTCATCTTGTAGCGGGTATTCACACTGCGTGACAAACGGTTGAGGCGACATAGGCATCCCTTGCAGGTTACTTGAATGTTATTTTTGTGGCGTAAATATTTTACGGCGGTAACGAACATATCTTTAGTTGTTAAACATGCCTGAGATCGCAAAACGCCACTAAACCGCATTTTTTGTACGCTTTCTTAATCTATTGATTTCTAATGATTTCGATACGAAACTACTCCTGAAGGAGGATCCGTATCTGCTCTCTCACCGCCCTAAAACAGAGCAAATGCACTGCTAGCGGGCATCTCTGTTTCTGAAAATTCCCTGCCGCAGCGGCCAGGCTGCGCTTTTGCATGATTAAATATTGTGTAACATTATTTTAACCTGGCGTTTATCCCGATTTTTGTTAAGGCTCTGGATGTGGCGTAAAGCCTGCAATACTTAATCCAGTATCATGTGATACGCCATCCCCGGGAGCACATCTTGAACAGGTTACCTTCCAGCGCGTCGGCCCTTGCCTGTACCGCGCACGCCTTGAATCTCATTGAGAAGCGAACGCTTGATCATGAGGAGATGAAACAACTTAACCGCGAGGTGATTGATTACTTCAAAGAGCATGTCAATCCAGGTTTTCTCGAATACAGGAAATCGGTAACGGCAGGCGGGGATTACGGAGCCGTAGAGTGGCAGGCGGGAAGTTTGAATACGCTTGTCGACACTCAGGGACAGGAGTTTATAGATTGCCTGGGTGGATTTGGTATTTTCAACGTGGGGCACCGTAATCCAGTAGTGGTTTCCGCCGTACAAAATCAGCTTGCAAAACAACCCCTTCATAGCCAGGAATTGCTTGACCCCTTGCGGGCGATGCTGGCAAAAACGCTGGCGGCACTGACGCCGGGGAAACTGAAATACAGCTTCTTCTGTAACAGCGGCACGGAATCGGTCGAAGCGGCGATCAAACTCGCCAAAGCGTACCAGTCGCCGCGCGGGAAATTCACGTTTATCGCCACCAGCGGCGCCTTCCACGGCAAGTCGCTCGGGGCACTCTCTGCCACCGCGAAATCCACCTTCCGTAAGCCGTTTATGCCGTTGCTGCCGGGCTTCCGCCATGTGCCGTTCGGCGATATCAACGCCATGCGCACCATGTTGTCGGAATGCCATAAAACCGGCGATGAGGTGGCGGCGGTGATCCTCGAGCCTATCCAGGGCGAAGGCGGCGTGATCCTGCCTCCGCAGGGCTACCTGCCCGCGGTGCGTAAGCTCTGCGATGAGTTTGGCGCGCTGCTGATCCTGGATGAAGTGCAGACCGGCATGGGGCGCACCGGCAAGATGTTCGCCTGCGAGCATGAAAACGTGCAGCCGGACATTCTGTGCCTGGCGAAAGCGCTGGGCGGCGGCGTGATGCCGATTGGCGCGACCGTCGCCACCGAAGAGGTCTTCTCGGTGCTGTTCGATAATCCTTTCCTGCACACCACCACCTTTGGCGGCAATCCGCTGGCCTGTGCCGCGGCGCTGGCTACCATCAACGTGCTGCTGGAGCAGAACCTGCCCGCCCAGGCGGAGCAGAAAGGCGACATGCTGCTGGATGGCTTCCGTCAGTTGGGGCGTGAATACCCGGGCCTGGTCCAGGAGGCGCGCGGCAAAGGGATGCTGATGGCGATTGAGTTTGTCGATAACGAAACCGGCTACAGCTTCGCCAGCGAGATGTTCCGCCAGCGGGTGCTGGTGGCAGGCACGCTCAACAACTCGAAGACCATTCGCATTGAACCGCCGCTGACGCTGACCATTGAGCAGTGTGAGCTGGTGCTGAAAGCGGCCCGCAAGGCGCTGGCGGCCATGCAGGTGAGTGTAACTGAAGCGTAAAAACCGCCGGGCCTACAACGGCTTTGGTTTTTGTAGGCCCGGTAAGCGCAGCGCCACCGGGCGTTTTTTTACCGATGAAACTCCGCCACCGTCATGGTGAACCGCAGCACGTTTGCCCCTTCGTTCCCATAGCTGTGCGCCGCTTCGGTTTTTGCCACCGCCGACGCGCCAGCGACCACCTGCGTCACGCTCTCCTTCACCTTCAACGTGAGTACTCCCGCTTCCACGTGGATCAGTTCAAAGGTGCCCGCCGGATGCCCCGGTGAGGTAAAGCACTCCCCCGGCTGCATCTCCCAGCGCCAGAGTTCAATCATATCCGGGCCAGCCGTCCCCGCCAGCAGCCGGGCGCTACCGCCCTTCTCCCCCTGCCAGAGCACCGGGATCGCCGCTTCCTCGATAATATGCACCTGCGGCTCGCTGGCGACGTTAACGATCTCCGCCACCGAGACGCCCAGCGCCGCCGCCAGCTTGCAGAGGATCGCAATGCTGGGGTTGGCGGCCCCTTTTTCGATCTCCACCAGCATCCCTTTGCTGACGCTGGCGCGGCGCGACAGCTCGTCCAGCGACAGTTTTTTCTCTTTCCGCCAGTTGCGGATACGGTTCGCGACCGCCAGGCTTACCTGGGCCACGTCTGCACCGTGCTCGGTCATTATATTGACTTTATCAGTCACTGGTCATTACCATGGTATAAAACAGTCGATACAGGATTATTTATGTCCCTCCTTACGCCGTCAATAGATCCGCGTCTTGCCGGGATCGCGCCGGGGTTCCGCGCGCTGAGCATCGTGGTTGAAGCCGCGCCCATTACCGCCCCGGAAGTGGCCTCCGCCGCATTAGCTCAGGCCTGCCAGCAGGTGTTAAACGATGATTTTTCCTGGGCCGGAGCCCATCTCGCCGCCTGGGATGAGGTGTTTAAAGCCTTTGGCGCCAAACCGAAACGCACCCCCTGCTCCGCCAGCGCTCTGCGCAAACGGGTGCTGAAAGAGGGCACTCTGCCGCCGCTCGATCCGGTGGTGGATATCTACAATGCGGTCAGTATCCGCTACGCCATCCCGGTGGGCGGGGAAAATCTTGCCGCCTATACCGGGGCTCCGCGGCTGACGCTGGCCGACGGCAGCGAGCCGTTTGATACCGTTAAAGAGGGTCAGCCGGGCATGGAATATCCCGAGGTGGGCGAGGTTATCTGGCGCGACGACGTGGGAGTGACCTGCCGACGCTGGAACTGGCGACAGGGAGTGCGTACCCGGCTGGACAGCCAGGCGCAGACCATGTGGTTTATTCTCGAAAGCCTGCCCGCCATGCCGTTAGCGGCGCTGGAAGCGGCCGGGGATGAGCTGGTCAGCAACCTGCAACGGCTGATGCCGGGGGCAACAGCGCGGGTTCAGCTGCTGGAGCTGGTCTGAAAAACGCCGGGCGGCGCTACGCTTGCCCGGCCTACAAAACCCGCACCATTTGAACCATTGTAGGCCCGGTAAGCGCAGCGCCACCGGGCAACAAACCGCACCATCCCTGTAGGCCCGGTAAGCGCAGCGCCACCGGGCAACAGACCGCACAAGCCCATAGGCCCGGTAAGCAACGCGCCACCGGGCGATTTTTACGCCGGCATCAACCCGACAAAACAACGTTTTTTACGCGGCTCCGACATGAGATCCTCAAGCTTTTCCACACACGCCAGATAGTGCGGGGTCTGTTTATGCGCCGCTACTGCCTCCTCATCCTTGTAAGCTTCGTAGATAAAGAACCGGGTTTTCACCCGCGGATCCTGCAAAACGTCAAACCGCAGGTTGCCCGGCTCCTGGATCGCCCCTTCATGGTTGGCGCGAAATACCTCCAGGAACTCGTCCACCTTGTCCGGCTTAATGTTGATCTCCACTAAGGTCACGTTCATTGTGTTTCTCCTTGTTTTTCCTCCTGCCAGAACTGGTACGCCTCGCGGGCGCTCATCTTCTCGTGCACCACCTTCTTCACCGCCTTCAGCATCGCCAGCGGCGCGCTGGACTGGAAGATATTGCGTCCCATATCGACACCCGACGCCCCCTGATCGATGGCGCGGAAGCACATCTCCAGCGCCTCGTGCTCCGGCAGCTTTTTACCCCCGGCGATGACAATCGGCACCGGGCAACTGGCGGTCACTTTCTCGAATCCCTCTTCCACAAAATAGGTTTTAACGAACTGCGCCCCCATCTCGGCGGCAATACGGCTGGCCAGCGAGAAATAGCGCGCGTCGCGGGCCATCTCCTTACCCACACCGGTCACCGCCAGGGTCGGCATACCGTAGCGGTTGCCCGCATCCACCAGCTTGATAATGTTGTTGATCGACTGATGCTCATACTCACTGCCGATATAGACCTGCGCCGCCACCGCACAGACGTTGAGGCGCAGCGCATCCTCCATCGCCACCGCCACACACTCATTGGAGAGTTCACCCAGCATCGAGTTGCCCCCGGAGGCGCGCAGCACCACCGGCTTGTTGGTGGCGGGCGGCACGGTGCTTCTGAGAATGCCGCGGGTACACATCAGCACATCGGTTTCGCCGAACAGCGGCGCAATAGAGAGATCGATGCGCTCCAGCCCGGTGGTTGGCCCCTGGAAATAACCATGATCGAAGGCCAGCATCACCGTGCGGTTGCTGGTGGGGTTAAAAATGCGCGCCATGCGGGACTGCATCCCCCAGTCCAGCGCCCCACACCCCTTCAGGGTAAAAGGCACATTCTGCTGCGGCCGGTCGATGCCAAAGTTCTTGCCCTCTTTGATGTCGTCTAAATCAGCCATGTTCTCTCCCGTCAGAAGTCGTAGTTGTTGATGTTCTCTTTGGTAAACACCACCCGCTCCGGCAGCAGCACAATGCCGTTGCCTTTCGCTTCATACTGATAGCCCTGCACGCTGTTCGGCTCGACCTTCAGGGCGCCGATATCTTTGATCTCCACGCTGTCGCCGACGTTAAGATCGCCTTTTTTCAACAAACGATCGGCGACATTGACCGCAATTTTGCCCTGCTGCACCACATCCCACAGGCCGAAGGCTTTCACCGTGCCGCGCTCCACATACGGACGCATAACGTTCGGCGTGCTGAAGCCGACTATCGCCACCCCTTCCCGCTTCAGGTTTTCCGCCGCCTGGGCTGCCGCCGGCAGGGCGTTGGCATCCGGGGCGATGATCGCATCCAGATCCGGGTAGGCTTTTAAGATCCCCTCGGCGGTCTGCAAGGATTTGGTGGCGTCGTTATAGCCAAACTGGGTGGTGACGATCTGCCACTGAGGATGATCTTTGGCGATTTTGGCTTTCGCCGCGTTCACCCACTGGTTCTGGTCGGTGACGGTGGGACTGGAGTAGAAGAAGGCCACTTTGGCGTCCGGTTTGGTCACCTGCTTCGAGGCCATTTCCACCAGCAGGCCGCCGAGCTGTTCCGGGGTTCCCTGGTTGATGTAGATGCTGCGGCACTCCGGTTTGGTGTCGGAATCCCAGGTCAGGACTTTCACTCCGCGCTGCATGGCGCGCTTCAGCGCCGGGCAGAGGCCGTCCGGCGACACGGCGGAGACGATAATGGCGTTATAGCCCTGGTTGACGAAGTTATTGATCAGCTGCACCTGCCCCGAGACGCTCGGCTCGGTGGGGCCATCGTAGGTGACGTCCGTGCCCAGCGCTTTACCCGCCTCTTTCGCCCCGTTGCCGCCGCTGGTAAAGAAGCCGACCCCCACCAGTTTCGGGATAAACGCAATGCGGTCGGCGGCCTGCGCCGAGGCAACGCTTAATGCTACGGCCAGCACCATCAGTTTTATTTTCATCTTACGCTCCGGGTAGTTTTGTAAAGAGAGATCGCACCCACTCACGGTGCAGACTCAGTGAACGTCCCATCACCACCACAACCAACAGCGCCCCTGACAGCGCGCTCGACACCTGGTTGGGGATGCCGACCATCTGTAACCCCTGTTGCAGATACCCCACCAGCAATGCCGCCAGCGCAGTACCCAATACCGAACCTGAACCACCATAGATATTCGCCCCGCCCAGCACCGCCGCGGTGAGCGCGGGCATCAGCAGGTCGCGCCCTAAATCAGAGCGCGCCGAGCCGAAATAGGAGACCATCACCAGCGCGGCAATCGCCGAAGCCACCCCCACCAGGCCATAGAGCGCGTAGGACATGCCGTTAACCGACAGCGCCGCATAGCGCGCCGCGCGCGGATTCTGCCCAATCAGAAACAGATGGCGGCCAAAGCGCCCGCGATGGGTAATCAGCCAGAAGATAAAGGTGATGATCGCGAACAGCACCAGCGGGATCGGCAGCCCGATAACCGTGAGATTGGCAAAGGCCGTGAAGCTCTCCGGGAAACCACCAATGCCTTCGTAACCGGTCGCCCCGGCCATGCCCGAGAGCAGCAGCGCCCCGCCGCCGTAGAGGTAGAGTGTGCCAAGGGTGATCACCAGCGGGCTGATGCCGGTGTAGTGGATAAGCAAAGCGTTGAACAGACCACACAGCAGCCCGAGCAGCAGGGTGAGCGGGATCGCCGCCGCCATCGGCACGCCGGACTGCATCATCACCCCCAGCGCGATGGCGCACAGGCCAATGGTCGAGCCGAGGGAGATGTCGATCCCGCCGCTGATGATCACCAGCGTCAGCGGCAGCGCCACAATGCCGATGCAGATAAAATCGCTGGTACTGAACAGCAGCATGTTGATGTCGAGCATCCGCGGGTTAAGGGTGCCAAACAGCAGGATCTCCAGCACCAGTAACAGCAGCAGCGCCCACTCCCAGTTAAGCTTCATCTACGCCACCTCTTTTTTGCGTTTGGGAAATGGGGTGACGTGCTTCCCCCCTTTGTTGCCCGGCTGGAAACGGCTGTACTTCAGGGCCCGCTGATGACGCGCCAGCGCCTGGCGCAGCCGTCCGTCGAGTACCAGCACCCCCAGCAGCACCAGGCCAGCGATAAAGTCATTCCACCACGCCGGGAGGCGGAACAGCACCAGCACGGTGTCGATCTGGGTCAGGAAGAAGGCCCCCAGCAGGGCGCCGATTAAGGTACCGGTACCGCCGAGCAGGGAGATGCCCCCAAGCACGCAGGCAGCGATGGCTTTCATCTCCAGCCCGCTGCCGGTCTGGTTCGGCACAAAGCCGATCTGCGCGGCAAAGACGATCCCGGCGCAGGCGGCCAGCACACCGTTGAGGGTGAAGGCCACCATCCGGGTGCGGTTGACTGCCACCCCCAGCTGGCGAGCGGCGGCGAGGTTATCCCCCACGGCGTAGAAATCGCGGCCAAAGGCGGTGCGCGACAGCATCCAGGCCCCGAGAGCGGCGATGACCAGCACCACAAACCCCAGGGGCGATACCCCGAGCGCCACCGGCTCCGACAGCGCTTTCAGGCTCACCGGCAGCCCTTCAATCCACTTCCCGCCGGTCCAGAGCAGCATCGCCCCGCGCCACAGCCCCAGCGTGCCGAGGGTGGCGACAATCGCCGGAATGCGCAGCCCCACCACCAGCAGGCCGTTGAAGGCCCCCGCCAGCGCCCCGATCGCCAGCGCAAAGAGGATCGCCACCGGCAGGCCGTAGCCGTTGTTCAGCGCCACCCCCACGGCGATGGCGCACAGCCCGACAATCGAGCCGACCGACACGTCGATATTGCGGGTCAGCATCACCAGCCCGGCGCCGAGAGCCAGCAGGATCAGGATTTGCGAACTGGCGAAGATCATCCCCAGGGTCTGCAAACTGAGATAGGCCGGATTCAGGGCCACCAGCACCACAAACAGGGCGAGGATCGCCAGCAGGGCGCTGAGCTCGCGGTTTTTCAGGAGTGTTTTCATGCCTGCCCTCCGAAGGCCAGGGCCATCATGCGATCGAGGCTGACGGCGTGGCGCGGCAGTTCCCCGCTGAGCACCCCCTGGTGCATCACCAGTACCCGATCCGCCAGGCCGGGAAACTCATCCATGTCGCTGGAGATCATCAGCACCGCCACGTTTTGCGCCGCCACGCTTTTGAGAAGCCCATAGATATCGGCCCGGGCGGAGACGTCCACGCCGCGGGTCGGCTCATCAACAATCAGCAGCAGCGGATTGGCCTCCAGGCAGCGGGCCAGCAGCACCTTCTGCTGATTGCCGCCCGACAGGGTGCGCACGGTCTGATCCGGGCCGTTGAGTTTGATCCCCAGCGCCCGGTGATAGCGCTCCACCACCGCCGCCTCGCGTTTGCGCTGCTGCCAGAGCGAAGGTTCGTTCAGCGCCACGGTATTCCAGCGTACCGGCGCATCGAGAAACAGGCCGGAGACCTGCCGATCTTCCGGGAGATAGACCAGCCCTTTCTCCAGCCGGGCGCTGACCGGATCGCGGTCGATCTGCTGGTTTTCGAGCCAGATCCTCCCGCCCCGCGACGGGCGCAGGCCGTAGAGCGTTTCGGCAAACTCGGTGCGCCCGGAGCCTACTAATCCCGCCAGGCCGACGATCTCCCCGGCGTAGATCTCAAGGCTAAGATCGATAAAGCCCTCCCCGGTGAGCGTCTCCACCCGCAGCACCGGAAAATCCTGCGCCTGGGTGCGGCGATTGCCCGGCAGCGCCAGCCACAGCTTTTGCGTGTCGCTCAACTGCGGGTCGCGGCTGACCGGGGTCATGGCGGCAATGAGCGCGTTATCGTCAAACTGCGCGGTTTCGCCGCTCAACACGATCGCCCCGTCGCGCATCACCGAGACATGGCTGGCGAGCTGACGAATTTCGGGCAGCTTGTGAGAGATAAAGACAATCCCGACCCCCGTCCCCTGGAGCGCGCGGATCTGGCGGAACAGGCGCTCCGTTTCGCCCGGTGTCAGCGAGGCGGTGGGTTCATCAAGGATGAGGATCTTCGCCTCGCGCATCAGCCCGCGCAGGATCTCCACCATCTGCTGATCCGCCACCTCCAGGGTGCTGGCGGCAGCGTCTAAATTGAGCTGGCACTGGAGCTGCTCCAGCTTATCCCCAAGACGCTGGGCGGTGGCCTGCCCGCGCGGCAGGCGGAAGAGAATGTTTTCCCGCACGCTGAGGTTCGGAAACAGCATCGGCTCCTGGGGAACCAGGTAGATCCCAAGCTGGTGGGCCTGGCCCGGTTTGAGGCGAGCAAAAGGCTGGCCCTCAATAGAAAGTTCACCGCGGTCGGGCGTTTCGACCCCGGCGACAATCTTCATCAGGGTCGATTTCCCGGCGCCGTTGCCCCCCATCAGGGCATGCACCTGGCCGGCAAGCAGAGTGAAATCAATGTTTTTCAATACTGGAACGCCGGAGAACTGCTTCTGGATCCCGCGCGCCTCAATCAGTGCTCTCATTATCGCTCCGCTATTGAACAAATGATTTTTGAAATTAATAATGTTCAAAAGCGTAGACGGTGAACTATATTTACAACCGTGCAGGGATCACAGTTTTATGGATATGATCCCGATAATGCTGAAACATTCCGGAATATCCGTTTTGCCGTGTGGCTCACAGATTCAAGCTGCGGCAAAGCGAACATATGATCTAAATTTTGATAAGAGTTCAAATATGGCTGAGAAACGCGTTGCCGAAGAGGGACGATTTGCCGGACTGGCACTGACGGAAGAGGAACTGGTGGCGCGCGTGGCGTGGTGCTACTACCACGACGGCCTGACGCAGAACGATATCGGCGAACGGCTGGGTTTACCGCGGCTCAAGATTTCACGGCTGCTGGAAAAGGGCCGACAGTCCGGGGTGATCCGCGTGCAGATCAACTCCCGCTACGAAGGGTGTCTGGCGCTGGAGACCGCGCTTCAGCAGCGTTTCGGCCTGAAGCTGGTGCGCGTGCTGCCCGCCCTGAATACCCCGGCGATGAGCGTGCGCTTAGGGATTGGCGCCGCGCAGTCGTTAATGGGCGTGCTGGAGCCGGGGCAACTGCTGGCGGTGGGATTTGGTGAAACCACCATGAGCTGCATTCAGCACTTAAGCGGCTTTATCAGCTCCCAGCAGGTGCGGCTGGTGACCCTCTCCGGCGGCGTCGGGCCCTATATGACCGGCATTGGTCAGCTGGATGCCGCCTGCAGCGTCAGCATGATCCCCGCCCCGCTGCGGGTCTCCTCCGCAGAGGTGGCCGGGATCCTGAAGCGGGAAACCAGCGTGCGGGATGTGATCCTCGCCGCCACCGCCGCCGACGCCGCCGTGGTCGGCATTGGCGCCGTAAACCAGCGCCGGGATGCCACCATCTTGCGCTCCGGCTATATCAGCGAAGGGGAACAGCTGATGTTTGCCCGCAAAGGGGCGGTGGGGGACATCCTGGGCTATTTCCTCAATGCCGAGGGAGAGCGGGTATCGGATCTGGAGATCCACCGTGAGTTACTGGGCGTCACCCTCGATGAACTGGCGCAGTTGCCCACCATCGTTGGCGTCGCCGGAGGAGAAGAGAAAGCCGATGCGATTTATGCCGCACTGAAGGGTCGCCGTATCAATGGCCTGGTGACGGAAGAGACGACAGCCCGCGCGGTGCTGGCTCTGGCCGGATAAGAGTCGCCCTGCGCCTGACACGAGGCAAGCTCATGAGTTACCTTTTAGCGTTAGATGCAGGGACAGGCAGCGTTCGCGCCGTGGTGTTTGATCTCCAGGGCAACCAGATAGCCGTCGGCCAGGCCGAATGGAAACACCTGAGCGTGGAGAACGTCCCCGGCTCGATGGAGTTCGACCTCGACACCAACTGGCGGCTGGCCTGCCAGTGTATTCACCAGGCGCTTGAGCGGGCGCACCTGAGCGCGGCGGATATCCAGTCCGTCGCCTGCTGCTCGATGCGCGAGGGGATTGTCCTCTATGATCGCAACGGCGACGCCATCTGGGCCTGCGCCAACGTCGATGCCCGCGCCAGCCGCGAAGTGGCTGAACTCAAAGAGATCCACGATTACCGCTTTGAATCTGAAGTCTATGACGTCTCCGGCCAGACCCTGGCCCTGAGCGCCATGCCGCGCCTGCTCTGGCTGGCGCACCATCGCCCGGATATCTACCGCAACGCGGCGACCATTACCATGATCAGCGACTGGCTGGCGGCGAAGCTCTCCGGCGAGCTGGCCGTTGACCCCTCTAACGCCGGCACCACCGGCATGTTAGATCTCTTTTCCCGCGACTGGCGGCCCGCGCTGCTGGACATGGCCGGGCTGCGGGCCGATATCCTCTCGCCGGTCAAAGAGACAGGGAGCGTGCTGGGAGCCGTTACCCGGGAGGCGGCGCAGCAGTCGGGCCTGCGGGAAGGCACGCCGGTGGTGATGGGCGGCGGCGATGTGCAGTTGGGCTGCCTGGGGCTGGGGGTGGTCCGCGCCGGGCAAACCGCGGTGCTGGGCGGCACCTTCTGGCAGCAGGTGGTCAACCTGCCGCAGGTGCGCACCGATCCGCAGATGAACATCCGCGTGAACCCGCACGTCATTCCGGGTATGGCCCAGGCGGAGTCGATCAGCTTCTTCACCGGGCTGACCATGCGCTGGTTCCGCGACGCCTTCTGCGCCGAAGAGAAGCTGATTGCCGAACGCATGGGGATGGACACCTACGCCCTGATGGAGGAGATGGCCAGCCGGGTGCCGGCGGGCTCTCACGGGGTGATGCCGATCTTCTCCGACGCCATGCACTTTAAGCAGTGGTATCACGCTGCGCCGTCGTTTATTAACCTCTCCATCGACCCGGAAAAATGCAATAAGGCTACCCTGTTCCGCGCCCTGGAGGAGAACGCGGCAATTGTCTCCGCCTGCAACCTGGCGCAGATTTCGAAGTTCTCCGGCGTCACCTTTGACAGCCTGGTGTTTGCCGGCGGCGGCGCGAAAGGGGCACTGTGGAGCCAGATCTTAAGCGACGTTACCGGCCTGCCGGTGCGGGTGCCGGAGGTGAAAGAAGCCACCGCGCTGGGCTGCGCCATCGCCGCCGGGAGCGGCGCCGGGCTGTATGATGATATGGCTGCCACGGGAGAGTCGCTGGTGAAATGGAGCCGGGAATTTACCCCCAATCCGGCACACCGGGCGTTGTACGACGGCATGATGCAGAAGTGGCAGGCGGTCTATGCCGACCAGCTCGGGCTGGTGGACAGCGGGCTGACCACATCCATGTGGCAGGCACCGGGGCTGGTGCGCGCCACGGCGCCGTAAAAACGCCGGATGGCGCTGCGCTTATCCGGCCTACGGTTTTGTAGCCCCGGTAAGCGCAGCGCCACCGGGGAAGTTCTTTGAGATCTATCACAATCATTCGATCCCGCTTTTACCTTTCTTCTGCCGCTGGCTAAATTAGTAACTCATCCGACCACATAACAATAATTTTACACTGGAAGAGACTATGAGCCGCTACCCGTCGCTATTCGCCCCCCTCGATCTGGGGTTCACCACCCTGAAAAACCGCGTGTTAATGGGCTCGATGCATACCGGGCTGGAGGAGCGGCCGGACGGTGCTGAGCGGCTGGCCGCGTTCTATGCCGAGCGCGCCCGTCACGGGGTGGCGCTCATCGTTACTGGCGGTGTGGCCCCTGCGCCATCCGGGGTGGCGATGGAGGGCGGCGCGGTGCTGAACGATGCGGCACAGCTGCCCCATCACCGGATCGTGACCGATGCCGTCCACCAGGAAGGCGGTAAAATCGCCCTGCAAATTCTGCATACCGGGCGCTACAGCTATCAGCCAAACCCGGTGGCCCCGTCGGCGATCCAGGCCCCCATCAACCGCTTTAAGCCGCAAGCGCTGACCCACGACGAGATCCTGACCCTGATCGATGACTTCGCCCGCTGTGCGGCGCTGGCGCGGGAGGCGGGCTACGACGGCGTGGAGGTGATGGGCTCCGAAGGCTATCTGATTAACGAATTCCTCGCTGCACGCACCAACCAGCGCGACGACGAATGGGGCGGCGACTATGCACGCCGGATGCGCTTTGCCGTCGAGGTGGTGCGCGCCGTGCGCGAGCGCGCCGGAAGCGACTTTATTATTATCTTCCGCCTGTCGATGCTGGATCTGGTGGAGGGCGGCGGCACCTTCGAGGAAACCGTCCAGCTGGCGCAGGCCATAGAGGCGGCGGGCGCGACCATCATCAACACGGGGATTGGCTGGCACGAAGCGCGCATTCCGACCATCGCCACCCCGGTGCCGCGCGCGGCGTTCAGCTGGGTAACCCGCAGGCTGAAAGGCAAAGTGTCGATCCCGCTGGTGACCACCAACCGCATTAACGATCCCCAGGTGGCAGACGATCTGCTGGCGAATGGCGATGCCGATATGGTGTCGATGGCACGGCCCTTCCTCGCCGATGCGGAGATCCTCTCCAAAGCGCAAAGCGGCCGTGCGGATGAGATCAACACCTGTATCGGCTGCAACCAGGCCTGCCTGGATCAGATCTTCGTCGGCAAAGTCACCTCCTGCCTGGTGAATCCGCGCGCCTGTCACGAAACCCGCATGCCCATCGTTCCGGCCATCAACAAAAAGCGGCTGGCGGTGGTGGGCGCAGGCCCCGCGGGGCTGGCGTTTGCGGTGAATGCCGCCGCACGCGGGCACAGCGTGACGCTGTTTGATGCCGCCGCTGAGATTGGCGGGCAGTTTAATATTGCCAAACAGATCCCCGGCAAAGAGGAGTTCTACGAGACGCTGCGCTACTACCGCCGGATGATCGAGGTTACCGGCGTGGATCTGCGGCTCAACCAGTGGGTGACCGCGGACGATCTCGCCGACTTTGACGAGACGATCCTCGCCAGCGGGATCGCCCCGCGTCTGCCTGCGATCGAGGGCATCGATCATCCGAAAGTGCTGAGCTACCTCGACGTGCTGCGCGACAAAGCGCCGGTGGGCGATCGGGTGGCGATCATCGGCTGCGGCGGGATCGGCTTTGATACCGCCATGTACCTGAGCCAGACGGGCGAGGCCACCAGCCAGAATATCGCGGAATTCTGCGCAGAATGGGGCATCGACACCAGCCTGAATCAGGTGGGGGGCTTGCGTCCGGAAGGGCCCCAGCTGCCAAAAAGCCCGCGCCAGATCGTGATGCTGCAACGCAAGGCCAGCAAACCTGGCGAAGGGCTGGGGAAAACCACCGGCTGGATCCACCGCGCCACCCTCCTCGCCCGCGGCGTGAAGATGATCCCGGCGGTGAGTTATCAGAAGATCGACGACGAAGGGCTGCACCTATTGATCGGCGGTGAACCGCAGTTGCTGCCCGTCGATCATGTCATTTTGTGTGCCGGACAGGAGCCGAAGCGCGATCTGGCCGAGCCGCTGCGCGAGGCGGGCAGAACGGTGCATCTGATTGGCGGGTGTGATGTGGCGATGGAGCTGGATGCCCGGCGGGCGATTGCCCAGGGGACGGCGTTAGCATTAGCGATCTAAAGCATTGCCGGGCGGCGCTACGCTTGCACCGGCCTACGGTTTTGTAGGCCCGGTAAGCGTAGCGCCGCCGGGCAAAACAATCTTAACGGCGGCGACCCAACTTAACCGCTTTCAGCACCACGAACTTGTTGTTCGTCGCAATGGTGGTGCAGTTACCGAAGATCTTCTTCAGCTTGTGGAAGTAGTCCAGGTGGCGGTTGGCGACGATGTAGAGCTCCCCGTTGATTTTCAGGCAGCGGCGCGCGTGGTGGAACATCTCCCAGGCGACGTTATCGGTCAGGGCGTGCTTCTGATGGAACGGCGGGTTGCAGAACACGGCGTTGAAGCGGAACGGCTCCACGCCCGAGAGCGCGTTGTTGATCATAAACTCGCAGCGATCCAGCGCCTCCGGCATGTTGGTCTCCACGTTGAGACGGCTGGAGGCTACGGCCATCGGCGATTCGTCGCTGAAGACCACGCTCGCTTCCGGGTTCTTCGCCAGCAGGGTCAGGCCGATCACCCCGTTACCGCAGCCGAGATCGACGATCTCCCCTTCCAGATTTTCCGGCAGATGCTCGATAAAGAAACGCGCCCCGATATCCAGCCCGGTGCGGGAGAAGACGTTGGCGTGGTTGTGGATGGTCCAGTCGGTGCCTTCCAGCTTCCAGCTCAGGGTCTCTGGCGCGTCGGCCAGGTCTGGTGCCGTGAAAGTACAGTTGATGAGGCGCGCTTTCTTCCAGGCAAGCGTAGTGGTGGTTGGCCCCAGCACTTTCTCGAATAGTTCCAGCGTAGAGGTATGGATATCACGCGCTTTAGCACCGGCGATAATGCGCGTCTCTGGCGTCACCACCTTGCGCAGCGCACGGAGCTGCTGCTCCAGCAGCGCCATTGTTTTCGGCACTTTGATCAGCACCACGCCCGGCGCCTGCGGGTAATCCGCGGTGCTGTCGAGGAATTTCACGCTGCCTTCATCGATGTCGTTGTGACGCAGGTTTTCCCGCGTCGCCAGCTCGCTTATGTATGAATCACCGATGCTGTAAGGGGTGTGTTCGGCCAGGGCGCAAGCCAGGGCGCCGAAAGCATCATTCAGGATCAGAACCGGGCCGCTGATTTCGGTGTCATCCAACTGTTGCAGCAGATAGTCATCCGCCGCTTCCCACGCCTGCAGCGGGTTAACGTCGTCCGTTTCCGGAAAACGTTTTAAGTCGAGTGAACGGAAACCGTTGTCTAAGTGGCTCATCGGCCCTCCTGAGTGGTAAAATTTCGGCGTTATCCCTGAAAAGGGTGCGTGAGTATACCCGTTTTCACACTGATGTGGGCTTTTGATGAACCAACTTCCTTATCTCCAGGGCTACCCGGAGCATTTACTTTCTCAGGTTCGTAGCCTGATTGCCGAGCAGAAGCTGGGCGCGGTGCTGGAAAAACGCTATCCCGGCACCCACGATGTCGCTACCGATAAAGCCCTCTGGCAGTATACGCAGGATCTCAAAAGCCGTTACCTGAAGAGCGCCCCGCCGATCAATAAGGTGATGTACGACAATAAGATCCACGTGCTGAAGAACGCGCTGGGCCTGCACACCGCCATCTCCCGCGTGCAGGGCGGCAAGCTGAAGGCCAAAGCCGAGATCCGCGTGGCGACGGTGTTCCGCAACGCGCCGGAGGCGTTCCTGCGCATGATCGTGGTGCATGAGCTGGCGCACCTGAAAGAGAAGGAGCACGACAAAGCCTTCTATTCCCTCTGCTGCCACATGGAGCCGCAGTACCATCAGCTGGAGTTTGATACCCGGCTGTGGCTGACGCATCTATCGTTAAAGAGTAATGCGGATTAGCGCACGCGATTTGTCATGATGACGTGCTACAGTGGCTAAAGGTTCCCTGCTACGGAGTACGTAAACGTTTATGATACGTTTCGCAGTCATTGGGACGAACTGGATCACCCGTCAGTTCGTCGATGCCGCCCATGAGACCGGCAAATATAAACTTACCGCAGTCTATTCCCGCAGCCTTGAACAGGCCCAGACCTTTGCGAACGACTACCTCGTCGAACATCTCTTTACCTCGCTGGAGGAGATGGCGCAAAGCGATGCGATTGACGCGGTTTATATTGCCAGCCCCAACTCTCTGCACTTCCCGCAGACGAAGCTGTTCCTCAGCCATAAAAAACATGTGATTTGCGAGAAGCCGCTGGCCTCTAATATCGATGAGGTTGAAGCCGCTATTGCCCTTGCGCGGGAAAACCAGGTGGTGCTGTTCGAGGCCTTCAAAACCGCCAGCCTGCCGAATTTCCTGCTGCTGCAGCAGTCGCTGTCGAAAGTGGGCCGCATCCGCAAAGCCTTTATCAACTATTGCCAGTATTCGTCGCGCTACCAGCGCTACCTGGACGGCGAGAATCCGAACACCTTTAATCCGCAGTTCTCCAACGGCTCGATTATGGATATCGGTTTCTACTGTCTCGCCTCGGCGGTGGCGCTGTGGGGCGAGCCGCACCGGGTGCAGGCGACCGCCAGCCTGCTGGAAAGCGGCGTGGATGCCCACGGCCTGGTAGTGCTGGATTATGGCGATTTCAGCGTGACGCTGCAGCACTCCAAGGTGAGTGACTCGGTGCTGCCAAGCGAGATCCAGGGCGAGAACGGCGCGCTGGTGATCGAGAAGATCTCTGAGTGCCAGAAGCTGAGCTACGTGCCGCGCGGCGGCAAGCCTCAGGAACTGACGCAGCCTCAGCATATCAACACTATGCTGTATGAGGCAGAGGTGTTTGCGCGTCTGGTCGAAACCCAGGAAGTTAACCATCCGGGCCTTGCGGTGAGCCGTACCACGGCGAAGCTGCAAACCGAAATCCGTCGCCAGACGGGGGTGGTTTTCCCGGCTGACGGCCTTAACGCAGAAGTTACCGCGTAAAGCTGTGTAATGAATTAGCGCAGGCCATTGACGAAACCAATGGCCTGACATATTTTGTTACCTGCAAAGGGGAGTAACTTCCTGGTCGGTGGATCGTCATTACGATGCGTGTAATACCGCATCCGGTCGCCGGGCAACGAAAAAGGAATACGTGAGCGTATTCCTTTCTTGTTGTAAGTGAGACCTTGCCGGAAGGCGAGGTCTATGCACAAAAAACGCAACGGCTATCGTCTTCTGACGTTAGCCGTTTTTTTTGTGGAAGGAAAATTGTATGAATACTGTAGGTACTCCGCTGATGTGGGGAGGATTCGCCATCGTTGTGGTCATCATGCTGGCGATCGATCTCTTTTTGCAGGGTCGGCGCGGCGCGCATGGCATGACCATGAAGCAGGCGGCCGCCTGGTCGCTGGTATGGGTCACCCTCTCCCTGCTCTTCTGTGCCGCCTTCTGGTGGTATCTCTCCGTGACGCAAGGCCGCGCGGTGGCCGATCCGCAGGCGCTGGCGTTCCTCACCGGCTATCTGATTGAAAAAGCCCTGGCGGTGGATAACGTCTTCGTCTGGCTGATGCTGTTCAGCTATTTTGCGGTGCCTGCAGCCTTGCAGCGTCGGGTGCTGGTGTATGGCGTGCTGGGCGCGATCGTGTTGCGTACCATCATGATCTTCGCCGGTAGCTGGCTGATTACCCAGTTCGAATGGCTGCTCTATGTTTTCGGCGCCTTCCTGCTCTTTACCGGCGTGAAGATGGCGCTGGCGAAGGAAGATGAAACCGGTATTGGCGAGAAGCCGCTGGTACGCTGGCTGCGTGGTCATATGCGTATGACCGACACCATCGAAAGCGAGCACTTCTTTGTGCGTAAAAACGGCCTGCTGTATGCCACGCCGCTGCTGCTGGTGCTGATCATGGTGGAGCTGAGCGATGTGATTTTCGCGGTCGACAGTATTCCGGCGATCTTCGCGGTGACCACTGACCCGTTCATCGTGCTGACCTCAAACCTCTTTGCGATCCTCGGCCTGCGTGCGATGTACTTCCTGCTGGCGGGCGTGGCGGAGCGCTTCTCAATGCTGAAGTATGGTCTGTCGGTGATCCTGGTCTTTATCGGCATTAAGATGTTGATTGTCGATTTCTATCACATCCCGATCGCCATCTCGCTGGGCGTGGTGTTTGGCATCCTGGTTGTGACCCTGCTTATCAACGCCTGGGTGAACCACCAGAACGATAAGAAGCGGCAGATCCAGTAAGGGGATTGTGCGGTCTGGTGCCCGGCGGCGCGACGCTTGCCGGGCCTACGGTTTTGTAGGCCGGGTAAGCGCAGCGCCACCCGGCATGACAACACGCAGCGGAGTAAAACGCGCTACCCGGCAAAAATGTAACCAGACAGTTAAAAAACATGACGCAGTACGTAAATTCCAGCATTTTGCTCTTCCCAGACTTCGCGCATTCAATATACTCATCCTGACAAACACACACCTCTAACCGGAATATAAGTGCCTGAGAGCATCTCCGGGACGGAACGCAATCTCACTGAAGGAATTTTTATGACCATGCAATCCCCGGGTTTGCTCGCGCGTCTGGCGCAGGGCAGCCTTGTTAAACAAATACTGGTAGGTCTGGTGCTGGGTATTTTACTGGCACTGGTTTCCAAACCGGCGGCAATTGCCACCGGCCTGCTCGGCACCCTGTTCGTTGGCGCGTTAAAAGCCGTCGCCCCAGTCCTGGTACTGATGCTGGTTATGGCCTCCATTGCCAACCACCAGAAAGGACAGAAAACCAACATTCGCCCGATTTTGTTCCTTTATCTGCTGGGCACCTTCTCTGCCGCGCTGACGGCGGTCATTTTTAGCTTCGTGTTCCCCTCCACGCTGCACCTCACCTCTGCGGTGGGCGATATCACCCCGCCATCGGGCATCGTGGAAGTGCTTCGCGGCCTGCTGATAAGCATGGTCTCTAACCCGATTGACGCGCTGCTGAATGCTAACTACATCGGCATTCTGGTATGGGCCGTCGGGCTGGGCTTCGCCCTGCGCCACGGCAACGACACCACCAAAAATCTGATCACCGATATCTCTAACGCGGTCACCTTTATAGTGAAAGTGGTGATCCGCTTTGCGCCGATCGGTATCTTTGGCCTGGTCTCTTCTACTCTGGCAACCACCGGTTTTGAAACCCTGTGGGGCTATGCGCAACTGCTGGTTGTACTGGTGGGCTGCATGCTGCTGGTGGCGCTGGTCATCAACCCGCTGCTGGTGTTCTGGCAGATCCGCCGTAACCCTTATCCGCTGGTGCTGACCTGCCTGCGTGAGAGCGGCGTCTACGCCTTCTTTACCCGCAGCTCCGCGGCGAACATTCCGGTTAACATGGCGCTGGCCGAGAAGCTGAACCTGGATCGTGACACCTACTCCGTCTCTATCCCACTGGGTGCGACGGTGAACATGGCAGGTGCGGCGATCACCGTCACCGTGCTGACCCTGGCTGCCGTGCATACCCTGGGCGTGCCGGTCGACCTGTTAACCGCGCTGCTGCTGAGCGTTGTGGCGTCGCTGTGCGCCTGTGGTGCATCGGGTGTGGCGGGTGGTTCTCTGCTGCTGATCCCGCTGGCCTGCAACATGTTCGGTATTCCGAATGAAGTGGCGATGCAGGTTGTGGCTGTGGGCTTTATCATTGGCGTGCTGCAGGACTCGTGCGAAACCGCGCTGAACTCCTCCACCGACGTGCTGTTTACCGCTGCGGCGTGTCAGGCTGAAGATGCGCGTCTGGCTAAGAACGCTTTACGTAATTAATAAAAAAGCCCGGTGGCGGCTACGCCTTACCGGGCCTGATTTTGGTTCGTAGGTCGGGTAAGCGTTAGCGACACCCGACACCACACCTACAGCGTCACACCACTCTTGAAGATCGCCAGCTCGCGGAAGTCGTTTTTTTCGTTGCAGGCCTGTTTGCCATTGGCAATATCCACAATCACATCCACGAATTCCGTTAACAGCTGCGGCATCGCTTTGCCATGGATCAGCTGACCGGCATCGAAATCGATCCAGTGCTTTTTCTTCGCCGCCAGCTCGCTGTTGGTGGCAATTTTCACCGTTGGCACAAAACCGCCGTACGGGGTGCCGCGACCGGTGCTGAACAGCACCATATGGCAACCCGCCCCCGCCAGGGCGCTGGTTGCAACGGCATCGTTACCCGGCGCACTAAGCAGGTTCAGACCCGGCGTGCTCAACCGCTCGCCGTAGCGCAGGACGTCCACCACCTGGCTGGCACCCGCTTTCTGGGTACAGCCGAGGGATTTCTCCTCCAGCGTGGTGATCCCGCCCGCCTTGTTGCCCGGGGATGGGTTCTCGTAAATCGGCTGGTTGTGGGCGATAAAGTACTGCTTGAAGTCGTTGACCATGGTGACGGTCTTTTCAAACGTCGCTTCGTCGCGGCAGTGGCTCATCAAAATGCGCTCCGCGCCGAACATCTCCGGCACTTCGGTCAGCACGGTGGTGCCGCCGTTGCTGATGACATAATCAGAGAACTGACCCAGCATCGGGTTAGCGGTAATGCCGGACAGCCCATCCGAGCCGCCGCATTCCAGACCAAACTTCAGCTCACTCAGCTTGCCTGGCTCACGCTTATCATGGCGCATCGCCTCATACAACTCATGCAGATGCTCCAGACCGGCTTCCACCTCATCTTCCTGATGCTGGCACACCATAAAGTGAACGCGGGCAGGGTCGAAATCCCCCAGCGTCTCACGGAAGGCATCCACCTGGTTGTTTTCACAACCGAGGCCAATCACCAGCACCGCCCCGGCGTTCGGATGGCGGACCATGTTTTGCAGCATGGTGCGGGTGTTGATGTGGTCGTCACCCAGCTGGGAACAGCCGTAGGTGTGGCTGAACAGGAAGACGCCGTCGGTGCCTTCCGCCTGGTTAGTCTCTTTCAGGAAGCGGCTCTGGATCTGACGGGCGATGCCGTTGACGCAGCCGACGGTGGGCAGGATCCACAGTTCATTGCGGATCCCCACCTCACCGCTGGCGCGGCGGTAGATCTGAACGTCACGATCTGCCGCCTGGCGGCTCTCAGCCAGCAACTCAGGTTGATAGCTGTACTCATCCAGATCGCTCAGATTGGTGCGCGTATTATGGGAGTGAATAAATTCACCCGCCGCGATATCCGCCAGGGCATGGCCGATAGGCAGACCGTATTTGATAACGTTCTCCCCTTTGGCAATCGGCTGCAGGGCAAACTTGTGCCCGCGTGCCAGATCCTGGCGCAGGGTGACGGTCTGGTTGTCAAACGTCACCTCCAGGCCTTCGCTCAGGTCGGCCAGCGCGACCGCAACGTTATCCAGCGAATGGATTTTGATGTATTGCATATCAACCTCAGACGGCCTTAGTTCAGTTCAATAGCGAAGTAGTCGCGCGCATTGTTAAAGCAGATGTTTTTCACCATTTCGCCCAGCAGCTGAATATCGGCCGGCGCTTCGCCTGCGGTGACCCAGCGGCCAATCATCTGGCACAGAATGCGGCGGAAATATTCATGGCGAGTATAGGAAAGGAAGCTGCGGCTGTCGGTCAGCATGCCGACAAAGCGGCTCAGCAGACCAAGCTGCGCCAGTTGGGTCATCTGACGCTCCATGCCATCTTTCTGGTCGTTGAACCACCAGCCGGAACCGAACTGCATTTTGCCCGGCATCCCTTCGCCCTGGAAGTTACCGATCATGGTGCCCAGCACTTCGTTATCGCGTGGGTTCAGGCAGTACAGAATGGTTTTTGGCAGCAGGTTCTCTTCGTTCTGTTTGCTCAGCAGTCTGGAGAGCTCTTCCGCCAGCGGACGGTCATTGATGGAGTCGAAACCGACGTCGGCGCCCAGCAGCTTGAACTGACGCAGGTTGTTGTTGCGCAGCGCGCCAATGTGGTACTGCTGCACCCAGCCGCGACGGGCATATTCTGCCGCCAGCCAGACCAGCACCGCAGTTTTGAACTGCGCCACTTCATGCTCGCTCAGGGTTTCACCCGCCAGGCGGCGCGCCAGGATACTGTCCAGCTCGGCTTCGTTCGCCTCAGCAAACAGCACCACGTCCAGCGCATGGTCAGAAACTTTACAGCCGTGAGCCGCGAAGTGATCCAGACGCTTCGTCAGCGCGGTCTGCAGATCGCCGAAACGGCGGATCTCGGTATCAGAGACTTCACTCAGCTTCGCCATGTAGTCGGCAAAGGTCGCCTGCTCAATGTTGAACGCTTTATCCGGGCGCCAGCTTGGCAGCACTTTCACGTCAAACGAGCTGTCCTTCGCGACAACGGCGTGATGCTCCAGAGAGTCAATCGGATCGTCGGTGGTGCCGACCATCTTCACGTTCATCTGCTTCATGATGCCGCGGGCAGAGAATTTATCCTGGGCCAGCAGCTCATTGCATTCGTTCCAGATCTCATCCGCGGTAGTCGGAGAGAGCAGCTTGCCGGTGATCCCGAATGGACGGCGCAGCTCCAGATGGGTCCAGTGGTAGAGCGGGTTACCAATGGTGTGCGGCACGGTCGCTGCCCAGGCATCGAATTTTTCACGGTCAGACGCGTCGCCGGTACAGAGGCGTTCCGCCACCCCGTTGGTGCGCATGGCGCGCCACTTGTAATGGTCGCCTTTCAGCCAGATGTCATACAGGTTTTTAAAACGGTAATTTTCGGCGACCTGCTGCGGCGGAAGGTGGCAGTGGTAGTCGAAAATCGGCTGGTCTTTCGCGTAATCATGGTACAGGCGGCGGGCAAATTCGGTATCTAACAGAAAATCTTCAGTCATAAACGGCGTCATGTCGTCATCCTCTTAACGGGCACGTCAGAAAACAGCAATGTTCAGATGCTGCAAAGTTATCACACCAATTTCCAGAGGCCGATGATTTTTTCGTGAGTTAGATCAATAAACGTCGACAAATAATCTACATCTAAAGTGTTAAACAGCGCTTAACGCCGCGCCAGCTCTGGCCTGACACAGGCTCGACATTAACCTTACAATTATTGACACATTTGTGATGTCACTCACCTTTTAAAGTTGTATGACAAGTTATCGTTCTGCCGTCGCAAATTATAAGCCGACGGAATGCATTACCGGTGCCACAGGCGTCGGACTCAGCGGTAAGGATACCGAATTATGCACGTTACTTATGGCAAGGTTCGGGCCGTACCGGGAGCATTCCCGGTTACGCCCTCCCGTTGAAAACATCTCACGCAATGCATAGAGATGCCCGTACTCCGGTGCGGCAATAACATAACGATGAGGTTTTACATGCGTAAAATTAAAGGGTTACGTTGGTACATGATCGCACTGGTGACGCTCGGCACCGTGCTGGGCTACCTGACGCGTAATACCATAGCGGCGGCTGCGCCAACGCTGATGGAAGAGTTGCACATCTCCACGCAACAATACTCCTATATTATCGCGGCCTATTCCGCGGCTTACACCATCATGCAGCCGGTAGCAGGCTACGTGCTGGATATTCTGGGTACGAAAGTTGGCTACGCCGTATTCGCCGTCACCTGGGCCATCTTCTGCGGCGCAACCGCGCTGGCAGGCAGCTGGGGTGGCCTGGCGCTGGCCCGTGGCGCGGTAGGTGCTGCGGAAGCGGCGATGATCCCTGCGGGTCTGAAAGCGGCGTCAGAGTGGTTCCCGGCGAAAGAGCGCTCCATCGCGGTGGGCTACTTCAACGTGGGTTCCTCTATCGGCGCGATGATTGCTCCGCCGCTGGTGGTGTGGGCTATCGTGATGCACAGCTGGCAGCTGGCGTTTATTCTCTCCGGCGTACTGAGCTTCGCCTGGGCGATGTGCTGGCTGATCTTCTACAAACACCCGCGCGATCAGAAGAAACTCTCTGATGAAGAACGTGACTACATCATCGGCGGCCAGGAGTCCCAGCACCAGACCAATAACGGCAAGAAGATGTCTGTTCTGCAGATTCTGGGTACCCGTCAGTTCTGGGGTATCGCCCTGCCGCGTTTCCTGGCTGAGCCTGCATGGGGTACGTTCAACGCCTGGATCCCGCTGTTCATGTTTAAAGTTTACGGCTTTAACCTGAAAGAGATCGCCATGTTCGCCTGGATGCCAATGCTGTTCGCAGACCTGGGCTGTATCGTCGGGGGTTACCTGCCACCGCTGTTCCAGCGCTGGTTCGGCGTGAACCTGATCGTCTCCCGTAAAATGGTTGTCACCATGGGTGCCGTACTGATGATTGGCCCGGGGATGATTGGTCTGTTCACCAGCCCGTATGTCGCGATTGCGCTGCTGTGCGTCGGGGGCTTTGCTCACCAGTCTCTCTCCGGTGCGCTGATCACCCTCTCTTCTGATGTCTTCGGTCGTAATGAAGTGGCGACCGCTAACGGCCTGACCGGGATGGCAGCCTGGACCGCCAGCACCCTGTTCGCCCTGGTGGTCGGTGCGCTGGCTGACACCATCGGCTTTAGCCCGCTGTTCGCGGTACTGGCTATCTTCGACCTGCTGGGTGCAGTGCTTATCTGGACGGTGCTGAAAAGCAAGTCCGCAGAGGAGCTGTTGCAAGAGTCTGTTGGAAGACCCGCGACTCAGAGCTAGATTTATTGCCGGGTGGCGCTTCGCTTACCCGGCCTACTAAACCGCCAGGGCGCGCAAGCGAAGCGCAGTCTGGTATATAAAAGCCGCTCCCGAGCGGCTTTTTTGCGGGTCAAATCTGGAGACAAAGGGGTAAAAGTGGTATAACAAATCATTAGCCATACCTTGCCTGGAGCGCATATGGAAATCAACGAACCCCGTCGTCTTTATCAGCAACTTGCTGCCGAGCTGAAATCGCGCATCGAGCAAGGCGTTTATCTGGTAGGCGACAAGTTACCTGCCGAGCGTTTTATCGCTGATGAGAAGAGCGTAAGCCGCACCGTGGTTCGTGAAGCCATCATCATGCTGGAAGTGGAAGGCTATGTTGAAGTGCGTAAAGGTTCCGGCATTCATGTTATCTCCAGCCAGCCAAAACACTCCCCGGCCCCGGACGAAAATCTGGAATTTGCCAATTACGGCCCCTTTGAGCTGCTCCAGGCTCGTCAGCTTATTGAGAGTAATATCGCCGAGTTCGCGGCGACGCAGGTGACCAAGCAGGACATCATGAAGTTGATGGAGATCCAGGACAACGCGCGTAAAGAGAAATGCTTCCGCGACTCCGAATGGGACCTGCAGTTTCATGTCCAGGTGGCGCTGGCGACGCAAAACAGTGCGCTTGCGGCAATCGTCGAAAAAATGTGGACTCAGCGCGTTCATAACCCGTACTGGAAAAAACTGCACGATCATATCGATTCCCGCACCGTGGATAACTGGTGTGACGATCACGATCAAATCCTTAAGGCACTGATTCGTAAAGACCCGCATGCGGCAAAAGTGGCGATGTGGCAGCATCTCGAAAACACCAAACAGATGCTGTTCAATGAAACCAGCGACGACTTCGAATTTAACGCCGACCGCTATCTTTTTGCTGAGAATCCGGTGGTTCACCTCGATAGCGCCGTCAGTCACGCAAAATAGTTTTCTTCACGCATCGGCAGGCGCTTCGCTGCGCCTTCCGGCCACGGTGGGTAAGTAAACATATATAGTGTCAGCCTTTGTAAATAGCCTCGCGTCTCCTCCCTGGGTTAAGACAAAATCTATCTGCGGTACATGCAAATACTGTGACGGATCCTATTGGCGTTTGTTACAATTAGATGCAATTTGCCGTTTAGCTTGTTAGTTAGTGCTTGCTTACTTAGCCATTTAACAGGGAACAGTTTGGCCACACACTGTGTCCGCGAGCGACCATAATGAAATTATAAAAAATGTCGCCGTGCTGTTTGACCCGGTTGACAGGTGCGTCGTTAACCGCTTTCCAGGAACACTGAATGGAACTTTTGACCCAACTACTTAATGCCTTATGGGCCCAGGATTTCGAAACGCTGGCCAATCCGTCCATGATTGGCATGCTCTATTTTGTCCTGTTTATGATTCTGTTTCTTGAAAACGGTCTGCTTCCTGCCGCTTTCCTGCCTGGCGATAGCCTGCTGGTGCTGGTTGGCGTGCTGTGCGCAAAAGGGGCAATGCAATTTCCGCAAACCGTCCTGCTGCTGACCATTGCCGCCAGCCTCGGCTGCTGGTTGAGCTATATCCAGGGGCGATGGCTTGGCAATACGCGTATCGTGCAGAACTGGCTATCGCACCTGCCGGCACACTATCATCAACGGGCGCATCACCTGTTCCACAAGCACGGGCTTTCCGCGCTGCTGGTGGGCCGCTTTATCGCCTTTGTCCGCACCCTGCTGCCAACCATTGCCGGTCTTTCCGGCCTTAGCAGCACGCGTTTTCAGTTCTTTAACTGGATGAGCGGCCTGCTGTGGGTGCTGATCCTTACCACACTGGGCTATCTGCTTGGCAAAACGCCGGTATTCCTGAAATATGAAGATCAGCTGATGTCCTGCCTGATGCTGCTGCCGGTCGTGCTGCTGGTGTTCGGGCTGATTGGTTCGCTGGTGGTTCTCTGGAAGAAAAAACATGGAAGTCAGGGCTAACGACATGGCCAATCCTAACGCGTCAATGCGCCGTCTCTCTTACGCCATGGTCGCGCTGGTGATGTTCAGCGCCCTGCTGCTGGCCTGGGCGGCGCTGCAAAAACAGGAATCGACGCTGGCGATCCGCGCGGTCAATCAGGGCGTCAGCATGCCGGATGGTTTCTCCATCTGGCATCACCTGGATGCCAACGGTATTCAGTTCAAAAGTATTACCCCGCAGAAAGATGTGCTGCTGATCACCTTCGACTCCAGCGTACAAAGCGCTGCCGCGAAAAAGGTGCTCGATCGCAGCCTGCCGCATGGCTATATCATTGCTCAACAGGATAATGACAATCAGGCGGTGGTCTGGCTGACCCGTCTGCGTGATACATCGCGTCTGTTAGGCTAAATTTCCACTATTCTGAATCTTTTCACTTACTTTGGTGATATCCCCGTTTACTTACTATGCTTAAGTACGCGGAGCACCTCTCACACGTACTCCGCACGACTCTGGAATTCGACATTTCCGCAGGTTACGTCGAAAACAATGGAAGGTTTCAACAATGAATTACCGCATCGCCCTGGGCCTCGCCCTTTTTTCTTTGAGCACAGCTTCGTTCGCTTCGTCTCTTTGTCAGGAGAAGGAACAGGATATTCAACGCGAGATCAGTTACGCTGAAAAGCATAACAATCAGAGCAGAATCAATGGATTGAATAAAGCGCTGAGCGAAGTTAAAGCTAACTGTTCTGATAGCAAACTGCGTGCCGATCATCAGCACAAAATTGCCGAACAGAAAGAAGAAATTGCTGAACGCCGCCGGGATCTGGCGGAGGCAAAGGAGAAAGGCGATGCAGACAAAGTTGCCAAACGTGAGCAGAAACTGCAAGAAGCGCAGAACGAACTGAAAGCGCTGGAGTCTCGCGATTACTGATTTAACGGACATCGTAACAGGAGAGAATCATGTCAAAAGATACCACGTCAGACCATTTACGCGCTGAACTGAAGTCCCTGGCGGATACCCTGGAAGAGGTACTGAGCTCCTCTGGCAATAAGTCGAAAGAAGAGCTGAGCAAACTGCGTAATAAAGCGGAGCAGGCCCTGCACGAAAGCCGCTATCGTCTGGGCGAAACCAGCGATGCGCTGGCTAAACAGACCCGTGAGGCTGCCGCGCGCGCTGATGAGTATGTGCGTGAGAATCCGTGGGCCGGCGTAGGTATCGGTGCTGCGGTTGGCGTTGTCATCGGCATGCTGCTTACGCGACGTTAATTATGGAAGATTCACGTCAACCACAAGGGCCCGCAAAAAACGTTCTCGGTATCGGACAGCGGATCTTGACTACTCTCGTCGGCATCGCAGAGACGCGTATCCGGCTGGCAGTAGTTGAACTGGAAGAAGAGAAAGCGAACCTCTTCCAGCTGCTACTGATGCTGGGGTTGACTATGCTCTTCGCCGCCTTTGGCCTGATGAGCCTGATGGTATTGATTATCTGGGCAGTCGATCCGCAGTATCGTCTTAATGTGATGATTGGCACCACCGTGGTGCTGCTGCTTGCTGCTCTGATAGGGGGAATATGGACGATGCGCAAAGTGCGCCAGTCGACCCTGCTACATCATACCCGTAAGGAGCTCGCCAACGACCGGTCACTGCTGGAGGATGACAAAAAGTGAGCAGAAGCCGAGCGGAACGTGAGCGAGAAAAGGCATTTTTGCTGAGCCAGATCCAGCAGCAACGGCTGGATCTGTCGGCTGGCAGCCGTGACTGGCTGGAAGCCACGCACAGCTATGACCGCGGGTGGAATATGTTTCTGAACCTACGGGCATGGGCGCTGATAGGGAGCAGCATTCTGGCGGTGAGGGCCGTGCGCCATCCGAATATGCTGATCCGCTGGGCGCGCCGCGGTCTGGGCATCTGGAGCGCGTGGAAGATGATTAAAACCACCCTTACCCAGCAGCAGCTCCGTAAACAAGAAACCCGCTGACGTTTACCCTGCCTCACCCTGTAAAGCGCCTCCTGGCGCTTTACTTTTATCCTTCCCTTCTTATTACTCAATATCTTTGATAAAGATTGACAGTTTTCCTTGCTAACAATCCCCATTCGCCCCGTTTATGATTCTCTCCATCGACAGCGAGACCGCGGCATACGCCCGATTTTGCACAATAAATAGTATTTACAGCCCAAGTGGTTCCCTGGAGAGTAAGATGAAAAAATTAGAAGATGTTGGTGTACTGGTAGCGCGCGTTCTGATGCCAATCCTGTTTATTACCGCTGGCTGGAGCAAAATCGGGGGTTACGCCGGTACGCAACAGTATATGGAAGCGATGGGCGTTCCGGGGTTCCTGCTGCCGCTGACCATTCTGCTTGAACTGGGGGGTGGCCTGGCCATTCTGTTCGGTTTCCTGACCCGGACTACCGCACTGTTCACCGCAGGCTTCACACTGCTGACCGCGTTCCTGTTCCACAGCAACTTTGCGGAAGGGGTGAACTCTCTGATGTTCATGAAAAACCTGACTATCGCAGGCGGTTATCTGCTGCTGGCTATCACCGGTCCTGGCGCGTTCAGTATTGACCGCGTCCTGAATAAGAAGTGGTAAGCACGCTATACTGAATCAAAAAGCGAGGGGATCTCTCCTCGCTTTTGCTATCTAAGGAGGAATAGATGGGACAACTCGTAGACGGCGTCTGGCAGGATACCTGGTATGACACCAAATCAACCGGGGGGCGTTTCAAACGTTCTGTTTCGGCCTTCCGTAACTGGCTCACTGCCGACGGTGCGCCTGGCCCGAGCGGCGAAGGCGGCTTTGCGGCTGAGAAAGATCGTTACCACCTCTATGTTTCTCTGGCCTGTCCGTGGGCGCATCGCACCCTGATCGTCCGTGCCCTGAAGGGGCTGGAAGCGCTGATCCCCGTCTCGGTGGTGCATCCGCTAATGCTGGAGAACGGCTGGACTTTCGGCGATGATTTCCCGGCGGCGACCGGCGACTCGCTCTATCACCATGATTTTCTCTACCAGCTCTACCTGCACGCCGATCCCCACTACACCGGCCGCGTTACCGTTCCGGTACTGTGGGATAAGAAAAATCAGACCATCGTCAGCAATGAGTCGGCCGAGATCATCCGCATGTTTAACACCGCGTTTGATGCTCACGGCGCCCGGGCAGGCGATTTTTATCCGCCCGCGCTGCGCGATAAGATCGATGACCTGAATAGCTGGATCTACGACAACGTGAACAACGGCGTCTATAAGGCCGGGTTTGCCACCAGCCAGGAAGCTTACGACGAAGCGGTGACCAATGTCTTTGCCTCGCTGGAGCGGCTGGAGCAGATCCTCGGCCAGCACCGCTATCTCACCGGTGACCAGCTGACCGAAGCCGATATCCGCCTCTGGACCACGCTGGTGCGCTTTGACCCGGTTTACGTGACCCACTTCAAGTGCGACAAACACCGGATCAGCGATTACCTCAACCTGCACGGATTCCTGCGCGACATCTATCAGATGCCGGGGATTGCGGAGACGGTCGATTTTGGCCATATCCGTAACCATTACTATCGCAGCCATAAAACCATTAATCCGACGGGCATTATCTCCATTGGCCCGTGGCAGGATCTGAACGAACCGCACGGGCGCGACGTCCGCTTTGGCTAAGCCTCAGGGGCGCTTTTCTGGCGCCCTTTACCCCTTTTTATTCCCGTCTATGCTTTAGTGGATCGCTTAAAAAACAAATAACTAATTGCTGCGGAGGCCACAAGAAATGGACTGGTATCTGAAAGTACTTCGAAATTATATTGGGTTCAAAGGGCGCGCCCGCCGCAAAGAGTTCTGGATGTTCACCCTGGTGAACTTCATTCTGATCTGCGTGCTGGGGCTGATCGACAAGATGCTGGGCTGGGAGCGGGCTGGCGGCGAAGGCATTCTCACCACCGTGTATGGCTTGCTGGTACTTCTGCCATCTTGGGCCGTGCTGTTTCGCCGGCTGCATGATACTGACCGTTCAGCGTGGTGGCTGCTGCTGGTGCTTATCCCGGTGCTGGGCTGGATCATTATTCTGATCTTCAACTGCCAGCGCGGTACGCCAGGTGAAAACCGTTTTGGGCCGGATCCGTTGCTAAACAACTGATAGTTTGCCCGGCGGCGCTGCGCCTGCCGGGCCTGCAATTTACTTCTGGGTGAACAACTTCTGGATCTCACGCAGACACCAGGATTTGGCCTCGCCCATGCTGTCACGACGCCACGCCATAATAATATCCACTTCACTGGTATATTCCGGGCTCACCACCCGCAGCCGCCCTTCGGCAATATCTTTCTCAACGAACGGATACGGCATGGTCGCCACGCCCAGCCCAGCCAGCAGCGCCTGACGCTTATCTTCAAGGGTGCTGACGGTGAGGCGCGGCTGTTTATCAAGCAGCTGAACGGTTAGTACCGGGCGCTCGCGGGCGGTATCGGCCACCGCCACGCCGCGGTATTTTACGCGGGTCACTTCCGACAGCGGCTCGGGTTCCTGATGAATCGGATGATCCGGTGCGGCGACATAGACATTCATCACGGTATAGAGCTTGCGGGAGTTGATTTCGGACGAGGAGCGGAAGTGCATATCCGGCGCGATCACAATATCCGCCCGGCCCTGCTCCAGGCGCTCCCACGCCCCGGCGAGCACTTCGGTAATAATTGAAAGCTGGGTATTGGCTTTTTCCGCCAGGCGATCCACCAGCGGGTAGAGCGCAGTGGTGGGTACCAACGCTTCGGTAACCAGCGTCAGATGCGTTTCCCAGCCGCGGGCCAGCGCTTCGGCGTCGGTGGTCAGTTTATCCGCCGCCTCCAGCAACACGCGCCCGCGCTCCAGCAGCATGCGGCCAACATTGGTGAATTTTGTTCGGTGACCAGAGCGGTCAAACAGCACCACATCCAGCTCTTCTTCCAGTTTCTGCATGGTGTAACTCAGGGCAGAGGGTACGCGCCCCAGTTCATCCGCTGCCGCCGCAAAGCTGCCGCGACGATCGATGGCGTCCATCACGCGCAGCGCTTCAAGGGTCAATGCTCTCTCTTTAGCCATGGCGTTCTCATTCAGGAAATTTGAACATACCGGGCAGAATATCTGGCTAACAATGCAGCGTCCATACCTTTACCATTGTTTTAGTGTAAAGAGAGGTCAAGTTTTATGATTACGACAAGAACAGCTAAACAGTGCGGACAAGCCGATTTCGGTTGGCTGCAGGCCCGCTACACCTTTTCCTTTGGACACTACTTTGACCCGAAACTGCTGGGCTATGCCTCTTTGCGCGTGCTGAACCAGGAGGTGCTCGCACCCGGCGCCTCATTCCAGCCGCGTACTTATCCAAAAGTGGATATCCTGAATCTGATTCTTGAAGGCGAAGCAGAGTATCGCGACAGCGAGGGCAACCATGTCCAGGCGAAAGCCGGTGAAGCATTGCTGATAGCCACTCAGCCCGGTATCAGCTACAGCGAGCATAACCTCAGCAAAGATAAGACGCTGACGCGCCTGCAGCTGTGGTTAGATGCCTGCCCGGAGCGGGAAAATCCGCTGCTCCAGAAGATCGATCTGCTGGATGCCAAACAGCAGCTGCTGGCCTCGCCAGATGGCAGCGCAGGCAGCCTGCAGCTCCGCCAGCAGGTATGGCTGCATCATATCGAGCTGGATAAAGGGGAGCGTCTGAGTTTTCAGCTGCACGGCCCGCGCGCCTACCTGCAATCTATCCACGGCACGGTACATGCGCAGACGCCCGCTGAGGAGCGTGAAGCGTTAACCTGCGGAGATGGTGCGTTTATTCGCGACGAGGCGAATATCACCCTGGTGGCCGATACGCCGCTGCGTGCGCTGTTGATTGATTTGCCGGTCTGAACCGCCGGCCTCTCCCCGTACAAGGAGAGGCCGTTATTTCAGGCGACTTTCTCCGCCATGATCTCAATGATCTGTTTATCCGTTGCCTGCATTGAACGGCATGCAAGTGAGCACAGATTGGCGATGGACTGTTCCACATCGTGCGCCACAATCCCTTCGTTGCCGGTCACGGCGCAATCATCAAGCGCCATCATTACCGATTTCCAGGCACTGCTGACGCTGGTTGAGACTTTCATCGCGCAGCTGTTCGATGCTCCATCGCAGATCATTCCGCTGACGTCGCCAATCATACTGCTGATCGCCATCTCAATCGCCTTATAGCCCCCGTCCAGCAGCCATGCCAAACCTGCTGCCGCGCCCATGGCCGCGGTCGTCGCCGCGCACAATGCCGACAGGCGAGGAAGCTGGTAATGGATATAAATGGCCGAGAGGTGCGAAAGCATCAGGGCCCGCGCCAGTTTTTCCTCATCAGCCTGGAGATATTCCGCCACGACCAGAACCGGCATCGTTGCCGTAATCCCCTGATTACCCGAACCGGAATTGCTCATCGCAGGCAGTGTCGCTCCGCCCATTCGGGCATCTGACGCGGCGCTGGTGCGGATGATTATCTCCGATCCTAACCCCTGGTCGATAAAGCCGCGCGCCTGCTGTCTATGCAACGTCGCGCCAATATGGAGTCCCCATTTGCCGGTTAATCCCTCCCTGGAGAGGGCGTCGTTTAGATGCCCGGCTTCCAGGATAAAACGAATGGCGGAAAACGGAACATGCTCGATAAACTCCAGGATCTGCGACAGCGACGTGCTCGACAGCACTCTCAGGGGATCGCCGCCAGAGCTCTGCGGCTGCTCATCCAGCATAAAGCGTGTTTCGCCCTGATAGCTGATCTGCACGACCCGCGTGTGTCCTCCCGCGATGGTGACGCTTGCCGACTCCGCCCCGGCATAGACAATGGCGCGGGAATAGAGGATTTCGTCGCAGGGTTGCTGCAGTTTTACCTGCACTTTTCCTGCCGCCAGCAGCACTTTAGCGCGGGCAATCGCCTCGGGCGAAGCATCTTTTAAAACCTCCAGCCCGCCCCGGGGATTGCCACCAATCGCCCCCAGCGCAGCCGCAACAGGCAGGCCAACCATGCCAGTACCTGGTACTGTTACACCCAGTCCATTCTTCATTAAATTCGGTGAAACCCACGCCTCAATTTGCGTGATTTCTCCGCTTAGCTGTTCAGCCGCGATGGCACAAGCCAGCGACAGCGAGACAGGTTCTGTACATCCCAGGGCAGGTTTAACCTCTTCCTGCACCGCGTGAATAAACAGGTTCCATAAAGGGTTTATTTGTTCAGACATCGTTACGACCTTTATTGCACATCAGGAAAAAGCGAGGAAAGGAGAAACACAAAGCAGTAGCCCGGTGATAATAATAATCACCAGCGACACGCCTTTGTATTTATGCAGCGCAGGGACCTTGTAGACCAGCCACGCCGGAATTAAACAGCCCACCATGCCAAAAATAGGGCTGCAGATAGAGGTGAAACTCAGCACAGGAGCATTTAATACAATGGCGCTCCAGGCAAGCAGTATGGCAAACACCATAATGCCGCGCTGTACGGTGGATTCATTGATTTTATCCGCCGGCAATTTGCGGCGCAGGATATTCATCACAATGCCTTGCGTCGCTTCACGAAAGCCGAGATAGACGCCAAAGAAAGCGGTCATCACAGCGAAGATATTCAGAATAACGCTGACGATTTTTACCCAACCCGCACCATCACCACTAATAAACTGCGCGGCAATTGCCAGGGCGGAAATATTCTGTTCATAGGCTTTGACCGCTTCCTCATGCCCCATCGCGAGGGTAAAAGAGACCGCGTAGAAAAAGACCGTCACAAACAGAATGCCAAACGCGATATTCATCGCCCGCAGGGCTTTGTACCGTGCCACTTCGATCGATTTTGCGCGGGAGCGGTAGGAGATCACCATTGGGCTGAGCGTCTGGATAAACAGAATGGAGGTGAGGGTAAACGGCAGCGTAATGATGGCATTCTTGATCAGCAGCCCCATCGGCGGCAGCGCGCCAACGTTATAGAGGTGCCACATACCAATCATTGAGATGCCCAGAGCCGCTACCACCAGCAGTTTGGTGAGCACCATCAGGCTGGAGACTTTAAACAGCAGTTTTTCACCCCGGGAAGAGATCGCCACCAGGATACAGATCAGTAATAAGCCATAGAAAGGGTTTTCTGACAGCAAACCGTCCGTCACGCCGAAGGTATGCAGATAAGAGGCGCTGTCGTTGGTAATCGCCGTGGAATATACAAACATCCAGATAACCAGCATGACAAAATAGAGCGCCCCTAACAGAATGCCCCAGTTTTTACCCAGATAACCGCTGATCACGCTCGGATAATCTTTGCACTCCGGCGATTCCGCCAGCGTATTAATAAACAGGCGCTGAAAGAGATACATCGCCGGATAACCAATGATGGAAGAGAGCAGAAAAACCCACAGGCCCATTAATCCCACCTGAACCGGGAGAAAAACAATACCGGCACCGATTGCCATGCCGATACTCATAATTATCCAACCGGTATCATTACTGTCGAATTTAATCGCTTCTTGCCATTCACTCTCACTCATTCCAGCCCGTCTTGCTGCCGGTGAGTCGCTCACAATTACGCTATTATTTGTCGCCGTATCCATTAGGCTCTCGCTTATTTTGTAGGGTAAACAGTTATTTTTATGGATATCTGCTCATCAGCGATAATGACCAGAGAGGTGCAGGCGTTTGTTATTCGTGTGGAAATATCATATCCGGAGAGGAAGAGAAAAAAATCACAACGTTAGTGGGGTTTTTGGCTAAAAAAAGAAAAAATTACTCTTTTTAAAAAAGAAGTGGGGCTACTTTTCTCATTGTGACGCACTTCAAGGAATAAAAAACCCGCGACACGCGCGGGTTGTTGAGCACTGGTACGTTAATGACAACTTATTCGCTCAGAGTCTGGGCGATTTGCGATCTGACTTCTGCCCGCTGCTCTGCCGTCAGGACCTGGCTCACATCGAAGTAATATTTCACGCGATAGTAACGCGCCTGCTCCTCAATGCGGCTGAACGCAGCCAGCTGATCTTTCACTGCCTTCTCATCCCATTTGCCGGACTGGATCACGTCAATCAACGTGCCATTTTTCACATCGCTGGTCGGGATTTTCTGCACGTTCTCTTCCAGCTGCTGGTGCAGAGCCTTAATTTTCGCGGTCTGTTCGCTGCTGAGTTTTAATTGCTGAACGATAGGATCCTGGGCAGGCTGCGGTGCGGTTGTCACTTCTGCCGCCTGCGCCACACCCGCAAAGCCTGTCATCGTTGCCGTCAGCAGCGCGATCCGGAAAATCTTTTTCATCTCACAATCCTCAATTATCTGTCAGGGAAGAACCGGAGTATTTTTCAATTACGGATGTTGATCTGTGAGGAAGTATATAAACAATTTTAAATGTAAATGCCGGGATGAGGGCAGAAAGCAAAAACCCCGCCGAAGCGGGGTTTCTAAAGAGTTGAAGCTGACCGATAAGCCGCGTTCTTTTTGGTATAGCGTCGTTGGACAGTCATTCATCTTACCGCCAAGAAGCAAAAACCCCGCCGAAGCGGGGTTTTCTGAAGAGTTGAAGCTGACCGATAAGCCGCGTTCTTTTTGGTATAGCGTCGTTGGACAGTCATTCATCTTACCGCCAAGAAGCAAAAACCCCGCCGAAGCGGGGTTTTCTGAAGAGTTGAAGCTGACCGATAAGCCGCGTTCTTTTGGGTATAGCGTCGTTGGACAGTCATTCATCTTACCGCCAAGAAGCAAAAACCCCGCCGAAGCGGGGTTTTCTGAAGAGTTGAAGCTGACCGATAAGCCGGGTTCTGTCGTTGGACAGTCATTCATCTAGGCCAGCAATCGCTCACTGGCTCAAGCAGCCTACCCGGGTTCAGTACGGGCCGTACCATGTGAACCCCTATTTGGCCTTGCTCCGGGTGGAGTTTACCGTGCCACGGACTGTTACCAGCCGCGCGGTGCGCTCTTACCGCACCCTTTCACCCTTACCTGATCCCACTTGCGTGGGCCATCGGCGGTTTGCTCTCTGTTGCACTGGTCGTGGGTTTCCCCCCCAGGCGTTACCTGGCACCCTGCCCTATGGAGCCCGGACTTTCCTCCCCTCCGCCCGTCTCCCCCGAAAGGGACGACGACGAAGCGGCGACTGTCTGGTCAGCTTCGGCGCGCAGTATAGAGGGTTTGCGCCCCGCTGTCACCCTTCGGTGAGCATCCCTACCCGCAGGGTGGCGGCAATATTGCGCGAGGCGCGATAAATATTGTCAAACGCGCCGCGGAACGCCTCTTCCAGGGTGCTGATGCTGGTCAGGACGCTGAACACCGCGTCGATGCCATATTGATGAACCACCGCGACATCGCTGGTCAGGCTGCCGGCGATGCCGATGACCGGCTTGCGATATTTACTGGCGACGCGCGCCACGCCCACCGGCACTTTGCCGTGAATACTTTGACTGTCCAGGCGTCCTTCGCCGGTCACCACCCAGGTGCAGTCGTGAATATGCTCTTCGAGATTCAGCGCCTGGGTGACGATTTCAATGCCGCTCTTCAGCTCCGCGCCGAGGAACGCCATCAGCGCGGCGCCCATGCCGCCTGCCGCACCCGCACCGGGGACATTTTTAACCTCAATACGCAGCGCGGTATTAATCACATCAGCGTAGTGAGAAAGATTGTTGTCGAGCTCGGTGATATTGGCTTCTGTTGCCCCTTTCTGCGGGCCGAAGATGCGGGAGGCACCCTGCTCGCCGATCAGCGGATTGCTCACGTCGCAGGCCACCCGGATCGCGCAGGTTTTGAGACGCGGATCGAGCAACGAAATATCAATATTGTTTAACGCCATCAGGCTGCCACCGCCGTAGCCAATCTCGGTGCCGTTGGCATCCGTCAGTTTTGCCCCCAGCGCCTGAACCATCCCTGCGCCGCCGTCGTTGGTGGCGCTGCCGCCAATCCCGATAATGATATTGCGCGCACCTTTATCGAGTGCGGCAAGGATCAGCTCGCCCGTCCCGCGGGAGGTGGTAATCAGCGGGTTGCGCTGTGCCGGAGGAACCAGTGCCAGTCCGCTCGCCGCCGCCATCTCAATAAACGCCGTCACGCCATCGCCGGAGATCCCCCAGCAGGCATTGACACTTTCGCCCAGTGGCCCCGTCACTACTGCATGCTGCATCGTGCCATTGGTGGCGGCAACCATCGCTTCAACCGTGCCTTCCCCGCCATCCGCAACGGGAACCGAAACATACTCTGCATCGGGAAAGATCTCCCGAAAGCCTTTTTCTATCGCCTGCGCTACCTCGGTGGCAGACAGGCTTTCTTTGTAAGAGTCAGGGGCGATTACGATTTTCATAGTTATAGCCTGTTACCGCTTAAGGCAAAAATAGCGGGCGCGTTCCCGCGCCCGTCTTTGTTAGCGAGAAACTTCCACTTTCGCCAGTTTTTCGTAATAGCACGCGAGGGCGCTGTGGTCTGCCGTTCCCAGCCCATCTGCGCGCAGGGCCTGCATCATCTCCATTACCGCCGCGGTCAGGGGTAGCTGTGCCCCCACGCCGTGAGAGGTATCCAGCGCGTTCGCCAGATCCTTGATGTGCAGATCGATACGGAAACCCGGCTTGAAGTTACGATCCATGACCATTGGCGCTTTGGCATCCAGTACGGTGCTGCCCGCCAGGCCGCCACGGATGGCCTGATACACCAGATCCGGGTTAACGCCCGCTTTGGTCGCCAGGGTCAGGGCTTCAGACATCGCGGCGATGTTCAGGGCCACAATCACCTGGTTTGCCAGCTTGGTGACGTTACCGGCACCAATCTCACCGGTATGCACCACGGAGCCGGCCATCGCTTTCAGCAGGTCGTAGTATTTGTCGAAGATGGCTTTGTCGCCGCCCACCATCACAGAGAGGGTGCCGTCGATAGCTTTCGGCTCGCCGCCGCTCACCGGCGCATCCAGCATGTCGATGCCTTTTGCTTTTAACGCCTCGCTGATTTCACGGCTGGCCAGCGGTGCGATGGAGCTCATGTCGATCAGCACGGTGCCAGGTTTTGCCCCTTCGATGATGCCGCCTTCGCCCAGCGCCACCTCTTTAACGTGCGGGGAGTTTGGCAGCATGGTGATGATCACATCGCACTGCTCAGCAATGGCTTTTGCCGTGGTGGCCGTTTCTGCGCCTGCGGCGATCACTTCGGCAATGGCTTCCGGGTTACGGTCTGCAACCACCAGTGAGTAACCTGCTTTGATGAGGTTTTTACTCATTGGTTTACCCATGATACCCAGGCCAATAAAACCAACTTTCAGTGTCATAATTGCGTCTCTCTTTATTCAGTGGTGGTGGTTATTTCTTGAAGGAATCCGCTAACTTCTGGGTGGCGGAGCGGAACACGCCGAGATCGCTGCCGACGGCGACAAAGGTTGCGCCCCATTCCAGATAGCGTCGGGCATCAGCCTCGACCGGTGCCAGAATGCCGCACGGCTTACCGTGCGCTTTGGCACGGGCAAAGATATGCTGGATGGCGCGCTGCACTTCCGGGTGATTCGCATTACCCAGGTGGCCAAAGGCGGCCGCCAGATCGCTTGGGCCGACAAAGATGCCATCTACGCCGTCAGTGGCGGCGATGGCATCGACGTTGTCCACGCCCTGCTGGCTCTCAATCTGCACCAGGATGGTGATGTTTTTGTTCGACTGGGCGAGGTAGTCCGGCACGGTGCCAAACATATTGGCACGATGGGAGACCGACACGCCGCGAATGCCTTCTGGCGGATAACGGGTGGAGGCCACCGCCTGCACCGCCTCTTCGACGTTTTCCACAAACGGGATCAGGAAGTTATAGAAACCAATATCCAGCAGGCGCTTGATGATCACCGGCTCATTGGTCGGCACGCGCACCACCGGCGCGCTGTGGCTGCCTTTCAGCGCCATCAGCTGCGGGATAAAGGTGGTGACGTCGTTCGGCGCATGTTCACCGTCCAGCACCAGCCAGTCAAAACCTGCCAGTCCCAGCACTTCGGTGCTGATTGGGCTTGCCAGCGCGGACCAGCAGCCAATCTGAATCTGATGTGCCGCGAGGGCCGCTTTAAATTTGTTTGGGAAAATATCGTTACTCATCGCTTATACCTTTGCTTATTTCTGCAATTCCATACGTTTGATGTCGCCCACTACGAACAGGTAGCAGAACATCGCCATCAGCGCCGAACACCCTACGAACAGCAGTGCCGCGTTGAACGAATGCAGCTCACTGACCAGATAGCCAATCACCAGCGGAGTGACGATTGACGCTACGTTGCCAAAGACGTTAAACACACCCCCGCACAGGCCAACAATCTCTTTCGGTGCGGTATCGGATATGACCGGCCAGCCCAGGGCACCAAACCCTTTACCGAAGAAGGCCAGCGCCATCAGCGCGACCACCAGCGTGGTGTTGTTGGTGTAGTTGCACAGAATGATTGAGGAGGCCAGCAGCATACCCAGCACGATCGGCAGCTTACGCGCCAGGGTAATCGACTTGCCTTGCTTAATCAGGTGATCCGAGAATACGCCGCCCAGTACGCCGCCGGCAAAGCCGCACAGCGCCGGAATGGATGCCACCAGGCCCACTTTCAGAATCGACATCCCCTTCTCCTGCACCAGATAAATCGGGAACCAGGTGAGGAAGAACCAGGTGATGGTGTTGATAAAGTATTGCCCGAAAAAGACGCCCAGCATCATCCGGTTAGACAATAACTGTTTGATGTAATGCAGCTTCGGACCGCTGGCCGCTTTGTCGCCTGGCTTTTTGTGGTCCATATCGACCACCGCGCCGCCCTCCTTAATGAACTTCAGTTCATCGGCGCTTATGCCTGGATGGTCGGTCGGGTTATGAATAAACTTCGCCCACATGCCGGTCAGCACAAAGCCAATCACACCCATTACGGTAAAGACATGTTCCCAGCCCCAGGCGAAGGTCAGCCAGCCGAGCAGCGGGGAGAAGAGCGCCAGCGAGAAATATTGCGCGGCGTTAAAAATAGCTGATGCCGTACCGCGCTCTTTGGTCGGGAACCAGGCCGCCACGATACGGGCGTTAGCCGGGAAGGATGGCGCCTCGGAGAAGCCGAGCATAAAGCGCATAAAGAACATTGAAATGCCCGCCCACGCCAGCGGGAAAAGATCGACAAACCCCTGCAGGAAGGTGAACAGCGACCAGAAGAAGAGGCTGTAGGTATAGACCTTTTTCGAGCCGAATTTGTCCAGCAGCCAGCCGCCGGGGATCTGCATCAGCAGATAGGCCCAGCCGAAGGCGGAGAAGATGTAGCCCATCGACACGGCACTTAATTGCAGCTCTTTGGCGACTTCCGTTCCGGCAATAGAGAGCGTGGCGCGGTCAGCGTAATTGACAGCGGTAACAATAAAAATGATGAGTAATATTAAATAACGGGTGGGGAAACCCTTTTTAGTTTCAACGGTAGTATCCAGCAACATATTTATTTCCTCTGGTACATCAATGAAATTATTTTTATTGTTTTAAGAAAGAGGCAGTCCTGATTATTTTGCTCATTAGAGAGAGGTAATTACGGTTAATTAACCAAATCCATGAAAGCGTTAATGAGTATAATCAAGCGCCCACCACCACGCATTGTCGCATTGCTCAATTATCAACTTTATTGTGAATATTATTTTGAGCATATGCACAAACCCCTGGGCGCTGATGCACAGATTTCGCCATTGCTCCCCTTATGGGCAGGCCACCGTCATAAATGAGTGATCGCGATCACATTATTAATTCCCCATGCCTGACATTCTTTATTCCACTGAGCAGAGTCTTTATTTTTTATAACGAGAAAATATAGTTACTCTTTGATCAATTAATTATCCCCCACGCGCTGGAGAATACTGGACAATGGCCGACATCGAAATTCGTCAAACGTCGCCGACCGCGTTTTATATTAAGGTACATGAGACCGATAACGTGGCGATTATTGTTAACGATCAGGGGTTAAAAGCCGGAACGCGTTTCCCGGACGGACTTGAACTCATCGAGCATATTCCACAGGGCCATAAAGTGGCGCTGGTGGATATCCCGGCGCAGGGCGAAATCGTGCGTTATGGCGAAGTCATCGGCTACGCCGTGCGCGCCATCCCCCAGGGCAGCTGGATTGATGAGTCGCTGGTTGCCCTGCCGGAAGCCCCGCCGCTGCACACCCTGCCGCTGGCAACCCGCGTACCGGAGCCGCTACCTGCGCTTGAAGGCTATACCTTTGAAGGTTATCGCAATGCGGACGGCAGCGTAGGCACCAAAAACCTGCTCGGCATCAGCACCAGCGTGCACTGCGTGGCGGGCGTGGTCGATTATGTAGTGAAGATCATCGAACGCGATCTGCTGCCAAAATACCCCAACGTCGACGGCGTGGTGGGTCTGAACCACCTTTACGGCTGCGGCGTGGCGATCAACGCTCCGGCGGCAATTGTCCCTATCCGCACCATCCACAATATCGCCCTGAACCCGAACTTCGGCGGCGAAGTGATGGTTATCGGCCTCGGCTGCGAGAAGCTGCAACCCGAAAAGCTGCTCCAGGGTACTGAAGACGTGCAGGCGATCCCGGTGGATGACGCCAGCATCGTGCGTCTGCAGGATGAGCAGCATGTCGGCTTCCGGTCGATGGTGGATGACATTCTGCAGGTCGCTGAGCGCCATCTGGCAAAACTGAATCAGCGCCAGCGTGAAACCTGCCCGGCCTCTGAGCTGGTGGTGGGAATGCAGTGCGGCGGCAGCGATGCCTTTTCGGGCGTGACCGCCAACCCGGCAGTGGGCTATGCCTCGGATCTGCTGGTGCGCTGTGGCGCCACGGTAATGTTCTCCGAAGTGACCGAAGTGCGCGACGCGATCCATCTCCTGACGCCGCGCGCCATCAACGAAGAGGTGGGCAAACGCCTGCTGGAGGAGATGGCCTGGTACGATAACTATCTCGACATGGGCAAGACCGACCGCAGCGCCAACCCGTCACCGGGCAACAAGAAAGGCGGCCTGGCGAACGTGGTAGAAAAAGCGCTGGGCTCCATCGCCAAATCGGGCAAGAGCGCCATCGTTGAAGTGCTTTCTCCGGGTCAGCGCCCGACTAAACGTGGCCTGATCTACGCCGCCACGCCAGCCAGTGATTTCGTCTGCGGTACCCAGCAGGTGGCCTCCGGGATCACCGTTCAGGTCTTCACCACCGGTCGCGGCACCCCGTACGGCCTGATGGCGGTGCCGGTCATTAAAATGGCGACCCGTACCGAGCTGGCGAACCGCTGGTTTGACCTGATGGATATCAACGCGGGCACTATCGCTACCGGCGAAGAGAGCATTGAGGATGTGGGCTGGAAGCTGTTCCACTTCATCCTCGACGTGGCGAGTGGACGTAAGAAGACTTTCTCCGATCAATGGGGATTACATAACCAGCTGGCGGTATTTAACCCGGCCCCGGTGACCTGAGTTTGCAGTAAACCTCCTTTAGCATGGCTTCGGCCATGCTTTTTTTTGCCTTTCGTTCTGGCTGATGCTCGCCATTCCGAATTTTTGCCGATCTGAAGTAATTATCGTCTGACGGGACAAGCGCTGCCTATCTTAAGACCTGCCAGTACCCACCTTTTCTGGCACCGACCCGTTGTACCTTACCCTTGCTTTGTAATGCGCTAAGGTAGCGTTCTACCGTACGGGAGGTTACACCGAGCATTGAGGCCAGGGTAGAAGCTGTCATTTTTGGCTGGGTAATCAGAAGTTGCAGGATGGCATCCTCTTTTTCCGACATTTGTTCCGACATTTGTTCCGACAATGCATGCGGGGTTGCGATACTTTCACGCAGCGCATCGGCAAGATTGTGTAGCATAAATTCTACAAAAGCCGTGCAATCGCTGGCTTTATCACACTGCCCAAGGATGGCGTAGTACCGCTCTTGCTGAAAGTGGATCAGCGTTTCCACCGGCAACCAGGCCAGCTCGGCACGCCAGTGGCTGAGGATAAGAGTCTGCCAGAGACGCCCCATACGGCCATTACCGTCGGCAAAGGGATGGATAAATTCAAATTCATAGTGGAATACAGAGCTGGCAATTAGCGGGTGCAAGTCTGTGGCATTAAGCCAGCCAAGCAGCTCATCCACCAGACGAGGTACCTGAGATGCAGGAGGTGCCATATGCACCAGTTGGTTACCACGATAGATCCCGACATCCCCCTGGCGCAGTTGCCCGGGATTATCTACGAGCCCCTTCATCAGGAGCCGATGGGCACTCAGCAAATCTTTCAGACGACTGGCTTGCCAGATATTCAGGTGCTCATAGGCCTGGATGGCGTTTCTGACTTCCTGAATATCTTTTGCCGGGGCCAGCACCCGCTTTCCATCCATAATTGCGGTCACCTGCCCGGTGGTCAGCGAATTATGTTCAATGGCTAACGACGCCTGGATAGTACGAATACGATTCTCTTTACGCAGCAGAGGTGAAGCTCGCCCCGTATAAGCAGCCCAGTGTCCCAGCAGTTCTCCCGTTTCAACCACCAGATTAAGGATTGCAGACGTAATCGTAAAAGGCGGTTGATAACGGCTCACGAGCTTACTCCCCCTGCTGCTCCAGCGCATATTTATACAGCGCGTTCTTTTTCACGCCGTGGATCTCTGCTGCCAGCGCGGCCGCTTTCTTCAGCGGCAGTTCAGCCTGCAGCAGCGCGAGGGTGCGCAGGGCATCCGCAGGCAGGGCGTCCTCTTCGGCCTTGTGCCCTTCGACAATCAGCACCATCTCGCCCTTGCGGCGGTTTTCATCCTCTTTCACCCATGCCAGCAGCTCGCCAACCGGCAGGCCGTGGATGGTCTCCCAGGTTTTGGTCAGTTCGCGGGCCAGCACCACGTAACGCGCCTCTCCCCAGACGGCGACCATATCTTCCAGGCTCTCCAGCAGACGGTGGGTCGATTCGTAGAAGATCAGCGTGCGCGGTTCGGCTTCCAGCGCCTTCAGCACGTCGCGACGACCTTTGGATTTGGCGGGCAGGAAGCCTTCGTAGCAGAAGCGGTCAGACGGCAGACCCGCCGCGCTCAGGGCGGCAATGGCGGCACACGGCCCCGGTAACGGGACAACCCGAATGCCCGCCTCGCGGCAGGTGCGGACCAGATGGTAGCCTGGATCGTTAATCAGCGGCGTGCCGGCATCGGAGACCAGGGCGATGTTCTGCCCCTCTTTCAGCTTTGCCACCAGCGTCTCGGCCTTTTGCTGCTCGTTATGATCGTGCAGGGCAAACAGGCGGGCGTTAATGGCGAAGTGTTGCAGCAGCAGGCCAGTGTGGCGGGTATCTTCAGCCGCAATAAGATCAACGCTTTGCAATACGGTGAGCGCACGTTGGGTAATATCAGATAAATTCCCGATAGGAGTAGGTACAATATATAGCTGACCCTGAGAATTATCTGCCGTTTCGTGTTGTTTCATTGTTTCATCCGTATTGCCGATTTAATATTGAGCATTGCGTAAAAAATATCACTGGATACAGTATGGTACCCTTAACGTTTTTTCATAATAAAGCCACGCGCAGCCTTCCGCTGGTGCTGGCAGCCCTGTTCTTTGCAGGCTGTGGCACACAGGCGCCCGATCAAAGTGCTGCCCACATGGAGGGTACAGCCCAGGCTGACTCCGGCTTCTATCTGCACCAGATGGAGCAGAGCTCGAATGATACCAGGATCAACTGGCAATTACTCGCCATTCGTGCACTGCTGAAAGAGGGTAAAACCCAGCATGCCACCGATCTGTTTAACCAGTTGCCGCAGGATCTGACCGATACCCAGCGTCGCGAACAGTCCCTGCTGGCCGCCGAGCTGAAAATTGCGCAGAACGATGCTGCCGGCGCTAAGAAGCTCCTCGGCAATATCGACATCAGCGCGCTGGATAAAAATCAGCAGGCGCGTTTCTGGCAGGCCGGTATCGCCGCTGAGCAGGGGCGTCCTTCCCTGACGCTGCTGCGGGCGTTGATCGCCCAGGAGCCGCTGCTCTCCGCTGCCGAAAAACAGAAAAATATCGATGCCACCTGGCAGACGCTCTCCGCCATGAACCCCGATCAGGCCAATGCGCTGGTGATTAACGCCGACGAGAATATCCTGCAGGGCTGGCTGGATCTGCAGCGCGTCTGGTTCGATAACCGCAACGATCCGGATATGCTGAAGGCCGGAATTAAAGACTGGCAAACCCGCTATCCGAATAACCCGGGCGCAAGCATGCTGCCAACGCAACTGGTTAATGTACAGAACTTCAAGCCAGCCTCCACCAGCAAAATCGCCCTGCTGCTGCCATTAGGTGGCCAGGCCGCCGTCTTTGGCCGCACGATCCAGCAGGGTTTTGAAGCGGCGAGAAACGGTACTGCCGCCGTCGCGGGCAGCGCAGTTCCCGCCCAGGTCGCCCAGGCCGCTAATGCCGGTGATGTGGTGAGCCCATCCAGTGCCGAAACCAACGATCTGACCGCGACCCAACCTGTCGCTGCCCAGCCAGGCACGCTCCAGAATCCGGTGCAGGCCCCTGCCACCCCTCAGCCTGTCGCCGCGCCGGAAGGCAACGTACAGGAAAGTAACGTGCAGGAGCCGGTGCAGACTCCGGTCACGACACAAGAGACGCAGACCGTTGCCCAACCACAGGTCATGGGTAACCCATCTGCGGAGATAAAAGTGTATGACACCAGCAACCAGCCGCTCGATCAGGTGCTGAGTCAGGTGCAGCAGGATGGCGCCAGCATCGTGGTCGGCCCGCTGCTGAAAAACAACGTGGACGAGCTGGTGAGAAGCAACACCCCGCTGAACGTGCTGGCGCTGAACCAGCCGGAGCAGGTGCAGAATCGCCCTAACGTCTGCTACTTTGCCCTGTCGCCAGAAGACGAAGCCCGCGATGCGGCCCGCCATATCCATGAGCAAGGTAAGCAGGCTCCTCTGCTGCTTATCCCGCGCAGCCAACTGGGCGATCGCGTCGCGACTGCCTTTGCCCAGGAGTGGCAACAGCTGGGTGGCGGCATCGTCCTGCAGCAGAAATTTGGCTCAGCCTCAGAACTGCGCGCAGGCGTGAACGGCGGAGCGGGTATTGCCCTCAGCGGTAGCCCGGTGACTGCCAGCCTGCCACAGCAGCAGAGCGTGACGATTGGTGGTCTGACTATCCCGGCTCCGCCAACGGATGCGCAGATCAGCGGCGGCGGTAACGTGGATGCGGCCTACATTGTCGCCACCCCGGAAGAGATCGCCTTTATCAAACCGATGATCGCCATGCGTAACGGCAGCCAGGCGGGCGTGTCGCTGTACGCCAGCTCACGCAGCGCACAGGGCACCGCAGGCCCGGACTTCCGTCTTGAGATGGAAGGGCTACAGTACAGCGAAATACCGATGCTCGCAGGGGCAAACCCAGAGCTGATGCAGCAGGCGCTCAGCAGCGTGCGTAACGACTACTCGCTGGCGCGCCTGTATGCCATGGGCGTGGATGCCTGGGCGCTGGCGAACCACTTCACCCAGATGCGCCAGGTGCCGGGCTTTACCCTTAACGGCAATACCGGCGATCTCACCGCCACTCAGGACTGCGTGATTAACAGGAAGTTATCATGGCTCAAATACCAGCAGGGACAGATCGTTCCGGCCAGTTAACCCGCAAACAGACCGGCGACGCGCGCGAATTACAGGCGCGTCGCTGGCTTGAGCGCAAAGGACTGCGCTTTATCGCCGCCAACGTTCGCGGACGCGGCGGTGAAATTGACCTTATCATGCAGGACGGCCCGTCCATCGTGTTCATTGAGGTGCGCTACCGCCAGTCATCCCGTTACGGCGGGGCCGCCGCCAGCGTGACCCGGGCCAAGCAACAAAAATTGTTACACACCGCCCAGTTGTGGCTTGCCCGGCATAATGGCAGCTTTGACACTGTGGATTGCCGGTTCGATGTGGTAGCCTTCACCGGAAACGCCATCGAATGGTTCAAAAACGCCTTCGGCGAAGACGCGTAAATCAGATCGTTAAGGGATACCGTGCTCGAAAGAATTAAGGTTTGCTTCACGGAAAGCATTCAGACTCAGATTGCAGCAGCAGAAGCGCTGCCGGACGCCATCTCCCGCGCGGCGATGACGCTGGTTCAGTCCCTGCTTAACGGCAACAAAATTCTCTGTTGTGGTAATGGCACCTCGGCCGCCAACGCACAGCATTTTGCTGCCAGTATGATCAATCGTTTTGAGACAGAGCGCCCCAGTTTACCTGCCATTGCACTTAATACCGATAACGTGGTCTTAACGGCGATTGCCAACGATCGTCTTCATGATGAGATCTACGCCAAGCAGGTGCGCGCGTTAGGGCATGCCGGTGATGTCCTGCTGGCCATCTCCACGCGCGGCAACAGCCGCGACATCGTGAAAGCCGTGGAAGCGGCCGTCACGCGCGATATGACCATCGTTGCGCTGACCGGTTACGACGGCGGTGAGCTGGCAGGGCTGTTAGGTCCGCATGATGTTGAGATCCGTATTCCTTCCCACCGCAGCGCGCGCATTCAGGAGATGCATATGCTGACGGTGAACTGTTTATGCGATCTGATCGATAACACGCTTTTCCCTCACCAGGATGATTAAGGAGTAAACATGAAGGCACTTTCGCCCCTCGCAGTCCTTATTTCTGCGCTGCTGCTTCAGGGATGTGTGGCTGCAGCGGTAGTGGGTACCGCCGCAGTGAGTACCAAAGCCGCGACCGACCCGCGAACCGTGGGCACGCAGGTGGATGACGGCACCCTTGAACTGCGCGTGAACAGCGCACTCTCCAAAGACCAACAGATTAAGAAAGAAGCGCGTATTAACGTAACGGCTTATCAGGGCAAGGTTTTACTGGCCGGCCAGGCGCCGAATACCGAACTTGCCTCCCGCGCGAAGCAAATTGCGATGGGTGTAGAAGGGACGACCGAGGTATTTAACGAAATACGTCAGGGCCAGCCGATTGGCCTGGGTGCCGCCTCAAATGACACCTGGATCACCACCAAAGTGCGCTCCCAGCTGCTGGGTAGCGATCAGGTGAAATCCTCTAACGTGAAAGTGACCACCGAGAACAGCGAAGTCTTCCTGCTCGGCCTGGTGACCGAGCGTGAAGGTAAAGCGGCGGCGGATATCACCAGCCGGGTGAGCGGCGTGAAACACGTGACTACCGCCTTCACCTACATCAAGTAATCTCCCCCGCCCTCTGCCGCTGGCAGAGGGCGCTCATTCCTCTCCCTGCGCCTGCTCCCTGATTTTCGCCGACGGAATAACATTGACTCCTGCCGGTGCTGCACCCAGCGCCTCCTGCAGCATAACCTGCGCCACATCCCGCGCCTCGACAGACTTCCAGTTGCCGGGCAGCAGACTGAACAGCGGGGAAAACAGCGACTCGCTGAAGCGATGCTTCTCCCGCTCCCCCAGCAGCATTGACGGACGCACAATGGTCAACCGCTCCCACTTCTGGGCGATCAGGGCCTCTTCCATTTTGCCTTTCACCTTGTTGTAGAAGAACGGCGAATGCGCGTTAGCCCCCATGGCGCTCACCACCAGGAAATGCTTCGCCCCGAGTCGTTTTCCGGTCAGCGCAGTATCCACCACCAGCGTGTAATCGGCATGGATAAAGGCCTCTTTGCTGCCCGCCTCACGCCGGGTGGTGCCCAGACAGCAAAAGACGGTATCTACCGGATCCTGAACCTGTGCCAGCGCATCGGTCAGTTGCGGATCGTGGGGATTAAACACCCCTTCGATATCGCCCAGCGGGCGACGCGTCGGGGCGGCGATATAGTTGATCTTCTGCTCCTGGATTAGCATACGCAGCAGGTGCCCACCCACAAGGCCGGTCGCGCCGGTAATTAAAACCTGACTCATTACTCCTCCTTTGCAGATTAGTCCGTATGCGATTTCATGCCGCTCAACCACACTTAGTGGTCTGAACGTTAAGTATTTACCACAAGCTGGAAAAAAGCTGTCTGAAGCCAAAACAACGGAGGAAGCATGAGCAAGAAAATTGCGGTCTTGATTACCGACGAGTTTGAAGATTCAGAATTTACCTCACCTGCCGAGGCGTTTCGTAAGGCGGGCCATGAGGTGATCACCATTGAAAAAGAGGCAGGCAAAACGGTAAAAGGCCATAAGGGCGAGGCCAGCGTGACCATCGATAAAACCATCGATGAGGTGAGCCCGTCTGACTTTGACGCCCTGTTACTGCCGGGTGGGCACTCCCCGGACTCGCTACGCAGCGATACGCGTTTCGTGACCTTTACCCGGGATTTTGTCTCCAGCGGGAAACCGGTCTTTGCTATCTGCCACGGCCCACAGCTGCTCATCAGCGCTGAGGTTGTGCGCGGACGTAAACTGACGGGCGTGAAATCGATCGCCATCGATCTGAAAAACGCCGGGGCCGATTTTCACGATCAGGAGGTAGTCATCGATAACGATCAGCTGGTTACCAGCCGGACGCCAGAAGATCTTATCGCCTTTAACCGTGAGGCGTTGCGCTTACTCGGCGCGTAGCCAGTGATGTTTTTTGCCAAAGCCTAACGTGTTGTCAGTGAACTTCAGTTCATCCAGACGGATCTCCCATACCGGAGCTGGCATGGCAGCGGCAACCGGAAAGCGACGAAGATAGTACTTGCGCATCACGTCGCTTTCCTCTCCTTCCAGACGACGAATCTCCCCTTTGAACTGCACCCCGCGGATTAACGCCACGGTTTTGGGCTGCCCGTTGACGGTGCCTGCAACTTTCGCCTGTTTGCCGCTCATCTGCGCATGACGGGTTTTGTCTTCGCTTAAGACGTAGAACGCGACGCGCTGCGGGTCATAATAGTAAAAGGCATTGGCACACCACAGCTCATCGTCTTGGTGTACGCACCAGGTGACCACGTGCTGCTTCGCCAGCCAGTGGTTGATGGCGGCCAGAGTTTCCATTTCGCTTCTCTCTCATGCTAAGGTGCACTCACCTTAACATACTGAATCTGTCGCCGTGTGCTGGTTTCTCTATCTTGTTCGAACCGCTGATAATGCGCTCTATACGGGCATCACAACCGATGTGCCGCGCCGCTTCCTGCAACATCAGACGGGAAAAGGGGCGAAGGCGTTGAGGGGTAAAGGAGAGCTGACGCTGGCGTTTTCCGCGGTCGCAGGCGATCGCTCGCTGGCGCTCCGGCTGGAGTACCGCATTAAACAGCTCACGAAGCGCCAGAAAGAGCGCCTCGTCAGCGGAGACGGGACGTTTGAGGCGCTACGCGAGAGCCTGCAAAGGCCGCCGGTTAAAAGCTATTGAAGCGATCGTGGTATTCCACCAGGCCGCTCACGCCGTTAAGCGCATCGTCGGCCAGACGGTGGACCTGGAAAGCCGACTCGGTGCCCGGCCAGCGGCAACGCAGATCGTAATGTGCCGCTTTCTCGAAGCCTAAACGGCTGTAGAAATCCGGATCGCCCAGCGTCACGACCGCGGCGTAGCCAAACTCATTGAGTGAATCCAGCCCTTCGTAGACCAGCTGGCGCGCCAGGCCCTGTCCGCGATAGTTTTCATCCACCGCCAGCGGCGCCATGGCAACCCACTGCAGCTCTTCGCCCTGCACGATGACCGGGCTAAAGGCCACGTAGCCAACGACCTGACCTTCATCATCGGTGGCGACCAGACCCAGCGTAATCAGGCCGTCTTCACGAAGATCGCGAACCAGTTGCGCTTCACCTTCCCCTTCAAACGACCGGCGTAATAAGGCGTCAATACCCGGGGCATCGATGCCAATTTCTACTCGAATCAACATGGCTCACCTACAGAAGTGTGTTTACTTTCCGGCGGAGTTTTCAGACCCGCCTCGACAAAATCGGCCAGTTGCAACAGGGCCACGCGCAGCGGCTTCGGCATCTGTTCCAGTTCAATCGCATCCATCAGGTTTTTGACATACAGACCTAACTCGGTATCGCCTTCAATCACCAGACGACGCTGGAAGAAGAGCGTGTCGGGATCCTGCTTGCGTGCCGCGATCATCAGCAGATCGCTGGCGTCAGCGCTAAAGCTGACGTCCGCCTCGGCGGATTCGCGCACCACCAGCTGTTCATTTTCAACGGAGGTGTACCAGCGCAGACCAATATCCCGCACCTCGATACGTAACCAGCGCCCTTCAAGAAATTCCAGCTCGCCATCCGCCAGCGCCTGGCGGAATTGCCAGCTGAGCACCTGCTCCAGTACCTGGCGCTTCAGGGCAAAGGGCGCGAGCTTAACCGGCACGCTCAGCAGCGACGGGCCAAATTGTACGAGACGTGAACGCAGTTTATCCAGCACGAGCAATACTCCTGATATCTATGGTCCTGATATTTTGCCATATCCAGTCGTCGGTATAGCGGGGTAAATCAACAAACTGACATCCGGCGTAACCCATTATTGGTGTCATCAATACGCCATTAGCTGCCTTAAATCAAAAATTGTCGCCGGATGGTTAATTAAAATCCCTGTTCGATAACAATTTTGCATCCCTCTGGGGCTGCGAACGTCAGGATAAATTATGGAGCTGCTCTGCCCTGCCGGGAACTTACCGGCGCTAAAGGCGGCCATCGAAAACGGCGCCGATGCGGTTTATATCGGGCTGAAGGACGATACCAATGCCCGTCACTTCGCTGGTCTCAATTTTACCGAGAAAAAACTGCAGGAAGCGGTGAGCTTCGTACATCTTCATCGCCGTAAACTGCATATCGCTATCAATACCTTTGCCCACCCCGACGGCTATCAACGCTGGCAGCGCGCGGTGGATATGGCGGCACAGCTGGGTGCCGACGCCCTGATTCTGGCCGATCTCGCCATGCTGGAGTATGCCGCAGAACGCTATCCCCACATTGAGCGCCATGTCTCCGTACAGGCGTCTGCTACCAACGAAGAGGCCATACGCTTTTATCATCGACATTTTGAGGTGTCGCGCGTGGTGCTGCCGCGCGTGCTCTCTATTCATCAGGTTAAGCAACTGGCGCGGGTCACGCCAGTTCCGCTGGAAGTTTTTGCCTTTGGCAGCCTGTGCATCATGGCTGAAGGGCGTTGCTACCTCTCTTCTTATCTCACCGGGGAATCGCCCAACACCGTGGGCGCCTGCTCCCCTGCCCGCTACGTGCGCTGGCAGCAAACCCCGCAGGGGCTGGAGTCGCGTCTGAACGAGGTGCTGATCGACCGCTATCAGGATGATGAAAACGCCGGCTATCCGACGCTGTGCAAAGGTCGCTATCTGGTGGATGGCGAGCGCTACCATGCACTGGAGGAGCCCACCAGCCTGAACACCCTTGAACTGCTGCCGGAACTGCTGGCCGCCAATATCGCCTCGGTGAAAATCGAAGGACGCCAGCGCAGCCCGGCCTATGTCAGCCAGGTGGCAAAAGTGTGGCGCCAGGCGATCGATCGCTGCATGGCAAATCCGCAGAGCTATACGCCAGAACCGGCGTGGATGGAGACGCTCGGCTCGATGTCCGAAGGCACGCAGACCACGCTGGGTGCGTATCACCGTAAATGGCAGTGAGATAAAGCATGAAATATTCATTAGGACCGGTGCTCTATTACTGGTCGAAAGAGACGCTGGAAGACTTTTATCAGCAGGCGGCAACCAGCCAGGCGGATGTGATCTACCTCGGCGAGGCGGTCTGTAGTAAGCGTCGCGCTACAAAGGTGGGTGACTGGCTGGAGATGGCGAAAACCCTGGCCGACAGTGGCAAGCAGGTCGTGCTCTCTACACTGGCGCTGGTTCAGGCCTCGTCAGAACTGAATGAGCTCAAGCGCTACGTGGAGAACGGTGAATTTCTGCTGGAGGCCAGCGATCTCGGCGTAGTGAACCTGTGCGCCGAGCGCAAGCTGCCGTTTGTCGCCGGGCATGCGCTGAACTGCTACAACGCCGTGGCGCTGCGCCTGCTGCTCAGACAGGGGATGACACGCTGGTGTATGCCGGTGGAACTCTCCCGAGACTGGCTGGTGAACATCCTGGCGCAGTGCGACGAGCTGGGGATCCGCAATCAGTTTGAAGTGGAAGTGCTCAGCTACGGGCATCTGCCGCTGGCTTACTCCGCCCGCTGCTTTACCGCGCGTTCAGAGAACCTGCCGAAAGATGAGTGCGAAACCTGCTGCATCAAATACCCCAACGGACGCAGTATGCTGTCGCAGGAGAAACAGCAGGTGTTTGTCCTCAACGGCATTCAGACCATGAGCGGCTACGTTTACAACCTCGGCAACGAACTGGCCTCAATGAAAGGGCTGGTGGATATGGTGCGTCTGTCGCCGCTGGGCACCGATACCTTCGCCATGATCGACGCCTTCCGCGCCAATGAAAATGGCGCAGCCCCACTGCCGCTGACGGCGAACAGCGAGTGCAACGGCTACTGGCGACGTCTCGCCGGGCTGGAGCTGCAGGACTAAAAAAGGCTCACTTTGTTAACAACGACTGTAAAATTTTAATGCACTATTAAAGATTCACCGTCGACAAAGTGAGCTGCTATGACTGATAAATCCATTCCGTTTTCGGTGCTGGACCTGGCGCCGATCCCTGAAGGCTCCTCGGCAAGGGAAGCCTTTACCCACTCACTGGATCTCGCCCGCCTGGCTGAACAGCGCGGCTATCATCGCTACTGGCTGGCGGAACACCACAATATGGTCGGGATCGCCAGCGCCGCCACCTCAGTGCTGCTCGGCTATCTGGCGGCGAATACCACGACGCTCCATTTAGGCTCGGGCGGCGTGATGCTGCCTAACCATTCGCCGCTGGTTATTGCCGAGCAGTTTGGCACCCTCAATACCCTCTATCCGGGCCGTATCGACCTGGGACTGGGTCGCGCACCGGGCAGCGATCAGCCTACCATGCGCGCCCTGCGTCGCCATATGAGCGGTGACATCGATAACTTCCCCCGCGACGTGCTTGAACTGGTGGAGTGGTTTGATGCCCGTGACCCAAATCCGCAGGTGCGTCCGGTGCCGGGCTACGGCGAGCAGATCCCGGTGTGGCTGTTAGGCTCCAGCCTCTACAGCGCGCAGCTGGCCGCGCAGCTGGGCCTGCCGTTTGCGTTTGCGTCGCACTTTGCGCCGGATATGCTGCACCAGGCACTGCATCTCTATCGCACTAACTTTAAGCCTTCGGCGCGGCTGGAAAAACCGTATGCGATGGTGTGCATCAACATCATTGCCGCTGACAGCAACCGCGATGCGGAATTCCTGTTTACCTCCATGCAGCAGGCCTTTATGAAGCTGCGCCGCGGCGAGACGGGGCAACTGCCACCGCCGGTGGAGAATATGCACCAGCTATGGTCGGCATCAGAACAGTATGGCGTGCAGCAGGCGTTAAGCATGTCGCTGGTAGGGGATAAAGCGAAGGTGCGTCACGGGCTGGAAGCGGTGCTGCGTGAGACGCAGGCTGATGAGATCATGGTCAACGGCCAGATCTTCGATCACCAGGCGCGTCTGCATTCGTTCGATCTGGCGATGCAGGTGAAAGAGGAGCTGGTGGGGTAGTTTTTTGCCGGGCGGCGCTGCGCTTGCCCGGCCTACTCCATCCCTGTAGGCCCGGTAAGCGAAGCGCCACCGGGCATTATGTTCACTGATATACAGGCAGCAGATTAAAGCTCGACAGCACGTGGACCACTGCGTTGCCGATACCGAAGATCAGGATCAGCGCAATCATCGGCTTGCCGCCCCAGACGCGGAATTTTGGGCTACCGAAGCGCTTGCGTGATTTACGCGCCAGCAGCGCCGGAACAATCGCCGCCCAGATCGTTGCCGCCAGCCCCGCATAGCCAATGGCATACAGGAAACCGTTCGGCCACAGCAGGCCACCAATGACCGGCGGCAGGAAGGTCAGCAGCGCGGTTTTCAGACGCCCCAGCGCAGAGTCATCAAAGCCACAGAGATCGGCCAGATAGTCAAACAGCCCCAGGGTCACGCCAAGGAACGAGCTCGCCACGGCGAAGTTGGAGAAGATCACCAGCAGCAGGTCCAGACTGCGGCTGTTGAGCACGCCACTCAGCGCCTGCACCAGCACATCAATATTCCCGCCCTTCTGCGCAATGCCGATGAACTCCGGACGCGGAATGTTACCCATCGTCCCCAGCAGCCAGATGACATACAGCCCCAGCGCCAGCAGCGTGCCGTAGACCAGGCAGCGGGTGATGGTGCGCGGATCTTTGCCGTAATATTTCATCAGGCTCGGCACATTACCGTGATAGCCAAACGACGCCAGACAGAACGGCAGGGTCATCAGCAGATAGGGTGAATACGACGTGTTGCTCTGCGCCACGTTAAACAGCGTGGCGGGCGTAACATGCCCCAGCAGGCTGCCGAAGGTCAGGAAAAAGGTGATGACTTTGGCGCCCAGCACAATGGCCGTCATCCGGCTCACCGCTTTGGTACTCATCCAGACGATAAACGCCACACCCAGGGCGAAGCAGAGCCCCGCCAGCCGCGCCGGTACGTTCAGCGACATCTCTGCGAAGGTGTGATGCAGAATCGAACCGCTCGCCGAGATATAGGCGTAGGTCAGGATATAGAGCACAAAGGCAATGGAGATACCGTTGACGATATTCCAGCGCTTGCCCAGCAGGTCGCGGGTGATGGTGTCAAAGCTCGACCCAATGCGGTAGTTGAGATTAGCTTCGAGGATCATCAGCCCCGAGTGCAGCATACAGAACCAGGTAAAGACCAGCGCCGCCAGCGACCAGAAGAACCACGCCCCGGACATGACCACCGGCAGGGAGAACATCCCCGCACCTATGATGGTGCCGCCGATGATCACCACACCGCCGAGCAGTGAAGGTGACGTTTGGGTGGTGGTTAGTGTCGCCATACAGCCTTTTCTCCAGTCAATAATTTGGGACCTGCATCTTAATGTGCTGCACTGTACCAGTACAATAGTACAAAAGGAATAAAAAAAGCCCCGATAAAAATATCGGGGCTGTATATTTTACTTTACGCTACAGGGCGTGAAGCTTACGCGTCACGACGACGAACCGGGCCATCTTCGCGACGTGGGCCACGGCTTTCACGACGCTCACCGCTGAAACGGCCTGCACCTGGTGCAGCCCCTTCACGACGAGGACCACGACCGCCTTCACGACGCTCGCCACCGAAGCTGCGGCCACCGCCACGACGTTCGCCGCCACGGTCCGGACGCGACTGAGCATCGCCCAGCAGCTGCATGTTCATCGGCTTGTTCAGGATGCGGGTACGGGTAAAGTGCTGCAGAACCTCGCCCGGCATACCTTTTGGCAGTTCGATGGTGGAGTGGGTACCGAACAGCTTGATGTTACCGATGTAACGGCTGCTGATGTCGCCTTCGTTAGCGATCGCGCCAACGATATGACGAACTTCAACACCATCATCACGACCCACTTCAATGCGGTACAGTTCCATTTCGCCAGCATCACGACGTTCGCGACGTGGACGGTCTTCACCACCACGCTCTGGACGGTCGCCACGCGGGCCACGATCGTTGCGGTCGCCACGACGTTCGAAACGATCGTCACGGTCACGGAACTCACGCTTAGGACGCATCGGTGCATCTGGCGGCACGATCAGAGAACGTTCGCCCTGCGCCATCTTCAGCAGTGCAGCGGCCAGCGTTTCGATATCCAGCTCTTCGCCTTCGGCGGTCGGCTGGATCTGCGTCAGCAGCGCACGGTACTGATCCAGATCGCTGCTCTCCAGCTGCTGCTGGACTTTCGCGGCGAATTTTTCCAGACGGCGTTTGCCCAGCAGCTCTGCGTTTGGCAGGTCTGCTTCTGGAATGGTCAGCTTCATGGTGCGTTCGATGTTACGCAGCAGACGACGCTCGCGGTTCTCAACGAACAGCAGCGCACGGCCCGCACGACCTGCACGACCGGTACGGCCGATACGGTGAACGTAAGACTCGGAGTCCATCGGGATGTCGTAGTTAACAACCAGGCTGATACGTTCAACGTCCAGACCACGTGCTGCCACGTCGGTTGCAATCAGGATATCCAGACGACCGTCTTTCAGACGCTCCAGCGTCTGCTCACGCAGCGCCTGGTTCATGTCGCCGTTCAGCGCTGCGCTGTTGTAGCCGCTACGCTCCAGGGCTTCTGCCACTTCCAGGGTCGCATTTTTGGTACGAACGAAGATGATCGCCGCATCAAAATCTTCTGCTTCCAGGAAACGCACCAGCGCTTCGTTTTTACGCATACCGTACACAGACCAGTAGCTCTGGCTGATGTCCGGGCGAGTGGTCACGCTGGACTGGATGCGCACTTCCTGCGGCTCTTTCATGAAGCGGCGGGTAATGCGACGGATCGCTTCCGGCATGGTGGCAGAGAACAGGGCGGTCTGATGACCTTCCGGGATCTGCGCCATGATGGTTTCTACGTCTTCGATGAAGCCCATGCGGAGCATTTCGTCAGCTTCATCCAGTACCAGACCGCTCAGTTTAGAGAGATCCAGCGTACCGCGTTTCAGGTGATCCAGCAGACGACCCGGCGTACCGACGACGATCTGTGGACCCTGACGCAGGGCGCGTAACTGCACGTCATAACGCTGGCCGCCGTAAAGGGCAACCACGTTTACGCCGCGCATGTGTTTAGAGAATTCAGTCATAGCTTCCGCCACCTGAACAGCCAGTTCACGGGTCGGAGCCAGTACGAGGATCTGCGGTGCACGCAGGTCCGGGTCAATGTTATTCAGCAGCGGCAGCGAGAACGCTGCGGTTTTACCGCTACCAGTCTGGGCCATGCCCAGCACGTCACGACCAGAGAGCAGATGTGGGATACATTCTGCCTGGATCGGAGATGGTTTTTCGTAACCCAGATCGTTAAGGGCTTCAAGGATAGGAGCCTTCAGGCCCAGATCTGCAAAAGTGGTTTCGAATTCAGCCATGTAGTACGAGTGCCTCAATGTCAATGGCGGCCAGTCTACATAACTTATCGTGAAAATTTTCAGTAATTTTCATTGAAAGTGTGAACCGGCTCAAAGTAGGTGTATTGACGAACAACAACGCCCTCACCAGTAAAGGTGATGGCAATCAAAAGATTACGGGCTGATGTTTATGTCGTCAGCTATTGCTGGTCCGATTCTGCCAGGTCGTCATGCTCCTGGCCCAAGAGCGATAATTCCAACAATGCATAACGGTGCTCAACGTAGTTGTGTACGTTGTTAGCAACCGCTAACTTGAACAGTGCCGTAGCGCTGTCCGTATCCCCCAGACTTAGGTAGTACTTACCTAAATAGAAGTTGGTTTCACTGAGATGCTCAGCGAGCGAGGTGTTATCCGTTGCGTCCGCCTTCAAGCGTTCCATTAGCGTTGCTTCGCTAATGTCGCCCAGGTAGAACTCGACAATATTCCATCCCCACTGCTCCTTGTCCGATTTGTCGAAGCGTTGCTTTAACGCGTCTTTAGCCTGCTTTTCGTCGAGCTTCTGCTCAACAATGAAAAGCCACAGGCTACGGAAAGGATCGTTAGGATCGTCTTGATAAAACGCCAGCAGATCATCTTGCGCTAACTTGTCACGACCGCCGTAATACAATGCGATACCGCGATTCAAGTGCGCGTAGTTGTAAGTTGGATCAAGCTCAAGTACAGAATCAAACGCTTCATAGGCAGCATCAAAATTGCCTGCCTGCGTTAAATAAATGCCTAAGTAATTGAATACTTCAGGCATATCCGGTCGGATCGCCAACGCTTGTGAAAAATCATTTCGCGCCAGTGCCCTCAGACCAAGACTATCATACAACACTCCGCGCTCATATAAAAGCTGTGCGCGTTCGTCATCGGTTAAAGCCCGACTGGCAAGAATTTGTTCCATGCGTGCCAGAATCACTTCCTGCTGCAAAGTCGGTTGCAGTGGCACTGCGAGGACTTCACTTTTACGCCAGGCAGAGTTGCTGCATCCTGCCAGCGTCAAAGCTGTCGCAACGAAACACCAGCGCAGAAAAGGCTTCATTTCCCACTCCCGAAGACAACTATTGGATGAACGTCCTGTCCCCCGGCGGCTTAACAAGGCGTCCTGCCTGATAACAAGCCCCCCGCTTGCACGGGGGGCAAACGGCAACCTTACTCGCCCTGTTCGCCAGCCGGAGCTTCCGGCGCAGCGGCAGGCTGAGACTGCTCGGTCGCTTCTTTGATGCTCAGACGAATACGGCCCTGACGGTCAACTTCGAGAACTTTAACCGGCACTTCCTGACCCATCTGCAGGTAATCGGTCACTTTCTCAACGCGCTTGTCAGCGATCTGAGAGATGTGAACCAGACCTTCTTTACCGCCACCGATGGCAACGAATGCGCCAAAGTCAACGATACGGGTCACTTTACCATTGTAGACACGGCCCACTTCGATCTCGGCAGTGATCTCTTCGATACGACGGATAGCGTATTTCGCTTTCTCGCCGTCGGTCGCTGCGATCTTCACAGTACCGTCATCTTCGATTTCGATGGTGGTGCCAGTCTCTTCGGTCAGAGCACGGATAACAGAACCGCCTTTACCGATAACGTCTTTGATCTTGTCCGGGCTGATCTTAATGGTGTGGATACGTGGAGCGAACTGAGAAATATCGCCACGCGGCGCGTTGATCGCCTGTTCCATCACGCCCAGGATGTGCAGACGTGCACCTTTAGCCTGGTTCAGCGCAACCTGCATGATCTCTTTGGTGATGCCTTCAATTTTGATATCCATCTGCAGGGCAGAGATACCTTCGCGGGAACCCGCGACTTTGAAGTCCATGTCACCCAGGTGATCTTCGTCGCCCAGGATGTCAGACAGAACAACGAAGTTGTCGCCTTCTTTCACCAGACCCATTGCGATACCCGCAACGGCCGCTTTCACCGGTACGCCCGCATCCATCAGTGCCAGAGAAGCACCGCACACGGAAGCCATAGAAGAGGAACCGTTAGATTCGGTGATTTCAGAAACCACACGAACGGTGTACGGGAATTTATCAGCATCTGGCATCACAGCCAGCACGCCGCGCTTCGCCAGACGACCGTGACCAATTTCACGACGCTTCGGCGAGCCAACCATACCGGTTTCACCTACGGAGTACGGAGGGAAGTTGTAGTGGAACAGGAAGCTGTCAGTGCGCTCGCCCATCAGTTCGTCGATGTTCTGTGCGTCACGGGCAGTACCCAGGGTCGCGGTAACCAGCGCCTGCGTTTCACCACGGGTGAACAGCGCGGAACCGTGAGTACGTGGCAGCACGCCAGTACGCACATCCAGACCACGGATCATATCTTTTTCACGGCCATCGATACGCGGCTCGCCTGCCAGAACGCGGCTACGAACAACGTTTTTCTCGATAGCGTGCAGGATTTCGCCGAGCTCGTTAGCGTCCAGGGACTCATCTTCTGCCACCAGCGTAGCGATGGTTTCAGATTTGATCGCGTCAACCTGGGTATAACGCTCTTGCTTGTCGGTGATGCGGTAAGCATCGCTCAGACGCGCTTCGGCCAGGGCTGCAACGCGCGCATTCAGCGCGTCGTTTGCCGCTTCTGGCTGCCAGTCCCAACGTGGTTTACCGGCTTCTTTCACCAGGTCGTTAATGTTCTGGATAACGATCTGCTGTTGGTCGTGGCCAAAGACCACCGCGCCCAGCATCTGGTCTTCGCTCAGCAGTTCTGCTTCGGATTCAACCATCAGTACCGCCGCTTCTGTACCGGCAACAACCAGGTCCAGCTTGCTTGACTTCAGTTCGTCCTGAGTTGGGTTCAGAACGTACTGGTCATTGATGTAACCCACGCGCGCAGCACCGATAGGACCGTTGAATGGAATACCAGACAGGGAGAGGGCTGCGGATGCGCCGATCATCGCAACGATGTCCGGGTTAACCTGTGGGTTAACGGAAACAACGGTCGCGATAACCTGAACTTCGTTAACGAAGCCTTCCGGGAAGAGCGGACGAACCGGGCGGTCAATCAGACGCGCGATCAGGGTTTCGCCTTCGCTTGGACGGCCTTCACGACGGAAGAAACCACCCGGGATTTTACCGGCAGCGTAAGTACGCTCCTGGTAGTTTACGGTCAGTGGGAAGAAGTCCTGACCTGGTTTAGCTTTTTTCTGGCCAACAACGGTCACGAATACCGCGGTGTCATCCATGCTTACCATAACAGCAGCAGTAGCCTGACGTGCCATCATGCCGGTTTCCAGCGTAACGGTATGTTGACCGTACTGGAATTTACGAACGATCGGATTCAGCAAGATTCTGTCCTTTCTTAAATGAATGACAGCACACCAAAGGCGTGCTGACTTTTACCGGACCTTCTTCGCATCCTCGCGACTAATGACAACCGACACCCCCATGGGTGAAGCCTCTCATTAGCCGCGCGAACCTCTGCAATGAAGATCATTTATAGCAACAATACATTAGTTTCCAGTGAATTGCTGCGGTCTGGTTGAAAAAAGGGGCCATAAGGCCCCCTTTTCTGAAACTCGCAAGACTTAGCGACGCAGGCCCAGACGCTCGATCAGCGCGGTGTAGCGTGCAACATCTTTACGTTTCAGGTAGTCGAGCAGTTTACGACGCTGAGAAACCATGCGCAGCAGACCACGACGGCTGTGGTGATCTTTTTTGTGCTCTGCAAAGTGACCCTGCAGGTGGTTAATCTGTGCAGTCAGCAGTGCAACCTGAACTTCGGTAGAACCGCTGTCGTTAGCATCACGACCAAACTCAGAAACGATTTTAGCTTTAGCTTCAACGCTTAGAGACATTTTAAAACTCCAAAATTTAAAGAATGAAAGGAGGCCGATCTCTAATTCAGCTTTCCCATGTATAACGTATGCCAATTGTTAAACAATTTACCAGACGTTAAGCCGCAATATTCTACCCGCCTCCCCTGCTTATCGCAAGGCAAGGCGTCAGCTTATGCCGGATATTCAACCACCAGACGGCGTGGGGCAACACGACCTTCGTCGTCGATTTCACCCATCCCGATAAAGGTGTTGTCATCCCCTTCCGTAACGCGCACCAGCCCTTGCGCCGGGACATTCGTCGTGCGCACCGGGTTGCCGTTTTTAAAGTAAACGGAGGAGGTCAGCGGCAGATTGACAACCGGATAGTCCGAAGCAGGACTGTCCATTGGCATCAGTAATGGGTCAAGCAGGTCCGCAGCCTCTGTGCCCTGCTCCTGCGCCTGGTCCACCAGCGCCTGCAGCTGCTCCAGCGTCACCATACGTTCAGCCGGGTACTTGCTGACTGCCAGACGACGCAGATAAATAACGTGCGCGCCACAGCCCAGCTTCTCACCCAGATCGTCGATGATGGTGCGGATATAGGTGCCTTTTGAGCAATGCACTTCCAGCTCCAGCTCATCGCCTTCGTGACGAATGAATAGCAGCTCATAGACCGTAATCGGACGGGCCTCGCGTGGCACCTCAATCCCCTGACGCGCATACTCATAGAGCTTTTTGCCCTGATACTTCAGCGCCGAGTACATGGACGGCACCTGTTGGGTGTCGCCACGGAAGCTCTCGAGCGCGGCATCAAGCTGTTCGCTGCTGAACGTCACCGGACGCTCTTCGACAACCTGACCATCGGCATCGGAGGTGTCCGTGCGCTGGCCAAGCTTTGCAATCACGCGGTAGCGTTTGTCCGAATCCAGCAGATACTGGGAAAACTTGGTCGCTTCACCCAGACAAATCGGCAGCATACCGGTCGCCAGCGGATCCAGCGCCCCGGTGTGCCCCGCGCGGTTGGCGTTATATATACGCTTAACTTTTTGCAGCACGTCGTTGCTGGATGCACCCTGCGGTTTATCCAGCAGCAGCACGCCGTGCACGTCGCGACCGCGACGACGAGGACGACTCATCAGTCCTCCTTTTTATCGTCCGGGTTCACACGACGCTCATCATCCTGCTTCACCACGCTGGTGACCAGGTTGGACATGCGCATCCCTTCGACCAGCGAGTTGTCGTAGAAGAAGGTCAGCTCTGGCACGATACGCAGGCGCATCGCTTTGCCAAGCAGAGAGCGGATGAAACCAGAGGCTTCCTGCAGCGCTTTAATACCGTTCTTAACCGCGTCTTCATCCTGGTCATTCAGGAAGGTCACAAACACTTTGGCATACGCCAGGTCGCGGGACATCTCCACGCCAGACACGGTGGTCATCATCCCCAGGCGCGGGTCTTTGATTTCGCGCTGAAGGATGATTGCGATCTCTTTTTGCATCTCCTGAGCCACGCGCTGCGGGCGACCAAATTCTTTCGCCATAATAAATTCTCCAGACAAAAAAGGGGCCAAAGCCCCTTTTGAAATTTAATGCCGGGTGGCGCGAGGCGATCCCGGCCTACAATCGGCAATCTTAGCGAAGATTACGCGATAGTGCGTTGGATCTCGATGATCTCGAACACTTCGATCATATCGCCAACGCGAACGTCGTTGTAGTTCTTAACGCCGATACCACATTCCATGCCGTTACGGACTTCGTTAACGTCATCTTTGAAGCGGCGCAGGGATTCCAGCTCACCTTCGTAGATAACCACGTTGTCACGCAGTACGCGGATTGGGTTGTGACGTTTGATGTTACCCTCGGTAACCATACAGCCCGCGATCGCACCGAATTTCGGTGATTTGAACACGTCACGCACTTCAGCCAGACCGATGATCTGCTGTTTCAGTTCCGGAGACAGCATACCGCTCATCGCCGCTTTCACTTCGTCGATCAGGTTATAGATGACGGAGTAGTAACGCAGATCCAGGCTTTCCGCTTCGATCACGCGACGCGCAGAGGCATCAGCACGCACGTTGAAGCCAACCAGAATCGCGTTGGACGCTGCAGCCAGGGTTGCGTCGGTTTCGGTGATACCACCTACGCCGGAACCGATGATCTTCACTTTCACTTCGTCGGTAGAGAGTTTCAGTAAAGAGTCGGAGATCGCTTCCACAGAACCCTGAACGTCAGCCTTCAGAACCACGTTCACTTCGTGAACTTCGCCTTCGGTCATGTTGGCGAACATGTTCTCGAGTTTAGATTTCTGCTGACGAGCCAGTTTAACTTCACGGAATTTGCCCTGACGGTACAGCGCAACTTCACGCGCTTTCTTCTCGTCACGAACAACGGTCACTTCATCACCGGCCGCCGGAACACCGGAGAGACCCAGGATTTCCACAGGAATGGATGGACCCGCTTCCAGCACTTCGCGACCCAGTTCGTCACGCATTGCACGAACACGGCCATATTCGAAGCCACACAGCACGATGTCGCCTTTGTTCAGGGTACCTTCACGTACCAGAACGGTCGCAACCGGGCCACGGCCTTTATCCAGGAAGGATTCGATTACCGCACCGCTCGCCATACCATTGCGAACCGCTTTCAGCTCCAGAACTTCAGCCTGCAGCAGGATAGCGTTCAGCAGGTCATCGATACCGGTACCCACTTTTGCAGAAACCGGGATGAACTGAGACTCACCGCCCCACTCTTCCGGCATAACACCGTACTGGGACAGTTCGTTTTTAACGCGATCCATGTCCGCTTCTGGCTTATCGATTTTGTTCACTGCAACAACCAGAGGCACCTGCGCCGCTTTCGCGTGCTGGATAGCTTCGATGGTCTGTGGCATGACGCCATCGTCTGCTGCGACAACCAGAACAACGATATCCGTTGCCTGAGCACCACGTGCACGCATGGAGGTAAACGCGGCGTGCCCCGGGGTATCCAGGAAGGTGATCATCCCGTTATCGGTTTCTACATGGTATGCACCGATGTGCTGGGTAATGCCGCCTGCTTCGCCGGAGGCAACCTTCGTAGAACGAATGTAGTCCAGCAGAGAGGTTTTACCGTGGTCAACGTGACCCATGATGGTCACAACCGGTGCACGCGGCTCAGCTGCTGCGCCAGTGTCACGGTCGCTCATTACCGCTTCTTCCAGCTCGTTTTCACGACGCAGGATAACTTTGTGGCCCATCTCTTCGGCAACCAGCTGTGCGGTTTCCTGGTCGATAACCTGGTTGATGGTCGCCATTGCGCCCAGCTTCATCATCGCTTTGATGACCTGAGAGCCTTTAACCGCCATCTTGTTAGCCAGATCGCCAACGGTGATGGTTTCGCCGATCACAACGTCACGGTTAACGGCCTGCGCTGGCTTCTGGAAGCCCTGCTGCAGAGCGGAACCTTTACGCTTGCCGCCTTTACCACCGCGAACGGCAGCACGTGCTTCTTCACGGTCAGCTTTTGATTCGGCGTGCTTGTTGCCTTTTTTGGCTGGACGCGCGGCTTTTGCACTACGCGTGCGGCCACGACCACCTTCAACTTCACGGTCGTTGTCATCTTCTGCCTGACGCGCGTGCTGGGAGGTAGTGACGTGATAGTCGCTGGTGTCTTCGGACGGTTCAGCGGTATTCACCCCGTTTTTCTCGTTCTCTTCTGCCATACGGCGCGCTTCTTCAGCAACGCGACGGGCTTCTTCTTCGAGCTTGCGGCGGGCTTCTTCTTCCGCTTTACGCTTCAGCTCAGCTGCTTCATTTTCACGGCGGGCTTTTTCAGCCTGGGCGGTTTTGGTCATATCGTCAGTCTGTTGATTGCTCACTTTGTCTTTTTCCGCAGCGTCGCGCTTCGCTTTTTCAGCGGCGTCACGTTTCGCTTTTTCTGCGGCCTCACGTTCAGCTTTTAATACTGCCTCACGTTTGGCGTTTTCTTCCGCCTCACGCTGGGCTTGCTCTTCCGCTTCACGCTGTGCCTGCTCTTCCGCAGCGAGGCGCTCTGCCTCTTGCGGATCACGTTTTACAAAGGTGCGCGTCTTGCGGACTTCGATTTGTACCGATTTGCTTTTTCCACCGGTACCTGGAATGTTTAACGTGCTACGCGTTTTGCGCTGCAGCGTTAACTTGTCAGGCGTTGAACCATGTTCACGGTTCAGATGCGTTAACAAGGTTTGTTTTTCTTGCGCGGTCACCGAGTCATCAGCGGACTTCGGGATCCCTGCATCAGCAAATTGCTGTACCAGGCGATCCACGGAGGTCTGAATCTCAGCAGCCAGCGTTTTTACAGTTACATCAGTCATGCTGTTCCTTCCTGCTACAGTTTATTACGCTTCATCGCCGAACCAGCAGATATTACGTGCGGCCATGATGAGTTCGCCGGCTTTCTCGTCGGTTAAACCTTCGATATCGGCCAGGTCATCAACGCCTTGCTCAGCGAGATCTTCCAGCGTACAAACACCACGGGCAGCCAGCTTGAACGCGATCGCACGATCAAGACCTTCCAGATTCAGCAGGTCATCAGCCGGCTTGTTATCACCAAGGCTTTCTTCCTGAGCCAGTGCCAGGGTGGTCAGTGCGTTTTTAGCGCGTTCACGCAGGGCTTCAACGGTGGCTTCATCCAGACCGTCAATTTCCAGCAGTTCTTTCATTGGCACATAGGCCAGTTCTTCCAGCGTAGAGAAGCCTTCTTCAACCAGAACGGTGGCGAACTCTTCGTCAATGTCCAGATGCTTAGTGAAGGTATCAATCGCTGCATGGGCTTCAGCCTGGTGCTTCGCCTGCAGGTCGTCAACGGTCATCACGTTGAGTTCCCAGCCGCTCAGCTGCGACGCCAGACGGACGTTCTGACCGTTACGGCCAATCGCCTGTGCCAGGTTACCGGCTTCAACGGCGATATCCATGGTGTGCTTATCTTCGTCGACGACGATAGAGGCAACATCCGCCGGAGCCATCGCGTTAATCACGAACTGCGCCGGGTTGTCGTCCCACAGAACGATATCAATACGCTCGCCGCCGAGTTCAGTCGAAACGGCCTGAACGCGCGCGCCACGCATACCGACGCAAGCACCGACCGGATCGATACGTTTGTCGTTGGTTTTCACCGCGATTTTCGCACGGGAACCCGGATCGCGGGCAGCTGCTTTAATCTCGATAACTTCTTCGCCGATTTCCGGCACTTCGATGCGGAACAGTTCGATCAGCATCTCAGGCTTAGAACGGGTCACGAACAGCTGAGCACCGCGGGCTTCTGGACGCACGGAATAGAGTACGCCGCGAATACGGTCGCCCGGACGGAAGTTTTCGCGTGGCAGCATATCTTCACGCAGGATAACCGCTTCCGCGTTGTTACCCAGATCCAGGGAGATGTTGTCGCGGTTAACTTTTTTCACCACGCCGGTGATGATCTCACCTTCGTGCTCGCGGAACTGGTCAACAACCATCGCACGCTCAGCTTCACGTACTTTCTGTACGATAACCTGTTTCGCGGTCTGCGTGGTGATACGGTCGAAGGTCACAGATTCGATCTGATCTTCAACGTAATCATCAATGTTCAGGCTTTCATCTTCGAAACGCGCCGCTTCGAGGGTGATTTCCTTCGTGGGTTGGGTCACTTCTTCAACGATAAGCCAACGACGGAAAGTATCGAAGTCACCGCTTTTGCGATCGATTTCAACGCGGACATCGATCTCTTGTTCATATTTTTTCTTGGTTGCCGTAGCCAGTGCACTTTCCAGCGCTTCGAAAATTTTCTCACGCGGCAGGGCTTTCTCGTTGGAAACGGCTTCAACAACAGCCAAAATTTCTTTGTTCATCGCGGGCTTTTCACCTCAATCCAGACTGTTAAAAGTGGGGAACCAGGTTCGCCTTCTGGATATTACTCAGCGCGAACACTTCATCTTTGCCTTCGACTGTAACCGTGATCATCTCACCATCAACGGCTTTAATAACCCCTTGCCATTTACGGCGGTTCTGTACGGCCATGCGCAGAACGAGAGCCACTTCTTCACCAGTAAAGCGCGTGTAGTGTTCAGCCGTGAACATTGGTCTGTCGAGACCAGGCGAGGAAACTTCCAGGTTGTAGGCAACAGTAATGGGATCTTCAACGTCAAGAACCGCACTCACCTGGTGGCTGACATCAGCACAATCATCAACATTGATGCCATCTTCACTATCAATATAGATGCGCAGCGTGGATGTACGACCCCGAACGAATTCGATGCCGACCAGTTCGTAGCCCAGTGCTTCGACCGGTGCTGTAATCATCTCTGTTAATTTTTGCTCTAATGTGGACAAGCCCACCCCCAAGACGTAAAAAAAGGGCATAAAGCCCAGTTATTCTGTAGTCAGATAACAAAAAACCCCGATAAATCGGGGCTTTAGATAACTGAACCCTATAGCCACAACTGTGGCCTGGAGCACTTTCAAAAAGAATTTTTTCAAATCCAGCTACGAAGGCGCTAAGTCTTCACAGTATATTTGAAAAAGGACTTTATAGGAAAGTGGTTGCGGGGGCCGGATTTGAACCGACGACCTTCGGGTTATGAGCCCGACGAGCTACCAGGCTGCTCCACCCCGCGCCTGAAACGTGGCAAATTCTACTCGCTGTGGGTAAAAAATGCAAATAATGCTGGGATTTGGTACCGAGGACGGGACGTAAAATCGGCATACAGTATATTGATAGCGTACCCCCGCTGTCAACCCTGTGAACAGCAGCGATTCAGGCGGGAAATTTTTACAAAAAATACATGAATCTCTTTCGGTACTTGCCAAAAGATGATTAAATGAAAACTCACTTATTCTGCATAAACATGCATTTTAGAGTGAAGCGATCACTCATCAGTCAATCAAGCAGGGTTTTATTTTATGACGACGATTCTCAAGCATCTTCCGCAAGGACAACGTATTGGCATCGCTTTTTCCGGCGGTCTGGACACCAGCGCTGCACTGCTGTGGATGCGCCAGAAGGGAGCGGTTCCGTATGCATATACTGCGAACCTGGGTCAGCCGGATGAGGACGATTACGAAGCCATCCCGCGTCGCGCCATGGAGTACGGTGCAGAGAACGCACGCCTGATTGACTGCCGTAAGCAGCTGGTTGCCGAAGGTATCGCTGCTATTCAGTGCGGCGCTTTCCACAACACTACCGGCGGGCTGACCTATTTCAACACCACGCCGCTGGGCCGTGCTGTTACCGGTACGATGCTGGTTGCTGCCATGAAAGAAGATGGCGTCAACATCTGGGGCGACGGCAGTACCTATAAAGGCAACGATATCGAGCGCTTCTATCGTTACGGCCTGCTGACTAACGCCGAGCTGCAGATCTACAAGCCGTGGCTCGATACCGATTTCATCGATGAGCTGGGCGGCCGTCATGAAATGTCTGAATTTATGATCGCCTGCGGTTTCGATTACAAAATGTCGGTCGAGAAAGCCTATTCAACCGACTCCAACATGCTGGGTGCTACCCACGAAGCAAAAGACCTGGAATACCTGAACTCCAGCGTGAAGATCGTCAACCCGATCATGGGCGTGAAGTTCTGGGACGAAAACGTCAAAATCCAGGCAGAAGAAGTGACCGTGCGTTTTGAACGCGGCCACCCGGTTGCCCTGAACGGTCAGACCTTCTCTGACGACGTGGAACTGATGCTGGAAGCTAACCGCATTGGTGGCCGTCACGGTCTGGGTATGAGCGATCAGATTGAAAACCGTATCATCGAAGCGAAGAGCCGTGGCATCTATGAAGCCCCGGGGATGGCGCTGCTGCACATCGCTTACGAGCGTCTGCTGACCGGCATTCATAACGAAGATACCATCGAGCAGTATCACTCCCACGGTCGCCAGTTAGGTAAACTGCTGTACCAGGGCCGCTGGTTCGATCCGCAGGCGCTGATGCTGCGTGATGCCCTGCAGCGTTGGGTGGCGAGCGCCATCACCGGTGAAGTGACCTTAGAACTGCGTCGCGGCAATGACTACTCGATTCTGAATACGGTCTCTGACAACCTGACCTACCAGCCAGAGCGTCTGACCATGGAAAAAGGTGATTCTGTCTTCTCGCCGGACGACCGTATTGGTCAGCTGACGATGCGTAATCTGGATATCACCGATACCCGCGCCAAGCTGTTCACCTATACCGAGAACGGTCTGCTCTCCGTCTCCACCGGTAACGGCCTGCCGCAGGTTGAGAATCTGGAAAACAGCGATAAGCAGTAATCGCGAATTAAGATGCAAAAGGCGCCTGAGGGCGCCTTTTTTATTGCCGAATTTCGTGACATGTAGGGCGGGCAAGCGCGGCGGTGCAACGCTTGCCGGGCCTACGAAAAGACAACGCACAGACGAAAAAAAAGACGTCTTTCGACGTCTTTCTTTCGGAATATTGGTACTGAGGATGGGACTCGAACCCACAAGCCCGTTAGGGCACTACCACCTCAAGGTAGCGTGTCTACCAATTCCACCACCTCAGCACAGATACTACTCTTACTGCGGGATATCGCTGGTCGGCTTAGCCGGTGCAGCTGGCTGAGTCTGCTCAGATTTCGCTGGCGCGCTCAGGTTATCCCACTCGCTTCCTTTGTTGATCTTGTTGCTATTGATATTGCCAAGCGCCAGACTGATGATGAAAAACAGCGTTGCCAGAATCGCCGTTGCGCGGGTCATGAAGTTACCAGAACCACTTGAACCGAACAGCGTACCAGAAGCGCCTGCTCCAAAAGAGGCCCCCATATCAGCGCCTTTACCTTGCTGCAGCATGATCAGCGCTACCAGAGCGATGGCTACAATAAGGAAAACAACCAAAAGAGCTTCGTACATAATCAACCTGTTCCTTGCGGATTTGCCGCATACCAATGCTTCAACCAATAAGCAGGAATTTTGCTTTCCCACTGAAGCGGGTGTGAATACTAACCAAAGCGAATGACCTTCGCAAGGGCAATTTCAGCTCATTGTATCAAGTGCGGAAAAAAACAGCAAAACCGCCACAACTGTACAAAACAAAGGCGGCATAAGCCGCCTTTTTAAACACTTACCAGAGGTTATGCAGCTTTTACCGCATCAGCGATGCGATGGGCAAACTCGGTGACCTGTGCTTCGTCTTCCCCTTCCACCATCACACGGATCAGCGGTTCGGTACCCGACTTACGCAGCAGAACGCGGCCACGGGAGCCCAACGCCGCTTCCACTTCAGCCATCACCGCTTTCACGTTCTCGTTTTCCAGTGGATCGCCCTTACCTGCCGTAAAGCGAACATTGACCAGGATCTGCGGGAACATTTTCATCCCACTGCACAAATCGTGCAGGGACATATGGTTACGCACCATCGCTGCCACAACCTGCAGGCTCGCCACGATCCCGTCACCGGTAGTGGTTTTATCGAGCAGGATCACGTGACCGGAGTTCTCCGCACCGATGCGCCAGCCTTTCTCCTGCAGTTTTTCCAGTACGTAACGGTCGCCAACCTTCGCGCGCGCAAACGGGATACCCAACTGCTTGAGCGCCAGCTCCAGGCCCATGTTGCTCATCAGCGTTCCAACGGCGCCACCGCGCAGCTGTCCCTGACGCAGCCCTTCGCGGGCGATGATATAGAGGATCTGGTCGCCATCGACTTTATTGCCTTCATGGTCAACCATGATGACGCGGTCACCATCGCCATCGTAAGCAATCCCGAGATCGGCCTTCTCCGCCAGTACGCGCGCCTGCAGAGCGCGAACATCCGTTGCACCTACCTCGGCATTGATATTCAGACCGTTTGGCTCGCAACCGATGGCAACAACCTGCGCGCCCAGTTCGCGGAATACGTTAGGGGCGATGTGGTAGGTTGCACCGTTAGCGCAGTCCACCACGATTTTCAGATGACCCAGGCTGAGTTCGTTCGGGAAGGTGCCTTTGCAAAATTCAATGTAGCGACCCGCAGCATCGACGATACGGCTGGCTTTACCCAGCTCAGCGGAGTCAACGCAGGTCAGCTCTTTTTCCATTTCCGCTTCAATCGCTTCTTCAACGTCATCCGGCAGTTTGGTGCCGTCAATGGAGAAGAATTTGATGCCGTTATCGTAGAACGGGTTATGCGAGGCAGAGATCACGATGCCCGCTTCGGCACGGAACGCGCGGGTCAGATAGGCCACTGCGGGGGTCGGCATAGGGCCCGTGAAAGAGGCGGAGAGCCCAGCGGCAGACAGACCCGCTTCCAGTGCGGATTCGAGCATGTAACCGGAAATACGCGTATCTTTACCGATAATGATTTTGCGCGACCCGTGGCTTGCCAGCACCTTGCCAGCCGCCCAGCCTAACTTCAGTACAAACTCAGGAGTGATTGGCGCATCGCCCACGCGTCCACGAATGCCGTCGGTACCAAAAAATTTACGATTACTCATAGCGGGAGTTTTCCTTAGCTGCCAGTGTGGCTTCCACCACTCGCATGGCTTCTGCTGTTTCTTTTACGTCATGGACGCGAATTATATGTGCTCCCTGCATCGCTGCAATCACCGCACAGGCCAGGCTGCCACTTAGACGTTCTGATGGCCCAACGTTAAGCAGTTGGCCTATCATGGATTTTCTCGACATTCCGACCAGCAGCGGCAGGCCAAAATGGTGAAACTCCGATAAGCGCGCAAGAAGTTCGTAGTTGTGAGAGAGATTTTTACCGAAACCGAAGCCCGGGTCGAGCAGCAATTTCGCTTTTGCGATACCGGCACGTTCACAGCGCGCAATATGCTCTTCAAAGTAGCGGTTCACGTCCGCAAACACGTCGCTGTATTTCGGCGCATCCTGCATGGTTTTCGGCTGGCCCTGCATATGCATCAGGCATACCGGTAAACCGGTCTCAGCAGCCGCCTCAAGCGCACCGGGCTCGGTGAGGGAGCGAACGTCATTGATAATGTGAGCGCCCACTCTTGCCGATTCGCGAATCACCTCAGGTTTGGAGGTATCGACAGAGATCCAGACTTCGAAACGCTGGGCTATCGCCTCAACGACCGGGATAACGCGCGATAACTCTTCATCAACACTGACATCCGCAGCCCCAGGTCGCGTTGACTCTCCACCTACGTCGATGATCGTCGCGCCAGCGTTGATCATCAGATTCGCATGCCTGACCGCATCAATAAGCGAGTTATGCGTGCCGCCATCGGAAAAAGAGTCTGGCGTGACGTTCAGGATCCCCATCACATGGGGATGAGAAAGATCGAGATAAGAATCCTGGGCGAAGAGTTTCATAGCAAATCCCTGATTTTTGGTTAAGCAGACAAGAAAAACCCCGGGGCAAGCCCCAGGGTTTCAGGTTAAGAGAAGATCATTGACAGCGGTGGCTTATTTATCGCCCAACTGTTCTGACATGGTGTTACCCGGGTTTGGCGTACGCGGTTCATCGACCGGACGCGGCGCACGTGGCGTACCGTTGTTGTCAGAGTTGTTAGAGGCACCTGGATCTTCCCAGCCCGCAGGCGGACGAACATCACGGCGAGCCATCAGGTCATCAATCTGCGGCGCATCGATGGTCTCATATTTCATGAGCGCATCTTTCATGGCGTGCAGGATATCCATATTGTCATTCAGGATCTGACGGGCGCGACCGTAGTTACGTTCAATCAGCGCTTTCACTTCCTGGTCGATGATACGAGCTGTCTCATCGGACATATGTTTCGCTTTCGCCACGCTGCGGCCAAGGAACACTTCGCCTTCTTCTTCCGCATAGAGCAGCGGACCAAGTTTGTCGGAGAAGCCCCACTGGGTCACCATGTTACGCGCCAGGTTGGTCGCGACTTTAATGTCGTTAGACGCACCGGTCGAAACATGTTCCACACCGTAGATAATCTCTTCTGCCAGACGACCACCATAGAGGGTTGAAATCTGGCTTTCCAGTTTCTGGCGGCTGGCACTGATAGCATCGCCTTCCGGCAGGAAGAACGTTACGCCAAGCGCACGGCCACGTGGAATAATCGTCACTTTATGCACCGGATCGTGTTCCGGCACCAGGCGACCGATAATCGCGTGACCCGCTTCGTGGTAAGCCGTGGACTCTTTCTGCGCTTCCGTCATCACCATGGAGCGACGTTCCGCACCCATCATGATTTTGTCTTTCGCTTTCTCGAACTCCACCATGGAGACCACACGCTTGTTGCCACGGGCAGCAAACAGTGCAGCTTCGTTCACCAGGTTAGCCAGATCGGCACCGGAGAAGCCCGGCGTACCACGTGCAATAATTGCCGCATCGATGTCCGGAGAGAGCGGTACGCGACGCATATGCACTTTCAGGATCTGCTCACGGCCACGAACGTCTGGCAGACCAACCACAACCTGACGGTCAAAACGACCTGGACGCAGCAGCGCAGGGTCAAGAACGTCCGGACGGTTAGTTGCGGCGATAACGATAATGCCTTCGTTACCTTCAAAGCCATCCATCTCAACCAGCATCTGGTTCAGCGTCTGCTCACGTTCATCGTGACCACCGCCCAGGCCCGCGCCACGCTGGCGGCCTACGGCGTCGATTTCATCGATGAAGATGATGCACGGTGCGGCTTTCTTGGCCTGTTCGAACATGTCACGCACACGAGATGCACCCACACCCACGAACATTTCAACGAAGTCAGAACCGGAAATGGTAAAGAACGGCACCTTCGCTTCACCTGCGATGGCTTTCGCCAGCAGGGTTTTACCGGTACCAGGAGGACCTACCATCAGAACGCCTTTCGGGATCTTACCGCCTAGTTTCTGGAAACGGCTCGGCTCACGCAGGTATTCAACCAGTTCACCCACCTCTTCTTTCGCTTCGTCGCAACCTGCAACGTCAGCAAAAGTGGTTTTGATCTGGTCTTCCGTCAGCATACGCGCCTTGCTCTTGCCGAACGACATGGCGCCTTTGCCACCGCCGCCCTGCATCTGACGCATAAAGAAGATCCAGACGCCGATAAGCAGCAGCATCGGGAACCAGGAAATGAAGATAGAAGCCAGCAGGCTTGGCTCTTCCGGCGGCTCGCCGACAACCTTAACGTTTTTAGTCAGCAGGTTATCAAGCAGCTTAGGATCGTTCACCGGAATGTAAGTCGTGTAACGGTTACTATCTTTCTTGGTAACGTTGATCTCACGTCCGTTGATACGCGCTTCGCGAACCTGATCCTGGTTGACCTCTTGCAGGAAGGTAGAGTAGTCCACCTTACGGCCATTAGACTCGCTGGGCCCAAAGCTCTGGAATACTGACATCAGCACAACGGCAATGACCAGCCAGAGTATTAGGTTTTTCGCCATGTCACTCAAGGGATTAACCTCTTATTACAACTGTGTTAAAAACAGCGTCAGGATACTCTGTATCCGATTTATTTCAAACTTTCGCCTGAAATTCACCGGTTATCATTTTCGCCCGGTCGCTACAATATACACTTCACGTGAACGCGCACGCGAAGAGTCCGGTTTACGAACTTTGACCTTCGTAAACAGGGAGCGAATTTCCTTCAGATACTCCTCGAAACCTTCGCCCTGGAACACCTTTACTAAAAAACTACCACCCGGCGCTAATACATCACGACACATTTCTAACGCCAGTTCTACCAGATACATGGAGCGGGGGATATCCACCGCCGGTGTTCCGCACATATTTGGCGCCATATCGGACATGACAACCTGAACTTTACTGTCACCTACCCGTTCAAGTAACGCTTTCAGTACTAATTCATCACGAAAATCGCCCTGAAGGAAGTCCACACCAACGATAGGATCCATAGGTAAAAGATCGCAGGCGATAATTCGGCCCGTTCCGCCGATTTGCGTTACCGCATATTGCGACCATCCACCGGGCGCTGCACCGAGGTCAACAACTGTCATCCCCGGTTTAAAGAGTTTGTCACTTTGCTGTATTTCATCAAGTTTAAACCAGGCACGGGAACGTAACCCCTTTTTCTGTGCCTGTTGAACATATTTATCGCTAAAGTGTTCCTGGAGCCAGCGGCTCGAGCTAGCAGAACGCTTTTTACCTGTCATTTAACTTTCCGTCCTGGTTCATCGTAGCCTGTGGTGTAAATTTCCACTCAGCAATTTGGCGATATTAGGGAGATGGCGGTAGAATGAACCGTTTTCAATCCCAACGTAAGCAAAAATATACGATGAATCTAAGTACTAAACAAAAACAGCACCTTAAAGGTCTGGCACATCCGCTCAAGCCTGTAGTTATGCTTGGCAACAATGGTTTGACCGAAGGGGTACTGGCCGAGATTGAACAAGCGCTGGAGCACCACGAATTAATCAAGGTGAAAATCGCCTCTGAAGACAGAGACACCAAGACCTTGATCGTGGAAGCAATCGTGCGCGAGACCGGCGCCTGTAATGTACAGGTCATCGGTAAAACGCTGGTGCTCTACCGCCCATCTAAAGAGCGTAAAATCTCGCTGCCACGCTAAGATTATCCTGAATTGAACACATTTACTGTGTAAAACGAGGGGTTTTTCTTTAGCAGGTGAGCAAAATGCCATGCTCCTTGAGTTGATAAAAGGCCGCTATGCGGCCTTTTTCCTATCTTTACAATCTATCAACATCTGTCCGGGGATGCGAATTACAGGTAATCAACCTTGGTAATTTCGAATTCCACTTCGCCGCCTGGCGTACGGATGGTGACGACATCGTCCTGCTCTTTCCCCACCAGACCGCGTGCGATTGGCGAGTTTACTGAGATCAGATTCTGCTTAAAATCAGCCTCGTCATCACCCACGATGCGGTAGGAGACCTCTTCGTCCGTATCCAGATTGATCACGGTGACGGTAGAGCCAAAAATCACGCGTCCGTTATTTGGCATTTTTGTGATATCAATCACCTGCGCATTTGACAGCTTGGCTTCGATATCTTTGATACGCCCTTCGCAGAACCCCTGCTGCTCACGCGCGGCGTGATACTCAGCATTCTCTTTCAGATCGCCATGCTCACGTGCTTCCGCAATGGCGGCGATGATTTCAGGGCGGCGAACAGATTTCAAAAAATCCAGCTCTTCACGCAGTTTTTCAGCACCACGTAAGGTCATCGGAATAGCTTGCATTTGTTATACCTCTTTGACATTCCTGTTAGGTACGGTTAACCGACCCGACTACTGGCCCCGCAGGCATCACAGCCTGGCACAGGTCAGAAGCAAAAGAAAACTGACCCGGAAACAATGTTCCAGGTCAGCAGCAATTTTTCAGTTTGATACGTATTTTAACGCGAAGTTCAGTATGGGTCATCGTTTACTTTACAGGGCGTTGGGCCGTAGTATGACGGTTTGTTTCCGGGTTGTTAGCGCGAGATTATGCGATTTTCCAGATTTATCATCGGATTGACCACCACTATTGCGTTCACTGTCCAGGCAGCGAACGTTGATGAGTATATTAATCAGCTGCCCGATGGCGCCAATCTTGCCCTGGTCGTGCAAAAGGTAGGAGCTCAGGCGCCTGAGATTGATTATCACAGCCAGCAGATGGCGCTGCCTGCCAGTACCCAAAAGGTGATCACGGCGCTGGCTGCCCTGCTGCAGCTTGGGCCCGACTTTCGTTTTACGACCACGCTTGAAAGCAAAGGCAACATTGAGAACGGTGTGCTGAAAGGCGATCTTATTGCCCGTTTTGGCGGCGATCCGACATTTAAGCGTCAGGATATCCGCAACATGGTCGCCGTGCTAAAGAAGTCTGGCGTACAGCGCATTGAAGGCAATGTGCTTATCGATACGTCCATTTTTGCCAGCCACGATAAAGCCCCCGGCTGGCCGTGGAATGATATGACTCAGTGCTTTAGCGCCCCGCCCGCGGCCGCGATCGTCGATCGCAACTGCTTCTCCATTTCGTTATACAGCGCGCCCAAACCGAACGATTTAGCCTTCATTCGGGTGGCCTCTTACTATCCGGTCAACATGTTCAGCCAGGTGCGTACCCTGGCGAAAGGTTCCCCGGAAGCGCAGTACTGCGAACTGGATGTCGTCCCGGGCGATTTGAACCGCTTTACCCTGACCGGCTGCCTGACGCAGCGGGCCGATCCACTGCCGCTGGCCTTCGCCATTCAGGATGGCGCAAGCTATGCCGGGGCGATCCTTAAGAATGAACTGAAGCAGGCCAACATCACTTACAGCGGTACCCTGCTGCGTCAGACGCAGAGCAACGAGCCCGGCACCGTGATTGCCAGTAAGCAGTCGGCGCCGCTGCACGATCTGCTGAAGATCATGCTGAAAAAATCGGACAACATGATCGCCGATACCGTATTTCGCATGATTGGGCATGCCCGCTTTGGCGTACCTGGCACCTGGCGTGCCGGTTCAGATGCGGTTCGTCAGATCCTCCGCCAGCAGGCTGGCATCGATCTTGGCAACACCATCGCAGTCGATGGTTCGGGTCTGTCGCGCCATAACCTGATCTCTCCTGCCACCATGATGCAGGTCCTTCAGTACATTGCTCAGCACGACACTGAACTAAACTTTATCTCAATGCTGCCGCTCGCCGGTTATGACGGCTCCCTGCAGTACCGTGCGGGCCTGCACGCCGCGGGCGTCGATGGCAAAGTCTCCGCCAAAACGGGCTCCCTGCAGGGGGTGTATAACCTTGCCGGGTTTATCACCACCGCCAGCGGACAGCGGATGGCATTCGTGCAGTATCTTTCTGGCTACGCGGTGGAACCTGCCGACCAGCGTAACCGCCGTATCCCGCTGGTGCGCTTTGAAAGCCGGCTTTACAAGGACATTTATCAGAACAACTAGCGATGAAATTACTCATTGTTGAAGACGATCTGCTGTTACAGGAAGGACTGGCGCTGGCGCTCTCGGCTGAAGGTTACACGCTTGATTGCGCGGGTACCGCCGCCGAAGCTGATGGCCTTATCCAGAGCGGCGAATACAGCCTGGTGATCCTCGATCTTGGCCTGCCCGATAAAGATGGCGCCACCCTGCTAAGCCAGTGGCGCCGACGGGGTATCGATAATCCTGTGCTGATCCTGACCGCCCGCGACGCGCTGGAAGACCGGATTAACGGCCTGGACTCCGGTGCCGATGACTATCTGGTGAAGCCCTTTGCGCTGGCAGAACTTCAGGCGCGCGCCAGAGCGTTGATCCGGCGCTATCAGGGGCACAGCGATAACCTGCTCAGCGATGGCGATCTGACGTTAAATCTGCAAACCCAGCAGGTTTTACAGCAATCCCAGCCGGTCGAAGTGACCCCTAAAGAGTTTGCTCTGCTAACCCGGCTGATTATGCGCACCGGTCAGACCGTCCACCGGGAAACCTTACAGCAGGATATTTACTCCTGGCAGGACGATCCCGGCTCTAATACGCTGGAGGTGCATATTCATAATCTGCGACGCAAGCTGGGCAAAGACCGGATCAAAACGGTACGCGGCGTGGGATATCGCCTTGAGAGTCAAAAATGAACAGCATGCGCCGTCGTCTGATGGTGCTGTTGGCAGTCATTCTGCTTTTCTTTCAACTGATCAGCGTCATCTGGCTCTGGCATGAGAGCCGGGAGCAAATTAGCTTTCTGGTGAGCGAGACGCTGTCGGCAAAATCCCGCAACCAGCATGTCGAGAAAGAGATCCGGGAGGCGATCGCCTCGTTGCTGGTCCCTTCGCTGGTGATGGTCGGATTTACCCTGCTCTTCTCTTTCTGGGCCGTCAGCTGGATCACCCGTCCGCTGAATCAGCTACGCACCAGCCTTGCGAACCGTTCTGCCGATAATCTTACGCCGCTGCCGATGTACTCCGATATGGAGGAAATAGGCGCCGTCACCACCTCGCTGAATCAACTGCTCGCCCGGCTGGATCAAACCATTCAGCAGGAGCGCCTGTTCACCGCTGATGCCGCACATGAGCTGCGTACGCCGCTGGCGGGTATTCGCCTGCATCTGGAGCTGATGGCGCAGTCAGGCTCGCCTCAGGCGACGACGCTGATTACCCGAATCGATCAACTGATGCATACCGTAGAGCAGCTGCTAATGCTGGCCCGGGCGGGTCAAGCTATGGCCAGCGGCCACTACGACACGGTTAACTGGAGCGAAGCCATTATTGCGCCGCTGGCGCTGGAGAATGAGGTAAAAAGCCATACCCTCATCTGGCCGCAGGCGAGCCCACAGAACGTACAGGGCGATGCAATCCTGTTACGGCTAATGTTGCGCAATTTGCTGGAAAACGCAGTGCGTTACAGCCCGGCGGGAACCACTATTGAAGTCGCCATGCAGGAGGTCGACGGCGGTACGCAGGTGAGCGTCAGCGATCAGGGGCCTGGCATAGATGAAGCCCATCGCCAGTCGATTACCGAGCCGTTTCGCCGCATCGATCAACGCTATGGCGGAAGCGGGCTAGGGCTGAGCATCGTTCAGCGTATTGTACAGCTGCATCGCGGCAAGCTGACGCTGGAGAATCGCCCCGAAGGCGGCTTGATAGTCACCTGCTGGCTGCCAGAAACACTGAATTAAAAAGCCCCCTTGATAAGGGGGCTCTTGACGGTCTTAACGCTTATAGATGAATTCGACGCCTTCTTCGTCATCTTCATCCCAGTCGTCATCCCACTCTTCGTCGTCTTCTTCCACCTGCTCTTCAAGCTGCTGACGGTGGTAGTCATCCCACATGAATTCGACTTTCTCAGGCTGTTTCGCTTCTTCTGCCTGCGTTACCGGGTTCTCGATGATGAAGGTCATCACATCCCAGCACAGCTCTTTCACGCCCATCTGGCTTGCGGCGGAGATGAGATAGTACTTGTCTTCCCAGCCCATCGCTTCGGCAATGGCTTTCGCCTTCGCTTCGGCTTCCGCTTTATCCATCAGGTCGATCTTGTTGAAGACCAGCCAGCGCGGCTTGGCAGCCAGTTTGTCGCTGTATTTTTCCAGCTCGCCGATAATGATACGGGCGTTTTCCACCGGATCGGAACCGTCGATAGGATCGATATCGATGAGGTGCAGCAGAACGCGGCAACGCTCAAGGTGCTTCAGGAAGCGAATACCCAAGCCCGCCCCTTCGGCAGCGCCTTCGATCAGGCCCGGGATATCGGCCACGACGAAGCTCTTCTCGTTGTCCATACGCACCACGCCGAGGCTGGGTACCAGGGTGGTAAACGGATAGTCGGCCACTTTTGGTTTGGCCGCAGAGACAGCACGGATAAAGGTGGATTTACCTGCGTTTGGCATCCCCAGCATACCCACGTCCGCCAGCAGCATCAGTTCCAGCTGCAGATCGCGCTTATCACCCGGCGTACCCATCGTCTTCTGACGCGGGGTACGGTTAACGGAGGATTTGAAACGGGTGTTACCCAGACCATGCCAGCCGCCTTTAGCGACCATCAGGCGCTGACCATGCTTGGTCATATCACCCATGGTTTCGCCAGTACCCTGATCGATAACGCGCGTTCCGACAGGGACTTTAACCGTGACGTCTTTTCCGCGTTTACCGGTACAGTCACGGCTCTGGCCATTCTGACCGCGCTCAGCACGGAATGATTTTTCGAAACGGTAATCGATCAGGGTGTTGAGGTTTTCGTCCGCCTCTAACCACACGTCACCGCCGTCGCCGCCGTCGCCGCCGTCAGGGCCGCCACGGGGAATGTATTTTTCGCGGCGGAAGCTTACGCAACCATTACCGCCATCACCTGCCACGACCAGGATCGTTGCTTCATCAACAAACTTCATTTTACTCTCCGTAAATCATTCGCCTGAGCGGGGGCCGCTTCATTTTTGCGCCAACGTCCCCAAAGACGATGACCAATGGCGGAATACATCGCGCCCGCAACCACGACAAACGCACCGAGATAAGCCAACAGGTTTAACATCGGTTTGACGAAGAAATCGGGCCAGGCCATTGATAATAAATCTGAAAATAACAGTGTAAATAGTGGCGTTAGCGTAATCAGCGCACTTACCTGCGCTGCCTGCCAGCGCGCCATCGCTTCTGCCAGCGCGCCATAACCCACTAACGTGTTCAGACCACAAAAGATCAGACACGCCAGCTGCCAGTCGCTTAACTGGGAAATGACTCCCGGCTTCGCCAGTGGCAACAGGGCAATAGTACATAAAGTGTACAGCAAAAACAGAATCTGCTGTGACGCCAGACGGCGTAATAACACCTTTTGCGCGACGCCATAACTTACCCATACCGCCGCCGCGCCCACCCCAAAAATCACACCCCAGGTGTAATCCGTCAGGCGGGTAAAAATCTCTATCAGACTGGTATTGAAGAACAACACCAGACCGCAAAGCAGCATCAGTGCCCCGATAATCTGCGTGCCGCGCATCTTCTCCTTCAGGATAAAGACGCTGGCAACCATCATGCCTACCGGCGAGAGCTGGCCAATTACCTGCGAGGCCGTGGGACTGAGGTATTGCAGGGAAGAACTGAACAGAATGAAGTTCCCGAACAGGCCGCCTGTCGCAATCGCCAGCAGCACCAGCCAGCGCGGTTTGCGAAAGATGCGCAGCGGAGGGAGCTTACCCTTTAGCGCAAGGATAATGCCCAATCCAATACCGGCCATCAGGAAGCGGTAGAAGACCACCGTTGGCGGCTCCATCACTTCCAGTACCTGCTTCATTGCAATTGGCAGCGCACCCCAGCACATTGCGGTAGTGAGCGCCAAAAGAATACCAATGCCGGCCTGCTGCTTCATGCCCGTTTTCCCTACCGAAAAAATTACCGGGTTTCCAATGTAAAAAGCCCCGCAACACGTTGCGGGGCTTTAATCCGTTACCGGACCGAGAAAACCTTACTCAGCAACAATGCTGATGTATTTACGGTTGTTCGGGCCTTTAACTTCAAATTTCACTTTACCGTCTGCTTTAGCAAACAGAGTGTGGTCACGACCGCAACCTACGTTGTTACCCGCGTGGAACTTAGTGCCACGCTGACGAACGATGATGCTACCCGCCAGAACGGTTTCGCCACCGAAACGCTTAACGCCGAGGCGTTTAGCTTCTGAATCGCGACCGTTACGTGTGGAGCCGCCAGCCTTTTTATGTGCCATTTAAATCTCTCCTCAGGTCTTAGGCGCTGATGCCAGTAATTTTCACATCAGTGAACCACTGACGGTGGCCCTGCTGCTTACGGTAGTGTTTACGACGACGAAACTTAACGATTTTAACTTTCTCGCCACGACCATGAGCAACAACTTCAGCTTTGATAACGCCGCCATCAACGAAAGGAACGCCGATTTTGACTTCTTCACCGTTTGCGATCATCAGAACTTCAGCGAATTCAATAGATTCGCCAGTTGCGATGTCCAGCTTTTCCAGGCGAACGGTCTGACCTTCGCTTACTCGGTGTTGTTTACCACCACTTTGGAAAACCGCGTACATATAAACTCCGCTTCCGCGCACATCCTCGTGTGATTCAGAGTGCGCTATAAATATTCACAATAGGGCGCGAATATTACGCAAAACGCGAGCCTTTGACAAGTGCTACAGTCAATACATGAAGAAAAAAAACACAACACGTACGGTAACGTTTATCTGCCGCGTTTTTTCAGTACAATCAGCGCTACTATTGATAAACCGAACCCTTCGTTAGCCCATTTGACATGTGGTAAACAGGACTTAAAGCCCGGCTTTTGCGATGAATTTAGAAAAAATCAATGAGTTAACCGCGCAAGATATGGCGGGTGTGAATGCAGCGATCCTGGAACAGCTCGATTCTGACGTTCAACTAATCAATCAGTTGGGTTATTACATCGTCAGCGGCGGGGGTAAACGCATCCGTCCGATGATCGCTGTGCTGGCCGCCCGCGCGGTCGGCTATCAGGAGAACGCGCACGTAACGATCGCAGCGCTGATCGAATTTATCCATACCGCCACGCTGCTGCATGATGACGTTGTCGATGAGTCCGATATGCGTCGTGGCAAAGCCACTGCCAACGCCGCGTTCGGCAATGCAGCCAGCGTACTGGTAGGCGATTTTATCTATACGCGCGCTTTCCAGATGATGACCAGCCTGGGATCGTTGAAGATCCTGGAAGTGATGTCCAAAGCGGTGAACGTCATCGCGGAAGGTGAAGTTCTGCAGCTGATGAACGTCAACGACCCGGACATCACCGAAGAGAGCTACATGCGGGTGATCTACAGCAAAACCGCCCGTCTGTTTGAGGCCGCTGCCCAGTGCTCCGGTATTCTGGCCGGCTGTACTGACGAGCAGGAGCGTGGGCTGCAGGATTACGGGCGCTACCTTGGCACCGCCTTCCAGCTGATTGACGATCTGCTCGACTATAGCGCCGACGGCGAAACGCTCGGCAAGAACGTCGGTGATGACCTGAACGAAGGTAAACCGACGCTGCCGCTGCTGCATGCTATGCGTAACGGCACCCCTGAGCAGGCTAAGCTTATCCGCGAAGCCATTGAGCAAGGAAACGGCCGACACCTTCTGGAACCAGTACTGGAAGCAATGGCAACCTGTGGTTCCCTGGAATGGACGCGCCAGCGTGCAGAGGAAGAGGCCGATAAAGCGATCGCCGCACTTCAGGTCATCCCTGACAGCCCATGGCGAGATGCCCTGATCGGGCTCGCGCATATTGCCGTTCAGCGCGATCGATAATCCTCAATGAACTCTCTTTTACGTGAAAAGAGAGTTCCAATAAGCTCCAGTTTTTATCCATCAAATTGTTAAATAATCCGCTTACAGGCCGTATGATTAAAGCCCTGGCAAAATCCGAATATTGCCTCCTGTAATGCGAACTTTTTAGAACCGATGTTCGAAGAAGGTATAGTAACACTGTCATTTAAGAGGAAATGACGTACATGTACCCGAACAGAGGGATAGCTGAATGGATAAGAAATTTACCGACTGGCACTCGGCCGATATCATCGCCGCGCTGCGTAAAAAGGGAACATCGCTTGCTGCAGAATCCCGCCGTAATGGCCTGAGTTCATCCACCCTGGCAAATGCGCTGACCCGCCCCTGGCCAAAGGGAGAACTGATCATTGCTACGGCACTCGGCACTGACCCCTGGATTATCTGGCCATCGCGCTACCACGACCCGATCACGCACGAATTTGTCGACAGAACGCGCATGATGCGCCAGAAAAAACAAGAAAAAGAGCGCCAGGAATGACGCTCATCTAAACGGGACTAGCAACCCCCCGGTCAATGTGGCAGGGGGCTGCCGGGACGATTACTCGCCTTTTACACGCTCAATATTTGCACCCAGGGCGCGCAGTTTATCTTCAATGCGTTCATAGCCGCGATCGATGTGATAAATACGATCCACGAGCGTCGTACCTTCCGCAATACAACCTGCCAGCACCAGGCTCGCAGAAGCACGCAGATCGGTTGCCATCACCTGAGCACCAGACAGTTTCTCTACGCCATGACAGATCACGGTATTACTTTCGATCTCAGCGTGGGCGCCCATACGGATCAGTTCCGGTACGTGCATAAAACGGTTTTCAAAGATCGTTTCAGTGATCACACCCGTCCCTTCCGCCACCAGGTTCAGCAGAGTGAACTGGGCCTGCATATCGGTCGGGAATGCCGGATGCGGAGAGGTACGCACGTTAACGGCTTTCGGACGCTTACCGTGCATATCCAGGCTGATCCAGTCTTCGCCAGTTTCAACATCGGCACCCGCTTCGCGCAGTTTTGCCAGTACCGCGTCCAGCGTATCAGGCTGGGCGTTGCGGCAGACGATCTTACCGCCGGAGATGGCTGCAGCGACCAGGAAGGTCCCGGTTTCGATACGGTCAGGCAGGACGCGATATACACCACCACCCAGACGTGCAACGCCTTCAATGGTAATACGATCGGTGCCCTGACCGGTGATCTTCGCGCCCAGCGTATTCAGGAAGTTCGCGGTATCCACGATCTCCGGCTCGCGCGCGGCGTTCTCGATGATGGTGGTCCCTTCGGCCAGCGTCGCTGCGGACATGATGGTGACGGTAGCGCCAACGCTTACCTTGTCCATCACGATGTGGGCGCCTTTCAGACGGCCATTCACGGAGGCCTTCACGTAGCCCTCTTCCAGCTTAATTTCTGCGCCCAGCTTCTCAAGGCCAAAAATGTGCAGATCCACCGGACGCGCACCAATGGCGCACCCGCCCGGCAGAGAGACCTGGCCCTGCCCAAAACGGGCCACCAGCGGACCCAGCGCCCAGATGGATGCGCGCATGGTCTTCACCAGATCGTAAGGGGCTGAGAAGTTATTTACGTTGCTGGCATCGATCCATACGGATCCGTTACGCTCAACCTTGGTACCCAACTGGCCGAGCAGTTTCATGGTGGTATCAATGTCTTTCAGCTTCGGTACGTTCTGGATCTCTACCGGCTCTTCCGCAAGCAGTGCGGCGAAGAGGATCGGCAGCGCGGCATTTTTAGCGCCGGAAATTGTGACTTCGCCCTGGAGACGCGTCGGCCCCTGAACACGAAATTTGTCCATGTAATTACTCTCTGTATGAATTCAACCGTGCTGCGGGCAAATCACCCTCAGCTCAAAAACCGTTTAGTTTGCGATCGCGTGCCCACTCTGTAGGGGTAAACGCCTTGATCGACAGGGCATGGATACGATTATCCGCGATATATTCCATCAGCGGCGCATAGACAGCCTGCTGCTTCTTCACGCGGCTCATGCCGTCAAAAATCTCACCCACAGCAATAACCTGAAAGTGGCTGCCGTCGCCGGAGACGTGGACTTCCTGAAGGGCAAGTGCGTTCATCAGCACTGTCTGGATTTCATGATTTTCCATGGGTTCTATATCATCTGGTAGTGAAAACAAGCCCAACATCTTAGAGCAAAGTGGCGCGGTCTTAAATAAGCAAAAAGCCCCGACGATGAAACTGTCAGGGCTTTTGATAGTAACGTACTGAAAAAATTAGCGGGGCAATACGTCTTCCGGCAGATTATAGAGCTGGGCCAGGGTGACGACATTGTCGCTGACGCCCGAAAGCGTCACCGGGATGCCCTGCTGCTTGCCCGCTGAGACCAGATGAACCAGCAACGCTACACCCGCCGTATCCACGCGAGAGATACCGCTCAGGTCGATACGGGAAACCCCCTTCATGGCATCGTCCCGCGCATCCCACAGAGGATTCAGATAATCCTGATCCAGCTCGCCTGAGAGTAATAACGTCTCACCCTCACGGGTCCAGCTCAACTGCGACATAATTACTTGTTTCCTTCCAGGGTAATTTTCTGACGTGCGATGCTGTTCAGCTGCGCGGTCAGACCATCAATGCCCTTGGTACGCAGCAGATCGCTCCATTCGTTCTGCTTGGTGGTGATCATGCTGACGCCTTCCGCAATCATGTCGTAAGCCTGCCAGTTACCGCTCTGGGTGTTCTTACGCCACTGGAAATCCAGACGCACTGGCGGACGACCGTTCGGATCGACGATGGTCACGCGAATAGGCACGATGGTCGCAGAACCCAGCGGCTGTTCCGGTGCGATCTGATACGTCTGACCGTGGTACATGGCGAGAGCCTGACCGTAGGCCTGCTTCAGATATTCACGGAACGCAGCGAAATAGGCTTCGCGCTGCGCAGGCGTTGCGTCTTTGTAGTAACGGCCCAGCACCAGCGCGCCGGCATATTTCACCTGGACATAGGGCAGCAGTTCCTGGTCAACCACATCACGCAGGTAATCAGGATTGGAGCGGATCTTCGGCTGCTCATTTTTAAGGCGATCGAAGGTTTTCTTTGCTGCCTCATTCATCTGTTGATAAGGATTGCTCTGATCGGCTGCGTTAGCTGCAGTCAGAGGGGCAATCATCAGCATGGCAACCATTAACAGTCGTTTAATCATGAATTACTTCTCCTGAGATGAATTCGTCGTGCCAACAGGCGGCGTAATGTCACTCTGCGCAGGGGTCTGCGCAGCTTGATTCTCGTCACCCCCTTTACTGTTGCTGTTGTAAAGGAACTGACCAATCATATCTTCCAGCACCATGGCTGATTTCGTATCCTGAATCACGCCACCGTCTTTCAGGATAGTCGTTCCCAGCTCGGGATCCTCAAAACCGACGTTCAGCGCCAGATATTGTTCCCCTAACAGACCGGATGTACGGATAGAGAGGGAGCTGGTGTCCGGGATATGGTTGTAGCGCTCTTCGATATCCAGCGCCACGCGTGGCAGATAGGTTTTCTCATCGAGGGTGATATCGGCAACACGCCCTACTACCACCCCGCCAATACGCACCGGAGAACGGCTCTTCAGGCCACCGATGTTATCGAAGGTGGCATAAATACGGTATGTCGGCTCGGTGCGGATGGTCGTTACGTCCGCCACTTTAAAGCTTAAAAAGAGTGCTGCCAGCAGCGCCAGCAGGACAAATACGCCAACCCAAATTTCTACTTTTTTCGTTTGCATGAACTCATTTCCCAAACATCAGTGCGGTGAGCACAAAATCCAGAGCCAGTATGGCCAGCGACGAATGAACAACGGTACGGGTGGTTGCCCGGCTGATACCGGCAGAGGTCGGGATCGCATCGTAGCCATTGAACAGCGCAATCCAGGTGATCGTCACGGCAAATACCGCGCTTTTAATCAGGCAGTTAACCAGATCCAGACGCCAGTCAACGGCGCTTTGCATCGCTGACCAGAAGAAGCCGGCATCGATCCCTTTCCACTGCACGCCAACCATCGAACCGCCCCAGATGCCGACCGCGACAAAGAGGATCGTTAACAGCGGCAGCGAAATCATACCGGCCCAGAAGCGCGGCGAGATGACCCGACGCAGCGGATCCACGGCCATCATTTCCATACTGGAGAGCTGCTCCGTGGCGCGCATCAGGCCGATTTCAGCGGTCAGCGCTGAACCGGCACGCCCTGCGAATAACAGCGCGGCGACCACCGGCCCCAGCTCACGCAGCAGGGAGAGCGCCACCAGCATTCCGAGGCTGGTTTCTGCGCTGTAGGTGGTGAGAACCAGATACCCCTGCAGCCCCAGCACCATCCCGATAAAGACCCCGGAAACGATGATAATGAGCATCGACAGCACGCCGACATTATACAGCTGGCGTACCAGCAGAGGGGCATGTTTGCGGAATTCCGGTTTCCCGACCAGCGCATTGAATAACATCAACCCGGCACGCCCGAACGTCCTGATGGTTTTTATGCCACGGTGTCCGAGAGCGGCCAACGCATTTAACAGCATGAGTGGCTTAACTCCCTATTCCCAATAGATCTTTATGATAATCACCCGCAGGATAACGGAACGGCACGGGGCCATCTGCAATGCCGTCGAGGAACTGACGAACTCGCGCATCGCTGTTGGTCTGCAATGATTGGGCACTGCCATGCGCCACAATTTTTTTATCCGCTACGATATAGGCGTAGTCGGCAATGCTCAGCACTTCCGGTACGTCGTGAGATACCACAATACAGGTTACACCCAGCGCGCTGTTCAGCTCAGAGATAAGTTTGACCAGCACGCCCATGGTGATAGGGTCCTGCCCGACAAACGGCTCATCGAACATGATCAAATCGGGTTCCAGCGCAATCGCGCGCGCCAGCGCCGCCCGGCGGGCCATACCACCAGAGAGTTCAGAAGGCATCAGCTTCGCCGCCCCACGCAGTCCCACAGCCTCGAGCTTCATCATCACGGTGCTTTTCAGCAGCGCCGGCGGCAGGCGCGTATGCTCGCGCAGCGGGTAGGCGACATTATCGAAGACATTCATGTCAGTAAATAGCGCCCCGGACTGGAACAGCATGCTCATGCGTTTACGCACGGTATAGAGGCGCGAACGTGACATCGCCGGAATATTTTCGCCATCAAAAAGGATCTCGCCCTCGCCTGGCGGAATTTGCCCCCCAATCAGGCGTAACAGCGTTGTTTTACCAATGCCGGAAGGGCCCATGATGGCGGTAATTTTACCGCGGGGCACGGTGAGAGAGATGTTGTCAAAAATGACCCGGCTGCTGCGCGTGAAGCTGACGCCACGGACATCGACTATATTCGCCTCATTCAGGCTCATGTACATTTCCTTTCTGTTGCCGGTTCAGGATCAGCTTGATGCCTGATTTCGCCGCAAACCCAACATTTTTACAGAATATTACCTCTGCAGGTAAGCGAAAGCTGGCATTTGTTTTACTTTTACAGCGCATAAAGTCAAAATTAGGATTCGTTACATCTACAGACAGTATGCAGCGGCAGAGATTTTTTCTCAGTGGACCGGCGAGTATACCTGAAGAAAGGACTTTTGATGCTTCTTGCAACGGCACTGTTAATAATTGGTTTACTTTTGGTGGTCTACAGTGCCGACCGTCTGGTGTTCTCCGCTTCTATCCTCTGCCGTTTGTTGGGTGTTCCCCCCCTGATTATTGGGATGACGGTGGTCAGCGTAGGCACTTCCCTGCCGGAGATCATCGTCTCTGCGGCCGCCTCGATGCACGATCAGGTTGATCTTGCGGTGGGAACGGCTATTGGCTCCAATATCGTCAATATCTTGCTCATCCTGGGCCTGGCTGCGCTACTGCATCCTTTTCGCGTGCATTCTGATGTTCTGCGGCGTGAATTACCGCTAATGTTAATTGTCAGCCTGCTGGCGGGTTATGTGTTATATGACGGGCAGTTAACCCTCAGCGATGGCATTTTTCTGCTGGCGCTGGCGGTCATCTGGCTGTTTTATATCGTGAAGCTTGCCCGGGCGGCAGAAAAGCAAGGCAGTGACACGTTAACCCGCGAACAGGTGGCAGAGCTGCCGCGTGAGGGGAACTTACCCGTCGCGCTGCTCTGGCTGGGCGTGGCGTTAATCATCATGCCCATGGCGACGCAGATGATTGTAGATAACGCTACGGTTCTGGCCAACTATTTCGCCATGAGCGAGTTAACCATCGGCCTGACGGTGATTGCCATTGGTACCAGTTTGCCTGAGCTCGCAACGGCTATCGCCGGGGCGCGTAAGGGTGAAGACGACATGGCGATTGGCAATATCATCGGCTCGAATATTTTTAATATTGCTATCGTGCTTGGCCTGCCTGCCCTGATTGCCCCTGGCGCGTTTAATCCGCTCGCGTTCAGCCGCGATTATGGGGTGATGGTCTTAGTCAGCGTAATTTTCGCCCTGCTCTGCTGGCGGCGAAAAAGGCAGATTGGTCAGGGCGCTGGTGCGCTGCTGACGGTGGGATTTGTCGTATGGATGGCGATGCTGTACTGGCTCTCGCCGCTTCTCTCTGGGTAAACGGAAACGCATTATGTCGCAAATAGAATTGCAGCCGGGTTTTGACTTTCAGAAAGCAGGAAAAGAGGTTCTGGAGATTGAACGTGAAGGTCTGGCGCAGTTAGATCAATACATTAATCAGGACTTTAGCCTGGCGTGCGAAAAACTTTTCCACTGTCCTGGCAAAGTCGTGGTGATGGGGATGGGTAAATCTGGCCATATTGGCCGTAAAATGGCAGCGACCTTCGCCAGTACCGGCACGAAAGCGTTTTTCGTCCATCCCGGCGAAGCGGCGCATGGCGATTTGGGTATGGTTTCGTCACAGGATATCGTCATTGCGTTATCCAACTCGGGCGAATCGAATGAGATCCTGGCGCTGATCCCGGTCCTGAAACGCCTGCACGTTCCCCTGATCTGTATTACGAGCCGTCCGGAGAGCAGCATGGCGCGCGCCGCAGATATCCACCTGTGCGTTAAAGTGCCAAAAGAAGCCTGTCCCCTGGGGCTGGCGCCGACCTCCAGCACCACTGCCGCGCTGGTTATGGGTGATGCGCTGGCCGTCGCCCTGCTGGAAGCGCGCGGCTTTACCGCCGAAGATTTCGCCCTCTCCCATCCGGGCGGTGCGCTGGGACGTAAACTGCTGCTGCGCGTGAATGATATTATGCATACGGGGGATGAAATTCCGCACGTCAGTAAAGAGGCCTCCCTGCGCGATGCGCTGCTGGAAATTACCCGTAAAAACCTGGGGATGACCGTCATCTGCAACGATCAGATGAAGATTGAGGGTATCTTTACCGATGGGGATCTCCGTCGCGTGTTCGATATGGGTGTGGATGTCCGTAAGCTGGGTATCGCCGATGTGATGACCTCAGGCGGCATTCGGGTGCGTCCCGGCACGCTGGCCGTTGAGGTACTGAACCTGATGCAGTCCCGCCATATCACCTCCGTTATGGTTGCCGATGGCGACCTGTTACTGGGTGTGGTACATATGCATGATCTTTTGCGCGCAGGCGTAGTGTAATGAAGGATAAGACAATGATTAATACGGGTGCATCCCTTGCAACCTGTTATGGCCCGGTAAGCGCGCAGATGATGTCGCAGGCCGAGAAAATTCGCCTGCTGATCCTGGATGTGGATGGCGTGCTGTCAGACGGCCTGATTTACATGGGCAATAATGGTGAAGAGCTGAAAGCGTTCAACGTGCGTGATGGCTATGGGATTCGCTGTGCCCTGACGTCTGGCATAGAAGTTGCCATCATCACCGGACGTAAGGCTAAACTGGTAGAAGATCGGTGCGAAACGCTGGGCATTACCCATCTCTATCAGGGGCAATCCGATAAGATGGTCGCTTTCAGGGACTTACTTGGTAAACTTGCCATCGCCCCGGAAAACGTTGCCTATGTCGGAGACGATCTTATTGACTGGCCAGTGATGGCAGAAGTTGGGCTTAGCATCGCCGTGGCCGATGCCCATCCGCTTTTGATCCCACGCGCTGACTATGTCACCCGGATTAACGGTGGCCGTGGCGCAGTACGAGAAGTCTGCGACCTGTTACTGCTGGCGCAAGGTAAGCTTGATGAGGCCAAAGGGCAATCGATATGAGTAAAACCAGACGTTGGGTTATTATTCTGCTAACGCTTGTCGCACTGGTACTGATTGGTGTGAATCTCGCTGACCGGGACGACGAACAAGCGCCTACGGTCAACACCAACGATCCAACGTATAAAAGCGATCACAGCGATACCGTCGTTTACAGCCCGGAAGGGGCGCTGAATTATCGCCTTATCGCTCAGCACGTTGAGTATTTTTCCGAACAGGGCGTCTCATGGTTTACTCAACCCGTGATGACCACGTTTGATACCGATAAAATTCCGACATGGTCGATTAAAGCAGATCGGGCAAAACTGACGAATGACCGTATGCTTTATCTGTATGGCCATGTTGAAGTGAATGCGCTGACCGCAGATGCGCAGTTGCGCAAAATCACGACCGATAACGCACAGATAAACCTTGTGACGCAGGATGTAACATCGCAGGATCTGGTCACGTTATACGGCACAACATTTAATTCCAGCGGTCTGAGAATGCGCGGGAACTTACGCAGCAAGAACGCAGAGCTGATTGAAAAGGTTAGAACCTCTTATGAAATTCAAAACAAACAAACTCAGCCTTAATTGTGTTATAGCCAGCGCCCTGCTGGCCCTTAGCCTGCCTGCGCTTGCTGTGACGGGTGATACCGAGCAGCCGATTCATATCGAATCCGATACGCAATCACTCGATATGCAAGGCAACGTGGTGACCTTTACCGGCAACGTGGTTGTGACTCAGGGCACCATCAAAATTAATGCCGACAAAGTGGTGGTGACGCGTCCTGGCGGTGAGGACGGGAAAGAGATTATCGATGGCTACGGCAACCCGGCCACCTTCTATCAGATGCAGGATAACGGCAAGCCGGTGAAAGGCCACGCCTCCCAGATGCACTACGAGCTGGCGAAAGATTTCGTTGTCCTTACCGGTAATGCGTATCTGGAGCAGCTCGACAGCAACATCAAGGGCGACAAGATCACCTACCTGGTCAAAGAGCAGAAAATGCAGGCCTTCAGCGAGAAAGGCAAACGCGTGACCACCGTACTGGTTCCATCGCAGCTGCAGGACAAAAATAGCAATCAGGCCCCGGCACAGAAAAAGAGTAACTAATTCGTTATGGCAACATTAACTGCAAAGAATCTCGCCAAAGCCTATAAGGGCCGCCGCGTCGTGGAAGATGTCAGTTTGACCGTCAACTCCGGCGAGATTGTCGGCCTGTTGGGTCCTAACGGCGCAGGTAAAACCACCACCTTTTATATGGTGGTGGGCATTGTTCCGCGCGACGCGGGTAACATCATTATTGATGAAGAAGATATCAGCCTGCTGCCCCTGCACGCCCGTGCGCGCCGCGGGATCGGTTATCTGCCGCAGGAAGCCTCAATTTTCCGTCGTCTGAGCGTTTTCGATAACCTGATGGCGGTGCTGCAGATCCGCGATGATCTGACCGCCGAACAGCGTCAGGATCGCGCCAACGAGCTGATGGAAGAGTTCCATATCGAACACCTGCGCGACAGCATGGGCCAGGCGCTCTCCGGCGGTGAACGCCGCCGTGTGGAAATTGCCCGTGCGCTGGCGGCTAATCCGAAATTTATTCTGCTCGATGAACCGTTTGCCGGGGTTGACCCCATTTCGGTTATCGATATCAAACGTATTATTGAGCATCTGCGCGACAGTGGCCTCGGGGTTCTCATCACCGACCACAACGTACGTGAGACGCTGGCGGTGTGTGAGCGTGCCTATATCGTCAGCCAGGGCCACCTCATCGCCCACGGTACCCCGCAGCAGATCCTCGAAGACGATCATGTTAAGCGCGTGTATCTTGGGGAAGACTTCAGACTCTGATAGGGTAGAAGTTAAGACTCGCGTAAACGGAGAAAAATGCTCTGAACATGAAGCAAGGTTTGCAATTAAGGCTCAGCCAACAGCTGGCAATGACGCCGCAGTTACAACAGGCTATTCGTCTGTTGCAACTGTCGACGCTGGAACTGCAGCAGGAGCTCCAGCAAGCGCTGGAAAGTAACCCTCTGCTCGAGCAAACCGATCTTCACGATGAGGTAGAAACGCAACAAAGCCAGGATAACGAGACCCTCGACACGGTGGATGCTCTTGAGCAAAAAGAGATGCCTGACGAGCTCCCTCTCGATGCCAGCTGGGATGAGATCTACACCGCCGGCACGCCATCCGGTACGCGCGCAGACTACCAGGATGACGAGCTGCCGGTCTATCAGGGCGAGACCACCCAGTCACTGCAGGATTACCTGATGTGGCAGGTGGAGCTGACGCCGTTCTCCGATACCGATCGCGCCATCGCCACCTCCATTGTGGATGCCGTGGATGAGACCGGCTATCTGACCGTGTCGCTGGACGATATTCTGGAGAGCATAGGCGATGACGAGATTGAGCTTGAAGAGGTCGAAGCGGTCCTGAAACGCGTTCAGCGCTTTGACCCGATTGGCGTTGCCGCGAGAGATCTCCGTGACTGCCTGCTCATTCAGCTTTCGCAGTTTGTTAAAGAGACCCCGTGGCTGGAAGAGGCCCGGCTTATCATCAGCGAACATCTGGATCTGCTTGCCAACCACGATTTCCGCTCACTGATGCGCGTCACGCGGCTGAAAGAGGAGATCCTGAAAGAGGCGGTCAACCTGATCCAGTCGCTGGATCCGCGCCCGGGGCAATCTATCCAGACCAGCGAGCCGGAGTATGTTATTCCCGATGTGCTGGTGCGCAAACATAACGGTCTGTGGACCGTAGAGCTGAATTCCGACAGCATTCCCCGCCTGCAAATCAATCAGCAATACGCCTCAATGTGCACCAGCTCGCGCAACGACTCGGATAACCAGTTTATCCGCAGTAATCTGCAGGAAGCCCGCTGGCTGATCAAAAGCCTTGAGAGCCGCAATGATACACTACTGCGCGTCAGCCGCTGCATCGTGGAGCAGCAACAGGCGTTTTTTGAGCAAGGTGAAGAGTTTATGAAACCGATGGTGCTGGCGGATATCGCCCAGGCCGTCGAGATGCATGAGTCGACCATTTCTCGCGTGACGACGCAGAAGTATCTGCACAGTCCGCGTGGCATTTTTGAGCTTAAGTATTTTTTCTCCAGCCATGTCAACACCGAAGGCGGCGGCGAAGCCTCGTCGACGGCCATTCGGGCGCTGGTGAAAAAATTGATCGCCGCGGAAAACCCCGCGAAACCGCTGAGTGACAGTAAGTTGACCACCATGCTGTCCGAACAAGGTATCATGGTGGCACGCCGCACTGTTGCGAAGTATCGAGAGTCTTTATCCATTCCGCCGTCAAACCAGCGTAAACAACTGGTCTGACACAACCGATAAGGAAGACACTATGCAGCTCAACATCACAGGACACAATGTCGAAATCACTGAATCCCTGCGTGAATTTGTGAATACCAAATTCGCTAAGCTCGAGCAGTATTTCGAGAGGATCAACCAGGTCTATGTTGTGTTAAAAGTGGAAAAAGTGACTCATATCTCGGATGCTACCTTGCACGTCAACGGGGGCGAAATCCATGCCAGTGCGGAAGGGCAGGACATGTACGCGGCTATCGACGGCTTGATTGACAAGCTGGCACGACAGCTAAACAAACATAAAGACAAACTGAAACAACACTAATTGTCCGGGCAGTTAACGGGTGCAGGACGGCCTGTTGTGAAACACAACGGGCCCTTTGTACAGTTAGCGCTTAGGTGAAATTATGATGAATAACGATTCCACTCTACAACTGAGCAGTGTCCTTAATCAGGAATGTACCCGCAGTGCCGTTCACTGCCAGAGCAAAAAACGTGCGCTGGAGATCATCAGTGAACTGGCCGCAAAACAGCTGAGTCTGGCGCCACAAGTGGTCTTTGAAGCGATCCTCACCCGCGAAAAAATGGGCAGTACCGGCATCGGTAACGGCATCGCCATTCCACATGGCAAACTGGAAGAGGATACTCTGCGCGCTGTAGGGGTGTTTGTTCAACTGGAAACACCTATCGCCTTCGATGCCATTGATAACCAGCCGGTCGATCTGCTGTTTGCCCTGCTGGTGCCAGCCGATCAGACCAAAACGCATCTGCACACGCTCTCGCTGGTGGCTAAACGTCTGGCGGATAAAACCATCTGTCGTCGTTTACGCGCGGCGCAGAGCGACGAAGAGCTTTATCAAATTATTACAGAAACGGAAGGCAATCAGGATGAGGCGTAATCGGGTGATGGCTTTAACATCTGTGGTCCTGAGGAGAAACGGTACATGGTGCTGATGATCGTCAGCGGGCGTTCGGGCTCCGGGAAATCGGTCGCCCTGCGCGCGCTGGAAGATATGGGCTTTTACTGCGTGGATAACCTGCCGGTGGTGCTTCTGCCCGAGCTGGCCCGTTCGCTGGCGGATCGGCAGATCTCTGCGGCAGTCAGCATCGACGTGCGTAACATGCCTGAATCGCCGGAGATCTTTGAGCAGGCGATGAGCAACCTGCCGGAGGCCTTTTCACCTCAGCTGCTGTTCCTTGATGCCGATCGCAACACGCTGATTCGTCGCTACAGTGACACCCGCCGGCTGCATCCGCTCTCCAGTAAAAACCTGTCGCTGGAAAGTGCCATTGACCAGGAGAGCGATCTGCTGGAGCCGCTGCGCTCGCGCGCCGATCTGATCGTCGATACCTCAGAGATGTCGGTCCATGAGCTGGCGGAGATGCTGCGTACCCGATTACTGGGTAAACGCGAACGCGAGCTGACGATGGTCTTTGAATCGTTCGGCTTTAAGCACGGTATCCCTATCGATGCAGACTACGTGTTTGACGTGCGCTTCTTACCGAACCCGCACTGGGATCCGAAGCTGCGCCCGATGACCGGCCTGGATAAGCCGGTTGCTGCCTTCCTTGACAGACATACGGAAGTGCATAACTTTATCTATCAGACGCGCAGCTATCTTGAACTCTGGTTGCCGATGCTGGAGACAAACAATCGCAGCTACCTGACGGTGGCGATTGGCTGTACCGGGGGCAAACACCGTTCGGTCTATATTGCTGAGCAACTGGCTGACTATTTCCGCTCGCGCGGTAAAAACGTGCAGTCCCGTCATCGTACGCTGGAAAAACGTAAAACATGACCGTAAAGCAGACCGTTGAAATCACCAATAAGCTGGGCATGCATGCCCGCCCGGCGATGAAGTTATTTGAACTGATGCAGGGATTTGACGCGGAAGTGCTGCTGCGTAACGACGAAGGCACCGAAGCCGAAGCCAACAGCGTAATCGCTCTGCTGATGCTGGATTCGGCAAAGGGCCGTCAGATTGAAATTGAAGCCACCGGCCCGCAGGAAGTGGAGGCGCTGGCAGCGGTTATTGCGCTGTTCAACGCCGGGTTTGATGAGGATTAATGCAGCTTATTGGCCTGCATAAATCCTTCCCTACCGAGCTGGCGCATCTGGCGCAGGATCCATGCCTGACGGCTACGTACATAGCCTGATGGCGCACTGGCCTTAAAGCGAATCGGGTTCGGTAACACAGCCGCCAGCAGCGCGGCCTCCGACGCCGTCAGACGGCTGGCAGGTTTGTTGAAATAGCGCTGCGCCGCAGCTTCGACACCAAATATCCCTTCGCCAAATTCCGCGATATTGAGATATACGGTCAGGATCCGTTTCTTACTCCACACCGTTTCGATCCCCAGCGTCAGCCCGGCTTCAAAGCCCTTTCTCACCCAGCTGCGACCGTCCCATAAAAACAGGTTTTTCGCCGTCTGCTGAGAAAGCGTGGATGCTCCGCGGATACGGCTCTCGTTACGATCGTTATGCGCTAGCGCCTTCTCGATCGCCCCGACGTCAAACCCCCAGTGCTGAGGGAATTTTTGATCTTCGGCGGCAATCACGGCCAGCCCCATCCAGGGGGAGATCTCATCCATACTCACCCAGTCAGAGTGCGCAACGTAGCTGAAATTACCGCTCAGCCAGTTACTCACCTGACGTTCAACCATTACCGCTGAAAACGGCACCGGAAGAAAGCTGAACAGGGCGATGCCCCCACCCCAGAAGACCGCCATAACCAACAGAATGCGAATGACGATCCGTCTTAACCAACCCGCTTTCGGACGTCTTAACTTCATGCAGCGAGCACCAGTACGCGCGTAACCAGCTTCTCAATGCCCGTCGCCGCTTCCGCAATAGTTTGTGCCAGCATGTAAGCGGGTGTGGTGACGATCCTGTTCTCTTCGTCGACCACGATATCATCCACCGGACAGGGGATATGCTCACCGCCCATATCCTCGATAGCCTCAGCAGTATCAATATCCGTTCCGATGGTCAGGCGCAGCGGCATATCAAAAATGGCCGGCAACATCGCAGGGGCGATACAGATAAAGCCCAACGGTTTGCCGGCTTCATGCATTTGCAGCGCCAGCGATTTTAAATCACCGTCTACCCGGCAACCACTCCCCTGGGCGGCAAAATCACTCAGGTTTTTTGCCGCGCCAAAACCGCCTGGCACAATCAGCGCGTCCAGCTCGGTAGCCCGCGCCTCGCTGAGCGGACGAACCTGTCCACGGGCGATCCGCGCAGCCTCAATCAGGACATTACGGCTCTCGGCCATCGTTTCGCCGGTCAGGTGGTTGATCACGTCTACCTGGGTTTTATCCGGTGCGAAGCAGACCGCTTCGGCGCCGTTACGCGCCAGAGCCAGTAGCGTCAAAACAGCTTCATGAATTTCAGAACCATCGTAAACACCACACCCGCTGAGTACCACGCCAACCTTTTTCATCCTGCGATCCCTCTCGAAAAATGTTAAATGCACATTAAAGATTCTGATTAAAACGGTATGCTTCACACATTTAACTGATTCATGTAACAACGTATTTAAGATTTGCTATCTTAACTGCGTGCGGCCTAAAGTTTCCGGCTACGCCATTTACGAAAAAACTATTCCTATTCAGGCGCAGCCAAGATTTCCCTGGTGTTGGCGCAGTATTCGCGCACCCCGGTCTACCGGGGTCATTTTTTTCTGCTTTCCACCCAGGCTTTTAGCACGGCGACATCGTTCTGCCACTCCTGCTTCATCTCCTCAACCCATTCACCCACGTTATCTTCCCAAGCGGGTAAATCCGGAGACTGAATCTGCTGTCCAAGCTGCTGCAGATGGCGCAAACCCACCGATCCGGCCGCACCTTTGATCTTGTGTCCCTCTTCAACGATGCCTTTCTTGTCCCGCGCCGTCAGGTTTGACTCGAGCAAGTTTAAATAGCCCGGCATCATCTTCTCGAAGATGGCCAGTCCATCGGTGATCAACTTCGGACCAACCAGATCGATGTACTGCTCGAGCATGTCGATATCCAGCAAAGACTGTGCTTTCTCTGTATCTACCTTCGTCATGGTGCTCTCCTCTTCGTCACAGGTGTCCCAGAACTTCTTGATCATGGCGGTTAAGGCGGGTACCGCCAGCGGTTTGCTCAGTACATCGTCCATACCGGCATCCAGGTACTCTTTTTTGTCTTTCAGCACGTTGGCGGTCAGCGCCACCAGCGGCGGCAGTTCGTCGCTGGCGTAACGGCTCGTCAGTTCGCGCGAGATATCCAGCCCGGTCATGTCCGGCAACTGAATATCCAGCAGCACCAGGTCATATTCGCCCGGCGTGAACATCTCCAGCGCGGCTTTACCGGTCATAGCAACATCCACGCTGCTGCCCAGTTTCTCCAGCACCGATCGCGCGACAATCACGTTCAGCTCGATATCTTCCACCAGCAGCACATGCAGGGCAGGCAGCGGCATATCATCATGGGCAAAGGTGTCCTCGACCTCTTCCGCCACTGCCGGGGCCCGAACGCTGAGTTTAAATACAGAGCCGTGCCCAGGGTTGCTGGTCACCGTGATATCACCGCCCATGCTCTTCGCCAGGCGGCGCGATACCGCCAGACCGATGCCGGTCCCGGTAGCGGGTTTGCCCCCGTGGCTGTCTTTAACCTGGTAATACATGGCAAAGATTTTGTCCTGCTCCTCCTGTGGAATACCAATCCCGGAATCTTCCACCTCGAAGTGCAGCATCTCCCCCTCGCCGTAGCGCACGCGAACTGCCACCTGGCCACTCTGGGTAAATTTGACCGCGTTGCTGATCAGGTTCCACAGGATCTGGCGCAGGCGCGTACCGTCGGTCACCACCTTATGCGGCAGCGGCAAGGTCGGCTCCAGCACAAAGCGTAGCCCTTTCTGCTGCGCCTGCAGACCGGAGAGGTTTTCCAGATCGGCCAGGAAGCTGGTGAAATCCACCGGCTGGTTATCCAGCTGGACTTTGCGCCGCTCCATCTTATCCATATCAATAATATCGTTGAAGATATTGCCGAGCGTAACCGCCGAGACATGGATGGTTTTAAGATATTTCTCCTGCTCGGCCGTCAGTTCGGTGTCGAGCAGAATGCGGCTTAACCCGACGATACCGTTAAGCGGAGTACGCAGTTCATGGCTGATAGTGGAGATAAAGGTCGTTTTATCCCGGCTGGCGCGCTCCAGCGCATCCTGGTAACGCTTACGCTCGGTAATATCACGCCCGAAGCCCATCAGCCCGTGGCGTTTCCCGACGCGGTCGTAATAGGGCACTTTACGGATTTCGAAGCAGGCTTTGCGCCCGTCCGGGTAGTCGAGCCACTGCTCGTAGGTCAGGGAGACGTTGTGACGGAACACCTTCTCATCGGTTTCGATAACTTTGGCTGCCGCCTCCGGAGAGTAGACATCCTGCGGACGCAGATTGATAAGCTGTTTTTCGCTCTTTCCGGTCAGTAACTCCATCGCCCGGTTACAGCCGGAAAACTCTTTATCTTCATTGCGGTAGAAAACCAGGTCCGGGGAGGCATCAAGGAAAGAGCGCAGGAACGAAGACTGCTGCTCAAGCTGGATCTGCGTCTGCTCACGCTCTTTCATCTCGATTTTCAGCTGTTCCAGCGTAGTCTGGCGCTCAGCCTCCGCTTTTTCTCGATCTGAGATCTCCTGGTTCAGCTGAGCGATGTTGTCTTTTAGCTGCACGTTGAGCTTCAGATCGCGCTCGCGCATCTCTTCCAGCTTTTCCACCAGCCGGGTCAGCCGCTGGCGGGACTCCTCCAGTTGCTCAACTACTACCGAGAGGAAATAGACCGCCCAGGGCGTAATCAACAGGCCAAAGAAAATGGAACGTATAAGATCGATACTCTCAACCTGGCCATGGAGCACCATGGTAATGGCCATCTGCACCACAATCGCCAGCACTACCAGCGCCAGCGCCAGCAACAGGGAGAAGCGCACCAGGCCAAGCTTCATCATCAGATCGACATAGTATTGCGCCAGTAACCGAATTTGCTTCATAAGGGATCTCTTCACGACGTCATCGCACAATAATACTCAAATTCCAGGCAAGACGTTGAAGGTTGTGCAAAAAAGTGAGGGGTAAAACAGGGGATGCGCCTCACTTCCCGGGCAGGGAAGCGAGGCGGGAGGGGGTCAGGAGCGCTTCAGCAGCAGCCAGAGGCTGATCACGAAGAAGGAGGCACTCGGCAACAGCGCGCCAATCACTGGCGGTATACCGTACACCAGCGTCAGCGGGCCGAAGATTTGGTCCAGAACGTAGAAGACAAAGCCGAAGCTGATACCTGTCACGACACGCACCCCCATCGGGACGCTACGCAGCGGGCCAAAGATAAACGACAGCGCCATCAGCATCATCACCGCCACCGAGAGCGGCTGGAAGACCTTGCTCCACATGTTGAGCTGATAACGTCCGGAATCCTGGCCACTCGATTTCAGGTACTTCACGTAGTTGTACAGGCCGCTGATGGAGAGTGCATCCGGATCCAGCGCAACCACACCGAGCTTATCCGGCGTCAGGTTGGTTTTCCAGGTGCCAGAGACCGTTTGCGACCCGGTGATCTGTTTTGGATCCTGCAGGTTTGATTCATCTACCTGCGACAGACGCCAGACCTTGTTATCAGTATCAAACGTGGCCGACGCGGCGTAACGCACCGCCTGCAGACGACGCTGGTCGTTAAAGCTGTAAATGCTCACACCGCCGAGGGAGTTATCGCCCGTGACGCGTTCGATGTAGACAAAGTTATTGCCATCTTTCGCCCACAGTCCCTGCTGGGTAGAGAGCAACGAACCGCCATACATCATTTGCGCGCGGTAGTTACGCGCCATCTGTTCGCCCTGTGGCGCAACCCACTCGCCCATCGCCATGGTCAGCAATACCAGCGGGATGGCCGTTTTCATGACGGAGAGCGCCACCTGCATACGGGTAAAGCCGGAGGCCTGCATGACCACCAGCTCACTGCGCTGCGCCAGCATCCCCAGCCCCAGCAGCGCCCCTAACAGCGCCGCCATCGGGAAGAAGATTTGCACATCTTTTGGAATGCTGAGCAGGGTATACATGCCCGCCCCCATGGCATCGTAGCTCCCCTGCCCGGCCTTTTTCAGCTGGTCCACAAACTTGATGATGCCGGAGAGCGACACCAGCATGAATAAGGTCATCATGATGGTGGTGAAAATGGTTTTACCGATATAGCGGTCAAGAACGCCAAACGCCTGCATTACACCGCTCCTTTACGCATAAACCGGGCCCGCACGCGGCGCATCGGCACGGTGTCCCACAGGTTGAGGGCAACGGCCAACAGCAGATAGAGTCCGTTAATCACCCATGTCCAGATAACCGGGTCAATTTTTCCTTTGCCACCGTTCGATTTGATCGATGTCTGCAGCAGGAAGAAGACCAGATAAAGCAGCATGGCGGGCAACATGGAGAGCACCCGCCCCTGACGTGGGTTTACCACGCTAAGCGGCACCACCATCAACGCCATCATAAAGACGGTAAACACCAGCGTGATTCGCCAGTGCAGCTCCGCGCGGGCGCGATTGGTATCGGTGTTGATCAGCGTGCGCATATCCATCTGCTCGGTATCGCTGGGATCCAGCGCAACCGCCTGATGACCAATAATTGCCTGATAGTTCTGGAAGTCAGTGATACGGAAATCACGCAGCAGCGCCGTACCTTCAAAGCGGGTGCCTTTGTTCAGCGTCACAATCTGCGAACCGTCTTTCCCCTGCGCCAGCTGACCGGAATCGGCCACCACGACAGAGGGACGGGCATTGCCCTTGGGACGGATTTGCGCAAGGAATACATCGTTAAAGCGGTTGCCATCCACGCTTTCGATAAACAGCACGGAGTTACCATCCGTTGCCTGCTGGAACTGCCCCTGGGCCAGCGCGGCCATACCAGGGTTGGCTTTCGCCTCAGCCAGCACTTCATCCTGATGACGAGAAGAGACAGGACCGGCCCACATAACGTTCACGGCGGCCACGATGCCGGTGAATAACGCCAGGAGCATAGCGGCTTTAACCAGAACCGCTTTGCTCAGACCGCACGCATGCATGACGGTGATTTCACTTTCGGTATAGAGTTTACCGAGCGTCATCAGCAGTCCGAGGAAAAGGCTAAGTGGCAGGATAAGCTGCGCCATTTCCGGCACGCCCAGCCCAAGCAGGGAAAGCACCAGATTTGTGGGAATTTCGCCATCAACAGCCGCGCCGAGGATCCTTACCAGTTTCTGACAGAAAAAGATCAGAAGCAGGATGAAGAGTATCGCCAGCTGGCTTTTGAGCGTCTCCCGCACCAGATATCTTATGATTATCACATTAAATACGCCCGTAAAAACCCGTCTCTTTGCAGGAAAATCGCTTGTTTCATGGCTTAAACGTCATTTATTCTCTTGAGTCGTCGAAATCATCGCTAAGATTAGAACACCCGACGGATTCGCGCTTCAGGAGTTATTATGACGTGCCGAAACCGTAATAACGTAAGATTAACACGAAGTCACCGCAACAGCGGGTACGAGTTACGAAAGGTTTCAATTCTATCCGTAGCTGTCGCTGTTGTCTTTAAGATTCAGGAGCGTAGTTCATGGAGTTCAGTGTAAAAAGCGGTAGCCCGGAGAAACAGCGGAGTGCCTGCATCGTTGTCGGCGTGTTTGAACCCCGCAGACTCTCTCCAATCGCCGAACAACTCGATAAAATCAGTGACGGCTACATCAGCGCCCTGCTGCGCCGCGGCGAGCTGGAAGGCAAACCGGGCCAAACATTGCTGCTGCATCATGTGCCAAACGTCCTCTCCGAGCGTATCCTGCTGATTGGCTGCGGCAAGGAGCGTGAGCTGGACGAGCGCCAGTACAAACAGGTCATTCAGAAAACGATCAATACGTTGAATGATACTGGCTCAATGGAGGCCGTCTGCTTCCTGACCGAACTGCACGTTAAAGGCCGCAACACCTACTGGAAAGTACGCCAGGCGGTTGAAACGGCCAAAGAGACCCTTTATAGCTTCGATCAGCTGAAAACCACCAAAAGCGAACCGCGTCGTCCGCTGCGTAAGATGGTCTTTAACGTCCCGACCCGTCGCGAGCTGACCAGCGGTGAACGCGCCATTCAGCATGGCCTGGCTATCGCAGCCGGTATCAAGGCCGCGAAAGATCTGGGCAATATGCCGCCAAACATCTGTAACGCGGGCTACCTTGCGTCGCAGGCGCGTCAGCTGGCTGACTCCTACAGCAAAAATGTCGTCACCCGCGTAATTGGCGAACAACAGATGAAAGAGCTGGGGATGCACTCCTACCTCGCCGTCGGCAACGGTTCACAAAATGAATCCCTGATGTCGGTCATTGAGTACAAAGGCAACCCGGCGGAAGATGCACGCCCGATTGTGCTGGTGGGTAAAGGCCTGACCTTCGACTCCGGCGGTATCTCCATCAAGCCTGCCGAAGGCATGGACGAGATGAAGTACGACATGTGCGGCGCGGCGGCGGTTTACGGCGTAATGCGCATGGTGGCCGAGCTGCAGCTGCCAATTAACGTCACTGGCGTGCTGGCGGGCTGCGAAAACATGCCGGGCGGGCGCGCCTATCGTCCAGGCGACGTCCTCACCACCATGTCCGGGCAGACCGTTGAAGTCCTGAACACTGACGCCGAAGGCCGTCTGGTGCTGTGCGACGTGCTGACCTACGTTGAGCGCTTCGATCCGGAAGCGGTTATCGATGTTGCCACCCTGACTGGCGCCTGCGTGATTGCCCTGGGTCACCACATTACCGGCCTGATGTCGAACCACAACCCGCTGGCGCATGAGCTGATTGGTGCCTCTGAGCAGGCGGGCGATCGCGCATGGCGTCTGCCGCTGGGTGACGAGTATCAGGAGCAGCTTGAGTCTAACTTTGCGGATATGGCAAATATCGGCGGTCGTCCTGGCGGTGCAATTACCGCGGGCTGCTTCCTGTCGCGCTTTACCCGCAAGTATAACTGGGCACACCTGGATATCGCGGGCACCGCATGGCGCTCCGGTAAAGCCAAAGGCGCAACCGGCCGTCCAGTGGCTCTGCTGTCGCAGTTCCTGCTCAATCGCGCCGGTTTTAACGGCGACGAGTAAAGGTAAATGCCGGGTGGCGGCTTCGCCTTACCCGGCCTACAAACGGCAGTAAACCGTAGGCCCGGTAAGCGTAGCGCCACCGGGCTTAAGCATTTAAAGTCACCACAAGAAACCCCATATATGAAAAACGCAACGTTCTATCTTCTGGACAATGACACCCAACAGGATGGCTTAAGCGCCGTTGAACAACTGGTGTGTGACATTGCCGCAGAACGTTGGCGCGCGGGTCTTCGCGTGCTGATTGCCTGCGAAGATGAGCAGCAGGCCATCCGTCTGGATGAAGCGCTGTGGGCACGACCGCCGGAAAGTTTTGTTCCGCATAATCTGGCGGGAGAAGGACCGCGCGGCGGTGCGCCGGTGGAGATCGCCTGGCCGCAAAAGCGTAACAGCAGTCCACGCGATATTCTGATTAGCCTGCGCAGCGGCTTTGCAGATTTTGCCACCGCTTTCACAGAAGTGATAGACTTTGTCCCTCACGAAGATTCCCTGAAACAACTGGCGCGCGAACGCTATAAAGCGTACCGCCTGGCTGGTTTTAACCTGAATACGGCAACCTGGAAATAATGGAAAAGACATATAACCCACGCGATATCGAACAGCCGCTTTACGAGCACTGGGAACAGCAGGGCTATTTCAAGCCTAACGGCGATGAAAGCAAAGAGTCCTTCTGCATCATGATCCCGCCGCCGAACGTCACCGGCAGTTTGCATATGGGGCATGCCTTCCAGCAGACCATCATGGATACCATGATCCGTTACCAGCGCATGCAGGGCAAAAACACCCTGTGGCAGGCCGGTACTGACCACGCGGGTATCGCTACCCAGATGGTGGTTGAGCGTAAGATTGCCGCTGAAGAAGGGAAAACCCGCCACGACTACGGTCGCGACGCCTTTATCGACAAAATCTGGCAGTGGAAAGCAGAATCCGGCGGCACCATTACCCGTCAGATGCGCCGTCTCGGCAACTCCGTGGACTGGGAGCGCGAGCGCTTCACCATGGATGAAGGCCTCTCCAATGCCGTGAAAGAAGTGTTTGTCCGTCTGTATAAAGAAGACCTGATTTACCGCGGCAAGCGCCTGGTAAACTGGGACCCGAAACTGCGCACCGCCATCTCTGACCTGGAAGTGGAAAACCGCGAGTCGAAAGGCTCCATGTGGCACATCCGCTATCCGCTGGCCGATGGCGCAAAAACGGCAGACGGTAAAGATTACCTGATTGTCGCGACCACCCGACCGGAAACGCTGTTGGGCGATACCGGCGTGGCCGTTAACCCGGAAGATCCGCGTTACAAAGATCTGATTGGTAAATTTGTGGTGCTGCCGCTGGTGAACCGCCGTATTCCGATTGTGGGCGACGAACACGCCGACATGGAAAAAGGTACCGGCTGCGTGAAGATCACCCCGGCACACGACTTTAACGACTACGAAGTGGGTCGTCGTCACGCCCTGCCAATGATCAACATCCTGACCTTTGACGGCGATATCCGTGAAAGCGCAGAGGTGTATGACACCAAAGGTAACGAATCCGACGTTTACTCAAGCGACATTCCGGCTGAGTTCCAGAAGCTGGAGCGCTTCGCCGCGCGTAAAGCGATCGTTGCCGCTGTCGACGCCCTGGGCCTGCTGGACGAAATCAAGCCACACGACCTGACCGTCCCTTATGGCGACCGTGGCGGCGTGGTGATCGAGCCGATGCTGACCGACCAGTGGTACGTCCGTGCTGACGTACTGGCGAAACCGGCGGTTGAAGCGGTCGAAAACGGCGACATCCAGTTCGTGCCAAAACAGTACGAAAACATGTACTTCTCCTGGATGCGCGATATTCAGGACTGGTGTATCTCCCGTCAGTTGTGGTGGGGTCACCGTATCCCGGCATGGTATGACAACGAAGGCAATGTCTACGTTGGCCGTACTGAAGACGAAGTGCGTCAGGAAAACAACCTGAGCGCTGACGTTGCCCTGCGTCAGGACGAAGACGTACTGGACACCTGGTTCTCCTCCGCGCTGTGGACCTTCTCCACCCTCGGCTGGCCAGAAAACACCGATGCGCTGCGTCAGTTCCACCCAACCAGCGTGATGGTCTCCGGCTTCGATATCATCTTCTTCTGGATCGCCCGCATGATCATGATGACCATGCACTTCATCAAAGATGAAAACGGCAAGCCGCAGGTTCCGTTCCATACCGTCTATATGACCGGTCTGATTCGTGACGACGAAGGCCAGAAGATGTCCAAGTCGAAGGGTAACGTTATTGACCCTCTGGATATGGTTGACGGTATCTCTCTGGAAGAGCTGCTGGAGAAACGTACCGGCAACATGATGCAGCCGCAGCTGGCTGAGAAGATCCGCAAGCGCACCGAGAAACAGTTCCCGAACGGCATTGAGCCGCACGGTACTGACGCCCTGCGTTTCACTCTGGCGGCGCTGGCCTCTACCGGCCGTGATATCAACTGGGACATGAAGCGCCTGGAAGGTTACCGTAACTTCTGTAACAAGCTGTGGAACGCCAGCCGCTTTGTGCTGATGAACACCGAGGATCAGGATTGCGGCTTTAACGGCGGCGAAATGACCCTGTCCCTGGCAGACCGCTGGATCCTGGCTGAATTCAACCAGACCATCAAAGCGTTCCGCGAAGCGCTGGATAACTATCGCTTCGATATCGCGGCAGGCATTCTGTACGAATTCACCTGGAACCAGTTCTGCGACTGGTACCTGGAGCTGACCAAGCCGGTCATGAACGGCGGCACTGAAGCGGAACTGCGCGGCACGCGCCATACGCTGATTACCGTTCTGGAAGGTCTGCTGCGCCTGGCGCACCCGATCATCCCGTTCATCACCGAAACCATCTGGCAGCGTGTGAAGGTCATTGCGGGCATCAATGCTGATACCATCATGCTGCAGCCGTTCCCGTCCTTCGATGCCACGCAGATTGATGAAGCCGCCGCATCCGATACCGAATGGCTGAAGCAGGCAATCATTGCGGTGCGTAATATCCGTGCCGAAATGAACATCGCCCCGGGCAAACCACTGGCGCTGTTGCTGCGCGGTTGCAGCGAAGCGGCACAGCGTCGCGTGACCGAGAACAGTACCTTCCTGCAGACCATGGCACGTCTGGAGAGCATCACCGTGCTGCCAGCCGATGATAAAGGTCCGGTTTCCGTGACCAAAATCATCGACGGCGCCGAGCTGCTGATCCCGATGGCAGGCCTGATTGACAAAGATGCTGAGCTGGCACGTCTGGCGAAAGAAGTGGCTAAAGTCGACGATGAAATTGGCCGTATCGAAAGCAAACTGTCCAATGAAGGCTTCGTTGCCCGTGCCCCGGAAGCGGTGATCGCCAAAGAGCGTGAAAAGCTGAACGGTTATGCACAAGCAAAAGCGAAGCTGATTGAACAGCAGGCGATCATTAGTGCGTTGTAATGAGTGAAGCAATGCGTGTAAATGCTCCAGTAACGGCGCACCTGCGCCGTATCACCGCCACGGATAACCCGGCCATTGCCGGCGTTATCCGCCGGGTATCTGCCGAATACGGCCTGACGGCCGATAAAGGTTATACCGTTGCGGACCCCAATCTCGACGAACTGTACGCCCTGTACAGCCAGCCGGGACATGCCTATTGGGTTGTCGAGCAGAACGGGCAGGTTGTGGGCGGCGGTGGTATTGCACCGCTCGCCTGCAGCGAACCCGATATCTGCGAGCTGCAAAAAATGTATTTCCTGCCCGTCGTCCGTGGACAAGGCCTGGCGAAAAAACTGGCGTTACAGGCGCTCGATCATGCCCGCGCGCAAGGGTTTAAGCGCTGCTACCTTGAAACCACCGCCTTTCTGACCGAAGCCATCAGGCTGTACGAGCATCTCGGCTTTGAGCATATTGACCAGCCGCTGGGCTGTACCGGCCATGTTGATTGCGAAGTGCGGATGCTGAAAACGCTGTAACCTCTCTCCTGCCCCCTTCTGTTAAGCGGTTGTAAACTGAATGCTCTACACTCTCAGTTCAACACCACGAAGGGGAAAACTGATGTCAAAGATAAAAAGCTACGCCGCACCGCAGGCGGGTGCAGAGCTTGAGCTGTACGAATACGATGCAGGCGAGCTGAAAGCAGAAGACGTCGAAGTGCAGGTGGATTACTGCGGCATTTGCCATTCCGACCTGTCGATGATCGATAACGAGTGGGGCTTCTCACAATACCCGCTGATTGCCGGTCATGAAGTGATCGGTCGCGTTGTTGCCCTGGGCGATGCCGCACAGGATAAGGGGCTGAAAATTGGTCAGCGCGTGGGCATTGGCTGGACCGCCCGTAGCTGTGGTCATTGTGATGCCTGTATCAGCGGCAACCAGATCAACTGTCTGCAAGGGGCCACACCCACCATCCTGAACAACGGCGGCTTCGCCGACAAACTGCGTGCCGACTGGCAGTGGGTCATTCCTCTCCCTGAGCAGATGGATATTGAATCTGCCGGTCCGCTGCTGTGCGGCGGGATCACGGTCTTTAAACCGCTGCTGATGCACCACGTCACCGCCACCAGCCGCGTGGGGGTGATTGGCATCGGTGGTCTGGGCCACATTGCCATTAAGCTGCTGCATGCGATGGGCTGTGAAGTGACCGCCTTCAGCTCAAACCCGGCCAAAGAGCAGGAAGTGCTGGCGATGGGGGCTGACAAAGTGGTCAACAGCCGCGATCCCGAGGCGCTGACCGCTCTGGCGGGGCAGTTCGATCTGATCATCAACACCGTAAATGTCGATCTCGACTGGCAGCCCTACTTTGAAGCGCTGGCCTATGGCGGAAACTTCCATACCGTCGGTGCCGTGCTGAAGCCGCTCCCGGTTCCCGCCTTTACGCTGATCGGTGGCGACCGCAGCATCTCCGGTTCCGCAACGGGCACGCCGTACGAGCTGCGCAAACTGATGAAGTTTGCTGGCCGCACCGGTGTCGCGCCGACTATCGAGATGTATCCGATGTCGAAAATCAACGAAGCGATCCAGCATGTTCGTGACGGAAAAGCCCGTTACCGTGTGGTATTGAAAGCGGATTTTTGACGTCAATGTGTTGGGTGGCGGCCACGCCTTACCCGGCCTACATGTGCTTTGTAGGCCCGGTAAACGTAGCGCCACCGGGCGTTTCTCTACAACCGCACCAGAGCCGCAAACACCTCCGCCACCGCAACCGCGCCAGGATCGGCAACGCCCTGCAGATTCTCCTTATTCACATAGGATGAGCGCCCCGCTCCGGCTTTGCCCATGCTCGTCGTGGCATCTGCCCCCTCTTTTGCCGCCCTGACGGCAGCCTGAAGCCCCTCTTTCTGCCACGCTTCCAGCGCGGGCTGCAGCGCATCGATCAAGGTGCGATCGCCCAGATCGGCGCCGCCATAGTGCTTCATTTGCGCAAGCCCGGTCAGCAAAGCATCCGGCAGAGGCTTGCCGCTACGCAGCGCCTGCCCGGCGGCGGTAAAGAAGATCGACATCAACACCCCGCTCGACCCGCCCATCACCGTTGCCAGCCGCTCCCCCACCACCAGCAGCAGCTGCGGCAGATCGTTCAGCGGCAGGCGATCCTCCTCCAGCCATTGCGCAATGTCCCGCGCACCTTGCGCAAAGGTCGAACCGGTATCGCCATCGCCCACTTTCGCGTCCAGGGCGTTAAGGCGGTTTTCCAGGGCAATTAACCGCTCCGCCACCGCAGCGACGTGCTGCGCCACCTGCGCATTTGCCGACGGGGTAAATTCTACGCTGTCGTGCAGCGGGGTATGGGTCAGCGTACGCAGCGGCGCAAAGACGACGGGCTTTTGCCAGCCCAGCGTCTCCACCGGGGCGTTCAGCGCCTGCTCAAATGCCGCGTTCAGCTTCAGCAGCGATAACGAAAAGCCTTTCATGTCCAGCGAGCTCACCAGCGGCGCCGGGCCAATCAAATACGCAATCTGATCCTTCAGGGCGGAATGGGCCAGCTCTTTGGTCAGCAGCGCCATCTCCAGGGCCGACACGCCGCCGAGGTTATTGATCAGGATCGCCAGTCGCCCCTGCCCCGCCTACGCCAGCAGGGGTTGCACCAGCGTATCGATAATGGCTTGGCTGTTTTGTGTCTCTACCACCGAGGCCCCGGGCTCGCCGTGGATCCCCAGCCCCAGCTCGACATGGCCTTTTTTGATGCGCCCCTCTTCATCGTCGCTGCCCGGCAGATTGCAGGTCTGCATAGCCACACCCAGGCTCCAGAGATTATCGCAGGCCTGGCGGGCCATATCGCGCACCTCGTTTAGCGACTTGCCCTGTTCGGCAGCATACCCGGCTACCTTATGCACCAGCGCGGTTCCGGCGATGCCGCGCGGCTGCTTGTTATCCGGCAGGGCAATGTCATCGGCCACGATCACCATCTCCACTTTGAGCCCGTAGCGTTTGGCCTTTTCTGCCGCGAGGCCAAAGTTGAGACGATCCCCGGTGTAGTTTTTGACGATCAGCAGACAGCCCCGATCGCCCGTGACGGCCACAATGGCGCTGAGCACCGCCTCGACGCTGGGGGACGCAAACAGATCGCCGCAGACGGCCGCGGTCAGCATCCCTTTACCAACAAAGCCCGCGTGCGCCGGTTCATGGCCGGAGCCCCCGCCGGATATCACCGCCACGCGACTTTTATCCCAGTCGGCACGCACCACTACGCGGATAGCCGGATCGATATCCAGCCTGGCGAGATTGCCGTGCGGGGCGGAGATCAGCATCCCTTCAATGGCATCATTCACCAGCTGTTTGCGGTCGTTAAAGAAGAATCTGGACATAGCTTTCCAATATGTTGTTAACCGTATGCAAAAGCATAGTCCGCGCTGCGTAATGCGCTGCAAACTAAGAAATTGACACATTCATTTTGCCGGCAGGTTGCCTATACTCCACCCAGGATTCCACGAGGATGCGCATCATGAGTACACCCCTGCTGATTGCCCGGACGCCGGACACAGAACTGTTTTTGCTGCCCGCGATGGCAAACCGTCATGGTCTGATCACCGGCGCAACGGGCACGGGGAAAACGGTAACGTTGCAAAAGCTGGCCGAGTCATTTTCCACTATTGGCGTGCCGGTGTTTATGGCTGACGTGAAAGGCGATCTCAGCGGCGTTGCCCGGGAGGGGGCCGCATCGGATAAGTTACTCGAACGGCTGAAGAATATTGGCGTGACCGACTGGCAGCCGCAGGGCAACCCGGTGGTGGCGTGGGATATTTTTGGCGAGCATGGGCACCCAGTACGGGCGACCGTTTCCGATCTCGGCCCGCTGCTGCTGGCACGTCTGCTCGATCTGAACGAGGTGCAGACCGGCGTGCTGAACATTATCTTCCGCATTGCCGATGACCAGGGGCTGTTGCTGCTCGATTTCAAAGATCTGCGGGCCATTACGCACTATATCGGGGATAACGCCAAAGCCTTCCAGACGCAGTACGGCAATATCAGTCCCGCCTCCATCGGCGCCATCCAGCGTGGCTTACTCTCCCTGGAGCAGCAGGGAGCTGAACACTTCTTTGGCGAGCCGATGCTCGACATCCGGGACTGGATGCGAACCGACAGCAACGGCAAAGGTATTATCAACATCCTGAGCGCGGAAAAGCTCTACCAGATGCCGAAGCTCTACGCGGCCAGCCTGCTCTGGATGCTCTCAGAGCTCTATGAACAGCTACCGGAAGCGGGCGATCTGAACAAACCGAAGCTGGTCTTCTTCTTCGACGAAGCCCATCTGCTGTTCAGCGATGCGCCGCAGGTGCTGCTGGATAAGATCGAACAGGTGATCCGCCTGATCCGCTCTAAAGGAGTGGGCGTCTGGTTCGTTTCGCAAAACCCGGCCGATATTCCTGATAACGTCCTGGGCCAGCTGGGTAACCGCGTCCAGCATGCCCTGCGCGCCTTTACGCCGAAAGATCAGAAAGCGGTCAAAGCCGCGGCGCAGACCATGCGCGCCAATCCGGCCTTTGATACCGAGTCCGCTATTCAGGCGCTCGGCACCGGCGAAGCGCTGATCTCTTTCCTGGATGCCAAAGGCAGCCCATCTATGGTGGAGCGCGCGATGGTCATTGCGCCCTACTCCAGAATGGGGCCGATTAGCGACGACGAGCGTAACGCGCTGATCAACCATTCCCTGCTCTACGGAAAATATGAAGACCAGGTGGACCGGGAGTCCGCGTTTGAGATGCTGCAAAAAGGGGTGCAGGCCACCACAGAGCAGCAGCAGGCGCCAGCCGCTAAAGGCCAGTCCGTGGCGGTCGATGAGGGCATTCTCGGCGGGTTAAAAGAGATTCTGTTTGGCAGCACCGGGCCGCGCGGCGGTAAACGCGACGGGGTGGTGCAAACCATGGCGAAAAGCGCGGCGCGTCAGGTGACGAATCAGATTGTCCGCGGTGTGCTGGGCAGTTTACTGGGCGGACGCCGGAGATAGCGTGGGTACCCAGGGTGTGCCCAGCGCCGAGCCCTGCACGCCCTGCTCGTTCAGATAGCGGTCCAGCTCTACCATCCCCGTCCAGCGATTCTCACACCACAGCGGTGCCAGTAGCGTTGGGCGACGGGCGCTGGCGGAGATGCGGTGATAGACCACTTCCGGTGGTGTGTGGCGAATCATCTCCCCGGCGGTGAGAACATACTCGTCCAGCTCAATCCCGTTCAGCCGCCCGGCTTCCCACGCTTTCGCCATAATGCTGCCTCTGACGATATGCAGCGGGTGCAGCTTGATGCCATCCACGCCGGTCTCTACCACACTGTGCAGGGTTTCCAGTGCGTGATGCCGCCCTTCTCCCGGCAGGCCAACAATAAGGTGGGTACAGACCTTCAGCCCGCGCTCGCGCGCCAGCCGGGTGGTGCGCTGATAGCAGGCAAAATCGTGACCACGGTTGATGCGGTGCAAAGTTTTATCGTGGGCGGTCTGCAATCCCAGCTCCAGCCAGATCTCGTACCCCTGCGCTTTATATTCGCTGAGCAGATCCAGTACCGCTTCCGGTACGCAGTCGGGGCGGGTGCCGACGCAGAGCCCGACGATATTCGCCTGGCTCACCGCCTGTTGATACATCGACCGCAGCACCTGTACTTCAGCCCAGGTACTGGTATAAGCCTGGAAATAGGCCAGATACTGCTTCGCCCGGTTAACCCGCGTGGACTGATGGGCGAGCTGGGCAGCGATAGACTGGTACTGCTGCGCTTCGTCAGCAAAAGAGGCCACATTACAGAAGGTACAGCCGCCGCGTCCGATAGTGCCGTCGCGGTTCGGGCAGCTAAATCCCCCGTGGAGCGACAGCTTATGAACCTTTTGCCCGTACCGGCGCGAAAGATCCCCACCAAACATATTGACTAATTTCTGTAACTGCATAATCTGTTAGACCGCCCCGTTGAAAGGGGACAAGCCTGCCATTTTTAACCGCCGTCGGCGATGACCTGGATCAATCGCCCCGGCGCGCTTTTATCTTTTGAATAATTAACCAGGATAATTGCAATTTCATTCACCGCCTGCTTAATTACTTTTCCTTATGTTCTGATGGTTTTTTTCATTTATATCGTCTTTGCTGAAAAACAGTGACATCATGCGGGTTTTAGTAGCGTGACAGCATTTAATCCTGCTTAAATCGCACTATTTAGCATGCTACAGCGATAATACCGCTTTCATATAGTGAGTCAGATCACACTCCCCAAAAGCCCACAGCAAGGTTACAGTGATGTGAAAGCAGCTAAATATATATTTAAATCAATAACATAACCTATTGGTAGCACATATCTGGATAAATAAGATTGCCATTTGACCTGTGTACAGATTCCCGATAAGTTGGAAATCCGCTGGAAGCTTTCTGGATGAGCAGCCTGCTCATCATATTTATGCAGTAATTGAGATTCCCTCTGAAGCAAGTCCTCAAACTTGTTTACCTGCGCGAAAAGGATATTAAGAGGGCGAATGCGAGGTACGCGTATGAAGCGCAAACCCCGTCGCCATGCTCTTTCTGTGCCTGTGCGCCACGGTTCAGTGGGAAGCCCGACGAGCCTGGGGAGGTTCACTGATATGTTGTACGATAAATCCCTTGAGAAGGATAACTGTGGTTTCGGCCTGATCGCCCACATAGAAGGCGAACCTAGCCACAAGGTAGTGCGTACCGCTATACACGCACTGGCCCGTATGCAGCACCGTGGCGCTATCCTTGCGGATGGTAAAACCGGCGACGGTTGCGGTCTGCTGCTGCAAAAACCGGATCGTTTCTTCCGTATCGTGGCGGAAGAGCGCGGCTGGCGTTTAGCCAAAAACTACGCTGTCGGCATGCTGTTCCTGAATCAGGACGCTGAAAAAGCCGCCGTATCACGCCGCATCGTCGAAGAAGAACTTCAACGTGAAACCCTCTCTATTGTCGGCTGGCGCGATGTGCCAACCAACGAAGGGGTGCTCGGTGAAATCGCCCTCTCCTCGCTGCCTCGTATCGAGCAAATCTTTGTCAACGCGCCTGCGGGCTGGCGTCCGCGTGATATGGAACGCCGCCTGTTTATCGCCCGCCGCCGCATTGAAAAACGTCTCCAGGACGATAAAGAGTTCTACGTTTGTAGCCTCTCGAACCTGGTGAACATCTATAAAGGTCTCTGTATGCCGGCTGACCTGCCGCGCTTCTACCTGGACCTGGCGGACCTGCGTCTGGAATCGGCCATTTGCCTGTTCCACCAGCGCTTCTCCACCAACACCGTACCTCGCTGGCCGCTGGCTCAGCCGTTCCGCTATCTGGCGCACAACGGCGAGATCAACACCATCACCGGTAACCGCCAGTGGGCCCGCGCCCGTACCTATAAATTCCAGACCCCGCTGATCCCGGATCTGCACGATGCCGCGCCGTTCGTTAACGAAACCGGCTCGGACTCCAGCTCTATGGATAACATGCTGGAGCTGCTGCTCGCCGGCGGGATGGATATCGTCCGCGCCATGCGCCTGCTCGTTCCACCAGCATGGCAGAACAACCCGGATATGGATCCGGAGCTGCGTGCCTTCTTCGACTTTAACTCCATGCACATGGAGCCGTGGGATGGCCCGGCGGGTATCGTCATGTCCGACGGTCGCTTTGCCGCCTGTAACCTCGACCGTAACGGTCTGCGTCCGGCGCGCTATGTCATCACCAAAGACAAGCTGATCACCTGTGCCTCCGAAGTAGGCATCTGGGATTACCAGCCTGACGAAGTGGTAGAAAAAGGCCGCGTTGGCCCTGGCGAGCTGATGGTCATCGACACCCGTGGCGGTCGCATCCTGCACTCCGCGGAAACCGACAACGATCTGAAGAGCCGTCACCCGTATAAAGAGTGGATGGAGAAAAACGTCCGCCGTCTGGTGCCGTTCGAAGATCTGCCGGATAACGACGTGGGCAGCCGCGAGCTGGATGACGATACCCTCGCCAGCTACCAGAAACAGTTTAATTACAGTGCAGAAGAGCTGGACTCTGTTATCCGCGTACTGGGTGAAAACGGCCAGGAAGCGGTCGGCTCTATGGGTGACGATACCCCGTTTGCCGTGCTCTCCAGCCAGCCGCGCATTATTTATGACTATTTCCGTCAGCAGTTCGCGCAGGTCACCAACCCGCCGATCGACCCGCTGCGTGAAGCCCACGTAATGTCGCTGGCGACCAGCATTGGTCGCGAGATGAACGTCTTCTGCGAAGCCGAAGGCCAGGCCCACCGTCTGACCTTTAAATCGCCGATCCTGCTCTACTCCGATTTTACCCAGCTGACCACCATGCAAGAGGAGCACTACCGCGCCGACACGCTCGATATCACCTTCGACGTGACCGAAGCGAACCTCGAAGAGACGGTGAAAGCGCTGTGCGATAAGGCCGAACAGATGGTGCGTAACGGTACCGTTCTGCTGGTGCTGTCCGACCGTAATATCGCGAAGAACCGTCTGCCGGTTCCGGCGCCTATGGCGGTGGGTGCAATCCAGACCCGCCTGGTGGAGAAGAGCCTGCGCTGCGACGCCAACATCATTGTTGAGACCGCAAGTGCGCGCGACCCGCACCACTTTGCCGTGCTGCTGGGCTTTGGTGCGACGGCGATCTACCCGTACCTGGCCTACGAAACGCTGGCAAAACTGGTCGACACCAACGCCATCGAAAAAGATTACCGTACCGTGATGCTGAACTACCGTAACGGCATCAACAAAGGTCTGTACAAGATCATGTCCAAAATGGGCATCTCGACCATCGCCTCTTACCGCTGCTCGAAGCTGTTCGAAGCCGTTGGTCTGCATGATGATGTCGCCGATCTCTGCTTCCAGGGCGTGATCAGCCGTATCGGCGGAGCGGGCTTCAGCGACTTCCAGCAGGATCTGCTGAATCTCTCCAAACGCGCCTGGCTGGCACGTAAGCCGCTGGATCAGGGCGGACAGCTGAAGTACGTGCACGGCGGCGAATACCACGCCTATAACCCGGACGTGGTTCGCACCCTGCAACAGGCTGTCCAGAGCGGCGAGTACAGCGATTATCAGCAGTATGCTGAGCTGGTTAACAACCGCCCGGCGGCCACACTGCGTGACCTGCTGGCGCTGAACCCGGGTGACGAGGCTGTGAGCATTGACGACGTAGAGCCTGCGTCTGAACTGTTCAAACGCTTCGATACCGCTGCGATGTCCATCGGTGCGCTGAGCCCTGAAGCCCACGAGGCGCTGGCCGAAGCGATGAACAGCATCGGCGGCAACTCTAACTCCGGCGAAGGCGGTGAAGATCCGGCGCGCTACGGCACCAATAAAGTGTCGCGTATCAAGCAGGTGGCATCCGGTCGCTTCGGTGTGACCCCAGCGTACCTGGTCAACGCCGACGTGATTCAGATTAAAGTCGCTCAGGGTGCAAAACCGGGCGAAGGCGGCCAGTTACCGGGTGACAAAGTGACCCCATACATCGCCAAACTGCGCTACTCGGTACCGGGCGTGACGCTCATCTCCCCGCCGCCGCACCACGATATCTACTCTATCGAGGACTTAGCGCAGCTGATTTTCGATCTGAAACAGGTCAACCCGAAAGCGATGATCTCCGTGAAGCTGGTTTCCGAACCGGGTGTCGGCACCATCGCCACCGGCGTGGCAAAAGCCTATGCGGATCTCATCACCATCGCCGGTTACGACGGCGGCACCGGCGCAAGCCCGCTCTCCTCCGTGAAGTATGCGGGCTGTCCGTGGGAGCTGGGCCTGGTGGAAACCCAGCAGGCGCTGGTGGCTAACGGCCTGCGTCACAAGATCCGTCTGCAGGTGGATGGCGGCCTGAAAACCGGTCTCGACATCATTAAAGCGGCGATTCTGGGTGCAGAGAGCTTTGGTTTCGGTACCGGCCCGATGGTGGCGCTGGGCTGTAAATACCTGCGTATTTGTCACCTGAACAACTGCGCAACCGGTGTTGCTACCCAGGACGAGAAGCTGCGTAAGAACCACTATCACGGTCTGCCGTTCAAAGTGACCAACTACTTTGACTTCATCGCCCGCGAAACCCGCGAGCTGATGGCGCAGCTGGGCGTAACGCGTCTGGTGGATCTGATTGGCCGTACCGACCTGCTGAAAGAGCTGGACGGGTTCACGGCTAAACAGCAGAACCTGAAGCTTTCCCGCCTGCTGGAAACGGCTGAGCCTAAGGCGGGCAAAGCGGTCTACTGCACCGAGAACAACCCGCCGTTCGACAATGGCGTGCTGAATGCGCAGCTGTTGCAGCAGGCGAAGCCGTTTGTGGATGAGAAGCAGAGCAAAACCTTCTGGTTTGATATTCGCAACACCGACCGTTCCGTAGGCGCGTCGCTCTCTGGCTACATCGCGCAGACGCACGGCGACCAGGGCCTGGCTGCCGATCCGATTATCGCGCACTTCAGCGGTACCGCGGGCCAGAGCTTCGGCGTCTGGAACGCCGGCGGCGTTGAGCTGTACCTGACTGGCGATGCCAACGACTACGTTGGTAAAGGCATGGCGGGCGGTCTGCTGGCGGTACGTCCTCCGGTGGGTTCTGCCTTCCGCAGCTGTGATGCGAGCATCATCGGCAACACCTGTCTGTACGGTGCCACCGGTGGTCGTCTGTTCGCCGCAGGCCGTGCAGGTGAGCGTTTTGCGGTGCGTAACTCCGGTGCCATCACCGTGGTGGAAGGTATCGGCGATAACGGCTGTGAATACATGACCGGCGGGATTGTCTGCGTACTGGGCAAAACGGGCGTTAACTTCGGTGCAGGTATGACCGGTGGTTTCGCCTACGTACTGGATGAAGACGGTGAGTTCCGCAAACGCGTGAACCCGGAACTGGTGGAAGTGCTGGAGGTTGATAGCCTGGCGATCCACGAGGAGCACCTGCGTGGTCTGATTACCGAGCACGTGCATCATACCGGTTCCGTGCGCGGCGAAGAGATCCTGGCCAACTGGCCGGCGTTCTCTGCGAAATTCGCGCTGGTTAAACCGAAGTCCAGCGATGTTAAAGCCCTGTTGGGTCACCGTAGTCGTAGCGCAGCAGAGCTGCGTGTGCAGGCGCAGTAAGGAATTCAGATGAGCCAGAATGTTTACCAGTTTATCGACCTGCAGCGTGTGGATCCGCCGAAGAAGCCGCTGAAGATCCGTAAAATTGAATTTGTTGAAATTTATGAGCCGTTTTCCGAAGGCCAGGCCAAAGCACAGGCAGACCGTTGCCTCTCCTGCGGCAACCCGTACTGCGAATGGAAATGTCCGGTGCATAACTACATCCCGAACTGGCTGAAGCTGGCTAACGAAGGACGTATTTTTGAGGCCGCCGAGCTCTCTCACCAGACCAACACCCTGCCGGAAGTGTGCGGCCGCGTGTGTCCGCAGGACCGTCTGTGTGAAGGCTCCTGCACCCTGAACGACGAGTTCGGCGCGGTGACCATCGGCAATATTGAACGCTATATCAACGATAAAGCGTTTGAGATGGGCTGGCGCCCGGACATGACCGGCGTGCGTCAGACTGACAAACGCGTGGCGATCATCGGTGCCGGTCCGGCAGGCCTGGCCTGTGCCGACGTGCTGACCCGCAACGGCGTGAAGGCGGTGGTGTTTGACCGTCATCCGGAGATCGGCGGTCTGCTGACCTTCGGCATCCCGGCCTTCAAGCTGGAAAAAGAGGTGATGACCCGCCGCCGTGAAATCTTCACCGGCATGGGCATTGAGTTCAAACTCAACACCGAAGTGGGCCGCGACGTGATGCTCGACGATCTGCTGAAAGATTACGACGCCGTATTCCTGGGCGTGGGTACCTATCAGTCGATGCGTGGCGGGCTGGAGAACGAAGAGGCGCCGGGCGTATACGACGCGCTGCCGTTCCTGATTGCCAACACCAAGCAGCTGATGGGCTATGGCGAAACCGCCGACGAGCCGTTTGTGAGTATGGAAGGCAAACGCGTAGTGGTGCTGGGCGGGGGCGATACCGCGATGGACTGCGTGCGGACCTCCATTCGTCAGAATGCGGCACACGTAATCTGCGCATACCGTCGTGACGAAGAGAACATGCCGGGCTCAAAACGCGAAGTGAAAAACGCGCGTGAAGAGGGCGTGGAATTCCAGTTCAACATCCAGCCTCTGGGTATTGAAGTGAATGCCAACGGCAGAGTGAGCGGCGTGAAGATGGCGCGTACCGAGATGGGAGCCCCGGATGCCAAAGGCCGTCGCCGCGCCGAGATTGTGGCTGGTTCGGAGTTTGTGATCCCGGCTGACGCGGTCGTCATGGCGTTCGGTTTCCGCCCTCACAGCATGGAGTGGCTGGCGAAGCACAGCGTCGAGCTGGATTCACAGGGCCGCATCATCGCCCCGGAAGGCAGCGACAACGCGTTCCAGACCAGCAACCCGAAAATCTTCGCCGGTGGCGATATCGTTCGCGGTTCAGACCTGGTGGTGACCGCCATTGCCGAAGGCCGTAAAGCAGCTGACGGCATCATGAACTACCTCGAAGTGTGATCCTGACGGATCGGCGGGCCTGCTCGCCGATCCGATTACAAGTAAACAAGGCTGATAACGGCTTCACCATCCAGCTTAATCGTCTGGCTACTTCCTAACGCGTTCGCCACCGTGGCGCTAACCTGCAACGGTATCGTGGCTGTGCTGATGGGTTGCGGAGCCAGCGTGCCTTTTTGCACCAGGGTATAAAAATAATCCTGCTTTGTTGGCAACGGCAGCAGGTCACTTTTTTCCCAGGTTCCTTTCGGATTTACCGCACCGGCAACCTCCACCGCCACGCTGCGATCGCCATCTGATGCGATGACATTCATGGCATCAATCTGCACGGCATAACTGCCGATGGGCTTGTTTTCCGCCGTCATGCCCAGGCCAAACAGCCGTGATGGATCACTGACATACTGACCGCCGTTAATCTGAAAACGTGGCCCTTCCTGGCCTTGATTATCCCTGCCCCAGACGACCGAAGTGGCCCGCGTATCCCGCGCGGTGATGGCTACCGCCGTGGACGATTCACAGGTGATGCTCAAAACCAGATCCCGCGTTCCCAGCTGTGTAAAAGCGTTGCGGGTTAAGCTCCCGGCGCTGCGCGAATTGAAGTCCACAACGCCATTATTGCTCAGGACGGGCGTGCAGGCAGCGGCATCGGCGGTAAGCTCAAAATCAATACTGACGGTGTCACTCGCCATGACAGGCACCGCCATGAAGGCCGCAATTAGCAGGCAAAAACCACGCATCATTGCTCCTCCAGGTTTATATTCAGGTTTCCGCGCCAGGTGGTCTGTTCCGTTACCGGACCGGGTTTAACGCGCGTCGCCACCAGCAGGGAGATGGAGGCATTTTTGCCAAACACCTCATCGCCGTTGCTGAATGCCAGCCCCTCGTTCAGCGACACCTGTAACGTTTCACTGCTCCCGGAGCGGAGCACGGTATCCGCTCTGTTTACCGACGCAAGACGCACCGGACGATCGTCAACGTACGCATGTGCTGCCGTAATGAGCATCTCCCCTTCGCTACCGAATGAGAAGGTGCCGTTATGCGGCAGGTCGCTGCCGAAAAACAGCCGTATTCGCTGCGGTTCGCTACAGTTCACCTGCACCTTAATCTGTTTTTCCGGAAGCGTTATCCACGGCCCGGTAGCCTGCTGTCGCTCGGCCGGGCTTAGCCGGGTGTAGGCGATCTTTTGCTGGCTGGCGATAAGCTGGCACTCCGCCAGGCTCTGGCAGGGTATTAACCCTATCGCCGCCAGCAGCAGATAACATTTCATTGGCACACTCCTTTTGCCGTTTCATAAAATACGTCCGTCTGCGCCTGGTCTGGCAGGGTTAGCTGAATGCGGCAACTCCCGGATTCATCCTGCGCCACCAGTACCTGTCGCGCGCTGGCGTTGTTCAGGAATACCACGCCATCATCAACCGAGGTGGTAAGGTAGTTGCCTTGCGTATCCATAATGGCTCTGTTTTTCGGCAGCTTTTTGCCATCCTGCATGGTCACTTCAAGCAAGACGCGGCGCTGGGTTACGGCAGCAAACTGAACCTTACTTACCGATCCCCTGCCCAGACTCAGGAATCGAGTCCCGTTGCCAACATCCATATTCTTCGGCAACGTTTCGGTATTTAACTCCACACGCGAGTTTTGCCACGCGTTCAGCGCAGGCAGCACCGCGTAGCCGCGGGCATCCGTCCACACCGGCCCCTGCGGCGTGTCGATTTTAATACCGGCAATCGGCTGATCCAGCGAGACAACCCCAAAGGTGTCACGCACCGGCAACGGCGAAAAGGTAACGCCTTCTCCGTGCGCCACGATCCCGCCCTGCAGAGAGCCCGAATAGCTGCGTTGGCTATCGTTGGCCAGGCTGGCGTTAAGCATCAGCTGGGAGTAGTGCAGGTTACTGCTTAGCCCCGCGCTGACGCTTTGATTCTTCTCTTTCTGGTCAAACTCGGTCCCCAATGAATAACCATTTTCATTCGAGATATTTCCCATCACCGTTGAGCCATAGCGGGTGGAGCTGCCCTCCCGGCGGACGTAAGTGTTTACGTTGCTTTTGCCGAGCGGGAAGCTGACATTGAAGTAGAACAGATCGTCTTTTTTACCGTTGGTATCGCTCAGCTGATGCTGCCAGTTGGTCGAAACATAGGCTGAAAACAGATTGCTCCCCCATCCCGCGTTGATATACCGCGTTTTGCCGGACTGGTTACGGTTCTTCGTTTCGTAAAGGCTGGCGCTGAACGTCCCTGCCTTGCTGGTTTGCCACTGCAATCCAACGGAATAATCATGCTTTTTGATCGCCGTAAAACCGCGGTCAATAAACTCCGAGAACTCCCGATAGCCCGGCGAGTAATAGCCCGCCGACGCGGTCACGCTGATGCCTATCGCTGACGTCAGGCTGGCTTCGAGACGATAGCTTTGTCCCTGGCGCGCGTTTTCATGGTCATAGGACTGATTGACCTTAAGGCTCAGCAGGGTCGAAGAAGAAGGCGCCGTATTCAGGCCAACGCCGGCGGCCTGGAAGTCCCGGGCCAGGATTGCCCCCAGGTTGATATTACTCCCGGGCAGCAGCCGCCAGCCGCCCGACGCGCTCAGCACCAGCGGTTTTTTGTTGTAATCATCACTCACCTGGCCAAACGCCAGAAACAGACCCGCCGGATTACCCAGCCTCTGCAGATAGAGTGAGGCGGGGATCGTATAGCTATGCTGGGTGCCGTCGGTCTCGACAACCGTTACGCTGAGATCGCTGGTGTAGTTGCGCAGAGCAACATCAGTAAGCGTAAAAGGCCCCACCGGAACGAGGGTGGAATAGACGAGCGTACCCTGCTGGCGAATCTCTACGCGCGCCTGCGAGGTATTAGCGATCCCGCTCACCCTGACCATGCTCTGCTGCGCATCCAGACCGCTTTCCGGCGACAGGGAGACGCCGTACAGGCTGGTCCCCTGCAGCAGCCCGTTATTCATGCCGACTTCACCCAGTTGTGCGGTTGTGCGCAAATTAACAAAGGTGCGCTGCAAATAGGTCTGGCTGTTTTCGCTGTTAAACTTGCCTTCCGACTGGCTTAATAACTGGTTGGTGCGCAGTAGCCACCCGGCGACGTTCACCCCGCCTTCAAGCTGCGCCTGAGACCAGGTAGAGCTGCCGCCGCTATATTCGTTGCGCGAAGACATGGCGGAATAGTTAAGAACGGCGGCGGTTCCCTCCATGGCAAAATCCGTAACAGTTTTACCCGGTTGGGCGATCTCTTCAGGGGGGATCACCAGCTCGATCATCTCCTGGCCGGGATCGGCCTTTACCACGGTCTGAGGATGGAGTTTCAGATAATCGTAACACCCTTCCTGATAGTCGCTGGGGATACGAATATGGGCATGCTCCATTAATGACTTGTCGAAGCAAAGCTCGCCCTGCCGCTGGAAATGCGCCAGCGTGCGACCTTTATTCTGCCCGTTAACTTTCAGCGTAACCGTCGTCTGCCCGGGCATAAAACGTGCTTCCTCAGCAAAATATGACGAAACCGTGGGATCGATGCCCAGCGACCTTAAGGTTTCACTATCAAATTCGAGAGAGCCTGCATCGATTTCTGCAGCTTTCCCCTGTCGCGCGCAGATCAGGCTGACTGCACACATAAGCAGCGTTCTTTTAAACATCCTTGTTTTCCCTGAACGACTTACTGCAATGGTGCTATATAGTTTTCACCTTTGTATCCGTAACGGCTGGCGGGATAAAATTGCACTTTTGTATCCGCTTTATTGGGTAAGGCTACGGTCGTGCTGGTGTGCGGCAGTAAATAAGTATTTTTCAACGTACCCTGTTGACCGGAGGGTAATGTTGTAAACCCGGCCGCCATACGAACCACGTAATTCGAGGGATTGGTCACGACCAGAGAATTGCCCTGCTTATGCCATTCAAGATGCTTCCAGGGAGTGAGATCCTGGGCAAGCCCCGCCGGGTGAATAATCACCGGTAAATCCTGACGAATGGTGACCGCAACCCGCTCTTTGCCCTTTTCCCTGGGCGGTATACCTTCGAAGGTGACTCTTTTGAGCTCTTCCTGCATCAGCGGCTTTTGTAACTGCAGCATAAAACGCATCCGCTGTACGGCCCCCGTCTCAACCCTGACAACGGGTTGAGAAACAATAACGCGAACACCTTTATCGCTTTCCGGCAAATCCACAATATTGGTATAAAGCAAAGCAGGTCTGGAATCCGTATTCCTCACGTTCATACTGGCTTCCCCTTTTTCGGCATCAATTAATAAGACCGATGTTTCGGGTACCATACCGGAGGCGTAACTCTGCACAGAAATAAATAAAAGAGAGAAAATAACGCTACGCTTCATAACATTCCCTTCCGCTGCGATAATGAAAAAGTTTATTAACTCCCAGAGAGGGTATTATGAATCCTGAAATGTAATTATTTGACAGGAAACAGGTGTCCTATATTTAAATGCAGTGCGGCGTGTTTTTATTATTAAATCGCCGCACTCATTATTTTACGGCTTACAGATAAACAAGGCTCAGAGTGGCACTACCATTCAGAACGATTTCATCACTACCCAGTACAGAACTTGGCTGCACGCCTGCTGCAATTTTCAAAGGTACAGTCATTTCTTTGAACATCTTCGGTTCCAGGGAACCCACCTCTCCTGCAGTGACAATACGCGAGTTGTCATTACTCTGTTGCCCGTAAGACGCGGTACGCCAGGTTGCCCCTTGATCATCAGAAACAAGCATGTTTGCCGCTACGCTATCTGCGGTGAGTTTTGCGCCGTCTACGGCGACACTATAGGCACCGATTTTCGCATCATTAGTCGCTACACCCAGACCAAAGGCGAAATAGGGTTCTGTGACCTTCATGCCACCTGTGAATGCAGAATTAATATACGCACTGGAAGAGAGATTGGCTGCTGAACTGGCGCGGTTATCAGCCATGGTGAAGCCAATGGCTGTTGCGGCATCACAGGTTACGGTTAAGGTAATATCTTTAGAACCCAGCTGCACCAGGGCATTGCCAGCGGGAGCTTTACGAATTGACGAGGCAGCAATGGAACCAAAAGCGACTTCACCGCTATTGCTTAATGCCGGGGTGCACGCAGCGGGAAGAATGGTGCCAGAGACTTTCATGGTGACATCGTCAGCAGCATTCACCTGAGCAGAGACCAGCAGTGCAGCGCCCACAGCCAGAGTGGCTACGTTCTTTTTAAACAGAGTCATTTTATTCTTTCCTTAATGTTATTAACCAGCAACTTTCCCGGTTGGCCATGTTTTAACAACCAGATACGCTTTACTATGAAATATATCATTCATAGACTATTTGTAAGAAACAGTGTCGACAAGACTACAGGATAAAATGACGGCCATCATTTAAGTTCGCTACATCAACCTTTCATAACTTCTAAAGATATTTATTTTCATAAAGTTAGCGCGTCGAACACGAGAAGGAATTTTATATTGAAGCTTCTATCAACGGCTAATTCTTTTCATAAAAATAAACCCACCCAATAACCAAAAGCAATTCATCATAGTTACGAATGCTTTAAGGAAATAAAAAAATATGCTTTAGGATATATAGTGTGATAAACATCATTGCCAAAAATAATAAAATAACAATATATTGATGATTCTAAATATCAGACAAAAAAAGGGCCCATGGGGCCCTTTTTTTATTTCACTACACGTAACGCCGGACGCCCACCGCGTGGCGGCGGGGTGTCGTCTGGATCATCGTCGTGATCGGGCTTATCGCCATCGATAATCGACATGACCGGTTCGCTTTCACTCTCGGTCGCGCCATGCTCATCATTGAGGCTGGAAACGTCTTCATCGTAAGCCGCTTCCGGCTCAAACATGGTGCCCGCGCCGTTTTCCCGTGCGTAAATAGCCAGTACAGCAGCCAGCGGCACAGAAACCTGACGCGGAACGCCGCCAAAGCGGGCGTTAAAGCGAACTTCGTCGTTCGCCAGCTCAAGACCACCCACCGCGCGCGGCGCAATGTTCAACACAATTTGCCCGTCACGTGCATATTCCATAGGAACCTGCACGCCCGGTAACGTCACATCCACTACCAGGTGCGGCGTGAGCTGGTTATCCAGCAGCCATTCATAGAAGGCACGCAGCAGATACGGACGGCGCGGAGAAAGCTGTGACATTTCCACAATGATTAACCCCGGCCGAGACGCATTTCACGTTCAGCTTCAGTCAGAGAAGCAAGGAAGGAGTCGCGTTCAAATACGCGCGTCATATAACCTTTGAGCTCTTTCGCACCAGGACCGCTGAATTCAACACCCAGGGTTGGCAAACGCCACAGCAGCGGAGCCAGGTAGCAATCCACCAGGCTGAACTCATCGCTCAGGAAGAACGGACGCTGACCGAACACCGGTGCGATCGCCAGCAGCTCTTCACGCAGCTGTTTACGCGCTGCATCGGCTTCCGAAGAGGAACCGTTCGCAATGACGTTCATCAGCGTATACCAGTCTTTCTCGATACGCTGCATGTACAGACGGCTTTCCCCACGCGCAACCGGATAGACCGGCATCAGCGGCGGATGCGGGAAACGCTCATCCAGATATTCCATAATGATACGGGATTCCCACAGGGTCAGCTCACGATCCACCAGCGTTGGTACGCTCTGGCTTGGGTTGAGATCAATAAGATCCTGAGGCGGGTTATCCTTTTCCACATGCTCGATCTCAAAACTGACACCCTTCTCGGCCAGCACGATACGAACCTGATGGCTATAAATGTCAGTAGGACCAGAAAACAGCGTCATTACCGAACGTTTGTTGGCAGCGACAGCCATGAAAACCTCCAGGTATATTCAGAATTTTTACTGCTACCGGCCATACAGGCCAGCCAGATGTTTTGTTGCCCATCCCAGGGAATTCCTACTCTTGTTCAAAAAGAGAACAAAAATCGAGCATTCACCATTATTTGGGCAGAAAAGTGGATGATAGTTTACCAGATTTTGCGACCTTTGTGGTGAGGGTATTCTGGAAATGCGGAAAAAGAGGTCAGAAAGGGCGTCTGGATGTGGATGCGTTGAGCATGAACCATAAAAAAACCCGCCGAAGCGGGTTTTTCGCAAATTGTTGTCTGCCGAAGCAGAAAGCAATTAACGCTTGGAGAACTGTGGACGACGACGTGCTTTACGCAGACCCACTTTCTTACGTTCAACCTGACGAGCGTCACGAGTAACGAAGCCAGCTTTACGCAGTTCAGAACGCAGGGATTCGTCGTACTCCATCAGAGCGCGGGTGATACCGTGACGGATCGCACCTGCCTGACCGGAGATACCACCACCTTTAACGGTGATGTACAGATCCAGTTTTTCTACCATATCAACCAGTTCCAGCGGCTGGCGAACTACCATACGGGCAGTTTCACGACCGAAGTATTGTTCCAGAGAACGCTGGTTGATTACGATTTTACCACTGCCCGGTTTGATGAACACGCGAGCGGCGGAGCTTTTGCGGCGACCAGTGCCGTAGTATTGATTTTCAGCCATTGCCTATAATCCCGATTAGATGTCAAGAACTTGCGGTTGCTGTGCCGCGTGGTTGTGCTCGTTACCTGCGTAAACTTTCAGTTTACGGTACATAGCACGACCCAGCGGGCCTTTTGGCAGCATGCCTTTAACCGCGATTTCAATCACACGCTCAGGACGGCGGGCAATCATCTCTTCAAAGGTCGCTTGTTTGATACCGCCGATGTGGCCGGTGTGGTGATAGTACACTTTGTCAGTACGCTTGTTGCCGGTTACAGCAACTTTGTCAGCGTTCAGAACGATGATGTAATCACCGGTATCGACGTGCGGAGTGTATTCCGCTTTGTGCTTACCGCGCAGGCGACGAGCCAGTTCGGTAGCCAGACGGCCCAGAGTTTTACCGGTCGCGTCAACAACATACCAGTCGCGTTTTACGGTTTCTGGTTTAGCTGTAAAAGTTTTCATTAAAAGCTTACCCAAATAAATAAGTTACACGTTGGTGAACACCCAAACGTTTAGTAGTTGAGGTTCACACGACATTGTCCAGCAAACCTACCCCTTCGAATAGCCTATGCCGGCGCAGAGAAAGTTTTGGGAAAAAAACCTTCTTGTAACGTGGGGTCGCAAGATTATAGAGAAGTCAGGGGTAAAGATCGACCCTTAATTGTGATTTGAAGCGGGTTTTTACGGGGAGCCGAAAAGCCGGGCGGCGGTGGTGCCTTATCCGGCCTTGCGCGCTTAACGGAGGAGATTTACGGCATATGCTGGCGCTTCAGATATTCTTCGCTTTGCATCTCCTGCAGGCGTGACAGGCAGCGCTGGAACTCAAACTTCAGTCGCTCCCCCTGATAGATCTCATATAAAGGCACGGCTGCGCTCACCACCAGCTTAACGTGGCGTTCGTAGAACTCATCCACCAGCGCGATAAAACGTCGGGCTTCGCTCTCCATCAACGTAGTCATCACCGGCACCTCAAACAGCATCACGGTATGGAACAGGCGCGAGAGCGCAATATAGTCATGCTGGCTGCGGGCATCGACACAGAGGGTGGCAAACGACACGGCGAGGGTCTGGTTGACGACGCCCAGCGTTTGCAGGGGACGATGGTTTACCTCCAGCACCGGGGCGTTACCCCGCTCCGCGCCGGCAAGCGCCAGCCACAGCTTGTCCATCTGCTGTTGCGTGTCGTCATTCAACGGCGAAATCCACAGATGGGCCTGGGTCAGCGTACGCAGACGGTAGTCGATGCCGGCATCCACATTCATGATGTGACAATGCTCTTTAATCGCCGCGGTAGCCGGCAGGAAGCGGGCACGTTGCAGGCCGTTACGGTAGAGCTCATCTGGCGGAATGTTTGATGTCGCCACCAGGGTGATACCCCGGTCAAAGAGCGCTTTCATTAATCCGCCCAGCAGCATGGCGTCGGTAATATCCGAGACAAAAAACTCATCGAAGCAGAGCACATCGGTTTCAGCTTTAAAACGCTCAGCGATGATATCCAGCGGATCGCTCTGCCCCTGCAGGGCCGTCAGCTCTTCATGCACCCGCAGCATAAAGCGGTGAAAGTGCAGACGCTGCTTACGCGTCCCCGGCAGGCTCTGGTAAAAAAGATCCATCAGCCAGGTTTTGCCGCGCCCGACGCCCCCCCACATATATAAGCCGCGCACTGGCGTGACGCTCTGCGGCGCTTTCTTGCCCAACAACCGTCCAAATGCGGCTTTTAACCCACCGGAAGGCGCAGCTTCGGCTGGCCGGGCCGTCAGCTCATGCCAGATGCCGTCCAGACGGCTTACCGCTTCACGCTGTACCTCATCTGGCTGGTGGGAGCCCTCGCTCAGGGCCTGTTGATAACGCGATGTAGGGGAGAGACTTTGCATAATGTTATTGTTATTCCTTCAATTAATACCCGTCATACTGCTCAGTTGACGAAAAAAAGGCCGTTCTACAGTACGCGATGATGCGGCGGGATTCCACTTCTAAGGAAATAGCGGTTATAGTGGCATAATCAGGCCCTGGCATGGAGCCGAGCCAACACCCTACGGAACCACAAGACAACGGGAGAAGTTCATGACCTGGGAATATGCGCTAATTGGTTTAGTCGTCGGCATCGCTATCGGCGCCGTGGCCATGCGTTTTGGTAATCGCAAATTGCGTCAGCAACAGGCGTTGCAGTACGAACTGGAAAAGAACAAAGCTGAACTGGACGAGTATCGTGAAGAGCTGGTCAGCCACTTTGCTCAGAGCGCCGAGCTGCTGGACAACATGGCGCATGACTACCGTCAGCTTTATCAGCACATGGCGAAAAGCTCCAGCAGCCTGCTGCCGGAGATGAGCGCGGAAAACAATCCGTTCCGTAACCGTCTGGCCGAGTCCGAAGCCAGTAACGATCAAGCGCCTGTACAGATGCCACGTGACTACTCCGAAGGGGCTTCCGGCCTGCTGCGCGGTGGCGCAAAGCGCGACTAATCGCAGATCGAAAATAAATTTTACGGGCGCAGCCTTTGCGCCCGTCCTTTCTTCCTGACCCCAGCTATTATTTAGTCAAACACCTCATTGTTCAGCGTTTTAAAATTCAATAACATCAGTCTGTTTCAGGGCCGTTATCCCTTCATTCCAGGTTGCGAGAGCCAGCAAAAATGAACAAAAAAAATCAGCTGTTGAGCGCGTTAGCATTGAGTATCGGTTTATCCCTGTCGGCCTCGTATCCGCTGGCTGCCGCACTCCCTTCGCAGGTTCCCGGCGAGGCCGCCCTGCCGAGCCTGGCGCCAATGCTGGAGAAAGTCCTGCCCGCCGTCGTAAGCGTGCAGGTCGAAGGCACCGCGGTGCAAAGCCAGCGTATTCCGGAAGAGTTGAAGAAGTATTTTGGCGATGAAGCTCCTGACCAGCAGGGACAGCCCTTTGAAGGTCTGGGCTCCGGGGTCATCATCGACGCCGCGAAGGGCTATGTCCTGACCAATAACCACGTCATCAGCCATGCCGATAAAATCAGCGTGCAGATGAATGATGGCCGGGAGTTTGATGCCAAACTGATTGGCGGTGACGATCAGAGCGATATCGCCCTGCTGCAGTTGCAAAACCCAACCGGCCTGACGCAAATCGCCATTGCTGACTCCGATAAACTACGCGTCGGCGATTTCGCGGTGGCGGTGGGTAACCCCTTCGGCCTCGGCCAGACCGCCACCTCCGGCATTATCTCCGCGCTGGGCCGCAGTGGGCTGAATCTTGAAGGGCTGGAAAACTTTATCCAGACCGACGCCTCCATTAACCGGGGTAACTCCGGCGGCGCGCTGCTGAACCTGAACGGCGAGCTGATTGGCATTAACACCGCCATTCTTGCCCCTGGCGGCGGCAGCGTCGGGATTGGCTTTGCCATTCCCAGCAACATGGCCCGCACGCTGGCCCAGCAGCTGATTGAATTTGGCGAAGTGAAACGTGGCCTGCTGGGTATTAAAGGCACCGAGATGAGTGCGGATATCGCCAAAGCGTTTAACCTGAACGTGCAGCGCGGCGCCTTCGTCAGCGAAGTGTTGCCGAATTCCGGTTCCGCAAAAGCGGGCGTGAAATCCGGGGACGTGATTGTCAGCCTGAATGATAAACCGTTAAGTAGCTTTGCCGAACTGCGTTCGCGCATCGCCACTACGGAGCCGGGTGCGACGGTTAAGCTCGGCATTTTGCGTGACGGGAAGCCGCTGGATCTGCAGGTCACGCTCGATAAAAGCACCTCTTCTTCGGCCAGCGCAGAGATGATTGCTCCCGCGCTACAGGGGGCGACCTTAAGCGACGGACAGTTAAAAGACGGCACCAAAGGCATCACCCTCGAAAGCGTCGAGAAGAGCAGTCCTGCCGCGCAGGCTGGGCTTCATCAGGACGATGTGATTATCGGGGTGAACCGCGTTCGCGTGCAGTCTATCGCCGAAATGCGCAAGGTGCTGGAGAGCAAACCTACCGTTATCGCCCTGCAGATCGTGCGTGGTAACGATACGCTCTATATTCTGCTGCGCTAAGCCTGTACCTGTCCGGACATCACCCCGTGTGATGTCCGGATAAGTCATGTTATGCTGCTTGCGTTCTCCCTTTAACGACGCCCGTATCATGGTTTTTAAGCTCATTCGTTCGGTCGCCATCGGCCTGGTAGTAGGTGGCCTGTTACTGGCCGCGATGCCCTCTTTACGTCAGTTCAATCAGCTGGCTGCGCCGCAGTTCGACAGCGCAGATGAAACGCCTGCCAGTTATAACCAGGCAGTACGCCGCGCCGCGCCTGCGGTGGTTAACGTCTATAACCGTGGGCTGAACAGCACCAGCCATAATCAGCTGGAGATCCGCACCCTTGGCTCCGGGGTGATCATGGACGAACGCGGCTACATTATTACCAACAAACATGTGATCAACGATGCCGATCAAATCATCGTGGCGCTGCAGGATGGCCGCGTCTTTGAGGCATTGCTCGTGGGCTCCGACAGTCTGACGGATCTGGCAGTCCTCAAGATCAACGCCACGGGCGGCCTGCCCGTTATCCCCATCAACCGTAAGCGGACGCCGCATATCGGCGACGTGGTGCTGGCCATTGGCAACCCCTATAACCTCGGACAGACCATTACCCAGGGGATCATCAGCGCAACCGGGCGTATCGGCCTGAACCCATCCGGACGGCAGAATTTCCTGCAGACGGACGCCTCCATCAACCATGGCAACTCCGGCGGCGCGCTGGTGAACTCGCTGGGCGAACTGATGGGCATCAACACCCTCTCGTTTGATAAAAGCAACGACGGGGAAACGCCCGAAGGGATCGGCTTCGCCATCCCGTTCCAGCTCGCCAACAAGATTATGGATAAGCTGATTCGCGACGGACGCGTGATCCGCGGCTACATTGGTATTGGCGGGCGTGAGATTGCTCCGCTGCATTCTCAGGGTGGCGGAATCGATCAGATCCAGGGGATTGTAGTGAACGAAGTGACCCCTGGCGGCCCAGCGGCAGAAGCGGGTATCAGGGTCAACGACGTGATTGTCTCGGTGAACGGCAAACCGGCCGTATCGGCGCTGGAAACCATGGATCAGGTGGCAGAGATCAGGCCAGGCTCTATCATCCCGGTGGAAGTGATGCGTGATGATAAGAAACTGACCCTGCAGGTGACCATTCAGGAATATCCGGCCACCAACTGAGTTGGCAGGCATAAAAAAACCGGAGTTCATGCTCCGGTTTTTTATTGCCCTGACGGGAAGCGCGTCGCTTATTTATTAACGAACTCTTCGCCCAGAACGATATCGTTCTTCAGGGTTTCCAGCATGCCAGCCATCGCCTGCTGTTCAAACGCGCTCAGGGTGCCGATAGACTTACGCTCTTCGATACCGTTTTTACCCAGCAGCAGCGGCTGAGAGAAGAAGCGCGCGTGCTCGCCGTCACCTTCAACGTAAGCGCATTCCACCACGCCTTGCTCACCTTGCAGGGCGCGGACCAGAGAGAGGCCGAAACGTGCCGCAGCCTGGCCCATAGAGAGGGTTGCTGAACCGCCACCCGCCTTCGCTTCCACCACTTCGGTGCCGGCGTTCTGGATACGTTTGGTCAGGTCAGCCACTTCCTGCTCGGTGAAGCTTACGCCTGGGATCTGGGACAGCAGTGGCAGAATGGTCACGCCAGAGTGACCGCCGATAACCGGGACTTCGAGCTCGGTTGGCTGTTTGCCTTTCAGTTCCGCAACAAAGGTGTTGGAGCGGATGATGTCCAGCGTGGTCACGCCGAACAGTTTGTTCTTGTCATACACGCCCGCTTTTTTCAGCACTTCTGCCGCGATAGCCACAGTGGTGTTAACCGGGTTAGTGATGATACCGATGCAGGCTTTCGGGCAGGTAGTAGCAACCTGCTGAATCAGGTTCTTAACGATACCCGCGTTCACGTTGAACAGGTCGGAACGATCCATACCTGGCTTACGCGCCACGCCTGCGGAGATCAGCACCACGTCTGCGCCTTCGAGCGCCGGGCGAGCATCTTCACCGGAGAAGCCTTTGATTTTAACAGCCGTCGGGATGTGGCTGAGGTCTACCGCCACACCAGGTGTTACCGGGGCGATATCATAGAGAGAGAGTTCTGAGCCTGCAGGCAGCTGAGTTTTCAGTAGTAGGGCAAGCGCCTGGCCGATACCGCCAGCAGCGCCGAGGACTGCGACTTTCATCCTAAACTCCTTATTATGGTGAGCTAACTTTCTGTTACTCCGTCGCGGCGACCTTAATTCAGCAGATCAATAAATACAATCGTGATGTATCAGGAATTAGCGGTCACGCGCTTTTCGCTTCTGCCGGAAAGCTATCGGGCGTTATGCGATAACTAAGCAACGAATCAAGAGGTGGTTACAATACACCCTCGCCAGCCACCAAAACAACATCAATTTGATAACATTTAATTTACTTTTAAGCTTATTTGCGAGGCGTGACGCAGGCATGTTCCTTGATAACGAATTTTGATAAAATTACTCCCTTTCATAACATTATTTCAGCCTAAGATTGGGCAGATAATTTGCATAAAAATTCATCCATGTGCATAATAATGTTGTTTCTACCGCTATATTTCGGGTGATTTATGCGAATCTCTTCTAAACAAGAAGAATTGGTTAAAGCGTTTAAAGCGCTGCTTAAAGAAGAAAAATTTAGTTCCCAGGGGGAGATTGTCCAGGCTCTACAGGATGAGGGTTTTGAAAACATCAACCAGTCGAAAGTCTCCCGCATGTTAACCAAGTTCGGCGCGGTGCGTACCCGCAACGCCAAAATGGAGATGGTCTACTGTCTGCCAGCCGAACTGGGCGTCCCGACCACCTCGAGCCCGCTGAAGAATCTGGTACTGGATATCGACTATAACGAAGCTGTGGTGGTGATCCACACCAGCCCGGGTGCGGCACAACTGATTGCGCGCCTGCTCGACTCGCTGGGTAAAGCGGAAGGTATCCTCGGCACTATTGCCGGTGACGACACCATCTTCACGACCCCGGCCAATGGTTTCTCCGTGAAAGATCTCTACGAAGCCATTCTGGTACTGTTCGAACAGGAACTCTGATCCTCTTCCCTGCCGCCGCTCGCGGCGGGGAACCTTCTGCTCCCGCCCCGTTTCACCCTACAATCTGTTATCTGTAATTTAACAAATAGTGCGTTTTTCTGCCTCATTGCTTTTACACAGCGAATGATAAACCACAAGATCGCACAAATAATCAAAGTTACGTATCTTATTAATTTCAATAGAAATAACTGCTCAAGCCCCGCTTATCTCCCTGCTTTTTATTTCTCTTAGTTATATAAAATCCCTTGTTTAATTCTTGATCACCCAAGAAACAATTAGCATGGTATTAATTTATGTCGTTATTAGTGTATACTTGATTTTGTGATGAGGGTCACGAAACGACGACCCCAGTAAAAGAATATGACGAGGAAAAGAATCATGAAAATCAAAACTACCGTAGCCACACTAAGCATTCTCTCTGTCCTGTCTTTCGGCGCCTTTGCTGCTGATGCGATCAACGCCGAGCAGGCTCAGTCTCGTGAATCTATCGGTACCGTTTCTATCGGTGCGATCGGAACCTCTCCGATGGACATGAACCAGATGCTGAACAAAAAAGCGCAGGAACAGGGTGCCTCTTCCTATCGCGTTATCGAAGCGCGTACAGGTGACCACTGGCATGCAACTGCTGAGCTGTACAAATAAGTCGTACCGAGTATTACCCGTACTACCCGATATCTCTGTTCAACGGCACCAGGCATAAAAATAGCAGCACAACCCTTCTTGCCGTTGAGCCTGCACTCCAGGAGTAAAGACTATGAACACTAAATTAATTATCGCCGCTGGTTTCGCTTCCGTTCTCTCATTTGGTGCCAGCGCTGCTGTACATCAGGTAAACGCCGACCAGGCGCAAGGCCTGCAATCTATGGGGAGCATCTCCGTAAGTGAAGTGGCCGGCTCGCCGATGGATGTCCGTCAGGCTCTGGCCGCAAAAGCTGAAAAAGCGGGCGCCAGCAGCTATCGCGTTACTGAGCTCAACACCGGTGACCACTGGCACGCGACCGCTGAGTTGTACAAATAAACCCTCGTCGTATTGATATACGACTTGCCCCTGCTTCGCAGGGGCTTTTTTATATCCTGCACTAATGTACGTTAAAGCGAATCTGCCCCTCCAGCTCCTCTTCCGCCTCATCAAACAGCAGGATCAGCGCCCCAAAGCGTCTGCGCAGCTTTTCCGGTAAATGGATGAATTCGATTTCAAGCGGTAGCGGCAACTGGCTGCTGGTCACTATTTCCCACAGGGAGTCCAGATCCGTCACCCTCTCTTGCCCTATACCGAAGGTCCGTGAAAACTCACGGTAGAACGCCTCCTGACTGTCAATTTCATCAAAATCAAACGTATAGATATTCATGCCAGCCACCCCGTCCAGGTGAGCGGCTTCTGCCGCTCTGCCAATTATAATCCCCCGATATGCAGGGTTTTGACTTCCAGGAACTCCTCCAGCCCCAGCACTGACCCTTCGCGGCCCAGCCCCGACTCTTTCACCCCGCCAAAAGGCCCAAGCTCCGTGGATACCGCGCACTCGTTTATGCCGATCATCCCGCTCTCAAGGGCCTGTGAAACGCGGAACACCCGCTGCAAATTCTGAGTATAGAAATAGGCAGCCAGGCCAAACGGTGTATTGTTGGCGCGCTGGATCACCTCCTCTTCAGAGGTGAAACGGAAGCAGGCCGCCACGGGTCCGAAGGTCTCTTCGCTGGCAAGCGTCATCCCTTCATGGCAGTCTGCCAGCACCGTCGGTTGCCAGAAGTTGCCGCCGAGAGCATGGGCTTTGCCGCCCGCCAGCACCGTCGCCCCTTTGGCGACGGCATCCTCCACATGCTCACGCACTTTTTTCACTGCGGCAGGTTCAATCAACGGCCCGACAACGGTCCCCTCTTCCAGACCGTCACCCACTTTTAAGTCGTTTACGGCAGCGACGAGTTTGCTGACAAACGCCTCATACACCGACTCCTGAATATAGAAGCGGTTAACGCTGACGCAGACCTGCCCCGCGTTACGGAATTTATTGGCTATTGCCCCTTTCACCGCCGCATCGATATCGGCATCGTCAAAGACGATATAAGGCGCATTCCCGCCCAGCTCCATCGACACTTTTTTCATGGTCTCGGCGGCATTGCGCATCAGGGTTTTGCCCACCGCCGTCGAGCCGGTAAAGGAGATTTTGCGCACCTCAGGGCTATACATGATCGCGTCGCTTATCTCAGCGGTATTTCCCGCCACCGCGTTGAGTACGCCATCCGGGACCCCCGCTTTTTTAGCCAGAGTGAGCAGCGCAAAGGCGCTCAGCGGCGTGTTATTAGCCGGTTTGATCACGCCGGTACAGCCTGCCGCCAGCGCCGGGCCCAGCTTGCGGGTCAGCATCGCCATCGGGAAGTTCCACGGCGTGATAGCCGCCACCACGCCAATGGGTTCGCGGGTGGCAAGAATGCGGGAGCCGGGTTTAACAGGAGGGATGATTTCGCCGTTGGCGCGTTTGGCCTGCTCGGCAAACCACTGGATGAAACTGGCCGCGTACTCCACTTCCCCTTCCGCCTCTTTCAGCGGTTTGCCCTGCTCGGTGGTCATCAGCTGGCCAAGCCACTGCTTGTTTTCAATGATTAATTCATACCAGCGATAGAGGATGGCCGAACGCTCTTTAGCGGTTTTTGCACGCCAGGCCGGGAAAGCCCGGCTCGCGGCGGCGATGGCCTCTTCGGTCTCTTTCTTGCCTGCTTTTGCCACCTGGGCTACCACAGCCCCGGTCGACGGGTTAAGTACATCGAATGTGGTATCGAGCGTTTTCCATACGCCATCGACTAAATATCCGGTCTGAAATAGCGCACTATCCTGAAGAGACTGGGTAGTCATGTATCCTCCCATTTTGAGTTTATGTCCTCGCCAGGATAAGTATAGTCACAAAAAAACCGACGCTTATGGCGTCGGTTTTCGGAAGGATTAGCTGTCGGTCAGGGCATTCTGGTATCGATGCAGCATGCCCACCAGCCGCTGCACCGGTTCGGTCACCTGTCGCGGCGCCTCCCAGATACGCAGTTTTTCCTGATAGATTTCCAGCTCCGCCAGCAGCTGCGTGAAATAGCGCCGGCGCTTATCGTCGCTGGAGGCTGAAATCACATGATCGGCAGTACGGCGCAGCTGGCGGTGGAACGCAGAGAGATCGTCATTCACCGGAATCGGCGCGTTGCGCAGACGCTGATGGGCGATGATCAGCGTCAGGGCCAGGCGGAATTTCGCCAGATCGCCCGGGAACTTGTTCAGCAGTAAAAAGAGCTGCTGATAGAGCGCAGGCAGATGGTTCTCTTTACGTCGGGCGGTATTAGTGGTCATCGCCGAGACGGCGGCAGAAACGAACTGGTTCAGCAGCACGCGTCCGGTTCGGGCCTGAGAGTTATCGCGCACCAGCAGGATCACCATCATCGCCAGGAAGCAGCCGACAATCTGTCCCAGCGCGCTGTCGAGAAACTGGCTGAAGTGGAACGTCATCGGGTTATCCAGGACCAGAATATTGATGGTACTGGCCAGGGCCCCCAGCGATCCCAGGCGTCGCTTCTGTACCTCGATACCAATAAAGAAGGCCATAACCGCGAGACTCAGACAGAGCAACAGCATGCTTTGCTGGGTTGACGGGAGGACCACCAGGAAATAGAAAGCGCCAATCGGCAACGCCGCCAGGGTGCCGTACAGAAAATCGAGCGCCACCATCCGGGGATTAGGCAGTCGCATCGCCAGCGAGGTGACCACCGCGATCATCACCATCGCGCCGCTGCCGGAGGTCCAGCCGGTCCAGAGCCAGAAAAGCGTCCCCAGCATACAGGCGATCGTGGTACGCCAGAAGTTAACCATCGCATGGTGGCGCTCCGCCGACTCGGCTTTTACCACCACTTCCCCCTGCAACACCTCCTCTTCGGTGGCGCTTATTTTAGTGTTGCCGATAACGCCGCGTTTGAGCAGCAGGTAGCGCGTCGCCGCGCCGACCCAGGTATAGATGGTGACCGGGGTATCGCGTTCACCGGTCCAGGCGATGACCCGGCGCATGCGTTTGAGCTGCTTATGCACGTCCTGAGCAGTGGCAACGGGGGTGGCAAACAGCTCGCGGAAGGTCCCGGTGATCGCCTCGGGGCGCGTGTTCTGGATCAGATAGGTTTCACAGGCCTGGGTGATGAGGGTTAAGGAGACGGTATTAAGTGCCTTCAGGCGGCGGTTTGCCCGCGACCAGCGCGACGACTCCATATTGAGGTTGCTGCGCATCCCCTCCAGCGCGGTGGTACGACGCACCAGCGCGCTCCAGGCGTTATCGACCTCTTCACTGTCGCCGTGCTCGATGCACAGCTGCATGAGTTGATACTGGGCAACGATCAGCGCATCCAGCTCGCGATCCACCTCCTGTTTGATCGAGCGGGGAGAGAAGAGCAGATCCGCCACGATCGCGCAGACGATCCCCATCACGATCTCACTGCAGCGCTCTACGGCAAACTGTGGGGCCAGCAGGGGATTGGCCTGAATGGTGATGATAATAATCAGCGCCGTATAGCCTGAAAGGCCCCAGGCGTAGGAGTTCTCCACCCGCACCAGGGAGGAGATCCAGGTACAAAAACCGGCCCAGATACAGCACACCATCAGCATCAATAGCGGGGTGCGGATCATCAGGATCACGATGGTGAGCGCCGCGATACAGCCGATAAAGGTGCCGACGATACGCAGCATCCCGCGATAGCGGATGGCGCCGGAGTAAGGCTCACCGCCTGCGGCAAACGCCGGGCCGGCGGCGACAATCGCGGCCGTCAGCACCGCCCAGCGGGGCGTTTCCAGCTGAAAATGAAACCCGACAAACAGCGCCAGCACGATGGCGAAAGCCAGCTTAATCGCGAAGCGCAGGTGCTGGTTGGCGATGGAAAAGATACCCATGGCGATTAACCAAACTCGCGCAGACGGTGGGCAATTTTGCGGAACAGCGAATCGTGGCGTGCATCCCGATCTTTCTCACCGGTGATCACCACCGTCGCCGTCGTTCCTGCTGGCCACAGGTCGCCCTGCTGTGCATCCAGACGAATACGCACCGGCACACGCTGCGCCAGACGCACCCACTCCAGATTGGAATCTACCGTCGCCATCCCTTTGCCGTCGCGGGTGGCGCTGGCGTTAGTCACCCCTGCCGCTATGCTGTCGACAGTACCTTTCAGCACCTGGTTGCTGCCAAGGGGAGTGATCTCCGCCCGGTAACCCGGACGGACATTTTCCAGTTTGGTCTCTTCCATATAGGCGAGTACATAGAAGGAGTGCTGTTTCACCAGTGCCACGGCGGTGGAGCCGCGGGTAATAAATTCACCGGTATAGACGTTGAGGTTGGTCACCCAGCCATCGGACGGCGCGCGGATGACGGTGCGCTCGAGATCGAGCTTCGCCAGATCGCGGGTGGCCTCGGACTTCGCCAGCTGATGCAGTACGGTTTGCAGCACGTTGTTGGACTGGTCAATCTCCTCGCGGGACATCGCCTGCACCCCCAGCTTATTACGGCGCCCAGCCTCACGACGTTTTTCCGCCGCCAACGCCTCGTAGTATGAGACATCCGCTTCGGCTTGTTCCAGCGCTTTCCGGTAACGAGGCTGGTCGATGGTAAACAGCACCTGATCCTTTTTGACCAGCTGGTTGTCATGCACATTGACGGCGGTGATCAGCCCCGCCACATCGGGGGCGATGGCGACGATGTCAGCGCTAAAACGCGCATCACGCGTCCACGGTGACTCAGTGTAATAGACCCACGCGCGAAAAATAGCGATGAACGCGAGGATGACCAGTGCCACGGTAATGGCGGTACGGGAGATTTTTCTTGTTAGTGTTTTCACATCAACCTCAAACAAACAGGCGCGATACCAGATAGAACAGGCAGCAATAGAGCGCGGAATTAAACAATGCAGGGTGCCAGACGAAATCATAGATCCCGGTTGGAGCCAGCACCTTTCGCACCAGCCAAAAAATCGCCAGTGATAAAAGCAGTTCGAAGAATATCGGTGGGAACGACAAACCGAACACCACGATAACGGGAAACAGACTCATGTTGACCTTGATTAGAGCGAGCAGGCGAAAGAATTATTCAGCGTACACCACCGCAGAAGTGGCCAGAAAAGCCGGGCGAGAGTGGCGTAGCTATAATGTATTAATAATATATTAGCGTAACTGTTATGCTGTTATCTATCATATGTGATCTAAATCACTTTTAAGCCAGAGTGAATAATGGAACGTCTAAAACGGATGTCAGTTTTTGCCAAAGTCGTTGAGCTGGGCTCCTTTACCGCCGCGGCCAGGCAACTACAGATGAGCGTCTCTTCTATCAGCCAGACCGTTGCCAAACTGGAAGATGACCTCCAGGTGAAGCTTCTCAACCGCAGCACGCGCAGCCTCGGCCTGACGGAGGCAGGGAAAATCTATTATCAGGGCTGCCGGCGAATGTTGTATGAAGCCCAGTCGGTACATGAGCAACTCTACGCCTTCAATAACACCCCCATCGGCACGCTGCGCATCGGCTGCTCTTCAACTATGGCACAAAATGTCCTGGCTGAAATGACCGCTGAGATGTTGCAGGAGTATCCGGGGCTGACGGTTAATCTGGTCACCGGTATTCCCGCTCCGGATCTGATCGCCGATGGCCTGGATGTGGTGATCCGCGTCGGGGCTTTGCAGGATTCGAGCCTCTTTTCGCGTCGTCTGGGGAGCATGCCGATGGTGGTGTGCGCGGCGAAAAAATACCTCGCCAGAGCGGGTATCCCGGAAAAACCGGCGGACCTCAGCAATCACGCCTGGCTGGAGTACAGCGTGCGGCCGGATAATGAATTTGAGCTGACTGCGCCAGAGGGTCTGTCAACAAAGCTGCTGCCGCAGGGGCGTTTTGTCACTAACGATCCGATGACCATCTCCCGCTGGCTGGTGGCTGGAGCCGGGATCGCCTATGTGCCGCTGATGTGGGTGATCAACGAGATCAACAGCGGCGAGCTGGAGATCCTCTTCCCGCGCTATCAGTCGGATCCACGCCCGGTTTACGCGGTCTATACCGAAAAGGATAAGCTGCCGCTGAAGGTGCAGGTGTGCATTAACTATCTGACGGACTATTTTGTGCAGGTGGCGACGCTGTTTCAGGAGATGCGGGGAAGGAAGGAGTAACCCTCTCCCGCGGGAGAGGGTCAGGATGAAAAGATTACGCAGTACCACCGACGGTCAGGTTATCCACTTTCAGGGTTGGCTGACCGACGCCTACCGGCAGGCTCTGCCCCTCTTTACCGCAGACACCGACGCCGTTATCCAGCTTCAGATCGTTACCCACCATTGAGATCTGCTGCATCGCTTCGATGCCGGAGCCAATCAGGGTGGCGCCTTTCACCGCTTTGGTCACTTTGCCCTTCTCAATCAGATAGGCTTCTGAGGTTGAGAAGACAAATTTACCGGAGGTGATATCCACCTGGCCACCGCCGAAGTTCGGCGCGTAGATCCCGTAATCAACGGATTCGATAATTTCCTGCGGCGTGGATTTACCCGCCAGCATATAGGTATTGGTCATACGCGGCATCGGCAGGTGCGCGTAGGATTCGCGACGGCCATTGCCGGTTGGCGCGACGCCCATCAGGCGCGCATTCAGCTTGTCCTGCATATAGCCTTTCAGGATGCCGTTTTCGATCAGCACGTTGTACTGGCCCGGCGTGCCTTCATCGTCGATGGAGATCGAGCCACGACGATCGGTCATGGTGCCATCATCCACTACGGTACAGAGTTCCGAGGCTACCAGCTCCCCTACCTGACCGCTGAACACAGAGGTGCCGCGGCGGTTGAAGTCGCCTTCCAGACCGTGGCCTACCGCTTCGTGCAGCAGTACACCAGGCCAGCCTGCACCCAGCACTACCGGCAGCGTACCCGCAGGCGCCGCCACGGCAGAGAGGTTAACCAGCGCCATGCGCACCGCCTCTTTCGCCCAGGCGTCGGCACGCACTTCGCCATCCACCGGATTGAGGAACCATTCATAACCGAAACGACCGCCGCCGCCGCTGGAGCCGCGCTCGCGTTTGCCATCCTCTTCCACCAGCACGCTGACGGAGAGACGCACCAGCGGACGCACGTCGGCGGCCAGGGTGCCGTCGGTTGCCGCCACCAGAATCAGCTCATATACGCCGCTCAGGCTGGCCGAGACTTCCTGTACGCGCTTGTCTTCCGCGCGGGCGACTTTGTCCACCCGGCGCAGGATATCCAGCTTCTCTTCACGACTCATGCTTTGCAGCGGATCGACGCTGGTATAGAGCGCAGAGTGCTGCACTTCACCCAGGGTTTTCACCCGGCCATCGCCACTTTCGCGCACGATGGTGCGGGCCGCCTGCGCGCTCTGTTCCAGCGCGGTCAGGCTAACCTGGTCCGCATAGGCAAAACCGGTTTTCTCACCGCTAACGGCACGTACGCCGACGCCCTGGTCGATGTTATACGAGCCATCTTTGATGATGCTGTCTTCTAAAACCCAGGATTCGTGATAGCTCGACTGAAAGTAGAGATCGCCGTAGTCGAGACGGCGTTCGGTCAGTTGACCAAGAATGGAAAAGAGGTCCTGATGGCTCAGGCCGTTCGCTGCCAGCAGATGTTCACTTACCAGGTTCAGACTCATCGTTTTGCTACTCGTTCGTTGCCGTCCACAGGACGTATCTAAGATCTTATCTATTGAGAGTGAGGCAATTAATTGCCCGCGTCAAATCATTGCTGTGCATCTTTGCGAGGCTGACGCAGCACTTCATTAATCTGCGGTTTATCCACCGGGCCGGTAATGTGATAGCGCAGAATGGAGACTTTGCTCCACAGCGGCCCCAGCACTTTACTGGCGGCAAACACCGCCGCGCCCACAATCGGGTTAACGGCAAAGGCCGCCGCCACGCCGACGGTGGCGGAAATTTCCGGCGCCACCACCGCTTCCATATCCAGCTCACGACGCACCAGATTGACGGAGCCTTTCATGGCGATATCTGCTTCCAGCCCGTCCACCAGCGTATCGTCGGTGTGCAATACGCCATCTTTGATCCACGCGGTGCTGCGGATCGAGTCGAAGTAGAAGCCTTCATTAAAGGTATCGTTGAAGTCAAAGCGCAGCTTGCGCAGCAGGGCGTCGAAACTGAGTAACCGCAACAGTTGCCCTGCATGGCCGGTGCTGAGATCGGCGATTTCACCTCTCCCCAGCCGCGTTTTCAGAATGCCGTTAAGCGAGGCTTCGTCAGGCTTCCAGGGCATGTCGCGCCAGTGCAGATCGTAATCGACATCAAACGATGAACCGCGAATCGGGGTCGTGACGCCAAAATAGTTAGCGGCGGCATCCAGCTTGTTGCCCTTAATTTGCCCCTTCAGAGAGGTGCGCTTCTCGCGGACGCCGTTCACCCATTCGCCGTTGGCGGTCAGGCGCCCGAAGCCGGTATCAATCAACCCTCCCGCCAGGGTCAGGGTATCGCCCTTGATGGTGAAATCGCCATTAACTCGGCCATACTTCTGTCCCCAGAGCCAGCACTCGGCGCAGCGCAGCTGTAGGTCAGGCCAGCCGCTAAAATCGATTCGTGAGGTACTGGATAACGGCGAGACGTTATTGCTTGTCCCGGCGGTGACGGAGGCCGGATTGTAATAGAGATAGCGGATCTGCGCCTGCCACGGCGCGGTGTCACGCATCAGCAGGCTGGCGTTGATCTCCCGTCCCTGGGCATCGATTTTCGAACCGTTGAGGGTGGGCTGCGAGACAATGCTCAGGTTATTCCACTGCTGCCCGCCCAGCGTCAGCGCTGGCGTGCGCACCGTGATGTGTTGCGGGAACTGCGCCGCTTCATCCACATTTTGCCCCACCCCGCGCTGGAAAAGCGCCAGCCATTCTGCCCCGTCCATCGGCGGCAGGTTGAGCTCTATACCCGCCTGCTCCGGCAGCGGCGGCAGGGTGCGGCTGTCGGTGGTCCAGATGGCGCGATCCAGCGTCAGCTTACGGTTCAGCAGCCAGCGGCTGTTAAAGTGATTTGTCCCGCTGGCGTTGCCGGTCAGGGTAAAGCTGTTGAGATCCCCGTCGACATTTAGCTTCACCGGCAGCGGCTCGCCTGCGCGCTTGTTCAGGGGAGAAGGCAGATCGCTGCTGACGCTTTTCAGGTCGCCGCTGATGTCCACTTTGTAATGCGGGGTGCCACGATAAGGCAGATCGATCGCCACCTTGCCGTTCCACGGTACACGGCCTTCAAGGGACTGGCTGACCACTTTGGGCAGCACATCCATCCGCGAAGGTTGCCAGCTGGCATCCATATTGACCGCCACCTGGTAGGCTTTCTCGCCCTCGGTGGTGGAGAAATCGATCTTCACCGGCTGGCTGAACCAGTTTGCGGTCAGCGGCCCGCTTTTCAGATCGCCATTCACGAAGCTGAACTGGCCGGTCAGGTTTTTCAACGTGCTGTTCAGCGGCTTGATGAACAGGCTGTTATTTTTCAACCTGACGTCGCCTTCTGCGGTGGTCATGGTGCCGTCCAGCGGGATATCCAGATGTAAGCGAGCATTCACATCGCCATCCAGCTGGAGCTGCTGGAGCGTGGCGCCCAGCGAATCGTCTAACGGCGTCTCGTCAAAATAGGGTCCAACGGCTTTTCCAGGCCCGTTGATATCGGCGTCGATCAGCAGTTTTTCTTTTGAATAATCGGGGATCACCGCCGTCAGGTTGCTGGCCTTCACGCCGCCCAGCGCCACGCCGTCGGTTTTCATCCACAAGCCGTCATTGATGAAGTTGAGCTCAATATCGAGGTTTTTCAGCGCCGGCCAGTCAGGCTGGAAGGCATAGGTGGCGTTGCGTAGCGGCACCAACACCTGGAACTGCCCTTCGTTGTGCTTGTAGGGGAAGAGATGCGGATTGCCGCCATACGCCAGGGTGGCGTTGTCCGCCTGCCCGCCCTGAATGGCGCCGCTCAAATAGTCCACCAGCGCTTTACCCATCAGGTTTTCAGGAAAATAGCGCCAGGCCTGTGAGCCGTCGTCGGTGCTGATGCCCGCCAGGATCCCCAGCCAGGGCTCATCGCCCGCCGGTTGCAGATAGCGGAAATCACCCCGGGCATGCACCGCTTTGGCTTTCACGTCGATGTCGCGCCCGTCGAGCTGGAAACCTTTCTCGTTCTTCAGCCAGTGGAGGGTGGCGGTCCCTTTTTCAATTTCCAGCGGCGCGCGGAAGACCGTTTCATACGGCATTTTCGCGTCACGCATATGGGCCACCAGACGGCCATCTTCCATGCTGCCTTCCAGCGTGCCGCTAAAATGCTCGGCGCCCGGCAACATCTCCCACTGCTTCCAGGCGAGATCGGTCCAGGCAATGTTGAAGCGGGTTTTTTCTGTTGCCTGCAGCGGAATATCCAGTGCCAGGGCGTTGATCGCCCCCACCGGCTGGGTGGCCTGCCAGACTTCGCCCAGCGCCGGAGAGAGTTTCGCCGCAAGGGTCCGTAGCCCCTCAAGGCCAGACAGCTCCAGATTGCTGGCGCGAATGCGCAGTTCATCGCTGCGTTTACTGTCAACGCCGCCCACATCCTGCGCCGGGATCCAGGCCAGCGACAAGGCCCCGCGTGGCCAGGCTTTGTCATCCAGGGTGATACGGGTATCCGGAATGGCGAACTGCCAGCCCTCATTGGCACGGGTCACATGGGCGGTGAGATTATCCACAGAGAGCTGATGCTGATGCGTTTCCCCCGGCCAGGTGGCGCCGCCCTGCTTTAGCCAGAGATCGCCGCTGGCGAACTGGCCGTTGGTGAGGGTCATCCAGCCTTCAATGCTAAAGCGCGCGGTTTCGAGCTGCATGTCCTGCTGCAGCCACTCTCCCAGCCAGGGTTTGACGTCCACGTCGTCGGCCTGCATCCACACTTTACCGTTATTCAGCAGGCCATTGTCGTCACGCAGATCCATACGCACCTGCATCACGCCGTGCTGTCCGTTCAGGCTGGAGAGGCTGACCTGGCCTTCGGCGCGATGGCGCTCTTTGCCGTTGAGCCAGGTTAACTGGGGGATCGCCAGCTCGGCACGCTGCCCGGAAAGGGTGATAAAGCTTATCTCGCTGTCGCGCAGATCGAAATGATCGAACTGGCGCAGAAAGAGATCGCTGATGCGGTTGGCTTCGAAGCCTTCGCCCCGATCGTCGCTGCGCAGCGGGGTGTTGGTCAGAAATTGCAGCTGATAGAAGGTGAGATCGCGAAACTGCCAGCGCAGGTGCAGCAGGCTTTGCCAGACATCCAGCGCCAGGGTCACACGCTTAATCTTAACGTGGCCGCCATCCTTCAGCTGCGCGTTGATGTCGCGCACTTCCAGGGTCGGGCCAAAGTTTTGCCAGCTCGCGTTGAGCTGGCTGGCCGCGACGGGCACACCGGTCGCGGATTCGATCTTCGCCAGCAGCTGCGGGCGCCAGTTGTCCAGATGCGGCAATACGAGACGCAGCCCGCTTACCAGCAGCGCGACAATCACTATCAGCGTTGCCCCTGTAAGCAGTAAAATCCCCGGCAATCGCCTCACGCGTCTCTCCTTGTCAGCCGTTTTCTCGCAGCACGCTGCGTTTTACATCATTACCACGTCAAACTGCTCCGGGTTATAGAGCGGCTCGATTTGTACTTTTACCTGTTTGCCGACAAAGATTTCCACTTCCGCCAGAGCGTGTGACTCTTCCCCTTTCAGGGCTTCCGCCACCGAAGGAGAAGCATAGACCAGGAAACGGTCGGAGTCGTAGGCGTGATGCACGCGAACGATCTCACGCATGATCTCGTAGCAAACCGTCTCTACCGTCTTCACCGTGCCGCGACCATGGCAGGTTGGGCACTCGTTACACAGCACATGCTCCACGCTTTCACGGGTGCGCTTGCGGGTCATTTCTACCAGCCCAAGCTGGGAAAAGCCGTTAATGCTGGTTTTCACGCGATCTTTACTCAGCGCCTGCTCCAGCGAATGCAGCACGCGACGGCGGTGGTCTTCGTTACTCATATCGATAAAGTCGATGATGATGATGCCACCCAGATTGCGCAGACGAAGCTGACGCGCAATGGCCTGCGTCGCTTCAATATTGGTGTTGAAAATGGTGTCGTCCAGATTGCGATGCCCGACAAACGCCCCGGTGTTGATATCCACGGTGGTCATCGCTTCGGTCTGGTCGATAATCAGATAGCCGCCGGACTTCAGCTCGACCTTACGCTCCAGCGCGCGCTGAATTTCGTTCTCAACGTCGTAGAGATCGAAGATGGGCTGTTTGCCGGTGTAGTGCTCCAGCAGGCCCGGCATTTCAGGAATGTACTCCGCAGTGAATTCGAGCAGCGCATCATAGGTCAGACGGGAGTCGACGCGGATGCGATCGAGCTGGGCATCGGCGAAGTCACGCAGGACGCGCTGGGCCAGCGCCAGTTCACCGTACAGCTGACAGCGGGTCTGGTTGCGTTTTTTACGCTCCATCACTTTGGTCCAGACGCGTTTCAGGTAGGCGGCATCCGAGGCCAGATCCTCTTCGCTAATCCCCTCTGCGGCGGTGCGAATGATAAAGCCGCCCTGCTCATCGCAGTAAGCACTGACGACTTTTTTCAGCCGTTCGCGCTCGCTTTCACTTTCGATACGCTGGGAGACGCCAACGTGTGACGCGCCAGGCATAAAGACCAGATAACGGGAGGGTAAGGTAATGTCGGTGGTCAGGCGCGCCCCTTTGGTGCCCAGCGGATCTTTCACCACCTGCACCATCAGATCCTGGCCCTGACGCACCAGCTCGGAGATATCACGGACGGTAAACTGCTTCTGCTCTTCTCCCGCCACGCATTCGGTGTGCGGCATGATATCCGAGGCGTGTAAAAATGCCGCTTTATCGAGTCCAATATCTACAAATGCCGCCTGCATACCCGGTAGTACACGACTGACACGACCTTTGTAGATATTGCCTACTATTCCGCGTCGCGCTTCGCGCTCAATATGGATTTCCTGAAGAATGCCGCCATCAATATAGGCCACACGGGTTTCCGATGGCGTTACGTTTACCAACAATTCAGCCGTCATAATTATCCCTTCCCTCACGCAGTGAGTTAAAATTGCTCAGCAACTCATACGTTTCCACCAGCGGTAAGCCGACTACGGCGTGATAGCTGCCATTGATCTTCCTGACAAAACAGCCACCCAACCCTTGAATACCGTATGCACCTGCTTTATCCATAGGTTCACCGCTGGTGATATAACCGGCGATATCCTCATCTGTGAGTACTCTGAACGTGACATCGGTGACAACCAGACAGTCGAGCACGTGCTGACGGTCAGCCAGCGCGACGGCGGTCATCACCTGATGCGTTTGTCCGGACAATTTGCGCAGCATCCTGAAGGCATGCTCGCCGTCGTGAGGTTTCTCGAGGACTTCACCGTTAAGGATCACGATGGTATCTGCACCCAGCACCGGTAAATCGCGCGGCACCTGCGCCACGCCAGCCTGCGCTTTCTCCCGCGCCAGGCGAGAGACATACTGCTGAGCGCTTTCGCCCTCAGCCCGTTTTTCCTCAATGCCGGTAACGATACGTTCAAAAGAGAGACCCAACTGCGTGAGCAACTCCTGACGGCGCGGGGAGCCGGAAGCGAGATATAAAGACGTCATAGAAACCTTTTATTGCACGGCAAATTGCTGGCGGACCTTACGCATCAACAGGAACAGCCATGGCCAGAGCACACCGTTTACTACACTACTCCAGAACACTTCCGGACGGAAAGAGACGTTGATCACTAAAAACTCTGCCCAGAAAACAATGATATCCGCGGCCATGGATAACAACATCACCACCAGCGCCTGTTGCCAGAGCGCCAGATTACGAAAGAGCTGATATTTCAGTGCGACCAGGTATGCGATGATACTCATGGACAGCGCGCGTACGCCAAGCGTCGAGCCACTGATCAGATCCAGTATGGCACCCATCACAAAACCTGTGCCCACATTTACGCGGTGCGGCAGAGCGAGGATCCAGTAGAGCAAAATCAGCAGCACCCAGTTTGGCCGGAAAACGAGAATGTCGTCCGGCCAGGGCATGACTTGCAGCAACAGCGCGATCAAAAACGAGAGCCAGATAACCCAGCGTCCCTGGCTACGGTAGCTTGCCACTATTGCCCTCCCGGAGAGAGTTGCGGTGGCGGCGGCGCATCAGGCGGTGGCTGGGTCAGCCCTGTCGCTGGCGCAGGAACTGGCGCAGGCGGCCCCATGGAGTTTGGCGCAGGCAGAACCTGCGGCATCATCTGCATCAGACGTTCATTCGCCACGCGGTGCACCTCTTCCGGCGTCATGGGATTGCTACCGTTACGATCGGCGCCCCACAACAGCAGCAGATAGCGCAGACGCTGTAAGCCCGCGGTAGGACGTGCCTGAATCACCGTATACGCGCGCTGAGTATCCAGCTTCACGGAGGAGACCACCCCAACCGGGTACCCTTCCGGGAAACGCCCGCCGAGACCGGAGGTCACCAGTACGTCACCCACGCGAATATCGGTATTCGCCGGCAGATGTTCCAGCTGTAGATCGTCCGTACAACCGTTACCGGCGGCGATCACGCGGATGTCGTTACGCAGAACCTGGATCGGCAGCGCATGGGTCGCATCGCAAATCAGCAATACGCGGCTGGTGAGCTTAGCAACGGCTACCACCTGGCCGACGACGCCTTTATCGCTGATGACAGGCTGGCCTTCGTAGACGCCATTAACGCTGCCTTTGTCGATGACCACCTGATCGCTGTACGGATCGTTAACGGTGGAGATCACCTGGGTCACCATCTTCTGCTCATCCTGACGCAGCGGGGAGCCCAGCAGCTCGCGCAGACGGGCATTCTCCTGCTTGTACTGGCCCAGCATCAGCAGTTCGCTGTTTTTCAGCAGCAGTTCCTGACGTAACGCGCGGTTTTCAAGTTCGAGTTGATCGCGTGAGGACAGAGTTTGCGAAACGCTGTCGAGTAATTCACGGGGACCATTTGATACAAAATAGAAAGGACTGACGGCGGTATCCATGTACGTTCTGATCTGGCTGAACGTACCGAGGCGGCTATCGGCAATAATGACACCAAGCGCTACCAACACCCCAAGGATGAGGCGAAACTGTAGCGACGGGCCACGGCTAAAAATTGGCTTCATAGGCTATGCGTACTCTCGCGTCAGAGAGAAAGGGTAGCCATCCGCTACCCTTTCACACCTGACTACTCTTCGCTGAACAAGTCGCCGCCGTGCATGTCGATCATCTCCAGCGCCTTGCCGCCGCCACGGGCTACGCAAGTCAGTGGATCTTCTGCAACTACGACAGGAATTCCTGTCTCTTCCATCAACAGGCGGTCGAGGTTACGCAGCAGCGCACCACCACCGGTCAGAACCATACCGCGCTCGGAGATATCGGAAGCCAGTTCCGGCGGGCACTGCTCGAGGGCAACCATGACGGCGCTGACGATACCGGTTAACGGCTCCTGCAGCGCTTCGAGGATCTCATTGGAATTCAGGGTAAAGCCACGCGGAACCCCTTCTGCAAGGTTACGGCCGCGAACTTCGATCTCGCGAACTTCATCACCCGGATAAGCAGAACCGATTTCGTGCTTGATACGCTCTGCGGTGGCTTCACCGATCAGAGAGCCGTAGTTACGGCGAACGTAGTTAATGATGGCTTCGTCAAAGCGGTCGCCACCGATACGTACCGAGGAGGAGTAAACCACACCATTCAGGGAGATAACGGCCACTTCAGTGGTACCGCCACCGATATCCACCACCATGGAACCGGTTGCTTCGGAAACCGGCAGACCCGCGCCGATTGCCGCCGCCATTGGCTCTTCAATCAGGAAAACTTCACGCGCACCAGCGCCCTGAGCGGATTCACGAATAGCACGACGTTCAACCTGGGTAGCGCCAACCGGCACGCACACCAGAACACGTGGGCTCGGACGCATAAAGCTGTTGCTGTGCACTTGCTTGATAAAGTGCTGAAGCATTTTCTCGGTCACGAAGAAGTCAGCGATAACGCCGTCTTTCATCGGACGAATGGCAGCGATATTACCCGGCGTACGGCCAAGCATCTGCTTAGCGTCATGGCCTACAGCCGCTACGCTTTTCGGTGAACCAGCACGATCCTGACGAATGGCCACAACTGAAGGCTCATTCAGTACGATGCCTTGTCCTTTTACATAAATGAGGGTATTCGCGGTACCCAGGTCAATGGACAGGTCATTGGAAAACATGCCACGAAATTTTTTCAACATACTAAGGGATAATCCTGAAAGCTGGGGCGGAAAACAAAATCCGCTTACTTTACCAACCACACGCAGCAGCGACAAGGCGCAAAAATCGCCTGCTACGGTGAAAATTAGTGCAGCACGTTTCCTTTGTTACAAATCGTCGCCTGACTCCCTCAGGGCTGAGAAAACAGCAGCGTTCCTCACGTACATTTGTAACCCGTTAAAGGTCGTTCACTGTCATTTTGCTCGTCATACATCACGCTACAGGCGCGATATTCTACGTGAAAACTCACCAAACGGCAGGTTAAACAGAGTATCTTTGCGAATATTTTTTCACATTGCTGTCAAGAGGCTGAGAGGCCGCAAAAAAATCGCCCTGACCCCCTGTCACGCCGCGCTCTGTCAATGTCTGCCATTCCGTTCGCGACCGCACACCCGTAGCAAATACACGCGTTTGCGTTCCTTTGCACGCTTCCACCAGGCTCTGTACCAGCAGCTGGTTTTCCGTGCGCTTTTCAATATTTCTTACCAGCCCCGGATGCAGCTTCAGGAGCTCAACCTCCAGCGCCTTGATCCAGCTGGTGCTGACCAGCGTTAAACCCGCCTGCGTCACCGCGACGCGCGCGCCCAACGCGTTAATCAGCCGAACAACCGGCTGTAACCGACTGATGTGTTGACAAACATCCGCCTCTGCAAGTTCAAAAATAATCCGTTTCCGCTGCGATTTTTCACATTGCATCAGCAGATCCCGCAGCCAGCGCTGGAAACGCGGGCGGATCAACGACTCCACCGTCACCTGCAGCGCCAGGTTCTCTTCGGGCCAGTAGGATAAAAATGGCATCAAGCGCGATATCTGCTGGCGGTCGTACTCTTCAGACAGGCCAAACTGCAGGATCATCGGCAGATACTCGGCCGATACCACCTCTTCGTTGCCGTCGAAGATTCGACAGAGCAGTTCCCGATGATGGACCTTGCCGCTGGTCAGCACCGCCGGTTTTTGGTAAATCCGCGGTCCGCCTCGGGTCAGCATCTGCTCGATTAAGGTTCGCCAGCGCACGTTGCCGCGTCCTTTTTCGGGCAGGGAGTCATCATAAACCGCCCAGCCGTTCGCCCCTTGCAACACCGCATTACGGGTGGCAGCCTCGGCATGTTCCATCACCTGCTCGGTAGACTGGCCGCCGCGCCAGGCGCAGATGCCGATATGCACCATGTCATCACGATCGAGCATTTTGCTGGGTGGGAGCGCATCCACCGATTTCAACAGCAGCCCGGCAATGCTTTCAGACTCCTTCAGCGTGCGGTGCGGCAACAATACGGCGTAATCACTGCGGTGATAGCGTGCCAGCAGTGCGCCGGGGTAACGCATGATAAAGGTGGAGAGCATATTAATGAGCGTAAACTGCTGCTCCTCCGCCACTGCCCGCCCCCAGTTATCTTTCAGCAGATCGAAGTCCGGCAGACGGATAATCATCACCACCCCATGTGTGCCCACGTTCTCCTGATCTTCCAGCAAAGTGCCCAGCTGATTATCAAAGAACAGGCGGTTATTGAGGCCGGTTTTATTGTCCTGGGCGGCATAGGATCGGATCAGGGTATCTATCCGGCTGCGCTGGTCGCTGGCGAACTGAATTTCGGACAGCAAAACGTCCAACGCGCTGCTGGTGCGTGAGGGCCACTCATAGACCGAGCCGCGCACCTGCGCGCCGCGTTCACCGTTAAGGATCCGCGTAGAACGCGACTCCAGTAGCTCCTGTCCGGCGAGCTGACGCCGCAGCCAGCGCACCGCCAGGAAGATCAGCACCACGATGAAAATCACCGCCACCGTGAGCGGTGCGGTAGTCATCAATGAACGAAAATAACTGGTCATTGGGTCCAGATAGACCAGGCTTATCGTCATACCGGGGTTTTTCAGGGAGGGGACGGTGAGCTGGAGCATCTGCGGAGGTGAACCCACCTGCCGGTAATGCGTATGCCCGGTGTGGCTTAAAAGGAGGTTGCCGCCCTGCTTAATCTCCACCCGCATGATATCCACCGGGGCCATCAGCTCATCCAGTTGACGGGAAAGTTCTGGAAAGGGTGTGCTGACAAGGCGGGAATCAATCACTGACGCCACGGAGTGGACGCGGTTCGCCAGCTTTCCCTGGATCGCATTATAAAAACTGAGCGAACAGCCGATAAAGGTGACGAATATGGTCAACCCGGTAAGCAAGGAGATAAAAGCGGAGAACTTCGTCGATAATCGCATCCTTGAGATTACTCCGTGAGTTGGTGAGGATAGCAAGTAAGTACTAACTCGCAATACGGCACTGGCATACTACCAAATCAGGTGTATCTGGCAATTTATTGCGTTAAATCGGCATTGCATGTCATTGAGCGAGTATAGTCTCCAAAAATTTTTTTCCAATCATCATGCTGAGTAAGGAATCGTATGCAGGCTTTGATCTTAGAACAGCAGGAAGGCAAAACTCTTGCGTCAGTACAATCTATCGAAGAGAGCCGCCTGCCTGAAGGCGCCGTGACTGTAGATATCGACTGGTCCAGCCTTAACTATAAAGACGCCCTGGCCATTACGGGCACCGGAAAAATTATCCGCAATTTCCCAATGGTTCCAGGTATCGATTTTGCGGGACGCGTACATGCCAGCGAAGACCCACGTTTTCATGCCGGCCAGCAGGTGCTGCTGACCGGCTGGGGCGTGGGGGAAAACCACTGGGGCGGGCTGGCGGCGCAGGCGCGCGTCAACGGCGACTGGCTGGTACCCATGCCAAAAGGGCTGGATGGCCGGAAAGCGATGATCATCGGCACCGCCGGTTTTACCGCCATGCTCTGCGTAATGGCGCTGGAAGAGGCCGGAGTACGTCCTGAATCGGGTGAAGTGGTGGTGACGGGCGCCAGCGGTGGCGTCGGTAGCACGGCGGTTGCCCTGCTGCATAAGCTGGGCTATCAGGTCGCGGCGGTCTCTGGCCGTGAAAGCACCCATAACTATCTGCGTTCCCTGGGCGCGAGCCGCATTCTGGGCCGCGACGAATTCGCTGAGACCCGCCCGCTGGAGAAACAGATCTGGGCCGGTGCCATTGATACCGTGGGCGACAAAGTGCTGGCGAAAGTGCTGGCGCAGATGAACTACGGCGGCTGCGTCGCGGCGTGCGGCCTGGCGGGCGGTTTTGCCCTGCCGACTACGGTGATGCCGTTTATTCTACGCAACGTCCGTCTGCAGGGTGTCGATTCGGTGATGACCCCGCCAGAGCGCCGTGCCCAGGCCTGGGAGCGACTGGTTCGCGATCTGCCGGCCGCCTTCTACGACCAAAGCGCCACTCAGATTAGCCTTGAGCAGGCACCGGAGTATGCCGCGAAGATCATCAATAACCAGATCCAGGGCCGTACGCTGGTGAAGCTGGCGTAATCTTCAAATTTTCGTGACATATTCGCTTTAAACCCGCTCCTCCGTCATGCTTAGAAAAATGCATGACGGAGGATGCCATGAAAGTGAAACCCCTGACGGAAGCCGATATCACCGCGGAATCCGTTTTTATGCTCAAGCGCCGCCAGATCCTGAAGATGCTGGGGATCGGCGCTGGTGCGCTGACCCTTTCGCCTCTCGCCCAGGCCGACCTGCTGGACTGGTTCAAGGGCAACGATCGCCCAAAAGCGCCACCCGGAAAACCGCTCACCTTTACCCAACCTGCCCAGTGGCAAAGCCAGCTTGCGAAGACGCCTGAAGAGAAAGTGACGGGCTATAACAACTTCTATGAGTTTGGCCTCGATAAAGCCGATCCTGCCGCCAACGCCGGCAGCCTGAAGACCAATCCCTGGACGCTGAAAATCGACGGCGAAGTGGCAAAACCGCTGACCCTTGATTACGACGACCTGACTAACCGTTTTCCGCTGGAAGAGCGAATTTACCGTATGCGCTGCGTTGAGGCCTGGTCAATGGTGGTGCCGTGGATAGGTTTTCCGCTGCATAAACTGCTGGCGCTGGTAGAGCCCACCAGCAATGCGAAGTATGTCGCCTTCCAGACCCTTTACGCCCCGGATATCATGCCTGGCCAGAAAGATCGGTTTATCGGCGGCGGACTCGATTACCCTTACGTGGAAGGGCTGCGCATTGACGAGGCTATGCACCCGCTTACGCTGCTCACCGTAGGTGTGTATGGCAAAGCCCTGCCACCGCAAAACGGCGCACCCATCCGCCTGACCGTACCGTGGAAGTATGGCTTCAAGGGGATCAAATCGATTGTCAGCATCAAGCTAACCCGCGAGCGTCCGCCCACCACCTGGAACCTGGCCGCACCTGACGAGTACGGTTTTTACGCCAACGTGAACCCGCACGTCGATCATCCGCGCTGGTCGCAGGCTACCGAGCGTTTTATCGGCTCAGGCGGCGCGCTGGATGTGAAGCGCCAGCCCACGCTGCTGTTTAACGGCTATGCCGACCAGGTGGCCTCGCTCTACCGCGGCCTCGATTTGAAGGAGTTTTTCTAAGTGCGTCTGACGGCAAAACAGATTACCTGGCTGAAGGTCGCCCTGCATCTTGCAGGGTTACTTCCTTTTATATGGCTCTTCTGGGCCGCCAGTCATGGCGGCTTTAGCGCCGACCCGGCTAAAGATATCCAGCACTTTACTGGCCGGACGGCGCTGAAATTTTTACTGGCGACTCTGCTGGTTTCACCGCTGGCGCGCTATGCAAAACAGCCGCTGCTGATCCGCACCCGTCGCCTTCTGGGGCTATGGTGCTTCGCCTGGGCGACGTTACACCTCACCAGCTATGCGTTACTGGAGCTGGGCATCAACAATCTGGCCCTGCTGGGAAGCGAACTGGTGACCCGTCCATACCTGACGCTCGGGATCGTCAGCTGGATAATTTTGCTGGCTTTAACCCTCACCTCTACCCAATATGCCCAGCGAAAACTGGGGAGGCGCTGGCAACTTCTGCATAATTTCGTTTATCTTGTCGCGATCCTGGCCCCCATCCACTACCTTTGGTCAGTGAAAATTCTCTCGCCACAGCCGATCATCTACGGGTTACTGGCTTTAGGGCTTCTGGCATGGCGTTATAAGAAGTTTCGCCAGTGGTGGCGATAGTGAACGAAAACGTGCGTATCCCCGCAGATCGTTTAACCTTCCTGGGCATTTATCCGAATGCTGTTGATAATCTTCCCTGATAAGACCAGTATTTAGCTGCCAAATGCTACGAAATCGTTATAATGTGCCACTTTGGTCTCCCCGACGGGTTTTTCGTAGCCTGAGAGGGTGACAATCGTGCATCGAAGGTATATTTTGTTTTTTACCGGAGAATCGCAGGAGATAGCGGCACAATGGCTGACAAGTTTCACATATTAGTTTTAAACGGACCGAACCTGAATATGCTCGGCACCCGTGAACCCGAGAAGTACGGCACGCTGACGCTCACCGATATTGTTACACGTCTGGTTAGCGAAGCAGCGGCGCTGAATGTGGAACTTGACCATTTTCAGTCGAACGCGGAGTACGCACTCATCGACCGAATTCATCAGGCTAAAGAGACCACAGACTATATCCTGATCAATCCGGCCGCGTTTACGCACACCAGTGTTGCTATTCGCGACGCGCTGCTGGCAGTGAGCATCCCGTTCATCGAGATTCACCTCAGCAACGTGCATGCGCGGGAGCCGTTCCGCCACCACTCCTACCTGTCGGATATCGCCACTGGCGTCATCTGTGGACTGGGGGCTGACGGTTATTCATTCGCTTTACAGACAGCGGTAAAACGCCTGTCACAATCACACTAAACAAAGAGTACGGAACCCACTCATGGATATTCGTAAGATTAAAAAACTGATCGAGCTGGTTGAAGAATCAGGCATCTCCGAACTGGAAATTTCTGAAGGCGAAGAGTCTGTACGCATCAGTCGTGCAGCGCCAAACGCAGGCTTCCCGGTTATGCAACAAGCTTATGCTGCACCAATGATGCAGCAGCCAGCGCTGTCTAACGCTGTCGCGCCAACAGCGGCTCCAGCAATGGAAGCGCCAGCAGCAGCGGAAATCAGTGGCCACATCGTACGTTCCCCAATGGTTGGTACTTTCTACCGCACCCCGAGCCCGGACGCGAAAGCGTTCATCGAAGTGGGCCAGAAAGTTAACGTGGGCGATACCCTGTGCATCGTTGAAGCCATGAAAATGATGAACCAGATCGAAGCAGACAAATCAGGTACTGTGAAAGCGATTCTGGTCGAAAGTGGTCAGCCGGTTGAATTTGACGAGCCGCTGGTCGTCATCGAGTAACGAGGCGAACATGCTGGATAAAATTGTTATCGCTAACCGTGGCGAGATTGCCCTGCGAATCCTTCGTGCCTGTAAAGAGCTGGGCATCAAGACCGTCGCTGTGCACTCAAGCGCGGACCGCGATCTGAAACACGTATTACTGGCGGATGAGACGGTCTGTATTGGCCCGGCTCCGTCCGTCAAAAGCTATCTCAACATCCCGGCCATCATCAGCGCCGCTGAAATCACCGGCGCGGTGGCTATTCACCCGGGTTACGGCTTCCTCTCTGAGAACGCCAACTTTGCTGAGCAGGTTGAACGCTCTGGCTTTATCTTCATCGGCCCGAAAGCTGACACCATTCGTCTGATGGGCGACAAAGTGTCTGCGATCACCGCAATGAAGAAAGCGGGCGTACCGACCGTACCGGGTTCCGACGGCCCACTGGGCGACGATATGGATGCTAACCGCGCCCATGCAAAACGCATTGGCTACCCGGTTATCATCAAAGCGTCCGGCGGCGGCGGCGGTCGCGGTATGCGCGTTGTGCGCAGCGATGCCGAACTGGCCCAGTCTATCTCCATGACCAAAGCGGAAGCGAAAGCCGCGTTTAACAACGACATGGTCTACATGGAGAAGTACCTGGAAAACCCACGCCACATCGAAATTCAGGTGCTGGCTGACGGTCAGGGTAACGCTATCTATCTGGCAGAACGCGACTGCTCCATGCAGCGTCGTCACCAGAAAGTGGTCGAAGAGGCACCAGCACCAGGCATCACGCCGGAGCTGCGTCGCTACATCGGCGAGCGTTGCGCCAAAGCCTGTGTGGATATCGGCTATCGCGGGGCGGGTACTTTCGAGTTCCTGTTCGAAAACGGCGAGTTCTACTTCATCGAGATGAACACCCGTATTCAGGTTGAACACCCGGTTACCGAAATGATCACCGGCGTTGACCTGATCAAAGAGCAGCTGCGTATCGCTGCGGGCCAGCCGCTCTCCATCAAGCAGGAAGAAGTGATTGTCAAAGGCCATGCGGTGGAATGCCGTATTAACGCCGAAGACCCAAACACCTTCCTGCCAAGCCCGGGTAAAATCACGCGTTTCCACGCGCCGGGTGGTTTTGGTGTGCGTTGGGAGTCTCATATCTACGCCGGTTACACCGTACCGCCGTACTATGACTCAATGATCGGCAAGCTGATCTGCTACGGCGAATCCCGTGATGTGGCGATTGCCCGCATGAAGAACGCCCTGCAGGAGCTGATCATCGACGGCATCAAAACTAACGTTGATCTGCAGATGCGTATCATGAGCGACGAGAACTTCCAGCATGGTGGAACCAACATCCACTATCTGGAGAAAAAACTCGGTCTTAATGAAAAATAAGCCTGCATAAGCGTAAAAAGGTCGGTTAATCCGGCCTTTTTTTATTTCTGGGGATCGCCAGGCCCCATAAGGTACAATCCCCGCTTTCTTTTTCCACAAGGGACAAAAAATGGACAAACGTTTTGTTCAGGCCCATAAAGAAGCGCGCTGGGCGCTGTGGTTAACCCTTCTCTATCTCGCGGCATGGTTAGTGGCCGCTTACTTACCTGGCTCTGCAATCGGGATCACCGGTCTGCCTCACTGGTTTGAGATGGCCTGCCTGCTCATCCCGCTGGTGTTTATTCTGCTCTGCTGGGCGATGGTGAAATTCATCTATCGCGATATTCCGCTGGAGGATGACGATAATGCAGCTTGAAGTGATCCTGCCCCTCGTCGCGTATCTTTTTATTGTTTTTGGCCTCTCTGTTTACGCCATGCGCAAACGGACAACGGGCACGTTCCTGAACGAGTATTTTCTTGGCAGCCGCTCGATGGGTGGTATTGTGCTGGCGATGACCCTGACCGCCACCTATATCAGCGCCAGCTCTTTCATTGGCGGCCCGGGCGCGGCCTATAAATATGGGCTGGGCTGGGTATTGCTGGCGATGATCCAACTGCCCGCCATCTGGCTCTCGCTGGGCATTCTGGGGAAAAAATTCGCTATCCTGGCGCGTCGCTATAACGCCGTCACTCTCAATGACATGCTCTTTGCCCGCTACCAGAGCCGCCTGCTGGTCTGGCTGGCCAGCCTGAGCCTGCTGGTGGCCTTCGTGGGTGCCATGACCGTGCAGTTTATCGGCGGCGCGCGTCTCCTTGAAACCGCAGCCGGTATTCCCTATGAAACGGGCCTGCTGATTTTTGGGGTCAGTATTGCGCTATATACCGCCTTTGGCGGCTTCCGCGCCAGCGTGCTCAATGACACGCTGCAGGGCATGGTGATGCTGGTCGGCACCCTTGTGCTGCTGGTGGGCGTGGTGCATGCCGCGGGCGGGTTAAGTCACGCGGTGGAGACACTGCAAGCCATCGATCCGAAACTGGTTTCGCCGCAGGGTGCGGACGACATTCTGTCGCCAACCTTTATGACCTCCTTCTGGGTGCTGGTCTGCTTCGGGGTGATTGGTCTACCCCATACCGCCGTGCGCTGCATCTCTTATAAAGACAGCAAGGCGGTACACCGTGGGATTGTCATCGGCACTGTCGTGGTGGCGATCCTGATGTTCGGTATGCACCTTGCAGGTGCGCTGGGCCGGGCGGTAATACCTGACTTAACCGTGCCGGATCTGGTGATCCCTACCCTGATGGTGAAAGTGCTGCCGCCGTTTGCTGCCGGGATCTTCCTTGCTGCGCCAATGGCGGCGATCATGTCGACAATTAATGCTCAACTGCTGCAAAGTTCCGCTACGATCATTAAAGATCTCTATCTGAATATTCATCCTGAGCAGATGAACAACGAGCGCCGCCTGAAGCGGATGTCAGCCGCGATCACCCTGGTTCTGGGCGCGTTGCTGCTGTTGGCCGCGTGGCGACCGCCGGAGATGATCATCTGGCTCAACCTGCTGGCGTTCGGCGGGCTGGAAGCGGTGTTCCTCTGGCCGCTGGTGCTTGGCCTCTACTGGGAGCGCGCCAATGCAGCCGGTGCGCTGAGCGCAATGATTGTCGGCGGCGTGCTCTATGCCGTGCTCGCCACCTTTAAAATTCAGTATCTGGGCTTCCATCCGATTGTGCCTTCGTTACTGCTAAGTTTGCTGGCGTTTGTGGTGGGGAACCGTTTCGGTCAACCCGCTCCGCAGACCGCCGTCATTTCTACTGATAAATAAAGAGTTTTGCCATGCCGTGGATCCAACTAAAACTGAATACGACCGGCGCCAATGCCGAAGAGATGAGCGATGCGTTGATGGAGGCCGGAGCGGTCTCCATCACCTTCCAGGACACGCATGACACGCCGGTGTTTGAACCGCTGCCGGGTGAAACGCGTCTGTGGGGCGATACCGATGTCATCGGTCTGTTTGATGCCGAAACCGACATGGCCGAGGTTGTGGCCATTCTGGAAAATCATCCGCTGCTGGGTGCAGGCTTCGCGCATAAGATCGAGCAGCTGGAGGATAAAGACTGGGAGCGCGAATGGATGGATAACTTCCACCCGATGCAGTTCGGCAAGCGTCTGTGGATCTGCCCGAGCTGGCGCGACGTGCCGGATGAAAATGCGGTAAATGTGATGCTCGATCCGGGCCTGGCATTTGGTACCGGTACCCACCCGACCACCTCTTTGTGCCTGCAGTGGCTTGATGGTCTGGATCTGGACGGCAAGACGGTGATCGACTTTGGTTGCGGCTCCGGGATCCTCGCCATCGCGGCCCTGAAGCTGGGTGCGGCAAAAGCGATTGGGATCGATATCGATCCGCAGGCGATTCAGGCCAGTCGCGACAACGCTGAACGCAACGGTGTCTCCGATCGCCTTGAGCTCTATCTGCCGGATGACCAGCCGCAAGCCATGAAAGCCGATGTCGTGGTCGCTAACATTCTGGCTGGCCCGTTACGGGAACTGGCGCCGCTAATCAGTGTGCTGCCCGTTGAGGGGGGTCTGCTGGGCCTTTCCGGTATCCTTGCCAGCCAGGCTGAAAGCGTATGCGATGCCTACGCCGAGCTGTTCACTCTTGATCCGGTCGTGGAGAAAGAGGAGTGGTGTCGCATAACAGGTTGTAAGAAGTAATCACTCCAGCGTGGTCATCCCTGGCCACGCTATTTTTTTACCCGCAATAACACTCTTTCCCGAATTAATTCTCCTGTAAAATAGTAATAACTAATTGTTTTTATTTATTATTTTACTCATTACCATTTATAAGGAGAATATAATGAAAGCTTACGTTAGTAAGGCGGCGGTACTTGTCCTCAGCTTAATGTCAGTCTCAGCATGGGCGTCCCATTGGAGTTATGAAGGCGAAGGAGCCCCCGAGCATTGGGGAGAGATAGACAGTAACTTCAAAACCTGCCAGACCGGTATGTACCAGTCGCCGATCAACGTCGAAAAAACCCTCAAAGCACATATTCTTCCCCTTGCAACCCACTATTCCGACGGTCCGGTAACGTTAACGAATAATGGGCACACTATTCAGGCTGGCGAGAAAGACGGTACAAAAGACACTATTACCCTGGATAATCAGGCCTGGACACTGCAACAATTCCACTTCCATGCCCCCGCTGAAAACATGATCCACGGTAAAAAGTTCGCGCTGGAGATGCATCTGGTTCATAAAAACGCAGCAGGTGAGATAGCGGTTGTGGCCGTCATGTTCAACACAGGCAAGGCGAACGCCGAACTGGACAAATTGTGGAGCGTCATGCCGCAGAAGGTGGAGCAAAGTACCTCCCTTACTACGCATCTGGACCTGAACAAACTCTTGCCACACGAGAAAACGTACTGGCGTTATAGCGGTTCCTTAACCACGCCACCCTGCTCAGAGGGGGTGATCTGGATTGTCATGCAACATCCGCTCACATTGTCTGTAGCCCAGCTGGAAAAATTTACACGAACTATGCACCACGATAATAATCGCCCGGTACAACCATTACATGGCCGTACTGTCGTGGAATAACGCTCGCTTTTCATCCTGATATCATGTTCTAAAATGCGACCTGGATCGCAAAGAAGCGGGATAATCTGCTGTTAAAAACAGCAGATTATCCCGAATAACCAATTCATTTATCAGAAACGATAAGAAGTTACGGGAAAATATTACACCCAACGAAACAACACGCCCGCGCTAACCCAATGATTTAAATGATGAATAAATTCAATGGGAGTAATAGAGCGGCGATTCATTGATCTACCGCAGTGGATTGTTCAAAGTTTGGCCTTTCATCTCGTGCAAAAAATGCGTAAGATACGCCGCCTTGCAGTCACAGTATGGTCATTTCTTAACTCATGCGTATCGGAAACCACCAGCTCAGAAATCGCCTGATCGCAGCACCTATGGCAGGTATTACCGACCGACCATTCAGGACGCTGTGTTATGAGATGGGAGCAGGATTAACCGTTTCAGAGATGATGTCGTCTAACCCGCAGGTTTGGGAAAGCGATAAATCCCGTCTTCGGATGGTGCATATTGACGAACCAGGTATCCGCACCGTGCAAATCGCCGGGAGCGTGCCTGAAGAGATGGCAGATGCCGCGCGTATCAACGTGGAAAGTGGCGCCCAGATTATTGATATCAATATGGGATGCCCGGCCAAAAAGGTGAATCGCAAGCTTGCAGGTTCAGCCCTTCTGCAATACCCCGATCAGGTGAAGTCGATCCTGACCGCGGTTGTCAGCGCAGTGGACGTTCCTGTTACGTTAAAGATTCGCACGGGTTGGTCGCCGGATCACCGTAACTGTGTAGAGATTGCCCAACTGGCCGAAGACTGTGGCATTCAGGCCCTGACCATACATGGACGCACCCGCGCCTGTTTGTTCAACGGTGAAGCTGAATACGACAGCATTCGGGCAGTTAAGCAGAAAGTTTCCATTCCGGTTATCGCGAATGGCGACATTACTGACCCGCTTAAAGCCAGAGCTGTGCTCGACTATACAGGGGCTGATGCTCTGATGATAGGACGTGCGGCTCAGGGAAGACCCTGGATCTTTCGGGAAATCCAGCATTATCTGGACACTGGGGAGCTGCTTGCCCCGCTGCCGCTGGCAGAGGTTAAGCACTTGCTATGCGCGCATATTCGGGAACTGCATGACTTTTATGGTCAGGCTAAAGGGTACCGAATCGCGCGTAAACACGTATCCTGGTATCTCCAGGAACACGCTCCGGATGACCAGTTTCGGCGCACATTCAACGCCATAGAGGATGCCAGCGAACAGCTGGAGGCGTTGGAGGCATACTTCGAAAATCTTGCGTAATGAAATAAAGAGCTGACAGAACTATGTTCGAACAACGCGTAAATTCTGACGTACTGACCGTTTCCACCGTTAACTCTCAGGACCAGGTAACTCAAAAGCCCCTGCGTGACTCGGTTAAACAGGCACTGAAGAACTATTTTGCTCAACTGAATGGTCAGGACGTTAACGACCTGTATGAGCTGGTACTGGCTGAAGTTGAACAGCCCCTGTTGGACATGGTGATGCAATACACCCGCGGTAACCAGACCCGTGCTGCTCTGATGATGGGCATCAACCGTGGTACGCTGCGTAAGAAACTGAAAAAATACGGCATGAACTAATTTCGATTAGCTAAATGCTTGTTTAAAAAGGCGCGAACCGGCATGGGGAAGCGCCTTTTTTTATGCCTGTTGTTCCCCTGTTTTTTGTTCTCCACCCCCTCGTTATCTCCCGAAACGTAAACATCTCTCAGCCCACTTCTCAGCCGCTATTTTTCGTGTATATTTCCTGCACTCTTGTCAATTGTCCCCGGAAATTCCGAATGATCCGTAAGTATTGGTGGTTAGTCGTCTTCGCGATTAGCGTTTTCCTTTTCGATGCGCTGTTAATGCAGTGGATTGAGTTGATGTCTACGGAAACGGACCAATGCCGCAACATGAATTCGGTTAATCCGCTTAAGCTGGTTAATTGCTCGGATCTAGATTAAGCCCCTGCTTTTCCTCGAAAAATTTGCGGTTTTAAAAACCTTTGAGGCATCTTTATTGGATGATAATGTCTCAGCCCGTCTCACCCGGTATCACGTAATACCCCACTGCGTATGAGTTGATGAGATCATGCTGGTTAGCCAATACGACCAACTTCTTGTGGTTATCTCCTTTGTTGTCGCCATTCTTGCATCCTATACCGCGCTGAATATGGCGGGACGGGTTGCCGGCAGTACCGGCGTCGCGGCACATATCTGGCTGACGGGCGGGGGGATCGCCATGGGTATCGGGATATGGGCTATGCATTTTATCGGCATGCTGGCGATGGATATCTCCATGCAGATGAACTACGACCTGCCAAAAACCGCCCTTTCCATGCTGATCGCTATTGGCGCCTCACTGTTTGCCCTCTGGCTGGTGAGCCGCGACCACTTACGCAGACGTCGCTTGTTTACCGGCGCGGTGATTCTGGGAGCGGGCATCGTGGCGATGCACTACACCGGCATGAAAGCCCTGCAGGTAGCGCCCGCTATCGTCTGGGATATGCGCTGGGTTGCGCTGTCGGTGGTTATCGCTCTCCTCGCCTCGCTGGCCGCCCTGTGGCTGACGTTCCGTTTACGGCGGGATGCCGCCCAGGTCGCGCTGATGCGTGCGGGCGCTGCGGTGCTGATGGGCATCGCGATTGCCGGCATGCACTATACCGGCATGAAAGCGGCCCAGTTTCCGCTTCAGGTGCACATGCATCATCAGGGGGTGAACGGCAGCTGGCTGGCGGTGCTGGTGAGCGTTGTGGCGCTCTCTATCTTGGGTATAACGCTGCTGGTTTCTATGTTTGATGCCCGGCTGCAGGCCCGCACCTCCCTTCTCGCTTCATCGCTGGCGGAAGCCAACCGCGAACTGGCCCAGCTGGCGCTGCACGATACGCTGACCCGCTTGCCGAACCGCGTGCTGCTGGAAGATCGCCTCGAGCAGGCAATTAACAAAGCCGATCGCGAAGGCAAACTGTTTGCCCTGCTGTTTATGGATCTGGATGGCTTCAAAGCTGTTAACGATGCCTACGGCCATGATACGGGCGATAAGCTATTGGTTGCCGTGACGGAGCGTCTGGAACAGCCCCTGAAGGGCCAGTACACTCTCGCCCGTATTGGTGGCGACGAGTTTGTGCTGCTGGCCGAGATCGACTCCCCGAACGACGCCGCATCGCTCGCCAGCGCGCTGGTGCATGTCGTCGACCAACCCTTCAGCCTTGAGCTGTATGATGTGGTAGTGACCCTCAGCGTGGGCATCGCTATTTATCCCCATGATGGCAAAAACCAGCGCGAACTGATGTTCAACGCCGATGCGGCAATGTATCACACCAAGCACATGGGGCGTAACGGCTACCACTTCTTCCAGCCGTCGATGAATACCCTGGCGCAAAATCAGCTACAGCTAATGAACGATCTGTGGCTGGCGCTGGAGCGCAAGGAGTTGCATCTGGTTTATCAGCCTAAGTTCCAGGCGCCGGTGGGCCCCATTGTCGGCTTTGAAGCCCTGCTGCGCTGGCAACATCCTGTCCAGGGCTTGTTATCCCCCGACCAGTTTCTGCCGCTGGCGGAGAAAAGCGGGCTGATTATTCCTATCGGCAACTGGGTAATTGATGAAGCGTGCCGCCAGCTACGCGAATGGCATCTTAATGGCCATACTGAATGGTCGATGGCGGTGAACCTCTCTACGCTGCAGTTTGAACAGCCCCAGCTGGTGGAGACGGTGATGGGCAGCCTGGCACGACACCGTATTCCGCCGCATACCCTGATTCTGGAAGTGACCGAAACCACGGCCATGAATAATCCCGATGAGAGCGTCCGGGTGCTGACTGAGTTAACTCAGGCCGGAGTAAAAGCCTCGATCGATGATTTTGGCACCGGCTATTCCAGCCTGCTCTACCTGAAAAAGTTGCCCGCCTGTGAGCTAAAAATTGATCGGGCGTTTGTGAAAGATCTCAACAGCACGGGTGATGATGCGACCATCGTATCCGCCATTGTTGCGCTGGCAAAAACGCTCAACCTGAAGGTGGTTGCCGAAGGGGTCGAAACCGAGGAGCAGCAGACCTTTTTGACCAGTCTGGGATGTAATACGCTACAGGGCTATCTGCTGGGTAAACCCGTCACGGCGCAAGCTGTCAACGCGCTGAGCCACGATCCGCAGGCCATGCTGACCCAGCAAATCTGACGCGATGCTGCTATGAGGCGGTGTCGTATTCTCTGTGGGCTAGCGGCAACGTTGAGAGGATATTATCGACCAGTTCCGGGGCCTGCCGGTAGAGATCCAGGTGTTCCGGGCTCATTAACCAGTTTTTAATCAGCCCGCAAAAAAAGCCATGGAAAACAATTAACGTCGTGTCGATATTGATCTGCGCGGAGATGCTGCCAAGCATAATGCCTCTCTGCAATATTTCACGGACGTTTTCATAATTGAACCCGATCCTTTCACGAATTTGATTTTCTGAGATCATATCCTCATCAAATTCACATTTGTGATACAGGATCTGCAATAAGGTCCGCTGGCGGCTGTCCCGGGCAATATATTGCAAAGCAGTAACAAACTGCTCACGCAAAATTAATAATGGATCGCTCTCTTCCGCCTGCGACAGTTGACCGCGAATAATCTCGCGCAGCGGGCGTTGCTCCTGCCAGATAGCGTTAAATATCTCGGCTTTACTGGCGAAATGCCAGTAAACGGCCCCCCGTGTCAGGCAGGCGGCATCGGCGATATCCGTCAGCGTCGTGTTGGCGACACCCCGCATGGCAAACTGCTCTATTGCCGCCTCAATCAATAACTGGCGTGTCTTCTGCGCCTCAGCTTTGGTTTTGCGCGCCATAGAAAATCACTCATTTAACGGATTGGTTACTTTTATAAAACAATGACGACAATCGTCGGAGCAGGAATTATCCATCAGTCAGAAAAATAAATATGAACAAAAAAAGTTAACCTGCCTAACTTATAAACCGCGATGATACTTGTCATGCATTTAATTCACAAAAAACATGAATGCATCTAAAGCAAAACGGCCAGCAATACATAGCCGGACGTGCTATATCATTCTTTACGCTCACTTGCTGCTCTTTTTTTTATCCTCAGTTCATTCTCCGCACTTATAAATCAAAAACCCGCACGGTCATTCTTTATTATTGCGCCCGCCGTTTTCCGTTTTACCTCTCCTTAACGCATAACCCTTGTCGGTGAATGCGGATTGATGATCTTGAAGGAATAGTCATGACGCCTAATTTCAGGTTTTTACCCTTATCCGGTTTTATCATCGGTGCCGCATTGCTTGTGGGTTGTGATGATCATGCAGGCCAGGCGCAGCAGCCGCCGACTCCACAGGTCGTGGTGCATGTCGTGAAAAGTGCGCCGCTGGAGGTGACCACCGAACTGCCTGGCCGGACCGATGCTTACCGCGTCGCCGAGGTTCGCCCGCAGGTCAGCGGCATTGTGCTGAAGCGCAACTTTACTGAAGGCAGCGACGTAAAAGCTGGCGAGTCGCTGTATCAGATCGATCCCGCCTCCTATCAGGCCGCATTTGATAGTGCGTCGGGCGAGCTGGCCAAAGCCCAGGCAGCCGCCAGCATTGCTCACCTGACGGTAAAACGCTATTTACCTCTGGTCGGCACACAGTACGTCAGCAAACAGGAGTACGATCAGTCAGTGGCGAACGCCCGTCAGGCTGATGCCTCGGTGATTGCGGCCAAAGCCGCTGTCGAAACCGCGCGCATCAATCTTGCGTACACCAAAGTGACGTCACCTATCAGCGGGCGGATCGGTAAATCCAGCGTCACCGAAGGGGCCCTGGTTGCGAACGGACAGGCCACGGCACTGGCAACGGTTCAGCAGCTTGATCCGATTTATGTCGATGTCACCCAGTCCAGCAATGATTTTATGCGTCTCAAGCAGTCCAGCCTGCAGACCGGCGAAGGCACCCGCAGCGTACAGCTGCTGATGGAGAATGGTCAGCCCTATCCACTAAAAGGATCGCTGCAATTCTCGGATGTCACCGTGGATGAGAGCACCGGCTCCATCACCCTGCGGGCTATCTTCCCCAACCCGCAACATATCCTGCTGCCCGGCATGTTTGTCCACGCGCGTATTAACGAAGGCACCCAGCCGCACGCCATTCTGGTTCCGCAACAGGGCGTTACGCGAACCCCGCGCGGTGATGCCAGCGTGATGGTGGTCAACAGTAAAAACCAGGTTGAAGCCCGTAACGTTGTCGCCCCTCAGGCGATTGGCGATCAATGGCTGATTACAGACGGCTTACAGGAAGGCGACCGGGTGATTATCAGCGGGCTGCAGAAAGTACGTCCTGGCGTCGCGGTGGTGGCGACGCCGGATACCGCTGCGCAGAAAGTGGGATAAGGAACAGAGCATGGCTAACTTCTTTATTCAGCGCCCAATCTTCGCGTGGGTGCTGGCCATTATCCTGATGCTGGCGGGCGGGCTTGCGATCCTCAAGCTGCCGGTGGCGCAGTATCCCACCATTGCGCCACCTGCCGTGGCTATCTCGGCGACCTATCCCGGCGCGGATGCCCAGACGGTGCAGGATACGGTGACCCAGGTTATCGAGCAGAACATGAATGGTATCGATAACCTTATGTACATGTCCTCCACCAGCGATTCAGCGGGCAGCGTCACCCTTACCCTGACCTTCCAGTCGGGCACCGACCCGGATATTGCTCAGGTACAGGTGCAGAACAAGCTGCAGCTGGCCATGCCGTTACTGCCGCAGGAAGTGCAGCAGCAAGGGATAAGCGTGGAGAAGTCGAGCAGCAGCTTCCTGCTGGTGGCCGGTTTTGTCTCGGACAATAAGAACCTGAGCCAGGACGATATCTCGGACTATGTCGCCTCTAACGTCAAGGATGCTATCAGCCGCACCTCCGGGGTGGGCGATGTGCAACTGTTTGGCGCCCAGTATGCGATGCGTATCTGGCTGGATGCGAATAAGCTGAACGCCTATCAGTTGACGCCGCTGGACGTGATTAACCAGTTAAAAACGCAGAATAACCAGATTGCCGCCGGTCAGCTCGGCGGAACGCCGTCGGTGCCGGGCCAGCAGCTCAACGCCTCCATTATCGCCCAGACGCGCCTGAAAACCGCAGAGGAGTTCGGCAACATCACCCTGAAGGTCAATCAGGACGGGTCGATGGTGCATCTGAAAGATGTCGCCCGCATTGCGCCAGGCGGTGAAAACTACAACATGGTGACCAAAATCAATGGTCAGGCGGCGACCGGGCTCGGTATTAAGCTCGCTACCGGTGCCAACGCGCTGGATACCGCCGCGGCGATCAAAAGCAAACTGGCGCAGCTGCAAGCCTTCTTCCCGCAGGGGCTGAAGGTGGTCTACCCCTATGACACCACGCCGTTCGTTAAGATCTCCATTCATGAAGTGGTCAAGACGCTGTTCGAAGCCATCATTCTCGTCTTCCTCGTGATGTACCTGTTCCTGCAAAACCTGCGGGCCACGCTCATCCCGACCATTGCCGTACCGGTGGTTCTGCTAGGCACCTTCGCGGTGCTGGCGGCGTTTGGCTTCTCGATAAACACCCTGACCATGTTTGGTATGGTGCTGGCAATAGGCTTGCTGGTGGATGATGCCATCGTAGTGGTGGAGAACGTCGAGCGCGTGATGGTGGAGGAGAAGCTTCCGCCAAAAGAGGCGACACAAAAATCGATGTCGCAAATTCAGGGGGCGCTGGTCGGCATCGCCATGGTGCTCTCAGCGGTATTTATCCCGATGGCCTTTTTCGGCGGCTCCACCGGGGCGATTTATCGCCAGTTCTCTCTGACCATTGTTTCGGCGATGGCGCTCTCGGTGCTGGTGGCGCTGATCCTGACCCCTGCTCTGTGTGCCACCCTGCTAAAGGCCCCCAGCGAGCATCATGCGAACAAAGGCGGCTTCTTCGGCTGGTTTAATGCCCTGTTCGACAGAAGCGTGACCCATTACAGCAACAGCGTCAGCCATATCCTGCGTAAGACGGGCCGCTACCTGGTGGTCTACATCCTTATAGTGGGCGGAATGGCGGTACTGTTCCTGCGTCTGCCTACGTCGTTCCTGCCGGAAGAGGATCAGGGCGTGTTTATGACGATGGTGCAGCTCCCGGCGGGCGCGACGCAAAGCCGCACCCAGAAGGTGCTGGATCAGGTTGAGCACTACTACCTCAACAATGAGAAGGCCAACGTAGAATCGGTATTTACCGTTAACGGCTTCAGCTTCAGCGGCCAGGGGCAAAACGCCGGGGTAGCGTTTATCAGCCTGAAGCCCTGGGAGGAGCGCCCGGGTGCGGAAAACAGCGTTGGGGCCATCGTCAGCCGGGCAACACGGGCCTTTAGTCAGATCAAAGACGGGCTGGTCTTCCCGTTCAACCTGCCCGCCATTATCGAACTCGGCACCGCAACGGGCTTCGATTTTGAACTGATTGACCAGGCCAACCTGGGACATAACCAGCTGACGCAGGCGCGAAACCAGCTGCTGGGCATGATTAAAGAGCACGCCGATATGCTGGTGCGTGTGCGACCCAATGGGCTGGAAGATACCCCGCAGTTCAAGCTGGATATCGATCAGGAAAAAGCGCAGGCGCTGGGCGTGAGCGTATCGGATATCAACCAGACCATCTCCACCGCGCTGGGGGGAACCTATGTCAATGACTACATCGACCGTGGCCGGGTGAAGAAAGTCTATGTCCAGGCGGATGCCCACTTCAGGATGCTGCCGGAGGATATTAACCGTCTCTATGTCCGCAGCGCCAACGGTGAAATGGTGCCGCTCTCCGCGTTCAGCCAGTCGCACTGGATCTACGGCTCACCGCGCCTGGAGCGCTATAACGGCAGCCCTTCCATGGAGATCCTCGGGGAAGCCGCTCCCGGCAAGAGTACCGGTGAAGCCATGGTGCTAATGGAAAAACTGGCGGCGAAACTGCCAACCGGCATCGGTTACGACTGGACAGGCATGTCTTATCAGGAACGGCTCTCCGGCAACCAGGCGCCTGCCCTGTATGCCATCTCGCTGGTGGTGGTGTTCCTCTGCCTGGCGGCGCTGTATGAGAGCTGGTCGATTCCTTTCTCGGTGATGCTGGTGGTGCCATTAGGGGTGGTTGGCGCCCTGCTGGCCGCTTCCCTGCGTGGGCTGAATAATGATGTTTACTTCCAGGTGGGGCTGCTTACCACCATTGGTCTGTCGGCCAAGAACGCCATCCTGATTGTCGAATTTGCTAAGGATCTGATGGAGAAAGAGGGGAAAGGGATTATTGAAGCCACGCTGGAGGCATCACGCATGCGTCTTCGTCCTATCCTTATGACCTCACTGGCATTTATCCTTGGCGTGCTGCCGCTGGTCATCAGTCACGGAGCGGGCAGCGGCGCGCAAAACGCCGTGGGTACCGGCGTGATGGGCGGTATGCTTTCAGCTACCCTGCTGGCAATCTTCTTTGTGCCGGTCTTCTTTGTGGTAGTACGGCGACGCTTCACGCGTCATCGTGAATAGTAATGGGTAAAGGCGCTTCGGCGCCTTTTCTTATGATAATAAACAGAGAGTTAGCCTTACTATTTATTTACCTTATTGATTAGCGGTCCAATAAATTGTTTGCTCACGATTTCAGCACCTGACTGTTTATTCTGTCGCTCTCCTCAATCTCTCCATTATTGCCCGGCAAGAATGACCGTTTCTCCATATTTTTTACAATCCAAATAATTTGAGATTATTGACGTTTCATGGCGAATTTGAAGCGGTGGTAAAATAGCCTCCAGCTTTGCAGAAGTCGTTACTGGTTATATCGCAAAGTTAGATTTCATTTTGAGGTAACACCATGAAAAGATTCATTTCGGTTGCACTCCTTGCCACGTTGCTTGCGGGCTGTGCACATGACTCACCGTGCGTACCGGTATACGACGATCAGGGCAGACTGGTTCACACCAATACCTGTATGAAAGGCACCACGCAGGATAACTGGGAAACCGCGGGGGCAATCGCAGGTGGCGCAGCGGCTTTAGCTGGCCTGACACTGGGTATCATTGCCGTGTCCAGGTAATCCAGAAAGCGCGGATCCGTCCGCGCTTTTGCTTTTTCATTGCAGATGAACAAATAAGCCTGAATGGGCTCACATCTTATTTTCTTTCTATTTTCCCGCTATTAACCCTCCGTTTTATTTCTCCCTTTACCCATCCATATTTTGCTCTGATTTGTGGCGCAGATTGTAATTTCGCACCATTTCAGGGCGCTCGATTTAATTATCACTGCCTGCATCCTGCTTCACGCGTTGTGTAATCCCTTATGACGTTAAAAGCAAAAGCTGGCATTACGTTTGCTTTATTAACGTCGGCCACAGCCACAGACAGGTTAAAGCGTTTATAAACGCCTCACTATAACGATAATTTTTCGCTACACAGGATGCATTATGAAAAAGATGATGATGGCCAGCCTCGCCGCTGCAGGTGTGCTCATTGCAATGACCGGCCAGGCTCAGGCGGGTGCCACTCTGGATGCAGTTAAACAAAAAGGGTTTGTGCAATGCGGGATCAGTGACGGTCTGCCGGGTTTCTCTTACGCCGACGCCAACGGTAAGTTCTCCGGTATTGATGTCGACGTGTGCCGTGGCGTTGCCGCTGCGGTATTTGGCGACGACACCAAAGTGAAATATACCCCGCTGACGGCGAAAGAGCGCTTTACTGCCCTGCAATCCGGCGAAGTGGATATGCTTTCGCGTAATACCACCTGGACCTCATCCCGTGATGCCGGGATGGGAATGACCTTTACCGGTGTCACCTATTACGACGGCATTGGTTTCCTGACGCACAATAAAGCGGGTCTCAAAAGTGCGAAGGAGCTGGATGGTGCCACCGTCTGTATTCAGGCGGGTACGGATACTGAACTGAATGTCGCCGACTATTTCAAAGCCAACAACATGAAATATACGCCAGTGACCTTTGACCGCTCTGACGAATCCGCCAAAGCGCTGGAGTCCGGCCGCTGCGATACCCTGGCCTCGGATCAGTCTCAGCTCTATGCGCTGCGGATCAAGCTGAGCAATCCGGCGGAATGGATCGTCCTGCCAGAAGTGATCTCCAAAGAGCCGCTGGGGCCGGTCGTCCGTCGCGGGGATGATGAATGGAACGCTGTTGTTCGCTGGACGCTGTTCGCCATGCTCAACGCGGAAGAGATGGGGGTCAACTCAAAGAACGTCGATGAGAAGGCGGCTAATCCGGCCACGCCTGATATGGCCCATCTGCTGGGCAAGGAAGGTGATTACGGCAAGGATCTGAAGCTGGATAATAAATGGGCGTACAACATCATTAAAAAGGTGGGTAACTACGCTGAGATCTTCGAGCGTAACGTTGGATCTGAGAGCGCGCTGAAGATCAGCCGTGGGCAGAACAACCTCTGGAACAATGGCGGCATTCAGTACGCGCCGCCAGTACGCTAAGCATCTTGCTGTAACGGGCACTGCCAGTGCAGTGCCCAGTCCAGAGTCATGGTTACCCGAGGTTTTATATGTTCCATCGCCGCTTAGCCCTGAAAGGAGCTTTCTCCTTTTCTAATCCTGCGGTTCGCGCCTGGCTGTTTCAGATTCTCGCTGTTCTCGCTGTCCTGGCCGTCGCGATCTACCTGTTCCACAACACTGTTACCAACCTCAGCACACGCGGCATTACGTCGGGCTTTGCCTTCCTTGACCGTAGTGCAGGGTTTGGCATTGTTCAGCACTTAATTGATTACGGTGAAGGCGATACCTATGGCCGCGTATTCCTTGTCGGCCTGATGAATACCCTGCTGGTTTCAGCGTTATGCATTCTGTTTGCTTCTCTGCTGGGCTTTTTCCTCGGACTCGCGCGTCTCTCGGATAACTGGCTGCTGCGTAAGCTCTCCACGTTTTATATCGAGACCTTCCGTAACATTCCCCCGCTGCTGCAGATCTTCTTCTGGTATTTCGCCGTCCTGCGCAATCTGCCTGGCCCCCGTCAGGCGGTGGATGCGTTCGATCTGGCCTTTTTAAGCAACCGCGGTCTCTATATCCCCGCGCCGCAGATTGCCGAAGGGATGCTGGCATTGCTGGCCGCGCTGGCGTGCGCCATCTTGGTTTCCATTGCGCTGTTTCGCTACAATCGCACGCATCAGATTAAAACCGGGCAGCTACGGCGCACCTGGCCCGTCACCCTGGCTTTAGCAGTGATCCTGCCGTGGCTGGCGCATACAATAGCTGGCCCGGCAATGCACTGGGATGTTCCGCAGCTAAAGGGGTTTAACTTCCGGGGTGGCATGGTATTGATCCCGGAGCTGGCCGCCCTGACGCTGGCGCTCTCCATCTATACCTCGGCCTTTATCGCAGAAATTATTCGCGCCGGTATTCAGGCCGTTCCCCATGGTCAGCATGAAGCTGCTCGCTCCCTTGGGCTCCCGAATCCCGTCACCCTGCGCCAGGTCATCATCCCCCAGTCCCTACGGGTGATCATCCCTCCGCTGACCAGCCAGTATCTCAACATCGTGAAAAACTCCTCTCTCGCGGCGGCGATCGGCTATCCCGATATGGTCTCGCTCTTTGCCGGCACCGTTCTTAACCAGACCGGCCAGGCAATAGAAACCATTGCCATTACGATGTCGGTCTACCTGATTATCAGCCTGACCATTTCACTGTTGATGAACATCTACAACCGTCGTATCGCGCTGGTTGAACGCTAAGGAACCATGATGACAAAAGCGGTCTTGTCTCACCCTGCGCGTCCGGCCACAACCGGCAACGGACGCATCATTAACTGGGCTCGTAAAAACCTGTTCTCCAGCTGGAGCAACAGTTTGCTCACCCTGTTCTGCTTCTGGCTGATGTGGGAACTTATCCCGCCGCTCATTAACTGGGCATTTTTGCAGGCTAACTGGATCGGTACCACCCGCGCCGATTGCACAAAAGAGGGAGCCTGCTGGGTCTTTATTCATCAGCGCTTCGGCCAGTTTATGTATGGGCTCTATCCCCACGATCAGCGCTGGCGCATCAACCTTGCGCTGATTATTGGGCTGCTCTCTGTCGTTCCCATGTTCTGGAAGAAGTTACCCCAACGGGGACGATACATCGCCTGTTGGGCGGTGATTTATCCCCTGCTCGTCTGGGGGCTGTTGTATGGCGGCGTGCTGGGGCTGGATCGCGTTGAAACCCGCCAGTGGGGCGGTCTGACGCTGACGCTCATTATCGCCTCGGTAGGGATTGCCGGCGCATTGCCATTAGGGATTTTACTGGCGCTGGGTCGCCGCTCAACCATGCCGGTCGTGCGCGTCCTCTCGGTAATTTTTATTGAGTTCTGGCGCGGCGTTCCGCTTATCACCGTGCTCTTTATGTCTTCCGTGATGCTGCCGCTGTTTATGGCGGAAGGCACTACCATCGACAAGCTGATCCGCGCCCTGGTCGGCGTCATTCTGTTCCAGTCTGCTTATGTCGCTGAGGTCGTGCGCGGCGGATTGCAGGCGCTCCCCAAGGGCCAGTATGAAGCAGCCGAATCGCTGGCGCTGGGTTACTGGAAAACGCAGGGACTGGTGATCCTTCCCCAGGCGCTGAAGCTGGTGATCCCGGGTCTGGTGAACACCATCATTGCGCTGTTTAAGGACACCAGTCTGGTGATCATTATTGGATTATTTGATCTGTTCAGTAGCGTGCAGCAGGCTACCGTCGACCCGGCGTGGCTGGGCATGTCGACAGAAGGCTACGTTTTTGCAGCACTTATCTACTGGATTTTCTGTTTTAGCATGTCGCGCTACAGCCAGCATCTGGAAAAGCGCTTTAACACCGGGCGTACACCGCACTGAGGAACCTATGAGCCAGATAACTATGACCCCCGCTGACGCGATGATTACCCTGGATAATGTGAATAAGTGGTACGGGCAATTTCACGTTTTGAAAGACATTAACCTGAAGGTAAAGCAAGGCGAGCGCATCGTCCTTTGCGGGCCTTCAGGCTCGGGTAAATCAACAACGATCCGCTGTATCAACCATCTGGAAGAGCATCAGCAAGGCCGGATTGTGGTGGATGGTATCGAGCTGAATGACGACATCCGCAACGTTGAGCGTGTCCGTCAGGAGGTAGGCATGGTCTTCCAGCATTTCAATCTGTTCCCTCATCTGACCGTTCTGCAAAACTGCACCCTGGCGCCTGTCTGGGTCCGTAAGATGCCGAAAAAAGAAGCTGAGGCACTTGCCATGCACTATCTGGAGCGGGTACGCATTGCTGAACACGCCCATAAGTTTCCCGGGCAGATCTCGGGCGGGCAGCAGCAGCGCGTGGCCATTGCCCGCTCTCTGTGCATGAAACCTAAAATTATGCTGTTTGATGAGCCGACTTCAGCACTCGATCCCGAGATGGTGAAAGAGGTTCTGGATACGATGATAGGCCTGGCGGAATCGGGAATGACCATGCTCTGCGTCACGCACGAGATGGGCTTCGCCAGAACCGTTGCGGACCGGGTGATCTTTATGGATCGCGGAGAAATTGTTGAGCAGGCGCCGCCGGAAGAGTTCTTCTCTCACCCGAAATCAGAACGTACGCGCGCGTTTTTGTCGCAGGTTATCCACTAATGTTGATTGGCCCGGCGGCGCTGTACGCGTCGGGCCCTGTTTTTTTATGGTGCAGAAATGCAAAAAGGCCATCCTTTCGGATGGCCTTTTCACTTAATTGATGTCTGGCAGTTCCCTACTCTCGCATGGGGAGACCCCACACTACCATCGGCGCTACGGCGTTTCACTTCTGAGTTCGGCATGGGGTCAGGTGGGACCACCGCGCTACAGCCGCCAGACAAATTCTTTTACTTCTTGCCGAACTTTAACCTAAGTATAAAGTGGTGCTGATACCCAGAGTCGAACTGGGGACCTCACCCTTACCAAGGGTGCGCTCTACCAACTGAGCCATATCAGCACGCTAAATTTGATGCCTGGCAGTTCCCTACTCTCGCATGGGGAGACCCCACACTACCATCGGCGCTACGGCGTTTCACTTCTGAGTTCGGCATGGGGTCAGGTGGGACCACCGCGCTACAGCCGCCAGGCAAATTCTTGGTGCTCTGTACGCAATACTTTATCGCATCAGCCGCGTTGGCCGCGCTCGTAAAGTCAGTCACATACTTCAGTATGCTCCTTCCTTTCCTTCGCTTGCCGCCTTGCTGCTGCGCAAACTATTGTGTACTTAACTCTGAATCAATGCTGAAAATTTTCTCAAATCCACCGAAACAGCTTCGGCGTTGTAAGGTTAAGCCTCACGGTTCATTAGTACCGGTTAGCTCAACGCATCGCTGCGCTTACACACCCGGCCTATCAACGTCGTCGTCTTCAACGTTCCTTCAGGAGCCTTAAAGGCTCAGGGAGAACTCATCTCGGGGCAAGTTTCGTGCTTAGATGCTTTCAGCACTTATCTCTTCCGCATTTAGCTACCGGGCAGTGCCATTGGCATGACAACCCGAACACCAGTGATGCGTCCACTCCGGTCCTCTCGTACTAGGAGCAGCCCCCCTCAATTCTCCAGCGCCCACGGCAGATAGGGACCGAACTGTCTCACGACGTTCTAAACCCAGCTCGCGTACCACTTTAAATGGCGAACAGCCATACCCTTGGGACCTACTTCAGCCCCAGGATGTGATGAGCCGACATCGAGGTGCCAAACACCGCCGTCGATATGAACTCTTGGGCGGTATCAGCCTGTTATCCCCGGAGTACCTTTTATCCGTTGAGCGATGGCCCTTCCATACAGAACCACCGGATCACTATGACCTGCTTTCGCACCTGCTCGAGCCGTCACTCTCGCAGTCAAGCCAGCTTATGCCATTGCACTAACCTCCTGATGTCCGACCAGGATTAGCTGACCTTCGTGCTCCTCCGTTACTCTTTAGGAGGAGACCGCCCCAGTCAAACTACCCACCAGACACTGTCCGCAACCCGGGTAACGGGTCTACGTTAGAACACCAGCCATTAAAGGGTGGTATTTCAAGGACGGCTCCACGCAGACTGGCGTCCACGCTTCAAAGCCTCCCACCTATCCTACACATCAAGGACCAGTGTTCAGTGTCAAGCTATAGTAAAGGTTCACGGGGTCTTTCCGTCTTGCCGCGGGTACACTGCATCTTCACAGCGATTTCAATTTCACTGAGTCTCGGGTGGAGACAGCCTGGCCATCATTACGCCATTCGTGCAGGTCGGAACTTACCCGACAAGGAATTTCGCTACCTTAGGACCGTTATAGTTACGGCCGCCGTTTACCGGGGCTTCGATCAAGAGCTTCGCGTTGCCGCTAACCCCATCAATTAACCTTCCGGCACCGGGCAGGCGTCACACCGTATACGTCCACTTTCGTGTTTGCACAGTGCTGTGTTTTTAATAAACAGTTGCAGCCAGCTGGTATCTTCGACTGATTTCAGCTCCACCCGCAGGGGCTTCACCTACATATCAGCGTGCCTTCTCCCGAAGTTACGGCACCATTTTGCCTAGTTCCTTCACCCGAGTTCTCTCAAGCGCCTTGGTATTCTCTACCTGACCACCTGTGTCGGTTTGGGGTACGATTTGGTGTTACCTGATGCTTAGAGGCTTTTCCTGGAAGCAGGGCATTTGTTGCTTCAGCACCGTAGTGCCTCGTCATCACACCTCAGCGTTAATAAGGTACCGGATTTACCTGGAACCTCCGCCTACATGCTTAAACCGGGACAACCGTCGCCCGGCCAACATAGCCTTCTCCGTCCCCCCTTCGCAGTAACACCGAGTACAGGAATATTAACCTGTTTCCCATCGACTACGCCTTTCGGCCTCGCCTTAGGGGTCGACTCACCCTGCCCCGATTAACGTTGGACAGGAACCCTTGGTCTTCCGGCGAGCGGGCTTTTCACCCGCTTTATCGTTACTTATGTCAGCATTCGCACTTCTGATACCTCCAGCATGCCTCACAGCACACCTTCGCAGGCTTACAGAACGCTCCCCTACCCAACAACACATAGTGTCGCTGCCGCAGCTTCGGTGCATGGTTTAGCCCCGTTACATCTTCCGCGCAGGCCGACTCGACCAGTGAGCTATTACGCTTTCTTTAAATGATGGCTGCTTCTAAGCCAACATCCTGGCTGTCTGTGCCTTCCCACATCGTTTCCCACTTAACCATGACTTTGGGACCTTAGCTGGCGGTCTGGGTTGTTTCCCTCTTCACGACGGACGTTAGCACCCGCCGTGTGTCTCCCGTGATAACATTCTCCGGTATTCGCAGTTTGCATCGGGTTGGTAAGCCGGGATGGCCCCCTAGCCGAAACAGTGCTCTACCCCCGGAGATGAATTCACGAGGCGCTACCTAAATAGCTTTCGGGGAGAACCAGCTATCTCCCGGTTTGATTGGCCTTTCACCCCCAGCCACAGGTCATCCGCTAATTTTTCAACATTAGTCGGTTCGGTCCTCCAGTTAGTGTTACCCAACCTTCAACCTGCCCATGGCTAGATCACCGGGTTTCGGGTCTATACCCTGCAACTTAACGCCCAGTTAAGACTCGGTTTCCCTTCGGCTCCCCTATACGGTTAACCTTGCTACAGAATATAAGTCGCTGACCCATTATACAAAAGGTACGCAGTCACACCCCGAAGGATGCTCCCACTGCTTGTACGTACACGGTTTCAGGTTCTTTTTCACTCCCCTCGCCGGGGTTCTTTTCGCCTTTCCCTCACGGTACTGGTTCACTATCGGTCAGTCAGGAGTATTTAGCCTTGGAGGATGGTCCCCCCATATTCAGACAGGATACCACGTGTCCCGCCCTACTCTTCGAGTTCACAGCCTGTGTGCTTTCGTGTACGGGAGTATCACCCTGTACCCTGCGACTTTCCAGACGCTTCCACTAACACACAAGCTGATTCAGACTCCGGGCTGCTCCCCGTTCGCTCGCCGCTACTGGGGGAATCTCGGTTGATTTCTTTTCCTCGGGGTACTTAGATGTTTCAGTTCCCCCGGTTCGCCTCGTTAGCCTATGTATTCAGCTAACGATAGTGTGACGAATCACACTGGGTTTCCCCATTCGGACATCGCCGGGTCAAGGGTTCATATCACCTCGCCGGCGCTTTTCGCAGATTAGCACGTCCTTCATCGCCTCTGACTGCCAGGGCATCCACCGTGTACGCTTAGTCGCTTAACCTCACAACCCGAAGCTGTTTCACTTCGCGTTGTGAAAATTTGAGAGACTCGAACACACCTTCATCTGTTCTTATTACGGAGAACAGACACAGTGTGTCGTTTCAATTTTCAGCTTGATCCAGATTTTTAAAGAGCAAAACTTCGCAGCGCACCTTCGCAGGTACACTCTGAAGTTTTCAGGTTTTCGCAGTAAAGATGGTGGAGCTATGCGGGATCGAACCGCAGACCTCCTGCGTGCAAGGCAGGCGCTCTCCCAGCTGAGCTATAGCCCCATCGTGGTATCTCTGTACCGCCAATTTTTTCTGAGGCAAGGCGTGGTGACACGAAGCATACTGAAGTATGTGAGTGTCGCCGCAACGCAGCATCAGTAAAAATTTGGTAGGCCTGAGTGGACTTGAACCACCGACCTCACCCTTATCAGGGGTGCGCTCTAACCACCTGAGCTACAAGCCTGCAGAGATTTTTTACTGCTAATTTTCATCAGACAATCTGTGTGAGCACTGCAAAGGCAGGTTCTTTAAGGTAAGGAGGTGATCCAACCGCAGGTTCCCCTACGGTTACCTTGTTACGACTTCACCCCAGTCATGAATCACAAAGTGGTAAGCGCCCTCCCGAAGGTTAAGCTACCTACTTCTTTTGCAACCCACTCCCATGGTGTGACGGGCGGTGTGTACAAGGCCCGGGAACGTATTCACCGTAGCATTCTGATCTACGATTACTAGCGATTCCGACTTCATGGAGTCGAGTTGCAGACTCCAATCCGGACTACGACGCACTTTATGAGGTCCGCTTGCTCTCGCGAGGTCGCTTCTCTTTGTATGCGCCATTGTAGCACGTGTGTAGCCCTACTCGTAAGGGCCATGATGACTTGACGTCATCCCCACCTTCCTCCAGTTTATCACTGGCAGTCTCCTTTGAGTTCCCGGCCTAACCGCTGGCAACAAAGGATAAGGGTTGCGCTCGTTGCGGGACTTAACCCAACATTTCACAACACGAGCTGACGACAGCCATGCAGCACCTGTCTCAGAGTTCCCGAAGGCACCAAGCCATCTCTGGCAAGTTCTCTGGATGTCAAGAGTAGGTAAGGTTCTTCGCGTTGCATCGAATTAAACCACATGCTCCACCGCTTGTGCGGGCCCCCGTCAATTCATTTGAGTTTTAACCTTGCGGCCGTACTCCCCAGGCGGTCGACTTAACGCGTTAGCTCCGGAAGCCACGCCTCAAGGGCACAACCTCCAAGTCGACATCGTTTACGGCGTGGACTACCAGGGTATCTAATCCTGTTTGCTCCCCACGCTTTCGCACCTGAGCGTCAGTCTTTGCCCAGGGGGCCGCCTTCGCCACCGGTATTCCTCCAGATCTCTACGCATTTCACCGCTACACCTGGAATTCTACCCCCCTCTACAAGACTCAAGCCTGCCAGTTTCAAATGCAGTTCCCAGGTTGAGCCCGGGGATTTCACATCTGACTTAACAGACCGCCTGCGTGCGCTTTACGCCCAGTAATTCCGATTAACGCTTGCACCCTCCGTATTACCGCGGCTGCTGGCACGGAGTTAGCCGGTGCTTCTTCTGCGAGTAACGTCAATCACTGCGGTTATTAACCACAATGCCTTCCTCCTCGCTGAAAGTACTTTACAACCCGAAGGCCTTCTTCATACACGCGGCATGGCTGCATCAGGCTTGCGCCCATTGTGCAATATTCCCCACTGCTGCCTCCCGTAGGAGTCTGGACCGTGTCTCAGTTCCAGTGTGGCTGGTCATCCTCTCAGACCAGCTAGGGATCGTCGCCTAGGTGAGCCATTACCCCACCTACTAGCTAATCCCATCTGGGCACATCCGATGGCAAGAGGCCCGAAGGTCCCCCTCTTTGGTCTTGCGACATTATGCGGTATTAGCTACCGTTTCCAGTAGTTATCCCCCTCCATCAGGCAGTTTCCCAGACATTACTCACCCGTCCGCCACTCGTCACCCGAGAGCAAGCTCTCTGTGCTACCGTTCGACTTGCATGTGTTAGGCCTGCCGCCAGCGTTCAATCTGAGCCATGATCAAACTCTTCAATTTAAGTTTGATGCTCGTGAATTAAACTTCGTAATGAATTACGTGTTCACTCAGAGACTTGGTATTCATTTTTCGTCCGAGGACGTTAAGAATCCATGTCACTTTGAGTGCCCACACAGATTGTCTGATAAATTGTTAAAGAGCAGTGCAACGCGGCTTTCGCTCACCGTTGCGAGGTGGCGTATATTACGCTTTCCTCTTTCAGAGTCAAGCGATTATTTTCGCTTTTCTCCTCAACCGGCCCGGCTGTCTGTGTGAAGTGATTCACATCCGCCGTGTCGATGGAGGCGCATTATAGGGATCCCAGTTTTTAGCACAAGCATTTTTTCGATCTTTTCTTCTGACTGTTCTTTTTTCGTTCTTTCCGCTGAAATCCCATCCGATATGCTCAAATAATGACGTAACTGGCCCTTGATCAAGCTACGTATTAGGATCAAAGTCATCAAAAGAATGCACATCACTCGAGGTTGATATGTCTGCAGTACTCCGTCCCTATAAAGATCTTTTCCCAAAACAAGGCGATCGCGTCATGATCGACAGCAGTAGCGTGGTCATTGGCGATGTCCGGCTGGGTGATGATGTCAGTATCTGGCCGCTGGTTGCTATTCGTGGAGATGTGAATTACGTCGCCATTGGCGCCCGTACTAATATTCAGGATGGCAGCGTGCTGCATGTGACCCATAAATCTTCTTATAACCCTGAAGGTAATCCCCTGATCGTTGGTGAAGAGGTCACTGTCGGTCATAAAGTGATGTTGCACGGCTGCACGATCGGCAATCGCGTTCTGGTCGGCATGGGATCGATTTTGCTGGATGGTGTGGTAGTAGAAGATGACGTAATGATTGGTGCTGGCAGCCTGGTTCCGCAAAATAAGCGGCTCGAGAGCGGCTTTCTCTATTTAGGAAGTCCGGTAAAACAGATCCGCCCCCTGACGGAAGCGGAAATAGAAGGGTTAAAGTACTCAGCCAATAACTACGTTAAATGGAAGAATGATTATCTGGATCAGGAAAGCCAGAACCACCCTTGATCGTCCTCGTCCCCCTTGCGGATCGCATCGCTGGCTTCTTCTTCCAGATCCCAGCGATGTTCACGAAACATCTCAATTGGCAGGCCATCGCCAAAACGACGCGCCAGCGTTCTTCCTTCAATGGCACACATCATTTGCATGCCATTTACCAGCGCGGGAAAACAGACTGCCTGTTTGTCTTCATCCCAGCTTTCTCGATCCGGGAACTGGATCGCCTGGTTCATGCCGATAGCTCCAGTTTGAGTTTTTCAATGACCGGCTCCACTTCCGGCAGCACGCCGTGCCAGAGCATCACCGCATGCGCGGCCTGCCCCACCAGCATCCCCAATCCATCAGCCACACGTTTTGCGCCTTGCCGTTCACACCAGCTCAGAAAAGGCGTTTTGCCTTTCTGATAGAACATGTCATAGCAATTAACCTGTCCATTGATCAATGACGCCGGAATGGCGGGAACGTCGCCACCAATGCCGCTTGAGGTCGCATTAACGATCAGATCAAACTCATGGCCGTGTAACGCGTCCAGGGCGACCGCATGAATACTGCCAGTGTGGGCAAACAGAGCGGCCAACTCTTCTGCCCGGGAGTAAGTACGATTCGTAATGGTTACTGCGCAATCCAGGGAGAGCAGAGGTAAAATCACACCTCGCGCCGCGCCGCCCGCGCCAATCAAAAGGATACGCGCGCCAGGTTTGATAAATGACAGACGTTCCAGATCGCTCAGCAGGCCAATGCCATCAGTGTTGTCTCCCAGAATTCGGCCATCTTCAAGCCGCTTGAGCGTATTCACAGCTCCCGCAAGAGAGGCGCGCTCTGTTAACTCATCGGCACGCCCGAATGCCTCTTCTTTAAAAGGTACTGTGACATTCGCCCCTTTTCCGCCACCAGCAAAAAAAGCCTCCAGCGTCGTCACAAAGGCATCAATGGGTGCAAGCACTCGGCCATAAGGGTGATCGATATGCAACTGCTGGGCGAACTGTTGGTGAATAAACGGCGATTTGCTATGCGCAACTGGATTACCAAAAACGGCGTACGCTTCCATCTGATTACCCCTGGCGAAAAAGTTCGCCGGTCAAAGCATCACGAATTTCTGACGGGTTCAGGCGACCACCGGTTTCACCGATGACCACCGGGAACTCACTACCAAACTGCGCTGACACCTCTTCTGCAGTGCGGCAAGGAGGCAATCCCGTCAGATTGGCGCTGGTAGAGACCAGCGGTTTACCAAAGCGATTACATAGCTCGATGACTAATGGATGCTCCGTCACGCGAACAGCAAGGGAGTCAAAACGCCCCGTCAGCCATCGAGGCGTTGTCGGCAGCGCCGGAAACACAAACGTTACCGGCCCAGGCCAGGAGGAGAAAATGGTTTCACGCTGCGCTGACGTCAACATGGAATCATCTATATAAGGTTTAAGCTGTTCAAAACTGGCGGCGATAAGAATCAGCCCTTTTTCTACCGGGCGCTGTTTAAGCGTTAAGAGACGTGTTACGGCTACTTCGCTGTCGGGATCGCATCCCACCCCAAAAACCGCTTCTGTTGGATAGGCGATGACTTCTTCATTTTTCAGCACATCCACTGCATGCGCAACGGAGCCTGACTGCAGGTTATTCTTCACTTTTTTATTCCGCCGAAACCGGCTTTCCACATTGTTTACTGGCGCAGAAGCGCTTCATACCTTGCGCCGTTTTTTTCTCGATAAGTAGCGGGTAATGGCACTCAGGGCAGCTGCCCGCCACCGGTTTGAAATTGGTAACAAACTGACATTCAGGATAGCGATCGCAGGAGTGGAATGTCTTACCATAGCGTGAACGGCGTTGCACGAGATGCCCGCTGCCGCATTGCGGGCAGGCTACGGCTGTTTCATCAGGTTTATCGATTTGTTCGGTGTGATGACATTCGGGATAGCGACTACAGCCGATAAACATGCCAAAACGCCCCTGGCGCAGCGCCAGATCGCCGCCGCATTGCGGGCAGGCTTGTCCCTCCAGAATCTTAACAATATGCCCGTCCGCCTGATTTTTCAGGGGACGGACATAATCACATTCTGGATAGTGTGAACAACCGAGAAACGGCCCGTGTTTACCGGACCGGATAACAAGTTCTGCCCCACACTGCGGGCAGGACTCATGTTTACGCACCGTAAATAGTGCTGATTTGGCCATAACAACTCTTGGTGCTGCAAAATGAATTAATGCAGCATACCTTCATTCACTTCAAAGAGTAATTCTTCCATTTGCTGATAGGCATTTTCACACCCTGGAATATTGAACAGAACCATCAGGATGACCCACTTCAGGTCCTCCAGCTCAAATTCTGCGGTATCCAGCGCCATGACGCGCTCTATCACCATTTCTCGTGTTTCGAGGTTCAGCACCTGAATCTGCTCAAGGAATAAGATAAATCCCCGGCAACTGGCATCCAGCCTTTCACACTCTTCAGCCGTATAGATGCGTACAGACAGTGGATCGGAAACTAACTGCATCGGTTCGGCAAGGCCTTCCTGATAATCAGCCAGTTTTTCCAGCCATATTAACGCGTTGTAGATATCTTCCCGTTCGAAACCTGCATCGGTGAGATCGCGTGTGAGTTTGTCCTGATCCACGCGTGCTTCAGCTTCGTTATGGATGTAAGTCTCAAACAAATACATGAGTACGTCGAACATGGCTTGCCCTCCTTAATCGGACATAGCCGCCGGGTACAGCTGCGATCCATCCTGCTAACTCCAGTTCGAGTAGCTGTGCTACGGTTACTGGCACAGGTTGGCCGGCACGTTCAGCGACAACGTCAACAGGTGTTACCTCATCTCCTACGTTAGCCAGGAGCTCAGGAAATGGCAATGCTACCTGGTCCTGATCTGAAGAATAAAGCCAATTTTTGGGATCCTCTGGCAGCCAGTTCAGTCCGTTTTGCAACGTTTCCAGAATATCTTCTGCCGTTGTCACGGGAGTCGCCCCTTGCTTTATTAACCAGTGAGGACCTTCACTCCCCGGGTTGCCAATGGCTCCCGGTAATGCAAAGACCTCACGCCCCTGCTCAAGGGCGCATTTGGCGGTAACGAGAGAACCGCTTCTTATCATCGCTTCGATTACGAACACCCCCAGGCTGAGGCCGCTAATGATGCGGTTACGTCGCGGGAAATTACCCTGCCAGGGAGGCGTCGCGAGTGAAAACTCAGAGATCACTGCACCGCCGCTTTCAACAAGACGCATGGCCAGCGACGAATGGCGGCGGGGATAGACATCCGCCAGACCGTTACCCAGCACCGCGACGCTTTTGCCTTTAACGTTGAGCGCAGCGCGATGCGCTATACCATCGATGCCGCAGGCCAGTCCGCTGGTAATCGTCAGTCCCGCCTGGGCTAGCTGCTCACAAAGCACTTTTCCCCAACGCTCTCCATACCAGGAGTGAGAACGGCTGCCGACCACGGCAAGTTGCAGACTCGACAGCACGGAGGGCTCCCCCTTAACAAACAAAGCCCCAGGGTAATCGGCAATAGCGCGAAGCTGCCCTGGATAGAGGGCATTATCCGCACATATCAGATAATGGTCCTGTCCGGCCAGCCAGGCCATACTGCGGTCGAGTTCCCGCGGTGAAAACGATAAAAACTTCTCCTTTTGCCTGTGGGTGAGCCCCCTTTCCACCAGCAGAGCACCATCAATATGGGATTCGCGCTGCAGCTGCTGCGCTATCGCCACCATCTTGTCGCCGTACAACTCTCCGGTGCTTATCAGGCGTAGCCAAATCTCTGTGGATGTCATCCTTTCCCCTGCCAGAAGCCGCTATAGCAATCTTTGCGATTGGTCACTGATGCTGTCAATCAGAGGGGGTTTTGTCTAGAATAGAGGTTATATTCTTATCAACTCCTGAATACGACTCTGGAAATATATGGCAGTTTTGCAAGTGTTACATATTCCGGACGAGCGCCTTCGCAAAGTCGCCGAGCCGGTTAAAGAAGTGAATGCAGAAACTCAACGTATCATTGATGATATGTTCGATACGATGTACGCCGAAGAAGGCATCGGTCTCGCGGCGACTCAGGTGGATATTCACCAGCGCATCATTGTGATCGACGTTTCTGAGAACCGCGACGGGCGCCTGGTATTAATCAATCCGGAGCTTCTGGAAAAAAGCGGTGAAACCGGTATCGAAGAAGGCTGCCTCTCTATCCCTGAGCAGCGAGCACTGGTACCGCGTGCAGAAAAAGTCAAAATCCGCGCGCTTGATCGCGACGGTAAGCCGTTCGAACTGGAAGCGGATGATCTGCTGGCCATCTGCATTCAGCATGAGATGGATCATCTGGTCGGTAAACTGTTTATCGATTATCTCTCTCCACTGAAGCAGCAGCGTATTCGTCAGAAAGTAGAGAAACTGGATCGCATGCGCGCTCGCGCTTAATGTGACCCCGGATACAAGGAATAACGTGTCTACATCACTACGTATCATCTTTGCAGGAACACCTGACTTTGCAGCGCGTCATCTCGACGCGCTGTTGTCGTCTGGCCATAAGGTTGTGGGCGTGTTTACTCAGCCCGATCGTCCGGCAGGCCGGGGTAAAAAATTGATGCCGAGCCCGGTAAAAGTCCTGGCTGAAGAGCACGGTTTACCGGTCTTTCAGCCTGCTTCGTTACGGCCGCAGGAAAATCAGCAGCTGGTTGCTCAGTTAAATGCAGATGTCATGGTGGTTGTGGCGTATGGCCTCATCCTGCCGAAAGCGGTGCTTGATATGCCGCGTCTGGGCTGCATTAATGTTCACGGTTCACTTCTCCCACGTTGGCGTGGCGCAGCGCCGATCCAGCGTTCATTGTGGGCTGGCGATGCCGATACTGGCGTGACGATTATGCAAATGGACGTAGGGCTGGATACTGGCGACATGCTGTATAAGCTCTCTTGTCCTATTACCGCCGAAGATACCAGTGCCACCCTGTATGACAAACTGGCAGAGCTTGGGCCAAAAGGGCTGATTGATACACTGCAACAGCTTGCAGAGAATCGGGCTCAACCAGAAGTTCAGGACGAAGCATTAGTGACCCATGCTGAAAAGCTCAGCAAAGAAGAGGCCCGCCTCGACTGGACTCTCCCTGCTGCTCAGCTTGAACGCTGTATTCGGGCTTTCAATCCATGGCCAATGAGTTGGCTTGAGATAGACGGACAGCCGGTGAAGGTATGGAAGGCCTCTGTGATTGATGGCCAAACTCACGCTGCCCCTGGAACAATCATTGCAGCCAGTAAACAGGGTATTCAGGTCGCGACAGTTGAAGGGATCCTTAATCTGGAATCCTTACAACCAGCAGGTAAAAAAGCCATGAGCGCGCAGGACCTTCTTAACTCCCGCCGTGAATGGTTTACCCCTGGCAACAGTCTCGCCTGAGATCATTTCAAATTAAGGCCCGGTGTTTCCGGGCATTTTTATTTTTGCGGTTATGAAAAAACAAAATTTACGCAGCCTGGCAGCACAGGCGATTGAGCAAGTGGTCGAGCAGGGTCAGTCCCTGAGCAATGTCCTGCCACCGTTACAGCAAAAGGTTTCCGATAAAGATAAGTCGCTGCTTCAGGAGTTGTGCTTTGGTGTTCTGCGCACGTTACCCCAGATGGAGTGGCTGATCGGAAAACTTATGGCGCGCCCGATGGCGGGCAAGCAACGCGTCATTCACTACCTGATCATGGTCGGCTTCTATCAGCTGCTGCATACCCGTATTCCACCTCATGCCGCACTGGCAGAGACCGTAGAAGGCGCAGTTGCGGTAAAACGCCCGCAGCTGAAAGGATTGATCAACGGCGTGTTGCGACAGTTCCAGCGCCAGCAAGATGAATTGCTGGCTGAGTTCGCCCGCACGGAAAAACGTTTCCTGCATCCTGACTGGTTATTAAAGCGATTGCAAAAAGCCTATCCTGAGCAGTGGGAAGCGCTAATTAATGCCAATAACCAGCGTCCACCTATGTGGCTACGCGTTAACCGCAATCACCACACCCGGGACGCCTGGCTGGCGCTACTGGAAGAGGCCGGAATGACCGGGTTCCCTCATCCTGAATACAGCGATGCAGTGCGTCTGGCGGCCCCTGCACCGGTACATGCTCTGCCTGGCTTTGAACAGGGCTGGGTTACCGTTCAGGACGCTTCAGCCCAGGGTTGCATGACCTGGCTTGAGCCGCAGAATGGCGAGCGGATCCTCGATCTTTGCGCCGCGCCAGGCGGTAAAACGACACATATTCTGGAGGTCGCTCCGCAGGCTAACGTGATGGCTGTCGACGTTGACGAACAGCGTCTTTCTCGTGTCTACGATAATCTCAAACGTCTGGGTATGAAGGCGGAAGTTAAGCAGGGTGACGGGCGTACCCCTGGGCAGTGGTGCGGGGATGAGCAGTTCGATCGCATTTTACTGGATGCCCCTTGCTCAGCGACCGGCGTTATCCGCCGCCATCCGGATATCAAATGGTTGCGCCGCGATCGGGATATCAACGAACTGGCACAGTTGCAGTCAGAGATCCTCGACGCTATCTGGCCGCATCTGAAAACAGGCGGGACGCTGGTTTATGCCACCTGTTCTGTTCTGCCGGAAGAGAATAGCCAGCAGATCGCCGCGTTCCTGAAGCGCACACCTGATGCCCGCCTGCATCTGACCGGCACACCAGAACTGCCCGGCAAGCAAAACCTGCCAGGGGCAGAAGAAGGCGACGGTTTCTTTTACGCTAAGCTAATCAAAGAGTGATGTTGATAACGGGTCACAAGATATGAAGATAATCATTCTGGGCGCGGGGCAGGTAGGCGGTACGCTGGCAGAAAACCTGGTCGGTGAGAATAACGACATCACTATCGTTGATACCAATGGCGATCGTCTGCGCGGCCTGCAGGATAAATTCGATCTGCGCGTGGTTCAGGGGCATGGCTCTCACCCACGAGTGTTGCGTGAAGCCGGAGCGGATGACGCAGATATGCTGGTTGCTGTCACCAGTTCTGATGAAACGAATATGGTGGCCTGTCAGGTGGCCTATTCGTTATTTAATACCCCAAACCGAATCGCGCGTATACGTTCGCCGGATTACGTTCGTGATGCCGATAAGTTGTTTCAGTCCGATGCGGTGCCAATCGACCACTTAATCGCGCCGGAACAGCTGGTTATCGACAGTATTTACCGCCTGATTGAATACCCGGGCGCACTGCAGGTAGTCAACTTCGCAGAGGGCAAGGTCAGTCTTGCGGTAGTAAAAGCCTACTATGGCGGCCCGCTGATCGGTAACGCACTCTCTACGATGCGCGAACATATGCCGCACATCGATACGCGCGTCGCCGCGATTTTCCGTCATGACCGCCCTATTCGTCCCCAAGGCTCTACCATTGTCGAAGCTGGTGACGAGGTCTTCTTTATCGCCGCGTCACAGCACATCCGTGCGGTAATGAGCGAGCTTCAGCGACTGGAAAAACCCTATAAGCGCATCATGCTGGTCGGGGGCGGTAATATCGGCGCTGGCCTGGCCCGGCAGCTGGAAAAAGACTACAGCGTAAAATTGATCGAACGGGATCAACAGCGCGCCGCTGAACTGGCAGAAAAACTGCAAAATACGATCGTTTTCTATGGCGATGCGTCGGATCAGGAGCTGCTTGCCGAAGAGCATATCGATCAGGTTGATCTTTTCATTGCTGTTACCAACGACGACGAAGCCAACATCATGTCAGCGATGCTGGCAAAACGGATGGGTGCGAAGAAGGTCATGGTGCTTATCCAGCGCAAAGCCTATGTCGATCTGGTGCAGGGAAGCGTTATCGATATTGCGATTTCGCCGCAACAGGCCACTATCTCTGCCCTGCTGAGTCACGTGCGAAAAGCGGATATCGTTGGCGTTTCTTCCCTCCGTCGTGGAGTGGCAGAAGCTATCGAAGCCGTGGCGCATGGCGACGAAAGCACGTCCCGTGTGGTTGGGCGTACCATCGATGAGATTAAACTCCCGCCGGGCACTATCATTGGTGCAGTAGTGCGGGGTAACGATGTCATGATCGCTAATGACAATCTACGCATTGAGCAGGGCGATCACGTTATTATGTTCCTGACAGACAAAAAGTTTATTACCGACGTCGAGCGCTTATTCCAGCCAAGTCCTTTCTTCCTCTGACGCTTGCAAAGGTGCTGTTTTCAGCACCTTTTCTTTTTAACCCAATAATATGTAAGGGTTATATTTCTGTGACGTATGTCTCTCTTCAATGGCAATCCGCTAATGATTTGTTAGACTTGTATTTGTCAGCTGGCACAAGGAGAACAAAATGAGTTTTATTAAAGAATTTCGCGAATTTGCGATGCGCGGAAACGTAGTGGATTTGGCTGTGGGTGTGATTATTGGTGCGGCGTTTGGCAAGATCGTTTCATCACTGGTTGCGGATATCATCATGCCACCACTGGGCCTTTTAATTGGCGGAATAGATTTCAAGCAATTCGCCATAACGCTGCGGGAAGCTCAAGGTGATGTCCCTGCGGTGGTAATGCACTATGGCGTGTTTATTCAAAACGTATTTGATTTCATGATTGTTGCTTTCGCCATCTTTATGGCCATTAAGCTCATCAACAAATTAAACCGTAAGAAAAAAGAAGAACCGGCTGCGCCGCCAGCCCCATCGAAAGAAGAAGTGCTGCTTACTGAAATTCGTGACTTACTGAAAGCGCAGAACAACCGCACTTTGTAAGCCACTCAAAGCAAGAAGGCCAGTGGTAAGAAAGCGATTCGCTTGCTTGCCACTGGCCTCCCAGTTACCCCGTTTTGCATGTTTAGTTTTGCGCAGATAACTTCCTTTCCCTTTCTTGTTCTTCTCGATTCGCTGTCTGAATAAAGGATCATGCAGTAACGCCTCAATGGCATTGTCGTTGATCTGACCTTTCTTGTGTTGATAATGGCTCATACTTTCTCCAGTGTTCAAAATATCGACGCGAGTTTAGAAGGTGCTGACAATAAAATCAACATCCGCGAGACTCGCCATTCGCCCCTTGTTCAAGGGTTTCCAGAATAGAACAGTAAACGCTGCTATGTGCAGTACCGCAACAGGCATCGTTCAACCGCTGTAAAGAGAGCCGCATGGTTTGAAGCTCTTCGATGCGCGCCTCGACTTCACTCAATCTCGCCTGCACAATACTTTTTGATTCCTGGCAGGTGTGATGCTCGGGATCGATACGGATCGACAGTAGCTCGCGGATCGATTCCAGGGTAAACCCCAGCTGTCGCGCATGACGAATAAACTTAAGGCGCTGAAGATCCCGGTCGGTATAAAGCCGGAAGCCCCCTTCAGTGCGTATCTCATGTTCCATCATCTGCTGCTTTTCGTAATAACGAATAGTATCAGGGGTAACCTCAGCCAGCTTAGCAAGCTCACCAATACGATACATCGCTACTCCTCCTTCATTTTTTGCATTAGACGTTCAGCATAATCCCCGCGCAGAAACTCCGTACTCGCTCCCGCCTGGCGCAGCTTTAGTTCCAGAAGGGCGAGACGGCGGGCGTAATCCGCATGCGCTGCAGTTCCCTCTTTGACTGTGGTGAGCAAGTGAGACAGTTCGATCGCCTCTTTACGCTGTTCAAGTTCAGGAGGGAGGCAACCCGCGTTTTTCAACATGCGGTAGGCCGCTCGCAGCTCTGGGGGAACATGTGAATCATCATTCAGTTTCAGCGGCTGGCCACTGCCGGGCAGGTCATCGAATTCACCCTGGCGCTGGGCATCCAGGATATGTCGTTCTGCCCATTGGTCCAATAACCACATAGCAAAACTCCAGAGAGTAGGAAAAGAATAAGAGTAGTGTAGAAAATGGGGATTCAGCGGATATAAAAAAACCCGCCGGAGCGGGTTTTTTTACGTTACTGCAGATTACTCTGCAGCAGCTTCTGCTTTCTCTGAACGATCAACCAGCTCGATGTAAGCCATCGGAGCGTTGTCGCCTGCACGGAAGCCACACTTCAGAATACGAGTGTAACCACCGGCACGGCTCGCGAAACGCGGGCCCAGTTCGTTAAACAGTTTTGCCACGATCTCGTTATCACGAGTGCGGGCGAATGCCAGACGACGATTAGCAACGCTGTCAGTCTTGGCAAGAGTAATCAGCGGCTCAACTACGCGACGCAGCTCTTTCGCTTTAGGCAGGGTCGTCTTGATGATTTCATGACGAACCAGTGAACCTGCCATGTTGCGGAACATAGCCTGGCGATGGCTGCTGTTGCGGTTCAGTTGACGACCACTCTTACGATGGCGCATGACCTTATCCTTCTCAGTAAAACCTTAACCTGTGATCCGGTTACTCGTCAGCAATGCTTGCTGGTGGCCAGTTTTCCAGGCGCATGCCCAGAGACAGACCACGTGAAGCCAGCACGTCTTTAATCTCAGTAAGAGATTTTTTACCCAGGTTCGGCGTTTTCAGCAACTCAACCTCGGTACGCTGTACCAGATCACCGATATAGTGGATAGCTTCTGCCTTGAGGCAGTTAGCAGAGCGGACAGTCAATTCCAGATCGTCAACAGGGCGCAGCAGGATCGGATCGAATTCTGGTTTCTCTTCTTTCACTTCCGGCTGACGTACATCACGTAAGTCAACGAAAGCTTCCAGTTGTTCTGCCAGGATGGTTGCCGCACGACGAATCGCCTCTTCAGGATCGATTGTGCCGTTGGTTTCCATTTCGATGACCAGCTTGTCCAGGTCGGTACGCTGTTCTACACGCGCTGCTTCAACATTGTAGGCAATACGCTCTACAGGGCTGTAGCATGCGTCGACCAGCAGACGGCCGATTGGGCGCTCATCTTCTTCCGAATGAATTCGGGCAGAAGCCGGCACATAACCACGACCGCGCTGAACTTTGATACGCATGCTGATAGCTGCGTTCTCATCGGTCAGGTGGCAGATCACGTGCTGCGGCTTGACGATTTCAACATCACCGTCGTGGGTGATGTCGGCTGCAGTCACAGGGCCAATGCCAGATTTATTCAGAGTAAGAATAACTTCATCTTTACCCTGAACTCTCACCGCCAGCCCTTTCAGGTTGAGCAGGATTTCAAGGATATCTTCCTGAACGCCTTCTTTGGTGCTGTACTCATGAAGTACACCATCAATCTCAACCTCGGTCACCGCGCAACCCGGCATCGATGAGAGCAGAATACGGCGCAGTGCGTTACCCAGAGTATGGCCAAAGCCACGCTCTAAAGGCTCAAGGGTCACCTTGGCGTGCGTCGAACTCACTTGCTCGATATCTACCAGGCGCGGTTTTAGAAACTCTGTCACAGAACCCTGCATTGTGTCCTCTCTTTGGTACTAAGCTTTACTTGGAGTAAAGCTCGACGATCAGGTGTTCGTTAATGTCCGCAGACAGATCAGAACGTTCTGGCTGACGCTTGAACGTACCTTCCATCTTGCCAGCATCAACTTCCAGCCAGGTTGGCTTTTCACGCTGCTCAGCCAGCTCCAGAGCGGCTTTCACGCGAGATTGCTTTTTCGCTTTCTCACGAATGCTAACAACGTCATTCGCTTTAACCTGATAAGAAGCGATGTTAACAACACGACCGTTTACCATGATTGCTTTATGGCTAACCATCTGACGTGCTTCAGCACGAGTGGCGCCAAAGCCCATACGGTATACAACGTTGTCCAGACGACCTTCCAGCAGAGCCAACAGGTTTTCACCGGTGTTGCCTTTCAGACGTGCTGCTTCTTTATAGTAGTTACGGAACTGACGCTCCAGCACACCGTACATACGGCGAACTTTTTGCTTTTCACGCAACTGCACACCATAGTCAGACAGACGCGGTTTACGCGCACCGTGCTGGCCAGGAGCTTGTTCAATTTTACACTTGGTATCGATCGCGCGAACGCCAGACTTAAGGAATAAGTCGGTGCCCTCACGACGGCTCAGCTTGAGCTTAGGACCCAAATATCTTGCCATTTTCTATCTCCAACAAACCTGGAAAACGAACGCGTTATACGCGACGTTTTTTCGGCGGACGACAACCGTTATGAGGGATCGGAGTCACATCAGTAATATTAGTGATGCGGAAACCAGCGGCGTTCAGAGCACGAACGGTAGATTCGCGACCCGGACCCGGACCTTTTACCATAACTTCCAGATTCTTGATGCCGTATTCTTTTACGGCTTCAGCGCAACGCTCTGCTGCAACCTGAGCTGCGAACGGAGTGGATTTGCGAGAACCACGGAAACCGGAACCACCGGCTGTTGCCCAACCCAGCGCGTTACCCTGACGATCAGTAATAGTAACGATGGTGTTGTTGAAAGAAGCATGGATATGAGCCACGCCGTCAGAGACTTGTTTTCTTACACGCTTACGTGCACGAACTGGTGCCTTTGCCATTATTCAATCACCCCGATTATTTCTTGATCGGTTTGCGCGGACCCTTACGGGTACGTGCGTTGGTCTTAGTACGCTGACCGCGCACTGGCAGACCACGACGATGACGCAAACCGCGATAGCAACCAAGATCCATCAGGCGCTTGATGCTCATGCTAACTTCACGGCGCAGATCACCTTCAACGACAAATTTGGCAACTTCGTCACGCAGCGTGTCGATTTGTTCTTCAGACAGCTCACTGATCTTAACATCTTCAGCGATACCCGCTGCAGCCAGAATGGCTTTAGAACGGGTCTTGCCGACGCCATAGATCGAAGTTAATGCGATCACAGCATGTTTCTGATCAGGAATGTTAATGCCTGCTATACGGGCCACTATGCACTCCTACTATTTAATATGTACGCACCATGCTGAAAAGCCCGTTTTCAGGATACTCAAATGGAAACGTACAGACATACAAAAGATTGGCTGGCTAATCTAGCCAGCTCAACCCAACTTTGCAAGAAAAATATGCGAAATAATCAGCCTTGGCGCTGTTTATGCTTCGGCTCGGCACTGCAAATCACACGGATGACACCATCACGCTTAACGATTTTGCAGTTACGGCATAATTTCTTGACGGAAGCACGAACTTTCATTTTTACTCTCCGTAACTTCTCGGGCGACCTATTAGCGGCCGTAGCCTTTCAGGTTCGCCTTCTTCAATGCAGACTCGTACTGACTTGACATCATTAGAGTTTGCACTTGAGCCATAAAGTCCATAATCACGACAACAACGATAAGCAGTGAGGTTCCACCGAAGTAGAACGGTACTTTCATTGCATCACGCATGAACTCCGGGATCAGGCAGATAAAGGTAATATAAAGCGCACCAACCAGAGTCAGGCGGGTCATTACTTTATCGATATACTTCGCCGTTTGCTCTCCCGGACGAATTCCTGGTACAAATGCACCGGACTTCTTCAGGTTATCTGCTGTTTCACGCGGGTTGAAGACCAACGCCGTGTAGAAGAAACAGAAGAAGATGATCGCAGACGCATAGAGTAACACATAAAGCGGTTGCCCAGGCTGCAAATACAGCGAAATTGTTGTCAGCCAGTTCCAACCAGTACCGCCCCCGAACCATGACGCGATGGTCGCCGGGAACAGAATAATACTGGAAGCGAAGATTGCCGGGATTACCCCTGCCATATTCACTTTCAGCGGTAAATGTGTGCTCTGTGCAGCATAGACACGACGGCCTTGTTGACGTTTCGCGTAGTTTACCACAATGCGGCGTTGACCACGTTCAACGAAGATAACAAAGAACGTCACTGCAAATACTAATACTGCAACCAACAGCAACAGGAGGAAGTGCAGGTCGCCTTGACGCGCTTGCTCGATAGTATGGGCAATGGCTGGCGGGAGTCCCGCAACAATACCGGCGAAAATAATGATCGAAATACCGTTACCAATACCCCGTTCAGTAATTTGTTCGCCGAGCCACATGAGGAACATTGTTCCTGAAACCAGACTTACAACAGCGGTGAAATAGAATGCAAAGCCTGGGTTAATAACCAGGCCCTGCATACCAGGCATATTCGGTAGACCGGTAGCAATACCGATCGACTGGAATATTGCCAGCACCAGAGTACCGTAGCGGGTGTACTGGCTGATCTTACGACGACCAGACTCCCCTTCTTTCTTCAGTTCTGCCAGGGCCGGATGAACGACCGTCAGCAGCTGGATAATAATCGATGCCGAAATATACGGCATGATACCCAGAGCAAAGATAGAAGCACGGCTGAGAGCACCACCAGAGAACATGTTAAACATTTCAATGATGGTGCCACGCTGTTGCTCAAGCAGTTTGGCAAGTACAGCGGCATCAATACCAGGGATCGGAATAAAAGAGCCAATACGGAAAACAATCAGCGCACCGATCACAAACAAAAGTCTGCGTTTCAGTTCGCCAAGCCCACCTTTGGCACTTTGAAAATCTAATCCCGGTTGTTTAGCCATCTGCTACTTATTCCTCAATTTTACCGCCAGCAGCTTCGATAGCAGCACGAGCACCTTTAGTAACACGCAGGCCACGAACAGTTACCGGGGTAGAAACTTCACCAGACAGGATCACTTTCGCGAACTCGATCTGAATACCGATAATGTTTGCTGCTTTCAGCGTGTTCAGGTCTACAACGCCGCCTTCAACTTTCGCCAGGTCAGACAGACGAACTTCGGCTGTGATCGCTGATTTGCGAGAGGTGAAGCCGAACTTCGGCAGACGACGGTACAGTGGCATCTGGCCACCCTCGAAACCGCGACGTACGCCACCGCCAGAACGAGAGTTCTGACCTTTGTGACCACGACCACCGGTTTTGCCGAGGCCAGAACCGATACCACGACCCAGGCGTTTACCCGCCTTTTTAGAGCCTTCGGCCGGAGACAGAGTATTTAAACGCATCTCTTACTCCTCAACTTTAACCATGAAGTAAACCGCGTTGACCATACCACGTACAGCAGGAGTATCCTCGCGCTCAACGGTATGACCAATACGACGCAGACCCAGGCCAAGCAGCGTTGCCTTGTGTTTCGGCAGACGTCCGATTGCACTGCGGGTTTGTGTAATTTTAATAGTCTTTGCCATGGTCAATTACCCCAGAATTTCTTCAACGGATTTACCACGCTTGGCAGCGACCATTTCTGGAGATTTCATATTTTCCAGGCCATCAATAGTTGCACGAACCACGTTGATCGGGTTGGTGGAACCGTATGCTTTAGCCAGAACGTTATGAACCCCAGCGACTTCCAGAACGGCGCGCATTGCACCACCGGCGATGATACCGGTACCTTCGGAAGCCGGCTGCATGAAGACACGAGAACCCGTGTGAGTACCCTTAACTGGGTGCTGCAGGGTGCCGTGGTTCAGCGCGACGTTAATCATATTGCGACGGGCTTTTTCCATCGCTTTCTGGATCGCTGCTGGAACTTCACGCGCTTTACCGTAACCAAAACCAACGCGACCGTTACCATCGCCAACTACAGTCAGAGCTGTGAAGGAGAAAATACGACCACCTTTAACGGTTTTAGATACGCGGTTAACCGCGATCAGCTTTTCCTGCAGTTCGCCAGCTTGTTTTTCGATGTGAGCCATCTTACACCTCTACCTTAGAACTGAAGGCCAGCTTCACGGGCAGCATCTGCCAGTGCCTGGACACGACCATGATATTGGAACCCGGAACGGTCAAAGGAAACATCTTTGATGCCTTTTTCCAGAGCGCGTTCAGCAACAGCTTTACCTACAGCTGCAGCGGCGTCTTTGTTACCGGTGTACTTCAATTGTTCAGAGATAGCTTTTTCTACAGTAGAAGCAGCTACCAGAACTTCAGAACCGTTCGGTGCAATTACCTGTGCGTAAATATGACGCGGGGTACGATGTACCACCAGGCGAGTTGCACCCAGCTCTTTGAGCTTGCGGCGTGCGCGGGTCGCACGACGGATACGAGCAGATTTCTTATCCATAGTGTTACCTTACTTCTTCTTAGCCTCTTTGGTACGCACGACTTCGTCGGCGTAACGAACACCCTTGCCTTTGTAAGGCTCAGGACGACGGTAGGCGCGCAGATCTGCTGCAACCTGACCGATCAGCTGTTTATCAGCGCCTTTCAGCACGATTTCAGTCTGAGACGGACATTCTGCAGTAATACCTGCTGGCAGCGCGTGTTCAACAGGGTGAGAGAAGCCCAGAGCCAGGCTTACTGCGTTCCCTTTGATCGCTGCACGATAACCTACACCAACCAGCTGCAGCTTCTTAGTGAAGCCTTCGGTAACACCGATAACCATTGAGTTCAGCAGGGCACGCGCGGTACCAGCCTGAGCCCAGCCATCAACGTAACCAGTACGTGGGCCGAAAGTCAGAGCGTTATCTGCATGAGTAACTTCAACAGCATCGTTGAGAGTACGAGTCAGCTCGCCGTTTTTACCTTTGATCGTAATAACCTGACCGTTGATTTTTACATCAACGCCGGCAGGAACAACGACCGGTGCTTTAGCAACACGAGACATTTTTTCCTCCGATTAGGCTACGTAGCAGATAATTTCGCCACCAAGACCAGCCTGGCGCGCTGCACGATCAGTCATAACACCTTTAGAGGTAGAAACAACTGCGATACCCATGCCGGCCATAACTTTTGGCAGCTCATCTTTACGTTTGTAGATGCGCAGACCTGGGCGGCTGACACGCTGAATGCTTTCTACAACAGCCTTGCCCTGGAAATACTTAAGAGTAAGTTCCAGTTCAGGCTTGGTGTCGCCTTCAACTTTAAAATCTTCGATAAAACCTTCTTCCTTCAGCACGTTGGCGATTGCCACTTTCAGCTTGGAGGAAGGCATGGTGACCGCAGCTTTGTTCGCGGCCTGACCGTTACGGATACGGGTCAGCATATCCGCGATCGGATCTTGCATGCTCATCTGTCTTTACTCCCGTGATTCAATTGGTGACAATTACCAGCTAGCCTTTTTCAGACCCGGGATTTCACCGCGCATTGCGGCTTCACGGACCTTGATACGGCTCAACCCGAACTTCCGCAGGAAAGCGTGCGGACGACCAGTTTGACGGCAGCGGTTACGCTGACGAGACGGGCTGGAATCACGCGGCAGAGTCTGCAGCTTGAGAACTGCATTCCAACGATCTTCGTCGGAAGCGTTCACATCAGAAATGATCGCTTTCAGTTCAGCGCGTTTAGCGAAGAATTTATCAGCTAAAGCTACGCGCTTTACTTCGCGTGCTTTCATTGATTGCTTAGCCATTCAGTAACCCTACCTTACTTGCGGAACGGGAAGTCAAAGGCAGCCAGCAGAGCACGGCCTTCTTCGTCAGATTTCGCAGTAGTGGTAATGGTAATATCCAAACCACGCACGCGGTCGACTTTATCGTAGTCGATTTCTGGGAAGATGATCTGCTCACGGACACCCATGCTGTAGTTACCACGACCGTCGAAAGACTTAGCGGACAAGCCACGGAAGTCACGGATACGAGGTACAGCAATAGTGATCAGGCGCTCAAAGAACTCCCACATGCGTTCGCCACGCAGAGTTACTTTACAGCCGATCGGATAGCCCTGACGGATTTTGAAGCCTGCAACAGATTTGCGTGCTTTGGTGATCAACGGTTTTTGACCGGAGATAGCTGCCAGGTCAGCTGCTGCGTTATCCAGCAGTTTCTTGTCAGCGATCGCTTCACCAACACCCATGTTCAGGGTGATCTTCTCGACCCGAGGGACTTGCATGACAGAATTGTAGTTAAACTCAGTCATGAGCTTATTAACTACTTCGTCTTTGTAGTAATCATGCAGTTTCGCCATCGTACTACTCCAAATTACTTGATAGTTTCGCTGTTAGACTTGAAGAAACGGACTTTTTTGCCGTCTTCGAATCTAAAGCCTACACGGTCAGCCTTGCCGGTTGCCGCATTGAAGATTGCAACGTTAGAAACCTGAATAGCAGCTTCTTTTTCAACGATGCCACCTGGCTGGTTCAGGGCCGGAACCGGCTTCTGATGTTTCTTAACCAGGTTGATACCTTCAACAATGACCTTGCCGGAAGACAGGACATTTTTTACTTTACCGCGTTTACCTTTATCTTTACCGGTTAACACGATAACTTCGTCATCACGACGGATTTTCGCTGCCATGATTCGCTCCTTAGAGTACTTCTGGTGCCAGAGAGATAATTTTCATGAACTTCTCAGTACGAAGTTCACGAGTTACCGGCCCAAAGATACGCGTGCCGATAGGCTGCTCGCTGTTATTGTTTAAAATAACGCATGCATTACCATCGAAGCGAATGACAGAACCGTCAGGGCGACGAACACCCTTCTTGGTGCGCACCACTACCGCTTTCAGCACATCACCTTTCTTGACCTTACCACGTGGAATTGCTTCTTTGATGGTGATCTTGATGATGTCGCCTACGCCTGCGTAGCGACGGTGCGAGCCACCCAGAACCTTGATACACATTACGCGACGTGCACCGGAGTTGTCGGCGACGTTCAGCATAGTCTGTTCTTGGATCATTTTAGTGCTCCGCTAATGTCAACTACTACCTGAGACTCTAAAATCAGAGCCGTTAAAAAGCCCCATATCGAGGGCGCGGCATTATAACACCGCTTCTGCAATATGGGTAGAAAAAATAAACGGCTCATCGCTGAGCCGTTTATTCGTATCGAGAAGGCTACTCTATTACAGAACCGCTTTCTCTACAACGCGAACCAGCGTCCAGGACTTAGTCTTGGACAGTGGACGGCATTCGCGGATTTCTACCACGTCACCGATACCACATTCGTTGTTCTCGTCATGTACGTGCAGTTTGGTCGTACGCTTGATGAATTTACCGTAGATCGGGTGTTTCACAACGCGCTCGATAGCAACAACGATGGATTTCTCCATTTTGTCGCTAACAACACGACCTTGCAGAGTACGGATTTTATCGGTCATTACGCACCCGCCTTCTGAGTCAGTAAAGTCTTAACGCGTGCAACATCACGACGCACTTGCTTCAGCAGGTGAGTCTGTTGCAGCTGGCCACTTGCAGCCTGCATGCGCAGGTTGAACTGCTCACGCAGCAGGTTCAGCAGCTCAGCGTTCAGCTCTTCAACGCTTTTTTCACGCAGCTCATTTGCTTTCATTACATCACCGTCTTAGTTACAAAGGTGGTTTTAATCGGCAGTTTCGCTGCTGCCAGGCCGAATGCTTCACGGGCCAGCTCTTCCGGTACGCCGTCCATTTCATACAGGACTTTACCCGGCTGAATCAAGGCAACCCAGTACTCCACGTTACCTTTACCTTTACCCATACGAACTTCCAGCGGCTTCTCGGTAATTGGTTTGTCCGGGAATACACGGATCCAAATTTTACCTTGACGCTTAACTGCACGGGTCATAGCACGACGTGCTGCTTCGATCTGACGTGCAGTCAGACGACCACGGCCAACAGCTTTCAGACCGAAAGTGCCGAAGCTAACATCCGTACCCTGCGCCAGACCACGGTTGCGGCCTTTGTGCACTTTACGGAATTTTGTACGCTTTGGTTGTAACATCAGCGACGCTCCTTATTTACGGCCTTTACGCTGCTGCTTTTTAGGTTGAGCAGCCGGTTTTTCCGGTTGTTCAACAGCAGCCATACCACCCAGGATCTCACCTTTGAAGATCCATACCTTAACGCCGATTACACCGTAAGTGGTGTGCGCTTCAGAGGTGTTGTAGTCGATGTCAGCACGCAGAGTGTGCAGCGGTACGCGACCTTCACGGTACCATTCGGTACGTGCGATTTCCGCGCCGCCCAGACGGCCGCTAACTTCAACTTTGATACCTTTAGCGCCCAGACGCATTGCGTTCTGTACAGCACGCTTCATAGCACGACGGAACATAACACGACGTTCCAGCTGAGAAGTGATGCTGTCAGCAACCAGTTTTGCGTCCAGTTCAGGCTTACGAACTTCAGCGATATTGATCTGTGCAGGAACGCCAGCGATATCCGCTACGACCTTGCGCAGTTTTTCTACGTCTTCGCCTTTCTTACCGATAACGATGCCAGGACGAGCAGTGTGAATGGTCACACGGATGCTCTTAGCCGGACGCTCGATTACGATACGAGATACGGACGCTTTAGCCAGTTCCTTAGTCAGGTACTGACGTACTTTAAAATCGCTGTCCAGGTTGTCAGCGAATTCTTTGGTGTTCGCAAACCAGGTTGAGTTCCATGGTTTTACAATACCCAGGCGAATACCATTAGGATGTACTTTCTGACCCATTGCTAGTCTCCAGAGTCTCAGCGATCGGACACAACCACAGTAATGTGGCTGGTGCGCTTCAGGATGCGATCTGCACGACCTTTCGCACGCGGCATAATGCGCTTCATGCTCGGGCCTTCGTCTACGAAAATTTTCGCAACTTTCAGATCGTCAATGTCAGCGCCATCGTTGTGTTCAGCGTTAGCAATGGCAGATTCCAGAACTTTCTTGACCAGTACAGCCGCTTTCTTATTGGTGTAGGTCAGAATATCCAGGGCCTGCGACACTTTCTTACCGCGAATCAGGTCAGCAACAAGGCGAACCTTCTGAGCAGAAGAACGAGCATGGCGATGTTGAGCTAAAGTTTCCATCTCTTCCTCCTACCTTATTTCTTCTTCGCTTTTTTATCAGCAGCGTGGCCGCGATAAGTACGAGTCGGTGCGAATTCACCCAGTTTGTGACCGACCATTTCATCGGAAACGAATACTGGAACGTGCTGACGACCATTATGGACAGCGATGGTCAAACCGATCATGTTAGGAAAGATCGTTGAACGACGGGACCAAGTGCGCAGGGGCTTCTTGTCTCCGCTTTCCACCGCTTTCTCTACCTTCTTCAGCAAGTGCAGGTCAATAAAAGGACCTTTCTTGAGAGAACGTGGCATGGCTTATCCTCTAATATTATTTGCTACGGCGACGTACGATAAATTTATCAGTACGCTTGTTGCTGCGGGTCTTCTTACCTTTGGTCTGAACGCCCCACGGAGTTACCGGGTGCTTACCAAAGTTACGACCTTCACCACCACCATGTGGGTGGTCGACTGGGTTCATCGCAGTACCGCGAACGGTAGGACGAACACCACGCCAGCGTGCAGCACCTGCTTTACCCAGAACGCGCAGCATATGCTCAGCATTGCCAACTTCGCCCAGGGTAGCGCGGCAGTCTGCTTCGACTTTACGCATTTCACCAGAACGCAGACGCAGGGTGACATAAGCACCATCACGCGCAACGATCTGAACGTAAGTACCAGCGGAACGTGCCAGCTGACCGCCTTTACCTGGTTTCATTTCTACGTTATGAACGGTAGAACCAACCGGGATATTGCGCATCGGCAGGGTGTTACCTGCTTTGATTGCAGCATCAACGCCAGACTGAATCTGGTCGCCAGCTTTCAGGCCTTTAGGGGCCAGGATGTAACGGCGTTCGCCATCTTTGTACAGAACCAGCGCGATGTTCGCGGAACGGTTCGGATCGTACTCAAGACGCTCAACAACTGCTGGGATACCGTCTTTGTTGCGTTTAAAGTCAACAATACGATAAGCCTGCTTGTGGCCACCACCGATGTGACGAGTGGTGATACGGCCATTGTTGTTACGACCACCGGATTTGCTGTTCTTTTCCAGCAACGGAGCAAAAGGCTTGCCCTTGTGCAGCTCAGGGTTAACCACTTTAACAACGTGGCGACGACCCGGAGATGTCGGTTTACATTTAACAACTGCCATTGTATTACTCCTCCGACTTACTCAGCGCCGCCAACGAAGTCCAGATTCTGGCCTTCTTTCAGGGTGACGTAAGCTTTTTTCCAGTCGCTACGACGACCGATACGCTGTCCGTGACGTTTAACTTTCCCTTTAACTACCAGGGTGTTAACGACTTCGACTTCGACTTCAAACAGTTTCTGCACAGCAGCTTTGATTTCTGCTTTGGTCGCGTCTTTAGCAACTTTGAGAACGATGGTGTTAGTTTTTTCCATCGCAGTAGACGCTTTTTCAGAAACGTGCGGTGCGCGCAGCACCTTCAGCAGACGTTCTTCACGAATCATGCCAGCATCTCCTCAACTTGCTTAACAGCATCAGCAGTCATTACGACTTTGTCGAAGGCGATCAGGCTAACCGGGTCGATACCAGTCGCATCGCGTACGTCAACCTTGTGCAGGTTACGTGCGGCCAGGAACAGGTTCTCGTCCAGCTCACCGGTGATGATCAGCACATCTTCCAGAGCCATGTCTTTCAGTTTCTGTGCCAGCAGCTTAGTTTTAGGCGCTTCTACAGAGAAAGATTCGACAACGATCAGACGATCCTGACGTACCAGCTCGGACAGGATGCTTTTCAGCGCGCCGCGGTACATCTTTTTATTAACTTTTTGACTGTGGTCCTGCGGGCGAGCAGCGAAGGTCACGCCACCGGAACGCCAGATCGGGCTCTTGATAGAACCTGAACGCGCACGGCCAGTACCTTTCTGGCGCCACGGCTTTTTGCCGGAACCAGTTACTTCAGCACGAGTCTTCTGAGCACGAGTACCCTGACGAGCACCAGCTGCATAAGCAACAACAACCTGGTGAACCAGCGCTTCGTTGAAATCACGACCGAAGGTAGTTTCGGAAACAGTCAGCGCGCTCTGCGCGTCTTTCAATACTAATTCCATTGCTATCCCCTTACGCCTTCACAGCTGGTTTAACGATCAGGTCGCTACCGGTTGCACCCGGGACCGCACCTTTAACCAGCAGCAGGTTGCGCTCAGCGTCAACACGTACTACGTCCAGGCTCTGAACGGTTACACGTTCGTTACCCAGCTGACCTGCCATTTTCTTGCCTTTGAACACTTTGCCCGGAGTCTGGTTCTGACCGATAGAACCCGGAACGCGGTGAGACAAGGAGTTACCGTGAGTAGCGTCCTGGGTACGGAAGTTCCAGCGCTTAACGGTACCAGCAAAACCTTTACCTTTAGAGGTACCGGTTACGTCAACTTTTTTAACTTCAGCAAACAGTTCAACGCTAATGTCCTGACCTACGGTGAACTCTTCGCCTTCAGCCAGGCGGAATTCCCACAGACCACGGCCAGCTTCTACGCCAGCTTTAGCGAAGTGACCCGCTTCTGGTTTGGTTACACGGTTAGCTTTTTTAGCACCAGTGGTAACCTGAATAGCGCGGTAGCCATCGTTAGCCAGATCTTTAACCTGAGTAACGCGGTTTGCTTCAACTTCGATTACGGTTACTGGGATAGAAACGCCATCTTCAGTGAAGATGCGGGTCATACCCACTTTTTTACCGACTAAACCAATCATTGTATCAACCTCTCAATCGCTCGATGACCTGATTAACCCAGGCTGATCTGCACGTCTACACCGGCAGCCAGATCCAGACGCATCAGAGCATCAACGGTTTTCTCAGTTGGCTCAACGATGTCAACCAGACGCTTGTGAGTGCGGATCTCGTACTGATCACGCGCGTCTTTGTTAACGTGCGGGGAGATCAGAACGGTAAAGCGCTCTTTGCGGGTCGGCAGCGGGATCGGACCACGGACTTGCGCACCAGTGCGCTTAGCAGTCTCGACGATTTCCGCGGTTGATTGATCGATCAGACGATGATCAAACGCTTTAAGGCGGATACGGATTCTTTGGTTCTGCATGAGACCAGAGCTCCAATTATTTTATAAACGAAAATGATCACTACTCAGACCCATTACGATTGATGGGAGAGTGTAACCGTTCTTACGTAGCTCCCCGATTGGGAGCATTGTTAGGCAACTGAAAAAGATTGCTGCCCGGGGTTCAGATTGAACCAGCTGTCAATTACGACAAGCCCGCGCATTATACGTAAATCTGGGCAGGACGCAAGCCCAGTTTAGAAAATAGACGGCAGAGCTCAATTTTGCGTGTCCCCTCGTAAATGCGGTGCAATCGTACATTGTCGTGAAAACGGCCAGGAAGACCTCTCGCATCGTTTTAGTTTGCCGTTTGTTTCACCCTTGGGGTTACATGGAATATGGGCGCAAACATTCCATTGAGGTTTACGCCAATGCTTACTCTCCTCCCCTTCTTGTTTGCCTACCTTGGATTAACAGCACTGTTAGTTCGCGAGGATCTCCGGTCACATCTGCTTCCGGACCGATATCTCTGCCCGCTACTATGGGTTGGTCTGCTTTATCACCTCTGTCTTCAACCCGAGCGGCTGCCTACTGCCGTCGCAGGGGCGATAGCGGGATACACAGGATTCGCGATTATTTATTGGGGTTACAGGCTGCTGCGTAAGCGTGAAGGGCTGGGTTACGGTGACGTAAAGTATCTGGGTGCGCTGGGCGCATGGCATGGATGGTGCGTACTTCCTGTGCTGGCATTATCAGCAGCTTTGCTGGCTACGCTTTATCTTCTCATCCTGGCGATGTGTAAACCCGGGGAACAGATATTAAAAAACCCACTGCCATTTGGACCTTTCATGGCGGCAGCGGGTTTAATGATGAGTGGGCAAAGCCTGATCAGCTTTCCACTTTAATTTGCGACTGGAGGTAATTTTGCAGCCCAATTTTACTGATAAGATCCAGTTCTGTTTCCAGCCAGTCGATGTGCCCTTCTTCATCGGCCAGAATCTCAATCATCATATCGCGGCTGACGTAGTCATGAACGCTGTCTGCATAAGCGATAGCTTCACGCAGATCTTTCGCCCCTTCGAGCTCCAGCGTCAGATCCGAACGCAATATCTCTTCGACATCTTCGCCGATACCCAGCTTGCCGAGATCCTGCAGGTTGGGAATACCCTCGAGGAACAGAATACGCTCGATGTACTTATCAGCGTGCTTCATCTCATCGATGGACTCATGGTATTCAATATCGTTGAGGCGAGTCAGACCCCAGTTTTTGAACATTCTCGCATGGAGAAAGTATTGGTTGATTGCGACAAGCTCATTTCCCAATAATTTATTGAGATAACTTATGATTTTGATATCACCTTTCATTATAGTCCCTCCGCTTCCACTCATTGAAGCGTAGATGGGGCTACAGGGATGTCAAAAGAAAAGTATGAGCCTCAGGCAATCTCTTTGTATTCCGGGATCTGCATCAATTCGTCCTGCATAATCTCGCGGGCAGCGCGAACGCACTTACCGCATTGATTTCCAACCGGAACAAACTTACGCAACTGCTGAAAAGATTGAGGATGAAACTGGCGAACGGCCTGACGAATTTTTTTATCACTCACACCGTTACATAAACAAACGTACATAACCACTCCCGTTCAAAATATGGGCAAAGTGTAAGTGAGAATAATTATGATTACAATAGCACAAGCACGAAGATGCGGGACGGGAGCGAACAAAAAATACGAAAATTTGTGACAGCCATAAACGCTGAAAACAAAAAAGGACGCCGAAGCGTCCTTTTTAATTCAGGGATAATTAATTAGCCCAGAACTTTAGCAACAACACCCGCGCCAACGGTACGGCCGCCTTCGCGGATTGCGAAACGCAGACCATCGTCCATTGCGATTGGGTGGATCAGGGTAACAACCATTTTGATGTTGTCGCCTGGCATTACCATCTCAACGCCTTCTGGCAGTTCGATGGTACCGGTCACGTCAGTAGTACGGAAGTAGAACTGTGGACGGTAGCCTTTGAAGAACGGAGTATGACGGCCGCCTTCGTCTTTGGACAGGATGTACACTTCAGATTCGAACTTGGTGTGTGGCTTGATTGAGCCTGGCTTCGCCAGAACCTGACCACGTTCGATTTCTTCACGCTTGATACCACGCAGCAGAACACCAACGTTCTCACCAGCACGGCCTTCGTCCAGCAGTTTGCGGAACATTTCAACGCCAGTACAGGTAGATTTCGCAGTATCTTTGATACCAACGATTTCAACTTCTTCACCAACTTTGATGATACCGCGCTCTACACGACCGGTAACAACGGTACCACGACCGGAGATGGAGAATACGTCTTCGATTGGCAGCAGGAATGGCTTGTCGATAGCACGCTCTGGTTCTGGGATGTAAGAATCCAGGTAGCCAGCCAGTTCGATGATTTTCTCTTCCCACTCAGCTTCGCCTTCCAGCGCTTTCAGCGCGGAACCACGAACGATTGGGGTATCGTCGCCTGGGAAATCGTACTGAGACAGCAGTTCACGAACTTCCATCTCTACCAGTTCCAGCAGCTCTTCGTCATCAACCATGTCGCATTTGTTCAGGAACACGATGATGAAAGGAACGCCTACCTGACGACCCAGCAGGATGTGCTCACGGGTCTGAGGCATTGGGCCGTCAGTCGCAGCAACAACCAGGATCGCGCCGTCCATCTGCGCAGCACCGGTGATCATGTTTTTAACATAGTCGGCGTGGCCTGGGCAGTCTACGTGTGCGTAGTGGCGAGTCGGGGTGTCATATTCAACGTGAGAAGTGTTGATGGTGATACCACGAGCTTTTTCTTCTGGTGCGTTATCGATCTGGTCGAATGCACGAGCAGAACCACCGTAGGTTTTAGCCAGAACGGTAGTGATTGCAGCGGTCAGGGTAGTTTTACCGTGGTCAACGTGGCCGATAGTACCAACGTTGACGTGCGGTTTTGTACGTTCAAATTTTTCTTTAGACACGGCTATATTCCTTACTATAGTGCCCCCTCACCGAGGGGGCACGGGACTTAGATTTTAACCCTACGGCTTATTTACCACGGGCTTCAATTACGGCCTGAGCAACGTTGTTCGGCGCATCATCATACTTCAGGAACTCCATGGAGTAAGAAGCACGACCTTTGGTCAGAGAACGCAGCTGAGTTGCATATCCGAACATTTCAGACAGCGGAACTTCAGCGTGGATCACAACGCCAGTAACGTTAGTTTCCTGACCACGCAGCATACCACGACGACGGCTCAAGTCACCGATGACGTCACCGGTGTTCTCTTCAGGCGTTTCTACTTCAACCTTCATGATTGGCTCAAGCAGAACTGGTTTCGCTTTCTTAAAGCCTTCTTTAAAGGCGATAGAAGCAGCCAGTTTAAACGCCAGTTCAGAGGAGTCAACGTCATGGTAAGAACCGAAGTGCAGACGAATACCCATGTCTACTACCGGGTAACCAGCCAGCGGACCAGACTTCAGCTGCTCCTGGATGCCTTTATCAACGGCAGGGATGTATTCGCCAGGAATTACACCACCTTTGATGTCGTTGATGAACTCGTAACCTTTAGGGTTAGAGCCCGGCTCCAGTGGGTACATGTCGATCACAACGTGACCGTACTGACCACGACCACCAGACTGCTTAGCGTGTTTACCTTCAACATCGGTAACTTTCTGGCGAATTGCTTCGCGGTAAGCAACCTGAGGTTTACCCACGTTAGCTTCAACGTTGAATTCACGCTTCATACGGTCAACGATGATGTCCAGGTGCAGTTCACCCATACCAGCGATGATGGTCTGGTTAGATTCTTCATCAGTCCATACGCGGAATGATGGGTCTTCTTTAGCCAGACGGCCCAGAGCCAGACCCATTTTTTCCTGGTCAGCTTTGGTTTTTGGTTCAACGGCGATAGAGATTACTGGCTCTGGGAACTCCATGCGCTCCAGAATGATCGGGTGATCTGGGTTACACAGGGTATCACCAGTAGTCACGTCTTTCAGACCGATAGCAGCAGCGATGTCACCCGCGCGAACTTCTTTGATCTCTTCACGTTTGTTCGCGTGCATCTGTACGATACGACCGAAACGCTCACGTGCAGCTTTCACGGAGTTCAGGATGGTGTCACCGGAGTTAACCACACCAGAGTACACGCGGAAGAACGTCAGGTTACCAACGAACGGGTCGGTAGCGATTTTGAACGCCAGAGCAGCAAACGGCTCGTCATCACTTGCGTGACGCTCAGCCGGCGTGTCTTTACCGTCGTCCAGGATACCGTTGATCGCAGGAACGTCTACCGGGGATGGCAGGTAATCAATTACCGCATCCAGCATCGCCTGAACACCTTTGTTCTTGAACGCAGAACCACAGGTTACCAGGATGATTTCGTTGTTCAGTACACGCTGACGCAGAGCTTTTTTGATCTCTTCTTCAGACAGTTCTTCACCACCCAGGTATTTCTCCATCAGATCTTCTGAAGCTTCTGCAGCGGACTCGATCAGGTTCTGGTGCCATTCGTCAGCCAGGTCCTGCATGTCAGCCGGGATATCTTCATAAGTGAAGGTTACGCCTGCGTCTTCTTCATTCCAGTTGATGGCTTTCATTTTCACCAGGTCAACAACACCGGTGAAACCTTCTTCAGCACCAATCGCCAGCTGCAGCGGAACAGGGTTCGCGCCCAGACGGGTTTTGATCTGACCAACAACTTTCAGGAAGTTCGCACCCATACGGTCCATTTTGTTAACGAACGCAATGCGTGGAACTTTATATTTGTTTGCCTGACGCCATACGGTTTCAGACTGTGGCTGAACACCACCAACTGCGCAGTAAACCATTACCGCACCATCAAGAACACGCATGGAACGTTCTACTTCGATGGTGAAGTCAACGTGGCCCGGGGTGTCGATGATGTTTACGCGGTGTGGTTCATACTGCTTAGCCATACCAGACCAGAATGCAGTAGTCGCTGCGGAGGTGATGGTAATACCACGCTCCTGCTCCTGCTCCATCCAGTCCATGGTTGCGGCGCCGTCATGAACTTCACCGATTTTATGGTTTACACCGGTGTAGAACAGAATACGTTCGGTGGTAGTGGTTTTACCGGCGTCGATGTGCGCACTGATACCGATGTTACGGTAGCGTGCGATGGGTGTTGTACGAGCCATTTGATTCCTCGTTTATCTTTTTAGGCGTTCAGTTAAGTAACCCAAAGCGGGCTGCTTCGCTGAAGCGCCCGCCTGGTGACTAATACTCCGAAGGGATTACCAACGGTAGTGTGCGAACGCCTTGTTGGCTTCTGCCATACGGTGAACGTCTTCACGTTTCTTAACTGCAGTACCTTTGTTGTCTGCAGCGTCAGAAAGTTCGTTCGCCAGACGCAGAGCCATGGATTTATCACCGCGTTTACGAGCAGCTTCAACGATCCAACGCATTGCCAGAGCATTACGACGGACCGGACGGACTTCAACTGGTACCTGATAAGTAGAACCACCAACGCGGCGAGACTTAACTTCTACAGTCGGACGCACGTTGTCGAGAGCTACTTCGAAAGCTTCCAGTTCATTTTTACCAGAACGCTGAGCCAGGGTCTCCAGCGCGCTGTATACGATTGCTTCTGCAGTAGATTTTTTACCATCTACCATCAGGATATTTACAAATTTTGCCAGCAGTTCTGATCCGAATTTCGGATCTGGAAGAATTTTACGCTGACCAATGACGCGACGACGTGGCATGGGAATACTCCGTTGTTAATTCAGGATTGTCCAAAACTCTAAGAGTTTAGTGTGACATTAAGATAAATCAGTTTGGCCTTACTTAACGGAGAACCATTAAGCCTTAGGACGTTTCACGCCGTATTTGGAGCGAGATTGCTTACGGTCTTTAACGCCGGAGCAGTCAAGCGCACCACGAACGGTGTGGTAACGAACACCCGGAAGGTCTTTTACACGACCGCCACGGATCAGGATCACGGAGTGTTCCTGCAGGTTGTGACCTTCACCACCGATGTAGGAAGTCACTTCAAAACCGTTAGTCAAACGCACACGGCATACTTTACGCAGTGCGGAGTTTGGTTTTTTAGGAGTGGTAGTATATACACGAGTACATACGCCACGTTTCTGCGGGCAGGCTTCCAGCGCAGGCACGTTGCTTTTTGCAACTTTGCGTGCACGTGGTTTGCGTACCAGCTGGTTAACTGTTGCCATTAAATAGCTCCTGGTTTTAGCTTTTGCTTCGTAAACACGTAATAAAACGCCCTCATACAATATGAGGACGCGAAATTTTAGGGCTACGTCGAAAAGGTGTCAAGAATTATACAGCGATCTCAGATCACCAGTTCATTTGGCCGGTGTGCTGGATGGCCAGATTGACGAAATCAGTATAGCTAACCACGTCAATTTTGGTTGAAATTTGACCAATGAGGCCGCGGGCCTCGATATCATCTTTAAGCGCTGAGACAGAGATGGGGGCATTACAGAGAATATCAACAAAGCGGCTACCTTCTACTGCCGCCAGAACGCCATCCTGGATCAGCAGCACAGTATCACCCTCACGCAGCATGCTTAACAGGCTTTCGATGTCGCAGTGCCAGGGGGAACGGCTCAGGGTATGGAGCATGCGCGCCTCAGAATGTCAGGATTGTGTCGTAGTGGGAAAGCTGTTCCCGCAGTAATGCCGGTGCAAGTACAGTCGCGTCCAGAATGAAGGGGGTATTCTCTTTCAGGCCGCGGGCCTGCAGTGAAGCTGCACAGACATAGAACGTCTCGATGTCATACAACGGCAGGACTTTAAATGTCGAGATGTAATCCCGCGCCAGCACCGCCTGCGGCTGCTGACCGGCAAGCAGCTGAAATACGCCGTCTCCGATAAAGAACACACCGATCTCTTCCGTCAGTGCAGAAGTGGCCAGTAACGCATCCAGCCCTTCCCTTCCAGCGGCACTGCCATGTGGGGCAGAATGAAATACAAACGCAACGCGGTTCATCAGAATTGCACCATACGATCGCAGGTTAAGGCAGCCTGTGCCAGCGCCCCAAGACCGCTAAGGGAGAAGCCCTCGTTAAGATTCGCGGCAGGCAAACCGAGACGTTGCGCTTCATTCGCATCGCTTACGCCCCGACGCAGAGCCGCCGCCACGCAGATATGCAGGGCAACGCCATGCTCCTGGTTCAGCGACTGCCAGGCCCGGACCAGATCGAACTCGTCTGATGCGGGAGAGGTCAGCTGGTTTGCGTTATACACCCCTTCCCGATAAAAAAAGACGCTGACCAGCTCATGTCCGGCCGCCAGCAGTGCGCGGGCAAACTGCAACGCGCTGCTGGCCTGCTGTGTACCGTATGCCGGGCCTGTCACCATTAATGCAAAACGCATTACTTCTCTTGCCCCAGGAAATCGCCGCTTTTGAACTGACGGATGTAGAGATAGACCGTGTGCTTGGAGATGTTGAGGCGATCGGCCACCTGGTTAATGGCGTCTTTAATATCAAAAATGCCTTTTTCGTAGAGGTTAAGCACGATCTGACGATTCTTGGCATTGTTGGAGACGTTACGATCGGCATTAACTTCTTCAATGGTGAATTCCAGCGTCTGGGTCACGAGATCTTCAACGGAAGAGGCAAAGTTTACTGTGGATCCAACATCCGGCGTTTCTGGCGGAATGAAGGTGTTCATGATCTGGGAGAACGGCACATCAAGGTTCATGTTGATGCACAGCAAACCAATCACGCGATGATCGCGGTTGCGGATCGCGATGGTCACGGACTTCATGAGAACACCGCTCTTCGCGCGGGTGAAATAACATTTGGAGACGCTGCTGTCCGCGCCGGTCATGTCGTGCAGCATACGCAGTGCAAGGTCAGTGATTGGCGAGCCGATTTTACGGCCAGTATGCTCACCATTGGCGATGCGGATGGCAGAACATTTCAGATCTTGCAGGGAGTGCAAAACGATTTCGCAGTGGGACCCAATGAGCATCGCTAACCCGTCCACTACCGCTTCGTAGGATTTCAGAATATCGAAATCGGTCTGATCGAAAGGACGTTGATCCAGCAAATCAAGTTCGCTGGTTTCGTTGGTTAAAAGCGACCTGGTCATGAAAAAAACACTCCTTTTCAGGAGCCTGTCGGTAGGTTTTCAGGGCAGGCTCATTATTTACACGGGCAATTAAGTTAATACAGCGTAGATAGCGCTTCCAGTGTTAATTATATCTATACCCCAATAAAAAAACCGCCGCTTCTGAGGCGGCGGTTTTAACCGGTTTACTTCTTGGTGGCTTCTGCCGGCGCTTCTGGCTTCGCGTCAGGCTTAGCATCCGCTTTCGGCGCTGGCTTGATGTCCAGCAACTCTACGTCGAATACCAGGGTGGAGTTAGCCGGGATACCCGGGACGCCCGTTTTGCCATAAGCCAGATCCGGTGGGATGACCAGCTTGATTTTACCGCCTTTCTTGATGTTCTTCAGGCCTTCAGTCCAGCCAGGGATAACACCATCAAGACGGAATGAGAGTGGCTCACCGCGGGTGTAAGAGTTATCGAACTCTTTACCGTCGGTCAGGGTACCTTTGTAGTTCACAACGACGGTATCGCTGTCTTTCGGTGCCTCGCCAGTCCCTTCTTTCTCTACTTTGTAGACCAGGCCAGTAGGAGAAGTTTTTGCGCCTTTCTCTTTAGCGAAAGCGTCACGGAAGGTTTTGCCTTTCGCTTCGTTCTCAGCCGCGTCTTTCTCCATCTTCTCCTGCGCTGCGCCTTTCACGCGCGCTTCGAAAGCCTGCAGAGTTTGCTCGATTTCCTGGTCAGACAGTTTGCTCTTGTCTGCAAAAGCATCCTGTACGCCCGCGATCAGCTGCGCCTGATCCAGCTTGATGCCCAGTTTTTCTTGCTCTTTCAGAGAGTTTTCCATGTAACGGCCCAGAGATGCGCCCAGTGCGTAGGCTGATTTCTGGTCGTCATTTTTGAACGCCGCATTGCTGTCAGCAGTCGCAGCAGGTTTCGCCGCGGTATCGGCAGCGAAAGTCAGCGGCGCATGCAAAGCGACAGCCATCGTGGTCGCCAGCAGCGTTACTTTAAACAGTGATTTCATCCATTTCTCCAGGGCCGGGGACTCTCACCCCGTGTTAAGCGTAAATGAGTAGCGTACTATAAAACGTTGAGGAACAAATCTACAGGTAGACACCCCTGATTAGCACCACATTTCAGACTATTTTTGTTTAAATTAGTTTCGCAGCAAGGGGATGTTTACTGCGCGCAAGGATAATCTCAGGTAAAATTCGCCGCCGCCAGCCCCGGACGGGTTTAACGAAACAAACGAGGTGAATCATGCAGAATAGAGAGATGGAAGCACGTCTGGCTGAGCTTGAAAGCCGCCTGGCTTTTCAGGAGATCACCATCGATGAGCTGAATCAGACCGTCACCGCCCACGAGCTGGAGATGGCAAAGCTGCGGGATCTGATGCGTCTGTTAACGGAAAAAGTAAAAGCCTCCCAGGCATCGCACATCGCGTCGCAGTCGGAAGAGACGCCGCCACCCCATTATTGAGACGTAAAAAAAGCGGGAATATCCCGCTTTTTTGTGCCTTAAGGCGCAACGCTTAGTGGCAACCGCAGCCGCCGTTACCGCCGCAGCCGCCTTTACCGTGCTCGTGGCCATGGTCGTGATCGTGGCCGTGACCACCGCAGCAGCCATCGTGACCGTGATCGTGGTCATGACCGTGCGCACCATGAACGTGGCCGTGAGCCAGCTCTTCTTCAGTGGCTTCGCGGATCGCAACCACTTCAACGTTGAACTTCAGGTTCTGGCCAGCCAGCATGTGGTTGCCGTCAACCACAACGTGGTCGTCTTCAACTTCGGTAATTTCTACTGGAACCGGACCCTGGTCAGTTTCAGCCAGGAAACGCATGCCAACCTGCAGCTCATCAACGCCCATGAAGACGTCTTTAGGAACACGCTGAACCAGGTTTTCATCGTACTGACCGTAAGCGTCGTTTGCGCCTACAGCAACGTCAAATTTGTCACCAACTTCATGACCGTCCAGCGCGTTTTCCAGGCCGGAGATCAGGGAACCGTGACCGTGCAGGTAGTCCAGCGGCGCACTCACCGGAGACTCATCAACCAACACACCGTCTTCTGTACGTACCTGATAGGCCAGGCTGACCACCAGGTCTTTTGCTACTTTCATGATATCTCCTGAGCGTGGGAAAATTGCTGGCGCAGATTGTAGCCGAATTCTGCACCCGTGTACCCTTTAGCTTAAAAAAACTCGGGGCATATCGCTAGTCCGGATGAAAAATGCCGATCACTTGTTCTTCTTTGCGAACGTGATCGCGCACTTCTTTATCGGCTTCACGCATCTGGTGACCGCACTTAACACACTCAACAATATCGATATTGTTCTCTCGCCACATGGCCAGTGAATCCTGAGCCTGGCAGGCCGGGCATTTCGCGCCGGCGATAAAACGTTTACGTACCGCCATTCTTTACCTCGTTATTCATATTCATCCCAGCCGTCCGGCTGCCGACGCTCCTGCTGCATCTCACGCTGGAAAATCTCTTCCAGCTCGCGACGCGCCTCCCGTACGCGGGAAATCTGCACCGTATCGGTGTGGACCGGCATCAACTCGCGCAGCATGCGCATATCAAGACGACGGAAATGTAACTGCGCGCGCTGGGCCTGATGAGGATGCATACCCAACGTCACTAATGCTTTACGCCCCAGCTCCAGCGCACTGGAGAAGGTCTCGCGGGTAAAATACTTTACCCCTGCCTGAAGCAGCTCATGTGCCTCAACACGCCCTCGCGCCCGGGCCAGGATGTGCAGATGGGGAAAGTGCTGCTGGCAGATCTCCACCAGCTTCAGGGTGTCTTCCGGATCATTACAGGTGATAACAATCGACTCCGCCGCCTCTGCGCCTGCGGAGCGCAGCAGTTCGACCTGTGTAGCATCGCCGTAATAGACCTTATAACCGTACTTGCGCATCAGGTTTACCGCGCTGATGTCGCGCTCAAGCACCGTCACGCGCATTTTATTCGCCATCAGCAGACGCCCGATTACCTGCCCAAACCGCCCGAAGCCCACCACGATCACCTGCGGTTTATCGTCCTCCACAAAGGGCGCTTCATGCTCATCTTCCGGGGCATTCATCCGGCGAGACAGCTGCTTATCGATAAGCTTCATGAGCAGCGGCGTGGTCATCATCGACAGCGTCACGGTCACTAACAGCAGCGCCATCTGGTCATCCTGAAACAATCTCTGGGACGATGCTGTGGAGAAGAGCACAAAAGCGAATTCGCCCCCCTGGCTCAGCACCCCGGCAAGCTGCGCCTTTTCCGCCTGCCGCAGGCCGTAAACCCGCGCCAGCCCATACAGCACCGCCATTTTAACCGTGACCAGCACGGCAACGCTCATCACCACCCACAGGATATGGGTGTAGAGCACGCCGAGATTGAGCGCCATACCGACAGAGATAAAGAACAGCCCTAACAGCAGCCCTTTAAAGGGATCGATGGCAATTTCCAGTTCATGCCGGTACTCACTCTCCGCCAGCAGCACACCCGCGATAAAAGTACCGAGCGCCATCGACAGGCCCAGCGCATCCATAAACAGGGCCGATCCCAGCACCAGCAGCAGCGTCGCGGCGGTAAATACCTCGCGTACGCCGGAGGCGGCAATAAACCGGAACACCGGGCGGAGCAGATAGCGCCCTCCCACCAGCATGCCGGCAAAGGCCAACACCTTCATGCCGATCTTCATCCAGTCGAAATGCTCCTCTCCCGATCCTGCCAGCAGTGGAACCAGGGCCAGCGCGGGGATCACCGCCAGATCCTGAAACAGCAGGATCGAGAAGCCCAGCTGCCCCGCTTCGTTGCGGTTCATGCCCTTATCGCGCATCAGCTGTAACGCCATTGCCGTAGAGGACATCGCCAGACCAATCCCGCCAACCACCGCGGCCTGCCATGAGAACTGGGTCAGCATCAGGAGTCCACCAAGGATCACCGCGCTGCACAGCACCTGCGCGGCACCCACGCCAAAGATCGAGCGCCGTAGTTGCCAGAGCTTCGTCGGGTTCAGCTCAAGGCCGATAATAAACATCAGAAAGACGACGCCCAGCTCCGAGAAGTGCAGGATTTCGTCCACATCGCTGATGAACCCCAGCCCCCACGGACCGATGGCGATGCCCGCCAGCAGATAGCCGAGCACCGCGCCAATCCCCAGACGCGATGCCAACGGCACCGCCACCACGGCGGCAAACAGGAACAACACGCCTGCCAGTAAAAGATCTGAGCCTTCCATCAGTGACCTCCCGTCAGATTTGGCCCCGCCAGCCACTCACCGTACGCGCGGGCATGGCTGGCCAGCTCATCCTGATGCTGCCGACGAGCCCAGTAGATAATGATCGGACTCAGCCAGTGCATGCGGCACATGGCCGCAGTCAGCTCGAACGGGCGTAAGATCTCGTTCATCGAGTAGCGGTTAAGCCCATCGTGGCGATACGCACTCTCCGGCTCGCCAGTGGTAATGACGCTCCGCCAGGACTTTCCCGCCAGCTGGTTTCCTCCCACCCCACTGGCAAATCCACGGCTCAGGACGCGATCCAGCCACTCTTTCAGCAGCGCGGGGCAGCTGTAGGTGTAGAGAGGATGCTGAAATACGATGACGTCGTGCTGACGCAGCAGCTCCTGCTCATAGGGAATATCGATAAAAAAATCGGGGTAGTGCGCGTAAAGATCGTGCACTGTCACATTACTTAGCTGTAATGCCGGTTGTAGCAAAACCCGGTTGGCGACCGAGTCCTGAGACTCCGGATGGGCATACAGCAGCAGCACTTTGGCTGTCTGGGACATCATTCCTCTCCCGGGTCGTCATCACTGTTGTTTTGGGCTACCATGGCACACCCACGCGGCGCGTGGCGGCACATTTAACCTGATTATAATGACAACTTAACATAGTCGGAACATACGGCGCTCTATGATTGTTTTCTCCTCATTACAAATTCGTCGCGGCGTACGTGTCCTGCTGGACAACGCTACAGCCACCATTAACCCGGGCCAGAAAGTCGGCCTGGTGGGCAAAAACGGCTGCGGTAAATCCACGTTACTGTCATTGCTGAAAAACGAAATCAGTGCCGACGGCGGTAATTTTACCTACCCCGGCAACTGGCAGCTGGCCTGGGTAAACCAGGAGACGCCAGCCCTGAGCGTACCGGCGATGGATTATGTTATCGACGGCGATCGGGAATACCGCAAGCTGGAAGCGGAGCTGCATGCCGCCAACGAACGCAACGACGGCCATGCGATTGCCACCGTGCATGGCAAACTCGACGCTATTGATGCCTGGACTATTCGCTCCCGCGCCGCCAGCCTGTTGCACGGCCTGGGATTCAGTAACGAGCAGCTGGAACGCCCGGTCAGCGATTTCTCCGGTGGCTGGCGCATGCGACTTAACCTGGCCCAGGCGCTGATCTGCCGCTCTGACCTGCTACTGCTCGATGAACCGACTAACCACCTCGATCTGGATGCGGTGATCTGGCTGGAGAAGTGGCTGAAGAGCTATCAGGGCACGCTGATCCTGATCTCCCACGACCGTGACTTCCTTGACCCGGTGGTGGATAAAATTATTCATATCGAAAAGGAAACGATGTTCGAGTACACCGGCAACTACAGTTCGTTTGAGCGCCAGCGCGCGGTACGCCTCTCCCAGCAGCAGGCGATGTACGAAAGCCAGCAGCAGCGCGTGGCGCACCTGCAGAGCTTTGTCGATCGCTTCAAGGCGAAAGCATCAAAAGCCAAACAGGCCCAGAGCCGCATTAAGATGCTGGAACGCATGGAGATGATCGCCCCGGCGCACGTCGACAACCCGTTCCACTTTAGCTTCCGCGCGCCGGAAAGCCTGCCCAACCCACTGCTGAAAATGGAAAAGGTCAGCGCGGGCTATGGCGAGCGCATCATTCTGGACTCCATCAAACTCAACCTGGTGCCGGGTTCCCGCATCGGTCTGCTCGGGCGCAATGGCGCCGGTAAATCGACGCTGATTAAGCTTCTGGCGGGCGAGCTTGCGCCGGTACGTGGCGATATTGGTCTGGCGAAGGGCATCAAGCTTGGCTATTTCGCCCAGCATCAGCTGGAATTTTTGCGCGCGGACGAATCGCCACTACAGCACCTGGCGCGTCTGGCCCCGCAGGAGATGGAGCAGAAGCTGCGGGATTATCTGGGCGGCTTCGGCTTCCAGGGCGATAAAGTGACCGAGAATACTGAGCGCTTCTCCGGCGGCGAAAAAGCGCGTCTGGTGCTGGCCCTCATCGTCTGGCAGCGCCCTAACCTGCTGCTGCTCGATGAACCGACTAACCACCTGGATCTGGACATGCGCCAGGCGCTGACCGAGGCGCTGATTGAGTTCGAAGGCGCGCTGGTGGTCGTTTCGCACGATCGTCACCTGATCCGCTCCACCACCGACGATCTCTACCTGGTGCACGACAGTAAAGTAGAGCCTTTCGACGGCGATCTGGAAGATTATCAGCAATGGCTGACGGACGTACAGAAGCAGGAAAACCAGCCGGAAGAAGCTGCGAAAGAGAACGCCAACAGCGCCCAGGCCCGTAAGGATCAGAAGCGTCGCGAAGCTGAACTGCGTACTCAAACCCAGCCGCTGCGTAAAGAGATCACCCGTCTGGAAAATGAGATGGAGAAGCTCAACGCCACGCTGGCCACCGTGGAAGAGAAGCTGGGCGACAGCGGCCTGTATGACCAGACTCGTAAAACCGAGCTAACCGAGTGCCTGCAGGTGCAGGCTAAAACCAAATCCAGCCTTGAGGAGTGCGAAATGGCCTGGCTGGAGGCGCAGGAGCAGCTCGAAGAGATGCTGCAGGCGGACTAATCCTTCCTGGCTTAGCAGGCGGCAACTCAACCGCCTGATAAGCCGCGATTAAACAAATGTAAAAAGTATCAGGCTGTATAGTAAAAGCAGACCACACAAATACTTCACAACCCTATGACACAAACAATCCCATCTGAGTTTAACTTTACGCCTGACGAGAGTGCGACGTTTGTCCCCATGCGGGGCCTGTCGAATCGACACCTGCAGACCATGCTGCCGCGTCTTATCCGTCATAAAGTGCGTTTTACCCCTTTCTGGCAGCGCCTTGACCTGCCGGATGATGACTTCGTTGACTTAGCCTGGAGCGAAGATCCGCTTCAGGCACAGCACAAACCCCGGCTGGTGGTCTTTCACGGTCTGGAGGGCAGCCTGCACAGCCCCTATGCTCATGGTCTGATTGAGGCGGCGAAAGCGCGCGGTTGGCTGGGCGTGGTAATGCATTTCAGAGGCTGTAGCGGCGAACCCAATCGCCAGAAACGCATCTATCACTCTGGCGAAACAGAAGATGGCACCTGGTTCCTGCGCTGGCTGGCAGAGACTCACGGCCCTGCCCCCACCGCTGCGGTAGGCTATTCGCTGGGGGGAAACATGCTGGCCTGCCTGCTGGCAAAAGAGGGGGACGCTATTCCGCTGGACGCCGCCGTTATCGTTTCTGCTCCGTTTATGCTGGAACAGTGCAGCTATCATATGGATAAAGGCTTTTCGCGCGTCTATCAGCACTACCTGCTTAACCTGCTGAAAGGCAACGCCTCACGTAAACTGAAAGCCTATCCGGGCTCGCTGCCGGTCAACCTGGAGCAGCTCAAGCGCATGCGACGCATTCGTGAATTTGACGATCTGATCACCGCGAAAATCCATGGCTTTGCCGATGCGATTGACTACTATCGCCAGTGCAGCGCCATGCCGTTGCTGAATCAAATCACCCGGCCTACGCTGATTATTCACGCGAAAGACGATCCGTTTATGGATCATCACTCGATTCCGGCGCCGGAACATTTACCGGCAAACGTAGAGTATCAACTGACCGAACATGGTGGGCACGTGGGCTTTATCAGCGGAACGCTGCGTCGACCGCAGATGTGGCTGGAGACACGTATCCCGGACTGGCTAACCCCCTATCTGGAAAAATAGACATGATCATTCCCTGGCAGGATCTGGCTCCCGAAACGCTGGATAATCTGATTGAAAGCTTTGTGTTACGCGAAGGCACCGATTATGGTGAAGAGGAACGTTCGCTTGAGCAGAAGGTCGCTGATATCAGGCGCCAGCTGCAAAGCGGTGAGGTGCTGGTCGTATGGTCCGAGTTGCACGAAACTGTCAACATCATGCCTCGCAATCAATTTCGCGGTTAACCGCGACATCTTTCCACTCAGGGAGTTGCTATGTCCGCCAGACATCCGGTTATCGCCGTCACAGGGTCGAGTGGTGCAGGTACCACCACCACCAGCCTCGCCTTTCGTAAGATCTTCTCGCAACTGCATCTGCGTGCCGCGGAGGTCGAAGGCGACAGCTTTCACCGCTACACCCGCCCTGAGATGGATATGGCCATCCGCAAGGCCCGTGATTTAGGCAAACATATCAGCTACTTTGGCCCCGATGCTAACGACTTTGGCCTGCTGGAGCAGACCTTCGCAGAGTACGGGCGAAGCGGCACGGGCCAGTCGCGCAAATACCTGCATACCTATGACGAAGCGGTACCGTGGAACCAGGTTCCGGGCACCTTTACGCCCTGGCAGCCGCTGCCAGAACCCACCGACGTGCTGTTTTATGAAGGTCTGCACGGCGGGGTCGTCACGCCGCACCATGACGTGGCGCGCCATGTCGATCTGCTGGTGGGCGTCGTACCCATTGTAAACCTGGAGTGGATCCAGAAGCTGACGCGGGATACCAGCGAACGCGGCCATTCCCGAGAAGCGGTGATGGATTCGGTGGTTCGCTCCATGGAAGATTACATTAACTTCCTCACGCCGCAGTTTTCCCGCACCCATATTAACTTCCAGCGCGTCCCGACCGTGGACACCTCTAACCCCTTTGCCGCAAAAGCGATCCCGTCGCTGGATGAGAGCTTTGTGGTGATCCATTTCCGCAATCTGGACAATATCGATTACCCCTGGCTGCTGGCGATGCTGCAGGGCTCGTTTATCTCGCACATGAATACGCTGGTGGTCCCGGGCGGGAAGATGGGACTGGCGATGGAGTTGATCATGACGCCGCTGGTGCAGCGGTTAATGGAAGGGAAGAAGATCGATTGAGGCTTGTAGGCCGGGCAAACGAAGTGCCGCCCGGCGTTTGATCCAGGACTTACGCCTCGATCACTTCATACGAATGGGTAATATTGACCGCTTTTTCCAGCATCAGCGCCACGGAGCAGTACTTCTCCGCAGAGAGATCCACCGCGCGGGAGACCGCAGCCTCTTTTAGCGCTTTGCCGGTTACCACGAAATGAAGGTTGATATGGGTAAAGAGACGCGGCGCTTCATCCCGGCGCTCTGAGGTCAGTTTCACTTCGCAATCGGTCACATCGTGACGCCCTTTTTGCAGAATCGAGACCACGTCGATAGCGCTGCATCCCCCTGCCGCCATCAGAACCACTTCCATCGGGCTGGGTGCTTTATCACCGGAGTTGCCATCCATCAGAATCTGGTGCCCCGAGGCGGACTCACCGAGGAACGTTAACCCTTCAACCCATTTCACACGTGCTTGCATTTTAACTCACTCCAGGCTTGCATTTTTTCTGTCAGATTACGCGCCAGTAACAATTCTGGCAAAGGAAGTCGACCTGCATCAAGCTGAAGCGAGACACCAGGAGACACGCGGCAAAACCTATGCTAAAACAGTCGTGATGCTACAGTAATACATTGACGTTGCACATGTATGCAGAGGACATCACACATTACAGGCTGCTAATTATTGTGACAGCCAGATCCCCAGGTAAGGGGAAGAATTCGATTGCAACCCCAGAGCGAAGGTAGAAAGCCTGACTCTGGAGACAGCTTATAACAGAGGATAACAGCGCATGGTGCTTGGCAAACCGCAAACAGACCCGACTCTCGAATGGTTCTTGTCTCATTGCCACATTCATAAGTACCCATCGAAGAGCACGCTGATTCACCAGGGTGAAAAAGCGGAAACGTTGTATTACATCGTCAAAGGCTCAGTGGCAGTGCTGATCAAAGATGAAGAAGGCAAAGAGATGATCCTCTCTTACCTGAATCAGGGAGACTTTATCGGTGAACTGGGCCTGTTTGAAGAAGGTCAGGAGCGTAGCGCCTGGGTCCGGGCAAAAACTGCGTGTGAAGTGGCTGAGATCTCTTATAAGAAATTCCGCCAGCTGATCCAGGTTAACCCGGATATCCTGATGCGCCTCTCTTCGCAGATGGCTCGCCGTCTGCAGGTCACCTCTGAGAAAGTGGGTAACCTCGCCTTCCTGGACGTGACGGGCCGTATCGCTCAGACGCTGCTGAACCTGGCGAAACAGCCAGACGCCATGACCCACCCGGACGGTATGCAAATTAAAATTACCCGTCAGGAGATCGGTCAGATCGTCGGTTGTTCCCGTGAGACAGTGGGTCGTATTCTGAAAATGCTGGAAGATCAGAACCTGATTTCCGCCCACGGTAAAACCATCGTGGTTTACGGAACACGTTAATTCCGCTCAGACGGCGTGGCATCGCATGATGACACGCCGTTTTTGTCTCTCTCACCCATGTGGCGCAGGCTCATTTATCACCCGGAAGTTAACTACGCACTACGGCAAACCCTGGTGTTGTGTCTCCCTGTGGCTGTGGGGTTAGTTCTCGGTTATCTGCAATACGGCCTTCTGTTTTCTCTCGTTCCCGCCTGCTGCAACATTGCGGGTCTCGACACGCCCCATAAACGCTTTTTTAAACGCCTGATAATTGGCGGCTGCCTGTTTGCTGGCTGTAGTCTGGCGGTACAATTGCTGCTGGCGCGTGATATTCCGCTGCCCCTCATTCTGACCGCACTGGCGATGACGTTAGGGGTCACGGCGGAGATCAGCGCCCTCCACGCCCGCCTGCTGCCCGCCTCGCTGATTGCGGCCATCTTTACCCTGAGCCTGGCGGGGAATTTACCGATCTGGGCGCCGCTGCTGATCTACGCCCTGGGGACACTCTGGTACGGGCTGTTTAACTGGTTCTGGTTCTGGCTGTGGCGGGAGCAGCCGCTGCGTGAATCCCTGAGCGTACTCTACCGCCAGCTGGCTGATTACTGTGAAGCCAAATACACCCTGCTGACCCAGCACACCGACCCGGAAAAATCGCTGCCGCCGCTGCTGGCGCGCCAGCAGAAGGTGGTGGACCTGATTAGTCAGTGTTACCAGCAACTGCATATGCTGGCGGCGAACAGGAATCATGAATACAAGCGGCTGCTGCGTATCTTCCAGGTGGGGCTGGATCTGCAGGAGCATATCTCCGTTAGCCTGCATCATCCGCAAGAGGTGCAAAAGCTGGTCGAGCGCAGCCACGCTGAAGCGGTGATCCGCTGGAACGCGCAGACCGTCGCCGCCCGGCTGCGGGTACTGGCCGACGATATTCTCTATCACCGCTATCCCACCCGCTTTAACATGGACAAACAGCTCGGCGCGCTGGAGAAAATTGCCCGCCAGCATGCGGATAACCCGGTCGGCCAGTTCGCCGCCTGGCACTTCAGCCGTATTGCCCGCGTGCTTCGCACCCAACGCCCGCTCTACCCGCGTGACCTGATGGCGGATAAGCAGAAGCGCCTGCCGCTGATCCCCGCCCTGAGAAGCTATCTGTCGCTAAAGTCTGCCGCCCTGCGTAATGCGGCACGTATCAGCGTCATGCTGAGTATCGCCAGCCTGATGGGTATGGCGCTGCACCTGCCTAAGCCTTACTGGATCTTAATGACCGTTCTGCTGGTGACGCAAAACGGCTACAGCGCCACGCGGGTGCGCATCCTCCACCGGGCAGGCGGCACGATGGCGGGGCTGATTATTGCGGGGATCACCCTGCACCTTCACGTCCCGGAAGGCTATACCCTGACGGGTATGCTGCTGGTAACGCTGGTGAGTTACCTCATCATCCGTAAGAACTACGGCTGGGCGACGGTGGGCTTTACGCTGACCGCGGTCTACACCCTGCAACTGATTACGCTCAATGGTGAGCAGTTTATTATCGCCCGGCTGGCAGATACGCTGATTGGCTGCCTGATTGCCTTTGGCGGCATGGTGTGGCTGTGGCCGCAGTGGCAGAGCGGATTGCTGCGACAGAACGCCCACGACGCGCTGGAGGCCGACCAGGAGGCCATCCGCCTGATCCTCAGCGACGATCCGCAACCCACGCCGCTGGCCTGGCAGCGCATGAAGGTCAACCAGGCGCACAATGCCCTGTTCAACTCCCTCAACCAGGCGATGCAGGAGCCGGGCTTCAATTCGGCCTATCTGGCGGATATGAAACTGTGGGTGACGCACAGCCAGTTTATCGTCGAGCATATCAACGCGATGACAACCCTGGCGCGGGAGCATACGATGCTGACGCCAGACCTGGCGCAGCGTTATTTGCAGTCGTGTGAAATCGGCCTTCAGCGCTGCCAGCAGCGCCTGGAGTATGACGCGCCGGGTGAGAGCGGAGACAGCAATATTCTGGAAGCGCCAGAGACCCTGACGCAAGGCCCCATGAGTACGCTGGAACAACATCTGCAGCGCATTCTGGGGCATCTGAATACTATGCACACCATTTCGTCGGTGGCCTGGCGCCAGCGTCCACATCATGGCATCTGGTTGATCCGGCGTTTGAAACGCACACCGTATTAAACGCCGGGTGGCGCTGCGCTTACCCGGCCTACGGTCTTGTAGGCCCGTGCAAGCGTAGCGCCGCCGGGCTACACAGCTACTGCTGAACCACCCGCTTCACCGCCTGCGCAAAGCGGGTCATCCCCTCTTCGATATCCTGGCTTTCCACCAGCAGCGACGGCGCAAAGCGCATCACGTCCGGCCCGGCGTTGAGCACCATCGCCCCTTCGCTGGCGGCGGCGTAGAGAAAATCGCGCGCCCGGCCTTTGTACTGCGGCTTCAGTTCGGCACCAATCAACAGTCCCATGCCGCGGATATCACTGAAGACATCGTACTGCGCATCGATCTGCTGAAGATGCTTCACAAACTGCTCGCGCTTTGTATTGACGCCGCTCAGCACTTCCGGGGTATTGATGATATCGAACGCCGCTCCGGCAACCGCGCACGCCAGCGGGTTGCCGCCATAGGTCGAGCCGTGAGAGCCCACGTGGAATGCCGATGCGATATCCTGCGTGGTGAGCACGGCGCTCACCGGGAAGCCACCCCCGAGCGCTTTGGCGCTGGTCAGGATGTCCGGCGTCACGCCGTAGTGCATATAAGCAAAGAGATCCCCGGTACGGCCCATGCCGCTCTGCACTTCGTCAAAGACCAGCAGGGCCTGGTGCTGATCGCACAGATCGCGTAGCCCCTGCAGGAATTCTGGCGTTGCCGCCATCACGCCGCCTTCACCCTGGATCGGCTCAACCACCACCGCGCAGGTGTGATCGTCCATCACCGCTTTTACCGCATGCAGATCGTTAAACGGCACGTGGATGATGTCGGCCGGTTTCGGGCCAAAACCATCGGAATATTTTGGCTGACCGCCCACGGTCACGGTAAACAGCGAACGGCCATGAAACGCATTGTGGAAGGCGATGATTTTGGTTTTAAACGGGCTGTGGCGGGTGGAGGCGTAATAACGGGCCAGCTTGAAAGCGGTTTCGTTGGCTTCGGTGCCGGAGTTCATAAACAGCACACGCTCGGCAAAGGTAGCCTCGATGATTTTGCGCCCGAGACGTAGCGCAGGTTCGTTGGTAAAGACGTTGCTGGTGTGCCACAGGGTTTCGCCCTGGGTTTTCAGCGCCTCGACCAGCGCCGGGTGGCAGTGACCTAACGCCGTCACCGCAATGCCGCCCGCAAAATCAATGTACTCTTTGCCCTGCTGATCCCAGACGCGGCTGCCTTTCCCCTTCACCGGGATAAACTCAGCCGGTGCATAAACTGGCAGTATCACTTCATCGAATGTTGCGCGCGTAATTGCAGATTGTTCAGTTGCCATGTAACCCCACCCTTTTTTAAGTACAAAGCAGAAGTGAAAATATAATCACGAAATATGCTTAAAAAATCACTTTATGGCAACTAAAAATCAACGATTGAGGAAATTAGCCAGCAGCTGGTGGCCCTGTTCGCTGAGAATGCTTTCGGGGTGGAACTGCACCCCTTCCAGATCCCATTCACGGTGACGGATACCCATGATCTCCTGCGTTTCGCTCCAGGCGGTGACCTCAAAGCAGTCGGGTAAGGTGGGCGGATCGATAATCAGTGAGTGATAGCGGGTGACGGTAAGGGGGTTGTTCAGACCGCAGAAAACTCCGACGCCGTTGTGCGTCACCGGGGAGGTTTTGCCATGCATCACTTTCGCTGCCCGCACAATGGTGGCGCCAAAGACCTGGGCGATGGCCTGATGCCCGAGGCAGACGCCCAGAATCGGCACTTCACCGGCATAGCGCTGGATCACCGCCAGCGAGATGCCAGACTCATCCGGCGTGCAGGGGCCGGGGGAGATAACGATTTTTTGCGGATTGAGCGTGGCGACATCCTCCAGCGAGAGTGCGTCGTTGCGCCGGACCACCACCTCCGCCCCCAGCTCGCAAAAATACTGGTACAGGTTCCAGGTGAAGGAATCGTAGTTATCAATCAGCAGAATCATGGCGGCTCCTGAAAAAATGGCCGCCCTATTCTACTCAGTTTCCCCGGCTTCGCTTACCACTTTACTGAAGATTGCGTTCAACGCGCTCAGATCCCCCATCGCACCGCTCTGGTTGGCCTGCGCCCACTCTTCCGGATCGATATCGCGCCAGTCAAGCTGGTAGCCCGCATGGATCGCCAGCTGCTCAAAGAAGATGCGCTGAACAATACCGTTGCCGATGCGGAACGGATGCAGAACGTTGATCTCGCAATAGTAGTGGCTGAGGCGGTTAATGAACTCCTCTCTCTTCAGCCCAACGAGATAGCCCTCCTCCTCCAGATCCTGCATCAGGGCGTTGCCCTCTTTTTCGATGTAGGCGAAGTGGCAGAAGCGGGTATCGCCCTGGTAAATATCCATCTCACGAATATCACCCGCCCAGTCAAAGATATCCTGATAGATATGCTGATGAATGGCGCACAGATGTGGGAGGCCGCGCAGCAGCGGCCCCAGCCCCAGGGTTGCCGCTCGCAGTGCGGTAAATTCATACGCCGCCTGCGCCAGACGCTCCGCCTGGCGGATGCCCAGCCGGTTACGCATGACATTCAGGCCGGGATAGAGATAGGGATCGCGATCGTTGCCGTATTTATCGCTCATACTGCCTCCTGAGCTCCTCAAGACGCAGTTCTGCCTCGTCGGCATTGAGCGTGACTAAGGGACTATCGACGCCTTCAAGACGGCGACTGGCCTGAAAATTCGCGTTTCGCTGTTGTTCCCAAAGACGGGATTTTTGCTTATCAGTGAGTTTTTTCACCCTTTTCCTCCCTGCTTGTGCCCGTGTTGCCACAAGTATAAGCAGCAAACTGCGGTTTCGCAGGGAGGTAAAGGCAACGCGGGCAAAACCTGCCCGCGCCATTACGGATTAAGGCAGGACTTTCGCAGAGAGGATAACTATCGGTTTTGACGGCACATTCTGGTAAGGGCCGACGTCGTGCGTCTGTACCTGAGAGATTTTATCGGCCACGTCCATGCCTTTCACAACTTTACCAAATACCGCATAGCCAAAGTCACGCTGGCCGTGGTCAAGGAAGGCGTTGTCCGCCACGTTGAGGAAGAACTGGCTGGTTGCGCTGTCTTTATCGGCGGTACGCGCCATAGAGATGGTGCCGCGGGTGTTACGCAGGCCGTTATCCGCTTCGTTCTTGATTGGCGGGTTTGGCTGCTTCTGCTGCATCTGATCGTTGAAGCCGCCGCCCTGCACCATAAAGCCCGGGATCACACGGTGGAACGTAGTGCCGTTATAAAAACCGCTGTTGACATAATCGAGGAAGTTTTTCACAGAAACGGGAGCTTTCTGACTGTTCAGTTCCAGCTCAATGTTGCCGGCAGAGGTGGTCAACAGAACGTGCGGGTCTCCTTTCGCTGCCAGCGCAGCAGGAGAGAGGGCTGAAAGAGCGAATACAGCCGCGACAGCCGCCAGAGTTGATTTGAGCATGAGAATTCCTTAACAAAGCGCAGTAAAGAAAGCGAATGGCTTGATTCTAAAGAGCAGTATGAATCCAGGCCAGCCCTTTACCTAATTTTACCTATTTGAAACAGATGTAACCGCCCGGCAAAGTCGTGCCAGCACCATTAACGTGATTAATATCACTATTTATCATGCAATGAATGATTAATTTGACCTAAAAGATTTAATTAGATCACATTCACGATTAAAATCTGGCCGCTCGCAGCGCAGCCAATGCGCTTTACACTTCTCTTCACAGGCCAGTCATGACTAACAGCAATCGTATCAAGCTCACATGGATCAGCTTCTTCTCCTACGCCCTCACCGGTGCGTTGGTAATTGTCACCGGGATGGTGATGGGAAATATCGCAGACTATTTCAACCTGCCCGTTTCCAGCATGAGTAACACCTTCACCTTTCTTAACGCCGGGATCCTGATCTCCATTTTTCTCAATGCCTGGCTGATGGAAATCGTCCCACTGAAAACCCAGCTGCGTTTTGGCTTTGTGCTGATGGTGCTTGCCGTGGCGGGTCTGATGCTCAGCCATAGCATCGCATTGTTCTCCGCCGCCATGTTTGTGCTGGGTCTGGTCAGCGGCATCACCATGTCGATTGGTACCTTCCTCATTACCCACATGTATGAAGGCCGTCAGCGCGGCGCGCGACTGCTCTTCACCGACTCCTTCTTCAGCATGGCAGGGATGATCTTCCCGATTGTGGCCGCCGCGCTGCTGGCCCGCAGCATTGAGTGGTACTGGGTTTACGCCTGCATTGGTCTGGTCTACGTGGCGATCTTTATTCTGACCTTCGGCTGTGACTTCCCGGTCCTGGGCAAAAAAGCGCAGACCACCAGCGAGCCGGTGGTGAAAGAAAAATGGGGGATTGGTGTCCTGTTCCTCTCCATCGCCGCCCTCTGCTACATCCTGGGTCAACTGGGCTTTATCTCCTGGGTGCCGGAGTATGCCAAAGGTCTGGGGATGAGCCTGAACGATGCCGGTAAGCTGGTGAGTGACTTCTGGATGTCGTACATGTTCGGCATGTGGGCGTTCAGCTTTATCCTGCGCTTCTTCGATCTGCAGCGGATCCTCACCGTGCTGGCGGGCGCCGCCACCGTGCTGATGTACCTGTTTATCAACGGTTCCCCGGAGCAGATGCCGTGGTTTATTCTGACGCTCGGCTTCTTCTCCAGCGCCATTTACACCTCAATCATCACCCTGGGCTCCCTGCAGACCAAAGTGGCTTCGCCGAAGCTGGTTAACTTCGTGCTGACCTGCGGCACCATCGGCACCATGCTGACCTTCGTGGTAACCGGCCCGATTGTGGCGCACAGCGGCCCGCTGGCAGCGTTACACACCGCCAATGGTCTTTATGCCGTGGTATTTGTAATGTGCCTGGTGCTGGGCTTCGTCACCCGCCACCGCCAGCATAACGCGGCGGCAGCGACGCACTAATCCTTATGCCCCTTTGCGCTCAGTAAAGGGGCTGTTTTTGGTAAAGCATACCTCTTCCCCACCGCTGTCCATCTGAACCCATGTCTGGGCTAACTGCGTGGCGGCAATGACCCTGCCCTGACGAATCGACCAGCGCACAGGCACCTGACAACGCACCGCCTCAAAGCCACTTTCCGCGGGCAGAATCACCAGATTCGCCGGATTCCCCGTCTCAATACCGTAATCGCTCAGCCCAAACGTTCTGGCGCTGTTATAGGTGATCAAGTTAAGTCCGCTATCAATTTGCTGATACCCCATCATCTGACAGACATGCAGCCCCATATGCAGCACCTGCAACATATTGCCGGTGCCCAGCGGATACCACGGATCAAACACGTCGTCATGGCCGAAGCAGACGTTGACGCCCGCCTCAAACAGCTCCTTCACGCGGGTAATGCCGCGCCGCTTCGGATAATCATCAAAGCGCCCCTGCAGATGGATATTCACCAGCGGATTGGCCACAAAGTTAATCCCGGAGAGCTTCAGCAGACGAAACAGCCGCGAAGTGTAAGCCCCGTTATAAGAGTGCATGGCGGTGGTATGGCTGGCAGTGACGCGCGGGCCGATCCCGGCCTCATACGCCAGCGTCGCCACCGTTTCGACAAACCGTGACTGTTCATCGTCGATCTCATCGCAGTGAATATCCAGCGGCCGGTCGTACTTCTTCGCCAGTTCAAAGGCGATATGCAGGGACTGGACGCCATACTCCCGGGTAAATTCGAAGTGCGGGATGGCGCCCACCACATCCGCCCCGAGCTTTAAGGCCTCTTCCAGCAGCGCCGCGCCATTCGGGTAAGAGAGAATCCCTTCCTGCGGGAAGGCCACAATCTGCAGCGTCACCCACGGGGCGACCTCCTGCTTCACCTCCAGCATCGCTTTCAGGGCGGTCAGCGTCGGGTCGGAGACATCCACATGGGTGCGCACAAACTGGATGCCGTTGGCGATCTGCCACTTCAGGGTTTTCCAGGCCCGGGCTTTAACATCCTCATGGCTGAGCAGCGCTTTGCGCTCTGCCCAACGCTCTATGCCTTCAAACAGCGTCCCGGACTGGTTCCAGTTCGGCTCACCTGCGGTCTGGGTGGTATCCAGGTGGATATGCGGTTCGATAAAAGGCGGGATGGCTAACCCTCCGCGGGCATTCAACACTTCATAGCTCTCACCCTGCTTTTCGCCCGTCGGGGTGATTTCGCCAAAACGACCGTTCTCAATAGCCAGTTGCCAAAAGCCTTCACGGCCCGGTAAACGGACGTTCTGAATAAGCCAAAGCGGTGCTGTAGACATCATATTCTCCCTAAGATGGGGGCTGAAATTCAGGAGTAGCTGAAATTAAAAATTAGCCTCCTGATTTGTACACATAATCATCGATTATGAAAAGCCTGCGATTTCCACGACTTATAAAAAACCTGACAAATCAGTCATCTACCCACTAAGGAGTAGTTGAAGGCGTATTTGATTTGCATCAATAAGCGCCGTTGCTGAATCGTTAAGGTAGGCAGTAATAGAAAAGAAATCGAGGCAAAAATGAGCAAAGTCAGACTCGCTATTATCGGTAACGGCATGGTCGGTCACCGCTTTATTGAGGATCTACTCGATAAAGCCGATGCCGCCCAGTTCGACATTACCGTGTTCTGTGAAGAACCCCGTAAGGCGTACGACCGCGTGCACCTCTCCTCCTATTTCTCTCACCACACCGCCGAGGAGCTCTCTCTGGTGCGCGAAGGTTTTTACGAGAAACATGGCGTGAAGGTGCTGGTGGGCGAGCGCGCTATCACCATCAACCGTCAGGAAAAAGTGATTCATTCCAGTGCGGGACGCACGGTTTTTTACGACAAGCTGATCATGGCGACTGGCTCCTATCCGTGGATCCCGCCGATCAAAGGCTCGGAAACCCAGGACTGCTTCGTCTATCGCACCATTGAAGATCTCAACGCCATCGAATCCTGCGCCCGTCGCAGTAAACGCGGCGCGGTGGTCGGCGGCGGCCTGCTCGGCCTCGAAGCCGCTGGCGCACTGAAGAACTTAGGCGTTGAAACCCACGTCATCGAATTTGCCCCGATGCTGATGGCAGAGCAGCTTGACCACATGGGTGGCGAGCAGCTCAAACGCAAAATTGAGAGCATGGGTGTGAAAGTTCACACCAGCAAAAATACCAAAGAGATCGTGCAGGAAGGCACCGAGGCGCGTAAAACCATGCGCTTTGCCGACGGCAGCGAGCTGGAAGTCGACTTTATCGTCTTCTCCACCGGTATTCGCCCGCGCGACAAGCTGGCCACCCAGTGCGGCCTGGCGGTTGCCCAGCGCGGCGGGATCATGATCAACTCTACCTGCCAGACCTCCGATCCGGATATCTACGCCATCGGCGAGTGCGCCAGCTGGGAAAACCACGTCTACGGTCTGGTCGCCCCTGGCTACAAAATGGCGCAGGTCGCCGTTGACCATATCCTCGGCAATGAAAACGCCTTCGAAGGCGCGGACATGAGCGCCAAGCTGAAACTGCTGGGCGTGGACGTAGGCGGTATCGGCGATGCGCATGGCCGTACGCCAAACTCCCGCAGCTACGTCTATCTCGACGAAAGCAAAGAGGTCTATAAACGTCTTATCGTCAGCGAAGATAACAAAACCCTGCTCGGCGCGGTGCTGGTGGGCGACACCAGCGATTTCGGCAACCTGCTGCAGCTGGTGCTGAACGCTATCGAACTGCCGGAGAACCCGGATGCGCTGATCCTGCCTGCTCATGCGGCCAGCGGTAAACCCTCTATCGGTGTCGATAAGCTGCCGGACAGCGCGCAAATTTGCTCCTGCTTCGATGTCACCAAAGGCATGCTGATTTCTGCCATCAACAAAGGCTGCCACACCGTGGCGGCGCTGAAAGCGGAAACCAAAGCCGGTACCGGCTGCGGCGGCTGTATCCCACTGGTGACCCAGGTGCTCAACGCCGAGCTGGCGAAACAGGGTATCGAAGTGAACAACAACCTGTGCGAGCACTTCGCTTACTCTCGCCAGGAGCTGTACCACCTGATCCGCGTGGAAGGCATCAAATCCTTCGACGAGCTGCTGCAAAAACATGGCCAGGGTTATGGCTGTGAAGTGTGTAAACCGACCGTCGGTTCTCTGCTGGCCTCCTGCTGGAATGAGTATGTGCTCAAACCACAGCACACGCCGCTGCAGGACACCAACGACAACTTCCTGGCGAACATCCAGAAAGATGGCACCTACTCGGTGATCCCACGCTCTGCCGGCGGCGAAATCACCCCGGAAGGGCTGGTGGCGGTCGGCCGCATCGCCCGCGAATTTAACCTCTACACCAAAATCACCGGCTCCCAGCGTATCGGCCTGTTCGGTGCGCAGAAAGATGACCTGCCGGAAATCTGGCGTCAGCTGATTGAAGCGGGCTTCGAAACCGGTCACGCCTATGCCAAAGCGCTGCGTATGGCGAAAACCTGCGTCGGCAGCACCTGGTGCCGTTACGGCGTGGGCGACAGCGTCGGCTTCGGCGTCGAGCTGGAAAACCGCTACAAAGGTATTCGTACCCCGCACAAAATGAAGTTCGGCGTCTCCGGCTGTACCCGTGAATGTGCCGAAGCGCAGGGTAAAGATGTGGGTATCATCGCCACTGAGAAAGGCTGGAACCTGTACGTCTGCGGTAACGGCGGGATGAAACCACGCCATGCAGATCTGCTGGCGGCGGATATCGACCGTGAAACGCTGATCAAATACCTCGACCGCTTCATGATGTTCTACATCCGTACCGCGGACAAACTGACCCGTACCGCGCCGTGGCTGGATAACCTGGAAGGCGGCATCGACTACCTGAAGTCCGTCATCATCGACGACAAGCTCGGCCTGAACGCGACGCTGGAAGAAGAGATGGCTCGCCTTCGCGACGCCGTGATTTGCGAATGGACAGAAACCGTCAACACCCCGTCGGCGCAGGTTCGCTTCAAACACTTTATCAACAGCAACCAGCGCGATCCGAGCGTGCAGGTCGTGCCTGAGCGCGAGCAGCATCGCCCGGCAACGCCGTATGAACGTATTCCGGTGATGCTGGTGGAGGAAAACGTATGAGCCAGTGGGTAAACATCTGCAACATCGACGAGATCCTGCCTGCCACCGGCGTATGCGCGCTGTTAGGTCATGAGCAGGTTGCCATTTTCCGTCCGCGCCACGACGAACAGGTTTTTGCCATCAGCAATATCGACCCGTTCTTTGAGGCCAGCGTGCTTTCCCGTGGGATTATCGCTGAGCATCAGGGGGAGCTGTGGGTTGCCAGCCCGCTGAAAAAGCAGCGCTTCCGCCTGAGCGACGGCCACTGTATGGAAGACGAAACCCGCTCCGTTAAACACTATGACGTTCGCGTGAAGGACGGCAAGGTGCAGCTGAGAGGCTGATTGAAACGGGGGCGCAATGCCCCCGCTATTTGTTTTGATTTTGATGTTGTAGGCCCGGCAAGCGCTGCGCCGCCGGGCAGTTGCCGGGTGGCGGAGCAGGCTCCTTATCCGGCCTACAACGTATTTATTCTTTCTTTCATTACTATTCTGGATAATCAAATGTTTACAGACACCATCAATAAGTGTGCGGCTAACGCTGCCCGGATTGCACGCCTCAGTAAAAACAGTCCTCTCGGCTTCTGGATCAGCTCCGCCATGGCGGGCGCCTATGTCGGCCTGGGGATCATTTTAATTTTCACTCTTGGTAACCTCGTCGACCCGTCTGTGCGTCCGCTGGTGATGGGCGCCACCTTCGGGATCGCTTTAACCCTGGTCATCATCGCCGGTTCTGAACTGTTCACCGGTCACACCATGTTCCTGACGCTGGGTGTCAAAGCGGGCACCATCACTCAGGGCCAGATGTGGGGCATTCTGCCGCAGACCTGGCTCGGTAACCTGGTGGGCTCGGTGTTTGTCGCGCTGCTGTATAGCTGGGGCGGCGGAAGCCTGTTGCCGGTCGATACCAGCCTCGTGCACACCGTCGCGCTGGCAAAAACTACCGCCCCGGCGATGGTGCTCTTCTTTAAAGGCGCGCTCTGTAACTGGCTGGTTTGCCTGGCTATCTGGATGGCAATCCGTACTGACGGCGCCGCGAAGTTCATCGCTATCTGGTGGTGTCTGCTGGCCTTTATCGCCTCTGGCTACGAACACTCCATCGCCAACATGACGCTGTTTGCCCTCTCCTGGTTCGGTCACCACAGCGAAGCGTATACCCTGTCAGGTATCGGCCATAACCTGTTGTGGGCAACGCTTGGCAATACCCTTTCCGGGGTTGTATTTATGGGTTGGGGTTACTGGTATGCTACCCCTAAAGCGGAGCGTCCGACTCCTGCAACCATCGCAACCGTTCAGGCGAAAGCCAACCAGTAAGAGGTAATGTCGTGGATCACCTGCCAATATTCTGTCAATTACGCAATCGTGACTGCCTGCTTGTAGGTGGTGGCGATGTGGCTGAACGCAAAGCCCGCCTGCTGTTAGACGCAGGTGCCCGACTTACCGTCAATGCCCTCGACTTCGCCCCGCAATTCACCGTGTGGGCGCAGGAAGGGATGCTCACCCTCGTTGAGGGTGAGTTCAACGAAACGCTGCTCGATACCTGCTGGCTGACCATCGCCGCCACCGACGACGATGCGGTTAACCAGCGCGTTAGCGATGCCTGTGAAGCGCGGCGGATCTTCTGCAACGTGGTGGATGCGCCGAAAGAGGCGAGCTTTATCATGCCGTCGATTATCGACCGCTCGCCGTTGATGGTCGCTGTCTCCTCCGGTGGCACCTCGCCGGTACTGGCGCGCCTGCTGCGTGAAAAGCTGGAAGCCATTCTGCCGCAGCATTTAGGCCAGGTGGCCCAGTATGCGGGGCAGCTGCGAAGCCGTGTGAAAAAGCAGTTTGCCACCGTGGGCGAACGCCGTCGTTTCTGGGAAAAATTCTTTGTGAACGACCGGCTGGCGCAGTCGCTGGCGAATCAGGATCAAAAGGCCGTGGATGAAACCACCGAGCAACTGATCAATGCCCCGCTCGATCACCGGGGCGAAGTGGTGCTGGTGGGTGCCGGTCCGGGTGATGCCGGCCTGTTAACCCTGAAAGGGCTACAGCAGATCCAGCAGGCGGATATCGTGGTCTATGACCGCCTGGTCTCTGACGACATTATGAACCTGGTGCGCCGGGATGCCGACCGGGTGTTTGTCGGCAAGCGCGCAGGTTACCACTGCGTTCCGCAGGAAGAGATTAACCAGATCCTGCTGCGTGAAGCCCAGAAGGGTAAACGCGTGGTGCGGCTGAAAGGCGGCGATCCGTTTATCTTCGGGCGCGGCGGCGAGGAGCTGGAGACGCTATGCGAAGCGGGCATTCCCTTCTCGGTGGTGCCGGGCATTACCGCAGCCTCCGGTTGCTCCGCCTATTCCGGCATTCCGCTGACCCATCGCGATTACGCCCAGAGCGTACGTCTGGTTACCGGCCATCTGAAAACCGGCAGCGAGCTGGACTGGCATAACCTGGCCGCAGAAAAACAGACTCTGGTCTTCTATATGGGGCTGAACCAGGCGGCGACGATACAGGCGAAACTGCTTGAACATGGCATGGATGCAGAAATGCCGGTTGCGCTGGTAGAGAACGGCACATCGATTAAACAGCGCGTGGTCAGCGGCGTGTTAACCCAGTTGGGCGAGCTGGCGCAGCAGGTTGAAAGCCCGGCGCTGATCGTGGTGGGTCGCGTGGTGGCGCTGCGTGACAAACTCAACTGGTTTTCGAACCACTAAGCCCGGCTGAACATATTCCCCGCCAAATGAGTAGTCCTGTAATGGACTACTCCTCTCCTGACGCCGTCGATAACATACCTTCCGCGAAAGCACATTTTCTATATATTCCCTCACGTTACAGACAAGGAAGCGTTATGTTCAAACTGGCAAAGATTGCCCTGGTTGCAGGCATCTTAACAACCCTGACGGCGTGCACTGGCCATGTGCAAAACACCAAAAATAACTGCAGCTACGATTACCTGCTCCACCCGGCGATCTCCATCTCTAAGATCATCGGTGGCTGCGGCCCGGCAGCAAATCAGTAATCGTTTCGCAGGCAATAAAAAAACCGGGAAATTCCCGGTTTTTTTATATCCCGTAGGCCGGGTAAGGCGAAGCCGCCACCCGGCAAACAAGCTTAAGGCTTCGCCACAAACCCAATCGCTTCGTAGACCGCTTTCAGGGTTTCTGAGGCGCGTGCGCTGGCCTTCTCGGCGCCCTCTTTCATCACCTTCTGCAGGTAAGCTTCGTCATTGCGGAACTGGTGATAGCGCGCCTGCAGCTCGGTGAGCATGCCGGAAACCGCTTCAGCCACTTCACCTTTCAGATGGCCATACATCTTACCTTCGAAGTGCTGCTCCAGCTCCGGAATGGTACGGCCCGTCACGCCAGAGAGAATATCCAGCAGGTTAGAGACGCCCGCTTTGTTCTGCACGTCGTAACGCACTACAGGCGGCTCATCTGAGTCAGTAACCGCACGCTTGAGCTTCTTCACTACCGCTTTCGGATCTTCCAGCAGGCCGATAACGTTATTACGGTTATCGTCCGACTTGGACATCTTTTTGGTCGGTTCCAGCAGGGACATCACGCGGGCACCGGACTTCGGAATAAACGGCTCCGGCACTTTGAAGACATCACCATACAGCGCGTTAAAGCGCTGGGCGATATCGCGGCTCAGCTCCAGATGCTGCTTCTGATCTTCACCCACCGGCACCTGGTTGGTCTGGTAGAGCAGAATGTCAGCGGCCATCAGCACCGGGTAATCAAACAGACCGGCGTTGATGTTTTCCGAATAGCGGGCCGATTTGTCCTTGAACTGCGTCATGCGGCTCAGTTCGCCAAAGTAGGTGTAGCAGTTCAGCGCCCAGCCCAGCTGCGCATGCTCCGGCACGTGAGACTGAACGAAAATGGTGCTTTTCTCCGGGTCGATACCACAGGCCAGATAGAGCGCAAGCGTATCCAGCGTGGCCTTACGCAGTTTCTCAGGATCCTGACGCGCGGTGATAGCGTGCAAATCCACGATGCAATAAATGCAATGGTAATCATCCTGCATGCCAACCCACTGACGCAGCGCACCCATATAGTTGCCAATGGTCAGTTCACCTGAGGGCTGTGCGCCACTAAATACGATGGGCTTAGTCATTTTTCAATTCCTGATTTTCACTGTGCGAAAGCCCGAGAACGGGCAACAAATCTTTGAAGTGGTCGAAGACAAAATCCGGCTCACTCAGCGTAATGGATTCACCGTAGTTATAGCCATAAGTCAGGCCAACGGACGGGCAGCCTGCGGCCCTGGCAGCCAGAATATCATTGCGCGAATCACCCACAAAGAGCAGCGCTTCAGGCGGTAAGGATAATTTTCCTGCCACCAGCAGTAGCGGTTCCGGATGCGGCTTCTTGTTCTGCACATCGTCGCCGCCGACAATAACCGAGAAATAGTGAGCGATATCGAGCGCTTCCAGCAGCGGGGCGACGAACGCCGTCGGCTTGTTGGTCACCAGCCCTAGCGGCAGACCCTGAGCATGCAGCGCGCTCAGCGTAGCGGCCACATCCGGGAACAGGAAGCTACCCTCTTCCACCGTCTCTTCATAAAAACGGTTAAACAGCTTACGCAGGATACGCACCTGCTCTTCCTGAGGGATGTCTGCATGATCGACACCCGGCTTGCCCTGCGCCGCACGTTGAACAGCACGCTCCTGGCGCGCCCAGGTCAGCGCGCGCTCCATCAGCACGTCAGCCCCGTTACCGATCCACGTCACCACACGTTCTTCGCCCGCCACCGGCAGCTCCAGCGCGTACAGCGCCTGATCGACCGCCGCGGTTAAACCCGGTGCGCTGTCCACCAGCGTACCGTCGAGGTCAAATGCAACACCCCGAATTGCCTGCAAATTATCCATGACTTACCTTCGCCAGTTCACTGCGCATTTCATCAATGACTTTTTTGTAGTCCGGCTGATCGAAAATAGCCGAACCCGCGACAAACATATCTGCCCCCGCCGCCGCGATTTCGCCGATGTTGCTGACCTTCACGCCGCCATCCACTTCGAGGCGGATATCAAAGCCAGACTCGTCGATACGGCGACGTACTTCCCGCAGTTTATCCAGCGTATGCGGAATGAAAGACTGCCCGCCAAAGCCCGGGTTAACGGACATCAGCAGGATCACGTCCAGCTTGTCCATGACGTAATCCAGGTAGCTCAGCGGCGTGGCCGGATTGAAGACCAGGCCCGCCTTACAGCCGTGCTCTTTGATCAGCTGTAGCGTACGGTCAACGTGTTCGGAGGCTTCAGGATGGAAGGTGATGATGCTGGCACCCGCGGCGGCAAAATCTGGCACGATGCGATCGACCGGTTTTACCATCAGGTGCACGTCAATCGGTGCGGTCACGCCATAATTGCGCAGCGCCTTCAGGACCATCGGGCCGATGGTCAGGTTAGGCACGTAGTGGTTATCCATAACGTCGAAATGAACGACATCCGCACCGGCAGCCAGTGCTTTCGCGGTATCTTCGCCCAGCCGGGCAAAATCAGCCGAAAGAATTGAGGGTGCAATCAAATACTGTTTCATCCGCATCTCCTTGAACTTTGTTTAACGGCGGGCGAAACGGCTCAGGGCAGATAGAGTGCCAGCAGTTCGTCCACCTTTTTACGTGTGCCGCCGTTGCTGCTGATGCTGCGCCGGACTTTGACCTGAAAATGCTCCGCGGCCTTGTACCATTCGCGCGTATCGGGCGTATCGTGATTCGAAATTAACACCGGGATACTTTTGCTGACCAGCTTTTCCGCCATCCCCGCCAGATGCGCCTGCTCGGCAGGGCTAAAGCTGTTGGTGTGATAAGCGGTAAAGTTCGCCGTAGCAGACAGCGGTGCGTACGGGGGGTCACAGTAAACCACCGAATTGACGTCAGCAAGGTTCATACACTCTTCATACGAGAGGCAATAAAACTCTGCATTCTGCGCTTTTTCAGCAAAGTGATACAGCTCGGCCTGAGGGAAATAGGGACGCTTGTAGCGGCCAAACGGCACGTTGAATTCACCACGCAGATTATACCGGCACAGGCCGTTGTAACCGTGGCGATTAAGATAGAGGAACAGCAGCGCACGGCGGAACTTATCCTGGCACTGATTAAACTCAGCGCGATGCTGATAGTAAACGTCCGGGGTGTTGTTCTCTGGCGTAAACAGCTTGCGCGCCTCATCGACGTACTCATCGGTACGCTCTTTTACGATGTTGTAAAGACTGATCAGGTCGCTGTTGATATCCGCAAGGATATAGCGGGAGTAGTTGGTATTGAGAAATACCGAGCCCGCACCAACAAAGGGTTCGACAAGACACTCGCCGTCTGGCAGGTGTTTTTGAATATCATCGAGCAGGGGGTATTTCCCCCCTGCCCATTTCAAAAAAGCGCGATTTTTTTTCATGCTGACTAACTGATTACACCTTCTCCGGCTGTGGAGAAAGCTCCGACAGCATCCTGCGCTTCACAGATTACTTCAAATCGGACTGAACCTGACGGATCGGCTTCGCCCACGGATTTTTCGCCTGAACGTCGGCTGGCAGTGTGGCAACCGCGCGTTTTGCTTCGTCTTTCGATGAGTACACACCGCTTACCAGCACATACCATGGCTGACCGTTACGGGTGGTCTCATAGACAACAAAGTTTTTCAGGTTCGATTTTTTCGCCCAGCCGTTGAGGTTGTCATAGCTGGAAGAGCTGCTCAGCTGCAACGTGTAGTTGGTGGACGGCGCAGACTTCAGTGAACTCACGTTCCCTGTCGATTTACCGGTGCTGGCAGAAGCCGCCGGGGCGCTCGCCGCTGGCGTCGATGCTGTTGCGGTCGGCGCTGGCGTTGCTTTCGGTGCCGTCGCGGTTGTCGCAGGCGCTTTCGCCGGGGCGCTGGTTGCCGTCTCAGTGTGCTTCGGCTGCGCGGCTGCTTTAGGCGCTTCTGCTTTCGCAACAGGCTGCGGCTTCGCTTCACGCTTCGGCTCAATTACCGCCTGCTTACGCTCCTGATGCTGCGCAGGTTTAGTCTGACGTGGCGCAGATTCTGCCGCCGCCGTCTGCTGTTGCCCGGTAGCACCACGGATTGGCGCTACGGTCGCAGGCTCGGTCGGCAGGGTGGAGTTCACCACTACATTGTTAACCTGCTGCTCGCTCTGCGGCTGCGTCAGGGCGTTATTCAGATTGCCCTGAACCTCAACGCGCTGCTGGCCTTCAGGAGTAGCCGGAGACTGGCCCTGAGTCGGCGTGGAGGCAACAGGCGGCAGAGAGATCTCCTGCTGCGTATTCTCTGCGGAGGTAGCGCCTGGCGCTGGCTGCGAGCCATTTGCCTGGTCGGCAGCGCTGCCAGAAAGATCGATACTCTTCTCGCCGGAAGCAGTTTGTTCAGCAGGCGAGGTGGACGGGGCTTTCAGTGCGGAGCCGACGCCGATAATCAGCAGCAGCAGGACCAGCACCCCCAGGCCCATCATAATATACTGGCGGGAAGCGGGTTTCGCCGCAGCGGCCTTACGCTTGCGCGGGCGACGCTGTACGGGCGCTTCGTCCATTGAATCATCTTCGGACTCATAATCCTCTTCTTCACGCTCCTCGCGGGCGGCGCGGCCACGCGAAGGACGAGGATCGTCATTGTCCAGATCGACCTCATCAAAGTTGATTTGCGGCTCGTTATCGCGTTCTGAAGATTGGCGAGTACGACCAGTACGACGATCGCTGGGATCGGGTTTCAGCTCGTCTTCTGGTTTGAATTCATCCATTTAACACCCCACTAAAAGGCTTATGCCTACGACTTTGCACATCACCTGAAGCAAAATGGCTACGTATTACCGCAGCCGGACCTTTCTAATAGTTACGCTTGCTGGCAATCAGCAATAGCGCCAAGAACGACATCGTGCGGCACACCGCCACGAACTTCACTCTTTCCGATTGCAAGCGGGAGTACCAGACGCATCTCGCCTGCTAATACTTTTTTATCACGCATCATGTGCGGCAAGTAGGCCTGCGCTGACATTTCGCGCGGTCCCGTCACCGGTAACCCGGCACGCTCAAGCAACGTGATAATGCGTTGTGTATCCGCCTTGCTGAACTGACCCAGGCGCTCCGAGGTGCGAGCGGCCATCACCATCCCTGCCGCCACGGCCTCGCCATGCAGCCAGTTACCGTAGCCCATTTCGGCTTCGATAGCATGGCCATAGGTGTGCCCCAGATTCAGTAAAGCACGTAAGCCTGTTTCGCGCTCGTCTGCGGCAACCACTTCTGCTTTCAGCTCACAACAACGGCGAATACAGTACGCCATCGCCTGACCATCCAGGCGCAATAAGGCGTCCATATTCTCTTCAAGCCAGCTAAAGAACTCGCCATCCAGAATAATGCCGTACTTGATCACTTCCGCCAGGCCAGATGCCAGCTCGCGCTTCGGCAGCGTTTGCAGGCAGTCGAGATCCACCACCACCGACGCGGGCTGATAGAACGCGCCAATCATGTTTTTGCCAAGCGGATGGTTTACGGCGGTTTTGCCGCCAACAGAAGAGTCAACCTGCGACAACAGCGTGGTCGGGATCTGAATAAAACGAACGCCACGCTGATAGCTTGCTGCCGCAAACCCGGTCAGATCGCCAACAACACCGCCGCCTAATGCCAGCAGTGTTGTGTCGCGACCGTGCGGTTTTTGCAGTAATGCGGTGAAGACGGTATCAAGTACCGTCAGGCTTTTATACTGTTCGCCATCAGGCAGAATCACACTGTCGACCTTCACGCCAGCCTGTTCAAGCAGCTGACGTACGCGGTCGAGATAAAGCGGAGCCAGCGTCTCATTGGTGACCAGCATTGCCTGATCACCCGCTTTCAGTGGTAAGAAGGAAGCTGGGTCGTTAAACAAACCAGCCGCGATAGTGATAGGGTAACTCCGTTCACCGAGAGTGACTGTAATCCTCTCCATAGCGCGACATCCACCTTAAATACTTTTTACCCGCAGGCGAGTATATATAAAGCCAGAATCAGTTGCTTTCCAGCATATGAATAATCTGGTTTGCGACCACTTTAGCGCTCTGATCGTCTGTGCGAATGGTGACGTCAGCAATCTCTTCGTACAGGGGATTGCGTTCATCTGCCAGCGCTTCCAGAACTTCACGTGGAGGCGTCTCAACCTGCAGCAACGGGCGTTTTTTATCACGCTGCGTACGCGCCAGTTGTTTTTCGATGGTCGTTTCGAGATAGACCACGACACCGCGGGCGGAGAGACGGTTGCGAGTTTCGCGAGATTTTACAGAGCCGCCGCCAGTAGCCAGCACAATGCCCTGTTTTTCCGTAAGTTCATTGATGACTTTTTCTTCTCGGTCACGGAAACCCTCTTCGCCTTCTACATCGAAGACCCAGCCCACATCAGCTCCGGTTCGTTTCTCAATCTCTTGATCAGAATCGTAAAATTCCATATTGAGTTGTTGAGCTAACTGGCGCCCAATAGTGCTTTTGCCGGCACCCATAGGCCCAACCAGAAAGATATTGCGTTTCTCTGCCATTTTTTCGGTACTACTAAGACTATTCGTTAATGGTAAACCCGCTTCGCCGATACCTGGCGTAACAGGACATGAACTGAAACCTCATATGCGATAGAGCGAGAGTCAGACTAAAAATTATCTCAATACTCCAGCTTGTTTGGCAACAGAATAAATCACCCTGCCTGCCGCTTAAGTTGTTAAGGTGTGAGATTGAGTAGGCTGATTCTCAAATCGGTACTCCTTGTATGCTAATTAATGCCCCACGTCAAACATCTGCAACAAACAGAATGCAAAATCAGGTGGGGCGTTACCGCTTATCAGGGTGTCGCAACCAGACGAGGGGTAATAAAAACCACTAATTCCCGGCGCTCGTTGTCTTTACCCTGATGGCGAAAAAACTGCCCCAGGATGGGGATACGGCTCAAGCCTGGCACATTTTCACTCCCGCTTTTATGTCTCTGAGAAAAAATTCCACCTAAGGCCAGCGTTTCACCACTTTTGACCTCTACCTGGGTTTCGATCTCCTGCTTGTCTATCGTCATGGTTTCACTGTCGGCCTGCTTCAGCACCTGGCCCGGGCTGTTCTCGCTGATGCGCAGCTTCAGGCGTACACGTCCATTGGCCAGCACCACCGGGGTCACCTCCATGCCCAGTACCGCCTCTTTAAATTCCACCGACGTCGCGCCGCTCTCTCCGCTGGAGACCTGATAGGGAATTTCACTCCCCTGTTTAATGCTGGCAGGCTGCATGTGCGACGCCAGCAGACGCGGGCTGGCGATAATATCCACCTGCTGTTTTTGTTCCAGGGCGGAGAGCTCAATGTCCAGCAACCGGCCATTAATCCGGCCGATAGTGAAACCCACCTGCGTCGTGGCGTTGGTCACCGCAAGATCGCTGTTGAGTATCGTCAGCTCTCCGGGCTTACCGGGCTGCTGCGCCTGCGCCAGACTCCACTTTACGCCCAGCTCCCGCAGGCTTTTTTCACTCATGCTGACAATGTGTGCCGCCAACTCGACCTGGGCTACCGGCAGATCCATCTGCCCCACCCAGTGCTGTAACGCATCCAGCGCAGCCCGGCTGTCGCGCACCAGCAGACGGTTGGTGCGTTTGTCCACCGCAAGGCTGCCTTTTGGGCTGAGGAGCTTTTCGGCAGCCTGCCTGAGATCGCCCGCATCCGCATAGGAGAGAGAAAAACTGCGCGCCTCCAGCGGCACACTGAGCTGACGCTTAGCGCGCTCCGCCTCTTTTCTGGCCTGCTGCTGTTGTTGCCAGGCGGCGCTGTGGATATAAAAGATGCCCTCCTGCTGGCGCATCACCAGCCCGGCGCTGGTCACCACCGTCTGTATCGCCTGTAACCAGGGAACCTTTTGCAGACGCAGAGAGACATTGCCGCTCACGTCCGGTGCAATAATCATATTGCGGTTCTCCTGCTCCGCCAGGGCCTGCAGAAGCTGGGCGACCGGCACATCATCCACGACCAGATTCACGGCCAACGGTTCCGCTGCCAGCGTCTGGCCGCCGATCAGCAGCAATGCCACCATCCCTCTTTTCATCCTGTTTCGTTCCTTGTCGTTGCCATCGCCATAACGGCGGTTCACACGCCTCAGACGTGTCGATGACCAACTCCTTTTCATCCAGCACCCTTACCCGCCAGCCCTGAGGCAACGTGTCGCCGCGACGCACCCGCAACCAGCGGGACTTTTCATCCCTGACGATGCCCACCGGCACCGCGCCGGATACCAGCCCGGCATAATGCCACTGGCTCAGGGCTGCATCGGGGCAGCGTGACACCGGAGCCTGAAACGGATCGCGCATGCCGAGAAGAAGCGGCAGCAGAAGCAGTACGCCACCGCTAACCCGCATTCTGGCGCTCCAGGTGCAGGGTGAGGCGCAGCTTTTGCTGTTCTGGCTGGAGCGTAAAACGCGCCACCGCCACGTCGCGTTGGGCGAGAGTGGCAAACAGCCCGGGGATCTGCCCCCAGACCGCCTCGACCACCAGTTCGCCTCCAGCACTGACGGGTTGCCAGCGCACCATGCGTAGCTCACCGGTATCGAACTCCAGCGGCGAAAAGGGCCGTGACGCCACGGACGATGGCGCCTCCTCAACGGGCGAGAGCTTACGCACCGCGGTCCATAAGCGGCCGTTGATCGCCGCGTCACGCGCGTGCTGAGCCTGATGCGTGGCAAGCTGTTGCTGCTGCATGCCTAGCTGCCCCCCGATCACGCAGAGCAGCATCAACCCTGAGCTGAGACCCCAGCACAGCCAGCGCCAGCGCGGGGACAACGCGTACCAGATGTCAGGAGGGATCCGCATCAGCCTGCTCCTTGCGGGTCAGCGCCCAGCTAAATTGCCAGCGCCCCTGCGCGTCCTGGCGCATCTCGCCGGGCGCGGTGGGGGTAAACCCCGGCAGCTGGCGTAGCGCTCTCTCCAGCGCCGCAAGCGCCGGTAACGTGGCGGCGTAGCCACTCAGGGAGAGGGTAGAGTGCTGGAAACGGAGCTGCGCCAGCCATGCCTGCTCCGGCAGGGCGCGGGCCAGGGCGATGAGGATCGTCTGCCATGCCTCCGTCTGCGCTTTTTTTTGCGCCCAGCGCTGCTGTTGCTGGCGCTGAACAATACGCGCCGTCCACTGCGTTTGCCGCTGCGCCAGCGCCTGCCTCAGCGCCACATCGCTGGCCTGTCGTTGCGCGAAAACCTGCGCTTGCAGCGGGGCGTCGGCCCGCCGGGCGGTCCAGAGCCCCAGCGTTACCAGCAGCGAGCCGGTGAACAGCAAGCCCCAGAAGCGCAGGCAGTGGCGTTTTTGTTGCTGACGCCACGGCAGCAGATTGGCCGCGCTCATCGCGCATAGCCTCCCGTCGCCAGCGCTAACGCCAGTGCGACGCTAAAATCCGCGCCATTTTCAGGCAGCGGCGGTTGCCGGTGGGACAACACGTTCCAGGGGTCGAAACTGCGCATATCGCAGCAGGCGATCTCCTCAACCCTTAGCGCCAGCAGGGCTGCAAGGCTTTCAACATCGGGCGCCTCCGCCAGCCCACGCCTGCCCCACTGGTGACGCATCGCCCATAGCCATTGATCCCGATCGCGCCAGGCAACGCACTGGGCAGGCGCGTCTACAAAAGGCAGAAAATGGGCCAGCGCCCCGGCATCGGGTGTGATCGCGGCCAGCCGCAGACGCAACACCCGGGCCAGCTCCAGCAGCGTGGCGATCTCTTTATTTTGTGCCGCGGTAACCTGATACCCCTGGCTGAACGTATCTTCCGCATAATCAAAACGCAGGGCATCGGGTGCCATCTCCAGCTCGCGGCTCAAGGCCGCGCCAATCCAGGCCGTCTCTTCGCTGTCGCGCAGGGTTATCGCCGGGCGCGGAAAGGTGCGTTGCAGGGTGCGGGCGGCCGGAAAGGCGAGAAGTACCTGATGCTGGTAAGGCAGCCACTGTCGCCACTCGCGCAGCGCTGCAGCCAGTTGTTCGGGCTGAAGAATTTGCCCGTCGCGGATAACACCCTCCGCGAGGGGGAGCTGCCACCAGCGGCGCAGCCCCCAGCCCGACTTTCTGCGTACCAGCGCGACGGCCAGCACCTTATCCTGTTGAATATGAACGCCTGTTCGCCATGTTTTAAATACCATGTTTCACGATCTCCTTATCGTCCGGGGGGATAACGGCTATATCAATGCTACAGGCTTGCCTTTATACTACCGCGCGATTGTTTAGAAACTGCCCAGTTCAAACTAAATGGGAAATCTCCAGTGAAGTTCGTAAAGTATTTATTGATCCTTGCAGTCTGTTGCATTCTGCTTGGAGCAGGCTCGATTTTTGGTTTGTACAAATATATTGAGCCGCAACTGCCTGATGTCGCTACGCTTCGTGACGTACGCCTTCAGATCCCGATGCAGGTTTATAGCGCCGATGGCGAGCTGATTGCCCAGTACGGCGAAAAGCGGCGTATCCCGCTGACGCTGAATCAAATTCCGCCAGAAATGGTGAAAGCCTTTATTGCCACAGAAGATAGCCGCTTTTATGAGCACCACGGCGTCGACCCGGTGGGGATTTTCCGTGCCGCAAGCGTGGCGCTCTTCTCCGGCCATGCTTCGCAGGGGGCGAGTACCATCACCCAGCAGCTGGCGCGTAACTTCTTCCTGAGCCCTGAAAAAACGCTGATGCGTAAGATTAAGGAAGTCTTCCTGGCGATCCGCATTGAGCAGCTGCTGAATAAAGATGAGATCCTTGAGCTTTACCTCAACAAGATCTATCTCGGCTACCGTGCCTATGGCGTGGGCGCGGCGGCGCAGGTCTATTTCGGTAAATCCATCGAGCAGCTGACCCTGAGTGAAATGGCGACCATCGCCGGTTTGCCGAAGGCACCTTCCACCTTCAACCCGCTCTACTCGCTGGATCGCGCGACAGCACGTCGCAATGTGGTGCTGTCGCGTATGCTGAGCGAGGGCTATATCAGCCAGACGCAGTACGATCAGGCGCGCAGTGAGGTGATTGATGCCAACTATCACGCGCCGGAAATTGCCTTCTCCGCCCCCTATCTGAGTGAAATGGTTCGTCAGGAGATGGTCTCCCGCTACGGCGAACAAGCCTACGAGGATGGCTACCGCGTCTACACCACCATCAGCCGCAACATCCAGCAGGGCGCGCAGCAGGCGGTGCGTAACAACGTCATTGATTACGATATGCGCCACGGCTACCGCGGCCCGTCAAACGTGCTGTGGAAGGTGGGTGAATCTGCCTGGAGCAGTAAAAAAATTACCGACACCCTGAAGCCGCTGCCGGGCTATGGGCCCTTCGTGGCGGCGGTGGTGACCCAGGCCAATCCGCAGGAAGCCACGGCGATGCTCGCCGATGGCACCTCCGTGTCGCTGCGGATGGAAGGGGTACGCTGGGCACGTCCGTATCGCTCTGATACACAGCAGGGCGCGACGCCACGCAAAGTGACCGACGTAGTACAGGTGGGCCAGCAAATCTGGGTCCGCCAGGTTAACGACGCCTGGTGGCTGGGACAGATCCCGGACGTTAACTCGGCGCTGGTCTCTATCGACCCGCATAACGGCGCGGTCCTGGCGCTGGTGGGCGGCTTCGACTTCAATCAGAGCAAGTTTAACCGTGCCACTCAGGCGCTGCGTCAGGTCGGTTCCAATATCAAGCCGTTCCTCTACACCGCGGCAATGGACAAGGGTCTAACCCTCGCCAGTATTCTCAATGACGTGCCGATCTCCCGCTGGGATGCCGGGGCCGGTTCCGACTGGCGGCCAAAAAACTCACCGGCAGAGTACGCGGGTCCGATTCGCCTGCGTCAGGGACTGGGGCAGTCGAAAAACGTAGTGATGGTGCGCGCCATGCGTGCCATGGGCGTCGATTATGCGGCGGAGTACCTGCAGCGCTTCGGCTTCCCGGCGCAGAATATCGTGCATACCGAGTCGCTGGCGCTGGGCTCCGCGTCGTTTACCCCGCTACAGGTCGCCCGCGGTTATGCGGTGATGGCCAACGGCGGCTTCCTGGTCGATCCGTTCTTCATCAGCAAAATCGAGAACGACCAGGGCGGCGTGCTGTTCGAGGCCAAGCCGAAGATCGCCTGCGCCGAGTGTGACATTCCCGTCATCTATGGCGATACGCCTAAGTCAGACGCGCTGAACAACCAGGACATGGAGGATGTGGCGATTTCACAGGAGCGGCAAAATGCGGCGGTGCCGATGCCGCAGCTCCAGCAGGCGAACCAGGCGCTGGTCGCCCAGACCGGTGCTCAGGAGTACGCCCCGCACGTGATTAACACTCCGCTGGCGTTCCTGATCAAGAGCGCGCTGAACAGCAACATCTTTGGTGAACCGGGCTGGCAGGGTACAGGCTGGCGTGCCGGTCGTGATTTGCAGCGCAAGGATATCGGCGGCAAAACCGGCACCACCAACAGCTCCAAAGATGCCTGGTTCTCAGGTTATGGCCCGGGCGCGGTCACTTCGGTGTGGATCGGCTTTGACGATCACCGTCGCGATTTAGGTCGTACCACGGCTTCCGGGGCGATTAAAGATCAGATCTCCGGTTACGAGGGCGGAGCCAAAAGCGCGCAGCCCGCGTGGGATGCCTTTATGAAGATCGTTCTTGATGGCGTACCGGAAGAGCCGCTCACGCCACCGCCGGGCATCGTAACGGTCAATATCGATCGCAGCAGCGGTCAGCTGGCTAACGGGGGTAACAGTCGTGAGGAGTATTTCATCGAAGGTACGCAGCCAACGCATCAGGTGGTGCATGAGGTGGGTACAACGTTGATAGATAACGGCGAAACGCAAGAACTATTCTGATCTATCTCCCCCTTCCCTGTGGAGGGGGGACTTTCCGCTACAGCCTTCCCTGCCCTTTCAGCCACTCCCGCACCAGAAACAGTGCGCTCACGTTTCGGGCTTCGTTAAAATCGGGCTCTTCAAGCAGATCCATCAGATGCGCCAGCGGCCAGCGTACCTGCGGCAGCGGTTCAGGTTCATCGCCTTCCAGCGATTCAGGATAGAGATCTTCCGCCAGCACGATATTCATCTTGCTGGAGAAATAGGAGGGCGCCATGCTGAGTTTTTTCAGGAAGGTAAGCTCCTTTGCGCCAAAACCTACCTCTTCTTTCAGTTCACGGTTCGCAGCTTCATAAACCGACTCGCCGGGATCGATAAGTCCTTTGGAGAAGCCCAGCTCATAAGATTCCGTTCCCACCGCGTATTCGCGGATCAGGATCAGATGCTCGTCGACAATAGGCACAATCATGACGGCTTCGCGCGTGGAGGGACGCATACGCTCGTAGACGCGGCGCACGCCGTTACTGAACTCCAGGTCCACGCTCTCAACGTTAAACAGCCGCGATTTGGCGACGGTCTCCACATTCAGGATAGTGGGCTTTTGTAAGGGTTTGCTCATTTTGACGGGTCTTTGCTGGGTGAACTGGCCTCATTGTGCGATACGCCGCACGGTTTCGGCAATGTCATTCGCGCTTTATTTACATTTGTGCAACCTAATCAGATTCATTACGCATTTCAACACAAAAGTCAATAGGTTGAAATTATTCCAGGAATTTGCTGATATTCCGCCACGGTTGCCTTTGCTATCATCAGCGAACACTGGGATGCGCTTCAAATTGCTCAAGTTCAACGCCTTACATGCCGATAGCCAACCACAGACACGCATTCACTGTTATAAGGTGCTACTGACTACACCTGTAAGAAAAGTAAGATGGGGAAAGCATGAGCACCATTTTAATAATTATCGCTGCTATGCTGGCCTGCGCATTGATTGCAGGGTGGTTGTTCAGACGTCGTTCGCAGCGTCGATATCGCCTGCCTTATCTCAACGCCTTTACCGGGGCGAGCACACGTAAACTCGCCGCCGAAGAGCGCAGCGCGATTGAGCAATATCTCGAGTCGTTTAACCGCATTCAGCAGATGCCTGCGACAGGTGCCAGCGCGGCCCCGGTCTCGTTAAGCCTGAACGCTGAGAGCAATACCGTGCTCTGCCTGACGCGCTCCATTACCCGCTATGGCATTACCACAGACGATCCCAATAAATGGCGCTACTACCTCGACTCCATCGAAGTGCACCTGCCGCCGTTCTGGGAGCAGTACATCAATGATGAAAACAGCGTTGAGCTGATCCACACCGACACTATCCCGCTGGTGATTGTCCTGAACGGCCACTCCATCGCCGAGTATGTCCAGGAAGCGCCGCATCTGGCGCTGGAACATGTCAGCTCAACCCAGGCGTCGATTCGTGGCGAAGAGACAGAGCAGATCGAGCTGCTGAACATTCGTCAGGAGACTCACGAAGAGTATGCCCTCAGCCGCCCGGATGGCATTCGTGAAGCGCTGCTGATTGTCGCCGCCTTCCTGCTGTTCTTCTTCTGCCTGCTGAGCCCGGATGTGTTTGCTCCGTGGCTTGCCGGTGGCGGCGTGCTGCTGCTGGCGGCGGGCTTATGGGGATTATTTGCCCCGCCAGCGAAAAACGCGCTGCGTGAGATCCACTGCCTGCGCGGAACGCCAAAGCGCTGGGGTCTGTTTGGCGAAAACGATCAGGATCACGTCAACAACATCTCGATGGGCATTATTGACCTGATCTACCCGCGCCACTGGCAGCCGTGGCTGGCCCAGGATTTAGGGCAAAAGACCGACGTTGATATCTATCTGGACAGGCATGTGGTGCGCCAGGGACGTTACTTATCCCTGCATGACGAAGTGAAAAACTTCCCGCTGCAGCACTGGTTGCGCAGCACGGTGATTGCCTGTGGCGCAGCGCTGGTGCTGGCGATGCTGATTTTCCTCGTGCCGCTGGATATGCCGATTAAATTTACCCTGTCGTGGATCAAAGGCGCCCAGACCATCGAGGCCACCAGCGTCGAGCAGCTTGAAAACGCCGGCGTGCGTGTCGGCGATACGCTGAATCTGAAGGGAACGGGAATGTGTAATATCCACGCGCCGGGCAACTGGAACGCCCGCCAGAGTTCGCCTTTTGCGCCTTTTGACTGCTCGCAGCTGATCTGGAATGACGCGGCCCCGCTGCCGCTGCCGGAATCGGACACGGTTAACAAAGCCACGGCGCTGACCCAGGCCCTGAGCCGACAGCTCCATCCAAAACCGGAAGATATAACGCGAGTCAGCCCGGCGTTGCGCTCCGCCATTCAGAAATCGGGCATGATCCTGCTGGATGATTTTGGCGATATCGTACTGAAGACCCAGGATCTGTGCGCAGAGGCGGATGAGTGCATCCGGCTGAAGAACGCGCTGGTAAACCTCGGCAACAGCAAAGACTGGGAAGCGCTGGTGAAACGTGCCACGAATGGCCGTCTTGATGGTGTTAACGTCCTGCTGCGTCCGGTGAGCGCCGAGTCGCTGGAAAACCTGGTCGCCACCTCTACCGCGCCATTCGTTATGCGCGAAACTTCACGTGCCGCGCAGGCGCTTAACAGCCCGGCACCCGGCGGCTTTGTGATTGTCAGCGATGAAGGCAGCGATCTGGTCGATCAGCCCTACCCGCCGGTAGCGCTGTATGACTACCCTGCGCAGGAGCAGTGGGAAGAGTTTCAACGACTGGCGCAGATGCTGATGCGTACGCCGTTCAGCGCCGAAGGGATTGTCACCGGCATCTTTACCGATGCCAATGGCACCCGTCATATCGAGCTGCACCGGATACCGGATAGCGCCGTTTTATGGCGCTACATTGCCACTTCGCTGCTGATGCTGGCGATGGTGGTCTGCATTATCTGGAACGGCGTGATGGCGTTACGCCGCTACCAGCGCTCGCGCACCCGCCTGGCGGAGATCCAGCAGTACTACGAAAATTGCCTCTATCCGAAGCTTGTTCCTACCCCTGAGAGCCTGATCGGATAACCTCTGTGCGCGAGCAGATATGCTACCCTGTCGCGCACGATTCTTCTGGCTGGAGTATTCCCTATGCATCTTGATATCGCCTGGCAGGACGTTGATACCGTTCTGCTGGATATGGACGGCACGCTGCTGGACCTCGCGTTTGATAACTACTTCTGGCAAAAACTGGTGCCGGAAACCTACGGCGAGCAGCAAGGGATCACCCCGCTGGAGGCGCAGGAATTCATACGCCAGCAATATACCGCCGTACAACATACGCTAAACTGGTACTGTCTGGACTACTGGAGCGAACGCCTTGGTCTGGATATTTGTGCCATGACCACTGCTCAGGGCCCGCGCGCCGTTTTGCGTGAAGATACCGTCCCCTTTCTGGAGGCACTCAAAGCCAGCGGCAAGCGGCGCATTTTGCTGACCAACGCGCACCCGCATAATCTGGCGGTGAAGCTGGAACATACCGGGCTGGGTTCACACCTTGATTTATTACTTTCCACCCACACATTTGGTTATCCGAAAGAGGATCAGCGATTGTGGCAGGCGGTGGCAGAAGAGACCGGCCTGCAGCCAGAAAGAACGTTGTTCATTGATGACAGCGAACCCATTCTGGATGCGGCGGCAAAATTTGGCATTCGTTATTGCCTTGGCGTGACCAATCCTGATTCTGGCCTGGCTGAAAAAAGCTATCTGCGACATCCGGGGATGAACGACTATCGCCGGATGATCCCCTCACTCACCGTGAAGGAGACGCCATGAAAGAGAAACCCTCTGAAGGGGTAAGACTGGATAAATGGTTATGGGCTGCCCGCTTTTACAAAACGCGCGCTCTCGCCCGCGAAATGATTGAAGGCGGCAAGGTGCATTACAACGGGCAGCGCAGCAAGCCGAGCAAGCTCGTGGAGCTGAACGCCACCCTGACCCTGCGTCAGGGCAACGACGAGCGGACGGTGATCGTGAAGAACGTAACCGAACAACGTCGCCCGGCAGTGGAAGCCAGCACCCTGTACGAAGAGACGGCAGAAAGCGTGGAGAAGCGCGAAAAGATGGCGCAGGCGCGAAAGCTGAATGCCCTGACCATGCCGCATCCCGACAGACGCCCTGACAAGAAAGAACGTCGCGATCTGATTAAATTTAAAAATGGCGAGAATGAGTGATTCTTGCTGAACGAGAGATGACTATGGCCCAACACGACCAATTACACCGCTATCTGTTTGAACAATTTGCCGTTCGCGGCGAGCTGGTTACCGTATCCGAAACCTGGAAACAGATCCTGGAAAACCACAACTACCCGCTGCCGGTGAAAACCGTGCTGGGCGAGCTGCTGGTCGCGACCAGCCTGCTGACTGCGACCCTGAAATTTGCCGGTGACATCACCGTGCAGCTGCAGGGTGATGGCCCGATGAGCCTGGCGGTGATCAACGGCAACAACCAGCAGCAGATGCGCGGCGTGGCGCGCGTACAGGGCGATATCCCTGAAAACGCAGACCTGAAAACGCTGGTGGGCAATGGCTACCTGGTGATCACCATCTCCCCGGAAGAGGGCGAGCGCTATCAGGGGGTCGTCGGTCTGGAAGGCGATACGCTGGCAGCCTGCCTGGAAGACTACTTCCTGCGCTCCGAACAGCTGCCGACGCGCCTGTTTATCCGTACCGGCGAAGTCGACGGCCAGCCGTGTGCCGGCGGGATGCTGCTCCAGGTACTGCCAGCCCAGAACGCGCAGGCAGATGATTTCGATCACCTGGCCACCCTGACCGAAACCATCAAAGCCGAAGAGCTGTTCACCTTACCGGCGAACGAAGTACTGTGGCGCCTGTATCACGAAGAAGAGGTGACGCTCTACGATCCGCAGGATGTCGAGTTCAAGTGCACCTGTTCCCGTGAACGCTGCGCGGGTGCGCTGAAAACATTGCCGGATGAAGAGATTGACAGCATCCTGGCAGAAGATGGCGAAATCGACATGAACTGCGATTACTGCGGCTCTCATTACGTCTTTAACGCAATGGACATTGCCGAGATCCGCAACAACGCCTCCCCGGCCGATCCGCAGCTGCACTAAGTCCTGCCGTTAACTGCCCTCTTGAGGGGGCAGTTAACCTTTCCCCCTCCTCTACTCATTAATTTCATTCACTATTTACCCCAATCTGCTGAATCGTTATCAGTGATGTAAGACTTTCGTAATTTTCTTTCATGTATGCGCTTACATTCACATTCTCGTAGTTTAATTTATCGCTCATTAACCTTTTCGGAACATTTTCCCCAACCGAAAAGTGATTCCTGCCATAATCTGCACCGCAAAGTGACAGGAGTCACAGCGTTTTCCGTCATAAAGGGTTTTTGTCCAGATACGCAAATCTATGAGCCCGGTCGCGGTTAACATTCGAAGAAAACCCCTACAATTTCAGGCAGTATAAATTGGCTAAGGAGCAGTGATATGCGTGTTAATGGTTTAACCCCGCAAGATCTCAAGGCTTATGGTATCAACGACGCTCGCGATATCGTCTATAACCCTGATTACGATACGCTTTATCAGGAAGAGCTCAATCCAGCACTCGAAGGATACGAGCGCGGTATATTGACGACGACCGGCGCTATCGCTGTCGACACCGGTATTTTTACCGGCCGTTCGCCGAAAGATAAGTACATTGTTCGTGACGACACCACCCGCGACACCCTGTGGTGGGCCGATCACGGCAAAGGGAAGAACGACAACAAAGCGATCTCCCCTGAAATCTGGCAGCATCTGAAATCCCTCGTCACCCAACAACTTTCCGGTAAACGTCTGTTCATTATCGACGCTTACTGCGGTGCCAACGCCGATACCCGTCTTTCCGTTCGTTTTATCACTGAAGTCGCCTGGCAGGCCCATTTCGTGAAGAACATGTTCATTCGCCCGACCGAGGAAGAGTTACAGAGCTTCGAGCCTGACTTTGTGGTGATGAACGGTGCGAAATGCACCAACCCGCAGTGGAAAGAGCAGGGGCTGAACTCGGAAAACTTTGTCGCCTTTAACCTGACGGAGCGTATCCAGCTTATCGGCGGCACCTGGTACGGCGGCGAAATGAAGAAAGGGATGTTCTCGGTGATGAACTACCTGCTGCCGTTAAAAGGTATTGCCTCCATGCACTGCTCGGCGAACGTGGGCGAGAAAGGCGACGTGGCGGTCTTCTTTGGCCTCTCCGGCACCGGTAAAACTACTCTCTCCACCGATCCGAAACGCCGCCTGATTGGCGATGACGAGCACGGCTGGGATGACGACGGCGTGTTTAACTTCGAAGGCGGCTGTTACGCCAAGACCATTCGTCTGTCGGCTGAAGCGGAGCCGGATATCTTCCAGGCGATCCGCCGTGATGCGCTGCTGGAGAACGTGACGGTACGTGCTGACGGCACGGTCGATTTTGACGATGCGTCAAAAACGGAAAACACCCGCGTCAGCTACCCTATCTACCACATCGACAATATCGTTAAGCCTGTTTCAAAAGCGGGCCACGCGACCAAGGTGATCTTTCTCACCGCCGACGCGTTTGGTGTGCTGCCGCCGGTTTCACGCCTTACCGCCAGCCAGACGCAGTATCACTTCCTCTCCGGGTTTACCGCCAAGCTGGCCGGTACCGAACGGGGTGTGACTGAGCCGACGCCTACCTTCTCCGCCTGCTTTGGCGCAGCCTTCCTGTCGCTGCACCCGACGCAGTACGCCGAAGTGCTGGTAAAACGCATGCAGGCCTCGGGTGCCCAGGCGTATCTGGTCAACACCGGCTGGAACGGCACTGGCAAACGTATCTCCATCAAAGATACCCGCGCTATTATCGACGCCATTCTGAATGGTTCGCTGGATGATGCGGAAACCTTCACCCTGCCGATGTTCGATCTGGCAATCCCGACCGAACTGCCGGGCGTGGACAGCCATATCCTCGACCCACGCAACACCTACGCGTCGCCGGAGCAGTGGCAGGAAAAAGCCACCACGCTTGCGAAGCTGTTTGTGCAAAACTTTGAGAAGTACACCGATACGCCAGCGGGTGCGGCGTTGGTGAGTGCGGGTCCGAAGCTGTAAAAATTGTGCCGGGTAGCGCTGCGCTTACCCGGCATGCCCATAAAAACGGTAACCTGCGGGTTACCGTTTTGCTGTTAACTCTCTTTCGCCTGCCCCGCGCGGAAATGGAACCGGCAGCCAGGCGCGGATACTCAACCCACCCCGTTCGCTGGTGCCAATCTCCAGCAGACCGTTATGGTTATCCACAATACGCTGCACAATCGCCAGACCTAAACCGGTGCCGCTGGTGCTGCGCGCGCTGTCGCCGCGCACAAACGGCTGGAACAGGTGTTTACGCTGCTCCGGTTTGATCCCCGGGCCGTCATCTTCCACCTGGAACCAGGCGCGGCTCAGCTCGGAGCCGCTGCTGACCTTGATCCAGCCGTTGCCGTACCGGGCGGCATTGACCACCATATTCGCCACGGCGCGCTTAATGGAGAGCGGGTGCATCCGCACGGTGATATCGCCCGGCTGCAGATCGGTTTCGATCTCACGCTCGTAGCCGCTTTCGGCCGCCACCACTTCACCCAGCACCGCGTTCAGATCCGCCATCTCCATCGGCATCTCCTGCCCGGTGCGCAGGTAGTCGATGAACTGCTCGATAATGGCGTTGCACTCTTCGATGTCCTTGTTGATGGACTCCGCCAGGTAGCCATCTTCCTCGCCCATCATTTCGGTCGCCAGACGGATACGCGTTAACGGGGTGCGCAGGTCATGGCTGACGCCAGCCATCAGCAGGGTACGGTCATCGGCCAGTTGTTTCACCCCCGCCGCCATATGGTTGAACGCGCGGGTAACGGAACGCACTTCCGACGCACCATATTCGCGCAGCGGAGGAGGAATAATCCCTTTACCGACCTGGAGCGCCGCATGCTCCAGGTCGACCAGAGGTCGGTTCTGGATGCGGATAAACAGCCACGCGCCGCCTATCGCCAGCAGCATGATCGCCAGGGTGTAGCGGAACAGCGGCGAGAAGTCGCCCTGATGGATTTCGGTGAGGGGCACGCGTACCCAGATGTTGGGTGAGAGCCAGGTTTTTAGCCAGACCACCGGCGAGCTTTTGTTGACCTCAACGCGTACTTCCGTTGGGCCGCCCAGCTGCTGCGCCATCTGCTGGCTTAAAAATTCATAATGTTGCGCCCAGCGCAGACCTGCGTCTTCCGCCGCTTCGTTAGAGTAGAGCGATATCCCCAGCTCACGGTAGATTTCACGGCGAAACGCAGGGGGAACCACCAGCTGCGTGCCATCTTCCAGCTGCAGTTTATCGGTCATCAGCATACGCACTTCGTAGGCCAGGACCTTATTAAACTGCTGAAGGCTCGGTAGGATCGCAAAGTTCAGCACCACCAGATAGGTCGTCACCAGGCTGACAAACAGCAGGGTGACGATCAGTAACAGGGTGCGGGCAAACGAGCTTCGCGGCGAAAAACGCATTCGCCTCATGCTTTAGAGCCGTCCGGGACAAACACGTAGCCCAGACCCCAGACGGTCTGGATATAGCGCGGATGCGCCGGATCCTCTTCCACCATGCGGCGCAGGCGGGAGATCTGTACGTCGATGGAACGCTCCATCGCGGAGTACTCACGGCCACGGGCCAGATTCATCAGCTTATCGCGCGACAGCGGCTCGCGCGGGTGGCTGACCAGCGCTTTCAGCACCGCGAACTCACCGCTGGTGAGCGGCATCGGCTCATCTTCGCGGAACATCTCGCGGGTGCCGAGATTCAGCTTGAACTTACCGAAGGCGATTACCGCCTCTTCCTGCGACGGTGCGCCAGGCAGTTCGTTCGCCTGACGGCGCAGTACGGCACGGATACGCGCCAGCAGCTCACGCGGGTTAAACGGTTTTGGAATGTAGTCGTCGGCGCCAATTTCCAGCCCCACGATACGGTCAACCTCTTCCCCTTTCGCCGTCACCATAATGATCGGCATTGGGTTGCTTTGGCTGCGCAGACGGCGGCAGATAGAGAGGCCATCTTCGCCCGGCAGCATCAGATCCAGCACCATCAGGTGGAAGGATTCGCGGGTCAGCAGGCGATCCATCTGTTCGGCGTTAGCCACGCTACGAACCTGGAAGCCCTGCTCGGTCAGATAACGCTCAAGGAGCGCACGCAGGCGCATGTCGTCATCCACCACCAGAATCTTATAATTCTCTTGCATTGTCAGTACTCCCAAAGGTTCGGATAATCTTGCAGATGCGTATTCTAAAAAAGTGCGCGTCTACGACCAGCTAATTCTGGTATAAATTCTAGTCGAAATTGTTACAAAGCATATTTAACAGCAGCTTATATATACATTCCATCACATAACTCATTATTAATCCTGTCTGTTAAGATAAGTGATACGTAATGTGCGCAAGGTAAGCAACCTCGTCGTAAGGCAAAAGAATGAAAACGCCCCTGATCACCCGCGAAGGGTATGAAAACCTGAAGAAAGAGCTGGACACCCTGTGGCGGGAAGAGCGCCCGGAAGTGACGAAAAAAGTGACCTGGGCAGCAAGTCTCGGCGATCGCAGTGAGAATGCCGACTACCAGTACAACAAAAAGCGGCTGCGCGAAATCGACCGCCGGGTGCGTTATCTGACCAAATGCCTTGAGAACCTGAAAATCGTCGACTATTCCCCGCAGCAGGAGGGCAAAGTCTTCTTCGGCGCATGGGTCGAAATTGAAAACGACGATGGCGATCTCAAGCGCTTTCGTATCGTCGGTTACGATGAAATTTTTGGTCGTAAGGATTACATCTCCATCGATTCGCCAATGGCCCGCGCGCTGCTGAAAAAAGAGGTGGGCGATCTGGCTATCGTCCAGACCCCGGCGGGAGAAGCCAGCTGGTATGTAAATGAAATTGAGTACGTAAAATAGTCCTGGAGCGCCCCCCGCGACTGGCATTTTGCTGTGCCAGTCCGTATAACTATCCCCTGATTTTTTGACCCACAAGATGAAATAGCCATGATGAAAGATTCGCTCTGCCGCATTATTGCGGGTGAACTTCAGGCAAGGGCTGAACAGGTAGAAGCTGCCGTTCGCCTGCTTGATGAAGGGAACACCGTGCCGTTTATTGCACGTTATCGTAAGGAAGTCACCGGCGGTCTGGATGATACGCAGCTGCGTAACCTGGAGACCCGCCTTGGCTATCTCCGTGAGCTGGAAGAGAGGCGCCAGGCGATTCTGAAATCCATCGGCGAACAGGGCAAGCTGACCAGCGATCTGGAAAAAGCCATTAATGGCACCCTGAGCAAAACCGAGCTGGAAGACCTCTATCTTCCCTATAAACCCAAGCGCCGTACCCGCGGGCAGATTGCCATCGAAGCCGGCCTGGAGCCGCTGGCCGATCTGCTGTGGAACGAACCCGCACACGACCCGGAAACCGAAGCCGCGAAATTTATCGATGCCGATAAAGGCGTGGCCGACACCAAAGCCGCCCTTGATGGCGCTCGCTACATCCTGATGGAGCGCTTCGCCGAAGATGCAGCCCTGCTGGCAAAAGTGCGTGATTATCTGTGGAAGAATGCCCATATCGTCTCCACCATGGTCAGCGGCAAAGAGGAAGAAGGGGCGAAGTTCCGCGACTACTTCGATCACCATGAACCGATTTCAACCGTGCCCTCTCACCGTGCGCTGGCGATGTTCCGCGGTCGCAACGAGGGCATTTTGCAGCTCTCCCTGAACGCCGACCCGCAGTTCGACGAGCCGCCGAAAGAGAGCCACGGCGAGCAGATCATCACCGATCATCTCGGTCTGCGCCTGAACAACGCCCCGGCAGACAGCTGGCGCAAAGGGGTGGTGAGCTGGACCTGGCGTATCAAGGTGCTGATGCATCTCGAAACCGAACTGATGGGCACCGTGCGCGAGCGCGCCGAGGACGAAGCGATCAACGTCTTTGCCCGTAACCTGCACGACCTGCTGATGGCGGCCCCTGCCGGCCTGCGCGCCACCATGGGCCTCGATCCGGGTCTGCGTACCGGCGTGAAGGTCGCCGTGGTGGATGGCACCGGCAAGTTGGTGGCCACCGATACCATTTATCCGCATACCGGCCAGGCGGCAAAAGCTGCGGTCGCGGTTGCGGCGCTGTGCGAAAAGCACAACGTCGAGCTGGTGGCGATCGGTAACGGCACCGCCTCCCGCGAAACCGAGCGTTTCTTCCTCGATCTGCAAAAGCAGTTCCCGAAAGTGACCGCCCAGAAGGTGATTGTCAGCGAAGCGGGGGCCTCGGTCTACTCGGCATCCGAACTGGCTGCGCAGGAGTTCCCGGATCTCGATGTTTCCCTGCGCGGCGCGGTCTCTATCGCCCGCCGCCTGCAGGATCCGCTGGCGGAGCTGGTGAAGATCGACCCGAAATCCATCGGCGTGGGCCAGTACCAGCATGACGTCAGCCAGACCCAGCTGGCGCGTAAGCTGGACGCGGTGGTGGAAGACTGCGTGAACGCCGTGGGCGTTGACCTGAATACCGCCTCCGTTCCCCTGCTGACCCGCGTGGCGGGCTTAACCCGCATGATGGCGCAGAACATCGTCGCCTGGCGTGATGAGAACGGTCAGTTCCAGAACCGCCAGCAGCTGCTGAAGGTAAGCCGTCTCGGGCCGAAAGCGTTTGAGCAGTGCGCGGGCTTCCTGCGCATCAACCACGGCGATAACCCGCTGGACGCCTCCACCGTTCACCCGGAAGCCTACCCGGTGGTCGAGCGCATTCTGGCCGCTACCCAGCAGGCGCTGAAGACGCTGATGGGCAACAGCAGCGAGCTGCGTAACCTGAAAGCCGTTGACTTCACCGACGAGAAATTCGGTGTGCCGACCGTGACCGACATCATCAAAGAGCTGGAAAAACCTGGCCGCGACCCGCGTCCGGAGTTCAAAACCGCGCAGTTTGCGGAAGGCGTCGAGACGATGAACGACCTGCTGCCGGGTATGGTGCTGGAAGGCGCGGTCACTAACGTCACCAACTTTGGCGCGTTTGTGGATATCGGCGTGCATCAGGATGGCCTGGTGCATATCTCCTCCCTGGCCGACAAGTTCGTGGAAGATCCACATACCGTGGTGAAAGCTGGCGACATCGTAAAAGTGAAAGTGCTGGAGGTGGATCTGCAGCGCAAGCGTATCGCCCTCACCATGCGTCTGGACGAGCAGCCTGGCGAGACCAACGCCCGTCGTGGCGGCGGTAACAGCGAGGCACGTCAGCAGCGTCCGGCGGCGAAACCGCGCGGGCGTGAAGCACAACCCGCCGGCAACAGCGCGATGATGGATGCGCTGGCGGCGGCGATGGGTAAGAAACGCTAGCTTACGTAATGCCCGGTGGCGCTTCGCTTACCGGGCCTACGGTTTTGTCGCCCAACGCACGAATTACATTAAAATGTACTCACTCATTTCTTTATCAATATGTAACCTATTGCACATCCATATTTAAACCGATAATTATCACTCCGTTAACAATAAATCTTTTTATCTCTTCCCTTCAGCGCCGTAAATATTGAGCAAGGTCAACCAGGCTGCAAATTAATAGCGCCATGCACATTCCGTCACATATTTAATATTGATGATAGAAACCATTCTCATTACCATTGTGTCTGTTGATTATTTAACCTTCCGTTAAGTAGGCACTATGCAATTTACTCCAGACAGCGCGTGGAAGATCACCGGCTTCACCCGCGAAATCAGCCCGGCCTATCGCCAGAAGCTGCTCTCTTTAGGAATGCTTCCCGGCTCCTCATTCCACGTTGTACGTGTGGCCCCGCTGGGCGATCCGGTCCATATCGAAACCCGACGTGTGAATCTGGTTCTGCGTAAGAAAGATCTCGCCTTAATAGAAGTTGAAGCTCTGTCACAATAAAACGCCAGCTCTCGTAGCGAGTCTGAAAAAATGAAAAAATTAACCATTGGCTTAATTGGCAACCCCAATTCCGGCAAGACAACGTTATTTAACCAGCTTACCGGCGCCCGTCAGCGCGTCGGTAACTGGGCGGGCGTCACGGTCGAGCGTAAAGAGGGCCAGTTTACGACCACCGACAATCAGGTCACCCTCGTCGATCTGCCCGGCACCTACTCGTTAACCACCATCTCCTCCCAGACCTCGCTCGATGAGCAGATCGCCTGCCACTATATTCTGAGCGGCGACGCCGACCTGCTGATCAATGTGGTGGACGCCTCAAACCTTGAGCGAAACCTCTACCTCACGTTGCAGCTTCTGGAGCTGGGTATCCCCTGCGTGGTGGCGCTGAACATGCTCGATATTGCGGAAAAACAGCAGATCCGCATCGATGTCGACGCGCTTTCCGCCCGTCTCGGTTGCCCGGTGGTGCCGCTGGTCTCAACCCGCGCCCGCGGTATCGACGCCCTGAAGCTTGCCATTGACCGCCACAGCCGCAATGCTGAGGTGGAGCTGGTGCACTATGCCCAGCCCCTGCTGCGTGAAGCCGGGATCCTCGCAAAGGCAATGGCGCACAGCATGCCGTTCAGACAGCGCCACTGGCTCGGCCTGCAAATGCTGGAAGGCGATATCTACAGTCGTGCCTATGCCGGTGATGCCGCCCACCAGCTGGATGCCTCCCTTGCGCGACTGAATGACGAGCTGGACGACCCTGCCCTGCACATTGCCGATGCCCGCTATCAAAGCATCGCTGCCATTTGCGACGTGGTCAGCAATGCCCTTACCGCCGAGCCGAGCCGTTTTACCCAGGCGATGGACACGGTCATCCTCAACCGTTTCCTCGGTCTGCCGGTCTTTCTGCTGGTGATGTACGTGATGTTCCTGCTGGCCATCAACATTGGCGGCGCGCTGCAGCCGCTGTTTGACGTCGGCTCCGTCGCCCTCTTTATTCACGGCATTCAGTGGCTGGGTTATACGCTGCATCTGCCGGAATGGCTGACTATCTTCCTCGCTCAGGGGCTGGGCGGCGGGATCAACACCGTCCTGCCGCTGGTGCCGCAGATCGGCATGATGTATCTGTTCCTCTCTTTCCTGGAGGACTCCGGCTACATGGCCCGCGCCGCCTTCGTGATGGATCGTCTGATGCAGGCCCTTGGCCTGCCGGGCAAATCGTTCGTGCCGCTGATTGTCGGCTTCGGCTGCAACGTGCCGTCGGTGATGGGGGCGCGCACGCTGGATGCGCCCCGCGAGCGCCTGATGACCATCATGATGGCGCCGTTTATGTCCTGCGGCGCACGGCTGGCGATCTTCGCGGTGTTTGCCGCCGCCTTCTTTGGCCAGGAGGGGGCCCTGGCGGTCTTCTCGCTCTACGTGCTGGGGATCGTGATGGCGATCCTTACCGGTCTGATGCTCAAGCACACCATCATGCGTGGTGAGGCGACCCCGTTTGTGATGGAGCTGCCGGTCTACCACGTTCCACACCTGAAAAGCCTGCTGATCCAGACCTGGCAGCGGCTTAAAGGCTTTGTGCTGCGGGCGGGCAAAGTGATTGTGGTGGTCAGCATCTTCCTCAGCGCGCTCAACAGCTTCTCCCTGAACGGCAAGGCGGTAGACAACATTGACGACTCCGCCCTGGCCTCCGTCAGCCGCGTTATCACCCCGCTGTTCAAACCCATTGGCGTGCATGAAGACAACTGGCAGGCTACCGTCGGGCTGTTCACCGGCGCAATGGCGAAAGAGGTGGTGGTGGGTACGCTTAACACCCTCTATACCGCCGAGAATATTCAGGAAGCCGCGTTTAACCCGGCCGATTTCCACCTCGGCGACGAGCTGGTCAGCGCCGTGGATGAAACCTGGCAGAGCCTGAAAGCGACCTTCAGCCTGAGCGTTCTTGCAAACCCGATTGAAGCCAGCAAAGGCGACGGCGAGATGGCGACGGGCGCAATGGGCGTGATGAGCGAGAAGTTTGGCAGCGCCTCAGCGGCCTACAGCTACCTGATCTTCGTTCTGCTCTACATTCCCTGCATCTCGGTCATGGGAGCCATCGCCCGCGAATCGAGCCGCGGCTGGATGGGCTTTTCGGTGCTGTGGGGGCTGAACATCGCCTACTCGCTGGCGACGGTCTACTACCAGACGGTCAATTTTACTCAGCATCCGCAGTACAGCCTGGTCTGCATCCTGGCAGTGGTACTGTTTAACGTGGTGGTGATCGGGCTGTTACGCCGGGCCCGCAGCCGTGTGGACGTTAATCTGCTGGCGAAAGGCAGAACCGCGGCGGCCTGCTGTGAAAGTCCGGTAAGCGACTGTCATTAGGAGGCGGCATGGCATCGTTAATTGAAGTACGTGATTTACTGGCGCTACAGGGAAGAATGGAGGCCACCCAGCTTAGCCAGATGCTGCATACCCCGCAGGCGATGATCGAGGCCATGCTGCAACGTCTTGAGGCGATGGGCAAAGCGAAGCGGATTCAGGAAGATGCCGACGGCTGCTTAACCGGCAGCTGTAAAAGCTGCCCCGAAGGAAAAGCCTGCCTCAGGGAGTGGTGGGCGCTGCGTTAAGTGTGAATAAAGCCGGGCAACTCTGCCCGGCTTTGTGCAATTATTTGTAGACTTCTGCGGTCGCGCGGATGTCTTTCGAATCTTTGTTGGCGCTGGTGACGACAAAGTACTTACCGCCCATCTCATCAGCTTTCTGTGAAAGCTCTTTTCGCGCATCCATTGGCGCGGTGGTGTCAGACGTAGAGATATGGCCAACTTTCGTCAAATTCATCTCTTTCACTTTGTCTTTCTGGATCTCTTCCGCCGCCATAACACCGAAAGAGAGTGATCCAATAACCAGAGAAGCAACAATACCTGTGACAAGTTTCATAGTCATGACTCCCAAAGATGATTGTAATTTTGATTATCGAACGCGGGATAACCGCAACGATATATTGAGTATTGTTGCGGTACGTCACTTTTTCCAGCTGAAATGAAAAATAATCAGTTTAAACGACGACTTAAGGCGATCAACGCCGCGCAAAATTCGTCGGAGTGAGAGATAAAGGGCGCATGCGCCGCTTTAGCGATGATCAGGGCTTCACTCTGCGGCCATTGCTCATCCAGCAGCGGCACGATTTTGCGCGGCACCAGCCCGTCGAGATAGCCATAAATTCGCAGATGCGGCAGCGAAAGCGTCGCCAGCGGCGCGCGGAGATCGACCGTTTTCAGGATCTCCAGCCCGCCATTCAGCACCGCCACCTCCGGCATCGGCAATGACAGCACCGTGGTTTTCAGCGTGCGGGCATCCTGGCGCGCCGTTTCTGTGCCCATGGTTTGCAGGGCGAGGAAGCGCTCCACCGTGCGCTGGAAGTCATTGCTCAGCTGCTGCTGGAAGCCGGCCAGCACCTCAGGTTTGATCCCCGGCCACTCCTCCTGGGCGCTAAAACAGGGGGAAGAGGCGACGGTCACCAGAGCATGCACCCGCTCAGGGTGCGTCAGGGCAATCTGGCTCGCCACCAGCCCGCCCAGGCTCCAGCCCAGCCAGATCGCCCGATCCGGAGCCTGAGCCAGCACCTGCTCCGCCATCTCCTCAAGCGTCATTGCGCCAAAATCCCGGCTGCGGCCAAAGCCCGGCAGATCCACCAGGTGCAGCGTAAAATGCGAGGCCAGTTCCTCACTGACGCAACGCCATACTTCGGCATTCAGCCCCCATCCGTGCAGCAGCACAAGATGACAATTTCCTGTCCCGACGGTCTGCCACCAAAGGTTGTTCATCGATTACTGTTCTCTTTTTTCACAAGGAGGTTGTCTATGCTAACAGTGCCCGGCTTGTGCTGGCTATGCCGGATGCCGCTGACCCTCGGCCATTGGGGAGTCTGTTCCGTATGTGAAAGGGGAATAGCCCCGCGGGGGAGCCGTTGCCCCCGGTGCGGCTTGCCGGCCATTCACCCTCACCTGCCCTGTGGGCGCTGCCTCTGTAAACCGCCGCCGTGGCAGGCACTGGTGGCGGTGTGCGGTTACAGGCCGCCGGTGAGCCTGCTTGTCCATCAGCTAAAATTTTCCCGCCGCAGCCAGCTGGCCCAGCCGCTGGCGAGGCTGTTACTGTTGGCGCTGTTGCGGGCCAGGCGCAGCCACGGTTTACCGCGTGTCGATATGATGGTCAGCGTGCCGCTCTGGTCCCGGCGGCACTGGCGGCGCGGTTTTAACCAGAGTGACCTGCTCTGTCGCCCGCTGGCCCGCTGGCTAAACTGCCGCTATGTTCCCGACGCGCTTCGCCGCATCCGCGCGACCCCGGCCCAGCATCGGCTCAGCGCGCGACTGCGTAAACGCAACCTGCGGCACGCCTTTGCGCTTGAATTTCCGGTGGCAGGGCGCCATATCGCTCTGGTGGATGATGTCGTGACAACAGGTGCTACCGTTGCGGAGCTCTCCCGCCTGCTTTTGCGAAGCGGCGCGGCGTCGGTTCAGGTATGGTGTCTGTGTCGAACCTTGTAGCGCCCTCAGGTTGGGCGTATTATACCCAGGTAATTTAGTCAACTATTAGGCCAATTCTATGATCCGTATTTCCGATGCTGCACAAGCGCACTTTGCCAAACTGCTGGCAAATCAGGAAGAAGGGACCCAGATCCGCGTTTTCGTGATCAACCCTGGCACCCCGAATGCAGAATGCGGCGTCTCTTATTGCCCACCGGATGCTGTGGAAGCAACTGACACCGCCCTGAAATTTGAGCAGCTCACTGCCTATGTCGATGAGCTGAGCGCCCCGTATCTGGAAGATGCGGAAATCGATTTTGTCACCGACCAGCTGGGCTCGCAGTTAACGCTGAAAGCGCCAAACGCCAAAATGCGTAAAGTAGGCGATGACGCTCCGCTGATGGAGCGCGTGGAGTATCTGCTGCAGTCCCAGATCAACCCGCAGCTGGCGGGCCACGGCGGTCGTGTTTCCCTGATGGAGATCACCGACGAAGGCTTCGCCATTCTGCAGTTTGGCGGCGGCTGTAACGGCTGTTCAATGGTCGACGTCACCCTGAAAGAGGGGATCGAGAAGCAGCTGCTGAACGAGTTCCCGGAGCTGAAAGGCGTACGCGATCTTACCGAACACCAGCGCGGCGAACACTCTTACTACTGATTGCCCGTTTGCTTGCCCGGTGGCGCTACGCTTACCGGGCCTACAAACGCACATCCCCTCTTCCCTTGCCTCATAACATGACCTGCGTCTCAGAATTCACATTTTGACCGCGGGGGTCATTCTCAAGCCGCACATGTTACCCGTATCATTCTCACGGGCACTAAAACAGCTTTACGCCGACCGACTAAACTAAAGATTTAGAAGGCAGCCTCTCTGTGTGCCATCAGTTAGCCGTTCCCAGTTGGGGCAACATTAGTATGTCGTTGAAATAATGACGTTACCCATAACAATTTTTAAGGCCAGATAATCATGCCATTAGTCATTGTCGCTATCGGTGTAATCCTGTTACTGCTCTTGATGATCCGTTTCAAAATGAACGGTTTTATCGCCCTTGTTCTGGTGGCACTTGCTGTCGGCCTGATGCAGGGTATGCCGCTGGTAAAAGTTATCAGCTCCATTAAAGCTGGCGTGGGCGGTACGCTCGGTAGCCTCGCGCTGATCATGGGCTTCGGTGCCATGCTCGGTAAAATGCTGGCTGACTGCGGTGGCGCACAGCGCATCGCAACCACGCTGATTGCTAAATTCGGCAAAAACAACATTCAGTGGGCGGTGGTTTTAACCGGCTTCACCGTTGGTTTCGCGCTGTTCTACGAAGTGGGCTTCGTGCTGATGCTGCCGCTGGTGTTCACCATCGCCGCTTCTGCCAGCATCCCGCTGCTCTATGTCGGTGTGCCGATGGCTGCTGCACTGTCAGTGACCCACGGCTTCTTGCCGCCGCACCCGGGCCCGACCGCTATCGCCACCATCTTCCATGCGGACATGGGTAAAACCCTGCTGTTCGGTACTATCCTTGCGATCCCGACCGTTATCCTGGCAGGCCCGGTATTTGCCCGCTGCCTGAAAGGAATCGACAAGCCGATCCCGGAAGGGTTGTATAACGCCAAAACCTTTACTGAAGCCGAAATGCCAAGCTTTGCCGTCAGCGTCTGGACCTCTCTGGTACCGGTTGTGCTGATGGCCCTGCGCGCCGTCTGTGAAATGGTGCTGCCGAAAGGCCATCCGGTTCTGGGCGTGGCGGAGTTCCTGGGCGACCCGGTAATGGCGACGCTGATCGCGGTTCTGATTGCGCTCTTCACCTTTGGTCTGAACCGTGGCCGCTCCATGGATCAGATTAACGACACCCTGGGCTCCTCGATCAAAATCATCGCCATGATGCTGCTGATCATCGGTGGTGGCGGTGCGTTCAAACAGGTTCTGGTGGATAGCGGCGTGGACAAGTACATCGCCTCCATGATGCATGAAACCAACATCTCTCCTATCCTGATGGCCTGGTCTATCGCGGCGGTTCTGCGTATCGCGCTGGGTTCTGCCACCGTGGCCGCTATCACTGCGGGCGGTATCGTGGCGCCACTGATTGCGACGACGGGTGTCAGCCCTGAGCTGATGGTTATCGCGGTGGGTTCCGGTAGCGTGATCTTCTCTCACGTCAACGATCCGGGCTTCTGGCTGTTCAAGGAGTACTTCAACCTGACCATCGGTGAGACCATCAAGTCCTGGTCGATGCTGGAGACCATCATCTCCGTCTGCGGCCTGATTGGGTGTCTGCTGCTGGGTATGGTGGTGTGATGTGATAGTGCCGGGTGGCGGCTGCGCCTTTCCCGGCCTACATAAACAGAACATGCACATTCCGTAGGCCCGGATCGCTACGCGTCACCGGGCAATAAAAAACCCGCCATCCGGCGGGTTTTTTTATCACTTCTTCGCAGCCGCTTTTCGCCGCTTATCCAAATCCTTAATCAGCTTGTTTACGCCGTCATCGGCAAACATCGCCTCAAGGGAGGTGGAGAGCTTGCGACGCCAGTTCTTGTACTGGTAGCTGGTGCCCGGGATGTTAACCGGCTCCGCCATACCCAGCCAGTCTTCCGGCTGCAATCCCAGCAGCGCACTGTTGCTGTCGGCAATGTAGCGCTGCAAACCGCGGTTGAGCGTGGCGGTCATCGACATCAACGACGCCTTATGCCCGGTGCGTTTTGGCAGGCAGCCGTGCTCATGCAACGCATCCAGCAGCCCCTGCTTCGACAGCTCACGATCCTGATAGAGCCCGTGGAGCATCACTTCGTCAGGGTAGAGACCCAGCGTCTTGCCCAGGGTAAGGTCGCCGCTGTCCCACCAGCCACGAAGCGTAGGAAGGTCATGCGTCGTCGCGACTGCCATTGATTGTTCTGGATACGCCTCCGGCGCGCGGAAGTTCTTTTCAAGGTCGTTTTCAAAATAGAGCACCTTGTAGGAGTACACGCCGCTGTCACGCAGCTTGCTGACAATTTCTACCGGTACGGTACCGAGATCTTCGCCGATCACCATACAGTTATGGCGCTTACTCTCCAGCGCAAGGATAGAGAGCAGATCGTCCACCGGATAGTGAACGTAGGCGCCGTGGTCGGCGGTTTCGCCGTAGGGGATCCACCACAGACGCAACACCGACATCACATGGTCGATACGCAGCGCACCGCAGTTCTGCATGTTGGCGCGCAATAGTTCGATAAAGGGCTCATAGGCGCGAGCCGCAATCACGTGCGGGTCCATCGGCGGCAGACCCCAGTTCTGACCGAGCGGGCCCAGAATATCCGGTGGCGCGCCGACCGAGGCTTTCAGGCAGTAGAGCTCGCGATCGCACCAGGTTTCCGCCCCGCCTTCAGCCACGCCAACCGCCAGGTCACGGTAGAGACCAATCGGCATGTCGTAACCCTGGCTCTCCTGCCAGCAGGCTGCGAACTGGCTGTAGGCGAGCCACTGCAGCCAGAGGTAAAAATCGACCTCGTCGGCATGTTCGTCGCAAAACGCTTTCACCGCCGGGGACTCGACGGACTGATACTGCTCAGGCCAGACCGGCCAGCCCCAGCGCATTTCATCCTCTTGCACCTGATGCGCATGCAGGGCGTCGAACGCCGCCTGCCAGTAGAGGCTCTCCCCTTCGCGGGCAACAAACGCCCGGAAGGCCGCCATCTGGTCGTCGTCACGCTGCGCAAAGCCTTTCCACGCCATACGCAGCGCGGCCATCTTCAGCGCGGTGACGGAGGCATAATCGACCCACTCGGCATCGCGGGCGCGTTGCAGCGTCTGCCGGGTAGTCTCCATCTTCCACCACGCCTGCGCCTCGTCGCTGTTGCGAAAATCCTCCACGGCGTTCACGTCGATATAAATCACGTTCAGCCAGCGACGGGACGACGGGCTGTACGGGCTGGCGCTCTCCGGGTTGGCCGGATAGAGCGCATGGATCGGGTTAAGGCCGATAAAGGCCCCGCCGCGCTTGCCGACATCCGCCAGCATCTTTTTCAGATCGCCAAAATCGCCGATCCCCCAGTTAGCCTCCGAGCGCAGCGTGTAGAGCTGCACACAGGCGCCCCACAGCTTTTTGCCCTCTTTCAGCGCCTGCGGCTCGTAGCAGCGTTTTGGCGCAACAATCACCCGGCAGTGCCAGCGCTGGCCGTCCTGGGTGAGCGTCAGCGTGTGGTAGCCCTCCGGCAGTTTTGCCGGAAGGTTGAGGTTTTTGCCGCCCGTGGCGTGGCCCTTGTGCTGATGTCCCTCTTCGGTGGTCAGCAGCCAGCTAAAGTCGCCGCTGCCTTCGATCGTCAGCGGCATCTTTTTCCCGGCGGTGTAGACCATCACGTTCGGGACGGGGGTGACCGCCGCTTTCGCGACGGGTTTGGCTTTATGCATGGCATCCAGCAAACGCCTCTTGGTTTCAGCACCAATAGACTGCGGTTTACCATGAGCATTGATGTAGCTGGGGCTGATGCCCGCCGCCAGTGCGGCATTATCGAGACGTTTACTTTCCATCGCGCTTCCTTAGCGTTTTGCCTGCCAGATGCGGGCCTGGTAGTCGCGGATTGAACGGTCAGAGCTGAACATGCCACAGCGCGCGGTGTTCAGAATGCACGCCCGGGTCCAGGCTTCCTGGTCGCGGTACAGAACATCGACCTGTTTCTGCGCCTCAACGTAGCCGGCAAAGTCCGCCATCAGCAGGTACGGGTCGCCGCCCTCTTTGCCGATGCTGTGCAGCATCTGGTCGAACGCATGCTTGTCGCCATCGCTGTATTTGCCGCTCTCCAGCTCTTTCAGTACCGCATCCAGCAGTTTGTCTTTTTTACGCCATTTCACCGGGTCGTAACCTTTGGCTTTAATGGCTTTCACCTCTTCCACAGTATGGCCGAAGATAAAGATGTTCTCGTCGCCCACCTGCTCGGCAATCTCAACGTTCGCCCCGTCCAGAGTACCCACCGTCAGCGCGCCGTTCAGGGCCAGCTTCATGTTGCCGGTGCCGGAGGCCTCTTTACCGGCAGTAGAAATCTGCTCAGAAACGTCCGCTGCCGGGATTAACAGCTCGGCCGCCGAGACGCAGTAATCCGGCAGGAAGACCACTTTCAGCTTGTCGCCCACTTTCGGATCGTTGTTCACCGCGTCGGCCACTTTATTGATAGCGAAGATGATGTTTTTTGCCAGGTAGTAGCCCGGCGCCGCTTTCGCGCCAAACAGGAACACGCGCGGCACGCGATCGGCCTGCGGGTTCTCGCGGATCTCTTTGTACAGCGCCAGAATGTGCAGCAGGTTCAGGTGCTGACGCTTGTACTCGTGCAGACGTTTAATCTGAATATCAAACAGCGCGTTCGGGTTGATCTCAATCCCGGTACGGGCTTTGACGTACGCCGCCAGGCGCACTTTGTTGTCCTGCTTGATGGTGCGGTAAGACTCGCGGAATGCCGCATCGTCGGCATATTTCTCCAGGTTGATCAGCTGATCGAGATCGTTGGCCCACTCTTTATCCAGCGAAGAATCCAGCAGCGCGGAGAGTGCCGGGTTGCACTGCTTGATCCAGCGACGCGGGGTGATGCCGTTGGTCACGTTGTGGAACTTGTTCGGCCACAGCTGGTGATATTCCGGGAACAGATCTTTCACCACCAGGTCGGAGTGCAGCGCAGCCACGCCGTTTACCGCAAAACCGCTCACCACGCAGAGGTTAGCCATGCGCACCTGTTTGTCGAACACCACTGCCAGCTTCGCCCATACCGCTTTATCGCCCGGCCAGGTTTTCTCGACCCGCTTTTTGAAGCGGTTGTTGATCTCGGTGATGATCTGCATATGGCGAGGCAGCAGGGTTTTAATCAGCTTCTCGTCCCAGCACTCCAGCGCCTCTGGCATCAGGGTGTGGTTGGTGTAGGCGAAGGTCTTGCTGGTGATCGCCCAGGCGTCGTCCCAGCTCAGCTGATGCTCGTCGATCAGCACACGCAGCAGTTCCGGAATGGCGATGGTTGGGTGGGTGTCGTTCAGCTGGATCACTTCGTAATCCGCCAGCTCCGCCAGTTTGCGGCCCGCCTGGTGGTGGCGACGGAGAATGTCGGCCACGGAGCAGGCGCACTGGAAGTACTGCTGCATCAGGCGCAGCTTTTTGCCCGCCAGATGGTTGTCGTTCGGGTAGAGAACCTTGGTCAGCTTGTCGGCGTCGATCCCCTGCTGCTCGGCACGCAGGAAATCGCCGTCGTTGAATTTGGTCAGGTTGAACGGATGGGCATGGGTCGCCTGCCACAGACGCAGCGGCTGCGCCACGCCGTTACGGTAACCCAGCACCGGCAGATCCCAGGCCTGGCCGGTGATGGTGAAGCCCGGCTCCCACTGGCCCGCTTTGGTCACTTTACCGCCAATACCCACCTGTACATCCAGCGCTTCGTTGTGGCGGAACCACGGGTAGCTGCCACGATGCCAGTCATCCGGGGCTTCCATCTGCTGGCCGTCGGCAAAGGACTGACGGAACAGGCCGTACTGATAGTTCAAACCATAGCCGATCGCCGACTGGCCTACCGTCGCCATGGAGTCCAGGAAGCAGGCCGCCAGACGCCCCAGGCCGCCGTTGCCGAGCGCCGGGTCGATCTCCTCTTCCAGCAGGTCGGTCATGTTAACGTTGTGCGCGTTCAGCACATCGCTCACCTCCTGATACCAGCCCAGGTTAAGCAGATTGTTGCCGGTCAGACGGCCAATCAGGAATTCCATTGAGATGTAGTTAACGTGGCGCTGATCTTTCGCCGGTTCTACTGCGGGTTGGGCGCTCAGTAACTCGGCGAGCGCTCCACTGACGGCCTGCCACCACTGGCGGGAGGTCATCTCTTCAGCGGCATGTAAACCAAAACGCTGCCACTGACGCGTCAGGGCAGCCTGGAATTGAGCTTTGTTGAAAGTAGGCTGTGACATAGGGAATCTGCATCCTGTAGAGAGAAAATAAAACGTTGGCGCTAGTGTGCCTGGCTACTTATGGCTCTTCCTCCTCCTGCCGGGGATTAGGCGGGGAGGAGTAGCGGGGATGAGCGATAAAGTGTGATCGCGGCCACTTTCCACAGCCAGAGTGTGGGGCATTGCAGACGAGATTACCGGGAAGAGTGTCAAAAAATGAAACAGGTTTTCAGAAGAAATATATGAGCGCAGTAATAATTACTTACCTGAAATAATAACTGTAGGATTTTACTGTATCGCAGAGGGTTATTTTACCAGGGTAACCATCCCGAGACTTTATTAACTTTTCACAGCCTTTACGATTCTATATTCCTTTTTATGCTTAACCTTCCGCATGCTCGCCAAACCAGTATCCATGCGCTTTCGAGGCCCATCGGAAAAGTTCCCGCACCCCAGCATATATTTTTGTGACCGAGTGCAAATTAAGGGATATAAAACCCGGACATAACTTGCAATAAAGAGGTTTCTGACCGACCTTATATGCATTAATTACGAAGCGCAAAAAAAATCAAAAATCTCGATTTCCACACAGTGAAGTGAAAACTATGTTGATTCCGTCCAAATTAAGTCGCCCGGTTCGTCTTGACCATACTGTGGTCCGCGAACGCTTGCTGGCGAAACTTTCCGGCGCGAACAATTTTCGACTGGCGCTGGTAACGAGCCCTGCCGGGTACGGCAAAACCACGCTCATTTCGCAGTGGGCATCCGGCAAGACCGATCTTGGCTGGTACTCCCTTGATGAGGGCGATAACCAGCAGGAGCGCTTCGCCAGTTATCTGATCGCCGCCATTCAGCAGGCGACCAACGGACACTGCGTAACCAGCGAAAGCATGGTGCAAAAGCGGCAGTACGCCAGCCTCTCCTCACTGTTTTCCCAACTGTTTATCGAGCTGGCCGAATGGCATCGCCCGCTCTATCTGGTCATTGACGATTATCATCTGATCACCAACCCGGTGATCCATGAGTCGATGCGCTTCTTCCTGCGCCATCAGCCGGAAAACCTGACCCTGGTGGTACTGTCGCGCAACCTGCCGCAGCTGGGCATTGCTAACCTGCGCGTGCGCGATCAGCTGCTGGAAATCGGCAGCCAGCAGCTCTCCTTTACCCATCAGGAGGCGAAGCAGTTCTTTGACTGCCGCCTGAAATCCCCTATCGAGGTGGCGGAAAGCAGCCGCCTGTGCGACGACGTAGCAGGCTGGGCGACCGCCCTGCAGCTTATTGCGCTGTCGGCGCGGCATAACAATAGCCCGACGCAGCAGTCCGCCCGTCGTCTGTCGGGGATCAATGCCAGCCACCTCTCCGATTACCTGGTGGATGAAGTGCTCAACAGCGTCGATCAAACCACCCGTCAGTTCCTGCTGAAAAGCTCCCTGCTGCGCTCGATGAACGATGCCCTGATTGTGCGCGTCACCGGCGAAGACAACGGCCAGATGCGCCTGGAAGAGATTGAGCGTCAGGGGTTGTTCCTGCAGCGTATGGACGACTCCGGCGAATGGTTCAGCTACCATCCGCTGTTTGGCAGCTTCCTGCGCCAGCGCTGTCAGTGGGAGCTGGCGACCGAACTGCCGGAAATCCACCGCGCCGCGGCAGAAAGCTGGATGGCGCAGGGGTTCCCGAGCGAGGCGATTCATCACGCGCTGGCAGCGGGCGATGCCCATATGCTGCGCGATATCCTGCTCAACCACGCCTGGAGCCTGTTTAATCACAGCGAGCTGGCCCTGCTGGAAGAGTCGCTGCGCGCCCTGCCGTGGGAGAGCCTGCTGGAAAATCCACGCCTGGTGCTGCTCCAGGCCTGGCTGATGCAAAGCCAGCATCGCTACAGCGAAGTAAACACCCTGCTGGCCCGCGCCGAGCAGGAGATGAAGGGCGAGATGGATGCCGCCCTGCACGGCGAGTTTAACGCCCTGCGCGCGCAGGTGGCGATCAATGACGGCGACCAGGAAGAGGCCCAGCGCCTGTCGATGGTCGCGCTGGAAGAGCTGCCCCTGGCGAACTTCTACAGCCGTATCGTTGCCACCTCGGTGCATGGGGAAGTGCTGCACTGTAAAGGCGATCTCACCCGCTCCCTGTCGCTGATGCAGCAGACCGAACAGATGGCGCGCCGTCACGATGTCTGGCACTACGCGCTGTGGAGCCTGATCCAGCAGAGCGAAATTTTGTTTGCCCAGGGCTTCCTGCAGGCCGCCTGGGAGACGCAGGAAAAAGCATTCAACCTGATCCGCGATCAGCATCTGGAACAGCTGCCAATGCACGAGTTCCTGCTGCGCATTCGCGCCCAGCTTCTGTGGGCGTGGGCACGTCTGGACGAAGCCGAAAGCACCGCCCGTCTTGGGGTCAATGTGCTCTCCACCTATCAGCCGCAGCAGCAGTTGCAGTGTCTGGGCCTGCTGGTGCAGTGCTCCCTGGCGCGCGGCGATCTCGACAACGCCCGGAACCATCTCAACCGCCTGGAAAACCTGCTCGGCAACGGTCAGTACCACAGCGACTGGGTATCGAACGCCGATAAGGTGCGGGTGATCTACTGGCAGATGACCGGCGACAAGAAATCGGCGGCCAACTGGCTGCGCCAGACGCCGAAGCCGGCGTTCGCCAATAACCACTTCCTGCAGAGCCAGTGGCGCAACATTGCCCGGGCGCAGATCCTGTTAGGCGAATTTGAACCGGCCGAGATGGTGCTGGAAGAGCTGAACGAAAATGCCCGCAGCCTGCGTCTGATGAGCGATCTCAACCGCAACCTGCTGCTGCAAAACCAGCTTTACTGGCAGTCAGGCCGTAAGAATGACGCCCAACGCGTGCTGCTGGAAGCGTTGCAGCTGGCGAACCGCACCGGCTTTATCAGCCACTTTGTGATTGAAGGCGAGACTATGGCGCAGCAGCTGCGCCAGTTGATTCAGCTCAACACGCTGCCGGAGCTGGATCAGCACCGTGCCCAGCGCATTCTGCGTGAGATTAACCAGCATCATCGCCACAAGTTTGCCCACTTCGACGAGACCTTTGTGGAGCGTCTGCTGAATCACCCGGAAGTGCCGGAGCTGATCCGCACCAGTCCGCTGACCCAGCGCGAGTGGCAGGTTCTGGGGCTGATTTACTCAGGCTACAGCAACGAGCAGATTGCCGGTGAGCTGGCGGTGGCGGCCACCACCATTAAAACGCATATCCGTAACCTGTATCAGAAGCTGGGCGTCGCCCACCGTCAGGATGCGGTGCAGCATGCGCAGCAGCTGTTGAAGATGATGGGGTACGGCGTGTAGGGCATTGCCCGGCGGCGCTGCGCTTGCGCGGGTCTACGGTTTTGTTGCCATTTATTGCCCGGCGACGCTACGCTTGCACGGGCCTACGGTTTTGTAGGCCGGGTAAGGCGAAGCCGCCACCCGGCACAAACTCAGCACAGTTCTAACTGCAACTTATGATCGCGAATCACTTTTAACACCCCTTCCGGCGGCATCACATCCGTATAGACCGCATTCACCATACTTATGCTGCCCATATTCACCATCGCGTTACGGCCAAACTTGGAGTGATCCACCACCAGCATGACATGGCGCGAGTTCTCAATGATCGCCCGTTTGGTGCGCACTTCGTGGTAGTCAAACTCCAGCAGCGAGCCGTCCGTATCGATACCGCTGATGCCGAGAATGCCAAAGTCGAGGCGGAACTGGGAGATGAAGTCGAGGGTCGCCTCGCCAATAATGCCGCCGTCACGGCTGCGCAGCTCGCCGCCCGCCAGAATGATGCGAAAGTCCTCTTTCTGCATCAGGGTGGTGGCGACGTTGAGGTTGTTGGTCACGATACGCAGGTTTTCATGGCCGAGCAGGGCATGCGCCACCGCCTCCGGCGTGGTGCCGATGTCGATAAACAGCGTCGCGCCGTTGGGGATCTGACTGGCGACCTTACGGGCGATACGCTCCTTTTCCGAGGTCTGCGTCGCCTTGCGGTCATGCCAGGGGGTGTTGACCGAACTGGAGGGCAGCGCCGCGCCGCCGTGGTGGCGCAGGATACGGTTCTGATCGGCCAGGTCGTTGAGGTCGCGGCGGATGGTCTGCGGGCTGACGGCAAACTGCTCCACCAGCTCTTCGGTACTGACGTATCCCTGCTTTTTCACCAGGTCAATAATGGCATCATGACGTTGTGTTTGTTTCATCGGAGTTCCCTGCCAGATTTATGTTCGTTTTCGCGCATTGAGCGTATCGGCAAACGCCATCGCCAGCCCGACCGCCAGCCCGGCAACGTGAGCACCGTTGGCAATCGCCATACCAAACAGATCAAACCATCCGGCAATAATCCAGATTAACGCGAAAGTCATTAACCCGCGCTGCAGGTAGATACCGCTCTCTGGATCGCGCTCGCCGCGCAGCCAGACATAGCCCATCAGCGCGTAGACCACGCCGGAAAGCCCGCCAAACCACGGGCCGCTGAATTTATGCTGAATAAAGCCGCTAAGCAGCGCGCTGATGAGGGTGAGCACGATGAGCTTGCCGCTGCCGAGCCGTTTCTCCACCGCCCCGCCGAGATACCACCACCACAGCAGGTTAAAGAGAATATGCAGGAACGAGAAGTGCATCAGCGCGTGGGTGAAGTAGCGCCAGAATTCGAACTCTAACGAGGCGTCATAGGGCCAGGCCAGCAGCAGCATGATCTGCTGATCGCCCACCACGCTCATCATAATGAAGACCAGAATGCAGGCCGCCATTAACCCCAGGGTAAACGGCCCCGCGCGTTCGCGCACGGTCGCAAGGAAAGGAAAGCGCTGATAACGCAGGCCGCTACCGGTATGGCCGGACTGCCAGCTCGCCGCCAGATAGCGCGCATCGCCGGGATTTTCCAGAAAACGCGCCAGCTCTGCCTCAACCCGGGCAGCCTGGCTCTCATCCGCCAGCCAGACGTCGGTTTGCGTATGTTGTTGAATGGTAAGAATGACACCCTGCGTCGCCATGTAGTCGACAAACGCCTGGGCGACGCGCGGGTTGTTAAAAGAGGTGATCAGTAGCATCGGCGGCAGTCGCTTATTCCACACAAAAGGGGACAGTATATACCCTAAATGCCCGCGTGCTCGACTTCTGCCGGGAAATGACGGTGCCAGGCATCGAAGCCGCCGTCCACGCTGTAAACCGAGTCATAGCCCTGTTGCAGCAGATATTGCGCCGCCCCCTTACTGCTGTTGCCGTGATAGCACATCACCATCACCGGGGTGTCGAAATCGTTGTCACGCATAAACTCGGCGAGCGAGGCATTGGTCAGATGGAATGCGCCCGGGGTGTGGCCCATCGCAAAACTTTGCGGATCGCGAATATCCACCAGCACTGCGGTGCCCTGGTGCATCTTCTGATGGGCTTCTTCTACGTTAATACATTCAAATTGTTCCATGGTGCTCTCTGTTGTCTGTTCACGTGCCGTGCGGCCTGGGACCGCACTATTTTAACGGTTAGTGTACGTCGTGGCGGCGGGTAAACGCCATTATGTTAGCTCTATCACTCAAAAATGTTTTTTTGATGTTACTAAAATCCATTTCCTTTGCTAATATGAGCGATATCGAACATTTTTGAGCTTTAACGAAAGTGCTGAGGGTACAATGGAAACTAAAGATCTGATTGTAATAGGTGGCGGTATCAACGGTGCAGGCATTGCGGCTGATGCGGCCGGGCGCGGGTTATCTGTCCTGATGCTGGAAGCGCAGGATCTCGCCTGTGCCACCTCCTCCGCCAGCTCCAAACTGATCCACGGTGGCCTGCGTTACCTGGAACACTACGAGTTCCGCCTGGTGAGTGAAGCCCTGGCGGAACGTGAAGTGCTGCTGAAAATGGCTCCCCATATCGCCACGCCGATGCGTTTTCGTCTGCCGCACCGCCCGCATCTGCGCCCGGCATGGATGATCCGCATTGGTCTGTTTATGTACGATCACCTGGGCAAACGCACCAGCCTGCCCGCCTCTGCCGGTGTGCGTTTTGGCGCAGACTCGGTGCTGAAGCCTGAGATTGTGCGCGGATTCGAATATTCCGACTGCTGGGTGGACGATGCCCGCCTGGTACTGGCCAACGCGCAAATGGTTGAACGTAAAGGCGGCGAGGTGAAAACCCGCACCCGCGCGGTCTCGGCGCGCCGGGAAAAAGGGCTGTGGATCGTCGAAGCGGAAGATATCGATACCGGCGAGCGCTTCAGCTGGCAGGCACGCGGGCTGGTGAACGCAACCGGCCCCTGGGTGAAGCAGTTCTTTGACCAGGGGATGCAGCTGCCGTCGCCGTATGGCATCCGCCTGATCAAAGGCAGTCACATTGTAGTGCCGCGCGTCCATACCCAGAAGCAGGCCTATATTCTGCAAAACGAAGACAAGCGCATCGTGTTTGTCATCCCGTGGATGGATGAGTTCTCCATCATCGGTACCACCGACGTGGAGTACAAAGGCGATCCGAAGAACGTTGAGATCGACGAGAGCGAAGTCAGCTATCTGCTGGAGGTCTATAACGCGCACTTTAAAAAGACGCTGGCGCGCGAGGATGTGGTCTGGAGTTACTCTGGCGTACGTCCGCTGTGCGACGACGAATCCGATTCACCGCAGGCTATTACTCGCGACTACACGCTCGATATTCACGACGATCACGGCAAAGCGCCGCTGCTGTCGGTGTTTGGCGGCAAGCTCACCACCTACCGTAAGCTGGCGGAACATGCGATGGAAAAACTGGCCCCCTTCTACCAGGGTATCGGCCCGGCATGGACCAAAGGCGCGGTGCTGCCCGGCGGTGATATCGGCGGCAACCGCGATGACTATGCGGCAAAACTGCGCCGTCGCTATCCGTTTATCAGCGAATCCATGGCCCGCCACTTTGCCCGCACCTACGGCAGCAATAGCGAGCTGATCCTGAACGGGGCGAAGGATCTGACCGATCTGGGCGAACATTTTGGCCATGAGTTTTACGAGGCGGAACTGCGCTACTTAGCCGACCACGAGTGGGTACGCCGCGCGGACGATGCGCTCTGGCGTCGCACCAAAGAGGGGATGTGGCTTAATGCGGAACAACAGTCGCGCGTGGCGCTGTGGCTGGCGCAGCGTATGGGAAAGCGTGAGCTGTCGTTAGCATCATAAAAAATGCCCGGTGGCGCTAACGCTTACCGGGCCTACAGGTTTCATGCGGGCTTCGTGCCCGGTGGCGCTGGCGCTTACCGGGCCTACAAAAGACAAATGAACGTAGGCCGGGTAAGGCGCAGCCGCCACCCGGCGTTTTTTTTACAACCGCACCGGTTTGATATGCCAGATGTTCTCGGCATACTCCTGAATGGTGCGATCCGACGAGAAGTAGCCCATATTGGCGATGTTGTGCATCGCTTTGGTGGCCCACTCTTCCGGCTTACGGTACAGCTCGTCCACCCGGTCCTGACAATCCACATAGCTGCGGTAGTCCGCCAGCACCTGGTAGTGGTCACCGAAGTTAATCAGCGAATCCACCAGGTCGCGATAGCGGCCAGGCTCATCCGGGTTAAATACCCCGGTGCCGATCTGGGTCAGCACCTGACGCAGCTCTTCATCCTGCTCGTAATAATCACGCGGTGAGTAGCCCTTAGCACGCAGCGCCTCCACCTCTTCTGTGGTGTTACCGAAGATAAAGATGTTCTCTTCACCCACGTGCTCCAGCATCTCAACATTGGCGCCATCCAGCGTGCCGATGGTCAGCGCGCCGTTGAGGGCAAACTTCATGTTACTGGTGCCCGACGCCTCGGTGCCTGCGGTGGAGATCTGCTCCGAGAGATCGGCGGCCGGAATGATCAGTTGGGCCAGACTCACGCTGTAGTTCGGGATGAAGACGACCTTCAGCTTGTCGCCAATCTGCGGATCGTTATTGATCACCTTCGCCACATCGTTGATCAGATGAATAATGTGCTTCGCCATGTAGTAGGCCGACGCCGCTTTCCCGGCGAAAATGTTCACGCGTGGCACCCAGTCCGCATCAGGGTCGGCCTTGATGCGGTTGTAGCGGGTGATCACGTGCAGCACGTTCATCAGCTGACGCTTGTACTCGTGGATACGTTTGATCTGGACGTCGAACAGCGCTTTCGGGTTAGCGACTACGTTCAGATGCAGCGCCATCCACACCGCCAGCCGCTTTTTATTGAGCAGCTTGGCATCACGCACCGCTTTATTCACCGTCGGGAAGTCAGCATGCTGCTCAAGCTCGCTCAGCTGGCTTAAATCGGTCCGCCAGGTGCGACCGATGTTCTCGTCGAGCACATCGGAGAGCGGCTGGTTCGCCAGCGCCAGCCAGCGGCGCGGCGTTACCCCGTTGGTGACGTTGCAGAAACGCATCGGGAAGATTTTCGCAAAGTCTGCGAACAGCGACTGCACCATCAGGTTCGAGTGCAGCTCAGACACGCCATTGACCTTGTGGCTGATCACCACCGCCAGCCACGCCATGCGCACCCGGCGGCCATTGGATTCATCAATGATCGAGGTGCGGCTCAGCAGGCCGGTGTCGTGCGGATACTGCTCCTGCAACGTTCTCAGGAAGAAGTCGTTAATCTCAAAGATAATCTGCAGGTGGCGCGGCAGGATTTTGCCCAGCATATCCACCGGCCAGGTTTCCAGCGCTTCGCTCATCAACGTGTGGTTGGTGTAGGAGAAGACCTGGCAGGTCACCTCAAACGCCTCGTCCCAGCTGAACTTATGCTCGTCAATCAGCAGGCGCATCAGCTCAGGGATCGACAACACCGGGTGGGTATCATTCAGGTGAATCGCGATCTTATCCGCCAGATTGGCGTAGGTTTTGTGCAGCTGGTAGTGACGGCTCAGGATATCCTGAATGGTCGCGGAGACCAGGAAGTACTCCTGACGCAGGCGCAGCTCGCGCCCGGAGTAGGTGGAATCATCCGGATAGAGCACCCGGGAGACGTTCTCGGAGTGGTTTTTATCTTCCACCGCCGCGAAGTAGTCGCCCTGGTTGAACTTACCGAGGTTAATCTCGCTACTGGCCTGGGCGTTCCACAGGCGCAGCGTGTTGGTGGCGTCAGTGTCGTAGCCGGGAATGATCTGATCGTAAGCCACGGCCAGGATCTCTTCGGTCTCGACCCAGCGGCTCTTCTTGCCTTCCTGCTGAATACGGCCACCGAAGCGGACTTTATAACGGGTATTGTGGCGCTTGAACTCCCACGGGTTGCCGTACTCCAGCCAGTAGTCCGGAGACTCTTTCTGTCGGCCATCGACAATGTTCTGTTTGAACATGCCGTAATCGTAGCGGATACCGTAGCCACGCCCTGGCAGGGCGAGGGTCGCCAGCGAATCGAGGAAGCAGGCTGCCAGACGACCCAGACCACCGTTGCCGAGGCCAGGGTCGTTCTCTTCGTCAATCAGCTCTTCTAAATCTAACCCCATCTCTTCCAGCGCGGTTTTGACGTCGTCATAGATACCCAGCGACAGCAGCGCGTTGGAAAGGGTGCGGCCAATCAAAAACTCCATCGACAGATAGTAAACCTGGCGAGTCTCCTGTGAGAGCTGAGCGCGGTTGGAGCGCAGCCAGCGCTCAACCAGCCGGTCACGCACCGCAAACAGGGTGGCGTTGAGCCATTCATGTTTGTTGGCGATGACCGGGTCTTTGCCAATGGTGAACATCAGCTTGTAAGCAATGGAGTGCTTTAACGCCTCAATGCTTACCGTGGGAGACGCATAGGAAAAGGGTGCATTCATATCTCTGATTCCAGCATTGTTACATCAAGCGTTGATAAAGATCGCGGTAGGACTGCGCCGCAACTTGCCAGCTAAAATCCATGGCCATCGCCTGACGTTGAACAAAACGCCATAAAGAAGGACGTGACCACAACACGAAAGCACGACGAATCGCGCGTAACAGCGACCAGGCATTACTGTCTTCAAAGACAAATCCGGTGGCGATCCCATCCGCCAGATTCTCCAGCGAGGTGTCGGATACGGTATCCGCCAGCCCGCCAGTACGCCGCACCAGTGGCAGTGTGCCGTACTTCAGACCATACAGCTGGGTTAAGCCGCAGGGCTCAAAACGGCTCGGCACCAGAATAACGTCTGCGCCCGCCATGATGCGGTGCGAAAACGCTTCGTGATAGCCAATCTGCACACCCACCTGTCCCGGATGTTCGGCGGCGGCGGCGAGGAAGCCCTCCTGCAGTACCGGATCGCCCGCCCCCAGCAGCGCCAGTTGCCCGCCCTGCTCCAGCAGACCCGGCAGCGCCTCGAGCACCAGATCGAGTCCTTTCTGGCTGGTCAGACGGCTTACCACCGCAAACAGCGGCACCTTGTCGTTGACCTTCAGTCCCATGGCAACCTGCAGCTGACGTTTGTTCTCGGCCTTATCTTCCACGGAGTCGCGGTTATAGCGCGCGCCCAGCAGCAGATCGGTTTCCGGACTCCAGATTTTTTCATCCACGCCGTTGAGAATGCCCGACAGTCGGCCTTCGCGATGACGCTGACTGAGCAGCCCCTCCATCCCATAGCCAAACTGCGCTTCGGTGATCTCCCGCGCGTAGGTTGGACTGACGGCGGTAATGTGATCGGCGTAGTAAAGCCCGGCCTTGAGGAAGGAGATCTGCCCCTTAAACTCCAGCCCGTGCATATTAAAGAATGACCATGGCAAATCGATGTCATCCATATGTTTGGCGAAATACATGCCCTGGTATGCCAGGTTATGCACGGTAAAGACCGACTTCGCCGGATGGCCGCGTGCCGCCAGATAGGCTGGCGCTAACCCGGCGTGCCAGTCGTGGGCATGCACCACGTCCGGACGCCAGAACGGATCCAGCCCACAGGCCATCTCCGCCCCTACCCAGCCGAGCAGCGCGAAACGCAGCACGTTATCGGTATAGGCAAACAGGTTAGTGTCGTGGTACGGGCTCCCTGGGCGGTCATAAAGATGCGGCGCGTCAATCAGGTAGATGCCCACGCCGTTGTAATGGCCAAACAGTAATGTGATGCGCCCGGCAAAGGTCTCGCGGCGGCTGACGATCTGCGCGTCAGGCACGCCGCGACGAATATCTGGAAAAGCGGGTAACAGCACGCGGGTATCAACCCCACCTGCAATTTGCGCCGCCGGTAACGCCCCTATCACATCCGCCAACCCGCCGGTTTTGAGCAACGGGAACATTTCAGAACAAACGTGTAAAACCTGCATCATCGCTCCTGTTTGATCTGCAGTTTACGCAGCATTTCACGCGTAACCAGCACGATACCTTCTTCTGAGCGGTAGAAACGGCGCGCGTCCTCTTCCGCATTTTCTCCAATTACCATGCCTTCCGGAATCACGCAGGCACGGTCGATAACGCAACGACGCAGGCGGCACGAGCGGCCCACCCAGACGTCGGGTAACAGCACTGATGAATCAATATTGCAGAAGGAGTTCACCCGCACGCGCGGGAACAACACCGACTGCACCACCACCGAGCCGGAGATAATGCACCCGCCGGAAACCAGCGAGTTCAGGGTCATGCCGTGGCTGCCCGAACGGTCCTGGACAAATTTTGCCGGCGGCAGAGACTCCATATGAGTACGAATCGGCCAGTTATGGTCGTACATATCCAGTTCCGGCGTGACAGAGGCCAGATCGAGGTTAGCCTTCCAGTACGCCTCCAGGGTTCCTACATCGCGCCAGTACGGTTCTGAATTCGGATCGGACTGCACGCAGGAGAGCGGGAAAGGATGTGCATAGGCCATGCCAGATTTGGTGATTTTCGGGATGATGTCTTTGCCGAAGTCGTGGCTGGATTTTTCATCCTTGTCGTCCTCTTCCAGCAGCTGGTAAAGGTAATCTGCATCAAAGACATAGATACCCATGCTGGCAAGCGCTTTAGTGTCATCGCCCGGCATTGAAGGTGGGTTTGCCGGTTTTTCTACGAAATCGATCACCTTGTCGTTTTCGTCCACCGCCATGACGCCAAACGCCGTCGCCTCGGCAACGGGCACCGGCAAACAGGCTACGGTGCAGCGCGCCCCTTTTTCGACATGGTCGATAAGCATGCGCGAGTAGTCCTGCTTGTAGATATGGTCCCCGGCAAGGATCACCACATACTCGGCGTTATAACGGCGGATGATATCGAGGTTCTGCGTGACCGCATCGGCGGTGCCGCGGTACCAGTTTTCGCCATGTACGCGCTGTTGGGCAGGCAACAGATCGACAAACTCGTTCATCTCCTCACTGAAGAACGACCAGCCGCGCTGAATGTGCTGCACCAGAGTGTGTGACTGATACTGGGTAATGACGCCAATACGGCGAATGCCTGAGTTGAGGCAATTGGACAGAGCAAAATCGATAATACGGAATTTACCGCCGAAGTGGACGGCGGGTTTGGCGCGCTTGATCGTTAAATCTTTTAATCGGGTACCGCGGCCGCCAGCAAGAATCAGGGCAACAGACTTCAATGGCAGCTGACGCGCCAACATTAGAGGGTCGTTCTTATCTAACCTAACCATGATCAACTCCTTTTATTATCATCTCTGGAATACACATACACCGTGCGCAGGCCCATGCCAGACAGTCATAACGACCGGATTATCCTCTCCGGCAAATGGGGGGATAGCCCGCCACTCCCCTTCAGGTAAAATAATTTCTGCGACCTCATCTGTGGCATTGAGGGTGATGAGCCAGCAATCCGAAAGCAGGATTTGCAGGCGCGGCACACCGTTCTGCCACTCGTGCGCACCTAACGGTTGCGCCATTTTATTTAACCAGCGAACGTTGCCGTCGCCCTCTTCCCACCACCGATCCTCGGTGAGCGCCGGGATCTGCTTACGCAGATGGACCAACGCGGCAGTAAAGGCGACGAGTCCCTCGTTTGCCTGCTGCCAGTCAAGCCAGGTTAACGCGTTATCCTGGCAATAAGCATTGTTGTTGCCGTGCTGACTGTGGCCATGTTCATCGCCCGCCAGCAGCATCGGCGTACCCTGTGACAGTAAAAGCGTCGTCAGCAGCGCATGCACGCTGGCGCGGCGCCGCTCGATCACATCCAGATTGCCACTTAACCCTTCAACGCCATGGTTAAAACTGTGGTTACTGGAGGTGCCGTCACGGTTCTCTTCACCGTTTGCTTCATTGTGTTTCTGATTGAAACAAACGCAGTCGCGCAAGGTGAAACCGTCGTGCGCCGACAACAGGTTGATCGACGCGGAAGGCAAGCGCCCGTTGCGTTTAAACAGATCGCTGGAAGCGGCGAAACGTCCGGCAAATGTTCCCAAAGAGAGATCGCGCGCCAACCAGAAGCGGCGCGCCGCATCACGATAGTGATCGTTCCACTCCGCAAACGGCGGCGGGAAATTTCCCACCTGGTAGCCGCCCGGGCCGATATCCCAGGGTTCTGCAATCAGCTTCACACCTGAGAGCAGCGGGCAGTTTTTTATCGCCTCAAACAGCGGCGACTGCTGGCTGAATTCCGGCGTGCGTCCCATCACCGACGCAAGATCAAAACGAAAACCGTCGACATGGAAGGTTTCAACCCAGTACTTCAGGCAGGCATACGCATAGTCTGTCACTGCCGGATGGCTGAGATTGAGAGTGTTACCGCAACCGGTCCAGTTGTGATAATCACCATCCTCTCTTAACCAATAATAGCTAGGGTTATCAATTCCGCGCAGGGAGAACGTCGGCCCCTCAAGATCCAGCTCGGCGCTGTGATTGAGGACGATATCCAGAATGACCTCGATACCCGCTTCGTGCAGCGCCTTCACCGCGTCACGAAACTCATCTCTTGCCCGGTCGGGATGCGAGGCATAGCGCGGTTCAAGGGCGAACATCGCCATTGGGTTATAGCCCCAGTAGTTACTGAGACCGAGGCGTTGCAGGCGCGGCTCGCTGGCGAAATGGGCCACCGGCAATAATTCCAGCGCAGTGATGCCGAGGTGCTTAAAATAAGCAATCATCACCGGGTGGCTGAGCGCTTTGTAGGTGCCGCGGATATCTTCGGGGAGGTCAGGGTGCAGCCAGGTCAGCCCTTTGACATGGGCTTCATAGATAACCGTTTTGCCCCACGGTATGTTGGGCGGGGCGTCCTCTTCCCAGTCGTAGTGATCGCTGACCACGACGCTTTTTGGCGCAACGGCCGCACTGTCACGGTGATCCGGGGTATCTTTGCCGCTGTGCAGCAGGGGATCATCATTCAGCGTGCCTTCGACCTGATACGCGCGCGGGTCAAGCAGCAGTTTTGCCGGGTTAAAGCGCAGCCCCTTTGCCGGATCCCACGGGCCATAAACCCGAAAGCCATAGCGCATGCCGGGGCGGGCATGTTCCAGATAGCCATGCCAGATATCGCCGCTGCGCGCCACCATATCGTACCGATGTTCAATGCCTTTGCCGTCAAACACGCAGAGTTCAACCCGATCAGCGTGGGCGGAAAAGAGAGTGAAATTCACTCCTTTTCCGTCATAGCATGCGCCAAGCGGAGCGGGTTTACCTGCGGCGAGTTGCGTCATTCCCCCTCCCGGACCAGCCAGATAGTGGCTAACGGCGGCAACGTAATGCTCAGGGATTGTGGACGACCGTGGCTCTCCTGCTCATCGCTCTGTACCAGCCCCCCGTTACCCGCGTTGCTGCCGTGATAGTGCATGGAGTCGGTATTCAGCACTTCACGCCATTTGCCTGGCTGATTGATGCCGAAACGGTAGTGATGGCGCGTCACCGGGGTGAAGTTACTGGCGACGATAATTTCGTTACCCGCCTTGTCGCGACGGACAAAGATCAGCACCGAGCGCTCGTGGTCATCCACCACCAGCCACTCAAAGCCGTAATCATCAAAGTCGAGTTCGTGCAGGGCTTTGTGGTGACGGTAGGTATGGTTGAGGTCGCGCACCAGGCGCTGAACGCCGTGGTGCCAGTTGTCGCCCCCTTCCAGCAGATGCCAGTCGAGGCTCGCATCGTGGTTCCACTCGCGGCCCTGGGCGAACTCGTTGCCCATAAACAGCAGCTTTTTCCCCGGGAAGGCGAACATCCAGCCGTAGTAAGCGCGCAGATTGGCAAATTTCTGCCACGCGTCTCCTGGCATACGGTCGAGAATCGATTTTTTGCCGTGCACCACTTCATCGTGGGAGAGCGGCAGGACAAAGTTCTCGGTGCCGTTATAGAGCATGCCGAAGGTCAGTTTGTCGTGATGATACTGACGATGCACCGGATCCAGCTTCATGTAATCCAGGGTGTCATGCATCCAGCCCAGGTTCCACTTGTACCAGAAGCCCAGCCCGCCCATTGACGGCGGACGGGAGACGCCCGGGAAGTCGGTGGACTCTTCAGCCATCGTGACCGCCCCTGGCGCCTGTTCGCCAAGAATGCGGTTGGTGCTGCGCAGAAACTCAATCGCTTCCAGGTTTTCACGGCCCCCGAACTCGTTCGGGATCCACTCGCCCTCTTTGCGGCTGTAGTCGCGGTAGATCATCGAGGCGACGGCGTCCACGCGCAGGGCATCAATGCCGAAACGCTCGATCCAGTAGAGGGCGTTGCCCACCAGGTAGTTGGTCACTTCCCGACGGCCATAGTTATAGATCAGGGTATTCCAGTCCTGGTGATAGCCTTCCCGCGGGTCGCTGTGCTCATACAGGCTGGTGCCGTCAAATTGCGCGAGGCCAAAATCATCGGACGGGAAGTGGCCTGGCACCCAGTCGAGGATCACGTTCAGCCCGGCGGCGTGCGCGGCGTTGATAAAATAGCGGAAGTCGTCGCGGGTGCCGAAACGGCGGGTCGGGGCATACATCCCGGTTGGCTGGTAGCCCCAGCTGCCATCAAACGGATGCTCGTTAATGGGCAGCAGCTCCAGATGGGTAAAGCCCATCCACTTCACATAGGGGATCAGCTGGTCGGCCAGCTCCCGGTAGCTAAGCCAGAAATTGTTGTCGGTATGACGACGCCAGGAGCCAAGATGGACTTCGTAAATAGAGATCGGCATATCGAACTGGTTCGCCCGGATACGCTCTTCGCTCTGGACGACTTTCTCCGGCAGGCCGCAAATGAGTGACGCCGTTTCCGGGCGCATCTGCGCTTCGAAGGCATACGGATCAGCCTTGATGCGCAGCTTGCCCTGCGCATCGATCAGCTCATATTTGTAGAGCTGGCCGTTCAGGGCTCCGGGGATAAATAGCTCCCAGATGCCGGTTTCACGCCGCAGACGCATCGGATGGCGACGGCCATCCCAGTAGTTGAACTGCCCCACTACGGAGACGCGCTGGGCATTCGGCGCCCAGACGGTAAAACGGGTGCCGGTGACGCCATCCATGGTGTCGGCATGGGCGCCAAGCGTTTCATAAGGACGCAGGTGCGTACCTTCAGACAGTAGCCAGGCATCCATCTCCTGCAACAGTGGACCAAAGCGATAGGGATCGTCGATCAGATTCTGTTGTCCATGCCAGATCACAGCGAGCTGGTAGCGGAAGAAATTTTTACGGCGGGCCATCACGCCAGCGAAAAAGCCGCGTGAATCGAGACATTCGAGTTTCCCGACCTTGCGGCCGGTTTTAGGTTCAATCACCCACACTTCCGTTGCGTCAGGTAACAGTGCCCGGACTTCCAGGCCGGCATCAGTGCGGTGCATGCCAAGTACAGAAAACGGATCCGCAAAGTGACCCGTAATAAGCGCATTAATCACGTCTCTATCAATACGAACGGACATGGTATTCATCCTGTTTTTTTAGTTGCCGCCCCTTTCGCGCGCCGGGTACGACCTTGATGTGACCTGAACGGAACCGCACATTGTGCATCCTCTCTGTTCCGTTCAACCTCCAGGCGGAATATGTGACATCCCGCATAAAGCATAGCCAACGCTTTATATGACTCCTGAAAAATTATGGACCATTTGGCGTTTACTCCATGTAGTACGCAAAAAAAGGGGTGATAAATCACCCCTTAGTATTAAGTATTTATTACGCGAGCTGGCGCAGCATTCTGCGCAGCGGTTCGGCAGCACCCCACAACAGCTGGTCGCCGACGGTAAAGGCGGAGAGGTACTCCGGCCCCATATTTAGTTTACGCAGACGGCCTACCGGGGTAGATAATGTGCCGGTGACGGCCGCAGGGGTCAGTTCGCGCATGGTGATGTCGCGGTCGTTTGGCACCACTTTCGCCCACGCATTGTGTGATGCGAGCAGTTCTTCCACGGTTGGGATAGACACATCTTTTTTCAGTTTAATGGTGAATGCCTGGCTGTGGCAGCGCAGTGCACCGATGCGCACGCACAGGCCATCAACTGGGATCGCGGAAGCGGTACGCAGGATTTTGTTGGTCTCAGCCTGGCCTTTCCACTCTTCGCGGGTCTGGCCATTATCCAACTGTTTGTCGATCCACGGGATCAGGCCACCGGCCAGCGGTACGCCGAAGTTATCCACCGGCAGCTCGCCGCTGCGGGTCAGCTGAGTCACTCTGCGTTCGATATCGAGGATAGCGGACGCCGGGTTTGCCAGCTCATCAGCAACACTGTGGTGCAGTTGGCCCATCTGGGTCAGCAGTTCGCGCATATGGCGCGCGCCGCCGCCGGAGGCCGCCTGGTAGGTCGCCACAGAGACCCACTCCACCAGATCCTGAGCAAACAGGCCACCCAGCGACATCAGCATCAGGCTGACGGTGCAGTTGCCGCCCACGAAGGTCTTCACGCCCTTGTTCAGGCCGTCGGTAATGACATCCTGGTTAACCGGGTCAAGAATAATGATGGCGTCGTCTTTCATGCGCAGCGAAGAGGCCGCGTCAATCCAGTAGCCCTGCCAGCCGCTTTCACGAAGCTTTGGATAAATTTCGTTGGTATAATCGCCGCCCTGGCAGGTGACAATAATATCCAGCGCCTTCAACGCTTCCAGATCGTAAGCATCCTGCAATGTGCCTGTGGTACCCCCAAAGGACGGTGCAGCCTGGCCGAGCTGGGAAGTGGAGAAGAAGACCGGACGGATAGCGTCGAAATCGCGCTCTTCAACCATGCGTTGCATGAGTACAGAGCCGACCATACCGCGCCAGCCGATAAAACCAACGTTTTTCATAGCATTTTTTTCCTGCAGAGGGTGTGTGCTGTTTGTGCAAGCCAGTATTGAACTGGGATATGCTTCACATTACAAAATGCTGCCAAAGTCGCAAGCGAAATTAATCGATGATTGCCCGGCTATCAGAAAAAGAGCTAATCATCGGGGAAACCATACAAGTATCAGGGATAATTTACGATGAGTGAAATCATTTCCGCAGCTGTTTTATTGATCCTAATTATGGATCCACTCGGAAACTTGCCTATTTTCATGTCGGTGTTGAAGCACACCGAGCCGAAGCGCCGTCGGGCCATCATGATCCGCGAGCTGCTCATCGCTCTGCTGGTGATGTTTATCTTCCTGTTTGCCGGCGAGAAAATTCTCGCATTCCTGAACTTACGCGCTGAAACGGTCTCCATTTCCGGCGGGATCATTCTGTTCCTGATTGCCATCAAAATGATTTTCCCGAGCACCGAAGGCAACAGCAGCGGCCTGCCTGCGGGTGAAGAGCCGTTTATTGTGCCGCTGGCGATCCCGCTGGTCGCCGGGCCGACCATCCTGGCGACGCTGATGCTGCTGTCGCATCAGTATCCGAACCAGATGAGCCATCTGGTGATTGCCCTGCTGATTGCCTGGGGCGGAACGTTCATCATTCTGCTGCAGTCGTCGCTGTTTTTGCGCCTGCTGGGGGAGAAAGGGGTAAATGCGCTGGAGCGGCTGATGGGGCTGATTCTGGTGATGATGGCGACACAGATGTTCCTGGATGGGATTCGGGCGTGGATGAAGGGGTGAGGGTTTATGGGGTGATGGGGTGAGAATATGCGGCGGGGGTGGTAGTTCCGTTCACTTTACTGCCAGTACTTCTCTGTTACACCCGCGCCGGTGAACGTGCCAGGGTGGCTCAGTCGCCACCACCCTGGCAACCCGGGCTACCGGCAAGAAAATCGCCGCTTCGCGGATTGTTCGCCCCATCTCTGGGGCTCACCCCTTCGGGGCCAGCGCAAGCGCTGTCCAAAATTGCTCCCGGCAATTTTGTCTTCGTCTTTTTCCCTCCGGCTATCGGGTCGGGCACCAGCCTGCATCCATGCAGGCTATGCCCTCTCGGCGCGTCCATGCGCCTCGCCCCGGCCTGGGGGAAACGACTCAGCGATTTTCAGCCGGACCTGGGTGCCGCTGTAGCTTTTTTACTTTCCTGTAATTTGGCCATCGCGTTAAGAAATGTAGGCCGGGTAAGCACAAGCGCCACCCGGCGTTTTACAGCAGCACGACACCTTCATCTGTGCGCAGCCAGCGCGGTGCTTTTAGCGTATCGCTATAAAAACTGACCAGTTCCTGGAGTAAATCTCCTGCCACTCTTTCATCACTTTTTGACAGGGATTGACTGAGAAGTAGCTGTGTTAATAGCTGGCAGTAACGCCCAAGCTGATCTGCTTCCGGCTCAAAGATCGGCACGTCCAGCGGCAAGTCATCCACCGTCAGGCTCGCTTTTAAATGCTCGGGTACAGGTTCAAGCAGGGTTGGCTGAAGCAGAGCAAGACAAGCTGAAAGCCGCCCGCACAGCGCCATCTTTTGCGCCGGATCGTCGCACTCGGCCAGTACATCAACAAAGCGCGCACAGTTATCCGCCAGCGCAGTGAAATCCGTGTTGTGATCGAAGGGTGTGGTGAATAAAGAGTGAGAAAAGCTAAGGGTAGTAGTCATAAGACAGCCTCTGATGAGTTAATTTGACCACCACAGAAGGGACCAACCTTACTGGTGATGGACTGAACGGAGTTGGTCCTACCGGCCTCATCAGCTACCGGCGCACCTTGCGGTGCCACCGTCCAGCCCACCATTGAGGTGTAACGGGCTGCGCGATAAAAACGAGCTTTATCACGGATGAGAATAACAGGGGACCAACCCTGACGCCCGATTTTGCAGGCGTGGCGAGAAGATACCGCTTTGCTGAGGGTGTATCAAGCGAGGCTCTGGAAGGCTGCTCGCATAACCCGAAATTAAATCTCCAGCGGCAAAAGTAGTCAGATAAGCACAACACCCGCAGCGGCTCCCTGTTCCGGCTGAAAATCGCCGAAGCGTTGACGGGAGGCCGGGGCGAGGCGCAGGGATGCGCCGAGAGGGGGCGACCTACAGGGATGTAGGATCGCCCCCGACCCGATAGCCGGAAGGAATAAGCTGAGGGCACCGCGAAGCGGCGATTTTCCTGGCCGGGAGCCGGGGTGGTCAGGGGGGCGGCGGCGAGCCCCCCTGACACGTTCACGGGTTCTGGCGCCCCAGAGAAGCATTGAACGTAAAGTGAACGGAACCGCCAACGGAGCCGCATGTTCTCCTGCACGCACAAAAAAGCCGGGTGGCGGCTACGCCTTACCCGGCCTACGTCCCTCCGCATAACCCGAAATTAAATCTCCAGCGGCGAAAGTATTCAGATAAGCACAACACCCGCAGCGGCTCCCTGGTCCGGCTGAAAATCGCCGAAGCGTTGACGGGAGGCCGGGGCGAGGCGCAGGGACGCGCCGAGAGGGGGCGACCTACAGGGATGTAGGATCGCCCCCGACCCGATAGCCGGAAGGAATAAGCTGAGGGCACCGCGAAGCGGCGATTTTCCTGGCCGGGAGCCGGGGTGGTCAGGGGGGCGGCGGCGAGCCCCCCTGACACGTTCACGGGTTCTGGCGCCCCAGAGAAGCTTTGAACGTAAAGTGAACGGAACCACCACCATTGCCACATGTTCACCGCCGGGTGGCGGCTATGCCTTACCCGGCCTACGTTTCCTGCACGCACAAAAAAGCCGGGTGGCGGCTACGCCTTACCCGGCCTACGGTTTACGGTAGCCGCTAGCTCAACAACGTAAACGCAATCATCCCGACAATCGCCCCGGTCGTCCCGAGGATAGTTTCCATCATCGTCCAGGTCTTCAGCGTCTGCGCTTCCGTCGCCCCGGTAAATTTACCGAACAACCAGAATCCCGCGTCGTTCACATGAGAGACCACAATAGATCCCCCCGCGATACAGATAGAGAGCGCCGCCATCTGCGCGCCGGAGTAGTTCAGCTGTTCAATCACCGGCATCACCAGCCCGACGGCGGTCAAACAGGCCACGGTAGCGGAGCCCTGAATGATACGCACCGCCGCAGCCAGCACGAAGCAGGTCACCGCAATCGGCAGACCCATACCGGTAAGCGCCCCACCTAACGCCGGGCCAACGCCGGAATCCACCAGCACCTGCTTGAACACCCCACCCGCACCGATCACCAGCAGAATAATACCCGCCGGTTGCAGCGCTGCACCGCAGATCTCCATCACGCGGTCTTTCGCCATGCCCTGGCGCATTGCCAGACCATAAATCGCCACCAGACAGGCCACCAGGATCGCCGTGAACGGGTGACCGATAAACTCAAACCATTCGTAGGCGGTAGAGCCTTCCGGCACAAAGCGCGCGGCGATGGTTTTGAGCCCGACCAGCACCAGCGGCAGCAGGATCAGGGCGAGGCTAAAGCCGAAGGAGGGCATTTTGTTTTCGCCCAGATGCGGCTCGGTGATCTCGTCAGGAATGTGCAACTCAACGTAACGGCTGATAAAGTTACCCCACAGCGGACCGGCAATGAGCATGCCCGGGATTGCCGCGCACAGGCCGATGAGGATCATCCAGCCAAAATCAGCGTGCATCTGCGAGGCCAGCAGCATCGGCGCGGGGCCAGGCAGCAGGAACGCGGCGGCGGCGGCGACACCGGCAAACAGCGGAATAACAAGCTTCACAAGGTTGGTGCCGGTGTGGCGCGCCATCGAAAACGCCACGCTAATCAGCAGCACTACCGCCACTTCAAAAAACAGCGGCAGGGCGCAAATCAGACCGGCCAGACCGATGGCGTAATGCGCCCGGCTGTGACCGAAAGATTTCAGCATCTTGACGGCGATCTGATCGACCGCGCCGGTTTCATGCAGGATTTTGCCAAACATCGCGCCAAGCGCGACCACAATCGCCAGGAAGCCCAGCGTGCCTCCCATCCCTTTTTCCATGGTCGCAGCGATTTTGTCGAGCGGCATGCCGGAAAAGAGACCTGCACCAATAGAGACCACCATCAAAGCCACGAAGGCGTGCATACGGGCCTTCATGACCAAAAACAGCAGTAGCAGCACGGAGCCTACTGCTGTTAAAACAAGCGTTAACGTACTCAAAACTTACTGCCTTTTGTTGATGACCTCAATGGTGCTTGCCACAACACCGTCTAACGGTTGATCGATATCGACCACCAGCACATCGCTTTCATCTGCGCCCGGCTCTTGCAGGGTTTCAAACTGCGTCACCAGCATCTGGGTCTTAAAGAAGTGCCCTTTGCGCGCTTTCAGACGGCTTTCGATCACCTCAAAGTCGCCCTTCAGGTAGATGAAAGAGAGGTTGGCGTTACCTTCGCGCAGCTGGTCGCGGTAGGCTTTTTTCAACGCAGAGCAGACGATCAGCGAGACTTTGTTGGTGCGCTGCATGGCAAACGCCGCATCGTTCAGGGCCTGCAGCCATGGTTTACGATCGTCGTCGTTCAGCGGCTCACCTGAGGCCATTTTGTTGATGTTGCTGCGCGGATGGAGAAAATCACCATCAAGAAACGCAGCATGGATTTGATGTGCCACTTCGCTGGCAACGGCGGACTTACCGCTACCGGAAACGCCCATCAGGACATAAACGTGGTGATCTGGATTTGTGGTGCTCAAAGTATGTCCCTCAGTCGATTGTTACGGGTAACAGTTATCGGTAACATTGTCCTGCCGGGGCTGAAGAGAAGCAATATCCAAACGTGCGCGAAGTGAATAAGTGTGAGCTAGTTCAAACTTGTCACGCTAAATAGATCCGCCTGGTGACAGGGTGAAACCTAAATCTAACATTTTAGGCGACACCGCTTCACCACGAATGCGCGCCAGCAGGCGTTCTGCACCGATACGGCCCATGCGTTCACGCGGCGTCAGGACGCTCGCCAGACGCGGCTCCATGACCTGGCCGATGTCGTGACCGTGGAAACCGGCAATCGCCATATCCTGCGGGATTTTCAGGCCCAGACGCTGGCATTCAAAAGCGGCGCCCACCGCGAGGTCATCGTTAGTACAGAAGATGCCATCAAGCTGCGGATATTCACGACGCGCCTGACGCATCAGCTCAATGCCGGAGGTGTAGGAAGAGGACTGCTCTACCATCACACTGTAGGGCGTTAAGTTCGCGTCGAGCATCGCCTGCTCGTACCCCTTCTGTTTGATGATAGTACGTTCGTCCAGACGTGCGCCAAGATAGGCGACATGACGATGGCCGCGGGCGATGATCGCCGCCGTCATCTGCCGGGCCGCTTCAAAGTTATCGAACCCGACCGCGATATCCAGGCACGGCGACTGGCTGTCCATCAGCTCCACCACCGGAATACCCGCCACTTCGATCATCTTCAGCGTGCGTGGGGTGTGGGTGCGTTCGGTCAGGATCAGGCCGTCAATGTTCCAGGAAAGCATAGATTCGAGACGCTCCTCTTCCAGCTCCGGCTTGTAGCCGTAGTGGGCGAGCATGGTCTGATAGCCAAAGGCGTCGGTGACGCTTTCGATGCCGCGAAGCACCTCGGCGAAAACCTGGTTGGTTAAGGAGGGAAGCAGGACGCCCACCGCACGGCTGGTCGCATTCGAGAGAATGTCGGGTGCACGGTTGGGGATATAACCCAGTTCATCGAGAGCAGCCGCAATCTTGCCACGTAAGGCCACGGAAACCTGTTCCGGGTTACGTAAAAAACGGCTGACCGTCATTTTGGTCACACCGACGCGATCGGCGACATCCTGAAGTACGGGGCGTTTCTTTTTCATCGTCCTGAGAAATCATGAGTGAGAGATTTTCTCAGTTTATCACGGACAAAGCGCAACCTTCCCCGTTTAAAGGGAAGGTTGCGTAATTATTTAGACCGGCGGCAGGTCGAACAGCAGGATTTCAGCGGCGCTGTCAGCATGGACAGAGATCGCCTGCTCATCCCAGATGGCCAGACCGTCGCTGGTGGTCGCTTTAGTGCCGTTGATGGTCACGTCGCCTTTCACCACCTGGATCCACACTTTACGGTTGGCGGCAATCTGGTGCACAGACTGCTCATTTTTCGCCAGCGCCCAGCGGTACAACTCCATATCCTGATGCACTTTCAGCGAACCTTCACGCGCATCCGGTGACAGTACCAGCTGTTTACCCTGCTGCGCGTCAAAGCGGCGTTGCTCGTAGCGCGGGGTGATGCCTTTCGCTTCTGGAATGATCCAGATTTGATAGAGGTGCAGTTTTTCCGTTTTGCTCGGGTTGTATTCAGAGTGACGCACTCCGGTACCCGCACTCATAATCTGGAACTCACCCGCTGGCACCTGCTCTTTATTACCCATGCTGTCCTGGTGCTCCACCGCCCCTTCCAGCACGTAAGTCAGGATTTCCATATCTTTGTGCGGGTGGGTACCGAAGCCCTGGCCTGCGTCAATCACGTCATCGTTGATCACGCGCAGTGCCGAGAAGCCCATAAAATTCGGGTCGTAATAATCGGCGAACGAGAAGCTGTGCCATGAGTCCAGCCAGCCATGATTTGCGTGTCCACGGTCGTTTGCTTTGCGTAAGAAGATCATTGTTTTTACCCTCAGTTCGTTTCGATGGAGTAAGTGTGGACGCAATCGACCTGGGATCATAGAGGGTGAAAATTGACTCCTCTGTTCAAAATATCTGAACAAGCACAGAGGAGTCATTCAGGCTTATCGGGCAAGGGTTATCGTGGCAGGTGATGCCTGTTCGAAGGCGCGTTCAAGGATTTCCAGGTTGGTCATCACTTCAATTTCCTTGACGTAATTTGGCGCGCCGCAGGTGAGGGTCTGGTACAGCGCATCGTAGACCTGGCCATAGTCGCCGGTGCCCGGTTTGATCTCCTCTTTCACCGTCACACCCGCGTCGTTAACGTACTCCAGCACGCCCACGGAATCGTCCGCCGCAAACCCTGGTTCACCCGGCATGATATTAGCCTTCAGGCTGGTCTCCTGCTGGTCGATACCGTATTTGATAAACGAGCCTTTGGTGCCGTGAACGATAAATTTCGGGTAATCGGTCTTTACCAGATGGCTGGTTTTGACAATCGCTTTCAGGTCGCCGTAGAAGAGCTGTGCTTCAAAGGTATCGTCCGGGTTGGCTTTATTACGCAGGCTGCGGATGTCATAGGCCACGTGATCCGGGCGGCCAAACAGGCTGATTATCTGGTCCATGGTATGGACGCCAAGGCCATAGAAAGAGCCATCCTGCGGCAGGCCGGGTTTGGTCTCCGCCACCGGGCGGTAGTAATCGAAGTGGCTTTCGATTTCGACAATCTCGCCCAGCTTGCCGCTCTCAATCGCCTGCTTCGCGGTAAGGAAGCAGGTGTCAAAGCGACGGTTCTGATAGGGCGTGACGGTCAGCCCTTTGCTGCGCGCCAGCTCGAACAGCGTTTTCGCCTCGGCCATCGTCGGGGTAAATGGCTTCTCCACCAGCACGTTTTTACCCGATTCCAGCGCGCGTTTCGCATACTCAAAATGGCTGTCGGCATGGGTACAGACGATCACCAGCTTCACCTCGGGATCGTTCAATACCTCGTCGAGATCGCTGGTGAAGTGAATATGGGAGTACTGCGGAGACTGCTCTTCCGGTTTCGGGTGGCGGCGGAAGATATGCGCCACATGCCAGCTGGCTTTACGGGTAAGTACATAGGGAAGGTGATAGCGGGTGGTGCTTTTGCCAAATCCAATAAATGCGCAGTGTAGTGTCATGATGTTGTTCCTGGCTAAGGTCTCTGCCTTCAACCATAGCGCAACCTGCTGGCGAATTTAACCCCATCAATCTTTTAGGCTTATTCCGGGGGGAAAACCGCGCGGTGAATATATTGCTATATCGAATCCGAAAATAAGGGGCATAACCTTGACCCTGCTGCTGAATCCCAGGATAAGAAGGCAGTCAAATTAACATGCTCGCGAAAGGAGTCGCGCTCATTTTCTATGGACAGAAAATACCTCGCGTTAAATAGCGCACTTCTCTTCTGGCTGCTCGCCCTGGTCGCCTGGGGCTTCAACGCCCGCTCCCTGACGTGGCTGTTCGCGGCATTAACCCTAATGGCTTTTAGTCTCCCTCTCCTATCTAATCAGGTTAACCTCATGTTTAAAAAACAAAAAAAGATCGAAACTGACAAGCAAGAAATCCTCCCTCAGGCACCGGTCATTGAAAAAGAACCTACTGCGGTGGAGAAGTACGGCACCACCGTCATAGCCAGCGATGTGCAATTTGAAGGCAATATCGTTTCCGGCGGGCACGTCTATGTTCACGGCACACTGAACGGCAATATCGACTCTAAAGAGAGCCTGATAAAAATTATGCGTGGCGGCCAGGTGGAGGGAAACATCACCTGCCGGGAGCTGATCGTGGACGGTAAGGTCATCGGTCAGTGCAGCAGCGATACTATTGAAATCTGCGAAAATGGTCAGATTACCGGCACCCTGCTCTACCGGACCCTGGCGATCAAAAAAGGCGGCGTCTTTTCCGGGCAGGCGGAGGTCTTACCGACTGTGACGGAGAAGAACAACGTGGTGGGTATGATAAAAGAGAACCTGTCTGATATGCCGGATCGCCTGCATTCACAAAAGCTTTAAACAAAAAAAAGCCAGCGAGACGCTGGCTAAAATAATACTGGAAGCAATGTGAGCAATGTCGTGCTTTCAGGTTTCCGTCGTGGACTCCCTGAACGCAAGACAATAATAATCATTCTCATTCGCACTTGTCCAATACTTTTTTGCAAAAAATGGCGGTTGACGCACATTTCAAACTCATGGATGTTGGAAAGGAACCTAACTGACTGAGGAAGAAGGAATGAGTGAGATAGTGATACGCCACGTTGAAGCCGCCGATGCCGAAGCTTTACGCCTGCTTAATACCCATCCGGGGGTGTATCACCAGACACTACAGCTTCCTCATCCATCGATGGAGATGTGGCAGGAACGGGTAATGAAAAAGTCGGGCAGACGCCATCTGGTGGCCTGCCTGGACGATAAGGTTGTCGGTCATCTGGCGCTGGACGTGATGGAAAACCCCCGACGCAGCCACGTGGCGACCTTTGGCATCAGTGTCTCTGCCGAGGTGCAGGGGCGCGGGGCGGGCAGCGCATTGATGCGGGAGATGATCAACCTGTGCGATAACTGGCTGCGCATCGAGCGCATTGAATTGACGGTGTTTGCCGACAACGCGCCTGCCATTGCCTTGTACCGCAAGTATGGATTTGAGGTGGAAGGCACCGGGAAGAGATTCGCCCTGCGTGACGGCGAATTTGTGGATGCGCTCTATATGGCGCGGGTTAAGTGAGTATTGCCCGGTGACGCGTAGCGATCCGGGCCTACGAAACCTTGTAGGCCGGGTAAGGCGGAGCCGCCACCCGGCAAACCGTTTAATACCCCGCCGTCAAATCCCCTGGCGAGCGCGGATCCGATGCCCCATACAGCGCGCCATCGGGCCCGACCATAATGCTTTGGGTGCTGCCCATCGCCTCTTTCACCGCCACTTTTTGTCCGCGCTGCTCCAGCAGCTTCAGCGTATCCGGGCTAAAGCCCTTCTCCACCCGCAATTCATCCGGCAGCCACTGGTGATGGAAGCGCGGGGCGTTGGTCGCCTCGGCCACGTTCATCCCGAAATCGATGCTGTTTACTACCATCTGCAGTACGGTGGTGATAATCCGGCTGCCGCCCGGGCTGCCGGTCACCAGCCAGGTTTTGCCATCTTTCACCACAATCGTCGGCGACATTGACGACAGCGGACGCTTCTTCGGCCCCACGGCGTTGGCATCCCCGCCCACCAGCCCGTAGACGTTCGGCACGCCCGGCTTGGCAGAGAAGTCATCCATCTCGTTGTTGAGCAGAATGCCGCTGTTGCCCGCCACGATCCCGGTCCCAAAGGTGGTATTGAGGGTATAGGTCACCGCCACCGCGTTACCATCTTTATCCACCACCGAGAAGTGGGTGGTCTGGTTGCTCTCATACGGCGCCAGCTTGCCGGGGCGGATCTCGCTCGACGGTCTGGCCTTGTTGATATCAATCTGATCGGCCAGGGTTTTGGCGTAGGCTTTATTGGTCAACGCCTGCCACGGCACCTTAACGAAGTCCGGGTCGCCCAGATACTCCGAGCGGTCGGCATAGGCATATTTCTCCGCCTCGGCCATCACCTGCAATGTGTCGGCACTGCCGAAGCCAAACTTATGCAGATCGAAATTTTCGAGGATGTTGAGGATCTGCACGATGTGGATCCCGCCGGACGACGGAGGCGGCATGGAATAAACCTGGTACCCGCGGTAGTCGCCGCTAATCGGCGTGCGCTCCACCGCCTTGTACTCCGCCAGATCCGCTTTGGTGATCAGCCCGCCGTTCTTACTCATCTCTTCGGCAATCTGGTCGGCAATCGCCCCTTTATAGAAGGCGTCCGGGCCGTTCTCCGCGATCATCTCCAGGCTTTTGGCGAGGTTCTTCTGCACCAGCTTATCGCCCTTCTTCAGCGGCTCGCCCTCCTTCCAGAAGATCGCTTTGCTGTTCTCATGGTTGGGGATCACTTCGCTGCCGTAGGTTTTCAGGTCGTCGGCCAGCGCGTCGTTGACCTCAAAGCCGTCCCGCGCCAGTTTGATGGCGGGCTGCACCACCTTGTTCAGCGGCAGGGTGCCATATTTATCCAGCGCCAGCGAGAAGCCCGCTACGGTGCCCGGCGTACCGGTCGCCAGATGGGAGGTAAGCGATTTTTTACTGTCGGCATTGCCCTGGTCATCGAGGAACATGTCCCGCGTGGCCTGGTTCGGCGCCATTTCGCGGAAGTCGATCGCCGTGGTGGTGCCATCTTTGGTACGCAGCATCATAAAGCCGCCACCGCCGAGGTTGCCCGCCTGCGGGTGGGTCACCGCCAGCGCATAGCCCACCGCCACCGCCGCATCCACCGCATTACCGCCCTGTTTGAGGATATCCACCCCCACCTGAGTAGCGAGGGCGTCTACTGAGGAGACCATCCCCTTCTGCGCCCGCACGGGATGGAACACATCCTCTTCCACACCATAGGAGACCGGCGGTGCCGCCGGCGGATTCGCTGCCACGCAAAACGTACCGCCTGCCGTCAGGGCAGCAATCGCCACCCAGCGTAAAAACGTTGGTTTCATCATTGTTATTCTCCAGGTACAGGGACTCATGCTCCCGCTTAAGCCTGGTTCATAACTCTTAAAAAATCATCGTAATGGCGGATTCGAGATAAACTTACAGAAGGCTTCAGATGGAGGGAATGACCATGAAACGTCTCATTCTTGTGGCGACATTACTGCCGTTTGCCGTATTCGCGCAGCCTATCAACACCCTGAATAACCCCAATCAGCCGGGCTATCAGAACCCCAGCCAGCAGCGAATGCAAAATCAGATGATGATGCAGCAGCAACAGCAAACAGGGATGCTAAACCAGCAGCTGCAAACGCAAACCCGCGTTCAGCAGCAGCACCTGCAAACGCAGATGGATAACAACACCCAGCGGATTCAGCAGAGCCAGCCGGGGGGGCAGGTACTGCCTAATACCAGCGGCGGGATGCTCAGCGGCGGCAGTGTCGACTCTGGCGGCGTGCAGCAGCAACATATGCTGCCGCAGCGGCAGAATGGCGACATGCTCAATAACCCTTAGGGCTGAAAGTCCGGGCCGATAAGGGCAATCGCATCGGTACAGATACAATCGACGCCCCAGCGCAGCAGTTCCGCTGCTCGCTGGGGCTGATTGACGGTGTAAACCAGGATACGTAATCCGGCGTTTTTCAGTGTGCTTACCCGCGCTTCATCCAGCAGGCGATGGTTCAGGTGAATGGATACGCACGCCAGTCGAGTGGTCAGCTCGCGCCAGTCATCACGCCAGGCATCCAGCAGTAACCCACGCGGCAATTCAGGCGCAGCAGCCTGCGCGGCTTCCAGCGCGTCAATCTCAAACGACGACAGCAGCGGTGGAGTCATTCCTGCCCATAGCTCACGCGCCGCCAGCGCAATCACCTTGCCGGTTAACGGCCCCGTACCGGTGGTCGGTTTAATTTCGATGTTGGCCATCATCCCGTGTTGACGACAGCGGTCGGCCACCTCAGTCAGCAGCGGCAGCGGCTCGCCTTTAAACTCGCCGCTAAACCAGCTTCCGGCGTCCACCTTCAGCAGATCGCGCCACGGCAGGTGACCCGCCACGCCCCAGCCGTTGCTGGTGCGCTCAAGATTGTCGTCATGCAGGAGGAAAATCTCCCCGTCTTTCGACAGCTTGGCATCGAACTCAATCATGGTATGACCGTAACGCGCGCCAACGTCGATGGCCGCCAGGGTATTTTCCGGTGCCAGTTTACCGCCGCCCCGGTGGGCGACGATGCGGGGATAAGGCCAGTTACTCATATGCGTTGTCCTGTTTCACCATCAAATAAGTGCAGATGATTTTCCGGCAGATGCAGCCATAGCGTGCTGCCCGCTTTCGGGCGCTCCTCGTGCGACATACGCACCACCAGCTTCTGCTCGCCCCAGCGTCCGTGCGCCAGGTTATCGGCCCCCAGCATCTCCAGGGTGTCCATCACCAGCGGTACGCCGCCTTCCGCCTGCGAGCTTAGCGCAATATGTTCCGGGCGGATACCCAGGGTCATCTTACGCCCGGCGTAGCCGCGATAGTACCAGTTGATCGGCAGCGCCATGCCGCTCTCCAGTTCGAAATGGGTGCCCGCAGTGCTGATGCGCCCTTCCAGCAGGTTCATCGCCGGGCTGCCGATAAAGCTCGCCACAAAGCGGCTGGCGGGCTTTTCATACACCTCCACCGGGGTGCCAATCTGCTCGGCCACCCCTTTGTTCATCACCATCACCCGCTGGGCGAGGGTCATCGCCTCCACCTGATCGTGGGTAACGTACAGAGAGGTGGTGTTCAGTCGTCGGTGCAGCTGCTGTAACTCAAGGCGCATCTGCACGCGCAGCTTGGCATCGAGGTTGGAGAGCGGTTCATCGAACAGGAATACCGCCGGGTCACGCACGATAGCGCGGCCCATCGCCACGCGCTGGCGCTGGCCGCCGGAGAGCTCGCGCGGGCGGCGCTTCAGCAGGCCATCCAGCTCCAGAATGCGCGCCGCCTCTTTGACGCGCTCGTCGATGTGGCTTTTACCCATCCCACGAATTTTCAGCCCCCAGGCCATGTTCTCTTCCACGCTCATGTGCGGATAGAGGGCATAGTTCTGAAACACCATCGCGATGCCGCGATCTTTGGGTTCCATCTCGGTCACGCGCTGGCGGTCAATCCAGATATCGCCCGAGGTGACGCGCTCGAGCCCCGCCACCATGCGCAGCAGGGTGGATTTGCCGCAGCCCGACGGGCCAACCATCACAATAAATTCGCCGTCCGCCACGTCGAGGGTCAGCGGCTGAATCACCTGGGTCTTGCCATCCCAGCTTTTGGTTACTGCCTGTAATTTAAGTCCTGCCATCTTATTTCTCGCTATCGACCAGGCCGCGGACAAAGGCACGCTGCATGGCTAAAACAATGACTACGGGTGGGATAAGGGTGAGCAGCATCGCCGCCATCACCTGGTTCCAGAGGGTGGTGCCTTCGCCGGTTGAAATCATGCCCTTGATGCCCGCCACGGCGGTGCCGAGGTTGACGTCCTGGATAATCAGCAGCGGCCACAGGTACTGGTTCCAGCCGTAGATAAAGGTGATGACAAAGAGCGCCGCGAGGTTGGTTCTCGACAGCGGCAGCACGATGTCGCGGAAAAAGCGCATCGGCGAGGCGCCGTCGATCCGCGCGGCCTCAATCAGCTCGTCCGGCAGGGTCATAAAGAACTGGCGGAACAGGAAGGTGGCGGTGGCCGAGGCCATCAGCGGCAGGGTTAAGCCCGCATAGCTGTCGAGCATGCCGAGATTGGCGATCACCTCCACCGTCGGGAAGATACGCACTTCCACCGGCAGCATCAGGGTGATGAAGATCATCCAGAAGAAGAGGTTACGCAGCGGAAAGCGGAACCAGACGATGGCGAAGGCCGAGAGCATCGACACCGTAATTTTGCCCACTGTAATACCGAACGCCATGATGAAGCTGTTGAGCATCATCAGCCAGAACGGGGCGCTGTTAACCCCCACACCCTGGGTCCAGATGGTCGCCATGTTTTCGAAGAGATGCGAACCCGGCACCAGGGTCATTGGGGTTTCAAAGATGGCGTTTCTGTCCAGCGTGGCGGCGACAAAGGCGACGTACAGCGGGAACAGGATAACGACGATCCCCAGGATCAGCATGGTATGGCTGAAAATCGTCAGCCCGCGACGGTTCTCAATCATTGGTAGCGCACCTTACTTTCAACATAGCGGAACTGCACCACCGTGAGGATGATGACGAGGAACATCAGCACCACCGACTGGGCGGCAGAGGCCGAGAGATCCAGACCGGCAAAGCCTTCGCGGTAGATCTTATAGATCAGCGTGGTGGTGGCCTGCACCGGGCCGCCTGCGGTGGCGGCGTCGATCACCGGGAAGGTGTCGAAGAAGGCGTAGACCAGGTTGACCACCAGCAGGAAAAAACTCACCGGGGCGATCAGCGGCAGCGACAGCCGGAAGAAGCGGCGGATCGGGCCTGCGCCGTCAATCGCCGCAGCTTCTACCAGCGAACGCGGAATGGACTGTAGCGCGGCAAAGAAGAAGAGGAAGTTGTAGCTGATCTGCTTCCACACCGAGGCGAAAACCACCAGGAACATCGCCTGGCCGCTGTGCTGGGCGTGGTTCCAGTCATAGCCCAGCTCGGCCAGGAAGTGGGTAATCAACCCGCGCCCGGGGTTAAAGAGGAAGATCCACAGCACCGCGGCGACGGCGGGGGCCACGGCATAAGGCAGCAGCATCAGCGTCTGGTAAAGACGGCTGCCGCGCACCACGTAATCCACCAGCGCGGCAAAGAAGAGCGAGGCGAGAAGACCGCTCACCGTCACCAGGGTGCTGAATTTGATCGTCGTCCAGAAGGCGTCGATGTAGTAGCTGTCGTGCCACAGGGCAGCGAAGTTATCCAGGCCAACAAACTGGCTGGAGAGCCCGAACGGATCGACGCTTTGCACCGAGTACCACAGCGCTTCGCCCGCAGGCCAGATAAAGAAGATAACGGTGATGACCAGTTGCGGCGCGACCAGCAGGTACGGCAGCCAACGGGAGCGAAACACCGGACGGGATGAGGACATGAGGGTTGTATTCCTGAACAGCGCCGGGTGGCGGCTACGCCTTACCCGGCCTACGGTCTTCCAGGCCCGGATCGCTACGCGTCACCGGGCATTTCACATTACGATTTGGTCGACTGCTCAAAGCGGCGCAGCAGCTGGTTTCCGCGCTCGACTGCCGCATCCAGCGCCTGCTGAGGGGTTTTCTTGCCGGTCCAGACGCTTTCCAGCTCTTCATCCACGACGGTACGGATCTGCGGCATGTTGCCCAGACGCAGCCCTTTGGTGTACGGCAACGGTGGTTTGTTCAGCATCTGACGCGTGGCGATGTCTGCCCCCGGGTTCTTGTCATAGAAGCCCTGTTCGCGGGTCAGGTCATAAGCGGCTTTGGTGATCGGCAGGTAGCCAGTCTTCTGGTGCCATTCGGCGGCGTTTTCCGGCTTCGCCAGGAAGTCGAGGAACTCCGCCACGCCCTTGTAAGTGTCCTTGTCTTTACCCTGCATTACCCACAGGCTGGCCCCGCCGATGATGGCGTTCTGCGGCGCGCCTTTTGAGTCGGCGTCGTATGGCATCATCCCCACGCCGTAGTTAAATTTGGCGTAGTGACGGATATCCGCCAGCGAGCCGGACGAGGCGGTGGTGATGGCGCAGTCGCCGCTGTAGAACTTCTCGGTGGATTCGTCTTTACGTCCGAAGTAGCTGAAATCGCCCTTCTTGTTCAGATCGGCCAGCAGGGCAATGTGCTTCACCTGCTCCGGCTTGTTGAACTCCAGGACCGCGTTGGTGCCGTTGAAACCGTTGTTCTCGGTGGCTACCGGCTGGCCGTGCCAGGCGCTGAAGTTTTCGATCTGGATCCAGCCCTGCCAGCCGCTGGCGTAGCCGCACTTCATGCCGGCCGCTTTTAGTTTGGCGGTGTACTCCGCCAGATCCTGCCAGGTTTTCGGCGGCTGCTCCGGATCTAAACCGGCTTTCTTAAAGGCGTCTTTGTTGTAGTACAGCACCGGGGTGGAGCTGTTAAACGGCTGGGAGAGCAGATGGCCGGATTTGGAATCGGTGTAATAGCCTGCGACGGTTGGCACGAACTGCGATTCGTCGAAGTTAATGCCCGCCTCGTTAAACACCTCATAGACCGGCTTGATGGCTTTGGAGGCCATCATGGTGGCCGTACCCACTTCATAGACCTGCAACAGCGCCGGGGCGTTACCGGTACGGAACGCGGCAATGCCCGCGCTCAGGCTCTGCTCGTAGTTGCCTTTGTACACCGGCACAATTTTATAATCCGGGTGGCTGTCGTTGAAACGCTGCGCCAGGGAGTCAACCTCTTTACCCAACTCCCCTTCCATGGAATGCCAGAACGGAATAGTGGTGACGGCCATTGCGTTAGCCGCAAAAGCCAGACCCATTGCCAGACCCAAAGCTGTGTGTCGTAACGATGTCATTGTCATCTCTCTTATTGTGCCGGATGCGCGATATCACGCGTTTTGTGCTCGCGAGGTAACATGACATGCTCGAATGACAGAAAAATAACCGTTTGTTTACAGAGATATGACAACAGGGCGTCAGGGGGATGATGGTTGTGTGAAGGGGTTTATGTGAAAAAGCCGGGTGGCGGCTTCGCCTTACCCGGCCTGGGCGATCCCGTAGGCCCGGTAAGCGTAAGCGCCACCGGGCAATAGAGACGGCTCAGCCGCCTAAATACGCGCTCCGCACCGCCTCGTTCGCCAGCAGCGCGTCGCCGGTGTCTTCCAGCACCACCCGACCATTCTCCAGCACGTAGCCGCGATCCGCGAGCTTCAGCGCCTGGTTGGCGTTCTGCTCCACGAGGAAGATGGTCATCCCCTCGCTGCGCAACTGCTCGATGGTGTCGAAGATCTGCTGAATGATGATCGGTGCCAGCCCGAGCGAGGGTTCGTCGAGCAGCAGCAGGCGCGGCTGGCTCATCAGCGCACGGCCAATCGCCAGCATCTGCTGTTCCCCGCCGGACATGGTGCCCGCCCGCTGAATACGGCGTTCAAACAGGCGCGGGAAGAGGTCATACACGCGCTTGATGCGGGTCTGGAACTGTTCGCGCTCGGCAAAGAAGCCGCCCATCGCCAGGTTCTCTTCTACCGTCATGCGGGAGAAGACGCGCCGTCCTTCCGGGACAATCGCCACCGCTTCACGCATGATTTTTGCGGTCTGCCAGTCGGTGATGTCTTTACCGTCAAAGACGATACGCCCGCTGGTGGCGCGCGGGTCGCCGCACAGGGTGCCGAGCAGGGTGGTTTTCCCCGCGCCGTTGGCGCCAATCAGGGTGACGATTTCGCCCTGATTGATGTGCAGACTGACGTCGTGCAGGGCCTGGATCTTGCCGTAGTGGGCATTAACCTTGTCAAAAGATAACATCGCTTTTTCCATCTTATGCCTCACCCAGGTAAGCACGGATCACGTCCGGGTTGTTGCGGATCTCTTCCGGCGTGCCGTTCGCCAGCGGCGTCCCCTGGTTCACCACGTAAATACGATCCGAAATGCCCATCACCAGCTTCATATCGTGCTCAATCAGCAGGATGGTGGTGTCGTGATGGTTACGCAGCTCGACAATCAGTTCGTCCAGCTCTTTGGTCTCTTTCGGGTTAAGCCCTGCCGCCGGTTCGTCGAGCATCAGGATCTCCGGCTGGGTCACCATGCAGCGGATAATCTCCAGACGACGCTGATCGCCGTAAGCGAGGTTGCTCGCCTGGCGGTTGGCATGCTGGAGCAGGCCGATACGATCGAGCCAGGTAGCGGCGCGATCTAATGCTTCGTCCTGGGCACGGCGAAACGCCGGGGTTTTCAGCAGGCCGGAGAAGAGCCCGGTTTTTAACTGCTGATGCTGGGCTACCAGCAGGTTTTCAATCACCGTCATCTCGCGGAACAGACGCACGTGCTGGAAGGTACGCACCACGCCCATGCGGGCAATCTGCTGGCCCGGCAGCCCTTCCAGGTGCTGGTCGCGCAGCATGATGGTGCCGCCCGTCGGCTTGTAGAAACCGGTCAGGCAGTTAAAGACCGTGGTCTTACCGGCACCGTTCGGGCCGATCAGCGACACAATCTCTTTTTGATGCAGATCCAAAGAGACATTGTTGACCGCCAGCAGGCCGCCAAAACGCATCATCAGGCCGTTAACGGATAATAATGGCTGACTCATGCCTGCTCTCCTTTTGTCTGCCCGTTCTTCAGCTTCAGCTGCGGACGGGTCATCGGCAGCAGACCCTGCGGACGCCAGATCATCATCAGCACCATCAAACCACCCAGCATCAGCATGCTGTATTCGTTAAAGTCGCGCATCAATTCACGGGAGACCACCAGCAGGATCGCCGCGAGAATAACCGCGAACTGCGAGCCCATCCCGCCCAGCACCACAATCGCCAGCACGAAGGCGGATTCCGCAAAGGTGAACGACTCCGGGCTGACGAAGCCCTGACGCGCGGCAAACAGCGTTCCGGCAAAACCGGCAAACGCGGCGCTGATGGTAAAGGCAGTCAGCTTGATGCGGGTCGGGTTCAGGCCCAGGGAGCGGCAGGCGATCTCATCTTCACGCAGCGCTTCCCATGCACGCCCCAGCGGCATACGCAGCAGGCGGTTAATCACGAACAGGGTGAGAACCACCAGCAGCAGCGCCACCAGATAGAGCCAGATCACGCGGTCGGACGGGTCGTACTTCACGCCGAAGAAGTTGCTGAAGGTGTCCCAGCCGCCTTCACGGGCGGAACGGCTGAACTCCAGGCCGAAGAAGGTCGGTTTCGGGATCTGGCTAATGCCGTTCGGGCCGCCGGTCACTTCGGTATTGTTGAGCAGCAGGATACGGACGATTTCGCCGAAGCCTAAGGTCACAATCGCCAGATAGTCACCGCGCAGGCGTAGCACCGGGAAGCCGAGCAGGAAACCGGCGGCAGCAGAGACCAGCCCCGCCAGCGGCAGACAGGTCCAGAAGCCAAGACCGTAATAGTGGTTCAGCAGGGCGAAGGTGTAGGCGCCGATGGCATAGAAACCGCCGTAGCCCAATACCAGCAGGCCAGAGAGCCCCACCACTACGTTCAGGCCGAGGCCGAGGATCACGTAAATCATGGTCAGGGTGGCGATATCCACCGTCCCACGCGAAACCACGAAGGGCCACGCCACGGCCGCCACCAGCAGCGCCACGAGGAACAGCTTCTGTTTAACGGTTGAGCCGTCGATAGCCGGCAGAACGAACTTCGGCCCGGAGACGCTTTTCAACGTCTTCTGGAAAACCGGACGCAGCAGCTGGAAGAAGAAGACCACTGCGGTGCCAACAAAGACCCACTGCCAGCGGATATCCGACGCGGAATCCACCACCAGCTTAGTGCCGCTCAGCTCCAGCTGAACGCCCATAAAGACCGCCGCCAGCACGAAGAACATCGCCGCAGAGAGCAGTGCCATAGCAAAATGCATCGGTTTCATACTTTCTCTACCTCCGGACGACCCAGAATACCGGTAGGCATGACCAGCAGAACCAGAATCAGCAGGGCAAACGACACCACATCTTTATATTCGGTACTCAGATAGGCCGAGGAGAGCGCTTCGGCCACGCCCAGAATCAGGCCGCCGATCATCGCGCCCGGAATACTGCCGATACCGCCCAGTACCGCCGCGGTGAAGGCTTTCATCCCGGCCATAAAGCCGATGTACGGGTTAATCACGCCGTAGAACTGACCGAGCAGAACACCGGCAACCGCCGCCATCGCCGCACCAATCACGAAGGTCAGGGCAATCACGCGGTCGGTGTTGATACCGAGCAGGCTCGCCATTTTCAGATCTTCTGCACAGGCGCGGCAGGCGCGACCCATGCGGGAGTAGCGGATAAACAGCGTCAGGGCCAGCATCGCAATAAAGGTCACAACCCAAATCACCAGCTGCATGGTGGTGATGGAGGCGGAGAAGTTCTCGCTGGCACCGACAATCCACTGGCCGTTAAACAGGCTTGGCAGCGCCACGTCGCGCGACCCTTCGGTGAGGCTGACGTAGTTTTGCAGGAAGATGGACATACCAATCGCGGAGATCAGCGCAATCAGACGCTTGGAGCTACGCACCGGGCGGTAGGCCACCCGTTCGATACTCCAGCCGTAGGCGCTGGCAATGACAATCGCCCCGACAAATCCGGCGGCCACCAGCAGCCAGCTACTGTCGATGCCCATCATCATCAGCGCGGCGATAATCATAAAGGAGACATAGCTGCCGATCATATAGACCTCGCCGTGGGCGAAGTTGATCATGCCGATAATGCCGTACACCATCGTGTAACCGATGGCGATCAGTGCATAGGTGCTTCCCAGCGTGACGCCGTTAAACATCTGCTGCAGAAAATAGAGAAACTGCTCGGACATAAGGTAACCTTTCTATTCCCGCCCGGTCCTGCCGGGCGGTGGGATAATTATTTGGCGGCCGAGGATGAACCGTCGGCGTGCCACTTAAAGACACCAAACTCAAATCCCTTCAGATCGCCTTTCTCATCCCAGTTCAGCGGCCCAATCACGGTGTTAGCCCCGTGTGCTTTTAAATCTTTAATCAGATCCTGCGGCGCTTTGCTGCCGGTACGATCCATGGCGATAGCCAGAGACTGTACGGCGGCATAGGTGATCCAGACGTACGGACCACTCGCATCTTTCTTCTCGGCTTTCAGGGCGTTAACGATAGCGCTGTTCGCCGGATCCTGGTCATAGCGTTTTGGCATCGTCACCAGCATGCCTTCGCCCGCATCGCCTGCAATGTTCGACAGGGAGGCGTTACCTACCCCTTCCGGCCCCATAAACTGGGTTTTCAGGCCGATAGCGCGCGCCTGGCGCAGCATCTGCCCCATTTCCGGGTAGTAGCCGCCGTAGTAGACGAAATCGATGTTCTCTTTTTGCAGACGCGCCAGCAGTGCGGAGAAGTCTTTTTCGCCTGCAGTGATGCCGTCGAAGAAGACCACATTGGCGCCGCCTTTTTTCAGGCCATCCTGTACAGAGCGGGCCAGCCCTTCGCCGTACTGCTGCTTATCATGAATGATGGCAATACGCTGCGGCTTCACGCTCTCGAGAATGTACTTCGCCGCAGTCGGCCCCTGTGAAGAGTCGAGCCCTGCGGTACGCATGATGTACTGATAGCCGCGCTGGGTCAGCTCAGGGTTAGTGGCGCCCGGCGTGATCATCAGAATGCCTTCATCCTCGTAGATATCGGAGGCAGGCTGGGTGGAGGAAGAGCAGAGATGGCCAATCACATACTGAATGCCATCGTTCACAATTTTGTTGGCAACGGCCACGGCCTGTTTCGGGTCGCAGGCATCGTCATATTCCACACCGACCAGTTTGTCGCCTTTTATGCCGCCTTTGGCGTTGATGTCTTTAATTGCCTGGCGCGCGCCGTTGAACTCCATATCACCCCACTGGGCAACCGGACCGGACAACGCACCTACCACAGCAACTTTAATATCCTCCGCCATGGCCGCCTGCGAAACTGCCAGTGCAACCATTCCCGCGATCAATGTCTTCGCGTTCCTTTTCATTGGTGAATCCCCATTCGTGACGTGATGTATATATTTTGTTTTATTATGGTTAAAAAGCATTCTGTACTTTTATTAAACAACGCAACTTTTGCTATTGCCTTTAATGGTTTAGCACAGTTTTTTCACAAAAATCAGAGTAAAATCTCTATATTTCAGGTGATTAAGCAAAGATAATATTCTGAAATCAGGCAGAGATAAACAACTAAAAGTACAAATTGCAGCATAAAATAACGGTACAAAGAGCGGAATAAAACGCTGCCTTTTAGGTTAATATTCTGCTTATTTTTCGATCCCTGCGTTTTCTGGCTGCACATTTGGCTGCTAAAAAAGTAATCACCTGGAGAATGGATTGAAAAAGGAGAAGCCGCCAGCAGGATAAATTGAGTACACTGCCTGTACTTTTTTTACGTGGATAAGCTGCTAATGAAACTGACTATCGTTCGTCTGGTGACCTTTAGCGACCAGGATCTTATCGATCTTGGCAAAATCTGGCCGGAATACTCCCCCGCCTCCCTCACCGTTGATGATACCCATCGAATTTATGCTGCGCGCTTTAACGAGCGGCTGTTAGGCGCGGTGCGCGTCACGCTGAGCGGGACGGAAGGCGCGCTGGACTCCCTGCGCGTGCGTGAAGTCACGCGTCGTCGCGGCGTAGGGCAATATCTGGTTGAAGAGGTGGTGCGCGATAACCCGAGCGTAGCCTCGTGGTGGATGGCGGACGTGGGCGTCGAAGACCGCGGCGTGATGGCGGCCTTTATGCAGGCTCTGGGGTTCGTGGCGCAGCAGGATGGATGGGTCCATCACGGGCAGGAATAAACCCGGCCTTAATTGTATTTAATAAACTCGGTGGCGAATTTAAACCGGTTATAGCGGTGAGTGGCGACCGAGTATTCAAACAGCTTACCGTTATCTAAATAGGCGGTCTGCTCAACGTGAATAACCACCTCCGGCTCTGCCAGCTGCAATAGCTGGCTTTGCTGCTCATCAGCTATGGAGGCGGTGATCATCATATGGCTGCTGTGGATCTGATAGCCCAGCGCGTCGGTAATATAGCTATATATGGAGTCCGCCACGTTGGCATAGTTGAGGCCTGGAATAACGTTTACCGGCATAAAGGTTTTTTCGATAATGGCCGGCACGTCGTTAATAACCCTGACGCGAAGGATCGAATAGACCATCTCATCGCCGCCAAGCTGGAGCTTTTCCTGCACGTCGGCCGGGGCGGGAATGACGGAAAAAGCAATTACTCGCGTTGTTATTGTCTCGCCTGATTCATCACAGCGCGCTTTCGTGCCCTTCAGATGGCTATTAATTGACGAGGTATTAAACGGTAATTTAACAAAAGAGCCGAGACCTCTTTTTCTGACGACCAGCCCCTCTTTAACCAGAATATCCAGCGCCTTGGTAATAGTCAGTTCGCTGCAATCAAAAAGCAGTGCGAATTTCTTTCCTTCCGGCAGCTGGCTATTCTGTGCGTAATAGCCAGAAAGTATTCTTTTTTTAATCTCTTTATATATTGCAAGATACTTCGGCATTCTGACCACAATACAGACCTATAAACATAGGCCTGTTATACTATAAATACAGGTAGATAGAAATCTCAACGCCTTATAGATGAGGCCATTCGAACCCAGGTGTGCCTCTTTCCTCTTACGGCAATCGACAGGCGGTAAATCGCTTCCGGGTCGGCTATTCCCGCGCAGCCAGCATCCCCAAAGCTATGGATGTCGCTGCCGCAGCGCTTGCTGGCAAGACCAATCTGGCTCACCGTTGCGCCGTCTGCCCCCTCCTGACTGGTACTGATGGTGGTGATAGCCAGCGCACCCGCCAGGTGTACGGCATCAACGATCGCGCTCACCTCCCCCTCACGGCTCCCCTGACAGGTTCCTGGTGCGGGGATCACTACCGCGTGGGCGCCCGCCGCCGCGTACTCCGCATATTCCGCCGCCGCCATCAGCCCCCGGGCGCTGAACTTTGCCACCATGATAAAGCCAGGGAAGTGCGCCTTCGCAAGGCTTATCGCCTGAAGCATGCTGTGCCGATCCACCCCCGGCTTGTCGTAGCCGGTCAGGCAGAGGAAATCCGCACCCTGCACCTGTTCAAGCGCGTGCCGCGACAGGCTGCGCGGGTTATCGGCGTCGTTTTCGGGCGTCACCTCAAGGCTGACGCCCACCAGCCTGCCGGTAAGGGCTTTGACCTGCTCAATTCCCCCCGCCACGGGCGCTCCGGCGACCACATGGGTGGCGGTATTGTATCCCTTGAGCAGAACCATATCGGCACCAAACGCCGCCACCAGCTCGGCATTGGTGACGTCCGGGTAGAGTGGCGGGGTTTCCGCCGCCACTTCGGCGAGCACGACCCGCCCCTCAGAGGCGCGAATAGCCGCCACTAACTCTTCTGCTTCAGACTGACGCTGAAAATCGGATGCCCGACAATTTAATATCCGTTTCATAGTATTAATCCAAATCGATAACGAAAGGCGTGGCGCGGCTAAAACCGCCCTCAAGCATTTCCAGGTTGGTCAACATATCCTGCTCGCTGACGTAATTGGCGGCACCGTTCATTATGGTGTCGTAAAGCGCGTCATACACCCGGCCATAATCGCCGCGCACCGCAGGCACCTCGCGCTTAACCGTCTGCTGCTCCTCATTCAGATATTCAATAATGCCCGGCTGGTTATTGGCACAAAATGTCGGGTGGTCCGGCATGATATTCTCTTTCAGGTAACTCTCCTGCTGGTCGATCTGCATCTGAATAAAGGAGCCGCGGGTGCCGTGAACGATAAATCGCGGATAGGGCGTCATCACCAGATGGCTGGTTTTAATGATCGCCTTCAGGTCGTCGTAATAGAGCTGGGCTTCAAAGGTATCGTCGGGATTTTGCTTCAGCCGCAGGCTAGGGATGTCATAGGCTACCTGGCGCGGCCGCCAAACAGCGCCAGCATCTGGTCAAGGGTGTGGATCCCAAGGCCATAAAATGCGCCGTTGAAGGGGTGGTTAACCTGCGGCTGCGCCTCGGGGCGGAAATAGTCGAAGTGGCTCTCAATTTCCACGATATCCCCGAGCAGGCCGCTCTTAATTACCTGCTGCACGGTCAGGAAACAGGAGTCGAAGCGGCGGTTCTGAAACGGCGTGACGGTGACGCCGTGCTGCTTCGCCAGCGCCAGCAGCGTCTTCGCCTCGTCCAGCGTGGTGGTGAACGGCTTCTCGACCATGACGTTTTTGCCGTGCTCGATACAGGCCTTTGCCCAGGAATAGTGGCTGTCCGGGTGGGTGCAGATAACCACCAGGCGGATGGTGTCATCCGTAAGGATCTCGTTAACGTCACGGGTAAAAGTAATTCCGCAGTATTGCGGCCGGGACTCAATCTCCGGCTTAGCGACAATATCGTAAATCGTTTTCACACGATATTTATCGTTGCGGATCAGGACGTAGGGCAAATGGTAGCGGGTAGCACTTTTACCAAAGCCAATAAATGCGCAATTAATCATATAACTTCCTTATTTTAACAACGTGACGGCATGCTCAATGAGCGCCTGACCATTCATATTTGAAAAATGCTGCGGGTTAACCCGCGCCACGCGGCAGCGATCTCCTGCCGTTTCCCGAACGTTGCTTTCCATATAGGTAAGCTGCGGCGAGAGGAGTATCAGGTCAGCTTTTTGCACGGTTTCTTCGAGGTTGCCGATATGGGTGGCGCTAATCGACGCGGTACAGTGGATGCTCTCTGCATATTGCCGCATCTTTTTTGCCACCAGCGAAGTGGACATGCCCTCGTTACACACCAGCACGATGGTTTTATTGTCCAGCGGGTGGGCCTCGCCCTCGCGCAGCGGCTGCGCGATTGCCGGTTCTGTCTGAGGATCTGTTGGCGGCGTCGTGGCGATGGTCTCGATGACCTGCTGCGCTTTTTTCGCGCTGATTGAGCGCTCATAGGCCAGCAGGAAGGGAAGGTAAATCACGACCCCAACCCCAATCAGGATAATTTGCAGCACCACGTTGCGCAGATCGCCCCCCGATCCCAGCCAGCCGGAGAGCAAAGGCGGTACCGACCAGGGCACGTAGGCGACAATATGCGATACCCAGCCCCAGGCGGTGGCGTAATAGGCGATGATAAAGTTTATCTGCGGGTAGAAAATAAACGGGATCATCATCAGCGGGTTGAGGATCACCGGCAGGCCAAAAATCACCGGCTCGTTGATATTAAACACCCCAGGAGCAATCACCGTTCTGGCGAACTTTTTATGGCTGCTCATGCGGCTGCGCAGCAGGATCGCCAGCAACAGCGCCAGCGTTGAACCCGTTCCGCCCATGTGACCATACAGGTCGCGAAACGGCAGCACAATAATGTGCGGCGGCGGCAGGCCAGCGGCGAAGGCGGCCATGTTCTCCTGCATGGCGACCAGCAGCGGCGGCTCCAGTACCGGGTTGATAATACCTGAGGGATGAATACCCAGCGAAAACAGCAAGTTCGTCAGGGTGGTTAAGGTAATAAAGCCCGGCAGGCTGGTGGTCAGATGGACCAGCGGCTTTTGCACCAGGGTCTGGATCAGCGCAAACAGCTCGGTATGCGTCAGGCTGGTAATGGCAAAGGTGGCGACGGAGAAGAAAGCCACGGTGATCATGATGGCAGACAGGGCGTTAAACGACTGCTGCACCATAGGAGGCACCTCCTCTCCCAGCGAGATCCGCAGCGCCGGAGAGCCGGAGATCTTCAGAAAAATGCTGGTAGAGAGAAAGGCGCACAGAATCGCCAGAAATACTCCACCCGCGTTGGTCTGCGCGTAGGGCACCACGCCCGTCACACTCACCGTCTCGCCGGTGGCAGCGGTAACGGAGGCGGTGACCGGCATCAGCACAAAAAAGCAGGCCAGCGAAACCATCGCGGCAATGATCGGGCTTTCGAACTTACGCTTGCTGGCCAGCGAATAGGCCACCAGCACCGCCAGCATAATGGACAAAATGTTCATGGTGCCGTTCAGCGCCCGCTCGCCGATCCCCCGCCACTGCACCATGGTGTCGGCAGAGAGCACGTGGCGCATAAAGCCGTTGGTATCGAGAAAGACGTAGTTGACCATAATAAAAAGCCCGGCCAACACTAAAAACGGGATAGCGATAATAAAGCTGTCGCGCAGGCTGCGCAGATGCACCTGGCCAGCCAGTTTTTGCGAAAAACCGGCTATCGTATCTAAAACCGTCATGATCTGCCTTCCGCTCTGTTCTGGTGGACCTTTTTCGCCCCGGCTAACAGACGCTGCACCTGATCATGATCCTGTCGTTTCGCCCCCTGAAGCGCAGCGAAAGCCAGGCTGTTGCAGCTGCCGGCATGGGTAATCAGCCCCGTAATCATTCCTTCGTAATTTTCTGGCATAGGTATTCTCCCTTTATGCAAAACCCCTGTTTTTGTGCAGAGCGGCAATAAGTTATTCGCGGATAAATGCCATTTGGGCGCAGGCGGGCCAAACGCTATCGGCAAAGCGATATTGTCTATTATCCTCAGCAATTATTTATTGTCGTAATAAGCGGCAAATATAAGGCTTTAACAGAAAAATATTTAAAGCGCAGTTGCACGCCGTAGCGGTCGTCGGAATCATTGCCGTCGCGCTGCAAGTTATATACATCCCATTGTATTAACGAGCTGTATATATCAAAATAAATTTTTAAAGTTATCCATATATAAAACGTTATCCATCAGCCTGCAATAGCGACATATTAAAACTATATAGTTTTAAAAAATAAGGTATATGATCACATTTTATGAGATTAGAAAGAGGGAATAGCAGCGAGCGCTAAGCGGCGGGGATGATGCCAGAGGAGAGAATTCGAGAAGATAAGAAAAGGGCGAGCGTTTCATCGCTCGCCCTGAGGATTATTTGGCGTCGGTCGCCGTACCGTTGGCATGCCAGTCAAACACGCCGAATTCAAAGCCTTTCAGGTCGCCTTTCTCATCCCAGGAGAGCGGCCCCATTACGGTTTCAACGGAGTTCGCTTTCAGCCAGGTAGCGATGTCAGCCGGTTCAGCGGACTGATTCAGGCCCGCCTGCAGGGTTTGCAGCGCAGCGTAGGTGGTCCAGACGAAGGCACCGCTTGGATCCTGTTTCTTCGCCTTGATGGCGTCTACGATCGGTTTGTTGGCAGGAACCTGGTCGTAGTTCTTCGGCTTGGTCACCAGCAGGCCTTCAGCAGATTCACCGGCGATGTTAGACAGGGAGACGTTCGCCACCCCTTCCGGACCCATGAACTGCGTTTTCAGACCGGCAGCGCGAGACTGACGCAGGATCTGGCCCATCTCCGGGTGATAACCCCCGTAGTAAACGAAATCGATGTTCTCTTTCTTCAGGCGCGCCACCAGAGTAGAGAAATCTTTCTCACCGGCAGTGATACCGTCGAAGAAGACCACGTTAGCGTTCGCTTTTTTCAGGTTGTCCTGCACGGAACGCGCCAGGCCTTCACCGTACTGCTGCTTGTCATGGACAATGGCGATACGCTTCGGCTTCACTTTCTCAACGATATATTTCGCTGCGGTTGGGCCCTGGTCAGAGTCCAGCCCGGTGGTACGCATGACCATCTTATAGCCACGGGAGGTCAGCTCCGGCGCGGTAGCCGCTGGGGTGATCATCAGAATGCCTTCGTCTTCGTAGATGTCAGACGCGGGCTGCGTGGAAGAGGAGCAGAGGTGGCCGATAACGTATTTGATGCCGTCATTCACCACTTTGTTGGCAACCGCAACCGCTTGTTTCGGGTCGCAGGCATCATCATATTTTACGATCTGCAGTTTTTCGCCTTTGATGCCGCCCTTGGCATTAATGTCGGCAACTGCCTGCTCTGCACCAGTGAATTCCTGGTCGCCGTACTGGGCTACCGGACCGGACATTGCGCCGACAACGGCCACTTTGATATCAGCCTGAGCGGTGCCGAAAGCCAACGCGATACATCCTGCCAGTAAGGCTTTACCCTTCATATTCATCCTGAGAATCCCCATTGTGATGGTTATTGTGTTTGTTGTGATGTTGTTTTTTGGCGCTTTATTTCAATTATGCGTCTGCCGTGCGCGCCTTTTCAGCATACTCTGCTAAAACATACCCCATTTTTATCGAATTGGAATAGCTATTTTGTAATGTATATAAGGTAAGCGAGGCTTTAACGAGTCAGCACACGGCATCAGGTAACTGTTTGCCAGGAGGGGAGTATTTGCCAGTACGGGCGCTAAAAAAACAAAACCCCCGAATTTGCATTCGAGGGTTATCGGGGAACTTCGCGAGGATTACGCTTCGATAGCGGCGCGAAGTTTTTTCATGGCGTTCTTTTCCAGCTGACGCACACGTTCAGCGGAGACACCATAGCGGTCGGCCAGTTCCTGCAGGGTGGACTTGTTGTCTTCGTCCAGCCAGCGGGCACGGATGATATCCTGGCTACGCTCGTCAAGGCCTTCCATTGCATAGGTCAGCTTGTTGGCGGCCTGCTCCTCCCAGTTATCATCTTCAATGCCGTCGGCAAAGTTAGATGACTTATCCTGCAGATAGAGGACCGGGGCCATCGGCTGGCTGTCGGAGGCATCGTCGTCAGAGGACATATCAAAGGTCATGTCCTGCGCGGCCATCCGCGATTCCATCTCACGCACGTCTTTGCTGGAGACGCCCAGCTCGCGGGCAACCATTTCCACTTCGTCCTGGTTGAACCAGCCCAGACGCTGCTTGGTTTTACGCAGGTTAAAGAACAGTTTACGCTGTGCTTTGGTGGTGGCGACCTTCACGATACGCCAGTTACGCAGCACGTATTCGTGGATTTCCGCTTTGATCCAGTGCACAGCAAAGGAAACCAGACGCACACCCACTTCCGGGTTGAAGCGACGCACCGCCTTCATCAGGCCAATGTTACCTTCCTGGATCAGGTCTGCCTGCGGCAGGCCGTAGCCCGCGTAATTACGAGCAACGTGAACAACAAAGCGCAGGTGAGACAGGATCAGCGTCTTAGCTGCTTCCAGATCGCCCTGGTAATGCAGCTTTTCAGCAAGCTCCTTTTCTTCCTCGGCCGTCAACATCGGCCAGGTGTTAGCGGCCCGGATGTAAGATTCCAGGTTACCAACAGGGGCTAAAGCTAAAGTTTGCATTTCTTTGGTCATTCATTCCTCTCAATCAATTTTTCTGGCGGCGGTTAGTCCCCATCAGGCAACGAACATGCCAGAATTAATGAGCAACGAGAATATCACTCACTCTTTTATCAGACAGTGATTTTATCCACAAGTTCCGAGTGAAACTGTGAATAAATTACGCACAAAATGTGACGTGAAGATGATGATGCGGGTCAGAGTCAACGAAAGGCTCTTTCCCTGCACGGTGATTCTCAATGCAGGGAAAGATTATACCAGAGATTTTTTAGTCAGGGGTAAAGTGACGTAAATGTTGCACGGTTGCTAACCAGGCCGCTATCCAGCCGATCATCGAGCAAACCAGCAGCAATAAGAGGCACTCGTCAAAGGATAAACCGCTGATATTAAACTTAGTTCCAAAAACCTGCGCCACTTCGGTTACCGCGGCGGAAAGTCGCATCACCAAAATTTCTGACAAAATCAGTGAAAGAAATGCACCGGCAAAACCGAGCAGCGCGCCGCCATACAGGAACGGACGCAGGATGAAGCCATCGGTGGCGCCGATCAGCTTCTGTACGTTAATGGTGTCGCGACGGGCAAAGATGCTCAGGCGCACGCTGTTGCCGATAACGAGGAACACCGCCGCTACCATCAGCACGCCGATCATCGCCGCAACGCGCCCCACAAGGCCCGTCAGCGCCGTCAGACGGGCGAACCAGCTGTCGTCCATCCGCACCTCATCAATGCCGTGAATACGGGAGACGCGATCGCGCAGGGTGTTTAGCGACTCGGTGCCCTGGAAATCGAGTTTTGGGATCACCACCGCCACCGCAGGCAGAGGGTTCTCTTCCAGCATATCCAGCGCGCCGCCAAACCCGGACCAGTTACGGAACTCGCCCAGCGCGTCTTCCCGCGACAGGTAGTTCACCTTCTCAACCCCCTGCTCGGCCTGTAGCTGACCCACAACCTGGGCAGCGGCGTTATCGTCGAGGGATTTATCGAGATAAACGGTGATCTGCGGAGAAGGATAGTACTGCGACGCCGCCTGATTAACGTTTTTATAGACCATGTAGCAGACGCTGGGCAGGGTCAGGGAGATGGCGATCACCATGACCGTCAGGAAGGTGGCGAACGGTTTGCTTTTCAGATCCTGCAGTGCGCCCTGGAAGGCGTAACGCACCTGCTCGTTAAACACGTTGGTTTTGCGCGAGTTGGGTCTTGGCGCGGATTTGCTGCGCTTCGGCGCATTGCGGTTGCCCTCTCCCGGGCCGCCTGCCGATTTACGAAAACGGTCAAGTTTGCTGCCAAACTGCCGCATCTGGTTCATTGCGTCACGCTTATTCACCGAGGCCTCCGTGCAAATGACCGTCGCTGAGCGTCAGCATGCGGTACGAACGACGAGCAATCAGCCCCATGTCGTGCGTCGCCATCAGTACTGTCACCCCCACGCGGTTAAACTCCTCAAACAGACGCAGGATCCCTTCGGAAAGGGCGTCGTCCAGGTTACCGGTCGGTTCATCCGCCAGCAGCACCGCCGGTTTATTCACCACCGCGCGGGCAATGCCCACGCGCTGCTGTTCACCGCCGGAAAGCTGGATAGGGAAGTTCTTCGCTTTGTCCAGCAGCCCGACCTTATCCAGCGCCGCCGATACGCGACGACGAATATCATCCCCGCTGGCGCCCGCGATAATCAGCGGGATCGCCACGTTGTCGAAGACCGTGCGGTCCATCAGCAGATGGTGATCCTGGAAAATCATGCCGATCTGCCGACGCAGAAACGGCACTTCGCGGTTTTTCAGGCGGCTGATGTCGTGGCCGCTGAACCAGATTTTCCCGGCGCTTGGCCGTTCGATCCCACAGATAAGCTTGAGCAGGGTACTTTTCCCCGCGCCGGAGTGGCCGGTCAGAAATGCCATCTCGCCCGGCTGCAGGTGGAATGTCACTCCCTGCAGCGCTTGTCTCCCACCAAGATAGGCCTTGCTGACGTGTTCAAAGCGAATCATTGTTAATCCTCTCGGGCAAAAAGTGCCTCAATAAAGTCGCCCGATTTAAACGGACGTAAATCTTCGATACGTTCGCCAACACCGATGTAGCGGATAGGAATACCAAACTGATCCGCTACCGAGAAGATCACCCCGCCTTTCGCGGTGCCATCCAGCTTGGTCAGCGTGATCCCGGTCAGCCCTACCGCTTCATGGAACAGCTTCGCCTGGCTGATGGCGTTCTGTCCGGTGCTGGCATCAATAGTCAGCATAATTTCATGCGGTGCATCTTCGTCCAGCTTTTTCATCACGCGGACGATCTTCTTCAGCTCTTCCATCAGGTGCGATTTATTCTGCAGACGCCCTGCGGTATCGGCAATCAGGACATCAACATTGCGCGCTTTCGCCGCCTGAATCGCATCGAAAATTACCGATGCGGAGTCTGCGCCGGTGTGCTGGGCAATCACCGGAATATTGTTGCGCTGGCCCCACACCTGCAGCTGCTCAACGGCGGCGGCACGGAAGGTATCCCCCGCGGCCAGCATCACCGATTTACCTTGCTGTTCAAACTGACGCGCCAGCTTGCCGATAGTGGTGGTTTTACCCACGCCGTTAACGCCCACCATCAGAATAACAAAAGGCATTTTGCCTTCAATATTAAGCGGTTCGTCAACTTTTGCGAGGATTTCACCCATCTCTTCTTTCAGCAGGCCGTAGAGCGCTTCGGCATCGCGCAGCTGTTTACGGCTGGCGCTCTCCGTCAGGCTGCTGATGATTTTGCGGGTGGTTTCCACGCCAACATCGGCAATCAGGAGCTGTTCTTCCAGCTCTTCAAAGAGATCATCATCGATTTTCTTGCCGCGGAACAGACTGATAAATCCGGAACCGAGGTTCTCTTTGGTTTTGATCAGGCTGCGTTTCAGGCGCGCAAAGAAACCTTCTTTGGTCGGCTTTTCCTGCTCCTGAACAATCTCTTCAACCGGCTCGTTCTCGTCGGCGACCGGGACAACCATCACCGCCTCTTCTGCCGCCTCAGCCGCCAGCGCCTGCGCTTCGAGCTCTTCGTCGCTGATCGTCTCTTCTTCGGTTTCTGGCAAATACTCTTCCGGGATCGCCTCTTTACTCTCTTCAGCGATCTCTTCCGGCAGCGGTAATTCTTCATGCTCGACAGCCTGCGGCGGGACCGCCTCCGCGACCGGCTCGACAATCTCCTCGACCGCGACAGGTTCTGGCTCAACGGCGACAGGCTCCGGTTCAACCGGCTGCGGTTTTTCACGCTCCTGAACCTGCTCTGTGACCTCAACCACCTCTTCAGCAAAGGCTTCAGTCTCTTGCGGGCTGTGGGTGCGCGCTTCTGCTTCTACGTCAGCGACGGTTTCAACAGGGGTTTCAGGCTGCGGCTGTTCAACCGCTGCGGGCTGTTCTGCGCTCTGTTGTTCTTCGTTCTGCTGCTCGGTTTCCTGCTCTTTTTGACCAAATCCCAGCCAGGAAAAGAAGCCACGTTTTTTCTCTTTTGCCATCTGCGACTACACCCCTCGCGGTTAATTACTGGCGCTATATACATGGAAGCTAAAAAAATGATGAAATAGTTTATCACTTAACTTAACGCACATCACCGCCTGCAAACGCAGGCCGTACGAGTGACCTGAGCAACAATATGAAGAAACCCAACCGTGCTGCCGCGGGCCAAATTCGCATTATCGGTGGTCAGTGGCGTGGCCGTAAACTTCCCGTCCCGGACAGCCCCGGCCTGCGCCCGACCACCGACCGCGTCCGTGAGACGCTGTTTAACTGGCTGGCACCTTCAATGGTAGATGCCCGTTGCCTGGACTGCTTCGCCGGAAGCGGCGCGCTCGGCCTTGAAGCCCTTTCACGCTACGCCGCCAGCGCCACGCTGCTGGAGATGGATCGCAGCGTCGCCCAGCAGTTGCAGCAAAACCTGGTGACGCTGAAAGCGGCGCACGCCCGCGTCGTTAACACCAACACCCTCGCGTTTCTGGCCCAGGCAGGCACCCCGCACGATGTAGTATTTGTCGATCCGCCGTTTCGCAAAGGGCTGCTGGAAGAGACGCTGTCGCTGCTGGAAAACAACGGCTGGCTGGCGGATGATGCGCTAATCTACGTCGAGAGCGAGGTAGAAAACGGTTTACCGCCGGTGCCCGCCCACTGGGATCTGCACCGGGAGAAAGTAGCCGGACAGGTCGCCTATCGTCTTTATCACCGTCAATCACAAGGAGAGACTGATGCCGGTACTGATTAATCTGGGTCGTTTGCTGATGCTGGGGGTCTGGGCATTTTTGCTCCTCAACCTCGTCCACCCGTTCCCACGCCCGATGAACATTTTTGTTAACGTGGCGCTGATTTTTACCTCGTTTATGCATGCCCTGCAGATGGTGATGCTAAAAAACGGCATACCGAAAGACGGTCCGCAGATGACCGGCTGGCAGCAGGCCCGCGTCTTTATCTTCGGCGTGTTTGAGCTGCTGGTGTGGATGAAGAAATTTAAAGCGCAGGCGAAGAAGTAACCTGCGGCCTTCTGCCCGGTGGCGCTGCGCTTACCGGGCCTACGTTTCGTGCGGGCTGGCTGACTACGGCGCCGGATCAAACCCCTCAAACCGTGACCCCTTGTAACGCAACGTTCCTTTATCCCCCACCGTCAGCTGATGGTACTGCTTCTCGTCGAGGCGAAAGGTCATCTCCAGACCGCCGCTTTCCGGCTTAAAGCTCGCTTCATAGCGCATGCTGGTGCCGGCAGGCGTAACCTGCTGCTGACGCGATCGACGATCGTTTAGCGCTTTTTCCCGTTTATTGCTCACCACCACCCGCTTTTGCAGCAGCGGCGCGGCGTCGTTATCGGCCTTTTCCCGACGCTGCTGCACAAAGCGAAATGACGCGGCAACGACGATAATTGCCAGAACGATAATAAAAAAGAGCGGCATCTTGCTCATTAGACAATCCTTAAGACCAGGCTGAAATCAGGATAGCGTGCCACGCTGTGCATTGCTATTGGCCCGTCTGCACCACTACACTGAAGTGAAACTGTTTATTCAACAATAACAGATACAGGGACTTAATATGCTTTGGTCATTTATCGCTGTCTGTTTCTCCGCATGGCTGTATGTCGATGCGTCCTACCGCGGCCCTGCCTGGCAGCGCTGGCTGTTTAAACCCGTCACCCTCCTGCTGCTACTGCTGCTGGCCTGGCAGGCGCCGATGTTCAACGCCATCAGCTACCTGGTGCTCGCAGGGCTCTGCGCATCGCTGGTGGGCGATGCCCTGACCCTGCTGCCGCGCCAGCGCCTGCTCTATGCCGTGGGGGCGTTTTTCTTATCGCATCTGCTCTACACCATCTATTTCGCCAGCCAGATGACGCTCTCCTTCTTCTGGCCGCTGCCGCTGGCGCTGCTGGTCGTTGGCGCGGTGCTGATAGCGGTGGTCTGGACGCGTCTGGAGGAGATGCGCTGGCCAATCTGTACGTTTATCGCCATGACGCTGGTGATGGTGTGGCTGGCAGGTGAGCTGTGGTTCTTCCGTCCGACGGCCCCGGCGCTGTCGGCTTTCGTGGGGGCCACGCTCCTGCTGCTGAGCAATATTGTCTGGCTGGGCAGTCATTACCGTCGCCGTTTCCGCGCCGATAATGCCATTGCCGCCGCCTGCTATTTTGCCGGGCACTTCCTGATCGTGCGTTCGCTCTATATTTAACGCTTGACTCTGGAGTCGACTCCAGAGTGTATGCTGCGGTTAATGAGAAAATTATCATTGCCGGAGAGTGCCATGTCGATTCCAGAAACACCGAAAAAAGTGCCGCAGTTCGCGGCGCTTAAACTCGCCCCCCTTCCTGCTAAAGAGGCCTGTTGTAGCGTGGATCACACTCCACCGCAGGCCGAAACCGTGCTGCCTGCCGAGGGCGAGCGTTACAGCTGGGTGGTCAATGGCATGGACTGCGCCGCCTGCGCGCGCAAAGTGGAAAACGCCGTTCGCCAGGTGGCGGGGGTGAACCATGTCCAGGTGCTGTTTGCCACGCAAAAGCTGCTGGTTGATGCCGCAAGCAACGTCAGCGGCCAGGTCGAGGCCGCGGTAGTGAAGGCAGGCTACACGCTGCGCAATGAAAACGCGCCGGTCGAAAAATCCTCCATGCTGCGCGATAACCTCCCGCTCCTCACGCTGATAGTGTTGATGGCCCTGAGCTGGGGTCTGGCGCAGGTTAACCCTCCCCTCGGCAATATCGCCTTTATCGCCACCACGCTGGTCGGGCTCTGGCCGGTGGCCCGTCAGGCGCTGCGTCTGATGAAGAGCGGCAGTTGGTTCGCCATTGAGACGCTGATGAGCGTCGCCGCCATCGGGGCGCTGTTTATCGGTGCCACGGCGGAAGCGGCGATGGTGCTGCTGCTGTTTTTAACCGGCGAACGGCTGGAGGGCTGGGCGGCGAGCCGGGCGCGCAAAGGGGTGAGCGCGCTGATGGCGCTGAAACCGGAAACCGCCACGCAGATAATCAACGGCGAGCGCAAAACGGTGCCCATTGCCGGGCTGCGCCCGGGGGATGTGATCGAAGTCGCCGCTGGTGGACGCCTGCCCGCCGACGGGACGCTGCTTACCGCCGCCGCCAGCTTTGATGAAAGCGCCCTCACCGGCGAGTCCATCCCGGTCGATCGCACCGCGGGCGAAAAGGTGCTAGCGGGAGCCACCAGCGTCGATCGTCTGGTCGAGCTGACGGTCTTGTCGGAGCCGGGCGAGAGCGCCATCGACCGCATCCTGAAGCTGATTGAAGAGGCGGAAGCGCGCCGCGCCCCGGTGGAGCGCTTTATCGACCGCTTCAGCCGCCTCTATACCCCGGTGATTATGCTCATCGCCCTGCTGGTTGCTGTAGTGCCACCGCTGCTGTTCAGCGCGCCCTGGGAGGGCTGGATCTACAAGGGGCTGACCCTGCTGCTGATTGGCTGTCCATGTGCGCTGGTGATCTCGACGCCAGCGGCGATCACCTCCGGGCTGGCAGCCGCAGCGCGACGTGGCGCGTTGATTAAGGGCGGCGCGGCGCTGGAGCAGCTGGCGCAGGTGCAGCGGGTGGCCTTCGATAAAACCGGTACCCTGACGGTCGGCAAACCTCAGGTGACGGGCATTTATCCGCTCGACAGCGGCGAAAACGCCCTGCTGGCGCTGGCGGCGGCGGTAGAGCAGGGTTCCACCCACCCGCTGGCGCAGGCGATTGTGCGTGAAGCAAAAGCCCGCGGGCTGACGATTGCGGCGGCGACCGCGCAGCGGGCGCTAATGGGCTCCGGGATTGAAGCCGAGGTCGCGGGCAGTAAAGTGCTGATTTGCGCCGCGGATAAATTCCCTGCCCCGCACCTGGCGGTGCAAACCACTACCCTGGAGCAGGCCGGACAGACGGTGGTGATGGTGGTTCAGGAGGGCGTGGCCAAGGGACTTATTACGCTGCGCGACACCCTACGGGATGATGCGAAAGAGGCCGTGCAGGCCCTGCATCAGCTGGGGATCAAAGGTGTGATTCTCACCGGGGATAACCCGCGCGCCGCCGCGGCCATTGCCGGCGAACTGGGGCTGGATTTCCGGGCGGGGCTGCTGCCCGCCGATAAAGTGCAGGCGGTGACGGCGCTGAATGACACCGCGCCGCTGGCGATGGTAGGAGACGGTATTAACGACGCCCCGGCAATGAAGGCGGCAACCCTTGGCATTGCAATGGGCAGTGGCACCGATGTGGCGCTGGAGACCGCCGACGCGGCCCTCACCCACAACCGCCTGAGCGGGCTGGCGCAGATGATCAGCCTCGCGCGCGCCACCCGCGCCAATATCCGGCAGAATATTACTATCGCGCTGGGGTTGAAGGGAATTTTCCTGCTGACCACCCTGCTGGGCATGACGGGATTATGGCTGGCGGTGCTGGCGGATACCGGGGCGACGGTGCTGGTGACGGCCAACGCGCTGCGGTTATTGCGCCAGAGGTAAGAAAAAGCCCGGTGGCGGCTGCGCCTTACCGGGCCTACGATTTTCCAGGCCGGGCAAGCGCAGCGCCGCCCGGCCCCATCGTTACTGCATTCCCAACGTGTGCGGCAACCACAGCGATATTGCCGGAATGTAGGTCACCATCCCTAACACTATCAGCAGCATGGCATAGAACGGCAGCATCTCCTTCACTACGGCTTCGATCTTCTGCTTGCTCACCGCGCTGGCGACAAACAGCACCGAGCCTACCGGCGGGGTAATCAGGCCGATCCCGAGGTTAACCATCATGATCATGCCGAAGTGCACCGGATCGATACCCAGGGCGTTGGTCACCGGCAGCAGGACCGGCGTCAGGATCAGGATGATCGGCGCCATGTCCATCAGGGTGCCAATCAGCAGCAGCATGATGTTGAGGTACATCAGAATGACGTACTTGTTATCCGACAGCGACGTAAAGAATGCGGTGATGCGCATCGGCAGCTGCATGTAGGTCATCACCGCGCCAAAGGCCGCGGCAAAGCCAATCAGGATCATCACGATGGTGACCGTTTTGACCGTGCGGCACATCAGCTTCGGCAGCTCGTTCCACTTATAGTCGCGATAGATAAACATGGTGACGAAGAAGGCCCACAGGCAGGCGACCGCCGCAGACTCCGTTGCGGTAAAGATACCCGACAGGATCCCGCCGAGAATAATCACCACCGTCATCAGGCCCCACAGCGCATCCAGCATGGTTTTTAACGCCTGCTTGAACGGAATGCGCTCCCCTTTCGGGTAGCCGCGCTTGCGCGCGAAGCATAAACAGAGCGCCATCAGCCCCATGCCCAGCAGCAGACCCGGCAGTACGCCCGCGATAAACAGCGTGGCGATAGAGACCGTGCCGCCTGCCGCCAGGGAGTAGATCACCGAGTTGTGGCTCGGCGGGATCAGAATCGCCTGCACAGAGCCGCTGGCGGTGACCGCCGCCGCATATTCGCGCGGATAGCCCTTCTTCTCCATCTCCGGGATCATCACGGTCCCGATGGAGGCGGTATCCGCCACCGAGGAGCCGGAAATAGCGCCGAAAAAGGTCGAAGCGACGATATTCACCAGCGACAGCCCGCCGCGAATAAAGCCGACAAAGATATAGGCGAAGTTAACCAGCCGCCGGGCAATGCCCCCTTCCGCCATGATCGCCCCCGCGAGGATAAAGAACGGGATCGCCAGCAGGGTAAATTTGTTCACCCCGCTGGTGATTTGGATCATTAATGCTTCAAGCGGCAGATCAATCCACAGCGCGCCAGCCACGGCGCTTAAGCCGACGGCAAAGGCCACCGGCATCCCCAGCGCCAGCAGAATGGCGAGGGTGAATAACAAAACAAAGGCATCCATTGTTCACCCCTTAACTGTGGTTGCCGATCAGCACGACCGGGCGACTTTCCTGAGAGCCAAACAGCAGGCGCTCAAGCACAAACAGGATCAAAATCGCCGACCCCACCGGCAGCGGCAGATAACTTTCGCCGGAGGTCAGGATCGGAAACTCCGCGACCGGCTGGTCCCAGAGTTCAATGCACAGCAGGTAGCTGTACCAGAACATGATGCCGGAGATGACCAGCATCAGCAGATCCACCACCCGTGCGCAGACCGTTTTCAGTGAGTCTGGCAATCTGTCTGTGAGCATGTTCACCGCAATATGTGAGCCGGCGCGGTAGCTCACCGCCGCGCCGATAAAGGTGAACGTCACCATGCAGATAATGGCAATCGGCTCCGGCCACGACTCACCGCGGTTGAGTACGTAGCGCGAAAAGATGCCAATCGGGATAACGATGGTCATCACCAGCAGCGACAGCCCGGCAATGGCCATCGCCAGCAGGTAGAGACGGTCCATCCATTTCAGATAGAGTTCGGACATAAATACTCCGGCTTACTTAACGTCAGCGATGGCTTTCATCAGATCCTGATGTTTTTCACCATACTGGGCGCGCACCGGCTCGGTCGCTTTAACGAACACCGCCTTGTCGATGTCGTGGAACTGCACGCCGCCCGCCTTCATCTTCGCCAGCGCTTCGTCGTTGTAGGCCTGCCACAGCTTACGCTGCTCCATCTGCGCTTCACGGGCCAGGGTCTTAATTTTTTCCTGCTCGTCGGCGCTCAGCTTGTCCCACTTCACTTTGGAGTAGAGCAGCATTTCCGGAGTGATAAAGTGGCCGCTCAGGGTGTAGTTTTTGGCCACCGGCATGTAGTTGTGGGCGATATAGGTCGGTGGGTTATTCTCAGCGCCGTCGATAACGCCGGTCTGCATGCCGCTGTAGACTTCACTTACCCCCATCGCCACCGAGTTGGCGCCCATATCTTTCAACGTCGCCAGCGCCACCGGGCTGCCCTGAACGCGGATTTTCTTACCTTTCAAATCTTCCGGTTTAACAATCGGATCTTTGGTGATCAGGTTACGGGTGCCGGAGTCCATCCAGCCGAGGAAGACCAGCTTCGATTTCGGGTTCGCCGTCAGTTTTTCGCCGATCTGCTTACCGATGTCGCCGTCGATCACTTTGTGCATATGGTCTTCATCGCGGAATACATACGGCAGGGTAAAGACTTCGATATCCGGCAGGATGGCCGCAACCGGCGCCATGGAGACGCGGATCATATCGATGGCGCCCATCTGCGCCTGCTCAATCATCTGCTTTTCATCACCCAGTACGCCGCCAGGGAAGACTTTGATCTCCAGCTTGCCGTCGGTTTGTTGTTTAAGTTTTTCACCCATATGCTCCACCGCCACCACGTTCGGGTAGCCTTCAGGATGCACATCAGCAGCTTTAATGGTTTGAGCAGAGACAGAGGCAGCAAAAGCAGACAGACACAGAGCGGCCAGCAACGGCTTGATGGTCGTTTTCATTGAGTCAACTCCAGGGTATGAGGTAAGCGTTGGAACGGCGTTTTAGTTTTCAGCTTCAAAACTAGCCTAAGGCCTGGAAAACGAGGGTGAAGCGCCTCACAAAAAGCGCTAAAATTTGAAACAATGGTTCAAATTGGTGATGGAGTTCAAACGAATGGCCTTTCAGGCCCGTGCAGGAGGGCGTGCCGGAGGGCGGCTACGCCTTACCCGGCCTACGCGTAGGCCCGTGCAAGCGCAGCGCCGCCGGGCAAAATGGCATTAGCCTTTGCGGATCAGATAGCGATAGGGCAGCGAGGCGGTTTCCTGTGCCAGCAGCTCATGTTCCATAAAGGTACAAAAGCCGGGAATATCGCGGGTGGTGGCCGGATCGTCGGCAATAATTAACAGCGTCTCGCCGGTTTGCATCGTGCGCACGGTTTTGCGCACCATCATCACCGGTTCCGGGCAGCGCAGGCCCTGGGCGTCAAGAGTATGGTCTGGGCTGGAAAACAGATCGGTCATCGTCGTCTCGTTCAGATAAAAAACGGCAGTAGTTTACGCCCCAGGCCGGGCAAAGCAAACCAGGTTAACGATTGCGTAAAAATTAGCCGTTGCAAAGCACAATGAAAGCAGTATGATGCGGCCGGTTTATTGGGTTCCCTCACCCCAACTCTTAAAAAGGTCACAATATGACGCAGTTCTCTCAATCGCAGCGCGTAAAAGCGTTGTTCTGGCTTTCGCTTTTCCATCTGCTGGTGATTACCTCCAGTAACTACCTGGTACAGCTGCCGATCTCCATTTTTGGTTTTCATACCACCTGGGGCGCGTTCAGTTTCCCGTTTATCTTCCTTGCGACCGATCTTACCGTCCGTATCTTTGGCGCACCGCTCGCCCGACGCATTATTTTTGCCGTCATGCTTCCGGCGCTATTTGTGTCATACGGGATCTCCTCGCTGTTCTATATGGGAAGCTGGCAGGGCTTTGAGGCGCTGACGCACTTTAACCTTTTTGTCGCCCGTATCGCCGCCGCCAGCTTTATGGCCTATGCGCTGGGGCAGATCCTCGACGTGCATGTCTTTAACCGCCTGCGCCAGAACCATCTCTGGTGGATGGCGCCGACCGCCTCCACGCTGTTTGGCAACGTCAGCGATACGCTGGCCTTTTTCTTTATCGCCTTCTGGCGCAGCCCGGATGCGTTTATGGCCGAACACTGGATGGAAATTGCCCTCGTGGATTACGCCTTCAAGGTGCTTATCAGCCTGGTCTTCTTCCTGCCGATGTACGGCGTACTGCTGAATATGTTGCTGAAAAGATTCGAGGATAAATCTGAAATTTCAGCATTACGGGCAGGTTAAAGGTTCCCCTGAACAGTTGTGATAAGATGGATTGATGCGCCGTTATGGCCGTTTATCGAAAGGAAGAATGTAATGCGCAATCTGGTTAAATATGTCGGGATTGGCCTGCTGGTGATGGGGCTTGCCGCTTGTGATAACAGCGACACGAAAGCACCTGCTCAGGCTGCGTCTGCGGAAAGCAACGCCACGGGTCAGCCGGTCAGCCTGATGGATGGCAAACTCAGTTTCTCACTGCCCGCGGATATGACCGATCAGAGCGGCAAGCTGGGTACGCAGGCGAACAATATGCACGTCTATTCCGATGCCACCGGGCAGAAAGCAGTGATTGTGATCGTCGGCGACGACACCAGTGAAGACCTGGGCGTGCTGGCGAAACGTCTGGAAGATCAGCAGCGCAGCCGCGACCCGCAGCTGCAGGTGGTCACCAACAAAGCCATCGATCTGAAAGGCCACACCCTGCAACAGCTGGACAGCATCATCTCTGCCAAAGGCCAGACCGCTTACTCCTCCGTGGTGCTGGGCAAAGTGGACAACAAGCTGCTGACCCTGCAGATCACGCTGCCTGCTGACGACCAGCAGAAAGCGCAAACTGCCGCAGAGAACATCATCAATACCCTGGTGATTCAGTAAGTCATCACGATGAAATGGCCTCCTTCGGAGGCCATTTTTTTAGCCGCCACGTCAGCAGTAACGCCACCGCCACCAGCCCCGCCGCCGCCAGATAGATAACCGGTACCCCGGCCCACGCCATCACCAGCCCGGCCAGCGGCCCGGTCACCCCCAGCGACATATCCATAAACACCGTATAGGTCGCCAGCGCCGCCCCCTGGTTCTGCTGCGGTACCGCTTTGACCGCCACCACCCCCAGCGCCGGGAAGACCAGCGAGAAGCCTGCCCCCGCAAGGAACACCCCGATCCGCGCCATCCACGGCGCCTCAGCGATGCCGGTCAGCAGCAGGCCGAGGATCTCAACGCTAAAGCAGATCATCGCCACGTTCAGTCCGCCCAGCCGGTTGATGCCGTTGGGGAACAGCAGGCGGGTGCCGACGAAGGCGCAGCTAAAGAGCGTCAGCGCGAAGGCCGCGCCGTCCCAGCCTTTATCGGCGTAAAACAGCGTAATGAAAGTGGCGATAACCCCAAAACCTGCCGAACCGAGCGCCAGCGCCATGCCGTAGGGCCAGACGCGCCCCAGCACCGTGCGAAACGGCATCGGCTTGCCTTTGCTGGCCTTCACTTTCGGACGTGGCAGGGCGAAGAGGATCGCCAGCAGCGCCACCCCCATAATGGTCAACGCCAGCCCGCTCAGGCCGGTGTAGCGATAGCAGAGCACGCCAAGGGGCGCGCCCATCGCCATTGCGCCATAGGTGACGATGCCGTTCCAGGAGATCACCCGCCCGATGTGCGAAGCTCCCACTACCCCCACGCCCCACAGCGTTGAGCCCGTTCCGGCAAGGCTTTGTCCGATGCCTAAGATCACCCGGCCAAAACAGAGTAACGCCAGGCTGACCACCGGCCAGGCGCTGGTCAACCCGGCCAGGAAATAGCTCACCCCGCTCAGGAAGCAGCCGCACAGCCCCAGCACCACAATGCTCTTGGGCCCGAACAGATCGGCATAGCGCCCGGCATAGGGGCGGCTTAACAGGGTGGCGAAGTATTGCAGGCTGATGACCAGACCCGCCCAGAAGGCGCTAAATCCCATGATGTCATGCACATAGCCCGGCAGGACGGCCAGCGGCAGGCCGATGGTCAGATAGCTGGCAAAGTTGAAAATCACGACGGAAACAATACGCAGGTTGAGGCGCAATCCACTCAGTGCCGGTTCGGCGGCAGGTTCGGGCATCAGGTTCACCAGAATTTTTACAACAGTGTTTCACTATTACCACGCCAGGGAGAGAAATGCAGCAGCGACTTTAAGATTAACGGCGTCAGCCGAAGCGCTGCGGGCGCACTACACTTAGGAGCATCTTATAAGAGGAATAATCATGATAATCACGCCGCCCGATAAAACGGGTCTTCCACCCGCTGATAAAGCGGGTCTCCATATTTTAATGAAGCTGGCCTGTCTGGTGGTGATCCTGGCAGGCATTCACGCCGCAGCAGATATTCTCGTTCAGCTATTGCTGGCGCTCTTTTTCGCCATCGTCCTTAACCCCCTCGTCACCTGGTTTTTGCGCCGGGGGGTAAGCCGCCCTGTTGCCATCACCATTGTCGTGGTGGTAATGCTGATTGGACTGACGGCGCTGTTTGGGGTGCTGGCGGCCTCGCTCAATGAATTTGCCGCCATGCTGCCGAAATACAACAAAGAGCTGACGCGCAAGATTGTCGATCTGCAGCAAATGTTCCCGTTCCTCAACCTGCACATCTCCCCGGAGCGGATGCTGAGACGGATGGACTCGGAAAAGGTGATGACCTTTGCCACCGCGCTGATGACCCAGCTTTCCGGGGCGATGGCCAGCATTTTGCTGCTGGTGATGACCGTGGTCTTTATGCTGTTTGAAGTGCGCCACGTGCCGTACAAGATGCGTTTTGCCCTCAATAATCCGCAGATCCATATCGCCGGTTTACACCGCGCCCTGAAGGGCGTGTCGCACTACCTGGCGCTGAAAACGCTGCTGAGTTTGTGGACCGGGGCCATTGTCTGGCTGGGGCTGACGCTGCTGGGGGTGCAGTTTGCCCTGATGTGGGGCGTGCTGGCCTTCCTGCTGAACTATGTGCCTAATATCGGCGCGGTGATCTCCGCCGTACCGCCGATGATCCAGGCGTTCCTGTTCAACGGTTTTTACGAATGCATGATGGTGGGGGCGCTATTCCTTATCGTCCACATGGTGCTGGGCAATATCGTTGAGCCGCGAATGATGGGCCACCGGCTGGGAATGTCCACTCTGGTGGTCTTCCTGTCGTTATTGATCTGGGGCTGGTTGCTCGGCCCGGTGGGGATGTTACTTTCCGTGCCGCTCACCAGCGTCTGTAAGATCTGGATGGAGACCACCCGGGGCGGCAGCAAACTGGCGATCCTGCTTGGGCCAGGCAGACCAAAAAGCAGGCTGCCGGGATAGCGTCTCCCCTTTTAGCGCGCGCGGTGCGGTAAACTTATACGTCGGGTCAGCAATGGCCCGACGTTCTCTGTTCTAACCGGCGAAAGGTGACGTAATTCATGTACGAGAAGGACACGCTCAGCGCGCTTGAGGCCATCACCGAAGCGCAACGCATCGCGTTTGCCCCCATGCTGTTTCAGACCGCGCGCTGTCTGCGTCATTTCGGGGTGCTCGCCTTGCTGGACAAACAGGGCCAGCACGGCGCGACGCTTGACGAGATCGTCGCTAACTGCACGCTCAGTGAGTATGGCGCGGGCGTGCTGCTGGATATGGGATTAAGCGGACGGATCGTGACCCGCAGCGACGGACGTTATTATCTGGCTAAAATCGGCCACTACCTGCTGCATGACAGCATGACCCGGGTCAACATGGATTTCACCCAGGACGTATGCTACCAGGGACTGTTTCACCTTGCCGATTCTCTGCAAGGGGAAAAGCCGGCGGGACTGACGGTCTTTGGCGACTGGCCAACCATCTATCCGGCCCTCTCTGCCCTGCCCGAGCAGGCACAGCGGAGCTGGTTTGCTTTCGATCACTTCTATTCCGACGGCGCATTCGACGCCGCCCTGCCCCTTATATTCGCAAGCAGGCCGACAAAATTGTACGATGTCGGCGGCAATACGGGTAAATGGGCGCTACGCTGCTGTAGATACGATGAAAATGTCGCCGTTACGCTGCTCGATTTGCCGCAGCAAATTGCACTGGCCCAGGAAAATATCGCAAAAGCAGGATTATCTCATCGTATTGGGTTCCATCCTGTCGATATGCTTAGCGACGCTGAACTGCCGGATGACGCGGATGTCTGGTGGATGAGCCAGTTTCTGGACTGCTTCTCTCCCGATCAGATTGTGACCCTGCTAAGCAACGTGGCGAAGGTGATGAAGCCGGGTGCCCGCCTGTGCATTCTGGAACTGTTCTGGGATGCGCAACGATTCGAAGCGGCCGCCTTCAGCCTGAACGCCACCTCGCTCTATTTCACCTGTATGGCGAACGGCAACAGCCGTTTTTACAGCGCAGAAAAATTTTATCACTATCTGGAAAAAGCAGGATTCCGGGTAGAAGAGCGGCATGACAATCTCGGGGTGGGCCACACCTTATTGATTTGCCAGAAATATGAACAGTAACGCCGCCTGAATGACAGGGGCGTGACCGGATGACGGGTTTATCGCGGACGCGCGCAGATGAAATTTGCACTTAACATTCTCGACTGGCAAGCCAGAGCGCCAGGCCTTTGCGATGCCAGTCAGTGGCAGGCATGGTCACAGGGCTCGCACGCCATCGATCCTGCCGCGCCGCAGGCAAAACTGTCCGAACTGCCGATGATGACCGCCCGCCGCCTCAGCTCTGGCAGCAAGCTGGCGGTGGAGTGCGGAATGGCGATGGTGCGCAAGCACGCCATTGACGCCGTGGTCTACACCAGCCGTCACGGTGAGCTGGAGCGAAACTACCGCCTTCTGCATGCGCTGGCGACCGGACAGGATCTCTCCCCCACCGATTTCGCCATGTCGGTGCATAACTCCGCGGTGGGGAATCTCACCATCGCCGCGCGTCTGCCGATCGTTTCGTCGTCCCTCTCCGCCGGAATGGATACCTTCCAGCAGGGTCTCATTGAGGTGCTGAGCCTGCTGCATGCCGGGTATAAGCGGCTGTTAATGGTCGATTTCGACGGCACCCTGCCCGATTTTTACCGCCCCGCGCTGCCGGAACAGATGCCAGGCTGGCCCTATGCTCTGGCGCTGGTCATTGAAGCCGGCAACAGCCTGCGCTGTGAAACCCGCGCCGCCCGTTATCCGGACGAACTCCCGCTGCCGCAGAGCCTGCTGTTCCTGCGCCACTACCTGCGCGACGATGCGCAGTTTGACGTGCCCGGCGAGCGCCTGCTGTGGCAGTGGACGCGGGCATGAGAGCGATTAAGGCGGCGTGTGGCCGCGGCTGGCGATTGGTGATGACCGGCCTGTGCTTCGTGCTGTTTGGCGTGGGCGGACTGCTGCTGTCGCTGGTGTGGTTCAATCTGTTGAACCTGGTGCAGCGCGATCGCGCCCGTCGCCGTCGCCTCGCCCGCCGCAGCATCGCCGCCAGCTTCCGCACCTTTTTAACCGTGGCGCGCGCCCTGGGCGTGCTCGATTACCGTTTCGATAACCTTGAGGTCCTGCGCCAGGAGCGCGGCTGCCTGGTGGTGGCGAATCATCCGACGCTTATCGACTACGTGCTTATCGCCTCGGTGATGCCGGAAACCGACTGTCTGGTGAAAGGCGCTCTGCTGCGGAACCCCTTTCTCAGCGGTGCGATCCGGGCTGCGGATTACCTGATCAACAGCGAAGCCGATACGCTCTTAAGCGCCTGTCAGCAGCGGCTGGGCCAGGGCGACACCCTGCTGATTTTCCCGGAAGGGACGCGTACGCAGGTGGGAAAAGCCATGACGTTGCAGCGCGGGGCGGCGAATATTGCCGTGCGGTGCGCCAGCGATCTGCGGGTGGTACTTATCCACTGCAGTGAGCATCTGCTCGATAAACAGAGCCAGTGGTATGACATACCGCCAGACAAGCCCTTTTTTACGGTTGATGTCCGTGAGCGGGTGAATATTGATGATTTTTACGATGCGGCAGTCCACGAGCCCGCGCTGGCGGCCCGACAGCTCAACCGGCACCTGCAGCATCGCTTAACATCCGGTCTCAAATCTTTGTCAGGAATGAATGATGCAAGCGCTCTACCTTGAAATTAAAAATCTAATTATTACCACCCTCAATCTGGACGAATTGACCGCAGAGGATATCGATACGGATGCCGCGCTGTTTGGCGATGGGTTGGGCCTTGACTCAATCGATGCCCTTGAGCTGGGCCTGGCGGTAAAAAACCAGTACGGCGTGGTGCTGTCTGCGGAAAGCGAAGAGATGCGCCAGCACTTCTACTCCGTTGCCACGCTGGCCTCTTTCATCACTGCCCAACGCGCCTGAGACTGAACTGAAATGACGACTGAACACAAATCCGTTTACCAGGAAGTGACTTCCCTTCTGATCACCCTGTTTGAAGTCGCCCCCGAGGATATAACGCCGCAGGCGCGACTGTATGAGGATCTGGAGCTGGACAGCATCGACGCCGTCGACATGGTGGTTCACCTGCAGAAGCGAACCGGCGCCCGTATCAAGCCGGACACCTTCAAGTCGGTGCGTACCGTGCAGGACGTGGTGGATGCGGTAGAAAAACTGCTGGGCGAAGCGTAACGCATCATGCGTGGCGGAAAGTCATTTCCGGTCATCCCGCTGCTGACGGGATTAATGCTGCTCGGCTGGCCCTTCCTGGTGGGCTTTGGGCTGGCGCACAACAGGCTGCACTGGCTGCTGCCGCTGATGGCCGTCCTGCTGCTGTGCCGTTTTAACCAGGCGCGGCGCAACGCCGGGCCGCTGCGCTATGTGATCCAGAGCGTGGCCCTGGTGGGCATCCTCCTCTGTGCGGCAAGCTATCTGCTGAACGCGCACCACTGGCTGCTGCTCTATCCGGTGGTGGTGAACCTGGCCATGCTGGCGGTGTTTGGCGGCTCGCTCTGGACGACGATGCCAATAGTGGAGCGGCTGGCGCGCCTGCGCGACCCCCATCTTCCCCCTGCTGGTGTGCGCTACACCCGCGTCGTGACGCGGGTATGGTGCGGCTTTTTCATTTTTAACGGCAGCGTGGCGCTGTTCACCGTGTTGCATGGGGATATGCGGCTCTGGACGCTGTGGAACGGCATGATCGCCTACATCCTGATGGGAACGTTAATGGCAAGCGAGTGGCTGGTACGTCAGCGGATGATGAAAGATGCATAACCCCCTGCCGCTGAGCCAGTGGCTGAACGCTCCCCGTCCGGACGACACCCCTGTCGCCTGGTCCGGCGATTATCGCTGGACGCTCGGGGAGTTACGCCACGACGTCATCACCCTGACGGCCTCTTTACAACAGCAGGAAGGTGAGCGCTGGGCGCTCTGCTTCGAGGACTGCTATCTGTTTATCGTCGCCCTGCTGGCAACGCTGCATGCGGGCAAAACGCCGGTGCTGCCCGGACACAGCCGGGAATCGCTGCTGGAAGAGCAACAGGCGCTGTTCAGCGGCGTGCTGAGCGACAGGACGCTGAACGTCCGCGGCCCGCTGCAGGTGATCGGCTCTGCCCGCCGCCGTGCCGCCGCCTTTACGCCGCTGCCGGACATCGGGAATACCCGAGCTATCGAGCTGTTCACCTCCGGCTCGACCGGAAAGCCTGAGCGTATTATCAAGACCATCGCCCAGCTCGATGGCGAAGCCCGCCTGCTGGCAGCCCGGTTTGGTGCGCGGCTGCACGGTTGCGCTGTCGTCTCCTCGGTGGTGCCGCAGCATCTCTACGGCCTGACGTTTCGCATCGTGCTGCCGATGGCGCTGGGGCTGGCGCTGCACACGGCGATGCTCACTCATGCCGAGCAGCTGGCGGCGCTCGATCCCACACAGCGCTACCTGTTTATTAGCAGCCCGGCATTTCTGAAGCGGCTCGATCCTGCCCTCACCCCGCCGCCCGTCGCGGTGTTAGTTTCGGCCGGGGGTGTACTGGCGTGGCCGTCGGTCTGCGATACCCACCGCTGGCTGGGATGCTGGCCGGATGAAATTTACGGCAGCAGCGAAACCGGGGTTCTCGCCTGGCGCTATCGTCAGGCAGAGGCAAACCTCTGGCAGCCCTTCCCTGGCGTCACCTTTCACCGCGATAATGAGGCCCTGCGCGTCACCTCGCCGCTTACGGATGCGGACGGCGTGCTGCTCGACGATATTCTGCACTTCGCGGATAACGGTCAGTTCAGCCTCGTCGGCCGCCGGGGCCGGGTGGTGAAAATCGAAGAGAAGCGCATTTCGCTCAATGAGATCGAACAGCGTCTGCTGGCGCTGGAGGGCATCTGCGAAGCGGCGGCGCTGCCTGTCACCCGCGGTGGGCGGCAGGGGATTGGCGTCCTGCTGGTTTTGAGCGACACCGCGCGTCAGCAGCTGCACCAGCGCGGCAGTAAAGCGCAGATCCTCGCCTGGCGACGCGCCCTGCGCCCCTGGCTCGAACCGGTCGCGGTACCCCGCTACTGGCGCATTCTTGATGAAATGCCGGTGAACAGTATGAACAAGCGTGTCTATGCGCAGCTACAGGAGTTATTTGATGAACATCCCTGAGATCGGGCGCCACCAGGCACAGCCTCAGCACCTTGAGATCGTCCTGCATCTCGATCCGGCGCTGTTCTGGTTCCAGGGCCATTTTGCCGTGCAGCCGCTGCTGCCGGGAGTTGCCCAGGTGGACTGGGTGATGCACTACGCCACCACGCTGCTGGCGCCGGAATACCGTTTTCACACTATTCAGCACGTGAAGTTTCAGGCGCCGCTGCTGCCGGAGGCCACCGTGACGCTGGTTCTCGACTGGAACGCGGCGCGCCAGATGCTCACCTTTAGCTATCTGCGGCATGACGGCGAGCTGCGCCACACCGCCAGCAGCGGGAAGATTCGCTTATGCCGTTAACCTTCCGCCCCTGCATCCTCATCCCCTGCTATAACCACGGGGCGATGATGGCAAGCGTGCTGGCCCGCCTGGCGCCGTTTCAGCTGCCGGTGATTGTGGTGGACGACGGCAGCGACGCCAGCACCCGTCAGGCACTGGATCGCCTGGCCGCCGACAATGCGCAGGTAACGCTGGTGCGGCTGACCCACAACAGCGGCAAGGGCGCGGCGGTGATCCGCGGGCTGAAGGTCTGCGCCGGAGCCGGTTTTAGCCATGCGGTACAGGTGGACGCCGACGGCCAGCACGCGCTGGAGGACATTCCCCGGCTGCTGGCGCTGGCCGAACGCCACCCGACAGCGCTTATCTCCGGCCAGCCGCTCTTTGATGATTCGATCCCCCGCTCGCGGCTGTATGGCCGCTGGGTCACTCACGTCTGGGTCTGGATCGAAACGCTCTCATTGCAGCTCAAAGACAGCATGTGCGGCTTTCGGGTCTACCCGGTGGAGGCCACGCTCCAGCTGGCAAACCGCGTCTCCCTCGGTAAGCGAATGGATTTTGACACCGAAGTGATGGTGCGCCTCTACTGGCAGGGCAATACCAGCTATTTTCTGCCCACCCGGGTGACCTACCCTGAGAATGGCCTCTCCCATTTCGATGCCCTGAACGATAACCTGCGCATCTCCTGGATGCATACCCGGCTGTTCCTCGGCATGCTACCGCGTATCCCTTCCCTGCTGTTACGCCCTCGCCGCCAGCACTGGGCGCAGCAGCAGGAGGTCAAAGGTCTCTACGGCATGCGCCTGATGCTGCGGGTCTGGCAGCTGCTTGGCCGCCGGGCGTTTACCCTCCTGCTCTGGCCGGTGATTAGCGTCTACTGGCTGACCGCCCGTCCGGCGCGGCAGGCCTCCCGGCAGTGGATCGCCCGGGTCAGCGAGACGCTGGCGAGACGCCAGCAGCCAAAACCTGCACGCCTGAACAGCGTTTTCCACTTCCTGCGCTTCGGCAACGCCATGCTGGATAAGGTCGCCAGCTGGCAGGGCGAACTCAAACTGGACCGGGACGTGCTATTTGCGCCCGGCGCACGGGAAAAACTCGATCTGACGTCGCCGCAGGGCAAACTGCTACTGGCCTCCCATCTGGGTGACGTTGAAGCGTGCCGCGCCCTGGCCCAGCTTAAAGGGGGCAAAACCATCAACGCGCTGGTGTTCAGCGATAACGCCCAGCGTTTCAAACAGATTATGCAGGAGATGGCGCCCCAGGCCGGGCTGAACCTGATACCGGTGACCGATATTGGCCCGGAAACGGCCATCCTGCTGAAAGAGAAGATTGATCGCGGGGAATGGGTGGCGATCGTTGGAGATCGGATCGCCGTCGATCCGCAGCGCGGCGGAAACTGGCGCGTGGTATGGAGCGATTTTATGGGCCAGCCCGCGCCGTTCCCCGAGGGGCCCTTTGTCCTCGCCTCGCTGATGCGCTGCCCGGTGGTGCTGATCTTCGCCCTGCGCCAGCAGCAGAAGCTGCATATCCACTGCGAAGACTTTGCCGATCCGCTGCTGTTACCGCGCAGCGAGCGCCAGCAGGCGTTACAGCAGACCGTCGACCGTTATGCCCAACGGCTGGAGCACTTTGCGCTGCAGGCTCCGCTCGACTGGTTTAATTTTTTCGATTTCTGGCGTCTGCCGGATGCCCACGAGAAGGAGTAAAGGGTGCTGACCGATCCGCGCTTTACCACTGAAGTAGAGCTGACCGTACCGTTTCACGACGTCGATATGATGGGCGTGGTCTGGCACGGCAACTATTTTCGCTACTTTGAGATAGCCCGCGAGGCGCTGCTCAACCAGTTCGATTATGGCTATCGCCAGATGAAAGCCTCTGGCTATCTCTGGCCGGTGGTGGATACCCGGGTGAAGTACCGCGATGTCCTCACCTTTGAGCAGCGCATCCGCGTCCGGGCCCATATCGAAGAGTTCGAGAACCGCCTGCGCATCGCCTACCAGATTTTTGACGCCACCAGCGGCAAGCGGACCACCACCGGCTACACCATTCAGGTGGCGGTGGAGGAGCAGAGCCGCGAGCTCTGTTTTGTTAGCCCGCCAGTGCTGTTTGAGCGCATGGGAGTGACGCCATGAAGTGGTTACCCCTGCTTGCCCTGCTGGTCAGCCCCTGGGTCAGCGCCGTGACGCTGGATGAATTACAGCAGCGCTTTACCGAACAGCCGGTGGTGCGTGCCCACTTTGAGCAGCTCCGCACCATTAAAGATCTGTCCCAGCCCCTGCGTTCGAACGGCGAAATGCTGATCGCCCGGGATAACGGCCTGCTGTGGGAGCAAAAAGCGCCCTTCCCGATGACCCTGCTGCTGGACGACAACCGGATGGTACAGACCATTAACGGCCAGCCGCCGCAGATCATCACCGCCGATAATAACCCGCAGATGTTCCAGTTCAACCACCTGCTGCGCGCCCTGTTCCAGGCGGATCGCAAGGTGCTGGAGGAGAACTTCCGTATCGACTTTAAGGATCTCGGCAATGGCCGCTGGTCGCTGGTGTTGACCCCGATCACTACGCCGCTGGACAAGATTTTCACCTCACTCGATCTGGGCGGTGAGACCTATCTGGAGTCCATTGTGCTGAACGACAGGCAGGGCGACCGCACCGATATTACCCTTTCCCGCCACCAGCTCACGCCCGCCAGCCTGACCGATGACGAACGCCAACGCTTTGCCGCCCCGTAATGGCCGCCGCCCGGCGCTGATATGGGGAATAATCTGCCTGGCACTGCTGGCGGTACTGCTGACGCTGTTACCCGGGGCGCGGCTGAACAGCAGCGTGCTGGCGATGCTGCCCAAACAGAGCCTGGGCGCCATTCCCCCCGCCCTGAACGACGGTTTTATCCAGCGACTTGACCGCCAGCTGGTGTGGCTGGTCAGCCCCGGTAACGCGCCCGATCCGCAGGTGGCGCAGCAGTGGCTGAGCCTGTTGCAGACATCCGGTTCCCTGCACGCGGTAAAAGGGCCGATGGACGCCGCCGGGCAAAAAGCCTGGGGCGACTTCTTCTGGCAGAATCGTAACGGCCTGATCGACCCTGCCACCCGTGCGCGGCTGCAAAACGGCGGCGAGGCGCAGGCCCAGTGGATTTTGTCCCAGCTTTACTCCGCTTTCTCTGGCGTCAGCGGCAAAGAGCTGCAAAACGACCCGCTGATGCTGATGCGCGGCTCGCAGCTTTCCCTTGCCCAAAACAGCCAGAAACTGCGGCTGATGGACGGCTGGCTGGTAACGAAAGATGAGGCGGGCAATTACTGGTATCTGCTGCACGGCGAGCTGGCCGGTTCGTCGTTCGATATGCAGCAGACCCACCGGCTGGTGACCACGCTTCACGATCTCGAAGGCCAGTTGAAAACGCGTTATCCCCGGGCGCAGCTGCTGTCGCGCGGGACGGTGTTTTACAGTGACTACGCCAGCCAGCAGGCGAAACGGGACGTCTCCACGCTGGGCGTTGCTACCCTCCTGGGCGTGATAGGGCTGATTGTGGCGGTGTTCCGCTCCCTGCGCCCGCTCCTGCTGTGCCTGCTCTCTATCGCTATCGGCGCACTGGCGGGCACGGTGGCGACCCTGCTGCTGTTTGGCGAACTGCATCTGATGACCCTGGTGATGAGTATGGGCATCATCGGCATCTCGGCGGATTACACGCTTTATTACCTGACCGAGCGAATGGTGCACGGCAGGGAACAGTCGCCGTGGCAAAGCCTGGCAAAAGTGCGCAATGCCCTGCTGCTGGCGTTGTTCACCACCGTGGCGGCCTATTTCATCATGATGCTGGCACCCTTCCCGGGTATCCGCCAGATGGCGGTCTTTGCCGCCGCGGGCCTGAGCGGTGCCTGTCTGACGGTGATCTTCTGGCATCCGTGGCTGTGTCGCGGCTTACCGGTGCGCCCGGTGCCGATGAAAACCCTGATGCTGCGCTGGCTGGCGGCCTGGCGCGATAAACGCCTGTCGGTGGGCCTGCCGGTGGCGCTGGCGGTTATCGCCCTTGCGGGGATCGCGACGCTGCGGGTGGACGATGATATCGCCCAGCTTCAGGCCCTGCCGCAGGCGATTCTCGCCCAGGAGAAAGCCATTACCGCCCTGACCGGCCAGCGGGTCGATCAAAAATGGTTCGTGGTCCATGGCGACTCGGCCCAGCAGACCCTGGAGCGGCTGGAGGCGTTTACCCCGGCGCTGGGTCAGGCGCAGCAGGCGGGCGAGCTGACCGCCTGGCGTAGCCTGCCGCTGAACTCGCTGGCGCAACAGGCGCGCGATCTGGCCCTGCTGCACAAGGCGGCGCCGGCGGTGACCGGGGTGCTGCAAAGCGCAGGGCTGACCACCATGTCGCCGGATCTGCGTCCAATGCCGGTGGGGGTTGATGCCTGGCTTGCCAGTCCGGCCAGTGAAGGGTGGCGTCTGCTGTGGCTCACGCTGCCCGGCGGCGAGAGCGGCGTGCTGGTGCCGGTGGATGGGGTGAAAAACAGCCCGGCGCTGGGCAAACTGGCGGAGCAATATCCCGGCGTGGTATGGGTCGATCGCAAGGCCCGTTTTGACAGCCTGTTTGCCCTCTACCGCACCCTGCTGACCGGCCTGCTGGCGGTGGCGCTGGCAACAATCGCCTGTGGCGCGATGCTACGCCTCGGCTGGCGCAAGGGATTGATCACCCTGGTGCCCTCCCTGCTGTCGCTGGGCTGTGGCCTGGCCGCGCTGGCGGCTACGGGCCATCCGGTTAACCTGTTTTCACTCCTGGCGCTGGTGCTGGTCCTCGGCATCGGGATCAACTACACGCTATTCTTCAACAACCCGCGCGGCACGCCGTTAACCTCCCTGCTCGCCATCACCCTGGCGATGATGACCACCCTGCTGACCCTCGGCATGCTGGTCTTCAGCACCACCCAGGCCATCGGCAGCTTCGGGATTGTGCTGGTCAGCGGCATTTTCACCGCCTTTCTGCTGGCTCCGCTGGCGATGCCGGACAAAAATGAGAGACCATGATGATGACCCCTTTTTATCGCGCCGCCCTTCTGATCGGCGCGCTGCTGCTGGCCGGTTGCAGCCATACAGCCCAGAAGCGTGACGATACCCGCCCACAGGCGTGGCTCCAGCCGGGTACCCGGGTGACGCTGCCGCCGCCGGGCATTACCCCGGCGCTCAGTTCCCAGCAGCTGTTGACCGCCAGCGTGAACGGCAATACCCAGTCGCTGCTGGTGATGCTGAACGCCGATGGGCAGAAAGTGACCCTCGCGGGACTCTCGTCGGTGGGGATCCGTTTGTTCCTCGCCACCTATAATGAAACGGGCATCCATACTGAACAGTCGATTGTTGCGCCAGCGCTTCCTCCGGCCAGCCAGGTGCTGGCGGACGTAATGCTTAGCCACTGGCCACTCGACGCCTGGCTGCCGCAGTTGCCTAAAGGCTGGACGTTGAAGGATAAAGGCGACCGGCGTGAGCTGCGCAATGGTGACGGCAAGCTGGTGACGGAGATTATCTACCTGCAGCGCAAAGGCAAGCGCATGCCGATTAGCATCGAACAGCACGTGTTCCACTACCACATCACCATTCAATATCTGGATGACTGAGATGATCTACATTTCTGCCGTTGGCCTGCTCAACGCCCTGGGCAACGCACCTGATGAGATTGCCGCCAACCTGACGCGCGGCGTGGCGCCCGGCATGCGGCTGCGCAGCGGCTGGTTACCGGGTCAGGAGGCGGTGCTGGGGGGTGTCGATGCCGAACTGCCCGCGATCCCGGACCGCTTTGCCCGCCACCGCTCGCGTAATAATCAGCTTCTGCTGGCGGCGCTGGCGCAGATCCAGCCTGCGGTGGACGAGGCCATTGCCCGCTACGGTCGCGACCGGGTGGCGGTGGTGCTCGGCACCAGCACCTCCGGGCTCGATGAGGGCGACACGCATGTGCGCCTGTCGATGGCCGGCGAAGCGAGTCCCCACTGGCGCTACGCGCAGCAGGAGCTGGGCGATCCGTCGCGCTTTCTGGCGAACTGGCTGGATCTTGACGGCCCGGCCTGGACGCTCTCGACCGCCTGCTCCTCCAGCGCGCGGGCGATGATAAGCGGACGTCGGCTGATTGATTCCGGGCTGGTGGATGTCGCGCTTGTCGGCGGCGCCGATACGCTGAGCCGGATGCCGGTAAACGGTTTTAACAGCCTCGAATCCCTTTCCACCACCTTGTGCGAGCCCTTTGGCCGCGACCGCCGGGGGATCACCATTGGCGAAGCGGCGGCGCTGATGCTGCTCACCCGGGAGCCGCAGCCGGTGGCGCTGCTGGGCAGCGGCGAGTCGAGCGATGCGTACCATATTTCTGCCCCCCATCCGCAGGGCGAAGGGGCCATTAACGCCATTAACCAGGCGCTACACGACGCCGGAATGACGCCGGATGACGTGGGCTACATCAATCTGCACGGCACGGCGACGCCGCTCAATGACCAGATCGAATCCCGGGTGATCCACGACCTGTTTGGCGAGGCGGTGCCCTGCAGTTCAACCAAGCACCTGACCGGGCATACGCTGGGCGCGGCGGGGATCACCGAGGCGGCGCTGAGCTGGCTGATTTTAACCCGCGGCCTGCCCCTGCCCGCCCAGGATTTCAGCCGCTATGCGCCGGACCTGACCCTTGCACCCTGCGGCGTGCTGCATCAGCCAGGGACGCTGCAAAAACCGGTGATTTTGTCTAATTCGTTCGCCTTTGGCGGCAATAACGCCAGTATTCTGCTCGGGAGAGTGTCATGAGCTATTTATTACCGGCAGACTACCTGCCCCACGATGCCCCCATGCTGCTGCTGGAATCGGTCGAGAGCGTCAGCGCCGACACCGCCGTCTGTCGGGTCAGCGTCACGCCCGAGGGGGTGCTGGCGCCATTTTTGAATACCGAAGGCGATCTACCGGGCTGGTACGCCCTTGAGCTGATGGCCCAGACCGTTGGCATCTGGTCTGGCTGGCACCGTGAACAGAAGGGCCAGGAGAGCAGTTCGCTCGGCATGATACTGGGCGCGCGGGAGCTGGTCTGTGCCGCGGGGCGCTTTCCGGCCCGTAGCGTGTTAACCATCACCGCCACGCTGCTGATGGAAGATGAGCGCTTCAGCAGCTTCGAGTGCCTCATCACCGCCCATGGCGACACGCTGGCGACCGGGCGCGTCAATACCTTCCAGCCCAGCCAGCAGGAGCTGGCATCACTGTTTAAACCAGGAGTGAATCCATGAGTCGTTCTGTTCTGGTCACCGGCGCCAGCAAAGGCATTGGCCGGGCTATCGCCCTTAAACTGGCCGCGGACGGGTTTACCGTCGGCGTGCATTACCACCGCGACGCCGCAGGTGCCGGGGCCACCCTGGAGGCGATCGAACAGGCCGGCGGAAACGGGCGTCTGCTGGCGTTTGACGTGGGCGACCGGGCGCAGTGCCGTGAGGTGCTGGAGGAGGATATGGCGACGCATGGCCCCTGGTATGGCCTGGTAAGTAACGCCGGCATCGCCCGGGATGGCGCGTTTCCGGCGCTCAGCGACGAGGACTGGGACAGCGTGATCCACACTAACCTCGACAGCTTTTACAACGTCATTCATCCCTGCATGATGCCCATGATCGCTGCCCGTCAGGGTGGACGGATTATTACGCTGTCGTCGGTTTCCGGGGTGATGGGCAACCGCGGCCAGGTGAACTACAGCGCGGCCAAAGCCGGCATCATCGGCGCCACCAAAGCCCTGGCGGTGGAGCTGGCGAAGCGCAAAATCACCGTCAACTGCATCGCGCCTGGGCTGATTGATACCGGAATGATCGAGATGGAAGAGGCCGCGCTGAAAGAGGCGATGGCCGCGATCCCGATGAAACGGATGGGTCAGGCGGACGAGGTGGCCGGGCTTGCCAGCTACCTGATGTCGGATATCGCGGGCTATGTGACCCGCCAGGTTATCTCCATTAACGGGGGAATGTTATGACGCGTCGGGTGGTGATCACAGGCATGGGCGGCGTCACCGCCTTTGGGGAAACGTGGGCATCGGTTGCTGCCCGCTTACGTGAATACAAAAACGCGGTGCGCAGGATGCCGGAGTGGACGGTCTATGACGGCCTGCACACCCTGCTGGCCGCGCCGATCGATGATTTTACCCTGCCGGATCACTACACCCGCAAGCGCATCCGCGCCATGGGTCGCGTGTCGCTGCTGTCGACCCGCGCCACCGAACTGGCCCTGGCGCAGGCGGGGCTGCTTGACGATCCGATTCTTACCCAGGGTGAAACCGGCATTGCCTATGGCTCGTCCACCGGCAGCACCGGCCCGGTCAGCGAATTCGCCACCATGCTCACCGAGAAGCACACCAACAACATCACCGGCACCACCTACGTGCAGATGATGCCCCACACCACGGCGGTGAACACCGGCCTGTTCTTCGGCCTGCGCGGGCGGGTGATCCCCACCTCCAGCGCCTGTACCTCCGGCAGCCAGGCGATTGGCTATGCCTGGGAAGCCATCCGCCACGGTTATCAGACGGTGATGGTGGCAGGCGGTGCCGAAGAGCTTTGCCCGTCGGAAGCGGCGGTGTTCGATACCCTTTTCGCCACCAGCCAGCGCAACGACGCGCCGGATGCCACCCCCTCACCCTTTGATGTGCAACGCGACGGGCTGGTGATTGGTGAAGGGGCAGGTACCCTGATTCTGGAAGAGCTGGAGCATGCGAAGGCGCGCGGCGCCACCATCTACGGCGAAATTGTCGGTTTCGCCACCAACTGCGACGCGTCGCATATCACCCAGCCGCAGCGGGAAACTATGCAGATCTGCATGGAGAAGTCGCTGAAGATTGCCGGGCTGAGCCCGCAGGATATGGGCTATATTTCGGCGCACGGCACCGCCACCGACCGGGGCGATATCGCCGAAAGTCTGGCCACCGCCGCGGTGTTCGGCGACAGTGTGCCAATTTCATCGTTAAAGAGCTATTTCGGCCATACCCTGGGGGCCTGTGGCGCGCTGGAGGCGTGGATGAGCCTGCAGATGATGCGTGAGGGCTGGTTCGCCCCGACCATCAATTTAAGAGAACCGGACGAGCAATGCGGCACGTTAGATTATATTATGGGTGAAGCCCGTCACATTGACTGCGAATATATTCAAAGTAATAACTTCGCGTTCGGCGGCATTAATACTTCCATAATCATTAAACGCTGGGCGTGACTATGTACCAGTTTCTTCTGGGAAAGATTTCTACCCTCAGCGCTGACTCTCTGGCGTCAGCGCTTTCTGAGCAGGCGCCGCAGGGCGCGCGCCGACTCCCCTGGCTGGCTGGCCGGGCGCTGCTCGCCCGGGCCTTATCGCCCGCCCCGGTACCGGAAATTGTCTTCGGTGAACAGGGCAAACCGGCCTTCGTCGATGCCAGACCCTATTGGTTTAACCTGAGCCACAGCGGGGACGATATCGCCCTGCTGTTAAGCGACGAAGGCGAAGTGGGCTGCGATATCGAAGTGATCCGTCCGCGGGATAACTGGCAGGCGCTGGCTAACGCCGTCTTTAGCCTCGCCGAACATGATGAGCTGGAGCGGGAGGCACCTGAGGCAAAACTGTCGGCCTTCTGGCGCATCTGGACGCGTAAAGAGGCGATCGTCAAACAGCGCGGCGGCAGCGCCTGGCAGATTGTCAGTATCGACAGCACCTTAAGATCGGCGCTCTGCGTCAGCCACTTTCAGCGCGGCGAACTCAGCCTTGCGGTCTGTACGCCAACGCCCTTCACCCTCCATAACGGCGCACTTCAGCTTCTGTAACCCGCTTATTTCAAATTATTCGGAAAGTCTGCCGGCAGCTCGCTGGCAGCACAGTCAATGACAGCATCGTTATTGGCACCGCAGTCGCGCACAAAGGTAATGGTGGCGAACTCATCAATGACCTCGGTTGGGTAGGCCGGGCCCGCCTCGCGATAAGAGACCATCAGCGGAATATGATCGTTCTGGAAGCAGACGGTTTTTTCCGGGTTATTCATCACCCAACGCGGGAAGAAGATCGTGCCGTGGAACAGCTTGTCGCCGAGGTTCACAATCAGGCTCACATCGGTACCGGTCGGTTCAGTCCACGAAATTTTATAAATACTCTCGCCCACACGAACGATATAAGCCTGCTGATCTTTTACCCAACGGTTTGCCACGATCCCGCTATGAATACGGTAGTCGAGCGTCTGCTCGTTTTTGACATAAATTTCGTAGTTCCAGCCGTTATCGTAGGTATATACCAAATGTTTGCCGACGAAACCGCTCAAATCATGTTTATCAAACTGGCTCATAATCTTTCTCCTCTGTTTCAATGAGCCCATCTTACGCCTGCAAAAATTGGATGAATAACGCTATGATTTAATCAAATTCATCCAAAAATTAGATTAGTTATGCACAAAACTACCCTTGAGCAGTGGTCGCTGCTGGAACGCGTCGTTGAGTTGGGCAGCTTTGCCCGCGCCGCAGAGGAGACGCATCGCAGCCAATCTTCCGTCAGTTATAACCTGGCATTGTTGCAGGAGCGGCTGGGCGTGGCGCTTCTGGTCCAGGTGGGGCGTAAGGCGGTGCTGACCCCGGAAGGAGAGCTGCTGTTAAATCAGGTCAAACCGCTGCTAAACGCCTTTACCCTGCTGGAGACGCGCGCCACGACGCTACGCAACGGGATGCGTACCCGACTGGATGTGGTGGTGGACAGCATTTTCCCTCGCCGTCATCTGTTTGCCATTCTGCGCCAGTTTCAACAGCGCTATCCGCAAACCGAGGTGCATCTGACCGAAATACTTGAGAACACCGGCGAGGCGCTGGCCCAGAGCGAAGCCGACGTGATGGTGCTAACCCGCCGCCAGGATGTGACCGGGCGCGGCGAGTGGTTGATGAATATCGACTTTGTCGCCGTGGCGCATCGGGAACATCCGCTGTTTGAACACGACACGCCGCTCACTGATGAAATGCTACGCTCCTGGCCACTCATCCAGATCGCCGGGCAGAACTACGCCGCGCCTCCCGGCGGCGAAGCCTGGACCTTCTCCACCATCGACGCCGCTATCGATGCGGTGATGTATCAGGTGGGGTATGGCTGGCTGCCGGAAGAGCGAATTCAGCAACAGCTGGAAACCGGTGTGCTAAAAACGGTGCCCCTGAGCCACGGCACGCGCCGTGCTACACCGCTGCATCTGATTGTAAAACGCACGCTCGCCCCGCTCGACGAACAGGTGGAAACCTTACTGCACCTCTTCAGCCAGCCGTCGCAAAGGTGAACTGCTACGCTTAATGGTCTGAACTTCAAATATGACAAGGAGCAGACCGTGAAAATCGATCTTACGGGAAAAGTGGCGTTAGTGACCGCCTCCACAGGCGGCATTGGCTTCGCCATTGCCAGAGGGCTGGCGGAGAGCGGTGCAGAGGTGATTGTCAACGGACGCAGCGTCGACTCGGTCAACCGGGGCATCCAGCAGCTGCAGCAGCAGATACCGGGCGTTCAGGTGCGGGCTGCCATTGCCGACCTCAGTTCGCAGGAAGGGGTGGATGCTCTGCTCCGGGTCGCTTCGGGCGTCGATATCCTCGTCAACAATGCCGGGATCTACGGCCCTCAGGATTTTTACGCTACCGACGACGAGACCTGGAATCACTACTGGCAAACCAACGTGATGTCCGGTGTACGGCTATCGCGCGCCCTGCTGCCCGGCATGGTGCAAAAAGGCTGGGGCCGGGTGGTCTTTATCTCCTCCGAGTCGGCCTGCAATATTCCGGCGGACATGATCCACTATGGGGTCACCAAAACCGCCCAGCTCTCTCTGGCGCGCGGTCTGGCAAAGTTTGTCGCCGGGAGTGGCGTCACCGTGAACAGCGTCCTGCCTGGCCCGACGATGTCGGACGGCTTTGCTGAGATGATGAAAGACGAAATAGAGAAAACCGGCAAGTCCCTGGAGACGCTGGCAAAAGAGTTCGTGATGGCCAATCGCCCAAGCTCGGTGATCCAGCGAGCCGCCACGGTAGACGAAGTGGCGAACATGGTGGTTTACGTCTGTTCCCAGCAGGCATCCGCCACCTCCGGCGCGGCGCTGCGCGTGGATGGCGGCGTGGTGGACGATATTATCTAGCGCTGCCGATGGCTACCCGTCCGCTGGCGGGTGGCATCTGACGCTAAAGCAGGTAAACTGAGGACAGAATGTGAATTTACGCTAAGACTCTGTTATGACCAATATGATTGCCGATGAGGCGATGGCAAAATCCAGCGTCCTCTCCGTGTTCGACTTTGATGGCACGCTGACCCATCACGACAGCTTTATCCCCTTCTTACGCTTTGCGTTCGGTAAGCGCTACTTTGCCGGTCGCCTGGTGCGGATGGCCTTGCCCACCATTCACTGCGTACGCCGCAAGCTGACCCGTGATGAACTGAAAGAGGTGCTGATCAAAACCTTCCTGACCGGCGTGGATGAGCACTGGCTGCGTGAGCAGGCAGAGCGGTTCTGCGAAAAGTACTGGGATAAACTGATGCGCCCCCAGGGGGTGCTGGCGGTGGCGGCGGAAGTCAACTCCGGCGCGGAAGTGACCATCTGCTCTGCCTCGCCGGCGCTGGTGTTGCAGCCATGGGCCGACAAGCTCGGCATTAAGCTTATCGGTACCCAACTGGAGGTGAAAGAGGGCAAGCTGACCGGGCGGATCACCGGCCATAACTGCCGCTGTGCGCAGAAGGTGGCCCGGCTGGAGAGCGTGTACGGCAGCCTGACCAATTACCACGTGCGCGCCTGGGGCGACACCCGGGGCGACCACGAGCTGCTGGCGGCGGCGCAGGATCCGCACTGGCGCCATTTCCATCCGCCGCGCGCGCGCCGCAATTCACCGATCAAGCCGTAAAAGATGCCGGGTGTTGTAGGCCCGGCAAGCGTAGCGCCGCCGGGCAAAATCCGTCAGGCTTCCCGTTTCCCCGGGAAGAGCAGGCTCGCCAGAATCCCCGCTGCCAGTACGCCCAACACCACCAACAGACTCGCCGTAGCGCCGATACCGTAGCCGTGGTGCCAGAAGTGATCCGTCGCGTTCAGACCGAGCTTAAAGGCGACGAAGAAGAGCAGCGCGATCACCGCTTTCTCCAGATGCACCAGATACTGCTTCAGCGCCTCCAGCACGAAGTAGAGGGTACGCAGGCCGAGGATGGCGAACATCATGGCGCTGTAGATAATCAGCGGCTCGCGGCTGACGGCGATGATCGCCGGCACCGAGTCAAAGGCGAACATCACGTCTGACAGCTCCACCACCGCCACACAGAGCAGCAGCGGCGTGGCATAGCGCTTCGCCTTCTTCACCCGTCCCACCATCACATCCTGGTTTTCAGGCTTGGCCAGCTCGGCATCCACCTCTTTCTGGCTGAGAAGAAACGCGTTACCGGTGATTTTTGGCCAGATCGGATAGAAGCGTTTTACCGCGCGGTAGGCCAGATGCTGGGAGTAATCCTCAATCTCGTCCTGCTCTTCGCCGCGTTTAAGCATCATCACCGCCGTCCAGGCCACAATCAGGGCAAAGACCACTTCAACGTATGGCCCCAGGCTCAGCAGGCTGGTGCCGATGGCGACGAAGATCCCGCGGAAGACAATCGCGCCAATCACCCCCCAGTAGAGCACCCGGTGACGATACTGATCCGGCACGCCAAACCAGGCGAAGATCGCCATCATCACGAAGAGGTTATCAACGGAGAGCACCTCTTCCAGGGCGTAACCGGTGAGGAACAGGCTCGCCACTTCGGCGCCGTGATGCACGTAAAGGAACCCGGCGAACGCCATCGCCATCATCACCCAGAAGAGAGACCAGAGTGAGGCGCTTTTTAGTGAGATCGGTTTGTCATGGCGATGCATGAAGAGGTCGATAAACATCGCCCCGACAGCCATAACCACAAAAACAACAACGGTTTCCGTCGGGAAACCGAGATGAGCAGAGGACATAGACAACCCTTTTTGAAAACAAAATACACACCATGCAGACTGGCGAGGCCAGTAAAGAAAAAAGAGGGACCGTTTACCGGCTTCTCCCCTTAAAACGCATAACCCTGCGTGAGGGAGTGTACTTTACCTCACAATGCGGAGGTTCTGCCATCGGCGCTTTACTGGCTCATGCCGCGCAGCCGCTGCAGGACGGCCACCAGCACCGCCACCGACCAGCCAACCATCAGCGCGCCAACCAGCCCTTCCACTCCGCCAGTCAGTCGCCAGTGTTCCGGCAACGTGACGTCGCCATATCCCACTGTAGCGTAGCTGACCAGCGAGAAATAGAAGCTGGTGTTCCAGTCATTAAACGCGCCGACATAGCGATAAAAAACGGCAAACAGGCTGGCTTCAAGCAGATGGGCAAACAGGGCAGTCATGATGATAACGATATTGCGGAACACCACGCGCATCACCGATTCCACATTCAGGTTGATGAATTTCAGGATAAAAAACATCCATGTGGAATGAATGATCACCGTCAGGTTGATCAAAATAATAATGCTCACAAGCTGCATATCACACTCTCTGAAAAGTAACGCAATACGCCCTGCTCAGCTGAACAGGGCGTAAAATAGCGGAACGTTTGAGATGCAGTGTAGCGGATGGGGGCGAAGTACAGGGTGCAATAGTTGCGCCGGAATACTACCTTTCGGCCAGCGCCTCTGCACAGGCCCAGGCGCTGGCCCACGCCCACTGGAAGTTATAGCCACCCAGCCAGCCGGTAACGTCCATGACTTCGCCGATAAAATAGAGTCCAGGCACGTTGCGGGCCTCCATGGTGCGCGAAGAGAGTTCGTTAGTGTCCACACCCCCCAGCGTCACTTCCGCGGTGCGATAACCTTCGGTGCCGTTGGGTTGTACGCGCCAGGCGCTTAAGGTTTCGACCAGCGCCTGCTGATCGCGGCTGTTGAGCTGCTTGAGTGACACATCAGGAATTTGCCCCAGCTGCTGCAGGCACTCCACCAGCCGTTTCGGCAGCTGTATCGCCAGGGTGTTTTTCAGGCTCTGGTTAGGGTGCGCCGCACGCTGCTCATTGAGGAAGCTCTCCAGATCGCAATCCGGCACTAAATTGATGGTGACAAACTCACCCGGCTGCCAGTAGCTGGAGATTTGCAGCACCGCCGGGCCGGAGAGGCCACGATGGGTGAACAGCAGATTCTCCCGAAACACCGTACCGTCTTCGGCGGTAATCACCGACGGCACCGACACGCCGGAGAGGGTCTGCAGCTGTTCCAGCAGCGGCTTATGCAGGGTGAATGGCACTAGTCCGGCACGGGTCGGGAGTACCTTCAGCCCAAACTGCTCGGCAATTTTATAGCCAAACGGCGTGGCACCCAGCCCCGGCATGGAGAGCCCGCCGCTGGCGATCACCAGCTTATCTGCGCACACGGTTTCGCCATTAAGCTGCAGCGTGTAACCTGCCTCATCACGCGCCACATCCAGCACTTCGCTGCGAAGTCGCAGGGTAACCTGACCTTTTTCACACTCCGCCACCAGCATATCGACGATTTGTTGCGCGGAATCGTCGCAAAATAATTGCCCCAGCGTTTTCTCATGCCAGGCGATCCCATGTTTACCGACGAGGTCGATGAAGTCCCACTGGGTGTAGCGCGCTAACGCAGATTTGCAAAAATGACGGTTCTGGCTCAGATAGGCCGTAGGTTCGATATAAAGATTAGTAAAGTTGCAGCGGCCCCCACCAGACATCAGGATTTTACGACCTGGCTTTTTGCCGTTATCGAGCAGCAGAACCCGGCGTCCTGCCTGTCCGGCCATCGCCGCACAGAATAAACCCGCCGCACCTGCGCCAATAATGATGGCATCGTACTTTTCCACGTCTCGATCCTCCTGGTTTTCAGGGCGCGAATTGTAAAGTTTCCTCAAGAAACGCACCAGCGTAAAAATCTGTAATTTCATGCATTTCTTTGAAATTTAAAAAGTAATTCTTTTGCTGCTACGCTTATGTCAGTAAGCAAATCAAAAAAAGGCTATATTTCACTTTGCCCGTTGCGCATTTGTCCTGGATAATGCGCCGCGTTCATGTCCTCAAAATGGCGTAACGTCCTATGCTACATTTGTTTGCTGGCCTGGATTTCCATACCGGGCTTTTACTTTTGCTTGCTCTGGCCTTTGTATTGTTCTACGAAGCGATTAACGGCTTCCACGATACTGCAAACGCAGTGGCAACGGTTATCTACACCCGGGCATTACGATCGCAAGTTGCGGTGGTGATGGCTGCAGTGTTTAACTTCTTTGGCGTTCTTCTTGGAGGTCTGAGCGTAGCCTACGCCATTGTGCATATGCTGCCAACGGATCTGCTGTTGAATGTCAGCTCTGGTCATGGTCTCGCCATGGTCTTCTCCCTGCTGTTTGCTGCAATTATCTGGAACCTCGGTACCTGGTATTTCGGCCTGCCAGCATCCAGTTCCCACACGCTGATCGGCGCTATCATCGGTATTGGTTTAACCAATGCGCTGATGACCGGTACGTCTGTGGTGGACGCCCTGAACATCCCTAAAGTTCTGGGTATTTTCGGTTCACTGATTATCTCCCCGATTGTCGGTCTGGTTGTGGCGGGTGGCTTGATCTTCCTGCTGCGTCGTTACTGGAGCGGTACGAAAAAACGTGCCCGTATCCACCTGACGCCGGCCGAGCGTGAAAAGAAAGACGGTAAGAAGAAGCCGCCATTCTGGACGCGTATCGCCCTGATCATCTCTGCTATCGGCGTGGCTTTCTCGCACGGCGCTAACGATGGTCAGAAAGGCATTGGTCTGGTGATGCTGGTGCTGATCGGCGTGGCCCCGGCGGGCTTCGTGGTGAATATGAATGCGTCCGGTTACGAAATTACCCGTACCCGTGACGCCATCAACAACGTCGAGACCTATTTCCAGCAGCGTCCTGACCTGCTGAAAAAAGCGACCGGCGTTGACCAGCTGATCCCTTCTCCGGAAGCGGGCGCGACCCAACCGGCGGAGTTCCATTGCCATCCGGCTAATGCGATCAGCGCCCTGGAGCGCGCAAAAGGCATGCTGACGGACGTTGAAAGCTACGACAAGCTCTCCGTAGAGCAGCGTGGCCAGATGCGCCGCATCATGCTGTGCATCTCCGACGTCACCGACAAAGTTTCTAAGCTGCCTGAAGTCTCTGCCGACGACAAACGTCTGCTGAAGAAGCTGAAAGTCGACATGCTGAACACCATTGAGTACGCACCGATCTGGATCATCATGGCGGTCGCGCTGGCGCTGGGTCTCGGTACGATGATCGGCTGGCGTCGCGTGGCGACAACCATCGGCGAGAAGATCGGTAAGAAAGGCATGACCTATGCCCAGGGGATGTCCGCTCAGATGACGGCGGCAGTCTCTATCGGTCTGGCCAGCTACACCGGTATGCCGGTATCCACTACCCACGTTCTCTCTTCGTCCGTGGCGGGTACCATGCTGGTTGATGGCGGCGGTCTGCAACGCAAAACCGTGACCAGCATTCTGATGGCCTGGGTATTTACCCTGCCGGCATCGATTCTGCTGTCCGGCTGTCTGTACTGGATCTCCCTGCAATTCCTGTAATCGCAGGCAGGTTACGCGAAGAGCGGGTCAGGTAACTGGCCCGCTTTTTTTTGCGCTCAATGCCAGATGAGGAGAGCAATCATGCTCACCACCACCAGGCCGCACAGTGCGCTGGTCAGGATGAACTGACGACGCAGGCGCTCACAGCGACGGATAAACTCATCATCATGATGATCGCGATAACGCTGGGCGTAGATATACCACACCAGGCGCATCTGTTTGCTGGGCTGCCCGTGCGAGGTAAAGAAGCCCCCGCCATCCACATATTGATAAAGCAACGGATCGCAGCCACGAAGTACCACCAATAGCGCGCGCAAGGATGAGAAATAACGCGCCATATTTACAATGCAAACCACACATAACGCCCAAAACAATGCGACGGTGCTAATCATACTTCCTCCCCGGCGTCCGCCCTCGAAGCAACGCTTCGGGACTACCGCACCCCAATGCCCTGACAGACGGTTCAGTGATAGAGAGACGTAAAAACCGATCGGCTTCACATTTTATTATCCGAACGGCTTATTCAATAGTGTAGGAGATCCGTTAATTTTTTTGCCACAAGGTTAATCGTTATCAACACCAATGCTTGAAAATTTTGTTTAACTGGGCCGTAATGAAAGCAGGTAGACGACTGCTACAGGCATTGGTCATCGATAACTTAAGGAAGGAGTAACACTATGGCTTATAAACATATTCTGATCGCTGTTGACCTCTCCCCGGAGAGCAAAGTGCTGGTTGATAAAGCGGTATCCATGGCGCGTCCGTACAATGCGAAAGTTTCCTTAATTCATGTGGACGTAAACTACTCCGATCTCTATACCGGCCTGATCGATGTGAATCTGGGGGATATGCAGAAGCGTATCTCCGAAGAGACCCACCATGCACTGACCGAGCTTTCCACCAATGCGGGCTATCCGATCACCGAAACCCTGAGCGGCAGCGGCGACCTGGGCCAGGTGCTGGTCGATGCGATTAAGAAATACGATATGGATCTGGTGGTCTGCGGCCATCACCAGGACTTCTGGAGCAAGCTGATGTCATCCGCCCGTCAGCTGATTAACACCGTACACGTTGATATGCTGATTGTGCCGCTGCGCGACGAAGACGACGAGTAAGGCGGGATTGCCTGAATGTAGGCCGGGTAAGGCGAAGCCGCCACCCGGCTTTTTTTATTCCGGGGTACCGGAATAGATATCAAACCGGTGCCCTTTGGTCACCACCGCATTGGTCGTCGCAACCTCCGCCAGTGGCGGCGCGTAATCCGGGCGCTTCACCACCACGCGCTTCGTAGCCAGCAGACGCGCAGGCGCCAGCAGGCCATCCGCATCGAGATCCGGCCCCACCAGCGACTGAAACACCCGCATCTCTTTCTTCACCAGCGCGCTTTTCTGCTTATGCGGGAACATCGGGTCGAGATAGACCACCTGCGGGCGTGGGGTGATATCGGTCAGCGCCGTCAGGCTTGAGGCGTGGATCAGCTGTAACCTCTCCTGCAACCAGCCGCCGATTTCCGGATCGGCATAGCCACGGGTCAGGCCGTCATCCAGCAGCGCGGCCACCACCGGATTGCGCTCCAGCATCCGCACACGACAGCCTACCGAGGCCAGCACAAAAGCGTCGCGCCCGAGTCCCGCCGTGGCATCCACCACGTCCGGCAGGTAGCTGCCCTTAATCCCGACCGCTTTGGCCACCGCTTCGCCGCGTCCGCCGCCAAACTTGCGCCGGTGCGCCATCGCCCCACCAACAAAATCGACGAAAATGCCGCCGAGTTTGGGCTCGTCGCGCTTGCGCAGCTCCAGATGGTCCGGGGTCATCACTAGCGCCATCAGGTTTTCTTCATCGTGCTCCAGCCCCCAGCGGGCGGCAAGAACAGATAAGGCGCCGTCTCCGGCGCCTGTTTCATCAACTAAGTGAATCTTCACGAATCAACTAACCCTTGATCCCGTAATGCTCCAGCATCGCATCCAGCTGCGGTTCGCGGCCACGGAAGCGTTTGAACAGCTCCATTGGCTCTTCAGAACCGCCGCGGGTCAGGATGTTATCCAGGAATGACTGACCGGTTTCGCGGTTGAAAATCCCCTCTTCCTCGAAGCGGGAGTAGGCGTCTGCCGCCAGCACGTCTGCCCACAGGTAGCTGTAGTAGCCCGCCGCATAGCCGCCCGCAAAGATATGGCTGAACGCGTGCGGGAAGCGTCCCCAGGCCGGGCCTGGAATAAGGGCGACCTGCTTTTTGATCTCCGCCAGGGTTTCGAGGACCTTCGCCCCCTGCTCCGGGCTGAACTCCGCATGCAGACGGAAATCGAACAGGCCGAACTCCAGTTGGCGCAGGATAAACATTGCCGCCTGGTAGTTTTTCGCTTCCAGCATCTTATCCAGCAGCGCTTTTGGCAGCGGCTCGCCGGTCTCATAGTGGCCGGAGATAAACGCCAGCGCGTCCGGCTCCCAGCACCAGTTTTCCATAAACTGGCTCGGCAGCTCCACGGCATCCCACGGTACACCGCTGATACCGGCAACGCCTGCCGCTTCAATGCGGGTCAGCATGTGGTGCAGACCGTGGCCGAATTCGTGGAACAGAGTGATCACTTCGTCATGGGTGAACAGCGCAGGTTTGCCGTTAACCGGACGGTTGAAGTTACAGGTCAGATAAGCAACCGGCTTTTGCAGCGAGCCATCCGCTTTACGCATCTGCCCTACGCAGTCATCCATCCAGGCGCCGCCGCGTTTATTTTCGCGGGCGTAGAGGTCGAGATAGAAGCTGCCGCGCAGTTCGTTCTGGTCGTCGTACAGTTCGAAGAAACGCACGTCGTCGTGCCACACTTCCACATCGTTGCGCTCTTTGGCGGTGATGCCGTAAATGCGTTTCACCACTTCGAACAGGCCGTTAACGGCTTTGTTTTCCGGGAAGTACGGACGCAGCTGCTCATCGCTGATGCTGTAGAGATGCTGCTTCTGTTTCTCGCTGTAATACGCGATATCCCACGGCTGCAGCTCATCGACGCCGAATTCCGCTTTGGCAAAGGCGCGCAGCTGGGCCAGCTCTTTCTCGCCCTGAGGACGAGCGCGTTTGGCCAGATCGGTTAAGAAATCGAGTACCTGCTGCGGGTTTTCGGCCATTTTGGTAGCAAGAGATTTATCTGCGTAGCTGTCAAAGCCCAGCAGCTGCGCCAGCTCGTGACGCAAGGCAAGAATTTCCGCCATCACCGGGGTGTTATCCCACTTCCCGGCGTTCGGGCCTTGATCGGACGCGCGGGTGCTGTAGGCGCGATACATCTCTTCACGCAGGGCCTGGTTATCGCAGTAGGTCATTACCGGCAGATAGCTCGGGATATCCAGCGTCAACAGATAACCGTCCTGCTCTTTCGCTTCGGCTTGCGCTTTTGCTGCCGCCAGGGCGCTTTCCGGCATGCCAGCCAGCTCCGCTTCGTCGGTAATCAGCTTCGTCCAGCCCATGGTGGCATCCAGCACGTTATTGCTGTACTGGTTGCCCAGCTCAGACAGGCGCGTCGCGATTTCGCCGTAGCGCTGCTGCTTCTCTTTTGCCAGACCAATGCCCGACAGTTCAAAATCGCGCAGCGCGTTATCGACAGCCTTTTTCTGCGCGATATTCAGCGTCGCATAGTGATCGCCCTCGCGCAGGTCGCGGTACGCTTTGTAGAGCCCTTCGTGCTGCCCGACCCAGGTGCTGTACTCCGACAGCAGGGGCAGGGTTTGTTCGTAGGCCTCACGCAGTTCCGGGCTGTTTTTCACCGAGTTCAGGTGGCTGACCGGGGAGAAGATGCGGCCGAGCACATCATCCACTTCCGCCAGCGGCTGACACAGGTTTTCCCAGGTATAAGGGGCGCCATGCGCTACCACGCTCTCAACGGCGGCACGGCAATCGTCCAGTGCTTTGGTGACAGCGGGAACAACATGTTCAGGCAAAATGGAGGAAAACGGTGGCAACGAAAAAGGCGTCAGTAATGGATTGGTCATAAGCACTGTCCTGTTAAATGAGTGAATGAAGCGCGCATCCTGCGCGAGCATATTGTTTCCAGGATGGGGTTAAGTGTAGTGAATTTCAATGGCTGAGGTGACAGAAAAACAGCCGCCGCGACGGTGCGTGCCGGGCCTGCGGGTAATCTGTGCCGTTCTGCTGTAAACTGTGCTCAATCGACATTATCGGAACATATCTACCCATGCTCAGTTATCGCCACAGCTTTCACGCGGGCAACCACGCCGACGTTCTTAAACACACCGTACAGAGTCTGATCATCGAGGCGCTGAAAGAGAAAGATAAGCCTTTTCTCTATCTGGACACCCATGCCGGCGCGGGCCGCTATCAGCTGAGCGGCGAGCATGCCGAGCGCACCGGAGAGTACCTCGAAGGCATCGCCCGCATCTGGCAGCAGGATGACCTGCCGGCGGAGCTGGAACCCTATATCGGCGTGATCAACCATTTTAACCGCAGCGGCCAGTTACGCTACTACCCGGGTTCGCCGCTTATCGCGCGCCAGCTGCTGCGCGAGCAGGACAGCATTCAGCTGACTGAACTGCATCCAAGCGACTACCCGCTGCTGCGCTCTGAATTCCAGAAAGACAGCCGCGCGCGCGTGGAGAAATCGGACGGCTACCAGCAGCTGAAAGCGAAGTTGCCGCCGGTTTCCCGTCGCGGTCTGGTGCTGATCGACCCGCCATACGAAATCAAAAGCGACTACCAGGCGGTGGTTGCGGGTATCAACGAGGGCTACAAACGCTTTGCCACCGGCACCTATGCGCTGTGGTATCCGGTGGTGCTGCGTTCACAGATCAAACGCATGATCAAGGATCTGGAAGCGACCGGCATCCGTAAGATCCTGCAAATTGAGCTGGCCGTTCGCCCGGACAGCGATCAGCGCGGCATGACCGCGTCCGGCATGATTGTGATTAACCCGCCCTGGAAGCTCGAAGCGCAGATGAATAACGTCCTGCCGTGGCTGCACAAAAAGCTGGTCCCGGCCGGTACCGGCCATACTACCGTTAGCTGGATCGTGCCAGAGTAATCGCAGTCATCGATGGAAACTATTGATTTCAGGTATACAATCGCGGCAATTAACGATTAAGGATAAGACCATGACCAAGCATTACGATTACATCGCTATCGGCGGCGGCAGCGGCGGTATCGCCTCGATTAACCGTGCGGCCATGTACGGCCAGAAGTGCGCGCTGATTGAAGCAAAAGATCTCGGCGGCACCTGCGTTAACGTCGGTTGTGTACCGAAAAAGGTGATGTGGCATGCGGCGCAGATCCGCGAGGCCATCCATCTCTATGGCCCGGATTATGGTTTTGATACCACCATTAATAACTTCGACTGGGATCGCCTGATCGCCAGCCGTACCGCCTACATCGATCGTATTCACACCTCCTACGATAACGTGCTGGGCAAGAATAATGTCGATGTGATCCGCGGTTTTGCCCGCTTTGTCGATGCGAAGACGATCGAAGTCAACGGTGAAACGATCACCGCCGATCATATCCTGATCGCTACCGGTGGCCGCCCGAGTCATCCAGCTATTCCGGGTGCGGAATACGGTATCGACTCCGACGGTTTCTTTGAGCTGCCTGCCCTGCCGAAACGCGTTGCCATCGTTGGCGCGGGTTACATCGCCGTGGAGCTGGCGGGCGTGATTAACGGCCTCGGCGCCGAAGCGCACCTGTTTGTGCGTAAACACGCCCCGCTGCGCAACTTCGATCCGCTGATCGTCGATACCCTGGTGGAGGTGATGAATGCCGAAGGCCCACATCTGCATACCGAAGCCATTCCGAAAGCGGTTGTGAAAAACGCTGACGGCAGCCTGACCCTTGAGCTGGAAGATGGCCGCAGCCAGACCGTTGATTGCCTGATCTGGGCCATTGGCCGTGAACCCGCAAACGACAACTTCAACCTGGCCGTCACGGGTGTCAAAACCAATGAGAAAGGCTATATCGTTGTCGATAAGTTCCAGAACACCAGCGTACCGGGCATCTACGCCGTGGGCGATAATACCGGCGCCGTTGAACTGACCCCTGTTGCTGTCGCCGCGGGTCGTCGTCTTTCCGAGCGTCTGTTTAACAACAAACCGGAAGAGCACCTGGATTACAACAACATCCCGACCGTGGTCTTCAGCCACCCGCCAATCGGTACCGTCGGTTTAACCGAGCCTCAGGCGCGAGCGCACTATGGCGACGACCAGGTGAAAGTGTATAAATCCGCCTTCACCGCCATGTATACCGCGGTCACGTCTCACCGTCAGCCGTGCCGCATGAAGTTAGTGTGCGTCGGCCCGGATGAGAAGATTGTCGGCATTCACGGTATCGGCTTTGGTATGGATGAGATCCTGCAGGGCTTTGCGGTCGCGCTGAAAATGGGTGCGACCAAGAAAGACTTCGATAATACCGTAGCTATTCACCCAACGGCGGCAGAAGAGTTCGTGACCATGCGTTAGTTCGCCTTGTCAGCGAGTATGCACGTTTAAAGACCGGCCCTCAGTGGCCGGTTTTTTTATGCACCCTCCCCCACCGCCACGCCGCTGCTGGCGCAGATGTACATACGGTAACAAAATTCACCGGTAATGACGGCAGGCCTGGCTACGCTTAAAAAGTATTAAGCGCCTACCTGGATCGATTAATTAAGATTAGAGAAAAGAGTATGCAAGTGAAGATCAACGCAAAAAGGCTGGCTAAATTCCATCTGATTCTTGCCCTGGTATGGGCGATGTTAACCATACCCACCCTTCTGTGGTGGAAAAACAGTATTCTTTGGGTCTCTCTGATGAGTATTTACGCCATTGTGGTTTCGCATCTGGCGGCCTATAGCGCGGCCCATGCGGAAAAAGCGGCCAGCAATGCCCTGAATCAAAGCGAAGAGACCCGGCAAAAGACTGATGAAATAGCAGGCGATCCACGTCAGGCGCACTGATCGTGCCTCACCGGTGTCAGGCAAACAGGATCTGCCCGACGCCGGTACACTCCTCAAAAATAAACATTCTGCGTGGCATATTTAACAGGCGCATTCCCGCCACCTGGCAATAGCGTAAGCGGATCGGCTGCGTAACCACGCTATTTGATAAAAAGACATTGCGCATATCGCAATTTTCAAAACAGAGCTCGTCGATATAACAGCGGTTAATTAATAAACTGCTGAACTGTATATTGCGGAACACACTCTGCTTCAGATTACAGCGGAAAATAATGGCGTTGTTCTCTCCTTCAAAAATATCCAGCATGCTAAATGGTGGCTTTCCAGCAGCCCCTGCAGTTCTGTTATAGTGGATTGATAGCCGCTCGGCTTTGCAAAAGAAAAAGGCATAGCGCCCTGACGCTTCGCGTTAAGGTTCATAAGGATTTCCTGTTTGAGCGCGTCATCAGAGACGATGACGACGAGGTGAAAGGCCTTAATTACTTATTTGCGCGTAGCGAAACAATGGCGATTTTGGACACTTATTTGCAGAGTTGGCCAATAAAAGAAAAGTCGAATACACAGCGTTATTAAACAACTACAAAAATAATTTACCTTAAGGGGATATTTAATGCCAATCAGCAAAAGTAAGAACGCTATTCTGGTGTTTGAATCACCGTGGAAACTCGATGATTATGATGCCAACCGCTCATCCGTGCTGCCGTTCGTGCACGGAATTGCCAAAATGCATGGCGACACTGAGGTCTACTCTCTGAATTTTTATAATAAAAAGAGCTTCGAGATTGCGCTGGATTGCCTGTGCCGTCAGAAATTTGATAATACCCTCGTCTATATTGCGGCGCATGGCAGTAAAACCCGTATCGGCGATGTTTCTCTCACCGACATCCTTGACGCCATTAATGATAAATCCCGGAAGTTCAACATCAAAGGTTTGATGCTGGGCTCATGTTTTGCGGGCAGCGACCCCCATTTACTGGAGGCGTTTCTGGAAGGTAGCAAACTGACCTGGTGCGCCGCCTATTCCTCTTCATGCTACTGGTTGCAGGGCACGATGCTTGACTGCGCTCTTCTCCATAGCGCCCTTAATATCGAAGATGCGCATTATAAAACGCATGAAGAGATGCAGGAGGCGTTTGCTGAGGCTATTGCCCACTTCGCCCCAAATGCCAACATCGGGACCGACAGTAATGAGCAACCTGTCGCGCTATCAGCATCCCTACAGATCGTAATTCAGCCTGAAGGCCGGGGTTTCCGCGCCCGTCTCTCCTCTGAAGAGATTTTTGACCGCGCGAAAGCCTGGCGCTTCAACGAGGAGACAGAAGAAGCCCTCTGATTCATACTCTGTTGCAAAGCGAATGATCCGAATTTTAGATCGCCTGCGCACTGCTGGATTGCCCGTTTATTGCCTGCAATAACATCAACATGCCTCCAGTAGTGCCCGTTTTGCCCCGCCAGTAAAATGTGATCTACCGCACATATACCTCTTCACAGACCGAAGCGAATGTCTAAGATTAGTAAGCAACCGGATAAAACCAGACCTGAGACTACGCAAACCGGAGGTCCTGACCACCATGTTCAACCAGAAAATACGCACTGTAGAGACCGTAGAGTTCGACATAGAACAAGAACTTCTCTACGAAATCGATCCCTGCGAGTTAAAACTGGATGAAATGCTCGAGGCGGAACCGGAACCTGAAATGATTGAAGGGCTGCCCGCATCCGATGCGCTCACCCCTGCCGATCGCTACCTTGAACTCTTCGAGCATGTTCAGTCGTCGCGACTGTTTGAAGACAGCAAAACCTTTCCCGACTGTGCGCCGAAAATGGATCCGCTGGATATCCTTATCCGCTATCGCAAGGTGAGACGACACCGCGACTTTGACCTGCGCCAGTTTGTGGAAAACCACTTCTGGCTGCCAGAAGTGCTGTCGAGCGAATATGTATCGGATCCCTCTTTCTCGCTCAAAGACCATATCGACAACCTGTGGCCGGTACTGACCCGGGAGCCGCAAGATCATATCCCGTGGTCGTCACTGCTGGCGCTGCCGCAGGCCTACATCGTCCCCGGCGGGCGATTCAGCGAGACCTACTACTGGGACTCCTATTTTACCATGCTGGGGCTGGCCGAAAGCGGTCGCCACGACATGCTCAAGTGCATGGCGGATAACTTTGCGTGGATGATTGAAAAGTACGGTCATATTCCTAACGGCAACCGCACCTACTATCTGAGCCGCTCGCAACCGCCGGTGTTTGCCCTGATGGTGGAGCTGTTTGAAGAGGATGGCGTGCGCGGTGCCAAACGCTATCTGGACCATCTGAAGATGGAGTACGCCTTCTGGATGGACGGCGCAGAGTCGCTGCTGCTCAACCAGGCTTACCGCAGTGCGGTACGTATGCCGGACGGCTCTCTGCTCAACCGTTACTGGGATGACCGTGACACTCCAAGGGATGAATCCTGGATAGAGGACGTTGAAACCGCCCGTCACTCCGGGCGTCCACCTAACGAGGTCTATCGCGATCTGCGCGCCGGGGCTGCCTCCGGTTGGGACTACTCCTCCCGCTGGCTGCGGGATCCGAGCCGGCTGGCGAGTATCCGCACCACGCAGTTTATCCCTATCGATCTCAACGCGTTCCTGTTCAAGCTGGAGAGCGCCATCGCCAATATTTCAGCCTCAAAAGGGGATAAAGAGACTGCGGATCGCTTCAGCCAGAAAGCGAGCGATCGCCGCGCGGCGGTTAACCGCTATCTGTGGGATGAGGAGAACGGCTGCTATCGCGATTATGACTGGCGCCGGGAGCAGCTGGCGCTCTTTTCCGCGGCCAGCATCGTGCCGCTGTATGTCGGTATGTGTACCCATGAGCAGGCCGAACGGTTATCCGACGCGGTAAAAGCGCGTCTCCTGACGCCGGGCGGTATCCTTGCCACCGAGTATGAAACCGGGGAGCAGTGGGATAAACCTAACGGCTGGGCGCCATTACAGTGGATGGCGATCCAGGGATTCAAACAATACGGCAATGATTCTCTGGGGGATGAGATCGCGTGGAGCTGGCTGCACACGGTAAACCATTTCTACAAAATGAATCACAAGCTCATCGAGAAGTACCACATCGCCAGCAGCCAGCCCCGGGAAGGGGGCGGGGGTGAGTATCCCCTGCAGGACGGTTTTGGCTGGACTAACGGCGTGGTGCGCAGACTCATTGGCCTGTACGGGGAGCCGTAGCTCCCCGCGTTGTCAGCGGATCACCTCATAAATGGCTGTATGAATCGTCTGCCATTTTTTGGTACTGGCGTCCGGCTGGGCCTGTGCCCGCCGCTTCGCCTGATCCATCTCGCGTCGCTGGCGTTCTACCACCGCCGGAACGGTACAAAATGCCTGCAGATACTCTTTACGCAGATCCGTCAGCGGTTCGCCCGCTGACATCGCGTGTGCGAGGGTGTTGATAAACTGTCGGCAGGGCTTCGCCTGCCCCATCTGCAGACGATAGCGCATCAGGATATCCAGCACCTCCCGATGTCCCACCGACAGGGCGTGCTCTGTCCAGGAGAGCTTCCACTCCATTCCCGCCTTCAGAAACAGCAGCGCCACGCGGGTATCGTTCCTGTCAATCGCTGCGCGGAAGTTATTCTCATCCCAGGTGACGCCCATGCGCGTCAGCGTTTCGCGGGAGGAGGGCGACTCACGCATCTCTTCCGCCGCCGTTTGCACAGGAGGCGAGGTGGTACTGGCCGCCTGGGTCGGCGTGCTGCTTTCCATTAATAGCCAGGTACCCGCCGCCAGCATTCCCATCACCATCACCCCCACCGCCCCCCACAGTCCCACCGAGATCAGATGATCGCGTTGCTCCGGGGTGCGCGCGGGCCGACGGTTCGGTTTATCGATAGCGTCGCGCACCTCAAAAATGTCATCGCCGGTGGCCCGGCTTTTTTCTCGCGCATTTTCCCAGAAGAGCTCCAGCTCGTGGTTATTCTCTGCCATCAACCCCGTCGGGTTTACGGCGGTACGGCCTTCGTTAAAGGCACGCTGAACGGGGCCGGCAATCTGGGCGTAGTAGTTGTCCAGCAGCAGGATTTGCGCAGAGGTCAGCGGCTGCCGGGCAATGATGTTGTTGCGGATCAGGCGGATATCATCAAGAAAGGAGTGGAGCGTCTTACGCGGTTCCACCATCAGCGTCAGCAGAGCGGGATCGCTGAACAGCGCCGAATAAGAGCGGGAGTACTCTTTCTTGTCCACCAGCATCAGCGCCAGCTCGCTAAACATCATGCCGCCGAGGGCATCGTTGCGCTCGCCCTGCTGCAGCCAGCGGCGAACCCGATCGGCACCGAAGAGCGTTTTGAGGTGATTGTTCAGGCGCGTTGGATCTGGCCAGGCCTGCATAATCAGCCCTTTAATCATCAATTCCAGCGCACGTACCTGTTTCCGGGCTTGCTGTTGCTGAAGCTCATCGCCCGGGCTCATTTCGGTACTGTAGGTCAGCAGCGGCTGCTGCAAACGCAGGTGTTCCAGGGCCGTCACAAAGCGCGTCGCGGCAATCAGCTGGTTGTCGCTCACATCCTGCCCGCTCTCATACTGCGGCACCCGCTGCTGCAAAAGCCGCAATTGCAGGGTGAATTGTGAGAGCTCCGCATCGTTGAGGTTCAGGCGTTTTGCCACGCTCGCCCAGCCCCCCAGCGCCAGCCTGGCGGAATCCAGCTGCTCAAGGAACCAACGGGGATCTTTGCCTTCGGCAACATGCACCTTTAACAGGAGCAGGATCTCCACAGAGGCCTGACGAATAATTCCCAGACAGCGTTCAAACTGCTCGCGGATCACGTGCGATTTACTGAGGGTCATCATTATCCTTAACTGCCGCGCAAAGATTCAGGCGCAGCGAACGGAGAGCGGTTGTTTTTTTAAGTGGTTATACCAGATTAAACATACCCGATAACCGGCACTATTTCAGTGATAATGTTAATATCATTTACAAAAGCTCCCGGAGATCTGGCATGCCTGTGCTGCACACCCCGCGTTTAACCTGTTCCCCACTGCAGGAAGAGGACTGGCCCTTTTTTCTCTCCCTACAGCAACACCCCGATGTGATGCGCTACGTGGCCGAAGCCCGTCCGGAAGAGGCCATTCGCGAAACGTTTACCTCTCGCCTGCCCGCGTGGTCTCCAGGCAGTGATCACTGGCTGTGCCTGGTGGTGCGCGATCACAATCAGACCCCGCTTGGGGTCACGGGCTATATTCATCGCGATGATGATTGTGCCGAAGTGGGGTTCCTTTTCGCCCCGCAGGCGCAGGGCAAAGGTTACGGCTTTGAATCCTTACAGGCGGTGTGCGATTACGCCTTTATGCAGGGAGATATCCGCCGTTTGACCGCTACGGTGACGGCGGGCAATGTCGCCTCTAAACGTCTGCTGGAAAAAGTGGGCTTTGTGCTGGAAGGTGAACTGCGCGAAAGCTACTGGCTGGCAGGTGAGTGGCAAAACGACTGGCTGTTTGGGCTGTTAAGAAAAGAGTACTGCTAAGCGTGCCGCGGGGCTCCCTCCCCGGCACCTGATTACAGGAACATCCCTCCGGAGACCTCAACGCGCTGCGCATTCATCCAGCCGAGTTCGTCGCTGAGCAGCGCCGCAATCGCATCGCCGATATCGTCCGGTAACCCAACGCGGCCCAACGCTGTCTGGGAGGCGATCTGCTGATTGATTGCTTTGTTATCGCGTACGCGACCGCCGCCAAAATCGGTTTCGATAGCCCCCGGGGCGATAATGTTGGCGGTGATCCCGCGCGCCCCCAGCTCCTTAGCCTGGTAGCGGGTGAGCACTTCCATAGCCCCTTTCATCGCCGCATAGGTGCTGGAGCCCGGTAGCGCAAAACGAGCCAGGCCAGATGAGACGTTGAGGATCCGCCCGCCGTTTTCCATCAGCGGCAATAGCCCCTGGGTCAGAAAGAACGGGCCTTTGAAATGGATGTTCATCACTTCATCAAACTGCGCTTCAGTGGTTTCCATATAGGGGGCATATAAACCCACACCTGCGTTGTTCAACAAATAATCGAAGGTGTTGCGCTTCCAGACTGAATGCAGTTTTTCACTCACCTTAGTGGCGAACTGTTCAAAGCTGGCAATATCCCCGACGTTCAGCTGCAATGCTGCTGCTTTTACCCCTTTTTGTTCAATTTCACGTACAACTTCGAGCGCTTCCTGCTCGCTCCGGTTGTAGGTCAGCAGGATCCCGACACCCTTTGCTGCCAGCTTCAGCGCCGCGTTTTTACCGAGCCCGCGGCTGCCGCCGGTCACTATTGCTATACGTTCAGTCATAAGAAACCTCGTTTCGGCTGTTGTGATGATTGAGAAAGAGCTTATTAGGTGATAGAAAATCAATAAATACGCTACGCAACGCTTCACTGTTTCAAAATAAACAACAATGAGCGCTCCCTATGGATAAAATTCACGCAATGCAGTTATTTATTCGCGTCGCTGAACTGGAGAGTTTTTCCCGCGCCGCAGATTCAATGGGCCTGCCTAAAGGTAGCGTATCGCGCCAGATTCAGGCGCTGGAGCACGGGCTTGGCACCCAGCTGCTGCACCGCACCACGCGTCGGGTCAGCCTGACGCAGGACGGTATGGTCTACTACGAGCGGGCCAAAGATCTGCTGACCAATATGGAAGAACTGGATGGTCTTTTTTTGCACGATCCTGCCAGCGTCAGTGGAAGAATACGCGTCGATATGCCGGCCAACGTTGCGCGAAATTTAGTCATCCCCAAACTGCCGCTCTTCCTGCAACAGTACCCCGGCATTGAACTGGAGCTGAGCAGCAGCGACCGGCTGGTGGATGTGATTCGGGAAGGATTTGATTGCGTGGTGCGCGTCGGCACCCTGAAAGATTCCGGCTTAATTGCCCGCCCGCTCGGCAGGCTGTCGGTGATCAACTGCGCCAGCCCCGATTATCTGTCGCGTTTTGGCTATCCCGACGGGCTGGATGATTTAACCTCCCATGCGGTGGTGCATTACGCAACGCATCTCGGCACCCGGCCCCAGGGGTTCGAATATTACGATGGTGAAGCGACCCACTGGGTTAAGACCGGCGGTGTCCTGACGGTCAACAGCACCGAGACTTACCATGCCTCCGCCCTCGCCGGGCTGGGAATTATTCAGGTGCCGCGGGTAGGCGTGCGTGACGCCCTGCGGGCCAAAAAGCTGCTGGAGATCCTCCCGCAGTACCGCGCCAGGCCCATGCCGGTGTCGCTCATTTATCCCCACCGCCGCAACCTCTCCCGCCGGGTGCATCTGTTTATGGCCTGGCTCACGGAAATCATGAAAACCTACGTTGACTGAGCGCAGGCTATAATTGCAATGAACTCTCGCTAACGATAAGGAAAACGTGACTGATGCCGGATAGCAGCCAGCAACGTCCCACCCAGGATCTGGACTACGAGCCGATTAAGAAACTGGAAAATAGCCCGCCCCCGGCGCCAGATGAACCCAAAATTACCGCCGTGCGTAAAAGGGGCAGCCTGCTCGACAAGGCGAAAGATCTCATCCAGCTGATCCAACAGCGGCCGATGATTGCTCACCTGCTGCGCGCCGCCGAGCGTTTTAACGATCGGTTGGGCAACCAGTTTGGCGCCGCAATCACCTACTTCTCCTTCCTGTCGATGATCCCCATCCTGATGCTCTCCTTTGCGGCAGCTGGGTTTGTGCTGGTGTCGCACCCGACGCTGTTGCAGGACATCTTCAGCAAAATCCTGCAAAACGTCAGCGATCCGACGCTGGCCTCGACCCTGAAAAGCACCATCAACACCGCCGTCCAGCAACGTACTACTGTCGGGATTGTCGGTTTGTTTGTGGCGCTCTACTCCGGCATCAACTGGATGGGCAACCTGCGTGAAGCGATCCGCGCCCAGTCGCGCGACGTCTGGGAGCGTAAGCCGCAGGACCAGGAGAAAATCTGGATTAAGTATTTCCGCGACTTCGTCTCGCTGATCGGGCTGCTGGTGGCGCTGGTTATCACCCTCTCCATCACTTCCGCGGCAGGCTCGGCGCAGCAGATGATCATCTCCGCGCTCTATCTCGACACCATCGAGTGGCTGAAGCCAGTCTGGCATCTGGTGGGGTTAGGGATCTCGATGCTGGCGAACTACCTGCTCTTCTTCTGGATTTTCTGGCGCCTGCCGCGCCATCGCCCTCGCCGTAAGGCGCTGATCCGCGGCACGTTCATTGCCGCTATCGGCTTTGAGGTCATTAAAATCGTGATGACCTACACCCTGCCGTCACTGGTGACCTCCCCGTCCGGGGCGGCATTCGGCTCCGTGCTGGGGTTGCTGGCCTTCTTCTATTTCTTCGCCAGACTGACCCTCTTCTGCGCGGCATGGATCGCCACCGCCGAGTACCCGGATGACCGGCGAATGCCCGGTAAAAGCCACCGTTAATTCCCCTATCGGGCTGAATAAGAATGAAATATATCAGCCCGATTCATCATTTCAGCATATAAATCCAGCCTGTAACTTTTATTTAACCGAAAACCAGTTATATATTCCAACTTTTTATTTCTGTGAAGCATTTCATAGATGTGATTCTTCTGGTCCGAAAATTATCCGCTTTTTGCTCGCTTTTTCACCGGCCGCTGCGTTTGTTACAGATTGAAATATCGCTTTTGCTGTGCGTAATATGGCCTTTCGTTCGCCAAAAATAAGAAAAGTTTATGCAAGCCACAGCCACAACACTTAATTCAGAGCAGGAAAACGCCCCGGTTAACTCGCGCAATAAAGTCGTCGTCGCGTCACTGATTGGCACCGCCATTGAATTCTTCGACTTCTATATTTACGCCACCGCTGCGGTTATCGTTTTCCCGCATATCTTCTTCCCGCAGGGCGACCCGACGGCGGCCACGCTACAGTCGCTGGCAACCTTCGCCATCGCCTTTGTTGCGCGCCCTATCGGCTCAGCCCTGTTCGGTCACTTCGGCGATCGCGTCGGGCGTAAGGTAACCCTGGTTGCTTCGCTGCTGACCATGGGTATCTCTACCGTTGCCATCGGCCTGCTGCCGACCTATGAAACCATCGGGATTCTGGCCCCGCTGCTTCTGGCGCTGGCCCGTTTTGGCCAGGGTCTGGGACTGGGCGGGGAATGGGGCGGCGCGGCGCTGCTGGCCACCGAAAATGCCCCGCCACGCAAACGTGCGCTGTATGGATCCTTCCCACAGTTGGGCGCGCCGATTGGCTTCTTCTTTGCCAACGGCACCTTCCTGCTGCTCTCCTGGCTGCTGACTGACGAGCAGTTCATGACCTGGGGCTGGCGTATTCCGTTTATCTTCTCGGCGGTGCTGGTGCTGATTGGCCTCTATGTGCGCGTCTCCCTGCACGAGACCCCGGTGTTTGCCAAAGTGGCCGCCGCGAAAAAACAGGTAAAAATCCCGCTGGGCACGCTGCTGACCAAACACGTTCGCGTGACCGTGCTCGGCACCTTCATCATGCTGGCGACCTACACGCTGTTCTATATCATGACCGTCTATTCCATGACCTTCAGCACCACGCCTGCGCCGGTGGGCCTGGGCCTGCCGCGTAACGAAGTGCTGTGGATGCTGATGATGGCGGTTATCGGTTTTGGCGTGATGGTGCCGATTGCGGGCCTGCTGGCCGACCGTTTTGGCCGTCGCCCGAGCATGATTGTGATCACTTCGCTGATTATTCTGTTTGCGCTGTTCGTCTTCCCGCCGCTGCTCGGTTCCGGTAATCCGGCGCTGGTGATGGCGTATCTGCTGATTGGCCTGAGCCTGATGGGGCTGACATTCGGTCCGATGGGCGCGCTGCTGCCAGAGCTGTTCCCGACCGAAGTGCGTTACACGGGCGCCTCCTTCTCCTATAACGTCTCTTCGATTCTGGGTGCGTCCGTGGCGCCGTATATCGCTACCTGGTTACAGGCGAATTACGGTCTGCAATACGTAGGGATCTACCTGGCGGCGATGGCGGCACTGACGCTGATTGCGCTGCTGCTGACTCACGAGACTCGCCATCAGTCATTGTGATCCTTAATGCCGGGTGGCGCTGCGCTTACCCGGCCTACATTCTCCTGTAGGCCGGGCAAAGCCTCCCACTATTTCTTCATCTGCGACAGAATGGTTTGACACTGATTGGCCTGCCCCTCAGACGGCGAGATGAGCGCCAGCAGCGCTGCAGCAGGGGTAACCAGGGTCGCCAGCGCAGCGGCCACCGCACCACGAGCAATTAACGGCCCCGCCTTCACCCCCGCATCCGGATCTTTAAAGCTACCACGCACGTACAGCGGCGAGCGCAGCGTCACGATGCGAATGCCTTTACTTTCCGGGTTGATGGTGAGATCCAGCTGTTCCGAGGCCATACTGGCGGTGCCGGTGACGTTGATCACCGCGTTTTCAGTATCGAAGGCGAAAATCTGCGGCCGTGCGACGCCGTTGACCAGGTCAATATTGGCCGCTGCGCAGTTTACCCGCACCTCGTCGTCGCCAAAGATCTGGCCGACGATGAAGTTCCCGACGTTCAGACCCAGAATTTCCATCAGGTTACGGCTCACCAGCCCGTCGTTCATCAGCAGCTTCAGATTGCCGTTACCGTTCCCCAGCAGGGCCGCAACAGAGTTGCCGGTACCGCGAATTTTGGCATCGCCATTCATCTCCCCCAGGGTTTTCTGCATCAGCTCCACATCCGGCATCAGCTCCTTCAGCTTCAGCCGTCGCGCCTGAATATCGGCCTGGCCCCGCATCGGATTTTTATCGCCTTCAAGATGGATATTTGAGGAGATGGTGCCGCCAGCCAGACCAAACTTCAGCGGCTCCAGACGCAGGTCGGCGTTTTTCAGGAGGATATGGGTAGAAAGATTACTGATAGGCAGGCTGCTGCCATGCTCGATCCGCCGCCCTTTGAAGCGCACGTCCGCATCCATTACGTCCCACTTATCGGTTTCGAAGCGGTCGTTCGGCAGCACTTTGCCGGACGGCGGTGCCTGCTTGCGTACCTCCTCCGCTTTGGTGCCTTTACCGGAGTCGACGCCAATCAGCGGCCCGAGGTCCGCCAGCCGCAGCTGACGCGACTCCACATCCCCTTCCAGCTTCGGCCGCGGTTTGCCGGTGGTGTAGGTCAGCGAACCGTGGATATCGCTGTCACCGATCCGGCCATTAAAGTTGCGGTAATCGTAGACCGAGGCCTCTTCCGAATTGATCTTCGCCACCAGCCGACCATCGGTTTCAAACGGCGGCGTATCAGGCAGCAGTACGCCGGTCAGCTCATAAAGTTCGCCCAGCGAATCCCCGGCAAATTTCAGCTTCAGATCGACGCCGCCCATCTTCATTGGGTCGTTCACCGTACCGACAAAAGCCACCCGGGTATTGCCGGAGCGGAAGTCAGCCTGCACCGGGAAGGGGGTGCCTTCGCTGCGCAACGCCAGCATACCGCCAATTTTACCGGTGCCGCGCAGCGGCTGATCGTTGTAGCGCCCTTCCGCCTTCAGGCCAAAGACGTAATCGCCGACCTTATCCTTTTTGCCTTTATCGCCAGTCACTTCGCTGAAGGGTACCGGCTTGCCCAGCGGATCGACGAAGATCTCCATCTGTGCTTTGCTGACCGCGTCGTTCACGTCGATCCGCCCACGATCGAACAGAATATTATCGAGGCGGAAAGACCAGGACGAAGGCTGGGCATCAGGATCTTTTTCTTTATCATCGCCTGCCAGATCGAAGGTCCAGTTATTGGTCTTCTCCGACAGGCGGATCAGCCGGGCATCTGGCTGTTGCAGTTTGATCCACGGCAGATAGACCGTTTTGGTAAGCAGTGCCAGCGGCGCAAGGGTGGCCTCCACGCGCGGGAGATGCACCATGGTGATTTCAGGAATGTCCGGCGGGTTGCCGAGAATAACGTCGTTAGCGTGAACGTGCGGCCAGGGTATCCAGCTGCGCCAGCCCGTTTCGCCCTTCTGCCGCTCCCATACCACGCCCAAGTCCCCGCGAATAGCGAAAGGACGGTTAAGTTCGGTCGAGACTTTCTGGTTGATGGTCGGTTTGAGGCGGTTCCAGTCAAATGTCGCGATCACGACAATCAGCACCACAATCAGCAACAAGAAGACTCCCCCTGTCCAGGTGATAATCTTCGCTGTTTTTGTCATCCCATACTCCCTTTCAGTAATCACTTGCCTTTCATGAATATAGTCCAGGCATGCGGAAAGGGGGCGGCAGCGTCCCGTAATAACGCGTTAACCACGCGCTATTACGGGAAGCTGCTGGGTTTTACAGGGTGATGATTACGTTGTCGAGCGTCTCCATCGACACCGGGCGGGAGAGGAAATAGCCCTGGGCGGCAGCGGCGGGTGAGTTCTGTACATCGCGCCACTCTTCCAGCGTCTCGACGCCTTCGACGATAACCCCCTGGCAGTAGCGGTTCATCAGTTGCAGCAGAAGCGTGAACAGATTGCGCCCTTCCGGCGTCTGGCGCAGCATAATGAACAGATCGCGCGCCACTTTGATGTAATCGTAACGCACTTCGCTCAGGGCGGAGAAGTTCGCCATACCGGTGCCAAAGTCGTCCAGCCACAGCGGGCCAAACTCACACATGGTGGCAAACGAGGAGTCCTGCGGCAGACGAACGTGCTCCACCAGCTCAAAGCGCAGCCACGGCAGCCGCTGGATCAGCTTCTGCAGGCTCTCATCCTGCCGCACCGCCAGCAGAGTTGGGCCATCGACGTTAACCGAAGCCAGAATGTTGTTGTCGGCGAAAAAGTTTTGTCTCACCGCCAGCATGGCGAGCTGCTCCTCCAGGATATCCAGACGATGACGCACGGGGACTTCCGCGAAGTAGCGATCCGGTGCAATCCGCTGTGCCGGGTTTGAAGGATGGGTCACGACGGTCAGGATCTCAATCGCCATCAGCTTACCGTCGGTACGGTAGATCGGCTGATAAGTATAAGCGCGCTCACATTGCAGCCAGTAGCGGTGTTCCTGTAAGTTCTCAATACTCGCTTCAGGGATGCTCAGCAGCTGGATGTCCTGCCTTAACTTCATTTCAGATGTCCTGTTGAATGGGAAAGAGCCTGTCGGGACTGGTCAAAGGATTATCGGCTCCTGGTAAGAGAACTTTATGTCCGGTTGCGGACGAAAATGAAAATCTGAGATATCAAACCCGTCAGGAACTTGTCCGAGTTCAAAAAAATAATGGAACGTCGTTTTAATACAGTTGACCGCTTCCGGCCTCCAGCGCAAACTAACCGCAGTTTAATTATCCAGGTTCACGACTATGTCCAAAAAAATTGCCGTGATCGGCGAATGTATGATCGAACTCTCCCAGAAAGGCGCGGAAGTCAGCCGCGGCTTTGGTGGCGACACCTTAAATACCTCCGTATATATTGCTCGTCAGGTCGATGCTGACGCGCTGGCGGTAAACTATGTTACGGCGCTGGGCACCGACAATTTCAGCCAGCAGATGCTGGACGCATGGCAGAGTGAAAATGTCGATACTTCCCTGACCCAGCGGATGGAAAACCGCCTGCCGGGCCTCTATTACATCGAGACCGACAGCACCGGCGAGCGCACCTTCTATTACTGGCGTAACGAAGCTGCCGCCAAATTCTGGCTGGAGAGCGACAGCGCGGCGCAGATCTGCGAAACGCTGGCCCATTTCGACTACCTCTATCTGAGCGGCATCAGCCTTGCGATCCTCAGCCAGAGCAGCCGTGAAAAACTGCTCTCCTTGCTGCGCGAATGCCGCGCCAACGGCGGGAAGGTGATTTTCGACAACAACTACCGTCCACGCCTGTGGGCCAGCCGCGAAGAGACGCAGCAGGTCTATAGCCAGATGCTGGAATGCACCGATATCGCTTTCTTAACCCTCGACGACGAAGATGCGCTGTGGGGCGAGAAGCCGGTTGATAAGGTGATTGCGCGTACGCAGGCCGCCGGTGTCAGCGAAGTGGTAATTAAGCGCGGGGCAGATTCCTGCCTGGTGGCGATCGCCGGAGAAGCGGTTATCGAAGTACCTGCGGTGAAGCTGGCGAAAGAGAAAGTGATTGATACGACCGCGGCGGGTGACTCCTTCAGCGCCGGCTATCTGGCGGTGCGTCTGACGGGCGGTACGCCGGAAGCGGCAGCGCAGCGCGGCCACCTGACCGCCAGCACGGTGATCCAGTATCGCGGCGCCATCATTCCACGCGAAGCGATGCCTGCTTAAGGGCTGTATCCATTAAAAAAGGCAACTTACGTTGCCTTTTTCCTTTTACTGCGCGCGTGCCATAATGTCGTTCCACGTCGCCTGCAGCTCCTTCATATCATATTCAGGTTCACCTTTCGGCTGCATTAAAATTAGCGACATATCCTGAGAAAGCTGCTGACGCAGATCCTGGCTCAACATATCCGCGGTCAGGCTGTTAAGGAAATCCTGGCGCAGCTTCTGATACTGTTCCGGCGCGATATCCACCACCTGATTTTGCAGGGAGCGAATACGCTGGCTGATCAGGATATCGGTATCGGTACGGGCATAGGTGGCGAACAGTTTTTGCAGCTCAATATTTTTCTGCGCCACCAGCGCGTTGAACTCCTCTTCGCTCAGGCCATTATCATGTACTTTCGCCAACTCTTTTGCCACTATCGCCATATTGGCGTTCAGCTTGTCGCCCGGCGACTCAACATTAATGGCGCACTGGGCGCGCTGGAACAGCACCCGGCAATCAAAGCCCAGACCAATATCTTTGGCGTTGTTCTTACTCAGGGTTTGCTGAACATGCCAGAACAGCGCTTCACGGGCTAAATCGGCGCGCCAGTAGCGCAGCAGCGCGGCAGACTCACGAATCGGCTGCCACGGGCTGTCCCACATGATGGAGAGACGATCCTGGCGCACGGCATCGGTCATGATGCTCACCGGCTCTGCGCGCAGAGGTGAAAGCGTTGGCACCGGCGCTGGCGTGTTACGTTTGCCTTTCAGCTCGCCGAAGGTTTTGCCAATCTGCTCAATCACCGCGCGGCTATCAATGTTACCGACCACAATCAGGGTCATGGCATCCGGGGTATACCAGGTCTGGTAGAACGACTTCACCTGTTCAATATCAACCGGTTGCTTTAGCGGCTCTGCCGGATCGTGGCCCAGCAGCGCCGAACCTTTCAGACGATAGCGCCACCAGCCCTCTTTGGTATCCGCAGGCCAGGTCGCCACCATGTCGCTGTTGCTCAGGGCGTAATTCACCGTCTCAGGGGTAATGGACACGTTACCGGCGGTATCTGACAGCCAGGTCAGCGCCTCTTTAAGCAGATCGTTGCGGTTGTTTGGCAGGCTGAGGTTAAACATGGTGTAGTCGTAGGAGACGACAGCAGGCGGCAGCGGGCGTTTCGGATCGATACCCTGTTGCCACAGTGAACGGGCCTGTACAGCCTGAAGGCTACCGCTTTGGGTCAGAGCCAGTCGGGGCAGGAAATGACTGAAACCGCTCTGTTGCGTACTCTCGGTCAGGGAGCCGGTATTGACGGAAAGGCGGATTTCAATGCGGTCGCTGGGGCGCTGTGGGGTGGCTAAAACTTGCCACTGAAAACCGTTAGACAGCGTTCCCTGTTGCCAGGCCGGGTCCGGCTGGAGCGCGTCAGCCTGCACGTAACTGGCTGCTGCCATCATGAGCAAACCGCCGGTTAAGAGTCGAATTTTTGTGCCCTGCATGTGAACCCCTGATCAACATTCCTGGTAACAAAGAGTGCCACACGCCCTGTCGCACTCTAAATATGATGTACAAAACACTCCGATTAGACCGCGCATGAAACGAAACGTCACGGCATGAAGTGAAATTTACCCGAAATAAATCTTATCGAATTATGACAAGTATGCTGGGCCATTATGCGCAGGAGCCCGCACCCCGACAAGGGAATGCGGGCCTGAGGGAAGATTTTAGGAGGACAAACCGTGTGTTTTGCCGTCTGGCGCACGATTATTCAGCGTATCGTCGAGCTTTTTGTGGTCCAGCTCTTTTACCCACTTCGCCACGACTACTGTTGCCACGCCGTTACCGACCAGGTTGGTCAGCGCACGGGCTTCAGACATAAAGCGGTCGATACCGAGGATCAACGCCAGGCCGGCCACCGGCAGATGTCCCACCGCGGAAATGGTTGCCGCCAGGACGATAAATCCGCTCCCCGTGACCCCAGCCGCCCCTTTTGAGGAGAGCAGCAGCACAACCAGCAGCGTAATTTGATGGAAGATATCCATATGGCTGTTAGTGGCCTGGGCGATAAACACCGCCGCCATCGTCAGGTAGATCGATGTCCCATCCAGGTTAAAGGAGTAGCCGGTGGGGATCACCAGCCCGACGACCGATTTACGGCAGCCCAGCTTCTCCATCTTATCGAGCATGCGCGGCAGCGCCGATTCGGATGAGGAGGTGCCCAGCACAATCAGCAGCTCTTCACGGATGTAGCGAATGAACTTGAAGATGCTGAAGCCGGTCGCGCGGGCGATGCTGCCCAGCACCACCACCACAAACAGAATACAGGTGATATAGAAGCAGACGATCAGCTGGCCCAGCTGCACGAGGGTACCGACACCATATTTACCGATGGTGAAGGCCATTGCCCCGAAGGCGCCAATGGGTGCCAGACGCATAATCATGTTGATGATGCCGAAAATCACCTGCGAGAAGCTTTCAATAACGTTAAAAATCAGCTGACCTTTGCTGCCGAGGCGATGCAGGGCAAAACCAAACATCACGGCGAACAGCAGCACCTGCAGGATATTCCCGCTGGCGAAGGCGCCAATCACGCTGCCGGGGATCACATCCAGCAGGAAGGCGACCACACCCTGATCTTTCGCCTGCTCGGCATAGACCGCCACCGCTTTTGCATCCAGCGTCGAGGGGTCAACGTTCATGCCCGCGCCGGGCTGCACGACGTTAACAATCACCAGACCAATGATCAGCGCGAGGGTACTGACGACTTCGAAATAGAGCAGCGCCACTGCACCCGTACGGCCAACGGCTTTCATGCTTTCCATGCCTGCGATACCGGTCACGACGGTGCAGAAAATAACCGGCGCGATCACCATCTTAATCAGCTTAACGAAAGCATCGCCAAGCGGTTTCATCTGGGCGCCTAATTCAGGGTAGTAATGACCAAGCAGAATACCAATGGCAATGGCGGTTAATACCTGAAAGTAAAGACTTTTGAAGAGAGAGGTTTTCATAAGATGTCCTTGGGAAGAAAAGCCGCAGGAAATGTAGGGTTACCCGTTACCTGCGGCCTTAAAATACCACCCATAAATCAGGACAGATAGAAGTTCAGGCTGAAATTGAAACGCAAATGTTAAGAAATTTGAGCTGACTCGCACAATCCAGCAACATTTCAGTCATCAGCGCTATTGGCATTGTGTTTAAGATAGCGACTCTCAAAAATATCGCCAGGAACGGCTTTATCGAACAGATATCCTTGCCCGCACTCTACCCCGGCATCGGCCAGCCAATGACGCTGGGCTTCGGTTTCGATCCCTTCGGCAATAATGCTCAGCTTCAGGCTACGCGCCAGCTGGATAATCGCCTCGACCATGCTGCTGTCTTCCGGCAGCCCCTCCACAAACGCCTTATCAATCTTCAGTACATCTACCGGCAGGGTTTTCATATGTTGCAGCTGGCGCAGACCAGCGTATCCCATGCCAAAATCGTCCAGCGCGATGCGCACCCCGGCATTCCGCAGCGGGCGGAGTATCGCTACCGCTTCGTTAGGATCGTCAATTCGGCGGCTCTCGGTCACTTCCAGAATGAGGGTATCCGGCTTAATCCGATAGCGGAGAATCATCGCCAGCAGGTCCGGAACCATGTTGGGGTGCATTAGCTGGAGCGCCGACAGGTTAACCGATAGCGGCATCATCACCCCACGCGACTGCCAGGCTGACAGCAGACGACAGGACTCTTCCAGTACCCAGTGACCCACCGTCACAATCAGGCCGCAATTTTCAATACGGTCGATCAGCCCTTCCGGAAGCGCCCAACTGCCATCGGGCTGACGCATCCGCAACAGCGCTTCGGCGCTATGGACCTCACCGGTACGCAGATCGACCTGCGGCTGTAGCCAGATGGCAAAATTGTTGCTGTCCAGCGCGGTCAGAATATCGTTCTCTTCTGAGAGCCGCTGCTGCGCTTTCTCCATCTGCTCGGGCTCAAAGAACTGAATCTGATTCTTACCCTTCTGCCGGGCGGTAAACGCGGCGGAAAAGGCCCGGCGGTAAAGTTGCTCTGCGGTCAGGTTGCCGTAAAACATGGCGATACCAATACTGGCGCTCGGGCGCAGCTGGATCCCCTGAACCGGCAACCGCTCATTGATAACAGTAAGCACTTGCTGACCTAATGTGATGGCATGCCACGGCTCCTTGACGCCATTAGCGATAATCACGAAGTCGTAGCCGCTTACCTGCGTCAGTACCATCCGCGGCGCAAGCACGGATTTCAGCTTTTCAACCAGCGTCAGCAAGACCATCTCTCGCTGGCTCTCTTTCAGCACGCCGGCGGTATCCTGCAATGTTTCACAGGCCACCACTATCAGCGCCATGGTCTGCTGCCGCTTCACCGCCTGCTCCAGCATCACCATCAGAAACGCCTTGTTGGGCAGTTCCGACACCGGGAAACGGGTGGCATTGTGGTTGAGCTCATCATGCTGGCGCAGCATACGCTGCTGGTTGAGGTTGTAGCTGCGGACCAGCATGCCAATTTCGTCGTCGTGATGCAGGCGCGGCAGGGCAAGCTGGTGCCCCATCTGTTGCTGCGGCGAGAGGGTATCCAGCTCCCGGGCAATGCGACGCAGCGGATGGACGATGAGACGGTTTATGCACCAGGTCAGCGCCACGGTAAGCATCAGCGTCAACAATAAGTAAGTGGTTACCAACGTCGAGATCCAACTGATGACAAATTTGTACATCCGCCAGGAGTCAGACTGTAGCACCAGATAGGCCAGCGGCTGCGGGTTCGCCGGACGCTGCAACGAATAGACCGGAAGGGAGATCTGCACCGGCATTTCAAACAGCCGCTTCATCATCACCGGTACCGGATGCTCCGGGATAAAGTTCATGCGTAGCGCCTGAAACTGATTCGGCAGCACAACATCCGCCTGGCTGACGACCCCTGCCGGCTTGATGCTTTTGATAATGGACTCCGCCTGAGGAATATCACCCTTCAGAATAGCGGCAGAGAGAGGCTCACGGATTGAGCGGGCGATGCTCTCGAGTTGCGTAGCCGTGTTGTAGCGATTTTGCTGAATGGCATGAAACAGCAAAATAACGCAAAAGACGAAAACAAACACCATAGTGACGGCAGTGACCATCGCCATTTGTTTGATAGTTAAAGAGCGGCTGACACGCAAAATGGATCTCCAGAAACGCGAAAGGCAGGTTAATCAACTGTTACCCTGCTGCTTTCAGAGTATACCTTATCGGGAACTGTTTAAGAGAGTGTAACCAGGCGTTTAGGGATTATTCTGGTTGCCGCTTCGCACGGGGGATGGCGGCGGTATAGCTGAAGAACCGGGGAGCCCGCGGCTCCCCGCAATTTATTCGGCGCTGCGCAGTGAAATCTCGCCGCCGACCCATGGTTTAATCACGCCATCCTGCTCCAGCAACAGCGCGCCCTGCTCGTTGATACCGCGCGACGTGCCGTAGACCTCTTTGTCGCCGATGATCAGCTTCACCGCACGGTGAGCAAAGTTATCCAGCTTTTCCCAGCGGGGCAGGAACGGGGCTAAACCTTCCTGTTCGAAGATTTTCAGCGAATGGCGTAGCTCGTTAATCACCTGCACGGCAAGGACATTGCGATCGATGGCGATCCCTGCTTCCTGCAGGTTGATCCAGCCCTGATTAATATCTTCGGCCTGTACATTGCGCATCACCAGATTTATCCCCGCACCCATTACGATCTGCGCGGCATCACCGGTTTTCCCGGTCAGTTCTACCAGAATACCAGCCAGTTTGCGATCGTTCAGATAGAGATCGTTTGGCCACTTCACGCGCACTTTGTCGGCGCCCAGCGACTGCAACACTTCTGCCAGCACAATGCCAATCACCAGACTGAGGCCGATGGCGGCGGCGGGACCTTGTTCCAGACGCCAGTACATGGAGAGATAAAGATTGGCGCCAAAAGGCGAAAACCATTTACGTCCCCGGCGGCCACGACCCGCCTGTTGGTATTCTGCCACGCAGCAGTCGCCGGACTGTAGCGTGTCAAGCCGGTCGAGCAGATACTGGTTAGTAGAGTCAATTACCGGCAGAACGGCAACGCTGCTGTCGGTGATCTGACCGCTGATAAAGGCTTCGTCCAGGAGCTGAACCGGCTCCGGCAGACTGTAGCCTTTGCCCGGCACGGTAAAGACATCCACTCCCCAGTCACGCAGGGTCTGAATATGTTTATTGATGGCGGCGCGGCTCATTCCCAGCTGTTCGCCCAGCTGTTCACCGGAATGGAAATCGCCATCAGCCAGAACAGAGATAAGCTTCAGGGGAACGGTATGATCCTTCATGCAATGGCCTCCACCGCATTAACTTCACCGTGATGGCCGATAAAGCGCACCTCCGGCTCCAGCCAGACATCAAATTTCTCACCCACATGCTGGCGCACCTGATGGGCCAGCTGCACGACATCACGGCTGGTCGCATTGTTTTCGTTGATAAGCACCAGGGCCTGCTGACGATGTACCGCTGCGCCGCCACAGGTTGTGCCTTTAAGCTGACACTGATCGATCAGCCAGCCCGCAGCCAGCTTAACGCTGCCATCTGCCTGCGGATAGTGTGGCGCCTGCGGCCACTGGGCGAGTAAGGTTTCGGCTTTTTCACCGGAGATAACCGGATTTTTGAAGAAGCTTCCGGCGTTACCGTTCACTTTCGGATCGGGCAATTTACTCATTCGCATATGGCAAACCGCGTCGAAAATCTCTTTTGCAGTGACCGTGGCAGGATCCAGACGAGTGAGATCGCCGTAGGTCAGGACAGGCTGCCAGTTTTTGGTCAGGCGCAGACCAACCGCAACGATGACATATTTATCCTGATACTCATGTTTGAAAATGCTGTCGCGATAGCCAAAGCGGCACTGTTCCGCACTTAAACGCAGCGGATTACCCGTTGCCAGCTCGATACAGTCGACATAATCACAAACATGTTTGAGTTCGATGCCATAGGCACCGATATTCTGAATAGGAGATGAACCCGCACAGCCAGGGATTAGCGCCAGGTTTTCCAGACCCGGCATATTATTTTCAAGGGTAAACTGCACCAGGCGATGCCAGTTCTCCCCGGCTCCCACGTGCAAACGCCAGCAATCCTGCGCCTCTTCAACTTTAATCCCGCTGATGCGGTTAACGATCACCGTACCAGAAAAGTCTTCCAGAAAGAGAACGTTACTGCCTTCGCCCAGAATAAGAACAGGGAGGTGGTGTTGCGTGGCGTGATTCCATGCGGCCAGCAGTTGCTGCGCATCGTCGGCCCGCACGATCTGTCGGGCATTTCGGTCAATACCGAAGGTGTTCCAGGGCTTAAGGGAGTGATTCATAGACGCTATCCAGATGCAAAAACCGGGATAGTTTACCGTATATGGAATCGGTTAGGGGGATAACTTTAAAGACGGGATAGAATACGCAGAAACGCAAAAAGCCCATCCGTGAGGATGGGCTTTCGGCTTTAATTGATGCCTGGCAGTTCCCTACTCTCGCATGGGGAGACCCCACACTACCATCGGCGCTACGGCGTTTCACTTCTGAGTTCGGCATGGGGTCAGGTGGGACCACCGCGCTACAGCCGCCAGGCAAATTCTTGGTGCTCTGTACGCAATACTTTATCGCATCAGCCGCGTTGGCCGCGCTCGTAAAGTCAGTCACATACTTCAGTATGCTCCTTCCTTTCCTTCGCTTGCCGCCTTGCTGCTGCGCAAACTATTGTGTACTTAACTCTGAATCAATGCTGAAAATCTCTCAAATCCACCGAAACAGCTTCGGCGTTGTAAGGTTAAGCCTCACGGTTCATTAGTACCGGTTAGCTCAACGCATCGCTGCGCTTACACACCCGGCCTATCAACGTCGTCGTCTTCAACGTTCCTTCAGGACCCTCAAAGGGTCAGGGAGAACTCATCTCGGGGCAAGTTTCGTGCTTAGATGCTTTCAGCACTTATCTCTTCCGCATTTAGCTACCGGGCAGTGCCATTGGCATGACAACCCGAACACCAGTGATGCGTCCACTCCGGTCCTCTCGTACTAGGAGCAGCCCCCCTCAATTCTCCAGCGCCCACGGCAGATAGGGACCGAACTGTCTCACGACGTTCTAAACCCAGCTCGCGTACCACTTTAAATGGCGAACAGCCATACCCTTGGGACCTACTTCAGCCCCAGGATGTGATGAGCCGACATCGAGGTGCCAAACACCGCCGTCGATATGAACTCTTGGGCGGTATCAGCCTGTTATCCCCGGAGTACCTTTTATCCGTTGAGCGATGGCCCTTCCATCAGAACCACCGGATCACTATGACCTGCTTTCGCACCTGCTCGAGCCGTCACTCTCGCAGTCAAGCCAGCTTATGCCATTGCACTAACCTCCTGATGTCCGACCAGGATTAGCTGACCTTCGTGCTCCTCCGTTACTCTTTAGGAGGAGACCGCCCCAGTCAAACTACCCACCAGACACTGTCCGCAACCCGGGTAACGGGTCTACGTTAGAACACCAGCCATTAAAGGGTGGTATTTCAAGGACGGCTCCACGCAGACTGGCGTCCACGCTTCAAAGCCTCCCACCTATCCTACACATCAAGGACCAGTGTTCAGTGTCAAGCTATAGTAAAGGTTCACGGGGTCTTTCCGTCTTGCCGCGGGTACACTGCATCTTCACAGCGATTTCAATTTCACTGAGTCTCGGGTGGAGACAGCCTGGCCATCATTACGCCATTCGTGCAGGTCGGAACTTACCCGACAAGGAATTTCGCTACCTTAGGACCGTTATAGTTACGGCCGCCGTTTACCGGGGCTTCGATCAAGAGCTTCGCGTTGCCGCTGACCCCATCAATTAACCTTCCGGCACCGGGCAGGCGTCACACCGTATACGTCCACTTTCGTGTTTGCACAGTGCTGTGTTTTTAATAAACAGTTGCAGCCAGCTGGTATCTTCGACTGATTTCAGCTCCACCCGCAGGGGCTTCACCTACATATCAGCGTGCCTTCTCCCGAAGTTACGGCACCATTTTGCCTAGTTCCTTCACCCGAGTTCTCTCAAGCGCCTTGGTATTCTCTACCTGACCACCTGTGTCGGTTTGGGGTACGATTTGGTGTTACCTGATGCTTAGAGGCTTTTCCTGGAAGCAGGGCATTTGTTACTTCAGCACCGTAGTGCCTCGTCATCACACCTCAGCGTTAACAAGGTACCGGATTTACCTGGAACCTCCGCCTACATGCTTAAACCGGGACAACCGTCGCCCGGCCAACATAGCCTTCTCCGTCCCCCCTTCGCAGTAACACCGAGTACAGGAATATTAACCTGTTTCCCATCGACTACGCCTTTCGGCCTCGCCTTAGGGGTCGACTCACCCTGCCCCGATTAACGTTGGACAGGAACCCTTGGTCTTCCGGCGAGCGGGCTTTTCACCCGCTTTATCGTTACTTATGTCAGCATTCGCACTTCTGATACCTCCAGCATGCCTCACAGCACACCTTCGCAGGCTTACAGAACGCTCCCCTACCCAACAACACATAAGTGTCGCTGCCGCAGCTTCGGTGCATGGTTTAGCCCCGTTACATCTTCCGCGCAGGCCGACTCGACCAGTGAGCTATTACGCTTTCTTTAAATGATGGCTGCTTCTAAGCCAACATCCTGGCTGTCTGTGCCTTCCCACATCGTTTCCCACTTAACCATGACTTTGGGACCTTAGCTGGCGGTCTGGGTTGTTTCCCTCTTCACGACGGACGTTAGCACCCGCCGTGTGTCTCCCGTGATAACATTCCCGGTATTCGCAGTTTGCATCGGGTTGGTAAGCCGGGATGGCCCCCTAGCCGAAACAGTGCTCTACCCCCGAGGATGAGTTCACGAGGCGCTACCTAAATAGCTTTCGGGGAGAACCAGCTATCTCCCGGTTTGATTGGCCTTTCACCCCCAGCCACAGGTCATCCGCTAATTTTTCAACATTAGTCGGTTCGGTCCTCCAGTTAGTGTTACCCAACCTTCAACCTGCCCATGGCTAGATCACCGGGTTTCGGGTCTATACCCTGCAACTTAACGCCCAGTTAAGACTCGGTTTCCCTTCGGCTCCCCTATACGGTTAACCTTGCTACAGAATATAAGTCGCTGACCCATTATACAAAAGGTACGCAGTCACACCCCGAAGGATGCTCCCACTGCTTGTACGTACACGGTTTCAGGTTCTTTTTCACTCCCCTCGCCGGGGTTCTTTTCGCCTTTCCCTCACGGTACTGGTTCACTATCGGTCAGTCAGGAGTATTTAGCCTTGGAGGATGGTCCCCCCATATTCAGACAGGATACCACGTGTCCCGCCCTACTCTTCGAGTTCACAGCATGTGTGCTTTCGTGTACGGGAGTATCACCCTGTACCCTGCGACTTTCCAGACGCTTCCACTAACACACAAGCTGATTCAGACTCCGGGCTGCTCCCCGTTCGCTCGCCGCTACTGGGGGAATCTCGGTTGATTTCTTTTCCTCGGGGTACTTAGATGTTTCAGTTCCCCCGGTTCGCCTCGTTAACCTATGTATTCAGCTAACGATAGTGCAACGAATTGCACTGGGTTTCCCCATTCGGACATCGCCGGGTCAAGGGTTCATATCACCTCGCCGGCGCTTTTCGCAGATTAGCACGTCCTTCATCGCCTCTGACTGCCAGGGCATCCACCGTGTACGCTTAGTCGCTTAACCTCACAACCCGAAGCTGTTTCACTTCGTGTTGTGAAAATTTGAGAGACTCGAACACACTTAACGTGTGTCGTTTCAATTTTCAGCTTGATCCAGATTTTTAAAGAGCAAATATCTCAAACGTAACTCGATGAGTTAGTTTTGAGATATAAAGGCAGGTGACTTTCACTCACAAACCAGCAAGTGGCGTCCCCTAGGGGATTCGAACCCCTGTTACCGCCGTGAAAGGGCGGTGTCCTGGGCCTCTAGACGAAGGGGACACTGAAGTCTCAATCGCAAGACGCCTTGCTATTCACTTTCTATCAGACAATCTGTGTGAGCACTGCAAAGGCAGGTTCTTTAAGGTAAGGAGGTGATCCAACCGCAGGTTCCCCTACGGTTACCTTGTTACGACTTCACCCCAGTCATGAATCACAAAGTGGTAAGCGCCCTCCCGAAGGTTAAGCTACCTACTTCTTTTGCAACCCACTCCCATGGTGTGACGGGCGGTGTGTACAAGGCCCGGGAACGTATTCACCGTAGCATTCTGATCTACGATTACTAGCGATTCCGACTTCATGGAGTCGAGTTGCAGACTCCAATCCGGACTACGACGCACTTTATGAGGTCCGCTTGCTCTCGCGAGGTCGCTTCTCTTTGTATGCGCCATTGTAGCACGTGTGTAGCCCTACTCGTAAGGGCCATGATGACTTGACGTCATCCCCACCTTCCTCCAGTTTATCACTGGCAGTCTCCTTTGAGTTCCCGGCCTAACCGCTGGCAACAAAGGATAAGGGTTGCGCTCGTTGCGGGACTTAACCCAACATTTCACAACACGAGCTGACGACAGCCATGCAGCACCTGTCTCAGAGTTCCCGAAGGCACCAAGCCATCTCTGGCAAGTTCTCTGGATGTCAAGAGTAGGTAAGGTTCTTCGCGTTGCATCGAATTAAACCACATGCTCCACCGCTTGTGCGGGCCCCCGTCAATTCATTTGAGTTTTAACCTTGCGGCCGTACTCCCCAGGCGGTCGACTTAACGCGTTAGCTCCGGAAGCCACGCCTCAAGGGCACAACCTCCAAGTCGACATCGTTTACGGCGTGGACTACCAGGGTATCTAATCCTGTTTGCTCCCCACGCTTTCGCACCTGAGCGTCAGTCTTTGTCCAGGGGGCCGCCTTCGCCACCGGTATTCCTCCAGATCTCTACGCATTTCACCGCTACACCTGGAATTCTACCCCCCTCTACAAGACTCAAGCCTGCCAGTTTCAAATGCAGTTCCCAGGTTGAGCCCGGGGATTTCACATCTGACTTAACAGACCGCCTGCGTGCGCTTTACGCCCAGTAATTCCGATTAACGCTTGCACCCTCCGTATTACCGCGGCTGCTGGCACGGAGTTAGCCGGTGCTTCTTCTGCGAGTAACGTCAATCACTGTGGTTATTAACCACAATGCCTTCCTCCTCGCTGAAAGTACTTTACAACCCGAAGGCCTTCTTCATACACGCGGCATGGCTGCATCAGGCTTGCGCCCATTGTGCAATATTCCCCACTGCTGCCTCCCGTAGGAGTCTGGACCGTGTCTCAGTTCCAGTGTGGCTGGTCATCCTCTCAGACCAGCTAGGGATCGTCGCCTAGGTGAGCCATTACCCCACCTACTAGCTAATCCCATCTGGGCACATCCGATGGCAAGAGGCCCGAAGGTCCCCCTCTTTGGTCTTGCGACGTTATGCGGTATTAGCTACCGTTTCCAGTAGTTATCCCCCTCCATCAGGCAGTTTCCCAGACATTACTCACCCGTCCGCCACTCGTCACCCGAGAGCAAGCTCTCTGTGCTACCGTTCGACTTGCATGTGTTAGGCCTGCCGCCAGCGTTCAATCTGAGCCATGATCAAACTCTTCAATTTAAGTTTGATGCTCGTGAATTAAACTTCGTAATGAATTACGTGTTCACTCAGAGACTTGGTATTCATTTTTCGTCCGAGGACGTTAAGAATCCATGTCACTTTGAGTGCCCACACAGATTGTCTGATAAATTGTTAAAGAGCAGTGCCGCTTCGCTTTTTCGCTGCGACGCGGGGTGTGCATATTACGCTTCCCCGCCTCAGAGTCAAGCGATTATTTTCGCTTTTCTCCGTGAGGTTCTTACCGAACCCCGCTGACCCGGCGGCGTGTTTGCCGTTGTTCCGTGTCAGTGGTGGCGCATTATAGGGAGTTATCTGACGGTGACAAGCAGAAATCTTAAAAAGTTTTCCGTTCGCTTACTTTTCGACCTTTGCGACTATTAATGCCGCGAATTGCGGGTTAATTGCGCAATTTCCCGGGCGAAACTGGAGACCTGGGACCAGTCGGTATAGACCACCTCTTTACGGGTATCCGTTTCGCCGCCTGTCATCTTCATAATAAGGCGGATCATAAAGCGATCGTACCAGCGGTAGCGCGGATAACGCAGCGCACCCGCAAAGACGGCACAGGCAGTTGGCTTCCAGGGTGAGTTCAGTAAAAACTTGCGCGTGTAGCTGTTGGTTTGCGGCGTGCGCTTTTCCGCTTTACGCGCCACCAGATTCACAGAGTAGAAAGCGCCAGGCAGGCTATTCAGCATTGCCGTATGCTTTTTCACGAAGCGATCCACCGCAGGATGGAAATGACCGTAACGAATCGAGGCGCCAATCACCACGCGGTCATACTCCTGCCACGCAATCTCTTCTGTGCGGTTCAGATTGACGACATCCGCATAGATACCCTGCTCTTTTAACTCAGAAGCCAGAAAAGCGGCAATCTCCCGCGTCTGCCCGTCGCGCGTTGAAAATAGAATTAATGTTTTCACAAACGGCTCCCTTATTCGCGCCAGAATGTTGGTGTCAGGAGAACCAACAGCGTAAAGACCTCAAGACGCCCGAACAGCATATTGGCAATCAGGATCCACTTCGCGGTTGGGTTCATACTGGCAAAGTTGTCTGCGACCACGCCAAGGCCCGGCCCCAGGTTGTTCAGTGTGGCGACCACGGAGGCAAACGCCGAAAAGTCATCCACGCCCGTCGCGATGATCGCCAGCATGCTGACGATAAAGACCAGCGCGTAGGCAGAGAAGAAGCCCCACACCGCCTCCAGAATACGCTCCGGCAGTGCGCGGTTGCCCAGTTTGATGCTGTAAACCGCATTCGGGTGTACCAGACGCTTAAGCTCGCGGTTCCCCTGTTTAAAGAGCAGCAGAATGCGGATCACCTTCAGGCCACCGCCCGTCGAACCGGCACAGCCGCCGATAAAGGCCGAACAGAGCAGCAGCACAGGCAGGAAGAGCGGCCAGCGCGCGATACTGTCGGTGGTGAACCCTGCGGTGGTCGCCATCGATACCACCTGGAAGAAAGCCTGATTAAGGGTGGTGACCGCCGAGTCATAGACATCGTGTAGCCACAGCACCAGGGTACAGATAGCCACCAGCGTCAGCTGCACGCCAATGAACATGCGGAACTCCGGGTCGCGCCAGTACACCTTCAGGTTACGGCCGCTTAACAGCGAGAAGTGCAGGCCGTAGTTACAGCCGGAGATAAGCAGGAAGATAGCAATGATGGTATTGATTGTAGGGCTGTCAAAATAGCCGACGCTGGCATCATGGGTTGAGAACCCACCAATGGCGATGGTCGCAAAACTATGGCCAATGGCATCAAAGGCTGGCATCCCGGCGAACCACAGCGCCAGCGCACAGGCGACCGTCAGCAGAACATAGATCAGCCATAACGTTTTGGCCGTCTCGGCAATACGCGGGCGCATTTTATTATCTTTCAGCGGCCCCGGCATTTCGGCACGGTAGAGCTGCATCCCCCCGACGCCCAATATTGGCAGGATAGCTACGGCTAATACGATGATCCCCATACCGCCGAACCATTGCAGCATCTGCCGGTAAAAAAGGATGGCATGAGGTAATGAGTCCAGCCCCACCAACGTGGTGGCTCCGGTGGTGGTCAGCCCGGAAAAGGATTCGAAGAAGGCATCGGTGATCGTCAGGTTGGGTTGTTCCGAGAAGATGAAGGGTAATGCCCCCACGCTGCCCAGCACGGTCCAGAACAGCACCACGATCAGGAAGCCTTCCCGGGATTTCAGTTCCCCTTTCTGACGGCGGTTAGGCCACCACAGCAGGGAGCCAATCATCAGCGCGACGAAAAAGGTCTGCGTAAAGGCGCGGCCCGCACCATCCCGATAAATAAGCGCTACCAGTCCCGGGAGGATCATCGTCCCGGAGAAAAGTATGACCAGCAATCCAACAATTCGGGTTATGGCACGAAAATGCATCTCTGCCGCTTCCTTTGGTATTCAATAAGTAGGGTGGGGATTATTCTTCAATCGGCCGCAATTGCAACGAACCACGACTAAAATCAGCCAGTTTTGCTGAGAATGCCGGAAGCGCCGCCTGGGGTAATGCCACCCGCAAGTGCACCATCGCCTGGTAGTCACTGAGTACGATCAGGCCCTGATACTGCTTCAGCAAGGCCTCGATGCCGGATAACTGGGCGTAATCGCACAATAAAGTATATTCGGTAAGTGGCGTTTTGCGGATAGTCGTCAGCTGATTAAGCGCCTGCTGGACGCCGCCGCCATAGGCCTTGACCAGCCCGCCCGTTCCCAGTAATACGCCGCCGTAGTATCGCACCACGACGGCGGTGATTTCGCCAACGCCGCTGCCCATGAGCTGCGAGAGCATGGGTTTGCCCGCCGTGCCCGCCGGTTCACCATCATCCGAGAACCCGAGCTTTTGCGAGTCGTCAGGCGGCCCGGCCACCCACGCCACGCAGTGGTGGCGGGCGTCGGGATGCTCCGCTCTTACTGACTCTACAAACGCCTTCGCCGCCTCCACGCCGTCGGTATGCGCCAACAGCGTGATGAAACGGCTTTTCTTGATCTCTTCCGTAAAGGTGACCGGCGCTGCCGGTATGAGCCAGCTTTCCATTACGCCAGCTTCAGATCTCGCGTCATGTTTTCAGTACCGTTCTCGTGGATCACCACGTTATCTTCGATACGGATCCCACCAAACGGCTTCAGCGCTTCGATTTTCTGCCAGTTGAAGTGTTTGCTGAACTGCCCTTCACGCCACGGCGCCAGCAGCGACTCTATAAAGTAGATGCCCGGCTCGATGGTCAGCACCATGCGCGGTTGCAGAATACGGGTGCAGCGCAGGTAGGGATATTTAGACGGCGCCGCCAGGTGCGTACCGGTATCATCCTGCATAAAGCCCGCCGTATCGTGGACCTGCAGACCCAGCGGATGGCCGATACCGTGCGGCATAAAGGGCCCGGTCAGGTCGTTTTCCACCATCGCCTCTTCGCTCATATCGCTGACGATCTGGTACTTACGCAGCAGTTTCGCAATGCGCTGATGGAACTGGATGTGGTACTCCACGTAGCTCACGCCCGCCTTCATGGTGGCGATCAGGGCAAGCTGTTCATCATTCACGTCTTTGATAAGCGCAGCGAACTCGGTGTCGCTGTTTCCGGCCCAGGTACGGGTCAGGTCAGCGGCATAACCGTTATATTCCGCCCCGGCATCCAGCAGGAAGCTGCGCATTTCGGACGGCGCGCGGTGATCGAGTTTGGTGTAATGCAGCACCGCCGCATGTTCGTTCAGCGCCACGATGTTGCTGTAAGGCACATCGGTATCACGATGGCCGGTCGCCGTCAGGTAAGCCTGGTTAATATCGAACTCGCTCATGCCGGACAGGAACGCTTCATGTGCCGCACGATGGCCGTTAACCGCGGTTTTTTGCGCTTCACGCATACACGCCAGTTCATAGTCGGTCTTATATGAGCGGTAATAGTGCAGATAGTCGATCACCCCTTTCGGGTTGACGTTTTCCGCTGTGATCTCCATGGCAAGTGCCCGTTCAGGCACCGGGCCAATATAGGCAATGTTACCGCGAGCCGCGGGTAACTGGCTGCTAATACCGTCCGCTTTCGGCAGGGCAATCACCTCTATCTCGTCCGTCCAGAATGAGGTCGGCAGCGGCTCCACGTTGTGCCAGTAATCCACTGGCAGATAGAACCAGAGTTTCGGCTTGTTCACACCATCCACCAGCAACCAGCAATTGGGAACCTGCGTTACCGGCACCCAGGCTTTAAATTGCGGATTCACCTTGAAGGGATAAGCATGATCGTCAAGGAAGACATTAAACAGTTCGCCGGAGTGGATGAGCAACGCATCCAGCTTAAAGCGAGCCAGTACGTCGCGTGTACGTTCCTGTAACGTAACAATATGATTTTTGTAGAGCGCGGCCAGTGAGTCCATCATTATTCCTTTCGTTTTGACCTCAAGTCCCCGCATCTTAGCACACCTCAGAAAAGCTGCGTGATCTTCGCCGAGCGTGATCAGACCTACAATTATTTAATGACTAATTTGCATTTCATTAACACAAAACCCACACTCCGTTTCATCTGGTATGACCAGATCCAATTGCTGGATTCAGGAGACTGACATGCTCTACAAAGGCGACACCCTGTACGTAGACTGGCTGGAAGGTGGCATTGCCGAACTGGTGTTCGACGCCCCCGGCTCAGTGAACAAGCTTGATACCGCAACCGTGGCCAGCCTTGGCCAGGCGCTGGACGTTCTTGAAAAACAAACCGATTTAAAAGGTCTGCTGCTGCGTTCCGAAAAAGCGGCATTTATTGTCGGCGCAGACATCACCGAATTCCTCTCGCTGTTCCTGGTACCACAGGAGCAGCTGAGCCAGTGGCTCCATTTCGCCAACAGCGTCTTTAACCGTCTGGAAGATCTGCCGGTCCCGACCCTTTCTGCGGTTAATGGCTATGCGCTGGGTGGCGGCTGTGAATGCGTGCTGGCGACCGATTATCGTCTGGCGACGCCGGATCTGCGCATTGGTCTGCCTGAAACGAAGCTGGGCATCATGCCGGGCTTTGGCGGCTCGGTACGTCTGCCGCGCCTGCTGGGTGCCGATAGCGCCCTGGAAATTATTGCCGCGGGTAAAGATGTCAGTGCCGATCAGGCATTAAAACTCGGTCTGGTGGATGGCGTCGTTAAGCCGGAAAAACTTCATGAAGGGGCACTGGCGATACTGCGCCAGGCGATTAACGGCGATCTCGACTGGAAAGCAAAACGCCAGCCGAAACTGGAGCCGCTGCACTTAAGTAAAATTGAAGCCACCATGAGCTTCACCATCGCTAAAGGCATGGTGATGCAGACGGCGGGTAAACACTATCCGGCGCCCATCACCGCGGTGAAAACCATCGAAGCCGCCGCACGTCTGGGCCGTGACGAAGCACTGAAATTAGAAAACCAAAGTTTCGTTCCGCTGGCTCACACCAACGAAGCGCGTGCCCTGGTGGGTATTTTCCTCAACGATCAGTTCGTGAAGGGCAAAGCGAAGCAGCTGACCAAACATGTCGAGACGCCAAAACAGGCTGCGGTGCTGGGTGCGGGCATTATGGGCGGCGGTATTGCGTATCAGTCGGCATGGAAAGGCGTGCCGGTTGTCATGAAAGATATCAACGACAAATCCCTGACGCTGGGCATGACGGAAGCGGCCAAGCTGCTGAACAAACAGCTGGAGCGCGGCAAGATCGACGGTCTGAAGCTCTCCGGGGTGATCTCTACTATTCATCCGACGCTGGAATACAGCGGTTTCGATCGCGTGGATGTGGTCGTCGAAGCGGTAGTTGAAAACCCGAAAGTGAAAAAAGCGGTGCTGGCGGAAACAGAAGAGAAGGTTCGCCCGGAGACTGTGCTGGCATCCAACACCTCTACCATACCAATCAGCGAACTGGCCAGCGTGCTGAAGCGCCCGGAAAACTTCTGCGGTATGCACTTCTTTAACCCGGTGCACCGTATGCCGCTGGTTGAAGTGATTCGCGGAGAAAAAACCTCCGATGAAACGATCGCCAAAGTGGTGGCGTGGGCCAGCAAGATGGGCAAAACCCCGATTGTGGTGAATGACTGCCCGGGCTTCTTCGTCAACCGCGTGCTGTTCCCCTACTTTGCCGGTTTCAGCCAGCTGCTGCGCGACGGGGCGGATTTCCGCAAGATCGACAAAGTGATGGAAAAACAGTTTGGCTGGCCAATGGGCCCGGCCTATCTGCTGGATGTTGTCGGCATTGATACCGCCCATCACGCCCAGGCAGTAATGGCGGCTGGTTTCCCGGCGCGGATGCAGAAAGATTACCGCGATGCCATCGACGCACTCTTTGAATCGAATCGCTACGGTCAGAAAAACGGCCTCGGCTTCTGGCGTTATAAAGAAGACAGCAAGGGCAAACCGAAGAAAGAGGAAGATGCCACCGTGGACAGCCTGCTGGCAGAGGTCAGCCAGGCGAAGCGTGATTTCAGCGACGAAGAGATCATTGCCCGCATGATGATCCCGATGGTCAATGAAGTGGTGCGCTGTCTCGAAGAGGGCATTATCGCCAGCCCGGCGGAAGCCGATATGGCGCTGGTGTACGGCCTGGGCTTCCCTCCGTTCCACGGCGGCGCGTTCCGCTGGCTGGATACGCTCGGCAGCGCCCGCTATCTGGATATGACGCAACAGTACGAGCATCTCGGCCCGCTGTATCACGCCCCGGAAGGTCTGCGTGCCAAAGCGCGTCACAACGAAGCGTACTATCCTCCGGTTGAGCCTGCCCGTCCGGTTGGCGCAATCAAAACGGCTTAAGGAGTCACAATGGAACAGGTTGTCATTGTCGATGCAATTCGCACCCCGATGGGCCGTTCGAAGGGCGGCGCATTTCGTAACGTGCGCGCGGAAGATCTCTCCGCACATTTAATGCGTAGCCTGCTGGCGCGCAACCCGGCGCTGGAAGCCACCGCGCTGGACGATATCTACTGGGGCTGCGTACAGCAGACCCTGGAGCAGGGTTTTAACATTGCCCGTAACGCCGCGCTGCTGGCGGAAATCCCGCACTCAGTACCGGCTGTCACCGTCAACCGCCTGTGCGGTTCGTCGATGCAGGCCCTGCACGATGCGGCACGCATGATCATGACCGGCGACGCGCAGGTGTGCATGATTGGCGGTGTGGAACACATGGGCCACGTGCCGATGAGCCACGGCGTCGATTTTCATCCCGGCATGAGCCGTACCGTGGCGAAAGCCGCGGGCATGATGGGGCTAACGGCAGAGATGCTCTCCCGTCTGCACGGCATCAGCCGTGAAATGCAGGACAGCTTTGCCGCCCGCTCGCACGCCCGTGCCTGGGCCGCGACGCAGTCCGGCGCCTTCAAAAATGAGATCCTGCCGACGGGCGGCCACGATGCCGATGGCGTGCTGAAACAGTTCTACTTCGACGAAGTGATCCGTCCGGAAACCACCGTTGAAGCGCTCTCCGCGCTGAAACCGGCCTTTGATCCGGTGACCGGCACCGTGACGGCGGGCAGCTCTTCCGCCCTCTCCGATGGTGCTGCCGCCATGCTGGTCATGAGCGAAAGCCGCGCCCGCGAGCTGGGTCTGACGCCGCGCGCCCGTATCCGCTCGATGGCGGTCGTGGGCTGCGATCCATCGATTATGGGTTACGGCCCGGTACCGGCCTCAAAGCTGGCGCTGAAAAAAGCCGGGCTTTCCACCAGCGATATCGACGTGTTCGAGATGAACGAAGCCTTCGCCGCGCAGATCCTGCCGTGCATTAAGGATCTGGGCCTGATGGATCAGATCGACGAGAAGATTAACCTCAACGGCGGCGCCATTGCGCTGGGTCACCCGCTGGGCTGTTCCGGGGCGCGTATCAGCACCACGCTGATTAACCTGATGGAACGTAAAGATGCTCAGTTTGGTCTGGCGACTATGTGTATCGGCCTGGGTCAGGGGATCGCGACGGTGTTTGAGAGGGTGTAATCGAAGAATATTCCCCTAAATCATTCGCGTTGCATCGCGGCGGCAACTGCGCGAATCCCCGGGAGCATAGTTAACTATGTGACCGGGGTGAGCAAAGGCAGCCAACAAAGAGGCAGCGTGAATGATGACGGGGAAAGTTTTAGTTGCCGTTTTCCCGCCTGTCAGGGGCGGGTTTTTTTCGTCTCAAATAAAGGCAAATGCGTCGCCAAACAGACGATCTTCACGCGCGCCACGCTCGTTGCAGAACAGGTCACGGGCAATTTTCGCCATTTCGAAACGACCGGCAATATAGATATCGTGATTTACCAGGGTGCCATGATCCTGCAGTACCGCCGTTAACACGGTGCCGCTGCGGCCGCGCCATCCCTCTTCCGGCTGCTCCACCACCGGCTCAACGCGCAGGTTTGGATGGGTCACGCTCAGCGCTTCCAGCTCGGACAGATCGTAAAGGTGCTTCGACTCGCGGCCACCCCAGTAGATGGTGATATCCCGGTCCGGATTACGCGCCAGCGCCGTCAGCAGGATAGAGCGCGCGTAGGAGAAACCGGTGCCGCCGGCAATCAGGATGAGCGGACGCTCTTCGTCATCGCGCAGCCAGGCTTCCCCGTGAGGCATATCAACTTCAATCACGTTCTCTTTCAGAATGCGATCCATCACCGCCATCGCATACAGGTTGAGCTCCGACGCCCCAATGTGTAGCTCGATAAACTCTTGCTCATCCGGCGTGGAGGCCATTGAGAAAGGGCGCTTATCCCGTTCATCCATCACCACCATCAAATACTGGCCAGCGCGGAAGGAGAACGCCGATTCAGGTACTAAACGGACGCGATATACAGTGTCGGTGATAGCGTCTACCGAGGTCACTTTACAGCTTAAGGTTGTCATTCGCTCTCTCTGTCGGGAAGTCTATAGGGCATAACGGGCGCATTCAGGCGTCTTTACCGTTATTCATTATGGCCAGTTCATCCCAGATCGCGTCAATTCGCGCAGTCACCTCAGGATCCTTTTTGATCGGTCGACCCCATTCACGTTGGGTTTCGCCGGGCCATTTATTGGTGGCATCCAGTCCCATTTTTGAGCCAAGACCGGAAACCGGCGAGGCAAAATCCAGGTAATCAATTGGCGTGTTTTCGACTAACACGGTATCGCGTGCCGGATCCATACGGGTGGTAATGGCCCAGATTACGTCATTCCAGTCTCGGGCGTTGACGTCATCATCGCAAACGATCACAAACTTGGTATACATAAACTGGCGCAGGAAAGACCATACGCCCATCATCACCCGTTTAGCGTGACCCGCATACTGCTTCTTAATGGTTACTACCGCCAGGCGATAAGAGCACCCTTCCGGCGGCAGATAGAAATCAACGATCTCCGGGAACTGTTTTTGCAGAATAGGCACAAACACTTCGTTGAGCGCCACGCCCAGTACGGCAGGTTCATCTGGTGGACGGCCGGTATAGGTGGAGTGGTAAATCGCATCTTCCCGCTGGGTAATGTGCGTTACGGTAAATACCGGGAAGTTGTCTATTTCATTGTAATAGCCGGTGTGGTCGCCATACGGCCCTTCCGGGGCCATCTCTCCAGCTTCGATGTAGCCTTCGAGGACGATTTCAGCGCTGGCGGGCACTTCCAGATCGTTAGAAACGCACTTCACCACTTCGGTTTTGGTGCCACGCAGTAACCCGGCAAAGGCATATTCCGACAGCGTGTCGGGCACCGGCGTCACTGCGCCGAGTATAGTGGCCGGATCGGCACCCAGCGCCACGGAGACCGGGAAGCGTTCGCCCGGATGCGCAGCACACCACTCCTGGAAATCAAGCGCGCCGCCGCGGTGCGACAGCCAGCGCATAATGAGTTTGTTTTTACCGATCAGCTGCTGACGGTAGATCCCAAGATTCTGGCGCTCTTTGTGCGGCCCGCGCGTTACGGTCAGGCCCCAGGTGATCAGCGGGGCGGCGTCTTCTGGCCAGCACTGCATGATGGGAATTCGGGTCAGATCGACCGCATCGCCTTCCACGATTTTCTGCTGGCAGGGGGCACCACGCAGCCGTTTGGTCGGCATGTTCAACACCTGCTTAAACTGCGGCAGCTTATCAAAGAGATCGCGAAAACCTTTTGGTGGCTCAGGCTCTTTCAGAAAAGCCAGCAGCTTACCTACTTCACGCAACGCGCTGACATCCTCCTGCCCCATCCCCATCGCCACACGCCTGGGTGTGCCAAACAGGTTACAGAGCACCGGCATGGTGTAGCCTTTCGGATTTTCAAACAGCAGCGCGGGCCCACCGGCACGCAGGGTGCGGTCGGCAATCTCTGTCATCTCCAGATAAGGATCGACAGGCAGGGTAATACGTTTGAGTTCGCCCTGCTTTTCCAGCAGTTCCAGGAAGTCGCGTAGATCGTTGTATTTCATGCAGTTAGTCAAGCTCTCTCTGTATGCGGTTCATTATACGGCGTAAGACTGCGTGATGCTGTATTTTTGTTAAATTAGCGTGAAGATTCACGGCTTCTTCTGCGTACTGCCATTATAATCAGCTTAGCGATCCCGCCAGGGTTTTGATATGCTTGCCGGCATAACAAGCGGAAAAGAGTCATTATGCGGGCCTGGTATTTACTGTATTGCAAGCGTGGGCAACTTCAGCGTGCTCAGGAACATCTGGAACGCCAGGCAGTGAACTGTCTGACGCCTGTGATCACGCTGGAAAAAATGGTTCGCGGTAAACGTACAACCGTCAGCGAGCCGCTGTTTCCTAACTATCTGTTTGTTGAATTCGACCCTGAAGTGATCCACACCACCACCATCAATGCGACGCGCGGCGTCAGCCACTTCGTGCGCTTTGGCGTTCATCCGGCCACGGTGCCCTCTTCCGTCATCCACCAGCTCTCGGTTTATAAACAGCCAGAAGGCATGACCGATCCTGATACGCCCTTCTCCGGCGATGATGTGGTGATCACCGAAGGGGCGTTCGAAGGGCTGGTAGCGATTTTCGCTGAGCCGGATGGGGAAGCCCGCTCCATGCTGCTGCTGAACTTGCTGAATAAAGAAGTGAAGCAGAGCGTGAAAAACACCAGTTTCCGCAAAGTTTAAAAGTCGACGCCAAACAGACGACGCACGTTGTCATCCGTCTGCGCAGCCAGCCACTGCGTCTCTTCGCCGCGCCAGTGGGCCACCCGCTCAAGTATATGGCCCAGCCAGGCTGGCTCATTACGCCGTGAGGCCGGTTTAGGGCTGAGATCGCGCGGCAGCAGGTACGGCGCATCGGTCTCAATCAGCAGGCGTTCGGCAGGAATAACCGGTAACAGTTCACGCAGCGCCAGCCCGCGCCGTTCATCGCAGACCCAGCCGGTGATCCCCAGATATAAGCCACGATCCAGACAAGCTATCGCCTCCTCACGCGTGCCGGTAAAACAGTGCAGCACCGCGCCGGGCAGTTTATCCAGCCAGGGTTCCAGCAACGCCAGAAAGCGTTCGTGAGCGTCACGGCAGTGCATAAATACTGGCATACCCAGCTCCGCGGCCAGTGCAAGCTGGGCGCTAAAGGCATGCTCCTGCTCGGTGGGGGTGGAGAAGTTGCGATTAAAGTCGAGGCCACACTCTCCGATTGCCACGACCTCAGGCGAGGCGGCTAACGCCCGCAGCGTATCTGCGCTCTCTGTCGTCCACTGGCTGCTGTCGTGAGGATGAACGCCTGCCGTTGACCAGCAGCGATCGTAACGTTGAGCCAGCTGCTGCGCCTGCTCACTTTCATGCAGGTTGGTGCCCGTCAGCAGTAAGCCCTTTACCCCGGCAGCGAAGGCCCTGGCAACGACCTCATCGCGATCCTGGGCAAACTGGGGACTGGTCAGGTTCAGACCGATATCAAACATACTCGCTCCCATATGACAACCGCCCTGGCGGGCGGTTGGTTTTATTCTTCTGACTCTTCCTCGTGATCTTCACGTCGCTTTCCAATATAGAAGCGCGAGAAGAAGACGCCGACCTCAAACAGGCAATACATCGGGATTGCCAGCAGGGTTTGCGAGAAGACATCCGGCGGCGTTAGCATCATGCCAATGACGAAGGCACCCACCAGAATGTACGGACGCTTTTTACGCAAGTCTTCCGGCGTGGTGATCCCCACCCAGCAGAGCAGCACGATGGCAACCGGCACCTCAAACGCCACGCCGAAGGCCATAAACAGCGCCATAACGAAGCTCAGATAACTGGCAATATCCGTCGAGACCTGGACCCCTACCGGCGCGGTGTTTGCCAGGAAGCCAAAGGCCAGGGGGAAAACCACGAAGTAGGCGAAGGCCATGCCGATATAAAATAGCAGCGAGCTGGAGACCAGCAGCGGGATCACCAGACGGCGTTCATGCTTATACAGCGCAGGGGCAATAAAGGCCCAGACCTGGTAAAGGATCACCGGGGCAGAAGCAATCAGCGACACCCAGAAGGTCAGCTTAATCGGCGTGAAGAAGGGCGACGCGACATCGGTCGCAATCATGGTTGCACCCAGCGGCATCTGTTTAATCAGCGGCGCAGAGACCACCTGATAGATGTCGTTGGCGAAATAGACCAGGCCTATAAAAATGAGGAAGACCGCAATAATGCAGTTCAGCAGGCGCTTACGCAGCTCGATCAGGTGCGTAATCAGCGGTTGAGTTTCATCTACTGCCATATTTACGCTTTATCACTCGACGAGGGGGACGCATCAGCGACGGGGGCAGGCTTCTTCTCTGCGGACGCTGGCGTCGGTTCTGAATTTTTGATCACCGGCTCTGAAGGCGTCTGTTCGGGCGCACTGGCCTGGTGTTCTGCGGTAGCAGGCGTCACGCCTTCGTGCTGCGCTTCGTTATCTTTGACCAGCGGATTGCGAATGGTGTTGGCTTCATCACTCGCTTTTTCCGGGTCGTTAACGCTGTAGGAGCGCTTCATGGATTCCGCCGCTTCGCGCAGTTCATCCATGGAGGCTTTGAGTTCCGGCGTCAGGTTATCCATGCTCGCCTTCTCCACTTTTTTCAGGCTGTCCTGAAACTCCTGCAGCTTAAGCTCCTGCGCCAGCTCGTTTTGAACCGTTGTCGCAAGCGAACGTAGCGCCCGCACCCAGCCTGCAATTGTTTTTACTGCCACCGGCAAACGCTGTGGCCCCAGTACAATGAGGCCAATCACGAATACCAGCAGCAGTTCGCTAAAACCAATATCAAACACGGATTACACCTGCTCGTTATCGTGGCGTTTAGCATTTTCCTTTTTGACGTCGTCTGGTTTATCGGCGATAGATTTAGCAGTGAAATCCGCGTCCTGGCTGGATTTGTCCTGCTTCTCGTCATCATCTTTGATCGCTTTCTTGAAGCCTTTGATGGAGGCGCCAAGATCGGAACCGATAGAACCCAGTTTTTTGGTACCGAAAAGCAGCACGACGATGACGGCAATAATCACCAATTGCCAGATACTGATACCACCCATACTTCTTCCTCAGTTGTAGATGATAAATTAATCAGGCCGCATTATACGTTATGCGGCCCTGCGATAGCGATGCAATTCAGCGTGTTTTACGCCATCCTGCCAGCCAGACCACCACTCCACCGGCCATCAGCCAGGCGGGCATCAACTCCCAGTCAGGACGGTTGATTAGCAATAGCGTGCCGCTTAACAACAGCGTGGCGCCTATGCCAAACAGATACCGTGACTGGCCCTGACGCACATGATTGGTTTGCAGCTCACGAGCGATTTTATCTACGCTATGTTGCAAGTTTTTGCTCTGACGCAAACTGTCGTACACCAGTTCCGGCAGTTCGGGCATTTTTTCGATCCAGAAAGGTGCTTTCTCTTTCAGGGAGCGGACCAGGGCAGGCAGCCCAACCTGGTCTTTGATCCAGGACTCAAGGAACGGTTTTGCCGTTTTCCATAAGTCTAACTGAGGATAGAGTTGCCGCCCCACCCCTTCAACGTAAAGTAATGTTTTCTGAAGTAAAACTAATTGCGGCTGCACTTCCATATTGAAGCGTCGGGCGGTATTGAACAGGTTCAGCAGCACATGGCCAAACGAGATCTCCGCCAGCGGTTTCTCGAAAATAGGCTCACAAACCGTCCGAATAGCGAACTCAAACTCTTCGACGTTGGTGTCCGGAGGAACCCAACCGGAGTCGACGTGCAGTTCAGCCACTTTACGGTAATCGCGATTGAAGAAGGCGATAAAGTTCTCGGCCAGATAGCGCTTATCTTCTTTGTTCAGCGAGCCGACGATACCGCAGTCAATGCCGATGTATTGCGGATCTTCCGGGTGCTCGTAACTCACGAAGATATTGCCGGGGTGCATGTCGGCATGGAAGAAGCTGTCGCGGAACACCTGGGTAAAGAAGACCTGTACGCCACGCTCGGCCAGCAGCTTCATGTTGGTGCCCTGCTTTTCGAGGGTCGCGACGTCCGATACCGGGATGCCGTAGATGCGCTCCATCACCATCATGTCCTGGCTGCAATAGTCGGAGTAGACCTCCGGCACATACAGCATCGGGCTGTTTTCAAAGTTGCGGCGCAGCTGAATCGCGTTCGCCGATTCACGCAGCAGATTCAGCTCATCAATCAGCGTCTTTTCATATTCACGCACCACTTCCATCGGACGCAGGCGACGGCCATCAGGCAACAGACGCGGCACCCAGCGAGCCAGACGGTAGATGAGTCTCATGTCGGCTCTGATGATCGGCAGAATATCCGGGCGGATCACCTTGATGACCACCTCTTTGCCGTTCTCTTTCAGCCGCGCGGTGTGAACCTGGGCGATAGAGGCCGAAGCCAGCGGTTGGATGTCGAAGTCATCGAACCAGCTTTCTACCGGGATATCACCCATCGCCTTTTCGATCTGCCGCTTTGCCAGCCGGCCATCGAACGGGGCGACTTTATCCTGCAGCAGAGCCAGCTGATCGGCAATCTGGGGAGGGAAGAGATCGCGGCGGGTCGAGAGCATCTGGCCGAACTTGATCCATACCGGACCCAGCTCCTGCAACGCCAGCCGCAGCCGCTCACCGAGCAGCTTGTCTTTATGGCGATTTGGCATCCAGAATAGCGTTTGCCGCCAGAGGCGCAGCGGCAAGGTAATACGCATTCGAGGGATCAACTCATCGAGCCCGTAGCTCAAAAAGGTGCGGATGATAAAATAGAGGCGCCGAATTTCACCTGGCGTCATTTGCCCTCCAGCTTTTCAAGCCTTTTAGTCAGTGCATCAACCGAACGTTCAACCGCTGCGGTTTCTTCTGCAAACCATGCTGCTTCCAGCGGCCCGGGAGCCATGCGCCACTCTTCGGTAAGCACCTCCGCAGCATAGCGCTGCTGACGCTGAAAACCTTTTTTCAGCAATGAGGCACCGCCGCGCAGCACTTTACTGATCCCCTCTGCGGCAATATCGCCCGTCCAGGGAGCCAGCAGTTCAGCCGGATCAAATTCCGCCAGGTCAGCCAGCGAAACGAAGTTTTGTACCACCTGGATATCGCCGTCGACTTCCAGCTCACCGCTACGGATGAGGGCGGTGAGCTGCTGGCGATCGCGCAGTTTAGGCAGCGTACTCATATGGGTGATAACAGAGCAGTCAGCCTCGCCCTCCCACTCGCCCAGCACGTCGAGCTGACGCTCGCTAAATACCAGCACCAGCGGGGTCGAAAACTCTTTTACCACCACGCGCAGCACTTTACCGTTCAGTCGCTGGCGTGCCGTTTTGAGCGCGGGCGAGCGATACAGAAAGGTATTGAGTACGTTTTCAACACCGGCTGTGATCAAGGGTTTAAACGGCATCTGCCACCTCCACTCAGAACTTGTACCCGCGATGCAGGGCGACAACGCCCGCGGTCATGTTGAAGTAATCAACATTGTCAAAGCCCGCATCCTGCATCATAGCCTTTAACGTGTCCTGGTTAGGGTGCATACGGATGGACTCGGCCAGGTAGCGATAGCTGTCGGCATCGTTAGCAACCACTTCACCAATGCGCGGCAGAATGTGGAAAGAGTAAGCGTCGTACGCTTTGCTCAGGGGCTCAATAATCGGTTTAGAGAACTCCAGCACCAGCAGGCGTCCACCCGGTTTCAGCACGCGGTACATGGAACGCAGCGCTTTCTCTTTATCGGTGACGTTACGCAGACCGAACGAGATGGTGATGCAGTCAAAAGTGTTATCCGGGAAAGGCAGCGCCTCGGCGTTCGCCTGGACGTACTCAACGTTGCCGACCACACCGAGATTGCGCAGTTTCTCACGCCCCATTTTCAGCATGGAGTCGTTGATATCAGCCAGCACAACGCGGCCTGTTTCCCCTACCAGACGCGAGAATTTCGCGGTAAGGTCGCCGGTCCCGCCCGCCAGATCAAGCACGGTTTGCCCACGACGCACGCCGCTACAATCAATAGTGAAGCGCTTCCACAAGCGATGAATGCCGAATGACATCAGGTCATTCATTACATCGTACTTCGCCGCCACGGAATGGAATACGTGGGCCACCATGTCAGCTTTCTGCGCTTTAGCGACAGTCTGAAAGCCAAAGTGCGTTGTGTCTTGTGAATCTTCAACCATCTCAGAGCCTGCTTATCAATCAAATGTACGAGAAGTGTAACAGATTGGGCGAATTTGCCCTACGATTCAACCACCCCAGGAATAACGCCCTACAGGTCTGCCGACGCGTGTGCCTCTGCTAACGTATTGTTTGTCTTTTGAACATCGCCCTCGCCACGCAACCGGTACTCTTCATCCTGCGCGGTGGCCTGCTCGACTAAATCCGGATTAATCTCGCGTTTAACCTCCACGCCAAGGCTGCGGAACGATTCGGCCTGAGCCAGCAGGTTGCCGCGACCGGAGGCCAGCTTTTTCATCGCCTGACGATAGTTATCCTGGGCGCGATCCAGACTCTGCCCAACGGACGACATGTCATCGACGAACAGGCGCATTTTGTCGTACAACCGGCTGGCGCGATCGGCAATCTGCTGGGCATTGCGGCTCTGATGCTCGTAGCGCCAAAGATTAGCAATGGTACGCAGCGCCACCAGCAGCGTGGTCGGGCTGACCAGCATAATATTGTTTTTTAACGCTTCGGAGATCAGCTCCGGCTGGCGGTCCAGCGCCAGTAAGAAGGCGGGTTCAACCGGGATAAACATAAGCACATAGTCAAGCGAACGCAGGCCGGGTAACTGCTGATAATCTTTACGCCCCAGCAGGCGAATGTGGTTCCGCACCGAGGCGATATGCTCCTGCAACGCCGTCTCGCGGGTGTAGTCGTCCTCGGCATTAAAGTAACGCTCATAGGCCACCAACGTCATTTTGGCATCGATGACCACATCCTTCTCCTGCGGCAGGCGGACAATGACATCCGGCTGCATCCGCGCGCGAGATTCTGTTTCGATACTGACCTGGGTCTGATATTCATGCCCTTCACGCAGGCCGGAAGCTTCCAGTACGCGGGTCAACACCACTTCGCCCCAGTTGCCCTGGGTTTTATTGTCGCCTTTCAGCGCCCGGGTCAGGTTGATCGCTTCCTGGGCCATCTGGGCATTTAGCTGCTGGAGATTGCGAATTTCATGGGCCAGCGTGTGTCGCTCCCGCGCCTCCTGGCCAAAGCTGTCCTGCACCTGGCGACGAAAACCGTCCAGCTGTTCGCGCAGGGGAGTCAGCAGACCGTTCAGGCTCTGACGGTTTTGCTCGTCAACACGGCGGTTGCTCTGCTCAAAGATGCGGTTCGCCAGGTTTTCGAACTGCTCGCTCAGGCGCTGTTCGCTGTTGATCATCTGGCGGATTTTATCTTCCGCATGCAGTTGGGTGGATTCCAGGCGGGTGGTGACTTCGCGCAGGTCGGCTTCCAGCGAGGTGTTGATATCCCGCAGATTACGCAGTTCGTTATTGAGTAGCTCGCACTCGTCGCGCCAGTGTCCGCTTTGCGCCGCCTGTTGTTTCAGCGCGCTTAAGGCAGCCACCATCTCCTCACGTTCGGCCAGCTGATCGGCTTTTTGCTGAGCATGCTGATAGCTGGCGAACAACCAGCCCACGCCGACGCTGACCAGCGCGATAACGACATAAAAAAGGATGGAAATATCCACGACGCCCCCTGCATCAAGGTATGACCCGCACAAAATAGAATTGTGCTGTATAAACGTCCAGTTTGAAAAGGGTTTTCTGCGAGGGGCTACGCAAAGAAAAAGGCCGAACGGGTCGGCCTTTGGCAAAGAAAAGGAGTAATTACAGCAGGCGGCGGGCCGCTTCCACCACGATTTTCACCGCGTGGCTTTCGGTCTGCTTCATGGTCTCGGCGTTCGGGATCTCTTGCTGGGTACGGTTCACAATGACACCCGCAACCATACCGGCACGCAGACCCTGGCTTGCACACATGGTCAGCAGCGTAGCGGATTCCATTTCATAGTTCATAACGCCCATAGACTGCCACTCTTCCATCGAGCCTTTGAAACGGCTGACCACGCGACCGGAGAAGGTATCGTAGCGCTCCTGGCCCGGGTAGAAGGTGTCTGAGGAGGCGGTCACGCCAACGTGAGTGGTTGCGCCGACGGATTTCGCGGCTTCCACCAGCGCGGTGGTGCACTCGAAATCGGCCACTGCCGGGAACTCCATCGGGGCAAAGTGCAGGCTCGCGCCGTCCAGACGCACGGACGCGGTGGTGACCAGTACGTCGCCAACGTTGATGTGCGGCTGGATCGCACCGGTCGTACCGATACGCAGGAAAGTACGGATGCCCAGCTGTGCCAGCTCTTCAACGGCAATAGAGGTAGACGGGCCACCGATACCGGTTGAGCAGACGATCACCGCTTTGCCATCCAGCTCTGCCCGCCAGGTCGTGAATTCGCGATGGGCTGCCAGCTTAACCGGCTTATCCATCAGCGCGGCGATCTTTTCCACACGCTCAGGATCGCCAGGGACGATAGCGAGCGTAGCCCCTTGTAAATCATTTTTAGTGAGGCCGAGATGAAAAACATCAGACTTAGACATAGAAAACTCCTCTGTGGGTCAGTTTGTCAGCAGAAGCAAAGCGGTACTTTACCGGAGCATATAGCTTAATTTCGTGACAGATATCACCGCGAATGAAATTGATTGCATTTAATTACCATGAAATAGTGATTAACATCACATTAACGACTTATATCGTTATCTGTTGCACAAAAGATAGCCTGTTTCGGGCACTGTGGATTGTTAACCTGCGGACTATATTTACTTTTGCGCTAATTGGTACGGAGAATGCCATGACTGGAACATCTGGATTTGCCCCTGCTGCTGATCTGCAAGCCTCAACCGTTGTCACTACCCCCGACGAGGCGATTACCGCCGGGGAGACCTCGATTCCGACCCAGGGCGATAATATGCCTGCTTACCATGCCCGGCCCAAAAATGCGCAAGGGGCATTGCCGATCGTCATCGTGATTCAGGAAATTTTCGGCGTACATGAGCATATTCGCGATATCTGTCGCCGCCTGGCGCTGGAAGGCTATCTGGCGGTCGCGCCGGAGCTCTACTTCCGTCAGGGCGATCCGAACGAGTACAGCGACATCCCTACCCTGTTCAGCAATCTGGTCAGTAAAGTGCCGGACGCGCAGGTGCTGGCGGATCTCGATCATGTCGCCAACTGGGCAGCGCGCAACGGTGGCGATCCTCATCGTCTGCTGGCGACCGGTTTCTGCTGGGGCGGACGGATCAGCTGGCTCTATGCCGCCCATAACCCGCAGCTGAAAGCAGCCGTGGCGTGGTATGGCAAACTGGTCGGCGAGAAAACCCTGAACTCACCAAAGCATCCGGTGGATGTGGCTACCGATTTAAACGCCCCCGTGCTGGGGCTCTATGGCGCCGAAGACACCGGCATTCCACTGGATACCGTCGAGACGATGCGTCATGCCCTGCGCGCGGCGAACGCAACGGCGGAGATTGTGGTCTATCCGGGAGCGGGTCACGCGTTTAATGCCGATTACCGTCCGAGCTATCACGAAGAGTCAGCGAAGGATGGCTGGCAGCGGATGCTGGCGTGGTTTGCGCAGTATGGCATTAAAAAATAATACCCTTACGCCCGGCACGTCTGCCGGGCGTACAATCCATGGTTATTAATTCCAGCAATATAAACATCTATTTATATATTCTACAGAGAGGATCACTATTTAAATAACAATCGCCTCCCTGATTTTGTGAGCCATCATAAATTACAAACGCTTTAGGAAATTAACCATACAGTTATGCTTTTCTCTCCTGTATGTGGGGCGTACGCTGGCATTCATATTACTTGCCAAACAGGAGGTTACAGGATGGCTATACCGGTATATCTTTGGTTAACAGACCATACAGGAAATCAGGTTAAAGGTTCAGTTGATATACAAGGAAGAGAAGGAAGCATTGAGATTATAGAGTTTATGCATTCTGTCGATCTTCCCACGGACAACCTTACAGGTAAAATTACTGGCAAACGTATCCATGGTGACTTTGCTTTAATCAAAGAAATTGATAGCTCATCGCCTTACCTTTATAAAGGCGTATCTACTGGTCAAAAATTTAAGCAAGCAGAGCTTAAGTTTTTCCGTATCAATTATAATGGTCAGGAAGAGGAATATTTCCGTATAATGATGGAAAATGTCAGGGTTAATGGAATAGAACCGTTAATGTTCGACATTAAAAATACCACCTTTGAAAGGCACAATCACCTTGAAGCCTTTTATTTAGCTTATGAAATAATCACATGGCACTATCTGGATGGAAATATTATTCATACAGACAGATGGGATGCTGAGGAGGAGGCTACGGTATGACGTGGGTTTATAAAGTAAGTTCGCACTCATTTTATCTGGATGGCACTTATCAGTTTGATGGTCAGTATGCAGGTAGGCCTGGGTTTAAAAACGACTCAGCAAATGAATGTGTAAAAAACAAAGGCCCGCTACCAAGAGGAACGTATACAATAGGACCCGCTTTTTATCATTCTAAAACCAAAGCATGGACAATGAGATTAACTCCCTACGCCGGGAACGATATGTGCGGTCGGGATGGCTTCATGATACATGGGGAAAGTTCATTGCATCCGGGAGAGGCATCCGACGGATGTATCATCCTAACTTTATCCAGTCGTAAAATCATTGCTGCAAGCAGTGATAAAATACTCGTTGTGGAGGATTAATGCTTAATAAAAAATCTCTCTACCTATTAATTATTTATCCTTTTCTTACGCACGCAAATAATAATGGATGTGCTATTGTCGGTGCGTCAATGGAGACCGCTTTATTCAATGCCATTTCGCGAGACTTACAAATTGATACGTCGACTATTCAGCGAAACAAAACAACCATTAAAATTATTGACCTTTCTCCTGTATCAAAACTGTACGCGCAATCATTAGCAAAAATCGATTATGAAATGGCTGTGGCACAGGGAAAAGCGACAATACCCGAGGGTGCTTACCTGGACAGTTATTATGAAAACAACACTCAATCCCTCACTGTAAAATACACTTATATCAACAAGAAACAAAAGGAAGATATATTCATTGCTTCTGGCCTTATAAATGACGATGAATGCTCAGTCAGGTTTAATGGTTATATGGTAATAGCAAGAGAGTTTTAATTATTCAGGAAGGTCGTACGTAGGCCGGGCAGCCACACGCCGCCCGGCAAACGTGTGCCAGGGTTAACCCTGCCGCAAATTCTGCGCCGCTTTCACCATATTCGCCAGTGCGGCGCGCGTTTCAGGCCAGCCGCGGGTTTTCAGGCCGCAGTCCGGGTTCACCCACAGGCGCTCTGCCGGAATGCGCTGAGCCGCTTTTTGCAGCAGGGCTTCAATCCACTCTACGCTCGGGACGTTCGGGGAGTGAATGTCATAGACGCCCGGGCCGATCTCGTTCGGGTAGTCGAACTCTTCAAACGACTCCAGCAGCTCCATATCCGAGCGTGAGGTTTCGATGGTGATCACGTCGGCATCCAGCGCGGCGATGGAGTCCATGATGTCGTTGAACTCGCAGTAACACATGTGGGTGTGGATCTGGGTCTCATCCTTCGCCACCGCAGCGTTGATGCGGAAGGCTTCCACCCCCCACTTCAGATAGGCATCCCAGTCGCTGCGACGCAGCGGCAGCCCTTCGCGCAGTGCCGGTTCGTCAATCTGAATGATGCCGATACCGGCGGCTTCCAGATCCGCCACTTCGTCACGCAGCGCCAGCGCGATCTGCTTCGCGATGGTCTCACGCGTCACATCCTCACGCGGGAAGGACCAGCAGAGAATAGTCACCGGCCCGGTCAACATGCCTTTTACCGGTTTGTCGGTCAGGGACTGGGCATACTTCGCCCACTCGACGGTGATCGCTTCCGGGCGGCTGACGTCCCCGATCACCACCGGCGGCTTCACGCAGCGGGAGCCGTAGCTCTGCACCCAGCCATTCTGGGTAAAGACGAAACCGTCCAGATGCTCACCGAAGTACTCCACCATGTCGTTACGCTCGGCTTCGCCGTGGACCAGCACATCCAGCCCCAGGCGCTCCTGCTCCACAATCGCCTGCTTGATATGTTCGGCGATGCCGGTGCGGTAGTTGCCTGCATCCAGATTGCCCTTTTTGAAGTCCAGACGCAGGCCACGGATCTCGGTGGTCTGCGGGAAGGAGCCGATAGTGGTGGTTGGCCAGGCCGGGAGTTTAAAGCGGGCACGCTGGGCTTCAGCACGCACCTCATAAGGACTCTGACGCTGGCTCTCCTTCGTGGTGATGGCGGCCAGACGTTTCTCAACCGCCGGGTTGTGCACGCGGGTAGAGTGGCGGCGGGCCTGAATTGGCGCGCTCCATGCGGTAATCGCCGCCGTATCGCCGCTGTTCAGCGCATCGCGCAGCAGGGCCAGCTCTTCGCATTTTTGCAGGGCAAAGGCAAACCAGCTCTTCACTTCGGCATCCAGACGGGTTTCGACGCTGAGGTCGATCGGGCTGTGCAGCAGGGAGCAGGATGAGGCGATCCACAGATCGCGTTTGCCAACGATCTCTTTAATCTGACCATATTTTTCTGTCAGATCGGCGCGCCAGACGTTGCGACCGTTCACCAGCCCGGCAGAGAGCAGCCAGTCGGACGGCAGACGGGAATGGAGTTCTGCCACGTCATCTTTACCGTGCACCAGATCAACATGCAGTCCCTGCACCGGCAGCGCAGTGATGGTATCGAGATTTGGCGTCACGCCTTCGAAATAGGTGGTGAGCAGCAGCTTCACCTGGCCCGCGAGGGCGTCGTATGCCGGTTTGAAGGCATCCAGCCATGCCTGCGGCAGCTCCAGCACCAGCGCCGGTTCGTCGATCTGTACCCACTCAACGCCGCGTTTCGCCAGTTCGCCCAGCACCTGCTGGTACACCGGCAGGATCTCATGCAACAGGCTCAGGCGATCAAACTGTTCGCCCTTCACTTTACCGAGCCACAGGTACGTTACCGGCCCCAGCAGAACAGGTTTCACCTGATGGCCGAGGGCCAGGGCTTCGTCCACCTCATCCAGCAACTGGGTCCAGGTCAGTCTGAACTGCTGGCCCTTCACGAACTCCGGCACCATGTAGTGGTAGTTGGTGTTGAACCATTTGGTCATCTCTGCCGCCGCCGCGGGTTCACCCGTTGGCGCACGGCCACGGCCAATGCGGAACAGGGTGTCGATATCTACCGAGCCATCGTTGTTCTGATGACGAGCCGGCACGTTGCCCAGCAGCAGGCTGGTCGTCAGAACATGGTCGTACCAGGCGAAATCGCCCACCGGCAGCAGGTCAATGCCCGCCTGCTTCTGCTGATCCCAGTGGCGGGCACGGAGTTCGCGTCCCACCGCCAGCAGTTCATCACGGGTGGCGTTACCCGCCCAGTAGCTTTCGAGCGCTTTTTTCAGCTCGCGGCGCAGGCCGACGCGCGGGAAACCGAGGGTATGGTTGCGAATTGTCATGATGTGCTCCTTATGGAATTTTCAGTATTTAGCCGTCCAGATGTTTACACTTCCATAATGTGTAGGTACTGTATATTCCTCAAGCGCAAATTGTTCATGGCGAAGTGAAGGACATTCATGATCGAGATAAAACACCTGAAAACGCTCCAGGCGTTGCGGAACTGCGGCTCTCTTGCGGCGGCGGCGGCGGCGCTGCACCAGACGCAATCCGCCCTTTCCCACCAGTTCAGCGATCTGGAACAGCGCCTTGGCTTTCGTCTGTTTGTGCGTAAGAGTCAGCCGCTACGCTTCACGCCGCAGGGTGAGATCCTGCTGCAGCTGGCGAATCAGGTGTTGCCGCAGATCGCCAGCGCGTTGCAGGCCTGCCATGAGCCCCAGCAAACCCGGCTGCGCATCGCCATTGAGTGCCACAGCTGTATCCAGTGGCTGACACCCGCGCTTGAGAACTTCCGCCAGAGATGGCCGCAGGTGGAGATGGACTTTAAATCCGGCGTGACCTTTGACCCGCAACCGTCACTCCAGCAGGGCGAGCTGGATCTGGTCATGACCTCGGATATTCTGCCGCGCAGTGGCCTGCACTATTCTCCGATGTTTGATTTTGAAGTTCGCCTGGTGCTGGCCCCGGATCATCCGCTGGCTGCCAGAACGCGCATTACGCCGGAAGATCTGGCGACCGAAACGCTGCTGATCTACCCGGTCCAGCGCAGTCGTCTGGATATCTGGCGTCACTTCCTGCAGCCGGCGGGTATCAGCCCGCAGCTGAAAAGCGTGGACAATACTCTGCTGTTAATTCAGATGGTGGCGGCCCGCATGGGTATTGCCGCGTTACCACACTGGGTGGTGGAGAGCTTTGAACGCCAGGGCCTGGTGGTGACCAGAACCCTGGGCGAGGGATTATGGAGCCGGTTGTACGCCGCCGTGCGCGATGGCGAGCAGCGTCAACCGGTTACCGAGGCCTTTATTCGCTCAGCGCGGAATCACGCTTGCGATCATCTGCCGTTTGTCCGGAGCGCGGAGCGACCCAACGGCGATGCACCCACAGTGAAGCCAGGATCACCGTCCCCCCAATAATGAAGCTCGGCCAGTGCGGTTGTTCCTGCCAGATGGCGAGGTTCACCAGCAGGCCTGCCGGGACGTGAACGTTGTTCATGATCCCAAGCGTTCCGGCGTCAACCTGCGTGGCGCCATAGTTCCACATGAAGTAACCCAGCCCGGATGCCACCACCCCCAGCCAGACCAGCACGCTCCACTGCACCGTCGTGGTCGGCAGTTTTTGTGGGTTCCCCAGCATAAACCACGCCGCGACCGCCACAATCGCCGCCCCCATATAAAACCAGGCAAAGGCGTTGTGCTGCGGCATCGGACGGGTTTCCATCAAACGCTTATACCCCACCATGCCGATGGCAAAGCTGATGTTGGCGAGCTGGACAAACATCAGCCCGGTCCAGAAGTGGTCGCTCACTTTGTCGTAGCGAATGATCGCCGCACCCACCACCGCCAGCGCCGCGCTCAGCAGGTAGCCCCAGCGCAAACGGCGTTTGCTCAGCAGATCGTAAATCAGCGTGATATAGAGCGGCGTGAGCACGGTAAACAGCAGGAATTCCGATACCGACAGGTAGACGTAAGCGCGGAAGCTGAACAGGTACATGATGCCGAGCTGCATCGCGCCTACCAGCATGTACAGCAGAAGGGTTTTCAGCGTTTGTCCGCGCGTACGCAGGAACGGCAGGAACACCAGCGCCGCCAGCCCTACGCGCATCAGCACCGAGAAATAGCTGTCGACATATCCGGCGAGATATTCACCGATAAGGCTAAAGGAGAAGGCCCACAGAATAGTGGTGATAATGAGTAGCGCCACAATGCTTGTCTCTTGAAAAGATGGACAGGCATTGTAGCGAACTCCGCGGTTGACAACTGAACGTTAAACAACCAAATGAAGATTATTCAATAAACAGCTTACGCAGATATTTTGGCACCGCGTTATCGCCGTTAGTGCCGATCACTTCCAGCTCCGGGTGCAGATCTTTCAGGCGCTGGTGGGCGTTTTCCATGATGCAGCCCTTGCCCGCCATGGAGAGCATTTCGGCGTCGTTCATGCCGTCGCCAAAGGCGATGCAGTCCTTAAGATCAAAGCCCAGGCGTTTGGCTACCGCTTCAAGGGCATGCCCCTTGGAGACGCCGCCCGCCATCACTTCCAGGCAGGTCAGCGTGGAGAAGCTAACGTTAACCCGATCGCCCCAGCGGGCGTTAATCGCCTGCTCCAGCGGCAGCAGCGCTTCGTGGCTGTCGGTGGTGAAGAACACCTTGCTAATGCCTTCCGGCTCCAGCAGACCCGGCTCATACAGCGAATAGTTGAATACCGCCTCTTTAAAGAAACGCATCTCGTCCGGGCGGTGACGGTTCATAAACCACTCGTCGTCGCGATAGACGTTGGTGATGATGTCGGGGTTGTTGTGCATGATCCCGAACAGATCGGTGGCGATGTCGCGATCGAGGTTATGGGTGAAGATCAGATTACCGTCCAGATCGTGCACGCGGGCGCCGTTGGAGGTGATCATATAGGATTTGATCTCCAGATTATCGCGGATCTGCCCCACATCAACGTGGTGGCGACCTGTGGCGAAGACAAAATTCACGCCTCGGGCGGTCAGGAGTTTCAGGGTCTCTTTCGCGTAGGGCGATAAAGTGTGATCGGGGGAGAGCAGCGTGCCATCTAAATCAGACGCGACAACCTGGTACATAGAAAAATTTAACCTCTGGTGAATATCAGTTATGCCTGTCGAAAAAGTCGACGATGGCGTGGAGTGCGACCGATCGCATGGCGTCCTTTTCGAAAAGGATCTCATGGTACGCGCCGTTTATGACCAGCGGTTTACCCCCTTCGCAAGGGTGACCGGCTGCGGCCCGGCGTTCACAGAAGCGGTCGTGCATGCGGTTATCCACCACCCGCTCCTCTTCAGCCTGAAGGATGAGCGTGGGCGTATCGTCCTGACCGGCACCCGCCAACACCTCTTCACCCGCCAGAATACCTTCGCGTACCCAATGCCAGGTGGGGCCGCCAACGCGCAAGCGCGGCTCATCGGCATAGAAACGCAGGTTGCGGCGATAACGCTGCTGGCTGTGGGTTAAGACGTTGATGGCAAACGGCAAAGCCCGCCAGCGTCCTGTTCCGATGGCGTAGCCTTCACGAATGCGCTGATGGCCCTCAGCCCAGTCGAGAAGATGGCGCACCATCCAGTCCGGAAAACGTATCACAATGCCATACATCGGCGCGGTAAGCGCAATGGCATCGCACTGGTGATCGTAGCGCTGCAAAAAGAGCGTAGAGATGGCGCCGCCCATGGAGTGCGCAAGAATATAGCGCTTGCGCCACGGGCCGGGCTGCACTTCCTGCTGCCAGAATGCGGCCAGATCGTCGACGTAATCGCTGAAGTTTTCCACGTGGCCACGATGGGTATCCGGCAACATCCGACCGGAAAGTCCCTGCCCGCGATGGTCGATAATTAACACATCAAAACCCAGATGGAACAGATCGTACGCCAGCTCGGCATATTTGATGTAGCTTTCGATACGTCCGGGGCAGACGACAATCACCCGGTCATTTTTTTCATCACGGAAACGAACGAAGCGTACCGGGATATCCCCAACGCCCGTAAACTCATCTTCCTCGCGCTGGCGCCAGAAATCGGTCAACGGTCCCATGGAGAAAGCAGCAAATGCCTTTTCTCGCGTTTCCCAGTCCTTATTCAGCTGAAACATCGGGTTTACGCCCCTGTAAGCCAAGGAATATCGTTTTTTTGTGACAGGCCGTAAAATGACGCAACATTAGCGTATTGTGGCATAAAAATAGACGATTCGGGAGTTTCAAATGACCTTTGAGTGGTGGTTCGCCTACCTGCTGACATCCATTATCCTCAGCCTTTCACCGGGCTCAGGGGCGATCAATACCATGACCACCGCCATGAACCACGGCTATCGCGGCGCAGCGGCGTCCATTGCCGGCTTGCAAACCGGGCTGGCTATTCACATTGTGCTGGTCGGCGTGGGGCTCGGCACGCTCTTCTCCCGTTCGGTGCTGGCCTTCGAAGTGCTGAAATGGGCCGGGGCAGCCTATCTGATCTGGCTGGGTATTCAGCAGTGGCGCGCCGCAGGGTCCCTTGACCTCAACACGCTCGCCCAGACGCAAAGCAGGGGAAAACTGTTTAAGCGGGCGGTATTTGTGAACCTGACCAACCCGAAGAGCATCGTCTTTCTTGCCGCCCTGTTTCCGCAGTTCATCGTGCCGCATCAGCCCCAGATCATGCAGTACGTGGTGCTCGGCTTGACCACTGTTGTGGTCGATATCATTGTGATGATTGGCTATGCGACGCTGGCTACGCGGATTGCGGCATGGATTAAAGGGCCTCGTCAGATGAAGGCCCTGAATAAAGTGTTCGGTTCGCTGTTTATGCTGGTGGGTGCGCTGCTGGCATCAGCAAGGCACGCTTAACGCGACAGGATCAGGTGAATACCGAAGCCGGCGAATAACGCGCCGGCAACGCCGTCAATCCACTTCGCCAGACGTTGGTAGCCGCGTCGCATGGAGGGTAACGCAAACAGGCTCGCCACCACGGTGAACCAGGCAAACGTCTCCAGGACGATCAGCAGGAAGATTCCCCAGCGCGCTCCAGCACCGACATCCTCACCCACGAACAGTGAAAATACCGAGCCGAAATAGATAATGGCTTTTGGATTAGCGAGGTTCGTCAGCAGCCCTTTCACAAAGCTGCGTCCGCTGGCCGCCAGCTCCATTTTAGGCTCAGACGCTTCGTTATCCTCTTTTTTGAACGCCCCGCGCAGCATCTGATAGCCCATCCAGCACAGATAGAGACCGCCGCCGACCATAATGATGTTATGCAGCCAGGCCATCTTAGCGAGGATCAGGTTCAGGCCCAGCAGGGCCAGGGCAGCCCAGACCATAACGCCAAGGGTAATGCCCAGCACGCCCATCATCGCCTCTTTGCGCGAACGGCTCACCGCCGTTTGGGACACGAAGAAAAAGTCGGGGCCAGGGCTCATCAGCGCCACAATATGCACCAGCGCCACGGTCAGAAACAGGGTTAACATAATTAACTCGCGGGGAAATAGTTCAGGGAGCAATCATCCTGGCACTTTTTTGCCGGGCTGACTACTCCTCATCATCACCATCGGTATGAGAACGAATAAGCGCCATAAACTCTTTGCCGAAGCGCTCCAGTTTGCGGGTGCCCACGCCGTTGACGCTGAGCATTTCGCTGGCGCTGAGCGGCATCTGCTCGGCCATCTCAATCAGCGTGGCATCGTTGAACACCACATAAGGTGGGATATTCTCTTCGTCGGCGATGGCTTTGCGCAGCTTACGCAGCTTGGCAAACAGCTTACGATCATAGTTGCCGCCGTAGGATTTCTGCATCACACGCGGTTTCAGCGCCACCACGCGCGGCACGGCTAGCTGCAATTCGACTTCGCCGCGCAGCACCGGACGGGCGGCTTCGGTGAGCTGCAGCGCGGAGTGCTGGGCAATGTTCTGGGTGGCAAAGCCCAGGTGGATAAGCTGGCGGATCACGCTGACCCAGTGCTCATGGCTCTGATCGCGGCCAATGCCATACACCGGCAGCTTGTCATGCCCCATCTCGCGGATGCGCTGATTGTTGGCGCCGCGCAGCACTTCCACCACGTAGCCCATCCCGAAGCGCTGATTGACGCGGCCAATGGTGGAGAGCGCCTTGCGGGCGTCCATCAGCCCGTCGTACTGCTTCGGCGGGTCGAGGCAGATATCGCAGTTGCCGCACGACTCCTGGCGCCCCTCGCCAAAATAGTTCAGCAGCACCAGACGGCGACAGGTTTGCGCTTCGGCAAAGGCGCCCATCGCGTTGAGCTTGTGACGCTCGATATCCTGCAACTGCCCCTGCGGTTTCTCTTCCAGACAGCGACGTAGCCAGGCCATATCCGCCGGATCGTAGAAGAGCATCGCCTCGGCGGGCAGGCCGTCACGCCCGGCACGGCCTGTCTCCTGGTAGTAGGATTCGATATTGCGCGGAATGTCGAAATGCACCACAAAGCGCACGTTCGGCTTGTTGATACCCATACCGAAGGCGACGGTCGCCACCACAATTTGCAGATCGTCGCGCTGGAATTTCTCCTGCACGTCGGCACGGATGTGGTTTTCCAGCCCCGCATGATAGGCCGCGGCGCTGAAGCCGCGGCTTTGCAGACGGGCGGCGGTGTCTTCAACCTTCGCCCGGCTGTTGCAATAGATAATGCCGGATTTACCGCGCTGCTCCTGGACGTAGCGCAGGAGCTGATCGAGGGGCTTAAATTTCTCCATCAGCATATAGCGGATATTCGGGCGGTCGAAGCTGCTGACCTGGATCAGCGGATCGTTGAGCCCCAGCAGACGGACAATATCCTGCCGGGTGGTGTCGTCGGCGGTAGCGGTAAGGGCCATAAACGGCACCGACGGGAAGCGCTGACGCAGCTGACCGAGGGCGGCATACTCCGGGCGGAAATCATGCCCCCACTGGGAGATACAGTGCGCTTCGTCTACCGCCAGCAGTACCGGGTTCCAGTGCGCCAGATGCTCAAGGAAGTTATCCAGCATCAGACGCTCCGGAGCGATATAGAGCAGACGAACCTGCCCGGTGCGGCACCCGGCCATCACCTCCTGCTGCTGCTCGCGGGTCTGGGTAGAGTTGAGGCAGGCCGCCGCCACGCCGTTCGCCAGCAGCTGGTCGACCTGGTCTTTCATCAGCGAGATCAGCGGTGAAACCACCACCGTCAGGCCATTCAGTACCAGCGCGGGAACCTGATAGCACAGCGATTTACCGCCGCCTGTCGGCATGACCACCAGACAGTCACGCCCCTCAAGGGCCGTGTTGATGATGGTTTCCTGGCCCGGGCGGAACTGGTGATAGCCAAAGGTTTCATGCAAAACCTGTTTAGCCAGCGACTCCTGATTAACGACTTCCGCCTGCACCACATCAACCCCATTTGCCCGAAATTAAAACAGGCGCTATTTTCAGCGCCTGCGAGAGAAACTTCAACGTTTAAGAGAAAAACATTCGAGGAGGCTAGAAAAGATCGTTCAGCATCACGCCCACACCCACGCGGGTCTGGTTGAAGTTGTAGTCGATGAGGGATTCGCCATAGCCGCTGTAGACCTGGGTATACAGACGAACATGTTTGGTCAGCGGGTAGCTGACGCCCATCTCTGCGCCGCCATAGCCGGTGTTCCAGTTGTACTGCCCTTTCACACTCAGCACCGCTTCGCCCAGCTGATAGCCCACCCGCAGCTGGTAGTAGCCCATGTATTTGGTGATATCCGGGTTATCGTCGATGTTACCCACTACATACCAGGGCTTCACCTCCACCAGCCAGTTGCCGTTCTGCGCCATCAGGCGGCTATAGATACGGTTCCAGCTGCGCGAGGTGGGATCGGAGCGACCGTTGGATTGATGGTTGTAGCCAAATTCCACGTCCCGCAGCGTCCAGCCCGCCAGCGAGTAGTCGGTGGCGAAGCCAAGGAACAGCTGCGGCTCGTAGTTGGTCTCACGGAACGGCGACGATTCATCGCTGTTAGATAACTGCCACCATGACTTCTGCGTATAGGAGGCGCCCAGAATGGAATTCTGCCCCAGAATCCCGCGCCACAGCGGGAAGGCGAGACTCAGCTGGAATTTCACCTCATCTTTCTGCGAATCGTCGGCCCAGTCATAGGTTTTGATCGCCTCTTTATTGAGGTCGCTGGTCACGGTATAGATCAGGTAATTGCTGTCGTAAGGATAGAGCGTAAAAGGATTATCGTGCTCCTCCAACAGGTTAGCGATGATGCTGCCCCGCACGGCAGGCACCTCCTGAGTTGTCGCGTCCTGCGCAAATGCCGAAAGAGGCAGCGCAGCCGCCGCCATGAGTACGGCCTGATATGTCCGCATCGGTGTTGCTCTCCTGCAAAGCGTTTTAATGAGAAATATTTTGATCCCTTTTAGCATATTTAATGATGAGTGGCTTCACCTGTGCTCCGAATCTGGCAATTCAATTTGATGGGGCATAAAATCAACATTCTTTTAACAATAAGGATGTGACGTGTTATGTCTGCCACGCTTACTGCCGAAGAAGCGCTGAAGCTTGTCGGCGAGATTTTCGTCTACCACATGCCGTTCAACCGTGCTCTGGGGCTGGAGCTTGAGCGCTACGAAAAAGATTTCGCCCAACTGAGCTTTAACAATCAGCCAATGATGGTCGGTAACTGGGCTCAAAGCATTCTGCATGGCGGCGTTATTGCCTCCGCCCTCGACGTTGCAGCAGGTCTGGTCTGCGTTGGCAGCACCCTGACCCGCCACGACACCATTAACGAAGATGAGCTGCGCCAGCGCCTGTCGCGAATGGGAACCATCGACCTACGCGTCGATTATCTGCGTCCGGGTCGCGGCAATCGCTTCACCGCCAGCAGCAGCCTGCTGCGTGCAGGCAATAAAGTCGCCGTCGCCCGCGTGGAACTGCATAACGAAGAGCAGCTCTATATCGCCAGCGCAACTGCCACTTATATGGTGGGTTGAGACGGTAAAATCAGGTAAAATTGCGTGACATATTTGTAACGGATTTTCCTGATGGATGCTAAACAGACGCGGCAGGGCGTTTTACTCGCGCTTGCCGCTTATTTTATCTGGGGTATCGCGCCCGCCTACTTCAAGCTGATTCACTACGTTCCTGCCGATGAAATTCTCACTCACCGCGTGATCTGGTCGTTTTTCTTTATGGTGGCCCTGATGAGCGTAAGCCGTCAGTGGTCAGGGGTGAAAACGCTTCTGCAAACGCCTAAGAAAATTTTCCTGCTGGCGCTCTCCGCCGTATTGATTGGCGGCAACTGGTTGCTGTTCATCTGGGCGGTGAACAACCAGCATATGCTGGAGGCGAGCCTCGGCTATTTCATTAACCCGCTGGTGAATATCGTGCTGGGGATGTTGTTCCTCGGCGAGCGCTTCCGTCGGATGCAGTGGCTGGCGGTGCTTCTCGCCTTTTGTGGCGTGCTGGTTCAGCTGTGGACCTTTGGCTCGCTGCCGATCATCGCTCTGGGGCTGGCGTTCAGCTTCGCCTTTTATGGTCTGGTACGTAAAAAAATCGCCGTCGAAGCGCAAACCGGGATGCTGTTTGAAACCCTGTGGCTGCTGCCAGTGGCCGCCATTTATCTGTTTGCTATCGCCGACAGCAGCACCAGCCATATGGGCAGCAACCCGTGGACGCTGAACGTGATGCTGATGGCCGCCGGTGTGGTCACGACCATCCCGCTGCTCTGCTTTACCGGTGCGGCAACGCGCTTGCGCCTGTCAACGCTGGGCTTCTTCCAGTATATCGGCCCGACGCTGATGTTCCTGCTGGCGGTGCTGTTCTACGGCGAAGTGCCGGGTGCGGATAAGATGGTGACTTTCGCGTTTATCTGGGTGGCGCTGGCGGTGTTTGTGGCGGATGCGATTTATACCCAGCGCAGGACGCGCAGAGGGCTGTAGTGCTTTTTTGCCGGATGGCGCTTCGCTTATCCGGCCTACGGGTTCGTGCTTTTCCAGGCCCGGTAAGCGTAGCGCCACCGGGCGCAACACTCACAACCAGTTACGGCGCTTGAAGTAGAGATACGGCGCCAGCCCGGCAAGCACCATAAAGACAATCGCCCCCGGGTAGCCAAAGCTCCACTTCAGCTCCGGCATAAACTCGAAGTTCATCCCGTAGCTGGACGCCACTAAGGTAGGCGGCAGGAAGACCACCGACACCACCGAGAAGATCTTGATGATGCGGTTCTGCTCGATGTTGATAAAGCCCATCGCCGCCTGCATCAGGAAGTTCACCTTCTGGAACAGGGATTCGTTGTGCGGCAGCAGGGATTCGATATCGCGGAGGATCTCACGCGCCTGCTCCAGCTGCCCACCCGGCAGACGTGCCTTGCGCACCAGGAAGTTCAGCGCGCGCTGGGTATCCATCAGACACAGACGGACTTTCCAGCCGATATCTTCCAGCTCTGCCAGCGTTGACAGCGCTTCATCGTACTCATCGCCCTGATGCCCTTCCATGATCACCCGGCTCAGCTCTTCCAGATCGCTGTAGATGTTCTCAATCTCATCCGCCAGCTGTTCGATTTTGGTTTCAAACAGGTCAAGCAGCAGCTCATAGGCGTTGCCGTCCACCATCGCCTGGTTACGGGCACGCATACGGTAGAGGCGGAACGCAGGCAGTTCACGCTCGCGCAGGGTAAACAGGCGGCCATCGCGGATGGTAAATGCGACGGTGGAGTTACCGGCGTGATCTTCGGCATCTTCAAAGAAGAAAAAGGAGTGAATATGCAGGCCATCTTCGTCTTCAAAGAAACGGGCCGATGCTTCGATGTCTTCCAGTTCCGGGCGGGTGGCCAGGCTTTGTCCGAGCTCAGATTGTACGCGCAGGCGTTCGTCGTCATCCGGTTCGACCAGATCCACCCAAACGGCATCAATGAGGGGTTGTGACTCTTCAGCTTCAAGCCGAATCAGTCGGTTTTTTTCCAGTTGAAATGCGCTCAGCATGACCGGGACTCCCAATGCAAAAAATATCGGACAGTTCGGTGGGCACACAGAAACAATTTGGGTTTCAGACCATTAAACAGCCTGACTCAGCGCGACGGGAAGAAGTGTCGCTGACAACCACTAAGGCCATCAGCGTGAGGAGATAGCCTTAGGAGTTGTTCCTGGATGACAGGGAATTGAGCCAGTATCTACTGGGTGTGTCCAAGGCGAATGTCCTCTTAGCGTAATCGTGCGCGCATGTTACGCCAGCAGTCACGGCGGCGTCAACTCGCAACGGAACGCTGAAGGGTAATAAATAGCCTTATACATATAAGGCTAGCAGATAGTTACAAAATAGTGATATTTTTCTGAAAGTTACACGATTTCCAGCCTGGCGTAAGCGGCCACAAGCCATTTGATGCCCTGCCCCTGGAACGCCACCTGCAGACGGCTGTGCTCGCCACTGCCTTCCAGATTGACGATGGTGCCTTCGCCAAATTTGGCATGGCGAACGCGCTGGCCCAGCTTAAAGCCGCTGTCGCTTTCCGAGACCGGCGTCCCCAGACGCTGATGGCTCACCGGGCGGCTGATGCTTGCGCGCAGGCGTACCTCTTCCACACACTCCTCCGGCAGCTCGCCGACAAAGCGTGACGGGCGGTGATAGACCTCTTTGCCGTACAGACGGCGGGTTTCGGCATAGGTCAGGGTCAGCTTTTGCATCGCGCGGGTCACGCCCACATAGGCCAGACGACGCTCCTCCTCCAGACGTCCGCCCTCATCCAGCGACATCTGGCTCGGGAACATCCCCTCTTCCATGCCGACGATAAATACCTGCGGGAACTCCAGACCTTTGGCCGAGTGGAGGGTCATCAGCTGCACCGCGTCCTGCCAGGTGTCGGCCTGCCCTTCGCCCGCCTCCAGCGCGGCATGGGACAGGAACGCCTGTAGCGGCATCAGGTCTTCATCTTCTTCGTTGTAGCTGAACTGACGCGTGGCGGTCACCAGCTCCTCTAAGTTCTCGATACGGGTCTGGCCCTTCTCGCCTTTCTCCTGCTCATACATCATGCGCAGGCCGGAGTCTTTGATCACCCGGTCGGTCTGAACGTGCAACGGCATGTCGGCGGTTTCCTGGGCCAGAGCTTCGATAAGCTCCAGGAAGCGCTGCAGCGCGCTGGCTGCGCGTCCGGCAAGCGCCCGCTCCTGCAGCAGCTCGCGACACGCCTGCCACAGCGTCAGCTGGCGATCCCGGGAGGTCTGACGCACCACATCCAGGGTGCGATCGCCGATGCCGCGGGTTGGCGTGTTGACCACGCGCTCGAAGGCTGCGTCGTCGTTGCGATTGGCGATCAGACGCAGATAGGAGAGCGCGTCTTTGATCTCCTGACGTTCGAAGAAGCGCATGCCGCCGTAGATGCGGTAGGGCATGCTGGCCTGTAGCAGCGCCTCTTCCAGCACACGCGACTGGGCGTTACTGCGATAGAGGATGGCGCATTGCTCCAGCGCCCCGCCGTTGTCCTGCCAGGTTTTGATCCGGTTGACCACAAAGCGGGCTTCATCCAGCTCGTTAAAGGCGCAGTAGAGGGAGATCGGCTCGCCGTCGATGCCCTCGGTCCAGAGCTTTTTGCCCAGGCGCCCGTTGTTATTTTCAATCAGGGCGTTGGCGGCGCTCAGAATGTTGTTGGTGGAGCGGTAGTTCTGTTCCAGGCGAATGGTCTCTGCGCCCGGGAAATCCTTCAGGAAGCGCTGGATGTTCTCAACCTGCGCGCCGCGCCAGCCGTAGATCGACTGGTCGTCGTCGCCGACGATCATCACTTTGCTGGAGTCGCCCGCCAGCAGGCGGATCCAGGCATACTGAATGTTGTTGGTATCCTGGAATTCATCGACCAGGATGTTGGTAAAGCGTTCGCGATAGTGCTGCAGAATATGCGGTTTGTTGAGCCACAGTTCATGAGCGCGCAACAGCAGCTCGGCAAAATCCACCAGTCCTGCGCGATCGCAGGCTTCCTGGTAGGCCTGGTAGACCTTCTGCCAGGTCTGCTCTATCGGATTACCAAAGCTCTGGATATGGTGCGGACGCAGCCCTTCGTCTTTCTGGCTGTTGATGTACCACATTGCCTGACGCGGCGGCCACTGCTTCTCGTCGAGGTTCATCGCCTTGATCAGGCGCTTCAGGAGACGCAGTTGGTCTTCGCTGTCGAGGATCTGAAAGTCCTGCGGCAGGTTAGCGTCCAGGTGGTGCGCACGCAGCAGGCGGTGCGCCAGCCCGTGGAAGGTACCCACCCACATGCTGCCCTGGCTGGTGCCCATCAGCTGGGCGATACGGTGGCGCATCTCCGCCGCCGCTTTGTTGGTGAAGGTCACCGCCATAATGGAGTATGGCGAACAGTTCTCCACGCTCTGCAGCCAGGCAATACGGTGCACCAGCACGCGTGTCTTACCACTGCCCGCCCCAGCCAGTACCAGCATGTTGGTGCGCGTCGCGGCAACCGCGTCACGCTGTTTGTCATTGAGGCTGTCGAGCAGGTAAGAAACGTCCATTGGCACCGTCACGTAGTAATCAGGAACACTGCAAAACGCCCGCTGGCGCTTCGCTTACCGGGCCTTCGACCGCAAAACCCTGGTAATTTATACAATATTACTGGTGATTATATCAGCGTGGTGAGGGATGCCAACCGTGAAATTTCCAGGTGCGGCAGCAGACGGCTGTCCAGCGTAGTCATCAGATCGGCATTTTCAGGCTTGATCCAGCAGGCCTGCATGCCGCAGCGGATCGCCCCAGCAACATCGGTGGTCAGGTCATCGCCCACGTGAAGAATATTCCCCAGCGGCAGGTCGAGCTTCTCCGCCGCCAGATGGTACATATCGTTAAAGGGCTTCGAGCGCCCATGCGGGCCTGCGCGCAGCACAAACTGGAAGTAGTCGCCAAGGCCGAACAGTTCCGGCTGGGCATTGCCGTTGGTGATAGCCACCAGCGGCCACTTTTCGGCAAGCGCAGCCAGCGTGTCGTGCGTCTCCTGCGGGACGTCGATACGGCTGCGCCATGTCGCGAAGTGCGCCATCGAGGCTTCTGCGCCAAGCGCGGCCTCGGCAGCGGTCAGACCCGCGTTGAGCATAGCCAGCTCAACGGCCCGACGGCGCCATTCCGTCACATCGTGATAGATTTCCGGCTCGGTCTGCCGTAACGCCTGGCGAAGACGGTGAAACTCTTTGTTTTCCAGCGCTTTTAACGCCGGATGATAGTTTTGTACAAAGGCCAGTGCTTCCTGCTCGGTTCGCAGGATCACCTGACGGTTGTCGTAAAGGGTGTCATCAAGGTCAAACGTCAGGGCAGAGATTTGGCCTAATGGACGATAAAAACGCATTATTTCCCCCGTTTGGCGCGTGGATGCGCCGCGTCGTACACCGAGGCAAGGTGTTGAAAATCGAGATGGGTATAGATTTGGGTGGTGGACAAGTTGGCGTGGCCCAGCAGCTCCTGGACGCCACGCAGGTCACCGCTGGACTCCAGCATGTGGGTGGCGAACGAATGGCGCAGTTTATGGGGATGGACATGGCTGTTCAGCCCCTGCTTAATCCCCCACTCGGCAAACCGTTTTTGCACGTTACGCGCCGAGATGCGCTTGCCGAGCTTCGAGAGGAAGAGCGCCTCCTCTTCGGTACCAAACAAGCCGCGCAGATCGAGCCAGTGCTCAATCCACACCACGGCATTGCGGCCAATGGGCAAGCGCCGCTCTTTGCTGCCTTTGCCCATCACCCACACTTCCCCGGTATCCAGATCGAGATGTTTGATATCCAGGTTAACCAGCTCGGAAAGACGCAGGCCGGCGCCGTACATCACCTCCAGCATGGCGCGGTCACGCACCGCCAGCGGATCGTTGAGATCGATATCCAGCAGGCGATTAACGTCATCCACGTCGATATTTTTGGGCAGATGGCGCGGCGCTTTCGGGGCGGCGATCCCTTTGGCCGGATTGGCGCTGAGTTCGCCCTGGCTGACCAGCCAGTCAAAGAAGCTGCGCAGTGCCGAGAGCCGAAGCGCAAGGCTGGCCGGGCCTAGCCCTTTACGGCGGCTGCGCACGGCAAACGTGCGTACCGTGGCGGCATCACATTGTTGCCAGCTCGTCAGGCCGATTTCATCGGCTAACTGCATGATGGCATCAAGCTGACGCTGATAGTTCAACAGGGTGATCGGGCTGAGCTGGCGCTCAACGCCCAGATAGCGCAGAAAACGGGTAACGGCAGGTGCCAGCTGAGCGTCCGTCATACGCGTTCAATCCAGCGCTCCAGCAGCTCGGGCAGCATCTGCGCAATCTCCTGCAGCAGCTGTGTGCCTTGTCCCTGCTGGTAATGATGCGGATCGCGGCTGGTAAACAGCATTACACCAAGCTCGCCGTCGCGCCCCATCAGCGACATGGCTACCGACCCGATGGCTTTGGCCTCTGGCAGCACCACCAGGAGTTCAGGACCATTCAGCTGTCCAAGATAGTGGTCCGCTTGTCCCATACGCTGAATGCGCAGCGGCTCAAACGCCTGACGCGACAGGGCCAGATGGGTAAAACGTGAGGGTGCGCCAATGCGCCAGCGGTCCGGGAAGAGGCGTATCGTGGCACCCGCCAGCCCCAGATCCCGCGCCCAGCGATGCAAACGGAGAAGAAATTCGTCCAGGCTGCTGGCCGACGCCAGCCGGGATTGCAGGTGCAGGAGGCGATAGAACAGCCCTTCATTACTGCTCGCCTGCTCCATCAGCAGGGAGATGTTCTCTTCAAGATGGTTTATATGGTTGCGCGCGCGCGCCATATGCCACTCAACCAGCGAGACCGTGCCGCGGATCGGGTGCGGGACGCGCATCTCTTCAACGACACGCGCATTGCGAATAAAGAAATCAGGATGGCGCAACAGGTAATCAACAACCGCCCGGTCGTCCATTGCCGTCAGCGTCTCCTGCAGTTCTTCTCCTGGTTGTTTCATAGATGGATAAACCCGTCATAAACTTGTGTCGCCGGGCCGGTCATATAGAGCGGCTGGCCCGGGCCTTTCCAGGCGATATCAAGACGCCCGCCTGGTAAATCCACGCGAATCTCTGGTGCCAGTAAACCCTGCGTAATCCCCACCGCAACGGCCGCACAGGCACCGCTGCCGCACGCCTGCGTCTCGCCTGCGCCACGTTCAAAAACGCGCAGACGGATGTGTTCGCGGGTGAGAACCTGCATAAATCCAATGTTGGCGCGTTCCGGAAAACGCTCATGGCTCTCCAGCACCGGGCCGAGGGTTTCGACGGGCGCCGTCGCCACGTCATCAACCTGAATCACGCAGTGCGGGTTCCCCATGGAGACCACGCCGCACAAGACTGTCTGTTCCGCCGCGCGCATGATATAGGTCTTTTCCGCTTTGTTGGCGCGGAACGGCACCTGCGAGGGTTCGAAGTTCGGCTCGCCCATATTCACCCGCACCAGCTCGTCGTCGGTCACGCTCAGTACCATCCGTCCGTTGGCGGTGCTGACGCGAATATCGCGCTTGTTGGTGAGCCCCTTCAGACGGACAAAACGGGCAAAACAGCGCGCGCCGTTGCCGCACTGGGAGACTTCGCTGCCGTCGGCATTAAAGATGCGATAGTGAAAATCGAGATCCGGATCGTAGGGCGGCTCAACCACCAGCAGCTGATCAAACCCCACCCCCAGGTGCCGATCGGCCAGACGGCGGATCAGCTCCGGGGAAAAGAAGACATTCTGCGTTACCGCGTCGACGACCATAAAGTCATTGCCAAGGCCATGCATCTTAGAAAACTGCATTATTTACTCCATTGCGCGGACAGGAGCGCTTGTCAGTAATTGACCTGGCTTGGACCGTTGTTGTCGCCACGATCGTTACGATCCGGCATCGTGGTTTGCACTGGGCTTTCCACTTTTTTGGTCGGCGGTGGTGCGGTTTCATCTGCTGGCGGGAAATAGAGCGGCCCTTTCAGACCACATCCGGTCAGGCTAAACAGCGTAAGGAGAACGGCAAGCGTTCGAAAAACGTTTTTCATTATCATGTTGCCTGTAAGTTCAAATCTGTTTTCTATCATCGCAGGAGAAGGCACAAAAGCAAGAGTTTGCCGCTAACCTGCAACCGGAATTATTTAGCGTTATACTGCCGCCATCACGAAAAACAGGAACAGAACCATGAATGACAGTGAATTCCATCGCCTCGCCGATAACCTGTGGCAAACCATCGAAGAACGCCTGGATGACTGGGATGGCGACAGCGACATCGATTGTGAAATCAACGGCGGCGTGCTGACCATCAGCTTTGAAAACGGCAGCAAAATCATTATTAACCGCCAGGAGCCGCTTCACCAGGTCTGGCTCGCCACCAAACAGGGCGGCTACCACTTCGACCTGAAAGGCGACGAGTGGATTTGCGATCGCAGCGGTGAGACCTTCTGGGATCTGCTTGAGCAGGCTGCGACGCAGCAGTCGGGTGAAGAGGTGAGCTTCCGCTAAGGCTGTTTTGCCGGATGGCGCTTCGCTTATCCGGCCTACGGGTTCGTGCCTTTGTAGGCCCGGTAAGCGTAGCGCCACCGGGCAATGGCCGTCAGGAGAAATACTGCTGCAACAGCGGGGTACTGGCGTCCTGTCTGTCAGGGACGACCGGGGTAATCGCCTGGGTGCGGAACGGGATCACCTGCGCACGGCCATCCACCTTCACAATCTGATAGAACTGCGGCAGGTTGAAGTTGATAAAACTTGAGCCGTAGGTGAAGCGGTCATGGGAAGAGGAGTAGAAGCGGCTGACGTCGCGCACCAGCTCCTCTTTGCTGCCTTCACAGTGGTGATACACTTCGGCGCGGTTGGTTTCGTCGAGGATGTAGATATTGAACCCGGCATCCTCCCCCGTCTCCTCAAAGAAGAACTGAATAATCCCTTCACTGGCGAAGCCGTCCACCACCTGCGGCAGTTTAACGTGGTTGGTCTCAACCTGTACCGACAGACCGTGCAGTTTGTTGTGCGAAATGGCGCCGTAAAACTCAATGGCGTTTTCCAGCTTCTGCACCGAGACGTTCAGACGTTCAAAGAAGAGGCCCCAGGTCTGGCCGGAGACGCGCAGCGCTTTAAAGCGCCCGGTTTCCTGACGGGTACTGGAGAGGCGCAGATCGATACATTCAGAGACCAGCTGCTGTACGCGGGTACGGATCAGGCCGCGCAGATGCTGGCTGTAACAGAAGACCTCGACGCTGTCCGGCGGCGCGGCATCCTGGTGCATTTTACCGAGAATCGTTTTCAGCGCTTCGATCATCGCCTGCTCGCCGTTGAAGTGCAGGGTACGCACTTCGTTCCACGAGTTGCGGTAGAGCAGATCGACGCTGCCCACCAGGCAGTTTTGCTGCTCGCCAAAGCTGAAGACGTCCAGCTTGCGGAAATCAAAATGGACCACCTGATTGCGGAACGCCGCCGTCGGGTCATATTCCAGGTTGACGATAATCGCCAGATGGCGAATTTCGCACGGACTGTAGAGCGCTTTCGGCGTAGGCGCAGGCAGACGCAGCGGGAAGTGGTGCGACACATCGGCGACCATTTCCTGCAGCTTGGCTAAATCGACAATCTCGTTACCTTTAATAAACAGACGCGTGCGGGAGGTCAACAGGCCGTTGAACCAGGCCCACGCCACCAGCTTGTTCAGGTAACGGTTATATTCCAGCGGCTGATGGCTGATGATCGAATCCATGCTCGGCGCGCGGTTATACAGATACCAGCCGGTACGGTTCGCACGACCCGGTGGAACATAGATAAAGGTCAGGTTCGGTTCAGACAGGTCCGGCGAAATCTGTGGGTTCACCAGCGTCACTTTACCCGGCAGCGCTTCAAACGCCGCGTACAGCTTACGGGTCAGCACCCCGATGTCCTGCGGGCTGGCGGAAACGCTGAGGTTGTTACGACGGGCAAAGCGGATCAGGTTACGGTAGCTCTGCATCATCGCATCGAGCAGTTCGTTGTGCGCTTCACGCACCTGATCGATCTTCCAGTTGGCGCGGTTATCCAGCATCGACAGGCGCTCTTCGTCCCATCCCCACTCTTTAACTAACTGACTGACCACTTCACGACGCCAGCCGACGCAGGCGCGTTCGCGGCTGAGCTTCTCACAAACTTTAAGATAGAAACATCGACGGACCAGATCGAGACGGGTCGGATCGTCGATGGCTTTCAGGTATTCGGTGACGCGCTCAAGCATCATGCAGTAGGCATCAAGACCGAAAGAGACGATCTCGCCATCATGCAGACGCTGTTTAATGTCTTTTGCCAGCAGGCGCGGGGTCGGATATTCCCAGGAATAGGCTTCGAGCAGCAGCGTTTTCAGCACCGCTTTGTACGGGGAATCGATACTTTTATAGAGCTGCCACAGGCTGGCGCCAAAGTACTCTTCCGCAGAGAGCGAGCTTAAGCCCCCCAGGTCCAGCCACTCGTTTGGCGTCAGGACACCCTGGGCATAGAGCTTCATGACGTAATCGTCGTAATGCTCCTCTTCGTCGCACGGCACCATACTCCACAGGATACGCTTCCCGGCCAGGCGCACGGCGGTACGGTAAAATTCATCCAGCAACAGGATGTGCTGGGTCGAGCCGCAGTCTTCGCCCCCCAGACTGCCGCTTTCATTATGGCGGAAACGGTTTTCATCAATCAGGAAGAAGCTGACTTCCACGCCGAGCGATGCCGCCCAGCTCTCCAGCAGGCTGCATTTACGCTGCAGCAGTTGACGTTCTTCATTATCAAGCCAGGATTGATGGCAGACCCAGATATCGAGATCCGACGAGCAGCTTTGCCCCACCGAAGAGGTGCTGCCCATGGTGTAGACGCCGGTGATAGGCAGTTCGCCTTTTGGCGACTCCTGCGCCGGCATACCGCGATAGAGTTCCAGCTCTTTCAGATAGTGCTGTTGGGTTTCATCAGGCGTGAAAAGGCAGATGCCTTTGGGAACGTTACCATCGAGGTAACCTGGCATCAGCGGATGGTGATAATGCAACAATGTCGGCAGCAGACTGTAAACCTGCTGGAAAGCAGGTCCCATTGCAGCAAGCGCGCGATCGACGCGCAGTTGATTGATGGCATCCAGTCGCTGTTTCAGAGTCTCAATATAGAGGTACAAGACGTATCGCCTGATGTTCAGAAAGCGCTCACCTTCAGCAAGACCGAGGATTACGCGTTCACAGTATTTCGAAAGTAGCCGTCACCCTTTTTCGCCCTTATCTTTATGGTCATGGAGACGAAAAAATGGTCTAAAACGTGATCAATTTAACACCTTGCCGTTTGACCGTAAAGAAAGATGCGCTACATACAAGTGTAGCACCGTTCTGAACGTGTAAATTCCTGAATACGGCAGCAGGCAACCTGAATCGCTGCCCTGTCCTGAACCCCTTCTACGTCCGTAAACCTGACAGTCCTGAGACAACAATGTTAGGATGGTCAGCAGACGATTAAGACGGTAACAAGCATGTTAGACAATGTTTTAAGAATTGCCACACGCCAAAGCCCCCTTGCGCTCTGGCAGGCACATTATGTTAAGCAGCGCCTTGAGGCCTGCCATGCAGGTTTGCGTGTAGAACTGGTGCCGATGGTGACGCGCGGCGATGTCATCCTTGATACACCGCTGGCGAAAGTGGGCGGGAAGGGTCTGTTCGTAAAAGAGCTTGAACTGGCACTGCTTGAAGGTCGCGCCGATATCGCGGTTCACTCCATGAAGGACGTCCCGGTTGATTTCCCTGAGGGGCTGGGTCTGGTCACCATTTGCGAGCGGGAAGATCCACGCGATGCCTTTGTCTCGAATCACTACGACTCCCTGGATGCTCTGCCACAAGGGAGCATCGTTGGCACGTCAAGTTTACGCCGCCAGTGCCAGCTGGCCGAGTATCGCCCGGATCTCATCATCCGCTCCCTGCGCGGTAACGTCGGCACCCGCCTGAGCAAGCTGGATAATGGTGAATATGACGCCATTATTCTGGCGGTAGCTGGCCTGAAACGCCTGGGCTTGGAGTCGCGTATCAAGGCGGCGCTCTCCCCGGAACAGTCGCTGCCGGCCGTGGGCCAGGGCGCGGTGGGCATTGAGTGCCGGCTCGACGATACCCGTACCCATGCGCTGCTGGCACCGCTCAATCACGACGAGACCGCAATCCGCGTGCAGGCGGAGCGCGCCATGAATACCCGCCTGGAAGGGGGATGTCAGGTGCCGATTGGCAGCTATGCTGAATTAACAGATGGCGAACTGTGGCTGCGCGCGCTGGTTGGCGCGCCGGACGGTTCGCAGATGGTACGCGGCGAACGTCGCGGCAAACCGCAGGACGCCGAACAGCTGGGTATTTCGCTGGCGGAAGAGCTACTGGATAACGGCGCCCGTGAAATTCTCGCGGATGTCTATAATGGAGAACCCCCGGCATGAGTATTCTCGTCACCCGCCCTTCTCCCGCAGGAGATCAGTTAGTGAGCCGTCTGCGCGCACTGGGGCAGGTGGCGTGGAGCTTTCCGCTGATTGAGTTTTCCCCGGGCCGGGAACTTCCCCTGCTCGCGGGCCATCTTGCCGCGCTGCGGGCCGATGACATGCTGTTTGCCCTGTCGCAACATGCCGTGGCATTTGCCCACGCCCGGCTGCAGCAGGAGGGCCAGCGCTGGCCGGATGCGCCACGCTATTTCGCTATCGGCAGAACCACCGCCCTGGCGCTGCATACCGAAAGTGGCAAAGAGATTCGCTATCCGCTGGATCGGGAAACCAGCGAAGTGTTGCTACAATTACCTGAATTACAAACCGTTGTGGGAAAGCGCATTCTGATTTTACGCGGCAACGGTGGGCGGGAACTGCTGGGCGACACGCTGCGCGAGCGCGGAGCAGAAGTGACATTTTGCGAATGTTATCAACGTTGTAATAAATACTATGACGGTGCAGAAGAGGCGATGCGCTGGCAGTCGCGCGGCGTCACTACCCTTGTGGTGACCAGCGGCGAAATGTTGCAACACCTCTGGTCGCTGATCCCACAATGGTATCGTGAAAACTGGTTACTCCGCTGTCGGCTTCTGGTCGTCAGTGAGCGTCTGGCGAACCTCGCCCGGGAACTGGGCTGGCAAGATATTCGGATCGCTGATAACGCCGACAACGATGCGCTGCTGCGCGCATTACAATAACTCTCATAATGGGAAGCCATAATGACGGAACAAGAAAAATCCTCCGCCGTGGTTGAAGAGACCAGGGAGACTGTGGACACCACGCCACAGCCAGAAACGACAGAGAAAAAGCATGGCAGCAATAAAACCAGTCTGGCGTTAAGCGCGATTGCCATCGCCATTGCGCTGGCCGCTGGCGTCGGTCTGTATGGACTGGTGAAAAAACAAGCGACCAATCAGGTTGCCACGAACGACGAACTGGTGACGCAAATCACCGCCCTGCAACAGGCGCAGCAGTCGCAAAAAGCCGAGCTGGATGGGGTGATCAAACAGCAGGCCGATCAGCTGGCCGCTGCCACCCGTAAGCAGGACGAGCTGACCAAACAGCTGGATGAAATGCAGCAAAAAGTGGCGGCTATTTCCGGTACCGATGCCAAAACCTGGCTGCTGGCGCAGGCTGATTTCCTGGTCAAACTGGCCGGGCGCAAGCTGTGGAGCGATCAGGATGTCACCACCGCTGCCGCGCTGCTGAAAAGCGCCGATGCCAGCCTGGGCGACATGAACGACCCAAGCCTGATCACTGCCCGCCGGGCACTCACTGCGGATATCGCCAGCCTGTCGACCGTATCGCAGGTGGATTATGACGGCATCATCCTGAAAGTGAATCAGCTGTCGAACCAGATCGATAACCTGCGTCTGGCAGATAATAACGACGACGACTCCCCGATGGATTCCGACAGCAGCGAACTCTCCAGCTCATTGAGCGAGTGGCGCATCAACCTGCAAAAAAGCTGGCAGAACTTTATGGACAGCTTTATCACCGTTCGCCGCCGCGATGAGACCGCCGTGCCGCTGCTCGCGCCGAATCAGGACGTCTACCTGCGCGAGAACCTGCGTTCACGTCTGCTGGTGGCCGCGCAGGCTGTGCCTCGCCATCAGGAAGAGACCTACAAGCAGGCGCTGGATAATGTCTCCACCTGGGTACGCGCTTACTACGATACCGACGATGCCACCACTACCGCTTTCCTCGAAGAGGTGGACAAGCTGAGCCAACAGAACATCACCATGAACGTTCCGGATAAGCTGGAGAGCCAGCCGATTCTGGAGAAGCTGATGCAGACGCGCGTGCGTAACCTGCTGGCACAGCCGGGCGAAGCGGCGGAGCAGTCTCCTGCCCCAGCTCCAGCTCCCGCCCCTGACAGCGCACCGCAAGGAGAGTAATTATGTTAAAAGTTTTATTACTCTTCGCACTGCTGCTCGCCGGGATCGTGCTGGGTCCTATGCTGGCGGGTCATCAGGGCTACGTGCTGATCCAGACCGATAACTACAATATCGAAACCAGCGTCACCGGGCTGGTGATCATTTTGATCCTGGTGATGGTGGCGTTTCTGGCGATCGAGTGGATCCTGCGCCGCATCTTCCGTACCGGGGCCCATACCCGCAGCTGGTTTGTCGGCCGCAAGCGCCGCCGTGCCCGTAAGCAGACCGAACAGGCCCTGCTGAAACTGGCTGAAGGGGACTATCAGCAGGTTGAGAAGCTGATGTCGAAGAATGCCGATCATGCTGAACAGCCGGTGGTCAACTATCTGCTGGCGGCGGAAGCCGCACAGCAGCGCGGCGACGAAGCACGCGCCAATCAGCATCTGGAGCGTGCCGCCGAGCTGGCTGAAAACGATCCGATCCCGGTTGAGATCACCCGTGTGCGCCTGCAGCTGGCGCGTAACGAAAACCATGCCGCCCGTCACGGCGTCGATCGCCTGCTGGAGATCGCGCCGCGTCATCCGGAGGTGCTGCGTCTGGCTGAGCAGGCCTATATCCGCACCGGCGCGTGGGGCTCGCTGCTGGACATCATCCCGTCGATGGCGAAAGCCGACGTCGGCGATGAAGAGCAGCGCGACAGCCTGCAACGTCAGGCATGGATCGGGCTGATGGACCAGGCGCGAGCCGATCAGGGTAGCGATGGCCTGAAGGCCTGGTGGAAAAATCAGAGCCGCAAAACGCGCCAGCAGGTGACCCTGCAGGTGGCGATGGCGGAACACCTGATTGAGTGTGACGATCACGATACCGCCCAGAGCATCATCCTTGATGGCCTGAAACGCCAGTACGACGATCGTCTGGTGATGGTGATCCCACGCCTGAAAACCAATAATCCGGAGCAGATCGAGAAAATGCTGCGCCAGCAGATCAAAACCGTGGGCGATCGCCCTCTGCTGTGGAGCACTCTGGGTCAGTCACTGGCCAGACATGGCGAATGGAAAGAGGCCAGCCTCGCCTTCCGCGCCGCGTTAAAACAGCGCCCGGATGCGTTCGATTATGCCTGGCTGGCGGATACGCTGGATAAACTGCATCTGCCGGAAGAGGCTGCCGAAATGCGCCGCGACGGTCTGCTGCTGACATTACAGAACAATCCCCCGCAGCAATAATTGCACAGGAGGCCTGACGGCCTCCTTTTTTATTTGCTACATTCTTAGCATCTTCTTCAGAGACCCACTCCGCCAATGTAACGATCTCCTTTCATTGAACATTTTTTCTGTACACGCCTTTTACGGCGTGGATTAAATTGTTTTTGAAAGGATCGTTTCATGAACACGCTTTTGTATGCGCTTTTTCACGCGCTGCGCTGTCATCGCTGGCTGCGCCTGCTGGCCTGCGCTTTTCTGTTTACCTCTGTGGGAAATGGCTTAACCCAGGTGATGGTCTTTGGTCTGCTGCTGGAGTGGCAGGCTCCCGCCTCTTTACTGACCCTGGCATATCTGTTTGCCCTGCTACCGGGATTTCTGGGCAGCCTCGTCGGGGAGAAGTTCTGTATGCGTTTTTCACCCATCGGCCTGCTGCTCCTGACAGAGTGGCTGGGTCTGCTCGCCCTGCTGTTTCCCCTGCTGGGCATTCAGTTTCACAGCATGGTAGCGCTGCTGGCGGTGCAGTCCACCGAGGCCTTTCTGACGGGCATGAGCTGGCCCGCGCTGGCCCTGCTGTTCCGGCGAGGATTGTCCGAAGCCGAGCTGCCTGCGGCGACCTGCCTGGAGACGATGATTTTTGCTTCGCAGGTGCTACTGGGCACCGGGCTGGGTATGGTGCTGTTTCATCATCTGCCCGCGCTGGCACTGCTGGGGATTGACGCGCTCACCTTTGCTGGCTCCTTGCTGATGCTGCGCCTCACTGGCAGCGCGTTGCCTTCTCTGGCGCCTGAGCAGGCAGCAGAAACCGAAAGACCGGTGGCGATGCGCTGGCAGGCACTGGGAGCGCAGCAAAAACGCAGCCTGTTGCTGCTTCCTGCCCTCGCCGCCGTGGGTTCACCCGCTATGGCGCTGCTGCCTGCACTGGCGCAGCAGATCGAGCCGAATGATGCTGCCGGGCTGGCCCTGCCTCTGCTTTTTGCCCGCAGCATGGGACAGCTGTGCGGCCCGCTGCTATTGAAAAGAGAGAGCCTGCCCCGCTACGCCGGGCAAAACCGCCTCCTGCTGACCTGCCTCGGCCTCTTTTTACTCGCCTACGGGACGATCCCGCTGCTATCGGGGATGCAAACGCTGGGGGTCGTTTTTGTCGCCCATCTCGCTTCGAACGTCGTTTTTGCGGTGAGCACTTTTAGCCTGTTAAGCAGCTTTCAGGCTGACCTGATCTCCTCGGCCAGCGGCAGGGCCTGGCGATGGCAAACCGCCAGCGCATCGCTCTTTACCGGCCTCACGGCACTGGTTGCTGACGTGCTGGGGCCGCTACAGGCGCTGTATGGCGTTTCGGGCTGTGCCCTGCTCATGGTGGTGGGGATCCTGACGCGCTACTGCAGATAAGGCATAAAAAAACGCCTGCTAAAAAGCAGGCGTTAAACAGGTCTGTTTGACAACTTGTGGTGCTTCACTCAACGTTGTGTCCAGGGTGTTTGATGAGGCCGAAGCGACATCTGTCAGTGGACGATAAGCACCGTAAATGGCTCTGCGTCATTCCGGAGTTTATGAGGCACTAAGGCGAACATAAGAGGTGGAATGAGCATCTACACGCATATTATTGCATGCAATGTGCCAATGTTGCATTACGAAGTTGTATGTATCTCAACTTTTTAAGATAAAAGGAAATTATCCCTGTCAGTCAGGAAACGGGCGGCAGAATGGGCCAATAATCAGCCCAAAGTGTCTCCAGGAAGAGACAGGCTGACGGGTAAAGCGATATATTTATTCATTTCAATAGGTTATATGTCACTTATTCACGACAGGCCAGGATATCGCTGTCGGCAATAAACAACAGGGGCAGGAAAAGCAGAAAACAAAAAACCCCGCCGAAGCGGGGTTCAAAATTGGTCGGCGAGAGAGGATTCGAACCTCCGACCCACTGGTCCCAAACCAGTTGCGCTACCAAGCTGCGCTACTCGCCGATATACTGCTTTTTTGAATTTTTAGTTCAATTCATTAAAAGTCGTGGTGCGAGGGGGGGGACTCGAACCCCCACATCCTAAGGACACTAACACCTGAAGCTAGCGCGTCTACCAATTCCGCCACCTTCGCAATTCACAACTCTTTAAATAATGGGGTGGCTAATGGGATTCGAACCCACGACAACTGGAATCACAATCCAGGGCTCTACCAACTGAGCTATAGCCACCACTACTTGATTCTTTACTCTTTCACGCGGTTCTGCCTACTTAACAGACCACCGCAGCTCCAGCACCGGGTGAATGGTGCGCCCGACAGGATTCGAACCTGAGACCTCTGCCTCCGGAGGGCAGCGCTCTATCCAGCTGAGCTACGGGCGCTTAGCGCCGTTGCGGGGCTGGATATTACGGAGGTCTCGGTCTGCTGTCTAGTGCTTTTTTAAAATAAATGCGCGTTTGCTTAGACTTTGCGCACTTTGCCGCATATTACTGCGTTTTGACCCTTTCCACGTGTCGCCCCAGGCCAAAAAGCCTGTATCCCGCGCTAACGGCCGCCAGGAATATCGCCCCGACATACAGCGACATGCGGGTGTCTTCGTTGAAGTACATGCCGATCAGCACGCAGATCAGGAACGCCATCGTTAAATAGTTAGCCCATGGGAAGAGAATGGAGCGGAACGGATGGCTGGCAATCGCGTTTTTATGCGCCTGACGAAAACGCAGCTGGCTAATCAGGATCACAAACCACGGCACCATACCTGGCAGAACGCTGGCGCTGTAGACATAAACGAAGACACGCTGCGGGTTCGGGATGATGTAGTTCAGGCATGACCCCACCAGCAGAATAATAATCGAGATGGCAACGCCCACCACCGGCACTCCGGCGCCGGAGACTTTTCCCACCGCCGCCGGCAGCTGACGGTTTTTCGCCAGCGCGTAGAGCATACGCCCGCAACTGTACATGCCGCTGTTACAGCCGGAGAGCGCCGCCGTCAGCACCACAAAGTTGATAATCGCCGCCGCTGCGGTAATGCCGATTTTGGCAAAGGTGAGCACGAACGGGCTGCCGTTACTGCCAATCTCATTCCACGGGAAGATAGTGACGATGACAAAAATCGCGCCGACATAGAAGATGAGGATACGCCACAGCACCTTGCCGACCGCGCTGCGCAGGGTCACCTGCGGGTTTTTCGCCTCCCCGGCAGTGATCCCGATAAGCTCAACCCCCTGATAGGACGCCACCACAATGCAGAGCGCCGTCAGGAAGCCCTTCCAGCCGCCAGCAAAGAAGCCGCCGTGTTCCGTCAGGTTGCCAAAGCCAATCGCCTGGCCCCCGTTACCCAGGCCGAAGAAGATCACCCCCACGCCGATGACAATCATCACGATAATGGTGGTTACTTTAATCATCGCAAACCAGAATTCGATCTCACCGTACAGACGCACGGCGGCGAGGTTCGCCAGCGCCACCAGCCCCACGGCGATAAGCGCAGGTATCCACTGTGCCATCTCCGGGAACCAGAACTGCACGTAGACCCCAATGGCGGTGATCTCCGATATGCCCACCGCCATCCACATAAACCAGTACGACCACGCCGTGAGATAGCCAAAAAACGGGCTTATGTAGCGATGCGCATAAACGGCGAACGAACCGGCGACCGGCTCGAGGAACAGCATCTCCCCCATGGAACGCATGATAAAGAAGACGAACAGCCCGGCGATGATATACGCCAGCAGGACCGACGGCCCGGCCCATTTCAGGGTGCTGGCGGAGCCCATAAACAGGCCCACGCCAATCGTCCCGCCAAGGGCGATAAGTTCGATATGACGAGCTTCCAGCCCACGCTGAAGCTCCGGTTTTTTCTCTGACATAAATCCTCGGTTGTGCTTGCGGCTCTCCCGGCCTGCGCCGGTTATTGTTATAGGTACAGATGCGCTATCACAGGCTGTGCGTAATGGACCGTTTATGTTTACGGGTGATGCAAAAACAGCCTGGTACGGTAGTGACGGAGGGGAATGGTTTCTTAAATTTTGTGAAATGGCAAACGATGCGTTAAAAAAATGAATGTATTGTTGAGAAAAGCAGCAGATTTACGGGCGTATTGCAGCGCGAGCAGTATATCGCGCTGCGATTCAGATATTACAGGCGTCCGGAGTAGTGCCAGCCGAGATAACGCAGCAGACGGAGCTGGCGGGTGATCCGGCTCGGCTGGGATAACAGGCGATAGAGCCACTCCAGCCCCAGGTTCTGCCACACTTTTGGCGCGCGCTTTACGTGGCCGGTAAAGACATCGTAAGTGCCGCCCACGCCCATATAGAGCGCATCCGGATAGACCTGACGGCAGTCGCGCATCAGGATCTCCTGGCGCGGTGAACCCATCGCGACGGAGATGATCTTCGCCCCGCTGTCTCGAATACGGGCAAATAGCGCCTGCTGCTCGTCAGGGCTGAAATAGCCGTCCTGGCTGCCGACGATATTCACCTGCCACTGGTCACGCAATTTCTGCTCGGTTTGCGCCAGCACCCCAGGTTTGCCGCCGACGAGGAAGACTGGCGTACCGTCTGCCCCCGCCCGCGCCATCAGCGCTTCCCAGAGATCGGCCCCCGCGACGCGAGAGATGTTCGCCCCCGGGTACTTCTTACGCACGGAGCGCACCACGCTTATCCCGTCCGCATATTTAAATTCGGCCGCCTCGATGAGGTCGCGCACCTGGGCGTTATCCTCAAGGGTAAGCATTTTTTCTGCATTGATGGCCACCAGCGTGCCGGTTTTGATCCCGTCCCCGGCACAGAGAAAGTCCAGCGCATGCTGCATATCACGCCAGCCAATCAGCTTCAGGCCCCGCAAGTCATACTGCGGTGCTGAGGTATTATCAGTCATTATTATCCTTACTCAGACTCGCGAAAGCGCCCTGCCGTTTACCGGTTCGCGCTTATGCACTAACCCGGCGCTGTCGAACAGCCAGTACAGCAGCTTCGCCATCAGCAGACAGGCGCCAAAAACCACCATGAAAAAGACCACGCGGGAGACGAACGAATCCAGCCCTTCTCGCGCCAGTACGATCATATTGAAAATGGCACCGAAACAGAAACTATGCAAAATCGCTGCCTTATAGCGGTTGGTCTCCTGATTGCCCAGCGTATAGAGCCAGTCGAACCATTTTATAATCAGCCCAACGGCAATCGCCCCAGGCAGGATAAACCAGCCGCCGCCCATCACCACCAACGAACCGATCAGCGTCGGTGAGATTGCCAGCCCGGAGTGGTTGTTCAGCACTTCCCAGGTAAAGTAGTTTGCCGTATTCAGCACCACGCCCGGTCTGTCCGGCCACAGCCAGGTGGGGATAAAGACATAAAAATCGCGAACAATGGGCGCCAGCCCCTGAAAATCGATTTTGTCGTAGTTCTGCAGCAGCAGGGCTAAGTTTTCCCACGGCGAGAAGGTGTCGCGGGTGAGGTACAGGAAGGTGTAAAACGCTTCGTCGCCGCTGACATCCATGCCGTAGCGCTTCAGCGCCAGCCAGAACATCCCTACAATCCCCAGCACGCCCGCCGCAGCCAGCATCCACAGCGAGATCCAGCCGCGAATAATGCCAATAAACAGGAAGATCGCGAAGGCGATAATGATGTTTGCGCGCGTGCCGCCGACAATCATATAGGTCAGCAGGCCAAACGCCACGGTACTGACCAGGAAGAAGAGCCACGCCCGGGCATCCTGACGCAGGAAATAGATCACCAGCATCGCCGGAATGAAGAAATAGAAGAAGCGCTTAAGCGCCACCCCGGAGACTTCGCTGGAGAAGATCTGGCTGTAGGAGTGAAGCTTGAACAGCAAAAAGCCGTTGTGCATGAAGAAGATACCGACAGTGACAAGGGCAATGCCCATCAGCATCATCCAGGTCAGATGCGTCTCAACCCGGTTCATGGTGAACAAAGGCCGTCGCGATGCGTCGCTGCTGGCCGGTTTCAGCCGCGTCTTATAGGCGACGTAATAGACCCCATAGAAGCAGGTCGCCGACAGCAGCGCCTGCATCAGGATCTCCGGCGGTACGACGGCCACATCGAAGCGGAACACCAGCACGCTGGTCAGCGGGAAGCCGAAGTAAAAGGTCAGCAGAAACAGCAGCGAGAAGAAGACGTTGAAGTTAAAGCGCACCCGGCGGAATTCAAACCACGTCAGCGTGGCGATAAACAAGGCGCTCAGAAGCCAGATGACCAGCAGGCCGCTAAATTGCAACTGGCTCATGCATTCTCTCCTGAGGCGATCCGCAGCGCCTGGTGCCATGGCGTAAGGTAGTTCGGGCTGAAGAAGTCGATGGCGTTTTTATCCACCTGCGCAAGCTGTCGCTGGGCTTCACGCACCACCTCTTCGTTCAGGTCATCGGTGGTAAACAGCACCGGAATGTGCTGTTCGGTCATGTCCTGCCAGAACGGGTTGTCGCGATTAAGCACACAGGGAATGCCCGCCTGGATCAGCAGACAGAGCGTGCCGATCCCCTGCTGGCGCGCGAAAATGAAATAGCCCAGATCGCACTGACGCAGCAATGCCAGGTAGTCATCAAAGGCCAGCTTATCGCTGAGGATCTGCAAATTGTCCGGGCTGAATAATGCCTGTCCACTCTGACGGACTTCATCGATGTATGCCGCGTTATTAGCAGGATAGCCCATCGGCACGATCACGTTGACCGTATCGCCAAACTGCTGATGAACCGCCTTCAGGGCCGCAATATGTTCGTTACTGCGATCCCCGGAATTACCCACCAGAATCGTCAGTTTACCCTCCCGTTTCACCTCCCGGGCTAACCCGTTCAGCGACGGGTCCATGCGGGTCGGGAAATAGAGCAGCTCACCGCGCACGTTCGGGTGCTGTTTTGCGAAATAGTTTAAATCGCCGCGGGTGGCAAAGATGCAGCCCACCCGCCCCTGCGCCATACGCCGCAGCGGGTAGAAGAGACGGAACTTCCAGCCCCGGGAGACTTCATACAGGTCGGCGCCCCAGATATGCCAGTTAAACTGCGCGGGCCTGATCCCACCACTCAACAAGGCCAGCCACAGGCCGGTATTAAACTGCCCGTGAAAAAAGAACCGCTGCTGGCGGTTGGCTTTGGCTTTGGCGATCACCGCTTTCGCAAGCGTAGCTTTGTCCGGCCAGAAGGTCAGCTGCAGTGCCGGGAAGGCGGCGCTAAGGCCGGTGTCCTTACCCACCACCATAAATTCGCGCGCCAGCGCGCTGCCGGGAGCCAGTTCATCATTAAAGAACCGCAGTACGGTCTGGTTATGGTGTGGGATATCCGATCCCAGGACGTGAATCAGTGCAGTCATGCGCGTTTATGCCAAAGTAAAAAGACGCCGCAACAGGCAGCAAAATAGACAATATAGGTGGCCATATAGGCCTGAGCCGCTCCCAGCGCGCCATGCGCGGGGATCAACCAGTGAGAGAATGCCGTCAGCAACGCAAACTGGCTGATTTCCGCCAGAATGTAGAGCCGCAGCGACGCTTTAGCAATCACCAGATAGCCAAAGACGTAAGCGCCTACTTTCAGTACGTCCCCCACCAACTGCCAGGCGAACAGGTCGCGCATCGCGGTAAATTTGGCGGAAAACAGCAGCCAGATGGCGACATCGCGCAGCAGCCAGAGGGTAAAGCTGGCAACCGCCACCGCCGGTAAGACGAAGCGCAGCGAACGGAGGATCTCGCGGGTGATCTCCTGCCGGGCGGTGAGCCGTGAGAGCGTGGGCAGCAGGTAGACGCTAAAGGAGGCGGTAATAAACTGCAGATAGGCATCGGAGATGCTGCTGACCCCCTGCCAGATCCCCACCTCATCCCAGCTGTAGTGCGCCGCCAGCAGGTTTCGCATCATCACGTAGGCCACCGGCAAGGTGACGGAGGTGATAAGCGCCATCAGGGTAAATTTGCCCAGCTGCCCCGCCAGAAGCCGATCCCATCCGGGCTTCAGATAGTGTAGCGGAATTGTGCCCCTGCGCATCAGCATAAACGCCGCCGGAACGACCACCAGCGCGGGCACCAGCGCCAGCCCCAGCAGTGCGCCTTCATAGCCGCCCAGCCGGTAGCAGACGTAATAGGCAACCACCCCGATGACGCTACCGACGATGAGCGCCAGCGCATTGCCGGCAGCATCGCGAAAGCCTTTCATCAGCGCCAGCAGCAGGTTCGCCCAGGCGATGCCCATCTGCACCAGCGCCACCAGCCTTACCAGACCCTGATAGCCCGTGTGACCGAACAGCCCCTGGCTGATGGGTGCTGCCGCCAGTAAAAAGATGACCGCCAGCAGGGTGGAAAAGCCCAGCACCATCGCTGATGAGGTACCCACCACCGTGCGTAATTGCGCCTTATCGTCATGATATTGCGCCACGTACTTGGTCACGCCGTTAAAGATCCCCGCCCCGGCCAGTACACCGAGGACGGTGACCAGCTGGCGAAAGTTCCCCGCCTGCCCGACACCCGCCGGGCCAAAGGAGACGGCCAGCAGTTTTACCACCAGCAATCCCGCGCCGATCTTGACGAGTGTGGACGCGGCGGTCCACACCGATGCTTTCGCCAGAGACATATCAGCCGAAATAACTCAGAAGGGTATTGATCACCGTGCGCTGGTTGACCGCCGCGAGGTTGTAGAACAGCGGTAAGCGGAGTAACCGCTCACTTTCTTTGGTGGTAAAGCGATCTTCACCCACGAACTGACCAAAGGCTTCCCCCGCCGGGCTGGAGTGCAGCGGAATATAGTGGAACACCGCCAGAATTTCGGCCTCTTTCAGATATGCAATAAGCGCGCTGCGATCGTCGTTATCCCGCAGCTTGATATAGAACATATGGGCGTTATGGACGCAATCCGCCGGAATGGTCGGCAGTTCGATACGGCCCTTGCGCGCCAGGGGAGCCAGCGCATCGTGATAGGTCTGCCACAGCGCCAGACGCTGCTGGTTGATACGGTCTGCCGCCTCCAGCTGTGCCCACAGGTACGCCGCCTGCAGATCCGCCATCAGATAGCTGGAGCCGATATCGCGCCAGGTGTACTTATCCACCTGCCCACGGAAGAACTGGCTGCGGTTGGTCCCTTTCTCGCGGATGATCTCCGCACGCTCCACCAGGGCGCGATCGTTAATCAACGTCGCGCCGCCTTCTCCGCCTGCGGTGTAGTTTTTGGTTTCGTGGAAGCTGAAGCAGCCGATGTGCCCGATGGTGCCCAACGCGCGGCCCTTGTAGGTGGACATAACTCCCTGTGCGGCATCTTCCACCACGTACAGGTTATGCTTTTTGGCAATCGCCATGATGGTGTCCATCTCGCACGCCACCCCGGCATAGTGTACCGGCACGATGGCGCGGGTCTTGTCGGTGATCGCCGCTTCAATCAGCGTCTCGTCAATGTTCATGGTATCCGGACGGATATCGACAAAGACGATTTTCGCCCCGCGCAGCACGAAAGCGTTGGCGGTGGAGACAAAGGTGTAGCTCGGCATGATCACTTCATCGCCAGGACCGATGTCCAGCAACAGGGCCGCCATCTCCAGCGAGGCGGTGCAGGAGGGGGTCAGGAGGACTTTCGCGCTCTGAAAGCGCTGCTCCATCCACTGCTGGCAACGGCGCGTATAGCCGCCATCGCCGCAAAGTTTGCCGCTGCCCATCGCAGACTGCATGTAATCGAGTTCGGTGCCCACCACAGGAGGCGCATTAAATGGGATCATCTTGTCACCTGTATAGCCAGTAAGCGGTCGTTTCGATGTTGCCGCCGCTTGCGATATAACGTTTAAGCGCGGCGGTGTTGCCCATCTGGGTCGCCACCCGCAAAGTAGAAATCTGCTGTTGCTGCGCCCAGTGCAGCGCCGCCTGCATTAACTTCTCGCCCATACCGCGCCCGGCCAGCAGACCGATACGCGCCTCGTTGTCGCTGAGCTTGCGCAGGGAGACAAAGCCCTGGATGGCGCCATTCGGCGCGCGGAACACCAGGCAAAGATGGTCGAAGGTGCCTTTTACCGCATTCTCGATCCACTGGGCATAGAAGCGACCGCTGTCGTCAGGTGCGTACCAGGGGGCGCGAAAGCGGCTCTGCGCAAAGGCCTGAGCAGCCAGCTGGCGCAGCGCCGGGATATCCTGCTCCATCGCAGGTTCCGCGCCAGGGCAAGCGTGGTGCGTCACGGTAATGGCGAGATCGACTTCGCCTTCCACCAGCCTGAAGCCCTGCGCCTGTAACGCGTCCAGCCAGTCGGCGCGGGTGGCCGGAATTTTAGCCTGCACCCGCTGCCAGGCGTCCAGCCCGGAAGCCGTCAGCAGCGGAGCATCATCAGAGAGGCGCACAAGCGCCGTGGGAAGGGCAAAAAACTCGCTTTCCCACTCCAGCGGCTGTAACGCACCGTGGAGCTGACTCAACGCCAGACCCCTTTGGTATCAACGATAAATTCCTGACGGACGGCCTCGCCCTGGATCGCTTTAAACTCGTTATGGTCCACCAGCAGCACCAGCACATCGGCGGTTGCCAGCGCCTCTTCAACGCTGGTCAGGGCGCAGTGTCCAGCCAGTTTTTTCGGCAGTTCATGAATATTGGGCTCCACCACCTGCGTTTCACCGCTGTGCCAGTCGGCAATCATCTCAGCAATTTCCATCGCCGGGCTTTCACGCAGATCGTCAATGTTCGGCTTAAAGGCGAGACCAAAACAGGCGATGGTCACCTCGTTCGCGCGCTTGCCGCTTTGGGTCAGGTAATCTGCCAGGGTGGCTTTCACCTGGTTCAGTACCCAGTGCGGCTTGCTGTCGTTAACTTCGCGGGCGGTACGGATAAGACGCGCCTGCTGGGGGTTCTGCGACACGATAAACCACGGGTCGACCGCGATGCAGTGCCCGCCTACGCCCGGCCCGGGTTGCAGGATATTCACGCGCGGATGGCGGTTCGCCAGACGAATCAGTTCCCAGACGTTAATCCCCTGATCGGCGCAAATCAGCGACAGCTCATTAGCAAACGCAATGTTCACGTCGCGGAAGCTGTTTTCGGTGAGTTTGCACATCTCAGCGGTACGGGAGTTGGTCACCACGCACTCGCCTTCGAGGAAGATGTTATACAGCTCGCTGGCGCGGGCGGAACAGACCGGAGTCATGCCGCCAATAACCCGATCGTTTTTAATCAGTTCGACCATCACCTGCCCCGGCAGCACGCGCTCCGGGCAGTAGGCGACGTTGATATCGGCCTGCTCGCCCGCCTGCTGCGGGAAAGTCAGATCCGGGCGCGCCTCAGCCAGCCACTGGGCCATTTGCTCAGTGGCACCCACCGGTGAGGTGGATTCGAGGATCACCAGCGCGCCTTTTTTCAGTACCGGGGCGATGGATTTCGCTGCCGCTTCGACATAGGCCATATCCGGCTCATGCTCGCCTTTGAATGGCGTCGGCACAGCAATCAGGTAGGCATCGGCAACCACTGGTGTGGTACTGGCCCTGAGGTATCCCCCTTCAACGGCGGTTTTTACCACCTTGTCGAGATCTGGCTCAACGATATGAATTTCACCCTTGTTGATCGTCTCAACCGCATGCTGGTTGATATCAACACCCACTACCTGTTTTTGACGGGAGGCAAATGCCGCCGCCGTGGGCAGCCCAATGTAGCCAAGACCAATGACAGAAATGGTAGTAAAACTCATAGCGATACCCGATTGTGTTTAAGTGCGTACAAAATGCGGTCACAGGCCTGGCCATCACCATACGGGTTATGGGCCCGGCTCATGGCCTGATACTCTTCGTTGTTATGTAGCAGGCGCGTCACCTCTTCCACGATGGCTCGTGAATCGGTCCCCACCAGCCTTACCGTCCCCGCTTTAACCGCTTCAGGACGCTCGGTGGTTTCACGCATCACCAGCACCGGTTTCCCCAGTGAAGGCGCTTCTTCCTGAATTCCGCCTGAGTCCGTCAGGATCAGCCAGGCATGGTTCATCAGCCAGACGAATGGCAGATAGTCCTGCGGCTCAATAAGTATGACGTTTTTGACATGCCCCAGGATGCGGTTGACCGGCTCGCTGACATTAGGGTTCAGATGCACCGGATAGACGATCTGGACATCTTCGTTACGCGCGGCGATTTCAGCCAGCGCATGGCAAATTTGCTCGAAGCCCTGGCCAAAACTTTCCCGCCGGTGTCCGGTGACCAGAATCATCTTTTTACCGTTAGCGAGGAACGGATACTGTTCGGCCAGTTGCCCACGCAGGCTGTCGTTCGCCAGCACCCGGTCGCGCACCCAGATCAGCGCGTCGATCACCGTGTTGCCGGTGACAAAAATGTGCTGGTCGTTAACGTTTTCGCGCAGCAGGTTCTGACGGGAGTTCTCGGTTGGCGCAAAGTGATACATTGCCAGATGCCCGGTCAGGGTCCGGTTCGCCTCTTCTGGCCACGGGGAGGAGAGATCGCCCGTGCGTAAACCGGCTTCGACATGTCCAACCGGAATACGTTGATAGAATGCCGCCAGACTGGTGGCGATGGTGGTGGTGGTATCGCCGTGCACCAGCACGACATCCGGCCTGAACGACTCCAGAATAGGTTTTAAACCTTCCAGAATACGGCAGGTAATTTCGGTTAGCCCTTGCCCCGGCTTCATAATATTGAGGTCGTAGTCGGGAACAATGGAAAAGAGTTTTAGGACCTGATCCAGCATCTCCCGATGCTGCGCGGTAACGCAAACTTTCGCCTCAAAATAAGGGTCGCTTGCCAGCGCATGGACCAGAGGCGCCATCTTGATGGCTTCCGGCCTTGTACCAAAGACAGTGAGTACTTTCACATCGATTCTCTTCGATTAAGCGATGAAGGCCAGCAGCCTTCATCGTAGACGGCGTTCTTAAATTTTGCGACGACGGGTTAATGCCACGCCTGCGCCAATTAAAGCACCCACAATCCCCCACATAATCATCAGGAATGCGCGACGTGGACTATCGCGTTTTACAGGTTCTTCAGGTGTTCGCAAATAACGATAGGTCTGAAAACGCGGGTCCAGTGTCGGACCGACGTTGAGGGTGTTGAGCATGGCGCGGTTCTGGTCGTAATCGAGGTCAAAATCTGGCCCAACGGCCTGCAGATTTTCCAGGCGCGCCTGGAGCATAGGACGCCCCAGCAGGAACATTTCAGAATCGGGCAGTTCATCGGCAGGCACATCGGTTTCACTGCGCGAGATATTGCTCTTTTCAGCAATCTTCAGCGCCTGATCGAGGTTATGTACCCGGCGGTTAAAGATGGCTTTGGCGACCTCTTCCTGACGTTTGACCTGCGCTTTCATCTGCACGGTACGCGCCGCCCAGGCGCCTTTCAGCTCATCATTAAGGTGGCTTGCTGCGCGCTGGCTGGCGAAAGCGACATACTGACGCAGCAGGTTATTCGCGTCCGGCGCGGTTTCAGCGATCAGCTTGACGCTGTCGTTGATGTTGCGCAGCGGATCGCCCGCCATAAACTGAATGTTGTTGATCAGCTCATCCAGCAGGGCTGCATCGGCTTTGCTGTTGCCGACCATTCTCTGTTTGAAATAGTCGGTCTGGTTCCAGAAATCACGGCGCGTATCCCAGGAGGCGAGCTGCATAACAAACTCTTTGTAGGACTCGTCCATTACCGAAGTCTGGTCGGCGGTCGCAGGATTCGCTTTTACATCCAGATTCTGCAGAAACTGTTGCTGAGAGTAGAAACCTCCAAGCATATTCACCGTAGGACGGTCGGTAATCGCCGTCGCACTCCACTCTTGTCTGGCGAAAAAGGTATAGGCCAGAGCGATAAGTGCAAAGCCCAGCGCAATACCTGCAATCCAAAACTTGCCCGCCCATAACACGCGGAACAAGCCACGAACATCCAGCTCATTCTCAGTTACCACTGATTTTGCTCCCGCCAACGGTTGAGTCATTACAGTCCCGATTTACTTAGTTAAAGTTGGGTTATTGCCATTATTTCTACGCATACGGCGTTTTACGCGTTTAATAAAGCGCGCTACTTTCCATGCGCGTTTAATACAGTAGCCGTACAGGAAAAATGCAAGCAAGAATAATACCAACATTACCCATTCAGGAATGAAATGTGCATATTCTGCGGCAACGCCAATCCCGGCTAACAGCGCAGCGGCCAGCGTAATCAAGACAAATGCCTGTCGTGAGGTGAAGCCGGCACGCATAATAAGATGATGAATATGCTGGCGGTCTGGGGAGAAGGGACTCATGCCTTTACGCAGACGGCGGTACATTATTGCCACCATATCCATCAATGGAATGGCGATGATCCACAGTGCCGTCACCGGACTGATTGGATGGGTGTTACCCTGAGTAGTTTCCAGCAGGATCCAGATGATGGTAAAGCCAATCAGCGTACTGCCGGCATCCCCCATAAAGACCTTGTAGCGACGTCCCAGGACACCGAGGTTAAGGCAGATATAAGGCAGAATGGCGGCGATCATCGCGAAGCACCACATCGACAGGCTGTACTGGCCATCAAACCAGAGGATGATGCCGATAGCCGCGAAGGAGACGCTGGAGAGCCCACCAAGCAGACCGTCAATGCCGTCTACCATGTTAAAGGCGTTAATCGCCGCCCATACGGCAAACAACGTCAGGAAGTAGCCGAATGGCCCCAGTACCATCTCCCAGGTGCCAAAGATGTAGCCCAGGCTGCTGAGATAGAGTTTCCCTACCACCATCATGATGACGCCGATAGCCGCCTGAACCGCGGCGCGGAATTTGACGCTGATATCGTATCGGTCATCCAGCGCGCCAACCAGCACCAGCACGCCGGCACAGGCCAGATAGAGTGCCGCATGAGGGATATAATAATCCGCAATGGCGAAGGTGAAGCAGATACCCGCGTAAACCGAGATCCCACCAACCAGCGGAATCAAGCCTTGATGGCGTTTACGATAATTGGGCTTATCCACCAGTCCGACTCTCTTCGCGACCTTACGGGCGAGGAATAAAAAACAGGTGGTAAAAAGAAAAATACTGATTAGCTCAGTCACCGCAGTGAGTAGATTCACAATGGATGCTCTCAACAAATGTTAATCCCGAAAGTATAACCTTGAAGGCTCGGCTCAAGAAGGAAAAAGCAGGCCTCGCCCAAGTCCCTTTGTTTATTTTTCAGACAATTACTTTTCTGCTTTGACGAACATTCCGATTTTCGTCCCCGGCAGTATAATTTGACAGCTTACTGTTACAGCGTATAAGCCATAAAAGAAAAACGCCACGTAAAAACGTGGCGTTTCGGCGCTTTATTTATATTACGAGCGTTTCATCATATCGAAGAAATCATCGTTAGTTTTCGTCATCGCCAGCTTGTTAATGAGGAACTCCATCGCGTCGATTTCACCCATTGGATGGATAATTTTGCGCAGGATCCACATTTTCTGCAGCTCTTCCTGAGTGGTGAGCAGCTCTTCTTTACGGGTACCGGAACGGTTGTAATCGATAGCCGGGAAGACGCGTTTTTCAGCGATTTTACGCGACAGGTGCAGTTCCATGTTGCCTGTACCTTTAAACTCTTCGTAAATTACTTCATCCATCTTCGAACCGGTATCGATCAGCGCGGTTGCGATGATGGTCAGGCTACCGCCCTCTTCCACGTTACGCGCAGCACCGAAGAAACGCTTCGGACGATGCAGGGCGTTGGCATCCACACCACCGGTCAAGACTTTACCGGACGCTGGCACCACGGTGTTGTAGGCACGCGCCAGACGGGTGATGGAGTCAAGCAGGATGATAACGTCTTTCTTATGCTCAACCAGACGCTTCGCCTTCTCGATAACCATTTCAGCAACCTGAACGTGGCGGGAGGCAGGTTCGTCAAAGGTCGACGCCACAACTTCACCTTTCACCAGACGCTGCATCTCGGTCACTTCTTCCGGACGTTCGTCAATCAGCAGTACCATCAGTACGCAGTCTGGGTGGTTGTAAGCGATGCTCTGCGCGATATTCTGCAGCAGCATGGTTTTACCCGCTTTTGGCGGCGCGACAATCAGACCACGCTGACCGCGACCAATCGGCGAAGCCAGATCCAGAACGCGAGCGGTTAAGTCTTCAGTAGAACCGTTACCACGCTCCATGCGCAGGCGTGAGTTCGCGTGCAGCGGCGTTAAGTTTTCGAACAGGATCTTATTGCGCGAGTTTTCCGGCTTATCGTAGTTAACTTCGTTAACTTTCAGCAGCGCAAAGTAGCGTTCACCCTCTTTAGGAGGACGAATCTTACCTGAAATGGTGTCACCAGTGCGGAGGTTGAAACGGCGGATTTGGCTGGGAGAAACGTAGATATCATCAGGACCGGCGAGGTAGGAGCTGTCTGCAGAGCGGAGGAAACCAAATCCGTCCTGCAATATCTCCAGCACACCGTCGCCAAAGATATCTTCGCCACTCTTTGCGTGCTGCTTCAGGATGGCAAAAATGATGTCCTGCTTGCGCATACGAGCCTGGTTTTCCAGCCCCATATTTTCGCCGAGAGTGATCAGCTCAGAAACCGGCGTATTCTTTAATTCGGTAAGATTCATAATGGTGTGGGTTCTTAAACTCGGGGTAATACTCGAACTTAATTTGTGAATGGTATGGCAGGGTCATCCATGCCTGTTAACGGCTATCAACTCATGTCTGTTCGCTGTCTGCTCACAGGGAAAGCACAGAACTGAAACGACAAGACGGATTGAGTGACAAGCCCGGAATCTATCCACTTCTCGCACTGTTTATGTCAACAACGGGAAGTATCGGGTAAAACAAGATTCAAACAACAAGGTATGTTTAAAACGAAGTCATAGGTAACTTAGCACGACTCAAGCCGGGCGTCCAGAGATCCAAACAATTTAGAAACCCTGGACGCACAGACGAGAAGCCTTACGCCAGATTGGCGTCCAGGAACTCTTTCAGCTGACCTTTGGACAGGGCGCCCACTTTGGTCGCTGCTACTTCACCGTTTTTAAACAGCAGCAGAGTCGGGATGCCGCGGATGCCATATTTTGGCGCGGTGCCCGGGTTCTGGTCGATGTTCAGTTTAGCCACGGTCAGTTTGCCCTGATATTCGTCGGCGATCTCATCCAGAATCGGGGCGATCATTTTGCAAGGACCACACCATTCAGCCCAGAAATCGACGAGGATCAGCCCGTCAGCTTTAAGTACGTCCGTGTCAAAACTGTCGTCAGTCAGGTGAATAATTTTATCGCTCATATATAACTCCACAGGAATAAGCCTGGCGCGTTGATCTTGCATCCATCAACGACCTGTTGATGTCGCATTAACCAACTAAAGGTTGACTTTATTTCACCGGATACGCTTTCGTAAAGCAATAGTAAGCTGATATTCTACCACACTATGAGCAAAACACATTTAACAGAACAGAAGTTTTCCGACTTCGCCCTGCACCCAAAAGTGATCGAAGCCCTTGAAACAAAAGGGTTTCATAACTGCACGCCCATTCAGGCTCTCGCCCTTCCGCTGACGCTGGCGGGTCGCGACGTTGCAGGGCAGGCGCAAACCGGTACCGGCAAAACGATGGCGTTTTTAACGTCAACGTTTCATTATTTACTCTCTCATCCGGCAATTGCTGACCGTAAAGTTAACCAACCGCGCGCGCTGATTATGGCACCGACGCGAGAACTGGCGGTCCAGATCCACGCTGATGCAGAACCCCTGGCGCAAGCTACCGGCCTGAAACTCGGCCTGGCCTACGGCGGTGACGGTTATGACAAACAGCTGAAAGTGCTGGAAAGCGGCGTCGATATTCTGATCGGCACCACCGGCCGTCTTATCGATTACGCGAAGCAGAACCACATTAACCTCGGCGCTATCCAGGTTGTGGTGCTGGACGAAGCCGATCGCATGTACGATCTCGGCTTTATTAAAGATATCCGTTGGCTGTTCCGTCGCATGCCTGCCGCTAACCAGCGTCTGAATATGCTGTTCTCGGCCACGCTCTCTTATCGCGTCCGTGAACTGGCGTTCGAACAGATGAACAACGCCGAATACGTCGAAGTGGAACCGGAACAGAAAACCGGCCACCGTATTAAAGAAGAGCTCTTCTACCCTTCTAACGAAGAGAAAATGCGTCTGCTGCAGTCGCTCATTGAAGAAGAGTGGCCGGATCGCGCGATCGTTTTCGCCAACACTAAACACCGCTGTGAAGATATCTGGGGCCACCTGGCTGCGGATGGACACCGTGTTGGTCTGTTAACGGGCGATGTCGCACAGAAAAAACGTCTGCGCATTCTTGAAGAGTTTACCCGTGGCGATCTGGATATTCTGGTTGCAACGGATGTCGCCGCGCGCGGCCTGCACATCCCGGCGGTCACGCACGTCTTCAACTATGACCTGCCGGATGACTGCGAAGATTACGTTCACCGTATCGGGCGTACCGGTCGTGCGGGCGCCAGCGGGCACTCCATCAGCCTGGCCTGTGAAGAGTACGCGCTGAATCTGCCCGCCATTGAGACCTATATCGGCCACTCAATTCCGGTCAGTAAATATAACCCGGAAGCGCTGTTAAGCGAGCTTCCGCCGCCGAAGCGCCTGACCCGCGCGCGTTCTGGCAATGGTCCGCGCCGTAACAGCGCACCGCGTAATCGTCGTCGTTCAGGCTAAAAATATGCTCCGGTCTACCTCGCTCTATGCAGCTATTGATTTAGGTTCGAATAGTTTTCATATGCTGGTTGTGCGCGAGGTGGCGGGCAGTGTTCAAACGCTGGCGCGTATTAAGCGTAAGGTCCGCCTCGCGGCGGGCCTGAGTGCTGATAATCAGCTCTCTCCAGAAGCCATGGAGCGCGGCTGGCAATGTCTGCGTCTTTTTGCCGAGCGTCTGCAGGATATCCCTACCCAGCAAATCCGTGTTGTTGCTACCGCCACCCTGCGTCTGGCGGTGAATGCCGGTGAATTTATTGCCACTGCCCAGCAGATCCTGGGCTGCCCGATACAGGTGATCAGCGGTGAAGAAGAAGCCCGCCTGATTTATCAGGGGGTAGCGCATACCACGGGCGGTGACGAGCGTCGTCTGGTGGTGGATATCGGTGGTGCAAGCACTGAGCTGGTCACCGGTAATGGCGCTCAGGCGACATCCCTCAACAGCTTATCGATGGGCTGTGTCACCTGGCTTGAACGCTACTTCACCGATCGAAATCTGGCGCAAGAAAACTTTGATGACGCGGAAAAAGCCGCGCGCGAAGTGCTGCGTCCGGTGGCCGATGAACTGCGTTATCACGGCTGGAAAGTCTGCGTTGGCGCGTCCGGCACCGTCCAGGCGCTGCAGGAAATCATGATGGCGCAGGGGATGGATGAGCGCATCACGCTGGCGAAACTTCAGCAGTTAAAACAGCGCGCGATCCTCTGTGGCCGCCTGGAAGAGCTGGAAATTGAAGGACTCACCCTTGAACGCGCGCTGGTCTTCCCGAGCGGGCTGGCGATCCTGATTGCCATTTTCACCGAACTGAATATTCAGTGCATGACCCTTGCGGGTGGCGCGCTGCGGGAAGGGCTGGTCTACGGCATGCTACATCTGGCGGTCGATCAGGATATTCGCGACCACACCCTGCGCAACATCCAGCGCCGGTTTATGGTCGATATTGAGCAGGCGCACCGGGTCGCCAGGCTTGCGACAAAATTCCTCGATCACGTCGAAAATGAGTGGCATATTGAGCCTATCTGTCGCGAACTACTCCTGAGCGCCTGTCAGCTACATGAAATTGGCCTGAGCGTCGATTTCAAACAAGCGCCGCTGCACGCGGCGTATCTGGTACGCAATCTCGATTTGCCCGGCTTTACCCCGGCGCAAAAGAAACTCCTGGCGACGCTGCTGTTAAACCAGACCAACCCTGTCGATCTCTCTTCGCTCCACCAGCAAAACGCGGTTCCGCCGCGCGTGGCGGAACATCTGTGCCGCCTGCTGCGTCTGGCGATCCTCTTTGCCAGCCGTCGCCGGGACGATCTGTTGCCGGCCATCACGCTGAAGGCGGAAGGAGAGAAACTGACGCTAGCCTTACCGGAAAACTGGCTCGATACGCATCCGCTGGGCGCCGAAATGCTGGTACAGGAGTCCCAGTGGCAGAGCTACGTGCACTGGGCGCTTGAGGTTCATTAATTACGACGATATGCCCGGTAGCGCTACGCATACCGGGCCTTCAGCCTAGCGGTTTTTCGCTTTTTCCATCATGGCGCGAATATTGGCGATGCTGGCCTGCCCTTTGTGCATCCGCTCTTCGGCGGTGATGACCTTACGTTCCTGCTCCCAGCGCACATCATCCTGAGGTAACTCCAGCAGGAAACGGCTCGGCTCCGGGCGTACCAGCTCTCCATACTGGCGCCGCTCCTTACACAGCGTAAATGTCAGCTCTTTTTGCGCCCGCGTGATGCCCACATAGGCCAGACGACGCTCTTCATCGACGTTGTCTTCATCAATGCTGCTCTGGTGCGGCAGTAAGCCCTCTTCCATACCCACCAGATAGACATACGGGAACTCCAGCCCTTTCGAGGCATGCAGGGTCATCAGCTGCACCTGATCCGCCTCCTCTTCGCTTTCACCACGCTCCATCATATCGCGCAGGGTAAAGCGGGTAACCACCTGGGTCAGGGTCATCGGTTCATCGATCTCCGTCCCTTCCAGCATCTCAGTCATCCAGGTGAAAAGCTGGTTGACGTTCTTCATCCGCATCTCGGCCGCTTTCGGGCTGGCGGAAGTTTCATACAGCCAGGATTCATAGTCGATGCCGCGGATCAGATCCCGCACCGCATTAATCGGCTCCCGCTCGCTGAGCTGCTGGATCTCGCGCAGCCAGTGGGTAAAGCGGGTCAGCGATTCATAGCCACGCCCGGTTAAGGTCTGGCTCAGACCCATATCGAAACTGGCCGTTAACAGGCTCTTGTTGCGGGTCATCGCCCACTCGCCCAGTTTTTGCAGTGTCGCCGGGCCAATCTCGCGCTTCGGCGTATTGACGATCCGCAGGAAAGCACTGTCATCGTCCGGGTTGGTCAGTACCCGCAGGTAGGCGAGCAGATCCTTGATTTCCGGGCGCGAGAAGAACGAGGTTCCGCCGGAAATTTTGTACGGGATGCGGTTCTGCATCAGCATCTTTTCAAAGACGCGCGACTGGTGATTTCCGCGATAGAGAATGGCGTAATCTTTGTAGTTGGTTTTGTTCACGAAGTGATGGGCAATCAGTTCGCCCGCCACGCGCTCGGCTTCGTGATCTTCATTGTTGGCGCTGAGCACCTTCAGCTCCGTGCCGTATCCCAGTTCGGAAAAGAGGCGTTTTTCAAACACATGTGGGTTATTGGCGATCAGGATGTTGGCCGCCTTCAGAATACGCCCGGATGAGCGGTAGTTCTGCTCCAGCTTGATCACCTGCAGCGCCGGGAAGTCCTTACTGAGCAGGACCAGGTTCTGTGGACGAGCGCCGCGCCAGGAGTAGATCGACTGGTCATCGTCACCCACCACGGTGAAACGCGCCCGCTGACCCACCAGCAGTTTCACCAGCTCGTACTGGCTGGTGTTGGTGTCCTGATATTCATCCACCAGCAGGTAGCGGATCTTGTTCTGCCAGCGCTCACGCACCTCTTCATTGCTTTGCAGCAGCAGCGTGGGCAGCAGGATCAGGTCGTCAAAGTCGAGCACGTTGCAGGCTTTGAGATGATCGTTATACAGGCTGTAGCAGTGGGCGAAGATCCGATCCCGCTCCCCTTTGGCGCTTGCGGCGGCCTGGGCAGGGCTCATCAGATCGTTTTTCCAGTTTGAGATCGTGGAGATCAACTGCTGCAGCACCACTTTGTCATCTTCGATCAGCCCTTCGGTCAGCTCCTTGAGCAATGCCACCTGATCGGTATCGTCAAACAGCGAGAAGTTGGCTTTCATCCCCAACGCCGCATATTCGCGCTTTATGATATCCAGCCCCAGGGTATGGAAGGTGGAGATCATCAGGCCGCGGGCCTCTTTGCGCCCTAACGTCTGCCCGACACGCTCTTTCATCTCGCGCGCCGCTTTGTTGGTAAAGGTCACCGCGGCGATGTGGCGTGCCTGATAGCCGCAGCCGCGGATCAGGTGGGCGATTTTGTTGGTGATGACGCGGGTTTTACCGGAACCCGCCCCTGCCAGCACCAGGCATGGTCCAGTAACGAATTCGACCGCTTGTTGTTGTCCAGGGTTTAAACGCATGGGAATATTGCTCAATCTTCGAACGGGGTGGGGATTGTAGCAGAAAGCCGGGCGCAGATTTACCGGCTAATGATAAAGTGAACAAAACGCGATTAACCCCGAGAGCAGAACCATGAAAAAGAGCGCAGCGGCCCTGCACATTCTGGTAAAAGAAGAGAAGCTGGCGCAGGAGATCCTTGCCAAACTGGAACGCGGCATCAGCTTCGATCATCTGGCGAAGCGCTACTCTAAATGTCCCTCCGGGCGCAACGGCGGCGATTTAGGGGAATTTAAGCAGGGTGTGATGGTGGGCCCTTTCGATGAGGCGGTTTTTAGCTGCCCGCTGCTAAAACCCTGCGGCCCGGTCAAAACGAAGTATGGCTACCATATCATTAAGGTGCTGTATCGCCGCTAACGCGTGGTATATTGCGCCCCGATTTAACTCAACCCTTCAAGGCACGATCATGGCAAAAACAGCAGCAGCACTGCATATTCTTGTTAAAGAAGAGAAACTGGCTCTGGATCTTCTGGAGCAGATTAAAAACGGCGCCGACTTCGGCAAGCTGGCGAAGAAGCACTCTATTTGCCCGTCAGGCAAACGCGGCGGCGATCTGGGTGAATTCCGCCAGGGTCAGATGGTTCCGGCGTTCGATAAAGTGGTCTTCTCCTGCCCGGTGCTGGAGCCAACCGGCCCGCTGCACACTCAGTTCGGTTACCACGTTATTAAAGTGCTGTACCGCAGATAAAAAGCCGGGTGGCGGCTTCGCCTTACCCGGCCTACTTGATACAGCTTTGTAGGTCGGGTAAGCACAGCGCCACCCGACATGAGGTTTTAGCCTGCTACTGCGATACGTTTCATATCGGTCATATAGCCACGCAGTTTGTGACCTACTTTCTCGATCTCGTGGCTGCGAATCGCTTCGTTCACGTCACGCAGTTGGGCATTATCTACCGCACCTTCGGCAATCGCTTTGCCCAGATCGCCTGGCTGCAGGGTGGTCATGAACTCTTTCAGCAGCGGTACGCAGGCATAAGAGAACAGGTAGTTACCGTATTCAGCGGTATCGGAGATAACCACGTTCATCTCATACAGACGCTTACGGGCGATGGTGTTCGCAATCAGCGGCAGCTCGTGCAGGGATTCATAGTAAGCAGACTCTTCGATGATGCCGGAATCCACCATGGTTTCGAACGCCAGCTCAACGCCCGCTTTCACCATCGCAATCATCAGAACGCCTTTATCGAAGTACTCCTGCTCGCCGATTTTGCCTTCATACTGCTCAGCGGTCTCAAACGCGGTCTTACCGGTCTCTTCGCGCCAGGTCAGCAGTTTCTTATCGTCGTTGGCCCAGTCAGCCATCATGCCGGAAGAGAACTCGCCGGAGATGATGTCGTCCATATGTTTCTGGAACAGCGGTGCCATGATGGTTTTCAGCTGCTCGGACAGGGCGAAGGCACGCAGTTTCGCCGGGTTAGACAGGCGATCCATCATCAGGGTGATGCCGCCCTGCTTCAGCGCTTCGGTGATGGTTTCCCAGCCGAACTGAATCAGTTTTTCCGCGTATGCCGGGTCAGTACCCTCTTCCACCAGCTTATCGAAGCAGAGCAGAGAACCGGCCTGCAGCATGCCGCACAGGATAGTCTGCTCGCCCATCAGGTCAGACTTCACTTCGGCCACGAAGGAGGATTCCAGCACGCCCGCACGGTGGCCGCCGGTAGCTGCTGCCCATGCTTTGGCGATCGCCATCCCTTCGCCTTTCGGATCGTTTTCCGGGTGAACCGCGATCAGGGTCGGCACACCGAAACCACGCTTGTACTCTTCACGCACTTCGGTACCCGGGCATTTTGGCGCCACCATCACGACGGTGATGTCTTTACGGATCTGCTCGCCCACTTCAACGATGTTGAAGCCGTGGGAATAACCCAGCGCCGCGCCATCTTTCATCATAGGCTGTACGGAACGCACAACGTCAGAGTGCTGTTTGTCTGGCGTCAGGTTAACAACCAGATCTGCCTGTGGGATCAGCTCTTCGTAGGTACCCACTTTGAAGCCGTTTTCGGTCGCTTTGCGCCAGGAAGCACGCTTCTCAGCAATCGCTTCTTTACGCAGGGCGTAAGAGATATCCAGGCCGGAGTCGCGCATGTTCAGGCCCTGGTTCAGACCCTGTGCGCCACAGCCGACGATGACCACTTTCTTACCCTGAAGGTAGCTTGCGCCATCGGCAAATTCATCGCGCGCCATAAAGCGGCATTTGCCCAGCTGCGCCAGCTGCTGGCGCAGGTTCAGTGTGTTGAAGTAGTTAGCCATGGTGATACCTCGTGATGTTGTGTGTCTTATTGTTAGGTTCGCTGTTCAGCGAGAATGTACCCACATTACAACAGGAAATTTATTGCGGAAATTGATATATTCACAACGTCACGTTGCAATATTTGCAATGTAAAAAGGGGGAGTGGAATCGGTGGATTTACGCGATCTAAAAATGTTTTTGCATCTGGCGGAAAGCCGCCATTTTGGCCGCAGCGCGCGGGCGATGCATGTCAGCCCCTCCACGCTTTCCCGCCAGATCCAGCGTCTGGAAGAGGATCTCGGCCAGCCGCTGTTTGTGCGTGATAACCGCACGGTGACGCTCACCGAAGCGGGGGAAGAGTTGCGTACGTTTGCCCAACAGACGTTATTGCAGTATCAGCAGCTGCGCCACACCATCGACCAGCAGGGGCCGTCGCTCTCCGGTGAACTGCATATTTTCTGTTCCGTCACGGCCGCCTATAGCCATCTTCCCCCCATTCTTGACCGCTTCCGCGCGGAGCATCCCTCGGTTGAAATTAAACTCACCACCGGCGATGCCGCCGATGCGATGGAAAAGGTGGTGACGGGTGAAGCGGATCTGGCCATTGCCGGCAAACCGGAAACCCTGCCGGGGGCGGTGGCCTTCTCAATGCTGGAAAATCTGGCCGTAGTGCTGATCGCTCCGGCGCTGCCCTGCCCGGTGCGCAACCAGGTGTCGGTGGAGAAGCCCGACTGGTCAACGGTGCCCTTTATCATGGCCGATCAGGGGCCGGTGCGTCGTCGCATTGAGCTGTGGTTCCGTCGTCAGAAAATCAGCAACCCTTCCATCTATGCGACAGTGGGCGGCCATGAGGCGATGGTCTCAATGGTGGCGCTCGGCTGCGGCGTGGCGCTGCTGCCGGAAGTGGTGCTGGAGAACAGTCCGGAGCCGGTGCGCAATCGCGTGATGATTCTGGAGCGCAGCGACGAGAAAACGCCGTTTGAGCTTGGCGTCTGCGCACAAAAAAAGCGGCTGCATGAGCCGCTTATTGATGCGTTCTGGAAGATATTGCCCAACCACTAGCCCGCCAGGAAGAAACGGAACGCCGGGTTGTCGGTTTCGTCATGACACTCGTAGCCCAGTTCGTTCAGCCGCGTTTCGAAATCCGGCTCGTGCTCGCCCAGTTCAAACGCCGCCAGTACCCTACCGTAGTCGGTGCCGTGGCTGCGGTAGTGGAACAGGGAGATGTTCCAGTGCGTGCCCAGGGTATGCAGGAACTTCAGCAGCGCACCCGGCGACTCCGGAAACTCAAAGCTGAACAGACGCTCCCGTAACGGTTTAGACGGACGCCCGCCCACCATGTAGCGCACGTGCAGCTTCGCCATTTCATCATCAGAGAGATCCACCACGCTGTAGCCACCGTCATGCAGCAGGCTGAGGATCTCTTTGCGCTCTTCCAGACCGCGGCTTAAACGCACCCCAACAAAAATGCAGGCATCTTTAGCATCGGCAAAACGGTAGTTGAACTCGGTTACCGAACGGCCGCCCAGCAGCTGGCAGAACTTGAGGAAGCTGCCCTTCTCTTCCGGGATGGTCACTGCCAGCAGCGCTTCACGCTGTTCACCCAGCTCGCAGCGCTCGGAAACGTAGCGCAGGCCGTGGAAGTTGACGTTAGCGCCGGAAAGGACATGGGCCAGACGCTCGCCGCGAATATTGTGCTGGGCGATATATTTTTTCATCCCCGCCAGCGCCAGCGCGCCGGACGGCTCTGCCACCGCGCGCACATCCTCGAAGAGATCTTTCATCGCTGCGCAAATCGCATCGCTGTCGACAGTGATGATGTCGTCGAGATACTCCCGGCAGACGCGGAAGGTCTCATCCCCGATGCGTTTCACCGCCACACCCTCGGCAAACAACCCAACGCGCGGGAGATCGACCGGATGCCCGGCATCCAGCGCCGCCTTCAGGCAGGCAGAATCTTCCGCTTCCACGGCAATCACTTTGATCTGCGGCATCAGCTGTTTGATGAGTACCGCCACGCCCGCCGCCAGGCCACCGCCGCCGACCGGAACAAACACCCGGTCAAGATGGGCATCCTGCTGCAGCAGTTCCAGCGCCAGGGTACCCTGCCCGGCAATCACCATCGGGTGATCGAACGGCGGCACCCAGGTGAAGCCCTGCTGCTGCGCCAGCTCAATGGCTTTGGCTTTCGCTTCGTCAAAATTGGCGCCGTGGAGCAGCACTTCACCGCCAAATCCCCGCACCGCATCGACTTTGATATCCGCCGTGGCAACCGGCATTACGATCAGCGCTTTTAACCCCAGACGCGCAGACGAGAACGCCACGCCCTGGGCATGGTTGCCCGCAGACGCCGTGATCACCCCACGCGCTTTTTGCTCATCGTTCAGCCCGGCCATCATCGCGTAAGCGCCGCGCAGCTTAAAGCTGTGTACCGGCTGACGGTCTTCACGTTTTACCAGAATGACGTTATCGAGGCGCGCCGAGAGCTTGTCCATTTTTTGCAGCGGCGTGACCTGCACCGCTTCATAAACCGGCGCGCGTAGTACCGCCCTGAGATATTCCGCCCCCTCGGGGGCGGCGGATAAGGGTTGGGATTCGGCCATCATTAGCCCCCAAGTTTAGATTTATCGCGCACTGCGCCTTTATCTGCACTGGTCGCGAGGGTCGCATATGCGCGCAGGGCGAAGGAGACTTCACGCTGGCGATCTTTCGGCGTCCAGGCTTTATCCCCACGCGCTTCCTGTGCTTCGCGGCGGGCTGCAATTTCCTGGTCGCTCAGTTTCAGCTGAATACCGCGATTCGGAATATCGATTTCAATCAGGTCGCCATCTTCGATGATCGCGATGTTGCCGCCGCTGGCCGCTTCCGGCGAAACATGGCCAATAGAGAGACCGGAGGTGCCGCCGGAGAAGCGACCGTCGGTGATCAGCGCACAGGCTTTACCGAGGCCCATCGATTTCAGGAAGGTGGTCGGGTAGAGCATCTCCTGCATTCCAGGCCCGCCTTTCGGCCCTTCGTAGCGGATCACCACGACATCGCCTTCAACCACTTTGCCGCCGAGGATCGCTTCTACCGCCTCATCCTGGCTCTCGTAGACTTTTGCCGGACCGGTAAATTTCAGAATGCTGTCATCAACGCCTGCGGTTTTAACGATACAGCCGTTTTCCGCAAAGTTGCCGTACAGAACCGCCAGGCCACCATCTTTGCTGTAGGCATGTTCCAGCGAGCGGATACAACCCTCTGCGCGATCGTCATCCAGGCTGTCCCAGCGACAATCCTGCGAGAACGCCTGGGTGGTACGGATACCGGCCGGACCGGCGCGGAACATTTTTTTCACTGACTCATCTTTGGTCAGCATCACGTCATACTGATCCAGCGCCTGCGGCAGCGTCAGGCCCAGCACGTTTTTCACATCGCGGTTCATCAACCCGGCGCGATCCAGCTCACCGAGGATCCCCAGCACGCCACCGGCACGGTGAACATCTTCCATGTGATATTTCTGCGTGCTTGGCGCAACCTTACACAGCTGCGGCACTTTGCGGGAGAGCTTGTCGATATCACTCATGGTGAAATCGATCTCCGCTTCCTGCGCGGCGGCCAGCAGGTGCAGAACGGTGTTAGTGGAACCGCCCATAGCGATATCCAGCGTCATGGCGTTTTCAAATGCCGCTTTGCTGGCGATATTGCGGGGCAGCGCGCTGGCATCGTCCTGCTCGTAGTAGCGTTTGGTCAGCTCAACGATGCGTTTACCGGCATTGATAAACAGCTCCTTACGATCGGCGTGGGTCGCCAGCAGCGAGCCGTTACCCGGCTGAGATAAGCCCAGCGCTTCGGTCAGACAGTTCATCGAGTTGGCGGTGAACATCCCGGAGCAGGAGCCGCAGGTCGGGCATGCTGAACGTTCAACCTGTTCGCTCTGCTCGTCGGAGACTTTCGGGTCCGCGCCCTGAATCATCGCGTCAACCAGGTCGAGCTTGATGATCTTATCGGAGAGCTTGGTTTTACCCGCTTCCATTGGGCCGCCGGAGACGAAGATCACCGGAATGTTCAGGCGCAGGGAGGCCATCAGCATCCCCGGGGTGATTTTGTCGCAGTTAGAGATACAGACCATGGCATCGGCACAGTGGGCGTTCACCATGTACTCCACCGAGTCGGCAATCAGCTCGCGCGACGGCAGTGAATAGAGCATGCCCCCGTGCCCCATTGCGATCCCGTCATCCACGGCGATGGTGTTGAACTCTTTTGCCACGCCGCCGGAGGCTTCAATCTGCTCGGCAACCAGCTTCCCGAGGTCGCGCAGGTGCACGTGGCCCGGCACAAACTGAGTAAAAGAGTTGACCACGGCGATAATCGGTTTCCCGAAGTCGGCATCGGTCATTCCGGTAGCGCGCCACAGCGCGCGGGCACCCGCCATATTGCGGCCGTGAGTGGTGGTGGCGGAACGGTACTTAGGCATGCGTTGTTTACTCCCGTCTATCTGGTAAATGGGACGGTGCGTGCCGTCCCATATTTATGCTTATGGATTAACCTGGTCCAACCAACCCCATTTATCTTCGGTTTCGCCGGTGAAGAGGCCGAAGAAGGCTTCCTGGATACGTTTAGTGACCGGACCACGGCGGCCTTCACCGACCTGGATGCCGTCGACGCTGCGTACCGGGGTGATCTCTGCTGCGGTACCGGACATGAACACTTCATCGGCCAGATACAGTGATTCACGGGACAGCACCTGCTCGCGCACTTCAATGCCCAGATCCTGCGCCAGTTTGATAATGGCGTCGCGGGTGATCCCCGGCAGGGCGGAAGAGGTGAATGGCGGGGTGAAGAGGACGCCATCTTTCACTTCAAACAGGTTCTCACCCGCACCTTCAGAGATATAGCCGTTCACATCCAGGGCGATACCTTCCTGATAACCGTGACGGCGCGCTTCGCTGCCTACCAGCAGGGAGGAGAGATAGTTACCGCCCGCTTTGGCTGCGGTCGGGATAGTGTTTGGCGCCACACGGTTCCAGGAGGAGACCATCGCATCGATCCCCTGTTCCAGCGCTTCGGCGCCCAGGTATGCTCCCCACGGGAACGCGGCGATGATCACATCGGTGGTGTAACCGGCTGGCGGGTTGACGCCCATACCCACATCACCCACGAAAACCAGCGGACGAATATAGGCGCTGGTCAGGTTGTTTTTACGCAGCACCGCGCGGCAAGCTTCCATCAGCTCGTCGACGCTCTGAGAAACAGGGAAGCGATAAATTTTGGCTGAATCACGCAGACGTTGCATGTGTTCACGATGACGGAACACCACCGGGCCTTTGTGTGAGTCGTAGCAACGGATACCTTCAAATACAGAAGTACCGTAGTGAAGCGCATGGGACATCACGTGGACTTTAGCGTCCTCCCAGCGAACCATCTCACCATTGGACCAAATGAAATCAGCTTTTTTCGTCGTCATTTTTCTTCCTTTGCGCTCAGGCGCGAATTTGTTGTGTTTGTGATGAAGCGGCACGCTGCTGGATATCAACCCGGGCGACGTCGACAAGTTTGCTCAACTGGCTAAACAGTAATTCGACGGGGCGCTGACTGGCAACGGTCAATTCAATATTTATGTTCTGCGCGTCGGTGGCGGTTTCCATGTTCATCGAACAGATCTGGAACCCACGATGGCGCACCACGCGCAATACACGTTCTAACGTTTCCGGGTTGAAGCGAGCCTGAACGGCGACCTGATGTTGCATCATGATAATTTCTCCAGCATTTGTGAGTTACTGGCGCCGGGCGGCACCAACGGCCAGACATTCTCAAGCTCGTCGATTGAGACATGAAGCAGGTAAGGCCCCTTGCTGGACAACATTTCATCAAGTGCCGCTTCAACCTGGTCTTTACGGGTGATGTGCTGGCCAGGGATGCCGAAGGCGCTGGCCAGAACGAGGAAATCGGGGTTATCGGTCAGGGTGGTTTCGCTGTAACGCTCCTGGAAAAAGAGCTGCTGCCACTGGCGAACCATGCCCAAACGTTGGTTATCCAGCAGCACGATCTTCACCGGCAACTGCTTACGCTTGATGGTGCCGAGCTCCTGTACGTTCATCATGAAGGAGCCGTCACCGGAGATGCAGATGACCGTATCGTCCGGGCGCGCTACCTGCGCCCCAACGGCGGCAGGCAGACCAAAGCCCATCGTGCCTAAGCCGCTGGACGTGATGAAATTTTCCGGGCGCGTGTAGGTCATGTGCTGGGCTGACCACATCTGGTGCTGGCCCACGTCGGTGGTGACTACGCTGTCGGCTGGCTTACGATCCGACAGCTGTTTCAGCAGCAGCGGCGCATAGATAGCGTCACCCGGATGGTCATAGCGCCAGGCATGTTCGCGGCGCATCGCTGCCGCATGCTGACGCCAGGCGTCAATCGCTAATGGCTGTTGCAACGCAGGCAACAGCGCGTTGAGATCCCCTTGCAAAGCCACATGCGCCTGACGGAGCTTATTCATCTCTGCCGGATCGATATCCATATGAATAACTTTTGCATTCGGCGCGAAGGTATTCAGCTTGCCGGTGACACGATCGTCAAAGCGCGCGCCCACAGCGATCAACAGGTCGCACTCCTGCACCGCAAGGTTGGCCGCTTTCGTGCCGTGCATCCCCAACATACCCAGATAGTACGGGTAGTCGGCATCCACCGCGCCCAGCCCTTTCAGTGTGCAGGTCGCGGGCATTTGGGTAACCGCGATAAATTCACGCAGGGCTGGAACGGCCTGCGCCATCCCAACGCCGCCGCCTACGTAGAGGATCGGTTTTTGCGCGTGGGTCAGCATCTGGCTCGCTTCATCTGCTTCGGTATGCGGGAAATCATCGGCGTTCTCAACGGTAGAGAAGTGAGGCTCCAGCTCGCCCAGCGCAACCTGGATATCTTTAGGAATATCAACCAGAACCGGACCAGGACGGCCTGAGTTTGCCACCTCAAATGCCTCCGCCATGACGCGAGGCAGCTCTTCGAGTGACTGGACGAGGAAGCTGTGTTTCGTACACGCCAGTGACAAACCGAGAACGTCCACTTCCTGGAAAGCATCGGTGCCGATGAAGGGAGAGGCAACCTGACCGGTGATGGCCACAACGGGAACGGAATCGAGCAGTGCGTCAGCCAGACCGGTGATGAGGTTGGTCGCGCCCGGGCCAGAGGTCGCCATACAGACGCCAGTTTTCCCCGTAGCACGCGCATAACCGATGGCCGCCATTGCTGCGCCCTGCTCGTGTCGGCACAACAGATGTTCCACGCCGCCGTCATACAGAGCATCGTAAATCGGCATAATTGCACCACCCGGGTAACCGAATACTGTCTCGACTCCCTGCGCTCGCAACGCATGTACTACCCATTGTGCGCCATTCATAGTTACTTCCCCGTCGTAAATCGGGAGAAACAGAATTTTATGCTGTTACTCATCCTCTGCTCCTCGCTTATGTTTTAAGGTCATAAAAAAACCCCCGGACCTTTCGGTGCGGGGGTCTTAGTTCGTTAAGGCTTGATTATTAAGCCTTTCCTCGTCCAAGTGCAGCCCCGCACGGTGGGATAATAATCACCACCACGCTAATCACGACCAGGCTAATCACTCGTAGAAGGGCTGTCATTTGCTGTTCTTTTTGCATCTTGTTCGAAGGAATACCTAAAGAGTTATCACAGATATCGAATCAAACACAACATTTTTTTATAATTCATTTGCTTATTACGCTAATAGTTTAGATAAAAATCATTGTTTTTTATGACAAAAATAGAAAATGAATTATTTTCATTTTTTCCTGGGCAATGAGGGTGAGAAGACAAGCTTATTACCCTTTTGCGAGCAGGCCTCCATGGTGATGAAAACATTACAATTAAGGGAAAATATTCATGAACAGGCCACGTAAAAACGCGAACTGACGGTAAAAATCGCGTCGGACAGATGACATAGTGGCACGACAAGGAGGCCATTTATGTCATTGTCGGTTGTCTATACCCGCGCTGCATTAGGCGTTGAAGCACCGCTTATTTGCGTAGAAGTTCATCTCAGTAATGGCCTGCCTGGCCTGACGCTGGTCGGCTTGCCCGAAACTACCGTTAAGGAGGCCAGAGACCGGGTACGCAGCGCGATCATCAATAGTGGTTATACCTTCCCGGCCAAAAAGATCACCATCAATCTGGCCCCAGCCGATCTCCCTAAGGAAGGGGGACGATACGATTTACCTATCGCCATCGCGCTTCTCGTCGCCTCTGAGCAGCTCTCCTCCTCCAGGATAAGCGCATATGAGTTTGTGGGTGAGCTGGCGCTTACAGGCGCGTTAAGAGGGGTTCCTGGCGCGATATCTGGCGCTCTGGCGGCTATACGCGCCGGGAGAGAGATTATCGTCGCCAGAGATAATGCTGCTGAAGTCAGCCTTATTGAAGAAAAAGGCTGCCTGGTTGCTGAACACCTCCAGGAAGTATGCGCTTTTCTTGAGGGATGTCATGAGCTGGCCGCGCCCGTTGGGGAGCCGTTTGTTGCCGAACATAACGAGTGTGACATCAGCGATATCATCGGCCAGGAACAGGGTAAGAGGGCGCTGGAGATCACCGCAGCTGGTGCGCATAACCTGCTGCTCATTGGCCCACCCGGCACCGGCAAAACCATGCTCGCGAGCCGGCTCAACACTCTGCTGCCGCCACTCAGTAACCATGAGGCGCTGGAAAGCGCGGCTATCGTAAGCCTGGTCAGCGCCACATCAATGTATAAACAATGGCGTCAGCGCCCTTTCCGGGCCCCGCATCATAGTGCCTCGCTGGTAGCCATGGTGGGTGGAGGTGCAATCCCCGCGCCGGGAGAGATCTCACTGGCACATAATGGCATTCTGTTTCTGGACGAATTGCCCGAGTTTGAGCGTCGCGTGCTGGACGCCTTACGCGAGCCCATTGAATCCGGGCAAATTAATATCTACCGCACGCGCGCAAAGATCAGTTATCCGGCACGCTTCCAGCTTATCGCCGCCATGAACCCCAGCCCAACGGGGCACTATCAAGGCAATCATAATCGCTGCTCGCCCGAGCAGACGCTCCGCTATCTGGGTCGCTTGTCCGGGCCATTCCTCGACCGCTTCGATCTATCGCTCGAGATCCCACTCCCGCCGCCAGGCTTACTAAGCCAGGCGCATAAAACGGGGGAATCAAGCCTCACCGTGCGAAACCGAGTGATTGCCGCACAGGAGAGGCAGCTGGCAAGGCAGAAGAAACGTAACGCGCATCTGGATAACGCTGAGATCCGCACTTTTTGCCGGCTAGCGGCAGATGACGCGCTGTGGCTGGAGGAGACACTTACCCATTTTGGTCTGTCAGTACGTGCGTGGCAGCGGTTGTTAAAAGTTGCCCGTACTATTGCCGATCTGGAGGAGTGTGAAAATATTGAACGCAGGCATCTACAGGAAGCGCTGAGCTATCGCGCTATTGACCGCCTGCTGCTACACCTGCAAAAGATGCTGGCATAAAAAAAGGGGCCTTAGCCCCTTTTTATTAATCGTCTGAATCGGTGTAGTCTTCCGCACCTTCCATCTGTGGTTTACCACCAGACAGAGTATGGAAACGCTTTGGACGCTTGATACGCGCCATATATTTGATCCATACGCGCTCCGCTTCCGTTACTGGCTCGCGCTCGCCACGGCAGACGGCAACAAATGATTTTTCGTCTTCAGTGGAGGGTTCACGTTTTCCCAAATCCAGTTCATTGAAGGCATAACCATGGCGCTCAAGCAGTTGTGCCTCTTTGATGGTGAAATCACCATGGCGAGAAAATCCGCGTGGATAATTTTTGTTGTCGAAAAAACGATTAGTCGTCGTAAAGCTTTCCGCCATCCTACACGCTCCTATATCTTTGGCCGAGCTATTTATGGCGCGGAGTATTAGTTACGCTTGACAGAGCGTCAAACAAAACATTTAAATCATAACGACAAATAATTTTGCGGAGAATACCGTGGATACGGAATTGCTAAAAACTTTTCTCGAAGTGAGCAGAACTCGCCACTTTGGGCGCGCCGCAGAAGCGCTTTATCTGACGCAGTCGGCAGTGAGCTTTCGTATTCGACAGCTTGAAAATCAGCTCGGTGTAAACCTTTTCACCCGCCATCGCAACAACATCCGCTTAACGCCAGCGGGAGAGAAACTTCTGCCGTATGCCGAAACGCTCATGAACACCTGGCAGGCGGCACGTAAAGAGGTTGCTCATACCTCAAAGCATAATGAGTTCTCTATCGGTGCCAGCGCCTCGCTATGGGAGTGCATGCTTAGCCCGTGGCTGAGTCGGCTATATCGCTCTCACGGGCATCTGCAGTTTGAGGCGCGTATTGCGCAACGGCAGTCGCTGGTTAAGCAACTGCATGAAAGACAACTGGATCTTCTGATCACTACCGAAGCACCAAAAATGGATGAATTTAGCAGCCAGGTTCTCGGCCAGTTCAGTCTGGGACTCTATGCGGCGGAACCTTCCGCTCTGAAAAGCGACCTGAATTATCTGCGCCTTGAATGGGGCCCCGATTTCCAGCCGCATGAGGCGGGGTTGATTGCAGCGGACGATGTTCCAGTCCTGACAACCAGTTCTGCTGAAATAGCCTGCCAACAACTCGCAGCGCTTAAAGGTTGTACCTGGCTGCCACAACGCTGGGCCAGTAATAAACCAGGCCTGTATGCGGTCACCGATTCAGCCCTGCTCCAGAGGCCGCTATACGCTATCTGGCTTCAGAACAGTGACAAACAGGGGCAGATCAAAGATCTACTTAAAATCAGCGTGATGGAGTGAATCAGCCTGTTGCAGGGACGCAATTAAAGGCTTAAAGAGGGGAAAGTTGAAATATTACAGGCAAAAAAAAATCCTTCGCCGAAGCAAAGGATTCTTTATATGGCAGGGGCGGAGAGACTCGAACTCGCGACACCCGGTTTTGGAGACCGGTGCTCTACCAACTGAGCTACGCCCCTAAATTTCTTACTACTAAGCCTGCTAATGTAGCAGACTTAGTTTAAATAAGTGGCGGAACGGACGGGACTCGAACCCGCGACCCCCTGCGTGACAGGCAGGTATTCTAACCGACTGAACTACCGCTCCACCGAATACTTCTACAACTACCGGTTTATTGCCCCGGTTTACTACGTAATTTGATGCCTGGCAGTTCCCTACTCTCGCATGGGGAGACCCCACACTACCATCGGCGCTACGGCGTTTCACTTCTGAGTTCGGCATGGGGTCAGGTGGGACCACCGCGCTACAGCCGCCAGGCAAATTCTGTAATCTGTATCAGCTGAAAATCTTCTCAAATCCACCGAAACAGCTTCGGCGTTGTAAGGTTAAGCCTCACGGTTCATTAGTACCGGTTAGCTCAACGCATCGCTGCGCTTACACACCCGGCCTATCAACGTCGTCGTCTTCAACGTTCCTTCAGGACCCTCAAAGGGTCAGGGAGAACTCATCTCGGGGCAAGTTTCGTGCTTAGATGCTTTCAGCACTTATCTCTTCCGCATTTAGCTACCGGGCAGTGCCATTGGCATGACAACCCGAACACCAGTGATGCGTCCACTCCGGTCCTCTCGTACTAGGAGCAGCCCCCCTCAATTCTCCAGCGCCCACGGCAGATAGGGACCGAACTGTCTCACGACGTTCTAAACCCAGCTCGCGTACCACTTTAAATGGCGAACAGCCATACCCTTGGGACCTACTTCAGCCCCAGGATGTGATGAGCCGACATCGAGGTGCCAAACACCGCCGTCGATATGAACTCTTGGGCGGTATCAGCCTGTTATCCCCGGAGTACCTTTTATCCGTTGAGCGATGGCCCTTCCATACAGAACCACCGGATCACTATGACCTGCTTTCGCACCTGCTCGAGCCGTCACTCTCGCAGTCAAGCCAGCTTATGCCATTGCACTAACCTCCTGATGTCCGACCAGGATTAGCTGACCTTCGTGCTCCTCCGTTACTCTTTAGGAGGAGACCGCCCCAGTCAAACTACCCACCAGACACTGTCCGCAACCCGGGTAACGGGTCTACGTTAGAACACCAGCCATTAAAGGGTGGTATTTCAAGGACGGCTCCACGCAGACTGGCGTCCACGCTTCAAAGCCTCCCACCTATCCTACACATCAAGGACCAGTGTTCAGTGTCAAGCTATAGTAAAGGTTCACGGGGTCTTTCCGTCTTGCCGCGGGTACACTGCATCTTCACAGCGATTTCAATTTCACTGAGTCTCGGGTGGAGACAGCCTGGCCATCATTACGCCATTCGTGCAGGTCGGAACTTACCCGACAAGGAATTTCGCTACCTTAGGACCGTTATAGTTACGGCCGCCGTTTACCGGGGCTTCGATCAAGAGCTTCGCGTTGCCGCTGACCCCATCAATTAACCTTCCGGCACCGGGCAGGCGTCACACCGTATACGTCCACTTTCGTGTTTGCACAGTGCTGTGTTTTTAATAAACAGTTGCAGCCAGCTGGTATCTTCGACTGATTTCAGCTCCACCCGCAGGGGCTTCACCTACATATCAGCGTGCCTTCTCCCGAAGTTACGGCACCATTTTGCCTAGTTCCTTCACCCGAGTTCTCTCAAGCGCCTTGGTATTCTCTACCTGACCACCTGTGTCGGTTTGGGGTACGATTTGATGTTACCTGATGCTTAGAGGCTTTTCCTGGAAGCAGGGCATTTGTTACTTCAGCACCGTAGTGCCTCGTCATCACACCTCAGCGTTAACAAGGTACCGGATTTACCTGGAACCTCCGCCTACATGCTTAAACCGGGACAACCGTCGCCCGGCCAACATAGCCTTCTCCGTCCCCCCTTCGCAGTAACACCGAGTACAGGAATATTAACCTGTTTCCCATCGACTACGCCTTTCGGCCTCGCCTTAGGGGTCGACTCACCCTGCCCCGATTAACGTTGGACAGGAACCCTTGGTCTTCCGGCGAGCGGGCTTTTCACCCGCTTTATCGTTACTTATGTCAGCATTCGCACTTCTGATACCTCCAGCATGCCTCACAGCACACCTTCGCAGGCTTACAGAACGCTCCCCTACCCAACAACACATAAGTGTCGCTGCCGCAGCTTCGGTGCATGGTTTAGCCCCGTTACATCTTCCGCGCAGGCCGACTCGACCAGTGAGCTATTACGCTTTCTTTAAATGATGGCTGCTTCTAAGCCAACATCCTGGCTGTCTGTGCCTTCCCACATCGTTTCCCACTTAACCATGACTTTGGGACCTTAGCTGGCGGTCTGGGTTGTTTCCCTCTTCACGACGGACGTTAGCACCCGCCGTGTGTCTCCCGTGATAACATTCTCCGGTATTCGCAGTTTGCATCGGGTTGGTAAGCCGGGATGGCCCCCTAGCCGAAACAGTGCTCTACCCCCGGAGATGAATTCACGAGGCGCTACCTAAATAGCTTTCGGGGAGAACCAGCTATCTCCCGGTTTGATTGGCCTTTCACCCCCAGCCACAGGTCATCCGCTAATTTTTCAACATTAGTCGGTTCGGTCCTCCAGTTAGTGTTACCCAACCTTCAACCTGCCCATGGCTAGATCACCGGGTTTCGGGTCTATACCCTGCAACTTAACGCCCAGTTAAGACTCGGTTTCCCTTCGGCTCCCCTATACGGTTAACCTTGCTACAGAATATAAGTCGCTGACCCATTATACAAAAGGTACGCAGTCACACCCGAAGGTGCTCCCACTGCTTGTACGTACACGGTTTCAGGTTCTTTTTCACTCCCCTCGCCGGGGTTCTTTTCGCCTTTCCCTCACGGTACTGGTTCACTATCGGTCAGTCAGGAGTATTTAGCCTTGGAGGATGGTCCCCCCATATTCAGACAGGATACCACGTGTCCCGCCCTACTCTTCGAGTTCACAGCCTGTGTGCTTTCGTGTACGGGAGTATCACCCTGTACCCTGCGACTTTCCAGACGCTTCCACTAACACACAAGCTGATTCAGACTCCGGGCTGCTCCCCGTTCGCTCGCCGCTACTGGGGGAATCTCGGTTGATTTCTTTTCCTCGGGGTACTTAGATGTTTCAGTTCCCCCGGTTCGCCTCGTTAACCTATGTATTCAGCTAACGATAGTGCAACGAATTGCACTGGGTTTCCCCATTCGGACATCGCCGGGTCAAGGGTTCATATCACCTCGCCGGCGCTTTTCGCAGATTAGCACGTCCTTCATCGCCTCTGACTGCCAGGGCATCCACCGTGTACGCTTAGTCGCTTAACCTCACAACCCGAAGCTGTTTCACTTCGTGTTGTGAAAATTTGAGAGACTCGAACACACCGCATTTCTGTTCTTATTACGGAGAACAGACACAGTGTGTCGTTTCAATTTTCAGCTTGATCCAGATTTTTAAAGAGCAAATATCTCAAACATGACTCTGAAGTCATGTTTTGAGATACTGATTGGTTGTGCCTTTCACTCACACCCAGCAAGTGGCGTCCCCTAGGGGATTCGAACCCCTGTTGCCGCCGTGAAAGGGCGGAGTCCTAACCGCTAGACGAAGGGGACACGAGGTGTCACGACTTCGCAGCCGTCTTGCTTTCTACTTTCTATCAGACAATCTGTGTGAGCACTGCAAAGGCAGGTTCTTTAAGGTAAGGAGGTGATCCAACCGCAGGTTCCCCTACGGTTACCTTGTTACGACTTCACCCCAGTCATGAATCACAAAGTGGTAAGCGCCCTCCCGAAGGTTAAGCTACCTACTTCTTTTGCAACCCACTCCCATGGTGTGACGGGCGGTGTGTACAAGGCCCGGGAACGTATTCACCGTAGCATTCTGATCTACGATTACTAGCGATTCCGACTTCATGGAGTCGAGTTGCAGACTCCAATCCGGACTACGACGCACTTTATGAGGTCCGCTTGCTCTCGCGAGGTCGCTTCTCTTTGTATGCGCCATTGTAGCACGTGTGTAGCCCTACTCGTAAGGGCCATGATGACTTGACGTCATCCCCACCTTCCTCCAGTTTATCACTGGCAGTCTCCTTTGAGTTCCCGGCCGGACCGCTGGCAACAAAGGATAAGGGTTGCGCTCGTTGCGGGACTTAACCCAACATTTCACAACACGAGCTGACGACAGCCATGCAGCACCTGTCTCAGAGTTCCCGAAGGCACCAAGCCATCTCTGGCAAGTTCTCTGGATGTCAAGAGTAGGTAAGGTTCTTCGCGTTGCATCGAATTAAACCACATGCTCCACCGCTTGTGCGGGCCCCCGTCAATTCATTTGAGTTTTAACCTTGCGGCCGTACTCCCCAGGCGGTCGACTTAACGCGTTAGCTCCGGAAGCCACGCCTCAAGGGCACAACCTCCAAGTCGACATCGTTTACGGCGTGGACTACCAGGGTATCTAATCCTGTTTGCTCCCCACGCTTTCGCACCTGAGCGTCAGTCTTTGTCCAGGGGGCCGCCTTCGCCACCGGTATTCCTCCAGATCTCTACGCATTTCACCGCTACACCTGGAATTCTACCCCCCTCTACAAGACTCAAGCCTGCCAGTTTCAAATGCAGTTCCCAGGTTGAGCCCGGGGATTTCACATCTGACTTAACAGACCGCCTGCGTGCGCTTTACGCCCAGTAATTCCGATTAACGCTTGCACCCTCCGTATTACCGCGGCTGCTGGCACGGAGTTAGCCGGTGCTTCTTCTGCGAGTAACGTCAATCACTGTGGTTATTAACCACAATGCCTTCCTCCTCGCTGAAAGTACTTTACAACCCGAAGGCCTTCTTCATACACGCGGCATGGCTGCATCAGGCTTGCGCCCATTGTGCAATATTCCCCACTGCTGCCTCCCGTAGGAGTCTGGACCGTGTCTCAGTTCCAGTGTGGCTGGTCATCCTCTCAGACCAGCTAGGGATCGTCGCCTAGGTGAGCCATTACCCCACCTACTAGCTAATCCCATCTGGGCACATCCGATGGCAAGAGGCCCGAAGGTCCCCCTCTTTGGTCTTGCGACATTATGCGGTATTAGCTACCGTTTCCAGTAGTTATCCCCCTCCATCAGGCAGTTTCCCAGACATTACTCACCCGTCCGCCACTCGTCACCCGAGAGCAAGCTCTCTGTGCTACCGTTCGACTTGCATGTGTTAGGCCTGCCGCCAGCGTTCAATCTGAGCCATGATCAAACTCTTCAATTTAAGTTTGATGCTCGTGAATTAAACTTCGTAATGAATTACGTGTTCACTCAGAGACTTGGTATTCATTTTTCGTCCGAGGACGTTAAGAATCCATGTCACTTTGAGTGCCCACACAGATTGTCTGATAAATTGTTAAAGAGCAGTGCAACGCGGCTTTCGCTCACCGTTGCGAGGTCCCGTATATTACGTTTTCCTCATTCAGAGTCAAGCGATTATTTCGCGCTTTTCTCTGCCGGGTATTCATCGCTGAACCCCGCTGACCCGGCGGCTTGCGTGCCGTTGTTCCGTGTCAGTGGAGGCGCATTATAGGGAGTTCTCCGGCGCTGACAAGAGCTAATTTAAAAAAACTTTTCAACTGTCTTTTTTTTGCGCAAAAACGTGCTACACCGCTAGTTTTTCGAGCGTTTCGAAGCCATAACGATGTAAAACGGGTAAAAGCTGCTCAGTCTCAGCGGTCAATGCCATGCAATAAGCGATATTTGCGTCGGCAGATTTTGCGTCTGGCGCTTCATGTTCAAGTAGCCACGCTGTGCGACGGGCAATCGCTGCCCCTGAATCCACCAGCCGGGTGCCTTCCGGAAGTACGGCCAGCAGCTCTTCCTGTAGCAAAGGGAAATGCGTGCAACCCAGCACCACCGTATCCGGCGGCTCCGCCATCCGCAGCCATGGACGCAGAATACGGCGCAGCTCTTCCAGCGAGACCGCTTTGCCGTGCAGTTTAGCTTCCGCCATCTCAACCAGCTCGGCAGAACCTAACATCGCAATCTGGCATTCATTTGCGAAGCGTTCGATCAGTTCGCGGGTATAAGGCCGCTTAACCGTACCGCGCGTTGCCAGAAGCCCCACCACGCCATTTGCCGTCAGGCGCGCAGCAGGTTTGATCGCCGGCACCACGCCCACAACCGGGAACGGGAACTTTTCGCGTAGTGCCGGGAGGGAGACCGTACTGGCGGTGTTGCAGGCAATCACCGCCAGTGCGAGGGGATACTGCTGTTGCACAGCGGTAACGATCTCAACGACGCGTTCAACAATAAACGCTTCGCTCTTTTCCCCGTAGGGGAAAGCCACGTTATCGAAGGCATAGATGTAATGAAGATCCGGCAGAAGTTGCCGAATCTCATCATAGACTGAAAGCCCACCGACACCGGAGTCAAACACCAGTACGGTGGGACGTGGGTCAGAAGGTGTAGCTGCCAGACAAGGTGTATTCCCGTCCTGCAGTTTCGTAGCCATAAACTGTCTCGTAGTCTTTATCGAACAGGTTGGCTATTTTACCACGAACTGTAAGGTGAGAGGTGACAGGATATGAAACAGCGAGATCCCACAAACTTACCCCACCCATTTTCACTCGCTCTGAGGTGAACGTATCAGGATCGTACGCTACATCATAACGGGTACCCAGGTAGCGGTAGGCCAGATTCCAGTCGAGATCCCACACCTGCGTATCCAGCTGATACTTCACCTGCTGCTTCGAACGGCGGGCAAGCACTTCGTTCGTTTTGGCATTGCGCGGATCCACGTAGTCATAAGAAATCTGATGGCCTACCGGGCCAGTATCAAACTGCGCCGTGGCTTCAATACCTTTGATACGTGCTTTATCAACGTTGTAGTAGCGGAACGTACGCGGGTCGCTGCTGATCAGGTTGTCGATATCGTTACGATAACCCGATACACGCCAGGTCACCGGGCCGGTCAGCCCCTCGAAACCGCCTTCCCACTGCTTGCTCTCTTCCGGTTTCAGATCCGGGTTGCCGTAGCTCGCACTGTGGATTTGGCTCATGGTCGGTGCTTTATAGGCGGTGCCGTAGGACGCGATGATGCGATAACCGTCAATGAACTCCCATCCGGCGCTGGTCTGCCAGGTGTTATGGTTACCAAAGTTAGAGTTGTCATCATTACGCGCGGCCGCTTCCAGGGTCACGCTATCGAACTGCTGCAGGGCGGACAGGAATACCCCAGTGTTGCGCTGCTCATAGCCTTTATCCAGATAACCCGTTCCCGCCTGGGTTTTTTGCTTCTGCCAGTCCAGACCGGCGCCGATATTGCCGTGGCCCACCGTGACGGTGTTCATCCACTGGGCCGTGTACTGCTTAACGTCATCCATGGTAGCAGAGGAAGCATAGCGGCCTTTGCTCGGATCGTAGTTCTGGTCTTTACTGCGACCGTAACCGGTCACCAGTTGTGTCTGGTAGATCCCCTGGTTATAGCGCAGGCCGGTGTCCCAGTTCTGGCTGTAAAGCTGACGGGTATCAGGCAGGCCATCGACCATAAAGTTGTTGTCATAATGCTCATAGCCGTCATACGCGGTGCGGTTGTCGTAGCCGAGGCCACGCACGAAACCGCTCAGGCTGTCAGTGAATTGCTGCTCAACCGAGCCAAACAGCGACTTACTCATAAAACCGTCACGGTCGGGCTGGCGTGGCGCATCCGCCGCATCAATATCAAAGCCGCGGGTATAGGTATAGTTACCGCCCAGGGTAATTTTGGTTTTATCCAGCACCTGCTGGAAGGAACCATCATAGGATTGATAGCCTTTCGAGCCGACGCTGGCGGTGATTTCCGCCCCTGGCGTGTCCCGACCCGTAATGATGTTAATCACGCCGCCAATCGCATCTGAACCATACAGGGCCGAACGCGGGCCACGGATGTATTCAACACGCTGAATAAGCGAAACGGGGATTTGGCTGAGATCCGGTGAATTACTGATCCCGGCGTTATTCAGTGGAATGCCATCAATCAGCACCAGCACATGGCGGGATTCCGTGCCGCGAATAAAGGTAGAAGAGGTGGCACCTATTCCACCGCTTTGGGCGATATCAACGCCCGGTAAGCGCGACATCACTTCAACGACGCTTTTAGCCTGCCAACGCTCGATATCTTCCCGGGTAACGACAGAACTCGGAGCCAGAACGGTATTTGCAGGTTGTGCAACACGGTTTGCCGTCACCACCAACGAGTCTGCGCCATCCTGCGCCCAGCCCGAAAATGCCGTGACGGAAAGCGCCGTCAACAGCGATACTTTTTTAATCATTGTAAAAGCATCCACAATATAAGAAGGATGCCGCAGGCCTCATCGATAGCACGCGATGATGAAACCAAATGCGACGTGATCCCGGCAGGTCTTCGGGCTAGGTGGCGTTTAGTGGATGTAGACTTCCCATTTTCACAGTGTCTGTTAACTCATCCCGCCAGTCTTTACCGCTGCGCGTCAGCTCCAGATTTGCACTGGATTCCCTTTTCACTCATAAGAGACCGGAAACATAATGCTACATTTAGACACGTATAGATGTCCAGACTGCCGTTGACCATTAAGGCTGGACATCCCCTGTACAATCCCTACAATCCCCGCGTAATTCATCATCAACAGGAAGCATCATGACTCCAGAACACCTCCCGACAGAACAGTACGACGCGCAACTGGCAGAGAAAGTCGTCCGTCTGCAAAGTATGATGACGCCTTTTGCTGCGCCTGCGCCTGAGGTGTTCCGCTCCCCGGTTAGCCACTATCGTATGCGTGCCGAATTCCGCATCTGGCACGACGGCGACGACCTGTACCACATCATTTTCGATCAGCAGACCAAAAGCCGGATCCGCGTGGACAGTTTCCCGGCGGCCAGCGAGCTGATTAACCAGTTGATGACGCTGATGATGGATGGCGTGCGCAATAATCCGCTGCTGCGCCATAAGCTCTTCCAGATTGACTACCTGACCACCCAAAGCAATCAGGCCATCGTCTCGCTGCTGTACCATAAGGCGTTGAACGACGAGTGGCGCCAGGCCGCAGAAGCCCTGCGTGATGCGCTGCGCGCGCAGAACATCAATGTGCATCTGATTGGCCGCGCGACCAAAACCAAAATCGCGCTGGATCAGGACTATATAGACGAGCGCCTGCAGGTGGCGGGGAAAGAGATGATCTACCGCCAGGTGGAGAACAGCTTTACGCAGCCGAACGCTGCCATGAACGTGCAGATGCTGGAGTGGGCGCTGAACGCCACCGAGGGCGCAACCGGGGATCTGCTGGAGCTGTACTGCGGTAACGGCAACTTCTCGCTGGCGCTGGCGCGTAACTTCGACCGCGTACTGGCCACCGAAATCGCCAAGCCGTCGGTCGCCGCCGCGCAATACAACATTGCAGCGAACCATATTGATAATGTGCAGATCATTCGCATGTCGGCGGAAGAGTTTACTCAGGCGATGAAGGGCGTAAGGGACTTTAATCGTCTGCAGGGGATCGATCTGAAGAGCTACCAGTGTGAGACCATTTTCGTCGACCCGCCACGTAGTGGGCTGGACAGCGAAACGGAGAAGATGGTGCAGGCGTACCCGCGTATTTTGTATATCTCCTGTAATCCGGAGACCTTGTGCCAGAACCTGGAAACATTAAGCCAGACGCACAAGGTTGAACGTCTGGCTCTGTTCGATCAGTTCCCGTACACGCACCATATGGAGTGCGGGGTGCTACTGACGGCTAAAAACGCATAGGCCGGATAAACGAAGCGCCATCCGGCGCTTTTTGGCAGGTGGCGCTGCGCTTACCTGCCCTACAGAACAGCAAGATGATTACTCTGGCAGCTGCTGCTTACGGTTACGCATTTTAATGCCAATCCAGAACACCAGCGCCACTGACAGCACAGCCGGCAGGAAGTTAGAGCCAATGTCCGGATACTCTGCGCGCACCACGGTGCTATACAGCAGGACGCCCAGCACAAAGAACGCCGCCGACAATGCCGGTAACCCCACCGGCATGGTGCGATTCTGATAACGCTGATGCAGACAGTACACCGTCAGCACCAGAGAGATCATCGGGAAAACCGAGAACGGTACAATAGAGCTAAAAAGCGCTGCGAACGTACCGTTAATGGATAAGCCAGCGATCAATGCCAGCAATAATGTTCCTTTATCCTGTCCTGTCTGTTTCATTACTCACCTTTCACTCATCGGATTGATGCGCCAGTTTTTCTTGTTCACGGCGATACCAGTAATAAGCCCCTTTAGAGATCATCCGCAGTTGCAATACCAGTCGCTCTTCGAGTTGCTTGCGTTGTTCAACGCTCACATCCAGTGCTTCGGCGCCCGCACTGAAGACTATTGTTACCATCGCCTCGGCCTGCGCCTCAGTGAAGGCGCGCGGCATATGGTTTTCGAGTTCAAGATAGTCGGCAAGTTCCGCAATAAAATGCTGAATCTCGCGGGCCACGGCGGCACGAAACGCGGCCGAGGTGCCTGAGCGTTCCCGTAACAATAAACGAAACGCGTTGGGATTATTGCCGATAAACTCCATAAAAGTGGAAACAGAGGTGCGGATCACGCTCCCCCCTTTGGCGATACGCTGACGCGCCTGGCGCATTAGCTGGCGCAGCATCAGCCCGCTCTCATCCACCATGGTCAGACCCAGTTCATCCACGTCACGGAAATGACGATAGAAAGAGGTAGGCGCAATCCCGGCTTCGCGTGCGACCTCGCGCAGGCTCAGACTGGCAAAACTTCGCTCAGCACTCAGTTGACTGAATGCAGCCTCTACCAGCGAACGCCGGGTTTTCTCTTTTTGTTGTGCTCTTACGCCCATCACGATAGTTGAATCCTTCCAAAGGCCCGCAGGCACTATACCAGAGAATAAAATTAATCGGATTACCTGGCTTACAGAATGAAGGTTTACATGTTGTTTGTGCTCCACCGCGCGAAAAGAGCACAACGATAATTGGGTTATCCTGTCAATGATGTTACTATTCTGTTGCTTTTATGTATAAGAACAGGTAAGCCTTACCATGTCACATTCCTACGATTACGACGCAATTGTTATTGGTTCCGGCCCCGGCGGCGAAGGCGCTGCTATGGGACTGGTTAAACAGGGAGCCAGAGTAGCGGTTATTGAGCGCTACCATAACGTTGGCGGCGGCTGTACCCACTGGGGCACTATCCCTTCCAAAGCCCTCCGCCACGCCGTCAGCCGCATTATTGAATTTAACCAGAACCCTCTTTACAGCGATCACTCCCGTCTTCTTCGTTCCTCCTTTGCCGATATTCTGAATCACGCGGATAACGTGATTAATCAGCAGACGCGCATGCGCCAGGGTTTTTATGAGCGCAACCACTGCGAAATTCTGCAGGGCAGCGCGCATTTTGTGGATGAACATACGCTGGCGCTGGAGTGCCATGACGGTTCTGTTGAAACCATCACCGCAGAGAAATTTGTGATCGCCTGCGGCTCACGCCCGTATCGCCCGGCTGATGTCGATTTCTCTCACCCGCGCGTGTACGACAGCGACTCCATTCTGAGCCTGCACCATGAGCCGCGCCACGTACTCATCTACGGCGCCGGGGTGATCGGCTGTGAATATGCCTCTATCTTCCGCGGTATGAACGTGAAGGTCGACCTGATTAACACCCGCGATCGTCTGCTGGCCTTCCTCGATCAGGAGATGTCTGACTCGCTCTCGTATCACTTCTGGAACAGCGGCGTGGTGATTCGTCACAACGAAGAGTACGAGAAGATTGAAGGCTGTGATGATGGCGTCATCATGCACCTGAAATCGGGTAAAAAGCTGAAAGCCGACTGCCTGCTGTATGCCAATGGCCGTACAGGTAACACCGATTCGCTGGCGCTGGAAAACATCGGTCTGACCACCGACAGCCGCGGGCAGATCAAGGTGAACAGCATGTACCAGACCGCCCTGCCACATATCTATGCCGTCGGGGATGTGATTGGTTATCCAAGCCTGGCGTCAGCGGCGTATGACCAGGGGCGCATTGCGGCTCAGGCGCTGGTGAAAGGCGAAGCGACAGCACACCTGATCGAAGATATCCCGACGGGCATTTACACCATTCCGGAGATCAGTTCTGTAGGGAAAACCGAGCAGCAGCTGACGGCCATGAAGGTGCCTTACGAAGTGGGTCGTGCCCAGTTTAAACATCTGGCGCGGGCGCAAATCGTGGGAATGAGCGTCGGTACGCTGAAGATTTTGTTCCATCGCGAGACGAAAGAGATCCTCGGCATTCACTGCTTCGGTGAACGTGCGGCGGAAATCATCCATATCGGCCAGGCGATCATGGAGCAAAAAGGTGGCGGTAACACCATCGAATACTTTGTTAATACCACCTTTAACTACCCGACCATGGCGGAAGCCTATCGGGTAGCGGCGCTGAACGGCTTAAACCGCCTGTTTTAAGGTGCTGTCGAAATGGCCATCCATTGCACCACGGATGGCCTCCGCCAGCTGCTCATAGCGGCTGCGCAGCGGTGAACCCGGACGATAAACCAGGCCAATGGTACGCCGCGGCTCCGGCTTGATACATGGCAGATAGACCACGCCATCACGCTTATGTTCGCGCGGCACGGCCAGCGCAGGCAGCAGCGTAATACCGCTTCCTGCCGCCACCATGTTACGCAGCGTTTCCAGGCTGGTTGCGCGGAAGTGGGTATCTTCATCGGCACCGGCTTCAAAACAGAAGCCCATCGCCTGATCGCGCAGACAGTGACCATCTTCCAGCATCAGCAGCTTTTCACCGGCCAGATCGGCCATCGGCACGCGATCGCGGCTCGCCCATGGATGATCTTCATAGATCGCCAGCATCATCGGCTCATCAAACAGCGGCACTTCGATAAAGGCTTCGCTCTCTTTGACCAGCGCCAGAATGGCGCAGTCGAGCTTACCGCTATCTAACTGCGCCAGCAGCTGATGGGTTTGCGCTTCATGCAGGTACATTTCGAGTTTAGGGAACGTCTGATGCAGCATAGGAATAATATGCGGCAGCAGGTATGGGCCAACGGTTGGGATCAGGCCAATATGCAGCGGGCCGGACATTGTCTCCCCCTGCTGGCTTGCCATTTCCTTGAGCACTTTGACCTCGCGCAACACGGTGCGCGCCTGATCCACCAGCAGAAGGCCTGCCTGGGTGAACAGCACTTTACGACTGGTGCGCTCCAGCAGCATCACGCCAAGCTCGTCTTCCAGCTTACGAATCTGACCGCTAAGGGTAGGCTGGCTGACGTGGCAGGAGTCTGCCGCGCGGCGAAAATGGCGGTGTTCGGCTAACGCCACCAGGTATTCAAGATCACGAATATTCATTATTCATCCTCCGTCGCCACGATAGTTCATGGCGATAGATAGCATAGCAACGAACGATTATCCCTATCAAGCATTCTGTTGAATAATGCATCACAGAGACGAGGCGGCACCGATTACCCTTGAAGTCCTGTCCCGTCTTACGAGTTTCTCTCAAAACTCGCACAACTAAAGCCAACGTGAACTTTTGCGGACCCCGTGGTCCGCTTTTTTTTTGCGTAAAAAAGCCCAACACAGGGTTGGGCTTTGGTTTGTAGGTCGGATAAGGCGAAGCCGCCATCCGACATATCAGGCATTACACCAGACGGGTTTTCGCATCCGCAATGGCCTGTGCCACCTGCTTCGGCGACACGCCGCCTTTTGCGGCACGCTTATCCAGACAAGACTGCAACGCCAGGATCGGGTAGACATCGTCGCCAATCACGTTACTGAATTTTTGCAGATCGGCAAGCGGGAGATCTTCCAGCGCTTTGCCCTGACGAATCGCTTCCACGACCGCTTCACCGACAATATGGTGCGCTTCACGGAACGGAACGCCTTTCGCCACAAGATAGTCCGCCAGCTCGGTGGAGTTGGCATAGCCCTGCTGGGCCGCTTCCTGGCAGCGCGGGCGTTTCACCTGAATGCCGTCCAGCACCAGGGCCGCCATATGCAGACAGTCCAGCCAGGTGTCGAGCGCGTCGAACAGCCCTTCTTTGTCTTCCTGCATATCTTTGTTGTAGGCCAGCGGCAGACCTTTCAGGGTCATCATCATCCCGGTCAGTGCACCCTGCACACGGCCACACTTACCGCGGATCAGCTCCAGCGCATCCGGGTTTTTCTTCTGCGGCATGAGGGAAGAGCCGGAGGTCACGCGATCAGACAGCTCAACAAATCCGGCTTCACCGGAGTTGAAGAAGATCAGATCTTCGGCGAAGCGCGACAGATGGACCATGCCGATAGAGGCGTTGGAGAGCAGCTCCAGCACGTGGTCACGGTCGGATACACTGTCCAGGCTGTTACGGGTCGCAGAGGCAAAGCCCAGCCAGCCCGCCAGCTGTTCGCGGTCGATTTCATAGGCGGTGCCGGCCAGCGCGCCGCTGCCCAGCGGGCTCACGTCCAGACGCTTTAAGGTGTCCTGCAGACGGCTTTCATCGCGCGCCAGCATCTCGACATAGGCCAACGACCAATGAGCAAAGGTGACAGGCTGCGCACGCTGCAGGTGGGTATACCCCGGCATCACCGCATCCTGGTTATTCTGCGCGGTCTCCACCAGCGCGCTCTGCAACTGACGGTTAGCCGCCAGCAGTTCCGCCACGGTCTCTTTACACCACAGCTTCAGATCGGTTGCGACCTGGTCGTTACGGCTACGGCCAGTGTGCAGCTTTTTACCCAGTTGGCCGACTTTGTCGATCAGTTTGCCTTCCACCCAGCTGTGAATATCTTCGGCATCGCTTTCAAGGATTTGCTGCGGGTTAAGACGCACCTCTTCCAGCAGATTGTTCAGCGCCTCTTCCAGCTGCAACTGTTCGTCTGCGGTCAGCACGCCAACGGTGACCAGCGCTTTGGACCAGGCCACAGAGCCGACGATATCCTGTTCGGCCAGGCGGTAGTCGAAGCGCAAAGAGTCGTTGAACTGTTTGAACCGTTGATCCGCTGCCTGTGTAAAACGCCCACCCCAAAGTGCCATAACATCGTTCCTTTATTCGTTAGTTCTGCCGGGTGGCGCTGCGCTTACCCGGCCTACGGTCATTCATTAAAAACTTACGCTAGAATACGCGTGCCAATCGGCGTGCCGTTAAACAGCGCCGGAAGCTGCTCCGCGTGACGCCAGGAGGCGATATCCACCGGACGGCCCAACGTGCGCGCCGCATCCAGCGCGGCGTTCACTTTGACAATCATGCCGTCAGTAATAATGCCCTGATCAATCAGCTGCTCGGCTTTTGCCGCGGTCATCTCCGCAATGCGCTGGCCTTTGCCGTCCAGAATGCCGCTCACGTCGGAGAGCAGGATCAGGTCTGCGCCCAGCGTTGCCGCCAGGGCGGTTGCCGCCTGGTCAGCGTTGACGTTCATCAGTTGCCCCTCTTCGGTCACCCCGATAGAGCTCACCACCGGCAGGAAACCGCCTTCCAGCAGCGTATTGATCAGTTTTGGCGAACCCGGCTGGGCCAGGCCAACGTGGCCAAGCTCTTCATCGAGCTGGGTCACCTTAACGCTGTCGCCATCGCCCAGGTAGAGCCCGACAGAGGCGATATGGTGTTTCTTCGCCCAAGCCAGCAGGGTTTTGTTTGCCGTACCCGCCAGCGCACCGGTAATGATGTCGATCTGATCGGCAGGCGTCACGCGCAGGCCGTTTTTCTTTTTCACCGGCAGGTTCAGGCCTTTCATTAACTCATCGACCACACAGCCGCCGCCGTGAACAATCACCAGCGGGCGTTGATGTGATTCGCGATAGTTGACCAGCGCGGTAAACAGACGCTCCAGCGCCTCTTCGCTGTCCAGCAGTACACCACCAAGCTTGATAATTAATGGGTTCATCATCACACCTTAAATAAGAGACTGCGTTTCAGCATAGCCAAAACGAATATTTGCGCACTGCATTGCCTGGGCGGCAGCGCCTTTCAGTAAGTTATCTTCTGCGGCCACCACAATCAGGTGCTCGCCCTGCACGGCAAAACCGATGTCGCAGAACGGCAGGCCGACCACATTTTTCAGCGCGGGCACGCCTTTGTCATAGAGACGCACCAGCGGTTTATCCGCATACGCCTGGGTAAAAGCCTCGCTCACCTGCTCTTTGGTCACGCCAGGCTTCAGGCGGCAGGTGATAGTTTCGAGGATCCCACGCGGGAAACTGCCCAGGTGCGGCGTGAAAATCACCTCCGCGCCCAGATGGGTAGTAATTTCCGGGTGGTGGCGGTGGTTAAACACACCATATGGTTGCAGGCTCACTTCACAGAAGCTGTTGGAGATAGCCGCTTTGCGTCCTGCCCCGCTCACGCCGCTGGTGGCGTTGATCACTGGCCACTGGTTCAGATCCAGCAGACCCGCGTCGATCAACGGCTTCAGGGAGAGCTGCGCCGCCGTCGGGTAGCAACCCGGTACGGCAATCAGATTCGCTTCTTTCAGTTTATCTGCGCTCCACTCCGCCAGACCGTAGACTGCCTGTTCAAGCAGGTCCGGGTGCTGATGGGTGAAACCGTAGTATTTTTCATAGAACGCGGCGTCGTTCACGCGGAACGCACCGGAGAGATCGAACACCACGCAACCGGCCGCCAGGAACTGCGGCGCCAGATCGTGGCTGACTTCGTGAGCGGTGGCTAAAAACACCACATCCACGCCGTCGGTAAATTCGCTGATATCCGACATTGGCTGCAATGGCAGATCGACAATCCCTTTAAGCTGCGGATGTAAATCGGAAATTAACTTTCCTGCATCATTGCTTTGCGCTGAGACAGTCAAAGCGGTTATGGTCATATGAGGATGGCGATTCACGTAGCTTACAAGCTCTGCGCCCGCATAACCGCTAGCGCCTACAATCAGCGTATTCAACATCGGGTTCCTTTATGCTCAACGTTAATGTATTTTTATTCACATTTATTGCATGAATATTGATACTATCACGACCTAAGGTGTGTCAACAATGAAAATGAATTTACCGCCATTTATCGAGATCTACCGCGCCCTGATTGCCACGCCGTCCATCAGCGCAACGGAAGAAGCGCTGGATCAGAGTAATGAGACTTTAATCAATCTGCTGGCAGGCTGGTTCAGCGATCTCGGGTTTAAGGTGGAGGTTCAGCCGGTGCCGGGAACCCGTAACAAATTTAACCTGCTCGCCAGTACTGGCCAGGGTGCGGGCGGCCTGCTGCTGGCAGGGCATACCGACACCGTGCCGTTTGATGACGGACGCTGGACGCGCGATCCCTTCACCCTGACCGAGCACGACAACAAGCTCTACGGGCTGGGCACTGCTGACATGAAAGGCTTCTTCGCCTTTATCCTCGACGCGCTGCGTGACGTCGACGTGACAAAACTGAAAAAGCCGCTCTATATTCTGGCTACCGCCGACGAAGAGACCAGCATGGCCGGGGCACGCTACTTCTCGGAAACCACGGCGATTCGCCCGGATTGCGCCATCATCGGCGAGCCGACATCCCTGCAACCGATTCGCGCGCATAAAGGCCATATCTCTACGGCAGTGCGCGTGCTGGGCCAGTCCGGCCACTCCAGCGATCCGGCGCGCGGCGTTAACGCTATTGAACTGATGCACGACGCCATTGGCCGCATCATGACGCTGCGCGACGACCTGAAGGAGCGGTATCACTACGATGCCTTCACGGTCCCTTACCCGACGCTGAACCTCGGCAGCCTGCACGGTGGTGATGCCTCTAACCGTATCTGCGCCTGCTGTGAACTGCATATGGATATTCGCCCGCTGCCGGGCATGACCCTGAGCGACCTCGACGGCTTGCTGAACGAAGCGTTGGCCCCGGTGAGCGAGCGCTGGCCGGGTCGCCTGACGGTCTCTGAGCTGCATCCGCCAATCCCGGGTTACGAGTGCCCGCCGGACCATCAGCTGGTGGAAGTGGTGGAAAAACTGCTCGGCGAGAAAACCGACGTGGTGAACTACTGCACCGAAGCGCCGTTTATTCAGACCCTCTGCCCGACCCTGGTGCTTGGCCCAGGCTCTATTAACCAGGCCCACCAGCCGGATGAGTACCTGGAAACCCGCTTTATCAAGCCAACCCGCGAACTGATCGCTCAGGTTGTGCATCACTTCTGCTGGCATTAATGACTGTTCCCCTCTTTCGCGAGAGGGGAAAAATCTCATGATCTTCGTCACATTCTCATAAGCATCTCTTATCTGACGCAAAGCGAATTAAATTTCGTAAATTGCCCCTATTTATTCGTTTGCTGAACCGTTTTCGCAGCAATTGACGACGGGGGTTTTACGTGGCTTTATAAAGGGAGATGACAAAATAATGTCCGCGAGATGGCTTTACGGGCATAAACAAAAATGATGGGGTGACTGGGTTTTTATGAACGAACAATATTCCGCGTTGCGTAGTAATGTCAGTATGCTCGGCAAGGTGCTGGGAGATACCATCAAGGATGCGTTGGGCGAGAACATTCTCGATCGCGTTGAAACAATCCGTAAGCTGTCCAAATCTTCCCGCGCGGGTAACGAAGCCAATCGTCAGGAGCTGCTCACCACGCTGCAGAACCTCTCCAACGACGAACTGCTCCCTGTTGCCCGAGCCTTCAGCCAGTTCCTGAACCTGGCAAACACCGCCGAGCAGTACCACAGCATTTCGCCGAATGGCGAAGGGGCCAGCAACCCGGAAGTGATTGCCCGCACGCTCAGAAAACTCAAGGACCAACCCGATCTTAACGAAGCCACCATCAAAAAGGCCGTCGAGTCCCTGTCGCTGGAGCTGGTGCTCACCGCCCACCCGACCGAGATCACCCGTCGTACCCTGATCCACAAAATGGTGGAAGTGAATAACTGCCTGAAGCAGCTGGATAACAAAGAGATCGCTGATTACGAACGTAACCAGCTGATGCGCCGTCTGCGCCAGCTGATTGCCCAGTCCTGGCATACCGATGAAATTCGTAAGCACCGTCCAAGCCCGGTTGACGAAGCCAAATGGGGCTTTGCGGTGGTGGAAAACAGCCTGTGGGAAGGGGTGCCAAACTACCTGCGCGAGCTGAACGAGCAACTGGAAGAGAACCTCGGCTACCGCCTGCCGGTGGATTTTGTGCCGGTACGCTTCACCTCCTGGATGGGCGGCGACCGCGACGGCAACCCGAATGTGACTGCCGACATCACCCGCCACGTACTGCTGCTGAGCCGCTGGAAAGCCACCGACCTGTTCCTGAAAGATATTCAGGTGCTCATCTCTGAGCTGTCGATGGTTGAAGCCACGCCGGAACTGCGCGAGCTGGCCGGCGAAGAGGGTGCCAGCGAGCCGTATCGTTATCTGATGAAAAAACTGCGCGGCCAGTTGCTGGCGACGCAGGCCTGGCTGGAAGCCCGCCTGAAAGGCCAGCGTCTGCCGAAGCCGGAAGGACTGCTGAGCCAGAACGAGCAGCTCTGGGATCCGCTGTATGCCTGCTATAAATCGCTGCAGGCCTGCGGTATGGGCATCATCGCCAACGGCGAACTGCTCGACACCCTGCGCCGCGTGAAGTGTTTTGGCGTGCCGCTGGTACGTATCGACGTGCGTCAGGAGAGCACCCGTCACACCGAAGCGCTGGGCGAGCTGACCCGCTATCTTGGCATTGGCGACTATGAAAGCTGGTCAGAAGCTGACAAACAGGCCTTCCTGATCCGCGAGCTGAACTCCAAGCGTCCGCTGCTGCCGCGCAACTGGGAGCCAAGCAACGAAACCCGCGAAGTGCTCAACACCTGCAAAGCGATCGTTGATGCGCCGAAAGGATCGGTGGCCGCCTATGTGATCTCCATGGCGAAGACCCCATCCGACGTGCTGGGTGTTCATCTGCTGCTGAAAGAGGCGGGCATCGACTATGCGCTGCCGGTGGCACCGCTGTTCGAAACCCTTGATGACCTGAACAACGCTAACGACGTGATGACCCAGCTGCTGAATATCGACTGGTATCGCGGCTTTATTCAGGGCAAACAGATGGTGATGATTGGCTATTCCGACTCCGCAAAAGACGCGGGCGTAATGGCAGCATCCTGGGCGCAGTATCAGGCGCAGGACGCACTGATCAAGACCTGCGAGAAAGCCGGTATTGAACTGACCCTGTTCCACGGTCGCGGCGGCTCTATCGGTCGTGGCGGTGCGCCAGCGCATGCGGCGCTGCTTTCCCAGCCGCCGGGCAGCCTGAAAGGCGGTCTGCGTGTGACCGAACAGGGCGAGATGATCCGCTTCAAGTACGGCCTGCCGGAAGTGACCATCAGCAGCCTGTCGCTCTACACCAGCGCCATTCTGGAAGCCAACCTGCTGCCGCCGCCGGAGCCGAAAGAAGCCTGGTGCCATATTATGGACGAGCTGTCAGATATCTCCTGCGATCTGTACCGCGGCTACGTGCGTGAAAACAAAGATTTCGTCCCTTACTTCCGCTCGGCTACACCGGAGCAGGAGCTGGGAAAACTGCCGCTCGGCTCCCGTCCGGCCAAGCGTCGCCCGACCGGTGGCGTAGAGTCCCTGCGTGCCATTCCCTGGATCTTCGCGTGGACGCAAAACCGCCTGATGCTCCCGGCCTGGCTGGGTGCCGGTGCCGCGCTGCAAAAGGTGGTGGACGATGGCAAGCAGAGCGAACTGGAAACCATGTGCCGCGACTGGCCGTTCTTCTCTACCCGTCTGGGCATGCTGGAGATGGTCTTCTCCAAAGTCGACCTGTGGCTGGCGGAATACTACGACCAGCGCCTGGTGAAACCCGAGCTGTGGAAGCTGGGTAAAGAGCTGCGCGAGCTACTGGAAGGCGACATCAAAGTGGTGCTGGCTATCGCCAACGATTCCCACCTGATGGCCGATCTGCCGTGGATTGCGGAGTCTATCCAGCTGCGTAACATCTACACCGACCCGCTGAACGTTCTGCAGGCAGAGCTGCTGTACCGTTCACGTAAAGCGGAAGAAGAGGGCCAGGAGCCAGATCCGCGCGTGGAACAAGCGCTGATGGTCACCATCGCGGGCGTTGCGGCGGGGATGCGTAACACCGGCTAAGCGTAAACCTGATGTAATCAGGCCACACTATGTGTGGCCTTTTTTTATGCTTACAGGTAAGGTTTTGGCTTTGTTGCAACGGGAGAAGGTAAATTATGCAGCCAGATATCAGTCACATACTGGCAGAATTAATTGGTAGCCCTGTGCGGCTGGGTCATGTTCATTTTGCCAGCTCACCTTCTCCGGCCCCTGCCCTTGCATTACAGGTTGATTTCCCACGCCTTGAAATTATCCTGGAGGGCGTCGTTGAGGAGAGCGCCGCACCGGCGTTACAGCAGTACGACATCCTGTATATACCCGCGGGCGGATGGAATTTCCCTCACTGGCGACAGCCTGCGACAACCTTGAGTATCCTCTTCGGCAAACAGCAGCTCGGTTTTAGCGTCCTGCAATGGGATGGCGTCATGCACCGCAATCTGGCTAAACAACATGTTGCCCGGCGCGGGCCGCGCATTGGTTCTTTTCTGCTACAAACGCTGCACGAAATGCAGATGCAGCCGCAGGAGCAGCAGACCGCGCGCCTGGTCGTCGCCAGTCTGCTGAGTCATTGCAACGACCTGCTTGGCAGCCAGATCCAGACGGCATCGCGCAGCCAGGCGCTGTTCGACGCTATTCGCAGCCACATCGATGATAATTACGCTTCGCCGCTTACCCGGGAATCTGTAGCCCAGGCGTTTTATATCTCACCCAACTACCTGTCGCATCTTTTTCAAAAAACCGGTGCGGTGGGCTTTAATGAATACCTGACGCATATCCGTCTTGAACACGCGCGTCAGTTACTTAAGGGCTATGATCTGAAAGTGAAAGAGGTGGCGCACGCCTGCGGATTTGTCGACAGCAACTATTTTTGTCGGCTGTTTCGTAAGAACACGGAACGTTCCCCGTCAGAGTATCGTCGCCAGTATCATAGCCAGTTGACCGGTAAGGCCGTTAAGTCAGATTAACCTGCGTGTGCTGAGGGGCGGTTAACAACTTCCGCACGGCGCTCATTACCTTGTGCGGCTCGCGCAGAAAGGCGTTGATACCACATTTCACATAACGACAATATTCAAAGCGTTCGCTACCCGCCAGTTCAATATCGGTGATTAACAGTGCCAGATCGGCACGATGGATATCCTCTTCTGTCAGCTCGTTTTCAATCCCTAACGCCCCCTGGGTTTCGATACGGACAGCCCAGTTCTCTTGCTGACAAAGTTTTTCCAGACGCTCGGCGGCCATGTAGGTGTGCGCCACGCCGCTCACGCAGGCTGTTACCGCCACCAGTTGTCTTCCCGTCATGACTGACATTGTTAACCTCCCACGGTTACCTGAAAACCTGCACGTTCTGCCAGCAGGCGTATGGCGGCAATCTCATTCGCATCCGGCGCGGCCACATCACGCATTAACCATGTTTGCCCTAGCAGACGGTATTTTGGTTCGCCATATTGATGAAAAGGCAGTAAATGCAGCTGCCGTATCCCTGAGGGTATCAGAAATTCCAGCACGCGCGTGATGTTGGCCGAGTCCAGTGTGTAGCCCGGGATAAGCGGAATCCGGGGGATGACGTTAACCCCCTCTGCCGCCAGGCTGCGCAAGTTCTGTAACACGCGGGGCAAATTCATATTCACGATAGCCCGCGCCTGCTCTGGTTCCATGATCTTCAGGTCGAACAGCACTTCATCGCACTGCTGCGCCAGCGGCAGCAAACGCGACAACGGCGCATCACCCGCCGTCTCGATTGCGGTATGCACGCCATAACGGCGCAAACGTTGCAAAAATTGTGTGGCGAAAGGCGCCTGCATCAGTACTTCTCCGCCTGACAGCGTGACGCCGCCGCCAGAAGCGCGAAAGAAAACATCGTCTTTCATCACCTCCTGTTCCAGCTCGTCGAGCGTCACATCCCGGCCGATCCGCTCAAACGCCCCCGAAGGGCACTCATCGGCATCGCGTAAACAGGGCGCGCAATGCAGGCATTTGCTCTCCCGGCGTACGGTTTCGATTTTTGGCGACATCGATTCAGGGTTGGCGCACCACGGACAGGTATGCGGGCACCCTTTAAAGAAGACCACGGTACGTATGCCGCGCCCGTCATTCAGGGAGTAACGCTGGATATTGAAGATGCGCGCCACAGGCGCGCGTGTCTCAATGACCTCACAGCTGATGCGCGGTGCGGCGGATAATGTCATCCTGGATCTCCTTCGACAACTCGACAAAGAAGGCGCTGTATCCGGCAACCCTGACCACCAACCCGGCAAAATCCTGCGGGCGCAGCTGGGCTTCACGCAGCGTATCTCCATTCACCACGTTGAACTGAACGTGCTGTAGTTTGAGCTGGGTAAACGCGCGCAGGAAATCGGCCAGCTTTTGCAGCCCGGCATCGCCCTCAAGCGTCGCCGGAGTAAATTTCACGTTGAGCAAAGTGCCATTGGAGAGCAGATAATTATCCAGTTTACTGACGGATTTCAGCACCGCCGTAGGCCCCTGCATATCCTGACCGAGCATCGGTGAGAGACCGCCATCCGCGAGCTGCTCCCCTGCCAGCCGACCATCTGGCGTAGCTCCCACTACGGCACCTAGCGGGACGTGCGCCGACACCGTATAAGAGCCCGGCGTGAATTGCCCACCTCTTGGATTGCGATATTTTTCGACCTCTTTGCAATAATGGCGCAGCAGTTCCGCACTAATATTGTCAACTTCGTCGATATCATTGCCATATTTATCGAAGCGGTTGATCAGACGCGCCCGGATTTTTTCTCCTTCCGGAGTGGCAAAATTGGCTTTCAATAGTGCCAGTAGCTCATCAAAACTTAAGCGCTGCTGCTCAAACACCATCCCTTTTAATGCATGTAGCGAGTCGCTCAGGTTGGCGATCCCAATGCCCTGCACACCGGAGAAGTTATAGCGGGCGCCGCCGTCGGTGATCTCTTTTCCGTTGTCCAGGCAATCGCTGATAAAGGAGGAGAGCAGCGGCACTGGCGCCCAGTCCCGATGCCCGATATCGCATATATTGCTCCCTTCAACCATCAGGGCAATGTAATGGTTTATTTTGTGGCGAATATCGTCGAGCAATTCTTCATAGGTCAACCCGGCATTACCTTCGTTCTCCTGCATGGCGATTTCCATGACTTTCAGCAGGTTAAACATGGCGATATCGTGTAAACCGTAAGTTTTGCCCGGTATAGAAAGCTCAACGCAGCCAACAACGGCGTAATCCCTGGCATCTTCCAGCGACACGCCACGATTAAGGAATGCGGGCACCACCACTTCATCGTTAAAAATCTGTGGGATGCCGGTACCGAGGCGGATAGTCTCTGCCGTTTTCAGCAGGAAGGGCCTGTCGATCAGCTCGTTGACACGTACGCCAAGATTGGGTTGCGGTAGCTGAACGCTCTGGTAGGCGTCCAGACAGAGGAATGACAATACGTTCACCGCGCTGCGGCCATTTTCGGTCAGGCCGCCTAACAGCGCGGTATAACCGGTCGGAAACCCGGCGAAATAGCGGGCGCTACTGGTGGAGCGTAGCAGCACCACGTCATTACATTTTACCCAGAGCGATTCCAGCAGCTCTTTGAGGAACGCGGCGTCTTCGCCCTGGGTGAGCGAAGCCTGGTAGAACGGCAGCATATATTGGTCGAAGCGACCAATGGAGAGCGAACTGGCGTTCGATTCATACTGCAAAATAATGTTCATATACCAGAACAGCTGACACGCCTGCCAGAAGGTCTGCGGCTTATGCTGCGCGTTATGCCGCGAGATCTCAGCGATGGTCAGTAGCTCCTGACGACGCGCGGCATCCGGGCAGTTTGCCGCCATCTTATCCGCCAGCAACGCATAACGCAAAATGTGGCGTTGGGAGGCTTCAAGCAGCAGCAGAGCGGCCTGGTAGAAGATGTTTTGTGGATCTTGCGCGCAGTGCGCGCGCATCTGGGCCACTAAGGCGCCCAACCCGTTATTCAACAAGCGCGGATAGTCGATGATAATGTGGCCCTGGCCTTTATCCGTCTGGTTAATACTGAATATTTGGGTGCCAACGGCGGCTTTTACCTCATCCGTCATCTGGCTGTTGATGAAGTCTTTCATCGAACGTTTTTCCCAGTAGGGATAAAGTTGTTCGCGATAGGTTTGCTTATCCTGCTCGCTGATTTCAAAACGGTCCTGAGGGCGGGTGGGGAATTGATCCAGCTCTTTCAGCAGCCAGTAGGGATCCATTTCCGGAGACATAATCCCGGCGCGCGGTTTCACCGTGCGGTTACCGGCAATCAACTCCTCATCACGAATCGCAATTTCTACGTGGTCAAGAATATACGCCGTCGCTTTCGCCCGGCGTATCATTACCGGTTCACCTTCCGTTTGTTGATGACTGGCGGTGTAAAGCACTGCGCGTTCGAGCGAAATCTCTCGTGGGTGAGCAAATAGCGCGTCTTTCAGGCGTTGGATACGGTTCGTCATGAGGACACTCCGGTAGAGGAAAACACTCCCGCCCCTCAGGGCGGGTGGAGATCAGGCAGTTTGCGCCAGATGCGCATCAATTTTGTTCATGATCGCTTCGGCGCGTTTTACCGCGTCGCTGATGTTGACGCGCACGATGGTTTTTCCAGTGAAGCGCTCTTCAAATTTGATGCCGATGTCTTTGGTCAGAATGACCATATCCGCCGCGGCGATCTCTTCGGCTGTAAGCTCATTCTCCAGACCAATCGAGCCCTGCGTTTCGACTTTGACTTCCCAGCCTTTCGCTTTCGCCGCGCTTTCAAGCGCTTCCGCAGCCATGTAGGTATGCGCTACGCCAGATGGACATGCGGTTACTGCAACAATTCGGGTCATGCTCTCTTCCTCACTCAGTTAATTTCAAAATCCAGATCCAGGTCGTCATCTTTTTGCGCAACCTGAGTCGTGTTCTTACGCGCCAGACTCTTCAGCACATTGACGCTCACTGCCGTTACCACCGCACCGACCACAATCGCAGCGATATAGCCCAGCTTGCCTTCCACGACGGGCAGCACAATCAGGCCGCCCCATCCGGCGTAACACTGCGCTCCAAGCATTGCCGCGGTCACGGCGCCACAGACGGAGCCCAGCATGATCGAGGGGATAACCCGCAGGGGATCGGCGGCGGCAAAAGGAATCGCCCCTTCGGTGACGCCAACACAGCCCATCACCAGAGCCGCTTTCCCGGCTTCACGCTCTTCGCCGCTGAAATTTTTACGGTTAATCAGCGTTGCCAGGCCCAGCCCCAGCGGCGGCACACAGATGCCAACCGCGGCAATCGCCACGACGGTATAAACCCCCTGAGCCACACAAATCAGCATAAAGGCATAGGCAACTTTGTTGATGGGCCCACCCATATCGAAGGCCAGCATCAGCCCCATGATCACGGCCAGTACGACGATGCTTCCCTGCTGCATACCTTGCAGCCACTGGGTTAAGCCAGTTGTGAGCGCGCCAACAGGTTCACCCAACCCCCACATCATGATGCCTGCAGTAATAAAGGTGCCGATGATGGGGATGATGAAGATGGGCATGACGGAGCGCAGAACTTTCGCTACGGGCAGCTTTTTCAGGTAATAGACGACGATACCGCCCAGTACCCCGGCAATAATCGCCCCGAAGAACCCGGCGCCGAAGCTGTTGCCAACCCAGGCCGCAATGGCGCAGGGCGCCAACGCCGCGCGCTCAGCAATGGAATAACCGATGTAGGCGGCCAGGAATGGCACCATCAGCGTGAGTCCGGCAACACCAATATCAAACAGTTTTTTCAGATTGGGATCGGTCGCGGCATCCGGCACCGCGCCCTTGCCGTAGAGCATTACGGATATCGCCAGCAAGATACCGCCCGCCACGACAAAGGGGATCATATGCGATACCCCTGTCATCAGATGCTGTCGCGTGTTTTTAAGAATCTGCACCAGTTCTTTCATAGGTCGCTCCCGGGCTATGTTTGGCCCAAATCCATAACGATGTTGTGGCAAACAATAGGCAATCCGGCGGGGTACAGACAGTGGATAAAAACGCCATTTACTGGATTTTTGTAATATAGAAAGAAAAATGCGATCCGCCTCTTAATTTCTTCTCCTTCTGACTCGCGCCAGATAAAAGGCGTGTTGTGAACAAAGTCTCACTTCCAGCGAGACATTACATTTGTCCAGTTTTTGGCAGAAATGTCACATAGCGCGCATCCTCGCCACACTCGTATGCTGATTGCCATGTATGACTCGTGATTTCAGGAGTGGTTATGGCTCTGGTGGTGGAATTTACCTGTGATTTGCCTAATGGCGTTCATGCGCGGCCGGCAAGTCATGTTGAAACGCTGTGTAATTCATTTACGTCACAGATTGTGTGGCACAATCTGCGTAGCGGCCGGAAAGGCAGTGCGAAAAGCGCGCTGGCGCTGATTGGCACCGACACGCTGGCAGGGGATGCTTGCCGTCTGCTTATTACTGGCGCGGATGAACAGGATGCGCATCAGCAACTTGAAAGGTGGTTTAAAGAAGAGTTTCCTCACTGCGATGCTCCGCTGGCTGCAGCCATCAATACCGAACTTTCCCCGCTGCCTGAATCCTTAACACGCCTTAATCCCACGTTGTTTCGCGCGCTGGCGGTTTGCAGCGGTAGCGCCCAGGGGGTCTTAACGCTCCTGACCTCCCTTGATCTCAATGCGTTAACCGATTTACCCACTGCCGGAACCCAGGAAGAGGAACAGTCGGCGCTGGATAATGGCCTGAAGCTGCTGGTTAAAAACATTGAGCTGCGCATGCTGGATAACGACAGTACGGCCAGCGCCATTCTGGAGGCGCATCGCTCGCTGGCCACGGACGCCTCGCTGCGCCAGCAGCTTCTGGCAGGCATTAATGAAGGGTTAAGCTGCGCGCAGGCCGTGGTTAAGACCGCCAGCCATTTTTGCGCAGAGTTTGCCCGCTCCAGCAGCAGTTATCTTCAGGAGCGCGTGCTGGATGTACGCGATGTTTGCTATCAGCTGTTGCAGCACATCTACGGCGAGCAGCGCTTCCCGGTGCCGGGCCAGCTGACGCAACCGAGTATTTGCCTGGCTGACGATCTTACTCCCGGCCAGTTTCTCGAGCTTGATAAAACGCTGCTGAAAGGGTTGCTGTTAAAAAGCGGCGGCACCACGTCGCACACCGTTATTCTTGCACGTTCCTTTAATATTCCGACGCTGGTGGGGGTTGATAGCGAAAGCCTGCTCCAGTGGCGCAAACAGCCGGTATTTATTGACGGCAATGCCGGCGCGGTGGTGGTGAACGCCAGCGAAGCTGTGGCGCGTTATTACCAGCAGGAAGCGTATGTTCAGCAAGCCCTGCGTCAGCAGCAGAGCGTCTGGCTGAACCAGGAGGCGCGAAGCGCGGATGGCCTGCGTATTGAGGTGGCTGCCAACATCGCGCATGCGCTGGAAGCCCAGACAGCCTTTGGCAACGGCGCAGAAGCGGTCGGTCTGTTCCGCACTGAAATGCTCTATATGGACCGCGCCAGCGCGCCGAGTGAAAACGAGCTTTACAACATTTTTTGCCAGTCGCTGGAGAGCGCAGGTGGGCGCAGCATCATCGTGCGCACGATGGATATCGGTGGCGATAAACCAGTGGAGTACCTGAACATCCCGGCGGAGAACAACCCATTCCTGGGCTATCGCGCGGTACGTATTTACGAAGAGTACGCCGCGCTCTTCACGACTCAACTGCGGGCGATCCTCCGCGCATCAGCCCACGGCAGGCTGAAGATCATGATCCCGATGATCTCCTCAATGGAAGAGATCCTGTGGGTCAAAGAGAAGCTCGCTGAAGCAAAACAGCAGCTGCGCAGCGAACAGATCCCCTTTGATGAAAAAATCCCGCTCGGCATCATGCTGGAGGTGCCGTCCGTGATGTTCATCATCGATCAGTGCTGCGAAGAGATTGATTTCTTTAGTATCGGCAGCAACGACCTGACGCAATATCTGCTGGCGGTGGACCGCGATAACGCCAAAGTCACCCGTCACTACAACAGCCTGAACCCGGCGTTTCTGCGCGCGCTGGATTATGCCGTGCAGGCAGTCCACCGCCAGGGAAAATGGATTGGCCTGTGCGGCGAGTTGGGCGCCAAAGGCTCAGTCTTGCCGCTGCTGGTCGGCCTGGGGCTGGATGAAATCAGCATGGGTTCACCCGCGATCCCGGCAACCAAAGCGCGCCTTGCGCAGTTGGACAGCCGCGCCTGCCGTCAGTTGCTTAATCAGGCAATGAATTGCCGCACCTCGCTGGAAGTTGAACATCTGCTGGCGCAGTTCCGTATGAATCAACAGGACACGCCGCTGGTGACCCCGGTCTGCATTTCGCTGGATAACGACTGGCGCAGCAAAGAAGAGGTGCTGAAAGGCATGACGGATAATCTGCTCCTCGCCGGGCGCTGCCGCTATCCGCGCAAGCTGGAGGCCGATCTCTGGGCGCGTGAAGCCGTGTTCTCTACGGGCCTCGGCTTTAGCTTCGCCATCCCACATAGCAAATCTGAACATATTGAACAGTCGACCATTAGCGTCGCCCGATTAAAAACCCCGGTGCCATGGGGCGAGGAGGAGGCCCAGTTCATTATTATGCTCACGCTCAATAAACATGCCGCTGGTGACCAGCACATGCGCATCTTCTCGCGCCTGGCGCGCCGGATTATGCATGCCGATTTCCGCAACGCGCTGGTCAATGCCAGCTCCGAAGAGGCTATTGCCACCCTGCTGCAACATGAATTAGAACTGTAAAACGAGGAAGAGTCATGGAACTGTATCTGGATACCGCCAACGTGGCGGACGTTGAACGCCTCGCCCGCATCTTCCCCATTGCTGGCGTCACCACCAATCCGAGCATTATTGCCGCCAGCGGTGAGCCGCTCTGGGAAGTCCTGCCGCGCCTGCAGAACGTCATCGGCCCGCAGGGCATCCTGTTTGCCCAGACAATGAGCCGCGACGCCGAAGGGATGGTTGCCGAAGCCAGACGCCTGCGTAAAGCGATCCCTACTATCGTGGTCAAAATTCCGGTTACCGCTGAAGGGCTGGTTGCAATTAAAGCCCTTAAAAAAGAGGAGATTACTACGCTCGGCACCGCAGTTTACAGCGCCTCACAAGGTTTGCTGGCGGCGTTAGCCGGGGCGAAATACATCGCGCCCTACGTCAATCGCGTGGATGCCCAGGGGGGCGACGGGATCCGCACGGTACAGGAGCTGCAAAGCCTGCTGGAAATGCATGCACCAGAGAGCAGCGTGCTGGCCGCCAGCTTCAAAACGCCACGTCAGGCGCTGGACTGCCTGCTCGCCGGTTGTGAAGCGATCACCCTGCCGACTGATGTAGCGCAACAAATGCTCAATACGCCAGCGGTAGAGTCAGCCATAGACAAGTTTGAGCAGGACTGGAAAAACGCGTTTGGTAGCCTCAACCTGTAAAGGAGACATAGGATGGATCGTATTATTCAATCACCTGGCAAATACATTCAGGGTGCAGATGTGCTCTCACGCCTCGGCGACTACCTGAAACCGCTGGCGGCGCGCTGGCTGGTGGTGGGCGATAAATTTGTGCTGGGCTTTGCGGAAGAGACGCTGCGCCAGAGCTTTAAACAGGCGGAACTGTACGTAGAAATCGCGCCATTTGGCGGCGAATGTTCACAGAACGAGATCGACCGGCTGCGCAAGCTGGCGAAAAGTGCAGATTGCCAGGCAATCCTCGGCATCGGCGGCGGTAAAACACTGGATACCGCTAAAGCACTGGCGCATTTCATGGATGTCCCGGTCGCCATCGCCCCGACCATTGCCTCTACCGATGCACCCTGCAGCGCGCTTTCTGTTATCTACACCGACAGCGGGGAGTTTGATCGCTACCTGATGCTGCCGCATAACCCGAACATCGTGATTGTGGATACCAAAGTGGTGGCAGGGGCGCCTGCACGTCTGCTGGCAGCCGGCATCGGCGACGCGCTGGCAACCTGGTTTGAAGCCCGGGCCTGCTCACGCAGCGGCGCTACTACCATGGCGGGAGGCAAATGCACCCAGGCCGCGCTGGCGCTGGCCGAACTGTGCTACAACACCCTGATTGAAGAGGGTGAAAAAGCGATGCTGGCGGCAGAGCAGCATGTGGTGACTCCTGCCCTTGAGCGGGTCATTGAAGCCAACACCTATCTGAGCGGCGTCGGTTTTGAAAGCGGTGGCCTGGCAGCGGCCCACGCCATTCATAACGGCCTGACCGCCATTCCGGACGCCCATCATTACTATCACGGCGAGAAAGTGGCGTTTGGCACGCTGACCCAGCTGGTGCTGGAGAATGCCCCGGTTGAAGAGATTGAAACCGTCGCGGCACTCTGCCACAGCGTAGGGTTGCCCATCACGCTGGCGCAGCTGGATATTACCGAAGATATCCCCGCTAAAATGCGCCTGGTGGCGACAGCAGCCTGTGCGAAAGATGAAACCATCCATAACATGCCGGGCGGGGCAACGGCGGATCAGGTGTATGCCGCCTTGCTGGTGGCCGACCAGTACGGTCAGCGTTTTATGCAGGAGTGGGAGTAGCCCTTATTGCCGGGTGGCGGCTGCGCCTTACCCGGCCTACAAAACCCGTAGGCCCGTGCAAGCGTAGCGCCGCCGGGCAAAAAAATCCCCGCCGGAGCGGGGATTTTCCTGTTTACAGCAGATCGAACCGGTCGAGGTTCATCACTTTCACCCATGCCGCGACAAAGTCGTTCACGAACTTCTCGTGGGCATCGCTGCTGGCGTAAACCTCCGCCAGGGCACGCAGCACGGAGTTAGAACCGAACACCAGGTCGGCACGACTCGCCAGATATTTGACTTCCCCGCTCACACGATCACGCCCTTCGAACAGCTCGCTGGATTCATCGGTGGCTTTCCACTGTGTGCCCATATCCAGCAGATTGACGAAGAAGTCGGTGCTGAGTACGCCCACGCGATCGGTAAAGACGCCGCTCTTACCGCCATCAAAGTTAGCGCCCAACACGCGCAGCCCACCCAGCAACACCGTCATCTCTGGCGCGGTCAGCGTCAATTGCTGCGCTTTATCAATCAGCAGCGATTCGGTGGTGGAGACGTCAATCGCCGCCCGGTAGTTACGGAAACCATCGGCAACCGGCTGCAGCAGCGTAAACATGCCGATATCGGTCTGATCCTGACGCGCATCAACGCGGCCTGGCGTAAACGGTACGGTGATGTTGAAGCCCGCCGCTTTCGCCGCCTGCTCAACGCCCACCACACCGGCCAGCACGATGATGTCCGCCAGCGATGCTTTATGCGCCGATTTATAGATCCCTTCCAGCACCGGCAGTACGCGCGCAGCCACGGCGTTGACATCCCAGCTACGCTGCGGTGCCAGCGCCAGACGTGCGCCGTTGGCCCCGCCACGCTTATCGCCACCGCGGAAGGTGGAAGCCGACGCCCATGCCACCGACACCAGCTCGCTGACCGACAGGCCAGAAGCCGCAATGTCCGCCTTCAGGCTTTCGATATCTTCAGCGGTCGGGTGGAAGAACGGCTGCGGCAGCGGATCCTGCCAAATCAGCTCTTCTTTCGGTACTTCCGGCCCGATATAACGGGAAATCGGCCCCATATCACGGTGGGTCAGTTTGAACCATGCCCGGGCGAAGGCTTCGTTAAAGGCCTGCGGATCGTTGAGGAAACGACGGGAAATTTTGTCGAATTCCGGATCGAAACGCAGCGTCAGGTCGGTCACCAGCATGGTCGGTTTACGTTTTTTCGACGGGTCGAAGGGATCCGGCATAATTTCCGGCGCATTTGACGCTTCGAACTGGATAGCACCAGCCGGACTGCGGGTTTGCACCCAGTCGTATTTGTAGAGATTTTCGAAGAAGTAGTTGCTCCACTGGGTCGGCGTCTGGGACCAGATCACCTCCAGGCCGGAGGTAATGGCGTCCGCCCCGATACCGGTACCGTGGGTGCTGGCCCAGCCCAGGCCCTGAGCCTCAAGCGGGCCGCCTTCCGGATCGACACCCACATGGCTGGCTTCCCCTGCCCCGTGGGTTTTACCCAGCGTATGGCCGCCTGCGATCAGCGCGACGGTCTCTTCATCGTTCATCCCCATGTTGCCAAAGGTGGCGCGGATAGCCGCTGCCGCCGACAGCGGTTCACCGCTGGCGTTGGGCCCTTCAGGGTTAACGTAAATAAGCCCCATCTCGGTGGCGCCAATGGCGCTTTTCGCCAGGCTTTCCGGATGGCGATGCTCCAGCCAGGCTTTCTCATCGCCCCAGTTAACGTCCAGATCTGGTTCCCAGACATCTTCGCGTCCGGCACCAAAGCCGAAGGTTCTGAAGCCGGAGTTCTCCAGCGCCACGTTGCCCGCAAGAATAAACAGATCGGCCCAGGAGATTTTCTGGCCATATTTTTGTTTGATCGGCCACAGCAGACGACGCGCCTTATCGAGGCTGACGTTGTCCGGCCAGGAGTTAAGCGGAGAGAAACGCTGTTGACCGCGGCCTGCGCCGCCGCGCCCGTCGACAGAGCGATAGGTGCCCGCACCGTGCCACGCCATGCGAATGAACAGACCGGCATAGCTTCCCCAGTCTGCAGGCCACCACGGTTGGGAATCGGTCAGGAGCGCTTTCAGATCGCCTTTCAGAGCGGAGTAATCCAGCTTGCTGAATTCTTTGCGGTAATTGAAATCTTTGCCTAGCGGGTTGGAACGTTCGGAATGCTGGTTGAGAAGATCAATACGAAGTTGTTTAGGCCACCAGTCCCGGCTGTTGGTGCCGGCACCTGCACTCTTGTCATAACTGCCCTGATGGAAAGGGCACTTACCTGAATTCTGGTTCTCGTCGGACGTACTCATCGCTCTGCTCCCTCTATGGTTTTATCGTTAGGATATACACCACCGGGAATAAGAGATAATTGAAACAATCCACAGATTTGATAGTTAATACCGTTGTTATCCGGCTGAAATAAAAAAGCCCTCATCTTACTGAGGGCCTGGTTTTTACAGACCCGGGCGAACCCCTAACGTGTGGCAGATCGCGTAGCTCATTTCGGCGCGGTTGAGGGTATAGAAATGGAAATCCTTCACCCCTTCGCGGCTTAAAATCTTCACCATATCCATGGCGATACTGGCACCCACCAGCTTGCGGGTTTCGGCGTCATCGTCCAGGCCTTCATACATCTTCGCCATCCAGTGCGGAATGCGCACGTTGGTCATGTCGGCAAATTTCTTGGCCTGCTTAAAGTTAGAAACCGGCAGGATGCCAGGGATAATTTCCACGTCGATGCCGGCAGAGACGCAGCGGTCACGGAAACGCAGATAGCTTTCAACATCAAAGAAAAACTGGGTGATGGCGCGATTGGCACCCGCATCCACTTTGCGTTTCAGGTTGAGCAGGTCCGCCTGGGCGCTTTTCGCTTCCGGGTGTACTTCCGGGTAAGCCGCAACGGAGATGTCGAAATCGCCCACCTCTTTCAGCAGCGCTACCAGATCGGTCGCGTACATATCCGGCTTACCGCTGCCCGGCGGCAGGTCGCCACGCAGGGCCACGATGTGGCGGATACCGTTATTCCAGTAATCCTGGGCGATGGTGCGCAGCTCGTCGCGGGTGGCATCGATACAGGTCAGATGCGGGGCAGCCTCCAGACCGGTACGATCCTTAATGCCCTTGATGATACTGTGCGTGCGGTCGCGCTCGCCGGAGTTGGCGCCGTAGGTCACGGAGACAAATTTGGGTTTCAGGCTGCTCAGGCGATCGATAGAGGCCCACAGGGTCTGCTCCATTTCACTGGTGCGCGGCGGGAAAAATTCAAAAGAGACGTTAATCTGGCCGTTTACTTCAGCCAGGCTCTGATTCAGGGCTTCCCGCTGGTTGGCGTGAAAAAAGCTCATACCTTACCTCATCAATCGCGTGTCGTTGTTTGTTATGCTTCGAACTTCTATACGTTTAGACGTCCAGATGTAAAAATGACGGAAAAGCGGACTGGCGTCAACTGAAAATATCACCATTGACGGTGAGGAATGCTCAGGGAAGTTGAAAAAAGTTCAGGATGGGAAAAAAGAAGGCCCGGTAAGCGTTGCGCCACCGGGCATAGGGCTTTACAGCAGCTGCGCCAGACGGTTGATATCGGACTGGATCGCCCCGGCGGTCACGTCGCGGCCCGCACCTGGACCACGGATCACCAGCGGGTTATCGCGATACCAGCGGCTTTCAATGGCGAAGACATTATCGCACGGCAGCAGCGCCGCCAGCGGATGTTCCGGGCGGACAGCCTCAACCCCAACGCGCGCCTTGCCGTTGGCATCAAAACGCGCCACGTAGCGCAGCACCAGACCCATTTCGCGCGCCGCTTCCAGCCGCTGTAGCATCTGCTCGTTCAACGCTTCACCGTTCTCGAAGAAGTGATCCACAGACCCCTCTTCGCAACCCGCCGGCACCAGCGACTCCACGCGAACCTGACCCGGCTCGATGTCGTAGCCCGCTTCACGCGCCAGGATTACCAGCTTACGCATCACATCTTTCCCTGAGAGGTCAACGCGGGGGTCAGGCTCGGTCAGCCCCTGCTGCCACGCCTGATCCACCAGGTCGGTGAACGGCACGGTGCCATCAAACTGCAGGAACAGCCAGGAGAGCGTCCCGGAGAAGATACCGCTGATCGCCAGAATGCTGTCGCCGCTATCGATCAGATCGCGCACGGTGTGATTCACCGGCAGACCGGCACCAACGGTGGCATTGTAGAGCCAGTGACGGCCCGTTTTTTCAAAGGCGTCATGGATTTGACGATAGTTACGGGTATTGCTGGCGCCCGCCAGCTTGTTAGCGCTGATGACGTGGAAGCCGTGGCTGGCGAAATCAAGATATTGATCGGCCAGCTGCTCGCTGGCGGTGACATCCAGCACCACCAGATCATCATAGGGGTGGGCGCGCATCCACAGGAAGAGCGACTCTTCATCCTGTTCGATGGCTTCATCGTTGAAGAAGGCCAGCGCACGGCTGGCGTCCAGCCCTTCATAACTGAGCAGGCTGCGGCGGCTGTCCACCACGCCCGCCAGTACAAATTCAAAACCGGTACGCGCTGACAGCGTGGTTTGCTCGCGGGCAAACAGCTCCAGCCAGCGGGAACCGATATTCCCTTTCCCAAACAGCATCAAACCGATGCGTTTTTCGGCGCGGAACAGCGACTGGTGCAGGCCCTGGATCAGACTCTCCGTTGGCCCGGTGCGCATGACCGCCACCAGGCTGATGCCCTCCTCGGACTGCCAGGTAAATTCAACCGGCTGCCCCTTCAGCTGCTGCCAGAAACGGTGGCAGTGCAGTGGGTTACGGGTGACGCCCGCGCCCACCATCGCAATCAGCGCCAGCCCCTGACGCAGGCGAAGCTCGCCCGGCAGGCCCGCTTCATCCAGAATCTTCAGCGCGCTGTCGGCCACTTCGGCGGTGTAGCAGAACTGCAGCAGGTGACGATCGGTATGCACACCCACGGCCAGCGGGCGCACCTGGGCACGCTTGAGGATCAGGTCGATCTCTTTATGCGCCAGTTTGAAATCGTGGCCGGCGGGAACGAGGAACTCAATCAGGCAGATATCGTCATGGCTGGTGACAATACGCGCCCCCGTGCCGGAAGCCAGCACGCGCTCAATGCGGGTGGAACCCTGATCCGGCGTATAGCTACAGCGCAGCTGCAGATCGATATCGCTGCCGGAAACCGGCTGCAGGGTACGGGCGTGGAGAACCGGGGCCGCCAGACGGGCCAGCTCGCTGGCTTCATCGAGACGCAGCAGCGGCAGCAGGCAGGCATCTTTAACCTTACGCGGATCGGCGCTATAGACGCCCGCCACGTCGCTCCAGATCGTGACGCGCGACACGCCCGCCAGCGCACCAATCTGCGTTGCGGAGTAGTCGGAGCCGTTACGCCCCAGCAGCACGGTTTCACCCGCATTGCTGCGGCTGATAAAGCCGGTCACGACAATACGTTTATTCGGATGCTGCACCAGCAGCTGCTGGAGCAGCGGATAAGAGAGGCCTTCATCAACCTGTGGCTGAGCGCCACGTTCGGCACGCAGGAAGTCCCGCGCGTCCAGCCATGCGGCCTCCAGCCCCTGCTGTTGCAGAACCGCCGCCATCAGACGGGCAGACCACACTTCACCGTGGCCCACCACCTCGGCGTAAACGGCATCGGTCACGCCGCTGTCGAGTAACGCGGCCAGCCGCTCCAGATCCTGGATAAAGTGGCTGATCAGGCCATCGGCCACGTCGGCAGGCAGTAACCCGGCGATCAATTCACTCTGATAACGGCGTAACGCTTGTTGAACCTGATGCGCAGAGAGACGATCGGTCTGGCTTAACTTCAGCCAGCTAATCAACTGGTTGGTGGTGCTGCCCGCCGCAGAGACAACCATCATGTCCCCCGGCATCGAATACTCTGCCATGATCCCCGCGACCCGCAGGTAACATTTCACATCAGCAAGACTACTACCACCAAACTTGTGCAGCTGGCGACCCTTCGCCCCTGCCTGCGCTATCACACTCATGATTACCCCTTGGCTGCGATCCGGAAGCCATTTTCCAGATCGGCAATTAAATCTTCACAATCTTCAATACCGGTTGAGATACGCAACAGCGTCTCGGAGATCCCGGCGGCGGCACGCGCTTCTGGCGCCATGCCCGCGTGCGTCATGGTGGCGGCGTGGGAGATCAAACTTTCAACCCCACCTAAAGATTCCGCCAGCGTAAACAGTGACAGCCCGCTCAGGAAGCGACGTAGCGTCTGCTCATCGCCATCCAGCTCAAAACTTAACATCGCGCCAAAACCCTTTTGTTGACGCGCAGCAATCTCGTGTCCCTGATTCTCCGGCAGCGACGGGTGATAGAGCTTTTTCACCAGCGGCTGGGTCTTCAGGAAATCGACAATCGCCTGGGCATTACGCTGCGCCACATCCATACGCGGCGACAGGGTACGCAGACCACGCAGCAGCAGATAGCTGTCGAACGCGCTGCCGGTGACGCCGATGTTATTCGCCCACCATGCCAGTTCAGTGACAACCTCTGGATCTTTCGCAATCACCACCCCGGCAACCACGTCCGAGTGGCCGTTCAAATATTTGGTGCATGAATGCAATACCAGGTCTGCTCCCAGTGCCAGCGGGTTCTGTAGCGCCGGACTGAGGAACGTATTATCCACTACACTTATCGCTCCCGCATCCCTTGCAAGCTGACAAATTTTTGCAATGTCCACGACGCGCAGCAATGGATTGCTCGGACTTTCGATTAATACCAGCTTCGGTTTTTCTGCCAGCGCCTGTTTCAGCGCCTGCTCATCACCCTGATCGACAAACAGCACGCGATAGCAGCCACGCTTCGCCAGGCTGTCAAACAGGCGGTAGCTGCCGCCGTAACAGTCGTGTGGGGCCACCAGCAGATCGCCAGGTTTCAGGAACACCGTGGTCACCAGGTGAATAGCCGACATGCCGGTATTGGTCATCACCGCACCTGCGCCACCTTCCAGCTCCGCCAGCGCGCGCTGGGTGACATCACGCGTAGGGTTACCACGGCGCGAGTAGTCATGGGCGCGTGGTTCATTAAATCCGGTGAAGTTATAGGTACTGGAGAGGTGAATCGGCGGGACAACGCAGCCGTACTGTTCGTCATCATTCAATCCGCTACGCACTGCGATGGTGGCCTGTTTACGCGTCATGGTGAAGGCTTCCTGGCTTAATGGATGAAAAGTCAGGCACCAGAGTAAACATTGATTATATGGACGTCAATACATCTGGACATCTAAACTTCTTTGCGTATAGATTGAGCAATGCGCAAATAGCCGTTAAAATTATATGCTTTAGCGCATACCGCAGAGGCAATATCCGTGTCACAACGGCATCTCTACGGTAAACTACGCGCGATTATGGCTAGAACCCCGGCGTATCGCTGCGGTGTCAGCCTCATATTAATGACAGAGAGGATTAAAGGTATCTCATGGCTGAATGGAGCGGCGAATATATCAGCCCATACGCTGAGCACGGTAAGAAGAGTGAACAAGTAAAAAAAATTACGGTTTCCATTCCTCTGAAGGTGTTAAAGATCCTCACCGATGAACGCACGCGTCGTCAGGTGAATAACCTGCGTCACGCTACCAACAGCGAACTGCTGTGCGAAGCGTTCCTGCACGCGTTTACCGGTCAACCGTTGCCGAACGATGAAGACCTGCGCAAAGAGCGTAGCGATGAAATTCCGGAAGAGGCAAAGGTGATCATGCGTGAGCTGGGTATCGACCCGGAGACGTGGGAATACTGATTTACAGATACAAAAAAAGCGCCTTGCGGCGCTTTTTTTTCGGGAAACTTACTTGGAACCCGGGATGCTGAAACGCTTGTTGAAGCGGTCAACACGGCCACCGGTTGCAACGTCACGCTGCTTACCAGTGTAGAACGGGTGGCACTGGCCGCACACGTCCAGGTTCAGATCGTGACCCACGGTGGAGCGGATCTGGATAGAGTTACCGCAAGAGCAGTTTGCAGTAATCATTTCGTATTTAGGATGGATATCTTTTTTCATGGGAGAACCTCAGTTAAGGCCGCGTCGCTCTTCCAGCCCTAACGCCAGACACCACGCGATGTTGAATGTAAGTTCTTTGATGCAAAGTGCACCAAAGGCGGCGAATCATACAGAATTTAACCAGGGTATGCAAACTGATCCGCACGCCGCCTTTCACTAATGTGTATACTAACGCGCCACTTTTCAAGTCAGGAAGATTCGATGCCCGTTGCTCACGTTGCCCTGCCCGTTCCGCTTCCCCGTACCTTTGACTACCTGCTGCCAGACAACATGCAGGCTGAGGCGGGCTGTCGCGTGAATGTGCCGTTTGGCAAACAGCAGCGGGTGGGTATTGTCGTCTCCGTAAGCCAGCACAGCGAGTTGCCTCTCAGTGAACTCAAAAGCGTGGTCGAGGTGCTGGACAGCGAGCCGGTCTTTTCCGCCAGCGTCTGGCGACTGCTGCTGTGGGCGGCCGACTATTATCATCATCCCATTGGCGATGTGCTGTTTCACGCCTTACCCATTCTGCTGCGACAGGGCAAAAGCGCCAGCCATGCGCCGATGTGGTACTGGTTTGCCACCGAGCAGGGCCAGGCGGTAGATATTAATAGCCTGAAACGTTCCCCGAAACAGCAGCAGGCGCTGGCGGCGTTACGCCAGGGCAGGATCTGGCGGCATCAGGTTGAGAGCCTCGACTTTAACGACGCGGCGTTGCAGAGCTTACGTAAAAAAGGGCTGAGCGAACTGGCCTGCGAAGCCCCAGCGCTTATCGACTGGCGCGACGGCTTTAGCGTCGCGGGCGACCGTCTGCGGCTCAATACCGAACAGGCGACCGCCGTTGGGGCGATCCACAGCGCGTCCGATCGCTTTTCAGCCTGGCTGCTGGCGGGCGTGACCGGTTCCGGTAAAACTGAAGTCTATCTGAGCGTACTGGAAAATGTGCTGGCTCAGGGCAAGCAGGCGCTGGTGATGGTGCCGGAAATCGGTCTGACCCCGCAGACCATCGCCCGTTTTCGCGAGCGCTTCAACGCCCCGGTCGAGGTGCTGCACTCCGGCTTAAATGACAGCGAGCGCCTGAGCGCCTGGCTGAAAGCGAAAAATGGCGAAGCAGCAATCGTGATTGGCACCCGCTCATCCCTGTTTACACCCTTTAAAAATCTCGGGGTGATCGTCATCGACGAAGAGCACGACAGCTCTTATAAACAGCAGGAAGGCTGGCGCTATCACGCCCGCGACCTGGCGGTCTATCGCGCCCACAGCGAACAGATCCCAATCATTCTCGGCTCCGCGACCCCTGCGCTGGAGACGCTGCACAATGTGCGCCAGCGAAAATACAATCTATTACGCCTGACGCGGCGGGCGGGTAATGCCCGTCCTGCCATGCAGCACGTACTGGATCTGAAAGGTCAGCCGGTGCAGGCCGGGCTAGCCCCGGCGCTGATCGCCCGCATGCGCCAGCATTTGCAGGCCGACAACCAGGTGATTCTGTTTCTCAACCGTCGCGGCTTTGCCCCGGCGCTGCTGTGCCACGACTGCGGCTGGATCGCTGAATGCCCGCGCTGCGATCACTACTATACCCTGCATCAGGCCCAGCACCATTTGCGCTGTCACCACTGCGACAGCCAGCGACCGGTGCCGCGCCAGTGTCCTTCCTGCGGCTCGACCCATATGGTGCCGGTCGGTCTGGGCACCGAGCAGCTGGAGCAGGCGCTGGCCCCCTTCTTCCCGGGCGTGGCTATCTCACGTATCGATCGCGACACCACCAGCCGCAAAGGTGCCCTTGAGCAACAGCTGGCGGAAGTGCATCGCGGCGGGGCGCGTATTCTGATCGGTACCCAGATGCTGGCCAAAGGACACCACTTCCCGGACGTGACCCTGGTGGCGCTGCTGGATGTCGACGGGGCGCTCTTCTCGGCTGATTTCCGCTCCGCGGAGCGCTTTGCCCAGCTCTATACCCAGGTGGCAGGCCGTGCCGGGCGCGCCGGTAAACAGGGCGAGGTGGTGCTACAAACCCACCACCCCGAGCATCCGCTGCTGCAAACCCTGCTGCATAAAGGCTACGACGCCTTCGCCGAACAGGCGCTGGCGGAGCGTCAGACCCTGCAACTCCCACCGTGGACAAGCCATGTGATTATCCGCGCCGAGGATCACAACAACCAGCAGGCGCCACTGTTCCTCCAGCAGCTGCGCAACCTGCTGCAGGCCAGCCCGCTGGTGGATAATCAGCTGTGGATTTTAGGTCCGGTTCCGGCCCTGGCCCCCAAGCGCGGCGGACGCTATCGCTGGCAAATCCTGCTGCAACACCCTTCCCGGGTGCGGCTACAGCATATCGTCAGCGGCACGCTGGCGTTGATTAATACCCTGCCGGAAGCGCGTAAAGTGAAGTGGGTCCTGGACGTTGATCCTATCGAAAGCTAAAAAAGGGTGGGAGGCGGATCGAAAAATTAAACACGACTCACACTTTTTATGAAAATTCTGTAACCGCTTCCATTCGCAATCTGATAAAACTGACACAGTCAGAAGTGCGGTGATACGCCTGCGAGGAGAAGAAGTTGAAGTCCAGGAAAGAGGTTGCCTCGGCGACCATGAAAGATGTTGCCCTGAAAGCAAAAGTCTCAACGGCAACGGTATCCCGAGCATTAATGAATCCCGACAAAGTCTCTCAGAGCACGCGTAACCGTGTTGAGCAGGCTGCGCTGGAGGTGGGTTATCTGCCCCAGGCTATGGGCCGTAACGTCAAACGGAACGAATCCCGCACCATTCTGGTCATTGTGCCCGACATCTGCGATCCCTTTTTCAGCGAAATTATCCGCGGTATCGAAGTGACCGCCGCCGCGCAGGGCTACCTGGTGCTGATTGGCGACTGCGCGCATCAGAATCAGCAGGAAAAGACCTTCATTGACCTGATTATCACCAAGCAGATCGACGGTATGCTGCTGCTCGGTTCGCGCCTGCCCTTTGATGCCAGCATTGAAGAGCAACGCAATCTGCCGCCGATGGTGATGGCCAACGAGTTTGCCCCTGAGCTGGAACTGCCTACCGTCCATATTGATAACCTCACCGCCGCCTTTAACGCCGTGAATTATCTCCAGGAGCTGGGCCACAAACGTATCGGCTGTATCGCCGGACCGGAAGAGATGCCGCTGTGCCACTATCGCCTGCAGGGCTATGTTCAGGCGCTGCGCCGCACCGGCGCGACGGTGGATCCGCACTATATCGCCCGGGGCGATTTTACCTATGCCGCAGGCGGCCTGGCGCTGGAAAAACTGCTGTCGTTGCCGCAGCCGCCGACCGCGGTGTTCTGTCACAGCGACGTGATGGCGCTGGGCGCGCTCTCCTATGCCAAACGGCGCGGTCTGAAAGTGCCGAAAGACCTCTCAATCATCGGCTTCGATAATATTTCTCTGTCTGAATTTTGCGATCCTCCGCTCTCGACGGTGGCGCAACCCCGCTATGATATTGGCCGGGAAGCGATGCTGCTGTTACTGGATCAGCTGAACGGACAAACAGTTAGCAGCGGCTCCCGTTTACTGGACTGTGAATTGATCGTCAGAGGTTCAACCCAGGCCCTGACTTAAAGTAAACGCCTTTCAGACGTCCTCATCTGGTCAAAGGCCCGTCGCTTAAGTAACATGACGGGCTGACAAACGAAAAAATACAGCGAAACGATAGTGGCACAACGAGATTATGTACGTCGCGGCCAGCCGGCACCTTCGCGACGCAAAAAGAGTAGCTCACGGAAACCGCAACGCAGCAGCCTGCCCGCAGTCTCACCGGCTATGGTGGCGATCGCGGCGGCGGTCCTGGTGGCATTTATCGGCGGCCTCTGGTTCATTACGCACCATAAAAAAGAAGAAGCAGAAGCGCTGCAGGGCAATAAAGTGGTCGGCAATGGCTTGCCCCCTAAACCGGAAGAGCGCTGGCGCTATATTAAAGAGCTTGAGAGCCGCCAGCCGGGCGTGCGTGCGCCTACCGAACCCTCTGCGGGTGGCGAAGTGGTGGATCCTAACCAGTTAACCAACGAACAACGTCAGCTGCTGGCACAGATGCAGGCCGATATGCGCCAGCAGCCTACCCAGCTCAACGAAGTGCCGTGGAATGAGCAGACGCCAGCACAGCGTCAGCAAACGCTGCAGCGCCAGCGCCAGGCGCAGCAACAAATTCAGCAGCAACAGCAGCAGCAGTGGGCGCAGTCCCAGACGGTACAGCAGCCGAAAGCGCAGCAGCGGGTGACGGAACAACCGTACCAGCAGCCTAAGGTGGCACAGACGCAACCGGCGCAACCGGCGCAACAGCCGAAGACGCAGCCTGCGAAGCAAAATAGCAACACGCAGCCGTATCAGGATCTGCTGCAAACCCCTGCGCATACCACCGCGCAGCAGCCGAAAGCCGCGCCGGTCACCAAAGAGACCGAGGCGCCGAAGCAAACGGCTGAGAAGAAAGATGAACGTCGCTGGATGGTGCAGTGCGGTTCCTTTAAAGGCGCAGAGCAGGCGGAAACCGTACGTGCTCAACTGGCCTTTGAAGGCTTTGACTCACGCATTACCACCAATAACGGCTGGAATCGCGTAGTGATCGGCCCGGTTAAAGGCAAAGACAATGCCGATGGCACCATCAGCCGTCTGAAGATGGCAGGTCACACAAACTGCATTCGACTCGCTTCCGGGGGTTGAAACCCCCAAAATCCCCCCCATCTATCATTCTATTCAGCCCTGAGCACTGGCTCAGGGCCTCTATTTTCCGAATGTGTAACCAGGGGGTCTGCTCGTGACAACAATAGTAAGTGTACGCCGTAACGGCCAGGTGGTGATTGCCGGTGATGGCCAGGCCACGCTGGGTAATACCGTCATGAAAGGCAACGTGAAAAAAGTGCGTCGTCTGTATAACGACAAAGTGATCGCCGGTTTTGCGGGCGGTACTGCGGACGCCTTCACGCTGTTTGAGCTGTTTGAACGTAAACTGGAAATGCATCAGGGCCATCTGGTGAAAGCTGCCGTTGAGCTGGCGAAAGACTGGCGTACCGACCGTATGCTGCGCAAGCTGGAAGCACTGCTGGCGGTGGCCGATGAAAATGCCTCGCTGATCATCACCGGTAACGGTGACGTGGTGCAGCCAGAAAATGACCTGATTGCTATCGGTTCCGGTGGCCCGTACGCCCAGGCCGCCGCCCGCGCGCTGTTGGAAAACTCCGATCTGGGCGCACGCGATATCGCTGTGAAGGCGTTGGATATTGCAGGTGATATCTGCATCTATACCAACCACTTCCACACCATCGAAGAATTGCCGTCTAAGGCGTAAGGATTTCTCATGTCTGAAATGACCCCACGCGAAATTGTCAGCGAACTGAACAAACACATCATCGGCCAGGATAACGCCAAGCGTTCTGTGGCAATTGCCCTGCGTAACCGCTGGCGTCGTATGCAGTTGGATGAAGTGCTGCGCCATGAAGTGACGCCAAAAAACATTCTGATGATTGGCCCAACCGGTGTTGGTAAAACCGAAATCGCCCGTCGTCTGGCTAAACTGGCCAACGCACCATTCATCAAAGTCGAAGCGACCAAGTTCACCGAAGTGGGCTATGTCGGTAAAGAAGTGGACTCTATCATCCGCGATCTGACCGACTCTGCCATTAAGATGGTCCGCGTCCAGTCCATCGAAAAAAACCGCTATCGCGCTGAAGAGATGGCGGAAGAGCGTGTGCTGGATGTGCTGATCCCACCGGCGAAAAACAACTGGGGCCAGGCAGAACAGCCTGCTGAGCCATCCGCTGCGCGCCAGGCGTTCCGCAAAAAACTGCGTGAAGGCCAGCTGGATGACAAAGAGATTGAGATCGAGCTCGCCGCCGCGCCAATGGGCGTGGAAATTATGTCTCCGCCAGGTATGGAAGAGATGACCAGCCAGCTGCAGTCTATGTTCCAGAACCTGGGCGGGCAGAAGCAAAAGCCGCGTAAGCTGAAAATCAAAGACGCGATGAAGCTGCTGATTGAAGAAGAAGCGGCGAAGCTGGTGAACCCGGAAGAGCTGAAGCAGGACGCTATCGACGCGGTTGAACAGCACGGTATCGTGTTTATCGATGAGATCGATAAAATCTGTAAGCGCGGCGAATCCTCCGGCCCGGACGTTTCCCGTGAAGGCGTACAGCGCGACCTGCTGCCGCTGGTTGAAGGCTGCACCGTCTCCACCAAGCACGGCATGGTGAAAACCGATCACATTCTGTTTATCGCCTCTGGCGCGTTCCAGGTTGCCAAGCCGTCGGATCTGATCCCGGAACTGCAGGGCCGTCTGCCGATCCGCGTTGAGCTGCAGGCGCTGACCACCGAAGACTTCGAGCGCATCCTGACCGAACCAAACGCCTCCATCACCGTGCAGTACAAAGCGCTGATGGCGACCGAAGGGGTGAACATTGAGTTCACCGAAGATGGGATCAAGCGTATCGCCCAGGCCGCATGGCAGGTTAACGAGACCACCGAAAACATCGGTGCGCGTCGTCTGCATACCGTGCTGGAACGCCTGATGGAAGATATCTCTTATGATGCGAGCGACCTGAATGGTCAAAGCATTAAAATTGATGCCGACTATGTGAGTAAGCACCTTGATGCTTTAGTAGCAGATGAAGATCTGAGCCGTTTTATCCTATAATCGCGGCAATTGCATTTTCATCACAAATGATGGGGCTGAAAGGCCCCATTTTTATTGGCACATAATTACTATGACTGAAATCAGCCGTACGCAGGCCTGGCTGGAAAGCCTGCGTCCTAAAACGCTCCCTCTCGCTTTCGCCGCCATTATTGTTGGCACTACCCTCGCGTGGTGGCAGGGGCATTTCGACCCGCTGGTGGCTGCCCTGGCGCTGCTGACCGCCGGGCTTCTGCAAATCCTCTCTAACCTCGCTAACGATTACGGGGATGCCGTCAAGGGCAGCGATAAGCCCGACCGCATCGGGCCATTGCGTGGAATGCAGAAAGGGGTGATCACCCAGGAGGAGATGAAACGGGCGCTGATTATCACCGTCGCGCTGATCTGTCTTTCCGGGATTGCGCTGGTGCTGGTGGCCTGTAAAACCCCGGCGGATGCGGTCGGCTTCCTCGTGCTCGGTCTGCTGGCGATTGTCGCGGCCATCACCTATACCGTCGGCACCCGCCCTTACGGTTACATCGGGCTGGGGGATATCTCCGTGCTGGTCTTCTTCGGCTGGCTGAGCGTGATGGGCAGCTGGTATCTGCAGGCGCACTCGTTAATTCCTGCCCTGTTCCTGCCAGCCACCGCCTGCGGCATGCTGGCGACAGCGGTGCTGAATATCAACAACCTGCGCGATATCGACAGCGATCGTCAGAACGGTAAAAACACCCTGGCGGTGCGGTTAGGCGCGGTGAATGCGCGCCGTTACCATGCCTGCCTGCTGATGGGTGCCCTGCTCTGTCTGGCACTGTTTAACCTGCTTTCCCTGCACAGCCTGTGGGGCTGGCTGTTTGTACTCGCCACGCCGCTGCTGGTTAAACAGGCGCGCTACGTGATGCGCGAGCAGAGCGCCTCGGCCATGCCGCCAATGCTGGAACGCACGGTAAAAGGCGCACTGCTGACTAACCTGTTGTTCGTGATAGGGATTATTCTTAGTCAGACGCTAAATTAGCTGACAAATATCAATTAACAATTGATGATTTTGCCAACAATGCAATTCGCGCGATATACTGAAAACACTCGCAGCAACTGAACTTAAGCCTATGAAATACGATACCTCCGAGCTTTGTGACATCTACCAGGAAGATGTCAACGTCGTAGAACCGCTGTTTTCCAACTTTGGAGGACGGTCGTCGTTTGGCGGACAAATCATTACGGTGAAATGTTTTGAGGACAACGGGTTGCTGTACGATCTGCTCGAACAGAACGGCCGTGGACGCATTCTGCTGGTTGATGGCGGCGGCTCCGTGCGTCGCGCGTTAATCGATGCAGAACTTGCCCGTCTCGCCACCCAGAACGAGTGGGAAGGCATTGTGGTCTATGGCGCGGTGCGTCAGGTGGATGACCTCGAAGAGCTGGATATCGGCATTCAGGCGATTGCGGCCATTCCGGTTGGCGCAGCAGGTGATGGCATTGGCGAAAGCGACGTGCGCGTCAATTTCGGCGGGGTGACCTTCTTCTCCGGCGACCATCTCTATGCCGATAACACCGGCATTATCCTCTCTGAAGATCCGCTGGATATTGAGTAGAAAAAAAGGCCATCTGTTATGTAGATGGCCTTTTTTTAATTATCTTTATTCGTATCGTAATGAGTAATGCGGAGTTCAAACACCCCCTTCTTTTCCTCTACCGCTATGCTCATTGTTGCATGACGATCCGGATAGTTATCAATCCAGGTTTCAAGCTTTTCGTGCATCCTCTGAAGATCACTCTTTTGGATACCGGTGAAAGTGAGTGTACTGATCTGCAAACCACTCCCTTCAACGGTTTGCTTCGTGAAATACCAGTTTTCTGTGATCCTTGGTGCATCCTTGAGTGGTTTGGGCGTTAATAAGTAATATTGAATTAGATTGCCTTGTTTATAATATTCATCAGAAAAGATTCTGGTCATTATTACGCAATAGAGCACGGCCACCAGAACGAATAGAAAAATGATGACATGCCTACATTTCATATACGAACCTCCCTGACGACGGAAGGATCAGATACTGGCACAATAGAATCCATAAATGCAGGCAAATGGCCCGGGAATGGTTGGTGTTTTAGGCGCTTATCCTTAGGGTCTGGAAACAGTAAGGGAAGGACACTTTTATTTTTAAATTGCCCAACGGGGCCATAGTAGTCCCAGATGCGATAAGCTTTCTCTTTGGAACAAATGTCCAGGAAAGGTGTGTAATCTGCATAGTTAACGGCCTGGCAGAAACCAAAAAGATTAGAAACTAAATCTTCTGCGCTGTAACCGCTATCCGTAATCAGAATATAGGGCCAAAAACCCTGCAAGGATTCAAAGCTGTGAGAAGTACTCATAAAAATGGATAAGGCGACTCCTCTTAAGACCTCTTCGCTTAAGCCTCTCCGCACTAAAAAACGTCTGTATATCCCGGTTGTCGTATTTAATCCTGCGATGTTCCTGGACATGCTTTGATGATAATGGATTTCAAACCAGTCAGCGCCTCCTGCGCCAGGCATTATCATTTGTTGCCATAATCGTTCAGCACCGAAGGGATTTGCGTGCCCTAAGTCTATCCATCCCAGATTTTCTGTATAAATGAGGCCAGAGGGAGTATTACGGGTAATATATCGGTCAGAATTATCAATAATATCGCTTCGCTTTGTCATCTCGCATTCCTTATGAGTAACATGTTGAGCGATCTTATTCCTGCAAAATAAAAAAGGCATCCATTGTGGATGCCTTTTTCAGGAATTCGGAATCAGACCTCTTCCATGCGCCCGAGCAGAGCATGCAGACGATCCTGCCAGCCGTTCTGCTGTTCGCGCAGCTGGTGGTTTTCACGCTCCAGCTCTTCACGACCATGCTGAGCAGTCTGAATTTCCTGCGACAGCGCGTTGTTTTTTTCTTTCAGCTCTTCGATTTCCATCTGCAGCAGGGTGATGGTATCAATCGCCTGCTGTACTTTCGATTCCAGTTTCTCAAACACTTCTAACGACATAATGCTACCTCTCCTGAATTTGCAAGGCGACGCTTGACGTAAACGCGCACAACACCTGGTGTCGATTGTATGGAGCCCCGCCCTCCCTGTCCAGCGGCAGACCGCGCAGATTGCGGTTTGCAACACTTTTCAGTCTCCTCCTGGTGCATTCGCGCCATATACCCCTAAATTGTTAACACTTTAGTTAATAGAAAGCTTACTCCCCCTTTCGCTTACAGCAGTTCTCGCCCGCTTCATGGCGCGTTATCGCTCATTTTGTTGACGCGGCACACACATTTTAAGTTCGATATTTCTCGTTTTTGTTCGTTAACGATAAATTAACACTATGTCTACAGGACATCGTGCCGGTCATGGCGACCGTCGCGCCAACAATAACCATTAATCATTTTTCAGGATCCGATTATGAGTGAAACATCAACCTTAAAAGGCCAATGCATCGCAGAGTTCCTGGGTACTGGGTTGTTGATTTTCTTTGGCGTAGGATGTGTGGCTGCACTGAAAGTGGCGGGTGCCAGTTTCGGTCAGTGGGAAATCAGTGTGATCTGGGGTCTGGGCGTGGCGATGGCTATCTACCTGACGGCGGGTGTTTCGGGTGCGCACCTCAACCCTGCGGTCACCATCGCGCTGTGTCTGTTTGCCTGCTTCGACAAACGCAAGGTTGTGCCTTTTATTGTGGCGCAGTTTGCTGGTGCGTTTTGTGCAGCGGCGTTAGTTTACGGGCTCTATTACAATCTGTTTATCGACTTCGAGCAGACGCACCATATGGTGCGTGGCAGTACCGAAAGCCTTGAGCTGGCGGGGATCTTCTCCACCTATCCTAACCCGCACATTAACTTTGTGCAGGCCTTCGCGGTGGAGATGGTGATCACCGCCATCCTGATGGGTACCATCCTGGCGCTGACCGATGACGGCAACGGCATTCCGCGCGGTCCGCTGGCGCCGCTGTTGATTGGCCTGCTGATTGCGGTGATCGGCGCATCGATGGGACCGCTGACGGGCTTCGCCATGAACCCGGCCCGCGACATCGGACCGAAAGCTTTCGCCTTTATTGCCGGCTGGGGCGACGTTGCCTTCACCGGCGGCAAGGATATTCCTTACTTCCTGGTGCCGCTGTTCGGCCCTATTGTAGGTGCTGCGCTGGGAGCATTTGGCTATCGTAAGCTGATTGGCCGCCACCTGCCGTGTGACACCTGTGTCGTCGAAGAGGCCGAAGAGAAGGAAACCACCTCTGGCGCACACCAAAACGCTTCGCTGTAATCTGACTACGGGACCACAACTATGACCGACAAAAAATATATCGTTGCGCTCGACCAGGGCACGACCAGCTCCCGCGCTGTCGTTATGGATCATGACGCGAACATCGTCAGCGTGTCGCAGCGCGAATTCGAGCAAATCTATCCTCGTCCAGGCTGGGTTGAACACGACCCGATGGAGATCTGGGCGTCGCAAAGCTCGACGCTGGTTGAAGTGCTGGCGAAAGCCGATATCAGTTCCGATCAGATTGCGGCAATTGGCATCACCAACCAGCGTGAAACGGCCATCGTCTGGGAACGCGAAACCGGTAAACCGATTTACAACGCCATCGTCTGGCAGTGCCGCCGCACAGCGGACATCTGCGAGAAGCTCAAGCGCGACGGCATGGAAGAGTACGTGCGTAGCGCCACTGGCCTGGTGGTGGACCCCTACTTCTCCGGCACCAAGGTAAAATGGATCCTCGACCACGTCGAAGGCTCTCGTGAGCGTGCCAAACGCGGTGAACTGCTGTTCGGCACCGTGGACACCTGGCTTATCTGGAAGATGACCCAGGGGCGCGTCCACGTCACCGACTACACCAACGCCTCGCGCACCATGCTGTTCAACATCCACGATCTGGACTGGGATGACAAAATGCTGGACGCGCTGGACATCCCGCGCGCCATGCTGCCGCAGGTACGTAAGTCGTCTGAAGTGTACGGTCAGACCAACATCGGCGGTAAAGGCGGCACCCGTATTCCAATCGCCGGGATCGCCGGTGACCAGCAGGCGGCGCTGTTTGGCCAGCTGTGCGTGAAAGAAGGGATGGCGAAAAATACCTACGGCACCGGCTGCTTTATGCTGATGAACACCGGCGAGAAGGCAGTGAAATCGGAGCATGGCCTGCTGACGACTATCGCCTGCGGCCCGCGCGGCGAGGTGAATTACGCCCTGGAAGGCGCAGTGTTTATGGCCGGAGCCTCTATCCAGTGGCTGCGCGATGAGATGAAGCTTATCAGCGACGCCTTCGACTCGGAGTATTTCGCCACCAAGGTGAAAGACACCAACGGCGTGTACGTCGTGCCGGCCTTTACCGGGCTGGGCGCGCCCTACTGGGATCCCTATGCCCGCGGGGCGATTTTCGGCCTGACGCGTGGGGTAAACTCTAACCACATCATCCGCGCCACGCTGGAGTCGATTGCCTATCAGACCCGTGACGTGCTGGAAGCGATGCAGGCTGACTCCGGCATTCGTCTGCACGCCCTGCGCGTGGATGGCGGCGCAGTGGCAAACAACTTCCTGATGCAGTTCCAGTCCGACATTCTGGGTACCCGCGTGGAACGCCCGGAAGTGCGTGAAGTGACGGCGCTGGGTGCGGCCTATCTTGCCGGCCTGGCGGTTGGCTTCTGGCAGAACCTGGACGAACTGCAGGAGAAAGCGGTCATCGAGCGCGAATTCCGTCCGGGTATCGAAACCACCGAGCGTAACTACCGCTATAGCGGCTGGAAAAAAGCCGTGAAACGCGCGCTGGCCTGGGAAGAGCACGACGAGTCATAATACCTCCCCCTCACCCCGTCGGGGTGAGGGGTCCAAACCGCCTCTCCCACTCTGTGATAAACTTCGTGCAATTCCTTTTGATTGCACAGGTATCTGATGAAACGTGAACTTGCTATCGAGTTTTCCCGCGTAACCGAGGCCGCCGCTCTGGCAGGCTACAAGTGGCTTGGCCGTGGTGATAAAAATACTGCTGACGGCGCAGCCGTCCATGCCATGCGCATCATGCTTAACCAGGTCAACATCGATGGCACCATCGTGATTGGTGAAGGTGAGATCGACGAAGCCCCCATGCTGTTCATCGGTGAAAAAGTCGGTACCGGTAACGGCGATGCGGTGGATATCGCGGTAGACCCCATTGAAGGCACCCGCATGACGGCTATGGGCCAGGCTAACGCCCTGGCGGTACTGGCGGTGGGCGATAAAGGCACCTTCCTCAACGCGCCCGATATGTATATGGAGAAGCTGATTGTCGGCCCTGGCGCAAAAGGGGTCATCGACCTCAATCTGCCGCTGGCGGAAAACCTGCGTAATATCGCCGCCGCGCTTAATAAGCCCCTTGGCGAACTGACGGTCACCATTCTGGCGAAACCGCGTCACGATGCGGTCATCGCCCAGATGCAGCAGTTAGGCGTGCGCGTCTTTGCTATCCCCGATGGCGACGTGGCGGCCTCCATCCTCACCTGCATGCCGGATAGCGAAGTCGACGTGCTGTACGGTATCGGCGGCGCACCGGAGGGGGTGGTTTCTGCCGCGGTGATCCGTGCCCTCGACGGCGATATGCATGGCCGTTTGCTGGCCCGTCATGACGTAAAAGGCGACAGCGAAGAGAACCGCCGCATCGGTGAGCAGGAGCTGGCCCGCTGTGCCGCAATGGGCATTCAGGCCAATACCGTGCTGCGTCTGGATGATATGGCGCGCAGCGATAACGTCATCTTCTCGGCGACCGGCATCACCAAAGGCGATCTGCTGGACGGCATCAGCCGCAAAGGCAATATGGCGACCACCGAAACGCTGCTGATCCGCGGTAAATCACGCACCATTCGCCGCATCCAGTCGATTCACTATCTCGACCGTAAAGATCCGGACGTGCAGACCCACATTCTGTAAAACCGTTTGATCAATAGAGCTTTCCGGCCCGCCTGGGCTGGAAATCTCCCTCTCAGGTAAGGAAGATAGAACCCGAGATCAGTACAGGAGAACATCATGGCAGACTGGGTAACAGGTAAAGTCAAAAAGGTAGAGTTCTGGACCGATGCGCTATTTAGCCTCACCGTACATGCGCCCATCCAGCCTTTCACGGCCGGGCAATTTGCCAAGCTGGGGCTGGAGATCGACGGCGAACGCGTGCAGCGCGCCTACTCCTATGTCAACGCGCCGGATAACCCGGATCTCGAGTTCTACCTTGTCACCGTTCCCGATGGCAAACTCAGCCCGCGCCTGGCGGCACTGAAACCCGACGATGAGATCCAGATTGTCAGCGAAGCCGCAGGCTTCTTCGTGCTGGATGAAGTGCCAGACTGCGAGACGCTGTGGATGCTGGCAACCGGTACCGCCATCGGCCCTTACCTGTCGATCCTGCAATATGGGCAGGACCTGGATCGCTTTAAAAATATCGTTCTCGTGCATGCCGCGCGCTACGCCGCAGACCTGAGCTACCTGCCGCTGATGCAGGAACTGCAGAAGCGTTATGAAGGGAAAGTGAAAATCCAGACGGTGGTGAGCCGTGAAACGGTGCCGGGGTCACTCCACGGGCGCGTACCGGCCCTGATTGAAAATGGCGAGCTGGAAGCCGCCGTGGGTCTGAAGATGGAGGCCGACACCAGCCACGTGATGCTGTGTGGCAACCCGCAAATGGTGCGTGATACCCAACAGCTCCTGAAAGAGACCCGGCAAATGACCAAGCATTTACGCCGTCGGCCGGGCCATATGACCGCAGAACATTACTGGTAATTAGCGGTACTTTACGTCGATCGTATCTTTACCATATTTATTCTCGCCCTGGGTGCCCACAAACGCGCCCAGGTCGACAATGATCATCACAAAAATAATGGTAGGGATCAGTCTGCCCACCACCCACGGCAGCATGGAGGGCAGCATCGACCAGTTGCCGGCCAGCAGCATCCACGCCAGTATCACCAGCAGCGCCCACAACCCCGAACGCCCACGATCGTGCAGCCGTTTCACTAACACCGCCGCGGTCGGCCACAGCAGCGACACCAGCGCGAAGGCCGCCGTCTGGGTGCTCAGCCAGGCGTTATTGGCAGAAATAAACAGAGCCAGCATGGCGACAATCCATACGCCAATCCAGATCCAGAAATCACGGCGTCCAATACGCCCTTTGAATGAAAACAACCACTGCTGTATGGTCATGTCAGGTTCCTAAAAGTCATCGCGGCGCGTAGTTTACCCTGGAGTCGCCTCCTTTTGACAAGCCAGCCGGATCCCGTTTTAATCGTGGGCAGTAACATTCAGAGACTTTATTGATGAAGATGTGGTTTCACCTTATTTGGCTGGGTTTAACACTGTTGGGTGCAAGCGCACCTCTGCATGCTGCTGAGACTTCCGTATCGGCTACCGCACCCTATGTGATGCCGGGCGCGCCGACCTTTGATCAGTCTATCAGCCTGTTCCGTGAAGCCTTCAATCAGGATAATCCAAAGCTGCCGCTCAATGAGTTCCGCTCCATTGATGGCACCCGCGACACCCCGAACCTGACCCGGGCTGCCAGCAAAATTAATGAGAATTTGTACGCCTCGACGGCGCTTGAGCGTGGAACCCTCAAAATCAAGAGTATGCAGATTACCTGGCTGCCGATTCAGGGGCCGGAGCAGAAAGCCGCCAAAGCTAAAGCGCTGGAGTATATGAGCGCCATTTTACGCGCCTTTACCCCTGCCCTGACCAAAGCGCAAAGCCAGCAAAAGCTGCAAAAGCTCCTCACAGCTGGTAAAAACAAGCGCTATTACGCCGAAACGGAAGGCGCGGTTCGCTATGTCGTGGCAGATAACGGCGAAAAGGGGCTGACCTTCGCTGTTGAACCGATTAAGCTGGCGCTATCTGAGGCACTCGGCGGGTCGAATTAATGACAAAAAGCAAAGCCTTTCGAGGGAAAATCTCTATACTGATTCACAGACCATGCTGCCCTGTCGGGCGGCCATATTCCTTAATTCGCTCTTGAGCGTGGAGAATTGAAATGCGACATCCTTTAGTGATGGGTAACTGGAAACTGAACGGCAGCCGCCACATGGTAAACGAGCTGGTAGCTAACCTGCGTAAAGAGCTGGCTGGTGTGACTGGCTGTGCTGTTGCTATCGCTCCGCCGGATATGTACCTGGATATGGCTAAGAAAGCGGCTGACGGCAGCCACATCGTTCTGGGTGCCCAGAACGTTGACGTTAACCTGTCTGGCGCGTTCACCGGTGAAACCTCCGCTGAAATGCTGAAAGATATCGGCGCAAAATACATCATCATCGGCCACTCTGAGCGTCGTACCTACCACAAAGAGTCCGACGAATTCATCGCGAAGAAATTCGCTGTGCTGAAAGAGCAGGGTCTGATCCCGGTTCTGTGCATCGGTGAAACCGAAGCAGAAAACGAAGCGGGCAAAACTGAAGAAGTCTGTGCACGTCAGATCGACGCAGTCCTGACCACTCAGGGCGCGAGCGCGTTCGAAGGTGCGGTCATTGCTTACGAGCCAGTATGGGCGATCGGTACCGGCAAATCTGCCACCCCAGCACAGGCTCAGGCCGTTCACAAATTCATCCGTGACCACATTGCGAAAGCAGACGCGAAAGTTGCTGAGCAAGTGATCATCCAGTACGGCGGTTCCGTAAACGCATCTAACGCAGCAGAGCTGTTCACCCAGCCGGACATCGACGGCGCGCTGGTTGGCGGCGCATCCCTGAAAGCAGACGCTTTCGCGGTGATCGTTAAAGCAGCAGAAGCAGCGAAACAGGCGTAAGAGCATCTGCGGCGGGTGGCGCTTCGCTGACCCGCCCTACGATACTCCAGGCCCGGTAAGCGCCAGCGCTACCGGGCTTTTTTACAGCCGTCCCAGCAGGCTAAACCACAGATAATCCAGCGGCAATAGCACCAGATAGGTTGCCACCGCCAGCGCCAGACAGAGCAGCATCCCCGCCCGCGCAGGCACTCTTCCCAGCCCCATCGCCACCACAATCGGCGACGCCTGATACGGCAGCAGCGGCGTGGAATACCCCAGCACCTGAATCATAATCACCGACAGCAGCGGAAAGCCGGTGGCGTCCGAGAAGCTTTGCGCCAGGGTGGTATACAGCGCCGGTACGCCGTTGGCGGTCATAATGAAATTCAGGGCGGTGGTGATGCCGGTCAGGGCCAGGAAACTGGTGAACGGCGCATCGGCATCCAGGGGCATTACCCGCATCAGTGCCTCGCCCACGGCACTGCCAATACCGGTTTGCGTCACGGTGATCGCCAGCCCGAGAATACCCGCCACATAAATACAGGTGCGCATATTCACCCCCGCCGAGAATTCATCCCCGGTGATAAAGCCAACCCGCGGCAGCATCACCACAATCGACGCCGTAAGCCCGGTCCATGCCGGTCCAATGCCGTGCCAGCTCTCCGTCACCCACATCACCAGCACCACCGCCAGCAGCCAGGCGAGGCGCTTTTCGTCGCGGCCCATCGGCTCTGGCGGGGTCAAATCCTTCACCGGTTTTGGCGCGCCGGGGAACAGCCAGCAGATCAGGCCGATCAGGACCAGACCCTTGAGAATACCCAGCACCGGAGTATGCAGCAGCAGGTACGGAACATAGTTAAGATGGATGCCGTAAGAGCCTTCCGCCGCCCCGCTCATCACCAGGTTAGGAACGTTGGCCGGAAGGATGGTGGCCGAAAGCTGGAAGGTGCCAAACCCCACCGCCAGCGCCAGGCCGAACCACGCCCGGGAGCCGTCGGCAATGCCCGCCCGCTTCGCCATCGCCGCCACGATGGGCATCAGCAGCGCAATACGCCCCATATTGGAGGGCATCACAAACGCCAGCGCATAGGTGAGCAGCACTACGCTTGCCACCATCAGCGGCCAGGAGTCGGTCAGCCTGGCCGACAGCGCCCGCGCCGCCCTGTCCGCCAGCCCGGTTTTGCGGATCGCCACCCCCAGCACAAATCCGCTGAACACCAGCCAGAACGCTGACGAGGCAAAACCGCCAAAAATCACCTCCGGCGGGGCGATACGCGCGATCATCGCCGCGGTAAAGAACAGCAGCGCAGTGAGGAATTCCGGCAACAGCGAGGTGGCCCACAGGATGATGGTGACGACGATAATCAGCGAGGGCAGAAACAGCGGGTGAGTGAACCAGAGCGACATGCCTGTCTCCTGTAGAATTTTTCAGCAAGTCTACGGCGACAGGCAGGGCGAGTAAACGCTATTTATGGTGGGGTTCATTCAGGATAGTGCATTGATGATCCTGCAATTCCTCAGCAGAAGCGCGGTTAAGCGCCAGCAAATTGCGCGCCGTTGCCAGTAATACAAACGATCCGTCCGCCTGCTGCGCCATCGCCAGCGCAAAACGCCCCATATGGTCGCGCGCTTCCGGCAGCTCTTCTGCCAGCATCATAAACGGGCTGCGTTTCACCAGCTCCGCTTCCGTCACCCGACGCGCCAGGTATTCATGCCCCTCCAGCCCACCGGGGAACGGCAGCCACTGGGTGCTGATTTGCCCCTGACTAACATTGAGCTTCTCGCGCACGTCCGGGCGCAGGCAGGAGATATGGATATGAAAATGGTTTTGCGTGCGGCCGGTCGGGGAGTTTATGGTCAGTGAAACTGCACTGTCGGGCACGTTGCTCCCCCGCTTCATGCTCATAAAGTGGCGCGACTGCCACGCCAGCCAGAAGAAATTGGGCGTATGAGCCTCGGTCAGGAGCGGGCTTTCGGTACCGTTGATGCGGTACGTGGGCATCAGCAGATATTGCAGCGGCCCGTTGCGATCTTTAAACACCACATATCCCGCATCCGTTTTTACCAGCGCACAGGGCGCCGGGTTACGGTTCTGCATCTGACCAGGCACACACTGGTCGAGAACGATATGCCGCAGCGCGTTTGGGTTACCCGCTTTCAGCCAGAACCCGCCGCCTGCCGCGAGCGCAATCACAACCAGTATCAGCACGATTATTTTTTTCACAGCGCATTCCCTGTATCCACCTGACGCCAAAGAGTAACGCATAAAAGTGACCAAATAAAAAACCCGGTGGATTTCTCACACCGGGTCCCGTGTCGTTCTTCAAAAAATGCTTAACGCTTGCTGATCTGATCGAAGGTGCCGCCATTCGAGAAGTGATCTTTCTGCGCTTTCGTCCAGCCGCCGAAGACCTCATCGATAGTGAAGAGCTTCAGTTTCGGGAATGTGTTCTCATATTTTTTCGCCACCGCCTCATCACGTGGCCGGTAGAAATTCTTCGCGGCAATCTCCTGGCCTTCCGGGGAGTAAAGGTATTTCAGGTAGGCTTCCGCCACGGCCTGGGTACCTTTCTTATCCGCCACTTTATCGACCACAGAGACGGTTGGCTCAGCCAGAATGGATTCGCTTGGGGTGACAATTTCAAATTTATCTTTACCCAGCTCGTTCGCCGCCAGCAGCGCTTCGTTTTCCCAGGCAATCAGCACGTCACCAATGCCGCGTTCAACGAAGGTGTTGGTTGCGCCGCGTGCGCCGGAATCCAGCACTTCGACGTTTTTAAACAGCGCTTTCACGAAATCCTGCGCTTTAGCCTGATCGCCATTGTTCTGGTGCAGGGCGTAACCCCAGGCTGCCAGGTAGTTCCAGCGTGCGCCGCCAGAGCTTTTTGGGTTTGGAGTGATGACCGATACGCCCGGCTTAACCAAATCGTTCCAGTCATGGATCTGTTTCGGGTTACCTTTGCGAACCAGGAAAACGATGGTGGAGGTATACGGCGCGGAGTTATCCGGCAGGCGTTTGATCCAGTTTTTCTCGATACGGCCGCGTTCCGCGATAGCGTCCACGTCATACGCCAGCGCCAGGGTCACGACGTCGGCTTCAATGCCGTTAATCACCGAGGTCGCCTGCTTGCCGGAGCCACCGTGGGACTGGCGGATCACGACGTTATCGCCGGTTTCCTGTTTCCAGTGTGCGGCGAACGCTTTGTTGTACTGCTCGTACAGTTCACGCGTCGGATCGTAAGACACGTTCAGTAGCTGAATATCCTTTGCCAGAACGCTGGTCGATGCCAGCAATAACGTTAAACCCACGCCCCATTTATTCATCGCCCAACTCTCTTAATGTTGTGTTTGATGAGTGCAGGGTGCCAGAAAGCGAACCAATGATTAAAGAATAAAAAAAGATTGGCTATAACACAGGGGAATAAAAAGAGGGTGTGAGCGCACAAAAAAGCCGGGTGGCAGCTACGCCTTACCCGGCCCACTAACCATGCTTTTGTAGGCCCGGTCAGCACAGCGCCACCGGGCAACAGCCGCCGATCAGTACAGCTTTTTCGCGCACTCCAGCCAGTCACCTTTGAACGGACGCTTCATATTTTCAATAGCGTCGATGATGTCATGGTGAACCAGTTTTTCGTTCTGAATACCGACGCAACGACCGCCAAAGCCCTGCTGCAGCAGTTCAATCGCGTAAGCGCCCATACGGGATGCCAGGATACGGTCGTAAGGACCCGGAGAGCCGCCACGCTGGATGTGACCGAGAACGGTCGCGCGGGTTTCGCGTTTGGTTTCGGCTTCAATGTACTTCGCCAGCTCGTCAACGTCACAGATGTGCTCGGTGATGGCTACGATGGCGTGTTTTTTACCTTTAGCGATACCGGCTTTGATTTCTGCCACCAGATCTTCACGGCTGAATTCCACTTCCGGCACCACGATAAACTCACAGCCGCCGGCAATCGCCGCCGCCAGGGTCAGGTCGCCACAGTAGCGGCCCATCACTTCGACGATGGAGATACGCTGGTGAGAAGAAGAGGTGTCGCGCAGACGGTCAATCGCCTCTACCACGGTGCCCAGCGCAGTGAAGTAACCGATGGTGTAGTCGGTACCTTTGATGTCGTTGTCGATGGTGCCTGGCAGACCGATGCATGGGAAGCCCATTTCGGTCAGGCGTTTTGCCCCCATGTAGGAACCGTCACCGCCGATAACAACCAGCGCGTCCAGGCCGCGTTTTTTCATGTTCTCGATAGCCACTTCACGGATGCGCTCATCGCGGAATTCCGGGAAACGCGCGGAGCCCAGGAAGGTACCGCCACGGTTAATCATGTCGGACACGCTGTAGCGGTCGAGCTGCACCATGCGATCTTCATACAGGCCCAGATAACCGTCATAGATACCAAAAACTTCCAGACCTTCCGTCAACGCTGCGCGCACTACACCACGAATTGCTGCGTTCATGCCGGGCGCATCACCGCCGCTTGTCAACACACCGATTTTCTTAATCATGACTACCTCTGAACTTAGGAATGCAAAAATGAAATCTGTTGCCGGAAGACGTCCTATCGACCAACGAATAGTGCAAATAGTATATCAATCACTTCCCGCTGAATTGATTCAGGTCAGACCAAATGGCGGTTATTTTTCCACAAAATGCTGCCCCGGTTCACTTTTTTACAACGAATTACGAAAGCTCAAAATGTCCATTACCTGGCTTAGGTACGACTGAGCAGGGATCCTGGTGAATAATGACATCTGACCCCGGGAAACGCTGCAAAATCGCCTGCTCAACCTGTTCCGCCACCAGATGGGCCTGAACGAGCGGCAGGTTATCTTCCATTTCTAAATGAATCTGAATAAAGCGGGTCGGCCCTGACTGCCGCGTGCGAAGATCGTGAGCGCCGCTGACACCGGGCCAGGAGGTCACAATTTCAAAGATTTCATGCCGTTCTGCGTCTGGCAGTGCGCGGTCGAGCAGGGATTGCACTGCATCGTACCCCATACGCAACGCACTGTATAAAATATAGAATCCAATCCCTAACGCAAATAACGCATCGGCCCGGTGCCAGCCATACCAGGCCAGACCGAGCGCAATAAGAATCGCACCGTTCATCATAACATCAGACTGATAATGAAGCATATCCGCCCGTACCGCCTGGCTCTGCGTTTTACGCACCACCCAGCGCTGGAACGTTACCAGAATTAATGTGCTTATAAGTGCAATAACGGTAACGACCACGCCGACGCCGGGATCTTTCATCGGCGACGGGGTATACAGGTGCTGAATGCCAGTCAAAAAGAGGAACAGCGCCGAACCGGAAATAAACATGCTTTGCGCCAGCGCCGCCAGCGACTCCGCTTTGCCATGACCAAAGGTATGCTCTTCGTCCGCCGGCTGTAACGAGTAACGCACCACCCACAGGTTCGTCACCGAGGCGGCAATATCCACAAGGGAGTCCACCAGCGCCGCCAGAATACTGACCGAACCGGTATACCACCACGCGAAGATTTTAATGACTAACAGGCACGACGCCATGACCGTCGCGGCGATTGCCGCCCGGCTCACCAGCCGTCCATAGGATTGATTCATAAACACTCCTGTTACGCTATGCCGCTAGTATAATGGATGCGGAGGAGTCAATAAGATGAATAAACGGTTAACGCATTTTAATGATGGGCAAAAAAAACCCCCACATCATGTGGGGGAAGACAGGGATGGTGTCTATGGCAAGGAAAACAGGGTTTACTGGTTACTACGGGTGTTGCTACTAAAAAGCGTCGATTCAGCGTTCTTCTGCATCCGGGCAACCTCGCGCAACTGGTCCATACGTTGCTGGTGTTTCTGGTTCAAAACCGCTTGCTGCTCTGGCGTTAGCAGGTGAAACATCTGGTTGCGGACCCGGGCCATTTCGACCTGGCGGGCAACCTGTTCCTGCGCCATTTTGTTTGCCTGAGCGCGCACAGCGCTTTCGTCAAAATTTTCTGCGGTGACAAGGCGGTGCATTGTCTCCATTTCGCTAACATTAACAGGGGGCTGGTCATGACGAGCCCGCTGCATCAGATCTCGCATCTGTTGACGCTGATGTTCGGTTAAACTTATGCCGTCAAACATGTGGCCCTGGCCGTTTTGCTGCGCAATGCCCTCTGCTGAGGAACGGTTATCGCCGGTGATAGCTCCAGCAGCCTGGCTAAATGCACTAAACGCCAGCGTTGAGGCCATGACGGCAGCGGTAACTATGCGCATCACTTACTCCCAAAATCTTTCGTGTCGCGATTCAACGAGAGACAGTCTACGATTCAGGCTGCAAACATGCGTCAGGGGGTGTAAAACAACGTAAAGTCATGGATTAGATAGCCTTGATGACGTAATTTCTGCCTCGGAGGTATTTAAACAATGAATAAAATCCTGTTAGTTGATGATGACCGAGAGCTGACATCCCTTTTAAAGGAGTTGCTCGACATGGAAGGCTTTGACGTGTCGGTTGCCCATGATGGGGAGCAGGCGCTGAGTCTACTCGACGATAGCATCGACTTGCTTTTGCTCGACGTCATGATGCCGAAGAAAAACGGTATCGACACCCTTAAAGAGCTGCGCCAGACACACCAGACCCCCGTTATTATGCTGACCGCGCGCGGCAGCGAACTTGACCGCGTACTCGGCCTTGAGCTGGGCGCTGATGACTATCTGCCAAAACCGTTTAACGACCGCGAGCTGGTGGCGCGTATTCGGGCGATCCTGCGCCGTTCCCACTGGAGCGAGCAGCAGCAAAACACCGACAACGGTTCACCGACGCTGGAAGTCGACTCCCTGAGCCTCAATCCAGGCCGCCAGGAAGCGAGCTTTGACGGCCAGGCGCTGGAGCTGACCGGCACCGAATTCACCCTGCTTTATCTGCTGGCGCAGCATCTGGGCCAGGTGGTGTCGCGTGAACATCTGAGCCAGGAAGTGTTGGGTAAACGCCTGACGCCGTTCGACCGCGCCATCGATATGCACATCTCGAACCTGCGCCGTAAGCTGCCGGAGCGCAAAGATGGTCACCCGTGGTTTAAAACCCTGCGTGGACGCGGCTATCTGATGGTTTCCGCTTCATGATAGGTAGCTTAACCGCCCGCATCTTCGCCATTTTCTGGCTGACGCTGGCACTGGTTTTAATGCTGGTATTGATGTTGCCAAAACTCGACTCACGCCAGATGACGGAGCTCCTCGACAGCGAGCAACGTCAGGGTGTGATGATCGAGCAACACGTAGAAGCAGAGCTGGCCACCGATCCGCCCAATGATTTGATGTGGTGGCGCAGGCTGTTTCGCGCTATCGAAAAATGGGCGCCTCCCGGACAACGCCTGCTGCTGGTGACCAGCGAAGGTCGCGTGATTGGTGCGGACCGCAATGAAATGCAGATCATCCGTAACTTCATTGGCCAGGCGGATAACGCCGATCACCCGCAAAAGAAAAAATATGGTCGGGTGGAGATGGTGGGGCCGTTCTCCGTCAATGACGGGGAGGATAATTACCAGCTCTACCTGATCCGCCCGGCGAGCAGCTCCCAGTCCGACTTTATCAACCTGCTGTTTGACCGCCCGCTGCTACTGCTGATTGTCACCATGCTGGTGAGTTCACCGCTGTTGTTGTGGCTCGCATGGAGCCTGGCGAAGCCGGCGCGCAAACTGAAAAACGCCGCGGATGAAGTGGCGCAGGGCAACCTGCGACAGCACCCGGAACTGGAAGCCGGGCCGCAGGAGTTCCTGGCGGCAGGGGCCAGCTTCAACCAGATGGTGACGGCGCTGGAGCGGATGATGACGACCCAGCAGCGTCTGCTCTCTGATATCTCGCACGAGCTGCGTACCCCGCTGACGCGCCTGCAGCTGGGCACCGCCCTGCTGCGCCGCCGCAGTGGTGAGAGCAAGGAGCTGGAGCGTATCGAAACAGAAGCCCACCGTCTGGACAGCATGATCAACGACCTGCTGGTGATGTCACGCAATCAGCAGAAAAACGCGCTGGTCAGCGAAACGATGAAGGCTAACCACCTCTGGGGCGAAGTGCTAGATAACGCCGCCTTCGAAGCGGAGCAGATGGGTAAATCGTTCACCGTTAATTTCCCGCCGGGCCCGTGGCCGCTGTACGGTAACCCGAATGCGCTGGAAAGCGCGCTGGAGAATATCGTCCGTAACGCCCTGCGCTACTCGCATACCAAAATCGAGGTGGCGTTCTCGGTGGATAAAGACGGCATCACTATTAACGTGGATGACGATGGTCCTGGCGTCAGCCCGGAAGATCGCGAGCAGATTTTCCGTCCGTTCTACCGTACTGACGAAGCCCGCGACCGTGAATCTGGCGGCACCGGACTGGGTCTGGCGATTGTCGAAACCGCCATTCAGCAGCATCGCGGCTGGGTGAAAGCGGACGACAGCCCGCTGGGTGGATTGCGTTTAACCCTCTGGCTGCCGTTGTATAAACGTTCGTAGTTGTCGCCTGTTATGCCGGGTGGCGGCTTCGCCTTACCCGGCCTGGTTTCCCCACAATCTGCGGGAATTATTCTCGATCTTCCCGCTTAAACGCCGTTTCTGCATGGTTCTGGTCCAGCTTGTTGACAGGCCCGCCGCCGCCAGCAGACGCTGATACTGTTCGTCGTCAAACGGCATATGCCAGGCGATAGCGCAGGCGTCATGTACCGATACGTCGCTCAGGCGTGACACCAGCTTCAGGGGCGCATCCGCCGATACCTGCCCTGCCAGCACCACCCGATAGAGCCAGCCGGTTTTCGCCGCGTTCTGCATCTGCGTAGCCATATCGCTGATGCCGAAATGGAAGTTGAGTTTGAAGCACGGCGAGCGCGGCTGGGTCACCTGGATCAGGGCATCCCCCCAGCGAAAGATGTCGCCGATAAAGACGTTCTCCTCCGTCAGCCCCTCGGTTGAGAGGTTTTCGCCAAACGCCGGGGCGACAAACAGATCGGCCTGAGCGGGAAATTCCCTTGCCCAGTGCTGATAGTGCTCCCGCGGATAGTGGCACAGCGCGCGGTCGGGCCCGCCGTGGATCTTCTTTTCCGCCTGCTCGTCACCTGCCAGTCCAGGGTCGGTTAAGGTCAGCTCACCGTCGACCTGCACTTTAGCAATTGCGCTCGGGCGGCTGCCGTCGTAGTCCCTTACCTTGCCTGTAAACACATTCACCGGGTAATGCATCTCTACTCCTTCAGATACAAAAAAAGCGAGTCATCAGACTCGCTTCTCACAGAAGGCTTTGCAACCTTATTTTTTAGCAGCGAAACGTGCCGCAGCTTCGTCCCAGTTGACGACGTCCCAGAAGGCTTTGATGTAGTCCGGACGACGGTTCTGGAATTTCAGGTAGTAAGCGTGTTCCCACACGTCCAGACCCAGGATTGGGAAACCGGATGCGCCAGAGATCGCTTCGCCCATCAGCGGGGAGTCCTGGTTAGCCGTAGAGACTACCGCCAGTTTGTCGCCTTTCAGAACCAGCCACGCCCAGCCGGAGCCGAAACGGGTAGCAGCCGCTTTTTCAAACTCAGCTTTGAAGTTCTCAACGGAGCCGAAGTCGCGCTCAATAGCGGATTTCAGGTCGCCCTGCAGAGTAGTACCGGTTTTCAGGCCTTTCCAGAACAGGCTGTGGTTAGCATGGCCGCCCGCGTTGTTGCGCAGTACGGTTTTCTTGTCGGCTGGCAGTTGATCCAGTTTGGTGATCAGCTCTTCAACCGGCAGGCTCGCGAATTCTGGCAGGCTTTCCAGCGCCGCGTTGGCGTTGTTAACGTAAGTCTGGTGGTGTTTGGTGTGATGGATTTCCATCGTCTGCTTGTCGAAATGCGGCTCCAGGGCGTCGTAAGCGTACGGCAGGGATGGCAGGGTATAGCTCATAATCATCTCCATTATTGTCGGGCGGCAAACGTGTTAATGCCGCGTAAGCAGTTGGTTCATTATAGTTAATTAAATGATATTGAAAATGTTTATCAATGCCGTAGTTTTAATAAGGTTATAACTTTTCGTTATGTCACTGATCTGGCGGGGGCTGCGGAGAAGTCAGGGGTAGAGCCGGGATTCTATTACGCGGCGTTATGGCTGCGGTGGCGCCACTGAACCGGGGTCATCCCCACTTCGCGGTTAAACACCACCGAGAAGTAGTTGCTGTCCTCAAAGCCGCACTGCATCGCCACTTCGCTGACCATCAGCTCGGTATGCTGCAGCAGATACTGCGCATGGCAGATCCGCAGCTGACGCAGATAGTGGTTCACCGTCATGCCGGTCTGGGTTCGGAACTGCTGGCGCAGGGCGCGCTCGCTGCACTGCTCCTGCTCGCAAAACTTCTCCAGCACAAAGCTGCGGTTCAGGCTGCCAGACAGCGCGGTGATGAGCTTATCCAGCAGCGCTTCCGGCTCGCTGGCGGTCGGGTTGTCCGGGGCGTAGCGGTAGCGTTTGAGCATGATCACTAGCTGGGCAAACAGCAGCTCCGCCAGGTCATAGCCGTGGGGATCGTCCTTCAGGCTCTCCTGCTCCAGTTGGGCAATGATCTGGCGCACCTGAGTCATACCGTTGCTGCCAAGCCGCCAGTGTGGTGCTCCGCGGGCGTTCATAAAGCCGGGGATATTGGCTCCCCAGTCCACGTTGAGCTTCAGCCGGTCGGGGCAGTAGATGATGTTCTGCAGCACCAGATCGTTCACCGAGGCGTAGGCGTGTTTGTCTTCCGCGCGGATGTAAAACAGGTCACCGCGGGTAATACGGTAGGGGCGATCGTTGAGGATATGCAGGCCGTTGCCGCGCCACACCAGCACCAGCTCGCAGAAGTCGTGGGTATGTTCGGCAAAGACATTCTGCGGATAGCGGTCCGCCACCGCGACGGCCTGAGCAGCGGATGCAAAAAAATCGGCTCTGCGAAGAATCAACTGTCCTGCCACGTCACAACCTCACCGGGGAATAACCTGACATTATTACCCGCTTTGCGGCAATAAAACGGTGATTTTCCTCGCGTTACTGAAGTGAAGCATCCCGGCCCTGGCGAATATCGCGCGGCGACCAGCTAAATTCCCGGCGAAACAGGGTCGAAAAGTGGTTACTGTCGCCGAAACCGCAGCGATAGGCGATATCCGTGACGCTATCATCGGTATGGCGCAGCAGATGCCGCGCTTTAATCAGCCGCAGACGGTTCAGGTAGCGCTGCGGCGTCTGCCCGGTGTGCTGTTTGAGCTGGCGATGCAGGGTGCGCAGCGAGAGAGAAAAGTTATCCGCCAGCGTCTCCCAGCAGACATCCTCCGCGTAGTGATCTTCCAGCCAGGCCATCAGCTGGTTGAGGCGGGCGTCATTATCCGCCGCCCCTTCGACCAGGCTGCCGCGGCGCAGCAGCACCAGCAGTTGCATAAAGAGGATTTCACGGCTGGCGAGGGCGTGGGTCTCCTGCCCCTCTTCAGCCTGCTCCATCTGGCTCACCAGCTGGCGCACCTGTTGCAGCGTGGCCTGGTTCACCCGCCAGTGCGACGGATAGTGCCCGTCCAGCTCCTGGGGCAGGAGCTGGTTCAACCCCGACAAAAACTGGAACGCCTCCGGGGAGCGATAGAGCACGTTGGTCAGGCACAGGTTATCGGTATGTTCATACATGTGCCGGTCATGATCGCGCACGAAGCAGACCGTTCCGCCGCTGATGGTGTACGGCTGGCCGTTGAAGACGTGGATACCCGTACCGTGCTCCACGATCACAATCTCATGAAAATCATGATGATGTTCCGGAAAGGCAGCCTGGGGCAGCCGCGGCTCAATCGCCACAGGCGAGTGGCCTGAAGGAAAAAAATCCACGCTGTGCAGTACGGTCATAACGGGTCACCAGATGATAAGAGTTCTCAAAATAGTAATTTAGGGTTCCCCGCCTCACCTTAAATTTTCGACAGCAAATGGCGCAAACCCTGTCGCTTTTTCAAGAAGCGGCGGGAAAGATCTGGAAATGCGGTCACCGTCACATCGCCTGCAAGTGCCGTTAAAAACGGAAAATGTGAACTCTCTCACGTTCATCTTTGCTTTCTTGCCAGCGCCTGAAATGCGCTGTCAGTAGCAAGAAGGTCGCCTTCCCTTCCCTTTTTTACACTGTCCGGCAATGACTTCAGGAAGGACCGGACCATGACTTTTCGCCATTGTGTGGCTGTCGATTTAGGCGCATCCAGCGGCCGGGTGATGCTGGCAAGCTACCACCGCGAGGCGCGCACGCTTCAGCTTCGCGAAATCCACCGTTTCGTTAACTGTCTGCAAAAGCGGGACGGCTTTGACTGCTGGGATATCGACACCCTGGAAGCGGAGATCCGCACCGGGCTGAATAAGGTTTGTGAAGAAGGCATTCGCATCGACAGCATCGGGATTGATACCTGGGGCGTGGATTATGTGCTGCTGGACAGCAACGGCCAGCGTGTGGGCCTGCCGGTCTCCTACCGCGACAGCCGCACCGACGGGGTAATGGCGCACGCGCTGGCGCAGCTGGGCAAAGCGGAGATCTATGGCCGCAGCGGCATCCAGTTCCTGCCGTTTAATACCCTCTATCAGCTGCGTGCCCTGGTTGAACAGCAGCCGGAGCTGGTGGCGAAGGTCGCCCACGCCCTGCTGATCCCGGACTACTTCAGCTACCGCCTTACCGGCCAGATGAACTGGGAATATACCAACGCCACCACCACCCAGCTGGTGAACATCAATTCCGATACCTGGGACGAGAACCTGCTCAACTGGACCGGCGCGCCGCGCGACTGGTTTGGCACGCCGACCCATCCGGGCAATGTAATCGGTCACTGGATTTGCCCCCGGGAGAATGCCATCCCGGTGGTGGCCGTCGCCAGCCATGACACCGCCAGCGCGGTGATCGCCGCCCCGCTGGCCTCAAAGGATGCAGCGTATCTCTCCTCCGGCACCTGGTCGCTGATGGGCTTTGAGAGCAAAACCCCCTACACCAGCGATAGCGCGCTGGCGGCCAACATCACCAACGAGGGCGGCGCAGAGGGCCGCTACCGGGTGCTGAAAAACATTATGGGGCTGTGGCTGCTACAGCGGGTGCTGAAGGAAAAAGGTATCAGCGACCTGGCTGCCCTGATCGCTGAGACGGAAATCCTGCCGTCGTGCCGCTTCCTGATCAACCCCAATGACGACCGCTTTATCAATCCGGCCAATATGAGCGCCGAGATCCAGGCCGCCTGCCGCGAAAGCGCGCAGCCGGTGCCGGAGAGCGCCGCCGAGCTGGCGCGCTGCATCTTCGACAGCCTCGCCCTGCTCTATGCCGAGGTGCTGCACGAGCTGGCCACCCTGCGCGGGATGCCGTTCAGCCAGCTGCACATCGTGGGCGGCGGCTGCCAGAACCAGCTGCTCAACCAGCTGTGCGCCAACGCCTGCGGCATCACGGTGTTAGCCGGGCCGGTCGAGGCCTCCACCCTCGGCAATATTGGCATTCAGCTGATGACCCTCGACGAACTGAACAACGTCGACCAGTTCCGCCAGGTGGTGACCGGCAACTATGGCCTGACCACCTTTACCCCTCATCCCGATCATGAGATTGCCCGCTACCGGGCGCAGTTTCAGCAACAACGACCGACAAAGGAGCTTTGCGCATGACCACTCAACTTGAACAAGCCTGGGAACTGGCTAAACAGCGTTTCGCCGCCGTGGGCGTGGATGTCGAGGAGGCTCTGCGTCAGCTCGACCGTCTGCCGGTCTCTATGCACTGCTGGCAGGGTGATGACGTCGCCGGTTTTGAGAACCCGGGCGGGGCGCTGACCGGCGGTATTCAGGCCACCGGTAACTATCCGGGCAAGGCGCGTAACGCCGCCGAACTGCGGGCGGATCTGGAGCTGGCCCTGAGCCTGATCCCGGGTCCTAAGCGCCTGAACCTGCACGCCATCTATCTGGAATCCGACGAGCCCGTCGAGCGTAACGCTATTAAACCAGAACATTTTAAAAACTGGGTCGAGTGGGCGAAAGCTAACAAGCTGGGGCTGGATTTTAACCCCTCCTGCTTCTCGCATCCGCTGAGCGCCGACGGCTTTACCCTCGCCCACGCCAACGACGAGATCCGCCAGTTCTGGATCGACCACGTGAAGGCCAGCCGCCGCGTGTCGGCGTACTTTGGCGAGCAGCTTGGCACCCCATCGGTGATGAATATCTGGATCCCGGACGGGATGAAAGACATCACCGTTGACCGCCTCGCCCCACGTCAGCGCCTGCTGGCGGCGCTGGATGAAGCCATCAGTGAAAAGCTGAACCCGGCGCACCACATCGATGCCGTGGAAAGCAAGCTGTTCGGCATTGGCGCCGAGAGCTACACCGTGGGCTCCAACGAGTTCTACATGGGTTACGCCACCAGCCGCCAGACCGCGCTGTGTCTGGACGCGGGTCACTTCCATCCGACTGAAGTCATCTCCGACAAGATCTCCGCCGCGATGCTCTATGTGCCGCACCTGCTGCTGCACGTCAGCCGTCCGGTGCGCTGGGACAGCGACCACGTGGTGCTGCTGGATGACGAAACCCAGGCCATCGCCAGCGAAATTATCCGCCATGACCTGTTTGACCGGGTACATATCGGCCTCGACTTCTTTGATGCCTCCATCAACCGCATCGCGGCGTGGGTGATCGGCACCCGCAACATGAAGAAAGCCCTGCTGCGCGCTCTGCTGGAGCCCACCGCCGAGCTGCGCGCGCTGGAAGCCGCGGGGGATTACACCGCGCGTCTGGCCCTGCTGGAAGAGCAAAAATCACTGCCGTGGCAGGCGGTATGGGAGATGTACTGCCAGCGCAACGACGCCCCGGCGGGCAGCCAGTGGCTGGATAACGTCCGGGCGTATGAGCAGGACGTATTAGCCAGTCGCACGTAAATAACATTGCCGGGTGGCGCTTCGCTTACCCGGCCTACGTTTAGCTGTAGGCCCGGCAAGCGAAGCGCCGCCGGGCGTTTTCAAAGGAATCAAAAAATGCAGACCATCACCCAATCCTGGTTCGTCCAGGGCATGATCAAAGCCACCTCCGACGCCTAGCTGAAAGGCTGGGACGAGCGCAACGGCGGCAACCTGACGCTGCGCCTGGATGACGCGGATATCGCCCCGTTTGAAGCGGATTTCCACGCCAAACCGCGCTATATCGCCCTGAGCCAGCCGATGCCGCTGCTCGCCAACACGCCGTTTATCGTCACCGGTTCCGGCAAATTCTTCCGCAACGTACAGCTCGATCCCACCGCCAATTTAGGGGTGGTAAAAGTGGACAGCGACGGCGCGGGCTACCACATTCTTTGGGGGCTGACTGACGAAGCGGTGCCAACATCTGAACTGCCGGCCCACTTCCTCTCCCACTGCGAGCGCATCAAAGCCACGGGGGGAAAAGACCGCGTGATCATGCACTGCCACGCCACCAACCTGATCGCCCTGACTTTTGTGCTGGAGAACAACTCAGACGTCATCACCCGCCAGCTGTGGGAAGGCAGCACCGAGTGTCTGGTGGTGTTCCCGGATGGCGTGGGCATTCTGCCGTGGATGGTGCCGGGTACCGACGAAATCGGCAGCGCCACGGCGGTGGAGATGCAAAAACATTCGCTGGTGCTGTGGCCGTTCCACGGCGTGTTCGGCAGCGGCCCGACGCTGGACGAAACCTTTGGCCTGATCGATACCGCCGAGAAATCGGCGGAAGTGCTGGTAAAAGTTTATTCAATGGGTGGCATGAAGCAGACCATCACCCGGGAAGAACTGATTGCGCTGGGTAAACGCTTTGGCGTTAATCCTGTGCAGTCAGCGTTAGATCTCTACAAATAAGAACATCGCGCCCCGCTCATTGAGACGGGGCGAATCTACACCTGCAAACCCTACAAAACTCAATTAAGTGGAGTAAAAGCAATGAAAATAAAGACAAGCTTGATCCTCACCGTTGCCGCCCTGGCGTTGTCCGGTTCTGCTTTAGCTGAAGTGAAAATCGCCCTGGTGGCGAAATCCTTAGGTAACGGCTTCTTTGAAGCGGCAAACATGGGTGCCCAGGAGGCAGCTAAAGAGTTGGGGGATGTCAAAGTCATCTATACCGGGCCGACCACCACCACCGCCGAAGCCCAGATCGAAGTCCTCAACGGGTTGATCGCTCAGGGTGTCGATGCGATCGCTATCTCCGCCAACGATCCTGACGCCGTGGTGCCGGTGCTGAAAAAAGCGATGCAGCGCGGGATCAAAGTGGTCTCCTGGGATTCCGGCGTGGCGAAAGCCGGGCGCCAGATCCACCTCAACCCTTCTAATAACGCGCTGATTGGCGAGACCAACGTCAAGCTGGCGGCCGACGCGCTGAAAGCGCTGAATGTGGAGAAAGGCGACGTGGCGGTGCTGAGCGCTACCCCTACCTCTACTAACCAGAACACCTGGATTGCCGAGATGAAAAAGGTGCTGCCGCAGTACCCGTCCGTCAATCTGGTGACCGTGGCCTATGGCGACGATCTCTCTGACAAGAGCTACCGCGAAGCGGTTGGCCTGCTTAAAACCTACCCGGATCTGAAAGTGATCGTCTCCCCGTCGTCAGTCGGTATCGTGGCGGCGGCGCAGGCGGTGAAAGATCAGGGCAAGATCGGCAAAGTGTACGTCACCGGCTTAGGGTTGCCGTCTGAAATGGCGGGCGCGGTGAAATCCGGCGCCAGCAAGAGCTTCGCCATCTGGAACCCGATTGACCTCGGTTATGCCGCGACTTACTTAGCGGATGATCTGGTGAAAGGCACGGCGACCAAAGACGAAGCCAGCATGGGCAAACTGGGCAAAGTGAAGCTGGATGCCGACGGCAACGGCGCGATGGCGGAGCCGTTCGTTTACGATGCCAGCAACATTGATAAGTTCTCAAAAATCTTCTGATGCGTTTTGTAGGCCGGATAAGCGTAGCGCCATCCGGCCTACAAAATCCCCTATGGTGGAGAACTATCATGACCCCATTACTGGCACTCAACGGCATCACCAAAGTTTTCCCTGGCGTGCGTGCCCTTGAAAACGTGCAGCTTGAACTCTGGCCCGGCAAAGTCACCGCCCTGATCGGTGAAAACGGCGCGGGCAAATCGACGCTGGTGAAAGTGATGACCGGCATCTACCAGCCCGACGAGGGCGAAATCCTCTATAAAGCGATCCCCATCCAGCTGCCGACCCCTGACGCGGCGCACAAGGTGGGTATTACCGCCATCCACCAGGAGACCGTGCTGTTCGATGAGCTGTCGGTCACCGAAAATATTTTTGTCGGTCAGTATCTCTATAAAGGCTTTTTCAAAAAGCTCGACTGGCCGGAGATGCACCGCCGGGCGCAGGCGATCCTCACCCGTCTGGAGGTGCAGATTGACCCGCGTGCGACGCTGAAAACCCTGAGCATCGCCCAGCGGCATATGGTGGCGATTGCCCGTGCGCTGTCGTTTGATGCCCAGGTGGTGATCCTCGATGAACCCACCGCTGCCCTGTCGCAGCATGAAATTCTCGAGTTCTATCAGATTGTCGAACGCTTAAAGCAGGAGGGAAAAGCCATCCTCTTTATCTCCCACAAGTTCGACGAGATTTTTGAGCTGGCGGATCACTACACCATCCTGCGCGACGGCGTATTTGTCGGCGCCGGGGCCATCAACGACATCACCGAAGAGCGGATGGTGGCGATGATGGTGGGGCGCGCCATTACCCAGACCTTCCCGAAGGTGGAATGCGAAAAAGGCGACATCGTCCTGGAGGTGCAGGATCTCTGCCACCCCACCGAGTTCGCCAATATTTCCTTTACCCTGCGCAAAGGCGAAATCCTCGGCTTCTATGGCCTGGTAGGCGCCGGGCGTACCGAGCTGATGCAGGCGCTCTCCGGCGTCTCGCGCCCCTCCTCCGGCAGCATTGTGCTGAACGGCAAAGCGCAGCATTTCCGCCAGCCGGCGGACGCCATCAGAGCCGGGATCGTCTGCGTGCCGGAAGAGCGCCAGAAGCAGGGGGCGATTATCGAGCTGTCGATTGCCCAGAACATCAGCCTGCCGCAGCTTGGCAAACTCAACGCCAGCGGCGTGCTGAACGACGCGCGCGAGTGGCAGCTGGCGGATGAATATGCAAAGCGGCTCCAGGTGAAAGCCTTTAGCTGGAAACAGGCGGTGGAAACCCTCTCTGGCGGCAACCAGCAGAAAGTGGTGATTGGCAAATGGCTGGCGACCCATCCTGACGTCATCATTCTGGATGAACCGACCAAAGGGATCGATATCGGCTCCAAAGCGGCGGTGCATCAGTTTATGTCCGAGCTGGTCGGTCAGGGGCTGGCGGTGATCATGGTCTCCTCTGAACTACCGGAAGTGATGGGCATGGCCGACAGGATCATCGTCATGCATGAAGGGTTAATGGTGGCGGAGTATCAGGCGGGGGGCGCGACGGCGGAAACCATCGTCAGCGCCGCCAGCGGTGCCAGACAGGAGGCCGCATAATGGTGCAACAACTGCTTAAACACCGCGAGGCGCTGCTGGCGGCGGTGATCGTGCTGATGGTGATCGCCATCGGCACCCGCGTCCCGTCGTTTATCGCGCCGGGTAACCTGGTGGAGATGTTTAACGACACCTCGATTCTGATCATCCTCGCCCTCGGCCAGATGATGGTGCTGCTCACCAAAGGCATCGACCTGTCGATGGCGGCGAACCTGGCGCTGACCGGGATGATTGTCGCCCTGATTAACTTTAATTATCCCGAGGTGCCGGTCTGGGTGCTGCTGATCCTGGCGACGGCCCTGGGCCTGCTGATGGGCGTTATCAACGGTTTGCTGGTGTGGAAGATGGGCATCCCGGCGATTGTGGTGACGCTTGGCACCATGAGCATCTACCGCGGGATTATCTTTCTGCTCTCCGGCGGCGGCTGGGTCAACTCTAACCAGATGGGGGCGGATTTCCTCGGCCTGCCGCGTGCGTCGGTGCTGGGTTTACCGGTGCTGAGCTGGTGCGCCATCGCCGCCCTGCTGCTGGTGGGCTATTTCCTGCGCTACAGCCGCACCGGGCGGGCGCTCTACACCGCAGGCGGTAACGCCACGGCGGCGTACTACACCGGGATCAACGCCGGCAAAATGCAGTTTGTCAGCTTCTGCCTCTCCGGGGCGCTGGCCGGGTTCTGCGGCTATCTGTGGATCTCGCGCTTCGCGGTGGCCTATGTCGACGTGGCGAACGGCTTTGAGCTTCAGGTGGTGGCGGCCTGCGTGATCGGCGGCATCAGCACCATGGGCGGCACTGGCCGGGTGTTAGGTTGCCTGTGCGGGGCGCTCTTCCTCGGCGTCATCAACAATGCCCTGCCGGTGATCGGCGTATCGCCGTTCTGGCAGATGGCGATTTCCGGGACGGTGATTGTGATTGCGGTGCTGCTCAATGAACGCGGCAACAAGCGCAAAGGACGGCTGATCCTGCGCGATGCGGCGCTGGCACGTCAGAAACAGGCGGTAAGATCATGAGTAAAGTGATGACCTCTGAAGAGATGAAAAATACCCCGGCTCCGGCGGGCATTTTCCAGCGCCTGCTGTGCTGGGAGGGTTTTCTGCTGGCGGTCACCCTGGCGGTGTTCGTGGGCAATGCCCTGGCCTCCCCGTACTTCCTGAATATCTGGAACCTGTCGGATGCGACCTTCAACTTCACCGAAAAGGCGATCATCGTGCTGCCGATGGCGATGCTGATTATCGCCCGGGAGATTGACCTGTCGGTGGCCTCCACTATCGCCCTGAGCTCCACGGTGATGGGCTTCTGCGCGGCGGCGGGGCTGGATACACCGTGGCTGGTCTGCGTGGGGTTAGGGGTTGGCCTGCTGTGCGGGCTGTTCAACGGCCTGCTGGTGACCCGCTTTAACCTGTCGTCGATTGTGATCACCATCGGCACCATGAGCCTCTACCGCGGCATCACCTACATTCTGCTGGGTGATCAGGCGCTTAATACCTGGCCGGAGAGCTTCGCCTGGTTCGGCCAGGGATACGTCTGGGGCGCGCTGTCGTTTGAGTTCGCGCTGTTTATGGTGCTGGCGGTGGTGTTTGCCTTCGTGCTGCACAAAACCAACTTCGGGCGTCGTACCTACGCCATCGGCAATAACCCCACCGGGGCATGGTATTCCGGCATCAACGTCAAGCGTCACAATCTGATCCTCTTCGCCCTGGTGGGGCTGATGGCCGGGCTGGCCTCGGTGCTGCTCACCTCGCGTCTGGGCAGTACCCGCCCGACGATTGCGATGGGCTGGGAGCTGGCGGTGGTGACCATGGCGGTGCTTGGCGGGGTCAATATTCTCGGCGGTTCCGGCAGCATGGTAGGCGTGATTATCGCCGCCTTCCTGATGGGGCTGGTCACCTTCGGCCTGAGCCTGCTCAACGTGCCGGGCATCGTGATGTCGGTAATTATCGGTGCAATGCTGATTGTGGTGATCTCCCTGCCGATCATCACCCGCCGCGTAATGCAGCGAAGACGGATCTAGTGCCGGGTGGCGCTGTGTACAAGCGCAGCGCCGCCGGGCATAAAAATCACCGTAATTAAGGAGAATTATCATGAGCTTTATGTTGGCGCTGCCGAAAATCAGCCTGCACGGCGCAGGCGCAATCGGCGATATGGTTAAGCTGGTGGCAAACAAACAGTGGGGCACCGCGCTGATTGTCACCGACGGTCAGCTGGTAAAAATGGGCCTGCTCGACAGCCTGTTTACCGCCCTCGACGCAGAGCAGATGTCGTATCATCTGTTTGACGCGGTCTTCCCGAATCCGACGGAAGAACTGGTGCAGCAGGGCTTTGCCGCTTTCCAGGATGCGCAGTGCGATTACATCATTGCCTTCGGGGGCGGCAGCCCGATCGACACCGCCAAAGCGATTAAAATTCTCACCGCCAATCCTGGCCCGTCTACCGCTTATTCCGGCGTCGGCAAAGTGCTCAACCCCGGCGTGCCGCTGGTGGCCATCAACACCACCGCAGGTACGGCGGCAGAGATGACCAGCAATGCGGTGATCATCGACTCGGCGCGTCAGGTCAAAGAGGTGATTATCGACCCGAACATCATCCCGGATATCGCCGTGGATGACGCCAGCGTGATGCTCGATATTCCGGCCTCCGTCACCGCCGCCACCGGGATGGACGCCCTGACCCACGCCATCGAAGCCTATGTCTCCGTCGGCGCTCACCCCCTCACCGATGCCAACGCGCTGGAGGCGATTCGCCTGATCGCCCACTGGCTACCGGAGGCGGTCGACAACGGACATAACCTGGAGGCGCGCGAGCAGATGGCCTACGGCCAGTATCTGGCAGGTATGGCCTTTAACAGCGCCGGGCTGGGGCTGGTGCATGCCCTGGCCCACCAGCCGGGCGCCACGCACAACCTGCCGCACGGCGTGTGCAACGCCATCCTGCTGCCGATCATCGAAAACTTTAACCGCCCGAACGCCGTGGAACGCTTTGCCCGCGTGGCCCAGGCGATGGGCGTGGATACCCGCGAGATGAGCGACGAAGCGGCCAGCATGGCGGCGATCAACGCCATCCGCACCCTGAGCAGTCGCGTCGGTATTCCATCCGGCTTCAGCAAGCTGGGCGTCACCAAAGCCGACATCGAAGGCTGGCTCGACAAAGCCCTCGCCGACCCCTGCGCCCCCTGCAACCCACGCAGCGCCAGCCGCGACGAGGTGCGCGAACTCTATCTGGAGGCATTATGATCCGCAAAGCCTTTGTGATGCAGGTGAACCCTGACGCACACGAGGAGTATGAACGTCGCCACAACCCCATCTGGCCCGAGCTGGAAGCGGTGCTGAAAGACCATGGCGCCCACCACTACGCCATTTATCTCGATAAAGAACGTCACCTGCTGTTTGCCACGGTGGAGATCGAATCGGAAGAGCGCTGGAATGCGGTGGCGAACACCGATGTCTGCCAGCGCTGGTGGAAATATATGGGGGAGGTGATGCCCGCTAACCCGGACAACAGCCCGGTGAGCACCGGGCTGAAAGAGGTGTTTTACCTGGCCTGATGTGTTAACGCTGCCGCGTTCGCGGCAGCGATCTCCCGCTTACTGCTCAACGTAAACGCCGACAATACCGTCACCGCCAGCACAAAACAGCCCAGCATCAGGTAGGTATCCTGGAAGCCGATCCGGTCATACATATTCCCGGCAAAGGCGGAGAGAAAAATCGCCGCCAGCTGTTTGGCGAAGTTGAAGCCAATCAGGTAGATGGTTGCGGACAGCCGGGTATCGAACACCCCCGTGATGTACTTGAACGCCCCCACCAGCAGGAACGGGACTTCCAGCGCGTGGAGCATCTTCAGGGCCACCACTTCGACGGCGGTGGTGGCAAATGACGAACCGATAATACGCGTCGCCATGATCACCCCGGCAATCAGCAGCGTATTTTTCGCGCCAATGCGGTTTATGATCCACGGCGAGCAGAACATGATGATGGCGTTGCAAATCTCTCCGGCAGTGGTCGCAAAACCGAACGCCCGCGTGCCCTCCTCCGGCGTGGCGAAGAAGGTTTTAAAGAAGGTGGCGAACTGCTGATCGAAGACGTCATAGACGCAGGCCACGCCAATCACGTACAGAATAAACATCCACATTTTGCGCTGGCGGAACAGGTTGATGACGGTTTTGACGGTGATCTGCGGCTGGTTCGCGCCAAGGGCATTCATCACCTGCGCGGTCTGGTTCGGCTTCGGTTTAGCCACCACCAGCAGCAGCATCAGGACCAGCGCCGCGGCGGAGCCCATCCAGAAGACATACGACGGATCGATGCCAAACAGGATGCCGCCCGTCGAGGCGCACAGCCCCCAGCCGAGGCAGCCAAACATGCGCGCCTTGCCGTACTCAAAGAAGCTGTTGCGGCTTACGCGCTCAATATAGGCCTCAATGGCGCCCGATCCCGCCGAGAAGACAAAGCCGATATAGACCCCACCGCTCAGCGCCCCGAGCCAGATGTTGGTCTTCAGCAGCGGGGCGAAGACGTAGAGGAAAAAGGGCGCGAAGAGAAACAGCAGGACCGCGATGATCCACAGCAGATGTTTTTTCAGCCCCAGCTTGTCCGACACCACCCCCAGCACCGGCTGGAATGAGATGGCAAACAGCGAGATGCAGGAGAAGACGATCCCGGTATGGGTTTTATTCAGACCAATGATATCCGACAGCCAGATCGGCAGGAACGGAAAGCAGGTGGCCATGATGAAGAAGTAGAGAAAGAAGAACGACCCGAAGATCCAGAAGTTCGGATTGTCTTTATGGGTACAGGCAGTCGTGTTCATTATTTTTATCCTCAACTCAGGGCCGGTTGCCCGGCCCGTTACCCTTATACGCGTTCAACGCCAATCAGAATGGCGGTTTCCGGATCCAGAACCGGCAGGGCCAGCCCCGCCTGCATCAACCATTCGCCGCTCACCGTTTGCGGCGCCTCCATCCAGGCCGGCAGCTTGCGCATGGTGTGCCCTCCCTCCCCGGTCAGGCGGATATTGGGATGATCGAGCAGCGTGATGCGGTACCGGGCGTTGGCCGCCAGCCCCGGCATACGCAGCGGCATCATCAGGGTGTAGTCCGGCATCGCCATCTGGCTGACAACAAACAGCCCCTGACGCTGATCCGCGCTCACAATTCCCTGCGCCAGGGTGGTGCTGTCCGGCATATCCACCCGCCACTGGGTGCCGTGGTGGATCACCTCGCGCCACTGCTTATGCAGGGCCGCGTAGTGCCGGTAGCCTTCGCGCTCCTGCTCATCCACGGCGAGGGGATCCAGCTCCAGCCCCATATGGCCGAACAGCGCCGTCAGGCCCCGGAAGGCGATGCTGTGCTGGCGGAAAGTGGCGTGACATTTATGATGACCGATGTGCGCGCCCATCACCTCCGGCGGGAAGAAGTAGCTCATGCCACGCTGGATAGTATTACGTTCCAGCGCGTCGTTGTTATCCGAGGCCCAGAAGCGATGGCAGCGGGTCAGCACTTCATAGTCAATACGCCCGCCGCCGGAGGAGCAGGATTCAAACTCCACGTGCGGGAAGCGCTCGCCCAGGATATCCAGCAGGCGGTAGAACCGGCGGGTCTGGGCATCGGCCGCGGCCTTACCGTTATGGCCCGGCTGCACCAGCTCGCGGTTCATGTCCCACTTCACATAGTCAACCTGATGCTCACCCAGCAGCCAGCTCATGCGCTCCAGCAGGTAGTCGAAAGCGGCAGGAATGTTGAGGTTCAGCACCCACTGGTGGCGGCCGGTGGCCTGTTCATACCCCGGCAGGGCCAGCACCCAGTCCGGGTGGGCGCGACAGAGATCGGAGTTCGGGTTAATCATCTCCGGCTCAACCCAGATGCCAAACTCCATCCCGAGATCTTTGACGTGGTTGATCACCGGCGTCAGGCCGTTGGGGTATTTCTGCTCGTCGAGATACCAGTCCCCCAGCGCGGCATGGTCGTCGTTGCGGCCTTTGAACCAGCCGTCGTCGATGATAAAGCGCTCCACCCCCAGCGAGGCCGCTTCATCCGCCATCCGCATGATGTATTCCGGGTCGTGGTTAAAGTAGATCCCCTCCCAGGTGTTGAGATGCACCGGGCGCGGTTTGTTCTCCGGAAAGCGGATGATGTTGGCGCGCAGATAGCGGTGGAACTGCTGGCTCATGCCGTTCAGCCCGTGCGCGGAGTAGCTGGCATAAAGGCGTGGCGTCCACAGGGTTTCCCCCTCCTCCACCGCCATTTCCCCCGGCAGGTAGAGCGCTTCGGCCTGCAGATAACGGCGGCCATCGGTTTTGGCCTCCACGCGCAGGCGGTGGTTGCCGCTCCAGCCCAGATGCACGCCCCAGACATCACCCTGCATTTCGCTAAAGCCCGGCGTGCCGCCGATCAGCGCCGGGAAGTGCTCGTGGGAGCTGCGGCCCCGGCGGTTCTCAATCACAAAGCTGTCGTGCTCCAGCAGCAGGCGATGCGGCTGAAATTCGCGGATCCAGCGGCCATGAAAGGCCATCACTTCGCGGGCACGCTCCGCCAGCGGCAGGGTGACGGCCAGACGCTCCACCTGCCACGGCTGGCTTTTGAGGTTTGTCAGGCCGTGACGAACCGCCAGCACGCCGCTGTCATCAAGGGCTATCTCGCTGGTCAGACGCAGGCCAGCGATCTCATCTTCGGCGGTGAGAGTCAGACTTTGCCCCTGCTGCGCGACGGCCACGGTCCGAAACCGTGGCGAACCATCCAGACCCTGACGGTGGCCTTCAATGCCCGGCGCGCCAAACAGGCCGTGGGCAAGCTCCGCCATCAGCGTCACCGGCGAGTCAACGTCAAGCCGACCGTTAGCAATCGGGCGGGAAAGCGTGGCCGCATCTTGCGGCGAAAAGTGGCGAAGGTGTGGCCCCCAGTAAAGAATTTCGGCGAACGGATGAGTTTTGATCACCACATCCACCGTTTCGCTCGCGAGTCGTAAAATAGCCTCTTGCATCGGACATCTCCTGTCATCGGGATATCCTGAGTGTTGATCCGAAACGTTTCGGATACAAACCAAAACGTTTCGGATTTGTGATCGGGTTTAGAAATTAGGGAGAATTATGCCGTCTGGCCCGGAGAGAATGCCGGTTGCCATAACACCTGAAGCTGGCTTATTTCGCTGCCATTAATCAGTTGCAGCACCATATCGGCGATCTGCTTACCCACGCCCTGACGGGTGGACTGGATCACCGCCGCCACGTCGATATCGACAATGCTGTCCTGCGGCAGGCCGTCATACACCACCAGCGACACGGCATGCTCGCCGGTTAAGCGTCCCATCTGCGCCAGCGCCATCGCCGCACCGTCACCGTGAGTGTTGCAATCGGTGACGATCGCTGTCGGGGGCGCATACAGCGCCAGCAGTTGTTGGGTAGTGGTATAGCCTGCGCGGCGTGAAGGCGGCATGGTGCGCAGCCATTCGCTGGAGAGTTTGGCCTCTTTCAGGGCATCGAGATAGCCCTGACGGCGCTGAGTGATAAAAGCCTGATTGTGGCTTTCGCCCAGGTACGCGATGCGTTGATGCCCGCGCGCAATCAGGTGCTGGGTGGCAGTATGCGTGCCCGCATAGTTATCAAAGTCGAACCAGGCATAGGGCTTTGGCAGATGGCTGCGCCCGAGCGCCAGGAAGGGGAACCCGGCGGCCTGCAACTGCTCCAGACGCGGATCGTTATCCAGCGTATGAGCCACAATCAGCGCATCCACACGACGGCTCTGCACCATCCGCATATAGCTGTGTTTATCAGCCAGATCGTCGTCGGCAATGAGCAGTAAGTCGATCTCATGACGCGCTAATTGGTGGCTAATTTCGCCGACCATGTCCATAAAGACGCTGTTATTGAGCGGAACAGGATGAACCGGAAAGACCAGCCCCACGGCGTCGATCTTGCCCATCTTCAGACGCCGGGCAAAGGTATTCGGGCGATAGCCGCGCCGCTGCGCTTCAGCCTCCACGCGGGCCCGCGTCTCGCTGGAAACGTCATAATAGCCGTTGAGGGCGCGGCTTACCGTCGTTACCGACAGTCCCAGTTCTTTAGCAATGGCTTTAAGCGACATGATTATCCGTGTCTTTGGGTTAGTTTTGTTCCGCCACCATGAGCGCATACGTATCGGGCTCAAGGGCTTTGAAGAGATGCGGCTGGTCGGCAGGATAGCAAATATAGTCCCCTGGCCCCAGCTCCTCGGGCGATTCGGTCAGGCCAATCAGCGCCCGCCCCTTCATCACAATAATATGCTCAACCGAACCCGGCGGGTGCGGATGGGAGATACGATCCGCGCCGGGCTGGGCCATCAAAATATAGATATCGCGTCGGGCGCCCGGCGGGCATGCCGCCAGTAAAATGGCCTCATAGTTTGCCTGTTCCGCCACCACTTTTGTGCCTTCACCCAGGCGGATCACCTGGGTGGCAGGCTGCTGCGGTTCAAGCAGGCGGGCAAACGGAATATCCAGCGCCACACAGAGCGACCATAACGTTTCGAGGCTGGGGTTGCCGTTACCGGACTCCAGCTGGGAGAGCGTGGATTTGGCGATCCCGGCACGGCGGGCGATCTCCGCCAGTGAAAGCCCGGTCCGCGTGCGCTCTCGCACCAGACTTTTGGCGATCACGCTAATTGGCTGCGTCATAAAACGATCTCACACACTGTTAAAACGAACGAATCGTTCATCTTGATAAACGATCTTATTGCGTTCATTATAATGGATACTCGTTCGATATGGCTAAATTTGTATGAAGCACACATTCTCTTGTCTCAATGGCGACACGGTCAAAGCCATCATCCTGGTCTGTCTGGCGGTGGGCGTCGTGGGGATGTCCTACGGCTCGCTGGCGATGGCGTACGGTTTTCCGCTGTGGGTGCCGTTTGTTCTCTCCATTTCGGTGCTGGCGGGCGCCTCGGAATTTATGTTTATCGGCATTGTCGCCAGCGGCGGTAATCCCCTTGCCGCGGCCGCCGCCGGGCTGCTGGTCAATGCCCGCCACGTACCATTTGGCGTAACGGTGCGTGAGCTGGTGGGCAAACGCGGCGCCAGCTTGCTGGGCTGTCACATTATGAATGACGAAAGCGTGGTCTTTGGCCTGTCGCAAAAAACGCCGGAACAGCGTAAAGCCGCCTACTGGCTCTGCGGCCTGGGGGTGGCCATCATCTGGCCGCTGGGCACCCTGCTGGGAGCGATGGTCGGCAAACTGCTGCCGGAGCCGGAGACCATCGGGCTGGATGCGGTCTTCCCGGCCATTTTGCTGGCCTTAGTCGTGCCCGCCTTTAAAAACCGCACCACGCTGATTCGCGCCTGTAGCGGGGCGGCGTTGTCCCTGGCCGCGGTGCCGTTTGCGCCGGTGGGGCTGCCGGTGCTGCTCTCCCTGCTTGGCCTCGCGGCGAGGAAGAAATAATGGAAAATATAACCGTCTTTATTCTCGGCATCGCCCTGCTTTCCGCAGGCACCTACCTGATGCGTCTCGGCGGGGCGAAACTGGGCAGCCGGTTAGCGCTGTCTGAACGCTCCCAGGCGCTGCTCTCGGATGCGGCAACGGTGTTGCTCTTTTCGGTGGCGCTGGCGACCACCTTCTATGAAGGAGAACATTTCGCCGGGATGGCGCGGGTGTTGGGTGTGGCCTTTGCGGTGTTCCTCGCCTGGCGCAAGGTGCCGTTGATTTTCGTGATTGTCGCGGCGGCGGTGGTTACGGCGCTATTACGTCTGGCGGGCATAAACTAAAAAAGCGCCCCGGGGGCGCTCTTTCGACAGATGCTGTGTGCTTATTTGTTCAGTTCAGCGGTCATGTGTACACGGTTACCGGAGAAGGCCTGGGTAATGGTGTAAGAGGAAGCGCCTGCCTGCTCAGCCTGAGCGGCAATTTTCGCTTCCGCGCCATCAATGGTGCTGGCGGATGCGGTGACGGACTGGGCAGCGAAAGAACCGAAAGAAGTAGCCAGAGCGATAATAGCGACAAAAGTTTTGATGCTTTTCATGATAGTGACCCTTTCAATAAGTTGTTGGTGTAAGGCGCCGTGCCTTGATGTGATAAATAATAGGCCTCATCACCGACAACTGATAGCGGAAGGATTTGCTCTCAACATTCAAAATTATTGATCAATTATCAGACGCCCCGGATGGGTATACACCGTGGCCCTTCCCGGCTTGCAGAAGCCCACCAGCGTCAGGTTACAGCGCTCTGCCACCTCCACCGCCAGGGTGGTGGCGGCCGAGACGGCAAACAGGATCTCAACGCCGCACATAGCGGCCTTCTGCACCATCTCATAGCTGGCGCGGCTGGAGACAAGCGCAGCGCCCTGCTGCCAGACGTCGCTTTCCCCGGCCCGACGGCCCAACAGTTTATCCAGCGCCACATGTCGCCCGACGTCCTCATGCCCGCCCGCAATCTCGCCGTTCGGTAATACCCAGGCGGCGGCATGGGTACATCCGCTTAGCTGCCCGATGGGCTGCACGTCGTTGAGATGCGCCAGCGCCCGATCGAGGTGGGCCAGGTTAAAGCGCTGGGTGAACGGCAGCGGCACCACGGGCTTGCCAATATCGTTAAGCTGCTCCACGCCACAGACGCCGCAGCCGGTGCGTCCGGCCAGCGCGCGGCGGCGCTCTTTGAGGGCCATAAAACGACGGCTGGAGAGTTCAATCTGCACTTCGAGACCATTGCAAACGGATATCACCTCCATGCCGTAGATCTCACGCGGGTGCTCAATGATGCCTTCAGACAGCGAAAAGCCGATGGCAAACAGCGCCAAATCTTTGGGGGAGGCCATCATTACCACATGGGAGATACCATTATAAACCAGCGCGACGGGCACCTCTTCCGCCAGAAAATCGGGAGTCGGGAGGCTAATCTGAGGGGGTCTGTGTACCCGGCGTTCTGCCACACCGGCAGGCAGTGACGTAAGGTGGGTATCACCATTTTGTTTCAACACAACGCATTTCCTGAGCAACCACGTGGGGAGGCCTGCTATTGCACCATACTTTTCCGGCCTGGCGCATAGTATGGATCAATTTTTACCGCTCTGTCCGCGCAACTTTACCTGAGGGACAAACCCGACGCATGAACAGGTTTGTAACAGTTCGGGGGCATCATGTGATCAATATCACATTTTATAATCATCACCGTGATAATACGTTCACTTTGTTTTAACGCCGTTGGAACAAGCGTACCGACATTGTGGTATTCTGGCATACCCCTCGTGGAAATGAGGGTTTAACGCAAATTTTCAACTTTGCGGTCAAAAAATCAACCGTAAAGTAAAACAATAATGACCCCAAATAATTCGCGCAGGCGTGAAGAGTGAAGGGTAGCAATGTCGAAACAAGGAGTGACCATGCAGGTCAGCAGAAGGCAGTTCTTTAAGATCTGCGCTGGCGGTATGGCAGGCACCACGGCAGCAGCACTGGGCTTTGCGCCCGGCGTCGCGCTGGCGGAAACGCGGCAGTATAAACTGCTACGCACCCGCGAAACCCGTAATACCTGTACATACTGCTCCGTCGGCTGTGGGCTGTTAATGTATAGCCTCGGCGACGGCGCGAAAAACGCCAAAGCATCTATTTTCCATATTGAAGGGGACCCGGATCATCCGGTTAACCGCGGCGCGCTCTGCCCGAAAGGGGCCGGTCTGGTGGACTTTATTCACTCCGAAAGCCGCCTGAAATATCCTGAGTATCGTGCGCCAGGTTCAGATAAATGGCAGCAAATCAGCTGGGAAGAGGCATTTGACCGCATCGCCACACTGATTAAAAAAGATCGCGATGCCAACTTTATTGCCCAGAATGCAGATGGCGTAACGGTAAACCGCTGGCTCTCCACCGGCATGCTGTGCGCCTCGGCCTCCAGCAACGAAACCGGCTATTTAACCCAGAAATTTACGCGCGCACTCGGTATGCTCGCGGTCGACAACCAGGCGCGTGTCTGACACGGACCAACGGTAGCAAGTCTTGCTCCAACATTTGGTCGCGGTGCGATGACCAACCACTGGGTCGACATCAAAAATGCCAACCTTATTGTGGTGATGGGCGGTAACGCCGCTGAAGCGCACCCTGTTGGGTTCCGCTGGGCGATGGAAGCAAAAATCCACAACGGTGCGAAACTGATTGTGATCGATCCCCGCTTTACGCGTACAGCGTCGGTGGCGGATTTCTACACCCCTATTCGTTCAGGTACTGACATCACTTTCCTGTCAGGCGTACTGCTGTACCTGATGACTAACGAAAAATATAACCGCGAATACACCGAAGCCTACACCAACGCCAGCCTGATCGTGCGTGAGGATTACCACTTCGAAGATGGCCTGTTCAGCGGTTATGACGCCGAAAAACGCAAGTACGACAAGACCAGCTGGAACTACGAGCTGGACGAGAATGGCTTTGCGAAGCGCGACACCACGCTGCAACACCCGCGCTGCGTGTGGAACCTGCTGAAAGAGCACGTTTCCCGCTATACGCCGGAAGTGGTGGAAAACATCTGCGGGACGCCGAAAGCGGACTTCCTGAAGGTGTGCGAGATGATCGCTGAAACCAGCGTTCACGATAAAACCGCCTCGTTCCTGTATGCCCTCGGCTGGACGCAACACTCCATCGGCGCGCAGAACATCCGTACCATGGCGATGGTTCAGCTGCTGCTCGGCAACATGGGGATGGCAGGCGGCGGCGTGAACGCCCTGCGCGGCCACTCCAACATTCAGGGTCTGACCGACCTCGGTCTGCTGTCGCAGAGCCTGACCGGTTACATGAGCCTGCCAAGTGAGAAACAGACCGACCTGCAAACCTACCTGACGGCCAGCACCCCGAAACCGCTGCTTGAAGGTCAGGTGAACTACTGGAGCAACTATCCGAAGTTCTTCGTCTCGATGATGAAAGCCTTCTTCGGTGACAAGGCGACGGCGGAAAACAGCTGGGGCTTTGACTGGCTGCCGAAGTGGGACAAAGGCTACGACGTTCTGCAGTACTTCGAGATGATGCACCAGGGTCAGGTCAACGGCTATATCTGCCAGGGCTTTAACCCGGTGGCCTCGTTCCCGAACAAGAACAAGGTTGTGGCATCCCTGTCGAAACTGAAGTTCCTGGTCACCATTGACCCGCTCAATACCGAGACCTCGACCTTCTGGCAGAACCACGGCGAATCGAACGACGTCGATCCGTCGACGATTCAGACCGAAGTGTTCCGTCTGCCATCCACCTGCTTCGCGGAAGAGAACGGCTCTATCGTTAACTCCGGTCGCTGGCTGCAGTGGCACTGGAAGGGTGCAGACGCCCCGGGCATCGCCATGAACGACGGCGAGATCCTGGCCGGTATCTTCTTACGTCTGCGTAAGATGTACGCGGCTGAAGGCGGCGCGAACCCGGAACCGGTGCTGAACATGACCTGGAACTACTCGACGCCGGAGAATCCATCCCCGGAAGAGGTGGCGATGGAGAGCAACGGTAAGGCGCTGGCAGACGTTATCGACCCGGCCACCGGGGCGGTGCTGGCGAAGAAAGGCGATCAGCTGAGTACCTTTGCCCATCTGCGCGACGACGGCACCACCTCCAGCGGCTGCTGGATCTTTGCCGGTAGCTGGACGCCGAAAGGCAACCAGATGGCTAACCGCGATAACGCCGACCCGTCGGGCCTCGGCAATACGCTGGGCTGGGCATGGTCGTGGCCGCTGAACCGCCGCATTCTCTATAACCGTGCCTCTGCTGACCCGCAGGGCAACCCGTGGGATCCGAAGCGTCAGCTGCTGAAGTGGGACGGCGCGAAGTGGGGCGGCGTGGATATTCCGGACTACAGCACCGCGCCTCCGGGCAGCGATGTCGGGCCGTTTATCATGCAGCCTGAAGGGATGGGACGCCTGTTTGCTATCGATAAGATGGCGGAAGGGCCATTCCCGGAACACTACGAGCCGTTTGAGACGCCGCTGGGCACTAACCCGCTGCACCCGAACGTGGTCTCTAACCCGGCCGCCCGTATCTTTAAGAGCGATTTCGAGGCGTTGGGCAAAAAAGACAAGTTCCCGTATGTGGGCACCACTTACCGTCTGACCGAGCACTTCCACTACTGGACCAAGCACGCGCTGCTGAACGCCATCGCGCAGCCGGAGCAGTTTGTGGAGATCGGCGAGAAGCTGGCGAACAAGCTCGGCATCGCCCATGGCGACACCGTGAAGGTCTCCTCTAACCGCGGCTACATCAAGGCCAAGGCAGTGGTGACCAAGCGTATTCGCACGCTGAACGTTCACGGTCAGGATGTGGATACCATCGGTATTCCGATTCACTGGGGTTATGAGGGCGTGGCGAAGAAAGGGTTTATTGCCAACACCCTGACGCCGTTCGTCGGCGATGCGAACACGCAGACGCCGGAGTTTAAGGCCTTCCTCGTGAACGTGGAAAAGGTGTAACGGAGACGACTTATGGCTTATCAATCGCAAGACATCATTCGTCGTTCCGCGACTAACGGGTTCACCCCCGCGCCCCAGGCGCGGGACCACCAGCAGGAAGTGGCGAAGCTTATCGACGTAACCACCTGTATCGGCTGTAAAGCCTGTCAGGTGGCCTGTTCAGAGTGGAACGACATCCGTGACGAAGTGGGTCACAACGTCGGGGTTTATGATAACCCCGCCGACCTGACCGCCAAGTCCTGGACGGTAATGCGCTTCTCGGAAGTGGAGCAGAACGACAAACTGGAGTGGCTGATCCGCAAAGATGGCTGTATGCACTGTGCGGATCCGGGCTGCCTTAAGGCGTGTCCGTCGGAAGGAGCGATCATTCAGTATGCCAACGGCATCGTCGACTTCCAGTCCGAGCAGTGCATCGGCTGCGGCTACTGCATCGCCGGCTGCCCGTTCGACGTGCCGCGCATGAACCCGGAAGACAACCGCGTCTACAAATGCACGCTGTGCGTTGACCGCGTGAACGTCGGCCAGGAGCCGGCGTGCGTGAAGACCTGCCCGACCGGCGCTATCCACTTTGGCTCCAAAGAGGATATGAAAACCCTGGCGGGTGAGCGCGTAGCCGAGCTGAAAACCCGCGGCTACGACAACGCGGGCCTGTACGATCCGGCCGGTGTTGGCGGCACGCACGTCATGTACGTGCTGCACCACGCCGACAAGCCGAATCTGTACCATGGCCTGCCGGAGAACCCGGAGATCAGCGCCACCGTGAAGTTCTGGAAAGGTATCTGGAAGCCGCTGGCAGCGGTGGGCTTTGCTGCCACCTTCGCCGCGAGCATCTTCCACTACGTGGGTGTCGGTCCGAACCGTGCGGAAGAGGAAGAGGACAACCTGGATGAAGAGAAAGACGAGGTGCGCAAATGAAAAGACGTGACACCATCGTGCGCTACACGGCACCGGAACGTATCAACCACTGGGTCACCGCCTTCTGCTTCATGCTGGCGGCGATAAGCGGGCTGGGGTTCTTCTTCCCCTCCTTCAACTGGCTGATGCAGATCCTGGGTACGCCGCAGCTGGCGCGCATCCTGCACCCGTTCGTGGGTGTGGTGATGTTTGCCTCGTTCATCATCATGTTTTTCCGTTACTGGCACCATAACCTAATCAATCGGGATGATATCTTTTGGGCGAAGAATATTCGTAAGATCGTCGTCAACGAGGAAGTGGGTGACACCGGGCGTTATAACTTCGGCCAGAAGTGCGTATTCTGGGCGGCGATTATCTTCCTGGTCCTGTTGCTGGTGAGCGGCGTGATCATCTGGCGTCCGTACTTTGCGCCTGCTTTCTCAATCCCGGTAATCCGATTTGCGTTAATGCTGCATTCATTTGCCGCAGTGGCGTTAATTGTGGTTATCATGGTGCATATCTACGCCGCCCTCTGGGTGAAAGGCACCATTACCGCGATGGTGGAGGGCTGGGTTACCAAAACGTGGGCGAAGAAACATCACCCGCGCTGGTACCGCGAAGTCCGAAAGACAACGGAAAAGAAAACTGAATGAGTATTCGCATAATCCCGCAAGATGAGCTGGGTTCGAGCGAGAAACGCACGGCGGAAGTGATTCCGCCGTTACTGTTCCCCAGACTAAAAAACCTCTACAACCGCCGCGCGGAACGCCTGCGTGAGCTGGCTGAGAGCAACCCGCTTGGCGACTATCTGCGCTTTGCGGCGCTGATCGCCCACGCCCAGGAAGTGGTGCTGTACGACCATCCGCTGCAGATGGATCTGACCGCGCGCATTAAAGAGGCGAACGAGCAGGGCAAACCGCCGCTGGATATCCACGTTCTGCCGCGCGACAAGCACTGGCATAAGCTGCTGCACTCCCTGATTGCCGAGCTGAAGCCTGAGATGAGCGGCCCGGCGCTGGCGGTGATCGAGAATCTTGAGAAAGCCTCCGAGCAGGAGCTGGAGCAGATGGCGAGCGCGCTGTTTGCCTCTGATTTTGCCTCGGTCAGCAGTGATAAAGCCCCGTTCATCTGGGCTGCCCTGTCGCTCTACTGGGCGCAAATGGCGAGCCTCATCCCGGGTAAAGCCCGCGCTGAATATGGTGAAGCCCGCCAGTTCTGCCCGGTGTGCGGTTCAATGCCGGTCTCCAGCATGGTGCAAATTGGAACCACTCAGGGGTTGCGCTACCTGCACTGCAACCTGTGTGAAACCGAGTGGCACGTGGTGCGCGTGAAGTGCAGCAACTGTGAACAGACCCGCGATCTGCACTACTGGTCGCTGGAAAATGAACAGTCCGCGGTGAAAGCCGAGAGCTGCGGCGATTGCGGCACCTACCTGAAGATTTTGTATCAGGAAAAAGACCCGAAAGTGGAAGCCGTCGCTGACGATCTCGCAACGCTGATCCTGGACGCAAAAATGGAGCAGGAGGGCTTTGCCCGCAGCTCTATTAACCCGTTCCTGTTCCCGGGTGAAGGGGAGTAATCTCCTGTGAGAGTGCCGGGCGGCGCAAGCTTGCCCGGCCTACAGTACGTGCACGCTGCATTTTAGGATTCTGTTTACCTTCTCTGTATAGATAATCCGCCTCTCCTTCTTCACTATTGCCCCCTAAAATATTACATTTTGTAAGGGATGGTATCGAAATGGAACTTCGACGCCTGGCGACGTGCATACCGATTTTCCTCAACAGCGCTTTATTCTGCCTTACGACGGCTACTAACGCTGCGCCAGGGGATGGGCAGTTTATCCTTCAGCAGCAACGCCAGCAGGCTCTGGAAGCGCAACTGAACCCACCTGTGCCGGATGTCCGGCTTGCCACTACCGTGGAAGACGGCGCAAGCGCAGCGTTTCCTGACGAATCTCCCTGTTTCGTTATCCATGATATCACGCTTACCGGTCAGGAAGCCCTACCGCCCTGGTTGCCATTGCAGCGCCTCGCCGATCGTGCGGTCGGCAGATGCCTGGGCGCACAAGGCATTAATCAGCTGATGAGTTCGCTTCAGAACCGGCTGATATCTCACGGCTGGACGACCGCACGTGTGCTGGCCCCCGGACAGGATATTAAAAGTGGTCATTTGAAGCTGGCCGTCATTCCGGGAACCATTCGGCACGTCACCTTTACCGATGACAGCAGCCGCTGGCTTTGGCTCTATAGCGCCTTCCCGGCACATGACGGAAATTTGCTGGATCTGCGGGACATTGAGCAAGGGCTGGAAAATCTGCAGCGCCTGCCCACCGTGCAGGTGGAGATGGAGATTGTTCCCGCCGAGCAACCTGGCGAGAGCGATATCATTATCTCCCGCCAGCAGAGCAAATTCTGGCGGCTTGGTCTGTCGTTGGATGACGCAGGTTCGACGTCAACCGGGCGCTATCAGGGGGGACTCACCCTCTCACTGGATAACCCGCTGGCGTTGAGCGATCTGTTCTGGTTTTCCGTTAACCACGATCTGCAAACCGGGCCGGAAAAAGGCAACCAGAACCTTAGCGCCCACTGGTCTGTTCCGGTGGGCTGGTGGGCCTTTTCTCTTACCGGCAGCGATTATCACTATCACCAGACGGTGGCCGGGCTGAGCGACGATTACCGTTATAGCGGTAAGAGCCAGAGTCTGGTGGCGCAACTCAGCCGGGTTCTGCACCGCAGCAGCGCGCAAAAAACCTCATTCACCTGGGACGTCGAGAGTCGTACGACGCGTAACTACATCAGTGACACAGAAATTGAAGTTCAGCGCCGACACGTCTCCTCGTGGAAAGCCGGGCTCCAGCATCGTCACTACCTTGGCCCGGCAACGCTGGATGCCGGAATAAGCTATCAACGCGGTACTCGCTGGTTTGGCGCTCAGCCAGCGCCAGAAGAGATGTTCGATGAAGCCACGGCGCTAAGCCGCATTCTACGTACCGATGCACGTCTGAGTCTGCCGTTTGCGCTGGTCAACCAGCGTTTCCGTTACGACATTGCATGGCAGCGTCAGACCAGTAATACGCCGCTCACCACGCAGGATCAGTTCTCTATCGGCGGTCGCTGGACAGTCCGCGGTTTCGATGGGGAACGCACGCTAAATGCCGATCGCGGCTGGCTGGTGCGTAACGATCTCTCATGGCAGCTCCCTCTTCCGGACACCGAATTCTATCTGGCTGCCGATTACGGCGAAGTGGCAGGCAAAGGAACGGAATACCTGACCGGAAACCACCTCGCAGGGGGAGCCGCCGGGCTGCGCGGCACACTGTGGAAAGTGGGCTTTGACATGTTTGCTGGCGTGCCGTTCTCTCGTCCAGAAGGCTTTAAAACCAGCCCCGCCACCTTCGGCTTTAACCTGAATATGGCGCTATGACGATGCGCTATGGCGATTTTACGGTCCACTGCCCGCTGGTGCTGGGCAATACCCTTAATGAAGCGGAAGCCTTTGGCGCATCGGTCTGGCTTTGGATGCACTCTTTCAACCACCGGGATGCTCCGCTGCACGTGCTGCCCGTTGTCCTTCTACCGGTTATCAAACGTCAGCAGTACGTGCTGGTGGAAAAGGAAGGCCGCCCGATCTTTTTTCTGAGCTGGGCATGGATGAACGAAGAGGCTGAACATCGCTATCTCAACGACGCGACGGTTGTCCTGCCGGAAGCCGACTGGTGCAACGGGGATCGGTTGTGGTTTCGCGACTTTATCGCCCCCTTTGGCCATACGGAAGCCCTGTTCCGCCTGTTGCGCGAGGAGATTTTCCCGCATCAGATTGGCCGCTCGCTATGGCATCGCGGCGGTGAAAAGGGGCGTCGTATCAGAACCTTTTATGGCAAACGGGTGACGCGCGACACGCTGCTGGACTGGAAAAAGACGCATCCGCTGCACGGATAAAAAATAAAAGGATTTTCACATGAACAAACTTCTTTACCGTATCGTCTTCAACAAAGCGCGCGGCATGCTGATGGTGGTATCGGAGCTTGCCCGTGGCTGTTCCGGCAGCGCGCCCTCTTCCGGGATTTCGCATAACCACCAGCGCCTTATCTGCCGTATAGGTGCGATTAGCCTCGGTCTGTGGCTGGCAAGCGGTGCGATAGCGGTACAGGCGGCCGGGATTGTGGCGGATCAATCAGCGCCGAATAAACAGCAGGCGACCATCATCAGCACCGCCAATGGTACACCGCAGGTGAATATCCAGACGCCATCTCCAGGAGGCGTCTCCAGGAATACTTATAGCCAGTTCGACGTTGGCCAGAACGGGGTCATCCTTAACAACTCTCATAAAAATACCGCTACTCAGCTTGGCGGAATGGTCGCTGCCAACCCATGGCTGGCCAAAGGCGAGGCGAAAATTATCCTCAACGAGGTTAACGCTCGCAATCCAAGCCAGCTTAACGGCTTTATCGAAGTGGCAGGCCAAAAAGCGGACGTGGTCATCGCCAGCCCGTCGGGCATTACCTGTAATGGCTGTGGATTTATCAATGCCGGACGCGCCACGCTCACCACCGGTACCGCGCAGATGCAGAACGGAAAGATAACCGGCTATCAGGTTGAGAAAGGTGAAATTCACATTAACGGCAACGGGCTGGATTCAACCGGCCAGAACCACACCGATATTATTGGTCGTGCGGTGAAGGTAAACGCCGCCATTCATGCTCAGGATTTACGTGTGACAACCGGGCGTAACCGCGTCGATGCTGCTCATGAACAGATCGACGCGCTCGCGGATAACGGCACGGCAAAACCCAGCCTGGCGCTGGATGTCTCGCAAGTGGGCGGCATGTACGCGGGGAAAATTCGCCTTCGCGGGACGGAAAAAGGCGTCGGCGTACGTAATGCGGGCAACATCGGCGCAGAAGCCGGAATGGTCACCCTCTCCGCCGATGGACAAATCCAGAACAGCGGCGCCGTCTGGTCTTCAGAAGATATTGCCATCTCTGGCACCGCCGAGGTGCAGAACAGCGGATCTATCGCCGCTCAGCATAATGTCAGCCTCACAGGCAAAACGATTACCAACACCGGTACCCTGGCCGCAGGCGTTCAGCCAGACGGCACAATGGGCAGCGGTGGAGATCTGATGCTCAGCGCCAGCGGTAAGCTAGAACTGCACGGACGGAATCTGGCCGGTGGTAACCTGAACGCCTCCGGCCGGGGGCTGGACGCTTCCGGCAGCCTGACGCAGGCGAAAAACATTACCCTCAACGCCGGACAAGGCGATCTAAGTACCGCCAGCGCACAGATTGTGGCGGATGACACGCTTAGCGCCATAACGTCCGGCACCCACGATAACCGCAGCGGCCTGCTGGCTGCCGGGAAACTCACGCTTACGGCGAAAGCGTTACTGAACCAGAAAGGTCAGATCAGCCAGAGCGGGACAGAGGCGCTGGCACTCAACCAACAGGGCGGAATCGATAACCGCGACGGCATGATTGCCGCCAATGCCGCGATAACTGTGAATACCGCCTCGCTGGATAACCGTAAAGGCCACATTCTGGCGGCTGAGACGGGCAGTCTTTCATTGCAGACAACCGGCGGAGTGGATAACCACGAGGGCGTGCTGGCTGCCGCGCAAAACGTCAGCGTGACGACAGACACATTGCGCAATGACGACGGGCTTATCAGTGCTGAAAACGGCCACATCGCACTCACCAGTAAAAACCAGGTAACGAACGTCGGCGGGCAAATCGCTGCCCGCAGCACCCTGGCCCTCGACAGCGGCGCACTGAATAACGACGAAGGGCTTATCCAGTCCGGCGCAGGAATGGCCATCAATACTCACGGTAGCCGCCTTTCAAACAAATATACCCTCGCCACGGGGGGCATCGTCAGTGTTGGTGAGCTGAATATTCACGCCAGCGCCATCGATAACCAGCTCGGCGCCATCCACGCAGGGGGAGCACTGAACGCCAGTACCGAAACGCTGGACAACACGCAGGGAGTGCTGGTCTCTGGCGATAACGCGCGTCTGGAAACGGCCGGGATCGTCAATCAGCAAGGGACTCTGGTTGCTCAACGCGATCTCAGCCTTACGGCGCAACGGCTGGATAACGACAGCGGCGGGCTGGTGCAGAGCGGTGGCGATCTCACGCTAAACAGTGAACATATCAGCAACCGCGACAGCGGGGACGCGGGCGGGATCGTCAGTCAGGGAAATATGTCGATCACCACAAACGACCTGCAAAACAATACCGGGGTCGTGCTGGCAGGAAAAGGGGCGACGGTGAACGCCGCCCGCTTCAGCAATATCGCTGGCAAGCTGGTCGCACTGGAGGCGCTGAAGCTCGCAACACAAAGCGATACGGATAACCGCGAGGGGATTATTCAGGGCGCAGGCATCTCCCTTGATACGCACGGCCATCTGCTGAATAACCAGCAGGGCACGCTCTATAGCCTGGCGGCGATGCAGCTGGCAACGGGTGAGCTGAACAACCAGAACGGCACACTCGGGGCGAAGGGCGACGTTACGCTGAAGGCAACTTCGCTGGACAACCGTACCGGTGGGCGCGTGGTAAGCGAACAGGCGATCACGTTGGATCTTGAGCGTGTGGATAACCAGCAGGGTGAGATACAGTCTCTCGGCAACCTGATGGTTAACGCCGTATCCGGGCTTATCGACAACACCCTGGGGCTGATGCGCAGCGGCGCTACGGTGACGCTTCACGCCGCTTCCCTGGTTAACCGCAACACCCAGGCGGCGGAGAAAGGTATAGAGGGGCTGGAGATAAAAATCGTCAGCCAGCAGCTCGATAACACCCAAGGAACGGTGCTTTCCGGCGATACGCTGGATATTGCTAACGCCGGAACCCTTGATAATACCCAGGGCGAACTGTCTGCCGCAGGGGAACTGTCGCTGAGCGGTGCGGCTCTGCGCCTTGTCAACACTGGCGGCGTGACGTTAGCCGGTGAGAAGGCCACTATTGACGCGGAGGAGCTGACGGGAGATGGGCGATTGCTTTCGCTCGGGGAGATGACCATCAACACGCGTCAGGCCTTTGACAACCAGGGGGATGTCATCGCCAATGATAATCTCACCTTTACCACGCTGGGCAGCGTGACCAACAGCGGCAACCTACTGGCAGGTGAGAAGCTTAACTTCAGCGCCGCCAGCCTGCTGAATACCACGACTGGTGAGATTGCCGCTGGCGCGACGTGGCTTACGGTCACCGCTGATCTCAACAATTACGGCCTTATCGACGGTAGCCAGACGTGGCTTAAAGCAGGCACGCTGACCAACGCCGGAACGGGTCGCATCTATGGCGATCATCTTTCACTCCAGGCGGCCACGCTAAACAACCTCGCGCAAGGTGAAAAAGCGGCAACCATCGCCGGTCGTCAACGCGTAGACATCGGTGCGGACACAATCAACAACCGCGACCACGCGCTTATCTACAGCAATGGCGCGCTGGCTATCGGCGGTCAGGTGAACGAAAACGGCTTTGCCACCGGCCAGGCACGCACGTTGAACAACCACAGCGCGACCATTGAATCTGCTGGCGATATGATCCTTTCTGTCAGCCAGCTCAATAACATCAACGATCATTTCAGCACCGAAATGCAGTGGATCTCCACCGAGCAGATGCACGAGTACCAGCATAAGGGATCGCCTGACCGCTGGGACGCCAGCACTGAAGGCGTGTTTGTCGACCGCAACTCTGCTGACAAGCTGTTGAACCTCAACACGCCGGATGATACCGGGGCCAATAATGACAACTTTTACGAGTACAACTATACCCGCACCATTGAAGAGGAGGTGATTGTAGAGAGCGACCCGGGCAAGATCCTCTCGGGCGGCCAGATGGTCATCAGCGCGAACCACGTTCTGAACGACAAAAGCCAGATTGTGGCGGGAGGAACGCTCGGTATCTTCGCCGATACGGTAGATAACGTGATGCCAGAAGGCAGCCGGTGGATCAGCGATGAAGGTTCCGTGACCCACTACAGCCGTAAGTCCAAAAAAGGCGGCGACTCGCAGGGCAAAAGCACCTCAGACTATGTGCCACCCACGGTGATCCAGTCGATTACCCTCTCACCCGGCAGGATGGACGGCAACAGCCAGGCCGAAGGTAGCGGCATGACCCTCTCCCCCGCCACCGCACGCGGGACAGATGCCGTGCTCAATGGAACCGGTGACCTGTCCGTCGGTGTGGATGTGGCCTCGCCGGAATCACCTGCCAGCGATACGTCAGGAAAATGGATCGAAACGCCTGCCAGCGGCGCGGAGAATGGCGTGATCCGCGCGATCGCTCCCGATACACGTCTGCCGGATACCAGCCTGTTCAACACCCTACCGGCGCCGGAGGCCCATTATCTGATTGAAACCGATCCGCGATTTACAAACAATAAAATGTGGCTGGGTAGCGACTACATGCAGGACGCATTCGCGCTGAACCATGACAACATGCACAAACGTCTGGGTGACGGTTACTACGAACAGCGGCTGGTTCGTGAGCAGATCATTGCCCTGACAGGCGGCCGTTACCTGGGCGATCACCGTGACGACGAAACACAATTCAGAGCGCTGATGGATGCAGGCATTGCCTTCGGCAAGGCGCATCAGCTCATACCTGGCGTGGCGCTCACTGCCGAACAGATGAGCCTGCTGACAGAAGATATGGTGTGGCTGGTCAATACCCGCGTGCAGCTTGCAGATGGAAGCTGGCAGACGGTAATGGTGCCGCAGGTGTATGTTCGCGTACAGCCGGGCGACGTTAACGGTTCTGGCGCGCTGATGGGCGGCCAGAACGTAGTGATGAACCTGAACCGCGATCTGGTGAACAGCGGTACGCTTCATGGCCGGGAGGTGGTACAGCTTAGCGCAGACATGCTTACCAACCGCGCCGGCACGATTCAGGGAGCGGACGTCAGCCTGCTGGCCCGCACGGATATCAACAATATCGGCGGTACGATTTCCGGCCACAATTCAGTGCTGGCGACTGCCGGACGTGATATCAACCTCACTACCACCACCCGCAGCGCAGAAAGCACGACCGGTAAAAACAGCTTTGAGCGCACCACTATTGAGCGCGTGGCGGGTATCTACGTGCAGGGGGATGACGGCAAGCTGGTGCTAAACGCGGGGCAGGATCTCAACCTGACCGCCGCGCAGGTCGTTAACAGCGGCAGCGACGGCCAGACGATACTTAACGCCGGACGCGATCTGAACCTTGCTACCGTGACCACCTCAGCCAGCGATAACCTGACGTGGGATAAAGATAACTGGCTGAAGCAGGCCACCCTGCAGCAGGCGGGCAGCGAGGTGGCGGGCGAAAGCTCGCTCCTGATGATGGCCGGACGCGACGTTAACGCCGAAGCAGCCTCCGTCGAGGCGGGCAAAAGCCTCGGCGTCAGCGCAGGTCGCGACATTTCTATCGTGGCCGCCACCGATCGCAGCGAATTCGAGTCGCACCATAAATCCACCCGCAGTAGCAGCGCATTCTCTAAAAAAACCATTACTACCCACGATGTGGTGAACAGCGAGACAGCGCAGGGCTCCCTCTTCAGCGGCGACAGCGTAACCATGCAGGCAGGACGTGACCTGCTCGTTCAGGGCAGCGATGTTGTCGGTGATAACGATCTCCGCCTCTCGGCGCAGAACAACCTGACCATCACCACGGCGGAAGAGCGCAGCCAGGAAAGCCATAAGCGGCAGGAGAAAAGGTCCGGCTTCTCCGGCACGGGCGGCATCGGCTTTAGCTACGGCAGCAACACTCTGAAGGTGACGGATGATGCGCAGAATGTATCTCACCGGGGCAGCACAATCGGCTCGGTTAATGGCGACGTCACGCTGACTGCCGGTAATGCGCTTCAGGTGAACGGCTCCGATCTGGTGGCCGGTCACGACATGACGCTGGCAGGTAAAGACGTGCGCATCGTCGCTGCCACGGAGAGCAGCAGCCAGACCCATACGGTCGAGCAGAAATCCTCAGGCCTGACGCTGGCCCTGTCTGGCAGTGCGGGCAGCGCGCTCGACAGCGCCGTACGTACAACGACACGCGCCAGTGAAGCCGACAGCGGTCGTCTGGCGGCCCTTCAGGCGGTGAAAGCGGGGCTTTATGGCGTGCAGACGTCACAGGCGTTACGCCTGGACCAGGCCACCGGCGACCAGAAAGGCAACGATAACACTGTGGGCATCAGCCTTTCTTACGGCTCTCAGTCGTCAAAAACGACTCAGACCCGTGAGCAGACACACGCCAGCGGAAGCAGCCTGACCGCCGGGAACAACCTCACCGTGGTAGCCACTGATGGCGATGTGCTGGTACAGGGCAGCAGCCTTGCGGCAGAGAACGATATGCTGATTCAGGCTAGCCGCGACGTAAACCTTATCTCCGCACAAAATACCTCCCGGCTCGACGGTAAAAATGAGAGCCACGGCGGCAGCGCGGGGGTCGGTATTGGCTATGGCTCCGGCGGTGCGGGCATTAATTTCTCTGCTGGCCTCAATGCCGGTAAAGGTAAGGAGAAAGGCAATTCCACCACTTACACCGAAACCACGCTGAACACCGGGAATAATCTCGTGATTGTGAGCGGGCGCGACACCACCCTGAGAGGCGCACAAGCCAGCGGGGAACACATAGTGGCGGACGTTGGCCGCAATCTTACCCTGCAAAGCCAGCAGGACACCGACAGCTATAACAGCACTCAGAAGGGCATCAACGCAGGCGGCAACTTCAGCCTCGGGACGATGACCGGCTCGGGTGGCATCAGCGCCAGTCGCGATAAAATGGACAGCGATTACAAATCAGTGCAGGAGCAGACCGGGCTCTTCGCGGGTGACGGCGGCTTTGATATCCGCACGGGCGGCCACACCCAGCTGGATGGCGCCGTTATTGCCTCCACCGCGGCAGCTGAAAACAACCGCCTCGACACCGGGACCCTGGGCTGGCGGGATATCCGCAACCACGCGGAGTATTCGGTTGAGCATCAGAGCGCGGGCTTCAGTTCGGGCGGGGCCAGCATCGACGGCCAGTTCACCGGCAATATGGCCAGCAACCTGCTGGCCGGCATTAACAACCATGACAGCGCCGAAAGCACCACCCGCTCCGCCGTCGCGCAGGGCGATATCATCATCCGCGACCCGGCCAGCCAGACGCAGGATACCGCCCGCCTCTCCCGCGACACGGCGAATGCCAACGATACCGTCGGCGTTATCTTCGACAAAGCGCGCGAGCAGCGCAGGCTCGACGAAGCGCAGCTTATCAGCGATATCGGCGGTCAGATGTCGGACATTGCCCGCACCGAAGGCCAGATTGCGCAGCAAAAAGCCATGAAGGACCCCGCCGCCCTGCGTGCCGCCGAAGAGCAGCTCAGGGCCGGAGGCAACGCCAGCCCGACGCCGCAGGAGATTGCGGAACAGGCGGGCCGGACGGCGATGGCGGAGTACGGCACCGGCAGCGATATCCAGCGGGCCATCCAGGCCGCCACCGCCGCCGTGAAGGGTGCGGCCGGAGGCGACCTCAGCGCCGCGCTGGCCGGGGCAGCTGCGCCGTACGTGGCGGAGGTTATCGGGCACCGTTCCGGGCTGGAGGACGGCATGGAAAAAGCCGCGGCCCATGCGGTGGCGAATGCTGCCCTCGCCGCCATGCAGGGGCAGAGCGCCCTGGCGGGAGCAGCAGGTGCCGTGGCCGGGGAGCTGGCAGGCTCGATTGCGAAGGAGATGTACGGGAAGGAGGTGGCTGAGCTGAGTGAAAGCCAGAAGCAGACCATCAGCAGCCTGGCAACCATCGCGGCGGGTATTGCGGGCGGCCTGGCGGGTGACGGTACGGCTGCGGCGGTGGCCGGGGGGCAGGGCGGGAAGACGGTGGTTGAGAATAATTCGCTGGCGCATGTCCTGGCGGCTATAGAGGCCAACAAGCCGGGAACCGTTGATTCATGGACAAAAGAGCAGCAGGAGCAAATCAGGGAAGCGTGCAGTGGTGGAACACCGGTGTCGTGTGAAACAGCGGTAGCTGCAATGGGAAGTGCAATGGCGTGGCCGCTATTGCCGGGAGCCGCAGCTACGACCAGCCTGATTGGGGCCGGTGCCAATGCAGGAGTGGGCATGCTGATTAATCATGAAATAAATCCGAATGACGTCATTCTGGGTTACTGGACTGGTGCATTGACAGCCGGAACAGGCTTGTGGGGCACTATGGCAGTAAATGCAGGCAGCGGAGCGACGTCCAGTTACCTGAAAGAAGATGATCCGTTAATTGGTGGAGCAATGAGCGGTATGGCTTCCGGGCTGGGTTATGGTGCCGGTAAGGTGCTTCAGGGGCAACTCGATAAGTTTATTAACCCAAACTGGAAAAACTGGGGATGGGTTGATGTTGGCATGGGTATATCCAAACCTTTGCCGTTAGATCCGTTGCCAGGAGTTGCAGGAAATATATTCGGTTCCGGGACAACTGAATTTTCAAATGATCAGGCCGGAAAATGGATTAATGTTCATTCGGAGGCGCAGAAATGAAAAGTAAAAAAATTAATTGGTTATTTACTTTCTTGTATCTCAACTTAGCTCTTGTGCTAGTTTTTTCCCTATGGTTTATGCTCGTCCAGATTGGGACAGAGTTCTTTTATTCATTGTATTACTCAGTTAATTTTAGCTTTCTAAATATTAACTTTATAAAAGCAATAAAAACTGGCGTATTTTGTGGGGTTCTTTCAGGGTCTGGCTGTTGGTGGATTTATTACCAACGCTACAGGAAAAGTAAAAAAAGATGACATAGCAATCCCCATCCATGTGATGGGGGTACAAAACCAAACATTATCGCCACACCATGAATGAACGAGGGAATAAAAATGGAATGTATAAAATGTAAAATCATAGAAGCAAACAAAACGTCTGGATTGTGTGATGCTTGTGAGAAAGAGGAATTAAGCAAAATTAATGGACTACTGTATCTTCCTGCTTTGGGGCTCATCTTGGGTGTTATTGGTAGTGCTATTGGACTTTACAGCTTCACCATGACTGCATTCAATCATTTTAATGAAATTGGTTTTTTATCTTATTACGCTATGGGAGCATTTTCGTTTCTGATATATGGATTCATTATTTCTCTTTATGCAGCATGGTTGTTTTTTAGACACAAAAAAGGAACTCGAAAAATAATGATCACTTATTATGCAACAGGATTAATTATTGCTCTCTACTTTACTGTATTACCTGCTATTCTTTTTAACGTGCAGCTGAATTCAGATGACATAAGATTATTAGTAAGTGGAATACTTGGTGTGGTTATATGGATGCCTTATTTTATTTTTTCCAAAAGAATTAATATGGTTTTTTGTCGATAACTATATCTAACTTAATGACTTTGTTGTTGAGAATAACTTAATGAAGAAAAGTAAGGATACGCGTACGTGGCGGAGGTCATCGGGCACCGTTCCGGGCTGGAGGACGGCATGGAAAAAGCCGCGGCCCACGCGGTGGCGAATGCCGCCCTCGCCGCCATGCAGGGGCAGAGCGCCCTGGCGGGCGCAGCAGGTGCCGTGGCCGGGGAGCTGGCAGGCTCGATTGCGAAGGAGATGTACGGGAAGGAGGTGGCTGAGCTGAGTGAAAGCCAGAAGCAGACCATCAGCAGCCTGGCAACCATCGCGGCGGGTATTGCGGGCGGCCTGGCGGGTGACGGTACGGCTGCGGCAGTGGCCGGGGCGCAGAGCGGGAAGACGGTGGTTGAGAATAATTCGCTGGCGCATGTCCTGGCGGCTATAGAGGCCAACAAGCCGGGAACCGTTGATTCATGGACAAAAGAGCAGCAGGAGCAAATCAGGGAAGCGTGCAGTGGGAACCCACCTGTATCCTGTGAAACCGTTGTGACCGCGATTGGGTGCGCGAGCAGCGCAGGCTCGACGAGGCGGAAGTTATCGACCACCCTCCGGGCTAGCAGACAGTATGAAAAAGACGCCGCTTACGCCTCATACATTGAAGCGCATTCAAACCGTTGTATTCGCATTTGCGAGCCGCTTTCCAGATTCTAATCCTCATCACCATCCTCTGTTTTCATCTGCATAAAACCAGGCTATAACGCTGTGTATCCATACAGGAAAAGGGAGGCATCTATGGCACTGGAAAAGGGTATTAATAAACTGGTTCAGGAATTTATCACCGCAGGGCGACCTTCTTCTCGTCGCCAGAATATTGATGACCGGAGAGCGGGTTACGTTGCCAGTACAGTGCTTGCCGGAGAGAAAGAAACCCGTGTACAGGTGACAAAGCTTGAACTCGACGGAATTATTTTTCGCATATTCTCACCGCTCAATGCACCCGCAACGCTGCCTGCCGTTATCTATTATCATGGGGGTTGTTTTGTTAGTGGCGGCTTCGATACGCATGATAACCAGCTGCGTCAGCTGGCTTATTACGGCAACTGCCGGGTCATTGCGGTGCAATACCGGCTCGCACCAGAGCACACCTTTCCGGCTGCTCACGATGACGCTGAGAAAGGGGCAAACGTGCTCTGGCAAAACGCCGAACGGTTGGGGGTGGATAAAAACCGTATCACCCTTTGCGGAGACAGCGCGGGCGGACACCTGGCCCTGGTCACTGCGCTGCGGCTCAAAACCACGGGTTTGTGGCAGCCTGCACAGCTGATTCTTATCTATCCTATGCTCGACGCAACGGCCTGTTTTGAAAGCTACACCCGCAATGGTTCGGACTACGTGATTACCCGCGACACGCTACTCAGCGGTTACGACATGTATCTTCTTCATACCGAGCGCAAGCACCCCGAAGCCAGCCCATTGTGGCGGGACGATTTTTATGGCCTGCCGAAAACTCATATCATTACCGCCGAATATGACCCATTGTGCGACGAAGGCGAAGCCTTGCATCATCACCTGATCGATCAAGGGGTGAACTCTACCTGTCAACGCTGGTCTGGCGTGATTCACGGCTTCTTTCAACTGGGTGGGATTAGCCAGGCTGCCCGGGATGTTATTCAGGATATAGCCTGCCGAGCGAGTACCGCAGCAGGATCTCTGCATGGTGAGCAGACAAAGAAAACGAATTAAGAAAACCGATACTAACAATAAAGCAATTATGGTTTGCAGCCTCAAAATCTGAACACCAAAATTAATCGCCAAAACAATGTGATAAAGAATAAATAATTATCACATTCACTTCGTACCATCATTATTAAATATTACATTTCTTTGATTAATGGATTATATCAATGAATAAATTTTCTCTGGCGGTTTTACTGACAGCCTCTCTGACCAGCAGTCTGGCCGTTGCAAATAATCACACATTTTCTGTTGGCTTTGCGCACAGCGAGGCAACCGATTTTGACAATCTGAACGGCGTTAACGTCCAGTATCGGTATGAATTCAATTCACCTGTCAGCCTTCTGGGATCTTTCTCTTGGATGAAAGCCAACACAAAGCAGGATTATTTAGCAACCCGCGACATTGTTCACAATGATATAGACGTAAATTACTACTCTTTGCTGGCAGGACCGGCGTACCGCATTAATGACTATGTTTCACTCTATGCCCTCGGCGGTACCGCATGGGTAAAAGCGTCCGGGAATACCCGCTGGGTGAATTATGGTCATAATGAAGTGCACCATGACGGTATTTCCGAGCGATCAGCGTCTTTCGCCTGGGGAGTGGGAATGGTGATGAACCCGGTCGATAATCTCTCCATTAATCTCGGCTATGAAGGCACAAAAGCCAGTATGGATCGCGACTATTCAATTAATGGTTTTAACGTGGGCATGGGCTATCGTTTTTAAGTCATTAGCCTGACGATATGAAAATGAGAGTTACCTCTTTTACCACCGGTAACTCTCGAACCCGGACACTACTCCTCCTCGTTCCCGCCCTCTTCATACGCGCCATACGGCTTCGCAGGAAGAACGATATAGGTCCCTTCAAACACCGCGCCCGGTGTTTCATCGCCGAACAGTTCGACCTGCATCTGCACACGTGCCTTGCGGCCTCGCGCCAGGCGGTCGAGATCGCCACCCAGGGCACCCAGGTCGGCGACTGCGCTCGGCTTGCCGCTGATTGGCGCGCTGTAGCGAATATGGGCGTCGGCCAGAATGATGGTGCCACCAAGATGGCGCTCGCGCAGCATGAGCCAGATAAGCCCCCAACCGGTGAGCGTCGCCAGCGAGAAGAGGCTGCCGGCAAACAGGGTGTGGTGCGGGTTCTGGTTGCCGATCTCCGGCATGGTGGTGATAAATTTTTGCCCGGTGTACTGCTGAATGCGCACCCCCATCTTTTCGCTCAGGGGGATGTGCTGATACCAGGCCTGCTGTAGCTGTCCACACCAGTCGGCGCGGTGCAGAATATCATCCAGCGAGGCGATGGGTTTGATCATCAAAAAATGACGAATCGGGGTGGTTTGCGGGGTGGTGATTTCGCCCTGGTTTATGAAACCCAGCTTGGCAAAAAACTCTACCGCGTCTTCGCGCGCGCTACAGGTGACGCGCTTAACACCCTCCTGGCGGGCTACGGACTCCAGCGTCATCGCCATTAATGTGCCCAGACCTTTATCCTGTACGGAAGGGTGCACCGCCATAAAGCGGATAGAGGCTTCATTATCAGCATTGATATAGAGCCGCCCAACCGCGACAAGATTGCCCTCTTCATCCATCACCATCTGGTGATGCGCCATCGCGTCCCAGGCGTCGCGTTCCGACCCTTTCGGCTGATGTAATGGCTTACGTAACATCTCCCAGCGGAACTGGTAGTAAAGCGCTAACTCTTCTTCCGTTTGCGGTACTCGAAGGTGATACATAGCTGTACTCTCTCTGGTTACCCGCGGCCATACCGTCAGCTCACTCATATCTGGAGCCAGAAAGTGACAGGGCCATCATTTACCAGCGAAACCTGCATATCCGCAGCGAATCGTCCGGTCTGTGTATGCATCTCTTGCTGGCGGCAACGCTCAACAAAGTATTCATAGAGCGCTTCTGCCCGATCCGGCGCCGCCCCTTTAGAAAAGCTGGGGCGCATGCCGCGCTCGGTATCAGCCGCCAGCGTAAACTGTGAAACCACCAGCACGCTGCCACCCGCCTGCTGGACGTTAAGGTTCATCTTGCCATCCGCATCGCTGAAGATGCGGTAACCCAACACGCGTTCGCATAAGCGGTTGGCTTTTTGCTCGTCGTCATCCCTTTCGACACCTAACAGGACTAAAAGTCCCGGGCCAATTTCACCCGTCACTTCCCCCTCCACGGTGACGCTGGCACGGGTTACGCGCTGAATCAATGCAATCATGGTTGGTCTGCTTCTCGTTGTTTTTCGGCTTCTGCTGCTTTTTTTAGCTCGCGGTATACCCCGAGAGTGACAGTAATTTCCGCGCCAAGCAAGACGATACACCACGTCCAGTAAACCCAGAGGAACAAAATGGGGATCACTGCTAGCACGCCATAAATCAGTTGATAGGAGGGGAACATGGTGATGTAAAGCGCGAATCCTTTCTTGCCCAGTTCAAACAGCAGAGCGGCAACCAGCGCGCCCACCATCGCATCCCGGTTAGGCACGCGCGTCGTAGGCACAATACTGTATAGCAGCCAGAAAGCGAGCCAGGAGAGGAACAGCGGAAAGATCCGCAGCACATCGTCAATCACGCTGTTGAGATCGCTGGCCCAACGCAAAGAGAGCAGATAGGAACTGATCGCCAGACTGGCTCCAGCCAGTAATGGCCCCAGGGTCAGGATCATCCAGTAGACCGCAAACGAGTAAACTTTAGGCCGTGCGCGGGTGCTGCGCCAGATAGTGTTCAGGGCACTATCAATGGCGTACATCAGCAACAGCGCGGTGACAATAAGGCCCACCGCCCCGACCGCCGTCATCTTGCTGGAGTTAGCAACAAACTGCTCAATGTAGTTCTGGATGACATCCCCGGTTGCCGGCATAAAGTTGGCAAAGACAAAATGCCGCAGCTGCAGGCTAACGTCCGAAAACATCGGAAAGGCGGCGAAAAGCGCAAAGATGACCGCCACCAGCGGCACCAGAGAGAGCAACGACACGTAGGCAAGGTTGCCTGCCAGCGTGGTCATGTTGTCCTCATCAATGCGGTGCCAGAGGAGTTTTAGCCACGCACGCAGCGGCCTGGTGTGGTGGCTGGCTTTTTGATGAACGTTTTTTAGCATAACTGCTTCGCAAAGTAGTTCGGTATCGTCTCTTTTCCGGTCACCAGAATTGACGTGATACCTGCCTGGTTAGCTCCCTCTATATTATCGACGTTATCGTCAAAAAAGACGGCATCGGCGGCAGAGAATCCTTCCGCCTGCAGGACGGCCTGATAGATACGCGCCTCCGGCTTACGCATTCCCATCTCCTGAGAGAGATAGATCTTGTCCGCAGCCGCTTTCACTTCGGGATACTCTTCTGGCCAGAAGGTGGTGTGCAGACGATTGGTGTTGGAAAGTATCACCACCCGATGCCCCTGCTCGCGCAGTTTGTGCATGATGGCAATCACTTCAGGGCGGATACCGACAAAGACCGCCTGCCATCCATGGGAAAATTGCTCGTAACTGAGGGGGAGGGCCATCTCATGGCAGAGCTTTTCGGCAAAAACTTCATCCGAAATCTCACCGCGCTCATGCTGATGAAAAGCCTCGCCCATCGTAAAACTTTGTTTAAGCGTCGCCAGCGGCACGCGACTGAAATTACTCCAGGCGCCCAGCACGCGATTGAAGTCGATATCGACAATTACGTTTCCTAAATCAAAGATATAGAGCATTTCTCTCTCCTTGTTTGCCGTGAAAAGTAACTGTAGCGGGAAAGGAGATGTTTGGCTATGCGCCAGCTTCAGCTTAAAGAAAGGAACGGCCCGACGCTCACCGTCGGACCGGAAGAGGGTTAACCCGCCTGCTGTTCGTCGTTTGAATTGACTTCAATGACTTCAACTTTGCTCGATTTAAGGTGCGTTTGCAGCGCGGAGCCGGGTAGCTCGTCAGTAAAGAGCGCCGTCGCCTGCGCCACGTTACCAATTTCAACCGCAGCAGAGGCGTGATATTTCGTATGATCGGCCGCCAGTAAGATATGCCGGGCGTGGGCCATCATGGTTTTCACCACGCTGGCTTCATTGACATCGAACTCCATCATCGCGCCGTCTTGCTCGATCGCGCCGACGCTGGTCACCAGATAATCTGCGCGAAAGCCAGAGATGAACGCCGTGGCGGCAGGCCCGATAATGCCTCCATTGTGCGGGCGCAGCGTGCCGCCGGGGACCATCACCTCAAAACGTGGATTCTTATAAAGAATGTGCGCCACCCGCAGGCTGTTGGTGATGATGCGCAGATGATTATGGTTAAGCAGCGCCCGGGCAACATGCTCTACCGTCGTGCCAATGGTAATAAAAATGGTCGAGCCATCGGGAATGTAGTCGGCAATGGCTTCGGCTATCGCCCGCTTCTCTTCGGTCATGGAGACTTCGCGCTGCTCGAAGGCGGTGTTAACTACGCTGGATGCCCTGCCCGCGCCGCCATGATGACGCGTAATCAGCCCCTGCTGACTCAGCTTGCGAATATCCCGGCGCACCGTTTGCGTGGAGACATCCAGCAGTTGCGCCAGTTCATCAATGTTCATATAGCCACGGTCGGCAATCAGCGTTAGCAGCTGATCGTGACGCGGGTTGCCGGTCAGTTCGGTAAGGCTCATGGGCTGTCCTCTGAAAACCATCACGCCCCGCATTTTATACAAAAAGTGACAAAAAAGAGCGGGTTTGATCACAGTCAGGTATACCAGCCCGTCCGCCAGGCTTCGTGCATTTCAGTGCTGCAACAGCGCTGGCGAAGCGTACCGCTTCCAACGGAGATTGCTTTTGCCCCAGGCCAACCGCCAGCGCACCGTGGAAAACATCCCCCGCCCCGGTGGTATCAACCACCTCTACCTCAAAGCCCGGCTGATGACATAGCGCGCCGTTCTCCAGCCAGAAGCAACCGTCTCGCCCCTGGGTGACATACACATGTCCATTTGTGAGCGTTTGTGCTTTTTTCAGCGCCTCTTCGACTTCCTCCCGTTGCGTTAAACGCCGCAGTCCCGGCGCAGAGAAGGCTGCGTGATCGCTTAAGGTAATCAGCTCCGCGATATCCTGCGGGGTGACATCCGCATCAAGCAGGGTCGGCACGCCCTGCTGGCGGGCAAGGGTAAACGCCTCTCTGGCCCCTTCATGCCAGCGCACGTCTGCTAATACGACGTCCCACTGAGAGAAGTCGATTTCATGCAGCCAGTCTGCCGAAGCAGGGAGATCCGGGCTGGGATAGTTGGCAATAATGCGTTCCCCGCCTGCATCCACCAGCACGGCGGACTGGGACGAGCGGGCACCTTTCACGACGCGCGTATAGCGGGTATTCACCCCCAGGGATTCCAGCTCCGTGAGCAATCTTGTCCCGGTATCGTCGTCCCCCACCCGGCCAATAAAATCCACCTTCGCGCCCAGCTTTGCCGCCGCCACCGCCGCGGTTGCTGCCGGGCCGCCGCCCACTTCCGTATAATTTTTTGCGACATATTTCCCACCTTCCTTTGGTAAATCATCGAGATACCAGATGCGATCCAGCACGGTGATGCCAACACAAACGATGCGAGTCATGGTGATTCCTTCTGCGTTTTCTGTTGCGCTCATTTTAATTTCACCAAATGTTTAAAAAGTGACCCATGTCTATTTTTTGACTATAAATTACAAATACGATCAAAAACAGACAACATAAACGCGCAAAAATTGACACGATATGACAGGAGAGAGGCATGTCAGCAATCGCATTTATCGGTTTAGGGCAGATGGGCGCGCCAATGGCGAAGAATCTGTTGAAGCAAGGCCACCAGCTTCATGTCTTTGATGTGAACCCCCAGGCGGTTCAGACGCTGGTTGCAAGCGGTGCCCAGGCAGCAACTACGCCCGCGCAGGCTGCAATGGACGCCGAATTCGTTATCACCATGCTGCCCAACGGTGATCTGGTGCGCAGCGTACTGTTCGGCGAGCACGGCGTGTGCGAAGGGTTATCCCGCAATGCGCTGGTGATCGATATGTCCACCATTCATCCCCTGCAAACCGACGCCCTGATCCGCGACATGGCTGAACGCGGCTTCAGCCTGATGGATGTGCCCGTCGGGCGCACCTCTGACCACGCCATCGCCGGCACGCTGCTCCTGCTGGCAGGCGGTACGGCGCAGCAGGTTGAGCGCGCTACCCCCGTCTTAATGGCGATGGGCAATGAGCTGATTAACTCCGGCGGGCCGGGCATGGGCATCCGCGTGAAGCTCATCAATAACTACATGAGTATCGCCCTGAACGCCCTCTCTGCCGAGGCGGCCGTGCTGTGTGAAGCCCTCGGCCTCTCTTTCGAGGTGGCGCTGAAGGTGATGAGCGGCACCCCTGCGGGCAAAGGCCACTTCACCACCTCCTGGCCGAACAAGGTGCTGAAAGGGGATCTTTCTCCCGCCTTTATGATCGACCTTGCACATAAAGATCTGGGGATCGCTCTGGACGTGGCCAACCAGCTCCACGTTCCGATGCCGCTGGGCGCCGCCTCCCGCGAAGTTTACAACCAGGCCCGCGCCGCCGGGCGTGGGCGCGAAGACTGGACAGCCATTCTCGAACAGGTTCGCGCATCCGCCGGGCTGAAAAAATCACACTGATACGAAAGGACTGAGGAATGACGATGTACACCCTGAAAGATATCACCCGACCTTCCGGCGGTTTTGCCATGCTGGCCGTCGATCAGCGCGAAGCGATGCGCCTGATGTTTGCTGCGGCAGGCGCGCCGGTGCCGGTCACGGACCAGCATCTGACGGATTTTAAGGTCAACGCGGCGAAAATTCTGTCGCCATACGCCTCCGCGATCCTCGTCGACCAGCAGTTCTGCTATCGCCAGATCGTGGAGCAGCACGCGGTTGCGAAAAGCTGCGCGATGATTGTGGCCGCTGACGAGTTTATTCCGGGGAACGGTATTCCTGTCGACAGCGTGGTGATCGACAAGAATGTCGACGCGCAGGCGGTCAAACGCGATGGCGGCAAGGCGCTGAAGCTGCTGGTGCTGTGGCGCAGCGACGAAGATCCGCAGCAGCGTCTGGAGATGGTGAAGGCGTTCAACACGCTGTGTCACGACAACGGTCTGTTGAGCATTATCGAGCCGGTGGTGCGTCCGCCGCGCCGCGGTGCCGCGTTTAACCGCGAGCAGGCGATTATCGACGCGGCCAAAGAGCTGGGAGACAGCGGTGCCGATCTCTACAAAGTGGAGATGCCGCTGTTTGGCAAAGGCACGCAGCAGGCGCTGCTGGCGGCCTCGCAGAAGCTCAACGAACAGATCAACATGCCCTGGGTCATCCTCTCCTCCGGCGTGGACGACAAGCTCTTCCCGCGCGCCGTAAGCGTGGCGATGCAGGCGGGCGCGTCAGGCTTTTTAGCTGGTCGCGCCGTCTGGTCATCAGTGATTGGCCTGCCGGACACCGGGCTGATGCTCCGCGATATTTCTGTACCAAAACTACAGCGTCTGGGCGAGATCGTCGACGAAATGATGGCCCGCCGTTAAGAGAGGACCCGAATATGAAATGGTTTAACACCCTGAGCCATAACCGCTGGCTCGAACAAGAGACCGACCGCATTCTCGACTTCGGCAAAAACGCCGCCGTTCCCACCGGCTTTGGCTGGCTGGGCAATAACGGCCAGGTTCGCAGCGATATGGGCACGCATCTGTGGATCACCGCCCGTATGCTGCACGTCTACGCGGTGGCCGCCAATATGGGGCGCCCGGGTGCATACGCCCTGGTTGAGCACGGCATCAATGCCCTGAACGGCCCGCTGCGCGACAAACAGCATGGCGGCTGGTACGCCTGCGTTAACGATGAAGGGGTGATGGATGCCTCCAAGCAGGGCTATCAGCACTTCTTCGTGCTGCTCGGCGCGGCGAGCGCCGTTACCACCGGACATCCGCAGGCGCGCAAGCTGCTGGACGACGCCATCGAGGTGATTGAGCGCTACTTCTGGAGCGAACAGGAGCAAATGTGCCTGGAATCCTGGGACGAAGCCTTCAGCAAAACGGAAGATTACCGTGGCGGCAATGCCAATATGCACGCTGTGGAAGCCTTCCTCATCGTCTATGACGTCACCCACGATCGCAAATGGCTCGACCGCGCCCTGCGCATCGCCTCGGTGATTATTCACGACGTGGCGCGCAAGGGTGAGTATCGCGTTAACGAGCATTTTGACACCAACTGGAACCCGATCCGCGACTACAACATCGATAACCCTGCCCACCGTTTCCGCGCCTACGGCGGTACGCCGGGACACTGGATTGAGTGGGGCCGTCTGATGTTGCATCTGCGCGCCGCACTGGAAGCCCGCTTTGAAACCCCGCCAGCGTGGCTGCTGGAAGACGCAAAAGGACTGTTCCACGCCACCATCCGCGATGCCTGGGCGCCGGACGGGGCCGACGGCTTCGTCTACTCCGTCGGCTGGGATGGTAAGCCTATTGTGCGCGAACGCGTGCGCTGGCCGATCGTCGAAGCGATGGGCACGGCCTATGCCCTCTATACCGTGACCGGCGAGGCGCAGTACGAAGCCTGGTATCAGAAATGGTGGGATTACTGCATCAAATACCTGATGGATTACGAGAACGGCTCCTGGTGGCAGGAGCTGGACACCAACAACGAAGTGACCACCAAAGTCTGGGACGGCAAGCAGGATATTTACCACCTGCTGCACTGCCTGGTGATCCCCCGCCTGCCGCTGGCCCCGGGCTTAGCCCCTGCCGTAGCCGCCGGATTACTGGATAGCCAGGCCAAATAATAAAGACGGAGTTTTCTATGCGTACCCTACACAATATTGATCTGAAAAATAACGAACATGGCTTCACCCTGCGCTGGCAGGACCGTCTGATTTTATCCCACTCCACCGATGAACCTTGCCTGTGGATCGGCGCGGGCGTTGCCGATATCGAAATGTTTCGCGGCAACTTCAGCATCAAAGACAAGCTCAACGAAAAAATCGCCCTGACGGACGCGACCGTTACACAGCAAAGCGCAGGCTGGGCGATCCGCTTCACCCGTGGCGATGCGGTAAGCGCCACGCTGCTGGTAGATCTTGATACGGAAGGCCGCCTGACGTTAAAGCTCAAAAACGATGCCACCCGCCATAACCGCATCTGGCTGCGGCTGGCGGCCCAGCCTGAAGATCATATCTACGGCTGCGGGGAGCAGTTCTCCTACTTCGACCTGCGCGGCAAGCCGTTCCCGCTGTGGACCAGCGAACAGGGGGTGGGCCGCAATAAGCAGACTTACGTGACCTGGCAGGCCGACTGCAAAGAGAACGCGGGCGGGGATTACTACTGGACCTTCTTCCCGCAACCCACCTTTGTGAGCACCCAGAAGTACTACTGCCACGTGGATAACAGCTGCTACATGAACTTCGACTTCAGTGCGCCAGACTTCCACGAGCTGGCGTTCTGGGAAGATAACGCCACGCTGCGCTTCGACTGCGCAGAAACCTATGTCGATCTGCTGGAAAAACTCACCGGCCTGCTGGGGCGTCAGCCGGAGCTGCCGGACTGGGTTTACGACGGGGTGACGCTGGGTATTCAGGGCGGCACCGACGTGTGCCAGCAGAAGCTCGACCTCATGCGCGAAGGCGGCGTGAAGGTGAACGCCATCTGGGCGCAGGACTGGTCCGGCATCCGCATGACCTCCTTCGGCAAACGCGTGATGTGGAACTGGAAGTGGAACAGCGAGCTCTATCCGCAGCTTGATGAGCGTATTGCGCAGTGGAAACAGGAAGGGGTACAGTTCCTCTCCTATATCAACCCCTACGTCGCCAGCGACAAAGATCTCTGCGAAGAGGCGGCAAAACGCGGCTATCTGACCAAAAATGCCGACGGCAAGGAGTACCACGTCGAGTTCGGCGAGTTCTACGCGGGCGTAATCGACCTGACCAACCCGGAAGCCTACGGTTGGTACAAAGAGGTGATCAAAAAGAACCTGATCGAGCTGGGCTGCGGCGGCTGGATGGCCGATTTTGGCGAATATCTGCCAACCGATACCTTCCTGCACAACGGCGTCAGCGCGGAGATCATGCATAACGCCTGGCCTGCCCTGTGGGCGAAATGTAACTACGAGGCGCTGGAAGAGACCGGCAAGCTCGGCGAGATCCTGTTCTTCATGCGCGCGGGTTATACCGGCAGCCAGAAGCACTCGGTGATGATGTGGGCGGGAGATCAGAACGTCGACTGGAGCCTGGACGACGGTCTGGCGTCCGTCGTACCTGCTGCGCTGTCTCTGGCGATGACCGGTCACGGGCTGCACCACAGCGACATCGGCGGCTATACCACCCTGTTCGAGATGAAACGCACCAAAGAGCTGCTGCTGCGCTGGTGCGATTTCAGCGCCTTTACGCCGATGATGCGTACCCACGAAGGCAACCGTCCTGGCGACAACTGGCAGTTCGATGGCGACGCCGAAACCATCGCTCACTTTGCGCGTATGACCACCGTCTTCACCACCCTGAAACCGTATATCAAAGCTGCCGTCGCGCAGAACGCGAAAAGCGGCCTGCCGGTGATGCGCCCGCTGTTCCTGCACTATGAAGAGGACGCGCGCGCCTACACGCTGAAATACCAGTATCTGTTTGGCCGCGATCTGCTGGTGGCGCCCGTGTATGAAGAGGGCCGCCATGACTGGTCGCTCTATCTGCCGCAGGACAGCTGGGTGAATGCGTGGACGGGTGAAACCTGCCAGGGCGGTGACATAACCGTTGAGGCCCCACTCGGCAAACCGCCGGTCTTCTATCGCCAGCAAAGCGAATGGGCAGATCTGTTTAGCACCTTACGTCATATCTGATAAGGCTCGCCCGCGGGGAGACCTGCGGGCAGACGGAGAACAATAATGAGTCAACATACTTCTGATCCGGCAACCCTACGCCTGCCGTTTAAAGAAAAACTCGCCTACGGGATGGGCGATCTCGGCTCTAACATCCTGCTGGATATCGGCACGCTCTATCTGCTGAAGTTCTACACCGATGTGCTGGGCCTGCCGGGGACCTACGGCGGGATCATCTTCCTGATTGCCAAGTTCTTTACCGCCTTCACCGATATGGGCACCGGGATCATGCTCGACGCCCGGCGCAAGATCGGCCCGAAAGGAAAATTCCGCCCGTTCGTACTGTATGCCGCCTTCCCGGTGACGCTGCTGGCGATTGCCAACTTCGTCGGCACGCCGTTTGAAATCACCGGTAAAACGGTGATGGCGACGGTGCTCTTCATGCTGTACGGCCTGTTCTTCAGCATGATGAACTGCTCTTACGGCGCGATGGTGCCCGCCATTACCAAAAACCCGGACGAGCGCGCCTCGCTGGCCGCCTGGCGTCAGGGCGGTGCCACGCTTGGCCTGCTGCTCTGTACCGTCGGTTTTGTCCCGGTAATGAACCTGATTGAGGGCAATGACCAGCTTGGCTATATCTTTGCCGCCACCCTTTTCTCGCTGTTCGGGCTGTTCTTTATGTGGTGGTGCTATAAGGGCGTGACCGAGCGTTACGTCGAAACGCAGCCTGCTAATCCGGCGCAAAAACCGGGACTGTTGCAGTCGTTTCGCGCCATCGCCGGGAACCGTCCGCTGTTTATTCTCTGCATCGCCAACCTCTGCACGCTGGGTGCCTTTAACGTCAAGCTCGCCATTCAGGTTTACTACACGCAGTACGTGCTGAACGACCCGATCCTGCTGTCATACATGGGCTTCTTCAGCATGGGCTGTATTTTTATCGGCGTCTTTATGATGCCCGGCGCGGTGCGGCGCTTCGGCAAGAAAAAGGTCTATATCAGCGGGCTGATGATTTGGGTGGCGGGCGATCTGCTCAACTACTTCTTCGGCAGTGGCTCGGTGAGCTTTGTGGCGTTCTCCTGTCTGGCCTTCTTTGGCTCCGCATTTGTGAACAGCCTGAACTGGGCGCTGGTGTCCGATACCGTGGAATATGGCGAGTGGCGCACCGGCGTGCGCTCTGAGGGGACGGTTTACACCGGCTTTACCTTCTTCAGGAAGGTATCCCAGGCACTGGCGGGCTTCTTCCCGGGGATGATGCTTACGCAGATCGGCTATGTGCCCAACGTGGTGCAATCCGCCGGGACCGTTGAAGGGCTGCGGCAGCTGATATTTATCTACCCCAGCCTGCTGGCAGTCATCACCATCGTGGCGATGGGCTGTTTCTACAACCTCAACGAAAAGATGTATGTGCGCATCGTGGAAGAGATCGAACTGCGTAAACGTACCGCATAAATGACGAGATGGAGCGCCCTATGGGCGCTCTGAGGATCGACCATGACACATAACACTGATCCGTTAACCCTGAAATTGAGCCTGCGAGAGAAGTGCGCCTACGGGATGGGCGATTTTGGCTCGAATCTGATGCTCTGTATCGGCACGCTCTATCTGCTGAAGTTTTACACCGACGAACTGGGCATGCCCGCGTTCTATGGTGGCATTATTTTTTTGGTGGCGAAGTTCTTTACCGCCTTTACCGACATGCTGACCGGCGTGCTGGTGGACTCCCGGCGAAATATCGGCGCACGGGGAAAATTCCGGCCCTTTATTCTCTATGCTTCGGTACCCGTTGCGCTGGTTGCCGCGGCGCAGTTTATGGCTAACGACTTTAGCCTGACGGTGAAAACGGCTATCGCCACCGTGCTCTTTATGATGTTCGGCCTCTGCTATAGCCTGATGAACTGCGCCTACGGTGCGATGGTCCCGGCCATCACCAAAAACCCGAACGAGCGCGCGCAGCTGGCGGCGTGGCGTCAGGGCGGCGCAACGGTGGGGTTGTTGCTCTGCACCGTCGGCTTTATGCCCATTCAGGCGCTGTTCGTCAGCCAGCCCTCCCTCGGCTATCTGGTTGCCGCTCTGGTGTTTGTCACAGGCGGGCTGTTCTGCATGTGGTGGTGCTATAGCGGCGTGAAAGAGCGCTATGTGGAGATCACACCCGATCACCATAAACCCGGCATTCTGAAATCGTTCTGCGCGATTTTCCGCAACCCGCCGCTGCTGGTCTTATGCATCGCCAACCTCTGTACCCTTGCCGCCTTTAACATCAAGCTGGCGATTCAGGTCTATTACACCCAGTACGTGCTGAACGATCTGCACCTGCTGTCGTGGATGGGCTTTTTCAGCATGGGCTGTATTCTGGTCGGCGTGTTTCTGGTGCCCGGCGCGGTTAAGCGTTTCGGCAAAAAACCGGTTTACCTGGGCGGGCTGACGCTATGGGCGGTGGGCGACGTGCTGAACTTCTTCTGGGGGAGCAACTCCCTGCTGTTTGTGCTCTTTTCCTGTATGGCCTTTTTCGGCACCGCTTTCGTCAACAGTCTGAACTGGGCCCTGGTGCCGGATACCGTTGATTATGGCGAGTGGAAAACCGGCATTCGCGCCGAAGGGTCGGTTTATACCGGCTATACCTTCTCGCGCAAAATCTCCGCGGCCCTCGCCGGTTTCTTGCCTGGCATTATGCTGACCCAGATCGGTTACGTGCCCCATGCGGTGCAGAGCGCAGGCACGCTGCTGGGGCTGCGCCAGCTTATTTTTCTCTGGCCCTGCGGCCTGGCGATTATCGCCGCCATCACGATGGGACTCTTTTATAAACTCAACGAAGCGCGCTTCGCCTTTATTATTGAGGAGATTGCAAACCGAAAAAAACCATCAGCGAATACCCCTGAGATAACCACCAACGATAAAGCGTCAGCAGTCACTTTATAACAATAAATCCGGCCATTAATCCCTTCCCTCTCTATGGGAGGGGTGGCCTTTCTTTATCTGTTACATGGATAAGTTATGAAAAAAATCATTACTGTACTGATCGTGTCGTCTGTCTCCTGCCCGGTATTTGCCGGGGCGTATGTCGAAACACGAGAAGCATACAATACGGCCTCCGAGCTACATGAGGTGATCCTGCGAGCCGGCTATAACTTCGATATGGGCGCGGGGCTGATGTTCACCAACGCTTATAACGTGGGGAAATGGGATGAGCTTAAGCACAGCTATAACGAAATAGAGGGGTGGTATCCGCTCTTTAAACCCACCGACAAACTCACTTTCCAGCCGGGCGGTTTAATTAACGACAGCAGCGCAGGGTCGGGCGGCGCTGTTTATTTAGATACCAACTACAAATTTACGGATGGGTTCAATCTGACGTTCCGCTATCGCTATAACCACAACAATTACGATACGCCGGACTATAACGGGCAGATGGATAAGAACGACACGCACGAGTTTGCTAACTACTGGAATTTTAAAGTGGCGGATGCGTTTTTCTACACCTTTGAGCCGCACTTTTTCCAGCGGGTAAATGATTACCACAGTAAGAATGGCAAAGATCACCACTGGGAAATAACGAACAAGTTCAGCTATAAAATCGACAGAAACTGGCTGCCGTACCTCGAACTCCAGTGGCTGGACAGATGGAATGATTACAACCGCGAGCAGTACCGAATCCGTCTGGGCGTGCGGTACGCGTTCTAATAAAAAAGCCGCTGATCGCTCAGCGGCTTTTTACCTGCCGGGAGGCGCATGCGCTTACCCGGCCTACAGACTGACTGTATTAATCTTCTTTTGAACCGCGCATTGCACGTTTACGATCGTTTTCAGTCAGGTGACGTTTACGGATACGGATAGACTGTGGTGTTACTTCTACCAGTTCGTCGTCATCGATGAATTCCAGAGCCTGCTCCAGCGTCATCTTAACCGGTGGAACCAGAACCGTTGCTTCGTCAGTACCGGACGCACGCATGTTGGTCAGTTTCTTACCGGTCAGGCAGTTTACCGTCAGGTCGTTAGAACGGCTGTGAATACCGATGATCTGGCCTTCGTAAACTTCTGCACCGTGACCCAGGAACAGCTTACCGCGATCCTGCAGGCTGAACAGGGCGAACGCAACCGCTTTACCCTGACCGTTGGAGATCAGAACGCCGTTGTTACGCTGGCCCACTTCGCCCGGACGGACGTCGTCGTAGTGGCTGAAGGTGGAGTACAGCAGACCGGTACCGGAAGTCATGGTCATGAACTCAGAACGGAAGCCGATCAGGCCACGGCTTGGGATCACGTAGTCGAGACGTACGCGGCCTTTGCCATCTGGATTCATGTTTTTCAGGTCGCCTTTACGCTCACCCAGAGCCTGCATTACAGAACCCTGATGCTGCTCTTCAACGTCCAGCGTCACGTTCTCGAATGGCTCTTGTTTACGGCCATCGATTTCACGGAAGATAACTTTCGGACGGGAAACCGCCATTTCGAAACCTTCACGACGCATGTTTTCGATCAGAACAGACAGGTGCAGCTCACCACGACCAGAAACGCGGAATGCATCAGCGTCTTCGGTTTCTTCAACGCGCAGCGCAACGTTGTGCACCAGCTCTTTGTTCAGGCGGTCAAGGATCTGACGAGAGGTAACGAACTTACCTTCTTTACCACAGAACGGAGAGGTGTTGACGTTGAAGAACATGGTTACGGTCGGCTCATCAACAGACAGCGCTGGCAGCGCTTCCACATTCTGCGGGTCGCAGATGGTGTCAGAGATGTTCAGCTCGCCCAGACCGGTGATAGCGATGATGTCGCCAGCTTCCGCAATGTCGCTCTCGATACGCTCAAGGCCCAGGTGAGTCAGCACTTTACCGACTTTACCGTTACGGGTTTTACCTTCGCTATCGATGATAGTGACCTGCTGGTTTGGCTTCACTTTACCGCGCTTGATACGACCAATGCCGATTACACCAACGTAGTTGTTGTAGTCCAGCTGAGAGATCTGCATCTGCAGGGTACCGTCGAGATCGACGTTTGGTGCCGGAACATGGTCAACAATCGCCTGGTACAGCGGGGTCATGTCTTCAGCCATGTCTTCGTGGTCCAGACCAGCGATACCGTTCAGCGCAGACGCATAAACGATCGGGAAGTCCAGCTGTTCGTCGGTCGCATCCAGGTTAACGAACAGGTCGAAGACCTGATCAACAACCCAGTCAGGACGCGCGCCAGGACGGTCAACTTTGTTGATTACCACGATTGGCTTCAGGCCATGGGCGAATGCTTTTTTGGTTACGAAGCGCGTCTGCGGCATTGGGCCGTCAAATGCGTCAACCACCAGCAGCACGGAATCCACCATGGACATCACGCGCTCAACTTCACCACCGAAGTCGGCGTGCCCTGGGGTATCAACGATGTTGATACGGTAGTCATTCCATTTGATCGCGGTGTTTTTAGCGAGGATGGTAATCCCACGCTCTTTCTCCAAATCGTTGGAGTCCATCACGCGTTCTTGAGTTTCGGCACGCGCATCGAACGTACCGGATTGCTGCAGCAGCTTATCAACCAGGGTAGTTTTACCATGGTCAACGTGCGCGATGATGGCGATATTACGCAGATTTTCGATCACAACTTTGCCTCAGGCATTAGAAATAGCGCGTTATTGTACACGGATTAATCGCACTACAAAACAGGATCACAAACATCCCCCGCAAACAAGTATCGCAGAGATGCTTTGTGATCGCTTTCACGGAGCGGTAAAAGGGCACTTTAACGTAAATTGCACCAATATGGTGCTCAATGTTCACATTGAAGCACTATAATGGTGCAACAAAACCACCGTGGTGCAGCCCTTTTGCACTACGGTGCGCATGATAGCGCCTTTTTGGGGTGTTTTAAAAGTTGGCACAGATTTCGCTTTATAAAAAATACGGCAACAAAAGGCACCACCGCCTGCCTTATACAGAATTTGAAGACCTCGTTACCACGACGACAATGACCAATCTGGAGAGTTAAGTATGTCCGCTGAACACGTTTTGACGATGCTGAACGAACATGAAGTGAAGTTTGTTGATCTGCGCTTCACCGATACCAAAGGTAAAGAACAGCACGTCACTATTCCTGCTCATCAGGTGAATGCCGAATTCTTTGAAGAAGGCAAAATGTTTGACGGCTCCTCCATTGGTGGCTGGAAAGGTATCAACGAATCCGACATGGTTCTGATGCCTGACGCATCTACTGCCCTCATTGACCCGTTCTTCGAAGAGTCTACCCTGATCATCCGTTGCGATATTCTTGAGCCAGGCACCCTGCAGGGTTACGACCGCGACCCACGCTCTATCGCTAAACGCGCTGAAGAGTATCTGCGCTCCACCGGCATCGCAGACACCGTTCTGTTCGGGCCAGAGCCAGAGTTCTTCCTGTTCGACGACATCCGTTTTGGTGCGACCACTTCCGGTTCCCACGTTGCTATCGATGATATCGAAGGCGCATGGAACTCCTCCACCAAATACGAAGGCGGTAACAAAGGTCACCGTCCAGCCGTTAAAGGCGGTTACTTCCCGGTTCCACCGGTTGACTCTTCCCAGGACATCCGTTCTACCATGTGTCTGATTATGGAAGAGATGGGTCTGGTTGTTGAAGCCCATCACCATGAAGTTGCAACTGCTGGCCAGAACGAAATCGCCACCCGTTTCAACACCATGACCAAGAAAGCGGACGAAATTCAGATCTACAAATACGTTGTTCACAACGTTGCGCACCGCTTCGGTAAAACCGCGACCTTCATGCCAAAACCAATGTTTGGCGACAACGGTTCCGGTATGCACTGCCACATGTCCCTGTCCAAGAACGGGACTAACCTGTTCGCTGGCGACAAGTATGCGGGTCTGTCCGAGCAGGCACTGCACTACATCGGTGGTGTTATCAAACACGCTAAAGCGATCAACGCCCTGGCGAACCCAACTACTAACTCCTACAAGCGTCTGGTCCCAGGCTACGAAGCGCCAGTAATGCTGGCCTACTCTGCCCGTAACCGTTCTGCTTCTATCCGTATTCCGGTGGTAGCTTCTCCGAAAGCACGTCGTATCGAAGTGCGCTTCCCGGACCCAGCTGCTAACCCATACCTGTGCTTCGCAGCACTGCTGATGGCGGGTCTGGACGGTATCAAGAACAAGATCCACCCGGGCGAAGCGATGGACAAAAACCTGTACGACCTGCCGCCAGAAGAAGCGAAAGAGATCCCACAGGTTGCCGGTTCTCTGGAAGAAGCCCTGTTGGCGCTGGACGCAGACCGCGAGTTCCTGACTGCGGGCGGCGTGTTCACTGACGAAGCGATCGATGCTTACATCGCACTGCGTATGGAAGAGAACGACCGCGTTCGCATGACGCCGCACCCGGTTGAGTTCGAACTGTACTACAGCGTCTAATCTTCAATCCCTGTCGCGCGGCCTTTTCCGCGCGAGATTGATAGCCGTTTTTTTTGTTGCCGTGGAAACTTTTCAGCCCATCTTCGGATGGGCTTTTTTCACCGCCAACAAGCTGATCTGACGCGTTTTTCGCCGTAAAAACGCTATACTGCACTAAAATAGTGCAAACAACTCCAGGAGACTGCTGAATGGCAACTGGCACGCTGCCCGATGCTGGGCAGATCCTCAATTCTCTTATCAACAGCATTTTACTGGTCGATGACGATCTGGCGGTGCATTACGCCAATCCCGCGGCCCAGCAGTTACTGGCGCAAAGTTCACGCAAACTGTTTGGCGCGCCGCTGCCCGAGCTGTTGAGTTATTTTTCCCTGAATATCGGCCTGATGCAGGAGAGTCTGCAGGCGGGGCAAGGTTTTACCGATAACGAAGTGACGCTGGTGATCGACGGACGCTCGCATATTCTGTCGCTGACCGCGCAGCGGCTGCCGGAAGGGCTCATTCTGCTGGAGATGGCGCCGATGGATAACCAGCGTCGCCTGAGTCAGGAGCAGCTCCAGCATGCTCAGCAGATTGCCGCCCGCGATCTGGTGCGCGGCCTCGCCCATGAGATCAAAAATCCGCTCGGCGGCCTGCGCGGCGCAGCGCAGCTGCTCACCAAAGCCCTGCCCGACCCGGCGCTGGCGGAATACACCAACGTCATCATTGAACAGGCCGACCGCCTGCGGAACCTGGTGGATCGCCTGCTGGGACCGCAGCAACCCGGGATGCATGTTACCGAAAGCATTCACAAAGTGGCGGAGCGCGTCGTCAAGCTGGTGTCGATGGAACTGCCAGATAACGTCAGGTTAATTCGGGATTACGATCCCAGCCTGCCGGAACTGCCGCACGATCCCGACCAGATTGAACAGGTTTTACTGAATATCGTGCGCAACGCCCTGCAGGCGCTGGGGGCGGAAGGCGGAGAGATTATTCTGCGTACCCGCACCGCCTTTCAGCTCACCCTGCACGGCACACGCTACCGTCTGGCGGCCCGCATTGATGTGGAAGATAACGGTCCGGGCATTCCTTCCCATTTACAGGACACGCTGTTTTACCCGATGGTCAGCGGCCGTGAAGGCGGGACCGGGCTTGGCTTATCGATTGCCCGTAATTTGATAGATCAGCATTCCGGCAAAATTGAATTTACCAGTTGGCCGGGTCATACCGAGTTTTCGGTTTACCTGCCAATCAGGAAATAGAGGGTTAGGTTATGCAACGAGGGATAGTCTGGGTAGTTGATGACGATAGCTCCATCCGCTGGGTGCTTGAACGGGCGCTTACCGGAGCAGGTTTAAGCTGCACCGCTTTTGAGAGCGGTGCCGATGTGCTTGATGCACTCACCACCAAAACCCCGGATGTGCTGCTGTCCGATATCCGTATGCCGGGAATGGATGGGCTCGCGCTGTTAAAACAGATCAAGCAGCGTCATCCGATGCTTCCGGTCATCATAATGACCGCCCACTCCGATCTGGATGCTGCCGTCAGCGCCTACCAGCAGGGGGCGTTCGATTATCTGCCAAAACCGTTCGATATTGACGAAGCGGTGGCGCTGGTTGAACGCGCCATTAGCCACTATCAGGAACAGCAGCAGCCGCGTAATGCCCCGGTTTTCGGGCCTACCACCGATATCATTGGTGAAGCGCCGGCGATGCAGGATGTGTTTCGCATCATTGGTCGCCTGTCACGCTCCTCCATCAGCGTGCTGATTAACGGCGAGTCAGGCACAGGGAAAGAGCTGGTCGCGCATGCCCTGCATCGCCACAGCCCGCGCGTCAAAGCCCCGTTTATCGCCCTGAATATGGCGGCGATCCCCAAGGATTTGATTGAGTCCGAGCTGTTCGGCCATGAAAAAGGGGCCTTTACCGGCGCTAACACCATCCGTCAGGGTCGCTTTGAGCAGGCCGACGGCGGGACGCTGTTCCTGGATGAGATCGGTGATATGCCTCTCGACGTTCAGACACGTCTGCTGCGCGTGCTGGCGGACGGCCAGTTTTACCGCGTGGGCGGCTACGCCCCGGTCAAAGTGGATGTGCGTATTATCGCCGCCACCCACCAGAACCTGGAGCTGCGCGTCCAGGAGGGCAAATTCCGTGAAGACCTGTTCCACCGCCTGAACGTCATTCGCGTACACCTGCCGCCGCTGCGTGAGCGCCGGGAAGATATCCCGCGCCTGGCGCGTCATTTCCTGCAGGATGCCGCCCGGGAACTGGGCGTGGAAGCCAAGCTGCTGCACCCGGAAACCGAAGCGGCGCTGACGCGTCTGGCCTGGCCGGGTAACGTGCGTCAGCTGGAAAATACCTGCCGCTGGCTGACGGTGATGGCTGCCGGCCAGGAGGTGTTGATTCAGGATCTGCCGCCCGAGCTTTTCGAAACCCACGTTCCGGAAAGCAGCACCGGCCAGAGCCTGCCCGACAGCTGGGCGACACTGCTGGCGCAATGGGCCGATCGCGCGTTGCGCTCCGGTCATCAGGACCTGCTCTCCGAGGCGCAGCCCGAAATGGAGCGCACGCTGCTGACCACCGCGCTGCGCCATACCCAGGGCCACAAGCAGGAGGCGGCACGCCTGCTCGGCTGGGGGCGCAATACCCTGACGCGTAAGTTAAAAGAACTGGGGATGGAGTGATCGCCTCCCCCCTGTGTAAAGAGAGTTAATTAAGCGCAAAGTGATGCTATTTTGCGCTTTACTGTACTGATGAGTTGAGTATGATCTTGCCCGGAAAATGGGGGGGTCATCATGCTGGAATCGATCGTGAATTTGTTGTCTGGCGGCCTTGAAGCCAGCGCAGCAGCGGGACATACACCACAAACGGCCATTGCAGCTGTGCTGTGTGCGGCGCTGGTGGGGTTGTTTAGCTAGCACTTCGCTTACCCGGCCTACGAAAGCGCGAAATGTAGGCCGGGTAAGGCGAAGCCGCCACCCGGTAATGCGGCTTAAATCACCCGCGAGAACTGCTGCATACGGGCTTTCTGCCGCAGATAGGCATCGAAGCACATACAGATATTACGAATCAACAAACGCCCTTTCGGCGTAACTTCAATCGCACTCTCCGTCACCTCCACCAGCCCATCTTTCGCCAGCGGCGCCAGCAGCTTTATATCTTCCGCAAAGTAATCTTTAAAAACGAGATCCCACTGCGCTTCCACCGTGCGGAAGTCGAGACGGAAGTTACAGATTAGCGCCTTGATCACGTCCCGGCGAATACAGTCGTCGCGGGTTAACGCGATGCCGCGCCACAGTGCGTTGCCGGTCTCATCCACCTGCTGATAGTAGAGCTTCAGCTCTTTCTGGTTTTGCGCATAACAGTCGCCAATCATGCTGATGGCCGACACGCCCATCCCCAGCAGGTCCGTATCGCCCTGGGTGGTGTAACCCTGGAAGTTACGATGCAGAACGCCTTCTCGCTGGGCAATCGCCAGCTCGTCATCCGGTCGGGCAAAGTGATCCATGCCGATGAACTGGTAGCCGGTCTGGGTTAACGATGTGATGGTTTCCTGCAGGATATCCAGTTTTTGCTGCGCGGATGGCAGATCGGCATCTTTGATTTTGCGTTGGGCAGCAAACAGCGTCGGCAGATGCGCATAGTTGAAGACGCTCAGGCGGTCCGGGTTGAGTTCCGCCACGCGCTTCAACGTGTAGGCGAAACTTTCTGGCGTCTGCTTCGGCAGGCCATAAATCAGATCGATATTGGTGGAGGTGAAGCCAATCTCCCGGGCATGATTTAACAGAGCAAAGATGAACTCTTCATCCTGCTCACGGTTGACCAGCCGCTGGACCTCTTTATTAAAGTCCTGCACGCCCATACTCAGGCGGTTAAACCCTTCGGCACGCAGATGATCGAGCACATCCAGCTCGATTTCCCGCGGGTCTACTTCGATAGAGATTTCAGCATCGCCATTGAAGCGGAAGTTATTCCGCAGCAGGGTCATCAGACGGCTGATCTGCGCTTTATTCAGGTAGGTCGGCGTACCGCCGCCCCAGTGGAGCTGGCTGACGTGACGACCGGCGAACTGCGGCGCGCGGTGCAGGATCTCCTGCTCAAGCGCATCCAGATAGTGATCCGCCTTGTGCTGCTGGCGGGTCACAATTTTGTTGCAGCCACAGAAATAGCAGAGCTTGTGGCAGAACGGGATATGAACATACAGAGAGAGCGGGCGGTCAGGATAACGCGCTACCGCCTGCTGAAACTGGGTTTGACCGAACGCGTCGGAAAACTCCAGCGCAGTGGGATACGAGGTATAACGCGGCCCGGAATAGTTATATTTCTGGATCAGGGCCAGATCCCAGTCGATGGTTGCTACAGACATGCTCACTCCTTCCGTTGGTGTCGCGTTCGTATACGGCGGCCCGTTCTGCCCCCTGTGCGGGCCATGAATCGGGTGCGCAGCCACTTCTGTCGCCGCGACAACCGCCGTAGTTTAACGAATAACCACACCAGATAACATATAACCGGAAGGGTTATTAGCAGGACAATAGAACCTGCCGGGTGCAAATGTTAGTTTCCACCTTTCAACAGGCGCATCATGTCTTCCTGTTTCTCTTCTTCTTCCTCTTCGTCTTCATCGTCGTAAGAGAGGCCAAGCTTCTGCATCAGTTCATCGATGCGATCCAGTTTGGCATCTACCCATGACTGCTCTTCGGCATTCAGGGTTTCGCCCTCTTCAAGACGTTCCAGCAGCGCGTCCAGGCGCTCATCATTCTCCAGCAAATCCAGCTCAGCCTGCGGTGAAAGCATAGGTTTCTCGCTCTTCGGTTTGTGCTGCCTGGTGACCGGGGCATCGGTCACGCCTAATGGAACCGGTTTTTTACTGCCGATACGCGGGTCTTTCTGCTGCTTGTTATTCGCAGACGCGCCCGAAGTACCGCCACTCGCGCGGCTACCCGCAGCATGACCACGATGTTTTTTCTCGCGTTTGCGATCGCGCGCTTCCTGATTCAGTTCTTCGCGCGTTTTGCGGCGTGCTTTAGCAGGACGTTTAGCGCCTGCAGCGGAGGTCGGTTTTTTCATGTGTTTTGTCTTAAAGTCGTTTTCTTGAGTATAGAATTGCGGCGAAATCTAGCAGAAAGCAAGCAAAGAAAAAAGGCGACAGAGCAATCTGTCGCCTTTTTTCCTGACTCACAACCCATTACGGGTCTGACAATCCCTGTTTGCTTACGACTCACCCTGTCTATCCATTAGCAGGTACCGTCCGTGATAGGTTCCATTTCCCTTTGTAACGCCTCCAAGGCGTACGTCTTCCTGACTTTCCTGTGTCTTCGCCTCCTGGCGCTCCTGACCCTAATCCTTAAGTCTGGCTCCTGTCGGCATCCTCGCCGTTGAACGCTACTTTACCGTTTCCGGCTAAACGCACAAGCCACAAACGCACTTTTACCGAGTATTTCAGACTAAGACTAAAAGTTAATAGGTTGATTTTAATCGTTTTGATTTTTTAATGCGCTGCGATTTTTCTTAAATATCCCATAGTAAAAATGGCAGATCTCTCACAAAGCTCAGGGTTTTTACTTACAGCCGGGTTGCCGATGGGAAAAGCCTTTTCTCTCTGTTCAGGTATAATCCCCCCAACGTTACGAATTTCTGGAGACAACCACGTGACCAACCTGAATTATCACCAGACGCATTTTCTCCTCAGTGCGCCTGATATTCGCCATTTACCCGCCGATACGGGTCTTGAAGTGGCATTTGCTGGCCGGTCCAACGCGGGGAAATCCAGCGCTCTGAATACCCTGACCAATCAGAAAAGCCTGGCGCGTACCTCTAAAACGCCTGGCCGCACCCAGCTGATTAACCTGTTTGAAGTCGCACCGGGCAAGCGCCTGGTGGATTTACCAGGCTACGGCTATGCAGAAGTTCCGGAAGAGATGAAACTCAAGTGGCAGCGCGCGCTGGGGGAATATCTTGAAAAACGTCTGTGTCTGAAGGGCCTGGTCGTCCTGATGGATATTCGTCATCCGCTTAAAGATCTCGATCAGCAGATGATCCACTGGGCCGTAGAGAGCGGGATCCAGGTGCTGGTACTGCTCACTAAAGCCGACAAGCTGGCCAGCGGCGCGCGTAAAGCGCAGGTGAATATGGTGCGTGAAGCCGTGCTGGCGTTTAACGGCGATATCCAGGTAGAGGCGTTTTCTTCGCTGAAGAAGCAAGGCGTGGACAAACTGCGTGAGAAACTGGATATCTGGTACAGCGAGCTGGAACCCGCGTCAGAAGCGGATGAGTAAAGATGAGCGCGGCGATGTCCGCGCTTTTTTTTGCGCTGACCTTATCTTTGCCGCAATAAAAAACGCCCCAGTCATTACTGACTGGGGCGGCTAAAATATTCAGCCAAATCCGATTACGTGAAGTAAAAGGTCTGAAAGATAGAACATCTTACCTCTGTACCCTACGTGGATAACTCTACCCTTTTTTGAACTACAGACAAAGCACTTTTTGTAGTTTTTTTTCATTCTTTACATAGGGAATTCTAATGATCGTCACAAAACGTTCATGGATATGTTGCTTACTTACAGAAAGTGTTCATATCCCAGAAAGCGTTAGTGAGCCTGATCCCAGTTTTCTCCCCGGCCGACTTCCACCAGCAACGGCACATCCAGTTTGACGCTGTTCTCCATCAGTTCATGGATCTTTTTCGAGACCGGTTCCAGATCGTCTTTATGCACCTCAAACACCAGTTCATCGTGTACCTGCATGATCATCCGCACTCGCGGCTGCTCTTTCTCCAGCCAGGCGTCAACGGCGATCATTGCACGTTTGATGATATCTGCCGCCGTCCCCTGCATCGGGGCGTTGATTGCCGCACGTTCGGCACCGGCACGGCGGGCCGCATTACTGGATTTGATGTCCGGCAGATAGAGGCGACGCCCTTCCAGGGTTTCGACATAGCCTTTTTCTTTTGCCTGGGCGCGCGTGTTCTCCATATATTGCAGCACGCCCGGGTAGCGCTCGAAATAGAGATCCATATACTTCTGCGACTCTTTGCGCGGAATATTGAGCTGGCGGGAGAGGCCAAAGGCGCTCATGCCGTAGATAAGGCCAAAGTTGATCGCCTTCGCGCTGCGGCGCTGTTCCCCGGTGACGCTCTCCAGTGGCATACCAAACACTTCGGCTGCCGTGGCCCGGTGAATATCCTGCCCTTCAGCAAAGGCGGTCAACAGCCCTTTATCCCGGGAGAGGTGCGCCATGATGCGCAGCTCAATCTGTGAATAGTCAGCAGAGACGATGACGTAATCCTCTGGCGCAATAAACGCCTGACGGATACGGCGCCCTTCTTCATTACGCACCGGAATGTTTTGCAGGTTAGGATCGGTTGAGGAGAGTCGCCCGGTAGCCGCTACCGCCTGATGGTAAGAGGTGTGTACACGGCCCGTTTTTGGGTTGATCATCAACGGCAGCTTATCGGTGTAGGTCGATTTTAGCTTTGCCAGCCCACGATACTGAAGGATCACTTTTGGCAGAGGATAGTCCAGCGCCAGCTCCTCAAGCACCTCTTCAGAGGTGGACGGCGCCCCGCCCGGCGTTTTCTTCAGCGGCTTGATACCCTGCTTTTCAAACAGGATGGTCTGCAGCTGTTTAGTGGACGACAGATTAAACGGCTCGCCGGCGATCTCATGCGCTTTTTGTTCCAGCTCGTGCAGACGCAGGGCGATCTCTTCTGAGTGCTTGTGCAACACAGCCGGATCGATTTTCACGCCATTGCGCTCGATGCGGGACAGAACCGGCACCAGCGGCATCTCGATATTCTGGAACACGTTCAGTGGCCCGGCGTGTTTTTGCAGCTTCGGCCACATCTTTAAATGCAGTTGCAGCGTGACGTCAGCGTCTTCTGCCGCATAGTGCCCCGCCTCTTCCAGGGCGATCTGGTTAAAGGTCAGCTGATTCTTGCCCTTACCGGCGATCTGCTCAAAGGTGACGGTTTTATGCTTCAGCCAGCGGTCGGAGAGCGAATCCATATCGTGACGACCGGCGACGCTGTCGAGGATATAGGACTCCAGCATGGTATCGAACGCAATGCCGCGCAGTTCGATACCGTAGTTTTGCAGGATACCGCGATCGAACTTCAGGTTTTGCCCTACCTTCAGCGCTTTTTCATCTTCAAGGATCGGCTTAAGGAGTTCGAGCACGCGCTCACGGGTAAGCTGCTCTGGCGCGTCCAGATAGTCGTGGGCAACCGGCACATAGGCGGCAACGCCCGGCTCTGTGGCAAATGACAGCCCCACCATATTGGCGGAGACATTATCGAGGCTGTCGGTTTCGGTATCGAAAGCGAATACCGGTGCCTGGTGTAACTTTTCAATCCAGCGTTGCAGCTGCGCTTCATCCAGAATGGTTTCGTAATGCTCAGAAGAGAGCACGCTGGCTTCTTCTTCCGGCTCCTCTTCTGCATCGATCACCAGGGTCTCTTTTGGCTTAGCTGCTGGTTTAGCCCCTTTCGCCTGCAGCCATTTCCCCGCTTCGACATCGGTTATCCAGCGTTTGAACTCGTACTGCTTAAACAGGCCTAGCAGCTCTTCAACGGCAGGTTGCTCCACTTCAAGCTGTTCACAGGTCAGATCCAGCTCGACGTCTGTTTTGATGGTTGCCAGCTGATAAGAGAGGTAGGCCACCTCTTTGTTCTGCTCAAGCTTAGCGGCCATGGTTTTGGCACCGCGGAAGGTCAGCCCGGCGATTTTATCCTGCTCGCTATACAGCGTATCCAGCCCGCCCAGACCTTGCAGCAGCGCCTGGGCCGTCTTTTCGCCCACGCCCGGTACGCCAGGAATGTTATCGGAGGAGTCACCCATCAGCGCGAGGAAGTCGATGATCAGTTCCGGCGGCACGCCATACTTAGCGACGACCTCTTCCGGCCCAAGAATGGTATTGGTCATGGTGTTAATCAGGGTGATCCCCGGCGTGACCAGCTGAGCCATGTCTTTATCGCCGGTGCTGATCAGGACCGGGCGGCCCATTTTCTCTGCTTCACGCGCCAGCGTACCGATAACATCGTCCGCTTCAACGCCCGAGACGGCCATCAAAGGCAGCCCCATCGCTTTTACCATCTTATGCAGAGGCTCAATTTGCGCGCGCAGATCGTCCGGCATCGGCGGACGATGAGATTTGTAATGCTCGAACAGCTCATCCCGGAAAGTTTTGCCTTTCGCATCGAAGACCACGGCGGCATGGCTTGGCTGATACTGCATGATCAGGCTACGCAGCATGTTCAGCACACCATACATTGCGCCCGTAGGCTCTCCTGCGCTGTTGGTCAGCGGAGGAAATGCGTGATATGCCCGATAGAGGTAAGACGAGCCGTCGACGAGAATAAGCGGATTTTCGGGGATCTGAACCATAATGTCCGTGCCTTTAAGTAATTTATGAATAAAGGATGCCACAGAAGGATGAAAACATCAGTTTTTCACGGCCAATACAGCCAAAGATTTTGTGATCCTGAGGATCGCTCGCAAATTAAAACTGTGGATAAGTTTGTGAATATTTTCTGTAACCTGGATTAAATGTGCTTAATGAGGATCGATGAGATAATTATTAAACTTACTAATCAATAACTTGTGATTTGATCACGATCTCATATTTTCGGTTGATGACAATTTACTCCATGTGGATATAAGCCACGCAGGATCGGCATAACAGGATTTTTCTCCACAGCGCATACAAATCAGCTTGCCCGCCAAGTTAAAGCGCCATCCTTTAACCGTTTTCTGGTAAAATCAGCGCCCGGTGCCTGTTTATCAGGCGCCATCCATAGCTAACTACCTGAAAACATTCATCATGTCTAGACTCCTGGCTGCGATCACCCTCTTCTTAAGTATCGCATTAACTATTCTGGTCACCATCGCCTGTTCTGTGCCGATCATCATCGCCGGAATAATTAAACTGCTATTACCGATCCCCGTTGTCTGGCGTGCCGTATCTGCATTCTGTAACGTTATGATGTACTGCTGGTGTGAAGGCCTGGCGGTGCTTCTGCGTCTTAATCCACATCTGAAATGGGATGTTCAGGGTCTGGAAGGACTTAACAAGAAAAACTGGTATTTGCTTATCTGCAACCACCATAGCTGGGCCGATATCGTGGTGTTATGCGTACTGTTCCGCAAACACATTCCCATGAATAAGTACTTCCTTAAACAGCAGCTCGCCTGGGTACCCTTTATTGGGCTGGCCTGTTGGGCGCTGGATATGCCGTTTATGAAGCGCTATTCCCGTAGCTATCTGATCCGCCATCCTGAACGCCGCGGCAAAGATGTTGAAACGACACGCCGCTCCTGCGAGAAGTTTCGCGCGCACCCCACCACCATCGTCAATTTTGTGGAAGGCTCTCGCTTTACCGAAGAGAAAAAGCAGCAAACCCGCTCACCGTACAGCAACCTGCTGCCGCCAAAAGCGGCGGGGATCGCCATGGCGCTTAACGTACTGGGCCAACAGTTCGACAAATTACTGGACGTGACGCTCTGTTATCCGGAGAACGACAGGACGCCGTTTTACGATATGCTCAGCGGCAAGTTAACCCGGATTGTGGTGCGTATTGATCTGGTGCCTGTGGCAGAAGAGCTACATGGGGACTATGTTAACGATAAGAACTTTAAGCGACGTTTCCAACTCTGGCTGAATACGTTGTGGACGGAAAAAGACGCGCTAATCGACAGGATTAAAGCCCAATACAACAACGCCGGTCATTGACCGGCGTTTTCTTTATTACTTCTTCTCAACCAGATACTTCACGGTGTCGGCATACTGCTGCACGAAGATGTCCATGCTGCTGGTATCCATCCCCTGCATATTCAGCTGGTACTTACCGTTAACATACATGGCTGGAACACCACGCAGTTGCAGATCGGCGGCCGCTTTTTCCTGCTGTGCCACGAGAGATTTCACGACAAAGCTGTTCCAGGCTGCATCGTATTCTTCACCCTTAACGCCTGCATCAACGAATACCTTACGGATATCAGCAGTGGTCTGTACAGACTGGGTTTTCTGCACGGCTTCAAACATCGGTGCAGTGATTTTGTCTTCCACGCCCAGGGCCATAGCGACTGCCCACGCCTGCGTTAAGTCTTTGCCCAGCGGGCCAAGGAACTCAACGTGATACTTGGTCATTTTGGTGCCTTCAGGCAGCTTCTTCTTCACGTTCTCGGAAACATGCAGAACCTGCTCGAACTCATAGCAGTGCGGGCAATAGAATGAGAAGAACTCCAGTACCTGAGGTTCTCCAGCTACAGGTTTGTCGAGGGTAATATACTGTTTACCATCGGTGAACTGTGCAGCCGAAGCGCTAAATGCCAGAATCATACCTGCCAGCGCCAGCCATATTTTTTTCATGATCAACTCTCTCCTGGATGTGTTCGATTAATACATTGGCGTTAATTGCAAAGGGGGTTCCTGCAGAACCTTTACCTGTTCAATAAATGTGGATATCTGGTTACGCCAGTAATCTTCTCCGGTAAGCCACGGGAAGTTTCTGGGAAACGCGGGGTCGTCCCAACGCCTGATTAACCATGCAAGATAATAAACAAAACGCATGGCGCGTAAAGGTTCGATTAATGCAATTTCGTCTGAATTAAAAGGGGTGAACTCCTCATAGGCTTCGATAATCGTCTCAAGCTGCATCCGCTGCTCAGCCTTATCGCCATTCAGCAGCATCCAGAGATCCTGAATCGCCGGTCCCATTCTCGCATCATCGAGGTCGACAAATAATGGTCCGTCACGCCAGAGGATATTTCCGGCATGGCAATCACCGTGCAGGCGCAGCGTTTTGACGTTGTTATCCCAGCGCGCTGTGACGGCGTTAATTAAATTATCCGTTGCGGCCAGAAATTCAGCTTTCAGCCCTGAGGGGATGAGCGTGGAGGTTTCAAATACCTGACGCGGTTCGAGCAGATATTCCGCAATGCCGATTGTGGGACGCGAAGTAAAGGCGCTTTTCTTACCCGTCTGATGTATGCGCCCTAAATAACGGGCAACCCATTCCATCTGATCGATATTATCGGCTTCAAATTGCCGGCCACCGAGGCTTGGGAAAACGGCAAAATAAAAACCCTGGTGCGACAGTAGCGTCTGACCATTGAACTGAAGAGGTGCGGCAACGGGAACGTCATCGGCTACCAGGTCTAGGGCGAACTGATGCTCTTCCTGGATCTGATCGACTGACCAGCGCTGCGGGCGATAAAATTTCACGACGAAGCGCTGACGATCCTCATCCTGAAACTGGTAGACGCGGTTTTCATAGCTGTTTAATGGGGTCAGACCTGAGTCCACCCGGATGCCCTGCTCAAACAGAGCATCCATAATGGTATCCGGGTGTAAGGTCTGGAAAGTAAAGGCCTGGTCGTTCATCCGATTATCCGGAAATTATACGAATGATTGAGGATATCATTTAACGGCGATTACGGTGGCGCCTCTTACAAGCTTTTACTCTTTAATTACGCCACGTGCGCGCAGCAGGGCTGTTTTGAAATCCTCTTCGTAATCTTTCTGAATACCGGGAATGACAGCATCTTTACCAGAATCGCGCATTTTCAGGTGATAGATCAGGATGTCATCGGAAAGGTCGGCCAGTTCGCCTTCATAACCTGACTCCTGCGCCAGTTTCTGTAAGAATTGCACGAGGTTAAGCTCTGGCTCTTTTTGCCAGGCTGGCTGGAGAAGTTCAATAACTTCATTCAGACGTTTACATTTCATGGTAATACTCCTTTCATTGAGAGTGACACGTTAGCAGGGTCAATCCCACAATAAAAGAGGCGATATTGTTGAGCCAGATAAGCACGATCACGGGTGTGGTGTTAGCCGGCGGCAAGGCATCCCGCATGGGGGGAGTCGATAAGGGCCTGCAGACGTTGAACGGCACACCGTTATGGCAGCACGTGGCACACACGCTGAGTAAACAAGTGAGTACGCTAGCCATCAGTGCTAACAAAAACCTCGCCGTTTATCGGGAAAGTGGACACCCCGTCTATCCCGACTCGCTGGCTGATTACCCGGGGCCGCTGGCGGGGATGCTTTCTGTTATGCAGCAGTGCGATGCCGAGTGGTTTCTGTTTTGCCCCTGCGATACACCGTTTATCCCCTATTGTCTGGCTGAGCGCTTTGTTAAACACAGGGAAACGTCAGCGGTTGTCTGGGCGCATGACGGCGAACGCGATCATCCAACCATTGCGCTAATGCACCGTCAGCTGATGCCGGAATTAAAGAACTACCTGGCGGCGGGAGAGCGTCGGGTGATGGTCTTTATGCGACAAGCTGGCGGACATTCTGTCGATTTTAGCGATATGAAACAGGCGTTTATTAACATCAATACTCTCGAACAGATAGACACTATGCAGAGGCACAAATGATACCTGTTTTAGCGATCGCCGCCTGGAGCGGTACGGGGAAAACCACCCTGTTAAAAGCCATTATCCCGGCGCTCTGCGCCAGAGGTGTACGCCCCGGGCTTATCAAACACACTCATCACAATATGGATGTCGATATTCCTGGTAAGGACAGCTATGAACTGCGCAGAGCTGGCGCGGCACAAACCATTGTTGCCAGCAGTAAACGTTGGGCCTTAATGACCGAGACACCGGACGCAAACGACCTTGATCTGCCTTACCTTATCAGCCGGATGGATCATTCGACGCTGGATCTGGTCCTGGTAGAGGGTTTTAAGCATGAACCGGTGGCAAAGATCCTGCTGTTTCGCAGCGATACCGGACATGAGGTTAATGAGTTAACGCTTGATGAGCATGTTATCGCGGTGGCTAGTGATATTTCACTGTCGCTTCAGGTACCGGTCCTGGATATCAATAATGCGGAGGAGATCGTCGGGTTCATTCAACAATGGATGAGGTCAAAGTAGGCCGGGTAAGGCGAAGCCGCCACCCGGCTTTTTTAACGCCCAACGCAAAAAGCCCATCCGTGAGGATGGGCTTTCGGCTTTAATTGATGCCTGGCAGTTCCCTACTCTCGCATGGGGAGACCCCACACTACCATCGGCGCTACGGCGTTTCACTTCTGAGTTCGGCATGGGGTCAGGTGGGACCACCGCGCTACAGCCGCCAGGCAAATTCTTGGTGCTCTGTACGCAATACTTTATCGCATCAGCCGCGTTGGCCGCGCTCGTAAAGTCAGTCACATACTTCAGTATGCTCCTTCCTTTCCTTCGCTTGCCGCCTTGCTGCTGCGCAAACTATTGTGTACTTAACTCTGAATCAATGCTGAAAATCTCTCAAACCCACCGAAACAGCTTCGGCGTTGTAAGGTTAAGCCTCACGGTTCATTAGTACCGGTTAGCTCAACGCATCGCTGCGCTTACACACCCGGCCTATCAACGTCGTCGTCTTCAACGTTCCTTCAGGACCCTCAAAGGGTCAGGGAGAACTCATCTTGGGGCAAGTTTCGTGCTTAGATGCTTTCAGCACTTATCTCTTCCGCATTTAGCTACCGGGCAGTGCCATTGGCATGACAACCCGAACACCAGTGATGCGTCCACTCCGGTCCTCTCGTACTAGGAGCAGCCCCCCTCAATTCTCCAGCGCCCACGGCAGATAGGGACCGAACTGTCTCACGACGTTCTAAACCCAGCTCGCGTACCACTTTAAATGGCGAACAGCCATACCCTTGGGACCTACTTCAGCCCCAGGATGTGATGAGCCGACATCGAGGTGCCAAACACCGCCGTCGATATGAACTCTTGGGCGGTATCAGCCTGTTATCCCCGGAGTACCTTTTATCCGTTGAGCGATGGCCCTTCCATACAGAACCACCGGATCACTATGACCTGCTTTCGCACCTGCTCGAGCCGTCACTCTCGCAGTCAAGCCAGCTTATGCCATTGCACTAACCTCCTGATGTCCGACCAGGATTAGCTGACCTTCGTGCTCCTCCGTTACTCTTTAGGAGGAGACCGCCCCAGTCAAACTACCCACCAGACACTGTCCGCAACCCGGATTACGGGTCTACGTTAGAACACCAGCCATTAAAGGGTGGTATTTCAAGGACGGCTCCACGCAGACTGGCGTCCACGCTTCAAAGCCTCCCACCTATCCTACACATCAAGGACCAGTGTTCAGTGTCAAGCTATAGTAAAGGTTCACGGGGTCTTTCCGTCTTGCCGCGGGTACACTGCATCTTCACAGCGATTTCAATTTCACTGAGTCTCGGGTGGAGACAGCCTGGCCATCATTACGCCATTCGTGCAGGTCGGAACTTACCCGACAAGGAATTTCGCTACCTTAGGACCGTTATAGTTACGGCCGCCGTTTACCGGGGCTTCGATCAAGAGCTTCGCGTTGCCGCTAACCCCATCAATTAACCTTCCGGCACCGGGCAGGCGTCACACCGTATACGTCCACTTTCGTGTTTGCACAGTGCTGTGTTTTTAATAAACAGTTGCAGCCAGCTGGTATCTTCGACTGATTTCAGCTCCACCCGCAGGGGCTTCACCTACATATCAGCGTGCCTTCTCCCGAAGTTACGGCACCATTTTGCCTAGTTCCTTCACCCGAGTTCTCTCAAGCGCCTTGGTATTCTCTACCTGACCACCTGTGTCGGTTTGGGGTACGATTTGATGTTACCTGATGCTTAGAGGCTTTTCCTGGAAGCAGGGCATTTGTTGCTTCAGCACCGTAGTGCCTCGTCATCACACCTCAGCGTTAACAAGGTACCGGATTTACCTGGAACCTCCGCCTACATGCTTAAACCGGGACAACCGTCGCCCGGCCAACATAGCCTTCTCCGTCCCCCCTTCGCAGTAACACCAAGTACAGGAATATTAACCTGTTTCCCATCGACTACGCCTTTCGGCCTCGCCTTAGGGGTCGACTCACCCTGCCCCGATTAACGTTGGACAGGAACCCTTGGTCTTCCGGCGAGCGGGCTTTTCACCCGCTTTATCGTTACTTATGTCAGCATTCGCACTTCTGATACCTCCAGCATGCCTCACAGCACACCTTCGCAGGCTTACAGAACGCTCCCCTACCCAACAACACATAGTGTCGCTGCCGCAGCTTCGGTGCATGGTTTAGCCCCGTTACATCTTCCGCGCAGGCCGACTCGACCAGTGAGCTATTACGCTTTCTTTAAATGATGGCTGCTTCTAAGCCAACATCCTGGCTGTCTGTGCCTTCCCACATCGTTTCCCACTTAACCATGACTTTGGGACCTTAGCTGGCGGTCTGGGTTGTTTCCCTCTTCACGACGGACGTTAGCACCCGCCGTGTGTCTCCCGTGATAACATTCCCCGGTATTCGCAGTTTGCATCGGGTTGGTAAGCCGGGATGGCCCCCTAGCCGAAACAGTGCTCTACCCCCGAGGATGAGTTCACGAGGCGCTACCTAAATAGCTTTCGGGGAGAACCAGCTATCTCCCGGTTTGATTGGCCTTTCACCCCCAGCCACAGGTCATCCGCTAATTTTTCAACATTAGTCGGTTCGGTCCTCCAGTTAGTGTTACCCAACCTTCAACCTGCCCATGGCTAGATCACCGGGTTTCGGGTCTATACCCTGCAACTTAACGCCCAGTTAAGACTCGGTTTCCCTTCGGCTCCCCTATACGGTTAACCTTGCTACAGAATATAAGTCGCTGACCCATTATACAAAAGGTACGCAGTCACACCCGAAGGTGCTCCCACTGCTTGTACGTACACGGTTTCAGGTTCTTTTTCACTCCCCTCGCCGGGGTTCTTTTCGCCTTTCCCTCACGGTACTGGTTCACTATCGGTCAGTCAGGAGTATTTAGCCTTGGAGGATGGTCCCCCCATATTCAGACAGGATACCACGTGTCCCGCCCTACTCTTCGAGTTCACAGCATGTGTGCTTTCGTGTACGGGAGTATCACCCTGTACCCTGCGACTTTCCAGACGCTTCCACTAACACACAAGCTGATTCAGACTCCGGGCTGCTCCCCGTTCGCTCGCCGCTACTGGGGGAATCTCGGTTGATTTCTTTTCCTCGGGGTACTTAGATGTTTCAGTTCCCCCGGTTCGCCTCGTTAACCTATGTATTCAGCTAACGATAGTGTGACGAATCACACTGGGTTTCCCCATTCGGACATCGCCGGGTCAAGGGTTCATATCACCTCGCCGGCGCTTTTCGCAGATTAGCACGTCCTTCATCGCCTCTGACTGCCAGGGCATCCACCGTGTACGCTTAGTCGCTTAACCTCACAACCCGAAGCTGTTTCACTTCGTGTTGTGAAAATTTGAGAGACTCGAACACACCTTCATCTGTTATTACGGAGAACAGACACAGTGTGTCGTTTCAATTTTCAGCTTGATCCAGATTTTTAAAGAGCAAAACTTCGCAGCGCACCTTCGCAGGTACACTCTGAAGTTTTCAGGTTTTCGCAGTAAAGATGGTGGAGCTATGCGGGATCGAACCGCAGACCTCCTGCGTGCAAGGCAGGCGCTCTCCCAGCTGAGCTATAGCCCCATCGTGGTATCTCTGTACCGCCAATTTTTTCTGAGGCAAGGCGTGGTGACACGAAGCATACTGAAGTATGTGAGTGTCGCCGCAACGCAGCATCAGTAAAAATTTGGTAGGCCTGAGTGGACTTGAACCACCGACCTCACCCTTATCAGGGGTGCGCTCTAACCACCTGAGCTACAAGCCTGCAGAGATTTTTTACTGCTAATTTTCATCAGACAATCTGTGTGAGCACTGCAAAGGCAGGTTCTTTAAGGTAAGGAGGTGATCCAACCGCAGGTTCCCCTACGGTTACCTTGTTACGACTTCACCCCAGTCATGAATCACAAAGTGGTAAGCGCCCTCCCGAAGGTTAAGCTACCTACTTCTTTTGCAACCCACTCCCATGGTGTGACGGGCGGTGTGTACAAGGCCCGGGAACGTATTCACCGTAGCATTCTGATCTACGATTACTAGCGATTCCGACTTCATGGAGTCGAGTTGCAGACTCCAATCCGGACTACGACGCACTTTATGAGGTCCGCTTGCTCTCGCGAGGTCGCTTCTCTTTGTATGCGCCATTGTAGCACGTGTGTAGCCCTACTCGTAAGGGCCATGATGATTGACGTCATCCCCACCTTCCTCCAGTTTATCACTGGCAGTCTCCTTTGAGTTCCCGGCCTAACCGCTGGCAACAAAGGATAAGGGTTGCGCTCGTTGCGGGACTTAACCCAACATTTCACAACACGAGCTGACGACAGCCATGCAGCACCTGTCTCAGAGTTCCCGAAGGCACTAAGCCATCTCTGGCAAGTTCTCTGGATGTCAAGAGTAGGTAAGGTTCTTCGCGTTGCATCGAATTAAACCACATGCTCCACCGCTTGTGCGGGCCCCCGTCAATTCATTTGAGTTTTAACCTTGCGGCCGTACTCCCAGGCGGTCGACTTAACGCGTTAGCTCCGGAAGCCACGCCTCAAGGGCACAACCTCCAAGTCGACATCGTTTACGGCGTGGACTACCAGGGTATCTAATCCTGTTTGCTCCCACGCTTTCGCACCTGAGCGTCAGTCTTTGTCCAGGGGGCCGCCTTCGCCACGTATTCCTCCAGATCTCTACGCATTTCACCGCTACACCTGGAATTCACCCCCTCTACAAGACTCAAGCCTGCCAGTTTCAAATGCAGTTCCCAGGTTGAGCCGGGGATTTCACATCTGACTTAACAGACCGCCTGCGTGCGCTTTACGCCCAGTAATTCCGATTAACGCTTGCACCCTCCGTATTACCGCGGCTGCTGGCACGGAGTTAGCCGGTGCTTCTTCTGCGAGTAACGTCAATCACTGCGGTTATTAACCACAATGCCTTCCTCCTCGCTGAAAGTACTTTACAACCCGAAGGCCTTCTTCATACACGCGGCATGGCTGCATCAGGCTTGCGCCCATTGTGCAATATTCCCCACTGCTGCCTCCCGTAGGAGTCTGGACCGTGTCTCAGTTCCAGTGTGGCTGGTCATCCTCTCAGACCAGCTAGGGATCGTCGCCTAGGTGAGCCATTACCCCACCTACTAGCTAATCCCATCTGGGCACATCCGATGGCAAGAGGCCCGAAGGTCCCCCTCTTTGGTCTTGCGACATTATGCGGTATTAGCTACCGTTTCCAGTAGTTATCCCCCTCCATCAGGCAGTTTCCCAGACATTACTCACCCGTCCGCCACTCGTCACCCGAGAGCAAGCTCTCTGTGCTACCGTTCGACTTGCATGTGTTAGGCCTGCCGCCAGCGTTCAATCTGAGCCATGATCAAACTCTTCAATTTAAGTTTGATGCTCGTGAATTAAACTTCGTAATGAATTACGTGTTCACTCAGAGACTTGGTATTCATTTATTGTCCGAAGACATTAAGAATCCATGTCACTTTGAGTGCCCACACAGATTGTCTGATAAATTGTTAAAGAGCAGTGCAACGCGGCTTTCGCTCACCGTTGCGAGGTCCCGTATATTACGTTTTCCTCATTCAGAGTCAAGCGATTATTTCGCGTTTTTCTCTGCCGGGCATTCATCGCTGAACCCCGCTGACCCGGCGGCTTGCGTGCCGTTGTTCCGTGTCAGTGGAGGCGCATTATAGGGAGTTCTCCGGCGCTGACAAGCGTAAAATTAAAAAAAACTACCAACCGTGTTTTTTTTCGCCAAAAGCCTCATCTTTTAGCCAGAAACGGTGCTAATTGCTGTTTTCGTCACCACAACCCGCCTGCAGGTGGCATACTTACTGGCATCAAGATTTAAGGAATATGCTTTATGCCTTTAAGCGCGCAACAGCTGGCGGCACAAAAAAACCTTTCCTATGTGCTGGCAGAAAAACTGGCACAGCGGATCCTGGCAGGTGTTTACATGCCTGGCAGCATCCTGCCGGGCGAACTGGAACTGGGGGAACAGTTTGGCGTGAGCCGAACGGCCGTTCGTGAAGCTGTGAAAACGTTAACCGCGAAAGGGATGGTGCTGCCCCGTCCGCGCATCGGTACGCGCGTGATGCCTCAGGGCAACTGGAACTTCCTCGATCAGGAGCTGCTCTCCTGGTGGATGACGGAAGATAACTTCCAGCAGGTTATTGATCACTTCCTTGTTATGCGCAGTAGCCTGGAGCCGCAGGCCTGCCTGCTGGCCGCAACGATCGGAACGGCAGAGCAAAAGGCCCGGCTAAACACCCTGATGGATGAGATGGTTCATCTGAAGAAAAACTTTAACCGGGAACGCTGGATAGATGTGGATATGGCCTGGCACGAGCATATCTATGAGATGAGCGGTAATCCGTTCCTGACCTCTTTTGCCTCGCTCTTTCACTCTGTCTATCACACCTACTTTACCTCTATTACCCAGGATGAAGTGGTTAAGCTGGATTTACATCAGGCCATTGTCGATGCCATTCAGGACAGTGACGGGCCACGCGCCATGGCAGCCAGCCAGGCGCTGCTTGCCCCACCAGCACGGTAGCCATAACAACAGGAACTCGAATGACAGTAAAAAAAGCACGCAGTATGGCGGGCCTGCCGTGGATAGCGGCAATGGCCTTCTTTATGCAGGCCCTGGATGCGACCATCCTTAATACTGCCCTTCCCGCAATAGCCCAAAGCCTGAACCGTTCTCCGCTGGCCATGCAGTCGGCCATCATCAGTTATACCCTGACCGTTGCGATGCTGATCCCGGTGAGCGGCTGGCTGGCCGATCGCTTCGGCACCCGCCGTGTCTTTATGCTGGCGGTAACGTTGTTTACGCTGGGCTCGCTGGCTTGCGCACTCTCCAGTTCTCTGGGAGAGCTGGTTGTCTTCCGGGTAATCCAGGGGATAGGCGGCGCGATGATGATGCCGGTTGCGCGCCTGGCCCTGTTACGGGCCTACCCGCGCAGCGAGCTGTTGCCGGTGCTTAACTTTGTCACCATGCCGGGCCTGGTCGGGCCGATCCTCGGACCGGTACTGGGTGGCGTGCTGGTCACCTGGGCCAGCTGGCACTGGATATTCCTCATTAATATTCCGATTGGGATCGCCGGGCTTTTCTATGCCCGCAAATTTATGCCGAACTTCACCACCCCACGGCGTAAATTTGATATGGGCGGGTTTTTCCTGTTTGGCCTGAGCCTGGTGCTGTTTTCAAGCGGTATGGAGCTGTTCGGTGAGAAAGTGGTGGCGACCTGGCTGGCTATCTCCATCATTTTCAGCGGCATCGTTCTCTTCCTTCTTTATATCCGTCACGCGCGCCGTCATCCGACGCCGCTTATTTCGCTGTCGCTGTTTAATACTCGAACTTTCTCGGTGGGTATTGCCGGCAACATTGCCTTACGGTTGGGTACCGGTTGTGTTCCTTTCCTTATGCCGCTGATGCTACAGGTCGGGTTTGGTTACCCGGCACTGATTGCGGGCTGCATGATGGCGCCTACGGCGGTGGGCTCGATCCTCGCCAAATCCGGCGTGACGCAATTGCTGCGCCGGCTGGGCTACCGCAGGACGCTGGTTGGCGTGACGATATTTATCGGTGTGATGATTGCACAGTTCTCACTGCAGTCGGCGGCGTTGCCGGTATGGCTGCTGATCCTGCCGCTGTTTGTGCTGGGGATGGCGATGTCCATCCAGTTCACGTCGATGAACACCATTACCCTTGCCGATCTCAACGACGAGAATGCCAGCGGCGGTAACAGCGTGCTGGCGGTGACGCAACAGCTGTCGATCAGTCTGGGGGTGGCGGTAAGTGCGGCAGTACTGCGTTTTTATGAAGGATTCGACAGCACAAATACTGTCGAACAGTTTCACTTCACCTTTATCACCATGGGCGTGCTGACGGTGATCTCGGCGCTGGTCTTTATGCTGCTAAAACCGAAGGATGGTCGTAATCTTATTAAAGATCGGCACAAACCTAAACAGACCCCCGTTCCATCAGAACAGGAGTAAGCTGCAGCCGCTGTTGTTGCAGAGCGGGCTGGGCGATACGGTGGATCAGGACATCAACCGCCAGCTCGCCCAGTTCATCTTTTGGCTGATGAATGGTGGTGAGCGGCGGCGTCATATACTGCGCCAGTTCGATATCGTCATACCCCACCACGGCGATATCGTCCGGGATACGCAGTCCCGCCTGATAAAGCGCCTTGTAAGCCCCTACCGCCATCGCATCATTACCAATAAAGACCGCCTGCGGGCGCTCCTTCTGGGCCAGTAGAGCCTGCATCGCCTCAAACCCGCCGCTAAATTCAAAGTCACCGGTGATTTGATAGCTCTCAGGCACCGGCAAACCGGCACGCGCCATCGCCACCAGGAACCCTTCCAGCCGCAGGCGGGCAGGGGTTTTATCCAGCGGACCGGTAATACAGGCGATGCGGGTGTGGCCTTTATCAATCAGATGCTGTGTCGCCATGTCCCCGCCCAGCAACGAGTTATCCTGGATGAGATCGCTGGTACCGTCGAACGGCGCCCAGTCCATCATCACCGTGGGAACGGAGGGGTAGCGCTGCATAATCTCGGGGGAGGGTTGGTGCGTTTCGGTGCACAGCAATAGCAATCCGTCGACGCGCTTTTGCATCAGCGTCTCCAGATTGCGGTTCATCCGCTGTTCGTCGCCTTCGGTATTGCATAACACCAGGCTGTAGCCACGCTCAAAACAGCTGCGCTCAACGCCGCGCACCAGTTCAGAATAAAAGGGGTTGGTACTGGCCGTAATGAGCATGCCAATGGTACGCGTCTGGTTGAGTTTCAGACTGCGCGCCAGGGCGGAAGGCGCATAATTGAGGGATTTAACGGCAGCCTCGACCTTCTCCCGAATCGCGTCGCTGACGAAGCGATCGTTATTGATGACGTGGGAGACCGTCGAAGTAGAGACGCCCGCCATGCGGGCGACATCTTTCATTGTGGCCAAGCGTTACCTCTGCTGACTTAAAAATTCATCGATCTCATTACGCCATGGTACAGAAGGCTGTGCACCTGGACGGGTCACCGCAATGGCCGCCGCCGCATGGGCAAAGCGGATTGCGTCATCCAGGTGTTCGCCTTCCAGCAGCGCCGTCACCAGCGCACCATTAAAGGTGTCGCCCGCAGCGATGGTATCGACAGCTTTCACCTTAAAGCCAGGAATGCGACGCCCTTCTCCCTCAACGCTGGCCCATACGCCGCGGCTGCCAAGAGTAATGATGACCGTGTGGATGCCTTTGTCGTGCAGGGCTTTCGCCGCGCGCGCCGCATCCTCATCGTTTTCAACGCGAATGCCCGTCAGCTTTTCGGCCTCGGTTTCATTCGGGGTAATAATGTCCACCAGCGCCAGAAGCTCGTCTGATAATACACGGGCTGGCGCGGGATTTAGTACGACAGTGGTATGATTTTCATGAGCAATTTTCGCTGCCGCCAGCACGCTTTCTACCGGGGATTCCAGCTGCATCAGCAGGGCGTCGGCACAGGCGATAAGCGCATGTTGCGCCGCCACTCGCTCAGGTATCAGCGCCGCGTTTGCCCCCGCATGAATACCGATGACATTCTCACCTTCTCCGTTGACAAAAATCAGCGCCACGCCGGTTGATTCACCGTCCACCACGCTCACTGGCGCAATATCGATGTTGTCGCTTTCCAGCTGCTGGCGAACGCGATCCCCGGTATCGTCATCGCCGGTACAGGCGATAAAGGCGATGTTCGCCCCGCTACGTCCGGCAGCGACCGCCTGGTTCGCGCCCTTGCCGCCAAAGGCGACCTGGTAGCGATGACCCGTTACGGTTTCGCCCGGTGTCGGGAAAGCGTCAAGGTTAAGAATGTGATCGGCATTAATACTGCCAAGGACGACGAGCTTACCTGCGGTTTTCATAGTTGAAGTGTCCATCAGAGAGTGCCACCGGGATGCCCCGGTGGCGTATGCCACTCTTTTCTTTATATGTTGTCCCTCAGGCAGCCTGCGACTGCCTGAATCGCATATTACTGCTTGATGACCAGTTTCAGGTCAACAGGGTATTTGGCCTGAACTTTCTCGCCCTTCAGCACTTTGTCAGCAGTCTGCACGCCAGTGGCGCCGATCTGCTCTGGCAGCTGAGCGATGGTCGCAGCCAGTTTGCCATCGTTTACCGCTTTTTCACCATCAGGCGTGCCGTCAAATCCAACCACCATCACATCAGATTTACCCGCAGTCTGCAGCGCACGCAGCGCGCCCAGCGCCATTTCATCGTTCTGTGCGAATACCGCTTTAACGTCCGGGTGCGCGGTCAGCAGGTTCTGCATGACGTTCAGGCCCTTAGTACGGTCGAAGTCTGCCGGCTGGCTGGCCAGTACGTTGAATTTGTGGGCAGCAACCGCCTGCTGGAAGCCTTCGCCACGCTCACGCGCTGCGGAAGTCCCGGCGATACCCTGCAGTTCGATAACCTTGGCGCCCTCGCCTGCTTTTTTGGCGATGTAGTCACCGGCGATTTTGCCGCCCAGCACGTTATCAGAGGCAATGTGGCTGACCACTTCGCCTTTAGATGCCTGACGGTCCAGGGTGATCACCGGGATGTTAGCCTGGTTTGCCATCTTCACGGCGTTACCTACCGCATCGGAATCGGTCGGGTTGATCAGCAGAATTTTGGTGCCGCGAACGGTTAAGTCCTGCACGTTAGCCAGCTCTTTTGCCGGGTTGTTCTGGGAGTCGAGGATCACCAGGTTGTAGCCCAGTTTGTCGGCCTCTTTCTGCGCGCCATCCTTCAGGGAGACGAAGAACGGGTTGTTCAGGGTAGAAACCACCAGCGCGATGGTATCTTTCGCCATGGCGTTTGCACTCACGGTTGCGCTCAGCGCGACAGCAGAAACCAGGGTAGCCAGTTTTTTCATGTTCATATCAAAGATGTCCTGTAGTGTCGTCAGTTACTGTTTTTTGTTGTCTACCAGTACCGCCAGCAAAATCACTACCGCTTTGACGATCATCTGGTAATAGGAAGAAACACCTAACAAATTCAATCCATTATTCAGGAAGCCGAGGATCAGCGCACCGATCAGCGTACCGACGATGCGGCCTTTCCCCCCGGCCAGGCTGGTGCCGCCCAGCACGACCGCGGCGATGGCATCCAGCTCATAGCCCGTACCGGCGGTCGGTTGCGCAGACGAGAGACGCGCCACTTCGATAATCCCCGCCAGCGAAGCCAGCAGGCCGCTCAGGGAGTAGACGATAACTTTGACTTTATTGACGCTGATACCGGACAGACGCGTCGCCGCTTCGTTCCCCCCCAGGGCATAGATATAGCGGCCCAGGCGGGTGTGATGCAACATGTACCACGCCGCGAGGAAGACTAACCCCATGATCCAGACCGGCGTCGGGATACCCAGCGGGCGGCCAATACCGAACCAGCCAAACAGATCGGCGTTGTCGGTAAAGCCGGTGTTAACCGGGCTGCCGTTGGTGTAAACCATGGTCACACCGCGCAGCAACAGCATCATCACCAGGGTAGCAATAAACGCCTGAACACGACCTTTCGCCACAATAACACCGGTAACAGCCCCAATAGCCGCACCCAGCGCCAGCGCCGCTGCAACGGCCACCAGCGCGTTGACTTCAATCCCTACAATTGAAGCAGCAACCGCGCCGGTGAGCGCCAGTAGGGAACCGACGGACAGATCGATACCCGAGGTCAGAATCACCAGCGTCATGCCCACCGCCATAATGGCGTTCACGGACGTCTGCTGGAGAATGTTGAACAGGTTATTAACGGTAAAAAAGTTCGGGCTCATGGTAGAGACAATCGCGATCAGCACCAGCAGGGCAATCAGCGATTTTTGTTCCATCAACCATGCCTTCGTGAAATAACGGCGTCCAGAAACAGCCTGGGTAGTCATCTTCTTACTCCTGATCCACGCGATTAAGCTTGCCCACAGCGGCAGCCATCAGAATTTCCTGGGTGGCCTGCTCGCGACTGAATTCACCGCCGAGATGCCCTTCATGCATGACGATAATGCGATCGCTCATGCCTAATACCTCTGGCATCTCGGAAGAGACCAGAATGATGCTTAGCCCGTCAGCCTTAAACTGGTTAATGAGCTGGTAAATCTCTTTTTTGGCGCCAACGTCCACGCCGCGCGTCGGTTCATCAAGAATCAGCACCTTCGGACGGGTCATCAGACCGCGGGCAATCGCCACTTTCTGCTGATTCCCGCCGGAGAGCAGCCCGATAGCCTGTTCCATCGACGGGGTTTTAACATTAAAGAGGCGGATAAAATCGCTGACTGCCTGCTGCTCGTCTTTATGCTTCAGACCACCGCCGCTGCGGCTGAAGTAGCGTAGCGCGGTTAAGGACATGTTCTCTTTCACCGACATGCCCAGTACCAGGCCATCGCGCTTACGGTCTTCGGAGATATAGACGATACCGTTCGCCAGGCCATCCTGCGGAGAACGGGTGACAACTTCATGACCATCAAGGGTGACATAGCCGCTGGTGCGCGGGTTGGCGCCATACAGCACCTTCATCAGCTCGGTACGCCCGGCGCCCATCAGCCCGGCCACGCCGAGGATCTCCCCCTGACGCAGGGTAAAGCTGACATCATGCACCCCAGGGCCAGACAAATTGTCGACCTTCAGGCGGATCTCGCCCGGCGCTTTATCGATACGTGGATACTGGTCTTCCAGCTTACGTCCCACCATCATCTCAATCAGCGTATCTTCGGTGAGGGTCACCACTTCACGCTCGGCAATAAACTGCCCGTCGCGGAAGACGGTGACGTCATCGCAAATCTCGAAGATCTCTTTCATACGGTGGGAGATATAGACAATGCCGCGCCCCTGCGCTTTCAGCTCGCGGATCACGCGGAACAGGGAGTCGGTTTCGGTATCGGTGAGGGCGTCGGTCGGTTCATCCATCACGATAACCCGGGATTCGAAACTCAGGACCTTGGCGATTTCGACCATCTGCTGATCGCCGATAGAGAGTTCGCCCACCAGACGATCGCTCTTAAAGCGCAGATTCAGCTTCGCCAGCAGTTTGTCGGCTTCGGCATACATCTGTTTCCAGTCGATTTTGCCAAAGCGGTTAACAAACTCACGCCCCAGGAAGATGTTCTCCGCGATGGAGAGCTGCGGGATGAGGTTCAGCTCCTGGTGGATGATGCCTATCCCGGCTTCCTGGGAGGATTTCGGGCCGTTGAAGGTGGTCTCTTTTCCCAGCCACAGCAGCGAACCGGCATCGCGTTGATAGATCCCGGTCAGCACTTTCATCATGGTGGATTTGCCAGCGCCGTTTTCGCCCACCAGCGCCATCACGCGCCCGGCGTAAACATTCAGCGCGGCCCCGGAGAGGGCTTTGACGCCCGGGAACGATTTATCGATCCCTTTCAGTTGCAGTAGTGCGTCCATGATGGCCTCAGAAGGTGACGCCAGCACAGAGAATGATATTCGCATACGGGGAACACTCCCCGCTGCGAATCACCGCCTGGCTGTCAGCGGTATTTTTCTTGAACTGCTCGTGCGTTATGTAACTTATTTTTATGGTGTTTCCCTGGTGTTGTTGCAGTTGCTTGATATGGCCAAGCAACGTTTCGTGGAGCTGCGGATTATGTTGTTTGATTTCCGTTGCGAGAATGGCTTCCTCAACCTGCATCTCGGTTGTCACCACATCCAGCACCTGCATAAACGTGGGCACGCCCTGCGTTAATGCCAGATCAATACGCGTTGTGCTGTGGGGAATGGGTAAACCCGCATCACAAACTACCAGCGTATCGGTATGCCCGAGACGGGAGATGACCGATGAGACTTCAGAGTTGAGTACCGTGCCTTTCTTCATTTTCTTGCTCCACTAGCGAAACGTTTCGCTGACATCAGTTTTATCTTACCGATGCGCAGAAAACCACCATGACGTAACAGATTTGTGATCGTTGTCGAAACGTTTCGCTAAGTGAAATGGGGAGATAAATATGGCGGTCAGGCAGGGGTTTTGTAGGCCGGGTAAGCGAAGCGCCACCCGGCATTTTCAGGAGGGATTAAATCTCGACTTGCGTCCCCAGCTCAATCACGCGGTTAGGCGGGATCTCGAACTGGTCAGGCGCGCGCAGGGCGTTACGCTGGAGAATAAGATAGAGCTTCCCACGCAGGCGCAGATACCACGGGCGTTTGCCGATGATCAGCGACTCGTGGGACATAAAGAACGAGGTCTCCATCATCCGGCAGCTTAAACCCTCCAGACCGCAGCGGTGGAACACCTCTTCCACGTTCGGGGTTTCACGCCAGCCGTAGCTGGCCACCACCCGCCAGAAGGTGGGCGACAGCTGCTCTATCTGCACCCGGCGGACGTTATGCACATAGGGCGCATCCTCGGTACGCAGGGTCAACAGGATCACCCGCTCGTGCAGCACTTTGTTGTGCTTGAGGTTGTGCATCAGGGCAAACGGGATCACGTTCAGCGCGCGCGACATATAGACCGCAGTGCCGGGTACGCGCACCGGCGGAGATTTCTCCAGCGAGGCAATCATCGCCTCCAGAGAATTACCGTGTTCATGCATCCGGCGCAGCAGGCGGAAACGCTCGCTCTTCCAGGTGGTCATCACAATGAACATCACCAGACCCAGCGTCAGCGGCAGCCAGCCGCCGGAGACAATCTTGTCGAGGTTCGCGGAGAACAGCGGCACGTCAATACAGAGGAAGCCGACCAGAATCATCCCCACAAGGAATTTATTCCAGTGCCAGTTCCGGTACGCCACCGTGGTAGAGAGGATCGAGGTCAGCACCATCGTACCGGTAACGGCAATACCGTAGGCCGCCGCCAGGTTACTGGAGTGCTCGAAGCTGACGATAACAATTACCACCGCGACATAAAGCAGCCAGTTAACGAAAGGAATGTAGATCTGGCCCGACTCCATCTCGGAGGTATGGATGATACGCATTGGCGAAAGATAGCCCAGACGTACCGCCTGGCGGGTCAGGGAGAAGACGCCGGAAATCACCGCCTGAGAAGCAATCACCGTCGCCAGCGTCGCCAGGATCAGCATCGGCACCAGCGCCCAGTCAGGTGCCAGCAGGAAGAACGGGTTTTTAATCGCTTCCGGATGTTTGAGCAGCAGCGCCCCCTGGCCGAAGTAGTTCAGCACCAGCGACGGCAGCACCACTAAAAACCAGGCCACGCGAATAGGCAGCTTACCGAAGTGGCCCATATCGGCATAGAGCGCTTCAACACCGGTAATAGAGAGCACCACCGCGCCCAGCGCGATAAACGACACGGTTTTGTATTCGAGGAAGAAATGCACTGCCCACATCGGATTCAGGGCATGCAGCACTTCCGGGTTAGCAATGATGCTGCGTAACCCCAGCGCCGCCAGGATCAGGAACCAGGAGAGCATAATCGGCGCGAAGAGTTTGCCCACCAGCCCGGTACCGTGTTTCTGAATAACAAACAGCAGGGTCAAAACAAGTATGGCCAGCGGGACAACCCACTCATCAAGATGCGGCGCGATAATCTCAAGCCCCTCTATCGCCGACAGCACCGAGATAGCAGGGGTGATCACCACTTCACCATAGAAGAAGCTGCCACCCACCAGGCCAATGATGACCAGGAACGAGGTCATTCTGGCGGACGTATTGCGTCCGGCAAGCGACATCAGGGTCAGGATCCCACCTTCACCGGCGTTATCTGCACGCATCACGAAGGAGAGATATTTAACAGAAACCACCAGGATCAGCAGCCAGAAGATCAGGGACAGAAAACCAAACACAGCGTCGCGTTCAACGCCAAATCCAAACTGACCGGACAAACATTCGCGCAGCGTATAAAGCGGGCTGGTGCCGATATCACCGTAGACAACGCCGATCGCCGCGAGCGTAATTGCGGGTAATGATTGCTTATTATCAGTGCTCATAGACTAGTCTTTTCGTTTAAATAACAAATGTGTGCTTAGTCCCTTGGCCCACAAAAAGCGCACAGTATGCACGATTAATCTTAGAATCGTACCCCTAAATGCCACCTCATTAACGTAGCGCAAAGAAAATAGCACCGTGGTTCAGTCTATTACCAGCCCGGAACGAAACGTCTATACTCGCTTCAATTAGCCGGGGGTACGGCGAAAGGATGCAAAAACAATTATGGCTCACACTCATTTATTAGCAGAAAGAATTTCCCGTCTCAGCGGTGCACTGGAGAAAGGGCTCTATGAACGTAGCCACGCCATTCGCCTCTGTTTACTGGCGGCGTTGAGCGGCGAAAGCGTATTTCTGCTGGGGCCGCCCGGCATCGCAAAAAGCCTGATTGCCCGCAGGCTGAAGTTCGCTTTTCAGCACGCCAGGGCGTTTGAATACCTGATGACCCGCTTTTCCACGCCGGAAGAGGTCTTTGGTCCGCTCTCCATTCAGGCGTTAAAAGATGAAGGGCGGTACGAACGGTTAACCACCGGCTATCTGCCGGAAGCGGAAATTGTCTTTCTCGATGAGATCTGGAAAGCCGGCCCGGCGATCCTGAATACCCTGCTTACCGCCATTAACGAACGCCGGTTTCGCAACGGCGCGCATGAGGAGAAAATTCCGATGCGCCTGCTGGTGGCAGCATCCAACGAACTGCCCGAAGCCGACAGCAGCCTCGAAGCCCTGTATGACCGTATGCTGATCCGCCTGTGGCTCGATAAGGTGCAGGACAAAGCGAACTTCCGCTCGCTGCTGACCAGCCAGCAGGATGAAAACGATAACCCGGTGCCTGCCGCATTGCAGGTGACGGACGAGGAGTATCAGCAGTGGCAGCAGGACATTGGCAAAATCACCCTGCCTGATGCGGTGTTCGACTTGGTCTTTATGCTGCGCCAGCAGCTTGATGCCCTGCCGGGGGCGCCTTACGTCTCCGATCGCCGCTGGAAGAAAGCCATCCGCCTGCTGCAGGCCAGCGCGCTGTTCAGCGGTCGCGATGCGGTGGCGCCAATCGATCTGATCCTGCTGAAGGATTGCCTCTGGCACGACGCCAGCGGCATGAATCTGATGCAGCAGCAGCTGGAAATATTGATGACCGGACACGCGTGGGGACAGCAGGAGATGTTGAACCAGCTCGGGGCCATTACCCAGCGCCGCCTTCAGCTTCAGCAGCAGCAGAGCGACAAAACCGCCCTGCGCGTTATCCGTCAGAGCGGCATGTTCGCCCGTCGCCCACACTATGAATTACCGGCAGAACTGAGTGATACCACCCTGACGCTGCTCCTCCAGCAGCCGCTCAAGCTCCACGATATGCAGGTAATTCACATCACCCTCGAGCGGGAAACGCTGGCGCAGTGGCTGACCAAAGGCGGCGAGATCCGCGGCAAACTCAACGGCATTGGTTTCGCCCAGCCGCTCAACATGGAAGTGGACGGCAGCCTGCATCTGGTGATCCGCGACGTCAGTTTGCAGGGATCGCGTCTTGCGCTGCCCGGAACCGCGTCGGAAAGCGTGCCGGAAGAGATCAAACAGCAGCTGGAAGCGCTGGATAATCAGTGGCACCTCCAGCACACGCGCTTCAGCGAGCAGCAAAAATGTCTGTTCATCCACAGCGACTGGCTGGGGCGGATTGAAGCCAGCCTGCAGGATGTGAGCGCGCAGATCAAACAGGCGCGTCAATGCTGACGCTGGATACCCTCAACGTCATGCTTGCCGTCGGCGAGGAGGGCATGATCGAAGAGATCATCCTCACTCTGCTGGCCTCGCCGCAGCTGGCGATCTTTTTCGAAAAATTCCCGCGCCTTAAAACCGCCATTACCGACGATCTTCCTCGTTGGCGGGAAAATCTCCGTAAAAGGCTGAAAGATACCCGCGTCCCGCCGGAACTCACCGAAGAGGTGATGTGTTATCAGCAGAGCCAGTTACTCTCTCCCCCCCAGCTTATCGTCCAGCTGCCGCAGATTTTAACCCTGCTGGACAAGGTTCACTCCCCCTTTGCCGGCCAGGCGCGGCAGCTGGTGGTGGATAACGCCACCTTTACCCCCGCCCTGCATACCCTCTTTTTACAGCGCTGGCGGCTGAGCCTGGTGGTGCAGGCCACCTCCCTGAATCAGCAGTTACTGGAAGAGGAGCGCGAACAGCTGCTCAGCGAAGTACAGGAGCGGATGACCCTGGCCGGGGCGCTGGAGCCGGTACTGGTGGAGAATGAAAATTCCGCCGGTCGCCTCTGGGATATGAGCGCCGGTCAGCTCAAGCGGGGGGATCATCAGCTTATCGTTCGCTACGGCGATTTTCTGGCACAGCAGCCGGAGCTGATGCAACTGGCGGAACAGCTGGGCCGTTCGCGGGAGGCGAAGTCGGTGCCAAAAAAGGATGCCCCGCTGGAAACCTTCCGCACCCTGGTGCGCGAACCGGCGACGGTGCCGGAGCAGGTGGACGGACTGCAGCAGAGCGATGACATTCTGCGCCTGCTGCCGCCAGAGCTGGCGACCCTCGGCATCACAGAACTTGAGTACGAATTTTACCGTCGGCTGGTGGAGAAGCAGCTCCTCACTTACCGTCTGCAAGGCGATGCCTGGCGGGAGAAGGTGAGCCAGCGCCCGGCAGTGCATCAGGATTTCGACGAACAACCCCGCGGGCCGTTTATCGTCTGCGTGGATACGTCCGGTTCGATGGGAGGATTCAACGAGCAGTGCGCCAAAGCCTTCTGTCTGGCTCTGATGCGCGTGGCGCTCGCCGACAGACGACGTTGCTTTATCATGCTGTTTTCCAGCGAGGTGGTGGGCTACGAACTCTCGGGCCAGCACGGTCTGGAGCAGGCGATCCGTTTCTTAAGCCAGCGCTTTCGCGGCGGTACCGATCTCGCCAGCTGTTTTCGCGCCATTATTGAGCGGATGCAGGGCGGCGAGTGGTATGACGCCGACGCGGTGGTGATTTCAGACTTTATTGCCCAGCGGCTGCCGGAAGAGGTGGTGAGTAAGGTGAAGGTACTGCAGCAGGTCCACCAGCATCGTTTTCATGCCGTGGCGATGTCCACACATGGAAAACCCGGCATCATGCGCATCTTCGATCATATCTGGCGCTTTGATACCGGGTTGCGTAGCCGCCTGCTGCGGCGCTGGAAACGCTAATTACAGCAGGGCGTCGACGCTGTCACGAACCTGCTGCGGCCATACGCCACACTGAACCTGGCCGATATGGGAGAGTTGCAGCAGTAACATGGTCAGACGAGACTGGCCGATACCGCCGCCGATGGTCTGCGGCATCTCGCCACGCAGCAGCGCCTGGTGCCACTCCAGCTTAAGGCGATCTTCATCACCGGTAATAGCCAGCTGGCGCTTCAGCGCCTCGGCATCCACGCGGATCCCCATGGAAGAGAGTTCAAACGCATCTTCCAGCACCGGGTTCCAGACCAGAATATCGCCGTTCAGGCCCGCCAGGCCGCTCTCGCCTTCGCTGCTCCAGTCATCATAATCCGGCGCACGTACATCGTGACGCTGACCATGAGACAGCTTGCCGCCGATCCCGATCAGGAATACGGCCCCTAACTCTTTGGCGATCGCACGCTCACGCCCTTTGGCATCCAGATCCGGGAAGCGGCTCAGCAGCTCCTGGCTGTGGACAAAGTGGATCGTCTCCGGCAGGAAGGGGGTCAGGCCAAACTCTTTGCTGACCGCCGCCTCGGTGGCTTTGATCCCGGCATAAATGGCTTCTACCGTCGCTTTCAGCGTACCGGTATGACGTTCGCCATCACCCATAACGCGTTCCCAGTCCCACTGGTCAACGTAAACAGAGTGAATCGCGGTAAGACGGTCTTCATCGGGGCGAAGGGCTTTCATGTGCGTGTAAAGCCCTTCGCCCGCGCTGAAGTCGTGTTGTCCCAGGGTTTGACGCTTCCACTTCGCAAGGGAATGGACCACCTCGAACTGGGCGTCTGGCAGTGTTTTCACTTTCACCTGAACCGCTTTTTCGCAACCAGACAGGTTGTCCTGCGTCCCGTCGCCCACGCGGCTTAAGATAGGTGCCTGGACTTCAACCAGGCCCAGCTTCTCTTCCAGCTGGCGGGAAAAGTGGGATTTAACGAAACTGATCTGGCGTTGTTGTGCGATGTAAGCGGTTTTCATTATTTATACTCCTGCGTCCTGTTGGCATTGATTAAGCAACAAAAAAGAGCCTCTTTCAATAATCCAACAATAAAACTCCCGACTCACTTTTAAATCGCTAAAATTACCCGCTAAAATAGAGTGATTCATTAATCTTCATAAGAAAAAGCTATGGAAAATTATCAGATCGACAATCTGGACCGCGGCATTCTCGAGGCGCTGATGGCTAACGCACGTACCGCCTACGCAGAACTGGCAAAACAGTTTGGCGTCAGCCCGGGGACCATTCACGTGCGCGTAGAGAAGATGAAACAGGCGGGGATCATTACCGGCGCCCATATTGACGTCAGTCCGAAACAGCTGGGGTATGACGTCTGCTGTTTTATCGGCATCATCCTTAAGAGCGCTAAAGACTACCCTTCAGCGCTGGCAAAACTGAATGCGCTGGATGAAGTGACCGAGGCCTACTACACCACCGGCCACTACAGCATCTTTATTAAGGTGATGTGCCGATCGATCGACGCTTTGCAACAGGTACTTATCAACAAGATCCAAACAATCGATGAAATTCAGTCCACCGAGACGTTGATCTCCCTGCAGAACCCGATCATGCGTACCATCCGCCCGTAGCCGGGCAAAATAATTACCACATTTTCCACAGGTAGATCCCAGCTCGTTCACAGCGTACAATGTCCTCCTGTTTATCTGAGCGAGCGATCAATGGCGGACATTACTCTTATTAGCGGCAGCACCCTTGGCGGCGCTGAATATGTCGCGGAACACCTGGCCGAAAAGCTGGAAGACGCGGGCTTTTCTACTGAAACGCTGCATGGACCGTTATTAGAGGATCTCCAGCTCGACGGGATCTGGCTGTTGATCACCTCCACCCACGGTGCGGGGGATCTTCCGGATAACCTTCTTCCTTTATATGAAGAGTTAAAAGAGCAGCAGCCCGACCTGACGAACGTCCGGTTTGGTGCCATTGGTATTGGCAGCCGGGAGTACGACACCTTCTGCGGCGCCGTTGAGAAGGTCGAGACCGAACTGAAGTCCTGCGGGGCACAACAGATCGGTGAAACGCTGAAGATCAACATCCTCGATCATGATATTCCGGAAGATCCAGCTGAACTTTGGCTGGCGGAATGGAAAAATTTACTCAAAACAGATTAAAGATCGTGCGATCAGATGTGGATAACTCTGGTTAAAAGCTTGGATCAACCGGTAGTTATCCCAAGAACAACCCGTGATGACTTTTTGTGCTGTGTATAACATCACGATCTGATCCCAGCTTATACGTCGCAGGATCACCGATCATTCACAGCAAACGATCCTCTCTAAGCACATGATCTTCTTTGGGAGATCCGGCTTATCCACAGAAACCCGCGATCCTAATAAGAGATCACAATAAAACAGATCTCTAAATAAAAAGATCTTCTTTTTAATAGCCAGGATCCCAGTGCTTTCTCGAACGACTAAAGTTGAGTAGAATCCACGGCCCGGGCTTCAATCCATTTTCTTACCGCTTTACGCGAGGCAGACCACCATGTTTTATCAGGATCCTTTTGACGTCATTATCATTGGCGGGGGTCATGCAGGCACCGAGGCCGCAATGGCCGCGGCGCGAATGGGTCAGCAGACCCTGCTTTTGACACACAATATCGACACGCTAGGACAGATGTCCTGTAATCCGGCGATTGGCGGCATTGGGAAAGGACACCTGGTAAAAGAAGTGGATGCACTTGGCGGCCTGATGGCAACCGCGATCGATCATGCGGGTATCCAGTTTAGGATACTAAACGCGAGCAAAGGTCCCGCCGTTCGAGCGACCCGTGCTCAAGCGGACCGCGTGCTCTACCGCCAGGCCGTGCGTACCGCGCTGGAGAATCAGCCGAACCTGATGATCTTCCAGCAGGCGGTTGAGGATCTGATTGTGGAAAACGATCGTGTCGTTGGCGCCGTGACCCAGATGGGTCTGAAGTTCCGTGCCAAAGCCGTCGTGCTGACCGTCGGGACCTTCCTTGACGGCAAAATTCATATCGGACTGGACAACTACAGCGGTGGCCGTGCTGGCGATCCGCCGTCCATTCCCCTTTCACGCCGTCTGCGCGAGCTGCCGCTGCGCGTCAGCCGCCTGAAAACCGGTACGCCACCGCGTATCGACGCCCGCACCATTGATTTCAGCGTGCTGGCCCAACAGCACGGCGATAACCCGATGCCGGTCTTCTCGTTCATGGGTAGCGTGGATCAACATCCGCGCCAAGTGCCGTGCTATGTCACGCACACTAACGAGAAAACACATGACGTGATCCGCAGTAACCTCGATCGCAGCCCGATGTATGCCGGTGTGATCGAAGGGATCGGCCCACGCTACTGCCCGTCGATCGAAGACAAGGTAATGCGCTTCGCCGATCGTAACCAGCACCAGATCTTCTTGGAGCCTGAAGGGCTGACCTCCAACGAGATCTACCCGAACGGTATCTCCACCAGCCTGCCTTTCGACGTGCAGATGCAGATCGTCCGTTCCATGCAGGGGATGGAGAATGCGAAGATCGTCCGTCCGGGCTATGCCATTGAGTATGACTTCTTCGATCCACGTGACCTGAAGCCAACCCTGGAGAGCAAATTTATCCAGGGGCTCTTCTTCGCCGGTCAGATCAACGGCACAACCGGTTACGAAGAGGCTGCCGCTCAGGGGCTGCTGGCTGGTCTGAACGCCGCGCGCTTCTCGGCCGAAAAAGAGGGCTGGGCGCCGGGTCGTTCTCAGGCTTATCTGGGCGTACTGGTGGACGACCTCTGCACCCTCGGCACCAAAGAGCCGTACCGCATGTTTACCTCCCGCGCGGAATACCGTCTGATGCTGCGTGAAGACAACGCCGACCTGCGCCTGACCGAAATCGGTCGTGAGCTGGGGCTGGTGGATGATGCACGCTGGGCGCGCTTCAACGAGAAGCTGGAGAACATCGAGCGTGAACGTCAGCGCCTCAAATCGACCTGGGTCAACCCAACAGCCGAGTCTGTAGACGAAGTGAATGCTCACCTGTCTGCGCCGCTCTCCCGTGAAGCCAGCGGGGAAGATCTGCTCCGTCGTCCGGAGATGACCTACGACCAGCTAATCCAGATGACGCCGTTTGCGCCGGGTCTGGAGGATGTCCAGGCTGCTGAACAGGTCGAAATCCAGGTGAAATACGAAGGCTATATCGCCCGTCAGCAGGATGAGATCGAGAAACAGCAGCGTAACGAGAGTACGATCCTGCCTGCCACGCTGGATTACCGTCTGGTTAACGGCCTCTCCAACGAGGTGATCGCCAAGCTGAATGACCATAAACCGTCGTCTATCGGCCAGGCATCGCGTATTTCAGGCGTCACGCCTGCGGCCATCTCCATTCTGCTGGTGTGGCTGAAAAAACAGGGTATGCTGCGCCGCAGCGCTTAATTGTAAGAACTGCCCGGTGGCGCTGCGCTTACCGGGCCTACAGAATTCCGTAGGGCGGGCTCGCGTAGCGCCACCCGCCCACACCTATCTCAACAGGTATTCGCCGTGCTCAACAAACTCACTCGTCTGCTGGAACAAGCCGGTATTTCGCTCACCGATCACCAGAAAAATCAGCTGGTGGGGTATGTCGACATGCTGAACAAATGGAACAAGGCCTATAATCTCACCTCGGTTCGCGATCCGAACGAGATGCTGATTCGTCACATCCTCGACAGCATCGTGGTGGCGCCGCATCTCAAAGGAGAGCGTTTTATCGACGTGGGAACGGGGCCGGGTCTGCCAGGTATTCCACTCTCTATCGTTCGTCCCGAGAGCCATTTCACGCTGCTGGACAGCCTGGGCAAGCGCGTACGCTTCCTGCGTCAGGTTCAGCATGAACTGAAGCTGGAAAACATTTATCCGGTGCAGAGTAGGGTAGAGGCGTTCCCCGCCGAGCCGCCATTTGATGGTGTGATCAGCCGGGCCTTTGCCTCGCTCAATGACATGATCGACTGGTGTAAGCATCTGCCTGCGGAAAATGGCCGCTTCTATGCCCTGAAAGGGGTGCTGCCGGAAGACGAAATCGCGCAGATGCCTGAAGGTTTTGAGGTGGAAGAGGCGATTAAATTGCATGTTCCCCAGCTGGAAGGCGAGCGTCATCTGGTGATCGTTAAGCCAAAATATTTTTAAAAATATAATAAAAAATGTGGAATTTGTGCTGTTCTTAGGATGTTAAAAATTACGCGACAGGCTAAGAAATAGACAAGGTTAATTTAACCACTTTTTTACTGGGGATTTTCTTTGGGTTAACCTGGACATGTAGTTAACCCAAAAGATAATAAACACCGAAAATATCAGCTTGCTAAAAGTAGGGAAGAGTAATCAGATTGTAATGTTAAATATTTATTAAAAATGTCAATAAAAGGTTTTTGTTGTATACAGGGCTGTTTTGAGAATAGTTGCTGAAATTAATCTTTAATATCATAAAGATGAAATATAACGTTTTACCGCTTTAATTTATTCGACCTTATCGTAAATGTGTATTTTGTGATCTCGTGCACGCTTTATCGTCAACGTTTCCGCGTTGTTTGCAGTTTTGACGCGCCATTCATAGTTTGACGAAAAGTTAAGAAATAGCGCCGGGGAAAAATATTTAAACATTTATTCACCTTTTCGCTACTTATTGTTTGAAATCACGGGGACGCACCGTATAATTTGTCCGCTTTTTGCTGCTTGACTCTGAGCCTTAAAGAACGTTTTATACGACACGCGACATACCTCGAAGTGAGCAGGAGTAAAAACGTGATATCAGTGTCGCTCTTGAGTCGAAACGTTGCTCGTAAGCTTCTGTTCATTCAGTTTCTGGCGGTGATGGCAAGTGGATTGCTGTTCTGCCTCAAGGACCCCTTCTGGGGCATCTCTGCGGTAAGCGGAGGTTTGGCAGTGGTTGTGCCAAACATGTTGTTTATGATTTTTGCCTGGCGTCATCAGGCGCATACACCTGCCAAAGGCCGCATGGCCTGGTCCTTCGCCCTCGGCGAAGTGTGTAAGGTGTTGCTGACCTTTGCCCTCCTGGTGGTGGCGCTGGCGGTTTTTAAAGTGGTATTTTTGCCGCTGATAGTGACGTGGGTTTTGGTGCTGGTGGTACAAATTCTGGCGCCAGCTGTAATCAATAACAAAGGGTAAAAGGCATCATGGCTTCAGAAAATATGACGCCGCAGGATTACATAGGTCACCATCTGAACAACCTTCAGTTGGACTTACGTACATTCTCGCTGGTGGATCCGCATAACCCCCCAGCCACCTTCTGGACGATTAATATCGACTCCATGTTCTTCTCGGTGGTACTGGGTCTGTTGTTCCTGGCCATTTTCCGCGGCGTTGCGAAACGTGCGACCAGCGGCGTTCCAGGGAAATTCCAGACGTTTATCGAAATGATCATTGGCTTTGTCCACGGTAGCGTCAAAGACATGTACCACGGTAAGAGCAAGGTAATTGCACCGCTGGCGCTGACCGTCTTTGTCTGGGTCTTCCTGATGAACCTGATGGACCTGCTGCCGATCGACCTGCTGCCGTTTATCGGCGAGCATATCTTCGGTCTGCCTGCGCTGCGTGTGGTGCCGTCTGCTGACGTGAACATCACCCTGTCTATGGCGCTGGGCGTATTCATCCTGATTCTTTTCTACAGCATCAAAATGAAAGGTGTAGGCGGCTTCGTGAAAGAGCTTACCCTGCAGCCGTTCAACCACTGGGCGTTTATTCCGATCAACCTGATTCTGGAAGGCGTTAGCCTGCTGTCCAAACCGATTTCCCTCGGTCTGCGACTGTTCGGCAACATGTATGCGGGTGAGCTGATTTTCATTCTGATCGCGGGTCTTCTGCCGTGGTGGTCACAGTGGGTTCTGAATGTGCCGTGGGCCATTTTCCACATCCTGATCATTACGCTGCAAGCCTTTATCTTCATGGTTCTGACGATCGTCTATCTGTCGATGGCGTCTGAAGAGCACTGATTCTTTACCAACACTACTACGTTTTAACTGAAACAAACTGGAGACTGTCATGGAAAACCTGAATATGGATCTGCTGTACATGGCTGCCGCTGTGATGATGGGTCTGGCGGCTATCGGTGCTGCGATCGGTATCGGCATCCTCGGGGGTAAATTCCTGGAAGGCGCAGCGCGTCAGCCAGATCTGATTCCTCTGCTGCGTACTCAGTTCTTTATCGTTATGGGTCTGGTGGATGCTATCCCGATGATCGCTGTAGGTCTGGGTCTGTACGTGATGTTTGCTGTCGCGTAGTAAGTCGTTTAAACCCTAAGCCACAGTTGTAAATTTAAAGAGGTATTGTGCTGTGAACATGAACGCAACAATCCTCGGCCAGGCCATCGCGTTTGTTATCTTTGTCTGGTTCTGCATGAAGTATGTATGGCCGCCTTTAATGGCTGCCATCGAAAAACGTCAGAAAGAAATTTCTGACGGCCTGGCTTCTGCAGAACGCGCTAAGAAAGATTTGGACCTTGCACAGGCCAACGCGACCGACCAGCTGAAAAAAGCGAAAGCGGAAGCCCAGGTAATCATCGAGCAGGCGAACAAACGTCGTTCTCAGATCCTGGACGAAGCGAAAGCTGAAGCAGAACAGGAACGTACTAAAATCGTGACACAAGCGCAGGCAGAAATTGATGCCGAGCGTAAACGTGCTCGCGAAGAGCTGCGTAAGCAGGTCGCGATTCTGGCTGTTGCTGGCGCCGAGAAGATCATCGAACGTTCCGTGGATGAAGCTGCTAACAGCGACATCGTGGACAAACTTGTCGCTGAACTGTAAGGAGGGAGGGGCTGATGTCTGAATTTGTTACGGTAGCTCGCCCCTACGCCAAAGCAGCTTTTGACTTTGCTATCGAACACCAAAATGTCGATCGCTGGCAGAACATGCTGGCGTTTGCCGCTGAGGTAACGAAAAACGAACATATGGCTGAGATGCTTTCTGGCGCCCTGGCGCCTGAAACCCTCGCCGATTCGTTCATCGCCATTTGCGGTGAGCAGCTGGACGCCAACGGCCAGAACCTGATTCGGGTAATGGCAGAAAATGGTCGTCTGAAAGCGCTCCCGGATGTTCTCGAGCAGTTTGAGCACTTGCGTGCCCTCAGTGAAGCCACTGTTGAAGTTCACGTAACTTCTGCGACTGAACTGAGTAACGAACAGCTTGCGAAAATCACCGCCGCGATGGAAAAACGTCTGTCACGCAAAGTGAAGCTGAATTGCAATATCGATAAGTCTGTAATGGCAGGCGTAATCATCCGTGCGGGTGATATGGTCATTGATGGCAGCGTACGCGGCCGTCTTGAGCGCCTTGCAGACGTCTTGCAGTCTTAAGGGGACTGGAGCATGCAACTGAATTCCACCGAAATCAGCGAACTGATCAAGCAGCGCATTGCTCAGTTCAGTGTTGTGAGTGAAGCTCACAACGAAGGTACTATTGTTTCTGTAAGCGACGGTGTTATCCGCATCCACGGCCTGGCCGATTGTATGCAGGGTGAAATGATCTCCCTGCCGGGTAACCGTTACGCTATCGCACTGAACCTGGAGCGCGACTCCGTAGGTGCAGTTGTGATGGGTCCTTACGCTGACCTCGCCGAAGGCATGAAGGTTAAGTGTACTGGCCGTATTCTTGAAGTTCCAGTTGGCCGCGGCCTGCTGGGTCGCGTGGTGAACACCCTGGGTGCGCCAATCGACGGTAAAGGTCCGGTTGAGCACGATGGCTTCTCCCCAATCGAAGTTATCGCACCGGGCGTAATCGATCGTCAGTCCGTCGACCAGCCGGTGCAGACCGGTTATAAATCCGTTGACGCCATGATCCCAATCGGCCGTGGCCAGCGTGAGCTGATCATCGGTGACCGTCAGACCGGTAAAACCGCGATGGCAATCGATGCGATCATCAACCAGCGCGATTCCGGCATCAAATGTGTGTACGTAGCTATCGGCCAGAAAGCGTCCACCATCTCTAACGTGGTGCGTAAACTGGAAGAGCACGGCGCGCTGTCCAATACCATCGTTGTTGTGGCGACCGCTTCTGAATCTGCTGCACTGCAATACCTGGCACCGTATGCCGGTTGTGCAATGGGCGAATACTTCCGTGACCGCGGTGAAGATGCACTGATCGTATACGATGACCTGTCTAAACAGGCTGTTGCTTACCGTCAGGTTTCCCTGCTGCTCCGTCGTCCACCTGGACGTGAAGCATTCCCGGGCGACGTATTCTATCTGCACTCCCGTCTGCTGGAGCGTGCATCCCGCGTTAACGCGGAATACGTTGAGAACTTCACCAAAGGTGAAGTGAAGGGTAAAACGGGCTCTCTGACCGCTCTGCCGATCATTGAAACCCAGGCGGGTGACGTTTCTGCGTTCGTTCCGACCAACGTAATCTCCATTACCGATGGTCAGATCTTCCTGGAAACCAACCTGTTTAACTCCGGTATTCGTCCGGCGGTTAACCCGGGTATCTCCGTATCCCGTGTGGGTGGTGCAGCGCAGACCAAGATCATCAAGAAACTGTCCGGTGGTATCCGTACCGCACTGGCACAGTATCGTGAACTGGCAGCGTTCTCCCAGTTTGCATCCGATCTTGACGATGCAACCCGTAAACAGCTTGACCACGGTCAGAAAGTGACCGAGCTGCTGAAACAGAAACAGTATGCCCCTATGTCAGTCGCACAGCAGGGCCTGGTACTGTTCGCAGCAGAACGTGGTTATCTGGGGGATGTAGAACTGGCGAAAATCGGTAGCTTTGAAGCCGCACTGCTGGCTTACGCTGACCGTGACCATGCTCCACTGATGCAAGAGATCAACCAGTCCGGTGGCTATAACGACGAAATCGAAGGCAAGCTGAAGAGCCTGCTCGATTCCTTCAAAGCAACCCAGTCCTGGTAACGTCTGGCGGTCTGTCTTAGGACAGACCGCAAGGCATTGAGGAGAAGCTCATGGCCGGCGCAAAAGAGATACGTAGTAAGATCGCAAGCGTCCAGAACACGCAAAAGATCACTAAAGCGATGGAGATGGTCGCCGCTTCCAAAATGCGTAAATCGCAGGAACGTATGGCGGCCAGCCGTCCTTATGCAGATACCATGCGCAAAGTGATTGGTCACCTTGCGAGCGGTAATCTGGAATATAAGCACCCTTACCTGGAAGAACGCGACGTTAAGCGCGTGGGCTACCTGGTGGTGTCTACCGACCGTGGTTTGTGCGGCGGCTTGAACATTAACCTGTTCAAAAAACTGCTGGCGGATATGAAAGCATGGTCCGATAAAGGCGTTCAAAGCGATATCGCGATGATCGGCTCTAAGGGCGTCTCTTTCTTTAATTCCGTAGGCGGCAATATCGTCGCCCAGGTGACCGGTATGGGTGATAACCCGTCCCTGTCCGAACTGATCGGTCCGGTTAAAGTGATGTTGCAGGCCTATGATGAAGGCCGTCTGGACAGGCTGTACGTTGTAAACAACAAATTTATTAACACCATGTCACAGGTTCCGACCCTCACTCAGCTGCTGCCGTTACCGGCATCAGAAGATGAAGAGTTACAGCATAAAGCCTGGGATTACCTGTATGAACCGGATCCAAAACCGCTGCTGGATACCTTGCTGCGTCGTTATGTTGAATCTCAGGTTTATCAGGGCGTGGTAGAAAACCTGGCTAGCGAGCAGGCCGCACGTATGGTGGCGATGAAAGCCGCTACCGATAATGGTGGCAGCCTGATCAAAGAGCTGCAGTTGGTATACAACAAAGCTCGTCAGGCCAGCATTACTCAGGAACTCACCGAGATCGTCTCGGGGGCCGCCGCGGTTTAACCAGGTTTACGAATTACGTAGAGGATTCAAGATGGCTACTGGAAAGATTGTCCAGGTAATCGGCGCCGTAGTTGACGTCGAATTCCCTCAGGATGCCGTACCGCGCGTGTACGATGCTCTTGAGGTTCAGAATGGTAACGAAAATCTGGTGCTGGAAGTTCAGCAGCAGCTCGGTGGCGGTATCGTGCGTACCATCGCCATGGGTTCTTCCGACGGTCTGCGTCGTGGTCTGGAAGTAAAAGACCTTGAGCACCCAATTGAAGTACCAGTAGGTAAAGCAACCCTGGGTCGTATCATGAACGTCCTGGGTCAGCCGATCGACATGAAAGGCGATATCGGCGAAGAAGAGCGTTGGGCTATCCACCGTTCAGCACCTTCCTATGAAGAGCTGTCCAGCTCTCAGGAACTGCTGGAAACCGGCATCAAAGTTATCGACCTGATGTGTCCGTTTGCGAAGGGCGGTAAAGTTGGTCTGTTCGGTGGTGCGGGTGTAGGTAAAACCGTAAACATGATGGAGCTGATCCGTAACATCGCGATCGAGCACTCCGGTTACTCCGTGTTTGCGGGCGTAGGTGAGCGTACTCGTGAGGGTAACGACTTCTACCACGAAATGACCGACTCTAACGTTCTGGATAAAGTATCCCTGGTTTACGGTCAGATGAACGAGCCACCTGGAAACCGTCTGCGCGTTGCGCTGACCGGTCTGACCATGGCTGAGAAATTCCGTGACGAAGGTCGTGACGTACTGCTGTTCGTCGACAACATCTACCGTTACACCCTGGCCGGTACGGAAGTATCCGCACTGCTGGGTCGTATGCCATCAGCGGTAGGCTACCAGCCGACCCTGGCGGAAGAGATGGGTGTTCTGCAGGAACGTATCACCTCAACCAAAACCGGTTCTATTACCTCCGTTCAGGCGGTATACGTACCTGCGGATGACTTGACTGACCCATCCCCAGCAACCACCTTTGCGCACTTAGACGCAACCGTGGTACTGAGCCGTCAGATCGCGTCTCTGGGTATCTACCCGGCCGTTGACCCGCTGGACTCCACCAGCCGTCAGCTGGATCCACTGGTAGTAGGTCAGGAACACTACGACACCGCGCGTGGCGTACAGTCCCTGCTGCAGCGTTATCAGGAACTGAAAGACATCATCGCCATCCTGGGTATGGATGAACTGTCTGAAGAAGACAAACTGGTGGTAGCACGTGCGCGTAAGATCCAGCGCTTCCTGTCCCAGCCGTTCTTCGTAGCAGAAGTATTTACCGGTTCTCCGGGCAAATACGTTGCGCTGAAAGACACCATCCGTGGCTTTAAAGGCATCATGGAAGGCGAATACGATCACCTGCCGGAGCAGGCGTTCTATATGGTGGGTTCCATCGACGAAGCCGTAGAAAAAGCCAAAAAACTTTAACGCCTTAATCGGAGGGTGATATGGCAATGACTTACCACCTGGACGTCGTCAGCGCAGAGCAACAAATGTTCTCTGGTCTGGTCGAGAAAATCCAGGTAACGGGTAGCGAAGGTGAACTGGGTATTTTCCCGGGTCACGCCCCGCTGCTCACCGCCATTAAGCCTGGTATGATCCGCATCGTTAAACAGTTCGGTCATGAAGAGTTTATCTATCTGTCTGGCGGCATTATTGAAGTGCAGCCTGGTAGCGTGACCGTACTGGCTGATACCGCAATTCGTGGCCAGGATCTCGACGAAGCGCGAGCTCTGGAATCGAAGCGTAAAGCAGAAGAGCACATTAAGAGCTCTCATGGCGACGTGGATTACGCTCAGGCGTCTGCAGAGCTGGCCAAAGCGATCGCGAAACTGCGCGTTATCGAGTTGACCAAAAAAGCGATGTAACACCGGCTTGAAAGCACGAAAGCCAGTCTGGTCTCCAGACTGGCTTTTTTTATGGATCTGTTTCATTAAATCTGAAACTAAAACGATGTTTTATTATTTTGTGATTTAGCTCACAAAAAGATTGATCGGCAGAATTGTCAGGAGTAGACTTCGTTTTGTGATGAATGTCACATAACTGAACTCCAAAAATATCAGGATGCCATCATGAAAACGATCAACAAAATCATCGCCCTTTTCAGCAACATGAACGTCTCTTTCGGTACGTTCAACCACTAAGTGCTGATATGCCGGGTGGCGCCACGCTTACCGTAGTGTGATAAGCGAAGCGCCTCTCTGGTACCTACATTTTTACCTGCGTTTTATCCAGTTCCTTCCCTTCACTGTTCACGCTTTTACCCTTCGCGATAAAGTAGTTCGTGTTATCAACGTTTCCTGTCACCGCATCGTCGTACTCGCCTGGCTGATTACGGATCGATACGTTGCCGGTAAAGGTTCCCTGGGTTGTCACATCGCCGTATGGGCTTGGACGGAAGATGTAGTTAAAGCGCTGGTTATCCACCGCGATATTGTTCTCCACCACCAGCCTGCCGGGGTTAAAGTTATCGGTGAAGCCGTCCAGGTGATTGCCCGTGGCTTTGCTGTTGCGGATCTGATGCGCCACAGGCTGCCCTTCTCCGCCGAGCTTAAAGCCGTTACTGGTATTGTTGCTGGCAACCGAGTTCTCGATCACGACCACGCCGTTTGCGCCATCTTCAATCTTGTTGAACAGGTCAAAACCGTCGTCGATATTGTCGTGGGAATAGCAACGCTCCAGCCGGTTACCTTCCCCTACCCGCATTTTCACCGCGAAGCCATCGGCGTTAATCTTGCCGGGATCTTCATTGGCGTAAGATTCAGAATCCACAACCCGGTTATAGCTTGCCCATAATGGCCGGCCAATCTTATCCGGGGAGGAGATCTGGATCCCGGTATCGTCATTGCGGTAGGCCGTGACGCGCTCGATCAGGTTATGGCTACCCTGAACGCGCAGACTTTTGCCGGTCACGTCGATACCGTTGATATGCCAGTAGCTGGCATCAAGCAACAGGCCGTGGATCACCACTTTCCCGTCTGCCTGCAGGGTTTTGAGTTTATCGCTGCTGCCGCTGGCAGCGACGGGGATCTCACTCTGCGGGTAATCGCCGCTTTTCAGCACCAGCTTGCCGCCGGGCGCCAGCAGGGCGATGGCGGTGGCGAGATCCAGTGGCGCATCGGCAGTGCCTTGTGCATCCGCTTTTCCGTCCGGAGCGGCATACAGGTGCGTCGTATCTCTGTCTGCAATGCGTTCGACGGTGAGCTGCTGGTTCACTGGCGTGCCATGAGCAGGCGTAAAGGTCACCGTGAAGGTGCTGGTCTGCTCCAGGCGGGCTGGCAGGGTGTACATCTCGCCTGCTTTCACCGCTTTCTCATTACCGATCACCACTTCGTTTTGTCTTACGCTAAATACCCCGTCCTCATTAGCGCGCGCCTGCAGCAGGTAATCTGGCGAAGCGCTGACCGTACCGGACGCCAGCTGCACCACGACCGGCAGTGGCTCTGCCTGCCAGGGCTCCGAAGGCACGGTATGGGCGCTGGTGGTGATGAGCGAGGCGTTAGTGACCGTAATTTTGGCATTGCGGGAGGCAAAAAAGCCGACGTAATAGTGGTCCTTGTTCTGTACCGAAATCAGGTCAGCGCGCGGCACGCGCTTGCTCACCCAGGTGTCGCTGTCCAGCGGGGCCCAGGCGGTAATAAAGCCGTCGTCGGTGCGCTGGAGTTTCAGGCGAAATTCCGGCGTCTGGCTCAGATCCACCTCTTCCTTGTAACTCTGTTTTTTAATGGCGGCTCCGGCATCACCCCACGGATGGCTGATCCCCTCCCGGGTGATAGCCTGCATTTTTACCCGCTGATGGTCTTTTTTATCCTGGGTCATGATGGCGTTCATCACCTGATTCGATGCCGCCGGAAACTCTTCATAACCCATTTTTAGCGGTTGCTGGCGCGGGTTGCCGAGGACATCACGCACCAGCAGTCCGGCGCCCTCCTGCGCGGCAGGTTTCGCGCCATTCTCCGGCCCAAACTGATCGACCCGGACAGTGGCCTGCAAAACGAAATTTTCTCCCGTTGGCAGCTCGGTATAGAAAAACGTTAAGCCGTCGTGAGAGTTGGCGATTTTGCCGCCCCGGCTTTCCAGGGTGATGGCTTTTGCCAGGTCAGCGCTCTCCTGGGGCGAGAGCTTTTTCCCGTCGATGGTCACATCATTGACGCCGATTTTCTCGGGCAGCACGTTGGAGGAAAAATTCAGATCCGTTGATTGCCCAAAGGCAATGGCTTTCCAGACATGAGGTTGTTCTGTTGCCATAGCGGAAAAGGCGCTAAACATCATCAGGGCCAGAGGTATTTTAGACTTCATCTTATTCTCCTGAGTAATAATTGAGCGCTATTATCATCAGAATAAAACAGTGTTTCTTTTTTGTGTGTCACACATTCAGATAATTAAAACAGTGTTTTGCTTATAACAGGCTTTATTAATAGAGCGAAAAAATAGCTAACATGTTGGGAGGGCTGGAGAGTTCGCTAAAGGGCGCTATATTTCACAGGCAAAGCCCTTTAATCTGCGGTAAAAAGGACCTTTAATTTGCCCGAAACAGGCAACGTTGTGCGTTTTACCGCCACTCCATTTTTTGGCGCAAAATATGTAGAATTTTCAACGCCAAAGGGTTTTACTTTTCACTCAAATTACAGTCAGGACGTGTATGTTGAACACAGCAATGAGCGTGGTCATCCTTGCCGCAGGCAAAGGCACCCGCATGTATTCCGATCTTCCTAAAGTGCTGCACACCCTTGCAGGGAAAGCGATGGTGCAGCATGTCATTGACGCCGCTAACGATCTTGGCGCCAGCCAGGTGCATCTGGTCTACGGTCACGGCGGCGATCTGCTGAAGCAGACGCTACGCGATGACAAACTCAACTGGGTTCTGCAGGCAGAACAGCTGGGCACCGGCCACGCCATGCAGCAGGCCTCCCCGTTCTTCTCTGACGACGAAGACATCCTGATGCTCTACGGCGACGTGCCGTTGATCTCCGTTGAGACGCTGACCCGCCTGCGTGCTGCAAAACCGCAGGGCGGGATCGGTCTGCTGACCGTTAAGCTGGACGATCCAACCGGTTATGGCCGTATCACCCGTGATAACGGCAAGGTGACGGGCATCGTTGAGCACAAAGATGCCACCGAGGCACAGCGTGAAATTCAGGAAATTAACACCGGCATTCTGATCGCCAACGGCGCGGACATGAAGCGCTGGCTGTCACAGCTGAACAACAATAACGCCCAGGGCGAATTCTACATTACGGATATCATCGCGATGGCGTATCAGGAAGGCCGCGAGATCGCTGCCGTTCATCCGGATCGCTTAAGCGAAGTGGAAGGGGTGAACAACCGTCTTCAGCTGTCCCGTCTGGAGCGCGTATATCAGTCCGAGCAGGCTGAAAAGCTGCTGCTGGCGGGCGTGATGCTGCGCGATCCAGCGCGTTTCGATCTGCGTGGGGTGCTGAGCCACGGGCGCGACGTCGAAATCGATACTAACGTTATTCTGGAAGGCAACGTAACGCTGGGTAACCGCGTCAAAATTGGCGCCGGTTGTGTGATTAAAAACAGCGTCATTGGCGACGACTGCGAAATCAGCCCTTATAGCGTGGTTGAAGATGCTCATCTCTCCGCCGCCTGCACTATCGGGCCGTTCGCCCGTCTGCGTCCGGGCGCTGAGCTGCTGGAAGGCGCACATGTCGGCAACTTCGTCGAAATGAAAAAGGCGCGTCTGGGCAAAGGCTCGAAAGCTGGCCATCTGACCTATCTGGGCGATGCGGAGATTGGCGATAACGTGAATATCGGCGCCGGGACTATCACCTGTAACTATGACGGTGCGAACAAGTTTAAAACCATTATTGGTGACGACGTGTTTGTGGGATCGGATTCACAGCTGGTGGCGCCAGTGACGATTGGTAAAGGCGTAACCATTGCGGCGGGCACGACCGTTACCCGCAATGTGGCGGAGAACGAGCTGGTGTTAAGCCGTGTGCCGCAGGTGCATAAGCAGGGCTGGAAACGCCCGGTGAAGAAAAAGTAAGTGGATTATTTCCTCTCCCCCTCCGGGAGAGGGTTCGGGATGAGGGGATAACATAATCCCCCGCCCATCAGCAGTACCCATAAATATAACCCCACTCTCTACAAGGCTCGGGGCGCCCGGAAAGGGCAAAACAGGTCAGCGACAACGCAGGCGAAAGCCTCTATTCGGAATCTAAAACTATGTGTGGAATTGTTGGCGCAGTCGCGCAGCGTGATATTGCTGAAATCCTTCTCGAAGGTTTACGTCGTCTGGAATACCGTGGTTATGACTCTGCCGGTCTGGCAGTGGTGGATGCAGAAGGGAATATGACCCGTCTGCGTCGCCTCGGTAAAGTAAACATGCTGGCACAGGCCGCGGAAGAGAACCCGCTGCACGGTGGCACAGGTATTGCCCATACCCGCTGGGCGACCCACGGTGAACCTTCGGAAGGCAACGCGCACCCGCACGTCTCTGAACACATTGTGGTGGTGCATAACGGCATCATCGAAAACCATGAACCGCTGCGTGAAGAGCTTATCGCGCGTGGTTACACCTTCGTCTCTGAAACCGACACCGAAGTGATTGCCCACCTGGTTCACTGGGAGCTGGAGCAGGGCGGTACGCTGCGTGAGGCCGTACTGCGTGCGATCCCACAGCTGCGCGGCGCCTACGGCACCGTGATCATGGACAGCCGCGACCCGTCTACCCTGCTGGCAGCCCGCTCTGGCAGCCCGATGGTGATTGGCCTGGGGATGGGGGAGAACTTTATCGCCTCCGATCAGCTGGCGCTGCTGCCGGTGACCCGTCGCTTTATCTTCATGGAAGAGGGCGATATTGCAGAAGTGACCCGCCGTGACGTCAAAATCTTTGATAAATCTGGCGAGCCGGTAAAACGTCAGGATATCGAATCCAACCTGCAGTACGACGCGGGTGATAAAGGCGCTTACCGTCACTACATGCAGAAAGAGATCTACGAGCAGCCGAATGCCATCAAAAACACCCTGACCGGGCGTATCAGCCACGGCGAAGTGGATTTGAGCGAACTGGGGGCTAACGCCAACGAAATGCTGGCAAAAGTTGAGCACATTCAGATCGTGGCCTGCGGCACCTCTTACAACTCCGGTATGGTTTCCCGCTACTGGTTTGAAGCGCTGGCAGGCGTGCCGTGCGACGTGGAGATCGCCTCCGAGTTCCGCTATCGCAAATCAGCCGTGCGTCGTAACAGCCTGATGATCACCCTGTCTCAGTCCGGCGAAACCGCTGATACCCTGGCGGCGCTGCGTCTCTCCAAAGAGCTGGGCTATCTGGGCTCGCTGGCCATCTGCAACGTACCGGGCTCCTCGCTGGTGCGTGAGTCTGACCTGGCGCTGATGACCAAAGCCGGTACCGAAATCGGCGTGGCCTCCACCAAAGCGTTCACCACTCAGCTGACGGTCCTGCTGATGCTGGTGGCGAAACTGGCCCGTCTGAAAGGTCAGGATGCGGCGATTGAGCACGATATTGTGCACGGTCTGCAGGCGCTGCCGAGCCGTATTGAGCAGATGCTCTCCCAGGACAAGCGCATTGAAGCGCTGGCGGAAGATTTCTCCGACAAGCATCACGCCCTGTTCCTGGGTCGTGGCGATCAGTATCCGATTGCTCTGGAAGGCGCCCTGAAGCTCAAAGAGATCTCCTATATCCACGCTGAAGCCTACGCGGCAGGTGAGCTGAAACACGGCCCACTGGCGCTGATCGATGCGGATATGCCGGTTATCGTGGTGGCACCGAACAACGAACTGCTGGAAAAACTGAAGTCCAACATCGAAGAAGTCCGCGCCCGTGGCGGCGTGCTCTATGTCTTCGCGGATCAGGATGCCGGCTTTACCAGCAGCGACAACATGCACATCATCGAGATGCCGCATGTGGAAGAGGTCATTGCTCCTATCTTCTATACCGTTCCGCTGCAGCTGCTGGCTTACCACGTCGCCCTGATCAAAGGCACCGACGTCGACCAGCCGCGTAACCTGGCGAAGTCCGTTACCGTAGAGTAATCCTCTCAGGCTCCACCTTCGGGTGGAGCTTTTTTTATCCTTCCTGCCCGTTTTTTCGCCTGCTTTTTTGCCCTGCGTTCTATGACAATCTGTCATCTTCGGCTATTTTTTTTAGTGTCACAGAAAGAAAATTTTTCTGAAATCAATGCGTCATATTTCACTTTAACTTATTGATAAAGATGCTTTAATTTGCTTAATTTTCTGCGCAATTTTCGTTGTCATAAAACTGTCATAATTCGTACATTTATCTGTCACCTCTTTGTCCTATTTTGCTCATCGTAGCCACTAAACAACGATTTACGAAAATCTTGCAGGAGACATTATGAAAGTTATGCGTACCACTGTCGCAACTGTTGTCGCCGCGACCTTATCGATGAGCGCGTTCTCTGTATTTGCAGAGGCAAGCCTGACTGGCGCTGGTGCAACCTTCCCTGCGCCGGTGTATGCCAAATGGGCTGATACTTACCAGAAAGAGACTGGTAACAAGGTGAACTACCAGGGTATCGGCTCCTCCGGTGGCGTTAAACAAATTACCGCAAATACCGTTGATTTCGGCGCATCCGACGCTCCGCTGTCTGATGAAAAACTGACGCAGGAAGGCCTGTTCCAGTTCCCGACCGTTATCGGTGGTGTTGTGCTGGCGGTAAATATCCCTGGCCTGAAGTCCGGCGAGCTGGTGCTGGATGGTAAAACCCTGGGTGATATCTACCTCGGCAAAATCAAAAAATGGGATGACGAAGCCATCACTAAACTGAACCCGGGCGTGAAACTGCCTTCGCAGAACATCGCTGTGGTTCGTCGTGCTGACGGCTCCGGTACCTCCTTCGTCTTCACCAGCTACCTGGCGAAAGTGAACGAAGAGTGGAAATCCAAAGTCGGTTCCGGCTCTACCGTTAACTGGCCTACCGGCCTGGGCGGTAAAGGTAACGACGGTATCGCCGCGTTCGTACAGCGTCTGCCAGGCTCAATCGGCTACGTAGAATACGCTTACGCCAAGCAGAACAACCTGGCGTACACCAAACTGGTTTCTGCCGACGGCAAACCGGTCAGCCCAACTGAAGAGAACTTTGCTAACGCGGCTAAAGGCGCTGACTGGAGCAAATCCTTCGCTCAGGATCTGACCAACCAGAAAGGCGACAATGCATGGCCAATCACCTCTACCACCTTCATCCTGGTCCACAAGGATCAGAAGAAGCCAGAGCAGGGTGCTGAAGTGCTGAAGTTCTTCGACTGGGCATACAAAAATGGCGGCAAACAGGCTAACGACCTGGATTACGCCAGCCTGCCGGACAGCGTGGTTGAGCAGATTCGTGCTGCATGGAAAACCAACGTGAAAGACAGCAGCGGTAAAGCGCTGTACTAACAGGATATTTTTGACGAAGATGGCGGGTGGCGCTAGCGCTAACCCGCTCTACGGTTCCGACTGTAGGCCCGGCAAGCGTAAGCGTCACCGGGCATATTCGTAAGACGTCTCAAACAGAAGAGTAATTTATGGCTGCAACCAAGCCTGCATTTAACCCTCCGGGTAAAAAAGGTGACATGATTTTCAGCGCGCTGGTAAAACTGGCTGCGCTGATTGTGCTATTGCTGCTGGGCGGCATTATCGTGTCCCTGATTTTCTCCTCCTGGCCGAGCATCCAGAAATTTGGTTTCTCCTTCCTGTGGACCAAAGAGTGGGATGCGCCGAACGATATCTACGGTGCGCTGGTGCCTATCTACGGCACGCTGGTGACCTCGTTTATCGCGCTGCTGATTGCGGTGCCGGTGAGCTTCGGTATCGCCCTGTTCCTGACCGAACTGGCGCCAAACTGGCTGCGACGCCCGCTGGGTATTGCCATTGAACTACTGGCGGCCATTCCAAGTATCGTTTACGGCATGTGGGGTCTGTTTATCTTCGCTCCGCTGTTCGCGACCTATTTTCAGGAGCCGGTAGGTAACGTCCTTTCCGCCATCCCGTTTGTGGGCGCGCTATTCTCCGGTCCGGCTTTCGGTATCGGCATCCTGGCGGCAGGCGTGATCCTCGCCATCATGATTATTCCGTACATTGCGGCGGTCATGCGCGATGTCTTCGAACAGACCCCGGTGATGATGAAAGAGTCGGCCTACGGTATCGGCTGCACCACCTGGGAAGTTATCTGGCGTATCGTCCTGCCGTTCACCAAAAATGGGGTAATCGGCGGCATTATGCTGGGTCTGGGTCGTGCGCTGGGTGAAACCATGGCAGTGACCTTTATCATCGGTAACACCTACCAGCTCGACAGCGCCTCGCTCTATATGCCGGGTAACAGCATTACCTCGGCGCTGGCAAACGAATTCGCTGAAGCGGAGTCGGGCCTGCACGTAGCCGCGCTGATGGAACTGGGCTTAATTCTGTTTGTTATCACCTTCATTGTTCTGGCGATCTCCAAACTGATGATCATGCGCCTGGCGAAAAATGAGGGGGCACGCTAATGGCTACGCTCGAAATGCAAAATACCGCGGAGCTGGCGGAATCCCGCCGCAAAATGCAGGCGAAACGCCGCATGAAAAACCGCCTCGCCCTGACGCTCTCCATGGCGACCATGGCGTTTGGTCTGTTCTGGCTGATCTGGATCCTGTTCTCCACGGTGGCGCGTGGTATCGACGGCATGTCGTGGGCGTTGTTTACCGAAATGACACCGCCGCCAAATACGGCAGGTGGTGGTCTGGCGAACGCCCTGGCGGGCAGCGGCCTGCTGATCCTCTGGGCGACCGTCTTCGGCACGCCACTTGGCATCATGGCGGGCATTTACCTGGCGGAGTATGGCCGTAAATCCTGGATTGCTGAAGTGATTCGCTTCATTAACGACATCCTGCTCTCTGCCCCATCGATTGTGGTCGGCCTGTTCGTCTACACCATCGTGGTGGCGCAGATGGAACACTTCTCCGGCTGGGCGGGTGTGATTGCGCTGGCGCTGCTGCAGGTGCCTATCGTTATTCGTACCACCGAGAACATGCTGAAACTGGTGCCGGACAGCCTGCGTGAAGCGGCCTACGCACTGGGTACGCCAAAGTGGAAGATGATTTCTGCCATCACCCTGAAAGCCTCCATCTCCGGGATCCTGACAGGTGTGCTGCTGGCCGTTGCCCGTATCGCCGGTGAAACGGCACCGCTGCTCTTTACCGCGCTCTCAAACCAGTTCTGGAGCACGGACATGATGCAGCCGATCGCCAACCTGCCGGTGACGATCTTTAAATTTGCGATGAGCCCGTTTGCCGAATGGCAGTCACTGGCCTGGGCCGGGGTACTGATTATTACCCTGTGCGTACTGTTACTGAACATTCTGGCGCGCGTTATTTTCGCGAAGAAGAAACACGGTTAATTATTGACGGCGTGGCACGCTGCGGCGCCGGATGAGGAAATGAGTCAATGAGTATGGTGAATACTGCTCCGGGTAAACTTTCGGTTCGTGACCTGAACTTCTACTACGGTAAGTTCCATGCCCTGAAGAACATCAACCTGGATATTGCTAAAAACCAGGTTACCGCGTTCATCGGTCCGTCTGGCTGCGGTAAGTCCACGCTGCTGCGTACCTTTAACAAAATGTATTCGCTTTATCCGGAGCAGCGCGCCGAAGGCGAGATCCTGCTGGATGGCGACAACATTCTGACCAATACCCAGGATATCGCTCTGCTGCGCGCGAAAGTGGGTATGGTGTTCCAGAAGCCTACGCCATTCCCGATGTCGATTTATGACAACATCGCCTTTGGCGTGCGCCTGTTCGAGAAGCTCTCCCGCGCCGATATGGATGAACGCGTGCAGTGGGCTTTGACCAAGGCCGCATTGTGGAACGAAACCAAAGATAAACTTCACCAGAGCGGGTACTCTCTCTCCGGTGGTCAGCAGCAGCGTCTGTGCATTGCGCGCGGTATCGCCATTCGCCCGGAAGTGTTGCTGCTGGATGAGCCGTGCTCAGCGCTGGACCCGATCTCCACCGGGCGTATTGAAGAGCTGATCACCGAGCTGAAGGCGGATTACACCGTGGTGATCGTGACCCACAACATGCAGCAGGCTGCCCGTTGTTCCGACCACACAGCATTTATGTACCTGGGCGAGTTGATTGAGTTCAGTAAAACGGACGACCTGTTCACCAAGCCTGCGAAGAAACAAACAGAAGACTACATCACCGGACGCTACGGCTGATTCAGGAGTGCGCAATGGATAATCTCAATCTTAATAAACATATTTCCGGCCAGTTTAACGCAGAGCTGGAGAGTATCCGCACCCAGGTGATGACCATGGGCGGTATGGTAGAGCAGCAGCTTTCTGACGCGATCACCGCAATGCATAACCAGGACAGCGAGCTGGCGAAGCGCGTGGTGGAAGGCGACAAACACGTCAACATGATGGAAGTGGCGATCGATGAAGCCTGCGTGCGCATTATCGCCAAGCGTCAGCCGACAGCGAGCGACCTGCGTCTGGTGATGGCGATCATCAAAACTATCGCCGAGCTGGAACGTATTGGCGACGTGGCGGACAAAATCTGCCGCACCGCGCTGGAGAAATTCTCCCAGCAACACCAGCCGCTGCTGGTGAGCCTGGAGTCGCTGGGGCGTCACACCGTGCAGATGCTGCATGATGTGCTGGATGCCTTTGCGCGTATGGATCTGGATGAAGCGGTACGTATTTATCGGGAAGATAAGAAAGTCGACCAGGAGTACGAAGGCATCGTGCGCCAGCTGATGACCTACATGATGGAAGATACGCGAACCATTCCAAGCGTACTGACCGCGCTGTTCTGCGCCCGTTCTATCGAGCGTATCGGTGACCGTTGCCAGAACATTTGCGAATACATCTTCTACTTCGTGAAGGGCCAGGATTTCCGCCATGTGGGTGGAGACGAGCTGGACAAGATGCTGGCGGGTAAAGATCCGAAAGAGTAATAACCTCCTTTCATCACGCCAGTACTTACTGGCGTGATTATTTCTGGTGCAATCACATTATTTGCCTTCATCCGTTGCCTGACGACCGAAACGCGCTAACGTGGGACGAAAAACAGCAAAGGATGGAACATGAAAAAATCATTAGCATGCCTGGCTATGGCAATCAGTATTGGAATAAGTACTGGAATGCCGGTTAACGCCGCCCCCTTTCCTGCCACACCCGATCCGGCGATGCCGGTTAGCCACTATGTCACGCAGGTTAATACGGATAAAAGTATTACCTTTCGCCTGTTTGCGCCTGCTGCGAAGCGGGTCTCCGTGGTGACGGGATCGATGCCGGAAACCTGGGTTTCCCATGATATGACGAAAGATAAAAATGGCGTCTGGTCATGGAAAAGCGAGCCTATGGCACCGAACCTGTATGAATATTTCTACGATATTGACGGTTTTCGCTCCAGCGACACGGGCAGCCGCTATCCAAAACCCCAGCGCCAGGTCAATACCAGCCTGATTCTGGTCCCCGGCAGCATTCTGGACGATCGTCCGGTTCCCCATGGCGATCTGACCACCCTGACCTGGCATTCACGGGCGCTCAACGCTGAACGCCGCGTCTATGTCTGGACCCCGCCGGGATATAACGGTAAAGGCGAACCGTTACCGGTTCTCTATTTCTATCATGGGTTTGGGGATACCGGCCTTTCAGCCATCGATCAGGGCCGCCTGCCGCAAATCATGGATAACCTGATGGCCGAGGGTAAAATCAAACCTATGCTGGTGGTCGTGCCCGACACGGAGACCGACATTCCGGAGGCGATTCCTGAAAACTTCCCGCCTGCCGAAAGACGCAAAACCTTTTATCACCTCAACGCTAAAGCGGCAGATCAAGAGCTGATGAGCGAGATAGTTCCGCTGATTGATACCCGCTTCAACGTGCGTAAAGAGGCGGAGGGCCGCGCGCTGGCGGGTCTGTCGCAGGGGGGATATCAGGCGCTGGTGTCCGGAATGAATCACCTGGACAGCTTTGGCTGGCTGGGAACCTTCAGCGGCGTTACCACAACTACCGTACCTGACGCGGGCGTAGCCGCAAGATTTAAGCAGCCCGATGTTATCAACGGACAGCTGCATAATTTTACGGTAGTGGTAGGAGAGCATGATTCGGTTACCGGAAAAGATATCGCCGGGCTGAAAGCGGAGCTGGAAAAGCAGGGCATCAAATTTGACTACAAGCTGTATCCCGGACTGAATCACGAAATGGACGTCTGGCGTCCGGCCTATGCGGAATTTGTACAAAAACTCTTTAAGTAAAAATATCAGCCCTCCCCGTTCGGGGAGGGCATTTGCTTAGCGGGTAATATTCCAGCCGCGTGCCTTCCAGAGTGCCGGCAGCTGCGCCAGATCGGTAAAGGTCGTGACTTTCGGATGGTCGAGCGGCGGGTTATGCGGATCGGCGCAGAAGTAGAACACCTCCATGCCCGCGGCGATCCCCGCCTGCGCGCCTGCGCTGGAGTCATCCACCAGGATGCAGTTCTCCACGTTGACGTTCATCGCTTTCGCCGCATGGAACATCATGGCCGGATCGGGCTTCCAGCGCTGAATATCGTAGCCGCTGAACAGTTTTTCCGGGAAATGGTGCAGCATCTGCAACTTGCCAAGGGAGTGCTGCATTTTGCTCACCGGGCCGTTAGAGACTACGCACATCGGCACCGCCATGGCATCCAGCAGGGCGCTGGCCCCGGCGATCGCTTCCAGTTCCGAGTCGAAAAGGCGTGCGACCTCGGCGCGGTAAACAGGCTCCAGATCCGCTTTCGCGAGGCTGACGCCGTGTTCGGCATTAATGATGTCGATGATCTCGTAGAGCTTTACGCCCTTAAAGCGTTTGAAGGTCTCTTCGAGATCGAGCGTGATACCAAATTCCTGGAACATGGTGACATACGCCCGGGAACAGATGACCTCACTGTCGACCAGCGTACCGTCGCAGTCGAAAAATACCGCATCAATCTGAGACATGCCTTTCCCTTTCTTAACAAGTTTAACGTTTACGTAATGCATAACGGTGTGACGCAATCGTTGCCGTATAAGCAGATGCAATGAAAAAAAGTACCTCACAACCGCCCTTATTGTCGCATTTTGGTATAGGATAGCGACGGATTTTCCCTCCCTGTTCGGAAATAGATAATGAGTCAACAACACACTACCCAGTCTTCTGGCGCGGGTTTGCTTGAGCGCGTGTTTAAACTGCGCGAGCACGGCACGACGGCACGCACCGAAGTGATCGCCGGTTTCACCACCTTCCTGACGATGGTCTATATCGTTTTCGTGAACCCACAAATTCTGGGCGTTGCTGGCATGGACACCAGCGCCGTCTTCGTTACGACCTGTCTTATCGCCGCCTTCGGCAGCATCCTGATGGGGCTGTTCGCTAACCTGCCGGTTGCCCTGGCACCGGCGATGGGCCTCAACGCTTTCTTCGCCTTCGTCGTGGTTCAGGCGATGGGCCTGCCGTGGCAGGTGGGCATGGGCGCCATCTTCTGGGGCGCGGTCGGTCTGCTGCTGCTGACCATTTTCCGCGTGCGTTACTGGATGATTGCTAATATCCCGGTCAGTCTGCGCGTAGGTATCACCAGCGGTATCGGCCTGTTTATTGGCATGATGGGGCTGAAAAACGCCGGCGTGATCGTGGCGAACCCGGAGACCCTGGTCAGTATCGGTAAACTCACCTCCCACAGCGTGCTGCTGGGTGTGCTGGGCTTCTTCATCATCGCGATTCTGGCCTCACGCAATATCCATGCGGCGGTGCTGGTGTCGATTATTGTCACTACCCTGCTGGGCTGGATGCTGGGCGACGTACATTACAACGGTATCGTCTCCGCGCCGCCGAGCGTCTCCACGGTGATTGGCCACGTCGATCTGGCGGGCTCGCTGAACCTGGGTCTGGCCGGGGTGATCTTCTCCTTCATGCTGGTGAACCTGTTTGACTCCTCCGGGACGCTGATTGGCGTGACCGACAAGGCCGGTCTGGCGGATGAGAAGGGCAAATTCCCGCGCATGAAGCAGGCGCTGTTTGTGGACAGCATCTCCTCCGTCACCGGCTCCTTTATCGGTACCTCCTCTGTGACCGCCTACATCGAATCCTCTTCCGGGGTCTCCGTGGGTGGCCGTACCGGCCTGACCGCTGTCGTCGTCGGCCTGCTGTTCCTGCTGGTGATCTTCCTCTCTCCGCTGGCCGGTATGGTGCCGCCCTACGCTGCCGCAGGCGCGCTGATTTACGTGGGTGTGCTGATGACCTCCAGCCTGGCGCGCGTGAAGTGGGATGACCTGACCGAAGCGGTGCCGGCGTTTATCACTGCGGTGATGATGCCGTTCAGTTTCTCCATCACCGAAGGCATTGCGCTGGGCTTTATCTCTTACTGTGTTATGAAGGCGGGAACCGGGCGCTGGCGTGAAATCAGCCCGTGCGTGATGGTTGTTGCGCTGCTGTTCATTCTGAAGATTGCGTTTATCGACGCGTAATAAAAAAAGCCCTTTTCTCAGAAAAGGGCTTTAATTTTTGTCCCTTCTTTTACGCTTTTACCCGCTGGATATACTTCCCGAACGCGCTCAGCTGTCCGCTCAGGTGATCCAGCGTGCTCTGGTCAATCACTTCACCCGTCTGCGGATCGACCTTGTTCTGAATCACGCCACCCATAAATTCCGGTTTGTTCATTACCATCGCGTCGAGGAAGACCAGGATCTGGCGCAGATGATACTGGCAGCGCGCACCGCCAATCGCCCCCATTGAGCTGGTCTGGATCAGCACCGGCTTGCCTGCCAGCGGCTGCTCCGGCAGACGAGAAAGCCAGTCGATAGCGTTCTTTAAGCCACCCGGCACGGAGTAGTTATATTCCGGAGTCACGATCACCACGCCGTCTGCCTGGCGGATCTGTTCTGCCAGCGCTTCTACGGCAGCAGGGAATCCCTCTTCCTGCTGTATATCGGCGTCGTACAGCGGGATATCGCCGATCGACGGCAGGGCGCTAATTGCCATCCCCTCAGGCGCCAGCTTCGGCAGAGTGCGGGCAACCATGCCGTTAAATGAACCTTTGCGCAGGCTTCCCAGTAACGTAACAACATTCAACGTATCAGACATCACTACTCCTTCTTCATCATGATGGCCCTGCTGAAGGGTCAGGTAAGGGTAATCGCTTTCTCCGCCGGTAAACTGGTGAGTCGCATCAGGCGTGCTGCCGGCTCGTTGGCGCGGGCAGGAACATCCGGCAGACCGTTCCATCCAAGGCGGCTATCGAATGCCCAGATTTTTAACCGTTCAATAACCGGGGTGACGGCAACAGACCAGATCAGCACATCTTCGGCATCGCTTAAGGCTTCCACCTGCGCGGCTCTGGATGCCCGTAGACGACCTGAGCCCGGTAACAGTTGTAGCAGGCTGGCGCAGTCGCTGGCGTCGCCTGACAGTTTACGAATGCTCTGGCGCAGGGTAATGAGCTGTGCTCTGGCTTCGTTGGGGTCGTTCTGATTACGCACCCATAAGTTCTCGTTGCTGGACAAGGGGTAGGTGTCGTGAGCGTGGGTACCATCCATGCTGCGAATGGTCCGCTGCAGCTCCATATCCAGGCCGCAGTCGCCTTCCGTGGTCAGCGCCAGACCCACGATATTGCCGGCGTAGGCAATAGAAAAACGGGGAAGCGCAGGATCGGCAAAAACCGGGCGACCCTCAGGTTCGGTAATTACGTCCGGCAGCTCGCTGGTGCCGTAAAGCATAAACATCAGTTCAGCAAGCAGCGATCGGGAAGCCAAAAATCGCGCCCGACGATGTTCCGGAAGCTTCCGCGCTTCGATATGACAGGATGGAGAGAGTCTGGTCGAAACCAGCCGCCCCTCGGTCAGCGTCCCTCTTGCAAAATGCGTTGCCATTTTTCGCTCCATGATAATGGTCAATAGACGGGTTAAACGTTTACATCATTATCGCTTAACTGATCTACTGTTTTAATGGCTAAATGGGGGTAAGGGAAGTTTTGCAGCGGAACTTTACACTTTCTTAGCCAAAAACCGGACCATTAGCGCAATGGAGAACCATACAGCGCCTTAATGGTTTCTCTCAGCCAGAGGATTTTAGGGTTGTGGCTGTTACGCTTATGCCAGATCAGGGTGAAGGGAACGGTGAGCTTTTGCGCCTGCGCTTCATCGATGGGGATTGGCAGGGTAACCAGCTTCCGCTGGTGGAGCTGATTATAGTGATGGCAGTAGTGCGGCGCGGTGGCAATATAATTATGGCCCGGCTGCGCCGCCATAAACATCGACTGCTCGAATCCAGGCAGGCTCATGGCGATATTACGCGTACGTCCCATCTCTCTCAGCACCTCATCCAGCGCCCAGGTGTCGCTCCGCTCCCAGAAGATGCTGATATGCGGATAGCGCAGGAAGGTCTCCAGATCCCACGTCTCCTGGAGAGCGGGATGGTCCTCGCGCAGATAGACGCAAGGGCGGTCGCTGAAGAGAATTTCGTAGTCGATAAACCACGGCATCAGCTTCAGTAACTCCCGTGAGCGCGGGTGCGTTTCACGTCCGGTAAAACCGAGATCGACCTCCCCGCGGGTAATGGCGTCCAGCGAATCGTAATCCCAGTGGCGCATCTTCACGGTCGCCTGTGGGTAACGTTGATTCACCTGTTCCAGTAGCGCGTTAAAGCGGATCAGCATCAGCGGCGTTTCCGCCGCCAGCTCAAAGGTCAGGCCGCCGGGAGAGTCATGGTGGAATTTATCGAGGATCTGGTTGCCAATCTGCATCCAGTCGGCCAGATCCTGTTCCAGGCTCATCGTCAGCGGAGTAGGCAGCAGCCCCAGAGGGGTCTTTACAAACAGCGGATCGTCGAACCAGTCGCGCAGCTTCGCCAGTGATTTACTCACCGCGGACGGGGTAACGTTCATCCGTTTCGCGGCTTTGGTGACGCTGCGTTCCTGCAGCAAAAGCTGCAGGCACAACAACAGGTTAAGATCGAGACTGCTGAGGGGCTTCTTCATGATGTGCTGCGGGCCGGATGACCATAAGTAGGGTGATGCTGAGCATGCTACAGCCAATCAGAACCCCGATCAGCATATTCAGTGCATTCAGCCCGATTATCGCCGCCAGCCAAATCCACAGCGACGAGCCGCAGACCTGAGTAATACCCAGCACCGAGCTTGCCACTCCCGCTCGCAGCGCAAACGGCCCTAATGCCTGGCTCATCGCCACGCCAAACCCCATCGAGAACCCGGCGCAAACCAGGGTAATACCGGCCAGCATCAGGGCAGGAGAGCTGGCTGTCGCCAGCACCACGCCCGCCGCCAGGAACAGTACCTGCGAGGTCAGTATCAGCGTGCGCTGACTGAAGATATTCAGCGCAAACGGCGCCGAAAAGGAGACGACCATGCTGACCAGCGCGGTTAACGCCATCACTGTGGAATACTCGCCGCGATCGAAACCCATGATTTCCATTAATAACACCGGGGAAGCGTTTACATAGGTCAGGATCACCGCCACGCTCAGGGTGGTGATCAGCAGCCGGCTAATGAAGAAGCGGTTAAGCAGCGTCTCCTTCGGCGGAACCGACGCCGTGTGACCAGGGTTTTGCGCTCCCGGATGGGTCTCTTTCAGCACCGCGATAGAGAGGATAAAAACCAGCATTCCCATCGCCGCCATGGCCCAGAAGAGGCTCTGCCACGGGAATTGCAGCATGATCAGGTAGCCCACCACCGGTGCCAGCACCGGAATAATACAGGTGATACCGTTTATCATGGAGAGCACCTTGGCGCGTCGCTGGGTGCTTAAGGTGTCACGCAAAATCGCAAACGCCACCACGTAGCAGCCGCCCGCGCCGATGCCCTGGATAAAGCGCCCGGCCAGAAACAGCGTACTCTCCTGCGCCAGAGAGCAGAGCACCGATGCCAGGGCAAAAATTACCGCCCCGGTAATGGCGACGGGCTGCCGTCCGGCTTTATCGGCAATCTTTCCGGCAAACACCATCGATGACGCCATCCCCGCGAGGTAGGCTGAAAACGCGATATGCAGCTGCGCTTCGCTGGCGCCCAGATCGCGGGCGATGTGCGGCAGCCCCACCAGATACATATCAATGCCCGATGGATAAAGCAGCACCAGCGCAAAACTACAAAACAGAAAACGAGCCATAAATCCCCCATAAATGCAGGCATGAAGCATAGGGGGAGAAGGAAGGTTTAGCGAGTTGCCATTTGGACAAAGGTGATTTCCTGGCAGGAAAGCCACCTCAGCGTGAGGTGGCTTACAGGAACGCAGGCAGGATCAACCGAAGCGCGGCAGGAAATTAAAGGTATTACCGAACCAGCAAAAAATGACCACGATACCGAAGAGGATCACCAGAGAAGGGATCGCCATCCCTCCCCAGACGGTGAAGATCTTATCCGGGAATTTCTGTCTCGCTTTCAACGCCAGCAGGGCCGGGACAATGACCGCCCATAGGGTTGCACACAGCCCGGCACCGCCAATTCCGTAGATAAAGCCGTTCGGGAAGATAAGGTAGAGCAAAGTGGGCGGCAGGAAGGTCAGCATGATTGTCTTCAGACGACCGGAGGGGGAATTATCCAGTTTAAAGAGGTCGGCAAGGTAATCGAACAAGCCTAGCGTGACGCCAAAGAAGGAGCTGGCGACGGCTAAATTGGAGAACACCAGTAAGCAAAATTCGATGACCCCGTGCTGGCGGGTGCCAAGGAAAGATTTCACCAGCGAATCGACGTTGCCCCCGGATGAGATGATCTCGTTGAAGCTGTCGCGGGTGATATTCCCCATCGTGCAATACAACCAGAACAGATAGATAAAAAGCGCCAGCAGCGAGCCAAACACAAGGCTTTTTATCAGTTTATCTTTCCGCTTCCCATAGCAGATGATCAGGCTGGGAATATTGCCATGAAAACCAAACGACGCCAGGCAGACGGGCAGGGCCATAAAGATATAGGGGAAGTAGCTGGTATTGCTGGCAGAGATAACGTTGCTGTCTCTTAATATCGAGTAATCAACCTGAAAGAAAAATGACCCAAAAACAACGATAAAGGCGATGATCTTAATGCCTAAAAACAGCGAGGTAATCCTGCTGGCGGCTAATGAGCTGAACCACAACACCGCCGCGACAAAGAGCGCCGTACTGACACCCACAATGCGCGGGTTCACATGCGTGCCCTGATTCATGGCGATGGTTTCACTTATGATTGCGCCATTGGCCGAGATATAGGCATAGGTCAGGATATAAAGCACAAAGGCGACCGTGAAACCACTTACGATATTCCATTTATTGCCAAGCAGATCTTTGGTGACCGTATTAAAACTTGAGCCGACAGGATAGTTCAAATTTGCTTCCAGCAATAATAACCCGGAGTGAAGCATTGAAAACCAGGCAATAATTAAAATAAAGGCACCCCAAAAAAACCATGCCCCTGCCAAATCCACGGGTAAAGCAAACATTCCCCCGCCAATAACGGTACCTGCTATAACCATGACACCCCAAACCGAAGAGTGTTTAGTCTCTAATTCTAAAGCGTTATCCATGGTGCCCCCATCAATTATGGTAAGCCTGATGTTATTGATATATTTACTTTGTGGGTGGCTAACATTATTTAGCCACCCGGGGACAGAAGGTTAAACTTCTTTGAGTTTTGCAGTGAAGTGGCGTAATACTTTAGGTTCGTAGGTGAAGGTTAACCCTTTTATATTCTTCGCATTTTCTTTAACGTGTTTAAAGGCTTCGACGATGAAATCCATATGCGATTGCGTATACGTGGCCCGCGGAATCGTTAAACGCAGCAGCTCTGCCGGGCAAGGTAATTGTTTACCTGTTTTCGGATCGCGGCCTAATAAGAACGAACCGATCTCAACTGCGCGGATACCTGCTACTTTATAGAGCTCACAGGCCAGCGCCTGCGCCGGGAACTGTTCTGCTGGAATGTGCGGCAATAACTTACCCGCATCCACGAAGGCAGCATGGCCCCCCGCCTGCTGGCAAACCACCCCGATGGCTTCCAGGCCGTCAACCAGGTACTGCACCTGATTAATCCGGTAGGCCAGCCAGTCCTGGCCCATGCCATCATGCAGGCCGACAGCCAGACGCTCCATCGCGCCACCTTCAAGGCCACCGTAAGTCGGGAACCCTTCCTGAACGACGCACAACGTTCTGCACTCGGTGTAGACGTCGAAGTAGTCATCGTTCTTGATGCACAGCAACCCGCCCATGGGCACCATGGCATCTTTCTTGGCGGACATCGCCAGCATATCCGCGTACTTATAGGTTTCCCGGGTTATTTCCGCGATAGTCCAGTCTTTATATTCCGCTTCGCGTTTCTGAATAAACCAGGCGTTTTCTGCGAAGCGCGCCGAATCCATGACGACCGGGATATCGTATTTTCTGGCAATCGCATACATCGCCTTCAGGTTCGCCAGCGACACTGGTTGCCCACCGGCGGAGTTGCTGGTGATGGTTGCGACAATATAAGGCACGTTACTCGGCCCCACCTCTTCGATGCCGTTTTCCAGGCCCTGCAGGTCAAAATTGCCTTTAAAATCGTAACGGACGCCGGTATCGAATGCTTCCTTAATATAGACGTTGCGGACGGTGCAGCCATTTATCTGGCTATGACCCTGTGTGGTATCAAAGAAGTAGTTCGAGAAGGCGACCATTTTCGAGCGATCTAATCCCTTCTCCTGCTCGCGTTTTTTGATTAACACAGGAATATAAATCTGCTCGGCGCCGCGCCCCTGATGGGTCGGGATAGTATATTGATAGCCGAAAATTTCTTTCACCGCGTCGGACAGCGCATAGTAACTCCGGCTTCCGCTATAGGCTTCGTCACCGCGCAGCATGGCGGCCTGCATATTTTGTGTGACAGCGCCAGTGCCGCTGTCGGTCAGTAAATCAATAAACACGTCTTCGCTATCCAGCAGGAAAGGGTTCATCCCGGATTTAATAATAGCGTTTTCGCGATGCTCCCTTGTGGTGCGTTTAACTGGCTCAATAACTCTGATGCGAAATGGCTCTGGTAAATGTTTGAAGTTTTCCATTATATCATTCCTGTTTTTATTGCAGCGGTGCTGGTGGCTATTTTAATAACCATTAATACAGGCATGCCTGGGCCTGCCATACCGCTACGCAACCGGGAGAATATATTTCACCGACAGAGACGTGCAGAGGCACAATTGCAGCCTTATGGGCGCAATGATTTCAGGCATACCGGATAAATAGAGTGTTAATCTATTCAGGTTGCATAGAGAATGAGAAGCGAAGGGAGATTAAGGATGGTGATTGACAATTTTATTGTCAATATTGAACCACTTAGAAGTGATATATGTATTTAAGATAATCATCATTGATTTATCCTCATTAGACACGCTACTACACTATTCGAATGAGAATATTTGTCTATGCGCGGTGATATTAATTGTGATTGTAATCACAGAGAATATAACAGGCGTATTTGGTATTTATTCAGGTAATATGAGAAAAGAAAAAGCCGCAATAACAGCGATGCTATTGCGGCTTTTTTGCAGTTAACTGCAACGGGTTTATTTCCCGATGCAGAAGCTGGAGAAGATGCGACCCAGCAGATCGTCCGAGGTAAACTCCCCGGTGATCTCGCTTAACGCCTGCTGCGCCAGACGCAGCTCTTCTGCCAGCAACTCTCCGGCCCAGGCGCCGAGCAGCTGCGCTTTACCCTGATCCAGATGCTGTGCCGCCTCTTCCAGTGCCTGCAAATGGCGACGACGGGCGAGGAAGCCGCCCTCCATGCTGGTATCAAAGCCCATGCTCTGCTTCAGATGGTTGCGCAGCTCATCCACACCCTCGCCGGTGCGCGCCGACAGACGGATAAGTGAGTGACCATTCACATCGCTGATACCCAGCGTTTCGCCGGTGACGTCCGCTTTGTTACGCACCACGGTGATCGGCAGTTTTGCCGGCAGGCGGGCGATAAAGTCTGGCCAGATCTCGGCCGGGTCAACGGCGGCGGTGGTAGTCCCGTCGACCATAAACAGCACCCGGTCGGCCTGCTCGATCTCCTGCCAGGCGCGCTCGATACCGATACGCTCCACTTCGTCACTGGCATCGCGTAAGCCCGCGGTGTCGATGATATGCAGCGGCATACCATCGATATGAATATGTTCCCGCAGCACGTCGCGGGTGGTACCAGCAATGTCGGTAACAATTGCCGCTTCGCGCCCCGCCAGGGCATTCAGCAGGCTCGATTTCCCGGCATTAGGGCGACCAGCAATCACCACCTTCATCCCTTCGCGCAGCAGGCTGCCCTGACGCGCCTCGGCACGTACCGCGTCGAGATCGTTCATCACCGCGTTAAGCTGGGCTTCGATTTTGCCATCGGAGAGGAAGTCGATCTCCTCATCCGGGAAATCAATGGCTGCTTCCACGTAGATGCGCAGGTGAGTAAGTGCTTCCACCAGATGGTTAACGCGCGCGGAAAAGGCGCCCTGCAGCGAGTTCAGCGCCGAGCGCGCGGCCTGCTCGGAGCTGGCGTCGATCAGGTCGGCAATCGCTTCTGCCTGGGCCAGATCCAGCTTGTCGTTCAGAAACGCCCGCTCGGAGAACTCGCCCGGTTTAGCGATGCGTACGCCCGGCAGGGTCAGAATGCGTTTCAGCAGCAGGTCGAGGATCACCGGCCCGCCGTGGCCCTGCAGCTCGAGCACATCTTCGCCGGTAAAGGAGTTCGGGCCCGGGAACCAGAGTGCGATGCCCTGATCCAGCGCCGTTCCGTCGCTATCTTTAAAGGGCAGATAATCGGCATAGCGTGGCTTTGGCAGTTTACCCAGCACCGCTTCTGCTACCTCGCGCGCCTTCAGGCCGGAGATACGCAGAATGCCCACACCACCGCGTCCCGGTGGGGTTGCCTGGGCGACGATAGTGTCGTTATGGCTCATGGTTTGTCTCTTCTTAACGCAATAAAAAAGGCGGTCTGATGACCGCCTTTATTTTAGCTACAGCCTACTTGGGATCAGGAGCTTTTCTTTTCGCGGCTATGCAGGCCACGTTTTTCCAGACCACGGTAGATCAGCTGTTGCTGAAGGATGGTTACCAGGTTGCTGACGATATAGTACAGCACCAGACCTGACGGGAACCACAGGAAGAACACGGTGAAGATGACCGGCATAAAGGTCATGATCTTCTGCTGCATCGGGTCGGTCACGGTGGTCGGCGACATCTTCTGGATGAAGAACATCGTCACGCCCATCAGGATCGGCAGGATGTAGTACGGGTCCTGTGCGGAGAGGTCATGGATCCACAGCGCGAACGGCGCGTGGCGCAGCTCAACGGAGCCCATCAGCATGTAGTAGAGCGCAAGGAAGATAGGCATCTGGATCAGCAGCGGGAAGCAGCCACCCAGCGGGTTCACTTTCTCGGCTTTGTACAGGGCCATCATCTCCTGGCTCTGACGCTGCTTGTCATCGCCCAGACGCTCACGCATCGCCTGAATCTTCGGCTGTAGCATACGCATCTTCGCCATGGAGGTGTACTGCGCTTTGGTCAGCGGGTACATGATGCCACGAACGATAAAGGTGATAACGATGATGGAGAAGCCCCAGTTACCCAGGAAGCTGTGGATCCACTTCAGCAGCTTGAACAGCGGCTGAGAGATGAACCACAACCAACCGTAGTCTACGGTCAGGTCCAGGTGCGGCGCCACGGCAGCCATTTTGTCCTGGATTTCCGGGCCGACCCACAGGGTGCTGGCCAGCGTACCGGTTTGACCCGGCTGAACCAGAACCGGCTGAGACTTATAGCCGATAGCGGCAACACCGTTACCCAGGTTCGCGGTATAGAAGTTGTTGGTACCGTCGTTATTCGGGATCCACGCGGTAGCGAAATACTGCTGCAGCATCGCAACCCAGCCGCCTTTGGAGCTGACGTTCAGGTTTTCGTTATCGGCGATGGTGTCGAACTTGTATTTCTCGTATTTCGCGTCTGGCGTAGAGTACGCTGCGCCGCGGAAGGTGTGCAGCGCGAAGTTGCTGCTTCCGGTGTCGCGGTGCGACGGCAGATTGATGGACTGCTTCAGCTGACCAAAGGTCGACACTTCCAGCGGCTTCGCTCCGGCGTTCTGTACGTTATAGCCCACGTTTACCGCAAACTCACCGCGTTTCAGGGTGAAGGTTTTGGTGAAGGTGTTACCCGCGGCGTCGGTGTAGGTCAGCGGAATGGTGATTTCGTTCTGACCATCGGCCAGCACAAAGGTATCGCTGTCTACGTTATACAGCGGACGCGCACCGTTAGCCGGGTTATCCGGGCCATCACGACCGGTCAGGCCGCTCTGTGCCTGATAGATAAACTCAGGCGTGGTTTCCAGCAGCTGGAAAGGTTCGGAAGACTTCAGCTCTTTCGGGTAGGTCAACAGCAGCGCCTGCTCAATATCACCACCACGGGTGTTGATAGTCAGCTCAAGCACATCGGTCTTAACCGTAATCTGTTTCCCCTGGCCACTGGCCGGTACGCCCTGGTCGGCGGCGCTACCCGCTGCGGTGGTCGTTGTCTGCGTGACCTGCTGCTGAGGTTGAGGATTTTTGTCCTGCTCCCAAGCCTGGAAGATCATGAAAGACACGAACAACAAAGCGATGATAAGAAGATTGCGTTGCGAATCCATCGTTAGTGTTCTCTGGTATCAAAAGGTCCTGGAGGGACGGGGTCGTCTCCACCTGGGTGTAAAGGGTGGCATTTTAATACGCGTTTCACCGTCAACCAACTGCCTTTTATCACTCCAAACCTGCGCAATGCCTCAATTCCGTATTGCGAACAGGTCGGTCTGAAACGGCAGTGTGGCCCGAGTAGCGGACTAATCAGGCGTTGATAGACCCGGATAAGGCCGATCAGGACCCGTGAGCCAGGCGACAGTGGCGGCGCCATAATTTTTCCAACGCTTCCGAGAGAGCACGGTTATCGAGGTCGGCAACCCCTTTTTTAGCCACCACCACGAAATCCATAGAAGGCAGTTCATGTTGACGTAAACGGAAGCTTTCACGCGTCAGACGTTTAATCCGATTGCGTTCATGCGCACGCTTAACGTTTTTCTTGGCGACAGTGAGACCGATACGGGGATGCCCCAGCGAATTTTGGCGGCCGAGAATGGTGATTTGCGGCGTGCCAGCCCGTTGTGGCTGCTGGAAGACGAAAGTGAAATGAGTGGGAGTTAACAAACGTAACTCCCTGGGAAATGCTAGCTTAACCACTCAGGGGTTAGCTTAATTACTTGGAAACGGTCAGACGTGAACGGCCTTTAGCACGACGACGTGCCAGAACCTGACGACCATTTTTAGTAGCCATACGAGCACGGAAGCCGTGAGAACGGTTGCGCTTCAGTACAGACGGTTGAAAAGTGCGTTTCATGGCGATTTCTACCTAAACTTGAATAAATTCAATGACTTTTTGTGGAGTCCGAACGAATAACGAACGATGGACGCCGAAGCCATGGGTGATTAAAGAGGCCGGATTGTAATAATTGTACACTCCGGAGTCAATTCTCTTTCCTTATTTCCCGCGTCTTTCCGCACGTTTTTAGCGTGCAAATTGAGCAGCGTCAGACGCAGGAAATCGAGTCCCACGCGCCGGGTGGGGAATTATACGGGCTCCCGGGCAAATCGCAAGGATCGTCCAGGATCTTCGTTAGATCATTTAAGCAAAAATTTGTCGCTACTCATTAATTTTTCCAATATGCGGCCTAAATCGCGGGGTCGCTTC